>OZ253677.1:0-4800000 GCA_965263475.1 Mariniblastus sp.
TTGCGAGTTCATCATGAAACCACCATCACCACAAATCGCGGTCACGCTGTGATCAGGATGAACCAACTTTGCCGCAATCGCCGATGGCAATCCAGCCCCCATCGTCGCCAATGCGTTGTCTAACAAAACGGAATTGGGCGCGTGAGCTTTGTAATTTCGCGCAAACCAGATCTTATAGACTCCATTGTCCAGCGCGATAATGCCTTGTTTTTCAACCGCCTTGCGAACATCGGCTACAAGGCGTTGCGGGTAAACGGGAAAACGATCATCTTCGATTCCATCTTGCAAATGGTTCTCAAGGTGCTCACGGACATGCAAAAATCGAGAAAAATCCCAGTGTTCTTGCTTTTCCAATCGCTCGTTAAACTGCCAGATGCTATTGGAAATATCGCCGATCACCTCAACTTGTGGAAAATAGACGGGGTCAACTGCCGCGCTGAAAAAATTAACGTGAATCACTTTCACGCCTTCCGCGTGCATAAAAAACGGCGGTTTCTCGACCACGTCGTGCCCAACATTGATAATCAGATCGGCCGCATCGACCGCGCGGTGTACAAAATCACCGGATGAAAGCGACGCATTGCCAAGAAACAACGCGTCGCGCTCGTCTGCGACTCCTTTACCCATCTGGGTCGTGACAAAGGGCATGCCAAATTTTGCAATAAATGTCCGCAGCGATTCACAAGTTCGTTTTCGATTCGCTCCGGCAGCCACAATCAACAGCGGATGTTTTGCTTTTTCGATGAGTTCGATTGCCGACAATATCGCTTTGTTTTCGGCCGTCGGTCGGCGTGCGAAACTGGGCTTAATCAATGGCGCATCGGTCTGCTCATCGGCAATATCCTCCGGCAATTCCAAATGTACCGCGCCTGGTTTTTCTTCTTCTGCCAATCGTATCGCTTCGCGAATCTGTGGCGGTATGTTATTTCCACTGACGAGTTGCCGTGTGTATTTGGTTAGTGGTTCCATCATGGCAACCACGTCGATAATTTGAAACTGACCTTGCTTGCTGTGCTTTACCGGTTTTTGCCCGGTAATCATCAGCATTGGCATGCCACCTAATTGAGCGTATGCAGCCGAGGTCACAAAATTGGTTGCACCGGGACCCAGCGTTGACAGACATACGCCAGCCCTACCGGTCAGCCTTCCATAAGTCGCCGCCATGAACCCGGCTGCTTGTTCGTGACGGGTCAAGACCAGTTGAATTGTCGAACGCGACAACGAATCCAGCAGGTTGAGATTCTCTTCCCCAGGAATACCAAAAATGTACTCGACGCCTTCGGCTTCAAGCGCCTGGACAAACAAATCCGAAGCTTTCATCGACTCCATCCAATAAACAAATTGACTGAGTTCAAGACGTTCGTCGTAGCAAATACATGATGCCGTGTCGATCTGGGTTCAACCACAATCGAACTCCATAGATTTGCGAATCGAGATCTTCGAAATCCAAGTTTTCTTGTAGCTCTTGAATCGCCGGCAAAAAATAAGGCGCCACTTCTTTAACGGGCTTGGTTTGATTTTCGTCGACGACGCGGCCATCCGATTTGTGGCTGACGACATGAAACACATCGCAAGCAACAATAACTTCGTTGGCGGACATGCACCGCTGTAGCTGTTGTCGCAACATCTTTTCGACATCGCACATGATCGCTACAAACCCATAAATCTCTTCGGATTCAGAATCGAAGACCGGCACGCTGGATAGCAGCCCAACTTTGTCACCAACACCTTTGGACGACAATTCGCACATCGACCCGCAAACCAGCGACGTGTGAACTTCGCCTGGAAGCTTCGACATGACGATATTGTGATAATCGTTGAGTTCGATTTCGCGAAGCCTCGATTTGGGTACCACCCTGACTCCCGTACTTCCTTTCTGTTGCCGTTCGACGCGGACCACTTCTTTATGCAATCCATTTTCGATGCGACAGAAAACGACCCCCAGATAATCCGGATTCGCGTTCAAAATCCCTTCGTAAATCTGCGACAGTCGTTTCCGCCAGACCTTAACGTCTTCCTCGGTCTTGGCCTGCACCAATCCATCAATAGGTGGTAACGCTGAACAAAAACGAACATTGCGTTCCAAGTCACGCATACTCGCTGTCATGTCCGTTCTCAATTCACGGCCTTCCATACGAAGTTTTTCGAACGCGGCGGGTTTCGTGCTTTGACCGGCCATCCACGTTTCTACAGCTTCGGCAAGCGATTGTACCGTTTCATACCGCAGGTGCGACTTGTGGGCCATCGCTTTTCTACAGATTGCCTCCAAATCTTGCGGGATGGCTTGACCATAATCCGATGCCTTGGGCGGATCTGCCTTGGCAACGGCTTTGATAAATGACTCGACGTTCTCTTTGACCAGCGATGTGCTTTTTTCATGTGGCGCGTAACCGGTTAGAATGGCAAACAGAATGGCGCCTAACCCATAAACGTCGGTACGCGTATCAATCCTATCAATATCACCAGACGCTTGTTCCGGCGACATATACAACGGTGTTCCGATGACCTCTCCGTCGATCGTTTGGTCGATCACCGAGTCGCTCAATTGACTGTTGCAGGTCATCTTCAATGCCAACTCGCTATCTTCGATGACCTTGGCCAACCCCCAATCGATGACAATCACTTGGCCAAAATTGTCCAATGCGATGTTTTGTGGCTTGAGATCGCGATGGATCACGCCACGCGAATGAGCGTAGGCAATCGCCTGACAAATATCCAAGAAAACGGTCAATAATCGATGCAACGACAACGGATCCGTTTCTCCAGCAGACAACTTGTCATGATACTCTTCAATTGCCGCAGATAAATTCTTCTTGCCGACGAACCGCATCGCGTAAAACGGTTGACCGCTAGCGCGGTCCAATCCGTACAGGTAAAGCGGGACAATGTTCGGATGTTCTAGATTCCCGGTAATCTCGGCCTCGCGGTGAAATCGATCCCAAGCAGACGTCGATTCCAGCGCGCCCATCTTCAATTCTTTAATCGCAATGTTACGGTTCAACTTGTTGTCGCGAGCCAACCAAACCGTACCATGTCCACCCTCGCCAAGTTTCCGTATCAGTTTAAACGTCGTTACGATTTCCCGGTCTTCGGCCTCATGCGGCTGACCTGAATGGCGTTCTGCGAAATCGGAGATCTCCAAGTTAGTCGCTTCCGGGACGATCAAGCCAGCCTGAGACAGGCTCAATTTTTCTTCGATCGCGGAAGAGACCGTCTGTTTAAGTCGCTCACGAATGTCAGGGGAAAATTCGAAAACTTCTGTATTGTCTTCGGAAAACACGACCGTCTCCTCTTTGACTTGCAACCCCCGAACCGAATCTTGAATCAAGCGGGACAGCTCCGCGAATTTCTTGGACTCATCGCAGTCTTCCAAGCGACTGTCAACCGCGTCGGCTTCATCTTTAGCTAAATTTTGCCGGAGGGATTGTGAGATCAACTGACTGATCGTTTTATCATCCTGCATGACTTTTTACCTCATCAACGCTCCACTTGCTGCCAACACACTTGGCCAATCCAAGCCGTGCCCGGTGCATGCGCACCCACATATTGGCCGGCGTTATATTTAACTCGCGACAGATCTCTTCGGAGTCCATCTCTTCCATCACGCTCAATACAAACACGTCGGCTTGACTCTGAGGCAATGACTTCAAACAATCCTGAACTACCCGTTGTAGCTCCGATAGCTCCAGTCCTTGTTCCGGAGACGGCGACCATTTGATCGCCCCCGGTTTCCAATTGCCCAACGCATCAAACATTTGTGCAGACGGATCTACTTCATCTTCGTAAGGCGAGACTTTGTCGTGTTTGTTACGTGCACGGACAAAATCGACAATTTTGCGTTTCAGTATTCCCATCAACCAACCACGCTCCGAACCTCGCCCGGCAAATTGTTCTGCATAACGCACTCCCGCC
Organism: Mariniblastus sp.; assembly: GCA_965263475.1. Lineage (GTDB taxonomy): Bacteria > Planctomycetota > Planctomycetia > Pirellulales > Pirellulaceae > Mariniblastus. The sequence continues at coordinate 3,913 of OZ253677.1, forward strand.
ATAAACGTCTCTTGCACTACTTCCTCCGCTGCGTTGGAATCTCGCAGACGCGAGTACGCATACCGGAACAAGTAAGAGCCATACTCATCGACCCAAGAATTGGGATTCAAATTAGCCATTTCGTTGTTATTTAAGTAAGACTGGTACCGAAATTCTTTACCATAGTATGAAGTGTTGACGCGGCATAGAACAGTGAACTCCGTTCTGTTTATCTCGATCGTTTTTTAATCGAAAGCAATTCGCGTACTGTGAAAACGAACCGAACCGACAATGCCGGTTTTGTACGTCACTTCACGCCCTTTTCAATCGCTAAAACACTGGAAATGGTGGACACACAATATGGCACTAGATAAGTCAGCATAGATTGCCCTAAACAAACATATCCGAACATGCCTTTGCAAACACAATAACCGTGATTGATGGCGACCAAAACCGTTCCGACGATCGCCGACATCACTAATGCACATCGAACGACATCCCAGCGACACGCCAATTCAATTCGTTGTTCGAATTTGCTTTTCAATTTATCGGCTTCACGTGTGTTTACAACGTCTTCCCCGCTTCCGGCCATCCGCGCTCAAATTCAAAGTTAAGATTTCGGTTAAGTCAAACTGGAGACGGCTGAACCCTGCGAACCTGACAAAATTTACTTCTTTTTTCATCTGACTCTATCGCCCTATCATATCCACGATCGCGTTTTAAATGCGTGCTACGCGATATCGACAGCGCCGTCGATGGATTTTGGCTTAGTACTTAGTAGCATCCGAACTCACAAACGTCGGTTAAAGTCCAAAATCCATCCGCAAACGGTCCGCTTGATCTTCGCGCCCCAACCGATCCGTGATTTGGTCCCATTCCGCAGCCACCGTATTGAGCACCGCCTGTGAATTTTCTTCATCCGTATTCAAATACCGGGCAATCCCGTTGGATAAACTAGTCAAGTACAGCGTCGCCCCTGGAATTCGAGGAAATGTCAACGAAACGGTCTGATTATTGATATCCCGAACCAATTCAGCGTACCGGTCAGAGGCGTCAACTGTAAGCACTTCCCCGGTCCAATTCACCGGATTGCCAAGGTGGCTTTCGCGAGATGGGGCGCCGATCAACGAATTTGACCACACCATCGAACACGTCTGTTTGCTGCCAAGCCATTTCAAGAAGGCGTATGTATCGGTTGGATAGTTTGCCGACTTTAATATCGAGGCCTGAAACGCTGCAAACCCAATATTACTGACACTCAATTCCGTCTCTCGCTGTTGCCATTGTGCCGATGAGAACTCAAACCACGACTGCGAACCTGGAATGGGATGAACGCCGACATGCTCGACAATATCCTCGGCATCGACCAATGATTTCTCGTCAAAAAACGCTTTCGCCGGCCAGCCAATCGCCATGACGGCCTTGCCGCTATAAAAATTTTGAGCAACCTGGATGGGAGACAGATTCGATGGACTATCTGCGAGCAGTTTTTTGTACAACGACAGCGCTTCGACAAACGGCGCCGCCGCAATCAAAGGTTTCATGGTGTCCCGTTCAAACACAAATTCCAGCCGCCCGCGATGACGTACCTCAGCGGCCGCCAGGGCCAGAAACATGTCGACCATAAATTTATCACTAGACGGTAGATGAGTCGTCCGTGGCAAAGAATTACTTGTTTGTGCCACAGCATTTATTCGTTCCGTGACTTCTACCAATGCGTCCCACGTTGTCGGAACCTTGCATCCATACTTTTCCAGGATGTCTTCGCGACACAACAAGAACAAATTGGGCCCCCCCAACGGTACGCCCCATCTCTTGTCATTGAGGATGATTTGACGGGTTCGCGCGTCCCGTAGCCAACCTTTTGCATTCAGGGTTTCGGAACTCCAAGCCTCATCAGAAAACTCCGCTAGTAAATCGTCCTTGACCAATTGCCCCATCATGCGGCTGGGATACACCAAAACATCTTTGCCATCCAATATCGCGTAGTCGTCCTTGGTCAAATCGGCTAGCGCTATGTTTTCAACCGTGACCGTTCCGTTTTGCCGAGCCGACCATTGTCGAGAAAGTTCACCAGCGATATCTGGCACATCAACCAAGACAACCGAAACCGGCTGAGGCGCCTTCGGAGGTTGCGTGTCAACCGTCGGTTCGACCTCGGAACTGCAACCCGATAAAAAAAGGCAGGCTACCAATAACAGACACTGGCGCGACATGTTTACTACGACTCCAATTTAGCAGGACGTGCGTCCTATTGCGTTGATTGAATGCGAGCGTCCAGGCGCACACATTCACTACTAGTTACTCAAATCTCGAATCATTCAACGCTTCCTTAGCCGAAACAGGTCTCAAGCTCATCCAGCAGTGCTGACTCCTTGTCCGATGTTTTTCCGATCCCCAAGAATCCTCCAGCCGCTTCAGCCACTTCGCGCGCCCGACCCATTACTGTTGTTTTGATTTGATTGAATGCTGCTTCGTCCAATGAAGACTTCATGCTGGCGACATAGTCTTTCCAGCCTTGCAACAACTCGGCACCAGGTTGCGAATCCATCCAACTGGCGATCAATTGAAATGACGCACTGCCTTCCGCGATACCTGCCGCTTCGGACGCTTTCAATATCGCAGCGCGTTCGTTCTCTTCCATCACACCATCGGCCCAAGCGACGGCGACCAAAGGTACCAGTGAAATACTGGTGAGCGACTCGGCGGTTACATTTTGGTCCACTAGTGACCGCAACACTGTCTCATCCGAGATGCCGCTGGCAACTGCCAGCGCTTCCATTCCTTCTTTGGCCGCGATTTCTTGCTTGAGCTGGTCCAGCAATTGTTTGTCTTTTTCACCGAAAAAACGATCTTCCAAAGCTTTCCCGCGTTCGAAAAGCGAATCACTCATCAGTCTGATTCCTTAAGTTTTGACTCAAAACCGCAATTATCGACAATTCCGACGATTTGGCGATAGGTAATCCACGGAACCAGCCACCGAAGACTCAGGATCACCATTTTCGCAAATAAACGAACAAGCAGCTGAGTCACCATGCGTCACTTGAGTCCTTTTATTGCCTCTAAATAAAACGGGCAAACGTCACAATTGGTCGCTGATCCAGGTTTTCCAATGATAGATTTCTTTCCAATCTGAACTACCATAAACCGCCTGCATATTTACAAACAATGTTTGATTGGTTTGAATCACTTCACGAAAATTGAAACGGCGAAATTTCATGGTACGCGTTGTTTTATTGTTTTGCTTCATCTGCCTAGTCGGCGACAAATGTTTTGCCGACACCGATACCGAACGCAACTTGCGCAAAGCAGTTTCGAGCATGAACAGCTGGCTGGGAGGGGATTCCAAAGCACGTCAATGGCGCGAGCTTTTGGATCTCAATCTACTCGACACTCAATCGGCACTCGGCCATCGCGCCGACCCATCAACTTTAGAACGGGTATTAAGGAAATTTGATCAAGATTTTACCGGTTTGCAGCATCCCGTTTTTCAACGTGTACGAACTTGTATCGCTGATCACTTGATCCAACTATCAAAGAATCGCAACGATATCGCTTGGACCGCGGAAACCACCAAATTCCAGTTCCGTCCCCCGACCAACCAATCCATCGAGGCCTTAAGGGACGACGCCGTTTTTCGGCTCGAGATGCTACGCAGGTATTACAAACAAAACATCAACAGCCGTGAACGCGCGTTGTTGTTCTACGATCTCAAGCTAAATGAGACAATCCAAACACTACGTGACATGAAGTTTGAAACGACGCCCGCCCGCAACGCAAAAACCATCGAATTGGAAATCGAAACTTTGCAAGGCGAAATCACCAACGTAGAAAACCAATTGGAAAAACTCAACCAGCAACTCGACAAGATTATCGAATGGAAGAACCAGCCGAGCCGCCCCGAAGGTGTAGAACCGCCATCCCCCGACGACGACCCAAAACCGTCCCCCGATTCCACGGATGCGCTACGGAGCGACGCGAATCAGGAAATGGAAAAAATTCGTAGTGGCCAATTGGCACTTGAAAATGTCAAGCAAGAGCTGCAACAACAGATTGAGACACTGCAACAAGAAGCGGATTCGTTAAAAGAATCAGAAGCCGACCGATTACAGCGTTTTCGTGAATGGCGAAGTACGTTTTCACCTCTCGAAAATCGTTTTAAGTCGGCTCGATTGGAACGCAACGATCTATACTTTGCCAACGCCTTTGAAGCGATCGTTCAACTTCGTTTGGCCTACTTCGCGGCCGCCAATCCCAGGACCGAATCCGAGTTCGAGCGACGAATCGCCGATCTTCAAAAACAATATGCGGATTACCAAGCCACGCGGCAACGCCGATCGGCCGCGAATTTAGGATATTTAACCGGATGGCTCGATTCTGCCGGACAAGCGCATGACTTGGTCGCAGCGGTTCGGGCACAACACTCGTTGCCTAACCTGTTTTTTGAAGTCACCAGCGAATTTATCAACAATTTTGCTTCCCAAGACATCCGGGAATGCCGACCTGTCGAGGAACAAATTTTGAGTCGCCTGATTCGTGGCGTGGCGCTCGTTACCGGAACGGGATCCGTCCAATTTGTTCCTGATACACATCAAGCGAGAGTCGCAATCGATTTGACAGGCGCGATTGACAGCGATACTTACACACGCTCGGGTCGGCTGACCGCGTACGCAGGTGCCGCGGCGGACTACAACGTTCGCCGGGAGTTGTTCGTCAATGTCGGAGGATTTTTTGCCAAAGAGATGTACGGTGATCTGCAACTGAACTCGTATTTCAAATCCATCGACAGCAACTTGAGAATCGTCCAGCGAGTCGCCTACAAACAATTCTTAAAGACGAAGTCATTGGCAGAAGGCATTTCGGCAGCGAACGCACGCCGTCAAGTGTTTGAACAATTTAAAGAACAAACCGATCCGTTGATTGCAGATGGTTACCAACGATTCGAAAGTATTTTGGACCGGCAAACCGGTACAAGTGGTTTGATTCCCGCCATGTTCTTGTTCACCACCCATGACCGACTGGTTGCCGTCGGACATCAGTCCACACGTTTCGATTTGGCTGCCAACAATCGTCCCATGTGTTTTAACCATATCCCGGCCGACGTACGTCTTAAACTAAATGAAACCTTGCTAAGCAATTACGTCAGCCCTTTGTTTGCTGGTCGCCGATTGAGCAATCAACAATTGGCGGTTGAAATTGCGACGCTGCTACAACGCGAACCGCGACAGCCCAATAACGCCCAAGGATTCAACGTTCAATTCGACGACGCCCGTCCCATTCAATTCGAGTTCGACAACAACGCCATTGGTGTGGTGATTACCGGCGTCTTTCAACGAGCAGGCAATCGCAGCCGCAACAATCTGACCATCGACATGAGATTTCGACTTGAAAATCAAAACGCGGGATTGTCTTTGGTGCCGTCTGGAAAAGTGAATGTTGAACTGGTTGATCCCACGAAAAAGAACATCGGTACTGCGTCGATGATCAGTTTTCTGGAACGTATTCTGTCCGATCTTCTGAACGAATCCAACGAACGAGAACTGCTCTTGCCGCCCAACTTGATTCCCAATGAAAACCTTGCCCCCGAACTAAAGAAAATTACCAATCAACTGGCGTTAACCCAGTTTCGAATCGAAGATCAATGGCTGTACGCCGGATGGAAGTATCAACCGGAAACCAGCGTTTACGCCGGAATTGTTGACACACCCTCCATCCAATACAATTCCGAACCCTTTTTGTCGGCCCCATCGAGTGCGACAAGCGTCCAGCAAGCGAATGAAGCCAATTGAAATCCCTACTTCTTGGCATTCAAACCCGTCATCGGAACAAGCAAAATATTTTGTAAAAAGACTGAGAGGATTGTCCCCAACACCAAATTTCGTTCGTCATCCTTTTAAAATGGCGAGCGAAAGTTGCTTGCCGCCATCAAAAACTATTTGGAGAACGTAGAAATGGCGAAGTTTATGTTTGTTTACCGTGACGCTGCAGATCAACCCCAACCTTCCCCCGAAGAGATGCAACAAGCAATGCAGGTTTGGATGGAATGGATTGAAAATGGCACTAAAGCTGGATGGTTACTCGACGGCGGTGATGCCCTAAAACCGGACGGACGTCTGGTAAAACCCGACAGCACCGTCACTGACGGGCCATTCGCCGAATCGAAAGAATTGGTTTCGGGATACTCAATGGTCGAGGCCACCGATTATGATGCAGCGGTTGCGTTGGCGAAAACGAGTCCCATGATCTCAGTGCATCACGGCTACGTCGAAGTCCGTGAATTGGCCAACGTCGGTGCGGAATAAGCCCAGTTCCGACACTCGAAGAAAGAATCTTTCAAGCCTAACGAGCAAAGAAACTTCTTTGCTCTTTTCTGGCTGAGCGCATCATTTCCTTCCAACAATCCAGAAATACTGTGACAGACACGAATCGTTTGGTCGAGCACTTTTTCCGACACGAATACGCCAATCTTGTTGCGGTTCTGACTCGTGCGTTCGGCGTTTCCAGGATCGATTTGGTCGAAGATATGGTCGGTACGGCGATCCTCCAAGCGATGCATTCGTGGAAGCAAAAAGGAGCTCCTGACAACCCGGTCGCCTGGATTCACTCGGTCGCCCGCAACCGCATCTTGGATACGATTCGTCGCGAAAAAACGGCTCAACAGGCCATTGCGTTTTCGGGTTGGTTGCAACACGCAAATGCGAATGCGGAATCCGTGATTGGTACGATCTTTGACGAACCCCACATCTCCGATAGCTTACTTCGTATGATGTTCGTTTGCTGCCATCCGACGTTGCACCGAACTTCACAAATTGCCCTCACGTTAAAGGTGCTGTGCGGATTTAGCGTGTCAGAAATCGCCAAGGGCCTGTTGATATCTGCGGCCGCAGTCAAGAAGAGAATCCAACGAGCCAAATCCCAACTGGCTCGCCAAAAAGTCAGCATGGAAATGCCCCATGTCGAACAACTACCAGAACGACTAAGTGTGGTGCATGATGTGCTCTACTTATTGTTCAATGAAGGCTACAGTGCGTCGCGTGGAACATCGCCGATAAGAGACGACGTTTGCGAAGAAGCCGCCCGACTGTGCCATATGTTATGCCAACATGAAGTCCTAAGCACGCCCAACTCGCGCGCGTTGTTGTCATTGATGCTTTTTCACGCTGCCAGGCTCGACTCACGTGTCGATGCACTGGGTCATGCGATTTTACTCGAGGATCAAGACCGCTCGGTTTGGGACAAGAATTTGATCGAAGTGGCCCATCGTTGGTTGATTGATAGTGTTCGAGAGGAGCCTTCCCGGTTTCATTTTGAAGCGGTCTTGGCTCAAGTACATTGTTCCGCAGATTCGTTTGCGGAAACCGACTGGTTGACGATCATAAAGCTCTACGATCGGCTGATCGAAAATTTTCCGTCCCCATTGTATTGCTTGAATCGAGCCATTGCGATTGCTCAATCCGGTGATCCGAAGTTGGCTCGGCAACAACTACTGGAATTGCGGGATTCGGAACAGCTTAAAGACTATTTCTTACTCGAATGTGCCATTGGTCATGTCACAGGACTCTCAGGCGACGTGGACGCGGCGACCGACAGCTATTTGAAAGCGTTGTCCTTCGACATCGCCGAACACCAACGCGATTTGGTCATGAGACGGCTTGAGAAATTACCAAAGCAACACCGCTAAATGGTTCGATTATCCGGTTCGCAACGGTAACACGAATTGGTTAATTTGACCGAACCTGTCTAGCAGCCCGCTGCCGATATGTGATTTACAGAATCGCTTTTCACTGACAACACGATGCAAACCCTCCGACGCGATTCGAACTGCCTCAAATTTAGTCATCAACATGCGATGAATACAAAGACACGGCTAATCTATTGATGGCAATGAGTCACAGACTGCTCAATATTCAATTGGATAGAGAATACTTATGGGACGTTCGGTTTTTGCGATTGGCAGTGTGTTGTTGCTGTTTTTCGTCGGTTGTATTGGATTTTTGACGTTGATCATCGGTGGCATGTATCAAAAGCCGGTTGACTTAACACCCGTTGCCAACCAGTTCTTGACCCAGTTAAACAATGCAGAACTTCAGCAAGCAAGATCGCGCCTGGCTAAAAATTATTCTGATTCCTTATCCGATGAACAATGGTCCAGCTTGATCGGCGACAATGAACTTGACCAAGTCAAAAACTGTCAGTGGAACAAATCGTTGTTCGATGACGACCAAGCGACCATTTCAGGCGTGATCGCAACCCAATCTGGAAAATCCGTTCCCCTGCAAATCTCATGGATCAACGAGAACGGCCGTTGGCTAATCAACGGCATCAACACCATCGTCCCATCACAAGCAACAGAAATTAAACCAGCGCCGGAGCGTCTAGCGAACGCCGTATCGACTTCTCAAGAAAGCCCCATCCCAGTTGCTTTGGATACCCTCGTTTCAAACACCCCGGCCAACCATATCGAATCCGACGAAAATCCAATCAAACCGGAAGACGAAACGACCGCATCCAAGGTACCGGTTTCAACCGTATCGAATGCTTTGACGGAAAACGAAAACCACGTGTTAACGGTTCAAGACATTCCGGCTGATGCCCAAGCCATCTACATGGCCCAGCATTGGACGACCCAGTTTTTTGACGCAGTCGCGACGAAAGATTTCAAACCATTGCACTCACAACTGGCCCAATCGTTTCAAGACAAGCTGCCCCTTAAAAAGTTTACTCGAGTCTTTAGTGGTTTCTTCGATCGGTCATTGGACGCCACATGGATCGGGAACAAGGTACCTGTACTAATTCAAAAACCCACTTTCGATGCGGATGGCGTTCTTTATTTGAAAGGCCATTTCTTGGCACAACCACAAGTGAATTTTGACTATGCATTTGTCAAACAAGACTCACATTGGAAACCTGTTGCAATCCATGTTGAGGTCGTGGAAAAATCAGAGAATGTTGTTTTGCCGAAAAGTCAAGAGATCAAAAACCAAGTTGCCACGACGACAAAACGATTTGGCCGGGCCATTGCTGAACGCGATTTTGGTTCGTTTTATCGAAAGACCTACAGTAAATTCCAAGACAAATTTACGCTCCAACAATTTCGCGATTATTTTGGCGCCTTCGTCGAAAACGAAGTCGATCTGGCATGGTTGCGCGGCATCGAACCCGTTTTTGATGCACCGCCATCAATCAACATGAACGGATTTTTGAACGTTGTCGGACATTTTCCAGCCGAACCGGTCGTGAATTTTCGTTATGCCTTTGTTCAAGAAGAAGGTGACTGGAAAGTCAGCACAATCAAGCTGTCCATTCCCGCCGAGACCGACACGGACGATCCTTCGGCGTCGAGCGAAACCATTCCCACCGAGGAGCCGTAAGTCCACTCCTTTAGGGATCGCTGCTAGCCAATCGCCGACCATTGATTGACGGCCAATTCGATCGTCAACCAGAACAAGCTGTACGCGTTCAAGCAGAAATGCAACAAGATAGCCGGCAAGATACTGCCCGTTGATCGGTACAAGAACCCCAACGCCAACCCAAAAAAGAACAACGCAATCGGCGCCAATCCTTGTTCACTATGCGCCGCGGCAAACAACGCGGAACTGGCCACAATCGGCCACCACCATTGAAAATGATTCAGTGGCGGCTTGCTACTGTCTTCGGCGATTTCCGATTCGACCGGCACAACATGCTTCGACCAAACGGGTTGATCGCCGGGCCAGCCGCCAGCAATTTCGTTGATCGGATCACCAGTGTTGGTACCCAAACCCGACCGCTGCAACCAACCTTGCAAAATGCCTCGAAAGAACACTTCTTCACAAATCGGGGCAGCCAAAGCAGCGCCGACCCAACTGGTCAAAATGGTCATCCAAGAGAAGTTATCTTGCAAGTTCTCAAGCGTCGCGTGTTCGTATGGCACCAGTTGAGACAATAAAAACTGCAGGATCAACAGGATGGGCACGACCATCGCAAATATCCTTAAAGTCGTCGGCCAAGTTTTTTGCCAAGAATCCAGTGACGCACCAAAAACTCTTTCGGCAGACCCGTATTTGCTGACCGTCCAATACATCACCGCAATGACCGCCGCGATTTGAACCGCAGCATGGCAAATGGAGAGCAGATTCCGGTGGACGACGGTCAAGTCGTTGAATGACTCCACGCCCAGCGATGCCATAAACAACTGAACGAACAACGAGGGTACGAACATCCACGCCAAAAACCCAACCATCACATCGAGCAAACCAAACGGTTTCGTAAAATTACTGCTTAAATAATTGTTGGTTGGTTGCCGTAAACAACGAACCCAAAACACGATTCCGAAAGCCGCAACCGTGATCAAAAACAGAAAATGACACGTGTCAACAATCATCCGTTCAGTCGGTTCCACCGATCAATTGATCCTTGGCGGCGATTACATATAAGGCCCCTGAGTGAATCGTAGAAAACACCGATCCCCAAATCGCGATCACGAATCCGACCAAGAACCAACTGGGTAATTCGGGTGTCATTCTCTCTTTGTTCAACGCGAGTGCAACCAAAGCGGCGCCCCCGGCAATGCACTGCAGCCACATTTTAATTTTGCCTGGCATTTTCGCAGAAAAATCGCCCCCGCTTCCTTCGATCAAACTTCTCAAAACCGTGACCAACAATTCGCGCCCAGTTACAACGACCGCCATCCAGCCCGCGATCGTGGCGTACCAGGGAAAGCGAGCGTACATTTCCACTGCCAACAAAATGAACAGCCCGCAGATCAGAATCTTGTCGCAAAACGGATCAAGAATTCGTCCCAGCTGAGTGACTTGGTCGTATTTTCGCGCATACCAACCATCAATCCAATCGGAACCAGCGGCTACAACAAAGATCCAAAACGCCGCCCAATAGAATTGCAACGGAACCAAAACAAAAACTCCGAAGGACAAAACTAGTCGCGCCATCGAAATTCGATTCGGGATATTCCAAACTTGGGTTGGTGCCGCCATATTCGCTCTAGTTCGGATCCCCAACCGCCACACCAATCAAATCATATCCTTGAGAACCGACTAATTCACAAGAGACAATGTTACCGGGCTTCAAGCGGTGTTCGGTTTCGGTTACGTAGATCACACTATCGACATCCGGAGCGTCATAGACTGTACGTCCCACCCATGCATTGGCCTGACCATCGACTCGATGGTCGACAATAACATCTAACTGTTGGCCAAGCAGCGATTCGTTGAACGAAAACGCTATCTTTTGTTGCACTTGCATCAATCGATCGCGTCGTTGGTTCTTGACTTCGTCTGGTACGTGGTTCGGCAATTTGGCGGCCGGAGTATCAGGCTCAAACGAGTAAGTAAACACTCCCATGCGTTCAAACTTAAATTGTTCGACAAAACGAACCAAGACGTCAAATTGTTCGTCCGTCTCGCCAGGGAACCCGGTGATAAACGTGGTACGCAGCGCCAAACCGGGAATCTTATTTCGCATCCGAGCAATTAACGCTTCGGTATCGGGACGATCGACACGTCGCGACATTCGCTTCAACATCGTATCGTCAGCATGTTGCAGCGGCATATCGACGTATGGCAAGATTTTTTCCGATTGAGCAATGACTTCTAACAACAAGTCGTCGATGTACATCGGATAAAAATACATCAATCGAATCCAGTCCAATCCGTCCACCTGATTCAACTGCGTCAACAACTCAGCCAATCGTGACTCTCCATACAAATCCATTCCATAGTAAGTCGTGTCTTGGGCAACGATGTTCAGCTCGCGAACGCCACTAGCCGCCAGTTCTCTGGCTTCGGCCAAAACAGATTCCATGGGTTTGGTCGCGTGTTTACCACGCATCTTGGGAATCGCACAAAACGTACACAACCGATCGCAACCTTCCGAGATTTTCAAGTAGGCAAAATGGCGAGGTGTAATTTGGAGTCGACCGGTGTCTGGCAACGCTCGAATGGGGGCGGGCTGAAAAACGGCGCGTTGTTCTTCCAGGTCACCAACCAGACGATCCGCGATTTTGGCAATTTCGTCACGGCCAAAAACCCCAACCAAGGAGTCGATATCCGGCCTTTGTTCCAGCATCTCTTCTTTCTGTCGTTCTGCCAAACAACCCGATACAATGACGCCTTTGGTTTTGCCTGCCTTCTTGAGTTCGAGCATTTCATCAATCGCGGCAAAGGACTCGGTCCGCGCTTGCTCAATAAAACCACAAGTGTTGACCACGACGAAATCGGAACCTTCTGGATTACCGACTAATTCATAGCCGTCCAACTTGAGCAGCCCCATCATTCGTTCACTATCAACGGTATTCTTTGGACAACCCAAAGAAATGAATGCGTATTTGCCTTTAAAGTCGGCAGAAACGGGAGTGGTTTTGAAAGTCGATGCCAATGCGCTATTCCTGAAGAAATCGAATCCCCAGATCCTAATAAAAAACCGCAATTTTGCGAGTTTGAAAATTGGCGATGGTCGCCATTGAAGGGATAAATTGCCATCGGCCGATCCAGCCGCAGACCGCCATATCCATTTGGCCGCGAAACCTCCCTTTCGCCCGTTTCAGAAACTGGTAAGAACGCCAAGTAATCAACGGCGTTGTGGATTCAGCTTTCTCGAATTTGGCAATAGCTTTCATAGCGACGTACATCGACTTTGCCATCGGCGACTGCGCTTTTGACCTGACAGTCTTCTTCGTGCGTGTGGGTACAATCCGCAAATCGGCAAGAATTCACATATGGGCGGAGGTCTCGAAAGAAACCCGCGACTTCTTCGGCAATGATGTCCCACAATTGAAATTGCCGGATACCTGGCGTATCAATCAAATGACCACCGATATCTAGTGGAATCAGGTGCGCGGTTGTCGTCGTATGACGACCTTTATTGTTGTCCGAGCTGACGGTGGCGACACGTGCCTCTAGTCCTGGTTGAATCGCGTTCAGAATAGAAGACTTGCCAACACCGCTTTGTCCGGTCACAACACTGTCTTTGCCGGCCAAAATCCTTTTTAATTGCCCCAAATTATGATCCTGCGTCACCGAAACGTGCAAAACCGGATACCCCAATTGGCCCCAAACCCCGGACACGGGCTGTAAATCCGCGAGGTCTACCAAGTCGACTTTGTTGATCACGATAATCGGTTGAATGTTTGCTTTTTCAACCGAAACGATAAAACGGTCGACCAAATTAGGTTTTAAAACCGGTTCTGCGGCACTGGCAACAATGACAACTTGGTCAATATTGGAAACCAAAATTTGTTGTCGCTGCCGACTGGTCCGAGAAAGTTGATTGTGACGTTTATTGACTTTCACGATCACGGCCTGATCGTCGCCCAAAGTTTGGACCACGACATGATCCCCCGCAACAACAACATGCTGCAGATCGGTCGACAGTGACTTCAAGATACCGCGAATCGCACACTGGTATTCCGCGCCGTCTTCGGTTCGCACGATTGAATTCAAGCCGTGAACGCGGATCACGCGTCCGGCGCGACATCGTGAATCGTCGATTTTCAGGTCGACTTGGAACCCGTCTCGATCGTCGCCACTTTCCGCACCAACAACCGTTTTCTTGCGCGTCAATTCGCCTTTACCCGAAACACGTTCGCTTTTGCCTAAATCCGAAATCGTTTCGTTGTCGTCCAAAAATTCTCGGGTGAAGTCGTTTTTTCGCTTCTTCGACGTATGGCGCTTTCGAAAATCGGTGCGAACCTTATTGTCTTTCCGTTTTTTGCTCATACAGCTATCCTATCTTGAGACGCAATAATGTCCATTAAAGCCGTTTTTTGGCATTTTCAATGGCGTTAACGCCATGCTGTTCTGTTTTGCATAATTTCGACCGGGCGCGTTTGCCAGAATGGCTCCAAAAACGAAATGGATTTGCGAAACTCGTTCCCGATTTTGTAACTTGATTCCTATCGCATTGTCGACTCTTATTGACACATAAACCTCATTCGTCATCCACCTAAAGTTTCGGAACAACAGAAAGTGACAGCAATGCGACATTGGAATCAATCCAATTTCCAAAGCGCTTTTCGATGGTGTTCCGGCGACCCGATTTGTTCCCGTGCCGCGAGTTCTTCGATTCCAAGCTGCAAACAAAGATAGCGTTCAATCACCTCAAATTCTTCCGGATTCGTTTGAAGTAGTTGAGGTGAGTGAGACCGCTCAGGCTTTGCAGTTGCTCAACGAAGGAACCATCGACGGAATCTTTCTCGATCAGTCGTGCTCTCTAACACCGAGCCAAACGGATGCGACCAGCTGGTTGCGATGTGTCTCGATGCTGGAAAACATGCCGGACGGCATTGCTTTGCTCGATCGCGACAACAATATCCTGCATGCCAATCGACGGATCAAAGAGTGGTTTGGTCATGAACCGCTCATCGGTGCCAATTTTTACCAGGCGGTCGGCAATCCTAATATTATTGGCTCGGAATTGAGTCCGTTGACGACCGCATTTGCTCGCAAAACGACTTGCACCGCGACAATGCACGTCAACGACAAGTACTACCAATTGAATGTGTCACCGATATTTGATATCGACGGCACCGCGATTCAGTTAGTCGTTACGTTACGCGATTCGACGTACTACACATTGCAACGCCAAAAATTGGAGGCACTCCATCACGCTGGAATGGCGCTGGCCGATTTAAGGCCGGAAGAGATTTTCGAAATGGATGTCGAAAACCGAATTGACTTGCTTAAAGAGAATATTTTGCACTATACGCAGGATTTACTGAACTACGAAATTGTCGAGATTCGCTTGATTGATGAGCAAACCGGACGGCTGGAACCATTGTTATCGGTCGGCATTGACTCTGAAATATCGAAACATCCTTTGTATGCTAAGGCTCGCGACAACGGCGTGACTGGCTTTGTTGCTGCAACTGGAAACAGCTATTTATGTGAAGACACGACCAATGATCCGTTGTACTTAGATGGCCATATCGGTGCGAAAAGCTCTTTGACGGTACCACTGATTTACCACGATCGAGTCATTGGCTCGTTTAACGTCGAAAGTCCGGAAGTGGGCGCTTTTAACGAGAGTGATTTACGATTTGTCGAGTCGTTCGCGCGTGACATTGCCCAATCCCTCAACACTTTGGAACTCTTAGTCGCGCAACGAACCAATGCTGCTCAGCAAAGCGTCGAAGCGATTCATGCGGCCGTTGCATTACCGATCGATGAGATCTTGAACGACACCGTGCAAGTCATGGAAAGTTATATTGGCCACAACCCCGACGTTGTCAAACGACTGAAAAAAATTCTCAAGAATTCCAGGGATATTAAACAGGTCATCCAAAAAGTCGGTGAAACGATGGCCCCCGAGGAAGCCGTTCCCGCGAGTATTCAGTTTGAGCGGCGGCCAGCGTTGAAGCGCAAAAGCGTCTTGGTTATCGACGATGATGAACAAGTTCGAAATTCGGCTCACAATCTGCTCGATCGTTATGGCTGCATCGTCGAAACGGCCCACGAAGGCTCAGAGGCCATTATGATGATCCGCAATTCGGAAAGTGAATACGACGCAATAATTGCTGATATTCGATTGCCGGATATGAGTGGCTACGAGTTGTTGGTCAAACTCAAAGAAATTACTGGAAGCGAAGACCCCAATCTGATCTTGATGACGGGGTTCGGATATGACCCGGGGCACTCGATCGTAAAAGCTCGCAAAGCCGGTCTTCGTCCGGGTGCGGTTTTGTACAAGCCGTTTCGCCTAGACCAATTGTTAACCATCGTCGAGAATATCGTCTCATCCTCGGTCGCCAATCCTAACTAAGCCATGTTGGACTTCGCGGTATCTGCTGCGTCGCTTCCGTTCGAACAGGGTTAGACATCGTGATACTCACGGGGATTTCGTTTCTTCCGACAGCATCCAATGGGCTGACTTTTGACACATGTTCTGGTTTGAATGGCTTCTAGTATCGCTTGGGCATATCGGTCTCTCATGCGTGTTGTTCAATCACGTGCACGCTCATGCTTCGCCGCGTCCGTCCAGTTGGTACCCTCGCAAACTCACCGAGAAGTTCATTTTTCTATTTGCATTCTTGCTTGTGCCTTTGTCGATTTGCGCAATCGCCCTACGCACTGGTACTCCAAAGCCATATCCGTTTTGGTTTGCCAGCTACACGCTGCTGGCTCGTTGGACGGCCGTATTTTTTATTTTTCGATGGCTGTACCGTTCGATTACTCGAAAGCTGCCCCTCAATGCAACGCCAACGAATGCCGAATGGTTCGACGTTCAAGACCACGTGCAACAATCATTGTTGCATGGCCGAAAAGCGAGATGGTTGGGCTGGGTGCCCGGCAATGAAGTTACTCATTTGAAGATTGAACATTGGCGTTTTCAATTCGACGATTTGCCAGACGCACTCGAAGGATTTAAAATCTGCCAGTTGTCCGACTTGCATTTCACGGGACTGATTGGCCCCGAATACTTTGCGCAGATTGTTGAACGAGTAAACTTGGAGTCCCCCGACTTGATCGTGTTGACGGGAGACATCGTTGATGTCGACCGGTGCGTTCCTTGGATACCCAACGTCTTGGGAAAGCTCTACGCGAAACACGGAATTTACTTTGTACTTGGCAATCATGACTTATTGGTTTCCGACCAAGTTCAATATCGGGAGTGTTTTACCAAGCTTGGCTTTGTTTCCGCCGCAGACGGAAACTGGAAATCCATTGACGTTGGCGACGCCTGTTTGTTCGTCGCTGGCAATGAGATGCCGTGGTACGACGGCGCCAAGTCGTTGCCCGCCGTCCCCAGCAGCCCCAAACCAAAATTTTCGATTCTGCTGTCCCACAGTCCTGACCAGATCGGCTGGGCGATTCATCGCGGCGTCGACCTGATGTTCGCCGGTCACACCCATGGCGGCCAGATCCGGTTACCCTTGGTAGGCCCAATCATTGCCCCCAGCAAGTTTGGCATTAAGTACGCATCGGGTACATTTAAAGTTAGAGATATTTTGATGCACGTCAGCCGCGGTTTGTCCGGCGATGAACCAATTCGAATCAACTGTCCCCCTGAACTTGGTTTTTTTACTTTGACCAAAAGGTCGAATTCTTAAATCTTCACTGCAAAATGTGAACAACTGAAATAAAGTATGCCTTCGTGTTTTGGCTTTTATTCCGTTACAATACAGCTGAGAATCGAACCAAGGTACAGGACGGCGTCTTGCAGACTGGGACGATGGATGCTCCAGCGCTTACCAGTGGAGAAACGTAACAGTGTCAATTTGTGTTAGGAAACGAAAATGAAATCGAAGGCTTTATTCGCCCTAGGCGGCTTGGCAGTTTTTGCGTTGGTATTTGCCGGGGCGATCGCTGGAACCTATTTTGCAAACCAATTTTCAAAAGGTGGTTTTGATACGGAAGTGCCGATCGTCTTAAAAGCTGATTCCGCGGCCGGCGGTAAATCTTTGTCGATGGCGACTGGCTTGATCGATAGGGAACGTTTTGTCGAAGGCTTATTCGTATTGGATCATCTCTCTGGCAACCTTCAGTGTTGGGTTCTTAATCCGCAAACGGGTGCCAGGGCAGGGCACTACGTTGCCAACGTTTTCCAAGATCTGGAATTGGGCAAGGGTGGTGACAATGATTTGGTGATGGTCGTCGGACAGTTCAACGTCAACAACTCGCGACTTAGAAAAGGCAACCAAGTTCCGGCAGGCTGTTTGTGCTATGTTGGTGATGGCAACACGGGAAAAGTCGTAGGCTATTCTTTTCTGTATGATCGACAAATGATCTTACGAAACGGCGTGCAAAACGCGCCCATGACCGTCGCCATTCGCGGAATTGCTCGTGAAGCCGCGATGACCAGAGACAATTGATGCGATTGTCTAGCTCGAATGTTCGGTAAGATCTTGGTGCTGGCCAAGATCTTTTTTTGTCGCACAACGTTAACTCAATTTATCCCATATATTGTAGTGCGAGAAACTTCCGTTAGAATCCGTTAACGAGAATTGGATTTAGATTGACGCGACGGAGCGAATTAATCGGAAAGGAACGGTCAGTTTATGGCTCAAGACGCAACGGGATTGCAAAAACGAACCTGGGGTGAAACTCTCCGGCGCGATACTTGGTGGCTTGCGCCGGCGTTTGTGTTTGCAGCGTTAACCTCGTTTATTGCTTACGCGAACTGGGCGGCATTTCAAAACGACCATTACACGCACGGCAATTACCTCTCTCCATTTTATTCCCCAACATTGTTTGCTTCCGAAGCGGCCGACGGCGCGTCAGAAGCAGAAGTCGCGCGACGGCATGATCACATGCATCACAGTTTGTTTGGCAAACAGCCAAGTTGGTGGCCTGCCTTCATCCCGTTTTCTCCGGCCTTGTTGATACTGATGTTTCCAGCTGGGTTTCGCTTGACATGTTATTACTACCGAGGCGCCTACTACAAAGCGTTTTGGGCGGACCCGCCTTCGTGTGCGGTCGGAGAACCGCGCAACAACTATTTAGGCGAAAATTATCTGCCCTTAATTTTGCAAAACATCCATCGGTATTTCTTGTATTTCGCGTTGCTCTTTTTGTTCTTCCTGGCTTTCGATGCCTACCGTGGTTTTTTCTTTGACGACGATGGAGACGGCAAATACGGCACGTTCGGAGTCGGCACCGGAACCATAGTTTTGTGTTTAAACGTTTTCTTGCTTAGCGGATATACGCTAGGTTGCCATTCACTGCGACATTTAATCGGTGGATTCATGGACCAATTCTCAGGTTCGCCGATACGCACCAAGTGTTACGACTGTGTGAGTTGCCTCAATCGGCAACACATGATTTGGGCTTGGTGTAGTTTAGTTTGGGTTGCATTTTCAGATGTGTATGTCCGAATGTGCTCGATGGGTGTTTGGACGGATTTTAGGATTATTTGATGGCGGAATTTGAAACAATCGAGCATGACGTTTTGATCATCGGCGCAGGAGGCGCTGGACTTCGCGCAGCCATCGAAGCTTCTGCACACGGTGTGTCTGTCGGCCTGGTCTGTAAATCGTTGTTGGGCAAAGCTCACACCGTGATGGCAGAAGGCGGCATGGCCGCTGCACTGGCCAACGTCGACGAACGTGACAGTTGGCGAACGCACTTCGCCGATACGATGCGCGGCGGGTACTACATTAACAACTGGCGAATGGCTCAACTACATGCTCAACAAGCGCCGGATCGGGTGAAGGAACTGGAGGCATGGGGAGCGGTTTTTGATCGCACCCAGTCCGGGAAAATCATGCAACGCAATTTTGGTGGTCACGCACATCCAAGATTGGCACATGTCGGCGACCGAACCGGATTGGAAATGATTCGAACACTGCAAGATCATGGCATTCACCAAGGCATAGACGTTCATATGGAGTGTACGGTCACGCGTTTACTCAAGGATGGCGATCGCGTCTCGGGCGCGTTTGCGTATACGCGCGAGTTAGGCAAATTCAAATTGTTTAAGGCCAAGGCAATCGTCATGGCCACCGGCGGGATCGGCCGGGCCTTTAAGATCACCAGTAATTCGTGGGAATACACCGGAGATGGGCATTCCTTGGCCTATCACGCCGGGGCCGACCTAATGGATATGGAATTTGTCCAGTTTCACCCGACGGGGATGGTTTGGCCACCTAGTGTGCGGGGCATCCTAGTTACCGAGGGTGTTCGGGGGGAAGGGGGAATCTTAAAAAACAAAGAAGGTAAACGTTTTATGTTTGGGGACATCCCGGACAATTACAAAAGCTCAACAGCCGACAACCCCGAAGAAGGCTGGCGATATGTCACCAAGACGGATCGTCAAGCCAGACGCCCACCGGAATTGCTGACACGCGACCATGTCGCCCGCTGTATTTTAAAGGAAGTTCGAGAAGGTCGCGGTTCGCCGCACGGAGGCGCTTTCCTAGATATTGCTTGGATCAAAGAAAAAATCCCCAATAGTGAAGCGCATATCAAGAAGAAACTGCCCAGCATGTACCACCAATTCAAAGAACTGGCGGGGATCGACATTACCAAGGAACCGATGGAAGTTGGTCCGACGACGCACTATGTGATGGGTGGGATTCGTGTGGATGGCGAGTCCCAAATGTCAACGGTACCCGGCTTGTTTGCTGCGGGCGAATGCGCCGCCGGATTGCACGGCGCCAATCGATTGGGTGGCAATTCGTTGTCAGACTTAATTGTGTTTGGCAAATTGGCTGGTCAACACGCCGCCGAGTTCGCAAAAGAAAATGGTGCGACCGAAACACCAGAATCAGAAGTCGACTTGTCGCATCAAGAAGCCTTGGCTCCGCTGGATTCGAGTCGCGCCGAGGTCCCTGGAGGCGCCTATCAAATTCAGTACGAACTCCAGGATCTGATGCAAACCAACGTGGGAATCATTCGACAGGAAGACGAGTTGAAAACTGCGGTCACAGGAATCGAAGCATTAAAGAAACGAGCGACGACGGTCAGCGCACCCGGCAATCGACAATACAACCCAGGCTGGCATACCGCACTGGACCTAAAAAATTTGCTGCTTTCGGCCGAAGCGGTCGCACGTTCGGCTATCGTTCGCAAGGAAAGTCGCGGGGCACACACGCGAGACGACTATCCAGACAAACGAGAAGAGTTTGATTCAGTAAATACTGTCTTGCGGCTAGGTGCAAATGGCGAAATGGAAGTCATCCAAGATCCAATTCCAAAGATGCCTGACGAATTACAACAGATCATTGAGGACAATAAGTAATGGCACAAGTGACCTTTAAAGTCTGGCGTGGAGATAAAGATTCTGGTGAATTCAATGAGTACAAGACCGATGTCACTGAGGGCATGGTGGTACTCGATGCGGTGCATCAGATTCAAGCGGAGAGTGCAGGGGACCTGGCAGTTCGCTGGAATTGCAAGGCCGGCAAATGCGGTTCGTGTTCTGCCGAAGTGAACGGCATGCCTAAATTGATGTGCATGACGCGGTTGAGTGATCTCAATTTGTCGGAAACCGTGACCATCGAACCCATGCGTGCCTTTCCGATCATGAAAGACTTGGTGACCGATGTTTCCCACAATTATCGCGCCAAAAAGAAAATCAAGCCGTTCAGGCCTCGTCAACCTGACAATGAAGACGGCACCTGGAACATGCAACAACAAGACGTCGAGCGCGTCCAAGAATTCAGAAAATGCATCGAGTGTTTTTTGTGTCAAGACGTCTGCCATGTCTTGCGCGACCATCACAAGCATGAGGAATTTGTCGGCCCCCGTTACTTCGTCTACAACGCCGCATTGGAAATGCACCCGTTGGATGAAGAGGATCGGTTAGAAGACCTAAAGAAATCTCACGGAATTGGCTACTGCAACATCACCAAATGCTGCACCAAGGTCTGCCCGGAACACATCACGATAACCGACAACGCCATTATCCCACTCAAGGAACGCGTCGTTGATCGCTACTACGATCCGATCAAGATGGTGCTCTACCAGTTGACCGGAAAGAAAAAATCTTAAACTCAATCTAAACAAGGTGATGCCAATGCCAAGTCCAATTCCGATTGCCAAGAAGACCGTGAAAAGAGCGTTGGAGCGAGCAGAACATTACCGATTGTTGAACGAGCCAGCTCAGGCGGAAAGCATTTGTCGAGATATTGTGGCGGTCGACCCAGGCAACGAACAAGCTTGGATTTACTTGCTTTTGTCGGCCACAGATCAATTCTCCGAGTCCCTGTCGCATGCATTGGAACATGCTAACGAGGCGCTGCAACATATCGACGACGAATACCATAAAGCCTATTACCAAGGAATCATTCACGAACGATGGGGCCGAGCCAACCTGCAGCAAAAACGCGGAATCCAAGCGATACAAGGATGGATCAGTCAGGCCATGCAGTGTTATCAGACGGCCATGGAACTGGCGCCTGAAGATGACCCAGACCCAAAATTACGTTGGAATACTTGCGCGCGACTGCAAGAAAAAATCTCAAAAATGGCCCCCGAAGTTCGGCCGATGGCCAAACGAGATTTGGGATCTGAATACGAAGAGGTTCCACGCCGCGGGACAACCCATGATTTTTGAACCCGCGTTTGAGAGACTGAACGCCTGATGACCATTGGTGATACGATCGCAATGCGATTGGTCGTCTGGTTTGAGCAGAGCTATTATTCTGTTGTGTTGTTCGCGGTTTTGAATAACGGATTGAATCCGCCGTAGGCCATTCGATTGGCGTCGAAAATAGGATTGGGTGGGTCAAGCAACGGCGCGATTATTCCCGGCATACGCGGGTCGGCTTCCACTTTCGCATTCACCTTATCGCGGGCTTCGCGAGATTCGTAATGGATCCATCCAAAAACGACGACTTCGCCCGCTGATGAGTCCACCAAATTTTCGAATGATTGCGTTCCTTCACGATGCATGTCATCGCCAATAAATTCAAGGTAATCCAGCGCGCCATGTTCTTTGTAAATCTCTGCCACAGCCTCGGCAACACGGCGATATTCGTCGATTCCGCCCAGTGGGATGGGCATCACAAAGCCGTCTATGTAGTTTGTCATTTCTTCACCAGATTGAATCAAATGGAAGCAGCAATAGTGCTTTAAGCTTCTATTTACTTTCCAACATTTCTCTATCCATTAAACATTTTGGTTTTAGTTTACAATGCAATCATTGAGAATCAAAACGGAATCGCAATTGCAAGTGGGTTTGCCAACATCCGTTCAATTTTGAAAACAAAATTTGGAGCGACTCAAATGTTAAATCTAGCGTTGGTTACTTATTTTATCTTCGGCGGCAACGCCATCGAACCATCCTCATTTGCAGGTGATTGGAATTGCTATTTGGTTTGCCCTGGTGGAAAAATTAAGTTTGGCATGGCCGTCATACAAAACGGGGACGGCGAATGGGCGGCCGAACTGACCAACGGCGCCGAACGGATTGTCATCCCTCATTTTTCCGTTGAAGACGAAACGTATTCCATTCAATTTGACCATTACGACTCCGCGATTACGGGACGCTTGGTAGACGGTCAACTAACAGGCAAATGGAAAAAACGCCGCGGGTCAGACCGTTGGGTTGAACTTGATTTTGGAGCCAAGAAAACGGATCAACAGCCAGGCTCCTTGTTTGGAACGGTCGTCAAAGAGAATCCTTTTCATGGTCGCTGGTCAGTGGATTTTGGAAAAAGTGATGACCCGGCGGTCGGCGTTTTTGAACCGGGCTCCAACGGACACTTGCGAGGCACGTTTTTAACGACGACGGGCGACTACCGCTATTTGTTTGGCACGGCGAGTGAGAATCATATGGAGCTATCTTGTTTCGACGGAGCCCATGCGTTTCTGTTCCGTGGCAAAATGCTGGACCACAAGATTGTTGGCGAATTTTGGTCGTCTGACACGTGGCATGAGACATGGAACGCAGTCAAAGATAAAAACGCTCAGCTTCCCGACGCCTTTAATCAAACGGTTTGGTCGGAACAGGATTCCATCGGTAATTATTCATTCAAGAATTTAGATGGTCTTATGACTAGTTTGGCCGCGACCGAATTTGAAGCGCCCGTCAAACTGGTTTACGTATTTGGTTCTTGGTGTCCCAATTGCCACGATGCCGCCGCATATTTCAAGGAATTGCAAGAGAAATTTGGAACGAAATTGAAAATTGTTGGCGTTGCTTTTGAGCACACCGGTGATTTTGATCGCGACGTGTTGCAAGTCCGCAAGTACTTGAAACGAAACAATGTTGAATATCCGGTCCTAATGGGAGGGCTTTCAGATAAATCGAAAGCCAGTCAGGCCGTCGGTTTTATAGATCGAGTTCGCTCTTATCCAACAACCATTTTTGTAGACGCCAATCAAAAAATTCGAGCCGTACACACCGGCTTTACCGGTCCGGCGACCGGAAACGCCTATACCAAAATGAAATCTCGCTTCGAAACGCTGATTGATCGCATTTCTTCGGAATGATTCAATCGAAAGTACCTTTAATCAGCGCTGCATCCCGTCGCGAATCGTCAACGTCGCGATTCGGGCATCTTTGAATTTTGCGCAAGAATCGTAGTCATTACATGATATGTTTCAAAAGGTAACGGTCTGTTTTGAATTACGGGTTTTGACTTGGAATGGCGTGAAGTTGTCAGAGCGTATTTGAGCGCCTATCAGACCGAAGTTCTGAAGTCCCAGGAAGCAAAACTTGTCGAACATCGTGCTGTATTCTTTGAGAAACATGCTCTATCCGACGTACACCTCGCTTTTCAAGAGAAGAACGAGCTAAGGTTTCGTTCACTTCAGGACATTGTCCCAGAATCACGATGGGTCGTGTTGTTGGATTCCAATGAACGTTGCGTCGTAGAGATTCCAGTCGATAGCTCAGGTGCATTCTCACACGTCGTGCCGTTTGTATCGACGCGGATTGTTCTCGTCCAAATGGGGCGCACTTGGAAAATCTCGGCGATTTACGAACGCTGCTTTTCCTGCAACGCCAAAGGCGGACGCAAAGGAGGGGTTTGCATGTTCTGTAACGGTCTGGGAAAAACGATCCTAGATGACGGCGAGCGCTGCCCGAGTTGCGATGGAACGGGGCGATGTGTGCGTTGCCGAGGGAACGAGATGCCAGGATGGCGAACCGCAAGCTACCTCTAACAAAAATTGGCTCCCCTTTGCTGCTCGTTACGAAAGTTGCGAGGTGGATCAAGATCGGACGGTCTCAATCCCATCTTTACTCGTCGGTGCTTCAATGCCGCCCCCTGAGTCCAATTCACCGCGACTGGTGACAAATAGTCGCCGGAATCCAACTTTAAAGCTACAATCTGACTTGTTTGACGCGGGAACGAAGACCTTCACTTTGTTTCTCCTAAAAGCTTTGAACGTTAAAAGAAAACCTGAGGCGGATCGATGCGCGAACTTCAAGGAACGACACACGACCATTTCCAAATGAACGATGATCAATGGCAATCCAAAACGACGGAGATCGCAAACGTTGGCATCGTCGAGGCGATGTATCGGGGCATCGAGAAAGGAGATCTCGACGCGTTTAAGGCCCAACTTTCCTCCGACATCGAGTTGGAAATCGTCGGACCTCCGCAGGTTCCCTTCACTGGGCGGGCGGTCGGCATTGAACCGGTCATCGAGTTCGTCATGACCAATTTTTCAATGCTGTCCGAACAAAATGCTAAGATCACCGAAGTCGTTGCCCAAGGGGATATTGTTGTCGCGTTTGGCCAAGAAACGGGAAAATTCAAAACAGGTCAAGATTACGAGATACAATGGGTTCAACGCTTTTCAGTCGCTGACAAAAGAATCGTTTCAATCAAACAAATCTTTGATACAGCAAAACTTCCCGCGCTGTGACTCAACCGAACCGTTACGTCATCAACAAGTTTTCCCAAGGCCCGGTGATGGCCATTGTAAATCCAGGTGATTGGATGTTCGCAAATAACCATTTGCCATCCGGACTAAAGGTTGCACCGGCCCACTCACGCCCACGAAAGTCGCCGCGAAAATTATTCTTCTCTCCTTTGAGCTGTACATCGTTCAACGCCAGCGGAACGAGTTTGCCCTCTTGGGTCAAGACATGCATCCGTTGTGGGTATTCCGAATTTCCGTAGTCGCCGTCTTCGCACAGTAGCAAACCACCATGGGGATTCACACACAAGTTGTCTGGCATGTTCAAAACTTCCTTGCCAGGACTTTCGAACAACATCGTCAACTGCTGTGTTGTCGGATCGAACTTCCAAATTTGACCGGCTTGGGCACGGCCCCCGCTAGTGGCATCAAAGTAGATCATGCCGTTACCGGCCCAGCAGCCTTCTAAACGGGCAAAAGTGGTTCCACCCAGTTGCTTGCCTTGCTTGAAGACACCCAACTCATCCGGCTCGGACCGCCCTGGCGTGTTGGCCCATGTCGGCTCGGGCACCGCGTGCCAACGTACATCAAACGACTGATTTTGTTTTACATGTCCGCGTAGATCATCTTGACCTACGACTTCAGCGATCTCCAAAGTACCACCAGCGGCAAGCTTCCCTTTTTCCTTGGGCACGAAACGATAGAATCCAGATGTATTTCGATCTTCCGTCTGGTACACGATGCCCGTTTCACGGTCGACGGCAACAGCCTCGTGTACAAAACGCCCCATGGATTTCAATGGCACGGGGTCAACCACACCATCCGGATTGACTTCAAAAACCCAGCCATGGTCTTTTTTGAACGCGCGGGGCACGTTCTTCTTATATCGATCAATCGAACCGACTCCCAGCACGGTTTCTTCGGCCGTCAGCCACGTTCCCCACGGGGTGACGCCACCCGCACAATTCCGGCTGGTTCCCGCGATGGAAACCCGGCTCTCAAGCCATTTTTCTTGCCTCGTATCAAATTGAATCGTCGTACAACCACCTTGGGCGCGGGCGTCAAACGGTTTCCCAGTTTTGGTTGCCCAGGCCTCTCCGTCAGAACTGACTTCATGATTTCGAACGATAGTTACGACGCCATCTTTTTCACCCACAACCCCCATTCCATCGTGCGCATGAGGTGTAGCCAGCCCGTCCGACATTGGATCGCCCGTCCAACCGAACGTCGAATATCGGAATCCTTCTGGTAAATGAATGAGTGGAATTCCAGTCGTTTGATCTTTCGTCGGACGAAGTTCTAGTTTCGTATTGGCAGATTCAAATTTCAATCGTTCACCGAGCGCAGTGAGCGCCGCAGCCACGCCAAAACCAGATATCGTTGTAAATGATTCGTTGAGAAATTCGCGTCTTGTTTTCATGTTCCGTCTCGATTTAGAAGCTAAGCCTTGGATTGACAATATAACAAAAACACAACGCGTGTTCGTTAAGATTTTTTGAATGTCAGCTCCCAAAAAGCTTAACGTACAATCAAAAAATACGTATGGCGAGGATCTAGCTAGATTTTGGGACGTCTCGCCTGCGCTTAGGCATTGCATTCCATTGCGATCAGAGATGACTCCAACTAGAGTTTAGGCGTGAGAAACAGAGTCACCTCCCACCACAACCGTCTTCGTTACTCGGCTTGATTGACTATGTGCCAAAAAAAATCACTTTTTCTTCTCGTTTGGTTGTTGGGAGCACTTACGTTTGCGCCCCACAATTGGGCTCAAGGTACGGCTGAAGATTATCACCGAGCCGCTCGTTTACAACGGACCTATCGCAAAGCCTTTTACAATAGCTCGGCTAGCTATTATTGGTCGAACGAGAGACTGTTCTTGACGACCAGGTTGCACGGCAAATCCGTTGAGCAAATCGTCGATCCAACGAAAGGTGAGAAAAAACCTTTCAATCAGGCTGACAGAACTGAATCCACAACCAGCTTGCAACCGCGTGATCGTTGGCAAAACAGTACGGCTGGGCGCAACAACGTAGACATCACGTTTGTCAACCAATTCGAAGAGGACGTTCGCTTGTTCTGGGTATCGACACGTGGAAAATTTAATAACTATGGCGTACTTCGTGCCGGCGAATCGAAAACAATGTCGACTTTTACGGGGCATTGTTGGGTCGCTGATTTCAAACCCAATGACATTGCCGGTATCTTCATTGCGGCCACGACTGATTGTGAGGCCGTTTTTGATCCAGCTGCTCGAGAAAAGGTACAGCAGAAACGGGGCAGGGCGAAACACAGTGCGACTCGCGAAAACCAGTTGATCATTCGTCAACACAATGTCTGGCTCCGTAATCATGACGCCGATGCCTTTCAACTCACAACAGATGGCTCGAAAGACGATCGCTACTTGCGGCCGTTTCACTATAGCGACAATGGAAAACGGGCGTTAGTGTTTCGAGAATCCAACGTTTCGAAACGGAAAATACCGTTGGTTGAGTCAACGCCCAAAGATCAAATTCAACCAAAAATCAAATGGATCAACTACGTCAAACCCGGTGACCCGTTACCACAACGATTCCCGAGTATTGTCGATTTGACGAAACAAAAACGAATCTCGGTCGACGAGGCGCTATTCGACGATTCATGGTCGATTCAATTTCAGCGTTGGTCCAGCGATAACCGGTTGGCCTATGTGTTGTACAATCGTCGCGGTCATCAGCAACTGGCATTGCGATCGATCGATGCGGAAACCGGCGAAGTCAAAGACATTGTCAATGAAACTTCGCAAACATTCGTTGACTACTCGCAAAAAACAATGCTGCATTGGCTGGACGAAGAGGAACAGATTTTATGGGCCAGTGAAAGGGACGGCTGGAACCATCTATATCGAATCGATGCCAGATCGGGGCAAGTGATCAATCAAGTCACGAGCGGACCTTGGGTCGTTCGCAAGATTAATTGGGTCGACCATGAAAATGATGTCGTCTGGTTCACCGCGATGGGAATCTACCCGGACCAAGATCCTTACCACCACCATTTGGCGCGCGTCAATTTCGACGGTTCGGACCTGACCATCATCACATCCGCAGACGGCAACCATCAATGGGAATTCAGCCCCGATCGTCGATACTTGGTTGACAAATGGTCGCGCGTCGACAAACCAGCGATTTGGGAGTTATTGCGGGCCAGTGACGGTAAAAAAATATGCCAACTTTGGGAACACGATGTACGGCAACTTAAGGAAGCCGGTTACAAATCTCCTGTCCGGTTTGCGGCGTTAGGCCGAGACCAAAAAACAAAAATCTTTGGTTACATCGTAAAACCATCTAACTTCGATCCGCAATTAAAGTATCCCATCATCGAGGCCATTTATGCTGGGCCTCACGATCACCATGTCGAAAAATCGTTTGGTCTGCAACCCCGCGTTCGCATGTTGACGGAATTGGGATTTGTCGTGGTTCGTATTGACGGCATGGGGACCAATTGGCGCAGCAAGGCGTTTCACGATGTCTGTTGGCAAAACCTGTCGGACGGTGGTTTTCCGGACCGGATCGCTTGGATAAAATCCGCCGCCGCTCAGTTCCCATGGATGGATATTTCCAAAGTAGGAATTTTTGGTGGCAGTGCAGGAGGACAGAATGCTTTGGCCGCGCTACTGCATCATAGCAATTTCTATCATGTTGCGGTCAGTGATTGTGGTTGCCATGACAATCGGATGGACAAGATTTGGTGGAACGAAGCCTGGATGGGCAAAATCGGGCCACATTACGATGAAAACTCTAACGTCACTCACGCACACAAACTGAGAGGCGATTTAATGTTGTCCGTCGGAGAGATGGATAGCAACGTCGATCCAGCTTCCACCATGCAAGTGGTCGACGCCCTGATCCGCGCGAACAAGGATTTTGATTTGGTGGTCGTCCCCGGCCGTGGTCATGGGGTCGGGGAAATCCCCTACTTGGTTCGGCGCCGGCAAGATTTCTTTGTACGTCGACTGTTGGGCGTCGAGCCCAGAAATGAGTTCCACAATTAGATGCCGTAGGATGTTCGGAACCGGAAAACAGAAACGTGATCAAAAGCGCGAACGAATCGCAGATTAGTCGAAATCATCACGCTCTGCTTTAGTTCAATTCTAAAAAAATCAAGACATCGGTTTTCCATTGAGCTGTTGGTTTGTTAGCGTTTGTTAACAGGGTTTGATCACGTTCTAAGTACGCCGGATAATCGACCGGTTTTTAAACTCAAACCGAACAATTCTTGGAACGATGAGACGATTTCTTTGGCAGCTAAAGATTACGGCTATTCTGTTGACTTGTCTGCTCTTTATGCATCGGCAATTGAACGCTGAAGGCGATCGTTCCGACACGACGTCACTCGCGGAAAAGGTAGCAACACACTACGTCTTGCAGGCCCATACACGTTTCCAAGACACCATTGTTGCTTGTCAAGAATTATTGAATTCGGTCAATGCATTCTTAGCCGATCCATCCGAACAGACGCACATGGCCGCAAAACAGGCATGGATAAAGGCCCACGAAAACTATTCGCACTGCGAAGTTTTTCGTTTTGGCAATCCGAATGTGGACGCGTGGGAGGGTAAAGTCAATGCTTGGCCAATGGATGAAGGCCTGATTGATTATGTTGCTGACGGGTACATCTTTCATGAGGGAAATCCATTTGCGCGCAAAAACATCGTTGCCAAAGGCGTTTTGCCAATCACGGACGAGTTGATTGCAGAATTTCAGAGTGGTGCCGATCCGAAGGCGGCTCCGTTGTCGTCGATTACCGATATTGAATCTAATGTCACGACTGGATTCCATGCCGTTGAATTTTTGTTGTGGGGCCAAGACTTAAATCGCAACCCTACCGAAAGTGGGCAGCGACCTTTCACAGATTTCGTTGTTGGGGAACGGGGGACTGGCGGTAGCCAGAAACGGCGGCGCGATTATTTGTCGGCGGCGACAAGACTAATCATTAGTGATTTGCGGTTAATGACGATCGATTGGGATCCGGGTAAAGGCATTTACACGAGTGTTTTCAACCGATTGCCAGTGGAGCAACGTTTGGATCGAATCCTGCTTGGGTTGGGCAGTCTTGGCTTTGCGGAAGTTGCCACCGAACGCATGCGGGTTGCCATGATCACTAATGATCAAGAAGAAGAACAGTCTTGTTTTAGCGACACGACGCACCGTTCGAACTATCACAACATTCTTGCAATTCGTTCGTTGTACGTGGGCAATCAACGGGCACGTCCCGTTACAGATTCGGCATCATCAGTTTCATTGTCTGCGTTGGTGCGCAAGTACGATCCAGCGTTGGACAAGGAAATTTTATTGCGAATGGATAAATCCATTGCACAGGCTAAACGCATTCTTGATATCGGCGAGCAAGGCCAGCATTTTGATCAACTCATTTTGCCTGAGAATGAAGAAGGTCGTGACATGATCCGGGAACTCATCCAGCGATTAAAATTGCAGACCGAATCTTTGGAAAAGGCCGCGACGGTAACTCAAGCGTTGTCAAAATTCTAAAATACGAATTGGATACCACTGATGTCGACTAGGAACGCGTGTTGGGTGATTTTATTGCATTTTCTATTTGTCGGTTGGGCGTCTGCCGACCACCCGATGTCCGGCGGTGACACGACAATCGTGATTCCAAAGGCCCAATCGGATGACCGCAGCGCATTTTCGCGTCCGGCAGCCAATCTTTCCATGACTCGGAGAGGCGATCATTTTGCAGGTAATTCGTTCTTCCAAAATGCCTGGGTTACCGCCCCCGCCTCAACCAAGTCCCGAGATGGATTGGGTCCGCTGTTCAATACCATGTCGTGCCAGTCTTGCCATATCAAGGATGGTCGTGGTCGGGCGCCTAAAGGTGACGAGGTAATGACTTCCTTGTTATTGCGTACGAGTATTGAGCCAGAGCAACCCAGCGAGCTCCAACAAAAACTCTTGACCCGTTTAGGCATGTTGCCAGACGCAAACTACGGTGACCAAATCCAGAACCGCGCCGTCCAAGGCGTTCAACCGGAAGCCAGCGTCAGTATCGAATGGGAAGAGATACGCGGAAAATACCCCGATGGAAAACGATATCGACTGAGGAAACCCAAACTCAAAATCGAAGGTCTAGCTTATGGTGAACTATCGCCGAACGCCAGATTTTCGTTGCGAGTTGCTCCTGCGCTCATCGGAATTGGCCTGTTGGAAGCCATTCCAATTTCAGAACTGAAAAAACTGGAAGACCCAGCTGACGCGAATCAAGACGGTATTTCTGGCAGACTGAATCAAGTCTGGGACGTGAAACAGGGTAAAACCGTTGCGGGGAGATTTGGTTGGAAGGCGGAACAGCCGACGGTTCGGCAACAAGTTGCTGCGGCGTTTCGATCAGACATCGGCATTACCTCAACGTTGTTTCCCAAAGATATGCTCACCCGCACTCAATCGAAACAGGTTGAAGCGCCTCATGGCGGTCACCCTGAAGTATCCGATGAGATCTTGGATTTGGTTACGTATTATTGCAAGACTCTTGCCGTTCCGGCCCGACGGAGCCACGAAAGCTCCACCATTCTTGAAGGCCAACGGCTGTTTAACGAGGCCAATTGCAACGCCTGCCACGTTGAAAAATGGAATACAGGTGCCGACCCCGACTTCCCAGAATTGTCGCACCAAACCATTCATCCATTTACTGATTTAATGTTGCACGACATGGGTGAAGGGCTCGCCGATAACCGTTCGGTTTTTTCTGCCACCGGAAACGAATGGCGAACACCGCCATTATGGGGTATCGGTTTGGTTTTTCGCGTCAACCGCCACACCCATCTCCTTCACGACTCGCGAGCGCGAAGTATCGAAGAAGCGATCTTGTGGCATGGTGGCGAGGCTCTCGAGTCAAAAAACGTGTTTATGAATTTGTCGTCTTCCGAGCGACGGAAGTTATTAGCCTTCGTCAAGTCGCTTTGAATTTGGTTCTTGCCGTCGCAAGACTCTCGGCACTGACAAATCGCGCCAACCACGGCAATCTTTATTTAGCGCGTGCCTGCATAATTTCCATTAGCCAAGCCGACTGAAACGGTTTATGAAGAATCGGTAACTCACACAAATATCTCCACTTCTTAACGATTCAATTGCCGGTTCTTAAGAGTCGTATGAGACCCTCTAGAAAATTTTTTTATGTTCCAGTAGGAGTCACACACGAATGCGCAAACTCTTTTTAAAAAGCAGCCTTTGTCTATCGATTGCGATGGGTTTGGCAGTTTCCGGCGTTTATGCTCAAAGCATGGCGAACGGTTTGAATGGATTTACAGTTTCCGATCCACTTTTCACAGTCGGAGAGTCGTTCGACGATTACTTTCCACCTGGGATTCTGGATGGAATGGGGGCAATCGACCTTGATGAACAGACCGTTCGCGTTCTTGCGAATCACGAGCTTTTGAATTTTCGCGGTTACGAGTATTTCGTCAACGACGGAGCCAGCGGCGAGTTTGGTTTGGTTGGGGCACGGGTGTCTTACTTTGACATCAGCAAGGAAACGCGTCAGGTTACGGCATCAGGCTTGGCCTATGACACGATTTTCGACGCCAACGGCAATGTGGCTACGGATGTTGGTTTTCTGGCTAACGACTTTTCCGGGTTCAGCCGATTTTGTTCAAGTCAATTGGTGGACGCCGATGCGTTTGGTAGTTCAAAATCGCCTCGGGGAATCGTTGACACCATCTATTTCACATGTGAAGAAGATGGCTCTGGCTTCAACCCCGTAGGCGGAGCTATTTGGGCATTAGATGTTGAAAACGACGAGTTTTGGGCCGTGCCTTCGTTTGGCCGGGGAGCTTGGGAGAACATTACCCAGATCGACTCCGGAAGCGATTCAACGGTGGCTTTTATTTTGGCCGACGATTCGTCTCCATTTGATGCAGACGGAGACACCGAGGACGAAGCGGCACCCTTGTATTTGTATATGGGTACCAAGGACGCGAAAGGTAATTTCTTGGAGCGAAACGGTTTGAGTGGCGGAAACTTGTACGTTTTCGTCGCCAGCAACGGCGAATTGTCACCCCTGGACTTCAGTGGCAACGGTTCGATTTCCGGCACCTGGGTTCAGGTCGCTAACGACAACACAGGTACACCTTCCGAAGACGGTTCAACGGGCTTCGATGAGTATGGCTATCCCGTTCAACGCAATCTTTGGACGCAAGCGGAAGCGCTCGGTGCATTTGGGTTTTCTCGCCCTGAAGACTTATCGACCAGTCCAACCAATGGTGCCGTTGCAGCCTTGGCATCGACGGGAGTCGACACGTATGCGGTCGATCCTAAAACCGGTGACGGCTCCGATACTTTTGGCACCTTGTACCAAATCACTACGGATTTTAGTGACTTGAGTTGTGACGTTGCAATCCTTTATGACGCCGACGCAGACGCCACGCGTGCGCTTCGTTCGGTCGACAATATTGACTGGGCAGGCGACGGATTGATTTATTGTCAAGAAGATGAAGCTGAAGAAGACTCGTTGACTGGAGAGCCTTTGTTTGGTCCAGGTGCGGCAAATCCCAACGAAGCCGGAATCATCCAAGTAAATCCGGTAACCGGCGATTTGTTGCGCGTTGCAAACATCGACCGAAGCGTTGTTTTGGACGCATCTATTGACACACCGACCGATGCCGTTGACGTGGACGCGGGCGCCGCCGGTGAATGGGAGAGCTCTGGAATTTTGGATGTGTCCGTCCTGTTCGGAGAAACACCAGGTACACTCTTTATCTTTAACGTGCAAGCACACGGAATCGAAGACCAAGATCAATTCAATGCAGATTCTCGAATCAACGATGGGGATCTCGTCGAAGGCGGGCAACTGCTATTCTTGACCAAAGACGAACTGATTCTTGGTGACATTAACGGTGACGGCATGGTCGATTTGCTTGACGTTGCCCCCTTTGTGGAGCTACTCGTAAACGGAGAGTTTGACCCAGCCGCCGACTTTGACATGAATGGTGTTGTTGACCTTCTGGATGTCTTCCCGTTCGTGAATCTGTTGCCATCCGGCTAAGCAAGTTTTGCCGTTCAACACAACTTGGTTAAATTTCGAGCACCCGTTTAACGGGTGCTTTTTTATTCGATTGATCCCATTACGTTTTTCGCTGTTTTTCGCTTTCGTTCCGCCGCAGCATCCCGCGCGGTTTTTCGCATCTGGTTAATTTTGCGTCGATGAGAACCTTGATCTTGTCCAAACGGAGCTTCAGGCCAATCCCACGAGTCCGTTCTAAACGAAGGCAATGGTATGATGCGTTCGTGATGCGCTCGATTGGTCAGGTTGCCCAAGGGACAACGCGCCCAGGCATACCTGACAGCCAATGGTCGTTCCACCAATGGGTTCGAAACTTCGATTGACTTGAAATCAAACACGTCTCGTCCCCGATCGTCTTTTCGTTTAACGGAGAAAACGGCTTCTCCCGGATAGAACTGCTGGTCTTCACCGGCAATGGCCATGCCGGCGATCGGACGTCCATCTCGAACCGTCAATTCACGATCGAAGGACAGCACGATACGATCCTGCAATAACCGGTGTGCAACCAATTTGCCGGGCGCATGGCCGATGTTCTTCATCCCATATTGAGTCGCCAACGCCCAACGTGCCATCCGTTCGGCCAACATCATTTTCATTTGGGGATGATACCAATTGACTTGTTGATCATAGGCACAGGCCCAGCCCATATTGGGTAAATTGTCGTACGCTTCGAATTGA
Source organism: Mariniblastus sp. (assembly GCA_965263475.1). GTDB lineage: Bacteria > Planctomycetota > Planctomycetia > Pirellulales > Pirellulaceae > Mariniblastus. The sequence continues at coordinate 38,865 of OZ253677.1, forward strand.
GCTTCCCGAATAAACGGACCAGCGTCCACCATGCGTGTTTCGAAATCGTCCATCGTTTGAGGATCCGCACCAGCACACAATTCAATGATGCCGAAGGGAAGCACCGCATCGCCAAAAACTTCTCGCCAGTCTTGAATCATGGCTTGGATCGTTTTGGCGTAAAGCTTGGGCCGAGCATCTCCCAATGCATTGTTGTAGCCTTGATGGAAAATGATCCCCTTGATCTTGCAACCCGCCAAGCAAGCCATCATCGCGTTGTAGGAAGCGCCTGGGTTATTGCGGTCAAACGCGGGTCCCGGCTTCAAGTCTTCCGGTTTCGGTCGCGGCGTTTGACCGCGTTCTCTTCGTCGCTTGGTATCTTCTTTCCATCGTTCCAATCGATTCGCCAAATCGGATTCGGGGTCCCAAGCCGCAACGCGAGAATCCCAATCTGACAGTAGCCCAGCTGCAGATGGAATCTTGCCCAAGCTGGATCGCGACGTCCAGCCTTCAACCGTCGTCCCACCAACCGAATTGTCGATGATGCCGATCGGTACACCGGTCGCCAAATAAAGCCGCCTACCAAAAACGTAGCCGATTGCAGCAAACTTGCGGGCCGTTTCCGGCGAGCACACACGCCATGTCCCTTTGACCTCGTACTGATTCGTCCAAGAATTAAACTCGTTAAGCGGCTCGAATGTCCGCGCGACCTCGGGTAGCGCTTTGTTCGGAATCGTCATCAAGCGGATTTCTGAATGTCGTGCGGATGCAATCTCGACATCGCCTTGATAGATTTTTTCAAGCGAAAATTCCATATTGCTTTGACCACCGCAAAGCCAAACATCGCCCACCAGTACGTTGGTCAATTCCAGCGTGGATTCCCCTTGTCGAATCGTCATCGCTTGAGGTTGGTTGTTTGCTGGCATGGATTCAAAATGAACCACCCAATTTCCGACGTCATCGGGTGATGTTGTCTTTTCCTGGTCAGCAAACTTTATCGTGATCAGGTCGCTGGAGTCCGAACTGCCCCAAACCTTGATCGGTTGATCGCGTTGGATAACCATGTCATTTCCGAAAGCAGGATGCACTTTGACGTCACCCAGCAAGTCGGAACAACAGGACAACAGGGCCAGAATCAAAACCGATTTGAATACGAATTGCAGGCGTAACATTTGGAATCTCATATTGGTGCGGATCACTTACTCGGGGTTGGTCGCTAAAGACCTTAGTTTGGGCGGATCGGAATCATTATCGATTTGGACAATTGTTTTTCGCAACAACTCCATTTGCCGTTTGTCATTGTCGTTCTTTCGCTTTTTCTGATTCAGGTGTTTTTTTAGCGGCTCAAGTTCGGCGACCATTTCTTTGGCGGCGGTGCCATACATTGCCAAAGCATTCAGGCATTTCGGAATCCGCTTGCCAGCGCCCCAACGATCCAACTCCATCACGTCCACGCACAACCGCATCCCTTCTTTGATTCGATGCTTCGCGAGTATTTCAAGCCCACTCAACCGAATCCCATCGGCAAACATGATTCCGCTGGGTGCCGACTCTGCTACGGCATCGTGAATGGCCGGCAGCAAAGGTCGAATCTCTTCGAAAGACAAATTCTTATAAACGCTCGACAAGGCGCCACGCGCCCGACCATCTTCGTTGCCCAGGCCAGCACGAACCGCTTGAAACAGTGCGTCTCGATCCACCCCATCCAAGGATCGACTCAGCAAGCCATCACGACGATCAAACAATGCAAAACAAAGGTAGCGCTGTTGCATCCCTCGCGGATCCGATTTTGGCGGCGATTCAGCCAACATTTCCAACAACTCGGGTATCGCCGCACGACTTTCACGCCCCATCGCTGCCAAAGCTTCAGCAGCTTTGACTCGCAACCACAAGTCCTCTGACTTTAAAGTGGTTCGCAGATCTGGCACCGTCGAGCTACCTCTTTTGCCAAGTTTTGCCAATGCTTGACATGCCCCTAACTGCGAATATAAATCGTCACTCGTTAACAATTGCCTTAACGCCGCTATCGGGTTTCCGGTACGACGAGACAATGCGTCGGCGGCACGCTCTCGCACGACCGGCGACCAACTTGATAACGCCGATATCAATGCTTCGTCGGATCGTTCGGCATAAATTTTGTTTTTTAATCTGTGGCTGTAGCCTTTGCCGTCAAGAACAAGTTGTTTCGCCTTCGCCGGATCGACTTGTTCTACCACGCCGGACTTTCGACCGGTCAAGAACAATCTTCTTTTCGATTGTCCATACGCTAACAAATAGGCCCCCGTCGAATCCCAGTTGTTGTAGCTGTCGTTTTTGGGCTGAGCCGGACCTTGATGCTGAAACGTTCCGTCCCAACGTCGAGCAAGATCGTAGTACCAGCCAAACTCTTTCATCCAAGCACCACTCGCATGCGGACCCGATAGCGATACTCCCGGCAACGCCCACAGCATATTAAAGTAATTCCCCGTATGCCCCAATTCACGATCGCCACCGTGCGACGCCACGCTCATGCGTGAGAAGAAACTCGCCGCCTTTGAGTCTTCTAACAAGTTGAACAAGATTGCTGCGATTCCGTTTTTTCCATTGTCGTCATGAGTTTCCATCCAGGGGTGGTGGTCTCCATAAGGCACAGAACCTTTGCCCACGTAAAATCGCATGAGCCGCCGACTTTTCTCGATGGCATCATCCAGTTTCGGATCCGATACACCGGCTTGCCGAGCCAACACCAGAGAAACCGTCATTGGCAAACCGGGGGCATTCATCATCCCATATCCATTCAAACGACCGTCGACGCGTGCGAATCGATGCCCCCATGAGCCCACCGCACTTTGACCGCCCACAATCTCCATCGTGATTCGTTCGAGGTCCTTAATAAATTGCCGATCGCCGGTTGCAAGTGTGTATTCGGCCAGCATTAAATTGATGGGACCATAAAACCAACAATTGAGTGATCGCCCATTTATATCCGAATACTCAGACGCCCACTTTGCCTGCTTGCGAATTGTTGGCAAGTACCTTGATTCCCCGCTGGACAACAGAGCCAACGTATTGAGCGAACGAATAATCCCGTTCCGGAATTTCGTTTGAGACTTCATCCGCTCATGAAGCACAGCGCAACCTCGCTCGAATATCTTACTAGACTTCGTACAGTCAAACGGCGCCGTCGCAGAGTATTCCCCTAGGATTGTCAATGGAACCGTGACGTTTTCAACCTCGTCTCTCCGCCAGCGAATCAGTTCCAAGTTGCCGTCACTCGCTTCTGCCGTTCCAATGGCTTTGCCAAACTCGACTCTCGGATCAAATTTGAACGTCTCGCCAGCGACGCCGAGGATAACGTCACCGTTTTCCAATACGCCGTCAGCCGGAGACCCAGTTTCAACGGTTGTAATCAGGATCTGTCGTGCCTGCGCGGTTTCGAGACGGTTGCTATAGATCCAACCTCTTGCGCCGGTAGGTCCCAAATTCCAATCGTGCGGATACCCGTCTGGGATTGGGTCGCCTTGCGTAAAGTCCGGGATGTTGTCGTTCTTTTTTTGCTGGCCCCAGCAATCTCCAGCGACCAACAAACAAACCAAACCGAAACAAAAGCTCAAGGGGAATCGACGACCAAACATTTCAACGTTCTCACACTTTACGACGGGCAAATCATTGGCTGCAGCGATTATAACGGACTAGCGAATCGGTCGAAGCAAAATCAAAACGAATCAGGCAGATTCGTCGTTCGACCGCTGCGTAACAATTGAAAACACGGGTGTTTCGATGGACGACCTTCTCCATAGCATGGAGTTTTTCAATATTGTTCGTCGTTTGTGCAAGCCGCTTTATCCAGATCTAACATCGTTGAAAATTCAACCCTCGTCGGCGACGCTCCTGCAATCGGCAACTTGACCTCGCAGGTGGCCCCAGGACTTTCGCCAACAAACTCAATTCGGCCTTTGTGTGCGTCCACAATACGCTTGCAAATGGCTAAACCGAGACCAAAACCGGCATCATTATCAAGTTTCACAAATGGCTCGAACACCTTCGACCGATCCGATTCCCGAAGCCCAGGTCCATCGTCTACAATCGAAATGCAACTACACATTTCGTGATATGAAATGATTACATGTACCAATGACACGGCGTTCTTACACGCATTGCTGATCAAATTTGAAAGCAATCGGTGAATCAGCCGAGCATCGGCGACGACCAACATCTCCCGCGTCTCAAAACGGATACGAATTTCGATATCTGGGGAAACAAATCGCGATTGCCGAATTGCGCTGTCGGCGATTTTTGCCAGGTCGACTTCCGTTGATTCCAATTCCGTGACGGTATCCAAACGAGAATATATCAATAGCTCATCAATCATTTCGTCTTGCAGAAACAAGTCTCTGCGAATCTCGGCCGTTCTTTTCAGTGCGTTGGCCGAGCCCGTTTCTATATCTTTGTCGAGCAATTCCAACAAGAAATGCAAACGATTGACAGGCGTTCGAAGTTCGTGAGAAACCGTCTGCAAAAGTTCCTTCTGACCGTTGACCAGATGTTCCAACCGATTGGCCATCACGTTGATGCGCTGCCCCAATTGACCTACCGCATCGTTGGCGCTCATACTTGTACGAGCTGACAAATCGCCATCGGCCAATTTTCGAATTACCGATTCTTGCTGTTGGAGCTTCTTTACCAGCGGAACGGCCAAGAACGCACCTGCCAGTACGAACACGAACACACTCGACCCCAAAATATACAAGAACAAGTTGTCATTACGTTCAATCGCGGCGTCTAACAAACTCCGATCAGTTTCCAGCTTTAACGCGCGCCCCTCCCTCACCGAATACACCACAACCGTATAGTCGCTGTTTAGATTTTCCTGTGCGACCAATTCCTCGATGTCGTCGCTGCTCAACCAGGTTGCCGTCCCCAACGGAAACTCGTGAATTGGCTTGTCCGTCTCTGGCCCGAAAGCTTCCTTTGCAACGAGCTGAGAGGATCTTGACACTTCAATTAAATGGATCAAGCTCTCGGTAAAATTGAATTCGGTTTGATTAAACCACGCCATGGCGATCAACATCCCCAGAGAAACTGTGAATGCCAGTACAATGGTTGCAATGTAATTGATTACCAGTCGAGTCATCATTGTGTCACCAAAAGATATCCCGTTCCGTGAATTGACTTAATGATTCTGGGGTCCCGCCCGTTGTCACCAATCTTTTTACGAATCCGACCAATCATCAAGTCAATTGAGCGGTCCAAGCCGTCGTAACGAACGCCACGAACTTTCATGTGTAGATCGGAACGCGTTACGACCGCATCACGGTGTTGTGCCAACATCCAGAACACGTCAAACTCGGTCGACGTCAACGGGATTTCCTGATTGGAAATCTTCAACGTGCGATTGTTCAAGCAAATTTCAACGTCTCCAAAAGATATATCGCGTAAGCCTTCGCTTCCGTCGTTCATTCTAAATCGACGCACTAACGCATTGAGTCGCGCCCGCAGCAATTTCGGTTGAATCGGTTTCGGCAAATAGTCATCGGCCCCTGAGTCAAGACCGATGACTTGATCGTTCGCTTCTCCACGTGCAGTCACCATCATGATCGCGCCTCGAAACCTAGGCCGAATAGCCCGACAAATCTCCAATCCGCCCAAGTTAGGCAAAGTTATATCCAGCAACACACAATCGAAACGCTCAGCTTGAATACGTCTGAGCGCAGTGATGCCATCGGATTCCAACACGACCTCAAAATTCTCCGACTCCAAGTACTCGCGAACCAATTCCGCGGTTCGCAAATCATCTTCAACATAAAGTAGCTTGGCCCGGTTGTTCATCCGATTCTCAGAGCCCTATCTTTCAAAAGTCAGTTCTGATGTATAGAAACCGGATTGGATGACCGACTCTTGCCACGCAACAATCTCCTCCGGAAAATTCCCCAATCGCGGCGTTTCGAAAAAGCCTTCAAACAGATCCGCGTCGGCAAATGCGAAACCCCGGATCGTTGGAAACGCCGGAATCTCGGTCAAGAACAATGAATAAATCCGCAGTGCCCGATTCTGATTCAGTGCCGCGGTTAGTCCAAACTCCGGAATAAAGAATGGTTTTTGGGTCACTTCAGCGAAAGCTTCAATTGCGTGAGACAGCGCGAAATCCAAGTTGAGCTTGGCATCTTCGGTCGATACATACGCACTATTGCCAATCCAATCTATGTATTGATCACCGGGGTAATAGTGTCGAGGGTGGAGCAATTCCAAGACTTCGATTTCTTCTGGCTCTAAATCGGCGGGGTTCATGTAGGCCGTATGCGAGTACATAAACCAGGTCACGTTTTGAACTCGTTCCTTCTCAAAAATATCGATCACGTAACGGTAAACGTCTCGTACACGCTCTGGACCATCTGGAGTGCTGGGATCCCCGTACTGATTGCATCTGAGGTCTGGAGGCACGTCGAGGATCGATTCGTTGCCTTCAACGCCAAAACTGAAGTAACCGATCGCGTTGAATTCAGCGGCCGGACTTAACATGATCGGTTGGCCAAACTGTTGGACTTCGTGAGCAACGGTTCGAATGTATTCGTCGTATTTACCAGCGAAAATATCTCGATACAGAATCGGTTGTGTCCCACCACCGGAGAAATAGTCTGGATGCTCAGTAAAATAGCCAATCGCGTCCCAGACAATCGCCAATATCCCGCCATCGCGGCGCACACGTTCCGCCATCCACAACGGCGTTACATCGTTACCCTCCATGGGGTCGACCAGCGTTTGCAGCACTGGCTCGGTGGCTTCAACACCGGCTGCATTCCAATCATGAAACGCCAATGTGATGCCAACGGGGACATTGCCTGATTTGGCCTTTATCTCGCCATACGAAACAGCGACATCCTGCAAGTTGTATAATCCAACGTAAACCGCATCGGGATCGGCCTTCAGTTTGAAACAACCACCACTTGGGCTCAAATTCCTGGAACCGGATTTCAGGTCCGAAGCCGGCTCAAAGACCCAACCGATGACTAGCGATACGGGTAGAAAACAAATCGCCAAGACGTATCTGGGGGGCGGTGCATATGACATTCGAAATCTCCAGTTTGTATACCTGTCAAATCAAGGGACGGTTTCCCTTTTCATGCAAGGATACTGCTGAAGCTGCGAATCAGTTGCGGCGAAGTTGTATCAATTTGTATCATCAACTCGCCAACGTTGACCCAATCTAAATTAGTATTGATCAAGATGCATGGTTTGAAAATCAACAAACGCAGGTTTCAGTTCATCTTCGTCCTCGACAACATACACCAGTATGTTGAAATATAGATCAGCGTCCGCGATCTCAGGATCGTAGGAATCTGCGAAAGTTTGCTTGGCCTGTTCATCGAACACACAATCGATCACGATCGTTACCGACGCCACCACTTTGTCGAATGGAAAATCGTCCGAAAACCTACGATCGCTTGGCGCCATTGGTTCTCCATCTTCCACAAAGTTCCATTCTTCGATGACTTCAAATTCGCCCGAAGGAATACCCTCCAATTCTGCGTCTTTCATGAATTGAACAAACTTGGCTTTATCAACGTTGCCAATTCGGTCCTTGCGGTCGCCAATGTACTTGTACTCGCTGATGGTCGATTCCATTCTCGGAGAGTTTCGCAAAAATTGGCGGGCATGGACATCTTGGAAAACAAATGCATCCAGGGCGTCGTAAGCCGATTCGTACTTACGCTGAGACACTGATTTTGCAAATGGCAATAACAACTCACAAGCGGCGATTCCCAAGTCAGTTTCTGCGTCGATCGGATCGGCTGAATCGAAATCGGACAACGTTTCGGAAACGCCACAACCCAACAAAGAAACTACAGCAATGATAAAAATCACTCTCGTTATGAATAAACGTGCAGGCATTGGAACTATCGACAAAAGTACAGAGGTTAACTTGGTTGGAATACGACTCGACGTTCTACCCATTGGAAAGAACCCGGACATAAACGGACGGATTATCCGCCGACCGCTAACGAGAAAGGAAGCCAGGACTTCAAAAAATGAAAGGATCTTCAATTACGACGACCGTTTAATGCGTAAATCTCGGTGGCACGGATTTTACTTCGCTCACTTAAAATCAATGACACGGAGCACCCATTTAGTTCATAATGTTGCGGAGAACACTGTCGCCCCGTCGGTGCCTCGATAAACTCGCAAACTTGCATCCCAAACGAGCCTCCAATGTCACGACCTTCCTTTTCCGTTTCGATGATGATGCTTTGCATTGCAATGACTGCCAGTAGCTTTGCCCAAGACGACGAAGCGACCGTTTTGTTCATTCGCGGCGCAGATCGCAGCGGTGGGTTTTTAGAAGCCAACAACGACGCCTCGCGGACAGAACACTTGGCCGACATTTTCAATACCAACACAAACAACGGCAACCACGGTTGGGGCGAGTTAAGAATTGCCTTAGAAAATGATGGATTCGAGATCACACAATGGATCGAACCGTTAGAAATGGATGCCCCTTTGACTGGCCAAACTTCCGGCGCCGAGATTGACTTTACCGCCGTAGATCTTTTTGAATTCGACGTTTTGGTTTTCGGCTCAAACAATGCCGCGTACTCCACCGAATCCGTCGATGCTATTGAAACCTATATTCGGGCTGGTGGCTCCGCGATTTTTATCAGTGACGCCAATTTTGGCAGTGACTGGGCCGATGCGTCTAATTCCGATCAATATTTCCTGGATCGCTTTGGCCTGATCATGCACCAGGACCAAGGCACCTATGCGATCGACAGTGACGAATTCCAAGATCCTCTTCATCCAATTTTTGTCGATGTCGATTCCTTTGACGGCGAGGGCGTGACCCCAATCGAAGTCGGCAATTTGTCCCCGGGCGTCGAAGTCCAAATTCTTGCGTTGGCGGAAGGGAATACGCGGTTGAACGAAGAACCGTTTGGCAACAACAACCAAGGACCATCGCGTCCGTCCGGACCCAACGATGCGGCCTTGCTATCCGCCACTGCAGACTTCGGTCGCGTCCTTGGGCACTTCGATCGAAATACGTTTTTCAATTTGAACGGTGCTGGCACCGACATCAATCGGCTTGATAACCGACAATACGCACTGAACCTCTTTACTTTCGCCGCCCGTCCTGTTTTCGCGGCCGGCGACGTCAATGGTGACCACGCCGTCAATCTATTGGATGTCGCCCCATTCGTCGACCTTTTGGCAACCGGCGGTTATCTAGAACCTGCCGATACCAATGGAGACGGCGAAGTCAACCTGTTGGATGTGCAATCGTTTATCCAAATCTTATCGGGCGCGTAGCGGCCACAAGCCTGCACGATTCGAGACCAAATTTCGATTCCGTTTGAACTCAGGTGTTTTTCGTCGTCGCAAAAAGTCATTACCAAAAACGCGATTCAAGACCGATACCTGACACCATAAATCAAGGACGCGAAATTTTGAAAGCATCCACCTTAACTTCCTTGCGTCCGATCAACAACTCCGGATGATTCCATTGGTAGTCCCAATTCCATTGCGAGGAGCGAAACGGTACACCAAGCCCTTCCGTAAGTCACGACGATCTCCCAATCCAAATCCAATATGGATTCGCGACGTGTCGTTATCAATCCAATAACACCCCGAATCGAAACCCAGTCCGCTGGCCGAATTCTGGTCGGCTTCGGCCGCGCCAGAGGCGTCAGCAACTTCCATGCATACGCGAAGATCGGCATTGGCGATAAATTCTTTGGCTGCTTCAATACCCTCAAAGCCAGACAGAAAACGATGGCAGGGCGAAAAAAACAGCCAAAATTAAGTATTCAAAGTATCTCATCGCAATTCCTTCCGCATGCTAAATTGAACCGATTGTAGAACTTGAATTCCATCCTCTGAACCACCGACAAACCAAGCAAAGTCTTTATATCTAGGGCGTCATTGTTCGATACAATACCTGTTTCTGAACCAGAATCGGAGTTGACCATGTTTCGTTTTATTCTGATATGTGCCGCACTATGGCTGTCAACACCCCTTGTGTGTGCACAGCCAGCTACTGAGTTGACACCAGACAATTTCGTTGCCTGGCGACAGCATATATTGCCATCGGATCGCGAGTTGGGCTGGATGGAGATCCCATGGCTAACAACATTCGCCGATGGAATTGCAGCCGCCAACTCAGCCGACAAACCAATGCTGCTATGGACGATGAACGGCCATCCATTGGGCTGCACATGAGGCAACGGAGTTTTGGGCCGGCGGTCCATTTGGTCAGATCCAAAAATCATTGAGTTGACAAGAAAATTCGTTGCGGTCACTGACGAAGTTTGGCGGCTACAGAACTGCGACGACTCGGAGTGTAAACACTTTCAAAAGATTGCCGACGTTGGCCATTACCGCCAACACAAGTCGTCACGACAAGGAATTTATGTTTGCACGGCCAGCGGGATCCTGCTGGGGTCATTGAACACCCACAATGTCGATCGCGTAACGAGTTTGCTTCGGTTGAGTTTGGAAAAGTACAATGATCTCAAACCGAAAGAGCGACTGCTGGACGATGCAACGAAAATTCTTCCGAGTCATCGCTGGGAGCAAAGCAAACCGGCAGTTGGTCTCGAATTGACGATGTTCGCCCGTGATTTGCCGACGTCCGGTGACCCCAGTGACGCCCCCTATTCAAACTGGAACCAAGATCGCGTTTGGTTTTCAAAATCGGAAGCCAGAAGATTTTTACCGGCAGATCTCCATCACTTGAAAACAGGAGATACCTATTCTGTACCGGCTGAATTAGTGGCCCGGTTCGCGCGTTTCAACATCGTTGATACGGTCAACGGCCAAACGACTCATTACAGTTCAAAAGAGATCAGCGGCTCTGCGTTGACAGCCACGATCAAACAGTTGGACGAAGCGCGAATTCAATTAAAGATAGCTGGGCAAACCCATGCGGAATCGAATACTTCGCGGGGCCGAAACATGCCGCATGGCATTCGAACACGGGTTTTCGGGCACGCCACGTTTGATCGACACAAAGAGTTATTCACGCAATTCGAGATTGTTGCCATCGGTTCTCGATGGGGACAAACGACGTTCAATCGGCGTAGCAGAAAATTGGACGAATCGCCGGTCGGATTCGTGTTCAGAATCACTGCTCCGGACGCACCGACGATTGCTCCCGCGTTTATCTATGCTTACGATGCAAAATGGTTGACACGGCCGCAAGCGCTAGACAAAACGAAGCGCTGAACACAGGTCAATGGCGTCGGCTACCGCGCTAGTTTCTAATTCAGCATACGTTTGAATACGAACAGCAAGACTTCGGTATCTCCGGAACTATGGCTGAATCCGCCCCAAAGCCCGCTGATGATAGCTTTGTATGCGGGCGTCTCTTTCGTGGGTTCCACAATGGGTTGATTGGCAACCGGAGTCAACCCCATCAACTCCCAGCCTTCGCTGCCCAATTTGTTGATATACGCCCAAGCATCCTGCCACTTCAATTTAGTCCCATCTTCGAGAACCAAAGTTTCGGGCATCCAGATCATTGTTAGCTGTTTGTACTCCCACTTTTGCATTTTCGCTCCTGAAATGTAAAACAATCGACTGGTCCAATATTCGATTTCACCTACCCAATATTGGCAATTTCGCAGCCATTCCATCAACTTGCCTGACAACCATGGTAAACACCGCCATTTCAATTCAAATCGTAATGGCCAACCATTGTGATCGTACAAATCTTAAAGAAACAATGTGCTAAGCAGAGCTACTTTTTCGCCGGTTCTCCCAACTTCTTAAGCAGAACTTCCACGGCTTTGGTGATTTGCTTGTCTTCGCCTTCCGCCGTCGACGCCGGATCGTTCTTGACCAAATAATCTGGCTCGGTTTGATTGTTTTCCAAGTATTCCCCTTTAGTGTTTTTCATGCCGACCTGCGGAACACCGACACGAATATCACCGGACAACGACATCTCCCACCAAACGGCAGTCATCGTGCCAGGCACGGGCATGCCCACCATTTCACCAATGTCCAGAATATCGTAGGTATAAGGAAACGCGTGAGCATCGCTGTAATTGCCTTCGCCCATCACCAAGATCGATGGCTTATTCCATTGATCCAATGAATCACCGTGATACTGACGCCCGCGGACATGCATCGTGACATACTCTTTCCCGGATAAAAGTTTAGCCAAATCATTGTGTAACCAACCTCCACCATTCCATCGCGTATCGACGACGATCGCTTCTTTATCGAAGTTACGACCCAAAATTTCGGAATAGACTACGCGGAAACTCGGATCGTTCATGCCCCGAACGTGAACGTACCCCAATCGTCCATCGGATAGCTCTTCGACGAGTTCACGTCGGGTTTTCACCCAGCGTTCGTACATCAACTGCGATTCGGCACCGATCGAGATGGGGATCGTGACCTCGTCGAAACGGGTCCCGTCGGTACGCGTTAACGATATCCGTACACGCTTCCCAGATTTGCGATTCAGGAGTTGCGCGAAGTTCGTCGTCCCGTCCAACTTAACCCCATCGACTGCAGTCAGTTTCATACCCGCTGCGATCGAGCTTTTGGCCTTTTTCAATGGGCTTTTGTCTAACACTTCGACAATTGTCAATGGCCCGTCCGTCACCGACATGTCGAACAACAAACCCAATGAAGCTGTTTGATCTCCGCTCGCGTCGCGCCCTGGCCGATAGGAAACGCCGATGTGCGACGCGTTTAATTCACCGGTCATCTCCGCCATCAAATTCGCTAGATCTCGATTGTTCCCAATTGAGGTCAATTTGGACTGATAGTCCGACTTCATGGATTCCCAATCGATCCCATGAAAATCCGGCTTGTAAAATTTGTCTTTAATCTGACGCCAGCCATGCTCGAACATGTAAGCTCGCTCTGCACCCGCCTTTAATTCCATAACGGCGTTAAAAGCGACTGGCTTGGCGCTGGACATCGAGTCGACTTTGGCGTGCGTCAGTGAACCGCCCGACAAAAAGAAAACCGTTTTTTCGTCAGCCGAAAATTCGAACCCCGCACCTGGCCCCAATTTTTTGATTAACTTGGTGCCATCTTCTCGAAAATCTCTCTCCCACAATTCACTCCCCAACGCGTCTTGCTTGATAAAAAACAATTTCGAAGCATCTTTCAGCAAGTACATTTGCGTAATATTGGCTGAATTCTTGGTCAGTCGAATCGTGCGGTCGTCCAAACCGTCCCATTGAATCTCAAGCTTCTCGACTGAGTCGCCCGCACCATCCGTTTTGCCGTTTCCTTTTTCGTTCTCCTTTTTCAATTCCTGAGCCAGTTCATATTCTTCCTTGGACATGCGGAATCGATCATAAGCTTCTTGGTTCAAGAATGCGGCCATCACATCGTATTCACGCCCCCAACTGCCATGGTCGCGTTGGCCGTAACGCGAACTCGCCCACAGCACCACGTCACCACCGCGACACCAAACCGGGCTTCCATCGGCGTAACCCGAATGGCTGATATCAACCGGTTGCGAAGAACCATCGGCCGGGAAGATTCCAATGTTTGGAATAAACAAACGGCCACGTGGAGAGTAATCGGCGATCAACCATTGACTGTCCGAAGACCAATCAAACGTAATGTCGCCGTCGCTGTAGGAATAATTGTGTTCTTTGCCGAGCGCAACATTGGTATCGCCAGTTTTCCGATTAAGCACCTGTATTTCATCGCGACCGGCCAAGAACGCGATTTTCTCTCCGTCGGGCGAATACACCGGCTGGAAACTTTCGGTTTCCGCAGCGTAGATCTCGTTCTCATCAATTTTTGTCGCTGTAAAAAAATACTTCTCACGCTCATCGGTCAACGAGGCTTCATACAACTTCCATTTACCACCGCGCTCACCGGCGTAAAGGATTGTACGGCCGTCTTTGTGGAATGAAACGCTACGTTCTTGTTCCGGTGTATTGGTTATACGAACGGTTGTCCCGAAATCTCGGCTGGTGACAAACACTTCACCCCGCGAAACGAAGGCGACCTCTTTACCGTTTGGCGAAACAGCGAACTCAGAAATTCGCTTCAGTTGTTTGTTCTCATACTCATTGACTTGAGAGTCGATTTTAAACTGGACCGCAACTGCCTTGGGGTCATTGCCCAGTTCTTGCGTGTAAATGTCGCCGTGTTGCGTATAACACAACAAGCCATCATCCGAAACAGATAGGTGACGAACGGGGTGCGTCTCAAAGGCCGAAATCTGTTTTTGGTTGCCGCCGTCGACAGACATTTGCCAAACGTTAAAGTTATTGGATTGATTCTCTGACAAATAGAAAACCAATTCGTCGCCCGACCAAACTGGATCGTGATCGCCGCCTTGGAAATCGGTCAGTTGTTTGTGCTCGCCGGTTTCTAAATCGTGCAACCAAATGTCCCGAGCAAACGCCGATACGTCATGCTTACGAAACTCAATTTCGTAAGCCTTTTCATCACGGTAGACAATCTTGGTGCCCGTTGAATTATAGCGCGCTTGAGACGAAGCGATGGTCGAAACCATTCTTGGAGTTCCCCCAGCAATTTTTACCTCGTAAAGCTCGGCAATGCGACTGGTCGGAAAAAAGCTGGAGCTTGCAGCTTCCGTTCTCGCTGAAGAAAATAACACGGCATCGCCGGTACAGGCAAAATCGCTAGGGACATCGTCAGCACTGTGGTAAGTCAACCGGCTCGCTTGACCACCTTGCGACGGCATCAAAAACACGTCCAAATTACCATGCCGATCCGATGCGAACGCGATGTGTTTGCCATCGTGTGACCAAACGGGATGCCCATCCCAAGCTTCATGGGTGGTCAACGCTCGCGCCAAACCACCTTCGACGGACACCGTATGAATATCACCCAAGTAGCTGAATACGATCGTACTGCCATCCGGTGAAATCGCAGTGTGTCGAAACCACTGATTTGAATCTTGAGAGTAAGCGTGGCTTGCCAACACGGCAACCACTAAGCTTGATATCAGAGTTGCATATTTCATCTTGTTGTCTTTGCTAAAAAACGAAATGAAGATACAGACCGCTAACGCATTCGTGTTTGGGCGACCAAAATACCAGAATGATTCCATCTGATCTGTCGTTCAACCCCAGACCATCAACTTTGAGACAAATTGCTATATTTGGATTCGCTTGTGTTCGGGAATACAACCCTAGGCGTTTTCCAAATCAATTGGATAATAAATGAGCCTCCGAAACCTCTTAGCGCAGTACGGCTGGTCAACGGGAAGTTCATCGCCTACGATCCCGAGATGGAATCTTGGACCTGTCTTGAAGTGAATCACGATGAAATTTGGAATCGGAATTGTTGGCTGTGGCATGATCGCCGATTTCCATGCCAGGGCAATCGACGACATTGACGGTATCTCATTGGCAGGTTGTTTCAACCATCGCTTTTCCTCTGCCATCGCATTCGCCGAGAAACATCAATGCGTAGCGCATGAACATCTGGAGAACCTGTTAGCAGACAAGAACGTTCAAGTGGTCTCGATTTGTACGCCATCGGGCGCGCACATGGAGCCGGCGGTGGCCGCAGCAAAGTCTGGCAAGCACGTCATCGTTGAAAAACCTTTGGAAATCAACTTACAACGCTGCGACAAAATCATTGCTGCCTGCGAAAACAACGGGGTTGCATTGGCGACCATCTTCCCTTCACGTTTTCACGAAGCCTCCGTCATGTTGAAATCGGCCGTCGACAACGGCAAGTTCGGCAGGTTGACCATGGGAGATGCCTATGTGAAGTGGTATCGAACACAAGACTATTACGACAGTGGGCAATGGCGGGGCACCTGGGATTTGGACGGCGGAGGTGCATTGATGAATCAAGCGATTCACAGTGTTGACTTGTTAACCTGGTTGATGGGACCCGTGGCTGAAGTAACCGCGAACACTGCGACCTTGGCTCATGAGCGCATCGAAGTTGAGGACGTGGCGACCGCATTGTTACGATTTGAAAACGGCGCGTTGGGGGTGATCGAAGCAACGACTGCCGCTTACCCAGGCTGGTTGAAACGAATCGAAATCCATGGCACTCATGGTTCAGCATGTCTTGAAGAGGAGGACATCAAGAAATGGGAATTTTCTGAAATGTCTGCCGAAGACAGAAAGATCGCAGAACAATTCGAGAACCGAACACAAACCGGAGGCGGCGCCGCCGATCCGACCGCCATTGGTCACGCCGGCCATTCGGCCCAATTCAGAGATTTCGTTGATGCCATCAAGCAAAACCGTTCACCCAGGATCGACGGAAGCGAAGGTCGGCGCAGCGTCGAAATCATCCGTGCGATTTACAAGTCTGCGCGCACCAGCCGAATGGTCAGATTGCCACTGAAATCCGAAAGCTGATTCCAGCAGCGGTCAAAGTAGCCGTTTACGCATTGGCTAAAGCGTTTCGTTTTTCACCGATTAACGCGATCAGTTCTTTCTGTGGGTTGGCAAATTTAGCGATACCTTCAGACATTAACGTCGCATGCAGGTGATTAAAATCCACTTGCTCGTCAATGTTATTCAATACTTCTTGATTCGGCAGTTGATCGACTTGCCGATCAAAAGCCATATCCGTTTCCGCAACTGCCTGGTTCGTTTTTGGTGGATTCGTTTGAATGTCGCTACCGGCCAATGCGGCAACATATTTCCAAGCTGGATCTTCCGGCTTTTTCGTCCCCGTACTGGCAAAAATAATCTCTTGATCGAGCGGGCAATTCTTGTCGGTCCAAAAATCCTGATTCAGTTGCCAAATGCGTTTCGCATTGACAATTCCAACTTCACCTTGCGCATCTGCGAGCAAGTTGGGGCAGTGTTTGTCCGAATACACATCTATCCGCGAAACGAAGATGCTGTAGACACTCTTAAATTTTGCCAGATCGCCGTGCCGTTGGGCTCCGCGCCAAACCGCATCACGAGCCTTGATGTACTGCTCATCGGTAAAGATCAGAGTGACATTCAGCGGAATTCCGATTGCCGCAATTTCTTCCAGGGCATCCAGGCCGGCTTCGGTCGCCGGGACTTTGATCATGCGATTAGTGTGGCCGTCAGACCATTTCTTGGCCAAGCGAACATAGGCATCCACCCGTTCTTGATGAGGAATATTGACGGCAGGATCTTCCAGCAACGGGTCGACTTCAAAACTGACATAACCGTCGTTGCCGTGGGTTGAATTCCAAATGGACTGAAAAACCGCTTGGGCATCGTTCACCAGTTTGTCGGTCATGGACCAGGCAATATCACTGTCCTCATTTCCATGTTGCAACAATTGCGCAATCGTGTCGTCAAAACGTCCGGACTGGATCAGATCCGCGACAATGATTGGATTGGAAGTCGCACCAGTGGCCCCCAATGCGAAGTTCTCTTTGACCAAATCAGGATCAATACTATCGAGCCAAAGTTTTGTGCCCGATTCAATTAGTGACTTAAGTGATTGTGACATGATTCATCCTTTCTGATGTACAGTCAACGAACGTCATAGCCGTGTTTAGGCGTGTTGGGAGAAAAGTGGTCGTCTGCCGCGGCGTCCCGTCTCGTTCGGACCGCCGAGTCCATAACACTCGGTGTGGCAGGCTGGAGATAAGTATACGAATCCATCACGGATTCGAAAATCGCAGTAATTTCAGCTTTTTCAGCGTCGCAAACTAGAGCATGGGCAACACTATTTCGAAGCGAATCTCTCAATTCTTGCTCACGATAATCCACATTTTCCAAAACACCTAGAACCGACTCACCACGCCGCACCTTGATTGAGCCGTCTTCATCAACACAAATCGCATGAAAATCTCCCATCAAGTTATGATCATCGCTCAACGCTTCTTGATACGCCCCAATCAAGAAGATACCCAAGTAATACGGCTGGCCATTGATTTCGTGCACCGGAAGCGAATTCGAGCCGCCATCGGAGCCGATAAAGCGGTTGATTTGCCCGTCAGAATCGCAGGTAATGTCACCCACGACGGCCCGACGATTTGGTTTTTCTTGCAATCGATGAAGCGGAACCACCGGAAAGACTTGATCGAGCGCCCAAGCGTCCGGGACTGCCTGAAAAAGTGAAAAATTTGCGATATACGTGTTTGCCAGCTGGTGTCGCAAGTCCGCGAGTTCGGACGGAACAAATGCCAATTGGTTTAACTGTCGCGTGATTTTTTGAAAAATACTACCCGCCAATTGCTCGGCGTAGGCCCGTTGCCGCAAATTGATCGCACCCAATGAAAACATCTGCCAAACGGATTCAATCGCCGCCTGGGCATCGTGATAACTTTCGGACAAGTTCCCCGGACTTACCGATTCCAATATGTCCTTCAACTCCACCAACAACGTCATTGAACCGCAGACTTCAAGATCAGTAGGCGTGATCGACGGCACGCTAGACTGGGTTTCCAAAACTTCAATCACTAGCAAGCTATGGTGGGCCGCAATCGCGCGCCCACTTTCAGAAACAATATGCGGTTCGACCACTTTGGCTTCTCGGCAAACCTGCTGGATGTAGTAGACAACGTCATTGGCGTATTCATGTAGCGAATAATTTTTACTGGACGGGTCTTGGCTGCGTTCTCCTGTATAGTCAACCGCCAATCCTCCGCCAACGTCAAGCGTCGTTAGCGGCACTCCCATTTGAATTAAGTCGACGTAAACTCGCGCCGCTTCGACAATCGAAAGCTTGATTTTCCGAACATTGGAAATCTGACTGCCAGGGTGAAAATGCAACAAGTACAAACAGTCCAACATCTCATGGTCGCGCAATTGCCCAATCGCTTCCAATAGCTGAGATACGCTCATGCCAAATTTTGATTTTGTCCCTCCACTGGCGTTCCAACGACCACCAGAACGAGCGGCTAATTTGATTCGCACACCAAGCCGAGGACGGAGTCCCAATTCCGTGGAAACCTCTACGACCATTGCCAATTCCGACAGCTTTTCGATTACGATCGTCACATTGCGTCCAAGCTGCATCCCGCGCAAAGCCAACTCAATCATTCGGCGGTCTTTGAATCCGTTGCACAGCAGCGGCATATCGTCGTCCGCCATCAACAACAACGAACACAACTCGGCTTTGCTCCCGGCCTCCATACCGCCACTGAATTCACGACCAAAACGAATGGCGGCTGCAATGACATCTCGATGTTGGTTGACCTTCGCCGGAAAGAAACACCGGTATGAACTTCGATAACCAAACTGGGCAATTGCATCGTCAAACGCGCGGTTGATCTGCACCATGCGCGAACGGAGCAAATGCGGGAACCGGACGATAAACGGAGGTTGCAACCCATGTTCAAGGCAAGCCGCCTCGATCGAATCAACGATCGAAATATCTGTCGCATTTTCCGTTTTGGCGACTAAATGGCCGCGGTCGTCGACGTCAAAAAAACCCAATCCCCAGCGACCCACATTGTATAACTCGCACGCATCTTCAATCGTCCAGCCGTTTTCCAAGTTTCGCCCTCATTGCTCGTTTGAGTCACATAGTTTTCACCAAAAAAGCAGAGTATGATGATTGGTTGCTGTTTCGTCTACCACGCGAAATTAAACCAGTGAACCGAATGATAAAGCAACTTTACGCAGATTCCGTTTTCTATCCCTCGCTGTGGTGGAACATGCTATTGGGTCGCGTACTGAAAACTCGTAACTGGTGGGATTCGGTCGACGAAAACATCATCTTAGGTGCTTATCCTTTTGCTGCCGACGTACCCAGTCTTGCCCAGGCCGGAGTCAAGGCGGTGGTCAATACTTGCCACGAATATCAGGGCCCCGTCGAAGCTTACGAAAAATACAAGATTAGCCAGTTGCACATTCCGACCACGGACTTCACCCATCCATCACCCGCTGATGTCAACCTAGCCGTTAGCTTTATTAATGAACACGTTCAACAAGACCATCGGGTTTACGTGCATTGCAAGGCCGGTCGGGCACGAAGTGCTACGGTTGTCGCGTGTTGGCTGATCCAACGCTACGACATTTCTGCGGATCAAGCTCAACAGCGAATGCTGGACGCCCGCCCGCACGTCAATCGGCGAATCAGCCACCGGCCCGTTGTGCTCGCCTTTGAAAAAACGCACACGCAAGCAAAAGTAAAATAATGCGACGAACTCATCAGTTAGTCGTCAACGTCCGCGTCGTCTTCTCTCCCAATTTCAACAACCGCTTTTATGGTGCCGGACGTCTCAGAATTCAAGTCCGTAATAAACTCCAAATCGTATTCATAACGACCTGGATTGTCTTCAACGGTATAGGCCACGTTAACGAAATGAACTTTTTTGCTGGTGTCCGGGTCTGCAGTCACTGCAAATGCATTGTTCACGCATTTGACATCACTGATCTTGAACGGTTTGTCAGCTTTGATAATGACTTTCTTTTCGATCACCTCACCTTTTTCTGACGAGCTAATCGTTAAGATCTCAGGGCTGATCTGCAGTGCCGAAGCGACTTTCGCGGAAAAATTAATCGGAATTTCGGAGCGACGTCCAAACTCTTCACCGACAATGATCAAACGGCTTTGCACAAATCCAGCCGGCGCAGAATCTTTGACTCGGACATCCATGTCGTAGCGCACTTGGTTGCCCATTCGAGTCGGCTGCGATAGTGTGACTCCCACGTGAGGAAACGTGCTTTTTACGTCGACGATACGCCAGTTTGAATTGTTGAATTTGGTAATCTGTACACGTTTGGCGGTGGTATTGTTGGCAATCGCCTCTTGAGTCACCGAACCGAAATCGATGTTGCCTGGTGCAAACATGACGTCGCCACGAATATTTCCTTTGACGGTCAATTGAACTTCGCCGGTATAAGGTGGGGCGAAAACGACCGTAACCGTTGCCTGCTTCTGGCCGACAAAATTCTTCGTATTGAAGACGGCGACCAATTCAGCCGTTTCGCCTTTCTTCAATACCTTTTGAGTCACCGAAACGTCCGTACATGCACAACTGGTTTTGACCTGTTGAATCCTGATATCTTCGTTGAACACGTTTTTGATTGCGAACCGTTTTTCTGCAAATTCGTTTTTTGCCACGGTGCCAAAATCATGTTCGAACTCGGTAAACATCTGGCGCGGCCAGTCCGATTGCACCGACTGCCGGACGGCGGGACGGGTAGCCGGTCGTGATCGGACAAAACGCTGAGCAACAAGCTCGGATTGGCAGATAAGAAACACCAAACATGTGCACAACAATTTGAATCGTCGAGAAGATACAGAATGCATGGGAAGACAGGATGAAACGGGAAGCGAGAAATACTCTTTAATCCTTCGAATTCTATCAAATGCGCAACCACCGGTCGACCGCGAATTTCCAGCTTAGGATTGTCAACCGTTCTCAATTCGACTCAACTTGGAATCGAAAATATGCGAGCCTTCATCAGGCTCACTATGGCGCGAAACGATGAGTGGTTGACAATGACGGGGGAAAAGTTTGGCTAATCGTTACAAATTGGGACCGGCTATATTGGTCACGGCAGCGTTTATCGGTCCTGGGACCGTGTTGACCGCCAGCAACGCCGGGGCTCAATACGGTTTCTCTCTGCTGTGGGCAGTTGCATTCTCCGTACTGACGGCCATCGTTTTGCAATCGATGGCGGCCCGTTTGGGGATTATCAGTGGCAAGGGTGTTGCCGAGGCACTTGCAACGGGCTTTCCCAATCGGTTCCTCAGAGGCATGGCAATCTTGCTGGTATTGGGCGCAATCCTGTTCGGTAATTCAGCGTATCAAACCGGAAACTTGTTGGGGGCCGCCAACGGCTTCCAGCTTTTGACCGGAGTCGATGCAAACGTCTGGTTGATCGGAATCACCGCCATTGCAACCATCATTCTCTGGATCGGTCGTTTCTCGATCATTCAATATTTCTTGACAGTTTTGGTGGCCGTAATGGGTTTTGTTTTCGTTCTTGCGACTTTCCAGTCTCAACCCAACTGGGGCGACGTGGCTGCGGGCTTTCGACCCTCGATTCCAACGGGTGCTGAATGGGCCGTCGTGGGTCTCATTGGAACGACCGTCGTTCCATACAATTTATTCTTGCACGCCAGTGCTGCCGCCCAGCGCTACGGCGATATCGAATCTAAGTCGACAGCGATCACACACTCCAATTGGGATACGATGATCGCGATCGCGATCGGAGGATTAGTTACCTCGGCCTTATTGATCACGGCGGCGGTCACGTTTGGTGGAACCGCCAATGGAGTGTCGATTCAGGAAATTGCCAATCAACTCGAACCCAGCTTGGGGAATTGGGCTGGTCAAGCATTTGCCGTTGGCTTGTTTGCTGCGGGACTAACCAGTTCCTTGACCGCCCCGGTTGCCGCAGCCTATGCAACGGCCGGATGTTTCGGAATGAACACCGAATTGTCGAATCCGGCGATGAAAATCGTGGCCTCATTCGTCATGGCAATCGGATTGGCATTTGCGATGTTGTTTGGCGGAAGTCCTTCGGAAACCATTATTGTGGCCCAGATTGCCAACGGGATCCTGCTGCCGGTCATCGCTGGATTCTTGCTATACACGTTGAATCGTTCGGAGCTACTAGGCGATCATACCAATGGTTGGTTGGCCAATTCCTTGGGATTGATCGTCGTTTTGGTAACTGTCGTCTTGGCCAGTCGAAACCTCATTAATGCTTGGGAAACCGTCCAATCACTATTGCAAACAGGATAAGTCATTCTAACCGCCGATATACGTCGCCAACAACGGTTGCCCTGATCAAGCAAATCGGCAAAAATAAACACACGAACACGACCTGTGCGATCCACCGGTCGTATTTTTTATCCATCAAGGCGCGATTTCTTTTCGCGCCTCTTGTATTTTGACGTTTAAAAGTTTTGACGAACCATTCAGGAGCGCCTGTGATGAGCACTGATCGCGTACCCATGACTCAGGAAGCCTACAACAAACATCGAGAATCGGTCGAGCACATGGAAAATGTCGAGATGCCGATAATCGCCGAGAAGATTGCCGAAGCACGAGCCGAGGGAGACTTGAAAGAAAACGCCGAATATCACGCCCAGCGCGAGGCCCAAGGGATGCTTCAAGCAAAAATCAACGAATTGAAGTCCAAGTTGTCACGCGCAAACATCATTGACCCTTCTAAAATTCCGCAAGACGAAGTCGCGTTTGGCGCAACGGTTACGGTTTTGGATATCGATATCGACGACGAAGAAAAAATTACCTTGGTCGGGGATGGCGACGAAGATTACGACAATGGAAAATACTTAATCACCAGTCCGATTGGCAAAGGCTTGCTGGGAAAAAAGAAGGGGGATATCGCTGAGATTCCAGTTCCCAAGGGCGTGCTTAATTTCAAAATCCTTGAGATCAGCTACGAGTAGCCAAACCATTGGTATCCAATAGAACGTGCGGTCGTCCATCGGTCGCTCGTTTTCTCACAACGTCGGACAACTTTGATTGTCTGACGGTCTAGTGTTCTCCCAGATCGATAACCGCAAAACTGGGTAAAATCACGCTCGGCATTTTTTCGTTCGATTGGTTATCGAAATGTTGTTCCCAAATTGGAATAACCTCGTCGATCGAGTTTACCCATTTTCCTGGCGGCATCACAAAAAATCGTTTTGAGTCCACGACACAATTTCCGCGAAAGACCCAGCTTACTTGATCGCTTGAAAACAACTGTTCGAGTTGTGGTTCCGATGTCGCTACCGCAAATCGTGATTTTTGCGACACGCGTAAAGGACCGCCGGTATCAGTCGTACGGCACCAGTAAACTTCGAACTGACCAGGAGACCGTTTTAGATTTTCCGCCCATGAGACCATGCGATTGCGTTCGGTACTCCACCGTAAATGTTTGATCACAACAGGATAAGCCGCCAGCCCGATCGCCAAGACTCCCACCGCCAACAACATCGTTCGGATTTTAAAACTAAATGTTTGGCGGGACACTTTACGGCTCGTACGGAGAATCAGCTTCGCAAAATTAAACTTGTTCGATTGGTTATCTTACTGGATACGGGCGTTCCGTCGAATCGACAGATTCCCCGTGTTCATCATTTACATACGGCGCTGATTCTGGCGGCAGGGCCATGGTGGAATTAGCGACGTTCGTAGGCTAATATAGACGGGATCTCTGATGGACGCCGTTTTGCCATTCCCCAAATTGCGGCACACTTGCAAATAGAATCGAAAAGGATCTCTTAATGAAGTCTCTACTCGCAGTTGCAATCCTTTTCTCGATTATCGTATCTGCCGATTCATGTGGCTTTGCCCAAACCACAGTTCCTACTAATGCAAACCAAATACGATTGAATCCAACCGGCCGGAACGTGGCGACTTGGTCCAACAAAAACGGCCAACACTATGCGATTCAGAAGGACAAGGAGAATTGGCATGTTGTCGAGAACACTTCATATTCCGTTCGGTTGCGTTATGAGACTTTCGATCCGTTGGTTTCGATTCCAACATTGCCTCCTCGTTTAAGAAACTTGAAACTCGACACAACCAATACGTCAGCAGAACGAGAAAACACATCTGCCGAACAGGTTTACATTGTCCAATTCGTGACACAGCCCATCGAAGAATATCGCCAACAAATCACTGATATGGGTGGCGTATTGCACAAGTACCTGCCTCACCATTCCTATCTGGTTCGCCTGTCGGCATCAGAAAAGAACTCTGTCGCCAAACTGCCGTTTGTCCGTTGGATAGGTCTTTACCAACCCGCTTACAAAATTGATGAAAATCTTTTGGCGTCGTGGAACGATAATAGCGCACAAAACCCTATTCGTTTGAACGTAATGGTCCATCAGCGCGGCCCCGCTCAAAAGAAGATCGTAATTGCAAAAGTCAAAGAATTGGGAGGTATCATTCATGCCGCCATTCCCGATGGTTTTATTTTGGAAACCACTTTGACCCCAGACCAACTGGCAACCGTTGCAGCGATGCCAGAAGTCGCATGGATAGATCCCTGGTCAAAAGCGGACGTCGATATGGACCGGGCCCGTGAAATTGGCGGCGCAAATTTTGTTGAAACGATCGCCGGCTACAGCGGTCAAGGTGTGCGTGGGGAGGTCATGGATACCAATTTGTTCGATACGCATATTGACTTCCAAAGTATTCCCCCGATTTTTCACGGACCGCGCGCCGGTAGCGATGACCATGGCACCGGGACTTACGGGATCACTTTCGGCTCGGGCACGGGAAATTCGTTAGCGCGCGGCATGTTGCCCAATGCTCAAGGAATCTTTGCCGACTACGGTCAATTGAACAATCGCTACGCTCATAGCGCTGAATTGGTCACGGCACCGTACTTTTGTGTCTTCCAGTCCAACAGCTGGGGAAATGGTCCGACCACTTCGTACACTTCCAATTCAGCGCAAATGGACGATATCATCTTTCTCAACGACATCGTGATCACACAGTCTCAAAGCAACCAAAACAGTCAACTTTCCCGCCCGCAGGCCTGGGCCAAGAATATTGTGTCCGTCGGTGGCATTAACCATCAAGAAACGCTTACGAAAACAGATGATTTCTGGGGTGGTGCGAGTTTCGGTCCCGCCGCAGACGGTCGCGTTAAACCAGACCTTTGCCATTTTTACGATTCGATATTCACGGTTGATGATTCGGTCGGAGGATATCGTAATTTTTGTTGTACCAGCGGTGCCACTCCAATTGTCGCCGGACATTTTGGTCTGTTTTTTCAAATGTGGTCGGACGGGATTTTTGGAAATGCGGTCGATCGCAACGGTACCGTGTTTGAAAACCGTCCACACTCGACAACGGCTCGTGCCATGGTCATCAACAACGCTTGCTCGTATTCGTTTAACGGGACCAACGCCAATTTGGCTCGTATTCGACAAGGCTGGGGCATGCCCGACCTGCAAAGGCTCCACCAGATGAGAATGAATACGTTCATCGTCAACGAAGACATTGCCCTGCAAAATTTGGAAACTGCAGAAATCTTTTTGAACGTTCCAGCTGGAACGCCAGAGTTTCGCGCAACAATGGTTTACCTAGAGCCCATGGGTACCACCTCTTCGACACTGCATCGCATCAACGATTTGTCGTTGAGAGTAACCGCACCAAATGGCGATGTGTATTGGGGGAATAATGGATTATTAGCTGGTAATTTCTCAACTTCCGGTGGCTCTGCGAACTCGGTTGATCCTGTCGAGAACGTGTTTCTACAAAACCCTTCGCCTGGCAGCTGGACGGTTGAGGTCATTGCAAATGAGATCAATGAAGACGCAAAAGTTGAAACCAGTGCCGTCGACGCTGACTTTGCCTTGGTCGTGACCGGTATTACGACCATCGTTTCAACGGTTGACGATCTCGCAGTCAACAACGGCGACGTGGTGGGCGGCGACCTTGATTCCATTTTGTTTGCTGACGAAAACGCGTTGAATATTGTGGCCGAAGCTCCCGACACCGATTCAACTCCCGTTTCGATTGACGTATCCGGAACATTCGGGGATGAGCCTAACACGATCCAATTGCTGATTCGTTCGCAAGGCAATACACCTGGCCTCGCAACGACTGTCGAGTTGTTTAATTACGATTCGAATCAATTCGTCGCAATTGGTTCTGGCTCCGTTTTGTTCGGTGAAACCGAGAATTTCAACGTGAGTATCGAAGATAACGCCGCCGAATTTGCCGAAGACGGTACCGGAAGGTTCTTGGCGCGAATTTCATTCGAAACCGAAGCACCCGCCCTCATGTTTCCGTGGCAAGTTTCAATTGACCAAATTGGCGTCACGGCCAACTGAACCGTAGGAATACGTGGCTAATAGTTTGGAATAGCGAAACCTGCGCGACTCCAAAACCAAAATGCGGCCAATATCGCGATAAGGTACAAACTGAGAGTGGCCCAAGCTGCGACGCGAATGGAGGTCGCATGGTTATTTTGGGCTGCGTAGATGCATGCGGTGGTTGCCATTGCCAATTCTGTGACCATCGCGTAGACACCAAAATGCCTTGGATCCCAATAGGACACCGGGCTGATAAATCGCCAATGACTGAACGGTAATAAATGCCGGTGCGCGTCGTCGTTGTGTACGGGCAAGTCACACAAGACGTGAACCAGCGCACTGGCACTGACTAAATACAAGCCACGTCGGTCGCCATAATACCCAATCAAGGCCAGTACCAGATAAATCGGAATCGAATTAAAAATGTCGAAAAACAGCTGCCAGTGCCCCGTGAAATATAGCTGCTGCCAGATGTCCGATTCCGAACTCCCGCTGGCTTTCTGGTAAGCATAAAACACAAACATCGAAATGTCTGGCAACACGGCGCCGACCAAAACGGCCGACATCGCCCGCCAATCTGGTACCTTGCGCCACAAAAACAAACTGAAAGCCACGTGAGAAGGTGTTTGCATATCGTTACCCCTGTGTCCGCCAAACCGCGTACTTTTGTAAGGATTGTGTTTACCCAAACCATTAAAATTCCAAGCAAATGTAGTTATTTTTGAATTGCTATGGACATTGGACATCGACTGTCGAAAAATATAACGAACAAGGGTTCAAAATCGGTTATTAATTTGTTCTGGATTCGGTGGAACACAAATAGACAACCGAGATTAAAATAAATTAAACAATTGGTTTCGGAGATACTCGGATGAGCGTAACGCTTACGGAAAAAGCTGCCCAACAGGTCAAAAAATTTATCACAGACGGAGAGTTCGGTGAAAACGCGTTTTTGCGTGTCGGTGTCGCCGGTGGCGGCTGCAGTGGTTTCAACTATAGCCTGAACATCGCGGAAGATTTTGATGCTGCAAATGACAACAAAAGTGAACAACATGGTGTCGCGGTTGTGGTAGACAAGAAGAGCTCACTGTTTCTAGACGGTACGACGGTCGACTACTACGAAGGCTTGGAGCAAAGTGGTTTCCAGTTCCACAATCCTAACGCCAAAAAGACGTGTGGTTGCGGATCATCGTTCAGCACATAAGAAACTCAAACAATAGTTATGGTGGGTGGCCTTGGCCACCCTTTTTTTTCGCCACCCTTTTTTCGCTTTCTTTTTTACCAGCAAAGCGTCGGCAACGAACGACATGTGGCAGTCAAGCCACGTGGGTCAGTCTCCGAATTGATGTCAGAATTCTTATCTTGCAAACGACTCCGATCTAATCACCAGTTAGCCATATGAAGTTACATCGTCTTCGATTAGCCGATCGGCGTTATCGAACCGATCCTTGGAATGTCTTTGCCGAACTCCGCGAGCACGGTGAAGTCATTCGCATTAAAATCCCCTTCATTGGAAAGTCTTGGGCGGGCACTACCTACGACGCAGTCAACGAAATACTAAAAAACACAGATGACTTTGTACGTGATCCGCGGAACGCTGGTCGAAAAAATATTATTCCGATGCAATGGCTACTGCCGCGTTCATTCTTTTCCGTCGTAAACAACATGCTCGGGGCCGATGGTGAGAAGCACCGTCGACTCCGCCTGTTGGTCGATCGTGCATTTGCTTTGAGAAATGTAGAAGCGATGTCAAATCAAATCAAACGAATCGCCGAGGATCAATTGCGTGCGTTCGCAAAGATGCTGCAATCTCATGGTCGTGCCGACCTTATCGAACATTATGCTCAGCCCCTTCCGCTGACCGTTATTTGTGAGTTACTTGGTTTGCCGCTCGAAGATCGACCAAAATTCAAAAAATGGTTCGCCCCGTTTTCGTCAATGCAGTCCGTGTTTACCATTTTTAGAATCGGCGGGGGAGTCCGAAAAATTTCCAACTACTTAAAGCAAGAGTTTACGAAATTAAGAGAGCAACCTGACCGACCAGGTTTGATGTCAGCGCTCGTGCAAACCGAACTAGAGGGTGACAAGCTTAACGAAAGCGAATTGTTATCCATGGTGTTTTTGTTGTTAGTGGCCGGTCACGAAACGACCGTTCATCTGATCAGCAATACGTTATTGACATTGTTGCAGCACCCCGAAACCAAACGCGAGTTATTGGATGATTGGTCATTGGTGGATCCGACCATGGATGAAGTATTGCGATACTGTTCGCCGATTCAATTGTCAAAGCCACGTTATGCGGCAAATGACCTCGTTTTCCGAGGGATACCGATCAAGAAAGGGGAATTGGTAACCGCACTGTTGGCGGCGGCAAATTATGATCCACAGAGATTTGACTCGCCCAACGTATTCAACATTCATCGAGAGAATAACTACCACATGACCTTTGGCTCTGGACCACATGTATGTCTCGGAATGAAACTGGCAAAAACCGAAACACACTATGCGATTAAAACTCTGTTTGACGCCTATCCAAACTTGACCCCGGATTTTGATATCCAAGACCCAGATTGGAGTTCAAGAATTGGGGTCCGCGGAATGAGAACCTTCTTCGTTCGCGAATCGACTTAAATCCGGTCGATTGCCCGGGCATCGCCAACCGCGGCTGGCACTAAACTATTCGGTGTCGGCCGCCTTCGTCACGACGCCGTCGGCATTGCGAAGGCAAATCAATTTTTCCTTCCTCCCACCGGCTTCGCCAAAACCAACGCGCAACACCAAGTCTCCTCCTGCGATGGCCGGACTCGCATATACGTTGTTCCCCAAGTCGTTGACCGCGATTTCTTTTAATGACTCACTGTCTGCTTCAAATACAAACGTTTGTCCATTCAGATTGGGTACGTAGATCAAACCGTTGCACACGACCGGAGAAGCACTAAACTCTCCCTTCAGACGTTCTTTCCATTTTTCTTCACCGTTCGCAGCGTCCCAGCAGTGCGCGATGCCCTTGTCTGTGACACCAAACAAATTTCCTTGATCGTAGATCAATGACGGCTCATAAAGCCGCGCGTTGTTTTGCCAAACGATTTCACCGCTACCATCGCCTCGGATACAAACCGTTTGTCGATCCGGAAAACCTCCACTGGCAAATACATTTTGTCCATCGGTGACCACCGTACCACAGGTGGCTTGTGTGACGGCGTTGCAACTCCACAATAATTGGCCAGTGGCTGGATCATGGCTCGAAACTTGATCACAACCGCTTATCACCAGTTGGTCCTGGCCTGCGATTTCTGCCACCAGAGGCGACGAATAGGTACTGACAGCCGGACGCTTTTTGAGCCAAACGAGTTCTCCTGATTCGCGATCTAACCCAGCCAAACATCCTCCCCCCATATGGTCTGCCGCCAAAATAACAAGTGACTTGTAAGTTACGGGCGATGGAGCATATCCAAATTTCGATTTGAAGGGACAAACCCGCGTCTGCCAAACTTGCTCGCCACGCAAATCCAACGCCGTCAACCAAATCGCCCCGGAGTTAAA
The DNA here is from genome assembly GCA_965263475.1 of Mariniblastus sp. Taxonomy (GTDB): domain Bacteria; phylum Planctomycetota; class Planctomycetia; order Pirellulales; family Pirellulaceae; genus Mariniblastus. The sequence goes on from OZ253677.1 coordinate 69,006, forward strand.
AAAGGCAGCGAACACCCGCTCGCCATCGCTTGCCAAAGTACTATTGGCGTACGTCGCCTTGTGATGAATCTCTTTTTTGGAGGCGAAGCCGCCCACATGTACATCCTTGAGCCATCGTCGCTCCCCTGTGGATCGATCGTACGCAACGACCAGTTGTTTTTGTTCTGGCTTTTCGATCGCGGTGGCCAATATCACTAAGTCGCCAATCAGAATCGGTGATCCGTGACCTTGCCCCGGGACGTCTGACTGCCAAGCTACACTTTGCGATTCATCCCATTGCGTCGGCACCACTTGGTTGGCAGCGGCACCGTCAATTCCGGGCCCACGCCATTGTGGCCAATCACTGGATCTGAATTCAATTGCGTTTCCGGAAACAGCACCTTTCGCCGCAACGATTTCCTCGACGACCATTTCCCGAGAATTACATCCCAGCAGACCAACGAGAACAAATCCCACACCAACGGCACACTTGGCAAACGAATTTGAGTTTAAAAGCGGCACCTGTTTTAATTGTTTAAATCTTGCAACCAAATTCATTTTTTATTCGCTACCGGGCCTCAGAAAATCAACTTATTAGCCACAGATTCTAACAGTTGTGGCACATCGCAGAGAACCGACCTCGCTGGTTTTTAACAGTTCTTCCGTTCAGCCGGCAACAGAATCGGCCGTTTTCACGACTACGACGCTTCATTTTCATCCGCCTTGACGGCCTCGACCAATTGCTCAATCGTGTCGTTCAACAGCTTAGCCCCCCCAAACTCCATACCGAGGGACTCAATTTTTTGGGTTGCAATTTCGTTTCTCGGTGTCTTCGGATCGCCGATGATATCGCTGCTGCTTCCGCTTATCCGTTTGGCGATTTGAGCAACTTCGAATTCGGACACGTAACGGTCGTAGCAAGCATAGGATTCGCCGGTAACATCTTTTGCTTCTAACAATGTTCGAACCCCGCGGGCCACGTCTGAGGCATGAACTTCCTTACCACCGCCGTCCACACGCACCGTCTGATGGTTGACAATTCGTTTGACCAAGGCATACCATTTCGAGGACGTCACTGGATCGCGGACGCCGTAAACTCCTGTCGGCCGAATGGCACAAATTGGAAACCCGAACCCAAATCCATAGCTATGCACGAACTTTTCGATCGCCGCTTTGTGCGCGCCGTAATGGCTAAGCGGCCATAACGGGTGAGCTTCATCGAGACTGCGATCCGACAAAATTCGCTCGTGAACTGCACACGTTGAAACAAATACGAAACGACGTACACCGATGGCCATGCTTCGCTCGATCAAATTGAGTGTGCCAAGTATATTGACACGTGCAAACTCGACAACGTCCCCTTCGGATCCACGGAATCCACTACCGGGCCGCCAAAACGCATTGTGAACCACTGCATCACAATCGCGAATCAAACGATCCACCGTATCAAACTCTGCTAAATCGCCTTTCAGCCAAGAAACCGATTCCGCGTATTCCGACAAGCGTTCGCGATTCGATTGTTCGCGATACCAACAGTTCAAAGTGTGGCCTTGTTTGGCCAAATGGTCAACAATATAGTTCCCGATAAACCCGGTCGCGCCGGTCAACGCAATCTTCATCGCACGTCGACTTTCCGTTCCTCCGCCCAATCTGGGTTAGGGCAAGTAATATCCATCGTTTCGCCACTCGTGGGATGGGTGAATATAAGTTGGCTGGCATGCAAACACATCGGGGCGTTGTCGATCGTCAATGTCTGATTCGATCCCAATTGTTGGTCCGGTAAGTACGATGGGTCATTTATTATTGGCATTCCTAAGCTCCAGAGGTGCAATCGAATTTGATTCGTCCGACCGGTTTTTGGTACGCACTGAACCAATGTAGAGTTGTCCTCGAATTTGCCAATAACCGAAAACTCGGTCAATGCCTCCAAGCCTTGCTCATCAATCAGCCGCAAACCTCCAGGGCCGGGACCGCTGGCAATCCGTTTATCACAGACAAACGAATCTTCATCGGGACTCCCGTTCACACGCGCGAAATATACCTTTTGCACGCTTCCGTTTTCGAACTGGTTTTGAATAATCTGAGCGGATTTTCGTTTTCGCGCAAACACGACGACTCCCGTGGTGTTGGCGTCGAGCCGATGAGTCATTCTGATTTTCTCACCTTTGTATGCAGCATTCAAAATATAGCTTAGCGTGTTGCGGTTAAACCGCCCGCAAGGATGCATTGCAATTGGAGCTGGTTTGTTAACGATAACTAGATCATCATCTTCGAAGACAACTTGAATGTCGGTACTCACGTCGGGCTCGACCGTTCCTTGCAAAAGATGCACTAACCTTTGGCCGGCCCAGACCGCTAGATCATTCTCTACTGGCTGATTTTTATAAAGAATACGGCCAAGCTCAATTTCATTGTCCCAGTAACCTGAGTCAACATGAGGATGATAGCCTTGCAAGAACTCCACGATCGGAAGGCCATCGAAACGCAATGGAACGTTCATCGGACGATGATTGTCGTATGGCACGCTGCCCGGTAGCGTGTTCGTCAATTTGCGCAGCGCGTTGTTACGATGTTGAAGTTGCCGATCCCTTTGATGGTCCGCTTTGTCAAAGCAGTACGGACAACACTTGCCGACCACGTAATGCTCTGACGCTTGTTCTCGCTCATTCAGTGGATGTTGGCAAGCATAGCATTGCTCAGTGGAAGTTTCGGACAAATCCGCGTCGACCGCCACCCGTTTGTCAAAAACAAAGCACTCGCCATCGTAATGGTCACCTCCACAATCCTCAAAATACTTTAAGATACCACCATCCAATTGATAGACGTGCTCAAAACCCTCACGCTCCATAAATGGGCCTGCTTTCTCACAACGAATGCCACCGGTGCAAAACATGACCACCGTTTCGTCTTTCATGGCGGCAGGCAATTGCTTGACGGCATCTGGAAAATCTCGAAAGTTGTCCACACCAATCGGCAGGGCGTTGTCGAACGTGCCCAATTCCACTTCGTAGTCGTTTCGAACATCCAGTAACGTCAGCTTTTTGCCCTCATCGAGCCACTGTTTTAATTGCTCGGGTTTTAACTTTGGACTCGTCCGTCGGTCTGGCTCGATCCCATTGACACCGAACGCAATGATCTCTTTTTTGATCCTAACCAACATTCGGGTGAATGGTTGTTCATGCGACTCGCTTTCCTTAATTGGCAAGTCAGAATACTCATTCTTCGAATTGAAAAAAGCCTTCAGGCGGTCAATGTTTTCGCGCGTCCCAGCGACAAACGTATTGATGCCCTCGTGGCTGAGCAAAATAGTACCCTTTAACCCAAGGTTTTCACACAATGCTAACAACTCGGCCCGGCGGTCGACTAAATCGTCAAGACGGACGAATTTGTAAGCGGATATGTTGATGAACAAACCGCGATCTCGGGCTCCTGTATGATCTGCAGGTACGGATGACAATGGATCAGCTCGTGAATCGAAATGCCTTAAATTTTCATCACAAAGGCCTCACGGTCAACTCATATTTTGGACCGCAACTGAACTTTAAACGCCTGCCAGATCGGAATTAACACGTTGCACTTCATCCAGAATTTGCCGTTGGTACTCCGCCGAATTGTTGATCGCCAACAAGCTTGCTCCAGACTCAGCCTCGCCGGTCATGTCTCGCACGACAAGTGAACTGACGCCAGCCAGCATCTCAGGTAAAGTTCGACTGAGACTGACATCCGAAATCCGCTCCAAAGGTATACTTCGAACTTTGTATCCAATAAATCCTGACGCTAAGATGACCCGGCGGTTGGTTAGCCAATAACGATACTTGTCATTCGCAATCTTGGCGCCAATCCAAACCAGCGGAATAAACACAATCCCGACTATTGTGATCGCCGCGGTGACCAAATTGTAGCGAATGAACCCCGTCGGCTCAGCGGCAAAAATCAACTCTTCGCCCTTCATCCGGGCAATTCCAAACCGCTCATCGATCATACTGTTTTTGATGGCAAACCCCTGTACCTATGGAAGTGACGTTCGCCAGTGTTTCGACCGGCAACGTTTTTACTTGGCGAAAAAAAGCAGCAGCGGTACAAATTTGCCACTTTGGCGGTACCAACAACGAAGTTCGCCAGCGAGTTAGATCCTTTCCGCGACCATGAGAAAGACTTATTCGATGAGCATAGCATCACCATAGCTAAAAAAACGATACTCCTCCGCAACCGCTTGTTCGTAGGCTTCTGTCATCAACGTGTCGCCACCAAAGGTCCGGACCAATACGATCAGCGTACTTTTCGGAAGGTGAAAATTGGTCAACAGGCTATCTATGATTTTGAATTTGTATCCCGGGCGAATAAACAAATCGGTATCACCTTGCCAGGCCTTTAATGGTTCACCACTTTGGGCTGCGGATTCCAATACACGAACGCTAGTTGTGCCGACAGCAATTACACGGCCACCGGTTTGTTTGCATTCGTTGATCGTACAGGCGGAAGTTTCGGAAATACGACCCGCTTCGGAGTGCATCTGATGCTCGTTCAAATCTTCGCCGTCCAACGGGCGAAACGTGCCAATGCCAACATGCAGAGTCACCGGCGCAATCTTTACACCGCGATCAATCACTCGTTTGATCAACGACTCAGTAAAATGCAAACCAGCTGTCGGCGCGGCAACTGCACCGGCATGTTTGGCATAAACGGTTTGGTAATCTTTGACATCCGAATCGACCATGTTGCCACCTCGAATATAGTGCGGCAATGGTACTCGACCGACGGCGTTCAATAGTTCGTCCAACGAAGCTGTTTGCAACGACTCCTCATCGCACTCTTCGGCAACTGGCTTTCCAATCCAAAACTTGCTATCCGTTCTGGCCACTAGCACCAAATCAAAACGCGCCTTACCGTGGCGATCCAATAATCGGATCCTTTCTCCAATTTTTACTTTCCCGCGCGTTTTCGCCAGCATCTTCCAATGCTGCCCATCGTTTTCGACAACCAATCCTTGCCATTTGCCACCGGTCGATACACGTTGGCCAATCAATTGAGCTGGGATCACGCGCGTATCATTCAACACCAAACAATCACCCGCCTTGAGCAATTCGTCCAAATCGCGAACATGCCGATGGTCAATGCTGGAGTTGGGCCGGTTGATCACCATTAGTCGTGCGTCTTCACGGTTTGGCAGCGGCTCTTGTGCAATCAGTTCCTTGGGCAATTCGAATTGGTAATGGTTAGCCAATTCAAGCAGTTCGCGTTGCATGTCTTGCGGACCCATCAAGGGTTTAGTTAGGACGGTAAGTTAATTGTCGGAACGTCTGGCCAGTTTTTAGTTTAAGGCAGACGACGCCAAAAGCCCTTTTGCGACGGCGTTGTGCTATCACTTTGACGACCAGTAACTAATTCGACAATTTTGATTTTTTTTTCGCTCGAAAAACAACGAGAAACCGGCGAAATTGTCGGCTTTTCCCGGGTTTTTACGAATGTAGTATCGCATTGACGCCAAGCGGCGAATACGTAACCTATTACGCTCCGATGGGAGGAAATGGAGCTTTGTGGGAAAACGTGTTTTGTACTGGAACTTTTGACCGAACCTTGGATGACAAACTCCGTTTGTTGATTCCCAAGACCGTCAAGAAGACGTTGCGCGAAGGAGAAAGTCTTTTTCTGACACCAGGTTTGGACGAATGCCTTGAATTGCATAATGAGCAATCGATCGAAAAACGAGCGTTGGACGCCGAACGATCGCAATCGTCTAGTCAAAACCGCAAGTCCTTTTCCCGGTTGTTTTTCGCCCAAGCGGAAAAATGCGATTTCGACGCACAGAATCGAATTCGAATTCCACAACGACTGATTGAATGGTCAAAACTGGAAAACCGGGTTGTCATCCTAGGAGTTGGGCCACACTGGGAGATTTGGAACGAAAGCATTTGGCACCAATATTGCCAACAGCACAAACCCGAGTTCGATCAAATCGCGCAAGCCCTATTGGACAATGAGTCGATTGAACAAAATCCTGGAGATTTGGAGCAACACCCGCAGTTACCCAGATAGTTAATTAAAACAATGAATTCCTCCGTATCGCGTTTCCTGTAGGCGCGATGTCATATCTGGCCACAGAATGACGTTAGTCTACAAGAAGAGTCAGGGCATGAGGCCTTGGCTTAGCGATCGAGGCTTCGGCCTCGGAGACGGTCGATCCGAATAAACACATGAGGTGTTTGGATCGGCCGTCTTTTTTTGCCGCTCTCCGATCCAACGATGTTCGCGCATCATATCAAGACGACTTGTTTTCGTTTTCTTTAATAAGTTCGTCGATAGAACGCTACCAACACCGCGAAGTCGAACGCTACCAACACCGCGAAGAGTCATATACATCGTTGGCTGGAAAAAGAAGGGGAGGGCAATAAATGTTGTCGGACGTTCGACAACGCACCGCGTAAATGATCGGAAACGTTTTCCAAGGCAACAGTCGTTTGTTTTTAAACAGCCGCGCGCGAAGCCTGCTGCATGGTGTGATCATTCCTGATGCAAACATCGCACCAAGGCATTTCCGCCCGATTGCCTCAATAACACACAACGCTACCGTTGAACGGGTTGAAAAACTGCCCAAATCTTTTTTAATTACAACTTACGAATCCCATGCCGGATCTCGTTCGAGTTCCCGCTGGTTTCCTCCCAATTCCGTCGAATCGATCGTTGCCGACAATTCGGTATCGGCGAGTGAACGACTGTATTCACAGTTCATATGGGTCGAATACTGCGACTTCGGCTCGGAAACCCTCAATCTCCAACATCAGTTTCTAATTCCACCGTACTTAACTGGGTTCGACTAGTAACGAACGTCAATATTAAAACCCAGAAGCACAAGATTAAATTTTGGACTGGAAGTTGCAACGCCAATGGAAGGCAGTAAATCAGTACGACTGCAGGAACCCAAATGATCCAGTTCGAAATGACCACGGGCAAGACACGTCGAACGTACCAATGGCGGCCAAGTCGATGCCTAAATTCGGAATAGCTGTATTGGCAATCTCTCCACAAATAAAACAAAACGACATTGGCGATACCGATCGTGGGCACGTAAACAAACTGATCGAAGCCCGTTTTGATTGCCACCGTTCCCCAACCGACCTGATCACCAAACGCCAGCGCTTGCCACTGATACAACAATTCGATTTCGAGCCCCTTTATGGCCCAAAACAGACTATTGGAGATGATAAACGGCCGATTCGAAGACGTCCCTTTGGACAGCATTTGAATTAGCGACGGGACCAATCCACCAAACAAGCCGGTTGACCCTGCCGCGAACAAAAAACTCGATTGACGTTTCCAATCGCCCACAAATTCGAGCCATTGGTGGATCGTTGTTGACCAATAGTAGCCGGATACCACAAACAAACCAAAACACCACAAAATAATCCCAGGTACTTGGTGCTTCTTCGCAGCCATCAAGCCATCACCGACCGACGCTTGCAAGAAAGTTTTTGTTGAATCGGAATACGTCTCTTGGATCACCAAATTCTCGTTCTCGGCTGAATTTTTACCCTCCGGCCAAGGGAGGTAGGAATGAAACGACGTCACCATCATGGAGGGTTGTCTCGTCATCGGAAACGACTTTTTGATTTAATGCAGTGTTCGCAGCGATAGCCGAGAACGTAAAATTCTCGGAATACTCTTCTAGCTGCCGTTTTAGCCCCCCAACGGTTGTCTCGGCGGGCAATTCAAGTTCGCGTTCTCGCCAGCCGAATTCCGAGTGCAAAACACCATTTAGTAGAACTTTTATTTTCAACGGTCTTCCTCAAAAATTCTCAATTTGGCAGGCAACACAATGCTAACAAACTATCCAGATTCTAAATTCCCTGAGCAAATGCGAAACGAGCATTAAGAATTTGCGCCTAATGCCACAAACAACTTTAATGCAATTCCCAAAGCGGTTAACCTGCATGTCCTAACAGAAAGGGAAGCCATGAATCCAGGCAGAATAATATCCGTTTTCATCGCAATAGTAACAGCCATTTCGATTCCGCTGGACATTTTTGCTCAGCAATGGCCAACCTATCGCAAAGACCCCCAGCGTACAGGAAATATTTCGGCAGACCTTACACCCGTTGCGGTGAATCCAGCTTGGGATTGGCAAGCAGAATTAAAGCCCTTTCCAGCTTGGGATGGGCCAGCCAGATGGGACGCCTACAACCTGGTCCAGGATCTGCCGGCAATGCGACAGTACGACGCCAGCTTCTACCCCGTTAGCGATGGTGAAATTGTGATCGTCGGTTCTTCCAGCCAAGATTTCGTCAAGGCCGTTGATTTGGAATCGGGAGATCAAGTTTGGAAGTTCGTCGCCGGCGGCCCCATTCGCCTGGCGCCTACTATTTACGACAACAAAGTACTGTTTGGTTGCGATGACGGTTACGCCTACTGTTTAAACAAATCGGACGGTAAGGAAATATGGAAATTCAGCCCGTCAATTCACCAAGGTGCCGAACAGCGCATGCTGATTAACAACGATCGCCTGATTTCGTACTATCCGATTCGAACCGGTACCGTTGTGCGCGACGAAATCGCCTATTTCGGCGCTTCTTTGTTACCATGGCGAGAGTCGTATCTTTGTGCGGTTGATGTTGCAACGGGAACGGTAGACCAGTCCAAGGGTTCATTTGTTACGAGACACCAAGATGCGACTTTGGAGGGCAATCTTCTCGTCGCCGAGAATCGTTTGATCGTGCCGCAAGGTCGCATCGCGCCGCTTCTATTCGACCGAGAAAATGGGAACAGCCTGGGTAGTTTGCCCGGGGGGGGTGGCGTCACCGCAGTTGTCACCGACAAAGGAGACGTCGTTCGTACCGAAGGCGGACGGCCTTCTCGCGCGGGCCAGATGGCTGTTTTTCGAGGAAAAGAACGAGTTGCTTCGTTTCCACGCGGTAGAGCCATTGTCGTTGCCGAAGACGATTTCTTTGTCATCGATGGCCAAAAACTTTTTGCGGCCAGCCGTAAGACGAACGAATTGCGTTGGAGTTGCGTTGTCGATGACCCGCTGGAAATTGTCAAAGTCGGCGACGCTATTGTCGTTGGAGGAGCCGATCATGTGACTGGAGTAAACGCACGCGATGGCTCAATTCTGTGGTCCGCCGAAGTCAATGGACGCGCTTTTGGCGTCTCCGTAGCCGCCAACCATTTGTTGGTATCCACGGACAAAGGCACACTTCACACATTCCAATTGATGAATTCGAAGTTGGCAGCGAAAGACCGGCAACCGACCCGCGTGGCAGACACTTGGAAATCTCCTGCTGTCCCCAAAGTCCGCCAAAAGAACCTGTTGCATCGTTGGGTTTTTCACCGGGCTGCAATGAAGCGGGGGGACGACACGGTCACCGACAAAAAAATCGAAGATGTCGTTGTCGAAGACCAGGCGTCCGGCGTCGATTTAAAACTAACGGGTGCCGCAACGGCCACGAAAATCAACGACTCTGAAAAACTTGAAGCGATTGCGTTGTCCGGTGGCTACTTCCCTCACGAACTCAAAAGCCGAGAAAGCCTCCCCAATCAAACGATTTCCGTCGAAGCTTGGGTTCGTATTGACCAGCCACAACAATGGGGCAGTATCGTTGCCTGTATTCAGGATGACGGCAGTACCGAACATGGCTGGTTATTGGGTTACAAGAATGACAAGTTTTGCATGGCCGTCGCTGGGGGCGGCAACGGACTGACATATTTGACATCAAACGACGTCTATGAGACTCGTTCCTGGAATCATGTCGTTGGAACCTACAACGGCAATGAAACGCGTCTTTATGTTAATGGATCCTTAGCGGCGTCAACCTCTGCCGAACAAGGTCCGATCAGCTATTCAGATAGGTGTTTCTTTACGGTGGGCTGTTACCGTGATTCCGATGAAAATTTCCCATTGATCGGTGCGTTGCAAGAAGTTCGGATATACGAAAACGCAATTGCCGCAACCGACGTTGCCAAACGGTTTGAAGTTTCCGCCAAAGAATTTGGCGTGCCCTATGGTGCTGTAGGCAAATCCAAAACGGCGAGCGTTCCAAACGATCGTTTGCCTACGAACTTTCTGGCTTGGGGGCCCTATGCCAAGTTCCATCGGCCAGGAAAAATCGTCGTCCATTACGGCACCGATACGGAACGACCTTCAATCATCGATGTGATAACCGATACGGAAGTGCGACGCATTGCCGAGGATCAACGCGTAAAATCACATTCTGTCATCATCGATCATTTACCGCACAAACAACAGCTGCAATTCCAAATCGCCAATGACAAAGGAACGTCTGCGAAGAAGACAGAGTCCTTTCTCATCGATACCCATTTCGATTGGACGATGGCCAAGAGCGAATCGGCGGAGCCAATGGTACAAGGGCTAATTGAGCAAAGCCCCAATCCCCGCGGCTTGGTCGTGGTCGTCGGCGCCGAGCAGCGGGAAAAAGCCGAAAGCATCGCGAAACAGTCTGACTTTCACGTGGTATTAGTTGAAACCGATCGCGAAAAAGCGGCCACGCTTCGGTCGGTTTGGTCAAACGATCCTCAAATCGTCTACGGTCGAAATTTGTGTGTGGTTGATCGGGATTTGTATGAATTGCCGTCGGCGTTTGCCAGCTCCGTCGTCGCACCGACAAGTTCCAGTAAAATTCGGCGATTGGTTCGACCGGAAGGGGGCATTCTGCACAACGGTGATTCTGTTGTTTGGCGGCGCGGTGGTTTAAAAGGCGCCGGAACTTGGAGTCACATGTACGGCAATGCCGACAATAGCGCTTTTGGCGGCGAAGAACTTTCCGGAATTTCTGATCGCAAACAACTGATGACACAGTGGATAGGGCGACCAGGTCCCCGCTACCAAACCGATCGACAAAATCGAAAACCATCACCGCTGGCCGCCGGAGGCAGAGTTTTTCTGCAGGGTCAACAACGAATGATCGCGCTGGACAACTACAGTGGCGCTGTCCTCTGGAGCGTTGAATCACCCACGGTTATGCGTTGGAATGTGCCTCATGATTGTTCGAATTGGTGCGCCGACGACGATGGAGTTTTCGTTGCCGCCGGACATCAAGCTTGGAACATCAGTGGCAAAACGGGAAATATCGTGCGGCAGTTCGATATCCCCGTGGCCGATCAAAACACCAATCATTGGGGATACATCGCACGTCACCAAGACGACTTGATCGGTACCGTCGTGAAAGCGTCCGCGATTTACACGCGGTGGTGGGGCGCTTCGCAATGGTTTGACTCGACCGGCGGCAAAGACACCCATGTTGTCGCCGGCGACAAACTGTTCTCTATGAATAGCAAAACGGGAGAATTGAATTGGCAATACGAAGGCTTGGTCATTCACCCGACGATTACCATTTTGAATGACCACGTGTATTTTATCGAAAGCCAAACTGCCGAACATCGCTCAGCAGCAAACCGCCGATTGTCGCTTGATAGCGGCCAAGACCACGACCTGGTCGCCTTGGATGCTAAGTCCGGAAACGAGTTGTGGCGGAAACGAATCCCACCGTTTGCCGGACACCTTTCTAGTTTGTACCTGGCGGGCGGAGGCGACAAGGACATCCAAGCATTGGTGCTCGTCGCGTCGGAGGCGACAAAAAAGATGTTTACGGCTCAAGCGTTTGATCCGACGAAGGGGGATTCCAAATGGATGCAATCGGTCGCTTGGGAAACCAACCATCACGGCAAGCATATTTCCCGACCGGCCATTCAAGGCGAACTGATTTATTTGCGGCCGGAAGTGTTAAGCCTTGCCAACGGAGAATCATTGCACCGGGGTTTTCCTGGTGGCCATGGATGCTCCAGCTATACCGCCAGCACCAACGGAATTTTCACTCGACTGGGCGAAACAACATGGTGGGATCCCAGAACACAAAAAGTAAATCGCTTCAAGAGAATTCGCACCGATTGTTGGTTGAGTGTTATTCCGGCCCAGGGCATGTTGATCTCGGCCGAAGGAGGAGGCGGTTGCTCATGTGGTTCGTGGCTGGAAACTTCTTTGGGCTTTCTGCCACGCAACATCGATGAGGAATTGCCCGATGAATAGCCGTTCATTCGTTGCGCTGGCATGCTGTGTTTTGTTTACTCTTCCGTCGTCGCGTTTAATCGCCAACGACTTGGTCGGCGCGTCGTTTCGGCTACCGTGCAAGTACAGCGTCCGCGACGTCGCATTCGTTAACGTTCATGGAAAAAGTTGGCAACTGAATTTGATTAAACCTGACCTGTGGCCCCAATCAAGTCTTGAACAATGGAACAAAATACTGCGGGAAAAATTGAGCGCAACCAATGTAGGTTACGCATGGCACGAAGCGTCTTCCGATCTAGCCAAAGCGTTGCTTCGCGATAATTCAAGCGGCGATTCGCCACGGTTGTTTTTGACGAATGACCGTGTGGACAGCATTCCAATTGCTTCAGACCTGGATTTCGAAACTCAGCTCCTACAGATCGTTCATTCACCGGTACGAAAAAAACTAGGGCGACATTTAACGGACTCATTATGCGTGTTTTTGTTAATCAAAGGTAACGATCGAAAACGTAATGCTGAAGCACAAGGCGAACTCCTCGATGCGATTGGCCAAATTGAAAAAACAATGTGGATGATGGAAAAAGCATCGAGTAAGGGTCCTGTGATGGTGTCGGTGGACGCGGAAGATCCGGCCGAGAGGCTCACGTTGCAAACGATTGGTTGTGATCCTGCCGCAATGGATGGTTTGCCAGCTGTCGCCATCATGTTTGGCCAATTTCGGAGATTGGGAGATGTAATTCGCACGGAGCAAATAAAAAAAGAACGACTGGTTGCGTTGGCGTCGATTTGTGGGAGCGACTGCGAATGCGCACTCGATCGTGATTGGCTATATGGAAACCCAATGGTGCACCATTGGGATCAAGAACTTGCGCGACTCGCCGAAAACGAGTTGGACTTCGATCCCAAATCAGCTTTTGTCATGGCTGAAGTCGCACAAATACTTCAAAAGAACAGTAAAACACCGACGAACGACGGCGCTATCCGCCTGGGTAGCGGTCTGGTGATTCATGATCTGGATCAAGAATCGCTGCCAGAAGAAACGTCGTCCCTCGCCAACGCCCTGCCAGAACAGTACCACAAAACCGAGTCACCTGTTAGGACTGCCCCAATAAACGCCGAATCCAAGGGCTGGCTCGAAAACGAGGTCTTATCGGATGGCGTTTCCCCAACGGCAGATCGTAACCACGGGACAAGTGATTCCAATACGGACGTTGGCGTGCCCTGGTATTTGTTTGCGGTTTTTGCAGCCGGTGCAACAGCCGTTATCATTTATCGCTTAACGATACACACTTAGATGCCCGCCATGAAACCGTTTTTATTAGCACTTCACGAAATTTGGCACCGACGGTATTCAAGTTTTCTAACGGTCCTGTTGTTAGCGGTCATCACTGGGACAATCGCATATTTTGCGGTCAATCGAAAGGGTTTCGAAAAAGAAGTCGGCCGCAACGTACGCGATATTGGTTCAAACATCGTCATCCTGCCCGCGGGTGTCGACCAATTCACATACCACCAACAAGGTGGCTTCAATGAAGAAACGATGTCGGCAACGGTCGTCGATCAATTGATCGAATTTCGCGCGTCGTTAAATCATTTGATCCCCATGTTGGAAAAAAAAGCCGTTTGCAGATTCAAAGACATCGAGGTCGAATCACGAGTGGTTGGCCTTTCTGCGTCCATCCCAGTTCCGGGACGTCCCAAAGCACCCATGCAAAAATCTATCGCTCCAACCAAGGTTCAAATTGGTAGCGAACTTGCCAAAAGAATGGGCATCGATCGGGACGATACTCAGGCTACGATCGCCATTAGAAATCAATCATTTCCCGTCGATCGAGTTAACCGTAGCAATGGAACGTGGCAAGATTCCGCCGTTTTCATGGATTTGAGTTCCGCCCAATCGCTGTTTGATCGGAAAGACCAAATTAGTCGAATCGAAGCGATCGAATGCACTCAGGAAAAATGCGAGGAAACCGGTCAACCGTCAGACGTCGTGTTAACCCATGAATTAGCTCGAATTACCGACCAAGCTGTGCTACTGCGACGAGAACAAATGGCCGATGCGCGGTTAAACGTGCGACTGTTGAGTCGTCAGAATTTGCAGCTATTGCAAAATCTACTTTGGTCTTTCTTGGCCTGTTCGATGGTTGCGCTAGCGACCTTGAATACGATTCAACGTCGATCGGAAATTGGAATTCTCCAATCCGTTGGTTTTGGTCAAACAAAAATTGCGTTGTTCTTTGTGATCCGCTCGTTCGTTCTCGGGCTGTTGGGTAGCTTCATAGGAATCGGTCTTGGGGCGTACGCTTCGCTTTGGCAAAGCAAATTGTTGTTTGCGGCAACCGGCAAAAAATTCGCTATCGACTGGAACGCGGCGATCACCATTGGATTGGTGGCTTTGGGAGTCTCCATTATGGCGACATTGATCCCTGCTATTTGGACGGCCTCTCAACACCCCGCAGACCTGATCGGAAAGGAAAGTTAATGCCGTCGTCAAAGCACATATTGGTCGCCAAGAATCTGACGCACGAGTTTAAGGCCGTTGACAAGACCGTTACGCCGTTCGAAAATTTTGATTTTCAAGTCGTGGATTCCTCCGTTACGGCAGTTCGCGGCGCAAGCGGCTCTGGCAAAACCACATTGCTGCTCGTTTGTGGCGGCATGAGAAAACCCAGCCGAGGTTCGATCGAAATTGATGGCACAGATTTGTATCGATTGCCTGCTGCTTCGCGAATTCGATTTCGATCACAAAAAATCGGATATCTGTTTCAAACTTTAGAGCTCATTCCGTATTTGGACGTGATGCAAAACGTTACGCTGGCACCCGATGTCAAACAGGACGAAGCCCGACGTTGGCTAGACCGTTTGGGAATGTCGGAACGTCTTTTGCATAAACCCGATGCTTTGAGCCACGGTGAACGGCAACGCGTCGCATTGGCTCGAGCGATTTCTCATCAACCGTCGCTAGTGATTTGTGACGAACCGACCGGCAATTTAGACTCTGAAAACTCAACTCTGATCTTTGACGCCTTAAGACAGTATGCCGACGCAGGAGGTTCTGTTTTGATCGCCAGCCACGACGAGAAAGTCAACCAAATCGCAGACGAAATTTTGTCGTTGGACCGACAACGCTCCAACCAAGCTACGACAGATTCAATCGGTAAAACCGATCAAACGCCAGTTCAGGCACGTTCAGGCTCGGTTTCCAGTTTGCTTTTGTTTGCCATTTGTTCGATTTTCATCCTGTCGGCATTGGCTTTCGCCGCGCTCAATCTTCGCCCCGATGCGGCTCGCGGCGCCCATCGAGCGGATGTCGTACGCGTGTATTGTGCCGCTGGAGTCGCCAAGCCGGTTGAGAAAATCATTGAACGGTACAACCAAGTTTACGATACCCAAATTGAAATAGTCAGAACTGGTGGCTCCGGTGAATTGGCGGGACAAATTGCCACTGAATTCGCAACGGACCTGAATGAAGCAGCCGACTTGTATATATCAGCCGACGATGTGCTCCTAGAAAACTTAAACCAAAAAGGTATCATTGCCGAACGCATTCCCATTGCCGTACAAAACCCTGTCATTGCAGTACGCGTGGACAGCAACATCTCGGTTGATTCAATTAACGCATTGGTCGCAAACGAAAAACTCAAGTATGGGCTGGCATCTGATCGAGCGGCGATTGGTAAACTCGTTCGCAAGATCGCCGCGCGGGAAGGTATCCTGAAACCGCTGGAAACAAACAAGACCACCGACGCAGAAAACGTAATGTCATTGGCCCAAGCATTGGCTACCGGGAGCTTGGATGCCGCAGTGATTTGGGATACTACGGTGAATCAAATCAACCAATCCAACGAGAAAGCCATATTGAAAGTTGCCGCTGCAGCCGACGCCGATTCGTCTTTCAAAAGTAATATTTCCGTGGGCGTTTTAGCATCATCCAAGTCGCCAACGGCCGGGCTGACATTCTGTCGCTTTCTTACCGGTGCAGAAGATGCCAAGGGCATATTCAACCGTTATGGATTCGAGTTTCTCCAAGGCGACGTTTGGGAGGAAGTACCGGAAATCCATTTGTATTGCGGCTCCATGTTTACGCCAGTTTTGGAATCATCGATTCGAGAGTTTGCGAGACGGGAGGGTGTGAATTTGTATCCAAGATGGCAAGGATGCGGAAAGCTTGTCGCCTCGATCGAAGGAACGAACGATCCCGACTTGTTCCCCGACGCCTTTTTGGCATGCGATGTTTCGTTTTTGGAACAAGTCGATCAGTATTTTGAACCCTATCAATTGGTCAGTTCAAACGATATCGTCATTGCCGTCCGCAAAGAGCTATCTGCAAGAATTACTAAACCCGGGCATTTGCTTGCCGACGGAATCAGATTCGGTATCTGCGATCCACAACAATCCGCCCTGGGTTCGTTGAGTCGAGATTTGCTGAGCAGCGATCCATACGCCGAGCTCTATCCGAAGATTTACAAAAACGCCAGTGTGATTGTTGATGTTGGGCCAACTTTGATCAGCCAGTTAATGGCGGGAGGCCTTGATGCGGCAATCGTATATCGCTCCAACGTAAAGGCCGACCCAAAAGCAAATTCTTTGTTAGAATTGGTCGAAATCGACTCCGAATTGGCCCGAGCAAGACAGCCTTGGGCGATCGGCAAAGAAACTCGCAATGCTTTGTTGATGGATCGACTTTTTGATTGGATTTCGCGAGAACAGATCAAGCGTCGATTTGCAAAATTCGGATTTCGCGAATTTACCGACCAAGAAACTTTGCATTGAGTACGCCTGACATTTCCACCAAATACGCCACGTCGGAGAGCGACGATGATCTGCGCGCGTTGAAGTTACCCCGTCATTGGAATCGGACGTTTTGGTTGGCGTTGTCGATGGTGGGAGGAATCTACTTGGCGTTGATAATCGCGATGTTAGTCGCGGATTTTCGCTTTGCAGGTTGGTCCGATTTTGGCGATTTGCTTGGTGACGAGAGAGTCCAGTATTCGATTTGGCTGAGTCTGATTTCATGCACGATATCGGCCATCTTATCGATCTGGATTGCTGTTCCGACGGGATACTTGCTGGCCCGGATCGGTCGTGACGCGATCGCTCGAAGATTTGATGAAGGCTCTTCCGTCGGCAAAGGAGTAATGGCGATCAGGTATCTGATCGACACCATTTTGGACATTCCAATCGTCTTACCGCCTTTGGTCGTCGGTATCAGCTTGCTAGTTTTGATGCAAACGTCCTTGGGTCGATTTGTTGACCAGGCAACCGCCGACTTCTTTTCCTCAATCGGTTATCCCGGCATTCGAGGAATCACTTATGAAATCCCGGCCGTTGTGCTGGCCCAGTTTGCCGTCGCCGCCGCGTTTGCGGTACGAACAACACGGGATACATTTGAACAAATCGACGACCGACCAGAACGCGTCGCGTACACGTTGGGTGCGAGTCGTTTTCGTGCTTTTGCCGACGTCGGGCTACCACAGGCTTGGCGAGGCATTGTCGCGGCGTTTACGCTCGCTTGGGCACGATCGTTGGGTGAGTTCGGCCCCATTTTGATTTTCGCAGGTACAGCGAGAATGAAAACGGAGGTCCTTTCAACTACGGTTTATTTGAATTTTCAGTTTGGCAATTTACGTGGTGCTGTCGTGGCCTCGTTGATTCTAGTTTCGTTGGCCATTGCGGTCCTGGTATTGACTCGAATTCTAATGCTCGGTGGAGGCAAGCGAGGTGTGATTGCATGATTGAGTTTGCCGACGTAAATATTCGACAAGGCCACTTTGAATTGAAGCAGCTAAGTTTCTCAATTGGTGACGGGGAATACGCCGTATTAATGGGCCAAACGGGCTGTGGAAAAACAACCCTCCTCGAATGTATTTGTGGGCTTCGACGCGTTCGTTCCGGCAAAATACTGATTGACGGCATTGACGTTACCCAGTTAGCTCCAGCGCGTCGCGAAATCGGGTATGTTCCCCAAGACCGCGCACTGTTTCCCACCATGCGAATCGACCAACAAATCGAGTTTGGCTTGCTCGTCCGCAACGCGCCCCAGAGGGTCCGAAAGCGGCGGGTCGATGAACTGGCAGAACTGACGGGAATTTCAAACCTGTTATCGCGGTACCCGAACGGACTCTCTGGCGGAGAATCTCAAAGAGTCGCGCTGGCACGAGCGCTCTCGTTTCGCCCACGTCTACTGTGCTTGGACGAACCTTTAAGCGCTTTGGACGACACCACCAAAGCCCGGATCACCGATCTTTTGAAAAACATTCACCGACGCGAAAAAATCACCGTGTTGCATATCACCCACAACATTGAAGACGCGCAACGATTGGGCACGTTGAATCTGCATTTATCGGATCGTCAAGTTTCACGTGCCGAACAAACACGCAGCTTGGGAGAGCCAGTATGACGAAATTGCCCAAACCACCAGCCGATTCGTTGACGGAGGAAGAAAAATCAACTTATGAATGGCAGATTTGGACCAAGGATTTTGGTGAAGAAGGCCAGCGTCGACTAAAAAACAGCACCGTTTTGATTTCGCGCTGCGGCGGGCTTGGCAGTGTTGTAGCCTACGAATTGGCAGCGGCAGGAATCGGTCGACTCGTGATCGCTCATGGTGGCAATGTCAAACACTCCGACTTGAATCGACAATTGTTGATGACTCACGACTGGCTGGGCAAGCCGCGTATCGAAACGATCGAACGCCGGCTCAAAGACCTGAATCCTCGGATCGATATCGTGCCGATCGCGGCCAATTTGAATGACGAATTGGCCAATGAATGGGTTCCGCAAGTCGACGTATGTGTCGGGGCAGCTCCGCTATTCGTGGAACGTTTCGCGATGAATGATGCCTGCGTTCGATTTGACAAACCGCATGTCAATTGCGCGATGTTTGACACCGAAGCAACGATTACGACGTTTCCGGCGGGGGGCAAACCGTGCCTGCGTTGCTTGACACCGGAGCCACCAGCGTATTGGCGACGCCAGTTCCCCGTATTCGGGGCTACCTCTGGTACAGTCGCCTGCATGGGTGCTTTGGAAACGATCAAACTACTCGCCGGATTCGGAACGTCATTGACTAATCAATTGCTCCATTTCGATTTACGCTCGATGGAGTTCAACAAGATCGAAATTCTAGCGAACACAAGTTGTTGTTTATGCGCGAAGGATTAACGATCCCCGCAACGTCATTTCCGTCCAAAGCAATACAAGAATTTTTTGCCCCGCAAATAGATTCGATCGCCGAGGATGACTGGAGAAGCAAAAAACGCGTCGCCCAACTCGTTCACGTGCAATATCTCCGACGTTTTTCCTCGCTTCATAACAACGATTGACCCTTCTTCACTCGCCAAGTAGATCCTGTCGTCGGCACCAATCGGCGACGCACTAAAATTCAAAGTGCCTGGTAATCGAGTCTTGTAATACGGTTTTCCATTGATCGCGTTGTAACAGGAAAAAAAGCTGCGATCGTCCAACAAGTACAATTCGTCTCCCCATAGCAAAGGGGACGGCACATACGGCGTACCACGCTCAAGCGACCAAATGACATTCTCGGATTCCGTTAGATCCCCTCGCTGCCCAAGTCGAATTGCTTGTAGTTTGTCTTTACTCCAACCGCTCGTGTTGTAAACCATGCCGTTCCCGACGGCAGGAACCGGAATCGCACTGGCGGTATGACCGCCACATTCCCAAATCAATTCGCCCGTTTTCAGCGCATATGATCTCACGCGGACTCCATTGACGACAACTTGTTTCTGATTTTCGAAATTGAAAATGCGCGGCGTACTCCAGTTGGAAGGTTCGTCGCGATTGGTCTTCCAAATGAGTTTCCCGTTTCGCTTGTCAAAACAGGCCACGTACGATTGCGTTTCCTGATCGACAACGATCACCAAAAAACGTCCGTCGATCGCCGGTGAACTGCCTTCGCCGAGTCCAGCTTCCATGGCTTGTGGTTTGGCTGCGTGTTGCCAAATCAAACGACCCTTTAAATCAAAACAATACAAACCATAAGAACCGAAATAGGCATACACACGTTCGCCATCGGTGACCATCGATTGCGAGGCAAAACCTCCTTTGAAATGATGACCTTGGTGCGGCATAGCTTCGTGCACGGTCTTTTGCCAAAGCGTGTTACCTGTCTTCCGATCCAAACAAACGACCGCGAATTTCTGCGGCTTCCACCGCACCACCGATTCTTCGGGGTTGACCGTCACATTGGGGGTACCCGCGGGTATCACGTTGGGCACCGGCATGTCTTTTTCGACAGGAATGGCCGTTTGAATAAAGATCCGGTTGCCCCAAACAATTGGAGTACCGTGGCCATTGCCGTTGATTTGAATCTTCCATATCAAATTCTGGTCGTTAAGAATAATCGGTGGATCCGACAAGGCTGCCATTCCATCCGAATCTGGCCCTCGCCATTGCGGCCAATGGCATTCGGCGGATGATTCAAGATTTTTTTCTTCGTCGTTTTCGCGAACGTTTTCTTCCCAAAGCGCCGTAAAAAATAAAAAGTACAACCAAATCATCGTTTTCCCCAAGATTTATAATTTCATCATCATCGCGGCTTCACAGCGGGCTTGCGAAGATTCATCGGTGAGCTCAAATGATTAACCAAACCATCAATATCGCTTCATTGAATTGCAACAAGTTTGTGAACTCTAGTAGCGGTGGATCAGTTTAACGAACCGACATTTCAACAGGAACTATAGGATCATATCGATGGCGTTGTTCTGCAGATACTATATTCTTGTCGGCGTGTTGATTCCTTTGGTCGCATCATGTTGCGCCGCCCAAAAAACAGCTGAACAACTCCCGACCACGAAATGGTACAAAGGCAATCTTCACACACATTCTTTGTGGAGTGACGGAAACGAATTCCCTGAACTGATTGCAAAATGGTATCGCGATCATGGCTATCATTTCCTTGCCCTAACCGACCATAACATATTGAGTGACGGCGAGAAGTGGATGTCCGTCAAAGCCATCCACGAGCGTGGTGGATCCGATGCCATCAACAAACTTGAATCGGTGTTCGGTTCCGATTGGGTCGTCCGCCGAGCGCATCAGAATCAGGAGCAAATCCGTCTCAAACGATTGAGTGAGTTTCGCGGCAAGTTTGAGCAACCAGACGAATTTCTAATGATGACAGGCGAAGAAATCAGCGATTCCGTTGGGGGGCTACCGTTACACATGAACGCCACAAATCTTACGTCGCTTGTACAGCCAGTTGGTGGTGCATCCATGGTCGAAGCGATGAATAACAATTTGAGAGTCGTGATGGAACAGTCAAGAAAAACTGGAGAACCCATCTTGGTTCACCTGAACCATCCGAACTTCGGCTGGGCAGTCACTGCGGAAGATATTGCTCAAGTGACCAACGAGAAATTTTTTGAAGTTTACAATGCGCACCCAGCGATTAATCATCTCGGCGACCAAACTCGGCCAAGTGTTGAACGGATGTGGGACATTGCAAACACCATTCGATTGGATCAGTTGAAGGCGCAACCTTTGTTAGGGTTAGCTACCGACGATAGCCACCATTATCATGGGCGCGATTCAGCGCGACCTGGTCGTGGTTGGGTGATGGTACGCTCGAAATTTCTGACACCCAAAAGCCTGCTAGACGCGATGTATCGAGGTGACTTTTATTGTTCGAGCGGAGTGGAATTGTCGAATCTAGCGATCGACGAAACTCAAATCGAATTGCAAATCAAACCGTTGTCGGGTGTTTCCTATAGAACGGAATTTATCGGCACCCCGAAAGACTATGATCGTAGTACTCAAAAAGCGGCAACGATCAAAAACGCAAAAGGCGAGGCGATGCGAATTTCCCGAGTGTATTCGAAAGATGTCGGCCGCGTTTTCAAATCGGTCGACGGAAATCGCGCCACGTATCAATTTCGCGGCGACGAACTTTACGTGCGCGCCGTCGTTACAGCCTCATCCGATCATCCCGACCCTTCGTTCAAAAATCAGAAACAGCAGGCTTGGACACAGCCTGTCGTTCAACGCAATGGAACCCTCAATTAAAAGAGCTTTACCGTGATATCGATGAAAATAAGCCCAGCGTCCTACTGGCGATCTAAATTCTTCGGGAGTTTATTCGTTTGCCTGTTGAGTCAATTGTGTCACGGTCAAAACTTAATCATTAACGGCAATTTCGATTCTGGCGATCTAAACGGCTGGACAATCACACAAGGCAATCCAACTCCGATCACGGGCGGCACCTTTCAAATTGAGTGTTTTGGCAGCCACTTGCTGTTTGCTGGCACGTCAAGTCAGACACGGCTTCACCAACTTGTTGATCTACACCGGTACGCTGATGCCATTGATACGGGGCGTTTGCCGTTTCGAATCTCCGCCGCTCTGGGCTCATGGGTTGACGTCGACGAAGTAAACGTGAGCTTGCAGTTCCAAACTGATGACAAACAACCTCTGGGTAGCGAGACGACCATTTCCTCGGAAGGCAACCCGTTTCTGAATTCCGGCTTGCTGGGCCTGATCGATTATCGACACCAAGAAGTCCAGTCCGGCTTCGTTCCAAAGGGGGCCAGGATCGCTCGGATTGAGATCCTTTCTGAACGAAATAGCGGAACTGACAATGACGGATATGTTGATGTATTGAAACTTCAATTGGCGCCGGAAGATCTTAATCCAACTCCATTGACAGGTGTCGAAGTCATTGGTCATCGCGGGAATTCGTCCGCCGCGCCAGAAAACACTATTCCGGCGATCCTATCTGCCTACGAGGTCGGCGCGGACCATATTGAAGTTGACGTTCGGTTGACGTCGGACGGCGTCGCGGTTCTGATGCATGATACAACCGTCAATCGGACGACCGATGGTTTTGGACTGATTGCCAACATGACGCTTTCACAAGTCAAAAACCTGGACGCGGGTAGCTGGTTTGGGCCGGAGTTCGCCGGTGCGGAGGTCCCAACACTTGCGGAAGCCTTGGTCGCGGTCGGACAACGGGGCCGAATTCTGTTGGACATAAAAGTAGACGGAATGGGCTCAGCCATCGACAACGCTTTAAATGAGGCATCGACTCTTGGCGACCGAATTTACACTGCTGAGGATTTATGGCTCTGGCCTGGACCCAATGCCGATTATGCAACGAATCTCATCGACGCCGAATATCTGCTGGGCTCAATCCCCGCAAACAGCGTCTGGCAATCCGCTGGTTATTTTGAAAGCCAACGAGCGATCGGAGTGCGGGGGTGGGACGTATCAAGCGGTCAAATGAGTTCTGGTTTCGCTGCCGCCGCACGTGCCGAAGGCTTGGTCGCTTCCGTTTACACGATCAATGACGTATTCAGCATGCAACAATTCGTGAATCTCGGCGTAACCGCAATGGAAACAGATTTCCCGGAAGTGTTGGCCGATTTAGTCGTGTTGCGAGGCGATGTCAATCTCGATCAACAAGTGAATCTTTTGGATGTCCAACCGTTTGTTCAATTACTGCTTGATTCGGCATTTCAAAATGAAGCAGACACCAACGAAGACGGCTTGGTCGACATACAAGACATTGCAAATTTTGTTGAACTCATCGTCGACTCACCCTAGCTCAATAATACATCTGCCCGTTCCATGACGAAACTTGCGAACTCCTCGTTCATGCCGGCAAAAAAAGTTCTTTCAATTTTTTGAAAGCATCGATATGGCCGGGCTAAAAAAATGCTCTTGGCCGACATCGGCCCAGGAAAGCTTGGCATCGTCATCTCTGTAGTGCCGCATTGCTACTTGTCGTGTCCAGCATCGGCTGCAAAAAACGCAACCAAAAACGAAGGCGCTTACCGAGTGCGAGAGTCGATTGCACGATCGAGTTCATTTCAACAACCAACGTACTTTTCTAGCGGGCACCATTGTTCACGACTATCGTGAATTACGATTCCCAACGACAAACCATCAGTTGACCATTCCATCCTTGGAACTCCGTTACGCAAATTGTGCTTCAATCAGTAAGTGGGATACCGGATCATGAATCGGCTCGCTTCTTTTTGACAACGAGCCCCCAATCCGATTGTGCTCAGCTGCTACGATTTCAGCCGCAATGGAAACCGCGATTTGTGCTGGCTCCGTGGCACCAATGTCTAAACCGACAGGTGTACGTAGCTTTTCAAAACAGCCTGATTCGGGCATTCGTTTCATTTCGTGAAGGTGTTTCAGCAGTTTTCCGGTACGCGATTTTGGGCCCAGCAGCCCGACGTACGAAAGTGCCGATTCACATAGCCAAGGCAACACATCGGCATCCCTGCTGAAACTGTGCGTCATCAAGACAGCCGCTGTCTCAGCCGTCGGATTCAGTTGTATTTGAGTTTCGCGCAGGCTACGAGCCAAACATCTCTGTGCTCTAGGAAATCGTACTGACGTTAGATTTGCAGCGCGATCGTCGATTACAACCACTGACCAACCCAGTGCATCAGCAACGTTGGCCATCGGTATTGCGTCATCACCAGCCCCAAAGATCCAAAATGGTTTCGGAGGAGAAAGTTTTTCAACAAGAATCCTGACATCCAATTCGTTAGCATTTTCATCACAGCCAACAAGCTGGCAACATAAAGGGGCTCCAAAACGGGAGACTTGGTCAAAAGCATCTCCAAGCGGATTATTGGCTGACAACACTTTTGAGGCTTCGTGAATTCGACGACCTACTTTAAACTGCGAAGTGTTTTCAGATTGATAAACGGTACCGATGACGATCGGTTGTTGCGATTTCAAGACGTCTCGAATTGCGTGCAGCGGGCAGTTCTTAGCCCTGGTTACCGGTTCAACGAGAATATAGATGATGCCGCTGCAACCGAGATTGTATCGGGCGTTGAAATTTATCGACTCGCTTCGAGTATCAAAACTAACCAGTCGCGGTCCATCCTGACAGTAAGTTGCCGCCTGACGGCACAAGTCTCGCTCCAAACAGCCACCGCTAATCATCCCAACCCGTTCGCCGTTGGGAAGAATTAGCATCCGGGCTCCCGGCCGACGGTAAGCCGAGCCATCTACATCGACTACCGTCGCCAGAAACATCGGTCCGTTTGATGCTTCAGCAGCTTTCAAAATAGCTTTTAGGATGTCCTTCTCCGTTTGAATCAGAAGCGAATCAATTCGCCTACTCAGGCGCTACGGATTTTACCAAGCGACTTGGTGCTCTTCAAGAAACCGAGGCGGATGTAAATCAGGCGAGTTGTCTGGACTGTGTCTCGGCACGGCTTCGTACGACCATTGGTTGTCGCAAATTGCAACAACGAACAACAATACGTCATTTTCCGGAAATTTCCTGCAGTCGCTCGTACAATTCCGCATCTGTTTTGGCAGCGCGAAGTTTGGCTAGATAGCCAGGATTGAGAGTGATTTTGGATAGCTCCGACAATATCTCCAAATGGACTTGGCGATCGGAAGGCGGTCCCATCGTAAAGAAACAAACATCGACCTTGGCGTTGTAAGGAGCACCAAAATCAACTTCTTTCTCAAGCGTGAATACAGCAATAGTCGAACTACCGGAAGGCGCTCGGGCAAGTGTCGCATGCGGCATCGCCACCCCGTTGCCAACGGAAGTGACCTGCATTTGCTCGCGCTCCCACAAAGCCGTATTGATTATCACTGGACTGACATCACCTTCATAATGCTCGACTAGTTTTTCGGTAGCGAGTCGAAACAACTCCTCTTTCTTTGACACATTCACTTTGGCGTGAACCGATTTCTTTGCAACGTACTTCAACAAATTGACCTCGTTGTCCGGCCCTCGACGCACCACATCAAATACATCGTGCGTCTGTTCGATAGGGGTCTTCAACCACAATACGCTACAGGCCGATTCCCTCGTCAATTTGTCTTTGTCGGTTCCAAACAAACGCGTTGAAAATGTTCGAGGTGGTGGGGCACCCATAATAAGCAAGTCGAACATCTCGGTGGCTTTTTCGATGGCCAACATTTCGTTGGGTCCGCTCAACTTGACGATTTCCGTTTGGTTCGTGCACAACTCGCGCAACTGATCGACGTAATCGATTTTGGCTTGCGTATTGATGTTTTCATCATCTTCGTCGATACAGCACACAAAGCTCAATTCCGCTTTGTAAATATCGGCCAGGTGTCCGGCGGTTGTGACAACTAATGAATCATGCGGTCCCGGCTCGGCAAACACCAAAATCTTGCGGATGTACCGAACGCCAGCATCTTTAAAGACAGCCAGATTGCAAGGCAAATGGTCTTGCAACCATCCCAATTGGTTTTGAAACGTAATCCCTTTGACCCGCCGGCCGGCGGCCTCCATCACAACCCATTCACAATGCAACTGATCCGCGACATCGTGGATCGTTTTCACGACATCGTGAGAAACCGAAGTGTTGTATTCAAGGTTAACATTTTCCTCTTCGGCCATCACATGGATGCGGCGACTGAGCGCGATCGAAAGGTGGTCTTCCTCCAAAACATCGGCCAAATACATCTGCTCGGGGACTTCGGTAACATGCAAGACTTCTAGCCTTCGATGGTGCGCCAATGCAGCCCCCATCTCTACCAGCGTTTCCGGTGAACGCTCACTACCAAACAAAGGAACGACAACAGCCGCTTCCACTGGCAAGTCCTCCGCCAAAACATGCGGGGGTTCTTCATCATCGTCGACTGACTTACTATTCGCCCCAACCAAATCCATCCGCTTCCCCATGCGTCCCACGACTCCCAGCCGGGACGTTTGAAACCGTCCGTACGCAACGTAGGAAGCACCACCCAACAAACAGATGCCTACGATGGCTGCAATGGCCGCCAATCCCATCGCCGCCAACAAGGTCATCCCAATCAATATCCCAACGATTTGCAGCACCGGATAAAACGGCGCTCGAAACTTGGGTTGATACCATTTCGCGGCGCTTTCACGAAGCACAATCACCGTGCAATTGATAAACATGAAAGCCACGATCATGAACGCACTGGCAAGCTTCGCGATCTGCTCTACCGGAAGAAACAACACACTGATCGCCATCACCGTCGATGTCAAAGATATGCAATAGACGGGCGTCTTAAATCGCTCGCTAATGCCTTGCAATTGTTCTGGCAACAGCTGATCGCGGCTCATGGCGAAGGGGAATCGAGACGCAGCCAACAGACCAGCGACAGACATCGACGTCATCGTCAACACGGCCAACACGGCCGCGATATTGCCAATCGTTTGACCACCGAGAATAGTCGCCACCGTGTAGATCGGTTTGAGATCGGGCTTACCCGTGTCCGCATAACTGGTCAGCTCTTTGTAAGGCACATTGGTGACTAGCACGAAAACGACGAAAACGTAGACGCACATCACCAGCAGCCAGCTCGTCAATATACCGAGCGGCAAGTTACGGCCTGGATTTTTGACTTCTTCCGCGATCGCCGCCACCTTGGTCACGCCGGCGTAAGAGACATAGACGAACGCAGCGGCAGCAATGAATCCAGAAGAGCCCTTCGTAAAACCGGCTTCCAAATACGTCCAGTCCATAGTCGATAATCCGTATATCGACATGATCAACAACAAAACTAGAACAACCGCCACGATTACTTTTTGCATCTTACCAATAATACTGACGCCGATAATGTTGAGCGCCGTAATGGCAATTAGCAGGGCGATCGCGACCGGCTTTTCCGGCACGCTGACCAAAACCGACAAATAGGCGGAGAATCCGACCAGTGCAAATGCACTCTTCAGTAATAGCGACAACCACAAGCCGATCCCCGATACGGTGCCTGTTAGCGGTCCAAAAGCTCGTTCGAGATAGACGTATGTACCGCCGGACGTAGGCATGGCGGTCGCCAATTCGGATTTGGAAAGCGCCGCTGGTAACACGCCAAGTCCGGCAATCAAGTAGGCCAGCCACACATTGGGCCCCGTTTTGGCCGCCGCAAGTCCCGGCAAAACAAAAATCCCACTCCCCAACATGGCGCTGATGCTGATCGCAATGACGGAGCCCAGACCAATACTTCGTTCAAGTGATTTCATCGTCGTTTCATCAAATTATTTGCCGGTCCAGCACTCCAATTGGCCACCATAGGAAACAAGATTAAATCTGTTTATGGAAATCGGATCAATTTCAAGTTTTCGGACGGCTACTGGCCTGCCAGCTTATTCCCAAATATTCTAAGGGTCGGTTTTACCGTCAACACAGAACCGTCGAATCGGTCCAAGATACTCTCGCGGTGTCTCCAACAATAGACCCGGCTACACCTGTTCGGTGAACGGTCCGCTTGCCCAGAATCAATTGCCGGCGCACCACAGTTCGGCCACACAGTTCGGCCACACAGTTCGGCCATAGTCGGAATTCAAAAAAAGTGATTAAGTATTCATTTAATCTATAGCCGAATCCTGCTCAAATCCCCATACAGCTATGCTGTTGTCCCGTGAGTCGCTACGATATTTCAAGTTTGCTCCACGACGAGTCGTTCCGGCTGCCGCATTAGCCGGCGGAAATCGTTTCGTGACGTTGTCAGATTTAAATTTACTATTGGGCGACACGATGACAAATAAAACGGTGGTTGCAAGTGATCGAAATTTACTGACTCAAGCTGCTGCTTTAGAGCGAGTCTTATCCAGAGGAATTGAAATCCAAACTGTGCTCGATTTGGGCGCCGCGGGCGGTGCTTGGTCTCGCGCCGTGCACCAATCGCTTTTCCCCGAAGCTCGTTTTCATTTGTTTGAAGCCCAAACCAACTGGAAATCAGAACTGGAATCAACCATCGCTTCCCACCCGCAGCTATCATTTGTTAACGCGGCCGCCGCTCAATCGCCTGGAGAGTGTTTTTTCAAATTACCCGATTCGAACCCATTTGGCGGACGCGCATTTGAAACGGAAACGTGCAGCGGATTGACAAAACTGCCGTGTGTATCGATCGACAGTGAAGTTTCTCGGCTAAATTTGAACGGACCGTTTTTTATCAAATTCGATATCCACGGCCTGGAAAACGAAGTATTGAACGGAGCCACGCAGACTTTGCGGTCAACGAATCTCATCATGATGGAGATGCTGTTTTATGCGGCCCAGGGACGCGCAGTCCCCAACTTGATGAACCGGCTTATGGATCTCGGTTTTCATTGTGTCGACATCGCGGAACCCACCTTTCGGCCTTACGATCGCACGTTTTGGCAACTCGATATGTTGTTTGTCAAAACCGAGCGACCGGAAATCCAATACCGCCAATTTTCTTGATACAGTCCATGTTGCCTTCAAAGCACAAGTAAATCGCGCCAAGTTCCACGGCGACGAGCGAAAGTAAGCGACGCAATAAAAACCGCAAGCAATGACATACTGTTCGGTTCGGGTACTCGCGATATCGAGTTGAATTCGAAATCAACATTGGCGAACCGTTGGGGATTGGGTTGAAAGAAAAATTGGCCGTTTGCAAATTCAAACGAACTTAAATCGAGATCATTTGAAGCGCACAATTAAAGGGGTTAGGATAGTATATCGTTCGATTTCCCGATATCTCAACCCGTCCGTTTTTATCACCGCTGTTTCTAGCTTGGTCAGTCTTAACCAGTTACCCTCCGACCAGAAGTTGAACGAATGGTTCCACATCTAATAGGTCGGAAATTCCGTCCATATTGACATCCGCTTCAATCTGGTACTCGCCGGAAATCAACACCGCGACAAACGAGGCCACGTCCAACAGGTCGACCAATCCATCCAAATTCACATCGCCAAACAGAACCGGTTCAACGGGGAGGACTCCACCGGCGGCCCCTTCTGGTCCACCGAAATCCCAACTTGGACCTTGGTCGTCGTAACGAAAGAACAAGTATTCCGTGGTGTCAATGTCATCGTTAGTCAAGCCGCGATCGGCGCCGTAGGGTGTTGGAACATAACGACGAAGTTCTGGGTTCCATTCAATCCAGTCGTTTCCAAACGCATCGGGAAATGGCGTTTCGTTCTCGCGCAAAAAATGGTTCATGTCAGGATAGACGGCGTCGAATTCCGGATCGCCGAATTGGCCCGAAAAAGGGTTCATTTCTCGCAGCAATTTATTCGTCAATAGCCGCGGCACTCGATTATTGAATCGCTCCCCGGTTTGAGTTTGACCGGTCTCGCTAGTCTCATGAACAAACGCGTTGTATACGACCAAGTCACCAGATTCGTCGACTGCGAAATGCCCACCTTCGGTATGAATGATCACGGCCCAATCCTCTGGGTGATCCAACACCGATCCGATCGATGAGGTCGCGTAACCCGACCCTTGCAAATACTCATCATCGGACCAGCGGCCACCCCAACAAAAAATGGAATCACCGTTTGGCTTGATCTCCAAGTTGTAAAAGTGCGCCTGAGTTACGATGTATCGGTTTGCCTTGTTTTCATCCAAACGAATATCCCAATCCATCGTCCCGGTGTCGGGATCGAAGGTAAACACGGCGTTTCCAGATAGCCCGCTGTTGCCGTGTGGATACAACACATCTGGAACGCTGTCCGTCGAAGGATTCATGCCCGAAATCTGAACCTGAAACGTTGCAGCTTCGGGAGGCGCAGGCGGAACCTGATCCAATTTGGCGTTCAAATAGTCTTGCACTGCGGTCAGATCGCCGCCGTCCAAATGCCCACGATAAATAACCATCTCTGCAAACTCACCGACAAAATTAAATCCACCAGAGGCTCCCGAGTCGTTTTGCCAGCCAAAAAGCTGTACTTCCGAATCTGGGCTTACCGCGTAGCCGCCATCAATTGGGATATTCAGGTTTTGACCGTTGACAAACGCAATGTGCCCTGGAGATGTAACGTAATACTCGGTCCGCCAAACCGAATTGAATCCGTTCAAGTAGGAAATCGCAGCGCCCGACTGCGTTCCGCTGCCTCCGAACAACTCAAAAGTACCATCGTCAATTTGGTGGTCCATTTGAGATCCTTGTGATCCAGCTGGCCCAATACAATAAACGTATTGTCCCGCCGAATCTTCCAGCGAACCATCCGCACCCGGGTCGTATTTCCCCAACCAAAAAATTGTCACGTCGCCTAACGGTTCCAGCTGATTGAGACTACCACGCATGTACCGGTTCTCCCCGGACTGGTCTCGAACGACAAGCGAACCGTGTCCACCTAAGGCCGTCGGATCGAAAACAATGTTTCCCGGATCTTCACTACCGGTTGCCGTTAACACAATTGAATCATTGTTCTTTGCGGACCATTGCAAAACGTGATGGTTGCCATCCAGCGTGAGCGTTGCTTCGTCGGCAATGAAATGCGCAATCAACTCTGCCGACGCAATCTTTGGCAGATCCTGAGCGGTACCCTGGACACCTATTCCGCTGAAACCAATGAACAAAATCAGAGCTATTTTTTTCACGATCCTATCTCCTCAATACTGTTTTACGATGGCGCCTCGCACCAATAGCTGTCACAGCCATAATCAGTGGCAGCACCGTTGAAGGCTCGGGTACGACATAAATCGAATTCAAGTAGTTCTCGACCAACTTTCGGTCGCCGTCACTCAAGGCGGATTCGAAAATCACGAGTTGCTGCATGTCCCCAACTAGATCGAAGCCCCCTCCACTGAATGCGCCAATTACGATTTCTGCATTGCCAGTCACATCGTACGTAGGCGACCCGATCAAGTTCAAATCGACACCGTTTGCGTAAGCCGCGTGGCTGTCTGCCGTAACGACGGTTGTCCAAACCGTGTCCATGTTGTCGTATCGGGTAATATCGTCGCCGCCATAGGTCACGCCGTTAAAAACTTCGACGCAAAAACTGCTCCCACAATCATCACGTTGATGCGAAATATCGCTCAAACCAATGTTGTATGCATACGTACCTGAGGTATCGAATGGCGCATCGGCCGCATAATTCCCTCGCCAAAAAACTGTCATCGTCGATCCACCCGAATTGGCAAGCATTCCAGACAAATAACGACCATCGGCGCTCACCGTCGTATCATCGAAAGCCAATGAACCTGTTCCGTCGTATGTAATTAATTCGGCGGCTCCATTGCCACGCTGAGTAGAAACCACGGTCATTCCATTTACACTATTGCCAAATGCGTCAATCGGTGTCCAAGAGTCAACGACATTTCCCGTCGTCGCCACATTGCGTCGTCCATCATAATGCGCAACCAACGAATCTCGGGCACTCGCAGACAGCCCCTGGATTTCCCCAATGGTGTCGGCATCAAGCTGGTTGAAACCGGAGACGGAACATATTGCAGCAAAAACTAAAATTACAACTCTCAACAATCGCATTTTGAACACCTGAGATCTTTCCTGGACATTTTTAAATCATGTTAGCTAAGCCGAGACAAACATCATGAGTGAGATTAACTCTTCATTCGGTAGAAAGCCGAAAGAATTGATGAAGGATTGAATAACGTGCCGATGATTTGCGAACTGGGCCCTACCGTTCGCGCAAAACGGAAATCCAATTCATAGAATTTGTTCTGCGAAGTACCTTATCGCCATCGCATGAACTCGTGTTATCTTCTAAACGGCGGTCAACTAACAACGCTTTCGAATACCACAGCCTTCGGGCTGATTTAGTGGGTCGTACGCACATCCATCCAGCGATACCTTGACCAATCTTCGCGTCGCAGGCTCTCAACATCGTAAACACGAACTCCAGGAAAATCTTCTCGAATCGTCAACGTCGCGAAATCGGAGCCATTACCCGTCACGAAAATTGTCTCCAACGCCGCCAAGCGCTGAATATGTGATTGTAGTTTCTCGTCGTAGAAGAAGTGTTCGACTCGAATCGCCTTAACGGTGCAAAACACATTCTGAATCGTTGAGTTCTCTGCTTCATACGTCGTCAGCGCTGCAACGACGGGATCCCCATACGGCTTTGATTGATAATACACACATCCGCCCGCCGCCAAGATAGCCGAAGCTGCCAGTTGTTGTTGACTCGCTCGTTCAGCCACCCAAGTGAAAGCGATCGCCAAGACCAAGATTACAAATAACAACCGTCGAATTGAAATTCTCATAGAAAATCAACTTTATATGAAAGATGGTGGTGCGGTTTTAGCGCATCGTTTCCAATTTTGACGCGAAGCAAAGCTTAACGTTTGGCATACCGAAACACTTGTTCCATTCGGTGACTGGTAGTTCCTCGGTCCTAATTTTTCCGGCAGCAATAATACCACCCTAAATGATTGAACTAACAATAGCATTTTGGTAACAAATCGTAAATTACCTCCTACTTTTACATGATTGAGAAACCCGCGATGGTCAATCCATATTTACCGCCGCCCCAGACCGATACTCAGAACGAAAACCTGCCCTTGATTTTTCGGCGAGAGAACGGACATTTCGTCAAATTGTTCGGGGCCACTTGTTTGGCCGTAGCTTGTTTTGGGGGCGCGATGTTGATGTTTCTAGTTCACGCATTCCTTCTTACGGAAGAGAATCAAATGGGCATGCATTTAACCACGACCTTCCCCGCAATAATCGGTTTTTTCTCGTTGACCTACGTTTACCAATTAAGCCGCGCTCCAGTGCTTGTTCGGACGACCGATGAATATTGTGAAATCGTTCGG
The DNA here is from genome assembly GCA_965263475.1 of Mariniblastus sp. Lineage (GTDB taxonomy): Bacteria > Planctomycetota > Planctomycetia > Pirellulales > Pirellulaceae > Mariniblastus. Next base: position 102,469 of record OZ253677.1, read on the forward strand.
TCCACGACCAAAAGATTGAGCTGGACTGAAATAGAACGGATTCAATCTGATTTGTCGGCCGGATTCGGCGTCAACGTCATACAACTAAAAAACAGCGACGACAAAACCATTGAAACGATCACTGGCTTACAAGACACCGAGCGCCTTCTGGAAAAACTCAAACAAAAAACGGCTCACGACAAAAACGAACAAGACGACACGGGTAAACCAACGGCCGTGCACATCAAACGGGGTCGCAAGCGCGCCTTTGGATTCCAACCCGGAACTTTGTTGTTTGGACTTGCGACTGGATTTATGTTCTACGATGGCATCTTTCAAATGCAACGCAGCCAAGCCATGAGAGACGCGAGTGTTGAAGGAACAGGACTGGTTACCCAAAAGAAGCTGGCACCCAATGGCAGGACGAAACGGCTGTATGTTCAAGTCACCGGAGATGAGAACCAAACGAAAGAACACAACCTTGAAGTCACGGACGAATTCTATGACTCGGTGGAAGAAGGCCAGGAAGTCGGCGTCGTATTCGTGCCTGCTGACCCCAGAATGGCGGAGTTAGTCGAAGGAGAAATCCGAGAAGACAGGTCCGCTGCGACTTCTTTTGGTACCGCAGCCATTGGCTTTGTATTCTCTATCCTCTTCCTTTCCATTGCGGTTATTTCGTGGCTCGGCTACGACCTCAAGTTCGAAAAAGACAAAAAAGGGCTGGTGCCAATCGGTGAGTAATCGTTTGCAGCGCAAGTTCTAGTTTGGTTGTCGGTTTGTATTCCCGTCGAACTCAGAACAAATCTCGCTTACTCGAATTCACAAATCGGTCGCAATGGATTAGGATTTCCTTCGCTGCAAGCTCTAAACAGAACACGAAAAGCGGTCGGCGACCATCGCTCCCACACCCCAGTCTATCAGCCTGTCTCGATCTATATGGCAAGTTATATGACCGTCCATGTTCCCGTTCTCCCAGCGGAATGTATCGAATTCCTCAACATCCAACCAGATTCTATCATTGTCGACGGTACGTTCGGTGGTGGTGGACACTCCAAGTTGATTTTGCAGCAACTTGACGACACAGGCATGTTGATTGCGTTTGATCGCGATCCCAAGGCGGTTGAAATTGCAAAGACAACCCTGCCCGACAACGCGACGCTGGTCGCTTCCAATTATGCAGACATGCCTGAACAACTTGCCGCCCTGAACATCGAAAAAGTAGACGGAATCCTGCTGGATCTAGGATTGTCGAGCGACCAATTAAACGACCAGGAACGTGGCTTCAGTTTTCAAAGTAACGGACCACTGGATCTGCGATTTAACGGGAGCGCCGGCGAACCCGCTTACCGACTGGTTAACCGCCTGGGCGAAAAACACTTGGCCGATTTGATTTACGAGTTTGGCGAAGAACGTTTTAGCCGACGCATCGCGCGAAAGATTTGCGAGTCGCGACATGCCAATCCGATTGAGTCCGCCAGCGACTTGGCCCGACTGGTACGATCGTGCGTCCCTAGACAAGCGAAACAAAACATCGATCCGGCAACGCGTACATTCCAAGCGTTGCGCATTGCCGTCAACGAAGAACTGAAGTGGCTGAAAGTTGCGATGCGTCGGATTCCCGATTTGTTAAAGCCGGGCGGGCGAATCGTGGTCATCAGTTTTCATTCTTTGGAAGACCGAATCGTTAAACAGTCGTTTGTCGAAAACGAACACCTGAAAATTTTGACCAAGAAACCGATCACGGCCAGTGATTCCGAACTCGGCGCAAACCCCCGCGCTCGGAGCGCGAAATTGCGGGTCGCCGAATTCAAATCGAGAAATTGAATCTGCGGTAGCGGAAACGACGAACGATACCACGGCGACTGTTAAATTTTTGCACAAGCTTTGCAAAAACAACGATTGCGCCATCAATTGAGTTCGCTGGAGGGTTTTTTGAAGTTTACTTTTGGTGTTCAAGCAAATCAGCGCGAAGCGCCAGCGAGTGATTGCCAGCGACCAGCGTTTTCACACGCTGACGCTTCGGACTGAGGCCAACTCGCTATGCCAATTGGACGCTAGCACCCAAAGCTCGCGTTTATCGCCGACCCTTCATCTTGTATTATCCTGCGTTGCACTCTAACCGCGGGACGGCCATGACGGAATCTTTTAAACCTCAAAGCCCTGCTTTCAATCGAGAGATCTTGGTTGGAATATCTACATTGTTTCTAGCGTTGATTGGTTTCACGCTATGGGGCTACGTGAAATTCTCTAACTCGGGCCATGACATTCCGCCACACATTTTGAACGCCCCGATCGCCAAACACGTCGGTCCAGAATATTTCCACCGACAATTGCGACAGTCACTCGTCGCCACCGAGTCGCCAGTACCAAACAAACTTGAATCGCAGTCGATTCCAATCGCCGAATCGACTGAAACAAAGAAGGTCGCGAACCCGATTCGTCATGCACCCACGTTTGGCCTGCCCAGTTACACGAAATCTGCCCAAGAACAACAAACAACGGTCGCGTCAAAGGAAACAAATCCCCGAGTCGGGGTCGCTTCGATGCCGGAACCTGAAAACTCATTTCAACCCACCGCGATCGATATTTCTCAGAAACTAACACCGCCGGTGGAACCAAAAGACAAACCAGCGATACAAACCCACGCCATCGCACATAAAAACAAGCGGCCGAGCAAACCCAAGAAACTAGGGAATCGCGATACCTTGGCTTCAGCCCAACTCAAACCCGAGCCATCTTCAAATTCGTTTTCGCTTCCAAGTAAGGAAACTCGTTCGAGTTTCGGGGCCCCGAGACCCAACCAATTGCGCCCCGTTAACGACTTGGCGGACACGACCCCCGATTCTTCTTCGTTTCAACCGATTCCAAAACCAGAGATCAGCCCTGCTTTAATCACGCCCAATGATTCGAATTCTTTTCACGCCAACGAACCGATCAAAAAATCCGTGCCCGCGGTGATACCTGCCGTCTATCAAACTGAGTCTCAAACGCCCGAACGAATTGTGAAATCGATCGAGTTGGAACGGACGTATCAAACCAAACAAGGAGATAGTTTTTGGATCATTTCTCAGACCATTTACGGGGATGGCCGGTACTTTCGAGCTCTGTACAAATTGAACCAATCAAAAATCGTATCATTTGACGAGCTTCCACCGTCGATAACATTGGATACTCCACCGATCCAAACGTTACGTGCGCGTTTTCCCGATCTGTGTCCAGCCGAAACGAGCGAGATTGCAGTAGCAACCGGCTCTGATATTTATCGAACAATCGAAGGAGAAACACTGTTCGACATCGCTCGAAAATTAACGGGCCAGGCGTCCCGCTATCTCGAACTTCTCGAACTCAATCGTGAACGATTGCCGCACGACATTACCCATTTGACTCGACTTTCGGCCAACATTGAGCTCAAATTACCCAATCAGTTTTGATTGGATGTCAATGGTGTTACTAAAGATTGTTTCGGGCGGGCAGACAGGCATCGATCGACTGGCGCTGGATTTGGCGATCGAACTTGGATTCGAGCATGGCGGTTGGTGTCCGGCTGGAAGGCGGGCCGAAGACGGCGTGATTCCCGACCGCTATCAACTTTGCCCAACCGATTCACGCAACTATGCCGTGCGTACCGAAGAAAACATTTGTCACTCTGATGCGACGATGATTTTTCATTCGGGCAAAATTTCCGGCGGCACCGAGTTGACCATAAAGCTTGCCAAAAAACACAATAAACCATTGCTCGTTTTTGATCAAAGCCAGTTGCTCGCGCCATTAATTTCAGCCGCAGAACTTGGACTCCAGTGGCTATTGGACAATCAAGTCAAATCGCTCAACGTGGCCGGTCCCAGGCAAAGTTCGTCTCCAGAATTGCCCGGCCAAGTATACCCGTTTCTAAAATCCTTACTTTTACGATATAGTTCAGAAATGTTACAAAGAGCAAATCGTTGATTCGTTACCAATACAGCGAACTTTCCAGTTATGAATCCAACCCATCAAAAGCTTCTCAATCCCTTTGGTTTCAAATTGCCGTCAGTCCGAACCATGGTACTTGGCTTGGTCGTCACATTGGGAACGGTCGTCCATGCTCAGGAACGAACACCCAAGGTGATCAGCTCCAATCTCAAGAACCCATGTGGAATCGCCATTCGACCGATTACCGGAGAAGTGCTTGTCGCTGACACCGGCCGGGGAAGAATCATCGAAGTCGATAAAGACCGGTTTGAAGAAGTCATTGTAAATTTCCCGATCGCCGAATTCGAACTTGACCGTGGGATTGTGCTCGGACCATTGAGTTTGGCATTTCGAGATCGTAATTCTTTGATGGTGGGTACCGGTGGTTCAGCCGATGGAAGAGACGGCATCATGTTTTTTGATCTTGGCGAATTGGGAAACGAACCCTTTGACGCTTCCGAAGATGTGGTCGAAACATTAGTCTTGGAGGAAAACGACGATGGGCCGGCAGAGGGTGATTTTTCCGCGATGGCTCGCGAAAAAAAAGGCGTTTTCGTCGTCACGCATAACGAAAGTCAACAAGGCTGGGTGTCGCGAGCGGACTTCGTCGCCAATACGACTGTCAATTTTCGGCGCTTGATTCCAACCAACAAATTGGCGAAGACCCCTAATCCCGGTGGAATAACCATTAGCCCCGACGGCTTCGTGGTCGTCGCGCAAATGGGGAAACGGGACGAGCCCGGTGATTCTGAGTTGTGTTTCTACAGTCCAGCAGGCGAATTACTGGACAAGTTCCCGACCGGTTTAAACGATGTCGTCGCTTTAGCATATGGACCTCGAAAAGGCCGCTTGTTCGCATTGGATTTCAGCTGGGAAGACCCTTCCAAAGGAGGTTTGTACAAGTTGGTCGCCGTCGATTCGGTCGAAGGATGTGAAGCGGTCTTGGTGGCCAAATTAGATCGCCCAACTTCTATGACTTTTGACCAAAACGGAAATTTATGGGTTACTGTTTGCGGTTTGCAAGACCGGCGACAGAGCCTAGACACCGAGTTTTCCGAGCCAGGCAAAGTCCTGATGTTCCAAGGATTAGACAAGTAGTCGATTCGATCGGCACCAAGAATAATCCATGCCGGTCATCTATGCATCTGTCGCCAAAACGAGTTGTTGCACGGCGAGCGCGGGACCAACACTTGCCCAACCCGATGATGCTGAAAGATCGGTAATTTCCGATCTCGGTACTGCTTGCTTAGCAGCCTGCTTGGCAAACCAAGCCCCTTCGCCAATGATGACAAATTTGCCGATTTGAGTCCGCTTGGAAATTTCGCGGATGGCACTGCCAACACGTTGTAATTGTGAATCAAATATCTGAATGGCCAAATCAGTTATCAGTTCGTCTTCGACTTCATCTTGATCGAGACAGATCATTTTCGCCAAGCGACGTTTGGCGTCCCGTTTCGTCAACGGGCGCCCATCGGCAGTATTGCAGTCATGCTCTTGTTCCGGTGTTTTGTCGAGCCACAACAAGACGTCCTGGACCGTTGCAAACCGTTCGGTCGCCAGCCCAACCGTCACGCCATCAATCCTCGCGGAACTCAAAATCGCCGGCACCGGCGTTCGAGCTACACCGTTGTAAACCAACTCTTGACTACGAAGACGTTCAAAATCGGTTTTGCCGACAGCGATCACTTCACCATTGGCGACCGGAATAATATCGGTCGTGGTAGATCCCATATCGATTACGATGCAGTCCGGGTAAGTATCCGCGAGCCATTTCGCCGTAGCGTGCCAATTGGAAGCTGCCGTCAATCGCCAATCTCGTTTCGCGTTGCCAACGCCGACAAACGATCCGCTGGTTTGATAATAGACGACGTGTTTGCCCATGCAACAAAGCTCAACGATATCACAGATAAACTCGACGCCATGTCGACGACTTTTGAAACAGTCTGCCAATTCCCCGGTCATGGTTACCGCCAAGCCCTCAAACGGCTCGTAGCTACGCAAGTTTTCGACCATAAAACTCGCCAGCTCGTCTGCCCTTCGCCACAACTCAAACGGCCGCGACAAACAATTTTGTTCACTGGCTATTTTTAGGTTGGCCCCGCCGATATCAATGCCCACCCAACGCGGTTGCTTCATGATTTATTTTAGTAAATGAGCCAATGCCGATTCCAATGTTGGATACCTGAATTCGAAGCCCTGTTGGATTGCATTCGCAGGGACGACGCGCTGTGAAGCATACAACGATTCGGCGAACTCGCCAAACGTTAACTTCAAGGCAAACTTCGGCACGGGTAAAAAGGCCGGACGGCGAATCGCGCGAGCCAACACTTTAGTGAATTCAGAATTGGTAACCGGGCAGGGGGAGGTCGCGTTATAAACACCGCTGACTTCATCGTTCTCGATCGCCCAGCATATTAATCGGACCAAGTCGTCGATGTGCACCCATGGAAAATACTGTTTTCCAGATCCCAAACGGCCACCAAAACCGCTCTTAAATATCGGCAGCATTTCCGCAAGTGCTCCACCGTCGGTCGACAAGACCACCCCAATCCGCAAGATCACCAGCCGCACACCAAGCGACTCAATCTGCGTCGCGGCATCTTCCCACGCATGGGCCAAATCGGCTAAGTAGCCGGTACCCATTTCACCAGTCTCCGTGATTTCTTGCTCGCCACCATCGGCATAGAAACCGACTGCCGATGCCGAAACCAAAACCTCTGGCTTGGGTTCCAGAGCCGCAACAGATTCAATCAATAGTTGCGTCGACCGAATTCGGCTTTCGTGCATCCGTGATTTTTTTTCTGGTGTCCAACGGCCTTTAGCGACCGACTCGCCCATTAAATTTACGATCGCCTTGAGCCGCAACGAGCTGAGATTCGGCCGGGCCGACTGATAGTCCCATTGAATAGCTTCAACCTGCGGATTCACCAGGCTCTTCTGGGCAGCTTCTGCGTTCCGACTCGTCACCACCACATTTTCTTCTAAGTGTTCACTTAGCCGTCGTCCAACCAATCCGGTTCCACCGGTGATGAGAATTTGACTCAACCGACTCTCCATAAATCATCTCGATCACGTTCAAAATGGGATTGAGTGGACGCATGGATTCGCCCTATCAATGCAACAAAAGAACCGCAGCTCATCAACCAACGCGATCTAATTGTTGTCACCCAAGATCATACCGCCGAGACCGCTCAGGTCTAGCAGAGATCCTTCGCCTTTCGTTCCTCCCCCGCGCCCAATCCCGGCCGCCATGACTCTGCCGGCCAACCGCGAAAACGGCAAAGACTGTAACCAGATTTTTCCGGGCCCGGTCAGACTGGCCAAAAACAGACCTTCGCCGCCAAAAATTGTGTTTTTAAATCCACCAACAAACTGGACGTCGTATTCTACCGAAGGTGCCAATGCGACAATACAACCAGTATCGATTCTTAGTTGTTCACCCGGTTCCAGCACGCGTTCCATGATCGTGCCGCCTGCATGGCAACAGGCGATTCCGTCACCGGTTAATTTCTGCATGATAAATCCCTCACCGCCAAACAATCCAACGCCAATCTTTTTATTGAACGCGATTTCGACTTCGATGCCCTTGGCGCCGCACAGGAATGCATCTTTTTGACACACGATTTGTCCGCCGAGTTCATCCAGATGCATTGGAATGATTTTACCTGGATAGGGAGCCGCAAATGCAACTTTCGCTTTCTTGCCACCGGGGTTTGAAAACGTCGTCAAAAACAAAGATTCACCGGTAATCAATCGTTTACCGGCCGAAGCAACTTTTTGCCAAAAACCGCCTCCCTGTTTGGATGGACTTCCGAAAACGGTTTCCATTTTAATGACACTGTCCATATACATCATCATGCCAGCTTCCGCGATCACCGTTTCGCTGGGGTCAAGCTCGATTTCAACATATTGCATCTCGTTGCCGAAAATCTCATAGTCAATTTCGTCGGCCACTTTACCACGGTTACGATAGACGCCACTGGCCGAATTGTGGCTCATGACTTCGATTCCATCGGCGACGGGCATCGGAACCTGAAAAATCCCATTGCATTCCTTACACCGTACGGTTTGTCCTCCAAACTGATCGTCTAGCGAAAACGCTTTTTGGCACATGGGGCATTGAGTTTCAATCATCGGTCACTTTCTTGTTAATTGAATTCACTTTTCTTTTCTTGATCGCTCTCGTTCGATGCGGCAAATACCAAAGATACAATCCACTAGCCCAGAGCATCAACAGTACGATTCCATTCGGCAGAAAGATTCCGAACTTGGCGAACTCGGAAAAAAAAGAACCGTCGTGCAGACTTTCAATCCAATCGCTTCGTCGGTATTCGGTCGAAAGTGTATTTCCATTCTGGCTATCCAGTTGAATTTCCCACCCGTTTACGCATCGAACCTTAATCACACCTTTTGATGGACGAACATCGAGCCGATCGATGTCTTGCCAAGATGCAATCACAGCTTGTTCGTTCGCCATCGCCGCCACTAATACTTCATCAAAGCTCAGTGATAATTTATCAGTCGACCCCCGTTGGGTCGGGGGTTGCACCCAGGGAACTTGTTTTTTGACTTGCAACAATAATCCGCTGACGATCACGATGAATAATGGAATCGCCATCAGAAGCGCCCCGACACGATGCAATTTTCGAGTCCACCAATTCCAGGACTTGCTCATTCGTAACCCGTTTCGCAAAAAAAACGGTTCGAACGACGAAATTGGGCAACGATTCTATTTCTTCGTCGCATTATGGCGTTGGAGCCGCGCCCTAGTTTGCTCGCTGAATTCATGCTTGTTACTATGTTTTATTAATACGGGTTTCTCATTGAGATTTTTACACAGACGGTTATCACAAGGAACCGAGAATGCTTCGCTGGCTCTTTATCCGATCACTTTTCGCAAGTTTGTCAATCTGTTGTTTGGCCTCCACCTCCTCCAATGTTCACGCCCAACAGAATTCTAACGAGGGCGCATTGCCCAATTCATGGAGTGAGCAAATTGGCTGGCGTTCCATCGGCCCAGCAAACATGATGGGCAGAATTACCTCAATTGCGGTTTATGAGGCAGACACAAAAATCTGGTGGGCGGCTTCCGCATCTGGGGGTTTGCTAAAGACGACCAACAACGGAGTCACTTTCGAACACCAATTCGACAACCAAAACACCGTCTCGATTGGTGATGTGCAGGTTTCCAAAACCAACCCGGACTTGTTATGGGTCGGCACCGGCGAATCCAATCCTCGCAACAGCGTTTCTTGGGGTGACGGTGTCTATAAGTCTACCGACGGTGGAAAGACATGGAAGAACATGGGTTTGAACAAGATCTTTCAAACCGGGCGAATTGCAATCCACCCCGAAAACCATGACATCGTGTATGTCGGCGCATTGGGGCGTTTGTGGGGCCCAAACGAAGAGCGAGGATTGTTTAAGACCACCGATGGCGGAAAGAACTGGGAAAAGATTTTTTACGTGGATGACAAAACAGGCGTGATCGATGTGCAAATGAACCCCAAGAACTCAGAGGAATTGTTGATTGCGACTTACGAACGAATGCGAGACGGTTTCGATGGAAACGATCCGGTCAAAAAATATGGCGATGGTTCAGCGATCTACAAGACAGTTGATGGAGGAAAAACGTTCACTCGCATGACCCAAGGTTTACCTACCTGCAAACTCGGCCGTATTGGCTTGAACTACTTTTTGGGTGACCCCAATATCGTCGCGGCAATTATCGAATCCGAAAAAATCGCCCAAGAACCTGAAAACGCGGCGTTCGCTGGGATTCGAGGCGAGAACGCTGATGTCGGAGCCAAGATCACTACCGTCACCGATGACGGACCTGCAGATAAGGCCGGTTTGAAAGAAAACGACATTGTTATTTCGATTGACGGGGAGTTGATTTATTCCTACGACGAACTGCTCAAGGGCATTCGCAAACACAAGTCGGGTGAAACGGCCAAGCTGGTTGTCTCGCGCGAACGAAAACCGGTAGACATTGTGATTGAGTTGGACAAACGACCAGCACCGCGTAATGGATCGCGACGCGGCCGCAGCCGACGAAGTGCATTTACGGGCACCTTGGGTGGGCAAGCTGCTAATTTGCAGGGCCAACAGGGTGACAATGAAGCCGAGTATGGCGGTGTCTATCTTTCTACGGACGGTGGTAATTCTTGGGAACGAATCAACACACTCAATCCTCGCCCGATGTACTACAGTCAAGTTCGAATTGATCCCGTTGATTCAAACAACATGTATGTCTTAGGAACATCGTTGTACCGCTCGCAAGACGCCGGGCAAACGTTTACCGGTGACGGCGGACGTGGCATTCATGTCGATCACCACGCCCTGTGGATCGATCCGGCTGACCCGCGACACATGATTCTCGGAAACGACGGAGGCATCTACGTCACTTATGACCGGATGGACCATTGGGATCATCACAATCATGCGGCGTTGGGACAATTCTATCACGTTGGAATCAATTCCCGGGTGGACTACCACGTCTACGGCGGTCTGCAGGACAACGGCAGTTGGGGAGGCCCAGCGAGGGTTTCAAACGACTCCGGTCCGGTGAATACCGATTGGTACCGTGTTGGTGGCGGCGATGGATTTATTACTTTGGCCGATCCAGATGACCCTGATCAAATTTACTTCGAGAGCCAAAACGGCGCGATGGGTCGCATTCATTTAGAAACGGGCGAACGAGGGTTTATTCGCCCAAGGGCTCCAAGGGGAACTCGCTACCGTTTTAACTGGAAAACACCATTCATCCTTTCTCCACACAATTCGAAGATACATTACAGCGCTGGTAACTACGTTTTCAGATCGTTTGACCAAGGGCGTGGTGTCAAAGCAATTTCTCCTGAGATTACGAATTCTAATCGTGGCGCAGGAAGCGCCATTACCGAATCTCCCGTCCAGGCTGGGGTCCTATATGTTGGCACCACCGACGGAGCCGTTTGGATGACAAAAGACGGCGGCAATGATTGGGTCGCACTTTATTCGAAACCCGAACCCGATAAGGACGCTGATGAAACAGAGAATAAAGAGACGTCCAATGAGTCAAATGAAAAACAACCGGAACCGTCCGCATCCACTGCATCCGAGAAAAAACCGACGACGGATTTAAACGGCACTTGGATGGGCGAAATGGTTTCCGATCGGTTCCCCGAAGGTCAAGCACCAACAGTAACCTTAAACCTGAAAGTCGATGAAAAGGGCAACGTCAGTGGCGAAATCGAAACACGGCGAGGGCCCCAGGATATCACCTCCGGCCAATTCGATTCTGAATCTGGCGAACTTTCGATCAAAATTGAAACCAATCGCGGAACCAGAGAATTTTCGGCAAACGTCAAAGGCAATAAAATGTCGGGTGAAATGTCGATGCGAAACGGTCAATTCAAAGTTGATTTTACGGCGGAAAAGGAAGACGATTCGAGACAGGAAACTAAGGATCCTATTCGTTTGCTGGCTCAATCGGTATTGCTGACTCAGGTCCTTGCCGTTGGAAACGACGACGATCCTATCTCAGGTACTTGGAACGGCGTGGTCCGCGGCGAACAAATTCCAAACGGGGAAATTACATTTACCTTGGAGTTTAAACTGACCGAAGGCAACCAGATCCGCGGCACGATGGAATCTCCCCAAGCGGAAGTCACCATCGATGATGGCGAATTCAACGCGGAATCGAAGAAGCTCTATTTTAGTGGTGAAAACGAAAACTTCTTCTTAGACTTCGAAGCCGTACTTGCCGGCACGAAAATGACTGGCGATGTAACCGTTAACGATCAGATTTCCGCCGAGTTCGAGGCAACGTTGGACAAGCGGGCCAAGTCAGCGAAGCAAGAAGAACCGCAAGAAATGGACCAGCAAGAAACTGAATCCACCCAGGTTCCAACGCCGGGGCGGGAACAAGAGCGAGGATTCCTTGGCGTTCAATTCGCTCAAAATGCTGAACAAATTGAAGTGGTCCAGGTAATCGCAGACTCTGGAGCAGAAAAAGCAGGCTTAAAACCTGGCGACGTTCTACAGACAATGGACGGACGTAAATTGGAAAGCGTCAATTCCGTTCTCCAAGTATTGCGATCTAAATCCGCAGGGGATTCGGTTGCGATTGAGTTTGAACGCGAAGGTTCGTCCCAGACGATAGAAGCAACTCTCGGCACGGTCCCGCGCCGTTTCAACAACCAAGGCCAACGTCAGTCCAACCAACGCCCATCGCGGCCGCCCATGGATGATGACGCTGAAACCGCTGCGGATCAAACCGAACAAAGATCTGATGCAGCATCAAAGGAATCGGAATCCAACGAACCTGACCTGGTATCGGGAACTTGGAAAGGCACGATGACTTCGCCGCAAGGTGAGCGTGAAATTACGATCGTCTTGAACCATAAATCGAGCAAACAAATTACGGGAACCTATGAAACCAGTCGCGGAGAACGAGAAATCAATGAAGGTTCCTACAACCCCGAATCCAAAACGTTAACGCTGATCTCTGACAACGATCAATTCAGTCTCGAGTTCGTTGGACAATTGGCGGACGACTCGTATTCAGGTGAACTCGATTTTAATGCCGGTGCCTTTACGATGGAATTCGACGTCAAGCGCGTCAGTGACGACAAAGGATCGACCACGGTAGCCGAAAAGGAAAAACCAACAGCGAAGCCAACTGGCAAGACGCTCGAAGATCTATTGCCTGGCCCGCGCTGGGTTAGTTCTTTACACGCATCAAAGTTCAAAGCCGAACGATGTTACGCTTCGTTCGACGGCCATCGCAGCAATGATGATTTGCCGCACGTGTTCGTTACCGAAGATTTTGGTACGACATGGCAGTCATTAAAAAGCAATTTACCCGATTCGGCCGGTTCGGTTCGCGTGATTCGTGAAGACATTAAGAACGAGAACGTTCTCTATCTCGGTTGCGAGTTCGGCGCTTGGTTCTCCGTGGATCGAGGCCAAAGCTGGACCAAGTTCAAACAGATGCCTACCGTCTCTGTTCACGAGTTCGCCCAACATCCGACCTTGGATGATATCGTAGCGGCAACCCACGGGCGCAGCTTGTGGGTTGGTGACGTAAGCCTGCTTCGACAGACAAGCGCCAACGCCGTGTCCAACGATGTTGAACTTTACCGCCCGCGTGACGTCATCATGTGGCGATCGAGTCCTCGGCGGGGTAGCTCTGGGACGCGGAAGTTCGTCGGCCAGAACCCTTCATCGGGCGCGAAAATCGCATATTCATTAGGAAAAAACGCGCGGTCAGTCGAGTTGGCAATTCGAAACCTCAACGGCGACACGCTCAAGCGATTTGACGCGCCCGCCGCAGGAAAAGGCCTCCATATAATGGACTGGGACTTGCGACGCAGCGGGTCTGGCAATCGGGGTCGTTTTGGGCCACGAATTCCAACCGGGCGCTATCATGTCGAATTACGCGTTGATGGCGAAATCGTCACAACGGTATTGACCGTCAAATCTGATCCTACATCCCCCCAGAGTGATGGAGTAGCGACCGAAACCGAGCTAGATTGGTGGCTCGAATTCACCAATCAAGATGAAAACTAAGCGATTGTATTTCGAAGTATTAACTTTCAGATTTACTGGTTTGCAATGTATTAGTTTTGGCCAATACTTGTCCAACTCTCGGTATATGGGAGTTGGGTAAAGCGGATGCAATATTCTTTTATTGCAGCCTTACGCCCCCAATCAATTGTTAAAAACAATTAAGTCAAGGTAATTGACAACCCTTACCGCAAAAGTAAAATGGGCGATCTGGTTAGGATGAATTGCGTAAGATTTATCACTACTACCAGCTTCAACCTATATCCTATTTCCAACCCCTACTTTTTTCTCATTCCCAAATCAACCAATTTTGGAAGTTGTTTGTACGGTCGTTCTGTGCAATTCAAATAAGAAATTCGTGTTTGTTCCGAGGAGGACTTTTAATGTCGCGAAACCTTTTGTGTGCACTGGCAGTGTGTTGCATGATGTTTGCATCATCCGCTGTCAATGCCGACTACCCATGTGGCTGTGGTCAAGTTGCCAGCCCGTGCGGAGATTGTTATGGAAGTTCTGTAGTTGACCCCGGTTGTGGAGGTTGCGGCTACATGGGCAGTGGCATTGCGTATGGTAATGCAGGCTGTGGATGTGGTACTCAAATCCAATACACCACTCAAACCGTTTACGAAAACCAAATGGTTACTCAGATGAGAACCGTTACTCGTACACGCTACAGAACAGAAACTCGTACTCGTGAGTACACTGTTAATGTCCAAGTTCCCACGCAACAGGAACAAACCTACACGGTTATGGTCCCTCAGCAGCAAACGCGAACTGAGACTTACAACGTGTGCGTTCCTTACAACGAAACCGTTACTCAGAACTATACAGTTCAAGTTCCTGTAACTTCACAGCGTGAAGAATCGTACCAAGTCAACGTTCCTTACACTGAAAACGTGACACAAAACTACACGGTATGCGTTCCTTACACTGAGAACATCACTCAGAACTACACGGTAAACGTTCCTTACACTGAGCAAGTTGCACAGCAGTACCAAGTTCAAGTTCCTGTTCAAGAACAGCAGTCCTATACGGTTTGTGTTCCTTACACTGAGAACGTTGAGCAACAGTATCAAGTTTCAGTTCCTTACACTGAGCAAGTTTCTCAGCAGTACCAAGTTAACGTTCCTTACACTGAGAACGTGACTCAGAACTACACCGTTTGTGTTCCTTACACTGAGACAATTCCTCAAACTTACACTGTTCAAGTTCCTGTAACGAAGCAAGTCCAGCAAAATTACACAACCATGGTTGCGACTCAACAGCAGCGCACTGGCACTCGTATGGTTTGCCAGCCTTACCAAGAGACCATGTATCGAACCGTATGTCGCGATGCTGGTTCATGGCAGACACGAACTGAAACCGTTCCTTGCGGTGGCGGTTACGGTATGGGCATGGGCGGCGTTGTCATGAACGGCGGATGCGGCTCAGCTTGTGGCTCTTCCTGTGGTGTTAGCTCTTGTTGCGGCGGTTGCGCTTCATCTTGCGGTGGATGCGGATCAGCTTGCGGTGGCGGAGTTGTCTACGGCGGCAACGCTTGTGGTTGTGGACCAACTTACCAAACGGTTTCTCGCAACGTATGGGTTCCAAACCGTGTTATGGAACAAGTTCCTTACACAGTGACTCGGATGCGTCAGGTTCCTCAGACTTACACTTACAACGTGACCGTCATGGTTCCTCAGCAGCAAACACGGACGGTCAACGTTACTGAATACACAACCGAAACGAAAACTCGTAACGTCACAGTTACTCGTCAGCGTCAAGAAACTCGCACTCGCACAGTTCCAGTAACTCGGATGCGTTGCGAAACTAAGACACGTATGGTTCCTGTCACTCGTACTCGCATGGAAACACGCACTCGCATGGTTCCTGTTACACGTCAGCGTCAAGAAACTCGTACTCGTACGGTTACTCGCATGACTTGCGAAACGAAAACCCGCATGGTTCCTGTGACTCGGATGCGTCAAGAAACTCGTACTCGTACCGTTCCTGTGACTCGTCAGCGTCAAGAAACTCGTACTCGTACCGTTCCTGTGACTCGGATGCGTTGCGAAACTCGTACGCGTATGGTTCCAGTAACCACTTACAAGACGGAAACTCGCACACGTAACGTGAATGTGACTCGTCAGCGTCAAGAAACTCGTACTCGCGAAGTGCCTTACACAACGATGGTTGCTCAACAGCAAACTCGCACTGTTACAGTCATGACCTGCCAGCCACAAACTCGCACTCAGACCTACACAGTTCAAGTACCTGAAACTTACACAGAGCAAGTTCCAGTACAAGTTTGCCAGCGTGTTCCCAAGACGATCCAAGTTCCAGTTTCTGTTCCATCTTGCGGTGGTTGCGGAACTGGTGGAGCTGTCTACGGTGGTGGAGCTGTCTACGGTGGTGGAGCTGTCTACGGTGGTGGAGCTGTCTACGGTGGTGGAGCTGATTGTGGCGGATGCTCAAGCGGTTGTGGCTACTCTAGCTGCGGTTCTTCATGTGGCATGAGCTGTGGAAACAGCTGCCGCGTTCACCGTTGCCGAATCCGTCGTCGCTCTCGCTGTGGCGGAAGCTGCGGTTGCTAAGCAACGTGTTTGCTAGGCAACATGGTTGCTTGGCAGCATTTGAATAAATGAAACTTAAAACGTGTCTGGCAAATGTCAGGCACGTTTTTTTCGTGCCCCGTTTTTTGCAATCTGGACTTTCGATCGAAACAGAACAGCAATTTTGAAGATGTGCAGCGCCTGATTTCTTTGTCGAATTCGAATACCAGATCTACTAAAAAACGGCCGAAGACGGACCTGCGATTGATCCGATTCTTAAACCTTTACTAGGCTAGTCTTTGCTCGCGTGCGCACGCTAGAATCAGTTTGTTAAGACGTCGAGCCCGTGTATCGGCTTTCTTGGCGGCGGTAACCCAATGCAACATCTTTTTACGATAGCCTGGCGGACAGCCCTCAAAGTAGCTCCACGCTAATTTATTGTTTTTGAATTGCCCTTGTTCGGAATGATTCAATTCAACCGTCTTTTTCCGTTCATAGGAATAGACCCTCGATTTTTCGTCGCGACGCAAGTCAAAGGCGTTTTGACCAGCAGAAGTTACTCTTCCCTCAGAATGTAACCTCTTGAATTTCGCAATGTTTACATCGCTCCAAATCGAATTGGGTCGACGCGGCGTAAACCGAATCGAATACGATTCGTCATCGATGCGGCGGCGTATCCCGTCTATCCAGCCAAAACACAATGCTACTTCCACCGACTCCGCCCAACTGATACTTGGACGACTCGTGCCTTTTTTCCAAAAACCAACAAGCAATTCGGCAGCAGATTCAGAGTTGTCAATCATCCAAGCCTTAAACGCCTCTGAGGTCTCAAAGAACTTTGGTTTTGTTTTATTCTGCGAAGGCAAAAGAAATGCAGTTCTGCATTACGGATTGTACAATTGTTCAAACCGCATCCTTGCGTGATCGGCGCTGTTGACGCCTGATTGCAACCGTGTTCCCCATTTGTTCGGAACATTTTGCGCGGTCGAGGTCGACATGATTGTTCTTTGGATGGTTGCGGAACAATTACTCGTTCCGGCCCGACGCCCCCAAAAGGCGGGTAATGTCACATGATTTTCACGTTGGAGTGTAGTTCAATTGGCCGAAATCGTCAATTTCGTTGGGCTCCACCTGAAACAACTCGCCGGTTTACCCATACGCGCGGTGTTGTGGACCCAGATGTGGGTGAGTTCATCAGAGTCTTAAAATATTCTACGTTCCTTCAGTGTTAACCCAGATACTTGAACACGCTGGCCGAGCAGACGATGCTCCAAAGATCTTAAGCACGCGGGTCCCTGCTTTGCTTTCAAGACCAGTCTCTTAATTGTTACCTGCAGCCCTTGGACGTCCTTCATATTCTTCTACATCAGGATGGCGATTGCGTTTTTGTTTACGACGACCCGAAAGTCATTCTCGGTTTCGTGCGTCCATTCGTTTTGCCAAAACCAGCTGGTGTATTATCGGATCTAAAATCAAGTAAAGCCACTTCAGCGTTTGGTTTTGATCGATCTTGACGAAATGCTCGAAGTGTTCTTTCCAGGGCACCGTGACGAATCGTGAAATTAGGCGTATTTTGAAGACATTGCTCCGAATCCAAAGTGGGGCCTCCCAATTGGTGCTCACGTCCTCTAACGGCACCACTCGTCAATAATATTGGCAACCAATGCAGTCCAGCCCGTTTGGTGAGACGCGCCCAACCCAGCCGCGTTATCACCATGAAAATATTCGTGAAATAGGGGCAGGTCTTTCCAGTGCGGGTCGTCGGAGAATTTCGAATAACTGCCGAAACACGCCTTACGACCTTGGGAATCTCGGACAAATATTTGAATTAAGCGATGCGAAAGATCTTCCGCTAACTGTCTCGCGTTCACGGGTCGCCCCTCAAACGCCGGCGGACGCAGAAGCAAACCATCGCCAAATGCCTTGCCCAGTCGTCGCAATGAATCCAACAGCAAGTAATTCGTCGGAAACCAAATTGGGCCTCGCCAATTCGAGTTTCCACCCTTGATTTTGGATATCGATTCTGCCGGTTCGTACTGGACAGTCGATCCATTGAATTCGAACGGATGTTGTTCGTGGTACTTCGAAAGGCTACGCATCCCAAACGGCGACAAAAACTCGTTTCGATCCCAAACACGCTCCAATACCCGAGTCAGCTGATTGCGGTCGACTACCGTTAACACATGGGTAATATCATCACCATGCGAAACGGTATGCACCACGTCCCGCACCAAGTCCTCTCGATTCCTTAAAAACCAATCTAAATTTTCTCTGAATTCTTGGAATGGCTCAATCCACTTGCGCTCGAGTCGCTCGACTGCAAACAATGGAATTAGACCCACCAACGAACGCACTCGGAATTTTTCATAATGACCATCTGGATAGCGAAGCACATCATAAAAGAAGCCGTCTTCGTCATCCCACAATCGACAATCTTGGCAATGCCCCATCCGTTTCATCGCCGCCGCAATATAGATGTAATGCTGAAAAAACTTAGTCGCCATGCCTTCATAAATCGGATTTTCTTTTGCCAGCTCCAGTGCGATACGCATCATCTGCTGACAAAACATTGCCATCCATCCGCTTCCGTCGGCCTGTTCTAAGGCAACCCCTTCCCCCAGATCGGCGCTACGGTCGATGACCGTAATGTTATCCAACCCCAAAAATCCGCCTTCAAATACGTTGTTACCATTGCGATCGACCTTGTTGATCCACCAAGTAAAATTCACCAACAATTTGTGAAAACATCGTTCTAAAAACGCATAGTCCGTGTTCCCAAAACGAAACCGCTCCATGTTAAAGACTTTCCACACCGCCCAGGCGTGGACCGGTGGATTAACATCCGAAAACTCCCATTCGTAAGCTGGGATTTGACCGTTAGGATGTTGAAATTGCTCGAACAACATCAGTTGTAATTGGTCTTTGGCAAAATGAGGGTCAGCCATCGCAAATGAAACACAATGAAATGCCAAATCCCATGCGGCGAACCATGGGTATTCCCATTTGTCCGGCATCGTCAAAATCCGCATTGAATTCAGGTGTCGCCAGTGCATATTGCGAATCTGCTTTCGATCTTCGTTGGCGTGCGTATTGCCGTCGCTGCCGTTGAGCCAACTATCGACATCGAAAATGTAATTTTGTTTCGTCCAAAACAATCCCGCCAACGCCGAACGTTGGACATCACGTTGTTCATCCGTCGCTGCCGACGCACAAATCGTTTGATAAAACTCGTCCGCTTCGGACTTCCGTAATTCGATTACCGCGTCAATGTCATCCAACGAAGTCTTTTGCATCGTTTCGGTTCTACCGAGTCGCAATTTCAACACGACCGAATCACCAGGGGGAATCGCATCAAACGAATAGTGCGCAGCAAATTTGCTACCGAGATTGGCCGGGTTGACGATTGGCTTGCCATTTACGACTTTTTCATGAAAAGCGTCTTTAAAAAATGTCTCGCGCGTATCCCGACCTTCGAAAACGCGTTGTTCGTTAGTCTCGTTATTCGTAAACAGCAACTCCCCGCCATTTGGAACACACAGGGACATTCGCCCGACTTTATAATCCGCTGGAAATACTGGCGGCAAAACACATTGTGAATTGTCTGCCACAACGATTTGACATTCTTGCGGCGCAGACATGGCTTCGATTTTTGGTTGCGCTCTTGGTTCGTCGCCCCAGGCCCAAATATTTCGAAACCACAATTGAGGTAACACATGCAACTCGGCGGCGTCGGGACCGCGATTGACAACTTCTATCCGACAACAAATTTCTTCAGGCCCATGTTTCGCGTACTCAATATAAATATCAAAATAACGATCGTCATCGAATACGCCGGTGTCCAACAATTCATACTCGAAACCTTGACCGTTGCGCAACTGGTTTTCGCGCACCAGTTTTTCATACGGGAAGGCATCATGCGGGTACTTGTACAAGAATTTCATGTAGGAATGCGTTGGCGTATTGTCCAAATGAAAGTAATACTCTTTCACATCTTCCCCATGATTGCCTTCAAACGGCGTCAAACCAAACAACCGTTCCTTTAAAATCGGGTCGCGACCGTTCCAAAATGCGGGAGCAAAGACAAGCAGTTGAAAACGATCGCAGATACCGGCAATTCCATCCTCCCCCCAGCGGTAGGCTTTGCTGCGCGCAAGGCTGTGGGGTAAATAATTCCAGGCATCGCCATCTGAACTATAGTCCTCTCGGACGGTGCCCCAAGCCCGGTCACTTACATAAGGCCCCCAAAGTCGCCACGGTGACATCTCGTTTTGCGACTCGCGCACACGTAATATTTCAGGGTTCGAACTGTTTTGCGGATTCATTTATTTCTGCTTGTATCTACGGTGCGGCAACAGTCGACGAAAAACGATCTTGGCGTCAACGGCAAAAAGAAAAGTCAAAGAGTCGGCTATCTTAACCGGTCTTACCAACGGCATTCAACTATGAGGCCATTTCTTATCCGCATCAATCACCTGGAATCAGTCACTCAACAACGGATCGAGCCAACCCCCGTCCAATTCCAACAACTCTTCAATCCAAATCGCCAAGTTCTGTTGAAAACCTTCGCACCCAAAAGAGTTCTCAACCCGATCCTGCAAAATACTCGTTGCGGAATTCGTATCTTCGGCCCCGATCAAATGGCGACATAGACCGTTGAGCAAACCTCGTTCCTCTAAATCCATCGGTAAGAAGTCGTCTAAGCGATCGGCCAAGGCCAACTTTTGATCATTTAAATGTTCCAAATCAAGATCTCCAGCAAACAACTGGCAACCTGAAACCCATTCGATAAACGAATAGCCGAGGCTGACTAAATCACTTGCCGGCGTTGGCAACCCGCCGTTTAACACGGCCGGCGATGCGTAAGTCGGAGTGCAACGATTGGCAGATTGCTGGGTCGTTGCATCTCGCGCAGCGCCGACATCGACTAACATGGCCTTTCCTTGACGATTCACCATCAAGTTTGCCGGCTTGACATCACCATGCACCAACTCATCCTGATGCAAAGCGGTCAACGCGCGTAGACAATCCAACAACACCGATATCGCCGCATGCGTTCGCAATCTGGGTTGATCTGGACCGGCCGTAACCACATTCTTCTGCAACCCCTCCCATCGTTTCTTGCTGACCCGTTCCTTGACACAACCAAACATTTTCGGGGTCAATAGTCGTCGCAAGTCAAATCCTTCGATCCAATCCATAGTCATGACGCGTACGCCATCGCAATTCTGGAAATGGTGAATGCCGACGAGGCACTCGTTGCGAATCCTAGCAATTTGTGCAGACACGCCACCAATGCGTTTCATTTCGCTTTCATAATCGGCCACATCAACAAAACGTTCTGGCGAGAATATTTTTACCGCGACGGGTACCTCAAACGAATCGGCTCCGCGGTTCTCGGCCAGGAAAACGGGACCTTGTCCGCCATGACCGATCACTCTTTTGAGCACCAGAGTTGTTGGCTGCTCTAGATCGCGACCTGACACCATCCGGTCATATATTTTCAACAGGCCATGGTCGGTCGTCACCGTCGTATCAGTACGTCGGGCTCGTTCCGTCAACACGAGAGGACTAGTTTGCATTCAAACTCCATTTTGAACCAATCCCATTTTACGATTTAAAGATCGTGCGCGCCTACGCCATTTTGGGCAACTGAATTTCGCAAGCCGGAGTCACTCGCAAGCGATGAATCGGGTGTGGAATCTCCAACACTTTGTCAACGTGGTTGATCAGCGTGGCACCTGATTCAAAACGACAACGATTCAGGCACAATAGTTCCGTCGTCAAACGCACGCGACTTGCAGATTGAGCGCCAACATGCGGCGTAATCAGGACGCGGTCCATTTTCCAAAGTGGGCTAGAATCGGGCAACGGTTCGGGATCGACAACATCCAACCCGGCTCGTTGGATCACTCCGGTTTGCAATGCGTCAATCAAATCGGCCTGATCCACGACACCACCCCGCGCCACATTGACAAAGTAGCTATTCGGTTTCATTTGTTCAAAAAAAGTCCGGTCAACAAAATGGTAGGTCTCGGTTGTCAGTGGCAATGTAACCACCACGACATCCGATTGACGAAACAGTTCCGCGGTCTCTTCGACGGGTAGCAAATGCACTTGTTCGGGTGGCTGAAACGCTGGGAACTTGTCGGTTGCCCAGATTTCGGCGGCGATGCCCCTCAGCATTTCTGCGATCCGACGGCCGTTGCCTCCAAACCCAACAATCCCCACCGACTTTCCATGCAACTCGTCGGTAGGTCGCCGGATGAATTCTTTTTTGGCCTGAGCCGATACGAAAGTTGGCAGGCGACGAATCATGCCAAACAATAACGCCATCGTTTGCTCAGCGACCTGATTTGCAAACAGCCCAGAGCAACCACTGACCACAATTTCGGATTCGATCACATCTTGAGACAAACAATGGTCTAATCCTGCTGCCGACGACTGAATCCATCGCAAACGACCTTGAGCGACTACTGCCGCCCAATCGATCGGTCGCAATTTGGCGTGTCCACAGAATACGTCCGCCCGAAAAATATCTTCCCGAATCGCCTCCTGAGACGAAACGACCAATTCATAGCCACAAAACTCATTGCTGATTCGCGCGACATCCGTTTCTGCGACCGGGAAACAGGTAACCAGGGTAGGGCGTTTCAAAGGAATCCTTGTTTTGGAAATCTAAAATCCGGGTTACAATTCTCAGGCTTATATTGCCATTTCCAAACCGGTCTCACAAGAGTGACTTCATGCCAGAACTGACTTTGACGTCGGCCCAATCGATAGTCGATCAGTGGATCAAGGACATTGGTGTGCGTTATTTCTCAGAATTGACCAATCTGGCCCAGCTGACCGAAGAAGTCGGCGAACTGGCCCGTGTGATGTCGCGAACCTTTGGTGATCAATCCTTCAAGCCTGGTGAAGACGAAAGCGAAATTGGCGATGAGTTGGCCGACATTTTGTTCGTAATCCTTTGCATCGCCAATCAAACTGGAGTTGATCTGACCGACGCCTTTGAAAAGAATTTGGCAAAGAAAACCAACCGAGATATTAACCGTCACAAAGAGAACCCCAAACTGAATTCGCGCCCATGAACGTATCTGTGATGCGACAAATCAAATTCAACGCGGGTCACCGCCTCTTGGGCCATGAAGGCAAATGCGCCAATCTACATGGCCATAATTACGTGGCACAGATATTTGTCACCGGCCAAGAAACAGACGCTCTCGGTCGAGTTGTCGATTTTGCCGTTGTCAACGCTCTTTTTAAAGGATGGATCGATGAACATTGGGACCACGGGATGTTGATTTGGGATGAAGACGACGAAGCGATTCGCGCCATTTCACAAATGAAAACCAATCGCCTGTTTTGCCTGCCGTACAATCCAACCGCTGAAAACATGGCCAAGTATTTGTTGTTGGAGGTCGCTCCCAAACTGGTCGCCCAAATCGAAGGATACGATGTTTCGGTCACCAAAGTCGTCATTTGGGAAACAGAGAATTCCGCTGCGGAAGTTAGTTTGGATGCGACAAGCCGACAAAATCGAGTCTCAACTGTTACACATTCGGCTGCCAACTGATCCATAGTGCAACTGTTTTACTCCGATCATTTCCCGTTGCCGCTGCCTGACGGGCATCGTTTTCCGATGAGCAAATATCATTTGCTCCGCCAACGGATCGTGGAATCCGGAGCGCTTGCCGGTTGCGAATTGTGTGTGCCACCGGCTGCCACCAATCAACAACTCAGCCTGGCGCACACTGCCGATTACATTCACAAAGTCCAAACCGGTTCATTTTCTGATGTCGAACTTCGACGCATCGGATTTCCTTGGTCCAAAAAAATGGTCGAGCGTTCTCGCCGATCAACTGGCGCCACTATCGCCGCTGCTGAATCCGCGTTGGAGCAACAATTAAGCGGCAACCTCGCAGGCGGAACGCATCACGCTTTCGCGAATTCCGGACAAGGCTATTGTGTATTCAACGACGTCTGCGTAGCCGCACGGATTCTGCAATCCAAACACGGAATCAGAAATATCTTGGTCATCGATTGTGATGTGCATCAAGGAAATGGAACCGCGTCAATTGCTTCCCAGGACCCTTCGCTATTTACGTTTTCTATGCACTGCGACACCAATTATCCGTTCAAAAAAACAAACGGGGACTTGGATGTCGCACTGCCCCCAGGAACGGACGACCACAATTATTTAACAGCGCTACGGGAATCGTTAGACAAAATCGAACAGATGTTTCAGCCGGACTTTATTTTTTACTTGGCCGGTGCAGATCCGTACGAGCACGACCGATTAGGCAAACTTAAAATCTCCAAGAATGGCCTGCGCAAACGCGACGAATTCGTCTTTCAATTCTGCGCATTTCGTCAGATTCCAGTCGTTTTTTGTATGGCTGGAGGGTACGCTCAAGATGTGGATCAGATCGTCGATATTCATTTTTCCACGGTTTTTGAAGCGCATAGATGTTTCAATAATTATGGGCAAAAAAAACTTGTCAATCCAGGCAACTTTTGACCCGTAAAATTCAATATAGCTTTAATTTATCGAGTATTTTCCGTTAATTTACCTGCTCGTAAATCATCACCTTTTTCGCTATCATTCGGGCTGTCAACGGAAAACACAATGGAGTTCTAGATGTCGACAGTCAACCTGGAAACAGAACATGTGATGGTAGTCCCGACACAACTGTTTCACGATTGCGGATATTTCCAAGGATTTAATGCGGAAGTCGATCGGTTCCTTCCCAAACTACTTTCTCCCAACAACACGTCCTACCTCCCCCGTGGCGAAATGGAAGAGGATCCATCTTTCAAGCAGCTGATACCCTACTGCATTTTTCGTTTTCAGGATTCGTCGGGTGACGTCCAACTGTTTCAATATACTCGCGGCAATAAGCAGGGGGAGAAACGACTCCATGCCAAACGCAGCGTTGGTATCGGCGGACATATTTGTACGTTAGACCTGGGCGACGATTCCCCGTATCAAGTTGGATTGAATCGCGAGTTAGAAGAGGAAGTTCGGATCGATTGCACGTTTGATCAACGCTGCGTCGGATTAATCAACGACGATGAAAATGAAGTTGGCAAAGTGCACTTGGGAATCGTACACGTATTTGACGTCACCGAACCCAAGGTATATGCAAACGAATCTGGCTTGGTCGATGCCCGCTTTGTTCCGGTCAACGAATTGACCGACAACATTGACGAATTTGAGACTTGGTCACAAATCTGCATTCGCGCCCTTTTTTGATTACCGAACTACTTAACTTGGCTGCCAGATACCTGCTCAGCCAGTCCATCACAACTAGAGCGTCGCCTAAATCAACTTGGCGACTTCTTTGATGGCGACGATAGTATCGTCAATGTCCTGTTCCGAGTGAGCCGCCGATACAAATAAAGCCTCGAATTGACTGCACGGCATGTAAACGCCTCGGTGAATCAACTCCCAGAAATATTTTGCAAATCTCTCCGTATCAGACTGACTGGCAGAGCTCCAATCCGTCACCGGTCCAGGCGCAAAAAACAGGGTCATCATGCTGCCAACTCGATTCAAACAAAATTCGATTTCTGATTCAGAAAATGCCGATCGCATACCCGCTTCAAGTCGTTCGGTCCGTCGTTCCAGTTTTTCATAAGGTGGGTTTTCGACCAGTTCTTGGAGCATTGCGATTCCTGCGGCCGTCGCAATCGGGTTTCCACTCAACGTACCCGCCTGAAAAACTTTACCCGCCGGTAATACGTTTTCCATGATCTCTCGACGCCCGCCAAACGCCCCCATCGGCAAACCGCCGCCCACAATTTTGCCCATCGTCGTTAAATCCGGAACGACATTCAAACGTTCTTGAGCACCTCCGGGTGCCACTCGAAACCCACACATGACTTCATCAAAAATCAAGACTGCGCCATATTGATCGGTCAACGAACGAAGTGCGTTTAAAAATTCCGGCCTGGCGACAACCACACCCATGTTCCCGCAAATCGGTTCCAGAATTACACCGGCAATCTTGTCGCGGTATTGTGCGAATGCTTGCTTCAGTTGTTCAACCGAGTTGTATTCGAGAACCAACGTGTCAGCACTGGTCCCGGCAGTGACGCCGGGAGAATTGGGAACGGCCAATGTGGCGGCGCTACTTCCTGCGGCGACCAAAAGACTGTCGACATGACCGTGATAGTTGCCAGCAAACTTGATCACAATATCGCGGCCGGTATATCCCCGCGCCAAGCGAATCGCGCTCATCGTTGCTTCGGTACCGGAATTCACCAGTCGCACCATCTCGACCGATGGGACCATTCTTATAATCAGTTCAGCCAGCTCATTCTCGGCAACGGTGGGCGCACCAAAACTGGTACCTTTATCGACCGCTCGATGCACCGCGTTTTTCACTTCTGCAAATTGGTGCCCCAAAATCATCGGCCCCCATGAACCGATATAGTCGATGTACCGATTCCCATCGATATCGAACAGATAAGCGCCTTCACCTCGATCAAATACGATTGGCTGGCCACCGACCGCTCCGAATGCTCGCGCCGCGCTGTTTACCCCGCCGGGCATCAACTGTTTGGCGCGTTCGTAAGCGGCGATACTGTGCTTCAACGACAACAATTTTCTTGAATCTGTTTTCGGCATTTAATGTTTAGCTAATTATGCAGAGTCTTAATATCGCCCGACTTCTCCGTGCCATCCGGCCACACGATCGAGATCGCTTTAATGCCACCTTTCGCTTTCGGACTAGAAAACACGATTGGCGGCGATTGGGACAAGTAACCCGACCCGATTCGGATCTCGTGCAACTGTACCGTTCCGTCTTTAAAGTACAACCGGATCTTTGTGCCAACGACCATTTTCCTGTCGCTGACGTGTTTCAAATCGATCGCAAACGGCGCGTGGCTGGATTGGTTTAGGAATGTTGACACCCGACTTTCCGTCTCCGCCGCTACAAAATCAGCTCGCCCGTCTTCGTTAATGTCTGCTACCGTTAACGCCCGGCCATCACCGGGCATGACAACACCAGAATCGCGGCCAAGCTCTCGAAATGTCCCATCGCCATTGCCCAACAACAGAACGCCATGACCGTTGTTCGCCTTTTCCGTCAACGGGTGAACCGAAGATTTATTCTGCAATCCATACAGATCCAAATTGCCGTCTCCGTCGACATCGACCAGTTGGCACCCCTGCAACGGACTCATTTGGCCGCGAGCGGGTAATGGCACGAAGTCAAAACGAACTTCCCCGCCAGAAGACTGATTTAGCAATACGCCGGATCTAAGTTCATTGATTTTGACACCGTCAGTGTTCGTCAACGCCGGGAACGACTTTTCCAACGTTGTCGACGCAAACTCAAACTCCGAAACGCCCGGTTCGCTCAATGTCAATCGACCAGCGAATACGTGCAGTGGACGGAACGGATACTCGAGGCCGTCATTTGTATACGATTCAACCAGCACGTTTTCTGACTTCGATTCAATCGATCTTAACCGCATGGGTTCTGCTGTTGAAGCGAAGTAAGAAGTATTCACGCCCTGGTTAGCAAGCACGAAATCGATGTCGCCATCATTGTCGACATCTCCCGGCGATAAAGAATTAAAAAGACCGTGCAAACGCGTAAAGCCGTTCGGATCTTGCACTTCCTTCAACTGCTTTCCATTATTTTTAAAGACCCGCACATTTCCCCATTCGGAACACAAAACCAAATCCAGCCATTGGTCGTTGTTGACATCGCTCCACACGCAACCGGTCACCATCCCACTCTCTTTTAATTCGGGCGCGAATTTGTCGGTGACGTCGATCAATTTACCTGCATCGTTGTGCAAAAGATAAGAGCGCGGCGCGGTTGGATAAGCTTTCGGATCAACGTGGCCGCCAACGAACAAATCAATACCGCGGTCTTTGTCAAAGTCAGCTGCAGCGACACAACAGGTGCTACTTGATACAGGGGGCGTCAGCTCATCGGCGGCAACAAATTCACCCTTCCCCGTATTCAGATACAAGCGGTCTTGATACGCCGAAGCCCCACCATCCTCAACACCGCCACTGGCGACATATAAGTCTTGATCCCCGTCGTTATCCAGGTCAAAGAAAATGGAACCGAGATCCTCACGCCGTGAGTCCTTCTTGAATACCGTCGTTTTAACCAACCGAAACTCCTCGCCTCGATTTTCAAACAGACGCCCCGGCTCATAGGTGCTCCCGCCCACGAAAAGATCGTAGTCCCCGTCGGCATCTAAGTCTGTCCACGCCAAACTGGGGCCTTGCATCGAATGCCCCCAAGGCAATGTCGGTTGGGCCGCAAAATCATCGTACTCCAATTCTGCAACTGCGACGTCTTCTAAACGCATTGCGTCACGGCGAAACAATGTCTTCTGTAAGTCCATTTGCAAACCGCGACCAACTGTCACGGCACCCTGGGGTTCTTCAATAACGATGAAGTGGTTGGCAGGTAAATCGGTGACGGTTTGAGACGTACCGGAAGGCCAACGAATCTGAAGCGACTGAACTCGTTCGTGCTGGCCCAATCCGAAATGGATCAGATTCTCCTCGGAAGACAAAAACCCGCGCGTGGTCGTCCCATACCTTACCTGTGCTCTTTCACCCTCATTGACATGCAAGTGCAGGCTGGCTCCAATTCCAGCGTGGTTAGATTGCTGGCCTTTCAACTTTACAACCAGCGAGTTTTCGGCCTCGCCATCGTTCCGCCAAATGGCAACGGGTGCTTCCATGCCACAGGTCACGATGTCTAGATCACCGTCGCCATCCAAATCACAAACCAAACTTGTCTGTGCCATCTCATCGGTTTGGTTGGCCAGCAATGCATTGGACGATTCAAAAACCAGTCCCCCAGAATTGCGATACAAAAAATTCATTTGCGGCAACGGTCTTTTTTCGACCCAATACTGATTGACCGTCTGAATGTTTTTTTCTTGTTTCTGCCGTTGCGCCTCGATATTCAGATCATTGCTCAGAAAATCCCGGACCGCACCGTTAGCACAAAATAAGTCCTGCAACCCGTCATTATCAAAATCTATCGCCCTTATAGACCAAGTCGTATCGGTATGAGCCACTCCGGCGAGCCGAGCAATGTTCGAAAATCTCTGTTCAAAAGAATTGAGTAGCAGGCCATTGCCAAAAACTTGCGTCGGCGATGAAAAACCCAAAAACCAGCGGTCGGAACGCGGGCCCACCAGGTTGCCTTGGGAGCTCGTTCGCTCCTGGGGCAATGAATTAGACGCTCCTCCAATGACAATATCCACGAGACCGTCTTGATTCAGGTCGGCAATGTCGACTCCCGTGGAAAACCAAGGCGTTTGATTCAATACAGAAGTAGAGACATCGACCAATTGAACCACGCCATCTTGGTTGGGCCCTTGATTGCGAAACAACTGGTCAGGGTCTTTATTATCATTCGCAACGTACAAATCGGGCCAGCCATCGTTGTCAAAATCGCACCAAGTTGCCGCCATTCCCCGATACGGCGTTTTTTCGCCGAGGCATTCCACAGTGACATCTACGAATTTTGAATCGTCATTACGGTACAAATAGTCATATTGCCCTGACGACACCGGTACGACACCCCCATCATGGTAAGGAATCAGTCGCTGAATTTCACGGAACGCTTCCTTCACTCGCGGCAATTTCCCCGGCTCAAATTCAACTGGAACCTTTTCTGCTCGCCCAGTTCGATACAACCGATGCGTTACCAAGTACAAATCCAAGTCACCATCACGATCAAAATCGGCAAAAGAAGCTGCCACACATGCATTCTTAATATCCAATCCGTAGCCCGCTGCCACCTCAACGAATTTGCGGCCACGGTTAACATACAACCGATTCTTCTGATCGTAGCCGCACAAATAAAAATCAAGTAGGCCGTCGTTGTTGATGTCAATTACAGTTACCGACACACCCCACATCTCAGGAATTTCGATACCCGACTCGACCGTGATATCCTTAAACTCTAAATTTCCAAGGTTGCGATACAGCCGAACACCAACCTCCTGGTTAACGATCAACAAATCAGCCAAGCGGTCACCATTAAAATCACCACAGGCCAAACCAGTCGCCGTAAATGGCGATTGCAGCATGTCACTATTTTCGGTGTTCCATTGGACGGTCGCTGGTCTATTCAATCCCGAAGTCGATGATTCAACTCGCTCGAAACGACCTGATGACATACCAACGCTGTTGAAACGAAAACCGGTCGTCCCGGGCCCAAGATTGAGCGGTTTTTCAGCCGCCTCGATCACAGGTGTCAGCGGTTCATGGCGTTCTGCGGTTTCGACTTTATCGTCAACATGTGGAATCACCAAATCCAATTGTTCTAGCGACTTTTGCTCATCGTTGGCCGGAAATGCGGACAGGGCATCAAATTCCGGGTCGTAGCTGCAGGAAACCACAATTATAGAAGTGAATATGATCGCGATCGTTAAACAATGGCGTAATCGCAAGTCTTTACCCTGTTGCAATTTAGTAGTTGTTGCACGCCGATACGCAGATGACGCACTTCGCATTATGGCAATTTCTGCTTCAGAAAGACAACTCAATTATTCAATTGTCGGCTGTGTCGACTATAGTAAAAATAGGTGTTCTAGCGTTTGTAACGCTTCTTACTTCTAGGGCGGAGTTTCAATGACTATCTCAACACAAGATGTACACGATTCGCTTGCAAGAACTCGCAAGCTCAGTGGCCGAAAAGCACTAGCGTATGCGGCGGCTGCGGCCGTGATGTCAACCACATGTGTCGCCTCCGCTGACTTTTCAGGCGACTTTGACCCCTCCAATTGGAGTTCTACATTTAACGGCGGTATGGCGACCAACGACGGATCAACCTTAGTAATTACGGGTCCAGACGACGGTGTTCAAGCGGAATTTGAATATTCCGTTGCAATACAAACCGACGGTGCCATTTCGTTTGACTGGGAATACACCAACCTGTTGGGCGACTATGGCTCTTACGATTATGCCGGTTTCCTCGTTGACGGTGCTTTCACTTTGTTGGCAACCAACCAAGACGCCATCGATAATGGTGGCACAGCATTTGGTTCGATCGACAACCTCGAATTGAACGCCGGCCAAACCTTTACGTTTGCAATCGCCTCAGCGGACGGACTATTTGGTGCCGGCCAATTGACGGTCACCAATTTCAACGTGGTCCCAGAACCTTCGGCGTTGGGTTTGTTGGCGGCAGGCACAATCGGTGGATTGCTCGCAGGTCGACGCCGCAAATCCTAATTTTAATTGGCAGTTGAAATTGACGATATTAAAAAAAGCTCGGGGGCGACCTCGGGCTTTCTTTTTTTGCTAGGTAGCAAACCGTACGGATACGATAGTCGAGAAATCAGATGGGCAACCGAATAACACAAAAGTTAATCGTCCTGGGATGGGATGGCGCGGACTGGCAAGTGATTAACCCGCTGGTCGAAGCAGGCAAAATGCCGAATCTAAAACGTCTGATCGACAACGGCGTGATGGGTAATTTTGCCAGCATGAACCCCATGATCTCTCCGATGCTGTGGACAACTATGGCGACCGGTAAACCGCCCCATCGTCACGGCATTTGCGGATTCACAGAACCAGATCGAAATTCCCCCACCGGTCGCCGCGTAACTGGCAGCACCAGCCGTAAATGCAAGGCATTCTGGAACATCCTGAACCAAGAAGACATCAAAACTCATATTGTCAGTTGGTACGCCAATCACCCATCCGAGCCGATCGACGGTATTTGCATTTCCGAGCGATTCGCCAAGGCATTTCAAAACAAAGAAAAAGGTTGGCCCATTCCGGAAGGCAGTGTCCATCCTCCGGAATTGGAACGCGCCGTAGAGGCAATCCGCGTTCATCCCGAAGACATCGGCTTTGAACCGCTCGAATCATTTGTGCCCCTGGCAAAACAAATTGACCAATCGCGCGACAACCGGTTGACGACGCTGGCCAAAAACCTTGCCCAGTGTGCGACCAATCAAGCAATAACGACCTGGATCATGGAGACTCAGCCTTGGGAAGTCATTGCGACCTATTTCAATACCATTGACTTGGTTTCTCATTCGTTCATGTATTTCCATCCACCGCAAATGAGTCATGTACCCGATGAGCTGTTCGTAACTTACCAAAATGTTATCAACGAGACTTATCGGTTTCATGATTTGATGCTTGGCCGAATCATGCAGTTGGCAGGCCCTGACGCGACGTTCATCATCGTGTCCGACCACGGCTATCAATCTGGAAAAAATCGGCCGTTGGTCACCCCGGCGGAGCCCGCGGGGGCCATTAAGTGGCACCGTCCGTTCGGAATTTTCGCGGCGTCAGGTCCCGGCATAAAAAAAGACGAATTGGTTTTTGGTGGTCGGATCTTGGACCTGACCCCCACGATTCTGCATTTGCTCGGACTGCCCGTCGGTGATGACATGGCCGGCAGGCCCATGTTGCAAATTCTTGAACAAGCTCAAGACGTGTCAACGGTTGACAGCTGGGAAAACATTGATGGAAATGATGGGACGCATGACTCGGCAATGATTGTTGATCCAGTTGCCGAATTGGCGGCGATGAAGCAACTCGAAACGCTGGGTTATCTTGAACCCGAAACAGGCGGCAAACAGGAGATCTTGGAAAAGACGACCAACGAGATACGGTTCAACACGGGACGATCGTTGCTAAGCCTGAACAAGTTCAACGAAGCCCGAACGGAACTGGAGGCAGTCGTCGTCGCGCAACCTCGTCGTTTAGAAGCGGCTTTTCAATTAGCACAATGTTACCAAGCGCTGGGCGAGAATGACAATTGCCGCAAGCTAATCGAATCGATTGCCAATTCCGAATTTGACGACCGAACGGTCGAGTCCAGAAACGCGTTCATCAAACCGCAACTCGATTACATGTTTGGTATGTTGGAATTGAACCAAGGGAATCATTCATCCGCATTGGAAAAATTCCTGGCGGCGGAAAAACAAATGGGCGACCGGCCTTCGCGTGACTTCTATAAAAACCTGGGCAACGCCTATTTGCGAATGGAGAACTGGGATCATTGTCGCAAGGCTTACGAACGGGCGTTGTCCATCGAACCCGACGATCCCCAGTCGTTGCATGGATTGGCCATCGTGGCGTTGAACAACAATCGCTCCCAAGACGCGGTCGATTTGGCGCTAGAATCATTGCAGTTGCTGTTCCACCAACCGCGAGTGCATTTCCATCTTGGTCTCGCCTGTTGGCAATTGGGAGAACTGGACCGAGCACGGCAAGCGTTTGAGACCTGCCTGAAGATACGCCCCAACGCTGAAGACGTTCGACAAAAGTTGCAAGAATTGAATCAACAAACAAACGAGATTGCAAATGGAAGTGAGATGCAATAAAAATTGAATCACTTCACTCCATCATAAGGCACTTATTTTCGCTCGAGTCATTTCTCGCTACTGACGGACCATGAGCAATCGGGACGCACTTCATACATTCGACGAGAACGAAACATTCGATGGAATCAAAAGTTTGACAATGTTCAAATTTTTACCGTCAACGGAGAACATCGCGATAACCAAAACCTTGACCTTGCCAAAAACCGGATTGCGTGTTGGTTTCAAAAACCAATAAGTCCCGCGGAAGTGATCAAGACGATTCGCGAGTGCACAGCAAGTGTGTATCCCAAAATTAATTTTTGGTTCAATATCGGGACTCATTGACGCCAAGAACGGTAAGTGTTCTTGACGCAGAATGTTGCCTCGTTGTACGAGTTAAATTTGGTGCGATAGCATCGCTATCCACAATTTCCACGCCAGAATAAGTCAAATTCTTGGTGCTGCTTGGTTCGGCTGCTTGTCGACGAAATTCAACACAAATCAGCAATTGACCTCAGTCCGATGGGCTCTCGACTGTTGAACGGTTCTCCGTATTTTACGCCGATCGTCTTGCCCCAATAAGCCGCCTCGATTCGCAGCTGCTCAATGAAAGTCGGATCTAGGTGTTCGCGCCCGGCAATAAATTGACTGGCGTAACATTCAATTGCCGCTTGCTTCGTCGCCCACACATCGCTAACGTCGAGCACGAAAGCCGGAGTCGGATGCATCTTGAGATGCACACAATAATAATTGTAGATTCGTTCCGGATGAAAGGGATCACCTGGCAAGTCGGACTTGGTCAACTTGGACCAAAACCGCGCATCATCAACCAGTTGGGTTGCCGCAATGTGATCGGGATGAGCGTCTATCCAGTACGGCGCAAACAACCAACGAGGACGAACTTCGCGAAACACCGCTGCTAACTTGGCTCGGGATTCCAGGGTCGGCTGTAGACTACGGTTGGGTAAACCCAAATTCCGCCGCCACTGTAGTCCTAAAACATCGGTCGCGGCCGCCGTCTCAGCCTGGCGTATGGCTTCACTGCCGTGCGGTGTTGGCTCCCCATTAGTTAAATCCAATACACCAACCGCAAGCCCCTGCGATTGCATTTTTAGAATCGCACCTCCCATACCCAATTCCGCGTCGTCTGGGTGCGGAGCGACCACCAATACATCCAACATGCATGCATTCCAACCAAAAGTTGTTTCTTACGAGTCCACAAATAACATGCCATCGTACGCGACCAATCGCCTTGACTCCAGGCCGCCAATTTGAAACCATTTCCAACTTCAAAATCCAAAATGGGGACGAACGATGCGCAAACAAATCATCTTACTCGCCGCTGTCTTTTTGTTTTTCGCCGGTTGCGCCTCGGCGCCTATGAAATCGAATCAATTGCGGAACTTGACCGACAACCAATCTAGTTGGTTTGAACGCACGAGTGAAGGCTGGCGATTCAACTAGCAAGCACTCGATTGCAAACAAGCGATTGGCTTCGAAATAACGACCAAGCACCAAGCGTTGCAATGATTTTGGCTGTGGGTCTATGATCGCAAAATGCGTTTTTCCTGGATAGCTTGGAAGAGGCCAAACGCGGCATGCTGTTCCAATCATACATCAGGCGATTTGTACTCAATCGCTTTGCGTTCGATTGCGACGTGCCTGGCCGTCGTCATACAACATTCGCTGGGCTGGGGTTTCGAGGTCATCGTATTGGCCGGATCGCACTTGAAGTACAAACGCGATTACCGCCAAAAATGCGATGACAAGAGCCGTTGGAACGGCGATGAAAAGTACACTCATCACTTGGATCCTATTCCGCGTGTTTTCCCGGCGGCTAACGACATCGAAACAACCGTTAGTGAGCTGATGGGCATGATGATGGCAGCCACCAATGGGTTAACCCATCCTAAAAATGCAGCGATGGCGAAAGAGAAGTTGTACACCAGCGAGATGGCCAAATTGAAACGCATGGTTCGGGTCGTGGACTGGCTGATTTCCAAAAGTTCAAGAATCGGACTGAGCCCGGGGTCGGATAAATAAACAGGGGCAGCTGCAAGGCTCGCCTCAGCGCCATTCTTCACGGCCAACCCGACGGATGCGGCCGCCAATGCGGCACAGTCATTGACCCCGTCACCGACCATGACGACGTTTTCCGATCGCACAGATTCGGCAACAATTCGCAATTTTTCCTCGGGTGAAATTTCACCAATACAATATTGTGTTGCAATGTTTAACCGATTGCCAACGCGATTCACAATAGTTTGTTGGTCACCCGATAGAATTCCAATCTGCCACCCACGGCGGCGAAGTCGCTCAACAGATTCGAATGCGTCGTCTCGGAGATGATCCGCAACCGCCACAATCGAAACAACTTTCCCGTTTCTGGATATCCAAATTGGGGACCAGCCATGTTTTTCGATCTGGTGGGAAAGGGCAAGCTGGCCTTTGCCGGGCACAACTTCGAATTGTTGCAAAAGTTTTTCATTTCCAATCAAGAATTCGTTGTTGTCCACTTGGCCAACAACCCCCATACCAATCCATTCTCTAACTTGGACCTCACTTGGTTCGCCCCCAATCCAGGATGGGTTCGAATTTTCGTTGTGCAGCGCAAAAATCTTAATGGCTTTCGCCATGGGATGGACGGATTTTTCTTCGATGGCGGCGATCGCAGCAAAATGGTTGGTACTGCCGTGCCATCGAATCACTTGTAGCTCGCCTTCGGTAAGTGTACCCGTTTTGTCCAGCCACAGCATTCCTGGTTTGTTCAAAGATTGGAGGACGTCACCGCCTTTAATCATGATCCCCCGTCGCGCTGCTCGGCCTAAGGCAACCGAAATCGCCAGCGGCGTGGCCAACGCCAACGCACAAGGGCAAGCCACAATCAACAAAGCAATGGTGCGGTCGACGGCCATCGTCGTACCTTGGGGCACCCAGACTAACCACGTGACCGCGGCCAACGCCAACACGACGCCAACAAAATAGCCACCAATCTTGTCCGCCCACTGAACGACTTTAGGTTTCGAATCGGCTGCATGTTCGACGAGTGCGACAATTTTGGCCAGACGCGTGTCGTCGCCTGCGGCACTGACTTTCATGCGAAAAACGGCGGCGCGATTTGTGGTACCGGCCGCGACGGAATCGGATGTCACCTTGCAAACCGGAATGGACTCACCCGTTAACAACGATTCGTCCATTTGAGTCGAGCCGGAGGTGATCATGCCGTCGGCCGGCACGACATCACCGACTCGAATCTCAAGTTCGTCTCCGATCTCAACTAGATCAACCATCGTTTCAACTACTTTTCCTGCGACGATTTTCTGCGTGGTCTTAGGAGTCAAACGATAAAGCATCTCAACCGAATCGGCCGCTTTTGATTGTTGACGAAATTGAAGCCAGCGACCGATCAACAACAAGAAGATCAAAACCGACAGTGAGTCAAAATAGATCTCGCCATTATCGATCACGACATTGACAAGCCCGGCCACGGTACCGACGGTCAGCGCTAACGCAATGGGCAAGTCCATATGCGCGGTACGTGTGCGAATGGCGTTGAAAGCGGTGTTCAGAAACGTACGTCCGGGAAACAACAATGCCGCCGTCCCAATGATACAGCTGGCAATACGCAGCAGCATCGTGATTTCTGGAGACATACCAGAGAACTCACCGATGTACAGCGCTGCGGACAAGATCATGCTATTGCCCGCCAAAGCGGCAGCAACGCCGATCCGTGCCAACTGCCGGCGATTCTCTGCTTGGAATCTCGCTTGACGGTTACTGTTGCGAAGCGGACAAGGCGTGTAACCGAGTTGATTTAACGTGCGTGCAACATGGGATAGAGGAATCGATTTTGGATTCCAACGGACGATCACCGTTCCCCGCGACCAATTGACTCGGGCATCAATCACACCCGGCAAAATCAAGGGCAGCTTCTCAATCAACCAAATACACGCAGCACAGTGAATTCCATCGATAGCCAGCTCGATTTGATGTTCCGTATCGCTACGACGCATCGCGAACTTCTGCAGAAAACTCTCAAGATCAAACTCGCTGAATCGAGCCTGAGATAGCTCTCGATCCTTCAACGACATTGCATCCGCCGAAGTCGCGGTCATGTCGTAGAAACCATCCAGGCCGTGGTCATGAATGATTGAATACGCGGTCTTGCAGCCTTGACAACAATACTGGTTCTCGGCGTCAGGATCGATCAAGCCTCGAGGGACTGGCATACTGCAATGGCTGCATTGGATCGCAGCTGTCGATTTAACGATCATTTGGAGTCGCCGCAACAACAAGGCAGTTGTTCATGATCAATTTGTGAAACGTGTTCGACCAGGTTTTGGCTCCCTTGCACAACTTGGAACTGTTCATTGTCGATGGCGATCGGAGCGCGATAAGCAATCGTAAACACACCGACAAGAATGACTAGCGCGGCCATTATCGCGGGTATTCTCTGTTGCAACTTGATTCCGAAACGATCGTATCCAAGTGTCAATGCCGCCATGACTGGAACGGTACCCGCCCAAAACGTTGCCATCAAAATGGTGCCCCAAACCGGACTGCCGGTACCAGCGGCAGTAATCGCAAATGTGTATAACCACCCACACGGCATCAAACTGGACAGCGCACCGATCGTAAACGCCCGAGCAAAAGGAGACATGCGTTTGGTCTTTTGGAATCCATACTGCAAGCAGCGCTGAACGGGTTGAAAGACGGCGGGCAGCTTGATCTTCAAGCCGCAGTATCGAGCGAGCGCGACCGTTCCAACGACGATCATCAAGCCTCCAGCAACACAAGTCGCGGACGATTGCCAGTCAGTAAAAGCCGTTCCATTGTTTAAGGCCATCCCAAGGGTTCCGAAAATGGCACCAACCGCACTGTAGGCCACCAATCGCCCGAAGCTGTACGCCACCGTTCCAAGATAGCTCGACTGGCTGGCATTGGAATGGGAACTCGCTAACAACGCGAACGGACCACACATACCCACGCAATGTAAACTACCGAGCAAACTCGCAACGAAAACTGTTCCTAACAAAATTGACATCAATAATTTCCTGAAGAGGCGGCGTCAATAGTTTGGTCGATTTGGTAAACGTCGTCGTTAACGATGGCCGTTCCTTGGATACACCATTTCCCCGCCCGATGGATGTGAATACTTGATTGATAGCGACCCGTTTCAGATTCCTCCAGTGTCAAATCTTGGACGATTGCAGCGGTGCCGCGATGAAACACTTTTAGTGCGACTTGAGCGTTTGCAATTGGCCGGTCGTTTTCATCTGAAATTCGCAACGTGAGCGTGCGATTGCAATGAATGTCCGCATCGCCACTGATCGTCAATTGAGAATGCCAACCGAGTTGGTCGCTAGACATTTGAGCGCTTTTAACTTCGTCCCAGCGGAACGCTTGCCGCTCGTAGCCGGCAACAATCGAATGGGAATTGTCATGAGAAGTGATGCTAACGGCGATGGTCCAAATGATCGCCTGCATAGCGAAAAACATCAGGATAAACGCAGTCCACAGCATTTGTGAAAGTTTTTCGTTGGCGTGTTCTATGCTTGGATTCATGAAACTAATTTATTGATAGGGTCCAATGAGTTTAAAGTCGAGAGTACGTCGTTCTTGGTTGCCATTTTGGACAACGAGTTCCAGGTCTGCCCGACCGTCGATAAAGGCATCGTCATCCACCAACACGCTAATGTGAAACGTTTGCGCGCCCTGCGGCTCGACGTGCATCGTGGATTCGCGTAGTTCAAGCGAGGCTGATTTTGGTTCCCGAATCGTTGCGAATAAACCCATAGCTTGATCGGTTCGATTGGTCAGCTTTAACTTTAAGATGTTTCGGATTCGCCCATTTTCTGTGCGAGTATGTGGATTGCCTGGCTCACGTAAGAGAACCGCATCAAAGCTCTTTCCGCTCAAAAATACGCTCGTAAAAAGAACGACAATTCCGACCAATAACACTGGATAAATCGCCGTTCTAACGCGTAGCAAACTTGCCGTTTTGCCTGCGTCCCGCGCCTGAGAACTAAAACGGATTAGATCCGGTGATCGACCAAGCTTATGCATGACTTCATTGCACGCATCAATACACTGCGTACAATTAATACACTCCATCTGCAATCCGTCGCGAATATCAATGCCGGTGGGGCAGGTGGTCACGCATTTGAAACAGTCAACGCAATCACCAAGGTTCGGTAAACTATTTTGTTTTTTAGTTTTCTTCCCGCGCGGATCCCCTCGCCGTTGGTCATAGGCGACGACCAACGAATTGTCATCCAACATGACCGATTGAAATCGACCGTAAGGGCATGCGATCAAGCACATCTGTTCGCGAAAATAACAAAAATCAACCATCATCGCGAAGGTCACAAATGCCATGACAGAAAACGGTATGGGGTGTTCGATGGGGGATTGAGTGACCCACCGCGACAACTCGTCAACGCCGACGAAATAGGCCAAGAACGTGTTGGCTAGATACACACAAACGACGAAATAGACAACATATTTGGCCACGTTTCTCCAAACCGGTACGTTTTTTTTATTACCACCCCTCCCAGTCGCACCGTCAAAAATCCTCTCGATCGGACGAAACAGGAATTCCATATAGACCGTCTGGGGGCAGGCCCACCCACACCAAACGCGGCCAAATAGAGCGGTGAACAGAAACACGCTCAATAACAGACCGACCATAAAGATAGCGAGGAGCACAGTGTCGGTGGGCAAGAATGTAAAACCAAAAATCGTAAAACGTCGATTGACGATGTCGAGTAAAAACAGAGGTTTTCCGGCGACTTTGACAAATGGCAAAATCGTAAAAATGGCAATTAAAACGTAGGCAACGATCCGTCGCCGGTACCACAATACTCCTGTGCTTAGTTTGGGTTTGAGCCAACGACGTGATCCATCTGCTTCGAGCGTGCTGAGCACATGCTCTTCGGGCGCTAGCAAAGCTGAATTGACGTCTGATGGGTTTTGATGAGCGCTCACAATAATATTACTCGTTCCAGCCTGCGATTATTTTGCCTTCCGGTGCTTTTCCGTCGACGGGATTGCCCCTAAGAGATGCTACATAGGCGGCGGTTAGGACGATTTGGTTTTGGTGGCTCATGCGGTTCTTCCAAGCAGGCATAGCACCGTTGGCGGCTCCGTTTTCAATCACTTTGGCAATGTCTTCGACGCGCGTGACGTTCTTCCAGTAGTCGTCGGTCAGATTCGGTCCCACCAGACCGGATCCATCTGCGCCGTGGCAGCTTACGCAATGGGTCGTGTACACGACTTTGCCGACGGCCAGCCATTCCGGCTTGTCGTTCATGTACTGCAAAATCGTAGCTCGATCCGCCGACAGTTCGCCAATTTCGGCAAATCGCAACTCGAAAATACTAGCCATCTGGCTGTTGTATTGATCGTGAATGGACCGACCTTCCATGCCACAATGAAAAAAGAAGTAGTACAGTGGCGCGAAGACAATGGCAATCCAGAACAAAAAGCTCCACCAGCCGGGCAACGGGTTGTCGTATTCTTGGATGCCATCGTATGCGTGGTCCGTCAACGGGTTTTCATCGGCTGGTTGAGCTTCGACTTCGTTAACCGTGGTACTCATACGGGCTCCTTGTAGTTTTCCAGTACAATCGAGGCTTGCTTGTCTGTGATTTGTTTGTTGGTCAGCAGAGTTCGAATAACAATCGCGATGAATACGAACGCGAATATTGCGAGTGCCAGCTCTGCAAAAAACCCGTAATCGAGATAGCTGGTAAGTTGTTTGATCATTGGGCCGCCTCATTCAGACTCGCGGTTTCTGTTGCAGGCGTTTGTTCGTTTTTCGATGCGGCAGTTTCGGAATCTTCCGTCGCAAACAAGTCAACGCCAACCCGCTGGAGATAGGCGATCATTGCGATCACATGGGTTTCCTCCAGGTTGACCTTGTGGCCACTCGGATCGGTAAATGTAGCTGGCCCGCCTTGCTCGACCAATTCCATGACAATCTGTTTTGCTTGTTCTCGCGCTACTTTGGCGGCCTCCGACAATTCACGTTCGCCATATGGCGCACCTAGCTTGTGAGCGGCATTGACGCGTTGTTGAATAGTGTTGAAATTCAAACTGCGGGTCATCAGGTGCGGATACGCAGGCATAATGCTGCCTTTGGTAATCGATGCCGGGTCGCGAAAATGCTCGAAGTGCCATAAGTGCGACTGTTTGCCGCCTTCGCGAGCGAGATCCGGACCGATTCGACGTGATCCCCATTGGAATGGGCGGTCATAAATGAATTCACCGGCTTTGCTGTATTCACCGTAGCGTTCGGTTTCCGCGAACAACGGCCGAATCTGTTGCGAGTGACAGTTGTAACAGCCTTCGGCGACGTATATATCACGCCCGGCAAGCTCTAGGGGCGTATAAGGCTTAACCGAATCGATCGTTGGAACGTTCGAACGAATCAAGAACGAAGGGATCAGCTCCAAGGCCGATGCCACTAAAACCGCAATCGTCACCCATACGGTAAATCGAACGGGAAGCCGTTCCCAAATTCGGTGCCAGTGCGCTTGGGTGAAGATGTCCAACTTGTGCGCCACGTTCAGTACCGGAGCGCCCTTCAATCGAGATTCTGGTTGTTTCGAATCTACGTAGTCCCGCGACAACGGAACCGCTTGGATGACAGGAATTTTGTATTCGCGAGGACGATTTTTCCAGGTCATCAAGTAGTTGTATCCCATCAGGCCAATACCAGCAACGTACAGCAGACCACCACCGACTCGAGCCCACCACATCGGCACAATCGCATTGACCGTTTCAACAAAGTCCGGATAGGCCAAGTTGCCTTCGGGAGTGAAAGCCCGCCACATCAACCCCTGAGTCAAGCCAGCGACGTATATCGGAACGATGTACAGCAAGATACCAAGCGTTCCCAACCAGAAGTGCCAGGTGGCCAGTTTGCTACTCCAAAGTTTCGTTTGAAAAATGCGCGGCATCAGCCAGTACATCATTCCAAACGTCATGAAACCATTCCAACCCAATGCACCAGCATGGACGTGAGCAATGGTCCAATCGGTGTAGTGTGTTAACGCATTGATGCTCTTGATCGAAAGCATTGGGCCTTCAAACGTCGACATGCCGTAAAACGTGATTCCAACGACAAAAAATTTCAAAACCGGTTCCGACGCGACCTTGTGCCAAGCACCTCGCAGCGTGAACAATCCGTTGATCATTCCACCCCAACTAGGCATCCAGAGCATTAACGAAAACACCATCCCCAACGACGAGGCCCACGTAGCGATTGATGTGTAATGCAGATGGTGCGGTCCGGCCCAGATATAAATAAACACCAACGACCAAAAGTGGATAATACTCAACTTGTATGAAAATACGGGACGTTCGGCAGCCTTTGGCAAGAAGTAATACATCAAACCAAGAAACGGTGTCGTCAAAAAGAACGCCACAGCGTTGTGACCGTACCACCACTGCATCATCGCATCTTGAACGCCCGCATAAATCGGATAACTCTTAAACAACCCTGTCGGTACAACCAAGTTATTGAAGGTATGCAAAATGGCAACGGTCACGATCGTTGCAATGTAAAACCAAATCGCAACGTACATATGTCTTTCACGGCGATTGATTAAAGTCATGAAAAAATTGACGCCAAAAAAACCAACCCAAACAATCGCGATCGCCAAATCAATCGGCCATTCCAATTCTGCATATTCTTTGCTTTGGGTGATACCTAAAGGCAACGTTATCGCTGCCGCAACGATGATCGTTTGCCAGCCCCAGAAATGGAGCCTACCCAGTAGGTCACTCCACATTCGAGCCTTGCATAGCCGTTGCGTGGAATAGTACACTGCCGCAAAAATCGCATTGCCAGCAAACGCAAAAATCGC
This sequence comes from Mariniblastus sp., assembly GCA_965263475.1. Lineage (GTDB taxonomy): Bacteria > Planctomycetota > Planctomycetia > Pirellulales > Pirellulaceae > Mariniblastus. The sequence continues at coordinate 145,667 of OZ253677.1, forward strand.
CGCGTTGGTATGCACTGGCCGCAACCGTCCGAATGAAATGTACTCCAACAGCGTGAGCTGCGGCATGACCAACAAAACGGCAACGATTAATCCAGCTAGCGTGCCAGCCAATCCCCAAACCAAAGTTGCAAATGCAAACATCCGAACGATTTGGTCGTCGTAAGTGAACGATTGGAGATTAGATGTGGGATTGGATTCCGTTTGCGAGTTCACTTGGTCCAAGTGGATATGGTTCATCGTTTCGAATTGCTCGTACGGTTCGGTTTTCAAATTTGTTTGATTTGACCTGCAATGGCAAACCGAATGCCAAGAATTCGACAGCCGCACTTTTTGACGACGGACTTGGATTGTTGCGCATATAAGAGCCTCGGGTCGCGAAGGCCAATCGAACGACGGGTCGTCGATACGATCACGAGCGAAACCGCACACCCCCAAAAACTTTGAGTGAGCGAACTAGCTCGTCGCACACCCTCCCAATCGGTGCGCGGATTGCGAACAATTGGGGCGAGCGGATTCGAAACACAACTTTGAGGATCCTGCGCACCAACTCAGGAATCATTCAGGTTGATGATGTCGTCAAAAATCGTTTGGTGAGTGGATCAGTTCCAATTCCCACGGTTCACGGGCCGGCGCATCGCACTGAGATTTGTGGTTCCGATTTTGCATCTTCTTTCGCTTGAATCGGGGACAGGATGGCGATCGAGTTTTAATTCTTGCTATTGGCATCTTGTTTGCTCAACCAACTTGAAATGAGTCACCCTTCAATTCCCGAGGCTCCACAATGAACGAGATCAAAAAAATACTTGTGCCGGTCGACCTTTCTGAATCGTGTAAGCCAGCAATCGAGTTTGCGACTCGACTCGCCAAGTGCCACGGCGCCGAGCTCCAGTTCTGTTATGTCGCTCTACCCATGCTTCCGATCGAAGCCAACTTTTATCAGGGCGACATTGAATCTCAGATCGTAAAAGAGCATGGCCAATTCCATCAGATCACACCTTCGGATCTTACGATCAAATACAATCACGTGTTCGTTCGCGGAAACCCTGGACCTGAGATCGTTCGGCTCGCCAAATCCAAGAACTGTGATTTGATTGTTATGGCAACCCATGGGCGCACGGGTTTGTTGCGATTTGTCATGGGAAGTGTTGCTGAATATGTCATGCGGCACAGCCAAACGCCCGTCGTTACCGTCAAATCGCCCAATAACGTAAACGAAGGGGAAGCAATGGGCCCAGCACCAGAAACCAATGAAGTTGCAAAACCGATCCAATCACCCTACATCACATCGGCAATGAGTCATTCTTTGCCGATTCATGAGTTTGACGAAATGCCAGAAGTTATCGAGGAGCTTAAATCAGCGCACTGTTCGGCCGCCCCGGTCATCGACGGACTAGGAAAGTGTATTGGCATACTGACCAACTCGGATATCGAAAAATACCATGAATTGGCCAAACGGTTCGAGGCTCGCGATATGTCCGTCCTGGACGAAGTGTTCGACACCGGCAAATACGGCATGAGAATCCTTGACCGAAACGCGTTTCATCGGGTAAAGAAACACATGACATCCCCCGTAGTAACGATCTTTAACAACGCGACCTGCCACGAGGCCAAAGAGCTATTGGCGGCGAATCCGAAAATACACCATTTGGTGGTTCTCGACGAGAACAATAGCCCAATCGGTATCGTGGAATATGAACGGCTGACCTCAATTACCGAATGGAACCTGCAAGATGAAATCTCAGTTTAAAACCAGGAAAGGCAATACTATGAATGAAAACACATCAAAACTAACGTCGCAAGCCGCCAAAACCAAAGTGACCGAAATCATGACTCGCTCCGTAAACACCGTTCAACCCAACGACTCAGTCCAGACCGTGCTGCGTCTGATGGTCGAAGGCGTCAACACGTTACCGGTTGTGAACGACGCCGGAAAATGCATTGGGATGATTTCGCGGGCGGACCTTAGCGAATCATTGTTTGCGGAAGACCAAGAGTTGGCTCGTCTCGTTGAAACCGCCGGAACTGGAAGTGCTATGAATTCGCCGTCCGCAATCGATACTTGTACCGAGCGTCGCGTTTACGAGTTAATGTCGGACCAAGTCCAAGTCGCCAATTTTGCGACCGACATTAGAAGTGCGTGTCAAATGCTGACCGCCGGCAATTTCCATCATCTACCCATTGAAGATGACTCCGAAAAACTGATCGGAATTGTCTCTACTTCAGACGTCATTCGTTGGCTTTCCAATTAGACCAAGACAGTCTTGTTAAGCCAGTTCTTGATGCCTTCGCCATACTTCACTGAGAGGCATCGCACCGGTTGAGTTGCGCTGTATCGATCAGATGACTCAAAAAAACTATAATCGTCAAACCGAGGGTCCTTCCAAATGTGGCGAGTCTACCGTGAGCGACAAATATCAATCTGAATTTCACCGTGAAAAGCTAGAAGCGATCATGGCAAATGCGGTTGACGCCATTATCACTATCGATACCAACGGGATTGTAGAGTCCGTCAACCCGGCGACGGAAAAACTTTTTGGATTTAGTGCCGAAGAAGTTATCGGCAACAACGTCAAAATGCTGATGCCCAATCCGTATCGCGACGAACATGACCAGTACATTCGTAATTATTTTGATTCAGGCGTTCGGCAAATTATCGGTATCGGTCGAGAAGTTGTCGGGCGACGCAAGGATGGCTCGACGTTTCCAATGCACCTAGCGGTCAGCGAAATCGAATTCGGCGGCGCCCGACTGTTTACCGGCATCGTGCGCGACATTTCCGATGTCAAAGCCGCCGAACAAAAGCTGGCGGATGCCAACGAAAAATTAGAAGCGCGAGTCAAGGAACGAACCGCTGAATTGCGGCAGGCTCAAGAAGACCTGGTTCGCAGTGAAAAACTGGCAACATTGGGTCAAGTAGCCGGCGGAATTGCACACGAAATTCGCAATCCATTGAATGCGGTCAAAACATCAGCTTACTTTCTTTCGCACGCGCAACACCCGAGCGAATCCAAAATCAAAGAACACCTGGAACGCATCGATCGCCAAGTCACGATGATCGACAATGTGATCACCGCCTTGTCGGATGTAGCCAGATTGCCAGATCCAAGTTTGGAAGCGACCGACATCGAGCGTTTATTGAGATCATCGGTGGCGTCAACGACTTTGCCGGCAGACATCAAAATCCATTTCGAGTTTGAACCCGGAATCCCTGCTTGTTACATCGATGAAAACCAAATTCCGATAGCCTTAAAAAACCTGATTCGCAACGCACGCGATGCCATGGACGAGGGGGGAACGTTGACGATTGGTGCTAAAACTAGTGAGTCGCCCAGTCGTGTCGAGGTGTTTATCGAAGACAGTGGCACGGGAATCAAAGAAGATGATTTGGGGCGGATTCTAGAACCCCTATTCACAACCAAGGCGCGCGGAATGGGTTTGGGACTGGCAATTACTAAAGCCGTGGTTGAAAAAAACAAGTGTGAATTGGTCGTTTTCTCTGAGTATGGCATTGGCAGTCGGTTTTCGATCCTCATCCCAATTGCGTCCATCAGAAGCACGTAGGGCCGAGGAGACAAAAGAGGGAGTAGCATTTATGAAGTCGCAAAATGTTCGAATTCTAATTGTCGACGATGATGAAGATATACGAATTAATATTGCCGACATACTGAACGACCTTGGGTATGAGACGGTGACGGCCGAAGACGCCGAGTCCGCGATGGTCCAGGTACGCGGCAAAGACTTAGAAAACAAATGTGGGTTCGACTTGTGTCTACTCGACTTCAAAATGCCTGGCGTCGACGGCGCAGAATTGTTTGAACGAATTCGTGGTGATTGTCCCAACCTCAGAGCGATTATGATTACCGCCTATGCCGGAGATGACGGGGTTCGCCGCGCTTTGGACGCCGGAACCTGGAAAGTGATGCGCAAACCCGTCGATATTGAGTCGCTGATCGGGCTGATTAACGAGGCCATGTGCTGATGGCAACCCCGTTCAAAGTCTTAATTGTGGAGGACGACCAGGACGCTTGTACGAACATGGTCGACATTTTATCGTTGGATGGTTACGAAATTCGAACAGCCCACCATTGTTTACCAGCGATTTCGTTGATGGAATCTGAACGGTTTGGGGCGGTTGTCGTTGATTGGAAATTGCCGGATGGAAGTGGCGCCGATCTATTTCCAATAATATTTAAACATCAACCCGATACGCCTGTTATCGTGGTGACGGGGCTGCGAGACTTTGATGTCGCCGTAACAGCGCTGCGCGAAGGAGTGTATGACTTCTTGTTGAAACCCATCAACGCCGATGCCTTGCGTTCCGTTTTAAAAAGGGTCGTCGAAAGGTCAAAACATTTGGCGGAGCTTGGTAAAGCACAATCTAAACTTGTCCAAAATGAACGATTGGCCGCGATCGGACAAATGATGACCGGGTTGGCGCACGAAAGCCGCAATGCGTTTCAAAAAAGCCACGCTTGTTTGACAAATTTAGCCTACGACGTTCGCGAAATGCCCGAAAGCCTAGAGTTGGTTGGCAAGGTCCAAAACGCGCTCGACCACTTGAACGCTCTGCTTGAAGAGGTTCGTGACTATGCAGCGCCGATTGTATTGGAGAAATCGCCCACGAACCTACCATCATTAGTTCGCGAGACGTGGAATCAAATTGTTGATGCCCACCCAGAATCAAAACGAATTGGTTTCTGTTTGAACGTCGATGACTCGGTACCAGATAAAATTAAGGTGGATCGGCGGAGAATTGGGCAAGTCACTTGGAACCTCTTGGAAAACGCGCGCGTGGCCTGCGATGCAGACCGGGGCCAAGTTGCCGTAAATATCTCCCGGGTTGAACTACAGCCTGACTCCGGTTCGGCGGTCGAGATTACGATTTCCGACAACGGAGCCGGCATCTCAACGGAATCGGCAGATCAAATTTTCGAGCCATTCTTTACAACCAAAACAAAAGGTACGGGCCTGGGACTCGCGATATGTCAAAGAATAGTCAATGCGCACGATGGCTATATTCGCCTTGTCAATAATGGTCACACGGGCGCCATGTTTTCGTTTGTCTTACGGGCGTGACGATGTTCGCGGCAAAATGTTTTCGCTATCAATGCGCCCCACGCATCAAAGCGATCCGAACAGATTCTCCCTCGCGAATTCCGATATTTTGACAACGGCGGGGTGCTTGAGCCGTTTTTCAATCGAGATCGCGTAAAATCGTTCGACGATTTCAGGAAGGCGTCCAACGACCTTTACGGAATACTGGTCGCATACGTCGTTCTCGATGGCCGTTGGGGTGACGAACAGACCATGGCCTTCCTGGCCAAACACTTTCAGTACCGCACTGTCTTCGAATTCGTGCGCGATTACCGGATGAATGCTATTGTCGTCAAACCACTGTTCCAGCAGCCGTCTTAAGGAAGTGTTTTGAGTCGGCAACAACATGGGCGCTGAATCTAGTGAATCTGGAAAACGCTTTTGGTATTTCCGCGCCAATTGGCTAGTCCCGTAAACGGTAACACCACATTTACCAAGCAAGTGATTGAAAGCGCGGATATGCGTTTCTGGTGCGAGTGGTCGGTCCGCCAATACGACATCCAAACGATGTAGCGCCAATTCTCCTAGCAGTTCATTCAGCTTGCCTTCAAAACAAACGACTTGGAATTTTTCGTCTTTGGATTCAAGCGCCGGTCGCAACAATTCGTAGACGGCAAGCTTGGGCAAAGCTCCCTGGACACCGACCAACAGTCGCGACTTATCTTCGTCTTTTCGGTTGTGGAGGACGTCGGAAAGCTCTTGCCCAAGTCCGAAAATTTCGTCAGCGTACCGAAACACTAATTGACCCGTTTCGGTCAGGTTGAGATTTCTCCCCGACCGTTCAAATAAATCATGACCGATCGTTTTCTCCAGTTTTTTGATTTGGCTGCTCAACGTCGGCTGGGCCAAATGCAGAACTGCCGCAGCCTTCGAAACGCCACCTTCTTTGGCAACCGTCCAGAAATAAAGCAAGTGATGATAGTTTAGCCAATCCATATCCGACCATTTAAAAAACAGATACAAAACGCCTTTGAAATCCATTGGACCTATGTAATGGGTATACCGTATAAGTCGACAATACTTAATCGCTATACAGAGACCAAACATGAATTTCTATTTGGAATTGAATTGAGGACCACGACGGCGTGTTGTGTCGCGAGGAGGTTGAACAAACTCAAATCATGATCTGGGCAAGAACACGTTCAAAGATCAGATCCAGGAGACGAAGATTCAAGTTTCGAGGCGCAATCATTTCTATTGCGGTAAGTTTGCAATTTCGATCAGATAAGAAAATCCGTGGTGTAGTCACCCGGCGTGACGGTGAGGCGGTCGGCAGGTCCCTTCGCCCAAGATTTAACGTGTTTCGCAGTCAAACGAAGCCAATTCCGAATGAACCGCCTCAATGAAACAAAGGTTCACAACAAATGAGAGTCCTGATCCATGATAAGCGGCACCGGTCCGCAGAGCCTACTAAAAAGTTTCAGTCCAGAGTGAACGCGACGTTTGCAAAATTTTGCGATAAAGGGACAATAGTTAAAGTTACGTTAGCGAATGTAAAAGGGCCCCGACGTGGCATCGACAAAGAGTGCCAGGTACTCGTTTAGCTCAGTTAGTTGAACGACATTTCGGTCAGTGCTGGGGTTGTCAGGGCCTTAACTGGCGGAATCGAAAGAGCCTCGCCAACGATCGGTCGATGGTTGGATCTTCGTGCCAGAACGTCACGGCAGGAAATCGTCGGCTGGAGTTAGGATTTTAGTTTCGAATGAGAGAAAATTTGGAGGAAGCCCCCGATGGTTCCCACCCACTGGTAGGAATTATTATGGGCAGCAAGTCAGATTGGCCGACGATGGAACATGCGGCCATCATGTTACAAGAATTCAACGTTAGTTTTGAGTGCCGTGTTGTTTCGGCTCACCGAACACCTCATTGGATGCTCGAGTATGCTGAATCGGCGGAACATCGTGGAATCAGAATTATCATTGCCGGAGCCGGGGGTGCCGCTCATTTGCCAGGCATGGTTGCTTCGTTGACGCGACTTCCGGTCATCGGAGTTCCCGTACAGTCAAAAGCGCTCAACGGTATGGATTCATTGTTATCGATTGCCCAAATGCCTGGCGGTGTTCCCGTGGCGACGATGTCGATAGGCAATTCCGGCGCCAAGAATGCGGGTTTGTTGGCGGCAAGAATTCTGGCCAACGGCGACGCTGTTGTGCGTGAGCGTTTGGTAGAATTTATTCGAAATCAAACGGAATTAGTTTTAAAGGATTTAGAACTATGACAGGCCGAGACGAAACGCTGCCGATGTTTCCTCCAGGGGCAACGATTGGAATTCTGGGCAGTGGACAACTGGGCCGCATGATGGCCATTGCAGCGAAACACATGGGCTACCGGGTCCATATTTTTTCACCGAATCATGATTCTCCAGCCGGTCAAGTTGCGGACTTGGAGATCCAAGCCAATTTTGATGACCCTACAATCGTCGAGTCGTTCGCCAAGCGCGTTGATGTTGTCACGATCGAGACAGAAAACATCCCAGTCAAAACTCTAGAAGTCGCGTCGCAGTTTGTTCCGGCATATCCCGGTCAAAAGACGTTACAAGTGTGCCAACATCGTGGCCTGGAGAAACAGTTTTTATTGGATTGCCAAATTCCGACCGTTCGATTTCGGCGCATTCAGTCTTTAGCAGAATTACAGTCTGCCTGTCGCGAGTTGCGCCCCGGTGTGTTGAAGACGGCAACAGGTGGATACGATGGCAAAGGTCAAGCGCTCGTTCGGTCTGCGACCGACATTGAACCCGCCAGCCAATTGCTGGCACACGGCGAGGTAATTTTGGAAGAATGGATAGAGTTCGACTATGAATTTTCTATCGTCGGTGCCAGAAACGCCCATGGACAATGTTTGGCATATCCGCCCATTCGGAACGAACACGAAAATGGCATTCTTGACGTGTCGGTTACCCCGGCCGGGCTTCCAGACGAAGCGGCAACGAAAGCCACTCAGATGGTCTATCAAATCATGGAGACGCTAGAGACCGTTGGCGTATTGACGGTCGAGTTCTTCTTTCGCGATGGGGAAGTCTTGGTCAACGAAATAGCGCCGCGCCCTCACAATTCCGGCCATCTGACCATCGAAGGCCACATAACCAACCAATTTGAGCAGCACATCCGCGCCGTTTGCGGTTTAACCAGTGGTTCAACCCGTTTGTTAAAGCCAGTGGCAATGGCTAACATTTTGGGCGATCTGTGGTCCAACGGTGAACCCAAATGGCAGTTGGGCCTGATGTTGCCGAACACGAAGCTACATTTATACGGAAAAAGCACCGCCGAAATTGGTCGCAAAATGGGGCATTTGACGTCCATCGCCGACTCTCCGGAGCAAGCCCGTGAGCATGTTTTGGCGGCCCGAAAGATGATTGAGAATGGACTGGCAACCCAACCCGTTTCCAACACGGACTCAAAAGTCTGCGCCGCAGATTGAGCTAACAATCCATTCTGATAATCGCAATTTGACAGCCACAATGGTTTACATGTAAATCGATAACGCGGTCGATCTTCATGCCAAACCTGACGACAGAATTAAAGAAAAAGGGAACGTCTGCCTCGCTACAACAAGAGGCGATGTCAGCCGTGTTGCGCACCGGCGATCTGCTGGAAATCAGCAAGACCGATCAACGAACTCTGATCGAGATTCTGGAAAAATTGCGAAACGTTGTAATGGCATTGTAGTTTCTTTGTCCTTTTAGTTGACATGTAATCGAAACGCCGATCACGAGAGGGCAAGTAGCGCATCGACCAAGTTCAGTCGCGCACCGCTCAGATCTGGAACTTCGAAGGTGCGGCGCGTCCGCAACAAATGATTCGGGTTCTGAAAAACGCGCCATTGATGGGTGCCATGTTGTTTTTGATGGCCAATGGCGATGGAATTTAAGCCTGGACCAATACGACCGCCCGAGTCGGAACCATCAAGATAGAAAGGTTAGATTTCCGAGTTGCTTGGACCGATGGTATCTTGGGGAGGAATCAGCGATGATTCTCCTAAATCTTCAGTGCCGCACGAAGCGTGAATGTATAGCCAACACATGAATACAGTTAAACCAAGTCATTTTACGATTTCAGTTGCTCTCTTGCTGGCAATGAATTCCGTCGTAACAGCCAGCGAAGAAAGCCCCAATATCATCGTCATTATGGCCGACGATATGGGGTTCTCGGATTTGGGGTGCGTCGGCGCGGAGATTGACACGCCTCATTTGGATGCATTGGCCAAAAACGGGCTGTTGTTCACCAATTTTTATAACACATCTCGATGCTGCCCATCTCGAGCGGCACTCTTGACCGGGCAGTATCAGTGGGACGCCGGTATTGGCCACATGACCTATACCAAGAGCAAACTGGCAGAGTATCAACGCGCGTTGCGGAATGACATTCCCACGGTGGCCGAACTCCTAGGTCGCCACGGGTACCAAACGATGATGAGTGGAAAGTGGCATGTTGGAGACCAACGAGAAAATTGGCCGGACCGACGAGGCTTTGAGCATTTCTATGGCACTCCAACCGGCGGAGGGATTTATTTTTATCCGTCTAAGTTTTACGACCGCCCGGTATTTGAAGACGGCAAGCAGATAAAGCCGGAAAACGATTGGTATTCTACCGACGCATTTACAGAGCGGGCGATAAATTTTGTCTGTAACACGCGCACTTCCGGCTCGCCATTTTTTTTGTACCTTGCTTACATTGCGCCTCATTTTCCATTACAAGCCAAACGGAAAGATATCCAAAAGTATCAAGGTATGTATGACACTGGCTTTGACAAGGTTCGACGCGCTAGATTCTCAAAACAGAAAGCGCTAGGACTATTTGATGGCGATTTGAAGATATCAAAGCCGAGCCACCCGACATGGAATTCGATCGAGGCCAAAGACCGAGAGTCACTAGAGATGTCAATTTATGCCGCCCAAATCGATTGCATGGATCAAAATATTGGCCAGCTAATCGCGGCCCTGAAGTCGGAGGGAATTTATGAAAACACGATTGTGATGTTTTTGTCCGACAACGGCGGTTGCTCGGCAGGTTGGAACAAAACACCGGAAGCAAAATTGGGCTCACGCGACTGCAATGCGGCATACGGCCACTGGTACAACGTTAGCAACACGCCTTATCGTGAGTCGAAAAGTCGAGTTCACGAGGGCGGAATCATTTCGCCTCTAATTTTCCATTGGCCTGCGGGAGTTCGACAGGCGGGAACGTTGGTTCGTCAGCCCACACATATCATGGATATCCTGCCAACGTGCCTTGAATTGGCAGGAGTAAAATACCCGGCAAAATTTAACGCGACAAACGTCGACCCATTGGATGGCGTCAGTTTCCTTGACTCGGTTAGATCGACGACTACCAAAAAATTGTCCGATCGAAAACTGTTTTGGGAACACGAAGGTAACCAGGCAGTGCGGTACGGTGATTGGAAATTGGTACGACTACGAAAAAAACCATGGCAACTGTTCAACCTTGCCGATGACCCGTTCGAATCCCATGATTTGTCGGCCACCCACCCAAACAAGGTCAAATCGTTGAACACAGCATATGCTAAATGGGCGAAACACCACGGCGTACAACCTTGGCCGTTGAAAGCGGCAAAGTAGGCCGACACTGTTTATTCGTGTTGGCCACTTACTGAACTCCCGTTTGCATCATTGCGCAGCCAGCGGAGGACTCGAAAACGGTCAAGCAGTTGATTTTTAACTTGAGCTGTCATCCGATGCGTTAGCACGGGTGAAGGCCACAAAATTCTAATGATGTGGCTTCTTCATATCCGAGCATTAGATTCATAGATTGGACAGCGCTTCCGGCAGCCCCTTTCATCAGGTTGTCAATCGCTGACATGACGACGACACGGTTGGATTGTTCGTCGACTTCAAAACCGACTTCCACAATATTCGTACCGGCCAATATTTTTGGTTCCGGGTAGCGATAAATACCGCGACGTTCCTTGACCAGACGAACAAAAGGTTCATCGCTGTAGGCAGCTCGGTACATTTTCCAAAGATCTTTGTCGGTTAACTTCTCTTTGCAAAACACGTGCGCCGTACACAGCACGCCTCGAACCAACTCGACAGCAGTCGCCGAAAAATGCAGGTCCAGCGGCCCGATTTCTTGCTGGATTTCGGCTTGGTGTCGATGCCCAGTTGGGGCAAACGAGCGAACCACGTTGACGCGTTCGGGGTGGTGGGTCGCCAAGCTATGAGCGTTGCCTCCTTCGGAAGAACCCACTTTGACCTCAGCAACGACGCTTTCGATTAAGTCGGCTTTGGCCAGTGGCAACAGAGCTAAATTGGTCGCGGTCGCGTTACAGCCCACACCAGAAACATATTTTGCATCTTTCAATGATTCCCGGTGCAATTCTGGCAAACCGTAAACGAATTCACTCAACAGCCCTGGATTTGCGTGGGGATTGCCGTACCACGTCGCAAACTCCTCCGGATCATTTAGACGAAAATCAGCGGAGCAGTCGATGATTCGATCCGCGACGCCTATAAACGAGCCGATTTTCTCTGCGGCTTGACCATGTGGCAAACACAAAAACATCAAATCGACCGAGGTGAGTTCTTCGATCGACGAAAATTTCAAACTCGTTACGCCGCGCAAATTGGGATGCGTATTATGGACGAATCTACTGGAATTTCGCTCCGAAGTCGCTTGCACAACTTCCACGTGAGGGTGATTCAACAGCAGGCGGAGCAATTCGCCTCCGACATACCCGGACGCTCCAACAATACTGACTTTTGTCATAAGTATTTTCCAAGCCGTGAAAAACGTTGCGTCTCAAACGCGTTCCATACGTTTGCTACCCACCTTGATAACGTACTCGACCATACGTTCTGGGATATTCACTCCAGTGGGCTCAATGCTATTTCGAAACTCCATCGAATGATTGACTTCGTTGACAAACCAGTGACCCCGCTTGTCTTGAAATAGATCGATTGCAAGCAGGCCACCACCGACCGCTTGAGCCGCCGCCTCGGAAAGCTGAGCCACTTCCTCGATAACTGGAAAGTTAGCAGTCGTTGCCCCGCGAGCTGTATTGGTAATCCAATGTTCTGAATTGCGTGAGATAGCACAAATCGTCGTGCCATCAACGACGAAGCTACGGATGTCCGACCCGTCTTTTTTGTCGACGAATTGCTGAATATAAAAGACGCCGTGATTGTAACTACCGAGTGTCGACTTGTGTTCCAGAACGGTCTCTGCGGCGTCACGGTCGTTGATTTTACTCAAGAGCCGGCCCCAAGAACCCACTGCAGGTTTCATGACGACAGGATATCCCATGTGTTCCATGGCTGCGATCGCGGTATCGACCGAATAGGCAATCGTGACTTTCGGCGTAGCAATCTTGTTTTTCTCAAGTAACACGGATGTCGTCAACTTGTTCCCGCAGACCTCGGCGACCGCGGCCTGGTTGACTGTCGGAATACGCCAGCCGTTCAGCACCTGGAGCGTTGCCAGAGCTTTCGAAAAACTGACACTGCGATCAAAAACGACATCGAAGTCGGTCCACTCACGCGGATCATCCAAGCGCAATTGAACTTTGCGAATGTCGATCATTTGCAAATCAACATCCTTGGTTTTGAATGCTTCGATAAGTAGTTTTTCTTCCGCCGCGACGCGGTCGAAAAGCATGCCAATTTTAATCACAACAAGCCGTTTCTATTCGCCCCAGTCTTCTTCGACTTCGGGAGCTTCTTGGACTTCAAATGGTTCAACGGTGGTGACTTCCAACTCAGCACCGCATTCGGCACATTCCATCAATTCGCCAACGACCGTACCGTCTGCGATATCGACGATGGCTTCGCATATGGGACAAGTGACTTGTGCGCTCATGTAAGACTCTCCGATCGGCCGATTTCCCTATTAAATTTAAAAGTCGCATTCTATAGCCCTGCCAGCAATTGGAAAGTGCGTTTGTGGACAAAATGGGAAACCCCGCGGCAGTTCAAACGTGGCCCGGACGAAACCAGTAGCTACAATTGTGAAAATAACGACAGGGACATTTGCGATGGTACGATTCGAATCAAAACCAATTAATCTGGTGTTGATGCAGATTGTTGGGCCCGCACTGATTATTTTGATGGTCAGCAGTTTGGTTTTTTTCTTTATTGAGGTGGTCTATCGAGGACCTCATACGGCCCGACTCTATTGGGTCATGGGTCTATTTACGTTTGCCGCCGTGTTGGTCAGTCGCATTTCAATCCAGGAAGGCCGAGAGCGGGCCCAGTTGTTCGGGTTGGCATTGGCCTTGGCTACCATGATCGCGTGCTTGCAACTGGTTCAATTCGCGTATGGCGGACTGTCGTTTTTAGGACCGGTCGTTACGGTCGGGTTGCTCGCGACAGTCATGTGGTCATCTTCAAAATTGACTTGGGACTGCACGGTTATTGATCGAAGCCGGGATGCGTCGGCGACAGGGTTGGTGGATCTATTCCGACAAAGATTTCGCATGGATCCCGCTCCCCAGACCACCCCTCAAGAAAAGCCGGAACGTGCTAATCCGTTTGATTCGTTACTGCGATGGATAGCGGGAACTAAGCAAAAAAACACACCCGGTCTATGGGTGTTTTATTTTGCGGTCTTTGCGTTTCCAGTGTTTGGCCTGGGACAATGGTTCGTTCGCTCCGAATCAAAAACTTGGGTGTATATGCTGTTCGCGGTCTATTTGGGTTCATCGCTTTGTTTGCTAATGACCACTAGTTTGTTGGGACTTGAGCGATATCTTGCCAAACGAAAGTTGCACGTACCGGAGGCAGTCGCACGCAATTGGATGATCGTCGGAGGCGTTTTTGCACTGTCAATGGTGATCCTAGTAATGCTAATTCCTAAACCCGCATCAAGCGGTCGGATACAGAATTGGTTGACGGTACTGACGACGCCTGTACGAGACGCATCTAAACTGGCCCAGGGCCACGACGGGCAACGAGACGATCCAAACGCCCAGAAGCAACAGTTCAAAAAGGATGCCGAACGTCAAGCCAATGAAGGTAGCGGTCAAGAAGGCGACGGTGGAAACAACAAAAACAACCAATCTTCGAAACAACAAAAACCGGAAGACGCATCGGACAAATCGTCAAACTCCGAACGGCAAAACGAGCGTGGTCGTTCGAAACATCAACGAGCGCAAAACCAAAGCGAAAACCGAAACAAGAACCGTGATACCCACGCGGCCAACAAAGACGAACGCGAGTCAAAGCGCCCAAACAACCGTTCGGAACCCAAGCCACAAGCCCATGAAAAAAATCCTTCGGGCCAACGCCAACCGGCGCGGCAAGGCAATCCACCCCCTAATCAAGAACAGGATCGACGTAAACCTCAAGCCAAACACCGACCGCAGCACCAAGCCGACAAATTATCGTTGAGCAAAATTACAGAGGTGTTGTCGAAGGGAATCCGCTTCCTGGTTTACGCCTTGGGAATCTTGGCGGTTATTTATTTGCTGTGGGTTTTTCGAAATGAGTGGGCAAAGTTGTGGGCGGCCTGGTTCGGCAAACAGCAAACCGCAGCTCAAGAGAAGGATCCGTCCCCGACTGAGCTAAAACAGCCGCTCCCTTCCTATCGTTCGTTTCAAGACCCGTTTCGCAGCGGCAGGGCAAATAGTATGCGTGCCAAACAGCTATTGGAATATACGCGTGAAGCATTGGAAGCGTGGTCACGCGAATTTGGCGTCGAGGCGCTGCCCTTTGAAACCCTGGAGGACCTTTCCAAAAAAATCGTTCGGGTCGACCCGCGGGTTTCCAAATATGCTAGACAGTTTGGGGATGTTTATGGACGATCTGCATTTAGTTTGGATTCGGTCAGTCGCGAAGAATTGAATCCTCTGATAAAGTTGTGGCGAAGCATGGACCGCGCGGTGGCAGAGCACCGTCGGCCAACGGTCGCGGCTATGCAATGATGGCGACCAAAGTCAAACCCGCCCTTTCATAGTTAAGGTTACATGAGCGAAAAATATCCATTTGTCCCGTTGGAGTTCGCTGCCCAGTACACTCCTTCCGAAATGATCGAACGCGCAACTTCGTTTTATGATCAGTTGAAGCAACGTCGAACAGTGCGCGAGTATTCGGATCGTGAAGTTCCTCGTGAAGTGATCGATCAATGCATCTTGGCAGCCGGGACGGCGCCCAATGGCGCGAATTTGCAGCCTTGGCACTTTGCCGTTGTTTCCGATCCTGAAATTAAAGCTCAGATTCGTGCTGCTGCAGAAGAAGAGGAACGCGAATTCTATAGTGGCCGGGCCCCACAAGAATGGCTGGATGCGTTGGCGCCGTTGGGAACGGATGAAAACAAACCATTCTTAGAACTTGCCCCTTATCTGATTGTGATTTTTGCCAAATCACACGATGTCGATGAAAACGGTACGCGAATTAAGAACTATTACGCTAGCGAGTCGGTTGGAATTGCAACCGGCATGTTGATTACGGCGCTACACCACTGCGGCTTAGCGACTTTGACTCACACGCCAAGCCCGATGAAGTTTTTGAATCAGATTCTAAACCGCCCGCCCAATGAACGGCCATTTGTCGTATTGGTAACTGGCTATCCGGCTGAAAATGCAACGGTACCTGACATCCGAAAGAAACCGTTGTCTGAGATATCTTCAGATCATTAACAATTCCCCCATGGCGTACCGTTCACGTTTCTAGTGGTGTTCCGATTAATCGATTTAATCAGTTCTTGTCCACGCATTGTCGCCCCCGCAACACATTCGACTGAGAATCTCTCCAATTTGGTGAGAGAAAATTGGATCGACCGTTTTCACAAGGAAAATACGTATCGATTAGCTACCGCCAAGTAGCTTTAGCGGTGACTCGAAAGCATCTTTTAAACGGTATGCGCGTTGGCGTTTGTAAAGTTCGAGTCGATCGCGCAGAGCGGTTAATTGAGCTTCAGAGTATTTTTCCAGCGTGCGATTATTTTCGATTGCCTCGATCGCGAGTTCTTGTTTTTCACGAGCGCTATCGAAATCACCCAATTCGGCGAAACAAGCTGCCATGATCTCCAGTGTCGCAGGGGATTGATTTTCGTCGTTGACATTAAAGGGAGTTATTAACTTCAATCCTTCGGCGCCGTCGCGAAAACTGGCGTAGGGGCTGACGCCCTTCAACCAAGCCAAAATCTGTTTCGCGTGTGACATGGTGGGCTGGGTTTCTACCGTTTTCTCTAGCAGCGCGCCAGCCCGCTCAAAATTGCCAAGCCAAAATTCTGCTTCGCCCAAGTGACGTCGTGCATTCAATTCACTTGGCTGTAGCCTGGTTGCAAGCTCCAGAAATTCTTTAGCATCATCAAACTGCCGATTTTTGAGGTACAAGAACCCTAAATCACCGGCCACGTACGGCAGAGTAGGGCGGTTTTCAATCGCTTTGATTAAGTACTTTGTTGCTTCAAAATCTTCACGCTTATGAAAGTAGAGTCGGCCAACAATCGCGTAGGTTTCCCAATGCTCCGGGTCAATTTTTAAAAACTTGATCAGCAGATTGAGCGCATTTTCGATGTCATTCTGAAGTCGGAAAACCTCAGCTCGCGCCAACACTGCATCCGCGTTGCTCGATTCGGCCATTATGGCTTTATCCAATAGCTCACCGGCGGAATGCAACATTCTGGTTCGGGTTTGTTGATCTGCGTCGTTGGAAAAAGCAACGAACATGTTTGCTTGTTCAATTAGCGCTTCGGTGGAATTTGGATTGAGTTCGAGACTCTTCTCGACCGCACTTAACGCCGATGCCAAGCTGCCTTTTGATGCCAGATCGATGGCGCGACGCAAGTAATTATCTGATTTCAGCGGACCCAGCAAGCGATCGAACCGTGAAGCGTCGCGAACATACCCGGTTTCTGCATATCGCATTTGCAAACGGTCCAGTCGGGGCGTCCGCAACGTTTGAACCCACGGTTCGTTTTGGCGTTCAGGAATCCGATTCAAAACGAAATTCTTGTCGGCCAGGTTCCGCAAGTCGGGTTCAATCGTTTTCCAAGTCAATTGATCATGATCGTAGGCAAAATGAATATTGCCTCGTGTGTCCATCAGCAAGGCAAACGGTTTTTGCGGTAGTCGATAGTCAAAAAACCACTCGCCGCAGCAATGCGCTAATTTGGAGTTACTACCCGCCGACAAAACTCCCCAACGAAACTCAAAACCAGCATCTTCAATTTGCATGGACATGGCGCGCAATTCTTGGTCACCGTCGACGTCGTGGCCAGTAAATGCAACCGTCAAGTCGGCGTTCATTTTCAAGAAATTGTGTTTCTGACCGTTCCATTGTCTCAGTAAATCGGTGTTGTCTTGGTCGGCGGGACAAAAAAGACACAACAACACGTGATCGGCAACGTTTTCAATTTCATACCATTTGGGTCGTTCGGAATCTGAGGGACCTCGGTACTCAAGAATTGGCAGACGCGCCGTCGGAAAAAAGCGTTTTCGTTCGGTGTCCGGCAACCCGTTCGACGCGGGAATGGATTTGTCGTCCAACGCGATACGGTATCTTTGTTCCGTTTGCTCAGCAAGTAACTCGGCACCTTCGACGAGCTCGTATGTCTTGTTTGTTTGAATCTCGGCAAAAGACTGCGGCTCGGAATTTGGCCAATGCACGACTATTTTTTCGATTCCGACGGCTCTGCCGAGTCCAAAATGGACCTCTTTAGAAGATTGCGACTTGCGCCCCGACCCGGCGGTCAATGTCCGCGTCAGCGGAATACTCATGCCACGCAAAAACACGTCCACACGCGTCCCGATCGCGTCACGATTAGACCGAGTGCCACGCAAACGCAACTTCAAATACTGATTCATACTGTCGTAGTTATTTTTGAAAATGCGTAGCCGAGGCGCCGTACGACTATTAATGATCAAGTCGATATCGCCATCCCCGTCCCAGTCGGTTCGAGCAATCCCTCGACCGTCTTGAATCACATTGATACCCGAGGAATTGGAATAATTTGAAAACCGTTTAGAACCGAGAGTCAGTAGACAAACGTTTCGTTGAAACCCCTCGTAAGAGATGCCTTGGCGACACATGTCCGATACTTGGTGTTGCGTTCCAAATTGGTCTTTCTTGGTTTTGAGCTCCAGGTCTTTTTGGGGGTTGAACCAGTTTCGTAACATCGTGGCTTCAGCAAAATCCGTTTTGCGGCGGGACAACCAGCCATTGGTCGCAGCGATGTCTTCGAAACCGTCGCAATTAAAATCCCCCGTGACACTGCTGTATGTCGATTGGGACGAAAAAATTGGCGAACGAAATTGGTAGTGATCGATCTTCCTTGCATCAACGCTACTTACAAAGCGGTTCTCGGCGCCAAAGCTATTCGCATCACGCAGTATCTTTCCACCGGTGTCGATATAGTTTTGAGTGATCCGTTGAGCTTCGAAACTGGAGTTGGAACCAACAAAAAAGTCGGGCTTGCCATCGCGATCCAAGTCGGCGACCGAAACCGTCGTCGAATTTGCCGGCTGGGAGGCAAGCGTCGTTTTGAAACTGTCAGTAAACCAACCGTTTTCATTAGTGAACAATTTGTCTCGGTGAAAATCATTGGCAAGGTACAAGTCTAAATCACCGTCGGTGTCGAAGTCGACCCAGACGCCAGCATTGGTGTAGTTCGAATTACCCAGCGACATCCCAACTTCCGACGTCACATCGGTAAAATTCCAAGCTTCATCGTTGCGTAACAAAATATTCCGACCACCGTTAACGGCAGCCGTGTTTGAATTCGGTTGCGGAAATACATCATTGAACTTCGCGACCGGTCGATACTTGGCCAAAAACAAATCGAGGTCGCCATCTTTGTCAAAATCGGCGGCAGACAAGGACTCCGTCCCAGGCCCTATTGTTAATTGATGCTCGAATTGAAAGTTCTCGTCACCCGAGTTTGAAAACAGCACAAGTCGCGAGTCCGTCGCGACGATCAGATCTTGGCGTCCGTCGTTATCAATATCGATCAGCAGCGCGGCCTTGGAGTCGTCGTAAAGATTCACAGCCGCATCGAGCGCGATCTCATCCGCCGTGCCATCCGCATTTTGGCGCAACAACAGATTAGGCATCGCATGCGGTTGGCAAACGTACACGTCATCCATTCCATCATTATTAATGTCGCCTATGGCCAGTCCATTGTCACCAGTTACGTCAAGCCACGGAATACGTTTGGCCCATTGATCCAATCCGAACGACAACGATTGAACCGTACTTGGGCTGTTGCGCAACACCGATCCGGCACAATCGGTAAATAACTGACCGTTGGTGACATGATTTACGGTCTCTTCATGACCAATCATGTTGATCTTTTTGATCCGCGGAAACGAGCCATCGGTTTGTTTTTGCCAAATGATTTGCCAGATACCGATCGCCGCACGTCCAACGATATCATTGGTTCCATCAGCCTGGATCGATTTGGCTGGCACATCCCCAGCGACGTCGACCAGAACCTGCGTGTCAAAATAGTTGGGTCGATCGCGAACGGTGTGCACTTGAAACTCAATCCGGAACTTTTTCGCGTCTTCCCAGGGTCGAAGCAGCGTTTCAAACAAACGACGCAGCGCAATCGAGTCATAGTAGGTAGGAGTCTTATCTGATATTCTCCAACGGGCGATGCGAATTTTTTCGCCCAGGTATGCCGACGTCAGGTGGTTGCGTTCTAAAAACGTTGTTTCAAACTGATCCGTCAGCACATCTGGAGGATCCGCATGCTCATCCCCGTTGCGGACGGCATCCGCAAAATGAGCCAATCGTTGTAGTTGTTCCTTGAATTGCGAGCTGGCAAAGTCAAAATCTTCGATTGATCTATCGGCGTCCAAGAACGCTTTAGCGCCAATAGGCTGGCTGGAGTGACGGAGTTGTGAATTTTGAGGCAACTTTGCCACATCGGCAGGATCCGAGGAATCACAACCGGCAAACAAAACACAAAGTCCAATAGCGATCGCGACGAGCGAAGAATACCGAACTGAATTGCCGTTCAAATGCATAAGCCTGTGATAGATAGTGCTCAAAAATCGGCCAGTTTGGCGATAGATTTACAAACCCACGCGGAGTCAACAAAACGTCCCTTTAATGATTAAATCATTTCATATTATCCCCCTGGAGACAGACGATGGGTTGGAAATAATAAAAAAACGCCAACAGACCGGCGAGTCTCGTGGCGCTAGTGCAATGTCAGTATCAATAATATCGACTTTGACGATAGATCGGCAGCGCGGCCTAGTAGCCGCACCCGCAGGCCGATCCACTATATCGCCATCCTCCGACCCAGGCTGGGCGATACGAACGGCGCCAACCCCATTGGTTGTTGCAGCCCGAATTGTAACTACGGAAACCGGATCGGTAGCCACTCCAATTGCTTGGTGCGTACGAAACCACTCCAGCATAGTTATTGCAACATCCGCCCCAACTGGAATTCACGACGTTGCCTGCATTGCAACTTGAACAAGACGAAGTATCGGCCAACGGCGTTGATTCCATCGGAACAGCGGCTGCCCCTTGCGCCATGGGCATTGCATCTTGCGCCATGGGCATTGCATTGGGAGCAGCAGGTGCGGCTTCAACAATGTTGCGGGTACCAGACCCGGCAGGTACTCGCGACTGGCTCTGAGCGGTCGCAAGATCAATCAAAAGTAAGGAAGACAACAAAGTCACAAAAACAAAACTGAATTTCATTTCATCTCCTCAAAAGACGGTTTGATGTTTTTCTAGTCTTGGAATCAAATATTTCCGTCAGCAATTATTGTCGCTTTAGTGTTTTGACAAAACACCGATTTGCTCCGAACCCAATCCCACCAACAAATGCGATCTTCATGAATTTTAAACCCAATCAAATCGCGAATTCAATCGCTCTGGCGGTTTGCGGCTTGGGGTTAACGTACCTGTTTTGGACCATTGCCGAAGAATGCCCCAAGTTCGAACAGGGGACGGACAACAAGCAGCGCCCCATCCTTACGGTGATTAAGACTTTTTGGTTGGCATTCGTGGTCTACTTTGTGGCCTGGCTTACAGCTGGTGGTTGGAATCGTCGGTGCTCGCCGTCGTCCAGTACAATCCCTTGGCTCGACTTGGGTATCGTCTTTTCGTTCGGATTGGTCTTTCGCGTCGTTTTGACGCCAACGGCACCCATTCAAGAGATCGATCTCTATCGTTACGTATGGGATGGTGCAGTTTTTGCCAATCAGCTTGACCCATACTATTACGGGCCAGAGACGGTCCTTCGGGCAGTCCATGATGAACGATATGCAAATCAAAACGAAAGGATTCTCCCGTATGTCGAAATCGTGCGCGCCCGTCCAGGTCTGCAGGGGATTTTGGAAACGATCCACTATGGGACGTATACCAGTCCCTATCCGCCGGTCAGTCAGTTTTTCTTTGGAGTTTCAGTCGCAACGGTCAGTAAAAGCTCGGGCAAGTTAGCCTACATCCGAGCCATGAAAGCCTTGTTAGTGGTTTTTGATGTTGCGATCGCCATATTCGTCGCATTGCTGTTGTTTCACGTGGGCATGAACCCGACACTGGTTTTAACTTATTTTTGGTGCCCCTTGGTCCTCAAAGAAATTGCCAACGGAGGACACCTGGATTCGATCGCTACCTGCTTTGCCGTAGCTTGTGTTTATTTTGCTACCCGGGCTGTTTGGCAAAGGCAGGTGACGATCGACTTGGTTCGACGGGAGGCTCCATCGAGCCATTCGCTACCAGTGGGCTCTCTACGGTTCGCTTTGCTGAGTAGCGTCGCTTTGGCGGCTGGGTTTGCTGCAAAAGTTTTTCCGTTGGTACTTGGGCCGATTTGGTTCGTCGTCATATTACGTACAGGATTGCGTGCAATTGTCTCGTTGTTGGTGTTCGCCGTTGCCGCGTTTTTGTTTTCGGCACCAATGTTGAAGCATTTGACCATTGCCCAAAACTACAATTTGGTCAGCGAAGCGCAATTGGAGTCCCTTGAGGACGCGGATCCAAGTGGCATCGAAGCGTTTTCCAAGTACTGGGAAATGAACGATTTCTTGTTCATGTTGATCGTCGAAAATCTTAAACCGGACGTCAATCCTCCAATCAACGACTTCTCCAGAACACCCTGGTTCCGTTGCACCAGCAATTCATTTCGCGAAACTGCGATTGAG
The DNA here is from genome assembly GCA_965263475.1 of Mariniblastus sp. Taxonomy (GTDB): domain Bacteria; phylum Planctomycetota; class Planctomycetia; order Pirellulales; family Pirellulaceae; genus Mariniblastus. The sequence continues at coordinate 167,816 of OZ253677.1, forward strand.
AAGATTCAGCCTTGGTTGGACAGCGAAGCTGATGAAGCGGCAGGCGTACAGTATGGCCCGTCAAATTATGCTTTTTTTGCAACGCGATGCATTACCCTCGCTGTATTTTGCGGGATTGTTCTATGGGGTGCCGCTACGCTTTTACGCAAGCCTGAGCCACGGCGATGGCTGGAATGGGTGTTTTTGATTCTGGCTTGGTTTTGGCTGTTATCGCCGACCCAAAATCCATGGTATTGGACATGGTCGCTTCCGTTTCTAGTGTTTGCTCGCGGGACAACTTGGGTGTTTTTGTCCGGCTTCTTATTCGCGTACTATTCCCGTTTCTGGTTCGAATATCAATACAAATCCGTGGACGTGATGCGGCACTGGAAGACCGTATACGGCGATGCCTGGTATTACGATTGGTTGTTTCCAATGGCGGATCGTTTTGGTTATCAAGGTACCACATTCTACGATTTCTATATTCCGATTCTCGAGTTTGGGCCATGGTTTGCCGTCTTGCTGGTTGCGTGGCTCGTTCGACGATTCTCTTGGTCCACCGATCGCTCGGTCCACGCCGCCAATCCGCACATTGCCCGCAATGAATCCACGCCAAACTGAAATCGCGCAGAGTCCTGAGCGTCTTGGATTCCGGATTGTAGTGATTGCATCGAATGATCGGTGAATTGTCGTTCGTTGATGACCGATCCAGAGTTTTGTCGCTTCGCTGCCGCTCGGATCCAATAAAATGCAATTTACGGCTCAATTTTCACGAGCTGACTCCAGAGCGATCGTAGCTGTGGTAAAACCAAGATACAAATCTTAATCATTCAACACTTCTATGTCTTCCGGCGACTCATCTTCTCTGATCATCGATGTAGAGAACGTTTGGAAAATCTATTGTCGCAATTTGAAGAAAGCGATGTGGTATGGGATTCGAGACCTTTCGACGGAATTGTTGGGGCGCGGAAAAGACCGTCCATTGAGCGAATTGCGTCGTGGCGAATTTTACGCGGTACGAGACGCCACCTTCCAGGTTCGGCAGGGCGAGTGCGTCGCGATGATCGGTCCCAATGGCGCCGGCAAAAGCACCATGCTCAAAATGATCAACGGATTGATTCGTCCCAATTCGGGTGATATTAGAATTCGTGGCAAGATCGGAGCTTTGATCGAACTGGGTACGGGTTTCAATCCGATTCTTTCTGGTCGCGAAAACGTTTACGTCAACGCGTCGATTTTGGGAATGAAACGGCACGACGTCGACAAAGTGTTTGATGACATTGTCGAATTTGCCGAACTAAATCACGTCATCGACGACCCGGTCAAAACCTATAGTTCCGGCATGAAAGTCCGGCTGGGTTTCTCAGTAGCAGCCAACTTGCGTCCCAACTTATTGATCATGGACGAAATCTTGGCGGTGGGTGACGTTGGATTTCGCATGAAATGTTTCGGCCATTTAAAAAACCTAATCGACAACGGCGTCGCGATCATTCTGGTTTCGCATGCGATGTCTATGTTACAACGGGTAGCGACTCGAGGCATCGTGTTCGATCAAGGCAGAATTGTCCACGACGGGGATACTCAAACGGCCGGAACGATGTACGAAGAATTGGTCAACGTCAAGAAAGAAGACCCAAAGAAGAACGGAGTCGAAGAGCAGAGGAACGTGAACGCAACGTTGAAAAACGTTTCCGTGTTGGATGATCGTTCCAACGAACGAACCGATTTTCAAACGGGTGAAAGCCTGAGTATTCAAATTGAAGTTGAATGCGTTAACGACATTCCCGACGCCCGCTTGATCGTCGCCTTGGCTTCCCCGCTTCACGGAGTGCTTTCGGCCGTATCTTCGGTATACCAAGACGTTCAGTTGAACTTACGTCAAGGGACTAACCGCGTGACACTGCATCTAGAAAAGCTACCGTTGCTCGTAGGTTCATTTCATTTCAACGTTTCGCTGTATGGTCCTCAGACCGAAGATTTCTATCATCGTTTGACCGGTCAGTCGCCGATTCGTATTGTCGGCCCTCCGGTAAACACAGACGGGCGTGGAATCCGGGGGATGATCAAAATAGAGCATCATTGGCGGGTGGACTGAGAAGCGCGATCTTTTTCCAAGGCCCGACATTAATGGACAATCGGATAATTTAATTGGGCGAAGTCCTCTCGATAAAAATCTTCGACAATGGACTTAGCTTCAGCGTCATAGTAACTCATAAAATTCGCCTCGCGTTGCGTTCTGTTCCAATGCGGGAGCTTCTCAACGGGATGCCCAATTCGCGCTGCGATTTTTTTGAAGTCTTCTTCAAACGACTCGAATCTGCCGACAAAATCTGCAAATTGCAAACAGTTGAACTTATGGGTTTGTGGGATAGCATGATGGCGAATCTTTTCTTCAGTGGTTAACCTCGCGCCGTCAAATGCGACGGAATCATCCATCGCCAATTCCAGGAACCGTTTGAACGATACTCCTTTTTGATCTTGCGGATGTTGCCAAACAGAATTTTGCATACCATTGGCAAACATTTGCCACGCCGATACGGCTCGATCGTAGGGGTTTCTCACAAATGCAAATTTAAAATGCTGCATCCAGTTTTCAGGGACGAACCCCTGTTTCGGGCCTTTTACTTGACCTTGAAAAACACCGTGGCGAATAGAAGCGCCACCTGTTTTGGGAATGTGAATAAAAACGCACTTCGGGTCGCGTACCAGAAAAACAGCCATGTCTCGAATTTGAAGTGAGCGAAATATTCGAGAGCATAGCAAATTTCGCCAGATTGAAACAACGACATGTTGTCCTGGCAACGAGCAAACTTTAGAATCTCGTCAGAATCAATTCAGAGGAGCTAGTGTGTCATTATTTGAAGATAGCAGGTATCAGTATCGGGATACGTTTTTTGTTTTTTTCGAAAAACAGAACCGCCCCAGTTTGGACAAGATCGAATCGACTTTGGCGGAACTAGGAACGCGCTACCAGACGATAAAAAGCATGGAAAAAGAAGGCGAATTTGAGTCGCTGACGTTTGTCAGCCCCTATGATTACTCCGCGATGGATATTGCCGTCGTTGAAGGGGAAGAAGTCTTGACCCAAATCAACGAATTGATGGAAGAGTTCAAGACAATGACTTTGACCGGCGATGATTCAAGCAAGTTAACGCTGCTAGGAAGTTGCAACGCTCGGTTCGATATTTTTCATTTTGAACAAGTCGAAGATGTCGGCGAAGACGAATTTCTCGATCCCGGTGGATTGCTGTTGGTGATGGAAAAGCTTTCTGAATTGTGTGAGGGAGTCGCGTTGGATCCTCAAAGTCATTCGCTGATGTAAAAATCGTTTCCGATGCAAGCTAAAGAAATCAAAACTGGCAGCGTGGTGGTTTACCAAGACTGTCCGGTGATTATCGAAAAAATCTCTGTCCAATCGCCATCCGCGCGGGGGGCGTCTACGTTGTACAAGTTTCGTGGCCGCAACGTGGTCACAAAGCAAAAGCTAGACATCACATTGAAAGGCACCGAATCTCTTCCCGATGCCGATTTTCAAAGGCGAGCCGTCGATTTCATGTATGCCGACGCTAGCCAAATGCATTTCTTGGATCAACAGGACTATCAGCAATATAGCCTGGAACAGGAAGATATTGAGAACGAACGACGCTACATCAAAGAAGGTTTGGAAGGCTTGTTGGCTTTGATTTACAACGACAATTGTGTTGGCATTCAGTTGCCGGCGGCAGTCGAGCTATTAATCGTTGAATGCGATCCGGGAGTCAAAGGGAACTCAGCAACCAGTCGAACCAAACCAGCCAAGCTAGAGACAGGCCTGTCCATCCAGGTGCCGGAATACTTGAAACAGGGCGAGACCATAAAAATCGATACCCGCAGCGGTGAATTCTTGTCGCGGGCCTGATAGCCACGGCGACTCGTTTGTTCGGTGTGACTATTTTGCACCAAGAAAACCGACTTCCACTCCTTTGGCACGTAGGTACGCTGTTGCACTTACGTTGATGATGACGACGACGAAGAACCCCACGCAAAACATGAAAGGAATTAGTAGCCACCAGTAGGGTCCGATAACAACATTTCCCATTCTCCCTACACCAATGATGCCCGTGATCGCAGCACAAAAAATGAGAAACGTGCAGAACAAAACGATTCCAACACCTATCAATTGCGCCGCTTCTTGGTCTGCCTGCAGTGTGCCGATAACGAATCCGCTGAACAAAGCTAAAACAATTGCACCGATGTATGCGAGCAACGAGTAAATCAACATTTTTTGACCACGAATGACTTGCTGAACATCGGACGAAGACACCCGACTGCGTTGCGACCTCTTCGTTTTCTTTTTGTTGGAAGGTCTCGGTGGCGGTGAGTAGGGATTGTTGTACGCCGCTTGTGTCATTAAAGGGCTGGCGGGCTGTCCAGGGACCGCAAACGGGTCGTCTAAGCCATTCCAAATATCGTCCGCAGGTTCAGCGACCAACTCAGGTTCCACCAACATTGCGTCTTCCAACAAAGCCTCAACTCGCGACGGAGCTTGATTCTTAGCCCCGCAGGGACATTGAATGATCTTTCCTTCGGAATCGGATTTGACCCTGAGTTTGCGCTTGCAGGTCGAACAACTGAATCGCACAAAGTTTTGGTCTTCTAGGGTATTGTCATCTGGGGCGCGAGGGAGTCGCAATACATGGCCGCATTTGCAAGACACTTTTTGGCCGTAAAGCTCATCTTTAAGAGAGATAATCTTTCTGCAACTAGGGCATTGAACTCGGAACATACTTAAAAACTGGATTACAGAGACAGATCGTAAGTCCCTACACTATCACTGAAACGCGAACCAAAGTCTATTTGCAATGTTCCGCAAATAATCATTTTACAATTGCAACTTATTCTGAAGATGTTGCGCCGGATTCGCTCGACGTCGTTTGCGCAAACCAATTGGCGTCGAACGTGATTATTTCTGCAGTCTGGCCACTGGCAAGCAGCATGCCAATTACTTTGCCATCTTGAGCTGAGAGTACTGCGGCCCCGTTCCAAATCTCGGGGTCCCCGTCGAATTGCGGTAGCGACCAATCCTCTTGGATGTAGCTGGCGTCAATTGGATAGTGTAAATACATCATATCCGATTCGGTCACATTGGCGCGAACGACAAGTACGTTTTCCGCTTGTGTGGGTTTTCTAAAATCAGCCCTCTCCAACCAATCAACGCGGACAACGTTCCTCCAAGCGGCCATGGAAACTCGTTGATTGCCGACGCTCGGAACCATTTTGGTTTCGCCAAGGGTTTGCATGTGAACACCGTCTCTCGCAAACACCGCAATCGCTCGCGAGTCTTCAATAGCTTTTTCCGGAATCTGCATGGCACTTGTGGGGATGAGAAAAAACAACTCTCCATCGGCGTCCATGTAGGGTATGCCGTTGATCAAGGCCGTTTTGTTGCGCCGCCCAATAATACTTTTCTGACTCCAGCGTTTTTCCAGCTTAACGACACCTCCTAATTCGATCGTCGTCGTTGAAACGGAGTCGGCGGCAACCAACCACTCGTCGTTCGCTTTGGCAAACAACTTAAATACATGCCCCGGCGACACATTCTGTCCCTCGTTGTTGATCGTTAAAAAGGAAACTCCGCCTTGTGCGATCGACGCCAAAGATTCGGAATCAAACTTCAGTCCTTCCGACAAACTGAAGTCAAAATTGATGCCGCTGCTTGCCCAAAACCGTGAAGCCGTCGTCAAATTGTGCGCGTATTTCTCGAATATTTTAGCTCGCACATCGACATGTCGAGAATCTTGCGACAGATTAACAGAAAGAATTCGGCCTACCACGACACCCCGGAAAGTGACGTTTGAACCGGGGCTTACGCTAAATCTCTTGTCGCCACGGATCACAAACTCAATGCCTGGTTTCGAACTGTCTCGTGGTGGAGCCGCAATCAACCCTTCAAATTCATACTGACGTTTTCCGTCGACTGGCCCGGGCGAAAGCGATACGTACTTGTGGCCCACCGCCGTTTCCAATCCGGTAATTCCGGACAAACTGAGTTGGGGCCGAACGATCCAAAACCGAGTGCCTTCACGGGCAACATCCGCCGCCGAAGCATTCAGCCGTAAATTTGCGTCGACAGAATTCAGGTCTTCATTTAAGTGTACGGATTCGACGGTTCCAACTTCGATTCCACGATAAAGCACTTGATCCTCGGCCTGCAGACCATGGCCTTCCGGAAATCGAACGACAACTTCGACGGCCTCTTCAGGCAATGACCACCATACCAATCCAATCGCCAATACGAGGCTGGCAAAGGTTAGCAACCACATGGCAGAGATTTTTCCGAATTGCAATTTCTCCGGTGGCGCCGTGGCAGCAACAGGAATATTTTGAACAGGCTGCGTTGATTGATTCGTTTCGTTCATGAGCACAATTTAATGCTCATCGGTAAAACTTCAAGCTGTTTATAGCTGACCTGCCCAACGCCCGGCGTCACTAGGCCACGGATTTAGAAATCCCATGACGTTTGATTTTTCGATCGAGAGTGGATCTTTCGATTCCTAAAATCTGCGCGGCGCGGCTCTTATTCCAATCGGTTTCATTGAGCGTCGCCGTAATATGACGCTTTTCGACTTCGGAGAGCGACTCCGGGACATATCGGTTGGCCATGTTGAACTCCAACTGCGATTCACTGGCGGTATTCAAGTTCGTCAGCACCAATTCGTTAATATCGATTTCCGTACCATGCGATAACACCACGGCTCGTTCGATGACGTTTTTTAACTCGCGAACGTTCCCAGGCCAGCGGTAGCGAACGAGTTGTTCTCTGGCTTCGGAAGAAAACCCGTTAATTTTACGGCCGGTTTCGGCACAGAATTTCCGCAAGAAAAAATCGGCGATCTCGATGATGTCCTCTGCGCGGTGACGCAGAGGCGGCACGACAATTTGGACGACATGCAACCGGAAAAACAGGTCTTTGCGGAAATTGTTGGCACGTACCGCTTTCTCCAAGTCCCGGTTGGTGGCGGCGATGACTCGAACATCCGTACGAATCGCCTTGCTGCCGCCGACTCTTTCAAATGGATGTCCTTCCAAAACGCGCAAAAATTTTGCTTGGATCGCCGGACTCATTTCTCCAATTTCATCCAGCATCAACGTGCCTTTATGGGCAGATTCAAACTTTCCCAATTTGCGATCGGTCGCACCGGTGAATGCGCCTCTTTCGTGACCAAACAATTCGCTCTCCAACAGTGATTCGGAAAGCGCAGCACAGTTCAGGCAAACAAATGGCGCTTTGCGGCGCTCACTGGAATAGTGAACCGCTCGCGCGACCAACTCTTTTCCTACTCCACTTTCACCTCGGACCAAAACGGTTGCCTTACTCGGCGCCGCTTTTGCAATTTGCCGATGGACGTCCAACATCGCTGTACTTGAGCCGACGATTTCGCTGTCGACCCCCAGTTGTTTCCGGAGCGCATCGATTTCGTGTTTGGTTTTGGAAAGGTCTTCGACAAGTTTTTGCTCGCGATACCGAGTCCGCAGCGCCAGACCGACCGTTACCGCGACCGCCAGCGTGAATTCTAAGTCGTCGGGCTCCAACAGTCCTTCAGGTCGCGTGGAATAAAGATGAATTATGCCGCGGGTTCGATTGTTGACTCGAATGGGCGCGCAAATCACGCTTGTGGCATGGATTTCACCTTTACTGTCGCGCAACCCCAACGCGCTATCGTCTTGAATGTCTCGAGCAAGTACCGCTTCACCCTCTTTGATGACGGTCTCGCATAGGAATCGGGACACCCGTTGATACTCCGGGCGATTTTCGCTGCGCCAAGCAATGATATCTAAGCTGTAAGGGTCAACCGTTTGTGGTTGAGTCGCCGGAATCAACAAAACTGCTCCGGCATCGACGTGAGTATCTTCAATTAGATTGTCAAGGGCGACCCGCGCAATACCGCGGGCTGTGGTCTCATTTGCTAACGTAAAAGCCAAGCGGCAAAGTTTTGTGGCGGCAACGCCTGCATTGGTAACGTCATTTTCAGCGTCGCCGGATTCCCCATCTTCCAGGTACTTCGTTTTTTGCCGCCGGTGCGTGATCGTGGTCGGTTCGACTTCCAACTCAGACATCGTAGGCTGGTCGTCATCGGCCTCCAAACCCATAATCGTTTCGCCACCGGCCCCAATTTCGACTTTGGAGAAAACTTTTCGGTCGTATGCGCTCGACAAATCGTGGACAAAGGCCAATTGAGTTCCAGCAATCCAAATGACATCGCCGGGGCTCAGCTCGCGGTCACTAGAAACGCGTTCATCCCCGACAGAGGTTCCGTTTCGACTCTTTAGGTCGCGGACTGTCCATTTCCCCGAAGATTGGAAGATTTCCGCATGATGGCGGCTAGCTTGGTCTTCTTTTATCACGATTTGGTTGGTCGGAGACCGGCCAATCGTGACGGTTCGCCCGGGTACCAGGCGAAATACGTCAGACCATTTTTTGCCATCCCGGATGACGAGATATCCAAATGTTTTCGAGGATGACTTTTTGTTAGGAGAAACCATCGTATATTTATATATAGGTAAACGGTAAGCCGGTACCCTCAGGAATTGAATAACCGTCACAGATATCTCAGGCAACAACCGCTAAACAAGAGGATTTTCTTGATTTTCGTTTCGCGGCTGAGTAGTCTGGACCTTAGAGGTGTAGGGTTTCGAAGGCCCTTTTTATATCTTACCGTCAAACTTAGATTTTGGCAGTCTTGTTGTGCACAGGCCCGTTGTTCGTCGAGCCTCGAAGACTGTCAATTTAAAGCCAGGGGCGTGGCAAAATATCAGGAGCAGAGCCAAATGTTGGCCGATTTTAAAACAGCAAAGATTTTTCAACTGACATTATTTTTTGCATTGGCTATTGGTTTGAGTTGTCAAACGTATGGTCAGGACTTGGTTGATGAAGCCGTGGGTGGTATTCGCATCGACTCCAATGGCTTGTTGCAAAACAGCCCCGTCCAATTGTCAAGCGACGTCGTTAAACGACTTTCCCAATCATTGAAAAATGTAGACGCCGATTTAAGGCGGAAAGGGATGCGCGTCGTTTCCCTGAAGCAACTTGAGCAAATCATCGTGGACCACAAAAACCGTGGCGAAGAACTGCCTTTGACAGTTCGCTACATGGCCGGTATGCAAAGAATCGAATACGTCATGATCTCGCCGGAAAACGGCGACGTTTTGGTTGGCGGCCCTGCCGAAGGGTTAACAACAGACAAAAATGGAAGCGTTGTCGGTGTTGACAGTGGCATGCCAGCAATTCAATTGCAAGACTTCCTGGTGGCGATGCGATCGGTTCAGAATGCCCGGACAGGAAAAGGTATTTCTGTTTCGATCGACCCAACACAACACGGCATCCGCAATGTACAAAAATTGATGAAGGGGATGCGCCCCAGTTCTTTCACTCCGGATGCGGCCAAGGCATTGGAAGAAGCATGCGGGCCGCAAGACATAACACTGACGGGTGTTCCGAAGGACAGTCGTTTTTCACAGGTGCTTGTCGCAGCCGACTACAAAATGAAGCGTTTGGCGATGGGTTTGGAGCCTGCTCCCGAATTCTTGCCCAGCATCTTGGCAATGGCACAACAGAAAGATCGACCTTTCCGTAAAATGAGTCCTCGATTTTGGATGGAAACCAGCTACGAGCCGGTTGCTGTCAGTGATGACAAGTCGGTTTGGAAATTAAACGGACAAGGCGTTTGTACCAAGACCATGGAAGAGTACTTGAATGCTAACGGCCGTAAAGTTGAGAAAGCCAACAAGGTCGCAACCAAATGGGCCAACGATATGACCGAGAACTTCGACAAGCTATCCGAAGTTCAACCGGTATTCCGCGAACTACGCAATTTGATGGACATTTCTGTCGTAGCGGCCATCATTGCAAGAGAACAGCTCTTGGACAAAGTAAATTTACAGATCCCAACAATCCAAGGTCTTGATACCATTGCGGTTCAAAAATTCAACGTCCCGCAGAAAGTTCCGACGCAATGCAGTTACGCACGATTGACCAGAGCGTTGATGGTGACCACTTCAGGTGGTGTCAAAATCAATTCTTGGAGTGTTGCCGCCAATTCGGTTAGCGATTCAAAGCTGAATTCAGTCGCGTCCCATGCTATTGGCTCTCGTCCGAATCGTTGGTGGTGGAACGTGAACTGACTCCAAATCCGCAAGTGATCCCAGCCGGAATTCGATTCCGGCTTTTTTTGTGGATCGGGACCCATCTCAAATGGCTGCATTGGCCGTCCAGCCGGTTGTACCAGCACAAGCGCAGACTTTGCATTCTAAACCGCGTTGCGAAACGTACTACAAATCAGACGCCACAATTATTTTTCCCGGTTGGTAATCGCAAACAACCATCGTACCCGGTTTTGCAAAATGGCACTTAACGAACCCCAAACCAAGCCAGGCATTGAGTTTGGGCGAATATACACAAGACTTTAAAACCCCGACCTTTTTGTCATCAACCAGTAATTCACATGCAATTGCCGGAGCTTGTTCACCCTCAAATTCGACGGCAACCAAAAATTTGTTAACATGCCCCATCGCATCGATTTTAGCTACCGTTTCTTGCCCCAAGTAACAACCTTTGGTAAACGAGATGGCTTTCTCATCGCGGCGGAATTCCTGAGGCAAATTCGTCTCGTCGACCTCACTTCCGTAGGCCGGCGTTCCAGCCTCCATCCGCAGAATTTCGAATACGTCGACCGGCAATTCAGTGATGTTTGATTCTGTTAACGTTTGCTTGATTGCTGCGACATCATTTTTTTCGATCAACAGCAACGTGCCCGCAGTGGCCAACTCAATATTGGCGGCCATCATCCTGTGAGACTCGAAGGTAATGTTTCGCACCTCATTTAACGCGAGATTGGAGGCCAAATCCAATTGTGACTGCGCCGTCCCGATTACGTACAAAGTACTCCAAAAATCGGTTTGGTTCACAATTGCGACGTCTTCTCGAATCACGTATTTGTCAAGGTGTTGAAACAACAACGAAGAATGTTCGGGGTAAGCCGTTGTAATTAACAGCCGCTGGTCGATTGCAAAGACATGACCAAACGCAAGTGTTTTTCCACGACCATCAAGGATAAACAATTCCGCCGAAGTCCCCGGTTGAAGTCCGTTGATGTCGGCGGTGCAAAAATTGTGCAAAAACGCGGCCCTATCGTTGCCAGTTAGCTCAAGCCAGCAACGTTTCGGCAAAGAAAAAAAGCCGCCGTTATCAGTGGCCGCTTGATAGGAGTCCATAAGTTCGTTGGAAATCATTTATACATTTTCTACTTCTGAAATTTCACATAGGTGCGCGTCTCGCAAAAACACACCCGACTCAGCCCGATCGATGATGCCTTGTATCTGATACTCGTTTTCAATGTAACCCAGTCCCAATTCCTCGACGTCATTGCGATCCAATTGGGACTTGAGAAAAACCGATTTCTCAGCGAGTGTTTCTGGAATGTTTCGCAGCGCGATTGGAATACGATCCATTAGATCAGCTGCGGCTGAATGGTCCGTCTCGAATTGGAGCTGCAAGATTGCTTTCTCCAACGCTGCGGGCCGTTCGTCAAGCTCACTGCAAATCACGATCTGTTCGGTTTCGTGGGAAACTTGCGAAGCGACGGCCAGCGCCCGCAGGACTTGGTCCCAAGTTTGTGTTTGTGATTCGATGGTCGTGACTACGACTTTCCCTTTTTCTTGCCTGGGGATGCGCCAAACAGATTCAGACTCATGCGGGGTATCGTCAAGTCTTGTTTTCTCGCCCGCTCGAATCGCCGTGATTTGTCCGCCGGGATTAGAGTACATGCGAATCAGAAACGGCACGCCAATCGCTTCTTCAACTAGTCGCACTTCGCCTCGTTTCTGCGAAACGGAAGTCTCTGCGCTACGCAGTCGTGCCAGCGTCTCGCGTGTTGCAAACTGCGGAAAAATCGAATCTTCTGTCGAGTCCAACTGGTAAGGTCCGCCCACCGGGACGACCACGTCCGACTCGAAAATGGTGCGATTAATATAAATCGGTTCGCCCCGTTGATCGATGGCCGCCATAGCAGACGCATTTGAATCGTCGGCGTCATGGACGACGAAATTCAGATTCAGGCCTGATTCCTTGAAACTGGCCTCCCATGCCTTCATTCGCGAATTCTCGAATTTATACGGGCGCGATGTGACAAAAAAAATCTGAATGTCTTTCAGCAATCTGGGAATCACTTCTACTAACGTCGCAGCCGCCAAATCGGGGTGGCTCAGGTTGGGTAATAAAACAAACGAGAGAGAATCACCCGGAAAGACAAATTGATGGATTGGCGGATAGTCTTCCGGATTCGCCAACGCGGAATAACAGAGTTCTTGTGCCGCACCACCAATATCGTTGGAGGCTTGCGGTCGAAAGAAACGTTCTTGCGGTATGTCTAACATGATCGGCTGTACCAGTGATTCGAACCAGACATGATACCTTGTTTTGACCAGATTGAGTATGGACGCTAACGACCGAGCACTCCTTCATGACCCATCCGAAGTTGCAATTCATATTTACCCAATTTTGCAGTTTCGCTCTAATCGAATTTCGTTCCTCCGTAAAAAGTGTTGCCCTATGAGACATTCGTTCGCGATTTTGGCTGCCGTTTGCTGGCTCCTTTTTCTGGGATGCCAATCATCTGACCCGCCGGCCGCTCAGCGCGCAGTCAGCGATAGTACGTCGACGATTTCCGCCGCAACGGTTTACCAGACTATGTTTGGTACCTACGAATCCATTGACTCGTACGCCGACAAAGCAGTACTTTATCTAACTTACCGACTGGATGGAAAAGCGATTCGCGAACCACATCGCTGGTCGGTAGGTTGGCAATCAGAGCGTGAGTTTTACGCAGATTTGTACAACGCGAAAGTGCGAAATGATGGCAAAAATTTAAGTTGCTATGTATTTGACATTGCGACCGGCAACATCGACAACCAAGAGGTATTTGTTGCAGGTCAACGATTTGGCTATCTACTGTCGGATCCGATCGCCTGTCATTTTCTTAACGGCAGCAGTGAGTTGCCACTCGACGCAATTGAGATGCACTCACAAAACCACTGGGTTCCCCCAACGCTAGGTTTCGCGGACCGTAGCCTGATGCCGTTATGGCTTGCCAAGCCCGACCGCATGTCATTGGTTCAAGATGACGGTTCCGCCGGGGTCGCATGTTTTGTTTTGAAATTCGAGCACCGGGAACGAAACTATTATGTTTGGGTTGACAAAGACCAATTCAAATTAGCTCAGATTCAGTTTCCCCTTCAGTCGTTGGATTCGCAAATTTTGGCGGCGGACCAGGTGACGGACCTGAAGTTGTTCGCGCGCTTCCACGACGCAACGTTGAATCCGAAACTTGATGCAGATGCCTTTGCGATTTCACAACGTTTGGCGGCAAAACAAGTGCGCAAGTTTGTTTCGCTGCCGGAAGCCTTGCCAAGTGACCAAATTGGCGAGCGTGTTGCATCTTTCGAACTCATGACGTTGGATGGCGACAATTTTGAATTGCCCTCTGACTTCGACACAGCGGTAATGTTGTGGGTACCGGCGTTGGGAAAGCAACAACTGCTGCAGGAATTAAAAGCTTTTGCTACCGCTCAACCCGGCGGCAGGTCCAAAAGCTACGTGGTATGTTCCGAAGACTTGGTGAACGAACAAAACGATTCTTTTCAAATCGAGCCTTCATTGCGCGACGCCATCAAGTCTTGTGGTGCGATTCCGTTGTACGATCCGCAATTGCGATTTGCAACGGCGCTCGGTGTCAAGACCGTTCCTTCGCTCATTGTTCTTGACGGGCAGAAGAAGATGCAGTTTGCCAAGACGATCGACGAATTTAAATTCGCCGAAGATTTGACGATTGCGGTTCAACGCATTGGTGAAGGCGACAATGTTGCTGCAGAGATGCGACTGGAGTACCAAAAATTTCTTGACGAATATCAACAACAATTGACCGCCGCGGCATCGGACCTTCGGCGATTGGACAAATCACAGCCAGAGCTTCAGTGGCAATCTAGCGAACTGAAACGTCCCGGCTTTGTCCATATGCCAAACGGATCCGGATCGATATACGTGATCGATGGATGGCAAACACTAGCGAGATTCGATCGGTTGGGCCGACTTGTTGAACGCTGGCGACTTGATTTGCCGGAAGCGGCAGCCGTCAATCGCATGCGTTCTATCGTTTGCTCGAACGGCAAGACATATTTCGCATTGTATTCGATGCTTGGCAAACAGGTGTTCGTGTTTGACGACCAATGGAACCGCGTGTTCGAGTTTGACACAAGAATTTTTACGGATCACCCGGGGATCACTGAATGCCAATTGTTGGATCGTGGCGGCAATCCGAATTTGCAGGTATCCGTATTGGGAACCGACGGTGTTTTCGTCGTCGACGAAAAACAATCAGTGTCTTCGGTTGACCAGGGGCCTTGTAAAGGGTTTGTACAAACAGAATCCGACTTGTTTACAATTGACAAGAATGGTCGTTTGAAACGTAACGGCCAATTCGTTGTCGACGTGGAGCAATGGAAATTCGAAGTCCTTATACCGATAGCGAACAAGACCTGTCTTGGAGTGGCACGCGGGCCAAGTGACTACGTAAAACTCTTTTGCATTGGATCAAATAAAACGGTTTGGTCTCAAGCAATTCCGTCGGATGCAACTTCTTTTTTGGGATGCGGAAACATATTCCAGGACACGTTTGCGGCCTTCCAAGCCGGCAACGACATGGTGTTGGTTGGTAACGGATTTGTTGACCGAGTTGCCACTGGATTGACGGATCCACCTGTTAGTTTTTCGTTTTTGGAGTTATCCCCGCATTCCCGATTGGCGGTAGTGGCCAGCGAAACTTCGGTCGTGGGAGTGAGAATGGGCAAAACCAGCAACATTTTACCAGCTTCGGTATCACGTCAGCGCTGATTCCGCATTCTTAGGACTTGAGAAACTTCTGCTCACGATGTAAGCAAACGGAAAGTCGCGCGTCTAGTTTGTGTTGAAGTTGAGCCGACTTTGGTTGATAATGTTAGATATCTTTCTTTTTCCCCACATCAGCCGCCCTAGCGGCATTCCCTGAATCGCTGATATGGCGAGTTCAAAAGGAGCAACAGAGTGAGACTATTCGTTTCGATTTTCTTAATTTGTGCCACGGCGTTTTGCGTCGATGGATATTCCCAGTCCCGTCTCCAACGAAGTTACAACAAAAATGACATAAGTACTTTGCATCGCATCGCCGGTGTTTGCGGATGTCAAGATTGCGATGGGATTCTCGAGCACAACAACCCTGTTGACGAGGAAGATGAGTTTACTGGGTTTTTCCTAGGACCGCGATGGTCGGCGACTGTGCTCAGCGGCGGTGGCTTGACGCAAGGTACGCCGACGATGGTTACCTGGAGTATTGTTCCAGACGGCACCGACGCCAATGGTGGCAATGGTTTTGTCCCGAGCAATATGATTGCGTTTTTGGACAACCTTTTCAATGAAGCCAATGCAGGGACGGCAGATCTGACGAACCGATTTTGGTGGGCCAGAATGCAACAGGCTTTGGACCGTTGGGGAGAATTATCTGGGGTCGAATATGTTTACGAACCTAATGACAATGGCGTTCCAACCTTTGGGGGCGGCGGCATTCAGGGTGTTCGCGGAGACGTTCGCATCGGTGGTTTCAATATTGATGGTCCAGGAGGAACCTTGGCTTTCAATGCCTTGCCCGACAATGGGGACATGGCTATCGATACATCCGACTCGGGAACGTTTGGCGCACCGGGAGCCAATTTCCGATTGTTTCGCAATGTCATTACACATGAACAAGGCCACGGATTAGGAATATTCCATCTCGAGTCCAACAACGCTGCTTTTTTAATGGAACCATTTATCAGTGGTGCTTTTGACGGACCGCAACTGGACGACATTCGCGCCGTTCATCGCCAGTACGGTGATGTGTTTGAGAAATCGAATAATTTTCAAGGCAACAATTCGATCGCCAATGCCACACCTTTGGGGACTATAAACATCGGCAATTCAATCATTCGTGGCGTTGATGGTGCGACGGGAACGGGCGTCAGTTTGTTTGACGACGATTTTTTGAGCGTCGATGACAACAGTGACCAAGATTTCTTTGAGTTCAGCGTTCCCGAAATCGCGTTTGGGAACATTACCCTAACCCCTGTCGGAGCCTCATACAACCAATCGCAAGAAGGCGGTGGAGGTGCGACTCCGTTCAATCCTACAAACTCAAGTAATCTGACGTTAGCGCTGTTCGATTCAAACGGCAGCTTGATCACGTTGGTGAATGAAACGACGAATGGCTCGGCTGAAGTGATCGAGGACGAGATTTTACTACCGGGCACCTATTTTGTTAGAGCAACGGGATCGGCGAATACCATTCAATTGTATACGTTGGAAATTGAATTGGCAGAATTTACACCGCCAAACTCGACTCCGCCCTCCAATGCCATCGTCAGCCAGGGACAAGTCTCATCGGGAACGGTAGACGACATGGCTGCGTCGGATGATGTCTATTTTGAATTGGTACCGACCTTTCCGGATGACCCCGAGAATGCTGAAATCTCGGTGTTGATGACAGCGCCGATTCCTAGTCTTGTTCCCGACACTTTGTCGGTAAGCATTGAGAGTTTCAGCAATAGTGTGAACATCGAACGGACCGTCTCGATTTTCAACGTGATCACGAATCAGTTTGAAGTCTTGGATTCGAGCAATGTCAATCTTGTCGAGGACACTCAGATTTTTGTGCCGGCTTCTTCGCCACCGTTTTATGTTGCACCGGCCAACGGCAATGTGCTAATCGATATCCGTTACGAGGTGATCGGACCGACGCTGATTTTTCCTTGGTCGATCCGGATTGACGAACTGCTAGTCAATACATCTGGCTAAATCAATTTTTTTAGCCAATTGCCCATTTGATAAAAAATGCCGCCTGATTCGAACGGGCGGCTTTTTTGTGCGCGGGAATTCGCATTCAAGGCTGGGAAACAAATTGCCATCGTCAGGTTGTTTGGTTACGATAGTCGCCAGTTTAATAAGAAATCTTAAATTCGTAAGACTGGTTGTCGTTTGGAGTTCCGACCAATTTTCGAATTTAACGACAAATACGCTGGGAGCTGATGATGTCGATTGCTGCGGAACCAAGACAATTTGATCCCGAAAATAGCCCCCAATTGTTTGGGCATCCCACGGGTTTGTACACCTTGTTCTTTGCAGAGATGTGGGAACGATTTTCGTACTATGGCATGCGTGCCCTACTTCTCCTTTATATGCTGAAGGGGTTCTTGGGTTATGGAGACAAGGACGCCAACGCAGTATACGGCGCGTATACGGCTTTGGTTTACATGACGCCGTTTTTCGGTGGCATGATCGCAGATCGTTTGTTGGGTGCGCGAACGGCTGTTGTTATTGGTGGCTTGTTGATGGCCGCTGGTCACCTGTTAATGATGATTGAAACCGATCTTTGGTTTTTCACCGCGTTGGGTTTGCTGATCGCCGGCAACGGTTTCTTCAAACCGAATATTTCGACCATTGTTGGTTCTTTGTATCCCGATGGCAGTCCGAAACGAGATGGTGGTTTTACGATCTTTTATATCGGCATCAACTTGGGTGCCGCGATGGCACCACTGCTGTGTGGCTACATCGGCGAAACGTATGGCTGGCACCTTGGTTTTGGCTTGGCGACAATTGGGATGTTAGTTGGCTTGGCCGTGTTTGTCGCTCCGACGTTGTTAACCCAGTTGCTGATCTTGAGTACCGCACTTGCTAGTGCTTATGGATTGGTTTTCTACAATGCTGGCGACGCATTCTCACTGGTTTCCAACGCATTCGTTGGCGTTGCTTTGTTAATATCGGGGTCGGTAGCAGTGATGGCGTTGGCAAAGGGCGGCTTGCCTGGGGAAGTTGGAAATGCCCCTGACACTTCCGCCTATTACGGTAACTTATTCAAAGTCCTTATTGGGACAGCAATCGCAATTCCTCTGTTTGTAATATTGGTTTCTGGCTTCTCGGTATTACCAGGTTTCGATGAACAAGTGACTTTGATTCCCGACAATTGGGTTCATTCACTGGAAGAGCATGAGTCTCCAGTGGTGAAAGGGGTCGCTGAGTTTGTCAAAGAGGCGAGCCGTCCGGCTGGGCTAGTCCTGATATTGGCTGGTTTAGCAGCCGCGGTCTATTTACTAAAAGAAGCGTTCAGTATGGAGAAAGTCGCTCGTGAACGCATGTACGTGGTATTCATTTTGACGTTCTTTTCGTTGTTGTTTTGGGCGTTCTTTGAGCAGTCAGGCAGTAGCGTTAATAATTTTACCGATCGGAACATCGATCGTGTTACCGAATCTGAACTCGTATCCGATGCGATGGTCGGACAAACACAATCCTTCAGTTTGGTCGTCGATCAAGGTGAGTCGGAGGAAAAGCTGCTGTTTTTCAGTCAAGAATTTCTTGGTCACGAGAACGGTGCTAGCTCGATGAACGAGCTTTTGAAACGGGCCGTCGAAACGGTCGAATCGGCCAAAGACGAAAGTAAACAATTGTCGTCCGAAGAGCTCGCCGAAACTATCGACGATGTTATCGGTCAGGAACGTTTGACCATGACGGCGCTTACTTATCTGAGAGAGTTCGCCAAAAATGAACAGGCGACGGCGAGCGACAAAGTTGTTCAGTGGCAATTTACGGAAGAAAACGTTGGCAAACTCGGGTTGGGGGGATCGGAGATTCCTGCATCTGTTTTTCAATCCGTCAATCCCATTTACATCATGATTTTTGGATTGGTGTTTACTGCATTGTGGGGATTCTTGGGCGCACGTGGATTGGAACCAAGCACGCCAGTTAAGTTTGCACTGGGACTAATTCAACTTGGCTTGGGATTTGCAATGTTGTATTTTGGTGCCCAAACATCCGATAGCGACGGAATGGTTGCTGCGTACTGGCTATTGCTAATGTACCTCTTGCTGACGACCGGCGAGCTATGCTTGTCTCCAGTAGGCCTGTCGATGGTCACTAAACTTTCGCCGGCACGCTTGGTCAGCACCGTGATGGGGTCGTGGTTTTTGGCGACGGCATTTTCGCAGTTCTTGGCTGCAATTATTGCCCAGTTCGCGGCCGTGGATACCGGCGGTGGAAAAGTCGTCCCTATTCCGGCGGAAACGGTTCACATTTATGGTGACGTTTACCAGTTGATTGCGATTATGGCCGTTATTTCCGGAGTGGTATGTTTGGTAATTTCTCCGCTTTTGAAAAAGTGGATGCATACTGACAAGCCAGTTTCGGAGTAAGGGTAACTCTCAGTAAAATGGCATTGAATATGTTTAATTTTAAAGGGGTGAGCTGTGGGAAAAGGAAACGAGTTCGACAGACGTGTTGCTTTTACTCTGGTTGAGTTGCTAGTTGTCATTGCGATCGTTGGCATCTTGATTGGCATGCTGTTGCCAGCGGTGCAAAATGTCCGTGAAGCAGCGCGTCGTACTAGTTGTGCCAACCAGCTCCATCAGCACATTATGGCGATGCACAATTACGAGTCCGCCTATGGTGTCTTCCCACCAGCCTATCGCGGACCCAATGATCGCCCCGGCTGGTCTTGGGGAACGCTCATGCTTCCCTTTGTTGAGCAAAGCAATTTGCAAGATTTCGCAGATATCCTCATCAATGATTTCGGGGGCGGTGCGAATCCAGCTCAACCCGACGAATACAGCCAGACGCCTTTGACTCTGTTTCGCTGTCCATCCGATTTGGGTCCGGAGCTGAACCACGTACGTTTGAATCACGCAATGTCGAACTACCGGGCCGTTGTGGGACCGGCGTCGTCTGGTAGTTTTATAGTTGACCACGATTTTGGAGGCATCCTTTATCAAAATAGTGAAACCAAATTCGCCGATATTCACGACGGCACCTCAAACACGGTTGTCATAGGCGAGTGCATGTTTGATGACAACGTGAATAAACGGGCGGCGATTTGGCCTGGCATGTCTGGCCGCCGTGGATCGTCCATTTGGATCAGCGACGTAATGTGGTGGATCGATGCCAATAGCGCACGGATCAACGGACCGGCGCCTCAAGCGTTTAGCAGCCGTCACCCGGGCGGCGCACTATTCAGTTTTGGGGATGGCTCAACACGATTTTTCCGCGAGGGCGGAGACACCGAAAACTTACGGTTTTTGGCTGGTCGTGCTGACGGCGTGTTGGTCCAAAATGACTTTTAAGCTGGGCTCGTTGCGAAGTCACATAGCCAACTCGTTCAATATTTGTTTTCCGAGTTCCGAGGTGGCTGTGAACTCAAATCCTCGTTCGGTTTCGCCGCGGTGCTCAACGAAAATTTTGAGATCGGGCAGCGGCAGGACCGGTTCGATTTTCTCGGCCCATTCGACCGCCAGAACGCAACCAGACTCCACCCAGTCATCGATGCCTAATTGTTCCGCTTCGTCCAAATCCGAGATGCGGTAGGCGTCGACGTGCAACAGCGGTAGTCGACCTCGGTGAGGGACCATGATTGTGAACGTCGGGCTATTGACCGAAGTCGGTTCAATTTCCAAACCAATGGCAATAGATTGAACAAAACGGGTTTTTCCAGCTCCCAATGTTCCCGAAAGAAAAAGAATGGTGGGATTCTGAATCAACCTGCCCAATTTTTTACCCAGCGCAGCCGTTTCCTGTTCATCGCTACAGATCAATTGGAACTTCAATGTTCGTAACCTCGGATCGTCAACTCTTCGTACAGTGAATCGGAATGGACCATTTGAAATTTACCCGTTTCATTGAAATTGCCAATCGCGGTCAAGGCAACAGGCATCAATGGATCGGCGACCGCCTTTGCAGCATGAGCCGGACGCATCGCAATAATTAGCTCAAAGTCCTCTCCATCGTATAGCGCATGCTGCAAGTTAGTCATTTTTGAATCTTGCGCGGCAGCGGCCGCCTGAGAAATCGGAATGTCCGATGCTCGTAGGTTAAATCCAAGTCGAGATGCACTCGCCAACTCGCTTAAGTCCATCGCCAATGAATCGGAAACATCCGTGCACGCGGATACCGAATAATGTGCAACCAAGTACCGAGCAAGTTCTATTCGTGGTTCAAATTGAAGGTGTTTGCCGCTAATACTACCGCCGAAATCACCACTTACCAAAATAACGTCATTCGAATGAGCGGAATCCTTGCGCCAGAATTCGTTGTGTTGATCCGCGAATCGTCTACCAAGTACCGTGATCGTGATGACTAACGGACCGTCCCACCGATTGGTGTCACCCCCAATGAGGACCGTGTCAAATTTCTGCGCCGTGTCAGCGATTCCTCCGATCAACCGTTTCGCCTGTCCCAAATCGAAATCTTGAGGACAATTCAAGTTGATCGTGGCCGCGAATGGTCTGGCTCCCATCGCAGCAATGTCACTCAGATTAACAGCGATTGCTTTGTGGCCAATCAAAGTCAGATCATGTTGCTCCATATCGAAATGGGTACCGTCAGCAATCGTATCGGTGGCGACAACCAATGGGCCGGGGCATTGTATGACGGCAGCGTCGTCTCCGATACCAATTTCCACGGGCGGCGAAGCGTGCGAAAATTTTCGTTGCAGCCAAGCAACAAGTGCTTTTTCCATATCTCGTCCAAAATCCAAACGGCCTATTTTATGTTCTGAAGAATATCATGCTACGCAACATCGATGGCGATATTCAACATTAGTTGCTTCAAAACGAAGCCATAAAAAAACCGCTGCCAAACGCTAATCTGGCAGCGGTTCACATCGTGCATGAAAAAGTGAGGTAGCGGCTCTTTTGACCGCAGCAGCCCTTGCTACCTCGGTTGCGATGCAACTCGCAACTCGCCCCAATAGCGTTCTTTTTCACGCAATACGAAGAACATAAAATGGTTTTGGCTTCGGATGTCTGGCTGTTCCAGAATGTATTGTAAATTCTCTAGGGACTCGGTTTTCCAGCCGTGCATGGCGACCAAAATATCGCCTTCAACGATCCCTTCGGCGAATGCGGGTCCGTTGGCTTTTACACTGGTGATCTTTAAACCTTGCCGGTAGTTGGGATGCAGGTTGTACATTTCCTTGCCGGTGGCAGGCCGGACTGTAACCCCGAGCATTTCCCAAGCCATCGTGTTGACATCTGAATTCGCGTCACGGTCGATGACCAAATCCAGCTGTTTCTGACTCCCGTCCTGATTGACGACCAACGCAATTTTCTGTGACGGCGCCGCAGCAATCAACGACGTTTGTAAATCCAAACTGCGAATCGCTTTCGAGCCATTGATCTCGACAATCCGATCGCCTTTGTGAACGCCAGCCTTGGCCGCCGCGCCTTGCGGTTCCACTTCTTTGACGATCAAGCTCGGTTGGTCGTTCTCAAAAACCGTTTCTGTGTCCATCCCAATCCGAATATTGTTTTCTTCAGCAACATGACGTTGCATTAGACTAGATGCGATTTCTAATGCATCGTTGACTGGAATCGCAAACGCAATTCCTTGAGCTCCAATTCGGACCGCAACATTGATTCCGATCATTTCGCCGTCGAGGTTGACGAGTGGACCGCCAGAATTACCCGGATTGATCGGCGCGTCGGTCTGTATCAAGTTACGATAGATTTGGTCGTCATTGACTTGAACCGTACGGCCAAGCTGGCTGATAATCCCCACGGTAACCGTATGCTCGTAGCCGTACGCATTACCGACGGCTGCTACGGTTTCTGCCAACATCAAATTCGACGACGTCCCAATCGGAATCGTCGGCAACTCGCGCGGCAAATCGATCTTGAGTAACGCCAAATCCGTTTCCGGGTCGTGAGCAATTAATCGGGCCACCGTTTTCTCGCGTTCCGCAGTCGTAACTTGAATCTGTTTTACATCTTGAACAACATGGAAGTTAGTCAAGACGTAACCGCGGGGATCGATGACAACTCCAGTCCCCATGCCGTTAACTTGTTTCATCTCTCGAGTCGACTTCGGGTCGTCCAAACGAACCGTTTTTCGTCCACGAAGATTTACGACCGCCGATTTACAATTGGCGACCGCTTTGACGAGCGGGGTCTCCCGATCCGATTGATCGGCTGAGCAATACGGTATTTTTATCAGAGTCAGGCTCGCTAGAAGCGCAAGTCCAACCAGAAGATTGGGTCGAAATAGCATTTAAACTGGGCTGCGGCTGTTGGGTCTGCAAAGAGTTACCGGTTTTGCGGGGTGGCAACTCTTTGGCGTTGAAATGTCTTATAGCTGTTATTTCGGATAACGCTGTTAGGTCCCCACAATCAGTACAATTGTGGCGGTACAGATTACCCAGATTAACGATTGGGTGCAGTCCTTAGCGTATGAAACGCGTTTTTTTCAAACGTCTACGAACATCCACACGGAATTTATGATAGCGAAAACCGCCCCAAAACCGGCCGAAACGCCGAGGGATATTACGCAAAACTGCTCGATATTTGACGGATGTAGCGAAGCACTTCATCCAATTCGGTCGTTGGTACGCCGACTTGGCGCCCGCCGCGATCACAATCTCCAAGCAACAACAATTCGTTGTAGCTGTTGTTTTCTCGAAGACGACGCCATTTCCGAGATCCGATCGAACCGTCATTGATTTTGTGGGCCAACATGTGATTAGCGATTAGCCATTGAGTTCGCGCGGTGACGAAACCGTCGAGTGCTTCTATACCAGCATTTACGTGATCGCTTGGATCGATGGCTTTGCCAACATCGTGCAGCAGCGCCGCCAATAAAAATTCTTCGTCGTATGGCAGTTGATCGCACGCCAGGTCAAAGACCTGCAAGCTGTGGTACAGGGCGTCGCCTTCCGGGTGATAGTTCGGATTCTGTTGAACATTTTCCAACGGCAACAGCAACGACTCGAACAATTGAAAGGGGTCGATCGCCTCTCCAATTCGGGCGACTTCACGATCCAACTCGATGTCGGGATAGGTTCTTTCAAGAAACAACTCAAACTCCGACAAGCTCGCTTTCTCGATAGGTTTTCCGGTGATGGAACTCCGAAACGCAAAACTCATTTTGTTTACCGGATAAACGGTAAGTTCAAATTCGAAACGATCGTAAACATGGATGTGGCGATAAGTCGTTTCCTCGCCGTTTTTACGAATTCGCTTTTCGGAAACATCATAATTTAAGTTTTGAAATTCGATCTCGGAAACGACGGCCTGGAAACTGTCGGAAAAAACATGCAAGTCGATATCGCTGCCTTCGCGAATATGGCCAGTGTATACCGATCCAATGATTCGCGGTCGGTATTTAGCAAGTTGACGCATCAAAACTAACGCCGCTAACCGCATTTCACACAGATTGCGAACGCGCGATTCGCCTTCGATCATTCGAGCCATCTGCTGGATTTCGTCTCGAATCTCCGCATTGCTAGGAAGGTCCGCCGGTTTGACCCAGCCTTTTTGGATGTGTTTGGCGGCTTTCATTTTTGCGCGATAATACTCCGATTCTTCGCGCTGATACATTAATTTTGCCGCCTCCCAGGCAATTTGGCGGCGCAATTTGGAACTAGTCATACGAAATCAAGGTAAAGCTTCCAAGGAGCCAATCGACGGGTTTTTCTTGTTCTTTTTAACGTACGAGATCGAAAATCAAGTTGCAATTGGACTTGTTTTTAAACAAGTGTTTAATACAGTTGTTTAAATGATGAGGAAAACTGCGGTTTTAAAATGGTAGACGGTTGAAACAAGCTCGGGTTCGCGTGGAACTGGGAGATCAATAATGTCGCGGTCAGACTCGACCAAAACTCGAATTTTGATGGCAGCGGGCAGTATCTTCGCTCGTCAGGGGTTCAAGGGCGCGACTGTGCGTGAAATTTGTGAAGCCGCCCAAGTTAATGTGGCCAGTGTGAACTATTATTTTGGCGACAAACAAGGGTTGTATTTGGAGGCGGTGATTCATGCCCGTCAGATGCGAGCCGAGCGCGTGCCCGATCCCGAATGGGCGGTGGATACACCTCCCGAGACAAAGCTGCGGGACTATGTGGCATTGATTTTGAATCGGGTCGTTGCTTTGAGGTCGGCGCCGTGGCAAGTCCGACTCTTAGTGCGGGAAATAATTCAACCGACCGAAGCTTGCAAAAAACTAGTGCACGATTATTTCAAACCGTTTCTGGCCGGATTGATGCAAGTCATCGACGAGTTGTCGGCCAGAAAACTCGCGCCTGAAAAACGCTTGATGATGGCCTTTAGCATCGTCGGACAATGCATGTACTATCGATTCGCCGGAGATCTGACGGCCGCGTTGGTGGAAGAAGATAGCTTGTCTGAGTTCTTTGAATTGGAGCACTTGGTGCAACATGTGACGGAGTTTTCGTTGGCCGCAATCGCGGGCACGAGACGATTAGACGCGGATTGTTCAACCAGTGAACTTACGAAATTGGGACGCGAACTGTAAATATGAATCGAACGAATCGGGCGAACAATGACTTGGCAATGTCGGAAACGATGAAATATTTGGTTTCCGCGTCGTTGATTTTGATGGGCGGCGGCATCATGACGTGGTTGTACTTGTTGCGCGAGCAAACGGAAAAGCAGGATTCGAATACCTTGCTACCGGTGGTCGCGACACATCCGGTTACCGTGTTCGAAGGCGAATTGGACCTCGAAGTTTCGGGCACCGTGGTACCGTTTCGCGAAATTCGAATTGGAGCCGAGGTTGCCGGTGTTGTGGCGCTAAAACACGCCGAATGCCAAGCCGGTAACCTGGTCAAACGCGGAACGAAGTTATTGGAAATTGATCAACGCGATTACCAACTCGAAATCAAGACTCTGAAATCAGAGGAGCGTCAAGCCGAACGAACGCTCGATGAAACCGACGAGGAGATTCGCGGCGCCCTGAAAAATATCGAGATTGCCAAATCCGATTTGGAATTACAGGAAAAGGAACACGCGCGAGTCATGAAATTGCGGCAATCGGTAGCGGCAGCGGAAATGGATCAAGCACGGCGAGCACTGCTCAATTCGCAATCGCAATTGACATTGCGGCAAAACGCTTATGACATGTTGCTGAAAAAGAAAGAGCGATTGAGATCCTCTTTGGATTTGATTCACAACCGTATGGAACGAGCGGAATTAAATTTGGAAAGGACGGTCATCCGTGCGCCGGCTGACGGTGTGATTGTGCGAGAAAATGTGGAACAGGGGGATTTTGTTTCGGTCGCTCGCGAATTGTTGGTTTTTGAGTGCACGGCTCAAGTCGAAGTTTTGTGCAGCTTGACGCCCGGTGAATTGGACTGGGTTCGCAAGTATGCCGATGCCAACGATCAAATGGTCGGTCCCAACGGCCAAGTCTATGGCTTACCGCAACTAGAAGTCATCCTCCACGAGCAAAGCGATCCTTCGACGCAATGGATCGGTGTTTTGGAACGTTTCGATGGAATCGGATTGAACGAAACGACAAAATCCGTGCCGTGCCGTATTGTTGTCAAACAACCGGTATCTACATCCAAATCAGGAAGGAAAAAAGCATTGGTTCGCGGAATGTATTTGAAGTGCCAGATGGTTGTTCCGGTCGAGCACATCGACACCGAGCTGGTTTCGTTTCCCGCATCAGCGATGCAACCAGGAGATTTTGTTTGGGCTGTTCGAGAACGTAGACTGAACCGATTTTACGTCGATGTGGTGGACCGTACCCCACCCCTGGAGTCGTTTTCCGATCCCTCCAAAGTGGTCGTGGAATTGGGCAATAGCGGGCTGATCGTCGGCGATCAGATCGTCACATCACCACTGCCTCAGCCGGTCGTTGGAGGTGAAGTCATTCTTCAAGACCGCGACGAAACTGCGGCCACCGATCGTGAAACCGAAACCCAGGTAAACATCGAGAATCCAAAAGAGTCCCAGACCGAAGTCCATACAACGACTTCCGCTAACGGAAAATCCAGCGAACGGAGTCAACCGTGAAATCCGTGGTATCCTGGGCGATCAAAAATTCGCCCGCTATGAATATTATGCTGATTGCTTCCCTGTTAATTGGTGCAGTGAGCATGGTGATTATGCGTCGGGAGGTGTTTCCCAATTTCGAGTTGGAAATACTATTGGTTACCGTGCCGTTTCCGGGTGCGACACCTGACGAGGTGGAAGAAGGCATTTGCCAAAAGATTGAATCGGTCGTGAGCAATGTCGATGGTGTCAAAAAAATGACGTCCGTCGCGCGCGAGAGCGCTGGGTTTGTGATTCTTGAATTGAACAGCAACGTTACCGACGTCCAACCGGTGTTAAACGATGTGCGGTCACAAATCGATCAGATTTCGTCGTTTCCTCCAAGTGCTGAAGACCCGGAAGTCAAGCAAATCGTATTTCGTGCCCCAGCAATCACCGTCGGTATCTTGGGTCCACCCCTTGGCGACTCCGATCCGTTGCAAGCTGAATTGGACATGCGCGAGATTGCGGAAGAGGTACGGACTGAAATTACAGAATTGCGGGCGGTTCCCCCGGAAAGCCTTGTCCGCCGTGCCTTGGCATTCATGTTTCAGCCCAAGGGCGCTGCGGTCAGTGGTGCCGATATTGTTGCCGAAAAACCCTATGAAATCTCCGTCGAAGTATCCGAAGATCAATTGCGCCGCTACGGGCTCAGTTTGGAAATGGTGGCGGACATCTTAAGGCGTCAGAATATCGATATGCCAGGCGGAAAGATGGAGACGGCCAGCCAAGAATTGTTGTTACGCGGAAAAAACAAGCGAGAATTCGGGGAAGAGATTGCCGAGATTCCCATTCGCAGTCAATCCAATGGCGACGTCATACGTATCGGTGATATTGGACACGTTGTCGATGGTTTTGCGTCAGAAGTTTCCGCGCATATCATTAACGACCGCCCTGGTATCGCGATTCGGGTTACCAAGACTAACACCGAAGACTTGTTCACCATTGTCGAAGCCGTCCAGCAATACGTTGACAAAAAACAACTGCCCGAAGGTTATACGCTTGCGTCTTGGAATGATATATCCGTCGACGTTCGCGATCGGATGGAATTGCTTTCGCGAAACGGATTACAGGGACTAATCCTGGTATTTCTCGTATTGGCGGTGTTTCTGGATTTGCGATTGGCGTTTTGGGTGGCTGTGGGGATTCCCGTCTCGATTCTTGGAGCGGGTTTTGTTCTGTTGGTGACTGGAAATACGCTGAACATGTTGACCATGTTTGCGTTTTTGATGGCTTTGGGAATCGTGGTCGATGATGCCATTGTTATTGGCGAAAACATTTATACCAAGCGATTGGAGGGTTTAAAATTCGTACAGGCGGCCATCGAAGGAACGGTTGAAGTGATGCCTAGTGTTTGTGCATCCGTGGCGACGACGATCATTGCTTTCATGCCGTTGATGTTTGTCACTGGAGTCATGGGTAAATTTTTTGCCGTGATGCCCATTGCGGTGATTGCGATGCTGATCATTTCATTGATCGAGAGTACGTTTATCCTGCCGGCCCACCTGTCTCACGACAACAACCTATTTTTGAGGTTAGTTGGACTCGTGTTGTACGTTTTCAAACCGTTGGTCGCGGTACATTCATTTGTCAATAGACGAGCCACGGCTGCAATGGATTGGTGTATCAATTCGGCCTACGGTCCACTCTTAAAATGGTCGCTGCGCAACAAGTTGGCAACGCTTTCTGGGGCCCTGATGTTCGGCATGATTTGTCTTGGCCTGGTGCTCGGGAAAGTAGTGCCCTTAGGATTTTTTCCGGACATCGACGGCTCAGAAATTCATGCTACGTTAGTGTTTCCCGATGGCACGGCACCCAGCTACGCGAGACTGGGGGCGATGCAAATTCAGGATGCCGTACAGGAGGTTGAATCGGAACATGTCGCCGCTGGCGGCAAGCCGTTTATCAAAACGTTGTATCGGCGGATCGGTGAAGTGGGCAATACGATGCAAGGCCCAACCGGTGTCACCAATGGGAGCCATGTCAGCAGCGTTGAAGTGCAGCTGTTTCCGACTGGAGATCGAGATATATCAAATCGGGAAGTCATTTCGTTGTGGCGGGAGCAAGTACCGGAAATCGCTGGCCACGAAGCCTTGAAATTCGGCTCCGAAAGCATGGGGCCCGGTGGGAATCAGATCGAATTCAAAATTTTGGCATCCGACAAAGACGCCTACCTCTTGGACGAAGTCGCGGACGCTTGTAAAGTCGAATTGAATAAAATCAAAGGTGTCAAGGATATCGAAGACGACTCACGCTTGGGGAAATGGGAAATGAACCTCAGGTTGAACAACTTGGGCAAGACGCTTGGTCTCGACGAGAACCAATTGGCTGCGACCATTCGCAACGTCTACTTTGGTAGTGAAGTCATGAGGCTGCAGCGGGGTCGCCACGAAGTAAAGTTGATGGTTCGCTATCCCGAAAACGAACGTCAAACGATGGATAGCTTTGAAAATATCCGCATCCGCGACAATTCGGGAACGGAATGGCCGATTACCGAAGTCGCCGAGATCGAATGCCGACGTGCGAGTTCGGAAATCAACCGATTGGATCAACGTCGTTCGATCACCGTAACTGCTGACGTCGACAAACAACAGGCGGATTCCGTTGCAATCAACTATGAATTGCGAACCGAAACGATCCCTGCCATTTTGGAGAAGTACCAAAAATCGCGCAATGCAGCCCTTTCAGTGAATTGGGAAGGTGAGCAGGCCCAAACGTTGGAATCGGTTATCAGTATGCTGATTGGATTCGGAATTGCGGTTCTTGGAATGTACGCATTGTTGACGCTACAATTTCGTTCTTACGTGCAACCCATCATTATTTTGGCAATCATCCCTTTCGGTTGGCTGGGGGCCATTCCCGGGCACGCATTTGTCGGCATTGAACTTTCTTTGTTCAGCATGTTTGGGTTGATCGCCCTCACGGGCGTTGTCGTGAATGATTCCATTGTGCTCGTTGATTTTATCAACCGCCGCGTTCGAGAAGGGATGCCACTGGTTGACGCATTGGAAGTCTCAGGGCGACGAAGATTTCGCCCAATCATGTTGACTTCGATGACGACCGTTGCCGGTTTGTTCCCAATGCTGCTGGAAACTTCACTGCAGGCCCAAGTTTTGATTCCCATGGCAGTCAGCTTGATTTTCGGATTGATCGCCGGGACGTTTCTAATTTTGTTCTTGGTCCCGATTTTCTACCATTTCTACGGTTCGATTTTGGAACGAATGCGTATCGATCTGGATCATGATCCGTTCGACGATGATGAACGGCTTGACTTGAACGTGGCCAGTTCAAACTCCGCCATTTCGCGACCCGCGAATCCAGCAGAAGCGGCGATCGCTTCGCGTTCTGTAGATAAACTTGGCACCGCCGGATCGTAATAGTCACGTTTGCATGAGCCGATTAACCGACAGTTCAATCAATCCGAAAAGCGTGACGACAAAACCAGAAAATTGGAACATAAACCGGCGGAAGCCAATCGCTATTCGATTCCAAATTTTTCCAACAAACGGTACAACGACCTTCGGTTGATCCCCAAGGACCGTGCCGTCTTGGTCTTGTTGCGATCACAACGTGCGTATGTTTCAACAACGTGCATCCGATTCAATGTCTCCAAGTCGAGCTCATTGTTGTGGGAGGTTGAATCTAAAGTTGAAACATTGGCCTCCGGCTTGGATTGCTTGTTCAAAATTGCCGGCGGCAAGTTTTTCAATTCGATCTCGTCTTCTTCGGCCAATACTTTTGCTCGCTCGATCGCGTTTTGCAGCTGTCGGACGTTGCCCGGCCAGCTATATCCAACCAATCGTTGCATCACTTCTTCAGAAATCTTGTAATCTTCACCGGCAAACGCTCGAGCCAACAATTCGATGTCACCATTTCGCTGACGCAGAGGTGGCAACTGAATCCCGAGCACGTTGATTCGATAATAGAGATCTTCACGGAAGTTCTTATCCTGAACTTCTTGCTCTAAATCACGATTGGTAGCGGCAATGACGCGTACGTCAACTTTCTGTTCGGTAACGCTACCTACCCGTCGCATCGTTCCATCCTGGAGCACTCGTAACAACTTGACTTGCAGGCCGCCCGACATTTCGCCAAACTCGTCAATGAAAAGTGTTCCGCCATTGGCAATTTCGAACAAACCAGGCTTGCTTGCTACGGCTCCGGTAAAAGCGCCCTTTTCATGACCAAACAGCTCACTTTCCAACAATTGTTCAGCCAATGCCGCGCAATTTACAACCACCAAAGGTTTGTCGGCCAAAGGACTTGCTCGGTGTATGGCGCGCGCCACCAATTCTTTTCCTGTGCCGCTTTCACCTTGAATCAGGACCGGTTTATCCGTGTTGGCCGTTCGCTCGATTAAGCGATAGACTTCCTGCATGGGTTCCGATTGACCAATCATTCGATAGTCAGGTTCAGATCGCCGGATCACTTCTTTCAGCTGCCGGTTTTCTTTTTCTAGATTATGTGTTTCGCAGGCACGTACGACTAATCGCTGCAATTCATCCAACTTTGCTGGCTTTGTTAAAAAATCATAGGCGCCTTTCTTCATCGAATCGACGGCATGTTGAATGGTGCCTCCTCCGGTCAGCATAATCACTTTCGGCGCCGGCTCTCGCTCCATCAGCTTTTCCAATACATCAATTCCCGACATTCCGGGCATATGGATATCGAGGACAACGACATCAAATTGGCGGTTGGAAGTCGCATTTAAGGCTTCTTCACCGTCTTCGGATTGTTCAACTTGAAACCCAACCCGGCGAAAATAGTTGTACGCTTGATCGCGAAAATCGACTTCATCGTCAACGATCAACAAACTAATTTTGGCAAGCTGTTCCGTGTCCATATTCGACGTGCCCAACGGGGCTACGGCTGTTTGGGTTGTACTACGTGGTCGAAAACGATTCATTGCTAGTCAATTTGATGAAAATTATAACTCAATGACGGGGTCTAATCCATCGACACTAACGAAACAACATGGCACCGTGGTTGGCAAACGCTCTTAGAAAATCAGTCGTCGACAGCATCCCGATCGGGTGATTGTGATCGTCGACAACCGGCAGATGATGGTATTGCTTAACATCCAATATTTGTGCGGCCGTCACTAGGTTTGTACTTGCTGAAACGGTTTCAACCGGACTGGTCATTACGTCCCGAACGCTGGTATCGTCACCGTGGCTGGACAACAACTCGATCAAGAAGTTTCGAATCTTCAGTTCGGCTTGTTTCAATCCACTTAGGTCGGTTTGAATTTCATAGTAGATCCCAATCAGGTCGGTAGTCGATAAAATACCGACCACGTTGTTTACCTGATTCACAACTGGCAACACACTAAGCCTGTGTTCATCCAGTACCCGGATCGCATCAGCCAGCGGAGCCACAGCTTCGATTGAAATGACGGGTTCAGCCATAAAATCTATGACCAATAGGTCCGTGATATCTTTCATTTAGATCCCTCGAATGATTGCATGATCGATTGGGAATTATTGTCGCAACTGCAATGCCAATTCGGCTCGAGCCCAAAAGAATCTTGTTTTAAGCACCAAGCGTTGGTATTTGTGTCGTCGAATGTGAAGCAATTCGTGTTCGCCACGGGTAACGATTCCAAGCCTCAACCCGACCGTGCGAAATAGCACGCGTTTTTCAGGAAAGCGGGCATTTAAGGCTCTGGCATGTCGCTTGCATTCTGCTGATGCATGAAAACACCCTTGCAAAAAATCTGGCATGGAGCCGTCGCCTTAGCGCTTATTTTTTGTGTTGCGGCATGTACGTATCGCTGGATTGGCGGTTATTCATGGCTGGAAGCGATCTGGATGGTCGTAATCACGATTTCTACCGTTGGTTTTGCCGAACGAACTGAATCAGCGCCAGAAATCCAGATCACCACGATGGCACTGATCGTGTTTGGGGTCACTGCAGCGGCGTACACCTGTGGGGGATTCATTCAATTGGCATTAGAGGGTGAAATTGAACGCGCATTGGGAAGAAGAAAAATGACTTCGGAAATTGCCAAACTAAATGATCATGTCGTGATCTGCGGTTTTGGCCGACTGGGTTACGACTTGGCCGTCCAACTATCGCATCGGGAACAAAGCTTTGTCATTATCGATCAAGATCCTGAACGCTTTGGCCAATGCCAACATGATGGCATGCTGGCGATCCTTGGCGATGCCACCGACGAGGCAATCTTGCAGGATGCGCGAATTTCCAAAGCAAAATCAGTGGTCAGCAGTCTGCCCAGTGATGCGGAAAACGTCTTTATCGCTTTGACTGCTCGCAATCTAAGCCCCGAGATCCAAATCGTCGCCAAAGCCGAACAAGAAAGCAGTTGCAAGAAATTACGGCAAGCTGGGGCGGACAAAATCGTCATGCCGCATAAGGTCGGTGCTCAACAAATGGAGCGCATGATTTCTCGACCAACAACAGCTGACCTAGTCGAACTATTCGCTGAAGCAACGCATTTGGATATGGAGTTGGACGAGTTTTTGATCAACCAAAATAGTGACCTAGTTGGCAAATCGCTGTCCCAATCCCAAATCAAAGAAGAATTCAACCTGCTGGTCATCGGACTGAAAAATGGCAATGGCCACTTTATGTTCAACCCTACCGCAAATCAAATTATCGCAACCGACGACATCATTCTTGTTATCGGTGATGTAAACGACATCAATCGGATGAAAGCCGCCCACGCTTGAGTGTGCGGACTGTGCGAATACGCGCGCCGGCGATTTAGGGATATGCCGCATTTCTAGTCGCTGGCGCTTCAAACTGCCAATGCACTTCGTCAATTTCCACACCAACGTTGACTTAGTTTGCGTTTAAATCCGTGGCACATGGATTGCTTGAATCGGATTGGAATCCTTCAATCCTCAATAGTTCATGGTGAAACGATGTGTCGTGCAACGGAAATTGAAAGAAAGTCGACGAAAAAGAAGTGCACTGGAAAATGCGCCAAATGC
Source organism: Mariniblastus sp. (assembly GCA_965263475.1). Taxonomy (GTDB): domain Bacteria; phylum Planctomycetota; class Planctomycetia; order Pirellulales; family Pirellulaceae; genus Mariniblastus. The sequence continues at coordinate 201,655 of OZ253677.1, forward strand.
AAGTCTTGGCGGCCACGACCGGACGTAACTGTTCTGGGATCAGAACCCACAAAATTAGACCTATACATCAACCGCAGAGAAATGGACGGCGTCGAGTTTGATTCTAGCAAACATAAATTCGTTTGGTCGGGCATGTTTCAAGGAACGAGAGATTTCTAGTTGCCGGCTGCCAATTACCAGCCGTTTTACGAGCGTGTTACAACTGAATTGACCTTTTCAAACATCTCTGGATTTATGACGACATTATTCGATGAAATTGGTGGTGAGCCGACCATCAAGCTCTTGGTGACCACGTTTTATCAACACGTACTTGCGGACCCCGACTTGCGTCCATTCTTCGAGCACGTATCAATCGAAAAACTAAAACGTATGCAATTGGAATTCTTCAGTGTTGCTCTAGGAGCCGAGAACATCCAATCGAATGTCGATTTATATCGCGCTCATCAACATCTCGACTTGAAAGTTGCACATTTGACCAAGTTTACCGATCATTTATTGAGCACAGTGCAAGAAATCGGAATCGAAGAAACTCGATGTAAAAAAGTTTTCGAACGCATCGCCACGCATGCAAACGACATCTTGGGTGAATCGGCCGTCGATGGATAGACTACTTGTGCCATCTTTTGCTGCCAAGAGGCCCTATTATCGAATCGTTAACAACGCCTACATATTGTGCAAGTGGCGGCCGACAAACTGCGGATTTGAAGATGCCCGACCAAGGTATCGCGCGACTTGGGTTGGCAGGGAGAGTTCAAACATTCCCGCCAATCGTTGTTGTGCTTCCATTGAAAATGCCTAACCCATTCAACCTTCCGATTGCATGAGTCGAAACTGACCCAAAAGCCCGGCAAATCATTACAGTCATTCGCTAGTCTAACGGTGGCCAATTTACAAATGGCAACGTATGATGTTTGAGGAATGGAATGTCAACGTCAACTGAGGCACCAATGAGTTCGGTCCGGATGATTGGGTCGCCGGGTGACGAATCAGGCTGTACTGCGGAATCGAATCGATGGACGTGCAATTCTTGTTGGCTGAATCCTCTTCCGCCGAACGATTTGTTTTCGTTTTGTTAATATCTACGGCAACGGCGATCGCAACCGGGTTGGGTGTGTTGCCGTTCTTGTTTCTTCCCAATATTGGCAAACAGCAACTGGGTATCGGCAATGCAATCGCTTCGGGGTTGATCGCGGGGGCAAGTATCGGGCTGGTTTGGGAAGGTGTTGCCATCAGCCCCGTCAAATTGGTATCCGGATTGGCGATTGGTGCCGTTCTGATTTGGTCGGTGCAGAATTTTTTCAGCAGGGGACACGATTCAGAAAAGTTGCTGGTGGATCCGGAAAACAAAAACTGGAACAAGATTCTGTTGATTATGGTCGTCATGACCATGCACTCGTTTGCGGAGGGCGTTGGAATCGGAGTTTCTTTTGGCGGACGTGACGGCTTTGGTGAGGTGATTTCGGCAGCCATCGCCATTCATAATATCCCGGAAGGGCTGTCGATCGGCTTGGTGATGATTCCGCGGGGATATTCCGTCCGCTCGGCTGGATTGTGGAGCATTTTTTCTAGCTTGCCGCAGCCTTTAATGGCAATTCCTGCCTATTGGTTTGTCTTACAGTTCGCGGCGTTCCTGCCGATCGGTTTGGGCATCGCTGCCGGTGCAATGGTTTACATTTTGGCTGTCGAACTTATTCCTGAAGCGATCGCAAACCTCAATGCTTCATCCGCTTGGTCCATCTTTGCAGTCAGCCTCGTGTTGATGCTGGTCTTCCAGTTTGCCCTTGTTTAGTGCTAATCCTGAGTCGAGGGCATTAAAAAAAGGCCAATGAGGGGATTTCGCAATCGTGGTTACAAAGTACCAAGACCGACCGACTCAACCCTCATCTGGCCATTCAGGCAAACTCGTCGTGCCTTGTCTAGTTGTTTTGCATTTCCAAGTGTTCTGTGGCTGCCTCGATATTTAGATCGTCCACGTATTTTAAAACCATAACTTGGCAGGGTGCACACCGGATGACGCGTTCCGCTACGCTCCCGAGCAAAAACCTCTCAAAGCCCTTACGACCGTGAGACGGAATGATGATCAACTCGGCCCCTAAGTCTTTTGCAAAATTGCAAATTTCTTGTCCAGGATTGCCCCCGAAAATGACCGTGATATCCAAGCTTGGCATCGCCGTGATCATTTTGAGTTTCTTTGCGAACGACTCTTTAATACGTTCGACCACAATTTCTCGATTGATCGTCTCCCACGTTACTCCGTATTCGTAGGCTGACGGATATTCTGCAACGTGTACGACACGAATTAGTGATTCGTCGTCGATCAGGTCAATCGCTTTCTCCAAAGCTTGACACGAAAGCTCAGAAAAATCGAATGGGACGACAACCGTTTTGTCAAAGTTAACAAGTTTCATTTTCAGGCTCCGTATAAAAAAGGTGCTACAAGCTAAATTGAACCGGCACGTTGGCTGGACGCCACTACCGCAGTAATATTGTCAGAGCCACCAAGCCGTTTTGATTCTTCAATCAGTTGGTGACAGATTTGCTCGGGCGTTTGGTCCGTTCCTAACAAGTTTTCGATTTGGGCGTCATCAAGGTGCTTGTTGACGCCGTCAGAACACAACAAAATTCGGTCACCCGGAAGCAATCGGGTCTTATAAACGATCGCCTCCGGTTTGTCGGAACCGCCAATGGCACTGATCAAGACATGGTGATACGGACTCTCTTCGAATTCCGTGGGATTCAGTTTTCCCGCGTCGTACAAGAATTGAGCCAACGTTTGGTCTTTGGTCAAACATTGGATGAAACCATCTCGTAGGACATAGCATCGGCTATCGCCAACATGCAATACATACAACATTGGCCACATCAAGTACGCCACTGTTAGCGTGCAGCCCATTCCTTGGTGATCCGGGTTTTGCTGCGAATCACGGCGAATCGCTTGATGCGTTCGATAGGCCCCAGTTTTCAAGTCTTCAACAAAACGCTCGACTTCTGGCTGATTGGGACAAAATAGCCAGTGCATCGAATTCAACAAGTGTTGACTCATCTCGTAAATCGCAAGCTGACTAGCAAAGTCACCAGCACGACTTCCGCCGATGCCGTCGGCGACAAACAACAACTTTCCCATATTCTGACCGAACAATTCCGACGTTTCAAAAGGAACGCTCGAATCGCAAACATGTAGATTCTTATGCAGATCAGCAATCAAGAAATGATCTTCGTTGCGAATCCTTTGAAGCCCAATGTCAGTAGCACCCGCACAAACAATATTCACGTCTCCGTTTGTGGTTCGCGTTCGTTCGTATTCCACCGTTTTGGGCATCCAGTTCATCGTGCTTGACCTAGAAAGATGCTGTAAGTCGTTGTTCTAATGAGATTGTGCCGTTGTCAATTGGACGGGCAAAGTCGGCCGTGATGTTGAAACCGATGCAACGGACCTTTGTTTGGCATTGGGGCGAGTAATATTGGCATCCAAAGCGGGCATCAGAATCATAAAAATGAACATAAATGCGGATGCAAGCGCCCAAATTGTAATCATTGCGGCCATCGGTATTTCCTGAACAAAGTCGGTTGCTGAAGTAATTTCTATCGACCGTCTAAGCAAAGAGTGTGCCGAGCGCCAATCGCGTGAATTTTCGAGACAAAAAGTTTTTCGACGTGTGCGTATGTGCACTCTAGCGCGCTTGATCGCACAAAGAACTCGTCTCCATTGGCTGCCATTTGAGCCTCCGCGAGGTCGTTCTCGGCGCGGAGAACAAAAAAGAAAAATGCCCTCACAGCACTCTGTGGGGCATTCGATATCTTATACGATATAAACGGTTCAGAATTTACTTACGACGACGCAGCGCAAGCATTGAGCCGATCCCGACAATAGCGAGGACACCGGATGGTTCGGGTACACCAACGAATTCCAGACTACCTTCAACCGCCAAAGCGAACCCCGGATCGATGCCCGCGAACGGCCCGTTATCGGGAAAGGTCAGCGGATCCACAGCGTCGGCAGCGTCGAATGACAATATAAGATTTCCATCGGCCAGCAAGGGAGCGATTACCGCTTGCGGAATCACATAGGTCTCATCGTACAGAACATCGGAAACAACTCCCGGAATTCCATCAAAGAATTCGTCGATCAACACACCATCTAACAAGATTTCAAAACCTTCACCACCTTCCGGCATATTCAAATCACCTTGGAATGTGATTTCTAAAGTGGCATCGCTAACTATCATCGGCGACGTGTCCAACGGAAACTCGATGGCACCGCCGGATACGTACGTACCTGCCGGTCCAAACTCGATGAAATCCGCATCCACTGGGGATGGTAAAAACGCAAATACACAACAAACGCCAATCAAAACTCTCATAGCTGATCTCCGAAATCATCCAGTTAACTTGGCTCACGCACGAACCCATATGATATCGCTTTCGAAAGGCAATGCAATTTTTTTTGTTACCGTTTCTAAACAGATTGTTGCTCAGACTAATCGCTGGAGATAATAGACAAGATCAAGTATTCATGCAGGTTAACGATAGATAAGTGCCGCTCGCTACCGTTCATCGCAAAAACTTATGGCAAACGTCGATTACCGAGACACAATTTGCGCCGTTGCCGCCACGGAAGACAATTCTTATAAAACGGAAGCCGTGGCAAAAATACCGATTGCGGACGGTTTTTCTAGCTCACTCACATCGACGACTCAGCCATGAATCCCTCAAAATTCTCGATCCTATTAGTAATTTCGGTTTGCCTTGCTGCGTTATTAAACAAAGCCAATGCACAATGTCAAAATACGATCGTTAACAACAATTTGGTCAACTTGTTGCCGTCTGAATTGGCAACCCATTGGGCAATCAATAGTGGAAATTGGTCGGATCCAGCGACCTGGAACCAAGGTATTCTGCCGGACGATGGGGCGGACGTGCTGATCCCTACCGGCGTATCGGTGATTTTTGATTTGGGCAGTTCGCCAAGGCTTCACTTTTTACGTGTGGATGGAGTTTTAAGCTGGGCGACGGATCGAAACACCATCATGTTTGTCGACACAATCTACAGCTCGCCCCAAGGTGAGATTTACATCGGTACAGAGTCAAATCCGATTCCAGCTGAATTCAACGCTGACATCATTGTCATCGCAGATTTGGTTACCGACCCAGCGATCGATCCGATTTTAATCAGTCGTGGATTTATACCACATGGGCCTCACCAGATCGTCGGCGCCGACAAAACGGATTTCGCGGCGATTGCAGGCGACGCATTGGTTGGAGAGACAACGCTGACATTGCAAGCTGAACCGCAAGGCTGGCGGATCGGTGACAAATTAGTGCTTGGCGGGACGTATTACGATAACAATGGCAACGACGCCGACAACTCTAGGTTTCACGACGAAGTTCTTACTGTGACACAAATCTCTGGCAACGTCGTTTCATTTACCAATGATGCTCAAGACGTTGTTGGTTTGCAATGGGACCATGTTCGCGCCAGCGGAACCTTTTTCGGCCCTGAAGATTTAACTTTGTATGTCGCGAACTTGACACGAAACATTACTTTTCGATCGGAACTAAGTCCGCGATCGCCAGAGTTAACCGCAGAACGGCTGGTCCCGGGGACAACGATGGACGTCAGACGTGGGCACCACATGGTCATGCACACCGCCGACTCGGTTACGATGCACGCGGCTTTTGTAGATTTTGGCCGACTGAATAAAGAAGAATTTATCAACGATCCCGGCATCGATGTCGACGGAACGACTGTCGACGACGCGACGTCACCAGATGGCTCCAACAAACGCGGCCGATATAGTTTTCATCTGCACAAAAATTTGCCTCGTTTCAATCAGGCCGTCGATTTCGACAACTGTAGACCTGCTGTCGTTCGCGGCAACGTGGTTTGGGGATCTCCGGGCTGGGGATTCGTGCATCACGACTCATGGGCCGTTTTTGAAGACAACGTAGCCTTTGATGTTTTGGGTTCTGCCTTTGTTCAAGAGGCCGGTAACGAAATTGGGATTTGGAGAAACAACCTTTCTATTAAGTCGACTGGCGACAGCAATCCCGCCCTCACGGTGGAACCGTTTGGTGACGGGTTCAAGCGCGTACAAAATTTTGACTTTGGATTTAATGGCGAAGCCTATTGGGTTCAAGGCGCGCGACTGGTCGAATTTTATGACAACATTGCAATCTCAGCGGCTGGCGGTGGGATCGAGCTATTTGCCGACGTCGACGCCAATTCAAACCGCGAGGCTGACACAGTTCCGACAGGCCACCTGCCCGAGCGGTTTCAACACATCGTTACTTCGAACGATGCCATTGTCGTTCAACGAGTACCGCAAAATTCATTTAACGGATTTGAAGTTTACAATTCGGACTTTGGATTGTTGACGTGGAATATCTGCCGCACTCAAGGTGACGATGTCGGAATGATTTGTCCCTGCGACAATAATTTGCATCGCGAATATGGGACCATCGAAAATTTTAAATTCTGGAACATTTATGGTCAGGGCATTCACCTTCAATACACCGCCCAAATGGAATTTCGCGATGGACTCGTTGCCGGTTTTGGAAATGAGACGCCAGGAAATTGGCCGTCTACCGACGATGGATTAAATGGTGACGCGCGCATTGGTGGCATTCACATGAATGGCCCGACGACGCGCCTCGTATTTGATGGCGTGATAATCGAAGGTTGGGAGTTTGGAATTCGCGTTCCCAACGAAGGGCGACTTAATATGTTAGATGGCGCCGATGGGTTCGGCGAAACTGCGAACGGACAACCCCTACGCGCCTCGACGTTTCGCAACCTGATGATGGCCAATAACCGTCATCACATGGGACGAGTCCCAGGATTTTGGAACGGCGAATACTGGTTCAAGAATCACTTGCGAATTGAAGGAGGCAAATTCAACAGCGCACAACCGAACGATCGTCCGACCGCTGATTTTTCGAGCGAGAATGTGGGTCCACTGGGCGTTGTCTTGTTTGACGGAATTCTATCCATGGATTTCGATACCCCCGAGGGCAATGATTTCGTACCCGGCTCGGGTTTTGACCATACGTTTGGTGTGAACTTGGGCGACCCCAACCACATCGTAGCCTACGGCTGGGATTTTGACTCCGATGGCCAAATCGATGCCTTCGGTGAACGGGTTTTTCACCAGTTCCAATGTTATGGCGACCACAATGTCACGCTTACGGTCTGGGACCATCAAGGCGCCACCGACACAATAACCCAATCGGTTTCCGTTTCCTCATCGGGACCGTATCACGAAATTCTCATCGATTCCGGATTCGACCAACCTTATGCAATGCCGGTTTGGGACTTCCATTCCGGCCGCGCCAACGAAGGTTGGTTCTACACTGAAGGACTGCCTTCACCGGACAACGGTCAAGGCCACCTCAGTCACGATGGGCTCGATCAAATCGTGTTCAACAATAAAGCCAATCGCGGCTTACACCAGTTTCAATTCGATTTGTTCAACTACAACGGAAATTTTGTTGCAGTTCGTATCTTTGGGGTGAATAACGAATTCATCGCCAATCCATGGGAAGTCGAAATTCGTGACAACGCTTTGAATTATGAATCGACGGTCTTGCTAGAAGACCAATTGGCGACAACCGAAAATTTGAAGGATGGAGTCTATACGGCCGAGGTCGATTTGGGCGAGGGCTACGATTTCGTCTTTGTTGGATTCCGTTCGCTCGGCAATCGCGAAGGTGTACGCGTCGACAATGTTTCTTTAACTGGTGATAGCAACGCGACCCTCGACTGCATCTTGGGTGACACCAACGCCGACGGCTTGATCAACCTGTTGGACGTACAACCCTTCGTCGAAGCAATCAGCGACGGTATGTTTCTGCCCGCCGCCGATATCAACCAGGATGGAGCGGTCGATCTGCTCGACGTAGGCCCGTTTGTTGAACTGCTGTCTAATTAGAATCCTCAACCCATCCTAAATGGCTTCAGTTTCAGTTGCCCCATCCATTGGTGTATTTGGACCTGCGTTTGTAAGCGTGTCGAGTGCGTCGCTTTAAGTATCGACAAGCGCGATTCGAGGTCATAAAAACGTCTGTTGATCAGGAGTATTGTTCGACGATGCTTTTCAGGCGCTGCAGCGCGCGAACAAACCGCTTACTGGCTGCCGACGAATTGAGGCCTAAAGATTCCGCAACTTCGACATTGGATAGCTGTTCGAAATGCCGCAGCGCGAGTACTTCCTGATCGATTGGATCCATTTCTCCGAGTGCTTGTTCGAGGACAACTTTCGCTTCGTCGCGAACGAGTGCTTGACTGACACTGGTTTTCTCGTCCAGTAAGAACGAAGCGATTTGAGCCGTCGTCACGTCGCGATCGAGTTTCTGAAAAATTGACACTTCACGATCCTTACTTCGCATCTCAGCACCAAAGTGATGCCGATGCAATTCCGCGAGTTTCTGAATCGTCAGATACCGCAACCACAAGAAGAAAGACGTTTTTTTGTTGTCCAAGTAATACTCAAACCGGCGCGTCGCATCTAAAAACGCTTCTTGCACGACGTCGCCTGCATCAATGCGACTTTGCAGCCTCGCATCCATACGGAAGCTAACGATGCGTTCCAATCGCTCCCGATACGACATGAGCAACAAACCGAGCGCGTTGAGATCTCCTTGTTGGGCTTTTTTAAAATGAGTAGCTTGTTCTTCCTTATTTTTCATCGCCAGCATTTCATTGTTCGGCATTTTTTTCATCGGCAGTCGACGTGGGTGCTATTGAAACAACTGAAAACGAAACGCGACCAAGGACAACTTTTCTGTCACATTTTAGATAAAGTTTCAATCCAATTCACAGATTTCTTGGATCGCCAAGGCCGCGAGTCGGGTGTAATAGTTCTTGTTCGTACGCGTTTTGGCGAGAATCGAATGCGCGGTATCCAGTTTTGCCATGGCCTGATCGTAGCGGGCCAATTCCTTCAAGCACAATCCCCAGTCCAGAAAAATAAGAGCCTTGGTATTCTCGCTGGCCGCGGACTCCACGACCTGCCACAAGTCTGAAAACAATCGGTTGGCGACGTCAAGTTCGCCTTGGTCTCGAACGATCGCCGCCTTCAACGCCTTTGCGCAAGCAACTCGATCCGATTCCGTTTCTGCATTTTCAAGGCGAATCTGAATACTTTTGTCGACCATCTTCATGGCTTCATCCAATCGGCCAACAATTTGATAGGCGCGGGCAAGGTTGTACATGTTGATGCTCGCTCCAATATTCTTCTGATTATTTTGTTCGCGAAACGCGACGACTTTCTCCAGCAGAACGATCGCTTGCTCTGGTTCACCGAGTTGAATGAATAGTAGCGCCAGTCCATTTTGAGACGTTTGAACGAACTTGAAGTCGCGGCGCGAAGGATCATCACGAATCTCCATCACTTGTTGCGTTAACGCAATCGCACGTTCGAAATCACCGGTATAAGCGTATAAATCGCCAAGTTTTGCAAGCGAGTGAATTGTGGCCGGATGCTCTGGTCCCAATAACTCGGATTGCAGTTTAAAAGCACGTTTCAACGTCGTTTCCGATTCTTCAAAACGATCCAATCGCATCAGAACCATGCCGATTTTATCCAATGCCTGTAACGCGGTTTTGTCCCGAATACCATACGCCTTATCGTCGCGGATGCGCTCAAACGCATGTCGGAAAACCAACAACGCTTGGTCATAACGCTCTTGGTTGAAATATATCCAACCAAGTTTGATAAAGAGTTTGCCCACGACCACCGAATCCTTGTTGGCATCTTCAATGATGTCAGCAACGGCATCGTCCATCGCTTGACGATACACCGGATCCATTCTCGCACCCACATCGGGTCCCGATTCAGGAAAAAACGATCCAAAGAAAACATCGAGGGAAGCTTCACTTTTCCGTTCACCTTCTCTTGCTAATTCCGCCGCATTCTTTTGATGGATCGCCATCAGCGCGCTGATCGTGACGGTCGCCAACATCAACGTCAGCACCAGTCCCATCGTCAAGCCAGCCTTGGCCGGGTTATTCCGGCACCAACGCATTAAATTCTCAACCACCGAAAGTTTGCGCACCGAAACGGGCCGGCCAACAATGATATTTCTCAAATCGGTTGAAAATTGCACGGCCGTGGAATAACGTAAGGCGGGTTCCTTTTCAATTGCCTTCATCACCACATTGTCAAAATCTTTATCTACGCCGTCGACAACTTCTGATGGGGCAGGTGGGTGATCATGAATAATAGTACTGATCAATTGGGGGTGATCTTTGACCTCGAACATCCGGCGAAGCGTCAACAATTCGTAGAGCGTCGCCCCTAAACTATAAATATCGGATTGTGCGTCAGACTGTCCCTTGAATCTTTCGGGCGACATATACGGCAAGCTGCCAAACAAATCACCGGTCTGCGTCAATTCTGAAAAGCCAGATTTGACCAAACCCCAGTCTGTCAACCAAGCAGTGCCATTCTCATCCAACAAGATGTTAGAAGGTTTGATATCACGATGAACAATCCCCTGGCAGTGAATATGGTCAAGCGCGTCCGCGATTTGCGAACCAATCCTGGCAATCGTCTTTTGGTCGATGGATCGGTTGGTCTTCCTCTGGTCGCGTTCTGATTCTTGTTGAGGACGTTTCGAAGTGGGCGATTCAATCTTTAGCGCCGTGGCCACGGTTCGAATCTGTTTCGTCGATTCGTCGTCAGTTGAATTTTTGAAGAGCGGGATTGTCCCGGCGTTGACGTTGGTTGAAGACGTGGGCCGGCAGAGGTCTGAAAGATTGACACCACGGATAAACTGCATTGTAAAAAAGTAGTACCCATTCTCGCAGCCGACTTCATAGACCGGGACAATATTTGAGTGATGCAGTGAGGCCGCGATTTGGGCCTCTCTTCGAAACCGCTCGACGAAATCCGGGTTGGATTGCGGGTCGAGACTCAGGATCTTCAAAGCCACCTTCCGGTCCAATGAGATTTGATGCGCCTCATAGACAATGCCCATACCTCCGCGCCCTATCTCGCGAATAATTCGGTAGTCGTTGAAAACTGGAAATTCCGTATTGTCTCGCGCTATATTCGCAGCTTTTTCGGAGTGCTTGGCGACCTTTTCCAGGCCAACCAAGGCAGGAAACAAATCCCGTACGTGCCCCGCAATCTTGGGATACTTGGCCGCAAATTCATCGATCAGTGCTTCCGGCGGTTCGCTTTTCCGATCTCGGACGGCTTCCAAGAACTCTTCCGTCACTTTCGCGATCACCGTTAATTGAAAATCGCCAGTATTCATAGGGGCATACGCCGAAAAAGAAGCTCCAGTCGTCATCCTGTAGGTTCCATCTTAACGATTTATTTCAAGAAACGCTCGCGAAACTGTAACCCGTCAACAATTGGCCCAGCTCCAGATCGTAACTGTGACGGAATCCGTAGGATCGACGGAAATAATTCGATTTTCTTTCGATTTCCTGTTTGCCGACATATCGATCGCTTTCAGTGATAAAGCCGCATAAAAATTTAACCATCGGTTTGCATATTTGAGGGCCCAAATTCCGTCAACCCTGTGGGTTAACCCAACTTGAACAAGTTGGAGACGACGGTCAAGAAAAGTGACTAGGAGGAGCGGCTCTTGCGACAAGGTTCAAACACACATCAGCGCACTTCGAAATTCGCTCAAACAATAGCCGAAAATGAATCGTGTGTTTGCAATGTTTCAAAGGTCTGTATTTGAGTCTCAGTGGCCCCTGCAAAACCAACTGGAGATAATTCCTTTTTTTCATGGAATAATGGTGGAATCGCGGTCACGTTTGGTTGATAAATTGTTATGGAGAATAATTGTCTGATGACCGATGAGCTTTTGGATCGCGTACGTGACGGGGATCAAGATGCAATCGCCGAACTTTTTGCGCAGCATCGCCAGCGGCTGCGAACGATGATCGAGCTGCGGATGGATCCTCGTCTGGCAGGGCGAGTGGATCCTTCGGATGTCTTGCAAGACACCTTCATCGATCTCAATAAGCGGATTCATGAGTATCAAGCAGGCGAATTGCCGTTTTTTCTCTGGCTCCGATTAAAAGTGGGGCACCGACTGACCTACCTGCATCGGTATCATCTAGGAACACAGAAACGATCCGCGTTTCGAGAAGTTTCACTCGTCAACGGGCCGATGCCCGCCGCCTCTTCCGTCTCGCTCGCTTCACAATTGATGGGGCGAATCACGTCAGCCAGTAACGCCGCGATCCGAGCTGAAACTCGTTTGCGGTTGCAAGAAGCGCTAAACAAAATGGATGACATGGATCGAGAAGTCCTTGTTCTTCGACACTTTGAAGATTTAACCAACGTAGAAACCGCACAGGCATTGCAGATTTCGCAGACGGCAGCGAGCAACCGCTACATTCGCTCTCTCAAGAAACTGAAGGATGCAATGAAATCCATGTGAGCAACGGAGAAATTCGAAATCCCGTCGAAGAGCTCGCGGAAGAGTTCATGCAACAACGACGCAACGGAAAGTCGCCGTCGATTGAAGAGTACGCGCGCAACTATCCGCAGCATGCCGACGAGATCCGCGACCTTTTCCCGACGCTCGAAATGATGGAACACGTTCGCCGGGATGTGGTTGAACATGTCACGATCGAATCGACGCCTTCGACTGAGATAGGTCAAACTTTGGGCGATTTCCAAATCCTTCGCGAGATTGGACGAGGAGGAATGGGGGTCGTTTACGAAGCTCAGCAAATCTCGCTCGGTCGTCGAGTTGCGTTGAAGATACTTGCCCCAAACCTGCAACGGAAAGCGAAGTATCTGGAGCGATTCAAGCGAGAAGCCAAAGCGGCGGCGAATTTGCAGCACTCCAATATTGTGCCGGTTTATGGTGTCGCCGAGGAAAACGGTCAGCATTTTTATGTGATGCAGTTCGTTTTTGGTCGCGGACTGGACGAGGTCTTCGACGCCCTTCGTCGCAATAACGACGGCGAACCATCCAACGATCATTCTATTTCTGCCGATGGTCTAGCCAACGCGCTGGCGACAGGTCAGTTTTGTTCTCACCATTCCGAAGTTGGCAAGCAGTTGCGAGACCAACAATTAGCTGCGGATGTCGAAACCGCAAAACAGGAGCTTTCTAAGACTAGGCCGCCATCCAGTTCGACCGATCTAAGTTATTGCCGGCGAATTGCGGAACTCGGACAACAGGCTGCCGATGCACTGGCTTACGCGCATCGAAACGGCATCCTGCATCGTGATATCAAACCCGGCAACTTGCTGCTGGATGTTTTTGGCAATGTTTGGATTACGGATTTTGGATTGGTCAAGATGACCGGTGAAGAGGCCCTGACGGAAACCGGTGATATCGTGGGAACGTTGCGATACATCGCACCGGAATGCTTGAAAGGTCAATTCGATGAACGTAGCGATGTCTATGGCTTGGGGTTAACGCTGCACGAAATGCTGGCCCGCGAAAAAGCTTTTTCTGCCATCAGCCGCGGCGAGCTAACGCAACAAATTTTGGAGCAAGGTCCATCAAGACTGATTCACGTTCCGCGCGACTTAAGTACGATCGTCCGGAAAGCGACGGCTTTGGAGCCGGCCAACCGTTATCAAGACGCCGCCGACTTGGCTGACGATTTGGGTCGCTTTTTGGGCAGCCAACCGATCCGTGCACGGCGAGCGACCGCGGCGGAACGATTGTGGAGTTGGTCCAAACGGAATCGTAGGCTGGCGGCTTCTTTGGCAACGTGTTGGTTGCTGTTGGTCAGTGGTTTGATGCTGTCGCTGATGTTTACCTATCGATTGAACGACTACGCCAAAGATCGACAAGACGCATTTGTTGCTGCAAAAAAAGAGAGTGATCAGGCAAAACGCCGGTTGGTGGAAACGAGTATCGCGCGTGCGAAGGCATTGGCCGCCAGTCAAACGCCAGGACAAAGACTGACGGGACTGGAGAGCATTCGAGAGTCTGTGGCTGTCGCCCGCGAATTACAAATGGATGCAGATACCATTGATGAGCTAAGAACCGCAGCGATCTCGTGCCTGGCCAACGTCGATATCGTCAAAATCAAGGAATGGGAAAGCAACGCCGGAATTGAATCGGACGTCGCTTTCAATACGCAGCTCGACACCTATGTCGTTCAACCGACTAATTTCGGTCCCATCGAAATTCGCAAAACGTCCGATCAATCGATCATCACAAAAATTGATGGCAAGAAGTACTGGGGCCAGAAATGGATCAGTCCCGATGGTCGCTTCATCAACGTAATGACTTCTTGGCGCAACGGTTCACGCAATCATATATATGAAGTTGCCACAGGACGTCTTGTTCACGATCTTGATCCCCAGCGAATTTTGAACCGATCGAATTTCCAATTCAATCGAGCCAGTGACAAGGCTGCCCTCGCTTCGGCTGACGGATTTGTCCGCGTTTATTCGATTGGAGATCTAGAACCCGTCTTTGAAATTAGGGCCAATGCAGACAGTTTGCTGTTTGGCGAGCCGGATCAATTGTTTGTTTTCCGACGGAAGTTGAATTCCCCTGCTGCGCTGTTCGATTCTATTTTCAAAAATCCGAAAGCCGATCCGTGGCAGCGGTTAAGTCAGATTGTTTCCGCAGCGTTAGACACGAAAGTCGAATCTGTCGCGGAAGTTTATTCAATCGCAACCGGTGAATTGCAGCAAACGTTTAAGTTGGCTGGTGATACGACCCACAGCGCCGCTTGGGGTGCGGACGGCTTAGTTGCCGTTGTTAGCAACGTCAATCGAGAACGTAGCAGCACGTATGCCGAGACAATTACCAACCGCAAAAGGATTATAGAGTTGTTTCAGCGACCGTACGACAAGCCATTGGTTCGGCTGACCAAGGAAGTCGACGCGACGCAAGACGTCGCCTTTGATGAATCGGGTCGAGTTCTAGCCGTAAATCTACACAACAAATTTGCGATTTACGAGGTCCGTACCGGCAATTGTCTAATGATTGGCCCTGGTGCTCCCAAGGCTACCGATGGCAGCCGACTCGTTTGTGATCGGTCCGGTAAATTCTGTATTTATGAGTTTGTACTCTCGGATACCTATCGTGGGCTGGTCGCGAAGAAGACGCACAACGGGACCTGTATTGATCCAATGGAAGAGTTTATCGTCAGCCCAGACGCGGATGCGATGCGGTTTTTTGACTTGCGTACCGGCGAACAAATTGGCCAGATCGACGAGTATCCTTGTGGCTACGCTCGGCTGACCCCTGACGGCCAGAATTTGTTCGTAATTCGAAGACCGGCCGACGGATCACTTCGGGAATTGCATCGTTGGCCCATTCAGCGTGATGAAAAACATCTAGCGATCGGACCACCGTCCGTTTTTGAGATTGCTCCAGATTTTCAACCCCATCATTTGGCGATGGACAAATTCGGCAAGGTGGTCGCCAGCGAAGACAACGGGCGCAGCAAAATTGGCATTCGATTTCTCAATGAAGAACGCGCCCCTATCGTGATCGATGGCCCCAACCCACAAACCAATTCCCTTATGTTTGTTGACATCAGCAATGATGTGCGGTGGGCGGCGACGGGAACTTGGCACGGTGATGGATGTGCGATTTACGATATAGAGTCCGGCAAAGTGGTTCACAAAGTTACCACCGGTAGATCCAGTGTCCGGTTCACCAGTGACAACCGCTATTTAATATGCGGATCTGGTCGAGCCGTGGAATTGGGCACTTGGAACGAGTTTCAATTGGACACGATTGGCGATCCTATGCGGTTTCTTTTCGGATTCGAACAGCCTGAAAATGCTGATTTTGCTTTCGCGGCGATACTAGGTCCCTTTGGGCGACTTGTGGTTTTGAACGCGACCGATTTTTCGACGCTCGCCAGTATCGAAATCCATTCGCGTAGCACGGCCAGCCTTTCCAGCGTTTCGAAAGATGGGCGAATTCTGATTGTCGACCAATACGATAACGAAAAAGAATACCTGAGCTTGCTGGATGTTGGCAAGCTGCGTGAAAAATTGAAGAGTTTGGATTTGGACTGGGATTCCGCTGAGTTGCCAGCCGCATCTGGAAGTCAGATTCGGCGAGAGCTGGTTTTAATTGGGCCTAAAGGCGAGTAGAGATCGTTCCGAACCAAGACAAAGTATTCGAAAATTGTTGTGGATGTTTCGCGACCTTTTGCTGACTGAAAATAGCGAACGGCTTCGTTCGGTTCATTCAGCTACGAAAGGTTAAGACATGACCATTAGATATTTGATGAATACCATTTTGGCGATCACCACATTGATGGCCGCACTTTGTCCGTCTACATCTTTGGCTCAGGGAATCGTCAATTGGATTGATCCCGCCGGTGGCTTCTTTGATGTCGGTTCGAATTGGTCATCGGGAACAATGCCTGGGGCCAGTGACTCTGCTACTTTTGCCGTTGCGGGCACGTACGACGTCGACTGGGATGTACTGACGGGGGACGTCGTAACCGATGACTTGTTCGTGCTAAACGGTGATGTTTCATTTCGTTCATTGGGAAGTGCCACTGGCGGACTGGCGTACACATACAGGGTTAACGATGATCTAACCGTTGGCATTGGGGCAACGCTCAGAATCGGAGACGGTAGCGACGGACATCATTTGATTGTGGGTGACGAAATGCTGGTCGATGCCGCCGAGCTTAGGTCTTCGCGAAACGGATCATTGACTGGGATGGGACCGATTGACATTGGGGCGTCAGACAATGCCAACGGATTCCTGAATCTTCAAGACACTCAATTTGATGCGACTGGAATTATTCGCGCCGGCATCGGTGCCAACGCGCAAGGTCGAATCGTGGCGGCTGATGAAACAGTCGCCAACACAACCAATGTCGACATTGGAACTTCGTCGACAGGCAACGGGCGTCTTGAAGTTGTCGGAGAAAACACGGTTTGGAACTCGACCTCCGAATTGGACATTGGAAATAACGGACCCGGTGTGATGGAAGTTCGGTTGGGTGGAACGGTAAACTCAGAGATCTCAGCGGTGGGCTGGCAGTCCGGAGGCGACGGAGATGTAATCGTCAGACACACTGGCTCCGCATGGAATATCGAGCAACGTTTGGATATTGGCGGAACACCCAACACCGTCGGTACGCTTTTGCTCGAACAAGGTGGGTCGGTATCTTCCTTTGGAGTAGCCGTGACTATCGGATCCTTTACTGATCTACCGGGTTGCGCGGTAACCGTTCGCGATCCCGGTTCGATTCTATTTTCCAACAATCGCCTCGAAATTGGCGGCATGTCAACGGGCACGCTCAACATCACTAACGAAGCTAACGTTTTGGCTTTGGGCGCGATCATTGTGCACCCCGGCAGCGTTGTCAATGTCGGCGGTTCGATAACCCAAGGACTAACCGGCAACACGATGACGCTCGAAGGCGACTTAAACCTCTTGCAAGGTTGTCATGTCAATATTGGCACCACTCTGGATATCGAATCCACGGGCAGAGTGGATATGATTGGATTGGGACTGCCCAATCTCGAGGCAAATCAAATTAATAACTCCGGCATCATATCGTTCCTTGCCAGTTCGGATCTCAATGGTGATGTTGTTAATACAGGAACGATCGAATCACTCAGTCCCACCTTCAACATTTTATTTGATAGCTTGGTCAATTCAGGCGTTGTTGAAACGGAAGCGGGTGCATGGACTCGGATTGATGGTGACTTAAGCGGAGATGGCAGTTTTACTGGTAACGGAAGGCTTCAGGCCTTGGCGGCAGTTCGTCCGGGTGCTGGCAATGGTGTTAATGTAACTTCAACGATACCAATCGGAGGCGATTTTTGGTTGGGAAATTCGTCGTCTCTGGAAATAGAAATTGGTGGCACGGATCCGACACAATTTGATCGCCTCACCGTTGCCGGCGATACACACCTGCTGGGGTCTACCTCGAACCTACTCGTTTCTTCGCTGGGTTCGTTTACGCCGAGCATGGGCGACGTATTCATCTTTTTCGAAATAGATGGTAATCGAACAGGTGAATTCAACGGTCTTCCTCAAGGAACGTTCGTAGCCAACTTGAATGGCCAGGATTTATTCATCGACTATACCGCGGGCGACGGCAACGATATCGCGTTGACCACGACCAGCGTCGGCGGAGTCCTGTTGGGCGATGTCAACTTGGATGGAAGTGTCGACTTGCTCGACGTCAACCCATTTGTAGACCTGATTACGACTGGGACCTTTCAAACAGCAGGGGATATAAACCAGGACGGAGTCGTCAACTTGCTGGACGTCGGCCCATTCGTGGACCTCCTATCCGGTGGATAATCGCTATTGGAAAAATCCGAAACCAAAGCGGTTTGCATCTACCAACCATGTAAGCCGTTTTCCTATTTGTGCTGTTCAAATTTTCCGAATTAACCCAGGCTTGCAGCGTCGTAGGGCCGCAGACAAACAAATTTCTAGGCTCTGACCGATTCAGAGAGAGGTTGAGTTGGTGAACCGCAGGAGCTAGCAGTGGGTTTTGGCGGCTGAACCGGCGGCCCGCTCAACTCGTTTATCGTTCTTTTTTCTTCTTTCCGCGTTCTATTTCCTTGGCGAGCGCCATAAGTTTGGGCTCCCAAAACCTTCGGAACGGAGCCAGCCACTGGTCGGCTTCTGCTAACCCCTGCGGCTCCAAAGAATAAATCCGTCGAGCGCCATCGACGCGTACGTTGGCGAATCGATTCTCTCGCAGCACCCTTAGATGCTGCGAAATCGCGGATTGTGAGATGCAAAATTCGCCGCCGACGGAGGTAACAATTTCACCTGACGTGAGATCGCGCTGGCCCAAATGCTCAAGAATTCGCCGACGGACAGGATCACTCAAAATCGTAAATACATGCATCACACGACCTCAGCTCCCACAATAAAATGCTGCCGTTTCTGCCGCCATGGAAGAGGCCGTTTCCGCATCTTCACCTGATTGAACGTGGGCTTCGCTCCAAGCACTAGCGCTTTCACGCATGAATGACTTTCCGTCTACGGACGAAGCAAATTCGTTCTCATCGAGAACCTTCCCATTTAGATAGTGACTTAATCCCAAGAATCCAAGGTCCCAACCGACGCCGGTCGCGCCAGGACCATACTTTTTCCAATGTGCTTCGCTCGCTTCGTCCTTGGGTATCAAGTGCTCTAAGGCCAATTTTGTTCCGCCGTCAACCGGTTGTAGCCTGACCGTTACCCAGCTCGTACTGCCGCATTCCCACGTCACATCAAAGGCACTGGGAGGTTCACATCGAATGATTTCGCCACCCGCATTACCTTCCAATTGAAAGCGGCCACCTGGCTTCAATTCACCAGCAATCGGGGCAAACCAATTCGCAATGCGTTCTGAATTGGTTACCGCATCCCAAAGATCTTGCAATTCAGTTGGATAAGTCCGTGATCCGCCAACCACCCGGACCCGTTGGCCTTGATATTCGGCGTCTTTGACCACCCGGTACTCAATGCCCAATGCATTGCTGTTTTCCATTTTTAACTCCTGAGTTCTTCGTGTTGTGATACATCGACAAAAGAAAACGCGCCTAAAAAATCGAAGGGGCGACCCATTGTTTTAGATACAACTTATATAAGTTCCAGCTAATAAACAAGAGAAAAAACGATTTTTAGATCAGATTTTTGAATGGCTGTTACCGCCTCCAGTAATAGCATGGAAACGCGTAAGTCGAAACGATTCGATCAAGCCAAAATGGCGTTGACGACGCTCGCTGGTTCGACACCGGTCAAGCGCTGATCGAGTCCTTGAAACGGGAAGGTCAACCGCTCATGATCAAGGCCCAAAAGATGCAGCATCGTGGCATGCAGGTCTCGGACGTGGACAGGATTTTCGACGATATTGTAGCTAAACTCATCGGTTTGACCGAATTCGATTCCGCCTTGAATGCCACCACCCGCCAACAATGCCGTAAAACAGCGTGGATGATGGTCTCTGCCGTACGTCTTGTGATTCAGAGTTCCCTGACAGTAAACCGTTCTACCAAACTCACCCGCAAAAACAACGAGCGTGTCTTTTAACAGTCCTCGCTGTTCTAGGTCCTGCAGCAAACCCGCTGTGGGTTGATCAACGTCTTGACATTGAGCGGTCAAGTTTTGCGGCAGCTTTGAATGATGATCCCAGCCGCGATGAAACAACTGAACAAATCGCACATCTTTTTCGACCATACGGCGGGCCAACAAACAGTTTCTGGCATACGATCCGGCACGATGCACGTCTGGCCCATACATTTCAAGGGTTGCCTCAGTTTCTTGTGACAGATCTACCAGCTCCGGCACCGATGTTTGCATTCGAAATGCCATTTCTTGTTGCGCAATCGTGGTCAAAATTTCCGGGTCGCCAATTTCAGCTTTGTGTTTTTGATTCAGTTTTTGCAACGCGTCCAGGGTTAACCGCCGTGACTGTCGATCGATACCGGGAGGATTTGACAGGAATAAAACCGGGTCGCCGGTCGTTTGAAAACAGGTTCCCTGATGTTTCGACGGCAGGAAGCCACTACCCCACAAACGAGAGTACAAGCCTTGAACATTCACCTTGCCTCCCCAAAACGCGGACGGCATCACAATGTAATCCGGCAAGTCATTGTTGAGTGTCCCCAGTCCGTAGCTCAACCAAGCTCCCATGCTGGGGCGCCCAGGCAATTCTGAGCCCGTGCAAAACGACGTTTTACCAGGATCATGGTTGATCGCGTCCGTATGCAACGTTTTCAATACACACAATTTATCGACTTGGGATCCGATGTAAGGCAGCAACTCACTGATCCAAACGCCATTTTCTCCATGGCGTTCAAATTTAAAATTACTTGGCGCGATCAATTTATCTTTGCCTTGGGTCATGGCGGTGACGCGTTGGTCACCACGCACGGAGTCAGGCAACTCCGATTTGAATCGCTCTACCAATTGCGGTTTATAATCAAACAAATCCAATTGGCTCGGCGCACCGGCCATAAAAAGAAAAATCACGCGTTTGGCTTTGGGGCTTTTTGTCTGGACGTGTGATTGAGCCGCACCAGAATTGGCCCGCAATGCCGTTGGAACCAGCGAAGCAAAAACCGTCGCCCCCAACCCCATTCCGGCACTCGTGAGAAACCTTCTACGATTTTGAATCGTTGCTAATTGATCCATGATTGGGCCCACTAATTTCTGGTTCGTGTAACATCCAAGTTGTAAATCGTATTCACCAATCCTGTCCAAGCCGCCACCTGCACCGCAGTCGCCGATGTTTGGGGCGCACCCTCACAAATTTTATTCGCTAACTCATGATTGGCGGCGTAGTGAGTCGTCAATTCGTCCAACAACGTTTCAAGCACGGCGGCTTCGGATCGATCAACGATGGTTCCGGTAACAATCTCCCAAACCAAACCGATTCTGTCGTCAGGCTTTTCCTGAAGGGCCCGTACCGCCAGTTTTCGACCCGCCAGAAAATACGTAGGCTCATTCAAGAGCAACAATGCTTGAGCCGGCGTATTCGTTCGCTCTCTCCGGGCAACGCAGCTATCACGCATCGGTGCATTCAACAGAGTCATCTGGGGAGGCGGCATCGCCCGCTTCCAAAATGTATAGAGGCTACGGCGATGAATATCGTCCCCTGAATCAGCAACAAATCTTTCTCCCGTCATCGACACCGAAGCCCAAAGCCCATCAGGTTGCGGAGGTTTGACACTGCGTCCATACATTCGTTCGACGAGATTTCCGCTGGTCAATAGCAACTGATCACGCAACACTTCTGCATCCAAGCGGAATCGGGAGCCTCTTGCCAACCAACGATTTTCCGGATCATTTTTCAGGTCACGTTCTGAAACATGCGAGGATTGCCGATAAGTTTTTGTCCGAACGATGGATTTGACCAGTCGCTTTACATTCCATCCTGTTTGCATAAATGACCACGCCAGATGATCGAGCAGTTCCCGGTGAGTTGGAAAACTGCCCTGCGATCCAAAATCTTCCGAAGTATGAACAATGCCGCGCCCCATCAAATTTTGCCAAATTCGATTCACCGCGACCCGGGCCGTCAGCGGATGTACTTCAGATACCAGCCAATTCGCTAGGTCCATTCTCGTCGGGTATCGACCAGTAAAGTCCAACGGTGGCAAAAAAGCAGGAGTTCCTCGATCGACTTGCTCACCAAGGGAATCGTATTCACCGCGTTCCAACAAATACGTGGGTCGCGGTTCCTGTCGTTCCTTTGAAATCATCGCATAGGGAACGTTACGATTGAAGTTGGAGCATTCAAACTTCAATTGGCGACGATTCTGCTGCAATTGTTCGAGCTGATGCTCCAATCTTTGCCGTTCGATTGACGAGTCTTCGATTTCATTCAAAGCCTGTTTCAGGCCACTAATTTTCACCGAAACCGATTCTATTTGCCGCTGGTACTCAGCGATTTCCCGTTGTTGAGTTTCGTCCGCCAAACAGATATAGGGCGGTTGCAATCCGTTGTCTGGGGACGCAACGGTCTCCGGCTGCGTATCAAAATTGTTAAAGAACCCGTAGAAGGCATAGAATTCTTTTTGCGAGATCGGATCATATTTGTGGTCATGGCATTGTGCGCATTGCATCGTCAAACCCAAAAACGCCGTGCTGACGGCGGTGACACGATCAACAACATTCTTGTGAAAACTTTCTTCCGGAAGGGCCGTGCCGCGATCAATAATCATGTGCAATCGGTTGAACGCCGATGCGGTCAATTGGTCCTGCGTTGGCGACTCATACATGTCGCCGGCAAGTTGATACGTCAAGAAATGGTCGTAGGGTAAATTTTCGTTGAATGCGCGTATGACCCAATCTCGGTATGAATAATGGTTCCGATAAAAATCTTTGTGCATGCCATTGGTATCTGCGTACCGAACCAAATCCAGCCAGTATCGCGCCATATGTTCCCCAAACCGACTGGACTTTAGCAAACCATCGGTCCAGTCTTCCCATGCGGCCTCGAATCCCAATTGCGACTCCGCCAAAAGAAATTTGCGAATTTCATTTGGAGTGGGTGGCAGGCCCGTCAAGTCCAAAGCAGATCGTCGCAGCAAGGTCCGGGTGTCCGCTTGAGGCGAAAACGTTAAGTCACGGGCTGCCAATTCTTTGGCAACCCATCGATCGACCGGCGAAGTGAATTCGCGGTCTTCGATGGGCGGTGCCAGATTTGGTTCAATTTTCTGAAATGCCCAATACTTTTCGTATTCTGCGCCCTGTTCGATCCATTGCCGAATCAAGTTCAATTCGTTTTCCGAAAATCGCTTCTTGTGAGAATCGGAAGGAGGCATTGCGATCGATGCATCGTCTGACGAAATCCGTAACCACAACTCACTATCCGATGGCGAACCCGGTTCGATCACCCGGCCATGACTTTCTTCTTTCAAATCAAGCCGCAATTCGGATTGCCGCGTACTGGAATCCAAACCGTGACAAGCATAGCAACGGTCGGAGAGCAGCGGTCGAATTTCTTTATCAAACGAAATCTTCCGATCTTCTTGAAGCGCCAATGCCGAATTTGTCGCGAACGCAAAAACAAAGAGCAACGAACCGATTATCAGCCAGCAGTTTTGTTTCATAAATTCGCCCATCCATTGATAACAGCGGCACTCGAAAAAGCCAATCAACCTTCGCCCTTTACTCTAAGTATGCCAGCGAATCACCCGAAATCCAAGAGGTTCACGTCTCCATCACCAACTCTGTCCAATTCAACCAGTGAATGCACATCCATGGCAGCCCGCAAACAACGAATCGGCTTAAGTTCTAGCTCAGAATTTGGTGAAATCTGCCGAATTGCAATTGGATCGGCCAATCAGAAAATAATCCATTCGAAACAATGGATGAGTCAAAGCACAGTCGCGGTCCGCGAGAGTTGTTCTTGGTCGATTGAGCTCGTTCGCAAAATTCAGCTGAGCGCTCCAAGCGGAAAATTCATTCTGTCGCAGGTTGGCTCGCCGATTCCACCAACGCCTCCCACATCTGAGTTTTTGCGATCTTGTTACTTTCAGACCCGATGCCGACCTGCCGCAATCCCTGCAAAATTGAGATGCCTTTGTCAATGATAGACACGAATAGACACGACACCCATAGGAGACAAAGCGGAGTAGTTGTGATCTGGTCGAACCGCAAAGAGAACACTGGTCAAGAAATCGGACTTGTGTTAACGCGGCATATTTGTTGAGGCAGCATGAAGCTCGCAAAACTCAATTCGAGTAAATGCGTTTCAACGCTTGATGAATGACTATCACGGACTCAAGCCCGACAAACTGCCCGCAGCGTTGCTGCTGCGGGCAAGCCAGCGATACATTTCCGTCGTTAGTTGAGTGAAAAGACTTCGCCACCGTCTTTGCTCATAATCGCGGCGAATGTAACGTTGTCGATACTTGCGTTAATGAATCGAACACTACCGTCACATACGGTCACGTTTGCACCACCCGGGTGGAAACTAAAGGTTTCTTCGTTCGGACCACAATTGACAATGTCCCAGGTACATCCAGGAGGACCACCGACCGGCGTCGGATTATTGTTTACCAACATGTCAACGTTAAAGGCGTTATCAGGGTCTGCCCAGGCCCACGAACGTCGGTCAACTGAAGTACCATCAATCATTGATTCTACTTTGATTTCCATAAACCCGCCACTCGCAACGTCGACTCGCCCGGCATCTTCCGCGATGGCAATCGTATTGCTCGTTCCGTCAATCACAGAGGCGATGGACCTATCCGAATCGCCATTTAAAACACATTTGAATCGTTCCGTATTGTTCCCTAAGTTTGGACGAACCGTTACCGGTGCAGAATAGTCTGTAAATCCATATCCTTCGGCATCAGTTTCAACACCGCGACCTTGAACCGAAGGGCAAACGTATACAGACATTGGACTCTTGGCCGCTTGCTGATTCGTTGGCGCATCGGGCAACGATGGGTCGTAGTCGTAACGAAATTCGATATTGATCAAGTCGTAAACATTTTCCTGTTCAATAAACGGCAGAATATAGGTTTGAACCGAATGAGACGCATTGCCCAATCGCTCCAATTCTTCATCGTCGGTAAAAAACACATTGTCACCGGGGGCGCCGCCTGGAGCATTACCTCGTTTCGCCTGACCTGCTGACGGAAAGTTTCCGTGAGCTGACTCATAATTAAAAAGCCCCAAACCGATTTGCCGCATGTTGTTAGAGCAGGCGGTTCTTCTCGCCGCTTCTCTAACCGATTGAACAGCTGGCAAGAGCATCCCGATCAAAATTCCAATAATTGCAATGACTACGAGAAGTTCCACCAAAGTGAAACCATTTTTGTTTGAATTAAGCATCCAATCTACCTAGGAGAATTTTTGTTGAAACTGATTACAAAGGTTGTCAAACAACTGGTTAGCATTAGCCAGCGTTTACGAATGACAACGGACCGCGTCAGATAGACTCACGTCACGTGAATCCGGGCAGCAGTTTCGCTGCGGAGAATGAGGGATCGGAACTGAGATTAGGCAAATTCAATTTGAGTTCGTGTGCTAAAGTCTCTGTCTATCGCAGATTCGAAAATACTCTGAATACAGATTCCCGTCTGTAAAAAAACATACTCTATTGCATTGGTACGTTGTCGCACTAACGAAGGACAAATGGACGAGTGCAAGCTGGGCATACATTTTGACTCAGCTTTCACGGGCCCCGAGCGTGGTTTGGGTGGACAGGACGTCGTGCGACTGACTCATTGTAACTATTACGAAGGTCAGATCGCAAGAGTCTCTAAGGCGTTCAAGGAAATTTTGCAGTTCCTCGTTTTTCATTTGTGTCGAATTTTTGCTGGCCGGAAAGCTCTCGTTTATCGACTCTTCATAGAATTCCTTGAATGCTCGAACTCGATCATTCTGCAACTCGATCTCCCATTTCTTGAAATCGGCAAACGCTTTTGCGTGCCTAGGCAACGATTCACTCGCACCAAGGATGTCCGAAGCAAATAGATAAGTCACATCACAATACTTACCGGAACCCAGCGAAAATGTGATTAATGAGGTGCGCAAGTTAATTTCACGCATCAAATTTTCTGGCACGCATTCGACTTCAACGGCGAATGCGCCAGCGTCCTCCAATCGCTTAAATTGCTCGAATAAACAATTGGCTTCTGCTGCCGTTTTGCCAAAGGATCTGAGTCCACCAACCCATGTCGATTTGCGTGGCACGAGCCCCAAATGCCCCATAACTGGAATGCCTTCATCGGCCAGCATTTTGATGAATTCTGGTCGGCGCGGGGTATAAATGGCATCTGCCCCGCGCTCCATCATGCTAAACGCAGCACGAATCGTTTCTTCATCCGTCGGGCAATCTGTCAAAATCGTTGCGCCCGTCAAGAATGTCTTAGGAGCAGCAGTTCTAACTTCATCAAATTGATGAAAACCACAACACAATGTGTCAATGCCCGCCGCCACGGCCGCCTGAGTTTCAACGGCATTGGCCGGATTTGTTTGAGTCAGCTTACGGTGCCCCTTCGCTCGGCGTATGCAGTCGACCGTTAGATTGCGCTCGGCCGGCTTGGCTCCGTAGGTATAGATGCGTTTCAAGACAACTCCAAGTTCTCTGTGATTTAGCTTCCGCCAATGCGACCGTTTCTACCTGTGATCCAGTCGCGTTTCAAGCGGTCCCTTGCTGCCCAACCGGTTCTACCCAGCGGCCAGCAATCAATTCGCTCAAAGATCTGGTGGACGGATATTGATAGAGCACGATCTTGATCATCGATACGATGGGCGTTGCCAGGAACATCCCAATGATGCCCCAGACCAATCCAAAAAACATCAATGCCAACAACAATGCGACTGGGCTGACATCGAAAGACTGACCCATGATTCGGGTTTCAATGACATTGCCACTGATAAATTGAATCGATCCCCCTAAGGCAAAACAGATTAAGGCGGAAGTCGGAGCGATCTCGGCATCCAAAACCAAAAATGGAACCGGCAATAGCATCGCGATTAAGGGGCCAATGTTGGGTATGAAGTTCAACAAAAACGCCAGTAGCCCAAAGAGTACTGCCAGTGGTACGCCGAAAAACCATAAAACGAACCCGAACGCGAAACCGGTCAATGCCGAAATCACGGTTTTCATCACCAAATAGTTGCGGATTTGAGTTTCTACTTCGCGGACAATCGTCGGCTGTTTCCCAGTCATGGTGCCTTGACCAAGCATCAAGAAGAATACAAAAATCAGGATCAGCACTCCGTAAGAAAGCAAATTGGAAAGCGACCCGGCGACCTGAAAGATCTGGCTTTTCATAAAGCCCACAGCAAAATCGGTAAATTCGGAAATCGCCTGCTGAGCATCTTCTGCCGCAGATACCAGAGTGCGATCCACCCTATCCTTACCGCCACTCGTCTGAAGAGCACTCTTGTCAACCAACTCGTCGGACGCGTTGACATTTTGTTGTGGGTCCGTATTCGGTTTGCTCCCTTCAATAGGCAAATCTACAGACTCGGAACTCGCAGCATCATTTAGTAGATTGGACGACCACTTAGCAATCGCATTCAGACGTTCTTCGTAGGCACCAGAATTACGTGTCAAATCGTTTATCGATAACCAAACCGTCAAGGCGAATCCGATCAATGTTACGGCGCCCAATGTAAACGTAACGAAAAATGCCACGTACTGATTGAGCTTGAATTTGGTTTCGAAAAATTTAAGAACTGGTCGACAGCCGATTACAATAAACAGTGCAATTACAAACGGAAGCAGTACCGTTTTCAAGTAATACAAACTGAATCCGACCGCGATCGTTGTCAAAATAGCTAAGCAAATCGTTTGTGTTCGCTGCATCTTCAGTTTCCATTTGAACTTCGATAAATTTCTACTCGTATCCGCAGGAGAATCGTGAAATCCATGTTGACGCCAATTGTTTCGAGTCCGTCGATCCAACGGGGGGACGCTCGACCCAATGGCCACCTTCAACCGACAGCTCGCTAAGCTTTGGTCTTTCAACGTCGATGAGCTTCTTTAATTCCCACGCAAAACATTCGGTGAAAGCCTTAGGAGTAAAGCTCCATTTCATCAGCCTCGAAAAGCCTTCTATCACAATTCGTTCATAGTCGTTTCCTGTTTTCGGCACCGATGAATCACCATAAGCTACGGTTTTAACGGCAGACGTTTTTCACGGCAAGGATTCAAAATAGCGTCGCAGTTTTTCTTCGGGGCCAACCGCCAATTGCCAGCTCCAATACGAACGCCCTTGAATCAAGTGGACCGTCGGTTTGCTCGATGCTCCAATCGTTTGCTTCAGTTCAGTAAGGTTGACGTCAAAATTAACAATCACAAGTTCTGCCAATTGTTGAAAATTCAAATGATACGCCCGACCTTTATTCTCGTCGAAATAGGGCTTTAATTCCCCCCAGTCGCTAGGCCATTTTTCTGGATGGTCCTTTAGATAGCGAATCACCATTTCGGCGACTTGGTCTTGCGCGTAGGCGCCACTCACATTGGCCGTGGCGATTATTGACCCCAATCCCATTCCAGAAATCGAAACGAACAAAGCCAATGGTATACCGCTACATCCTGACTTTAGACCGTGGGCAACGCCAACACAAAATAAAAGCAGACCAAGTAGATTCAGCATCAATTCTGCGGCGTCTAACTGTGCCGATTGACCATAGGATTGCACAAAAATTATATGACCGGTGTTTACCGCCGACCAACCGCCAATGACGAAATATATCAGCAGGGCAACCCACTTCTGCGGTCCTCGTTGCAGCCAATTCGATCTGTACTTTCCAGCCGAATAGCCCCGTGTTGATTGTAGCGCGTTTTCCGAGCCATCATTTTCGAGATAGGGATTGATCATTGTCTTCAGCGGCCAACAAATCCAATGTCCGAGTACGCGGTAACTTATTGTATCTGGCAAAATTTGGTCCCGCGATTGTAACAAAGTTGTTATTGCCAAGCTTGAGGGCGATGAGCAAGCAGTCACGCGCCAACATAAGGTTGCCTAATAAACTTTCGGCCGCGAGAAAACGCGCCCCTGAGAACCGAGATTCGATAAGATCGCGTCCCTATCCCGTTGGATCAAACAACCTAAGGGATTAAAGTTTGGATTGGATACGATACGTTCGAGGACCTCGCAGCACGAATCCAATCCGGCCAAAGCGGATTTGAGTGAGAGGTTCAGGTGACAAATGCATTGCAAGACGACTTTCTGATGTCCTAAGTCTGTTGATTCTCCAATGTCGGATCAAACGCTTCGACCCGCAACTTCAGGATTTACCGGCGGCTGCACGCTTCCTACTAACGCACGAATCGGAAAACGTCACCTGGAACTTACGGCCGCCCTTGGGGGCAATCATTTAGTTGGATCTCCTCGAAAATAAGAAGCTCGGCCGGTTCATTGAGTCACTCGAAAGTCAGTGCTAAAATGATGGTTTTCCAAAATTGCCAAATCCCAACGCTAAGAATGGGGAAGTTAATCATGAGCATCGTGGCGAAAACGGCTGTCTTTCTTGCATTCTCAATCGTGGCATCCAGCTTCTGGGGCACGTACGAATTGAACGCCCAAGTTTCAAAGGAAACTGAAGAACCCTCTCGGCCGATCACCGAACAGGAGGTGGCGTTGGCTCAAAAAGCTTGGGGTGAAGGAATCGTCAATATCGGCAAAATTTACTTGGACAAAGGCGACTACAAGAAAGCGGCCAGCGACCTTGTGAGCGAGCTATACAACTACCAAGAGGGCAGCGTTTTGTTCAAGCCGACGCTGGCATCGGAGTACCAGTTTCGCACTGATTTTGAAGGGGCTTTGTCCTATTTCGTCGGTCATGACGACAACTACCAGGAGGATCATGGTTTTGCCATTAAGCCCTGGAGCAAGGTTCGTATGCGAAACGTCGGCGTAAAAATCAAAGGTAACATGGCCATTGCCATGGGTGTCTACCATTTTACGCCAGCAAAGGGTGGGGAAGACACCAAAGCGGACTATACGTTTGCTTATACAAAAGACGACAACGGTAAACTGAAAATCATCCTTCACGATTCTCACTTGCCTTACAAACCGCCCAAGAAGTCCCCGTAATTTTGGGCTGCCCATAAACATGTGGCTCGATCGTGAGCCAGCGATGGTTGCAATGGGATGTCACGTGAAAACCATTTTTTTCGCCGCGCTCCGCGCTCCATCACATGATCAGTTTGCCGGATTGTTCCTTCCTTCGCGTCAGCCCCCAAACGATCGGCCACAATCTTGGCTGGCGCTTCAATACTCCTGGTAACGCCGTGAATTGTAAGTTGCCCGGTGACCAAATATAGGTCTGATTGTCGAGTTGGTCGAATTGCGGTGGATCGAATCGGGATGTTGAAAACTGATTGACGTCAAAGATCCCTGAGTTTAGGAGTTTTGTGAATAGCCAATTGCCAGTCTCCGATGAATCCAGGTCGATCAAGACTTCAATGGTCCTGACGGTTTTTGGCTCGGCGCTACAAAGCTTCCGGATATCGACTTGTGTGTTTGCGGCCGTAATTGCGATGCCGTAACCCGCCCGGCATTTCCAGCTAAATGCTGTTCGTAGGCACCGGCTGAGTTGGTGAATGAGCACTCAATTCAGGAAAATGGTCAATTGTTGACCGAAAGCTGGATATCTGAACGCCACTGTCCATCGAGCTGCAACCTAACAACGCGTCCGTGATGCACACGAGAGGTAATTCGTCAGAGAATACTTGGTCGGTCGTATTGCTGGTATTTGTAGGGATCGCTGGTTTCACGATAACCGTTTAATCGCTCGTCGAATATTTCTTGACTAAATCCCGCCTGCATCTCTTTGTTATCTTTCATCGGGTCCATTTCCGGCGAGTAAACAAGCTGGGACAGATCCTGCCTTTGATTAAAAAGTACGGGAAGAAAATTCTCGAATGTACCAACTTCAATCACATTGTGTCTCTGCCATGCGGAAAAGAACTCAGTGCCGAAATCGCCAGCGATCTTTTTGTTTATGATTCGCGAAACGAAATCATTTCCTGACACGCCAATCACCACTTCATAGTGATAATGCACACCGACATGAATTGAGCCTTCAAAGACGTCTTTGTAGTGAATTCTCAACACCATGGCAGGTCCAAAAAAGGGCAGCACTTTGCCCATCGCCCACCCGTCACCCCCAACATATAAGACTTTGAGTTCTGAATCTACAGGGTACCTCCATCCATAGACATTGAATTGCATTGCCTCACGAATACGAATTTTGCAACCGGCTCTTGCCGTGTCACCGGATCCTAAGTTGCCACTCAGGGTCGCACTAAGATGATCAATTGGATGCCACAACCAATAGGCCGGAACTAGTTCATTTTCGTAATCTTGGACATTGCTTAAACGAACTCGCAATTTCGTGAAGTTTAGAAACCACCAGTGAATCATCTCCGCATGTACACCTCGCAACACAGCATGATTTAACACGACGCAAAACTGCCCATTCTTGCGTGAGTGGATATTGAAGTGCGAAGTATTGTCGTTTTTCAATTGCCAACCCATTCTTCGCTCTGCGGGCATTTCGAGATTACTCATCTAGACTGTCCTTGGGTGAATCAAGAATTTCAAATTTGACCAATAGAAATTGCGGTTTAGCGTACGTTTCTTCTAGAGGTTGATCGAAGCGCTCGTCAATTCGGTTGCCGCGGATGTCTTCGAGCATTTGGTCAATGACAATCGTGTATGTACCAGGCGCCCAACAGATATCGGGGGAAAACAACCAGGTCTCTTCCTTGTCTTCAAGCCAAAGTCGGCCGCGAACTGTTTTGCCTCTTGCGTCCTTGATACGAATCCGATGGACCAGCGATAAGTGATCGATGGCCCTGTCCAAATCAATCTTCACAGGCTGCCGCGAATCGCTACGAGGGACGACCGTAATCCATTGCCTTGGATCGGGCGATCTGTCGACTGCTTCCACAGCGTCAAATGCGTTTGCACCGCTTTAGGAGCTGGAGGCAGTTGGAATGCAAAGATTTGTCCATTAGCAGAGTCAGCAACGAACATTGTGCTGGCGCCAGCAAACTCGATCACGGTTCCCGGTATTTGCTGTGCGTAAAATTGAGTGGAAAATGAAAATGTCAGCAACAATGCGAGGCACAAGCCCGGTTTGGTTTTCATCGCGTTTTCCCTACAAATGGGTCCATGTTTTTGTCGACTTAACCATTCGGTCCACTAATGGCGATGCTATCAATTTGACTGGTTGGTCAAGTCAAGTCTATGTTAAAATTAAGCGAACGAATTGAATCGCCGAAACAAGTACGCAAGGAGTTGGATTTGTCACGACTGACAAGCGAACATTTTGTTGACCGCATGTCTGAGCTGTTGAGAGAACATGGCGGAGGCGACGTCTCTTTGTCGATGGTATTGGATGCGTGCGGCGCTCAAAAAGGATCTCTGTACCACTTTTTTCCAGGCGGAAAAGAGGAACTCGTTGCTGCTGCCGTCAAGAAGATGCATGCCTGTGCGACGTCTCATATTCGTCAAAGTATTGAACAGACGCGAAGTGCGGCTGAGGGAATGCGGCGACACCTGATTCAGATTGCAAAATTGATTGATCGTCCTGACAGTGGGCTCGGCATGCCGTTTTTGGTGCTGGCTGCCACCATTGGTGAGACCAACGAGAGCGTCCGAGCTGCTTGCAATGCGGCACTAAGAGAGATTAACTCCCTCTTTTACAACCAGCTCGTCTCGGAAGGTCATGCAACGAAAGAAGCGAGAAAACTAGCTGATTTCGCGCTGGCTGCTATCGAGGGCTCAATTTTGTTTTCAAGAGTAAGTGGCAATTCAAAGCCGGTGAAGTTGGCTGCCGAAATGATTGCCGAAATGTTCTCGCGGTAATGTGATCCGTTCGACGGCGATTCCGTTCGACGATTTACTCAGCGTCCACAGCGAACTCGAAACAGGCTGCCACTTAACCATTGCGAAGATAGCGATTGCCGGCGAGTACTGAATGTTCCAAGTCTTGCCGTCAATCGGCGGGGATTTGGCCAGCTAAATTTCTCCGGCGTTGATTTGACGAGGACAATTTCTCCTTTCGCGGACGTCGAGTGCCTTCCATAAGTCCGCCGAGCGAATTGCTGAAAGGTCAGACAACCTGGAATTATCAATGGAAATCACCAAGACAACGAGTCCGTTGGTCAGTCGTGATTCCGTGTAGTTCGACTTGCAAATAACCAACGAAGCAGCAATAGCATACCGACGATCGATACCCCGATGAATCCAATTTTACTTTTGAGTTTCTTACTTGTTCATTCGAACCAGGGAAAAAACGCTCAATACGACTGCCGTCAGACATATCAAAGTCATTGCCGTCCCGGGGACAAAGTTCACATGTCCGCCGAGATCCATAAAGATGAAATATCCAATATCCGCCAAGCCAGCGACCAACATGGCCAAAAACATCGCAGGTTTTGAGCCGTGCCACACAAAGAAAGCGCAGATCGTTGTAACGGCACCAATCCATAGCAAGTTGAAGCCATGCTGATTGATAATCGCTCCGGCGGCATCCGGGTAATTCTCGTTTAGCGTCTCTGCATTGACGGCATCCGCAATTCCGGCAACTGCCTTCGGAGTGTCTTGACTGATGGTCATTACACCCGCCAAGATATGAACCAGTCCCCATATCACCCACAAAATGCATGTGGCTCTTAGTAGTAGCTTCGCTACTGAATCCAACTTGGTTGCCTTTGAATCGATCATTTGCTTTCGTTCGCTACAGTAGACGTGTCTGGCTGTTGATGGTGAAGAAGTTGCCTGTCAACTGGCCTCAGCCAGTAAGACCCGGTAGCAACCACAAGCACGACAAGTGGAGTGACAATTTCGGGAATGGAATGCTGAGAAAACGCGTGTGAAGCTGACGCCCCCAACAAGTCGAAAGTGAACCCGGCATAGGCCCATTCTTTCAACAACGGCACTCCCGGTATCAGCAGTGCAATAACACCGGCAACCTTGGCGACCCCCAGAATTTTCATCAAATAGCTGGGGTAACTCAGGCTGGACAACGCCTCTTGTTGAGCTTCGACACCTATGAGGTTCATAATGCCGGCCACTCCCATGGCAAAACAAAACAGGGTTGTCAAAACCCAATAGGCGACTTGCGAATATTTCACAGCTGCATCCTCATAGCGATTCCACCTCTATCGTGTCAAACACACCGAGCTTAGCAAACTTGACCAAAAGGTCAAGAACAGTTTCTTGTTGCACGTCGAGTAATTTGCTTCAGTACGGAGATAATCAGACGGCAAAACCCACAAGGCTTAGCGCAAAAAAACGAGACTTAGCGCCAAAAACGAGGCTCGCCAGAACAAACTGACGAGCCTTTTTCGTTTTGAGCCGGGTTGTGACTCCGGCGTCAGTTGAGGCGGCGGGAAACTGGGGAAATTTTTGTTGACAGCATTCCAACAGGCAGTTACACCGGCAAATCCCGATAGATTATCACTCTTCGTCTCGAATGTGAGGAACCGAACTGGGCTTTATCAGAAGTTAGATTTTTCTGATAAAAGCATGGAAAATAACCATCGCTACTCGCGACAGTGTGTTCAATAAAATACTTTACGGCAAGCGATCTATGGGGGTAGATAATTCGGTGGTCTCAGCAATCGCGAAAGCTTACTCGTGGCAGGACGAACTTGAATCGGGAGAATTTGGTTCCATCGAAGAGTTGGCGAAAGCAAAAAAGGTGGATCGGTCTTATGTGGGGCGAATATTGAAACTGACGTCGCTTTCGCCTGGAATAGTAGACGCCCTCATCGACAACGACCAATCTCTCGGCGAACTCAGCGTGAGGAAGCTCTGCAACGGCTTTTCCATAATCTGGAGCGAGCAGGATTTTCAATCGCCCAGTCCCCGTAAAACGCGCAGTAGTGCTGAATGTCGGAATTGCTAAAGCGCGTCGGTCGAGTCCACCGGTGTCAGAACCAAATGTTGGAATCTGCGTTCGAATCGATGAATCCGAACGCAGTTCCGGACGTGGCAAAACCCTCCGTTGAATCCACGTTGACTTCACCGACGCGAAAAAACGCGTAGGATTTCGGTTGAGCGGGAAGTCATGATAATTTTCGCAGCAAGACTTAGTTTTTTTGACGGACATCCGAATATATGAACGGTTTCGAAGAACACCCTCGCGGACGAAATTGAGTGCGCCCAGACCTGGCAACTCAAACCGCCTGACGGAGTCAATCAGGGGGACAACGGCGATAAAAATCGCTATCAGTCAGCGTTTTTTTTGCGATTGCCGTTGATCGAGAAATTTCTGGCGGATGTATTGGCTGATTCGAGTTTACCATTGAGACCATTCAACATTCCAGCGACAGAATAAGTAGATAACCGTGCAACGCCGAATCCCACAGACGATCGTGCTGAGTTCACTCATACTTCACGCCGGTATCGTTGCCGCCCAACCGACACTCGACTGGGTGACGAGCATCGCGACCACCGGCCAGTTTACCGTTGTGGACACCGCGACGGACTCTTCTGGGGCCACGTTCATTGCCGCCACGCAGGACTTCACAAACGTCACCCTGATCCGCATCAATACGGATGGCTCGACCGCATGGACTCAGACCTATTCCGGCCCCGGTGGGCAGGATGTTGCCGAGGCCGTGACGCTATCTTTAGATGAGTCCGCGATCTACCTCTTGGCCCGCAGTTCAGTTCCCGATTCCTTGAGCGATTACGCAGTGCTCAAGTACGACGCACAGACCGGCGACAGCCTCTGGACCCGGCTCATCGACGGCGGGGATCAGGGCATCGACAGCCCAAGCGACATCGCGGCGATGCCCGACGGCGGCGCCGTCGTCACCGGGGGCTTCGACACGCCCGACGAGCAGCGTGATTTCGGCACCGCCCGTCTGGACGCAGATGGCAATGTACTGTGGACCCGAATCTACACTGGTTTCGGGCAATTCCTGTTCGAAAACGACGACGCCGAGTACGTCGCGGTTGATGGCTCGGGTGACGTCGTGATCTCCGGCAACGCCATGGCGGGTAGCGATTCGGATATCGTCACAATCAAGTACGACGGCGATACCGGCGCCACGATATGGGAGGCCCGTTACGAGGGCGGGAACAACGACGCGGCGAGCGGACTCGCGTTCGCCCCCAACGGCGACATCGTCGTTCTCGGGATAGATAGCCTGACCAGCGGCCCGCGATGGGTGCTGGCGAGCTACGACCCGCAGACCGGAGCCGAACTTTGGTCGCTAATCCAAGGCTTCGGCCTCGACAATTTCGCGAGACACCTGGCGATCGACTCGGATGGGACGGTCTACGCCACCGGTCTGTTCGATCCGGACAACAACAGCAGCAACGGGAACGATCAACTCGTGGCGATCGCTGTTGACGGGCAGTCGGGCGCGGTTCTCTGGGAACGCTCCTTCGGCGACACGGGAGCCGGCGACGGCGACTTCGGCCAGCGGATCTATCCGGATAATTCCGGTTCCGTATGGGTCGTCGGCGGCACCTCCAGCGACTCCATCGTCGGTGACCCGCTGGAGCGGGACGGCCTACTGCTCGAACTCGCCGCCGACACGGGTGACGTGCGTTCGGTGACCACGCTCGACACGTCGACAGACACACTGGTCAACCGGGACGCCCTGCGGCACATGGGCGTCGATTCAACCGGTCGTCTGTACGTGGTGGGAAATGTGACCGGCGATTCCGCGGCCCTGCTCTCGGCCCGATACACGTTGACCGACCTGCTAGTCGGGGATGTTAATTGTGATGGATCGATTAATCTATTGGATGTGGGACCTTTCGTCGATGTGCTATCGACTGGGACATTTGATTCGAAGGCTGACATCAACCAAGACGGCGTTGTTGACCTGCTGGATGTCCAGCCATTTGTGGACCTATTGACCGGTCCGTAAGTGCCACCGGGCCGGGTGGCCATGGGTCGTTACCAACCCACGGCTCCCACAGATCCGTACGTGCGCACATTAGCGCATACGGTTCCTCGACCGACAGCTTCGCCATCCCCAAAGGGCCCCGAAGCTATTCCAACGAGTGACGTGGACATGAAACCGAACCGCAACGTGTTCGACATGTTTCCCTCGATTGATTCTGTCGATCGACGCTTCGCTTCCCTCCACAGGGTCCTGCGGGATCAGTTCCCCCTGCTTCAACGGTACTATCAAAGCGCTACGACTTCCTGCCGCCCATCCCGCCGCGCTTCGTCTCCTTCGCTTGGCGGTACCTCCGACGTTCACTCGTTAGATTCGCTCCTTGGCGGACGAGTGCACCGTCAAGGCCTGGAGTTGTTGACCCGGTATCTCCGGCCGGGATCTCGCGGAGGAAACGACAGGACCTCCCAAGTTCCTGGGGAACCTCGGTTATCCGTTTGCACATGTTCCAAACCGACGCCGGCAGGACTGCATGCACCAGACCATTACGGTGTAGCAGCGTGGCCCTTGGTACTTCAA
Organism: Mariniblastus sp.; assembly: GCA_965263475.1. Classification (GTDB taxonomy): domain Bacteria; phylum Planctomycetota; class Planctomycetia; order Pirellulales; family Pirellulaceae; genus Mariniblastus. The sequence goes on from OZ253677.1 coordinate 238,964, forward strand.
AAGCAAAGGCTCCCACGAGGGGTATTTCGACGCTCAATAGCATGGCTTTCGGATTCGCTGCCTACGCTTTGCCGGATGCGTTACCACATACGACACAAGACTCGCTTCCAGTTGCCGGTCAGGCTCTACTGGACGGGGTTTCCACCCGCAAGGTTCCGATGAAAGGTTTCAAAGTTGTAGATTACATCTTATTCCCCTCTCCCAAGCTTAGCTTGGCGCAATGAAGTCAACCGAACAGTGTTTCTTTTTCTGGATATAATTTTTTTTCACTTTTTGCTGAACATGGTACAACAACAAATTCAGTACACGATCGACCACTTCATTAGGTAACAAAATCTTGAGAGCCAAGTTTAGCCTTAAGGCATTATTTCTAGTGACCGCGTTGGTGGCGTTTTACATGCTGTATTTGACCTATGTTCGCTACGGCGAGTCGAAACTGCCGGTGCAGCCCAACGAAAACAATCCGAAGCCTGAATTGCGGACGGCGATATTGAAGGATCCTTCGCTATTGCTCGCCTCAATAAAACTCTTACCAGAAAACGAATTGCCGCCGCCACTGCGAAAAGCGTCAGACGAAAAATGTATCGAATGGATTGACGAACATATGATTGTGACGGTGGACCCCGAAACGAACGAGGCGACGGTGGCATTTGAATCGCAAACTGGAACGGACAAACAACACAGACGACTGGCTGAGAAGATTACGGAAATTTACTCGTTCTTGTTTAGTCTTGCTTCAACAGGTTCCAGCGAAAAGTAACATCGACATGACCAAGGCGCTGAAAACATCGTATAGGTAAACCGCTTCGGACCGGGTGGCCGTGGGTCGTTACCAACCCACAGCTCCCACAGACCCGTACGTGCGTGCATTAACGCATACGGTTCCTCGAATCAGGGATTCGCTACGTTTTCCTGAGAACCGAGCGGACGGTACGAACAGGGGCCAGCGGATAACGGCGAAGAATTTCACGGAATTTCTCCCAGATCATCGAGCGGATGCGGTTGCGGCGGTTAAGCCACCTTCGCCAACACTCCTCGACGAGCTGCAGAAATCGTGTCAATGCTCCTGAGTTGCCCGTGACTCCGTAATACGCATAGTGACCGCGTAGTTTCTCATTCAGCTTTTTGTGCTGCTCAGCGATCGGGAGATGTCGATGATCTCGACACCACTTATCGATGTTCCTGACCGCTCGGCTGAAGCGATCCGCGGCGGTCTTCTTCTTGACTACCCAATAGCCTTTACGAGAGCGTCCCCAGTAATGAGTGAAGCCCAACAGATTAAAGGTCCCTGGACGATCGTCCGGTGGGTCGTCCTGATCCTTCCGATCGGAAGGGGGGAAGAACCGTACCAGCTTCGTCTTGGTCGGATGGACGGTCAGTCCGTACTTGCCAAACCGTTTGGGAATGACTTCCATGACACGCTCGGCATCGCGTTGATGGCGAAACCCGATCACGAAGTCATCCGCATAACGAATAAGGAAAGCACGATCTTGAAGACGAGGTATGACTTCCTGCTCGAACCAGACGTCCAGCACGTAGTGCAGGAACGCATTCGAGATCAGTGGAGAAATCACACCGCCTTGGGGCGATCCGGAATCTGGATAACTGACGTTGCCATCTTCCATCACACCAGCTTTCAGCCATTTGTCGATCAGGCGTCGCAGCACACCATCACGCACCCTGTGTTGGAGAAACTGTCGCAGATATTGATGATCCAAGTTATCAAAGAACTTGCGAATATCGACTTCTAACACCCACACGCCCTGGGGCCGACAGTTCATCGCTTGGCGGCGGAAACTATCTAACGCATCGTGTGCCGATCGTCCCGGTCGAAAGCCGAATGAGCAATCCAGAAAGTCTTGTTCGTAGATCGGTTCCAACAGCATGACAACCGCCCGTTGCAGGACCTTGTCCTCCAAAGTGGGAATTCCCAGCGGACGAGTTTCAGTACTCGATCCACCTTTGGGTATATGCACACGTCGCACCGGTGGTGCTTTGTACGTGCCAGACTTCGCGCGGTCGAGCAGGCTTTGCAGGTTGCCCTCCAGATCCTGTTCGTATTCGTCCGCGGTTACTCCATCCACGCCAGCAGCACCGCTCTTGCGGGTGCGTCGGTACGCTTCTTTTGACCAGTCGATGTCCATCAGGTAGGCGAGCGAGGTGAAAGCCATTTCTGGTGACTGTTTCGCCAACGCTGCTATCCGTTCCTGTTTCGTGGACACGGTTCTCGAATTTCGAGGCATTCGTCGTGTTTCTCAAAAACGGTTCCATGATTCGACGTCTCGCTTCCCTCCACTGGCTCCCGCCGGGTGCGGTTCGCCAACTTCGTCGGTACTATCAAGACGCTATGACGCCCTGCAGCCATCCCACCGCACTTCGTCTCCTTCGTTTGGCGGTACCTCAACGTTCACTCGTTGTGTTCGCTCCTTGCCGGACGAGTGCACCGCCAAGGCCTGGAGTTGGTCATCCGGTGTCTCCATCCGGAAGTTCGCTGAGGAGCGTACAGGGCTCTCCCAAGTTCCTGGGGAACCTCAATTATCCGTTTGCACGTGTTCCATTCCGACGCCAGGACTGCTTGCACCAGACCAATACGGTGCAGCAGCGTGGCCCCTGGTACTTCAAAAGCAAAGGCTCCCACGAAAGGTATTTCGACGCTCAATAGCATGGCTTTCGGACTGGCTGTCTACGCTTCGTATTGCCGATTACTCGCACAACACGCAAGACTCGCTTCCAGGCGCTGGTCAGGCTCTACTGGACGGGATTTCCACCCGCAAGGTTCCGATGAAAGGTTTCAAAGTGTAAATTTACATCTCATTCCCCTTTCCCAAGCTTTGCTTGGCGCAATGAAGTCAACCGGACTGTATTTATTTAGAAATTCAACACCTGCAAACCCGGGCCAAAAGAAAAGCTTCGACCCGATAAAAACCGAGTCGAAGCTTATGGAGGCGGCCACGAGGACTCGCGACGTGGCTAGGGGATTTTGTCGGTCGAATCCTTCTGCATTTGCGTTGGCAAGACGATGGTCTCTCGCTCAACGCGGTCATGGTTTATGGCGAATTGAGCTCATATTGCTGTCGTTTGACTGAGGAATCGGAAAGGGGCTGAGATACTACCGTAAGACAGTTCCATTTCTCAAGTTGTTGCACTTCAAGCGTTCATGTGATCAACGAGATGTTGAGTCGACGTAGCGTGATATTTTTTTTCCAAATCAATGCATTCACCCCAACTTTCTGGCAATTGAGCTTGACTCTGGTATGAAAGCTGATAATATTCTACCGACCGGTCGGTTATTTATTGAACAGGTGTTTAAGGAATCGGATTGTTGCCGGAGTAAACATGCCAAAACCAGACGTCAGTGATGAAAGAAAACCACAGATTTTGATGGCGGCAGCTGAGCTGTTTAGCCAACGTGGGATTCACGCATCAAGCATGAACGAAATCTCTAAAGCGGCGAATCTCAGCAAAGCAGCGGTCTACCACTACTACGAAAGCAAAGAGGCGATGGTGGAAGCTCTCGTGCGGCAGCTATTCGATGCGGATAGGCCAGAGCTGCTGAATTTGATTGAGGCTGACGCACCTGCTACCGCGAGGCTAGAAGACTATGCAAGTGGTTTAGTACGACTCTTGGAAAAGAACAAGGTTCTCTACCCGGTATTTGCAGAATTCAAAGCCATGGCTGCACGTGACATGGGCGTGCGAAATGTCTTGAAGCCGTGTTTTGGTGCCTACATACATGCGTTTACTGAGATTATTTCTGGAGGTATCCAAAGCGGAGAATTCAAAAAGAATTTGGATGCTGAGGCAGCTGCTTGGGCACTGACTTCGATTGTTGAGGGCGCGATTACGATGCGGCACGCGACCGGCCGTTCTTTGAAACGCATTTTGCTTCCGAGCGTCACATTATTCTTAGATGGGATTGGGAAATGAAAAAGAAAGTTCTGGTCATCAATGGCAATCCGAGCCCGGACAGCTATGGAGCCGCACTTGCGGCGGCTTATGTCACGGGTGCCCGCCGAAGTAATGCTGACGTTAAAACCATCAACATCGGGAAGTTAGATTTCGATGTGAACCTTCCACAAGGCTATGAGAATTTACCTGATCTGGAACCTGATCTGAAGAACGCGACTGACAAGATTCTGTGGTGCGACCATATGGTTTGGGTGCATCCTATCTGGTGGTTTAGCTTGCCCGCCGCGATGAAGGGATTTATCGATAGGGTGTTCTTGCCAGGCGTCACGTTCAAATACGTGAAGGGCCCGATTCCCCAAAAGTTGCTCAAAGGTAAAACAGGGAGGATTATCGCAACCGCAGACACACCTAGATTCTATTATCGTTTGTTCTTGGGCAGTCCAGCAACAACACAGCTAAAGCAAGGAACGTTACAGTTCTGCGGCGTTTCGCCTGTTCGCACGACCTACATTGCTCCAATTCGAAAATCATCCGATGCGTTTCGGGAGAAATGGCTAAAGAAGACTGAATTGCTTGGTGAGAAACTCATTTAATGAAAACGACGGCGCAGAAATGAACAAGAGCTATTTGATTGCCGGAGCAACAGGTTACCTGGGAAAGCATCTGGTAAGGGCGGCAAAGTCAGCTGGACATCACGTTCGTGCTCTTGCACGCAGTCCAAGAAATGTTCCCTCATGTGCGGATGAAATCATCACTGCAGAAGCAACCAACGTTGATTCCCTTAAAGGTATTTGCGACGGAGTCGATGTTGTTGTCTCGGCTTTGGGAATCACGAGGCAACGTGACGGCCTTTCCTATGAGGATGTCGACTACGCAGCAAACAAGAATATTTTGGACGAAGCACAAAGAGCTGGAGTAAAAAGATTTGGCTACGTTCATGTATTGAATGCGAACCAAATGCTTCATGTGCCAATGGTACGTGTTAAATCACGATTTGTTGATGAGCTCAGGCGTTCATCAATTGATTCTACAGTGATTTGCCCGAGCGGATTCTACTCTGACATCGAGGAAGTCTTCGCCATGGCTCGACGCGGTAGAGTGTATCTCTTTGGCGACGGAAGTTCGCAGGCAAGCCCGATTGGCGGGCGTGACATGGCCGACGCTTGTATTTCGGCAGTAGATTCCGGTCGGGATGAGTTGGACGTTGGCGGCCCCGAGACTTTGAGCTTTCAACAGATGGCTGAACTTGCATTTGATGTGCTTGGAAAGCCGGCCAAGGTTACACACATTCCGCTTCGTTTGGGAACTCTTGGTGTAGCGGCTGCTAAGCTGCTTGGTTTTGCCAAGGCAGTTGGTCCATTTGAGTTTTTTGTGGCTGCGTCCGCTTTGGATATGTGTGCTCCGCATCATGGTTCGCTTCGTTTACGAGAACACTTCGAACTATTGGCAGGAAAGAAATCAAAACCGGTTCCCGACAAAACACTCCTCTCTTTCTAAGAGGTGTGATTCGCCATGGAAAACAAAGACACCACAAACTCGCTTACCACTCTACCTCGCCACGTGACGGTGATTGGTGCAGCAGGTGGTCTCGGAAACGCTATCCTTGAAGCGTGCCGAGAAAATGGCGTTGGTTTCACAGCCGTCGTGCGCTCGCGTCCAGAGCGAATTTCAAACGTTCCCGAGGGTTCTCGTGTAGTCGTTGTTTCTTCCTTGGCTGACGAAGCATCTCTCTCAGCCTCGTTTAATGGGGCTGACGCAGTCTTGACCGCGATCGGTGTAACGGCAACTAGTTTTGATTCGAACGCTTTGTTGTCTCGCAATATGGCGTCTGTTGAGCGTGCAATGTTGACGTCAGGAGTCAACCGCATCGTGTTGATGAACACCCTGCTAAGTCCGTCGCCGGGCGAGCCTGCAAGCCTATTGATGCGGTTGTTCTCGTGGATTCCAGGAAAAGTCGGTCGTGGGGCGAGGGAGTTGAGAGCAGTCGTTGATGCACTAGGGAGCAAGGAGTTTTCACGCCTAAGATGGACGCTTGTTCGAGGCGGAGTGAACAGCGGTGGCTTTGACGAGACACCTGTGGCATCTTTGGATTGGCGTAAAGGCGTTAACTCTTGGACACCCGTTTCATATCGGGCGATGGGACTTTGGATGCTTCAGGAGGCTGTAACCGAAGAATTTATCAATGCCGCTCCGTTTGTGTCACGGAAACGAACCTAACCATTACATTGAGGAGTTGAGATGCCAAAGCCAAGCAAGGTTGAACCTGTTTACATTAGTCCCGACAAATGGCTTAGGAAGCAAGACCCGCCAATGGGCGCTATGGAGGGGCACCAATACGGAATAAATTGCGTCGTGATTCGATACAGTACTGACACTGTAGGTGAAGGTCCAAACCTTCACGTTCATCCCTATGACGAAGTCTTTCATATCATCGAAGGTAGAGCGGAATTCACGGTTGGAGACAAAACATTTGTAGCAGAAGCTGGGGCATTGGTTGTTGGCCCTGCAAATGTACCGCATGCATACAAGAATCTTGGGCCAGGGCGTTTAGATTCCGTCGATTTCCATATGAGTTCTGAATGGATTCAATACGACTTACAGAGAGACGATGAACCTATCGTTTCATCAATGCTGGAATAGATATTAAATCCTAATTCGGCTGGACTAGAGTATATTCATGAACGGCAGTTTTCCTCTGCTATTGGAAATTTGCCCCGGAGTCGTGCCTGCGATTTAGTCGCCGAACAAATCCAAGTTATTGAAGCAGACGCCGATCTCCTGAAGACTGCTCGTTCGATTAGGCCTGAGAAAAAAAGGTTCCCCCCAAAAGGTGAGTGCCGGGGTTTTGAGCCGTTTTACCGAGTTGAGCCCCCAAGATATCGGTTCGCGAGCCCAAGTGAGTCCCGCGATGTCATGCTTCGCCAATTTCCAAAACAGCAGTTTCCGCCGGTGATTCGAACAAAACGAACAAAGCCCGCCGACTCTCGTCGACGAGCTTTGTTGAAAGATGGTCAGGTTGTGGCTGTTACCACAAACTGAAGTGGAGGCGGCCACAAGGACTCGCAACGGGGCTAATGGTGTCGAGTTGTCTTTGAACCACGGATTTTTTAGGTTCGACGAAACCGGATCAGAAAGGTCTTGATCAGTTCGTCACGAAACGGTCGAAACATCCGCATCGATTGACAGGGTTGAAACAATGCGGGCCAGACCAGGCCTCCTTCAATCATCGCATAAAAGATTCTGGCAATTGTCGGTGGATTTTCTGAAATGATTCGTCCATCTTTTTGGGCCTCCTTTAGCCAGTCAATTAGTTTTTTGTGCGGAGAACCTAGTCTTCCCTTAGTCTTCTCCGAAATTCTCGCCTTCAAAACCGGATCGCTCATCAGCGAAATAGCAAGCATCCGAACCTGCGCCAAATAATCAGGCTTGGTCAAGAAATGCAGCTCGGCATTTGCAAACTTTGCCAACTGCTCTTCTAGTGTTCTGGAATGCGAGTAGACAATCTTCTTGCGTTTTTCTTTTTCCGCCAACAAACGCTCAATGACGGCCTGAAGTAACTCGTCCTTACCCTTGGGAAAGTGGTTGTAAACAGTTCGTTTCGAAGCGCCGGCATGTTCCGCAATCCGATCCATTGAAGCATTTCGATAGCCTTCAACCAGAAATGTTTGTACGGCGCCGTTCAGTATCGACTCCCGCTTCTGTGAGGTGTCTCGAATGCGAGTTTGTTTCTTAATTGATTCGCCCATGAAAAATTTTTCCGTATTTTGTTATCGAGGATGAAACCGCTGGGGTTGCCTCTAAGTATACTACACTGTACAGTGTACTTTAATAAAGGTCAACCTGTTGCGTGGAGGCGAATTTGAAAGCCGTTTTGCGAAGAGAATACGGTTCAGCAGACTTGTTGGAAATCGTCGACATTCCCCGACCAACTGTCGAGGATGATGAGGTACTCGTCAAAGTCCAAGCCGCTGGCGTCAATCCTCTGGATTGGCGATCGATGCGCGCCGACCCCGTTTTGATTCGGCTTGCGTTGGGATGGCGCCGTCCGAAGCATCCCCAGCTTGGCGCAGACTTCTCAGGCAGCGTGGAGCAGGTTGGCAGCAAAGTCTCGACTGTGCAGATCGGTGACAAAGTCTTCGGCGCCATGCCCGACGATCGACTTGGCAGCTTTGCCGAGTTCGCAGTTGTGCCTGAACAGGAACTGGCACGCGCGCCGGAAAATATTTCCCTCGAATCCGCGGCGGCAATTCCAACTGCCGGTCGCACCGCGTTGCAAGGCCTAAACCGCTTGGGGAAGCTCAGCGGCGGCGAGACGGTTCTGATCAATGGTGCGTCGGGAGGAGTGGGAACATTCGCTGTTCAGATTGCCAAAGGAATTGGCGCCAACGTGACCGGTGTTTGCAGTGCGCGAAACCTGGATCTGGTGCGATCTCTTGGAGCCCAAGAGGTGCTTGATTACGGATCGACAGATTTTACCAAGACAGGAGACCAATATGATTTAGTTTTCGACACGGTGGGAAATATTTCTGGGGCCGCGCTGAAACGGACCCTAAAACCGAATGGTCGAGCGATCGTTGCAGGTTTTTCGACTTTTTCCCGTTTACTAGCCACGATTAGTTTTGGTTTGGTCAACTCGTTTCTGGATACCAAACAAATAAAGGTGTTGACGCTTAAGCGAAGTCGCCAAGACCTTGTTGACTTGAAGGTGTTGGTGGAGCGTGGGATCGTCTCGCCCAAAATAGATCGTCGCTACTGTTTATCCGACGCTGCCGACGCGATTCGTTACCTTGAGACGCGACGGGCTCAAGGCAAAGTGATATTGCACGTAAATAGCAATAAAACCCGCCCCAACTAATCAAACAAACCAAGTCCCAATCCCGACCACTGATGGCTTAGTTTAGAAAATATCCAATTAACATTCGACATTACGTAAGGAACGATCACATGCAATCCCCGGCGTACACGGCAAATCCGCGTTTATTTCTTTCAGTCCTGTGGACCTTCTTCCTAATGAACATTATCTTCCGCGACATCCACCAATTCCTATCGCCTGGTTATATGGAATGGGTAATTGCCGGTGAGATGTTTGGCATGAAGATCACAAACCAATTGTTGCTTTTCGGCGGAATTGCGGTAATGCCAATGATCAGCATGATCATGTTGCCGCACCTCCTCAGTCGTCCGGCCCTGCGTATATCCAATATGATTGCAGCGATCTGGACCGCTGCTCTCATCTTGTTCACGCCGCCAATCGATCCAGATGACGTATTCTTCTTGATCATATGCATCGCAACGCTGGCCTTTGCGCTTTGGTATGGTTGGACGCAGTTCTCGCCTGCGACCAAGGTCCCGGCGACTGAATGAATATTGTTAACGGGAAACCCTGAAATGTATTTCTTGCCTTGCGAATACGCCGATCACTGTACTTCAAATTTAGTTACTGTCCGTGACTCCGTCGAGCTTGCGTACGAAGCCTTTGGGTCGGACGAAGATCCGCTAGTGTTGCTGATTTCTGGAGCTGGGGCCCCCGCCCGATTCTGGCCTGACTCCTTTTGCCTTGACCTGGCAACACATCGACGCTTTGTGGTCCGGTACAGTCATCGGGACACTGGTATTTCTACACATTTTGCCGAGGTGTATCCGATTGATGAACTGTTGCACGACTTGTTGGCCTTGATCGAGTTACTTGATAAACCGACTTGCCATGTCGTTGGACACTCAATGGGCGGATTCTTGGCGCAGATGGCAATGTGTGAGATCCCAAAAAAGGTGGATTCAGTGACCTCGATATCGGCTGGTTCAACCGTAACGCCTGCAGTGGCAGCCAAATTGAAAATGACCAGTGCGACAGAATCCACGTGGGAAAAGTTGATGAAGAACCAACCAACTGGCGATTTCGAGAAGGACCTCGAAGGCTGGCTCGAAAGTTGGCGTTTCATAAATGGCGCAAGACTATTTGACGAACAGCTTGCGATTCAATACACCCGAGAATTGTATTCCGGTGACCCTCGCAACGCGCAGGTAGCGGTTAACCACATTCATGCAATGTCCACCGTACCGAGCACACTCGTTACCGCCATAACCAAGGTAAATTGCCCGCTGCTGGTTCTACACGGCACCGTCGATCCGCTGGTACCGATTGACAATGGCAAAGCTACGGCTCGACTTGTCCCAAATGCCAAGCTAACGCAATTGGAGGGTGCGGGCCATATGTTCTTCAATGGCAAAGCTTGGTGTGAGATCGGTCGCGAAGTATTGTCACACACAAACGTAGCTGCTGACCAGCTTTAAACCGAGCTTTGGTAAACGGGCCTACCGGACTAGCAAATGCGATGGAAAAATGATTTGACGTCCCACGGCACTGATGTTGGAAATTTGACCGTGAGTCATGCCTGCGAATTAGTCGCCAAACAAATCGAGGTTATCAAAACGGACGCCGATCTTCTAAAGACCGACCGTTCGATTAGGTCTGAGAAAAAAAGGTGCTATCCCCCAAAAGGTGAGTCCCGCGATTTTGAGCCTTTTTGAAGAGTTGAGCCCTCTGAATTTCGGTTTGGAAATGCCATGAGTCCCGCGATTAAGGCGCTCGGCCAAAATGCATGACAGCAGTTTTCACCGGTTATTCGAACAAAACAAATAAAGCCCGCCGACTTTCATCGACGGGCTTTTTTGAAAGATGGTCAGGTTGTGACTGTTAACACAAACTGAAGTGGAGGCGGCCTCAAGGACTTGCAACGGTGCTAGTGAAATTTCGTGTCTCTTGAACACGTAATTAGCAGGTCGAATATTCTAAATAACCTGCAAAATCTATCCGATATCTAACCAATGGGATGTGCTTTTACCCCTCTCTTCTGGTTCAGTTTTTATTGTAAGTGCGGCTGCGGGATACGCGAAAAGAAAGTGTTTCATTGGAAATCGCTATCTCATTTATCGCTCGACTCGTTGCTCTCAGCCTGATTCTCCTTTCGGGCAACCAGCTTTGCAGTCAGACCATAGATTTGGATTCGCCGAACCACGCCGCAATCCCTCCGATTATCCAGCCCCCAGTCCAAATACAACTTGGTGATATTTCTCCTGGTGGTTTTCCTGACGCTAGCAGGGGCGCTGAAAAAGGGACTTCCCAAGCTGCGACATCTAAACTTCCCTCGTCTGCCCAACAAGGTCCTAAGCCGCTACTGCTTCTGGAAAGCGACCGCCTGAAAGTCACTGGGCATTTCCAAGCCGGAGTCAATGCAATCTCTGAGGGGAATGTCTATTGGAATCTGGCAGAGTTCGCTGCACCCGATGTTGATTTTGATTCGGATTCCGAGTGGCTTGAGGCGTACGTCAAGCCCGGGATCAGTTTTGAGCGAACCGGTGACCTTGGACTTTCCACTTATGGAAAACTCTCGGCGGTGATATCCGGAACCTTGGAGATCGATGCCTTTGATCGAGGTAATACAGGCCGAACCTTGTTTGAGGAAGGTTATCTTGGGGTTCGCAACCAGCCGAACAGCAACGAAGGTTCATGGGATGTCTCTTTTGGGCCCCGGGAATTGAAATTGGGTACTGGAATGCTGGTTGCCAACGGCGCCCAAAACGGATTTGAGCGAGGTGCACTAAAATTCGGACCGCGCAAGGCTTGGGAGTTCGCGGCAATTGGCAAGTTGAAGCGAAGGCTCATGACAACAACATTGTTCTATTTGGACGCGAATGAACTAAGTTCCAACGACACCGGAACCGCTTTGTCGGGAATTGACTTCAGAATCGATCGTGAATCGAAAAACTACCTCGGAACGACATTTATTTACGTTCCAACCTCCGACTCACCCTATCCCAAGGCCGCGCCCCGAGGTACACCACCTTCGATTCTGCCCGGAGCTCGCGAGGCTCTCAATGCAGTGAACAGCTACTTCAGGATTACACCGCTTAAACAGTATCCTGACCTATTTGTGACTGCGGACTTTGCGTACGAACACAACGATCGAATTGACCTGGAGGCCTGGGGAGGCAGAATTCAGGCGGGAAAGACACTCAGTAGCTTGCCGTGGAAACCCAGATTAGTGTACTCATTCCAGACATTCTCAGGCGACGACCCGAACACCACAAAGCTGGAACGCTTCGATCCCCTAGCGTACGAAGGCTCTCCCTCAAGCTGGGCGACCGGCTCCAAGTCTGCACTGGTTTTTATCAACTCCAATGTAAACGCGCATCAGCTGGCGTTAGCGATAAATCCGACCGTTCAAGATACCGTGACATTTCGCTATGCCCATATTCGAGCCAACGAACTTTTTAGCCCGCTTCAATTCGGGCAGGCCACTCGCGTGGAACTTGAAAATGGACTTTCCACGGTCATTTCAGGGGTCGCGGACGAGCATGTTTCCGACGATTTCTTTATCGAATACAATCGAGTGATTAATACCAATACGTTCTTGAACGCGGGGTTCAGTGTATCCGTTCCCGGTCGAGGTATCGAATTGGTCTCTCCTGGCAATACGCCTGTGTGGCCTGGTGGGTTCTTAAATCTCGTAGTGAATTATTAGCAATGAGTCGTCACGCTGTTCCAATTGTGATTCTGTTGTCACTTGTCTTTTGCGTCTCCAATTCCTTGGTTGTAGCGCAAGGAAACAAAGACACCATCAAGAATTGGACCGCCAAAAATTCAGATCCGATTGCACTTGGTTGGATGCAAGGGTTTCCGCCACCGTCAGACAAAGTGATTCGTGGTACCGATCCAGACTTTTTCTCATTTCCGAAACTGCGTTGGTCAGTTTGTCACTTTCAACAACTCATGCCGTCTGTCGAGATCTCTCGAGGAAACGGAAAACCGACGCCTTTACGCCGAAATCTGGATCCGAATATTGACGGACTTACGTTTCGTTTGATGAAATCTGACAAGGTAATGACTTGGAAAGATTCCTTGTTGGCCAACTTCACCGACGGAATCATTGTTCTTCATCACGGTCAAATTGTCTACGAAAATTATTCCGGTTGCTTGAACGAAAATAACAAGCATGCGGCGATGTCCGTCACCAAGTCTTTCGTAGGTTTGATGGCCGAGATTCTGATCGCTGAAGGGAAGCTTGACGCTACCAAAACAGTTGGTGAAATAATTCCCGAGTTAAAAGACTCTGGATTCGGTGAGGCCTCTGTGCGCCAGGTTATGGATATGACGACAAGCTTCGAGTATAGCGAAAATTACAGTGACCCCAACGCTGATGTCTGGACATATTCGGCAGCTGGCAGCCCATTTCCCAAGCCCAAGGATTTCAACGGCCCACGCACCTACTACGAATATTTGCAAACGGTCAAAAGTGAAGGCAAACATGGCCAGGCTTTTGCGTACAAAACGCCGAACACCGATGTGTTAGGATGGGTTGTTGTTAGAACCGCAGGCAAGCCATTCAACGAGTTAGTTTCCGAAAGAATCTGGAGTCAACTGGGAATGGAACAATCAGCATTCATTACGGTCGACTCCACTGGGACGCCATTTGTGGGAGGCGGATTGAATTGTGGCTTACGAGACCTTGCCCGGGTCGGCCAACTTCTTCTGAACGACGGCATGTTTCAGCGAAAACGACTATTTCCAGCCTCTGTTACGGCAAGCTTGAAGCGAGGCGGAAGCAAAGAAGCATTTGAAAAAGCTGGCTACCAAACACTAAAAGGTGGTAGTTATCGAAGCATGTTCTGGGTTTTCCACGACGATCACGGTGCCTTTGCAGCCCGCGGTGTGCATGGCCAAACGATTTACATTGATCCAACGGCGGATGTCGTGATTGCTCGCTTCGCTTCTCATCCGCAAGCCAAGAATGGCTACATTGACCCGACCTCGCTCCCGGCCTATCGGGCGTTGGCTAAATACTTGTTGACAAAAGAAAACTAGCGAATGCGTTATTCGGGCATCTGCATCAATTTGGCTGAATTCGGTTTTCGTGGTGCAGTCTATAAACACGTCACGCGTTACATCACTCGTTAGTGATCTTACAACGATTTTGGGCTGATTGACTGTTCGTGCTTGTTTTCGGTCTATGAACGAGAGGGAGTATTCCTTCGAAAGATAAGCCAATCATCTGAAGAATGACAAGTCGATCTAGACTACTAGTGCGAATCACCCCCCCAAAAAAAGGTGAGTGCCGCGATCTTGAGCCTTTTTCGCGGGTTGAGCCCTCGTGAGTTCGACGTTTGAGCCGAGAGTGAGTGCCGCGAATGAGATGCTCGACAAAATTGCAAAACAGCAGTTTTGGCCGGTGTTTCGAACAAAACGAACAAAGCCCGCCGACTCTCGTCGACGGGCTTTTTGAAAAGATGGTCAGGTTGTGACAGTTAACACAAACTGAAGTGGAGGCGGCGGGGATCGAACCCGCGTCCCGCGATATTTCCACGATGGCCTCTACGTGTGTAGTCACTACTTTAAGTTTCGCTTAATTGACCGTTCAGTGACAAACTGAAAATTAAACTAGACGAAAACGGAATTTAGGCAAAAGCGTATTCGGCATGACTTTTGACGATCCAGAATTGCGACGGATTTTCAAGTCTCTCTGGCGAAGACTATCAATCCGGGTTGCGTTACTACGCAGCCAAAGCCAAGTTATTGTTGGCAAGTAAAGTTTGTGGTCAGATTTTTACGTGGCCCTCTGACCAGCCACGACACGCCACCAGCGCTTCTAGCTATCCGGTCGAATCCAATTCGCCCCCAGTTAAGAAACACAAACAACCGAATATTATTCGTTTATTCCCGCCAGTTACAGTACCAATTTCCTACAAATCGAGTCCGATTCGCCCAATTTCGTCCGCCAATTCAATTTCACTGTGAGAATCGTCGTGGGTACCCGGTTTTTTTTGATCTCACGTCAAAAGAAAAAAGGCTCGGATATCCCGAGCCTTGAGTAAGCATTTAAATAATCCGGTATACGACAGCAACCTTCATTCACGGGCCGCTTCTTGAGACGCCGATATTTCACCTGACCAAAGCTGATCGTATTCCGCTTGCTCTACTTCGCGTTGAAGCATGTCAAGGAATCCGATCATCTTTTTGCCTCCGACACCCGTTGCCTCGAAGATCACCGCTTCTGAACAACCCATCATGTTGCCTTGAACTTGGTAACGGATGTTGAACGGTTCTCCATCGCGCTCGTTGACAAAAATGCCGTCAATGTTTGTCGGATCAATACCGATTCGTTCCAACTTGTGACTGGGGAAATTCTTGATGAACTCTTTGAACTCAGCTTCATCATCGGGGCCTCGCCATTCATGATTTTGCTGGAACGCGACATAAAGATTAGCCAGACGTTGGATGTTTTGAGCGTTTAGCTGTGCTAACGTCGACTCATTGTCGACCGAGAAACCACAGCCTGTAACTAGACCCAAACACAGAACAATAGAAAATTTCGAAATTCTGTCCATGATTCAACCGTGTAATTAAGTACCTGAATTTTCAGGGCCATGAGTCGTTAAATGTCATCCAGGCTTGCCAACGTACCGTCAGCACGTTTTCCAAGTCGGTCTAACAAAATCAAGTCGCCGGAGCGAGTTACTGTTTGCGTCGAAGCATCTCCCATAACCGCATTGATCACGCCGGGGTGTGCCGATCCGAAACCGAATTCAACCGTCTGACCGGTCGAATAAGACTCTAAACCCTCTGGACGATCTTCCGCATCACCCAACGGTGGAATCACTGGGCTTGGGCTGCTGTTGCCTTGCGTTGCGGCGGCAAACATTCGCATGTGCGGCCAGTCGGCACCTACATAGTAACCGTACAATTCCCAAAAGGGCCACGGATTGGCGGAAGCCAATGTATAAAATCGGCTATCCACTGACTTTTCGGCCAGCATAATCGTGTTTGACGTACCATCCAGAACATCCTCGAATCCGATCTTGCGGAACTTCGTAACTTGCGGCGAGCCAGAATTCAATTGAACATGTCCGCCGCGGGCAATGATACCGGTCCATACGACGTCGTCTTCATCTTGACGCGGGGGAGAGGTGACTTGCCACTCGAATCCTTGCCAATTGGGATCATTCCAACTGGCCAAAACACCAGCGTAATCACCCAACGCGAAAATTTCTGTAAAGGCAATGGCGAAACGATTGTCACGGGAAGGACAATTGAAGGTCCCGATTGGCGTTTCGGCCATCCCCGAAGCGATCGGGCCGCACGGATTTCCAGACCGTAAATTTTGGACGTTTTGTTGCTCGATGAATGGCAACAATTGATACATCCAACTCGACAACTCATAACCATAGATTGAACTGCATTGCTCTTCCGGATTTACGAATTGCTGAACCGCGCCTCCAGCCGTCGGGAAATGCTTGAACGTTCCTTCGAAGTTGTGCGAAGCAACCCCCATCTGACGTAGATTGTTTAGACAGCTAGTACGTCGAGCTGCCTCACGGACCTGTTGCACCGCCGGTAACAGCATACCAATGAGGATGCCGATGATCGCGATCACAACCAACAGTTCTACCAGCGTAAAACCATCGTTTCGTTGCCAATTCGATTTCATAATGGGACTCACAATAAAGTAGGGGATATATATTGCTATTGTTCAAATCCAAGTCTCAAAAAACGAGGGGAATTCGACCTTTGACTGTTCGATCGACGTTTTTGAAACCGCTTTCATAACTAAATTTAGTCTATCGTTTAATCCGGATCAATCAATAGTAAGTGAATTACTTTGTCACTGATATGGCTTAAAGGTCTGGATTCCTGAACCGCAAAACCAATGGGTCAGAAAACCACCTAATGCCTGCAAATTCATTAAAGGACACTAAAACGCCCTTAAATCACCCGTCCAAACCGTCTCGAGTTGAGGCACAGAAGCAGAAATAGAGTTTGAAGTACGGAGTTTCTCAAAAAGGCCAGTTGCCCTTATTGAACAACTGGCCATTGGCTTTAAAAACAAGGCGCGTATTAGCCGCCGGTCAACAGTGCGACAAATGGCTGAACGTCCAATAGGTCGACAACGCCATCTTGATTAATATCTGCTTCGCAGACGAACTCACCAGTGATGGCAGTAACAAATGGCTGAACATCTAGCAGGTCAATCATTCCATCCCGATTGACGTCACCGATCTCGAAATCGCAGCCACCATCTTTAATCAACGTTGCCGTGATATTGTCGAACCAGATGGGGTTATTTCCGCCACCAAAGTCAACATTGAGCGCCAAGAACAACACCTCAACCGTCCCCTCAGGGGCAACGCCTTGTGCTTCGCTGAACTGCCATACATCGACCATGCTGTTCTCATTCAGGAAGTCCAGTGACTCGACACCCGGGTTTTCCATGGGGCCGAATTGGCCGACGCTGACAGACGCTGGCTCTAAGTCCATTCCATCTGCATTGCGAAAAACAATCTTGAACAAACCAAATGAAGGACCGCCTGGAAGCATATTCTCAGTCAACATATAGCCATTCAGATTGAATTCATCACCAGGACTGGCTGGAGACGTTTGGCGTAATTCGCCAACCGATTGCTCATTGGTCAACAACGCAGCAAACGAGCCGTCTTGAGCACCCACGCCGGGAGCACCAACAGAACCGTTTCCTGATGGAGGCTCGGGAGCCCAACCTGTAAAATCGCCAGTTTCAAAACCGCCGTTTTCCAAGATTTCCGGTCCAGGCATTCCGCCAACGATTTGGTGGGCTGAAATATCGTCAAACCACATCGGATTTTCCAGACCATTGGCAAAGTCAACATTCAAGGCCAAGAACACGACTTGAGTCGTTCCTGCCGGAGCAACTCCTTGTGCCTTACTGCAAATCCACGTGTCAGCGCCAATGCTCGAATTCAAAATAGGCAATGACTCGATCCCAGGAGGCGCGTCCGCCGGTGCGGCTTGGCCTTGCGAGACCAAACCGGCATCAATCTCAAGATCCGTTCCGTTTTCGTCTTGGAAAACAATTTTGTATAAGCCAAATGTGGCGCCGAAGGGGAGTCCGTTTTCGTGCAACATCCAGCCTTCAAGACTAAATTCTTCACCTGGATTGGCTGGGAATGCCTGACGAAGTTCACTAACTCCATTAGCCAATCGAAGTTCTGCAGCAAACATGCCTTCTTGGGCACCTGCACCGGGCGCCCCAACAATCGCATTCTCAACATCCGGATTGAACTCTGGAACCCAACCAGTAAAGTCACCTGTCTCGAAACTTGGGTTTTCAAGCATGTTTGGGCCAGGCATTCCACCTTCAATCTTCGTGACGCTCAAGTTATCGAACCATTTCGGGTACTCGATACCGCCGTCACCAAAATCGACATTAAGCGCCAAGAATGCAACTTTGACGGTACCGGCCGGAGCGACACCTTGCGCCTCACTGAAAATCCACAGATCTTGGGCCGATGCGTCGTTCAAAAACGGCAATGAGTCGACCCCAGGGAACATCGGATCCGAAGGTTGACCGACACTTACTGAGGCTGGCGGAAGGTCGACACCATTTTCGTCGATAAAAACAATCTTGTAGAGCGAGAATGTGTTGCCCGCCAACGCCACGTCCGCACTGTCGGCCAACATGTATCCTGAAAAATTAAACTCATCGCCTTCGCTGGCGTCGAATTCTTGTCGCAGTTCGCTTACTCCGGAGGCCAACGCCAATCGGCAAGCAAATGAGCCGTCCTGAGCGCCGATCGTCGGCTCGGCAAGCGAGGCGTTAGGAACACCAGGAATTGCCGACGGATCAACCCAACCCATCAAGTCACCAGTTTCAAAACTACCGTTGTCCAACTGGTCTGTCGCCAAACTGCAAGTGCACAACAGGGCGGCGACTGCCCAACTGGCAATGTACTGACTTTCTAAACGAAACATGTAATCCTCCAAAGATGATTTCTTTGAATGTGTGAAAGGGGAAAATCACTTCAAACAACTGTTCGGCGCGTCAACTGGAAACCGTTACTAGTTGATGAAACCGTTACCTGAAACCGCTCCCACAGCATAAGCCGCAGATAGCCGATGTCAAGAACCAAGGTTGGGGAATCAACCGATAAAATCAATTTGCGGACAACAAATTTTTGTTAACCATTGCAATGCGATAATCAACGCCCATAAAGTGGTCAAAGTACAGAAGATCTCGGTTTGTCCCCTGAATGCGTTTTCGAGTGGGACAACGTCTGAATGCCCAGCTGCAAATACCAAACTCGACGCAAATGCGCGTCATCAAACTTCCGGCCACTGGGAGACCAAGCCCCACATACCAGACAAACCTTCGTTCAATTAAACGGCTCGCTAGTTTTCCACTAGTTTGATATGTGCGGTTAGGTGATAATCCTCGATTCGATTTTTTGTCGCCAAATGACCGCCAGGGTCTGAAAATAACATTTGCAAAGGGACAGTTATGGAAAAAATCCTCAATACGAAGGGGCTGGGCGTTTCTGGTCGCCAAAACGAGTTGATTGAACTTGCTTTGACCTACAAGTTCAGCACAGTTGAAGTCGACATGGATGATTTGATTGGTCGGCATGACACGATGGGCAAAGAGTTCGCTTGTCAGTTTCTACAGAGCGCCAAAGTCAACATTGGCACATTTGACTTACCAATCAACCTGGACGCCAACGACGAAGAATTCAATAAAGCCTGCGAAAAATTGGATACCATATTTTCGTTGTCTGAAACCTTGGGCGCCAAGCGCTGCCGCGTGACGATTGCCACGTCCAGTGACGAACCGTTTCAATCCAATTTTGAACGGCACAGAACGCGGTTGTTTGATTTGGGTGATAAGTTTGCATCGCATGATATGCGCCTTGGCGTTGCTCTGCAGTTGCCAAGCAAGAACGAAAAGGACAATAAGTTTATCCAAACGGCCGAAGAGTTGCTGACGCTGGTTAAAACCGTGGGCCACGCTAACATTGGTCTCTATCTAGATACCTGGCATTGGAAAGCCAGTGGTGGAGCCATGGACCAAATTTCGGAACTAGATCCTAGCAAAGTGACTGAATTGGCAATGGCCGATTTGTCGGAAAGCGCCGATCCAGGAAACATTTCCTTGAGTGATCGCGCGTTGCCCGGAGACTATGACGGTTCATTTTCAATCAACGTTTGCAACCAGTTGAAGTCTCAAGGCTACGCAGGCCCGATTTCTTTCGCCACCCATTTGTCAACGTACTCGAACGTAAACCGGGAATCGATTGTCAATCGCATTAGTAAGCGACTGGATTGTCTGATTAGTGGGGAATCGTTCGACACGATTGACGAACGCCCGATCTCGACATTGTTTGAAGAACAATATGCCAAAGAGCACGGTGACCGGCGCGGCGGTGGCGACACGAACGCGGAAAAGAAACCGGCGGAGGCTGAAAAAAAATCAGCCGAAGAGAAAACCGCTAATGCGTCCGCCTAACATGCTCAAAGCAAACTAATCAGCAAGCCGCGTCCACTCGGCTTGCTTTTTTTATGGTTTTGGTGCGTCAATAATTTCGACACATTCTGGTGAGTCATTGCGCGCGTTGTTAACAATTGGATTGACCGTTTGAACCTCAAAAAAGTCATCTCGCGTTGGCTGGCAAATGGCGTGTATTCGATCACCATCATTAAAATCGGGATCAAGCCAGAACTCAAACTCTTGGTTCGGTAGTACCACCGGCATGCGGTCATGGACCGATACCAGCGAAGGGCAGGCGTCGGTGGTTAACACGGTACATGTCTCGACGTTTTGATTCGTCGAATTGTCGGTCCATGACTCCCATAACCCCGCCATACAAAAACCGCCGCCATTCTCCTGGGTGGTCATGTAATAGGGCTGCTTCTTTTTGCCGATTTTTTTCCATTCGAAATAACCATCGGCAAAAACCAAACAACGACGCTTCTTAAAAGCGGTTCGAAATGATGGTTTCTCACGTACCGTTTCGCTTCGAGCATTGATCATCCGTGCTCCGACGCTTAGTTCTTTTGCCCAAAAGGGTACCAGCCCCCATCTTAAGGCTACGAACTCCAAGTCGCCGCTTGCGGCTTGCCGTACTGCGGCAACATTCTGGGTCGGCGCGACGTTGTATCGAGGCGCCAATGCCGGGACGGATAAATCGGGAAACAACGAAGCAATCGTTGCCTCAGGTGTTTTTAACGTAAATCGCCCACACATCGCCATCTCGCTGTAAATTTTTCAATCAAAACAACCACTTCATCCTAGCGGTTAAGTTTCCGCAAGTCATGCGGTTCGCACAGCTTAGTGTCGATTTAAATACGGGTGACTTGCATTGCAAAACGTTGAAACACCGATCCCGCGAATGGAAGTCTTTTTTGATGGTGGTTGTCCGTTGTGTCGACGCGAGATCGACATGATCCGGAGATGGGATACAAGCGAGAACATTCTGTTCACCGACATTTCTTCCACCACGTTCGATGCGGTGGCTCAAACGGGTTTGGCTTTGAACACCCTAATGCGCGAAATCCATGCCAGAATCCTGTCAACATCTGAATCCAACGTTACCCCAACGACGAATTGGATGATCGGCGTAGATGTTTTCCGCGAAATGTACCAACGTGTTGGATTCAAGAATGCGGTCGGATTGAGTAGACTTCCCGGCATTCGTCACGTGTTGTCTCTGGGATATCGAATTTTCGCCTACTTCCGATATCGGGCCGCCACGACACGCATGTCGCGCTCGAAGCTTTGCGATGAAAGATGCACGCTGCCAACCGAGTCGTTAAACGTTTCACGTACAGATGGGGTTTCAAATTGAGAATTGCAGTCATTGGCGCCGGCATCTCGGGCTTGGTCGTCGCGTTCCGTTTACAAAGCAATCACGACATCACTTTGTTTGAGTGCAATGACTACCTCGGAGGCCATACGAACACGGTTGATGTTGAAGAAGGCGAACGGCAGCTGGCGATTGATACAGGTTTCATCGTTTTCAATGACCGCACCTATCCAAATTTCATTGAGCTTCTCAATGAGTGGCAAGTCGATTATCAAAAGACTGTAATGAGCTTCAGCGTCCGTTGTGATCGTACTGGACTCGAATACCGCGGCGCTGATTTCAATGGTCTGTTTGCTCAGCGTCGGAATTTATTCAATCCAAAATTTTTACGATTGCTTTACGACTTGATTCGATTCAAAAAGATTGCCGAGCCGTTGTTGTTGGATCAAGGCGATGATCGCGAGTCGGTGGAAAGCTTTTTGTACCGGCATCGATTTTCCGAGTCCTTTATTGAACAGTACTTCATTCCGATGGGCTCCGCCATTTGGTCTTGCCCGCGTGGTAAGTTTTTAAACTTTCCCATCCAGTTTATTGCCGAATTTTATCAGAATCACGGATTGCTCGGCGTTAGCCAACGCCCACAGTGGTATGTCATTCGCGGCGGTTCAAGAGAATACGTTCGCAAGCTTTCAAGACTTTTAGATTGCGATACTCGACTGAACACGCGAGTCGATTTGGTAGCGCGAAACGAGAACTCGGCGAAGGTGTATTTTGGCGACAACTGTCAAGAATTCGATCAAGTCGTATTTGCCTGTCATGCCGATCAAGCGCTCCGTATTTTGGGAGACGGTGCCACGAATTCGGAACGCGAGATCTTGTCTGCGTTTCCCTTCGAAAAAAATGTAGCCACCTTGCACACGCAAACCGACGTTTTGCCAAAATCAAGGCGCGCCTGGGCCGCTTGGAATTACCATCGTGGGATTCACGAATCCGATCATGCCACCGTGACCTACGACATGAATATTCTTCAGTCGCTGAAAACGAATAAAGAGTATTGTGTAACACTGAATGACGACGGGAAGATCAAGGACGAAAACATCATCCGTCAAATTAGTTACGCGCATCCGATTTTTGATCTTCGGCGAAAAAGCATGCAGCGTCGGCATCTAGAGTTGATCGCCACGAACCAGACTTCCTTTTGTGGCGCCTATTGGGGAAATGGTTTTCACGAGGACGGTGTTAAAAGCGGACTGGCTGTGGTAGAAAAGTTGGCGAATATGAATGTAGGGTCAGCCACCAATCATGCATAGCTGCATTTACACAGGCAAAGTAAGACATCGCCGTTTGGAACCGGTCGCGCACGAGTTCACATACGGAATCTATTTGATGTTGCTGGACCTGGATGAACTCAACAGCATTTTTCGTCGCCGTTTTTTGTGGTCTGCGAGACGCCCGAATTTCGCTTGGCTTCGGCAACACGATCATCTTCGTTCGCTTCGCGGGGAAAATGATACAAGAAGTCTCAAGTCGCTGGTGCAGAGTTTTCTCGCTGACAAAGGGATCGAATCCAACGGTCCGGTTCGCTTACTCACGCAACTGCGTTATCTAGGTTTTGCAATGAATCCGGTGAGTTTCTTTTATTGTTACGAAGAGGATGGCGTCACTCTTCAAACGATTGTCGCCCAAGTCAACAATACCCCTTGGGGCGAAGAGCATCTGTACATCGTAAACCGCGACAACAAGCAAAATCCCAAATCGTTATCCGTTAAACGTTTGGAAAAGGAATTTCATGTTTCGCCATTTATGCCGATGGACATGCACTATGACATGCAATTCTCAATCCCCGATGAGAATCTCGCCGTGCACATGGTCAATTACCGCCAACAGAGCAAAATGCTCGATGTGATTATGCATTTGCGTCGAAAAAAGATCTCAACATTGAATCTAATGTCGGTGCTAATCTCGTATCCCTTAATCAGCTTCAAGGTTTTCTCTGCGATCTATTGGCAAGCCTTAATCTTGCATTTGAAACGCGTTCCCTTTTTTACACATCCAAACAAACTTACACACTCAAAAAAACGAAGCAACGAACCGCTCGACGGCCGACCTCTAGCAAAAGTTATTGATTGAAATTGTGAGACCGATGAATTCTTCTTCAGCAACGACAACAGCAGCCAATTATGCTCAACAGCCAGCGGAATCAACACCAGAAGTTGCCCTCGGCTTCGACGCGATGAAACAAAAACCAGCGTCATTTTTGCAACGCCGTGGCAAGGACTATTTGCTGGCACGTTTTGGGCGATTGACCGGTGGTACGATATCCGTCAACGACATTCTCGATTCCCGAGTCATGGGACAACAGAGCGATGATTTGACGGTGGCGATCGATGTCTACGATCCGGCATTTTATGTGCGAACACTACTGGGAGGCACGATTGGTTCGGCCGAATCGTATATGGATGGCGAATGGAAAGTATCCGATTTGACGAATTTGATCCGGATCTTGATTCGCAACATTGACTCAATCACTCGATTGGATCGAACTTGGTCGAGCATCCAAAAAGTCGGCCATTGGTTTTGGCATAAACTTCGTCGCAACACTTTATCTGGTTCGCGGAAAAACATTCATCAGCATTACGATTTGGGAAACGAGTTTTATCAATTATTCCTCGACCCGACGATGAACTACTCGTCCGGTATTTTTCCAGGCAACGGTGACAACATGTTACATTCGTCGTTGTTCAAGATGAATTGGATCTCGGAGAAACTGCAGCTCAAACCGGAAGATCACGTCCTTGAAATTGGAACAGGCTGGGGCGGCTTGGCTTGTTTTATGGCCAAGCATTATGGCTGTCGCGTGACAACGACCACGATCTCAAAACAACAATATGAGTTTGCATTGGCTCAGGTCAAAAGTGAAGGCCTTGCCGATCGTGTCAACGTGCTGTTCGAAGATTATCGAAACTTAGAAGGTCAATATGACAAATTGGTTTCCATCGAGATGATCGAAGCCGTCGGCCACCAATATTTCGACGAGTATTTCGAAAAGTGCAACAGCATGCTCAAGAACGACGGTCTGATGTTGTTGCAGGGCATCACCATGAGCCAACAAAATTACCAGCAACATTTGCAGAACGTCGATTTTATTCGACGTTATATTTTCCCGGGAGGCTGTTTACCTTCGATCGTTGGTATCGGCGAGTCGATTGGGCGAACTGGAAACATGAGAATTGTTCACTTAGAAGACATTACGGCACACTACGCCAAAACGCTACGACAATGGCGTTTCCAATTTTTCAAGAACATTCATCGCGTTCGCGATTTAGGTTACGACGATCGCTTCATCCGCATGTGGCATTTCTATCTCTGCTATTGCGAAGCAGCCTTTGCCGAGCGCCGAGTAAACACGGTCCAAATGGTCATGGCAAAACCGAACAACAACGTCGATCCAGCCAACGAATATTCGCGCATTGGTGCAACCTCGTTTGATTTTGATTCTTTGTACCAGCTAGAAAAATCAGACGCGCGAAATTTAAACTTTGATCGCTCCCATTTCTCGGAGCAACGGTCCAAACAGGGTAGTCGGAGCAGATCTCGTTAAGACCAAAAACAATTTCCAGAAGCAACCACACGGATAACGTCATGAGCCTAACCAACCACCTGATCGACGCCGCGGAACGTGGCCTATTGCCCGACTGGACGATCCGAATTGGAATTCGACAGTTGTTGAAAAAACGGTTGGCCAACGTCGCGGCCGGGGATTGCGAAGACCAACAACGAACGAAGTCCAAATTGGTCGACCAGTTTTCACTGGGCCCGGTCGCACCGCTGCCAGAAAAGGCGAATGAGCAACACTACGAAGTGGGTGCCAGTGTTTTTCGATATATGCTAGGCGAGCGTTTCAAATATTCGTGCTGCTTTTGGGATCAAAACACAAAGGATTTGAATCAAGCAGAAGAAAATGCGCTACGCATCACATGCGAACGGGCGGGCATTCAAGATGGAATGGAGATCCTAGAACTTGGCTGCGGCTGGGGCTCGCTGACACTGTGGATGGCGGAGAAATACCCCAAGTCCCATATCACCGCCGTCTCGAATTCGGCTTCGCAACGCGAATTCATTCTCGCCGCTGCGAAGGCTCGCCAAATTGATGACAACTTAGAGGTCATCACATGTGATATGAACGATTTTTCGACCCAAGAGAAAATGGACCGCATCGTTTCAGTCGAAATGTTTGAGCATATGCGGAACTATCGTGTATTGATGAAGTCGATCGGTTCATGGTTGCGTCCCGATGGAAAGCTATTCGTTCACCTATTCTGCAATCGGGACTTCACTTACGAATTTCACGATCAATCCAATGAAGATTGGATGAGTCGGTATTTCTTTTCTGGTGGCGTTATGCCCAGCGACGAATTGTTACTCCGGTTTCAGGACGACATGAGTTTAGAAACACAGTGGCGGTGGAGCGGCTTGCATTACCAAAAAACGGCCGACGCTTGGATAGATCAGATGGACAAGAACAAGCCAGTGCTGATGACCGAATTGACGGCTGAGTACGGTTCGGAATCGGCCAACCGCTGGTTTCATCGTTGGCGCATGTTTTACCTGGCATGCAGCGAATTGTTCGGCTACCAAAATGGCAACCAATGGTGGGTATCGCACTATCTTTTCGGCAAACACAGCAAAACCATTGCTTCATCGCCTCAGGGAGGTCGTCAAAGCTACGCCGAACGTTAAATCACCCGCAGGACCGGGTTGAAACTGGAAGATCCCTGCGGACAAAAATACGATCACGAAGTGCCAGCGAGTGAATATTCTTGAGCGGGACCTCCCATTCACTCGCTGGCCCTTCGTGATCGCGGCCTCAACACATCAAACATTGACCGCTTCGTCGATTGTGGCAATGCATTTCAGTTCGATTGCAATCGGCGTTGGTAAAGACGTGATCTCAACGGTTGTACGACAGGGCTGATTGTCGGCAAAATACTCTGCGTAAACCGCGTTGAATTTCTTGAAGTCGGCTTTCATATTCGTTAAAAACACGGTCACATCGACAATGTGATTCCACGACGAACCCGCGGACTCAACCACGGTGCGAACGTTTTCAAACACGCTGCGGCATTGGGCTTCGATGTCGTAAGAAACGATTTCCCCATCGTCGTCCAACTCGACCCCCGGAATATCCTTACTACCTTTTTGGCGCGGACCAATTCCTGACATGAACAGCAAATTACCCACTCTGCGGGCGTGAGGGTAAAGGCCAACCGGCTCGGGAGCTGTGTCGGAAACGACTTTTTGACTCATATCCAGTCCTTCTCAATATTGAATGCACACGTTTTTTGTTTGCGTAAAAAAACGCAACGAATCTTCGCCACCTTCGCGACCCATGCCGGACTGTTTCACTCCGCCGAAAGGGGTTCGCAAATCGCGAACCAACCAACAGTTTACCCAGACCACACCGGTTTCCAAATCTTTAGCGACGCGATTGGCACGGCTGATGTCTTGCGTCCAAACAGAAGCTGAAAGTCCATACTCGGTGTCGTTCGCCATGCCAACGACCTCTTGCTCGGTATCAAACGGTTGCAACGTTACCACAGGGCCGAAAATTTCTTGTTGATTGGTCGTGCATTGGTTCGGTAATCCTTCGATCACCGTCGGTTCGACAAAAAAACCGTTTTCGCATCGGCCATTTACATTTGCCCGACGTCCGCCAATCAATACGTTACCCCCTTCGTTTTTGGCTTCATCAATACAACTTAAGATTTTATTGAAATGAGCTTCCGAAACGACCGCACCCAAATTTGATTTTGGGTCTCGTGGGTCGCCGACACGCAATTCTTCAGTCTCGGCCACAAAATCAATTCTGAATTGATCGTATATCTTTCGTTGGACAAAAATCCTGGAACCGCAAAGACAGATTTGGCCCTGATTCGAAAACGACGACTTGACTGTTGTCTGCAGCGTCTTCGCATAGTCACAATCGTCAAAAATGATGTTCGGGTTCTTACCACCCAATTCCAAAGACAACTTCTTGAACTGCGGACTGACGACACTGGCAACGTGTTTGCCGGTTTGGGTTCCTCCGGTAAACGAAATGGCTTTGATCGCTGAATGTTTCAGCAGCGCGTTACCTGTTTTTGCGCCCGATCCATGTACAATATTCAATACGCCGGGAGGCAAACCCGCTTCAACACAAATCTCACCCAATTTGAAAGCCGTCATCGGAGTCACTTCCGACGGTTTTCCAATCACACAGTTCCCCGTTGCTAGAGCCGGTGCAATTTTCCACGTAAACAAATAGAGCGGCAGGTTCCAAGGGCTGATCACGCCGACCACTCCCAGCGGTTGACGGAGCGTAAAATTGATTGCGTCCTTCATCGCGTGCGATTCGGAATTGTAGCCGACCATTGTGGACGCAAAATGACGAATATTCTTCGAGCAACGCGGTATATCCACGACTCGAGCCAGCCACTCCGGCTTTCCATTGTCCTGGGACTCCAGGCGTATCAACTCGTCGCGATGGTCATCAATCGCATCGGCCAACCGAAACAGGACACTGGCACGATCTTCCACTGATTGGCTTGACCAGGTGGGCAGGGCTGTTTGCGCCGCTGAGACCGCCAAATCAATATCTTGACGATTTGAATCGGGGACCTCTGAATAGACTTCACCCGTCGCCGGTTCGACGTTGTTCAGCCATTCGCCGCTTTGCGGATCAACCAATTCTCCCCCGATATAGTTTTGCAAACGGATCAGAGACATCCCGTACGTCCCCCGTCGACGGGTAAGTTGATTCCATTAATGTAACTGGCGGCGGGGCTGGCCAAAAACGCAGCTGCAGCAGCAATCTCTGACGAATCGGCAATCCGGCCGGCCGGAATCTCGGCCTCCATCGCTTGAGTCACTTCCTCGATGGACTTACCCGTTTTCTCGGATCGCGCGCGAATTATGCTGTCCAAACGGAGTGTCCGGGTCATACCCGGCAGAATATTGTTTACCGTAATGCCAAACGCACCTAATTCTGCCGCCAGCGTTTTCGCCCAATTGGCCACCGCACCGCGAATCGTATTGGAAACTCCCAACCCCTTGATCGGTTGTTTCACCGAAGTCGAAATGATGTTGATGATTCGACCAAACCCGTTTTCTTTCATTCCAGGAACCAAAGCTTGCGTCAAAACGTGATTGCAAATCAAATGCGATTCGAAAGCGGCAATGAATTCGTTGGTGTTGGCATCAATGGCCTCTCCACCCGGCGGTCCGCCGGTATTGTTGATCAACACATCTGCCTGATGCCCACCACCGATAAACTGCTCCACCGCAATCTTAACTTGAGCGGGCTCGGCGAAATCCGCAACAATCATTCCATGAGACTGGTTGTGTTCGGTATCCAATTCTCGAACCACCGATTCTAGACGTTCTGGGCTTCGCGCCATGACCGTCACGCTGGCGCCAAGCAGCGCCAATTCCGTCGCGATGGCACGTCCAATTCCTTGACTACTACCGCAAACAACGGCGCGGCGGCCCAACAAGCTGGTTTCCATGTTCTAATTCCTTGATTCCTTGTGCCTGCATTTCCATGAGTGGAGCAAGCACGCATAATGGAGCAAACTTCCTGTTTAAGATAACAGTAATGGACCCAGACGCGTAGTTGCCCATTGGATTAATCTCTGCATTTGAACCCAATCCATACCGTTGAAAAACGAAACAATCTCCCCATTCGCTCCACCGGCAACGTTACCATGTCACGAAGGACCCATGGGTTGCCATCTCTGGCGGTGGCTCTGACCGGAATCTACGAACCCTCAAATTTTTTCGCTTCGATTCTCTTCGTGGCAAACGGTCCAATGATTCGCTGTTGAAGATTTTCCCGTTCAACTCTCGTGTGCGCTGACTGCTATTTGGAATCGATTATCGTGGGGCTGATCGAGAGGATTAGAGCCCCGTTTATGGGCAGCTCTGGAAACTAGCAGTTGTTGTGGGCAGCGATTGCACGATCGGTCGCATTTGAAATCGCCGCGCAATAGCAATGATCGTTATTATTTTCGATCTGACGCGGTCGTCTATTTCAAAGGCAAATAGATTTCGGTAACGATGTCTTCTTCGGCGACCTCGCAGGGATCATTTCGATAAATCTCAAACGTTCCAACTTTACTTTGTTTCAATCCCGTATTTCTGGCGATCTGATTGGCCGCGAACCAAGCGTTGCCCAGATGATTGTAGCTGCCAATGTGATCCACTCGCAGCGCTTGGACCGAGTCGATTTGCCAATTGTTGATTCCCGGAATATCAGTCGCTTGATCGACAACGAACCCACTGGTGTAGTCCATGATCTGTGACGAGATTTTAAAATCGTGGTAAACCGAAACACAATCCTTGGTCTCAACGCCATGTTGCTCCAACTTTTGCTTCGCATCGGAAATGTCCGATTCCATTAAACTTGAGATCTCGTCCATTTTGCAACTGCGACGAACGCCCGCCATGCGCAGCGGCCCCACCGATTGGACGCCTTTATTTTGGGTTTTTGATTTGATACCGCCGGTTTCCATATACTCCTTCATCATCTTCAAACCGCGATCGTAATCCATACTGATAAACGACTTCATCATGGACTTCATCCAAAACATAAACCACGGCAACGAACCATTCATTTGCCATATCGCCTTCGTTCCTGAGCCTGCAGGTTCAAAATGAAAGACGACTTCTGCTTTGGATTTGAACGGTCTTAAAAAGCGGATTTCGTCGATAATGCGTTTGCCTGGCTCCAGCGTCAAATGCTCCAGTTCACCCGCACCAACAATCTTACCGTCCCAAGTGTATTTGGAGCCGATCGAATTTGTATTGTCACTGACCGTTACCTTTGCCTCCGGTTCCGCGCACAACCAGGGTGACCATTTTGTCCAACTACCAAAATCAGACACGAATTCAAAAACGTCTTGCGGATTTTTCTCGATAACGATCGATCGTTCAACGGCATATTTAGGCATGGTCAGACCTTTTCAATTTCGGGCGAATGGTCGGGATCTACAAAAATCCAGTCTGAATAGACAGGATCACAAACCTGATGTTCTAGGTCTCGATAGTCGTGAATGAATCGCACGCATAATTGGCGGCCTCGCAAATCATCTTGCAATTCCTTGTATTTGTACAACATCTTCACCAATTCCGTTTTCACTTCATTGATGGCCAACATCATTCTCGGTTCACTGGTCTCCGACAAAGGAATGGCAGCGTGAATCGTCGTCATGTCATCTGGATTTACGAAAAACAAAACTCCAAACTGAAAAAGCCCTTCGCCGGCCAAAAAACGAGACCGAATACCATCGTTGCCTCGAAAAAAATCAAGTACACGCACCCAAAACGTGGCGCGGCATTGGTTCTCTGGCGCCGGAGATTGATAGGGATTTAAACTGGACTCCATAAGATCTTATGGGCCTCCAAGCACGTATTTTTTTCCAACGAAACAATGTCTCATTCCGCAGACATTATTCTCGTTTTCAATTGGAATTCCACTAAGAACGGAACGTTTTTTGATTAAGAAACATGCAATTTCGCGCAAAGTTGGTCGATATCGGTGAATTCCGGTCAACCAACGACGAACAGCTGTGCTACTAGGCAGCCAGCTTTTCCTGTGTTAGTTCGCGTTTGGCAAAAACCAGGTTCTTACTAAGTAAAATTTCTGTTTTTGGACAGCGTTTCGCCTCGGACTCGTCAACCAATTGAAATCCCAGCGACTCCAGCAAATTTAAGAACTCTGAATACGATTTAACGGTCGCATGCTTGGGCGCCAAATCGACAGTCAAAAAGACGACTTCGACGTGCGAACGAATAAAATCTACGCCACCGGCAATCACCAAATGTTCGGCGAAGCGGGCATCGATTTTTAACAGCGTTGCACCGCTCAAGTTTCTTTCATTGGCCAGTTCATCGAGGGTCGCGATGCGATTGGATTGACGGGCGAACGAAGAAAGGCCATTGAATCCGCTGCCCTGATGTTGAGACACCGGACTGGCTTCATCGCCAAACTCCGTTTCGCCTTGGAGATCGCACAATGTCAGTTCGATGACTTCGCGGTCCAACAGAGATTTCATGTACTGATTGCGGTCCTGTTCGCAATAACGAGAAAGCAACGGCTCGATCAAGATAAATTTGGGATCCGGAAAAATCTGTGACGTTGTCCAAGACCATGCCCCATCTCCCGCTCCAACATCGATCACTTGCTGCAACTCCAGACCTTGGTTTTTCAATCGTCGGAGCACACGCCACAAGTCTTCTTTATTCCAGTTGGATCGTCTCGCAAACGTTGCCGAAATTTGGTCACTGTGCAAGTCACCTGAAAAAACTGCTTCGAAACGATTGTCGACTGGCTGTTTCAGTTGAATCGATTCATTGAGCCAGCCGGATAAATTGCGCGCGGAAAAAGTAGCGGACAACGACTGAGCCTTTGCTCGAATGGTTGCGGAAACCTCAGCCTGGAGAATATGATCAACCGCGGCTTTGAATGGCTTCGCCTCGTAATCGACGACCTCCCCCAATCCGAATCGTTCGACAAACTTGGCCGCCGCTGTTTCCGGACTGCCCAACACCACTATCGGGATATTGGACACCGACATCACAAATGGCAATCGGCTTGGCAAACTCAATCGAGCCAAACTCTCGCGTTCTTCTTCTGGCCCCAACATGCCTGACGGCATCAAAGCATAAGGGCGCTGGCGCAATTCACGGACAAGGTCTTCTCCCCAAAGCGGGCTCTTGAGGTAAATGCCCGAACTCGCCAATTGGTCGCGCTGCGTCGACAACAAGATGGCATCTGGGTTGTTGGAAAACCAATCCACTTCGTGCCCGCTTTCCTTGATCGTCGCCTGCAATTTCGACAACCATTCTTCGTTCCAGATGTTACCAATTATGATACCGCGCGGCACAGGTTCACTTGGTCGAGCAGGTTTGTTTCTGAACCTGGAAAACAACTTGTGCGAACCGCCATTACGCTGCGCGAACTCTTCGACATGGTTCACGTCGCGGCAAATCATCGACTCCGGCACAACCGGTGGGAGGATATAAATCGGATACGGAAATCTTTCCTTGTAAGCGTCTCTCATTTCTGGTGAGATAACAAAAATCAAACTACTTTTGTCCATCGCTTCGTTTAACAACGACAAGGGAATCTCATCTTCATACAAGCACTGATCGTCCATGATATGCAGACAGATTTCAGTCCCGAACAAATCGGCCAAAGCAATCGCTACCAATAGTTCTTGTTTGTAATAAGGAACGATGTAAGCTCGTTTTGGCGGAGATGATTTAAACCAATTCAAGACCATTTCATAGATTTGATACCGTTCGAGATTCTCGAAGGGCACTTCAAAATGTTTCGCCGAGCGAACGCGATCGCCGTGAAAACAACGCTGAGAGGAAACGGTAGTGATTTGGCTAAAATCTTCAAACATGTATTGGATCAGCAATCCCGTGCCATGTCGCGAGTTTATCTCTACGCTCGAGACAATCACCAAATCACTACTGGGTCCAGAATCCGAATCTTGCCCTTGCGTACGTCCGCGCAATGAGGTTGAGGAATTGGGTAATTTCAATTCCCAAATCGGCATAATTGGGCTCGGCGACTTCATTCCCAGTAAGCGGCGAAACTTTGGGACGGCCGCTTTGCGTTTCCACAAACGCGAACGCGTCTTGGTTGGATTGGAAAATTCCGGATCGACAGACCCGGTTTGTTGCAGCTTGATCCATTGCACTGGCAATCCAAGTTGCCGGCGTCCTTTTTCCGCATTCAAAGGTTTGCAACTGATCGTCAATCGCTGTTCATCGTTGCGAATAAACGATTCTCTAGGGACTGAAAAGATGATTTTACCCTCATCCTGTCGAATCGCCTTTCGATGGACCTGTTGATCATTCCAAAACATCTTGAATGGAAAATTCAGGCCTCCACAGCGCAGCAGGCCCGTTTCAATCGTGATTTCGTAGTCACTCGGTGGCACGTCGAGGCGGACCATGGCAACGGGTTCGCTCCAACGAAAAACACCACCATCGACCAACTCCGGTTCGTAAAAATTGACCAAATGAATCGCCGCGCGATCATCAAAGTCCAGCAAAAACGACTTTGCAAACTCGCCTTCGTTGCTGCACTTAATCGCGACTCCATTGTCCGAGGATTCATGCACCGGATCGTAAATTCCGCCAGCTTCCATTCCACTACTCCGAAGTGTATTGGTAGCGTTCCAACACATCTACAAAAATATGGTTGAGTTCTTTAATCGTTTCGGGTTGCAGTTTGTCGCGATGATCGCCCGGCGTAACTTTGCGGACATGCTCTGCGGGGTTTTCTTTTTCCGGCAAAGTATTAAAAAAGCCCGCGATTTCCTCGCACTCCGATTGCCCCATTTCCAACCCGACAAAATCTAACATATCGGCCAACCAACTCTGCTTCTCAAAGACCACATCTTCATATCGATAGAGTTTACAATGATCGTCTACAACATTGGTTTCCAACTTCTTCAGCCGCTGCAACACCATTGGAGCACGTTCCAACACGTAGTCATCAATTCCTTTCGCGTCGAGTGAAGCTCTGAATTGCTGCATGCGTTTGCCCAACTCTCCAGGAGGTATGGGATGGCTAAACTTGTGAGAAAAGTAATGCGAAACCAACATGTCCCGTGGATCGCGGATCAAAAACACCTTGTGAATCGATGACAAATCTAAGCCATCCAAATACCGATGCCATCCTCGAAATCCTCCGAAACAGTATCCTCTAAGTTGCAGGATTTCTTTTACCGAATCGGTCAAAGTGCCAATTTTCAAGCCGTTGTCAAATTCGATGACTTCCGGCGCAAAAACGGGAATACCAAGTCGGTCGCACACGACCTGCATCATGCTGTTTAACAGCGTGCTGCCAGCCTTGTGGATTGAAAACAAATAAAAGCTGTCCGTATTCGCGGGAGGTTGTAACTCAACGTCCAGTGAATGACCATCGCTTGTCTTCAATTGAACAACAGTAGAATTTGTCATGAACTTATTCCTTTAAGAATCTCTAAGCCGCTCGAGATGTCAGTTGGCCTGTTTCTAACGGATCTAAACTTAAGTTGGAAACCAATATCGCCAGGTCGCGTGACCCACCCTGCTCCTTGACTGTGCCGGAAAATTCCAAGCGGACCTGATGCTCCCCCGGTACGACGTCTGGGATTAAACACAACCGAATCGGAGTAAAAAAATCGTCTTTCGTATCGATTGCACGTTCGCCGATTTCAACGCCGTCACAAAATACCTTGACGACCTGGTTCAAGACCGGACTCATGCATTCCAAGATTAAATTTCTCCGCTGATTGCCCGACAGGCAGATTTTAAGTTGAGCGACATTGCCAATCGCCCAACGAACTTGCCGGGACGTTCCATCGCTTAGCACCAACGATTCTTCATCGGCAAAACCAACATACGGTGAAATACTTGTTTCCGCTTTCTCCAATATCCCGAATGAAGGACCGGCTTGGCTTGAAACCCCTGCAGTCTTGGCCGGATCGAACGCAATATTGGTAGGTGGCAAAAAACCGATTTGC
This sequence comes from Mariniblastus sp., assembly GCA_965263475.1. Lineage (GTDB taxonomy): Bacteria > Planctomycetota > Planctomycetia > Pirellulales > Pirellulaceae > Mariniblastus. The sequence goes on from OZ253677.1 coordinate 274,039, forward strand.
TCAGGAACTTGCCGTAGCAGATTGTTGAAGTGGTGGTAAGCACTGCGGTACGACCACTCGTTTTCGACTTCAATCCGCCCCCAGACGGACAATTTTTTTCGGTATTCGTGGTCGCGAAAAAGGTTTTCGATTTCGTCCGCCAGCGCAGAAGGGTGAACCGCTTGGGCAATTTGACCGGAAACGCCATGAACGATCGCCTCTTGAACGCCACCTACTGGGTAACCGATTGACGGCGTGCCGCAGGCAGCGGCTTCGATGAAAACTTGCCCGAAGGCTTCTTGCAAACTGGGGCCCACAAAAACGTCGGCGGCGGAATAGATCATCGCGTTCTTCCAAGGGTCGTCCACATAGCCCAACGCGATTGTGCCGGGGTAAAGATCACCCGCGTCAACGGCATGTCCAATACATACCGGTAACAAGTTATCCAATTGCAAGCGATTCAGGGCTTCGAACAAATGCCGTAGTCCCTTTCGTTCTTCGGCAACGTTAACCGAAGCAAACAGGATGATGAACGCGTCTTCAGGCAACCCAAGTACTTCCCGGCATAAGTTCTTGTCACGTCGCTTAAAGATGTGTAGTGGAAAACCGTATTTGAGAGTTTTCAGCACTCCCTTGCTCGTGATGGCACTGGACTCGGCAACCTGCTTAGTCCAGTCGCTGTTTGCCATGACAACGGTTTTACGGGGCTTTGAAATGATGTTTAACTTTGACTCAAACGCAGATTCAACTTGCTCTCGATTCATCACGGGGTATTCATTGGTTGTCGGACACGACGAATCACAATTCGATTTGTATTTATCACACCCACCCAAGTAACAACAACGACCGGTAGCCAGCCAAAGATCGTGCATTACGAAACAAGTCGGCCAACGCTCCGATACCATATCCACCAAACCAACGCCAAGATTCGCGTTGTGGAGGTTACCAAACACAACCAGGTCCGGGCTTTCTTTTTCAATCTCGCAATACAATTCGCCTTCGGTTTTGATGTGCGGTTCGCCTTCGAATTTCGCACTCACAAACACCGTTTCATGCCCCGCGGCGTCCATCATTTCCTGAAGGCGGCCATGCGCGATCCCGGCGCCATATCGGACGCCCACATCGTTTACAAATAAAGTCTTGTATTTGCGGTGTTTAAGCGTCACGTGGGTTGGGGCTACCGATCCGTACTTCTCCAAATAACGACGGTTGACCGTCCTCAATTCAGGCTGGTAATCGTCATGTGTTTTTTGTTCGTCGTGGACGCGATACATGACCGTTGGCCGCCCAATCACATGGACGTTGGCACCCGCGATCGCAAATCTCAACCACAACTCATGGTCCATACTGTAGTACAGCTTCTTGTCAACATACCCACCCGCACGCTGCCACAAATCGCGCGTAAACATCAATTCTGGTTGAAAGAAAAACCGACCTTGCAGCCAATTGTTGTCCAAGTCAAGCAACTCCGAAAGCTGCAGCGGCCCGTTCTCGCAAGAAGTCAAGTGCTCTCCGACAATCGCGCCGTCTTGCAAAAACTGAACGGTCCCAACGACCATATCGGCCTTACTTTTCCAAAACGCCATCGCCATCGCATAGAGAGTTCCGGGCGTTAATACGTCGTCAGAATTCAACCACGTCACGATCTCCCCGGTTGCCAGCGCCATCCCTTTATTTATCGCGTCGCTCTGTCCTTCATCGGGTTCGGAAATAAGATGATCAATGGAATCCGCATAGCGATCCAAGACTTCCGGAGTTTCGTCGGTTGAGCCGCCATCGATGACGATATACTCCAGATTCCCATAACTTTGATTCAAAACCGAATTAATGGTTTCTTCGATGTATTTTCCTTGATTATAGGTAGGCGTTACGATGGATATCTTGGGCCATGGCTTGCCATCGGGAAGCGTGTCCGGGTACTCGGTCTGGTCGCGTTTGAACGGCCACTTTTTGTCTGAAACAGTCACCATCCTCTGGGGCAGAATATTGGCCACGGCAGATTTTTGCTGAATCAGTTTGCCATCAGATGCAACACAAAGTTCTTTTCGCAACCGCGCAAATTCGGTTCGGCAAAATCCAATAGAGGATTCTTCGTTCTCGGCCTTCACGACGAGAAAGACGGATTCCCCAAACCTTCCGCAAATTTCAAACGCGTTGTGGCCCTGAAAACTATCGTCGCCACCTCGTGCTTGGTACCAGTTTTGAACCAGGACTGGCGTTCCAGGTGCCAGAAACAGCGACAAGTGCGAAAGTAACCCAACCACGTTTTCGCGCTCGTTCAAGATCACCATTGTTGGCGAGACCGGCAACAAGCTGCGAAATTCCTGCAACGATCCCTGAAAAAACAAAGCATGTTCTTCGAGCCGCTTTTTCCTAAATTTGGATTGCGCACTAACGATCGCCGATGAATCCGATTCAACTGCATAGTACTGGGGATTCAAAGCCGCGTCGTTGGCTGCCCGCACTGCAACCGTTGCATGGCTTTGGTGTTTTAAACCAACCTCCAATATGACAGCACCCGCATAGTGCCCCATTTCAAATAGCTTGAACCGTAAGTTTTTGCGGTCCTTGCTGCCTTTACCCAGCTTGGATTTCGTGACGAACCAATGGTTCCAAGATACGTATTTACGTTTTCGCCGCCAGCTCGGCGAACAAAATTCGATTTCCGAATCAAACCTAATATCGGGAGACTCGAACGTTCTCTTTTCCATACTCTTGATCCGTCAAGATTAATGAAAACTAAATTTCCCGCCTTCTTGGCGACCGAATGAACTCTAGAAATTGGATAACTTCCTGCTGGCCCATCGACTTAGAAAAAATGTACCCCCGATCCAAATGTGACGCAATAACAAAGTGCTTGTGCACTGCAAGGGAAAAAATCCAAAACTCAAATCAACTCAATCGGGCATTTTAGTTTTTGTGACCCCTCGGTATGATAGCAGTTTTAAACGAGAGCAGACCAAAACACAGGAACATCACATGAGCGAAGGCGTAGTTCAAGGTACGGTTCACGTTATCGAAGACGCGAAGACGTATGGACAAAATGGATTTCGAAAACGATTGGTTGTTTTGGAACAAGAAACTGGCCGTTTCACAAACTATATTCCATTTGAATTTCTCCAAGATGCCTGTGATTCTGTCGACCAATTGAATGTTGGCGACCAAGTTGAAATGCGATATCGTTTAAATGGTCGTAAATGGCAGAAAGACGCAAACAGCGAAGTCAAATTCTTTTTGAATGCCGAAGCACTAGGGTTCAAAGTGCTATCAAACAGCGGGAATGCACCCGTTCCCGACGCCACTCCACCTGCTACCGATGAAGAACCGCCAATTTATGAAGATGGCGACATCCCGTTTTAAGTGGAAAACGAATCATTGGATTTCTCTCGAATAGGCACTTACTCATCCTGAATCCGTATCTCCGCTGGTCGGCGAGACGGATTGTACAACGGTTGGCTTCAAGCACTTTACGGCTAACTTGAGACCGTAAGCAGTTGGGCCGGTACCCTGAGATACTGTTAGCCCTTGAACAGATGGCCAAGCCATAAAAATGGCGGAAGTGCATGGGAATCGAACCCACCAACCGCATGCTTTACATACGGCTCAACGGTTTTGAAGACCGGGGCCACCACCAGGTGTGCAACCACTTCCATCCCTATTTTTGCGGTACTTGCTAAGCTTTGGTGGTCTGCCGTAGAATAGCGTGCACCTGATTTACCCCAATCCGTTACCCCGGGGGTAAATAAAGGTGCCTGTTGTTGTCGCAACAGGCTGACCACTTGCAACTTTAGGAGTACCAAATGGCCGTATCCAATGCTACAGCACCCATTAAACCGTGGCAACACAAAGCATCTAAACTGTGGTGCATCAAACGGCGTGGTAAACGCTACTATCTTGGCCGCACGCCAGAGCAGGCGATTGAGCGGTATCTCAAATTCCGCAAGCGAATCGAACTCGGGCTAAAAATACCTGAGATTGACCGGGATTCCGAAATGGATGATCTGATGACGGTCAAGCAGTTGTGTAATCGGTTTCTAACCCACCAAGAATCTAGGGTGCGTTCGAAAGAGCTGTCTCAACGATCCTTCAACGATTATTTGGCGACCTGCAAAGCGTTCTGTGAGCACATCGGCGAACTGTCGCTAGTTGAGGAATTAAGGTCTGCTGATTTCCTCAGTTATCGGGAATCGGTGCTGAAGCGAAAGAACATCGTCGGCACTGGTAACGAAGTGACCAGGGTGAAAACCGTATTCAAATGGGGATTTGAAAACGACGTCTTGGCTACTCCGGTTAAGTTTGGTGCGTCGTTCTGCCGTCCTTCGAAGAAAGCTATTCGTGAGCATCGCTATCGACAGGGTGCCAAGCTATTGACCCCGGAGGAAATTTGGCTGCTAACGGATGAAATGGGTTTGCATTACCGGGCCATGGTCCTGCTAGGTATCAATTGCGGGTTCGGGAATTCCGATTGCAATCAACTACTGATTGAAGAAGTCAACTTCAACGATGGGTTGGTTTGCGGGTTGCGTCCCAAGACTGCGGTTTTACGTTATGCAACGTTGTGGCCGATCACCATTGATGCTTTGAAGCTGAGTTGGTCACGTCGAGCCAAACCGGCAAAAAACACGCTAAAGGACCGGTTTTTCCTGCGTAGTGATGGTTCCGAGCTGATTCCAGGTGACACCGAAAAAAATATAGTCACCAAGCGTACTACAGCGACGATGCAGCGTTTAAAGATCCACGAGCAGGGCAAATCGTTTTACTGGCTGCGTCATACGTTTCGGACGATTGCCGACCAAATCGGGGACGATGTTGCGATTGGTTGGGTGATGGGTCACGTCGATGACCGAACGGCAAAAAACTATATCCACGATGCCCCCCACGGTCGGATTCAGAAAGTAACGGACCACGTGTGGAACTGGTTGGAGGGTGCGAAATGATAGAATCCGCCAGAACAATTGTCGATACTCTCGAATATGTGGTTGAGCAATACAATCAAATGGACGGGTTTGTGTGTTACGAACACGCACCGGAACTTGTGAACCAGATTGAAATGTCACTGCAAAAGGCACTGCGTAAAGGTCTGTTACCACAGCAGGAAATCCTAATGGAGGATTGGTCTGATATGCCCGACGAAGGATACGGTAAATCAGTATCACAAGCAATGTTTGTACGTTGGGCAGCCAAAGTACTTGATTTTAAAGGTGGTGGTGACCTGGAAGACCTGATTTGGATTGCCGATAGGGTATCGGTCCTGTTGCGAGACATAGGACCAGGGTTCAATGCGGCGACAGTGTTGACGGCGGTTGAATAGTGCGGCGCCTGGCGGCGGGAAACAGCGGCGCTAGGTGTAAAAAAACATGAAGGGGTGAATGTTTTTAGTTTATGCCGATTTCTTCTTGTTTGATCGTGTTCGTCGTTTGGCGTCTTTTAGCCGATAGCTCTCACCTTTGGTCTCGATGATGTGACAACGGTGTGTCAGTCGATCGAGGGCTGCTCCGGTGAGTCGTTGGTGAAGATTGATTTTAAACTCATTGGTAGAGCAATCACCTCGCCTTGTTCACTGCTTTTTCCGAGCACAAAGTAACTGCATAAAGGCACCAGCGGAACTAGGTTAATATGGAAGAACTTTGTTGTGACAAATCCAACGTTTTTAATTCGATCCACTTTACCAAATTCGCGGGTGCCAAAAAAAATAAACATCTTGCGTAGCCTCATATTGCATATTTCTGGAGCTTTATCTGGTACTAAATGCTCATATAAGGTGTGTCTCCGACATTAACATTCTGGATTTCTTACTGTTTCTAGCAATTTCTGAGGAAAACGAAAACTTGAAGTCATGATGCGACTAGTCGATAATCCTCAGTCAACAACTCATTTCAAACCGACTAATTACTAATTGTATGGACATCGAGGACGAAGTTACTCTGTGGATTCAGCAATTCGCTGATGACCCAGACTCCAATACAAACAGGATCTGGCAAAACTACTATCAAAAACTAATTCATGTTGCGCGCCGCAAGTTACGTGACATGCCACGCCGTCATCTGGACGAAGAAGATGTCGCGACTGACGCAATGAATAGTCTGTTCAAAGGAATTCAGTCGGGAAGGTTTCCTGACTTAAATGATCGCCAAGGCCTTTGGAAGATACTTTTAACTATAACTGCAAGGAAGGCAGCGAAAGCCATTCGCTCGAACATGGCAGAAAAGAGAGGGGGGGGCCAAATTCGAGGAGAATCTGTTTTTGCCAAAACAGACGATTCCTCTGCGATGGGATTAGGCAACATATTAGGCCCAGAGCCAACTCCAGAATTCGCTGAAGATATTGCGAAATCATGTGAAGACATGTTGCTGGTGTTAGATGACGACGTTCTTAAATCTATTGCTTTGATGAAATTGGAAGGCTATTCAAACGATGAAATTGCCACCAGATTGGATGTAGCCGTTCGGACTGTCGAACGGAAATTGAGTCGTATTAGAACGATTTGGGCGGATAACGGTATTGCAGCTGGCTAACAGTGGCTTATGTCCCTGTCACCAATCGAAGACAGTTCAAGCAAAGAAATTTTTGTGTCGGTTGAACCTTTGGGCTGGGCATATGTGTTTATCGGGGCACCTAGTCCCATGAACACTGACTCAAAAAAAAGGACCAAGACATGTTAAATTCAAGCAAACTAGTCGCCATCACTTTGGCTATTCTTTGTGCTTCCTCAGTAAATACTTCTTCTGTAGAAGCTGATGGCAAACAAAAACGAACCGTGTATGTGCCCCAACACTCACAGAACAGCAATTCAAATTATAAGATTGGCATGACAGCAATTTCGACAGGCTATTCAGTTGAAGTTGTCAATGTATTCGCTGGGTCCCCAGCCAGCAGGCTGCAATTAGAACCTGGAGACCGAATTTTGTCTGTGAATGGAGTTAAGGTTCGAAGCATTCCGGAATTACAAATGCAGCTAAGAAACGCAGCTTGTAATTACAACGGAAAAATTCGAGTTTTGATCGACAATGTTCGAGCCCGCCATGGTGAATATGGTGCCCAACGGTACGTTAGCCACTCCACCTACTTGAACGGATTTGGACCAAGTTATAAACAGCTTGGTTCCTACAACCCCGGCTACAACCCGACACCAATCATTACATCTGGGAAGTAGTAAAATTCACGAACAGAAGGGGCATCATCTGCCCCTTTTTTTTTTAGCAACAGCATTCAATCCTTGGTGTTTTTTAAGTTTTCCGCTTTAGATCGCAATATTTCAAGGTATTTGCGTGATGAATCAACATTTACACCAGCCTCAATCATTTCCTCCATCAATTTCACTCCAGAAACATAACAATTAATCGCAGCTTCGCCGTCATCGGTAGCCTCAAAAAGTTGTCCTAGCCGGTCAAAATTCACCATAAGAGACTGACGCAGTTGACTGGAATCTGGATTTTCTTTTCGCAACTCGACAAGGATGTCCTGCTTCTTGATGAACGCTTGTTTTGAACGCTCAAAATTGGAAAGTTCAAAATTGATTTCACCAATGTACCCGTAGCAAGTTGCCAATTCATTTTTGGGACGAATGTCTTTCGGATTCCAATCAGCTCGTTGCTTCGCGAGTTCAAGTGCCTGCTTGTAATGGTTCAGCGCCTCCAGTTTCTCTCCAGTGAATCTAGCGACTTTGGCCACGTGAGAATGAGCTACCAACAAACTACGTTTTACCGACATGTCTTCGGGAGCTTGCGCCGCTAGTTTAATCACTAGATCCAATTGTCTCCGAAAGGTACTACCTGCATTTTTCCAGTCTCTGCGTTGCTGATGTACAAATCCCATTTGTTCAATAGTTGCAACAAGGTCATGAATTGTCCAAATGTTTTCAGGATCACTCTCATGTAGTTCATGATGATGAGACAACGCTGTTTCAAAACGCTCTATCGCCGATTCAAGATCTTGTGATTTAACATAAGTTTTACCTTGTTGATAAATCGTTAAAGCCAAATCTCGGCGTGCGGAGAGTCTTGTGGGGTCGCTTTCGTATATTTGTTGTTGAATGAGTTCACATTTCCTATACGCTTTTTGTGCCAATTCAACTTCGCCTAGCTTCAGGTAGGCCTCCGCCTGATTGGCAAGTGCAATAGAAAGTTCACGTCGAATATCCGAATCTGTTGCATCGGTCTTAGCTAGTTGTTCAAAATACGATTGGGACTGGTTGAAAGAATCGAGCGCCTCGTTTGGCTTTTGTTGCTTTAATTTGAGTCTTCCATACCATCGATGGGTTTTCGCCAATTCCACACGTATCTCGGGATTCTCCTTGTCGTTTTCATACAGTTCCTCTAGTAGTTCCAATGAGTTGCGCAATACAATTTGCGATTCAGTCAGTCGACCTTGAGCCAACTCCAAATCACCAATTCCTGATAGCGTTTTGGCCAATCCAACCTTCCATGACAGGGCCGTTTTGTCTTGGCTTGTAAGGTCCAAATAGATTTCTCGACAATTTGAGTAGTGTTTCTTCGCCTGTTGAATTGCCCCTAGTCTTCGATTAACTCGGCCAACATTCCAATTTGAAATAGCTAGGTCGCTTTGAAGTTGCATATTATGAGGAAAACGTTTTGCCTGGGATTTATCTATTTTGAACGCATTCATGTAGTAGTTCAAAGCGCTTCCAATATCTAAAGATTTCAATGCGACGCTTCCAAGGTGCGACAGAGATACAGAAAGTTCACGCTGAGCCTCCCAATCATCGGGCTTCTTTGATGCAATGCGCTGTTTGAGTTTCTGCATTTCGAGATAATTAATCTTGGCGGCAGGGAGATCGCCTTGTCGGTCTGCAACCATCCCCAGACGCTCAAATCCATTTGACAACTTCCGCAAATTTTCGAGAGTCGGATCATCGGCAACTAAGCGTTGTGCGACATCCATGAATTTAGTGTAGTCCTGTTTTGCGATACTGACATTTCCGTGCGCCATAGATATGTCGCCTGACCGAAATAACGAAGACGCAAAGACTTGTTGATACTCTGGCCCAGCTGCATTATCAGCTTTTAGTTTCAATAGAATCGTTTCAGCTTTCTGTAAAAATTTCTCGGCAAGCGACAATACGGATTGACTCGAAGCCTCCAAATCACCGTCGTATTTCCATTGTTGATTTTTGACGTCATCAAAGTTCTGGATGACAGAACTCATCTCCAGCATTGCCTTTGCGGACTGAATGTCGATCATTGCCGATTCGATGTACTGCCGGGAAACTTCAGTCAGTTTTTCCATTGAAGACTCAAGAATTTCTTTTCTCAAAGGGCCGCTTCCTGGAAAGTCTTTAAGCCCCGTCTGCAGATCGTTCACAACAGTAGTAAGCGTTGACAGTGCGAACTCTGTTTGCTTTCGCGAGTTGACTTCGCTGGCGATAGCTTTGTTCTTTGCTACCTCAGCTTTATAAAGTCCTATCGATGTGCCAACGATTCCGGCTACTAGAAGAAAAGAAATAGTTGATGTCGCTGCTACCAAACCGCGATTTTTTTTGACAAACTTTTTGATTCGATAGTAGTTGGATGGCGGGCGCGCCTCTACGGGGGCACCGGCAAGAAACCTTCGAACCTCGTCTGCAAATCCAGCAACCGTTTTATACCGCCTGTTACGGTCTTTTTCTATCGCTTTCATAACGATCCAATCGAGGTCGCCCGATAGAATACTACTCAGTTTCCTAGCGTCGATCTTACGGCTATCAGTTACTTCAGCGAGGTTGTGTTCGCTTGACGAAAGCCGGGCGCTTGGGCGGGGCGATTCTTTTTCCCTTACAAGTTCGAGAACTTGAACTAATGCTTCTGCTTTAATTTGCTTGTCATCCAATGGAGTCAAGCCTGTAAGCAATTCGTACAGGATGACCCCAAGTGTGTAGATGTCGCTTCGAGTATCGATGTCAAGTGATTCAAGACCAGCCTGTTCAGGACTCATGTATTTCAGTGTCCCGAGTACTTGCCCAAACTCAGTGGCAATCGTTTTGTCTGTCAGCCTTTCTGTAACGTCTAGTGCTTTAGCTAAACCAAAATCAATGATTTTCGGTACAGGCTTGCCATCTAGTTCAGTAACGAGGATGTTCGCAGGTTTCAGGTCTCTGTGTATGATCCCTTTTTGGTGTGCATGTTGCACGCCATCACAAACCTGACAAAAAATAAGTAATCTCTCGTCAATGCTCAACTTATAATTGTCGCAATACTCTGTTAGCGGCACGCCCTCGACAAACTCCATTGCGAAGAACGGTTGCCCCGCGTGTGTTGTTCCCCCGTCAAGGACGCGGGCAATCCCCGGGTGTTCCATCATTGCGAGTGCTTGGCGTTCAGCTTCAAACCGGGCAACTACGTCTTTGCTGGACAAGTAATCCTTGATGATCTTTACCGCAACTACCCGGCGAACAGGCTCTTGCTGTTCCGCTTGCCAAACAACCCCCATACCACCTTCGCCAATGACGTGGAGCAGTTTGTAGTTGTTAATTCCTGGTATTTCTGTAGAACTCCGACTGTTGTTTTTGAAATTATCACTCCCTATCGAATGTTTACTGGTCTTTGCAAAAGCACGTTTGACCGTTTCACTGAGATGAGGTAGCTTTCCTGAATACCATTGTTCACGAACTTTTGAGTCAAAATCGGGGAGCAACTCACACTCCAACAAGACGAACTCTTCAAGAAGTCGTTCAACTTGAGATTCCGGAATCCCGGATATCAGTTCAACTACATCAGGAATTCCTGATTTCAGTTGATCTTCGAACCTATCACAACATTCATCGATAAGTTGGTCGAGTTCGCGTTTGATGTTCATGGAGTCCGAGTCAAACAATCATCTAACTGTTACGTCGTTTGCAACACTCAAGTCTTGAGCATCTTTACTTATAATAAGTAACGGTCACTGACATGACTGGAGTTGGATCAGGTTTAAACTTGACGGTCTTGATATTATTTTCTTCGCTTGCTCCTCCTACAATCAAACCGCGAGTTTGCGAACTCTTGTTGCTGGCAAGTCGAATTTGGCTTTTTAGCGCACCCAGGTTTTTTGGCTGAGTCTTGGGATGAATGCCGCGAAACATTGCCACCAAATCCTCTTTGTTGTCATCAAGTATCAATTGCTCGGGTTCAGGTCCGGTAAACTCCTGGAAAACCGTCAACTGAATCTGGCCAACATGCCTGCCGTAATCTATTGCTCTTTCCTTCGACTCCCGGTCTGACAGGATAATGAACTTTTCACGCCGACTGGCATCGATTTGGTAACCACGTACTACGGTTTGATGATGCTCAGGCGAGAATATCCACTTGGGAGAGTCCAAATCTCGTACCGTTGAACGATAAAGCGTGTTTTCCCCGTTTACTTTTAAGACAGCCCCCAAACGTCCTTTTGCCGATGCATTTCGAATCAGAACTATTTCGACTTCCTGTCCTTGAGCAGGCTCCCGAACAAACGCCTGGCCATCTCGCATTTCGATTGGGACTATTTGATTGTCGTATTTTATTTGAAGTGTCATTGGCGAAGAAGGGTCATTCAACGGAAAAACCGTTTGTTGCGACTTAACCTTTGTGACTTCTTTTCGAACCAACTCCTGTTTCTGCTTCTGCGATTCCTTGAAGGAAGTGGTTTTTGTGTTTCCTCCGTCAAAAATCCCACGTACTGAAAAGCTTTCACCGGATTCGCTTAGCGATTGGGCATCCAGTTGCGCGGTAAATATCTCACCAATCTGTTGCGCTTCGCCACCATTTTTCTCAATGCACAACAACACGACTCGTGCAGATACATTGTCGGGACTTATCGCAACGCCGCCGGTAATGAAAGCGTCAGCTTTTACCAATTCATCCCCCCATGCCAGTGTGTAGTCAGCTCCAAACAGTTTCCGGCGACCTTCCTCATCGAGGTGGTTAGCGCCGGGAATCCTGGATGCCTGATCACTTGCCCCTTCGATAATCTTGAGTTGTTTTGTTTCATCAAATGGGTTCGCCAATACGAGTCCCATTTCTAGCCTATCTGCCAACAGGGCGTTCATCGGGCCGACGCTATCACTGATTTCTTGGTTCGCAGCTTTTCGAACACGGAATTTTAGCACCCCAACATTCTTCAAGTTCTTTTCGTTGAGTGTATCTATTATTGCAGGCAGCTGTTTTTGCATTCCCTCGGTAATTGTCTGAGCATTTCCGGGAGTCGAAACAACCCCCGTAAATAGACAACTCAGCAGTACAGAAAAAACAAACATATAGTTTTTCATCTCATGGTTCCTGTTCATCTCTGACTTCTCGCGATCTCGTTCAATCACTTAGTTTCAATCACAATAGTCTTTTTGATTAGCGCCGAAACTTTGTGGTCAAATCGGTTTGGGGCGGACGGTTCATAGTCGTACCAATCGTGCACAAAACGATCAGCTACAAATGTTCCGTCATCTTTTGCGGTCAAGAGTTGACCACGTTCAAAACGGATTGGGCTTGCAAAAACTGAAACTTTTTCTTTTCCCAATCCAGGTTGAATCTCGAATCCGCCTGAGTCTGGATATTTTGTACTGCCTCCGTTGCGAAGCGTAACAACACCCTTCGACAGTTCAGCAATCCTACCGTCAGAACTTAAACCGATCACTTCGATAAATAGATCTTTACCAGTTGAATTCTCAACAGAGATCACAGCCTTTTCACCTGGCGAGAACACGTTGCGTTTGCTGTTTGTCTTCAAAATCAACCGATCGCTATGTTCATCTGCAAGGTGATCCTCGCGAATAAGTCCGTCAACGGGAACAATTGGAACTCCGATTCCAAGCCCATGGACTATTTGATCGAAGTAGTCTTCCCAAGCATCTCTACGTACCACACCGCCATCGGAAAGTCCGGCTAATCCCAATTTTGTAAATTGAGGCAATGCAAACACTGTATTCAATTGCCCAACATCTTTTTGACCAAGTTCTGACGTAGCTTTTCCAATTGCGATTGCCGCATCAAGGTAGTTTCTCGCAACACTGGCCAGCGGATCTTTCTTTTGTGGCTCTCCTAACGCACGCTCCATAGCTGACATGAATCTATGTTCATCACCAACAAGTAATTCATCCATTACGAGTTTGTTTGGATACAACTTTAGAATTTCATTTTTGTTCGATAGTGATGTACTCGGTAGCGCTTCGACAGCAGAACGAATATTGTCAGCAAACCGTCGAATTCCTTTGTCGTGACAACGCATACATGCCAAGCCATTTCGAACAACATGATCTGATGCAAATTTGTCGGTGACGATGTTTGTTGGAGCCGCGTTGATTCGTTTGCCCAACTTGTCAGTGATAAGATATCCCTGAAGTCCATTGGGAAGGTTGAAGATCATCTCTCCACCGGCGAAGTCAAAGTGCAACGGATCAATAAACATATTTTGACGCCCTTTACTGGTTTGAAAGTCATAGCTTTTCCAGTAGGCTCCAAACCTGGCTGGGTGTCTCTCGACAACGCGGTTGTTTTGAGAGACGCCAGAAACCGTCATGCCCGCTCTCCTGGCAATGAAATCATGTAGATTTAGTTCGCTGTCAACTCCAAGAAACGATTCAAGGTCCGACAAATTGTCGGGGAGGCCAAGGATGTCTTCGTACAATGGGAACTGTGTCGCAACACTTATAAACCAATCCACTCGAATATAGGGAATGGGCCGGATCATCTCTGAGCGACTGATAAATATATCCCACAGTTTTTCGAAGTTCTCCGAATCGGGGAACGCAATACCATATGGATACTCAATCAAAATCAAATCAAACAAGTCAAAATTGCTTTGGTGATGATCACGGTTTACAAAAGGCCGTTTGTGCCAACCAGTCTTCCGGATATCTATTGCGAAGATGGTCTCCAGCTCTTTGTCGACAACTGTCGGACGAACAATCGAAGGTTGCATCGACAAATGATTAATCGCCTTAGCTAACGCTTGCTTTTGAATCTTCAATTCATCTCTCGTTGCTCCGGCAGTCAAGTTGTGATTGCTGCTAAAAAAACGATAATATTGCCGGTCATCCCGAGGTTGTTTTTCAATGAAATCTACAATTTGAGAAAACACATATTCGGCACCAACATAACCAGACAACGCAGGGTCCTGTTTTTTTTCATCAGGTTGCTCAACATCATCAGGAAATTTCGGCGCACCTTCCACAATCCATTTTCGGACAGTTTCTATTTGTTCAGATGATAGCGGCTCAAAAGGAGCCTCAGGCATTCGGAAATCTTCGTCGTCGGTGGCAACCCGTTCAAACAGATAGGAGCCCTCGACATCATTGGGAATAACAGAACCTTCTTTTCCAACAAAAGACTCCCAATCAAGAAGGTGCAGTCCTGCTTCTTTGCGAGTATCACCATGACATTCAACGCAATGATTTCGGAAGATGGATTTCACTTTGGCGGCAAGTGTTTCCTCAACTCGATCCTGACAATCAGCAGCTTGGTAAAAAATTAAAGTTACGCAGCAAATGCTGATCAAAAATCTCAATGGAGAATGACTGTTCATGATTCTGAGAGTTTAAAATACGGCCAAAATCTAACTGATCTAGATTAACGTTCGAATTTTCTCGTTTACAAGCCTTGATATGCCCAATTTGACCCACACTCCGACAGAAATTGAAAATTTTTCTTGCTCAAAATTCATTTTTTGCTCGCCGCAAATTAACTCCTTTTCGGGCACCCCTTTTCCGAAGCATGCCTTCCAAATTGATGGCTTCAAATAAATATCACAATCAACTTGCTCCAACCTCTTTCAATTTCAACTGGCTCTCTGCTCGAAGTTCAGAAAATTTGCAAAAATCCAAGTTCATTGTCGTCTCGGAACAACAAGTTGGCATAATCCTAATGCGATTGCTGTAGAGTAGCTCTTCCAGCAAGTTCATTACTTTTTCGATCAGTGTATTTGGAACCGATATCATGTTGCGTTGTGCAATTTTTTCAGTAGTTCTTTGTAGTCTCATCGCACTGCATTGCCAATTCAGCGTTGGGCAAACTATTGCTGAGCAAAAAGAAATGGAACAATCTGCAAAAGACATACAAAAAATGATCCAGTTTCAGAACGAAGGTAAATATCCTCAAGCAATACAATTAAGTGAGCGAATCCTGCAAGTGCATAAACGAATTATGGGAAAAGAGCATCCTGGGTATGCACAAAGTTTGAACAACATTGGAGTGTTGCACGAATCCATGGGCTTTTATGAGCGTGCCGAACCACTTCTCTTGGAAGCAAAAACAATCCGAGGAAAAGTGTTGGGAAAAGAGCACCCCGATTACGCAACAAGCCTGAACAATCTGGCAATGTTGTACCAATACATGGGCTCCTATGAGCGTGCCGAACCACTCCACATGGAAGCAAAAACAATTCGAGAAAAAGTGTTGGGAAAAGAGCACCCCGATTACGCAATAAGCCTGAGCAATCTTGCAACGCTGTATATGCACAAGGGCTCTTATGAGAGCGCCGAACCACTCCTCGTAGAAGCAAAAACAATCCGAGAAAAAGTGTTGGGAAAAGAGCACCCCGATTACGCCCAAAGCCTGAACAATCTGGCTTCGCTGTACGAAATCATGGGCTCCTATGAGCGTGCCGAACCGCTCCACATGGAAGCAATAACAATTCGAGAAAAAGTGTTGGGAAAAGAGCACCCCGATTACGCCCAAAGCCTGAACAATCTGGCTTCGCTGTACGGATCTATGGGCTCCTATGAGCGTGCCGAACCACTTCTCTTGGAAGCAAAAACAATCCGAGAAAAAGTGTTGGGAAAAGAGCACCCCGATTACGCAACAAGCCTGAACAATCTGGCTTCGCTGTACAAAATCATGGGCGCCTATGAGCGTGCCAGACCACTCCTCATAGAAGCAAAAACAATCCGAGAAAAAGTGTTGGGAAAAGAGCACCCCGATTACGCAACAAGCCTGAACAATCTGGCAACGCTGTATATGCACAAGGGTTCTTATGAGCGCGCCGAGCCACACTTACAGGAGGTGAAGACAATCCGAGAAAATGTGTTGGGAAAAGAGCACCCCGATTACGCAACAAGCTTGAACAATCTGGCAACGCTGTACCAAGATATGGGCTCCTATGAGCGTGCCGAACCACTCCACATGGAAGCAATAACAATCCGAGAAAAAGTGTTGGGAAAAGAGCACCCCGATTACGCCCAAAGCCTGAACAATCTGGCTTCGCTGTACGAAATCATGGGCTCCTATAAGCGTGCCGAACCACTTCTCTTGGAAGCAAAAACAATCCGAGGAAAAGTGTTGGGAAAAGAGCACCCCGATTACGCAACAAGCCTGAACAATCTGGCAATGTTGTACCAATACATGGGCTCCTATGAGCGTGCCGAACCACTCCACATGGAAGCAAAAACAATTCGAGAAAAAGTGTTGGGAAAAGAGCACCCCGATTACGCAACAAGCCTGAACAATCTGGCAACGCTGTACCAAGATATGGGCTCCTATGAGCGTGCCGAACCACTCCACATCGAAGCAATAACAATCCGAAAAAAAGTGTTGGGAAAAGAGCACCCCGATTACGCAACAAGCCTGAACAATCTGGCAACGCTGTACGAAATCATGGGCTCCTATGAGCGTGCCGAACCGCTCCACATCGAAGCAATAACAATTTTAGAAAAAGTGTTGGGAAAAGAGCACCCCAATTACGCAGCATGCTTGAGCAATCTGGCAACGCTGCATCTAATCATGGATAAGACCTCAAGCGCTATTTCACTGATTGAACAATGTAGAAGATCAGCAAACGCCCATGTCACCAGAATTCTACCGACGCTTACAGTAAAACGACAAGCGAAATTTCTCAGTGAAAAGTACGCTCCCACTTTTGAAAGTGACATGGCCATTGCCTATAGATTGTCAGGCCAAGCTGGTACGGTGAGCCGTTCAGCTGAATGGCTGCTCAACGGAAAAGCGATTTCCCAGACTGCACTGGCCAAGAAAAATTTGATGCTTCGAGATTCAAAAGATCCAAACTTGGCCCCTGTTGTTTCTGAATTGGTACAAACTCGTCGCCAACTGGCTGAAATGACAATGGCCGCACCTATTCCGAATCAGGCCAACGACCGAAACAGGAAGATCCAGCAACTGCGAGCCAACATAATCAAACTGGAGCAGAAAATCGCCGCAGCGACCGGGCAGGAAATGCTATCGGAGCAGTGGGTTGAACTCCCGGTCATACGCCAAAAGATCCAGCAGGATTCAGTATTGGTCGAGTTTCTTCGATTCAATGACTACGACTACCGGACGAATGAAAAAGAACCAGCTCGGTATGCTGCATGGGTGATTCTAGCGTCTGGTAAGGGATCAGCTCAAGTGATCGATCTGGGATTAGCCGAAACGATCGATGAAGCCGTCAGTCAAGTGACTCAACAGACTGGGGATGCAATGGGCTTACAGGCAATGTTGCGAAACGCTGGCGAGACAGCAGCGTTGGCAAAGATCGACAAGGATTTGCGAATCCTTGCTGATTTGGTTTGGAAACCAATTAAGGAGCAACTGCCGGAAAAAATAGAGCAACTGATCCTCAGTCCTGACGGCCAACTGTGGTTGGTTCCTTGGGCCGCACTACCTGTAGATAGCAAAGACCCTCGTGTATTGCTGGAAGATTATTCAATTCGTTTAGTTGTTTCCGGTCGTGACCTGGTAAAAAACTATTCCACCAACAAGAAAGTCAAACGGCCCTTTATCTTTGCTGATCCAGACTACGATCTCAGCCCAGTTGCAACTGAAAACGCGATTAAGGCAATGTTTCCCAAGAAGGAGTTGGACGCGTACACTCGCGGTGTCACTTCTCGGTCGGCACTGGGAAAAGTTGGTCGGTTACCCAACACTAAAATAGAAGCCGAAGCCGTTACCCCGAACTTGACCAAAATAACTGGTCAGGAACCACAAACGTATTCCGGTAAATGGGCAATGGAAACGGTCCTAAAAGAAGTCAAAAACCCCAAAGTACTGATGCTGAGCACACACGGGTTCTTTTTGCCAGACCAAAAAGCCAAGCTCTCCAGCAAAAACGAATTGACAGGCCTTTCCAACACACGTTCAGCTGCTTTGCTAAGCGTAGACGGCGAGCCAATTGAAAACCCCATGCTTCGTTGTGGTTTGCTGTTTGCTGGTTGCAACACAGGGTCAACGGCTGGAGGCGATGACGGTATTTTTACTGGAATGGAAGTGGTTAGCCTCGATTTGCGAGGAACGGAGATGGTGGTGCTAAGTGCATGTGAAACTGGTATTGGCGATGTCAACAACGGCGAAGGCGTCGCAGGCCTGCGGCAAGCTTTCCAACTAGCTGGCGCTCAATCCGTAGTTGCGACGCTTTGGTCCGTACCCGACCGAGATAGTGCAATCATTATGAACGACTTTTTCAAAAACCTCGCCGACGGCCAGTCACGCAGTGAAGCATTACGCCAAGCTCAGATAAGCCGAATCAAGTCCCGACGCAACCGCCACGGCGCTGCTCACCCCTTCTTTTGGGCAGCATTTACTCTGACTGGTCAAGATTATGAATTGACAATGGAGGAAAGAAAAACTTTGAAGCAGCTTGAGCAATTTGATATCAATTTATTTGAAGAAGACAAGAAGAATACAGGCGATTCACCAGCCGCAATCTTTGGTGGATTTGACGCTAACAGCAGCTTGCATCAGCTAAGGTCAGAAAACAGACGTCGAATTAAAGAAAATAGTTCACTAAGGAATTTAGGGCCTGAGGACCAGCAACTTGAAGCACCAACAAAAAGAAACAACCAGCACAACTTTGATAGATGGTGAGCGGCTTTTATTAGCGCTATTAGTTCCTTGGACGATTCGTATCAAATGGAGAATATAATCTGCGATTGGCGGCAAGTGCACAGGGTTAAAAATCACAGGAATTGACTTTCGTGGAACCGAACTGGTCGTTCTCAGTGCTTGTGAAACAGACTTGGCGAATGGAATGTCAAAATCCGAAGCCCTTCGCCTAGCCCAACTCAGTCGCATCGAGTCCCGACGCAACCGCCACGGCGCTGCTCATCCGTTTTTCTGGGCTGCCTTTACTCTGACTGGGCAGGATTAACTCTCGACACTGAAACTGGACGCAGTTGAAGTGCGTTCAGTAAACAACGGCCTCTTCCTATTCGAGCGTTCACCCGTTTCTAACTTCATCAGCCAGATTTCGATAAAGTTTGTACTTACTTGTCGGGTTGGCCTGATTCAATGGCATATAGGGTTGTTGCGAACAATGGTTCGCCCGGAAGAAAAACAACTTCAATTCAAGGAACCCAAACATGTCCATTTCCAAAACAGTTCTAACACTAGTGATTTTCGCAACCACAGCATTCGTTTCAGGTGGTTTTGCTAACGCTCAATGCGGTGCATCTCGCTCAAGTGGAAGATGTTACAGCTCTCAGTGTTCTCAAAGAATCATTTGTACACAAAAGACACATTGCCCGGATCGGTGCAAAAAAATTGCTCCGGTTTACGTCAATCAATCTCAACCCAGTTTTCAGCCACAGCCCCAAATTCAACCGGAGTTTTTTGCTCCTGAACCACAACAATTTGTCGATCCTCGACCGCAGCTTATTGCTCCACAACCACAGTTCATTACACCTCAACCACAATCAATCGCGCCTCAGGTGTTTCCATCCACTCCGCAGCCTCAGTCACTCCCTCAACCACAAGCCAACAATGTCCTGAATCTCGATCCAGGTACCAATCTTTCCGAAAAAACAATTCCGCTGGGGAACGGAAGGTTTCAGAGCGTCGTTCGATTCAACAATCGTTCGGGAAATCTCTCTCCACAACTTCAAGGAAGTTTTAAACGACTGGGAAACAACCAATTCCAGCGGATTTCAGACGGACAAATCATTACCATCAATCAGTAATTTCGAATTGTCGAGGGTGACTTGAATGTGGTCACCCTTTTTCTTTTTCTATGAACCACGGCGTTTGAACTATGAACCGATCATTCCGCTTTCTTCTTGCTTTGACAGTTTTGATCTGGTTGAAAACCACTGTTGTCAATGTTGCGGCCAGCGACGATCAAACAAAGTTGGCAAACAGCTTCAGGCTAGGTGTTCAGTCGGACAAACAGGGAGACTTACGGACGGCGATATCTCACTATGAGAATGCCAGTCAAATTGCGAAGAAGATTCTTGATGAAAACGACGTTAACCTTGCAGCCATCGCCTACCGGCTAGGAAAAAGCCACTATCGTTTGAAGGAACTTACCGGATGTCGAGATTACTACGAAGAAGCGTTGAAAATATACCGCAATAACAAAGACCTCAGGAATCAGTACCGTGTGTTGAGCGACATCGGTATGTTGTACACAAAACTGGGAATGCTCGACAAAGCGCGTCAGTTCTATAGCGATGCTGCATTAATTCACGATCGTTCTGGCGATCCTGTCTCTGGCATTTTGCCAACAAAAATCAACCAGGCTTATCTGAATATCTGGAACAGCAACTTCCAACAAGCGAAACAGACGATTGAAACGACACTGCGAGAATATCAGCGACTAAACAATCCCGTGCAAGTCGCCTTGTGCCACTACGTGTTGGGCCAAATAGCAACCTCAACAAACCGTTTTGATGAAGCTGTAGTCAATCATCGAAAAGCACTGGAAATCAGGGAAAAACATCTACCTGCCAACCATCGCTGGTTGTCTCAAAGCTATAGCCATCTAGGTCAAGCCTATTTGAACATCAGTCAAATACGATCGGCAACAATTTATCTGAGCAAAGCCTATCACACGATGGAATCGTGGGGAGGAAGTGACTATTTTGAGTTGTCACCGATCCTGGAACTTCAAGCGTCTATAGCCAAAGAGCAGAATGATTTTGATCTGGAACTGGAAAAGCTTAATCAGTCTCGCAGAATTCGCGACAGTTATGTTCGCAAAGTGTTGCCATATCTATCTGAGTCTGAACAGGTAGCATTCATGTTTGGAACTGAGGCAAACAGTATTAACCGGGCTCTCTCTTATGCTTTGGAACATCAGCAGAGTCCTTTGTGGAAGCAAAAGTCCTTTGAATGGTTGCTGAACGCAAAAGGAAGAATTCATGAGTCCGTTACCAGGAAGTATCGCCAAATTCAACAAAGGGATAATGGCGACTCCCTTACCAGTCGTCGCGCAAAGATTCAGGAGCAAATTGCCAGTATCGTTCACGATAGAGTTAGCGACAAAAACAAGCTGCAAAAACTGAATCAGGAACTAGATAGTTTGTCCCGCCAAGCATCCAAGTCCTTGACTTCAACTGAAAGCTGGACAACCGTTTCAAAAATCTTCGACAAATTGGCCCAGAACGAAGTATTCGTCAATATCGCCAGAGTACCAAACTTCTCGACGGGCAAAAGCCGATACTTTGCATGGTTGTTGAAACCAGATGGTGAGATATCGGTATTGGACTTAGGCGACAGTAACGCAATCGATTCAGCAATTAGCTCTGTCAGGTCTCAATTAAAAAATACCGCTTCCAATTTAAGCAAAATGGGAGAAAAAGAAGCTGCATCAACAATTAAATTGGCACTCCAAAATCTATCTGCCAAAATATTTCAGCCAATCGTTGACGATTTACCGAACTCGTCGAACACAATAGTTGTTTCGCCTGACAGTGCGATGTGGCTCGTGCCATGGGACTGTTTGCTAACAACGGAAAGTCGTTTCGCAATTGAAGAATATGAATTCAATTTGGTTTTGACCGGAAGGGAATTGGCCGACCGCAATTCGGAAATCGAGAGTGTTAATACAGCGACGATTTTTGCAAACCCAGACTACTATGCCGTCCAGGATCTCAGCAAAATCACAGAGACTCGCGGAGCTTCGAAATTCCTGCCACAGGTTTGGAACCAACTGCCTGGTACAGAAATTGAAGCAAAGCTGATAGAGCGATCGCTTAAAACTATTAGCGGAAGCCATGGATTCAAAAAATTTCTGGGCAGTGACGCCAACGAAAGAAACTTCAAGTCAATTGAACCGGCAGATATTTTGATTTTCGCAACTCACGGATTTTCGTTGCCTTTGCAGGAGAAGGCTAATCGAAATATGAACATTGACTTGGAATTTTCAAGCATGCCAGAGAACTATGAAAATCCTCTCGTTCGATGCGGTCTGGTTCTGGCAGGAGCGAATCGGCAACGGCAATCAGGATATGATGATGGAATATTGACTGGGCTGGAAATTTCAGGGAAGGATTTATCCGGTACAGAACTGGTTGTTCTAAGTGCATGCGAAACTGGGCTCGGTGATTTGACCTCCGGTGAAGGAATCGTTGGATTGCGAAAGGCATTTCAACTAGCTGGCGCAGAAAACATCATCGCTACTCTCTGGACTATCGATGATCGTTCCACCGCGCTATTGATGAATAATTTCTGGAAAAATTTGGCAGATGGTATTCCAACTGGCAAATCTCTTCGGAAAGCCAAACTACAACTTATCGATGAGCGGCGTCAGCGAAATGGAGCCGCACATCCGTTCTTCTGGGCAGGTTTTAATCTAAGTGAAGGGCATCGATAGTACCACCGCGTCGGCCAGTCAAACATCGAATTTTTTCGTTAACTTTGAGCATCCATGTATACACCACAAAAAATTGTTTTCGCTATTCTGTTTCAGACTTGTTGACGGCGGTCGAATAGTGCGGCGCCTGGCGGGTTCAGGGGGCGGTCGAAAACAGCGGCGCGCAATGTTGTATTTTGGATGAGTTGTGAAGATAGCGAACTTTAGTTCGTTATTCTCCCCACTCATTCGAGGTACCGGATTGTACGTTGATATGGAATTTTGGACGGAAGTCCGTCGTCAGGTACTTGTAGGAGGCCCGGTTAAGCGTGTGCAGCAGCGAAGACTGCCCGGATGTTTGCAACATCTAGGGTTTGACCACATGCCCGACGAATCGGAGCTAAACGCGGTGTATCGAAAGCTTGCCGCCAGTAACCACCCCGATCAGGGCGGAAGCATAGGGCAGTTCAAGACGATTCAGACGCATTACGAAGCGGCACAAAAAGTAATCGCTGGGGCAAAGCCGAAAGTTGAGCCACCAGAGCCAAAAGATTTTCTGTATCTAACGGTCGACGTGATCATCAGACGCTACCCGATACTGTTGACCACAGGTCAGGCGTATTGGATCAGTCACACACTTTTTGACACCTGGGAATCAGACCAGTGGACCGATTCCAGCAAGTACTACAGCGGCGGCAGTATTTGCAAGATCAGTAAACGCAACATCAGGCGGCGTGGCTACTGCGATAAATCAGGGCTGCGATTCGAATCAGAACGACCATCGCACACCAATGATCACGTCTCCGTACCTGCGTGTTTTCGGATCCTGGGACACCAGTCAATCCCTACCTTGACCGAGCTAAGGGACGCTTATGCGATCCTTCAGAAGATCAACGATGTGGTTGGTCAAACGGACGACGAGCGGCAAGTGGAACAATTCAATTACACCAAAGCAACGGCTTTGCTGGAGCAGCGGTGATCAAGAAACGACTATGGTGGCATGGCAAAACTGGTCAATGCCATATCACGCATCAAGGTAGTCCCCGTTCGGGCAGATTTTCCCTAACGGGAACAACAAAATGGCATGGACGGCAGTTGCAGCTACCGCCCACTAAGGTCAACCAGGAATGAGTAACTGGCTGACCTGTTCGGAAAGCCGAAAACAAATGTTCGTAATACGAATATTGGAAACAGGGATAATATCCTTTTTTCCGACAGTGTATTGAAGTGTCAGAACTTGTGGACTTCGTAATACGAACTCTACTTTCATCAGTTCTTCCGTTTCCAATGGTCTTTCCTTAGCCTGTTGCACGGAGCGTGTAGTCGGATTGAGTGCCTCTATTCAAGGTTACATTGTCACCTTGATTCTGTGCTGATTCAGATTCAATGATAGTAATACTACCTTTCCTATTTCGCACGCTAACGAATGTTCTATCACACCAATGGTTTCACCCAACAACAACATGTTAGCTATTTGTGAGCCATCCTGTACAATTGCAGGGCAGGTGGTGGCGTGGCTTAAGTAGGTTCTTTCGGGCCAAAAAATAACTTAGCGGTGCCCGCAAGTGCCTAAATACACCATAGAGTTACTTACTTTGGAAACCAAAAATATGAGCGTTCCTCGAATGGCCTTAACAACTGCTGAACTAGCGGAATCGATTGGTGTGAACGAGCGGACGGTTCGGATGTGGCGTAAAAACGGGACAGGGCCACCGTTTTACAGGGTGAATGGTGGAATCTACCTTTATCCGACCAGCTTAGTTGAGCAATGGTTACAGGGTGGTGCTGGTCATATGCCGCCTGAATTGGTGGAACCAGAGGTTGATATCGACTCGGCAGAATTGACCACAATCGAGCACGGTGACCCACGGAAAACGTCCGCTATAGTGGACACTTCAGAACCAAAAACCCCGGAAAAAAACAGGTTATTAGATGTCTTGCGAAACGGCAGTCCGGCCGGTACCTGATGCGGTTTTCGAGGTTAATTCCACGATCAGTGCAGCCTTACAGGATTCTGATTTAGAGGCAACGATTGGCGATCTAGTGTTGCTGATACGTCATGCGATCAAGGTTCAGGCGCCAGAGCACTGCAAGATGTCGTTTCGTATCTGGATGCGGTCCCTTTGCATGCATGAATCGTTGTGGCCAGAGATTGAAGGTTGGGATCAGTCATTGTCGGCCATGGAAGCTTTTTATGAATCCTGCCTACGGTTCCGCAAAAACTTGTCATCACTGTGATGAGAAGTTGCCGTTTGCTTTCAGTACTTCGCCCCATGATGGGGTTAAGTGCTTTTAACACCATGTAAAGAATCCGAGTATAAACGTTTATACTCAAGAAAAGTTGTCTCCATAGCCCGCGTTCAAAAGGAATGCGAAACAGTCCTGACGTCAGGACTGAAATTAGACGGTGTTTCTTTTCTGCCTCTGACTTCAGGACATCATGTCCCGAAGTTATGTCCGTTCGTTTCCCTTGTTTCAGATCACACGTGTGATCTGTATTAACGTTCGCTAACTAGAATCGACGTCGATTCTATGGGGGTACTACCCCCTGCTAACGGGAACTATCGTGAATTCTTGGCATTTATACACCACTAACCGGGGACCCGTGAGAGTCGATAAAAACGCTTGTTTCCTTTGGTTTTATCGAGAATTAGCGACCGATTGAAATTCTGTTTTGAAGACCGGGGCCACCACCAGGTGTGCAACCACTTCCATTTATGTTTGCCGCGCAGTCGCGAGCGTCGGTATTTTGAAACACTTACAACTACCTTTAAGACCACAACCAGCCATCCTATGTATTGGGCTGAATTGGGAAGCTTAGTAAAGCTGGCAAAAAATGTGGTGGTCGATATTTGGACATCGACCGTGACCATTTTATTCCGTCGGACGAACCAGACAAAAGTGATCGGTCTCAATGGTAGCCCAACCAATACTCCATGGCAACACAAAGCACCCAGGGACGATTCGTAAATCAAGAGCCCATGCAAACTGGGAGAACACTTCGCTGAAGCATCTCACATCTGCAATCCCCCAACCTACACCGACATTAAAAGGGCTAAAGATTTGTAATCTGCAAAACGCTTGCGACAGCTTGTTCAATGTTGCCAAAATCTTCAAAGAGGGCATGGTGAACGATTCGGTATGACGAATTCATTCGGCAAAGGCGATCGGGAAACCAAGCGTCACTGCCGTATCTGGCGTGGTCGTTCTGGTACGATCAGACTCTACCTCTGCAAAAGCGATACGTTCGCAGTTTCTAGTTTATTTTCGGTCTGTCTAACTTTCGGTCTGTCTAACCGGTGATCGATTTAGAAAACCTTGCACGGCAAGACTCCCGTGAATAACAAACTTTTACAGCTGGCGCGACACCAATTCGATAACTTGTTTCAGGGCAATAGTTTGAAAAACGTGGACAATGGTGTATTGAATCACATATAATGAGTGCTCGAAGTAGAGACATTTCAAGCCGTAGATTTCGTTGGCATTCTTTTGGGGAACGTTCCGATGCAAAAAAGTCTATTTGTTGTCGCTCTCATCTCGTGTGTTTTGTTGGTTGACCGGGCGTGCTATTCTCACGCCTTTCAGGAAAACGCAACCACAGCTGTTCAAGCAGTTCAACAGGAGGAATGTCAGAACGATTGCCAGGGTGCCGACGGTCAATGCGACAACGGCAATGAAAAAACACCAGTCTCATTGGTCAACAAAGGCAAAGGAAATGCCGCGCCAGATCATTTTGAAAAAACTCATCAACAGGCGGAGATGTTTCGTCCGCTGATCGAAGGCAAACCTGCATTCTTAAGTACGTTCCGAGTTCGACCTGATGGCAATCTGCTGGCTTGCATTTCCGATGCCAGCGTCAACCCCTACGGTCCAGCCGCTTCCAAAGGCAATGGCCCACGTGGTTATCTCCATCTGTATTCACCTGACTTTGAATTGCTCGACCAGATTGCATTACCTTTTGTAGCGACCGCTCTGGATTTAGATCAAGACGGCTACATGTACATTGCGGGCCGTGGCGAAATCGGCAAGCTATCACCATCTGGCGAAGTGATCTCTTCCCGAGATTCCCCAAACATGGTTGGCGTCGAGCAGGACGAGTTGCGGAAACAGGTCGCAGAGGAATTGAAGAAACGGTTTCAATCCACCGCACAAGTCTATGAAAAACAGATTGAGTCTTTGCAAAAGCGAATTGATAAAATCACGGAATTAGATGAAACAGAACGGACAGAATCGCAACAACGGCGACTGGAGCGGTATCAGACTCAACTGGATTCGTATCAGGAGATTGTCGATCAACAAAAAATTAAAGTCACCGATGAGATGATCGACCAACAACTTTCCATGAAGTCGCGGGTGACCGCCGTTGCCGTTGCGGATAACGATTTGTTCGTGGCAACAAGTGCCCGAGTCGGATTTGGCTACGAGGTTTATCGAATGGACCTTAACCTGGAAAATAGCAAGCAACTATTGGACGGGTTAAGCGGTTGTTGTGGTCAGATGGATATTCACGCTCGCGGAGATCAGTTGTTTGTGGCCCAAAACACAAAATTCAATGTTGGTATTTATGATCGAGATGGAGAGAGTATTGCCGACTTTGGTGAGCGACTGAATCAAGACAACCAAGGGTTCGGCAGTTGTTGCAATCCAATGAATGTACTGTGTTGCGAAAACGGTGATATCCTTACCGCTGAATCCAGTATCGGCAAGATTAAGCGATTCAATTCGGATGGTGAGTTGATCGGCTACATTGGGCGCGCGCGAATTGGTGGCGGTTGTAAGCACGTCGCGATTGGATTTGATCAAAAACTGGATCGGTATTACGTCCAATACGAAGACAAACATCAAATTTGCGTTTTAAAACCCAATGCCGAGGTCGGCGATCGCACTCACCCGAAAGTTGCTGCGTTGACCGAGAAACTAGTCGGCCGAAGATGGAAACTGGCAAACGAACAAACGTCTGTTGACAAAGCCAATGCGGATGCAAGTTCGGCGTCGGATGAAATGAGAGAAGGGATCGGACTCGTTATCAAGCAGGAAGAGTCGGGCGAGTTTACCGTGGCCGATATTATTCCGAAAAGTCCAGCGGACGAATTGGGTCGTATTAACAAAGGTGACATTCTTCTGTCAGTTGGCCCCGTTTCCGGCAAAATGCAGAACACCAAGGGTCTTTCGTTGGCGGATATCAACAGTATTCTCCAAGGAAATCCAGGACAAACGGTTCGCATCAAATACCGTTCAACAGACAGCACCAAAATTCGTCGCTCCAAATTGACGCAGGTAACCATGAAAAAAACCGGCGGCGCCTGGGTGGTAGAAGCGGCCGAACCTGATTTTGGTTTTTCCGTTGAGGCCTTGACTAACATGAAATACTTGGAGTTCCATGAGAACGGAAGATTCAATGCTGAATTAGAAACCAAGTCGATGGGTATGGGGTCTGCAAAACGCTGGTTGGCAACCAAAGTGGCCGATGATGCTTTGCACATCGACCTGGAAGGAGACGACGATATGATCATGTATCGTGTGAAAGTCAAATTTACAGATGCAGACACGGCGGAGATTGCCGTCAGTTATGACGGTTTAGGCGAAGAAGGCAAGTACCGATCGTATCGAGGTAAAGACTTGCCGACCGCCCCGGCCGATAGAGAGAAACAATCGGCCAATGAAACTGGCTTATCGGATATCTCCAACTAGGAATAGGGACATCATGTTTTTCGCAAAGTATTTGAGCACGCTGCTCCTAGTTGGCGGTTGCATCCAAGTGGGGAGTTCTTATGGATTCGATCGGGAGGCGACAACCGAAACAAGGGTTAAGTTGGTCGTCATGGATCCTTTGTGCGACCGTCTAGCATGCGATTGTGTTGAAGGTTATGCCCAGAGAAAATATGAGGTTCTTGCCCAGTCGCTTAAGCAACGACTAAATAAGCCAGTCGACTTGTTTTGGGGAGAATCTGTGAGAGCGGCGTTGGAAGAAACCCCCGATGCGATACCGGACATCATAATTGGAAAACACTCCGTGGTTGCCTCCCACGCGAAGACTTTGAAATTGAAACTACTACCGATTGCACAATTGACCGGTTCCGATGGCGGTGTGACGCAAACGGGTCTGATTGTTGTTCGCAAAGACGACGATGCGACGGATGTATCGGAGCTAAAAGGCTATCGGATTTTCTTTGGTCCTGCAGACTGTGACGAAAAACACGCTGCTCCAATAAAGTTGTTACGTGAAAGCGGGATTCAAATTCCCGTCAAACCCGAAATCTATGGAGCCTGTAGTCAAGCGGCGACAAAGTTGATGGAATTGGAATCCGGAACCAAAGCCGCCGCGGTAATCTCCAGTTACGCCGAACCGCTGCTTGCCGGCTGCGGCACGATACAGAAAGGTGACCTCCGAATCATTGGCGAATCGGATGACGTTGCCTTTGTTTCCGTTTTTATAAATTCGAATCTAGAGTCCCACGACCAGAAGCAGATTCGAGAAGCGATTTTGGATTCAGGTAAGGACACTGCTTTGTTGAAAGCGTTACAAAGCTCCAAAGGATTTGTGCCGTTTAACAAGAAGTACTTACCAATTGCAACGGGTCGAAATTACGGACAACCGGCAGGAACGTCTGAAAAAAAAAACTAGCCATCGATGCCAGTAAAGGCTGGCCCCAATGGCGAGGCCCGCGTCGCGATGGTCAAGTGGCGAAGCTACCAGCTCAATTACCTGATAACGTTCAGTTCGATTGGAAGGTGCAGCTGGCGTCTGAGGGAATCGGTGGAATTGCAGCCACGTCGAAACACGTCATTGTTGGTTCACGAAGTGTCTTAAACGACGGTGACATGTTCACTTGTCACGACGCCCGGACCGGCCGAGAGATATGGCGCGTTGATTATCCCGTCAATGGGGAATTGGATTATGGTAACTCGCCACGCGCGACCCCGTTAATCGTGAAAGATCGGGTTGTGTTACTGGGTGCGTTTGGCAACCTGACTGTGGTTTCGTTGAAGACGGGCGAAATCGTCTGGCAAACAGAATTCAAGCTGGACTTTGATGCCGAGACGCCGATTTGGGGGTTTTGTGGCTCTCCGATTTGTGTCCAGGCAAATGTTGATGGCAAATCGACGGATTTGATCGTTGTACAGCCAGGCGCGAAAGACGCTTCACTGGTAGGATACGATTTGTTGGATGGTGGGATCGTTTGGGAATCTCCTGGACGCTCGGCTGGTTATGGCTCACTGATCGAAGTGGAAGTGCATGGCGAGAACCAACTGGTAGGATTTGACGCCGAGAATTTAAATGGTTGGAATTTGCAAGGCCGAGAATTGTGGTCAATTCCACCACTATCGAAGGGCGATTTTAATGTCCCAACACCGATCGCCATGGGAAACCGAATTTTCGTTACATCGGAAAACAACGGCTCCCGTATTTATCGATATGGTAAAGATCGCCAGATCAAGTCTGCGGCCCAAACTCACTCTGACATCTTGGCGCCCGATACCCATACTCCGGTGTTGACCAGAGATTTCGTTTGTGGGATCCATGGCAGTTTAATTTGCTTGGATAGACAGAATCTAAAATTGATCCATGAAGTCCAAGACGACGCATTCCTTGAATACGCCGCTTTGGTTTCGGACGGCAAAGATCGGCTCCTCGTTTTCTCGCAAACCGGAGCAATGGTTTTGGTTCAGGCATCACGCGACAAATGTCGAATTTTGGATCGCTTGCAGTTACCTATCCAAGGAACCACATTGGCGCATCCGGCGCTCGTTGGCAATCGTTTGTATGTTAGACTCGGGCGCGATTTAGCTTGTCTCCAGCTAGATTGACTCTGTCACCGTATCAACTGGCGACTTGACCTTACTGCAATACACAACGATTTGTAGATCAAAGTGATCGCCGATGGAACCTCGCGCAAGTACCGACTCGCAGTCGGCCAACCGATAGCAACATCTCGATTACATAAATTAAGCAAACGCAAAAAATCAAGGTTCATTGCTGGCCCTAAGTGCCAGCAATGACTTCCCGAAATCGTCGGCGATTCAAACGAATTCGCGAAGAGTAGGGCGAACCGACAACGGCCTCATTGCAGCCTCCTGTTTTTGCCTGTGCGATTTTCGTAGGGGGTTGAGTATAGTTATCGGCAGAACACGCGGTTTGGTCTGTAAGATGGTCTAAGACTGAACGAGTCTTTGTGCGGATTCCGTGTTTGCTATCCCAGGTCAACTCGTCTCTAACTCAGTGGACTTTAGTTCCTTTTGCAGCCTACGAAGTAATGAAAAGTTGTTCGTTTCTCCGTTGGACATTTCGCGGAAGTCTGCATCCACGCGGGTCGCGATGTCTAACAAGTTAAATTCTGGCCACGTTGACTCCAGAGCTTGCAGATTTTGAATTCCGTTTTGGGATTGTTGTAATGGATCTGGCAGGTAGGAAGAGATGGCCACGGCAGCCGCTGAGGTTCGCGACAACGATTCGTTGCTGATTACTTTTTCCGCGTGGTGATGCAAGAACACGCAGCACACTAACTCGTCCGGAAAATTCCAAGCAAACATGATTTGAGCGGCCGCTTGAGCATGGTCCCAGCCAAATTTTTCCTGCTCATACGTCGGCAAGTCCTGGCCCAGGTCTTCATTCTCCAAATAGTCCAAATAAGTATCGAACTCCTGGTTGGTGATCAGGGGGAGTAGAAAGTCTTGCAGCATACCAGCGGTAAACGCCACGTCGGCATCTGCTTTCATCAACTTTGCGATCTCCTTGGCAAACAATGATCGCTCGAGGTTCGCATTCCAGAATCGTTTCAAATTGATCAGTTTAGAAGCAGAAGCCTTCATCATTTGCTTCATCGAACTGGTCGTCAAATGCAACAGGGTTTTGCGTGTCCCCTGATAGATAAGCGCCTGTTTAACAGAGGTAACTTTATTGACCAAGCCGTTGGCACAACAGTTGACGCTTCGCAGCAATTCGGCACTCAAACCGGCGTCAGAAGAAATGATTTGACTCAATTCTTCCGTTTCAACATCGGGGCACTTTGCCTTTTCCCGAAACTCCATCAGGGCCTTGGGAAGGCTGGGCAATTTGATGTCTGGCAGAATTCGATCGTTTGAATTTTCCGCCAGCACGGATTCGCGGATGTACGACCAATTCGTGGCACCTTGATCTTCCATTGTCATCGCTCAATTAAGGATTCGCGTGTTAAAGAGTGGGTTGAAAACCCATCGCACGGAATTGCGAAAGCTCACAATTGGTCGCCAGTTTAATGATCGAAATCGACTCGTAACCAACAATGGCGCGACGAGCACCGGACGCATCCGGACCGTCGCGTTCCACCAAAACCAAACCTTCTGATATGAGAAAATCAACAAACGGAATTGATTCGCCGTGTTTCGTTACAACGACGCCACGGCGCTGAATCGCATCCGGCCAATTTTCGAAAATTGACTGCCAATGTCCAACTGCTTGTACAGCTTCCATTTCTGTCCCAGTTTTAATAGGATTAAGACAATTTCAAAAGAGCTAGTTTGCCGGCCTGATAACGATCGAGTTCGTAATTCAATTGAAGCAGACTGTCCGAGGCTTTCAATTGTTCGGTCAACTCAGCTTCGACGTCTTGTCCAGGCAAGTACATTTTATCGAGAACCACTCGGTGGCTCTCGATTTCAGCGAAGATCGAAGAACAGATGTTCAACACTTCGTGAAGGTTATCAGCAATCGTCTCTGGCACCTCGCCGCTGCCAGTTGCCTCTTGGGCACTTCCTGGTGGAATTTTTGTTAACGCCGCACCCAAGCTATTGGCCAATGACAACTCACAAGAGATCGCGAACGTACCGTCAGCATCGGCGTCCTTGTAGGTCGCCAAAACTTCCAGTTGATTGTTATCCACAGAACTTTCAATCTCTTTGGCGAATGATTCTGTGTCATAAAGGCTGCCAATCAAACCGGTAACTTGATCGACGGTAAGCTGTGTATCACTCATAATGTTCTCTTTGGTGGAAAGTTTTTTATTGATTGAATTTTTATTTAGCTAAAACTGGGTCGAGTGCGATTTGGAAAGATTCCGGCGTAAACGGCTTGGTTATCACAAACGCCGCTCCCGCTTCGGTGGCTTCAACTTTCGTCGCTGGATTACTTTCAGACGTAATAAACCCAAGTGTAATGTCGTTTCCGTCTTCGCGAAGCTTCCGGAGCAACTCAATGCCGTTCATTTCAGGCATGTTCCAATCCGAAAACACGACATCGGGTTTTTCTTCTTCGATGACTTTTAATGCTTCAATCCCATTTGTAGCTTCGACAAACGACAAATCGCTAAATCCAGCTTGCTTGACGGTGCGCTGCACAATCATGCGCATCGCCTTGCTGTCGTCAACATGTAGCACTTTCATTTTTTCTACCCCTAGGTTAAGACTGTACCGTTGCTTTATCTTGGCAAATCACCTGTAAAAGACCGCCGGATAATTCGAACGAAACCGCTTCGTCGCTGGCGAGACTTGCGCCTGGATCTTTGCTGAAACATGGAATCGAGAGATCGCATTCAGAATCGAGGATACCTTTGATGTTTCCTCCAATCATGTTTACGATTTCGCAAACCGCGTCTGATATTTCTTCCTCATCCAGATCCTCGACGTGCACACCAAACATAACACTTGATATCTGACTAGCTGCTTGTTCACACGCAGCGACTTGGATCAGGGCATTTTCTTGGCCAGAAATAACGATTGAAGCGAAATGATCGGGCTGTTGAACCGCAGGCTCTACGAGCTTCTCAATTTTCATCCCCAACATATCCTGGCAAACGCTGACCGTGACATCCGTAATCTGATCATTCTCTATTTTCATGTTTCAATCCTGATTAGTCGTTCGTTCTAAAACTATGTATTCGGGCGTCACCTAGGTCGCGACATCGAGCGATGACCCTCCTCGTACCCTCATTGTCCGTTCCATTTGAACTGGGCGACGAAAAGGCGATGGTCTCACCTGGTCGCTTTCGACGTACCTTCCCGCAGTACGTTACTGAACGCACAAGGGTCTATTCTTCGGTTCGGAGTTGTGAAGCCGTTTCATTCAGTGAATGCATTGTTGCCGACTGCTCTTCCACAGCAGACGCAACCGAAGTCATGCTTTCAGTTACTCCTCGGATACTGTCCGATACTCGAGTGGTTGACTCCACACTTTCGGAAATCAAATCGCGAATCTCAGTCACCGACGCGTCGATGTTTTGAGTTGCATCTGCCGTCTGCTTGGCCAACTCTTTAACTTCGTTGGCGACAACAGCGAAACCCTTTCCGGCTTCGCCAGCTCGTGCGGACTCAATCGTCGCGTTGAGGGCCAATAAGTTTGTTTGTTCTGCGAGATTTCGAATCAATTCGACAACCTTCTCAATCACGCGACTACTTTCGTCAAGTTTGCGAACTGACTCGGCAGTGTCATCAACAGCTTGTTCTGTGCTTGAAGCCAATTGGGCCGTCTGATTCACGTGACCTGAAATCTCTGAAATGGTCGATGCCATTTGTTCGATACTATCCGAAACCGCGGCTCCCGCTTGAGAGGTCCGCTGCTGCAACGTCACTTGTTCGGTAATGTCGGTCGCAAATTTCACGACTTTAACCGGGTTACCATGGGCATCCGTGATTGGATAGTACATGGCTTGAATCCAAATGGGCCGGCCATCTTTGCGAATTCGCTTAAATTGTCCGGAGTGGAACTTGCCGTTGGCCAGTGATCTCCAGAATTCTTGGTATTCCATGGTCTCTCGTTCAGCAGAGTCCATAAAAATGCGGTGATGTTTGCCGACAATTTCGCTTAGCTCGTAGCCAAGTCCAGCAAGAAAATTGTCGTTCGCGTAACGAATCGTTCCGTCCAATTCGAATTCGATCACTGCTTGCGTTTGACTAATCGCGTCCAATTTTTTTCGGCATTCCTGCAGCTCTTCCGATTCTGTTTTGTCAACATGTCCGCCATTCGACACACTTCGACCGGCAAAGATTTTGTTAATCACGATTTCTGCCCCTGCTCTCGATTACTTTAAAAATGAGATATTTGCCCGTAACAAACACCGTCTGTAACTATCTGGTACTTGGTTACGTGAAAAAATGGAGCGCAGCGAAAGCGTTGTCAAAACGTTTTTAGCAAAAACCAGGGTGAGTCTTTTTACTGACTGGCGCAACCTGCACAACTACATCAAAGCGACGCCAAACCTAAATGGAATCCCTCGCCCATTCCGCATTGTCGCCCCAACTGTTGCAACTGAATAAAGTAACCAATTGCGTCACGTTTCATTGACAGTTGGCAAGTGTCG
Organism: Mariniblastus sp.; assembly: GCA_965263475.1. GTDB lineage: Bacteria > Planctomycetota > Planctomycetia > Pirellulales > Pirellulaceae > Mariniblastus. Next base: position 308,733 of record OZ253677.1, read on the forward strand.
CAAAGTCCGCTCGATAATCGATGGCACCGCTAGTTACGTGCTAACGGATCTCTTCTCAAAACGTAAAGCCGAAAATTTGCTATGTCGCACAACGAAAATTCAAAATCTTATCTAAGCTGTTCTGAAGCGTCAAAAATTATGGGCGTAAGCCGTTCAACAGTTCAACGCTATTGTGATTTGGGCATCCTCAAACCTCACAAAACGCTAGGCGGCCACCGTCGCGTTCGCGCTGAAGATGTTGCTGACTGGATGAAACAAAACCGTAGCACCAAACGACGGCGCATAAAAACGAAGCCATTTCGAGCGGAAAAGTTTACGGCCGGCTATGTCGCAGACGCACTTCTCGACGGCAAGCTCAAACGGCTGGACGGACTTTTAGATCAAGTTTTGCTTGGCAATCAATACATCAGTTGGTTATTCGATAATTTTCTGGCACCAGCGATGTGGGATATCGGCAACCGCTGGTCCCAAGGAAACATCAATTATCCCGATGAACGGCGAGCGACCTCAAACCTAAAACACTTCTTGAGAAGCGCCAGCCGTACGTTTGAAGTTGTCGCCAATGCACCGACCGCCGTCGGTGGTTCACTCGAAGGTGATCATTCGGAACTTGGCAGTATGATGATTGAAATTCTCTTGCGCGAAGCAAACTACGACGCTTTCCATATCGGGGCCAATATACCGGCTCAAACCATTGGTGATATCGCGACTCAAATGGATGCCGACATGGTATGGATTTCTCATTGCCACATACCGTGCCGCTCCACCTTGATCGAGCAAAATCGGATCATACGAAATGCCGTTCCCACTGGATGCAAACTAATTATTGGAGGTTATGCGCTTGATGATGATTTACTGCAAACGCTGGAATACGACTTTTTCGGAAAACAGATGTCCGATTTTCGGGATTTCGTCGTTTCCGACGCGATGCCGGCCGAACATTTGTTAACTTCGCAACAAATTGATTGACCGAATCAAACGCTACAGCCGATAAAGTCTGCTGAGCCCTGTTGATAGCGACTCTTGGACCTTTTCGTTAGCTCTTCGTAGAACATTCCCATGATGAGTTCGCTTAGTCGCATTTTTTGCGTCGCCGCGATTTTTGTTGCCGCTTATCCAACGAACGCTCAAACCGTCTCTCGATACCAATTCGCTGAATCCCAAGACACGCGACAGCCAGTCTTGGGAAACCCCGCCCACGGACAGCCAGCGATAAATCAGCCCGTCGATGTAATATTGTCCGATAGATTGACGCAGCCCTCCTATCCGGGCCCGCGATATAGCCATCTACCGCCCGAAATTACCCCCGCAAATTCAATGGTTCCACCATCAATTGCCAACCAGCAAAACTTCAAAAAGAAAATCAAAGGTGCCTATAAAGGCGTCTTCTTCGACAACAATTTCGATTATTTGTGCGATCCTGAATTTTGTGGCCCTTTTTATTTTGGTGACCCACTAAAAAACCTCTGCTTCAAACAACTGGATATCGGCGGCGAAGTTCGAACGCGCTTCCACCGCGAGCGTGGGATCCGCGGTTTGGGCCTGACCGGCCGAGACGATGATTTCTTGTTGACTCGAATACGACTGTATGCGGACTACGACTTCACAGAAAACGTTCGAGTCTATGGAGAGTATCTATATGCCGACTCAGGCGGCGAAGACTTCAACAACCGCCCCATCGAAGAAAATCGAAAACGAGATCCAAAATTTGTTTGTTGATTTCAAGTTCCCCGAGCTTGAGAAAGGTTCCGTTGCAGTCCGGCTAGGCCGCCAAGAATTGCTATTTGGCGCACAACGTCTAGTTTCCCCGTTGGACTGGGCCAATACGCGTCGCTCATTTCAGGGCGGCAGGGCCATGTTCAACTTCGGCAAATTTCGTTTGGATGCATTTCTTGTAAATCCTCTCACTCGAAATGCGGCGAATGAGAGCGAACTGGATACCGCCAACGACGACGTGGTGTTTTACGGTGGTTACGCATCGATGAAACAAGCCGACGGCGGCCTATTGGACTTGTACCTGTTGGGCTTGAATAACAATGCGCTCGGTTTTGACAATCAGACCTTGGGAAGTCGGATCACCGGCAAGAAAAATCAGTGGATGTACGAATTCGAGGGTGGGTTCCAATTTGGCACCAACAGTGACGGTACTGGACACGATGCTGGATTCGCGACGTGTGGGTTCGGTCGGGAACTTCAATACTACTGCAACAAACCGAAAATTTGGTTTTGGTACGATTGGGCATCCGGCGGAGACGAAACGTTCATCGCCCGAGGCGACGATTCATTCGACCACTTGTTCCCGTTGGCTCACAAGTATTTAGGATTAGCCGACTTGTTTGCGCGACGCAATATTCATGACGCCAACATTCAGTTCATCGCACCTTTTACCGACCCACGATTCAAATTGCTGGTCTGGTACCACTATCTCTTCTTGCATGAAAAAACGACACCTTATGGCGTGACCCAAGCTCCGTTCAACACAACGGCTTTAGCTGGAGATCGAGAACTCGGCCACGAGCTGGATTTAGTGCTAACATTTCAGCCCAATCCAAGGCACCGATTCTCGCTCGGTTACTCACAATTCTTTTCAGGCAAGTATTACAGTACGACGCCCGGCGTACCTTCTACCGGCGACGGAAGTTTTCTGTGGTCCGAGTACCAATCCGTTTTTAGTAACGGCTTTGGTATTGTCGCTCAATATCCGGTGTATGAGTTATACCTCGTACCCCGTTTGTGGCGCCCCTGCGCGAAGGCCGAACCGAAAATCGTGACGTCAAGAACGATTCTATCGGCCTAACGGTTACAGATTCTCTAACAGCAACCGCTTCTGGACCTGGCCAAAAAAATCCCTCAATATTCTGCAAGCCATCAATTTTGCCAACGATAAACAAGGCAAATTTTGCGGGTTACGTTGACTTGTCATTCCTAATGTGGAAGCAACCTTCCGCACCAACCCTTTACGCTAGCGAATATTTTATGGACGACATCATTCAAGAGTTCCTGGTCGAGAGTTACGAAAGCCTTGATCAATTGGATAGTGATTTTGTAGCGCTGGAAGAATCACCAGACGATCGTGATCGACTAGCGAGTATTTTCCGAACCGTTCACACCATTAAAGGGACGTCCGGCTTCCTCGCATTTCCCAAATTGGAAAAGGTTGCGCATGTAGGCGAAAACCTACTGGTACCGCTGCGTGATGGAACACTGGACCTGGACCACGATATCGCGGACGCATTGTTGGCGATGGTGGATGCCATTCGACAAATTTTGGGCAACATCGAATCGGGCGACGGCGAAGGGGATGCCGAGTTCAGCGACTTGATCGTCAAACTGGAACAACTGAAGAACGGCACATTTGGTGGCGGCGATTCGGCAAGCGATGCCGCAAATGAACCGCCTGCCGACGAAACCGCGACTGGCGAGGCAGATTCCGCTGCAAGCGAATCGGTAGCAGGCGAAGCAACACCGGCGACTGATGAGGAAACCGCGGTGGCAGAAGCTGAAGCGCCGGTCGAAATCGCCGTCGAAGAATCCGCACAGCCTGACGCCGAGGCAGTACCTCCTGCGGTTGATGAAACTCCGTCGGAAGAACTGGAACCCGAGGCGGCTAAGTCCGAGCCAACCCCCGAGCCGGAACCAGCAGCCAAAACCGCCGCACCAAAAGCTTCCAGCAAACGGGAAACGAAAAACTCAACCGACAAGAATCAATCGTTGGCAGATTCGACCGTTCGCATCAATGTAAAATTGCTCGACAAACTAATGAACCAAGTGGGTGAATTGGTTCTGGCTCGAAACCAAATTCTACAATTCACATCGTCGATTGACGACGCCACGATGTTGGCGGCGTCTCAACGTTTGAATCTGATTACGACTGAGCTTCAAGAAGGCGTGATGAAAACGCGGATGCAACCGATTCGGAACGCCTGGTCAAAACTTCCACGTGTTGTGCGTGACCTTTCTTCGTCTTGCGGAAAGAAAGTTGAAGTGGTCATGGAAGGTGCCGAGACGGAATTGGACAAGACAATTCTTGAGGCAATCAAGGATCCATTAACGCACATCGTACGAAATTCTGTTGACCACGGTATTGAATCTCCGGCGGTACGCAAAGAAGCCGGCAAACCCGAAACGGGTACCTTGCTATTGCGAGCTTTCCATGAAAGCGGGCAAGTCAACATCGAAATCAGCGACAACGGCGGTGGTATTAATACGGATCGAATTCGTGCCAAGGCGCTCGAAAAAGAATTGGTAACGGAAAAGCAAGTCGAAGGAATGAGCGAGCATGAATTGACCAACTTGATTCTGCTCCCAGGCTTCTCGACCGCCGAAAAAGTGACCAACGTCTCAGGACGAGGCGTGGGGATGGATGTGGTCAAAACCAACATCGAAAAAATTGGTGGTACCGTCGACATCCAAAGTGCGTCCGGGCAAGGCACGACCCTGCGAATCAAGATTCCATTGACGTTGGCAATTGTACCGGCGTTAATTGTTTCGGCCGGTAGTGAGCACTACGCTATTCCACAAGTCAGCTTGCTAGAATTGGTTCGACTTGAGAACGGACGTGCTAAAAACTCGATCGAATTCATCCATGATTCTCCAGTTTATCGCCTTCGAGGAAACTTGCTACCGCTCGTTTATCTAGACGAACAACTGCAGATGCGTGAACCACGCGAATGGCACGAGCGGGACGAAAACGTCAACATCGTGGTTCTACAGGCCGAAGAACATCAATTCGGCTTGGTGGTCGACTCGATCAATGACACACAAGAAATTGTCGTCAAACCGCTCAGCAACCACCTCAAGAACATCTGTGTTTATGCGGGTGCCACCATTATGGGCGATGGCTCGGTTGCACTGATCTTGGACACGATTGGAATCGCTCGACAGAGCAAAGTCATTGCACAAAATCGGGAGCGTTTGATGAAAGACCGCCAAACCGGTAAGGGCAGTGCGGACTCATCGACCGTTTCGATGTTGGTTGTCGATCCGGGCGACGGAACGCGTTTGGCGATTCAATTGTCAACCGTTTCGCGTTTGGAAGAGTTCAACGTAACGGCAATCGAAAACTCATCAGCCGGTTCGGTTGTCCAATATCGTGACGAGATCTTGCAGTTGGTTCCGTTTTCGCATTCATGCTCATTCGGACATGGTGGTGAAGACGAACAAGTCCAAACGGTCGTGTACACCAACAAGGACGGCAACAGCATCGGCATCGTCGTTGGCAAGATTATCGACATCGTCCAAGAGAAGCTGTCACACGTAGAAACCAGCAATGGACAAGCCATCATCCAGGAACGAGTTACGCAAATTATCGACCTGGAAGAATGGGTCGATCAGAATCATTCTCATCTTTTTCTAACCAACTGTTAAAATGGGCCTTCGAAGGAAAAACAAATCATGAATGAACTTGAATCTTATTGCACATTCCGAATCGGTGACCTTCACTTTGGAGTCATGGTTCGACAAGTGCAGGAGGTCATCCGATACCAAGAAATGACCAGTGTTGCTTTGGCACCCTCGGTCATCAAGGGCCTAATGAACCTTCGTGGTCAAATCGTTCCGGCTTTGGACTTGAGAGAGCGACTCAACTTGCCAGCGCCAGAACAAGAAGTCGAATCTATGAATGTCGTTGTCCGTACCAGCGATGAACCAGTGAGTCTGCTGGTTGATGAAATCGGTGACGTGGTGGAAGCCGACAGTAATTTATTTGAGTTTCCACCTGAAACGCTTCAGGGGATTCAGCGCGACTTGATTCGCGGGGCATACAAATTGAACGGGCAACTGTTGCTCATTTTGGATACAGAACGTGTTGTTGAAATCGCAGCCTGACAAAGGTTTTCGTCGCAACATTTCTAAAACCGATTAATCGAGAGTTCGGTTATACGAAACCTACCTTCAAACCATACCCAGGGGCGTTAGATGAATATTTTTGATAAAATGACTTTTGGTACGCAGATGAGGAGCGTGCCAGTAATCTTCTTTTTAGGTGCCGCCGTCATCATTGGCACCTTTTCTTGGCAAATGTCAAAGCAGGGGAAATACTCTGCCGCGATCAACCTTGCCGGTCGCCAACGCATGCTAAATCAACGACACGCTCGTGAAGTTTTTGAAGCCGCTTTGGGTGACAAAACGGGATTCCTGGCCACTCGAAAATTGATGTTTGATTCGCTGAAACAACTGGAGAACGGTGGCACGCATGAATTCGGCAACATTCCTAGCGCCAAAGATCAAAGATTGATCGATGGATTGGCGGAACAGAAAAACGCATTTAAGAAAGTCATCTATTCAGCGGACCAGTTTTTAGCTTCGGTTCGGTCTGAGGGATCGCAAGCGGAAACACAAGAATTGCGAGCCGACTTGATTGCAAAAACCAATACCGCTCACAAAGCCGCTCATAGCGTCGTCGTTGCGTTCTCAAAAATTTCAAGCGAATCTTCCCGAAACGGCTCGGTTTTCACTTACCTAGTTGCGATCGCTATCGTCAGCGTTTGCAGCCTGTGGGCATTTTGGATTGGCAGATCAGCGTCGATGAAGATTCGTGAAAAGGCTCAAGCCTTTGGAGATCTATCGAACAAGAAACTGCATCGCATCAGCACAGATTTGCGGCAAAATTCGATGAGTACGGCAGACCAAGCACAAATGGCAAGCGGTGCGGCCGAACAAGTGAGTTCCAACGCATTGTCTTTGACCAACGCGGTCGAACAATTTGAAGAGAGTATTAAGGAGATCGCCAGCAATGCGTCGGGGGCGGCGAGTGTCGCACAAAACGCCGTCGACGCAACACATCGGACGAATGATACGATCACGCGACTAGGCGACAGTAGCAACGAAATCGGCAACGTCATTAAGGTGATCAATTCGATCGCCGAACAAACCAACTTGTTGGCGCTCAACGCGACGATTGAAGCGGCTCGTGCGGGAGACGCCGGTAAAGGTTTTGCCGTGGTCGCGAACGAAGTCAAAGAACTGGCTAAAGAAACCAGTAAAGCGACCGAAGATATCATCCGTCGGATCGAAGCGATTCAAACCGATACGGTGGACGCGGTTGATGCAATCGGCCAAGTCAGCCAGATCATTACCGAAATCAATGAGAGCCAGAATGCCATCGCGGGCGCTGTCGAGCAACAATCCGCAATGACGTCCGAAATTTCTCGAAACATCTCCGAAGTTGCCGCTGGTTCCGGTGATATCGCCAAAAACATCAGCAACGTCGCTGACGCCGCAAAATCTACAACGGCCGACTCCGAGTCGACACTGCGTACCGCCGACGTACTGGACAAAATGGCTGACGAACTTATGCACTTCGTAGGCGAAGTCAACACATCGACAAGACCTGAAGGTTCAGCCGACACAACCGAACCTCAATTCAAAGAAACACAAACCGCTGCAAAAGGAAAATACGAACTCCTCTAACTGCAAGGTAAGTTATTAGCGTCGGTCTTGAAATCGTCTTCTGATATCAAGACCACTTTCTCTTCCAAAGAAAAAATTAAATTCGGATATCAGAATGCAAAACGTACTGATTGTTGACGATTCCCGTGCGATGCGAAAAATTTTGACGGGCATTATGGGCAAGCTTGGCTTTTCCGCAATTCAGGCGGCCGACGGACAGGAAGGACTCGACCAATTTATGGCCCATGCCGATGAGATCGACGTCTCTCTGATCGACTGGAACATGCCCAATATGAATGGCCTGGACATGATCAAAGCGATTCGCGCTGAAGAAGCCTACAGCCAACACAAATTAATGATGGTGACCACAGAAGGCGAACCAGCTCGGATGGCACAAGCGTTGATGGCAGGTGTCGACGAGTTCGTCATGAAGCCTTTTACCGAGGATGTCATTGTCGAGAAACTAAGATTGATCGGGGTTGACTTCGACGTGCCCGCCAACGCGTAATCGTGTTGGCTCGAATCCATCGGTTTTTGTTTTGTCGTTTCATTTGCCTTTGCCGGAGAAAACATGTCTCTGTTCGTGGCTTCCGACTTATCGGATTCGGTGGCACAGCTGAAAGCACGATTCCTAGAGAAGTTCGAAGGAGTCAGCATACTTCCGTCCAGTGTTGTCGAAGCGTTTCGACTATCTGTTGACCCCGATTGTTGCGTTGAAAAATTTGCCAGAGCAATCGAAAAAGACGTTAACCTCGCACTGGAGGTATTAAAAATCGCAAACAGTCCTTTGTTTTCGATGAATTCACCTGTTTCCAATCTGCAACAAGCAGCCATTCGGTTGGGCATGCGGCGTTGTCGCAACTTGATCATGTCGACTTGCGTCTGCAACATGATGAAGGAAGTTCCACTAGAATTGGAATGGGCTCGCGAAGTTTTACACAAACATTGTCTCACAACCGCAACGGCGTGTACGCTAATCAACGACACCTTTGGGCTTGGTTTTGCCGGAGAAGAGTACACTGCAGGAATGTTGCACGACTTTGGCCGCGTCGCACTTGCAGTCACTCTGCCTGATGAATTTTCAGAGTTCGACCAACTGGATTTCGACGAAACGGAACAAACGTTGGTTTATGAGAAAAGTCGACTCGGCACGAACCACTGCGAATTCGGAGCTTGGTACATCGATTCGGTCTCATTTCCAAACGAATTGGTCGAAGCGGTTCGATGGCACCACCATCCTTTTGGGACCTGCAGTCTGAAACACCAGCCGCTCATTTCGCTCGTTCGAGCCGGCGACCATTTCGCAAATTTTTTGCAAAGGGAATTACCGATCTCAGACTATGAAGTACAGTCCAACAATGGCCTGAAAGAACTCGCACATCTACAAAGCAACGAACGACTCGTTTGCGAATTCGAAGATCAAATCGAGTGCTTTTTTGATCACGTGCAAAAATCGATTTTGTCGAACGAGGAAGGCTCAACCCATGCTAACTAATAGTCAACCGACGAAAGTCTTGATTTGCGACGACTCTGCCATTCTACGTCGGTTGACTCGTCAAGCGTTGTCGTCTGACGCAAATATGAAAGTGGTGGCCGAAGCCGCCAACGGAAAAGAAGCGTTGGATGCCATCGCCAAGACACAACCGGATGCCGTCTTGCTAGATGTAGAAATGCCGATCATGGATGGGGTCGATACGCTCCGACAGATTCGTCGACGTTTCGGTGATTTGCCGGTCATCATGTTCAGTTCTATTACCACCGGCAGCCAGTCGGAAGCAACGATCGACGCACTGGCCGCGGGAGCCAACGACTACGTCGCCAAACCATCATCAGTCGGCAGCTTGGAAACCGCATTGAAAAGTGTCGGTGAAGATTTGATTCGAAAGATCAAAGCCTTCACTCGCAAAAAAGCGCCGGCACGCATTAACATCGCCAATAAATCAGCGTCGGTTGCGGCCAACAATTTGCCGATCCCCAAAAGCGTCAAGATTGACGTGGTTGGAGTTGGCTCTTCGACTGGTGGACCCAAAGCCTTGGCTACGGTTTTGGAAAAATTGACCACAAAGTTCAACGTCCCTATTTTGATCACCCAACACATGCCCGCGACATTCATCGCGCCATTGGCCGCGAGATTGTCCAATGTTGCAAAGCATGATGTTCGTGCTGCGGAACACGATCAAGAATTGGTTCCTGGTAGAATCATCATTGCACCAGGCGACCATCACTTAAAACTAGTACGAAAACAAGGCAAAATTTTTACCGCGTTCGACGACGGCCCTCCCGTGCATTCGTGCAAACCCGCCGTCGATCCGATGTTGGAATCCCTTGCCGAACACTATGGAAAGCATTGCCTGGGCGTCATCCTGACCGGAATGGGAAAAGATGGATGCGATGGATGCCGTGCCGTCAAACAAGCCGGTGGAATTGTATTTGCACAAGACGAAGCAACGTCCGTCGTGTACGGCATGCCTCGTGAAGTCGCAACAGCCGGCCTGGCAAATCGAATTTTACCGGTGGATCAAATCGGTGGTGAAATCTCTCAGCTTATCAGTGCTTCCCCGATCAAGTTGGTTGGCGTTGCAGCAACATCAAACACCTAATCTAAAAAGAGTTCAAGAAATGGCATTATCAACGATAGACGTCGATTTCCTTCGCGGAGTCGTTGCCGAACAATCGGGTAACGTGATCACTCAGCGGCAAGTGTACATGTTGGAAAAACAACTTCAGCCATTGGCAGAAACTGAGGGCTTGGGCGGCGTCGAACAATTGGTCGTCGAACTGCGTCGATCTCGAAACAACAAGTTGTTGAATAAAGTTGCGGAAGCCGTGACCGTCAATGAGACCAGTTTTTTCCGCGACATCCATCCATTTGAAGCACTCAAGACCGATGTGCTACCACGAATTATCGAGAAAAACAAAGTAGAGAAACAACTGCGAATTTGGTGCGCGGCATCGTCCAGTGGCCAAGAACCCTATTCGATCGGCATGGTCATTCGAGAGAACTTCCCAGCGCTACAAAATTGGAACGTAAAGATTCTCTGTACCGATCTCTCGGAAGAGATGCTGACCAAAACCAAGAATGGTGAATATTCGCAAATTGAAGTCAACCGTGGCTTACCGATTAAAAAACTGGTTCGGTTCTTTGACCGCACCGGCACCAGTTGGACGGCCAAAAGCGAGTTGAGAAGCATGATCGAAGCACGTCGGTTAAATTTGACCACTCAATGGCCATACATTGGCCAATTCGATCTGATTTTTATACGAAACGTTCTTATCTACTTCGAACCCGAGGTAAAGACGGACATCTTGCGACGGGCAATCGCTTTGTTGCGTCCGGACGGATACTTGTTTATCGGCTCATCCGAAATGGTCATTGGATTGGGCTTACCTATCGAAAAGGAAAAATTCAATGAAACCATCTGTTACCGACCCAACTAACGACGCTCCACTCGTCAGTTCCGACGATATCGAACACATGGTGCATTCATTTTTCGATTTCATGTTGGAACTGCCGATTGACCGATGTGAATCGGGACCGGGAAATGCCAGCGGTTGTTTGCGGGCTACAATCGACATTACAGGCGACTGGCAGGCAGAAGTGCAGGTATCTGCAGATCCGACTTTGGCTGGTGACATTGCTCAGGCCATGTTCGCAATGCCTCCCGAAGATCTCAGTGAAGATGAAATCCAAGATGCCTTGGCCGAAGCCGTCAACGTCATCGGCGGCAACATCAAAGGTCACATCAACCGTGAATGCGATTTGTCACTACCGGACGTACGGACTTCCGATTGGAGCGCGGAATCAGCGGGAAACTCCGTTTATTTCCGATGCAAAGACGGTAATTTTGCGGTAACGGTTTGCGATTGAACTTCGCAGCTATCGAAAAACTTCGAGGCTGTCTATATTCATTCGGAATTTCAAGCCAGTACCTTGTAACGCTTTGGTAACGATCGACTCGGCCGTTTCGTCGACAACACTAAATGTCACGTGTTGATTGAGAACCGGTCGAATCTGATTTTCAAAATTAAGCGACAATCCTAATTGCTGAGCGACCGATGCTAAAACACTTCCCCGTTGGCCGGCGAATTCAGCTGTAAACGTTGCATCCGGCACGCGTTTACCTGCCAAAACGACCTGCGCTTTGACAACGGCGCCAATTGCTTCAACCACGGGATCCAACTCACCCTCAAGGGTAACTGTTTTGCCGGCTTGATCGAATCGAACGCGCGGGAATCTCGCCCGTAAATTCCTGAGCAAATTACTCGATGGTTTCCCCATGCGAACCTTGTATTCGACGGCTTCCGTTTCGGGGAAGGGAATCAGTTTCAGTTTCTTGCCGGACTTGGAGATCAAAAACCATTTGTCAAAACCGACCGTCAACAGAACTGATTTCAGCAAAACCGATACTTCGGGTAGATTCGTCGCTGGCCACAAGTCATGAGGGATTTGTGGTCCGACCCATTCCAAGTCAAGCTGACTGGCAATCTCTTGAAACATCAGCTGCGGACTGGCCAGTTGTTTCCAATCCAACTTCGTAGCTTGCAGCCAGTTCGCAGAGTAAGTCCGATTTTTTGCAACCCAGGCCTTAAGTTTTTGAAATTGAGAAGGCAAACGTGCCGCCGTCCTAACAGGCCCAAAGTAGTATATGCCTTCCAGCCGGCAAAACCCGAAACCATGTTGTTTTCCGACCTGATGCAAAAATTGCTCCCAGTTAACTCCAGCCGCCGAGAACGTGACTGTGATGTTCGGATCAACGCGGCGATCCACAAACACTGGGATCCTGCGCGAGCGCCCGACTTGTTCAACCAATCCACGTAGCGGCGCATCCACCCAGCGGCCCCTGATTTCGACCAACGCGGCTTTTGACAAGTCTGTTCCTTGCCGCCAACGCATTTGATTGTCGTCTGTTGTTGCGCCGCCGAATACGACCACTGCTACCGCCAAAAGCATTCTCAAACCGATGGTATCACCCCTTAACCGTTATATTCGATACGTCTTATGATTCACTGATTATAACCGGACCCTACCCGTTGATTTTGACCGCTTTTTGATTGCCGTTTTGTTGTTTGTCCCAGACGACCAAATTAGACTCAAGGCTTTACGGCTGCGCCACTGCGTTCCGGCTTTATTCTAGTGCGACTAGGAATTTGCCCCAAGGCTTTCGCAGACAACGAAATTGTTCACACAAACACCGAGGTCTTGATCCAGAAATGTCGGAAATTCCGCTCCGATATCCGAAGCTGATCCGAATTTATCAGCAGTTTCTCTGTGAAGAGGACTCGGCTGCATTTATCAAATGCGTGTCCGACAACTATTTGATCGGCACGTTGCAAAAGCTTTACCAATCGGGCGACCGGATCACGCGGCGGGCTGCGATCCTGGCCATCGGCTACCTAGGTGATTTTTCGTTAAACGAAACGATGGGAACCGCATTATCGGATAAAGATCGCGCCGTTCGGTTATTGTCAGAACACAACATTCGCCAAATTTGGCATCGGCAAGGCAATCCGGCCGAGCAGCACCATTTGCAGCGACTGATTGCCTTGAATGCCGCCAATCACTCTCAGGAAGCGGTTCGATTGGCGACCGATTTGTTGGCAAACAACCAGAAATTCGGTGAAGTGTGGAATCAAAGAGCCGTGGCCTATTCGGCTATTGGTGATTTTGAAAACTCGGTATCCGACTGCCGACAAACCCTCCAGTGCAATCGTTATCACTTTCCAGCAGCCGTCGGAATGGGTCATGGCTGCCTACGGCTAAACGATGCATTTACGGCTCTGGATTGTTTTCGTTTGGCAATCGACATTAATCCGGATTTGGAGTGCCTACGCTCACAGATCCGCAAATTAGAAGAACTCACCGATGGCAATTAACGCTCTGTCCTAGCGGTCCAAATTTGCCGTCTGAGAATCCGCTCAAATGCCCCCCCTTTCGACCGAAGATCGACTCAAGTTCGAGTTAAGGCAACTAACTTTGTCGGAACTGCGTATATACTACTGCAACCAGAAACGTGGTATTATTGGCCGAGCCATTAACCTTTGTGGGACAATGAACTAAAAGTATCTTGCTGCTAGTTATACACGAAGAATTTATTGAATAAAAAAGAGGATAGACATGACTTGTAAATATTCATTGATGTGTTTTTTGCTGTTGTTCTTTACCTACGCAACCGTTGGACAAGAAGGTCAACAAGCCGCTGAATCCAAACCAGATAGAGCCGCACCAGCTCAGGCTCCTGCAGAAGTCGACGAAGCATCCACGATTGACAAAGCCAGCTTTGTATTCGGTTACAACTTTATTACGCGGCTGAAAAACCAAGGCGCCGATTTCAACTTCGACCAAATCATCGCTGGCCTCAACGCAGCCAACGAAGGCAAAGAATCTGGAATGACTCCAGAGGAGCAACGGTCGGTATTGACATCGTGGCAGAAAATCATGCGTGCCAAAGCCGCCCGAATTCGCAAAGAACAAGCCGACAAAAACACGGCTGAAGGCGAAGTGGCCATGGCTGAATTCGCCAAACAAGAGGGCGCGACAGAGCTGGAAGACGGCGTGATGTACGTGATTGTGAAGGACGGCGACGGCGCAATTCCCGAAAAGCCAGACAATGTCAAGATCAACTACAAAGGCATGTATACAAACGGGGAAGTGTTTGATTCAACCGAAAAGAAGGGCCAACCATTGGTCAATCCGGTAATGCGATTTGTGCCTGGATTTTCATCGGCTGTACAAGCCATGAAAGTTGGCAGCAAATGGAAGGTCTTCATTCGCGGAGACAAAGCCTACGGAATGCGTCCCGTCAATCGTGAAATGGGACCCAACCGCGCTCTGATTTTTGAACTTGAATTGTTGGAAATCATGCCAATCAACTAGCTTGGCCGGACGCATTGACTGCACCAGAGCGGTACGTTTTAAGTATCGCTTTTTTCAGAGCGGTACCTTTTAGGTATCGTTTTTTTTGTCGCATTGAGTTCACGAGACCGGAGCAGCTCTTCTGGTCGCGCTCCGTTAAGGTATCTCCAAATGGTCGACCAATTCGTGATTGTCTGACGGACGACACCAGCACGGCGCCAGTGCCGTGCATTGACTTTTAGCGGGCCGTTCAGCAATTGTATTTGGTGTCCATTTTGCTTCAGTTTTCGTGAGAAACTAAAATCTTCCATGATGGGAATTTCGTCGAAACCTCCAAGTTGCGCAAACAACTTGCGCATCACAAAAATGCCTTGATCACCGTAGGCCATCTTCAGCCAACGGACGCGCTGGGCATTTCCGAATTCCACCCATCGAAACAACATTCCCCGGGCTTCGATCCGTTGTTTGAACGCTCCGCAAAGGTGGCCTGCCGCGATACTGTCCAGGATTTGTTGACCACCGCTGGCGTCGAGTTTTGTGTCGGCGTGAAGGAAAAGGAGAATTTGGCCAGTCGCGACTTTGGCTCCAGCATTGATTTGAATACCGCGGCCCGTTTCCGATTGAATCAGTTGACAGTTTTCAGATTTTGCCAACGCGATCGTTTCATCACTGCTGCCGCCGTCAACAACAATCACTTCGCCAGCGCCGCAATTCCAAGCGGATGAAACGGCGTCGGAAATTAAATGTGCCTCGTTCAACGTCGGAATGATAACCGAAATCTTCACGAAGCACTGCCAGATATCCGCTACTTACCGATGGTCTGCGGCGCTGCGGCGGTACGCGCCGTTGCCGCCTTGGCAATAAACGCTTCGACAGTGGCTGCGGTTTGAATGCCACGAAGATAGCGGCGTTGCCACTTTTCATCTTTCTTTTCAAAGACGATCAATTGGGGTATGCCGCGCTTACCGATCAACTTGCGTGCCAGCTGCTCTTCTTTGCCTAAGTCGACCGTGGCATAATGAAAACCACGGAATGCGTCTTTAGCCATCAATTGCGGAATGGTTGTAGACTTCATCGTTTGACAGGGCGGACACCATTCAGCGGTTACCAAGACTAATAGTGGCTTGTCACCAGCCAGGGCTCTTTCGTAGGCAGTTCGATAATCGGTGGGTTCTTTCTCGCCAAAACCAATAACGGCGCTGGCAATGAACAATGTGAATAGCTTCATCTTTTGACTCCTGCACGACGCGTTCGCGTCACTGAATTCCTGAGCCCAACGACCGCAACCAAATAGACTGGGAAACTGGGTCCACTTGCATACGCTATGGCGAATGGGTCAATCTCGGTAGTTGACTTATCGACAAATCAGAATTGCACCAACGTGCGATTCTTATCCGAACAAAAAAACAAATCCCGCGATCGGAGGAAGGGCGGTAAGGCGTAGCAGTTTTACGGAATAAACATCGCCGTATTTCGCTGCATCCATGTCGGTCCAATTATCTGTTTGAAACCGTTTGCCGACAGGTGGGATCGCTACGTGAATGAAATGCAGATCACAAACGCATTCCTCAAAGCAGCCCAAATCGCCACAATTGGCGCCTAAAGGGGACTAACACACCCAAAAAAAGAGAGCTTTTTTACTTCTCAAGCCCTACAATTATTCAAATCGACCTATTTTGACGGAAATCAAACCCACCTGATCTGAAACTCCATCCCTGCCGATGGAATGAGGGAAGTTTTTGACATATGCTTCCGATCACTTTAAATTTTCCGACGCTGGTTTTTGACTATTTGGATCGCATATGAAAATTCGAGTCGGGCTTGTGGGTCTGGGAGACCATTGGAACGATCGACATCGTCCCGCGTTGATCGCACTGTCGGACCGGTTTGAAGTCCGCGCGATTTGTTGCCAAGTCGCCGAGAGATCCAAAAAAGTAGCCCAGGATTTTAACGCGACGGCGGTCGACGGTTTTCGTGCGATGATCGAGCGTGATGACATTGATGCCGTTTTGGCATTGGCACCTGACTGGGTCGGCCCACTTCCGTTGATCGCGGCATCCGAAGCTGGCAAGGCCGTATATTGCTCGACGGCCCTGGACCTTTCTCCAAATCAAGCCCAGGACATTCGAAAACGTATCGATCAATCTGGCGTCGCGTTTATGGCAGAATTCCCGCGACGATATTCGCCGGCAACATTGCGTTTAAAAGAACTAATTGCGACTCGACTAGGTCCGCCGAAACTATTGTTTTGTCACGACCGGATGGCAGTTGAAAGCCAGTTGGACAAACTTCGGCGCGGCGAATATTGCCCGCTCGTATGGAGGCACATGATGGAACAGATTGATTGGTGCCGCTACATCGTTGGCGAGGACCCCATATCAGTGATGAGCGCTTCTTTGAACGCAACCTCGGGAAATACGTTCTATCAGATGGTTAGTTTAGAGTTTCCAACCAACAGCCTGGGCGTCAATCCAGTGGCTCAATTGAGCCTAGGCCACTACATTCCCGCCAAATGGCATGACGCGCTTTCATACCGGCGTCCCGCTTCGATACAGATTTGCTGTGAAAAAGGAATGGCGTTTGTCGACTTACCCAGTTCGCTCGTTTGGTTTGACGATGCCGGCCAACATTCCGAAGCCCTGGAAACGGAACGTCCTGTCGGAGAACAGATGCTCGCCCAGTTCTATCGTTCCATCACCAGCCTGGTCAGGAATCAAACCGATTTGATTGACGCTTACCGCGCGATGAAGGTGGTTCTGCTTTCTAATGAGAGCATTGCCACGGGCAAGCGTATGGAAGTCAAGCTCGACAGTTGACTCAAGTAATCGCTGTAACCTAGTTGACGATCGACTCTCGTATTCGGTCGACCGACTCACGAAAAAACGGCTGACGAAAACTCGTCAGCCGCTACTAGCAATCCAAGTGTGCTCCGTTTCGGATCAGACTTGGACCACCTCTCTCTCGACGTTTTCGCTTTCCACTTCAACAACGGAACAAGCGATGATTTCGACCGTTTCAATCATCTCTTGGCGAGATAACTTCAACCGCAACTGTGAGGAATTAGTGGACAAAACCCCAAAATAAGTTTGCTCCTGAGAAACAAGAACCAATTCGCGACCGTCGGACTTGGCGATCTTGAAAATCAGCTCTGCCGGCATAATCAAAATTTGGTCCTGTTTGAATTGAAGCTGCTCGAATCCAACGCATCGGGATGGCGGTGCCCCATTCACAGACACCGATTCGATGCTCCAGCTTTCACAGGCAATTCGTGACATGAAATTGAAACTCCATTAATTGGGAAAATCTCAACAGACATGTATCGCAAAACCTGGGCCAAAGCGATAAAACCCAAATTTTCGGTAGTTTCTCTTCGCAACAGTCTCATTTCGAGATGGCTCCCGAAAATTGAGACATCAAAGGTTCACTTCGAATTTACGTTTGACAAACGTTCAACAACATCGTCGTGATCGGGCAGTTGATCGTTTTCTGCATGTTTCGAAAACACCATTTGGTCGTCGGCTCGCAAATCAAACACGCCGCCGCCGCCTTCAATCAATTCGACGTTCAAACCTAGTCGTGACTTAATTTCGGCCGCCAAACTGGAAGCCTGCGGTTCGTAGTTTCACTGGGTGCAATAAGTAATTGAAATCTTCACGGACACCTCCAAAAAAAATGCTGAATTGCCGATGATGACGTGGCCATCTTAAAATACTTGCACTAATTGTCGCTAAAATTGGGTGGAAAGTCGGAACTGGATTGTGGCTCGGATTGTTCGACACGTAAAAAGTTGATCAGCTGAAGACATCGGGCCTCCACGTTCGCCAATTCTAAAACCGCTTGCCGCTGCTGACAATCTAGTTGTGACAGAAACGCGATCAAATCCACCAGTAATCCCAGCGCCAAATCATTCGATATGATCCTGCGAACGTCCTGGTTTTGAGTCATTTTTTCAAACAGATTTATTTCACGACATACTTCGAGCAGTTGTTGCCTCAGCTCCTTAATCCTGCCAAATGTGACCGAAAGATCTTCGTTGATGATTTGGACTTCGGCCATTCGGTAAGGTTGTTCGGTGGCCAATTCTCTCACAATTCGGGCTCGACGCACCCCCACGACAATTAGATTGTATTTTCCATCGTCGAGTTTTTGATTGGCGATAACTTTGCAAATACAAATGGTGTCGTAAATCTCTGAACTTTTGCCCGGATCCATTGCCTCCGCCGGGGACTGATACAAACTCATCGCGATCAGCTGGTCGGCGGCCATCGCATCTTCAGTCATTTGCCGATACCTGGGTTCAAAAATATGCAGAGCCTGCACAACGCCAGGATAAACGACCAAATTGGGTAAAGGAAAAAGACGCACGATTCCGGAAAAATGAGCCGGTAGCCCGATGTTGGAGTTTTTTTCTGCCATTTTTGATCGCTCAACAATTTGCCCAAGGCATAATTCTATTTAGCCTTCATAAACTATTGAATCCATATCGAAGTTTGAATTCAAACTATTGACATATTCAAAATTGGTTAACACAATCGGTTTTAATAGAGCTCACCTTCATGCAAATCTGATTTAGGACGCCAGAATGATTCTGACCGGTGATGAAATCAGAAGGAGTATTGGGTCTGACATTGTCATAGACCCGTTTCGTCCGGAAAATCTTAACCCCAATAGCTACAACCTTACGCTTCACAACGAAGTCCTGACTTATGAAGAAGTCGTTTTGGATATGCGTAAGGAAAACCGTGTTCGCCATTTGACGATTCCCGATTCCGGACTGGTCTTAGAGCCCAATCGCTTGTACCTCGGCCGAACGGTCGAACATACGGCCACGCACAACTTGGTTCCGATGATTGAGGGACGGTCTTCGATTGGCAGATTGGGCCTGTTTGTCCACGTTACCGCTGGTTTTGGGGACGTTGGCTTTCGCGGTTTCTGGACTTTGGAAATGTTTGCCGTCCAACCGGTGCGAATTTACCCAGGCGTTCAAATTTGCCAAATCTTTTATCATCAAGTCATTGGCGACATTCAAGAGTACAGCAGCGACAAATACCAGGACAACGCTGGAATTCAACCCAGCAAGATGTACAAGGAGTTGTGTCCTGAAGGTTGTTCGGATGACCCTCAATTGTCATTTGGTTTTCGTAGATAACCAATTTCGATAGCATTTCTGGCCAATCTTGTGGACCAGTCAAAGTTTGTCGACTATTTCATGTTTGTGATGTTAAAGCTTGACGAGTGCGCCAAATAAAAGTGCGACGTTTCGTTTTTGGCGAACAATTTTTAAGACTTGCTAAAGTTGTTACTTGTTGGGCGAAACTTCGCGGCTACATTTTTTTGTCTGCTGCTTAAACGGCAGCGCTTGGTCGTCCAACCATTGCTTGGGCCGCCAGTGCGCTGACCCGCGCAGGAGACCATTCAATGTCTGTCCCAATTAATACGTTGCAGGTTTAACTCCATGTCTGAAGTCGACTTAATTTTGATCAACGCTCGATTACGTGATGAAATCGAACCTTTTCTCGACGAGTCCTTGGATGTTGTCGATCTCGATCGAATGTCAACCGACCACGAAAACGAGTACTTACGAAGCATGCTTGCCTGGGAACGCGCCCCAGTTTTGCCGATCAGTCGTTGGTTTGAACCCGAATTGGTAATGCCCCACCACGAAACTTTGGCTGACGACGAACTACGGCAACAACTGTATCAAGTGATCGGTCGTTTGTACGAAAAGAATATTACGTTGTGTATGACCAGTCATTTGTCTGACCGTCAACTTTACTGTTTGATCGCCCGAGATATTTTACCTTCGCAAGAGAAGCGAGTTTCGACTTCTGAAAACAGCCTGCAATGGCAGTGCATCGACCCGGCGTTGGAAGAAGAGGCTTGGTTGCGGTTTTACGCGACCGCGGATGACCGCCAAGCGTGGCAATACGATACGGGGTTGCGTCTACCTCCAGCCGAAAAACTGCCGTATCCTCGAAAACTACCACAAGATTGTTGATTTGGCATGACGAGCCGTTGCGAAACGTAAACCGCCGTTGTAACACAACCATTCATGTCGTTCGAACGGCGACACGTTCACTCCATTATGTGGCTCCGGTTCGTGCCAATGAAATCGAATGTCGGTTTAAATTACCGGCCAGAGTCATCGTTGCGAACTCTTGCATCGTAACCACTTCGAATTTTTGACAATAGATTTGCAGAAACTTTTGCATCCGCTCGATCTTCGTCTTTGAATCAATATTCATGGCAGGGAAAAAGCTTAGGTCGGGTGCATCGTCGGCGCCCATAAAATCCAAAGGATGTAATAGCAACGAAGGCGCGATCCCCGCCAGGCGACAACAACCCAATGCCGAACTGAGATATTTGTCGGCCGCCCACACCGAGTAAGTTGCTAGAAAGTGCAAGTATGTTGCATGAATCGGCGATTTGATTCCTGGATAAGTTGTAACTGGAATCTCAAGCAAGTCGCCGAATTCCGTTTGCCACAAGTACGGATGATTGGGCATGAAGCCGTCGGAGAATTTGCCGAATAACGCCTGTTTTTCTTTGACCTGTTTCCGCGTGAACGAGCCAGACATAAAGTAATATGTGCGCGCCAACGGTGACAAATACGTTGGAAACATCGTGCAATCGTATTTGTAACCTCGACGCACCAATGTATTGAGCGTTTGATCCGACAAGCTAAAACCAGGTCCTCGAAATCCAACGGTCCTTTGTCCTGTAACGCGTTTGATGTTCTCTTCGGCCCAACCTAACTCTTGATCAAGCTGTTCCGGCGTGTACGCATGAAGACACGGTTCATGATGGAAGGAATGATTTGCGATTTCATGCCCATGATCGGAGATCATTCTCAGCGCCGAAGCGTTTTCCTCAATCACAGCGTCCTGGCCGACGACAAAGAATGTGATCTTGACTCCTAACTCATCCAATGACGATAAAATTCGCGGTACCACCAGGTCAAGATACCCCGGATGAGACTCCCAGGCGGGGTCATTGTGAGATTTCAAATAAGACCA
Source organism: Mariniblastus sp. (assembly GCA_965263475.1). Lineage (GTDB taxonomy): Bacteria > Planctomycetota > Planctomycetia > Pirellulales > Pirellulaceae > Mariniblastus. The sequence goes on from OZ253677.1 coordinate 329,991, forward strand.
TTTATTGTCCAAGTCCAACGAAAGCGTCGCTAGGCTTCTGGGACGATCGATTTGGTCTTGCGGCATTTCATGTTTAAATTCGACGCTTTTGGCTGGACCGGATCGAATGCCAATTGCTCGCTGTATCACAACCTGCAGACATTTTGCAGATTCAGTCGGCGAGAACGCTTCAACCGTTCGGCGGCAGGCGGCACTCATTTCGCGCAACTCTTGGTGAGTCGTCGCAAGCGCTTCGCCTACTGCCCGATCCATATTATCCGGTTCACGAGTGTCAAACACCCAGCCATTGATTCCGTGTCGACAATTCGCTTCCACAGATTGGGCGTATTTGCTCCCCAAGACCGGAACGCCAGACGCCCACGCCTCCATCGGTACCAACCCCCACTCGTCGCTCAAGGTTGGAAACACACAAACGTCGGCGCGCGAATACAAATCTCTTAATTCATGTTCACCGCACTCGCCAACCAATTCAATGTTTAAGTTCTCTGCATTCAATTCGGCTATTTTGTTTCGGTGTGGTCCATTTCCCGCGACGAAAAAATTGATGGTTCGATCAGGATTGGAACGACAAAATCTTTGCAAGGCCAATGTGAATGGAAGAATGGCTTTTCGATCGCTCAATGCGCCACAATAGAGCAAATTTTCAACGCCGCTAGAACTGAACGATTTCTGTCCCTGGAACGTCTTTCCAGGATCAAAACAATAAGGAAAGTAAACCAGTTTCGAGTGATCGAATCCAATACTCTGAAGGTATCGTTTGCAACTGGGGCCATTGTAGGTCGCCAAATCGACAGATTTACGAATGATGTTTCGAAACGTATTTCGAAAACTACCTCTTCGTTGTTCGATATGATGGGTCATGTTCCCGATCATCACCACGGGTACATGTTTGGCCAACTTGCGATAGATTCCCGACAATAATGTACGCGCTCCCATTTCATAACTCAGCACAACGTCTGGTTTCAGCTTTCTCAACTGCCCAATCGAGTCCCACGGAATATGAATAAAGTTCTTTTCTTGAAAACCGGAAGAACGATTGAGCGTTAAGGTTGAATTTTTTTGAACAATTACGTCTAAGTCGCCCCAATCCGGTGTCCAACTGCGATCACTTTCCATCTTGGTTGAGACCAAGATGGTCAGTTTGCGCACCGTTCGAGCAATTTCCTTGAACGTCAAGACATGATGTTTCCGCATGTAGTTGATCAATACAACAACATGCTTATCTGTCAAATGGGAATGGGTATCACTCATGTTGAATTAAGCTACGTCTTCCTCAAAGCGAAACCAGGACAACGCCAAAACCCAACAGATAGTTGGCAGTCCACACAGGTTTGAAAAAATAATATTCTCGAACAAGCCGTTTAAAATGATAAAAGCAGCCAGCCCATCCGCTGCCGGCGAACACCTTTTGAAAAACATCCAGATCCGTGTGCCACACATTATAATTGAAACCAACAGCCCTCCAATTCCGCAGCTCAACCCCACATTCAACCACAGATTGTGGGCGTACAAGGAATAGTCTTCCAGCAAAAACTTGGACGACGTAGGACCGTAGCCCAGTGCCGGTTTTTCCCCGATCAACTGAATCGACTTGGCCCAAATATCCAACCGCCCTGTCGCCGAAGTGATTTCTTCGGCGTCACCCGATTTGGAAAACAACGACAAATATCTGTCCGTCGCCGACTGGGAAACATCCACGTACAAGCTGGCCACCATGACGGCCCCAATTCCAACGGCCGCGACCATGGGTAGCCAACGCGGATTGACTTTACGAAATAGGATTTGCCGATATGCGATGGCCAAGCTCAAGACGGCAGCCGCAATTGCTGTTCGCGAATAACACATCGCTAATGCCAGTGCCGAAATGCAGATAATTCCAAGCACGAACCAACGCCGATGTTGGTAAGAAATCCACAACACGGAACCGACAATGCAACATGCGCCCGCGCATTGGCCCAACGTATTAGGATGACTCAATCCTCCTAAACGAGCAACGAATTCGCCACCCTCGATTGGCTCTTGCATGACCCCCAACTCCGGAACGAGGAAGTACACCAACCACGAACCCATCACAAACAAGCCCGCACCCCAAAATACGGCCTTCAAAGCTGTCCATCGGCCGATGCTTGAGACTGCCGTAACGGTCATCAAGTAAACGCTCAGAATTGAAAATGAGGAGACCATCGCGTGAGCGGGCTCAATAGCCGCAAAGGATGCCAACACACAGAGGAAGAATATGACTAATATCCAGGCTGCTGGAAATCTCAGCGAAACTTGACGCACACGACTGTCAATTAAAAACCCTACTAATCCGTAAAAGAAACAGCCTGCCGTGATAGCCAGTTTGACGTAAACCTGTCCGTCGAGTTTGATCTCGTCCTTTCCCGCTTCCAGCGACACTAAATTGAAAAAGCACGCCAGCACTAACAGTCCGAATCCGACCAAGTCCCAAATGGCGACATCCCCAATGTCGTTTTCCTCGATCCGCAGCGCTACCGATTCAAGGTTAGCGGAGGTCATCGGCGCCTCCATTTGCAAACGCGTCCAACGCGACGACGCGTTTCAAGACAAAAAAAGTAACGATCAACATGCTCAACGTTTGGCCCGCGCAGGACGCCATTGGAATGCTGAGCAATTCGTGTTTGGAAAACAAGACATAGACCAGCCACAGCATTCCCAAAATGCTCAAACAGCGAGCCCAGACACCGATCATTGGCAGCCCAGAGCCCTTCAAATAGCCGTCCATCGCCTGCAAAAAACCTTTGATTGCAAATGCAGGCAACAAGTACCAAACATACTGAATCGAAGGCTCAAATGCTTGACCATAAAACGTCACGATCAATAGTGGAACGAGATGCCAGAGCACAAACAAAGAAATCACTTGGACTACAACAATCGAAACGATAACGAGCAACGCGAATCGCAATGTTACGGGTCGCTTGTCCGCACCAGCATTGAATGTAAACACGGCCAGCGAGTTAGGAGCGATCGTTAACAATGCCGCTGCAGGTACCGCCACAAAATAGAACCCAGACTCCTGAATAGATGCCAACGCCAGTATCAAAAGGACGTCCAGACGTTCAAAAATCTCAGAAGCCAGCATTGATAGTCCGTAAGGACCTCCTTTTCGCAAAAGTTGCCACGTTGTCGGCTGTGGGTAGTGCGGATCCGCGTTTTGGCCGCTGGACGTGCAACTCGAGAACCAATCGCGAAATCGCAACCCACGAAACGTGGGGAGCACACCAAACACACGGGATAGGACGAACAACACACAAATAACGGTCAGCATGTTTGCGCCTTGCGCGCGCCCAAACGCCAGCCAGTACAACAAGACAAGCAATGGAAAACTCGCCGCGAATACAAGTCGGTTGAAGTTGTAGCGCGCAAATCTCTCGCGTCCTCGGTCCACGCCGGCAATGGTCAATTGCAAATGTTCCCAAGGGACAAACAAGCAGACCAACCAACAATAAGGAATCAAATAGGCCTTGGCTCCGTTGTTGACAATCAACAGCGTAATCGTGGCAACGAGAGCACTGACGAAAGCGGTAAGCGTTCCGCTGAACAAACCCAGCGTCGCGGCAGAGTTTTTCAAATCCGTAGCGTTCAATCGGCGGTCCGTCGCGTACTTCGTAACGATCTCTACGCCACCCAACAAACCGACGTAGAGCAAAATATCGCGAGGAAAAAAAATTGCTGTACCGAATTCACCCCGGCCGATCGGTCCCAGGATCCGTGCAATCAGAATGCCTTGCAAAAAATATATCCCAAACACCGCAACCGTAGTCATGAACGTGGCCAACAATTGTTTGGATTTGCCTGGCTGCGGCGTGGATGGTGAGGGCAATGTTTCCGGACTCGAGTACGCGTTTCGCGAAACGGTTGGCGGTGCAGAAACAGACTGATCCACTGTAGCCATGGTTACTATCCTGCACAAAATCGGCCTAAACCGACCCGCGATGCAACACCGCCACCCAGATGGTTCGGGTGATCAGCTTGAGATCCAACCAAAAGCTGCGATGCCGGATGTATTCCATATCCATCCGCATCCATTCCGAAAATTTCGTCGTGCGACCACCACTGACTTGCCAAATACAAGTCAACCCCGGCGTCACTTCCAATCGTTTGCGTTGCCACATTAAACATTCGATCGATTCGGAAACTGGCAATGGACGCGGACCAACCAACGACATGTCACCACGCAATACATTGATCAATTGAGGCAACTCATCAATGCAGCTTTTTCTTAGATATTTCCCCACAACCGTCAAGCGAGGATCATTTTCGATTTTGAAGGCGGGCCCGTCTTGCTCGCTGAACTCACGCAATTTGTTTTTCATCGTCTCCGCGTTGTCACACATCGTTCGAAATTTGAACATCGGAAACGGCTTTCCGTCTTTTCCTTCTCGGACCTGCTTGAAAAAAATTGGTCCGGGACCAGAACACTTAACAGCGATCGCAGCGACAGCAAAAACAGGACTCAACAACACCAAACCCGAAACCGAGCCGATGATATCGATCGTCCGCTTCCAAAGTGGCATCGGTGGCGTGTCCTGAAAAAACAGAGGATCCAAATTCGCCCGAAACTGAATTTCATTGGTTCCATTGACGTCAAATTCGCGTTCGGGTGACTCGGCCGAAAATTGAAAATCCTGGAATTCCAAACTGTTGCGCGCGATTTCATCGTCATCAGGATAGATCAAAATCTCGTAGTTGACTTTGAGTCCTCGAGTCTTGGTAATCTGTTGCAGCTGGGCGGCAACAATTTCAGCCCCTTTACGACAAGTTTCCGGCAATAACAAACCAAGTTTTTCGTCGCACCAGCCCAAGCAGTCGGTAATCCTCAAACGCTGCTGGAATTCTTGCAGCAAACTAGCAGAATCTCGCAACTGATTTTGATCAATGCCTTGCATCAGAATAATCGCGAATTCACTCTTTACTGAGCGACGATCGACGCGAGATTTTTCCTTCTGCATTTCAATCCGGAATTGTTCTTCCGAAATGACCTGAGAACTTGGCGACTTGATTTTGGGCGAAATCCAAGACAACAGCCTCGCCAGGCGCGTCGTTCTCTGCGGTTTCTCCGAAACAATCATTCTTTTACCTACGGTGTCAAACTTGTGGTTTCAGGTTTGGTTGATGACCAAGCCAATCAATTCGGCGTTACAGGCCGCCAGTTTCTGTTTTGCACGATTGATCTGTTTTCGATCGATTTTCCCAGCGTCAACCACCAACATCACTCCATCCACGTTTGGCAAAATGGAGTAGCAACTGGTCAGATCATTGGCCACTGGCAAATCAAAAACCAAATAGCCAAAGGAATCGAATCGGCTGTCCAATGCCGGCCCTAACAAATCGAAAGGCATTTCCACCGAATCTTGTTCGTTGATATGCCCGCTTCCCAAAATTGAGAGATCACGAATCGGCGTGTCAAAAATACACTCGGTGGGTTCGATCCCTTGCGTGATGACATCACTCAACCCCGGCGATCCGGCATTGCCCAATTGACGGGACACGAAGTGTTTTCCGAAGTCCGCTTCTACCAACAGAACCTGGTCGTTCTCAATTCGCGTAAGCGCCGACGCCAAATTGAATGCGACGGTGCTTTTTCCAACTCGACGATCCAACGAAGTAACGCCGATTTTGGTCGGACGACCGCATGGAGAAGACCATTGCTTCACCTTCCGTGCTAGCGCAACAAAATGTCGTCGCAATTGCGCGCTGGGCGCCAATGCAAAACTGCGAGGCTGCCGCCGACTTTGCATGTTTGCCGTCCCAGTCGCGGACTCCGCTGACGTATTGCCTGACAAATGTTGCGATTCCAAAATTTCCACCAATCGTTCAGTCAGCCGACCATATTGCGTTGGGATTGGACTCTCGGCAGAGAAACCAAAACCGGGATTTCAAGAATTTGTTCGAGCTCATCTTCACTGAGATGGCCACTGAGTAGATCTTTTTCAAAGTAAAGCGCCGTTCCAATCGCACACAACGTGGATAACATGGCACCGAGTGGAATGAACACGCTGCCACGAGGGCTAACATGTTTAACCATCAAGTTTGCATCTTGGGCGACAACCACATTTGAAATCCGTTTTTTGTTGAGTTCCTCGATAACCGCCGATTCCGTACGCTTGCGGATATAAATATCCATTTCTTGTTTCGCCAAGCTCATCTCACGTTTCAACTGGTTGGCCTCAAGTTCCTTTGAATTTAGGACTTTCAGCCGCTCTACTGCTTGAACGTATTTCGTTTTCAAGTTCTCCCAGCGACGTTTGAATGCGCTCGTGTCTGCGTTGGCGTTAACCAAAGTTACTTTGATTTTCTCGAACACCGGATTGATTTGGGTTGCGGACTCAACACGGTCATCTGGCATTGCCGCAAACTCTGATTGCAATGACGCTACTGCTTCTTGCAAAGGTTTCAATCTGGGATGATCGGGGCTGTGCGTTTTTTCGAGTCGCCGCAGCTCGGATTCAAGCTTAAACAACTCAGTGCGAGAATCTTCTGTCGATAGCTTCTCGATGCCCTTTCGGGGCGTTTGAATCGTAGGTTCAATCCGAGCCATTTGTCGTTTGATATCGTCCAATCGTTGTTTGGACTGCAAGTAGTTCGCTTCGGCATCAATCAATTCGAGTTCAATTTTGTTGATGACGTACTGTTGCGACTCTCGGGCACCTTCGATGGAAAGATAACCGTTGGAATTTCGAAAATTCGCCAAACTCAACTCAGCCGCAACCAACTTGTCTTGTTTTTTATTGAAGTTACTCATGAAAAAACTGTGAGAGTCTTCAATCGCGTGAACCTCAACGTGCTTTGCCATGGTCGCTTCCATGATCTCGTTAACGATTTTTTGAGCCAGGGCAGGGGAGTGCGCTTTGCAATAGACCGAAATCACAGACGTTTTCTTTTCCGCATGAACCGTCAATGCATCTTCGATCGCTTCGGCCGCAAGATCGCGTTGGCGCAGCTGCTTGTATTGCTGTCGAGCGACTTTATCCGTCTCGTCCTGAGGCGCGTTCCAAGGGAATTCGGGCATCGCCCACTCAAACCGGCTGAAGGCGCTCGCTAAGATCTCGTCCGCCCCGACTTCTTCAACCACCTTTTCCAAAATGGCTCGGCTCTTGACAATTTCGACGACCGAACGAATCTCCGTTTCGCGCGAATCTTGAATCGAAATTGAAGTCCCACCAGGAGTGGGATCCAGACCGGTACCGGTACGCCCCAGTTGCACAAAGAGTCGCCCCTCGGAACCGTATTTGCGCGGCAATAGAATAAATGCTGCGGATACGATCGTCATCAACAGAACGAAAGTAATGACCGCCTTAAACCGGTGACGGCTAATAGCGCTCAAAACTTCATTGATCGTGATTTGTTTGTTCAAGCCCATCAGCAAAAACGGATACGTGACGATAGATGCAAGACAATAGGTGCATGGGCCGCAAAAAATGCCTACGGCGACTTACTTCATGAAAATCAACGGAATCAACTAAGTCAACTTGCCACTGTTGTTTATATCAGTAATTCCCATTATTTCAAAGAAATCTAGCGATTTTAACGATTTCTACTTGCCACACTATTGGCATAGATAGGCAGCAGAAATTATCGAACCGTTAAAGCCATTTAATGGCAGGGGTGGTCACACGGCAATCGCCGCAAGTGTAGAATCCAAATCCGAAAAGTCGGTGCAAAGAGAATCCGGTTCGGCACTTTCCAGCTCGTGATACGCGGTACCGCCAGTCGCGACAGCCAATACTTTTGCTCCGATATGCCGAGCACAGCGAATATCGTTAACTGTGTCACCCACCACCCACACATCGCATGGGTCATAGTTGGCACCCAGATACTTTTTAGCGGACTCATCCGCCATTTGGGCAACTTCGTTTCGACATGCCCAAGCGTCACCGAATCCACCGAATGGTTGCATGAAGCTTGCCAGACCCACATGTTCTAATTTGATTTCAGCCGCACGCTTGGCATTGCCCGTCAGAATTCCAACGGCCACACCTGAAATTTTTCCTAGGGATTCGAGCAGGGAATGAACGCCAGGTAACAGCTCACCTGGCTCGCTGTCCAAACGCTTTTGAAGTCGTTTACAATAATCAGAAATCAATTCACCAACTGAATCTTGAGGCAACTCTAGATCTAGACCACGAAACACATCTTGCCAAATCCCTCGATCCGTCCGGCCATGGACCGTCACGTCCGGCAACTGGTGGACCCCATAACGATCCGACATCACATCCAAAATAGCCCGCAATCCAGCGCCTTGGGTCCTTAACAAAGTCCCGTCGATATCAAGAAAAACTGTTTTCATAACTTGTCTGGGTTCAGATTCGAAATCGAGCCAATTTTGCAAGTTCGTTGCATATGTTGAAAGGGCACTCGGCAACGATCCGCCGTCCCAAAGAAACACTAAAGAAAAATCATCTACTCTTAAAGCGCCTTTAAAGTACGTTAACCCTCCGCAATCGAGAGTCGTAGTAAATTTGACACTTCCGCGAGATTATTTTCAGCAATCACATTAACTTTCACGTTTTCAACATCTCAAACAACGTCTATAACTTTGCTTTTGCGAAATTGAGACCAATTATCAAACCTCGATTTCGGACGAGAGACGATAGATTCAGTTCAACCTTGGTTGGCTGGATATTAAGGATATAGGAATGAATTCCAATCAACTGTTGCAGGCGCCTCCTGTTGAGGAGCGGTTAGAGGAAACTCCAGAAAAAGAAATCGTTGATAACTTGGACAACCCGCGAAAAGACGAAGAAGTAATGCCGATCGCCTCGGGCAAACAAAAGGCGATGATGTTGACCGCGGTAATTGCCCCATTTGTCGGAGTCATTATCGCTGCTGTGCTGCTTTGGCAAGTCGGAATGGTCAATTGGGCGTACATTGGAATGGTTGTTTTCGGTTGGCTAATTACGACACTGGGAATCACTGTTGGGTTCCATCGTCTGTGCTCCCACAAGAGCTTTGACACCTACCCTTGGATTCGATTGTTCTGGACGGCATTGGGAACGATGAGTATCGAAGGTGCACCGCTGACTTGGTGTGCCGTGCATCGCCGCCATCATAGCCACAGCGACAAAGAAGGCGATCCGCACTCCCCCCATTTGAGTGGTTACGGATTTTTGGGGATGCTCAAGGGCCTGTTCCACGGGCAAATCGGCTGGCTTTTTACTGGCTACTGGTCAAAACCAAATTACGAAAAATGGATTCCAGACTTAATCAAGGATCGCATGCTTGTCCGCATGAACAACAATTACTATTGGTTGGTATTGTTGAGTCTGGCGATTCCTACCGTGATTGGATATTTCATTGAAGGTTCTTGGTACGGTGGTTTGCTTGGTTTCATCTGGGGCGGGCTGGTTCGTGTGTTTATCACTCACCACATCACTTGGTCGATTAACTCGATCTGCCATGTGTTTGGTAACCGCGACTTTAAATCCAGCGATCATTCGACCAACAACGCGATCTGCGGAATACTGGCTTGCGGTGAAGGTTGGCATAACAACCATCATGCATTCCCGTCCTCGGCTCGTCATGGCCTCAAGTGGTGGCAGTTCGATCTGAGTTGGATTGTGATTCGTACGATGGGTCTTTGTGGATTAGCTTGGAATATCAAATTGCCGAGCGCTCATGCACTTGCGTCAAAGCGAATCTAACGGCCGACAAATCAACAAGATTCGAGAACATGGTTGCGTCCGACGTTAACCATGTTTTTTTGTGCCCCTAATTGTTTGAACCATAATTTTTTGGCTGCCGAAACAAGGCCATTCGGCGTTCGGGCAGCGTTGACTTGTCAGAATCTAAAATCCATGCGACCAACGACGATGCGATCCGACCGATTCGGTTTGTCTGCAAGTTGGTTAATCCGCACTTTGCTGGTCAGCCGTGTTAACGTCTCAATCGTTGGACGCCAGTTGCCGCAGAGGGAATTAAAACACATGTTTCAAATCTGCATTTTACCGCCATTTTGCCGACCTTCGAAACGCCGCCGCCGAGCGCCATCATTTGTTTCAACCAAAGGTTAAATTGCAACTCTGGTCCTTGTTCCTATAATAAATTCGAGCACTCCTTCAAAACTTTGGTGATCTTAAATGAGCAAACTCACTAACTTGTACGTTCTTCTCTTTTTCGCCTTGGCTTCCAGCGCCATCGCCCAAGAAACCAAGAGTCAGTCAGACGTTACTATTATTCAAGGGGTCATCGAAAAGGACACGGTTGGAGACCAGCGGTCCGACGAAAAAAAACCTGCGACCACAAAAACCAATAAGCGAAAGAAGTCCAAGAAACACACGACCATGGATCATTTTATGCGTGTGAAACGATCCAAAAAGCGGAAGCCAGTGGCGTTCGAGACTTCAGTCACCCGGTACGTCACAAAGAACGAGGATGGAAAAGATGTGTATGTCGACCTAATTGGCGTCGTTCATATCGGTGAACAATCGTACTACGAAGAACTCAACAGAATTTTCGAAAACTATGATTCTGTGCTTTACGAATTGGTCGCACCCGAAGGCATGGTTCCAGAACGTAACGCACGAGCGGAAGGCTTTAACCCGGTAGCTTCGTTGCAAATGGGTATGCAATCGGTCTTGGGACTCGAATTCCAATTGGATCATATCCAGTACAAAAAGGACAACTTTGTTCATGCGGACATGTCCCCGTCTGAGTTTCTTGAAAGTATGAAACAGAACGACGAAAGTTTTGGAAAGATCGCGCTCAAAGCATTTGGCCAAAGCCTGGCACAAAGTAACAGCAGCAGCGTAAGCAACTTTGACTTATTGCGCGTTGCATTCGCAAAGGACAAAGAGATCAAGATGCGGCAGCTGTTCGCTACACAGATGATCGACATGGAAGCCGGAATGCAGATTTTTGAAGGCCGAGAAGGTTCGACCATTATCAATCACCGCAACGGCAAGGCCATGGAGGTATTGTCCGACGAAATTGACAAGGGCGAACAGAAAATTGCGATATTCTACGGTGCCGGGCATTTACCGGATATGGAACGCCGCCTGATGAGTGATTTTCGAATGAAGCGTGCTGGCCAGTATTGGTTGGAGGCTTGGAAGTTGAAACGTTAATGGTTGCTGGGAGTATCGACGCGTTGCTTCCGAAATCTAACCGATGAACAAGACTCGCGTATTCTTGGTTGGCCAAATCAACGTCTGCTCATTGGATTAGCATATTTGTCCCATTTTGACGTCTGTTCTGGCATAGGCTCGATTGCGGATTCGTCTGAACGAAACGGGTATCCGTGGCGTGCGACTCCCGGGTGTTTACTCTTGTACTCAAGCCCCATCTTAAAGGCGCGCTTCCATTCGTCTTTTTCGACCAGCGATTTGCAATACGCGAGTCGTTCTTTATCGTCGGTAAGAAAATCGACAATGACAGGATGAAACAACGTCCAACGATTCGGTTTTTTCTTTGGACCCTGAGTCCAATCACCGCTAAAGTCAACAGCATCGTGATAGCAATTGGACGTCAACAACTTTTTTCCGACCGCCAATTGGTAATCTCCGACGAAGTGATCCGGAAAACGCAATAGCACGACGCAATCCAATTCGCCACTGTAGGCAGCCACGAGCAGCGGCGAAATCTCCACGACGGCAGCTGCGCGGCAGTCACCATAAATCAAATGTTCTTCGAGCTGAACTTGTGGCGAATTTCGCCAAAGAAGTTTATAGAAACTTTTCCACAAACAGCCACGCCATCCAAAGAAGTCGGGCTGCAGCACTCTCAATCTCTCCCTGGAGAGACGAAACTTGCCAGGAATAAGAGGGCCCAGAACATCAATTGCTTTCGTGTCACACCAATAGATCGGTTCCCAAAATTCGTCATTGAATTGATTGAGGACCCGGTTCGAAATGAAGTACTTGAAATGGCTGGAGCGCTTCAAGTGCCTGACTCGAATTCCCAGGTAACGCGTTCGCAAGTACCCGTGCGACCAAGCACTCAGAGCCAATGCGGTCAAAATTGCGAGGGAGACGGAGACGGGAGCATCGAATCCCAAGACCAAAGGAAACAGCAAAAGGGCCGTCAATACGAATGCTGACACGAAGACAAACGCGTCATAAACCCAGGTGATCCAGCGAAATTGCCAACAAGATTCGCAGTTCGGAACCTGTAAAGACGCTGGAGACTCGAGAACCTCGCGTTCGCCGGCAGAGGGGGAAACTACCTGCAATTTGACGGTGTAAAGCGGGCCCTGGCTGCCACACCGGTAGCAACGGTCAAATTCTAGTGGCTTGGCGAACGTAAAATCTTTGCGAAACATAACCAAATGTACTTTTGAGCAATGCCAGTTTGTTGGCTTTTCCTACGGAACAGAGACCTAATCTATCTTGCCTCAATGTTGGGCGAATCAATCTTGATCGACTAACCCTTGTGGCCATTGAAAATGCATGGGTTCAATGGGATTCATAATTTACCGAATCTAAAACGCTGCGCATGCCATGTTGGCAGAGATTGATCATTGACTCGACCGCGATATCAGAGCCTTGGTTCGCCGGTACCATGAACTGTCGACGAAAACTTGCCAAAACGTCGAATTTCAGTTTGCTTTTCATTTGGCACGTCGATTGCTTACTGGGGTAGAATCCTGCGCTGCGCCTGACGGCGACAGTCTGTCAGGTCATTTTGCAGATTCGGAACGCGATTGCCCGAATGTTGTGATCGCCCCTTAATAAATACTCAATTAAAAAACGGAGGTTACCGTGGCCAAACAAATGGTTTTCGATGAGGCCGCTCAGAAACCGCTTCTCAATGGCGTTTCAAAACTTGCTCGAGCAGTCCGCAGTACGCTTGGACCGCGTGGTCGCAATGCGATTCTCGATAAAGGTTGGGGAAGCCCGAAGGTCACCAAAGACGGCGTGACCGTAGCTGAGGACATCGAACTGGATGACCCCTATGAGAATTTGGGCGTTCAATTGGTCAAAGAAGCTGCCAGCAAGACCAACGATGTTGCCGGCGATGGAACCACCACGGCCACGGTATTGGCCGAAGCCATTTTTCGCGAAGGCTTGAAGATGATTGCTGCTGGCTACGATGCCATGGCGTTGTCTCGTGGGATCAACAAAGCCACTACGGCGATTTGCGACGAAATCACTAAGTTGTCTAACCCGATCAACGAAAAAAGTAAGAAAGAGATTCAGCAAGTTGCGACGATCGCGGGAAACAATGATCCTTCTATCGGTGGCGTTTTGGCCGACGCATTCTTGAAAGTCGGCAAAAATGGTGTGATCACTGTCGAGGAAGGCCGTGGCTCGGAGACATTTGTTGAAGTCGTTGAAGGGATGCAGTTCGATCGCGGATTCCTTTCCCCGCATTTTGTCACCAACCAAGACGATGTTGCCGTTGAATTGGAGAACTGTTACGTCTTGATCTTCGAAGAGAAAATCTCTTCTAACAAATCGCTGATTCCAATTTTGGAGGCCGTTAGCAAGTCGAAAAAGCCATTGTTGATTATCGCCGAAGACGTAGAAGGCGAAGCGTTGGCAACGTTGGTGGTCAACAAGATGCGCGGCATCTTGCAAGTCTGTGCGGTCAAGGCTCCTGGCTACGGTGATCGTCGTAAGGCAATTATGGGAGACATCGGCGTTTTGACTGGCGGCCAAGTGATCTTCAAGGACTTGGGAATTGATCTCGAAAGCGTTCAGCTTTCTGACTTGGGCGTTTGCAAGAAAATCCGCATCACGTCTGAAGACACCGTGATGGTCGGTGGCAAGGGTTCTAAGGACGGGATTGAAGGACGCGCGGAACAGATCCGACGGGAAATCGAAACAACCACCAGTGATTACGATCGCGAGAAACTGCAAGAGCGATTGGCCAAACTGGCTGGTGGTGTGGCCCAAATCAACGTGGGTGCCGTCACCGAAACCGAATTGAAGGAACGTAAGGACTTGCTCGAAGATGCGAAAAGTGCGACGGCTGCAGCTCTGGCAGACGGCATCGTTCCGGGAGGCGGAATCGCCTTGCTTCGTTCGGAAAAAGCTCTCGACAAAGTTGAAGTTTCCGGTGACGAGGTCGGTGGCGTTAACATCATCCGTAAGGTGCTAGAATACCCACTTCGCAGTATTGCAGAAAACGCGGGTCACGACGGTGCGATTGTTGTTAATAGGGTTCGCAACACCAAAGGCAAGACCATGGGTTTCAATGCGGACTCCGGCGAATACGTCGACATGGTCGAAGCCGGAGTTATTGATCCCGCTAAAGTCGTCAAAACCGCTTTGCAAAATGCGGCCAGCGTTGCCAACCTACTGTTAACAACGGAATCGCTTGTGACAGAAATCCCTTCAGAAGAAGAGGAAGATGCCGGCGGCCACCACCACGATCATGGTATGGGTGGCGACATGGGCATGGGCGGAATGGGTGGCATGGGCGGTATGCCTGGCATGGGTGGCATGCCTGGTATGGGCGGCATGCCTGGTATGATGTAATGCGGCAATCCTCAATTCAAATCATTTACAAAAACAATAAATAAACAGGATAAAAAACATGGCTAAATTTTCTCTGAGACCATTGGACGATCGTGTTGTTGTGGAACCCTTGGCAGCTGAAGAAACCACGGCTGGAGGTATCGTTCTCCCGGATTCTGCTCAAGAAAAACCTCAACGCGGCAAGATTGTGGCGGTTGGGCCTGGAAAATTGTTGGACAGTGGCGAACGTGGTGAACTGTCTGTGACCGTTGGTGATGAAGTTATCTTCGGCAAATACGGTGGAACTGAAATCGAAATCGACGGCGCCGACGTCAAGATTCTTCGCGAAAGCGACATCTTGGCCAAAGTCCTCTAAACCAAAACACAAAGGAAATTTATCGTGGCAAAACAACTATTATTTGACGACTTCGCTCGAGCACGTATGCTTCGCGGAATTGATAAATTGGCCGATGCCGTGGCGGTTACGATGGGGCCGACAGGCCGAAACGTAATCATCGACAAGTCTTTCGGGGGTCCAACCGTCACCAAAGACGGGGTTACGGTTGCCAAAGAAATCGAGCTTGAAGATCGGTTTGAGAATATGGGTGCCAAATTGGTCGTCGAAGTCGCTCAGAAGACTTCGGACTTGGCCGGTGATGGAACCACGACAGCAACGGTTTTGGCTCGCGCCATCTTCAAAGAAGGTTTGAGAAACATCGTCGCTGGAAGTAATCCCATGGCGGTTCGTCGTGGAATCGAAAAAGCTGTTGCGGCTGCAGAAATCCGGTTGGCGGAAATGTCCAAGAAGGTATCGAAGAAAGAAGAAGTCGCTAACGTTGGTGCCATCAGCGCCAACAACGACATGGTGATCGGCGAACTTTTGGCTGAAGCCTTGGAAAAGGTCGGACAAGACGGAGTGATTACTGTCGAAGAAGGCAAAACAGCCGAAACGACCGTCGAGTACGTTGACGGGATGCAATTCGACAAAGGGTACATTTCGCCTTACTTTATTACCAATCCAACCGACATGGAATGCGAATTCGAGAACGCTTCGATTTTGATTTTCGAAAAGAAGATCAGCAACGTTCGTGACTTGATTCCGTTGTTGGAGCAAATTGGCCAGACAGGCAAGCCCTTATTGATCATCGCCGAAGACGTCGATGCCGAAGCTTTAACCTTGTTGGTTGTCAACAAACTGCGTGGGACCTTGAATGTTTGTGCAGTAAAAGCACCAGGTTTTGGTGACCGTCGTAAAGCCATGCTTGGCGATATCGCGACATTGACTGGTGGAACGTTGATCAGCGAAGACCTGGGCATCCAGCTGGAAAACGTTAAGCCTGAGCATTTGGGTACTGCTAAGAAAATAACGGTTGGCAAAGGCGATACAACGATCGTTGAAGGTGCTGGCTCTCGGAAAGACGTCAACGGTCGGATCGACCAAATTCGTCGACAAATTGAGCAAACCGACAGTGATTACGATCGTGAAAAACTCCAAGAACGATTGGCCAAGTTGACGGGTGGTGTTGCGGTCGTCAGTGTCGGTGCCGAAACCGAAACGGACATGAAGCAAAAGAAAGCGCGTGTTGAAGACGCGTTGCATGCCACCCGAGCGGCTATTGAAGAGGGAATTTTGCCCGGTGGTGGCGTCGCTTTGTTGCGATGTGCCGAAACGGTTGACTCTGTTTTGAAATCGGCTCTTAAGGGCGAAGACGGCAAGACTGTCGTGGCCGCAGCCAAGGGTGACGAAAAAATCGGTGTCGAAATTGTTCTCAACGCGCTCGCAGCTCCGATCCGCCAGATCGCTGACAACGGTGGAATCGACGGCAGCGTTGTCGCCGACACGGTATCGCAGAAATCCAACAACCAAGGATTCAACGCTAACACCGGCGAGTACGGTGACATGTTCAAGGCCGGAGTCATTGACCCAGCCAAAGTCGTGCGAACTGCGTTGGCCAACGCTGCCAGTATCGCTGGTCTGTTGCTGACGACCGATGCGATGGTTTCGACGTTCGACGAAGAAGATAAGAAGAAGCGACCGATTGAAGGTGCTATCGCCTAAGTCGACGAAAAAAGATTATCTTAATGTCGGACTTAAACGTGCCGAATTCATCCAGGCCACCACTACGGTGGCCTGTTTTTCGAATCAATAATAAAAGCGATCGTATTTATGGCTAAACGAGACTATTACGAAGTTCTGGGAGTCGCCAAAAACGCTTCCGAGCGCGAAATCTCAAAAGCCTATCGTAAGCTTGCGGTGAAGTTTCATCCGGATAGCAATCCCGGTGATGAAGAAGCAAACGCGAATTTTAAACAAGCGGCTGAGGCTTATGAAGTTCTCAGCGATAGTGAAAAGCGGGCTCGATACGATCGCTTCGGGCACGCGGGCGTTGAAGGCGCTGGCACGCAATTTTCCTCGGCCGAAGATATTTTTTCCGCCTTTGGAGAGATCTTTGGTGGCGGAGGCGGGCTGTTCGGTGATTTTTTTGGTCGGAGCGGAGGTCGTGCCCGACGCGGGGCAGACATTCGCGTCGATGTGGAATTGACGCTCGAAGAAGCCGCTTCGGGTGTTAGACGAACGATCGACATTCAGCGCAATTCGACCTGTGATACCTGCGATGGAACGGGAAGTGAAAAAGGGAGCCAACCTGAACGCTGCCAACAATGCGCCGGGCGTGGCCAAATCGTTCAGTCAGCGGGCATTTTGAGCGTCCAAACAACATGTCCAGTTTGCCGTGGTGCTGGCAGTATCATCGTCCGACCATGTGCCGATTGTCGAGGTAGCGGGGTCGTCGGTAGAAATGTGCAACTCGAAGTCTCCATTCCTGGTGGTGTCGACGACGGCATGCGCGTTCGACTTACGGGCGAAGGTGAACCCGGCCCGCCCGGTGGAGTCGCTGGTGACTGTTATTGTTTCATCGACGTAAAACCGCATCGACTGTTTCATCGAGATGGGCAAAACTTGATCCTGCAAATGCCGATTTCGTATACCCAAGCCGCGCTGGGCGCGGAAATTGTCGTACCCACGCTTTCGACACGTGAGACATTGAAAATCCCCAAAGGTACACAATCGGGGGCCGTATTCAAAATTGCTGGACACGGAATGCCTAATCCGCAAGGTGGACGAACGGGTGACTTGCTTGTGCAAACATTTATAGAAACTCCTAAAAAGCTATCCGCCGAACAAGAACATCTGCTGCGCCAGTTAGCCGAATTGGAGAGCACCCAAGTCTTGCCGGAACGAAAAAACTTTATGGATCGAATCAAAGAATATTTTGCGATGTCGGAAACTTAGAATACCCGACCTTTGAATTATGAACGAAAACGTATCAAACCAACCAAACTCAGAAACTGATCCAGTCGTGACCGACGCGAATGCGAGTGACGAATTGGATCAGGCGGTCGATATCGTTGCCGCTGATTCGCTCGATCAAGACTCGATCGAAGCTGGCGAGGGGACCGAGGCGACCATTATCGAAAAGTTAAAAGCCGCACTCGAAGAAGCTGAAAAGAAGTCTTTGATCGCCGCCGCTGATTTGGAGAATTTTCGAAAGCGCGCAAGCAAGAACGCGCAAGAACAAATCAAATACGCGGCCC
This sequence comes from Mariniblastus sp., assembly GCA_965263475.1. Classification (GTDB taxonomy): domain Bacteria; phylum Planctomycetota; class Planctomycetia; order Pirellulales; family Pirellulaceae; genus Mariniblastus. The sequence continues at coordinate 348,005 of OZ253677.1, forward strand.
TACCGATGATGAGTGAACTCTTGGAGTGCGTCGACAACTTAGACCGCGCGATCGATTCTGCCGTGAACGATGCCTCTAATCCTGGATTACTTGAAGGCGTCAAAATGGTATCCTCGCAAATCCTTGGAATCCTGAAGGCTAACCATTGCGAAGCAATCGAGTCGGTGGGGCAGCCCTTTGACCCTAACCTCCATCAAGCGGTTCAAATGAATCCTAGCAACGATTTTCCGACCAACACGGTGATGCTCGAACTGCGCACTGGATACAAGCTGCATGATCGAGTCATTCGTCCTTCTCAAGTATTTGTTTCGACTGGTAATCAAAAAGAAGAAAGCGATCAGTAAATCTCATGCCCACCTACGACTACGAATGCGACGCCTGTGGACACACGTGGGAGTTGTTCCAAAAAATCACCGATGATCCGGTCGCAAAATGCCCAGCCTGTAGCAAAAAAAAAGCGCGGCGTTTGTTTGGGACCGGGGCCGCCATTGTGTTCAAAGGCTCCGGTTTTTATCAAACCGATTATCGTAGCGAGTCCTACAAAAAAGGGGAAAAGAAGGCTGAAGAATCCAAGAAACCAAAATCCGATTCTAAGTCGGACGCCAAGGCCGAGTCGAAGACGAGCTCTAAATCCGATTCAACTCCAAAGAAGAAAAGCAAATCCCAAGAGTGAATTCGACGGGTGAGCCCGTCACAATCCGAATACATGGAATTAGCGGCGTCGCGTTCGCCCTTGCGGGCTCCATCACGCCTTGAGGTTTTTCCCAGTTGAATTTATAAATTAGTAAAAATTGGGGTGGAAAAACCAGAATGGTCGACGATCCGATCGTCGAATTTCGAATACCACACTTACAGATAAACAAATAATTACCAAACTTCAATTGAATTCATTTGGAGACCAAGCCTTGATGAGTCAAGCACCCGAAGTCGAATTGAAAGATTTGCTGCTGTCCAACAGTTCATTTGGGCCCAGTGAAATTGCGTTCATTGCTGACCGCATTAGCAACGACTTCTCGCAGTTCCCCGCATTGAGAGAAGTAACCCAACAACTTGAGTCGCAAATGGACCGAACTCCAGCGACAAATGTTCGTTTGGGCGTTTGTCAATTCATGTTGGGCCGTTACGAAGATTCCATTTCGACGTTGGCTAACGCCGATGGTGGCGCTCTGGCCTATTTTTATCAAGGCCGCGCGAACTATTCTTTGAACCGTTTTGAAAAGGCGGTCAAGTGTTACGAGTCCGCTAAGACCGCTGGTTACGATAACGATCGCTGCCTCCTGGCCATTTCAGAATGCAAGCGGCACTTGACTGACATCGAAGGCGCGATGTCGATTTTGGACAATATGTTTGGCCCCATCGAACAAACTTCGGAGTACCTTTACCAACGCGGTGCGACGATCGCCGCGATTGGCAATAACCCCAGCGAAGTCATCGCATTGTACGAACGTGCCGTTGAATTGGATGAAACTCACCCCGGTGCGCTATTTGGCTTGGGTCTGGAAAATGACCGTCGCGGAAACGACGAAAAAGCAATTGAGCTTTATCAACGAGCCGCGGCCGTGTTCCCAACCAACGTCGGTGCATTGTTGAACCTCGGTTTGCTTTACGAGGATCACGACCAAAACGAACGTGCAGCACGATGTTATGATCGAATTCTCGAATCGTACCCCGATCACCAACGAGCCAGGCTGTTTCGTGGCGACGCGATCGCGTCACTGGATGGACCGTACAACCCAGAGCAATTGCGCGAACAACAGCAAATGGCCAGTGTTATGAGCATTTCGATTTCGCAATTCGAGTTGTCGGTTCGAAGTCGTAATTGCCTTCAAAAAATGGGTATCAAAACGCTTGGCGATTTGACCAAGGTCAGCGAAATTGAGCTATTGTCCAGTAAGAACTTTGGTGAAACGTCGTTGGTTGAAATTCGCGAAATGATGTCCAACAAAGGTTTGCGTGTTGGCCAATTCGTTCACGAGAAAGAGGCTGAATTGGAGCCTTTGGATACGAGCCAGATGACACCTGACGAGCAAGCGCTGTTAGAACGGCCGATGTCAGACCTCAACCTGTCGGTTCGGGCGCGTAAATGCATGACTCGATTGGGACTAACCACCATTGGCGAATTGGTCCGCAAATCTGGCGACGATTTGTTGGAATGCAAGAATTTTGGTGTTACCAGTTTGAATGAAATTCGTGAAAAACTCGGGCAAGCTGGCCTTAAGCTTCGGGGAGACTAACTCGCCAACGATCATTCACCAGGGAACGATGATTCGTTCCCTTTTTTTATTGCGTTACTGGACCAACGAAGCAATGCTCGAGGGAGGAGAAAGACCGATCAGCACGCAACGGACGAAGCCTGAATTCAAATACGAAATTCTGCATGTCGACAAACACACCCGCGCGCGCCGAAGCCGGTTGACGACGCCTCACGGAATCATTGAGTTGCCGTGTTTCATGCCGGTGGGCACATGCGGAACGGTAAAAGGTCTCACCACCAGCCAACTTCATGAAGTGGGCTCACAAATTATACTGGGCAATACTTATCATTTGGCACTCAGACCAACCGCGGAATTGGTAGACCAACTGGGCGGGCTTCATCCATTCATGGATTGGCCAAAACCAATTTTGACCGATAGCGGCGGGTTTCAGCTTTTCAGCCTGGCGAAACTTACAAAAATCACAGAATCCGGCGCGACGTTTCAATCGCATATCGACGGCGCTAAAATCGATTTGTCGCCGGAGCGGTCGGTCCAGATTCAAGAATTGCTCGGCTCGGATATTGCTATGGTGCTTGACCATTTGATAGAACTCCCAGCCAGCCAATCCGATGTCGAGGATGCACTCGATCGCACTTCACGCTGGGCCAAACGTTGTCGAGACGCACATCAGCTAAATTCTCAAATTCAGTTCGGCATCGTTCAGGGCGGACTTGACCCCAATTTGCGTCGGCGGTCCGCAGACGCTCTCGTCGATCTCGATTTCCCGGGCTATGCGATTGGCGGGTTGAGTGTTGGCGAATCGTCCGCAGAAATGTACGCGACGATCGAATCGACAACGCCACATCTTCCCAATTCGAAACCTCGCTATTTGATGGGCGTTGGCAAACCAGAAGACCTGTTGCAGGCGGTAATGCGCGGCGTCGATATGTTTGACTGCGTCATGCCCACGCGTAATGGACGCAATGCGATGGCGTTCACCGATGAAGGCCCGCTGAAAATGCGGAACCTAAAGCACCGAGAAGACCCTTCGCCGCTGCAAGCCAATCTATCTCATCCACAATCTCATTTGAGTCGCGCCTACATCCGTCATTTGTTTATGGCCGGCGAGATGTTGGGCCCGATCCTATTGTCGATGCATAACTTGGCCTACTACCACCATTTAATGACTCAAGCCCGAGAGGCGATTGAAGCGGATCGGTTTCAACAGTTTTTCGATGCCAAAATGGCGTCGTGGAACCTACTCGGGTAATATCGAGCAAATTTCATTTCTACAGAGGATCCGATGTTTAGACGACGTGGTTCGCCTAAACGCTTGCCAGGGCAAGAAATAGAGTTGTGAAACTTGGAAGTTTGGACTTGTTGGTTTTTCCCGCAATATTTAAGATTTCATGCTAATATTTGGACTGCTGTCTCGAAAGATGGCAGTAAATGAAATGCCGATTTTGAATTTCGGTATTCTGTTTTCCGATTTGGGAGCTCAATGCGATATAAAAGTGTCGTTCTCTAGTTAAGTTGGAACGCCACTTTTTGGGCAGCATGAATTTAAGATCATGGACTCGTTGTACTACATTTGTTGGCTGATCGCGGTTCAGGTGAAACCTGGCGGTGGTGGCGGTGCGGATTCTACTGGAACTACATCGTCGGCAACCAACGGTGCGGGCGAGGGCGGCGGATCTGGATTGTTTGGTGGCGATTTCACCATGGTCTGGATCATGTTGGCGGTCATGATGATGATTTTTTTGTTCATGACGCCGCGACAACAACAAAAAGAACAAGCTCAACTGGCCGAGATGCTGGACAACCTCAAAAAGAATGATGAGGTCGTAACGGCCGGTGGCATTGTGGGCACCATTGTCAACCTTCGCGACGGCGGTGAATACATCACCATTCGAATCGATGAAAACACGAATACCCGAATGAAGATCTTAAAAAAATCGGTTATCCGCGTCCTGACGGGCGAAAAAAAGAAAAACGATTGATGTGAATCCGACGTGGGTCGGAAAAGATAAAGATCTATTTTGGGACTTGAACTGATGTTTGAATCGATTTCAAGCAAACTCGTGTGCTTGGCGTACAACGACTTTGCCCAACCTTTGCTTTTGTTGGCGCAAGATCAAGCAGCCAAAGATGACCAGATTATTCCAAATGTTCCGAACGGGGTATTGGCCTTTCTTGCCCTGATCTTGGTACTGGTGGTATCCATATTCATTGGTCGAACTTTTTCACGTTCCATTCGCCTTCCCGAGTACGGCAACAAGATTGCGTTGATCACATGGTGCATTTTGACCGCCGCCATGTTGATCGCTGCCAACGGATTCACCCCGAAATTCGGTATCGACCTTCGCGGTGGCATCAACATGATCGGTTCGCTGAACCAGGATGCTTTCGGAGCGGTGGACGATTCGTTTGGACAACGGCAAACGACTGCCGCGGACATCATTCCGAATTTGCTGCGCCGCGTTGACCCGTCTGGCACCCAGGAAATACAAATCCGCCCTTTGGGTAACGACAAAATCGAGGTGACGATTCCGACTGACAACGAATTGGAAGCCCTCGAAATTTGGGCCCGCTTGGTCAAGACCGGAAAACTCCAATTCTTGGTGGTTGCGGAATCGCGATTCAGCAAGCACGCCGAAGCAAGACAACTGGCGACCGAAGGTGCAAATCAAGGCAATTTGTCGAAACGAATTGGTTCGGTCACCAAGACCATCGACGGCAACGAACGGCAAATGCCGATCGCCAAGTGGTTCTCTTTAGCCAAAGAAGATGACGTTCCCGAAAACAAAGTCCAGGGTATTCTTCCATTTAAAACGTTGCCAACTCGTTCCATGTTGCTGCGCGACAGTGTCACTGGACGTCTGGTCGACGCCGCGGAAATTCCGATTCAATCGAATGACGAAGATCTGGCTCGAGTAGAATTCACGCGCTGGTGGAGCAAGAACTATCGTGGTTCACCCCAAGTATTGCTGATGGAACCTGACGACGAATCCATGCGCGTCACTGGGGAAGACCTCGACCCCAGCCAACTGTCAATCGGACTCGATGACAAAGGCCGCAATGCCGTGAACTTCGGTCTGACCGCAGAAGGCTCCGACCGCATGTTCAATTTCACTTGGGAACACAAACCTGGTCCGGAAGGAAAGTACTTCATGGCGATCGTCTTGGACGATCAAGCTCATACTTGGCCGCAACTCAACACGACCATTCAACGTCGCGGCCAAATCGTTGGCAATTTTTCTCGCAAGGAAGTCAATGACTTAATCATTAGCTTACGATCCGGAAACATCGACGTTGCACTTAACGACAACCCAATTAGCAAGACATTTATTGAATCTGACCTCGGTCAAGAACTAAGAGAAAAGGGACTGTTCGCGATTGGAATTTCGTTCGTGATCGTACTCTTGTTCATGGTTGTCTACTACCGCTTCTCGGGTATTGTCGCCGCGTTGGCGTTGCTGTTAAATTTGTTGTTTATCCTGGCGCTTGTCATGGCGATTCAACAACCGTTGACGCTCACCGGATTAGCCGGCTTGGTGCTGACGGTCGGTATGAGTGTCGATGCCAACGTACTTATTTTTGAGCGTATTCGCGAAGAGCTGGATAAGGGCGCGGCTTTGCGGATGGCGATCCGCAACGGTTTCGATAAAGCCACGACCACGATCGTCGATGCAAACGTTACGACGTTGATCACCGCGATCGTTCTGTACGTCATTGGAACAGAACAAATTAAAGGATTTGCGGTGACATTAATCCTCGGCATCCTAATGAGTATGTTCACCGCGATCTACTGCTCGCGATGCATCTTCGACATTTGGGAACGCAAACGTTGGTTGACACGCTTGGGCATGATCCGCATGCTCAGTAAATCTGAGTACAACTTCATCAATAAGCGATTCGTTGCGGGCGTCCTGTCCGTCGCGATTATTGGTGTCGGGATCGCGGCAATGTTTGGATTGCAAGACCGCATCCTGCACCACGATTTGCGTGGTGGATCGACCGTACGCGTCGTATTTCAAGAACCACCCGGGGCGCAAGGCTCTGACGGTCGTCAAGAAGTTTTGGATGCTCTAAATGCTGCCGGTATCATTCATGACGAGGAAGAAATCGAATTCTCGGTCTCTTCAGTTTCCAAACGTCTGGATGATGAATTTAAGGATCGCATTTTCAAGATCGACAGCAATTTGCCAAGTTACGACGGCCAAGGCGAAAAATTCGAAGAGCTTTCCGATGTCATCTCTAGAGTTTTCGACGGCAAGCTCGAATTGTTGAATGTCGATATTGGAGATCCATCGATCGTCGACCAATCTCCAGCAGCGACCGATACTGGGCTGAATTGGCTAAACGGTCCAAACTTGATGTCTGCCATGAATCTGACACGTCCCAATGTCATCTTGAATAGCAACCAAGACGAGTCAGAAATACAAGAGGACGCGAATAAATTAACCACCGATCAAGAGGTCCCTGAGTCCGAGCAAACTGTGGATCAGGCGGCGACCGGCGAGGAACAATCGCCCGAATTGGACGATGTTGAAATTGAAGACAATGCCTTTCCAACAGGTGACAATTCCGCGGATGGCTCACAAGCCAGCTCCGCGTCAGTACCGACCGTCTCGACTCCGCTGACGTTCAAGTTCCCGGTATCCGGTCAAGCCATGAAGAACTTTGTCGTTTCGGCTGCTGAAGAAGTTGGTTACGAATTGACAAAAGAACAAATTACACTGACTGCTCCCGATTTGAAACCCGATACGTCGGTGAGTGGATTTATGTCGAAAAGTTGGACAGTCGAGGTCAATCTCTCGGGCACCGCAGACGCTGAAAAAATGTTTGCGGCCTTCGCGGACAGATACAACAACAAACCTTACTTTCCAACAATCAGCTCAGTCGGTGGTCAAATTGCGCAAGCCACTCAAATCCAAGCTTTGGTGGCGATTGTCGCTAGTTTGCTCGGCATCATTGCTTACGTTTGGATTCGTTTTCAAAACGTCGCGTTTGGCCTAGCGGCTGTTGTAGCGTTGATTCACGATGTCTTGATCGTGCTCGGTGCGATCGCGATCAGCCATTATGTGTATACCAGCCTCGGCTTCCTCGGGATCGAGAATTTTAAAATCAGTCTCCCAATCGTTGCGGCTTTGCTAACAATTATCGGTTATTCGTTGAACGATACCATTGTTGTGTTTGACCGGATTCGTGAAGTTCGAGGTAAACGACCGGAACTTAACGCAGAAATCATCAACACCAGCATCTCGCAGACTTTGAGCCGAACTATTTTGACCTCGTTAACAACCTTTATCGTGGTTTTCATTTTGTATTGGTTCGGTGGCGATGCCATTCACGGTTTTGCGTTCTCCTTGGTTGTGGGCGTCATTGCCGGTACTTATAGCTCCATTTTCGTTGCCTCACCGGTGCTGCTATGGCTGATGAACAGCGTCGGATTGAATCCTGGTGAACCACTAGTTGAAGAAACAAAACCCGTTTAATGCAAGCACTCTTGCTGCATCAAGCCGGCGCGACGCCGGCTTTTTTCTTCATAATAACTCAACGACAAGTGAATTGGGGCAAAGACTCAAGTCGCTCGTTGCTAACTTCCGAAACGATAAAAGCGATAGAACCGTTGTGTCTTCACACTGCAGCTAGCAATTTAACGAATCGACTCGGAAGCTCAAATGCCGGAACTCGTATTTCCCTTTATCACTGGACTAACCCTGATCCTCGCGGGGATTCTTGTCGGGTATTTTTTGTGGTTTCGCGAGCGCGATCAATCCAAGTCCAATGCAGCGCTTTCGCTGGAAAACCGGCGATTGATGGACGAATTAGAACAACTAAAAAACTCGAATTTAGCGCATCGTGAATCTGTGGCGATGTCGGCCGAAAAGATTCAAAGCTTGGAGCAGCTTTGTGATGACTTGATGCAAGCTCGGAATACGGTCGAACAACAAAACTTGGTTTTAGATAACGAAATTGATACAGCGCGCAAACAACTACGCTCCGCGAATGAGCAACTTGTCGATGAGCGAAATCGGCGCGTCCAATTAAGCGAAGAACTATTGGCAACGCAAAAGCAGCACCTTCAATCCAGTTCCGATGTCGAACGGGAAACTCGCCAGTTTCAATCCGAATTAGCTCGGCAAACCGAAATCAACGTTGACCTAGAAAAGCGTTTGGAGCAAATTTCACGCGAATACTCTCAATTGAAATCCGAATGGCAAGCACAATCCGAAAGTGCGCATGTATCAAAAATAATATCTAGCGACCTGGAAAAAGAACAAATCCGGTTGCAGACAAACTTAACTTCGCAGCTCCAATTGCTTGAAGCTGCCCGCAGCGAGGCCGCGACCGCGAATTCGGCCAAGCAAATGTTGGAATCGGCGTACCAGGAATCCCAACAGCGTTGTAACGAGCAAAGCAAACGACTTACCCGACTCGAAACTGAGGTCCGCGAATACTCGGAATTCAAAAACCGCGCCGAACATCTCGAACTCGCTTTAGAATTGCTGCAGGAGCGAACCGACTCGCTTTTGTCGCAGCGTGACGATTTCGCCAATCAAAAAGGGCGCTTCGAGTCTGAGGCTAAAGCGCTACAAATCCGTGTCGAGAACCAGCAAACAACGATCGAACAATTGCGTTCACAAACTCAAGCAACCGATGATCGAAGACGGAACCATCATCAAAATTTATTGAAACAGATCGAATCATTGGAATCAACAATCAATCGACAACAACAAGAGAAATCCCAGTTGCTCGTTCAAGTCGATGAACAGCAAGCGTGGCGACAAAAAAACAACGACGCAATCAAGCGAATTTCCGAAGAAAACGCCAACTTGATCGCCAAGGTAGCAGAGTTCGAGAAAATTGATCGCGAATCTTTGATGGCGTCCGAAGAATACAAAGCCAGAATTGCATCGGTAGTGGCACAGCGGGACGCAGCATTGAGGGAAGTTCAATCTTTACAATCCGATATGGAACGCATGCAAAACCATGCCAAATCAAACGAGGAGACCATTCGCAGTTTGCGACGCGAACGTGGCGCTATATTGATGCGAAACCGCGAATACGCCGCAAACTCGTTTCCACGTATCCACTCAGCCAGCGTTGAGTTTTCTAAAGCTGATCAAATCTCTGCCGAGTATGGTGGAACGGTCAAACTCGATCCGGTACGAGGCCCAGTATTCGTCGAGCCACCTAGAAAACGTGATGATTTGAAAAAGATGTTTGGTATCGCTGAAGTGCTCGAAGAAAAGCTAAATGAGTTCGGTATCTTTACCTTCAAACAAATCATGGATTGGGACGAACGGGCAATTAAAGAGTTTTCAGAACTTCTAGCCTTTAAGGACCGAATCACCCGCGATGACTGGATGGGGCAAGCCGCGAAACTTTACGATCAACGACAAAGAACCAACGCAGCCTAACCAAGGGTCATGTGTCGCTGGGTGTTTTCGAAGATGCCTCCGTTTGCGAACGCATACTTTTCCTGGCCAGCATTATCGGAACACACTTTCAACGGTTTCCCATAGAATCCCCGGCAAACCAACACCGTTTGCGTAAAAAAGTGCCATAATTCATTGGTTTTTGCACGGATTCGCGGAGCGAACACATGGGTTCTTACGTTCAAATCATTGTTGGCGGCTTGTTGCTGGTTACAGCGTTTCTGTTCGGCCGCTACATTAACAACCAACCTCTTATTCCTGGCTCCAGTTCTGAACAAATTGCAGATGCCGATACTTTGAATCGGAAGAAAATCGACGCCATTGGTTCTGAATCCGATCTACCGGAAAACGAATTAAAACTGCAACAAACCCTTCAGCAATCGTTGCGCCAAAAAATACTTGGTGAACGTCGGCAAAATCGGCCTCCAATCAAAATTGAATCGCCGTTGCCAGCAGTGGTGCCCCAAGAGCAAACCGAAGCAGTGGTCGTACCCGATTTTTCAAGACTGGAATTCAAGCGCGAGCCCAAGGCGAATCCAATAGAGACAAACCAATTGATCGCGGCAAGTCATCCTAAAAAGCAACCCACCAATTTGTCCAACGGTGTTAGCGTCGGCCCGATTACTCGCGGCGCAGCCAACAACCTTTCCAAACGGCCGCCGAAGAAACATATCCTGGACCGAAATACCCGCCAACGTGATCTCGTCGTCGAACGCGGTACGATGCGAGTGGTCAGTCGCGAACAACTTGTAGAAGTCCGAAAAAGAGAAACCGATCCTGCTTCGGCAGCCCAAAAGTATGTTGCCTACAAAACCGTGTTTGGCGATACCTTGCACGGACTGTCGAGTCGGTTTTTTGGCAAGCCGGATTACTATCTAGATATCTACATGGCCAATACGGATCGAATCGAAAACCCGTCAACGGTACCGGTGGATACGACTCTGCGAATTCCAATTGTCGCGGAGTTAATCAACCGTTCGAAAGAATAACTTTTCCGCGGGGCGCCCGCCGATCAAAAGATTCGGCCAGCTACCTACTGGTCGATTGCCCCCAGGCACCCCGAGCCAGCAGCCGCGGTACAACCAAAACAATGTCGCCCCGTGACAATGGTCCGTCGGCTTAGTCTTGCAAAGTCAAATTCACCAATCCGCTTGGGTTGATCAGCCATCATTGGTAATTCAAGCATCTGATTGAAATCACAATCGAACAATTGGCCGTCCCAGCCAACGGACAACATTTTTTGGCACATCACGCCGTTGGCGGCTGCCGGGTTAAATGCTTCGGTTAATTTTTTCATATACGATTCGTATTCACCTTGGTCGAGCAGGTATTCCAAGTAACGACTGATCGGCATGTTGGTAATTGTAAACAAGCGATCGAATGTGATTCCGTATCTTGTTTTTAGCTCGCTACGATAAGCCACTTCCAATTCGTTTTGATTCGGAGGCAAACTAGGGCCCACTGGGTTATAAACCAACGTTAGCCGAAACCGCTCGTCGTTAGAGCCGTACCCCAGAGAATTCAACAGCTTGAGAGCTTCAATGGATTTGCGGAAAGAACCGTCACCGCGTTGTGCGTCGGCGTTTTCTTCCAAGTAACAGGGAAGCGAAGCGACCACTTCAACTTGGTGGTCCGCTAAGAATTGTGCCATGTCTCGGTAGCCGTTGGCGAGCAGTATCGTCAAATTACAACGATCGATAACATGAGCTCCCATCTTACGAGCGGATTCAACGAAGTATTTAAAATCCGGATTCATTTCCGGTGCGCCACCGGTTAAATCGACGGTACCAATATTCGCGGCATGGATCGCAGCCAGACACTGATCAATCATTTCACGGGTCATGATCTCGCGACGGTCTGGCCCCGCATCGACATGGCAGTGGGCGCAAGTCATGTTGCACATTTTCCCGACATTGACTTGCAGGATATCGATGCCATCGGCCCGCAGTTCGGGCAAACCATGGGATCGCAGCGTCGCATCGAAGCGAGGCAAATCACAGTCTTGTTCTAAAACTTTAATTTGATTGGAAGCGTCTGCCAGATCGGCACCGCGGCGCTTCAAACTCATTACGGGCAATTCAGACAATCTAACACTCTTTATTTGTGGATTGGAAATTAACAACAACCAGAATCGTCACTGCCGCAACAATCACTGCTTCCAATTTGAGTAAGGTTATAGTCTTGCCCTTTGGATTCACGCGGGTGCCGCAATTGGTCGCGCGAACAATCGAACGAGCCCGCGGAATCTCTGGGCACTTCGTTAACCGGCTCGATTGGATAAAACGAATCAGCATACGTTTGCTCGGTCAACATCTGGAATGTTTTTTCACAAACAGCGGTCCGCTGTCCACGAACGTACGAATGCCCATCATCATCGGTAACTTTGCTGAACGGGCCGCGATAGATCACTGCCTGATTGCGTTCTAAACAAACATCGGAAAACGGTTTAAAAGCCAGAATCGTTACCGAACGAAATTCGATTCCATTGACCGTTTGCCAAGGCTCTTCTTGACGCTTGTCGATACGAGCTCCTTCGAAACCAATGCCTACAAATTCATCGACGAAACGGTCTTCTCGCCAAGCACCAGAAATACAACCAGACCACAACTCGGCATTGTTCTGCATCTCCTCAGGCACATCTTCGTCGGAGACAATATCACTGATGGCCGCACGCCCGCCAGGCTTCAGCACGCGAAAGATCTCTTGGAACAGTTGCTGCCGATCCGCAGGCCTTACCAAATTGAGGACGCAATTAGAAACCACACAATCGACGCTGTTATCCGGGATCATCGGGCGCTGTTCACGGATTTCTTCTTGCAATTTGACCAGATTCAACATCCCCTCAGATCCATCCAACGAAATGGTTCGAACCTCTTCAGACATTTGTTCCAAATCGATCGCCAAGTCTTGTATTCGTCCACGTCGAAACTCAACGTTATCGTGTCCAATTTTGGCCGCTACATCATTTTGATGTGATCGGGCCAGTTCCAACATGTCGGTATTCACATCGACACCGATCACTCGCCCCTTGGCTCCGACCTGTTGTGAAACGATGTAGCACAATTTGCCTCCGCCGCTGCCCAAATCGACCACCGTATCCCCAGTGCGAACGTACGGAGACGGGTCTCCGCAGCCGTAATCGCGATCGATAATTTCTTGAGGAATTACCTCCAAGAACTGTTTGTCGTAGACGACCGGACAGCACAATGCCGCCTCTTGTGCTTTGGATGCTGCCGAGTACCGTTCGCGGACGCATTCGTCGGTTTCGATCGTCACCGTTCCTTTAGCTTCACTCATTTTTCTACTCAAAAAATTGTCGGACCTAACGTGCACTAGTCGCAGATGCAAACTGCCAAGCGTCTAATTTATCAACAAGTGCCACCGCAAGTAAATCACAAACAGGGGGAGATCAATTCAATTGGGTTTAAATTGGTGTGAGCTGTGTTAGCGAGCGATACCAGGTGTTTTTTCTCACATTGGAGGCGATTGCGAACCGTGCTATTTTATTGAAGGTCGATTTGCTATTCGTTTCGGACATTCTAGGTGACGCACACAGATCCCATTCATAACACCAGTTATTTCAAACCGGCCGAAATTGTTGTGATTACTCCCGCACTCAACGAGGAGTCTTCCTTGCCCTTAGTTTTGGCCGATTTGCCGGGCGTCGCCAACATTTTCGTCGTCGACAACGGTAGCACCGATAGGACGGCCGAAGTGGCTCGAGATTTAGGCGCAACGGTCATCGCCGAGCCAAAGCGAGGCTACGGTGCCGCTTGTCTAGCGGGAATCGCTTCGGCCAATTCGTGGGCGCAAGAACCACAGAACGAATCCGACCCGATCGTTGTATTCGTAGACGCCGACTATAGTGACTATGTCGATTGGCTTCCCAGAATCGTACAACCAATATTCGTTGACGAAGCCGATTTTGTGTTGGGCAGCCGCATTCTGGGCAATCGAGAAAAAGGAGCGATGCCGCCACAGAGCGTCTACGGCAATAAATTTGCCTGCACTTTGATCAACGTAATTTTCGGCTCCAGTTACACCGATCTTGGCCCATTTCGCGCCTTGCGGCTTTCCAAACTGAATCAACTGGAAATGATTGATACCAATTTTGGGTGGACGATCGAAATGCAAATCAAGGCGTCTCGCGCAAACTACCGCGTTCTCGAAATCCCAGTGCCTTATCGCCGCCGCATCGGCCAAAGCAAAATTAGCGGGACGATTTCTGGATCGTTTAGAGCTGGTACGAAAATCCTGTATTCAATTTGGCGCTATTTTCGCTGACCATTCAAATTAATTCAGCCCACCACTCCATCCACCGCCACGTAACCAAATGAATCAATGTTGCAATTAACAATACACTATGTGGCAATGCCAGGATTTCACGTACAGTCAAGGCCGCTTCCGATTTTCGATTCGTCGCAATCACTCTCGAGCCGACCAGCCATAGCACCGCGACAACGATTACCGATTGCCAGCCGGCAAACATCCCAACAATACTCATGCCAAAATACAATTGCGGCCGGACACGCGATCGCTCCGCTTCCGCATCAGCGGTGCTTGCAAAAAAAGACAGCCCCAAACCCACCAACATTCCAAACAAACCGCCAATCGCCATACTAATCATCAGATTCAGCCGATTTAGTGGAAGCTCCACGACTCGAAACGGAAACTCCCAAGGGACAACAATGCCAGCAGGAACGATCAAACAAATCAAAACCAAACCAATCGCGAATGCTAACAAAATTGAAAAAGGAATTCGGAGTCTTTCTTGTTCGATCAAAGCAAATGTAAACACGGACATCAGACCGGTTAAGTGCAACGCAAGCACAGGAACCAAGTAAGTCGGTGGATACATTAACATTCGATTTAGTGACTCCCAAGGAGCACGATCGACCAGCGGCAGGACATTGCCAGCGGTAAAAAATAGTGTCAACGAAGCGGACAAAAAAATGCAACCGAGTATGATCTCAACGATCAGGTATCGCGGATGGATAGGTAAACGACAGTTCGAACACCGTCCCTCATTTCTCAACCAGCCAAAAATCGGGATGTTGTCTGGAAGAGTGAGTCGAATATTGCAGTTCGGGCAATGACTGGAACCAAGAATGCTCCTCCCCCGAGGAAGTCGCCAAGCGACAACATTCAAAAAACTGGCAAAAGAACTGCCAACCACGAAAAACCAACTCGCCCCGAACATCACGATGATGACGTTCATCGACGTTTCCAAGGTGTTTAATTGACTGGCTGCATTGGACGGGTCGACCGTCTTCGTTCGAAGCAACGTCGACGCCAACAATGGAAAAACAAAAAAAACCAGCATCAACATCAAGGCGAGAATCCATGCCAAATGCTTCCAACCCAACCAAAATGATCGCCTCATGATTTTCTACTGCCGAATTTGAGGTTGAATGGACGGACTTCGGATCCACTTTTTGAAAACGCCAATCGCGCCATTCTACCCCAAAGACATTTCTCGGGCAGAGCGAATAGGAAATTGCGAGTCAAATCAAGGCATCAGTTTTGACCGAATGACTCGTTCGGCAGGGCTTTAAGGGATTTCATTATGTGTCACCTGAAATCAGAATGCCACCGCGTTAGGATTCCGATTTTGCCACCCGCTACTCGCGGCGTTCATGCGTCAAACTAGATGGCGCGTCCGTCGCCGGAGAAGAATCGGTGGGCCAATTTAGGAAGAGCCGCCATCTTCCGTCAACTGGTTATGCGTTCCATCGCAATACGGCGAATCACCAGTTTGTTTGCATTGGCACAAGTACGCCGTTTTCGTCTCATCCGAGGTGAACACGGTCGGAACAAATTTGGTTCCTGAATGCTGGCCATCGCAAAAAGGCTGATTGGCGGACAAACCACAAGTACAAAATGCATACTTTTTGCCTGCCTCCAATTCGACTTTGCTTGGACACGTATCCGCAATTTTTGGCGTCTCCATAATCACTCTCAATCCACAATTCAAACACTGGACCCAAGGGAGCGGCAAATCTCTCGGTTCACCGCAAAACAATGATCCGTTAGGATAGAGTACTTTGCGGCCGGAAAAAATCCCCCGATCCAAGCAATTTCGTCAATGTGACGCCCGCTCGGACACCAAGTCTTAAGGTTTGGGCATCAAAGACACGACATCCGTAATGTCGACTAAACCGACAGGCCGGGTGGTGTGATCGACAACTGGCAATTCACTCAAGTTTCTGCAACTCAACGTCTCCAAAGCGACCAGCGTCTTGGTCCCGCTTCGAATCGTAATCGGATTTGACGTCATTACATCACTGATTGGGCCGTCGAAAAAGTTATCTTGCTGCCGCTCTAGCAAACGAGCCAGATCACTGTCGGTAAACAAACCAGACAACTGCCCAGTATCATCCAACACCAAAATGACTCCGACGCGGCGTTGTTTGCCACCATGACGAACATAGATTTCGCGAACGGATTCGTTTTCTACAGCCAAGCGACATTCACTCAGAGGACGCATTACTTCGTCAACGAGCGAGAGTTTTTTCCCTAAGCTTCCACCAGGATGAAATTTCGCGAAATCTTGGGGCTGAAAGTCGCGCGCTCGAGACACGACCAAGGCCAGCGCGTCACCCAATGCCAACATCGTCGTTGTGGTAGATGATGGCGCCAATCCCAAAAAACAAGCTTCTGGCATGCCGCCATAATCCAAAACAATGTCAGAATACCTAGCCAGCGTCGAGCTGGACCTAGCGGTTAAACAAACTATCGGCGTACCAAAGTTTTGCAGGCGAGGTAGAATTTGTAACAGTTCGCCGGTTTCTCCACTGTTAGACAGAGCCAACACGATATCGTGCTTACCGACGCGGCCCAAATCCCCATGGAACGCCTCGCTCGGATTCAGAAAATGGCTGACTGTGCCCAGTGACGCTAACGAGGCCGAAATCTTTTGACCAATCCATCCTGCTTTACCGACTCCAGTAACAATTACCGCCCCTTCACAATTCAATACGGTTTGCACCGCTTCAAAAAATTGTGTGGGTACATTTTGAGACAACTGAACCAATGAATCGGCCTCTCGACCGATCACTTCTTTTGCTTGTTGCAATACCTCAAACCGAGAAAGACCGTTGCCAACTGACTTTGCGACCTTGATTGCTTCCATCACGCAGCTTGCTCCGTCATTTCCAGGTTTCTCAATCGTTGATACGCGCGACAACGTGCCATCAATTCGTCGTGGCTGCCGTAATCCACAATTTGACCATCGCTCATGACTAAGATGTAATCCACCAATTCGATGGTCGACATTCGATGCGTCACGATCAAAGTCGTGCGGTTCTTTATGAAACTGCGAATCGTGTCGTGAATTAGACGTTCACTTTCGGGATCAATTTGGCTGGTTGCCTCATCCAATATCAAGATCTTTGGGTCTTTCAAAATTGCACGCGCCAGGGAAAGGCGTTGCTTTTGCCCGCCCGACAAATTGCTTCCGTGTTCGGCAATCTCAGAATCGTAACCTTCATCCAAATCACTGATGAATCCGTGCGCATGCGCCTGTTTGGATGCGGCAATGACGTCTTTTCTCGATGGTTCATTCAGCCCGTAACTGATGTTCGAGTATATGGAATCGCCAAACAACATCGTCATTTGGGTTACAAATCCAATTTCGTCTCGAATCGCCGTCAGTTTTCGGTCTCGAATATCCACTCCATTGATCAAAACCTGGCCGCCGATTGGGTCAAAAAAACGTGGCAACAAATTGATCAAGGTGCTTTTGCCACAGCCGTTGTGACCAATGATTGCAACAGAACTGCCGGCAGGTACTTTGAACGATACGTCTCTTAAAACTAGACGATCGGGTTCGTATCCATACGACACGTTTCGAAATTCGATTTCGCGATCTTCATCGTTCAAGTTCACGACCGTGGCCGGTTCCACGATTTCGGGAACGCGATCAATGATCGGAAAGACCCGATCGGATGCCACGACCCCACACTGAACTCGGTTGTATACGTCGCTCAGCTTTCTCAGCGGGTCAACCGCCCCAATCAAAAACGCAAAAAACAACATGACTTGCCCAAAATCCATGGGCGTCGAACTCAATCTGACAAAAAACAAATGCGTCTGTTGATTCAAAACGAGATAACCACCGGCCAGTACTGACAAACCGATCACAGTCACGCTCAGGATCTCATTGTTGGAACGCGATAAAGCGTCCAATAACGAAATTCGCATTCCTTTCTTGTAGACGTCGCGAGCCACATTTTGAAACCTATCGGCTTCGTCGTGTTGCATGTTACTGGCTTTGACCATGCGCAGATACGTCAGAGCCTGATAAGCGCGATTTAGCAAATTGGCGGACTGCTCGAGCGCTTTCTTGTTGGCGCGCTTGGTTTGGCGGGCCAACAATACCATGATCGCCAACGCTACCGGGCAAACAATCAATGAGAACAACAACAATCGCCAATTGACAATCGCCGCCCCCGCCAAGCAGGCGACCATCTTCATCGGTTCTCGAATCGTTTTACCAAAAATCACATTGATCGCGTTTCCAATCGCATTGGTCTCGCCGCGAATTCGATTGATTAAATCCCCAGTTCCTTGAACTCCAATTTCCGACATCTCCATATTCAACACGTTGTTGAATACTCTGTTCTGCAGATCCAGTATCGTGCGATGGCCAACTCGAGCCACGAGATACATGTTGCCGGCAAGAAAAATACAACGCGTGATCGTCCCAAACAACATGAACAAGACAAGCAACTTTAAAGTATCAAACGGCTCATTGGGCGCGTACTTCTTGATCATCGGCTGAAAGTACTCGGCCCAACCCAATTTGCGCGAGTACATTTTCAATTCACTGGCACAAATCGCCGCCCGACGTTGGGACCGCGAATCGCCAGTCGCCTTCGCCGAACGTAATGACTGCAATTCAGTTTCGCGTTGAGCGATCTCATGTTTGATTTCGACAATGTTGTCGTCTGTCCATTGATGCAGTGACTTATTGTGTAACACCACCTCGATAAATGGATAAACCGCGCCTAGGTTTGCCCCCCAGAATAAGGCGACAAAAAGCGAGCAAAACACTGCGCCAAATATGGAACCTCGATATTTTAGCGCCATCCTTAGCGCTCGCACCAAGTTCTTCATATCGTAACTTTTGATTCCCTGGGGTTACGCTACTTCTTTGTATGAAACCGCTTCGGTCGCGTTTCTTAAAACTGAATACTTTCTCATCCGCAAAGCAACTTGTCCGTTTATCGTAATGGTCGCATCGGAAACGAATCCGGCTTTGCGAAAGGCGACTTGTGAAGCTTGGTTGACAGGTCGGACAAAGGCACACACCTCAATATCTGGATATCGCGCTACAGCTAGTCGAAAGGCTCGTTCAATAAACGCCGTCCCTAAACCATGCCCCCGCAATGAGGGAACCACACTTAAATGCAATCGTACACGTTCCCAAGAATCGCTAAATTCCAATCGGAATTGCCCGACCGGCTTCCCCGTCGAATCTTCGAAGATGTAAATTTCAGTTTGATCACTCGCCAATCTCTCACGTAGCCAACTTTCATGGGATTCATACGGAATCCGTTCTTGTTGAAAACAAACCACGCGCAACTCAGGATCATTGCGCCAGCCATACAACACTTCTGAATCTTCAATGCGACACGGTCGAATATGAAACTGTGAAGCCACCATCGACCGGGCAACGCGACTAGCTCCTTGCCCATCAACGAGGCCTCTAGAATTACAGAACAAGCGAGATCGAATTTCTTGTTTTTGTATCGCCAAGCGAATCAATGAACCGAAACTTTCAACGTCCAACAAATCAGCCAACAACATACAACCTTGGCTTGCCAATTCGCGATGCAACGGAGCAATCGAACCTGTTTCTGTACAAAAAATACTCGGCAATCCTAGAGCGACCGTCGACCAATAATTCTCCCAGCGATCCACGATTGCTAAATCACCCAATTCAAGAAGTAGTCCCAGGCGATCAAAATTCCGGTGGATTCTCAATTGACATTCCAACTGAGAGAATTCCGATTCAATATGGTATTGCGAATCGACAAATTCCGATGCAACGACATCGATAGCCAGCCCCTTACAACGGGCAAACACAATTGCCGCCAAGACGCGGTCGAGCGTGTTTTGATCTTGGGCAACAACGACAATTTTTCGAACACGTTTACGAATGGGACCTGACTGTTGTGTCTCGACCGGCAGAAAATACTCTGGGCCTTGCAAACAATTTCCTAAAACGCTATCCGAAAATTCGCAGCCCAGGTCGAGAGTCAAGTTTTTTGGCGGCACATCGCGATCCCACGCACCCATGACTAGTCTGGTGAGTTGGGTAGACAGGCTGAGGTCTAAGCCAGTTGAAGCATTGGCCTGGTCTTGAACCAAAAAGTTCGTTGATTCGCAAATTTCAACTGACGTCGTAGAATCCGGTTGATAGACTCCAAATCCCAACCCAGTGATTCGTCGTTGCAATTTTGCCGGCAACGTTCTCGCCAAGAAATTAGACTGAATTCCTTGGGATTTAAGGGCTTCCGCAATCAGCAAACAACGGCGAACCGAACGCGTCCCAACTTGAGGACCAGCGTCAGCTAGAATCAACGCGGTTTGATCCTTTAAATAGAACATCCTTGTTCTCTAATTTGATATGACTGAAGATTCATAAGCTATCGTACGAGGATGCAAACAACAAGACGAACTAAGCCAACCAAAGTGATAGCACATCAATTCAATCGAGGTCGACGCAAGTTGCCATTGTGTCAACAGTTTCCGTCTTTGCAGTCAAAATGTGTATCGTAGTGCCGAGCAATTCTATTTGTCGCCGGTTCGATTTGTGTTATCACATGCGGGTCTAGAACATGAATTCAATCGTGATGGATCACATTAATGCTGCGCTGGCGAAAAAACAAAACGAAACGATCGAGTACCCGAGAACGGGAGGCAACGTGTTCGCCGATTTTTGAACGCGTTCGTTTTGCGACGATGACGTCGGAATGTCGCATTTTAGCGCTTTGCGATGCGGTTGAATATTTGTGCCAAGCGAGCATTCCGGGAGCCTTTGTCGAATGCGGTGTCTGGCGTGGAGGAAGCATGATGGCAGCAGCTATCTGCCTTTTGCAAAACCAGGATCACCGCGACCTGTGGTTATTCGACACGTTCCAAGGCATGTCCGAACCAACGCCGCATGATGTCGATTATTTAGGTAACGGCGCCCGGGCACTGTTGGACCAGGCCGACCAAGACACCGCGGACTCCATTTGGTGCTATTCTGAATTGGGCGAAGTCAAATCCAACATGGCATCAACAGGCTATCCAGACGACCTGGTCAACTATGTTCAAGGTCCAGTGGAAAACACCTTGCTAGACAACCCTCTGCCGAATCAAATTGCCCTGTTGCGACTAGACACCGATTGGTATGAATCAACCAAAATCGAATTGGAGCAACTGTTCCCGCGGTTAGCCCCCGGAGGTGTCCTAATCATTGACGACTACGGACATTGGAAGGGCTGCCGAAAAGCGGTGGATCAATACTTTGCCGAAAACGAAATCTCCATTCTCTTAAATCGAATTGACTATACCGGACGAATCGGGATTAAACTGGTGAACGGACAGAGTCGGGAGAACACCGTTGCTGCTTGACCCCAACCGATTCGAACGTGCGAAGCGCGATCTGACTCAAAAAAAACCACGGCTATTGAACGTTGGCTGTGGGTCACAATTCCATCACGACTGGATCAACCTTGATCTCATTTCGGAATGTGAGGATGTGCTATGTCATGATTTGACCTGTGGCATTCCATTTCCTGATCAACATTTTGATGCGGTTTACCATTCACATGTATTGGAGCATCTAAAGCCAACCGACGGAATTCGCCTCTTGGAAGAATGCTTGCGCGTACTTAAGCCGGGCGGCATCGCTCGAATCGTCGTCCCGGATCTGGAACGCATTGCCAAACTTTATTTAGAAAAGCATGATCAAGCCTGGCAAGGAGACGAACAAGCAAAAACCGACTACGATTGGATGAAGCTCGAATTGCTCGACCAATTGGTTAGAGAATCATCTGGTGGCAGGATGGGACAATTCATGGCCGACCCTCAAATCCAAAACTCCGATTTTGTGAAATCTCGGGTTGGCGACGAATTCCGAGTCTGTAACGTCGAACCGCCCGTCGAACCGACTAAACCCGGACTGCTGGATTCACTACATGACAAAACGATGGGTATGAGAAGTTATCTAGCCAAAAAAGCAGTCCAACTATTGCTGGGCAACGCGGCCGCATCCGCCTTGGAGGAAGGACTGTTTCGTAACAGCGGCGAAGTTCATCGCTGGATGTACGACCGCTTTTCGTTGCGTGACCTCTGCATTCGATTGGGATTTCAAGACTTCAAGATATTGTCCGCCGTCAATAGTCAAATTCCAAGCTTTTCGACCTACCAATTGGACGTATTAGACGGGGATATTCGAAAACCCGATTCGCTGTTCACCGAATGCCGCAAACCGGTTGAAACTTGGTAGTTCAAGTTCACTATCCCATATTTTTCGATTCGGAATCTGGTAGACTGGTCGATCTTACAAACCGCAGGCACAAGGGAATGGCCCTTGCTAAGATCTTCTGACCAACACGACTGGCAAACACTCTATCCGTTCGCGTCCAACTTTTTTGAGGTGGATCGCCAGCGAATGCATTTCGTCAACGAAGGGCAGGGGGAACCTGTCCTGTTTGTGCACGGGAATCCGACTTGGTCGTTCTATTACCGCAATTTGATTCAAAGCCTGCGCGGTAGATACCAGACCGTGGCTGTCGACAATATCGGATGTGGGTTGAGTGACAAACCCGTCGAATACCGCTATCAACTTCAACAACACATTGACAACCTCGCGCGACTGATCGATTTTCTGGACCTCAAAAACATTACGCTGGTCGCGCATGATTGGGGCGGGGCGATTGGGCTAGGCGCCCTCTTATCGCGAATCGAACGCTTCAAAAAGATTGTCCTGTTCAACACGGGAGCGTTTCCACCACCGTTTATCCCGTTTCGCATTCGTCTCTGTCGATGGCCTTTGGTCGGCAAACTTGCCGTCCAAGGCTTTAACGCATTTGCGCGGGCGGCGACCACGATGGCTACTGAGCAAAAACCGGGTTTGCCGAACTCAGTCGCCGCCGGCTTGCTCGCTCCCTACGATTCTTGGAACAATCGTTCCGCGATTTACGGGTTCGTCAAAGACATTCCGCTTTCCCCCAGCCACACGACCTATCATACGCTGGAAGAAATTGAGTCCGGTTTGGCCGCGGTAAAAGACTGGCCCATCAAACTTATTTGGGGCATGAAAGATTGGTGTTTTCGGCCAGAATGCCTGGACCGATTCGTGGAGCATTGGCCATCGGCGGATGTAACACGTATCGAAGATGCTGGACATTATGTTGTGGAAGACGCTGGTGAACAAGTTGAACGATTGGTAGCCGATTTTTTGGAACACTAATGCCATCGCTACAGAAAACTACTCAACTTTCGATCGGACGTGTTGCTTCATTGGCTTGTCTGCTGGAGGTCTGCGCCAGCAAACCGGGTAACGTCCATCGTGGTGCGGATTTCGAAAACGCAACGCTCAACGATTTCGTCGTCAGCGCCGAGCTTCTCGGGCAAACGATAGACTCTCGCAAGTGCGATGAACTGGGCCTATTGGTCGTGAACGCGGTCAAAGCCAGGCTATCACTAGTTACCACCAACACCAACCTGGGAATCATCCTGTTGCTGGCTCCTTTGGCGATTGTTGCTAACGATGGGGAACTTTCTGCCAATACGATTCGCCGTTTTCTAAAAACCACTTCGGCGGAGGATGCACAGAATATCTACGACGCTATTCGACTTGCTCAGCCCGGTGGTTTGGGCCAGTCGGAAAACATGGACGTGAATGAATCGGCTCCGCAAGATATCGTTTCCGCAATGAAAGTTGCCAGCGACCGTGACCTCGTCGCGATGCAATACACCAATAATTTCCAACATGTCTTCGAAGAAGTCGTTCCCTTGCTTACACTCGGACAATCACAATTCGAATCCATTAATGAAGCAATCGTCTATGCGCATGTATCGATGATCGCCCGACACGGCGACTCATTGATTCGGAGAAAATGCGGCGAGCAAGATTCGGAACACGCGAAAATGTTGGCTTGCCGTTGCTTAGAACCGCTGATCGAGGACGATCGCGAAAAATACTATGCCGCGATCGGCGAGCTGGATTTTTGGTTGCGTGCCAACGGCAACCAGCGAAACCCTGGGACGACAGCAGACTTGATTACCGCCGGTATTTTTGTCGGCATCGTTAACGAAAACATCGTGGCTCCATTTCGATAAAACATGGCTGGAAAATCCTTTAGTGTCTGCGTCACCAAAGAACTGTTGACCTTTAGTGCCGCACACTTCATCACCTTTGGTGACAACATTTGCGAAAGCCTTCACGGACACAACTACGGTGTGCGATGCGAAGTTGCCGGCGATCTCAACGAGCATGGATACGTTGCCGATTTTATTGCCGTTCGAGACCGGCTGACCGAAATCACGCGCTCCCTCGACCATCAAGTATTGCTGCCAACACAACACCCCAGCATATCCGTCCAAACCGATGGACCTGAAGTCGTTGCCAAGTTTGAGCAACGTCGATGGGTATTCCCCAAGGAAGACTGTCAATTACTGCCGATGATAAATACCACGGCCGAGCTGCTGGCTGCCTACCTGGTGGATCAAATGCTTGCCGTTCGCGAAAAATGGTGCCAGCCTGCGATTCGTGAATTGCGTATCGGGGTCGACGAAAACCAAGGGCAGTGGGGTGTCTGCGCGATTTCGATCGGAGATTCATCAACGTCAAATTGACGATTTTGCCGTTTGTAAGCCTCAAACCGTAACTTCCGACCGGGATTATCCAATCCGCACGTCGTTTGCATCTGACTTCGCTAAAACAGCGACATATTCTCTCAATAGCAATCGTTAGGGCCCCTCGATGTCGGCCCCCGCGACTGCCCGAGAATTGATCGCTGTCGCGTTGATTAAGGAGCAAAAACAGTCATGATCGTCAAAGCGGCTAAGCTAGAAATTCAAAATCGTGTTGTTCCACCGACGGCGCCCGTCCGCGTCTTGCACTTGATCAACGGAGAGCACTATGCCGGCGCTGAACGAGTGCAAGACTTACTCGCTATGGCGCTTCCAGACTTGGGATATCAAATTGACTTCGCCTGTTTGAAACCTGGCAAATTCAAGGATGTTCGTGCGTCTAAGACCGTTTTGCATGAGATGCATATGCGCGGTTCATTCGACCTGCTTGCCATCAGCAAGGTTGGCAACCTATTGCGAAACTCTGACTACCAAGTCATCCACGCTCACACCCCACGGACGCTGTTGATCGGTTCCTTCGTCGCCGCGCGCTGGCGTTTACCTTTGGTGTATCACGTGCACTCGCCTGTCGGTCGCGATTCTTCGCGAACGTTCAAAAACAAATTGAACACGTGGGTTGAAACACGCTGCTTAAGAAATGTCGATGCAATGATTTGCGTATCCGGCAGCTTGGCCAACTATATGGCCGACCTCGGACACGACGCCAACAAGATCCATGTCGTCCGTAACGGCGTGCCGACGTGTCCGCACAACAACAGTCGCTTTTCTCCGAGTGATAACTGGACGCTCGGAACCATGGCGCTATATCGACCACGCAAAGGAATTGAAACACTTTTGGATGCCTTGGCGATTCTAAATGCAAGAGGTGTTCCAGTGCATCTTCGTGCCGTCGGCGGTTTTGAAACACCCGAATACGAATCCGAAGTAAAAGCGCTGGCGGATAACCTGGATGTCAACCACTTGATTGATTGGACCGGCTTCCAGGTAGACATTAACGCCCAGTTTCAGCAAATGGATCTGTTTGTTTTGCCCAGTCTCTATGGCGAAGGGTTGCCCATGGTCGTGCTGGAATCAATGGCCAACGGCGTTCCCGTTGTGGCCAGCAACGTCGAAGGAATCCCCGAAGCCGTTCGCGATGGGATTGACGGCTTGATCTTTGAACCAGGTTCCGCCAAGGACATGGCTGACAAAATTGAGTGCCTGATTGGCAACAACGAAAAATGGCGAGATATGAGAGCGAGCGCCATTGAAAGACAACATGCCGAACTTTCTGATTTAAGTATGGCGCGGGGTGTGGCCAGTGTTTACGATCGACTTACGCAGCCCGGCTAACGCCCAAGGGCCTGGCTGCTGAATTTGAACGGCTAAAGTCGACGCCTGAGATATTCGCAGCCAATCCCAGAATCTTGTCCGCGTAGCGCTCGAAACAATAATCTTCCTGAACGCGTCGGAAGCCCGTTTCCCGGATCCCATCGGCTAGACCGGGATTTTGATGGTGAGCCAGAATCAAATGAGTTGCGACTTCGTAGTCCGCGTATGGCACTACCAACCCGGCACCGCCGGCCAGTGCTTCGACCGCACCGCCCGAGTTGTCGAATGTCATAACCGGCAATCGCGTCGCCATCGCCTCGTGCACCACACATGGAAACGGATCCACTCGCGACGACAACAAAAACAAATCGGAGCCCATAAAGTACGTATCGACATGTTCTTTCTCACCGACAAAATGGACGTTCGCCGCAACGCCTGAATGCCGCAAGTCGATTTGAACGTAATGATATGTTGAATGTGGCCATTTTGGGCCATCACCAACCCAAACAAAATGTATGGAGTCTGGAGTTACATTTTTCCGAACCACACTTTTCGCGATGGCCGCGAAATGATCCAATCCTTTACGCATATCCAATGTGCCACAACCGAGAACGATAAACGCGTCATGCGGAATCGACAATTCATGACGCAGCCGTTTTCGAGCCGCCTCGCGTGTGATGCTTTTCCCGAAACCGGGGTCAAGCAAACCTTGCGGCATGACCAAATCTTTGCCAAACGGAATCGGCATTTTCTTATGAGTCGTCTCGCGTACCATTTGAACGGGGAACACTACTTTTTCCGAGTTAGCATAGACCATCTCATAGTCTGCATCGGAGTACGAACAAGGAAGCTCATGCAGCAGCGAGATCACGGGAACACCCAACTCACCCAATTGCTCAGACACAAATCGCGATTCCATACTGTTGCAAATCGCGACCGCCGGAATTTGCGATCCACGCCGCTTTACAACTGAACGCACTTTTTTCTGTAACTCAACCGAACGAAGCCTTGGCAAGCCCAAACAATGAACTTGGGAATATTGATTAAATTCTTCGCTTAAATGGCCCTCTTCGTGCAACACGGTTTCACAGTCGATGTCGCAGGTCTCAAACGCCCGTTTAACAATTTTCAAAATGATCTTGGGAGCGCCGGTTCTAGTCGCCTCGTGAGAAACAAACATCACTCTTGGCCGCACCGGGGCACCGACTTCGTTTTTTTTGCGACTGCGGCCAAAGATTCTCAGTTGAGGCATATGAAAACAACGTTTCGGAAGGGTTCTAAAGCGGGACACTAGCAGTTTGTTAAGTTACGTGAAAGACCACAGACCCCAATGCTAGCTTCACCGCTTTGCTGTCGGCCTAAGCCGATTTGGCAAACAAATACTGAAAATGCTCCGATTGTTTTCGGGTGTTGCTTACATTGTCGTCGTGTACGATCATTCCATTGTCCATCACGATAATCCGATCCGCCAACCGCAATGAGGAGGCGCGATGCGTCACGATAAATGTGGTTCTGTCTTTCAAAAACCGCTTGAGCGAATCGTGCACCATTTGTTCGGTGTGCCCATCCATTTGACTTGTCGCTTCATCTAGTATCAAGATTCGCGGATCGGCCAAAATTGCCCTTGCCAGGGCCACGCGCTGCCGCTGTCCAGCAGATAGCTGAGTTCCGTTATCACCAACATGCGTGTCCAGTCCGTTCTCCAATTTGGGCAAGAAGTCAGTTACATGGGCCAAACGCGCCGCTTCAACAATGTCAGTACGTGAAGCCGACTTTCTTCCGTAAGCAATATTTTCTGCGACCGTTCCGCGAAACAAAATCGACTGTTGTGTTACCCAGGCAATTTGCCGTCGCAATCGCTTGGGATTCATCTGTCGAATGCTTTTGCCATCCAACAGAATGTTGCCGTGTTGTGGATCGTAGAACCGGGCCAACAAGTTCATTAACGTCGACTTACCGCATCCGTTGCCACCCACAATTGCAATGGCCTGACCAAACGGAACCTTTAAGCTCAACTCCGTTAACACCGGTTGCTCTTTGGTGTAAAAGAAAGAGACGTCACGAAACTCGACGGATTGGGAGTGAAAAGGAACAGCAACCGTACCAACGGTATCTGAAATTTTTGAACCCGCATCATAGGCTTTTTTCAGATTTTGACAGGCGGTGTCACCACGCACCAATACGTTGACAATCTCGGTCATCTTGCGTGCAGGGTCACTTGCGCCGGCCAACAACGCATAAAACAGAATCAGCATATCCGGTTTAAGAGGTCGACTGAGGATTTGAATCCCCCACAAAGTTGTCGCTTGGTTCAACACCAAATAAGAACCAGCCAAAATCGACAATGAAATCGCGACGATACCAAGCACTTCGGTGATCGGACGCAGCAACGAATCGTACATCGAAATCCGCATTGACATGTTGTACATCACGCCCGCGTTCTGCTTGAATCGCTTGCGTTCCGTTGATTCGCGATTGAATACCCGCACCGTCTTTAGCCAGCTCAAGCTTTCGATCAAAGTTTGAAACACTTCTTGGATGCCGCCCAACTCGGATTGGACGGATTTTTTCATCCGCCGTGATATCCCATTGACGACAATCACGCCCGCTGGGATGACGACCATCGATATTAACAACAAGGGCAATGAAATCATTGCTGCACCAACCAAACAGGAGAGCATCTTGAAGGGTTCGCGCAGCGACTTTCCGTACAATACTCGCAATCCACCACTGACCATATTCATGTTATTGGACAGGTGCGTGATCATCGCGGAAGTTCCCATTTTTTCGATCTGTTTTTGATCCAATTCGAGCGCCTTGCGATAGTAAATCCGGCGCATGTCCCAAATCGTTCGGCTGGAGACGCGGGCAACACAGATGGCACTCAAGACAAGCATCACACCTTTGAGCAGCGCGGTCACGAATAAAAAAACCATCGTTGCGACGAGCGTTTTAAAGGGCGTGTCGGGCGCAAATCTGTCAATCCATGGCTGGAGGTATAGATACCGATCCAAGGCTTGGGTTTCCGCCTTGATGCGGCTTTCATTGAAAGAAACTATCGATTCCAGCCGATCTTTTTCTACCGCATCGATCTTGTCCTGTAGCTGCTGTTGAGCCAGTTGCACTGCCTGTTCTGATTTGACGATTTCTGAACGAGCGAAATCGATTTCTTGGGCAACCCAAACCGGCCCGGTAACACCTTCCAAAACGATTTTCACGATCGGAAACACCGTCGTTATACTGATACAGAACAACGCCGCGATGGCCAATGACGTCAGCACCGAACCCGCAATTGTCCATTTGTATTTCAACGATAGCCAAATGGCATGCTTGAAGTGTTTCATGAATTCCCAGCCGCTATCACAGATGATTCTGCGCGCGATCATCGCGCAATCCGAAGCGGGAATGTTCGTTTGATTGCATTTTTGCGTCAAGACAATTTTGAGAATTCTCGCCGACCAAAACGCTAGCCAGCCTTGCTGTCATTTTCAAAAGATATTTAACGACATCGCGATATTCTATCAACCAACACGCAAATTGGACTCAATTCGAATCACCGCATCTTTGGCAGGGTACCGCGCATTTGGCAAATCAATAGCCAGGTTATTCTCCAGCCATTGTGCCACTTTTTTCTCGGCTGCAATAACCGTGCTGTGGCTCCGCCCGCCAAAATAGTCACCGATTTCCGAGCAAGCCTTGGGAGTATGCTGACGTGACAAATACATCGCCAACATTCTGGCAGAACTAATCTTTTTCTGGCGGCTACTTGATTTGAGATCCGTTGGCTTGACACCACAGAACTCACAAACGACCTGCTCGATTTTGTCGATCGATGTTAGCGTACCGCTGATAGAAAACAGGTCTGTCAGGACCTGTTTAGCCAAATCCACGGAAACTTCACCGTCATAAGCTTTTGACAGGGCGTTCACACGGTTCAACGCACCGGATAACCGACGCACATCGCGAGCCAAGTTATGGCTAATCAAATCTTGAATTTCGGGCGACACATCAAAATTGCGCTGTCGGCAGATTTCTCGAACGATTCGACTACGTCCCACCGCGTCCGGGTAATTCAACGGGCACACTAACCCAGAGACCATTCTTGCCGCGACTTCCGTACCAAGTTGTCCTAATTCGACGGGCGAACGGTCGGAAGACAAGACCACCTGCTTGCCATTGCGAACCAAGTGATCCACCGTGTACTGAAACTCGGCGAGCGTCGCATTTTTGCCGCCGAAAAATTGAACGTCATCAATGGCCAATACGTCCAAATCGCGATACTTCCGCCGAAACAACGGCAACCCAGTTCCTCGCAAAGCGTCGACGAAATTCGCGGTGAATTGTTCGGCGGACAAATAGATGCAACGTCTTAGTTTCTTCTTGCGTCGCGCATCAAAAACAATACTCTCCAACAGATGAGTCTTTCCTGATCCTGTGGGTCCATACACCACGAGCGGAGATATCTCACCGATCTGCTCAAAAACTTGCCGCACACCTGCCTCAACAACACGATTCGTTTCTCCAAACCAAAACGAATCAACGCCGCGATGCCGCTTACGCAATTGCTGGGACGGTGACTCCTTGGATAATTCCGAATCCGCTGGCGCGAATTGCCGCGTCGCATTATTTGGCATCGTCATCTGATGAATTGACGGAACCGGCTTGGAAGCCTGTGCCTCAGACTCTTTTCCAGTTAAGACATAAACCAATTCAATTCCGGCGCCGCACGATTGTTCGACGGCCTGTCTTAACGCTTCGCCAAAACGAGTACGAATACGGCCCAGTTGAAAGTCATTAGCTCCACTTATTCGAACTATCCGATTTTCAACCAAAATCGAATGACCATCATCAAACCACATCTCGACAACATGGACACCCAGTTTTTCGGTGAGAGATTGGATGATACGAGACTTAGCACTGCCGTCACCAACGGATCGTCGTGGGGCTTGTCCCAAATCCTTTTCAAATGCCACGTCCTGGCTTCTCCCTCCTGGAAAGCAACGGGCACCAGTCCATGACTATTTCCGTCGACTATCCAAATCCTGAATATCTATATCCAACGAAAGCGATGCGATCGTTTAGAATTCTTAATGCAGAATCGAGATTTTAAAAACGCTAGCATTCATGTCAAACCTATAGCTCTCGAAAAAGACAATATATTTTCGGCGTGCGCTTTTGTGCACGCAGGAGCGTATAACTGGGAGGATTAGATCGAAACCTGCAAGTCTGGCCGGTCTGTCTTACGGTGGATAAAGTGTCAAAACCCTTGGCTGCTCGATCACAGCTAAATTAGATAGGTAGCATTGTCGAATGCAGAGTTATCGTTTGGTTTGAAAAACCAAGGATGCAACTTCAGTTGTCAGTAAATAGGGACCATTTGGATTGTTGAATTCCAAAAGTACGGCGACTTGTTGGGTCGGATGGTTGGCACGTGCGACTGAGGCGTTTTGGAGAAAAAGCACGCCGGTCGATTTTTGCCAACTTTTCGCAATGTACAAGCCAGCCGCCGACGTCGGTTGTTTCTTGAAACCAAATCCTTGAGTGACAAATTGAATCAGACTGTTTGGATCACCGGTCCACCCGCGAAAAGTTATTTTTTGCGGGACCTGATTGGCGTCGAAAAAATAGGTCAAAGATCCAAATAAATCTTGTGTGTTCACTCCAGTAACCAGCGCGACCCGTAGTCCCTGCAAGCCTTGTCCACCGGCCGTTGTCGAAACACGGTCCCATCGCTGACGCACCCACGCCGCATTGATGTCGAATCGAAATATCTCATTAAGATTCGTGACCGGCATAAATTCCAACGGGACTGCATTGAAGTCGGGTCCTTGGGAAGTTCCTGGCAAAATGACGTTGCCAACAAACGGGGTCGCCGACGGTGATTGGGTCGCAGTGCGGGCAGGGTTCAATACGTTTTGCCCGTTGACGGGAGCCACCTTGATGGTGGTAACCTGTTGATTTAGCGTTTGTGGTGACAAGTCGATCGTTCCAGGATTTCTCGTTGGAACAAGCGACGTGTTGGCGCTCATGAAACTTGAGTTATCGACAGACGTCAATTCGGGCCAACTCGCGTTAAAGTAGATCGCCGGTCCAAAAATCGCCGCCATCAGCAGCACGACCAAGAGTAGGTTTTTTCGGAACATATTTTTCGACAGCAAGCCTGCAATTTATATCGACAAACTTGGTATCGACTGTCAAAATGCCAGATGACAAATGTAATGAACCGCTGGAAAAACAAAGATCAAATCTGATGCTAGTCATCGTGAACGCGGTAAAACTGACTCGTTTAACGATCACTCGGGACAGCTAATTGCGGCAGAGTTTTCCGTTTGACCGAATTCAACCACTCGGGCCAGAACGACGTTGGACTTGGATTACCAATTTTAATGGTCGAATGGGCCATCAAGCCGCGCCAAAATGTTCGTTAAGCCACTCGGAATCCACACCCATAACGGCAGCCACAAAATCCGTATCATCCTGATAGTCTTCGCGACGAACGTCACACTGGTAACCAAATTCAACCAATTTGGATTCGGCCACTTCAACGGGTAACTTGCGACGAAGCTGCTTCAAAAAATGGATAAAGTCGGCATCGCCAAGCGCCATCGCCATCGAATCCCATTTGCGAACCATATGGCCATGATTATTTTGCAAAACTAACCGACGACAAAACTCCGCAACCGACGGCATCTGGTTTACTGATGCACACGATGCCGCCAACACTAATGCTCGATCGCGGTCTTGCAGTTTCAAGCGATCTTTAAAACACTGGGCAAGTCTTAAAAACAGAATCAGCTCTTGTAACAACGAATTCATACCCAACTATGCCGAATCAATCGCAATGAAATTTTTTAACCTTTTCAATTTTGAGTTGCCGCCAAACAGATTCGGCTACAATACATCCCCAATCTTATAAGCAATCTTCCCGACCGGCCATCAAATAGACCAAATTTTTATGTCAGATGGCTTACCCAACTCAACTTATCCGGCAACTCTGCCAGATTTAAACCGGTGGTTGCTTTCTGAGCAATCAAATCACTGGCTAACCCAAACGCAAAAACGGCTGGAAAACAGTGACGAACTGCATCAAATCGTCAAATCGCTTCGCCGCGATTTGACGGCTGAGCGAGCCGGCGCTGCAATCGACATGGCGCATTGCCGCATTCGAGGTCGCATTAAATTCGACCGAGCCGCCGAGATGTATTTCACACGGGTTACGCTGGAAATGGCCACCGATGAAATGATCGCGAAACACAAAGCCGCCAGATTCGATCATGTGAGAAACCTGGCGGACGTCTGTTGTGGTATCGGTGGCGATTTGATTGGCTTGGCGGGCAGAAAATCGCCAGCCCAAACCATTGGTTTTGACAGCGATCCAATAGCTGCTGCATATGCCCAAGCCAATTTGCTCATTCACGGATTGTCCGGCGAAACGCGAGCCTGTCATTTCAACGCGTCGGATCTCAATGCATTTGACGCCATCCATGCTGATCCTGAACGGCGCACGTCTGGGAAGCAAACGCGCGGCGATCGGTTCTCACCGCCACTAGAGTTGCTCATCCACAACAACCACAATATCTCCAAATCTATCAAAGTTGCCCCGGCGACTGAGCTGACGAACGATTTACCCGGTTGCGAAATCGAATGGGTGGGACATTCTCGAGAATGCAAACAACAAATTTTGTGGACAGGTGATCTAGCCAAGCATGTTGATTGTTTGACAGCTACGGTGATCGACCAAGGAAGGGTTTCTCAATTCGTGCGACCAAAAGCGAGCGTTAGAAATTGCCTGAACACATTGGCAAACCATCCGGAACCGTATCTTTACGAACCTCACAATACACTGATCGCTGCCGGATTGGTCGACGCGTTCGCCGAGCAGTATGGCCTGAGGCGAATGCATCAAAGCATCGCTTACTTGACAGGTCACCGAGAGGTCCAAAGCGGCATGTTAAGTCGTTTTGAAATGTTAGAGGCCATGCCAGCCGACTTCAAAAGAGTATCGGCAAGCTTACGAAAATATCAATTTGGCGAACTGGCAATCAAGAAACGCGGCGTTGATGAAAATGTCTTCAGGCAGTTTCAAAAAATTAAATTGGAAGGCGACGAACCCAACGGGACCTTAATCTTAACGGAAATCCAAGGGCAAGTGGTCGCGCTAATTGCTCGACGGATCTGAACGTTTAAATTGCTTGTTAATGCCTCATTCCCATTCCGCTTGAACGCGTTGGATCAATTCCATCGAAACGCCGATGGCGACCACCTTGACTTGGCCCAAAAAAGGCCGTGCCTCCGGTACATGGAATCCCGTTTTTCGAGCCACAAACGTGCACGTAACGTCGGCTTGAAACGTGGGATCCCCGACCTTACCGTTGTCGCAATCAAGCCCCGAAGGCACATCAACGGCCAGGCGTCGCGCCGAACTTCCATTGGCGGCGCGAATCACGCGATCCATTGGCGGTCGAGGGTCACCGTGGGCGCCGGTACCCAGCAAACAATCGACGATCCAATCGGTGGTTTGGCCGTCCACTCGATCTAACTGATTTTGCAGTTCTTCATTGTTCCAGTTTTCATCAAAACGAACCAAGTCTAAGCCAATTCCTTTGACAATCTCCAAATTAACCCGCGCATCGCCCAAGATTTTTTCGGCATCACCAACAAGCAAGATCTTGACTGGCAAACCCAGAATCGCCAACCGTCGAGCAATCACAAACCCGTCTCCCCCATTGTTACCCGATCCACAACAGATAACCGCCGACTCACAGCCTTGTTCTTCCAGATGATTCGTGCAGGCGCGTCCGGCGTTCTCCATCAATTGAATGCTGGTCATTCCTTCGGCAATCGCCATTTCATCTATTTTGCGGCTCTGCAGTCGTGACAAATAAACTTTACTTCTTTTCATTTCGGCGGCAAAATAGGGGCGCGACATTTCATTATCGAAGCAGAATGTAACATGCCCATCTACGAGTACCAGTGCCGGAGCTGCCAATCCACATTTGAGTTGTTGGTTCGCGGCAGCGAAAAATCGAGCTGCCCAGATTGCAGTAGCAACAAACTAGAAAAACTATTGAGCGTCGCGGCGTCGCCAAAATCCAAGTCTGGTAGCATGCCAATGGCAGCACCGCGCTCTAACCTAGGCGCCGGCTGAGGCGTTTCAGGGTGCGGCAACGGTCGTTGCGCAGAATAATTAAAGTTGCGTTGTTTGAATTCCACTAAAACGTATCGACGAAGTCAAATTTTAATACCTTGAGAATATCACTTTTGCACTTGATCACGGGGGTTTCAATCGTCGCCTGGACGTTGGGCCTAAGAAACACGGCGGAAGATTTTCGAGGCATTTTTGTGGTGTCGACGTTTTTTACTATCTTGCTGTTAAAAGTATTGATCGCCATGACGTCGTCTATCGACAAAGACGGCAATTTGAAATACAAAGACAATCCTTTGTATCAAGCTCTCGAGCCAACCTTAAATGTTACTTTTGGAATTGGCATGCTACTGGCACTTGCGCTTGGCGGCCTTGCCATCGTGATCGTCGCATTCTGTATTGTCTTTCTTTTATCATGAACGAGAATGCCGACCAGAGTATGTGTGTTGGATTCACAGGCCCAGCTCGGATTTCCAAGCCTGGAGTTCGAATCACACGGATAGTACGATAGCTGATCTATCAGAATCACTGGTTCGAAAATGATTTTCTACAGCAATTACTGTCAGGTTCGTTTCCGCTGCCTCATTGGTGTTTACTTTTTATTAGCGGCGGGGGCATGCGATAATTTTGCACACGCGCAAAAATTGCTAATTCATGGTGGCGGCGCGATGAGCCCAGAGTGTGATCGCGCGTTCCTGGCTGCGGCCGGAAAGAACGCCCGGTTGGTCGTGATTCCAACCGCCAGTGCAAAACCGAAGTCCGCCGCCAAGATTAAAGAGACTTGGCAGCGAATTGGATTTTCGAATGTCTCGGTCTTGCATACAACGGATCGCAAGATCGCCAACACTCGAAAATTCGTCAAACCGTTGAAACTCGCGACCGCGGTTTGGATAAGTGGCGGTAACCAAAACCGATTGAACCAAGCGTATGTCGATACGTTGGTTGAAAGAACGCTTATTGAACGATGCAAAAAAGGAATGGTCATTGGTGGATCATCCGCAGGCGCGGCGATCCAATCCAAAATCATGATTGCCGGTGGCCGCGATGAACCTGAAGTTTCGCAAGGGTTTGATCTGCTTCCCGATACGATCATCGATCAGCATTTCCTGGCCAGGTCTCGGATCAATCGATTAATGCATGCTGTAAAAAAACACCCCGACAAGTTAGGGATTGGGATCGACGAGGGAGTTTCACTGCTCGTTGACGGCAAACGTGCAACGGTCAGCGGTAAAAATAGCTATGTTGTTTGCGTCCAATGGGTTGATGGGCATTTCGATGTTCGCTCCCACCCACCAGGGGCTCGATTTAAATTGCCAAATTCGAGTAAATCAACGACCACCGATTGAATCAGGAAAGGTAGACAAATATGAATCTGGACCATTTCAAGAAACTTTTGATCGGACAGTACGATGCCGCGTTCAGCACACTCGACGCCGTGATCCAGCAAGTACCGGATACCGTCTGGCAGGGCCCGGTCGCTAAAAACACGTTTGATCAATCGATTTTTCACACGCTGTTCTACGCCGACGTATACTTGTCCAATGATGAAAATGTTGTAGCTGAACAAGAGTTTCACCAACAGCATCGTGAGGTGTTCGACGGTTACGAGGAATTTACGTTTGATCCGCCCACCAAACATTACGACTTGGAATTCATCAAACGATATTTAAAATTTTGTGTCGCCAAATCGCGTCAAGTGGTTCAAGACGAAACTGACGAATCTCTGAACCATGAAGCGGGGCATAGCTGGCAAACAATCAGCCGTGGCGAGTTACACGTCTACAATCTCCGACATATCCAGCACCATGCCGCTCAGCTGATTCTTCGATTGCGGCTAGATACTGACATCGACATCGGCTGGTACAAATCTGGCTGGAAACCTTGGACGGGCTAACGCGCATCAATTCTGTTTGACATTCTTCGACCGCACCCAATCGGTTAGTTTAGAAATTACAAAATTGGACTCCGCAAAAAATGAGACAGTGGCTTGAAACCAATGCAGGAAGGTTGGATATATACGCTCTTTTATTTGGCGGCTTGGGCGGCCGCGCTTTAGCAAACTTTGCATTGCGATTCACCTCAGGATTGGCACCGCCGATGCGCTTGCTTGAGTCATGAATCGAGATGTTTGCCGGAATCGCAGTCGATTTCCAATTCATCTCCAACGAACAGTGGATTCAAGAAGCGGATCGGAAACCGCATTTGCAAAACAAATTGCGACCGAAAATCGTCGGCAACGATTGCGCGCAACGCGAACCAAGAATCAAGTTTGTGAAGGACGCTGGAATTTATCCGAGCTGCGATGTGAAGGACGGATCGGCGGACCTCTCGACGTTGCATTGCAATCTTTGCAATTAACTCGATCAAATGCAAAATCCTGGACATTTTCTCGTCTCGTACAACGATAGCATCGGCCACGTAGCAAACACGAGGTCGACAAGATGCTGTCATTGCGTCGAGCAATGGAAATGCCAGGCACGACAGCTATCAACAACCATTCAAGTGAATGAAACTTCGTCCGGTCGATTGAAAAACGGGCAATCCCTAGATCCACTGCGACTTGCGTTGACAGGATCGACAAAACCCCCTAGTTTTCGCGAAATTTCTTAATCACATCCATGGTGCATGATGCACCGACATCCATTTGCAACGGACTGCGGCCATGATCAAGGTTCTTCAATCCCAAAGTTCCAATCGCGTCGGAACGGCGATACATTTGATTGTTGTTTCAATTTTGATTGGGACAACAGGTTGCGTGGACGCGATTCGGCGTGGGCAAAGCCCGGACAATTCACTGATCAAGATGGGTGACCGCAACGACAAGACCAAATTCGTTGGTCAGATTTGTGGAATAAAAGGTATCCGACCAATGCCCGTCGAGGGGATTGGCTTGGTCGTCGGATTGGAAGGCACAGGTTGCGAACCTAAGCCCAGTGGCCAAAAAGAGTACCTTCTACGCGAACTGAGAGGCAGCAAGTTGATAGAAAATACCAAAGCCGCTTTGGCCAGTCCGAATACGGCCATGGTATTGGTCCGCGGCTTCATTCCTCCGACCGCCAAAAAAGGGGACCCTATCGACTTGCAAGTCATCACTCCCGCCAAATCAGACACAAAGAGCTTACGTTACGGCGAACTATTAAAAACAGACTTGCGACCAATGGCCGTCATGAATCGAAGTGTTCAAACGGGGAACGTCGCCGGCAGGGCCAAGGGCGCGTTGCTGATCGATTCAATATTCACGAGCGACCACGACCAACAGAGTGAGCAAAGCGCCAGAATCCTGGGTGGCGGTGTCGTCAACATCGACCGAGATCTGTCGTTGGTGATCCATTCCAAAGATTCAACGGTTAAACTTAGCCGCAGTGTTGCTCACGCGATCAATGAGCGATACAGTTCCTACTCGGATTCCTTGCGAAAAAATGCTGCGACGCCGGAGACAGATCGCATCGTCAAATTGGCGATACCTGACGAATACAAAAACAATTTGGGAAGATTCATACAATCGCTACAAGCTATGGCGTACGGGGAAAGCGATCACGAAAAAGCGGAACGCTTGAAAGATCTGGAACTCCGAATTGCTGATGCTGCTTCGTCGCGACGAGCTGCCATTGAATTGGAGGCAATTGGAGAGGATGCGTTGCCGATTTTGAAACGCGCGATTGTCCACCCAGACTTTGAGATTCGGTTCTATGTCGCCGAATCTCTTGCGTATATGGGGCGTTCCGAAGGCATCGAACATTTGAAACTTGCCGCCGAGACAGAACCGGCGTTCCGATGGCATGCCTTAACCGCGTTGTCATCGATTGCAAATGCTGAATCCGAACAGGCATTGAAATCGCTGCTTCATGCCGAAAGTGCAGAAACTCGTTATGGGGCGTTTCGAGCGTTATCCGTTTCAGCTCCGGATGATCCAAACGTTCGAGGGAAATTGCTTAGCGATGAGTTTTACTTTCATGACATTGCTTCGGAGGGTTCGGCGCTGGTCCATTTTTCGCAAACCAAACGGCCTGAAATCGTAGTGTTTGGCAACGAACGCGTTGCCGAAGATTTTATATTTGTACAACCCGGTTTAACCGCTCGGGCGATTGACCGCAATCGAGTTCGAGTCGTTAAGTTCGATGCCCTTGACGGTGAAATTCGTTTGACCTGCTCTGCCAGCATCGGAGAGTTGATAAAGACATTGTCTCGTTTTGGCGTCGATTATTCGACGTTGCTGGAGATGTTCCAAGAAGCTGACGGAAACGACACGTTAAATGCACGGCTCATCGTCAACGCGGCACCTCGCATCGGCTCAAAATCAATGAAGGACTCGGTCCAGTCCGATTCAGAAATCAGCGAAAAGTACATTTCGACGAAAGTGCCAGAGTTGTTTTCCGACGTCTCAGCAGGCAGTTTAGAGGAACTGGAATAAACGGACTGGTTGTTCAAGTTCGATCATGGATAGGAATCAAAACGCAAATTTGCTCTGGCTGGCAACATCAGCTATGTAACAATAGGTGTTTTCATTTTGTTGATTTGGATTTTGAATGCTTAAAGCCCTCGAACTGTCAGGCTTTAAGAGCTTTGCAGACAAAACTCGATTCGAATTCCCGGCTGGAATCACCGTGGTTGTTGGACCGAACGGCTCGGGCAAGTCGAACATCGTCGATGCGATCAAGTGGGTGCTTGGTGAGCAAAGCGCCAAGAGCCTGCGCGGCAAAGAAATGGCTGATGTCATTTTTAAGGGCGCCGGCGGCCCGAACGGACGAAAGCCCTCCAACAGCGCAACGGCAACCATTGTCATCGACAATACCGACCGTCGTTTTTCTTACGATTCGGATGAAGTTCACGTTTCTCGACGCGTTTATCGCAGTGGCGAAGCCGAATATTTGATCAACAACGAGATTTGCCGTCTCAAAGACATTCGCAACATGTTTCGTGGCACCGGAATCGGGACCGATGCTTATAGTTTGATCGAACAGGGAAAAGTCGATCGGTTGCTACAGGCGTCGGCAAAAGACCGTCGGGCCATTTTTGAAGAAGCCGCTGGGATCAGTAGATTCAAGGCCAAGAAAACCGAAGCCCAACGCCGATTGGCGCGTGTCGAAGGAAACTTGATACGACTTTCGGATATCGTTGAAGAGGTGGGTAGTCGCTATCGTTCCATCAAAAACCAAGCTGCGAAAGCCGCGAAATACAAAGAGTATACCGATCGTCTGCAAGAGCTACGCACTTATGTCGGCTTCAAGGACTGGCGCGCTATCAACGAAAAACTAGAACAAATAGACGCGGGCAATGAAGCGGCAATCAAACAGTTGGCCGCGTTCAAAAAAACGATTGCCGAATCTGAAACACAATCCGACCAAATCGAACTGCGGCTTGAATCGTTTTCACAACAGGTTATTTCACACCAACAATCTTCGCTCAAGCTCCGAGAAGAAATAACACAACACAAATCGCAAATCTCCCTTCATGAGTCGCGCATTGCAGACCTCGACGCGCGCAGAAAAGAATTGGAGTCGCAATCGCAACGATTGGCTTCGCGCCAAGAGGAAATTGTCCGCCGTGACAAAAGACTGGATGCGGATGTTGTAGCTTCCACTGAACAACTGTCCGACTCAAAGAACCAGGTGCGTCAACTCGACACCGAACTTTCCGAAATCGACGCGCGTATTGCTGGCTTGATCTCGGAAAACGAAAAAGCGCGCGATGACTGCGGAAATCTGATCTCGCTGATCAATGAATTGGGGCGATTGGTAAGCGCGGCAGATTCCCAAATCGAATCCTATCAGGCGAAAAAACGTCAAACCGAACAATTCACCGTAGAACTCTCAACGAATCTCGCTCAAAGAAACCAGCAACTCGCGACATTTTCTAGTCAAAGGGAAGCGCTCGAAACCGATGCAGAGTCAAAAAATTCGGCGTTGAGTGACGCCAGGAAAAAACATGACGCTACGACCGCACAAATAAAACAATTACAAAAAGAGCTTACCGCGACCGGAAATTCACTAACCGGAAAATCGCAGCGGCGAAATGTCTTGGTCGAGCTGGAAAAAAAACTTGAGGGTGTAAACGCCGGCGCTAAACAGCTTTTGGAGCAATCAAAAAAAGCGACTTCAGGCCCCCTGACTGAGATCATTGGTGTGGTTGCAGATATGCTGTCGGTCAATGTGCAGCACGCCGGAATTGTCGATGTCGCCTTGGGAAATGCCGCCCAATACATCGTTGTCGACGGTTCAGAATTGATTCGCTTGTTGGCTTCCGATCGGCTGAAAGTCAAAGGGCGGGTTGGCATAATCCAACTCGAAGATCCACCTACATTGGGCGCCGATCCCAATGTCAGTATCAATGGTGAACCGGGCGTAATCGGACGGGCAGATCGTCTCGTACAAGTGAATTCCAAATATGCCAACTTTGTGCGACGATTACTAGGCGGAACTTGGATTGTGAAAACATTGGCCGATGCCATTGCGATTTACCAACGCAATCTCGGACGGATACGGATGGTGACACTGGACGGGGAAATTGTCGAAGCTGACGGCTCGGTCATCGTCGGTCCCAAGGCCGTTGTGACCGGCTTGGTTTCTCGGCGAAGTGAATTGCGTTTGTTGACTAAAGAAGTCGACGAACTAACGCTACAACAATCGGACTTGGAATTACAACTCGCCGACTTGGCACAGAAAGAAATCCATTCTGCGGCGCAAATCCAGCAGTTGATCAACGAAAACACGAGTCTCGCACAGCAGCTGGCCGACATCAAGATTCGATCAGAAGAAATCGAAAAACAGGTCGTTGAGTTTTCTCAAAAACTTGCCGCTGCCGAACAGGACGCAATCGAAACGGACAGCTTGTTGACATCCACCGCTGCAGAATTATCAAGCAATCGACAGAATCTGTCGCTCAACGAAAACCGCTTAGAAGAACTCAATCAGGTTTCCATCGCGACAGACTCGACAATAACGCAGCTGCGGGCGGACCGATCAGCCCGAGAACAACACCTTACGGACGGCAAAGTCGCCTTGGCCAAAAGCCAGCAGCAACTTGATTCTTTACAGCAGCAACGCTCACAATTCGACAGCGAAAAACAGCAACTCCTCGAAGAGCTTGCCCGAAATGAAGAGCAATTGAAAACAGATTCGGCAACGAAGGAAGCGGCTTCCGTTGAAATCGGCAAGTTGCAGTCACGTTTGGAAAATCTAGAGAACGACTTACAGTCGCGTGACGGTGAATTGAAAGAAGTTGTCGCCGAAAAAGACAAGGCTGATAAGCAACGCCGCGAAGTTTCGAAAGTACTATTGGATTCGCGCGAACAACTTCGACGGCTCGAAGATCAATTGCACAAGACCGAATTGAAGACCAGCCATTTACAAATGGAGCGAACCAAACTCGTTGAGCGATTGCAGGAAGACTACGGGATCGACGTTGCGGAATTAGACGTAGCTTCGGAAAACCCGCAAGAGGCGGAGCAACGCGACGCTATCGACGACGAGATTTCTGCGTTGCGGAAAAAAATTGGCTCGATTGGCGCCGTTAATATGGACGCGCTCGCGGAATTGGAAGACCTCGAAAAACGCTATACAAAAATGGATGAACAATACCAGGATTTGGTTTCCGCCAAACAATCACTGGAAAACATCATCCAACGGATCAACACTGATAGTCGCCGTTTGTTTGTTGAAACGCTTGAGGCCATTCGCGGTAACTTCCAGACGTTGTACCGACAGACGTTTGGTGGTGGAAAAGCAGACATTATCTTGGAAGAAGGCGTGGATCCGTTGGAAGCCGGTGTAGAAATTATTGCGACACCTCCCGGCAAACCTGAGTTTAATAACTCGCTGTTAAGCGGCGGTGAAAAAGCACTGACCGCTGTTTCACTTCTGATGGCGATATTCCAGTTTCGTCCGAGCCCCTTCTGTGTGTTGGATGAGGTCGATGCTCCGTTTGACGAAGCCAATATTGGAAGATTTATCGATGTGCTAAAAAGCTTCCTGGGCTGGACCAAATTCGTGATCGTCACGCATAGTAAAAAAACCATGACGGCCGCCACTACCTTGTACGGTGTGACGATGCAAGAGTCCGGTGTTTCGAAACGCGTTAGTGTCCGTTTTGAGGACGTTGGGGAAGACGGGCAAATTTCTGACGATGCCGTCAAACGCGAAGACAACCGCGGAGTTGCGTAGCCGGCTTCTGCTTTTTCACCATTGCAACCCTCGTTTCAGCCTGTCTTCGGATGCGCGTGAGCTTATTTTGGGTTTGGATTATCTGCCTTTGAAACTAAACTAAGAAGGGCTAGACTTCGACGTTTCGTCGAGACTCAAGAGGCGATTCCTTCTTCCTGGAAAGCAAGTAAACCCAAGCTGCCGCCTTTTTTTGCCGTTTTGTTTCCGTTGGTGTCATGATCAATACGCTCTACCTTCCCGAACTCCGCGAGTTACTCGCCGATGAGAACGCGAGAGAGTTGCGCGAATTTTGCGAAGCCATGCACCCGGCGAGGACCGCAGAGTTTATGGAAGGTTTGACAGCTGACGAAGCCTGGGCCGTTTTGAGACATACCAAAACGGTGCATCGCGGAGAAATTTTCGGATTCTTTGATCTCGATCGACAGCACGAAATTCTGCTTACCCAAGATCGAACGGAAGTTGCCGAAATGGTCGCGGAATTGGCACCGGATGATCGAGCTGACGTTTTACAGGACCTGGAAGAAGACGTTCTGCAAGATATTCTTGAACGGTTGCCCACTGAAGAGCGCCGAGACTACTTGCGGCTGAGCCAGTACCCGGAAGGAACGGCCGGTGCGGTGATGACATCTGAAGTCGCCAAATTGTCGGCCGACTTGACGATTGAGACAGCAATCTCAGAGATTGGGAGACAGTCGGAACAGTACGAAACGATTTACTATCTGTATGTTGTTGATGCCGACGACCATTTGCTAGGCCTGGTCTCCACTCGCCAGCTTCTCGCCGGCATGCGCAACCCTCAGACGCAGCTATCCGAACTCATGGAAACGGATTTGATCACCTGTGACGCATTGGAAGACCAAGAAGATGTCGCGGCGAAGGTGGCGAAATTAGATCTGTTGGCCATTCCAGTCGTGGACCTGGAACGCAAAATGCTGGGAATCATTACGCACGACGATGTCATCGATGTGGTTCAAGAGGAAGCCACCGAGGATGCTCATCGCAGTGCAGCGGTAGATCCATTGGACGAAAGCTACCTGAAAACGTCGT
This sequence comes from Mariniblastus sp., assembly GCA_965263475.1. Classification (GTDB taxonomy): domain Bacteria; phylum Planctomycetota; class Planctomycetia; order Pirellulales; family Pirellulaceae; genus Mariniblastus. The sequence goes on from OZ253677.1 coordinate 392,181, forward strand.
TGGTTACTTTAAGTTGGAAGCGAGGCGTTTGGCTGATCGTTTTGTTCTTCTTTGCGCTGTTGACCGCCATCATTTTAAATGAAAACGAATCGAAACTGCAAAAATGGGCCTGGCTGGCACCGTTTATCCCATTGGTCATTAGCAGCGGTGGCAACACCGGCAATCAGTCCGCGACTTTAATCATTACGGCATTGGCGCGTGGGCACGTTTCACTGCGGGACTGGCGCCGGATTATTGGTCGTGAATTGTCGATGGGGTTTGTGCTTGGTGTGTCGCTTGGATTGCTGGGTTATTTTTCTATGATTTTGCTCGACCGCGTGGCGTTGTGGTCGTTAGAGGCTCTGGTGGTTCCCATCACGTTGTTGTTAGTCGTTGTTGCGGGAACCTTGACCGGTTCAGTATTGCCGCTGGTGTTTCAACGTCTTAGACTCGACCCAGCCTTGATGAGCAATCCGTTCGTTGCAGGCATCATCGACATCGTTGGTATTCTGATTTACATGTATGTTGCCGTGTTTTTGCTCGGCGTGCCCTAACTCCGGCTCTATTGCAGCAATTGTTTGATCGTGGGGCCCAACTGTCTCAAATCCGGGTTCATACTAGAAACTTGAAGTTGATCATTTAGCAACAACAGATAGGGCAACTCAGAAACCGGAAAATCTACTGGTGATTGAATACCAGATGACTTGTTTGCCGTTACAAAGGTAAACCCTGGCATCTCTTTGTCCAGTTTCCGTGCCAACTGAATGGATGCATCGTCATGACTTGCGACCACGACGATACACTGCAACACACGCTGAATGCCCAAGTTGTCGAGGGTTCGCAAATACCCTTCAGATCGTTTGTCGGTGGCAGCCCAAAACAAAACCAAAGTGTTCTCAAGCCGCAACCAATCCTGTTCCGAATTGGCGACTGTGGCAAAATCGTCCCATGCGAGAGTCTTTTCGAAACGGCCCATTCTAGCTTGAAAATCATTGATTTTTCTCTCAGCTGATGTCTTGAGCTGCTCGTCTGGTAAGTTGGCGACGAACTCGGCGACATCGGCAGCCATTTCGCTGCCAGCTTCGATGCGCCCGACGGTCGGAAAAATTTCCATCAAGCGCATGATTTGATTCAGTGCACGCTCATCAAAAAAATCTGTTCGCAACCCATAACGTATTCGTCGATTCAATTCGTTGTCGGCCGAACGGCGTTTCTGTCGAATACGATCTTTAATACCTTCGGTTAACAATACCGCAGATTTCTCATCGGCCGAATCACTGCCGAATACGATCTCTTTGTACGCGCTGTCGGCGTACGATTTGGCCTCGGGGTTGGCGCTTTCACGAAAGTGCTTGATGACCACGTTAAAAAATTCTGTCGAATCATCCACTGTGACCAAAGAACGTTTCTTGAAGGTACCATAGACATAAATTGCACGAGCAATTTCAACGTCGTCACCAAGTTGCGACGCAATTTGATTACATTTCGACAATGCATTGTTCAAGTTTGCGGACGTCGGTTCGTATGTGAATTCGTCAAACGAGGTAAACATGATTGCCGCGGCTGCCACTTTGGCAACTTCTGAATTTCGATGGCTAAGGTTGGCAGAACACAACTCGTAAAGTTGCTGATCCAATGTGGAGTAGCCCATCGCGTGGGTTCGGTTCAATTTGGACAACGTTTGCATAGCTTCAATCCGAAACAGCGTTCCTTCCTTTTGAGCAAATTCATCATCCGTTTTTGCAAGCAGTTGATCGGCAATCTCCAATCGATTCTTGAGGAACTCCATGATCACCGGCAACGGAGCATCGGAATCGAACTCCATTTCACTCGCCATCAAGATCAGATCCGACGTCGAAAGATCGTTCCGCTTGTCTAAAATTTTGCCCGTTTCGACTTTTTTGATTTGTTGAGTTGTGTCCGGCTCTGCTGCTGCTGGCATGGTCTGAATCCAATAAACCGCGTAGCCGACCAACAAAATCGAACCAACCAGCCACATTCTTTGCTTCAAACGAAAAAACCAGCCAGCTTGAATTTCTCGAAACTTCTCCTCATTGTTTTTGGTACGCCGAAGTATTGAAACGAGTAACGAAGGTTTCATGGCAGAAATGTACCGCAAATGCAAATCGGAAAGGTCAATAGACGATAGACGAAAACTAAAAAAGTGAGTTTAATTTTAATCTACACAAGGACCGGGTCGGAATCCGATTTTTTACCTCGGCGACGCAAATCCCAACGCAACTTGGAAAAACACGGCTTTACAATGCGAAACGATACAATCGGAACGAAAATACTAGTGACAATCTTTGTTTCGCTTCTGGCCTGTGGTTGTGGCGAAAAATACGAAGTGCCAGCGACGGCCCGAAAATCTGTGAATCAGCCAGTTTTTGAAAAAGCGGTCGAAGCAACGGCTGCAGAAACCACTGTCAACGAGCAACCTTTAACTGGCGGCCTAAAATTCTTGAATCGCGACCATTTTGGCTGCTTGAAAATCGCAGTCGACGTATTGAAATCCAGTGGTTCTCTACGAGATGTACCATGGGCCGACTTGGATGTCGCGATTGGAAAACTGATTGGCGATGCCGCCCCCAGCCAAGACGTTAACTCCATTTACCTGATTTTCGACAGCCAGCTATTGAAATTCGAGGACTTTCAACAATGCATGGGTTTCATGGTTGAATTTAAATCGGAAACCGTGGTAAGCCTGAATGATGAAAATGAATCAAGTCTGAAATCCTCAGAAGGTGATCCGAATGACGAAAACATAAGAAGAATACTTGAACCTAACTTGATCGCCTACGGCCCCAAAGAGTTGGTTGCCAAACTCTCGGCTACTCATTCTGGCCAGTCGGATGTCGCGAACAAAATTTCGGAATTCGTTCAAGATAAATCTCTGGCCGGTGCAGTTTCTCTCCGCCCGATTCGTTCGGCACTGAAAGGCGTCTTCTCGTTGCTTGCGACTCAACCACAACTTCAGGCTTATTCGGATTTGCCGGATGATATTGAGACACTGTCGTTTTCATTAGATTTTGACGACGAATCCGATTTTTTTGAGTCCGTCTTAGAAATCTCAAACCCCGAACTTCAAAAGAAAATTATTCAGTCCGTGAACCAACTCATGGCCGATCCCAATGGGATTCCCGAGTTACCGTCTCAAATTCCGGGCGCAGAGTCGATGTTGGAATCGAATTCGCCACAAATCTTGCTATCGATCCTCAGCGAAGTTGTCGAAGAAGGGCTGTTTTCGGTTTCAGATAACACCGAACAACTCAGATTCAGGCTATCTCGCCCCAAGGGATTTGATGAGCTTGTCGCTTCGTCGGTTCAAGACTACGCCAAACAGGTCAATTTGTCCTATCGCATCAACAACGCCAAAAGAGTCGCCGAGGCTCTAAAAAAATATCACGAGAAACACGGGGTCCTTCCGCCGATTGGCGCCGTTACACCTGATAGCGAACTCCCTGAGCAGTTTAATTGGAAGACCGGACTATTACCGTTTTTGTCCCCGGGACAACTACCTTCCTTCGACTTTGCCGAAACATGGAATTCGGATAAAAATCAAAACACCGCCGAACTAATCGAAGGGCAACTGAAATCAGAAAATGACGGACAGTTTCCTCTGAACTCCATTGAAATGGTCAAAGGTCCAAAACGAATTTACACCGAATTGGAATCCGGCCCAAAGATGGATTCGATCCGTGACCGCAAAAATTGGACGGCGATTGCGGTTGAACAACCGGAGTCGAAATCGGATTGGTTCGCTCCGGTTTCCGAATTCTCGGTAACCGACTCAGATCAAATCGGCGTTGAAGACGAAACCGGAATTCTCGCCATTACAGCGTCCTTTAAAGTGCGAATTTTAAAGAAGAGTGCAAGAAAAGCAGAAGCTTTTTTGACAATTGACGGCGACGAGCGTTTCGCAAGAACCGACTTCTTGAATGTCAACGAATAATTTGTCAGACGCGATTTGTGGCCGCATTTGACTTGGTCTCGAAAATGTGGACAGAGCATTTTTTCAAACGCCAAATGTGGACAAATTGGTCCATTCCAGACAACCGACGGCAGTTCTTAGTTAAAATGTATAATAGAAAACCAAACGGATAGGGCTGACTTCGACCGATCCCCCATTGCACCAACCTCATGGTTTACGACTCCCAGATGCACACCAAACAGCCAACATTGTCAGATTCATCGGCTGAAATTGCGCCGCTTCCAAGGAGCCAGAAGGAACGCCAGGCCAACATTCAGGTCGAATCCGTCGAGTTGATCCGCGGTGATCAGCTGGACACTAAGCTGGCAAAAACTTGGCGCACCATCGCTTCTCAAGCGAACCTGATTCACCCGTATTACCACCCCGAGTTTTCACGAGCCGTGACCCAAGTTCGCGAAGACATCGAAATCGCAATTTTGCGTGGTAGGTCTGGTACAACGCTTGGTTTTTTTCCGTTTCAGCGAGAGACCAACCGATACGCGGCGCCGATTGGCGGCCGAATGAACGACTTCCAGGCATTGATTCTGCCTTCTCATGTATCGTGCCGGCTCGATTGGTTGCTCGAACAATTAGGGGTCGATCGTCTGTCGTTTCATGCATGGGATCGCCCGCGAAAAGAGCTTGAACGCTTCACATTCGAGACCCTCGACAGCTACTACGTCGACCTGACCGAGGGCTACGATTCGTATATGAAATGGTTGTGCCAACATAGCAGCACAATCAAACGTCTACCTCAAAAAACACGCGCGCTACAGCGTGACGTCGGTGAGATCAGATTCGAGTTTTTAAATGCAGACCCCAAAGCACTCGAAGACTTGATCTCGTTGAAACGCAAAAAATTCCAGCGGACTAACACGTTTGATATTCTTTCGGTTGACTGGGCAGCCAATCTGATTCGAGAAATCTCAACAAAAACCGAAGACGAGTTTCGGGGCGTCTTGTCCGTTCTGTGGGCAGGAAAACAAATGGTCGCCGCGCAATTTGGTATGATGAATCAAGAACTCTTGCACTACTGGTTTCCCGCGTACGACCCTGAATTCGCAAAGTATTCCCCAGGGTTGCAGTTGATGTTGCAAAGTTGTCAAGCGGCGGCCCGTCACGGATTATACAAAATTGACATGAGCTACGGCGAATCTCGATTCAAGGACAAATTCTGCAACGCTAAGTCGAAGGTAGCCGCGGGCGTGATTGACCACCGGCCCCATGTTTTTTTCGCGTCCAAGCAAAAGTACTTTTTTCGCAAGAAATTAAAGTCGATTCCTTTGAAGGAGGCGCTAAAGTTTGGTCTGCGGCGCGTGTTCCCTGGCTATGGGAAATGGCATTTCAAATAGCTATCCAACACTTTGCTAGTGCACCGCCGCGGTCGGAATTTGATCATACGGGTTGGAAGCTACGAAACTCTTCGCCCATTCTGCACCAATCATGATTGAATTAATCCCCGAGCCGATGCCCAATAAAGCGACTTTGTCGCCCCCTTTAATAAATCCGCGTTCACAAGCAATGGCCAAAGAAATTGGCAACGCCACCGAACCAGTATTTCCCAACCACGGAAACGTCGGATAGTCCAGCTCCAACGGAATCCGCAACGATTCCAACATTAGTTTGCGATGAGCCGCCCCCACTTGATGACAAACGGTTTTGTCCAAATCCTCAATGGCCCATCCTGCAGTCGACAAGAAACGACTCATATTGGCGACACCCGTTTCAACTCCTTTGGCCATCAACAACTCGGAATCCGTCTGCATCAATGGGGCCATTTCGCTGCCGGCTTGATCTTGATGACTTTGGCACAAATCATGGAACCGCGTATTGGCTGTCGCCGCCGCGGCAAACAGCCGATTGCCGCTATGGGATAACGACCGGTGCGTGAGCAGTATGGCGCAACTTGCCGAGCCGATCGTAAGTGAAGCAAACGCCGGCTTTACGGATTTTCGAGTCAATCCGTCGTCGCGGTTAAGCGTTTCAATCGTCGTTTCAACAAGCGGCCTGCCACCTTCACTACCAACAACCAGCCCCGCTCTGATTTGTCCCAATTCGATCATATTGGCCACTTGCAAAATGCCGTTGAGCAAACCAAGACATGCATTGGACACGTCGTAAATCATGCATTCCTGCGGCAACTGCAAATGATGGTGCACGGTGCACGCAGTGGCAGGTTCAAGAAAATCGCGACAAACTGAACCATGAACCAAACAACCGATCTGCGAACGATCAAAACTGGCCGCTTCAATGGCAAGATTGCAACTAGAGATGCTATTTTGACTTGGTTTCACACCAGGCGACCAAAATCGTCGCGATTGAATTCCAGTCATCAACTCCAAACGGCCAACGGGCAATTTCAACCGGCTGTACAACGGTTCAAGCTTGGACTCGATAAACTCCGAGGACCAAGCTTCGTCTGGAATCGTGTAACCAAATGACTCAATACAGACGTTTTCGTAGCTAATTTTCATAATTTTATTCAAAGCCTGAGAATAAAACGCGAAGCGCGCCGCTAGACTCAATTTTCAAAACGGAGTCTTAAAAGCCTTCGAGTTTTACCGAAACAACAAAAAAATCAACCAAAACCGGGTTTCTTCGCCGTTTTTTGCAGATGACCATTGGCAACCAAATGACTTTCAAAATTTCGCTGCCTCAAAAAACAGGCCAATCCCGCTAGCGAGTGCTGTCATTGCTTGCACAAGATGTTGGTGTGTGATTGCGAAATCCAACTAATTAAGCACTAATAGTTGCTAATAAATTTCGAGGTACCACAATACGCGAAGTTTTAGTCGCAGGGCATTGCGACAGGGAATCTTGAAACATCAGGAAGACCTATGACGGAGCTAGGGATGCTCCAAGTGACAAATCAAAAGCCTAAGGATTTTTGGTTTTCGTTCAATATTGATTTGAGCGTCGTTTTGTCAGGAATTTGGTTCAATCCCGTGCTTGGTCGGAATCTTCCGTAATCGAATGGATCGACTAAAGGAGATAGGGATGTTCGATAAACCAATCATCGGTATTAACGCAGATTTTAGAAGTCAATCGGGAAATCAACCTGCTTTTTCAGTCGTTACGGCGGGATATTTTGATTCAATTACCCGTGCAGGAGGTATTCCTGTGATCGTTCCACCGTTGGAATCCGACGACGATATTAATGCCATTTTGGACAAATTAGACGGATTGGTGATGATTGGTGGTGCGGATTTGGACCCCCGTCGTGACGGTTTCATGCGACACCCAACAGTGCGCCCCATGGATCCACGTCGCGAAGAATTCGACCGAAGAATGATGCAATGGGTCGCCGAACGGAAGCACCCCGTTTTTGGTATCGGCGTCGGGATGCAGTTGTTAAACGTCACCATGGGCGGCAATTTGTTCTTCCATATCCCAGAAGATCTACCGACGGCAATTCCTCACAAAGACCCCCAAGATCCTTCGCATCGACACAGCCTGGATGTCGTCGCTGGGACTTTGATGGAGCGAGTTTATGGCGATGGCGAAATTCGAGTTAGCAGCCGCCATCATATGGCGATCGACGAAGTCGCCGAAGGATTTCGAGTTTCGGCGACCTGCCCAGACGGTGTCGTTGAAGCGATCGAAAGTGAAATCCCTGGTTGGGTCGCCGTCGGAACCCAATTTCACCCAGAAAATGAGGCAGCATCGGCGTTGGATGTCCGAGTTTTCGAAGAGTTTATTGACGCGATTCGCGAAAACGCCAGCACATTGCTAAAAGTTGCTGCTTAATCGGTCGCAGCACCAATCCGAGTTAGTGAGTCTGTCCTTGATTGGTCGATTTCAAATAGCGACGCCGTCGTACTGCGTCGCTTTTTGTTGTACTGGACTCAATTGCTAGCGAATGATTTTTCCGTTTACTCGTCCTAAATCAACCCTGGATCCTTTTGATCCAGTCGGTCGAATCGATCGTGAGGTGGGAGAACGCCCCAGGCGTCTGGGGATTGGACTTTGGTTACAACCTGACTTTCGATCGATTTTGGGCGCGTTGATCGTATCCGAAGGGAAAGGTAAATATTTCAAGGTCATTCGTGCCATTACATGTTCCGAAACGGTTCCCGCTTCCACGTCGGAGATTCTAACCAACCTATGTCGGCAAAGTGAGATTTCGCCGCTGGATCTCCATGCCATCCGTACTGACATATCGCTGGTTCAGCAATCGCTCGTCTCAAGACTAAAAAATGACGCTGGAAAATACCTAGATCGTTTGTTGGCGATTTCCATTTACGATGCCGGCTTGCAAAACGTTGACGAAAACGTCGCCGGAATGATCCCAATCTGTGATCCAGTTCAATTGGCGGACGCGACTACGATCTCGGTGATTGATGCATTTGGGCAACGTGATGTCGCCAATGGCGGAACAGGGCAGGGGTTGTTCACAATCCCCGCGTGGCTTTGTCTGGCCGATCGGTCACTAAAAATTTCCAGCAAAAATCGATTGCTGATCGTGGTCCACGACACTATTGACTGCTACTTTTTACCCGCTTCGGACGGGTTGGATACCGACTTCCCGGCAGTCGACTATGCGGCAGTACCAGGGTTGAGCGCCCTCGCTGAAATCACCGGTATCGACAGTTTCGATGCTTTGGCAGATTTAAACGTCAGCGGTAGTTTCAACACTCTGATCGAAAAACAAATTTGCTTGGAAAAACCCCACCTGATAGCGGGTTTTGAACTGCACGATGTCGTGCGTACAAGTGTTGTTTGCATAGTAAATCGTGTAGTTGCCAGGGCGAAGCAACTGGCAAAAAACGAATCGATCGACGAAGTTTTCGTCGATTGTGCATTGCCCGTTCAGGGAACCATCGTCAATCAAATCATCCGCGAACTTGAATCTGCGAATTTGTACACCAAACTGCCATTTCAAAATCAACAACACGCTGGGCACGCCAATGCCATCTTAACTGCGGTTCTCGGCGCCATTAGCATCGATCAAATGCCGGCCAACGTACCCTGGATTACCGGTGCCACAAGCCCCAAAATTCTCGGTAGACTAACGCCTGGGTCCCCGATGAACTGGAGGCAATTGTTAAAAGATATGTCAGATTTTCAACCGCCAGCGATGCGTTTAAAAGACGCAATTTAGATCCTGTCGGCCCATTGATTACAAAGTGGCACCTCAACGTGCCTTCGAGGTGAAATATTCCCAGCGGGTGGTTAGATCATCGCGATGGTTTTGGCGGTTTTTTGGTGATTGATAGCAGACTCAACAATTGTCAAACTCGGTCTAACCGGTAATCTTTTACAAATGTCAACGTGTTCGTCGCCCGCAATTCGATAAACCAATTTGAAACCATGGATACCGACCGAAACACGAATGAAGATATGAACACGGACATAACTGCGCAAATCGAACAAGCATTTTCTACGGATCGAATGACGTTCCGCTCTTTTCATCTGGTGATAACAACCAGTTTGATGTTTGGAGCCATGGGTGGACTCATCGGTTGGCTGCTGTCAATCGTCGCACCCGCTTACATTCGGGAAGTGTTTAATACGTTGGAATCCGAAGTTTGGCAGGTTGGATTGGGAATTGGAATTTCTCGCGGATTGATTTGTGGAGTGATTGTAGGCTGCTCCGTTCTGGTCGCGACGTCTTGGTATCGGTCGCGAGTCAAAAACACTCTGCTCCAACAGGTACAAACGCCCCCCGAATAGGCCATCTTCAGTTGAGTTTCGGTTTGCTGTCATATATCCGGCAAAATACGCATGGTTGGTGATGACATGAACAACGGAGTGAATCCGTCGATTTGCCGACCCTGCGCAATGCGTTTCCAAATTGATTCAACATGTTCGGGCGCTTTGATTTGCAACTTGGCACCATCGTCCTGAACAAAGCTAGCGTTCTTGTCCAATAATCCGTTTGTATCGGTATTGGTACGTCAACTCAAATCAGATCCAACACACTCTGGATTTAGTCGCGAATTCTAGTCGAGTGTTGTCCGATAACAGATGTAACCGGAGCATCAGCTGCATTTCCGCGCGCCAACCTACCTAGGTTCACCGTCTGCTGCTTTGACTCCCTCATAAAACTGTTGGTCTGTCGCCGCACATCAGTCAAATCGCGTTTATTTGCGGCGTTGTTGTTAAGGAGGACAACCGCGATGATCCAGCGACGAGAGTTTATCGGATCGCTCGCAGCAGCATTCACATTCCCGTTGCCGCAAACCAATGGGTTGGCACATTACAGCGACCGGAATTTGCGATGGAAGTGCGACGTGATCCAAACCGTACCCCACGACTACGGGATCAAGGCCCCGGTCGTAACGGGCGTTTCATTGCAACCCAACGGTAACCTGTTGGCGATCGTCGGCGACGACCACTACGTGTGCATTTTTGACTTAGCGAAACAAGAATTCATTGCTCATTTGGGTGATCACACAGATTGGGTAAGAACCACCAAGTTTTCACCCGATGGAAGTCGATTGGCATCCGCGGGGAATGATCGCAAGTTGAGAGTTTGGAATTCTGCGAATTTTGAAGCCCACCCAAAAGTGTATTCGCACAATCATGCGATCATCAGCATCGACTTTGCCTCTGATTCGAATCAGCTGGCTACCGTTGGCTTCGACAACGAGTTGCGAATTTATGACGTCACACGAGGCCAGATAATTCAGCGCATGCGATGCGAATGTCCCGACAATCATGCGTTGGCATTTTCTGCGGACAATACGCTGGTCGCAGCCGGCGGTCGAAGCGGAACGATTCGGGTTTGGGATGTCGCCTCAGGCAACCAACGTCACGAATATCAGGCACATAGCCGACGCATCCGTTCAATTCAGTTTACGGCGGACGGACGGATTGTCAGTTGCGGTGACGATCAGGTCATCATGATCGCGCGGCCCGAATTGAATCAACTGCGTTCGTTGCCACGACATTCGGCCAAACTATTTTCGGCGGCCATCTTGAAAAACGACCTTATAGCTACAGCGGGGAGTGACAACCTCATCCACGTATGGCGAATGAGCGACGCGGCGGAGATTGGTGCGTTAAAAGGCCATAGCGGTACGGTGTCCAGTCTGGATTTTGTCGCGGGCAGGCTCGCATCAGGGTCGTTCGATACGCAGGTTCGCGTTTGGAAGTACGACCACAACACGACAGCCAACGGTCGCCAAACGTAACCGGCTCTAACCGCCAGAACTGCGATCAAAATTTAAAGTAATTGCCACCATCATTCAACTCAAATCACGGAGGACGTAGAGTTGGGTCTGCTAAAAAAACTCGCGACGTTAACTTTTCCCAAATCCAGGTTGGCCAAAAAATCTCAAAAACGCAACGCCGACAATCGTCGACAATGTCGCTTTGAAACAATGGAGCCGCGTATTGTACTGACCGCCGATCCCGTCATCGCGGGTGTCACGTACTTGGAAGGCGATTCCGGGCAGGACACGACTCCTGATCATTTCGAAGTGACATTTGAAGGTGGCGCCGAAACCACGCAACTAACTCAATTCGTCATCAACGGAGATCAAGACGGCAATGGGATACTCAGCGACGGCGACGTCTTTTTCGACGTTGGCGACGGTCTGCCGGGAACGGGCGGGCACCACGCGTTCGTTTTTGATGCCGCCAACAGCATCGGATTGAACGCTTCAGATGTGTTGAATGTCAATGTTTCTGACAACGGTTTGATCCTAACGGTTGACGTCCAGAATTTTGAAGCGGGCGATCTACTGGCCTTCACGATTGATGTCGATGAAGTCGAAAATTTGAACATCGATAAGATTGCCTCCGGTGTTGAATTCGAAGGATCGCAATTCCATACCACTTTCCAAGATGACCACTATTTCTTTGTCGACAAATCCATTGCGATCGATGTTGACTTGCCCAGCGGCTTTACGCAAAACCAGCAAGAGGGCATTTTTTATGACTATTACGACATGCTGTTTGGAGAAGCAGAGGCCCAAACCAATCAAAATCTAAATCTAGAGTTGGACAACGAATCGTTTCAGGCGGATCGAACCGCCGCGGCCATCGATACTTTTGATTTGGTACCTCAGCCAATCACGATTTCCGGTTCGGTCTACGAAGATGCCAACTTGAATTGGGAGCAAGACGCCGACGAAGCGAGCCTCGAAAACGTACAAATTGACCTGCAATTGTTCAACGACGCCGTTGGTCAGTACGAATCGGTCGCTTCCACAAACACCGATGCCAATGGCAACTACGAGTTTGGAATCGATTTGAATCTCATGCCCGGCCAATATCGACTGGTTCAAATCCAACCCGACGGATATCTCGATGTGGGTGCTTCCGCTGGCAACGTCGCAGGTATTGAGCAGGGAATCGTCAGCGAGAATCAAGCTGGCGACGATAACATCATCACCGACATCAACATCCCATTGGGCAACACAGCGGCCACTGACTACGACTTCAAAGAAATTCGCCCGGCGGCGATTTCAGGACATGTTTACCATGATCGAGACAACGATGGTGTACGCGACCCAGGGGAGGAGGGTCTTGCCAATGTCTTGATTCAAGTGAACCGAATCGGTGCCAAAGACGGAGCAACACTTGACCCGTTTGAAAACACGCCACCAATCTTCGTGCGGACCGACGCCAACGGTTTTTACTCCGCAGAAGGTCTGCCACCCGGCGTTTACGAAATTCTCGAAATCAACAATTACCCACCCAATGAAAACCCTTTGGCTGGATTCATCGACGGCAAAGACTCTGTTGGCCGCGTCGGAACGACGACCAATGGAACCGCGTCGAATGACCGGTTTACAACGATTGAGTTATGTGCTGGTGACGAGGGAGTGAACTACGATTTCGGCGAAATCCAACCGTCATCGATTAGCGGTTATGTTTCGGTTTCTACGCCGGAAGGCGATTGCCTGGATCCCAGCGATCCGAATCACAACGGAATCGCGGGCGTCACAATTCAACTGCTTGGCGCCGATGGCCAGCTGCTAGCCGAAACGTTAACCAACAACAATGGGTTCTACCAGTTCGCGGACTTGCAACCTGGCACCTATAGCATCGTTGAAGTTCAACCCAGTGCTTATCTCGATGGACCGGAACACATTGGAACCGTCGACGGCATCGAAACGGGTTTAATGGCAACCAATGACCGTTTTGGTCAGATTGTCTTGACTTCCGGCACTTCAGGCGCGATGTACAACTTCTGTGAACATCTGCCCGCTGAAATACATGGAACGGTCTATCACGACCAAAACGACAACGGATTGCTGGAAGCCAGCGAACAACGATTGGGCGGCGTTACCGTTGAATTGCTAGATGCGGACGGCCAAGTCATCTCTTCGACGACCACTGATTCTCAGGGCGAATATTGGTTCGACCGATTACACGCAGGGACTTATTCCGTTCGCGAGATCCAGCCTTTCAGCTTTGAAGACGGGCAAGATTCTGTGGGCAGTATCGAAGGCGTCAAAATTGGCGAACTCGGCAACGATTTGCTTTCGAACATCGAATTGAAATATGGCGACATCGGGGTGGAATACAATTTCGGTGAAGTTCGTCTCGGAACGATTTCCGGCCGTGTTCACGCCGATGTTAATGGCGATTGCACGTTTGATGCTGTCCAGGGCGATCAGCCTTTAGCAGGCGTCGTCCTGCAGTTGTTCGATGCCCAAGGCAATCAAATAGCGCAAACGACTACCAATGTGAACGGAGATTACATCTTCCAAGACCTTCGACCCGGCGAATACTCGATCCGAGAAATCACGCCCGATGGTTTTATCGATGGCGAAGAGTCGGTAGGAACCATCAACGGGGTGACCGTTGGCGAACAATTCAACGACCGACTTGAATCCATTGTGCTCAACTCCGGCGACTCTGCCGTGAATTATGATTTCTGTGAACATGTGCCGGCAGAACTTCATGGACGCGTTTATCACGACTTAAACAATGATGGCATTTGGCAGGAAAACGAATCCGGAATTCGCAACGTGACGATTCAACTTTTCGATGAAAACGGGGACCTCGTTGCAGAAGAGACGACCAATGCAGCAGGTAACTACTGGTTTACAGGTCTGATCGCCGGAACATACAAAATTCAAGAAATCCAACCCGACAATTTTGTCGACGGCAAAGACCGTGTGGGTCGGGTTGACGGGATCACAAACGGCGATGGAATGAACGACATGACCACGAATATCCGAATTCGTGGTGGTCAACAAGGTTTTCGATACGATTTTGGCGAAATTCGTTTGGCTTCAATTTCTGGATTTGTACATGCTGACATGAATGGCAACTGTATCTTGGAGGCAGCCGCCGGCGATGAACCGCTTTCCAACGTGACGTTGGAATTGCTTGATGCCGAAGGACAGGTCCTTGCGACCACACAAACCAACGCGAACGGGTTTTACGAGTTTGACAACTTGTTGCCCGGCGAGTATTCCATTCGTCAACAACAACCGTCCGATTACTTTAATGGTGACAACTTGGTCGGAAGCGGCACTGGAGACGCATCGATCGACAACCTAATCTCAGGAATTGAAATTCGTAGCGGACAACGATTGGTAGAATACAATTTCTGCGAAGAACCCGGTGCAGAGATTCATGGTCGCGTCTTCGTCGATGGCCCTGCATTTGAAACCGAAGATGGTGAAGTCCCCGTCGGGTACCGTGACCAGCGTGATGGCGTATTCCAGCAGGGGGTCGACACTCCGATACCGGGGGTTCGAGTTTCGCTGTACTTCTTCGATCTTGTCGAAGGTGGTGAAACTGTTACTCGTCCGGTTACCTTGGGGGAAGTCTTGCCCGGCATTTATACGGATCTCGGCAATGATCCCAACACACCCATTTCAGTCCTTACCGACCAGAACGGTGAATATTGGTTCACAGGCCTGCGAGCCGGAAGTTACGTCGTGTTAGAAGACCAGCCCAATGAATATGTCGACGCCAATGACTTTGCCGGAACGACCACGGGAACGGCGATCAACTCGAGCGGCCAAGCGACCCCGGAAAGCCTATTTCAATTCTCGGGCGATCAACTGTTAGATGCGGTGTTTGGTATCAACGTTGCGGTCGGCCAAGCTTCTTTCCAAAACAACTTTACCGAAGTTTCTGTGTTGTCATTGCCGGATGACCCCGTCATCTTTCCACCTGTGAGTCCACCACCTACGACCGGCAACCCCGTTACGCCAACTCCGGGGATTCAAGGACTTCCCGGACTGTTTGGTGCTAAGCCGATCTCAAGTAGCGAATTGATCGGAACCGTTTCGATTGCCTTCCCTACCGAAGACGCCAATGCTTACACATGGCATTTGAGCGTTGTTAATGCTGGGCAGCCGCGTGACGAAGTTGCCGACACCCAGTCGCTCAATGAATCGGTTTGGAAACAAGCTTCCTTCATCAACGATTCCGATTGGCAGCGTTTCGACATGAACGCTGGACTTTGGATTTTCACGGAGTCCAAAACAGTCGGTGATATCGTGGTGACGGACAACTCTGCCCAATTCGGCATGATCAACGGTGTTGCGCTCGCTGGAGATTTTGATGGCGACGGCAACGACGAATTGGCAATTTTTAACTCCGGCTATTGGATGATCGACTTAAACCACAATGGCCGCTGGGACGAAAATGACTTGTTAGCTACTTTAGGCGATGAAAACGACCGACCGGTCGTGGGCGATTGGGATGGTGACGGGAAAGACGACATCGGAATTTACGGTCCCATTTGGGAACGAGATCCCGCTGCAATTGACCGTGAGCCTGGGCTGCCCAATCCGGACAACAACCCCAATACCAAACCCAAAAATGTTCCGCCCGTTTTGGAGGATGCAACCAATGGCGCACGCGTGATGAAATTGACCAGTTTCGGTCGACAGCGTGTGGATGTCGTTGATCACGTCTTCGGCACCGGAGATGGAGAAGATACACCAATCACTGGTGATTGGAATGGAAATGGAATTCGATCCATCGGTTACTTCAACGACGGAAACTGGCGGTTTGATGTTAATGGCGATGGGCGATTCAGCTACGAAGATGCTGCCGCCAATTTTGGACAGGCGGGCGATATCCCGCTGGTTGGAGATTTTAACGGTGACGGAATCGAAGAAATCGCCGTTTACCGTGCAGGCACTTGGTTGATAGATACCAACGGTAACCTAGAACTCGATGCGACCGACAAGACGTTCCAACTGGGCGGCGCATCGGACCAACCCGTCGTCGGTGATTTTGATGGCAATGGCATCGACGAACCGGCCATCTATCGTGCCAACTCGACTCAAATTTTCCAGTGAGCCATCAAACAACAGGCAAAACGGCGAAGTTTTGGCTCCGCCGTTTTATTTTGTTTCCAATGGAATCGTGTAGAATCTGAATAGCTGTGACGAAAGGCCCGCCACTTAAATTTGGGCCGTTATTCTCCTAAATTTTTGAGTCCAGATGTTTGCCCGGTTGTTGTTGCTGTTTATCGTCGTACCCACGATTGATCTATTTATCCTTTTGGGCATTACCAAGCTGACGCACTGGACTACCACTGTATTGGTCGTCATATTGTCAGGCATTCTGGGGGCCTGGCTTGCGAAAATGCAAACCAATTCAGTCAGCGGGCGGATTCGAAGTGAGTTGGCACAAAACAAAATACCATCGGGTCTCCTCACTGATGGAGCAATGGTACTATTCGCGGCTGCTTTGCTGATTACGCCGGGCCTGATTACGGACCTGTTCGGATTATCGTTGCTCGTTCCTCAAAGCAGAGCTTGGTACAAAAAGCGAGCACTTCAATACTTAAAAAAACATCTCAAAGTCCAAGTCACGAAAATGGATGAAATGTCATTTGAGACCGATATTGTCGATGGGGAAGTGACCCGTTCACATGAGTATCAAAATTCCTCCGCAACGGAAACTACCGATTTGCTAAGATAACCGTTTGACAATAATCTAGTCCTTGTTGCTCTCGACCTAACCTCCTGGCATGACTATTCGTACAACAACGACTGATCCAATGCATTTTTAAGATCAAACGCGCTCCCTTGTCAAATGACTGTTACGTATTTCAAACGTTACAAAATGAGGATCGATCTTTCGGGTATCGCGTCTCATGGAACGAAAGAATTTGAATACTATTCGTTTCAGCGTTGGCGTCCGAATCTAACGCAAGCGCACGCGGAAGCAAAGTATGCCAGTTTCTGCGATGAATTGGACTCGCATGTCTTCCCTTGCTTGGGCAATATCGATGGTTGCCTCAAACTGATGAACGAAATCAGCTGCCGCACCGGTTTTGTTCCTGAAGCAACCTGGCTGGTCGTTTATCAAGACCAGACAAATATGGCCGAAAACTGTGGAACGGTACAGGGCATCCGCGACTCTGAGGACTCTGGCTCGATTCAAAATCTGGGCATTGCTCAGGGGCACCGCGGCAAAGGTCTCGGCAGCGACCTTCTGCTCCGGTCGCTGCAGGGCTTCGCGCAAGTCGGTGTTAGATTCGTAAGTCTTGAGGTGACGGCACAAAATGAAGGTGCTTTGAATTTGTATCGACGCATCGGGTTCGAAGTTACAGAATTGGTATACAAGTCCGCCGACCTGAAGTATCGGTGATATAAACGTTTCTTAATGCCGGATGCAACTTAGTGTCATGTTTGGAACAATTCGTAAATGGCCCTGCATCGAGCTAACTGACAAACCAACACCTCGACGCTTGCGAGTGAAATCCTACGCCCACGATCCTTAGATGTTTGAAGATGAGCAATCAGCAAATAGGGCGGCTATTGATTGCTTGTTTTCTAACTGCATCACTATTTGGTTTAGTTAGCGTTCAACACTCTGGTGCCGATCAGGCGAGTTATCAAATCTGGAGCAAAGCTTTGCTTCAGATGAGGCTGCCATCTGAAGAAGATTTTAACGGTAACGACCTGACAAGCCCGATCGGCATTCCCTACCAACGTCATTACCCAGGCGCGCCCGGAATTGTGGCATTGCCAAAAGTTGTTTTTCAAAAGCTGGGTATCCCCAACGCTCAAATACAGAATCTCCTCGGAGCCGTCTCAATAATCGCATTAGTAACGATGCTGGTTTCGGTCGTTCGTCTGAATATCCATTTGTGGTCGACTGCGGCAGCCATGAGTTTGTTTGCGACGCCGTTCGGGCTAAATGTACTTAGCCAAGGAAGTACCGCACAGCTTTCGCTCATTCCAGCGTCCCTGATTGTGTTAGAAATTGGCGCATTCGTACGCCATCGTTCGGTGTCACACTTTAATCTGGCTCTCGCGACCGCAATTTTGTTCTCTATCCGTGCCTATTTAATCGTCTACCCGGTCAGTTTGGCGATGGCCATGCTAATACTAGAGAAAAAACAGTGGCTACCTGTCGTCGTCCACCTATCTGGAATTGCTGTCGGCGCCTCGTTTTATCTAGCAACCAACTATTTGATGACGGGTGAGCCCCTAACACCATTGCAAGACTTTGGCGACGACCGATTTAAAACGATCGATTTGTTTGAACCCCAGTATTTTCTGCCCTTTATTTTCAGCCCATTCCATAGCGTTGTTGCGATTCACCCATTGATGCTTTTGTTACCCATAATTGCTGTCCTCAACGCTTTCCATTTTGTTGGTTCGAAGAACTACCGCGAACTCGCGGTTCATATCTCTCTCGTTTTTGCCGTATCCGCCCATATTTATGTGCAAAGCTGCTGGTACCACTGGAGTTTAGACCTGGGTTTCGGAAACCGTTCGATGGTTTTCCCCGCTCTTGTTTGTACATACTTCGTGATGTCTTTTTTGGTCGGTGCACATTCAACAAAAATGAAACGTTCGCTGCTGTTTGTTGTTGGCCTGGGCATTTGCTTCTCATTTTTGTTTTCACTAGATGTTTATTACGCTGGCTACTACAGTTGGCAAGCTTTGATTCGAGAAGCAAAATTTGAGTTCTATGACTGGCTCGGTTTAGGTGTGCTTGGCACCGGCGCTTTTGTTGACCAAGTTGAGTATGCGGTCCGCCCGGCAACCCTTGCGTTTAGCGTTCTACTAGCAAGCGTGCTGTTTCGATTGTCGTCGACAGAATCAAACGATCGAATCGAAAAATGCGTTGGTGGAATTTCGCTTGCCCTCGTGTTGGCATACACCCTTGACAGAATATTCCTTTTCGAGAGCCGCTGGGCCGCTAGCGCGTTCTTTGTAGCCTTAGTCGCGAGCGTGGGTATGTCTGTCCATCCGTTTTCATATAACTGGATTGAAAACCACAAAGCCAGGATTGTCGGGGCGGGCAAGGCTGCCTTCAAATTCGTTGTTTTGGTTTCGTTTTTGTTCTTTGCTGTGGTGTACGCACTCGCCATCACTAGCCAATTTTCCAAGATGAAAATTGTGGGAGCGCAAACAATCTCACAAGGTGCTTGGGGCGATGCGGTGTCCCATCGTCGGCACTTGTCGCATTTAGCCGCGAACGATCAATACTATGAACAACAACTGGTAGAACTTGACCAGTTCATTGAACGAAACATTGGATTCCTGAAAAACGTCGATCCTGGAAGCCAATTGGGTGCAAAGCACAAATCTCTTATTGAAAAACTCAAACGGCGATTACCCAAAAATTACGACCAAGTTAAGGAACCAAAGTATGATGCGAACTCAAGGAGGGCTCGACAACGTTACATTTTATCGAGAAAACTTTGAACCTCCGACGATTCGATCGGCCGTCTTAATGATGCGAACTATTCTTTATCAGCACGCAACACCGCTACAAAAGCCTTTTGAGGAATGTTGACACTACCGAACTGTTTCATCTTCGCCTTCCCTTTTTTCTGTTTCTCTAGAAGTTTCTTTTTGCGTGTTACGTCACCACCATACAACTTTTCGGTAACGTCTTTTCTAAAGGGTGCGATCGTCGCGCGTGCGATGATTTCCCCGCCGATGGCCCCTTGGATCGGAATCTTGAACTGGTGACGCGGAATTTCTTTGGCCAATTGCTCGCAATAATGCAACGCTCGGGTTCGGGCCTTTTCGCGGTGAACCAAGTACGCCAAAGTATCAACCGGTTCTTTGTTCACCAAGATATCGACCTTGACCACATCGGTCGGTCGATACTCAATCGGCTCATAGTCAAACGAACCGTAGCCCCGCGTCAGCATCTTCAATTTGCCATAGAAGTCAAACAATACTTCCCCCAATGGCATTTCACTGATCACTTCGACTCGCCCTACGGACAAATAGTTCATTGTTTGACTGTCAGAACGATGCTCGCGACACAACTCCATCACCGAGCCAACGTATTCGTCCGGTGTCAAGATTGAGGCCTTAATATAGGGTTCCGTTATCGCATCGATGCTAGTCGGTTCCGGCCAGTAGCTGGGATTATCGACTTCGATAGCCGTCCCGTCTTTCAAATCAATATTGTATTTCACCGATGGTGCTGAAATCACTAAACCGATATCAAATTCCCGTTGCAAACGCTCTTGAATGACATCCAAATGCAATAGTCCAAGAAACCCACAGCGGAAGCCAAAACCTAAAGCCGCTGACGAATCCTTTTCGTATGTTAGGGCCGCATCATTGATCGCCAACTTGTCTAACGCTTTGGTCAAATCGACGTATTCATCGGTGCTCATCGGATAGATCGAAGAAAACACGACCTGCTTCGCTTCTTGATAACCGGGAATGGGTTCGTCCGTCTGGCGATCCAACAACGTAATCGTGTCACCAATTTCGATGTCCTGTACGCTCTTAACGCCCGCCACGATGTATCCAACTTCTCCGCAGGTCAACGAATCACGAGGTACGAGTTTCATTTGGTTGTATCCCACTTCGTCGACTTTAAAATCCCGACCACCATGCATAAAGTGAATCATGTCTTTAGATTTCAAAGTACCGTCCATGATGCGACACTGTAAGATCACGCCACGATACTTGTCGAAGTAGGCATCAAAAATCAAAGCTTTGAGCGGCGCGTTGGGATCGCCCGAAGGTGGTGGCAAATGCTTAACAATTCCCTCAAGAACGTCTTCAATTCCAATCCCATTTTTGGCGGAAATGGGCAACGCCTCAAATGGATCGAGTCCAAGTTCCGCGTCGATGGCCTCGCGCGCCCGATCCACATCGGCTGCCGGTAAGTCGATTTTGTTGATAACCGGCAATAAATGTAAATCGTACTCCATCGCCAAATAAAAATTGGCGACCGTTTGCGCTTCCACGCCTTGGGATGCGTCAACAATGATTAACGCGCCTTCACATGCCATTAACGAGCGACGTACCTCATGCGAAAAATCCACGTGCCCAGGCGTATCGATTAAATTCAGTTGATAACGTTGGCCGTCTTGAGCTTTGTAGTCCAACGTCATCGTGTTACTTTTAATCGTAATGCCTCGCTCTCTTTCGATATCCATCGAATCAAGCATTTGCTCGTGTAAATCACGCTGACTCACCGCACCACAGGTTTGAATCAAACGGTCGGCCAACGTCGATTTACCATGGTCGATATGGGCAATAATGCAGAAATTGCGGATGTTTTTCATTCGAAGCTTAGGCGGCAAAGAACTATTCGATTACTTCAAGCTTCGAATTTTAGTTTTACTTGGCCTTGCCCGATAGATCGTTATCTCGCACAGCTACGGATTTGGGCTACTTGAAATCATCCAGTGATAGTGTGCCTAAGTCTATTTGCGCCGGACTATCTTTAGTTACCTCGACTGCCAGAGTTTTTGTATAGTCCAGCGGGATAATTCCGGTAAATTGCAACCGCTCGTCGGGAATGGGCTTCTGAATCTGTACGATCAATTTGTATTTGCCGGGCCTAATTTTCCACGTGACGATTTCGGGGCTATCTTTATCCACTTGGCCAGCGGCGACGTTTTGTGTCCAGCTCTGGCCTTCATTGTCGGTCATTTCCGTCAGTGATTCGACCGTGTACATGATTCCATCAACAGCAACATCCCGATTCCAATCCAATTTAAATTTGATGGATGAACCAAACTCGGGTCGTCGCCAGTCGACCATATGTTGTTTTCCGGGTTCCAATTGGAAAAACTGACGATTCACGGGAACAGTACGCCCAATTTTTGTGAACCGAACGGGAACGTTGGCAAATAGCTGGTATGGCCCTGGCGGCAAACCGACGAGCTTGGTTTCACCTTGATTGATTTTTAAGGTATACCGCTCCAAACGAAGTTTCGCCCACTCGTCGCCCATCACGTGGTTCAACAGCTGAAGCATAGAGTCCATGGCTTCCGCATTGCGATCGGTTTGAATCAACAACGAACTTGGCGCTGGCAATTTGATTTCCACAAAGTCCTTATCCGGCGGCACTGTACAAGGCCAAGCGTGAAATTTTTCGGAAGTGATGGCAATTCGCCCTTCGTCGCCGACGTATACGTTCCGAAAACTTCCCGTTGAATCAATTTCGACAGGCATCGCATGCGGATCCGGTTCGCTGTGACGGTACGCCCTCCCGGCAAACACATTTAGGCCGGTCGGACCGACAGCAAGTACAGCAGCACTTGCAATCGGCTGTCCGTTGTAATCCAAAACTCTACCCGATATGGGCCGCCCCCGTGTCAGTTTCAAGTTTTGCTTTACACTTTGGGTGCCTTTTTTTATTTCGGATAGATTGATGGGGTGCGGCCGATAACCGTCAACGATCACGCGCATGGTCCATCCATTTGCCGGTTGCACGTTTGCCGAATACTTGCCTTCGGATCTTTCGCTTCTGGATTCCGAAAACCCCCACTGGATCTCAGATGGAATTGCTGGATCAAATTTTCCTGCCTGTACGGTGACCGGCCGAAGAATGGCCTCACCGTTTTGTTTGTCAAATAGTTTACCAGTAACTCGAATCCACGGCTCCGCTTTGTCAGAGACTTTGTGGATTCCCATTTTCGCAATGTCGCGTAACCAAATTTCTTCGTTTGCCAAATGAGCAGACAATAGCTTACCTGGATTTGCAATCGTCCACGTCGAGTACATTGGTTGCTTAATTGTGCCGTTGGTTGGTTCCGGCTGTACTTCGACACCTACGAAATTTTGACCGGTAACCGACATTGAAGGTTCGATTGTTTTCGGCATTGGCATTCGTTTTTCAACGACGTACCCCACAAACAAGTACTTCCCCGCATTGTTGCGACCAATTTCAAACTGAATTCGTTTGACTTCCTTTGCATTCACCGGCGTGTATTCGACTTGCAAAAAACCATCGACGGGCAAGTTCGGCTGATAGCGATGAAACGCTTGACAACTAATGGGGTAGCCGTCGAGTTTCCTCGGGATGCAAGATACCTGGTGGACGTTTCCATTGGCGATTTCGTCGATCTCGGACTTGAAAAACGCTTTGACGTCTAAGCTGACTTTATTGGCGTTAAACCGTTTCTTCAATCGCTTCAACCGTTTGGTTCGCAGTTCCTCCTCGACCGTTTTGGCAAACTGGTTCGCTTCTTCCGGCGCAGAAAACGCCGGTCGATCCAGAGTTTTAGGAAGTTTTTCATGATAACTGGCAAGACGATTTAGCACTGTGAGTGCACCGTCGGCCGTTTGTTTGCGTTCCAGTAACGTGTAGGGCCTGGCAAACAAATGCTGCGAACGAACCGTTATGGCTTTCCTGATATTTCCAGTTGCTTCGACAACCAAACGAACCCACCAAACGCCATGCATCTGCTTTCCGTCATCAAAACGTGTGAATCTGCGCAGATGCACCTGCGGAGAAAATCGTTTGGTTGCGACGATGTATTCGAGTTCCGCCTTAATTTCTGGAGGCACAGAATTCTCTCTTATTGTCGACTCGACGCCTTTCAAAATTTCGTCTGCGGTAATTGGCTTTTGCAAGCTTCCAATTGGACTCACTTTCGCATCTCGATTGAATTTCACTAGCGCTTCCTTGATGGAACGATCGGATAAGTCATCGATGTTCAATTCGCAATAGGGCCAACTGATCGATGCTTCGCCATCCACATCGGTCGATTCGGTTTTCTTGGCCCATGCCAAAGAAGAAAACGCGGCCGTCGTCAAGGCAATTACGGCAATTAAGGCAACGCATGTTTTTACATTCAATGGCTTGCGGTTGAGCAAAGGGTTCAAGATCTGTTTCAGTCGAGATTCGACTTTGGACGGCGACGCCATCGACAAAGCAACCTGATCCAGCCCGACAAAAGTCCGCAAACGCGTCGACAATTCTAATAAATCAGTCGCGTACTGTTCCGGTTTCACACCCGATTTCAAAACGAAATCGTCACATGCAAATTCCTGTTCCGTTCGCAATTTGCGAACCGCATACCAGGCCAGCGGATTAAACCAATTGAGAGCCCTGGCACACTGCCCGATTAAAAGGGTTGTTGGATCGCCACGACGAAGATGAGCCAATTCATGCAGCAAAACGGTTTTCAATCGCTCACTGTTCCAGTGTTCGACGCCGGCAGGCAATAGCAAAAACGAGCGCGTGAACTTCCAAACCATCGGCATTTGTTCCGCTCGCCCGATCACCACCAATGGCATAACGCAATTGAGAGATCGACAGACCTGCTGTACCTCAAAATGGATCCGTTGGCCGACATTTCGACCGGCCGATCGTTGTAGCCTCAACAAACAAAACGCGCTCGCCAACAGCGGCAATAGACAAACCACTACACCAGCCACCCAACCCACCAGAACCAAGCAACCCGTTGTCAACGACGTCTCTCGATCGGATCCAACTTGCTCCGTTGGAAGGTAACCTGTGTCCTCCAACACCGGCTGGTTAGGTGCTAAACCGTTTGACGCCGGTACGGCGGGCAAGACCTTTGGAACGAATTCATAATCGATGGATATTGGTGTTTCACGTTCAGCTAAATCGGCATTCGCGGTGCCGTTCCAAGTGGGTAGAATCCCCCAGCTTGGTACGAACTTGACAAAAACCGGCATCAACAACACCGCTGTTAAGGTTGTCGCCCAAATCGCATGTCGCAGCGATGCCGCTCTACGGGCCAACAGGCTGCATATCACCGCGGCCAAAAACAGCAGCAGCGCATTTTTAATCGCCACCTCGAACAGAAATCCAGCGTCCGCTCCCAACAAGCCCACAAACGCTTCGGACGAAATGAAACCGAAACTAAAGAATAGAATAATCGACATAGAAAGCTCGCAAATCAAAACTATAATTCCGTACTTTTCCGCGCTTCTGCAATCATCTTCTGCATCCTGGCCAATTGTTCCGGCGTCACTTTTTCCTTAGCCGACAATTGCGCGGCCAACGCCTCATCAATCGCCCCGCCGAAAAAGATTTGAATCACATGCCCCAACGCTTGGATCCCAGCTTTCTGCCTGGACTGTCGGGCCCGATAAACCACGCTGCGACCCTGTTTCCGTCGATTCAAATGCCCCTTCTCTTCAAGAATGTGAACCAACCGTCGGATCGCCATGTCCGTCGGCGCATCCTCCAATTGCTCTTGGATCTCCCGTATCGTGGCCTCACCGCAGGCGTAAACGATATCCATGATCTGTCGCTCGCGCCTGGATAACGGGTCGTTTTTCTTGACCATCAGCTGCTCCTTATTTAACACGCTAAATTTTTAACGTTAAGCTAAAACCAAGTCAACCAACAAACGCTAAATTTTTAACGAAAAAATTCACGGTGGGGGCAATTGGGTTTGGTGATTAGAATCCAGCATCCACCGAACCTTAAACACGTGAGACAATGAACGAATTGGAATCGAAAATCTGCGACATAATTGGGGTTCAACGATGCCAATTCGGTTGCGTTCTACAAGAGCTTTGGAGTGGTTACGGTGCAATTCGACGAGCGCAATTGGACGATCGATCGATCATTGTTAAACACATCGACATTTCCAAGTCCCGAGCAAACCGACGCGGTTGGGCAACCGAGTTTGCCCATCTTAGAAAAGTCAATTCCTACCGAGTTGAACGCCATTTTTACGAACGCTTTGCAATTTCTTTAGGCGAAAACTGCAAGGTCCCAACTCACTTGGGAACAAGTCAATCCGATGACGCCACGCTGTTACTGCTAGAAGATCTCGACGATTCGGGATTTCCGTTCCGAATGGATCGTTTGAGTATCGAACAGATTCAACCCGTCTTAAAGTGGCTGGCATGTTTCCATGCGACCTTTGTTAATGAAAACCCGGACGGACTTTGGTCAACAGGTACTTACTGGCACTTGTCCACTCGCCCCCAAGAATTCGAAGCGATGCCGGACGGCCCCTTGAAAACAGCTGCTCACAAAATCGATGACAAATTAAATAGTGCCCAGCATCAAACATTTGTGCATGGGGACGCTAAAGTGGCCAACTTTTGTTTTCCAATTATTACCGACAGCCCTTCCGTTGCAGCCGTTGATTTTCAATACGTCGGTGGAGGTATTGGAATCAAAGACGTCGCATACTTGGTAAGCAGCTGCATGGATCAGCAAGAATTGGAATCGAATGAATCCCAATTCTTGGATCTCTACTTTTCAGAACTGAGACTCGCGCTCTCGAAAAAAATGGCTCCGACCGAAATCAACGCCATTGAACGGGAATGGCGCGAACTCTACCCATATGCCTGGGCAGACTTTTGTCGATTCTTGATCGGCTGGTCGCCCGGCCATTGGAAACTCAATGACTATTCAAACAAGTTGACCAACCTTGCCATCGAGGAATTGGCTTGATGATGACAGCGCATTTTGCGGCCAAAGGTTCGCATGCTTACTGATGGCTTGCAATTGCATTTAAAAAATTCGAAAACAATTCTTCGCCAAATCGGTAACCCATGAAACAAATGACGACACGCATTCTGCAAATCACGTACACAACGCTAAAGAAATGCAAATTCCGGGACTGGAGCAAAGCGTTTCACGCTCTTGAAAAAAACTGTCGATTAAAATAAATACGTGTTATTACTTTGACTCTGCCAACTCCTGAAATCTTCACTTATTTGCGATGAAAGAAATTCCTGCAAAGCATGGGACAGAGAAACGATGACTTTTAGAAAACTAAAAAAGCAGCACACTTGCGACTACAACAAACTGGAAGCCCGAGAAATGTTGGCTTCGGTATCGATTCAAGATGTCAACGGTCGGCAAACGTTGGTGATTGATGGGGATCCCACGGCAGACTCGGCGATCGTGCAAGACGCGAATGCCAGTCAAGTGCGAGTGAATCTAAACGGTCAAACGACGTTTCATAACAAATCAGCGTTTGAGCGCATTCGATTTTTGGGCCGGAGCGGAGACGATTTTTTTCACAACCAAACTGATATCGACTCCGCTGCCTTTGGACACGCTGGCAATGACAATTTGGTTGGTGGCAATGGCAACAATTGGATACAAGGTGGGGAAGGCAACGACCAACTAACGGGTGGTGACCGCAACGACCAGATCCGAGGACGGGCAGGCAATGACATAATCCGAGGAGGCAAACGACACGACCGCCTGTTTGGAAATGACGGCAATGATCAAATTTTCGCGGGTTCGGGGAACGACTTTATTCGTGGAGACGCAGGGCAAGACATCTTATTTGGACAAAACGGTAACGACCGAATCGCCGGTGGCAGTGGAGACGATGAAGTCAATGCGGGTTCGGGCGATGATCGATTGGACATCAATCGGAATTATTCGTCGTTCACGGTTTTTGGCTCCCCGTCAACGCTGATTGTTGAAGACAATTCCAATGCGGAGGGACGGGATGAAGTTTCTGGCACCGAGACATTTCGTTTCAATGATGTGACCCTGTCCGCCCAGTCCGTGTTGACGGCGGATCGGCAAATTACAATTCGCCCCATCGTCGCCGCCAACAGCAATGGTACAAACCCGGCAGAGTTTTTCGGCAATGCCGAACAAGAAACCGAGGTCAAATTGTTGATCGACGAAGTTTTTGCGCAAGCGAACATTGATATTGTTTGGGAAAACGAGCGAAACTGGAACAACACATTTATTAACATTGGAAATGCGGGCGGCGGAGTACGACCGTCGTCGGATCTACAAACGATGGTTCAAACTGGGGATGGCGCGGGCTATGGAAGTCCAAACAGCAGCGTGATCGATGCCTACTTTGTCGAGATTGCTCCCGGCTTTAACGACCTAGGTGAGAACTTTGCCAATGGATTGGCGTTTATCGACGCCGCCGGCGTGGGAATTCATATTGGAGACACGCTGGTCAATTCACGACAAGGCCGTGAAATTATTGCTCAGGTCGTCTCGCACGAGGTCGCACATAATTTGAGCTTGGAACACGTCAATGGGCCAAACAACTTGATGTCCGAAGAAAACGGCAACACATCGTTGACCCAATCTCAAATCAACCAGATTCGAAATAGCCAATTCGTGCTGCCAACATAAGGTTCGGATTGGCAATTCATTATTTCAATCCGTCAAAATAAATTTGAACTTGTTTGATTTCCGAGGCGTCTAACCAAACGCCGTGATCATGACACAAATCCAAGACAACGGGACAATCCTCTGAGAACGGTTTTCGATCGGTCTCCTGTTCGCAAACCGGACAATTAACGACCGGCTCCAACCGGTCGTCCGTCGTTTTGCTGCCCCAACTTCTGAGAACCGAAGCTTTTTCAGCATCGCTGAATTTGTATCGTTCGCTGTCTAAAACGGCAACGAATGCCTCTTTCGACATCCAGTGGCCCCAGCACTGCCCACAAAAATAAGTCGCTACCGACTCATAGTCCTCGGCGACCATTTCCAACTTGCAGCGTGGGCAATCTAACATCCTCAGCCTCAAAATAAAATCCATCACCGACTAACAAATCCACAAACGGTGTAACATCCAATAGTGCGACAACACCGTCCTGGCTAATGTCAGCTTCCGCTTGGAATTCGCCGTTTTGCAACAATGCGCCAAGCGGCGCTACATCCATCAGGTCATCAACCACTCCGTTAAAACTGCCGTTATCCGATCAGCTTCCACACGGTTCGACAATCACTAGTGGCGTCGTTTTCGACCGCTTTTCCCGCCACCAGAACGATGACGTTTGATGTTCTTTTCAATGACTCCACAGATCGCGTCGTCCCAAGTCGGAATTTTCGGCTTCTTACGAGATGACGTCGACTCTCGTTCGGATTCATTTTGCTGGCTCGATCGTTTTCCACGTCTACCTTCTCGGTGCTCACTATCGGAGTAGCCGATTTCACTGGACTCGCGATCTCGCCGACGTTTCTTACGTCGTTTTGGTTCAGCGTCTTCTATTTTCGAATCGTCTCGGCCTTCAGTATCGTTGCGACGCCCCCGTTCTCGCCTGCCCGAATCCGTGGATTTACTTCGTCCTCTTCGCCCACCGTCACGACCGCGTTCCCGGCCACCGCCGCCACCACTTTGATCCAATTCTTTGATTTCAAACTCTACAAAATCGTCGCTTACGACCAAATGCGATTGTTCCGGTTCGGAATCGGATTCCATCGCTTGCGGACTTTCCTCTTCACCATCCGGTTCTGCGTCCGCTATTGGCCGGTGAAAAGCCGCGAAAGGATCATCATCAAAATTTCGCGCGGTCAACTCGTCCACGACTTCCGCCATAGGTTCTGCAGGTTCATTGAAATCCTCGTTACCTGACGCAAACATGTCGGCCAGAACATTCTCATTCGAAGCATCACCATCAACAGAACCGCCCAAATCCAACTCAGCCTCGACATCGGCTTCAATGGGGGACGCAATCTCCGCTTCGACCACATCCTCCGTTTCATCCTTAACTTTGTCAGCACCAAACTGTGGTTGTGATGCAGCCTCGAGTCCTAACGAAACCGCCAAACTATCCCAATGGGATTCCAAACCAAAATCATCGTTATCATCCGCCTCAGCGACGGATTCCGGTCTGTCTTCCACAACCACTTCGGGCGTTTCCGACACCTCTTCTACTGGCTCGGCCACAATTGAAGTCTCTGCTTCCTTTTCCGGTTCGCTACCTTTCGCGACCTCGTGTTTTGGCATCAAATCCTCAAAAAAATCGTCGTTTTCTACAGGTTCGACTTTGCGAGGCGACTCACCAAAATAATCAAAAATCTCATCGGTCACGGCGTTTTCCAGTCGTCAAACAGTTTGGATAAAGCGATTCACTCTACGAGCGAATGGGTACTTTTAATGTGGTCAATCCACGTTGATATTGATATAGAAGTATAACGCAATTGCGAAATCTACAAAATGTTTAAAACTCAACGAAATTGGCCGCGAGATCGAAAACCCACGGCCAACTATTAACCGATTTTGAATCGCTATTTCAGGATTTAGTTTCTGCCAAATACGAACGTCCCGTTATCCGCGACGTTGAACAAAGGACGATCGTAATTGCCATACCATTGATTGCCTTGCGGTCGATAGGCCACACCAACGTAGACATTCCAAGCATCCTGCGTGCTTGTCGGAACAGTTGGTGCCGTGTCTTCCGGCAAGAAATAAGTGAATCCCGACTGCATTCCCCAACAACGGTGGACCGGCAGATCAAAGTCCAGTCCAAATACCGCATGATCGGCATCGGACCAGCCGACATAGGCATCGCAATGTCCACCACTGGCTGCCATCATCCGATAGTAGAAGCGATAATTGTCGATGACCTCAGCAAACAAGTTGTCGAATGCGACACCGTTGATGATTCCATTGGTCGTGTCGTCGTCCGTGCCAGAGGCAAACCGAAATCCAAGCGTGTTGCCACCAGGATAAACCCAACCGATGTCGCCACGAATTTGACTCAACTCTGTTTCCGCAAACCACTCTTCGTGCATAAAGTCCCCAACGACACCCAACTGCAAACCGTAATCCACGCGACGGAAAATACCGGCCGTCACGAACAACTGATCACGGTTGTCGGTCGAGAAGAAATCACCTTCAAATTCCGATTGAGAACTGCGAATTCCAACCTGTCCAGAAAACAGTCCGCAAGCTAAGCGACACAATGACAGGCCCATGTTTACTCCGCCGTAAAAACCGAAACTGGAATCATCGACGGATTGCGTACCAGCCGAAAAGTTCCTGGAACGAAAGCCTTGAGCTCCCGCAAAAAATTCGGCGTTGTTAAACAACCCACCGAGGCAACCAATCCAACAGTTTTCCCACGCATGGGGCCCGCAACCTCCGTTTCGGTTGCAACAGATATCCCCCCTAAAAAAACTTTGCCCCAGGCCGCAACCTCCGCAATTGGGATCGCCGCACCCGGACGCGCCATCATCAATGATCTCTTGACCCATAAACTCTTGAGAAACAATTGGCGAACCTCCGTCGATCACAATGTTGTCCTGCGTTGGAGCAACACTACGAAGATGTTGTGGCACGTAACGATTGGTGACCGCTCCACTAGGCCCTCCCACAACCGGTGCGCCTCCAGACACTTGATTGTCGAAGACTGGCGAACCATTCATCGTCGGAGACGTTGGCATCATTCTAGTGCCACTACCTTGTGCCAGACGGACGTTACCTCGTCGTGAAGTCATGTCTTGCACGACGCGTTCACCACGCGCCTGAGCTTGCCGTAAAACATTGGCTCTCGACAGTTGAGCCGACAACTGACTAGTCGCAAGGATAGCTATGATTGAAAAAACGATTGCAAAGGTATGAATTCGGGGGAACATCGCCTGTTTTTCCTGTCTCAACAAACGGCTGCGCTGCCGTAAAGCTTTGGCCGAACAGTTTCGACCCGCCAGAAAAGTCATCGGAATCAGCAACCTCGATTCTTTCGTAAAAAATCAAATAATCGACAAACAATCCTCAAACCACCTATTTTTCAGTTTTGAATCGAGCCGATTTCTTCGATTTTGTCAGATTTCGACCAATGTTAAGCCTCAATCCGCGAAAAAATTGCAACCAATTCGCCTAGGAATCCGAACATGAAATCCTTTGCCAGCCAGCCCCAAAAGCCGATCAAAAAGGCCGATTACGTTGTCCAAGAAACTCAATTTGGGACCTGGTCCACGCAGCTGGATGAAAGAGGCAATGTGTATCGAGAGTTCCGTTCCCATACGGAAATTTTTGATTTACCGCTCGTATCGCTGGTCTCCGGTTTTGAGCCGAACACCCGTAGACTTGGGACTGCCCACGGCATTCTGGCTATCGGCAACAAAGCCAAAGGGGTTATTGCTATTGGACAGTTTTGCCAAGGTTACATTTCAATTGGCCAATTCGTTACGGCACGGGTATTTGGTATCGGGCAATTTACCGTTGCGCCCATCGGCATCGGGCAACTCACAATTGCAGTTGCCGCGATCAGTCAAATCGGGGCCGGTATGTTTGGAATTCACCAAACCGGCGCGACGCTCTTCGGTGGTATCGGACAAGCGATGTTCAGCCTGTTTTGAATCAGCCTGCATTAAACCCGGCTACACGAAATACTCGACGGCGTTTTTGAATACCAGCAAACCGTCACCAAACTCTTTCAAACCCGATCGTGTCCAATTGGGATGGTGAGTCGGATCAATGTTACGCTCCGGATGAGGCATCAAGCCGAACACCCGCCCGGTTTCGTCACATATCCCAGCCACATCTCGTTCCGAACCGTTTGGATTGAATGGGAAAGGGACGTATCCATTTGGCCCGGACGGTTTGCAATATCGAATCGCCAATCGATGCTGATCCTGCAAGACATCCAAAATAGATTGATCGCGACCAACGAATTTTCCTTCCGCGTGCGCGATCGGCAATTCCAGCCGATCGATCCCGCGCAAGAAGACGCACAACTGGTCATCGGTAGCCAAGTGTACCCAACTATCATGGAATCGCCCGCAATCATTCCACGTCAGCGTTGCCGGTGAACTTTCCGCATCGCCACCCAACAACAATCCAGTTTTTAAAAGCACTTGAAACCCATTACAAATTCCTAGTATCAGTTTGTCCTCCGATTTGAATTCTTGCAGCACATCGGCCAAAGACGTTTGCAGCTGCATCCCCAGCACCTTGCCAGCGCCAATATCATCCCCAAAACTGAAACCGCCTGGGACACACAATATTTGAAACTGCTTGATGCAATCTGGCTCTTTCAATAATCGGTTAACGTGGACAGCTTCAGCCTGAGCTCCGGCTTTTTCGAATGCAAATGCCGTTTCTTCGTCGCAATTGGTCCCAGGTGCCCTAAGAATCAGTGCTCGAGGTTTTGCCATTTTAGATTAACTCCAATTCAACGGCTCTTGCCAAGCCGACTTCAGATTCACCCATGTTTCATCAACCAACAATTCTTGCCCGTTATGTATTTTCAGTTTGTCACCACCGGTGACTTGTCCGATGGCCAAGCATCGTTCACCTAAAATCGATTCAAACTCCTCTTGTTTGTTCGGCGCGATTTCACAGACGAATCGCCCATTGGATTCACTAAACAATGCCGCCGCAGCCGAAATTTCGTAGCGTTCGCAAACGCCGATCAGATCCAAAGTTGCCCCTAGTGCGCCGGCGAACGCCATTTCCGCAGCCGCCACCGCTAATCCCCCTTCGCTCAAATCGTGACATGCACGCACGAGACTACTTGAAATGGCCTGATGCATCTTCAAGTACGTTTCGCGATTGAATTCCGCATCCACTGTTGGCACAGCACCGCCGTCGACATCGCGAATCAGACACAAATGCGAACCGCCGAAATGATTGCCGGTCGGACCGACTAAATAAATTTGGTTTCCGGATTCTTTGAAATCCATCGACACGCATCGACGGACATCATCGACTTGGCCCATCGCGCTAATCAACAATGTTGCCGGAATTGAAATCGTCTGCCGCGCCTCATTGGAGTCCGTAAAACTAAATTCATTGTTTAAGCTATCTTTGCCGCTAATGAACGGAGTCCGGAAAACTTTCGATACATCGTGACATGCAATCGCGGCTCGAACCAGAGCCCCCAGCGTTTCGGGACGGTCGGTGTACCCCCAACAAAAATTATCCAAAATCGCAATTCGGTTTGGATCGGCGCCAACCGCGACGCAATTCCGAATCGCTTCATCGATTCCGCTGGCCGCCATGTGGTACGGATCGATATCACCGATGTACGGGTTCATTCCGCACGAAATCGCCAAGCCCCGATTCGAGCTCAAAACAGGGCGAACAACGGCTGAATCGCCGGGACCATCGTTTTCAACACCGACGAGAGGCTTCAGTACACTACCACCCTGAACTTCATGATCATACTGTCGAATAATCCAGTGCTTACTGGCAACATTTAGGCTGCTCAAGATCGAACACAAGTCCTGATTGTACAAACCATCGTTTGCCAAGAAATCGAGACTGATTGGTGGCGAAGTAGGCTTGGGTTTGAATGTGGCTTCGCGAACCACCGGCGGTCGACCTTCGTGCAAGAATTCCATCGACAAGTCGGCCACAACGTGATCTTCGTATTTCAGTGTCAACTTACCGGTCGGGACATATCGGCCGATAACGACGGCTTCCACATTTTCGGCAGCGCAAAGTTCTTCAAAACGGAGCCATTTGGATTCGGGAATGGCGAATACCATCCGTTCTTGAGCCTCAGAAATCCAAATCTCGGTGTAACTTAGCCCATCATACTTGAGAGGAGCTTTCTCCAGCCAAACTTCGGCACCAATTTCTTCACCCATCTCGCCGACCGCACTAGAGAATCCACCGGCACCACAATCGGTAACCGCGTTATACAATTCTTCATCGCGAGCCTGTAGCAAGACGTCCATGACCATTTTTTCGGTAATGGCGTTTCCAATTTGAACCGCACCTCCAGATTCAACTTCACTCTTGTCCGTCAGCTCCGCAGAACTAAACGTCGCTCCATGGATGCCATCGCGCCCGGTTCGACCACCGATTGCGACGATCAAATCATTCGGCTGAGGTTCTTTGAAAGATTTTTCCCTGGGAATCAACCCAACGTTCCCACAGAACACCAGTGGATTCCCGACGTAGCGATTATCGAAATAGACTGCTCCATTAACGGTTGGAATCCCCATCCGATTTCCGTAATCTCGGACCCCGGCGACCACTCCATTCATGACTCGCCGCGGATGCAATACACCGGGCGGAAGGTCGTCGTAAGGAGTTGTCGGCGAGGCAAAACAAAATACGTCCGTATTGCAAATCGGTTTGGCACCTAAACCCGTCCCCAACGTATCACGAATCACACCTCCAATCCCAGTATTGGCTCCACCGTAGGGCTCGATTGCAGAAGGTCGGTTATGCGTTTCTACCTTGAACGCTACATTGTGTTCGTCATCGAACGTCACAATACCAGCGTTGTCCTTAAATACGCTCACGCACCAATCATCGTCACCCAAGGCCTCGCGAATGCTCACCGTTGCCGCAAAGATGGTTTCTTTGAGCATGTTTTCAAATTGCCGCTCACCATTTTCGTCCTGGTAGGCTACTTTGCCAGCCAACGTCTTATGGCTACAGTGCTCGCTCCAAGTCTGAGCAACCGTCTCTAATTCGGCATCCGTCGGATCGCGCTCCAGGCCTATGAAATGTGCTTGGATGGTTTGCATTTCGATGAGCGTCAAACTGAGTTGCCACTCTTTGCTAATAGCTACCAATTGGTCATCGTCGGCGCCAAGCAATGGCACATGTCGCAGTTCAAAATCGTATTGGTGACCAAGTTGGATTTCCTCCATTTCGATGGGACCATTAACAAGCTGTTCGATCGAGTCGTTCGCCAGCAGACTACAAAACGATTGCTTTACATCTGGTGCCAGCGGCACGGTCAAAATCCGCCGAAATGTACGAATTTGAGAGACATCAAATCCGAGTCGCAATACCGCCTGCTTAGCTGTTTCCGCTTCAGGATCGGTCACCCCCGCTTTGGGCATCACGTAGAACAATTCACCTTCTGCCAATAGCTGGTTCAAAATTGCCTGGCCTGGTCGAGCAAGGCAATAGTCTTCTACGACCGAGTCAACAAATACCTGCTTGGCAATCTGGTGAGCGTCTTGTTCAGACAGTTTTCCCTGTACCAGAAATCCACGACCGCCCGCGATTTTCACGTCTGGCAAACCCGCTTCACGGCACATCGCCGACACAGATTGACCCAGCCGATCCAGCTGGCCAGGTTTCGGCAACACGTTAATCTGCCAAAGCATTTCCGTCATCGGTAAATCCAAAACTGAGGTATCGGAGGAGGCCACTCCACCGGAAGCGTCGTTTGACATTTTACACCCATTCCAACGCACAAATTCGTCGTCTCGTACCGAACCGCGTCGAACACGTCGTTCCCTATTCACTCGAACCAATCGGTAGAAATTTAGCCCGAGAGTCGCCGACAAGTTCCTTCCAGATCTCTATAATAGTGGATTGGAGATTTTTGATTAAGTGGACGTTTCGATTTGCAGGCAATTCATTGAATATTAAAACCGCTGTCGCAGTACTGTTTGCTTCCTACTTCGTGACTGCCGGTGTGATGAGTCAGACGGACAAACAGCGGCAAGCCAAATTGCGCGGGTCGATTTCCCCTGAGCGGGAATGGTGGGACGTCCAGCATTACAAACTTGCCGTCGAATTCATGCCCGAAACGAAATCGATTCGCGGTTCCAATCAGGTGACTTTCCGAACCCTCAATTCAGGCCAACGCCTACAAATTGATCTGCAACCTCCATTGCGACTGACCGCCGTCGATTTTGAAGACGACCAGTTAAATTTCGAACGTGAGGGTAACGTCTATTGGGTCGAATTTAAGCAGCCAGTGATGGCGAATGAAGACGTTTCCGTTACTTTGCACTACGCGGGCAAACCCCAAGTTGCCAAACGCCCGCCATGGGACGGCGGCGTTAGCTGGGACCAAGACAAAAACGGTCACCCCTTCATCGTGACGACCTGCCAAGGCATCGGCGCCAGTATCTGGTGGCCCAACAAAGACCACGGTGCCGACGAACCGGATCGGGGTATGGAAATTGCGCTAACGGTCCCCGCAGAATTGACTGCCGTGGCCAATGGTCGGCTTGCCAAAGTCGACCAAAAACAAACGGGAAAACGAACCTTTCACTGGATCGTGACTCAACCAATTAATAACTACTGCGTGAACGCAAATATCGGGAACTACGTGAACTTCTCCGACAAATACGCGGGCGAATTTGGCGAACTCGATATCGACTATTGGGTTCTGAAGCACCAACGAGCCAAAGCGGAATCTCACTTCAAAGAGGTGCCTCGTACCTTAAAGGCCTTCGAGCACTGGTTCGGAAAGTATCCGTTTTACGAGGACAGTTTCAAACTGGTTGCGGTCCCTTACCCAGGGATGGAACACCAAAGTAGTGTCACGTACGGCAATGGTTTCAAAAACGGCTACCGGGGCCGCGATTTGAGTAGCACAGGCGTCGGTTTCCAATTCGACTTCATTATCGTGCATGAATCCGGCCACGAGTGGTTCGGCAATAATGTGTCGATGAAAGATGCGGCAGATATGTGGATTCATGAAGGATTTACCAATTACTCGGAAAACCTGTTCGTCGAATATCACTTCACCAAAAAAGAAGCTCAAGACTACGTCATCGGATGCCGCGCCCTGATCCAGAATGACAAACCGATCATCGGGCAATACGGCCTGAATCAAGAAGGTTCCGGCGACATGTACTACAAAGGCGGCAACATGCTGCATACGATGCGACACATTTTGAACGACGATAAGAAATGGCGCGACATTCTGATTGGTATTAACACAACGTTCTGGCACCAAACCGTTACCACTCAACAGATCGAGTCGTACATAAACCAACAGTCAGGTATCGACTTCTCCAAATTTTTCGACCAATATTTACGCGACGTGCGCATCCCCAAACTGATGTACATGACGAACGGCCAACAGCTAACGTATTGGTTCGATGATACCGTTGAAGGGTTTAGTTTTCCCGCAAAAATCCGCATCAATGGGACCGAGAAAGTCATTTCCCCAACCAAGGAAAAAAAGACGATCAAATTCGACGATCGGATTCAATCCGTGGAGCTCGATCGAAACTTTTACTACGTCCTTGAGTCCGTAACTGCGAAATAATGCGTCCTCTTGTGCCGCCGCAACCAGGCTTAGTTAGAGCGCATTGCCTTTCATAGTGGCGTCGTTCCGTCAGTTTTTGCCGCAAAATTCGACGCCACGAGGCTACCGTTCAGTGCAACTTGCACTAGGCTGCTTTTCGATCAGAACCAATGCTGAACCGCCGCCTGAGATTTAATCTCGGTGACGACGCATGATTACCAACCCGACCAAAGTTATGCAACCGCCCAATACCTGTAACCAACCAGGGACTTCGGCGAGAATCATCCAACTAAAAAACAGCGCAAAAAACGGCACAAGATTCTGAAAGATAGCCGCATGCGAAGTACCCAATATCTTGACCCCAAAATTCCACATGGCGTAAGCCAGCCCGGTCGACAAACCGCCAGAAAATAACACGGCGGCTAACAACCAAGGGTCGCTCACAAAAACAGGCATTTTTTCCCAGGCATATCTCGCCACCAAGAAATGCAGCGGTACCGGCAAGGCCACGCCACAAAACGCCAATCCGATCGGCGAGATTTCCTTCATCATTGGCCGGCTCCATACGCTGCCCAGCGCCCAAGAAAACGTCGCCGCCGCAACCAACAAATTACCCAAGATCGAGCCCTCACCTGCGCCCGTTCTTGGAACCGTCAACGTCACAATCAACGTTCCAGTCATCGCAACCAACAAGCCGCTCCAGGCAAAACGATTGAGATATTCTTTAGTCAAGATCGTCGCCAGGAGTGCAGTCCACATCGGAAGCGCGGACATGATCAATGCGGTATTTCCCGCGGACGTCTGGTTGATACCAACGAGAAACAAGACTTGATAGGCGAAACCAGTCAAAAACGCAAAAACGCCGATTCGAACCATTTGTTGTTGCCACGTTGATGCCTGCGAATTGCGATTCAGGATCGTCGCTTTTTGATGCCAGACGATTACCGCCAAGACCAAGGCCGATATCAACAGCCGGGTCGCATTAAACAGAAACGCGTCGACGCGAACCAACGCAAACTTCATAATGGGCATGTTAATGCCCCAAATAGCAGCCACGCAAAACATGCACAAATCTGCTTTTAGCTTCTGGGAATGATTCGCGCTATCGTCTTCAACGGCCAATTCAGTCGACATTCATTATCCACCCGCGTGCCTGCTACTTGGCTGACTTGAGCTTGTCGGCAAAAACACGTTTGAATTTGTCGACTTTGGGTTGAATAACAAACTGACAGTAACCCGCGTTGGGATTTAGCTTAAAGTAATTCGCGTGATAATCTCCAGCGGAGTAAAACGCGGTCGCCTCGGACACCTCAGTCACGATGGGATTGGGAAATGCTCCCGAGTCATCCAACAACTTTTTGTACTTCTCAGCTTGTTCCCGTTGCTCTTGGGAAGTGTAAAACACGGCCGATCGGTATTGTGTCCCGCGATCGGCACCTTGACGGTTCAAGGTCGTTGGATCATGTGTTTTCCAAAACACTTCCAACAGTTCTTTGAAGGAAATGACTTTGGGATCGAACTTGATTTGGCAAATTTCGG
The DNA here is from genome assembly GCA_965263475.1 of Mariniblastus sp. Taxonomy (GTDB): domain Bacteria; phylum Planctomycetota; class Planctomycetia; order Pirellulales; family Pirellulaceae; genus Mariniblastus. Next base: position 431,433 of record OZ253677.1, read on the forward strand.
CGTGGCCAGTGGTTCCGGTGCACACCTGTTCATAAGTCGGATTGGCGACGGCGCCGCCCATGTAACCACTTTCGACCGAAGCAACGCCTTTTAGCTCTTGAAAAACGGCTTCAACACACCAAAAACAGCCGGCACCAAAGTTGGCAACATCCAATTTCTTATCCCCCAATTTGGACTTCGTCCCTGTCACCCGTTTTTTTGACGAATCATCAACGGACTTTGGCCGATCCTGTTGGCCAAAAAGAAACGGAGCAACTAGAAATCCAAACACCGTACAACCGAGCAAAATCAACTCGGCCATACGGCTTTTTTTTAAGAGTGTTTTTGACAATGTATCGACCTCAATCTACGTCTAAACATTGGACGTATGACAGCCGCTAACTTTACGCGGAATCTCAATAAAGCATTGCGAAACCCAAAATTGCCAACAATTTGACTACACGTGAATGGTGTAACCATTGTTATAGTCATGACGTACGATCTTCTGTACATCTTCATCATCGTTGTTGGTGGCGACCATTTTCTGCGCGTCCCATTCAATTCGTTGACCAGACCAAACGGCCAAGTTGCCCAGCAATGTTGTCTCGGTCAAGCCACCGGCGTATTCATCGAAATTGGACACCGGCTTTCCGTTTCCACGAATCGCTTCGGTCAATTCCTTGAAATGACCAGGCGACTTGACGAATTCGGCTTTGTCCTGGAATTTGATTTGGTTGGTGAATTCACCGTCAACAACAACGCCAGTATGAGCCACTTCGCCGCCATAATCACCAGGTGAGAAGAACTTGCCTTTGTCACCAATCAAAACGGCCCCACTGACAAACATTCTCTCACGACCGCCGTCTTTCTGCTTGGGACAATCCTTCAACAATGCCATCGGCTTCTTGCCGCCGTCGTACCAAGTCATCTTCAATGCAGGGCGACCGTTTCGCTCTGGAAATTCGTATTCGATCACTGACGACTTGGGGTAACAGTTCTTGTCATGACGTTCCGTCTTGGCTTCGACACTAATCGGATCTCTCAAATCCAAGGCCATATACGACATATTCAAGGTATGGCAACTCATGTCGCCAAGTGCGCCAGTACCAAAATCCCAGAATCCACGCCATTTGAATGCGTGATAATCAGGGCTGTAAGGCCGCATCTTGGCAGGGCCAATCCACTCGTTCCAATGTACATGATCCGGTGTTGGGGGCTCTTTGACTTTCAGGCCATAACTCTGCGGCCATACCGGTCGGTTGGTCCACACGTGAACTTCTTTAATGGTGCCAATGATGCCTGATTTGATCAGTGCCGCCGACAAACGCAAGTTAGGGTTCGCCGTATGCTGATTACCCATTTGCGTCATCAACTTGTTTTCGCGGGCAACTTGAGCCATCATCCGCGCCTCTTCAATCGAGTGCGTCATCGGCTTTTGGCAAAAACAGTGCTTGCCCATTCTCATCGCTTGCAATGCCGCCACCGCATGCGTGTGGTCGGGAGTACTAACGGTCACCGCGTCGATAGAATCCCCCATCTCTTCGAGCATTTTGCGATAATCATTGAATCGCTGGGCACCCGGGAATTTGTCCTTGGAACTATCAAGTGTTTCGTCATCAATATCGCAAATCGCAATCACGCGACTTCCGTGACGTTCGGTGTTGTTTGCGTCGGCGGAATCACTAGAACCTTTACCTCCGATTCCAATACAACCGAACGAAATCTCTTCCAAAGCAGATCGTGACGGTTTCGCCGAAACACCGCCTGCAGCCCACAGCCCAAGGCCAAGCGCGGCTGTGGATTTGACAAAGTTTCTTCTGGTTTGTTTTGGCATTGAACGATTCCCTTTTCTCTTTTTTTCGATGGTCGAATAATCCCGGTCGTGATAGACACTGCCTTCTGGCCAATATTCAAACATGAAATGGCAACGATTTCAATGATATTGGACCCGCTAATCAAAGTTGGATTCCCATTACGTCGGTTTCAGGGTGAAGTATCGGACATCGCATTTTGTGTTTCCACCAATATTGGGTTCAGATTTCCCCCCGCTAATCTAAAAACCGCGAAAATCCCTGCTCTTCCAATACTTGACGCAGCTCATTCATGTTCAAAACCTGTTTTTCCAAGTCGGTGGCCGTAATTCGATGTGTTTTTGATACCAATTCACGTTCTTCGCTGACCCCGATAAATCGTTGCAATTCCAAGCAAACCCGCGATTGGTGGTCTACCAATTCCTGATATTCAATATCCAACCGGTTTGGAAAATTCAGCGGCCAATCCAAAAATTCACGATCGATACGCTCGTAATATGAAATCAAACGCACCACTTCTTGAATGTCGTAGACCGCGGGCGGCAAATTTAACGCGGTGCGAACATTGGCCTGATGCGACAGCTCTTGGATCTTTCCCAGGTTCAATACTGATATCGCACGCCGCAACAAATTCTTCCGAGTAAGGCAAATCAACTTGATCTCGCTAGCGCGAGCACAAAGCTCATGACTAATCAATTCAAACAACTTAGCCTGCGATGGAAACTTGAATTTGAATCCGCGAATCTTGTCAGTATGCGATTGCCGAGCAAAAACAAAGTCTTCAAGCTGCTGTAAACACTGAATATCTTGGGGATCCTCAATTTTTCCTGGGAACAGGTTCAACACGCGACGATAAAGACTTTCCCCGAGAGCGTATCCATTTGGAAATTGGAGCCGTTGTTCCAAATTGCCCAAGCGAAAACAACCGAAAATTTCGCCCTTACATTTTACTTCCGGATGGCTGTTCAATAACGAAACGAGATGAGTTGAGCCGCTCCGATGCTGAAACCAAATGACAAATGGCGTCATAGTGAAACCGTACGTTTGGGCAGAGACACGAACTCAGTTTCACCGAGCATGAAAAAAGGCCGTTTGCAAATCGCAAACGGCCTGATGGAGACGACCGGGATCGAACCGACAACCTCCTGCGTGCAAGGCAGGCGCTCTCCCAATTGAGCTACGTCCCCGTTTATTTTCATTGTCGGGATCAATGGGCGTACCAAGATTCGAACTTGGGACCTCATCGTTATCAGCGATGCGCTCTAACCAACTGAGCTATACGCCCGAACAGACTTATTCTCGTTCGTTTTCGAAGCGCAGTATTGTAGAAAACGCAAAAATTGTGTCAAAGGGTCATCTGGGTTTCAAAAATCACGATTTTTCGGAACACAAGACTTGTTTCACCAACCGTTCAACTCCAATCATTTAGCTTTCACTCTTGTCCGTTGTGGCCTGCGATTCAAGAAAAATGGAACATTTAGGCTAATTGGTTATCCGATAGCTGTTATGATGTGGAAAATTGATCCGCTCAGATTCGAATACCTGCTGATCTCTCATCCACGCAACGGATTTCAATCGCGAAAAACTAGTTTTTTCGTCGCTCCAATACGATGATTAATCGGGCAACCGACAGGTTCGCCAATTCACAATCAAAAGCCTTGAAAAATAAAATCAGGTTCTCACATGCATAAATTTTTGAGTTTGACCTCCTTTATTGCCGTTTTGGTTTTCCTTGTGGCGATCGGTTCATCTTTTCAATCAGCCACGGCACAAGACAAGTCCATGGTCAAGACGGCGCTCGGCTATAAACCAGTGCAACGGACCGTCGACTACGATATCCCGACCAAATCGGAAATCGATTCGTGCAAAATCGAAAAGACGCTCAAAAAGTTCAAGAAACCAGGGTTTGCCATTTACGATTCTTCAGGGCGAATTCTTCGCTTATTTTTCGATCTCGACCGTGATAATGAACTCGATTCGTGGTCTTATTTTAAGGACGGCATCGAAGTCTACCGTGATATCGACTCCGACTTTGACGGTCGAGCCGACGAATTTCGTTGGATGGGCTCTGCCGGCACGCGCCATGGAAAAGACCTCGACAAAAACGGCACCATCGATCGCTGGATCAAGATATCAGCTTCGGAAGCAGGAGAAGAAGTATTCCATGCGGTGCGAACTTCCGATTCGGCACGATTCAAACGTCTATTGATCTCAAGCAGTGAATTGGAAAGCCTCCAATTGGAAGATAAACTTAGTAAAACGGTCACCCAGTCGATACGAGAGGCATCGTCGAAATTTGAGTCGTTCGCCAAATCTCAAGACTCGATTTCCAGTCGATCCAGTTGGACCCAGTTTGGAAGCACGCGTCCAGCATTGGTTCCCAGCGGAATTTCCGGCGTCACCAAAGACCTGATTATCTTTGATCACGCCGCTGCTGTTTTCGAAAACAAGGGCAAATTTGGCCAACTTTCTTTGGGCACGATTGTCGAAGTCCAACCCAACAATTGGCGCATTTTGGAGTTACCTCAACTCGTCGGCGAAGGACAAGTGGTCCGCAACGGAGGACTTTTTTATCCAGCCGCCTCCCCCGCCAACGAATCCAACATTGTCGACAACTCGGGAAACCCGGATGCTCAAGTGCTTGTCAAATTGTTTGAAGAATACGATGCCATTTCGAAGCAACTGAACTCGGCTCGAGGCGCAGCGACCATCGCTAAACTGGAAGAGCAACAAGCTGACTTGTTCATGCAGCTCGCTCAACAGAGCAAACAAGGTCAAGAGCAAGGCAACTGGATCCGTCAAATGGCAGACACGGTTACTTCGTCCTACCAAACCAATCGTTTTCCCAAAGGCCTCGATTTCATTCAACGGCAAATCCCGAAGATCAAATCGATGGGTCTGACGGATGAATTGGCGTATGTCCAGTGGCGAATTATCTACGCTGAGTTTTTGATGGGTCATCAGCAAGGCGATCGAAAAAGTAGAAGCGAAGCCAACGAAAAATACATCAGGGACCTTGAAAAGTTCGTCAAGCAATTCCCGAAAAGTGAATTTGCTGCAGAAGGCTATTTCCAACTCGGGCTCAATGCCGAAGTCGCCGAACGAGACGACGGTGAAAAGGCCATTCGATGGTACACCAAATGCCGTCGCGAATTCGCCGCCACCATTTTCGGAAAGAAGTCCAACGGCGCGATCGTTCGTTTGTCTTCCATCGGCAAATCGCTTCCGTTCAAAGGGAGCACCATTGGTGGCAAGCGATTCGACCTGCAGGCCTCACAATTTCGCGACAAGATTGTTGTAATTCACTATTGGGAAACGGAATGCGATTCATGCATTGATGGGTTTGAAGAGCTACAGCGACTCGGCGCCAAATACAAATCCGACTTGCTGATCGTCGGTGCGAATTTGAATGAAGACGTTAATGATGCCAAAACTTATCTTTCACGAAATCGGTCGGTAAATTGGCCCCAGTTACATGCTCCGGGCGGGGCCGAGAAAAGTCCACTGGCCCTCCAGTTAGGCGTTACCACTTTGCCCCTAACCATTTTGGTTGACCAACGCGGAAAACTGGTAGACAGTAATTTGCCGGTCGATGATTTGGATCGAGAAATTCAACGATTGATCCGTCGTCAAAGCAGCCAAGCCAACTTACGCAAACCAAAACGTTAACTGGGTTTGCCGCCAGGCACGTCATTCCAAACGCAACGAGTCGAGATCGATTGTAAATTCTTTCAATCTCGACTTCAGTGCGTCGTTGGCGAGAATCGCCGCACGAATGTTTTCGTAACCGGCCTCGAATCGACCCATTTTCAATTGTGCAATCCCCAATCCAGCCTTCGCTTCGGCCGCATTTGAATTTTGCGACAACACGCGATTGAATTGCGACGCCGCCTGTCCATATCGGTTCAATTTGAGCAAACAGAAAGCAAATTCGATCCGAAACCGGGGCTCATCCGGAGACTTTTTTGTGGCTTGATAGAAATGATCTAGCGAGGTTTCAGCTTGACCGGCTTCCACCAAAATCTTAGCCATTGCCAATTCATCTTCTGCGCACGCCATATTCAGCTCGCGAAGATTCATCAAAGCCGAAAATTCCAGATGACTTTTACCATCACGTCGCGCCCGCTCCGCCAACTGACGATAGAACTTCGCGACGCGATTCTGCCGAGTCAAGTTGGGAAGCAGGACTAACGCCCGTCGATAGCTTTCCGCCGCTCGATCCAACCAACCGTCATTCAGTTCCAACAACTCTTGGTTGGCCATCACGATCGCTTCGCCAGCACGCCGACCCGCAAATAATTCGGTCGCCAATGCCAAATTCGAATCCAAAGAAGAGCCGTTGAAACGAATTTCATCGCGACTCAAACTCCGATCTTCTTGAATCAAATAGCGGACGAGTTCTAATTGTTCCGTCGATTTGCCAATAACTTGTCGAAATGAATCAAAGGCAAACGACTCCAATACCGGCCGGTCAAACGTGTTCACTTGAACATCCATCAAGGCACTTTGGATTACCGATTGGTCCAACCAATACAACGATAACAAGTCATCGTAGCAGTTAACGTGATATCGACTCAACGATTCGGCGTTTGGTTTTTTCAAACAACAATTAACCCATTCCCGGTCAAATGCAATCGGCTCACAACTACCGACGGCAAAAATAGAGTCCGGAGCTGCGATCGCGATGTGCGCGTAGGGAAAAACTTTCGTAAAGGACTTCAAAATCGTACGCAACGCGTGCTGGGAAGATTTCAACGAAATCCACTGAACAAACACACCCTGTTCAGTCAAACGAGAATTGCAAATTTGATAGTAGTCACGCGTAAAAAATGCGACGTTGCCGGCGTGTCCAGGACGCGATTTCGCATCGGAAACAATTGTGTCGTATCGATGCGTCGTTTTCCTTAAAAATCGAATTCCATCCCCCAACACCAATTGAAAATCGTCCTGCCTCAACAAATCATCATTCACGTCGGAAAAACATTCGGCCGCTTCAATAACAGCCGGTGACAACTCCAAACATGTCACATTTGCAACCAAGGGGTTTTCGATCAACTCAGACGCCAATACGCCAGTGCCAAGTCCAATCGTCAAAACCGAGGCATCGGTGATTCCTGGCCGCAGCAACAACGGAAGATGAGCGAGAAGTTGCTGCTTCTCATCAACGCCACCACCAATTTCCCCGATCGCGACCCCATCGATCAACATTTGTCTTTGGCGCGAATCGTCGACCGAACCAATCACCGCGACCGTGTTTTGCGAATTCTCGGAGTAAAACAGCGTCCGCCAATCCGTTCGATTCGAAACCAGCCCTAACTCAGATTTGCGACTTACCAGTCCATTCGCTACCACGACCCAAACTACGACTCCAGCCACGGTGCCCCAACGCCCCAAGGTGATGCGCGAGCTCCGCACCGCGGTTCCGGTAAGCAGCAACTGTCGGATACCAATCGAAGCGAGCAAACACAATCCACTCAAAGCGATCGCAGTGGGCCTCAATCCAAAAGCCGGCACCAACCAAACACCGCAGACGAAAACCCCTACGATATTGCCAAACAACGCGACACCAAATATTTGCCCAACCTGGCCACCAATGCCGCTTGTTTTTCGAATCCACAAGTGCGCGGCCACTGGCAAACACATGCCGATCAATGTCATCGGCGCGGCAACGATCGCGAACGCTAAAACTAATCTGGAAGCAACCGGAAAGGCGGTCAAGTATTTATAACTCCAAATCCAGGATTCCAAATTGTCATTACCGAAAACCACCACATAGCACGAGCCGACCACGGTCAAGGCAACCCAATACAATAAACGACTGTACAACCATTCCAGGCTTTTCACCCGATTTACGATTTGGGCAGCAAGGAACGACCCTAGGCTGACGCCACTCAAGATGGCCGATACTACCAGCGCGAAACTCTGTGTATCGGAGCCAAACCAAACAACAAAAAAACGTTGCCAGACCACTTCCATCCCCAAACTGGCGCAACTGGTCAAACCAACAGCAATTAACAAAATCCAATCTTGGCGATTGAGCCGATAACTCAAAGTCGTTTCCGATGGCCTCGATTGCTCGCGCGTTCGAAAAGCCGCAACCACAAAATACACAGCAGCAATCGCTATCGAAACCAGACCGCTCCAAAGCAACGTGTCTTGAATGCCAAAGGTCTGAATCAGCAAAAAAGCCGTAGCGATTGAGCCCAATGCGGCGCCGCAGGACTCCAAGGCGTAGATCAAGCCAACGCTATCTCCAGCATGCATCGAACCAAATCGTTGTTTTAAAGACTCATGACGACGCATTACTAACACCGGCAATAAGCCCCCCATGGCAAAATTGATGGGGGTCAACGTGACTATCGCGAAACCCAACTTCGCAGCCAAATGGTTGATTGAGTCGTTACCACCGTCGAAAACATTCGCGATTGCGCCCCCCCAAATTGAGAGCGAAACAGACAACCCACCGGAAACGAACAGGATCAGGCCGACCAAAAAATCGGTACGTGAAAAAGAGTCCGAAGCCCGGCCCAAAATCGCCGCGCCACTTCCCAATCCGAACAACGCAGCAACAATCATGGCGGCAATTGTCGACGAATCGGAACCAAAAAACTGAACAGCCAGACGAGTGCCGCATACTTGCGTCGTCAACGGCAGCGCGCCGACCAACAAGGCGACTCCAAGATCGATCCAAGATAGGGATTTATTTAACTTCGCATTGTGTCCCGCGGTCAATCCATCCATTCCCTTCAAAACTGATTTGGCTTATCGCCATTCCGCATGACACGCGATACACGATTGCTCAATCTTGTTGACCGCCAACGCCGCCGTTTCGAACTCATCGCTCTCGATCGCAAGAATCAACTGCCTGGAGGCCGCCCCCATATTTTTTGCAAAATCAACGTAGCCATCATCGTCCGCTTCGTCCATGCCATCTTGTATCAGAACGTTCGCCATGGCAGAAACCAAGTTGCCCGTTCGCAATACATCATTCTTGTTTTTGTCAAACTCGTCTTTGTTAGAAACTCCGGGCTTCAAGACTTCCCCAAGTGCCAATTCCAGTTGGACCATCAGCGGCCGACGTTGAATCACCGAATACCAATCCAATTCGGCAGGAATATCTTCCTCGATCGCGATACTACCACCACGTACCAACTCTCCCAAATCCTCCCGGGCTAATTTTGCTGCCTGGAACGAAGGCCGAGAAGGAGTCCGTGCCTTGGTCGCCGTTTTTGCCGCCGCAACTTGCAATGTGCCGCCAAATTTCTTCCAACGAATGTCTTTGTCGTATTCGTGAATGATGGCAAACAACATGGATAACATCTCAAGTTGTTGTCGAACTTCACGGAACTTACTGTTGAAAGCGCTAGGGGTAGTAATCGACCCCTGCATTTTTCGATATATCAACTTGATTTCATCTTCAATCGCGTCTCGTGATACGAATCGGCTCCAACTAGTGCCTCCAGCAACCATCGTACTCTGACCCTGTTTTGCAGCTGAAGCAGCGCGGTTCGGGCTTCCAACTTCGGGTGCCTGCCCAACTAAACCTTCGGCAAACACATCTTTAAAGTAAATGCCATTGCGATCAGAACCCGACAAATCCGGTCGCTTCACGCGCTTAATCGTCTTTTTTTCCTGTTCTTGTTGGATAGAGTAAGAAAAATTGCCAACGCTGATTGAAGCCAAGCACAACAGGATTACGAAGAAGTTAAAATTCAGCATGGTTCCAGCGTTTTCCGCGATCTATAACGTTCTTCAGATTATTCACACTCCATACTATTCAATCAATCCAGATCGTCGCTGGCATGTCCAAAAAAACGAACTCAAATCGACGCGATTTTTTGACCGGAACTTGGGCAGCCGACAACCCTGCGAATCGTCAACCTGATCCGGCAACGTTAAAACCGCCTCAAAAACGTTCAAACTCTCATTTGGAATGTTACTCCAAAAACGCGATGGCTTGTCATTTTGAGCTGATGTTCAACATGCACCAATATGATGCCGCCGCCGAAATGGCCCTAAGCGCGTTCCGATTGATCGACGAGTTTGAAGAACAAATGACGATCTATCGAGAGAGTAGCGAAGTAAGCTTCATCAACCGCGAAGCTTTCAATGGCGCACTCGACCTCGAAACCAATCTGTACGATTTACTGTGCTTGGCTCAAACGATCAGCCAAAGAACGGATGGCGCGTTCGACATCACTTCGCATCCGCTATCTGACATCTGGGGTTTTAGTCGCAGGTCAGGGCAGGTGCCTCAACAACATGAAATTGACAAGACGCTGGAACGTGTGTCGTACCATCATTTACAAATCGCAGACCGGCAAATTCGATTCTTGAAACAAGGGGTCAAAATCAATCTAGGCGGCATCGGCAAGGGTTTTGCACTCGATCACGCTGCTCAAAAAATCCGGCAAGCAAAAATCGAAGATTTTGTTTTCCACGGCGGTCAAAGTAGCGTCATCGCGTTCGGAAACAACATTGGTACAGAACCCGAAAGCGGTTGGAATATCGGATTGAGTGATCCTATCAAACCCAACAAAAGAATCGGCAACCTTGTTCTTCGTGACCAAGCATTGGGCACCAGTGGAACGGGCCGACAAGGTTTTTTCTATCATGGCAAAAGGTATGGACATATTATTGACCCGCGAACAGGATTTCCGACCGACCATTTCTTATCGACGACGGTTGTCGCGCCTACAGCGGCAATCGCAGACGCACTTGCGACGGCATTTTTCGTTATGCCAATAGAACAAATTCAATCGTATTGTGATAAATCTCCGGAAATCGGAACGATTGTCGTGGTCAATTCCTATCCTCAATTGCCAAGAATTGAAACGTTTAACCTGTCCAAAGAAGCCTTTGCACTGAACTAAACCTAACCAGCGGCAATCCCAAAAATGCTGACACAACGAGCCATACAGTTAATTGCCGAAGCTAAAATTGATTCTGCCATAAAACGGGGAGAATTCGACAAACTACCGGGCGTGGGCAAGCCGTTTGAATTTGATGAACTCAATTTCGATCCGAACGGGTGGATTCGCCGAAAAATAGAATTAGAGAAACTCAACTCACTTAAGAACGTCTGGGATCACGAATCATGAACCATTTTTTTTTCAACTCGAATTGGATCGCTGACAAAGGCATTTGCTTTGCAACCATATTGTTGTTGATTTTGTGTTCGAGCAACAAGCCTCGGCTTCTTGCCCAAGACGCACCAAAAGAAATTGAGAAAATATTGAACCAACAGGCCGAGCGTTGGAACGCTAAAGACCTGGAAGGATTCATGGCAACATATTGGAAATCCGAAAACTTGACCTTTAGTAGCGGAGGAAAAACAACTCGAGGGTGGCAAGCAACCCTGGACCGCTACCAATCGAAATACCCGCCAGAGAAAATGGGAACGTTAACATTCAACAACCTCGAGACCACTATCTTGAACGAGAATGCGGCCCTCGTGCTAGGCAATTGGTATTTAAAATTCAAGGATAAAAATCCGAGTGGAAACTTTTCGTTGGTCCTCAAAAAAATCAAAGGGCAATGGAAAATTGTTCACGACCATTCTTCTTCCCTTGCGAATAGCAAGTGAACCTCCAAGACGAAACTGAAGACTAGTCATTTGAGTATAAACCGTGGATTGATTTGTAAGAAGTAAAGGTATTGTTTTACAGATGCGTTTGTTGACGGGATTGCTGTTTTGGTTGGCCACTGGGATTGGCGCCTGGTGGATGTTGACCGGTCCACAGAAACTCGATGATCAAGCCAACCAACAATTGGTTGCATTCCTCACACATGCTCGCCACGTTTACGAAGCCGAGTTTGAACGCAGTTCGGCGTTGCGAATCGGCGATCCAATTATTGTTATGGACGGTCAAACTGCCAAAGTCATAGGAAGTGTATCTGCCGTTTCGGACCGGCAAACCAATTTGGCCGTTTGGACAAAACGGGCGCAAGTGCAATTCTATGGTTCAACACCAGAACTCAACGAAGGCGACTACCTGACGTATCACCATACCCCTGCGACCATGGATTGGGTGGTGCAGATGATGTTGCCCCCGCATAAACGCAAAGAGATCGCAGATTTGATTGGCGAAGCCTACCGAAAACACTACTCCGAAATCGCCGATGCGATGCAACCCGTCGTCCTCCAATCTGTCAAAGATGCTAGCGACGTGATACGGCAAGACTTTTACGCATCAATTCAACAACGTCGAAGGCAAATTGAAAAGCTGGGCAACCGTTATCAAGTGGAGTTGGTCGATCAAGAACTCGTTCCGTTAATTGAAGACGAGATTTGGCCAATTGTTCAGTCAGAGTCTCAGCCCTTGGCCTCTCAAATTGGCGAAGAAATGTTTCAGCAGGCGTCCGTTTGGCGATTCGGCTGGCGGTTTCTTTACGACCGGTCGCCGTTACCGCAGCGCAATTTGGTCAAAAAAGAATTTGATCGCTTTATGGTTCAACATGGTGCCCCGATTATCAAGAAACATATTCCCGATTTTCTTGATGTGCAACAATCCGTTTTGCGTCGCATTTCCAACAATCAAAAAGTCAAAAACGTAGTGTCCTCGACAACGATGAAAATTTTGCGTGACCCCGAATGCCAAACTTTGATCACCGACATACTGCGCGACGTATTCGTCGACAATGAAAAACTCCAACACGTATTCGAATCCAACTGGAAAAGCGAGGCTGCGGTGCGCGCGTTAAAATTAACTAACCAACGACTGGACCCGACCATCACACGTATCGGCCAATCTTTGTTTGGATCTCCCGAACAAAGCATCACACCAGAATTCTCGAGGATCCTGCGAAACCGAATCCTTCACAAAGATGATCGTTGGTTGGTTTTGCATCGCACAAGCAAATCGACAAAGCAGCCCTTGGCCGGCGACACCAAAATCGCGGTGAAACCTGGTTTCACTGGTACTGAAAACCCGTTTCACGTTCCCGCAAGGACAAATTTTTGAGCACTTCCGAAACGAACGGGAACCAGCCTGACCGCCGCGGGATCGTCGTCAATGACTTAACGGTGCGCGCCGGAAATCGAATCCTGTTGCAATCCGCAAACGCGAATTTCCGTCCCGACGAAATCACTTTGATCGTTGGACCCAGTGGAGTCGGTAAGTCCGTACTATTAAAATTGATTGCCGGTTTGACGGATTTCAGCGAAAATTCGATCCAATATTCGGGTCAGATTCACGTCAACGGTGCGCCTGCCAAGGCCGGAAATGTCGGCGTGGTCTTTCAGTCGTATGCATTATTCGACGAACTGACTCCGAAGAAGAATATTGAGTACGCCAAAGCGAAACGCGCAAACCAAAAAAACCAGTATTCGCCAAAACAACTCTTGCAAACGTTGCGGATTCCCGAAACCGTTCCAACATCAAGATTGAGCGGTGGCCAGAAACAAAGGTTGGCCATCGCGCGAACGATCGCATTCAATCCTCCGATTATCGTTTACGACGAACCCACGTCGGGTCTGGATCCGGCAACGGGGACAAAGGTAGCCCAGCTAATCAAAGAAACTCACGAACAATTTGGCGAGACTACTTTGATCGTGACCCATGACTACCTTTCATTGACTCCGATTGCGGATCGAATATTCTTGCTCGATCCGCAATCCAAGAATTTAACGGAAATGCCCTCAGACCAGTGGGACACGCTGTCACAAACGCTTCAAGCAATGGCCGTCCAAGACTCCGATGAAATCCTCAAACCAGCGAGTTTGGCACGTCGAATCACCGATTGGCTTTCCGGTTTTTTTGAATCCACCGCGGACTGGGTCGCCGCGTTTTTAATTAGCCTGTTCAGCATCATTCCGACTTGGTCGCGGCCCATGTGGGGGTTCCGCTATTTCGCGTTCTATTCGCGAATGATTTTCGGCCCCACCGCCTTGATCTATTTGGCAATGGCCGGAATGATTTCAGGATTTGTAACAACGTTTTTCACATTTAAGTTCCTTCCCTATTCGACTTACACCGAGCCACTATTGATCGAAGATTTGTTGATTGGGCTTGGATTTGCGATGTATCGAATTTTTGTTCCTGTGCTCGGCTGCGTTTTGATCGCAGCCCGGTGTGGTGCTGCCGTCACATCGGATATCGGCGGTCGTCAGTTTGGCCAACAACTCGACGCCATGAGATCATTAAACTCTTCGCCAAGAGCTTACTTACTGACTCCGATCATTTGGTCTTTCTTAATTGGTACGCCCATTCTTTACGCGGTTTCTTATTGGGCCGCAAGAACCACCAGCCTGATAACATTCGTGCAAAATTATCCGGAAAGGGGCCCTGATTTTTGGTACGAGAACTTTCATCGAGGCCTGATCGTTGTCGGTCAGGATTGGTACCGCGGTACCGGCTGGCTGTTAGCAAAACTGCTCTGCAGCGGGTTCGGCGTCGCCATGATCAGTTATTTTATTGGTCGCAAACCCAAATTTTCGTCCAGCGATGTCAGTCGATCCGTGACGACCACGATTTTGGTCGCGACATTATATGTGTTGATCGTACATTTCATTTTCTCCTTATATGAATACGAAGGCGTCGTGCCAGGCGCCACGAAAATTACAGTCGCCAACAATCCCTAGCTTCCGATCGCTTTACATCGATTATTGAATGCCGTAATCGTCACCACTACAGGAAATTGGTGAGTTGAAAGCACCGAGCCGGATACGGTGCCCAATCACTTTGTTCTCCGGTACAGTCAGAACCGCTGGACACCGACTAGTCCAATGAATATCCGAAGTTGGCAAAGTCTGATTTGTAACGCGAGTGAATCGTACTTAACAAATCGGACTGCAATTCCCAACTCGGCGGGTACGCCTGTTTGTTAATCGTTGGAATTTCGTATTCCCCCGACTTTAATCCAAATCGCTCCAATACCACCGAAAGATCCACCGCCAAGTTTTCGAATCGCCCGACGAAGTCCAGTTCGAGGTCACCGGCATTGTTCAACAGAAAACAGGACTGTGATCGAAAATGCGGGTCTGCGTCGTTATCCGATAGCTGCGCCACCGAAGCGACAAATGCTTCGAAACTCATTCCCGGATAGAACAGTTCGCCATATTTTTTCAATGGCATATAAAGCCCATCCTCATAAAGACCGGATTGTTGAAATTCGACCGACTTAACCTTGTCCAAAAAGCACGACTGTAAACGAGAAACCGGATGCCTCACAAAACCGAATTTGAAGTATTGGTCGTACGGGGTTTGCAACCTGCCGAACTGACGAGGCAACGTTTGATCGGAATGAACTTGCTGAACGGAAAACCGTTCATGCGGACGGATCAACCACCGGATAAGCAGGAAATTGATGGTTGTGCACGCAACTTTTGGCACTTCAAAATAGACGGCTCGATGCGATTCAAGGATCAGTTTTTTAAATGGAATCGAAGGAGGGCTCACCGCGAATATGTCCCTCCCATTGACCATAACCAACAAATAGTGGCAGGAATTAATCTTCCATGACTTCCGATTCGCGACTTTTCGAGATCTCAGTCGCCTGGTCTTCGTATTTTTTTGTCAGATCCTGAACTTGATCTTTGATATCATCGCGTTGATCTTCGCTAATCTCTTTGTCTTTCTCCGCTTGATCCGCCGCTTTGTTTCCATCCCGTCGAATGTTTCTGACCGAAACCTTGCATTCTTCGCACAGCTCTTTAATGCGTGACACCATTTTCTTGCGAACTTCACTTGAAAGTGGCGGGATGTTGATACGGACAACGCGGCCGTCGTTTTGAGGATTGAATCCCAAGTCGGCAGCTACAATAGCTTTTTCAATATCCTTGATGGTGCCAGCGTCGTAGGGCCGAATCACGATTTGTGTTGGCTCAGGGGCACCTACCGCCGCGATCTGTTTAATCGGAGTTGGCGATCCATAGACCTCGACCCGCAACGAATCGACCAGTCCGGGATTGGCACGTCCAGTTCGAATTCCGCTCAGGTTCTTTTTCAAAATCTCGATCGCTTTTTCCATCCGCTCTTCAGCATCCAGAATAATTTCATCGCCAGCCATAACAATCGCTCCAGAAATCAATAGTGAATCTATACTTTTTAGGATCGTGCGCTCAGCAACCAATCGTTGTTCCAACTTTTTCGCCGGCGACCGCCTTGCATATATTGCCTTGCTTCTTGTAATTGAAAATCATAAGCGGCATTTTGTGTTCCATGCAATGTGAAATCGCGGTCGAGTCCATCACTCGCAGACCTTTTTCCAAGACGGTTGTATATTCCAATTCGCTATACAAAACGGCATGCGGATTCTTTTCCGGATCTTCGCTGTAGACACCGTCTACGCGGGTCGCCTTCAACAATACATCCGCTCCCAACTCCATACTTCTCAATGCTGCGGCAGTATCGGTCGTCACAAACGGCCCGCCGGTACCAGCTCCCAAAATGACAATGCGGCCTTTTTCCAAATGCCGCTGTGCCCGGCGACGGATGTACGGTTCACAAACCCCATCCATTTTTATCGCACTCATCAAACGCGTGTCACAACCAACCGACTCGAGGCCATCCTGAAGCGCCAATCCATTGATAATGGTGGCCATCATACCCATGTAGTGGGCTGTGGATTCATGGATGACTTCGTTTTTAGACGTAAACTGGCTGCCACGAAGAATATTCCCTCCGCCGATCACGACGGCGACATCGGTTCCCAATTCACGCGCCTGCTTAATTTCTGTCGCGATATGGACCACTTCGTCCATCGAAATTCCGCGCTCGCCAGGCGCACAAAAGCTCTCACCAGACAATTTCAGAATTATGCGTTTGTATTTGGGTTCAGAGCTCATCGGGCTTCGTTTCAACAAGTGTGGCACGGGGACCTGCGCGAGAATTTTACCGCGCGGGTTTTTTGACGATCCATCAATAGCAAAACTGACCGATTTGCCCGCGAGACCGCCTCCAAGTTTATATACAAAAATAGCCCCACCGACAGCAGGGCTATTCTTTGATCATTTGTGTCGGACTAACCAACCGCGACACGCTTATATGTCACAACCTCAGCTTCGGGAGCGAAATCTTTGACAGCTTGCTCAACCGTCTTACTATCGTCCAAAGCAAAAAACTGACTCAATAAACAAAGGTCTTGGTCTAGTTTCGTGTTGTCCGAAACGAAGCGTTCGATTTTACCAGGTACAATCTTGTCCCAGATTTTCTCCGGTTTACCTTCGGCGGCCAATTCTGCCTTGATATCCTCTTCGACTTTGGCCATCACTTCGTCCGTCAACTGAATACTGGAAACGAATTGCGGGATCGTTTTGATGGGTTTCCCCAAGTTCTCAGCTTCGTTCAGTTCGTTCTCCGCTTTGATCTGAGCTTGAATCATCTCAGTTTCCTTGGTGACGAACGCTGGATCAAATTCACTAGGATGCAAAATCGAAGGACTCATAGCCGCAACATGCATCGCTACGCTACGGAAAAATTGGTCAGCACCTTCTTTGCCACCATCCTTGTAAACCAAGACAACACCAATCTTGGCCCCCGAATGGATATACGAGGTGATGCTGTCTCCTTCGACAATCTGGTAATCCGAAATCTCGATCTTCTCGCCGGTCGTTCCGGTTCGTTCGACCAATTTTTCGGCAACAGTTGAACCTTCAAATTCCAACGCATTGAACGCCGCTACATCAGCGGGTTGTTTTTCCATCGCCAAGTCACCTAAAACGTTGGCGAGCGCGATGAAATCGTCGTTTTTCGCAACAAAGTCGGTCTCACAGCTCAATGCCATGACCAGGGCTTTACCGTCCGCTGACTTTGTCACCACCACGCCTTCGTTGGCATCGCGGTCGGCTCGCTTGGCAGCAACTTTCTGGCCCTTCTTGCGAAGCACTTCTAAAGCACCGTCGTAGTCTCCTCCAGACTCCTTCAGAGCATCTTTGCAGTCCATCATGCCAGCCCCAGTGGCCTTTCGTAATGCACTTACGTCTTTTGCAGTTATGGTTGTCATCGGTTTCTTTCTCTACCTGATGTATCTATTGAATCGAATTCTAGTTATCAAATAAACGTCAAGACGAATCTCAACAATTTGGGTTCGCGTTACTCAGCAGCGGGCGATTCTTCTGCAGGTTTCTCATCCGATTTCGCTTCAGCAGCGGCACCGTTTGAGGCAGCCGCTTTTTCCGCGGCATCATCGGCACCCTCTTTTTTGGCTTTCAGATTTTTGGCACCTACGAGAACCGCGTCCGCCAAATGCGCCAAAATGATCTCAATCGAACGGATTCCATCATCGTTTCCAGGAATCGGTAAATCCACATCATCAGGATCGCAATCGGTGTCGATCAAGGCACAAGTGGTGATGCCTAAATTGCGAGCTTCACGAATCGCATTCTTTTCTTTTTTCGGATCGATGATCACCAAGCATTCCGGCAATCGATTCATGGTTCGAATACCGTTCAAGTTCCGGTACATTTTTCGATACTCGCGATTCAAAGACGATTGCATCTTCTTCGAATACTGCTGTAGCGCTTCACCACCCCGAATTGTCTCCAATTCTTCCAGGCGACTCATGCGGCTTCGAATGGTGCGGAAATTGGTTAGCGCACCACCCAACCAACGTTCACTGACGAACGGCATTCCACAACGTTCTGCTTCCCGCTGGATTGTTGGACCCGCTTGACGCTTTGTGCCGACAAACAAAACGAGACTGCCGCCCGAAGTCACCTGGGCGATATATTTTTTGGCTCGCAACAAACCGCGAACCGTCTCGCGTACATCAATGACATGAATCTGGTTTCGTTTCCCAAAAATATAGGGACGCATTTTGGGATTCCAACGACTGGAACGATGTCCAAAGTGCACACCAGCATCAACAAGATTTTCGACTAAATTAGCCATCTAGACTCCTTTCACATCGTCAGTGCCGACAAATTCGGCAGCAATACCTTGACGCAGGAATTGCCTGAGAACATGAAACAATGAAATAATTAAAAAAGTCTGCACCACGCAGACTCAACACCAGTAGTTTATCGGGACTTGCCCCATCCAGCAATCGCCAAATCCAGTCCAATTCCAACGTTTTTTTAGGCAATTCAATGAATTCGGGAACTCACCTTCGCTTCCAAGTTTGCAAGCCCGCGACGGACAGCGATTCAGGCTCACCAGCCTGGGGAGACTCGATCTTCGCCGGGTCGTTCGATCCGCTGCATCGAGCCCATTTGGCGATGGCCGATATCGCTGACGCGAAGTTTGGGCGATCCATTTGGTTCGAGATCGCCGAATACAACGCAGACAAGGGACGAATCAAAACTGAACATTTGCAAACGCGCGTCGATCAAGATTTTGGCCGGCATGGCATTCTAATTTCCACGGCAACGACGTTCGTCGAAAAGTCACTACTTTTTCCCGGCTCCAATTTCTTGGTCGGGGCCGACACAATCATCCGGATTGCCGATCTTCGGTATTACAACGATGATTTGATTGATTATCAGGCGGCGATCGCCAAACTCGCCGACCAAAATTGTCGATTTGTCGTTTTTGGGCGAAAGGTAGCTAATAAATTCGTCAGCGGTCAGAATATCGAGATAGACGAAACCATTGCTAAAATCTGCCAGTTCATTGACGAACAGGAATTTAGCGATGACATTTCGTCGACTGCAATTCGAGCAAATCGACCGTAACGCCCCGTTTGGATTCAACAACAGGAATTGAAATGAAAATTGAAATCACCTGTTCGCATTGCGAAGCGGTCTTGCGCGTCGGGTCCGAACACGCCGGCAAACAGCTGCGTTGCCCGACTTGCCAAAATTTGCTGCCGATCCCAAGCGAACCGTCCATCAGTGCTGAAGTCCCAGTTGAGCCTGTGCAACCTTCTCGATTCAGTGGAGCGATGGACGATTTCCCTCAGCCGACACCCCATTACATTCATCCTCAGGTTGCCGAAAGCACGTCTCAATTAAACATCAGCTTGGTCTTTGGAATCGCCGGAATTATTCTCAATTTCGGTTGTTCGTGCTTGATTCCGGTTTTTGTGGTGCTTAATTGCATCGGAATCTTTTGGGCGATACAGTCGCCTAGCCATCCATTGCGCACTGCCGCATTGATTACCAACGGGATTGCGCTTGCTATCGCTGCATTCCAATTCTTAGGCGTGTTCGCATTTTTGGCGATGGGATTCTAGCTGGTTGTCGCCGCGTTCTTTCGAATTTCGATTCGATTTACGACTCCAACAAACGCATTCAACGCCGCCACTAAACTGCTCTTGGCTGTGCCCCGGCCACGAACCGATTCACCTTCGTAATCCGTTTCAAAGTCTACCGTTGTGGTTTCGTCCGCTCCCAAAGCCCCATTTTGAATGTCGAACAATTTGCAGGGCAACGATAGCCCCGTTATTTCTTCAACGGCTCTCATAGCCGCACTGAAGGGCCCATCCGGATCCGATACTTCACAAGTTCTTTCTTCACCCGCCCGCGTCAATTTCAGTTGCACACGGTTTGTATCATCGGAATTGATTTCAAATTGAAACTCTGAGATGGTCCATTCCTGGTCGGACGCCCCATGCATTTGCTTTTCTAAGAGCATCACCACGTCGTCGTCGTAAATTTCTTTCCGCTCGTCTGCCAGTTTTTTGAACTCTTGAAACAATGCTTTGAGTTGCTCACTCTCCAATTCGTAGCCTAGCTGCCGCGCTCGGTCCCCCAATGCAGCGCGGCCACTGTGCTTACCCAAAACTAAATCGGTTTTGGCAAACCCAACATCCTCAGGTTTCATAATTTCGTAAGTCGTCCGCTCTTTAAGCATTCCATCTTGATGAATTCCTGCTTCGTGGGCGAACGCGTTGCGGCCAACGATCGCCTTGTTGCGTTGGATCTGCATCCCCGTTAGTCGTGTCAATAGTCGGCTGATAGGAACCAATTGCGTGGTGTCGATTCGTGTGTCACAGTCATAAAAGTCGTTCCGCGTTCGCATCGCCATCACGACTTCTTCGAGCGAACAATTGCCGGCACGCTCCCCGATCCCGTTAATCGTACATTCGATTTGACCTGCGCCGTTCTGTACCGCCGCCAAGCTGTTGGCCACCGCCAAACCCAGGTCGTCATGACAATGCGTACTAATGATCGCCTTGTCAATGTTGGGTACGCGGTCGACGAGCGATTTGATGACGGACCCAATATGTGCCGGCGTCGCATATCCCACCGTGTCGGGAATATTTACTGTGTTGGCACCGGCCGCGATTACCGCTTCAACCACGCGACAGAGAAAATCAACTTCTGTTCGAGCGGCATCCTCCGGCGAAAACTCGACACTGTCGCAATAGCCCTTCGCCCGTTTCACCCCCTCGACAGATCGTTCGATGATTTCATCGGGTGTCATTTTCAATTTGAATTCGCGATGGATCGCGCTGGTTGCCAAAAATACATGGATCCTCGGTTGCTCCGCGTCTTTGAGTGCTTCCCAAGCCCGGTCAATATCTTGCTGATTACTGCGTGCCAATCCGCAGATTTCCGCGCCCTTGAATGTGCTTGCAATGGCTTTCACAGACTCGAAATCGCCCGGCGAAGCGATTGGAAAACCAGCTTCGATAACGTCGACGCCTAGACGGATCAAAGCTTCCGCGAATTGCATCTTTTCGTCGAAGTCCATGCTTGCGCCTGGAGACTGTTCTCCGTCACGCAGCGTCGTGTCAAAAATCTTTATTGTGCGATCCAGGCTCATTAGAAAACCCTGAGGGTTGTCAGACTTGTGTTAAGTTACCAATTATTCAGTTTGCCCGAGTATTTGAAAAGGCACGGGCGCTCGAAGGATCAACATAATGGCGTTTAGAGACGATTTCGCAACCTCAGGTTGGAAACCTGAGGAGATCTTCATTTCAAAGATTCTCCCGATGCTGCTCGACAAAGGGGAAGCTGATAGCAAAATCTCCCCGTATAATCCCTTTTCGCGGAATCATTCGAAAAATCCGCAAGTTCCGCGCAGCTTATCACGATATTAAGTTTCAGATGCTAAATGTATCCGCGAGGGTGCGTACACAGAAGGATTTGTGAGCAAAGAAATGACCAGGAAAACTAGATTGTTTGGATTTTTGGCGGTGGCTTCCATGGTGTTAGTAAACACGGGATGTTTCCAGGCAATCGGACCGTCATTGGGTGTTTTCAGTATTCCCGTACCAGTATCACCATACTGGCAAAAACTGAAAGAAGACGAGTATCATGTCCATGAGCGATACGCAAGAGTCCCAATTATGGGCCCGTTGACCGCCGGTGGACCCGTGGAGGACCTTGACCCGCCCAGCGACGACGAAGTTTGGTGGGCGCTGGAACGAGCCCATAGCGTGCAAGGCGGTTTTCCATTCCTACACGAAAAACAACGAAATGACGTGCGTATCGTTACCGAGAAGATTGCCGACTACATCGATCCACCTCGAGTCGTTCCACTGATCGGACCGGTACAGTTGCATCATGTTCACTACAAATGTACGGTTTACTACGAGCAACGAACGGTTGTGGGATGGCCGATTCCTCACACGCTGATTGACGAAGAAGCGTCCGAAGTGATTTATATCGACCATAACCACTTCCATATGGTTGGAAACGTCGACTTTGGCGAAGGCAGCAGTAATTACTAGGCTCGCGTAGTCCCTGAAAACTCTGCTCGCCTACCCCGAGTGGTACAGCTTACGCAAACCAAAGATTCATGAAGCCACTCTAATTCGGAGTGGCTTTTTGCTTGATTATCGCCCGCCCATTAATTTGAATGTCGAGACCATCCCCAACACGACGATTCACGAATTGACCTACGTATCTCATTCAAAGATCTGCCTTGAAGCCAGTCGCTCCATTTTCCAAACCAACGGGAGTTCTTGGTAAGCCACCAATCGCTCATCATTATTTCGTGGATTTTAATAATTCGGCTGTTGAGGGCTATTGTTTTTTGCGGCCCATCTCAAAACCATAATGCTAACGTTTGCAATTTTTTAATATTTGATGATTGATAGATGACCTCTTCGGGCAAGAAAAAAAAGAAAAGGAGCAGAATCGACGAAGATCAAAATTCGTCCTTTCTTGCGACTTGGTCATTCCCGATCATCTGTTTTGCTGCGATTTTTCTGTCGCCCGTAATCATGGGAGCCGTGAGCTCGCAGAAAGTCCACTCCAACGATGTCAAACAGTGGTTGCCGAAAAACTTTGCGGCGGCCAAGGACTACGATTGGTTCATCGATCGATTTGGTGTCGATGAGATGATTGTCGTCAGTTGGGACGACTGCAAACTTGGCGACGAACGAATCCTCGAGTTCCAGGTATTCCTCGAGCGAGAACGCACGAAAAACGGAAAACCCGTTTTTGATCGAGTCGTCACAGCCGATTCGATGGTCAACCAAATTGAAAACGTCGGGATCAGCAGCAAGAAAGCGCGGGACCGAATCAAGGGCCTTTTAATTGGTGAGGACGAAGAGACGACCTGTGTTTTGGCGTTTCCGTCTAGCTCGATTGCGATGGGGCGAAGCGAGATGGTCCAGACCGTATATGAAATGGCAAAACGGGAATTCGGATTTGAACCCAACGATCTCAAATTGGCTGGTCCCACCGTTGACGGCGCGGCGATCGACGTCGAAAGTCAAAAGGCGTTTGACTCGTTTATGTGGGTCACTGTCGTCATCGTCTTCTTTCTCAGTTGGTACCGATTGAAAGACTTGGTCATTTCGTTGACCGTGCTCGGATTTTCCATCGCCTGCGCATTCTTGAGCTTGTCGATTTTGTATTGGTCCGGTGGCACGATGAACTTGACCATGATCATGATGCCGACCCTGACGTTCATTTTGGGCGTATCGGCTTCGGTCCACATGGCCAACTATTATCGAAAAGCCGTTTCCGAGGGCGCCAAGTCGCTGGCGGCAGACCAGGCACTTAAAGCTGGGGCGCTACCGGTTGCGTTGTCGTCCATCACAACCGCCATTGGCTTGGCCTCACTTAGCGCCAGCCAAGTGACACCTATTCGCATGTTTGGGATTTATTCTGCGATTGGAATCGTCGCGAGTTTACCAATCATTTTATTGTTGATGCCCGCGGTCTTGTTCCAGTTTCGTGGTCGCATCAGCAAACGCTCGGCGGGGGAACACCTCGGTAAACGCCATCGCGAAACCGGAGTCTCGCCAACCATGTCTTGGATTGTTCATTCGGTTTGCAAATACCATTGGTTCGTGTCGGTACCGGCCGTATTGGCGTTGCTGATGCTCAGCGGCGGTATCTCGTTCTTGAAGGGCTCGGTAAAGCTACAAAACCGTTTTGCTGAACGCACCAAGATCATTCAAGATTATCAATGGCTGGAAGAAAACCTCGGGCCGTTGGTGCCACTGGAAATCGTCGTAAGCTTTGACAAACAAAGTCCGCTCCCATCTTGGAAGCAAATGCTGTTGATCGAGCGGATTGAGCGCGACTTGCTCAAAAACGACTTGGGCTCGGCATCGCTGTCTGCGGCGACTTTCAAACCACGGTTTCAAGGCAAGAATATTGCCGATCGCTTTACCAAAAAAATTGGCATTCAGAAATGGGAAAGCGAAGAACAAAATCTGATCGCAGCCAAACTCATTCAATTCGACAATCGTGATCGCTTGTGGAGAATTAGTCTACGCGTCAACGCGCTCAACAAAGTGGATTATGGGGACTTGCTAGACGCCGTCGAAGAACGGGTTATGGGCAAAATCAAAGAATTCGACGACAAAAATTTGATCGATGCTTCGCTGGTTTCGGCAAGATTCACCGGCGGAATCCCTCTCTTTTATCATGCCCAACACCAAATTTTGAGCGATTTAAAAAACAGCTTCATTACGGCGTTCCTGTTTATCTCGATCGTTTTGATGATTGTCCTGAAGAGTTTTCGGGCCGGCCTGGTCGCGATGATTCCCAACGTTTTTCCGCCACTGTTCGTGTTCGGCGCAATGGGTTGGCTAGGTTTGCCGATTGAAATTGGTTCGGTTATGACTGCTAGTGTTGCTCTGGGAATCGCTGTCGACGACACGATCCATTTCCTCACTTGGTATCGACGCGGCGTGCGAAACGCGAGATCGAGAATGTCGGCCATTCGATTCGCGTTTGAACATTGCGCCAAACCAATGATTGATACAACATTGATTTGTGGCTTTGGAGTCGCGGCTTTTATGTTCAGCGATTTTATGCCAACCGTCCGATTTTCACGGCTGTTGTTCATTCTGCTGATGGCGGCTTTGATCGGCGACTTGATTTTACTTCCTGCGATTTTGGCGGGCCCGTTCGGTAAACTTTTCAGACAACGTGCCCAACAATCAAATGGCGAGACACCTGATGATCGACAAAAGTCAGGGAACGACCGGAGAGTGGTTGCCTAACCCAATTTTTATCGGGATAGTCACTGCAGGTTTTTAGAAACTAATTGAAAACCAGAGTTTCCAAATCTCTCGTTTCTAGCTAGACTGTCCAGTTCGCGTAAACCCGCTCTGGGCGGAGTTTTAAGAAGCAATATCGAAATAGACGTCAGGTGAATTAACCACAGACGCGGAGCGCTAATTTTTAATGCCAGACATTTTTGATAAATGCGATGAGTTTTGGGCCCGAATGAAGAAAGTTGCCGGGGACCAATTCGATTCGTCATTGAGTACTTTTTTCCGCCAATTTCCCACCACCAATTGCCTACCGATCGTCAATCTTGACGGACAAGAATACTTGCAAATCGCCACCAACGACTACTTGGGTTTGGCAACTCATCCGGACGTCGTTAAAGCAGAAACCGAAACGGCTGCCGCGAACGGGTTGGGAACTCCATTGGGGGCGCGACCGCTGACTGGAAATACAGCAGAGCATTTGTTGCTGGAACAGGAATTGGCCGAGTTCCGAAATACCGAATCCGCCCTGGTGTTCAATTTGGGTTTGGGCGCGATGTCGGGAACCATAGCGTGTATGGTCGGTCGCAAGGAGCGGGTCTTTGTCGACTCGTACGCGCATGGCTGTTTGCATGATGGTGCCAAATTGTGCAAAGGCGAAGCGACTTGGTTTGGTCATAACGATCTTGATGATCTTGAACATCAATTAAAACAATGTCCACTTGATCAGCCGAAATTGATCGCGGTCGATGGGGTCTACGGCATGACAGGTGATCTGGCTCCGCTTCCGGAGCTGGTCGAACTGAAACACAAATACAAAGCTCAGTTGTTCGTCGATGACGCGCATGGAACCGGAGTCCTTGGTGACAATGGCCGGGGAACTCCTGAACTGTTTGGTGTCGAGGATGATGTTGACCTGCATGGTGGAACATTTGCAAAAGCATTCGGGACTTTTGGTGGTTATGTTTGTGGTCCGAAACGCGTGCTTGATTTTGTCAAGCATGTTTCCCCCGGGTTTATGCTGACCAAGGCACTACCAGGTGCGCTCGTGGCCGGTACCCGCCAATCTTTGAAACTGATGCAATCCATGCCTGAACGCCGCGAACAATTGTGGGAGAACATTAATATCCTGCGTAATGGTTTGCGTGATTCCGGTTTCAATATCGGTAACCCGCAAGGTGCTGTGACTTCTATCTTCACTCGCGGCGTTACCGGCCTTCAAGCCGTTCGTATGTTGCACGACGAGCATCAAATCATCGTCAATCCAGTGATGTATCCAGCGGTTCCCTACGGAACGTCAATTGTCCGCATGACGGCAAGTGCGTTGCATACGCCAGAACAAATGAATCGCCTCGTCGACGCGATTGTCGAAGTTTCCAAGAAAATCCCGTTGCACGAAGGTAATAACGCCGCGGCCCACCGAGCGACGGCTTGATCCATCGTGCCAACCCCAAACTCACTCAAAGTCGTTCCCGTCGAATCAAAACGAGACTGGAACGACTTTTTTAGTTTGCGACGATTGGTTTATCGCAACGATCCGAACGTCGCATTTCATTTCCGATTCATGGAAAAAACGATGCTAACTCCCGGGCGTCACCCGTTTTATCTGCACGCCCGGAGACAAGCTTTTGTTTGCTACGCCAATGACAAACCCGTCGGCCGAATTGTTGCGATTCGAGACGAACTGCACAACCAACACTACGACGATAACGTCGGGTTTGTGGGCTTCTTTGAATCCGTCGATGACCAAGAGGTTGCCGCCGCATTGTTCGAGTCGGCAGGAATCTGGCTGCGCAGCCAAGGATGTATCTCCGCGCGCGGGCCCGTTAGTCCGTCGATGAAAGGCGAATTCGGGGTTGTTGTCAAAGGAAATGACGATCCGCCATTTGTCTTGATGGGTTATTCACCGCCATATTACGAATCGTTATTTTTGAAAAACGGTTTCGATACCTGCCGAGAATTTAACGCCTATCTGTACGACGTACCAAGCCAATACGATGCCGTCATGAATTCGGAAAAAGACATCAAATCGATTACCGATCGAGTCTTGAAACGTTATCCACAACTACGCATTGGCAACGTTGACAAAAGCAATTTGGAATCTGAGATTCGGGCCGTAAACATCCTCGGTAATCAGGTTCGTTCTTCGGGTTGGGGGTTTGTCCCGCTTACCGACGAAGAATTGGAATTTATGGTGCATCAACTAAAGAAAGTTGTGAACCCAAAGACGCTGCTGGTCGCTTATTGGGAAGACAAACTTGTCGGCTATTGCATCAACGTGCCGTGTGTCAATTGGGCGTTGCGCAAGTGTATCGGCAAATCCGATTGGATTCGTATGCCGCAGTTTCTGTACTGGATACGACGAACTGAACGAACAAGAGTGATTGCGCTCGGCGCCGACGAAAAGTATCGCTCCACCGGAGTTGGAGTTTTGCTATCGACTGAAATGCGCTATCGGGGAACGAGAAATCTGAACTTTCGTCAGTGGGAGTTTTCGTGGGTCGACTCGGAAAACAAAGCGTCCATACGTGCGATTGATCGGACGATGCCGTTGATCCACTACAAGACGTTGCGGCTCTATGAAAAGGATTTAATCGCCGGAAAGGATTAAAGTCGAATCACTCGGTCGCGTCAAATGCGTTTACAACATGGCATATTTCCGGCGTTTTCCGCTGGTTCGGCCATTCGACCCCGATCACATCGAACCGAGACGAACATTCCGACAAGTCGTATCGATTTAGATAGGTCTTGGCGGTCCGGGTGATTCGACGCTGCTTTTTTTCATCAACAGCCTCTAACGGCTGCCCTTGCCAATCGGACGTCCGCGTCTTAACTTCGACAAACACGATCGTGCGGTCGTCTACCGTGACAATATCGATTTCGCCATAGCCGTCTGAATACGACTTGCCGACAACGATATGGCCAAGCCGAAGCAAAAATCGTTCTGCGGCTAATTCACCACGTTGGCCCAATGACAAGCGCGGCTGTACGCGATCAAAAACGGAAGTAAAAACTGGATTCAGCAACCAGGTGTTTTTAAGTCCTCTCAAACGGTTCTTGAGGGAACGCCCAGACACTAGCTACCAACCTCCTGTATCAACCATCGGAAGAGTCTGAGCCAGAGTCCTCACCTGAGCCGCGAGTTTCATTGGAATCGGCGCCTTCGCCTTCGTCTTCGTCGTTACCAGTTTCTGGAAGAGTGGCGTCGGACGACTCTTCGTTTTCGTCAACCGCACTAGGGGTAGAAAAATCACCGCCACCAGAATCCGGCTGTTCGTTGCCCTCTGGGAAGGAAATATCTGGGCGTTGCGGCAGGCCTTCGCCTGGTGCTTCTTCTTCAATGGGAGGTTCGTAGTTTCGGAATTTGTCAAATAGCTTTATCAATTCACTATCGGTTGATCGCTCGACGCCACGTTTGGCACCTTCGTAAAAAGGACTTTCTTCGCCGAGATCAACAATCTGCTGGTAATACTTTTCCGCATTATTGAAGTCACCACTGGATTCATAGGCATAAGCCAGGCCAAGCGTGGCGCGACGTTGCAACATGGGGCTAACGTCGGCTTTAGAATCGAGTATTTGCTGATAAAAACCCTGGGCCTTTTTGAGTTTGTCGAATCCGCTATTGCGGTCGGTAAGGAAATCGTTCAAACCGGATCGAACTTCAGCGTCGGCCGCGTATATCAAAGACCACATTCCGGCTTTGTCGTCAGGGAGCTCTTCAGCGAGTTGTTTCAAGCTTTCATTGTTGGTCGTGTTGCGATAGTTTTGGAACGCGATGCTCACGTCCCGCCATTTGGAAGCTTCTGCGGCTCGCGTTTGCTCCATCAAGTAAAACGATCCAATAATGGCCAAAACGACCAGGCATACCGCAAGCGTTATGTGCGACCAATAAGGCTTGAGATGACCTACCTTGGTTTCCAGATACGAAACCAAGTCATTGTCAACCATTTCATTGTCTTGTTGTTTTTGCTTACTCATTTTTCAATCAAAAAACTGGTCGCTGGGCGTGCCAATTGCGTCATAAACGAATTCCCCAGTATATTGCTGCTGCGAGAAATCGGCAATAGTATTCGTCCGCCCCCCTGAACATTCGGCGGCAAGGTTATTACGATGTCACACTCGGCCGTTTATCGTTTTTTCGTCCTTTTTTCCTGTCGTCACGAACTATGTCGGGATTGAATCCTGCTCAAACCGAAGCTGTGAACTCGTTGCGTGGCCCGATGCTCGTTTTGGCGGGGGCAGGAAGCGGAAAAACGCGGGTGATTACATTTCGGATCGCCAAATTGATCGCCTCTGGAATAGCTCCCAATCGGATTCTGGGCGTGACGTTTACGAATAAGGCGGCGAACGAAATGCAGGAGCGATTGGCCGCCTTGGTCGGCAAAAAAAAGAAGCAACGGCCATTCATTTCGACGTTCCATTCACTTTGCGTTCGAATTTTGCGCGAGCACATCGAATTGCTCGGCTACCCAGCCAAATTTGCCATTTATAACCGCGGAGACCAAGAGGCCTTAGCCCGAGAAGTTTTACGCGAGATCAATGTTGCCGATTCTTTGTTGTCGCCAAGCCAACTCTTATTTTTTATTTCGAATTGGAAGACGCGGTCGGTGTCGCCTCAATCCGCGGTTTTCGAGTCTGACACGGATAAAGGCCACTTGGCCGCCGTCGGGTACGATCGTTATCAACAATTGTTGCGCAACCGTGGCTGTGTCGACTTCGATGATCTTTTGTTGTTAACCGAAACTCTGTTTCAAAAACATGAAGATTGCCGGCAACAGGAAGCCGAACGCTTTGATCATATCCTTGTCGACGAATATCAAGATACCAACGGCAGCCAATATCGAATCGTTCGCGCTCTGGCCCAAGAACACAACAATTTGTGTGTGGTCGGCGATGACGACCAGTCGATTTACGGATGGAGAGGTGCCGAAGTTCAGCATATTCTAAATTTCAAACGGGACTGGCCAGGCGCGAAAGAAATTCGCTTGGAAGAAAATTATCGCAGCACCGGCGCGATCTTGGATTTTGCCAATACGTTAATCCAGTTCAACACAACACGTCACGACAAATCGCTAAAGGCGGTCCGAGGCAAAGGCACTCCCCCCCAAATTTTGCAATTCCCCAACGAGGCCAAAGAAGCGGCCGAAACGGTATACAGCATTAAAAAACGTTTGGAACAACCTGGCGTCGAACCCCGAGATATCGCGATCTTGTTCCGCACCAACGAACAACCTCGGCCCTTTGAAACGGAGCTACGCAAAAACCGGATCCCCTATGTCTTGGTCGGTGGTATGTCTTTCTTTGATCGTAAGGAAATCAAGGATATCTTGGCTTATTTGCGATTAATGGACGGGCAGGGCGATGAAGTATCCATTTTACGTGTGATCAATACACCCCCGCGCGGGATTGGAAAAAAGTCAGTTGAACAACTAATCCAGCATTCGGTCAGCAATAAATTAAAGTTGTGGGACGTGGTTTCTGGGCAATGCGAACAACCGAACGTGTCGGCGGCAACGAAAAAAGGGATGTTTCAACTCACCCAACTAGTTGACAAAATATCTGGCATGTCTGGCTCGCTAACCGACAAGGCAAGAGCAATGGTTAACGCCATCAACTATCGACACGAACTGGATCGCGTTTACACCGACCCCAATGAACGCGAGTCGCGTTGGAATAGCGTCGAACAAGTAATCAATGCGATCGCCGAATACGAGTCAACCTCTCGAAAAAAATCGCTAACCGACTTTCTGGACCGCTTACTATTGGGGGATCAAGAAGTCGACGACGAAAAAGAAAAACAGCTGCAGAAAAATGCCGTCGCATTGATGACCATTCACAGTAGCAAAGGATTGGAATTTCCTGAAGTCTATTTGGTCGGGATGGAAGAAGAGATTCTGCCACACCACAGAAGCTTGGCCGACGACGAGGCTGGTGTCGAAGAAGAGCGGCGTCTATGTTACGTCGCAGTAACGCGCGCTCAAGAACGTTTGACGCTATCCTTGTCACTGACCCGGTTGAAATGGGGAAAACCTCGAGACACAAAACCGAGCCGATTCTTGTACGAGTTAATTGGGCAAGCGGACCATCCAAACTATCAACAATCCGGTGCCAAATGATGCTCGACCGACGAATTTTCTGGCAACAATAGAGACGTTTGAACGAATAGCTCACTGAAAAACAGAAATCAAAACATGGATTCAAAGTTCGATTTCAAGACCCTATTCCGCATCACCAATCGTTAATGAATCGCTTCAAGGTTGATCATGCCGCGCTAGCCGATCGCTTTGCACCGGTGATGTTCTGTGCGTCCCTGCTGTTTCTTGGATTGGTTGCGGCTCTGATCGTAGTCTGGGTTGACGTACCTCGCTTTGCCTTAATGAAAGACTCCTTTAGCGGCGAAGACGCACCGCCGATCGATCCCAATGATCCGTTATTGGCAACTGCCAGTCACATTGGCGCTTTTTTAATTTATGGTATCGCGGCGCTGTGGGTGCTAATTGTTTGCGAGGTGCTGGTACAGCTCTTCATCAGTGTGCGAACAGACGAAACCATCAATGTCACGCGTTGGCGCATTTTCGCGTTATTGCAATGCCTGTGTCCGCCCCTGCGATTAGCTGCCCCAAACATTGCCAAAGCTGGCCAAATTTGGTTGCCGAGGTTGGGATGGCAAAAGCCGAGGCGCAAATTATACAAACGCCTCGAAGCAGCATTTAGCAAACCGATGCTGTTTTTTGCTCTCTTGATTTTGCCTTTGCTGCTGGTTGAATTCGGCCTCCGCAATTTGGTCGAACAATTCGCTTGGTTAAGGATCGCGATTCATATTTGTACGGGATTAATTTGGTGTGCTTTCGCGATCGAGTTCATTGTGTTGGTCAGCGCTTCAGAGCGTCGATTGCGATATGTCAAAAAAAATTGGTTGGATCTAGCAATCATTTTGCTACCAATCATTTTGTTCTTGCGTTCGTTGCGAGCCGTCCGCGTCGTCAAACTTGCACGATTTGCCAAAGTCCAACAGTTGGTCCGTCTTTCGCGAGTTTACCAAGTTCGCGGCGTCGCGATGAAGTTGCTGCGCGCGGTCATGTTGTTGGAATTTTTTGGCCGGGTCGTGGGCGGTTCTCCAGAGAAGAAACTAAAACGGCTGCAGATGGATTATCATGAAAAACAAGAAGAGCTCGACGAAATTGCCCAAGAGATGGCCAAAGTCGAGCGCTTGATCCGAGAACGAGCTGAAAAAAACGAGGGCCCGACCAAGCCTTGACGTCTCCGCCGAATCGGTCACAACTAAAGCGTAGATCAAATCGCAATTTTTATTTGGCTGAATCAAATGTTATCAAGTATCGGTGTCGGAATCCTACTATTGGCGGGTGTGATCCATCACGCCTTTGGAACAGCCGATGGTCTTGATCATGCCTGTACGAACCGCAAATTGTTTTCCGACGCGGTGCTACCTATTCAAGCCCGTTGTTCCCGAAGTGCAAGCGAGCGCCTCTTTGGCCGCTTGAAAACCACGCTTTTACAACTCGGTCTCGTATTTCGCATTGATTCAAACGAATCACGGCGCTGCATCGCTGCAAACCTAGGAGTCAAGATGGATTCGTGGACACAATTTCGAATTACACCTGACAACTGCGGTTCAGCCGGCAAGACAGAAATCCAATCACCCGATTTGCTGTGGAACTTTCCAACGGGTGACGTCATCGAATCCTCTTGCGCCATCGTCGAACGAACAGTCTATGTTGGTGGACATGCCAAACGATTGCATGCGATTGATATCGAGACGGGAAAACTAAAATGGAAATTCGATGTCAAAGGCTGGGTCCGTGCTTCGCCTTCGGTCGTCAACAACACGGTCTATTTCGGCGCGGATGACAACAAGTTCTACGCACTCGATGCATCGAATGGAAAATTGAAATGGAAGTTTGACCTGGGCGAAGGTGGCGAACAGTCCTCGCCCCTGGTTGAGAATGGAATCGTATATTTCGGCGCATTTGATCACTACGTTTACGCCTTGAATGCCGACACTGGAAAACTGATCTGGAAGTTTGATGCCGGAGCCAGCATGTTGTCATCGCCGGGCGCTACGACAGAGGCCATTTTCATTGGCACGTACGACGGTGAATTCTTCGCGTTGGATAAGCAAACCGGTCGAAAGCGTTGGTCTAAGCAGATCAGTGAAAAACCAATATTTTCTTCGCCTGCGATTCACGCCAAAACCGTGTTTTTCAGCTCCTACGACAATCATGTATATGCCTTGGCCACAAACGATGGCAGCGAAAAATGGAAGTACCAGACACGAGGCGAGATTTTCTCGAGCCCCGCTGTTAAAAACCAAATGGTCTACGTGGGCTCCAACGACAATCATTTGTACGCATTGAATTCGACCGATGGCCGACTCTGCTGGAAAACCAATCTGGCGGGCGCCGTATTTTCTTCACCGACGGTGACAGCCGAATCGATCTATGTTGGTTCATCCGACGGCCATTTGTATGCGCTTGACCGCTCAAATGGGAAACAAAGATGGAGATATCTTGTTAAAGCCGGCGTCAAAGTTTGGACTTCCGCGGCCGCCTTCCATGGCCGTTTGTACTTTGGCAGCCACAACGGCGACGTGTTAGCCATTTCTGAACAAGAAGCCAAAGGGAACTAATCGTGTTGGTCCAATTTGAACACCGAGGAACACGGTTTTCAGCAAACACGAGTGAGGGAATCTCGATAGCCATTGGTTTGGATTTCGACGGCGCCCAACCATCTCATTTTGGCGCGTCCCCAGCCAGTCGAACCCATATCGAAACCAACGGCTTTGTTGGCCGCGTTTCCAAAGGTGGCAGCTGCAACGTCGATATTGTGACGCTCAATCCGCATTGCAACGGAACGCATACCGAATCGGTTGGGCATATCGTCACGGAGTCGGTACCCATTGGCGGTGTTGCCGACCCGACTTTGCTTTTTTGTAAACTCATTTCTGTGACCCCTAAACCGGCTACCAACACCAGCCAAAGCTACCGGCCCGAATTTCAAACTGGCGATCGTGTGATTGATCATTCCATGCTTGAACTTTCGATGCACGAAACTGAGCGAAAAATTGGCTATGACGCGTTGGTAATCCGGTCGCTTCCCAATCTCGAGAAAAAACGAAGTTGGCAGTACGGTCCTGATGATTTGCCGTCTTTTTTTACGATCGAAGCAATAAATTGGATCGTCGATTTGGGAGTCAAACATTTGCTGGTCGACTTGCCGTCGATCGATCGCATGCACGACGAAGGCCTTTTAACGAACCATCATCTTTTTTGGGGTGTCCCTGAGGGCAAACATTCATTGGGCAACAATGCCGCATCTGTCAAAACCATTACCGAAATGGTATTCATTCCTGATCATGTTGAAGATGGACATTACTTGTTAAACTTGCAGCTGCCCGCATTTTGTTTAGATGCCGCTCCCTCTCGACCTGTTCTGTATCCAATATTGAAAAAAGATGACTGAGACCACTGAAACCAGCTTGGAAGCTCGAGCGAAGGGACTAGACGCTGAAGATTCATTGGCGAAGTTTCGAAATGAATTCCATATTCCAAGGCTGGATACGGGCGAACCAGAGATCTACTTCGTTGGTAATTCACTAGGCCTTCAGCCGAAGCGAACGCAATCCTATCTTCTGGAAGAATTGGAGAGTTGGAAAACCCGTGGCGTGCGCGGCCATTTTGAAGGAGAACATCCTTGGATGCCGTATCACGAGTTCCTGACTCCTGCCATGTCAACAATCGTTGGGGCTTCCGAGTCGGAAGTGGTCATGATGAATAGCCTGACCACCAACCTACACTTGATGATGGCGACGTTTTACCGACCTGAGTCGGGTCGTTCCAAGATTCTCCTTGAGGAACACGCGTTTCCATCAGATCACTACGCCGTGGAATCTCAAATTAGATGGCACGATCTTGACCCGCAATCCGAAATGGTCGTGTTAAGCCCGACGGAAAACGAAGAGTTACTTGCAACCGACAAAATTTTGCAGGCAATCGATTATTATCGCGAAGCGCTAGCGATGGTTCTGTTGCCCGGCGTGCAATACTACACTGGCCAAGTGTTTGAGATAGCCGAGATCACCGAAACTGCCCACCTGTATGATATCCCAGTCGGATTCGATTTAGCGCATGCAGCCGGAAATATCGAATTGAGTTTGCATCAATGGGACGTCGATTTTGCCGTCTGGTGTACGTACAAGTACTTGAATTCGGGCCCGGGCTCGGTCGCGGGTTGTTTTGTGCACGAACGTCACGCAAAGGACATTCAAAAACGACGTTTAGCTGGGTGGTGGGGGCACGACAAAAAAACGCGTTTCTTGATGCATAATCAATTCAAGGCGATTCCAACGGCCGAAGGTTGGCAATTGAGTAACCCACCGATTCTATCACTGTCCGCCATTCGAGCATCTTTGGACATATTTCAAGCCGCCGGGATTGAGGCATTGGTCGACAAATCGAGACGATTGACTGGATTCTTCCAAGAATGCTTGGACACGATGTTAACGCATCAAGTTAGCATTATTACGCCCACCGAGCCGAACCGCCGTGGATGTCAACTGTCGTTGCAGATCAATCTGGATGGCGTGAACGGCAAACAGATACACGAGAAACTGGAATCATCCGGAGTTCGAACTGACTGGCGAGAACCAAACGTCATTCGCGCGGCACCGGTTCCCCTTTACAACTCATTCTGTGATGTATTCGAATTTTGCCGACGGTTGCGACAAGCACTCAACAGTTAGGAGCACGCGATGAATAAACCTGATGAAATCACCATCGTCGGTGCAGGCTTAGTTGGTTCTATGCTGGCGTTGATGCTGGGCAACCTCGGGTACCGTGTTAAAGTTTTGGAAAAGCGCGGTGACATGCGTAATCAAACGGTCGACGGTGGTCGCTCCATCAATTTGGCTTTGGCCGAGCGTGGCATTCATGCGCTCAAGAAAGCAGGTTTGATGAAACAAGTTGAACCTTTGCTGATTCCGATGAAAGGTCGGATGCTGCACGACGTAACCGGAGCGCTGGATTTTTTGCCTTATGGTCAGAAAGCCAACGAAGTTATTTACTCGGTTTCCCGTTCCGGGCTAAACGCTTTGATGATGACCGCGGCCGAGTCATCCGAGCGTGTTTCAATCGAATTCGAGCAAGAACTTGAGGCCATCAATTTTGAACAACAAACGCTGCACTTGCTCAGTTTAACAAGTGGAGAAAAGCGATCGTTGGAATACCAGATATTGATTGGATCCGACGGCGCCGGCTCTCGCGTGCGGCGAGCTTTGTTGCCGGCCGTCGCCGGCAACGACGACTCCCATTTGCTTGATCACGACTACAAAGAATTGACAATCCCAGCGGCGCTCGACGGCAATCATCTAATCGAAAAAGAAGCGCTCCATATTTGGCCGCGGGGCGGGTACATGTTGATCGCGTTGCCAAACTTAGATGGCAGTTTTACGGTCACATTGTTCTTAAACAAAACGGGCGACCCCAGTTTCGAACAATTGAGCGATGAAGCGTCCGTCAATCATTTTTTTCAAGACCAATTTCCGGATGCATTCGCACTGATCCCCGATTTGGGCAAAGAATTCTTCGAAAACCCCACGGGAATTTTGGGAACCGTCCGCTGTTCGCCTTGGCTGCTGGATGAGTCTGCGATGCTAATTGGAGACGCCTCTCACGCAATCGTACCGTTTCACGGCCAAGGGATGAACGCCGGTTTCGAGGACTGTGCGGTGTTCGTCGACTTGCTTGAGCATTTCGAACAAAATTGGACCGCCGCGATGAGAGAGTTCGATCGCACCAGAAAAAACGATGCGGATGCGATCGCTGATATGGCTTTGGAAAACTATGTCATTATGCGAGACAGTGTCCGCGATGCAAAATTTCAACTAAAAAAAGAACTTGGATTCCTTTTGGAACGAAAATTCCCTAGTCGGTTCATTCCTCGATATTCGATGGTGATGTTCCACAGAATCCCTTATTCTGACGCGATCCGACGCGGCAAAATCCAAGAGCAGATTTTGAATGAATTGACAATATCCATTAGCGACATAAACGAGGTCGATTTAACGCAAGCGGAGAATCTGATTTTCGACAGACTATCCGAAGTCCGCTCCGAGTTTGTAAACGCAAACCTTTAGTCGGAACTACCAACTGCCACCAGGCATCGCGACTTTCTCTGGTTCGAAATCACCGAATTCAAGCTTTTTGGGTCCGAGTCGTTTGTTTGATCTCATCAAATCATTCCAATTGATCTTTTGACCCGTGTAGCAAGCCTCGCGACCCATGATCGCCAGCAGCGTACTCTGACTCATGTATTTGCCATCATTGATTGGATTGCCGTCGCGAATGCTTCGGAACAGATGTTGATGCTCGACGTCGTACATACTTGGTGTTTTCTTTTTGCCAAACCGCCAGATGACTCCACTCGAGTCCGAGATCTGTTTTCTCAAAACTTTGGCCGTCGCTTTCGTTCCAATTACGTAGTCATCTACGTCGGTCATGCAGTCCGCCATTTGACGACAAAACGAAAACATTTTCGTTCCATTCTTCCATTCAAACACGGTTGAAAAGTGATCGTAGATGTTGCCCCATTTTTCGTCGGTGCGAACTTGCCTGCCCCCTGAACCATAGGCAAACTCGGGCGGCTCATCGCCCATCAGCCACATGGCTTTATCAAGGCTATGGATGTGTTGCTCAGCAATATGATCGCCCGACAACCAATTGAAATACAACCAATTGCGCATCTGGTATTCCATTTGCGACCAACTCGGTTTCGTCCCGCGATGCCACAGCGTACCTGTTAAATAGTTTTCTTGAATCGTTCGGATTTCGCCTAGTGCGTTTTCTTCAAGTATTTTTGACATCACTGCATTGACGCCGATATCGTATCTCCAGCACAAACCGGAAACGATACTTAAACCAGCCTTGCTTGCTCGCTGACAAGCGTTAAGGACGTCTCTGACTCCTGGCGGATCAACTGCAACCGGTTTTTCGCAGAAAACATGCTTGCCCGCATCCACCGCCAAACTCAGATGGTCGGGGCGAAAATAGGGTGGAGTCGCAAGCAATACCACATCCACATCTGACGCGACCAAATTCTTACAACAGTCGAAACCATCGAACCAACGCTCGCGCGGAACATTCAGCCGATTGGCGGCTTTGGGATTTCCCGATAGATACTGGTAACAACTCTCAATGCGGTCGCTAAACGCATCCGCCAAAGCTGTCACCTCCGTATTGGCATCGGCATTCAAAGCGTTAAAAACAGCTTGAGTTCCTCGGCCTCCACATCCAACCAACCCAATGCGTAGTTTATCATTTACTGAGTTGTGGACACCCTTGGCGATCGCACTCGATTGTTTGCCCAACCCGGCGCCCGCCCCGATGGTTGTTGCGGTAGCGGATTTGACAAAACTTCTTCGAGTTACACCTGAATTCTGGCTCATGCTTTTCTCCCTTCGCGGTTCGGTCACCATCATAAACCGATTGGTGGCACCACGGCAAGCTTGCCATCATTTGATAAAGATTAGGGTCCATCGTCTTCCAGAGTGTCAAGAATACGCAAAATGTCAGAAACGGTTGGAATGCCAAGAAAATACTCTATTGGTACACCGTCAGGACTGGCGATCACGGTACATGGCGTCGCCAACGAGCCCAATTTGCGTTTAAGATTTTTTTTAATGTCGTTAATTTTTTCGGGCTGAACGTCCTTCAAAATTTGATACGCGGGTCGAATTCTATTTTGATAGACCTCCAAGTCTTCCGCGGATTCATTGGTGTCAATTGGCAGCCCAAAAAACGAGACCCCACAGTTTTCAATCAACGAGCCAAGTTTTTCGATTTTTGGATTGCTGCGCTTACAGGCTTCGCACCAAGTCGCCATCGTGATGTACAGATGCAATCGTTGACCTTTGCTGGCCGGTGCCTCCTGGAATTGGAAAGGGCGTTTTTGCCACATCGCATTCGAATTTGTTTGAATCGAAACATCCGCTGGTGCATAGGCTTCGACGGCAACCGAGCCTGCACCGGCTGCGGTTGGCTCGGCAAATACCAGCAAATCGCCAGGAGCTGCCTGCGTGTATTCTTGCCGTCGACCGGATGGCCAAAGTACGTCAACCGAATCGATGGACTCAGTTCGTCCAATTCCAATAATCAGCGTTGAACTATTCTGACTACTGAATCCTTCACCACACCTCAATTCTCGAATGAATTGCTTTTCGCCGGCATGTACCGTTACCCGCGCACCAATTCCATCACGATTGGATGAGTCGTTTGACTTACGAGCGTCTTGGTTTCCACCTACCATACGAATGGCGATAAATTGGTTTCTCTTCGTCGCACTGCGATTCCTAAAAACTTGGAAATGAGGGTCATTCATATTGATCAGCGCGATGTCTTGCAAGCCATCATGATCGTAATCCCAGATCGCGAAACACCGTCCATCGGCAACAGAATCTGCCCCGGAGACCAGCGACGAATCTTCAAAGTCACGCCCATTGCGGTTGACAAACAACTTGTTTCGTTCGTTTCCGCTCAACGAATGCACAACCGGCGTTCTCACACCATTCACGATTTTGAACTCTAGGGTTGAATACATTTGGCCCGGCATCGTCTGCCGATCTTGCCAGTGGTCCGAATTCGCAACTTCTTCCGTCAATCCACCTGGTGTTCGCACGACCGTGCGCCAAAATTCACTTCACAAGTCTTGAGTGGAGGCAAACATTTTTGGCGCCGTAAAGTAACCCGATGTTACGTACAAATCGAGCAACCCGTCATTTTGCACGTCAAAAAATTGCCCGCCCCAAGACCAGCCAGCATTGTGCACGTCGATGCCGGCTTGCTCATTCGACGACACCAAACGCAAGCGTTCACCGTCGTTAATGTACAATCGGTTGCCATCTGCAGATCTGCGAAATCGTTTGTCCAATCCTTCAAAATGTTCGGTAATCCGCAAACCCGCCTTGCTGTACATATTCGAAACATACAAGTCCTGGTCACCGTCTAAATCGAAATCGCCCCAGGTCGCCCCCATGCCGAAGCCGGTCATGGTATCGTCGCCAACTTGCAACGTCACATCCGTAAATCCTTGGCCCTGGTCATTTCGAAACAAGTAGTCCCGACAAAAATCGTTGGCAACATATAAGTCTTGATCGCCATCGTTATCGTAGTCGGACCAAGTCCCTTGGAACGTATTTGCCCACGTCGCCACCTGTTCGGAAAAAGGCGACAACTCAAAAAAATCTCCGCGATTGACCAGCAACAAATTGGGAGGCCCGGTCGCATTTAAAAAGCGGTTGTATTCAGGTAAGTCCATCAATCGAACCACTTCCGCACGATCCTCTGGACGCAAAAACGCGTTGGTCCAAAGCTCGGTGTTGACACCTGTGAATCCGTATGTCGACAGGTAAATGTCCAACAGGCCATCGTTGTTATAGTCGGCTGCACTCAAAGCGGTTGCCAGCGCGGGAACACCAAACCGGAACTTTTGGTTTGTTCTTTCAACGAATCTACCGTTTTCGTTTTCAAAGTAACCGCATTGAGATAAGGATCGCCCTAAAACAAGATCACTATCACCATCGTTGTCGAAATCGGCAAACAGAGCGCAAGAATTGTATCCGTCAAGATCCAATCCATATTTGCTTGATTCTTCCACAAACGTGCCATCACCACGGTTTCGAAACAAAAGATTCTTTCGCCATTGTTCGACGATATAGACGTCGTCCCATCCGTCGTTGTTAATGTCGACCACAGCAATCGAGGGATGCCGTCCAGTTGCGCCGCCACGCGGAAAAAAATTGCGCATCGTTTCGTTGGGAAAACCTTGCTCTCCTCGTCTTAAAACTCGCAGTATCGTCTCGTAGTGTTTTGAATGCCGCACATTGGCAAAGTCCAAAGGAGACAACAATTCAGACGTCGTTTCTTCAAACAGCGTGTGCGCTCGTTCTCGAATGTCGAATTGATCAAAATCAAAAACCGCGATCTTCCATTGCTCTTCGTCCATACGCTGCCAAACGATCGAACCACTGGCTTTCATTGCCAGCCAACCTCCCGTTTTTAATTTCGCCAAACCAGAAAACCCTGTTTCGATCTTCCGTCGCAACCCTTGATTCTGAGTGACTCGAACCGAATAAAACTTGGCTTGAGAAATGTAGGTGATGTTCCGAAACAGCTCACCCCACAAGTGAATCGGGCGTTCAGGCGATTGTTCTTCCAGCTGTGTAAGTGAGACATTTGCGTAGCCCTTGGTCCCCGACCAACTTCGACGCAGCCAACGCGTTGATATCTCGAATTCGCGCGTTTTTCGCAAACAGCTCTGTCGCTTCACCAGGAAAATTCAAGTTCAAGATTGCACGTTTCAACAATGCCAGATTTCGATCCAACTGGCGAATTAAAACTTCATTTCCGATCAGAGTTGCGACCGGAGACACACCCTCTGGGTCGCTGATTTCTGGATTCTCTACCTGGGACCGTTGAGGCTTGTTTGGTTTCGAGACGAAAAACTCGAAAATCAAAATCGGGACCAGTGTTACCACCAAAAAAATGACGATCAGTCTTTTCAATGTCCCATCACCGTTTCAAAGTTCGCATGTACTGGACGAATTCACGATCCAATTCATCCAGCGTCAAATCAAAA
Organism: Mariniblastus sp.; assembly: GCA_965263475.1. Taxonomy (GTDB): domain Bacteria; phylum Planctomycetota; class Planctomycetia; order Pirellulales; family Pirellulaceae; genus Mariniblastus. The sequence continues at coordinate 473,156 of OZ253677.1, forward strand.
AACGACAAGAATTCTTCAATCCTTGTATCGGGATTGTCGTAAACCATAATTGGTTTGTCAGACATGTGCTGCAAATACTTGACAAACGAGTCTTCGTACTTGTTCAACAGGAAATAACAAAACGCCCAGGCTTGGCAGTAGTTGTTCGAGGCATTCTCATCGCGAAACCCGTCGTCACGTTCAATCATTGCACGCAAGGCGCTTGGCGATCTGCCGTCTAGCGATTGCAAAAACGGGCCCAATCGCAAAAAGTTCACGCGACCAATCGTCCTCCACCCCCGCGTCGCGTTCAGATCCGGAGTTTCAAAATACATCGCCAAACCTTCGTTGAGCCATAACGGCGTGTCTGAAAATCGAGTCTGCATTCCAAAATTGAACATCAATTGGTGGGTACCTTCGTGAATCACGGTTGCCACCATGGGGATCGCACGAGGATTGTTCAACACTTGAGTAATTTTGCGATTGTCAAGTTTTCCGTACGGCCGTTGGTCTGCCGTCAAGTCGTACATCGCAACGCGATTGGTTTCGAAATTGTAATAGGCCAACATGGTTGGGTTAGCGATTCCCAAGTCACGTTTCATATACGCCAAATATTCATGTTGCGACTTGAATATAATCACGGGCAAATAAAACGGGGGTCGGCTCAACAGTTTAAATTGGCGACGTTTCCAATAATCTTCAAAACCTCGGTTCAAACGTCGGTACAGCCCAGCGACCCAGCGCGCGTAAGCCTTTTCCGTATTGTAAACCAAGACAAAATTCCCAGCCTCGTGCAACTTAAACTCTTTACCCAATTCATCGCGAATGAGTTTGCCCAACGGCTCGCGTCCCAGCGGCTCAACCAATTCTTCAGACTTGGTTCGAGAGACGAGCTCGTCGGGTTGCAGCGGCCAAATTTTCCCGTCTTGAGTCTGAAACAAAATGCCAGAGTCCTGAGCTTCAACAAGCACGCTGCCGACGAGTTTTTCCTCGCTGCCATTTCTAGATATCGTGACTTCGTCGCCACTACAAAGTTGTCCCCAGGCAAAAGCAATGATCAAAACCAAGCCAGACGCGTGTTTCATCATTTCGGGTCCGTGGTACCTAAAAGTCATTCATTATCAAAGAAGTTCTTAATTATTGCTCACGGCGGGTTTGGTTCCAGTTCACAAACCCATATCCAATCGTAACTATTCCAATTATTAGTAGAAAACTGACGATTGTAAGCCCTGCTGTGTGATCATTGACTCCCGAGTGCAACAACCCCAGCATGCGACGCGGAATCGTATCAATGCCTGGTGGAACAACAAGCTGGCTGGCCGATAGCTCGCCCATACAACTGGCGAACGTGATCAATCCGACACCAATCAATGCTTTGATGTTGCCAGCCAGGGCCAAAGAAAACAAACGTACCCAAAAACCTGCGCCTTCAAGTTTGGCGTGTTCCATAGCATCCGCAGACGTGTTTCTCAAAACAAACCAAACGAATATCAAGCTCATTGGGAAACAGAACAATGTATTCGCGACGACGGGTGCGAATATCGTACGGTCAAACAACCAATACCAGACATCCCAACTGCCAACCGAACGGAGGTACAATAACAACGATCCAATAACAGGTCCTGGCAAACTGCAGCTGATCAGAAACGTTCCCAATAGAAACCACCTCGCCAATTTATACTCGAATGCAAACCAAACAAGCAAAACGCTGCTGGTCACGATCAGCCCACTTGATGCTATCGCGATCAAAAACGACCAGCACGCCTCGCTTGCGAAAACGGTAGGGACTTGTCCAACGACTTGCACAAGATTTTCTAACGAGTGACGCGCAACGGGGACTTGTTGTACGTTTTCAACATAACGACTTGCGCGAGCAATTACATTAAATGCCGGTACTACAAATAATGACGACAAGATACATGCTGCCCACCCGTTTTGCAGCAGCGAATTGCGTCCGCCTCGTCGAGAACCGACTAATTGTTCGTTGCTGCTCAATTGCTCGTTGAAATACGGAACAATAATGATGGCAATCATGGTACCAATGATCCCCATCGACGACATGGCAAATCCAGCGCCGAGCATCGTTTGTGTCTCACCCAACGAGTATCCCAAATAGATTTGTTCGGCCAACGTGCCAATCCGATAGATATCAGTGACCGCAATCTCTCTTGAGCAGGTGACGAAAACCCAAACAGCACAAACACCGAGGATGGGCACAATTCTTGGAAGCGTTACAAACCAAAACACCTTTTGGGGCGACGCATCTAAGGCCGCCTGCTCTTCGTGAATACGAATCGAGCCGGATAACCCAAACCAAACAACGACACTGACAATTGGTATTGCAGCCAGTCCGTGAATCCAAATTGCCAACATCCAATTTCCAGCGGGAACGGAACTAATTGACCATTGAGCATTGGTGAGCCAACCCAACTTTCCAATCGCACTGTCCCAGGCACTCACATGAACAAACATTGGAACAAACAAGAAAGCAAGACAGATAACGCGGGCGAGGTACGGCAGCACTCCCGAATTGCGGCAGACGCAGCCGATGGTGATCCCCAGAGGTAAGGCGATTAAGTTGGCGCCGATTCCCAATATCAATGTGTTGACAATGGATTGCCGGAGAGTGTCTGTGACCGATGCCAACAAAATCACCAGCAACAGCAGCGGCATCGCAAAGCGCACCAACCGAAAAACGACAACTTCAGAAATACCGGTGCGATCTGTCAAAACTCAACCAAATTCAAAAATACCTGTTTTTCCGGGGCGACTAGCCATTGGCACCACACTGACATTTTACAACGACCGGTGCGGCCAGCATCACCCAATTCCCATAATTTGATACCACGTTACTGGATTGTTCGTAAACCGTGTCATTAATGCGATGTTGGTCACTTTAACCTAACACTGAAGTCGTTAAGCTAATCACGCTGTACAAATTCAAATTCAAATCCGAACGAGCGAAACTCCTTGCGTTTCAATACCACCGATATCTTGATCGTTTTTTTGTTGCCACTGATAAGTGGTGCAGCAGCATTATCACACGAGTTGCTTTGGACTCGCCGACTGGTGGATGTCTTGGGTGCAACGGATTGGGTGACTGGTCGTGTCCTTGGATTGTTTTTTTTGGGAATTTCCATTGGAGCCTTTCTGGCCAGTCGATTTACGTTTGCCGATCGCTCGGCGATGTTTAGTCTGGGTTGCGCAGAGTTGCTAGTTGGTGTTTTGTCCTTAGGCGCCGTGTTTTTGCCGAGCTGGACGGATTGGATTTGGCGGGCTCTTGGCACCGAATCGTTGCTTGGCGCGATGGGGGCTATTGTCAAATTGGCCATTGCGGGCCTCGTGATCTTGCCACCATCGATCTGTATGGGGTTCACGCTTCCGTTTTTTATTCGTTCTGCGACAGAACGAAACGCCCAAGTCGCGACCGTTGGTGTATGGATTTACGCAGTCAATACCTTGGGCGGCGTGTTTGGCTTGTGGATAACATCAACCTATCTTGTGGATTGGCTTGGGGCTCAAGCGGCAATGCTGTTGATTGCTGGGTCCAATGTGCTCGTTGGCATGGCCGCGTTCTGGATGGCCTTTTCGGGATCGAACAGCGTCACGAATTCGCACGGCAGGAAAAAGGCAGACCAAGCAAAATCCGACAAGACTGAGGCAATAGAGAGCGAATTTTCACGTTTTCAATTGATCCTGTTTTCCTTCATTTCTGGCTTGGTCGTTCTGTCTTTGGAGGTATTAATATTGCGATTGATTGCGCTGGTAATCCCGTCGTCGTTTCATTCGACGAGTGCTCTTTTGGCGAACGTCATCCTGATCCTTGCGATTAGTTCGTTGGCCGTCAGCATTTTCAATCGTTTGTTTGGCCTAAGACATTGGCTGATGATCGTAGGCTGGCTAGGGTGTGCAATCGCCTGTATTTTTTGCCCCCAGATGTTGTACGAACAAACCGACCAACTGATTTCGATTCGATATTTACGAGGTCTAAACGGACAAACCATCGATTCGATCAACCATTATTGGTGGCTCGTTTTGACGCTCATTTCGTTCAGTTGCGGATTGCCGTTGTTGTTTTCCGGACTCGTATTCCCGATTTTGCTTTCTGCGAGCGAGCCGAACGATCCCGATGGAAAACTTGTTGGAATGCTGTTGGCGGCTAATGGTATTGGCGGCCTACTCGGTGGCGAGTTATCTAACTCCGTTTTGATTGGCTTGGTAGGAGTATACCAAGGCTTTATCTTTCTCGGCGTTTTCGTTGCGATAGTCGCCTGTGGTTTGCTTGCAAGAATGAATTTGCAAATTGGTGTCGGTGTAGGCGCCGTTGTGGCATTTACCATTTTCCTTGCAGCGCGAGAAAACCAAGAAATTCCGTATTTGAGTCCACGTTCGAAGACAAAATTCGAGATTCAGGAAACGATGTTTTCACGCGACGGCGTTTTGCTTGTCGTCACCGATCCCAAGGGTTCAAAGAGTATTCTAATGAATAACCAGTACGTTTTGGGCAGCTCGGGATATGCCAATGATGAACGACGACAATTGATCTTACCCTGGTTGTTGTACCCGCACGCCGACACCGTGTGTTGCTTGGGGTTTGCAACGGGAATCTCTGCGGCCGGTTTAGAACGCGTGCCCAATCCGCCAGCTGTTACGGCAGTCGAGTTGTCGTCGGATGTCGCTCGACTCGCTAAGCGGCATTTTGAATCTAAATCAAACGGGTTTTATGCTCGCAGTGCTAACCAAGTCGTGATTGAAGATGCCAGAACATTTATGGCCGCGTCAGACAATCAGTTTGATCTGATTGTGGGCGATTTATTTCGCCCGCACGGTGTCGGTGAAGGACGGTTATTCTCGCGCGAGCATTTCCAAAATGTAAATACTGCACTGACAGAACGCGGGTTGTTTTGCCAATGGTTGCCGCTGTACCAATTGAAAGTTGAACAATTCGAAACCATTGCCGCCACCTTTCAAAAAGTATTTCCCAGTACGTTGGTCGTTTTCGGAAATGCGGATGCTCGAACGCCTGTCATTGGGCTGCTAGGTTGGAAAGACGGAGCCGATTGGAATATGGATGAAGTCGTGAAACGACTGGCAACCGTCGACACGAATTTGGTCGTTGATGACCCGCTGCTGAGCTCAGCAGAATCACTGGTCGTCGGCGTACTCGTTCCAAATACACTTGATCAAGTCAACATTAACAGCTTGAACAACATGCTCGTCGAAATTTCTGCTGGCAACCATTGGGTTTTGCATGATTTGACGCGTTCAATGGAAGCGAATGATCTGAAAGACAACTATGTTTCCGGCCGTTTCTTAGATCTTTTCCGAATTCAAATCGTTGGCCAAACCCTTTCTTCCAAGTCGGACTGATTGGCAGGGTACAGATTGTAAATTGGAGGTAATGCGAACCAACGACGGCAAGGATTAAGAGTTGCAATCTAAGTGGAAATGTTGCCGATTCTTGGTAAATGCCTCAATTCGATCGAACAATTTTGGAGAATATTGCATAAAATGATTACGTTATCGTATTCTCGGGAGTGAAGGGTGTTTAAGAGCGTCAGCATTCGAAAATTCGTCTTGCTGTATGTTGCCCTGTTTATCAATTTAGGGCCTGCTCTTCATCGTGCGCCATTCTTCGGCCTACACCACGGACCTTGCGGATGCGGATGTCATGTTGGTTGGCAACTGGAAAGTCCGGCTCCCATCGATAACGGGTCGGTTGATTCAGCCCCCTGTGATTGCCAACTTTGTGATCACTATAAGTATTCCAGCGCCAAATTCGTTCAAGAGCCTACTTTTTTTGCTGCTGATTTTTCAGTTCCGGCATACTTGATCTCTCATTCTATGCCGCATTGCCCTTGCGGTTGCTGCTTTGCTCGAGGTCCCCCGGTTGTGTAGCAATCGGTGAATCGTCATCCCAATTGAAAATATGGGATTGGTTTCCCGCATTGTCCGGTAAGATTCCGTGCGGTCGAAACGCTGTACGATTGGGCCGTGCCAACTGGATTTACGAATTGAGATTGAGCATGAGCCCCCATTCAATCAGTTCAATTATCTAAGTATTCAGTTGCCGGCGTGAGACGCAATCTGAACGGCCCTCACAAAATCCCTTTTAAAGGAACATGATGAAATTGGAAACTGCCAACGACAACTCGTCGTCAGAGGCACTTAACCAAGATAAGAGCTACCTGGGACAACTGGGAAAGTTGTTATCAATAGACTATTTCCCCAATTTCACAGAGACGTATTTTGGTTGGCTGCGTCGCCCGATTGGATGGGTGATCTGTGGTGCGGCCATCTCTGGATTGGCTGGCTTGGGGATAGACCCGCGTGGTTTTATCTTCATGTGGTCTTTTTTGGTGTTTCTGGCCTTTGGAACTATTTGGCCGTGGATGGTCATTAAGGGAACCCGTTGCGAATTAGTTTTTAGTTCGGATCGAACGCAAGAGGGGCAGGAGACCAGCGCCGTTTTGAGGGTGACTAACCGATTACCCCTTCCAATTTTCGGTTTGACCGTTGAAGGTCCGTTTCTGCAAGATATTGGTTGCGAAAATGACAATATTGTCGTCGCTTTGAAGCGCATACCGGCATGTAGCCTGAGCGATTTCAAATGGTCATTTGAGCCTAGCCGACGTGGCATGATCCCAACAGAGAACCCAGAGATTGTCACTGGGTTCCCGTTTGGGATTTATCAAGCTCGCCGTACCGTTTCGGTGGCACATCCGATTGTCGTCTGGCCCAAGACCGTCAAACTCGATTCGGTTCCACCACTATCGGGTACAAATTTCAACGTTTCTGGCAACATGAGTGATCGGGCCGGTTCGGAAGGCGACGTTATAGGCGCGCGGCATTATCGACAAGGGGATTCGTTGCGGCAGGTGAACTGGTCTTTGTCGGCAAAATCGAATCGGCTCGTTGTCGTCGAACGCCAATCTGCTGCTCAGCAGCCGATCCACGTGATTCTCGATCTATCGCTTGGCTCAAGCCAGCCTAGTGAGGGATTTAGCAATAGCGCATTCGAGTGGCGGATTCGAGTCGCCGCCAGCATCTGCAAACAATTCCATTTGAGGCAATCATTGATCCAACTGAGTTGCCTCGGCTTGCCGGCAGATTTCTCGAGTAGCTTAACCAACCAAAAGGGGCTTAGTCGTCTGCTTGATTTTCTTGCGGAGATTCCAGACGAGACTGCGTTGCGGCGAAGCATGGAGAGCGACGAGGTATTGTTCTCGGGGCTGAAAAATTCTGAGCACCTTCGTGACCCGTCAAAGATCTACTTTGTGACTGGTCAGGAAAACGCAGGGCTGGCCAATCAGTGGCCCAACACCACCGTTCTCATTTGCGATCAAGCCGGGGACCAGCTTGCCGGTCCAAATGAAATGATATCTCGATCCAACACCCGTTTGGACCTTTCGTTGCAACGACCGGAACAGGAATTGCAGTTGGGTTGGGAAAGGATTAGTTCCAGTGCGTAACCCCACAAAAAGTAAGATATCTTTGCTTCCCGCGATTGACCTGGTGTTCTTATCCGTGGTTTCAATAGCTGCAGTACAGTGTTTTCGGTTTGAACATTTTGCTTCCCCGACTTTGGCTTGGCTGGACGTGGCAATTTCAATGTTGTTGCCGTTGCTACTGCTGGGTAGGCTCCACCGAATCGATCGACAAATTGCTCTTGCGAATTCGTACCGACAGCGTTTGGTAGCTGGTTCGGTCTTGTTTGCAAGTTTGCCAGTGCTGGTTCAGTTTTGTATCCGTCCGTTAGGGTACGGGGACTCCGTCGAAGTTATATTCCTGCTTGTGTTGCAATACGCGGCTTGGTACTTGACCGTATTTTCTGCTTGGGAGCGATTTGCGCGTGGCGCGTTCGTTCTCTCAAGTGCCAACGTCTTGGTCGTAACGTTTATGTCTGGTCAAAACTCGATTTCGGTTTTGGCTCTGATATTTTTTGCTGGGGCCCTGTGGTGGCTCATGGGCAATTATTGGAATCGCGTGGCGGCGAAAGCGATTGATGGCGAATCGAAAACACTCCCGATTCGCGGTTACTTTGCAGTGGGTACGATTGCCGCACTGGCGTTGGTAGCGATCATTTCTTGGATTAACGGCCCCGTCACATCAACGGCGGCAGTGAACGGATTTATGCCGACGTCGGGCGGTAACCGTTGGGCTGGTGCGTACGCCCGATCAGGTTTGGGCGACGGCGATATGTTGGTTGGTGGAGAAGATGCGACGACCACGGGCGCCGTTGATTCGGACCAGTTTATTGAAGATAGCCGGCCTTCGATGTATGACATGATTTCCGAACAATTTGAAGAGCCGGTGATCACCAAGAAAGAACGTGTCCGCGCCATGGCATTGTCAGGCGAAGCAAAGCATATGCACAATGTTAAACAGTCCGAACAGTCAGGCAAAACGTTTCGGACGATTCGCAAGCCAAAAAACGCAAAAACTGACCGATCTTTTGAAGACCGCATTGCCAAAGCACTGTTGTATCTTGAAGGATCCGTTCCGGTTCGATTGGCACTTGGGACTTTCAACACATTTGATGGTTGTGATTGGACCAACCAGGAATTGAAATGGGATATTCGCATGAACCCGTTAATTCAAGTTCAAACCGTTGGAGAGAAACCCTGGTATGTCGTCCGAAATCAAGAGCGGACGTTTCTTCGCAACTATCGATGTCATAAACTCAAAGTGATGCGATTGAAATCAAGAAGTTTGCCTTCTCCCAATTTCTTGAAAAGCTGGCACATTTTCAAAGTTGACGCACCAAACCTGTTCGACTGGGGTGACGATGGGTTGATTAAAATTGACAGTTCATCCGTTGCCGCACAAACTGTCATCGATATTGTTAGCAGCGTCCCCAATTATTATGAAATGCGCAGTCCCGAAAATCTGTTTGTCAATGATCAACCCAGTTACTTCGGCAAATGGGTTGAATTTTTGTCGAATGTACGGAACAACGAGAGTTCGAAAGTCCAGGGCGACAAAATTAAAGCCCCGCTCGATCAAACGCCGTTTACAAGTATTCCGAACAACGATACGAAAAGCCGGTTGCTGGACTTAGCTAGTGAGTGGACGGACGGCGTTCCTGAGGGCTGGTCGCAAGTTGAAACGATCGTGGACCGTATTCGAAATGACTTTGAGGTCGACAACAAAAATGTGCCTCCGGACGATTGCGATGACACTGTAGGTTTTTTTCTGGAATCCGGTGGTGGCCCAAACTATCTATTTGCAACGACTGCGACTCAAATGCTTCGGGCCGCCGGGTACAAGACACGACTAACCAGCGGATTGCTGGTTCAAAAAAAGGATTTTGTTCCTTCGTCGAATCAGTCCATTGCCACATCTGAAAATTTGCACATTTGGCCGGAGGTTTGTCTTGAGGGTTGGCATTGGATTCCCGTGGAACCGACGCCTGGTTTTCCCAGGCCTTACAATTCTATGACTTGGTGGCAAACCGCTCTTACGGCAATGGGTTCCGTCGGCAAATGGATCGTCGCAAATCCGATTTCGTTTCTGACCATACTGATGTTGTTTGGATTGGCTTGGGGCTATCGTTGGGCGATATTTGCTTGTATTTGCTGGCTAGCGTGGTGTCTCGCGGCTGTAGTACTGCCCGGGCAAACGTTGCAGGTATCGCGAAGATTGATTGATGCCCGATTCTGGTGCGCGGGCCTACCACGACCTGCCTTTGTTCCGATCGCCGATTGGTATTCGAGAGTCGGTAAGGATGTCGGACATGAATTTTTCTACATCTGGAATATGGCAAATTTCTGCCCGAGCTATGATTCCTCAAGTTCGAGCCTAAGAACAAACCAAGCCTGCCGGCAAATCGTCTCTGAGCTTTCCTACGGAAGGATCAAGGAATTCGTTGGTAAACAACGAGAAGAATGAAAATCAATTCTGATTTTAAACATCAAAACTCAAGTGCATGGATTTGAGATCCTAGCAGGCCAAACGCAAGTCTAAATTGAAGCAAAAGAAATGATCACTAACCTCAATGAGGCTTCGACGAAACGAGTCGAAGCATTGCGAAATCAACTCAACCAAGCCTTGGTGGGCAAAGAAAACGTTATCGAACTGGTAATTGCTTGCCTGATCAGCAAAGGTCACTTGTTGTTCGACGACTTACCTGGTTTGGGCAAAACCACGTTGGCAAAAGCACTGGCCAATTCAATTGGTGGAAAATTTGCGCGTGTGCAATGCACCCCGGATTTGTTGCCCAGTGACATTACGGGATTTCACATTCTTGATCAAAAGTCGCAGACATTTGAGTTTCGAGAAGGCCCAGTGTTTTCGGATGTATTACTGACCGATGAAATCAACCGAGCGACTCCGCGAACTCAAAGTGCGTTGTTCGAAGCGATGTCCGAACGGCAAGTCACCATCGACAACAAAACCATGCCGTTACCACCCAATTTTATGGTCATCGCCACTCAAAATCCGGTCGAAAGTCACGGAGCTTATCCATTGCCCGAGGCTCAACTCGACCGATTCGCGATGAAATTGAGTATCGGATATCCCCAACACGATGACGAAGTTGCCATGCTGGGTCGATTCGTTGGAGAAGAAGCGGACAAAATTGTTTTTTCACCAGTCCTTGATGTCCAAGAGCTAACTGAGATACAAAAACAAGTACAACAAGTGGCCGTTTGCGAAGCCGTCAGAAAGTACATTGTTGAGCTGGGATCATCGACCAGAAAACACGCGGCCGTCGAACTTGGCTTAAGCCCCCGCGGCTTAATAACTTGGCAAAAAGTCGCCCAAGCTTGGGCTTTCTTGGCCGGCCGCAACTTCGTTGTCCCCGAGGATGTGCAAACGGTTGCCGAACCGGTGTTGGAACTAAGAATTTCTGGCAACTCACGAAGTTCCGAATCGACCTTAAAAGAAATAATCGAATCGGTACCGGTTCCCAATGAAAAATAACCAATCAATCAACTACCCCACGGGCTAAAGATGAAAACAAAATTCTTGCCGCAAACACATTCACGATTCGCGTTATTGTTCGTGATGTCGATAGGATTGCTCGCATCCGGCTGCCAAGACTCGTACAGTACTGAATCAGCGTCCAATGCATCGCCCCCCCCCCTTCCGAAGATGACGTTTCATAAGCCAAAAACCTTTTTCGCCGCCGTAAATCGACTCGACGAGATTCATAATACGTTAAACGGATCGGATCAGGTTCTAGCGCCGAGAAAATTTAAAATTCTGGAAGTCATCCACGGCACTGGGGCTTCAGCCCACTCCCATTATTATCTTCACGAAGAAGAAATGGGTGACCACGACCACGATGACCACGACCACGAAGATATGGAAAGCAAAGAACTGGTCCACGATGTATCGATTGATATCTTCACCGAGTTTGTTGACGTGGCAAATTGGCTGCCCGAGATCGCAGCCGATGGTGAAATGGATAAGAATGACTGGGAACAGACAAAACAATGGTCCGAAGAGTTGGAGCGAAAGCTTCGCGATGTGATTTCTTCAGACCAAACTGATGTGCAAAACAGAGAGAGTTTTCGAAATGTCGCGAAAGAGACTGGCGACTTGATAGCCAAGCTAAAAGAAATATCTGCGGCGAACAAAGAACCGGAGGCGGCAAGTCAAAATGAGGGCGCGGGGTAACCATGTTGGAGTACCTGCTCTCTGGTGCTGCTTTACGCTTAGCACAAACAATTGTTTTTTCATCAATTTGGATAGTTATCGGTTGTCTAATTGCGGCCGTGTTTCGGCAAATGATGGGGCCGCCAAGAGTCCGCAAATTGTTTGCCGACGGAACCCGGTGGGGACTCTTTTGCGGTTGGCTGATGGGCATGTTGTTGCCCGTTTGCTCATTGGGGGTAATCCCCGTCGTCCGAGAAATGCATCGCGCAGGGGTTCAAAAAGGAACCATCATTGCATTTGGGTTGACGGCACCGCTTTTTAATCCGATGTCCGTACTGTACGGGCTGACACTCTCGGATCCTATCGCCATTTTATCGTTCACGCTGTGCGCCCTGGTCATCGTGACGCTGATGGGATCGGTTTGGAATCGTTTCTTCGCGGACGACGAATCACAATCTCAAGACGCCCAGCAACTTCCGGTGCCGGGGATCAAACGCACTGCTGCGTTGATTTACTCGGCATGTAGAGAACTGGCCAGCCCCAGCTTGGTTTTTATTGTCATCGGAATCTTTGGTTCGGTCATACTGGCCGTTTCATTGGGGAAAGGGCATTTGCAAAACCAAGTCGATCGCGACAATCCGTTCGCACCTGTCGTTGTGGCGTTGGTTGCGACACCGGTTTATTCGACACCACTACTGGCGATGAGCCAGATCGGTGGGATGTTTCAACACGGAAATTCAATTGGTGCAGCGTTTACCTTGTTGGTATTGGGGGCTGGTGCCAACCTCGGCTTATTGGGTTGGTTCGGAAGCAATTTCGGCGTCAAACGCGTTTTGCTGTTCTACATACTGTTGTTTGCCAGTAGCGTTGGTCTGGCGTATGCGATCGACAAGCCACTAATTCCAGAGGGCGTGAACCCTGCCGGACATACGCACGCGTTTGATGTGTATACGCACCCGTTCCACCGGCAGCAATCCAACATGATGAAAACCGCTCTATTGAAAATAAATGACTTTTGGGAGACCAACGAGTTTGGTGGAACATACACCATGTTTGGAATGATCGTCTTGGGAGCAATGTTGACGTTGGTGCAATCAAAGTTCGATCTAGAATCTTGGTTTTGTCGCAATCCTGAGTCGGCGAAACAACATTCAGCTCGGCTCGACCCGTATTTACCGGGATGGTTGCTTGGCGGCGTGTGCATTGCTGGTTTGGTCGCCGCGAGTGTGGTTGCCTGTTTTATGTACTATCCCGCCGCTGAAGACCTACTTCCGGATTTGGACATCATCAACACAGAATGTGTCTTTTCGGCGAGAACGGGCGATTGGGAAGCCGCGGAAAAATGGATTGGTTTCGCCGACGATTTGTCGCGTAGATTGGAAGTCGGCGTGTATTTGAGAACTGGCCAGATCGACGAATTTCAATCGACCAAGGCCAAGATTTATCGAGAGAAATTAGAAGAACTAAAAGATAATAGAAAACGAACTAAAGAGATTTCTCTAGAAGTGCACCAAGCGTACCGTCGAATGAAGTCTGCATTTACCGCCGAATGAAGTTTGCACTTGCAGAGGGAGCGTTCTTGTTTGTCGTTCCACAAAAGAACTAGCGCAAGTCGCACTTAACGGTAGCGGTCTGGCATCGAATTTTCCAGCAAAAACGGACGGATCGACGCTAAACAAAAAGGAAATTCGCTTTAGCGGAGCAACGAACGGCAATCTCCGGCGATCATTTGCGGATGATTGGCTTGTCGCCCGGTCGTTTGATTTTTGGAGCCAAGCCCGATTTTGAAATCCGGTCTTGGTCACCCCTAGGTACCGAAACCACAATTTTTTCGATCATCTTACCCGTGTATTGCAGGAAACTGTCCGCACCGGCATACTCTTGCACTTTTTCATTCCACTCAACTTCTTTGGTTGTCAATCGCCCCATTTCGATATCAAAAGCGACGTAACCGTCATTCAGTTTCTGAAGCAACTGAGAGCGAATCTGATCGGATTCAATCGGCGTCAATACCTCGGTTCGAAATGAAATGATCGCGACACCATCAATGACCTTGGTCAATTGATAATTGATCCGGGCTTTTAACTTCAAACGACGGCCGTTGTCGTCGGTCGCTTCAAATTCTGTCGGTACGTACCAACGCTGCCCAGTCGCGACGGGATTAGTGGGTAACGGCGTACAAATATCCCCGACGCCAAAACTTGTCTTATTATCGTCAACTTTACGATCGATAATTTTCCCTTTGCTGCTAATTGTCACCACGGCCAATGGTTTACCCACCATTTCGCTGGCGGGCAGAAATTCATCCGGAACTTCTTGATCTTTCTTGCTGTCGTACGACAGCGGCTCGCCCTCCCCAATTTTTTGCCACAATGCTGTGGATTCGACACTATGCACAAACGTAATATTGCCCAACGAATCGACGTTGGAAATCTTCCATAGCTTTGTCGATTGAGTCCGACTGGCCGTCGATTCATTCTTCCCCGCAATCTGTGTCTTGGTGGACGCGGTGTGCTCGACATTCCACCGGACCTCTTCTCCAACCTTGAAACGATACTTCAGGTCGTATTTCTGTTTGCCAACTAATTGGTTGACCGCACGGTCCGCCGCTTGCCGCGTGCTGCTATCTTGTTGAGACCATCCAAAATTTGATGCCAAAACCATCCATGTCAATGCAAACGACCAAATGAAAGATCGATTCATTTCCGGGTTCCTTCCTGAAACTTCAATTGCTTTTAGAGGGCTACGTCAGCGCGCCGCGCCAACCTAGTTTTTCGCGTAGAGTACGATAGTAACCTTTTCCGGCAATTTCGATCAATTGGAATATCGAGCCAGCTTTCTGAATCCGAACACAGTGAGCGTCGCTCAACTGACAAAGCACTTGGCCATCGAGCACGATCGACGTGGAATCGTTCGGTTCTTTGATACAAATTTCGTAGATCCGGTCCGCCGTGTCGACCACAGGTCGGACCGTCAGGGTATGTGGGCTAATTGGTGAAATCACAAATGCTTGCAAATTTTTCCGCAAAATGGGCCCGCCCGCGGACAAGTTATGAGCCGTCGACCCGATTGGAGTGGCAACGATCAATCCATCGCAACTGTAACTGGTTGCAAATTCTCCGTCCACAGTTAAGTCAATTCGTCGGATATGAAAAGGCGGTCCGCCCAAAAACGCGACCTCATTCAAACCAATTTCGTCGAATAGCAGCTCCCCGTCCTTGAACACTTCGCATTTCATCATCAGATGATCCACGATCCGGAATTGTCCGGCAGCGAGGAGTTCCAGTGCATTCCCAAGATCATCGGGCTGGATATCGGCCAAAAATCCAAGTTTGCCTAGATTTACGCCCAAAACCGGAATCTGGTTTTGATTCATAAAACGAGAGGCTCGCAAAATCGAACCGTCACCTCCGAGCACGAT
This sequence comes from Mariniblastus sp., assembly GCA_965263475.1. Lineage (GTDB taxonomy): Bacteria > Planctomycetota > Planctomycetia > Pirellulales > Pirellulaceae > Mariniblastus. The sequence goes on from OZ253677.1 coordinate 488,157, forward strand.
AGCCAAATCAGCGTCGGCGCGATTCGAACGAGAAGAGAAGTTTAAATCTTCGTGAACGATTTCGAGATGTTTCTCGATAACTGGACGCAATTGATCGACGGCCGATTTTATTTTCGGTCGTCGATCTCCGGATCCCAACAGTACAGCTGTCTTGAATGGCCTCATGCTGGGATTGGAAACTAAATCGAAGGACTATGCAATAGACTGATTACTGCGACGAGCACCAGGGATTTTGAATTCTTCCGCGGCGCCTCGACAGATGCTGGCGATCCCACCTGCGTCCAATTTGATGTCGGCCAGAACTTCCGAACGCGATCCATGCTGAACAAATTCGTCTGGGATCCCGATCCTTTTCAGTTTGCGAACATCCAACTGCATGTCGGCAGCCGCTTCTAAAACCGCGCTGCCAAATCCGCCCATCAGCATCGCTTCTTCGACGGTCACAACAAACCCGTCGGACGCAAATGCCTGGCGTACCAGTTCCATATCAACCGGCTTTACAAAACGTGCATTTACCACGCCCACATCAATTCCTTCGGATCGCAGGTTTTCCGCAGCTTCTATGGCGGCAGCCAACGGTGTTCCGGCGCAAAGAATGTTTCCGTGTTGTCCCCAACTGATGATTTCGGCTTTGCCCATTTCGACCGGTTGGAGTTCTCGTTTGATCTCGGCCGCATTGTCTTTTGGATACCGGATTGATGCCGGCCCATCGAGACGCAACGCAAAATCTAACATCGCTCCTATATCGTTGGCGTCGCCGGGAGCCATGACGGTCATATTTGGGAAAATCCGCATATAGCCAAAATCAAAGGTCCCATGATGCGTTGGACCATCAGCTGCAGTCAATCCACCCCGGTCCAGCATAAAGGTTACCGGCAAGTTTTGCAGGCAAACTTCCTGAAAAATTTGATCGTAACTTCGCTGCAAGAACGTGCTGTAGATATCGACAACCGGCCGCAATCCAACTTTGGCTTGCCCAGCCGCAAAGGCAACCGCGTGAGATTCACAAATTCCGACATCAAAGAACCGGTCAGGGAATGCTTCGCGGACTGGCTCTAACTTGTTGCCTTGACACATGGCAGCCGTAATCACAGTCACGCGATCATTGTGCTTCATCTGATCAAAGATCGCATCTCGGGCGTGATTGGTGTAGGCCTTGCTGCCGCCACTAGTCTTGGGAACCGCTTTGTCGCCTTCGCGCTCAAATGCCGGCGGCGTGTGAAAGTAGACAGGATCCTCTGCCGCTGGTTTGAATCCGTGCCCTTTATTTGTCAACACGTGCAGTAGCACCGGACCATCAATGTCTTTTACCATCTTCAGATACTTCTTCATCAAAGAAATATTGTGCCCGTCGATCGGCCCAAAATACTTGAAGCCAAAATCTTCAAACATCATGCCACCGTGAAGACCAGCTTTAACGCCTTCCTTGATTTGAAAAAGCAATTTCTCAGCGGGGTCACCGAGAACGGGTACCTTATTCAGCATGTTGACGACTTCAGTTTTCATCCCGGTATAAATCGGGTTGCTTCGCAGTCGGTCCAAATAGTTTGCAATGCCTCCCACGCGAGGACAGATCGACATTTCATTGTCATTCAACACGACCAGCATTTTGCTATTCAAATGGCTGGCATTGTTCATCGCTTCAAACACGATCCCTGATGGAAAGGCGCCATCGCCGATCACGGCAATCGAATGATTATCGGTGTTTCCCAGAATATCGTCGCCACTACGCAAACCAACGACCGTCGATACGCTACAGCCAGCGTGGCCGGTCATAAACAAGTCGTAATCGCTCTCTTTCGGATTCGGGTAGCCCATCAAGCCACCGCGCGTGCGAATCGACTGAAATTCGTCGTAGCGGCCTGTAATCAGTTTTTGCGGATAGATCTGGTGCCCAGTGTCCCAAATCAAACGATCTTTCAGAAAATCAAATTCGCTATGCAACGCTAAAGTCAATTCGACCACGCCCAAGTTCGACGCAAAGTGGGCAGCCCGTAAGCTGAGCAAGTTGCAAAGTGTGTCACGAATTTCTCCGGCGACTTGCTCGAGCTGTTTGCTCGACATTGCGTGCAATTCCAGCGGCGATTGGATGGACGGAAGGAGTTGATTCATCAAAAGTTCCTTTCAACTACAAAGTTGGCGAAACGAACCAAGTCGTTTCCAACTTCACCAAATAAACGCATGGCTTCAACGGCCCGGTCTCTCAAGTCTTTCGCCAATTTTTGGCTGGCTGCTACACCTATGATTTCAGGATAGGTGCGTTTCCCCAACGCGGAGTCTTTTCCTACCCGCTTCCCTATTTTGTCTTCGTCGCCGTACAAATCCAATAGATCATCTGTGACCTGGAAGGCGAGTCCAAGGTTTTTTCCATATTCCGTCAACGCGTTTACCTGTTCCGGCGTTGCCTGAGCACAAAAACCGCCCAGGCGTAGCGATGCAACAAACAACGCACCTGTTTTCCGGCGGTGGATGGCCTCCAGAGTAGCCTGATCGATTACCGCATTTTGCAAACGCAGGTCGTCCGATTGACCGCCAACCAAATGGCATGGACCGGCCGCTTTGGCCAATTCGTTGACGCACCGCATGGCAACGGTTTCCGACAAATGAGAGGTAAGCGTTTCAAATGCCAATGGTATCAAGGCGTCACCTGCCAGGATCGCGGTCGCTTCGTCAAAGGCTACATGGCAACTCGGTCGTCCACGTCGCATATCGTCATCATCCATCGCCGGTAAGTCGTCGTGGATTAGTGAATACGTGTGGATCATCTCGACGGCACAAGCGGCTGGCATCGCGGATTCCAAATCGCCGCCACAGGCCTTGGCGGCAGAAAGCACTAACAATGGGCGCAGACGCTTCCCACCAGACATCACTGAGTAACGAATGGCCTCTTTCAACAACGGCGGACAATCCGCATCGAGCTGTGTGAATTTATCTAGGTGGGCATCGATTGTGTTGCGGGCACGTTCCAACTCAGGGCCGAAAACGTCGACTTCGGAAATACTCATTAGATCCAATATAGTTGCGATTATTCTCGCCAAAGGTCGGTCAGGCTTTGGTGAACAGATGCCCATATTCTAAACTGCAATCGCGAATGGTGTATAACCCAGTCAGGAAAACTAAGGTACTTAAGACGAAGTACGTCGGTTCCAAACAATCTTAACTTTTTCAGTCATCTTGCCCGTTTTTTCATCTTTGACATAACAGATACGTGATTTTGTCGCGGGCAAATGGTGTTATTAGAACAATTCTTCGCTAATTGAATCCGACTCGGCGGAAGTCGACTTGCGTCCCGGTTCACCGTTTTCGTCATCTAACCCGAACTGGCCGGTGACCAAATTCCCGTCACTGTCTAACTTGACCATTTGCCGAATCTTTAATTCGGCTTGGTTGAGGGCGTCGTAACATTGTTGCAACCGCAACATGCCAATTTCATAATTCTTCAACGAATCGCCCAACGACATATTTCCATTCTCTAGCTTTTCAACAATTTCCTGGAGTTCGTCGAATGAGCTTTCAAAAGTTAACTCAGTTTCCTTTGCGTTTTTCTTTTTCTTCGCCATTACTTAGCAGCTCGGCATCAATTTGGATTCGTTCGACAGTGCTGGTTACTTTTCCGATTCCCAGCCAAGTTTCGATTGTATCACCCGAAGACAACGTTTGGCAGTCGGCAATCGGAGTTCCATTTTTGTCAACGGTTAAACTAAACCCGCGCTGCAAAACATTCTTGGGGTTGAACGCCCGCAGCTTTGCCGCTGCAAGCTTGGTTGAATTGGTTTTTTTCTCAATCAAGGCCGCGATCGCCAAACGTAGTCTTTGTTCCATCGATTTTATTTCACCCCGATGATGGTGCACTGTCGTCAGTGGCTCTTGAATCACTTTCGAACGAGCCAACGCATCCAATTGAGATCGAAATCTCGGTGCCAAAGTTCGCAATGAGGTTCGCAGGCGCTCAAAATGGCTATCGAGTTTTTGTTTCGCCACTTCGAACTGCCGTTTCGAATTGGTAAGCAGTCTCGCTTCCAAAGCATCCACCAATACACTGTGGCGGTGAATGTGGTCGAGCGGCTGTCGGATCGATCGGCGTCGTGAAATCTGTTGAAGCGCAGCCTGACAGTTGCGAAACTTGTGGTCCATCGAATTCGACAAGCGAACTTGGCTTGAGCGCAAAGCCTCGACTAACTCTAACCGGCTGGGAACAAGTTTTTCCCCGGCTTCGGTGGGCGTCAAAGCCCGAATGTCGGCAACAAGGTCACTGAGCGTGACATCGATTTCGTGACCCACCGCCGATACGACGGGGACTTTTGCTGCAAAGATCGCACGGACGACAACTTCTTCATTGAAGGCCCACAAATCTTCGATGCTGCCGCCGCCACGAGTGACAACCAACACGTCCGGGGAAAATGGCCCATTGCTGCGACCAAACGTCTTGATCGCTTCGGCAATCTGACCAGCTGCTTGAGAGCCTTGAACTTGAACCGGAACAATCAAGATCTCCAGCTGTGGCCATCGTCGGTTGACAACACTTAAAAAGTCGCGAATCGCCGCTCCGGTTGGACTGGTTATCAGTACGACACGTTTGGGAATCTGCGGTAACGGGACCTTGTGCTCCGGCTCAAACAGTCCCTCACCACGCAAACGCTCATGCAATTGACGAAAGGCGATCCGAAGATTCCCTTCGCCAATTGGCTGAATCACGCGAATAATAAGCTGGTAATTTCCGCGTTGCGGATACACGTCGACGTAGCCCCGGCAAAGGACCTGCATCCCATCTTCTGGCTTGAAATTCATCCGGGCAACCGAACTGCGCCAAATTACGGCAGAGATTTGGGCTTCCGGGTCTTTCAACGAAAAATAGATGTGTCCTGATCGAGGGCAAGTGATACCGGATATTTCACCGGTCACCCACACGTCTGCATAGTCCGAATTAAGAGTAAATTTGATTGCGTCGGTAAGTTCCGAAACAGTCTGAAAATTGCTTGCCAAGGGTTCAATTCCGAATAAAGTTCGAAATCGAATTTTATCAGATTATCAGCGTTGATTCGATTGCCGAGCTAAAAGTTGTATTGCAACCTGACGAATTGCCAGCCGGACATCCAATACTGATCGCCGAAGGGTTTGCACCAGCGGCATTCAGCGACGATTTGGACAGGCGCCGATTTCTTCAGTCGATAGACCTCCATCAAGGCCGTCATTTGTTCGCTAAATTCCGCGGAACTTATAATCGAAATCCCGGCAGCAGAGATGTTGCGCGAAACGCAGTGCTGGTCGTCCAATTCGTCATGGTCAAAGATCACCGTAACCGGGCAAACCAAGACTTCACGATCAAACGATCGGAGCTCGCGCTTGTAGCGCGAGTTTTCTAACAGGATGTCATCAACCAGACGTTGAATCTCGGGTCGTGCGTTAAAGTCGTTTCTAGTCAGCATAGTAATGTATTTCGGGACAGAGTTTGTAGTTGATCTGCCCCAACCAAAGAATAGCCCAAGGTTCAGGTTCAGGATGCCGCAATCCGATTGGGCTATTGAATTCGGCAGGAAATTGGTCCAAAAACCTGTCGTGTTTCGGCAACATGTTGACCAATTGCATCAACCCAATGGCTGATTGCCAGAATTAGACGACGGATACATAATGCACGATTCAACACTAAAATTGGATTGAGCTTGTTTTTAAGGAATAGTTAGTAGTCATGTTGGAAGGCAAAATTCGGCACCAAGCGATTACGTTTGATGATGTTTTGATCGAACCTGCGTATAGCGAAGTCGTGCCCGCTGAAGTCGACGTTTCGACCCAGTTGACTGCGAACATCCGGTTGAATATCCCGTTGCTGAGCTCGCCCATGGATACCGTAACCGAAAGCGAGTTGGCCATCGCACTGGCCAAAGTCGGTGGTCTCGGCGTGATTCACAAGAATATGTCGGTCGAACAACAGACCGAACAAGTCTACAAAGTCAAGCGGAGCGCCAACGGGATTATTACCGATCCAATCACATTGCCACCCGACTCCAAGGTCGGTGCTGCCAAAGAACTAATGTTGCAACACAACGTATCCGGCGTGCCCATTGTGCATGCAGATGGCAAGCTAGCTGGGATTCTTACCCGCCGCGACCTGAGGTTCTTGGAAAGTGCAGAAACTCAAGTTTCCGAGGTCATGACATCGGATCCGTTAGTGACAGCAAAGGGAAATGTAACGCTTGAACAAGCTGAGAAAATTTTAACGGCCAAAAAGGTGGAGAAACTTTTATTGGTTGACGAAGATAACAGACTGAAGGGCCTAATAACGATTAAAGACATCGACATGATGAAAAGGTTCCCGAATGCTTGCAAAGACGGGCAGGGGCGCCTTCGAGTCGGTGCTGCGATTGGCGTACACGACTTGGAACGGGCGGAAAGCCTGATTTCCAAGGACGTCGATGTGTTGATCGTGGATAGTGCTCATGGACATTCGCGGAATGTTGTCGAGACCATCAAGGCGTTGAAATCCAAATGGGATATTGATGTCATTGCTGGAAACGTCGCGACTGCGGATGGTTGTAAAGCGTTAATTGATGCGGGTGCAGATACCGTGAAAGTCGGTATTGGTCCGGGGTCGATTTGCACAACACGGGTTGTCAGTGGCATTGGTGTGCCGCAGGTGACCGCCATATTTGAAGCAGCCAAAGTTGCTCAGGAAAACGGTGTAACGATTGTCGCTGATGGTGGGATTCGTTACTCCGGAGACATAACCAAAGCAATTGCGGCAGGGGCTCATGCCGTCATGATTGGTGGATTGTTCGCTGGTCTGGCCGAAAGCCCCGGCCAAACGATTTTGTATCACGGTCGTACGTTTAAGGTATACCGCGGTATGGGTTCAATTGGCGCGATGAACAAAGGTTCGAGTGAGCGGTATCGCCAATCGGATTCGTCTCCGGGCAAGTTAGTTCCCGAAGGCGTTGAGGGCCGCGTTCCTTTTAAAGGGGCGTTAAGTGATTTTGTCTATCAATTGGTGGGCGGGTTGCGGGCCGGAATGGGATATTGCGGAGCCAGAACGATAGAAAATTTGCGAACGGAATCGCAGTTTATACAGGTATCTGCGGCAAGTGTTAGGGAAAGCCATCCACATGATATCGCTATTACGCAGGAAGCGCCAAACTACAGCACGGACAATCCAGGCGACCCCAATTAACCGTCGTTGCTTGATGTTCCTGGTCTTGTTGACCGCTGTCGGAGGAGTCGCAACGCCGATATCGAAGGCACAGTTTGAACCCCCGGAACGGGGCTTTGCGCCCCCGGTCCACATCCCTCCGCGGGAGGCAGTTCGAGACCCGGGTTTGCCGCGGACGCTCAATGGACGTTTCAATGCGACACAACGGATTTCGAGTTCGACAACGGCCGGAGCGCGTAGCAATCTCAACGACGGCACCCTTGGCGACCGGCGGTATTCCGGCAGAACAACTGGGAATCGTCGCGGTACAGGCCTGCAAAACCGGTTGACCGGCGTATTCCAAAACGAATCTCGCTCATCGGCACCGCGGAACAACCAGTTTGCGCCACAACAACACCCGCAATTCATAACCAGACCTGCTCAACCGAGAAACACAACCCAGCTTGAGAGTTCAACTTTGGGTCGCACTGCAAACGTCCTCCTTCCCAATCGCGGTCGCAGTGCTCCGATATTACGATCACGGACGACCGATGGCAGCTTTCAAGGTTCGGATGACTATTATGACCGTACCGATGTGCGACTGCCCGAACAGAAGCCCCTGCGTCAGACAAACGAAATGAATCTGATTGGCGACACGGCCAACGTCGTTCGTGAGAAGAGTGAGTTTGCCAGCAACCAAGAATCAAGTTTCGTGTCTGAGTCGAAATCCAATCCGTCGGAAATGGCAGCACGAATTGCTCAACAGTTTCAATTGCCTCGCGCTCGTGGTCGCTCTGTAGAAGAAAAAGCGGTTTCCGTTTTGCGAAATCGAAACAGTCAAGAAGAAGTCGTTTTAACACCTCCGGAAAACTCTTTTGACTCACCGATCGAATTGAAAAAACCTGACTCCGCTAAACCAGAGGGCTTCTCTGGGGCAGTCATCGACGAGCCAGTTTTTGTAAATGACGCTCAACAAAACATGCTGCGAAGTTCGTATCCCATGCAAGATACGGATGAGGACAATCAGGACTTTCAATTAGAATCGCCGATCGACGACGAACCGGAACTCGATCGCGAATCCAACCCTCTCAGAAAATCTTGTGACGAGTTTCGAGCCCAATTGCTGAACAGCCCGATTACGGACATTGCCTTAGATATCAGCCCACCCGGACGCTCCGACTTGTTCGGTGACAATGTGGTACGGACTTGGCGAGACATGCACGGCAATGAATTGATACAAGGCTCGATATCCGACCTGCGACGAGGCTATGTGATCATCAATAGCACTCAAGGCGGTGAAGTCCGCTTGCCGTATGCCCGGTTGGGCGACGCCGATTGGCTGGCAGTTTCTGAATATTGGAAACTCCCAATCGAATGTGGACTGGGGCCAGGAACACCGATCGAAAGATGTTGGGCCCCGCAAACCGCGACTTGGTATGCGTCCTCGTTGTGCCACAAACCGTTGTATTTTGAAAACGTCCAACTCGAACGCTACGGACATTCCCATGGCCCATTCTTGCAGCCGGTTGCCTCGACGGTGCACTTTTTCGGCCGATTGTTTTTCCTCCCCTACAACACAGCGATTCACCCACCTAACGAATGCCAATATGCCCTTGGTTTTTATCGGCCTGGCAATTGTGCACCATGGCTGCGGGATCCTTTTCCGATCAGCCTAGCAGGCGCCGTACGTCAGGGAACCTTCTATAGTGGCGTTGGATTTCTTGCCGAATAAACGTTGAAGTATCGAATCAAAGGAAATGTTTTGAGAGCGATTGGCTCCAGGCCGTGGGTTTATACCCACGGCCCTTTTTTTCGCATTGACGCGAGCTAGCAGTTGGCGAGTAACAAACAACTTGCCTCGTTGGATCGGATGCCTTAAATTCCCCCGTCAAATTCAAAGCCGATCGTATGCCAAATTTCTCCGATTCCCAATCCGTTGTCTCGAGCGCTTCCCGCGCATTAAACTTGCGGATGAGAAGTGATGTGACCGCCCGGCGGCAAAGCTACCAAGGCCGCGACTACTGGGTGATTAAAGACCCGGTGGCGCTCAAATACTACCGGTTTGAGGAAGAAGAATACGCGCTGCTAAACATGCTCGATGGCCAACAGAGTCCAGAGCAAATCAAGCGGCGATTTGATTTTGAATTTGCACCGCAGAAAATCACATTGCAAGAGCTATACCAATTTGTTGGCATGCTTTATCGCAGCTGCCTGTTGGTCTCTGACGCATCCGGGCAAGGCACAGAACTGCGAATCAGGGGCCAACAGAAGTCGTCCCAACAGCTCAAAGGGATGTTGTCAAACGTACTGGCTATTCGCTTTCGAGGATTCGACCCCGATGGCATTTTGCGAGCGCTTGATCGCTGGGTAGGCTGGATTTTTTCGTGGCCTGCATTGGCAATGGTATTGATGTTGTGGATCGCTGCTGCGGGATTGCTGTTCACGCATTTCGAATTGTTCAATCAAAAACTACCTTCGTTTCACGAATTCTTCGCTGCCAAAAATTGGATTTGGTTGGCGCTGGTGATGGCAGGGACGAAGATCCTACACGAGTTCGGTCATGGCCTGGCGTGCAAACGATTTGGTGGTCAATGCCACGAAATGGGCGTGATGTTGTTGGTATTGACGCCTTGTTTGTACTGTAACGTGAGCGATTCGTGGACCTTGCCGAATAAGTGGAAACGCGCGACGATAGCTGCGGCCGGGATGTATTTCGAACTCGTGCTGGCAGCGATTTCCGTGTTCGTTTGGTGGTTCAGTCACCCAGGAATTGTGAACCAATTGGCCCTGAATATTATTTTTGTTTCTTCGGTCAGTACAATACTTTTTAATGGCAATCCTTTGTTGCGGTACGACGGCTACTACATTCTTTCGGATATGTTTGAGATACCAAACCTTCGCCAAAAAGCAACAACGGTATTGCAGCGTCAACTCGCCAGCTGGATGATGGGGATTGAGTCTCGCCCGGACCCATTTTTGCCCACCCGTCGCAAATGGTTTTTTACGTTGTACAGCGTTGCTGCGGCCGCCTATCGCTGGTTTATCACATTCACAATTTTTTGGTTCTTGTATTCGTTGCTCGAACCCTATGGCGCCAAAGTTGTCGGCCAGGCCATCGCTTTGTTTGCCATATGGGGATTGATTGGTATGCCGCTGGTACAAGCCTATCGTTTTTTTTCTGTCCCTGGGAGATTTGGTACTGTGGATCGCGGACGCACCATGTTGTCGGTTGGATTGATCACAGCCGCGCTGGCCGGAATCATGTTGATTCCAATTCCTCATTTCGTACGTTGCCCATTTATCATTCAGCCTAGCAAAATGGAAAACGTGTATGTCGACGTACCCGGCACGCTGAAACATGTTTACGTCCGTTACGGGCGTCACGTCAATCAGGGTGATCCGATTTTACAACTTGAAAGTTCCGAGCTTGAAATTCAATTGGTTCAACTTAACGGAAAAATCAACAACGCCGAATCGGACTACCATGCCTTACGGCGCGCTTCAGACGCGATGGCTCGCGAGTCGGAGGTTGCCGATGACTTGGAGCTAGCTCAAACCACTTACCGTTCAGCGGCCAAAGACTTGGAGCTGCGGAAACAAGACGCAGCCAGATTAAAAGTACGAGCGCCCGTTGATGGATACCTGATCCCACCGATGCAAGTGGCCAAGTCAAAATCAGATTCAAGTGAGTTGGCTCACTGGTATGGATACCCAGCCGAGCAACGTAATATTGGCAGTTACCTAGAACCCAGCACGGTTGTTGCACGCCTTGTACCCGATCAAGAATCGTACGAGGCCGTCTTGGTGGTTGATCAAAGTGAGATCGAGTTTATTGAATTCGGACAGCCAGTCACTTTGTTGCCGAAAACGCTACCTGGATTCACGATCGCATCGACGGTCCATGAAATTTCAGCTACAAAAATGAAATCCGTTCCCAAACCGCTCGCGAGCCGTTTCGGTGGCGACCTTGTCACCACTCAAATAGAAGGCGGCATCGATGTACCGCAAAGCTCTTCGTTTCAAGTTAGCGTCCCGTTTCGGCATACCGACGGTGACCTAGCTGATGGCTGTACTGGCTATGCCAAAGTTCGTACCGGTTCCCAAACGATTGGGCAACGTTTGGTACGTCTTGTTTACAAGACGTTTCGATTTGACCTATAAAAAAATCCTGTTTCGATACCTGAAACAGGATTGGTCGTTTCAATCTAGACGGCGTAAATACCGTCAAAGCACAAATGCTCTTACGCGTTTGTCAGCAAGCCTTCTTTGTTGGCAATTTGCTGTTTGATCAAATCAATATGACCCGATTGCTTGATTTTCTCTGCCAAGTGGATTCGACCCTTGGTGGTGTGCACACCGACGGAACGTTCTTGACCTACAAAATCGACTTGCCGGGGAGTGACGTCGACAATTTCGATTCCGTCAGACTCGATGGTGTAGTTCACCGAGTACTGAACGTTTCGATTGTTTTCCTCATCCTCCCACTTCGTAACCATATTGTTCATTCAATCACTCCCAAAAGGAAAAATGGTAAAAAATGTCCAGCCGCCGGGCGGAACACAGAAAATTGGCGTCTTGATGCCATTGCAGGCGTGACGCACGCAAAGATTGGTCCATTCAAAGACTAAGACTTTGTTTTAATTGAATAATCGAATTGTTGAACCAATATTTTCACGAATTTTTGGCAATAAGATTCAATAGTCAAGACTTGGTCAAGCCGAATTTTTCGCTCAATCAGACCTGCCGCTACCGAAGGAACCCCTTAACACCCTAGCGCCAACTGTGGGGGCAGAAAACCACCTTAAATGACCCTGGCGCCAAGCCCTGTTTTTATTTCATTCCGATCATCATTTTGAATTTTTTGACCGAACTACAGCGCTTGGTTCGATCAATTGCGACGCAGCTCATGATGGCGTCGGCCACCTTTGCATCCAGCTCCGGCAAATGTTCTCGAATGTCAGTAGCGGCACGGCTGTCAAATAGGAGCGCCGATTTACTACTATTTTCTTCTACGCCCCAAGGGTGTTCAAACGACAAGATTTGGTAGATCGTTATCCCAAAAGCAAAAATGTCCACCGTTAGGTCCGTCTCGCGACGACGTACGATTTCTGGGGCCATGTAAAGAGGCGTGCCCGTCCGGTTCTTTGGCTGACGAAACTCAGCCTGATTAGGAACGGTCAAGCCAAAATCGAACAATTTTAATGAAGCCGCATCGGATGACACCAACACATTCCGAGGGCAAACATCCCGATGGATGAACCCGGCATCATGAACATACTGGAGAGCATTCGCCAATTGTCGTATGTAGGTCAAAACTTTGGAGCGAACGACAGCCGGTCGGTCTATCAACAGGCGTTCGAGAAGGACACCATTGAAATACTCCATCAATATGAATTCATTTCCCTTTGAAGTCCGACCGATTTCAAACGCTTTGACAACATTTTCATGTTGCATCGCCAATGCGATTTCGGATTCGGTTTGGAAAGCTTCGGCAAAACGATCACGAAACTGGCTGGATTTATCTGGGTCAATGATTTTTAGTCCGAATGTTTGACCGTCAGACTTTTGGCGAACAATATGAAACCGACCGCTACTTCCTTGTATCCATTTGGGGCTAAACTCGAACCGAGATTCGAGATCGACTTTCTTTGCCCCAAACGCACTCTTGAGTGCCGTAAACAGCCCCATACGAACTCCCCGCAACGGAAATACAACACTGACGCAAGGCTTGCAAAACGCAGCATCATTTGATGCGCAGCCGACTGCGAAGTGTATCACCGACTAAACTATTTCTAACTATTGCCAGTGATAGTTTTAGTCGTGAGCTCAATTTCGAGCAATAAAGCTATGCATTAAAACTGTGTGTTGTTTTCTAAATTTTATCCATATCGTAGTCATTCAAAAAAACTACTTGAGAATCTGTTGACCGAGCCCGCTGACTTCCTCGTCACTGATCACCATTTCATCGGTGGCCACGCAAAGTTTTATGGCTTGCTTGATCGATTTCTTAATCCAGGCGTTCTCGTCTTGGTCGACGATTTGTCCCGAAGCGATGTAGGCCGAAAAAATTCGAGATGCGACGTGTGCCACGACGGACTCGCTGTGTTGAAGTTTTAGCTGTTTTGCCATCTAATATTCCTCATAATCGCTAAATTGCTCAAGCTAAGCATTAGTCTTTCAATATTCTAACGGTCCAAATCGTACCAAATTCAACAAAAAAATCTCGCTGTTATAATGATTCTTTTGGAGCAATCTCTTGGAACTCCAGTCAATGTCAAACACATCCTATTTTGGTCTTGCCATCTTGCTTCTCAGCATTGCGGGGTGCAACCAACCGCCTACTCTTTCTAACAACTTAGACAGCGACGACCAGTCAAGTCCCGCGTCTGTCAATAAAAACGAACCCGATAAAGAAGGAACAGCTGCCCCGGAGTACATCTACATTTTTGATAAAGATCATCCACAGAACGTAATTTCTAACCGGATGGTTCGGAATCTTGAGAACTCAGTCAATGACAATGACAACGCCGAATCAGAAAAGCACCATTTCCGGTCTGCTGGTTTGCTAGTGGAAATTCCGGAAGGCACGAAACTATCCAAACGTTTCACAGGTTTCATCGGTGAATTACCGGATTCCGAAGGCAGCTGTAATTTTACGGTTTTGACCAACCCGTTTTCGATCACCAAGGTAACTAAGGGATTGGTATCGAGTTCCGTACGTAACGGTGTCACGAAGATTCTTTACAACCAACAGATTCAAATTTCCGGTCGGCAAGGCGAATTCTATGTCACGCTTGAACCATTCGCATGGGCGCCCGGCCAAGAACCCGTTGACGTCGCGAAATTCATTTTGGTGTTTGGAGACGAAGAATTCTGTTGGATCGTGAGCTGCAGTTTTAAACCGGAACACGAGTCGTCCTTTGCGGCCCCATTGTTGCGTTGTCTATTGAATGTCCAAGTTTCGGAGGAACCTCGTTTGCCACCAGGCGAGGATGTTGATTTTGAAATGAATGGCAGTCGCCTCAAGGCAACAGACGGTTTTATTGATAAGTACGTGTTCACGCGGGACGGCATATTTGATGTCGACGATAGTCAAAGTCCGGTGTTTCAAGCTCAACGTTCGGTGATGGAATTGGAGATTGAAGACAAAAAGACATTCGCAAGATCTCTTATCAGCCCGGGGCCCGATTTTGCAATCGACCACATCTCATCCGAAAAAAGTGTAACGATTGGTGGATTGCAAGGTTTCGAGTTCTTGTCCGTGGGCAGTGACTCCATGACGAATGTACCGCTCTGGATCTATACCGTCGTTCTATTTGACAAAACAAACACTTACATCATGCATGGATGGACAAGTTCAGATAACGAGCAAAACTACGTCGAAGATTTTCGCGAATTAGCAAACTCTTTCAAACTGAAGGAAAAATAGTGTCTCGCGTTCATGGAGGATCATGCTGCTCCCACATCCAATCATAATAAAGTCCAAAACTTATGATGAAACGTAACAACTTCTTTACTGTTATTTGCTTCGCCAATTTTCTTACCTGCTACTCCATCGGGCTCGTTTTCGGACATCATCAAGCGGCGGAACGGCATGAAGAACTTGACGTATGGCAAGGTTCATCCTTGGGCATTCGTCTCGATTTTGAAGACTCAATTCCGATCGTTTCAGACGTTTACCCACACGTTGTCAATTCAAGCCCCTTCCAAAAACAAGACGCCATCGTCGAACTCGGCTTGCTAAAGTTTCCTGGCGCGACAATGGCGGAGCTGACAGCATTGCTGAGCAATACCCAACCTGAGTCTAATTTGTCGGCTTTGGTCAAACGTGGCGAAGAGAGTATTCGGTTAAATGTTTCGACATTTCGAAAAGAGTTTGTGGACATCTACGCCATTTTCAGGCAACTCTCTCGAAATCGAATCATAGAAAAACACCTTGAAAAAACTGGGCGTTCTGACTTTTTTGATTCTATGCCTGATCGCATGGCCAGTGCGGTTACGCAAAGTCGGTCGCCGCGCGAGGCAAGTGAAGCGATCAATCGAATTGTCGATGAAATCGATGTTTCCCATACCGCGGTGATTCCTGCGACCGCAGGGCTGTCGTTTTCGTCGCAACCCAAGGGTACCTTAGGGTTCGTATTGCAGCGGCACATCATCAATGGACGTACCAGCTATTTTGTCGTCGACCGCAAACCGGGTAGTGTCGCTTACGGATCCGTCGTCAACTTGGGAGATGAAATTGTGTCAGTCAATGGTTTGCCAATTGAACAGTCTAAACGTCTGGATCTGTCGGGCCATGAAGATCGTCACCAGCTATTTACGATTTACGGCGATCTAGCGGAACAGGTAGAAATCGAATATTTACAAAGCCCTTTCGATGACACTCAAGTTACGAAACTAGAAGTTGCGAAAGACCCGACAACGGTACAGTCGCTTCGCGCCAGTGCCAGGGTCATCAACCACAAAAAAATGGAAATTGGCTATGTTCGTTTTTGGAACCTAATGTCGATGGGTGTCAACCAAGAGTTTTCTAAATTGACCCGCGAAGAATTTGCCAGTGCCTCAGCAATCGTAATGGATTTGCGAGGCCGTGGCGGAATCGTACCTGCGGTTTTGGCGTTGGATCGAACAGTAAAAAAGGTAGACAAGCCCGTCGTCGTTGTGATCGACAGCCTGACCCGCAGTGCAAAAGAGATGCTGACATTCTTGTTGAAGAAACAGGAACACGTCTTGGTGGTTGGCGCAAAGACGTCGGGGGCCGTAACCGGAGCCACCATGGTGAAGCTTCCTTCGGGCAACTCATTGATGGTCCCAGTCGCCTCTGCAGAATCGTTGAAGCAGTTTATTGACGGCGCAATTATTGAAGGAATCGGCGTCGCTCCGGACGAAAAAGTCGACTATTTCGTTCCGTTTTCTGCAGGAAATGATCGAATTCTACGAACTGCTCTTGATCGGGCCACCGACCTGGCCGTTGAAAGAAAAGTCACGATGGCGAAAAACTTGCCAGGGCAGTAGTAGCTCAATGACGTCGATTTACGCGATGACGTCGACCAACCGTTCCGAAGTGTCGATTAATTTTTTGAGCACAGCAACATTGATCTCAGAGATCGCTGCAGCTTCCTTGAAGGCGACAATATCCCCCGCGTCCGCAGTCACATCTGGATTGGCAATCTTGCTGCCGAGCGCATTCAAATTCTGCAACGCCGCGTTCACTCCGGATGCCGCTGACTGAATCATTCTGGTTCTCTCGCTTGTTTAGACCGTTTGCTATTTAACTCATCGGGTTTTAACCTACGCCACAATGTCAACGAGGCGTTGAGATTCGTTGAATCGGGTTTTGATGGCGACAATGATTTGTGCAATTGCTCCGGCTTCTCGAAATTCCACGACGTCATCCGATGGTTTGAGATTCTCCGATTCGGCGACTCGAGGAACGCTCGAGGAGCGAACTTCCGCCGGCGGGGGAACCGCAACTTGTACAGGCGCAATTGACTGAACCGAGGAGATCATGAGAGTAAGTCGAGAAGTAAATTCAATTAGGTTCTGTGGAAAGAATAGTATCCGGACACCGACTTGCAGCGAATTCTAATACAAATCGGCAAATCCGGAAAATTTTACGGTCACTCAACTCGTTTTTGCAGAACATCCGGCAGGTTTACGGAGTCAAACTTACTTCGTGCCCCGCCTCTAACAACAAAGCTTCAACCGCTCGGTGCAGTTTATCACCTAAAACATCTTTGTATCGAATGACACCATTGCCATCGATCAAGTAAACCGTCGGCCAGGCCTCTACATTCCAATTTTGGGCCAACGGCCCAGCAGTGCCCTCGGGTCCATTCCAATAGTGCCGCCAACTAAGCCCCTCCGACTCAACGGCTTCTTTGGCTAACTCCAAATCGCTATCTGAATTCATACCGATCAAAGCAAACGGGGCGCTGGCAAGTTTTTTGACCATTTCTCGTTCTTGGGGGTACATTTGTCGACACGGCCCACACCAATGCCCCCAAAAATCCAACATCACGATTTTACCGCGATAGTCGCTCAGCCGAAACTCTATTCCATCCAAGTCCTTGCCGACGATCTCTGGCGCCTTTTGTCCAACATTCAGATTGTTCAACTCAAACAATGCCGAGTTCGCAAACTCTTTAAACGATTTTCCACGCCGGTAATGCCCATCAGGGTGTTCGTCGATAACTTCCATCAACCAACGTTCCAGCTCTTTTTTTTCGGTCGTTGTCCGATCGCGTTGCAGATACGTTTGCACCGACTCCGGCAATTTTGCCATGAGATGCGGGTTCAATAAAAAACCATCGCGAAAAGATGGTATTTGATCAACGTAGCGCGCCATGGCCAATTTTGCCCGAGCCTCAGATTCTGAGTTAGGCGCAAACTCAATCAACGCTTTGAGCCAACCTTCGATTTGTGGATTTGGTAGATCTTCGAGCAGTGAATTGATCACTTTCGTGTAGTTGAGGCGTTCGGCATAATTTTCAATCAGTAATAACATCGCCAGATCTTTTTCATCCGCTTTGGAACGCGACACGAGTTCCATCGCAGCATCAAAACCAGCTCCCGTTCGCGGAAATTGGATAGCGATCCGTTTTAAGTCGGCCAAATACGGTGGAACGGGATTGTCATTTCGAAAGATCTTTTGCTTTCCCAATCCGTCTTCAGCGTCGGCGATCGCGGATTCGAATTTTTCGAACTCCGCCTCGAATTCATTTTGCAACCGGCTCAGTTCCTGCTCCGCCCGATTTTCATCGGCTGGGTCAACCGTATCGGCTTCCCCCGCATCTTCTGAACGCGGGAAGTCGGACACCGTATCTACCCCACTGTCTCGCAGACACCCAAGAAACAGAGAACCGAAAAGCAATACCAAACCGGGGACAGCAGACAGTTTCAATTTTTGCATGGATCGCAATCCAACGTCACCAAGGAAATAACAGCTTAATAAGCGAACTAGATTAGAACCACAACGCGCTATTTATTCAAACCGAATAATCGAATGTATGCCGCTTCGGCGGCAATGAACGCAAATGAAAAAGGAGAGCCGGTTTCGAATAGTTTCTCGTAGATCTCTCGCGTCTTTTTCAGATTGTTTCGTTCATAGTGATACCAATTCCCGACGCCGTAAAACAATACGTCCTTGCCCGAATCTTTATTCGTTTCAAGCTCCAAAGCGTCAATATCCGTCGTGCCGTTGTAAAATAGACACATTTTGTGATACGAAAGGTTCTCGATTACTTTCATCTCGGGCTGTATTTTTTCGACTCGAGCAGCTGCTTTTTCTCGTTCTCCGCGTTGCCGCAGAATCATGTAGCACCAATGGGCATTGGCCACCCTATTATCATCGTATTGCTCCAACTTGACTCGCTGGAGGTAACATCGCAAAGCGTTGTCCAAGTCTCCTTTTAAGTAGTATGCCAGGCCCAGGTGGTACCAAATATTCCCGTGCGTTGAAGTCAACGGTATGTTCTCCGAATTCGGCATGCCATCGGGTTCGATCTTGTCTGGTTGGTTTTCAATGAGTTTTACCGCAGTTTCCAAATCTTGAATCGCGCGATCAAATTTCCGCACTGAAATCCACCGATGTCCACGATGTCGGTACATCCGTGGGTCGTTCGGAAAACGTTGAATGCCTTCGGTGAACACTTCGATCGCCTCGTTCATGCGAGACAAATAACCGGCTCGACGTCCAAACCAAATGAGCGCATCTGGATCATTCGGTGTGATTTTCATCGCCCGTTTGGCTGCAAAGTAGTCGTCTACTAAATTTTTCGGCGGATGTGCGGTACTGTGCACGTCACGTCCTAAGGGAGTTCTAAACTGAAAATCATTGCCGATCCTGATGTGCACTTGGGGACGAATTTGCTTGACGGCTCGATTGATGGCTTCACACCATTGCGGGTTCCCCTTTTTAACTGCTATGCAAAACTGTTCTGTGGCCAAAGGCTCGGGAATCCGTTTCAAACGAACGCCGGAGTCGGACGTCAAGCGATGTTGGTCGCTAGCGTCAACAACGAACGCATCAATCACACCGTTGGCAACCATCTGTGGCCAACTAGAATCTGGGGCTGACATCTTCGTAAACGTAGCATCGGGCCATCGTTGATTCGCAGCCGAAAATGATGTGGTCGTTTTGTCTGCACCGATTCGACAATTTTTCAATTGCTCCAATGTTTGAAGATCTGAATCTGTTTTGACCAATGCCACGATCTCAGTCTGGAAATAGGGTTGGCTAAACTCAACTTTTCGAGCCCGATCAGCGGTTTGGCCGATCGTTGAGATTGCGATATCCAAATCACCGGATGCAACGTCGCTGATGAGTTCACCAAACGGGCGCTCGACGAACGAAACCGCAATGCCCAATTCGCGTGCGGCGGTCGAAACGATGTCGACCTCAATGCCTTGAGCCCGTTTCTTAGCATCCCACGACGAAAACGGCGGATGACGCATATTCGAACCAACCCGCCAAACAACACCATGGTTTCCGTGATTTTGCGCGTAGACACTTCCCCTTGCCAACACGAATACTGTCAAAATGCATTGACCAACAGACAAGAAAACACGGGTTTTCGAGGCACAGATTGACATGAGCTCCCCCTAAATTGTGCGGTATTATGCGGTAGATAGATTGTGGTGTTTGTATGTTTATAGCAGCAAGAGAGGCAATTGCGCCATCTAGACGATGCCAATTTGGCTACAGCACCATTCTCGCGATGGAATTTTGACGCGATCCAGTTTTTGGTTGGTTCCATCTCAATCCACCGTAAGTAGACTCGAGATAGCTAGACGGCCCTCACGACCTACCGCAAAATGAATAATCACTTGGAATTTCAGCTTGAAGAATTGGAATGTCGGAGACTACTTTCGACGGTCCAGGTCCTTGCCGCCGGCTACCGTGGCGAAGAGATCATCGAACTTCAAGTCGATCAAACTACCGTAGCAACTTGGCAATTGAACGACTCGGCAACGTCGCGGCAATTTCAAACTTTTGAATATCAGACCAATGCCAATTTGAGCGGCGACCAAATTCGAATTCGCTTCACCAATGACCGCTGGGACCCTCAGAATGGAATCGATCGCAACGCCGTTATCGATGCGATCGTCGTCGACGGGCAACGCATTGAGACCGAGTCAACGCAAGTCTATTCGACGGGGACTTGGAAACCTTTAGATGGCATCCAACCAGGATTTCGGGAATCCGAGTATTTACATACCGATGGATACCTGGAGTTTTACAACGCCAATACTGGATCCAAGGCACTCAAAGTAGTCGCGCGCGGTCAATCGGGTGAAGAAAACATGTCCCTGGCCATCAGAGGCACGGTCGTGCAAATTTGGGAAAACGTCGGCACTTCATTTTCAGAATACTCTTACAATTATTCTGGCGATATTCAGCCTGATGAGGTGCGTGTCATTTTTAACAACGATCGTTGGGTACCCGAACAAGGTATCGATCGGAATTTGATTGTCGACCGAATCGAAATCGAAGATATCAAATACGAAACTGAATCTAGCTCTGTGTTTTCAACTGGAACCTGGCGACCGGAAGATGGAATCGTACCTGGATTTCGTACCAGCGAATTCCTGCACACCAATGGTTACTTTGAATATAGCCAGGAAAACAGTGGGGCTTTCGCTCTCGCGGCCAACTTTTTGATCGCCAGCGAATCCCAAGGTTCGATTGACGTCACGATTAACCGTGTCAATGGAAGCGATGGACAAGCCAGTGTCGATTTTGAAACCTTCGATTTGACCGCGACCGCCGGCAGCGATTACGTGGCACAATCTGGAACTCTAGAATTTGCCAGTGGAGAATTCTCCAAGACCGTTACCATTCCCATCCTGTCAGATGAGCTTGTCGAGCCGGCTGAGCAATTTTCGTTCGTCATCGACAATGCCCTCAATGCTGGTCTACTGTCGCCACGCACCACAACGATCGAAATCAGCAACGCGCCTCGAGAGATTAACGGACCCGGGACACCGGAATTAAACGTCCAAACAGAAACGATCGTAAACTTGCAAGGTGCCGTTACACTCGATTGGTTGCCCGACGGAACGATGTTGGTTGCGGATTTCGGTGGCCGTGTTTACTACCAACAACCCAACCGCTCGATTTTTGAAGGACTGTTGCTAGACATCAGTGATCAAGTCAACGGCGCACGTGGCATGACGGCGATGCGGTTGCATCCCGATCTACAAAACAACCCGTACATCTACCTGGGGTTCGTTTACGATCCTCCTGACGTCAATTCATTTTCGGGTTTGGCCGGCCCCGATGGTTTGGGCAATCGAGCATCAAGGTTGATTCGACTGACGTTAGATGCCAACGACAATTATCGCTCGGTGATACCGGAAAGCGAAGTCGTCCTGCTCGGGAAAAATAGCACGTGGAACAACTTCAATGCGTTTGTCGACAGCACGGTCGATTTTGACGAGCCACCGGCAGGCATCAATCCCGACGGAACCAACGTTAACGATTTCTTGGCTGCCGACAGCCAAGCTCACTTTATTGGGGATTTGCAGTTTGGCCCCGATGGTGCGCTCTACGTGTCCAACGGCGATGGAACTTCGTTTAATGCGGTGGATCCTCGATCTGTTCGCGTTCAAGATATCGACAACCTATCCGGCAAAGTGCTGCGTATCGATCCGGTCACCGGACGAGGCTTACCCGACAACCCATTTTTCAACGGCAATAGCAATGCCAATCGTTCAAAAGTCTACCAATACGGATTCCGCAATCCGTTTCGAATCGCGTTTGATGGGGCGGGTCAATTGTACGTTGGCGATGTCGGTTGGTTCTTAAACGAAGAGGTCAATAAAGGCCCAACTGGAGCCAATTTCGGATGGCCTTATTTTGAAGGGGTCGCGCGAACACCCGAATATGAACTATTGCCTGAGGCGATCGCGTTTTATAACAGTGCAGGCTCAGCGACCAATCCGATTGTCGATTTGCAACACGTCGAAGATGCCATCGATGCGTTGATTCTAGGTGTCATCGTTCAAGACAGTAACTTACCTGCAGAATATGACGGCCACTTGCTGTTTAATCACTTGGCTTCTGGCCATGTGCGAGCTATCGAATTCGATGCTGTCGGGAATGTGACTCAGATCAAAACGCTTATTCAAGGCCCGGCGTTTACGACGGAAATCGCCATTGGGCCCGATGGCGATTTGTACTTTATTGATTTCGCTTCCGGCGTCGTCGGCAAGTGGATTGTGCAAGTTTGACCTACATGCCAATTGTCTTTTTGAGACCTTGATGGCATAACCCATGCGCCGCTATTTTTGTGCCCGCGTGCGACTTACGTCACGTATCCACAGCCAGACAAAAATTGGGCACAGCAGAAGAATTGCCAACTGATAAACACTCAGCCCTGCAACCAGCTTGATTTCCGGTCGAATAAATTCGGTGACAAAACGAAACACAAAATAGCTCAAAAAATAGAGCTTGATCAGTTGCCCGTTGAACCATTTCAGTTTCAACAGGACAAAAATCACGATTGCCGCCAATAAGTGAAACAAACTCTCGTACAACTGAGTCGGATGTCGCGTCGCTTGGTCCATCGCAGGAAACACTACACCCCATGGCAGTTCCGTGGGCGTCCCGAAACAACAGCCACCAAAAAAACATCCGAGTCGCCCGACGGCGATCCCGACTGCCACTGGTACGACGAAACTGTCACCCGTGCTCACACGAATTTGCAAATAGCACTTTGCCAACTCGACCGAAAGGTAACCACCGACCAACCCCATCAACACCGTTTTACCGCTAAACAAGAAAGCACCGGCATGTAACAGCTGATCCGGCCCAAAGACCCAAAACGGCAGCTTCGCAAACAAAAACGCACCGACAAATGCGGTAACGGCAATAAACCAACGCTGTGATCGGTCATTGACTGGCATGGTGGGAGTGTATTGAGAAACCCCCCAGGCCGAAATACAAGCCAAGATCATGAAAACTAAATATACCATCAGATTGTACCGACGGTACAACTCGTCCGGCTAAGCTTCGGCAAGGGCACACGACCATCGCGATAGAAAAGATTGTAAGCCGAAAACGGAATAATGTGCCCTGAAGGCAACAAATGATGAACACATGATTTCATCAATTGTCGGACGTCAAAATTGTAGGCATCCATGAATGAGGTCGTTGTCACGCGAAGCATGTCCTCTGGAGCCAATTCCTTGGCCAGTGCCTTGTTCACAAACAGAAAGGGAGTGCGGGCGTCATCGTCACTGGCCAATGCCGAAGCCAGTACTTCCATTGCATCGGCATCGGTACAGCCGCAATTCAAGCTCTCAAGGTAAGTCTGTACCAGTCGTTTGGTACGCGCCCGGTCAAACGTGATTCTGCCAGACAACAACTCCAAGTGTTTTTTCAAATCGACAAATCGAGACAGGGGTAACGGACGGACATTTCCTTTTTCATCCGAAAACCGACAAACGTACCCGATGGTGTGGGCATTTGGATGAGCGCAGGGCAAGGGAGTGAAGTCGTTCTGCTGGATGTTGCCTTTAGTTTGCTGCTCCAGGCGAGACAAGATCTCTGGAAACGTCACGCGATCCTCACCGTTGGGCAAAAAATAACGCCCGGTGTAGGTCGTTGGCTGAAAACTAACCCCCGTGATCCACCTGCGTTGCAACGCGAATTCAAAAATGCGGCCCAATTCTTGTTCGTTAACACCTCGTTGCACCGTGCAAACCAACGTGGTTCGGATCCCAGCTGTTCCCAGTCGCTCGATGGCCTGCAATTTGGTGGACACCAGAGACTGGCCCCGCAACCTATCGGTTTGGGACTCGTCGAAAGAATCAAACTGAAAATAGACCTCCAACCGCGACTTAAATCGTTCCAACTGCTCAAAAAAGGCTCGATCACGGGCGATCCTAACTCCATTGGTATTGATCATGACGACGTCGATCGGCTGATCGCAAGCATATCGCAACACGTCAGGGAAATCCGGGTGAATCGTCGGTTCACCGCCAGACAATTGAAGGACTTCAGGTTGGCCTTCTGCATCGACGAGCGTATCAATCGCGGCCTGACACTCGGCTAGCGTCAAATGTTTGCCGCCAGGTCCGCTGCCGGCAAAACAGATGGGACATTCCAAATTGCAGTGCGAGGTGATTTCTAGCAATCCAATACAGGTATGTTGTTCATGCTCAGAACAGAGACCACAATCGTAAGGGCATCCTCTGTGCTGCGTCGTCCCAAAATTTACAGGTAGTTTTCCGGGAAGACTAAACTCGCCGCGGTCGAACCAAGCCACGTCGCTACATACAAAATCTTCGCGCCTTCCGTGCGCTTCACAGTACTTCTGAAAATAGACTTTGCCGTTACGCGCGACAATTTTTGCCTGCACCACAGACATGCAATCCGGGCAGAGACTCTGCGTAATTCCCAAGAATTGGTGATCGCGATAACTCATTTCCCGGCTTCCCAATTAATACGACAAACTGGCCAGCCAGCAATTTTAGTCATTTTGGGCTAATTTTGCAGTTCACTGGAACTCCTAGAACAGGAATGACGTCTATCCAACCGTCCAGTCTTTCTGGATCATCGAATTTGTCGTTCCTGCTAAGATTAACGAGAGGTTGTCATGTCTTTTTCATGGGTTTCTGTTGCCGTATTGAGTTTGGTGTTTCCCGTGTCGTCACAAGATCCGGGCACAGACATCAAGCCGCCTGAAAATCAAGTCGGGCTGAATGAAGTTGACGAAACCCAGTTTTTTGAACCCTGTTTTCGTGGCGCGTCGCGGTTGGAAATTCCGGCTCGGAGCCTGGACGGCAACTGGGAATTGACCTGGGATGACACGGTTGACAGGGAACTGGATAATGAAGACAAAAGCTGCAATCTGAAAATAAAAGAAATAGGCCATTGGTTGACCGGTGATTTCATCGGACCGGTAGCCGGGGTCGAACGCAACGCAATCATAACTGGAACGATTGAAGGCAGTGGCAATCAACGTGTCTTGTCATTTCAACAACGCGAAAACGGTTACCTCTGCAGCTACCAAGCCACTCTTACCGACGGTCCCATTGTGGGTGTTTGGCACGACACTCAAAATCGCTCAGGGACGTTTCGTTTGCTGAAGTATCAATAAACGCTTTTTGATTTTCAAATCCCGCTCCGATGATCTGGGATCTTCGCTGGCGTCTATCGCGCTAGCGAAGAAGACCATAACCATTGGTCCAAACAGCGTTCGGAGAGACAAATCTTACGATTGACAACCATCGGCTCACGTATCTGATTCGGAGTCACCGATCAACTTTGCTTCTTCCAATTTGGCTTCCTCCTTACGTCGGCGCTCATACCAACGTTTTTGACTTCGCAAATAACGGGTCACGACAAACCAACCTGTGACGCCGGCAGCTATCCCACCGATCAGAAAAGGAAACAAAATCGAAATTTCGGGTAGGTGCGGGCCTGCGATCCCAAACAAAGCCAACGCGGATCCGAAACACGTGGCGAAGAAAGCAATAATACAAACGAGCGGAACAAGCAACAACAAAATGATCCAGTCGCCAACTCTCGGTCGGTACGACCCGTCCTCCAATCGTTTCGACGAAGCTCTTGGAGCTTGGTAAGGGTTTGAGGTATTCAATCCGATTTTCCGGCGACCCAGGTAACTAGCTTTCCAACTATTCTTGCAGTTCGTCGCACAATTTCAATTCGGGTAAGCCGAACTTCCGTTGCTTAAACCACCGGCGTCAGCCCAGGAATCGGGAGCTCACGGAACTCAGCCGTTGGAACGGAAGCTTCGGACATCTTGTAGATCATCACCTTGTTACCACCTTGCCGCTTAACGCGATACATGATTTGATCGGCGCTGGCTATCAAAAAGTTAATATCCAAGGGTTTTACAGAAGTCGGTGTGTAGTAGATTCCACCAATGCTGAGTGAAACATCAATCTGCTGGTCTTCGTCAAGCTTCAACGCGGGTACGGTATCACAAATTCTTTCAGCGATCGTTCTAAAGTGCTTTTCCCGTGCTTGCATAACGACTAGAAACTCATCACCGCCCAGTCGAATCGCATAGTCCGATTTTCGCAAGTTCTTTTGCAACCATTGTCCGACGTGATCGATCGCGTCGTCTCCAGTAGCATGTCCGTGTCTATCATTGACCTGCTTGAATTTATCGATATCGATAAACATCAATGCCAATGGCTTCTTGCGACGCAGCCATTTTTCAATTTCTTGAAACAGGTGCTCGCTTAAAAAGCGTCGATTGTAAAGATCCGTTTGATAATCTCTATACAATTCATTGTCTTGCGGCTTTTTCTTGGGGGCTTCTGCCGTTCGTGTCAACAAATTGATTTGATTGTCGATCGCAATCTCGTGCAACATTTCATTGGCATCCGCCATTAATTTTTGCACGTCCGGTGGGCTACCAACATCAAATTTGTATATGACGGAATACTCTTTAATTCGGTCTTTGATTTCCGCGAACATCAGATCGATGGGTTCTTCGGTAAAATCGAAATGAGTACCCAAGAAGCCGAACCATTGTGACATCGCTTGTTCTTTGCCTGCGGAATCGTTTTGACGATTAACGATCAAATCCGCACCAAGATTGGCCGCTTGCAAAATAACTGCCGGTTCGGGATTCCCGCTCTGGTTCCAAACCGAGCTAACGGTGTCGTGGTGTTTTCTAACGGCGCGTCCAAAGGTCGTTTCTAAGTTCCATTGTTTGAGAATTTCTGTGGTCACCTCTACATGCGAAAAACCAAAATGCTCTCGCTCCGAAGCAACCACATTTGGGAAACGACAATTCGCCAACACATGTTCGTTGTATTCATCAAAAAACTCACCTGCCAATGCCAAGATGCCCAAATCTTGAAGCATGGCCGCCATAAAGCAGAAAGCGGGATCGTTTCCAGATTTTGTTGCCAGGATTTCGGCCACCACGGCCTGAGTCAGACAACTACACCATAGATTCTGAAAGAACTCGCGGTGCGGATCCTTTTGCGCATCGATCGTCGACAAATGAAAACTCAGAATCAACGTACGAATCAACGACGTTCCCAACCTGGGAACTGCGTTTTCGATCGTTTCCACGCGAGGACGAAATGCAAAAATGGCCGAATTAACCGTTTTCAAAATTTTCGCACTGAGTGCCGGATCCGACTTGATCACTTGACAAAGTTCGCTGGTATCTGGGTCGGGCTGCTTGGCAATTTCAATCAACCGTTGAGCCACTTCGGGAAGCGTCGGAAAACGCTTGCTTTGAACCGCTTGTTTAAATTTTGCTTGCGATAGATTGGACATAGATCACCAAGAAAGTTAACGTTGCAAATTGCGAACCGCGCACTACTCCCCAGGGTTGGGCGCACTCAACGTTTCTTTCATCGGTACAAAAGTTAAACTCTCTGCGGTCGTTTTTTTTTCTAGCGACCGTATCGATTGTACGATTTGTTACGGACAAAACAAAATTGACGGCTTGGGCCGGCCTCATTGGAACTGGTGCGGCAAAATTTGCACCCGCAAAATATACGATGGTCTCGAATTAGCCAGTCAGGAGTGCTACGAAGCAACAATTCAAATAACTCCGCCGCAATTCGTGTCGACTTTCCGCTGGTACGTTCCAGTCGTAATCCTAAACGTCGTTTGGCCCGATTCACTGCCACATGTTGCGATCGAGCATGCGGTAATTAACGGCTTCGCTAAGATGTTCGATTTTGATGGGCTCGCTAGCGTCGAGATCGGCAATCGTTCGGGCAAGTCGCAGCACTTTGTCGTGCGCACGAGCACTGAGTCCCATTTCGTTAACACTCATTTTCAACAAGTTCATGGACTCAGCATCCAACGGACAATACTCGCGAATCTGTCGACTTGACATCTGCGCGTTGTATAGAATCGACGATCCGCTGAAGCGTTCGAATTGAAACTTTCGCGCAGCGACAACCAGCTCACGAATTTCAGAACTGGAGGTGCCCAATTTCTTTGAAGACAGCTCATTAAAATCGGCTGCAGGAACTTCGACGTGAATATCGACTCTGTCCAAAAGCGGGCCGGATATTTTTCCCATGTACCGCTCGATTTGCGGTGGAGAACAATTACAACTGCGTCGCGGGTCATTGCGATAACCACAGGGGCACGGGTTCAACGCCGCTACCAACATAAAATCGGCTGGAAACGTAGTCGACGACAAAGCGCGCGAAATGGTGACCACGCGATCTTCTAACGGCTGCCGCAACACTTCCAACGTTCGACGGTTGAACTCGGGTAACTCATCTAAAAACAACACCCCGTTGTGAGCCATGCTAATTTCGCCGGGGCTTGGCGTGCTTCCGCCGCCGACCAAACCCGCCTCGCTAATAGTGTGGTGTGGTGATCGAAATGGGCGTTTGGCTAACAATGGTTGCCCCGCCTTTAGTCGGCCCACGGCGCTGTAAATCCGGGTCGTTTCAATCGATTCGCCGGGAGTTAGTTGGGGTAAGACCGTTGGAATTCGTTTGGCCAACATCGTCTTGCCGGACCCCGGCGGTCCCACCATCAAAACATTGTGGGAGCCGGCGGCGGCTACGGTAATCGCGCGTTTAGCCAGTTCCTGGCCCCGGACGTCAGAAAAATCAGCCTCGTACCGAGAAAACTCCTGAAACAGAAATTCCACTTGTGACGGCGTTGGGTCAATCTGAATTTGCTCGGTAAAAAAAGCGACAGCCTGCGACAGTGAGTCCACTGCGATCACTTCGATCTCTTCGACCACCGCTGCTTCAACAGCATTTTCCCGCGGCACAACAATTCCACGCAGTCCTTGTTTCGCGGCAGCCATAGCCATCGACAACACGCCCTTGGCCGGGCGCGTATGTCCTTCCAACGCCAATTCTCCGACGACCGCATACTGGTCGACTTTGTCGGATGCTATCTGACCACTGCCGATCAAGATGCCGATACTAATCGGTAAATCAAACGAGGCCGCTTGTTTGGGCAATTCGGCAGGCGCCAGATTGATCACGACACGATCGGTGGGCCGGACAAATCCTGAATTGACGATCGCGCGTTCGACCCGGTGCGTGCTTTCTCGGACGGCAGCTTCTGGCAATCCAACCAAGATCGTTTTTGGCATCGCTCGGGGCGAAACATCGACCTCGACTTCGACCGCCATCGCTCGAATGCCCAGCAGTGAGTAGGTATTCAATTTAGCCAATCGCCCGGACGGATTGGCTGACACAGGACTCGAATTGAGATTAGTCGTCATACTTTTTGACCAGTTGTTTAACGATCTCGGCCATTTGTTTGCGTGCCGATTGGGGGGATAAGATTTCCGCGTCCGCGCCCAGATTCAATACCCTGGGGATAATCTCCAAGTCGTGAACGGCTTTAACCGTCAACTCGATGCTGCCATCTTTCAGCTTTTTTATTCTTTGGTCGGGATGCCAAGGATCCTCCTCGACCCACCGGGCGGCATGGGGTCCGATCTTGATTTTGAAATTCCGTGGTTTGTTGCCAATAAAAACGCCGAGACTGTTCCCGACAAACTGATCCAAATCCAAGTCTTTGGGAAGTTTGAACCATTCGTCTAACAAAGTAGCTTTGCCGAAACGGTCCAGCTTCCAAGTTCTGACTCGCGTCTCGGGATCGTCGACTTCGCAGGCCGCCGCGATAATGTATAAGCTGGATTGAAACAGCACGACAGTAAAGGGTTCAATCAGTCTTTTCTTGGGCGCTTTGCCGATGCTTTGGTACTCAATCTCGACCCGCCGGTGTTCAACGATGGCACGATTTAACGTTTTGATTATGCCGTGTTGTTTTTCGTAAGACTTGGCTGGCATTCCCAACACTCGCAACGTCCGCCTAAATTTTTCATAATGCGACAACACGGTCGGCGGAATTTCTTCTTGTACCTTATTCCAAAACGATTCAATACCCATCCAAAAAGGCGTACCGGCAAGCGGGTGCATCAATTGGCGCCCCAATGACAAGGCAATCAACTCAGTCGATGTGGCGGCAATTTTTGCCGAGGCCTTCGCCCGTGGTCCGAGCTTCCAAATTTTTCCTCGCGGCGATTCGTGGACATCCACGTCGATCCCAGCAGCTTGCAGGGCTTCCAAATCTCGACGAAGCGTCCGGGTGTGAATGGAGCTCAACCCCAGCTCATCAACAATGTCTTCGCGCAATTCGCTCAGCGTCTTGCCAAACCTCACGCGCTCTAGAATTTGCAAAATCTTGTGTTGTCGAATCAGCTGTTCGTTGCGGGCCATATCCGTATCGCAATAACAATGTACAAATTAACACTACTGCTTTCCCGATGCGGGTAAATTATCCGATAGTCACTCGAATTCGCAAGCGTCCTGAACCAAATATCCGATTTCCCCGGAATTTTGTTTTTTTCTTTCAGTTGCTATCGTTGCGCCGAAGATCACCCGAGGACGAGCGACCAAGCCCGCCTAATCGACCTTTTAAACTCTTGCATTCTTGTAACCCGCCCCACAATTGTTGTGGATAGAATTGCCCTCAAGCAATTGCCCAGATACTATAAATTCGTTAACAAAACAAAATCCACAAAACAAAATCCACGTTTGGATCGGTCATGGCGAGCAATATCTTAAACCGCAATATTTCCACTTCGATCTTTGGTTTAGCAATTTTGATGGGTGGCCTTGGCAATGCGTTGCTTGGTTTGGCCGATGATGCGTGGCACGATGACATCGAGCATGCCCTGGCGATTGCAAAGGAAGAAAAAAAAGACTTGCTATTGCTGTACACTGGAAGCGACTGGTGCCCGCCATGCAAAAAACTGCACGACGAAGTTTTCAGTCATAATGAATTTGTCGATGAGGCACAACAAAATTTCGTCTTGGTCGAATTTGACTTTCCAAAAAATAAAGAACTTCCTCAAGCGATAGTCCAACAGAACCGAACTTGGGCAGAAAAATATGGTATCACGGGTTACCCCACCGTGATCTTAATTGACGACCAACAACGCCCCTACGGGATATCCGGTTATCGAGCAGGCGGTTTCCAAAACTATTTGGGAATTCTTGGCGAATTGCACCAGAAACGAATTCGTCGCGACGAAGCCTTTGAGAAAGCCAAAACGTTGACGGGCAAAGAACGAGCAGAAATGCTTGATCGGGCGATCAGCGAAATGGACTCGGACATCGCGGAACTGTATTACGACGACATCATCAAAGAAATCGTCGAAATTGACAAAGAGGACGTTTCGGGGCTACGGACGAAATGGAATGCCTCTAAAGACTCCGAACTTCGAAAAATCATCATGACCGATATTGTTGTGGTCTCGCGACTGGAGAACCCAAAAACGGCCATCCAATTCATCGACGAAGTGTTGGAAGAAATAAAGTTTCCTGCCGCTCAACGATTGCAGATTTTTCAAATCAAGTTGAATTTACTTCGAAAATTGAACGATGTTGCAGGCATCGATCAATTGCTCGATTTGATGATTACAATGGACGAATTGACGCCGGAATCCAAGCAACGACTGATCGTCAAAAAAGTCTTTTTGATGATGGGGACCGATCGGGCGGAGGAAGCGACCAAGTTTTTGGACCAATCGCTTACGCACGCAGGTTTTCACGCGTCGATCTTGTGGTTGGCAAAAGGTCAAATCTTGATGACTCAAGAACAATTTGATGCCGCTATCGAATGCCTCGACACCGGCATTGGCAAAGCCAACGGAGACCCGGATTTGTTAGTCGAATTGCACGGCGCAAAGGCCGATTGTTACATGTCTCTTAACGACGAGCTAAAAGCAATTCAGACGCTGGACGCGTTCGCGGAAAACGAATCAATGCCGTCCGACTTGAGATCCGAAGCGATGCTTCAAAAAGCGATGTTAATGCGGGATTCGGGTCGCGCCAGAAGGGCCAAATTAGTCGAAAACAGAGCGATCGAAATTTCAGAGTCGCCAGATCAAAAAGCAGAAATTCAAAAGCTAGTAGAGCGATTGAGAAACAAATACGGAAACTGACCGTTGGCCACAACCGTTTGTTATATTTCAGTCGTGGCGTAAACCAACAAACAAACCAAAGCTGAACTCAGACACAAAATCAGTAGGCGGCCCAAATCGGAAACGCTCGTCGTCAATCCAAACGTGGTTGCAATTGAGGCGAGAAACATCAAGCCTGCGCACATACCACCATAAATTCCGGACAAGTGTTTCTTGAAATCACCCGTGTTGTCAATTTTTCTCACAACTCATCTCCCCGTCAAAGAGACGACTGAACGATCGTTACCAGCCGCATATTCGATACTAACAGCAATCGCAGCAGATTCCACATAAAACCGACATATCGGTGACAATTTCAATCCGTGACAGTAGAAAATTGCGCTACTTCGGCGCTAATGGTGGATCTCTTTGGGCCGCAATACCGTCTCCAACACACATTTGCCCGTCTGCGAATCCAAGTCCGACCAGCATTTAATCTGGCACACAACCTTGGCAACTGCTGCGGTTGGCATGACTTCGTCGGTCGCCGTCAATTCCGAAACCAATTGCTCCAGCCCGGGATTGTGCCCTACAACCATTGGACTCGAATAACGGTCTTCCAAACGACTTAGCCATTCGACATAGACGCTGGGTGATGCCAAATAGAAGTCCTCGACAGTTTCCGGTTCGGTCGTCCCGCCGAACATTTCTTGGCAAATTATCGCCGCCGTTGAAATCGCGCGTTTTGCGCTCGAAGACAGTACAATATCGGGTGTCCACGCCAATTCGACCAAATGACGAGCCATCTGTGGCGCCACGGCCAATCCTCGTGCATTCAATGGTCGATCATGATCGCGCAACGAGTTGTCCTTCCAAGAAGACTTCGCGTGTCGCATGATGAAAATCGTTTTGGACATAAATAATGGGCAAGGAATACAACTCGATTGATGCCGAAGGAGAATATACACGCTCTTTCGAAGCCCCATTAGCACGTATAATCGGAAGCGTAACGGAAAATCGAAATAATAGAAGCCACTGGCCGTAGTCAATGGATATTGAACGTTCACGTATTGAGGAAGATTTGCAGGGCGTCATCGAAGGACAAATTCGATGCGATGAGCCATTTCTGCAAATGTATGCCAGCGACGCAAGCATTTACGAATCCAAACCGTTAGCGGTTGCCATTCCGGAATGCGCGCAAGACGTTGCACATTGTGTGAAATACGCCAGCGAAAACCAAATCCCAATTATTCCACGTGGCGCCGCTACGAACGTCATCGGAGGCTGCCTGGGCCGCGGGATTGTCCTTGATTTCTCGCGCTCGATGCGACGGATTATTGGTGTCGACAGAGATTCTGTTACGGTACAACCCGGAGTGGTGTTGGCAGACTTGAATCGCGAATTGTTCTCACATAACCGGCGATTCGGTCCCGATCCTGCGACGCGACGCGTCTCGACAATAGGAGGGATTTTGTCGCTCAATGCCTCGGGAAGCAAATGGATGCTGTACGGTACGCCACGGGATACCATCCTTGAGTTGGAGGTGGTTTTGGCAAACGGACAAATCGTTACGCTGCCGTCATTTGCCAACCAGGAATTAACCACGGATTCCGATGTGTCCCATCTCGAATCGAAACTCGTTTCGTTGTTTCATCGCAACGACTTGCATATCAGAAAGTTTCAGCCGAACACGAAAATCAATCAAGCCGGCTACAATCTTTTTGATTCGGTCAACAAGAGCAAAGCAGATTTGACGCGACTGATAGCAGGCAGCGAAGGCACCTTGGCAATCATCACGCAGGCCAAACTGAAGACCGAGCCGACACCACGGCATCGCGGCGTTGCGCTGCTATTTTTTGATCAGCTGGAAAAAGCGACTCAGGCGGCGATCGAGATCGCAAAACTTGACGTCGTGGCGTGCGATCTAATTGACCGCCGATTCATGACACTGGCCTGCGAAACCAACCCCGAATACTCGCGGCTGATTCCAAACGATGCAGAATCCGTACTGCTGGTGGAAGTACAAGCCGACGACCATGTGACTTTGCAAAGTCGCTTAGACTACCTAAAAAACCGAATTCAAAATCGAAAACGCTTGGCGTTTGAAATTCGATCGACGACGCAAACAGACGAACGGGACCTGTTTTGGCGTTTAACGCGCAGAATCATTCCTACTTTGTATCGACTGCGCGGAAATAAGCGAGCGTTGACCTTTATTGATGATCTAGCGGTCGATCCGGCGAAGCTGCCGAAATTCATGAAAGTGTTACATTTGACGCTTAACGAGTTTGAGGTGACGGCTTCCTTCTTTTCGCATACGCCTCAAGGTTCGATCAATGTGCGACCGTTTCTCGATTTGTCGGACCCCAAAGATCGAGAAAAAATGAATCGCCTGTCGGAAGCGATTTTTGAACGCGTGCTTGAATTCGGTGGCACGATTTCTGGCGCTTGCGGAGATGGTTTGAGTCGGTCTTGGTTCTTAAAACGACAATATGGCGATCTTTATCCGGCCATGGTAGCCATCAAACGAACGTTTGATCCACTGAATATTTTGAACCCGGGAAAGATA
This sequence comes from Mariniblastus sp., assembly GCA_965263475.1. Classification (GTDB taxonomy): domain Bacteria; phylum Planctomycetota; class Planctomycetia; order Pirellulales; family Pirellulaceae; genus Mariniblastus. The sequence goes on from OZ253677.1 coordinate 522,742, forward strand.
ATTGATCATGAAAAACGAAATGTCGCCACAGATGTACGATGGGTTGCAAACCGTGCTAAGACTGATTTGAAATCTGAATCCGCTGAGACAACCGAGGGTGAGTTGCCGGTGTTGCAGCCGCAACTCAATTGGAACTTGGACGAAATTGCTTTGGCCTCCAGAAATTGCAATGGTTGCGGACGTTGTCGAACGAATCTGTCCGAAGAACGCATGTGCCCACTGTTTCGGCTGACGCATTCGGAAGAGGCAACTCCTCGGGCCAAAGCCAACCTCATGCGGGCCATGGTTACCGGTCAACTTGAACCTGAAGTCGTCGCCACCGATGAGTTCAAAGAAATCTCAGATCTGTGTTTCAATTGCCACCAATGTCGATTGGATTGTCCTGCCGGTGTGGACGTTCCTAAATTGATGATCGAGTCCAAAGCGAATTACTACGCGGTCAATGGCTTGAAGTTGTCCGATTGGATTTTGACGCGTTTGGATTGGTTTTACGAAATTGCCGGTCGCATGCCGCGGTTTACTAATTTTTTGATACGCAGTCCTACCTCTCGAGCGTTGTTGGAACGTCTGCTTGGAATTGCACGGGAAAGGAAATTACCGTCGTTTGCCAACCAAACGTTTACGCGTTGGGCCGCTAGAAACCGGCTCGCCCGCGTGTCCACGCAACAGTCTCGCAAAATCTGCTACTTCGTTGACGCCTATACCGTATATAACGACCCTGAATTAGGCCGTTCGCTGGTCAATATCTTTAAACACAACCGCATCGATGTGTTGGTACCCAGCGGTCAGGGCATTTCTGGTATGTCGATGATTTCCGACGGCGCGATCAAGCCCGCCAAAAAGGTGGCCGCTAAGAATGTCGAAATCTTGTCCGAACTTGTTCGGCAAGGCTACCAGATCGTTACCACCGAACCATCGGCGGCTTTGGCACTGCGTCACGAATATCTAAACATTTTGGACGAAGCGGACGCCCAAATGGTTGCCGAAAATACGATCGATGCTTGTTCGCTATTGCTACAACTGCACCAATCTGGCGATTTAGAACTGGACTTCGAACCCCAGAACGTCCAAGTCGGTTATCACCTGCCTTGCCATCAAAGAGCACTGACCAATGATCCGCCAGCAGTCCGATTACTAAAACTCATTCCGGGATTACAAGTCGAGTTGATCGAAAAGGGCTGCTCGGGCATGGCCGGCACGTGGGGCATCAAATCTAAGAATTATGACGAGTCGTTAAAAATTGGATTTGGCCTTATGAACGAGGTGCGTGATTCTACAATTGTCGCGGGCACGACCGAGTGCAGCACGTGTAAGATTCAGATGGAGCAGGGCACGGCCAAACCGACCGTCCACCCGATCAAAATATTAGCCAAGGCGTATGGTTTGATGCCTGAATTGAAAGATTTGTTTCAACGTAGAAGCGGAGAATTGATGACGTCATGACGGTCAAAGTCGCATTTTTTGCCGGGGCCAAAGAAGTTACCGGTTGTGATTTTATCGATTTGGAGTTGGACGAGTCGGCAACGATAGCAACTGTCCAATTCACTTTGCTACAAAGCTACCCCGATTTAGCATTGATACTAGAACAATCAGCATGGTCCGTCGACCATGAATATGTCCATTCGGATCAACTGCTATACCACGGTGCCGAAGTTGGTTTGATTCCACCGGTCAGCGGAGGCTAAGTTGATTAAATTAGTCGATCAACCGATTTTCGAAGCTGAAGTTTTGGAAAGCGTCAAATCGGAACAGGCCGGCGCATGCGTGCTCTTTAGCGGAACCACACGGCGTTTTACCAACACCAAAGAGACGACCACGCTCGCCTACGACGCTTACCGCGAAATGGCCGTAAAACAACTGGAACAATTGCGAGCAGAAGCTCATCAAAAATGGCCACTGACCAAATCGTCAATCGTCCATCGCCTTGGGGAAGTACCGATTGGCCAGACCAGCGTCGTCGTCGCCGTTAGCAGCCCGCATCGAGTGGACGCTTTTGCAGCCGCGACTTGGATAATGGATACGATCAAGAAAGAAGTCCCCATCTGGAAACAAGAGCACTGGACGGACGGATCGACCGAATGGATTCATCCTGAACCAGAACCGCGAAATTGAATGGGCAACGCTTGATCATGAATGGACCCTTGCTTGATGCTTTCGGCCGCACACATACCAATCTGCGGATTAGCGTTACGGATCGCTGCAATATTCGTTGTTTCTACTGCATGCCCAATGAGAACATTCAATTCCTACCTCAATCCAACGTTCTCACGTTTGAAGAAATCGACCGATTCGTCGACATCGTTGCAAAAATGGGCGTCAATAAATTGCGTTTGACTGGCGGGGAGCCACTCGTGCGACGCGACTTGCCGTTATTGGTCAAATTGCTTCGCCAAAACCCAATGATTGAAGATATCGCCTTGACCACGAACGGTGTATTGCTTGCCGAACACGCGTCACAATTAAAGGCAGCCGGTCTCCAGCGGTTGAACATTAGCTTGGACACGTTGAGCGAAGAAATGTTTGAAAAGATATCGCGACGGAAGGGACTTGAGAAAGTACTCGATGGTATCGATGCGGCAGTGGATTGTGGATTCGAAAAGATTCGCTTGAATGCGATCGCGATTTCAGGCTTGACCGAAAGCGAAGTAGTCCCGCTGGTGCGTTTTGCCCTGGAAAAATCACTTGAGCTTCGGTTCATCGAATTTATGCCACTGGATGCCGAACAGAACTGGGATTCCGATCAGGTTTTGTCGGGTGAAAAATTGCGACACATTATCGAATCGGAGTTTGGCAATTTAGTAACCGCTGACCGCCCGGACCCCAGCCAACCGGCGACCGATTTTGTGTTCTCGAATCGACCTGGCCAAATTGGATTCATCAACCCGGTATCTCAACCGTTTTGTCAAACCTGCAATCGACTGCGTTTGACCGCCGAAGGCAAAGTTCGCAATTGCTTGTTTTCCGTTGAAGAATTTGAAGTCAAGACTTTGCTGCGCGACGAGAATGCTTCTGATGCGGACATCGCCAAAGTTGTCATCGATTGTGTGCGGCAAAAAAAAGCCGCTCACGGAATCGAAAGCTCGTCGTTTCAACGCCCCGACAAATCGATGTATCAAATCGGGGGTTGAGCTTGACAATCAACTCGTCAATCTACTTGGACAATGCCGCGACGTCATGGCCCAAGCCCGATTCGGTGCCCCAAGCCATCTCCCGGTTCTATCGAGAAGTCGGAGTTGCCGCTCATCGTGGGGCGTCCGCAAAAGCCGCCGAAGTCAACCGCACCGTTGAGCAATGCCGAATCGAAATCGGCAGACTACTGAACGCCAATCCACAACAGACGGTGTTTTGCTTCAACGGTACCGATGGGCTCAACATGGCCATTCACGGCCTGGTGGAGACCAGTAATCGGGTTGTCACTTCGACCATTGAACACAATTCCGTTTTGCGTCCATTGCATGCGCTGCAAGAATCGAAACCGATCGATTTGAATATCGTCGGATGCCAACACGGACTAATTGACATCGCTGAAATGCGTGCGGCGATAACTCCGGATACAGATCTTTGTTGTGTCTCGCACGTTAGCAATGTTACCGGGATCATTCAACCAATTGAATCGATTGCCAAAGCTTGCCAAGACAGCAATGCCCTATTGATCGTTGACGCCTGTCAATCGGTGGGCCATTTCCCAGTCGACTTTGAAGCTCTTGGTGCCGACGTGTTGATTGCGTCCGGCCACAAGGGTTTGCTCGGACCACTGGGTACGGGGCTGATGTGCCTATCGGAAAAAGCGAAAGACCGAATTCAAGCGACCCGCTTGGGCGGCACAGGGACGCAGAGCGAATTTCTGACGCAGCCAAATCAGTTACCTACCAAGTTGGAGGCCGGAAACTTGAATGTGGGGGGCATTTTTGGGTTGCTGGCCGGCCTGCAATTCGTCAAAGTACGTGACGTCGCGTTCACAGCACAGCATGAAGCTGAATTGAAAACAGTGTTGCTCGGTCGATTCGCCAAGAACGACCGCGTCATGACATACGGCAGCTCCGAATGCAAATCCACCGGTGTGACCAGCTTTAATATTGACGGGCAAGATCCGCAAACGGTAGCGGCTCTATTGGACGCCGCGTTCGGAATTCAGGTGCGAGCCGGCTTACATTGTGCGCCTCTGATTCATCAAGAACTTGGTACGACCCAAATTGGCGGTACTATTCGCGTTAGCCCGGGTGTATTTAACACGATCGAAGATATAATTTCGCTATGCGATGCCGTCGACCAAATTTCCATGTAACTTCAACAACTCGATTCAATTGAAATGGCTAAAGCTCCTAAAGAACCATGGTATCAAGACGGCCTGCGATTCAAATGCAGCCAATGTGGCGATTGCTGTACCGGGGAGCCAGGTTACGTTTGGTTCAATCGTGAAGAAGGCAAAAAAATTGCCCAGTTTTTGGAGATGGAAGTCGATGAATTCTATTCCAATTACGCACGAAAAATTGGTATTCGTTATAGCTTGAAGGAATTTAGTAATGGCGATTGCGTGTTCTTTGACAACCAGACGCGTAGATGCAAAGTCTACGAACACCGTCCAGCTCAATGCAAGACTTGGCCTTTCTGGGGATCCAATTTGAAAACGCCGGAAGACTGGGAGCAAACCTGTCAAGATTGCCCTGGTGCCGGCAAAGGCAGATTGTACTCGTTGGAGCAAATCGAAACGCAACGCAAGGTTGTCCGGGTATAACCGAATGATGATTCCAGCGCGCTAAGCTTCGTATCAAATTTCAGCAGCGAGGCGGAAGTCGCCAGCAATGCTGCATCGCGAATTGCCGGCCAACGATCGTTCACCTATACGTTGGGCGACACCGCACGAATGAGGACGCAACGACTTGTTACCCGCGTCGCATTAAAAACGCCGCGGCGGCACGTTCGGCTGAATTCAACATTCCGCTACCAAATTTCGATACGTTCCTCGACTGGCTTATACAAGCGGTCGCCCTTTTTCAGGTCGAATGCTGCGTAAAACGCTTTAATATTGGAGACCGGACCGTTGGCTCGGTACTGAGATGGCGAATGCGGATCGGTTAACAGTCGGCGCACCATTTCGGCGTCCCGATATTTTCGCCGCCATACCCGGCTCCAGCCGACGAAAAAGAGCTGATCCCCAGTCCAGCCCGCAACCTTGACAGGCTCTTTCCCATTCAGAGACAAACGATAAGCTTTGTGCGCGATCGACAAGCCTGATAGATCGGCAATGTTCTCACCCAGCGTCAAATTGCCATTGACGTGTTTGCCGTCGAGCGGCTGATACGAGGCGTATTGTTCGACCAATCGAGTGGTCAGTTCCTTAAACGCCGCACGGTCTTGGTCACTCCACCAATTGTTCAAGTTGCCGTCACCATCGTACTTGCTTCCTTGGTCATCAAACGCATGGCTAATCTCATGACCAATGACTGCACCGATACCGCCATAATTCAATGGCTTTTCTGCATCTTTACTGAAAAACGGGGACTGCAAAATCGCAGCTGGAAACACGATTTCATTGAGGGCAGGATTGTAATATGCATTTACCGTTTGCGGCGTCATTCCCCATTGCTCTCTGTCGACTGGCTTGCCGAACCGATCGGTCATTCTGCGAAACTCAACTTGTCTTGAGTTAACGACGTTGGCAAACAGATCGTCTGGAACGACGGCTAATTTGGAATAGTCTCGCCACTTGTTGGTATAGCCAATTTTTGTGTTGATCTTTGACAATTTTTCCTGAGCACGTTTTTTCGTCGCCGACGTCATCCATTTCAAATCATCGATACTATTTCCAAAGGCCTGCAACAAGTTCTGCACCAACAAGTCCATCTCCGCTTTCGCTTCCGGTGGAAAATGCTTGGCAACATAGAGCCGGCCCACGACATCTCCGAGCGCTCCAAAATCGCCGGCACCGCCACCAGAAATTGCGTTGACCGCTCGTTTCCAGCGGGGCAATTGCTCCTCAATGCCGGCGACCGCTTTGCTGTGCAAATCGAAATGAGCCTGTACCAAATCTTCAGTCATGATCGGTGCAAAGGCATCGATCACTTGAAACTTCAGATAGCTCTTCCAAACGGGGAGTGGCGTAGTAGCAAAAATCTCATTGAATGTTTCAAAGTAGGGCGGTGTATTTACGTTGACCTCTTCAATTGCTTGGCCCATTACAACTTTCAAGAACCGTCCCCAAGGCAAATTTGGCGTCGTTCGAGCCAGCTTTTTAACCGTCGAAGGGTTGTATCTTTTTTCGGCATCACGGAGGACAACACGCGGGAGTTGTGCGTCGGCAAGCTTGGTCTCCAATGCCAATATCTGCTGAGCAGCTTGTTTGCCATCGCTCAACCCGCACGCGCGAAATGCGGTCGCAATATAGCCGACCATCGCGATTCGGATCATTGCCGATTTTTCGTCATCCTGTTTCAAATAATAATCGCGATCAGGCAGCGTCAATCCGCTTTGAATCAACTGGCAGATATAGCGAGACGAGTCTTTGGCATCTTGCGAAACAAAAAAACCACTGGGCGTCGAAACGCCGATCGTTTGCAAATAACCAAAATGCTCGAACACCTCTTCATGAGTCTTCAGCCCTTCGATTTTTTCGAAATCAGACTTCAGTGGTTCGATACCAGCCGCAGCAATGGCTTGCAAATCCATGTAGCTTCGATAAAAGTCACCGACCTTTTGCGAATCTGAGCCCTTTTCAGCCCTGTGTTTGGCAACTTCTTGGACCAAGTCCCTAATTCGTTCCCGCGAAAGGTCATCCAATTGAATGAAGGAGCCGTAATTCGATTTATCCGCAGGAATTTCGGTAGATTTGAGCCAGGTCCCGTTTACATGCTCAAACAAATCGTCTTGAACTCGAACATTCCGATCGAATGCTGAAGTATCCAAGTCACGCTGTGCGAAAACCGAAGAGTCACCAACGAGAAATACCAAACAGAAAACAGAAAGGAAACAACGCATATCGCCGACCTACTAAAGACAATTGGTCCACCAAAACAACTCCCATACTAAAACAGGGAATTCTCTTGCCGTCAATAAGGCCCGATGGCTTTCACGACCGAGCAAGTTCAGACGTTCTCGGATGGGATGGGTTTTGCTATTGTCGCAGGCGCCATCTCAACGCAAACGCCCCTGCGGCAGCCACCACGCCCAGCAACCGCGCAGATTTTTGGACTTGGGCACTGAGCCGGTTGCACGAGCCTTGATGCCGATCGGCAAATGATTCGCAGTTATTGAACAACACGTGGTAGCGTTGAGTTTTTCCGTCGGCGGCCACAACGTCCGCTACCGCACTTTGAGTCACTTCAAAATTTTGACGGGGACCAGAATTCGGTTCGACATCGATGTGCCGCATATACCGTTGGTTGTCCCGCAACCAAGTTGACCAATCGACCAGCCGGCACCCAAAACGCCGAGACAATTCAGCAATCCACAATCGTTTATCGTCATCGACACCAACAACAATCGCGTGATGCTTGGGTCCCACTCGACTTAGAGTCGTGAATGGAACAGTAATGCGTGCGCCCGAAAGTTCGTGTTCGCTAATTCTAATTCTTTTCATTTTTTCTTTCGCAACCAAATGCCTCTTTGACATTATTCGAAAACAAGCTCGACTATTTTAAAAAAATTTTTAGCCGTTGCCTTATGTAAACCAAAACAACCGATACGTTTACAAACCGGACACTTTGCCAAAGGTCGCAGAAAGTCATTTTCGGTGAACCTATTTTGCCGTAACAAGTCCTTCTTTCGTTAACGAAGCGCTGCGTTTTGTTGGGAATTTATTTCAAGAAAGGAGGAGCCGATCATGGCACTTTTGTATGGATTGATGCGCGTTATCGCCTTCGCCTTGTTGCAGAAGGCGACTTGGACACACCGTCGCGCCAAGTCCCGTTTGGAAGCTGCGGACAAATCGTTCCGCAAAATCGAAAACTCTTGCAAGGCTGAAGAAGTAGCCAGCGGAAGACCCGCGAATTTTGCTTCGCAATTCAAATTAATGAAGTTGTACGAACTTCGTGACCTCGCGAACCAGCGCTGGAAATTGGCAGCCAATCGCATGAAAAAGCGACAAAAACTTGCAAGCGGCCTCAAGGCGTGGACGGGGAAGAAAGTTCCTTATGTGTTCGGTGTGATCGACATGGTTTTGGCCCTGTACGTGCACCAATGGGTTCTTGCGGAACCCGAACGTTTGGAATTGATTTCGCAATTGGTCTCCAAGGTGATCTAGTCGCGAACGCTTGCAGCGGATCAGAGCGGTCAGCAGTTTTGCTGACTGCTTTTCTTGATGCCGCCACTTTTCTGTTAGCTGACTGTTGTCACATCCATTGCAGCCTATAATCAATGGGACTTCTGATTCGTTTCATGGGAGATTGATATGTCCACAAGGCTGATTGGTTTGGTTTGCATTGCATCTTGGTTGCCCGTTTTGCTCAACGGCCAAAATGCGGACGTAGTTCAAGAATCCTCGATGCGTGAAGCGAACTCTTTACGTTTGATGAATCGACCAGTCGATCAGTCGCTATTCAATGATGTTGGTGATCGGTTTGATCGCATCGAATTTTCTGATCAAACCGTATTCGCGTCAGCAGCGAGCAGAGTCGTTGCGGTCTATCAACCAGCGGTAAAGTCACGTTCCGCCAAAGCCATCGCGAAGAGCGCTCGCAAGTTCATGGATTCGCTGAACAGCGAACTTCGTAAACGGCTGAGGTTTGCCTTGGACGACAAAGAGCGACAAGCTTGGACTAATTTGCCAGCTCGGCCGAATGCCGGCGGCGTACGATTAGGCGAAATGAATGTAGATCAAATGAAAACTGCTTGTGATCTCTTGGCCCATTTGCTCAGCCCGCAGGGCTACGAAAAAGTCAGGTTGATTATGTTGGCCGACGACCAGTTGCTAAAAAACAACCAACCACGGCCAGGATTCGGAACCGAGAACTTTGCCATGGCTGTTTTCGGCAAACCATCGGAAACCAAGTTATGGTCCATTCAATTAGACGGACACCACATGGGATTGAACGTCGCGGTACAAGGCGATCGCTTAACCATCGCGCCCAGTTTCGTCGGGACTCAACCGGTCAAATTTCAGCTTGGTCAACAAACCGTCGAGCCCATGAAAACTGAAATTGATGCGGCATTTTTGTTATCAAATTCGTTGAGCGAAGCACAGTTTAAGCAAGCTTTACTCGGTCCCAAACGAGGGCAATTGCGAGCAGGACCCGGACGCGACGGCGTTATTCCTCCCAAACAAGGCGTTTCCTGCAAGTCGTTTGATGAACAGCAACGTTCCCATTTAATGATGTTGATTGCAGCGTGGGTTGGTAATATGCCGAGAGTACACGCCGTTCAGCGGATGCAAGAAATCGAAGCCGAAATCGATCAGATGTATTTTTCCTGGCAGGGATTTCGCAAGACTGGCAGCGACGTTTCGTATTCGATCCAAGGCCCTTCGTTGTTGATCGAGTTCGCTTACCAAGACCTGGGCCACGATCCACTAAATCACTTACATACCCAATATCGAAATCTAAAAAACGACTATGGCCAGTTGTTCGAAACGAACAAATAGTTTCGTCGGGAAAGACGAATTATTGTTTTTCAAGTTCATCGACGATGGTTTTCCATTTTTTCGTCGCGGTTTCGTCCTGTTTTTTCCGGCAATCTGGACCATAGATCTGTCGAGCGCGAATCCGATCTGCAGTAGTTCTGCGGAAAAAACCAGAACACGCTGTTGAAAACTGATCGCTGTACTAAAATTTGGTAATTTATTTGCCGTTTCGATATTGGTGTCAATTCAGCAATTCTCAAGACCATGAACAACCTCACACTGACTTCAATTGCGATCTTGTTCGGCTTAGGCTGGACCGTGCCCGGAAATGGGCAGGAACGTTCGTCCGATTTTCTACGACAACTTCAATTCGAGGCCGCCGAAACTGGCAAAGCTTCATGGGGGCACTGGGGAGATCGGCCGTCAAAGTATTCCGGTTGGACGTATCACTCGAACCGACTGGTCCCGATTTATACTTTCGGAATAGATCTTGAGCGATTCATTGGGGCCAACAGTTCGTATCGAAGTGAAGAAATCCTGACGGATATTTATGGTGATCTGCCTAACGACACTTTGGATGAAAAAGCGACGTACATGGATCAAACCGAGGTTTACTTTCTACAGAAAACTGCAATCGAATCCGGCAAAAAACATGTCATCTTGATCGTGTTCGACGGCATGGATTGGCAGACCACTCAAGCGGCGGCGATTTACAAGACAAAAGCGGTTAAATATACGTCTGGTTATGGCGAGGGTCTGAAATTTTTGGATTACGACCGCTGCCAAATTAGGGATCAGGGCGATTTCGTTTGCAGCCCTCACAACTCGGGAACCAAAACGGATGTCGACGCACAGACAGTTTCCAATATTGGTGGTGACAAACAGGGCGGTTATTCACCCGTTTACGGTGGGTACCATTCATGGAGTAAAGCGTCCAGTGATTCGTATCTGCTTGGCAAGCAACGCGACCTGAATCACGTCGTGACGGATTCGGCGGCATCGGCCACCAGCATGAATTCCGGTATCAAGACTTTTAACTCAGCCATCAATGTTGATCCTAAAGGCAAGCAAGTGGTGCCGCTCGCTCGTGATTTGCAAAAATCCGGATTTAAAATTGGAGTTGTAACCAGTGTTCCGATAAGCCATGCGACGCCCGCGTGCGCTTATGCCAACAATGTAGATCGGAATGACTATCAAGATTTATCGCGCGACCTACTCGGTTTGCCTTCGGTGGCTCACCGCCAGGCCTTGCCTGGCGTGGACGTATTGATCGGTTGTGGTTGGGGTGAAGAAAAAGATGACGATCGCAAGAAACAAGGGCAAAACTATGTGCCGGGCAATAAGTACTTACCGGCCTCTGAAATAGAATCACTCGACATAAATCAAGGCGGCAAATATGTCGTTGCCCAACGGACGCCGGGAAAATCTGGTAGCGCGGTATTGCGTCAGGCAACGGAATCGGCCGTCAAACAACAATCGCGACTGTTCGGATTTTTTGGCCACACCGGGGGTCATCTTCCGTACCAAACCGCCGACGGCAAATACGATCCGACGCGTGGGGAACGTGAGGCCGATCGTTACACCCCCGAAGAAATCAAAGAGAATCCTACTTTGGCCGAAATGACACAATCTGCATTGGAAGTGCTAAGTACGAACAACGAGGGGTTTTGGCTGATGATTGAAGCCGGCGATGTTGATTGGGCGAACCACAATAACAACATCGACGACTCCATCGGCGCTTTGTACAGCGGCGAATCAGCGTTCGAGGCAGTGACCCAGTGGATCGAGCAATACAGTAGCTGGGAGGAATCGGCCGTCATCGTGACGGCGGATCATGGCCATTACCTGGTGATAACTGAACCCAAAGCGTTGACGGGACGTTCCCCAATGGTGGAAGTGGAATCTGGAAACGCCGCCGACAATTAGTCGCTCGATTGGTTATTTGCCCAAATCGCTCTTCCAAAAAAATCAACTGATATGAATGCAATGCCCGGTCGCGCCTGGCTGTCAACCGTTGACAAACAAAGTGATCAGGGGCAAGGCAATCACTTCGTAAAGTATCCATTTGCTCTCGGGCAAGCCGGCCTCGATTTCTCGTGTTCCGACTGCCACACCTTTAGGCAGTTTTCATGCCAATCCGTTGATTTTTTTCTCCTCGCATTTGCGTTACATTTTGAATCAAACTTGGCACCCCTTGTTGCAGAACGCAACAACTCTATGTTTGATTTCAACACAACGGCGCTAAATCAATACAATCTGGAAATTCGATGTCGATTGTAAGAAAAGATACGATCACAAAATCGGCCCGCACGGTATTGATTGCGCAAAACCCCCGGTCCGGCTCTTCGAATCGAACGAAACTCGTGCAACAGTTAGCCGCGGCATTGCAATCGGCCGACATGTCCGTGCAAATCGTCCAAGACATCGAGCAATTGACCGACGCCGCGAATGATGCCTTTCAGGCGGGCGATTTGCGAACCGTCGTTTCGGCTGGCGGCGACGGGACCGTTTCGCTGTTGGTTAATCGGCTGAGGCCAGAAATCCCGTTTTTTGTGTTTCCACTAGGTACCGCAAATTTGTTGGCCAAGTATTTGAAAACTTCGCGAAGCGTTGAGGCTGCGGTAAACACGATCGTCGGGGGAAAAATTATTTGTCTGGACGTTGGAAAAGCGAACGGGCAAATCTTCCTGGTGGTCGCCAGTTGCGGTTACGATGCCGATGTCGTCCATCGAATTCATGCGACACGCCGAGGCCACATTAGTTACGCTTCCTACTTTTTTCCGGTCGTCCAATCGATTTGGGGTTATAAGTTCCCAGGAATGAAGTTGGTTGCCGACGGTCGGGAGCTTGGGCCGGCGAAATGGGCGTTCGTTTTGAACATTCCGGAGTACGCTGTTGGGCTCAAGTTTGTGCCAGACACGAATGGCCAAGACGGTAAGTTAGACGTGTGTACATTCGCCAATGGTGGCTTTTTAACGGGCTTGGGCTATTTTTTCTCAGTTTTGTTCCGACGCCATGAACGTCTTGCAACAGCCCGTTTTGAGCGTTTTCAAACGTTAGAAATTCTTCCTGTGACCGATATGCCGGTACCGGTTGAATTGGACGGTGACCCAGCTGGATTCCTGCCCTTGAAAATTGAAGCGATCCCCCAGCGATTGAGAGTTTTGGTCAACGACGATTGGCGGCCCTAGGCCACGATGATCGTCAAAGAGTGGTTTTCGAAATTCAGAATCCGCATAAAATGCGGTTTTCAGATAACCGTTTGAACTGTTCGGTTGGATACTCCATTGCCAAACAATACCGTCTCCATTGCGAACGTACGATGCGGCGACAATTGCCCGTTGTTGTTGATTGCGGGTCCCTGCGTGATTGAGTCCGAAGCGCTGACACTTTCGATTGCCGGACAGCTCGTCGAAACTTGCCGATCCCTGAATGTACCGTTAATTTTCAAGGCCTCGTTTGATAAGGCGAACCGAACCAGTTTGAATTCGTATCGAGGAGTAGGCCTTGAGGCCGGCCTGGAAATTCTGGCAAAAGTCCATGAAAAATTCAGTGTTCCGGTCACTACCGACATCCATTTGCCAGACCAGGCCCATCATGTGGCAAAGGTTTGCCATTTGTTGCAGATACCCGCGTTTCTCGCCCGACAAACTGATTTATTGGTGGCAGCGGCGGAAACTGGTTTGCCAGTAAACGTCAAAAAGGGACAATTTATGGCGCCCATGGATATGCAACATGTGGTCGGCAAGTTGAGTGGAGCGGGCTGTGATCAAGTCATGTTAACCGAACGAGGAACCTTTTTCGGTTATGGTGCTTTGGTCAACGACATGAGTGGCATTATACGAATGCAATCGTTGGGAGTGCCCGTTGTTTTCGATGCGACTCATAGTGTGCAACAATTGAATCCAGCCGACGGAAAAACAGGCGGCGACCGCGAACTCGTTTTTCCGTTGGCGCGGGCCGCTGTGGCAACGGGATGTGATGCCTTGTTTATGGAAACCCATAGCGACCCCGATGCTTCGCCGAGCGACGCTGCCAACATGGTGCCGCTGGCTAGGATCGGAAAAATATTAAATACACTTTTAGAAATTCGAAAAGTAATTTCACAAAATCATGAAGACTGATCACAAACTGCCCAAGCAATGCTGTGCCGTGTTGTTATCGGCAGCCATCTTGGTAACCGGAATTTCATGCAAGTCCGAAGACCCATTGCTGAGTCTGTTGGATACTCAATTGTCCAATATCAAAATCGACAACTTGTCGCGGACGATGAATTTGGTCGTTAGCCCCGAGCGATATGAAAAGGCTCAATTCGAAGAAAAATTGGCAGCGTCGCTAAACCGTTGGGGCGAAGCGGAAGCCGAACTTTTCCAAGGCAGCGACTGGAAAGTCGACGAAGCTGCTGCTGAAACACTCAAGACATATCAGGACTTACCCGCCGTTGCTGAACTTGAAGGGATGAGTTTCGCAAATACAGATTCTTATTACTTGCAACAGAATTATTGGTCCAAAAAGTTGGCTCAACGGTTGGTTGCCACACGAGACATGAGTCCATTCCAGGTCATTCAACAGTCTACAGATGTCGACGTTGCTAGTTTGGATGAGGACACCGATCCCCTAGCGGTGGCAATTGCCAAAATCCACAGCGGCATGTCAAGTGACGTCGCCGAAAACTTGGCAAAGTCGCTTCGAGTCTTTGATTGGGTCGTACGCAACATTATGTTGCTACCTGAGGACGGGCCGCTTAATGAAGAAAACACTGCCGCAGATTTTCGGCTGAACGATGCGCAAACGACTGCGGCAGCCGGAATTCCCGGATTAGGCTATACGCGTTTTCCAACACAGACGATGTTGACCAGTCGGGGGGATTATGTTGACCGGGCAAAATTGTTCATCATGATGTTGAATCAATTGGATATTGATTCTGTGATGCTTGCCGTTAAGTCCGAAGATGATTCCCGCCCATGGGCCGTCGGCGTTCATCTTGGCGAGCAACTATATTTGTTTGACACGAAACTCGGGCTTCCGATTCCCGGAAAGTCGCCAGGCACGTTCGCGTCGTTCAATGATGTGGCTAAGAACTCCAATTTACTCAAAGATCTGGACCTGAGTATTGAAGAATCTCTGAAAGACGAAACGAAGTACTGGGTCCAGCCAGAGCAATTGAAGTCCGTTCAAGGAATGGTTTATTGCCCGCCTGAATCTCTTAGTTATCGTTTCTGGGAATTAGAAAACCGTTTGGTTGGCGACGCGCAGATGAGGCTGACGGTTAACGCATCTGCATTGATTAATCGTTTGCCCCAGATCGAAGGTATTGAGTATAGGGTCTGGGACATTGATTTTCGGACTCACCAATTCCGTAGGGCTCTACGCGACGCCATTGCGGAATCCAGTTTCAAGGATGCCGTCCGTGATAAAATTCGTTGGTATCTAATCGATGAATTGTACATCGACGAATTCGTTCGTTATCGTACGGCCCGTTCCAAATATTTTCACGGATTGTTTGCGACGATTCGCAACGATGGAAATTTGAACGCGATCGAGTTGTTCTTCAACATGATGTACAAAGACAGCAAGATTGATTCGTTGGCAACTGATGACTTCTTTCAACGCGCCTATGCGCTTGAACGCGGAAACATGGCAGCCACTGACTTTGATAACTTGATTAAAGGGGTCCAGGCCAATATGCGACTTGTGCGTCGCGATTCAGGCTATTTCTTGTCGCAATGCCATTTCGACAATGGCAATTTCAGCACTTCCGCTAACTGGCTCACACGAATTGAAACGATTGAGGACACCGACCGGTGGCAACAAGCTATCAATTACTTGCGTGCCCGATCTTTGGAAGCTCAACGAGATTATGCCGCGGCCGTTGAGCTTTACGAAAAACAAGAATCCGAGCATTTCCACGGTGACTTGATTCGCGTACGACAATTGAAACGCCTTGTTGGTTCGACTGAAGTATCGGCAGCGACGAAAGCAGCAGATGATGTAAGAAAGGCCAACGACACCGACAATAAAAAAGAAGCCGTCGCCGAACAAGAAGGCGAGACAAACCCAAGTGATGACGAAAAGGATCCGGGATCACCAGAGACGGAAGAAGCGACATCGGAATCAACTTCTTCGGCGGACGATTCGGATGCTGACGGATCGTGAATTACTGCGTTTTGAAGGGAAACATTTGCCCGGTCAACATTTCGAACGCATCAATGTACTTTTCCCTAGTTTTCCGTACGATTTCTTCAGGCAATTCGGGAGGAGGGCTGTTTTTGTCCCAGTCGGTTGACTCCAGCCATTCACGGACAAATTGTTTGTCAAACGATACTTGGTTTTGGCCGGGAGAATACTGATCGGCGGGCCAGAATCGAGAACTGTCCGGCGTGAGCACCTCATCAATCAGAATCAATTCGCCCTCATGCCAACCAAACTCAAATTTTGTATCGGCCAGGATGATGCCTTTGCCCGCAGCAAAATCGCGTCCTCGACTATAGATTTCTAAACTGCGATCACGCAACTCGGTTGCAACACTTTGACCGACAATATCGACCATCTGATCGAATGAAATATTTTCGTCATGCCCCTGGTCCGCTTTTGTCGCCGGCGTAAACATCGGCGTAGCGAATTTTGCGCAATTGGGCAGCCCCTCGGGCAAATCGTTACCGCAGACCGCACCGGTATTGTTGTAGTCTTTCCAACCGGAACCGACCAAGTACCCGCGAACGACACATTCAACGGGGACCACGTCGCATTTTTTAACGACCATGCAACGACCCGCCAATTCCTCTTGCGTTAGGCCTTCCGGTAAATCGACACCGGATGTATCGGTCGTTATTAAGTGATTTGGATAATCGAAAAAGTCGAACCAGAATTGACTGATCAGATTTAGAACCCGGCCCTTATCCGGAATTCGTGTCGGCAAGATCCAATCGAAAGCGCTAATTCGGTCACTGGCGACCATCAAAAAATGATCGCCTAAATCAAAAACGTCACGAACTTTGCCCTGTCGAACGAGGGTGGTCACTGCGGACTCCTTTGCTGATCTGAGCGATGGCACCAAACTTGTAATATATGAAAACTGACGGTCTCATAAAGGGCCCCAGTCGCAGTTAGGATTTATTTGTCCAGCAACGTCATTGGTTTGGGTGGTCAGGCTGTTGATTCACAAAACTATTTTTAGGAAGGGTGCCAATTCCAGGATATCTGGGGATCCGGCGTTTAAACATTTAAGTTTGCGGATAAACTAGGCAGACACGATGCGCCTTTTTGATGTTGCGCATTGAGTACCAGCACGAAGCGCCAGCGAGTGAATCCATGTAAATTTGCGCAAAATCCACTCGCTAGCGCTTCGTGCAGGTATTCATGGGAATCATATTCGGAAAGCGCAGTTGATACGGTTTTTTGCGTTTGAAAATGGCAAATAAAACGGAAACTCGCGACATTAAAAGTTGCGCCTCCCATCCCACAAATCAAATCGACGTCGAATCTGGTCTACATAGCAAATGGGTGAATTTCGATTTCGAGTTCCTGAATTTTGGAACTTTGAGGCCAGACACGCTCGAACGGTTCATGTCGTCGGCTTAGATGGAGTGCCACGGCCTTGCAATATCCAACTGGAACAAGACTGTGTGGTTATTCGCCGGAATCAAAATGAATCGGGGCGAACGTATGTTTCTTTTCCGTTTCGATCCCGTGGCGAGCTAATGATTTGCACTGGCACATTACCAGAGTCTTCCGACGTTTACGATTTTACGATTGAACTTGCCCGCGGAACGATAAATCGATTGCGGAACCAGACGTCGATTTGGCAAGAAGGCGGATTGCAGATTTCGGAACGGGTGCAACAACTGACGCGACTGGCGACCGAAATGCTTGTAAGCGCGATTACTGGACCAGAACAAGCGGCGACAGACAAGGCTCGTGATGCGTTGGATCAGGCCATTGAGGCGATTTTCGAGTTGGGCACTCAATTCGGTCAAGAAATTTCCGCGTTCCGCGTATCCGAATCTGAAATTCCTTCATTTTGGATGGCGACCCGCTTTTCCCCTGGTTCGACCGTTCTCGCCGAAAAAAACGGTTTTGACTTTACAGCGATCACGATTGATGAAGCGCTCGTAAACAAAAGTGGCTTCGGCGTGCCGCGTTTGATCGTAGGCCCTGTGCTAGACGCCAGCCCGATGTCCACGTTTTCGGTCGACAACGAAAGCTTTGACGTCGGACGACAAAAACTATTGAATCAATGCGACGTACTATTGGACGATTTGCCGACCGGAACGACATTGATTCACGTGGCCAGTAATTTGAACGGCATTGGTCACAAAAATCTCAGTTACCGTCAACAAATCCAATTGACGACCGAATTAATCAGTCGGTTTGACGACTCAACTCATGAGATTCCTGTGATGGTCAGTTTCGATTATCCGTGGGCGGAACGACTCGCTTGGTCCGTGGGTGGCATCCATCCACTACAGATTGCTGACGACATCATGCGCAATGGTTGCAGAATTTCGTTTATCGGTTTAGATATCAATCTCGATTATTGGCCGTGTGGATCGGTTTCGCGTGATCCATTCCAATGGATTGACATCATCGATTTGTGGAGCCAGCTCGGATTGCCGCTCGTTTTATGTTTGCGGTTTCCACAGCCGTCGACAAAAAATGAGTCCGTGGAATTGATTGGCGCTACGGAGTATCGTTCAACACACGAAGAAAACGTTACGATTGCCATTGAATCCGATGATGAAGTTGAAGAATCGGAATCTCACCAAAAAGTTGTTGGTGGCAACACGATTCGAGAAAACCAAACGCATGCGCAGCGGCTAAAACTATTGGAAGTTCTCTTGCCGATGTTGGTCGCTCGACCGGGCGTGCACGGCGTTTTTTGGCGCCAGTGGAATGATGGTCAAGATCCCCGTTTTCCCCATGCTGGATTGCTCGACGACGATGGAATGGCGAAACCGACGATGCAGCTGATCGAGCAATTGCGGACCAAGGTTTTGAAACGATAACTTGTCAACTATCCCTGCGATCAACCAACATTGGAAGGCCGAGTCAAAAACCAATAGGCCAAATACAGGTTATAGACGCCCGGAATATCCAACAAAACGGGAACCCAGTATTGCCCCTGAAGCCAAACCAACGGCCAGACAATCCGCGGAGCAACGCCCCCATCCTGAAGTGCATTGAGCACAAAATACGAAATCGTGCCACACACTAAGCACGCGATGCCGATCAAAACATGCCTGACCGCGTGGGTCATACGTTCTCGTTCCAAAGCATCTTTTTGACGTTCTGCAATTCGATCATCCAGTGTCTTTCTACCGCGTTTTTCATATTTCGCCAACAATGCGTTTTCACGAGCCCGCTTCGCTTTCCGTTGGCTATCTGTTCGCCGGGGTGGTGTGACGACCGCGCCTGCCGCGTCCAAGATCATAAAGACGGTACCACAACATTGGCATTTCGCATTGTTGCCAACCATATCCTCGGGAACGCGATAAGTTGCACCACAGCGACATTGGACATTCAACATTTTCGATCTACTCTGGAGGTGGCTTGATAAACTGACGAGCGATCGCGCCCAAATGTTTAGGCAAAAGAATCAAGAAAAGTTAAAATACAACGGTGCGACCGAAGATTCGTTTCCGGTTCGCTTTAAAAAACGAACAGGCAAGATTATAGGCGGTTGCTGCAACAAAAATCCAACACAAAACACTTTTGTGAATGGACTTCACCAGAATAGCCAATTCGCACGCTTGGTTCTGCCGATTCTTAGTCGCCACGGCCGAAGCAGACCAAGCACATGTCGTCGTGAGGCATGTTGGTACCCATGTGACGGCTCGCAATTTGGCAGATTTCTTTGCCAATCGTTACGGGAGTCTTGGTTTGACTTTGCTCAATTTGCTTGAGTAAAGGTTCAATGCCCAGGATATCACCCGACTCGTTCATACTTTCATTGATACCGTCGGTGAACAGCACGAAAACTTCGCCTGAACCAAGTTCCAATTTGGTGGGCAAGTATTGTGAATCTTCCATCACTCCGATAGGTAAACCGGATTCGCCTTGCACCATCGAAACCGAGCCGTCTTTGCGCCGGACAACCGGAGGCATGTGTCCAGCGTTGGCGTAAACAAATGAATGTTCTTTGCGATCCAGTATGCCGACCAACGCCGTGGCAAAGCGATCGACGTTCAAAGTCGACAAATTCTGATTGATTTCATTCATGGCGATCGCAGCATCACGATGCGCAGCCAGTGCAAATCGCGATTCGGCTGCGACTTTCGCCATCAATAGTGCCGCCGCAATTCCATGACCAACGACGTCGGCAACGATCACAGCGATTCGATCTTCGTCAATTGGAATGTAATCAAAGTAATCGCCGCCGACCTGATTGGTGGCGCGGTAAAACGAGTAAAACTGATAGCCGCCAAAATTGGGGCGCTTTTGCGGCAAAAATGCTTGTTGGACTTCGTGAGCCAATTTCAAGTCATCTTGGATTTTTCGATTTTGTACCGCTTCGTCGACCAAGTTCAATTTTTGGATCCCTAAACTGGCCTGCATCGCAACGGTCACGAGGATTTCGAGGTCCTTTTCATCGAATGCCACTTTGTTCTTGAGCGTATCCAATTGAATGACGCCGATCGCATCACCTTCGTTATTGATCAAAGGCGCGCAGATGATCGAGCGAATTCTAAAATCAACGATACTCTGACTTAAATCAAAGCGACCATCTGCAGACGCATCGCTGCTCAACAGCGGACGTTTTGACTCGATAACGCGATGAATGATCGTGCGGCTAATGCGCAATCGTTCCTCACGTTGGTCGCGCGTCATGGTGCCATGGGGCACGAGATTTCCATTCTCGTCTTTCAAAATAATGAAACCGCGATCCGCTTCATTAAATAAATCGAACAAACAAGTCAAGATTCGCGAAAAAACGTCGCTCCGCTGAACCGACTCGCTCAGTGCTTTGGTGATTTGCATTAGAGCTTTGAGTTTGGTTTCCGCGTTGACGTGTTTGGAAACCGGTTCGTCATAAGACGGGATATCCAATTGCGA
Organism: Mariniblastus sp.; assembly: GCA_965263475.1. Lineage (GTDB taxonomy): Bacteria > Planctomycetota > Planctomycetia > Pirellulales > Pirellulaceae > Mariniblastus. The sequence goes on from OZ253677.1 coordinate 543,347, forward strand.
AACGATTTGGGACGCATCTCCCATGTCATCGTCCATCTCGACCGATGCGATCTCGTCCATTTCACTTTCGATGGTCGGGCGCGGCGGATGGAACGTCGAGTTTTCATCCAGATGAAAGACGAATCGAACATCGCAAATGTTGATTTCTGAGCCATCAAAGAGCCGGGTCGAACGATGGATCGGTTGGGCGTTCAAAAACGTTCCATTTCGACTGTCCAAATCCGCGATAAAATACACCCCATTTTCGTGTTCGATTTTGGCGTGTCGCCGGCTGACCGAAGCATCGTCGATGATAATATCACAATCCGGATGCCGTCCGATCACGACACTGTCGTCGTCGAATTCAAGGCGTCGTTTTACGACGGACGAATCATTGGATGTCAAAATGGGCATCGGAACTGGTCAGGAGCAGGGCTTCTTACGAGGAGGTATTGCGAACCGTTGGCAGCTCAAATCTGTTGCAAATACCAAGTGTCAATACGAACCAACGCGAACTCGCGTTCGATCTATTTCTGATTTTACTCATTGAATTGTCGGGCAACGATCAATTTTCGAAAAACAATCGCAAATCAGCAACGACTTCGTATAACTGTACCTTAGATAGTCGTGTGCAATAGGCGCATTGTAAACCCCAATTGACCGCGGCATTTTTTGCTGTCTCGAATCCCATTGGTGAAATATGAAAACGAAGTTGTTTTGCAACCAAGCAGCCTTGATCATCGTCTTGTTGTCTGTCTTTTGGACAACCGCAATCAGGGCGCAAGACAAATTGGATTCGCTGATTCCATCTTCCGCAATGGCCGCCATTTTTATTAAGCCCCAAGACGCATTGCAGCAACCGGGAATGGATCTCGTTCCGCGTGAGGTCATCACTGCGTTTGGAAAGAGCGAACTTGGGTTCGACCCCTGTAAAATAACTGAAATCATGCTTTTGCTGGACACACCAAGCGGCGCGATCAACGGCTCCAATGACATGCCCGAATTTGCTGCAGTGGTTCGTTTCGGAGAGTCACAAAAACTGCCCGAAGACCTGGTCAAAAAAATGGGCCTAAGACCGGGCGAGCGCAATGATGGCAACGCGATTTACCGCGGAACCTCCAGTGAAGGAGAAGCGTTGTATCAACACGACGACCGGACATTTATCTTTGGATTTGAGTCATTCATCAACAAAATGCTTTCAGCCAAGGGCGCCAACAGCAGTTTGTTGAAGCTCTTATCCGAACGTCAACCCGGCGGACATTTCGACCTCATTGTGGCCGTTGAACCCATCCGAGGAATCATCAAAACGCAGCTGCCACCAGACAACCAACTGCCGCCACCGTTTCGAGATTTCTTGGAAATCCCAGATTTAATTGACTCCATCGCAGTGACTCATAGCATGGCAAGAGACGGCGGTACGGTAGTACAGGTTAACGCGATCGACGAAGACGGAGCCAAGAAAATCAAACAATTGGTCAAACGTGGGATCGCAATGGGGCAGCAGTTTTTTTTGGCATCGATGATGGAGAACATCCAAGAATTGACACCTGAAATACAAGACGCGGTCGCAGCTTATGTCAATCGTGTCGGCAAACTTGTAAACGACCAATTCGATCCAAAATTGGCAGGCAACCAACTGATGATGGACTTTTCATCTGGCGAATCAGCCCAATACGCCAACATGGCAACGATCGGCGTGTTGACGGGAATGCTACTTCCTGCCGTCCAACAAGTTCGCGAAGCGGCACGAAGAACTTCCGCAGCAAACAACTTGCGTCAACTATCACTGGCTGCGTTGAATTACGAATCCGCTTACACGAATTTCCCAGCACAAGGCAGCTACACGAAAGACGGCCAACCGCTACTCAGCTGGCGCGTTCACATTTTACCGTTTTTAGATCAAGATGCCTTGTATCGGCAATTCAAGTTGGATGAACCTTGGGATAGTCCTCACAACATTAAACTCCTGGACAATATGCCGCCAGTCTATCGAAGTCCTAATTCTGGACTTACCCGTCGCGCGACGTTACTGGGGGTTTGCGGCAAGGGCACGATGTTCAATGGTCCGATAGTCAGAGATTTGGGCAAGATTACCGATGGTGCCTCCAACACAATTTACTTTGTCGAAGTCAATGATGCCGCCGCGATTGAATGGACGCGGCCAGGTGACTACGAACTTGACGAGACGGACCCCACATGGGGCGTCGTCGGAGTACGACCTGGTGGATTTAACGCGGCTTTTGTGGACGGCTCGGTTCAATTCATTGACCATGAAGTTGATGACAATGTAATTCGCAACATGATGCTGATATCCGATGGCAACCCAATTCACAATCGGTAGCTTGAGACGTAGTTTTTCAGTCGGTTCAATTTCAGCTAGCGCGTTAGGCTTCGATTCTCGCCGCTAGCAACGCAATTTTACGAATCATCGACGTCGAGTAGCCTGGCACACCGAATTTTTTTGGCGAATCTGGAGTAGGATTTGCGTTGATACATCTGTGTCTTTGGCGGCCAATTCTAAAATCTGCCGAACGGATCTCCGCTCCTCTAGGCCTGCACGGCATCCGCGTTCGGTACTGGCAGGCATGAGACAGGCACGTTTTCAAAGTAATTGGATGCTCCGGTTTCGAGAAAGAAAGGGAGACAGGGCAGTCTACCAAGACTGGATCAAATACAACCGCGATCACAATCTGTAACGACGAATCATGAATTTGAAATCACCCCGCTTCGATTTCTCGATAGAAACGAAGTACCGCTTAGTGCCTAGAGTTTATTGGTTGCAGGAATTTGATCATGCGTTCTTTCGTATTCGTTTTGTGCGTGACGTGCTGTTCGGTTTTGATTTCATCAAACTTAAGTGGTCAGCAATCTAACCGCTTCAATGACATGTACGAGTTGCCGCATCGACGTCCTCAACAACAAACACGCCAACGTCGCTATACCGATCAGCGGATTGCGGCCCTTCCTTCCCGATACGACTCGGTAGTGAATCAAGAAACGGCCCCGTTTCCCGTGGAGCAATCTCCAAACACACAGGCCGTTCCAACCCAGAGCGTCAATTCGTGGCAACAAAACGACTTGAATCACGTTGCTCCTTGGTCACCGCAACACTGCGATTCTTGCTACTCTGATTCTCGATACATACCATACGTAACGGGAGACATTTTCGGTGTTCCAGCAAACCAATGCTGTGACGAATGGAAAGGACACTGCGAGTGCCTTCAACTGACCAACTCACGTAGACGTTGCGATTGCAGTAACCCAAGACGCAGACATTGGGGCCAGAGCGATTGTGCTTCTGGAAGCTGCAATGAATGGGTAGCAGACCGCGATTATTATCACGCGGGAGCTACTGCCAGCCGAACTCCCGTCTCAGACTACTTCCACACTCGTAGTCGTTGAACGCGCCATAAGTAAAAAAACTGGCCGCGAAAGTGACGTTTTGTCACATTAGTAAATCGCGCCAAAACCATCAAAACCTGGCGTTTTCTCTCTATATTTTGGATTCTTGATTTAACTGGCTAGTTTTCTGTTGATTTTTTTGACGCTTGGTCAAAAAATATACTTATGAAAACACTCAGCCCAAAGCAACGCGAAATTGCCGCACGTGAGTCACGAATTCTTGAGATTGCACGCCCAATCGTGATTCAGGAGGGCTATCAAGCTCTCAATATGGATCGAATTGCCGCGGAATTGGGATTATCCAAGGGCACGATCTACAACCACTATTCTTGCAAAGAAGAGATCGTCATCTCGCTAGCTGTGGAAACGACAACTCGCCGCACGGAAATGTTTCGCGCAGCAGCTCAATTCATGGGTGGCCCGCGATTCCGTATGCAGGCCGTCGGAGTCGCAGCGGAAAAGTTCGTGCGGGAGTCGCCGGAGCATTTTATTTTCGAGCAGATTTTACGAATGGACAGCGTTTGGGAGAAGACATCTGAAAAGAAGCGAGCGATCGTCACCAGCTGCGAAATGAACTGCATGGGAATCGTTGGCGGAGTCGTTCGTGATGCGATCGCAAAGGGAGATTTGGCTCTACCAGATCATGTCACGCCCGAAGATCTTGTGTTTGGTTTGTGGTCGCTCACTTCCGGCGCCTATAGCATCATTATCACTTCCGAATCGTTAGAAAACCTGGGGATGAGTGAACCATACGAAATGGTTCGCAATCACACGGCAGTCATGATGGACGGTTACCGGTGGAAACCGTTTTCGTCCGAATTCGATCGCAATGAATTGATTGAGCGAATTGAAAAAGAGGTTTTCGGCGATGCGTGAGGGGCAGAATACCTCCAGTGAAATTCGACAACGCTGGCTGGCCAAGGCCAATACACGAGTTTTAGGCATCGTAGTGATCTTGGCAATTTTGATTGTCACCGGCATTGTGATTGCCCCGCAAACACTATCGGCACTCAATTGGAACGCGAAAGATAGCCAGGAGGATCCGCTCGCCGTTCGACGTTTGCCCGTTTTGGTACGGCCCGTATTCACAGTCGACAGTTTCGAACAAAAACGCCAATACACTGGAGTGATACGGGCCAAGCAGCAGGCAAATTTGGGTTTTGAAATGATGGGCCGCGTCGATCACATATTGGTTGACGAGGGCGATATTGTAAATCAGGGTCAAGCACTTGCCGTTTTAGATACCGATACTCTCCAAGCCCAAAAGCGTGCTTTGGACGCCTCACTGCGACAGGCTGAAGCCGTGCTCAAAGAACTTGAAAACGGGCCGCGGCAACAAACGATCGATTCGATGAAAGCTCAATTGGCAGAGGCCATATCAAATCGAGAACTAGCCACCAGCAATCTTGAACGTCGTGAACGACTGCGTGGCTCAGCTGTCTCCGAAGAAGAATATGATCGGGCACTGTTTTCTGAACAAGCCGCCCGCGATCGAGTCACTTCGATTCGACGCCAACTGGATGAACTTGTGGCCGGAACGCGACCGGAGAAAGTCGAAGCCCAAAAAGCCACCATCGAACAATTGCAATCTTCAATCGAAGAAATGGAAACTCAAATTGCCAAAGGCAGATTGTTGGCACCTTTCGGTGGGAAAATTGTCGAACGTATGATTGATCCAGGTAGTATCGTCGATGCTTCCTCCCCCATACTGAAGATCGTCGACTTTGAAAATCTCGAAGCCGTGATTGGGATGCCGGTGGCGGCCGCGCGAAACCTTGAGGAAGATTCAATTTGCCGGATTCTCGTCGCCGAAGACCAGTATTCCGCTAAGCTAATCGCGAAAATTCAACAACTGGAAATGGCAACTCGCACCCAGAACCTTATCTTTGAGTTAGAAGATTATGCCAACGAGAAAATCATCCCGGGACAACTATGTCAAGTTGAAGTTACCAGCCAGGTTTCAGTAGACGACGAAACGTATTCGATACCGGCGAGCTCATTGACCAATGGTATTAGGGGGCTTTGGTCGGTTCTGATTGTTGAACCGAACAGTTCACGCATCAACAAAGCAGACGTTCAGATCGTTTACACGAACGGCAAAAACGCGCTCGTCACCGGTTCTATCCAAAATGGCGAACAAGTGATTGTCGATGGAACCCATCGTGTCGTTGATGGACAACACGTCGAAATCATTATGGAATCGACGGACCACAATGATCAGTAATTGGTTTTTGAATAACCCACGACTGACTCTCCTGGTGATTTGTTTGATTACCGTCAGCGGGCTTTCTTCCTACGTGCTGCTTCCGCGGATGGAAGACCCCAAACTGGTGGATCGAGCGGCATTCATCAACACCGTGTTTCCCGGTGCTGACCCATCTCGAGTTGAGTCGTTGGTCACTGAAAAGATCGAAGATGAATTGCACGAAATCGATGAGATTAAAGAAATCCGTTCATCCAGCATGGAGGGGTTTTCCGCGATCTCGATCGAATTGCGTGATGATATTTACGATGCGGAAGAAGTTTGGTCGAAGCTACGTGATCGGCTCGACGACGTTTCCAATGATTTCCCAGAAGGTGCATTCAAACCGGAATATGTAGAAATCGACTTCAAAGCATTTGCACTGTTGGCGGCCATCACATGGGAAAAAGATACTGCGCCCAATTATGCCGTGCTGAAGCGGTGGGCCAAACAACTGGAAGAAAAACTACGCAGCGTTTCCGGTACCGAAAAGATAAAACGGTTTGGAGAACCTGACGAAGAAATCTTGGTCGTATTGAACGTCCAGGAAACATCCGCCATGGGACTGTCCGCCGCGGATGTATCCGGTCAAATTCGAAGCAGCGATGCCAAGACATCCGCCGGATTGATTCGTGGCAATCAGTCGGATTTCCTAATCGAAGTTTCCGGTGAATTAGAATCGCTGGAACGCATCGAACAAATTCCGATTTACTACGGTAACAACGGCTTGTTTACGCGTTTGGGCGATATCGCCGAAGTCAAGAAGACGATTGCTCGCCCACAAGTCAACGTATCCATCGTATCTGGTAAACCTGCGGTCACCATCGGCGCTTACGTTCGCCCCAGCGTGCGAATCGATCATTGGGCAGCCGCTGCCCACCAAGCATTGACAGAATTCGAGGCCATCCTGCCGTCAGGAGTCGCGTTAGACGTGGTCTACGATCAAAATCGCTACGTTGAATCTCGACTATCGACTCTCGTAACCAATTTGATGATTGGTGGGGCGGCGGTTTTCGTAGTTATTTTCATTTTGATGGGGTGGCGGAACGCGATTGTCGTTTCACTTGCGCTGCCGTTGGCTTCGATGATGGTGCTTACTGGGATGAGGTTGCAGGGGATTCCAATTCATCAAATGTCTATCACTGGTTTGATCATTGCACTAGGCCTTTTGATCGACAACGCGATCGTCGTCGTCGATGAAGTGTCATCCAAGTTGCGAGCAGGCATGTCCGCGTCCGATGCCGTCAACCAAAGTGTGGGGCACTTGTTTTTGCCACTGGTCGGTTCGACGTTAACAACGGCCTTTGCATTCGGCCCAATTGCACTGATGCCGGGGCCCGCCGGCGAGTTCGTTGGTGCGATTGCGATCAACGTTATCGTTGCTATCTTCAGTTCACTGTTTCTAGCGATGACGATCGTTCCAGCCGTCGCCGCCATGGTAAATCGCACTAACGTCTCGACGGAGCAGCACCGTTCTTGGCTGCAGGACGGAATCCATTTTGAGGTTGTTTCAAGGACCTACAGTCGTTTTCTAAACTTCGTGTTTGCTAAACCCTGGATCGGCGTGGCGATAGGCGCCAGTATTCCAATTGTCGGCTTCATTCAGTCTGTGAATTTGGAAGAACAATTTTTTCCGCCCGCGGATCGTGATCAACTGCATATCGAAATTGAACTGGGACCCCAAGCATCGGTCGCCGGCACGCGTCATGTCATTACAAGCATTCGCGATACGCTATTGAACAAAACCAACGTGTTGCGGGTCGATTGTTTTATTGGTTCGAGTGCACCGTCGTTCTATTACAATTTGATCGCTCGCAAGCGAAACGTTTCTCAATATGCGCAAGCGATTGTTCAGCTGGATAGCGCGAAAAACATTGCTGGAATCATTCACGAGTTTCAGAATGAACTGGATCGCAAATTCCCTCAGGCGCGGGTCTTGGTCAGACAACTGGAACAGGGCCCTCCTTTCGATGCCCCGGTAGAGGTCCGGATTTTTGGACCAGATCTGCTGGTACTGAAAGAGCTGGGTGCGCAAGTTCGACAAGTGCTGGTCGAGACGCCCGGCATTATCCATACGCGCTCGGAATTGGACGAAGTATTGCCCAAAGTTGAATTGGCGGTCTCGGAAGAAAATGCCCGATCTGCAGGCTTGGAATTGTCGGCGATTGCTGAGCAAGTCAATGCTTGGACCGAAGGTACTATCGGAGGAAGTATTGTTGAAGCTACCGAAGAGCTACCCGTTCGTGTTCGATTGAATGACGACGAACGGGAAAGCATGCAGTCGCTTGGATCATTGGATTTGGTTAGTCCGACATCCGTTGCTTCCGCGATCGACAATTACAATGGCGTTCCATTGACGGCATTGGCAGACATCAAGTTGACCGCCGATTTTGGCTCGATTCCGCACTTGGCCGGTCGCCGAATGAATGAGATTCAATGCTACATACCAGCCGGTGTGCTTCCTTCAGAAGTGCTTTCCCGGTTCGAACAAAATTTGAAGCAGGCCGATGTTCCAATTCCCGATGGATACAAGATCCTGTTTGGCGGTGAAGCAGCCAAGCGCGATGAGGCGATTGGAAATTTAATGGCCAACGTGGGTGTGCTACTTGTTCTGATGATCGCTACGCTGGTACTCTCTTTTGGATCGTTTCGACTGGCCAGCATGATTGGTGTGGTGGGCGCGTTAAGTGTCGGCCTGGGGATGGGTTCGCTTTGGTTGTACGGCTACCCGTTTGGATTCATGGCCATCGTCGGCACGATGGGATTGATTGGAGTTGCGATCAACGATTCGATTGTTGTGCTGGCCGCAATTAGAAGTAACGACCAAGCCAAGGGCGGTGACCACAAAGCGATTATTGACGCGGTTGGGGCATCGACGCGACACATTATTTCGACATCACTGACCACCATGGCTGGCTTTGCTCCGTTGGTATTCGGTGGGGGTGGATTCTGGCCGCCGTTGGCCATTGCCATCGCCGGGGGAGTCGGGGGCGCAACGATTCTGGCCCTTGTATTCGTTCCTTCGGCCTACCTGATTCTGATTGGATTAAAATCAGCCAAACCGGCGACGGAATTATCGATCGATTCGGTCACGCGGCTCGCGTTGACAGACCATCTCTAGCCGGGATTGAAGCTAATTGGTTGGCGAGGTCGCGCCCGGAAACAGTTTCATCCATCCCCACACGCAACAAATTATGGCGCAATGCTAGATCGCTGACTTCCACATATGCGATGTCATAGGAATTCGATTTCAATGCGACCGGATGAATTTCCTCCCAGTACTCATTTCCGACTGCCGTTTGGTCGCAAGCCGGCGCAGCGGCGACGACTTGATCGTCGTCATCAAACAAAATCGCCAACAACATGTTATCCCTCCATTGGACATAGCTTCTCAAGTCGCCCCAAACCGAAGTCCATCTCGTCGAAAATTCGGAACGCATAAAAATAGCTACAAATTGATTTGCAACAAGTCTTTGTTAGTGTTTAATTTAGTGCAACCCAGAAACTTCCTTGATAGCTAGCAACCAATCCATGCCCAAGCCAATTCGATTTATGCATGCCGGCAAACTGCTTGCATTCCAAATGGAAAAAGTGGATCGCAGCAAGTTGTACGGTTTTAAAGAGGTTCTGGTTCGTGATGAAAACGAGTCCGAATGCGAATTGGCAACGTTGGCCGAGGACGGCAAAACCTTGATCGGAAGGGGCGGTACCGGCATCGGGCAGCTTACCGCTGACGGCAAATGGACTGACAAAGCTCAACTCACGCCGGTCGATCTGGAAGGAAACGAAATACAACCGGTGCCGTCGTCGTTTGCCGCTCCAATCGAATTGCAACAAGAAACGTCCATCGATGACTATTTAAGTCATAACATAAGGTTGATTTATCGTTTGAGCATCGATTCATCCTCGGCGACGGAAGAAGAGCTGGTTGGTCAACTTCGCGATGGCGCGATACTAAAGTTCTCGTATAGCTACCGTGGCGGATTAGAAGCCGATGCCGGTTTTTTGATGCTCAACCAGGATGGAGAGCTGTTCTTCTTGGTCGGCAATTCGACGTTGGTCGATTTTGTTGGCCTGCAACAAGTGGCTGCGGCGGTCGAAACGACGGACGACGAAGGCGCGGACATGATGGATTTCACAATGATGTAGGAAGCTCCTTATGCCAGAAATCAATTTATGTAACGCCGCCGGTCGCGATGCCGTCGTAAACATGGAAAACGTCAACGAACCGCTTCAAGTTCGCTGGATTGATCCTGAAGGCCGACAAGCTCGCAACATTCGTTTCTTAAAATCAACGCTCGACCAAGACATTGATTCGCTCAAGAAAGTTGCTGACGCGAGCGAAACGAGTGTTGGGCAAATGCTGATTGCTGGCGATCCCGATGTCGATCTAGAATCGGTAGGCTCCTTGATGTTCAATACCTCGCGTGTTTACGTCAATCCGGACAACCAGATACTCCACCGGGCAACCGCCTATGAAATAATCAAGGATCCAGATGGGACTGAAAGAGAACGTCGACCTCTCGAACGCACGACGCCGAACGTTTCAGGCGAATTGCCGTTAAGTTGGTCAGGCGTCTATATCAAACGTTCTGAGGTGGTTAAAAAATTCGTGTTTGCGAATAAACTTCAGCTAACACACATCAACGGTTTGACCTATGACTTTCTGTTCGAGATGGCAAAGGATCTTGAATCGCGTCAAAGTTTGCTTTTGGTTGGCGGCGGTCCGAAATCCAATCAGCCGTTAATACTGCGGCGCGGTAGCGTGCCGTACCGCGGTTTTCTAGAAGGTCGAACACGTGGCGACAAGTATTTGCTGTTGTTGCATCTTTCCAATATGGAACTGAAAGTCCCCGAATCGGAAGAGAAACGTTAATCCGGCATGCCTGATCCTTTGCTTCATAAAAACTTGCTCAAGGTTGTGTTAGGCAATTACATGGTGGGGCCCGCGACGTCGATCGCAGATCCGTCCCTGTTGCCCGAAATTCAACAGTACAAACGACTAGTCGCGTCGCAATTGATTCCCTTGGCCCGGCACGATATCGCACGAAAAATCCCCGACGGCCCATTGTTGATCAGCCGAAAAATTGATGGCGAGTTCAATGCATTGATTTACAAAAATGGCGAATTATTCACTGTAAATCCCGGTGGAACAGTGCGCGTCGGGCTTCCGTTTTTCCCACCATTGGAAAAATTATTTGCCACCTCCAAAATCAAGAGTGCAATATTTGCCGGGGAACTTCATGCCGATCTGGGCGAACAACGCAGTCGTGTTCACGATGCTTTGTCAATTCTCCGGCATCCCAAAGACAACCAACAATTAGAACGGATTCGTTTTGCCGTTTTCGATATCATCATGCTGAACGACGATCGAATCTCAACCAGTTATTCACAAACCTGGTCACAAATTATCGAACTGGGACTGCCGGAGGCTGTCGGCCCCGTCGAGACGGTAACGGGATCGTCGACCAATGACGTCGATCGTCAATTTCAAAAGTGGGTCGATTCGGATGCTTCCGAAGGAGTGGTCGTGCGCAGCGACGCCGCCGGAAGTTACAAAATCAAACCGCTGTTCACTTTGGATGTTGTCATCATTGGTTTTACCGAGTCGACGGATGAACGGACTGGATTGGTGCATGACGTGCTGGTCGCCGTCCGTCGTCGTGATGGAGCGTTGCATGTTCTGGGTCGTGTTGGTGGCGGTTTCTCCGAAGAGCATCGCCGCACGATGTTAAGCGACCTCCAAGACCTTGTGGTCGACAGTGAGTATGCAGAAGTCAACTCCGATCACGTCGCCTATCAAATGGTGCGACCTGAAATCGTCATCGAAATTAGCTGTCTCGATTTGGTTGCCCAAAACACGCGCGGTCGTCCTGTGAATCGGATGACATTAAACTGGGACAAGAACGAGCAAATTTACAAAGTCATTCGGCGGCTTCCGTTAGTCAGCGTCATTTCGCCGCAATTCCTGCGATTTCGCGAAGACAAATCCGCTGACAATTGCCAAGACACGAGAATTCAACAGCTGGACGACATTGTTCCGATTCCGCTGGCCGACGCCGACACAACGGAGTTGAGTTTACCAAAGAGTCAATTGATGCAACGTGAAGTGTACGTCAAAACGTTGCGCGGTGAACAGCTAGTTCGCAAGTTTTTACTTTGGAGGACCAATAAAGAAGGCGAAGGCGATAGCTACCCGGCTTTCGTTGCCTATCACGCCGATTACAGTCCCTCTCGAAAGGTGCCGTTGACGCGCGAAGTTCGCGTATCGAGTTCCGAAACTCAGATTCTTGCGCTTTGGCATCAACTGAAAGAGGAAAACATCAAAGCCGGTTGGGAGTTGCACAATGACAAAGCCGCTGAAGCGGAAAAAATTGTCGCTGATGCGATTGAACAGGCTCCGTTGAATTCGTCGGCTAAAACAAAAAAGACTAAGACTACCAAGAAAAAAGCGGCTAAGAAAAAAGCCGTCAAAAAGAAAACTGCTGAAGCATCTAAAACGTTGAGCCCGAAAAAGAAAAAGTCAAAAAAGAAAACCTGATCATTTTGTCGGCTCGCGTTTTTGAGAATTTTCTGGAGGGGTTTTTACGATTCAGGCGTATTCCAGGTAATTCAGAATACTTGGAGGCAAAATGAAAAATTCAAACGAAAAAAAATATCGCAACTTTGTTCAATTCTGTATTTTTCTTATCGCGTTCGTGTTCGCATTTCCAATCCTTCCGGTCGTTGGACTAATGCACTTGGTCGCTTTCATCCAACAACGACAATCGTTAGCTGTTTTAGAATCGAGACAACTCGCAACCAGCGAAACTTATCCAGACAGCAAAACGCCGATGGCTCAGACTGCCACAGTTCGGCGAATGATCAATTGATGCCCGTTAATGTAAAAGCTGCCCAGTAGAACGGATGTGCAGCGCCATGTCGAAGACGTCGTTCTTTGATTCGAGTCACCAAGCAATGCCGCAACACTTGCGAGTACCCATGGTTCTCATTCAGGGCCAAATTCTTGTAGAAATTGACCATCGTCCTGGCGGTCTGTTCGTCATCGACGCTCCAGAGGGTCGCCAAGACATTTTGAGCACCGGCCAGCTGAAATGCCTGGCGAAGGCCTGCGACACCTTCACCATTGTTCACTTCGCCAACTGCTGTATCGCAAGCACTTAAAACCACCAATTGAGTACCCTCCAATTCCATCTCGACGATTTCACGCCCTGTCAAGACCGAATCATCTGTACCGCGAAGGTTTCGATTGAAACCCGAAAACAGCAATCCCGCGTTCTCCAGCGGGTTTCGCTGCCGCAGGCTGGTAAGATTGGCAATTTCGTCGTTGGCAACGCCGCGCAATTCGATTGATGAGAAATCGTTTTCATTCGAATTGGTTGTGTCGCCCAAAAATAATCCATGAGTTGTCAGCAACAAGTGTCTCGGTGATTTGACTTTTTTGACGTTTGCCTCGGTGGCGTTGTCTTTGACGAACACCATCGGTTCGCGATTGTCGATTTGTTTTAACAATTGCGCGATGTTGCTGGCTTCGAATCCGGCGAACAGTAACTGTTTGACGGGCGCGAATTGTCGAAATCTCGACGCATTCAGTTGTTGCGCAGAGTTTCTGATGGTCGAACGGTTGTCGCCGTTGACGAGACTCTGCCAAAATTTGGATCTGCAATAATCGCCGATGGGTCCGCTGGCTTGCCCTCGGACTCTGCAAATAAATCTCGACCGGTGACAACAAAATTTATATCGTATCCTTCGATCAGCGTCCTACCATTTGCGTCAAGGGGTAAGGCAGACCAGGGTAGCAACCACAAATTTGAATCAGGACTGATCGTCAATTTGCTGATGTTGGGCCCAATATCTAGTTTGTTCCACAATTCACGGGACAGAATACTCAAGACGTCATTGCACTTATTTGTCGCCTCCTGTTCCCCTTCGGCGGCAATGGCTGTGGCCGTTTCGACGACAGTTTCACGAGCACGAACGACTTGATCATCGATGAAATTAGCTAGCCCGAGATCGACAAATTTCAACTCATCGGCAGTCAACACGTAGGCGACATAGTGGGTGGCTTTCTGATGAGACCCATTGCGCGATAGTCTGACTTTCAAAATATCGATGTACGCTAAATTTGGTGCGATGCGATTTTGCAGCTCTCCCCGACGTCGCCACGGGACGGCCTTGGGTCTGGATTTTCCACTTACCTGCCGATAATATCGCCCCAGTGATTCGTGAGAAACCGCTTTTCCATTAATCAACCATTCAAACGATTCATTCACGCGCACCGCATCCACATTCGTCGTCAGTGCGAGTCCGATCGCGTCGTAAAACTCGGTTTTGTATCGCTGATTCAAAAAGCCAATTTGTTGGTATGGTGGAAGTAGCGGCAATTCATTGTTGACGTATTGAAACGCCAATTTTCTTGATTCGGAAAGGCGTTTCAACTGGCTTGCACCGGTAGAGGCTTTGGCCCACTGCGTGTAGGTTTGGATCGTATGAGGATGGGGGCCTAACTTTTCTTTTGCCAACGGAGCGAGTTTGGAATACGCACGTTCTGCTGCCGCAATGTCGCCTTGAAGCAATTGTAAATTGGCCAAGCGGTAGCGAATTTGAAGTACCGATTGATGATCAGATGCATGGGTCGCAAGAAGCTTGCCGAGTGCTTGATTCGCCAACCTCGTGGCTCGGGGATAGTTTTTGCGATGTTCCGCAATTGACGCCAAAGCATGAAGATTCATGGCGTCGTAACTTTCCAACGACGGAAACTTAGATGTAATTTCTGTTGCCTTCAAAAAATATCTTTCGGCCCGGTCGTATTGACCACGATACAGCAGAAACGAAGCATACCGACGGAGCGATTCCGCTTTGGATCGTGACGGGGGCGAGTTGCTTTTTTCATGCAGCAGCACACTTTTCTTAAGATATTTCTCGGCTTCCGGATCTCCGATCACGTCCAGACCGAAACCTAGCCCTTGGTAATACGACGACGCTTCAACCTTATCTTTGTATCCAGCGGCTTCAACCATTTCTACGCCTCTTCGAAACTGTGAGACGGCCTTCGACGCAGATCCTGACATGGTGTAAACGTAACCAAGCTGAACGTGGACTTTGGCCATTTTCATTGGCTGCGGGGGTGAGACTTTGTGATAGGTTGCCAGTGATTTTGTTAGTTGTTCGACAGCACCCTGGTAGTCGGTGAGGTAATACTTGTTCCAACCGTGTTCAAAAAGGGCGTTGGCCGTAAGTGCGTGGTTCTCACCGTAGCCGGTTTGTATGTATTTGGCCGCGAGGCCAAAATTTTGGTCCGCGTTCTTGTGTCGGCGTTGCTGTTGATAGAGCTCACCAAGTCGCGAATGTATATTGCCGCGCAGTTGATCGGACATTTTGTCCGCCGGTATGGCCAGCGCCCTCAGGAAATACTCTTCCGCTGAATCCAATTGGTTCAGACTCTGAGAAAATGCGCCGATGTTTGTCAGTTCTAAGGCTTCTAAATCCGTACCTCTAAAGTTCGTACTCTTAATCTTTGCCAGGTTTTTCAAGGCATATTTCAAAGCAAGTTGGGTAGCTCTGGCTTGATGGAGCTGGACGACTTCTTCACGACGCTTGTGAGTTCGCTGTTGCAAATCGGACGCATGCTGTTTGTCGATAACGCGAAATATCTTGTCATAGAATACACCCGCAAACTCGTCGCTAACATCCAGCGCAAATCGACCAGCCAAACGGTAGGTCGTAATCAAACCTGGAGAATCAACTCCTTGCAAACCCTCTTCGACTTCTATCCAGCGTGATAAGTGCTCCCGACCAGCTTGTCTTTGGCCTGTCTTGATCATCAACCACCCCACGGCGACATTTTCTCGAATCGTAATTGGGTGCTCTTCACCGTGTAGCGGGATATGTAAATTGACCGACTCTTTCGCTTTGGCTAATGCTTCGAGATATTTTTTGTCTCGTGACAAATTGCGTACCTCAATCGCAGCTTTTTCGGCGGCTGCCTCTTGCTGCCTTCGAATTTTTGGTTCCATTCGTCGAACAGCCAAGTACTTGGACTCAACCCAACCACGTTTTGCCGAACCTGGGAGTTTCACATAGAACCATTTATCTTTAAGACCAAACACCCAAACGATTTTATGTTTCTCGATCTTGCCGATGAGTTCTTTGCCGACGAATACCGGCACATCATTTTGGTTCGTTATAAACAGGTTTGAGGGATAGGAATCGATCGTAATCGGGTCGCGAGATTTCTTGGACGAGTCTGAATTCCGGGTCGTAAATTCCCCGTCAATCCAACCTTTGTGGCCCGTTGCTGGGTCGATGACCAGATACCATCCTTTGCGTTCCCGTAAGACTTTTAAGTCAGTGCCGGCCGGAATCTTCGCCAGTGTCTGCAGGGTCCCCGATTCGAAGATCTGCAGCGGCGCGGTCTGCGTCGTTTCGACAAGATAGGTGTTTTCATCTTGGCCGACCAAGTTGCCAGGGATTGAAATTAAAATTCCAAAAACTGAGAAGCGCCATAACAAGAAACAAGTTCGGTTAAATTTCGTCATCAAATTCGCCGGCTATACGAACGAGTGGGAAGTTGTCACACTAGAATTCCCAAATTCCTCTGCAGGTGGACAAAAAATTCTCACTTGAAATACGTGATCGTAACTGCCATTAGTGGCGTTGGATCGGGTTTGAATTTGACAATTTTAATGTTGTTTTGACCGCTTTCGCCCCCAACGATTAATCCACGGGTCTGGGAACCACTTTTTCCGGCTAAACGAATTTGATGCTTGAGTGCACCTAGATTTTTGGGTTGTTGCGGCGGGTGAACCCCGCGGAACATCGCTACCAAGTCTTCTTCGTCTTCGTCCAGAATGAATTCACTCTGGTCCGGGCCCTTCAATTCAGAAAACACAGTCAATTGGATTTGACCCACGTTGCGACCATAATCCATCGCGCGAAGTCTTGATTCTTTATCCGACAAGATTCTAAATTTATCGATGCGCGTTTTGTCAATTTGATATCCCTTCACAACGGTTTGTTTGTGCTGCGGCGAAAATATCCATTTGGGCGCGTCGAGGTCTCGAACGGTGGAACGATACAGCGTGTTCTCACCATTAACTTTCAAAACCGCACCTATTCGCCCTTGCGCCGAGGCATTGCGAATTAGCACGAGTTCAACATGCTGGCCTTCGCGCGGCTCATGAACAAATGCTTCGCCGCCACGCATTTCGACAGGCATGAGTTGGCCGTCATATCGAATTTCCAAGCGCATAGGAGCGGCGGAGTCGTCCAACGGAAAATTGGCTTGCTGTGATTTCACGAGAACGACTTCTTTTTTTACTAGCTCTTGTTTTTGTTGTTGAACTCTTTTGAATTCTGTTTTGTTAGGAACTTTGTCAAACGCCCCACGCAGGACAAAACTCGCTCCCGACTCGCTCAGCGATTGAGGATCAAGTTGGGCGTCAAACGGCTCGCCCAACGGCTGGACTTCGCCACCGTCTTTACTGACGTACAACAAAATGACCTTTGCAGAAATATTATCGCTCCGAATCCTGACACCTCCGGTGATGAAGGCATCCGCTTTGACTTTCTCGTCTCCCCAAGCCAATTTATAACGATGATCAAACAGTTTTCCCCGCCCCGTTTCATCCAAGTGATTGGCACCTTTCACTATGGCAACTTGATCGCTGGCACCTTCGATGATTTTAAGCTGATTGGTTTCGTCGAAAGGGTTTGCCAGGATGAGCCCGAGCTCCAGTCGATCGGCCAATAACGAGTTCATGGGTCCTACACTTTCGCTGGCCTCTTGGGAATCCGCCTTTGCCACCCTGAATTTCAGGACACCAACGTTCTTCAATTTGTTGTCATTCAGAAATTGAATAATAGACGGCAGTTGTTTTTGCATGCCCTCGGTGATGGTTTGGGCATCGACCGGCGTTCTAGCGGGGACAAAGGCGACAATCAAACCGAACACGATCCCAACCTGCCAACGCGTGATAAAACTTGGTGGATATTGTTCGTTCCGTCGCCCTGAATGTTGGTTTCTGACCAAGTTCAATTCAAAGTTTGAGCGATCGTGTTCTGTCGAACCATTCAATTGCAATTTGTGCTCGATTCGTCGGTTGATGATCAGCATTTGATCTCTCCTTGCGATTTGTATTTCATCGGGAGCCTAAAACTTCCGGTGGTGATTAATTGATTGGGGAACGCATCGGGGTTGTTTTTCCCTCGTCGAGCATTCATTTATTTCTGTTTTTGAGGAGACGCTCGCACAAAAAGTCAGCTTTTACCTGCCAAAACGGCAACTACTAACGAGTTTCAAATTTAAGGGTTTTCTTGATCAATTGTTGAGGCCTTTGCACCGTTGGGCTACTCGACGGGTCAAATTGATACCATGTTTCATGTACAAAACGATCAGCAACATGTGTCGAATCACTTTTTGGTTTTAAGAGCAACCCCGGTTGGAACCGCTTCGGGCTGGCAAACACGGTTATCTTCTCCGACCCTAATTTTGGCCGAATAACTAGCCCTTGCTCATCAGGAAATTGCTTTTTTTGACCGGCTGCCAAGCGCTCTACGCCAGAGAGTCTTTGAACGTTTCCTTCGATACCGGTTCCAATCATTTCGAAAAACAAATCGACTCCAGTTTGATTTTCGATGGTGACGACCATTGTATCGCCCGGTGAAAAAATATTGCTGCGTTCGTTCGTTTTCACGATTAAGCCTGCACTATTGTCTTCGGCCAAATGATCTTCTCGGATCAGGCCATCAACAGGGGCTATTGGAGTACCAATTCCCAAACTAGTGACGATCCGGCCAAAATAATCTTCCCAAGTATCGCGGCGCACAACACCACCTTGCGTAAGGCTGGCCAAACCAAAGCGAGTGAATTGGGGCAGGGCGAACACGTTCTTCAAACCATCGGTATCTTTGAGCCCCAGTTCCGACGCCGCTTTTTTCAATGCAATCGCATTGTCGATAAACGCACGGGAAATCTCAGTCAATGGCTCGCGGCTTTGAGATTCGCCCAACACCTGCTTCATCGTTGACAAGAATTTTTGTTCGTCGATATTTAGCAACTGATCCATGGCTTTTTTGGTTGGATATAGCCGCAAGATACTTTTTTTGTCCAACATGGAACCGCCAGACAGGTTCTCGATTGCGGGACGGATGTTGTCGGCAAAACGTTTCATACCTTTGTCGTGGCAACGGATGCAGGCCAATCCGTTGCGAACGGTTTTGTCAGGGGCAAATTTATCGGTCACGATACTGGTGGGGGCTGCATTGATGCGATTCCCTTGTGTGTCGGTTATAAAATAGCCTTGCAGACCGTTAGGCAGATTGAAAATCATTTCACCGCCCGCAAAATCAAAATGTAATGGATCGACAAACATGTTCTGTCGTCCCTTACTTGATTCAAAATCATAGCTCTTCCAATACGAACCGAAGCGAGCAGGGTGTCGCTCGACCACACGGTTGTTTTGGGAAACGCCCGATACGGTCATCCCTGCCCGTTGAGCAACGAAATCACGCATGTTCATTTCGCTGTCGACGCCGATCATTTTTTCAAGTTTTTGCAGGTGAATGGGCAACCCCAACAAGTCTTCGTAGAGCGGAAATTGAGTGGCAACACTGACAAACCAATCAACGCGCAAATAAGGTATGGGCCGAACCATTGCGGACCGATCCATAAATAAATCCCATAGTCTTTCGAAGTTCGTGGAATCGGTATAGGCAACGCTATACGGGTATTCAAGTAGCACGAGGTCAAACAGGTCGACATCGCTCTCGTCGCCAGATTCGGTCACGAAGGTTTGCTGCTGCCACCCGAGTCGCCGCAGATCAACTGCGAAAATCGTACCCAGCGCTTCGTCCACCACCGTCGGACGAACGATCGTCGGCTGCATCGAAAGATGGTTGATGGCTTTGGCGAGTGCTTGGTGCTGCGTCTTAAGCTCTTCTTTGGTCGCGCCGGCGGTCAGCGCGTTGTTGGAGCTAAAAAATCGAAAGTAAGGCCGATCTTCACGCGGTTGTTGTTCGAGAAATTCGACAATCTGCGACAAAACGTACTCAGCACCGACGATTCCCGCAAGGGCGTCGTCTTGCTGGGCTTCAACCGGGAGTTGAACGTCATCGGGGAACGCAGAGGCTCCGGCATCAATCCATTTTCGCACAACTTCGACTTGATCGGCCGTTAACGCCGGCAATGGGGATTTAGGCATGCGGACGTCTTCGTCTTCAGTCGCAATTAACTCAAAAAGATAGGAGCCATCGACATCACCGGCTAAGACACTCTCCATCCCTTCATCGATATAGGAGTCTCTTTCAAAAATGTGGATATCGGATTCGCGACGCGTATCCCCATGGCATTCGAAACAGTGGTTGCGAAAAATTTGCTTGACTTGAGCGGATAGGTCGAGGAGGTTCTTATCACCTTCAGTTTGGCCCAGAACTACGTTATTGAATAGAAACAGGAATCCAAACAGCCAAACACAACACAAAACCAATTTTTTATGCATCTCTCGATTCCTCGATGAAATTCGCTCGCTTGCTTATCGACAACACTTTCAAACATGTTGAAAACGCGTGGGCCGTTTTAAATCCCCCAAAAAATTGAAAAATTCGTATTGCGCCCATATTAGTATTTTTTTGCAGCTTTGGTTGGGGGGATTTGCTTCACCATGCGTTTCAGATATGCGGAATGCGTGTATTCTGATAAATGTCGATCAATCCGCCATTTTAGCCAGAAGAACCCGTCCGTGAACTAATGGACTTAGAACGAAACGAATTGGACAACACCGAGGTTACGCCAGATGCAGGCCAGAATCGTCTTGATTTGGCGATTATTGAGCGTCTCCATTCGGGGGAAGATATCAATTATGTGATTTCTCAGCTTTATCAAAGGCACGGAAATCGCGTGTTGGCCTATTTGGTCTCTAGGTCGGGCAATCAAAACGATGCCGAGGATTTTGCCCAACAGACTTGGATTAAGGTCGCCCGTGCTTTGCCAGAATTCACCGGTAAACACTTTACAAGTTGGTTAATCACGATTGCCAAAAACACCATGATTAGTGAGTTCAGAAAACGTGCCGTTAGGACAACCGTCAATGGCGATTGGGTCGAATCGATCGCGGATGTGCCAGAGATCGACCAAGCCAATGACTCCCTGGAGCGTTTTCGAATCTGCTTGAAAAAACTGAAAACTGAAAAGCCCGAATTCTACACGGTTGTGAAGCTACGTCTAACAGGCAGGAAACATGATGAAATTGCAACGGAATTGAATATCCCTGCGAAAACTTCGATGTCGCGATTCGATCGCTCCAAAGGAAGGTTGAAGATTTGCTTGGAGGCCGAACAATGACGTTGCTTCCCGATATTTTCGAAATGCCTGATTCAACGGACGAATTAGTTAGGTGGCTTGAGGAGCGAATGTGTAGCCATTCGTTTGCTGAAACTGTTGCAGGATTGTCGGTCGTTCAATCGGCGGAAGACATCACCGATCGATCCGTTGTGTTTTCGATCGCCAATCAACAAATGGAGTCGTTACTGAATAAGGGGCTTACATGTTTGCGTCGCCAAGAACTGTTAAGCCTGCTGGGCAACCCAAGAGAGCTTTATCGGCTGCAGGAAGAAATTTTTGCGAACGGTGGTAAGTATTGGAGCAGTAAATTCGAATCGGCAGGCCAGATTGATTCAACTACATGGCGCCGAATTCAAAATTCTATGGTGGCGGACCAACAAAGGAACGAGCAACAAATTAGCATGGTCTCAGCGTCACCGGTCGAAGCGTCGATCGCAAATTCGCAGCGGCAATCCGTAAGAGTGTGGCCAATTTTGGGTGCGTTGGCTGCAGCCATCTTAATATTTTTGAGCGGGGCCTGGTTTGGAAAAGGGCAAGTCGATTCGAATAGTCAGGCGGCAAAATATTCTGGGGGCAATGGTAACAGAGTGGACGGCCAAACACGGGTCGCTGCATGGGGCTGGAACCGAAAAAATGCTCTTGAGGTCCAGCTAGATCGAGTCGACAAATTGAATCATATCGCAAATTTGTTGAGTGAATGGAATTCGACGAAGAGTCAGGATGCCGCTGATTTGCTAATCAAAGCCGAACAACTACGCGGTTCATGTGACGTATTGCTGGCCGCAGAACTTGCGGATTTACCTGCAGACGATATCGAGTGGCTAAAGGAAAAATGTAAGAAGTGGTCGGCGAAAATCGATCTACAAATTGCCAAGTTATCGGACCCGGAACAATTCGACTTAGTCGCTGGGGAGCTAAATCGCCTGGTTCACAAATCAATTTTCTTGATTCGATCGAGAGCCAAGCGATCCTAAAGTGGAAATAGCTTTAATTCATGTTGGTTGGCGGCCAGAATAATACACGCAAACTGACAAAAAAAGACAGGCTGCACTTTAGATTACAGCCTGCCAATGAGCAATTTCATCAATCAAAGCGGAGACGACAGGATTCGAACCTGCGGATGGATTTGACTCCATCACCAATTTAGCAAACTGGCGCTTTCGACCACTCAGCCACGTCTCCAGGTAAAGCGTAATTTTGGATAATTCTGCGGTAACATCAAGCCGTATATTCGGACAGAGAGGCGATTTAAAAGGTTCAGGTTCGCCTGGAAAGGATTGTATGGGTTGCCAATCCAGGCCTGCAAAAACTGTCAGTCTTGCGGAAAAAACACGATCTGTTAATTTATCGGATTCAAAATGAGGCGGTGTAGCTCAGTTGGTTAGAGCAGCGGAATCATAATCCGCGTGTCGGGGGTTCGAATCCCTCCACCGCTATTTTTCAATAGCCTTCGAATCAAGGCCTCTCATCATTCCTTGCTGGAATCAAATCAACAACAACTTGGCAAATGCCCGGCGTTGGTCTGCCCAATAAAACACAGTGTTTTTTCAATCTTCAAATTGATCGTTTTTTTGGATGCAAAGCGTAAAAACAAGCCGTCATGCAGATTCGGCTTAGAGGTCCTATTGCTATTTTTCACTTGATTCTCTTGAGGCCCCTGCTTGCTCCACCGCAACACTTGGACCGGGTTTGAATATGGAATACTCCGTACCCACCCGATTGATCTGATTGAGCACGAATTGGATTTGCTCGTGACGTTTCGGAGGTGCGGACACGATAATCGAATTTGAGGCCTCATCAATTGTCGTTTGACACTGATCATCAACGAAATATGTTAACAGGGCGCGATGGGCAAGTCTCGCCGACGCGTGGGTCAAGCGATAGATCACAACCGTTTTTTCGCCAGGCTGTGGTATCTGCGCTGCCAAGCGCCGATGGTCGATCCACCAACCCGCTAATACCGCCACAAAAGTTGTAATCAAGATCAAGGTCACGATTTTGAACTGGAAATTGCTAGTCGCTGGCGGTTGGGCAACGCGGTTCGGATCTTTTGTAGAATGGGAGGCTTCCATATTAACTCCTGAACTTTGACAAAATTCATCAGCCTGGGGAAAAGTTCGCTCACGCCATACCACGTGTGAATGACGCCCTGTTTCACCCACACGCATCGAAACAATTCAAAAGTTACCTGGGCTCGACATCTTGAAACTTGTAAAAATATTGGGTCGACGTTCCATCACCTTCAATATACATGCGCGAAGAATATCCTTGCCAACAGCCGATAAAGTCTCGGATCGTTCCCAAGTGTTCCTCAATTTGTTGCCGCGAAAACTGAAGCGTGTCTCGTTCCGCTTCAAACTGCGTAAAATCAGTTGGAGCGTCAAATTGTTCGCCGTACTCCATCATTTTTAAAACCCAATCCTGGCAAAACGCCATCAAGACACGGTTGTCGAAGAAGAAAACACTGGCCGAGGGACCAGCATCGAGCGCTGGACCAAACAAATGATTGGCTTGCCGCTTGTTCAAAATGTGTTTGGCTTGCTTGTCCGTAAAACTGACTGCAAAGTTCTTGGGACCAGCCGTGACGCCAGGCATCACCGTCGTCGGAACTCGCCAATCGACCGGAAGACTCCAACGTATCGAATTCCATTGTTCGTTTGATGTTTCATTCGTCGTCGGTAACGCTAACTCCGTCCATTGTTCATCACTTTTCCCCAATTCGTTCGCACTTTCGACAAACTTGGAAATGGCCTCCATGTATTGCTTCATCGCCACAATGATTTGATTGCCGTCATTCGATTCCCAAGCGAGTGCAGGCAACAAGATCGGGAACTCTTCTTCCGTTTCGATGCGGATGGAATCTACATCGACTACCAAGCCAGATTCGCAACCATGGATCGAAGGCAGCAACGACTCCCTTGTCGTATGATCTATCGATTTCATCAATTCCAAGACAGCATCGAGGCCAGAGTCCAGTTTGACTCTTTCGGATTTGACCACTTCTTGAAGGTAGGCTTCCACGTCATTGTCCGC
The DNA here is from genome assembly GCA_965263475.1 of Mariniblastus sp. GTDB lineage: Bacteria > Planctomycetota > Planctomycetia > Pirellulales > Pirellulaceae > Mariniblastus. The sequence continues at coordinate 567,343 of OZ253677.1, forward strand.
GCCGTCATCTGCCAATTTCTCCCGTTCCGCTCGCTCAATCCACCGCATCATCACCTCTCGACCTTGGCCAGACAAATCAAGCGGCGCGTTCTCCATCCAGCTCACCAACTTACTGTAGAGTTGGTCGAGTTTTTGCATCCGCTGCGTCATTACCAGGAGCGTGTTCTTACCAGCAATTCGCTTGGGCTTCAACGGTCGCCCCCCATCCAACATGGGGTGAAAACGTGCTTGATACTGATATCCGCGAATTCCTTCATCGGTCAGGTAAGAATAACCGTATTGCATCGCTGGTTTTGGTAAAAACGTTTCAATATCTTTTGCAATTCCTTGTAGCCAACTAGGGACCTGTTTCAAAATCTCAAGATCATCGGCAGGGATGTCCATTTCTTCGGCAATCGCTTGTTCCATAAATGGCAACACCGATTCAAACATGTCGGCAAACGAATAGCTCGATTGAGCCATCTCTTTGCTTATGTAATATGCACTGGTGATTGCCTTTCCAGATTGAACAGCTTCTTTTAACGAATTGAGCTCTGGCAGGTCGACCAATCGTGTTCCTTGGCCAAAGTCGGTGAACGCCGATGTGTCATTGGCGACACCGGCCAACAGCATGTCATCGACAATTCCCATTGCAGCCACAAATTTCTTGCCCTCAAGTATCGGGCGGATTTGCGCCATGATTTCTTCGTCCAAGTCATCTATTTCTTCCAACGGCAATTTGCCAAGGTCAATTTGCATTGTCAGCAGGTAACGCGTTTCCGTTTCGATTACTTTCCACATTTCTCGAATCGTCGCCGCTTGCGGGTTTTCCAGCAAAGATTCCGCACCGACGCGGACGATGCCCAACAGTCCTTGAAGTCCCTTGGGGTCACTCAATCGAGCTCCCATAATTGTGGTCGGACATTTGACGCCTTGGAATTGTTCAGCCACCAACTTCAATAATTTTTGTTTTTCGTCGTCCGTAAGTTCGTCAAAATTCTGACCATTCAAATCTTTCGACAACGCGCTGAAAGCATTGCGTGCGTTGTCGACCACCGACACAATATTGTTGTCCACAAATACAAACATCTCATGTTCGACAATTTGATTGATCACTTCGATGGCAGACTTGGCGGCAACATTATTGAAAGCCGAGTCATAGGCCTGAAGGTATTGAACCGCTGGATTTTCTTCGTTGTAATCAGCATACCCCCGAGTCTTGCCTCTACGATTCGCCCGCTTCAAGCCTTTTGAAACTGCAGTACTTTTGATGGCCTTCCAAGCCGCACTTTCAAAGATTGAGTCCATGACTGCTTTGTGATTCATGGTCACAAAATAACTACCGGCGGTCGCGGGAACACGGTTCAACGAACCCAACTCCGACAACTTTTTACTACCGGTCGACGCACCCTGCCCACAAACGAAGGCGCCGCTTACCAAACAGCTTAGAATCCAAACCATCCAAAACGGATAATGACCCACAGACCCAAAAATTAAACGACGCATGTTGGCTCACAAACGAAGACAATGTCGAAATTGATTGACCAAACCATTTAGCCAAACGGTACCAATTTAGAAATTATTGCAATGGGATCAAAGCTCGCAATCGCAGAATTCGCTAACTGCATGCAAAAAAATCAACGAGCCAATTCCATGTTTTTACCAAACCAACGAGGATCGGTCGCACGCAAAAGAACCAACCGAAAAGGCCGCGACGGCACGAAAGAAAAACGAATGAGAGCGCTGGGGCTCGAACCCAGGACCTACGGATTAAAAGTCCGTTGCTCTACCGACTGAGCTACGCCCTCCAATTCGTTTTAGGTCAAGTAACGATAACGTCACTCGATTTAAGATCGCGAAGTTTATCAAATTCTCTTCGGTTCGCAAACCCGTTCGGCCAATTTCGGACAAATTCACCATTGGATGACTTGGATTCAATTTCAGTTAGTCGGCTAATACGATTTGGATAGAGCTTTCCAATTCTCCCGCCAGCCAATCCTTTTGATTAGGATCCACTCACGACAATAAAAAAGCACTGAGAGTTAACCCAGTGCTTTTGTTTTCCAATCGAATGAACGTCAAACATTAACCGCCACTCAAAAGAGCAATAAACGGATCCACGTCCAACAAGTTTACCACTCCGTCTTGGTTGAGGTCGGCTTCGGCTTGGAATCCACTGTTAGCCAGGATATCGACAAACGGAGCCACATCAAGCAAGTTGATCGTGCCATCCATGTTGACATCACCCAGTAAGACGTCAGGTTCACAGCTGACCACTTGAATCTCAACGCGATCGACAGCCGCTTCAACAACCGAGCCATCGGCCAAGTCAGAAGCGGTGAATCGAACACGCATGTTGTTCGTCGGTGCAATCACTTCGTCGATGCGGAACTGCTTAAAGAACCAACCACCGGATACTTCGGGACCGGTTGGTCCAACCGTCTCCAGATTCGTCCATGTCGCACCACCGTTGTTGGAGATTTCCACGACAAACGTATCTGCAAACGGTGCATTGCCAAAGTCATTGGAGTACCAACGATAATACGTCAGGTATGCAAACTCCTCTGCGCCAGCCGATGCATCCATGACCGGAGAAGTCAAAATTGTGCTACCACCATCGACGTCCGTGTTGTCATTACCGCCAGTGTTACCATTGTCGGTGACAAAGCAGAAACCTGAACCATCTTCTTCCGCATCAACAGCCGGGTCGCCGCGATCACCGTTATTTGGAATCGCCCGTTGCCATTGACCATCGGTCGCATCCCCGGAAACACTCCAACCTTGGTTCGTATCAAACGTATCCAAGAAGGCAACGTCGAACGCCGAAGCGCTAATTGCAGAGAAAGTGTTCGACGGGGCACCGGCTGGGCTTGTCACTTCGCCACCACCTTGCACATCCACGGAAACATAGAATTCGACACTTGAGCCACATGTTGTGGCTGGGAAAATAGCCAAATACGTGTCGGCGTCGACAACTCCCATCGCGACCGACTGGAAACCACCACCGTCGTTGTAATGCAATCGGCCACTGCCCGGAATCGCATTTACAGTCACATCGGTAACGTCTACTTCAAACGTTGTTCCCCCAGCTGGATCCAAAGACTCTGGCAATCCATTTGGGAAATCGATGATCACAGGATCCAATTCCGGCGCCATCATGTTGTGGGCGTTGAACGCTGCTGCAATCTGCTGATAGTGCGGAGTACCGTTACCGATGTTGCCATCGTCATCGTCCAACTCCAAGAAGATCAATGTGACTTCAGGGCCAATTGTGCTACTACCGCCCATTTGGCCGCGAACGATCAACATTCCGATAAACAATCCCGCGGTGATATCGCGAGCGTTGGCAGGGTCGACCGCTCGAATTTCGTTAATCGTGTCCCAGACACAACCGGAAATCAATTGACCACAATCGTGAATCGCGCCGTCACAAGGGAATGTGCGGAAATTGTTTGCGGAACGAATGCCACTGCTGCAATTGCCTTCAAAAAATCCTAGCGCAAGATCGGGGTCATCTTCAATCAAGACACCAATGGTATCGCCAGAACCTTCACCAAATTGCCCTTGGCTGTTACCGGTAACATTAACCAAGTGGTGACCATATTCGTGATAAACAACGTCCGGAATCGACGTGTTGTTGCAATTCCCAAGGTTCCGCATGAAATTAATCGCCGAACCGTTGTAAGTCGCGTTACACGATGTAATACCACTGATGTTGTCATTGTTCGAGGTAATGTCAAAAAACGTTTGGTTAGCAATCGTTGGAAAAGTTGGCTCAAACGACAACACGAAATCGCGAACAATATTGGCGTGAAGATAACAATTCACGTTGCTGGTCGGAAACTCGCCAGAGTTCGGATTGTGCAAGAAATCAACGGAGCCAGGAGAGGCGACGTTAATGTCGATAAACGGAGTCTGACCACCCATCGTGTCGTCAAAAACCTCAAAATATTGACCACGAAGTCTTGAACGAACAGTTACTTGTCCGTTACCGCTGGGCACATTGAAATTTCCATCAGCGTCAGCGAACGTTGTGCTGCCACCAACAATTTCGACCTGAGCATAAGGCATAGCAAATGGGATTTCTGGATCACATTCGAGGGCGCGATCGCTGTCGGTCGCCTGGCCCGAAACCGTCCCATCAACGTCGGCAACGATCTGGTTTTGAGAATAAAGAATCGAACCGTCGGCAACAGCCGCGATGATCAAATGCTTTTGATATGTGCTGGCGTCCAAATAGTTACCACGTTCAGCCATAAACTTGATGGCTAACTGAGGCTCGACCTTTACGTTGGTCATTCCCGCCCAAATCACCAATTCCTGTTCTGCAGGAACAACCGGCAAATCGTTTTTGGGTGCTTCAACTGGATCCAAAACCGATCGAAGACTTGTGCCCCCCAAAAACGGGGCCGCTTCATTCATCATTTCTGCAGCATTGGCAATCATCTTTTCCGTTGCCTTGGGCACAACGAAAGCGCCAGCCGCCGCGTCGAATTCACTCATTTCCTTCAAGTTGTTGCTGGTCATCACAACCGGAAATCCGTCTTCATTTCGGACCAGGAAGCCAATTCCAGATCGGTAAACTGGAATCCCAGCAACGGTTTGCTGAAAACGAAACGTCGAGAAACGATGGGTTTCAGTGTCTTTGTCCCACATGGCCCCGTGAACGGTTCCGGGGACTAATTCTCCAATTTCTTCAGCGTAGATCCCTTCAATTTGTTCATAAAAATTCCAAGCGCTTTCAATAGCGGATCCACCTGTCGCCATGACCGTTCCGTAAATGAAGTCGGCCGTGTTGTCTTGCTCAAAAAATCCCTCGCCGTCAAAATACTGCTTGCCGTGAAAACGCGCGTCGGGATGAGCTTTCTTAAATTGGTCCATTTTGACCTGGGCTGGACTCTTTTCTTCAGAATCCAAATCGTCTGCAAAAACGGGGGCAGACAGAAGTGTGGCCAATGCCACAATAAGCATTCTCTTCATACTTCCTGCTCTCTCAAAAAAGGGTGGGGATGAATTCCTCTCGGACTTTGGCAAGACAAAGTTTGGAAGTGTGCCAAAGTATTCCGGTTAGTGTACTAAAAATTCCACATTAGCGAGACGCCGCCAAACTAGCTTTATTATGTTTTTAGTGGGCCGAAATGTCAAAAATGCCTCAAAAAACTACTTTTGCCACTCAATTCGCCCGGATTTCGTACCCCAAAATACACTCAGAGTATGGTTACCACGCTCCGCCAAGTCGTTCGGGCAAGTCTGCAATGATAAAAGCCGCCGCCGCAACCGTGGCTACGCAATCGCTTAATTCCCCGGGATCGACCTTGTCGACGGTATCCGCGGCGGTGTGATGTGTGTTGAAATACAAACGTCCGTCCACCCGCAGCCCCATGCAAGCTGTACCGGTTTTAAGAAGCGGACTGATGTCTGCACCGGAATAGCCTTCGGTTGCCCGCGTCGCCCCAAGTCGCTTGAGTAGCCCCAGGACTTTTCCCAATTGCACGACCGCACGACGCTGCGCATCGTCGTTTTCCATTTCGATCGAGATTCCCTCTGGTTTGAATCCACCAGAGTCAGATTCGATCCCAGCGACATGAACTTCATCTTGATGTCGAACGGCGTAGCTCCGCGCGCCTGCCAATCCGTTTTCCTCATTGGTCCACAACACAACACGAATAGTTCGTTTGGGCCGAAGCCCCAATTTTCGGATTACGGTTAGTGCTTCCATCGCCACCACACATCCACAACCATCATCTTGAGCGCCCTGACCCACATCCCAAGAGTCGATATGGCCACCAATGACAACGATTTCATCGGGTTTCTCGGAACCGACAATTTCTGCCACGACATTGGCACTGGGGACTTCACCGTAGTCCTTGGCTTCCATGTAAAGTTTAACTCTGGCCCGAAGGCCACGATCTTGCAGACGCTTTAGCATCATGGCGCTTTCGACCGAAATCGCAGCGGCAGGTACTTTTTTCACATCCGCAGTATAGGTTCGCATCGCCCCGGTATGCGGTGACTGCAACGAATAGGCAGTTGCCGAGCGAACAAAAGCTGCAACACCGCCGCGTTCGGCGGCCCACCGTGCTCCGTTACCACGATATTGAACGGCCGCGCCATAACCGGATCCCTCCGTAACAGAGTAGGGGGGCATTCGGTGATTGAATACAACGATTTTCTCGAGCACTTCAGAATCGTCTAACCCATCCAACTCCTCCTTGCTGTCGACCACAATCACTTCTGCTTCGATACCTTCGCTGCTGGTTCCAACAGAACCACCGAGCCCCAACATGGGCAATTCAAGTTCACGCGGCTCAATCAATTTGGCATATTCGTTGCCGCGAACCCACTTGCGAACGTTTACTCGTTCCTTCTGCACATTTTCGTGGCCGTCCGTTTTCATAGCCGCCGCCGCCCAATCAATGGCTCGATCCAACGCTGGGCTCCCACTTAGCCGGTGGCCAATATCGTCGCACAATTCTTGCAGCTTCAAAAACGCGTCATTCCCTGCGCGCACATCGTCGATAATTTCATCCGCCTGCTTTTGATACATTTGCCAATCGACGGTTTGACCCGTCGCAACAATCGGCAACAACACCAGCAGTAAAGGGAAACCGGCGAAGAGTTTCTGGCTCATAAATCTAAACTCGAAGGGAACAAGGAATTGGATAGCGTTCGATTCTGCCAATAGTGTTCAGCTTTGACAATCCGACCAGGCTGCCCAGCAAACTCCAATGCCGGGCTGTGAAGCTAGCAACACTCATAAGGTATTTTTGTTGCGATCCATAGAGATCATGGCGGCCATGACAATCTTGAACCGCCAGTTTTTGCCCTTGTAAATGGTGTTGTCCACACGATTGACTAAAGTCCTACCCCCGCGACAAACGAAATAACAAGTCAGGTAGTCATGTCTTTTACGTCAGAGCCAAATGGACTTGGCAAAGAAGTACGAGACAGAATGACCAGAGGGGGGAAACTCTGGTGAAACGCCTGTTTCACAACTTGATGGTGATGGTTCGAGAACCCAAGATCCGTACCATCATTGCGTTTTCTCACTCGACGACCTGGATTGCCGCCTGTTTGGCAGTTTGATTCGGTTCTAACGATTTTGACAAGTACGGTTATTCATACTTGTTCGATTTTGGCGAGTTGAATCAATTTTGCGTCGAGCAGATTCCGAAGTCGTTTTAAGGACATTGAGTCATTTATGGTTCATGTCTGTTGTATGCGATTATGGTTCATCCTGACCCAGTAAACTGTCAAATTCGTTCCGAGCGGCCACGCGGTGGAACAAGGCGACATGAGGGATGAATGGTTGTGATGGTTGCAATGATCTTCGATCAAACAGCCGACACAGCGAAAGACGATTCAAAGTGTTTAATGGAGAGCCCGCGATGAAGGTGTTCACAACAGGACAGGTCGCCAAGATCTGTAAAGTGGCCCCACGCACGGTTAGCAAATGGTTCGATTCTGGTCGCCTTAAAGGTTACCGAATCCCTGGTTCGCAAGACCGTCGTATCCCACGTGAATACCTGATCAAGTTTCTTAAAGAGCATGGTATGCCTTTAGGAGACCTCGAAGATGAGGCCATGGCAAAAGTCCTCATCGTCGCTCAGGATCAGGTATTGATCGAAAATCTAAAACGCGAACTTCCACCAGAAAAGTCGTTTAAAGTTGCCGTAGCTGCAAGCGGTTTTGAAGCTGGAATTCAAGCTGAAAGTTTTCACCCAGACTGCATCATTACTGACTTCTCTATCGGGAAGATTGAAGCGTTGCAGATTTGCCAGAACTTGCGAAAGAATACTGATTTTACAGAAACGATTCTTATCGCTTTGCTACCGGATGATGGAAACCCAATTTCCTTCGACCGCTCGGCAATCAACGAAACGTTTAAGAAGCCTTTTGACGCCAGCCTTTTGGCCGAACGGCTTCGTACCCTGATCGGTTCCCGCAAAGAATTGGTGTAGCCACCAAGTTTGATCAATGGCCGCGTTGATCGAAACCGATTGTAAAGATTCGCCGTCTTTCGCATAATCCGTCGTCGAGTTGACCTACTTGACGACGGTTTTTGTTGCGCTATTTCTGTCACGCCCCCGACCACAGCATTGCTACAAAATGTCGCGGCCAAGCTGTTTTTCAAGGCTTTACGGGCGTTTCGACGGCATCTGGACATGCCCATCGACAGCGTTTCGGTTATTCTGATACCCCGACGACGGTTAATCCGATAGCTATCCTGTTTAGGTTTCCTCTGGAACGATGACTGACTTGAATCATTTTGACTCAAATGGCAACGCGCGGATGGTCGACGTCGGAAGTAAACCTATTGGCCAGCGGATGGCGCGAGCACGGGCCGACGTTTGTATGAACGAACGGACCGGACAAACCATTCGAGAACGTAAAACTTTTAAGGGCGATGTGTTGAATGTTGCTCGGATCGCAGGGATTAGCGGCTCCAAATGGACTCCCCACTTAATCCCGATGTGTCACCCGTTGCCGGTCGACGCGGTCACTATAGAGTTTTCGTGGTCGCTCAATTCACCGCCGTCATTCGATACGTTATCGATTTTCGTGAATGTGAAAACCACTGGCAAAACCGGCGTCGAAATGGAAGCGCTAACCGCCGCCTCAATTTCTGCGTTGACCGTTTACGATATGTGCAAGAGCATCGATCGCGAAATGGAAATACAAACGGTCCATCTGGTCGAAAAATCAGGTGGAAACAGTGGCGACTTTAAACGCCATGAAATCATCTCGGACGAGGAATAAGACGTGAGCCAAATCATCCCTAACAGCCATCTGGAATCCAACGGTCAAACGGATCGTGTGCGTTTTCACAGCTCACTCGCAGATTTGTTGAAACCCGTGGCTTCACCGATTGGTGCGGTCAATGAGTTACTCGAATTCGAAGTGGGCGGTGGCAACGAAATCCTGGCTGAACGCCTGGCATCATCAGGAATTAGCCACGGGAAAAGGATGCGGCCAGCGCTGCTGCTGTTGGCCGGCGGGTGTTTTGGTGACATCAAAAAGACGCACATTGCTGCCGCAGCAGCAGTCGAAATGTTTCATGTTGCAACGTTGGTTCATGATGACGTGCTTGACGGCGCTGTCGAGCGCCGTCACGAACAATCCATGAACCAGAAATGGGATAACACAACGACCATTTTGGCCGGCGACTTTTTGTTCACCAAAGCCATGGAAATCGGTTGCAAAACGGGAAGCGTAGAAGCGGTTCGACGAATGGCCAACGCGTGTTGTGGCGTTTGCAACGGTGAGATTTCCCAAAACGCGTACTCCGGCAATTTTGAGATCAGCGAAGAACAATACATCGATGTCATCGCTTTGAAAACGGCTGAGCTGTGTAAGTGCGCTTGCGGGCTGGGAGCGTTGTTGTCGGAATGTGACACCGAAACGGTCGCCGGATTCGAACAGTTTGGAGAAGACATCGGCGTTGCGTTTCAAATTATCGATGATATTTTGGACATCGTTGGTGATGAAAAAGTGGTTGGCAAAACGCTGGGGACTGATCTAAAGAATCAAAAAGCAACCCTGCCGTTGATTCACTGCTTACGAACCGTCAGTGCACCCCGACGAAACCATTGGATCCAAAGGCTAAAACGAAACGACTGGACAATCCAAGAAGCCCAACAGCTGTTGGTGGAAACGAATTCCATCGAATACGCTCGCCAAACCGCCCGAACGCGAGCCAACCGTGCTCTCAATTTTTCCCGAGGCCTTGGCGATTCCGATTACGCCGCTTCACTGGCAGGTTTGGCCCATTTCGTGATTGAACGTACATATTAAGCCTCGTTGGCAATGTCGCTGACCCTTTAATTATTGCTGGTCGATTTACGATCCAACATCGGTCGCACTTCATCGACAAAATCATGAATGTCCTTGAATTGACGATACACACTGGCGAATCGAATGTAAGCAACTTCGTCCAAATCGATCAACTTTTCCATCACCAACTCACCAATCGCGTCACTTTCGATTTCAGCATTGGGGTGCAGGTAAATCTCTTGAACAATTTCTAAAAACACCGATTCCAATCTATCTGTCCGAATCGGTCGTTTCCAACATGCTCTTTCCAACCCCAGTTTGATCTTTTCTGGACGAAATGGCTCCCGGGCACCATCTTTTTTGACAACCCGAATATCCATTTCCACAACGCGTTCAAGAGTGCTGAACCGTTTTTCGCATTGCAAACAATGCCGACGACGACGAATCAAAAAACCGTCTTCGGCGGATCGCGAATCAATGACCCGATCGTTGTCCGATTGACAAAAAGGACACTTCATAAATGAATACTATCACAACACAGAACAGTCAAACTCACATTCCATCTCAAACAGATTAGACAATTTGACTATTCACACCACCCAGAAAGCAAGTGTCCAAGCGAAATTGCTTATGAATCACACGCTCTTTTAACGTTTCCGGGTTGATTAGGTGTTCGCGATGGCCTCTTTGACCTTAGCGCGACAGTCGGGACAGATTTTGATGTGCAGCTCGACATCTTGCAACAGGCCCTTCTGCATCAATGTCAATTGATCTGATTTAGATCGGACCGCAACCAGATAATTATCCATTTGTCGCTCAATATCTTCACACGTCAATGCAACTCGTGCGTGGGAGCGGTGTTGCACCGGATTTGCATCAACCAAGCCGAAAGAAGGCAAATCGGTTCCAGGTTTTCGCCGGTGGACAACGACAAAGATCGCCGAAAACAACCCAAACGCAGCGACCACCGAAGACATTATCGATTGCACTAAGAATCGTCGCCGTTGACGTCTGAATTTTGAGTCCGATACACCCAAAATTGTCCCCGGTCGACATGGTTTCCAGTTTTCGTCATGTAGGCGAATGTTATTCAATGCGGCTCTACTCCTGGCGTTTAAACGTCAGAGTATTGATTTTCCAATCTATGTAAACGTATATCGAGACGTTTCCGTTTAAAAATCCGCAAAATCTCAAACTTCATCACGGGTCGGTGGAACAGTTAACGCCAGCGTTTTCGCACCGTAAAAGAAGTCACAAATCGCCCTGTAATTCCAATACGATGCGCAGACATGTCCCAGGGCTACTTCACAATCTGACTATTGGCAAACCTGGGCCGCTGGGCACTTCGCTCAACCGGATTCTGAATCTTGTTTTCAATGCTTTCGACGGACTCATTGACTTCTTTTGAAAGCCGCGCGAGATCGATTATCGTGATTCGTCGGCGGGCGATTTTAATTAAACCCTCGGTCTGCAATTGGCCCAACATAACGGTCACGGTTTCGCGAGTACTGCCAATGATACTGGCCATTTCTTGGTGAGAGAGTTTGATCTTTAACTCCAGCCCTTCCGCGGTCCGATTGGCATACTTCTCAGCCATTTCAATCAAGAGATGAACAACCCGCTCTCGATTAGAACGGAACAATAGATTCCGCAACCGTCGTTCGATGCGCTGTCGTCGAGCACCAATCAATTTAGTGACTCCGACGTTGATATGTGGATAGCTGGCCATCAATTTCAACATCGCCGACTTAGGAATTAAAACGACGCGGCAATGTTCGATCGCTTCCGCGAATTCCTGCCGTTCGGAACTGCCTAGAAGTGACAACTCACCAAACAATTCACCTGAATCAATAAAGTTCAAGATCGACTGTTTTCCATCGGGAGTGACATGACAAATTTTGACTCGTCCCTTGACCACCAACAGAACCGCATCGGCCGATTCGTTGGGCAGGTAAATCGGTTCACCACGTCGGAAATCCCGCGTCTTGGATGCCGCCTCTAGCAATCGAATGTCATGGTCAGACAAATAGGCAAACAGGTCACAGTCTTTAAGGTACCAATAAAAATCTGACATTTCGCTCACTCTCTTGTTCCGTCTCTTGTGGTTGACCGCAGTTTGGCGAGTACACAATAGTGGTCAACCAAGCAATAGAATTGTAACTCAACACTTATTCGACGCGAGGCAGTTAGTTCCCTTACAATGCAAAATGCAGAATTGTTCACTTTGTTAGGAGTAAGCAACGAATTCTAGGTAAAAAACTCTCGATAGCGATGGCATCCAAGTGCATTGTGTTGCAACGCACATTACAAACGGCTATCGGCGGTTTCCGCCACGAGGTGTGTTGCCACGAGTGCCACCTCCGCGTTGACGGATAGCATCGAGAATCCCTTGCTGAATCGCTCTTGGATTGGAGCTGCTGCTCCTTGACGAAGCGCCGCTACGGCTACTTCCACCGCGCGTACCAGGCGTCCGAGAACTGCTGTTCGGCGCCCCGGTACCACCTTCCTCGTCAGACGCATCCCCCATTTCGATGGTGATCTTAGTTGGGTTCAAAGCCTGCAATTGACGCGCAATAAATAAAGCATCCTGAGTCGTCGTCTCTCGTTCAATAATCGAGTTCGTTTTGATATCCAATTTGGCAACCAAAGCTTTGACTTCCAGATAGATAAACTCGGGACCAGTAACTAGCAAAAAGCCAAGTTCTTCGTCGACACCCAAAGTTGCTTTTGGTTGCTCTGCATTGTTTCCACCGGCGGCGGCTGCGCTGCCGCCCCGACGACCACGATTTCGGCCTTGCAGTTGGCTCAGCACCGCTTGCTGTATTTGCTGTTGCGCGTTGGGCTGCTGTTGAGTTGCATTGCCGGATGCGTTTCGAAAACGCTGGGATAACATCTCTTGGACTTTTTCCTTGATAACCATCGGGTCACGGTGACGGATTTCAATTTTGTACGTCATGCCGATATCCATCGGAGCGATGGGTGGGCTATCGACGTCCACGATCTCAATGATCTCTCGGATGAATTCGGCATCGTTAGTGGTTGCGCCGGTAACGATCAAATAGTTATTCCGACCGTCAACGCCCAATCGAACATCTTCGCCTTCCAATTCAAAAGAACCTGCTGAATCTGGCCCCAGCCCGAGGCCTCCGCCTCCACCGCCCAACAATCCGCCCAGTGCATCACCGGCAGCACCACCAACGGCGTTTTGCACGGCTCCACCGATCAAGCCACCGATACCACCTCCACCACCTCCGCCGCTGGACGACTCCAATCCGCAGATGTGTTCGACAATGGCTTTTACTTCATTGACGTCACGATGGCGCACCAGCAAAAAGAACGGCAGCTCGGCCTCACTTGAGTCTTCTATCAAGTTCAAAATCAATCTTTCAAGATCGTCAGCGGCATCGAGGTCCTTTGAATTGATCAAGATGCCTTGTTCGGTAAACCGAATTTCGACCGGCGCACCAGGTACCGAAGACGGTTCTTCAACGCCTTGGTAATTTACACTGGGACGGTCGGTCGTTTGACCGATTTGTGACTCATCGTCTAGGGTCTCGTCCTGGGTTTCGTCCTGGAACGGGGAATTTGTAGTCATTACGTAAAAAGAATCCGAATCAACCAAGTACTGAGTCGATTCCCATGTCCTGGAATTCAAACGTGTCCGCAATTCATCTTTAAAATTCGATCCTTGATTGTCCGGTTCTTCTGCAGGTCCGACGTCCATATTTCGCTTCAAGCGGTTACGATTGCGAAATGCGTCACGGTCCTGAGGCAATATCAAACGCAGACGATTGCTGCGCCCCATCGTTTCCATAATCCCAGGGATCTGCAGACGATCGATGACTTTTTGAATATCACGGGGGGGGGCTTCAATAAAGCGCGATGGACGGCGCGGTCCGCTGATATCCGTGGACTCGTCGTCAATTTTTTCGATCATCCGTGTGACCAGTGCGATTTCTTGTGGCGTACCATGAACCATCACGCGATCGTTGTCTGAGTCAGCGACTAACTTTGGACCGGTCGAAGTTTCAGCAAACGGATCAATTCCCAACAAGTCTTCGACAGTAGAAACCGCTTCGGTCGGACTTACTTTGCTTACCGGAATGATCGTAAACGAATCGCCACCAGCCATCTGAATAAGCGATGAAGAAACAATGTCTTGGACCCGTTTGGAAGCCCATACATACAGATTGCCAGTCACATCATCTTTATCCAACTTGACGTTTGGCTCGCCGTCTAACAAGGTTTGGATGACTTGAAAAACAACCTCCAAATCCCCCGGTGCGGGGTGAATCATCAGATAAGGTTTTTCATCCAACAAATTGCCATCACCGACAAATTCAACATCAATCAGTGACCCCATTTTTTCAAATTCATTAAGTCGTTTGGGGCTACCGGTCAAAAAGATCTTGTTGCCTAAAGGTTGAACGGAGAATCGCAAAGTGCCGTCCTGCGTCTGAAATTGACCTTCGGGGATGTTCATTAATTGACGAATATTTAGCAATAAGTTTTCCGGTTCGATGTGTTGGCACTCGTACGTCATCGTTGTGATTTCGACTTCCTTGCGCAGAGCGTTTTGGACCAACTGATTGAATTCACGCAACACCAAAACACGTTCGCGAATCTCCATTCGATTGGCCGCCTGAATATAGGAAAACCCATCTTGATGGACGTCCGTCACCAACTCACGAATTTGAGTCGCCAAAACGTTGCCGTCCAAGCTCTCTAAATCAAACACGCAGCGAACCACTTCATACTTGCCGTAATCGAAAAGCTGGTCGGGACGTACAATCGGAACCAGTGGTTGCGGATAGACATCGGATTCGTTGACCAAAACCAATTGAGTACCATTTCGAATCAAAACGTGGGGCGGGTCTAGGATCCCCAATCGGCTGTTTAGATAATCCAAAGCTTCCAGCAGGCCCATTTCTGGCTCTTGGCAGGTATACGTGCCCTCTGGAGGTCCGGTTGAACCCATAAACAAGCCGTAGCCAACTTCATCCGCGAAAAATTGGATCACGTCCGCCCATTCTTCTTGGGCGAAACTAAACTGAATTCGGACATCGGGATCGATTGGCTTGGTCGAATCGGTCATGGTCGTTGGCTCGGCCATTTTCAACACCTTGGGATCAGTCTGCCGTCCTTTTAACGGTGTCGCCACGCTCTTGTCCGCGGTCGTCGCATTCATATTTGCGCTCTGGGGAGCAGCCTTGGCCGGGGTTGTGCCAACTCTGGGCCGCGCCGAAGTTTTTTTCTCTTCGACTGGAGGCAAGCCCTTTTCCTTGCGCTCCTTGGCCATTTCAGCCTTGCGCTGTTTTATGCGCTCAAGAATCATCTTCTCGAGTTCATCCGCCTCGGCACTTTTCTCTTGAAAGGCAACACAAGCTTCACAAACGTTCGGCGCGAGCCCAAAAACGATTGCCACAGAAACGAGAATTAACAAATAAGGAACTATTAGACTTTTCATAAGGTTTCCGACCGCCATATCGAAACATTTGAATTTCATATTAATTGCACAATGTGAATCTAGGCAAAACAACAGTGGCTAACGGCCACAATATTCTTTCGGGGCACCGGCAAAACCCGAACAACTTCCCGATCTGACCTGCCAGCTATCAACGAATTCCGATCAATCATTAGAATTCATTCCATTTGAACTGTGTCATTAAACTCACTTTTTGCAAGAATGTTTCGAATTAGAGCCGATTTTGAATGAAATGAAAATTCTGACAATTGAGTCCACTTGCGACGAAACCGCCGCGGCAATAATCGATGGAAACCTAAACGTCCTAGGCACTTGCGTTGCTTCACAGGATGAGTTGCATCGCCAATTTAGCGGCGTTGTGCCCGAGATTGCCGCCCGGGCACATGTCGAACGAATTTTGCCCGTTATTGACACAGCTCTAAAGAACGCGAACCTGCAATTGTCCGATATCTCTGCCGTCGGCGTGGCCAATACACCCGGTTTGGCGGGCTCGCTGTTGGTCGGGCTAACAGCTGCAAAATCCATCTCCATGGTCATGGATATTCCATTGATCTCTATCAATCATTTGCACGCTCATGTTTTCGCTTGCCAAATGGACCAAAAAGAATCGGTGTTTCCTTGTGTTGGCATGATTGTCAGTGGCGGCCATACGCATTTGTTTAAATATTCTTCTCCCATCAAGTACCAATTTCTGGGTGGAACCATCGATGATGCAGCTGGCGAGGCATTTGACAAAGTCGCCAGTATGCTTGGTTTGCCGTATCCTGGTGGCCCTCATGTCTCCAAAATTGCAGAACAGGGGGATCCGCACGCTCATAAATTCCCTCGTAGTTTTATTCATGAAGACCGCTTGGATTTCAGTTTTAGCGGCCTAAAAACAGCCGTGCGGTACGCAATCACGGGTCCTGGAAAAAGTGAAATTTCTGATTTCGATCTTGAGCACCAACAAAAAGCCGATCTTGCGGCTAGCTTCCAGAAAGCGCTTGTTGACTGCTTGGTGATCAAAGCCCTACAAGCTTGTCAACAATACGAAATGAGTCGGCTCTGTATTGGTGGTGGCGTCGCGGCCAACAAGCTGTTTCGAAATGAAATTCAGTCCGCGTGCGCAACGAAGGGCGTTTCTCTAGTGGTCGCACCTTTGAAACTTTGTACCGACAATGCTGTAATGGGCGCAATCGCCATCGAGAGATTCAAAGCCGGCTTGTTTGAGCCTCTGGAATTGGACATCAAGCCAGGATTGATTCGATCGTGATGAATATGTCGATAAAACGACGATTCACCAACGTCTTTGCAACGCTGCTGTTGTTGATTGGATTCGGAAGCTATTGCCAGGGGTAAACTAAGTTGTCGCATTGTCTGGACGCTCTACCCATGGCTACAAAAAACTGGTTGACGAAATACATCGAACGCGTGCTCGCGCTCGATTTGCGATCGCTAGCCTTGTTTCGCGTCGCGCTCGGAGTGCTGATCCTTGCTGACCTCGTTCATCGCTGGCCGGTTATCACCGATATGTTTACCGAGGATGGCTTCTTTACGCGAGAACGTTCGTTTCAATTTTATGATCAACAGTATGATGAGAATTGGCCGCAGTTTTTTTGGTCCGTCTATTGGTTGTCCGATTCAGCACCGTTTGTCTATACGTTGCATGTTGTCGCGGCCTTTTTTGCCATCCTGCTAATTGTCGGCAAATGGACGCGTGTGGCAACGATTGCTTCCTGGATTTTGTTAGCGTCGTTGCACGTTCGCAACCCACTCGTGACTTCATCGGGCGACTTCTTGTTCAAAATGATGCTGTTTTGGAGTATCTTTCTACCACTCAATGCAAAATGGGCTGTGGATGCCCGAAATCAATCAAAGCCCCCCTCAATTTCGATCGTTTCACTCGCATCGACGGCATACATCGTACAACTATTGTCGATGTATTTTTTCTCCGGGCTCGCCAAGTGGAACTCCGTCTGGCTCGCTGGAGATGCATTGGAATTTGTAATGCGGTTAAACATCTACGTCCGCGATTTTGGAATACAATTACTGGAGTACCCCGAACTGCTAACATTGACGACCTGGGCGACCTTGTTCGCGGAGTTGTTTTTACTGTGGACCATGTTCGTTTTTTGGAACAACGGATTCTGGAGGATGCTCAACTACGCTATCTTTGCGCTGTTCCATGTCGGAATCGCAGTTTCATTGTCAATCGGTATGTTCCCTTGGATCTGTATCGTCGCCTGGATTCCATTGATCCCGTCAACGATATGGTGGAGTCAGGAACCGGACAACTCGGTCACCAATCAATTCCATTGGCATGAAATTTCAACCTGGGGCATCGCGGTTGAAGCGTTTTGCGGTTTGGTTTTGTTATTGGTTGTCGCCTGGAATTTTGGCAACGTGGAACACCCGTATACCGCCAGCCTCCGTAGCCCATTGGTCAAAAATTTGGGGATCCCGCTTGCCATCGACCAACACTTCAAGATGTTTGGTGTCCCGCCCAAAGAAAATCCCTGGTTCGTTTACGAAGGACGTTTGGCTAACGGAAAGCAGATCGACATTTGGCGCGAATCGAAACTTGACTTAACACGTCCGGAATCCGGTTTGCGTATGTTGCCTCAATTTCATTGGCGAAAATTCCATCGCAACGCATTGGTTGCTTCCAATCAGATTTTCCACGAAGCTATGTTGGCGTATGCCGTAAAATCCTGGAACGAATCGCACCCTGATCCTGATCACCAAGTCGTGCATGCCCGCTTGATCTGTTTTACCGAACCGATCGGGCCCGACTATCAAGAGAAATCAAACGTCAGTAAGGTTTGGGCACAGTATGGGAGTACGGGATTTCGCCCTGGCAGCCTGTTCGACTCGTTTCTACAGGAAGACGACGACTTGCCTTTCTAAGCATCAACATAAGCGACAACATTATTTGTTGTTACTAGCTTTGCCCTGGCGACGGCGTTTACAATGTTGCAGGTAATCTTGAAATCTACCTGAGCCGGAAAGGTCACCAGATGCTACGTTCTCGATGTCTCGCCTTAATTTTTGGTTTGCTCGCCAGTTCTTTCGTATTGGCCAACGAAAAACCCGACGCACTGGTTTTCATCTTGGCCGGTCAATCCAACATGGAAGGCAAGGGTAGCGTCGAGACACTGACGCGTCAGATGAAAGACGAGGAGAAATCAAAGCTATTTGAAGGTCTGACGAAAAACGGTGCATTCTACGCTCGGGATGACGTGTCCATTTCATACTTGGGCGGACGTGGAATCCGTCACGGGGCGTTGGAAATTGGCTATGCAACTTCTCAAAAAAACGACAAGCGAATGTTTGGTCCAGAATTAGGATTTGGTTGGCAAGTTGGTGATCATTGCCCGCAACACGTTTTGATCATCAAGACCGCCTGGGGCGGTAAGTCCATCGATCGCAATTTCCGGCCGCCAAGTCGTGGTTATCCTAAATCCATCGACCAACACTTTGAAAATCGAAAAAAGAAGAAACCAGATTACACGCGAGAACAGTGCGAAAAAGAATACGGTCATTACTACCGACTAATGATCGATCATGTGAAAACCGTATTGAATGATTCTTCAACGAAGGAAAAATATGCAAACATTCAACTAGCAGGATTCGTCTGGTTCCAAGGATTTAACGACCAATTTGCACCGACATCGGTAGCAGATTACGAAGACAACATGGTCGCATTCATCAAAGACGTTCGCCAAGATCTGGCCGCCCCCAACTTGCCATTCGTCATTGGAGCAATGGGCCATGGAGGCAAACAACAAAAAGGAAAAGTGCAACAGATTGCCGACGCTCAAGCCGCTGCGGCAACGCATTTTAATAACGGTTCAGTGGTCACTGTTCGGACGGCGCAATTTTGGGACGAAGACGCCCAAGCGGCATTCGAAACGTATTGGCAGGACAAACAAAACCGCGACTTGGAGATGTGGCGAAATTTTGGCAACGACCGACCTTATCACTATCACGGTAGCCCCAGGTTCTTTTGGCAAACCGGCAACGCGTTTGGAATTGAAATGCTCAAGCTGATTGGCGCCAACGATGAATAACGATCAAAAATGGCATCAAAACACGATCGATACTATCGATGGTTACCATCGAATGATTGTTGCGAGCGTTGCTCAACTCGATGACGAGCAACTGCATCGTCGAATCGCGCCAGGATTTAACAGTGTCGCGACACTGCTAAGGCATCTGGGCGGAAATTTGCTCAGCCGCTGGACCCATTTCCTGGAAGAGGACGGTGAAAAACCAGATCGGAATCGCGATCAAGAATTCATGGACTGGGAAGGCGATCGTGACCAACTGTTGGGATACTTCGAATCCGGCTGGCAAAAATTTCGCGATGCAATTGTCGAGCTCCGTGCATCGGACTTTGAAAAAGACGTCAAGATTCGTGGCGAAGCCCACTCGGTACAAAATGCAATCCTGCGGTCAATCACACACGTCTCGTACCACGTCGGGCAAATCGTGTTGATTGCCAGATGGGTCTACGGCAACGATGAATCGTGGCGTTGGATGACCATTCAGCCGGGGCAAAGTCAACAGTTCAACCAATCCACCTGGGGCACACCGGCTGCCCGCGGGATCGCTGGCAAAACGGAATGATCGACTAAGTTAGGTCATATTCCTCGGTCCCAGACATCCTCGATTGCGGTTACAACGGCTTCGCACCCCAAAAACCAATTTTGTAACCCCGCGCCTTCAGATAGCCGCTGGCACTTGCGTTGGCCACAATCATGACAATGAGCCCAATCAGAGGTGCAGGAATCAACACGCCAATGGCGTAGATATATCGTGTCGATCCGGGAAACAGCACTCGCCCCATACGAAAAATCCCAATACTGGCAAACACTGCCGCGGTAAACACGCACAACAGCCCGAACCCCAGAACGACGCCAAACATCGTCGTCACTTCAGGTTTTTCAGGCGTTCCCTCCAGGAACACGTTGGCGAAAACCATAATTGCGGCCGAACAAAGGTAGCCAATAATCGAATAGATTAACTGCTTCTGTCCGGAAATCACTACATTGACGTTTTCCAAATCCAACGGCGCTTCATGACCGGATGCGTTCGGTGCAGCATAGGGATTTTTCATCATTGCTCCGAATTGTTTGATTCTATTGTACTTGCATGTCCTATGCAAAAAACAGATGATAAAAATCTCCGTCCCAACATCCGTACAACTCAACCACTGGATTACGTTTTAGTTGCTCGCTCAAAAACGCGAACAGCGCTTCATGATCCTTTTCGGAACCCTCACCCAATCCAGCATCCTGGCCAATCAAACAAGCTTCCGGCCATTCGCCGTTTTGAAACGACAAATGGCGAAATCCACAGCCGCAACCATGAGACGAACCCAAGTTTTTCACTTGAGTCAAACTAAATTTATCGGCGACACGGTGCTCGTGATCCGTTAGTTGTTGAAAACTCAATCCGGGCGATTGTGCTTGAAACGGAATATCCGGTAACGCCCCATCGGCGGCGACATAGAGCAAGAAACACATGGGCTGTCCGTTATTGGTCGTCGTCCAACACAAACAACGATTCCTCCGGTCGCAATGGGCGCTTGAACCAAAGTGGACGTCGCAAATTACCTGGCCCTGGGGCAGGACGGGTCATCGCCAACCAACGGCGGTAGACCTCCATTGATTTGTTTGTATCCACCACGACGTCGCCATAGCGATCATCCGCGTATGCTCGTTCGACTTTGATTTTTTGATGCCAACATTGCATGCCACTGATCGGATCGGGTTGCACCGGAAACGTCAAGTTTTGATGCACACCACCATCCTCCCAAAAGATCCGCTGCGAATCGGGATCGTCACTCTTGTAAGACTCAGTTCCTTTCTTGTGTCGCAATTTCCAGACCCCATTCTCCTGGCTAATGTCGACGGTATTCATTGCCCAACGATTGGCCAGCGCGTCTTGTTCGCGTCGCCATCGGCCTAAATGATGCGAGCAAGCAATTACCCCCGGACGTATGCCTTCGGTGACCCAAGCGCGATCCACAAAATAGCCAATCTCTGTCGACACACGCAACAAGTCGCCAGTTCGGACCCCCAGTTCATCCGCGTCTTCGGTGTGAACCCACAACGGATTTCGATTGGAAATCTCGGCCAACCATTTGGCGTTTCCACTGCGCGAATGGATTAACGTTGGCAGTCGAAAGGTTGGCAACAGTACGAACTCCGATTTTTCGCGGTCTATGTTTTCAGGATGCACATGCGAATGGATGTAAGTCGGTGCCGTATGCTCCGGCCATTTCCAGTCTTCCATGGTCCGTGAAAAAATCTCTTGTTTTCGCGACGGCGTATTGAATCCGGCCACCGTTTCACCACCGACCTTGACCCCAATCGTGGCCCCACCGGCATTGCAAACCAATCCCGAACCGTCTCCAGCAATTTGCCCTGTCACTGGTTTCTTGTGCTTTTCGTAGCTAAACTGTTCGACCTCGAATGCACCGTAGCGGCGCATATACTCCAGCACGTCCATGCCCTCTTGGGCTGCTTTCTCTTTGAGGCCGGGCGTCTGTTCAAAAATGTATTGATAATACTCATCAATCGTAATTTTCCGATCCTCGTCAGGCCCTTCCGTGCGATACGGTGACAAGAAGTGCTGACGAATGCCCATGCTGCCGTCTGGGTCGATCCGCCACGACAACTCAATCCAAAACTCGTCTTCTTCCCAAACTTCGCCGGGATTCGCTTGATAGGTAAACTCAACCGGCTCACCCCGACGGCGAGCGGCCTCTCGCAAAATCGGTTGACGAAATGCAATCCACATGCCACTGTGGGTTTCGTAGCTATTCAAGTCGTGCCGTTCGCCACTATGCCCCATCGGTAATACGTAGTCCGCAAAATAGGCGGTCTCATTCCACGTCGGCGTCATCGCGATGTGGCAACCCATTTTCTCAGTGTCCTGCAGCATCTCGATCCAAGAAAAACCGTCAGGATAACTCCAGACCGGATTGAAGACACGCGTGAAATAGACATCCATTTTGCCGCGCCCTTCCTTCAAGAAATGTGGCAACAAAATGCTCATTTCATAACAGGCCAGCGGATATTCGTTGGGAAAATGCAGCTCATTCCAAAATTTGTGCGCAGGCGGTTTATCGAAAAACGTCGGTTTGAATTTATTCCAACCACTTGGAGATGTCCCGCCCTCAGTCCCAACACTGCCAGTCAACACATTCAAAAAATGCAAACATCGCGCCACGCACCAGCCACCGAGATGCCCGGCCGAAGCGCTTCGCCAAGTATGCGTTGCAAAACGACGACCTGCCTTACCAATCGCCACAGCAACCTCGCGGATCGTCGCCGCAGGAATCCCACTTTCCTGTTCCGCAAATTCCGGCGTGTATTCGGCATAATCATCGATCAACAGGGCAATGAACTGATCAAAATCTCCGTTTTCCAAACCATGCTTTTTGTTCAGGTAGTCCGGCCAATTCACCCAATTTCGGACAAAATCGCGATCGTAAGTTCCGTCGACTAACAACAACCGGGCCATCGCTAACAACACCGCTGGTTCACTTCCCGGTTGCGTCGGCATCCAATAATCGGCGGCACTGGCGGTGTTTGACAACCGCGGGTCCATCACCGCTAGTTTGGCACCGTTCAAACGGCCTTCGATAATTCGTTGGGCATGAGGGTTGAAATAGTGACCCGATTCCAAATGGGCACTAATCAACAGAATAAATTTCGCGTTGGCATGGTCCGGGGAAGGACGATCATATCCGTGCCAAAGTGTATAACCTAGACGCGCCGCCGAACTGCATACGTTGGTATGGCTGTTGTGACCATCGACGCCCCAAGCATTCAACACACGATCCATATATCCTTCGTGCCCAGGACGCCCTACGTGATAAGCGATCTCGTTGTTGCGATTCTCCTGAATCGCGGTACGAATTCGAATCGCGATATCGTCAAGCACCTGATCCCACGTCACCCGTTCCCATTTTCCAGCGCCCCGTTCGCTGACTCGTTTCAAAGGATACAAAATGCGATCGGTGTCGTTGATCTGATTAATCGTTGCCGGACCTTTGGCACAATTTCGCCCGCGACTTCCCGGATGATGCGGGTTACCCTCAAACTTCTGAATCTTACCCGTTTCCTTGTCCACGTAGCCCAACAACCCGCAAGCGGACTCGCAATTGAAACAGGTGGTCGGGACAATCATGTACTCTCGTTCGACCTTGTTGGGCCAACTCGCCGGATCAAACTCCGTCCAAGCATCCCAATGTTCCGGATCTGGATAACGATCGATCGGAGCAGCGGTCGCCGCAGGCGTCGGATCGAATTCTGGGATGATCTTTAAGCTCGTGGCAACACGTTCAATCCAACCACGTTTTTGGTTCTGTGACATATGAGACCTGGAATCAACTAAGTGGAATCTGTTGCGGAGCGCGAACCCAAATATGTTGAGAGGCAAAAACACCGATTAAAAATAAAATCGAAGCCGGCAACAACAATCCGGCGCCAGCCATCAACATGCCCAGGGGCAGAACCGTTCCGAATCCAATCGCCAACCCCCAAAACAAAAAACGGTATCGGCCCGACATGATCGAACGAACCACCCGTTTGGAATCCTCGTCCGGGTGCGGCAAATACAGCTCCAACAAAGTCATCACCAAATGCACCATCGCCGTGATCACCAATAGGTATCTCAAGAAGTTGACGAACGAGCCGTCCCATCGACTGGCAAATAGTGCTAAAGCGGCAGACCCACAAATGACCGCATGAGTCACCATATGCAATGGAACCGTTCTGGATTGCCAAAACGACCGACCTTTGGCTTGCCCAAATAAAAATGCGGTATACACGGCAGTCAGCATCGCCAACACCAGCAACGGTAACCTGGATTTCAAATGCAGCCAACTATTAAAATCAAACCAAGCCAAATACGAATTTAGGACCAACAACCCAGAATAAGCGGTGATAATATAAGCGCCTCGCACCAGCCAACTACGCCATTGCGGACGCAATAACACGTACAGGAAACGCATCGGCTTGTCCAAGTCCCAGACCAACAGGCCTCCAGTCACACCCAGAAAAATCAACGAGACGAACATCGTAAAGATTTCCAGCCCGGACGTTACCAACTCAGTGGAGATCAATTTTGCCAGCATCACCGCGATCGCCGCGCCTGACGCGATCGACTTGGTCCATAAGTACCCCGATACTTGCCAACCCCATAAAATTCCTTTTTGCGGCGCATCATAGGCACGTTTGGGCTGGCCGGCGGACTCGTTCAAAATTTCGTGAGCACGAGTCGATTCCGCCAACTTGGTCGAATCTTCACCAAAACTGAGCAGACGGCCAAATCGTTCCAACACATGTTCATCATCGTCAGCAGAATCGTGAGCAAAATGACCAACGCCAGATCGTTGCCCGCCCCACATGTATTGGTCGCTCGCCAATGTCGCATTGGGATCCAAAGACGCCTCGACAGCGTCGACATAAAACAATGCAGGCTGCGTTCCTTTTTCTGTCTTGCGAGCCGTTACGCTTTGCTCTCGCTTCAGCTGAGAAATACGAGAATTCGGATCATTCAAATCGCCTGAAACAATCGCCTGTGTTGGGCAAACATTAACGCAAGCGGGCTCCAATCCAACGTCAATTCGATGTGCACAATAATTGCACTTCGCCGCAGTATGCGTATTCGGGTCGATATACAAAGCGTCATATGGACAAGCTTGCATACAAGCCTTGCAGCCAATACACCTGCGATTGTCAAAATCGACAATTCCGTCTTCGCGTCGATACAACGCCGTCACCGGGCAAATTTCTACGCATGGCGCATTGTCACAGTGATTGCAACGCATGACAGAAAAATGACGTTGCGATTCAGGAAACGTCCCCGATTCAATGTACTTGACCCAAGTACGATTGACCCCAACGGGAACACTGTGCTCCGATTTGCAAGCGACGGTACAAGCGTGGCAACCAATGCACCTGCGGTTATCAATTATGAATCCAAAATTTCGCAATCTGGTAGTTCCGCCGTCTCAATCAACTCAATTGGGTTACACCATGAATCCAATTCACAAACTAACTTTAATCACTGATCACCACAACCACATCCTCTCAAAATCAAAGCGTCATATCATGAAATCGAATGCGTCAGCAAAGTGGTGATCCGGCAATCTCAATTGCCCCTATGAAATGAAACGATCGGAATTTATTGCGTCACGTCACCATTCGATACGTGACCAACGGACGGTTTTGGTAGATGAATTGCACTCCCGCGATGAATCGGGCCTACGAATCCGTTTCAAACATAGCCATAACTCTGGAACCAATTCCAGGCGTCTTCGATCGCCACGTCTACACTGCCAATCTGATACCCCAACTCCTGCGTCGCTTTGTCGCTGGAATACCAGTTGTAAAGAGAGCTTAATTGTGTCGCTGCCGAATTGACCGGTGGCTCAGTTCCCCAAATGGACGTTCGCAAATCACCGAATTTGCCGGCGAGAAAACTGATCCAACCGGGCAGTTTGCCGACCGGAGCTCGACCGCCGGTCAATCCTGCTATGCGACACCACAATTCGTAATACGACAGATTCTCGCCGCCCAAGATGTAATTCTCGCCGGATTTGCCGTGTTGCATGGCAGACAAAATACCACATGCCACATCCCGCACATCCACTACACTACAGCCACCCGCCGGCGCTAGCGGGGTCCAACAATTCTTCACCGCTAACAACATTTGCCCCGACGACGGCTTCCAGTCCCAAGGTCCCAACATAAAACCAGGATTGACGATTACGCCGTCCAGACCGGCCGCGATTTGCTGGCGAAAAACGCCCTCCGCTTCACGCTTGCTGATTACGTAGGAACATTGATTCTTAGGAGGCTCAGTTTCATCTTCTGCAATCCACTCCGTTTCGGTTCCCGCCTTCAACGTGTCAACGCTGCTGACTAAGATCATTCTGGCGTTGTGCAAGCGAGCCGATTGAGCCAACTTTTCCGTCGAACGCACGTTGACCTGCCGCGACTTTTCCAATTGACTCCAGCCAATTTGGATGTGCGCTGCAGCATGAATCACGATATCGGAAGAACGAACGGTGGCGCCAATTTCCGACCCATCGTTCAAATCACATTCGACGATTTCCACGTCCAGGCCGTCAAAACAACGTCGTTTCGATTGCTGCCGCGTGGTGACGCGCACCTGATGCCCATCCTCCAACAACATGCGTAGCAAGTTATTGCCGAGAAACCCCGTCGCTCCGGTCAATAAAATTTGCATGAAGTTTCCAAGTGCCCAATCAGGTAAATTCCGTTATGCCAAGTCGATCGAATCCGTTCGGACGCGTTCAATTTAAGACTGCTGTAGTATTATGAGCCGATACCAATGACTCAATCCCATTATCCAATTCCCTCGCCGTTTGTACCCAATCAAAACGATTTGCAATCTCGTTTTTAAGCTCACTCACGACTTGATCTCGATCAGCGATTTCATCCATCTCGATCAATTTAGCCATCGCTTCTTCGTTCGATTCGTACAAGAATCGTTTGCGTTCTGGGCAGTCTTCCACACGCAGCAACTCGGGATACGACAAGCGGTTGGGTAGCAATGGAATACAACCTAGGGCCATCGCTTCCACCACCGAAATACCGAAAAACTCATGATGCGCCGTCGACAAAATGACGTCCGCTTGACTCAAAATTGCCAAGTAGTCTTGCCGCCGTTTCTGAAAACCCCAGTCCAAGATAACGTCCCCAAATCGCTCTCGGATTGTCGCAAACACCGACGGACAAGCCGCATACTGTTCTCCAACAACGCTCAACCGAAAATCAATCTTGTCCGCGATGCCTGACAATATTTCGTACAAACCTTCCGGATTCTTGTCGTGTTCCCACCGCGACGCCCAAACCAGATGCAAACTCGATTCGCGCGCTGAAGTGCCAACCGGCACGTCAATCTCATCAACCGAAATCCCTGGATAAAACACCCTGGAGCGATCGCGAATGTCCCGAACCGCGTCTTTGGGCTGAAAGTCCGGCCAAATCTTTAACCACTTTTGAAAATGCTCAAGTAACGATTCCAAGTTAAATTGTGAATTAAACCAGCCTGCATCGGCCGCCAACAATGTCGTGATATTTGAAAATGCAAAGTGCAGGTCCCGTGGATTGTTGTCGTGGTCGGGATACTCAAATTGATTCTCATGAAAATACACAACCGTCGGTAAATTCTTGGCCGGAGACTTACACAAACCCTTGAACTCAGCCAAATTTAACATATCTGTGCACAAAATTGCCTCCCAGCGACCGGCCCGCCAACGGTCATCAACCTGTCTGGCAAACTCGATCGCACTATGTCGCATTCTCCATTTCCAATGGCGAGCTGGCAGTGTTAAACACTCCCACTCCAAACGACTGTGTTGCACCCAAGCGTCAACAAAGTGCCGGTGACTGCCTCCGTAAAACGGTTGCAGTGTTAATACCTTAACCGGCTCATTCGATGACATAGCTGCATCCAAAATCAATATCTAACGCTCGCCAGTGATTCCACAATGGTGCCTGCAAAAGGATGGGTACATGTTCGACCGGATGCTCAAACCCGATTTCGCGCGCATGCAAGGCGATCCACCGTTTGCGAACGTCCTTGGTTTCAGGACCAAATCCAACATCCGATCCATACAACTGGTCACCCAAAATGGGATGCCCTCGACTGCCCATTTGGAGTCGAATTTGGTGCGTTCGCCCGGTATGAAGCTGAATTTCCAACCACGACGTCGATGCTTGTCGCGATAAGACCCGATATTCCAGTTCAGCATGCTGACCCTCTGGATCGCCAGGCTCAACAATCACGGATTTCGCCTCGTCCGGTAACTTTTTCATTTGGTCCGTCATTCGCCCAAAATCGTTTTCGAGATGCCCCTGAACAACTGCCCAATATATTTTTCGGACTTGGCGCTTTTGAAACTGGTCGGCGATGCGTTTGGCGGCTCGAACATTTTTGGCGAACACCATGATGCCAGCCGCCGGACGATCCAGACGATGGGGAACGCCCAAGTAGACTTTGCCAGGCTTATGATCGCGCTGCTTCAAGAATTGTTTGATCCTCAATTCCAAACTGTCGATTCCCGGTGGACCTTGCGTCAACAGTCCGCCCGGTTTGTTAACCACCAAGCAGGCACCGCGCTCTTCAATCAAGTTGGGGTAGGGCAGTTGATTCATGGCGAAAATGATATCGAATCAAACAAAACGAGAAAGCTGGGCAATCCAGGCAATGCTTTTGAAAGCAGAATATCGATTTATTTCCAAACTGAGAAATACACCACATCGAAATTTCTGTATCTCGACGATGACAAACAAGAATCAAAAACTTAATCGGAACTTTTCTTATGAAAAAGACAATAACCGTTCATTTCGTATGTCTTGCGATGCTGGCGGCAACCGCATTGATGTCCACCGGCTGCGCAACAACCGGTGGCTTGGATTTGTTTAAAGGACTCGGAGGAGCCAATTGCGCGGGCGGCACCTGATCGCCATAGATTCCTAGTACACGGTACGTGTACCCATTCTAATCATCGAAAAATGACTGGGCCTCCGAAGCCCCGAGGGAACTGTGGTCGTTCGCCTTTCAGCAAACGACCTCTGTATCCGTTGGTCCTAAGATTCTTTGTTTGGCTCAACCGATCCAAATCCGCGGGCAATTTGGTACGCCAACAAAACGCCAATACCGCTGAAAACGTAAGGCATATAAAGATCATACCAAGACTGGTGAGATTTTTTCCCGATCAGCTCGGCAAATCGCTCGTTGGCAGCCGCCGAATCGGCGGCACTGGTTGACTCTACTGAAGGCGGTTGCGATCGCTCTTTCATCGCCTCTTGAGCCGCATCGTGAGCCGCATCCGAAGTATCGTCTGAATCTTCTTCGTCGCTTGCTTGTTCGGACGTTTCGCCGCTGCCTTCGCCATCATCACTTTCGTCCGTTTCGCTGCCTTCATCGGCGTCACCACCTTCTGAATCCGAATCACCAGCATCGCTATCGCCGTCTACAACATTACCTTCTTCGGCAGCATCGTCTGTCTCGTCAGCGTCGTCTGTCTCGTCAGTGTCCTTCTTGACGACTGCCTGGGAAGCTCGAATCGGGCCATGTTCCGGCACTTCGGCCATGCCCATCCAAATATCGAAGCCAAAAATTGCGCCTAGTGCGATAGCTCCCGCAAAAAATCCTGAAGCGTAGCTCGACGCATTGCTCGTCGCCGGACCTGCAAAAACTCGCGCGACCAATCCAGTCAAGA
The DNA here is from genome assembly GCA_965263475.1 of Mariniblastus sp. Lineage (GTDB taxonomy): Bacteria > Planctomycetota > Planctomycetia > Pirellulales > Pirellulaceae > Mariniblastus. The sequence goes on from OZ253677.1 coordinate 596,835, forward strand.
AACCGATAACAACTGGAAACCAAACATGTGTCTCTCCTGTCGATTCCATTACCCCATAATGGACGCCCAATCCAGCCGCCGCTCCGATCAAACTTCCAAAAATAGATTTAAACACAATTATTTGTCTCCAAGTTCGTTAACTAACGCTGATTTCTGTCGAAGCTGAAACCATTCGTCCTGAATTACTGTAATTTATCGCGACATAAACAATAGTCAATTGACACCGCGTTCAAGGGAGACGGATTGTGTCGAACAAGTCAATCTTGCTCAGATAGCGTACAAACGACACCGTTTTCCTCGATTCGCCGGCGATAAAAGGGCACCTGGCCCAGCAATACCGTACCCGTAGCCGTAAGGTCAGATCCTCCGCCTCGTCCAAAAGACGGGGTTTTTGTGACGGAACTTTATCAGCTTGGAGACCAAATTGCCAAAATACGAGCCAATCAAAATTCTACTTACTCACGACCGCTGGGCGACGCAAAACATCATCGACTCTTGCGCAAAATTGAATTCAAGCCAGTTTCACCAAGATTTCCAAATCGGAGTGGGAACGCTTCATCACACGATCACGCACATCGTAGAAGCGATGTTGCGATGGTCGGACCTACTAGCGCAATGCGATCCGAGGCCTCAGCTTTCCGAAGAAGAACGCACCCCAGGCCAGCTTTCAGATTTACACCAAATGGCAACGGACGAGTTTTCCAGGCTCGCGCTTGAATTCCCGGTAGGCGAATTGGTTACGGGTGTGCGAGGCGGGCGCAGCTTCACGTTTACTCGCGGCGCTGTCGTCACTCACGTGACAACCCACGGCATGCACCATCGAGCCCAGTGCCTTAATATGCTTCGACGACTTGAGGTCGAACCATTGCCGCCCAGTTCCGTGATCGAGTGGGTCTTGATGCAAGATTCGATTCTCGGTCCAGGTTGAATGTCGATCTTGTCCGTACGCCGAACAAGGCCTCATGAGGCACTACGAATCGAGTAACCGTCGGACTCTTAAACGGAAAAAACCTCGTTTGATCATCACGAAGTTCATTGGTGGCCACTCTACGCTAAGCCGGCTTGGCCGCCCCAGACAACAGCGTGACAGGCACAGTCCTGGATGCGTCGTTTATTCTTTCTCAGTCAGTTTTGGTGAAGCGGCCCATTTCCCAGTGAATGCACTGAAGATCTTTATGTTCTGCTTGCCAACAATCATGGCCGTATCGTTGGAAACGGACGCCACGGCATCCGACTCGACTACCGCCCATTTACCAAGCTTTGCACTGAAACCATAACAATGGCCACCAACCGAAACGAATCCAACTCGAGAGCCGACGACTGGTACACACCGTCTCGCCGCTCCGTTTGATAATTTTTGGCGTTGCCAAACCCCGTTTACATCGACCGCGACCAGCTCCTTTACCGACGTGCCTTCCAATTGGAACATTGCCAAGTCACCGCCCAAGACCGGGACGACGTCAACACCATCAGGAAATTTATGAACCGTCCATTTGCCCGAAAACTTGCTGTACGCCGTAAACTGGTTAGAGTCGCCAATTCGTGCGACGACCAACGCTTCATTATTAATAAAGTAATGGGACCCATTATTCTCATCTGCGGAACTGATTGCTCCAAAGTTAATGCATAGGACGACTAAAAGTGTGGGGACAAAACGTCTCATAATTTACTCCGCGCAAACAAGGACCAAATATAACAACTGACAGTTGATTCTTAAGTGCCTTCCCGGAGTGCTGCGCAACGCCTTTTGTCACCAATATACGGAAATTTACTGTCAACCAATTTGAATTAACACGAATCGCACCGTCCCATTGGGCCCGAAGCCCGTGTACTCGTAAATTCTTTGAAGCGTAAAAATCCGCTTTCCTGACACTTCAGATTTTTGAATTCACCCAAACCCGGGGTCCTATTGAATAACGAGAGTCGCCAGGCAATGGCATACTCAAATCAAGCGATCGATACAAACGCCAGTTTCAACTCAAGCCCTCAAACAGTTTCGACCCAATTCGAACGATCGTAGCCCCTTCTTCGATCGCTGCTTCGAAATCGCCGCTCATGCCCATGGAAAGTTCCACCAATTCGACATTATCAAATGGTACCAAGGCACATTTTTCAAAAATAGTGCGCAGCTCCGCAAACTCGCGTCGATTGTCTGCCGCGCCACCGCGCAAACTGGCCATTCCCATCAGGCCTTTGACATGAACATGAGACGTTGCAGCAACCGCCTCCATCGCCGCTTCCAGCTCGTTCGCTTGGAACCCGTGTTTCTCTGACTCACCAGATATGTTGACCTCCAACAAACATTGGCAAGTCAATCCGGCCGTCCGCGCCGCATTTTCAATCGCTTCGATTAGCCGTAGCGAGTCAACCGAGTGGATCAAGGCGCAGAGTGGCACGGTTCGGTTGACTTTATTACGCTGCAAATGACCAATCATGTGCCACTGAATTTCTTCCGATTTCAATTCGGCAGCTTTGTCCCACAGAACTTGCGGTCGGCTCTCCCCCAGCAAGCAATGTCCGGCATCAAGCAACCATCGCGTTGTCTCGGCATCGACATACTTAGTCACGGCGACCAATTTCACCTGATCCGCTGTTCGGCCTGAACGTTCGGCGGCTCGAGCGATTCGCTCTTGAATTTCGCCCAGATTGGCTTTGATCTTTTCCACACTCATTCGATTTCTAACCAAGATTCAAAGTTGCCTTCAAGGTCCATTTTGCCAACAAAAAAATCGTCCGCGAAATTCTGACCAATAAACGTACGATTGGCGCTGGGACGAATCGTGCGATAAAACAACCATTGGTGAACATCGATTTGGACGCGGTAGGCGACAGCGACGTCCTCCCTGACGACTTGCATTTGTTCAGCAATCGTCAATCGCCGCCATGTCCTCGGCTTAACACTACGTTTTCGATTTAAATCAATCACCATCGCCGTTGAAAGGCCGCTGCCCTGGGCAACATTTTTGACTTGCAGATGACCGTCCTCAAACTGGATCGCCTCTTTGCCGCCCGCAGATTTCCACTCCGGTAGAAACAACGGTAACACGAGTGAATATTCAGCGCCAGAACACAAATAAAACTCATTGGTTTCCGATTCTCTGACAATCTCCAAGTCCGGATGAATTGGATACGGACATGTGTAATCGATCACGCCTTCAGATTGACAAACCACCGCATCGTTCAGAAACAACAATTGATCTTCTCCCAGTAGCAAAATCTGTCGCGACAACGTCGCCGATTCAAACTCGACTTCTAGCTCAATGTACTCACCTTGCTCAAAACGGTGAAAACAAGCCACGCCAATCTCTGACGCAATCTCGACTGGTTTTTCGTCGAGCAATAGTCGCGGCGTACATTCGCCTGCAATTAGCGTCCGACCGTGATCGACATCGAGGTGAATTCTTCGCTCGTCAAAACGAAACCCAATCTTACAGTCTTTTCTAAGCCATCCGCTCCTGAGCACCCCAACTTGCCCCCACTCCGAAACCGAGCTTGCCGCCGGCAATCGCAACTGCGACACATTCGACTTTTTTAGTTTCAATGGATAGAGGTCGTGGTTGGACCACAGGGCAGCAATCATTTTCTTGAACGCATTGCACTGAATCCCTTGTTGGTCGCCACTGAGCAACAACGAATCGTCCGCACGCATCATTCGCGCAATGTAGTGCGTCAACCCAACCAGCTGATTCTCCGTATCGGGTGCCAGTTGATAGCCCAAAACATCCAATAACTTGTGGCAACGGCACAAACTGGCTATGAACAATTCAAACCGATCCGCCACGCTGCCCAATGGCCAACCATCCTCGTCCAAAGATTCCGCGATAAACGCCTCGAACCGAGAAACCACTTCTTTTCCGCTTTGATCAAGCTGAAAATTCCGGGTCGCGCACCACAGCGGTAATTCGACATGTTGAAGTAGAAACAGCAAACTCGGATCGACCGCAATTTTTTTCTCGCCATGGTATTGCGACCCTTCGTACGCCGCTTGAGCGATGTCGACAATCGTTTGTTCATACGGATTTTCGAACGCGCAGCCATCCGTCCGAAGCAGATCACGATTCCAAAAATCTTTGTGTTGGTCTTGCAAATAACAAAACAGTCGATTCTCTTGGGCTTGAGCGACGCCCCAAGAAAACGGAGACCGTTTCGTTTTACCAAAAATGGCCTGCAATAGAGTCGACCGTTCTGGGGCCAAAGCCTTCGGATCAGTTGTCAGTTCCATCTATTGTTCCGAATTAGAATTCAAATTGCCAACAAAGGGCGTTTGCGAGGGATCTTTTTTGGAGTCTCGTATGATAGCAATGGAATTTGTGCTGTACATGCATTGTTTTTGGGTGAATAGACTTCTTCTGCTGGCTTGAGAGAATGCTAGAATGACACACCAACACTGGTCATTGCCCGTACGCGCTCATTGTCTCGGAAAAGTTTGCTTTAATCGGCAAACCCTGTGAACGGTAAGGTACAAACCGGCGGCATGCGACGATTCGATGTTGCGAATCGACGGCCAGCGACTAGGCGTTTACATATAAAGTATGCGAACACCTTGTCGCCCAAATTTTATCAATGCACGTCCGTTCTCGGAACAAAATAACTTATCACCGGCAGTTTTTGTTTTTTGCGTCAACCCATTTTGGCATCAAAGGTAGGCAAAATGAGCTATTACAAATTCCAATACCGATACTTTTGCACGCTGCTTGTTGCCTTGTTTTGCGGCTGCCAAGATTCAACCAATGCAGATTTACAAATTGCGTCGAGTCCTGCAAAATCAGCCGAAGCCGTCCTTGACTCGGGTCAATCGCCAAACGAATTTCAAAATTCAGCACCAGATACACCAACAACCCGTCTGGAGGATCAAGATTCCGATTCGGCCGCCGCACTCTCGCAAGAAGAGCCGAATCTTTTGGATAATACGTCGAGTTCTGCAAAAGACGACGAACTCCCATCCCTGGCCGACGTCGAAGAAAACCCAGTTTCTTCTACAGATGACGTTGTTGCGACCCATGAAGAAGTCGCAGCAGAAAAACAAACGATTGATATTCCGGCCAATTGGAAGCGACTTAGCAAGCTTCAAGAAATTTGGGTCGATATGGAGAACAAGCAAGTGATTGCCGCCGGTAACATTTGCATGCGTGCCGGACCTCTTGAAGTATTCGCTTGCCCACGTGGCACCAAAGAACACGAAGCCGTGGTGTCGGTGAATGCACTTTCCTCGCAAATTCACGCCGCGCTGCTGGCAACTGGGGCCGAACCCGGTGAACCGGTTCGTTGGCAAGGGAATTATCAACCGGCGACTGGCCCGATTATCAAGATTCAAGTGATGTGGAACGAAAACGACACCATTAAAAAAATCCCGGCCCAACAGATGGTCAAAGATTTCAAATCCGGAAAAACGATGAGTCACGATTGGGTATTCGGTGGTAGCCATACTTACACCGACCCGGACACTGGTGAAAACTATTACTTTGGTGACTCAGGTGAATTGGTTTGCCTGTCCAATTTTTCAACGGCCACGTTGGATGTCCCTGTCGAGAGTAGCGACGCCAACGACGGCCTCCTGTTCGAAGCTTATACCGACAACATCCCGGAAGTTAACACCAAGGTTTACTTGATTTTTAAACCTGTCCTGGAGTCTGACAACGGCGACGGAAATGATAAGGCCGAACAAGCTCAACCATTGTCACCAAAGAAATAACCGATGAGAAACCAATCCAATCTCGAAAATCAGTGTTGGGCGTTTGTCGAATTTACGGCATTTTTGTTGCTGCTCTTGCCCGCTTCAGGATCGCTGTGCGCGCAATCGAGCACACAATTTAACATTACCTTGGCAAGGACGATCGATTCGGAACCAGTTACAGGTCGCGTCCTTGTGTTTTTATCCAAAGACAACTTAAAACCAATCAACGGACCGGCCTGGTTTGGCACTGAGCCGTTTTTCGCGAAAGATGTATCGAATGTAAAACCTGGTGATACGATCACGATTGACGAATCAGCCGATGGATTCCCGGGAAAGTTATCCAAACTGGGGCCAGGTGAATACAATATCCAAGCCATTTTGGATCACGACTTTTATTCATCAAACCACGCGGCCGGCGCCGGCAACTTCGTTAGCAAAACCGAGAAAGTACAAATCAAAGGCCAGCCCATCGACCTCATACTGCAAGACACCATTCCGCCCAACGAACGAAAGGATACACGACATACCAAATATGTCGCCATCGAATCAAAGCTACTCGCCGCGTTCCACAACCGAGAAGTGATCGAGCGGGCACTGGTTGTATTGCCCAAGAGCTACGAAAGTTCACCCGATCGGCGATACCCCGTTTATTACGAAATCACCGGCTTCGGCGGAACCCTGAAGCAAAGTCAACGGCGCTGGAGCCATGGGCAATCTGCACCGGCGGATGACCAGGCCGAATTTATACGGGTTACGCTAACCGGACAGTGCAAGTGGGGACATCATGTTTACGCGAATAGCGCGACCAATGGTCCACGAGGCGATGCGTTGGTCCAAGAACTGATCCCAGAGATTGACCGCAGATTTCGAACAATTGCCGAACCGTCGGCTCGGTTCCTGGGCGGGCATTCGAGCGGTGGCTGGAGTTCGTTGTGGCTGCAAGTGAGCTACCCAGATTTTTTTGGCGGCGTGTGGAGCACCGCGCCGGACCCGGTCGATTTTCGTGACTGGCAAGGGACGAATATTTACGAACCCAATGCCAACGTCTATCGAGATAAAGATGGGATGAAACGACCGCTGGCCCGTTTTGGTGATCGCGTCGTCGCGTACTACGAAGACTTCACGAAAATGGATGATGTCCTCGGGCGAGGAGGTCAAATCCGTAGTTTCGATGCCGTTTTTTCGCCACGAATGGACAATGGGCAACCCGCGAGATGCTGGAATCGAAAAACGGGCATTGTCGATCCACAGATTTTGCAACACTGGAAAAAGTACGATATCAGCTTGAAATTGGAACAAAATTGGTCGGAACTCGAACCCAAATTGACATCCAAAATTCATGTCATCATGGGGGGCCGAGACACGTTTTACTTGGAAGGTGCGACCATCAAACTGAAAGAACGCCTCCAGCAACTTGGCAGCGACGCAGCAATCGAAATCGTGGCGGGAAAAGACCACAGCAACTTGCTTTCCCGACAATTGCGCCGACAGATTCTGACGGAAATGTCAGCACAATTTTGGCGGCACCACCCCAAATAACGCCTGCACTGCGTCGAAAACCTCGATCATCACAAAACCATCGCTTGTTGTTCGCAAATCGAACGGATGGCGTCTTCGTCTTGCAAATGCATCGCACCAATGCCTTCAGCCAACAATGGTCCGGTGGTGTGTGCAAACCGTTCCTCGGAATAAGTGTTGACAATGGCCACCACGCTATAACCTTGTCGTTTTAGGTTTCCAAGCGCTATGGCAGTCTCCATGTTCATTTCGGATACGATCGCAATCACTGTGGCATCACGAGGTAACTGACTACCGGCTTCGACCAACAATTCCGGCAATGTCAACCCTGTCGTCATTTCAATACGCGCTAGAGCACGACGAATCCGCAACGCTTGTTCGTGACTTGTTAGCGTTGGCACAATCACGGGCGTCAAGCGGTCACTCGTGGATTTCATTTTGGTCGCATCTTTGACCAAGTCGCGGGTTCTTTCGTCACCACTCCATCCTTCCTCTGCGATCCGATCCACAGCATCTCGACCATTGGAAACCAAGCCGGTTTGTTGCCCCATCTCAACCAGCGCGGATGCAATACTGGCCGCCGCTGTAACCGCCAACTCACTTCTTACCGGCTCATGCTTAGGGTCAAAAGCACTAGAGTGAAAATCCAACACGATCGTCGCTCCCGCCAATGAAGACGGTTCATAAATTTTGCTTTGCAACGTCCCGGTACTGGCAGATTTTTTCCAGTGAATTCGGTTGAAGGCATCTCCTGCTTGATATTCTCGAACACCAGATATCCGAGTCGGATCTTCAAACAAACGGTTTGTCATCACGACCTCGCCGATCGGGCGACGAGACGAAATGTCATAGCCTCCCATCGGGACAATTTTTGGATAAACCATCAAGAATCTTGGCTCGTCTATAATTCGAAACCGACGGTTGAAACCAAACATATCGCCGGTTTCGATCAGCGTCGGCCCGATTTGAAAATAACCCCGCCGTCGACACATGATTTGGTACTCCAACACGTGTTTCTCGCCAGCGGCAAACTTAATCACGGCCATCCGAGGTCCAGAAATATCCAACGCGGGTTTCAAGCCAACCGCACGCGGTGGCACTAAGTCTTCAACCAACATCCAAGTGATTGGCCACCGGTCTTGATTTTCGATTGCAATTTGAACCGTGACTATATCACCGACATTGGCCCGGTTTTTATCCATCGACTTTTTGCCAACAATATGACTCGACCAACGTTGAGTCACCAATTTGGCGATCGTCAGTATTCCCACCAACGCATAAATGGCATATACCAGCAGCCCCAAATCAAACGCAATCGCAACCAGTAACATCGCAATGGGGATCGCTATCCATTTCATCCGTGGTTGCCTTTCAATCAATCGCTGCCAATGACGGGAACAGGTATCTCGTTCAGTAGTTTGGTCACCACCTGACGCGTCGTAATTTTGCGCAGCCGGCTCTCGGGTTTCAAAATCAACCGATGGCAAAGCACGGGCTCGGCCAACATCTTGACATCATCCGGCAAAACGAAATTGCGCCCGCGAATGGCGGCGACCGCTTGCGCCGTCTTAAACATCGCCAACGAAGCTCGAGGGCTTCCGCCCAATGCCAAATGCTCGTGATGACGCGTCATGTGAACAATCTGCAAAATGTATTTTCGAATCTTGGGGTCGACGTGGATCGCTTGAACGGCTTTTTGACAGGCGACAATTTCTTTGGCGTCTACGACGGGTTGAAGTTGCTCAATGGGGTGACCGGATTGCAAATTCTCGAGGATCTTCAGTTCATCTTCTAACGTCGGATAGCCCACCGAAAACTTCATCAAGAAACGATCCAACTGAGCTTCGGGAAGCGGGAAGGTCCCCTCATGATCGACAGGATTCTGGGTCGCGATAACTAGAAAGGGGGCCGGCAACTTGCGTGTCACACCGTCAATCGTGACGCAACTCTCGGCCATTGCTTCCAATAGCGCCGCTTGAGTTCGCGGTGTTGTTCGGTTGATTTCGTCGGCCAAAACAATGTTGGAAAACAGCGGGCCTTTACGAAACTCAAATTCAGCCGTCTTTTGATTAAAAATGGAAGCCCCGGTAACGTCGGTCGGCAACAAATCCGGAGTACACTGGACCCGTTTGAATTCACAGCCAACGCTTTGCGATAGCGCTCGAGCAAGCATTGTCTTGGCAACGCCCGGCACGTCCTCCAACAGAAAATGCCCCGAGCAAAACCAGTTCACTAAAGAAAAAACTATGGACTGGCGTTTCCCAACGATGACCTGTTCAACGTTTTGAATGATCTTTTTGGATACGTCCTTTACAGCCGTCATTCACCACGCACCTTTTCCCTCGACCTAAACTCTTGTCCCGATCGCAATTATGATTGCTATCAATACGAATACTAGTGTCTGTCCGCGCCGGTACCCACGATGTATTGACCGGCAAAGCAAGAATTGAAATGATCCCGAACGATCAACCTGAATTTAGACCATTTCGATTCGATGCCTTACAAAAACTATGCGTGGGCGGGCAGCCTGTTAATGATAGTATTTCTTAGTGGTTGCCAGACAGTTGGTCCGGGAACGGCAACCGGCGGCGCGTTTGGAACATTTGCCGGAACGTTGACTGGCGCTGCCATTGGATCCAAAGAAGGTAAAGCACCAGAAGGCGCCCTAATTGGCGCCTTGACCGGAGGTGCTCTTGGAGCCGCCGCCGGAAACGCCGTGGATCGCGAAGTCCAACGTACTCGACGACAAGATCAAACGCTACAAAACGAACGTAGATTGGCCGCCGTTTCTACGCCACAGATCATTCAAATGACCCAAAGTGGTCTAGGGTCCGACGTCATCGTTCGCCAGATTCAAAATCAAGGTGTGTTTCGTCGTCCAACCATTGACGATTTGATTCAATTAAAAAACCAGGGAGTCGATGACGTTGTGATCGAAGCGCTGCAAAGTGCTCCGATCGGTGGCACGTTTGCTAGCCCCACCATCGTGCAGCAACCTATTGAAGTGATTCAACAGCCGGTTTTTGTTGAACCGATTCCACCAAGTTATGGATTTCATTACCGCAAACGGTACTGCGGCCCACGAGCTGGTTTTTCAGTGAGATTCTAACTGCTCAACGCCGGGAAAGACCGCCGATCTAACCGCGTCCCCTGCAGCAAATTGGTCAGATAAGCAAATTTGCATAAAAAGCAGCCGAACCTAGACTCGATCAGAGATTTCGTTTCAAACGAGGGCGGGACTCTTCGAGACATTGCATTGAGAATATACGAATTGATAACGAAATAGTATTGAAGGTCAATTCTATGTTACGCCATACGCCAACATTGCATCGGCAACTTTTACAAACCCCGCTATGTTTGCGCCTTTGACGTAATTGGAATACTCGTCGTCCTCTCGGCCCGCCCAGTAACACTTGTCATGGATGTCTTTCATGATCTTTTTTAGTTTTTCGTCGACTTCCAATCGAGTCCAGGAAAGTCGCAATGCATTTTGACTCTGCTCAAGACCGCTTACGGCCACACCACCAGCATTTGCAGCTTTCCCAGGGGCGAACAAAATCTTGGCATTGACGAATTGGGTTATTCCCTCAGGCGTCGTCGGCATATTGGCACCTTCGCTGACCGCCATCACGCCGTTGTCCAACAAGGTTTTGGCATCATCACCGCTCAATTCATTTTGAGTCGCACAGGGCAGGGCGATATCGCAGGGAACTCCCCACGGCCGTTGGCCTTTATGGAACGACGAATTGGTAAACCGTTCGGCGAACTCAGATACTCGGCCGCGCCGGACTTCTTTCAATTCCTTGATAAACTTCAGTTTTTCGATATCGAATCCGTCTGGGTCGTGAATAAACCCACTCGAATCGGACAATGTCAAAACTTGGGCGCCCATTTCAATACATTTTTCAACGGCATAGATCGCGACATTGCCAGAACCTGAGACAACAACCTTTTTCCCCCGAATCGTATCGTTTTTCTGGTTGAACATGTTTTCACAAAAGTAAACGCATCCGTAACCGGTCGCTTCGGTCCGAATAAGACTGCCACCATAGGAAAGTCCTTTGCCCGTAATCACGCCGACAAAACGGTTTGCTAAACGTTTGTACTGCCCAAATAAGTAGCTGATTTCGCGTGCACCAACACCAATGTCGCCAGCGGGAACATCGGTATCTTCACCAATGTGGTGAAACAGCCCGGTCATTAACGATTGGCAAAATCGCATTACCTCGCGGTCGCTTTTTCCTTTGGGATCAAAGTTAGAACCCCCTTTGCCGCCGCCCATCGGCAAACCTGTGAGGCTGTTTTTGAGAATTTGTTCAAAACCCAAAAACTTTAACACCCCAAGACTGACGGTGGGGTGGAAACGCATCCCCCCTTTATACGGCCCGATCGAATTGTTGAACTGAACGCGCCAAGCACGATTAACATGAATATTCCCTTGGTCGTCTTCCCAGCTGACGCGAAAGATAACGATTCGATCCGGCTCGATGAGACGCTCCAATATTTTTGCGTCACGATACTGCGTATGCTCCAGAGTGTACGGGATCAGAGTCTCCGTAACCTCATGCACGGCTTGGTGAAACTCAAGTTCACCAGGGTTCTGTTTTCGCACACGTTCCATGAACGCGTTCAATTCAGTTTCGATTGCGGTTTGCATTACGGCACGCCTTGGTGGAAATTTCGATTGGAAGCGTACTTCACCATTTCGAAATTCTATTCCGTATTCTGCGGTTACCGGAACCCCAATCAGCTTACTATTCAGACATCAGCTGAATCAACAGCCTCTTTCCGCGATGGCGACGCGAATAAATCGTATTTCGTGTAACGCCCAACCGGCTCGCCGTCTCCGAAACGGGTTCACCAGCCAATTGAGCGTGGAGCACATGGAAATAGACGTTATCTGACGATTGAACCATTTCCGATATGTCTTCCCTGGCTGCTCGATTCGTTTTCGGTTCCCTACAATCTAAATCGAGGCGTAAGTCCTGAAGATGTTGGTTTCGAACATTCGTTTTGCGCATGACGTCGACCAAGTAGTTTTTGGCGATCCGCAGCATCCACGCCAAAAAATTCGCGCCGTCAAAACAGGCTCGCTTTTGCCATACCTTGAGCCAAACCTCTTGCGCGACATCTTCGACATCACTTTTCCGCAAACCATTGCGAATCAAAAACTGATCCAGGCTTGGTTTGTATTGTCGGTATTGATTTTGAAAGTACGTGGATTCATTTGATAACGTCGAAACACAACTATTCATCTTTCCAATTTCCTTTCAAATTCGCTAACGGCTATTGTGAAAGGCGTAAACGAATGAAAGGGTGGGACAAATTTGTCACTTTTTTGTTGAATTCTTCCGTGCTTCGAATTCCGACCCATCATATAACGGACCAGGCGACGTGTTCATGGAAGCTGACCTATGTCAATTCTTACAAAGCAAACTTCACAAGCGTTCAAGCTACGTCCAAAACGACGATGCCAAACTATCAACCATTGCAGCGTCTAACGAGGGTAATCGTCTTGGATGGGCTAATAGAGGCGGTTACCCGGAAAAGGACTCGTGCGGCAGGACATCCAGCATATGGCAACGGCTTTGGTGGACTCGACGTGCCGGACGAGCAATTCTTAGCAAAAAGTCGCTCAGTCGGCGAACTTGATTCCTGATTTTCAGGGGCGCTCATAATAACCCGTTAGCTATCATCGTCGTCCTCGATTCCGTCGATCGCGACGGCAACACTGTCAGCAACTTCTTCATTGCTAATGTCGGTTAACGACCTAAGCGCTTTTTCACAACCCTCGGCATCATCGTCATAATAGCCACTTTCTAACGCTCCAATGGCCTCGATTCGGATCAATTCGTCTACCTCATCATTGCGAGCAATGTTAGTCAAAAACTCAATTACCCCAGTTTGAGTTGTGTAACTCGATAAGGAACCACATCCGATTGCTCGAATCTCCTCTTCGTCTTCTCCTATTGCGAAGCTCATTAATGCTTGCGAAATAACTTGTGACTCGTCTTTGCCACCCCATTCGTTCTGAAATATAAATGTTTTTAGTATCTCATGTTTTGGATAATCGTCATTCGCATTGAGCAGTTCAATCATAAATGCGAGTGCTTCTTTGGACTTCAATTCAATAATTGCGAAAATATCCTTGTCTTCGCCGGACATGTATCGATCGATCGCATCTCCAGTCTTAGCCATTTTGTTACCCCCTATTACGGTCAAACGTGCTTCGTCAAAGATTTAAAAATGCCTGGAACTATTACCTGGGTTGGTGACAACCGAATCGTCTTCGTCTCGTGCATATCACCGCGCTGGATTGACGCCGGCTGCTCGCCTGTTTCAATTCGCTGGAAATCCCCAGAAACGGTTGCCGAAAACGTTGAGACGTAATTATCAATACCGATTTGATAAGCATTGATTCTTCCAGTTTGCCCAAATCCCTTGCTGACACGTCGTGTTCTCATAAACCAATGAATTTGGAGTCTCAAATGTGTTTGCTGAATTGAATTTTGCGGCAAGGTTCAAATCAAGATCTACCCAGTTGCCACGACCTTTCGATTTAGCAGTACTCACCAAAGACTGTCGGGTGACTTCACCGATGTCATTTCGTTGCTGGGACTTTGTTCTCTCGTTTGTATACGGTTACCGTTACGGGATGCTCTTCAATTAATTCCAATTTCAAACTCCCAGTTCGAAAGTCGAGTTTTGGAAGAATGTCTATTGATAGGTTTTTGGAAAAATCCCGTAGCGATTCATTGATGACAACTTTATCAATTCGCTTTAGGTCTTGCTTGGACAGCGTGAAAGTTGGAGGGATCGTTTGAGCGTTGTTTTTAAAATACGCCAACTCGATTACAACTAAGTCGTTTTTGCGAATGAAGTATTTGTAAATCCTACGTTCGTGGTGTACATGACTTTCGCCTTGTAGCAAGACATGGTGCTTGGGATCGATCTCTGTCCAAACGCTCCAACCTCTTTTCTTTTTTTTCACGTACATTTGGAATTGCCCGCCATCTTCAATTGTCAAGTACTTGAGTAACTTGGCGGACTTTCCACGGTGGTATTCAATTTCAGCTTTCCAAGTTCCTGTGATCTGTTGCGGAACTGAAGACGTCTCTTGAGAGACATTGCTATTCGCCTGCGAAAAGCCCCAATCTGGTAGTGCAGCAAGCAAGCAAGTAAAAATCATGATACGCATAAGTTAGACTTTCGGATTTGTGATTCGATCGCGACATCATTGGAAACAATGTCTATGATTTCATTTCCGCTAGTCGATTTCAATGGTATCGCCTATCTCGTCTTTACGATGCAACACGAACTTGGTTGGCTTCGCTTGGATTCGACCTACCGGGATTGACAATATCTACCAAAAGGTTGACGAGTTGACGGATTGACTCCACGACGGATTGCCTCCACGTTAGCCACTGGTAAAGGTCCACAAATGGGGTCTACTACCCCATCTTGATTGATATCCGCTTCCACCTGGAAACCGGCGAGGGATATCAATTCAATAAACGGCTGAACATCCAAGAGATTTGCATTGCCGTCGCCATTAACATCTCCGAGGACGATCTCCATCCCTACGTTCGACACGAAACTGCGGTTCGAGCGGTGCCTGCCAATCCTGCAAAAAAACTAACTTGAGCACGATCATTCAATTCAATCTCCGGAGTATTATTCAAATTGAAAATCTCACGAATATCGCCGCCATTGAACTTCAGAGCTTTCGATGAAGAGTTTGCGGGGTTCCTGTCAAATGCGGGTGACTGGATTCGAACCAGCACGGGATTATCTCCCACTAGGCCCTCAACCTAGCGCGTCTGCCAATTCCGCCACACCCGCGAATTACAGAGATTCAGTAGTTTACCGAATACCTCCATCTTGGCAACATTGAGGTTGCTTATTTGCGATAAAGAAATATCGCGGCCGAATCCTGAAATTGACTTTCCAGTAAGCTCAAACCATGCCCCACTGACAATTCCACACCGGCCAACGATTGTTGCAACAATTCGCAATCCGACGAATCAATACCAAGCACCAAAATCTGGCCGGAATATAGAATCCCATCGACTTCCTCTTTGCTAGGTTGAATCACAGTCGACGCATTGACATCGATAATGGCATATCCATGTGAGGCGTTAAACCCATCCAGTTCATATTCCCCAGTAATTGGATCCAGTTCAATGGTAGCAAACGCAGTTAAATGTTGCTGGCTTTGACTTGTTTTTCGTACGAGCGACGGGAAAATCTTGGCGTATTCGAAAATGTCTCCGCAAGTCTGACTGGCCGTTTCAAAAGCGGCAAACAAAGCGGCACTGGACAACGCTTGGTCCAGCGATTCGCTACCGTCTAGGTCGGCAAAAAACAGCTGAATTTTTTCGGTAGAAGAAACGCTCCAGTTGGCGATCCGACCCCGACTGATACCCGCCCTACCCGACAATCCCCACCATTCAAACGGAGGTTGAACAACCGGATTCAAATGCGTGCCAAGTTCGCGAAACCTTTGACGATCCAGTTGGATTGTACTGATCATCGCATCGAGCGTCTCAACCAATTGATCACAGTATCCACGATGGCGTGCTGTATTTCCGACTTCAAGCCTCTTTGACAGATCGTCGATCTCAAGTTTGCCAAATATTGAGTGCTCTGGATCACGGTACGTTCGCCGTTGAAAACTGGCGTGTGATTCGGAAAAATCGAGTTGCCAGCCCGTCACCATTTCGAACCGAGAAGTTAAATCTCGCAGGATGGGCAGTTGTTCAAATATGGCGTCTTCGGTTTCCAGTTCCAGATCATCATGAAATACCTTCAGTTCAGTCTGAGAATTCGCCGGATGGTTTGATTGGATAGCCATAAGTTGGACCGATACCGTTTGCCGAAGAGGAAATGTTTCATCAACCGTCAATTGCGTTATCGGAAGCGAGAATTACCCAAACCAGATAAACTGCCAAAAAGCTAATGGGCTTCCCAGATGACATTCCAATTATTCCGCAAGTGACGGAAACTCCGGCAACTGAACTCCGGCAACTGAAATCTGAGTTTTGCAATGACCCACGGAACAGCTTCGTTTCGGCAGGGCACGCCACAAATTTGCCAGGAGCGAGGTCTGCTGTTAACAACCGGAGTACTTTCCTCGCGCGAACAATAGGCATATGGCAAAATACGATGGCCACTTAAAAAGAATCTAAGGAGGAGGCGGATCGAAAACGAACTGATGATCAACACTCAATTCCAGAAACACGGACTCGCAACGAAGTCTTGCGCCAGGACGGTTGATTCGTTTTCTCAAAGAATGGCCAAAATACGCTTCGTATCGCTATTTTCGCTCGCTTTTGACCCTTGATGGTTCGACAATCTATCTGTAAACTCGTGGATTCGCTGAAAATAGGTTGTCAGCGGGTATTTGAGTATCAATGGCGTTGTTCGCCATATTGGAGCATATAAGTGGCAGGTACAAAGACATACATCGCAAAGCCGGGAGAAGTCGATCGACTTTGGTGGATTGCAGACGGTGAAGGTCAAGTCGTTGGTCGGTTGGCGTCCGATATCGCAGTTGTGTTGATGGGCAAACATCGACCGACCTATACGCCTCATGTCGATACCGGCGATTTCGTCGTCGTCACCAACGTTGACAAATTGGTGCTAACCGGCACCAAGTGGGAAAAGAAAACCTACACCTGGTATACCGGCTACCCGGGACTGCGAAGCGAAACGGCGGCTTCTCGATTCGCAAGGAAACCAGAACAAATTTTGCGTGATGCCGTTCGCCGCATGTTGCCGAAAAATCGACTTGGTCGAAAGATGCTAGGCAAGCTAAAACTTTACACCGGTGCGGATCATCCCCACCAAGCTCAAAATCCACAACCTTTTGAAAACCGTTTGGCCACGGCCGAATCCAACTAACACAGTACTCTGATAAGTAATAATGGTTGCAATCAAAAAAGATCCCAACACAAACGAAGCGATGGGAACAGGACGCCGTAAGTCTTCGGTGGCTCGGGTTCGCATTAAAGAAGGTTCCGGCAACGTCGTCGTCAACGGAAAAGATTTCAAAGATTACTTTCCGATTCCCGCTGATCAACGTGCGATCACCGACACGCTTGACGCGGTTGGCGTTCGTGACGCTGTCGATGTGCGGATTACCGTCACTGGCGGTGGTAACACGGGCCAGTCCGGCGCGTGCAAAATGGGACTCGCCCGCGCTCTTTCGAGCTTTGACACCGAACATTTTACGGCGCTACGTGATGGCGGTTTCCTTACACGAGATTCGCGTATGAAGGAACGGAAAAAGTGTGGTCTGCATGGCGCTCGCCGCGGTACTCAGTTTTCCAAGCGTTAATCGCTGGTCATCTCAATCCAAACTCGAAAACGCGTCTGATTGGCAGACGCGTTTTTTTTCGAATCGCCAGAATCAAAACAACGATGCGGGCTCTGCCCTGGTTTAGACTCCGATTCAAAATTCTTGGACGCCATAACAAGTATTTGCCGATCAGTTGTCAATATCGATCGCTGCCTTGCCAATGCTAACGACTTCACCAATCTCACCAGCCGCCACAAATCCGGACTCGTGCAAGAACGCGACACATTCGTCGACTCGTGCGGCCTCGATTCCAAACAACAAACCGCCTCCGGTTTGTGGGTCGAAAAGCGCCGCCAGTTCGCTTGACATTAAATCGACTTTGGACCGAATTTCGATACGCCCCGACAAAGCGCGATTGTCTGGGGCCAGCGTACTTTGAACTCCCGCCGCGATGGCTTCATTGCATCCGGGCAACGTTGGAATCCGCCGATTATCAATCCGGATGTTGGCCATGCTGGCCTTGGCCATCTCCACTAAATGCCCCGCAAAACCAAAGCCCGTAACATCCGTCAAAGCGTTGATGCCAAACCTAGGAATCAGATCTAGCGCAATTTGATTACTTTGCAGCATCGAAGCGATCAAGGGCCAATAACTGGTTGCCGGCAACTCGGCTTGCATCCAAGCCGCCAACAAGACGCCGGTCCCCAACGGTTTGGTCAGGATTAGTCGGTCACCGGGTTTTAGTTTTCCTTTGGTCGTCGGTTCTACCAATTGATTACCGAGGACGGTAAACCCGATTATCGTACGTGGACCCTCGATCGAATGACCGCCGACCACAGCGGCTCCCATCCGGTTAAACTCTTCGACGGCACCGGCCATCAACTCGCGCATGACTTGGATTTGCGATCTCGGGTGCCCCAAGGGAACTTGCACAATAGTCAGCGCCGAATTCGGTTTGGCCCCCATGACGAAACAGTCGCTTGCGGAATTTAACGCGGCAATTCTGCCGACTAAATACGGGTCGTCAAAAGGAGCCGCAAAAAAGTCTGTCGTGACCGTGACTTGGTTATTCTGGGTCGCGATAACGGCTGCATCATCCGGATTGTCCAGCCCAATCTTGACGTCGGGGTGGTCATGAACATTTAGTTCTTGTAGCACTTCGCTCAGAATCTGGCTACCAATTTTTCCGCCGCAGCCCAAACACCGCATGGGCGGGGTATCCGCGCTATCCGGCTTCATTTCCATCGGCTGGTAGTCTTGATACATCCGCATGAATTTCACGTCGATGTGGTCTTTCAGTTTCCAGCATAGGCGATTGACAAAGCTACGCCCTTTGAACTCAGCAATTGCACGGTCGTTGCCCAGATTCACAAGTTTCAAGAAGTCGGTTTGTGGGTGATAGTCGCGCAAGTCCTTGCGATTGTTGATGAGTCGGCGAATGTTCTCGTTCAGAACTGGGCCTTGCCGAACCGCATACACACCTGCTTTGCTGATGCTGCTGCCAACGATGGTCCCCGTATCCCCCACTGCGAAAACACCGGGCAGTTGGGTCACTTCGAGGTTTTGATGCGTGTTCAAGAAACCACGATTGTCATTCTCCAAATCCAATGCTTGCAGCAACGGAGCGCCCACCGCACTGGTCGCCCAAATGACGACATCGGCAGCGAACCGCTGTTCGTCCTTGAACACGAGCCCGTTCGCGTCGACGGCGGTCACACGCGATTGCGTCACCACTTCAATATCGCGATCACGAAACTCTTTTTCGATCTTCGAAATGCTCGCAGGCAATAGGCCGGTACCAATTCGCTCGCTCCCGGTGACAATGGCAATTTGCGGACGCAAATCCGCGGGAAATCCTTCCACCAGATACCTGGGGCGTCCCATGAAACGTTCGTACAAACAAAATGCAATCTCGATACTTCCAACGCCGCCGCCAACAATCGCAATTTTCGGTTGACGTTCGCCAATCTTCAATCGACTCAACCGTTCGGACAATCGCGACAAAAACGTCTGCATCGGTTTGACTGCAACAATGGGGTCCGAGCCGGCATTTAAATCAACGCCGGCGAACGAGGGTCGGGAACCGATACCGATAGACAGAATGTCAAATTTAAGTCGCGGACGAGCTGCGAAAATCAATTCGCGGTTTTGGTGGTCTAAACCAATCACTTTTCCAATGACCACTCGCGCTCCAGCTGACTGCGCCAAGCGTATTAGATCGATCTCCATCGCCGATTTTGGGTACTGTCCTGCAATCACGCCAGGCAACATTCCGGAATAGGTCACGACCGGAAAATCGGAGACGCATACAAGTTGAGCATTTTTTGGCGGATCCATTTTCCACATGCGCAGCACATGGGCATTGGTATGACCGACGCCAAGCAGTACAACGGTATTTCTACCTAAAATTTTTTGCACAGATTTTATCTCTATGACGAATCGAAAACGCAATTTGTCAGCCCCATTAGCGTCTTGGCCATGGAACCCATGGTTAGACGTACGGGACTCTTTTGCCTTTCAGATTAACCAACAGGCGCCAACTTCGATAGCGGACGAAAAATCGCAGCGTTCCTGGAGCGGAAGGGTTTTCCCGGGAAACCACTGGTGGCTGGAAGTTCTATTCGTTTTTGCGACTTTTGCCGTGTTGACAACCTCAATCACTCCGGGTGTCAACGAGTCGCATTACTTGACGAAAGCCAAACATTACTGGAATCCCGATTGGTGTGGCGATGACGTTTTTCTTGATTCCTCCGATGCCCATTTATTTTTCTTTTTTACGATGGGCTGGCCGACTCGGTGGCTTTCACTTGACACTGTCGCGTGGATTGGACGGATATTGTGTTGGTGGTTTGCGGCTGTGGCCTGGATTAACTTGAACCGCACCCTGGGCGTGCGAAAGTGGTTCTCCATCGTTTCTGCCACAATGTTCACATTGTTAGTCGACCGTTTTGACATGGCCGGCGAATGGGTTATTGGCGGTTTCGAGGCAAAGACGGTCGCCTACATTTTTGTGATCTCGTCATTGCGTCAGTGGCTACGAGGCCAACTTTTATTGTGCTTACTCTCGGTGGGTGCGGCAATCGCCTTTCACGCTGTCGTCGGAGTTTGGGCGTGGGCCTGCTTATCGGCGGCTTACTTAGGCCAAGTGTTTTTGTTGCGCGAAAACTCATTGAATACTCGCCTGGTTCGCGAGCCCCGCTTCTACATTGCCGTGACTGGGTTCGTGTTGCTGGCTGCTGCTGGGATCTTGCCCCCTTTAATGGCAAACGCTTCTACCTCGGCCGAATTGGTCAAGCTCGCAAACCATATCCAAGTCCATGAACGATTGGACCACCATTTGTTGTTTGGGAAATTCCAAGTATCCAACGTCGGGCGTTTCACGCTGATGTTAGCCATCTACTTCGTGCTTTTTCCTTTTATGAGTCGGATCAAAGACTTGCGAATGATCCAATGGTTCTCACTTGCCAGTTTGGCAATCGCTTGGGGCGGGCTGTTCTTGAGTGGCTTGGCCGAACAAGCCGGCCCGCAACAAGAATGGGCCAATGCGTTGCTACGATTTTATTGGTTTCGGTTTTCGGATTTTGCCGTGCCATTGGCGCTTGCATTGACCGCGGCATTTTTTGGCAGCCACTTAATGATTCAATCTCAAACCCGCAAACTTGTAGTGGTGGCGAGTACTGTGTGTTTGGCAATTGCAGCGTTGGTAGCCGTTCTCGAAACGTTCGGCGATTGGCGATCGGGCGCCGACCGAATGACTTTGCCAACCTACCCTGACAGCCACCTTAGAACCCAGCAAACTTACGACAACTGGAAGAAAGTGTGTCATTGGATTCGTGTGAACACCCGTTCGGATGCCTTATTTTTGACGCCGCCTTATTATCAAACATTCAAATGGCATTCCCATCGAGCCGAATTTGCGTGTTGGAAGGACATCCCGCAAGACGCGCAGAGTATTGTCCAATGGCGTCAACGGATTGCCCTACTCCAAGCGATTCAGGCGAATGTTGTTGGAGGAGTATTGGGTTTAGACGAAGACACGCTGGCAAATATAATCGGCGAGAACGGCGTCACCCACATTGTTGCGCGTCAAGCTGATGAGGATCTAATTTCAAAAGATTGGACGCAATCCAAGCAACTGACCTTGAACCGAATTTATCCGATAGAAGCCAACACACAATCTACTTTCGTGGTTTACAGTGTCGTCGCCAACCCATCTTCAATAGAACCACAGCCTGAACAATAAGGGATTCCACCGAATCACTTAACTTCGTGTTCAATGTCGTGCTTCCACTGATGCAATAGCTCAAGTGCTTTCATTGGCGTCATATGATCGGCATCCAATTTGCGAATTTTATCGATCAACGGATGGTCGGCGATTTCAAACAACGTCATTTGAAACCCACTTTCCGTACGATGACCGGAAGCGTCTGGCAAGCGATGCTTCGTTTCATCTTCAGGACTTTCAGATTCAAGCCGTTGAAGGATTTGTTCGGCGCGGCGATTGACCCACTCAGGAACACCCGCCAATTTGGCGACATGTATGCCATAGCTGCGGCCTGCTGCGCCTGGGATGATTTTGTGCAGAAATACAATTTTGTCTTCCCATTGCTGAACCGAGACGTTGAAGTTTTTCACACCCGAAAACGTTGCTTCCAATTCAGTCAGTTCGTGATAGTGGGTCGCGAACAAAGTTCGGCAACCGATATGATCGTGAACGTACTCAACGATCGACCATGCCAATGACACGCCATCGTATGTACTCGTTCCCCGTCCAATTTCGTCCAAGATGACAAGCGAGCGGGAAGTCGCGGTATTCAAGATTCGGGCCGTCTCGGTCATTTCCACCATAAAGGTACTTTGACCGCGACTCAATTCATCGCTGGCACCAATTCGAGCAAAGATTCGATCAACGGTACCGATGCGGGCCTGTTTTGCCGGCACAAAGCTCCCAATTTGGGCCATCAAGGTAATCAACGCGACTTGCCGAATATAAGTGCTTTTACCTGCCATATTTGGCCCGGTGATCAGATGAACAAAACCGACGTCTTCGTCAATTTCTGTATCGTTGGGAATAAATACTCCCGTCGGTTCCAGAATGTCCAGAACCGGATGGCGTCCTTCAACGATCGTCAACAAATGATCATCACGAATATCCGGTTTGCAATACGAGTGACTGATCGCCAATTGCGACAAACTGCAGATCCCATCCAAGATCGCGATAATCTGGGCAGTTGTTTTCAGTCGAGTAGTTTGAGCCCGCACCATTTCGCGGAGCCCCTCAAACAACTCGCTTTCTAACGCCAGTGCTTTTTCGTCGGCGGTCAGGACTTTTTCTTCATACTCTTTTAGCTCTGGAGTAATGTAACGCTCGGCATTTTTCAGCGTCTGTTTGCGGATAAAATCATCGGGAACTTTGTCCTTGTGCGTGTTGGTGACTTCGAGATAGTAACCAAACACTTTGTTAAAGCCGACCTTCAAACTGGGAATTCCCGTCTGCTGGCAAATCGTTTGCTGATAATTGGCAATCCATTGTTTGCCGCCAGTCGCCAGCTTTCGCAGATCGTCCAGTTCTTGGTTGTATCCGTCGCGAATGAAACCACCGTCTTTTTGTTGAGTAGGGCAGGGATCAGCCAAAGCGTGATCCAATTCTGCGCGCAAATCGCGTCCCAAATCTAGGTTGGCTTCAAGTTCATTCAACCAAACGCTTTTACGTCCGGTCAATTTGGCTTTGATCGCCGGCAAAACCGCCAGCGTCTTGGCAATACAATTGAGATCACGTGGTTGGCAACGACCAGACGTTATCCGCCCCACCAACCGCTGCAGGTCATAAATCTGCTTTAGCAGCTTTTGAATCCCATTTAACAAGTCGTTTTTCTGAACCAATTCTTCAACAGCAGATTGTCGCTTAACGATGGCTGCGGTTTGGCGCAATGGGGATGCCAACCAAGCACCGAGTTGCCGGGCACCCATGGGAGTCACGCATCGGTTCATCACGTCGAACAAAGAACCTTCCGCTGAACGGCTACGCAAGGTTTCGCTGATTTCGAGACTCCGCCAAGTCGCGTGGTCAATCTCAACATATTCCGACGCTGAATACTTTTCCAAGCTGTCGATGTGCCCCAGCGTGCTGTTTTGCGTTTCCTTAACGTATTGCAAAATGCCACCGGCAGCTCGAACCGCAAGTTCATCGGATTCTTCGATCCCGTATCCGTCTAGCGTCAATACTTGCAGCTGCGACAAAACTAAATCATAGGTGTGTTTTCGTGCCATTGACCACGAAGGCCGACGTGTCAATTTCGCCGGTTCAATCGTTTCAAGCACGTTGCTTTTGGTCGATTCGGCAATCAATATTTCACTGATGTTGAGTCGAGCCAAAAAGTCTTGAACTTTACCTTCAGGCACCATTGCCAAGACGAAACGCCCCGTCGACAAATCGATCCAAGACAGCCCAAAATCCGCGCCCGGCTTTTCGGAAACCACCATCGCCGCCAAAAAATTACTTTGCGTGGGTTCCAACAATGCCACGTCGGTAATCGTCCCAGGTGAAACGATCTGACTGATTTCTCGTTTAACCAAACCCTTGGCTGTTTTGGGGTCTTCAACTTGCTCGCAAACAGCAACCCGATAGCCTTGTTTGATCAATTTTTTTAGGTAGGCATCAAGCTGGTGATGGGGAAAACCAGCCATCGCGACGGCATTTGCACTTTTGTCACGGCTGGTTAAAGTCAATCCCAGCGATTCAGCGGCGATTTCGGCGTCTTTGTAAAACAACTCGTAGAAATCACCCATTCGAAACAACAACAAGGCGTCTCCGCATTCTTGTTTTGCTTTATCGTACTGCTGCATCATTGGCGTTTTTTTCATAACCCAAGAATTTAGCAACGGAACGGTTGATTTTTAAGTGGATGATGCAAAAAGACATCAATCGCGTCGAAACATTGAAAAAACCGTTGGTTTTCGAACCCCCAAACGTTCCGGTTAGGGAAACGATTCGGGTTCTGGCAATTCAACCAACTGTCCCGTACTGTCGCTTGTTTCCGGTTAGGGAAGATAAACAGGCACTGAAAACAATTCTAAAGAAACTCGAAGAATTAGAATCTTGAGAATCAAATCGCTCTTGATATATTGGGATTCGTAACGTCACTGGAGAAACGTTTCACTCGTCCTACCCAACGAACCATTCGGTTCATTGTTGGACTCGGTTCAAACTTTGTATTGCCACTTTTGGAGGAAACCGTGGAAAATCTACCTAGTAATCAGGTTGCTCAACCTACTCCCTTCGTTCTCGCGGGACTCGGCGAAGAACAACAACAACAAAATTTTGATTTCTGGGGCGTCGTCAGCCGCCGGAAATGGTTAATCTTTTTGGGACTCCTAACAGGAGTCATCTTGGGTGCTCTCTACAACGCCCAAGCGGCGATCGTTTACGAAAGCGCTGCGAACATTCGAATTGAACCGAAAGACCCTGTGGCTTTGCGGTTGGCCAAGACGGATCTTATGTTGCCGAACACTGAAAAGCTCAACATTCGTCACGACCGTTCCATCGCGCAGTACAACACCATCGAAAACTGCCTCGAAGAAAACAACTTGTTTGTGCTTGATTCTTTTGTGGATCTGGCGAAAGAAGACGTGGTCAATTTGGTCCTTGAGGATTTGGAAATCAATCCGGACCGCGAAGATCCGCTGATTTACAATTTGTCTTACCGCTCAACCAATCCACAAGACTCGATGACGGTATTGAACAATCTCATCAAGCACTATAACGATACGCTGCAGGGCGATTACGAATCCAAAACTGAAGAGTACGTCAAGGTCCTAAAAGACACAAAGATTTTCTTTAAAAACAATTACGACGAAGTTGTTCAGACGATCGCCGAGTTGCGTAGTCAGGTGAACACCCCAATCGTAAAGGGAAACTCGACGATTCACGAACTTGCTTTGGTCAATTTGTTCGCCGAGATCGAACAATACAAAGGCATGCTCGGAAAACTGCAAATTGAAAAACAACGAATTGATGCCGCTCTCAACGGCGGTGAAGAGGCCATGGAAGACATGGTTTGGAATCTGCGTCAAGAAGGCAAATTGTCTGCCGATCAGAATTCTAGCGAACAGCTTGTTCGAGCCAGCTTCGTCGTTGAACAACAACTTAACGCGGCAGAAACGAGCTACCAAATTGCATTGCTTCGATTCGGTCCAGCACACCCGAATGTTCAATCCATGCGGGCCCAAGTCGAAATGTTGAAGCGCTTCCGCGACAACACAGACACGGGTTTGGATTTGGATGTCGGTGACGATGTAATCTTGACAAGATTTTCCAATCTTTTGGGAACGCAGATCGGAGACTTGTCGCGAGAACTTCAGGCAGCATTGAAAGACTACGAAAAACACGACGTAGAAGCGACCAAGTATCAGCGTCTGGCTGAATTGATTTCCGATCGTGAAATGCAACTGGCGGAAATTTCGAGCATGTTGGATGTCGCACGACAAAAAGTATTTGAAATTAACCCAGCAGGTGAACTTGCAGGCAACGTAGATCAGAAAGGTTTTATCTTCAAAAACTTGATGATCGCTCGAGTCGGTGAGCAAGTTTGGCCAATCCTGCCGATTTCGTTAGGCATCGGTGGTTTGCTGGGATTGCTTTCTGGATTCGGATTGGGATGTTTGGTGGATCTGGCCGACAAAACGTTCCACAATCCTGACGAAATCATGCGACAGTTGAACTTGCCTCTGATCGGCCACATTCCGGTCATCAGCCAGAGCAAGCGATACCTCGTAGAAAACTCTTTGATCGACCCGATCATTTGTACTTACCATCGACCCAAATCACAATCTTCGGAAGCCTTCCGTGCTGTTAGAACCGCGTTGTTCTTTAACACCAAAGGTACTCAGAGTTCTGTGATTCAAGTTACCAGCCCGACGCCTGGCGACGGTAAATCCACGATGGCAGCCAATTTGGCCGTGTCCATCGCCCAATCGGGTAAGAAAGTTCTTCTGGTAGATGCTGATATGCGTCGTCCGCGACAGGGCGTAACGTTCGGAATCAACTCGAAAGAAGGCTTTGCAACTATCTTGACCGGTCAAACACAATGGCAAGACGTTGTATTCGATTGTGAAGAAGTCGAACAGTTGTATGTCATGCCTTGTGGTGCCAAACCCAATAACCCTGCGGAATTAAGTACATCACCTCAGGTGAAAGACTTGATCGAAGAGCTTCGTGAAGAATTCGATTTCGTCGTTATCGACACGCCGCCATTGTTGGCTGTAACTGACCCATGTCCGGTTGCTGCCCGCGTTGACGGAGTCGTTTTGACACTTCGTATTAAGAAGAATGTCAAAATCAGTGCCGAACGTGCGACGGACATTCTGCGAAACTTGGGAGCAAACATTGTTGGTCTGGTCGTCAACGGTGTGGGTGCTCAATCTGGTTATGGATCACAGTACACTTATGGTGCTTACCGTGCCGGTTATGCCTATAACGGCTATGGCTATGGCTATGGCTACGGCTACGGCTATGGTGCCAAGTACTACGACGACAGTCAGCCTAACCGGGCTACGAAAAATATCGAGGTTCAGCCAGCCGGACCTCCTTCGGAACCTCCAGTGGCATAGTCAATTCGTAAGAATTGGCCAGTCATTTTAGGCACCTTCCATCCTCCGAAGGTGCCTTTTTTTGTGCGCTCATTCGATGCCCCGAACACAGATCCAGTGAGAAACAGCACCAGCTAGCAATGGCCGTTAGCCTGATCTGTCGGGATCGTTTGAAAATTGATATGGTCCCGCGAATTCAAATTGAGGCAGGTCCATTTTTATGCATCAGATTCAACGTTTTGCGTATCTAACGATTGGTTGCTTGTTGTTGTCCGGTTGCGCGGAAGGACCACTTTGGCAATTGGGTAATTACTCCCCTTGGGCGCGGGAAAAATGGGAAGCGGAAGAGCAAGTCGCGGATACCTATTTCAAGCGGAAAAAGATCCTCGATCAAAAAGTGGAAGACGGAAAGACCGGATCGCAAGCGAGTAAAACGGCCGTGGTCCGCGAATTGGAACAATTGGTCAAACGCGAACCGATTCTTTTGGTCAGATTGCATGCCGTACAATCATTGAGGGAGTTACCGTGCCAAGCAGCCGCCGAAGCACTGCAAGCCGCCAGTAAAGACCCCGATGGACGAATCCGAGTTGCAGCCGCGCACTCATTGGCCTACCAACCGGCCGAATATTCGGTACCAATTCTTCAAGAGTTGCTAGGCAGCGACACCGACGTCGACGTCCGTTTGGCCGCAACAGAAGCCCTTGGAGCCACAAACAGTATCGCGGCTGCGCAAGCGCTCGCAGTTAGCTTGACCGACTCCAACCCGGCCGTTCAGTTGAAAGCAACTGAGTCATTGGCCAACGTCTCGGGTCAAGACTTTGGAGCAAACGTCGCCGCTTGGCAGTCGTTCTTGGAATCCAATGGACATTCGCGGGTCGCTGTCGAGTCGCCCCATACAAAGGTTCGTTAGTCGAAATTTTTGGCGCGGCTTGCCTTGAGAACCAGAAACCCGTAAATTGTCGGCTGCAGAATTCTGTGGCGGTCCAACGCCCCCTTCTGAGAATCTCTGCTCTTTCTAATTACCGTGGACGTCAATGGCGGCAACAAAAAAAGAGAAGACGTTTTTCTCACTCGCAGATTCGGCAGTCAAGCTATCAAAAGCGACTGACGCCGATGCCGTGCTTTTTTTGCTCGAACATGCCGTCGATTGGGAAAAACTAAGGAAAAAGTGCGGTAGCTCTGGTGGCACACTGCTGGTTGCTTCGGCATTGCCGGACGTCATTTTGGCTTCTCAAGAGTCAGAAATTGCAACGATACCGTTGGCAATGCCTGAATCGTCCGTGCAAGATCGCCTGACGCAATCTGTCTTGGAAGGTGTGGCAGCTGAACACATCGAGCCCGGTTCCAATGTGGTCGCGGTCTACAGCAGTTTCGATGCCGACAACGTCGACACATTAAGCGTTCTCAAATTGACGGAACGACTGGTTCGCCTAACCGCCCGTGACCTACGAAAATTGGAAACGAAAGTCCCTTTAGAAACGCTAAAAGTCGTCGTCGATTTGGCCGTCGATATTGGCAAAGAAGGACGTGAAGGCAAAGCGGTCGGAACGATGTTCGTGGTCGGTGATCATCGCAAAGTTACCGAAGAAAGCCGGCCAGGCGGTTTCGATGCGATGAAAGGCTATACGCGAAAAGAACGAAATTTAATGGACCCAAAAGTCCGCGAAGGGATCAAAGAACTGGCTCAACTGGATGGCATGTTTGTGGTTTCCGCCGACGGGACCGTCGAATCATCCGCCCGCATCATCGATACTTCCCCAGTTGAAATTACCATGACCACCGGGTTGGGTTCACGGCATTTCGCCGGAGCAGCCATTAGTAAAAATACCAAAGCCATTGCGGTCGTCGTCAGCCAATCCAGCGGAACGGTGCGCATTTTTCAGAACGGCGAGGTGGTGCTCCGAATCGAACCGATGCAACGCGCGATGAAATGGAAAGAATTCGATGTGGACGCCAACAAGGACGACGTGTCGAAACGGGATCCGTGACAGTTGCTCTATCGGTTGACCCCGATTTTTTTGACGAATCGTTCGAGAACGACTCCTAGTTCGGTTTGCGCAGATTCCGGTATTTGATCGTCCACCGTCTGGTTCTTAAAAAACCAGATCAACAGTGCAAAACCCATCAAGGAGAGGCCAACGGATGCTGCGATCGTGTATTCGAATCCGCCTTCATTCGACTGGACCAGCAAATATCCAAGTAAAGGGTACTGATTGATCGAGTTTTCGTTGACCAACGACAGCGAAGTTGATATTCCGTTGTGCACTAAATGATAAAGTACGCATGGAATCAAGCTCGATGTTCGCACCGCCAGGAATCCAAGTACACAGCCTACGAAAAACGTGACAATTGATTGTTGGAGAATCGAGTGAGCCAAGCCAAAAAACAAACTTGAGATCACGATCGCTTTGAAATCGCTGCGCCAAGATTGCAGTCCAGACAGGATAAAACCGCGAAACGCCAACTCTTCGAACACGGCTGGGACGACCGCCAACACAAGTAAAATGGCCACAAATCCCGGTGCGTCCGCCAACAGCGAGCCAATGAATCCTTGCAACAGCGTCAAGTCGGCCGACGGCGGATAAACAGTCATCA
This sequence comes from Mariniblastus sp., assembly GCA_965263475.1. Classification (GTDB taxonomy): domain Bacteria; phylum Planctomycetota; class Planctomycetia; order Pirellulales; family Pirellulaceae; genus Mariniblastus. The sequence goes on from OZ253677.1 coordinate 626,510, forward strand.
CGAGATTGGTTAATGCCATGAATGTGGGGTGCAAACCGATTGCCGCCAATACCGCGGCGCAGGCAACAGGCAAACTACAAAGTTTCAATTTGAGGGTAGTTGCCGGTTTTCGCGTTAGGAACATTGCCATCAAAACGGCGGGTACCGCGACCGATGCCAATAGCATGACCACGGTTTGTTTGGAAAACTGTAGCCAGCTATCGGGAGAAGAAGCCCCCAAACTAACGAAAAACTTCAAGACCAAAATCAACAAGCCACAAAGTAGAGCGTGGCCGGCCAAAGGTAATTCATGACGTTCTTGAATGGATTGTTTTAGCCAAACGCCAACGCTAAATCGTTCGCTAGGGCGAAAGATGACCGACTCACTGTTGAATTGGATAACTACCCAGCGAATCGCCAACCAACAACAGACCAAGGTCACGCCGACGACTGGCCCAGCATACGGTGCAACTTGAGCATATTGGCCCTCAATCAATCCACGTAACATTAACATCAGTCCACTGACGGGAATTAAACTTGTCCCCAAATCCAACTTGGCAGCTGGCATCATGGGCAACATCATCAGCGGCATTGAGATCATCATTAATGGAACCAGATAATACTGTCCCTCTTTGCTACTTTTCGCAAACGAAGCGGCAGCCAACGCCACAGCGCTAAACAAGGATGCGATCGGAATCAAAGCGATCAACAACCAAAAAAACGAGTTGATCGGTGGCAAGCCGAGCGGGGTCATCATTGCCGAGTCGGCGCCCAGCTGCGAACCGAGCCGGGAAACAACAAACAACCCAGTAAATCCCATGCTCAACAGATTCAACACCGCGGTGGTAATGCTGAACGTAATCACCGTCAATAGCTTTCCAAACGCTATCTCGTTTCTCAACGCTGGGCTGCTCAAGAGCGTCTCAAACGTTCCTCGCTCTTTCTCGCCGGCGCACAAATCGACGGCCGGATAAAACGCGCCGGTTAAACACCAAATCATCACGATAAATGGCAAAATCTTGGACCACGTCGCTGCTTGCTTCCACTGATGATCGGCAACATCTTTGTGGACCGTTTGAAACGATTCAAGCTGCTGAACGTCAATCCCTCGTGACTCAAGCGTTTGCAGCGAAACTTTGCTCTTCCAATGCGTGACGAGTTTTCGAAACTGATCGCTGGCGATGTTGGATTTGTCTCGTGACGAGTTGCGAAACACATGTAGTTTGGGAATCGGAGTTTCGTTTTCGCGATCGCTCAGACTTGCGACCTCAATTGGATCCGGAATGATAATCGCAAGATCGGCCTTGTTCTTGACCAAGACTTCCTGCATGACCTGTTGGATGACCTGTTCCGCGGGGTCGCCATCGGGTGTGTCCGCCAGTTTCTTGAAAAACGTCAAAATGCGGTCCGGCTCTTCGGCGATCAATAATTCCGTGTTTGTTGTCTTGGCCGCCGCTAACAATTCAGACACAAATTGGCCGTCGCGAATCAGCGGAGGTTGTTTTGGCAAATTTTCGTGTCCAGCAATCCAAATTCGCGACGAATGGTTCCGCGCGAATTGCGAGATTTGCAAAAACGCCATACCCATCAACGGATACAGCAGCAATGGCAATACCAGAACCGTGAACAAGGTCCGCCGGTCTCTCAGTTGATCCTTGAGTTCGCGACCAAGAATTAGTTTTACGTTTTGCCAGTTCATTGAATCGCCCATCAGATTAAAGCAGGCTGTCGATTGGATTCCCGTTCCGATTTTGAAATGAGCTTGTAAAACAGCTCTTCCAGATCTGGCTCAGCATGTTGTTCTTGCAAATCTTCCATGGTCCCGTTGGCGAGTATGGTTCCGCGATTGAGAATCGCGACACGATCGCAAAGCCGACATACCTCCGACATGATGTGAGAAGAAAACAATATACATTTGCCGTGATCGCGTAGAAGTTCGATCGTGTTTAGCACCTCGCGAGCGACCAAAATGTCTAGACCCGATGTAGCCTCGTCAAATATCAAAACCGGTGGATCGTGCACGATAGCCCGAGCGATCGAGACTTTCTGTTTCATTCCAGTCGACATTTTGCTGCCCAGCAAATTGCGAATCTCATTCATCTGAAACCGATCAAAAATGGATTCCATCCGAATTTGCAGCTTGTCTTCTTTCATCCCATACAAACGACCAAAATACTGCACCATCTCCCAAGCGGTCATCCGATCGTAGATCGCCGTGTTGGTCGATACAAAACCGATCTGATGGCGCACTTTTTCTGGAGCTTGAGAAACGTCAAAACCGTTAATGATTGCAGTTCCCGTCGTCGGTTGCAGAACGGTACTCAAAATCCGCAAAGCCGTTGTCTTGCCCGCACCGTTGGGTCCCAACAACCCGTATATTTGGCCCGGCATCGCATCAAAGCTGATTCGATTCAAAGCCACAAATTCCTCCGTTTGGATATCGCTATAAACTTTGGTCAATTCACGGACATGAATCATAGTGGCATCGATTGGCTTGAGAAAACGAACACCAAAGGGTAGCTCACGCTGCAAAGCCCAGATGCCGATTTTTCCGAAAAGTCCTTATTTGTTGAGCCAGAGACGTCGGTGCGCTATGTGGATTCAAAGTGACGATTACTCATTCGGAGAGTGTTGTTTTGCTTTCCCATTGTGACGATTAGCCAATCTATGCCGACGGAGTCGCTGCCCTAAATGTCTACACCTCAAAACGACATCCCTCAAGACGTCAATCCATTGGATGTAACCGCTTCGTTAGGGCTTTCCGCAGCAATCGTTGCTCAATCCCATCAAACCAATTCTGAGCACATCGAACCGATCTCTGATGACTTTCTACCACTGCGACCGTCTTCATTAAAAGAGTCCGGGCTCACAAACAATGACTTGAGCCCGTTACTTCTAAAATTCTTGTTCTTGCACGGGACAGCCAGCGGTCGTGGAATCTCAGACCAAGTCAAATTGCCTTACGAAGTCGTCGAACCGATTTTATCGGAGTTGAAAGCTGAACTCCTTGTCGCAATCAAATCGTCATCGATGGTCGGCGACTATACATTTGAATTGACCCCCAAAGGGCAAGAGCAGGCGCGAATGCACCTGGAGCGTAGCACCTATTGCGGCGCGGCACCGGTGGCACAATCAGAGTACATTCACGCGGTCAAACGGCAATCGGTAAAGAACACCAAACCAACGTTTCAAGACGTACTCGGCGCCATGAACGGCCTGGTGTTTTCAAAAATGATGGTCAGCCAGTTGGGACAAGCCATCAATTCCGGCCGCAGCATGTTTTTGTATGGACCGCCGGGAAATGGCAAGTCCACCGTCGCCAAACGTGCGATCCAGTGCATTGGTCAACACATTTGGATTCCGAGAAGTCTGTCCGTGGGCGGGGACATCATTCGCCTTTACGACCCTAGTCTTCATAAGGCGGCGCCATTGCCACAAAACGATGGCTTGACACGATCGACAGAAATTGACGAACGTTGGATCCGCATCCAACGGCCGTGTATTGTTGTCGGCGGGGAACTGACGCTTGCCCATTTGGAAGCAAAACTAAATGAAGTGACGGGGATTATCGAAGCTCCAATTCACTTTAAAAGCAATTGCGGTTGCTTAATCGTTGATGACTTTGGAAGACAACTGATTAGTACCGAAGAACTGCTCAACCGGTGGATCATTCCAATGGAATCCGGACACGATTACGCTACTTTGCCGTCGGGCCGCCAAGTACAGCTGCCATTTGATCAGCTATTGATTTTCTCAACGAACCTGGCACCGCAAGAACTCTGCGACGAAGCATTTCTACGTAGAATTCCATACAAGATCGAAGTGTTCGATCCTACCGAGGCTCAATTTCGTCAACTGTTTCACGTCTTGTGCAAACAATACAACATTCAAACGGACAACCTCGTTTTAGATTACTTGATCGAATACCACTACAAACGAGTCAACCGCCCATTCCGATTCTGCCATCCACAAGATCTCTTGTTCCAAGCCCGGGATTTTTGCGACTTCCATGGCAAACAATGGACATTCAACAAGGAGATTGCGGAACTGGCCTGTATGAACTACTTTTCGGGTGTCGTGTACGGCGACGCACGCCAACCCGGCAAAAGACCGTCATCGCCGATAATCTAGTTCGGATCATCATCGCGTCGCGGGACACCTGCGTGATCCGCGACCCAGATCCAAATGGATTAAACGAATCGGTTGATGTAATTCTCGACAAACTCTTGGCGTCCGCTCTTTTGTACACCGACATCGCCAGCCGCCAATGCAATTTTCTCTAGCGAGGCGAAACCATGATTGCCCGATTCGATATCAGCGCCTAGCGACGCGTTCCACGTCTGATACCGATCGCCAATCACTTTGTCCAAACCTCCATCAGCTCGAATGGCAGCCGCAATTTTCAACCCCCGTGCGAACGCATCCATTCCACCAATGTGGGCATATAACAAGTCGACTGGCTCGTTACTCTCGCGACGAACCTTGGCATCAAAATTCACGCCGCCACTGCCAAGTCCGCCGTACTTCAAAATCATCAACATGCATTGCGTCGTGAGGTAGAAATCGGTTGGAAATTGATCGGTGTCCCAACCTAGCAACATATCGCCAGTGTTTGCATCAATTGATCCCAAGCAATCTTGCGCACCGGCGTAGTCCAACTCATGCATCATCGTATGCCCGGCAAGCGTCGCATGGTTAGTTTCCAGGTTCAACTTAAAATGATCCATCAGGTCATACGTCCGAAGGAAATTGATACAGGCTGCAGCGTCACTATCGTATTGATGTTTTGTCGGCTCCTTCGGCTTCGGTTCGATCAATAGCGTGCCGTCAAATCCAATTTCTTTTGCGTAATCAACGGCCATGCCAAGGAACTGCCCCAAATGGTCCAACTCACGCTTCATATCCGTGTTGAAATGGCTTTGGTAACCTTCACGACCACCCCAAAACACATAATTTTCGCCTCCGAGTCGCTTCGTTACTTCCATCGCTTTCTTGACTTGGGCGGCAGCAAATGCAAATACATTTGCATCCGGATTCGTTGCAGCGCCATGCATAAAACGTGGATTGGAAAACAGGTTAGCCGTACCCCACAACAATTTGATTCCACTACGTTGTTGTTCTTGTTCGAGCACATCGACGATGGCATCCAAATTTTTATTGGATTCAGACAAAGTCTTGCCCTCTGGGGCGACGTCACGGTCGTGAAATGCATAATACGGCACACCCAATTTTTCCATAAATTCGAACGCCACACGCACCCGTCGAATCGCATTTTCAACGGAATCGGATCCATCCTCCCAGGGACGCACCATCGTGGGCGCACCAAACGGGTCGGCACCGTTACCTCGAAAGGTGTGCCAATAAACAACACTGAACCTCAAGTGATCGCGCATCGTTTTGCCTTCAACCAATTCGTCAGCGTTGTACCATCGGAACGCCATTGGATTGTCGGACTCTGGGCCCTCGTAGGAAACCGTTGGAAAATCAAAATTCTGCGACATGCTAGTTCACTTTCTGAATTTGCGAATGAGTCGATCACCCAGTTCCGGCCAAATTTGCAACAACGAAAAAAGAAACCTGGATTTGAACGGCACAATCAATTCCGACTTGCGACGTTCACAAGAGTCCACGATTTTACTTGCAAGTCGGTTTGGATCAATCGCTTTGACTGGCGCTCCAGCACCCGGCTTGTTTGCGTTTCCACCAATCTGTTGCGCCGCTTCTTGGTAACGGGATGGATCCGATCCGGCAATCGGGCCGGGACACACAAACAAATAGTGAACCTCCTGCGGCCCTTCAATCCTGAGCTGATGCGCGAATCCTGCCAACGCGTGCTTGCTGGCCACATAGGGCGATACCAGCGGCCAAGCGGTTTTCGCCGCTAACGAACCGACATTTATTAGGTACCCTTCGGACTGTTGAAGATAGGGAAGAACCGCCAAAGAACATCCCACACTTGTAAAAAAATTTGATTCCATTAGCTGCCGATAAGAATCCAAATCTGCAGCCTGGAATTCGGTGCGTATCGACTGGCCGACGGCATTCACCCAAACGTCAATACGTTCGTGTCGCTGAATGATCTCAGCAATCCGTTTTTCCCGCTCTGATTTGTCGCCGAGGTCCACTGGATGACCGTGTGCACTGTTCGCTCGAATCGTATTCAAACGAGAAACTTCTTGGTCGACCGTATCTTTAGTTCTAGCACACAAAACGACAATCGCGCCGCGAGCATGGAATTCGTTAGCAATATGCAAGCCGAGCCCTTTCGAACCACCTGCAACCACGACGACTTTTTCGTTCCACATCGAGTAACTCAACCAAACTTTTCCGCTAGGCGGAAACTATAAACGACTGCACTCAAAATGACAGCACATTTGCAATTCTGACCAAACGTTAAAGTTTAGCGGTTAGGTTGACGATGCGGGTAATAAGAGCTGCCATTTTTTGGGCAGTTCACAAGATTTGCTGTGTTTGTGAGATCAAAATGATTGCTTCCATTCATCGAATTTTCCAACTTGCCGTCGTCGCAACGTTCGCAATGGCATGCACTGGATGCGTTTCCGTATTCCCAAATCTGAATACTTCTGCGGTTCCGGCGGTGACCAATCCTGAAACCGTAGCAAATGCCACAGCAAACTACTACGTTGAAATGCACCCGGTCTTGGGTAAACCCAAGGTGTACACGGGTGTTATCTCCAAACCAACTACGGTCCAAGAAGCGTTAGAAGCTTCTGGTGCGTTGAAAGAATACCCAGCAATGCTCGTCGACCTCCATCGCAGGTTGCCGAACGGTGCCTCTCACAAATTGCCAGTCGAGTTCAAAAAAGGAAAACAGGTCAAATACGAACAAGATTATGCGTTGCATCCTAACGATCGCATCGTCGTTCAGGCCAAGTCCAACTCTCCATTGGACAAAATCGTAGTTCAAGTATTCGGCGAACTTTAGATTGAAGCCTTCCCAGCGTGACTTGCCTATTTTTTCACGAACATTCCAATGACGGATGGATCGAATACAATAGGTTCAGAAGTCGATCAGATGATCGCTGGCGATTAAGCGAGAGGAAAGTCCGGGCTCCGAAGGACAAGATGGTCGGTAACGCCGACCGATCGTGAGATTAGGGAAAGTGCCACAGAAAATAAACCGCCGAATTCCGTCAGGAATGGTAAGGGTGAAAGGGTAGGGTAAGAGCCTACCAGTGGTTGGGGCGACTCAATCAGCTAGGTAAACCCCATCTGGAGCAAGGCCAAGCAGAAAGGAGCGGCGGTCCGTCGCGTTTGACTTTCGGGTAGGCTGCTTGAGCCACACAGCAATGTGTGGCCTAGATAAATGATCATCGCATGCCCCGCATGTACAAAACCCGGCTTACGATCGACTTCTTTTTTACGGTTCGCGGAAACCTTCGTCCAGGTATCGCAGAATCGGATACAAGAAATATTGAATAACACGTCGCCGCCCCACTTTAATTTCCGCCGTCGTTGTCATACCTGGCATCAGACGAAAATCTTGAGGGACGTTTTCAAGCATCGCTGGTTCAGTCAATCGAATGCGTGCCTTAAATTTTGCACTAGCTTGCGCTTGTTGGTTTTTTTCTTCGAAAACACCTTCGCTGATGGTGCGAACATGACCTTTCAGTGTTCCATGATCTTGATAGTCGAAAGCGCTCAACTTGATCGTGACCAGCGAACCATTGGGCATTTTTCCATTATCGGCATCCCCCTCGACGGTCCGAACTTTGGCAACATCTCGGCCGGAGATCTCGACTTCGGCTTCCAGTGGTACATCGACTGGAATCAATTTAAATAGCGGTTCGCCTTTTTGCAAAATGGAGCCGACGCTGAGATCTGCTACCTGAAACACGACAAATTCGTCGTGCCCACTGTCCGCTGGTACCCTCAACTCGTTTAACTCGTCCATGCGCATGGCTTTGTTGATTTCTTGCACAACGGTCTGCAATTCTTGATTGGCTTGGTCCAACTCGGTGGCAATTTCTGATCGACGATTGGCAATCATCGCCGCTTTCTCAGTTTCCTTTATCAGTTTGTCGGCGGCAAAATCAGCAACCGATTTTGCTGTCGCATCCAAGTCGTCCTTGGCTTGCAAATAGCCTAGCTTTGCACTCAAAAACTGTCGTTCGGATCGACTTCCTTTGTTTCGCAACTCAATTTCCTTGTCATACAGCCCGCGGTGCGCTGAAACGGTCTCTTTCTTGGTTGAAATCGTTTTTTTGGCCATTTCGACGTCGCTGGCCAGTTTCGCGATCTCTGCGTCAAATTTCTTCAATGCCGCATTCATTTCCAATTGGCGTTCTTTGTACAACATGGCCTGAGTCTCCCACTCCAGGTCATCAGAATGAGCGGTCGTCGAAAAGCCTTCGCCCGCCAATTCGGCATTGAGTCTCGCGATTTTGGCCAAATGTGCATTTTTTTGGGCTTGAAGCTGGCTCAAATCGGCATCCGAAAACGTTGGATCCAAAGTAGCCACCAATTGCCCAGCCTTCACCCGGTCACCAAATTTGACGTCAATGCTATGAATGGTCTGGGTCGAAAAAGACTGGACGACGACAGCGTTCTCGGTGGTGATTAATTTACCTTGGGCAACAACAATTTGATCGACCTGCGCCCAATACGACCACAAAATAAACGCGGCGATGAACGCAGCCACCGTGTACAACGTCCACCGTGCACCGCCGGGTACTTTTCGATGTTCGATTTCGACCGCGTCGGGTTGAAACTCGACAATCGTATGGTCGTGCTTGGCACGTTTTCGAACTTGTTCAAGCCGCGCTTCGGTCCGCCGGCGGTGGCGTTCTTCGCGTACGCGTTCTTTTACGCTTTGCCCATCTGTTGTTGCCATAGTTCTCGATACGTCTTGCTATTCTGAAGTAAATACTGGTGATTACCGACTGATTCGAGTTTGCCACGTTCCAATACCAAGATGCCGTCACACCCGGTCAATGTCGACAATCGATGGGAAACGATGATCACCGTCCGTCCCCTGGCAATTCGGCTCAGGTTCTTTTGAATAATGGCTTCACTTTCGGGGTCCAGGGCGCTGGTCGCTTCGTCGAAAATCAATATGCGAGGGTCCTTCAACAGCGCTCGGGCAATCGCTAAACGTTGTTTCTGCCCACCCGACAAATTAGCGCCGTTCTCTTCCAACATCGTGTCGTAACTCTGCGGTAGTCGCTCGATGAATTCATCCGCACCCGCAAGTTTCGCCACATAGACGACCTCCTGAAAACTGCAATTCGTTTTCGCCATCGCGATGTTATCTCGGACCGTCCCTCGAAACAAAAAGTTGTCTTGCAACACGACACCAATGTTTTGCCGTAAATGCGCGATGTCCAGCTCTCGCATGTCGAGATTGTCAAATCGTATTAAACCCGTTTGCGGTCGATACATGCCTTGAATCATCCGCGTCAACGTCGTCTTGCCGCTACCGCTACGTCCAACAATTCCAATCACTTTCCCTTTGGGTATTTTGATATCGACATGGTCGAGCGCTGGTGGACTGGTGGGGATATAGTTGAATGTCACATTTTCAAATTCAATGGATCCTTGAATCGGTGGTCGCAAGCCGTGCCCGATGCCTGCTTCTTGTTCGCGATTCATGACCGAACCTAGCATGCGCACCGACAACGCACATTCCTGGTACGAATGAACCAACGAAACCAGCTGCACCAAAGGACCGGTCACGCGACCGGCAATCATTTGAAACGCAACCAATTCCCCAACCGACAATGTTCCTTTTAGGACCATTTGGGCACCAAACCAAATGATCATCACGGTAAGCAGCTTTTCCAAAAATTTTGAGATTGTCGTCGCAGTAATAGAAATCTTGCCGACTTTGAAATGCATGCTGACGGCATTGGCCGATGCTTGGTCCCAGTTCTTGCGCTGGACCGGCTCCATACTTAAGGCCTTCACCGTTTGGATACCATGGATGGTTTCGACCAACATGGCTTGCCGCTCACCTTCAGCGTTGTACAGCGCTTCCAAACGACGGCGATAGGGCCCAATCAAAATACCGATATTGACGGCTAACAATCCCGAAAAGACCAAGACAACGACAGTCAACGGGACAGAGTAAAACAACAAGATCGGCAGGAACACCAGCAATGCTGTTGAATCCAGCATGGTCAAGAACAGGCTCCCAGTCAAGAACTCACGGATTTTGCTGGTCTGCTGCATATGCTTGGTTAATACTCCGGCCGTGATCTGCTCAAAATATTGCATCGGCAAACTGAGCATGTGACCAAACGTTCGAGTCGCAACTCGAATGTCGATCTTGCTGGTTGCATGAAGCAACAAATAACTCCGCAGAAAGCTAAGGATTCCGTCGAAGCTAAGGGCGACAACGATTCCAACGGTCAAGACCTGCAACGTCGACAATGCGTAATTGACCAAGACTTTATCAATCACGATTTGAAAAAACAATGGAACGACTAGTCCAATCAAGTGAATGAATAGCGCTGCCACGGCGACGTCTGTAAACGCGGTGCGTTGTTTGATGACTTCTGGGATAAACCACTTCAAACTAAACGGCTGATTACTATCGAGCAAAGAGAACTTGCGTTTGAGAAAGATCGCTTCACCTTTCCAGCCATTTTCGAATTCACTTTGCTCCAAGAAAATGAAATCAGGCCGATCTGCCAAGGGATCAAAAATAGCTACTTGATCAATCGTGGTGCCATCCTCTTTTTCGTGCTGCCGCAATCCTACCGCAATTACGAAGTTGCCATTGGCTAAGCGAATCATTAATGGAAACGCGTCTTCAATTTTCGAAAAATGTTTCCAGCTAAGACGAACGAAACGCGACTTAAAACCGATATCCTTGGCGATGCGCATGACTCGATTCAAACTCGGTTCTTCGTCTTCCAGCGAATAATCATGAATCAAGCGATCGGCACTAACGTCCATGCCGTGGTGACGTGCGATCAGCGAAAGGCACTGGAGCGAGGTGTGTTGGGAACGAAACGCATCATTTTCAACGTCGTCTGCAATTCGCTCGACCTCGTTTTGGTTTTCGTTCACAGACGCCGAATCGCCGACGCCCCCTGGAGTGTATTCAGAATCCGGAGTGACTACTGGATCTCCGTTTTGGACATCTTGTGAATCGGGCACGTCGGGATGGGAAGAATTAGCCATGGTGGGCTGCAATAAGGATTTTCAGTGACAACAATCTGTTTGGAATCAGCGACTATAATTTACGCCGTGATTAAGCAGATCTGCCAGATTCCTTGAATTGTCACAGTGAAACGCAATAAAAAAAGGGCATAAAAATACCTCGGCAACTTTCCAGCGGCCGAGGCATTGTCAAATGTAACAGGTTTAACTGTTGTAACAGTTAGCGAATCAAAGACTACGTTGGCACTGCGATGAACCCACGTTCAGTTTCCTGACCGGTGACTCGGAAAAATTGTGCCTTGGTCGTCGCCTGTTGATAAATGGAGAATAGGTCGATGTCTTGGCCGATCTGATCCCCCGCCGCATTGAACAAGCGAAGCGTCTCAACTCGAGAACCACCAAGTCCCTGGTTCTTGACCACGACAGAACCCTGGCCCTCTCGACGATCAAATCGCAGGTCGATTCGCAGGTTTTGACCAAACTTGCGGAACACTAAATCGTTTTGAAGAGAACTCAAGGCGGTACCGTCAAAAATATGGATCGCGTCCATTCCTCCAAGGTTTTGCTCGTCGATAAAGTCGCGTCCGTCCCCTGTTCGCCAGATATAGGTGTCGGATCGTGCACCACCGCGTAGCACGTCGTTGCCGCCATCGCCCTCGAGAGTATCGTCTCCGTTATTGCCAAACAACAAGTTTCGACTTGAGTTACCGACGATCGTATCGCTTCCACTTCCACCACGGGCATTTTCAATGACCGTGCCATAAGAAATGGCGACGTTAAACGGATTTCCGTCAATCGAAGAAAACGCACCTTGCTGCAAACTGATAAATTCGTCCGCATTCGACGAAGTCATGTTGATGGTGTCTAAACCACCAGCATCATAAAGAGTAGTCAACGTTCCCGGAGTGCGAAGGAAGTAATGGTCATTGCCAGTATTGAACTCTTCGTTGGGTCCGTACAAACGCTGGACTTCAAAAATATCAAACAACGCAAATCCGTTATTGACGATTCCCGGAATATCGGGCCCTGACATAATGGAGAATAAATTATTGTCTAACAAGATCGGAACCGCATTGGGAGAAGTAAACGGATGCTTGAACCCTAGAACATGTCCAACTTCGTGGATCGCGGTCACATGAAAACCGGTACCTGGTCCGGCTGGCGTTTCGAACTCAGGGTAAAAGTTCCGGTTGAACCAAACGTCACCTAGAATGTTTCCAAAACCAAATCCGCCATCCACCAACTGACGCGTGAAACCCAAAACACCGTCATCTGCACCCCGCGTCAAACCGAACGTGATTTGCGCTTCCGATGCAGTAATTTCAAATGGCACTTCCACAAATTCGAGGTCCGCATAAGACTCCAAAATGTCCAACGCTTCGCGAATACCATTTCGCATGGTCGGATCCAAAGGAAACGGATCCATTCGTTCTTCAGCATCCGCGGCATAGTAAGCCGGAACCGGCGGAGTCGTCACGTCATCGTTGGTAAAATCTTCACCTTGAATAAAGGTGTAAGTGACAACAGTTTTTTCATTCTCAATAAGTGTTTCGCTCACACGCGTGTTCGACGCCAATGCGCCATTCAAATTTGGTTCGGTGTTTACGCGAAATTCTTCCCAAGGAGTAAAAAACAACTCGTTTTTGCCGCGGACCAAGAACTGATTGGCGGAGCGGTTTTCCGGGAAACCACCACGGATTTTCAATTGAGCAAATTCTTCGGCAGTGAACGTATGAATCACTCCACGCTGAAGTACTTCCCCATTTATGTACAGACGGGCCGCATTGACATCGTTGTTGATATTCTGATCCATGACCTGAAACAGCGACAACGGCTGGGTCTCAAGATCTTGCGTCACGATTTCGTTGAAATCGACCAATTCCAAACGGTCCAAAACTAGTGTTTGACCGCCAATGTTAATGTTTTCAACTTGAAAATCTTCGACCGTCAGACGCGGGCGAGGAATCGCGTTGACCGTTCCCGAACCGACTTCGCTGGCGAATCGACCATCTGTTGCAAAGACACGAAAAATTTCAGAATCGCTACTTGTGTTTGGTACATGGTATCGCACCGTTTCAATTTCATCCGCCGGCACGGTGAAAAACGTCCCCGCTGCTTGGGGTACGAAATTGATACTGAAGAAACCGCTGTCGGCATCCAGTCCCGTGTCCAGAAAACCAAGCGTTTTTGGCGTATTGCCATCTTGGTCAGAAAATCGAAACAACGACTCAGCGGCAAGGACTTTGCCCAGGCCTGAATTAACATTGAAGACGTCAACTTCCGGAGCAAAACGATTTCGCAACGTCGTCACACGCACGTCGACAATATCACTGAAAAATTCTCCATCAAAAACGCGAATCGCGACGTTTTCCGATTGTTGAAAACGTCCACCGATGTATTCAACTTGGGCCAACTGATTGGCTTCAACTGTAAAAAATTGTCCCGATGGCATGCGAACGCCATTGAATCGGAAATGGCCGCCGTTCACATTGGGTGCGCGATCCGCGAACATAAAACGTATCGCTGGATTGCCGTCCGCATCGTCAACCGAAAACAAGGTTGTCGGATCCAATGATTCTCGCTCTTGAACAGAGCCGGGTCTTGGTATTACCGTCGGCGGAAAGAAGTTCCCGGTGATCGTGTTGGCCGTTGCAGTTGCGACTGTGCTTAGCTGTTGAGCGTCGCCGACTTGGACCGAAAAGGCTTCACTACTTTCAATCAGCCCTGCGTGATAGCGAACCGTATTTAATTGAGCTGCGCTGACTTGGAAGAAGGTATTTGAGGGTTGCCGAACACCGGCAACGGTGAAGAATCCGGAAGACAATACACCAGAATTGTCTCGGAATCGGAACCGAGTGATTGGGTTGCCATCGAGGTCCGACGCTTCAAACAATTGCGATGCCAAAATGGACTCGCCAATCTGTACAGACTCATCAAATGCTTCAACATTGGGAGGAAAGATGTTCATGTTCCGTATCTCAATACAATTTGAGTAGATTTTGCCCGACGCTAACTACGCATCTGGCGCAGCAGAGTACCTTGCCCGCGGACAACACGATTCCCATTATATATGAAATTCGCCGAACGGCGAAAATTGCTCAGAAATTCGGCGATTTTGGGGGTTCTCCACCTCCCCCAGCCTCGGCAGAAACCGGACTGTTGGCATTTTCACCATCCCGTGGCTTCACCAGCCCTGCATCTATGAGCTGTTTCACGAGATTTTCCATCGCACTGAAACTTCGCAAAAACCCATCTGGAGGCATAACGACGCGCTGACGGTGCTCCATCTGAGGAGGCTGATCATTCGATTTTTGAGTTCCTACCATCGAAACCAAGTCCATCCGAACCATGCCGCCCGAAAGCGTAATTTCACCAATGCCATCTGCAAATATTTCACGTTCCATAAGTCTGCCTTTTCGGTTCATTTTCTAATAAATTGCTACGCCCAAACTGAATTTCAGCCATTTGGTCACTAGCCCTAAATCATCATCGATGTAGTGAATGCGTAACTGTACTAACTGCTGGAATCGCTCGCAACTTCATCCAAAACCGGCGCAAACCACCCAGGCTGCGCACACAACCAAATGATTCGTTCTGAGTGGGTCATGCCAGCAGATTTGTGTGAAGCAACATAAACTCAGTCGACAACTGCAGAGCTTTTCTCTATAAGCCGATCAAATTTCCATGCCATATCGGCATCACTCCACCCGATTTGAGATTTTGAGTTTTCAGTTGATATGAGCTTTTTTCGCAAGCTAGACGGTATCGACTCGTCGCGCCAATTAGCGATGGGCTTGGCGCTAGGCGCCATGATTGGGCTATTGCCTAAAGACAATGCACTTTTTGTCGGACTCTTAGTCACGCTGGTGATTTCGGGTGCCAATTTCATAACGGGTTGTTTATCCGGAATCGGCTTTAGCCTCGTCGGTTCATCCGCGCAACCTCTAATGCACGAGATTGGCAAACTGCTTTTTCAGTTTGATTGGGTTGTCGGTCTGTTGGGGAAGTTCTTTCAATTGCCCATAGCCCCCTGGACTCATCTGGACAACAGTGTCGTCGCTGGAAGTTTTGTGACTGGCCTCGCCGGTTTTATTCCGTGTTACTTGGTGAGTTTCTATCTGTTCGAAAGCAATAGAACATTCATACGCGATCGTATTTTACAAAGCTCTTTCGTTCGCTGGATTATCGGTTATGAAACGCCATCGCACGAGGCAAGAGAAAATTAGATGTCCCGTTTTAGTATTTTTGTCACTCGCGTTTTCATTTTGCTCCTGATCGCCGCCGCTCTCTGGATTGGACGCGATGCACTCATTCGTCAAGCGATCAAGCGAACGGCTGAATCCAATGTCGGCGCCCGGGTCGATATTGGGCAGGTATTTTCTTCGATCAAGGACAGTAAGATTTTTATTAAACAGCTTGCCGTCGCCGATCCACGAGCTCCGATGCAGAATTTGTTCCAAGCAGATTCGGCCGTTCTCAAGATTGACCTCGATGCTCTGGCGAAACGCCAATTCATCGTCCAAGAGGGGACGACTTCTCAACTGGTCTTCGGTTCACCACGCTCAATATCTGGTGGCATCTCAAACACTCAACCGTCGACGCCCCAAGCGGCCACCGTGAACGAAGACGAGTTCAAGTTTTCTTTGCAAAGCCCAGACCCGCGCGAACAATGGCTCGATCAATTTAAGTTTTCGGACCAAGAATTGGATCTGGAGAATCTGGAATTGACGGCAAAAGCGAAACAAATATTTGAACAATTGGAGCAGAATCTGAGTGGGCATCTGGCGAAAATAGAACACCTCCAAGAGTCCGTCCAAAATGTTAACCAACTGGTCAAGCAGTATGACAACAACGTCCTTCGTTCTGACAATCTGCAAGTTGCTCAACAAAAAATCAGAACCGTTGGCCAAGACATCGACCTGCTGGCTCAGCAGTTGGCGAAATTGGACCTGCAAATCGCAACCCACCAAACTGCATTAGATGAAGCCAGGAATCGCGATTCGAAGTTGCTGAATCAAAAGCCGCAACGCATGGTTGACCCTGACACCATTTCGGGACTGCTGCTCAACGACGAACAAATCCAAAGTGCCAACGAAGTCCTCAATTGGTATTTATCATTTCGCGATTCGATTCCCGATCCAACTTCGGATTTTCAAAAAACTGGTGACTACGGATCCAACATCTCAGTACCCGGTGCCGCGACGGTACCACCGTTTTGGATCAAGTCTATTGCGCTGGATGGTGAAGGAAGAATCGCTGGGCAAAAGTTTAGTTTCTCGGGCGAGCTAAAGAATTATTCGTTGCAACCCGAATTGCTCGACCAACCCACGACATGCCAATTGCGTGCCCAAGGCAATACGCACTTTGTCGTCAATTGCACGCTTGATCGACGCGTTCCCGAATTGGCGAAAGACTCCATCCAAATGATTTGTCCGGATATACCGTTGCCGCGGCGCGTCCTGGGTAAAACAAACGAAGATATTCTCAGCATGCGAGTCAGCCCATGCCGCTCAAAAATGGACATCGTCCTGACCTGTGTTGGAGATCAGTTGAACGGCCGCTTCGTCTTTGAGTACGAGAATTTGGCCACGCAGATTTTGAAATTAGATCAAATGGCCGGAGGTCAAACCATCGCGGACTTAGTCAATCTCGAGTTGGGATCTATTTCGGAATATCAGGTCGTTGCCAATATTGGCGGCACCATCGCCAACCCAACGATAAACTTCAATTCAGACCTTGGCGAACGCCTTGCCAATAAGTTCAATTCCGTCTTACAAAAAGACACTTCCATAGCTCAATCCAGTCTCGATCAACTGCATCAGAAATACCAATCTAGACTTTCTCAACAGTACGCAGAGGCCCTGCGAGTGGCCACGGAAAAACTGCAAAACGATGTCGTAGAGAAAAGAGCAACCATCATCGCTGAAATGAACCGTTATCCAGGCATCAATTTGGATCGAAGCTTGCGACGTTGATACCCCTCGATTAATTCAGTCCAACAGAGCTTCAGATTGAAAAATAGATCGGTTCGACCGTTCTTCTACGGCAATGTTGTCGATCAGTGTGATCACACCTGCAACTCGTTGACAAGAATTAATCGCGACCTGTTTTTCATAGTACGTCGCAACGTCGCCAGTCAAAGTGACCTGACCGTTCTCCGCCATAACTTCAATTTCTTCGAATCCCGGAAAATGTCGGCTGGCCAAAAATGACTTTACGCGAAACTGTAATTCCGAATTCGGAAAATCGATCCTTACCTTCTGCATTCCATTCACAACATTCTCCTGCAAGATATGAAACATCCTACTTGGCATCCATGGTGACGTATCGAGAGTTGTGCCATGATTTATCGTAATGCATCTGGATCGAATTCCAAACAAAAAACCGAAACAGCTAGCACACATTGGCGTTTCAATTTACACAACTGGCCTCTGACGGCAAATCATTCTGCCTTGCGTAAGACAACAACGATCTTTTGAGAGCGCAATGGTGTTTAACGAAAAAATGGTTTACATAAATTTGATATCTCGGCATACTATTCGGTCTTACCTTACTCGCAGCAATCTTTTTAAGAGGCAATAAAGAATGCATCGCTTGTCGGTCAACCAGTTTTGTAGTTTACGTTGGTCTTTTTTTCAGGATGTTGTCCGCTACTCAAATTTGGGTTTCCAGTCGATCGGATTGTGGCGATCGAAAGTTAGCGACGTTGGCAGTGAAGAAGCTGCCGACTTTCTTTACGAAATGCAGATGTCGGTTTCTAGCTTGAGCTGGGCGGGCGGATTTACTGGAAGCGAAGGGCAATCCTTTAAACTGAGTGTCGAGGATGGCTTGGAAGCGATTTATCAGGCCCACGAAGTTGGGAGCGATTTCTTAGTCGTTCACCCGGGAGGCCGAAACGGACATACCGATTCCCATGCCCTGCGACTTTTTCGTTCAGCGCTCCACGAACTGATTCCTGCTGCTCAAGACCTCGGTGTTCGCCTCCTCATAGAACCGGTAGAAGAACTGAGAAGCCCTTGGAATTTCATTGCCAATTTTGAAACCTACCAGGAATTACTTTCCGATTTCGCCCCACGAGACGTAGGATTGGTCATTGACTTGTTTCATATTGGTCGCAGCCAATCGTTCTATCGAAATTTCGGTGTTTACCGTGATCGAGTGCAATTGGTTCAACTGGCCGACGGAAAATTCAAAGACGGACGGTTTAAACGCTGCAACCTAGGCGATGGCGTGGTCGCTATCGAACAGTGGCTCGAATTGTTGGCGGAAAACGGGTTTGAGGGTAAGTTTGAAATCGAGTTGCACGGCACCGAATTTGAAGGGCTCGACTACACCCAGACAATTCAGGCAAACCAAAAATACATTGCCAATTCCACGCGTGCTCAATTCATTGCTGTGTGAATTCAAATGGCTAAGCCAATCTGCGTGAACGGTATCAACGATTCTTAACACGCAAACAAACAAGCTTATTCTTGCCACGAACATAAAGTCGGCCATTGCAAACAATCGGTGCCGACCAACATGGATAGTTGATCGACAGTCGTTTGCCACCCGTGTCGGAATACCGCGTCACTTCGCTGTACGCGTTCGGTTCAGCCTTGATCAACACCAGCTCTCCGACTTCATCCAGTACGACTAAATGGTCATCGACAAACGTCAGTGACGATCTGCCAAAACCACGTTTCCGCCATTTCACGTCTCCCGTAGCCCATTCGACGCACCGCAACTCCGCTGAGGAGCGGTTTTCCCCGTGACATCCGTAAAAATGCCCATCGTGTCGCACTGGCGTACTCCAGTGGCTGGCCATGGATCGGCTACGGATATTTCTATCTCGCCAGACGGTTTTGACTTGGTTCTCAGCTACGTTTAAAAGTACGGCTCCTGGGCCATACGATTCGGTCAACAAAATTTGATTTCCGCGCACTACTGGCGTCGCTGCGTTGACAGATTCATATTTTCGTGCTCGAAATGGGAAAGACCAAAGCTCCTCGCCGTTACGAAGATCAAAACCGATGGCATTCGTACGAAGCCACGCCACCCCCATGACTTTGCCGTTGTCGCGATAAGATTGGATTGAACTATAGCTGGACAAGTCATTGCCAAGCGCGTATTTCTTTTCGCCGGTGCGCTTGTCGAACGCGATCACCGCGGTCCCGTTGGGTTTGACCGAACTCAAGTCCTTTGGGTCTGCATCACGACGTTCGCTACCTCCGACCATGACGACCAATAGTTGCTCATGCACCAACGGCGTACTACCGACGCCAAAAAAGTTTTGGACCACACCAAATTCTTCATTTACGTTTCTACTCCAGATTTCTTTTCCGTCGTTCGTATCCAAGCAGTGAAGTCTGCCTTCGACGCCGAAAATGTAGACTCGGCCATCGTCGATGACCGGAGTCGCGCGTGGCCCCGCTTCAAATCCATACATGTCTACATATTCGAACGGATATTCAAACCGCCAATGCTCATCGCCAGTCGCTGCGTCTCGGCAAATCAAACGGCACGTCTTTTCGACGGCGTCAAACTGATAAAACTTGTCATCGGCGACAGAACCAAGAACATAACCGTCGCCAACTTCGGTCGTCCATTCGGTTTTCAATTTTCCGCCCGACCAATCCTTCAAAATCCCTATCTCAGGTGATTTTGAGTTTCGTTCCGGTCCGAGAAAACCTGACCAGTCGTATTTCCCGATCGCTCTTGGTTGGTCCGTCTGTCCCCATATCGACGTTGAATGAGAACAATATACCGACAAGATTAAGAAACAGAGAACACGACTCATGTCGACCATGATAAGATCCAATTACAAAGACAACCCACAACCCGTTGTCAAGGTTTTACAACCCCGATCCAGTTTTGCCACCCCGCTATTTACCGAACTCATCCGCGACCAAAGTGTCTAAGTTGCCATGCTCACTATCAACAATGACATTTCGATTCCGATTCGAGAGTTTGCGTTCTCGTATTCTCGTTCACCTGGCCCAGGTGGTCAAAACGTAAACAAACTAAATACCAAAGTAACCATCCGCTGGAATGTATCAAACAGCCCAAGCCTCTCAGAGCCAATCAAAAATCGCTTGTTCGACAAATTGAAAAAACGGATCAATAAAGACGGAGAACTCATTTTGACAAGCCATCGGTTTCGAGATCAAGGTCGTAATGTCGCTGATTGTTTGGCAAAGTTAAAACAGTTGATCAGTACGGCACTTATCGTTCAAAAGCCTCGTAAAAAAACGAAACCCTCGAAGTCTTCGGTACGCCGGCGTCTCGACTCGAAAAGACGGCAGTCCGAAAAGAAGCGTATGCGTGGCGACCCGTCTGGATAAGACGCAGTTTTCGGACTTTCTACCGCTTCGATAAAGCGTGCGAAGTGTCGCATTACCGAATTTCACTGTAATGTTGTCTGCCCTTGTACCGATTTATTCGATTTTACGTATTTTTTGACTCCGATTGTTCCGGTGGCAACCGAAAATCGGCGCGCGATTGACGTTGTGAATCCAGTCAGCTTCGTCTGGTGAAACAAAATGATATAATTTCGAAAAAGAAAGAGGGAAACATATGAGCAAGCAGGATATCGATCATATTCTCAGTCGTTGGCCGTTTGACCCGCTAACGGTAAACGTTCGTTTGCTTGAACTTAGCCAACGACAAGTTCTACAGATGCGCGTTGATATGGGCGTCCTACAACTGGAAATTGAAGGCCGTCCTGATGGTGGGCGTCCCGAAGGAAACAATTCGTATTTTGAGTTGTTGAAAAGCAAGGCCCGCGGCTCAAATGAAGAGTTCGTACTGAATGAGCACGAATGCATAGAAGTCGACCGTGAATTCGTCCAGTTTTATCACCGCCGCGTGTGCTGGTTGCAACTCAAAGAATTTAATCGGGCGGTCAGCGACGCTGACCATACACTTGGTCTGATGGATTTCTGCAAAGCTCATTCTCCGGATGAGCAATGGACGGTATCTCATGAACAATACCGGCCCTTTGTTTTATACCATCGAACTCAAGCAGCCGCCTTGGCGAAACTCGAGCTGGATGTCGAAAACAACGCCGAATTGGCGATTGAAGAAGTTAACATTGGCCTGGAGCAATTGCGGAAGCTGTTTGAAGTTTATGAGGCCGAAGAACAGTTTGAAGAGGATGAGTTGATCCAACGATTGCTGGAATTTAAGGCGAGCCTGAAAGAAAAATACGAAATCGACAAGACGTTGAATGAGCAACTAGAAGAGGCGATCGCTGCGGAAGATTACGAACGTGCTGCCGAAATCCGTGATGAACTGGCCAAGCGAGAAGGGGACGGATCCGACTTTACCGACAGCATGGACTTCAACCGCTAGCACGCCGTTGCCGCCGGTTCCAAACCTGACGCGTTTTGTATCAATTGCACACCACTGAGTCTCAATCTGCAATTTTTGCACAGTTTGGGATTTTAATCGCCCCATCACAATCACTGGCACTTGTCACGCTATCGTTAGTTTTTTCGCGAAAAAATGACAATCCGCGAAAACTTTAATGTTTTTTTGCGTTTTGGCACATTCTCTGCGGGTACTCCTCTAATGCGAGACGCCAATTAACGAATAACGACAAGATTAGCGTTCGAGCGAATCGAATTACAAAGGAGTGAAAATGTTAGTTCTATCAAGGAAGCAACAACAAGAAATTCTGATCGGTGAAAACGTCAAGATCACCGTTTTGAAGGTAAAGGGAAACACGGTTCGTCTAGGGATCGAAGCCCCTCGCGACGTACGCGTCGTCAGAGGCGAACTACCGCGGGAAACGACAGAAAGTCAAATGGCCAACGTAACGGTGGTCTTCACTGACCCGATCGAACGCGAACCAGACGCGCGGGCTTCTGAAGCGGAAGTTCTCAAATTCGAACGTCCTGAAGAGGACTCACGGTCGGTTAGTTTCCGACAGTTGACCCCAGAGACGCTCAAGCACAATCGCTTGAAGCAAATCGTAAAAGAGATTTCCGATTCCAAACAGTAGCGATTTTTGTTGGACGAACGTGCTACTTTTGATCGACGTCTAATGACTCCGAATCTGTCTCGATGCTGTGTGACGCTTGTCGCACATCGCCCATTGGCACATTGTCAATTCGAGCAGTCATTACGAGATTCTCAATCAAGATACGTTTGACTTCTAGAATCGCTTGCGGATGTTGATGAACTTGTTGGTGCTCCGCCGGCACTTCCAATTTGCTAAGGGAGTTGGGCAGTTCGGCGCTCTCAAGAGAAACGACACCGTCGCCGGGTTCGGAACCTAATTTTTCCAGCCAATTCGATTGTTCAACGTTGCCAATGATATTGTGAAATCGAATCCCAGCCGCCGCTTCGGATTCCGCCAACTTCTGAATGAACGGCGAGTCTGGTGCTAAAGAATCAACGCTAGTTGGGATCGTCATGTGTTTGGTATTGCGGAGAATATCTCGATTGTCCTCACAAAAATCGGCAAAACCTGAAGTCAAACGACTTGGCAATCGAAAAAGTTTGTGACTTAGCCAACGAGTCGCGTTGTTCGCGTAACTACTGCCGCGATGCGGAGAAGCAATGGTAACCACTCGACTGATGTTTGGATCCGCTTCGAAATAGAACAGGGATTTGACACGCGCAACGGTTTCCGCGTCGCCTTTGATTTGATCGATCGGTTGCTCACTCAAAATTTCCCAAAACCGATCGCCGCTATCCACCGTTTGCATACGCGATAACAGGCCACCCATACTGTGCCCCACCAGTACCATTTCTTTCAGTGGCTGAGATTTGCCAGCGGGGTCCACGTCCTCGCGCAATTGAGCCAAGTCTTCTCGCATCTCTTGAGCACTAAACCAAAATGGTTGCCCAGTTGGATACATGTAGAACCAAAACTGATAGTGTTCGCGAATCCACTCGTTTGCCCGCAAGTCGTTGAACATTTTCATCCAAGTCACCGGATTGGACCACAATCCGTGAACCATGACGACGGGAATTTTCTCGGCGTTAAACGGCTCTAACATGTAGAATCCGAAATATTTCTCGGTCACTTCGGCATCCAAAAGAGCCACCGTCGACAGCACGTCCGTGTTCAACAATGGATCGTTCAAATAGTAAGCCAACGGTACGGTCAAGTCGCTTTCTAGTGGCGCATTTCGCGTTTTTGTTTTAACAACCGTTTTTTCCAAAGGGTCGTACAACCGTAAGACGGCTTTGATGTTGGAGCTGGATTCTCGTTCGTTGTACTCGACGACTTCACAAAATGCGGTCATTGGCAAGGACAACTCAGGTGGATAGTACTTTTCCAACGGTGAATCGGTTTGAACTTCGGGTTTGCGAATTGCAATCAATGGGACGCCCAAACCGTAGGTATGATAATTGTTGTCTAGTCCCTCGATTTCGAAGTCGTTGACCAATTCAAATCGCTCAAACTCTTCCTTATCCCAACGACCATTGATTGAGATCTCGACTTCGATTCCAAATTGGTCGTCACCAATAAAGTGCCTCGTTTCCGGTTTGAATTGTTCCGAATGGCAAACCAATCGTAAAAGGTTTTCAAGTGATTGATTGTAAATGTCACATATTTCTCGAAATTGGGGATCGTAGGCATTGCGCTGTAAGTTCAACTTTGAGTCAAACAAGAACTGATACGAATGGACCACCGCAGCAGCGAAAAACTTCGCCGCTTCATTCGGGTGGCGGTTTCGCAGATGCCAATCGGCTTCCAATTGTGAAAGCTCCGCAATGGCGTGAACGCTTTCCATGTTAGGCTCGCACAAGCAATCATCATGCAAGTGCGTTACCACATCCTGTGGATCCGTTGCGTACCGTCCGGATAGATTGTTTTTGCGTAGAAACAATTGAGTCCGCTCAGAAGGCTCCGGCCGTGATGCTAGAAGTTGTCGGACAGGGCCATACGGACGAAGTTGACTTTTTCGTTTGACGTTGACGATTGACTTCTTACCAAATGAAGCTATTTTCGCCGCGCGACGTGCCGAATCGATGTTGGTTATGCGACAACCTACAAGACAAACAAGCACGCTAAAAACCACGGCGATTGCCAGAAGCCGTGTTCTGGCAATCGAAGCCGCTCTTGTCGATGCTCGATTCGACCGCAACGCATCAATAGTTCGCCAGCCCGGTTGAATTCTCGTTGGATTGCAACGCAACATAGGCGCGGTTCTAGACAGGCAAATGAGACAGTTGAAGTTACGATACCAATCGACAAAAACACCGATTGTTATCGGTAATTACAGGTCAACCATCGTCGCTACAACGCCAATGCGTAGCGGCAGCTAGCAAGATCGTCATGAATGTGCAAATCACAACGTTTCCGATCAAAATCGCGCCGAAGCCGTTTCCGATATGCTGGCAAATCGCAATAAAAATACGCAAAATTCTATTTGCGAATCGCGCGATGAGTGGGTTCGGGCTTCGCCGGTCGAAAACTCTGAACGCTGCCAACCTCCATCACGATGTCAAACTTGCTCCCGACGGACTGAGCCGATTGATTCAAAAACTCGACCATTTTCTCCGGGTCCGCAGCGACGCGCGCATTGACCAACACATCAGCAGTTTGAGTCTGTATCTGGCTGGCTAAACTCAATTCGGGTTCAACTTCCGAGCTGACCAAATTAGCGACAGCTGCATTTTCCAGAGTCTGTCCCAATATCTTTAGGTGCGCGATCTCGAAACCCGCGTCTGCCAAACGCTGCCCTAACTCTTTCGTCAAGTCCAAGACCATTCGATCCAATTCGAATTTTGAATCGGATGTTGCGGCGACCTGGCAATTCAACCATCCTAACTCCGCTTCACCTTGAGCATACACTTCGTAATCGACATCCATCAGCTGCTTTTTTGATTCTACCTGCCGCTCCACGCTATCGATCAACGCGTCGAAATTCGAACCGTCTCGCGCGCTAAATCCAAAGCAGGGGACATCATCAAACTTTTCCTGCACACTACGGATCAACAAATGCAATTCGTCTTCTTGAAGTTTGTCGATCTTGTTGACCGCAATGGCGTCAGCCTCTTCCAATTGCTTCAAGAAAATGTATTCAGCTTGTTTCGAAAAACCCCGCGGACCGGAACCAACAAGTATTTTTTTCCCGTGTTCGGGTTTGAGAAGAACGATCAAAGGTCCCAATTCAAACCGGTCACCAAAAAGTTGCCTCATCGGCTCAATCACGGTCGCGTACAAATCGGTACAACTGCCCACCGGTTCGGCGATGACAATGTCCGGCAACGATTGTTCTGAGAGCCCGCCTACCGTCGTAATTAGATCGTCGAATTTGCAACAGAAACAAGCTCCCGGTACTTCGCCAACCTGAAAACCTTTGGAACGCAGTGTGTGAGTGTCTACCAGGTCATAGGCCTGATCGTTTGTAACGATTCCAACTTTTTTCCCCAATTGGTTATAGTAAGCCGCCAGTCGGCCAATCGTCGTCGTTTTCCCGGCGCCCAAAAAGCCGCCCAACATCAAAAATCGAATCTTCGCCATCTAATTCCTTCCAAATCAAGCAATTTTTATAGCACGTTTCAAAATCTCTTTGCCGTAAGAATTGCCGTTTGGCAACAATTCAACGAAAATAAAAGTTCAACGATTTTGAAATTCACGACGAAGCAATCCATTGAATCTCCCACAACTTGCCATCGAAGGCGGCCCACCTGTTTTTCCCGAAGGCCCGCCATCTTGGCCGATCGCCGATGACGAAATTCTCCACAACGTCCAATTGGCGCTCGCCGACGGCAGTTGGGGACAGTATGAAGCGCGCTGGACAGAGTTGGTCATCGAAAAAATGAAGGACCTTTCCAAGTGTGAAAGCATCTTGCTTTGCGCTAGTGGCACCATCGCCGTCGAAATCGCGTTGCGGGCGATCGACATCAAACCCGGCCAAGAAGTCATTTTGGCGGCCTACGATTTCCCGGGAAATTTTCGGGCAATCGAATCCATTGGCGCCAATCCCGTGATCGTCGATGTCGTGCCGAATGGCTGGGTCGTCGACCCACAACAAGTCGAAGACTCAATCACATCCGACACGGCTGCCGTGATCGGATCGCACCTGCACGGTCAGCTCTTGGATGTCAAACGTATCCGACAAATTTGTGACGCGGCAAACATTCTTTTTGTCGAAGATGTATGCCAATGCCCGGGCGCTACTATCGACAACCAGCACGTCGGTTCGTTTGGTGACGTTGCCGTTTTCAGCTTCGGTGGCAGCAAGTTACTTTCCGCCGGCCGAGGAGGGGCAATCACTACCAACAACGCTGATTTTTACCAGCGCGCAAAAATCTATTGCAATCGTGGCAACGACGCTTTCCCGCTTAGTCAAATCCAAGCTGCCGCGCTGCTTCCGCAATTTGACAAACTGCAAGACCGCAACCGGCTGCGCGATACAAACGTCACGCGACTCTGTGAGGCCATTGCATCGGTCGATATTTTGCAAACAATGAAGCAAAACATTGAAGGTGTGCTTTGTACGTCATTCTACAAATTGCCTTGGCTGATGAACCTCGCCCAAACAGAATGGACGCGAGACGATTTTATCGCGGCGGTTCGGGCGGAAGGGGTCGCCTTGGATGCCGGATTTCGAGGGTTCACCCGACGCTCGACCAAACGATGCCGACACCATGGTACTTTGACACACAGTCGAATCGCGGCTCAGCAAACGGTGATTCTTCATCACCCGGTCTTGCTGGAATCCGAGTCAATGATTGATCTTGTCGCAACCGCACTACTAAAAGTTTTCAGCGGCAATTGATTCCAAGACGTCTCAAAGTCAAGAGCCTGCGTTGGGTCGGAAAAACAAGGCCCGCTTCTGGTTGGGTAACGAATAATCGAATCCGCAAGCCATAAACATCTCGTCCGAAGACGAAATCGCCATCAATTCTTGGACTCCGATTTCCAATGCCAAATCACAGCATGCCTTGACTAGCCGACGACCAATCCCCATTCTTCGATAGTCGGCGGACACCGCCAGACATTGTAGCTCCGCCAATTTTTTGGAATAAACCTCGACACTGGCGAAACCAACGACGTGAGAATCGTGAAACGCGGCAAACCCGTTTTCGGTAAGACGTTCGACTTCCGTTTGATCACGCTTCAGCAGAAAACCTTGCTTCATAAAAGGGCACAAAAATGCGTAAATTCCCGGCGCATCAGCGGTGCGAACCCGACGAAACTCTAGCTGGGATTTAGCGGTTGAATCCATTCGAGACACTCGATTATTACTTGCGAAAATTAGTTACAGCACCAATGCTCGATCATTTTCTTGTACATGCTTGCGCCCGCCGCTAGCTGTTCGAGCGAGATCCACTCATCATGGGTATGAGCTTGTTGAATGCTCCCCGGCCCGAACACGATCTTGTTTTCCAATTCCGTAAACACGCCGCCGTCGGTCCCATAGGAAACGGTCTTGGCCGATGAGCGATTCGCCAGTTGAAGTGTTTGTTGGACAAACTCAGAACTAGAACTTGCGTAAAACGAGTCAGCAAACTTTTTGATACCAATTTCGATCTCATGCTGATTCGCACACATCTGTGTTCGATCGAGCAATGGCTGGACATCGACTTCGGGCATCGTACGCAAATAAATGACGCATGTCGATTTGGAGGGTTTAACGTTGAGAGCGGGCGCGTTGTCGCGAAAGACAATGTTCCAACTGATTGTCGGCGGGTCGAACAAATCGTTATGCCATTTGGAGTCGCGCTCGGTCTCGTCAAAAATGGATTTCATTTCCGCAAGAAACGGGATCATCGCAAGATTCGCGTTTTTGCCCAATGATGTGCTGGAGTGAGCCGCTTCGCCCCGAGACTTGGCGACTATTTTTATCGATCCTTTGTGTGCATGAACGACTTCTAGTTCCGTCGGTTCGCCAATAATTGCCTTGGTACCATGTTCGACCATTTCACGGTATTGCTTACTTTCTTCGACAACAAATTTAGCGCCCGCAAATCCGATTTCTTCATCGGCCGTAACTACAAAATACAATGGCTGTTTAAATTCATCCCACTCGAATTCTTGTGAAGCCTCCAGCATCGCGGCGATCGACCCTTTCATATCGCAACTACCGCGGCCGTAAAGCCGATCTTGTCTAACGACCGCTTGAAAAGGCCCATATTCGCTTTCAAACCAAGTCTTTGCGGGCACCACGTCACTGTGTCCGAAATAGGCTAAACCACCATAGCCGGATCCTTTTTTGGCAACCAAGTTGATTTTCCGAACTCGATTTCGATCGCGGTACTCAAGTTTCTCAACAACGAAACCATGCTTGATCAGCTTCATCTCAAGGTATTTGCAAACCAATTGATTCGTTTTCTTGCTACTGGAATCGAATTCGACTAACCGTCTTGCATACCGCAGTGCCTTCATAAGCATCCACCTGATTGAACATCAAAACACGAACCACGCTAGATCGAATAACGTGCAAATGGGAAACATACAGCTCACTATTCGATGATTTCTATACTCTCGAATTTCCAGCCAAGTTTCCGATCAGCAACAACAACCAAGTGGCATTCATGGTACAACGTAGAACTCCGTTATATTAAATCTATTTTTACGATTGGCCTTAGTCCAGAGTTTCCTGCCACCGTGTCGCAACAAATCCACTTTTTGACCGGAAGACTTGCGGAAAAAGCACTTCGAGACACTTTAAGCGAGATCGCACACAGCTCATCATTCACGTACACCATCCAAGTCATGCCGATTACGGTGGCGGCATTAATGACTCCGGATTGGATCGCTCGCAACATCGATATCCCTGGCAACACTGATCTCGTGATTGTGCCCGGTTACTGCCAAGGCGATCTAACAAAGCTTACAGAACGATTCGGTATCCGATTCGAACACGGTCCGAAAGATTTACGCCGACTCGATGCGTTTTTCGGGAACGCGGTAACAAAATTGAACTTGGATTCATTCGACATAGAAATTATTGCCGAAATTAATCACGCGCCCAATTTGAGTATCGAAGATGTTGTGCAACGAGCACGTGCGCTCGCACGAGAGGGGGCCGACATCGTCGACATCGGCTGCATTCCCGGTCACACCTGTCGTTCGATTGGAGACTACGTTGCTGCCGTCAAAGACGTTGGACTGAGAGCATCGATCGACAGCTTAAATGTCACCGAAATTGAGGCAGCTGTTCAATGCGGAGCGGAACTCGTTTTGTCGGTAAATGCGTCGAATTTGCAGGCGGCGCCCGACTGGGGAGTGGAAGTGGTTGTCATCCCTGATGAAATTTCAAACTTAGATACCCTGGATGCCTCTTTGGAGCATTTGGACGACAAGAACGTGGCGTTTCGAATCGACCCGATCTTGGAACCAATCGGTTTGGGGTTTGCCGCCAGTATGAATCGCTACTTTGTCGCTCGTTCGCGTTGGCCGGACGCGAAGATGATGATGGGTATCGGAAACTTGACCGAGCTGTCTGATGTCGACTCTGCCGGGGTCAACTTTCTACTGCTTGGCTATTGTCAAGAACTAAGCATCGGAAGTATTCTCACGACGCAAGTCATCAATTGGGCCCGATCCAGCGTCGCGGAATGCAATATCGCCCGGCGGCTTGTACATTTCGCCTGTCACAACCGTGTTCCTCCTAAGAACTTGTCCGAAGATTTGGTCATCCTCAGAGACGCGCGACCACTCGAATTCGATTCAGACACTCTGAACCAACTGGCAACCCAAATCAAGGATCACAACTATCGACTATTTGCCAACGATAACAAACTCTGGCTAATGGGCGAAGGCAAACAGTTTTCGGATATTGACCCGTTTCGGATTTTCGATCAATTGGCAGCAACCCAGCCAAAAAATCTAGATGCGTCGCATTCGTTTTATTTGGGATACGAACTATGCAAGGCCATGTTTGCGGTCCAATTGGGGAAAAACTACGTTCAAGACGAAGCCCTAAACTGGGGGCATTTAACGATCCCCGAAACCAATCGACATCGACTCTCGAAACGATTTCGAACGGCGTCGGAAAATCGCTCGGATACAGATTCCAATTGAACGGGTGTTGAACAGTGGATTATCGTCATAAAATGTTCAAGAAACAGTTAATCCATCCAAGTGCCGTTCGACAATGCTGTGTGACGTTGATTCAGATCGAATTCTAACCCAAAGTTCCGCGCTGCCCCTGATCGCAGAATATGACCTCAATTCGCCGGACTTTAATGTCGTCAGAGCATTTCGCGTATTCAGTAGTTTACGACGAGCCATTTTTCTTGATGGACGCGGAGGGGATAGATCTAACAATGAGCTTGCCCGTTTTTCCTTTTTAGTGGCCGATCCCATTGAGACCATTGACGCCCATAGCGAAGACAAGTTTGACATCGCAAAGATGGAATCGACATTAAATCAATATACTTGCGAACATGTCAAAGGTTTGCCACCGTTTCAGGGCGGTTTAGCTGGTTTTTTTGGATACGAGTTTGGAACGCTTTTCGAAAAAGTCCCTGTTTCTGCTATTGACGAATTCAACACGCCGAAAGTCGCACTGGGTGTTTATGATGTCGCTTTGGTGATCGATCATTTTCAACAAAAAGCCTGGCTTGTTTCGCAGGGTTGGCCAGAAACAGAACCGAACAAACGCTTGAAACGTGCGCGTGACAGGATTCAATTCTTCAATGATTTATTGAAGTCCGAGCCCAAAAACTCACCACCCGACATCGCGACGGCGATCGTTCCCAAGTCCAACATGAACGTTGTCACAGCGTTTCCCGACCTGGAATTGTACAGCGATCTTTCCGAGACTGAGTTCCTGGCTGCTGTCGAACAAGCCATCCAATTGATCCACGAAGGCGATGCGTTTCAAATCAATTTGTCGCAACGCCTCCTTTCTCCAATCACAAAAGCATCGCCAGAGCTGTTTCTGGACATGCGCAAAGTAAATCCGGCGCCTTTTTCCGCGTATCTGGATTTCGGGTCAGGCCAACTAATCAGCGCTTCGCCCGAGAGATTGGTGTGCATGCGCAATGGCGAAATCGAGACGCGCCCTATCAAGGGCACTCGCGCACGAACTCGCTATCCCGAAGCCGATTTGAATCGGCAATTGGAATTGCTCGGCAGCGAAAAAGACCGCGCAGAAAATACGATGATCGTAGATTTGATGCGTAACGACCTGTCGAGAGTCTCGAAACCAGATTCTGTTGTCGTTGAAAAATTGTGCGGCGTTGAAGAGTTTCAAAACGTCATGCATCTGGTTTCGGTTGTGCGGAGCAAGATTCGTTCTGCATGTACACCGATTGATCTCATTCGATGCGTCTTCCCCGGTGGATCGATCACCGGCGCACCAAAAATTCGCGCAATGGAAATCATTGCAGAATTGGAGCCCACCGTCCGCGGTGCCTATTGTGGCTCCCTCGGTTACATTGGCAGCAATGGCCATTTGGATTTGAGCATTTTGATTCGGACGATCACCGCCAAAGATGGTTGGTGGCAAATTCCGGTTGGTGGAGGCATTGTTAGCGACTCAAAACCCAATGTTGAGTACCAGGAAACGTGGACGAAAGCCGTCGGTATGCTCAATGCACTCTGCCAGAAAAGCAATCCGATAGCTCCATCACCGGTGCCAAACTAGTGTCCTCGAAATGATCTTAGTCATCGACAATTACGACAGCTTCGTTCATAACTTGGCGCGTTACCTGAAACAACTGACAAAAGTTGACGTTGCCGTTGTGCGCAATGACAAAATTTGCCCTTCAGATATTTGCCCTAACAAGTTCTCCGCTATTGTCGTTTCACCTGGACCATGCGGTCCAAACCAAGCCGGACAATCGGTCGAGATCATCCGCCGTCACCATCGGTCGATTCCAGTATTGGGGGTCTGCCTGGGCCACCAATCGATCGTGGTCGCGTTCGGCGGAAAGGTAACCAAGAGTGCCAAGCCGTTTCATGGTAAATCCAGCCAAGTATTTCACCGCGGCGACTCACCGCTGTTCAAGAACATCCCATCGCCGTTTGATGCTGGTCGCTACCATTCATTGCGGATTGAGGCCGACACTCTACCAGGTTCGTTGAAGCCGACGGCGCATACGGTTGACAACGTAATTATGGCAATCGAACATGTCGAATTCCCGTGCTTCGGTGTCCAATTCCATCCCGAATCCGTCTTGACCCAGTTCGGCTGCGAAATCCTAAACAATTTTTTGACAGCGGCAAGAATTGAAACACGCCCTCATTCATTCAAGGTAACGCAATGATACTCGAAGGCCTTGTTACGACCGTTTCAGCGGCCGGCACCGTCAACGTTGCGCCGATGGGTCCGCACTTCGTCGCCAACGATGACAAGTTTCAGCTCAAACCCTTTCAAAACTCTCAAACCTATAAGAACTTAATGGAAAACCCCTGCGGGGTGTTGCATGTCACCGACGACATTTTGTTAATGGCGCGTTCGGCTATCGATCAACTGAATGAACTGCCCGACATGACGACGGCAGTAAAAATCAACGGTTCCATCATCGATTCGTGCTGTCGTTTCTATGAGTTTCAGGCGCGTGAAATTCCAACGCCCGAATCCAGAAAAGCGTTTCATTGCACGATTGTTCGTGCCGGCAAAAACAACGAGTTTTATGGTTTTAATCGTGCGAAACACGCGGTTTTGGAGGCGACGATTTTGGCCACAAGAATTGACTTTCTGCCGATTGAAGAAATACGGCGCCAATATCAACAATTCCGAACAATCGTTGAGAAAACCGGTGGCCCCAATGAAATGGAGGCGTTTTCATTGCTAAACGACTTCATCGATCACACTTCGTTGTCGCCGCAATCGGTGTAACCGCACGGCGATTCACCATTCATTCCTGTGAACATATGGATAAATCGAGCTTCCATTGATGGCGACGTCGGTTGGGTCTGGCAACACTAGCTAACTCGCCGCAATCGACCTGGTCCGATTTTGATTTTGATGACGACCAAGTTTTGTACGTTTCGAAATGAAGGTGAGTCAGGATTCAAGGAAGTAACGCTTGAACTAGGTCACGCATCCAACTGCGTTCGGTTTATCATCGCGCAGTACTAAAACTGTATTGGAATCACCGACCAGCACTACGAATTTGATTTTTTATTCTTCAAGAACGGAATTGGACGCAACTCTTTTTTCTTGATCGTTTGCAGATAGTCTAAGACCGCTTTAGATCCCTCTTGCCCGACTTGAGCATGAAAATGAAGGCTGAAACCATGCGGCCCCTTCGCATCGATCAATGAAGGTTGCAAATCAAGCATCTGGACCACGGTCTCCTTCATACCCATCATGGCCGCACAGAAAAGATTGGGTCGCGCGCCTTTGCTCAACAAGAATTTCACGATGTCTCTGCGCCCCATATGCGATGCGCCGCCAATCGCGTCTTCCCAATCGCCCACCCCCCCAATCCATGACGGCATTCAACAAACCGGGTTCACGGTCATAAAGCTTTTTCACCATTTCCAAATCAGAGTGGGCGAAAATCACAAAATCCGATACCAATTCTCTGTTGATCTGAGGCTTGTCCCATGACGGTTTAAATTTAGGCGGCTCGTAGTCGCGGGTAAAACTCGTTTCTCGCGGACCTGTCTTTTTATCTTTTTCGTCTCGAAACAACCAACCGGCTGTGGCTGTGGTCGCAGCGGCCAATCCAAAATTACGACGACTAATGTCCATGGTAAACTCCTAAAAAAAGATGAGTATCAGCAAACTAGAATTCGATGGATCTAGTGTCTCGTCGATTGTATCAGACCGAAACTTCCGAAGCGAGAAATAGACATTTCGGCTCGTGAACCGACAACAATTTTGCGACAATCTTGTCGTTTGATTTAGCCAAAAAGCACGTGATTCACACTCGATCCACTATCGTCGCCCCGGCCCGTATTCACTTCGGACTGTTTTCCGTTTCCCGACAACGAGACTGGAATTTCGGTGGCATGGGTATGATGGTAAAGCATCCATATCTGAAAATTGAGGTTACACCTGCGAACCAGCTTACCATTGTAGGTCGTAACTGCCCACTCATTCGAAAAATCGTAGCTCAATGGTTTCAAGCATTTCACTACCTAGTCGCTGACTATGCCGATGCCAAGCAGCTGCCCGTGCGAATCAATTTGGTTCATTCGCCGCCAAGGCACGCCGGATTCGGCTCCGGTACGCAATTGGCGTTTTCGATTGCATCGATTTTGTTTCGTTGGTTTGATA
Source organism: Mariniblastus sp. (assembly GCA_965263475.1). Classification (GTDB taxonomy): domain Bacteria; phylum Planctomycetota; class Planctomycetia; order Pirellulales; family Pirellulaceae; genus Mariniblastus. The sequence continues at coordinate 660,748 of OZ253677.1, forward strand.
TCGAGGTGCCTTCGGCAAACGAAATTGCGATTGCGATGAGCCGTGGTAAAAGATCAGCCATTGGCAGTTACGGTTTTTTTCAAGGCGGCGTTTTGGTCGATCGAGGCATCTCCACACATCAATCGTTTTCGCCCTTGGAGTTTAGGTTTCCGTTTCCAGACCAATGGAAAGTTATTCTGATTACACCTAAGAATCATATCGGAGTACACGGCGCCCTGGAAAATAAATCATTTCGCAATCTGTCATTGTCAACCAGTTTTAACCGTGAGCGACTCGTCCAACTGTGCAGTGACTGTCTCGTTCCGGCGATTACACAAAAAGATTATGCTCTGCTCGGGAACGCACTCCATGAATTCAACCGTCTTAGTGGACAGTATTTTTCTGAGCATCAACATGGTTGTTGGCATAGTGAAACCTGTTCCCGTATCGTCAGTGACATTTTGAGTCTTGGCATCTCTGCGGTCGGTCAATCTTCCTGGGGGCCAACATTGTTTTGCATTGTCGAAGATGAGACGCGAGCCCACTGGTTAATAAAAGAGTTGTCTCGACGCAAACCTGAACTTTATTCTGCAGATGAAGTTGCATTCCTGCTGACAGACGGTGACAACAAAGGTGCTTTGGTTTCCGACGGTTGTTGATCAACAGCGGTTGCTAAGTACGCTGGAAATTGCCCCTCAGCGCAACACTTTGACGTTGACGAACGCCATATTTTACCGACACTCTAGAAGTGTTTTCGAAACCCAATCGGGCACGACGCGCCAGTTTTGTTGTTGCGCATTGAGTACCAGCACGAAGCGCATGCGAGTGACCAACTGTTTCTTGGTTTAGTTCCAACTAGGAAAAAAACGTCTCGGTAGAAGACGTTGGTTTTGAAACCCGTTCCAGGCTCTGTCCCGAAATTGTGAGCGGCAGGAGCGCTATCCATCGGTTAGATCGCGAAAACCGGCTGCTAGCGCAATGCAGCTCAGTCAATTCTCTAGTCCAGCGACAGAGCCAAATCGGATAACGTATGAAATTGCAGAAAAGTTCATCATAAGATTGGTGAAGGTTTGATGATAAGACTCGGCGTAAATATTGATCACGTGGCAACCGTTCGTCAGGCCCGAAAAACGACGGAGCCCGATCCCGTTTGGGCCGCAGCAATGGCCGAGTTGGGCGGTGCCGACCAAATCACCGTTCACCTCCGCGAGGACCGTCGGCACATCCAGGACAGAGACCTTGAAGTACTAATCAAGTCAGTCAATGTGAAATTGAATCTTGAATGCGCCTGTGTCGACGAAATGTTGAAAATCGCTTGCCAACACAAACCGCACCAGGTCTGCTTGGTTCCAGAAAAACGTGAGGAAGTCACCACCGAAGGAGGACTAGATGTTGTCGGCAATCGCGACCGTATCCAAGAAGCCGTACAGCAACTACAGGACAACGGAATTTACGTCAGTATTTTTATCGACCCCGTTGATCAACAGATTGAACTCGCCAGAAAAGTCGGTGGTGACGCCGTTGAATTACATACCGGGAATTATGCCCATGCCACATCGGAGCAAACAATAAACGAAGAATTGGCAAGACTGACGGCAGCCGGCAAACTCGCCATCGATTGTGGGATGAGGCTCGACGCGGGCCACGGATTGACGTACACAAATGTTGAACCCGTCGCCCAAATCCCAGACGTGTCGGAATTGAATATCGGTCACAGCATCGTATCACGTTCAATTTTTGTGGGGATGCAACAGGCCGTCAAAGAAATGAAACAGTTGATCAATTCATTTTGATCCGAACAGTCTGTTTACAATCTAGCACTGGATCGCCAACAAGCCAGGGGCGTTTTAATCGTCTTCTTTTTTGCGAAGCAAACCGGCACTCGAATCGAAATATTTTTTCCGTCGGCCATGGCTTTGCTCATTTCCGCTTGTTGAATCTAGATCGTTCACATGCGCAATCGTGTATCGACACTTGAGGATGTTAATCCGAAAACGAATATACTCGGCATGGTCAGCATCCAATTTTCCGTTCAGGTACTCGCCGATTTCGTCGCGGCTAGGAACACCGACTTGGTTACGTCGCCAAATTTCTCCAAGAGTATGAACGCCGGCGTCTCGACGGCTATTGATATGCGACAACCGCCGTAACAATTCCTGATCTTCTTGTAGCGACTGCTCCAAATCCATGGCCAAGTCGGGATGTAACGTCTCATCCAGGTAAGACTCAAGATCAGCATCAGTGAAATCGTTTGTCATACTATTGCGTACTCAAAATCGGCAATTCCGGTGACGGTTCTGTGAAATCAGTTTTATGAACGGCACGGAACCTAATTGTACTCTGGCTCGACGGTTTAAGCCATCCCGTCCAAATGCCGGCTATGCCCCCGCTAACTTTGACTGAACCACTTGGAGCTGGCCTCCAGCGAATTTCGTAAGGCCTGTTTGCCACGTTGAATGAGACCACGGACCGAATCTTTGCTACGGTTCATTTGTTTCGCCGTCTGGTCCAACGTGAATTTTTCGAAACAGTGCAATCGAATGGCCTCACGTTGTTCTTCAGGAAGAACAACCAATGCCGCGTTTAAAGCGTTGACAGCCTCGTGCCGTGCTGCGAAAAAGCTCGGTGTATAGCCGTCCCCGGAAAGCTCATTGATCAAGTCGAAAGCGCGAGTTTCCGTTTGCTCTCGATTGATCACTTGATTCATCCCGCCACCTCGTTTGACCGATGCTGCCTTTCGCGCGGCGTCCCGAATACGGTTTGTCGCAATCGCTTTCAACCAAGCGACAAAACCGAGTTGGTTCGTACCATGAAAGTTCACGATACTTTTCAAAGCTTGGACAAACGTCTCTTGAAGAACATCTTCTTCGCTCATTACATTGGCTAAATGTTGCCCCAGCTGTTTTTCCACAAACGAAGCCAACGGACTTTGATATTGCAGAACCAGCTCAAGCAACGAGTCTTGGTTACCTGATTTGGCGTTTGCCAACAACGTTCCGAATTGTTCTTCAGAGAGCGACATGGCTCGTGAACTATAAAAAACCATTGTAGATTAAGCTATGTTACCATAGCGGACGATCAGTTGAATAATTCAAAAGCTGTTATGCTTGACAACAATTGTCGGTTTTCCCAACTTACTTGATCCGCAAAAAATTCAAATTAGTTGCGCAGAGGATATTCTATTGTTGAACGAAACCAGTGGCCACCAAGTTGACTTAGAGGCAATCAAGAACGCGGTTCGCACGATTTTGACCGCGGTTGGGGAAGATCCTGATCGCCCCGGACTGACTGAAACGCCGCGCCGCGTCGCGAAAATGTACCAAGAGATGTTTGCCGGATTGCATATCGATCCCGCTCGCCATTTATCGGTCGTTTTCCCAGAAGACTACGACGAGATGGTCTTAGTGCGCGACATTCCTTTTCACAGCATGTGTGAACATCACTTATTGCCGTTTAGCGGTGTAGCCCATGTCGCCTATATCCCCAATGGAAAAGTAACCGGTCTCAGTAAAATCGCTCGCGTTGTCGATGAAGTCGCTCGCCGACCGCAAGTTCAAGAAAGAATGACTGAAACCGTTGCTGAAATGGTCGATAGTCACCTAAACACTGCCGGAGTAGCGGTTGTCGTCAGCGCCGAACATTCATGCATGTCAATCCGCGGGATCAAAAAGCATGGAAGCACGACCGTGACCAGCGCTCTGCGAGGAATTTTCAAGACAAATCAGTCGACCCGAGCCGAGTTTATGTCGCTGATTCAAAACGGAGCGAGATAAACTTGTCCACTCCATTTTGAGACGAAAGACTACGCTGCCTTTCTGACTGCGAAATCCGAGTCGACGCGCAGTTCTGCGGGCAACATTCCAATTGAGTTAGTGGCCAAGTCGACAACCGGCCCTTGATTGGAGCCGTCCCATTGATGTTCCGAGATTTGCCGCAGCACCAAGTCGGCCACGCGGACTGCCTCAGCTGCGTTCAATCCCGTATTACGCAGCGGCGTATCATTTTGGATCGCGTTAATCCATTCGCGCTGCTCCTCAAGAATCGCGTTGCACCTGTCCGGTTCAACCTCGTCGATCGGCAACACGGTCTCGAACAAATTTGATTTAATAAATTCTTGCTGTTCGAATGTTGCCGCCGCAAAGTCAAATTGGCGGTTCCTCATCCAAGCCGGATAGTGAACGGTCCTGACTTTGTGGTTCGCCAGATCAACTGCTGCAAAGCCATCCGTGCCAAAAACCTGCATATTTCGTTGAGCTTCGAAACTACATCGCGACGCGGTCAATGTCGCGACACCGCCGCAACTGAAAGTCAACCTCGATTGAGCAATATCCTCTTTGTCGCCAAACACCGCAAACCCACAGGCACGCGTTTCCGAAACGGATCCCGCAAACGCGACATTGATTAGATCAATGTCGTGAATCATCAAATCATGAACGACACCGATATCGGTCGACCGAAATGTGTAACCGCTTGCTCGGCACGCTTGGATGAATTTCGGTTCTCCAACGACATCTAGAGCATGTCGAATTGCTGGATTGAATTGTTCGACATGCCCAACGGACAATACACAGTCGTTTAACTCAGCCAATTCGACCAACTGTTTCGCTTGATAAGGACAATCGGTCATGGGCTTCTCTAACAACACATGAACCGAACGCGACAGCAAATAGTCCGCAATTTCAAAATGGCTGCGAGTCGGCGTTGCCACAATCGCGGCATCCACTTGATCAACCAGCCTTTTATAATCGCTAATGACCGGCACGCTCGTTTTTTCAATAAGATCGCGCTGCACCATTGGACTTGGATCGGCGATTCCAACTAGCTCAATGCCTTCTATTTCGGGAAGCAATCGCGCGTGAATTTTGCCCAAATGCCCGGCACCGATTACACCTACTTTTAACTTGCTCATGCTGCGCTCTTTCGTTGTTCGCGTCCACGACCATGCCGCCCTGATTGACTGGTTCGAACGAAGTCCAAACAATATTCTAGTTCGGGCAACATCATCTCTTTGTTTCTTAGAATTTCTATTGCGTTGTCCAGGCCGACTCGGGAGCGATAAAGCAATCGAAACGCTTCATTGATCGCACTGACAACGTCTTTCTTAAAATTGTTTCGTTTAAGCCCAACGATGTTGATGCACCGGGGTCGCGCCGGATTGCCATCCGACAACATGAACGGTGGAATGTCCATCAATGCGCGGCTGGAACCACCCAAGAATATGTAGCTACCGATGGAAACATAGTGCACAACCGCAACACAACCTGAAATCGTGGCATGGTGATGCACGTGAACGTGACCGCCCAGCATCGATCCCTGCCCAAGAATAACATGGTCTCCAATAATGCAATCGTGGGCGACATGCGAGCACGCCATAAAGTAACAGTCGCTGCCCACACGGGTATAACCATCCTCTTTTTCGGAAGCCCGATTGATCGTGACGTTTTCTCGAATGACGTTTCGGTCTCCGACGACGACTCTGGTTTCCGATCCCTTGTAACTAATGTCTTGGGGCTCACCACCGATGACCGCCCCAGGGGATACCAAATTGTATTCCCCCATGGTGACGTTTCCCAACAAAGACACGTTATTCTTCAGGACCGTACCTCGCCCCAGTTTCACATTGGCATCAATAACACAAAACGGCCCTACGACACAGTCATCCGCGATTTCTGCGTTCGGATGAACATCAGCAAGTTTTGAAATCTGTGGAGGTTTCGGCTCGGCTGGCGGCTCGGTTTTGGATATGGGGATTATGTCCACGATTATTCTGTGATGGCTAAGCAGATTTCCGTACTGGATCGAAGTATCCAGAGTAGATCTCCGCGTGATTGATTAAGGCATTCGCCATTTGTGCGTTTAAATGATGCCCGCTGCGGTAAGCCGTAAAGCGTCCTTCAATGTCGGCACCCACCAAGGCAAAATCACCGATCATATCCAATACTTTGTGCCGGGCACATTCATTTGAAAATCGCAACTCGTTACTTATCGGTCCGACAGTATCGTCGAAAACCAGTATTTCTTCATAGGATACATGCAGCCCCAAACCTTGTTGCCTAAGCAAATTGGCTTCGGACTGCAACACAAACGTACGCGCTGTTGAAATCTCTTCACGAAACCGATCCGGAGTAATCACACAAGAATATTCCTGCTTACCGATCGAAGGCTGCCAATAATTCAATTGGTAACCCAATTCCAACTGGCCGGTCGGACTCGGTTCGCATTGAATCCAACTATGGTCATTTCCTACACGAATCACATCGCGAATCGACCAAACCGTTTTGGGCGATGTCTGTTCTTCGATGCCAGAATCCAACAGAGCTTCGACAAATGCGTCACTCGAGCCATCGCATCCAGGCATTTCCGGTTCGTTGACATGAATATCGCAGTTGTCGATTCGCAATCCGGCAAGTGCAGCCATAACATGTTCAACCATTTCGACACACGTTCCGCCAGTAACCAGCGTTGTGCGCCGCGGCCCTTTAACTCGATTTAAAACATTGGCCTGAATTCTCGGCTTGGACGGCAAGTCCGTTCGAACAAAAGCAATACCATTATTCTCTCCAGCAGGAAGAAATGTGAGTTCCACATCTCGCCCGCTCCAATAGCCGCGACCGTTAACGGTCACCGGTTTCTTGATAGTCGTTTGAAGACGATTGCGTGACAAGTGGCCACCTACCCTTAATGATGTTAATGATTGGTGTTGCCGGTTCTGGCTGCTTGCCGCTGGGTTTGCGCGATCCGCTTAATTATCTCTTTCGTAATATCAGTAGATCGTGAATGGTAAATAACACCGCCGTTGACTTGGCTCATTACCGTGCGAGGGTCCTTGATGTTCATCTCCTCGCTATTGAAACGAAGCACCAACTGAATTCCGTATTCCTCACAAAATTTAGAAACATAGTCGGCAATTTCAACATAGGTATCGAAGTGGAGTTGCGCTTCTTGCTTTAACAATTCGCGCATCTTAGATCGCTGATCCACTTCCATGGTCGCCGACTCTTTTGCCAACAAGGCTTCTTGATCTCGGTACATCTCAGATTCTTTTTCGTACTGAGAAAGACCCTCTGCCTTACGCATTAACTGCTGCTGAAGCTGTTGTGATTCAGCTTTAAACTGTTCGGCCTTAGATCTTAGTTCGGCAAGCGAAGCTGAGAAATGTGGATGGCTTTTGAATATCAAACCAATGTCCACTAACGCAACTTTGGTTTGTGCCGTGGCCTGTAAAGATAGGCCAGAAACAAAGGCCATTTGAATTACGAAAAATACTGCGGTCCATCGCATCGTGTTCACTTTCAGCACTCCTTGCCGTCGTGATGTCAATTAACGCTGCAGTCCAATTGCAGCTTGGGGTTTATTTTCGAGTGGTATTTTGCCGATCTTTGAGATTTGTGTAAAGATCGAAATTATGCCAGCAACCGCCCATTACTGGCATGTTCATACTACGGCGTCGTCGAACTAAACGTGTCCCTCAGTTCGTCGGCCAGTTCTTCGTATCGCACGTAAAAACTTCGCGAAATTAATGCCAAGTAAAAATTCAAACCGACGGAACAAAGCATGATGAACCATAGCACTTGGTTATTGCGTTCGAGACTTCTCGCGTCAGCCAACAAATCTTGGTCACGCCCAACTTGTCCATCGGCGTCATTCACGTTACCAGGTTTTGTTCGGGGCCCATTGATCTGCAACTCTGGCGCACGCCCTGTTGGCTGCGGTTTCGCGGCCGTTCGATGCGGCATCGAAACGTTGGCATACTGTTCCCGCTGTTGCGTAATCAACTCATCTGAATAATCACTTTGGTAACGATTGGGATAGCGATTGGTTGGAAATGCTATTGGGGTGCGTCGCGTGTCTTGAGCGTAAACACCGTCCAATCGCTCTTCGCGTTCGATACGCAAGTCACGCTCTGCCGCCATTCTGGCTCGCTGTTCTGATCCCAATTCACGTTCGCGTTGATCGCGAATCCACTGCTCATCTTTTAAACGCTGCTTTAATGATTCGTTCTCCGCCAGCAATTGCTCTTGTTGAATTCGCGCCCGTTCCAAATCTTTTAGTTTTCTCTGACGCATCGCTTGACTGAAATCACTATCCATTGGCAACCGACTATCCGCCAAGTTGTTTTGGCGAATCGGATTCTCCAAAGACTGCTGGCCAAAACTTCGGCTATTTCCCATAGCTCGGTTTTCGCCGGGGTCAGTATTCAAATCCAGTGATCGCTCCCGCTGATTTCGGACGACCGGATCAAACCGATCTGAATTTAAAACAACCGTTTTGTCTTGTGGTAGTAGCCCCGAATTCAAACGATTTTTGAGAACGCGCTTTTCCGGCATCGAACCAAGCCGAGGCGTAAATGACGGACTAATTTTCGTCGAGTTTTGCAAGTTATTGGTCGCTTGATCAAAGACTTTGCGGTTCGATTCCTCTTTTCCTCGATTCAAAAATGAATTCTGAATCAGGTTTTGCTCCGCGCTAGGGCTTGGATTCTGAGCTACCGAATCATTGCCTCCATTGAGTTTGGTTGGTGATTTAGGATTGTCATAAATTACCAGCACTTCTTTGTATTTGCCAATCTCGCTGGGCTCAATGATGTACTGCAAGCCGTCTTTGCGCATCAATTGAATCAAGTCATCGTTCAAGACAAATTCCAAACGATCCGTTTTGCCAGACATGGTTTGCTGCATGATCGGTTTTGGCGACAGCGTTTTGTTGTCGCCGTTGTGAACATTCGCGTGAAACACAATGTGGTCTATGGTGTTTCTTTTTGCTAAGGGTATTTCAGCTTGCAAATAACCCTGGCTTTTGAGTCCTTTGACCAAGTCACGATTCATTATCAACAAGTACCGCCCCAACAAACGGGTCTGGTTTGACTCCGCTTGGTTTCCGCTTCCAAAACTGTCAGATTGGGGTTGCTGGCAGAAGACCATCCCGGTCATCATCGTAACCAGCAGCGGTGCAATAAGTCCTTTCATGGCTGCTCCGATTTTTAGGTTTTCTGGGTAAGGCGTAATGTTACGCACTTTGAAGTGCCAGCGTAAATACGAGTTTTGATTTGCGATTAAGTATAGCCGATTCACCGGGTGATTCACCAACACCAGAAAATGCTGGCAAACCCGTTCGCCCTAAAAACAAAATGTGGCTACGTTGGTTTCGGGCGGCTGTTGCCATTGCGGTCGCCGTAGCGACCTACTTGACAATCAAAAACGCCAGTTCGCAATTTGTCGAGCAACAATTTAACCTTGCCAATATCGACTTTGTTGTTGTTGCTGCTGCAGTTTTCAACTACGTCGCGGCGATGAGTTTGTCCTGCTTATTCTGGTTTGCCGTCTTAAAGGCACTGAAGTGCCCAGTCAGTTTCGCTCGTGTGGTTACCGCATTTTTTGTCAGTCAACTCGGAAAATACGTGCCAGGCAAGGCCATGGTCGTCGTGATTCGCACGGATCTGATCCGCGACGATCAAGTTAGCATTTCAGCCGCAGCGGCCAGCGTGTTTGTGGAAACTTTAACCTGGATTTTTGTCGGTAGCGTCATTGCTTGTGGATTGATCTTTATCCAGTACCCCGAGCAACATGTCTTGAAGTGGACCGCTTTGGCTTTGGCGTTGGCCGCCGGCATTATTACGCTTCCCGCTATTTTTCAGCGACTGGCAAGTCTTGTGACGGGACAAAACCTTGAAATTTTCTCTGGCCTCGATTTTAAAACCATGGCTTGCGGATGGTTATTGATGACGCTGGGCTGGCTCTTCAACGCCCTAAGTATGTACTTTGTGATCGCCAGCATCCCCGGAACAAACATCTGTTGGGCGGATTTCGATTTAACTTTAGCATGTGTCACGTTGGCGACAGTAGCAGGCTTTGTTTCGCTGCTTCCCGGTGGTTTAGGCGTCCGGGAGTTGGTAATGCTGCCTTTGCTGGGCCCCAGATTTGGCGTTCCTACGGCTATGATTGTCGCTGTTACGGTTCGTTTGGTTTGGATTTCTGCAGAACTACTGGCCAGTGGTATAATTTATGGGGTGCTCCATCGTCGTGAGCCATAGTGCATGGGAAACCAAATGTCATCCGTGAAAATTTCTGTTCTGATTCCCGTCCTCAACGAAGTCGACTCGCTCGAACAACTTCACGAAGAAATTTCGCAAGTCGTCGATTCCAATAACTTGGCGATCGAGATCATTATGGTCGACGACGGCTCAAGCGACGGGACGTGGTACGTAATGAACAAAATTGCCCGCGATGACCCGCGGGTTCGATGTCTAAAATTCCGCAAAAACTTTGGCAAGGCTGCAGCAATTCAAGCCGGCGTCGAAATCGCGACCGGCGATTATGTCGTCACGATGGACGGGGACCTGCAGGACGACCCCGCTGAAATCCCAAATTTACTCCGGACGATCGAAGACGGATTCGACGTCGTCAGTGGCTGGAAAAAACAACGCAACGACCCGATCACAAAACGCTGGCCGTCAAAAGTTTTTAATTGGATGGTCAGTTTCTTGTCTGGCGTCAAACTGCACGATCACAATTGCGGCCTCAAAATATATCGTCGCGAATTGTTTGATGATTTTAAGTTGTACGGCGAGAGACATCGCTTTATCCCCGTGTTGGCGGCTTCCAAAGGATGGCGCGTTACCGAAACGGTCGTTAATCACCGCGCCCGAACCAGCGGCGTATCAAAATATAATTGGCGACGGTTGCCCAAAGGATTTCTGGATTTGTTGACCGTTTCATTTCTGACCAGCTTCAATGAACGACCGCAGCATCTGATTGGTGGCGTCGGACTGGGGACGCTCGGATTGGGCCTGATCGGTATGACCTATCTTTCGCTATACTGGGTCGTGCGGATGATGTGGTTTCCGGAATGGGCGCCGCTCCATCAACGACCGCTGTTACTTTATTCGGTCGCGGCAATGCTGTTCGGGGGGCAATTACTGAGTATTGGAATCCTCGCGGAGCTACTGTTGAGCAATGCTCGCGAGACTTCGACGACCTCGCCCTATTCGATTGCCGAACGAATCGGTGGCAAAGGGGTAAAAATAGTCGCTGAAGAAAAAACAACCGAATCCGGTCTGCACAATCAGATGTAGAATAAGTGCATCATGAGCGATTGTACCGATGATTGTGATTTAGCCGATATTTGTTCCCAACGGCACTGGTCGATCTATTGGCTGATCATTTTTGGATCGGTCGTGTTGGTTGGTGGACGACTTCTATCGCTGGGAATCCCCACTTCAAACGGTGAGACCACCGTTTTTATGAGCGCCAATGATCGCAGCCGCTGGGCCACCGTTCGATCGCTTGGCGATCACGGGACCTACGTTATCGATGAGGTCATCGAAAGTTCAAACAACCGAGTTCCTTGGGATACGGTCGACAAAGTTAAGCACTTAGATCGGGACGGAAACCTTCGAACATACAGCAGCAAACCGACGCTTTATCCGACCATGATTGCGGGCCTATACTGGCTGCTGACATCCGTGTCAGGTCTCGATCTGACCAACGACACTATCGCTACGGCAAAGATCATTCTGGTATTCACAAACGTCATCCCGTGGCTGATGTTCCTCTGGCTGCTCGGCAAAACACTAGAAAGAATACAGGTTCGTGACTGGACTCGCTATTTCGTAGTTACCGTTGCCGGGTTTGGAACGTTCCTGTCGACTTTTGCAATCACACTCAATAATCATCTTCCAGCGGCCATTGCAGTCATGGCCTCGCTTTACTGTTTATTATTGATCGTCAATTATCAAAAGCGCGACTGGCAACTATTTGCTTTCGCGGGACTCTTGTCGGCCTTCGCCGTGACCAACGAGTTACCAGCTTTGTCATTTTTCGCTTTCGTGTCAGTCATTTGTCTGGTCAAATCTCCGCAACAATTTTTGCTCGGCTTTGCGCCTGCGGCCATCTTGGTCGCCGCTTCTTTTTTTGGGACCAATCAATTAGCCCACGACGATTGGCGGCCGCCATACCTACACAAAGGCGACGGGATTTTGATCGAAACCGTTTCGGATCGGGGCGCATCCCAGATGCTTGACCAGAGCCGGGTCCCCAGTTCCATCTTGAAGTCCTTGTCGTCCTATTCGCTGACAGCCCCTGTCGCAAGTCGTTTAAGTTGGCCATTCCAAAACGAACCCAATCTGCAACGGTGGAAAATTGAAAGCACAGGAGGACAGCGGTTTACGGTGGTTCGACGGGATAACGGTGAATCACTCGAAATACGAAGCTGGGATAATTGGTATGACTATCCAGGAAGCTACTGGACGGGGGATCGCAAATCACTCGTCGACCAAGGCCAAACCGACACCGTTTTGTATTTGTTCCACGTCTTGTTTGGACACCACGGCATTTTTTCGCTGACGCCGATTTGGCTGCTCAGCCTCGCAGGCATGTTCGTGCTCACCACCGATGATCGTTTGAAACTGCGTTGGTTGGCTATTGTCTCGGTCTTGTTGTCGATCGTAGTTATCGGGTTTTACGTTTGCTATGTTCCCAGTCACGATCGAAATTATGGCGGCTCCACCAGCACTTTCCGCTGGGCGCTGTGGTTAGCTCCTTTTTGGCTAATCTGCTTGGCTCCAATTGTCGATTGGATGGGTAAATCGAAACGGGGTAGGGCGATTTGTTTTGCTTTGTTTCTAATTAGCGCGTTATCGGCCCAATACTCGGCCAACAATCCATGGACTCACCCATGGCTATACGAGATCTGGCAACACACTGGCCTACCAAAATAACGAACTCGTTACCAATCCATATTGTCCAATCGCGTAGAAACCGGTTAAATTTCCTGTTTTAGCCAGCTTTCCGATACATATTCGCCGACATGAAAATCCAATTCTACAACTCTCTGACCAATCAGCTGGAAGAATTCAAATCGATTGAGCCTGGCAAAGTCAAAATGTACAGCTGCGGTCCGACCGTCTACGACTTTGCTCACATCGGAAATTTCAGATCGTTTTTGTTCGGCGACGTCCTGCGACGATTTCTGGAACTTGTCGGCTACGAAGTCGACCACGTCATGAATATTACTGACGTGGGGCACATGACAGACGGCGAAGAAGACAAGATGAAGTCGGCCGCGACACGAATGAAAGAAAACAAGAAATCGGGGCGTGTCGAAGACGGTGCGATCGAAGACCCCAACGATCCTTATCAAATCGCTCAGTACTACATGGACGCGTTTATCGAAGACGCAAAGAAACTCAATTACAAAATTGCGTTTGAGCCCGAAAAGGTTCCTCGAGCAACCGACCACGTCGGGAACATGATCAAGATGATCACCAATTTGATAGATCGCGGTCACGCGTACGTGGCCAGTGACGGTGTGGTTTATTTCAGCATTGAGACATTTCCCCGCTACGGACAACTCAGTAACAACTCGCTAGAGAATTTGCAAAGTGGCGCCGGGGGGCGAGTCGATGACGACGACCAACAAAACAAAAAACACCCCGCCGATTTTATGCTTTGGAAACCCGACAACCATCACTTAATGAAATGGGATTCGCCTTGGGGCGCTGGCTATCCAGGTTGGCACATCGAGTGCAGTGTGATGGCAAAAGAACTATTGCAAGCCGACGTAATCGACATTCATACGGGAGGTGAAGATTTGATCTTTCCGCATCACGAATGCGAAATCGCTCAATCTTGCGGAGCGACTGGGGAAGACAGTTTTGCAAATTATTGGATTCACGCGCATTTCCTCCAAGTCGAAGGGGAAAAAATGTCAAAATCCACCGGCAACTTTTTTACCGCACGCGATGCTTTCGAAGGCCGAATTATGGAAAATGGTTCCAGAATTCCGCCCGCGGTACTGCGCTACGAGTTAATCAAATCCCACTACCGCAAGAATACCAATTTCACTCGCAAAGGTATCAAAGATGTCGATAGCGAAGTAAAGAAAATGTTTGCTTTGGAAAACCGGCTGTTCGATGCAACCGGGGGCGATCCCATGGACGTTGATCTCGATCATCCTGTCGTCAAGCGGTTTGTTGAATCGCTAGCCAATGATTTGAATATCCACGAGGCACTGACCGGCGTCAACGCATGGGTCAGAGGCAACCCGGACCAAGGCAATCCACAAGAGGCGTTGGGCGTCTGGCAAAAAATCAACCATGTGCTGGCGATAGAAGACAAACAAGAGTCCACGGCTGAAGAAGACGAAACCATGGCTTTGGTCCAAAAGCTTCTGGACGACATGATCACGGCCCGCCAATCCAAAGATTGGGCCAAGTCCGACGAAATTCGTGACCAGATTACCGGCCTGGGCTACAAAGTCAATCAGTCCAAAGACGGCGCGACCGTCGAAAAACTGTTATAACGCCGAACCTCGAATCATCGTTGTCGTCCAGACGGCATATCATCGGTTCGCGAGGTTAAACGATGGACAACTTCAAGCAATTCTGTCAAACGGAACGGCTTCGGTAAGAATGCGTCAAAACAATCCGATTCATAGACGTCGGCCTGCGCGTAACCACTGACCAACAAAATGGGAGTTCGCGGGATGAAGCGACGGGCAATCGTCACGACTTCGTGTGCAGTTTGGTCCGCCAATCGAAAATCCGTGACAATGCAATCAAAGGGAGCGGCCGATTTTATTTGCCCGGCGGCTTGTTCGACTCCTTCGGCCACGGTTATCTCGGCACCGTAGCGTTCAAAAAATGACTGCACCTGCTGACGAATATATGTGTCGTCCTCAACAATCAGGATTCGCTTAAATGAGACTCCAGCAATTGCTTCCAATTCTTTCTCATTGGCTGGCAAATCTTCGACGATAGCAGGCTCTGCCGTAGTCTGCATTTCGATTGTAATTTCGCAACCTTGCCCCAACGTCGATCGAATCTGGATTGCACCGCCATTTCGCTCAACGATCCCCTTCACAGAAGCCAAGCCCAAGCCACGTCCCACACCCTTGCTTGAAAAAAACGGATCGGTCGCGCGCTCCATCGCTTCGGCGCTCATCCCCCGTCCATTATCGCGCACACTCAACCGGCAAACTGGTCGCGCACTTGTTGCATTCGAAGATGCCTCTAACAGCTGCATTTCAATTTCGATCTCGCCAATGCGACTGCCAATCGCTTCGGCCGCGTTTTTTACAAGGTTGGAAATGATCTGCTTAATTTCAACCGGATCGAACCTAACCCAAACCGGTTGCCCTAATGGCCTCACCACTAAATTGACTTTCGCGTCGACAAGCTGAGTCCAGATTCCATTTTCTTGACTTAGCAATTCGTTCAATTCACAACTGCCGTTGGAAACCTTACCATGCCCCATGAAGTCCGATAGGTTTCGTGTCAAGTCCGCGGCAGACATCCCGGTGTTCAAAATGGACTCGAACATTTGATCCTTAGTGGTGGGTTCGTCGACCAATTGACCTAACTCCGCTGAAGAAACAATCGCCGCCAAAAAGTTGTTAAAGTCATGCACCACGCCCGCCGACATCGTCGCAATGGATTCAAACTTTTCTTGTTGGGCAATGCGACGTTCTTTTAGTATGTTCGCTAGTTCGTTTTGTCGAATATTGACATTGTCCGCCCGCAGCCTTTCTGCCGCCTGCCGCTTCACCCGGTACAACACGGTTGCTGACAACGCAAATGAAAACAACACGATACAGGCAATCGTCAGATAGCTGGCCGTCAATTTTTGCTGCGTCAATTCTTGTTGGTTGGATTGAATTTGATATTGAACTTGATTGCTTTCCTGCGCCCAAATCTCACGTTCAATTTCCTGACGGCGCAATAGCAATTCGGCCGTCTTTTCCCAGTCTTTGTTGTCGCGATGCACCGCAATTAACTTGTCTAGCAACGATGCCACCAATTTGCGGTTACCAATGCCTTCTGCCTCATCGACTAGTCGCTTCAGTTCGTTCGTCCGATCGGTTGTCGAAACATCGTTTAAAATCAAATTCAGATCGGCCAATCGCGAACGGACTTTAATTGATCCCGCAGGATCATGAATCAAATCGAACAATTGCTTGGCGTCGTCATAATGAACTTTTGCAGCCTTGAACTTTCTTTTGTGCCAAAGCACGTCCCCAATCCCCTTGGTCGCGATCGCAGCCACACGATTTAGGTTGTGTGCCTTGGCCAAAGCGAACGACTCACGAAACTTCTCGACGGCAAGATCGAATTGGTTTCGCGCCAATAAATTCGTTCCCATGTTTGCCTGTAGGGAAGCCACTGCCGAATGATCTTGCATTTCCTCAGCCAAGGGCATAGCCGATTCCAACGTCGCCGCTTCGCTCGTCCAGTCTCGCATTGCCGCATATACGGAAGCTAAATTACCCAATGCCCGCAACTCCCAATCTTTACGCTCAAAATTGACCGCGATGGCGATAGCGCGTTCCAGATCTTCGATAGCCGAATCGAAGTCCTCAAGAAACGAACGATTTACACCTCGTTCGATAAAGGGCATGACATTCAGAATGTCCCATTCCAAGCCATGCCGCTCAGCGATACCAATACTTTTCGATGCGGCAATGACACCGCGATCGTAATCCGCCAATCGGCATGCTGCGGCAGCCTCAATTTGAAACAACTTGACCAAAGTCTTGTGATCATTCAGTGATTTGGCTAGGAGAGTACCTTTTTCCACCCATTCAATCGCCTCGGCACATTTACCGGTTCGATTTAGTTCACGACTCAGTCGCTCAATGCCAGCCAATTGTATCGTTTCGTCGGCCACATCTTGAGAAACTAGTGCTTCCAAAAAACGAGTTCTGTCCGCAGCAGGTCGATGAAGAAAGTAACGATACTGTTCCCAGTCACTACTCAGACACACTGAAATCAGCAGCGCGAAGTTTAGCATCGTCAACAAAACAGTTTTGGTTTTCACGACAATTGGGAAGGGCGTTGGGGTAGGAATCTTGCGATTCGTGCGTCGTCTGTCGGTTTCCGTTATCGTCGATTATACACCTTTCACAAGCGAATTCCCGGCGTCTCGCGGAAAAGACAAAACTATCTTTTACGCTGATCTGCGATAAATGCGCAAAACACGGGCATAAGACACGCTGTGACAGCAGTTTACGTTCACGATTCAGCTGGACTGGCAACTCTAGCAATCGAATCGATGTTCCAAATCAACGAATCTATGAACAATAGCACCCCCAAAACGCGGGATTCTTGTTGCCTAGATAAACCGGTTGATGAATCTTGGGTCCAACGGAATATCCGCGACGTCGATGTCTGCAATCAAATCTCGATGCAATTGCGATTCGTTTCTCATCATCAAATGACCGATTTCGGACCATCGTTGGTACAATTCTGGGGAGCCTGATTTGCCACTCATTCGCAGTTTAGATTCCAAGTCCAACGCGCGGGCGACTTTCAAGTATTCAGGCTGCGGCTCATCCAGCGATAGTGCGAAACAGATGGACGCCAAGTTGTGGCAAAGTTGATCGAACACTCCGCCTTCATCGCCCAAAAGGTAGGATTGATCCATAAATGCCTTTTGGTATTTCGCGATAATCATCAAAATGCGACGCCCCAAAACACGGTTGCGCTTTAACCCCCGAGTCACGATCTCTCGCTTTTCTGGAAACAAATTTCTGACCCCAGAAAGGTCGGGGGAATATAACCAAGAGCCCAACATAGTCTTGGCGATATAGCAACCAAATTTCAACTTGGGCATCAACCCAAAACTTCCATTGACCTCTGCAACACCAATCGGCTCCAAATAACGATTTCGCAAATCTCGCGTCATCGCGTTGGGAGCGCCGACATCCGCCAATACTGGATTGGGGCCCTCATAAACCGTTGCGATCGTGAACTCATGCATGTTTTCGCCGATGTAGTTTTCGATTGGGTTTTCAGGCTGGTCCTGCACACCAAATCTCGCCGACCAGCGCGTGTACTTTCGTGCCTCGTCCGAGTGAACCGATCGCCCCCCCTGAATTTGATAGCCGTTGATTGCCGTTTGCAGCAACCCCTTGGTGGCGTACACCTTGGCAATCATTCCTTGCGTTTCATCACGAACTCCGTTGGCCGCCAAACGAAAACACAAGTCGCCAAGCACTCGTCCGGCCAAACCATGGGTCGTTGCTCGGCCAATCCAAGACTTTATCCGTGGCGAACTACCAATAGGCTTACCGAACGTGCTTCGGAATGACGTCCAACCACCGCCATTTGGCTGGTCGGAGCTATGCGCATCTTTACCCTGTGGGGGAGTGGAACTCGAGTCTTTCTCAGAATTGGTTTCTGGATCCAAGATCAAATGAGCCAGTATTTTAAACGTTTTAGCGGCGCTGTTGACGCCAATGCCACCACGCCCCTTCGCCAACGAGCTAAACGCTTGAGCCAATCCTTTGCTCGGAGGTCCCAACAGGCAACTGGCAGGAATCTCAAATTCCGTCAAACGAAAACGAGCATTCCAAAGGTAATCGAACGCCACCAAATCATTGCGCTTCATGCAAAAATTTTCGCTGTCCGCCCCTGGAACTTCAAAGATGATCATGCCGGAATCTCGACCAGGCTTCAAATCGTGGCCTTGGAGCTTGACAACCAATATACAAACACCACCATAAATTACATTGGTAATCGGCCATTTCACGCCGTTCAAAAAGTAGCGATCGCCTTCCAAACGCGCGGTCATCGACAAACGACTCGGATCAGCCCCTACCCCAGGCTCCGTCAATGCGAATGACCCCAGCAACTCGCCTCGAGCCATCCGAGGAAGGAAGGACTCTTTTTGCGCCTCGGTACCAAAGTCCAAAATGGGTGTCACAGGTCCCAAGAAGTTATGGACTTCGAACATCACGGCAAGATCGGGATGGACAAATGTCAACGCCCGCAACAATGGCCCCAAATCACCGAGCTTGGCGCCACTGCCGCCGTACGCTTCGGGTATCGCCAAACCAAAAAAACCAATTTCGGATAGTCCGTCTAAAATAGACTGTTGAAATAGCATTCGCTTGTGGTCTAGCAACGCGTCTGAATTCTTTCGTTGCATTAAAAAGTCCAGCGAACGGCCCATGACCTCCGCAACTCGTGGTGTGGGCGAGAACTGGCCAGCATCAAATTCTCGTGCTTTCCCGTGACCAAACAGAGACGCGATCGTGGGTGCTTCACCAGAAAACTGACCTTCGGCGGTCATATCCGCGTCGTCGAGTGTCGATAGCGCGGCGACTTCGGCAGCAGATTTGCCGGCCTGCTGCAAAATCAACGCCATCGCGTCATCACTGTTTTTGTTTTTCAAATTTGTCGGTTCGGGTGCTTCTTTAAGCATGTTCGTTCACTGTTCGATTTGGAAATGCGAATTCGAGTTAGAGATTAACCGTTTGACTCGCTAGTGGTACAACGGCGCCGTTGCGTTCAACATCTTAGCCAAAAACCGCAAAAAAGATAAGAACGGCAACAAATCGCGCCTTTTTGCCGCACTAGAGGAAAAAACCACACCAATCATATTTATTCTGCATCTGCGATAGACGACTGTCTAGACTTCCGACCGACATTGCACGCATCAACTACGAAAAAACGGCGACGCATCATCCTGGCTTGCCTCGCTTTTTTAGCGGAGCTTCATTTAGTTTTTGTTAACTTGTCACAAAAATGCCCCATTACTGCTTACATTCGGGTCACCGTTGATTACCAAATTGTAATGACTGCCGATCCATCAAATGATCTCGCTTCAACGCAAACAAAGAACTGACCTATTCCTGCCAGCAGAACCACTCTGTTTCTTTTTGGTAGATAGCTCATTGAAAAAGTCGATGATGGCGCCTCGTGCAGAACTTTACCGGCAACGATCCGATGCAGGCTCGCTCGTTGGAATTGGTTTGAATGATGACAACGGCGGGATTGTCAGACTCGTTCGTGGAAAGTTAAGACCTCCGGAAATTGCCGAAGCCATCGGTGTCGCCTCGAGACAGTTTTCGACCGCGGGCTTGGTTGCGATTTCGTCAGGCCATATGTATTTCGCGATCGACGAGTTCGACGAGACATTTTTCGTTGAAATCAAAATACCCGCTGGAAAATACAAGGTCACTGTTTACCAATATCTAACGTCTAGCGGTGGTGATCGTTTGATGCGGAAACCCGATAACTGGGCAGGGTTCGTCCAGTGGCACCGGCGGTCTCATGGCAAACGTCGTGCGCCCGCATGGTTTGCTGAACTCGCCCGCGACTCCGATCTAGACAATCCTATGTTCGATTTCGACGAGGATGATCTGCAACTTCCCGTTGGACTAGCCAATGATGATGTCGACGAATTTGTTGATTTCTTGATTCACATGGAACTCACGGACGAATGCTTCGATCAGACGGAAATTGGTGACGACGGTTTGGTTGCGATGCAAAGTCGCCTGCCATCGTCGCCCCCAAAAGGGATTAAACCCAAAAAACCATATGACATCGAAGACGAAGCCGAACTTCGGGATGAGGCAATTCAGCTCGATGACGAAGCGGCCAACACTTCCAAAGATCCTGTTCATGATTCCTGGCAAGACTGGCATATCGGTATGCCATTTCCCCAAACGGTCCAATGGATCGCGCAACGGCTTTGTCGAGGTTGGTTCGGTCACCTCAAACCGGCCGATGGCGGACAAGAACCCCAACCAATCAACTATTGGGGTGAACTGGACGACGTGTTTTCTAGCAAAGAAATCAGTCAGTTGTTGTACGAAGACGGTCCTCCGATGGCAGAAAAATTCGACGCGCAATGGGACGAACAACGAAAGTTGTGGGAGCAGGAAAGCGCTGAATGGGATTATGTTTATCTGAACCAGGACAAGGCAACATTTTCTGCACTCGCGGGAGGTCTAAAGTTAATTTATCGACGGGCTCAATTTGAATTCCTGCTCGTTTCTATACCCGGAAAAGACCCCTCCGACACGTTTGAGACGCTGCACGAATTTGCCGCAATGCGGGCAAAAAAAACGGTCGATGTCGATCGCGATTGAATCGAGTCAACGCAAAAAGCAGCTCGAATTTCCAACGAATACAATCGCGAAATCACCAAGCGCAAACGCTAGCAAATCGTTTTCCTACTTTGTTCGACGTGTCATCCAATCGTCCTACTTCAATCTTGGCATATGAAAAACCATCTGCTAACCTTAGCGTCGTTGTTGCGTTGCTTTCGAGACAATGCAACTACGACGTAATGCATTGTAGATTGAAATGAATTTTGGCCGATAAATAAAACGCCGAGATCATTTTTCCAACCTCACAAATCAAACCACCGCTCGGTAAACTTGATTGGAATGGATACCAAGTCGTCGCAAATGAGTTGTGTACGGCAAAAGTGACAAAGGAAGTTGTCAATGGAATGTAAAACCGATTTCGAAGTCAATGTGCATATTCGTTGGATGATCCGCCGCGACATGCCGGAAGTGCTGGAAATTGAAAAAAGCAGTTTCGAGTTTCCTTGGTCTGAAGAAGACTTTATTCGCTGCCTCCGACAACGCAATTGCATCGGCATGGTGGCTGAATATGACGATCGAGTCGTGGGTTTTATGATTTACGAATTGCACAAGAATCAACTGCATGTCTTGAATTTTGCCGTTCGACCGGACGTGCGTCGCCGCGGCGTCGGCACCCAAATGGTTGAAAAACTGAAAGGCAAACTTTCGCAGCAACGACGTAATCGCGTCATGCTGGAAATCCGAGAAACAAACTTGGCGGCTCAGCTGTTCTTTCGAAATACCGAATTTCGCGCGGTATCCGTGCTGAGAGACTACTACGACGATACAACCGAAGATGCCTACGTGATGCAGTATCGTTTCAAATCAACCGCCAAGCCACTTGAACCCGTCAATCGGATCGCCAAATTGGCCGGTTGATTCGTTAATCTGAAAACAAAAAACTACAAAGAACTGGGGGCCAAGACTTCGAGTTTTTTTATCCGTCGCAGTATCGCTTCTGCACGGTCAACCAATTGCGCCTTGACGGCATTAATTTCGGAATCTTCCACCAGAATAGTCAGCACAGGATGGTGCGGCTCAATGACTTGACCAACATTTGAAATATCCGCATATCGCGGCTGACCAACCCCTTCATTGATTGTCTGAAGCTCGCTGACGAACGGCTTGCTAACACGAATTTTCAGATTCCGGTTGTAGACGATGGCCTTGCCGCAAATCGCCTCGTTTGCCAATGTCGGTTTCGGCGGCTGTCCGAAGCAGGCTTGCACATGCCGTCCAATAAGACTCTGGCAGACACCGGCACGTTCAAAAATCTCGCAGGATGCTGTCCAACGAGGGTTAATTTCGATTATCCAACTGACATCACCGTTTGCCCAAATCCAGTCGATACCGAAAACGCCATCTAATTTAAACTCGTTTCCCAAAACTTCACCCATTCGTGCGACTTGCTGATGAAGCCGGTTGTTCAACCGAATCGGTCCCACCGAACCGCAATACCCAAAAGAATTTCTGCGGTCACAAAACGGAGCGCGACCAACGAGCTGCTCTGTCGTGCCGATGTATTGGACATGTTCGCCAAATCGGCAAAACACGGAACTCATGTCGCGCCCTTCAACCCACTCTTGAAAAAAATAGGAACCTTCGAGTGACGCTCCGTGTGCGCTGCAGCGTTGCACTTGAAATCCTCCCGACGAATTCAGCGGCTTTGCAACCCAATCCGAATTTATTGCACCAGGGTTGTCGCTGCTTCGAATCGCAGGAAAATTCAGTCCCCGGGTATTACAGATCTGCTCGATTTCAAACGGGTTTTTACTGCGTCCGATGCTCTCGATCGAGGAACCAATATGTTGCTTGGATTTGCTCATCCGACTTAAAAAATCGCCCCGATTCTCCATGCCACCAACAATCACAAATTGAAACGGCAATTCAGATGTTGCAACTCGTTTTAACGCGCGAAATTCCAACGAATCCAACTTCCAAGTCGGACATCTGTCTTGCAAGTCTAGATCACAAAACAAATCCATGGCCGTCGGCGCAAAACCGGCCCTTAACGCGCTCCAAGCAGCGGCTCGCGCACTGGCACCAATGATCAGGAGTTGCTTTGAAGTCACCATATTGCTTGCGAGGTAGTTGGCACTGTCGCGACAGTCTGATAATTTATTGGGCTTGTCCTGTTAACAAAGGCTGTGATGCCTACTGAATTGGAATATAACACTCGAAACACGGAGAACAATGATGTCTATGTATGTGGGTGAAGCGCTAGATGGCGACGGAAACGAGATAGCTCATATCGATTTGATGATTGGAAGTAAGGACGGCCCGGTCGGAAACGCGTTTGCATCCGCGTTGGCGACTCAGAGCGAAGGACACACCAATTTACTCGCCGTGATTACGCCAAACGTAGCCGTTAAGCCGTCAACCGTTATGGTTACCAAGGTCACGATCAAGGGTATGAAACAGGCTGTTCAGATGTTTGGCCCTGCTCAAGCGGCGGTGGCTCGGGCGGTAGCCGATTGCGTCGAAGAAGGCATTATCCCAAAAGACCAATGCGAAGATCTCGTCTGTGTCTGTGGTGTATTCATCCATCCTCAAGCAGAGGACGACAAAAAGATTTACGAATACAACCATAAGGCAACGAAAATGGCGATCGCCAATGCCATGCAAAACAAGCCGTCGGCCGACGAGATGCTTTCTGGTAAAGAAGAAGTTCATCCCTTCCGCGGGTTTTAGCTTTACTCACAGCCTCGCTTCGAGGTTGTGGGATTTCGATTTTCGCGTTCCGGCATCGCTTGTGAATGTCTCACAAAGCGGTTCGTTCCATAGCGTGCCGGAAGCATCAAGGTTTGATTTTGATGGTGTAGTTCCGCTCGCTCGCTTCGCGTTTTGTTGTTTTCATGCACACCAAGAATTCACGGTCTCAAAGTACCGAACGTCGTCTTTTCTACTTTAATACAATTTTGACTCATAGACTGCCGTGAAAAAGAAAGTCTTGTTGCAGATCGACCACGATACAATCGCCAGCTCGTTTGACTCCATCGTTGCGATCGATTCGGGCATCGACCATCTCTTGACCTATTCCGATGTCACGCCGATACAAATTGAACCAATTATACATGGGTGCATTTTTACACGCGGCTCTCAAGACTTAAATCGGACAGCGATTTTTTTCGGCGGTGGAGATGTCGATAAAACGGAAGAGCTGTTTGCACAGGCAAAAAAATGTTTCTTTGGTCCGCTACAAGTGTCAATGATGTCAGACCCCAACGGCAGCAATACCACTGCCGCTGCGGCAGTCCTATGTGCGCAACAACATTTGGATTTGAATGGCAAGAACGTCACAGTCTTGGCTGCCACCGGTCCTGTTGGCCAACGTATCTGTCGATTGACTTCCAAAGCTGGTGCCAATGTCTCGGTCGGTTCTCGGTCTTTGTCGCGAGCCCAGGTCGTTTGCGACCGCATCGGACGAGAAACGGAAGGTCAGCTGTCGCCGGTCGAAGCGGGCGTGACAACGATGGCTGCCGACGCTTGTGAATCCGCTGACGTGGTGTTTGCCGCAGGTGCCGCAGGCGTCGAACTCTTAAATGCAAACTGGTTAGCATCCAACTCCAAAACGCAACTTGCCATCGACATCAACGCCGTACCTCCAGTGGGAATCTCGGGTATCGCGGTCACGGATCAAGCGGAAACAAGAAGCGCGGTCATCTGCTATGGAGCAATTGGCGTCGGGCAGCTTAAAATGAAGATCCACAAACGTTGTATTGAATCGCTTTTCCAGAGCAATGATCAAATACTTGATACCGAAGAGATCTTCCGCGTCGGCGAATCCATCGTTTCGTCCTAGGACAAGGCAAAGGGTGTATGGCTAAGTGACCCATTTTTTTGATGTAGCTTCGATTCATCAGTTTTCGCTGGAAAACTCGACGCATTGACGACTAGAAAGATAAGGCCAACATGAACGAGTGCAAATTGACGATTGCGCTCTAGTCTTCGCCCTGTCGAGGCTCGACGAATCGTGCCGCCCAGTTGCGATAAACAACGATTGCAGCCACACCAGTAATTGCCAACCCAATAATATGAACGACTCGGATTGGCATCGTATTCATCGCTAAGTCGAACGGCTTGGTGACCTCATCGCCAGTGCGTATTTTGATGATTAGCCCCAAGACTTCTGGCAACAGATAAGCGATTACAAGCCCAACCAGTGCGATAGTCAACCAACGCACAATGCTAATGCGACGTAGTCGGTCCAGCGAAGTCATAATTACAATCCTTTGTGCAAAGACGATTTGGTTTCCAATGTTTCGCTGCACTAATTTTATTCAATCGTCCGATGTTTAAAATACGGCTAAAATGATCCTAGCGCTGCATCCAATTAGTCGGCCAACAAACGCTGAAAGAATTTTCGATTCACTTTCATCGCCTCCTCCGCTTCGACCGGCCAGTTATATATTTCAACGGGAACTTCATAGCCTTTCAAAGTCCTTCGCAACGTCGAGCCCCATGCTGACGGTAACTCACCAGAAACAAAGGCAACCGGTCGGGCCCCGAAAACACGATCCGGTTTGGGAACCACGATGACTTGTCGAATATTGAATGCACTTAACATCGCGTTTTCAATGCTCTCCGGATAAATGTTTTCACCTCCAGAAATAAACATGTTGTCAACCCGGCCTTTGACGTACAACAGCCCCGAATCGTCCAGAGTTCCAAGATCTTGCGTGTGAAACCATCCTTCGTCGTCGAAGATTGGGTGTATTTCGCCGGCGCGATAATAGCCCAGGCATAGTGTCGACCCACGCACTAAAATCTCGCCTTCGTTACTGATTTTCAACTGGCGCTCCGGTAGCAGTCGACCGCTGCTTTGCGGGGCATCGTTTGTCGTCGAGGTTGTCACTTGCGAAGCGGTTTCCGTTAATCCGTAAGTCGTCATCACATTCACACCCTGACGACGAGCCTGCGAGACAAGTCCAGAATCGACGCCACTACCTCCTAGCAGCACAGCCTTCAAATACCGCGAGGGAAATCCGTTTTCTCCTAAGAGTCGGCGCAGTTGCGTGTTCACGACACTCAGATGGGTTACGCGCAATCCTTCCAATACGCTGGCGGAAAGTTTCGAATCGGCATCTTGCCCCACGACCGTCGCGCCCGCAACCGCACAACGCATGAGAATCGAAAGTCCACTCACGTGAAACAGCGGCAACGACCAAAACCAGCGATCTCCCGGGTAAAGTGGCATGTTTGTAGCGGCTCCTGTTGCGCTCGCCAAATGAGAACCCAACGTATGAACGACCGCTTTGGGCCGTCCCGTACTCCCGGAACTCAGCAGGATTGTTGCGGGATTGTCCCATTTCCTGTTGGTCAAATCATTGTCAACCGCCCTCGATTTTTCGTGCCCATTTTCGATCAATGATGGCAGCCAGTTCGCGTTGATACGGTCCAAAATTTCATTCCGGGTCGCGATTGGAAATCGATGACTGATGGGACAAGCCACCAGTCTCCGTTGCTGCATCGCCCAGAATGTCAGATAGGAATTCAAGTCATTGCCGGGACACCAACCCAGGTGATCGCCCGCGGTTACATTTGCCAAGTGTCTTACCGCATTGCTCGTTAGCATCTCCGCGAGATCCGTATACCGAATCTGGTGGGCTCGATCCAAATACGCCAATTGCTGTGGATGAGCTTGCGCCGATTGATGGATGGGCAAACTCACAATTCGATCCGTTCCAATGATTCCGTGTTCACTTCAACCCCTTTGAAGACCAACATGCCGCCAGATCTTTGAGGTGACGTCAACAACAGGTCATCGCTCAGCCAATCCAAAGTGTCTATCCCTGCAGGAATCCCGGGTGAATACTCCGATGCCAATTGCACGATTCGAGCGACGCCGATCCCCGACTCAAAAGCAGCGCTAAAAACGATCGGTTTGTGAGTAGCAGCCAACCGTTCAATGGCCTGACGGCCGCCAAGGATCGTCGGTTTACAAATCATGGCTTCGGCATTCGGCCACCGTTCGAGTGTAATGTGGTGCAATAGCGTTTCATCCAAAGCATAACGGATCCCGGTACGCTTAAAAAGCGATTCCAACCGCATCGGATTTTGCAATGGCTCTTCAATATATTCCAACTCAACACCTTCAATGGCTGTGCAGAACGAAACGGCTTCGTCAAACTCCCATGTTTGATTTGCGTCGAGTAGGATCTTAGTTTCAGCGGGTAGACAATCTCGTAGCTGTTTTACCAATGAAACATCTGCGGCCACATCTCTCTGGCCGACCTTGATTTTAACGGCACAACATGTTTGCGCCGTGCATTGCGACGCGGCGCGCAAAATACTGTCCGAATCTCCAAGCAACAGGTGATTGAAGGGCACTTCATTTTTCACATCGGCGACGCATTGGAGTGCCGTCAAAGCAAACTCTAAAGACGCTGGTGCAGCCTGTTCACCGCGCAAAGCGGCAATCACATCATCAATACACTCATTGCTAAAACCTGGCAGCGGTGACGCCTCAGCCCACGCATTGTCTCGCTCTAGCAAAATTCCCTCGCGCATCGAATACGTCCTGCCTTTTAAGATCAGTGTTCGCTTCAACGGAATCTTAAATCGATACGCCTTCACGCCACGCCCAAACCGACACAAAACAGAATTGTATATAGCAACAGCAAACCGGCAGTCATGCCCAAACACGGCCTCAACGCAACTCCTTCGTTGCGCCACACGCGGTTGACGATGAAATAAGCGGGTAACGCAACCAACGATGCAAGAACGGGTCCTGAAATAAGACTGCGTTCCATCACCGCAAAAACAATGGGTACGATCACCGCACCAACCAGACAGACTGTGAATTGAAGACGACTGAATCGTGCACCGAAACGAACGGCCAAAGTTCGCTTATTCGCTTCGCGGTCTTCATCGATGTCTCGCAAATTATTGACAACCAGCAATCCAGTGGCGATTAATCCTGGCCCCAGTCCAGCGACGACCGCAGCCCCATCAAATTGCAATGATTGAGCGTAATCCGTACCGGCGACCGCCACAGGTCCAAAAAAGATCAATACAAACGGATCTGCAATCCCCAGATACGCCAGCGAAAAACGGCCCGCAGTATAAAGGACCCCCAAGAGAATGCTAAACGCACCAAGCACCAAAAACGGCCAACCGGCTCGCAAGTACAAACAAAATGCGGCGATCGCAGTAATCGAGAACATCAATACAGTAGCCGTTAACATCGCCTTGGGTGAAATCAAGCCAGACTGAACCGCTCGCGTTGGCCCTTTCCGTGCGTCCGTGTCGGCGCCTTGAAAAAAATCGCAATAGTCATTGCAAAAGTTTGTCCCAATTTGAACGGATACAGCACACAGCAGTGCCCCTAGCATCGCCCATAAATGGAAATCACCGTCTCGGATTGCCAACATGGCTCCAATAGCAACAGGGGAAAGGGCCGCCAATAAAGTTTTCGGCCGCGCGGCTAGAATCCAATTCGAAATCATTGCTGGTTCGATATTCAAAAGTGGTACGGGTAATCGGACCAATCTGGCTTTCTTTTCTCTAAGAACGCATCACGCCCCTCTTGAGCTTCTGCGGTTCCGTAAGCTAAACGCGTGGCTTCACCCGCAAACAACTGTTGCCCCACCAGGCCATCATCCGTTAAGTTGAAGGCGTATTTTACCATCCGTTGAGCCGTCGGGCTCTTGGCACAAATTTCAACGGCCCATTTGAGCGTTTCAACTTCCAATTGCTCATGAGGCACGACCGCGTTGACCGCGCCCTGTTGCTTCGCTTGCTCAGCAGTATATGTCCGCCCGAGGAAGAAAATTTCCCGAGCAATTTTTTGCCCAACCTGCTTGGCAAGGTAAGCCGATCCGAATCCACCATCAAAACTGGCTACATCGGTATCCGTCTGTTTGAATTTCCCGTGCTCCTGCGACGCAATCGTCAAATCACAAACAACATGCAAGCTATGGCCGCCGCCGACAGCCCAACCTGGCACCGCGCAAATGACGACTTTCGGCATCTCCCGAATTAAGCGCTGGCACTCAAGGATATGCAGACGTCCCGCACGAACCGAATCGACAGTGTCATCGGCATCGCTTTTCGCGTATTGATAGCCCGTTTTTCCACGGACTCGCTGATCTCCCCCGGAACAAAACGCCCAGCCGCCATCTTTCGGGGAGGGCCCATTACCAGTAAGAATCACGGCTCCAACGTCACTGGCCTGTCGTGCATGATCCAGTGCCGTGTAAAGCTCATCTACCGTTTTAGGTCGAAACGCATTTCGAACTTCCGGGCGATTAAAAGCAATTCGCACGGCTCCGACTTCGTTTGCTCGGTGATAGGTAATGTCCGAAAAATCAAACGGATCAACGACATCCCAAACACTGGGATCAAAAATTTCTGATACTTTTTCGGTCATGTATATCTGCTTCACTTTTGAAAATTGGTGCAAAACTCTTTATTCGCGGTAGATATCGGACAGCACGAACCCGATGCGCTGGCAGCGCACCTAGGGCTCGAAAATCTCGATACCATTTCAGATCGCATTCTTGCGACATCGAATTTCGCGTCTTGGATTGCTTTTTTAACATTTAATAGACCAACCTTACACCGCACGGCCATAACTATCGTACGCCCGACAAAAAATCCTGAACGATCTGGACGAGTCTGTCTGGCTGTTCACGATGGACGATGTGACCGCTATTGGGAACGATTTGAATGGAAACTCGACTCGTCGCTTCTCGCCCCATTCGAGCGGCAATGCGGTTGTATTTCTCGTCTGTCTCGCCAGCAACGACACAAAACGGAATCGACAATTTCTTCAAATGTGGCCAAAAATCCGGCTGCCGAGCGACGGAAAACGTCCTCAACAAATCGGGCCAAATTCTGCAATCGAAATTGGCTTTGCAGCGAATTTCTTCAGACTTGACCGACTCCGGCACTCCCGCAAACACACTCTGTTGGTACCATTGATTCAAAAACTGTTCGACCGAAGCTCGATCACTCAACTTATCGATCTGATCGGCGAGTCGAAGATCGGCGGCCAGCCTTTGGCGCCTGGCATCCACTGACTCCAGGCCGGGATTCCCCGAAATCAAAACCACCCCTCCGATCGTTTGGGGATACTTGACCGCCAACCCCAGTGCGATCCGCGCGCCCATCGAATAGCCAACGAGAATACTGCCGTGAGAAATCCCAGCCGCTAGACCGTCGATTCCGCTTTCCCAATTCTCCGCTGATTGGATGTCAACCGCGGACGTCCCAATTTTGGCATCACTCTGATGAAGCCTGCCTCGGATGTCGTTCCAATCCGATGAACGCCCCATAAAACCGTGAAAGAAAATCAGCTCCGGCTGCATCGCTGAATCTCTTTCTGCAGCTGCTGCCGAGTTTTAATGTTTCGTTGTCGATCAGTCATCACCTCCAAAACGATCGTTTTCCCAGCAGATACAGCCTGACGATATTGAACTTTAAAGTCTTCCATCTCGTCAATTCGATCGTAGTCCATCCCAAACATTTTTGCCGCATGTTCGAAATGAAGCTTGTGTGGCGTCGCAAAATATTGCTCAAACTGTTGTGATTGGCGAATTGGCAACTGGTCGAAAATGTGACCACCTTGATTGTTGATGATTACGACCACGATCGGGATTGGCGCCTGGGCAACCAAGGAAAGTGAATTCAAATCATGCAGCGCCGACAAATCACCGAGCACGACCGTCGTCGGTTTTTGCAAACCGATCGCATATCCGGTGCCAGTCGCGACCAAACCGTCAATTCCGCTGGCACCTCGATTCGCATCGACAAAACGCACTTCTAGCTTGTCAGAAATACCATACCCGTCCATATCACGAATCGGCATACTGTTGCCGATGAACAATCCGCGGGATTCCGGGCAGGTATGATATAGAAAAAAGGCTAGCGCCGGTTCGGTCAGAGATTTCGTTGCGGAAAGTTGGCGCCGGATCACGTCATCGCGAGCCTCGGCCGCTGACTTCCAGTGGTAAACAAAATCGTTCGAAGCGACAGGCCCAGTTATCTTCGAGTCCAAATCAGACAATGCAGTGTGGACCTTTTGTTGCGGCATTCGATTCGGGTTGAATGTATGGCCATTCGGAGTGAGATGAATAAAACTCGAACCTGATGCCTGAACAGAGGCGCACCAAGCCAGCCATGACTTGGAGACCACCCGGCCGCCAAGATGCAAAACCGTGTCGGGTCTAGGAAGCGAAAATTCGGTTGGCAGTTCAAGCGATCCCGTCCTTAACCCACTCGTAACGTCACTCAACATTGGACAGGCAAGCCGTTTCGCCAATCTGATCGCTTCGCGAGCTTCTTGGGGAGTACAATTGCCAATCACGATCAACGTATTGCCCGTTACTTTTACCGAACAAGAATCCGACAACTCCTCAACCGAGTCGCTAACCCAATTCAAAGAAGTCGGTTCAGGCCGGTCGCCGTCCTCAATCGTAAATGGTTCGCGAAACGTCCAATTGACATGAACCGGTCCCAGTTTCGATTCCCGCAAACAATGCTCCAGCGATTGGTGGAGCTGGTTTTGCCGGGTCGGGTCAGCGGACAAATCTTCGGGAGCAGGCATATGGAGAAACCGGCGAGGGTAGTCTCTAAAAATATTTCGCTGTTCGATCGTCTGATTGGCCCCGGTACCGCGCAGTTCGTCCGGTCGGTCCGCAGTAAATAACAACATGGGCACACCTTCGGTAGCCGCTTCAATCACCGCTGGATAAGCGTTAGCAACAGCAGTTCCCGACGTGCAAACAAAGACTCCAGGTCGCTCAGAAGATTTACCGAACCCAAGTACAGCAAATGCGAGTCCGCGCTCGTCAAAGTGTTGGACAACGGACGCCTTCTTGTTGCGGGCAATTGCAAGTGTCAGCGGCGTGCACCGCGAGCCAGGTGCCAAAAAGAAATGGTCGATTCCAGACTCGACACATCGGCGGACTACCGCACTGGCCCAGGCTTGATCATTCAATATATTCCCTCAGCTATACGACCGGCCAATCACACTGATAAAATCCTGGATTTTACTTTCAACTTCCTGCCACTCTTCTGCGGGATCAGAACCATGAACAATCCCCGCGCCGGAAAACAGGGTCAAGGTATTGTTTTCAATCAAGCCCGATCGAATCGCGACGGCAAAATGGGCACTCTCGCTACTGATCCAACCAATTGGCGCCGCGTACCAACCTCGATTGAACGGTTCAATTCGCGCAATTTCAGGCAGTGCGTTGTCGGTCGGGTAACCTCCGACCGCCGGCGTCGGATGCAACCGGTTAAGTAACGTGCCATCATCAACACCTGGTTTCAACTTGCCCTCAACATTGGAAAGCAAATGTTGCTTTCTCGCCAAACGCAACAGAGATGCCTGGCTGTCGACGATGAGGTGGTCAACATATTTATGCAGTTTCTGTCGAATACTCTTGCGGACGATGTCGTGCTCGCGCTGGTCTTTGTCACTGTTGAGCAACTCGATACCCAACCGTTCATCCTCTTCGGCGTAATGGCCCCGCATCCGCGTTCCGGCCACTACCTCGCTCTTCAATTCGTCAAGTTTACGCAAGAACAAGCGCTCGGGAGTCGCACCGACAAATGCGTTGCCGGCACCAACATCAAGACAGAAAACGAAACAGTGATTGGTCGTTGCATTTAGGCGTGACGTCAATTGGATTGGATCGATAGATTCTGAAAACTCGAAAATCGTCTTTCTAGACAAAACAATTTTTTCGACAGCCTCACTACGAATAAGCGCCAATGCTTCATCAATTCGTGTTTGCCAACCATCCGCATTGGGAATGTAACTTTTCGATAACGGCTTGGGTAGTGGTGTCGGCAACTCCGCGTCAAAACGTACCTGCTGAAGATCATATCTTGCGTTCCTTATATCTTCGGCGTCCATGACGGCAAGCGTCAAATACTGTTTCCGCAGCTGCAGTCGCGGAACAACAAATTTCCCCCGACCAAACGCTTCCCAATCGCCTTGTCCATCAAACGAAAGCCCGCCGAAAAAGATAAGTTCATTGTTCCCTCGCAATAAATCTCGGCAATGGGAAACACATTTGTTTACGTCCTGTTGTTCTGTAACGTTGACTTCAGCAGCAACGCCAAGGCCCGCCCAAACCTCAGCCGAATCGCGATCCGACCAAACAAAACGCCCCAATCCTTCGTTAGCCGTCAGCCATCCCCAATCCTCTAAGTCCGCAGCCGCAACGCTGATTGCCACTGGAAACTGGGCAGTCGCGGTATCGATGGCGTCGAGCTGTTCGATTAACAGCTGAGCCAATGACGCCGCTTTCGCTCGTGCTCCGATTTTTAAGTTGCTCTTGTTCATTGCCTGGACTTTATCAACAGCGGCATGGTTTCTAATTCCAATTATCCAAATCGTTACCGACAGCAGCAATCCAGAAATGTTCCGTGAATGGCAAAGTTTAAATCAACCCAATTTGCCGTCCAAGACGAAACTCCTCTTCAGTAAACCGAAATTTCGCCGATCGCGATAACCTGCCACCATTTGAGGCATATTGACGCACCACCGGCGATACAGTCCGCGCACCTAATGGTCGTTTTAGGTAATTTCGTCAAATTTTGATCGCTGGGCAAAGTCGACACCATTTATCAGATTTTTGCGATCTAGCAGTTGCATTATGTCGATTCTGCAAGGGTAAACCTCACACCCATGCCAAGACCATGAAAATCTGTCACACCGTTTTCATTTTTGTGCTTTTGATTCCGCTCAGTTTGCAAGCCCAAGATCCTTGCAACTGTTGTGACGTTGGACAAGGATACTTCAAACAAGCTCGTCCGGACGATCCATGGACCCAAGGTCGATTTTGGTTGCGTCAAACTGGTCATTTCGGTCGGTTCTACAATTGCGACTGTGAAGAAGAAAAACGGTTCTCTCCTTATATTTGTTGGAAACGAACGGCGAACCCATTCACAGGATTTCGTATTCGCGATTGTATCCGCTGCGATTTGTTTTCGATTCGACGTCGGATTCGCGATGGGGCAGGTGAGTGTTGCGGCCGTTCACTGTTCCGTATCCCTTGGCGAAGCTGCCACTGCAAAAAGTGTGAATAGTCCGCATGAGCTGCAGTAAACCAGCTAGCGAGTTTTCGCAAAGCAACTTTTCACTGCGGTTAGTCTTGTATCTACTCGTTGCAGTCTCAAACTTTCAATTGACTTAGCGCTTGATCTAAATCGGCAATCAAGTCTTCGGTGTTTTCAATCCCGAGGGCCAGTCGAATCATGTTATCCTTGATACCGAATTCTGCTCGCTTTTCAGGCGTGTAATTGAAATAGCTCATTACCAAGGGTTGCTCAATCAAGCTTTCGACACCACCCAGGCTCGGAGCAATCCTGGCTAATTGCGCCGCGTCGACAACGGACGCCGTTTGCCGCCAGCAATCGGTATCGACTTCGAAAGTCACCAGTCCACCAAAACCTCGCATCGTCTCGACCGCCAAGTCGTGATTCGGATGAGTCTCCAATCCGGGGTAGTAAACTTTCCGGACAGCAGGGTGCGATTCCAAGAATTCAGCAACCGCCTGTCCATTTCGATTGTGGCGTTCCATGCGCAACTCAAACGTTTTTAAGCCACGTTCCAACAGATAAATGTTATGGGGCGAGTTGATCGAACCCAAAATGCCACGCAACTGTCGAACGTCGGCCAATTTTTCGCGACTGCCAGCGACCACACCTGCCAATAAATCGTTGTGGCCTCCCAAGTACTTTGTGGCAGAATGCAATACGTAGTCGACCCCGTATTCAATCGGTTGTATATTGTAAGGCGTCGCCAAAGTCGCATCGATCAATGTATCGATGTTATGCCGCTTTCCGATCGACGCGAACCGTTCCAAATCGATGATGCTCAAATGAGGATTGGTTGGGGATTCGCTGATCAGCAGTTTTGTGTTGGCACTGATCGCATTTTCCATGGCGATATAGTCGCCCGTCTTGACAGTCTTGGTTACGATCCCGAATCGAGAAAGGTGTTTGGCACAATACTCTCGACTGCGGTGGTAACATTCGTCGAAGAAGATGACTTCGTCGCCTTGACTTAATTTCGCCGTTAACAAGCCAACAAACGCGGCCATGCCGCTGGCGTACAAGATCGCTTCCTCCGCGCCCTCCAACGCCGCCAGTTTTCGTTCGACAACAAGTTCACTGGGACTTCCGTAACGGCCGTACTCACCTCGTTGTTCGTCGTTTTCAATAAAACGAATGATCGCGTCTGTATTCGCGAACGTGAACGTCGACGCACATACAATCGGATCGGTGATCGAATCTCCAGGCTTTTGCCGAGCCTCTCCCGAGTGGACAGACAGAGTCGAATATCCCTGCTGTCGTTGATTTGCTGCATTGACCTCGTCAATTTCCGTACGATTCAAAATCATGCTCATGTTTTCCCGCGCTTTGAATGTGACAAATGGGGGACTCGGTCGAGCAAGCAGCATCAACGGCAAAGAAATTCGAATCGCAACATGCGTCGAAAGCACTGTCGAATTTTACGATTCTCGTGTAAAGCATGGCTCTTTAGCAGATAAAGGCTGCAAGCGGCACAAATCCCTGATGGTCACAGTATTACCGAACGGCGCCAGACGGCAAGACAATTTTCTATGATACTGGAAATTTTTCTTATAAATTAAACAACCTTCATGATTTCCAACGAACCGATCGTACGCCAGCCTGTCCAAGTATTGAGCTTCCAAAAAACATCAGAATTCCCGCTTTACGAGAAATTATCTATCGCTATGATTCTGCAGCCATGAACAAAACACATCGACGCCAATTAAACCGAATTGCTTGCCACCAGGGGGACGACAACTTGTTCCTGTGCAATTCCTATTGCGCGCATTTGATGTTTGTTGCCCAAGCGATGCGTGGGGACCAGGCAGACCCCGATGCGGCAATGTGAACACTTGCAAATTAGCAATTGAAATTTCGTCATTAGCCCGCATTTGACCGATGCGGGCTTTTTCTTTTGACACAACATTTTTGGATCAGGGCAGTGTTATGTCTCACATCAAGGAAATTTGTTCGGTTACTTTAGTTTTGTTTTCTGTCATTGATATCCTCGGTTCGTTACCAGTGGTTATTGAGATTCGCAATCGCACCGGCGGCTTGCAATCCATAAAAACGACGGGCGTTGCCGGGGCGTTGATGCTGTTGTTTCTTTTTCTGGGCGAGGGCATTTTGCATTTGTTTGGAACCGACGTATCGTCATTCGCTATTGCGGGTGCATTCGTCATATTTGCCATTGGTGTCGAAATGATTCTGGGAGTTCGGTTGTTTCGAGATGACCCCAATTCAAACAACTCTTCGACCGTGGCCTTTGTGCCACTCGCCTTTCCATTGATCGCGGGCGCAGGAACACTAACGACCATTTTGTCGCTGAAATCGGAATACCAATCGCACAACATTTTGCTTGGAATAACGGCTAATTTGGCCGTCGTGTTTTTAGTCTTACGATACTCTGGCTGGTTCGAACGCTGGCTTGGCGATGCCGGTCTGGCCATCATGCGCAAGGTTTTTGGGATTATCTTACTTTCAATCGCCGTGAAATTGATCAAAACGAACTTGGGGTAGCGCAGTCAAGCTGCGCCATAACAATTTGCATATTCGTTACATCCCGATTCATGCTCTGGAACAGGTATTATCTCCGCTGTTCATCATCAACAGAGGTTAAAATGGGTTTGTCTTAACGATCCTGAATCTACGTAAATTCCGATGTACTCTAAGCAACGAATTAGGCGACGAGTTCGCTTGTTTATAACCAGAATTGTTCTTCCCGTCTCGCTGATTGTAGTGATCGCTTGGACCGCGAACGCATGGTTAAATGCGAAAAAGACGGAACAACGAACCCGGTCTGCGAAAGAAGATATGGAAAGCGTTGTCACCGATGCTGTCGAAGTGCAGTCGTTAAAACCCTCTTCCGCATTCGAGGAGTTTCTCCAACGAAGCAACGATCGCCAACTGATTGAGTATTCGCGTCAAATTTCTAATTCAGAAAGCGAAGAGCCGATTCCTCAGAAAATCGAAAAAATCTTGCAACGGATTGGAATCGCAAATCAACTTGAGGATCAATACGACTCACGAGCAGTTCTCGACTTTGCGGCGAGTTCCAAAATGAAGGCGTTGTACGACCGTGAAGTCCTGTGCTTCGCACCCGAATTGTTCAACGACATTGGCAGCGCTACGACCATAGAAACCGTCGTTGACTATTTCGACGCGAGTTCGTACGAAGCCGTTAGATTTGCGCATTTAGCCTATACCACGGCAATTATCAGTCGATACTTGAATCAAGATTCGTACAACAAGACAGGGGGCAGTTGGAAAATCGCCAAAGATAGTTTCGAGTTGGTAGCGAACAAACTGGTAGACGACGCGGTAGCTGCTGACCAACTCTACCGCCTTTTGCCAATGATACAGGAAAACGGCAATTTCGAGGCGACCCGCGAACTGGTTCAGCTGTATTCCACTTCGTTTGCGAATAGCAATAGCGTCGCCGGAAAAAATTACGCCAAAAAAACCAAGATATTGCTAGACCAACAACAATTGGAACTTGTCGAAGTCCCCGCCGAACCCAAAAGCATTCGCAAACAAAACATTTCCGAATTGTTGGCCCAAATCGAAAACCTGTTAAACGAAAACAAGATTGATTCCAGCAATGTCTCACTGATCCTCAATCAAATTCAGAATCTAATTGCGATGCGGGAAACCGAAGCCAGTGCGGCGATTGCAGATATGTTGCTAAAAAAAATGACTAATAATCTCGAGGAATCCGTTCTTGAAACGTTGTCGAAATACCAGTCATGGTCGGAAACGATTGGAACCCCACTAAATTTCGACGGTTTGGTCGATCTCAATAACAGCCCAGTAGCATTTTCTGAAACCGAAGATCTGGTGCGAGTGATGGTATTCATTTCTCAAGAACGATACCGAGATTCCGTTTTCAAATTTCGGGAAATCAACCAACTGATCGGACGTTTAGTTTTGGAAGGTCACATTAGCATGGCAGTCGTTTATTCGACGGACAACTACGACGCTTCGAAGAATTTGAACGATATGTTTGAGCTGGCTTCCAAATACGATCAACTGGGTGTTTGGGTATTGCCACGCGCCGCTGCCGAATCCAAATCCATCAATCGCTTGGTGCCGAAACAAAGTGAACCATGCGTGATATTTCTTAATCAACGAAACCAAGTGCTCGCCATCGATCCCTCAACCGAAACGATCCAAGAAATCTTGACTGCGACGTTTCAAATCAGCGCAGAAAAATAGCCGGCAATAAGCTACCGGCTATTATGTTGATCAACTTTAAAGTGGGAATTGCTAAGCTTATCGAGCTAAAGCTTATCGACGGCGGCGACAAACGGCCAAACCGCAAACGCCCAGAATCGCCAAACCTGTTGCTGGCTCAGGAACAGCTTTGTAGTTAACCGTAACGCTACCAACAGAAGAAGGGTCGCCAGCAAAATCGTCTTCAATCAAGATATTCCAAGATCCTGCAGCAATTGGTCCGTCGGCCCATGCGATCGCATCGTAGGTACCACCAGCAATGGCTCCATTCACAGCTGAACCTGCGAAATCTGCTCCACCAGACTGTACAAACTCGTAAGTATCAACGTTCGCCAAAGTACCGTCGCCAGGAACCAAACCGAGGTCGTTTCCACCACCAGTGTCACCATCAAGGGCGACGAAAGACTCACCACCAGGGCCCGTCAAAGTCAAAATCAGGTCGGAGGCAAATGTAGTTGACAATTCAAACTCAATTGAATTGATCGAAGCAACTGCATCGAGGTCAAAATTAAAATCAACGAGAACGCCAGTATCAAGACCATCGACGTCAAAATCAAATGTAACTGATTGTGCACTAGCTACACTGGCTGAAAAAGCAACAACCAATGTAAGTGCCAAAGAAGTAATATTCTTCATTTTAATCTCCAAGTAAATCAAAGGTGTCTTCAATCCTATACGGCCTAACTCCCCACTTTCGAGTTGCCGCACGAATATAAAACAGTGCCTAACCGTTAGACGTAATCCCTTCATATTAACTGGATTATCCCTCAGTACCAGGAATAACCACAAAATTGGCACACTTCACCAAATTATGAACACGGGATTCAGGGAGTAGATAAGAACTTTTTGATCATGGAAACATCGGGCACACCACCAAACACCTTAAGGATTCGAAAATCACCATCGGTAATAATTGTGCTCGGCAAACTTGGCGGCAAACTGCGTTCTTGCAACGCGTTTAAGAAACTATCTCGATCTTTGTTCGTCAGATTTAACATTAGCTCGTAGGCAGGTTGATTCGACGTTTGATAGTCCGCTAGTTTCCTTGGTCCGTCTTCGGGGTCGACTGGTAAACCGTAAAATTCGACCTCGCCCGTCTCAAAAGCCGACGCCAACCGCCCAAACTGTGGAATATGTTGCTTGCAGTTGGGGCACCAGGTTGCCATCGATGTGAAAACTTTGAGACCAGCTGTACCCGTTGGGTA
The DNA here is from genome assembly GCA_965263475.1 of Mariniblastus sp. Lineage (GTDB taxonomy): Bacteria > Planctomycetota > Planctomycetia > Pirellulales > Pirellulaceae > Mariniblastus. The sequence goes on from OZ253677.1 coordinate 700,068, forward strand.
TTCGATGGCCAATTTCTTTTCTTTGGCACCTGATTCGTCCAGTGGAGCCATTGTTTGGACATAGTTCTGAACTACAAAACCACTTCCATCGGCTGTCGCGGTTACGTCTTCAAAGCACGTCAGCAGTTGGTTCGATTCAATGTTTTCAATGACCGTCGAAATTCCGCTCGGCCATTCCAGTTTGAGTTCGTCGATGATTTCAGCGGTATCAATCCCAATGATCATCGACGCAGTGTTTTGAGCACAAAAACCTTCTCCGCATCGATGTTCTCGAATCAAATTGAAATCGCCCGCAGCTATGCGAACTTTGACGCCGAATCCATCTCGATTGGAAAACGTATCATTGGGCGAGTCACTCGAGTTTCCGCCAACAAAACGTAGGGCGATGAAACGGTTTGCCCTTGTTTTGTCATCCTTATGCATCTCATTTCGGTAAAGGTTGACTAGCGGTGCATTCGCATTGACCACGGCAATGTCTTGCCAGCCATCTCGGTCAAAATCCAGGTACACGAAAGCGCGACCATCAGCAAGACTATCGAGCCCTGAAACCAACGAAACATCTTCAAAGTCTTTACCTTGTTTGTTTAGGAACAAGTGGTTTCGCTCATTCCCGCTCAAAGAATCGATTTTTCGGTTACCGCTTGAGTCTTCAGTTATCTGTACATCAGCGGACGACATATCGAACTTCCATTCGTCTGCTTCACGAAAATTACTTGTTTGAGTACTGTCTCGACGCACGATCGATCTCCAAAAAGAACTTCACAAATCGACGTCGGTCGCAACTTCCGGCGGTACCGTCCGATACCCGCTTGTCACATAAATGTCTTGGTATCCGTCATTGTCGACATCTAAAAATTGCCCCCCCCAAGACCAACCTGCTTTGGTAACGTGAATGTTTCCATCATCGTTCCCGGAAACGAGTTGAAACGACTCACCATCAAAACGATACAAGCGGTTGCCATTGGCAGACATTCGGAATCGGTTGTCCAAACCCGGAAGCTGGCCGGTAATCCTCATTCCAGCTTTGCTGTACATATTGGATACATACAAATCCTGAAATCCATCGTTGTCATAGTCGCCCCAGCCTGCCCCCATTCCGAAACCCTGCATTGTCGCATGACCGACATCAACCGTAATATTTTTAAAGCCATCGGCGCCGCCGTTTTGGTACAACGCGTCAGGAGCAAAATCGTTGGCGACGTACAAATCGGGATCACCGTCTAAATCGAAATCTGCCCAAGTGGCTTGAAGTGTGTTGTACCATTGTTGAATTTGTTCATTCTCGGGAGCGACCTCGAAACGACCGCCACGATTAACCAACAACACATTCGGCGGTCCCACCGCATTCATAAATCGGTTGTATTCGACCTTCGGATCCGAATACATCGAGACCATTTTTTTGGCCTGTTGAGGATTCAGAAACTCTGGCGCCCATTTGCGAGCACCGGACTCACCCCGCCCCGGCATTCCGTAGGTTGACAGGTAAATATCGAGCAAACCATCGTTGTTGTAATCCACGGCTGAGACGGAGGTCACCAGATAGGGCGGCGGTTCAGCGATTCGCTGTTTGGTTACGTCGCGGAAAACATTGTTATCATTGACAAAAAAAGCACTTCGCTCCAATGTTCGCCCGAGAAACAGATCTAAATCTCCGTCATTGTCGAAATCAGCAAATACGCCTCCGGTGGAAACTCCGTCAACGTCCAATCCAAATTTTTTGGCTGCCTCAACAAATGTGCCATTGCCTTGATTATGAAACAAAAGATTCTTGCCCCAACGAATCATCACATAAATATCGTCCCAGCCGTCACCGTCGACGTCGGCGACCGACAATCCGGGATGCTGCCCCGCGGCAGTAATGAAAAAGTAGCGGCGGTACCGCTCATTCGCCAATGATATCCGTCCCGTTTTTACCGCCGCGACGACGTATTCATCATGTTTTGATGTTCGAGCACGATACAAATCAAATGGACGCGGCAAACACTCATTCGAGACTTCTCGAAAATACAAGTTGTTGCTTTCTGATATCTCGATTCTTTTCGTTTTCCAAGAAGCAATCTTCCATTCAGATTGTTCATTCTCCGGCGTTTCATTGGTCCACGTAACTGCGGATTTGATCTTAATCGAGTTCCAATGACCAGCCACGTTTTTCGCCAGTCCGGCAAACCCCATTTGCGATTCGAACTGATTCTCGGCATTGATCGTGCCGCTGATCAAATAGAACTTGGCGTTCTCGAAATAATCGACTCCATCAAACAGTGCCTGCCAGATTCCTGTATCCGCGGGGCGCAGGGTTTTCGCAGACGACGCGACCTCTAATTTTTGATTACCGCCTTCACCTGCCAAGCTTTGGATATCGTAAAGCTTCAATTCATCGGCAAACATCGACAGACTGTGATGATCGCCTAACCGCAAATTCATTGCACTTTGATTGAGTTTCTTCAATTCTGGTGTAAGCGCCAGCAGCAATTCTTCCGATTCGACAAGCTGGGATACAAGTTCGCGCTCGCTCGTACTTTCCCGGTTTCGCAGGTATAAAATGCCAACTCCAATTCCTACCAATAGCAACGCGAACAGGAACCAGTTCTTTTTTATTGTCTCTATCATTTTTTTGTTATCTTCAAACTCGAATCTAACTCTGCCAGATTAACAGTTCGCTTACCGCCAACCGACCGCAACCTATGGCAGTTAAATTTTGGTATTATTGCCTTTACGGGATTTTTGAAAGCTGGTCAGCCGGCAGCCGCAACTGGAGCGACGAATTGCCAAGATCGCCCGATGATTTCGAAATCTCTAAGATCCTGGTTCCATTCGCGCGCTGCCATTCGACTTGCGCATCGATGGCTGATTCATCGCCTGGCTTCACGCGCAAATTCAGCATCGCCGAATCTCCATTTTTCGCATCGTCGTTCGAAAGAGCAACGTAACTTTTCCCGAATTCGCAACGAATAACAAATCCGCGTCGCCGTCATTGTTAGTCACAACCATCGCATCTTCCAGAATGGCAATTCCACTTTTCTTTGGCCAGATCGTTTCGAATTCTCCCTGGCCATCCACCTGCAACAATAGGCTCAGTCCACCATCCGTGTAGCCAGTTTCCGGTTGAGAACCGAAGAAATTCTGAGAAAGGACAATATCCAGTTTGTCCAGTTTGCGACAGAACGCTGCCTGAACAATGAAACAATCGATCAACTCGTTAGATTTAAACGCCGATGCCGTTTGCCACCCGATTTCATATTATGACTCAACCAACTGACATAAATTGCATTTGTTCATTGAAAGACAAAACCGGCGTAATGAGTGTAGATGTTACAGTTGGAGACCGTATTGATAGTAGGTGTCTCGGTTCACAGTTCGTCGCTAAGTCGATTTTGAACGCTATTTCTTAGAAAACACTTGCTCTAGTTTTCCCATCGGCGGATCTATAAGTCGAATCACGCCGTCCTCCAATAGCATTAAAAACGGGTAGGAACTCGCACCTAATAGATCGTCCAACCCTCGCGCGTACTCGGTATCGTAATCCAGATAACCAAATTCCAGATACGAATGGGCTTTATCAAATGCATTGAGATCTCGAATAGTCTCGCGGTCGGACTGGTTCAGCAAACACACGATCGTCAGGTTGCGTTCTGGTCCCAAGAACGAACTTCCAAAGTTCTGGATTAATTGTAGCAATAAATTCCGACTTTCGGTGGCTCGATAGTTGGATGCAAAAAGTACTACTTGCTTTCCCTCAATGGTTAGATTTGCCGGCTTTCCATTGGCCTGAACTAACTCAGTCGGTTCGAATTTTGTTCCGACGCTCTGCAATCGAAACATTAACGCTTGTATCTGCTTGGCTAAGGTGTTGTCCGCTGAACTTCCCGCAAACCGCCGTAGCTTGCGTTGAACATCTTCCGTAACTTCATTACCTAGGCCCAACGAAACCAGCGCCAATCCAACATTGGTCATGCCGCGTATAATTGTTGCGGATTCTTCAGTCGATTTAGACAAGGAATTTAGCGACGATTTTAACTGAGCTGCCACTTCGTCGATTTGTTGTTTTGAAACCGAATCCAGGTCGACCAACCTATCGATCAACAGACTAGAGTAACGTTCAACCAGTATTCGAACCTCTAGATTTGGGGAACTGGAAAAATGGTTGGCAAGTTGTTCGACGATCGCAAAATTGGAATCTAGATTTCCGGCAAATTCTGCCATTTGAAAAGAACTCGTCGCAAGCCGCACATCACCTAAAGGCAGTTTCGCAATATCGACACTTGAATTGACATAGTCGACTAGCCTGTTGTCGGAATCGCTTGCCAAAAACTCTTCGACGGCACAGACGAACTGGGCTAACACCACACCACCACCGATTTCAATATCCGCCTCGATCGCCTGCCCGTGAATCGAATTGGCCTGCAACAAATCGAATTCTAGTCCACGTACCAGTTCAGTCGAAGGCTGCTCCAATTTTTGATACAGCAGCCACAACATGGACCTTAGCAACAGCTTTTGGTCAATACCGAACGCTGACTGACTGGTTGCTGACTCTGCGACTTTTTCAGCCAACCTCAGTTTTCGTTGTAGCTGTTTGATCCGCAATACGAAATTGCCATCTGCCGAATCTTCAAGCAAGTCCCAGTTCTCAACAATTTGGCTGACGCTGACCGTTTCAAGAGTCGATTCAAATTGATCTTCATCAAGCTCCCAGATGCGGCGGAGCCTCGCTCCATTCGAATTCGCATTTTGCAGATCAGAGTTCTGTTTTCCCCGGTCGTTAAGTTGAACCAGATAAATGACACCAACGCCGACGATGATCGCGAAAAGCAAACATCGCATCGTCAAATCCGCGACGCTCAAAAAAGAAACATAAACCAACGAAGTGGTCTTCATTTTGCTATGCTTGTCCCGACTAAGACTACCACCAATTAGCGGAATACGTCTCAATAACCGATATGCAGAAATTGGGATGGGAAACATGCAAACCTCGTTTCGAGACAAGTCGGCAATACAGAAACCCTTGCTTATTCCGCTTGATGCGAATCGTATTGCCAAACCTTCAGTCTATTTTGATTCTGCAGACAATGGGACACCAATATGCCAATTCCCTGACGCTTCCGTCGCGACATCCAATTCAACCGAAACAAATCGGATAATCGACCCTACCGATTTTTGCGCTTGATTTCTCGGATCCGCACGTTGCGAAATTGTACCGGGTCACTATGGCCGGCAAACCCAAAATACCCACTTGTTCGGTTCATGCCCGGGTGAGGTTTGTCGCCCAGAAATTCCGAGACGTCCGTCAAATCGCAATCCAAGATGACGTATCCGTTCAACTCAACTTTGATTTTTGAACCGACGACGGTCACTTCTTGAAAATTCCATTCTCCCGTTTCGCGTAAATATCCTCGCTGCGCTGCAACCATGCCATACGCCGATCCATGATACTGTCGCGCGTCAAGTTTGTTGGGATAGTCGTAATTCAAAACCTGCAGTTCACACATCCCGAAATACGCCGTATCGCCGTTGCCTGGATAACGGATAGCAAGACCGTTGTTTCCCTTGGGAGGAAATTTGATCTCGAGACGAACTTGAAAATCCGAATATTCTCGCTCGGTAAAAATCGTGCCGCCTTTACCTGCCTTACATACCAAGTTGCCATTTAATACCTGATAGTTTTCAAGCGGCCCCTGCCAGCCTTCGAAATCCTTACCGTTGAATACCGTTTCAAACTCGTTGGCGTCCTTGCCGGCCAAGAAGCGATTGGCTTGGGAGGCAGTAAACTCACGTACCTTGATATTACGCCATCGAATCTCGCCACCATGAGTTTGCAATTGAATGGGTCCTTTTCGGATCAGAGGTATTTTTCGATCCCAATAGTTTTCCATGATCGCAAGATCCACCACCAATTGATCATTGAGGTAAACCGTGGTTCTCGCCCCGATTTGAATGACACGCACTTGGTTCCATTGACCGAACGGTTTGTCCGCCAACCGCAACGGGTCTTTGCCGTCCGCTCCAGGCGAGTTGTTCCATAATCCTCCAGAGCCTTTATCCGCGCCAATGTTCCACTTCCCACCCGCTTCAGTGAAATCCCATATCTGTACTTGCGGCGTTGCTTTCAAGTAGATACCACTGTCCGCTTGGGCTACTGTTTTATATTCCAATTGCAATTCGTAATTTTCAAACTCACGTTCGGTGGTCAAAAACGGGCCTTTTCCATCGTTCACAATCTCCTGATTCTCCACCGTCCAGTGTGCAGCAGTAGCGGCTTTAAATTTTTCACGCCATTGGGCGCGTTCCGGTTCGGTCATCGACGCGACTTTGCGAGGATCCATTGTCTCGGCGCCGTACCATCCCGACAGGTCCGTTCCGTTGAAAAGTATCTCATACGTTTCTTCTTGCCCAAACAACTGGACGCAACAAACAGAAACTAAGATCAAAGCGAAAGCACGCATCATTGGAACACCTGAATCAAAAACCAACTTGAAGACAACCAAAACATTATGGTCCAGTTTGGAAGCGTGAGCCACTAGAGCTGACTCAATTTTGCAGAGGCCTCTTTCATCACCGTAGCTTTCGCGATCCAATACTTTAGGCCGCCTTCTTGACCTTTGCCGCCCGTTCGCTTTTTGAAGATTTATCAAAATAGAGCTTGTTGGTTCGCCGCGCTCGGACAAATGGCTGCTCTTGCACGAAATGAGCCTTGGATTGGGCCCATTGCTCAGACTGAACCGTCAACGCTGTAATCAGATCTTGGATTTTCAACCTAGCCGATTCCAAACGATCGCGCCCCATTTTTCGCGGCAAATAAATCTTGGGGCCAAAAATCATCCGCGCCCGTGTAAACGGTCGCGGGACAGCAAACCGATCCCATGTATTGAGTCGAATCGGGTTTTCGAAACCGGCGCCGACCGGAACGATCGGCATTTGCAATACCGAGGCCAAGTACACCGGGCCCAACGCCATCTCGCGGCGAGGCCCTTTGGGGCCGTCAGGAGTAAAGGTGATACTGCTGAACGCCCCGTGTTTCTTCAGCTCCCGAATTGCTTGAGATCCACCCCGGGTCGAGCTACCACGGACGATGTTCATCCCCAACGCTTTAGCAGTTTGATTGACCCATTCGCCGTCGCGATGTTGGCTTACCAAAACCGTTAATGGCACGTGCCCCCAACGAGGCAAAATCAATCCAATATACTCATGCCAAAACGCAAAAATCACGTGCTCATTGTATTCCGGTCGAGCTGGGTCCACGCTGCGATCGTAATGACAAATCTTAAAGTCCAAACAATGGTCGATGAACTTAGGAAACATCCAGGACGCCAATTGCCCAGTGACTCTTTGGGTACGTGTTGGTTTGTGTTCTGGCGGTTGGTTCGGCATGTCTGAATAATTTTGGTCGCGTGAAGTCGTAGAATTTAGCGATTTACGCATGATTCACCAATGTCAGCTTTCAACCCAACAGGTCCAATTCCCCTGGCAAATCTGAAGATTTTTTCTCATCGTCTAACGCTTTGGGATTTTTTTCACTCGCGATCCAAGTCTGGCTTGAGTCACGGTCGGAGGTCTCCATCGAATCGCAGATAACGTTCTGGTCTTCGTTCATTATCTTGCGTTGGTCGCCGGCCTCTTTGCGGCTCGCATTGAGGGTTAAATGCATGCTACTAGCAGCTGAAATTCGATGGGCATGTTCAGACATGTTTTAGCTTCCCCGGCGCGTCGGGTTTTCCGTTTCTCCGGTGCCCAACAACTTCTTCAACGAGTCGTCCAAACCAGGCAACATTTTTCGAGTCGTTTGCAAGTTCCCCAATGGGCCACCGATGCTAATCCACATAATTCGCTGACTACCGGCTTTGTAAATTTCACTGACCACAGGAATGTACAATCGGTTTCGGCCGACCACCGAATAAAAATTGATATCAACATGACGCATTAGCTCGAGATAACCATTTCCGATTAGACTGATCGCATCGCCGATTAACTCGACGCGGTCAAGTTTCATTCGATTTCCTTCAATTGAAAAATCCACATTACTTGAATCAAACGCCGTACGGTTCACTTCTTTGATATTTAAAATTTTCAACAACGACAACACCACTGGCAATTGATGAATCCTTGCGTTTCTAAGGTGCAGTGAACCGTCACCATGGTATGTATGCAACGAATTGGCTTGACCTTGTAGCCGCAGGAACCCATATCCATCGCCAGACAACTCACTCAAGTCTGGAGCGACGTTGGCCGCAATTTCTTCAAGCCTGAATCCTTGGGCATTCGATTGAAGAAAAAACGGGTAGTGATCGTCGTGAGCCACCCAACCATCAAACGTGATCGTTCCATCGCCAAGCGTTCCGGACAACGAACTAGCGTCTGAAGATACAGCTTTGGCGAATTTGCCAGCTTGCGTTTGTTGATTGTCGATCCAAATCGGCCCTTGCACATTGGTTACTTGCTGGTCGAACATCGTCAACGAATCGATCGAGACGTTGCCCTCGCATTGGAATTTCTCGCCACGATTTCGGCCTTTTAAACGAATCGATCCAAAAATATTATCCAAAGGAACACCAACGACCATGTTTCCTTGGTCAATATCAAGCCGCAAATCCCAGTCGATGGCTACCGATTCCGAGTCCAATTCGTAGTTCACCTGATGAATCGCACCCGCCCGCACAGGCACAAGACGATCCAAAGGTGTATTTAAATCGGTCGCACCAAATTGAGCCCCAGACAAACCAATACTGCCCGTCACGTTCAATTGCCCGCCATAATCCAATTGCCTTACGGCGTCGGCCAGATCAACTGGTAAGGCGTTCAAGAGTGGCTCGTCGACCGCAACAGCCCCTGCCAGCATTTGGTTCAAATCCAGATTCCAAGAATTTTCAGAGTAAGTGCCGCCACCATTGCAACTGAACCATGTCTTGCCATGCCTGCCCAGTACGTTGGCCAACGCGATTTTGCCATTGCCGACCGTGATTTCTCCCTGCATGTTCTCAAGTCGATATGGAAACCAAGTCGGAAAGACGCTGACTTGGTTGTGAGTCATTTGGAACCGAGGATTGCAGAGTTGCGATTGCAAGCGAATGTTCGCATCGCTTGCCCCCAACGGTAAATCCAAAAACACGCGTCCGAAATGCAGCTGTCCATTTGGCCGAAGACCATCCCATACCTCTTGGAGCGAAGGCGCCAAAGCGTTGCGAAGCCGAGTGTTCAAGTCAACGTGGTAGCAATCAAAAACCAACTCCAAGCCATCTCGGTGATTCCACGTGCCATTGCATTTTATGCTCGCCGAACCGCTCCGACCGTCGAACTGCGAAAACTGAAAACGGCCATCTTCAATCCGCACGACTCCATTGACTTCCTGAATCGGATAGTCAAATTTTTCGTGACGAACATTGCAATCGTGCATCTCAATTTGCATCTCTTTGCGTATATACGGCGAATTGGAACGGGTTTTGACCAAACGCCCCCGTCCCTTGAAAAAGCCTTCTGGGCGCATTTCCCGAAGTGCTTTTTCGATACTTGGATATCGACTCAAAGCATTGACCGCCTTCTCGTCGATCGGCAAACGCCCTTGTGTACCAAACTCCATTACAAATGTGGCATGCTTCCCAGGTTTTCTAACTCGTCCTGAAAACTCCAACAACTGGCCTTTTTCTAGTCCTTGCATAGAGAACACAAGGTCGTCGTTGATCCAACGGACCTCACCACGGCAACCGTTTACACGAAACGGAAACTTCTGAAAGGAAAACGACATATCGGTAACGCGCGAGACAATCTCTCGATTGCCTGACGAGTCCAATTTGAAATCGATATCAAAGAAACCGTAGGGCTTGTAGTCGTCACAAAACTTCTGACAGTTGGCGTTCAAAAAACGACGGTATGGCTCTACAAAATTTAACCGCTCGCCACGCCCCTCGATTCGCCAGCTTTCCGGTCTAAACAGGCCCTGCTGAACGAAATCGAACCGAACGTTACCGGCACCTACGGTTGCCGATACGTTCGTAACCTCAAGAGAATCGCCCGTAGCATGTATCGAGGCCGTCAAGTCTTCAATCGAATCGGGCAACTCGGAATTGCGCACGCTCAAATTGGTAACCTTTCCTTGGATATCAAACTCGAAATCCTCGCCACCCCCGGTTGCGCCAATTGCCCCTTGCCAATTCACTTGGCCCGCCACTCCAGTCAACATGGGCGACCACTGGGCAGGGATCGGAATCCAACGCATTAACTCGTCGTCAATTTGGAGCTGCAAATCTTTTAGCTCGGATTGCCAATTCCCATCGACCAGATTTGCTCCGCCGAACAGCTCCATCCGTCGGGCATGATAGTTGTTGGCTTTGGCCACCCAAAACACGCATTGCTTGCCATCTATCAATTTGGGAGTTACATCGGCTTCAAAATTGTCGAATTTCAAGAACGGAGTTTCGTCCGATGGCTTGACTAGCAAACAAGACCTTCGCAACCGTATCGGGACCAGTTGACTTGGCGGTTTGTTCTTGATGACCTCTTTGATGCGTGCGGCTAAAGAACGTTCAAACTCTTGCCGGTCAATGTGTAATGTCAAATGTTGAACATCGATCGAAGAGGGTGCGACTGACCCCGATATTATCGAACTGGTGTCCGTTGGAAATCGGACGGTCAACGAATGCACATCGGCTAACACATGTTTAGGCCTGCGACCGTCAATGATTTGTAAGCCGTGAATCTCTAACCCTGTCCCAGGCACAAAATTGGCGGATCCAACTTCCGCGACGAATTCGCCAAAGGACAACACTTCGTTCAGCTTTTGCTTCACGAACCTTTCCGCCAGTGAATCTACGTTAGCCCAAATGTAGACCAAGCCCACGCTACCTAGAAACGCGAGGATCAGCACAGGCATGACTAGTGATTTCAGGGACGGCATTGTGAACAGGCACAAAGGATAGAATTTAGTACACTGTATTTATTGAAAAATGATACCGACTGCTATGGAGATTCAAGTGATAGCACTCTGTAACTCGCAGTAAGGTGCACTCGCTAGCTGCCAGACAACGTTGGTTAGCGACGAATGGTTTCGGTCACTTGAAATGAGATGATGTCACCCGAGCGTATGGCCGTGATTTTGGCTGGCAACTGGACGGATTTTTTTGTTTTATCGATCGCCAAATCGATCAACAAATCCCATTTGTCTTGAGACATGGCCTGTTCGGAATGTCCTAACGACCGCCAGTGACGTTTTAAGAATTGACCGACGACGGGTCGTGGTTGATCTCGAAATCGGGTAACGTCGATCTGTGCGTTAGTGGCAGAAGCCAATTTGGTTTGCGGCAAGTTTGAAGACAACTGATCCAGCAGGTCCTCGATTTGATCCGACTGTGTTGCCAGCCGCAATAGCGCGCCCCGATATTCTGGAAACTCGTGTTCGATAATCGGAAGCAATTCCTCTCGGATGAAATTCCTTTTGTAACTCACGTCCGAATTGGATTCGTCAACCACGAAGCCCTGGTCAATCTCTTTCAGGAACTTCAGTAGGTCGGCTTTCGTGACGCACAACAGAGGCCTCACGATGGTCACTCCCTTTAAAACACGAATTTTCGGAATTCCTCGTAAGCCTGAAATACCCGTTCCCCGCAACATGCGAAACAGAATCGTTTCAACTTGGTCGTCCAGCGTATGGCCGGTGATGATATATCTTGCCCCAAACTGAAGAGCAACTTCGCTCAGGGCCTGATAACGAAAATCGCGCAGCGCGTGTTCCGATTTTGACTTTGTGACCTCGCGAGTCTTATTTACGAATGTAATCTGCAGCGTCTGGCAAAGTCGACGAACGAATGCCTCATCCTTATCCGACGCTGCTCGAGTTCGATGATTGCAGTGGACGACGATTAAGTTGGCAAGCAACTTGTTGCTTCCAGCAACTTCCCGGAACAAATTCAACAGGGCAACGCTATCGGGCCCGCCGGACACCCCAACAACGACTTTTGAGTTTTTCCACCAAGAAATCGGAAAGGACGACTCAAACTGTTTAACCAGCCCGACGGTGAAATCATTTTGACCGGTGTTTGTCATTTATTGGCTTTGAATTGGAGTTATTTCTCCACAGCTCGACACGTCGCTGATTGCGTTTTTGACGCATCTTGTTACGATTGGGACTTGGGAAAAAGATCCGAGATCTGATTTCCTGTTGAATGAACGGAATAAACACATAACGAAGTTACGTTCGATTATTGGTGATCCAATCAAGTTCAACCACAGAATGAGTGTCGTTTAAGTCCCACGGTTTCAGACTCCATTTGTCATGGGATATCTTTATATCATACTGAGTTTCATTTGTCGTTTTGCTCCCATTCGGAATATCTTGGTAGCGATTTCGGCGCGAGCCGTCGTCGTGAAAACAGACCGCAGCTTGGGCAATTTCGGACGTAGTGTGTATTCAATATGGTTTCCAATGACGGGATGGTGGACAGTCTGGACAATCGGAAGTCTAGAATCAAATTCGCATTTCGAAGTGTTGCGAGTAGAACGGAAAGTATTGGGGCAGACACGCCCTGAAATTGCGCGTCGCAATCGGACGTAAATTCCCCTTGGATTCCAGACCAGTCACCCAGATTGTGGTTTAGCCTGACAACCAATTTTTGTGCGTGCTTTTGAATATTCGGGAGCAGTGCAGTGCTGGAATGGGTATATCTTGCCATCGGCTTGGCGGCGGGTGCTGGCTTGGTTTTGGGATTCTCTTGGCTCCTCCAAAGAGACGCCAAATCTAAGGCAAATGCGATTTTGGAAGAAGCGAGTCGAGCTTCTGATAGCAAAATCAAGGAGGCAGAACTCCGGATTAAAGAACGCGAATTGGAAAGCAAAACCAATGTCGATCGCGAAGCCAATTCCATCCGCGAAAAACAACTCAAGCGGGAACGCGATATCGACAAACGTGAGACTGCCGTTGGCCAGAAATCAGATGACTTGCGGAAACAGGAACGCATTATCGAGTCGATGCAAAATCGGCTGAAAGTAAAACTTGAAAACGCCATCCAACGAGAAAAAGACTTAAACGACATTTTTGACAAGCAGCAGAAACAACTTCACCAAATCACCGGCTTGACCAAAGATCAGGCCACGAAACGACTGCTGAAACTGCTAGAAAACGAACTGGAAGATGAGGTTGGCGGGCGGATACTCAAACACGAACGTAACATACAGGAACTTTGCGAACAGAAAAGCCGTGAAATCTTATTGGCAACCACCCAGCGATTTGCCGCGGCCCACACTGCCGATTCGACGACCAGCACCATTGACATTCCGAACGACGAAATGAAAGGCCGGATCATCGGCCGCGAAGGTAGGAATATCCGCTCTTTCGAAAAGGAAACTGGAATCGATGTGATCATTGACGACACTCCCGGCGTTGTCATTGTCAGCGGATTCGACCCTGTTCGACGGGAAGTCGCAAAACTATCACTCGAAAAATTGATATCGGATGGACGCATTCATCCGACACGCATTGAAGAAATCGTTAAAGAGACTCAAAAAGAAGTCGATGATTTGATCTGGAAAAAAGGTGTCGAAGCGTGTGAAGAAGTCAACATCCACGGCTTGCATGATCGGGTCGTCGAATTGCTGGGGCGTTTGCAATTCCGAACAAGTTACAGCCAGAATGTGCTCCGTCACAGCGTCGAAGTTGCCTTCCTTTCTGGAATGGTCGCGGAAATGATGGGACTGGACGGGGAATTGGGTCGACGGTGTGGACTGCTTCACGATATCGGCAAAGCGGCAGACCATGACATGGAAGGGGGACACCCAAAAATCGGCGCCGATATTCTGAAGCGTCATGGCGAAGGGGAAGAAGTCGTACATGCCGCGTTTGGTCACCATGATGAAATCCTAGTCGAACACCCTTATACTGTTGTTGTGGCGACCGGTGACGCATGCAGTGCATCCCGACCAGGTGCCCGCCGAGAATCTTTGGACCGATACATCAAACGCATGGAAGAACTTGAATCTATTGCATTGGAATTTAAGGGAGTGCAACATGCATTTGCCGTTCAAGCCGGTCGCGAAGTCCGAGTGATTGCCAGCGCCAAAGATACCGACGATGGTAAAGCGGCGAAAATATGTCGCGATATTGCAACCGCTTACGAAGAAAACCTTACCTACCCAGGCGAAGTCAAAGTTACGGTCATTCGTGAATCAAGGTTCTCGGAATTGGCGAAGTAACCGCCTCACCTATTTAGAAAGACTTACACTTGCGCATTCTTTTTATTGGCGATATCGTTGGCCGATCGGGAGTCAACATTGTTCTTGAATCGCTGGAGGGCATTCGACGCGAAGAGTCGATAGATCTGGTTGTCGCGAACGCGGAAAACGCGGACGGCGGAACTGGCTTGACGCCGGGAATCTATCGAAAACTTATCAGTGCAGGCGTCGACTGCATTACCCTTGGCGATCACATCTACAAGAAAAAAGAAATAATCGATATTCTGGAAAACGAAACCAACATCATCAAACCCGGCAATTTCCCCAAAGACGCGCCTGGAAAACCATGGACGATTGTCAAGTCGGCCAACGGTATCGAAGTCGCCGTATTCAGTTTAATTGGGCGTGTTTTTATGAAGCCAGTCGATTGCCCTTTCTCCGCAGCCCAACAAATCCTGAACGAAATCCCCGAAACGATCAAAGTAAAGTTTTGTGACTTTCACGCCGAAGCGACCAGCGATAAACAACTGATGGGACGCTATCTCGACGGCAAAGTTTCGGCTTGCCTGGGAACTCACACGCACGTCGCGACGGCGGACGAACAAATTTTCCCTGGCGGCACCGCGTTCCAATGCGATGTTGGAATGACCGGCCCCCATGCCAGCATTTTGGGACGGCAAATCGAAAAAGTCATGGAAGCAACGATCACGTTCCGACCACTTCCTTTTTCGGTGGCCCGCGATGATGTCCGAATCAACGGTGCAGTATTTGATGTTGATAGCAAATCCGGTAAAGCTCACAAGATCGCTCGTTTTTCCGTCGATGAAAAAGCCGCTGAAAACTACGCTTACGAAGAATAACGCTGCTTGCGCCAATCGTCTTCGAAAATGAGATTCGTTGCCAAAAAACCGAGAATATCACCATTCCAATCTGGCCTTGATAGCGGATTGAATTCTCTCTAGTCTTCGGCACCAAGTTTTCAAATCCAACTAGCCAGCTCGGCATGAAATCATGATTTCTCGACATTCTCTTATTCTGTTGTCGACTTTACTGCTGTCGTTGACCGTTTTAAATTGCACCGGTTGTGTGGGAGGGCTGGCACAGCTTTTCTATGTCTTGAAAGGTCATGAAATTCCAGCTCAGTACAATGAATTGGATTCCAATTCCGTTGCTGTTATCGTTCACACCGATGCTTCGGCTTACGGATCGGATTCACTTTCTGACACTTTAGAAAAATTTATCACCATCAACTTAGTCGCTAACGTTCCAGGCGTTGCCATCGTACCGAAAATCAAAGTCGCCAACTGGATCGACATCCACGGTACCGATCAATCCAAATTGGCGAAACTTGGACGAGATGTTGGGGCGGACTACGTATTGTCAGTGGCCGTCGATGACTATTCGATTCGCGAGGGCAGCACGATTTACAAAGGCAAAGCCGAAGTCACGATTAGTGTGGTCGATTCCGAATCGGGCGATTCGACCTACGTTGCCGGTCCTGATCGGTTGGAGTATCCAGAAAACGGCCGGCCAGCAATCCAAACCGATGATCGTAAGTTCGAAATGTTCTATCTGTCCTGGCTCTCGGAACAAATTTCGAAGCAATTCTACAAACACGACCCCACGCAAGAAGTCGCCGATGACGCGGCACTGATGCGATAACGTTTTTTAAAGCTTAGGGACCGGACGCAACGTTTTCGGATTCTGATTGGGCCTCGGCCGAGGATTTCTCGGATTGTTATTGTTATTTGGCCGAGGCGTTCTGGGTTGCGGTGGAGGCGTATACGATTCACGCCATTTCCAGCCAAACGGTGACGACAATTCGCGCTTGGCCAACAATGCCCATGGTGTATCCGGGTGATTGTCGATCACGCGTTGTAAATACATATTCGCCTTGTCAGCCAATTTCTCGTTTAAGCTACCCGTCGAACTCAAATCTTTCGACGGCCGCAACTTCCAGGTGTTGTTTTTCGGGTCTTCAAACTTAAGTTTCGTTTTGGCGAGCGCCAACATCTCGTTGTACGATTTTGAACGCAGCATTGCGGCGATGACTCTACCAATCGCCAAATCATAGCCCGCTTGCCAGCGCGGCGAAGCTTCTTTTTCGCGTTCCAATTCACCTTCTTTCAAAATGGTATAGAGCCGATCCAGTCGCGGCTGCAAGACGGCCGAAGCCTGTTGGGCAGCACTGACCATCCGCACAAAAGCGGCCTCATTCGTTTTTGCAAACTCGAACTGCGGTGGCGCCAGTTGGCCGGTCGATGGAAGAGCCGCCGCTTGTACCAGTGCCATCCGAGCTTTGTTGTTATTGACTCGTTTTTTGTATTCGTTCAGCGACACATAATCAGGCTGGTATTTGATCATCACTTCTGGATCAAAAAAGTATCGCAAATCCGATGAATAGACCGCGGTTTCCCAATAATTGACGCGGCCGCGCCGGCGATTGGGATGCACCGCAAAGTACATTCCGCCAGTCTGGTAACAAAGACGGGTCAAATAGAAAGGCCCGAATCCAGAATCGATCATCTCCAAATCACGAAAATTGCTACCCACGAAATTCAATTGTAAACGCTCCTGCATCAGCGATTCGGGACCTTGGGAGACCAACGCAATTTGAGGTCGTTGATCGAATTGCGGATCAGGATCGACCCATTTGACTCTTGATTGAGCTCGCCCAAATGGAGCCGGCACCCCAATCACGTAGACAGGAATTGAAATCTTATTGCAAGCCTTGATCGCCTCGTCGACACGGAATCCATCGTCACCGGCTTCATCTGATAAAACAATCAACATGACGTTTCGTTTTCGAGTTCCAGTCGATCGATTGACCTTTCGCAAATCGCCAAAATCTTTGACACAACGTAAAACCGCACCAAACACGTTTTCGACACCTGTTGTGTCTCGCTGAATGCCTTCGATGCCGGATTTGATTTTTTCGACATCGTCAGTCGGCTCATCCAAAACTCGCGAAACTTTGCTTCCAAACGCGTAAACTTGAGTCAACAATGGTTTGTCTGCTAGTTTTTCAAATGCTGTCGAATTCGCGTTCTCCAGCAAATCTAATTCTCGGTAAACGCGGTCGATCCGTTTTTCGATCTCGGCCCGTTGTAATTCTAAACTGGCCGATTGATCGAACAACCAAACCACCATCGTCGCATTGTCTTCCAACGACTCCATGATTTCTTGAGTCAATCGATCCACCGCTCCCGAGGCCTTGGCGACGACGTTGCCAACCGATCCAACCGAATGCACTGAAGACAGAACTTCGGAGTTGTCGAAATTGGTTTCGGCCAACAAGTCAGTCCCGATATTGCTCAGGGTCACGTCAACGGTGACTGGGGGCTGCTCGCTCAAATCAAGCAGCGGCGCGTCTGCCGCTTCAATAATCTCCAACTCAACATCGCTCTGATTGTCCAGTTGGCTAAGGTCAAAATCATTAAACTGAATCTCAGGCTCAGGCTGAGAATCGATGTCGACCACTTCGTTCTGCTCAGCAACGAACACAACTTTCTTGCGAAAATCAAACTGGGGCAGCAATAGCTTGGTCAGCACCAATAGAATTGCCAACTGCAGGCAAACACTGATCACCCAATAAGGCACGTCTCCGTCAAAAGGCGTGTCATATCTGCCCGTTCGAACTTGCCACCATCGCCGTAATAATTTAAGGCTAGTACGGATCATAACGATCAACCTGTCCAGACTCAGTTACCTTTTCATTTTCTTATGAATGGCAACCTTCGACAAGTCAAATGATTCTGAGTTTGGCTTCAATTATGTCGAAATTTGACCACAATTCCCGCGTGACTTAATATTTCTAAGACCAACTCATTCGTTTGAAAGGCCAAATTTTAAATGGACATAATTCGACGTGCTTGTTTGCTTACAGTTACGCTCTTGTGCCTACAACATTGCTGCATCGCTCAGGCCCAGCAAAAACGTAGCCGCGTGAAAGTACCACAACCGGAAACCGTGCTGATTGAAACCAAAGACGCGGTGGAACTTCGGGCCGAATGGTTTGGCGGCACCAAAGCGAAAGAAACGGTTCCGATGATTATGATCCATGATTGGGACAGCGATCGTAGCGCGCTGACGAAATTGGCCAGACGTTTTCAAAAAGAACATGGTTTAGCCGTAATCGTCCCCGATCTTCGAGGTCACGGTCAGAGTCTGACCGTTAAAGGCCTCGACGATGAGCTCGATCGAAAACGTTTCAAAAAGAATGAGTTGGCAAGTATTTTTGAAGACATCGATGCTTGTCGACGCTTCCTTCAAGCGAAAAACGACCAGGGCGAACTCAACCTCGATTTGCTCACGGTACTCGCTTGCGGAAAAACATCGATTCAAGCCGCAAATTGGTGCGTGACCGATTGGTCTTGGGCACCGCTCAATGGAGTGAAACAAGGGCAAAATGTAAAGTCGCTGTTTTTGATTTCTCCGGTCCGACGATTCAAGTCTCTGTCGTTGTCGCAAGCCCTTAAAACACCAATATTTGCCAGCAAGTCGAATGCGTTGCCGATTCTTTTGTTCTGGGGAGAAGACAACAAGACATCTGAAAAAGAAGGGCAAGCAATTTACAACGCACTCAAAAAATCAAGACGACAGCCAGACAAATTCTCTTGGGATTCGCATTCAGTCTTCCATGTCTACTATGAATCCGATTTGGCTTCCGAAGATTTGTTGGACGATCGGTCTGAGGACATTGGTGCCAAGATAATTCAAGTCATCGAAAACAAGATTATCGCCAACCTAGACGAGTTTCCCTGGCAACAACGCAAGGTGCGAAAAAATTAGTGCAAGTTGCACTTAACTGTAGTGATCGTGGCGTCGAAATTTCCGGCAAAAATTGACGGCTCGACGCTACACCAAAACGAAATGCGCTCTAGCTACTCAAACTGAGCGTTTCTGAATTTGATCAGTCTGATAGCGTGTAAAAACTGGGTTTACCAAAGAAAAAGGTTCCCTTAATTGGGTGGTGCCTAAACCTCCCGGGAACCCGAAGATGCAATGTGACCAAATTCCGAAGTTTTTGCAATCGACATTTCGTTCTCAGAGTCGTTGGTTCAGCCGAATTGGCTTCAATCATTTTCGATTTTTGATTGTGGCACTGTTGATCAATGCTCGGCCAACCAAGCTATCACATCTTGCCAGTGCTATTCCCAATCAAGGTCACCGAACATCCCAGGCGAGGTTTCTATCTTCTGATTGGGATGCTCCTGGTGTTCTTGCATCTCAAGCTGAACGAATCATCCATCAGATGATGCCCGGAAAACGAGAAGCGATTTACTTGTTGATTGACGACACGCGGATTCGTAAACGTGGAAAGAGAATGGATGCTATCTCCAAGATCTGGGATCAGAAAACCCATTCGTTCATGCGCGGTCATATCGTTGTCACCGCAGCGATTTACTTTCGTGGCGTCACGATTCCTTGGGCGATCGAACTCTGGATTCCCAAAGCCCACGCTGGTTCAAAATACCGCAAGCTGACCCAAATCGCCGTCGATCTGATCAAACGGTTCCCCAGGCTCGGTGACACGAAAGTTCGTGTTCTCTTTGATGCAGCTTACCTTGCAATCCACGTCACCAAAGCCTGCGAATCACGGGATTTCAAGTGGTTCTCGGTTGCCGCCCGCAATCGCAACCTGTTTCGTCGTGGCAAGAAAAAGCAAATCAAAGAGTTGGCTCCAGGAGTCCTACGTTATCACGGCCACTGTATTCGTGTTAAGCGAAGTCGTGGCTGGCGTTGGATGCGAATCGCGTCGGTGATTGGAGCCCTCGGCAAGACAGGTGAGGTTCGACTGGTCTGCTCCAAACGCAGCGGTCCTTCAAGCAAGGAGTTGCTTTCAGTCGTCACCAACGAAATCAACATGAAACCACGCGACATTGTCGTAACTTACGAGAAGCGATGGAATATTGAAGTTCTGTTTAAGGAGTTGCGAAATTCACTGGGACTTGGCGAGTATCAGGTATTGAGCAGAACCGCGATCGAGCGGCACCTGCACTTGAGTTGCCTTGCCCACCAAACGCTGACCCACCAAGCCATCATGGAAGAAGGTGCACAAGCCAAGCAGGAAAACAAGGATGTGATTCTGCCAACTCTCAATCAGCAAATTCAAAAGTTCCGGCAATGCGTCAATCGTGATCGAACCAATCGTTTAATCAATCGGATAAAGGATAAGAAGTTGAAATCAAAACTACGCTCGTATCTACTCAAAGAGGCCGCTGTCGCGGCCTAAACGCTCAGTTTGAGTAGCTAGAACCCATTTAGGTCGTTCTGAATTGAGTTAGCGAAGCGTCGTTCGCAAAGGGTTCCTGCGGCGGACTATGCCAAGTCACGATCTTCAAACAACACCAATGCCACCAACATCGAGATGGATCCATAGAGTGCACAATAGATCACGGACCAACCGACATAGGGCAGTGGCACGGAGCTATTGGTATTGATTGCTGCTTGAACGTCGAAATGATTTAACACCGGAAAGATAATCGCAATCAAATTCCCAAAAGCTTGCACAATCTCAAACTCGCCCACCGCTGACTGGACGATCAACGGAGTCAGATGCCCGAGCACATAAATCGCAAAACAAATCAAGAAGTTTGCCAGAATTCCCAGCCGCGTCGAAATCGCTACACTAATGGCGACAAAAATCACGACCTCAAGAAACACCAGAAACAGCGCTGGAATAATGCCAATTCCATGTACGAATGCCGTTTCCCATTCGATTAATCCTTGAGCAGTCTCTCGCCCGTCATAGATCGGTTTATAGGCAGTCCAGATGACAAACCACGTTCCCAACATCAAAAACAAGAGGGCAATCATCAGGGAAATTCCACCGAATTTCCCAATGATAAACTGACGACGACCAACCGGCTTGGACAATACCGTCAACGCCGTGCGGCCATCTATTTCTTCGGCAACGGATTTACTTGCCGCCCAGACCGCCATAAAAATCGCAAGTACCCGGATCAGCGTTAGGCCCGAGTCTTTGTACATCTTAATATCTTCACCAAACGTGTTATATGGAATCCAGATGGAGAACAGGATGAACAACAACCCCGCCAGCAAGACGACTAAAAATAGTGGCTGGTTGACTTCCGTTTTAAATGTTGAAAAAGCAATCGCAAACAGCTTGGGAAATAGAACGGCAATGGACCAATATAAAGAAAATAGCAACACTACAAAAAAGGCCGACCAAGGGATGATCCACACTTGCGGGTATACCGGCTGAGTCAAAATGCCCATCTCCAGCGTGGCGGGTCGATTACCAATATTGACAACATAAAGCTTGTCGATTTTTCCGTCCGGAATCGGGCCATTGCCGTCTGGGCGGCGAAAAAATGGCGTATACGTTGAAGCGGGTTCGATGCTGTGAATTTTATTTGGCGGAACCTCTTTGGAAATCGGCTCTGCGGCGATTTCCAGCGGCTGATCCGAGCGAATCGTCAACAAGGAAACTTCTTGCCCGTAAAGATCAACCGCGATCTCTTGACCACCCGTTTTGTTTTCCGTGGGCTCGACCGCCTCTTTGATGTCTGTCACGCCAGTAAACGGAATCCGTGTCGCTGAATTTAGTAAGGTGTAAGGCTCGTCAACGAACTTGACCAATCCAAAACCATTTGCCACTGCCAATCCATAACCGGTCAAACTGAAGGCAACCATGCACGAACAAATAATACTGACCCAAAATAGAAAACCCTCGCGAGTTAAGTTGAATACCTCATTTGCACCCTTGGGTGTGGCCAACTTCCACGCAGCCATTCCAATCAAAACACTCGCTGGCACCAGAAACGCCAGATACAAAGGAAGCCCCTGATGGGCGAGTTCCACAAATTTCCACCCATAAAACGCCCAATAATAAAATGCGACGCCGATGGCAATATAGACCGCGGCCAATAGCAATCCCAAAGCAACAAACCGTCCGTTCCCGGAATCAGGGACGTTATTCAATCCAGGAATCTTGGAAACGAACCAGATCTTAAGCAGGCCAATCAACACCAGCGCAAAGCCAATTGAGATCCCAACGGAAAGAAGCCAAATCGGCGTCAACCAATTGGTGACACCTGGGTTTTGAGCAAGAATTGCGATAGAACTCATAGAATGCAGATGGCGATCGGTATCAGGCAACAATCGCTTGGGAACTCGAACAAAAAATACAAAACAATACGGTCTTTGAAGTTACGGGCATTATGGAATTAATGTTCGATTTCTTCAAAGGGGTTCAGCCGATTGTTCAAACAATTTTCAGCAGAGCCAATGTCGTTCGCCAGTCGATCTTGAAACTAGAATCTTCTTCACGGTCGAAAGCATCAGCTTGTTTGATTCAGAATGGGATGCTGGGAATAGGAGAGCTGGGCCCAGGCAACGAAAAAACCCCACCGCTCACGTTAGCAAGTCGATGGGGCAGGAACAGAGAAGAGGCCAAATTATGGAATAAGCGACCGTCATGTTCGGATCGAGCCGCTCATTCCCAAATAATCTTAACCAAAAATTATAGAAAAGTCCATACTTTCGGAGTCGACAATTGGTCAAACGTTTTGTTCCAAGGCCAGGCCTTCGTGAAAAACAGGACCCTTAGGAGCGTTATAAAGTGGCAGAGACACCAAACAATGGCGATTTACTTCGATTTTCGCAGGTCGCGGAGTTAGCGGCCCGTGAAGCAGGCCAGTTTTTGCTGACCCGAATGGGGCAAGTCTCGGTAAAAGAAAAAAATCCGGGTGACTTTGTCACTCAGGCGGACATTGAGTCTCAGCGACTAATCCAAGACCATATCGAATCGTCGTTTCCCGATCATGGATTCCTGGGCGAAGAAGATACTTCAGGTCGCAAGACAGCTGAGGAGTTAGATTTCTGTTGGATTGTCGACCCAATCGATGGGACCACTAATTTTATTCATCAATTACCGTCATTTAGTGTTTCAATCGCGCTAAGATTCCGCCAAGACATAGTCGTCGGTTGTGTGTATGACCCAATTTTGGACGAAATGTTTTCAGCGAGTCGAGGTCAGGGAGCATTGCTAAACGGTGCCCCGATTCAAACAAGTAGCGCCGTCTCGACCAAACGCTCGATCGTCGTTTGCAGCTTGCCGAGGGGTTTGAATCGACAATCGGTCGAACTAATTCAACTGATTAACGTCTTGTGTGATTCCCAAGCCACGGTTCGACGGCTTGGCTCGGCTGCATTGAATATGTGTTACATTGCCTGTGGCCGGATCGACGCTTATTGGTCGACCTTGGCAGAAGTGTGGGACATTGCCGCCGGCGAGGTTATTCTGGCGGAAGCTGGCGGCGTTATTGGCGCTATCGATGGCGGGGACCTGGATTGGAATCAGCTTCGATTTGTCGCCGCAGCAACGCCTGAACTGAGGCAAGAACTCGTCAAAGTGCTCTCGACCTAAAACCAAATTTAAGAATGACTGGCCAAATTAGAAAACTCGATCGCCAATTAAGCTAACCTGAATCTAGGCGCGTGGGCGCGTGCTAGTCAAACAGCTTGCGAATCGAAAATGCAGAAAATGGAAAAAAGACGAAAATGGGAATCCACGCCGCCAAGGCCGCGGGTTGAATCATCCCGTACCCGCCCAAAGACTGGCACGCGGCGGAGACCGCCTGAATTCCCATAATCATTATCATGCAAATCGCGGCACCCAGGAAGATGTTTCTGTTTGGGTTGCAAATAACAACGGGCAATCCGACAAGCAACAATGTGAACTCGAGAAACGGCTGGATAATCCTACTGTGAATTGCGACTTGGTCGCCCAATCCAAATCGGTTGCTCGGTCGTTTCAACGACTCAATCATTTCAACCAAAGAACTGTACTGACTCAAATTTTCTCCATACGCGATTTCATCAACATCCAAATCGCAAACGACGAATACTTCCGTTGGTTTCAGCCAGGCATTTGACACAGGCGTAAAGACTACGACGTCCCCCTGATCGGACCGAATATCCGCTGAATCCAAAATTTTGGCAGGCTCAATATTGACCTGCAACAAGACCCCAGCTGGTCGATCGAGCTCATTGTTGTTGGCTAAAACGACGCCAAAATCAGCCTTCAAATCCAAGTATTCGGTGCTGATACGACGCGGTAACGTCAATTGTATGTTCGAGATTCGACTCTCGTTGAGAATCAGCTTTTCGCCTTTAACTAAGATCCCCGTTTCCAAGTCTTTCACTTGATGCATTGCCACGGTGCCAGAGTCCGTCCAATTGGTTAAGCTTCGAACCAACGTCGCTTTGTAATGGGGGATGTAAATCTCGCGGCAAACCGCCGCCATTGCGATAATAACAATAGCCGCAAAAACGATGGACCGCACTAATCGGAACTTGGTAATCCCCGCGGCTTCAGTCGCTGTTGATTCGCGGCGACGTTGCATCATAGCGATCGCGAAAACCGCTGCCACTAAAATCAATATACCGGCCGTCCGATTAAAAAAATCCAAAACGCGAGGTCCATAAAAATCTGCCGCCAAGGTTGTTACGCCACCAGGTCTGCCAGCGATTTCAACGACTTCATCAAGATTCGTTGACATATGAATGACCACGTACAACCCGGCGAAACTAACAAAACAAATGAAGAAGATCTTTAAGAATTGGAGCAGTAAATAACGGTCGACAATGGTCATGATTGAGTTCCGGTAATGCGTAAGACGAATCATAGCAGGCATGATTTAGTGGACCGACATCAATATTCAACCCGACCGCATGAATTTCTGGCGATGCTATCGAATCAAATGGGGACCAACGGTCGCCTAGCATATTCGGCAGTCAGCAATTCTTGTAAAATCAAGTGTCTCGCGAGGTTTGGCTTGCCCGATAGTGGCTGACTTCTAATTACGTTCGACGGAGTTCGTTCTATTGCTATCGAAACTGAAACAGCAATTGGTGTCGTTCGTTTTTCAACCCACGTGTTGTTTTTGCGATCGCCAGTTCGATGTCGAGAGTCGAAACATCGCTAGTGATTTTGAAAGTCTCGTCTGCGATTCTTGCTGGCAGTTAGTTACGACCAGTCAATTTGATCGTTGCTACTTTTGCGGCGCTGAAATCAACCCACTCAATCTTTTCGGAAGCCGCTGCCGATTGTGTCGAAATTGGACTCACAAGTTTGAGCGGGCCATTGCAATTGGGAATTATCGTGACCGTCTGAAGAATGTAATTGTCGAAATCAAAAGTGAAATCAATGAAATTAAAGCCCTACAATTGGGTAAAATCCTCGGTGAATATTCGGATACTTTCGATTTGCCCACGGAAATCGATTTTGTCGCCCCCGTTCCATCACATTGGCGGAGAAAATGGAGTCGAAGCGGATTGCATGTCGCTGGCGTAATTGCTGAAGGTTATTGTCAGGCAACTCGACTGAAAAATTTGCCGAACCTACTGAAATGCTCGCGATTTACCAAAAAACAATCAAAACTTCGGCCCCAACAACGAATCAAAAATGTAAAAAACGCCTTCAAATTGAATTACAAACCAGATTTGCGGGGCCGTCGGGTCTTGGTCATTGATGACGTAATGACTTCCGGTGCAACAGTTAACGAGTGTACAAAGCTACTTTTACGGGCCGGTGTTGAGTCTGTTTTTGTGGCAGTCGCTGCACGTGCGACTGGAGTAAGCTAGATTTTTGCGTGTCCAAATGCGTAAAATTCATTCGACGAAAAATCTGTATTTTGTTGAGCATGACCTATGAGCAAAGATTCACCGCTGCCCGTCGAGGAAGACTCGGGAAAATCGACCAGTTGGGTCTCGCGTTCATTTAGCCCATTTCGAATCGCCACACTACGTGGTCTGGGAATCATTCTACCACCTCTGTTAACGATCATTGTCTTGGTCTGGGCGTTGAATTTGATCGAGTCTTACGTCTTGAGGCCGGTCGAATCCGTACTGACGCAAACTATTGTTTTTTGTATTCAAGAGGTCAAAGAAAACTCGGTTGTCGAAGAAAAATTGGCCGCCGGCGATTTTAAGTCTCGCAACGGGCGGATCGTCGACGCCAACGGAACAACGATCGTCCAGGTTGAAAATGGCCAATGGATTCCCGCCGACGTCAAAACGACTGCTGAAAATTCGCCGGGACGTTCGGCACTCGTTTCAGCAAACGACTATTACCGTCAATTCGTCAAGTATAAACATCTTAAACGTCATTTGTTTGTGCCAGCGTTCATTGCACTGTTCCTGGTGATACTATATCTCCTTGGAAAACTGATGGCGGCCGGAATTGGACGCATCTTCTTGCACTACATGGAAATGTTGATCACACAGTTGCCGATCATTCGAAACGTTTACTCTTCGGTCAAACAGGTGACCGATTTTGCGTTAAATGAAAACGAGTTAACGTTCAACAGCATCGTCGCCGTCGAGTATCCTCGCAAAGGAATTTGGTCGATGGGATTTGTTACTGGGGAAGGCATGAAAGACATTCGCGATGCAGCCGGTGAGCCAATTTTGACCGTTTTAATGCCAACCAGTCCAATGCCGGCAACTGGATTTACGATTTCGGTACCTAAAAGCGAAACCATCGATTTGAATATCACGATCGATCAAGCGGTTCAGTTTTGTGTCAGTTGCGGAGTCGTTATCCCGGACCATCAACAAAACAAGAACACAATCGAAGGCGAAATAAAAAACCGATTCCGCCAAATTGTTCAGCAAGCGACTGATATCAATGGCCAAGAGGAATTGGATGTAAAATCACCTGTAGCCGCCGGTTCAGACATCAATTAATGGCGCGGCTCATTATCAAGACGTGCGAATTGTGCTAGATTTCGACGGTTTGGTCGCTCGTCGTTAATCGGTAAACCTGTCATGCCTGCCAGCATACGCCTCGGGACTCGAGGTAGTAAACTTGCCCTGACCCAATCCGAATCCATCGCCAACGAGTTGCGTGATTTGGGGCATGAAGTCGAATTGATCGTACTTAAGACGACCGGAGATGTAACGGCAGGGTCTTTGTCCAATTTCGGAGGAGAAGGGGTCTTTACCAAACGCCTACAACAAGCTTTGTTGGAGCACGAAATTGATCTTGCCGTTCATAGCTTGAAAGATCTACCCACCGAACCGACTGATGGATTAATCGTCGCTTCGGTTCCTGTCCGCGAAGATGTCCGTGATGCTCTGTTGGTGCCGGAACAGCAAATAATGGCTTTCCAAAGCCTTGCAGATCTTCCTACGAAGGCCAGAATCGGCACCGGTAGTGTACGCAGACAAGCCCAACTGCAACATCTGCGGCCTGATTTGGTCATTGAAGATATCCGCGGAAACGTCGACACTCGAATCGCCAAATTAGACGATGGAGATTTCGATGCCCTTGTTTTGGCGTGCGCAGGCTTAAATCGCCTCGGACTCAGCTCTCGAATCGCGATGGCATTTGCAACTTCGCAACTGGCGCCCGCCGTGGGGCAGGGGGCCTTAGGCTTGGAAACCCGGCAAGGCGACGCGAACACCCAAGATGCGGTTTTGGCCGTTAACGATCCCGCGACACACGCGGCCGTCGTTGCCGAGCGGGCGATGTTGAATGCGCTACGCGCAGGTTGCATGGCTCCGGTCGGCACGGTCTCGAACATCCAGCAACAGCAGCTGGCCCTGACCGGCGTCGTTTTCAGTTCCGATGGCAGCGAAAAAATTGAAGCGTCAGAAGTGGGCTCATTTGAGCAGTCACTTGACGTCGGCAAAAAAGTCGCAGAAAAGTTATTGGAAAACGGAGCTAGCCGCCTGATATTGGGCGCTAAAAATCGGCCCGATTCAATTGGATTTTGACGGCAGGATCGAATGTCAATTCACGACCAACGACAATCGCTAGTTGACGCCCAATGGCTCAAACGAAATGTCGACATACCAAATTTAGTCTTACTTGACGCGACACTGGCGAAAGTCGGTAAGGATCTGCCACCCAGCTACGGCCAGGTTTGCATTCCCAAAACACGCGTCTTTGACCTAAAAAACAGTTTTATCGATACCGACGCGGTGTTACCCAATTCGGTTCCATCGCCGGCAAGGTTTCAGCAACAGGCGCGACAAATTGGCGTCAACAATGACAGCAAGGTCGTCGTTTATGACCATCACGGAGTTTACAGCTCTCCTCGGGCATGGTGGCTGTTCAAGTTGATGGGGCATGAGCGAATCTTTGTCCTTGACGGCGGTTTTCCGGCATGGCAGGCCGCCAATCTGCCCGTGGAGGAACCCGTCGAATATTCAGGAGAATCAGGTGATTTCACTGCGGAGTTCGATCCGGGCTGGATTGCGACTGCAGAACACATCAACCAAAGCCTGGGCTCCAACGAACAATCTGTCATCGATGCCCGCTCAGCAAAACGATTTTTGGCTCAAATCCCAGAACCACGCCCAGGTGTTCGCGGAGGACATATCCCAGGCAGTTCGAACCTACCGGTATCCAACCTAACAAAAGAGGGTCAGCTATTGCCCGCTAGTGAACTGAATCAGTTGTTTTCGGCGATCGCGCAAAAAGACCAAGACATTGTTTGCACTTGTGGTTCCGGTATCACCGCCTGCACCATCGCGTTGGCAGCCCATTCGCTGGGATATCAAAAACTTGCGGTATTCGATGGTTCTTGGGCCGAGTGGGGGGCTAACGAAAATCTTCCAATCGAACCATAACTCGATGACACCGGTACCGAAAATTCAACTGTTCGTTTTGGTTTAAAATTCCCGATGAGTTGTTAGAATTCGCCAGTGGCTCTTTCGAACTGTTAAATCCAAAAAGAGAATTACATGTCGGTTGCCAACCCAAATCTTGCCGAAATCGCATCCAAACATGGCGTCGATCTTGGGGACGTTCGTCCACTCGAAAAGGACCAGCGTCGGCAAAAACTCGTTCAAATTTTGGACCAGACGGATGTGCCATTTCCGATTGCACCGGAAACAGCGCGCGACTACCTCGCAAAATTCGACAATGACGTTCCGTTTGGCGTCGGCTCTTTGAGCGAATTGACCGTGGATCTAGGTGAATACTCAAACTCGCAGAACTACCAACAATACTCGTTGGAAGAACATCTTAGTTGGGCCTGTTTGGTTGCCGACCAGCAACATACCAAGCTCAAGTTTGCCTGTCGGGAGTACTTGTTCGGCGAAGAGACATTTGAAATCGGGGACGTCGTGATTCCTGACTACTACCTGCTCAATGCCAGGATCTATCAACAGACTCAATGGCAATTGGCAACGGTCAACATGATTATCCCGGCGGAACTTTTTTTCACATGCCACAGCCGCCGATTTTTCCCTGTCACAACATTTATGAGGCCGTTGGAAACCGATTACCTTGAAGAACCCGATATTGGCCATGATGTTGCAGGTCACGTCGCGACCTTTACGATTCCTGCAGTTGCCAATGTGATGAAGCATCATGGCGACGCGCGAGATATGATTTATTCCGAGCGCAACGACAAACTGGCCTTGGCGACGAGCGAAGAAGAAGCTCAGGCGATTAAAGACTGGGCCGAAGAGCTATTGCTTTACTCCGGACGGATTTATTGGTTCACGGTTGAATTTGGACTGGTGATTCAAGATGGTCAAGTACGCGATTTCGGCGCTGGCATTCTCTCGTCGCCCGGCGAAACGCGCTATAGCATCGAAAACGAAGAATCAAACCGAATTCTGATTGATCCCTCCGATGATCGAGACTTGTTGCGGTTAGCGACCACTGATTACCTGATCAGTGAATTCCAAAAAACTTATTTTGTCATGAACAGCTTTGATCAACTGGAATCAATCACCCCAGAACGTATCCTCGAAGCCAGCAAGCGTGCGATGCAACTCCCCCATTTCACTTGGCGAGAGATTGTCCCCGGTGACAACGTGATTCACGTCGGCTCGATTGTGACCTCGCCGAATGAAAAGTACTTTCGTTTGATGTCAAACCAACCGCTCGATCATTGTCTAACACGGGCTGCCATTCGAAATCTGAGAATGTTTGCTGATGGATTTGATTGCGGCAAGTTGGATTTTTTCAAAGTTGCCCCGCCAGAAATCCCAACAGCAGCGATCGAGTTTTTCCGAGATGCAGAATCCGATGGAACGATATTGGCCTTGGAACGCGAATTGGGACTAAAGCAAGTTCCAGCGGAATGACCCGTTTATTTGAGCGCAACTTGCGCTTAGTTTCGCTATCGGGAATCTTTTCGGCGGTTTAATTGGGTGCCGAAACGATGGCGTTGTATGGCGTGCCTGCCATTTTGTTTGCACTGCCGGTTTACATTGGGTTGGCCAGTTCTTCGTAGCTGCGTTTACCGAGAATCTGACTCCAGATCTACGTTGATTGCTGATGTTGCCGAAGCAGGAATGACAGCGTTTGACGCCGCTGGCTGGATTGGGACGTTCATTGGAGTCGTACAATTGTTAGCCGCGCTGGAAGATCCCGCTCAATTGGGACTCGGATCCGCCGTCGCGTCGCTCACGGTGTTTTGCGGATATGTGCTACGCCGTTTTTCATCCGACGACGTGGGGCAACAGCCTCAACAAATCATTCATGCCTGGTTAGAACAACCGAGTTTCATCCAACAGAACCGTCTTGTTTGTTGGGGGGCGGTTTAAGATGACTCAAGCTGCCGGGATGGATATCTGGCAAATCTTCTTCAGAATCGTCATCTTCGTCTTCATCAAACTCTGAGATCACACGAATTCTCTGTTCCGGTTCGCCATCATCGGACGATTGCTCGTTTGGCTTCTCGTGAACTTTGCCAAAAAATCGGCCCAATGGGCTGGCCAAAATAGCAGGCAACAAAATCAGGTCACCAATCAATGCGGCGGCCAACATGAACAGCATCAATACGCCGAACCGTTGCGTTGGAGTAAATGTGCTGAGCGCAAACGCACTCAAGCCAAATCCACCAATCAGCGTCGTTTGCGTCATCGCCGTGGCCACGCGGCGGTACGCCAAACGAATCGAATCCAGTCGAGAAACACCATTGGCCAAACCTTTGCGATACCAATTCAAGAAGTGAATGGTATCGTCAACCGCAACCCCCATCGCAACACTGGCCGTCATCATGGACCCAATATCGACGGCTATATCCATCAATCCCATCGCCCCAAAAACAATGATGATTGGAAAGATATTCGGAATCATCGAAATCAAACCGCCGGAGAAGTTTAGCGCGTTGGTGGGATGTATTCGCTCACGCCAATTTCGCAATAACAGCATCATGACAAACGCGATTAACACGAACGCCAAACCGATACTGTTACGCAAACTGACCAACAGTTGGTTCTGCGATTTATAGACGATGGGAATGATGCCAGTGTAAATCGTTCCAATTTGAAGGTCCTCGCTGGCTTTCATCCGCTGCATTGCGGTCATGTTTCCGGGCAAGGGCAAATTCGTTTTGGTGTTAATTTCAAAGTGATGATCGCGACCATCGATAAACGCTTTGGCGTTAGACTCAATCAAATCCACATCAAAAACCGGATGATCTTCGAGCAATACCACACAATCGAACTTCTGCACGTCTTGGGCAAATTGCTCTTGAGTCTTTTGCATCATTTCGATGACGGTGGGATCTCCCCAACTCAAAATCTTCTCACGGTAGGGCCGTTTCGATTTAGGCAAACCCGTAAAGCCACGGTTCTCCAGTAAGTCTTTCAGCGTCGAAGCAAAAATATAGGTCTGGTCGATCGACGCCATGACGTTTTCGATGGCAACAATTTTCTTGTTCTGTTCAGCTTCCAAACGACTCGGTTTGCGTCCCAGCACCAGAACGCGTCCCTTGATCAGCGCGTCATCCTGCAATGAGCCTTGCAAAGTCTGCAATATCTTTGACCGATACTCATAGGCCTTCATGATCGGTTCGACGACGACTTTCAGATTGTTCACAAAGTCGCCATAGTCGATATCGTTCAACGCCGCCAATCTCAAGCTGATCCGCCACATCTCTCGACCAGAACGGTTTGGATTGGTATTGTCGGCCAACGCTTCAAGCGGATCGTTGTTGGTCACGCCAATGACAGCTAAATAATCCTCGGTCAGCATTTCACCGCGTTTGTCTTTGAGTTGGTCCTCGATAAACTTGCGCTGTGAAAAGAACTTATTTTCTAACGAGCTTCCGCTGCTAATCTGTTCTAGGCCTTCAATCGGAACAAACACATCGGTCGACAAACCGGGTCCCACAATATTCAACTCTGTCGGCCCAAAATACCTCTCCAAGTACTTTCGAACCCGATGCGAAAGTTCCATTCGTTCCAGCAGCGAAAACCGCATATCGTAGTCGAGTTTGTCATACGAAAATTCCGGAGGCTCCAATCCAGCCTCTTTGTTTTCCGCGACGCGGATCGCATGGCGAGCTTTTTCCTTTTTTAGATACGGTTCCTTCTGAGCTTCTTCTTCGACACAAACGACCAACTCCATTGGCACCAACTTGCCGAGTTTGTCTTCCAGCCAACGATAATCCTGAAGAATCTTCGCGTCTGAATCAAACAACTTTAACAGATGCACCGAAGTACGAACCTTGGAAATTCCAAACGCGAATATCCCCATCAAGATTAATGATAGAACCACGACGACAGCATGGTTGCGAATTACAAATTCACCGATACGTAGCCAAACTGCGGTAACGGATTCGGAAAGTTGCGATGGTTTTTCTGGCTCATCCGACTCGCGACGACTAAATCCAGGCGGCCAAATCGTCAGCGCTGACGGCAGATACGTGAAAAGCAAAACGACTGTCGCCAACGTCGCGATCGCCGAAAACAAACCAAATTTTTGAATCGGGACCAGGTTACTGGTGTACAGCGATATTAAACCGATCGCGGTGGTGAGCGCGGCCAATGTACAAGGAAACCAGCCATATTTGAGCGCTACTTCTGGGGCAGTTTTCGGACCAGACTCCATACATGCGTCACGATAGTAATTGACGACATGCACAGCACCAGACAACCCTAACACATAAACTAACGAAGGCATGGACATCAGAATCGCGTCCAAAGTGCTGCCGCCAAACCAAACAAACGACAAACTGGTGATCGCCGCGGTGCCACCAACAAAGAAAATCATCATCGTGATTTTGATGCTTCGGAAACTGGCGTAAGCCAACCCAATTCCAATCAACATCGAAAGATTCACCAAACGAAGCAGCGTGATCGTGCCCTCTTCGTCGATAGCGACATTATCAGCAGGCGGGCCACCAATATGAAGGTTTTCCGTCGAGATACCACATTCCCCGGTCGCCAGTTCAAGGATTCGGCCGCGAGCTTTTCCGAGTAGTGGACGGCCGACCACGCGGTCTAATTCACGAACGACCGGTGAATTGATCGTGACAATAATGCAGGTTTGACGGGGCGGCGCTTCCAATTCCAAAGCGTCCCACATCCGATACCACATCTCCAGCTGGCTTTCAGCATCGCAAGCCAGCAGCTTGTCGAATTCTTTTTCAAAATTCTGCTCTAGCTCAAGCTGAACAAACGTATCAAATCGCTCTCGATACAAATCAGAAGACTTCAGTTGACTCAAATGCGGATTGTCAACGTGCTGCAACAATGATTCAAACGTCCAACCGAAATCGGGCTCCGGCGTTGGACCAAACAAAGTCCCGGTCAGCAACTGATGCGTTTTTATTTTCGTCGCAAACGACGAGGCATCATCTTCATCGAACAACCCAATTCGACGAGTACCGTTTTCGCCTGCCATCTTGTCAAAGATATCAGGGCCGGTCGTGATTGATTTGAAGGGCCGAGCACATAGTTTTTCGGGGTTGGCATAGAATTCGTTTTCGATCCCTTTGGCGTCGTTGGGCCGTTCTCCAAAGGTGTCAATATATTCGCCGTCGGCAACATTCCGACCATGGATTTGACGCTTGGCCCAAAGTTGAATTCCTTGGACGATATTGTTTTGCCCTTTCCAGCGGAACAAGTCGCCTTCGCGCTTGATGAAATACCATTGGCCGTCAGCGCCCAGCAACCATTTTTCGCGGTTCTCACCCCACGTCTCATGGTAATTGCCGGTGTACAATAACCCCAGCTCGTCGCCCGTTTGGTGAGCACGGATTTCCTCGTCGCGACGAGTCTCACGCAACAACTCTTCGTGCTCCAATGACTCTTCACGCAACTTTCGAATAAAGTTGGTATAGACTTGATTGCCTTCGCGACACCAAGGACCGCTGACAATCACAAATTGATCGCCGACAAAGTACTTACGAAACTCTCGCAAGTCTTGCGTCTCTTCGTATTCCGCGGGAAGCCAATCCGCGACATTGTTGGACATGCTCTCGACGGACAATCGAGCCCCTCGACCAGCAAACGGCATCAGAAAGCAAACCACGCATAAAATGAGCATGGCGTACGTGCCGAATATCGGTAGTCGCTTGGAAAAAAAAGGTTTCACAGTTTAAAGGTCATGCCTCCGCCCAACCTTGGTACAATTTGATGACCTGTTTCTATGGCTTGTGATGATCTGAGAAAATTCTATCAAATGACGTCCCAGCTACCCATCAATAAACGCTGAACGCCACCAAAGAATTCTACTGGATTTGACACCAATGGTGCGAGCCTAACTGGCTCGACACGTCATCGTTTCTCTGCCAGCACCTGCAGAAAGGTTACTAACCCTAAAGTTTTACGTCCATGCCAACTCAAGATACGGTGGCACTCGGATTTTCCTAATTTGTTAAAGCCAAACAGTTATCCGATTTGGGTTGTTAATCTCCGGCCGCAAAAACCAGATACGAGACAATACCAATTAGGATACTGAAGCTGCAAATTCCTGCCGGCAGCATTAACGCCCGCCCCTGCATAAACCCAAAAATGATGCTGTACAAGCCGCCCGAAAAGAGGCAGCCCAGCCCATGCAACGCTTTGGCACGAAACGCAAAAAATGTGATCCAAACGGCACAAAACAAGTAAATGGCGATTGAGCCGCACATACTAATCAAGGCCGTATTTACATTCTCGCCGACCTTGTCCATTACGAAGATAACGCCGACTCCAATCGCTACCAAAACCCCCGCCACAATGAGGGCAGCGAAGGTGATAAAGTACGAGTCGGCCCCATCACCAAAATCCTGTTGGGAGGCAGAAACCGGCATTTCGTCAATTTCTTTTTCGGCCCTGGCCAACATTTTTTCCGCATCGGACATTCCGGCATCGGTCTCACCGACTTCGCGATAAGTCACCGTTTCCAGCTGCTTACCGGTTTCGATGTTGTATCCGCACTCGACGCAAACAACCGCTGTCGGTGACACTTCGACACCGCAAGTTGGGCAAACTGGCCCGCGTGGCGTTGACTCTACCCCGGCATCATCCAACAAGTCCAACATTGGGTTGGCAGCGGGACGTGATACTGGCGGCGCCAATTGGTAGGGATCATTCTGGACCGGAACCGATGCTTGTTGCGGCTTTGGGATAACCAACGCTTCAGAACACTTCGGGCATTTAACTCTTTTACCCGCCCACTCATCTTTGACTTTGAATTGGGCAGCGCACGAATTGCATTTAGCAGTAATGGGCATAGATACGATAACGTTGGTTAGACGAATAGACAAATTCGCCAAAACTTGATGGCGAAAAAGCGGTCGAATTAGATGTTACTGTCCTAGTTCTATTGTGTTCTGAATGCCCGGTTTGACAACCTCCAAATTGACAACCCTGTTTCAGAACCGGAAATAATGGCCCAGCAGGCGATTTCTGACAAACTCAGTTCATCGGATCTCACCGCTTCATGCATCTGACAATCTGTCACGATTCGGACAAGTAATTGATATCAGGCTAGCGCTACCAACCGGCTCGGCAATCGTTAATTCAAAAACGAGTTTTGATAATCCGCAATCGTGGGCCCAGCTGATCGTGAAAACCAACGTTGCTGTCGACGATTTGCTCATAATTACTCTATCAAGTACTGAGTTTTGGCAAAATTCGCTGTAACGCCGACATTGGCGCGCCAATTGCTTTTGAAGCATTGTCAAAAATTGCTTAGCGCAAAATTGTCATGCTCGGAGTGCGTCCATTGCTCCATTCCGCAGCGTGAATTTTAGAATACCGAATTGAATCGAACATTTTCAGGAGAAGATGAAATGGCAGTTACCGCCAAGAAAAAGTCAAAGTCGGCCGTCAAATTGCAGCCGCTCGGTGATCGCATTGTGGTTGAAAGGGATGTGACAGAAGAAACAACCGTTGGTGGTATTTATCTTCCGGAAAACGCAAAGGACAAGCCGTCACGCGGAACCGTAATCGCAATCGGAGACGGCAAGTTGTTGGCTGATGGTTCACGAGCTGAGCTTCAAGTCAAAGTTGGCGATCGCGTTTTATTCACGACTTATGGTCCCAATGAAATAAAATTTGGGGACGACGAGTACTTGTTGATGAAAGAAGACGACGTTTTGGCCGTTGTCGAATAACCCTCAAATCAAACCACCTGAATTCAGGAGTAAAATACAATGGCGAAAATGATTGCATTTGAACAAGA
Source organism: Mariniblastus sp. (assembly GCA_965263475.1). GTDB lineage: Bacteria > Planctomycetota > Planctomycetia > Pirellulales > Pirellulaceae > Mariniblastus. The sequence goes on from OZ253677.1 coordinate 736,612, forward strand.
AGCACGTGAGGCGATTCGTCGCGGTGTTTCGAAATTGGCACGCGCTGTCAAAGTCACACTCGGCCCTAAGGGTCGCAATGTTATTTTGCAGAAAAGCTTTGGCTCTCCAACGGTTACCAAAGACGGCGTCAGCGTCGCAAAAGAAATCGAATTGGAAGACACCTATGAAAATATGGGTGCTCAAATGGTCCGCGAAGTCGCCAGCAAGACCAGTGATGTCGCTGGAGACGGAACCACGACTGCGACCGTAATGGCCGAAGCGATCTTCAACGAAGGTCTCAAAGCCGTAACGGCTGGTGTTAATCCAATCCAAATGAAGCAAGGGATTGAAAACGCGGTGGGATCGGTTACCGACAAGCTTTCTAGCATGTCGATCAAGATCAAAAACAAAGAAGAAATGGCCAATGTTGCTGCAATTGCCGCCAACAATGATCAAGAAATTGGTTCGTTGCTATCAGACGCCATGGAGAAAGTTGGCAAAGACGGTGTGATCACTGTCGACGAAGGCAAAAGCCTGGAAACCGAAGTTGAATGGGTGGAAGGGATGCAATTCGATCGGGGATACCTTTCTCCCTACTTCGTTACGGATTCCACTTCGATGGAATGCGTGATGGAAGACGCATATGTTTTGGTGTTCGAAAAGAAAATCACCAACATCAAAGACATGTTGCCAATCTTGGAAAAAATCGTTCAACAGGGCAAGCCGCTGTTGATCATTGCGGAAGACGTTGAAGGCGAAGCATTGGCGACGTTGGTGATCAACCGATTGCGAGGCACATTCAATTGCTGTGCGGTTAAGGCGCCGGGTTATGGCGATCGCCGCAAAGCGATGATGGAAGACATTGCGATTTTGACGGGTGGCACAGCGGTCTTTGAAGCTCTGGGAATGAAATTGGAATCCCTTCCAATCACCGACCTCGGTCGCGCCAAGAAGATCATCATTGACAAAGACAACACGACGATTATCGAGGGTGCCGGCAAGAGTTCCGACATCAAGGCTCGAATTGACCAAATTCGTCGTGAAATCGAAAACTCAACCAGCGATTACGATCGTGAGAAATTGGAAGAGCGTTTGGCCAAGCTGGCCGGCGGTGTTGCCAAGGTAAACGTTGGCGCTGCAACCGAAAGCGAAATGAAAGAAAAGAAAGCTCGTGTCGAAGATGCCTTGCACGCGACGCGAGCTGCCGTAGATGACGGAATCTTGCCCGGTGGCGGTGTCGCCTTGTTACGTGCATCGGGCACGGTTAAAGTTCCTGCGGAACTGTCCGACGACCAGAAAACTGGTTTCAATATCGTTCTTCGTGCTTGTCGCGCCCCACTTCACATGATCGCTTCCAATGCCGGTCAAGACGGTGGAATCGTTTGTGAAAAAGTACTCGATGGTAAAGGAAACTTTGGCTACAACGCACTGACCGACGAGTTCGAAGACTTGGTAAAGTCTGGCGTAATCGACCCCGCAAAAGTAACCAAAACAGCGCTATCCAACGCAGCAAGTGTTGCCACACTATTGCTCACCAGCGACGCATTGGTTGCCGAATTGCCGAAAGACGGCAAAGCCAACAAAGGTCATGGCGGCGACTACGACATGTATTAAACCTGAATAGTCGCAACCTGCGGTTACGAAGTCAAGCAACTTTGATTGTATCGCAGTTTTATATAGAGCATCGCTGGTGAAAACTGGCGATGTTTTTTTATGAACTCAGGTTACTTTGAAAGTGGTCCCATTAAATCTTGCCGTCAACGATGACTCTGGACGTCAAACGGATCGGTCTATAATTGGCAGGACGAAAAACTCATTGCAATCGGGAGCCGCCGTATGATCGAAACCAGTAGCCTTCCACTTTGGATCACCGAAGACATCACCTGGCCAATCTTGTGGGGCATCTTGTTAGTCGCAATTCTGGGGTTCTCGTGGTTTTTTACTCGGCACGCTTCATGCCTGATCGCGTTGGCAATCACTCTGACGGCGATGGGAACCTTAATCTTTGTAGAACAACGAACAATCACCGACCGCGAATATCTGGTCAATGCGGTGCATGAAATGACCAAGGCCGTTCGGGCGAATGATGTCGAGGGAATTATTAAGTTCGTCCACGCTGACAATCAACAACTCAAAAATCGCATTCATGGTGAAGTTCATAACTTGCGGGTCGAATCTTGCAACCTAATTGGGTTCAATCGAAAAGACCTCAGTCTGGGAAACCCATCTCCAAATGCCCAAATCGGCTTCGCCGTCTGGGGCACAGGAACAAAGGGCGGATCCCACCCGTTTTCTGCCAATGTGGTTGTCGAACTGGATTTTGAAAAAAAGGGTGGCCGTTGGGGCATGATTGGTTACCGTTACCGTCCGTCAAATTCTTCGAACTGGTTTGGAGGCTCGGATCCGTAGTTACCGAATCCACCAGAACCCGATTTTTATATTCTTGAATGTGCAAGATTGCCACTTTGAAATTGCAATCGATGCGCGTATATTAGCGCAGTCAAGGTTTGGTGCGCAATGACTCAAATGACTGATATCAATCTGGAAACATTCATCAGAGATATTCCTGACTTTCCAAAACCAGGAATCGTCTTTAAAGATATCACTCCGCTTTTGCTAAATGGAGAAGCATTGCGATGCGCCATTTTGAAGATGGCCGATCGTTTTCGAGACAAGCAAGTCGACGTCATCGCAGCGGCTGAAGCCCGAGGCTTTTTGTTTGCTGCTCCACTGGCGATTGAATTGGGAATCGGCATGGTCCCGATTCGTAAACCTGGCAAGTTGCCATATAAAAAACGTTCGTATAGCTACGAACTCGAATATGGCACCGACACGTTGGAAATGCATGTCGATGGTATCGAGGCGGGTCAAAACGTGTTGGTCGTCGATGATTTATTGGCGACCGGTGGCACCGTTGAAGCGTGTTGCAAAATGATTGAACAGTGCGACGCGAAGATCGTTTCTTGTGCCTTCTTGATTGAACTTGGTTTTCTAAACGGCGTTGACAAGTTAAAACCCCACGACGTCTTCAGCTTGATTAAATACGATTAATCAAAGCTTCTTGCGAAGACGTCGAAAAACAAACTGCATCGTCGCGGGCAGTGCTGCGATTTCCTAACCAATAGGCTCTGTAAGAACAAAAATGAACGCTAACAATTTGATTGTTGTAAAAGTAGGTGGCAGTGAAGGCATTGATTATCCAGCGGTTTGCCAAGATGTTGCCAATTTGATCTCCCGAGGTCAACGCCTGATCTTGGTGCACGGAGGTTCCAGCCGAACCAACGAAGTTGCGACCGCACTAGGACATCCGCCAAAATTCATCACATCTCCATCGGGATTTACCAGTCGATTCTCGGACAAGCAGACACTCGAGATATTCAAAATGGTGTATTGCGGCCAGATGAACAAAATGATTGTCGAACATTTGCAACAACGAGGCGTCAACGCAATCGGACTGTCCGGTATCGACGGCGGTTTGTGGAAAGGCAAACGCAAAAAGGCTGTTCATGCCGTTGATGAAAATGGCAAGAAACGCGTTGTCCGAGACAATTACACGGGAAAAGTCGAGGAGATTAACACGGATCTTTTGAACCTGCTTCTGGATTCTGGCCACCTGCCAGTTTTGACGCCCCCGGCGATCAGCCGAGAAGGAGAAGCCATCAATGTTGACGGAGATCGTGCGGCGGCCGAAACCGCCAAAGCAATGAGTGCATCCGATTTAATCATCCTTTCGAATATTCCGGGAGTACTTACGGACTTCCCTGACGAATCCAGCCTGCTGCCCAACGTCTCGTACAACGAGATTGAGCATGTTGCCAAGACGTATGCCGAAGGCCGAATGCGAATCAAACTGTTGGGTTCCAAAGAAGCCCTAGAAGGCGGAGTTGGACGTGTCGTGTTAGGTGACGCCCGCGTCGCCAACCCGATTGAATACGCGTTTCAAGGCAACGGCACCGTGATTTCAAACTCCACTGTCACTTCAGGAGGCGCTCCATCACCATGAACCATATTGAAACCGAAAGCCAACTTACCAGTGGCGTTTACGGAAAACGAGAAGTTTGTTTCGTTCGCGGAAACGACATTCGACTATGGGACGACACCGGCAAAGAGTACTTGGATTTTGGTACTGGAATTTCCGTGGCCAACGTTGGACATTGTCATCCCAAGCTTGTTGCCGCCATCAACGAACAAACTTCGACGCTGCTCACTGCGCCGGAACTGGGATTCAATGATCGGCGGGCCCAACTTTTGGCTCGCCTTCGCGCGGTGACCCCAAACAGCATCAACCGATTCTTCCTTTGTAACTCGGGCACCGAAGCAGTCGAAGGCTGCATCAAGTTTGCTCATTATTCGACGAAACGACCAAAATTTGTCGCCGCGATGAGAGGGTTTCACGGACGTACACTTGGTTCGTTGGGCGCAACTCACAACAAGAAATACCGGGAACCGTTTAACGATTTGACACCTGCGTTCACACACATTCCTTTTAACAATGTCGACAAACTGTCCGCAACGGTCGATCAAGACACCGCCGCAGTAATCATCGAATTGGTCCAAGGGGAAGGCGGCGTGCGAGTAGCCGACCCAGATTTTGTTTCGGCCGCGCGAAAAGTCTGTGACGAAAATGGCGCGCTGCTGATCGTCGATGAAGTCCAAACAGGATTTGGTCGGACCGGACGAATGTTTGCTTGTGAGCACTTTGACGTCCAACCGGACTTGATGTCGCTCGGCAAAGCGATCGCGGGGGGCGTCCCGATGGGTGCCATTGGAATTGGAGATGCCGTTTGCGAGTTAAAGCCTGGGGTCCACGGCAGTACCTTTGGTGGCAATCCCTTGGCATGCGCGGCCGCCCTGGCGGTACTGGATATCCTGGAATCCGAAAACTTGGTAACGCGTGCAGCGGAAATGGGAGACTATTTCGTGTCGCAACTAAAAACAATCGCCAGCAATGAAATTCGAGAAATCCGACAGTTGGGTCTGATGATCGGCGTCGAGTTAAAATCGCGTGTCACCCCGATTCTGCAACAGCTAATGGAATCTGGTTTCTTAGTTCTTAATGCCGGTCCGACGGTCGTCCGTTTCTTGCCGCCATTAACCCTACAAAAAGAACACGTCGATCTGGTCGTTAAAAATTTTGCCCATTGCTTGCTGAACATCACTTGCGAAACGTCAAACGGACAAACAGCACTGACCAGCGAACCATAGATATATTGACAACGAGGAATAAAAATGAGCTCAGTTTTGGAACAGGAAATGAACACGGAAGTACAGTTTGACACCGTCGAATTTTTACGAGATCTGGTCTCGATTAAAAGCTATTCCGGATACGAATCCGAAGCCGCAAAGTTTTTGGTTTCCAAAATGCAAGATGCGGGGTTTCACGCGCACGTGGATGATGCCGGTAACGCGGTTGGCTCAAAAGAAAAACTGAACGCCACGGGAATCATAGATCGTCACATCGTGTTATTGGGGCATATGGATACCGTCAAGGGTGAAATCGATGTTCGTATCGAAGACGGCAAACTATACGGACGGGGCTCGGTCGATGCCAAAGGACCATTGGCTACGTTTGTGACTGCTGCGGCGGCAGCAGATTTGCAACCCGGAACACGAATTACGGTCGTCGGGGCCGTTGAAGAAGAAGCTTCGACCAGCAAAGGTGCTCGGTTCGCAGCTACGCAATATAAGCCTGACTTCTGCATCATTGGCGAGCCCAGTGGCTGGGATGGCGTGACCATTGGCTACAAAGGCATCGTCCAAATAAATTATTTGCTCGAACGGCCGATGGGTCACGCGTCTGGATTGCAAAGCGACGTTCCGGAGCAAGCGATCGAGTTTTGGAACAATATCAAGAGTTACGTTAACACGTTCAACGAATCGCATGAAAAACTCTTCGATCGTTTGATTCCGGCCATTCGCGATTTTAATTTTTATTCCGATGGCTTGTATGACCGCGTCAAATTCCACGCCTCGATCCGACTGCCGCTGGATTTCGACTTTGAGACATTTCGGCAATGGGTCGAAGAATTGGACCATGACGCGTATGTGCGGGTATACGGGCACGAAGTCGCGTTTCGAAGCGATCGCCGCAATGCGATCGCGCGTTCGTTTAACAAAGCGATCCGGCAACGGAACGCACAACCGAAATTCAAAGTCAAAACGGGCACCTGTGATATGAATGTAGTCGGTCCAGTGTGGAATTGTCCAATTGTTGCTTACGGACCGGGCGATAGCTCCCTCGACCATACTCCCAATGAACACATCCTGCTTGAGGAATATGTTTCCGCGATCGCTATCCTCAAAAAAGTGATTGAATCGCTTTAAAAATCGCCGGTTCGGTGTCAATTTCATACTTTTTTGGGAAAACTGCAGAACTTGTCACTTTGGCCGGTGTTTCCTGTGGACGCCCAATTCTGAAAATCAGATGAGTGTTGGTCACACAAGAAATTGTTCACTTTTATCAGTGAATTGTGTGTCGTTTATGTTTCCCTGAAACGTGACAGACGACAGTGACCTACGCCTGATTTTTGATAAAGACTCGTGCCTTGAGCAGTACATAGGAGAACGCAATGCTTAATTTTAAAAACACATTTTTGTTGGCAGCCATCATTGGTGGATTGGTTGTTGTGATGAGTACTGGTGACGCGATGGCCCAAGGTCGTCGCGGCGGTCGTGATCGCGGCTTCGGTGGCCCTGGTGCCGGTGGTCGAGGCGGCGGAGGCATCAGCGGTTTGTTGCGTCGGGATGACGTTCGCAGCGAACTGGAATTGACCGATGAACAAATGGAAGACCTTCAAACCTTGCAAAGTGATCGTGGCGGTTTTGAGGGGATGCGCGAGACATTTCGACAGATGCAAGAAGACGGGTTGTCCCGTGAGGAAATGCGAGAGCGTTTCACGGAAATGCGGCAGGAGCGCGAAGCCAAAATCCAAGAAGACTTGGAAGGCATCTTGCTGCCTTTCCAATTCAAGCGTCTCAACCAAATCTCTAACCAAGCGGCCATGCGGGGCGGAGCACGCGGCATCTTAGAAGGTCCGATTGCCGACAAATTGAAAATCACCGACGAGCAAAAAGACAAGATGCGAGAAAAAGCAGAAAAACTGCAAAAAGAACTCGACGCCAAGATTGAAAAACTGCGAAAAGAAATGCAGGAAGAAATCTTGGACGAATTGACATCGGGTCAACGAAAAGAGTTTAACGAATTGATGGGTGATTCGTTCAAGTTTAAACAACAACAACGCGAACGAGGACCGCGCAGTGGACGCGGTGGTGGACGCGGCGGTCGTCCTGAATCGGATGATTTCGACGTGTAGCCCGCAGATTTACTTTACCAACGTGTTAAGGCCGCGCTTACGAGCGCGGCCTTTTTTGCGATTCAATAATTGTTGGAGTGGTAAGCTACTTTGAACCGCTTGAACCGGGAAGATCCATATTGGCTCGAACTCCAAGGTTTTTCATGTCTGTCCACAGCGTACCTTCGCCTGCATAAAGCAGCTTCAAGTCCACATCCTTCGGCAAACCCTCGGCAAAAATCCAATCGTTATAGGCTTCCGGCGACCCAAACGCCTCAACCGCCAACCGGAACCGATCCGACTTGGCTTCTTCGATCATGGTTTTGCCTTTGTTTTCCGCTTCGCTAACGACTTTTACGGATTCGGCCTTTAGCTTCGCCGTCTCTTTTTCAATCGCGGCGACCATCCGACGCGTCTGGGCGTCAATGGTTTTGGACTCGCGGTCGCCATCGGCTAACTTCGATTGGTATTGACGCTCGGTATCGACAACAACGCGATCCGTCTCAAGTTCAACGTTCTTTTCGGCTTCTCGAAGCAACGCTTCAGACTTCGCCGTCTTTTGTTCTTGCTCCCGCGTCAACTTTAGCTCATCGGCAATAAATGCAGACTGAATCGGCGTTCGTATTTCCCGTGGGATGTAAATGTGGCGAACCAATCCATACAACAGCGTGATTTTCTTATCCGTCAAGACTTGCTTAAATTCTTGCAAATTAGAGGACTGGAATTTTTCTCGGTCCGCACCGACAAGCAACTGAACGGCCGTATATTTTGAACCGTTGTTGCGACAAATGGATTCGATTTGCGGTTGGACGACTTTGTTTTCGACTTGATCAATGTTTCCGAACGTATCGACCGCGTGGGGTGCTTGATCCGGCAATAGCCCCCAAATGGCGGTGAAGTCCATTTGAATTGGAAAACCATCGCTGGATGGAAAGTTAATTCCTTCATTGCTGGCAACCAAGGGTTCGCCCGCCTCATCCAATTTTAGTTCGCCCGTTTTCGGATCCCTGATTTTCTGCGCGGCAACCGTCGTTTCACGATAACCGATTTCCACAATATCAATCTGTTGTTCGCGGCCATTGATCAGGAAAATTCCTGGCGGCAAGACTTTGTCTTGAATGCCCGCCTTCAGGCCCGTGTTTGGGTTGTCAGCCAAATTGGTTACGACTCCGACGTAACCGGTTGGAATCTCTACCCAACCGCTGTGTTTCCCAGATTCTGTCGTCGATTCCTTTTTGAGCGTTTTTACGACTTTGACGTCGTAGCCGTAAGGATTAATGCGATAACGACCAGGCCCTAGGACCTTACGAAGAATCCCCTTATATTTCGTATTGCCAATTTCTCCATCGACCAAAAATTGCCCTTTGGGCAATGGAACACCAAGTTTACACGTCACAACTCCGACTTGCCCCGCTTCAATCAAAACGTCGGGAACGATTTGCCGTTCCCACCACAGCGGACAGTAAAAATGGCGGCCCGGTCCTCTTAATTTTTCCAACACGCCGACTTCCCCTTCCTGGGCCCAGTAGCCCTTCTCGGCGTATTTGGCTGGCATAAAGAAAGGCCCCTTGTTACGAAGTTGTAGACTGTAGCCTTGGTGGACATAAACTCGGTTGACCGTCCAATGAAACGCCAGTGCGCCGGCAGCGATAAGCACGATTAGAAGAACAACGGTGATGATTGTACGCATAATTGTCTCTAGTTATTGTTTTGATTGGTTGCGATGGTTACCACGATCACTTTTTGGGAGTCGGTTGATCCTGGGCAAAATTTTCGAAGATTCTCATCAACGGAGAATCCGCGGTGTTGGTCATGATAGATTTGTAACCAGGTGCTAACTTTTGATAGAGAACGTATCTGGCATAAGCTTTTCCATCTCCACCAAAAGCGGCTACGGCGGCTTTCCACCCCGCTGCGTCGGCAGCGTTTACGAAATTGATGATCGCGGCCTCCGCCTCTTTTTCAGCCAACACAGCTTCGGCCTTGTCTTTGGCCGCTTTTAATTCCTCATCGGCAACGTCCTTGTCTCGGTTAGCCTCCGCCAATGCGACTTCTTGACGTTTGCGAGCTTCGGTGACGAGCTTGACCACTTCCCGATCGGATTCGACCAGACGCTGACGTTGTTTGACCAACGCTTGCTCGGTTGCCAGTTTCGCTTCCTCTAATTGTTGGATCTTCTCCTGTTCGTATTGTCGCAGTTTCTGATTCGCGACTTCACGATCACGAACCGGACCCGCAATCGCTTGTGGCGGCTTAATGTCAGTGATCAACGCTTGAACAATTTCAATACCTTGGGCGTCGCAGGTTTTTCGGATCGCTTCTTGAAATGCTGCCTGAAAAGCCGAACGCGTCTCACCACCAATAAAATCGCGTCCCGAAGAATTGGAACCTCGCAGCCGGCAAAACGCCCTGGCGTTGGGCATAATGACTTTTCGAATGATCTCTTGATCGATATCCGGCTCTTTGCCGTCATCGTTGTTCGCTTCGTTGTAATTTACATAGACGCGGGCGGCTTCATTCGGCTTGACACGAAACTCGATAATTCCATCCAATGAAACCCAAAAGCCGTCTTTACTGGGAAAACCCATGTCAAAGTTTTTGGACAAGTTAAACCTTTGTGAGCGACAGTCGATCGCTTGGACTCGATACAAGTACGGATTGAAGTAATATGTACCTTCAGTCAAAGTTTCCCGCTGTACTCCTCGCGATCCTTTATCGACAAGCAACTGGTTCGGGTCTTCGGGTATCGGTCCGGCCAAATTCGTTACGACGCCTTTAAAACCAGCGGGAATGGTTACAGGTTCGTGCAACTCGACGATCTCGACGTAGTCGTCACGATACCTGGGTTCCAATGTTTGACCTGTACCGTCTTTGACTAACGCGTTAATCGCATGTCGCCCCGGCCGCAAAACATCTTCAACAATGCCTTTTTGGTTGTCATTCTTGGCCAAGAATTCACCGTAGGGCAACTCATCTCCGTACAAACGAACACGTACCCCCATTTTCGATTCTGGAATGACCACCATTTTGTAGACGCTCCAATCATACGTGTATGGATTCTTGAAATAGCGTCCTTCCTGCAATACGTCCTTTTGAATTCCTTTGTGATTTTCGTCAGGAGCGACTTCCTGGTCGTTATCGATGTCTTCACCCGTCTTACGAATCAAAACTGCGATGTGCTCCGCGGGAACATCGATGCGAAACCATGTATAGGCCACGTAACCGAAAATAACAGCTCCCAAGATCAACAGAACCGTGGCCGCAGAAGAGGCCGCAGCAAAATTGATCCTGCCATCTCGGTTTGAAAAAATCTGGCGTTTCATTTATGTCTCCAAGTTGACGAGCGCAGCGGCGCGTACCAAGTCTGTAAATTTGGACAAAAGGCTGAAGGTGCTATCGTCCAACACTAACTCTTATTTAAAGAAATATGGCTGAACGAAGAATTAACGACTGGATAAACGGGCCGGTCGTACGGTTCAGGCCAATTTGGGAATTTATACGGCACTTTCGACGTTGGTAATCTACGGAAAGACTGCCGTCGGTAGCGATTATTCGCTTGATTACTTGAACTCATTTCGCCGTCTATTCGATTCGCGTGTTCGAATATTGGCAGATTACCTAAAAAACCGGCAGATTCGAGTCAGCGCAAAAAAGAAGGGTTCCCGCTCGCCGCTACAGGAACCCTTCGGAAAATTGGCTGTCCGAAACTCGGATTAAATCCATGCTCGGAGACCCACAGCCATTGTTTGGAATCGACGTGATTTCATGCCATCTTTAAGCGACAGTACTGCGAGGTACCAAACACCATAACTGTCAAAGTCAGGTAGCGATTGGAGAATTAAATTGGGTTATCCACCAAATTGACTAAGTCCAATGCCCAACCGGAGTTTGTCTCCCAGTATCCGAAAGGGAAGTTGATTGTTAGAATTCCGAAACTGAAAATTGAATTTCCTAAATCGATTTTTTAACGAGATTGGTGAGAGAGATGGACAATTTGTGGAATGAACAAAGACCAGCGAAATTGGCCTTAGAAGACGGTTCAATTTTTTCGGGAATTGGACTGGGTGCAGAAGGCACCTCATTCGGCGAAGTGGTCTTTAATACTTCGATGACCGGGTATCAGGAAATACTCACGGACCCGAGTTATTGCGGGCAAATCGTCACGATGACTTATCCCGAAATTGGCAATTATGGGGTCAACGAAGAAGACATTGAAAGCAAACGCCCTCATCTTGCTGGGTTCGTCATTCGCAACCTCAGCCCGATCGCGAGCAATTTTCGTTCATCGGGAACTCTAGATGAGTTTCTGAAAAACCATAACATTGTCGGAATCTCGAACATTGATACCCGAGCATTGGTTCGTCGGATCCGAGACCAAGGTGCAATGAAAGGGGTTATCTCAACGTCAGAATTGGACGACCAGAAACTAGTAGACATGGTCCAGCAAAGCGAAGGACTGGTTGGAAAGGACCTCGTACAAAAAGTGCTACCCGAAATGCCCGTCGATTGGAATTCGGCGTTGAGCCAATGGTGGGACATGTGCGGAAAAGTGGACTCTAATGAAGAAGGTGAACGGCCCCATATCGTTGCGTTGGACTATGGCATGAAATGGAACATTGCTCGCCATTTGTACTCACAAGGTTTTCGCGTCAGTGTCTTGCCCGGCACGGCAGCCGTCGACGACGTATTAAAGGAAAACCCTGATGGTGTCTTTTTGTCGAATGGGCCTGGCGACCCTGAACCATTGTCCTACGCCATTGAGACCATTTCCGGTTTGCTCGGCAAAGTGCCGTTGTTTGGCATTTGCCTTGGCCATCAATTGTTTGCGCTGGCCTGTGGGGCAAAAACTTTCAAATTGAAGTTTGGCCACCGCGGTGCCAATCAACCGGTCTTCAATGAGGAAACCCAGCAAGTCGAAATCACGAGTCAAAACCATGGTTTTGCGGTCGACGAACAGGGTCTGCCGGACGAATTGATCATTACCCACCGCAATCTAAACGACAATACGATTGCCGGCCTCAAACATCGTGTCCATCCCGCATTCAGCGTGCAATACCACCCAGAAGCATCGGCAGGGCCACACGACAGCCAATACTTGTTCAACGGTTTTCGCAACATGATTCAGGGACAATCGACAGCCAGTTCTTGATCGTTTCGGAACGGCACTCCCACGAAAAGAAAAGGGATGGCAAGCCCATTGCCATCCCTTTCTTATTGCTGTCGCTACAACTAAAACACATTGGCTGCTATTACTAACCGCCGGTCAGAATTGCGACAAATGGAGCGACGTCGAGTAAAGAAACCACTCCGTCACCATTGATGTCAGCTTTCGCAGAAAAGCCCCCGTTGATCACGAGATCGACGAACGGCGAGACGTCCAACAAGTCGACGATTCCATCGCAATTGACGTCTCCAAGCAAAACATCCTTGACCGAACGAATCGCCATTTCTAATTCGTAACCGCCAGGAATGGGTTGCGGGAACATGGTCAAATCAAGTATCTCAGTAAATACGCCGGAGCCAATATCCCAAGAGCCGTAGCTGCCGGTTCCGCCGCCAGTATAGATCGCTTGATAAAGCGTGTTGGTTGCTGGATCGAAGTCCATGCCTTGAGCAAACCCCGCATCACCAACTCCGGGATCACCAATCAAAGCAACGGCTCCGGTCGCCGGATCGACAACTTCATACAATCCTTCCAAGACAAATGCACTACCGATATCAAAAATGTACATATTGCCGTCGTTGTCGATCGCAATGTCGATGGCCGTGTCAATAACTCCATCAAGCGCACTGACCAAAATCGTAGCTCCGGTGCTGGGGTCAGCCATGAATAACTCGTTGTCAGACAAAATCCAAAACATACCAGTCGTTGGGTCAAAAGCCATGCCAGCTGGGTCCGCCGCCAAATCACCGGATCTCACAGGTCCCGGCGTAAAACAACCTGTATCCACGTCGACGGTGCCAAAACAATTGCAATCGTTGTCATGCAAAACCAGGTTGCCTAGATCATCGAAGTCGTACGCAAACGAAAAATAGTTATTGACAGATTCTTCGGTTGTAAAAGGAACGGGTGCATTCAGTGGAAACGTGATCAGTGTGTCAATGCCACGCAAATCAAATGCATACGTCGTACCGCCAGAAATGCACATTTCAAGTTCAACATCACCAAAGGAAGGCAAGTCGAGAATTTCAGTGAACGCACCGGTCGTCGTGTTCCAAGTTCCGTAACTTCCGGTTCCACCTCCGGTATAAACGGCCGCGTAAAGCACGTCAGTATCGGGATCGAAATCCATCCCTTGTGCGAACCGGGAATCCAATCCATTGAATCCGATAAAGGCGACTTCAGCATTGGCCTTATCGACGGCATACAACGCGCCTTCACCGATACCATCGCCAAAATTCGGATCCAAAGCGTGTGCAAACATTTCACCAGCCGCATTAATGGCAATTTCGATAATCGTTTGTGGCGCAATCCCACCACCATCAAGAAATGTACCCACTAGAGTGGTCACGCCGGTGTTGACGTCCAATGTATAAAGTGTCGTCGCCGTTGACATATACACCGTGCCGTCAGTCGGATCAAAACTTAGACCAGTTATCGTCGCATCATTCGCGAAATCTCCCGAAAACGTTGCAATCGATGTGTACTCGCCGGTCAACTGGTCCATCTCACCAATCTGCTTGAGATTGTTGTTGACCGCATACAATGTCGTACCCGTGTTATCAAAATCCATTGCAAACGTCAGGTTGACTTTGTCAATGAACGACACATTCATCGGATCCTCAGGTGCGAATGTGATAAAGTTATCTCGCGTTCGAACATCCAGTGCATAAACTGTGCTTTCCTGTGCGAAACTAAATTGAGGGCAAATGATTGCCGCTGCTAAAATCCCTAGAAAAAATCTCATCAATCTCTCCGCCAAACGAACAAAAAAGTTACCAAAACGTGCCTATGTGTTTGTTTCTGAGTTCAATGTCCCCCTAACCAAGGCGGGGACCCTAATTGGCTAGGCATCGAAACCAGACAACATAATTTAATATTAGATTGGATCTCATTTCCAGCATTCCAGACCGTTATTGTCTCACAAATCCAATATCAATTGGTGCGCTAACGAAATTGGTGCGCTAACTAGATTGGAGTGCTAACGAAATTGGTGCGCTAACGCAAAAAACCAAATTCTAACGCAAAAACCAAATCTAACGCAAAAACCAACTCGATGAATTTGGCACCGGCGGATTCGTTTCTTGGCAAACTCATGCTAAATCGCCGGTTTTTTCTCGATATTCGAACTGGAAGTCGATAGTGTCTTTCGCCTTGTGAGTATCGTAAAATGCATGCAAAGGAGAAGTCCGGCGCCAAACTCAAAATTATCGTTTACATGTGCTTGCCCCAAAAATTGGTTGTGTGAATTGGATAATCAGGCATAGAATGAAAGAATCCCCTACTTCCCAGCTTAAACTGACTATGCCTGCTAAAAAGTGCGTACTAATCGCTATTTTGACTTTGTGGATCGCAAACTCCTTGTTCGTTTGCCAATCACACAATCACAACAAAAACGAGGCCCATCGAGTTGAAGTCGATGTCGAATTGGGAAAGTACACTCAAGAACAAATCAAAATGTTTGAGTCGATTCCTACCGACACCAATTTGAGCACGAAAACACCGCCGGTCCAGTTGGACGGTGGTCACGTCAACGACGTTTTGACCATCGTTATCGATTTCAAATCAGCGACACAACCGGCAACGACAGACGTAATTGGTAACAGCGTTGGTTCTTTCGACATCACCGAGTACGGATTCAATTCCAGTGAATTCTCGATCGTGACTGACGCCATACTTGCAGAAGTCCAAGACGATTTTTTTGCGGAACTTGGCGGAACAGTCGCCAATCAAAACGGTCAAGATTTCGAGATCAACTTGATGGAAGGCGACATCGGAACTCCGCCGCCAGGCATTTCGGAGTATTACTTTGTTCAAGTTGGAACAGGTTTGAGCGGGCCGTTTACGTTTGCTTTGGGCGTGGCATCAGGTAGCAGCGTTCGAAATAGTGGGGGCAGCGGCCCCAACAATGGTGTCCAGATTGGAGATGTGGTTGCGTCGGTCTTCACGAATAACCTACAAGGCCTGGGAAATATCGATCCACCGGATGCATTGAGTTCCGGCAACCTGATGTTTACCAGAAACGCCGTTGTTGGAACGTTGTCGCACGAAATTGGACACGTTTTGTCACTTTCGCATATCGATTTGGACATGTCGACTCAACCGACCAAAGGCACAGCCCCCATCATGGGTACCGGCGCGATCGATTTGCCAAATCAATTGCGACTGACGGACCGAGAGTTCTCAATCATGGGTTTCAACGCCCAAAATGGAGGAGCTCAAGTTTTTCAAATCCAACAGCTCGTTGGTGCCGTCGGGCTGGATGATGCCGGTGCAATTTTAATAAATTCGAACTTCACTCCTGGCACAGGCAGTTTTATCGGTGGTCTAAATCAATTGGCCAACAACGATAACAATGTACTGGAGGCCACCGCCGCTATCGTCGATGTGAAAGGAACTGCTCCGATCCAATTCGAGATCACGGCGGATTCGACGTTACTTTCACCTGGCTCGATCTCCATTACAATCGACTCCCGCTCCAACTCACCCAATATCGACCAACGGATTGAACTGTTCAACTTCTCGACTGGCCTTTTTCAAATGATCAACCAAACTCCTTTGGGTATAGCATTTGATGATACTTCTGCCAGCATAAACGCCTTGGCGGACGATTTTGTCAATCAGGCCAATTGCCAGATCAGAGCGCGCATCTCCGCCGTACCAACCGGTCCAGTCCTATTTTTTCCCTGGAAAATCGAAGTCGATCAGATTGAATTTGAAGTAAATCCTTAATGGCCCGCTGTTACGTCGCCTTGAAAAAATCGTGTAGTCACCGAAACTACCACTCGAGGTATCAAGGCTCCAGAGTTAATTCAATCGACGAGATTCATGAAAGCTGTTTGTTTCAAGGATGTACAAGAAGTCGCTTATCTAGATCTGCCCGAACCAGAAATCACGAATCCGAGGGACGTGATTTTGAAAACCAGCTTGGCTGGATTGTGCGGCTCGGACCTCCACCCGTTTTTTGGACGTGAAACCGGCATGGACGTGGACACCGTAATGGGTCACGAAGTCGTCGGCGAAATCGTGGCCGTCGGAAAAGAAGTCTCTCGATTTCGGGTCGGCGAAACGGTCTATACCCCGTTTTCGACGAATTGTGGCAATTGCTTTTATTGCTTGCAAGGCCTGACTTCGCGCTGTCCCAAAGGACAGTTGTTCGGCTGGTTAGCACAAGGCCAAGGTCTCGATGGTTGCCAAAGTGAATATGTCCGCGTTCCACTGGCTGATGGCACTTTGGTCAAAAAGCCGGATGGCTTGAGTGACGTTTCCGGGTTACTGTTGGGCGACAATTTTAGCACTGGATACTATTGTGCTGAAATGGCAGGGGTTCAAGCGGGCGGGACCTATGCCGTTGTTGGCTGCGGCACCGTCGGCCTGCTTTGTATCGTCGCTGCCAAGGCTTTGGGCGCCGAGCACATTTTCGCTTTCGATTTAGTAGAAGCTCGACGCGTCCAAGCGGAAGCGCTTGGCGCCATCGCAATGGATGCGAACGAAACCAGCCTGGCCCCTGTGCTGGAACAAACGCAGGGCAGGGGAGTGGATGCCGTGATGGAATTGGTCGGGATCCCAGCGGCCCAGGAACTGGCTTTTAAACTTGTTCGACCTGGCGGGACGATGTCCGTCATCGGTTGCCATTGCACGCCTCACTTTGCTTTCAGCCCGGTCGATGCTTACGACAAAAATTTGACGTACCGAACCGGTCGCTGTCCGGCCCGTTACTATATCGACAAACTGACCGAACGAGTCGCCAGCGGAGAATTCGACATCGACCGTTTCGTCACCCATCATTTCCAGGCCAAAGACTGTGTTGAAGCCTACGACGTATTTGCAAATCGAAAAGACGGCTGTTTGAAGGCTGTTTTTCAATTTGACTAATGGGCTGCCAAAACACCTTTCCAAATCTCGTCCAATGTCTCGGCGGCGCCGGCAGAAATTTTTATATCGACAATGTCGGACAAGTTGGTGCGAGCCGGGTTGATTTCCAACGTAAAAACCCCGGTTTGTTTCGCGTACACCACGGGTTGAACGATATAAGGAAAATAGCTGGACGTGCCAATTGAGATGACTGCATCAAACGGTTTTCGCATTTCTCGATCCAAAGTGTCCAATGCGTCTGACGGAAGTTGCTCTTCGAACAATACCACCATCGGTCGCATCATCGAATCACATTTGGGACACATCGGTGGCAGACTCAACCCAGCGAAATCCTCGCGCGAGATTTCATATTGGCACACTAGGCACTTCAGGCGGTGCATATTGCCGTGGATTTCAATTACGTTTTTGGATCCAGCGGAAGTATGAAAGCCATCGATATTTTGGGTCAAAATCCAAAATCGTTCGAAGTGATTTTCCATTTCGGCCAAGACTTCGTGTCCCCGATTGTGGCTCGCACCACGCGTGCTTTTCTCTATCTGGCCTAAGTATTTCCAAGTGATTTCCGGACGGTCGCGAAACATGGGCCCGGACAGTGCCTGCTCAATCGGAAACCCATCCTCTGTATCCTCGTTTTCATACAATCCACCAACGCCACGGTAAGTCGGCAAGCCTGAGTCGGCCGACATTCCGGCGCCTGTGATCACAAACACATTTTCTGCAGTTCGCAACCGAGCAACAACTTGTTCGATTGACGGGTTTTCGTCGGTTTCCAAAATCGGACTCACTAACGGCTCATGATTGACTGTCGATATCATGTCCAATTCCTGTTGCATTCGCAACAGTCGTGTGCCCGCCTAAGATTCCGGCTAACGACCACGACCGTACCTGCCCAAGAAACTTTGTTGGCACGACCGCGTTATCGGAGATACCGCAGTGACCGTTCCTTTTGTTGGTGAAAAATTCTCTTGATTTGTAACATTTCTTCCGATCTCACTTCCTTTTTCGCCCCAAGTTAAATCAATAGTCGCATCCTCAGCTTTCTTGGCCAATCGCCAAGCGTACATGGTTACAGGTTGAAGATATTCATTTGCCGATCGAATAAAATCTTGATCGTTAAATCCGCGGGACGCCAGCAACATGTCGTTGACAACTCTTAGGCGACGGAGATAGGCAATCGTATCACTGTTAACTTCTGATTTGTCGGCTACCATCTGGTTCAACAAAGGATCGGTTTTCAAAGCGTTTATATGGTCGGCGGCATCGTTAGCCAACAATTGATAATACTCTTCTCGGCCGAAACCGTCAGGCGCAACAAAATCGAATGCGCTGTTCATCTTGCCATACATCGCGACTGTAGCGCCTACTTCAACGCGAGCCAATGCCAACAACCATGCCAAACTACGTCGCTTAAACTTATCCTTTGCAGGAAGTTTCTTATTCTTCTTGGGATAGTTTCTATTGCGTGAGTGATCCAATAGCATGCCACTAAAGAATGAGAACTCATCTTGTTCGGCAATTAACTTGTCGTAGGTCGCAATTTCTTCTTTTGATGAGCTTTCGGCGAGTTGTACAAGTTGATTAATTACACTCAAGTATTCGTGAGATCCGACAATACGAAACGGCATGGTTTCATCCTCAGGACGAAACTTGCGAGACAGGCTCCTTATTT
Source organism: Mariniblastus sp. (assembly GCA_965263475.1). Classification (GTDB taxonomy): domain Bacteria; phylum Planctomycetota; class Planctomycetia; order Pirellulales; family Pirellulaceae; genus Mariniblastus. The sequence continues at coordinate 755,589 of OZ253677.1, forward strand.
TCGCGACTTGTTTTTTTACGACATCGATTTTAGTTTGGTTGTTGGCGACCCCGTCACCGTTAAAAATAGCGCCTCACCAAAAGAAATCGGCGTTACGTACAGACATTTTAGAATGAATAGTTTCCGACCCAAGGACCTCACTATGAATTGTCTTTTTGCGGGAGGAACTTTGTGTCTCCAACGGACGATACTCCAATGCCCATGTATAATAATGACGCCGGTTGTAATGTTTCGATTGGGAATCCGTGGCATCGTTCAATTGCGTCAAAGAAAACTCTGGTTTCGGACGGCTTCTAGGCATGTACAACGCATTGAGTTCATTCCAATTGATACTCCAAGCAGGCCGTGTCTTCTTTACGACGGTACCTCCCCGAGTCGTTCGACCTACACGATAGTTGTTTTTTCCATTGAGATCGACAAACACGTTCTCAGATTTAAGCAGGCCTCCTCGTTCAGCACCGTGACCGTATCGCCCCCGCAACCACCAATGCAACCCCGTCTTCAACAAGTAGGCCTTTTTTAGCAGAACAGCCTGATTGGCATTGATATGATCGAACTTGGCTTTCATCTCGGTCAACAAGCCTGGTGTTTGTAACGCTTCCCGGGTTGGAATATTGCTGGCCAAATATTTAGAAATCCCCTCGGCATCCATTTGCAGCGACAAAGCCCCGATGAACTTCTTTTCAAAGTCTTGTTTGTCGCCCAACAGTACATCGGCCGAACGATTGAAACGAATCAACCTAGCTTCATTGACGCGCTCTTCGAGATCTTCATACTTGCGAGCAAAATTGTCCAAGTAAAACTGAAACTGTTCCAAAATGGCTTTATTGCCATCATCCTTTAAGTCGTCGATGGCAGATCTTAGAGGCAACAACATGGCCGTTCCGAAGCGCAACAGCTTTTCGTTATTGCTGAACTCGTTTCGAATGACGTGAGCATCCCAAAACTGATCCCGAGCCTTTTTCCATGCTTCGGGCAGCTCCACGGGATCCGCCATAAATGGATGCGCATCGACTGATTCGAAAAAACGTTTTAGCCGTTTGTTGATGCCGCCAATCAAAATTGAAGCCTCGGAAAGCCTTAGCCTGGCATCAGCCGCGTCAATGCCTTGTTCCACCCGCATCAATTTCAACGAAATAAAATGATCGATGGGTGATTCCAAGTTCAGCGACTTAGCATACTTTTCGATTTCCACCACTCGCTCGCTCGGTGCTTTTGAAAGAATCGGGCCAAAACTGTTGTAAAAGTAGACATCGTTTCCAGACTTCATCGCTGGAAATACCTCGTTGTCCAACGTTTTCTTGACGCTCCTGGAAAGGTCAAATCCACTGGCCAGAAGTGGCGAATTGGTCTCCGGAACCCCAAGAGCAGAAACCAACAAGACAAAAACTATTTTTGTTCGCAACATTTCGACGTTCTCGATTTGAAGAGTATTGAAGCAGCTAAGCGCGTTGGTCGGAACGACGACGGTCAGATTCGACCTGGCTCGGCTCTTGGACGCTCACGCTGTTAAGTTGTCGTAGGCAGCCATCCTTCGTCACCTGAATAAATATTTTTCCAAAAAATCAACGGGAATGCACAGGAATTCGTTTCTTTTGCAACCTTATTCTAGCATTTATCGCGCGCACCCCTCGCCAACGTTGCACCTGAATGAATAGACACAAACACCTCAATCAAAAACAGGGAACGAATAATGAAAACTTCATCAAACCTAAAAAACGTCGTCTCATGGATCACAAAACAATGGTTCGCCACGATGCTGGTTGCGACTCTCATTCTCAGTAGCACAATCGCTCGGGCCGACATTTTTAATGATTTGATCAATATCGAAGTCGACGACGTCAGTGCCGGTGAAGACGCAGTTGCGTCCGCGTACGATATCATGCCATCTGCAACCGATCTTGAATTGGAGCATTCTGGCGGTGGCGGCTACGATGTCGACATCAATCCGTTACCCGGATGTGATTTCCTAGTGACCATCGGGCACTATGCTCCTGTCGACGGCGCGCCTGTCGGTGAGTTGGCATGGGAAATTACAGATATCCACATGAGGAATTCCGACGGCGACGAAATGTTTGCCAAAATTACCGACGTCGTTCCCGTTGGCGCGCCGGAAATTCCGACACTGAGTATCGAGTTTACTGATTGGACCTGCGTGATCAATACGGGTGCATTTCCGTCAAGTTCTCTCGGGAAAATCAACGATTACATTGTGCACGTCGCGGTTATCGGCGACGTCAATGAAGATTGCGAAATCAACTTGCTCGACGTTGGCCCCTTTGTCGACCTGCTCGCAAACGGAGGCTATTCCGTGGAAGCCGATATCAACCAGGACGGGGCACTCAATCTTCTGGACGTCAGCGAATTCATCGGACTGCTTTCCGAATAGCCCCATCTTCTTTCGCCGGACTAGGCACCTCTTCGGGGGTGCCTTTCTTTCTACCGACGGCGTCGTAACCGAAATAGTACAGAAGTAGCACAAATAACCGCCGCTGTATTCGGCTCGGGAACGACCGAAAACTCGACCATCAACGCAGGTCGCAACGAGCCGTTGTCGCGACTGTTAAATCGCTTCGACGTCCCCGCTGCGGTTTCGTCACCAATCAAGATCCAGCCAAAATTGTTTTCCGTTCCGTCCACCCAATTTTGTACATCGCCCACCAATTTCGACGAAGACCAACTGTACGGACCATTCACATCGACGACGGTCGTCGCACTGGCACCGGCGACAAAATCGCCGCCTGGGGTCACCCATGATTGAGTATCAAAGAACGTGAAATCCCAAGTTGCGTCGCCATTTTGAGCAGCCGTTCCGCCACCTTCTCCACCGGGCGCGTCCGAGTTCGATTCTCCCCAATTCGACACCAAGCGGTGCAGACCAATGTTGGCCGCGACGCTACTTCCCGTTTGTGACGCAAACAAATTTAACGTCACGCTATCTATTTGTGCGTTGGCAGGAATGGCCGTCAAATCAAACGCGATTAACGCTCGACGTGGGGATGCACCGCCGTTCTGACCCGCAAAAATGAAGTCGCCAGCGCCGTTACTGTTTGAAGTGTTGTCGGCGTAAATTGTATTGTCTTGCAATGGCTCGATCGTTATTGAGTCGGCCGATGCCGGCGCCTCAAACGGCAAAAAAACGAAAGCAAAAACTAACAGATACAGTTGTCTCATGATTCAAACCCGTCCGAAGAGAATACACAATTGTGGATGCAACCATTATAAACGAGACGAACTTGGGAACGTCCAAAACACAACGCGAAGGACAATTAACGCGCAATCCAACGCGAATTATAGCCGGTTGTGGCGGTTGTATTTCTATTCAGCACTACTATTCGCCCAACAGTTCAAATCGCGACGATAAAAAAGCGACGTTTTTGCTAAAATTCGGGCTAGCGGGAAACTTCACGGATTCAGATGACGTGTTCTTGAGCGTGTTCCCGTACTTGGCGGAACCAAACTAGTCCTAGCCCTCAAGAAAACAAGCGATTGGCATCGGCTTGTTGCCTAGTATTCAAAACCAAAGTACTTCGGCAGCAAAATTCATTTCTCTGCCAATCAAATATAGGAGGCGCACAGCCGTGGTTCGGTTGTGCCTTCTTTTGCACAAATTCCATATTCACTTTGAAAGCCCAAACGCCATAGCGTCCGCTTGGGCAACCGCATTGGAGACGAACCATGTCAAAAACTAAATTTTCCATCACTTCGCTTTTCTTTAGTATCTCTCTGACGGTCCTATACGCTGCTGGAACCCTAAATTACAAATCGAGAACAACGTCAATCGCTGCAACCGACGTGGCTGTTGCACTTGACGATCAAGCTTGGTTACGTGGGGACGATCTCTCCGGAGAGCAAAAACAAGCACCTCCAAGCCTATTAATGCCAACGGACAAGTCGATATCCATTTTCGAAAAACGAATCAACAAATGGCCGAACGATTCGCGCAACTATGTCATGCTAGGGCGACTCTACCTGCGACGCGCCAAAGAGATTGATGATTTTTCTAAATACGTCGTCGCCGAGGAGCTGTTCAAAAAAGCAATCGAGTTAGGTGATGAAAAATTCACGGCTCACACCTATTTAGCTCGCGCCTACCTGGCACTGCACCGTTTCAAAGACGCGGGTGAGGTGGCCACGAAGGCTTGGACTGCCAACCCCAAAAATGAACTGGCATACGCCACAATCGGAGATGCCGCTCTTCAACTGGGGGACTACAAGCGAGCCGCAGCCATCTACCAAGAGCTTGTCAAACAATCCACCAATGCGCCCCTGTTGGCTCGACTGGGACGAGTTGAAGAGTTGACGGGAAACACAGCGCAAGCCTTGCAAAACCTCGAGTCCGCCGCCAAACTCCAAACAGAATCATCCGGAAAACCAAGCGATGAGGCTTGGTATTTGTGGCGATTGGGTGAATTTGAATTCAGTCGCGGAGATTTGCAGAAAGCGACGGACCATTTGGCGGCCGCGTTGCGGGCTGCTCCCAACGATGCCCATGCCCTGGCTTCATTGGCCAAGGTCTACGCGGCTCAAGGCAAGACCGAACAAGCGCTAATCCATTACCAAACATCGATCGAGCTTCTAGACGCGCCACCTACCCGCTTGGCTTACGGGGAACTGCTCGAAAGCAACGGCCGCTATGCTGAAGCCAATCGCAATTTCCAAGCCGCCGAGAAAGCTATGGCTGAAGAAGCGCTGGACCCGAAAGCGGGGCCGGCTCACGCTCGAGAACGCGCAACCTATTTTCTCAAACGAAAACAGAACCTATCGGAAGCTTTGCAAATCGCAAATCGAGAGCTTGAGGTTCGTAAAGACATTTATACGTACCACCTGTTGGCTTGGGCCCTGTACGAAAACGGAATGCATGAAGAAGCCGCTGCGGCGATTGACCAAGCAATGGCCCCCGGTGTCAAAGACGCCCAGATCTTATTTCACGCCGGCATGATTCACGCCTGCTTGAACAATCGGCAACGTTCGTTGGAATACCTCAAACAAGTCGTCGAGCTCACCCCCCAATTCGACACCAAGCTGGCCAAACACGCCCGTGATGTTATCTCCGCAGCGGGCGGCAGGGACTTGAGCCAACGCTCTTGACGTCGCCCTATCGAAATACGCATCGACTTGTACAAGTTGTACGAAACTGCATCGACCGGTGGCGAGCTCCTGAGCGAAAACTGACGAATCGACGCTACTCCCGAACGAATTGCAATCCAGATGCACGAAAGAAATACATGGAAATTCATTCTTGAAGCCCTGATAAATACCTACACTCGCACTCAACACAAGGAATAGAAAATGTCATTACATCGACACGGATTCACACTCGTGGAGCTATTGGTTGTCATCGCCATCATCGGCATATTAATAGGATTGTTACTGCCATCGATCCAACAGGTTCGCGAGGCCGCGCGGCGCGTCTCGTGCAAAAATAATTTACGACAGCAAATCTTGGCAATGCACAACTTTGAAGGTTCGTTTCGACAACTTCCTCCTGGCTACACCCATGAATTGGGCCCAAACGAACAAAACCTCGCCGGTTTCTCGTGGGGCGCGAATATGCTGTCCATGATGGAAAATGAAAACCTGCAGCGTCACATTCGATTTGACGTGGCCCCCTACGATTCGGCCAACCTAAGCGCGAGAGAAACAAGCTTGTCCGTTTTCCTTTGTCCGACAGATCGTTTTTCGATGAATTCTTTTGTGATTCGGGATCCAAACTCCAATCCGCGCGAACAATACGCCAGCGCCAGTTACGCAGCCAATTGGGGTCCAGCGTCCGGTACAGCTGAATCGCCACAACAGCCCGACGACGACATCAACTTGGACACCACACCGGACGAGAGTTCTGGTCCATTCTATCGAAACAGTCGCGTGAAATTTCGAGATGTTTTCGATGGCGTTTCCAATACGATTGCTATCGGAGAACGAACGAATGGACCAATACTTGATGCTGGCGGAAACCCGGTCGGCGTCGCACCGCATCAATCGTTTGAAACGACTTGGTTTGCTGCGGTCCGCGACATCGAAGAGCCGGCCGACGACCATGGACATATGGTATTATTTGATGGCGAATTCACACCGAACCAGACCAGTCATTCCGGAGCCGGCGCCGATCGAGGCGTGTCGGCCAATCACGCTGGACTTGCCCAATTTGCGTTTCTAGATGGTTCAGTACACACAGTCCCGGAAACGATCGATCTTAAAGCGTACCGGGCATTGTGCTCGATCGCCGGCGGCGAAATCGCAAACAATTTCGATTAGTATTCAAACGCTTGTCTGCGGACTCAAATTTTCGATGCAGAAAGGACATTACCGTTCGGAATTTTCGGTCGAAAGATGACCACCTAGAATCTGCAATGACGCCTTTTGAGGCGGCCTGAGTCTAGCCTTGGGCCGCTGTTGGCGAACCAGCGCTACTCCGTCCGGTATCGTTCTGACCGTCTTGCGATCCAACAGCACGGCAACAGCCACCATCACCGACCTCCCATGCCCCTCAGCACAGTGAATCAATACCTCGCCATCATGCGTCCGGATGTTTTTGACTAACTGCGTCAATGATTCTGGAGAAGCTCCGGCTCCATCCAGTATCGGTAAACGGATAATTTTCCCCGCGAAACCCTCGTACTGAGGCGTTGCAAATTCGCTGGTTAAATCAACGAGCAGACTAATGTTTGCTGGGATTTCGTCCGCTAACGGGCGACGACCGACCCACAGCCCACTCGAAATCCGATTCCCAACCGGTTTGGAATCAAGCGATCGCAGAATATGCCACAACGCGCGATAAATCGCCAAATACGGGAGGAGAACGAGAGTGCTTGACCATCGCACGCTTCCGTTCTCTTGTTTCCCAAATACATTCGGCACCCATCCACCGTAACCGGCGCTCAATAGGAGACAACACGTCACCGGCCAAAACATGAAGACCGCTAGTTGCGGTTGAAAGATGCCGACCACCGAAAGCAGTACCGCTAACAACACGAAAACCGTTGCAAAAGCGAAATTTCCATTCATGGTGCGCACAACTCTGCCGTGTTTGACTCTACCGGACACCGGCGTTGTCTATTAATAGCCGTGGCAATTTTTTGCAAACAAGATTCCGAACATTTTTCGCGTATAGGGACAAAAACGACTTCATCCAAAATTTGCTTAGCGACCGGGCAATTTCCGAATCCCAGCGTGCTGGCAACAACCGCCAAGCTGTGAATACGAGTCGCATCGAAACCTAGGTTTCGCAATTCCTCGACTAGAATGTCTGGGCGCATGACAACGACTGGGAATACCCAATGCGTATGGTCAAGATTGGCAAATCCTGGAACACAGACTGGTTCTCTTAGCAAACTCAAGAGCCGCCGGGCCGTCAATTGACGTGCCGCCAGTTTAGCGTCTTCAAATTTGCTCAGCCTTCGTCTCAAAAGCGTTTGCAATGGCTGCGAAGGTTGCCGGTGAATGCGGCCAAAGAGCTGCTGGCCGGCAAAGTTCCTTGCCAACGAACCGATGGACCGATCAGGGTTTCTTAAGCACCGAAACAAAAGGCCATACAGCCAGGGGACCCCAAGCGTTTTTAGCAACGCATATTTCAATAGCCGTAAACAAAACTCCCCTCGACTTTGAACAGGAAGGCATTTTTGTACAGCTCGCATTTGAGAGACCAAGTCAGAGTCTTTCGAATAAACCAACGCGCCTCCCAAAGCCGTCGCCGTCTTGATCGGACCGAAACTATAGAGACTAACATCGGCTTCCGTCGCTACAACATTGCCTAGACCTGCGAAAACCTGGGCACAATCTTCAACCAACATGATGTCATACGTCGATGCGATCTGGCGGATCGAGTCCAGCGGCATCCGAGATCCGAACAAATGCGCGATAACAATCATCTTTGTCCGATCGGAAATCTTATCCTGAATTGATAGTGGTGAAACCACCAATGTATCAAAATCAAGATCGACCGGAATTGGAACTAAACCATGATGACGCACGATTCGTTCCATATCAGGCACGTTGATCGCCGTCATAATTACTTCGCTACCGCGGGAGAGATTCAGCACGTTCAATAACAAGCTGAAAGCCGAACGGACGGAAAAACACGTCAGTAAATTTGGTGCGAGTCCCGCGCGATCAGACATTTCCTGGTCTGACCTTTCCGCATCAAACAGACAACTCCACAAACCAAACGCAATATCAGCGTTTCCAATATCAATGCGTTTGCGCGGCCACATAAATTGCCATTTCAGATTTCAGATTCACAATCTCCTGTTCAACTTTACATGTTGGAGCCGATAAAGTGAACCGCCAAAGGGGTGGAACGAGAGACAGCAGAACTCATAAAAAGATTTTGTTCGATCATTTCCCAAGAGTGACCCAGGCAGCGCCCGCGCGGACTTGGTTGCCGCTAGACAACCCATCCCACTTCAATTCCAGGTCGCGTTCCCCCGCGTTGCTCAATGCCAACTTCCAATTTTCGCCGTCTCCCTGCAAATGCAGATCGAGATTTTGACAACTAAAATCAAGCTCCGAGCCATTGTCGACGTACTTGATATGGGTACCTTCGGATTTGCCATTTAAGAAAGTTATGGGCGCACTTGCCCATGCCAGCCAAGGGTGACCTCGTTTTTTGGGACGGACCAATATTTGGTACGAATAATTGGCTGGAACATCGGACATTTTGTAACGACCTTGCTCGTCTGTCGTCGCGAACGCGGCCCCACTCTGAGACGGTGGCATCTCATGACCTCGCAATGAAACCTTCATGCCCGCCAAGGGCTTACCGTTGTCGCCAAAGATTCGGCCTTTGACCAAAACAGATTTGACCATGACAAAATGGAGTTCAATCGTTTTGCCAGGCAAAAAAAGTTGTTCCTCCGTTTTTCCTCCCCAACCAATTTCATTGGGTTTTTCCAGTGCAGCGACCAAATCGCCTTGTCGATGCAAGTCCTTCTCGACATGGCCGGCAAGTTTCACTGAAATTGTAGCTGCCTGAACCATCCGTTTGTTGGATGAATGCACGCCAGGACCAAATCGAAAATCAAACCTGCCGTTGGCGCCGGTTGTTGCTTCCCCAGTTCGGAACAACGTCCCGATTCCTGAATGTGCCGTCACCGCTACGCCCTGAAGCGGATTGCCTTGTTCGTCGGTCACCTTACCAGTTGCATGCCAAGGCAAGTCTATGGCGGGGCTCGCTTGGGATGTGTCTTTCTTAGTGGCATCCCGTTCCTTTACGTCAATTGCGTCGTCGCCGTAAATGATTTGTGTCCAAGATTTTCCGGACTCAGCCTCTGCCTCTTTCGCCAGCCGTGCCATGTCATACCGCCACATCATTTTCATTCGCATCGCTTTCCCGCCATCCGCGTCACGAATGTCGTATCGCACGCTTCGATGCGGAGACTGTTGTTCGTTTTTCGGTGCCCCCGTAGCTGCGTTCATGTTCACTTGAACGGAAGGCCGCGCCGAATCCTCAATTCCTTTGTCATCAGGTAAGCCGCTGATCTTCATCACGACTTCGTTCAGATCGACCTTCGTCTCGACCAACAATTTCCCGGCGTTCGCGACGACCGACGCTTCAGCGCGAATCACGCCAACCGAATCGATCCATTGTACTTTTCCATTTTCGATCACGACTCGATTACTTCGATCGTTTCGCGTTAACTGAATCGAATCGCCGATCAAGGACACCCGCGCCTTCGAACCTTCCGGAAGATTCAACAGCACTTCTTGTGCGACAACGCAATCTCCATTTCTTGATTTTATTTGCGCCGAAACAATCGACTCCATATTGGTGATACTATCCATCCGCATGGGGCTGCCATGCTTCTCAATTACGCTGGAAAAATGTTTGAGCAACTCGGTTGCGGTCCGTCCAACATCTAACGCTTGATAAGAAATATGTTGCAACTTCCCGTTTCCCGATTCAATTTCAACAAGTGCGCGGTTCAGCTTGTTTGCTGACGGGGTCCGTAATGGACGGTGGCGTATCTCGTTTTCATCGTTTTTGCCTCGCTCCAAGCCTGCCGGTGTATCCGCTTTCTTTTTTTTAGTCTTGCCTCGCTTTAACAATTGAAACTCACCCGTTGCCGCCAGGTGCCACAACCGTTCACCATTCTTACCGCGAACCTTGGCCACGCACTGCCTGCCCATCAATCCAAATGCCGAGTTTTCATCATCGAGCACCAAGACGTTTAACGGGCCGAACGTTTCACCGATTCCAATGTCAATTTTGTCGATTCGAACGACATCGAATTTCGACTGTTTGTTCTTATTCATGCCGTAGAATCCGAGATGTGCCGGAACCCAAATGGCGTCAGTGGGAAAGGGAACAATCTCGCGACCTTGTTTGACGTCGGTTACCTCGTTCACATAAACGGTCAATCTTGTTGTCGATGGCTCCTCCATTGGTTTCGGCTTTGTTACGCCGACCAGTTTTTCAGGAAACGTAGCCGGTACGTGTTTCGAAAAATCAATCGTACCGAGTTTGGTCGCCTTGAGCGATTTGGCAATTTTTCGCGGAATAAACGTATAGGGAATCACATTCGAATACTTCAAGTCGACACCTGTTTCTGTTTTCGCAGATTCAGAAGTCACCGTCATCCGGATATTTTCAAAAACGCGCTGATCGATTCCCGTGGCAGGATCTTTCTTCAGCGATTCCTGTTTTGACATGGGTACGATTTCGTCGTCGGGGCTGGCTACCGCCAATTCTTTCCGCTCAACGGATTCGTTGGGCAATTCAATGTCATGATGGCTTGCTTCGGCGATCGAAACATCACCCACAAACGGCAAAACGAGCCACAGCAAGGCCCCGACTAACGTCGCAAGGACCAGCCCCATCGACCAGGGGCTGCCGCTAGGCACTGGGTCGCCTGCCAACAAACGCTGAATTCGTTTTGACAACGCCCCCCCAGAGGCCGCAACCGCCAATGACTCGCGGCAGCGAATCGTTTCCATCGCAGTTAGCGCCTTGGCCAGTGCAATGCGATCTCCGCACAATTCCGCGGCCATTTCATCACAACAGTGTTCTCGTTCGACTGAAATCTGCCGGGAAATCAACCACACCGCCGGGTGAAAGAAAAACAAGGACTCGACAACACGTTGACACAAATTCACCAAGTAATCATGGCGATGTATATGGGCCAACTCGTGAGCCAAAACCAATTCCATTTCCTTCACCGACAATCCAACCAACATCGAGGTAGGCACCAATACGAGCGGTTTCCAAATACCGACAACGGCAGCGCCGGTTAACGCCTGAGTTTCGGCGATTCGTGCCGCATGGATGTTCATCCTAGATTTAAGTGTCTCAAACGCCTGGTAAAGCACCCCGTCATCAATTACCTGTGCTTGGGATCGCCAGCGTTGAACTCGAATCAAACCGGCACACAAACGCGCAACGTGGAAAATCACTCCAGCAATCCAAACACCGACCAACCATGGAATCCATGGTCCCACAAGGGTTGCAATCGGTTGCAAGACAACCTCCGTTTCGCCGCTGGTTTCCAAACTTGGCATGGCCCTATCAAATGCATCCACTGCTTCAGCAATCGGCATTGTGTCGCCAGTACTTGTCACGAATGAACGAACAACTACCGTTGTGACAGCACCCGCCATTTGGTTATCTTGACGTTTTGCAACCGGCAGCAAATACCAAGACGTTACCAACGGACAAACCAACAACCCAAACATTCCACTTGCAAAAAGCCAATACCTTAAAGTGGCATTGGTTCGTTTGATCGTGGTCGAAACAGAAAACACCACCGCCGCTACGACCAAAGCCTGCCAAAGAAAATGGATTAGCGTCCATCCAAGCAAGTCAACAACTGGGTTCAGTTGAAAATATTCAAAAATGCTGTTCATTGCTTCGCTTTCTCTAAGTCTTCGATAAGTCGTTTAATCTCTGCCAACTCTGCAGGCGACGATGTGTGCGACGAAAGTGCCTGCATCACCAGTTGCTGGGCCGATCCTTCAAAAACTTGATCCACCAACTTTCCAATCAGTTGCCGTTGCGTTTTTCCGCGAGTGAGGGCGGCACGATAGACATGGGCATGCGACGAATCATCGCGCTTAACCAAAGCCTTCTCTAACATGATTTGCATTAATTTGAGCGTCGTGGTGTACCCCGTTTGTCGACGGTCCTTCAGGGCCTCTTGAACCTGACGCACGGTGCTGGGCCCGCGTTCCCATAAAACATTGAGAATCGCCAACTCCGCGTCAGTCGGTTTGTTTAATTTTGCCATTTCGAATCCTTGTTAAATCGGACAACCGACTTTATACGAACTCTTTCGTATAAAGTCAACGAATCAATTCGTAGACTTTTGGGATAGTGTTCGTTAAGGCAAATCCAAAGGGAATTCAGTTTCCCGCAACCAAAATCCGTGTGATTTCAATCCCCCGAAGCAACAAACCACACAATCCGGGAAAAACTGAAACCGCTCCCAGTTCTTCATTGAAACCGGTTTCATTTTTGCTATGATGCCCAAAACCATCAACCTTGGAGAGGCTTCAAATGGCTACTGCTTTCAAACCATTCGCGATAGAACCAACCGACCTCGGCCAAATTAACGTCAAGCCGAGCAAACCAAACGCACTTTGGAAGGTGATCGTGTCGGCTATTCGGTGCCCAGAATGCGGTTCGTTGGAATCAAAAGCTCGAACCGGAAAACGCAGCAATAGCCACGGACAACTTGAACACTATCGTCAATGTTGCGATTGCAAAATTCGTTTTCGCGTTGTCTATGAATAAGGCCCACTCGGTCCGAACAACCAAACAAAGCGATTGACCGATGTCCAATTTGGATTCGGTTCGGTATACCATGTGCTCGACGATTCCAATTGCTCGTCAACTACGCTGAGTGCTTTGTTGTTGAGCAAAACGCGCCACCGTTTCATGGAACTTCTTTTTGCCTTCCTCGACCACACGTCGTATTTCTTTGGTGTTCTCTTCGCTTTCTTTGCGAAGATCGGCGATCATATTCAATGACTCGACTTGAAAGCTGGAAATAGCGTCCACCAGCTTTTGCACGGACTCAGACGTAATCGTCGAACCGTAGCCCGCCTTGATCGCGGCCCGCTCTAACTCGCGTCCCAACTCGGCCACATCTTCCAATCCTCTATTGACACCCGCTTTCATGGCCTCAGTCGCTTGCGTCGCTTCATGCAGTCCATGCTGTGAAGTATAAACCGTTCCCAGAATCGTAAACACGTGTTCGTTCGTTGTGAAAAACGTAACCGCCCGCCGAAACACCCGATCTTTGACGTCATGCGTTTGTTTTAGTTTCACAATCAACGTTTCGCCGACGTCATAACCAATTGAAAGATTTTCGCAAATATCCTTTAACAGTTGGTAGGTCTGATCTTCTTCTTCAAAGTGGTGCCGCGCTTCGTCGCGCGCCAATTCCAAACGCGATCGCTCACTTTCGTCTTCACCTGTAAACCCGTCCACCTTCGTTTGGGCGTCGGCCAGGGCGGCGCGAGCCTCTTCCAGGGTCGGCAAATGTTTTTTCAACAAGTCCCGTGACAACACCTCTGCTTCTTTCAACGCGAATCGAAAATCGATGTAACCGTCCATGATCACATCCTCGCGTTCCAATTGGTCCTTCGTATCTTTAGAGACGTCCCGATAAGTCTCGGCGATTTGCTCAAAACGATCCGAAGGCGTTCCACGCCGTAGATTCATCCAATAGTTTTGGATCTTCTCTCCGAAACTGATCTTTCCGTCGTCCAATTGGGCGATCAAGGCTTTGGAATCTTCGCGAATCGAATCAAACTGTTGAGTAATATCCAGGTATCGATTGCCGATCGAAATATTCTCGACGTTATCGCGAACCATTTGATTGAAAGTGCTCATGTGTTGAATGACCTTTGCGATGGCCAATACTTTGGCTTCATCCACATGTTTGACTTCATCTAGCAGCCGCAGCATTTCCGCCGAGCTGTCTTCTTGTTTGCTAATACCAAATTTATCTAAAACTTCGACCGCTTTATCGAGATACGTTTGTAATGATCCCGCATTGTCTCGCGGTGGTGATTGTTGTGATTCGACGGCGGTTGCTTCAGACATATTAGAATTACTCCAGAATTTGTTGGCAGGACGGAACACGTGACCGAGCAATTGATTACAATGTCGACCCAGCCAGATTCTAGCAATTCGCCCTGTTGATTCTACGGCAAGCGCCCGAAAAAAATTGATTTCTAGGTACTCCATGGCCTCCTCTCAATCCAAATCGATGCCAACAAATAACGAATCATCACCCACTCTTATTCCAGAAGAAATGGGGCTCGAGGAAGTCATTCGAGTGATGGACGTCGCCTCGGCGCTGCGACGAGAACAAGAGTTGGTAGACCGCGAATTTAACCTGGACAAAACGAAGGAGCTACTGCGAGAAAAACTGCGCAAGACTGCGGCATTGACGGGTGAAACGCTCACTCCTGAACAAATTGAAGCGGCCGTCGATTGGTACTACGAAAACTTACACGAATACGAAGAACCGAAGAAAAGTCTTCAGTGGTTCTTGGCCCATTTGTACGTCGCTCGTGGTCGGATTTTGAAAATTGCAGTTCCCCTGGTTGCAGCTTTGGCAACCGTGTGGTCATTGTGGTTTGCTCCGTTTGCCCCGTTTTCGGCTGCCAACCAAAAACGCAAAACGCTATCGGAATTGCGACACCGTATCGAAAATACCATCGACGCCGCTAATGCCTTGGACCTGACGCACGCCGCCAAATCTTCCGTCGAACAGTTGCACAAAGAATTCAATGCATATTGGGACAACCAAAACTTGGATGCCATTTCCAGCGTTGCAAAGCGGCTGGACCAACTTTATGGTCAAATCAACGAGACCTACACCATCACGGTCGTCTCCGGCGAGAACCGCCAATCCGCCACTCGGCGTGATTTTACCGATAACGACGGTACTCGCGTTTCCGGTCATTATCTGTTGGTTCAAGCGTTAGACTCAAATGGCCAACCCCTTACGCGAGAGATCCTCAACAATGAAACGAATACGCGCAAATCAGTAACGACTTGGGGGGAAAGGGTTCCCGCATCAGTGTACAACCGACTCGCCCAAGACAAAAAGCAAGACGGCATCCTCAATGAAACGATTTTCGCCAAAAAAGAACGCGGTGCACTGGAGATAGAAATAATCATGCAGGATGCCGAAGAAATATCGCTGCAGCGTGCGGGTCAAATCACGGATTGGTAGAGTCATGCGGAAAGCAAGAACGAGAAACCGTCATTACACGCGGGAGCGGCATGCAGTTGTCCGAGGGCCTCAAGTTTATGCTGCGCTGGTTCAAGCGCAAGCCAGTTTGCGCGAGAATCTAAACGAACTTCAATCGGCGTATCAAGAATTGGAAAAACAACTTGAAACCTTGTTGATGCAACGCGCCGACGAATTCGATGTCTTGTCAAAACACTATCTTCCGGAATTGACCGATGCAACCGTCGCCGAGTCTTTTAAGGGCGTACGTCGCGATTTGAAACGGGTCATTCGCAAACAGAAATCACACAAAGACGAATTGCGTACCGCGATCGAACGGGCTCGACAAAATATTCAACAGGCGCAGCTAGAAACCGATCAAGTCACAGAACAATTAAACGAAAAAGTGGAAGCTCGGGACCGGCTCCAAGCTGTTGTGGCCGAAAAATTGAAACAGGACCAGGTGTATATAAAAAGGACCAAAGAAGCTGCCGTTGCCGAACTTAGACTATCTCAAAACGAAGAACGCTTGCAGCAGGTCAACGAAGACGCCAGTCGCAAATTGCCGTCCTACGAAAACAGCCGACTCTTTAAATATTTGCATGATCGAAAGTTTGGAACACTCGACTACCAGTCCACAGGGCTCACTCGGCGGATTGACCGGTGGCTCGCTCGTTACATCGGATATACCAAAGCCCGCAAGAGCTACGATTTCATGACGGTCATGCCGGGGTTGATGGCAGCGGATTTACAAAAACGACGCGACGGCTTCAACGCATTGATGAACCAAATCGAATCGTTGGAAACTAACGTTGAGCAAGAAGTCGGTTTGACCGCTGTGATCGAGCAGGGCAACCAACTGGGGCTACGCCGCGATGAATTGGTCAACCAAATCGAAGACTACAATCGAGAGCAAAAGGTTGCCGAAAATGAATTGAACCAGCTACAGTCCTCGACCGGGCAATACTATCAGCAAGCCGTCGAAATCTTGCAGCAGCATCTGCAACACACCCAACAATCGGTTCTGGAAATGCAAGCTCAAAAAAGCCATTCCCTCCAAGATGACCATGTGGTCGCTGAGATTCGTGTGTTGAATGATCAAATTGACAGCCTTCGGCCCCAGCTCAAAAATTTATCCCGGCAAAGACGCCCCTTGATTGAAAAACAGTCGGGACTGGACGACATCATTCGGCGATTTCGTTCATCCAATTTTGATTCGCGCAGAAGTGTATTCCCGGATGAATTTGAAATGGGGCAACTCGTCGGTCGTTTTTTGAACGATATCGTCGATTCGAGAGGGCTTTGGAAAACAATTCGCAAGAATCAAAAATTCCAAGAAAATTGGGCACAACAGACCGCGACAGACGTACTCAACAATCCTTCGGCCCAAATTGTTTTGCACACCATGTTGGACTTGGCGTCAGAAGCGTTAAAAAATTCCGCCCGCCGCAGCGTATACCGCCGCAATTCAAAACGTGGCAGCGGAATTTCATGGCCCAACTTTCCATCCTCATCCAAACGGCGTAGTCGTTCGTCCAGTAAAAAGTCATCTCATCACCGTCGGTCCAAACCGCGTCAGCGAAAAGGCGGATTTTCAAGCGGAGATGGGTTTTGAGTTCGACATCACCAACACAAAAATTTCAGTTTCGTATTGATCATCTGTTTTTATCAACGACGTTGTTCGCGGTGTTAACGCTACTATGTAAACACAACCCATGGTTTTGTTTTATGGCGATTCCCGTTGGTGTTGGACCATTGGCGGGCGCGATGGTTTCGCGGAGTTTGCTGGGCGCGTTTTTGGGGTTAGTATCGGCCAGTTTTTGGACGATCTTTCTCGGTGGCTTCGCGATCCTCTGGTTAACCACGCTAGACGAAGTATCGTGGATTCCATCGGGATACCTTCCGAACGGTTTATTCGTACTATTTCTGATCATCATCAGCACTGTCGGTGGAATCGCCGGTGGCAAGATCGCTCAGCGGTAAGCGATGGCACGTCTTGGTGAGTCCCAAGAAGACGTGTCTTGCGTTCCCCAACGGTTCTCGTAGACTGAGTCGCCAAACTTTCCAACATCGAATTTCAACAAAATGCCCATCGTTACCATCAGCGACATTTCCATCGGCTTTCGCGGCCCGACCCTATTGGATGGCGTTTCGACGACCATTAACGAACGCGAAAGAATCGGACTGCTGGGTCGCAATGGCGCCGGCAAAACGACACTATTGAAAATGATCGCAGGAACCGTCGAGCCGGATGCTGGCAAGATTCTCGTCGAATCGGGCAAAAAAGTGGCCCTGCTTCAACAAGATGTTCCTCAAGCTGTCGATCAAAACATTGCCGAAGTCGTCGCCGCGGGTGTCGACACCAAACAGCGCCACAACACCGCGGAAAACCAGGCCAATCCGGTCCAGCGTGTCCTCTCGCAAATGTCATTGGATCCAGAACGACCTTTCGGCACGCTTTCCTCCGGGATGAAGCGCAGGGTCTTGCTGGCTCAGGCCCTCGTTTCCGAACCCGATTTGTTGTTGCTGGACGAACCGACCAACCATTTGGACATTGCCTCAATCCAATGGCTGGAGCAGTTTCTTCAAAAGTTCCAAGCATCTTTGATGTTCATCACGCACGATCGGATGTTTTTAAGAAAGGTAGCCAAACGAATTCTGGAAATTGATCGGGGCCGATTGTTTGACTGGACCTGCGATTACGATTCTTTTTTGAAACGCAAGGCAGACGCGTTGGCCGCCGAAGAGAAAGAAAACGCATTGTTCGACAAACGTCTGGCTCAAGAAGAAACTTGGATTCGTCAAGGCATCAAAGCCCGGCGAACGCGTAACGAAGGCCGAGTACGTGCTCTCAAGAAGATGCGGGCGCAGCGCCAGCAACGTCGCGAGCAATCGGCGACGTCCAACCTGCAGATTTCGGTCGGTGAGAAAAGCGGACAATTGGTGGCCGAATTGAAGAATGTCAATTTCGGCTACACTCCTGGCGAAATCATTGTCGACAACTTTTCGACGACAATCATGCGCGGCGATAAAGTTGGAATTATCGGTCCCAATGGAGTCGGTAAATCGACATTGCTTAAAATACTGCTTGGCCAAATCCAGCCCGATTCAGGGGCCATTCAGTTAGGCACGAACTTGCAAATCGCCTACTTCGATCAGCTACGCCAGCAATTAGCAGAAGAAGAAACCGTTGAACAAAGTGTTGGAGAAGGAAGTGACAGTGTGGTTATCAACGGTGCTAAAAAACACATCTACGGTTATCTTCAAGACTTCCTATTTTCGCCGGAACGCTCGCGAACCAAAATCAAGTTTCTTTCGGGCGGTGAGCGAAATCGTATTTTGTTGGCCAAGTTGTTTTCCAAGGCTTCGAATTTGATCGTTTTGGACGAACCGACAAACGACTTAGACTCCGAAACGCTGGAGCTGTTGGAAGATCGTTTGGTTTCGTTTGCAGGCACCGTCCTATTGGTCAGTCACGACCGCGAGTTCTTAAACAACGTGGTCGGTAGCTCGATCGTTTTTGAAAACCAAACGATCAAAGAGTACGTGGGCGGCTACGACGATTGGATTCGTCAGAAGGGCGAGGCAACGGACGCGGAAACGACCAAAAAAACGGAATCTACGAAACGCAAGAAAGAAAAACCGAAAACAGATTCCCCGCGGAAACTCAAGTTTGCAGAAAAGCAAGAGCTGGAGCAATTGCCCGATCGCATCGCACAACTCGAAAGTCAAATCGCCGAACACCACTCGGCAATGGCAGACCCTGATTACTACCAGCAATCCGCCGATGTACTAGCCAAAAACAAGGCGGAACTTAACGAACTTGAATCCGATTTAGCCACGGCTTACGAACGGTGGGAAGAACTAGAGTCACTTGCCAGCCAGTGAGTTCGTTTCCAAATAAACCTGTTGAAATTCATTTGCGGTGAAGGCCTCTCCCGTATCATTTTGCTTGGACATCACTTGGCCGTCTCGAAGAATAAAAACCCCTAATCCATCATGCCTGTTGTATTCGCGAAAACCATCTCCATCGATGTCTGTCGTTCGATTCTGATCGACGACATAGAACGCATCATCACGATCAACACTCGCTGCAACGTTCCCAAGCCAAAACAACAAGACTTCATTTTCATCTAAAGAGTCGACGATCCTTGTTCCTTCTGCCAACTCATGCCCGTTTAATCTCATTCCCAAGTGAGCTTCAAACGCTTCGGAACCGGCATTTGGCGGATACGTTCCATACTCGTTTTGGTAGCTCTTGAGCGCCTGTTCCAATTGTTTGAGTTCAACCAGCACGGCAAATTCATTGGAGCGCTTCACAGCTCTGGCGACGGCGAAGCTGAGAATCAATAAGACACATCCCATCAGAATGAAGCACGAAGGCCAAAAAAAACCAATAACACGATCGCCATTTTGCTGGTCTCGTTCTTGCCGGGCATGTTGGTTTGTGGACATGACCATCAGTTTCATCCTTCGAATCTCAGTTGCGCAACTTCGACAGGCAAATTAACCGCCGATCAAAATTTTAACAAACGGTTCCACATCCAACAAATCAACGAAGCCATCTCCGTTGATATCAGCTGCACAGTTTGGATCACCGAGCAAAAGAGCGTCCACAAACGGTGCAACGTCAAGGATGTCTACCAATCCGTCGTTATTGACATCGCCCAATTCAAAGTCGCAGTCACCACCTAGGGACACGAATAGCTCGCTGAAAACGATCCCCATGGCATTGAATGGCCCATCGTCGATCGTCCAATTAAAAACTGTCAGACCCGCAAAGTCATAGTTCCCAACCGCTTCGAGAATATCCAACGAGCCGAGCGTCTCGCCGACGAAGGTGACTGAAAAATTATTGCGGAATTGATCAATCACACCAACTTGGTCCAACGGAACGCCAATGGGATTTTTTACGTTGGTAGAAATAAAAAACCCGTCGACCGCAGGATCATTGTTTCGCAATACGAAATAGGACGTGGAAGGAGTGGGAGATTGTAGCATTACGACCTCTCCATCTCCAAACGCCAACATAAACGTTTCGTCCAAAATGGCGTATCCACGTGTTGGGAAATTGGGGCCATCCATGAAATCTACCGGATCGACCTGAAACGACAGTGTTGCCAAATCCCCGGAAGAAACCTGCCCCAGAATTCCACTTCCAATTTGATTGAATTCAACTTCCCCAGCCAAAAAGACATCGACGTACTGAGCGCGAGCCTTGTCACAAGCCGGCGTTAACGTCAAAAACAACAAAACACTAGCGTGAAAAAAAAACGGTCGATTCATTCTTAAGTCCGTAACCCTGAGTTCGAAACGCCAAAACCCAAAATTGGTTTCATGATAGACTATACTGGTCCCACATTCAAAGAAACACATCATGCGAACGATTTGCCAACTCGCTTGTACCATTTCAATACTCGTTCCCGCCGTCTGTTTCGGCAGCGGTTGGAACGATTTTGAACTTACGATTGCGCCGGGATACCAAATCGTACGATGCAATTCATTTGACATTGGGCTGTGTGATGCCAGCGGTGGCGGCATCTATTTTCCTGAACAGGGAAAAACCGCCGGGCCGGTTACTGGCTATATTGTAACACCGACGCATATTTTTTTGAAAACTTGCGGACAAAAACCTCGCAACCAATTTACTGGCGATAGGTTTGTCGTGTCGGACCACTCCGTCGAATACTTTTTCACGGTTGATCGTGCTAATGAAGGTGCCTTGGTCGGCCCGTTAAGTCTAGCAGCGTTTTCCGCGGACCCGAATGTCGCCAAGTTGCCGACATTGGAATGGATCGAACCGTCTAACCCGAATTCAGAACTCGCGATCATCGGAATGGCCGTCTTTTTGGGCATTACATTTTTGATATTCGGCCTGCCGTTGCTCGCAATTGTCGGGCTAGTCCTAATTGTTGTTTTCTTGTTTCGAGCTCGTCGACCTTCCAAAGATCTCCCCGTCGTAGAAATCGGTGCATGAATCCGAACCCCTTCCAACCACCGGCCCGACCAACAATGGCGGCGGAAGATTTGGTTTCCCCCGATCGAAGTCAGTTCCATTTCGGATGGCTCAACGGATTGATATGGACGTACCCCGTCGCATTTCCGGCATCACTGATCGCAACCTGGTTAGTCGCTTGGGCCCATCTCGGCCACGTACCTCGCCCGATGATTGATGACCCCAAAAGTATGGGCCGCGTGGTTTCCACCTTCCATACAATCACCATCGTCATGATGTGTGGCGTTCCAGGCGTGGCTGTGACTGGATTTATTTTTTTGTTGCTACAGTCGGGCCGTACTTGGCTTCAACGACTCAGTTCAACCCTTGCCTACTCGGCCTTATGGGTCCTTGTTGTTTTCATTATGCGGGCTGACCCATTGTTGATCGGTGAATGGTTCATGGATTGATTTGGGCGATCATGGTTCACGTGCGTGATAGGCCCATCGCATCGCAGAAACTAAATTCGGAGTTATAATCTTTAAAATTCGGTCTTGAACATTTGAGAAAATCATCGTGTATCGCCTATCAAAACACTGTTTCATTTTGTTGCTGACCATACTTGCAACCTCTGCCTTGGGAAATGAAAAGCCGAATGTCCTTTTTATCTTGGCCGACGATTTGGGCTGGAAAGACTTGAGCAACGAAGGGTCTACGTTTTACGAAAGTCCGCACATCGACCGAATTGCGAACGAGGGCATGAAGTTCACCCAGGGCTATGCAACGTGCCAAGTTTGCAGCCCTTCTCGGGCTTCGATTATGACTGGTAAATACCCCGCGCGTTTGAATATCACCGATTGGATTGGGGCGGGGATGGGTACAGGCTGGAAACGGAACACGATCCTCTTGCCTGCGATCTATGAACACCAACTGCCTCACGCCGATGTAACCGTCGCCGAAGCGTTTCGAGACGCCGGTTATCGCACTTTTTTTGCCGGCAAGTGGCACCTGGGCGGCAAAGGGTCGTATCCGGAAGATCATGGGTTCGAATTTAATATCGGGGGGCACGAACGAGGTTCTCCGCCCGGCGGTTACTTTTCGCCGTACTCCAATCCAAAGATGAAAAGCGGTCCGAAAGGGGAATTGTTACCACTTCGATTGGGTACAGAAACATCCGATTGGATCGAGGCGCATCAAGACGAACCGTTTTTTGCGTTCTTAAGTTTCTATTCGGTTCATGGTCCGATTCAGTCCACTCAGAAGCTGTGGAAAAAATATCGCGACAAAGCCAGCAAACAACTGAAACCTGAACGGCGTTTCATTATCGATCGCACAACGCCAGTTCGGCAGGTCCAAGACAACCCGCTGTATGCTGGGATGGTCGAATCAATGGATTCGGCGGTTGGTTCGGTATTGGAAACGCTTGACCGCCTCGGTCTGACCGACAACACCATTATTGTGTTTACCTCTGACAACGGGGGGGTCGCCGCAGGCGATGGAAAAGCAACGTCCAATCTACCTTTGCGAGGTGGCAAAGGGCGACAATGGGAAGGTGGGATTCGCGAACCGTTTTATGTGCGCTGGGCCGGCGGGAAACAAGGCACGTGTTCGACGCCCGTGACCGGAACCGATTTTTATCCTACGCTACTGGAAGCTTGCGGCTTGCCGAAAAAACCCGATCAGCATGTTGATGGCATGAGTCTCGTTCCATTATTACAAAAAAAAGCAGGCGACTCGGCTGCCAAACGGATCGCCAACCGTGATTTGTTTTGGCATTACCCTCACTACGGGAATCAAGGCGGTGAACCGTCTTCAATTATCCGTTCGGGTGATTGGAAATTAATTTGGTATCACGAAGATCGACGGTCGGAGCTGTTCAATATCGCTGACGATATCGGCGAACAAAATGATTTGTCCCAACAGCGTCCTAAGCTCGTCGAAAAACTTAAAGCGCAACTAAACGGTTGGTTCAAAGAAGTCGACGCCCGCATGCCCCTGCCTAACCAAAACTACAACGAAGTCCAACACGAGAAAAGCCAGCGGCAAATTCGTGACGTCCAAATCAAGCGGTTGGAAAAAGCACATGCGAATTTTCTGTCACCCGATTTTCGTCCCAGCCATGGGTGGTGGGAAGACTCCGGCAAGTGAATCGCAGGTACGTAACAAATGAGAGCCGGAAGCTCAGTCTAAGACCGTCAGAATTTGACGGATGTGGTTGGATCTGTTAACTTCCAGGGAAGATGATTGGGGCAATCAATCGAATCATGGAGTCAGGTCATGAAATTTTCACTCGCGACCCTATTAGCAGCCACCATTCTTTTACTCAATGTTACCGACGGCCAAGAATCGGGAGCCGTCACGTTGGAGCAACGTACTGAATCCAAGTACAAGCAATCGGCCTACAGTTTTCGGTACAAGACGCAAGATTACGCCAAGCACAAGAACTACATTGACATTGTCTACGAAGCCGGCGTTATGCGGATCAACAATCATGGTGGTCAGAAAAACCGGATCGCCGATTTGGGCTCGATGGAAAAACTTTCCGAGGTGTCAAAAGTCGGAAAATCTGACACGAGGTGGACGCAAGATTTACTAGCCCCTGAGCCAGGGCATGTGTATGCCATGGACGTCAATGCCGACAATCAAAACATGGCCGTCGTGTTTCGCGTGAAGGAGGCGTCTGCCGAAAGAATGGAATTTGAATGGCAAACGGTTGGCAAAACCAAAAAATGGCCAGTCGATTTGCGTTTTCGAGGCGCAGCCGGCGCCAGCGGCATGATGTCTCGACAAACGGCGCCAAAAAAATATTCGAAAGAAAAGAGTAAAGCCAGCGGAGAAGCGTCGGGCCGAAATTAACATCAACGGCTTGAATGCCAATTGGACTGTCTTACCCGCCCCATGGTGAGACAGTTTTCATCAGGCAAATTTCGTAGACGCGCCTCCCCGACGCTGTAGACTGTTCAGCTTGGCGCCGACTGATCGACTCAAATCCAAATTGGCGATAATAGTCTGGTAAAAATTGTTGCACGCAATCCAAATAAATCGGCTCAGCTCCAAACTTGTCGATCATCTGTCGCACCGCGAAACCACCGATGCCGTTCCTTCGGTGTCCAGGATGGGTGGCCAATGCTCTGAGCATTTGTACTGGGCCAAGTTCATGATAGTTTGGCCAGTCCTGCAACCGTTCTCGACGCATCGTTCCAGACCAACAATTTTGTCGAGCTTTAAAACGACAAAATTGGCACCTTCGACTTGCCATTGTTGGTAAGTGCTCCAGTTAATATTCGCAATCCGCTGTTGACGTCCGTTTTCGCGAATGTATTCGCCCACCTGTTGCAGCACATCAAAGGCTTCGTCCAGTCGATCATCCTTAAGTCGCTCAAAACACAATTTCGCGAACATCAAGCAAACTCAATTTGGCGACTCGTTTCTTGATCCACGCGAGATTCCGATTCGACAAGCGTCCAATCCATTTGCTCTGCCAACGTCTGAATGTGTGAGGCGTAGCGTCTTCCCATAGTCAGTTCTTGCCCCTCCGAGAAATGGATCGCAAACGTCCACCATGCCGACGCGATTTGGGCCGTGCCCGAAATTCGTTCGCTCCTGGGCGACCCGAAAAAACGACGTTGAGTCAGCAGCCACCCTTCATCGGTTCGTTCTATCAGACATTTCGCCCGTGCCGGGATTCGACCGATCGATCGTTTGGGAAACACGACCAACCCCGCTGGCAACTTGTTAACGGAATTCGACCGTTGGCCAACCAACCAAGCAATCAAAATCGTTCGGTAGAAAACTTCTCGGCGTTTCATCCATGCAAACACGAATAAACAAGCGATGAAGATCAAGATGTTCAAAGCCAAGGCCAACATTGGGCTAAACGCATAGATCGCCATCAATGCCGCACACAGTGTCTTGTTGGCGATCTCAAAACAGGCATCCAAAAACGGAATCGGCGTAATCCAAACCAGCGTTTCAAAGAAGAACTTGACTGCGTTAATGACAATCAAGTTGGTCGCCATCGCAATCGCAATGAAGCCGTCCCAACCTACGGCCAGAATCCCCGCTTGTTGCGCCACACTATCTTGAACAACACCAATTTCCAAACTCGCGGCAAACTTGAGTACAACCAGAATCACGATCGCGGAATAGGTTTCCAAAAAGTCCGCCAATTGTGAAATCGTCTTGCTCGCTTTAGAGAACCTTGGCACCGACGTCACGACGGTCAATACCAAGAATACCCAAAACAGAGTGGGATTGGCCAAAGGTGAATTGTCACTCAGCAATGCATTGCTACTAGGCAACCACTCGGTGCCAAAACACGCCAGACCGGACAACAGTGTGATACCAAAAAAAGGCGACAACGCCACCGGTGCCAACGGCGCTAGCCATTCGACCGCAGAAATCTGGCGACCAAATTGTTCTGACAAGACTTGCGACGCTGCTGATTCTCGCGCGCCAAGTCCCGAGCCCAAGACCTGTTCCTTTAAAACCTCACCAATTTGCTCGTCAACCCGCGATTGGGGTTCTTGCACTGAAACTTCAATACATTCGATATTCGTGGGAACCATCGGGGAAACCACGACCAGAATCAGAAACTGCGCAAAAACAAACATTGCTACCTTAAAAGATGGTCGGTTTTGTTGAATGATAACAACCAACGAGTCGAAAGCAAAACCTTGTTTTTTACGGGTCGGCGGTCGGCGGCGGCTCGATCAGCCGACAAATTTCCGGACTTTCAAAAACAGCACTACCATTGACCTGCAGTGCCAGTTCGACCGGCCCAACGGTTATTGGAGCGATTTTCGAAACCGCATCAGAATCTCGTGTAATCCGATAGAAATTTGGATGGCGTTCGACAATGATTCTGAAATACCCAGCCCCCGATTCTTCACTGGCTGGCCACGGAACAACATCGGAATCGAAACTTGAATCGGACGCAGGGAAGCGAGTCTGTATTCCAGCTGGCGTTGCGACAACCTCAAACTCTGGCTGCTGTTCACCGCTCAACTGCAAGCTAATCGACAGGTCCATTTCCTGACTAGGACGAACTCCGATGGAAAAACGGAACCAATCGAAAGGAATTCCATCGTTATCGCTTGCCGGAAAAACGACTTTACAGTGGGTACCCTTTAAAACACGGCCGCCTTCTTCATCGAGGTCAACCGCCCAAGTTCCTTTTCTTAGCTTGAATTTTGAGTAGTCCAACTTAAGTCCGTCAAACGAACGCACGGTCGTGGTCCAGTCTGGTTGAAAGGTCGGGCCGGATGGTGGTTGACCTGCGCGGCTGGGGAAAAAATATACACCGGCAGCTATCGAAAAGAGCAAAACCAGACCCGTCAATGAAACCATAACTGGTTTCGGAATCGCCTTTTTTGCGACTTCCGAAGGCGCGCTAACGAGAGCGCTGTCCACATCAAAATCACCAGAACTCTTGGTATCACTGACGACACCGAAATTTCCCGTATCGGTTAGCTCTGGAACGGTGGAAACACGCTCATCTTCCGCCAACTGAAACGCTTGAGTACTGTGATCAAGCTGGTCATTGAGTCCTGCGATAACACGGTCCACCTCTTGCAACAAAGCCTGGTGTCCCACCACACGACTCGAGACATCGAAAGCCGACATCTTGCGGATAAGCGTTGCCGTTGGTTTCGAAAATTCGCTTAAGTCCTTTAACCACTTTTCGTCACCAGCCAATTTCTCTTTGGCAACTTTCATAGGAGCCATCGAAGCGTAGGGGGCTACGCCAGAGAGCAGTCGATACGTCGTTGCGCCCAACGAATAGATATCGGCGCGTACATCAACGTCTCCGCCTCGCAGTTGTTCCGGAGCGACATACGAAGGCGTTCCCAAACCAGAATTTTCTAAAGTGATCCCTTCGTCTCGTCGGGTTTCTGCAAAACAGGCTAGGCCGAAATCGGCAACCTTTACAAAGGGAACGCAATTCGGCAATGAATACCCAATCGGCGGAGTGGTGACCAACAAATTGGCCGGTTTGATATCTCGATGCGTCACCCCAAGCTCTTCTGCATAGGCCAATGCAGTCACCGTTTGACGAATGATGTGCCAAGCGGTGAATTCGTCGAACTGGTGAACTCGTTTCAATACCAACCCCAGGTCTTTACCATCGACCAGTTCAAGGGACAGGAACAAACGGTCATTGT
This sequence comes from Mariniblastus sp., assembly GCA_965263475.1. GTDB lineage: Bacteria > Planctomycetota > Planctomycetia > Pirellulales > Pirellulaceae > Mariniblastus. Next base: position 782,870 of record OZ253677.1, read on the forward strand.
GGAACCCAAAGTCATAGGCCGCGACGATATGAGGATGTCGTAACTGCCCAACGATTTTTGCTTCCCGCTCAAATCGCCGGGCAGCTGAAGAGTCTTTGACGGCATGCAAAGGAATCGTCTTGAGAGCGACATCTCGTGACATATTGGTTTGGGTTGCGCGAAACACGCTGCCAAAGCCACCTCGCCCCAATAGCGACTTCAAACGATATCCTGGCACTATGTTTTCGGGATCGCGCAACATTCGGAGCGCTTCGATTTGCCAAGGTTGCAATACGCCAGCTTTCAATGCCAACGCATCGGGCGGCATACTTAATTTCAACGACTCCGAAACAAGTTTATCCGCGGACTCTCTCGACAAAAAACGATGCTCGACGGCGAGTTCAATAAGTCTTGCAGTTTGGTCAACCATTCATAGAACCGATGAGGCTTTATTTTAGCCGTTCCAACATCGCCTTGACCGAAGGGCGGTCGGCTGTCATGTCGGCTCCGACATAAGCTAAGACAACATTTCCCGATTTGTCGATTATGTAAGTTGAAGGATGCGCCAATTTACTTCGAATCCCAAAAAAATCGACAGCTTTGAAATCTGGGTCCAATACGATCGGAAACGGTACAGATTCTACTTGTTCCTTGTCCGTCGTCTTGGCGGCTTCAACGAATTCATCCAAGTGACTAGTCTCTCCCGGGTAAACCACCAGTATTTCCGTATCGAGTTTTTTAAATTTTTCGTAATTCGCTACTAACCGAGACGTTTGCGTTTTGCAAAACGGGCATAACATCTTGTTGAATCCCTCAGTAAAAACAAGCACGACGTTTTTCTTGTTTTTGAATTCAGCTAGCGAAACTTGTTTGCCGCCGGTGTCCAAGAATTCCAGTTCGCCGACAGAATTTGGCGTATCGACATTGCTTTCCACGCTGTCCTTAAACCTAATATCGGCGGGTTTGGGAAAAGCCATGTTCTTCTTGGCCATGGTTCCCGAAGCAGCCATAATGTTCTTTGATTTTGCGGACTCGCTGACTTTAAGGTCAGTCCGGCCGTTGGCCAAAGTTTGACCCGCCGGCGAGGTTGAGCCAGCACCGGCAACCGGCGGGCTTGGGGAATCAGAGCAACCTACGATAGCAATCGCAGTAATGATTAATACGGCTACCAAACGCATCCTTAGTTCCTTGAAATTCCGCTTGATGATCATGCGAGCAACCCGACTCAACTACGATTGTCTGTTTGTTGGACACAATACCGTGTCTTTCCTTACTGAATTGGATCGGTTTTCGCAAATTGCTCGGAAAATATATATCTCCTTAACGCTAGTTGAATTCAGCCTAGATTACGCAGATAAATGGGCCTAGCCGTAATTAAGGGGATCCTATGAGATTGATTTGCATTGTAGCCGCATTTTTATTGGTTTGTGAATTTGCTCACGGTCAACAATCGGAGCAAGACCAACGACAAATCTTGAACGTGAGAGGCCAGATCTTTACCACGCGAGTCCAACCCAAAGCCATTCCGCTGCCCAAAGACGACGACTCATTTCATTTCGCGATTTATGGTGACCGAACTGGCGGTTCACCCGCAGGGCTCGCGGTACTCCGCCAGGCGGTCAAGGACACAAACTTGATGGATCCTGATTTGGTTATGACGGTAGGTGACTTGATCCAAGGGTACAACCGGCCGGATGAATGGATGCCGCAGATGAAAGACTTCCGCGAGATCATGTCGGGGTTAAAGATGTCGTGGTTCCCGGTGGCTGGCAACCACGACGTTTATTGGGATTTCCGTGACCGCAATCGCCCCAAAATTCATCACGAAGCAAATTACGAGAAACACTTCGGTCCACTTTGGTATTCGTTTAAGCACAAGCAGTGTGGGTTTGTGGCGTTGTTTTCGGACGAAGGCGATAAAGAAACCGGCGAGAAGGGGTTTCGTGAAGCTCGGCTGCAAAACATGAGTCCAGAACAACTAAGTTTCGTGGACGAGGCCCTTCAAAAGTTAAAAGACTGCAGACAAGTGTTTGTATTCTTGCACCATCCCCGCTGGCTAGGTGGCGGCTACGAAGGCAGTAATTGGCCTGAAGTGCACAAGCGGCTGGTCGCGGCTAAAAATGTTCGCGGTGTGTTTGCTGGTCACATCCATCACATGACTTACCAGGGACCCATTGACGGAATCGAATACTTTACGCTGGCAACCACAGGCGGTCATCTGTCGATGGAATCACCAGAGCTGGGTTTTTTGCACCACTTCAATATTGTAACCGTTCGTGATGATTCGTTTAAAGTCGCCACGATTCCGGTTGGCGCGGTGATTGATCCAAAAACATTTCGCCTGGATTTTTTACGCGACGTGGATACCGTTCGCAATATGTCACCTGCACGGGCAGGGGAACGTTTGGTGATCGGTGGCAATAGTTCTGCGTCCAGCGATTACTCGTTGAGTGTTACCAACCCAGGCCAGTTCCCAATCGAAGTTACGTTGGCTCCTAATTTTTCAGGCGGAAACTGGCAATGCGTCCCGGATCATCAACATGTGATCGTCCCACCCGGCAAAACCGAAGGGATGAAGTTTTATTTTTACCGTCGTTCGGATACCGATCTGGGGTGGACCGATTTTTCAGTCCCGTCATTTTCAATGAACGTCGACTACTTGCACTCGTCGGCACGCATTCGTTTGCCCGAATCTCAATTTCCAGTTGAGGTAGGCCTGGCGGATACGGGGGTCGTATTCGAAAAAGACGAAAACAAATGTTTGGTTTTGCGTGGCCGACAAAGTCAATCTCAACGGCGAGCCGTTTTTCAGTTCCCCAACGACTGTGCGCGAGTCAACCCGACCGATGTTCCATTGCCACAAGGCCCCATTACGGTTGAAGCTTGGGTGAATCCGACTGAATTGAGCAAGAGCCGAGCCATCGTGGCCAAAACTCAGTCTTCTGAATATGCGTTGTTTCTGCACGATGGACGCCCTCAATTTGACATTCATCTTGATGGCAAATACATCAGCCCCAGCGCAGACGTGGAAATTCCGATAAATCAATGGACCCATATCGCGGGCGTCTTTGATGGATCAGAGGCAAGGTTGTACATCAACGGAAGCGTCGTCCAATCATTGCCAGCCGCTGGCTCGCGTACCACCAATACGCTGCCGTTGTTTGTCGGAGCTGATCCGGATCGCAATGGCAATCCGACTCGAGAATTTGGCGGCAAGATTGATGAAGTTCGCGTTTCCAAAGTCGCGAGATACTCAAACACTTTCGAACCGAAACGGCGATTCAGCCGAGACCCCGACTCAATTTTGCTGCTGCATTTGGATCACGTTTTCGGACCATTTTTGTTGAACGACTCAGCAAATGAAGCCATGGTGGTCAGGACCGGGAAAGCACACCTTGCCGTACGCGATTGACCCGATCGATCCAGTCGGTAAATCAATTCGAACGAACTTGCCAACAAAACGCGGAACGCGCTTGAAACCTCGACTCGAAATCGAGTGTAATGTAGGTGTCTATACATTCACCCTCGCTCCGTTGGAATTTTATGCAATCGAAAAAAACGCGACTCTGGATGCTTTTGCTGGCATCTACAATCTCAACATTTGCATTGGCCGACAAAAATCCATCTTTGGATTTCAAATTGAAGAATATTGACGGCAAAGAAGTTCGGCTACAAGCAGACTATAGAAATTGCAAAGCGACCGTTGTCACGTTTCTCGGAACAGAATGCCCGCTTGTCAAACTCTATGTAAGTCGTCTCAATCAATTCGCCTCTGAATTCGCCGACAACAACATCCAATTCCTCGGCATCAGTTCAAATCGCCACGACTCGATTGAGGAATTAAAAGCATTTGCCCGAGTGCACAAACTGGAATTTCCTGTGCTTAAAGACCCTGGCAACAAAATCGCTGACCTCTTCAAGGCTAAACGCACGCCTGAAGTATTCGTTCTCGATGACAACTTCACAATCGTCTACCGCGGCGCTATCGACGATCAATACACCTATGGTGTTCAACAAGCCGACGCTCGTAACCATTTTCTGAAAGATGTTTTGAGCGCGATCGTGGAAAACAACGAGTTATCATTTGAGAGTACCGAAGCGTCCGGTTGCATTATTGGGAGGCGATTGACAGCAGACGAAAATAGCCCTGTTACATACCACAAACAAATTAGTCGGATTTTTCAAAACAAATGCATCCGTTGTCATCGTGATGGTGAATTGGCTCCATTCGCTTTGGAGAAATATGAAGAAGTCGCCGGATGGGCGGGCATGATTGAAGAAGTCGTGCGCGAACAGAGAATGCCACCTTGGCACGCCGACGCGGACGACGGCTTATTCAAAAATGACTGCCGTTTAACCGAGAATGAGAAACAACTGATTTATCAGTGGTCAGAAGCGGGAGCTCCCGAGGGGAATGTAGCCGACGCGCCGAAAAAGATTGTGTTTGCTGACGGCTGGCAGATTGGCGAACCGGACCGAGTGATCAAAATGCGAAATCGCCCGTTTCGCGTACCAGCTTCTGGCGTGGTGGAGTATCAATACTTCCGCGTCGATCCAAAATTTAAGCAAGACAAATGGATTAAGGCGGCAGAATGCCGACCGGGTAACCGACAAGTGGTACATCACATCATCGTCGGCATTCAAGGCCAGGGCGAGTTTGGGCGCCACGAAGGCAACGCCCTAGAATCCGAATGGATCGCTGCCACTGCGCCAGGTGCACCGCCCATGATCCTTCCCGATGGATACGCCAAAAAAGTTCCGGCCGGTTCCAAACTCATTTTCCAAATGCATTACACGCCAAACGGCACGGCACAAACTGATTTAAGCGAAATTGGCTTGGTGTATGCTGAACCCGAAGAAGTCAAGAAACAGGTGATGACGTTAATGTCGTTTAACGAGAGAATTAAAATTCCACCTGGAGATGACGACTACCAAATTTCGTCTCGCTATCGAATCGACAGAGACGTCGAATTGATGACCATGTTTCCGCACATGCATTTCCGTGGCAAGAAGTTTCGCTACGAATTCAAGGTTCCTGGCGGTAAATATCAAACGCTTTTGAATGTGCCACGTTACGATTTTAATTGGCAAAACGCGTACGAATTGTCACAGTACCGAAAACTGCCCAAAGGCACTCGCCTGAGATGCGTAGCACAGTTTGACAACTCCGACAAGAACTTGGCTAACCCTGATCCAACCGATACGGTCTACTGGGGAGACCAATCTTGGGAAGAGATGATGATTGGCTATTTCGACGTTGCGGTCGACGTCGACCCTGGCCAACGCTGACGATTGAAATTCAACTGTATTTTCAAATCATTGTGGCGAATCCACTGGAGCCCCTTGTTTTCAGACCACTTGCCGCGCACGTCTTTGCGAGACAGCATAGTCGGCGATCGATTCCTGCCATTGCAATTCAAAAATCGCTCTAGAGCAAATTCCGAGACGGTCTAGCGCCATTGAGGCGAATTAGTTAAAACAGGCAACCTCAAAACAGGAGGTTGTTATGAAAGCTTACTCAGAGGATTTGCGAGTTCGGATATTACGTGATTCTGAATCGGGAATTGGGACCCGGGAAGTAGCGTTGAAGTATGACGTTAGCGAATCTTGGGTTCGACGTTTGAAACAACGCCAACGCGAGACCGGTGAGATAACGGCGCGTTCACAACGGAGTGGTCCCCATCCTAAATGGTTGGACCATTGCGATAGAATCGAGAAACTTGTCGAGGAGCAACCTGACATTACCCTACGCGAGCTATGCGAAAAACTTCCGATTGAAATTAGTATTTCAACATTGCATCGTGCACTCAAACATCTGCAAATCACGTTTAAAAAAAAGTAGTGTATGCCTGTGAACAACTCCGTCCCGACGTAAAAACTCAACGTCAATGGTGGGAATCCAAAATGCTCGATACGCCCATCGACAGTTTGGTGTTCATCGATGAAACCGCAGCCAATACGAAAATGGCGAGAATGTATGGAAGGTCTCGCCGCGGCAACCGCGTCGTAGGTCGTATCCCTCACGGCCACTGGAAGACGACAACCTTTGTGGGAGCCATGCGGCGAACAGGCTTGGTCGCACCGCTGGTTATCGACGGCCCAATGAACGGCGACATCTTTCTGGCTTATTCCCAACAGCACTTAGCTCCGACTTTGAAACCAGGCGACGTTGTCGTCATGGACAACCTTGCTGCTCACAAACGAATCGGAGTTCGCGAGGCGATTGAAGCGGTCGGAGCAACACTACAATTTCTCCCTCCATACAGCCCGGACTTCAACCCCATCGAGTTGCTCTTTGCAAAACTAAAATGGTTGCTGCGAAGTTCTGCCGAAAGAACCATTGACGCCCTTTGGGATCGTATTGGAAAACTGATTTCCAAGTTCAAGCAAACCGAATGCACCAACTACTTCAAACATTGCGGCTACGCTACAGCAACCTGAAAAACGCTCTAGTGCAAGTTGCACTTAACTGTAGCAGTCGTGGCGTCGAAATTTCCGGCAAAATTTACGGATCGACGCTACCCAAAACGAAATGCGCTCTAGTGTTCGACGCTGATCGCCTGCTTCATGGCATGCGATTGGTCGGGTTTGACAACTCGCAGGTCGTCGAACGCGTTTGCCGTTTCGACGCATAAAAACGATCGGTACGCGAGATCCGGGAGATCGGTCATCTGCCTCGCTTTCTCGATCCATGGATTCCAAACGACAGTGGATCGACTGCCAGTTTTTTCTACCAAAACCGTTTTGTCGTGTCCGACAATTCGAACCCCCGGCGATTCATCCAAATAAACGCGGTCGATTTCTCGATCGAACCTAATCGATTCCGTATGGGACTTTTCGCGAAATTCATCCAATTGATCGAAATAGCGACAGTTCTCCAATCCTTCGACCGAAACACGGTCAATATCACCAACCTCGAAATAGGAATGAAATGCCCCTCCGATTTGAAGGTCGTGCTTCGACAAGTTTTTTGAGACGAGTTTAAGCTCCAATTTTTCGTTCAACTCGATGTCTAAATCGACTTCGAATCGTCCGTCGAACCAAGGTTTAGAAATCTGGTTATCACTCAATCGAAGTCGAATCCGGGTAGAAATTTGATCGGATTCTGCGGTCACAAAATCCCAATTTTGAATTCGAGCGAATCCGTGGTTCGGTTTCGTTTCGTCGCTAGGATGTTTGTTGAACCAGGGCCAACAAATGGGAATACCACCACGAATTGCTTTTCCGTCACAATAAACAGCCTCGGGACTGAGCCAAAGTATGGGGGTTTCATTCAAGTGGCAATCGACGATATGACTTCCGTAAATGCAAACCTTCGCTGTCGAGTTCTGCCACGCCATGCTACAGAATGTAAAACCACCATGACCACGCTCAAAACAAACTCGACCTTCAATGCCGAACTCCGCCGCCAACCTATCTGGCAAAGTATCAGAAACCAACGGATTCATAATTTCTCCAATGACCACGGGTAGCAGAATTCCAAGAGAGCGAAATCAGCTCAAAATCACATTGCGACTTCAAAGTATATCGCCATCATGTCGCCGCGCGTTGTCCAATGTCTACGGACCAGCTAGCAATTATCAAATGTTGTTGTAAACTATCAGTCTGCCGGAACGGACTGCCCACATATCGATCTTGCATCCATCCTGATGAAGCGTGTGCCATCGACCGATAAACCATGGACAAAAGCAAAAAGAGGATTCTCGTTGTTGACGACGAACCCACGGTCCTAATGTCGGTTTCTCTAATGCTGGAATCACATGGTCACATTGCAGAACGATCTAAATCCGGCCCCGAAGCGATCGAATTATTGACTAGTAGCGAATACGAATTCGATTGTATCGTACTCGATTATTCCATGCCCAAAATGAACGGGCTTTCGGTTTTGAAAGAGATTCGAGCATTGAAAATTGCGGCGCCTGTTATTTTATGTAGTGGCATTCTGTTTTCTGACGACGAATCCAACAAACACGAGTATTGGCCAGAAGAGCTGTTAAATAAGCCGTTTCGACTCGCTCAGCTGGCCGAAGCGATTGCGCGCGTCTGTCAATAAAAACACAAGCAAACCGATGCCCGAGCTTGCTTGTGCCCTGCGTTTTCAAATGAATCGGCTTCGGTTACTTTTTATCGTTTGGTGTCTCCGTTGTTTCAGTACCGGAAACTCCGGAACCTTCGACAACAAAAAGTTCAACTTCTTCTGTTAGCGGTTGAGCCTCGAACAATTGACCGATGATCGGAATATCTGAAAGCTTCGGAAGAGCCGTCTTGCGGCGCTCATCGGAGGCCTTTTGCGGCGACCAAACCGCATTGGCTACGAAAATACCTTCGACAGCTTCGTCTTCTTCGACATCGACAAGGACGCCATACACGACTTCGTTCTCAACGTTCGGATCTGTGTCAATTTCAAACGAAAAACGATCGTCGTGAGTCCATTCCAATTGCACGCCCAGTTTCTCGACATCGGCCGGAGGCAACGGCTCGAGCTGCAATCTTAACTCACGATCAGTCGATCCGAAAAAGTGATCGTGAACGTTCCACCACACGTCACGAACATGAGAATGGAAATTTCGCAGAACAGACGTTTCGACTTCCTCTTCTTCCTCACTGACAAACTTAATTGGCAGCGAGAGATTTTGACCGGCACCTTCAACGACCGTAATGCCCCCCAACCCACTGGCGCCATGGCTAACAAAGCCAATGGAAAATAGGCCGATAATTGAGAATGAAACAAGTGTTTTTACAAGCATTAGTTTTGCTCCCGTTTGCTGAACAGTTGATAACGCGTTCGCGAGCCAATGACTTAGGCCACGAACCATGGAAGCAGCCGTTATTCCGGACAATGTTGTCGAAACTAAGTTGGGCGAGATGGCCATCACTGGCAGCGCAAGCGCCGTGTAGCTCGCTCCCAAATCGATTCCTCTTAATCTCAAACGATGTTTCATGACGGCTTTGGCACGTCGCAACCGACTTTCGACGGCCGCCACCGATAAATCCAACGAACTGGCAATTTGACAGCTGGATTGACCGAGAAAATAAAACATCAAGAGCGGCGTACGGTACGCCTCTTTCAACAACATCAATTCCGCGCTGACCAACTCGTTTTCATTTTTTTTCGCGACTTCCTCCAAAACATCTCGATCCGCTCGCGGATCCGTCGAAGCCTCATAGGACAAAAAATCACGATGTCGTTGCTTGCGGATCGAACTGGCAGTTCGATAAGCAGCACCATACAGCCAACTTGAGAGCGATTTTGGTTTGCGGATCCGATGGGCCCGAGTCGCTAACAGCATAAAAGTTGCTTGAAAAGCGTCTTCGGCGTCCCATCGGTTATTCAATACCCGGCAACAAACATTCCAAACCAAACTCTGGTACTTTGAAACGAGACGCGCGATCGCTTCTTCATCGCCTTCAACGACAAATTTTGCCAGCAGGCTGGCGTCTTCCGTTCGTGTTTCTGTTTGTTTCGAAATATTCATGACCACTTTTCTTTGTAGTGCAAGTAAACACAGAATTCAGTCTTGAATTCGGGATTTTTTTCTGAAAAAGAATTAACGGCAGCTAAACCGAGATTAGCAAACCGTTTGGGTCGACACGTCGTATCCGAATTGAGTGAGTTGCCGACGCGATTGGCCGTCAAATAATCGGACAATTTCGGCAGGCATCTCGTCTTTGTAGCTACCGACAATGCCGCGTCGTACGAAACGTTTTTCGCTGTTCCAATTCGAATTATCCCAGCCGTAATTGTTTTCCTTAGCTTGCATATTGGAGAAGCTATTGCCCTGCACACATCGTTGAATCGTTTCCAAATTCCGGCTCAAGCCGGCAAACTCACAGACTCTTTGCAGTTCCCCAACCGGATCCGATTGCAAATCTTCGTATCGTACGAACATCATGTCGGATTGAAACGGATTGTCCGTCCATTGCTGGATATGCTCGTGCCACTTGCACGGAAACAACCCTTGGCCGGAATTTACCATCGCGAACAGGTCCACCGAATCCCGGCAAACAGCGTTCAGCATATGATAGTACGACACCATTGCATCGCGGCCGTCGCGAACCAGATAGATAACGCGGCGGTAAGAGGCGCAGGGCAGGGCGTGCGACTTAAAAAAACTCTGATGAGTCAGACGTTTGTAAAACCCAACGCCATGGACATTGGGCACGATCAACTGCGTCAGCTTGTCACACAACAACGTCGTATCGATCCCATAGAGCACACCGGCGACAAGGTTTTGCATCCAGGTATTACCGGACTTCGGATAACCGACCAGAAACACATCATCAGGCTCTGTGTCATCGATCCGGCGAAAACCAGCAGCAGCCAGCAACTCGGTGTCTTGCAACGGGTCAACAACGGACCGCCGCAGCAACTTTTTGATGCGTTTTTTTGTTGAATCCCATCCGATGCGCATGGCTTCCATCCCGAATTGACGTTACCGACAATTTATCTGAATTAGCCGTATTCCCAAACAGCGACCTGGCCAAACGGTTCTAAACCGCCAGCGTCCGCTTAAACCGCTGCAACAGCCAGACCGTTTCTGGTGTCGATTCACACGTCGTTGCGAACTCTTCGATCCCCATTCCAGCAATCGCTTGCACATATTCTGGATAAACGTTCAAGCGGTGAATCAAGTCATTAACAGTCAACTCAGGGTGAAATTGCGTCGCGTAAATCGGCTTCCCTCGAACCCGAAATGCCTGGTGAATTACCGTTTTGCTAGAACACAACAGCTCGACGTTGTCAGGCAATTGCGTGACGATATCTTGGTGGGCCGTTTGAGCTTTGAAACACGGCCCCAAAGGACTAAACAGCGGGTCCTCGCGACCGGCAGCCGTCAATTGAAAGTCCAGCGTACCGATTTCTGCCAGTTCAAGATCCGTTTCGACGGCTCCTCCCAACGCAACGGCCAACGCCTGAAATCCCCAACAGGACGCAAACATGGGTTTTCCAATTTCTACGATTCGATTGAACAACCCAATCGCTTCGACAAACCATTCGCCTCCGTCCACGACAGTGTAATCACCGCTTCCGCCTACCAATACGACATCGAACCTTGAAAGACTTGAAACATCGGGGCTTCCAGCTAACAAATCATGGCAAGAAATATCCTCTGCTGCGCAGTCGAAGCCGCGTGCAAAACATTGCACCTCATGAACGCGAACCGGGTCATCGTGATTGCGAACCTGTAGCAATAAAAACTTTGGTCGGGTCAATATTGACTCCAGCCCTTAGACTTCGACATCACAAATCGTAACACCTTGTTTTAACGACGCGAGCTTGTCCTTGCGACGCGGGATAAATTCCTGCCCGACGAATCCGTCATAACCGGTTTGCAAAATTGCTTTGATGATGGCCGGATAATATAATTCTTGGGTGTCGTCAATTTCGGCTCGCCCGGGCACACCTCCGGTATGGTAGTGGCTGATAAACGAGTGGTTTTTCTTAATCGTCGCGATGACGTCACCTTCCATGATTTGCATGTGGTAGATGTCGTAAAGCAGTTTAAAATTGTCGCTGCCGATCAACTTGCACAAATCGACGCCCCATTGGGTTCGGTCACACATATAGTCTTTATGGTTGACTTTGCTATTTAGCAATTCCATGCTCAGCGTGACGCCCAGCTTTTCGCACAATGGCATCAGGCGTTTGATACCTTCGGCACAATTCTTCATGCCGACTTCGTCATCCATGCCTCGTCGGTTACCGGAAAAGCAGATGACGTTCTTGATTCCAACATCAGCAGCTTTCTTGAGTCGTTGTTCGTATACTTCCACCAGTACGTCATGGTACTTCGTTTCGTTCCATCCGCGTCCGATTCCACCAACATTTTTTCCATCGCTGGCTTTGACCGTCGGGTTACTGGCCATCGCGCACGTCATTCCGTGTTTCTTTAACGTCGGTGCTTGGTCCGGACCAATGATCTCAACGCTGGTCAGTCCAAATTCTTTTCCAGCAACACACAAGTCCTCAAGTGGAACCCGGCCGTAACACCACTTGCATACCGAATGACGCACCTTTTTGCCGGTGGCTTCTTCAGCGGCTTGGGCCGCCGCGTCTTCTGCCTGTAAACGCACTGCCAAAGAGTTTACGATTGCCGCCGTCGTCGCTGCCCCGGAAACCGCCAAAAATTCGCGTCGGTGATGATTTTTCATAGTTCTGCAATGCCTTATCTGCTTATGTAAAATTGCGTCACTTAAATTAAATGCAATTCAGATCACAGTAATTTACGTACTCTCGTATACAATATCAATTCACTGGATCCGGACTTTGGCCGCATAATTTCTAGATTGAAACGTTCAATCAATCCGAGGAAGAGTTTTTCATGTATCGTTTCCTTTATCGCGTTTCCTTGTTGCTTTGTGTGATCTTGCACTGGCACCCTTACGCCAGCGCAGACGAAGCAAGGTTTCGTATTACTTTTGTTGGATCATGGACGCAACAACCCTTGCCCGGCGGGGCCCATTTTTCTCCACTGATCGGAGCCACTCACAAGAATGCCGGACAGATTTTTACGGTTGGCGGATTTGCTTCGGAGGGCGTTGAAGATGTTGCCGAAATCGGACAGAACGCGGCGCTCATCGCCGAAATCAATGCCGGAATAAATGCTGATTTGATTGGCAGTTTGATCTCACGGCCTGGAAATGTGGGATCGGCTGCGACGGTCGAGTTGGAGTTTTCGACAACAACTGAATTTCCGTTGCTGACCTTTCTGACAATGATTGCACCAAGTCCAGATTGGTTTGTTGCCGTCAACGACATCAACCTTCAGGACCGCGAAGGCAATTGGATAGACTCGTTGGTCTTGGATTTGAATAGCTACGATGCAGGAACGGAAAATGGAATCAATTTTACGACTTCCAATCCTGCCACCGTCCCGCAAGAGACCATTCAACCGTTGGACCAAGCCGAACCCAACAACCCGCTGTTTGGCGAAGGCTCGATTGCGAGGATTACTATCACTCGTTTGAATGCCACTCCAAATCGCCACACGACGGTCTCGGGTACGACGTTAAACGGTTCAGTCACCGATGTCCTTTGCTCAGACGACCAATACCTCGCGTTGGTTCCTACACCGATATCACTCGCCAATCCAACTCCGGTCTCTTCGATATTTGAGTCGGCGCTGCCTGCCGATAAGTCCAGTTTTTCACTGAACATCGAATCGTCTTCAAGCACGTCCAACACGTCTCAATCGACTGAACTTTTCAATCACAACACGCAGACATTTGAACCGGTTGATACGACTTCGGTTTCCTTTGCTGATGCTACACGAATGATAACGCCAACTGGCGATACGTCTCGATTTGTCGGTAAGAATGGTGAAGTCACGTTAAGATTGTCTTGGACGGCTGAGGGCTTAGTGTTAACCTTTCCTTGGATTGTGCGAGTCGATCGAATCGAATTCGAAATTGAACCCTGAACAAACAAATATGCCCGCTCAACTGCCGCTGCACAAAGAAGTCATCTTGCTGGCCCTAAGAGATTCTCAAGGTACGTTTTCGGCCGGGATGTATTTGTACTCCGTTGCCGGTGCGATGCTGAGTGAGTTGCTTTTGCAGCAGCGTATCGTCGCCAATGACGACAAACCTCAAACCGTTGCTGTTGTTGATACGTCAAAAACGGGCTGTGCCATTCTCGACGAATTACTCTTGGAAATCGATGGCAGCCAAAAACACAAAGGTTTACAGCAATGGGTAATCCGCGCGGCTCGGAAAAGTAATTTGAACCACCGCATCGCCGAATCACTTTGCAATCAAGGGATTTTGGAAAATTCCACTGGGAAATTCTTGTTCCTGTTTACGCGTCAAATCTACCCCGAAATTGATGGAAGTTTCGAAGACGAGATTCGTCGCCGGATGGCAAGCGTGATGTTTGACCCCACTGCGAAATCCGACGAACGCACTGGCGTGCTGGTCGCCTTTGCCAACCTTGGCAATTTATTGGCACCAAATTTTGCGCCTGATGAATTGTCGCAACACGCTCAGAGAATATCAGAAATAACCGCCGGCCAGCATTTGGCCGCCGGAGCTACACAATCGGCTATTCAAGCCATTCAGACGGCAATTCAACTTGCCACAATCGCGACCACCGCTGCAACTACAGCTGCCATCATCAACAACTGACTGTGCGGTAGCGACGAGTCCAAGCCCGTTCTTTCGTTGAACTTTTGTGGTAATGCGACAGCATGCCAGCATTGCGTTTCCCGCATAATCGCTACCCTCGGTACTTTAAAGATTTGCCAGTCGCAAAGACGAAATGTTAAGTATCAAATGCTGCCATTTTTTTCCGGAACGAAAACCAATCGTGTAATAGGTTTTGGATAACCGCTCTTGGGGACAGAGATTCCCGCTTCTCGCCTTGTTACAGTGAATCACATGCCTAACTTTTCCCAGCACCGCGTCGGGTCGAGTCTTGACTATCGGCCTCTTGAAAAGCGCCAACTGCTTGCCGTCACTTTTCATGCTGGGAATGGCGATTTAAACATACAAGGCACCAATTCTTCCGACGCGGCCTCAGTTTTCATGGTCGATTCGACCACGTTGCGAGCCACATTGAATGGCGTTTCGACGGATTTCACAGCCAACGACGTCCAACGCGTTTTGTTTTTCGGTTACGCAGGCGACGATCAATTCCAAAACAACACTTCAATTGCAACATCAGCCTTTGGATCAGACGGCAATGACACCTTGACTGGCGGATCGGGAAACGACCTTCTTTCTGGCGGCAATGACAACGATGTGATTTCCGGTGGTGATGGCAATGATACGATCAGCGGTAATGCTGGCGACGACGACTTGTCAGGTGGCAATGGCAACGACTCGATTTATGGTGGGTCTGGGAATGACATGATTTTTGCTGGAGCCGGGCAAGACTTTGTCAGTGGCAGCGGCGGCGACGACACCATCGAGGGTGGCAACGATGCGGACGTCCTAAGCGGCAACAATGGTGCAGACACAATTAACGGCGATGGCGGCAACGATACCATTTACGGCGGCAATCAAAACGACAACTTATATGGCGACGATGGCGATGATTTGATATTTGGATTGAACCACAACGACAACGTCTACGGTGGCGACGGAGACGACAACCTTCGCGGCCAAAGCGGGGACGACCTCGTTGAAGGAAATAGCGGCAACGATCAACTAAGTGGTAACAACGGTTTCGATACCGTCCGCGGCGGTACTGGCGACGATACGATTTACGGAGGCCACCACGACGACAACTTGTTTGGAGATGAGGGCGACGATTTGATTGCCGGCAACACCGGCAATGACCACATTGAAGGCGGTAACGACAACGACACGTTGTCTGGAAATTCAGGCCAAGACACGATCTGGGCGGGTACAGGAAACGACAACCTTTACGGTGGCCTCGACGCCGATTATCTGTATGGCGAAACAGGCCTGGACCGATTGTTTGGCGCTGGCGGTGCTGACTTGCTATTTGGCGGCACGGGTTCAGATTTTCTCGATGGCGGCGATGGCAACGACCGTTTGTACGGTGAAACCGATGCGGATGAACTATTCGGTGGCGACGGCAATGACGGGCTCTTTGGTGGCATTGGAGGCGGTGACCAGATTACTGGAAACGAAGGCTCAGATCGCTTTCTAATCTGGACGGGCGACACGATGGTCGATCGCAACGACTTGGAAGCACAAATCGAGTTTCGAAATGAAACCAGCAGTTGGAACGAATACGAAATCCAAATCGTCGATGACGGACTTCACTGGTTGATGGAACGCGCAAACACGTCCCTGGTCGTGCGTGATAGCCTGGACACCGACCCAGTCGTTTACAGCAAATGGAGCAATTTGGGCGGGGCGATCGGTATCAATTCTCTAACCACCTATTTCAACTCTCTGGAAGGATTTACCTACGATCGGGAAATCCAATTTTTAGAGTGGAACGAAAACAGTAGCTTCTACAACGAGCAAGTCGTATTGACCACCATTCACGAAGTTGGGCATTCCTGGGATTCAGACACCGAAATCAATGCGGTGCTTGCCGGAGGCGTGGGCCAGTTGTGGACAAACTTTACAACCATCAGCCAATGGACCGACACCAACCCCAATTCATCTCAGTTTCAACAAAGCCATGACGGTGAATGGTGGTACAACTCCAATTCTGATTTCGCGTACAACTACGGACGCACAAACCCATACGAAGATTGGGCAACCATGTGGGAAGCCGTCTATGAAGCGGAACACGGAACCAATCACTCGGCTATCGCCAATAAAATCGACATTTTCGATCAGTTGATGGCAGCTTTCGCTTCTGCGTGATTTCGTCGTCGCCCAATTGTCGGTCAAAAAACACTAGATTATATGTTGTCTCGCAATCATTTTCGCGGGCTACGACATTACAGAAATAGATCTTTTACCAGGGCAAGGCACCGAAATCTTCATGGTTTCATGACGTTTCGGTGCCTGTTCTTTTTCGGTTTTGCACTGCCGATTCTCGCTGAAGAGAATGTTTCTGCGCTGGCCGAGGTTTTCCCACGGTTTCTAAAGACCTCACAGTTTCTTCCAAGTTTCTTCATTTTTGCGACGAATAATTTCGTCCGTTTAATAGTTAGCTTGGAATCGAACGATGATTTTTGAACTTCCCAATGAACCCTATCATTTCACGACCCCTCCCGATTCGCATTGGCTCCCTTCTCCCTACGCGATGTTTTTTGAGGAAGAACCTGAGTACGTTCCGTCGCCAAAATTGGTTCGCCAATTGTGTGAAGAGATCAACTCGAAGTGGGACGATAAAGAAAAGTACTTGAGACGTCTTCGCGCTGAGGCTGCCTGCGAATTTGGCATTTGTAGAAACTTTTGATCCGTAAACAATCCGTTTTTAGAGATCACTTAAGCAACCATTTCAAAATGGCAATCACAATCGAAATCAGCCCCCAAATTTGCCATGCGGAAAGTTGACTTTCTGGCTCGCTGTTATGCGCCTCAACATGACGCTGTGTCTCTACTGCAATAACGAATTCGTGAGCCTCGATTTCTGGAAAACCGCCGGCCGTTAACTGATCGACGATTTGGTCGTAGTCGTCGTTTCGATCAAGACTCTCGGAAACCAATCGAGTCAATTCGACTCGTTCACTGGATTCTAGATTTTCTAACGAAAATTGATTCATCGAAAGATGCACCGATTTGCACACTTTGAATTTTGAATGCCCACGCCAGAAGTATACTCCGCTCACCGCAAGCGTCGTTGCCACGATCGCGTTTACCTAATTTTCGAACCGAAAACGATGCGTTCCCTTCAACAAAAAAACGCCTTGTAAAGAAGACATTTTAGTTGGCAGCCGATTTTCGCTCACTACTTGGTAAACATCGTTGCATCGACATTAGCGCGTAAGCCGTTCCATATTGTTTGTAATAATTGTAGAGCGTGTAATCCCACCAACATCCATCCGGTTCCTGATGTTTAATCAAGATTTTGGCTAGAAGATTCCGGTAGGTATCTCGTTCTTTTGGCTGCAACTGATCGATACACAACCCCGCGTAATAGTGTCCATAGTAATAAAAGTACCCAGCAACTCCCATCCATGCCTCATGGGGAATCGGCCGTTTACGTCCAATGTCCAGCCAACCATTACGGAGATACAATCGGTACAGCCAAACTTTTAGAACGTTATCGGTGATTCCTTTGTCTCCCCACAGGCGCAATGCCAAATTACAAGCTTGCGAACGTGCGAGGCTGCCGCCTGGACGATTGATCCCCATCATTGGCGCATTTTTGAGATACTCCCCGTACAAATAGGTAAAGTCTTTCTTTTGTTGCCGCTTAATGGCAGCATACGCTCGTTTGACAATCTTGTCCGGCACGTCAATTCCCACGTCCTCGGCTTCCTTGAGGGCAATCAACACGGTTGCGTTGACGAAACTGATCGAACTTCCGGTCGGCTTTCGGCCTTGGGCGACGAAGTCGTAATAACCCCACCCCCCATCGATCGACTCATACTTTTCCAGCATTACAATCTGCTGCCGAATCAAGTCATCAATGGCTTGAATTGTATTTGCCGATTGACCGTTCAGCTGTTTCAGTTTCACCAGCGCTTGAATTCCGTAAGCATGAGCCCAGACATTGTAAATCGTGTCGCCTTTGGCACGCTTAACACGCGGGAATTTTTCAAACATCCAATTCTGGGCCGCCAATATAGACTTTCTGGCTGCTGGATCGTCAGCCCGGCATTCGACTAACGCCGAAACCGCCAAGGCCGTCGTCGCAGCGCGAAACGCATGATGCGAACCAGGTAACGGAGCGTAAATTTCGCCGATTCGTTTGGAAACATGAGACCCAAAAGAGCCGTCAGGGTTTTGCGAGTAAATCAAGAACTTGACGCCACGATCTATCGAAGTCTGAATCTCACTGGGCGAAGGCCCTTCGATGTCCGCCACTTTCGGCGGTTCACTAAAGTCCATCGGCGCATCAAACATTTTTGGTCGCTCAATACCGCCAGCCGCATCTTGTGTTTCATTTGATTGAACTTGTTTCGAGCCCGGCGAGAATTCTTGGGCATGAACCGCACCAATCGGCGCAAAATTCGATATCACAATGGTCAAAAGGGACCAGCAAAATACTGGAATGATTCGTACAGCAATCATTTTCGACTCCGATTCACTGGCATGATCACAAAATAAGTTTTGGTTGATAGTGGCCCAAGCAGCAGCCAAGGTCTTATTGACGCGTCTTGGTAATCTTGTCACCGGCGGAAAGTCCATCGCGGATCTCAATTGAATCACCGGAAGTGTGTCCCACCGTAACGGGCTTGCGAGTAGTTTTTTCACCATCGACAACGAAAACAAAATGAGTTATGCCTCCGTCATCGGAAAACACACTGGATTTTGGTGCCACGATCGCCTGTTTGTTTTCGTAGACCAAGAAACTCAGTTTGCAATTCATCCCGGGCATTACCGAACCGTCATTGGGGAGATTTTCAACCAGGATTTGGCAGTCGTACTTGCCAGAGTCCAGTGGAATCCGGGAAACTGATTTGACCGTTGCAGGAACGACCAAATTCGTGGCGGAAATTTTGGCCTTGCCCCGTAAGCTTGGCGAAAGCATTCCCATCGTCGATTGATCCAAAGACGCACGCACCATCAATTGTCCAACATCGACGATTG
This sequence comes from Mariniblastus sp., assembly GCA_965263475.1. Taxonomy (GTDB): domain Bacteria; phylum Planctomycetota; class Planctomycetia; order Pirellulales; family Pirellulaceae; genus Mariniblastus. The sequence continues at coordinate 801,977 of OZ253677.1, forward strand.
TCATAACCACATTGTTGGCGACTATTTTTTTATCGGGTTCCAATCGGCGTTTAGCCGTTCCGGTACCCCCGATCCATTTTCCGCGAACGCACTTTCCATAATAGACCACGCCGTCACTGGGAGACGTCAATTTCATTTTGTCAAAATCGGATTTTAGTTCATTCAATTTTTCGAGTTTGTTTTGGTGCGCAAACTCGACTTGAGCCAAAGCGTTGTCGGCTTTCTGTTTTGCAATGGGTAACGTCACCATCTTTCGTTTGAAAGTCAATTCGCTTCGCTTAACTTGATCTTCTCTGCTTATTTTTTCTCGCGGCACATTCGTTTTTCGATCTCGTGCAACGCGTTGCAGCGCCTTCTTTTTCGATCGTGCCGCGGACTCAACACTTCTGCGGGCACGCTTCAACACGATCTCCTCTGACTCTTCGGTGAGTTCATCTTCAGTGTACATCTGTTGCAACTGGTCCAATTCGTCCTGAGAATATTCCAGAAAATAGCCTGCCGATTTTTCAGAGTAGTCCAGGTCGGCCATCCGCTCGGGCAATTGCACGGATTTGTAGTACTCGAAATCCTGTTTCGCGTTTTCCCAAGTTCGTTCCGCCAAATTTTTATCCAAATCAAAGGTCGTTTGCATCTCTTTTTGGTTTAACTTTGCTGACTCCAATTCGAATGCTGAACTTGCAACGCCGAACTCGGCTTCCTTGATCGCTTTCTCAATTGATTTGGTATCAAATTTGAGTATTTCTTGACCTGCGGAAACGACCGAACCCTCATCCACGACGCTGCTGATTTTCAGATCGGCCCACGTATCAAATTCCGCGACAACTTCCTTTGACCGAGTAGCTTCAAATACGGCATCAAACGATTGGTAAACGGACATCGGTTTCAATTGGACATTGACAGTTGCGATCTTGGCCGATTCCTTATCATCTTTCTTCGCGACTGGAGCCGATTCTGTTTTGCTTTGAGCCAATGCTATTGTCGGAAATTGTGCAATCAGCGCGACACAAATCAAAAATCGAAAATACCGAGGTGCTTTCATCATGGGTAAACCTTTATCTAACCGAAACGCATTTCCTTTGTTCTGAAACTGAGCTCATCTTACTGCTATCGTTTCAATTCGCAAACATTTTCAGCACTAATTTGGAGTTCCGTTTTTGGCCCCACGCAAATTCGAAGTTGCCCGACCAGAAAACGACCGAATGTCATGACTTACAACACTCGTTCGTTGTCCAAACTCAAACGACCCGAACTCCAAATCGGGCATTGGTATCTGCGTCAAAACTCTCTGGCATAGGACGCCAACTGGATAAAATCGGCTACCAATGCTATACTCCAGCGTCTACTCCGACATTGACGTCGATCACTCACGCCCAAAAATCAGGTATACCATGCCTTGTGCTTTTTATCGCCGCACCAAATTGACAACAGGTCATGGCTTTACACTGGTGGAGTTACTCGTCGTAATTGCAATCATTGGTATCCTGATCGCTATGTTGCTACCGGCTGTTCAATCCGTACGCGAAGCAGCTCGGCGGATTCAGTGCGCCAACAACTTGCGTCAAATCAGTATTGCATTGCACAACTATGAATCGGTTTTTAAACGCCTGCCCGAAGGCGATCGAATGGGCGATACGCCGGTGGATGCTTTATCGAACACGTTCGTTTCCATTTTGCCGTACGTTGAACAAAAAAACCTGCAAGACTTAATCGACCCGAGCGTCCCGTGGATCAACTTCCCGCAGGAAGTGGGAATGACCAATATCCCGATCTATCTTTGCCCATCCGATCGGGTCATTTCTCCAGCAGTCATTCCTTTTCTGACGGAAATTGATTTCCCCATTGGCGATACATTGGCCAGCAACTCGTATGGACTTTGCATCGGCCTAAACGATGCGATGTGTTTCGGGCCCAATTTTGGCCCCCGGCCGGTCGACACCCGTTCTGGAGTCTTCGCCATTGAATCACGAACGAAATTTCGAGACATTCACGACGGTTTAAGCAATACGATCGCCATCGGTGAAGCGGCCTGTGGTTTGCCGATGGGCTCGGGCGTTGGTTCGACGGAACCGCTGATAGGTACCGACTTTAGTATCTCGCAACACTCATGGTTATTTGCAGGGGCTCTGCCCGATCTGTTTTATTTGCTCGGCTTTCGTTTTGCAGGCGGCTATTGCAGCACCGTTGAACCGATCAACAAATTTCCGGTAACGGATTCGTTTTATGACACAAACGCTTTGTTTGACACAACGCCCAGTTTCGAAGGCGGGGGGCATTGGGTTTCCAATTTCCGCAGCCCCCATCCCGGTGGCGCGAACATGATTTTCTGCGATGGCAGCGTGTCGTTCCTGAACGAATCTATCGATCTAACGACTCTCCGCGCCTTGTCTACCATTCAAGGCGGTGAAATCGCGGGCCGGAATTAACCGTCGGTTTTTGTGGTTGGATTACCGACGCGATTCGCAATGCCCTAGTCGCGTGAATTTTGGTGAAAAATCGCGTATTCCCTAAGTTATGACTGGCAAGGCCTTTAGCTCATTCCCATGACTAGCGGGCGCGAAAAAAGTACGTTTTTCGGCAACAAATTCACGCGCATGTGACACTATTTGATGAACGATCAATGGTTGGTCCGGTAAACGGCCCCACACGCTCTGAAGCTCGTGCCTAACCCGCGAATCGCTGAAGATTGCACATTGACGATCTCCTTTTTATCGCCGCCGTTGCGCACACGGCGGCGATTCAATTGGTCAGTGACCCGGACCGAACATCACGGCATTAATGAATAGCCGTTGCAAACTCGGATACATCGCTCGAAAGTTCGGATCATCCGCAAACGCAATCACTTGTCCCCGCCCCGACGAACGTGAAACCAAAAAAGGTGTCTCCGCCAATAAGTCCAAGGTATTCGGCCAGCAGAATCCGCTGGTCACTAGGTTGTCCTTTTTTGCAAATGTCACTAATGAACGACCGTCCAATTCCGAGATCGGTGAGAGGATGATGTTTCCCGAATAGAAGACATCTAACTCTGGTCGAAATGAATAGGTCACCCAGTGTTTCTGAAAGACGTTGGCATGCAAAAACGCTCCCGGCGCACTATCGGGAGAGACCTTTTCTGGCTGGGCCTGCTCGGTTTGGTCTCCGCTTTTCTTTGCAACCGGAACCTCACGTTGCAGCAAGTGGTTCTTGAGCAAGCCAATTTTCTCTCCCGTCGCCCAAGAGGTAGCGCCTCGGAGCGTAATCAAAGTGCCGCCATCGCGAACCCATTCGGACAATGCTTTGGCCCTTGATTCCGAAAAACCGGTACTGTTCGAATACCGGCCATCCGGCAAAACGATAACGTTGAACCGATTCAAGTCGATCGCCGAAATATCTCGACCATTGACTCGCGTCGTGGGGTACTTCAAGACTCGATCGAACAAATACCAAGTATGTCCGCAAGAGTAATTGGTGGGTCGATTTACGACCAACAAGACTTTGGGAGGTTTGACCCATTTCACGTCCGGGCCTCCCATATGTGCTCCCGATTCGACGAATGCAGTGTCAGTCGCGACAACCTCAAAATTTCCTATCGTTCGATAAGCAGCTTGGATTTTCAAGTTTAATTGGTCATCATTTTCAGCCACTTTCAAAATCAAGGTACCGCGATCGTACTTGCGGCCGCCAAGCGTAAACGGTTCATCGTTAATGTGAACACGTACCCCTTGCTGTAACCAAGCGGCCAAAGCTTTGACGGCCCCATCTGAACCAGGCACTAAGTAAGCCACCTTAGCGGCAGGTAAATCCGTTTGCAGCGAGTTTTTTTCGGCTGGCCTATACATCTCGCTGGCGACTTCGATAGTGTCTTTGCAAGCAAAGCAATCCAAATCAAAAGCAAGAGGCATGGACCACGCGGTAACGTCGTAAATTTCGCTCCCCAGCCGCAATTGATTACGTTCCAATTGGCGCCGCAAGAACTTCTCATCCATCTCAACGCTTCGATCCATTAAGGCGCGCAACAATCGAGCGCTTGGCTGGGCGACTTGAATGTGGTAGGTGCCAGCCGCGAATGTTTTTTTGCCAACGGAATCCGCTTGGGTACGGTTGCAGCGGACCTCTATTTCTTCAGCTAGCTGGCGCACCTCAATTCCATTGCGGCGCATCATCCGCACGAATTGTTCGGCCCGGTCGGGTTTGTCCCGAGGAATAAAGTAATGTTTAACTTCACCTCCGGTACCCAACTCCACGGCTCGTGACTTGTTGCCGTAAAAACTTTTCAATAGTTGTTGCCGATGCTGCGAGGCAAACTCAAGAGTCGCCAAACCACTGACGTAATGGTTGCGAACGCCGTTGCGATACGTCAACTCGGTTTCGTCATCACGCTCCACGATCGCACCGCGGGCACCGGCTTGCTCCCACAATACGCCCAAGCCGCCTTGCATCGTCGGCCATTCGCTGCCATATCCGGGATAAAAGGCGTCAAAGATCTCGCGCGTCACATAGCCAAAGCCAAAGCGATCAAACCAACCGCCCTGATGGCGCCCCAGTTTTGAAAACCAATCGGCTTGGCTGGCCAACAAATACGGATTTTTAGGATCCGCGGGCGGTGGAAAGTAATACGTGCTGTTGCGCCCCATTTCGTGAGCATCCACGTAAATCTGAGGCTGCCATTTCAAATAAGCGGCAACCTTGGCACGCGTTTCTTGTTGACTATGCCGAAACCAGTCTCGATTCATGTCGAACCAATAGTGGTTAGCGCGTCCGCCAGGCCATCGCTCGGTATGTTCGTTAGAGTACGGATTGCTTTGATTGAATAGCCCCCGAGATTCCCGAAACACATTGACAAACCGATCACGACCGTCCGGGTTCTGCAAGGGGTCAATGATTACGACCAATTGATCCAACATCTGTTGCGTTGCTTCACTGTCGTCGGCGACCAGATGATAAGCGGTCAGCAATGCGGCGTCGGTTGGTGAAATTTCGTTACCGTGAACGCAATACGCCAACCAAACGATTGCCGGTGTTTGCTCACAAATTGTTTTGGCCTGTTCCGGCGTACATGACCTCGGATCTGAAAGTCTCAAAACACTAGATTGGATCTCGTCGATACGCTCCACGTTTTGCGGCGACGAAATCACTAGATAATTGAGAGAGCGATTTTCGTAACTTTTGCCATATTGAACCAACCGTGTTTTGTCAGGTGCGGCTTCACTCAACGCTCGCAAGTATCTGGCGACTTGGGCATGACTGGAAATTTCATCACCCCAACGGTATCCGAACAGTTGGTGAGTGTCCGGTATATCTGCACTGGGTTGAGTTCCGGACAAAGGTAATTCAAACGTCTTTGTCGAGCGTTGTGCATCCCCCTCGATGGCACAAGCAAATACCGCCAACACGATCATCCAAAATAATTTTCGCTTCATCGAAGTCTCCAGTTTGCCCAATTGGACTGTCATTTGGCCCGTCATTTTTAGCAAGCCATGCGCAACACAACCAACCATCGACGTATATTTGAAGTCGCAAAGGTGGGGAGTGCAGCAAAATCCACATGGGATGTGGGGCCAAGATTCCAGTTTACCATGCGCCACTTGGCTTGGCGCTCAATCAGCCATCGCGTTCATCCACATTGCGAATCGGTGGACAACTGTGCTGGTTTTTGAAGCGAAAAGAAATCAGAGAATTGCTCGTCCAACCAAGAAATTGTAGCCGGCCGTAACTTTTCCCGATGGTCGCCGGGCACGACGCGGCGCTTATGGTTCAGGATGTTTTCCGATTCGACTTGAAAAGAATCCTTGTGCCGCAAATACAATTGGCGGCGCAGCTTCAATTGACGTGCGAACTGAGGCAGCAACCAATGTCGCGTTTTCTTGGCTTTGATTTTGACGTCCCCAAAGGCGGACAAAAACTGTGACAACCAACCTCCATAGTTCAACACCATATCTTCGTACCGAATCAGCGTCACATTCCCACGCCCCAAAAGGCTCCTGCATAACCGTTGGTAGACGCGCTGTAATCCTGGAGCGAATTCAACAACGAATTCATCGATGCCATCTGCCCGCCATTGCTCACGTTTCTGTTGGGATATGTGAAAACGATCCGGCCGTACAGTGTGACTATAGGCAAACGAATAATACATCGAAGTCAGCACGTCTCTAGGATCTCTGAGGTGCAAAACAATAGAGTAATCGCCCAACTGATCTGGGAAGATATCGCACTGCGAACCACCTCGAATGGGTCCGAAACAACCGTTTGGCATTTGCTCGATGAATCGACTCCACGATTGTTCGTGAATCGTATCAAAGTTGCGTTCTTGGTTTTCGCTATAATGGCCGATCTCGAAACGACGAGCCGTTTGTGATAACAGACGGTCTAAGAAACTAGAGCCAGCTTTATGCGTGGTATAAAAGAGGATTTTCGACATACTTGGAAAAGTACCGGATCTCCTTTTTTGCCGTCAACATCAATGCGCGAGCCGATGGTTCGCCACCCCGTAAGCCGCAGAATTACAGAGCGCCAACCATGGGAAATGCAATGCTACAGCCGACCCAAGAAAACGAGCGTGTTGACTCGATCGATGTGTTGCGCGGGTTCGCGCTGCTGGGCATCTTGATAATGAACATCCAATCGTTCGGATTAATCGACCAAAAATACATGAATCCAATGGCCCAAGGCCCGCTCAGTGCTGTGAGTTATGCGTGGTGGCTAGTCGCGCACTTGTTTTTCGATTCGAAAATGATGTCCATATTCTCAGCGTTGTTTGGTGCCGGCATCGTTTTGATGTGGGAGCGAGCAAAAGAGAAGGGGAGATCGTTTGCGTGGTTGCACTACCGCAGAATGTTTTGGTTGCTGGTCATTGGGCTGGCTCATGCCCATCTGCTCTGGCATGGTGATATCTTGGTTCCGTACGCGATGTGTGGGATGTTGGTTTATTGGTTATGTGGTTGGCGCGCTGGCTGGCTGCTGACAATTGGAATCGTATTCCTGGTTGTTGGTTCCGCTCTATCAATTTTTGTTGGCCTTTCAATGCCTCATTGGCCAAAAGAACAAGTTGCCGAAATGGCGTTGGATTGGTCACCGAGCGTCGAACAAATTGCCGCCAACAAGACAATCTATCTGGGAAGTTGGCTCGACCAACTTCCGCATCGCTCTCAAACGGCATTTTTCATGGAGACGTTTCTCTTTTTGTTCGTTTGGATTTGGCGCGCCGGTGGCTTGATGCTGGTGGGCATGGCGCTTTTCAAATGGGAAGTTTTTCAAGCGCGACGTTCGGACAAGTTTTATTGGGCGGGCCTGTTCTTCGGTTTTGGCGTCGGTTTACCGTTGATTGGTTTTGGAGTCTATCAGTTCGAGATGAATGACTGGAGTTTGAAGTACTCGTTTTTCCAAGGGCATCAGTACAACTACTGGGGTAGTCTGTTGGTCGCCTTTGGTTACGTTTGCGTAATGATGTTGTTCCATAAGCAGCAATGGATGAATCGAGCGATTTCCGCAGTCGGGCAAATGGCTCTGACCAACTATCTATTGCAGACCGTCATTTGCACATCGTTTTTTTACGGCCACGGTTTGGGCTGGTTTGGGCAGTTGCATCGAACCGAGTTGGTTTTCGTTGTCGTTGCGGTTTGGGCGTTTCAATTGACCGTATCCCCCATCTGGTTGAACCAATTTCGCTTTGGGCCAATGGAATGGGCCTGGAGAAGTTTGAGTTATTGGAAAATCCAACCTATCCGACGCGTGTCGAAAACTACCGCGCAACAAAATTGATGTGGCAACTCGTGCAAGTTAAAATTCAGCAGCTCGTTGCATTTGATCTAGTCGTCCGGGCTGTACCATTCATGACTTGACGGTCCACGTCGTACCCGAGCCCAGAATCGCATCTTTGGTATGTGGCCTGGCATCCCTTGGACTGTGTGTTTCACGATTTGACGATCCACGTGGTTCCCGAGCCCAGCAAATTTTTGGTTTTGGATCTTCTCCCTAGTCGTTTTCAATTTAGCGGGGCGAAATTTTATTTAACGCTGTCGGACGACGATTTTCTCTGGCATTCGGGCGTGTAAAAGTTGATTCAACGGCGACAATTTATTTTCGTCTTGTTCAACTTGGAGCCTGTCATGAAAAAGGGGATTGCCCGATCGATGCTAATTTTTGCCTGCGCGTTGCTATGGACAGCCAATTTAAACGCGATCAACCCGAACGTTCCAACGGCCGTTGCCGACGAGGAGTCGGGACCAGCCGAAGGTGGGGGTTGCCTGTTGGGCGACGTGAATTTGTGAGGCAGCGTGGACTTACTGGACGTGTTCCCGTTTGTAAATCTGATCGTCACGAGTACTTACCAATGCGAAGGAGATATCAACGAGGATGGCTCGGTCGACTTACTTGACGTCAATCCGTTTTTACAAATTTTGACGGGTGGATAAACGCGTAGCGATAGGAGCAGCCGGGCCTGTTGATCGAGCTTGAAATCAAAACTGGAGCGCCTGAGATGGAGAGCCTGAGAAACGGGCCCGAATAATTTTCGCAAAAATTTCATAATGGGCCTTGAGCTGTCGGCCGATGGATATATATTTGTGCCCTCGCTACTGAAGTTTGACAGCAACGGCGTCAAACTGAGACGGATTTCAGATTGAACCCTTCTGAAATTTTGCCAGAAAAACTGGTTTAGGGATTGTTAAGATCCCGATAACCCAGTACATTTCGAGGCTCGCCAAAAATTTTGTGTTGATGGCGATATGCACTGAAATGGCGTCGGATTTACTGAATCTGATGAACGTTTTCAGTTCAGATCGCTCTTAACATTTTAGCGAATGTAAGAGTTGTACTCCTCTGGGGTACGTAATGTTCTTTGACAATTTGGTTGTGATTTTATAGATGGCATCTTAATGGCCTCGGCAGTTCAGCTTGAACGGCCTGCGATTGATTTGAAGCTGCCCTTTAACCAGGTAGCGGAGATGAGATGGCGATAGTTGAGGTCATATAAAGAAACCACTCTTGAGTAGAGCCGTGTGAGCAACATTTTGTTGTTTGCATGTTGAAAGATTAAAAAAATAGAGCGAAAGTTTGGGGCAGTTTTGGTTTTGGTCTTCGGATTGAAAGCAAAGCGGTGATCAAACTTAACTAGATATCGTTAACTGGATCTTGTGGTTTGGAAGCGAGTATTTGCTTTTCGAAGGACTCAAATCCACTCGCTGGCGCGTCAGTTTCGTACTGATGTGTTGTCGGATGGTGAGTTTGGAGAGGGTTGGATATTTGTGGTCAAGCTACTAAGGGCGTGTGGGGGATGTCTTGGCATTAGAAGGCAGGGCGTGGAAGTCTGCGAAAAGCTTGGGGTAGCTGACAAACGAGCATTGATCCCGAGGTTCCTGTGCTAACCCGGAGAACTGAAACATCTAAGTACCCGGAGGAGAAGAAAGAAAAATCGATTCTGTTAGTAGCGGCGAGCGAAAGCGGAATAGCCCAAACCTTGAGGGTTTCCCTCGAGGGGTTGTAGGACTTTTCATATGGCGACAGTACTGGTTAGAAGAATGATTTGGAAGGATCAGCCACAGAGGGTGAAAGCCCCGTATTCGAAAACTTCGTACGCGTCGAGAAGCACCTGAGTAGGTCGGGTCACGTGGAACCCCGACTGAATCTACGGGGACCATCCCGTAAGGCTAAATACTCTCTAATGACCGATAGTGAACTCAGTAGCGCGAGTGAAAGATGAAAAGCACCCCGTCTAGGGGAGTGAAATAGTATCTGAAACCATACGCTTACAAGCGGTCGGAGCACTATGATTCGTTCAGTGTGACGGCGTGCCTTTTGCATAATGATCCGGCGAGTTGTCGTAATGGGCTTGGTTAAGGGCTTACGGCCTGGAGCCATAGGGAAACCGAGTGTTAATAGCGCGACCATTGTCTATTGCGGCAGACGCGAAACCTGGTGATCTACCCATGGGCAGGTTGAAGCGCGGGTTATACTGCGTGGAGGACCGAACCCACTTATGTTGAAAAATGAGGGGATGACCTGTGGGGAGGAGTGAAAGTCTAATCAAACCAGGAGATAGCTCGTTCTCTGCGAAACGCCTTGAGGGGCGGCGTCGCGCCACTATGTTACGGGGGTAGAGATACTGAATTGGATGGGGGCCCTTCCCGGGGTACCTCACTGAACCAAACTCCGAATACCGTAATAATTATCGCGGCAGTCAGTCCGTGTGGGATAAGCTGCACGGTCAAGAGGGAAACAACCCAGACCATCGTCTAAGGTCCCGAAGTATTGCTCAGTCACTAAGGAAGTTAGATTGCTGAGACAGCCAGGATGTTGGCTTAGAAGCAGCCACCATTTAAAAAGTGCGTAACAGCTTACTGGTCGAGCAGTCTTGCGCCGATAATGAACGGGAGTAAGCAATACACCGAAGACGTGGAACTATTAGTTGGTAGCAGAGCGCTGTACAGGAGATACAAGCCCGACGGAAACGACGGGTCGCGGCCTGTACAGGTGATTATGCCGGAATGAGTAACGATAAAACAGGTGAGAATCCTGTTCGCCGAAAGCCTAAGGTTTCCTGGGGAAGGCAATTCCGCCCAGGGTTAGGCGGTACCTAAGTTGAGGCCGAAAGGCGTAGACGATGGATAGCAGGTTAATATTCCTGCCCCGACGTGTGGACCGATGGAGGGACGGCGTCCAGAAATACAGCGGTACTGTTAGAATAGTCCGTAGCGTGCACTGAGATGGGGAGATGTAAATGCGCTCCCATAATTCAAGGTGCAAACTTGACTGGCGTAGACCGGGAAATGTATGGAAGGACGTCCAAGAAAAGCTTCTAAGGGTTGAAGCACGTTGACCGTACTAAAACTGACACAGGTAGGCGGGTCGAGTAGACTAAGGCGCTCGGGAGAACGGTGGTTAAGGAACTCTGCAAAATGGCCCCGTAAGTTCGCGATAAGGGGTGCCAGTGAAAGCTGGCCACAGTAAATCGGCTCCTTCGACTGTTTATCAAAAACACAGGTCTCTGCTAACACGTAAGTGGACGTATAGAGACTGACGCCTGCCCGGTGCCGGTAGGTTAAGGAAGTGGGTTATCGTAAGAGAAGCTCCCAACCGAAGCCCCGGTAAACGGCGGCCGTAACTATGACGGTCCTAAGGTAGAATTTTCTGCCCTTCGCAATGGTGACATTGCGATTAGCACTTGGCTATATGCTGGGACATCTGAGTATCCGACGGTACTCGTCAACACGCACGGTTTTGAACGTGAGATTTTCAGTTTCAAGACTTTGTTGACAGTGACAATCCGATCGGTGCAGACAATCAGCAGGAAACCTGATTCATGCTTGTTCGCAAGTAGGATGAAGGGCTCCTCAGAGACTATACGCCAAGCAACTCAAACGATCTCAGCCCGAAGCGTAAGCGAGGGAAATGCGAAGTTGAGTTGAAGATATAGTCCGAGCTGCATGGCGACATGCAGAGGTTGACAGAAATGATCAGCCCGCCGAATCGCAATCCTGAATCTCTGGATTGCAATTTGATTTCAATTGGAAATCAAACGCAGTTGTTCTTAACACATTCATCGTTCGATCCTCAAGTGGTTCATTTGTAAGTCGCATTTCATGATTCGTTTTTAGACTCGTTTTGCGGCGAGCTGAAACTTGCGACGAATCGTTCAGATGAAGTGTGCATTTAGCAATCGCATGAGCGGTTGGACAAATGGTTGATGTGTTTCGAATACTTTCAATTGCTGCGGACCTTCGGTAGTAACAATACTGAGCGAAGTTCCTTGTCGGGTAAGTTCCGACCTGCATGAAAGGCGTAACGAGAGGAGCACTGTCTCAACCACCGACCCGGTGAAATTGTAGTGGTGGTGAAGATGCCACCTACCCGCGGTTAGACGGAAAGACCCCGTGAACCTTTACTGTAGGCTGATATTGGCCTGAGGTATGTTTTGTGTAGGATAGCTGGGAGACTATGAGACCGGCACGCCAGTGTCGGAGGAGTCAACCTTGAAATACCAGCCTGGATATGCTTTAGTTCTAACTTTGACCCTTGAATCAGGGCAAAGGACAGTGTCAGTTGGGCAGTTTGACTGGGGCGGTCTCCTCCCAAAGAGTAACGGAGGAGTGCAATTGGTACACTCAGCCTGGTTGGCAATCAGGCGTCGAGCGCAAAGGTAGAAGTGTGCTAAACTGCGAGACTCATCAGTCGAGCAGGTACGAAAGTAGGTCTTAGTGATCCTGTGGTTCCGTATGGAAGGGCCATAGCTCATCAGATAAAAGGTACTCCGGGGATAACAGGCTTATCGCATCCGAGCGTCCATAGCGGCGATGCGGTTTGGCACCTCGATGTCGGCTCATCACATCCTGGGGGTGAAGAAGCTCCCAAGGGTTTGGCTGTTCGCCAATGAAAGTGGTACGTGAGCTGGGTTCAGACCGTCGTGAGACAGGTCGGTCCCTATCTGCCGTGGGCGTACGAAACTTGAAGGGGTTCTTCTTTAGTACGAGAGGATTTGGAAGGACGGATCTCTGGTGTCCCTGTTGTCACGCTAGTGGCACGGCAGGATAGCTAAATTCGGACAGGATAAACGCTGAAAGCATCTAAGCGTGAAGCCCTCCCTGAGATTAGGTTTCGTTCCCTTATGGGTGAAGTCCCCTCGAAGACGACGAGGTTGATAGGCCAGATGTGTAAGTGCAGTAATGCATTCAGCTGACTGGTACTAACGGACAAACGCTTGACCACATATATCCAGGTCTCTTAAATTTCACAAAGATATCAAATGAATCTAGTTTTGAATTAAATTCGCTCGATATCAATCAAGCAGCATGCTGGGAGTTAATCTCCACGCGGAACGCTTAAGAAAGCCATCGAAAAAAATCACAACAAATTGTCATTTCAATAACGAAATGAATCGTCACAGAACATTGTCTGCCAGTGGGTGAATAAGTCACTGGCCGGCTTCGGCGAACATATCGAAATGGTCACACCTGTTCCCATCCCGAACACAGTAGTTAAGCATTTCGAGCCGATGATAGTACCGCAAGTGCGAAAGTAGGTATCGCCGTTTAATATAAAAGCCCTGATCGAGAAATTGATCGGGGCTTTTTTTATTTCTCGTATACAAACGATTCACACAAAACACGAAAATCGTGCATTGAACTTGGTCGGTATAGCAGCCTCAATCAATTATTGAATGACTCAGTAAAAAACCGATCAATCATGCTTGCGTCGATTGGCCATTGTTGCGCCAAAATTCGGTACAGTAGCGGTTCGGTTCAAGGGTGTTTACAAATTAGATAATTGATCTGCCGTTGAACAATCAACACAACCACGCTAGAAAATCTGTCGGAACGCGATCTACTGAATTGGCCAGCCTCGTGCGAGACAAGTCGTCAAAGCAGGTACCGCAGTACGCTTAACTTGTCTGGCCTGTTGTTGAACCATCGGATTTCAAATCAAAACTGATCGTCTGACTCCCCTCTTGCACCGTAACGCGAATTTTCCCGTCAATATGGTATTCAGCTGGAAGTTCGCCATCGTTACGACTAGGTTCGAGAAAAGAATCGCCTTGGGCAGAATCCAAATCGCCTGCCACGTCTGTGTCCTTTTCATCTTTGGCCTCCGCATCATCGCTTACATCCAATCCCGCAAGTTGATCCCGAAACTTTATGTAATCAGCTTCAGCGAAACGGCGTTTGCGTATTCGAACGATTTGCTCACCGACCAATACGCCCTCCTTTTCAGAATTGAACATCATGGTGTAGCGCCCTTGCAGATCTGTCTTGCCTGTAGAAAAATCCGCATTCGAAGGAGACTGAAATATCAAATTCGCGTTCCTTAACGGCACCCCATCAAGTGTAATGGTCCCAGATACCTGAGCCAGACTTAGTTTATGGTAGTCGGTTTTTAAACCTTGTTGACAACCCGTCAAAATAACCAGGAAACCGGAAAAAGAAATTGCCATAAACAAGTTAAATCTCGGCGATGCGAATGGCATCAAATTTATTTTTTGGTGGTTAAAAGTCTGCAGGAATTTCATTGCCATTCCGACTGAATAGAGAAGTATAAATTGTCAATTCAATTGTTTCCCCGAGAAATCGCGTCGAATTGTCGCCCAACGTAATCATCATGCCTCCGGGATGATAACTTCCAAAGGATGTTTCCATCGCATAGCCAGTTTGCCCTGGCTCTCTCAATCGCAAGTTCATTTGGTAATAACCTGTTCCAACTACCTCGGTAAATTCAGTGCCGCCAGAGTTTGTCTCGCACGAGTAAGGGTCAATCTGCGGCCCGCCGAGCACCCAATGGTCCATACCTTGGCCGTTACGAACAAAGAATGGGTCCGTTAGCGATTCGGCGATAAAAATCGTATTGGACAAGCCATCAGTTACGTCAGAAAACCGGATTTCACTACAACCAAAAAGGACTCCATCCAACCGCGGGTCTTCCAGGTGCGTTGTTCCCGGTATAGCCGTGCTCGGATCGTCTGACGTCGCCGTAGAACCAGCATTGCCACGGTAATCCGAAGGGGCACGATCTTCGATATTGTTGTAGTCTATGTTGTCGGGTACGGTTGAAGTAGGACAACGAAAAATATCGATGACCGTTGCGGCAGCCGCCGTATTTGGTGTATCTCCCGACCAGGAACCGTCTCCGAATTCAGCTTGAACCATCGTGTCTCGAAGATTTTGTTTCTCTATGAATTGCAAAATAAAACACGGCCAAGTCCAACCAAGATTATCCCAGCCAGGAGGTAGCTCGCTGAAAGTGTCCTCGTGCAAGTGTAAGGCGAGCCCTTGCTGGCGGATCTTATTTGCGCAAGAAGTCCTTCTTGCGGCTTCTCGAACAGACTGAACCGCGGGAAGTAACATCCCTATCAAAATGCCAATGATTGCAATTACAACTAATAACTCTACAAGTGTAAAACCATTTTTGCGCGTCACGTCATGACCACTTCGCACAACAACACTCCTTTTTACGCACCAATTTCTTACGCACCAATTTGTAATTAGTCTGCCACCGAAGCATTGTTAACACAATAAGAGTTCATTTTAAAGAATCGCGTAACAAAAGGTGAAATTTAGAATAGCGTTCTCCGAAATGGTTGAGATTCGAATCAAGATTCAGTCTACTCACCGCGCTGGACATTTCGCGTGTCTACAAGCGACTAGTGAGTTACGCAATATCTGACTTGAAACGAGGTTCGACAATGAAACTTTTGAATGGTAGTTTGATTTTTTTGGTTGCTTTGATGCCGTTGGCGGCAACTGGGCAAAACACGGTTAGCTTTCAAAATGGTGTAAATGGTTACAGTGGAACAGTCGACATCTACATCGGCTTATCCGCTGCAGTAAATGGTCCAGAATCCAATGTTATTGGGTCGATGGTTGAAGATGTTTTTATTGATGGTCGTTACAACACGAGCGATGATTCGCAAGCACTGATTCGATTCGATGGGATACTTTCAGAAATTCCCGCCGGTGCCACAATATTGAACGCAGAGCTTGAGTTTACGACGTCCGAGGTTAACAACTCTCCCAGTGGTGGTCCCTATGGAATTGGACAACTGTTGCAAGCGTTTGACGAAACGACGACTTGGGTCGCCAGTGGTGGCAATGGTTTTCGTTTTGCCGACGGTGAGTCTAATCGTCCTTTGGCTAATGGCTATACCGGTAAAGATGCTGGTACGACGGTTGTAGCTCCTGTTACCGAGATCGTTCAAAACTGGGTAGATGGAGACGCCAATCATGGTTTTGTTATTACCGCTGGCACAACTAATGGTTGGAGCGTTTTGACGACTGGATTTCAAGCGGACCCTGCTTTTCGTCCAAAATTGACAATCGAATACTCGATGGATAAACCGATGAAACTTGAAATGGGATCGATTGTTCAATCAGTTGACGACCCTGCAACGAGTATGTTTATTGTCGAAGTATTTAATGACTTGTTCATCAACGCTGACGACATACTTTCTGGAAATGACTTCATAGACGGACCTCCAGGAGGGGCTGCCGACAATACAGATGCACTACTTCGATTTGATTCCATTTTTGTTAGCGATGGCGGCATCGTTCCTGATGAAGCGCAGATCGTCAAAGCTGAATTGTGTGTCACGACTGCCACCAGTGATTTCAGCTTGAATTCTGGTACCGTGGGGGAATATGCGGTCCGAGAAATCACAAACGACTGGGACGAAATGAGTAGCTATTTTGACCTGACATTTGGGCCATTTGTCGACGGCGAAGCCGCGCTAATCGCTGATGCAGTTGCAATATATGACGTTACCGTAATTATCGAAGGCTACCAAAACGGAAATCCGAATTTCGGTATGGACGTCGCTACTACCGAGACAACGGATGGATGGGGAATTTTGTTGCCAACCAGCATCGCACCACCTGAACTAAAGGTTTATTGGGTAGCTGGAGATTTCCTCCTTGGTGACGTCAACTGTGATGGCTTAGTCAACTTGTTGGACGTTCAACCATTTGTCGATCTAATCTCCAACGGTGATTTCAATGAGAAGGCAGACATCACGGGCGACGGCATGGTGAACCTTCTTGACGTAGGACCGTTCGTTGCATTGCTTAGCGGCGCCTAATGTTTTGAACCTAGTTGACATCAAGCTCCTGAAAAATTTCAGGAGCTTTTATCGTTTTTTTGGGGTTTTCATAGTGAGTCGTCAGAATAATCATTCATCGTAAATTTTTTCGATGCGACGACTTTTGTGAAGCGAACGGGGTCACTTGTCACGAGGCGCAACAGGTCGAATAGCGTTGGTTTTCGTAAACCCGTCGTAACCGCGGTACGAGCATTTTTCTGAACGAAGTCCAAAACTCACAAGGGATCCGGCGAATTATACAATTGTTTCTCTGTGCGTTTGGATCGACTGGAGCTGAGCGATTCTAATTGCGAATCAGCAAATCGAAGTTAAAAAAAAGGTCAGTCTGGTATGATTGCGAACGGTCAGCAGTAACGAGTGGCACGTACCGTTTGCCCAGGCGATCGTATCGGGTGGATCTAAATATCAATTCTGAGATGTTGAAACCACGATTTGACCGTACAAATTACTAGACATACTTTTTTAAGTCCACCATTAACAGGAAACATTCCTGGTCGGTCAAGTCGTCTCAAAAATTGTAGCGAATTTCATGTTCAACTGGTTTCGCAATCGTCGTCGGAAAAATATTCTCTCAAAGCCTTGGCCGGATTCGTGGAATTTGCATCTGCAAAGAAACGTCCGATTGACATGGGGAATGACGCCAACAGAGATCAAAGCACTACATCACCGCATCAAGATATTTGTCGTTGAGAAGAGTTGGGAGGGCTGCGAAGGCATCGAAGTTACAGAGGAAGTAAAAGTAACTGTGGCAGCTCAAGCATGCCTTATGCTCTTGGGCGTCACGAACTACTATTTTGACAATGTGAAATCGATTCTCGTTTACCCACGCGCTTGACGGGCTTGACGGAGAAATGGGTGGAAACGTAATGTTTGATGATCCACAATCGACCGCCGCGTGGCAAAGAGTCGTTGATCGTGAGTATTCAGAACTTCACCGTGCAAAAGAAACCGGTCGTCGTACCTTGCTTGATCACTACGGCGCAACCAACAAGGCAGAATTCTTTGCGGTAGCTTCGGAAACATTCTTTGAGCAACCAAGTGAGTTCTCGCGAAAACACAACGAATTGTTTGGACTATTGCGAAAGTATTATCGCTTGGACCCAATTTCCTGGCAGCGCAAATAGGTTAATTCAGCCTGTTCAATGGTTACCAACTCGATCGTTGTCCCGTGATCATAGACATCGCTTGCAATCCAGTCGCCCAATTCGCGGTCTTTGGACTTGTTCCTACTCACGTGCATTGGATTCTCGGAGGTCCCACGTGCGACGGCATTCAATTCGTTGGCATCTTTGAGCCCGATCACAAACTCGTAAACCTTCTCGATGTCCAGTCTTTTGTCGACTTAATTGCCAGTGGTACCTTACAGGCGGAGGCCGACATCAACAAAGACGGTGACGTAAACTTGCTCGACGTGGATTTGTTTATCGATCTTTTAGCCGGATAGTCATATTCATCGTTATGGCTAATAGAACGCGAAACCGAGCGGAAATTGCTCGCCAAGAATCCGCCTTCGAACAATTAGGCTGTCACGGTACGTTGGTGCAGGCTGGACAATAACGCCAATCGTATTCCGGTCGAATTATCAGGGCTGGAATGTCAGATAGGCAGATATCTTCATCCCGATGAATTCGGTAGCGACGCGTTACAAGGTATTTCGGATTCTCAAAAGCAAGCCAGACGATTGCCACTTATGCTCAAACCATAAGTAGCAAACCGTAGCCTGAAAAAAGCTACGGCATCGCGATTTCATTGCAAGAAAGATAATACAGGCGGCAAGCCAATCGTTAGATTTCACAGCAGCCAAGCACCGGCGGCTGATGTCAACCACGTCTGGTTTGTCGGGTGCGGGCTATGCCATCGTTGGGTCCCAGTAAAAATCGACCTGAGCAATCTTGCCGTCTTTGACGATGTAGTGACAGATTTCTTCCATTTGCATGCGTTGGCCGGCCATCGGACCTTCGCTTGAAGTGACATCGAGCGACATCCAAACCGCAAAATTGCCATTGCCATGTGGAAATGGCCCCTTGATTTCCATGCCATGAATCTCGTGGCAGCCTTCCCACCAATCGTTCATCTGCAAGAGTTTTTCTTTGCCACTATTTTCAGCCGGCATTTCCGGGCCCATCGGTGCTGCCTCAACATGTTTGGCGTCATCCGCATACAGCTCCGTAATCGCCGCTCGAAACTTTCGCTGATTGCAATATTCAACCAACCGTTTGCCGACCGACATCGCTTCATCAATCGCTTCACTCATTTTTCCATCCAAAATTCTGTCCCGAAAGACTCACGAAGTTATGAGGAATACGTGTGGCTGTCAAGAAACGTCGCGTTCCGTCTTAAAAAATTCATCACGATACCGGTTCCATCCAAATTGACAACTAGACGACTGGAATGATCCCCAAGTTTTGACCACCGAAACACATCAAACGGATCTGGAATTCCGCCTGGTTAGCAGCCCGACGACAGCAACCAGCAAAACACTGACGGTTCCCGGTTCGGGCACGACCGTAATGGTGAGACTGCTAAACGCGGAATCGTTATCCATTCCATTGTCAACGATCAAGGCATCGTCAATCTGCAGTTGAGTTGTACCGTTCGCAACAGCATCAAAAGAAATGATGCCAATTTGAAATGCTTCCGACGAAAAATCATAACCGGAGTCTAAAAATATGTCGGAACCATCTTGAGATGCCAACAGCCCTGTTCCGTTGACAACGTTAATGGCCATAAACCCTTCGACGTTATTGTCGGTCACTGTCGTGGCGGGCCCCGCAAAATCGCCATACCGCAACGAAAATGGATTACCTTGGACCAATACATCGTAGTCAAACGTCTCTGCCGCAGTGAAATGTGCAACGTCAGGATTGGTCCACGAGAAGTCGATTTCAAAACCTTCCGTGATGTTGTGTACACCAAAAGTATCGAAATACAAAAACAATGTCGTTGACGTTCCCTTTTGAACGACCAAATCCAAATCACCGAAAACGGCACTTTGTTGCAGATCAAATGGCGACCAAGAAAAATTGCCATGTTGGGCGTCTAGCTTGGACGCAAACAGCGCAAACGGAACGAAAAGAGCAAGAGTGATGAATTTCATGATTGTCTCGAGACGGTGAATAGTAGCAGCTTTCTAGCGTTCCAATCTAGTAGACCGGATGCATATAGCAAACCGATGCATTACAAAGTGCGATCTGAGACGCGCATTAAACGCCGCGGTGAAACCACTTACCAATTTCACTCCGATCGACCGCTTGGTCAAGCAAACCCATGCATGTTTAAAACGGGTAGAGAATTGAGGTTAGAACAAAAAAGCGAATACGGGTAAGAGGAATTTGTTTTTTCCGGCACCAATTCATTTCCTCGTTTTTTTGCGCCTAGGCGACGGCGAATTGTCGCCTTCTTAGTAGATACCCACGGCCTTTCGAGCTGCGAATCGGTTGAAAGTAGCCTTCGCGTCAACAACTTCGGCAAAACGCCGAAACCGAAAGGCTTCCTACTTTTCTTACCCAAAGGACAGACAATGTATTCAAGAACTGCTTACCTCAAAGTTCCTATCAACTTCTTAGCCATGGCTTGCGCTTTGGTTTTTGAACCGCGACTGATCGCCAACGATCTCGATGGTGAATTTGGCACTTTGGGCTCCGTCGAAGTGAACCTCAGTCAAAGAGAACTCTTGTATGACATAAAAATTGACCAGACCGGAAACATCTATTTGCTTGGATCGACCAAGTTGGAGGGCGGCGTCTTCACAAATTTATTCGTGACAAAAATGAATTCGGACGGAGTCATCGATGAAAACTATGGCGGACTCGGCGGCGCGCCCGCTGGCTCGGTCGTCGCAGATTTCCAACTGCAATGGGACACCCCGGGTGGCATGGCAATCCTTGATGACGGTCGTATCCTCGCCGTTCGCCAGTCGCCGATGGCAGGCTGGGTGCTAATGTTGTTTACCCAGGACGGAAAGCTCGACTATTCGTTCGGCAGTTCCGGCAAGAAACAGCTGTACATGTTTGGCGACGACAGTCCTCGAGACCTCGAACTTGTCGACGGCTTCATTTTTATTCGCAGTGCCTCGCGCATCGCCAAATTGGATCTGGATGGTGATTTCGTACCCTCTTTTGGAGACGGTGGTGTCGTCAATTTCGAAGATGAATTGGGGGAACCCGTAGTTGCCACAAGTACAATTTTCCGCGACGGTGAAATCTTGGTGAATTCTTACCAGTACCTAGGTTTCATCGAAGCTCCAGGTGATGCCCGGATTTTCAGCTTGAATCAAAATGGAAGTCTCAACTTGAGTTTCGGAGCACAAGGCGTCATCGCCAGACCCAACCCGACCGGCGCTACCGTCAAGGGAATTGCCTATGCGAATGACAAGATAACGATCGGCATCGGGAATCAAATTCTTCGGATGGATACGTTCGGAAACAACGACCTCAGTTTCGGTACCAATGGAACCGTCGATTTAGGCATCAACGTTTCGGTCAAGGAAATGATCCATCAGCCGTATGGCATGACGACGATCGCGCTGAATTGGAACGGGCTTGCATTTCCAAACGAGTTTATCGTGGCACGCCTGACCGAAGATGGCGACTTGGACGCAACGTTTGGAAATCAGAACGGATACCATCGTGAAATCTTGGGAGAATATGCTTCTACAAGGAAAGTGGTTGGATACTCCAACGGCAAAGTATTGATCGGTGGCGACTACCAACTGCCAGGCAACGAAGCCCCTCGCAACATCGTGTTGTTCCGCACGAAAAGTTGGGGCGGATTTGGCGGTGGAGGTAGCGGCGGATTCGGCGGAGGTTTTCAAACAAACAATCGCCCCGGCACGCGAACACCTGGTGGATTGACAAGTCGAAATTAATACAACGTTTACACAGGATACAAAAATGAACGATAAAAAATTACAACCCGCGTCAGGCCGATTCCGATTTTGGTTTCTGCCATTGATTGTCGCCCTGGCTACTAACTGGATATGCGCCAACACCCTCCATGCCGATTTGTTTGATGATTCCTTTGGCACCAATGGCTTGGCGATTTTAGACGAAAATGTCCAAGATCAATTTAAACAGTTTGCGGTTGGCCCCGACGGTTCCGTTTACGTCGTTGGCAGGACCTATGTGAATCACGTCGACAAATGGAATGTGATTATCGCTAAGTTTGACTCGAACGGAGAACTGGACCCGACATTCGGTGGAGATGGGGAAGTCCAATTGGGCTTTGCCGGAAAAGACGATGAACCCCACGGCATTGCATTGCAGTCCGATGGAAAGGTGCTGGTTTTATCACGCACCGATGAGTATTCATACCTTAGTCGTTACCACACTTATGGCGCTCCTGACAATTCGTTCTACCCCTTCGGATCGTTTAACCGTATCAATTTAGAAACGGCTACTCCGCTGCCCCCGGTCGAAGGACCATTCAGCTTCCCCAGTTTTCTTGCAATTGGAATCAAGACTTGGGGTGACCGCACCGTGGTTTACAGTTCGTCGGCGGTTGCCGTCCTATCGGACAATTCGCTGGATAACGGTTTCGGGTACAACGGAATGGTGTGGCCCAGCCTAAGTTTTGAAAACGGCTTGAAAATCAAAGATGTCTTG
This sequence comes from Mariniblastus sp., assembly GCA_965263475.1. GTDB lineage: Bacteria > Planctomycetota > Planctomycetia > Pirellulales > Pirellulaceae > Mariniblastus. The sequence continues at coordinate 824,132 of OZ253677.1, forward strand.
TTTGCTGACGACAAAATCTACCTGTTTGGCTTGACTTCCGACGGTGGCACATCCGACGTCCCCAGCATTTTCGCCTTGAACGATGACGGAACTCCGTTCCTTAACTTTGGTGAAGGTGGCGTACTGATTCCTCCAAACGGAGCATTGGAAGAAGCGACTCGTTTTGTTTACAACAATGGCTTGTTCACCATGGCCGGAGGGAATCGAATTGTCCAAATGGATGCCGATGGCATATTGGCTGGCAACTTGAGCATCGACGGTATCGTTCACTTACCAGAAGACGTCAACGTTACTGACCTTGTATTGCAACCTTACGGTAGAATTGCCGCTTCGGTCAAATTGCCAAACGACGAGCAGGGTTATGAATCGAACAAGTTCGCGATTGTCCGCTTGTTGCCCGACGGCGTGCCGGACCACAGCTTCGCATTTTCTACATTTGGTTTTGCCACAGATGGCTGGTTTCAAATGAGTTACGAAGAGGTCGCCACCGCAAGACAAATTTTCAGTTATGCAAACGGAAAGATTCTTGCCGTTGGTGATTTTAAGAAAAACACTGGTAATGAGAGCGTTCTGTTGCTGCGTCTGGACTCTTCCAACGGAGGCCCCGTTCGCGAAATCCTTCGACGCCCCGGTGGATTGACGACAGGTGGATAACCGTTTGATTGCACCGCGACAAACATAAAGCGATCCGAGAAAACCGGGTCGCTTTTTTGTGCGTGAAACGCAAGTCGTAGCTAAGCTCGCCTGACTAACAAGACAGACACTACTGTCGACACAGTTTTCACAACGAATCCAGTCAACGTAACGCTGCCACATTTAACGTGCAATTCTGGTCACTCTACTTCGACCCTTGATCAAAGAAAACACCAAGTGTTCCGTCTTCAACGACAAACCCCAATTCACTAGCCAAGTCATCTCGCACTTTGGGGGTGAACTGAATCGTCAACTCTTCGTCGCCGCGTCGAACACCAAAATTGATTTCATCATTTGGCAAAAAATAGTTTAGCCCGTAATCGTATTGCGGTCGTTGTCCCGAATCAAAGGTAATCTGCCTTTCACTCGCCGGCCAAAAGCCTAGAATTTGGTCGCCGATTCTCACGCCCGCCACCTTGGCGACACCCTCCGGGTCCATCGCAACGATCTTTCCAAATGGATTATCCTGATCATTCTTAAGTCCGGCGTAGGCTACCTTAATTGGCACCTTAGACTTGCGACACCCAATTTCTATCAAGGCCTGGTTCACGTCCACGAACTGGGGTGCGTTAATAAAACTGTCGAAGAAGTCGCCCATGCCGTTCGACTTAAACCACTTAGCAATTGTGCGATTATCAACCTCGGAATCTATCTTGGACAATTCTTTGATCATACGTGACAATCCTTCATGACCGCGTTGCCGCAGTTCGACGTCGGCACAGAATGCCAACAACGCGCCGCCTCGATACGCCATCATTTCTTTCGGCCCGTCACCGTCTCTCCACTCAACGTCATCGTTGAATGCAATTTCACCAATCGCGGCGTTACCTATCAGGCTCTTACGTAAGTCCAAGATCCGATCAACAAACTGCTGTGGCGTTATTAATTTTGCCTTGGCCAAATACCAAAGTGACAGGTAATCTGTGAACCCTTCTTGAAACCAAACCGATTCCGGATTCCGTACTCTCAAAAAGTCACTCCCCCCTAGCCACTCGTGAAACAGTTCATGGGCAGACGTCAACAGAATTTGAAATTCGTCCGGATCGCTCGAACTGTAACCAACGACCATCGCCCCAGCGACGTTCACGCCGCCTCCTCCAGTGTCGGCAAGTATGACCGTAGGCGGATGGGCGGGCCGGTAACCAAACGCACTTGACAGGACTTGAAAAAGCTGATTGATTTTTGGGCTTAGTTGGTTTGCGATATCGCCCGATCCAAACTGAACCACCTGAACGACGTTATCAGCATTAGCCTTACTGGCAATTGTTGGCTGACCAAAATACACGACAGTATTCTCTAGCGGTCGATTCGACTCCACCGTCAGACGCCCAAGATTTGCAAGTCCCCAACCACTGACGATCGTTTCGTTGGCCTCAGCAATGAAGCGTACGATTCGTTTTGCCGTGAGCGGTTGATCAACTTCATGGATTTCCATCAATGTATTTGAGGTGAATCCTTGCCCAAAACTTGCTTGGTACCACGGCATCAACCCGAAAGTCTCTCTGGCTTTGGATTCATAGGCCATCATCAGGATCCGGTAGCTAATCTCAATAGTACCATCCCAGTCTTCCGGAGGACGCAAGGTATAATTTTGAGTGCCACGTTCCAATTTTTCCAGCGATATGTTGGACCGGAGATTTCTCAGAAAAAGCGAATCCGCCACAGCCCACTCGCCCCAATCTTCCAAAGTCAACTGGTACTGCTTATTTTTTTCAAGTCCAGACGCTTGCCATTGGACATCCCAGAACGCACGATCTGGCTGGCGGTCCAACTTGACCTCAATCACAATCTCGGGGGATGTGACCAGCGGGTCTTGAGCACAGGTGAATTCGCAGCCCACCGCAACGACCAATGTGAGACACATTCGAAAAAAATCAGCCAACATGAATTCACCTCGTTTGCAATCGATTCGCTCTATTCTCATTTTATACCGCACACCGAACCTTCTCTCCAAAATCCTATTTGGTGCAAACCTACTCCTAAATGAATAACACTTTTCGTGAGCGGCGTTTGCGTCACTTGCCTCGCAATGAGGGAGGCTGACGCAATTCGCGTTCCTTTAAAAAATTTTGACGTTACAACTTAATGTTATTATGCTGGCGCGAATCTTACCGTTCATCTTGTAGTTCGAAAGGATTGGTTGTGACTCAGAGAGTTCATTCATTTACCCAGGTCCTGTTGACGGCGTTTGCCACGCTTGGGGATGCGCAGAATTTCTTTTGGTCCGATCTAGACTTAGGCCAAGGAGCCATTGAGTTGCTAATCCGTTAGCGAGACTTAGCTACTCAAACTGAGCGTTTTTTAGGCCGCGACAGCGGCCTCTTTGAGTAGATACGAGCGTAGTTTTGATTTCAACTTCTTATCCTTTATCCGATTGATTAAACGATTGGTTCGATCACGATTGACGCATTGCCGGAACTTTTGAATTTGCTGATTGAGAGTTGGCAGAATCACATCCTTGTTTTCCTGCTTGGCTTGTGCACCTTCTTCCATGATGGCTTGGTGGGTCAGCGTTTGGTGGGCAAGGCAACTCAAGTGCAGGTGCCGCTCGATCGCGGTTCTGCTCAATACCTGATACTCGCCAAGTCCCAGTGAATTTCGCAACTCCTTAAACAGAACTTCAATATTCCATCGCTTCTCGTAAGTTACGACAATGTCGCGTGGTTTCATGTTGATTTCGTTGGTGACGACTGAAAGCAACTCCTTGCTTGAAGGACCGCTGCGTTTGGAGCAGACCAGTCGAACCTCACCTGTCTTGCCGAGGGCTCCAATCACCGACGCGATTCGCATCCAACGCCAGCCACGACTTCGCTTAACACGAATACAGTGGCCGTGATAACGTAGGACTCCTGGAGCCAACTCTTTGATTTGCTTTTTCTTGCCACGACGAAACAGGTTGCGATTGCGGGCGGCAACCGAGAACCACTTGAAATCCCGTGATTCGCAGGCTTTGGTGACGTGGATTGCAAGGTAAGCTGCATCAAAGAGAACACGAACTTTCGTGTCACCGAGCCTGGGGAACCGTTTGATCAGATCGACGGCGATTTGGGTCAGCTTGCGGTATTTTGAACCAGCGTGGGCTTTGGGAATCCAGAGTTCGATCGCCCAAGGAATCGTGACGCCACGAAAGTAAATCGCTGCGGTGACAACGATATGACCGCGCATGAACGAATGGGTTTTCTGATCCCAGATCTTGGAGATAGCATCCATTCTCTTTCCACGTTTACGAATCCGCGTGTCGTCAATCAACAAGTAAATCGCTTCTCGTTTTCCGGGCATCATCTGATGGATGATTCGTTCAGCTTGAGATGCAAGAACACCAGGAGCATCCCAATCAGAAGATAGAAACCTCGCCTGGGATGTTCGGTGACCTTGATTGGGAATAGCACTGGCAAGATGTGATAGCTTGGTTGGCCGAGCATTGATCAACAGTGCCACAATCAAAAATCGAAAATGATTGAAGCCAATTCGGCTGAACCAACGACTCTGAGAACGAAATGTCGATTGCAAAAACTTCGGAATTTGGTCACATTGCATCTTCGGGTTCCCGGGAGGTTTAGGCACCACCCAATTAAGGGAACCTTTTTCTTTGGTAAACCCAGTTTTTACACGCTATCAGACTGATCAAATTCAGAAACGCTCAGTTTGAGTAGCTAGGCTCTGTCCTTTTATGGTAAGCGGTTAGGCGCTGGCCGCCGGTTCGGCCACGAAAAACCGGGGCTCGTGCCCAGCGGCTCAAAATCTACAGCTCTTTCCATAATTGAAGGCCAGGGCCTTGAATTTTGGGGAGCAATTTCCCGACCCGCTGCAGAATCCAGCATGCGAATTTCAGGGCCCAGTTTTTTGAATTGCATTGAATATCGGATATCATTCGCAAGTCAGTTTTGCATTTGTTTAGAGGAGATTACCAGATGCTGCGTCTTTTGATTTTGGCTTGTCTGACGCTGTGTAGTTTGACGGTCGACTATTCTTTCTCACAGTTCTTATTGATTCCCGATTCGACCGGGGATCGCGTTTCGGCATTTAGTGCGTTTGATGGCTCGGTCATTGACTTGGACTTTATTCCCGACGATGGTTCGTTCTCCACGCCGATAAATGCGATCGATAGTGGACGGGGCACGATTTTCGTCAGCGATCAAGTTGCGGATGCTGTCTTTGAGTATTCGCTTTCGGGTAACCTGATCGGCACGGTAGCTGATTCGTCCAATGGCCTCGACAACATCCGAGGCATTGCAATGCTGGGAAACGAATTGCTGATTACTAATTCAGGGGGAACACTGGACAATACCATCCAGAGTTACAATCTGAATACCAATTCGATTTCTACTTGGGCCAATGTAAATGATCCATTCGACATTTTGATTCGAAATAACGACGCGTTGATCACCAACATCGCCGACGAGAATATTGAATCCTACGATTTGAATGGAAACTTTCTCAATACGTTTCATGACAGTGACGGAGTCAATGGAATCGACTTCCCGGAGCAGATGTTTGAGACTGCTAACGGAGACATTATTGTCGGTGGATTTTCAGCACCGGCGGGGATTTACGTATATGACCAATTGGGCAACGAAATCAACTATTTTGACGTTGGCTCTGGTGTCCGTGGAGTATTTGAATTGGGAAATGGTGATATCCTGTGGACCGACGGCGCGGGGGTTCACTCCTTGAACACGGCGACCGGAGCCTCGACCTTGATCACAGCCGGAAGTTACCGATTCATCGAACAAATTGGCGTGATTCCTGAACCATCGACCACATCGATAGTGATTCTGATTGCCGCAGGCATGGTAGCGCGTCGCCGTCGTTGAGTTCGGACGTAACTTATTGAAACATGCAAAGGCCGCGCTGTTGATAGTGCGGTCTTTTTTTGTCGATTAGTTTACCTGCGTGAATTCATAACCGCTGGCCGGTCGATTCATAGCCAGAACTGCAGGCAGGCTTCCAATTGCTCTCGCTCTAAGTATTCGTGAGCAGACAATTCGTCGGCAACGGCGGCAATCGCGGCCCAAAACTCATTTCGCTGTAGCCGAACGTAGAGCTCTTCGATCAGTGCCTCCAACAACTGCGTTCGTTGTCTCATGTCCGTAGTAAACGAAACACAACGTTGCATCGCTTGCATCCAGTCCAATTGCCACGGACCAAAGTGTGCCGGGTGAAATTTCTCGCCACGGTAAACCATTTCCGCCACCGGGCCAGCAAGGATCGTCAACAACTCTCGTTGAATTTGCCAAGGGCAATTCGGATTCGCTTGCTGCCATTGAATCAAACAATCCCCAAATTGCGCGGGTAGATTCTCATGCGACTCCCCGCCCAATTGAACCTGCTCAATGCGCCCGCCTAGCAAATATCCCACAACAACATGTCCAGCCTCGTGGTAACAAGTAAAACTCTCTTCGTCCATCGCGATTACCAATCAAAAACACAAACCGAATCGAGCAAAGTCGTCCACGCTTCTAAAACTCCATGCCCCACAACTCGTTTGGATGTCTGCGTGCGATTTTGTCAACTTGCTTCCAGCTACGTTACCGCATCAGCCAGTTTGTCGCACCAGATATCGTCAAGCATTGCGTATATTTGTTGATGAAAGACTCAGGTAGATCAAGTGATTCCGGAGTGTAGAGATGAACAGCTCGCAACTGGCGGGCCCTCGCGGGCGCTTGACTACGACATGGAAGTTCATGAAAGATCCATATCGTTGTTATCGCGAGTGGAAACAAAAGTATGGAGACACGTTTCTCGTTAAAGCGATGAATGGTGAAGTCGTGGCAACCTGTAACACGGAAAATGCCAGAACGATCTTCGCGCTTCCGACAAAGGAACTTCGCCAATTTGCAACGGGCACGATCAGTCCACTCGTTGGTCCTTCGTCTTTGTTTTTGTTGGAAGGAGAGGAACATCGCAAACAACGGGCAAAAATATCCCCCTGTTTCTACGGCCAGAGCATTCTTACAAAAGCCGATGAAATTAGAAACGTCGCAACAAATGTCTCAAGACCTTGGCAATACGGCGACACCGTACGAATGATGGACTTTGCGTTAGATGTCTCATTGGAAGTCATCATTCGTGTCGTTTTTGGGGTTGAGAATAAGCGGCGAGTCGAAGGTTTCAGATCGGCAATTCTCAATTTCGTTTCGGCATTCCATCCGGTACTCGCATTTTCCAAACTACTGCATCGTCCGCTTTTCGGGTTAAGCCCTTGGCCAAAATTCGTTGCCGCACGTGACAAACTCACGAGACTACTGGATAATCAGATTCAATTCGTAAAGCAATCGGGAAGTGGCGACGGAAGTATGCTGTCGATTTTGCTTGACGCCGCCGCTAATCAAAACACCTCCTCAACCAACGTCCGCGACCAACTGGTAACCATGCTGTTGGCCGGTCACGAAACTACGCAAATTGCAATCGCATGGGCAATGTCCTGGTTGCACAGACACCCACAATGGGCGGACAATATTCGAGATGAATTGGGTAAATCACCGTCAAGCGAAGAAATCCTGAATTGCAAAGTTCTCGACAACATCTGCAACGAATCCCTCCGACTCAACCCGATCGTTTCCGACATCGTTCGAACGATCGTTCCCCCATTGGAATTGGAGGATTGTCAGTTGATTGCCGGAACCAATGTCGCCGTTGCAATTTGCTTAATTCATGAGGATCCAATTTTGTATCCCTGCCCAAACGAATTTTTACCAGAACGATGGGAATCCGTTTCACCCAAACCGTATCAGTTTCTACCTTTTGGCGGTGGCATACGCCGGTGCATTGGTGCGCCACTTGCTATCATGGAAATGAAACTTGTCATCGCAACATGGATCGAACAATTTCGGTTACGATTGCCGGAGAATGCGCCGCCAAACGAGCCAATCCATCGACGCAACATCACCATGGCACCAAAATCGGGAATACCGCTAGTCGTTTGCTAGGTATGATAGATGATTTCCACGCGTCCCAATTGGACGTGGCACGCCCAGGAAAATTGGCGGGGAGTCAGTATTCCTTCCCTTCCTATTTGCGTTTAATGGTATTCAATGGATTCTAACTCGAACAACGAAATTGTTTACCTCAATCATGCAGGTACGAGTTGGCCAAAACCGCAACCCGTATTGCAGGCGATCGTCGATGCAACAGATTCCAACCCTGAGCTTTGGCCGGATCTATTCCAAAGATCCATCGACACGGTTGCCAGCTTTTTCAATGTTGATTCTTGTCGACTGTTGTTAACGCCTGGCTGCACATCCGCACTGAACTTAGCTTTAATGGATCAAGACTGGCAGCCTGGCGATCGTATCATCACCAGTTCGTTTGAACACCATGCCTTATTTCGAAATCTGGTCAAATTACGCTCGCACGGAATTGAGGTCCTCCACGTCACACCCGGCGTGAACAGCCTTTTCAATTTAGAGCAACTCGCAAGATTCTTGAGGGAAGGACGTTCAAAAATGGTTGCGATAACCGCAGCGTGCAATGTAACAGGAGCCTTGCTTCCGTACCGTGAGGTCATCGAACTGGCTCATCGTTATGGAGCGAAGGTACTGATCGATGGCGCCCAAATCGCTGGGTGGATTGACCTGGATTTAATGGAGCTGGATGTCGACTTTTTTACTTTTGCCGGTCACAAGGGACCACAGGCCCCTTGGGGAATCGGTGGTCTATACGTTGCCGAATCCTCAATCATGCGTTGTCCAACTGCGACTTGTGAACTCCGCCCTGGGACCACAAAAGAATTTGATTCCATACCCGGATATTGTGATGCGGGTTCGGTCGATCTGGTCGCCCTTGCGGGCCTGGCTGCTGGATGCGATTGGCTGTCTGAACCTGAAAACGAAAATCGATTGGAACGTGCTCGACGCTTAGCCGCCGAGTTAACCGAGAAACTGCGAGAAAGTTCCAATGCCGAAATTTACCATGACTTTGAATTTAAATTACCCACCGTTGCCATTAGCGCAAAAGAGGCCAACACCAAAATCGCGGCAAAACTAAAACAAAACGGCGTGGTCGTATCGGCGGGTTTGCAATGCGCTCCACAAGCACATCAAAGTTTAAAAACGTCGGAGCACGGCGTTATTCGATTCAGTTTCGGACCGACTTCAACACCAAAAGATCTTGAAAAAATGGCAAAAATCTTTTGAATCTTTCGCAGAAAATCCAAAATCCCAATTAGCGATCCAACTCAACGCTGAAAATGCTAGCCACGAGCCCATATCCTATGCCAAGATTTCCTTGACAACGTGTCCATGCACGTCCGTCAGTCGATAATCACGTCCTTGAAAACGATAAGTCAGTTTTTTGTGATCGACGCCCAGCAAATGCATGATGGTTGCATTGAGATCGTGAACCTCAACCGGATTTTCCGTGATGTTATACGAAAAATCGTCAGTCTCGCCGTACGTGATGCCACCTTTGATGCCGCCGCCAGCAAGCCACATCGAATAATTGCGGGGATGATGATCACGACCGTAATTCTCCTTGGTAAGTTTACCTTGGCAATAAACCGTCCTGCCAAATTCGCCGCCCCAGACCAACAGCGTATCGTCCAACAACCCTCGTTGTTTTAAATCCGCCAGCAGCGCGGCCGACGCCTGATCCGTATCTCGGCATTGTTTCGTCATGTGATCGGGAAGGTTATCGTGCTGATCCCAGCCGATATGAAACAACTGGATAAATCGCACGTCGCGTTCGGCCAACCGCCGCGCAAGCAGACAATTCCTGGCATACGTTCCAGGTTGTCTGACAGCCGGTCCGTACCTCTCAAGCGTTGACTCCGTTTCGTCGGAAATGTCAGTCAAATCCGGAACCGTTGATTGCATCCGGAAGGACAACTCGTATTGGGCAATCCGAGTCAAAATTTCTGGGTCACCTACCTCGTCGAATCGCGTTTGGTTTAAATCGCGAATGCCATCCAACATTTCGCGGCGCAATTGGGTCGTGCAACCGTGCGGATTGTCAAGATAAAGTACCGGCTCTTTGCCGCCGCGGAGCTTTACGCCTTGAAACTTGGTTGGCAAAAAACCGCTACCCCAAAGTCGGTCGTAGAGCGGTTGCCCAGCAGACCGTCCGGTACCGCGCGAAACCATCACCACATAACCAGGAAGATCTCGATTTTCACTTCCCAAACCGTATGCAACCCAAGCGCCGATGCTGGGGCGTCCCGCCAATTGGAATCCGGTTTGACAAAACGTAATCGCGGGATCATGGTTGATGGCTTCTGTCTTCATCGATTTGACAATGCAAAGCTCATCCGCCCATTTAGCCGTATGGGGCAATAATTCACTTATCCAAGCTCCAGACTGCCCGTGCTGTTTGAACTTGAATACTGACGGAGCGATTGGAAAACTCGTTTGCCCGCTCGTCATTCCGGTCAACCTTTGCCCCATCTGAACCGAACTCGGCAATTCCGTTTTCTGCAGTTCGACCAACTTGGGTTTGTAATCTAACGTCTCGAATTGAGAAGGCGCACCCGATTGGAACATAAAAATGACGCGTTTGGCTTTTGGTGGGATGTGAGGCAGTCCAATGTCATTCGAATCGACACTGTCGTGAGCCGAAGCAAAACTCGAAAACGAGTTCAGAGCCATTGCACCAAGCCCAAGTTTTCCCAGTGACAAGAATTGTCGACGGTTAACTTGCTGGACAGCTTTCATGATATTGGAATCGGACATTATTTACTCTCTAGTAATCGTTTCATCCAAATTAAGAATCATGCTGCATACCGTCGACATCGCCGCCAGTTCCGCGTTCAAATCCGCATCACGGACTTTGCTGACACCGACATTCAATGAACTTCGCACGGCATCAACATCGTTCTCGAAATAGGTCAAAGCCTTCGCATAGGCTCTCAGCAGAACATCGATCTCCCGCTGCTGAGGTACTCGTGCAGTTGCTGATCGGAACGCCAGAATCATTTGCTTTTCCAACTCGGGCTCTGTCGCAATGCATTTGATCGCCAAATGGCGGGAAGCCTCAACATAGGTTGGATCGTTCAACAAGGCCAAGGCCTGCAGAGGTGTGTTGGTCCGCTGCCTGGAAACCTGACAGATTTCTCGGCTGGACGCATCAAACGTTGACATCGTTGGATGGGGCACCGTGCGCTTTCGATAAATATACAAACTTCGACGGTACAGATTCTCGTCTCGATTCATTACGTACTTACCTTCACCAGCACCTCCCGCCAATTCATCCCACAGCCCTTCGGGTTGATAGGGCTTGATCGATGCTCCACCTACGCGACGCGTGAGTAAACCGCTAATTGCCAATGCGTTGTCGCGGACCGCTTCAGCGGACAGGCGATACCTGCTTCCTCGTGCCAACAGCAAATTGGACGGGTCCGTGCTGAAACTTTCGGTCGCACCGGCGGAGTCCTGCCGGTAGGCTGCACTAGTAACGATCTTTTTGAGCAGTTGTTTCATATCCCATCCCGATTCTATAAAGTCAACCGCAAGGTAATCCAGCAACGCCTGATTGCTGGGCGGAGGTGACTGAATCCCAAAATCTTCGACCGTCTTATGAATTCCCGTCCCAAAAACTTGGCTCCAGACGCGATTGACAGCGACGCGCGCAGTTAGTGGATTTTTTGGGCTTATCAACCACTTTGCCAAATCCAAGCGATTCAGCCGCGCCTGACGCGACTCTCCGAAAGACAACACGGTTGGAAAGTCCGGCTGAATCTCTTCTGATTTGATGGGCTTGTCATATTGCCCACGGGAAAGCACGTAGGTCGGACGCGGTTTTTTGGCTTCCTTCATGATCATGACCGTTGGCACGTTCTTCTCACGTTCGCGCAATTGCAGTTTTGCATGGGCCAATGCTTCGGTTGTCTCGCGATACTTGGGGTCAGTTTGCAACAACCCCAACTTGAACAACTCAGGAACCAACGCGTCGGATATTCGATTGCGGTCCAAAGCCAACGCAATTTCGCTACAAACTTCTGCGCGTACCTGTCGCAAACTAAGCTCTTGATCGAAAATCTTCAGCGCCGCGATTTGGCCGACAAATCCAGCGGTTCTGCCCCGAAGTCCCAGCCAAACCGGATGTTCCGTTGCCGTCGTCGACTTCAAAGCATCGCGGTTCACTTTCAGTTTCTGAAGTTTAGAATCGAAGTAGACCTTAAATCCAGATGCCTTAGAACTGCCATCGTAACTGACGACCACGTTGGTCCACGTTCGCTTTGCAACTTCCGATTGGGTCGTCACTTTGATCGCGTCCGATGTCCAGTTGTGAATCAAATGGATACTGAGGCTGCCATTGTCATTCAACAAGATATCAAACCCTCGGTAATCATTTTCTACGTCCATCTTGCTAACTATAGCACCAAAGGACATTGGATTGATCCAACTAGTTACCGTAAACGGTTCGTCCCTCCGAAATTGAAATGCATCGCCGAGATCGACTGGCTGATGGTCTTTTTTCACAAAAATAAACGAGCGATCCAAGATCGAATCTTGGTTTCGCGGTCCGAATATGGCCAGGTTCGCGCGGCTTATTGGCGTCGCCATGCTGGTCAATTCTCTTCCCAATTCTTTTTTGTCCACGTCACGAAGGAGATTTCCTAAATCATTTTCCAACGAATTAATGGTTTGCCGGATTGAAGAAACGATTTTCGTATGATCGGCCGTTGGGTACTTGATCAGCGGCGGTACATTACCACGTCGCTCGTTGTGAAACCCTTTTTCGTCAATGCTGTTGAAGAACGCAAAAAATTCGTAGAACTCTCGTTGCGAAATCGGATCGTACTTGTGATCGTGGCATCGCGCACAACCCATCGTCAAACCCAAAAAAACCGTCGATGTCGTTTCCACGCGATCGACCAAGTTTTCAACATGCCACTCTTCTTCAATGGAACCACCCTCGGTCACCGTGCGATGGTTGCGATTGAAACCTGTCGCAACAATTTGTTCCAGCGAAGCATCCGGAATCAGATCTCCCGCAAGCTGCTCCAAAACGAATTGATCGTAAGGCATATTGCGATTGAATGCATCGATAACCCAATCACGCCAAACCCACATTGAACGCTTAAAATCATTTTGATAGCCATTGGTGTCTGCAAAACGTGCCGCATCCAACCAACCGCTAGCAAAGTGTTCTCCGAATGCTGGTGAAGCCATTAAACGATCGACTACTTTTTCGTATGCATTAGCGGTTGAGTCATTCAAAAACGCATCGACCTCATCAACGGTCGGCGGAAGCCCAGTGAGATCCAATGTCAATCGACGTATCAGTTTCGCGCGATCAGCGGGCGGCGTCGGTTTCATCCCCAATCTTTCCAAATGTGAGAGTACCCAATAGTCGATCTCGTTAATTGGCCATTGGGCGTCTTGAATCCGCGGCAGTTCGTTCTTCACCGGAGCGACAAACGCCCAGTGGTCCGACCATTGGGCTCCGGATTTGACCCACGCCATTATTTTTTCAATCTCGTTTTGGGTCAACGATTGGTCCGAATCGGAAGGCGGCATCCTGACATTTGCGTCATGAGACAAGATGCGAGTGATCAATTCGCTGCGCTCGACATCTCCAGGGATTATTGGAATTGAACCGGAATCGGCTTCTGCCATAGCACTGGCTTTCTGGTCAAGCCGGAACCCTCCCTCGCGGGCGTTCGCATCTGGACCATGGCACACGAAGCATTTATTGGAAAAAATAGGGCGAATATCGCGGGCGAAATCCAGAGGTTCGTCCGCATCGGAACTCGATTTCAAACAAGTCCAACTGGTCCCGACCAAAACGACGGCCAAAACAAGTCTCAAAGATTGAAAGATCATATCGCGTCGGTACGTATTTTTGGTTGTTCAATATTGCAGTATACCCAAATCTACCTTGAGTTGCCGGTCGTTGATTGCGATTCGCCCGTTGAGCCTATCCTCGAGCTAAGCCATCTCCAAAAAATGTCGCAATAATTTATATTCGGACAGACAAATTAGCCCTGGACGAGACATGGACACGACAAAATTGTTCGAATTGACGATTCGATCCTTCCGCGATCTAGTCGCTACGCTACTGACCGATGATCGAGTGCCGGAATCTTTGAGTGACGTCATAAACATTTTCAAGTCGGGCAAATCGAATCTGGGTCGCAAGGAGTTTGCCGCAAGGTTGGGCCTCCATGTTGAAGAACTTGCCTTATTTGAACGAAGTCTAAGCGAATTCGCAAAACGAAACCGCGACGACGCAAAAGATAGTTCTAACAACAACATTGCATGTCTTCGCCTAATGAGCTGGCTCGAGACCGTTGAAAGCCGCGTTGCGGACTATCAACTGGACTCCGAGATCGCGTCAAACGTATCCGAAGATTTAAGTCGGAAACAGGTACGCGCTCTCGAATTGGTTATTCGATCGTTGGTGGGAGAGCGACACGGCGGCCAAAACTCGTTGGCAAATCACCTTCAACAGGTTTTCGGGGAACGAACGGTCGATCGCTGGACCCAAATGGCCGATCCCGAAGACTTGTTGAGTGGGACTACATTTAGCGAGTTGGCCAGCATTTTCGTAAACAAGACGGAGTTTGAACATCACCAAAAGCTTTATGAAGATGCCGACGTAGTGAACCTTCTCAATGAACGTCGCAAAACGGTCCAGAGTTTTTTGGAAGACATCCGACGTATTCGAAACACGTTGGCACACAACAAAAAAGTTTCCGATGTCCAACTGTCACTCTTGGACTTGTACTATGATCAATTGATCACGCCTGTTCAAAGAGGTTACTCCAAGGGTCAAACCAAAGTCGATCCACAGTCGTTTCTTGAGGTGACCAACAGCCAAGTCGACGAGTACTTTAGCGATTTAAAACAAGATGTCATGTCGGTAAAAGACGACATCAACGATCTCAAACACGAACTAAACCAGCGATTTGACAATGTCCTTGAGCAAGGACAACAAATTTCTGCGACGGCCAACCAGGTCAATAAAAAGTTGATTCTCGCGTTGGCACTATTGATACCGATTGCGTTGGCAGCGGCCTATGGAATCTACGTAAATCAGGGAACCAATGAATCGGTCAATAAAATCGAACAAAATTCCAAAATCGCTAAGCAGAATACCGAAACCATTGTTGAAAAATCAGATGAAGTACTTAAAGCTCAGGCCGAACTAAACGACAAAGCAGCAGGGATTACCAGTGCTATAGGTGAAATGGCAACGACGACCGACAAGATTGCTTTGTCAACAGAGCGAGTTGAATCATCCACGGCTCGGGTTGAAGAATCGACAAACCGGTTGGAAAAATCAACCGAACGAATAGCAGAATCAAACAAGGAAATTCTTGATACCGTTGCGACCATTGCCAAATCCAGTGATAAAATTTCACATTCCATTGAAAATATCCAGCAGGGATTTCAAACGCTCGCCCAATCAGGCGGAATCATTTCCGATCCCAAGCTACCGCAAGAGGTTTATTACAATGCCCGCCTGTATGAACAACGGGGCGATTATGCGAACGCGCGGAAAAGCTATATTCAGTTTTTCGACTTCAAGCTTGAATTGGTCGATCCCCATCTGCGTTTTCAGTCGTTTTTAAAACTGCAGGAAGGCCTTGAAGGGGCTCGAGAAATCTATCGTTCTTTGGAACGCAAAAACGGTGACTATGTGACGCGTTTTGCAAGCTTACTGCTGGAGCCCTCGGAAGTTCGTACTGCGCGTCTCACCAATTTTGCGGAACAACACCCGAATTTCGCGCCCGTATTTTTTGCTCTCAGCCAAGAATTTTCAATCGAGCGGCTGGGCACTCAAGATGCCGGTGACATCGCTGAAGAGAAGCAACATCTGGAGATGTTCCTGGAACTCAAAGAACAAGGCAATTTCGTCAGGTTTATGCTCGACAAGTCACTCGCTGATGAACAATTGAACCGTGCTGAAGAACGGCTCAATCGTTTGGCGCGTATGAACCAAGCTGCCCTCGAGAATCCGGTCTCGCTAACTGGTATGATGAGCAATTCCGGCTGGATGATTACAATTCAAGTAACCGGAAATCCGAAAGAGATCATGTATCGGACAGATCCCGCTAGTAAATTCAAGAGTACCGGACATATGCAAGTCAAAAACTTCACAACCGGTAATCTCATGCCCAACATGACGGTTAATCTCGCGACCACGGCCGGTCCTACCAAATTTGAGGTCAAATACATTGACGCGAACGACAAAGAGCGAGGGCCGTTTGAGATAGAATTTGAGCCAGAGTCCGAGTTGATTGCGAGTCAAAAGAAAATTTTGGAGATGCTACCGCAAAGTTGGGCTTCGTTTAATGACGTCAACAGCAAGACACTGGTTTATTTCTCGCACCTGCTGGCATATCGGAATGCCATCAAAGAGATTTGGTACGGCTTGGACAAAGAGACTCCCGACACCTTGTACAAAATTGCCATCATGACCGATACCGGCATCGTTGAACATGCGAAGGAATTTGATCAAGGAGATCGAAACAACCCAGGCGCGATCCAGGAAAATGAGATGCCGTTTTTTGCCATTCCCCGTGACACAAAGTTCATTACTATCAAACTAAATTACCTCGACGGAACTGAGTCGGAAGTTGTTAGGATCAAGCGTTGAGTTTGGAAAACGCCACAGAGCTGCTACGGCACGGTAAATTCGATGAAGCCCGTGAACGATTGCGCGAGTTCATTGCAACAACTGATTCAGCGTTGACGATCGACGCTCGACTATTGCTGAGCAAGCTTTGCATTTTCGCTGGTCGCCATTTATTCAATGAAGCTCAACATTGCCTGGCGACGATCAAAACCGATGTCCTGTCCGGAGACTCTTCCCAGCTACTGGCCGCCTTGAATCTTCGGGCATTGCTCGAACGCAGTCGTGGCAAACGGGATTTGGCAATTGAGCTGCTGGAGAAAAACCCTGTCCTGACGCATCAAGATCCATCTCACGAGAAAAGCCAATGCAAACACTACATGGGACTACTAGCCAATGAGATGGGCGATGTGGAGTCCGCGCAAGATCATTTGTTTCAAGCTTATGAAATTGCTGAACAGATCAATCACACCGAAGGTAAAGCGGAAATCTGTGACACCATCGCGGGGTTGCTTCTGAAATTGGGCAAAACCAAAGCCGCTCTGGCATTCGCCGAAAAAAGCCTACAAGCAAAAAAAGAGCAGGGGGATCGCTACGGTACGGCCATTACGCTGGGTACGATTGGACGAATCCAAATGACGCTGGGCAATGACTTACAGGCCCAAACGGCCTTTATGGCCGATCTGGAAATAGCACGAGAACTGGATGATCGAAATGGCATCGCCATCATGCTCAACAGCCTAGGCGATGTCGTTCGCAAATCCGGCAAATATGTTCAAGCTTTGGATTATTACGACCAAAGTGTTGAAATCAATGACACCAGCCTGAACCAAATTTACGCCAACATTGGACGTTGCTGGACACATTTATCGGACGGAAAAATGAAGCCTGCCGAACTTTGCTGGAAGCACGCAAAACATGCGCTGCAGAACCTCGAGTCCTTTCCTGAATTGTCGACCATCGTTGATGGTTTACAGGGTGTCATTGAGGGCTATAGGGGAAATAAAGAGTCGGCGATCGACCTGCTTGAACAAACCGTGTTGGAATTGGAAACGCAAAACTTAAAGTTCGATTCGATCCCGTTTCGATACGAATTACGAGATCTATATTGGTCCTGTCAAAAAACGACCGATGCGATCGGAGTCATGTCGACGGCATTGGACTTGCTCAGCGAGCTCGGTTCGCAACGTGGCGTCGACGACGTGGAAGCTTGGCTGAGAAGCGTCGACCAACCAAGATTAACACGAGTTGCAATCGAGAGACACGTCCCCGATTCCATCGTCGATCAAATACTGAGCGGCGAACTTAGCTTGCCGAAACCCCAAAAACAACGTCTAACGATTTTGTTCTGCGACCTTCGCGGATTCACCACGCTTTCTGAAAACCAAGCCCCCGAAGCGGTTGTCGAATTGCTTAATGAATGGTTCTCAGAAGCAACTCGGGCGATCCAGAAATACAACGGGATTGTGGATAAGTTTATTGGGGACGCGGTGATGGCCTTGTTCGGAGTCAATTCATCGCAAGAAGAAGCACCAGCCAACGCCGTCCGCACAGCGTTGCGTATGCGTTCGGCTTTAGCGTCGATGAATCAATGTAATTCTGTGCTGGGAATTGCCCAGTTAAAAATTGGCATCGGTATTGCAACGGGAGATGCGGTCGTCGGTTTTATGGGTTCCCATTTGCGGCACACATATACCGCCATTGGTGACGCAGTAAACGTTGCTGCTCGCCTGGAAGCGGAGACTCGCAACTTTGAAAACTGCGACATCATCCTTGACCAAAACTCGCAAACTTGTTTGGCGAAAACCAACGAATTCTCATTTGATTCTCTGGGCAAGCTCCAACTTAAAGGCAAAGAGCTACCCGTAGCGACGTACTCTGTAATTTAGAATCTGCGACAACCGGTTCTAGCACTTCAACCACCCAATATCTCGATCAAGTCCGATGTCGAGAAGATCAACAATGTACCTTGGCGACATTAGCTTCAATTTGACAGTCACCGATTGAGATCCGGGCGGCAAACGGAACAATATCTAGTCGATTGACCAGTTCATCCAGATTGACGTCGCCGTAAACGACCTCGGTGTCGGGCAATACGAATTGTTCAAGGTATCGACTATTGACATCGCAGGTGGAATTGGACCCGCGGCCCACAGGCTCAATACCATACAACGGCCCCTGGCCAGGCGATCCGCCGGTGCGAAGCTGTACCCGCCATGCTCTGATTTGAAAAAGAAATTGGTAAATCCGGTTTGTAACGCTGTTCAATCAACTCAACCTTTACGGAATGGCATTTTTCAAATCTCCTTGCCAAGCCACCAATGCCGTACGAAAATCGAATTATTGAGCTGCTCGTTTTGGAAATCTACGCATCCGCGTTTTGCTGACGATGCAATCACACACTTGGATTGCCTTGACGTAGAATTGAAACCGCCCAAATAGTTGTTAACCAATCCGAAAACCTCGTCAAGATAAACGCATTCTTCGATAAATTCCTTGGCCGCCGTGATGATACAAAACTCAAGACTCGCTTGCGTAATTTTTGTCTTATGTTCATTTTGGTTCATAGCAAAGCCGTTGTCGGCCGAATGCGACAAAAGCAAACACCAAAAACCCAATGTCGTAGTGATTCTCACCGATGACCAAGGTTGGGCCGACATCGGCTACAACAATCCAAACGTTTACACACCAAACCTTGACGAACTGGCGAGAGACGGAGCAATATTCAAAAATCACTACGTAATGCCGCAATGCACACCAACCCGCATTGCTTTCTTTACGGGACGGTACCCCAGTCGATTTGGTGCCCCAGGTCTGCAAGCGACTAACGAGCAGGTCTTTCCTAAGTCTACCTTTAATTTAGCCAAATTGTTTAAGAACGCTGGATACGAAACTGGAATCATTGGTAAATGGCATATGGGCTCGGATGCCAAGTTTGGCCCCAATTGCTACGGCTTTGACTACTCTTATGGATCGTTGACCGGCGCCGTGGGCAATTACAACCACCGCTATCGCAAAGGAAAGTACGAAACGTCCTGGCATCGAAACCTTGAATTTTTTCCCGACCACGAAAACGGCACGCACTCGACCGATCTGATTGCGAATGACGCGATCCGTTTTATAAAACGACATCGGGATCAGCCATTCTTTTTGTATGTTCCATTTACCGCACCCCATACGCCATTGGATGAACGCGGTAAGTTTGTCGATACACCCACTCAAATGGATCCTGAAAATCTTGATCGTTGGCTCAATGAGTCGGACATTCGCTGGTTCAATGACCCGATGGGCAAAATTCAGCAAGAGCAAGACCCGGAAAAAAGGTTATTCCTCGCCGCTCTAAATCATCTGGATGATGCGATCGGAAAAATCGTAGATGCGATTGACGAATCGGGTCAACGAGAACGTACGCTCATTTTGTTTTCATCCGATAATGGGCCGCAAATCAACTGGCCCGGCAATGCCTATCCGGACGATTTGAAATTGACCAATTTCAATCAGCCTGACGACCTGCGGGGCTCAAAGTGCGATGTTTGGGAGGGTGGTATCCATGTACCCGGTTTTGCAAATTGGGCCGGTAAGATCCAATCGGGACGTCAGATCGAACAACCCGTCCACATCGTTGATTGGATGCCAACATTGGCCACGCTAGCCGAACAGAATGTTGCCGTGGGATATGAGTTGGACGGCGTGGACCTGTCACCATTCCTTTTTGATCACCGAGAATCCCCTTTGGAAAGGGACTTTTATTGGGTTTGGCGAAACAACCCGAATCGTTGGTGCGTTCGAAGCGGGGACTGGAAAATTGTGCACTATGGCGTCGGTACCCCTAAAGTTTCGCAATGGCAATTGTACAACCTAAACAATGATCCTGAAGAAAAAAACAACCTGGCCGATGTCGAACAAGCACGAGTCCGACAACTTCATGAAAGATTCAAGCGTTACCGGAGCAAAGACTTAATCAAACCGCCGACAAAATGATCTTGCCTTGTCCCAACGTAGGTCAAAGTTCCCCAACGGTGGAGATTCTTAGAGTTCAACAACAATTCTTGGTTTTCCACAGATTTAACGTCGCTAATTTCCTCAGATTCAATTAACATCTTAGCCTTCTCAGTAACCGCGCCCTTCAAAATTGGAATGCGGTTCCGATGCGACAGGCCTTCTTATTTCCATGCCCCGTCTTAGGCAGTTTTTGGAAATCACTTGCGGATGAAGCAGCGTCGCAATTTTGTGTCACGACCAACTGCGACGCCAACAAGAAAGATACTCACGACCGCTCTGGCTATCGTTGCGGATCAACGATGGTGCGAACGTAGCTGTACGACGAATTGCACTCGTGGTGCGCGCATTTTTCGAGCGACGCTGAAACCCAAGACTGGATACCAACTGAATGTCGAAAAGTAAAAATGAAACGCCTGCCGCTATCGAATCGGCTGAAGCTATTTTAGAAAATGTTTTTGGGGAATCGCTGGAGATCTCTCCGCACCTGGAAGAACCCAATTCAAGCTCAATTGTCGCTAACGATAAAGAAAAAGACACTGATCTTAAATCAGAGAATCAACCGATTTCGCCGACGTTGGAGACACGTGAAAGTTTTGCCGATCTACCACTAAGCCAGGAAGTCCAGTTGGCGATTGGCGACGCCGGTTATCAAACGCCAACCCCAATCCAATCCCAGGTAATTCCCCATTTGTTGTATGGTCAAGACGTCGTCGCTCAGTCTCAAACGGGCAGTGGCAAGACCGCCGCATTTGCGCTGCCAATTCTGACACGTGTCGAGACCGACTGTCGCGACACCCAAGTGCTTGTGCTTGTGCCCACCCGCGAACTCGCCATCCAAGTCGGCAAGTCGTTTGAGACTTATGGCAAACACGTGAAGCAGTTCCGACACGCGGTCATTTATGGCGGGCAAGACTATGAAATACAATATCGGCAACTCAAAAAAGGTCCTCATGTGATCGTTGGTACACCAGGACGAATCATTGACCACATCAAAAACAAGAAGCTGGATATTGGTGAAATCGAGTGTTTGGTTCTCGACGAGGCCGATGAAATGCTCAACATGGGATTTCTCGAGGACGTCCAATTCGTACTTGAGCATACTCCCGATGACCGCCAAATTGCATTGTTCTCGGCGACGCTACCCGAACCGATACGTAAGATCTCCCAGCGGTATTTAAACGCCCCAGCCAAAGTCACCATTAAACAGAAGACCCTTACTGCTGATGCCGTACGGCAGAGAGCTGTCGTGACGGCACCTCGCGACCGAGTTGAAATCATGGTTCGATTTTTGGAAGCTGAAGAATCCGACGGCGCGATCGTGTTCACTCGAACGCGCGAAACCACAACCGTCGTTGCCGACCAATTGACGCGAACTGGCCTGGCGGCGATCGCGCTCAATGGCGAAATGCCGCAAAAAGCTCGTGAACGAACAATCGAAAAACTAAAGAGTGGTCAACTGGATATTCTTGTGGCGACGGATATCGCTGCTCGAGGATTGGATGTTTCGCGTATCAGCCACGTATTCAATTACGACTTGCCGGAAGGACCGGAAACTTACACTCATCGCGTCGGCCGTACCGGACGCGCTGGGAAAAAAGGCGAGGCCATCATTTTCGTCTCTCGCGCCCAATTAGGGAAACTCAAATTTATCGAAAAAATCACTCGACAAAAAATCGAGATCGTGTCGCCACCCTCGACCGAACAAATCAACAAAATGCGAATCAAAAGATATTACGCAGCGATTGATGACACCATTGAAAATCGGAAAATGGATTTTTTCCAAAAATTGGTTGTCGATTATTTGGAGCAGTCCGATTACAGCTTGGAACAAGTGGCGGCGGCGATCGCAATGATTGGGCAAAACGGCAGAGACTTCTTGGCCAAGGATCTCCCTCAACGGCAATTCAAAGATGACAAAACCAACCGGAAATCTGAAAAACGTTCTGGACGCAACGCGAAATTTGAGGGCCCCGAACAGGGAATGTCACGTTTTCGAATTGCGGTCGGTCGGCGCGATGGCATTCGCCCCGGCAACATTGTCGGCGCCGTTTCCAATGAAGCCGACATCGACGGCTCTGATATCGGATCCATTCGGATACACCATTCTTACTCCACCGTCGATTTACCGACCGACCGTGCCAGTGAAATCTTGCGCCTGCTATCAGATTCTCGCGTTTCCGGCCGCCCCATGCGAATACGGCCTTTCGAGGACGAAGATCGAATTGGCAGATCACGCCAAGCGCAGCGAGGTGGTCGAAACTCAAAACCAAAGGCGGGCAAACAACGGTTTGAGAAACGAGGTGCCAAACCCAACTCGCGGGCAACAGCCAAAAATAAAAAAGCAAAGAGAAAGTAAACTGTGCGTTTGCTTTTGAAAGCAATACCTAGCTTACCATGGCGCGAAAATGTTCAATTGAAAAGAGCAAGTAAAACGGGTCTCGCAATTCGTGGTTGGATACCACTCCAAGCGGCGAGACCAGTCGTCAAGCGAAAACGTGACCAAGACAACGAAGCTGGCTATCCACTGACAAGCACGACAAACGGTTGGACATCGAATAGATTCACAACGCCGTCTTGATTGACATCGGCTTCTGCTTGGAAAACATTCGTTTGGATACGATTGACGAACGCTTCAACGTCCAACAAATCCACACGACCGTCCAAATTGACATCGCCTAAAACTGGTTTTGGATCAACGTTGCCAAAGTATCGTTCCAGGTACAGCGATTGAAAGTGCATTCTTTCGACCGGACCAATGCCGTCGGGCGATTGAATCACATAAATGGAATCACTGTCCTCAACCCCAGGTGCATTGGTCGTCAATCTGAATTGAACAAAGTAAATCTCCGTTGCGTTGTGCTGGTCAATAAAAAACTTGAAGTCCAGATCGGCAATTGGACCTGTAACCTCGTCACTGAATTGAAATCCTCCAAGATTCAATGTGTTGATCGTATCGCCGCCGAAACTAACCCGAATGATTTCAGCAGGGTTGATTAACAAGAATTGGTTGGAAAAAAACATCAGTTCCGGTTTCCCAAAGTCTTGGGCTAGACCAGTCCCGTCTTGGGCCGGCACATTGATCCATTTGCCAGAGCCAATCAGTTCAACGTTCAACCCGAAACCGATCAGTTCCGAAATATTTGAGCCCGGAAGAATGCCGACATCCCAACTTGGGTAATCGGTCACGCCGAGCGGTTGGCCATCTGATATAATGAAATTGAAATGATCGTGAATCGAATTGACGTAGGGCCGTACCGTTTCGCCGCCATCAAATCCGCCGGTGTTGTAGCCCTGGGCAACCAATTTGCCATCAACAACAGCAATGTCGAACAACCGGCCGACGCCATGCCCGAAGCCCCAACAGGGGGCGAGTAAACAGAGTGCTAGAACTTTTAGCGTAAACTCATTCATTGTTAGTACCCAAAATTGATTTTGTATTTCAGAAAATTGGCCGTTTCAGCGCATCGGCACGTTTAAACGATCTGATTCAAATCTATCATGCGTCTACAAACGCAAATCACCATTAGCTGCCGCTGAGTATTTTGATAAAAGGTCCAACGTCAAGCAAATTGACGTCGCCGTCTTGATTGATATCTGCCTCAACTTGAAAACCAGAATTGCTGATCAATACCACGAACGGTTGTACGTCGAGCAAATTGACAAAACCGTCCTGATTTACATCGCCTAAGATGGTTTGGTTGATATCCGTTCCAATTTGCAGCCATTTCGCAACGGAGGGGACTCCGTCGTTGCTCATTAAGAAGACCATGTAGTAACTCGGCGGCAGGATGTTGGAGTTGGCGGGAACGGTAAAACTTAAACTGCTACCGTTAATAATGGTGATGGCAACACTTTCGCTAATTTGGTTGTAGGAAAACGCGTGCGTCTGTTCACCGGTACGGTGAATCACGACGTGTGAGATCGGTACGGTCGACGTGAAATCGATCGTAACTTGTTGACCGTAGTTCGCCGTTTTGGCCAGATTGTTGATCACCGGGCGGGCGGTGGAATACAGATAGTACGGATTCCAAATCTCGAATTGGGCCGATTCTTCAAATAGCCCCGGTCCACCGTTATCAGTTCCACCCGAGCAAATCACACGGCCGTCGGGCAGTAACAACGCCGTAGAATGATACCCGCGAGCAATTTTGTGAGGTGCCATTTCGGTCCACGTATTGGCAGTCGGGTTGTAGAGTTCGGGAACCACACTGTCATCGTATAATCCACCAACGACGAATACATTACCATCGGGCAATAAAACCGCGTTGTGAAACGCCCGCGGTACATTCATACTTGCTGCGTTTTGCCAAATCGGGTTTGCAACCGAAAGATCAATCACTTCAGCACTGGCGGTCGGTGGATCGTCGTTGTCCTCTTGATAACCGCCAATCAACATGATTCGCCCGTCTTGCAAGCGTACGGATGCTCCATCGCCACGTGGTAAGCCGTAATTTGTCGTATCAACAAATTGCCAAGACCGATCACTCGGGTCATAGACGTAAGTATCTTCAATGTGCCCTGACTGAAAGACACGACCGTCCGGCAACAAATGTAAACGATTGTAGGCTTCGAAATATTGCCCGGGAATTCCTTGCCCTCCCGCCATCGTCCATTGCTCGGCAAACGGATCAAAGAACTCGATCGTTGGGTCATTGGTATCTTGGACGGCCGGGATGTTTTGACCACCGAACGTCCAGGCCGAACCATCGCCGAGTTGTATCGTCGAAGGGTACCAGCGCGGTCGATGGGTATCGGCACCGATGGTCCAGGTTTCGTCGCGAAAATCGAAATAACCTGAACTGCTCAAAGCGTTGTAGTCCCCACCATTGAACAAAACCCGACCGTCAGCAAGCATTGAATGCCCGCCGCAAAAATAGTTACGTGCAGCGGTCACGTAATTGACCGCTTGGGGGTTGTCGGGATCGAATACCGCAGAGGTCGTCGTACCGGAAATTGGGTCTTCTCGATGGGGTAGATACAGGACCTTCCCATTGGGCAATACGATCGCATGAACGCCATCCACCTCCAATTGCACCGGAGAATCCCATGTTCCGGCAACATCGTTTTGCGCACGAACGCCCTCGCCGCAAAAAACCAACAAGCAACAAAACAATCCAATCATTGAATTGGGAAGACGAGTCAGATTCACGATCATAATAGTTCCTTAATCTGTGTGTTTTTGGCATGAGTAAATGGTCTCAACTACAAGTAGCCCCATAGTTCATTGAATCTTTCACGTTTTTCTGATTTCTCGCAGATATTCTTTTTTCGCTAGAGAGTAGATTCTCGAAAATCAAGACAGGCCACCATTGCCTCTCGAAATATGATAGGTATATTGTCGCGGGCTATGCCTGCAACATCTTCCCGAGTGTCACTTACAAGAATCAACTCAAATGAAAAACTCGTACGCCTGGCGAGCGGAATTTTTGTTGCGTTAGTTTGCTGGGCCTACTTGGCAACCAGCATCGACGGAGTCGACGCCAGGCTATACCGGGCGTGGGAAAATGTTATCAGCTCTGGCAAGCTCAAGTTAGGCGACAAACAGACTGTTACTGCCAGTGGATTTTCTTTTTTCCAGTGGACTCCGAACGTCGCGTGCATGGGCTATTGGATAAGTTTTCTTGGCGTCGACATCCTGTTTGGACTTAGCCTTGTTTGCAAGTGTATTTTCTTGTTTAACTGCTGGCGGGCCTTCGATGCTCTGTTCACGAAAACATCTAGCCAATTCGGGCTGCTCTTTTTGTTAGTCTCAACACCTACCGGATACTACTTGCGTACATCCGGCACTGAAGTCGTGGCACTTGCGTGCACTAGCGTATTACTATTCCAAGCAACCAGACTTTTGGAATCTAAGAAAACCAATTGGTCAATAACTTTTTCGTGTGGTTTTTTACTTTTTGTTTCCAAGAGCTACCTCGCAGTGTATGCGTTGCCGGTTCTTGCGATCACTTTGTGGGACTCAAAATCAAGTCTCCAATTTTGGATGCGCTGTATTTTAGGCTTCCTTTTTTTGATCATGGCGATCATCCTGAACGGACAACACAACCAACTGATGACTGGAAACTTCTTTCAAAGTCCGTATCGTTTTGGCGACGAGCAGTTCGAATCTTTGAATTTGGCGAACCCGGCGTTTGTCACCAACATACTATTCGACTCTTATCACGGGTTGTTATCGACTTCTCCGGCATCCTTTCTCGGATTGCTGGCCCTAATTTTCCTTTGCCTACGCAATGCCGTTTTGCGAAACTGGAGATTGTTCGCGGTCTGGTTTTTGACCATCGTTGCGGTATTTGTAAATGTTTGGGTAAATGGCTGTTGGTATTATTGGTCGATGGGGGAATTGAGCTTTGGCATGCGAGGATTGGTATTGGTTAGCTTGCCGTCAACGGTAGCGTTACTCACTCTCTATGATTCGGCGTCCACCAAAACGCGAACTGTTTTGCAGTTTTGTTTTTCCTGTTGCGCGGTGTGGTCGATCGCCCAACTTACTCAAGGTCCGACAAGCTATTACGATTGGATTTCTCTGACCACGGGGCAGATGCAAGAAATCTTTTACTTGATAAACAATGCGCGCTACTTGATTTTTACAATATTGATTTTGTTAGTGCCGGTTTTGATCGTTCGAAAATCTCGCCGTTTACTGTTTCATTTCGTCGGCACGCATGGAATGGTTCTTTTTTTCTTGGTGTTATTTTCTTGGTACATCGTCGAAACGTTTCAAGTAGAGCTATTTTACAAAATTGAAAACGCGATATTCCTGGGAGCAATATTCGTATTGTGTGCGTTTTTGATGGTTTTCGCGGCGGCCGGTCAAATCGAACCAGCTCAACTGGACAAGCTCTGCCACCGTCTAAATTGGATGGTTGTCGCATTGATGTTTTCGTCACTCAGTGTTGCGATTGTTCTTTTTAGTCGTGTGGAACTTGATTTACAATCGAACAAACGAATCAAGTGGTTTCAAGAACGCGATCTGTTGGTGATGGTATCATCATTTAGAAATTCCCCGCGCGAAGATTTGATGCAAATGGCCGATCGCGCGATGGCATTTTTCGAACGAAATGTTGGAAAAGTAGACGTCATACCCAACTCCAGTGGGTTGCATTCTCACGATCAAATCGTCTGGGCTCGCAGATCCGGAAAAGCTAGATTCCGATAGCTACGTTTTTGAAACAAGAGATGGATCATCAAGTCGTCTATATGAAAATACTCTATCAAGACGAACACATCGTGGCAGTCGACAAGCCCGCAGGGCTGTTGGTTCACCGCAGCCGCATCGATGTCCACGCAAGAGAATTTGCTGTTCAAAAACTCCGCAATCAAATTGACAAACCGGTTTTCCTGGTCCACCGACTTGATCGCCCCACGTCCGGTGTTTTGCTTTTTGCACTAAGCGCCGACGACGCCAGACAACTCTCCGAACAGTTCCAAGACCGTCGCGTTTCGAAAACCTATCGAGCCATTGTCAGAGGATACACCTCCGATCTTGGTCGAACGGCGGAACCGTTGATTGAACGGCACGACCGCGTTTCCGATACCCAAGCGCAGTCGATCAAGACACCGCAAGCCGCGCTGACAACGTATGAAACCATTCGACGCTGGGAGCTTCCGTTTTCGGTGGGCAAGTACCCACACAGCCGTTACTCCGAAGTCAAAATCGTTCCGGTCACCGGACGCAAACATCAAATTCGGCGACATTTTAACCACCTGGCCCATCCGATTATTGGAGACACCACTCACGGCGACCGCCGGCATAACCGGTTGTTTCGAGAGCAACTGCATGTGTCGAGGCTGTTATTGATGGCCGAGGAACTGAGGTTTACTCACCCCGCCTCGCAACAAGTACTGACGATTCAGTCATCGAGAAACGCAGATTTTGAATTCGCCACGATTCAACTTGACCGATTCGCGATTACAAATAATGTTGCGTAGATTGGAACAACAATTAAATCTAACGTACCAATCGTTTGAGGCGACGCAAAGAACTATCTACGAAATGCTGTAACTGCGGCACCAAACGCGGAGGAAACAAGATGGTTTTTTCTTGCGGGACCTCGACTGCCCCCCAACTTTTTTTGTACGGTTCTTCGCCTCTCAAGAAATCGAAATATTTTGCTCCGGATTGATGAGCACGTTCAATTGCAGTCATTACTCCCTGCCAACCTGGCCGATGCGAACTTGCGGCCGTTGCAAACCCCGACTGGTAGTGATAAAAGGTGTCAGCGTCCAGCAAGTCAAATTCGACCGCGATTGGCTCACCATCCAATTCGATCCACTGTAAATGCAGTTGACCCGATTCGAAAAACAAGGCACCCGCTTGCCCTAAAAATGTCAGAAAATCGGGTGACGAAAAACATCCCGACTCACCCAGACTCGTCCGGCGATCCTGGTGCAATTCGACAAGAATCTCCAAACCATGCTTCAATGAAACATCGTTTTCGGCACGATAGACTTGGGATCGACCGGTCTCCAAATACTCTTTTTTTATTTTCCGTGCTCGCCAGCGACGTTTCCGACTTAGCCGCGCCATATATTGTTCCCACGTTGGCTCAAACTCGATTCGCCAACTACTTGCCGCCGAAACACGCTCACAAGCAAAACCTTTGGAAACCAAAGCCGAGTTCAACATTGCCATGGCGGCGTCATTCGACTCAAAACTATCAAACTCCACACGATCGACTACCTTCGACAACTCGCTGGCAATGAAGTCGGCAATTCGTTCTGTTGCAATTTCGGCAAGGTCTGGTGCAACCAACAATGTATTGTAATCGGTGCACACATTGTTGGATCCAAGGAATCGCAATTGCTGCCCCTGGAAAGTCGTACGTGTAATGTAGGTTGGTAACAATGCGACGATTTTCTCGTACTGATCTTTGACGACCAAGACACATAACTCATTGGGGCCGATTCCAAAACACTCCCACCACGTTTCCAGCCATTGCCATTGCTGAAACGGACTTGGCCGGCTCGCCCCCAACGCGTTCCATGCTTCACGTAGGTTTCGAAGTGAGGCGATGTCCGTCACTCGTTGACAGACGTAATTCTGCCGCACCAAGACTTCTACGTCAGTCGTGGCGGTCGCAAATTGTGAATTCAAGATACTCAATTCATGCCTCTAGCAAGCCGCAAGTTTGACGCGGATTCTCGCGCAAACCAGCAAACCCTCGACGGATAAAACGCGCTCTCAAAATGAGCTTTGTAAGCAACATCACGTCAACCGGCAGCGCTTTCAAAGTGTTAATATCTCAAAAGCAAGACGATCGCCAGCATGAAACCCGCGGGCGATCTATGTTTTCTAGGCAACCAATGGCAATTGCCGAAAATAGCAGTCGTATGTAATGTAATGATTCAACCGTGTTGTTCTTGTGGTTCCGATCGCCAGACTTTGGCGGTTTTAAGATCACTGAAAGAATCCCAACTTGTACTCGGGCGAGACACCACACAACCACCGAATGCTCGTGATTTGTGGACTCAGAATGGAAGCCACCCCGAATATTGTCGCTTGTCACGATTTTCCACGTCGGCGATCGTGAGATTCCGTTTCTTGAGTCACGTCGTCGCTGTTTGGATTCGCACTTTTCTATCGTGATACCCATTCATCGGTCATGCAGTTATGCCAACAAAACCTGAACTTTTTCGGTTCACCGCAGCGTGCGTCGCTCTTGGCCATTTTGGTGGTGCTCTCAATGCCGTATGGTCTGTCAACACGATTGGTTTTACAATCGCTTTTTCGACCTCCACGGCCATGTCATTGCCGGCCACTTTCATCGCGGGCCGATGGATCATCGGTGATGTTGATCGAGGTTTTGGTCAAGGTAGAGTATCCACTCCTTGCTCGAACAATTCGGCGTGCTCCGCATTTTTAAGGCCCAATAACGGCGATGGGTTGCCAGATTGGTCCTCCTGATTGAGAATCCCGACTGATATCTAATTGACTCAACGAGCAAAGGTGTTTTGTGTTCTTTCTTGAAAACGCGAAAACAATGGCTTTGTCGCTGATAGTGCTCTTAACTCTTGCGAGGAGCCTAACAGCCCAAGATACCGATCATTTCAAAAATGAAAAACAACTCCGACGAAAGCTACGAGAGGTCCTTCAAAAATATGATCTACCCGCCGTCTTTGCCGCCGTTGTCGATACGGATTCGACGATTGCAACGTTGTGCGATGGCGTGCGCAAACGCGGAACAAAAAGCGCTGCTCAGTTAACTGATCGAATTGCGTTGGGTTCGAACACAAAATCTATGACGGCGACTTTGGCGGCGATTGTGGTTGAGTCTGGCGAAATTGACTGGAACACGACTATCGCCGAAATTTGGCCTAATCTGAAGCGAGAATCGCTTCACCCGAATTTG
Source organism: Mariniblastus sp. (assembly GCA_965263475.1). GTDB lineage: Bacteria > Planctomycetota > Planctomycetia > Pirellulales > Pirellulaceae > Mariniblastus. Next base: position 854,692 of record OZ253677.1, read on the forward strand.
CGTGAGGTCTCGTTGAACGACCTGTTATCGCACCGGAGTGGGATTCGACGAGATTTTGCAAGTAGGCAATGGGGATCTTTCTTCGATGAAAAGCATCCTCCTGAACTTGAGCGGCGCCGGATGTTGAAGCTATGTATGAAAGACAAACCACCACATCGATTTGGCGAATACAACTACTCCAACCTCGGTTATGTGGTCGCCGCGGTTATGCTAGAGAAAGTTACCGGCGATACCTATGAAAACCTGATGCAACGCAAGATTTTTCAGCCGCTGGGTATGAAGAGCGCCGAATTTCGAACCATGAAAATGGCAGAACAACTGAAACCACCATTAATGTGGGGGCACCGAAGCGATGGTTCGCCAATGAACCCAAAGTTGGCTGGGGCGGAAAACCCTTCGGCCTATGCATCCGCTGGAACCGTCCACCTGACAATCGCAGATTACGCCAAGTATGCCCGATGGCACTTAAAAGAAAAGCCTGAGCCGTTGCTTTCCCGACAGTCAACGTTCGACCATTTGCATTCGGCGCACGCAACCAATAAGTCCAATGGGACCAAATATGGCTGCGGCTGGATTCAATTTCCATTTGGCAATGGGAGAGCTTTGCAACATGCGGGTTCAAATACGAACTCGTTTGCGCTAATTTGGCTTCTCCCAGACCAAAATTTGGCGGCGATTGCGTGGACGAACACATACCAACCCAAACACTTTGAGGCTTGCGACGAAATGATTGGCGCGATGCTCAAGTTGTATGGGAAAAAATAGTTCGCCCGTCGTATTATCAAAAATGGGATTTCCGCAGAAAACCAGATAGACAGCCAACGTTGCCTTGTCAGAATAGACGTTGATCCATTTTTCGTTCGGAATCCAAAGATGCTGAAGCCGATCTGTTTTTCTTTCTTATTGTGTTTGACAACCACGCTCGCGTTGGGGCAAGAATTGCCCGAGTATTTAACGCCCGTCATCTATGGTCGTACGGGAGTAACAAGCTTTAATATGCCAAATGGCAGTAGCATCGCGTCTCCAACTATCAGTGTTGATGATGATCGAAATGTGGCTCTGGATATAAATTTCGTCGGTAACACGGGGAACGCGGGATTGTTTTTCGCGACCAATAATTCTGGCACGGTCGACGGTGATGTTGTATTCAATGCATCCGACATAATCGCGGGTGATCCTAGCCAAAACGGAAACCGACAAGCCATTTTCTCAGTTGGAATCGACGACGATCTGTTTGTCTATGATGATCAATTGTCAATGACATTTCCGCTCAATTTGCCGTTAGGTGCTACTGGGACATCGAGTTTGACACTGGACGACAGCCAACGTATCGGCGGGAGAATTCGATTTGGTTTTGACGGCGATGCTTATGGGACGTTCCCTGCTACCGATTCCGGATTTCCAAGTCTGGTCGTCTATGCCGTGGATTCCGGCCTCGATGCAAGCAGCCCGTTTCTGTTTCTTTTTTCACCTGACATGAGCCGTGAGAACGATCAAAACACGCCAAAAATTGCGGCCAAGGTATCGACCGTTGCGGGCGTTGATTTCGAGGAAATTCGAATTTTTGAAGCCAGCGGCAACTCGACGCTTGTGGCCGTCGAAACCGAACTTGACCCACAATCTCCGTTTTCCGAGTTCGTCACCAATAGTATTTCAATCAGTGACAATGGGAACAAAGTCGCGTTTCAAGCCAACGACACGGCCGAAGTTTCCGGGATTTACGTTTTCGACACGATCACGCAAACCACAATTTTGATCGCCGACACCAACCATCCCCTAGTCAATTCGATCGATTTCTTTCCGCCAGACGTTAACGACGACGGCGTCGTCGTGTTCCGAGGTGACGATCAAGCGTCTCTAAGCAGCGTATTTGTTGGCAATGGGATGGAGCTAATTCGATTAGCGGGGGAAGGGGACACCATCCAAACGGATATTGGCAAACGCCAACTCGGCCGACGTGACGGAAGCTTCAGCCAAAGTGGTGCCCCCCGGATCAACAATCGCAATGACGTTGGAATGATTTTTCAATACTTTGATGTTGTCAACAAAAATTCAGTCGCGGACGGTAGCTTAATTATGGTCGTGCCGGCTCAAGCTTGCTTGATTGGAGATGTTAACTTAGATGGATTCGTCGACTTACTGGATGTCGCTCCTTTCGTATTAGCGATCGGCGGCTCTGTCTTTTCATGTGAAGCAGACGCCAACAAAGATGGCGTCGTTGACCTATTGGACGTAGCGACGTTTGTCGCGGTACTTTCTGGCGAATAGTAGCAAAAGCTGCTGTATCCAATCTACACCCAGTTTCTTAGCAGCCAAAATTCACCGCATTCGGTTGTCGCAACTTGCGCGGTCTATTGCCGAATTCCACTACCAAGTTTGAGAATTCTCAAAAAATTTCTTGGTCTAGACCACGTTGCTTTTTTGTTGTTTTGATTTGCAAAGAAAGTTATTATTGCTCAGACCCACTACTCGGGATTTGATTGGTATACATTTGGTGAGGAAAGACAAATGACAAACACGAACGTCCGTCGTTTAATCGCGTTACTTATATTTTTGGTTGGGTGCAGCTTTCCAAAACTTCTGACAGCGGAATTGGTTCGTTATGAATTGTCTTGGAGTGGTGCAAAGTTTGGCAATGATGCCGTCGCGTCGGGACAGATTACGATCGATACTTCGGAACTTTCCAATCCCGGTGTGACCACCCAATCAATGAACACATTCGTCCAAAGTTTTTCAATTACGATCGAGAATGCAGTCGGTGGCAACGGAATGTACTCTACCGAAAACGGTGAAGTCGCTGGAATCGAATTGGATACGGGTAACAGCGCGTTGGATTTGTCGCAAGAGTTGGTCGGACAGAATACCGGCAAATCCGTTTGGGGCAGCACGGACGGTACCGGCGGAAATTTCGTGTTTTTTGGATCGGCCCAATTGCCTGGCCCGATAACGAGCGGTTTTTTTACAATAACGACTTCTTCAGGAATGGGCGACGACTTGCAGTTAACTTCATTTGCCCCGCTCGCATTGTTGGGTGACACGAACTTGGATGGCGAAGTCAACCTTTTGGATGTGGCACCTTTTGTCGACCGTCTTATCGACGGTGTATTCCAAGAAGAGGCGGATATAAATGGCGACGGAGAAGCAACCTTGCTTGACGTTTCTTTGTTTGTAGCCCTATTGTCAGATGGCTAATACCAGTTGCGCTTTACCGCAGCGGTCGTGGCGTCGAATTTTTTAAGGCAAACTGTCGGAATGACGCTAAACAAAGACGAAACGCGACCTCAGAATTCGTGGCTGAATTCTACAATTCAATGTTTAAACAAAAAAACCCTGATCCAAAACAGATCAGGGTTTTTGTTACTTACTTAATTCGTTTCAACGAATATTAGCCACCCGTCAGCAAAGCGACGAATGGTGCAACGTCGAGAATATCGACAACGCCGTCTTCGTTAACGTCAGCTTCGCAAACAAATTCACCAGTAATTGCGGCAACAAATGGAGCGACATCAAGAATATCAACGTTTCCGTCGCCATTGACGTCACCCAATGCGAATTCGCAACCTTCCATTTTGCAAGACGTATTGATCGCAAGATTATCGACGGTCAGTCCGGAACCAGTACCGAAAGCATCATCAACGGTTTCAATGTCCAGGGTCGTCAAAGATTCGCCAGGTACGATTCCTGGGTCACCATTGGCACCAATGATATTACCAGAATAAATCACGACTCCATCAATGCAGATGTCCATATCCAAGTCATTGACCTTAAATTCGATAGTTCCCGAAGTCGCTACCGCAACACCCGTATCAAGAAAGACACCGGCGCCCGCGCCATCGGTCTCGAGTACATCCCAAGTACCCGAGCCAGTCGCATCACCCAATCGTGTAAAGATAAATCCTTCAACAGCAGCGATTGGAGTGAAGAAAAATTGTGTGCTGTTTAGATTTGTGATTTCATAGTCCATGCTGAATGTGAAACCGTCGTCTGCCAGTGCAATGAATGCTGGGTCGAAAGTCGCTTCGAAAATGTCGAAGAAAGCCCCAGCACCAGTGTTATTGACATAGTCCAATTTGAGGTCACCTCCACCAGCATCAATGACCATGCTCGCGCCACTACCATCTGCAGCGCCGAGCCAAGTTGTGTTGTCAGAACTGGCTTGTCCGTCCAAAGCACCGACCATCAAGTCGTTCATGTCTTCGCAAAGCATGGGAGCACCTTCAGCGATAGATTGGTCAGCCGACGGTGCAACCCGCAAATCGTAAATCGTTTGACCAAATGAAATTGACGCGCTTAGCGCGAGAAACAAAAACAAGGCAAATTGATGTTTCATCTTTGTCATCTCCTACAGTGAAAATAAACCAACGTGATTCACTCAATATAGAAAAATCTTCACAGTTTTCCATCATTTATGTGACCCTACGCACGATAATCCCGATTCCATACCGTATTCCACGAGTTCAATGATCGGTATTCACACAATGTGGAACAATTTATTGAATGTCGTTACGGATGTTCGTAAATCGCGGCCGTTGCGTGATTTACGCATCGTATCGGTTCAATTCTAAAATTCCAAAGAACTTACATGTTCTTGCAACATGAAAATCAATTGTCGTCGCTGAGCGGCCGACATGCGATTGACAATCGCATCAAAAACCAACGGGGTATCTGAAAAGTCAATCTTAACGATTGGCGTGGGCTCTTCGGAACCTTTGGCCACCGGCGCAACATCTTGAGGCCGTTTGTCAGCATCACCATCCAAATGAAGCAACACACTTTGGCAGTGGATCCGTATCGCCTCCACTTTGAATTTGTTTTCGTTGTACAAGTCTTCCGGTGCCAACAACATGAACGACTCATGGATCGCTGCGATGGTTTCAACTAACTCAAGCAACGCGTCGTCTGGAGGATTAAATCGTTCGGGATTTTCAAGATGAGGTCGGTCGGCCAACAAACAGCCAATTTCGCGCATGATTTCGCTTTCGAATTCTTTTTCGGCAAGCAAACGTGAAACTACTTTTGCAATCCGCTCGCACCAACAATATAGCAGTGTCTTTTCCACTAAAAATCCAACCTCGTATGCCCAACTGGTGCGACTATTCGACTGGAAAATGGACTAAAATCCAACGATCGTTTAGTTTTGTTAACGCGGAAACGAGAGAAATTCTGCATTGCGGGTAAAATCTAAATTCCTTTAAAACATTTATTTTTGGGCTCAAACTAACCATTCGCACAAGGCTATGAAGCGGTTTCAGATCCTCTCACTGATCGGCGGAGGAATCCGCGGCGCGTTTATCACCTCGTTTTTGAAAGAACTCGAATCGCGTTTGGGACGCCGAATTGCCGATTCGTTTGACCTGATCGCTGGTACCTCCACAGGTGGAATTGTGGCTGCTGGCTTGGCAGCTGGTTTTTCGGCTGACGAACTCAATGGCTTTTACGAACGTTATGGCGAAAAGATCTTTACCCCAAGACCGCCGTACAAAGCTCAAGGGGTGTCCAAATTAATATTCCCGGTTGTGAACCAATTCTTCAAAAGGAAAACAGGTGGAGAACTTGGTGATTTCTTTCGTTCCCGCTACTGACCCGATGCCCTCTATGAATCCTTCGGCGAAGGATTTGGTGAGCATACGATTGCGGACATTCGACACACTCGCCTTATGGTGCCAACGGTCAACTTAACGCGCGGAACACCCCATGTGTTTCGAACCGCCCACCTACCAGAAGCTTGCAACGACCAAAATGTGCTCGTTTGTGATTTGCTGGTCGCCGCCACCGCAGCACCGACCTACTTCCCGCACAAGATGATAAAAGATCAAGCATTTGCCGATGGCGGACTGTGGGCAACCGACCCAAGCCTGTTAGCATTTGCCGAAGCAATGAAAATCCGCAACGAATGTGATCGCGAGAATTGCGATCCCAAGTTTGCGGTCGATGACGTGCACTTGCTTTCCATTGGAACCGGTATTTCCCAATACTCGTTGACTCCTCCAGGAGGAGACGCAGGAATCATGTATTGGGTACGACACGTTGCCGATGTCATGGGTTCTTCGCAGATCCAAGGCATCCATCAACCGCTACAATTCATTTTGGATGATCGCTACACACACTTGAATTTCAGCATGAAAGAACCTTGGCCGCTGGACGGTGTCAACAATATCCCACAGCTCTTCAAAACGGGAAAAGAAAAAGCGGCTGAAGAATTCGATATGCTGGAAGCTCGATTCTTGGAACACGAACGAACACAGTTTACACCGTTCCTGCCAAGTGAAGGCACACACCCTCAAAAGTACAACTACAACACCGAAAACACATGAGTCAAACCGGACTAAGGTCGGTCTGACCTTGACACTATTGATTCGCAATTAAGTTAGATGCTGATCATGTAAATCCCTAACCCGAGCACAAACAGACAAATCAGTTTGGGACGCCAATTGACTTCTTTTAAAAACAGGATTCCATAAAAAAAAGCGATCACGATTGAAGTCCGTCGCAGCGCCGAAACGATCGAAATCAGAGCTTCGGGTTGGCTCACCGCGACGAAATAGGTGTAGTCGGCCAACAACAAGAATACGGCAATCAACGGTATCGACCAACGAAACTCAAAGTCTTGAGAGTTCCGATCGCGAAACCACCAAAACAACCACATCGGAAACATGACTGGCACTAGGTATATTGAAAACCAAGCCTGCACAATGGCTGGCTTGAGTTTCATCGTTTGCAACAAGAATTTGTCGTAAACACCGCTAACAGCCGCAATCAATGTGGCAACCACCATCAGCCAGACATATCGGTTGCGTCGAAATTGAATCCCTTCCTTCGTACCGATGACCGAAAAAACATAAAACGCGGTCAACACCAACCCCATTCCAAGCCATTGGTGTCGAGACGGTCTTTCGGCCATTAACGTAACCGCCAATATGATTGTCCACAGTGGACTGGTAGCTCGAATCGGGGAGGCAATCGAAATCGGCAGATGTTTTATCGCAAAGAAAGCAAACATCCATGACGAGCCAACGATTACAGATTTAACAAACAGACATACATGTTCCGTAAACCCGATGCGTGTCAGCGACACCTCAGAAAACAAAGGCAGGCCCGTCGTACATTCGTACGCCACCGGCCCTCCCCAGACGATCGCAGCCGTCATAACGTTTAAAAGCAATACCGGCGGTACCGCGTTATCGGTGACGGCTTGTTTTTTGGCAACGTCGTAAAGTCCGAGAAACAACGCCGCCAACAGAGTTAGCACAAACCAGCTGGTCACGGATACAATGAATGGGTTCGGACTTCTAGATCATCGAATAACACAACGCGAAGATTGTAGCCTTCGCTGAATTCCCTCGAAAGCACCGATAGCGATAGCACCGATAGCGATAGCACCGATAGCGATAAGCACCGATAGCGATCACGAGTCGCCGGCGATCTTTTAATACGATGAGATATAGGTGTATTCTTTGAATTCAGTTTGACGGGACGTGATTTCACCTTCGGGCGCAATTTTCAAAATCCCACTTGTGTCCGCGGTTACAACCGTATTGTCTTCCAGTTGGTCCGCCCAATACGTATTAGCCGCTGTGACCGCTTTCCAAACCTCGGTTCCGTCCTCAGAAAATTCGCCGACGCCGCCACGGGCGAACGCAACCAACACATTGCCATTGGGCAATCGGTTAGCCGTATAGGGCTGCCCTTTGACTTTGAATTCACTAATCACGTCACCGCTGCGATCGATTTCAACGACCTTCTCCTCAGCATATAACGCCACTAACAGCAATCCATTTTCTTGTAACTGAGCCCCCGTGGGGCTTCCCTTCACGACCGCCGACCAAACTTGTTTGCCTTTGCTGTCGATCTCAACTATTTTGTTCCCGTTTTGACCGGCAGCAAGAATGGTGTTGCCGTTGGACAAACGCTGTATTGACGACGTCGATTTTGGCAACCCTTTAAGTTCTTTTACGAGTTGTCCGCTTTCATCATATTCCAACAGCGTTCCTTTGGAATAAAGCATCACAAGACAATTGCCATTGGCTAGTCCCTGACACGCGAATGGATTGGAGCCAGTTTTTTTCCACTTTAATTTACCATCCTCATCGTAGGAATGAATTTTGCCAGTGTTGTAACTGCAGACCAACATTCTACCCAGGCGCGACCGTTTGCTGAATTCGATTGGAATGTCGTTCAAATTCTCACCGATGTAGGTCCTCCATTGCTCTACGGAAGCCGTCAACTGTGTATCGGTTGCCGTAACGGAGTATTGAAACTTTTGCCGAGTCATCGATTGTAGTTGTCCAAACGCCCGACTCCGACAAAGCCGGTCTTGGGATTCCAATAGATCGACGTACAGCTCCAAACACTCCTTCATTCCATTTCTGGCAAGCAAATGAGCACATGCCAGTTTGAATATGTCCTTTTGATGAGTGAGATTGATGGATGCGACTACAGCAACGGATCGACTGGGATCGATTCGATCAATGCCATTTAGACACGCGATCGCCAAGAGTTCGTTCTGATCCATGCTTTCGGTGCAGGCCCGTTCGAGAATGTCGAGGTCATTTGCGGTCGCTATCTTGAGGATGGCTCGCCCAGCCAGTTCTTGTGTTCGCGGATTTTCCAAATGGTCATAGGCATTGAGAATGTCAGCAACCAGTCCTTGAATCGAATCGGCGATAACTGTCTTGAACAAAGTACTTTGCAGCTTCTGTATACCTGTTGCCCGAAACTCAGCAACCAACTTAAGGCGAAACGTCGTTTCTGGGTCGTCGGAGTAGTCCTTCAACATCCCTTTTTTTATCGACGGCAACAGCATTAATTTTTCCGTCGCCAATTCTCGCACCTCAAAAGAGCGATCTCCTAATTGTGACAATAATGACAACACTTGACTGCTCGCCGATTCGCTGGGAACGAGAGAACTCAAATAACTGCGAATCCCGGATTTTGTTGGTTCAATCCCAAACGCCCGCAACAAAGCATGGTTGGACGCGGCTGCCGATTCCAGCTTCTCATTTTTTTTAGAAACTTCCTCTGGCTCGTCAACGTTGAACTCAAAGCCCCGGCATAAAACGTTAGTTGACGACGCGTCGCTCGGGCAAAAGGCAAAAGCCCAAGTAAACAGCAGCCTCCACCAGCAATCATTCCATCGAGTTGAATGGATCAACATTTTGAACCTATGCGCTACACCTGCGTTTGTGAGACTCCGTCAGATCGTCGAAATTATACAAGTAAAACTGGGAGAATTGCAAAACATCCCAACGTATCGATCAACGGCACTTGAATGCTGCGTCGGTAACGCGTGCGACACCAATCCTTTGCGTTAATCGGCCCCAAAAAATTAACCAAAATCGACTTGTAAAGACTTTTACGCGTGGCCCTATTTTTGAGCAAGGCCGTCAACATTCCAGGGCGCGATGGACAATACCAAGACTGACACAACCTCAGTTTCGAGCAACGAATCAACGAAAAAGAACACGTCGATTAGGCCTAGAAGAGCGAAGCGGCCCGTGAGTCGAGAATCCCACGGGCCGCCCGATGGCGTTGAGAAGAATCAATCAAAGGTGCGAATGACCTGTTATGCTTCATCATTTTCTGTTGATGATGAAGCGTTTGAAGTTGCGGTTGCAGCTGCCGGTTCAGATTTCAACCCGACCATTGCTGGCAGTTCCTGCGATACCTGGGCAATTTCGGAAATCAGTGTTGAACTACGGTCGACCCGATCGGAAGTGACCTGTGAACTTTCAGCCACCGTCGAAATTTGTTCCGAAACATCTTTACTGGCATCCGACAGTTCCTGAATGTTTCTCAGAATCTCATTGGTCATTGCGTCCTGTTCGTTTACAGCCGACGCGACGATATGTTGACCTTCGTGAATTTCGGAGATAATTTCACGGATGCGTTTCACGCTGGATATGGCTGTATCGGTATCCGAACGAATACCTCCAATCACATCGGCGATACCTTCGGTGGCTTGACTGGTTTGATTGGCCAAGTCTTTAACTTCGTTGGCAACAACGGCGAAACCACGTCCAGATTCACCAGCGCGAGCCGCTTCAATGGTGGCATTGAGAGCCAGCAAGTTGGTTTGTTCGGCCAAAGAGTTAATCACCTTGGTTACATCATTGATCCGACTGCTGCTTTCGCCCAATCGCTGAATCACGTCCGACGTCGTCGTCGCCTCATTCACGGCATCGTCCGCAGTTCGGCTGGCTTCAGTCGATCGTTGTGCAATTTCGCGAACCGAATGACTGATTTGATTCATAGCGTCGCTGACGCTGTTGATATTTTCCGACATCTGAGAAACCGCGGAAGCCATCGTTTCCGATTTGTCGGCTGTCGCATTTGCCCCTTCGGTCAAGCTCTGTGAGGCTCGACGTAGTCCAGAGATTGACTTCGAAATGCCAGCGGTTGCTCCACGCATTTTCTTGGTCACGCTCTTCAACATAGTCATGGTAATCGCGGTGATCACGATCAGGCCCAGACCGGCAATGCCTAATGCATACATAATCGAGGTGCGTGCCGACGCATTGGCTGCTTCGAGGCTTTGAACCACTTCGAACGCTCCGTGCATGCGTCCCTCTTCCCAGTTTTCCATTTTGTGTCCGGTCACATCTGTTCCATCTTCGCGTCCCCAAAGTTCTTTGGATTGCAATGGATCTCCATGACAACTCAAACACGACGCCGCCAACTTTACCGGTCGGAAATAATGGACCGCATTTGTTTCTTTATTGACGACGTAGTATTCGTTTAGATTGTTGGACTTGATCTCCTTGAGTGCTTTCTCTTGAAGCTTGTTCGGCTTGTTGTCAGGATTTCTTGGATTCAGTGCAGGCACACGAAACTGGTATCCCCCTTCTTTGGACTTCGCCATCGCCGTTTCCCAAGCGGTGACAACGGGAACGGTCGACAAGACTTTGTCGTCTTCGCCAGTATCGCCCCATTCACGAAGAACTTGAGGTGAAAAAATCCCCGAATTCCATTGCTTTTCTGTTTGCTCACGTGCAGATTCGGCAGATAGACAGATAGACCGTGCTTTGTCAACACTCGCCTCGATCGCTCGGTCTGTAGCTTCCGACGAGTACATGTACAACAATCCGGCGATCATCAGCGCGGGCAAGGCAACACCGAGAATCAAAATCTTAGTTGGTAAAGTCATCTTTTTTCTCTTTGGGTTTTCCTAACAATTCGGTATCAACTCGAACAAGGTCCGAGGCACCCGCTGCGGGCTAATTTAAGCGACATTAATTTTCACGATTCGCTCGTTGGCGGTGCGATGCAACATGCAGGACGGTTTGTCGCTGTCAAGAAAAACTAGCCGTTTGTTTTTACCCAACCCAAATACTCAACGTCACAACCGTTACTAAGGTCCAAAACCGTTGCACCCATGTATCAAAATCGCCAATACAATCAAGCAGCACCCGACCATCGGAACAAACGATACAAGTTGATGATCGACTTATTTGATTCAAAGTTGAGTCAATCAACCTACAAAGAGGTTTTTGGGACCGGCTGATAATGGCCGGGGAAAAGGGAGATTTCTCGAAATCGCTTATTTGGTTGACGCCGGCAGGCTCCATAGATAACTTTTACACTATGCAAAAATTCACAGTTTCCGATCCAAACAAGCCAACGATTTTGGCGGCACTCCGAGCAAATTTGCCTGACAAGCCCTCGTGGTCAACCGTCCGGAAGCTATTGCGTCGCCGGTTTGTAACAATAGGCAACGTACTATGTATCGACGAATCCCGTCGTTTGAGCGTCGGAGAAGTCGTTGCCGTTACTGATCACCCCCGTGCCACTCCGCCCACCGACGCAGATGTTTCGATCGTCCACCTCGAATCGTCTCTAGTTGTAGTTGAAAAGCCTTCGGGAATGGTCTCTCTCCGGCACAAATCTGAGTATTCCTGGCAAGCCAAAAAAAGAAATCGCCAACCCACTTTGGACGAATGCACAAAACGGCTCATCGCTGCAAGAGATTTTGCCGGCAATCGAAAAAAAGGAGGCAAACTATATCCTGTGCATCGACTGGATCGCGACTCGAGTGGTTTGCTCGTTTTCGCCCGAGACCCCGATACGCAGGCCCAGTTAATCAAACAATTCGCTAACCACTCTGCGATTCGAAACTACTTGGCCCTGGTCCCGGGCCGCATCGAATCCCAAACCATCCAGACTCGTTTGATTCGTGATCGCGGTGACGGATTGAGAGGAAGTAGCGATGCCACTCAAACCGGAAAAATTGCCGTTACTCAAGTGTCGCCGTTGAGAACTTTCCAAAACTACAGCGAAATTCAATGCCGATTGCAAACGGGACGCACAAATCAAATTCGAATCCACTTGGCGGAGGCGGGGCATCCCATTTGCGGCGATATCAAGTACCGAGGTCCGATTGGAAAACAAATCGAGGATCAAAGCGGTATTCGTCGATTGGCATTGCATTCCACGACGCTTCAATTTTTGAATCCTCAATCGAATGATTCAGTCGAATTCACGTCTGAATGGCCGCTTGAGATCATTAGGTTTTTGCAACGCATGTCGGCTTCGCAATCCAATTGAATTTGCAGTTTGTTCGAATTCGAACAGATCCAGGATTTCCTCCAAACTTTGCGGACTTGAATTGCAAGCAATCTGCAGCGGATTGTTTTTCGATGGAAGAACGGTCTACAGTGATTGCTTCTCTTTTTCGTAAGGACGATCTGATGCACACAATCTTTACCAACTTCCAAGCGCTCACATGCACGTTTTTATGCTCTTTGACATTCGCCTTGACGAGTGCTTGCAACTCGGTCGACGCCGACGATTGGAAGCAATGGATGGGACCAAACCGAGATGGCGTTTACCAGGAATCGGGGATCATTGATTCAATCCCTCAAAGTGGTCTGAAGGTTAAGTGGCGAGTCCCGATTCATGGCGGTTACGCTGGTCCTGCCGCCGCCAACAATATCGTCTACGTTTTTGATTATAAAGTCGCTGACGGCCGAGCGTTTAACAATCCCGGAAAACGGGCCAATCTGAAAGGACAAGAACGACTGATCGCGTTGGACGCCAAAACTGGCGAAGAAAAATGGCAGCATGCTTACGATTGTCCCTACAGTATTTCCTACCCGGCCGGTCCACGTTGTACGCCGACGATTGATGGCGACCGAGTTTACATTCTTGGTAGTGAGGGTGATCTCAAATGCCTGAATACAGCCGATGGAACACTCATTTGGGAAACCAGTTTGAAAAACAACTTTAAAGCGGAAGTCCCGATTTGGGGATTCTCATCCCATCCACTCGTTGACGGCGAAATGTTGTACACGATGGTCGGCGGCGAAGGGCAGGGCATTGTGGCGTTCGACAAAATGACGGGTGACGTTCGCTGGAAAGCACTGAATTGCGCGGCGGGCTACTGTCCACCAACCATTATTGAAAAAGCGGGTGTGCGTCAGTTAATCGTTTTTCATCCAGATGCGGTCTGCGCTTTAGATCCTTCCAACGGTAAGTCGTATTGGTCGATCGAAATCAAACCTCAATACAATATGTCGATTTGTCGACCGATGTTGGATGGGAATTTGCTGTATGCCAGCGGCATCGGCAATCAATCGGTAATGCTTAAATTGAACGAAGAAAAACCAGCAGCCAAAGTCGTTTGGCGTGGCAATCCAAGAAACAGCGTTTATGGAGCCAATGCGACTCCAATTTTCGTGAATGGAGTTCTTTACGGCAGCGATTGCATGGTCGGCAAGCTCTTTGCAGTCGACGGCAAAGATGGAAAACGCTTGTGGGAGACTTTCGAGGCAACGCAACCAAAAGAAAAACGTCGCGTCGGCCACGGCACCGCATTCTTGACGCGCATCGGTGATTCCAATCGGTACATTATTATGAGCGAGACCGGTGATTTAATGTTGGCCAATTTGACTCCAGAAAAATTTGAGTCGTTGGGCCGATTTCACGTGCTCGAGCCGACGGGCGAGTCATTCGGCCGGTCGGTGGTGTGGTCTCATCCGGCATACGCCAATCGGACCGCCTACGTTCGCAATGACAAGGAAATCGTGGCTGTCGACATAAGCAAACGATAATAGTGTCGCTGCGACGTTCGAATATTACTAGCGTTCGACGCCTTGGTTCTTTCGCGAGCGAAGAAATTCCATTTCCAATTGACGTACCAGTCGTTTCAACTCGTCTGTCTTGTCTCCAAGCAATAGCATACCAAGCCTTGTTTCTTGGATATTGCGCAACTCGGCTTTGACAGGGACTTGAAAACCATTCAATTGCAGCATGAGTTCAACTTCGTCTCCGATCGATAGCTCGGGAACCTGTTCAAGCTCGATCGCAATTCCATTCAAACTGATGTCGTGCACCTTTGCCGATAACGGAGCACGATCTATCAGTTTTGTTTCACATTTCAGTTCAATGTTTTCAGCCACTGGAATCCGAAACGTTGAACGAAGTTCGGCAACACTGACTTGTTTCGGCAGTTCGACATTTAACACCGCCGGCACAGCAGAATGATCGAAATGGGCCACCTTCGACATGAAAACGTGCGCCCGATTTTTCAATGTGAACGAAACACAACAAAGCGTTTTCGGCCGGAAAGGAACCTGGTCATCCAATTCCAATCGAATTTCCTGTTCGTTGGCGCTGACAAATTTCGCGTTTGCAATCACCGCCAACGAGGTCGAGATCACGTGCGCTTTGCAACGTTGTTCACAGCAATCCGTCATCAATTTCGGAACGGAGAATGCCGGTTTGGTCGCCATGCCCGAGGCCGCAGGCTTCTTTTTGCCAAATCCAAGAATCATTTCGAATAGGTTTCGTCGCGAGTTAGGTGGGGAAGGGGTGGGAATTGGGAGGGTGGGAACTGACTAAGCAGTTTCATCAGGTTTATCGCTGACAATTGAATAACCCTTGCCCATCAAACGAAACATTTACTGCGATTGAGTTTTGCGAATCGAAATATCTTGTAGAATCGGAATAATCCGACGGACTTTTTTGTTTTCATTTAAACAGTCTCTGATTCGCAGTTAATTATTCCAGGAATGACCATGTCGACTTCGCCCAAATCACTCGCCGTTTTGATTGCCGTGTTTTCCATTTTTCAGTGCGTTAACGCGTATGCAATCGGTGTAGATTGGCCTCAGTACCGTGGACCCGATGCCACCGGACGCCTGTCTTCGGAAAACCTGGACATTGCCAATGGGAAATTGAAAATTCATTGGAAAGTCCCCAGTCAACTTGGCTTCAGTTCGTTTGCCGTTGCGGGGAATACCGCGGTGACGGTGGAGTGCCGATCGAAACAAGACGTCTGCGTGGCACTCGATGCTGCCAGTGGCAAAGAGCTGTGGTCGCAAACACTGGGGCCCGCAGACTACATCAATGGTTCTGGCAACGCTGGGGCGATGGGTAACAAGGGCGGCGATGGACCTCGGTCTACACCAGCCATCTCGGGAGATAAAGTTTACGTCTATGACGCTTACATGAAGCTCCATTGCCTGAACCGTGAAACCGGCGAAAAATTTTGGATGCGCGATGTTAAAGCGGAGTACTCCGGAAAGGACATCAAATGGCACAATGCATCTTCACCTCTGGTCGATGAGACGGCGGTATATGTAGCAGGCGGTGGGCCCGGTCATTCGTTTCTTGCTTTCGAAAAAAACAGCGGTGAACTCAAATGGAAAAACGGCTCTGAAAAACTGACGCACGCTACACCTGCGTTCGCCGAAATCAACGATCAGAAACAAATAGTGTTTTTTGCGCAATTTGGTTTGGTCGCGGTTTCGATTGAAACCGGAAAAGAGTTGTGGCGAACGGAGTTCCCGTTCAGTGTTTCGACGGCAGCTTCGCCCGTGGTCAATGG
Source organism: Mariniblastus sp. (assembly GCA_965263475.1). Classification (GTDB taxonomy): domain Bacteria; phylum Planctomycetota; class Planctomycetia; order Pirellulales; family Pirellulaceae; genus Mariniblastus. Next base: position 870,515 of record OZ253677.1, read on the forward strand.
CAATCGAGTTTATTGTTCGGCCGGTTATGGTGTTGGAGCCGGCATGTTTGAAATCTCCGCTGACCAGAAAGTCAGCCCAGTTTGGCGAAAACAAAACCGTTTGATCAACCATTGGAGCTCGCCGGTACTTAGCGGAAGCCATTTATTCGGCCTTTATGAGTTCAAGCGATATGGTAAAGCCCCTCTCCAGTGCGTCGAGTTTTCAACTGGGGAAATCAAATGGCAGCAATCAGGATTTGGCCCAGGCAATTGCGTTGTGATCGGTGACAAAGTGGTCGCGCTGTCGGACGCCGGCGAGTTGGCGATCGTTTCGGCAACACCAGAAAAATACAATGAGTTATGGCGAGGCAACGTGTTGGAGGGAAAATGTTGGACGACTCCAGCTTTCAGCGATGGAAAAATATACATTCGCAGCACTAAGGAGGCGGCCTGCATCAGTTTCGAATAACAACAAGCTCGCTATCGAAAAACTGGAGCTTGAGCCCTCAGATCGTCTCGCCATTTGTTTAACTTGGCTTTCATCTCATCCAGTTTTTCGACAGTTCGATCAGCCAAGTCTTGGAGTTCGCCTGGATCGTCGCGCAAGTTATAAAGTTCGTATCGACGGTGTTCGTAAAAATGAATCAATTTCCAGTCGCCGGATCGAACGGCCGAACCAGGCGTCCAGCGCGAGCCGTGATAATGTGGAAAATGCCAATAGAGATCTCGAACGGATTGATCGGCAGTCTTTTCTAGCAGCGTCTTGGAAAATGACTTTCCGTCAACATGTTGGTCGGTCGCCAAGGGGATTTTTGCCAATTCCAACAACGTCGGGTAATAGTCGGTGGTCACAACCATTTGTTCGGTTTTGGAATCAGGCCGAATGTGGCCGGGATAACTGACGATCAACGGTATTCGGATACCGCCTTCATACAGCCACCCTTTGCCGGCCCGCAACGGTAGGTTGCAAGTAGGGCCAGGGCGTTTCAATGTCGACAAACCACCATTATCGGAGGCGAACAAGATAATCGTGTTTTTAAGCAGATCAGCGTCGTCAAGGGCCCGCAAAATGTCCCCGACACTCTGATCCATTCCCCGCACCATCGACGCATACTTGGGGTTGTTCTGAACCATTCGCGTCTTGCCATCGCCTTCTCGTTTCGGCGACTTTCGATTTTTAGTCTCGGACTTGCTTTCGAATTTTGCAACGAAACGATCGTCAGCTAATACCGGGGAATGAACGTCGTGATATGAAACGAAAATGAAAAACGGTTGAGCCGATTGATAACCGGAAATGTACTCGACCGTTTTTTCGGTGATGAATCGAGTCAGGTGCCAACGATCTCCTTGGGGGATTGCGATGCGGGTCCTCTTCGATTTCCCATCTGGATTGACCTGACGCGTTGCAGTTTGGACGTAGGTATTGAACCCCTGTTTGTCCGGTCCATGATCAGGATCTCCCAGATGCCATTTACCAGCATAAAACGTCTGATAACCGGAATCACGAAATGCTTCGCCCAGAGTATGTTCTGCCAGTGGCAGGTTGTGGACATCCTCGGGAGTCTTGAGTTTCCGCCCTTGGTCGCCTGCGCCAGGTATCCAATCTGTGATGTTAACGCGTACCGGATGTTTGCCGGTCAGAATCGAAGCGCGTGTCGGCGAACACAAAGAAGCCGCGGCGTAGGCGTTTGTAAATTTCATCCCGGCCTTTGCCAACTCATCAATATGGGGCGTTTCGTGATACGTCGAACCGTAGCAAGACAAATCAGCCCACCCCAAATCGTCCACCAAGAAAACGACAACATTGGGTTGCTCGGTAGGCGCGGCAATTGCTACCAAGCTTAAACAAATCGCAGCTGAAATCATTATTTCGCACTCCCCAGTTCAAGGCGCCACTTGGTTGCGACAACGGATCCCCGATCGGCAGGGAATCTACGGGCCGGAAAAAAGTTAGGTCGCCGCAAGAACGCATCGAACTCGATCGGCGACGATATTAGTCTACCTTGCATCGAGCAACCGAGGAGAGTCAACAAACATTTCCAACAAAATCCTCGTCTCCGACCATGGCTCAATAAGGCGCTACCGACCTTTAAACCAATTTTAAAGTAAACGACATAATCATTGTCTAACTTTTGTCCAATCACAGGCCGCCCAGTAACGATCAGTAGTTTGACGTATTTCGTTCGCAAGATCAAAATTGAAGGCATTCACTCTGCCAGTTAACGGTCTCATATGGAAAAATCGCAGTCACAGCAAAACCGACTGAACTTGGATCCAACGGATTCGTGCGGCGTCGGTTTTATCGCCAACATTCGGAATCGACCGTCCCACAAAGTTTTGCAACTGGGTACAACCGCATTGGCAAACGTCGTGCACCGCGGAGCCATTGCCGCCGACGGAAGAACCGGCGACGGCTGCGGCATTAGTACTAATTTTCCCGAAACATTGGTCAGCAAATGGCGAGTGGAATCAGGCGACCAATCGGATGGATTGGTGGGAGTCGGAGTTCTCTTTTTGCCGTTGGCAGACAGCCAACGCGATGCCGCGCTGGGCTTTATTCGCTCAACCATCCAATCGTTGGGTATGAATGTAACTGGGCCGCGAATCGTACCGGTCAATGAAGACGCTCTGGGAAAACAAGCATTTGACGCTCGCCCCCACATCGTGCAAATCTTTATAACCGCTGCGACGGAAGATCCGGATTTGTTCGAACGTCGGCTGTTTATCGCACGTCGAACCATCGAGCTATCACCGCTGTTCGCGCATTTCGATGGCTTACACATTGCATCAATGTCTTGCCACAAGTTGGTTTACAAAGCGATGGTTCAGTCCGTATTCTTGGCCGAATTTTACCCGGATCTGCAAGACCCGGACTTTCGATGTAGTGTCTGCGTTTACCATCAGCGATTCAGTACCAATACTTCGCCGACCTGGTCATTGTGCCAACCTTTCCGCATGTTAGCGCATAACGGTGAAATCAATACCATCCGCGGCAACCGCAATTGGATGACGGCGCGTGAATCCTCATTCGAACACGAGTATTGGAATGAACATCGAAATGTCATCCAAAGGCTGTTTAATTTTCGCGATTCAGATTCGGCAAGTCTGGACAACTGTGTCGAGTTACTTGCCTTGTCCGGGCGAAGCCTTCCACACGTAATCAACATGCTGATTCCGCCTGCTTGGGAGAACGACCCACGTATTCCCGATCTCCAGAAAGCCTTCTACGAATACCACAGTTGTTTTTGCGAACCCTGGGACGGGCCCGCAGCCGTCGTGGCGTTCGACGGCAAAGCAGTTACCGCGACATTAGATCGCAACGGGCTGAGACCACTGCGCTTCAAAATAGCCTCCAACGACCTGTTGATGGTTGGATCGGAAGTCGGTGCCGATCGAGAACCACTCGAACAATTTGTCGATTCCGGGCGACTGGGGCCAGGGCAAACCATTGCATTCGAACTCCAACGACAGAAAATTGTATACGATCACGAGTTAAAAGACGGTCTTGCCCAACAACAACCGTACGCGGATTGGTTGTCGGAGAATTGCATCGCGTTCGTTTCTAAAACAACCAACGCCGAATCAAGTTTCCACGCCGATTCATCAGATTTCTTGCGTCGCCAGATTGCTGCCGGCGTGGCGAAAGAAGAAATTGAAATCTCGTTAAAGTCGATGGCTCAGAACGGCAAAGAGCCTATATTTAGCATGGGCGTCGACACTCCGCTGGCAGTCCTGAGTCGCCAACCGCGCAATATTGCCGATTTTTTCAAACAACGGTTTGCTCAAGTCACAAACCCGCCCATTGATTCGATTCGCGAACGATCGGGGATGAGCTTGAATGCGGGCCTGGGTCCTGAACGAAACCTACTGGCTGAAACACCAGTTCACAGCAGGGTTGTGACGCTAGAGAACCCCGTGCTGCTGCCCAACGAGTTTGAGGACTTGAAAGCGTCGCTTCCGTTCCCAAGTCAAACCTTGGATTGTACGTGGCCCAAGTCAGCAGGCTCAAACGGTTTGAAGCATGCTTTGGAACGATTGGTTTCGGAGGCCCGAATGGCTGTCGAACGCCAACACGTCGTTCTCGTTCTTTCCGATCGCGCTGTGAATGAAGAGCGCATCGCTATTCCCATGCTGCTTGCCGTTGGTGCTATCCATCACGGGTTGAATAAGAGTGGACAACGGATGATGTGTAGCCTGATCGCCGAGACATCCGACGTTCGTGACAGTCACCAACTAGCATTATTGTTTGGATATGGCTGCACCGCCGCTTATCCCTATTTAGCATTTGGCTCTATTGAACGCCTGCATGTTGCTGACCATTTCACCGACGAATCTCTAGAAGGATGTTGGAAAAATTATCGCGACGCATTGAGCGATGGCGTATTAAAAATCATGGCCAAAATGGGCATCTCTGTTCTTTATAGCTACCAGGGTGCTCAAATTTTCGAAGCGGTAGGCATCGGCCAGGAAGTCATTGATATGTGTTTCAAATACAGCTATTCCAACATTGAAGGGGTTGGATTTGAAGAATTCGCAGCCAATCGTTTGCTCCGTCACAGCCTTGCGTATGATACCCATGAATCGGACCTACGAATTTTCGAGCCCGGGATTTCCAAACCGAAGCGGGCTGGCGAACACCACGTCATCAACGGCAAAGTTACCAAACCGTTTCATCAATTTGTGCGTCAAAACGGATTGGCACAGTACGACGAGTTTCGAGACCAAGTGGAAACTGAAAACGCCGTTTCGATTCGCGACTTGTTAGTGTTGCCGATCGCAACGCTCCCGATTGAATTGAAAGACGTTGAACCGGTTGAAGCGATTCGCAGGCGATTTACAACCGCGGCGATGAGCTTGGGAGCCATCAGTCCAGAAGCCCATGAAGCTTTGGCGATCGCGATGAACGCAATCGGTGGCAAGTCAAATTCAGGGGAGGGCGGTGAAGACCCAAGACGATTCCAACCGTTGGCCGACGGCACGTGGTCCAATAGCAAAATCAAACAAGTCGCTTCCGGTCGATTCGGTGTCAACATTGGCTACTTGCAGTCGGCAGAAGAAATCGAAATCAAGATGGCTCAGGGCGCCAAGCCCGGAGAAGGCGGACAACTTCCCGGTTTCAAAGTCAACGAATTGATTGGTCGGTTGCGCAATACGGCTCCTGGGGTCACGCTAATTAGCCCACCGCCGCATCATGACATTTACTCCATCGAAGATTTAGCCCAGTTGATTTACGACTTAAAGCTAGTAAATCCTTCCGCCCGCGTGTGCGTCAAGTTGGTCGCCAAATCGGGCGTGGGCGGTATCGCCGTCGGTGTGGTCAAGGCCTTGGCCGATGTCGTGCTCATTAGCGGGCATGAAGGAGGTACTGGGGCCAGTCCATTAACATCGATCAAGCATGCAGGCTTGCCGTGGGAATTGGGGTTGGCTGAATCACATCAAAACTTGGTGGCCAGTGGATTGCGCGATCAAGTAATTGTGCGTGCCGATGGAGGAATTCGAACCGGTATCGATGTCGTTAAAGCTGCAATGCTGGGGGCAGAAGAATTCAATTTCGGGACCATGGCATTGATCGCCTTAGGATGTGTTTATGTCAAAAAATGTCACTTGAACAATTGCCCGGTCGGAATCGCCACACAAGACCCTAAATACCGTAGCAAGTTTAAGGGCAAACCAGAAAACTTAATCAATTACTTTAACGCAGTCGCTGAAGAGTGCCGTGAAATTTTGGCCTCGATGGGTGTTCGAAGCCTAGACGAGGTTATCGGTCGCGCAGACCTATTTTCTGTCTCCCAAACGGCGAAAGACCGCGATATTTGCCTGCGCTCGATTGTCGGAACTGCAACGACCTCCCATCGCCCCACGGTCGAAAAATACGATTCCCCACCCAACTCGGTAGAGTGTTTTGACGAACAGATTATGGCGCAGGTAAATTGGTGTGGGCATCGCGTCATTAAAGCGCAAGTCGTAAATACCGATCGCAATATTGGAACACGTTTGTCATCGGAACTGACACAGCGGCAGGCCACCCCCGCTTGTTCGATCAATTTGGAATTGGAAGGTTCGGCTGGCCAAAGCCTGGGGGCGTTCTTGGTTGACGGCATCGATATTCAATTGGTCGGTGAAGCCAACGACTACGTGGGAAAAGGCATGTCTGGGGGTCGCGTCGTTTTGCGGCCCAACGCAAGTTTGTCATCAAAGAACCCAGTGATCGCCGGAAACGCGATTTTGTACGGCGCCACTGGAGGAACGTTTTATGCGGCCGGCGTCGTCGCCGAGCGGTTTTGTGTCAGGAATTCGGGCGCTGTAACCGTCGTCGAAGGATGTGGTGATCATGGCTGTGAATACATGACTCGAGGCACGGCAGTCGTGCTGGGCACCATCGGCAACAACTTTGCTGCTGGTATGACTGGTGGCGAAGCTTTTGTTTTCGACGAATCCAACTTGCTGACTCAACTTTGCAATTTGGCGTCGGTTGAATTACACACGCCTTCGGCAACCCAGTTGAAAACATTGTATGACTTGGTGCGCGATTTTGCCGAAGTCACCGATAGTGTGCAAGCCAACCGCATCCTTCAGGACTGGGAGACTGAAAGATCAAAGTTTGTTCTGGTCGCGCCTCAACCTGCCGTCGCCGGGTCCGTTGTGCCCAAAAAACAGGCAGTTGCCGCTGAGCAAATTTAGGGGGTTGATACACCATTAAACAAGAATTAAATCTTCGTTCTCCACCAAAAGAAAATAAGGGGATTTCAAAACACCGAGTACGTTGATTAAGGGCAAAGCAACCATGCCGTATCAAAGCGTTGCCAAAGTCCATCGTTGCGGTTCTAGTTGCTCCAATTTCACGCAAAATTCGAGAAAAACGGAATTCAACGACGATGGCACGATGCTTGCACTTTTGAATTCGCTTTCCCACCAAGCGAAGAAGAGTTTAGGAAGTTCAAATTGACAAATGCATTGATCCTCGTGGCATGTGTCCTCGCGACATGTTTTGCGTCGGCCTGTTTCGGTACCGAAACGATCTCAACAACTCAAATTACATCCGTTACCGAAGCTATCGATGAAGCTACCGATTCCGCCGATTTGAGTTGGATGTTAGTCGCGTCAGCCCTAGTTCTTTTTATGACGGCGCCAGGCCTCGCCATGTTTTATAGCGGATTGGTGCGTAAGAAAAATGTCATCGGCGTAATGATGCAGTGCCTGTTCCTGATGGGTTTGATGTCCGTCGTATGGGCACTCTGGGGGTATTCGCTTTCGTTCGGAAGCGGAGGACCATTTATCGGCAATCTGGACTACTTGTTTCTTGAAGGATTGACCATGAAAAACGGATCGCTGCCAGGTGGCGCGGTCCCAGATCTAGTGTTCATGATTTTCCAGGGTATGTTTTTTGTGATCACCCCGGCTTTAATCTGTGGCGCATTTGCGGAACGCATGAAATTCGGTGCCATGGCTCTATTCATGGTACTCTGGGGAACATTTGTCTATTGTCCGCTTTGCCACATGGTGTGGGGCGAAGGTTGGTTGTTTTTTGGCGGCGAGAACGCTTTGCTCGGCGGTGCTCTTGATTTTGCCGGAGGTACGGTCGTTCATATCAGCTCTGGCGTATCGGCTTTGGTTTGCGCCTTGATGCTTGGTAAGCGAATTGGATTCGGCGAGAAAGACATGCGGCCACATAATTTAACCTATACGGCGATGGGCGCAGCGATGTTGTGGGTTGGCTGGTTCGGATTCAATGCCGGCAGTGCGATTGCAGCCAACGACTTAGCTGCCAATGCGTTTGTCGTGACGCATTTGTCCGCGGCAGCCGGAGCCGTCGCCTGGGCAGGCATTGAATGGTGCTATCGAGGTCAGCCTTCGATACTTGGTACGGCCTCTGGGGCAGTGGCTGGTTTAGTCTGCATTACACCGGCTTCCGGTTTTGTACAGCCAATGCCAGCCCTTTCAATGGGTTTAACCGCCGGTGCCGTTTGTTTCGTGGCCTGTGGAAAAATCAAACATATGATTGGGTACGACGATTCGCTTGATGCGTTTGGTGTGCACGGCATCGGTGGCATTCTAGGTGCCGTCTTGACCGGCGTGTTTGCGACGTTGGATGTAAACCCAGCCGGAGCTCAAGGCGTATTCTACGGTGGCAGTTGGAATTTGTTGCTCGCCCAATTGGCGGCGGTCGGCGTTACCATCGTTGTCTCAGCTGTCCTGTCATTCGTGTTTCTTAAATTGATTGACATGGCGATAGGCCTGCGTGTGGATTCCGAAACTGAACGACAAGGTCTCGATATCGCCACACACGGCGAAGAAGGATACATTTTCTCCTGATGATGTCCTGAGGTGCACAATGTTGGTTTCCTCCTCGGGAACGAAAACCCCTGACTTCCCTTCTTGGTCAGGGGTTTTTTGCTGGCCATCTGGTCAGTGTTAGGCAAAACTGATTTGATTGCTGTTAATTTTGCCTGCCGCATATTGCTTGCAGATTCAACTACGTGTCGAATTGTTGCGGGTAAGGATTTATCGGCGCGTCATCCATTAAGAGTCGGAGCAACACAATGAATGCAGGAATCTTGGTTTTCGGATTGGTTTATGCAGTAGCAATGGTTCTATCGGCCCAAGACCGTTCGCCCGATTCTTCGATAGTCCCATTGCCGCGCGCCCACGCCCATAACGACTACGAGCACCAAAGGCCCTTGATGGACGCTTTGGAAAACGGGTTTTGCAGTGTCGAAGCAGACATATTCCTGGTCGACGGTAAGCTGTTGGTGGCACACGACAAATGGCAATTGCGGCAAGAACGCACACTAGAAAAATTATATTTGGCCCCGCTAAAACAGCGCGTCGACGCCAACGAAGGCCGTGTCCACAAGGGCGGACCACAGTTTACACTGCTTGTCGACATCAAGGAAAACGGTGCTGCCGTCTATCCTGTACTGAAATCGTTGTTGGTGAAATATGAGTCAATGCTATCGGGAATGAGAAACGGAAAATACGATTGCAAGGCCGTCCAAATCGTAGTTTCAGGAAACTGCCCAAGAAATTTGATTGCCGAAGACCCCACACGATTGGTTTCGATTGACGGACGCTTACCAGATCTCGATTCAAAACTTCCCGATCACCTGATTCCGATGATAAGCGCCCGCTGGGGCTCCACATTTAGATGGCGCGGCAAAAGCGAAATCACGGATCAGCAACAGGCCCGGCTTCAAGAAATTGTCGCCAAAGCGCACAAACACAATCGAAGAGTCCGATTCTGGGCATCCCCTGAATCTGAAGTCGTGTGGAGAAAACTCGTTGCCGTAGGCGTTGATCACATCAACACCGATCAATTGGAACGGCTACGAAACTTTCTGCTCTCGACAAAGGACAAAATTGAGTCGAATGTACATTCGAAATGATTCGCTCAAACTACAAGAAAAACTGATAACGGTTGAAAACTAGCCGGCAGTCACCGCCAATGGTACGGGTTCCTCGTCAAAACCCTGACCACCGTTATATCCGTTCGAAAACACAGAAAAACCAGGGTTGAACAGGTTGTTCCGCCGCACAAATTGCTTGAATGGTTGCAAGTTTCCGTCCTTTGAAACGATAACGGTTGCGCAAAGTAGTCCATTTATCAAACGCGCATGAATTCATCAGCGAAGCTCTCGCATCCAATCGATTTGTCGAATCTCGAAAATGAAATTCGCCCGATGCCAACGACAGCGGCGAAAATCATGTCGTTGTGTAATAGCGCAGAGACTCACGTCGCCGAAATTACACGACTGATCGAATGCGAGCCGGCGGTTGCAGTCAAACTGCTGGCGATGGCGAACAGTCCGTTGTACGGCGCTAGCCGAGAAATCACTAGCGTAAACCACGCCATTGTACTACTAGGATACAAAACGGTATCGCAGTTGGCTCTGACCATTGCAGCGGGACCGCTTTTTACTTCCGGTGATGAAGCCGTGATGGAACACCGACAAGCCTTGTTCCAAGAGTCCCTTGCCGTAGCCACGGTCAGTAAGTTACTGGCAGACAAACTGGGTTTAGCCGACTCATCAGAAGCGTTTCTTGGCGGCATGATGTTGGATGTCGGAAAACTCTATTTCTTTGACGTGGTCCCTGAAGCTTATCTTCAGATCATTGCACAATCCGGTGGCATTGAAAATACAATGATCGAAAACGAGGTCTTTGGGACGGACCACCCTACGATCGGTAGCCATTTTGGAAAAAAATGGGGACTTCCCAATCGGATCATTGAATTGATACGCAATCACCATTGTCGAATCGAAGACGTCGATGACGCGTTGGTGAAAACCGTTTTGTCTGGTATTTACTTTGCCCGCAAATGGAACGTCGGTTTCGAAGCTTGCCCCTCTTTCGAGTCGTGTGAAACGCTCGAGAACGAAATCGCCGCAACAGACGCCTGCGAACTCGCAGAATCGGCCGCGACTCTGTTTGAATCTGTCAAAACAGTTTTCTCGGTCTAGCTGTGTTTGGTATGTCAATGGTATTGCACAAAAGATTGACTTCGCTGGTTTGTTTGATGTCGATGGTGGTGATAATCGGCACCGGTGGTTACGCCCTAATCGAAAAATGGAGCCTGATGGACGGGCTTTATATGACCCTCATTACAATCTCGACTGTTGGTTACGGTGAAATCAATGAGTTGACGCAATCCGGCCGCGTTTTCACCAGTTTTTTGATTATTTTTTCGATGATCTCGCTCGTGTATTGGACGGCGGGCATCACTAGCTTGTTGGTCAGTGGTGACCTCTCAGGCGATTTCCAAAAAAGGAGAATGCTAAAAATGATTTCGAATCTTCGCGATCATGTAGTTGTTTGTGGCGGCGGTGTCCTGGCTCAAACTGTCATCATGGGATTAACTCGGAAACAATTGGACGTCGTCGTCATTACCGATCAGGAAGATCAAGTTCAAAATCTTAAGCGTCTGTTTCCGACTTTGAACGTTGTTTTTTCGGACCCCAAGTGTGAACTTTCATTGGCCGATGCCAACGTATTGAACGCCAAGTACCTGGTCGCGGCCTTAGAATCCGATTACGACAACTTATTGATCACGATCACCGGTGCCGGGTTAGGCACCAATATTCAAATTTTAAGTTGCGCGATGACCAACGAGCTAGCCGCCAAAATGATGAAAGTCGGAGCCTCGGAAGTGATCTGCCCGATGGTGTTGTGTGGAGAACACGTGATCTCGTTAATCAGTGAAACGGCGGCCGATCAACAGGGTCTACAGGCACCACTTCAAGTTTGAGCCGGACGCTAATCGAAAAATATGCGGTCGTACCGATTTCGCCAACTGGACCAGTCGGTCGAATCGTTGACCATCCCTCCCGAAACCCGAATCTTGTTATTTTGTTTGCACTTGTCAAACAACTGTTGACCGACTTTGCGAATGTCCCAGTTCTCGTGCGGGTTGAACATATCAAAACGCCCCCATTCCAGATAAACCCGCGTTTCAAGCGAGAGGTTACCGATCGCATTTTCCAATTGCCGTAGTTCTGATTCAAATATCAACGGCGAGTAAGCTGACGCACTACCAATCAACTCGGGATTCTCCATTGCTGGTTTTAGAGCGGCAGTCGCCATAATGCCAAACCCGACGCTCCATCGGCTTTCTCGGCTTGCTAGAGTTCGATACTGTTTGTCGACCGAAGGGATCAATTGACTGGCCACTGAAAATGCCGGAGGCCCGAAGGGAGAAATTCGAGGAAAGACCATAATCACTGGCTTTAATTTCTCATCCTGGGCTACCAATTTATCGACGGCTGGCACTAGCCTACCAATCGTCTTGTGGGTCGGGTCGGTGAAAACATAAACGACACCCAATCTGTCATCGGAATCGGCGTAACCTTCGGGTAAGTAAACTTCGGCGACGGTAGATTCGCCGATCTTGTGTTCCACAAACGTGCCGGTAACCGAAGCGTCTAAGTCCGTTAAATAACTCGGTTGTTGCCATTGGGGCATCGCGAACCATGACAATTCGAGCGGTTTTTCATTGCGGAGACGTACGGCAAATTCCATCTCGCCAGCATAAACCGAACTGGTAAACCGACGTTCGTTCTTGGGGTCAGTCTGTGGCACATAATTGACCAGAAATACATAGTTGGCACGTTGATCTTTGGCCAACCTAACCGAGTAAAAAAACACGTCAGTTTCCTCGATGCGACGCATCGATTTTTCTTGTCTTGACCCAAACATGTCGCCAGCAACAGCTACGTCTTTGACATCGCCCTGGTAGACAAAATGAACAATGTCATTCTCAATGATTGGAAACCGATCCTTGCTCTGGAGAAATCGATCAATAATCCGTTGCTGTTCAGCGGGCGCGCCGGCCGTCTTGACCTGGGCAAGTACAGTTTGAAACTGAGACCCGAGTGGCAGACCTTCGGCGACGTCCGAAGAAATTCTTGCTTCGCTTCCAACGACGTCAACACAGGCAACTTCTCCCAAGCTCCGACAAAATACAGCATTGTCCGCGAAAGCAGGTAAGGACCAAACCAAATCGTCGAACAATTTCAAGTTGGCCAATTCATCGTATTTTTCGTTTGATGCTTTCGCTAAATGCAACGAGCCTTTCTTCGTATTGATGATCAAATGGTTTCCCACCGCGATCAGAAACCCATCACCAGGTTTCCGGCTCTTCCACCTAGCGCGACCGGTGTCCGGGTCCACGCATGTCAAAATCCGCGTTGAATAGGCAAACAAGTTTTCATTGCAGTACACCGGGACGTTGTAAGTGTTCTTGATGGTTCGCTGTTGCCACTTTTCCGATACATTGATCTGTTTCGAATCGGTCGCTTTGAGTGACAACGTTTTCGAATAGGAGTCGTCAAGCGTTAGCAGCACATTGTCCTCGGGCAACACGACGGGCACCATCGCACTCCCATTGCCACCGTTGTGTGGATACTCAAACAAAACTTCACCAGATTTAGCGTCGACGCCGAACAAGGATCTTCCTCCGGCGGCAAGCACTACATCCTGGCCGTTGATCGTTGTCGCTACCGGTGTTTGAGAATCAATCTTATCGCCCGTCGCCGTCCAGCGAATTTTACCATCCGCCAATTCGATCGCCGCTACCGAGCCGTCTTTGACACCCGACTGGATACAAACACAATCCCCCACCGCGATTGGTGAAGTCGCAAAGCCATACATCGGTACAGCAGCCCCCAACTCTGCGACCAGTTCTTTCGACCAAACCTCGCTGCCGTCGTCCAGTTGCAAACAAACGAGAGTCCCCGAAGGATCCAGAGCGATCACGCGACCATCAACGACCAATGGCGTCGAAATGGGTCCGTCAAAAGATCCATTCTCACCGACGAATTTTTCTCCCACAGCCGTTTTCCACCGAATGGCTCCATCGCTGGCATCCAAACAGACCACATAGTCTTTTTCGTCGTCGCAATACATCGTGACGACATGGTCGCCCGAAGTCACGATGCTCGAATAACCGCTACCTAGCTTCACTTTCCAGCGAACTTTCAAGCCCACTGGCTCATTGCCGGACAATACTCCCGTTGGAATGGCAGCGCCACTCCCATCGGCGCCTCGAAACGCACTCCAGTCTTGCCCGGCAAGATCGGATGTCGCAAAGATGAACAAAATGAACAACGGCAACGGTTTCATAGATACACTTTCAGGTCGAGAAGGGAGCACGCATCATTAAACCTGAACCGCTTAACCATTTCAACGTTGGCCAAATCGCAATTTACGCGGTCTTCATCTTGCGCTTCCAAACCCAGGCAACCGGTTGTATCGAACTTTGACACACCTCTTATTTAAAGTTGACAACCGGATCCAATTATGTCACCATTTAGTGACATGAATAGACGGCAGGAACAACACGATGATGTTTGGAAGGCGTTAGCCGATCGCACGCGTCGTGAAATATTGGACGTTTTAGCGGAACGTCCACAAACGACTGGAGAAATTGTCGCCCGGTTTGAACACTTGTGTCGAACCAATGTGATGAAGCACTTGGGCATTCTCGAAAAATCAAGCTTAGTGATTGTTCGACGAGAGGGTCGAACACGTTGGAATTATTTGAATCCCGCTCCGATTCAATCCGTCTGCGATCGTTGGGTCAGCAAACATGTTCGCCATCTGGCAACTGCGATGTCGCGATTGAAGGAACGGGTCGAAGAGCGTGAACAATCGAAATCAAAAAAGACCAGTAAACCCAAAGAAAGGAAAGTGTCATGATTGGAGCGTCAGTATCAACAGCTGGATGTACGACCATTGAATTGGAAATTGAAATTGCGGCTTCGCGTGAAACCGTGTGGCAGGCGATTTTTGACGAAACCCAGATGTGGTGGTTGCCCGAGTTCCGTGTATCCGGCCCGGACGCCAAAATCACGTTTGATGCAACACCCGGCGGGCGAGGCATGTTCGAAGAGGCCTCCGATGGCAGCTGGTTACTTTGGTTTAACGTCCAAATGTACTTGCCAAAACAATTCAAAGTCTATCTGTTTGGTCACATCGCGCCAGAATGGGGTGGCCCAACGACAAGTAGTCTGCGTTTGGCACTCGAAGAAAGAGACGCTGGCTGCGTCTTGCAAATCACCGATGCACGACATGGTCATATCGATGAAAACCAGATGCAATCCTATTCCGACGGTTGGACACAGTTGTTTGGCGATGGTCTACGAACCTATGTTGAGTCCAAATGACCGGCCTCCCCAATTCATGGCGCGAGTCTATGCGGCCCCCCAATGGCTGGCGCGACGTAGCTAACCCCTTCACCAACGCGTCATTGGTTGGCGATGCGGCTTAGCATTGATCTAGAGTTTTCGTCTAAGCACGACTGAATCAGTCTTCAATCAGGAATTGAATTTCCGTGATGTAGTTTTGGGGATTCCCCTTAAATATCAACCCAGGACCTTTGATGTATACTTCGCGTGACGGCGTCATCACCTCGTATTTTTTTGCTCGTGCGTAACTCATCATTTTTTCATAGCTGCGTCCCAAGGTGTCGTATGGCCCCTTGTGCAATAGCGATATGCATCGGCCGCCGGGAATCGCTCGTACATTTATCTCTTCGGTCGATTTGCCCTTCGCGATCGGCATGCATGCCTCGAAATCGGCATCACTATCTTTGAACTCCATATCATAGTGGAGCAACATTGCATCGCCACAGATGTGCCGCCCAAACGTACGCCCCAGTTTTGAGAACGCCTTTCCGCAGTCGCTGTATTTTCCTCGCATTCGAATACCTCCGACTAACAACGACTCAACTTGTTTTTCCTCAATTTCAAATTTGGAAACTTCCATTTTTCTCCTCGCATTGGTTTCAAACAAAATGATCTGATCTAAAGTCTTGTCGATACCGGACAACCGATCCATTTCGTCCTGCAAATGTTGTTTTTGCAGTTGGAGTTTTTCGAGGAAACTAAATTCTTCATCCGATTCAAATTGGAGCACCCGACCAATCTCGGATAGAGAAAAATCAAGTTCGCGAAGTTGCTTGATCACTCGGGCTCGACTCACATTTTCGCCGTTGTAGTAGCGATAACCACTGCCACGATCCACATGCGCCGGAACCAGCAATCCCTGTTCATGGTAGAAACGCAAAGTCTTTACCGGGATCTCCGTGATTCTCGAGAACTCGCCAATTTGATACATTCAAAATTCCTCCGGTTGTCGTTCGACAATGCGAGTTTACGGCCTCCAGTAACGGGAGGGTCAACACAAAGAATCAGAGATTGTCGAAAATTTTCTGGAACGGTCGAAGTCCAATCGGTCGCGCGGAGGGATGAAACTCGAATCCGTTTTGAGCTTGATAGCTCTGTTGCTCGCCATACGTGCTTCGTATAGCGTAGGTTGCCCCAAAGGTACAAACTGGAGCTTGGGGAGGTCAAGCTGTTCGGGCAAGTCAAGTGCCGCGACAGTCTGGACTTCCGCAAACGGAGCGTCCAAATCCGTTTTGAACGTTAGCGGAAAACTTCGGGTCATGCTTCTGAATCTGAACGCCCCCTGCGTTCCACCACGAACCCGAATCAAATGAGCATTACTTAAAAAATGCAGCGATTCTTCTGCGTCTTCGATGAGCGTGGACAAATCCGAATCTCCATGCACCATTAAGACAGGGATACGTGAATATACCGCTTGTAGTCATCGGCAAGAACCGGAGTAGGCGTCACTGCTCTAGTCGCTTTATACATCATGTTCAATTCGCCAACCCAACGTCGGCCCTCTTCGTTGTCCGATTTTTTATCGCACGCGGCAACGATGCCCACACTGTTGTCCACTAGGAGCGCGCAAGCTGCCTCCCCCATGCCCAACCGCTCTTCTACGATCCTAGAAGCAGGATAGGAGTAGTCGCCATCATGGATTTCGTCGATGCTACTTTTTGCGTTCCGCAAACGGTAGCCCGCGTCAAAAGCAATTTTTGATTCTGACCAAGAACACGTCATTTGCTCGAACCTAGAGAATTTTGACGATCCACTAACAACCTTCTATACACAGAGGCAACTCCCGCCAATTCTAATGTTGGTGCGATACCGTTCGATTCTGTTGAAAGAGAAATGACGTAAAATCGGTATAATTTCGTTTGCCCCTGCAATTTCGAATCGCCCCGACGACCAATTGAGTATCCGGAACCCCAAATGCTTGAACTCGATTTTTCATCATTCCCAACTTTGGAAACGCAGAGACTACGGTTGCGCGAGCTACAGGAATCCGACGCTGAAGACATCCATGCGATGCGAAGCGACGAATCGGTAATGCAGTTTATCGGACGAGCGCGATCGACCTCGTCAAACGATGCTCGCGAGTTAATTGAACGAATCCAAAACGAAAAAACCAACACCGAAGCGATTACTTGGGGAATCACCATTAAACCTGACGAGACGCTAATCGGAACCATCGGTCTGTACCGACTAAAAAAAGAACACTTTCGCGGTGAGATTGGCTACCTGTTGGCCAAACCATTTTGGGGAAACGGCTATATGTCTGAGTCCGTTGTGCGCGTTCTGAAACACGCATTTGAATCGCTTGGGTTTCACAGTATCGAAGCTGACATCAACCCGGCGAATTCGGCATCAAAGCGTGTCCTGGATCGCGCCGGTTTTAAACTCGAAGGCCAATTGAAAGAAAGTTTCTACTTTGACGGCAAATTTTATGATTCCCACATATATTCGATTCTTGCAGCCGACTTTGCTAAAACAACGCATCCTTAATTTCGATTTTCAATTGACACAAGAAAAATGAAGCTTCCATTCTCCATCGCGGTTGTTTGTTGCCTTATCGTGGTCACCAGCGTCAACGGTCAAGAAAATCAATCCCCGGTGGGTGATCGCTTATTGCCAACCGGACGCTCGATTACACCAGCAGGTCAACTCACCACTTTTCCTGGGCGCCCGGTCGACCTCGTCGAACACAACGGAACGCTGTTCGTTAAAGATCACAGACGGCTTCGGGCACTAGACGGCGTTTCCTTAGAAACGATTTCAACGGCATCGATCGAAGGCGGGGCTTCACTTTATGGTATCGCCTGTGGAGACGACGGCAGAGTCTACGTCTCAAACGCGAAAAATCACATAAGAATTTACGAATTTAAGGATCGCAAGCTGGCGAATATTGGATCGATCGCATTGGCAATGGATTCATTTCCATGTGGCATTTGTTTATCGGAAGACCAAAACGAAATTTACATTTGCCTGTCAAAGAAAAACAAATTGGCAATCGTCGACCTGGCTACAAAGGAAGTCACATCAGAAATCGCGGTTGGTGTCGCTCCTTTCGATTGCCATGTCTTAGGCGAGCACATTTTGGTGTCCAATATCGGCGGCAGATTGCCAACAGATCCGGATCAGACAGCTCCGTCTGCAGGAACTGAAACCGTCGTGGACAAACGAGGCATTGCCAGTACGGGCTCGGTTTCTATCATCTCACGGATGGAACATGTAGCAATGGGCTCCATCCGATCGGGCCTGCATCCGACCGTGATCGAGGGCTTTGGAAACCGAGCCTTGGTTTGCAATACCAATGAGGACAGTGTTTCGCTTCTGGAACTCGACTCGCAAACGTCCAAAGTGATTGATGTTAAACCGAACCCGGAGTTACCATTTGGTTCGATGCCAAGCTGTACTTTGGTCGTGCAAGACAAATTTTTACTGGTGGCTTTGGCGGGCAATAACGCCATCGCTGTTTTCGAATCGAAGGACCAAAAGAAATTTGAATTGTTGGGGCATATACCCACTGCTTGGTATCCTGCATCATTGGCGTCAAATGGTACCGATCTCTATGTGGGCAGTGTCAAAGGCATCGGCTCGCGAGCCGATCGCCGCCCGCTAGAAAAAGGGCGCAACAGCCACGACCACGAAGGCGCCGTCCAGAAGATCAAGATCTCCGACTTTCAAGACGCCAATATGTTGCGACGCTGGTCTTCCCAAGTTCACAGCAATTCCAAAATTCCTCAAATCATTCGAAATCGGTTACTCGAGCAACCACTGGCTGACGTCGCCGCCAAACCGATTCCCGATAAACTAGGGCAACCCAGCCAATTTAAACACGTCATTTATGTGATCAAAGAGAATCGTACGTTTGACCAGTTGTTTGGAGACTATAAGGAAGCCCGCAGCGAACCAAAACTATGTTTGTTTCCAAGAGAAAAGACGCCCAATCACCACGCGTTGGCCGACCGATTCGGCATCCTCGACAATTATTATTGCAATGGAGTCCTGTCCGCCGATGGCCATTCCTGGGCAACCGAAGGTAACGTAACACCTTATCTTGAACGCGCATTTGGCGGTTTTAGCCGAAGCTATACCTTTGGTGACGACCCCATTACTTACTCGTCCAGTGGTTTTATTTGGGATCATGTTTTGGCGGCAGGTCTTTCGTTTAGAAATTATGGAGAGATGGACTATGCCAAGATTCCCAATGGCATGAAATACCAAGAAGTCTACAAAAAATTCGTCGCCGGTGAACATATCCAATTTGAACAAACGATCGGTATCGAGAGACTCAAACGCTACTCTTGTCGCGATTATCCCGGATGGAATATGGACATTCCTGATGTTCTGCGTGTGGATCGGTTCTTGAGTGAGTTTCGACAGTTCGAAAAAGAAAATAGCCTGCCTAATTTTTGCATTGTCTATTTACCCGAAGACCATCTCGGGGCGGCGGGAATCACTTCCGATGCGCATATGGCCGACAATGATCTGGCCTTGGGAAAGCTGGTCGCGGCCGTTAGCAAGTCTAAGTTCTGGAAAGACACAGTTATCTTTGTCAACGAAGACGATCCCCAAAACGGCTTCGACCATATCGATGGGCATCGATCGATTTGTTTGGTGATCAGCCCATATAGCAAGCAAGGCGTCAATCACAACTTTTACAATCAGACTTCCGTTCTGCGAACTATTTTGCACATCTTTGGATTGCCTCCAATGAACCAACAAGACGGAGCTTCACCTCTGATGCGCAATTGTTTCAACGAAGTGGCCGATATGACGCCCTACTCAGCAATCACGCCCGCAACAAAATTAAACGAATCAACTGGAAAACAGTCTTCCTGGTCGCCATCTGAACAAAAATGGCGCGACATCTTGGCCACAGTTCCGATTGAACGGACCGGAATGAAGACCGAACGGGACGAAGACAATTTGAATCGTTTCATCTGGCATGAAGCCAAAGGTTGGGAAACGCCCTATCCCATCGATTTTGCAGGCGCACATGGCAAAGGACTTCACGAACTGGGACTGTCGTTCGAATCTAAACCGAACGAAGACTAAGAGTATCGGATCGGTGCGACGATTGGGATTTTGCGCATTGAGTACCAGCACGAAGCGCCAGTTTTGATGTTGCGCGTTTTCCGTTTAATTGGCCGCTTTCAAGCGCAAAAAACTGTATCAATTGCGCTTTCAGTATTTGATTCTCAAGAATACCAGCACGACATCAAAATGCAGCTGCGTGAAACTACATCCTTAATTGCTTTTATTTCGTCGCTGCGCGAAACCGAAAAACCGTCCGACCCACGATTCCCCGGGGGAACGACCGCAAAACCTTCCCAATCGTGATGACGACAAGCAATGCCCAAAATTTGAACGATCACGATGATCTGGATACTTACCGTCCTTTGGCCGTTGATAAAAGCAATCCATGGAATCGAGTACGACAGCCCCCGCGACCCCGTCGCAATGTTCCAACCTGTTTGTCGTGAACCACTCCCCTTGACATTCTATGGGTATGCCTTACGATACCAGGATAATCTTGGGGTAGACGGACAGGCTAAATCATGAGCAAGAAAAAAACCGACTTGCTGCAAGGCACGCTAGACATGTTGATATTGAAAAGTTTGGCCGCGGGTCCGCGACACGGATATGACGTTGCCCGGTGGATTCAATTCACGACCAACGACGCGCTGAAGATCGAAGAAGGATCTTTGTACCCCGCTTTACATCGCATGCAAAAGCATGGTTGGCTCGAGTCCGAATGGGGACTCTCCGACACGAATCGACGGGCCAAATTTTATAAACTGACGCGAACTGGACGGGCTCAACTGAAACGGGAAGTCAATACCTGGGAAACACTAGTACAGGCCATTGGTTTGGTGCTCAATTCAAAGCTGGGGGACGCAAAGCTATGAATATAAAAACGCTGGCCCATTCGTTTTGGGACTATCTTCGTGCTCCAGTTCAGACGGCGACTCAACAGTCAAGAAACGAATTGCGTGAAGAGCTAGAGTTTCATTTGACCGCGAGTTTCCAGGACCGATTAATTGACAACCCAAACGCGGAAGATGCCAAGCAGGAAACGCTACGGCGCTTTGGAAGCATCAGTGCCGTTGTCCAAGAATGCGATGAGCTGACGGCGACTGGACCTCAATTCTGGCATCGTGTGCATATTCTGGCGACCTTATCGCTGGTCATTGCCGTTACCTGGTTTTCTGTAATGCAGCCAAAAACAAATAAAGTCGTCTCCCAATGGCCCACCGATAGCGACCAGCGCCATCGTTTAACGGGTGACCTGGCCGGCAATGTGGCCAATTTAGCCGGCCAGCGGGTTGCAAACGCGAACGTCATCGCTGTGGTCAAACACTGGCCGAAAAACGGTTTTCGGCAACAGTCTTACATGACAACCACGGATTACCACGGCAACTTTCAATTCAAAGACGTCTACCCGGATCAAGCGCTTCACTATGAAGTCCTGATATCTGTCGTCGCCGAAGGCTATCTCATGACGTCAGAATATACCAACTGGCACACCGGCGAATTGGAACCGTACCAATTTACCCTGGCCAAAACGGATCCATTCTCATTGAAGTTTGAAACTGAAAATGGAACTCCGGTTTCTGGCGTTGCGGCGTTTCCAACGTTGCGTCGGGACAAATCCGGTCAGACGCATCGTGTTTATTTTATGGGCTCGGATCCAATCGTTCGCACTTCCGACACAAGCGGTCGAGTGGAGTTGCCTCATTTTCGCAATGGCGACACTGTAGAAATCGCCGTTCGATATCCGGGCCAAGAGGAATGGCAAACCCAAGAAATCATTGTCGACCCAATGGAGCAGTTCGCCTTTGTAGTGCCTTCGAGCTAACCAACCTACACAACGTATTTGGAGTTACGATGAAGTCCGTTTCGTTAAACCTAATCTTGCTTTTATTTCCAGTTCTTGTATTTGCCGACGAAGACAGCTTGCTTGTGGATGATTTCGAAAAGGGAGGCGCGGCCCCCAATGGTTGGATCAAAGGGTCCCGTGTTCCAGGTGTCAGCTACAAGTATGACAAGCGGAATGGCCGATCCGGCAAACGGTCTCTGTTGCTTGAAAAATCCGCCAATCGTTACTTTCCCATCGCCCAGTGGTCGCGCAAGCTCAAGCACACGGGCGATGCAAATGGCGTCAAAGTCAGTGGTTTCGTCCGTGCAGAGAATGCTACCAAAGCCGTTATCGATTTGATTTTCTTGGACGATAGAAATCGAATGATTTCACACGAATGGGCCGCCTACATCGGCGCGGAAAACAACGGTGACCCGCCAGCAAATCACGATTGGAAATCTTACACCGGTAAGGCCTCTATTCCCAAAGGTACCAAGCGCATTCAAGTTGCATTTCAGATGTACGGGCCGGGCAAAGTCTGGTTGGATGATTTGCATGTCGCGTATTCGGAAGGCGAACCTGCAGCAGCGGAGGCAACACCAAATACACCAGCCAATTCCGTTGGGTTGAAAATCGCGAGTGAAACTGGCAGTTACTTGTTCATACCTCCGAAAGGGAAAACTCAAGCAGCCGGCGCCGCCCTCTTGGTCGTGTTGCCGGGCGGTGATGGTTCGGCCGACTTCCATCCCTTTATAAATCGGATTCACGAAAACAGCCTTGGTGACGATTTTGCGTTGGCTCAACCCATCGCGAAAAAGTGGGATCCGCGTCAGGCTATCGTTTGGCCGACCGAAGAGAACAAAGTAGCAAAACAGGGCTACTCGACGGAGTTGTTGATTGAAAAAACAATTGAGAGTGTCCAGAAAACAACCAAATTGAACCAAGATCGTATTTATGTGCTCGCCTGGTCATCGGGAGGCCCAGCTGCCTATTCGGCTCTGCTTAAAAAAGACTCGCCATTGCGAGGCGGCTTGATTGCGATGTCGGTATTCAAACCCGATTACTTGCCGCGTCTTGAAAACGGGAAAGGCAAAAAGTTTTACCTGTTGCATTCACCTGACGACAAAATCTGTCCGTATTGGATGGCTAAAAAAGGCAATGAGTCACTGACCAAAGCAGGTGCCTATTCGCAGCTCGTTGAATACAACGGCGGCCACGGGTGGCGCGGCAATGTGTTTGGCAACATCCAAACAGGAATCCAATGGTTGGAAAAATTGGAATAGTGAATCGGCGGCAAGACTCAAATGCCTGGGTCGAGATTGTTGAACTTGCCAATCTTCAACAATTCTTTCAACAAAGCCCTTGGATCAGGGTAACGTTTCTCCGGCTCTTTCGACAACAACTTCATAACAACGTCTTGAAACAACTCATTGATGGACAACTGAAATTTCTTGGGCGGATCTGGGATTTCCGTTCTCGCATTCCCAATCATTTCTACCAGTGTATCGCCACTGATCGGTGGTCGCCCAGTCAACAGTGCGTAGCACGTCGCGCCCAACCCATACAAGTCACTTCTAGTATCGATCTCGGCGTCCGCCTTGGTGCGTTCGGGGGCAAGATACGGAACATCACCCAGAATTTGTCCTGGCTGTGTGACTTGTTGTGCCAAAGTTCCTTCCAAAGCCTTCGCAAACATAAAATCACCTAACAAACATACACCGTCACTCTTTCGACGGATGATGTTGGTCGGTGTCACATTTCGATGAATGATCTTATTTTCGAAACCCGTCTTCAGCGCCTGTCCAATATCAATGGCAACGCGCCAGACTTTTTTCCAATCCATCATTCCTTCGATGCCGATGTTCTCGATTTCGTGCAGCAAGTTGTGGCCGTCGATGTATTCCATAGCCATCCAGCAATAAGGCCCCTTCTTACCGGCATTATAAAGTCCAATGATCCGGTCATCTTTGATCGGCAACATTGTTTTCATGGCACGGACAAAACGCTGCCGTTGTTCGTCGTCTGAAGTGAACTGGGGTGTCAGTACTTTAATAGCGACTGTCTTACCTTTTTCGGTGTCTTCCGCCTTAAAGATCATCCCCGAATTGCCCTTACCAATGATTTCTTTCAGCTGATACGGTCCCAACTGGTAGCCGACCAACTGGGAAAGCGGTTTAATCTGTGTGGGGCTCTCCAGCGCTCCGGGGAAAATCGTTTTTTCGGCATCGGCTGAATTGGACAGTTCTAGCGTGGAGTCGCCGACGCGAACGCGTTCACCAATTTGTATGCTCTTGGATTGAATTTGCGAATCGCCGACAAACGTACCGGTCGAACTTCCCAAATCAGTAATTGAAACGACGTTGTCCAAAACCGCAACTTCGCAATGGACGCGTGAAACGGAAGGATCGTTAATTTTGGTATCCGATTTTTCACCGCGACCAACGACTAATTTTTGGCCAGACGTTAAGTCAAATGCGCGCCCTTTATCTGGACCGGAAACAATCTTGAGTTGCAGCATTAATCTCCTCGTGGAGCGTCAAAGGTTACAGCTTCAGGAAATTCAAATGCCGCTATTGTAAGCAGCAGTACAATTATTGCGAGAATTATTGCTGGGCCGATCACAAAAATCGGCCCAGAGCCCAATGAATTTGCGATTCAAGCAGACCTTATGGACTACAACGAGTCTGCTACTCGTCGTCGGCTTTGTACCAACGGCCCAAGTCCGGCTGAAAATCACACAGCTCTTCGTCTGTAAAATACAAAGCAATTTCGCGAGCCGCCGCCTCGGGTCCGTCGGACGCGTGAACCAAATTCATTTGTCGACTACTCGAGAAATCTCCGCGGATCGTACCCGGGGCTGCTTGAAGCCCACTGGTTTTCCCAAGCATCTCGCGAACGACGCGAATTGCCTCTAAACCTTCCAAGACGAGTGCGACAACCGGTGCACCGGTGATGAACTTTTCTAGGCCAGGATAAAAGGGCTTTTCAACGTGTTCAGCATAATGCTGTCTGGACAACTCGGGAGTGACGTGCATCAACTTCATCGCCACCATCGACAATGCTTTGTCTTCGAACCTCGAAATGATCCGACCGATAAGCCGGCGTTGCACGGCATCCGGTTTCAGTAATATTAAAGTTCTTTCCATTAAAATATATCCAACAAAATGTTTACAACCACAGTTTGAACCGATGTAAAGATCGCGAATTCTAGCAGAGTTTTCCCCCTTTCGAAATCCGTAGAATTTTGCCAAACTAGTCGTAATCGCGAGGGATTTTAAAATTTTTTGGAATGCGGATCTCGTCAATGAATCGTAATCGGTTTGCCCTCAGCGATCATCACTTAATGGATCTAACTTTCTTTCTTTAATATCGGGCAGACTTCTTCGGTATTTGCGACGCCCGTTCGTGAGTAATCATATGGTCACATCCACTGGTCAATTTCCACCAACCGAGAAGCCAGCTCAGTCGGTATCCGGCGTTACTGTTCGATTGGCGGGAGATAGCGGTGACGGGATGCAATTGCTGGGCACTCAATTGACCAATACGTCAGCGCTATCCGGAAACGACGTCGCGACCTTCCCAGACTTTCCGGCCGAAATTCGAGCGCCGCGAGGAACCCGAGCCGGGGTGAGTGGATTTCAGGTTCAATTTTCAGCCGAAGAGATTTTCACGCCGGGCGACGGTTTGGACGCGTTGATCTGCATGAATCCAGCTGCCTTCATTACGAACATCGGCGACTTGAAAGACAACGGCATTCTGGTCGTCAATTCCGACAGCTTCGAATCCAAAGACTTGAAACTGGCAAAGCTGTCGGAAAACCCGCTTGACGAAAAATCCTTGGCCGAGCGGTATCGGCTGATCAAAGTGCCGATGACTTCGATGACTCGCAAGGCGGTCGAGGAAACTGGTGTATCGGTAAAAATTGCTGACCGTTGCAAAAACTTTTTTGCGATGGGCCTGGTTTTTTGGCTTTATGGTCGAGATGTCAAGCCCACATTGAATTTCATTGATGACAAGTTCAAGAGTAAACCGGAAATCGCTGAAGCCAACCGACTGGCCCTGAAATCAGGCTGGAACTTTGGTGAAACGACGGAACATTTTGCATCGACTTATCAAGTGGCACCGGCGTCGTTGCAGCCTGGAACGTATCGCAACATCATGGGTAACCAGGCGCTCGCTTGGGGTTTGATTTCGGCATCGCAGCTGAGTGGAAAAAACTTGTTTTTAGGCTCCTACCCGATCACACCAGCCAGTGATGTATTGCACGAACTTAGCAAATACAAACACTTTGGTGTTCGAACGTTTCAAGCCGAAGATGAAATCGCAGCCGTCTGTTCGACAATCGGAGCCGCGTTTGGTGGCGCAATGGCGGTTACGACTTCCAGTGGTCCAGGCATCGCCCTTAAAGGGGAGGGAATCGGGTTGGGCGTGATTCTGGAGCTTCCTTTCATCGTGATCGATATCCAGCGTGGCGGTCCCAGCACGGGCTTACCGACGAAAACCGAACAGTCGGATTTGCTGATGGTTAAACACGGTCGCAACGGCGAATCGCCCATGCCGATCATTGCCGCTCAAAGCCCGAGCGATTGTTTTTACACGGCGATCGAAGCCTGGCGGATCGCAACCCAATTCATGTCGCCGGTTTTCATTCTTTCCGATGGTTACATTGCTAACGGTGCCGAACCGTGGAAGATTCCCGCCGCTTCCGAACTGGAAAAAATTGTCGTTGCACATCCCCAAGCCAATGGCGAGGCATTTTTGCCTTACAGTCGCGATGAAAACTTAGCTCGCCCCTGGGCCATTCCAGGGACCGATGGATTGGCGCATCGGATCGGTGGTTTGGAAAAAGAGGACGGCACTGGAAACGTAAGTTACGATCCGGAAAACCATCAACACATGGTCGACACGCGAGCGGCCAAAGTCAACCGGGTCGCCGACTACATCGCTCCGATTGAAATTGATGGTACCGAAGGCGGGTTGCTCGTGTTGAGTTGGGGCGGAACTTACGGTTCCTGCCGAACGGCGGTGCATACAGCCCGCCATCAAGGACGACGGGTTTCACATGTCCATCTTCGCTGGCTCAACCCTTTCCCAAAAAATTTAGGTGATGTTTTGAGCCGTTTTGAAAAAGTCTTGATTCCCGAATTGAATACCGGTCAGCTGCGAATGATCATCAACAGCGAATACGATGTGCACACCGTTGGTTTCAACAAAGTTAAAGGCAAGCCGTTCCGCGTGAGCGAACTCGTCGAAAAAATACAATCGATCATTTGAGGCAACTCATGAGTACTGAATTACCCGTTTTAAAAGCTGCAGATTTTGCCTCTGACCAGGACGTGCGTTGGTGCCCCGGTTGCGGTGACTATTCAATTCTGGCCCAAATGAAAAAGGCGCTGCCCGACATGGGCGTTACGCCGTCTAACACCGTGTTCATTTCGGGAATTGGATGTTCCAGTCGATTTCCGTATTACATGAATACCTACGGGATTCATAGTATCCATGGCCGAGCCCCGGCGTTCGCCACAGGATTAAAATCAACGCGACCTGAGTTAAATGTGTGGGTGATTACCGGTGACGGGGACGCCTTAAGCATCGGTGGCAATCACTTGATGCATGCGATTCGCCGGAACGTCGATATCAACATTGTATTGTTCAACAATCGAATTTACGGATTGACCAAAGGACAATACTCGCCGACCTCGAGAGTCGGTGCGGTTACCAAGAGCACACCGGTTGGTTCGATTGACCATCCGTTAAACCCAATATCGGTTGCGTTGGCTGCCGAAGCCACGTTCGTCGCCAGAAGTATCGACGTCAATGCAAAGCATTTGATTTCCGTATTGAAACGAGCGAACGATCATCGTGGCACGTCGTTTGTTGAAGTCTATCAAAACTGTAACGTCTTTAATGACGGTGCCTGGGACTACATGAAAGACAAAGAAGTCAAAGACAACAACTCCCTGTTTTTAGAACACGGAAAACCAATGATTTTTGGCGGAGGCTCGAAAGGGATTCGCTTAAATGGCTGGTCACCGGAAGTTGTGGACCTGGACGGCTCAATCGCCCAAGACGACTTGCTCTTTCATGATGAAACCGCTGATGATCCCCAACTTGCGTTTATGTTGAGCCGCATGATGGTTCCCAATTTCCCAGAGCCGCTGGGCGTAATGCGCTGCGTCCAACGCGATACTTACGATATGGCCATCAACACTCAAGTCGAAAACTCTATCCAACGAAAAGGGGCAGGGGACTTGGACCAGTTGTTTCAAAGCGGTGAAACCTGGACAGTAGAATAGCGGTTTGACTTTGAAAGTTCTCGTCTTCGCGGAGTATGGCTGGCTCAACGGAGGTGAAAATTCGTTATTATCGGTCGCCCAGTGTTTGCGCGATGAATTCGAATTCGTTGTGGCGTGTCCCAAGCCCAGTGAATTGTCTGAGAGCGCGGAAACGCTCGGAATCCGTTCGATCCAGTGGAAGTTGCACACGACCAATGGGCGACGCAAATCACAGCCGGAAATTCGCACCGAAATCCAACACTTGATCGACCAAGTATTACCGGACGTGATCCATGCGAACAGCTTGTCTACCTCACGGCTGGTCGGCCCAGTGACCCATGGCCAGCGACCATGTCTAGGTTACATGCGGGACATCATCAAGATCAGCCACCAAGCCGTCGCCGACATCAACCAATGTGATCAGTTGATCGTCGTTTCCCAGGCCACAAAAGATTTCCATGTCGCACAAGGAATCTCAGCCGATAAGTGTC
The DNA here is from genome assembly GCA_965263475.1 of Mariniblastus sp. GTDB lineage: Bacteria > Planctomycetota > Planctomycetia > Pirellulales > Pirellulaceae > Mariniblastus. The sequence goes on from OZ253677.1 coordinate 898,785, forward strand.
GTGTGGTCCACAACGGTGTTGACCTGAACGAGTTCCGGCCAGTTCATTCCAATGGTTGGTTGCACCGCGAACTTGGACTCAAGGCTGACACACGAATCATCTTGTGCGTCGGTCAAATTGGATTGCGCAAAGGCACCGACACGGTCTTGCAAGCCTATCAGATCTTGCGGCAGCTTCGAACAGATTTAGCCCTATTGCTGATCGGGATTCGCAATTCACAAAAAGAAGAAAGTGTTCAATTCGAAAAACGGTGTCGAGCAATTTGCGGGGAACCGGATCAGGCGTTTTGGCTTGGCCGCCGATCCGACGTCGCCGCGATCATGCAAGAATCCAATTTGTTATTGCACGGCGCGCGACAAGAACCGCTCGGACGGGTTTTACTCGAATCGCTAGCGGCGGGACTGCCGCTGGTAGCGACCAATGTGGGCGGGACCTCAGAAATTATCCCCCTGGAGTGGCACGACCAACTGACATGCCCCCCGGATAACCCTCAGTCCATGGCCGATAAAGCAATGGGCTTATTGGGCAACCAAGATTTGGCTGAGCGCGTTGCCGAAGCGATTCGTCGCGAATCCCAAAACCGCTTTGACGTCGCACAGTGCGCACAAACGATTGCAAAAAATTACAAACGACTTGCCGGCACATAACAAAATTGCGGCTGCTAGTGCAAGTTGCACCTACTTGTAGCGGTCGTGGCGTCGAAATTTCCAGCACCAACTGACGGATCGACGCTGGACCAACAGGAGATGCGATCTAGAGTTGCCGCGTGGCGGAGTTATGCGACAATTGCGGGTCTATTGCATCAACGCGTTTTTCGGCTCTGCCATGTCTGTTAAAACCCGAGACCAATTCGTCAGCCTGTTAAACCAGTCCCAAATTGCCAGTCACGAAATGGTAGCGTTATGGACGCAGGGGGTCGATTCGAATTGTGATTCTCAAACCATAGCCAAACACCTTGTCAACAACGGACACCTGACCGCGTGGCAGGCCAAACAATTTTTGGCCGGAAAATACAAAATTAAGTTCGGGAATCAAGTCTTGTTGGAGCAGGTTTCCAAGAACGAATTGGGAACACGGTATCGGGCGAAACACGTAAAACTTGGTCGGCTTGTCTCGCTCTTTTTCATCGACAAAAAAATGTCTGACAAACTGGCGCAACGCCCGGAACTGATTCGGGGCATCGCCAAAACCGCAAATTTCGTTCACACCAGCTTGGAGCACCTGCACGTGATCGAACATGAATCCGGCAGGCTCATGCTGGTCACCGATTACGTCAATGGCAGAACGCTTAATGACCCTGATCTGTTGGTTGAACTCACCGGCAAAGACGTTCCAAAAATTCTCTCGCAGTGTTTCTCCGCGATTGCAGCCGCCCATGCACAAGGCTTATACCACGGTGCGATAGCTGATTCCGATATTTGTATCGATGCCGAAAGGAATGCCACAATCCAGAACATAGTGCTTTCTTTTCTCGTTCACAATCTGTCTGCAGACAACGACATTGCCAATCATACGTGGCACGACATAGATGCTTTGATACGCATTGGGCAACGGCTCGTGAAGCGTCTGGTTAAAAACAATGATTATCGCTCGTTTTTTGAATCCGTTTTTCAGCAGATGGCCCAACGAGCGCTCTTACCGGCAGAAGCCGCAAATAAAATTAGTAAACAATTTGCCTTGGCCGGCAGAAATGTTTCCAACGAGGAAACGAAACCACTCGCATCTAGAAAGCCTGACCAGCGACTGTCGCAACCATTAAAGAAGCCCCGAAGCAGCCCTTGGTGGATTCATGCGACCATCACTTTGTGCTTGCTGGTAGCCCTATTCATCGTGTACTGGTCCGGTTGGTTTGGAAGTGCGACACCGATCGCCAACCAAACGGAGACAACTGAAACCCAACTTGAGCTTCCGGATATGGCCGACGCGCCCGGCGCGCAAGGACAAGGACTCACGCCCGTATCTGAAGGACCTGGCAACTCGCGCGAGCGCCAGGACAATGCCGAATCAGATCTTCCGCACCTCGCCACTGATTCAGCAACCCCCGCGATTGAGCAAACCGATAGCGATGTCGCAGCCGAGACACGGAAAGAAACTAAACATGAATCCACGCCAGCGCCGGAAGCCGACTCGACGACGGATCAACAAGAAACAGAATCACGCGAGGACGCCTCCGCGCTATGGGACCGGTTTAAGACCTTGACCGAAGACCATTCCGAGGACTCGATTCCAGCGTCCACAGAACCAGGAGAAAATGACAACGTCAAAAAACCGCAACCGGAAGTCAAGGCGTCAAATGTAAAGCTACCTAAGTTTGTCGATTTATTGAACAACGAAACAACGACCATTGGCCCAATAAGAAACGGGCGGCTAGATTTAACACTGATCACCGACAGCAACTCGACTCCCGAAAAGACGACTTTTTCGTTAACCGGAGACGTAGCCAATGGCTGGAGGGTAAATGTCCAGGATGACGGTAAACGCTCCCATGTCGCGCAGCTAAAATTCGTCAATGATACGATTCAATTCCGTTGGGAAAACAATCCTCCAACCGAGAACGCAAAATTTTTGTCCAATGGAGTTTTGAAAATCGACAACGCTGACGACGTCGCCTACGTCAGCTTGCGTAAACCATTGGCGATTCAAGGCTTCAAATTGGATCGTGCCAAACCACAGATCAAAATCCAAGTTCCGACGATTCCGTTTCCTCCAAACGACATATTGGTTCAATTGGATGAACTCAGTGAAGCGCAGTTCGGGGACGTTTACATCAACAACGAAGACCGCCAGTTCTCAAGAAAGAAGCCCCTGGTTTTGCACTTTAGTGATTTGCCCGAATATAAAATGCTATTTTTGGAATTGTCAGCGGATCTGAAAAAAAAGCATCGAGTGGAAGCGGAATTGAAACTGCAACTCGACCCCTTCCAGAAAGCAAGACTTGCCGAACAGAAATCGCTGGAAGCCACTAAACAGTTGTTCGAATCCAAAATTTCAGAGACGAAACAAAGACACGACTATTTAAAGAACACCCCTATCGATCAAATTCGTGCACAATTCAAGTTGTCGAGCGACGTTTACAAAAACCAAAATCGCAATGCTCAAGTCAAAGAATTAAAACAACAATTGGAATTGATCGAAAATCAATTTAAGACATTTCGTGAAACACTATCCAAAATTGAACCTTTTTATCAGGCGTCGATTCCAGTAACACTATTTTGCATGGTAAACGGGCAAAGGGTTGTTCTGGCGTCGAGCAAGATCGAGTAAAACATCAGTTCAAACACGAAAGCTGTGCTTCCATTCACTCGGCAGTTCAGGATTGGCATTTAAAACATATGATCAAAGTAGGCGTAGTTGGCGCTACCGGTTACACGGCACGCCAATTGATTGAAATTTTGATTCGGCATCCATCCGTTGAGATCGTGCGTGCCACTAGTCGAAACGAAATCGGTGCAGTTTCCGACCAACACCCAAGTTTGCAGAGACAACTTTCGCTAGAGTTGACGCCGTTTTCCGTACAGGATTTCGTCGATGCTGGCGTGGAATGCGCGTTCAGCTGCCTTCCCCATGCGGCCTCCGCTTCGACGGCTATGGAGTTGTTGGCTCACGGCATTCGCGTCGTCGATTTCAGCGCGGACTATCGCCTCAACGATTGGCAATCATTTGAGACCTGGTACCAAGTCGAACACCCAGACCGGTCACGAGTCGGCACCATTCCGTATGGACTGCCGGAATTGTTTCGCGACCAAATTTCAAACCAAAAATTGGTGGCCAACCCTGGATGTTTTCCAACCACAGCCATCTTGCCGATCGCACCTTTAATCGCCGGCGACTTAATCGAGCCGTGCCCAATCATCGTCGATTCCAAAACGGGTATTTCCGGAGCCGGCCGCTCAGTGAAACCTCACCTCCATTTCCCCGAATGCAATGACGCGGTATCGGCGTACGGGATTGGGACGCACCGCCACGGCCCAGAAATCGAACAGATCATCGAGCGCAAAACGGGGAGGCAGGTTTCGGTGGTCTTTACGCCACATTTGGTATCGATGGATCGAGGCATTTTGTCAACGATTTATACCGTGCCCAAACCCTCGGTCGATCGAGACGAAATTGAGACGGCTTTGAGAAGTCAATTTGCCAATGAGCCGTTTGTTCGCGTAACATCGAAACTCAACTCAACCAAGAGCGTTGTCGGTACTAATTTCTGTGATATCACGGTAAACAAATCAGGTGGCCATATTGTCATTATCTCGTCTATCGATAACCTGATTAAGGGGGCTTCGGGCGCGGCGGTGCAAAACTTTAATTTGATGTTTGGACTCGCGGAAACAACAGGCTGGAGTTTTTAAACATGGACTTCCCTCAAGGTTTCAGATGCGCCGGTACCGAATGCGGGATCAAGACTTCGGGCAAAGACATCGGGCTAATCGTATCCGATCTCGAATGCGTAGCATCCGGCGTGTACACTCAAAACTTGATTCGAGCAGCCTGCATCGACTTTAATCGTTCGATCACACCTAGTTCCAAATGCCGGGGACTGGTTGTCAATTCCGGAAACGCCAACGCCTGCACAGGTGAAGTCGGCAAGCACAATTGTATGCAAACCGCAGAATGGGTAGCGGAACAAATTGGATGCCAGGCCGAGCAAGTTTTGGTGCTGTCGACCGGGGTCATCGGGGAACAATTGCCGATGGCTAAGATAGCGACGGGCATCGACCGCGCTTACCAAAATCTCAGTGACACCGAATCCGCTTTCGATGGACTGGCCGAGTCATTCATGACGACTGACAAGTATTCAAAAACAAAAACCCGGACTTTTGATACCTCGACTGGCGCAGTCAAGATAGCCGGTATCGCCAAGGGGGCCGGAATGATTGGTCCAAATATGGCAACGATGCTGTGCACGATCATGACCGATGCCGTTGTCACGCCTGAAGAATCGCAGAGCGCGATTGAACATGCGACTAAATCTTCTTTTAACAAAATCAGTGTTGATGGACACACTAGCACTAACGATGCCGTAGTTCTACTTTCTTCGGGTCGGGTTGAACTCGATTCGAAACAAGACAAAGCAAATTTTCAAAAAACGTTGAACAATATTTGTTTGGACTTAGCAAAAATGATTCCGGCCGATGGCGAAGGTGCCAGCCACCTCGTTGAAATCGCTGTGGTCGGTGCAGTATCCGAATTCGATGCAGACAAGATCGCCCGCACCGTCGCTACTAGCAATTTGGTCAAAACCGCAATCAACGGTTGCGACCCCAATTGGGGCCGAATCGTATCCGCTGCAGGTTACGCCGGCGTCGATCTAGATCCCTCAGAAATCGGCCTTTCCATCAATGGTGTTACCGTTTTTCGTGCGGGTTCTCCTGTCGCCTTCAGCGAATCGGAAGTTAGCCAATCGATGGCATCGCAAAAAGAGGTTGCTGTTGAACTGACGGTGGGGAACGGGCCGCACAACGGCGTGCACTGGACCAGTGATTTGACTACGGATTACGTCATTTTGAATTCGGATTACCGAACTTAGACCTGATGTTCGAACAAATGGATTTCCTCGATCAAACAAGTTTACGATCCGTTTTGAAGCTAGTGCGACTTCGGCCATTTGTCTGTCAGAAACGGCAAAACCGGCATCAGTCGATTCGATAAAACGGCAATTCCTACCGAACGCCAAATAATTTGTCGGCGGTTGAACCGGAGTCGGGATACGTTTTTGGTATATCACGGAACGTCCTCTGGACGTCTTGATATTCAACTTTGGCTTTCTCACCCCCCGTGTTTTCGGGGTTGGTAGTTTTACTACCAACCCCGGTTTTTTATGCCGCGCAGATTGGCAAACACCGTCGAATCGCTCATACTTTTTTAGAAGTTTTTGAATGCAGGGCTCGTTAAAATAAGTTGACATCGCAGGCTTCGACTATACCCTTATGCGATGGTTAATTCGCCGCGTTCAATTAAATTTCACCGGAGCCTACAATGTCGAGCGATCCCAGCGATTCTAATTTTGAAAATCGGGATAAACCGGACCCAGAGGCAGTCGAAGGACATTTACCGGAGCAAATCGAAATCGAAGTCTCTGACCCTACCATCACGGATGAATTCGATGAAGCCGATTTCGATCATGAGTTCGATGACGATTTCGAGGAAGAGGTCGAGGGCGAATACGACCTTGAAGACGACCAATATGGCGAAGATTTCCACAAGGAATTTGGCCATCTGACCGCAGACGAAGATTCTGAATCTGACGAAAAAGGCGACTAAGACTCAACTCTGGCCTGGAGCCAGTCTAGTGTTGGCAGCCAAGCCCACTGGCGGACGGGAAATGCCCGTTCTGGGCGCGTTTCGTCTTCTCGAGCGCGGTCGACATTTACTAAACGTTCGGTTTAGACGATATTGTTGGGTTTTGTGATCGGAATCTCCGACACAGAAATCGTCGTCCAAGTCCATATTCCGGTTCATTCACGTACTCATGTCCGATTCGTCCGTTGCTGCCAAGAAAATTTTCCAGGATGTCGATTCCAGTCCAAGTTTTCCTCGACTTGAAGAACAGATTCTAGAGTTCTGGAAAACTTCATCCATCTATGAAAAATCGCTTGATCAACGGCGCGGCGGCGAAAATTATGTCTTTTTTGAGGGACCGCCAACCGCGAACGGCAAACCGCACCCGGGACATTGTTTGACACGTGCTATCAAAGACGTGTTTCCCCGATACAAGACGATGCGCGGTTTTTATTGCGAACGCAAAGCCGGTTGGGATACGCACGGTTTACCTGTCGAAGTCGAAGTTTGCAAAGAACTCGGTATTCACTCTAAAGAAGAAATTGAAGCCTACGGTATCGAGCCGTTCATCCAGGAGTGCCAGAAAAGTGTCTGGAAGTATATGCAAGAATGGGAGCGGCTAACCGAGCGGCTTGGGTTCTGGGTAAGACTTGAAGAAGCTTATGTTACGTATCACAAGTCCTACGTCGAGTCCGTTTGGTGGTCGCTAAAGAACCTGTTCGATCGTGGCCTCCTGTACCAGGGGCACAAAATCATTTGGTGGTGGGCCCAAGGCGGGACGGCGCTCAGTAGCGGCGAAGTCGGCCAAGGTTACAAGACCGTGATGGATCCGAGTGTATTTGTACTGTTTCCATTGGTCGACCAAGCAAACACAAGTTTGTTGGTATGGACCACCACTCCCTGGACGTTACCGTCCAATCAATTTGCGGCCGTCAATGCTGAACTTGAGTACGCCACCGTTTACGACGCGGAATTAGATACCAACATTGTTTTTGCCAAAGACCTCGTCGAAAGAGTATCTGAAAAACTAAAACGCGATCTGGAAGTCAAGTCCGTATGCAAGGGATCCGAATTGGTCGGCAAACGATATCGGCCCCCGTTCGATTATTACTACGCCAAACTGGGTGAACAGACAGGTACACTCAAAGCAGGCGGTGAACAACACGTCGCCTGGCGAATCACGGCGGCAGACTTTGTCACCACCGCCAGTGGCTCAGGCGCTGTCCACGAAGCCCCGGCCTTTGGTGAAGTGGATTATGAGCTATTGATTGCCGAACAGGCTCGTTTTGTCGACGGTGAAGGCCCGCAACTAATTTGTGCCGTCGGTCCCAACGGGAAGTTCACTTCCGAAGCTGCCGATTTCGAAGGCATGTGGGTCAAAGATGCCGACAAGCTGATCACGCGAAAGATCAAGGATGATGGTCGTCTTTACCTGCAAGAACAGTATCAACACGAGTACCCGTTTTGCTGGCGAGCCGACGATGATCCCTTAATCCAATACCCACGAAAAAGCTGGTTCATCAAAACCAAGCAGTTTCGCGATTCATTGCTCAACAACAATGAAACGATCCATTGGTTGCCGGAGCATATCAAAAGCGGCCGCTTCGGAAACTTCTTGGAAAGTAACGTCGATTGGGCGCTGTCGCGGGAACGTTATTGGGGAACCCCGTTGCCCATCTGGCAATGTGACAAAACCGGCAAACAAGAGGCGATTTCGTGTTATCAAGAATTGCTCGAAAAGTCAGGCGTCGTCGGCACGGAAGTTTGGGAATCCGCCAAAGCAGCCAATCCTGATCTGCCCGATGACTTAAAAGTCCATAAACCTTACATCGATCATGTCCGGTATGACTCACCTTTCGCCGAAGGCGCCAAAATGACTCGCGTGTCGGAAGTCATCGATTGTTGGTACGACAGTGGTGCGATGCCGTTCGCGCAATGGGGTTATCCGCACCTTGGCAAAGAACGATTCGAACAACAATTTCCGGCAGATTTCATTAGTGAAGCGATTGACCAGACGCGCGGCTGGTTTTACAGCTTGCTCGCGATCAGCACGTTGGTCTTTACTAAAGAAAACGAAGAAGCGGCCACCGATTACCCACATCCGTTTCGAAATTGTATCGTACTGGGATTAATGCTCGGCGAGTGGTTTGAATCAAAAAAGAGCAAGGCGTTGGCGTTAAATAAAGAGGATGCGGAACAAGAGTTTGGCGCGGGCAATTTCGAACAAAAAGTTGGCAAAATGTCGAAACGCCTACGCAACTATCGTGAGCCGCAAGAGATATTCGACAAGTACGGCGCCGACGCATTGCGATGGTATTTTTTCGCCAACCAGCCGCCATGGACACCTATCCGATACAGCGAACAATCCATCAAAGAAAGTATTCCCGAGTTCATCTTGCGACTTTGGAATGTGTTCAGTTTCTTCGTCTTGTACGGCGACATTGACGGTTTCGATCCGACACAAAACGCCGACGTCGGTCAACTGAATGCTGGAGATTTTGAAAATAACGCAAGCTTCCGACCGGTTTCTGAACGAGGCGAATTGGACCGCTGGATACTAAGTGAATTGAATCGAACGATTCAATCGGTGGTCGAAGCGATGGACAATTACGACAACTACGGCGCAGCGCGGACACTGTCAGAATTTGTTGATGCGATGAGCAACTGGTACGTTCGCCAAAGTCGCGAGCGGTTTTGGAGTGCCGACAAAAATGACCAAGCCAAACTCGACGCCTACTGGACGCTCTACGAATGCTTGTTGACCCTTTCAAAATTGGTTGCACCGTTTGTGCCGTTCGTTGCAGATTCCATTTGGCGAAATCTTTCCGGTGCGTTTAAAGATGCTCCTGAAAGTGTTCATCTTTGTGATTATCCGACAGCAGCTACGAGCTTGATCGACGAGAAGTTGTCGGAGCAAATGAATTTGATTCGTGAGCTGGCCTCTTTGGGACGCTCTGCCAGAATGGATGCCAAATTGAAAGTGCGGCAACCGCTTGCGGGCGTCACCGTCGTATTGAATGATGATCGGCATGCCGATTGGCTGAAGTCTCACAGTGACATTCTAGAATCCGAATTGAATGTTAAAGATGTCGCATTCACTTCGGATGCTGGCGAGTATGTGATGTACCAAGTCATCCCTAATTTCAAACGAGTGGGTCCACGGGTCGGAAAACTAATGCCGGCCGTAAAAAAAGCCCTGGCGCAGGCGGATGGGGGTGAAATGCTCGGCCAATTGAAATCGACTGGTAAAGTTTCTTTGGATGTTGAAGGACAAACCATTGAGCTAGACTCCGAAGATATTGAAGTCCGCCTCTCTGCCAACGAAGGTTGGGCGGCAGCTCCAGGCAAAAATGCCGTGGTTGTTCTCTCCACTGAATTGACACCGGCACTGATTCGTGAAGGAAAAGCTCGAGATATGGTTCGTTTGGTTCAGGATCGCCGGAAAGAGCTAAAGTTGAATTTTAGCGATCGCATTGTCTTGGCATTGGTCTGCGAGGACGATGAGCTAAACCAGGCGATTGCCGAAAACCAAGACTATATCAAATCAGAGACGCTCGCGGTCGATTTGCGCGTAGAAGCATTGGTGGACGTTGAATCGGCCGGACGAGAAGTGAGCGATGCTAAACTCTCGATATTTATCAAAGTCCACGATTAGTGTTTTTTGGGTTAAAAACCGGCTGGAATCCAAGTTGTCGAATTCATTTAAAATTGCCGTCCTCATTTCTGGAGGCGGCACGACGCTCAAGAACTTGATCGCGCTGCGACGCAATGGAGCGCTCAGCGCAAATATCGTTCAAGTGATTTCATCGAATCCGAATGCCGGCGGCAACGCGCTGGCAGTCGACTTCGACGTATCACTAGAAATTGTTCAGCGTCGAGAATTTGAAACCACAGAACAATTTAGTGCAAAAATATTCGATATTTGTCGGACGGCTCAAGTTGATTTGGTAGTCATGGGTGGGTTTCTCAAGAAGGTGAACGTCCCCAACGACTATACCAACCGCGTGATCAACATTCACCCCAGCCTGATCCCGGCTTTTAGCGGACAAGGATTCTACGGATTGAAAGTACACCAGGCGGTCATTCAATATGGCTGCAAGGTATCTGGATGCACGGTACATTTCGTTGACAATGAGTACGACCACGGACCAGTCATTGCACAAGAATCCCTTCAGGTAAGCCCAAGTGATACGCCCGAATCTCTCCAATCGCGAGTTTTTCAGTTGGAATGCAGTCTATACCCGCGTGTCATCAACGCGATTGCGGCCGGAAAACTAAGTATCAATAGCCGCACAGTCACTATAACCGACTAAAAATGTATCGACTTTAACGGATTTTACATTGGCTCCCGTTAATTTGTTCCGATTTTTCTGGCCGTTCCGCCTTTGAGATTCGAATTACTTCAAATCGTTCAAACGGCTTAACCGATCCAAGCGGCGACCACCGAAATACCAGAATGAACGTCATAATCTGACTCAAATGGAATTCGGTATGAAGTCTCTTATTTATGCTGTTTTGGTAACAGCCTTTTTGGTTTTACCCGCTCAAGGACAGTCGTTCCCTAACCAAAAACTCCCATCCATCGGCTACGCCTCGCCAATCCAAGACAATGAAAATACTACGGATTGGAAAGAAGCGTACGAAAAACTCGAAATTCGTTTGCGAGAATTGGAAGACGATTTCGTCAAGCGCCGGGAACAAACGGATTCCGAGAATGAAACCAACGCAGAATTCACAGAATCGACCATCAAAGAATTGAAAGAGTTGGGGGAAAGCATCGATAGCATCTCTGGCTCGGTCGAGGAAATCGAAGACACGTTGCCCGGAATGGTCTACACGACTCGAAAAACCGGACCACGCATGGAGCTGTTTGGACGCATCCATACCTCGTACTTCGCCTATCCAGACGTCGATCCAGGCTTGGCACCTGTATTGGGCGCCAACCCACAAGACGCTTTCGGATTTCGTCGTGTACGAATTGGCGTTCGCGGTGACATCAAAGACAATACGTTCTACAGAATCGAAACAGAGTTTGCCGACGCTAACAATTTTCAGTTTCGTGACGTCGTCCTCGGCTTTAGAAATCTCCCGTTGTTACGTACGTTGACGATCGGAAATCACAAACGCCCTTATAGCCTGGACCAATTGAACAGTAGTAACTGCAATGTATTTACTGACCGTCCGTTTGTTGCCGACGCATTCAACGACAACAATCGTCGTTTTGGGATTTCCTCATCCGGTTTTTCAGAAGACCTGCGGTACAACTGGCATTCCGGAGTTTACAACATGGAAAACATACAAGACGACGGGATGTTTGTTGGCGACGACTATCAATTGGAATTGGCGAGCCGTTGGGCAGCCACACCATGGTACGACCAGTGTTCCAACGGACGTGGTTACATGCATTGGGCGATCGCATCAGCTCAGAGATTCCCGGATGGATTGGGGGCGAACAATGCCTCGGAATACTCGTCACTTGCGGAAGCATTGACTCCAAACATTCTCGACACTGGCACACTTGTCGGTGCCGAATCTGAGTCTTTGTACGGGCTGGAATTCGTATTGAATGTCGGGGCGTTTCAAATGGGTGCCGAGTACATGGAGACTTTTGTTGACCGACTGGCAGGACCAAACCTCAATTTCCACGGTGGTTATGTTTACGCTTCTTACATGCTGACTGGCGAGCATATGCCCTGGAACCGTAAAACGGGGACCTTGGGCTGTGTCAAACCGTTTGAAAACTTCTTCGCGGTTCGCGATTGCAACTGCAATGTTGCACGCGGATGGGGAGCGTGGCAAATCGGAGCTCGTTACTCGTATCTGGATTTGAACGACGAAGACATCGTGGGTGGCCAGGCAGAATCACTTACGCTTGCGTTGAACTGGTATTGGAATGAGTATTCGCGGATGCAATTCAATTATATGAATGGCGATCTCAACCGATTGCCTTTGGCCGAAGGGAATTACGATATCTTCGCGCTTCAATTCGAGATCTTCTTCTAGGCCATCAAACCTTGTCATCTACGATCTGAACTGGAATTGTTAAACAGAATCAAATAGAGCGAACCTGATATGAAAAACAAAACAACAATCATAGTTGTACTGGTATGTGCAATCTGTTGCTTGCTAGGTGATTTCCCGATATCCCAATCTTTCGCGAAAGTTCAAGGCTTAGTCGTTGGTAACAATTGCAGCTGCAACGCGTGTCGCGACCGACGTCGCATCCGACGCAAATGCCCAAAGTGCCAACATGACTATTGTGTGCTCAGCTGCAAGAGTGAATCCGTTTCAAGAAATTGTTTCGATGTTGATCAAGAAATCGTTTGCATTCCAAAGATCACCTGGCCCTGGCAAAAATGCTGTAACCCTTGCGCAAAAACACGTACGGTCAATGTACTCAGAGTCAAAAAATATGAATGCTTGGAATGCAAATACAAATGGAGCGTTAACGATGTCCATGCCACCCAATCGAGTGGTCAAACACCAGAGCCCCTGGTCGGTGACGTTCAACCAACCACTGAAAACGCGGCGCAACCACAGTTCGAACCCAACGAGCTTTACGATCCAGGCGGATCGGATGTTCCCCAACCGCCGCAACAACGTGGGAAAGGCAACTAGAGCGCATTTCGTTTTGGTGTAGCGTCGATCCGTCAGTTTTTGCCGGAAATTTCGACGCCACGACCGCTACAGTTATGTGCAACTTGCACTAGTATTCTGTCACAGCTGAATTTTCGGGTACAGGTGCTTCAGTTTTGTTCTGGCTTTTTCGTTTGTGAATTGCCAATCGATACCGTTTTGTTTTTTGTTTCGTTCTCTTGCCCATTTTTTGCTTCGCGATTGGACAGTCGTTTTCTTATCGATGCGGTCAGACAGGCATTGGCGGGTGAGCACGCTTAATTCCGGCTCGGCCATGTTGAGCCAGCTCCCATGTTTGGGGGTGTGGATCATTTCGATGCGATGGATCAATCGAAGAGCCTCTTGCGGAGTGAAAGCCTCATAAAAAGAGTCTAAGGCATGCGTGTTTAGGTTGTCACAAATGATGGTAATTTTTTCGGCGGTCGCAAATCGCCGGTGATCAATCAGTTTCTTCATCTGGATTGCCCAATCGGTTTTCGTTTTTCTGTCCGTCACGCGGACGTCTCGCCAGCATCCCAAGGGCTCGACAAACATCCAAACGTTACAACTGCCATGGCGGACATACTCATGATCAGTGCGTGATGGACGGCCTGGCGCAACCGGGATCGGCGGACGCACCTCTGAAATGAGCTGTTTGGGCTGTTCATCCATGCAGACGACCGGTCTTAGTGGGTCGTACGGCCGTTGATAGACTTCCAGAACCTGCTCCATCTGACAAACAAACGACGCATTTTGTTCTGGCGGAATACACCACATCGTCTTACGCCACGGCTGACATTCGTTTTTTTAAGACCCTGGCGATCGTTTGATGGCTGATCGTGTCGACCAGTTTGAGCTCAACGACCTTCTCTGCCAGAAGGCGGAGCGACCAACGAGAACGACCTTCAGGGGCACTGCTACAAGCAAGGGCAACAACACGGGCTTCACCCGCACCATCAAGTTTACGAGAAACGCGAGGCTTCGTCTGAAGCTTTCGCTCCATCAGCGATAATGGGCCATCAGCTGCCGATTGTTTACGCCAGTTCTCCAGTGAACGGGTCGTGACTTCAAAAGCCTCGGAAACCCGTTCGTCGATCCAACCAGGACCAAACTCACCACGATCAAGCTTCAAAAGACACTCAGCACGCTTGCGTTTCCACAAAGCAGCATTCGACTTACGAATGCGATCCAATTCCAAACGTTCGGATTGGCTCAATTCAATATGATATTTCTTGTTTGCCATAACTCCTCCTTGAGTTAAAGCAAGTATCCAAAAAATCCACTAACACACCAACCCGAATATACAAGCGTGACGCTCTACTAGACTAGTCGCCCAATTTGACGGACTCAGATAAAAAATGAAAAAGGAGGCACTAAGCGCCTCCTTTTTCATTTGTATTGGGAGCCAATCAGTTTGAACTAGACCGGTGAAACCAAGTTACCAAACACACTCGTGTCTGGCGTTATTTCAAATCGAGAGGGGAGACCGGTTGCCTGCGAAGCCAGGTTAACCAAATCAATGTCATTGCCGCCAAATTCTAGAGTTTCAATTCGGAATGCACCTCGCGTTTGATCTTTGATCCGAATACTGGTATCAACGGTTCCATCGTCGACAGCCAAATTAATCACCAGATCACGACCATCCAAGCTGAACGAAATATCTTCGGTGAAGTCTTCGAATTCCGGGAAGGTGCCGATGACTAACCGGTCACGCCCAGCAAGCTGCTGCTCATTGATAACATTGTTTCCGTCGCCCAGACCGATGAAGTAGGTGTCGTTGCCCGCACCACCGCGCAGTTCGTCCCGACCACCGAATCCTTGCAGCATGTCATCGCCGTTTCCACCGATTAAGACATTTCCAAGTTCATTGCCGAACAGCTGATCACTGTTGTTACTGCCAATGCCGCGCTCAATTTCAGTTCCAAACGCAATCGCGATGTTCTCATTGACAAAATTGGAACCAATCGAGCTAAAGCCACCCGCCCGCAAATCAACCACGGCAGCTCGCTGCGAACCAGAAGCCGACAACGTATCGTAACCACCGGCGTCCCAAATCACATCGGTAGAAAATTCGCCATTGACAAATGTGTCGATACTGTAGTGATCGTCACCTGTACGATGTTCTTCGTTCGCACCGTACAGCAATTGCATCTGAAACACTTCGTAGATCGGGAAAGAAGTAATCCCCACAAAATCTGGTCGAGGCGTCGCTGCAGGCTGCATGATCGTGTATTGCGCACTCGAGGTTGCTTCAGGCAAAACAGGAGTGAAGTTGTCAACTTGCCGAGTCGAGTGTTTGAACCCTAACGTATGACCGACTTCATGAACTAATGTCGCATATCCACCCGAGCCTTCAGACAAATCGAATGTAAAGCCAAAGTTCATATAGACATCACCCGCACCCGGGTTGCCGCCAGGAAAGCCAGCGTAACCGAGAGTATCGCTATCTGGTGGTGGAATGAAATAGCCACCAAATCGATATGTCCCCCCAAAGAACCCTCCGATCGGATCGATACTGCTATCTGAAACTTCGATGAAATCAATATCGGCATACGCTTCGATACTCGCGAGCAAGCGTCGCGTAACCTCTCGCTGTTCTTCGCTAAACGGAATGAACGGCATTCCATTCTCGGGGTCGTCCACAGCTTCCCCACCATTAGTGGGAGGCAACTCTTGCATAAAACTAAAGGTTAACTCAATTTTGCCTTCATCATTACGAGGAATGAAGTTCCACGTGTTTCCGGAAAATAGTGACAGAATAAATTCTGGTTCGGTCCGCAGATTGACTCGCGTCCAGTCACCATTGACCGTCGACGTATTGGCACGAACATAGATTTCGTCCAGGTGACGGAAATCATAGGTTCCAGTTCGGACATCCAACCCCACCTCATCGTTATTTTCTCCGCCAAACCAATCCTCAACAGAGATCGTGTGAATCTGTCCCGCCGGCAACTGAACTCCATTCAACAACAAATTGGCACTTCTTGGATCTAAGTTGGTGTCAATGATGTCAATGGAAGAAAGCGCCAGAGTATCAGCAACCTCAAAAAATTCCGTAATGGGCAAAGTCTGCAAATGGCTTTGAACCGAATCTTCCGAATTGTTGGCGACGACGTTCAACACTCCATTTTGCTCGATAGAAGAATTGTTGAATTCGACCGAATTAATAGCACTACGGAACCGCCCGTCTGCGACGCGGTATCGAACTTCTTCAACAATGTTTCGTGAACCTGGACTGTAATAGACATCCTCCAGTTGTTCCGGCGTAAATCGATGAAACTGACCGGGATCCAATGGAGCCCCATTGAAAAACAAATTGCCACTAAAAGATCGACGATTGCGGTCCTTGAATTCGTAGTACTTGATCGAGTTGCCATCGGCATCAAAAGACGAAACCAGATCTTTCAGTGCGTAGACTTCACCCTGAACGGAATCAATCCGTTCAAATTCGACGACCGGTCGGTTCAGATTGGCCTCGGTTTGGATTGATTCAGTGGTGAATAAGCTATTAACCGTTCCGTCAAATGCAAACACATCGATGTTTTCAACGCGGCGCCCCACCGCATTGTAGGTCAGCCGATCGAACTCATTGGCCGACAAGTTATGGAAAACACCTTGCGCAAGTTCTTCACCATCCAAGGTAAAAAAGCTTCGATCGACATTCCGGTCGCGAATGGTGTAGCCCAAGATGGGGAACCCATCGGGATCAAATGCGGAGATAAATTCGTTGGCCAAAATGGTCTCGTTGGCCAATACACTGATAGATTCAATCTGCACGAATGGTCGCACGGACTCCGTTCGAACAGAATAAATCTTGAGAGCTTCTTCGACGCTAAGCTGAGTGCCATCGGAGGCACGAACACTGATCGTCTCATTGCTGATCACCGGCGCACCCACATAAAACAGGCCGCCAAGCTCGTCAGCGTCGATGGTGAATGTGCTGCCATTTTCGATTGCTACGCCGTTCAACAAGAAAAAACCAGACGCGGCGCCCGGTGAATCTGAAAACGTATACGATGTAATCGGATCGTTTTCCGGGTCGGAAACCGTAAACAAGTCCGCTGCTGAAATTGTGCTGTTCAGCAATAAAACGGTATCTATACCTTCGACGATGGGACGCAAACCGGGCATGTGTGTTCCTGAATAAAAAAGGGATGATTGGTCATTGCAGTTTCGCCAAAGACTTGCAATGTCGGCGCGCAAAGCAACTTGCAGACGTCCCTTCAATTTTAGTCAAAACCCAAAATTCGTGCAAATTTTTGCCCAATAAATGGCGATTCCATGGGTAATAAAAGCTAGAAAAGGCGGTTGTAACCGTTCAATGCGGCGACGCGATAAGCCTCAGCCATCGTCGGGTAATTGAACGTCGTATTCATGAAATAACGCAACGAATTGGCCGAACCCGACTGGCTCATTATCGCTTGACCAATGTGAATGATTTCCGAGGCATTTGCTCCAAAGCAATGAATACCAAGCAGTTCCAACGTTTCTCGGTGGAATAGTATTTTCAGCATGCCAACCGCTTGGCCCGTAATTTGAGCCTTGGCGAGATGCTTAAAGTGGGACACCCCAATTTCATAGGGAATCTTTTCGTCCGTCAGATCTCGCTCGGTCCGGCCGATGCTGCTAATTTCTGGGCTCGTATAAATCCCGGTCGGAATCTCGTGGGCCAATTCACAAAAATCCACGTCGTTGTTCAAAATGCGATTCGCGGCAGCACGACCCTGGGTGTACGCCGCACTCGCCAATGACGGAATGCCGATCACGTCGCCCACGGCAAAAATATGTTCAACCTTGGTCTGGAAACAGTCGTTAACTTCCAGGTTACCACGACTGTCAGCCTCTAAACCCACGTTTTCGATTCCCAGCCGATCCGTGTTGCCTGTCCGACCGACTGCCCATAATAAGACATCTGTTTTGAACTGCTTGCCGCTCCGCAAATAAATCACAACGCCGTCGTCTTGGCCTTCAATTTTTTCGAACGTCTCATCATGCCGAATTGCAATCCCATTATCGCGCATTTGATAACTAAGCGCATCACTGATTTCGTCATCCAAAAAATCTAACAACCG
This sequence comes from Mariniblastus sp., assembly GCA_965263475.1. GTDB lineage: Bacteria > Planctomycetota > Planctomycetia > Pirellulales > Pirellulaceae > Mariniblastus. Next base: position 916,748 of record OZ253677.1, read on the forward strand.
ACTGCGACTGTTGACCAAATTAATTTTGATCTTCAGACTTCGGAACATTGTCGTGTATTCACAACCAATGACGCCGGCACCATAAACCGTCATACTATGTGGCTTCGCTTCGAGCCCCAAAATCGAATCACTGTCAAAAATGCGAGGATGGCTAAAATCGACGTTGGCCGGGCGATACGGACGCGAGCCGACGGCAACGACGAAATGATCGGCATGCAAGACTTCTTCGCCGTCATTGATCGTTACCGTATTGGGATCTTGAAACTTGGCCGTTCCATGCACAATCGCGACGTCGTTACGCGAATAAAACCCATGACGCATCGATTCTTGTTTTTCGATGATTGACTGAGCGCTCTTTCTTAATTCTTGTATCGTCGGTGAGTGGTCATTGCGAACAAGCGGGTTACGCACGGATTCCATGAATTGATGGATCGCAAATCGCAATGCTTTGCTAGGAATCGTTCCCCAATGCGTACAGCCGCCCCCTATTTGACCATACTTCTCTACGATTGCGACTCGCTTCCCTCCTTTGGAAAGCTGCATCGCTGCTCCTTCGCCACCCGGTCCTGAACCGATAACTACAACATCGAATTTTTGCGACATTTTTTATCCATTTTAAACTGATCCATCATTTTGCAAACTTCTGCCAGCGAATTTCAAAAATTCGAATAGTGGCTCGTCTTTCTTATCCAGAAGACCAACCAAGTGTTCACCCAACACCGGTGCAAACTTAAAACCATGTCCCGACAATCCGCAGGCAAACACGATTTGGTCGGAATTGGGGTGACGGTCGACAATAAAATGCCCGTCTCGGCTCATGCTGTACATGCAAACACTGTGGTGCACCAAGCGGCGTCTGGAATAATTCAAGTACGCGTCCATGAATGCTTCAGTTCTACCAAGTTCGTCCCGATCACAATCGCGGTTGACATTTTCCGGATCGGAAACGGGCTGACCACCAGAATGCTCCGCGACTTTCATACCCAAATAATCGATTTCAGGGAAACCGTAAAAACACCCTGACTCATCTTCGATCAAATAAGCTGGGAATCCATTTTCGTATTTGATGTCGACACGATCCAATTGAAACCACTGCTGCTGTTTCCGCAGAACGTGAATGTCCAAATTCAATTGGTCTAAAGAACTTGGCGACCATGCCCCGGCGCACACGATCAGTCGTTTCGAGCGAAATGTATCGTTTGCCACTCGGACGGCAACCAATCCATCGTCGCCAACAGAAATCTGTTGCGCCGCCGAATTGCACCGCAATTCGCCGCCCGCCTGAGTACCAAGTCGAATGGCATGCGCTACGCAGTTTTCAACCGACAGAAAACCTGCCGACTCTTCAAACACACAGGCCATCGAATTGGGTATTTTAAAGACCGGAAAACGTCGAGCGGCTTCCGCTGGCGTCAATTGCTGAAGCGGAATTTCATGTTGCTGCGCACTTTTCAACACACCATGTATCACCGATCCTGCGGGCCGACCGACCTGAAGCAAACCCGTTTTCTGGACCAATTTTACGTCAGATTCCGTTTGCAAATTCTCCCACGCTTCCCAAGCCATTCGAGCCAGCGGGACGTAGTTGGGATGCTCGAAATAGGCAGTGCGAATAATGCGGGTTCGACCATGAGAACTACCTCGGCCGTGGACCGCCCCAAATCGTTCGATTCCCAAAGTTTTCCAGCCGCGCTGGGCCGCTGACCGAAACGCAAAACTGCCGACCCCACCGACGCCTAGAACAATGCAGTCGTAAACCATGGCTCGTTTCAGGTTCTAGTAATTGGGAGTAGGCGGACGATAACTTTCCGGATCGATCGTTCGAAACCACTCGATGGTTTTGGACAGACCTTCGCGAAGCGGCACTTTCGGTTCCCAATCCAAGTGTTTCTTCGCCAAAGTAATATCTGGTTGGCGGCGAGTCGGATCATCCGCAGGTAGCGGTTCGTAAACCAGTTTAGAACCGGTTCCGGTCAACTCAATAACCATTTCGGCCAACTCCTTGATCGTGTATTCGCCAGGGTTCCCCATGTTGATTGGCCCAATGCAAGAATCCGGCGCGTCCATCAAACGAAGAAAACCCTCAACCAGATCATCCCGATAACAAAACGAACGCGTCTGCGAACCATCACCAAAAATCGTGATGTCATGCCCTGCCAATGCCTGTCGAATAAAATTACTAACAACTCTTCCGTCAAACGGGTGCATTCGCGGCCCGTAAGTATTAAAGATCCGGCAGAGACGAATGTTAACCTTGTTTTGGCGATGGTAATCCATGAACAACGTCTCCGCCGCGCGCTTACCTTCATCATAACAGGCTCTGATGCCGATCGGGTTGACGCAACCGCGGTACGTTTCGACTTGTGGATGGACTTCAGGATCCCCGTAAACTTCGCTGGTCGATGCCTGAAACACTTTTGCGTTACAGCGTTTCGCCATGCCAAGCACGTTGATGGCGCCCTGGACTGAGATTTTCATTGTCTTGATCGGATTGTATTGGTAATGCCCGGGAGCCGCGGGACATGCCAAATTGTAAATCTCGTCAACTTCAAGCCAGACCGGATGCACGATGTCATGACGAATTAACTCAAAATTCGGACGACCCAATAAGTGCTCGACATTGGATTTTTGACTGGTAAAAAAATTGTCCAAACAAATGACATCGTGATTTTGTTCGACCAATCGCTCACACAGATGTGAACCTAGAAAACCGGCACCTCCGGTTACAACAACTCTTTTGATTCGCGACACGCGGGATCACTCCACCCAATTGAAAAGGGAATTTTATGCAGATCAGGAAACTTTGGTTTCAATACGCTCACGGACACCGCGTCAGCGGACGGAGAGGGATTCGAACCCCCGGTAGAGTTTCCCCTACGCCGGTTTTCAAAACCGGTGCCTTAAACCAGACTCAGCCATCCGTCCTCGGGTTTTGTCGTGAACGCCCAATTGAATAGTAATCGGAAATCCCACGACGCAACGAATGAATTTTTTTCGTCGAGGCGAAATCTTAACAAACCCTAGAGTTCAACGGAAGCACAGACTGAACCGAAGGTTACAATTTTGAGTATTTTTGTCCGCCGAAAACTGTTCATTCCATCATCGCACGGTACGGAATCTGAGTGCCCATAGATTGATGCCAAAGTTGATGCCCATCGTATCAAGTTCCCAGGGCCTCAGCCGAACACTTACACAGAGGGCTCTGAACCCGATCGCGTTCGGTGATTGAGCAATGCAAAATGGAGGACCAAAGCAAAGGGAGCAAGCCAAATCAGGTCGTTTGTCACGTTCGCCACCGCAAACTCCGCGGGAAGAGTGCCTTTTACGACGGAAAAGGCCATCCCAACGGGGCCAACAATTTGCCTAAGAAACCGACCAGCACGATCGGCCAATGGCGGTCGGGATCAAGGGCCGCAATCATATAACCGATGCCATAAACGCCAACAATCATGCCAATGCATTGCCACAGCTCCAAGTTACGTGGCCGTTCCATCTCAATCCAATCGAACATCGCCCGCGGAAAACCGATCGCGAAAATCCCAAATGCCAAGTTGTAGAACCCTATGAGAACTTACTATGAGAAGAAGACTTAAAATCAATCGAAATCTTGCGACTGCTAACGATCCCCGCTTGACAATGCTCAAGACTTGTCGACCATCCGTCGATCAAGACAATTTGTCGAATCGTGTCACAGCATTGTTTTTCAAGCGGGCCAATGGATAAAACTGGAGTTGCCATCGTTGGTTTCGGTACCGTGGGTACGGGAGTCGCTAAACTACTGCTCGATCATGGAGATCGAACCGCTCGGCATGCCGGCCGAACGCTGTGGCTGAATCATGCCGTTGTTAACAATTTGTCTAAACGCCGCGAAATCGAACTGCCCGAAGGCGTTTTAACCGATGACATCAACCGCGTCATTAACGATCCATCGGTCTCCGTGGTTTGCCAATTGATCGGCGGCGTCGACTTGGCCCGCGAAACGATGCTGCGGTTGTTGGAATCCGGCAAAGATGTTGTCACCGCGAATAAAGCGTTGTTGGCCGAACACGGCCCGGAGTTGTTTGAGGCAGCGCGCAAGTTGGGGCGTTCCATCGCGTTTGAAGCTTCTGTCTGTGGCGGCATTCCAATTATCACAACGATCAGCCAATGCCTGTCCGCCAATCAGATCGTAGCGTTACGTGGTATTATGAACGGCACCAGCAACTATATCGTCTCACAGATGGACGAATACGGGACCGACTACGCAACCGCCGTCAAAGAAGCACAAGACTTGGGTTTTGCAGAAGCCGATCCTTCGTTTGATGTGGATGGTTCCGATGCCGCTCAAAAATTGGCCATCTTGGCGCACCTTGCATTCGGCGCCAAAGTCCGTTGGAACGAAATCCCGCGCCGTGGCATTGAATCTATCCAATCCTTGGATTTCGGTTTTGCAAGACAACTTGGTTATCGCATCAAATTGATTGCCCTCGCGAACCTGGGCGAAGGCGGTTTGCAATTGTCGGTGGCACCGATGTTGACGCGAATTGGTAGCCCGCTCTCGGAAGTTCGTCGAAATTACAACGCCGTTAGTATCGTCGGTGATGCCGTCGGACCCGTGTTTTTGCATGGACAAGGCGCCGGTCAAATGCCAACCGCCTCGGCCGTCGTCGCAGATTTAATTGATACCGCAGTAGGCCGGACTGCCATTACGTTTCAAACGCTCGAACTGTGGTCAGAAAACAGCCCCGATGTCATCGTGGATCGCCCCGGAAACCTCCGAGGTACGTTCTATTTGCGTTTCAACGTTGACGACAAACCAGGTGTGTTGGCCCAAATCGCCGGTATTTTGGGCGAACACGAAATCTCGATTGCATCGGTTTATCAACATGACTCGGCCGCGACCAACGCAACTGGCGTTCCGGTCGTTATTATGACCAAATCGGCACCCGAAAACGCAGCTCAAGAAGCCGTCGACAAAATATCAAAAATGCCCTTCGTTCGCCCCAACTACGAGCGACTCAGGATCCTCGAATAAGGAAATTCAGTAATGAAGTACGTCATCGTGATTCCCGATGGATGCGCCGATGAGCCACAAGAATCACTAAGCGGCCTGACGCCGTTACAAGCGGCCAACGTGCCAAACATGGACAAGATCGCTCAATCCGGAATCGTCGGTGCCGCCAATCATACTCCATCCCATTTGCCCGCCGGTTCAGCGGTCGCCAATATGAGTCTGCTCGGGTACGACCCCGTTGCCAACTTCACTGGTCGCGCGCCGCTTGAAGCAGCAGCCCAAGGCATTGCATTGGGTGACGATGATTGGGCAATCCGCTGCAATCTGGTCACCATTACCGACCAGATCATGACCAGCTTTACAGCCGGTCATATCTCTTCGGAAGAAGCAAGGTTACTGCTGGATACAGCGCAGCAAAACATCACTGATGATCGCTTTGAATTTCACGCAGGAGTTAGCTATCGAAATCTACTCCTGTTTCGCAACGACCAAAATGAAGCATCTCCGTTTTCGAACGAAACACGATCGACTCCGCCTCACGACTTGTCCGACAAATCTGTCGGCAATGATTTTCCCCGCGGACCCGGCAGCCAAGTACTTTCCGACTTGATGAGTCAAAGCGTAAATTGGTTTGTCGATCATGAAGTCAACAAGCAGCGTATTGCCGATCGCAAACATCCGGCCACCAATTTGTGGCTTTGGGGGTTGGGACGTCGGCCAGCGTTAAATTCTTTCGAATCGCTACACCATCTCAAAGGTGCAATGATCACTGCCGTAGACCTGCTCCGCGGTCTGGCCAGTTTAATCGGATGGCAACGAATCGAAGTTCCTGGCGCTACCGGCTACACCGATACCGATTACGCTGCCAAGGGCGCCTACGCGGTTCAAGCCATTGACGACTTTGACATCGTTTGTGTTCATATCGAAGCACCAGACGAGGCTTCCCATGAAGGTGACGTCGCCAAAAAAGTGGCAGCTTTAGAAAGCATCGACAACGATATCGTCGGCCCCATCATGGTCAAACTCGAAGGTATTCAATCCCGAATCCTGGTTACTCCCGATCACCCAACCTACATCAGCACCAAGACTCACACACATGGCGATGTGCCGTTTACAATGTGTGGCTCAGGGATCCAGCCTGATGATTCCAACGCGTACGATGAAGAGGCTGCGTCGAATAGCACAAGCCGCTACGATCGAGGCTTCGAACTGATGTCAGACTTGTTTTTGAAACCGTAAACCCATCCAAGCCGTGTCCGAAAACCCCAGACCCACCAAGCCACCAAACGGGAAGTGCCCCAACGACAACATCAAAGAAGGCGTTGTTCGCGAGTCATGCCCGATTGAATGCAAATACAATTTTTTTGAATCGGAAGATTTGACGATTCATACTTATGAACTGAAATGCCTCGATTGTGGATGGCGCGATACAATTGGTTACCGAAGCGACGATGAGGAAATCCCGGCAAACCCTGCTGCTTGCCCGTTTTGTCGACGGTGCGATTTGACTCCCGGCAAAAACCCCTGTACAGTCCATTGATCGAATCGGCAAGAAACGTGCACGCTGACGAGGCCATTTTTGCTACCGACCATAAAGCGCGGTAAATTGCCCCAAAAACCGCCTCTTCAATTCAGCTTGTTGTGGATTTTGGCTGGTCTGGCTTTCGTGTCGTTTCTGTTCGCAACCGTGGCGACCAAAGGCTTGGCCATTTTCGTTGTTATTGTATTAGCCGTCCTGTCGCCCATGTTTGTCTTGGCATACATTGCCGCTTTGGACTTGCGCAATAAAACATCGGGGCCGTCAGACCAACCTTTGGCTTCGATGCAAAACGACCCGTTGGGAATCGAACGAGAAAATCGTTTGCCTTCGCCACGAATTATGGAAACACGTAACGCAACAAATTGCGAACGGGTTGACCATCCACGTACGCGACAGGCTGGCCAATGATGCCTTGCCCTAAATAAGTGCCAGGCGGTACGTTTGCGATTCGAATGATCGGTTGATAGGCTCCCGACCCGGTGACGAACGGGTTCAAAAACCGATTCGGTTGACCGAATCCAGGATTGGGTGCAGGTGCGAAAACTGAAGCATTGTTCCCCGGTGCCGTCAACGATGGAACCTGATCGGCAGGTGGTTGAATCTGAAGCGCGGGAATTTGTGCCGCTGGCACTTGCAATACCGTATTCGTTCCAGCGAATGACGGTCCACAGCAATTCGCTTGACTATAGTTTTGCCGCCCGGTTTGAACGGTGTTGGTCAGACCCAACGATGGTATCTGATACGGAGCATTGCAATTGCTGCACGTCGCCGTGGCGCGAACCGGCTGATAAAACAGCGCCGTCTGTCGAGGTTGATTCAAGAATGCTGTTCGGCCCCGTTGCGGAAAAGTAAACCGCGGAGTAAGCCCCTGCGTGTTGGATCCGAAACCAATGTTGGACTGGCGAAAGACAAAATTTCTATCATTCGCCTGGTGGTCTTCAAGCGGTCGCGGGCTGCTTGGGTTTTCTGTTGATTCAAGGACAGAATTAGAATCCGTCTGAGCTCGGTTCGGTTCAGACACCACCGTCTGCATCGAATTCCCCGGCGCTGACCGGCTCGTTATCCGACCACCACCCGGCAAAGGTGACGAAGACTCGATAAATTCAGCGGTTTGGTTTTGTGCGAACACTTCAACCATCGGAAGGATCAACAAGACGGAAATGACAAAAATAAGTAAGCGCATGATTTCTATACCCATTGAAACACTCGTACGCGTCTCAACTAACAGATGTTCAAGGCACCAGCCAGCCCACTCGGTTCAAGCTAGCTAAAAACCAAACGTCATTTTTGCAGCTTTGCGATTCGGATCCCTACCCAGGCAAACAAAATCGTCATTAGTGGGCTAATCCAATTGAAAAAGCAGTAGGGTGCAAACGCAATGACAGCAACATTCAAAACAGCGTTTTGAGCAGCACCACACGTGTTCCAAGGAATCAAGACGGAAGTGACAGTACCAGCATCTTCAAGCGTACGACTCAGATTTTGAGGTGCCAACCCACGATCTTTATAGGTGTCGCGGAACATTCGACCGGGTACCACAATTGCCAAGTACTGATCAGAAGCCGTAACGTTTACAAACAAACAGCTTCCAGCTGTCGTCGCGACTAGTGAGCCGGTCGATTTTGCGAATTCGACCAATGGCCGCGTCAGCCGTTGCAGCAATCCACACGCTTCCATCAAGCCACCAAAACACATTGCCGTAATAATCAACCAAATCGTGTTCAGCATGCCGACCATGCCTTTGCCTTTCAACAAGTCCGCAGCGGCCAACTCGGCTTCGACCGCCATTAACTCCGCCTTGCCGTCCTTAGAATCATCGGTAGCAAGCGCGTTTTGACTCGCCTTCAATTCTTCGACTCGGCCGCCCGAAATAATATTGGTCTCCATCGCCATGGCGTTCATCAACGCCGTATAGGCTTGCTCAACATACCAGCGTTCGCGAACCTCGCCAGTCGCGTTGCCGTCGGATTCCTCCATCGCAATCGGTTGCAATCCACCGACTTTTTCGACGACTTGAGGTTGCAAAAAGACAGCCAAGATTCCGCCGGCTAACGTCCCAAGAAACAAAGCTACCAGAGCATTGACTTTCATCAACACCATCACCAAAACTGCGGCTGGCACAACAAAGACAACCGGAGAAAGGCTGTCAAATTGAGAGCGAATACACCGTTTCAAGGCCTCTTGATCACCTGCAATCTCGGATGGCTCCAACGCGTAGCCCATGGCAAAAAAAATACCAATCGCTATCAAGAAACTAGGCACCGTAGTCCACAACATATAACGGATATGCGTGATCAATTCCGTACCGGCCATCGCTGCGGCCAAATTCGTTGTATCGGAAAGCGGCGAAATTTTGTCTCCAAAATAGGCTCCCGAAATGATCGCGCCGGCAACGTAGCCTTCGTAAATCCCCATGGCTTTTCCGATGCCCAACAAAGCGATCCCAACAGTAGCCACCGTTGACCATGAACTTCCGGTCACGACAGAGACAATCGCACAAACAATCGCCGTCGCAAATAAAAATATCTCTGGACTCAAAATATCTAGGCCATAGTAAATCATCGCAGGCACGATGCCACTCATCATCCACGTTCCAGTCAGTGCGCCAATCATGAGCAAGATCATCATAGCAACCAACGCGGAACCAATACTCGACTTCATCCCGTCGATCATCGTCGTCATCGACACTTTCAATACCGCGCCCACGACTGCTGCGACTGCCGTGGCCATTAACAGGGCAATTTGATTGGGGCCATAGGAAGAGTCTTCGCCGTAGAAGTAAACGTTGGCGACCAGCAAGGCAATCAAAACGAAGACCGGCGATACGGCCAAGAACAAAGGGATTTCGTTTCGTGCCATTTCCGATTTTGCAACCGAATCTGTTTTTACGTCAGCCATAATCTTGCCGTTAAAGTTTCGATGTCTTGGCAAGATTATCTTTAAGCAGCACGCCTATTGTCAATTCGACTGAGCTTTTTTTCTGGTACCCGTTGGCGAATGGGCAATGTCATCACAATCCTGGTTCCTGTCGAATGACTCGAGTCCAACACCACGTTTCCGTCGTGCATCTCAACAATGCGCCACGCCTTCGAAAGCCCAAACCCAAGTCCTCGCCCAGCCTCTCGCCCGGAAAAAAATGGGTCGAAAATCTGATCCGCGATTTCCGCGTCAATGCCCGGGCCGTTATCGACAACAGAAATCGCCACGTGATGGTCATTGCGTCGCCATATCTGTATGACAATCTTGCCATCGCCCCCAATCGCGTTGATCGAATTTCTAATTAACGCCGTTAATGCAATTGCCAGTTGCTCTGGATCCAATTCACAGGCCGGTACATTCGGGTATTGCCGGATTCGCAATACTATACCCTTCGACTTCAAGTCGCTTCGAAGCTCTGCCTGTAGCTGCTTAACCAAGTCAACAACGTGGGCATGTTCGATCTTGATTTCTGGCGGATGAGCAAACAGCATCATGTCGGAAATCATTTCATGCGCACGCATCGCCTGGGAATAAATAATTGCCAATTGTTGTACCTTGGAAGGGCGATTTTCATCAGCCATTAACGCCTGAGCTCGACTAGCAATATTTGCCAATGGATTGTTGATTTCGTGGCTCGCACCATAAGCAAGTTGTTTCAGCGATTTCATTTTCGATTCAAACAAACGAGCTTCATACTCGTTAGCCAGCTCCGTATATCTTGCCGTCGCCAACCACATCTGCCGAATCAAATCTGGTTGGCCACCTTGATGCCCAAGGCGCCAATTTAAATTCAAGGTTTGCCCGTCAGTTTGGAGTCCATCCAAAACCGCCTCGTTCAACCAGAGTCGGATACAAGCCTTGGCACATTCTCGATCCAGCTCCGAAAACGCCGTGACGATTCTTTCCAATGTTCGTTTGCTGACCGATTCATTCCATCGACAGAGACTTTTAATTTGTTTTTCGTTTAGGGTTGCGACAGGCGAGAACGAAAATTTGTCCAATTCCGTTGGCAGTTGCATTTCCATTAGCCATTGCTTCAAGATTGCCAATGACTCAATCGGCAACGCGTGTTGTTGACAATAAAAAAACGCCAACCACAAAATCAACCCCGGCTCATTTGCCAAAAAACCCCATTGATCCGATCGAACATCTTCCGATTGAGTGCGCAATTGACAAAATCGCATTAAAGACGCGTCGGAAACGGGTAGCCGAATGGTATGGTCGCGAAATTGTACTGCCGGAAGGAATATCATCCTCGGATACCGATTGGGTTCGATGGAGTCACCGTCTTGTTTATCCCAAAGGCAGGCATCTAGGGCAAGCTTGATTCCGTGCCTCCAATCCGCACTCAAATGGGAACCGAAATCGGAACATCGCAGCAAACCCAATTGGTGCGCGCATAAAAAAAGCCTGGCCAACCCCAGGCGGTTTTTCCACAGCGATTCAAACTAGGTTCCTGTCGCCGCTTTTTCCATTTCCAACATTTCACAACAACGGTCTAGTAATTGGTCGACGACGAACGGTTTGTTCATGAAATCGTCCGCTCCGGCCAATCGCAAATCCGCGATCTTGTCTTGTTCCACCATCCCCGAGATGCAAACGATCTTGACCGATGACATGGTGGGATCGCTGCGTACCCGCTGACAAACTTCCTTACCATTGATATCCGGAAGCATGACATCGAGCACTACCAAATCTGGTCGAAATTCTTTGACCAACATTCCCGCATCGAATCCGTTATTGGCGGTCTTATAGTCAAACCGCCCATCACGGACAAACACATCGACCATCAATTCAACGAGTTCCACATCGTCATCGACAATCAGCACTTTTCGTTTTCCGTCTTCCAGTGCATCCGTCGGAATACCGTTGTCTTTCATGAAAGCATACAACTGGTCGCGCGGAATCCGCCGAAAACGACTGCCAGGGACGCGGAATCCCTTGAGCGTACCGTTGTCAAAACAACGGATAATCGTTTGCTGGCTCACCTTGCAAATTTTTGCCGCTTCGCCGGTCGTAAAGACTGTCTTGGAAGTCATTTAACCATCCTCTCCCTAGGTGGTCGGACGCATCTCGTAGTTACCGGATGACATTGATGATTGACACATCCAAACCTATTCGGTGTTGAAGAATATTTTTCTGATGTTTCCCACTTTCGCAGTTGGCCAAAAGCCACAAAAGCCGCCAATATTCCCGATTTGACAAAACTCACTGCGACGATTTAAACGACAATTTCAACCAAGATTGCCGAAATTGCCAACGCGTCCGAATTATAGCTATGTTGCGGATCCGGTCAAGATTGATGCAAATGCCATAAACCATTACTCAATATACACTTAATCCAAATAACGACATAATATTCAGATTTTCTAACTTGCCCAAATCCCGGTACATCCTGTGTGGAATTCGCGCACATCCATGTTCTGCCACAACGGCAACTTCGCTATAGTTCTCCCACTTTTTGTTTTCATTGAACGCTTTTAGCCGTTATTCGAAAGCCGCACATGTCACGCCTACGAACCCATTGGTTGCTCGCGTCGACCCTCGCATTTTACTTTGGCTGTGGGACGACTACTCAAAAGTTCGCTACCGAGCAATTGCTGATCTCTGATGCCGTTGACCAGGCCGTCGCGGATATCGACTTTAGCTTTTTGGCGGGCGAAAAAGTATTCATGGATATCAACTATTTAAATGCGGTCAAAGGTTCAGGGTTTGCCAACATCGATTACATCGTAAGTGCGCTGCGGGAACAAATGTCGACCGCCGGCTGTCTGGTGCAAGATAATCGAGAAGACGCGCGGATCATAATCGAACCCCGCGTCGGCGCACTCGGTACCGACGGCCACGAAATCACCTATGGGATTCCTCAAACCGGACAGATATCGACCGCTGCAGCAGCGTTTTCCAACTCCCCAATCATGCCGACGATTCCAGAAATTTCGTTCGGCAAGAGTGACAAACAGCTTGGCATCGCGAAAATCATGTTGTTCGCATATGACCGCGAATCAAAAGTCGCCGTCTGGCAATCGGGGCGTCAACAGTCAGAAAGCACCAGCACAAACACTTGGGTTCTGGGAGCGGGCCCCATCCAACGAGGCACGATACACGACGGCTTTCGTTTCGCCGGAAAAAATCTGCGCGGTGGTAATCTGGAGGCGGATTCCGATCCAAGAGTCCTATCGCAGATTGAGTCTAGTACCGCCCCTGGACCAGAACAGGAACCGGCTGAAAAAGTCGCCAGCGAGAACACACCTGAATCCGGTGACGAATCATCCATCATGCGTTAATACGTTCACTTTTGCGTGGAAAGAAAATCGTAAGTATTCGCGCCAAATGAAAACTAAACGTCTGCGGAAGAATTTTCATTTTGGCGGCCGTTCAGATGCAACATCAATTGAGCGATATCTGCCGGAGTGATTCCACTGATGCGCTGCGCTTGGTCGAGACTAATAGGTTTGACGCGTTCAAATTTTTCCTTCGCTTCACTGCGCAGATGCGTTAGACTCGAATAATCGAAGTCCGCAGGAATCTTCTTTTTGGCGTGACGATGCTGGCGTTCAATGGCGACTTTTTGGCGATCGATGTAACCAGAATATTTCGTATCATAAACCACTTGCAAACTGACTTCGTCTGTGACAATTGCCAACTCGCCAGCCAAGCCAACCAAATCACTCCACGCCGTCTCCGGGCGTTTCAACAGCTTTTCCAACGAAACTTGCTCATGCCGTGTAGTCTTCAACAGCTCTGCTACGCGGACGATCGCTCGTTGTTTTGTACGCAACCGCTGCACTCGATCCGTAGCAACCAAACCAAACGCCGAAGCGAATTCGGTTAACCGACGATCCGCATTGTCTTGCCGTAGCAGCAACCGGTATTCCGCACGGCTGGTAAACATACGATAAGGTTCATCAACACTGCAGGTAACAAGGTCATCGATCAAGACCCCAATATAGGCTTGATCGCGACTCAGCACGATACCTTCATGTCCCTTTAATTTTTGTGCCGCATTCGCACCCGCAATCAATCCTTGGGCTCCCGCTTCTTCGTAACCGGTGGTGCCATTTATTTGCCCCGCGAAAAACAAGCCTTCGACCGTCTTGGTTTCTAAAGTCGGTTTCAATTGATCTGGCGGACAAAAATCATACTCAACCGCGTAGCCGTAACGCATGATTTGCGCGTTCTCGAGGCCTGGGATCATCTTGAACATGGCGTCTTGAACATCGCGAGGCAGGCTCGTCGAAATGCCGTTTACGTAGACTTCCTGTGTTTGCCTGCCTTCCGGTTCCAAAAACAATTGATGTCGATCTTTCTCTGAAAATCGCACCACTTTGTCTTCGATCGACGGACAGTACCTCGGCCCGCTACCATGAATCTGCCCACTGTACATTGGAGCTCGATGCAAGTTTTTTTGAATCAATTCATGGACATGAGGATTGGTATATGTAATCCAACACGGAATCTGGTCGACCTCAAAGTTGTCGCTCAAAAATGAAAACGGTTGGGGATGCTCGTCCCCAGGTTGAATCTCCGCTCTATCAAAATCGATCGTACGAGCGTTTATCCGCGGCGGCGTTCCCGTCTTAAACCGCTCCAAACGAAACCCCAAACGATTCAATGCCGCGCTAATCCCAGTCGTTGTTCCTTCTCCCGCACGGCCCCCCTTGGATTTAGCATCCCCGGTATGCATAATCGCCGACAAAAACGTACCCGTCGTCAACACCACCGAATCTGCACGGTAGCTGGCATCGCCTTTGACGCGGACGCCAACGATTCGTTTTCCCACACCGTCCGTAATCAAGTCCTCGACAATTTCTTGTCGCAAGTCCAAACCAGACTGTTCCTCGACAGCCATTTTGATCCAGTTTTGATACGCTTTCTTGTCGGCTTGAGCCCGCGGACTATGCATCGCCGGGCCTTTCCGCATATTTAGCATTCGAAACTGAATTCCGGTGGCATCAATCGCACGTCCCATCAAACCGCCCATCGCATCGATTTCTCGAACGATATGGCCTTTTGCAACACCTCCAATTGCCGGATTGCAGCTCATTTGGCCGACGGTGTCTAAATTGGTGGTCAATAACGCGACCCGCGCACCCATTCGAGCCGCCGCCATCGCCGCCTCGGTACCGGCGTGCCCGGCCCCGACGATAATTACGTCGTAATGATATGAAATATCCGTCATTGCCTTGAGCCAAGTGCGATCGGCCTTAGCCGCCGGTCAACAGTTCAACGAACGGTTGAACGTCTAATAAGTTGACGGTGCCATCTAAGTTGATATCGGCCTTTTCGAAGAAGTCGCCGGACGTCACAAAACCGACAAACGGCGCCACATCCAATAAATCGACGACACCATCGCAGTTAACGTCTCCCAACATAATCATGTCGTCAGGCAACATCCCGTTTAGTACGAGCGGACCGTTGAGGTTCATCGTCGCCGTGCCACCAAGCACATCAAAATCAAAGTCAATATTGACTTCGGCCAACAACGTCAATTCCAATCCGTCGACGACCAATTCCGCTCCGACAATATCAAAGGGCACTGGCTTGACGGTACTCAAGTCGATAGTCTCGTCGCCAAAAGGAGACTGAACCATCGATTGCCCGGTAACACCAAACAGGTTTCCAACTTGATCAAACTGGTTTATCGCATTCACGGCCCCAGGGTCACCCACTTGCACAAACGTCACCGTGGCCCCGCCGGGATCAACACTGATCACAACCGTACCCGCCAGTAATGTGATGCTAAATCCGTCTGCCATACTCATATTCAATTCGGTGATATGGGCAGTACCAAAGGGAACAGTTGCAGTATCCAACTCGACTACGGCATCACCGACGATCGTAGTCATGTCGCTGCCTCCCAACACGGAAACGGTAACAAAAGATTGCGACTGGTCCACAGTCAACTCAACCGTCGTCTGCCCAATAGAGCCCCCTGTCAAAACAAGACCCAGTAGGGCAGCAATCAAAAATGGCGATTTTTTCATAGTGGATATCCGCGGAAACGGTGGCGTGGGAAGTAGTATCACGGTTCAATTCTAATGAGTTCACGTACATTCACAACGTGCGCCGCAAATTACACATCGAATTGGACCAAACTATGCGGTGATTCGTCCAAACGCGAGACGATTTATCGCTGACTTTGTTCCGCTAACTCCGCCATGGCGGCAGGCAGAAACTCGATCAAATCAGTCGCAATCAACGACGCTGAATGTTGCGATTCTGAATACGCATCGGCCGCCAGTCCATGCAAATGCGACGCGATGGCCGCCGATTCAAAAACATCCATCTTCTGACCAATCAGAGAAGCGATGATCCCTGTCAGGACATCTCCCGAACCAGCCGTCGCCATTCCGGCATTGCCGGTCTCGTTGCGATGACTTCGTTCACCGTTTGTCACATGAGACCGATGGCCTTTGAGCAAAATGACAACTTGAGATCGACGTGCCATCTCCGTCGCCTGCAACTCCATTTCCGATCGACGGTGCGCCGTTTCACCGACCATGCGGGAGAATTCACCTGGGTGCGGAGTCATGATTCGATCGCCTGCATGAATCGACCAATCGATGTTTGCATCTACCAAATTATTAATTCCGTCGGCATCAACAACGACTGGTTTTTCTAGCTCTTGGTAAATGCGACTGGCAATTTCCTGGCAACTCACGCTGCGTCCCATGCCTGGCCCCAATGCAACCACATCCGCCCATTGGCTACGCTCAAGAATCTCATCCATCGCGGCACTATCAAACATGCCTTGTGCGGATTCCGTCGCCGCCGTCATCAGACAGGGAGAATAACTAGCGACAATGATTCTCGCATCAGAGGGCGTTAATACGGTGACCAGCCCCGCCCCCGACTTGATGGCAGCCAACCCAGACAATGCAATCGCGCCAGGCATCTCTGCAGAACCACCAATCAACAAGACGCGACCAAAATCCCCCTTGTGAGAATTCTCGGGACGAACCGGCAATCTCAAATCCACAGGACGATTGTCCAATCCAGTATCGTGATGAGGCGTCTCAGCTGTGGGAAACACAGAATCCGTAAACTCGGCGAGACTAATACGCCCTCCCCGAAACTTTTTTGCTAAAACCTGAAACTCGTGTCGATTGTTCATTCTGTGTCCCAATCCCCCACGCGATCGCGAGGTCGGGCTAAAAAATTAGTGTGAACTCCTTTAGGAAACCAATACTGCAACCGATTTATCGAATCTAACTGCAATCCTCCTACGTCCGATGTTATCCAAACACGCGATGGACTACAATTCTCGCTTTCATTAAGCAAGGAATTTTGAAGGTTTCGGAGATAAAAGTTCACCATGTCGAAAAGTTGCGTTTTGGCTTATTCGGGCGGTTTAGACACATCGGTCATTTTGGGCTGGTTAATGGATCAGGGCTACAACGTACATGCCGTTTACATTGATTTAGGCCAACCCTGCGAAGACCGCGATGCGATCATGGAAAAAGCCAGAAACATCGGTGCTGCATCGGCGCAAATCATCGATGTCCGCGAGGAACTTTGCAGCGATTTCGCGTTTCCGGTGCTCCAGTGGCAAGCCAAATATGAGGGACCGTACCTGTTGGGAACTTCAATCGCGCGCCCCCTAATCTCCAAAGCTTGTCTCCAAGTGGCTCGCAACGTGGGCGCCAAAACATACGCGCACGGTGCGACTGGAAAGGGCAACGACCAATGCCGTTTTCAATTGGCGGCTGAGGCGCTCGATGCGGACATCAAAGTCCTGGCACCTTGGCGAATGCCAGAATTTCGAGCCGCATTCCCCGGCCGAACCGAAATGATCGCTTATTGCGAAGAAAAGAACATCCCGGTCAAAGCTACGATCGCCAAGCCCTACAGCAGCGATGAAAACTGTTTGCATATCAGCTACGAAGCGGGCGAATTGGAAGACCTTGACATTTGCGGTGTCGAACGCGTCGATTTCGGAATGACCGTTTCCCCCCAAGATGCACCCGATAAATCGGAACACGTTACCGTTGATTTTGAAGGCGGACTGCCCGTCGCTGTCAACAACGAAAAGTTATCGCCGTATGCAATCGTCGATAAACTTAATCAGATTGGTGGACGCAACGGCATCGGTCGGATTGATATTGTCGAAAACCGATTTGTCGGCATGAAGAGCCGTGGCGTCTATGAAGCACCGGGAATGACGATTCTTTACGAAGCGCATCGCAATGTCGAACAATTGACACTGGATCGCGATTTGATGCATTTGAGAGATCGACTATCACCCGATGTTGCCGAAATGGTCTACTATGGCTATTGGTATTGCCCCAAATTCGACGCTTTACTCGCATTCATTCGTGAATCGCAAAAAAATGTAACCGGTCAGGTGATACTTAGTCTCTATAAAGGAAATGTCTCGGTCGTTGCTCGCAGCAGCCCCATCAGTCTTTACGATGATGATATCGCGACCATGGAAGGCGGAGGTTCATATAACCAAGACGACGCGGAGGGCTTTTTACGAATCCAAGGCTTGCCTAGTCGGGTCCAAGCGAAAATGATGCCTCGTAAGTACTGATAGAAGCGATAAGACATGCCCCTTAGCTAGTGCACATGAAATTCGATTGCCGATGATCTTCTACCCGATAATTGCATTTTAGAGATTAATGTACGTTCTTGAGAATCCAGTCCTGCAACGAGAGTTGCTTGTCAATTTACGAATGTTCCGAGCATTCGTTTTGCTGTTGGTTTATCAAGTGCTCTTGGCAGCAGTTGTTTTCTTTGCATGGCCAGCTGACAATGTGGTGCTGGACCTTTCCGATAACCCCGAATCGACGCAAACGCTGGTCAATCTGTTTTTTCTTGGCCAATATATCTTGGCCTCACTGATGGCGCCCAGCTTCGCCGCCGGCGCGGTCACCGGTGAAAAAGAGCGCAAAACCTATGAAATGTTGTTGGCCAGTCCACTGCGTCCTGAAGCAATTGTCATGGGTAAGTTAGTCGCAGCCCTGACCCATTTGGCCATTTTGATTTTTGCGTCGCTCCCCATCGTCATGCTGTGCCTTCCGCTGGGCGGTGTTTCCATTTATGAAGTGTTCGCTGCCTACTTGGCTTTGATCGCCAGCGTCGTCACCTTTGGAATGATCAGTATCGCTTGTGGCAGTTTTTTCAAACGAACAAGTGCGTCATTGGTCGTCTCGTACCTGCTCATTCTCCCGTTGGCTATCGTCGGTGTTTGGTTCTGGGTCGCGATGAGCGATTACGGCGAGACCCGTTTCAAATTGACC
Organism: Mariniblastus sp.; assembly: GCA_965263475.1. GTDB lineage: Bacteria > Planctomycetota > Planctomycetia > Pirellulales > Pirellulaceae > Mariniblastus. Next base: position 935,505 of record OZ253677.1, read on the forward strand.
ATCACTGTCATCCCTGGTATTGCTGCCGCCGTGTCGATTCTGTTGTTTTATCTGACAAGCGCCCGAATGTTGTATCCGCCCGACGTTGGTAGCGAAGGCAAAGAAGTCGTTGATTTGGAGCAGGAAGCTTCACAAGCCATTGGCTTGGTGATTCAACGCGATCAATTTCCGGATCGCTTATTCGCACCGCCCAAACGTGATACCTTGATGGCCGATAACACCAATCCGGTGTACGACAAAGAGATGCGGAGCGAGATTTTTGGGCAAGGCACGCTGATGTTGCGGCTGGCGATTCAGATTAGCATGCTCCTCGCCATTCCGTTAATGGCTCTCTTCCTGTATGTCTATCCACGATTGGCAGCCTTTTATATTACGTACGTTTGCGTCTTCAATATCCTGGTTGGGCCGGTATTCACAGCCGGCAGTGTGACCAGCGAACGAGAACGACAGACCCTGGACTTGTTGTTAACGACAGTCATCACGCCTTGGCAAATCCTGTGGGGCAAATTGATCTCGGGATTAAGAGTATCCAGTGTGCTTAGCTGTTTTCTGTTGTGGCCTTTGTTTCTGGCCATCCTGATGGTTCCCGACTATTGGCAAAACTTGCCAACCATGGCGGCGTACTTCATTATTTTTGGTTTAACCTGTTTGACGACCGCGAATCTAGCACTGTTTTGCTCATCGGTTTTTCATAAGACCAGCCACAGTTTGATGGCAACTTACTCAATCATTTTGGGTTTATATGTCGCTCCGTTGGCCATTGCTTTTTTTGCTTCCAATTACTTCCCCACCGCTCCGGCAACGCCATACTTTGAGTTTTCAACAATTACTAGCCCGTTTGCAGCGGCTTTCCAATTCCCGTTATTCACGGAAAATTTTTCCAATGTCGCTTCTCGCTGGGAACGGGCAACGGGTACGGGTCAGATTTTTGGTTATGCGTTTGCCGACCTCCAACACTTCGCCGGTTACGTGATGTTTACCTGCTTGCTTAACGTCGCCCTGTTCTTGGCCATGGTCTGGATGTTTCGTTCGCGATGGAGAGTCTCTATTTCAACAAATTGAGGAAGCGATTCGTGATGACGATATTTGCATTTGCTAGAACCCCAACGATGCTCCTCTTGGCGACAGTCAGTTTGTTGATTTCGAGTGCCGGAACCACGCTTGCATCGCAAACGTTGAATGGATCCGAACAAGAATCACAAATTTCGAATTCGCCTGCTGACGAAAATTCCGAGCCAAGTGTTCCGCCTGGACTGACGGAATATTTGGGCCGTGAAATTGCTCAAACGATGCATTACGCCGGCGCTCCATGGCTGATTCGAAAAGAGCGCGAACGTGAAGAACGGTGTAGCATGATGCTTGCCAACCTCGGCCTCAAAAACGGAATGACCGTTTGTGATATGGGATGCGGGAATGGTTTCCACGCGCTCAAAATTGCGAAACTACTCGGAAGTTCTGGCCAAGTTTTAGGAGTCGATGTCCAACCCAACATGCTGAAATTGCTGCGCAGTCGTATGGAAGAGCAGGGAATTGAAAACGTCATTCCCATTTTGGGCTCGTACCACAATCCACGACTTCCTAAAAATTCAGTCGATTTGATTTTGCTGGTCGACGTCTATCACGAATTCTCTCACCCGGTACATATGTTGACGGCAATGAAAGCCAGTCTCAAAAAAAATGGAGTTATTGTGCTCGTCGAATTCAGAGCAGAAGATCCCGACGTCCCAATCAAACGCCTTCACAAAATGTCGAAACAACAGATCAACAAAGAAATGAAAGCCAATGGGTTGCAGTTGGTCAAACAATTCGATGGTTTACCTTGGCAGCATATGATGTTCTTCGGCATTGAATGATTAGATGGGCGACAAACAGAATAAAAAACATGCGTTGGCGTACCAGCGACATGTTGTGGATGATTCTCGGCGTTTCCATTTACATTTCTGATTTTATCTTACCGACTGCACTGCTCGTATTCCTTGTTTCCCTTCGCTACCGCAAAGTCTAAACGTTGGCAATGCACTCCCGATACGCGGATTCAAATTGCGCGTAACCATCGCTTTGATTTGGCGAATACTGGTATTCGGAATCGTTTTGACTGGCGCGGACGAACTCGGACCAGTCGCTACTTTGACCTTTGGCAGTAGCGTACCGAAAGGCTGCCAGCAAAGCTGCGCCAACCGCTGTTCCCTCATCGGATCCACGGGGCAAAGACACCTGCACGCCGAACACGTCCGACAAAATCTGCCCTAGCTCTGGTGTTCTCGTCAGCCCGCCGGTCAAAATAACTTCGGTTCGCGGATAACCTTGTTCGTCCAATACTTCCATCCCTAGTTTCAAATTCATGATGGTCGAAGTTAATGCCGCACGAATCGCATTGCCGGCTGACGCATTGTGGGGATTCAAATTGCAAAGCGAAGCTTTTCCACCGGAGCTAATTCCCAACCCCGGTTCGTCATCCATAAACGGGATAGCAACAACCCCGCCACAATCCGGCGCCGCCTTAAGTGCCCGTAACATCAAATCGCCAAACGTTGCGTTGGAATCGGCGGCAAACATTTCCACGATCGTGTTCATAAACGTTGTGCCATTGCGCAGAAACACCATGTTGATTGGCTTCCCGTCAACGGCACAAAAATGATCAATGGCATCACTGACCCCTTGAAACGAGCGATCACCAACAGAATTCGCACAAACCGAAGTCCCGAAACTGACCGAGACCATCCCGGCTTCCGCAATTCTCGAACCGGCCAAAGCCGCGGGCTGATCACCTTCAGCCGGTGCGACTGGAATCCCCGCCGGCAAACCGAGCAATTCAGCGCCAGCGTCATTGAGCTCGCCGCCAGACTCGCCCGCTTTTCGAACCACCGGCAACAAGTTGGTCAGCGGTTCAAAGTCTCCGGTTAACCGTTGGTCAAATGTCTCTAGCTTTTGGCGATCGTATTTTAGTTCCTGTTGATCGATCGGGAACATTCCCGATGCATCGCCAATCCCAAGTACAAATTCGCCAGTCAAGCAAAATCCGATCCAGCCAGCAGGTGTCGTGATCTTTTTGACCCGAGCCGCCAATTTTGGTCGGTTTCTCATCGTCCATAACCAACGCGCTGCGGTAATGCGTTTTGGCATCTTGACGTTTAGCAAATCCGTTAACTCTCGCCCTTCTTGTTCATTGCGACGATCACACCACAAGCGAGCTGTTCCAATCGTTTGGCTCGATTCATCGATCAATACTTCCCCATGCATCTGCCCTGATATCCCGATGGCGATGACTTCAAATTCGTTGATATCGAGCTCGGCCAAACCCTTTCGCAGATCTCCCATCGCCACTCGCAATGCCGCCATCCAATCCGCTGGCTGTTGCTCATAACGGCCGTCTTCCAAACCCGGCACCATTTCGTAGTCACCGTCACCCGACGCAATAACGTTGAATTGTTCATCAACGAAAACAACGGCCAAGCCTTGCGTGCCGGCATCAATTCCAAGAAATCCTTTGATTGCCATGGATCATATTCAACGTTGAGAATTTGCAAAAACTCCAATGTATCCAAATCTTTCCGACTGAGAATGCCACTCCTCGCGTCAACCCGATGAATCGCTTGAAACTGAAACGTTCGACGCCGGTTAGGGATAGTTTGAGAATGAATAAGCGTCGCGAGAATTGGCCCCTTGCAGCCCTTGATAGACCGTATCCTGAACAAACTGAGTCAAGTCCCGGGCAACAAAGCTCATGAATTCGCTGGGCGATTTCAAATAGACACCAGCGGCGTATTTCTTACAGCGATGAATGCGGCACACATCCTGCAGGAACTTCCTGGCGACATTCGCATCATCGGTATTCCAGAATCCATTGGTATGCAACGTCACAATCGATTCCCGCATATCGACAAACGTCAAGGCGCTGCCAAGTTGCAGAGGTTCGTAAGCGGAAAAGTTCGTAACCTCACAAAACAAGATCCCATCGGCGGTGTACCTTCGTGCGATATCCAGCAATTGTCTTTCGTCAAACGTTCCACTGCGAATGGCGTCCATGTCGACATCGCAAAATCCGGCCTTCACGACGACTTCAAAAATGCCTTTTTCAGTCAACTGACGATGGACAGCATCGGCAAATTTAGTCTGAACTTCGAAACTGTTGTTCCTCATTTTGGGAATCAACATTACGACTCGACTTGGACGGAGCTGAAAAAAATAGGGCGACAAAAAGTAATCAACCGGCTGACCTGTAGCGACCAATTCTTCGACTACAACGGGTTTCTGTTGGAGAAGTTGACACCCCGTCATCGACAAACACACACCACACCAGAGCAAGAACCTAAAAATCGCGCTGACCTGTTTTTCGCAATACATTACTTGCCCCCAGTCAGTTCGGCGGCCAAAAGATCACGCAGCTGTCCACGAACTTCGTCCAACAAGCGATCCGATTTTATTTTCTGTTGCTGGTTTTCAGCTTCCAATTGGGCAACTTTGTCTCGCAATTGTTGATTGGCAGCTGCAGCATCCGTCAATTGGTTGATCGCCTCATCGATCGAAGTCTGAATTTCGACCAACAGACGTTCGTTTTGGTCTAACTTGTTTTGCAAGACTTGATTATCAACCTCTTTAGCTCTCAACCGCTTTTGGACGCGCTGCAGTTCGTCCTCCAACATGATCGCCCGCTCAGAGGCTGGAATCCGACTTGAGAAATGCTTGAACCGCGGTTGTTGGCTCGCACCGTGAATTCCGATAATCCCGGGGTCGTCGTAGTTGGCCTGATTGTAATATTGACTTGAAACGCCATTGGTCACGTTTCTTGTTCCCGAGCCTTGAGGCACCAGCATGGGATTTTGATTCGGGCGAAGAGAGTTGGTCATGCCGACGGTTGATGTATTCTGCGGCGCATGTCGCAAATTCGAATCGGGTGTTGACTCGGCGGGCCAACCATCATCAAGCCCTTGTTCGAAGTTATTGAAACCTTCAATCGGCTGTTGATATCCAACCTGGGCTCCGCTTCTACTACTAGTTGTCGAGCCGATTCGATTGGCGCGATGGACGGGAGGGTAAAACCCCGACCGATTTCCCGCATCCATCAATTGACGATCCTGCTCTAGCATTTGCCGATGCTTGGATTCGGTCGCATGATCGCGCGAACCATATTTGTGCTGCAAACGACGACTCAAAATCTGCAAGCGAGATAGTGAACTCGGTTGTACCGAAGGAGTTCTTTGCCCAACAGGTTGTTGACCGGATAATGGCAAGCACGCGGTACTCGCCAACATCAGCATCAAGGCAAAAACATATGGAGATAAACGTGACAAAAACATAGCCTAATGACCGTCGGAAGGATAACTACAGTGAATGGTGATCACTTCACCACAGCCACAAGTCAATTCGATTCTGGTGATTTGGTCACCTTCTTTTTCCACCTGGATGACTGGATTGGTTTCGGGGCCCTTGGATCGTCGGCCGACCGGAATTTTTCGGTTACTGTCGATCGCCACGTCCTTGCCGACGCTGACATTATAGGACTCTGCTGAAGCATTCCTGTTTGTGCTCATTATTTCAACTCGTTTGTCGCCGAACGTATTCTTTTAAACGGAATTTTGCCGAAGCCAGCAACCGTGACACCCGCGATTCAGATAACCCAATGACTTCACCAATTTCTGCTAACGTCAATTCTTCAGTGAAGTACAACGTCAACGTGATTCGCTCATTCTCCGGCAACGTCTCGATACCGTCAGCCAAAATGATTTTCATTTCAGTTCGTTCGGCTTCGCGCTCCGGACCACCTTCTTCGGTATTCCAACTCGAATGCACAGCACAGTGAAAATCGCTCCAATCTTGCGGCTTCAAGAATCGCATGGCTTCCAAACAGGACATCACTTTCTCAAGCGACAATCCGGTGTAGTCGGCAAGCAGTTCCGGCGTAACCGGCGGCGTCAATCGTTGGTACGCTTTGTTGATCAGGCCAATCTGTTTCAGGACTTCTTGAGAAACTGGCGAAATTTTCCGCAACTCATCCACGATTGCACCGCGAATGCGCGGGAACGAAAATGTACGAAACGAAACACCGCGGCCAGGGTCAAATGCGTTTGCCGCTTGTACTAACCCAACCACACCAGCGGAATACAAATTTTCCCGCTGGTCTTCATCGTGCACATTGACGGCCATCGAGGCAAAAATCTTGCGCACATAGTCGACATGTTCGAGAATCAATTTTTCTCGATCCACCGACTCGGATGCTCGCACGTACTGGGCGGTTGCAGAATTCATACTCTAGCTTTCTCTTCGTTTGGAACATTTGCCATCCGTATCACAACGACCCCCATAGAAACCGTCATCCCAATCGCTAGTCCGGCAATCAACGATCGACACAAGATCGTGAACGGCGCCACCCCATGAACGACGCCAATAAACGTTGTTACGCACCCCGCAATCAACCCAGCCAATCGACCGTAAGGCTTGTTGGGTATGCGTTTTCGAATTTTCCCCTGATTGATCATTAACACTCATTAGTTTGGGTTTTGAGGCATGGCATCGGTTGGCGCGGCCGGAACCAAGTCGGGTAGCACATCGTCGGGTCCAACCACTTCATCAAACCGAATCATATTTTGTGCATCGATCAACAAATTGGATGGTATTTCACTGTAGGCGATCACACTCACTTCCCGCAACGATCGAAATATCGCCTGTCGCAATGGAAGCCGAATCGTCGAATCGACCAGCAGTGCGACTGACTCGTTCTTGATACGAGCTTGCTCCCAAATCGATTGCACTTTGACCACTAAACGCTCCAGACTAGCCGGTGAAATCGCCATCGCGGTCGCTTGGATCGATTGTCTAAAATGATGTTCTAGTCGCGGTTCACAAATCATGACTTGGACCCGTCCGTCTACGCCACGAAAAGGCTCACAAATCAAGTGGCCGATGGAACTTCGTACTTTCTCGGTCAGTTCCTCAACGGCTTTCGTTTGTGTGCCGTGATAAATTGCCGACTCGACGATCTTCTCCAAAGAGGTGATCGGAATGCCTTCCGCCAATAAGTTGACAAGAATTTGATGCAACGTTCCGGGTTTAACCGTTTCGTTCTTGATATCTTCGACCGTTGTCGGAGCGTACTCCTTCAACTTGTCCAACATTTTTTGCATATCTTCGCGACTCAGCAATTCATGCGAAAGCTGGCGCAAGCATTCGCCCAAATGCGTAATCAACACCGTTGGTGCATCGACAACTGTAAAACCCAATGTTTCTGCCCGGCGTTTGTTCACTTCCTCGATCCAAAGTGCTGGCAAATTAAATGCGGGATCGGTCGTTTCGATACCATCGATCTTCGTTTTGATCTCGCCCGGGTTAATCGCCAAATTTCGATCGAGCATCAATTGTCCCCGCCCAACTTCGCGTCCGCAAATCAAAAAACGGTAGTCGTGCGATCCCATTTTTAAGTTGTCTCGAATGCGGGCTTGCGGAATCCAAAAGCCATATTGGGCCGCCATGTTTTCCCGCATGGTTCCGATCCGCGCTGCGATACCAGACCCTTTTTTGGGTTCGACTAACGTGATCAAGCCAGCGCCAATTTCGACAACCACCCGATCCATGTTCAAAAATTCTTGTAGGTTCTTTTCTTCGGGTGAAACTTCTTGCGTGTTGCCCTGACTGTCCTGGATCTCCTTGTTTCGCTGGGCTGCTTTCTGTTGCAACTCTGTGGCTTGAACGCGTCGGACAAACATAAAAATCGCTCCCCCAATCAACAAAAATGGCACCTTGGGAAACCCAGGTGTCAGCGAAATGATCAACATGATGAACGCGCCGACGTACAATGAACGATAGCCTTTGGAAACCTGCAATCCGATTTCATCGCCCAAGTTAGTATCCGAAGAAGACTTGGTCACCAGGATACCGGCGCTGGTTGCGATCACGAGTGCCGGAATTTGTGAAACCAGCCCGTCGCCAATGGTCAAAATCGCATATATCTGAAGCGCTTCGCTGATGGGCACACCATCGGTAATACCAATCAAAACACCGCCGACAATATTGACCGCCATGATGATCAAACCAGCAATCGCGTCGCCGCGAACGTACTTGCTGGCACCATCCATCGCTCCATAGAATTCGGCTTCGCTGGTTAGTTTTTCTCGTCGCTCTTTGGCCTGCTTCTCGTTGATCGCGCCCGTGCTCAATTCTGCGTCAATCGCCATCTGTTTACCGGGCATCGCATCCAAAGTGAATCGTGCGTTGACTTCCGAAATACGCGTGGCACCTTTGGTAATCACAATAAATTGAATCGTCACCAGAATCAAAAAGATCACGATTCCAACAATTAAATTCCCGCCAACGACAAAATCCCCGAACGTCAACACGATTTTCCCCGCGTCGGCGTTGAGCAAGATAAGTCGCGTCGTGCTGACATTCAATGACAAGCGAAACAAAGTCAACAATAAGAGCATCGATGGGAACACGGAAACATCCAACGGTTGTTTCGCGCCCAAAACCACCAGCAACAACATGATCCCGGCGGCCAGATTAAACGCCAGAAACATATCCAGCAAGAACGTTGGCAATGGAATGATCAGAACGATCAACATCAACAGCATCGCGATCGCAAGCCACGTCTCGCTGCGTTGAATAAATCCAAAGTTTGAGTTTCTTGGTTCCGCCACCATCGCCTCCGTCATATCGCAACAAAGCTAGAAACAAGCGCCCGAGTAATTAGCTGCCACCCGTCAACCAAAACAAACAGCAATAATTTGCAAGGTGTTGACACAACGACTGGAGGCATCATCATCATTCCCAGTGACATCAATACGGTCGACACGACCAAATCGATCAACAGAAACGGAATGTACAAACAAAACCCCATAATGAATGCAGTCTTCAATTCGCTGATTACAAAAGCGGGTACAAGAATCGTTAATGGCAAGTCTTCCCGCGCGTAGGACGTTTGCGGGTCTGACTCTTCCTCGTCCAACTGCGACAAGTCGACAAACAATTGCAAATCAGCAGTGCGCGTGTTGCGAAGCATAAACACACTTAACTCTTCCGAAACCACCTTCCACAGGTCTTGGTAGCCAAACTTCACAACTCCTTCGATGTCCTCAGCCTGTTGGGCCTCAAGGAACGGTTGAACTCCATTGGTATTGATGGATTCCATCGTTGGTGCCATGACGAACATGGTCAGAAACAAACTCAACCCCAGCATCACCGGATTGGGAGGAATCTCTTGAGTAGCCAACGCGCGACGAATGAACGACAATACAATCACGATTCGAGTGAACGCGGTTACACTGACTAACATCGAAGTCAAAAAGCTGAGTGCGCCCAAAAAAATGGCGACTTGAATGGGCGCGGCCAATTCATTAAACCCATTGGACACGTCCGCGCTCACGGATTCAGTCGCCTGTGCAATCAACATCCAATCCATTCGCTTAACCTCGATTCGAATCTAAATTGGCCAACAACTTACGAATGAGCTTTTCATCCGATTCATCTTCATCCAATTCTTGCAATGTTTGTTCGAAAGAAGCGTTCAAGGGATTGACGGACTGAATCCCGTTTTGATCGCATGCCACCAAGAAGCGGTTGGAGCGCCATTGGACCAGACGAATTGATGTCTTGGCGTCAAGCCTAAGCGTTTGCAATATATTGAGCGAATCACTCTTGACTCGGCCACCATTTTCGAAGGTCGATTTTGGTTTCATCAATCGTTTGGCAATCAAGATCACGCCAAAGGCAAATGAAAGCACAAACACCAAATTAAGTGAGAGCTTCATGATCAAGTCCACAAGTTTTTTCGGATCTTGCCAACTCTTATCAACCGCTGAACCTAAGACGTTGGCGCCGTGACTACCGCTTTCATCGTCGTGCGGTTTGGGAATTTGTTGAAAGCCTGCTTGCGCTACCCCAGATTGCCGTTCTGGCGCTTGAACATCGATTCGCCCCGATCTGGTTTCGGACAAGATTTGCGCGGCAGAATAGGGATGTGGGTTCGTTTCCCGTTTGTACGCAGGACGTTGCGTCGGAGTTTCATGCTGAACCAAGCGAACGTCGGCGCGCTGAAGATGGTCCCTGGATCGAAGCGGATTTTGAGCCGCCACCATTTCTGCTGTACCGACCAAGGACCAGCAGAATGCAATCGTCCAAATTGTGTTCTTGATGCCCATCCTTGGACCTCCAAACGCTTTTTCTTTTGCTAATTGTGCGGCGAGTAAATTTCTTGAATTCGAATGGCAAAACTGCCATCAACGACTACCACCTCGCCATTGCCCAGTGGAACCCCTTGTGCAACCAACTCGACCGGAGAATCAATACTGCGATTCAACTCAAAAATTGAACCCACATTCAAGTGTAACAAATCCTCGATCGAAACTTTCGTTCTCCCCAGTTCAGCTGCTACGACCACTTTGACATCATTCAACCGATTCAAATCAGCAGCCGCAGCTGGAACATCTGACGGATTTAACTCAGCAAACTCGGGAGCACTTGCGGCTTCCTGGCCATCCGAACGATCTTCGTTCGCATTTTCGGTACTCTCCTGGTTCTCGTCATCAACTTCGCCTTCAGTTTGTTCCTGGTCAGCGTCTTGCGCTTCATCTTCTTCCGTCTTGTCGGCTTTAGCAGTTTCTTCTGACATAGCAATTACCTTTACAAAACGCGTGAAATTTCAATGCCTTGGCTTTTGCCTACTCGCCCTGGCCAACCATCAAATATTGGTTGTTTGTCGATCATGACTGGAATCGGTTGGTCGATTTTTTGATTCAGCAACATCAAATCACCGACATTCAAGTCTGTTAGTTCGCCCATCGTCATTTCCGTGGTCCCCAACAAACCGACCAACTCAAGATCCATATGCCTCACGACGGCTTCGGGTGTGTTTTCACAAGTCTTTAGTAGCGTCCCGGTCGTCGCTTCCAACAATGATTCAATTCCTTTGCGAGGAACCAGCCACACCATCTTTACGGTGACATCAGCAACCTGCAGTTCAATTTGAGAACTCAACACCAGTTCTTTGACCGGTATCAAGCGTGCAAAATGCGGCAACTCTTCGACTTCGGCGACTCGTATCTCCAACGGTTCTTCGCCAAACCAGGCGGCACCCAATGCCGATGCCAAAGTTTCAAATACCATTTCACATAGCGAAACTTCAATCGTTGTCAATTTACGATTTTGGTACTCAAAGCTGGTGCCAACAATCGCTCCGATCAACGACACCAAATCCTGAGTTGACATGCATGCGAGTGAACGCAATGGTTCTGCCCCGACCATCATACCAAACCCAACGCTGTCCAGTGGCACCGCCGCCACACCTTCCTCGAATGTCCGAGTTAATACACTGTGGCAATGAAAATTTGCTTCTGAGTTTGAAACCGCCTCCCAACTATCGCAAAACGCGTCCGACGTTTTTCGCATCCATTCGCGCAGCATCCGAACGACCTCATCGGCCGTACCTGCATTGCGAAAGTCAAAAGGGTAGAGTTCCTGTTGGCTCATGCTATTGCACACTCAAATCCTGGAACAACACATCTTGAATCCGTTCAATGCCGTCAGAGAACAATAGACGATTGAATTCATCGTGAATCTCGCGACGCAAGCGATTGGTGCCTTGGCGGCCGCGAATATCTTCGACACGTTTGTCAGCAATGTGACCAATCAGCCAGTTACGCAATACGTCGTGTTTGTCTTCGATCATCTTGGTGACATCTTCAATCTGCGATTTCGCCACCTGAAGCGTGAAGTTCATTTTTAGATACCGGGAGAAACGTGGGTCATTGAAGTTGACCACGACGTCCTTATCGAACGGAATGAAACCCACTTCCTCGTCTGGATCAGGAATGGGCAAATCCAACTTCTTTTCTTCTTTTTTGGCCTCAACAACCTCTTCGGAAGCATCACCGGGCGTCGGCATCAACAGCATCGGAGTCAAGAAACCACCGACGATCCCGATCAATCCGACAACGACCCAAACAAGAATACCAACAAGTGAACTCTTCTTCTCTTCAGCCTGAGCTTCATCGCCAGCGTTTTGATCAGCTTCTGCGTTCATAATGTCACTTTTTGAAAAGGATGATTTGAAACAACACCCATGAAAGGATTGCTTCAAACATAAAACGAAAAGGCTGCGAAGCTGCCGAAAAGGCGCAACAACTTCACCAAAACGGAAAATATTCCCGAATCGTTAAAGTTTATCGTCACTTGAATTGCGAGACTTTAATCCGGCACAACTGTCCGACACGAATTTTTTTCTCTTGAGAAAGCAAACGTTTCTGATGTGGTTGCTAGCGTCCGATCTGCTATGCCATCAAAACGGGAACTGTCACGTTGGCTAGTTTTTAGGGTTGTACAAGTTGTTTCGATTTTGTTGATGAATGAAACGATAGGAATCATGCTGGCACGCTACTTGGCATACGCTTTGCATCCCGGGCACGGACAATTTCCCGTACATCTGGAACGACCATGTTTAGAAGCCTCTACGATGGAGCCGCGACGCTGCACGTGTTGGACCGACAGCACCAAGCGACCGCGAACAATTTAGCCAATATCAATTCGGGCGGATTTCGACGTGCCGAATTCAGCGTGATCGAAAGCCGTGGCCCCCAAAGTCAACGCAATCGAATTGGCAATGGTCCGCAAATTGAGAAACTCAACATTGATTTTTCCCAAGGCCGGCTCATCGAAACAGGACGGACGCTCGACGTAGCCATCTTTGGGGACGGTTTTTTTGAAATGGAAACCCCAAACGGTCAGACCGTCTATTCGAAGAACGGGCGCTTCGTTCGACGAACCGGCGCGGACGGCATTGCCAATGGAACTTTGCAAACCGATACCGGCCTGACCGTCATGGGTCAGAATGGTCCGATCGTGATTCCGCCTAGTGCTGCGGAGTCTGAAATCCAAATTGGCCCCGATGGTGCCGTCAGGGTAGGGGATACTGAAATTGGCAAACTTCAAATCACAGCGTTTGAAGACAACAGCACTCTAGTGCCACTCAACCAAAGCGTTTTCCAAGCATCGGCACGAAGCAATCCGGTCATTCCGGAAACTGAAGTTCGCCAAAAATTTTTCGAGGCCTCGAACATCAACCCGACCAGCGAATTGGTCAGTCTAATCGTGGGTGGACGATTGTACGAAGCCGTTCAAAAAGCGACGACGACCATTTCCCGATCTCTCGAGCAAAGCGTTCGGGCGTAACCAACCGCGTTCTCAATACAACGGAGTGACCAAATATGTTGAAAGCTTTTTACTCAAGCGCCACGGGAATGCGTGCGCAAGAGCTGTTGATCGATAACACGGCCAACAACCTGGCCAACGTAAACACGACGGCCTTTAAAGCTAAACGGATGAACTTCGCCGACTTGCTTTACGATACCGTCAACACTCCGGGGGCGCCCGTTGGCAACGGGCAACGTCGCCCGACCGGCTTGGAAATTGGGAGTGGTGTACGTTCCGTCGGAACGACCAGCATCTACTCTCAGGGCACACCAACCGAAACTGAGATTGCTACTCACTTAACCATTGAGGGAGACGGATTCTTCAGAGTATTGCGGGGCAACCAACCTGCAGCATTTACTCGTGATGGCTCATTCGTTCGCAACGACCAGGGTCAGCTTGTCAACGGCGACGGTTATTTGCTCGATCCGGCCATCACCATTCCGCCCAATGCGTCCAATATTTCAATTTCGGCACAGGGTAATGTCAGTTTCGTCGTTGCTGGTGTGCAAACCGAAGCCGGTCAGATCACACTCTCACGATTCCCCAACCCAGAAGGCTTACAGAACGTCGGTGGAAATTTGTTGATCGCAACTCAAGCATCGGGGGCAGAGGTCACTGGACCGCCTGGCAATGACGGAATTGGAACCTTGCGTCAAGGTTATGTCGAAGGATCCAATGTTGAAGTCGTTGCTGAACTCGTTTCGTTAATTACCGCGCAACGAGCCTACGAGATTAACTCACGGGCAATCCGGGCCGGTGACCAGATGTTATCCACTGCTAGTGAAATCGTGAGGTAAGCGTTAATGCACCCAATCCAACTACGATCTTCCTCCGCTACACGCCGCTTCCTGCAACAACAAGGAAGTCTTTGTTCAATGTTCCTAACGATCCTTGCTTTGGGCGTTTGCTCGCCCAACATACTTCAATCGGCCGAAATCACAATCATTTTGCATAGCGCTAAAGTGGACGCGTTCGATTCACTAGTCACGATTGCCGATATCGCAGAAATCAAAACCAGCGACAAATTACTGGCCGATCGTATCGGCAAGCTTGACTTGGACGAATTGGAAAACGACGGCGAAAAACTGAGCATCAGCCGTCAACAAGTTGAAATGCGAATTTTGGTTTCCAAACACAGGTCTCATAATATTCGTTTTCGTGGCGAAACCAATGTAGTGATCACGCGTGTCACGGCAGTACACCCGGCCCAAGTTCTCAAAGCGACAGTTGCCAAAGCCATTGCCGAACAATTCGGCATCGAATCAAAAGATATTCGCGTCAGTCTTTCCTTGGACAGCGCTCCCAATTTGACCGGGCTCCTAACCAATATCGAAGATACGATGGTCGTTCTTCCAGCCAATTTACCACTCGGGAAATCCAGAGTCAGCTTTTTATACCGCAATCCTTCTGGAAACGATCAATCGCTTGAACTACCATGTCGCATCACCATCTTGACCGAAATGGCGGTGGCCATCGCTAACATCCCTAGCGGCAAACGAATTAGCGAAGCGGACATCAAAACGGTCAAGCGGCCGTTGGAAGACAGCCGTTTAAAGCCTGCCGATATTCGGAACATTGTCGGTATGACGTCGCGATCAAATATACCTGTTCATGGCGTTGTTCGAATCGCTGATTTGGTCGAGACTTCCAATAAAATCCTCGTCAAACCCAACGACTTCGTCGATGTGGTTTACAACAAAGGTGGCCTCGGATTGCGCATGAAAAACGCCAAAGTCCTTACCTCAGGAGCGGCCGGCGATCGAGTCGAAATCATGAACCCGAATTCAGAGAAAAAAGTCATTGCCTCTGTTATTAGCGAATCTCTAGTGGAAGTCAGATAGACATGTCGAAGCAACTATTTTTGTTGGCCGTACTTGCCACCTGCTCGGCTCCGGCGATTGCAAATGCTCAATCGCTGTTTGAGCGAAGCGATCAGTGTCGGTTGAGCCCCGTTGTAAACAATGTGGCACGTTGCCGAGGTGATCTACTGGTCGTTCTGATCAACGAAAGTTCAGACGTCGAGAACATTGACGAACGTTCGCTAGATCGGACGGGCACATCTCAAGTCAACGCAACACTAAACTATGGTCTTGGCGGTAACCTCGGCACTCAAAATGGCTCGTCGAATCTCGGGCAACAAAGCAATCAGATTCGCGCATTTACTGGGGATTCAGAATTCCGTAGTGAGCGTCAATTCCAAGATCGTTTCACGGTCACGGTCATGGATGTATTGCCTAACGGAAATATGTTGATCGAAGGTCGACGAAAAGTCTCGCTTCAAGGCGATACGAGAACGCTTCAGTTAACCGGCATCGTTCGCAACTTCGATGTGCTTCCAAACAATATCGTCAGCTCCCAGCTGGTCGGAAATCTGCAAATCCGTCTGCTGGCTGACGGCCCCGAAGAAGAAGTCGGAAAACAGGGATGGTTGGCCAAGCGGTTGAATAAATGGCTGCCGTTCTAAAACCAAAATTCGAGTGAAACGGAATTCACGATGACGACGTGTCTCAAAACAACTACATTTCCAATGTTCGCATTGACCATCGTATTGACCAACGTATTGGCTGGATTGGGCGAACTTGGAGCGCAAGAATTAGAACCGATTACGCCGCTCGACACTCGGGCGTTGTCGGGCACTCAGAACTTGGGGTCGCAAACTCGTTTGATAGCGCCGCCAGGTCGCGAAGCGGTTTACCGCATCAAAGACATTACGTTCCCAGATGGCGATCGCGACAACAATGTCCAAGGTATCAGTCTGGTCGTGGGTTTGGCACAAACTGGGTCGAGCGCTGCTCAAACTTTGGTCATGGCTCAAAACTATTTCCAACAGCAAGGTATCGCAGTCGCCAATCCAGCAACCAATTCGATGTCCTCGGTTCAGGTATTTGGCAAGATTCCGCCGTATGCCCGCAAAGG
Organism: Mariniblastus sp.; assembly: GCA_965263475.1. GTDB lineage: Bacteria > Planctomycetota > Planctomycetia > Pirellulales > Pirellulaceae > Mariniblastus. The sequence continues at coordinate 951,597 of OZ253677.1, forward strand.
TGAAAAAATCCAAGTCACTGTCTCCGTCGTCGACGACGCGACCAGCCTTTATGGCGGCGTACTGTTAAAAACGCCGCTCCGGGGATTGGACGGACAAATCTATGCGATTGCCGAGGGTCAAATCATCGGCAGCGGTCTTTCAGCGGGAGGTCAAGCCGCCAACGTGCAACGTGATCATCCAACGGTCGGCACTTGCCACGCCATCGTCGAACGAGAAATCTGCGCCGATTTCACGGAATCGGATCGAATACGATTGCTGCTGAGAAACAAAGAAGAGTCGACTGCCGTCGCGATCTCCAACGTATTAAACATTGCGTTTCCGAATTCGGCGCGAACTCTGGATCAAGGCGCTGTCGAAGTAATGATCCCCGGATCATTCCGGGGACGCCGCACCGACTTCCTGTCGGTGATCGGTAAACTGGAAGTTCCCGTCGATCCGAAAGCCATCGTCGTGATTAACCAAAAAACAGGCACGATCATTTTGGGTCAAAACGTCCGCATCTCGCCAATCGTATTTGCTAAAGGCAGCCTCGTCATTTCAACCGCCGAGAACCCGGTTGCATCGCAGCCCGCACCGCTCAGTGAGGGAGAAACCGTCGTACTGCCGCGAACCGATCTGCAAGTATCTGAAACAGGTGGTCCCTACAGTCGACTTGGTGGTGGCTCGACTGTCGGCGAACTGGGTCGCGCACTGAATGAACTTGGGTTTACACCGAATTTGATGATTGAAATGTTCACTTCGCTTCGCAACGCGGGTGCCCTACAAGCTGAATTGAGGATCGAATAATCATGAATGCAGTTGGACACGTTCCGAATCTGGTTGGCCAAGACATCCAAAATGTTGGCCGCGAAAAACCAGAAGATATTGAGCAAGTCAAACAACTCGCCCAACAGTTTGAAGGCGTTTTTCTTTCTTTATTGTCAAAAGAATTGCGAGCCACCATCGAAGGCGACGGATTGTTTGGCTCAGAGTCTTCCGACAGCTACGGTGGGTTGTTCGATATGTTCATTGGAGAACACCTGGCATCGGCACAACCGCTGGGAATCGCGTCCCTGTTCGTTGAACATTACGAGCACAATTTGAAACCAGATACCAACCCGTCTTCCACTCTATCAACAAAGGCTTAAACCATGGATCGTAACAAACAAGTGGTTCGAGTACTTCGACAACTCGACGCCGAAGCGGCGATGCTGGAAAACTTAGCATTGCTCTGCGACCAGTTTAACGACATCGTCGCGCGCACCCGTGCAAATTTTCGTGAACCCGTCGACATGCAGCCCGCGCAAGATCGCTTAGCCGAGTTCGCGCAAATGTCGGCGCCCGTCATCAACAATCGGACGCGTCTGTTGCAAGAGATCAATTCGGACCGGGGCCCCGACAACCAAATTTCAATACGAAAGTTCATTCAACGGTCTCCCGAAAAAATTCGATCGGAAATGGAGAAACGACGAGTGGGTTTGGTGAACAAGATGCACGCGATCCAAACACAGATGGCCGGCGATTCCGCCGTGATCTTCTACTCGTTTGATTTTTATCGACGCATCGTCAATGGTCTGGTTAATTGTGTCGCTGAAGAACAGAACTATGACCAAGAAGGCAAATCCGCTCAACAAAGTTCTGGCAAATTGATTGAAAGGGCATGTTAGATGAGCTTGTTCATTGGTCTTTCCGCGCTTCAATCCAGTCAAGTCGGCTTGGATGTTATTTCCCACAACATCACCAACGCCAACACCCCTGGATACCACCGCCAAGAAGTTCATTTTGCTGCAACCAATGGGAACTTTTTCCGCGGGTCCCCATTAGGAAGTGGCGTACGTGTCAGCAATTTAGAACGCATTCGAGTCTCAGTGATTGAATCGTTTTTAACGGAAACCATCTCCGATTTTCAACGTTCCGATACGATTACGACGACCCAACGACAAGTAGAAAATCTATTCTTGCCGGGAGATGGTTCGATTCATGATGGCTTGCAATCGTTGTTCAACGACATCTCGAAACTGGCGGGAACCCCCTCCGATCGCACCGCCCGATCCATTGCTGTCCAATCCGCTTCTCAATTGACCGGGCAATTCCGCAACATCACCAACAATTTATCGATCGTTCGCAACAGTCTAAAAAACCAACTGAACGACGAAATCAACCAACTCAATGCAGAACTGAAACAACTGCAGCAACTCAACCAAGAAATTAGAATCGCCACCAACGTGGGCAACGCCCCACCCAATGGACTGTTGGATCAGCGCGACGAAGTCATCAACTCTTTGGCTGAAAAGATTGATGTTTCGCGAATTGAATCGACCGACGGAAACATCAACCTCACGTTCGGTAATTTCTCAATCCAGAACAGCGGTGTCGACCTTGAGTTTGACCTGAGGACCTCTAGCAACGAACTGACACTAACGTTTGTCAATGAGAACCGTGACCTACAACTCAACAGTGGAAGGATCGCCGGGCTGTTAGATGCTTACAACGAATTGCTACCCAGTTACGAAGCCCAGTTGGACGAACTGGCCCAAGGCTTGATTCGAAATTTTGATCGAATTCATGCAACCGGTGTTGGAATCGACGGCCCGTTTTCGAGTTTGACCGGCAGCCGCGCTGTCGATTTCCCCACCGCTGCGTTGGAAAATTCGGGAGCGATTTTTCCAATTGAATCCGGTGACCTGCACCTTTCCGTCGTCGATCCGAATGGAAACCGAGAGACACATACGTTTTCCATTGATACTTCGACGCAAAGTCTAGAAGACGTCATCAATCAAATTGATGCGCTTCCAAACATCAATGCCAGCGTCAATGCCCAGACCAATCGTGTGCAAATCAACGCGTCCAATGGATATAAATTTGACTTCACCGGAACGACGCAAACAAACCCCGATCTGACAAGCTATACAGGCACCTCCGTTCCAGATTTTGCAGGCTTGTATTCCGGAGAAATCAATCGAAATCTGAGTTTCGAAGTCGTCGGCAGCGGCAACGTTGGCGTCGACCCGGATCTTTCGTTGGAAGTCCGCGATGAATCGGGCAATTTGATTGAAACGGTCAACATCGGCAACGGATATGAGGCCGGGACGCCCATCGAATTGTTGGACGGTGCTACGATCTCCTTGCCTCCCGGCACGGTACAAGCAGGAGATACCTTCGATGTCCAGTTGGTTTCCGAACCAGACGAAACTGGGCTATTGGTTGCACTTGGGCTCAATAGTTTTTTTACCGGTTACAGCGCTTCAACCATCGGCGTCCAGCAAGAAATCCTGGATGACCCGGGGCGATTCTCGGCCTCATTGGCCGGCGATACAACGGATTCAGTCAAATTGAACGAGTTTCTCGAGGCCTTTGAGTCTCCTGTGCTGTCCGACGGTCGGCTTACGTTCAATGAGTATCTGATCGAGATCACGACGGAAATCGGGGTCGATGTGCAGACCAGTCAAGCTCAAACCACCAGTCTCGATTCGTTGCTCAACCAGTATCAAAGGGAACGCGACTCCTTATCGGGCGTCGACGTCAATGAAGAGTTCGTCCGGCTTACTCAATTCCAACGATCCTACGAAGCCGCCGTCCGTGTAATTCAAACCGCTGAAGCAGTACTCGACGAATTGTTCGCAGCAGTGCGATAGAGGAATACCATGACTTTTCGCGTAACCCAATTTTCAATTGAAAGTCAGGCGATTCGCTATGCGACCAAACACAACGCTGACATATTTCGATTCCAACAACAGATTACTTCCGGATTAAAGTTCGTTCGGCCTTCCGAATCTCCAATCCCATTTCGTCAAGTCTCCAGCCTAAACAATCAGTTCGGACAACTCAGCGCCGAACGTGAAACTATCCAAAACACCGAGTCGCTTTTGAATTCGAGTGTCTCGCAATTATTGACCGTCAGTGATCTTATCACCTCGGCCTCTTCAAAAGTCCAATCGGCGTTTCAGGCGACAGACGCCAGCAACCGGGAAGGCCTCGCGGTTGAGCTGGAGGGGATACTCAACCAACTTCAGACTATTGCCAACTCTCAATTCAATGGTGAACATCTGTACGCCGGCACCAAAACAAATAATCCACCGTTTGAGTTTGGCGAGCCGTCGGCTGCTGGCAGGCCGATCTCGGTTGCCTACAACGGTACCACAACGAATGGAAATGTGCCCATTGGTGACGGCGTGTTAATCGACAACTACTACGATGGCCTAGCTATCTTTGGTCGTTCAGAACGCAGCGAAACCCTGTTGATCGGTCAACAAACAGGTGCGCAAATTGGGACAGGTACAGATACACTGACCAGTCGTGCCCAATTGCAGGTCATTCACGACACAACGATTTTCAGTGGAGCATCGGGCGTTGCCGCTGGAACGAGCTCGGCAAACGACGACACGATTATCGGCTCCCACTCGTTAACCATCGTTGATACAGCGGGCGATGGATCCGCAGGCACCCTTTCTTTGAACGGAGGACCTGAAGTCCCATTTGATAACACTCAAACGAATCTCCAAGTCGAAGGCCCACTAGGGCAAACCATTTTTGTTGATACGACTGCAATTGCATCGGGTTTCAACGGAACTGTTTCGATAACTTCTTTGGGATTCCTGAGTGTCGACGATGGCGCCACCCAGATCCCCATCGATTTCTCTAGCAATCAAATTGTGACCGACTCGATTACTGGTGGTTTCGTCACGATTGATAGCTCGGGAATTGACTCGACCGGAGTCGACTTGCTCGAATTTCCAGGCACTTCAAATGTGTTTGAGTTGATCTCAAACATTATTGATGACCTCAGAGGCGATCGGGAGCTTTCCAGTAGCCAGTTCACGAGAAGCTTAGATTCCCACTTGTCTGAATTGGAAAATGTTCGCGGCAATGTATTGGCGGCCATCGGCAGCCAATCGACGTCACTGCAGATTCTTGAGGATACTGGTTTCCGTAAAGAGTCGTTGGCGTTGCAAACCCAAACCGATGCCAGCGACATTCAAGGAACGGATTTTAGTGAAGCCGCTTTGCAACTCGCAAACGCGAACGCACTGTTAGAATACACGTTCGCGGTAACGGCTCAAATCACGTCCATCAACATCCTTGACTTCTTGCGATAAACCGGTGCGACAGTCGATGACTTTGCCCCCAACACATGCGATTTAACGTTCCCGTGAACACACCGCCCTCAGACCATTCATTGTCGCTGAAAAAATCAGGCGCGTCCAACCACTTCGTGCCGATCGAATCAAACCAATAAATGATTCGATCACTGAAACCAAAATCCTGACGATCCCAACAAAACGCATCTTTGTTGACATAGAAATATGCAGAACGCGCTTCTTGAAATTGGTGTGTATCGGCCTGACTGCGAAAATCGGGAAGCGGCCACCGCTGCGGTACATCACCACGGGCCATGAGAAACTGTCCACCGCGCTTCGAATTTCCAAACCAGGAAACAAACTGCGAGCAACCTTCTTCAACGCGTTTGAATCTTCTCGAGCCAGAGTAATCCCATTCCGCATCCAGGCGGAATTGGCGTTCATGTAAAAGCTGGTTCAAGTAATCCGTAAACAGGGCGATCATCTGGTAAGTCATCAGGTGGGAAGTCATGGAGCAAAACTTTATTGTAGTCCAAACGCACCAGTAACAGCCGCATAACAGCAGCCAAATCACCATAATTACACCTAGAAAGATTCGGGATTTGAGTTTCCATATGAAATTCATCACAGAAAACCCACCAATTAACGACCGCCGGCTCAATGCAAGGCGGCGTCAAAAAACTGGCCGACCTGTGTCCGATACGTATCTGGATCGAAACGCAGTAAATCTTCGTGTGTTGCCCCCTGAAACAAGACCCGTCGTTTCGGCTCCGACGCCGCGTCAAACAGTAATCGTGTTTCGGCTCGCGTTGTATGTCGGTCCGCGGTTCCAGACAACAGCAAGATCGGGCAATCGAAGTCGACGAACGCATTGATTGGCATGAGGTCTTCAACAGAAATCCCCAACCGAATCCCCATTTGCCAAATCAATATTGGGCAAACCAGGTGGTGCAACGATCCGATTCGCATCTGCACGCGGTTTGCGACGGCTGCAGCAATTTCGGGATAAACGGATTCCAAGACAATGGCATCAATGTCGCGGTCTTTGGACAACAACACCGCAGCGCCACCCAATGACCATCCAATCACGCCAATCTTATGATTCGGCTTATTTTCCGTCACAAAATCGACGGCTGACGCAACGTCCAACTTTTCCAGATGTCCAAACGTCAACGCGCCCTTTGAACTGGCTCCATGGGCGCGAAAATCAATCAGCATGACGTCAAAGCCTTGCCCATAACAAAACTCGGCACGTCGCAACATGTTCGCACGATTGCCGCGTAAAGGATGAAACAACAGAATTGTTGCTTGAGCTCCTGGGCAATTGGCATACGAACACGCCAATGTTGCACCAGACAAACTTTTGATATTTACTGATTCGAACTGCAGAACAGAGGCCGTCAAATCAACGGGCTTGTTTGCGTTTGCGATCAATCGGCCTCCGACGTACCAAGCCACTGCGCAAACAATGACAATCCCAACGCCAATCGACACCAAAAACAATTTCGCGAATCTGCGAAGCCTGTGGTTGCGCATTCTACCACCCGAATCAATTCAATACTCGCCGTCCGCGTATAGGCTACTGAGTTTGTCCAACGACGAATGAAATCACTGGACGCTTGGCATCTGAAAAGAGCCAAGGTTTTACGGTGTAGCGAATTCTATCTTTTACGTCCGGCTTGATCCAGAACTTCGATTCGATTTCCTTACGAATATCAACCGACATTTTGAGATGTTTATTGATGATCACGGGACTTGGCATGGTCGCCCAAACTATAATTTCGATCGACTTTTTTTCGTCGCGGAGGGACGGAAAAAGTTCAGATCCCAACTGGATCGCGTGGTCGCTCAGTAACCCGGTGCCATCTTCTTTAAACAATTCAAACGAATCGAAGACGACTTGGTCGACGAGCGACGGTTTTTTCTTCAAGCCAAACGTCCTATCCACTTCGTGCAAAAAGCGTTGAAAGTTTTCCTTTTCACGATCAATTTTTCGCTCGTTATCATTTTCCTCATCCGGCCCTAGTCCTTGCGGGGCGTCTGGGTTCTTGTCCATGTTTTCTGCCAATGCGTAAATTGGCATGGGAGCCGTTTTAGGAACCACTTGCTTCGAATTGGGAACTGGAGCATTGCCAGAGATTCCAATCGAATTGACGGCACTGACAAACGAACCGGTACCGGCGTAAAGATTGGCGCCAGTTTGCTCTTGGGCCATCGAGTTGATGACGATAAAGAACGCCAACAACGCGGTCATCGTATCTCCAAAAGAAACGAGATACGCTTTGCTCGGCGGCTCAGGTAACTTTTTTGGTTTCTTGGCCATAGCTAAAAATCATATCGCTCAACAGAGAATCGAACCGAATCAGAATTCAAATTTTGGATCACGCCAACTCCTACCTGACCGGGCCGAATTTTTTCGGTCTGATACAAATGAGTTACGAATGCAGTGGCCCGTTCAAAATTGTCGGGATTGGAACATTCAACGGTCATGTGAACGGGGAGCTGATCCAGCTGTCTCGCTAACATCGATGCAACTTGCGCACCTCGTGGCCGCAGCTGCAAATCTGGCGTCATCAGTGAATCGATTTTGATTTCGAACTGATTTGTCGTCATCACATCTTGCTTGGACTCTTCATCAGACAGCCCCTTTAAACCTTCACCCACTAAGTTCTTCGAGGGTTCTTTCAAGTACGAAGGCATTTCCGAGCCAGCCAAGGCCATTCGCGCTGACCTGGGTCGCACCCGTTGAATAAACGCCTCCAATTCCGGTCCTTCAATCGGTTGGCCGACCACACCGGTACCGGTACCGCCGGAAAACACAGTTTTCGAAATCCGTTCGAAACGATCAGGCTCGGTCGTCGAAAAGGTCAGCAAGAGGATAAAAAACGTCATCAGCAACGTGATCACGTCACTGTACGTCATAAACCATGCTGGAATATCTTCTCCGGGCGGCTCCGGTGGTTTTTCTTTAGCCACGTTAGCTATCGCCACCTTTCAATTTGTCGCGCGCTTTCGGAGATAGGAACGACAATAGTTGTTCTTCAAGTACCGTTGGTGAACTGCCAGAGCCAATACAACAGACACCTTCTATGGTCAGATCGAGCAATACCGTTTCTTCTGCATTGCGCGTTTCCAATTTTCCTGCCATTGGAATACAAACGACGTTCGCGACCAAAGCACCATACAATGTCGTCAATAGAGCGGTTGCCATACCGGCACCAATCTGACTGGGGTCCGAGAGGTTTCTCAACATCATCACCAGCCCAATCAAAGTACCAATCATTCCAAATGCCGGAGCTGCCGCTCCCATCGCATCGATGATCTTCTTTCCGGTCACGTGCCGAGCATCGACACAACTGGCCTCCAATTCCATCGAATTGCGAATCTGTTCAGGACTGGCTCCGCCCACCAAAGCTTCGATGCCTCGTTTCATGAAATCGTAGTTGACTTCTTCAAGCTGGCTTTCCAGCGCCAACAAACCATCTTTCTTGGCAACGCCAGCCATCGTCTTCAATTGAGCAATGATTTCTTCCGGAGTCGGCAGTTTAAACAAGAAACACTTCATCACGACTGAAAACGTCGAAAGACAAGCGTTCAACGGAAAATTGATCAACGTCGCGGCAATCGCACCTCCAAATACAATCATCCCCGATGGAATATCGATGAACGGAGTCAGTCCGGCCCCACCCATCAAAATCGATACCAAGATCAGGCCGAATCCGAGAATCAGCCCGACAATTGTTGCGATGTCCACTTGTCCTGCCCCAAAATAACCTATTTGCCCCGCGGATAACGCTGGCATCCTGACTGCCAGCTATTGAATCCTGCCCCGTAATATAGGTTGTGTTTACACCCGGTGTTGCAAATTTCGAACACAATCCGTCCACGGTAAAGGGAACCGAAGTCGAAAATTTTGCATAAAGTACACGGTCTCCATAACCGATAAAGTCGATATGACCGGAATGATCTCACAACAGAACTTGCTCGCGAATATGCTCACCGCCATTGAGCAAAACCATGAGTTGATCAGCCAGAACATTGCCAACGTCAACACGCCGAATTATAAGTCTAGGGAGTTGGCGTTCGAAGACTTTATGAAACAGATCCGAAATGGTGCCGCCGACGAGGGCATGTTGGAAAGCATTCCAGTTGAAATGACCAGAGGACTTCAAGTACGCAAAGACGGAAACAATGTTGACTTGGATAGCCAAGTTGGAGCAATGAAAAAGAACGCGTTGCTGTTCCAAACCTACTCTCAGCTGCTGGCATCCAAAATGGCAATCGCCCGTCGAGCGATGCAACGATAGCCTCGTCGAACTTTTCTCGATCTTATCGACTATTCAGAATTGAGTTTAAGATGTTTGGACGAATGTCTACCATCAGCATCAGCGCTTCTGGTATGGCCGCGGAACGCCAGCGTATGGAAGTTGTTGCTTCGAATATTGCTAACGCCAATACAACGCGAACCGACAACGGTGAGCCGTACCGTCGACGAACGGTCGTTTTCAACGCCGTTGCCGACCCTTCCAGTCAAAATTTACAAGGTGTCGAAGTTGTCGGAGTCCAACAAGATCCAACACCCTTTGAATGGGTTCACAACCCCAGCCATCCGCACGCCGATGCCGATGGCAATGTCCAACTACCAAACGTCAAAGTCCCCAATGAAATGATCGACTTGGTCTCCGCCAGCCGATCCTATGAAGCCAATTTGAGATCGATCACTTTGTACAAAGAGATGATCGAAGAAACCTTGACACTTTTGCGAGGAGGTCGTTGATGTCCGCAATCCCCCCGATTGGCGTTTCTAATGTTCCTCAAAACATTGGCCAAATGGGCCAATCCCAACCGGCAGCAAAATCGAACAACCTATTTCAACAGTTGTTGACCCACACCAACAACGAGCAAATGGCTGTGGACAATGCAATTCGAGATTTTGTGCAGCAAAAAGAAGGGGCCAACGTTCAACAAGTCGTGATGGCGTTAGCCGAAGCAGAAATGTCGTTTCAGTTCTTCATGGAAGTCAGAAACCAACTGATCGACTCATACTCCGAGCTGATGCGCATGCAGTTCTAAGCTCTGTTTTATTCCGCAGCAATAAGTTTTAGAAAGTCAATATCGTGCCTTCTTTCAAGCAAATTACCGAATCTCTGCTTGCCGTTTGGACCCAAGCAACGCCAGCGGCTCGGTTTGGACTAGTTGCCTTGGTCGTGTTGTCCGTAGCGATGTTGGCGTTTGTTGGATATTGGTCTGCTCAACCTTCTTATGTGAATCTGATTAGCAATGGCGACCCAGCACAAATTTCCGCCGTCGTCGATGAGTTGGCAAAACAAGGGATCGACTACGAAATTGTTGGAGCCGGTGGTGTCTTGCGCGTTGATCAACGTCATTTGGCGAAAGCCAGCCTCGCGGCGAAGAAAGTCGGAGCCAACACCTCCGAAGCCGCGAGCACGTCAAGTGGTATGGGCTCCGCGTTTTGGCCCAAAGAAGAACGTCAACGCATGGCCAACAAAGAGAAGGCGATTATGTTGGAAGACGCCATCCGCAATTTTGAAAGTGTTGCCAGCGCTAAAGTCATTCTCAACGTTCCGTCGCGCGATCCGTTCGCACGAGCGGTCGCCAAACCAACAGCGGCGGTACAGCTGAAATTGCAGAAACGACTCTCAGACGAGAACGTCGTTGCCATCGCTGAACTGGTCGCTAGTTCGGTTGAAAACATGGATGCGGCTGATGTGAAAATCACCGACAGCTTGGGAAATTTTTACTTGCCGCCAACAGCGGCTGTTAGTTCGATCAACCGTCAAACGGATTTCACGAACGAAGAAGAACGAAAAAAGGTTGCCAAAGCCGAATCCCAGTTGCTCCAGCTCTTTGGCATGGGTAATGCGAACGTTGAAGTCAGCATCGATTACACCTTTATCCAAAGTGACACCACGTCGACGGAATACAGTCAGTCGGGTCGCGTCGCTAACAAAGAAAACATCGTCAGTTCAGAAACGACATTGGCTTCTCCGGACGCCAACGGAACCGCTGGCGTAACTGCAAATTTGTCGAATACTGCGGCAGCCGGTAGCCTTGGCGAAAACACGAAATCCGAAACTCTGATCAATGACTACCTGGTCCCTGAGACCGTCCAACATCAAGTCAATTCCACGCCTCAGAAAAACTACATGACGGTATCCGTTGTCGTCAACGAATTGGCCGACGGCGTCAAGCAAGAAGACGGCAGTTTGAACCCGGCGATAAAAACTAAGGTTGAACAACTGGTCCGTACTGCCGTCGGGTTCAATGAGGAAACCGACAAAATTTCAGTCGAATTCGCACCCTTCCTGAAAATTGACGATGAAGAAGCCGTGGTACCATTTGATTGGAACAACCTGAACGAGATCCTTCGTAACGTGTCGCTAGCAATCGCCGCTTTGGTCGTTTTCGCGCTCGGATTCCTCACGCTCCGGAGATTTTCACCAACCTCCACGCCTGCATCCGTTGCCGCGACGGATCAAGTCAGTCAACTAAACCAATTGAATGATTTGGCCCGCAACAATCCTGAAGTATTTGCCCGAATCCTCAAATCTTGGGCAGGGGACAAGGGAGATGACGACGTCACGCCTGCTAGGAACGCGGCATAACGGAAAAGAATATGGCTAACGCTGATCGGACTCAACAACTTGCGGTTCTCTTGAATGTCATTGGCGGCGATGCTGCCCAGACGGCAATTGATTCACTGGAACCAGAAACCGCGAAAGTACTCAATCAATTCATCGATGAGTTCAAATCGGACCCGCCGTCCAAATCAGAGATTGATTTTGTTTTGGAAGACTTTGAACGGTTCTTTACATTTGCGCTTGACCACATCCAAACAGAATTAGAGGAAGCCGAAAAAGAAGCCGTTGAGGCGGTTGAAGCTGCGTCTGCACCACCTGGAGAGACGGAAGATCCATTCAACGGGGATTTGGAATCATTGAAATATTTCGCAAAACCAAAACTAACGGGCGACATTAAGCAGGATCTGAATTTATTGCACCCCTACCAAATTGCCCATGCGATCCAGAATGATAATCCTACGGCAATCGCCGTCGTTATCAAAAATTTGGCCGATGCCAACGCAGCAAAAACACTGGAGACATTGCCGGACGAAATTAGAAAACTCGTGTTTCTGCAAATGGCGAATCCAGCTCGTATCATGCCCAAAGTTGAAACACAAATTCTGCATGCCGCTTTCGCGACCGCTTCCAAGATAGAAACGCGTGCGCCCGAAGAAGATCAAAAAGGTCAAATCGTGGCGCTGATGCGATCTTTGCCGAAAGAGATTCGTGGCGATCTGCTGGAGAAACTCAAAGAAGAATTCCCTGACCTTGCGGATGAAGTAAAAACCGACATGTACCAGTTCGGCGACATCACCAGACTTGGTGATCGCGACGTACAAAAAATCTTGGCTCAATCCGATTCGGATTCGTTGGTCTTGGCCCTGGTCGATGCGGACGACGAATTGAAAGAAAAATTGTTGGGCAACATGTCCGCACGTGCCCGGCAAACGATTGAAGACGAACTTGAATTCAAAACCAATGCTCCGGCCGACGAAATCCAATCGGGCAAGCGTCAAATCGTTGAAGTGCTCGCCAAGCTAGACGAGTCGGGAGAAATCAGTTTGGAATGACACAATTCAATGTTCAATTCGACCGCTCCAATTTCGACGTCCGTTTTGAAATCGATTCCATTGCGGTTCCGTTCAGCGTGATCAAAAAGCCGAGCGCCAATGAAAAACAAATCTTGCAACAACAACAACAAAATGCTGCGTTGCTGCAAAAAATTCAACAGCACATCGTTCAATCACAAAAACAAATCGAGCAACAATCCAACGAAATTGCCAACGTCGCTATCCGACATGCGGAGAATTTTATCCAATTCGTATTCCAAAATGATAGCGAATTGATTCTCCAAAAACTCAAACAGCAAATCACGACAGCGTTTTCAACACTTGACCTTGCCCCGCAGACCCATATTTGGGTACATCCTGATTTCATCTCGTCATTGAATGAGCATTTTTCCCATTCACAGCTCGAAAACGTAACCATCCAACCCGATCCTTTGCTTGACAAATCCGATTGTCGCGTCGAGGGGGTAGATTCCGGTTGGATTGCCAGAATTGAAAACCAACTGGAGCTGGCACGTCAAACCACTTTTCAACAAATGGAACACGATGAATCATGAACGCCGTCGGCCAGAACTTTTTGGAGCGAACCGGGCGACTTTATCGAGTCCAAGGATCGATTCACGCTAAAGTATCGGCCGCCATCGGTGAACTCGTACAAATTCGCGTCAACAGCGGTGCACTTGTTCCAGCAGAAGTCATTGGATTTGATAGCGACAAAGCTCAATTGATGCCAATGGTTTCGGGGTTCCAGTTTCACCAAGGCGATCTCGTCATTGCGACGGGAAAGCCAATGCAGATTCCGGTGGGCAAACAGTTGCTCGGTCGAGTCTTGGATGCCACAGGGCGCCCCATCGATGGCAAAGGGCTGTTGCGAGCGACTCAAAAGACATCCCTGCAAGTTCGCCCACCAACGCCGATGCAGCGCGCCGACATAAATTTGCCGTTTGAAACTGGAGTTCGAGCGATCGATTCAATGCTGACGATTGGCATGGGTCAAAGAGTCGGTATTTTTGCCGGAAGCGGAGTGGGGAAGAGTACCTTGATGGGTAACATCGCTCGTCACGCGGTAGCGGACGTCAACGTCGTTGCATTGATTGGTGAGCGGGGCAGGGAAGTGCGGCCGTTCATCGAACACAGTCTTGGTCCAGAAGGACTTCGCAAATCCGTCGTGATCGTATCAACTTCCGACGAATCTCCCTTGAGTCGTGTTCGTGCGGTCGAAACATCCATCGCGATCGCTCATTGGCTGCGCGATCAAAATTTAAACGTGATGATGATGATGGATTCCCTGACGCGGTTCGCTTCGGCACAAAAAGAACTTGGACTATTGCTAGGTGAACCTCCGACTACACGCGGTTATCCACCGAGCGTTTTTCAAAAAATGGCGGGAGTGCTGGAACAGTTGGGTAATTCGGCACAAGGATCCATAACAGGATTAATTACCGTTTTGGTCGATGGCGACGACATGAATGAACCGGTCGCCGATTCCGCCCGATCGATTCTGGACGGACACATTGTCTTGCGCCGGGATCTCGCCGAAAAGAACCATTTTCCGGCGATTGATGTTTTGGCCAGCATTAGTCGTTTAGCGCGCGAAATCACAACTGCGGAACATCAAAAACATGTCACTACTCTAAAAAACACGCTTGCAATGTATCGAGAAGTAGAGCTATTGGTACAGATCGGCGCCTACAAGCGCGGCAATGTGCCGGCCACCGACGGTGCGATCGATTGCATTCCGCTTATCAATGCTTTTCTGCAGCAGAGCGAAGAAAAATCAACGTTTGACACGACGCACCAACGCCTCTCTGAACTCGCAGCGATCTGCCGAGCCAAAACGGGGAGCGGTAGCGCATGATTTCTCAACAAGCCAAACGGATTCAGCAGGTTGTAAAGTACGAACGGCGGGTCCTCGATGATTTACGATCGGCTCTGAACGAGCAAACTTTCAGACTTGACACCCTACGCAACCAAATCGAATCCACTCAACAGCGAATTCAGATTGCCTTGGCACCTTCCGGCGTTACCGATGAACACCTAAATACCATCGGCGCCATACAACAATACACGAATCGGATGGACGCGTCGTTGAACGAGTTACGATCCGAATGGAGTACGCAGCAGACAAATGTCGACAACGCACGCAGCGCCGTTATCGAACAAAAGGCCCGAGTCAAGGCCATTGAAACACTTTGTCAGCGACTGAATCAACAGGCCGTACGTCAACAACTTCAAGCCGAACACAATGAATTGACCGACGCCATCATCAACCAATTTTTGGAAAAATCGTCATGAAAAACATCGTCATCGCAATCTTTACAAGCTTGCTGTTGTTTGCCGCATCGGCAGGCACTTCGATTTACCTCAACCAACCGGTCGAGGATCTTGAAGCGGCCGAAGCTGAAGCGATGAAAAAAATCGACGTACCATCGGATGACCCGTTTCCAGAACCTCCGATCAAAGAAAAAGCGGCTCAGATGCCAGTGGCAGGTCGTCCGGACCAAGGGATTACCATCGAGGCTGTGCGATCGATGGCCGACGCGAACACCCAACGCCAACAGCAGTTGGACGACCGTGAAAAGCAACTTCAAAAAGAGGAAAGTCGGGTTCAAATTTTATTTGACGACTTGAAACGAGAAAAAATGGAATTGACCACTTTCAGTGAAAGTGTTCAAGCCAAAGTCGACGCGTTAGATCGCATGACGGTTGAGCTGCAAAAACTGATGACAAATATTGATACGCAAAAGAAGAAATTGCAGGAGATACAAAAGCAAACGGGTATCGAAACCGACAAGTCCGCGCAGCTGGCGGAAAAAGTCAATACCATCAAGAGCTGGTTTGAAGGAATGCAACCGGAGCAAGCCGCCTCCATTCTCATCGAACAAGCCAATCAAGGAGACATAGAATTGGCCGCAGAATTGCTGAATTCAATCCAAAGCCGGCAAAAAGCAAAGATACTCGCAGAAATCGACGACCCGGCGCTGGTCAACCAAATCCTTGCCGCACTTCGCATTCAACCCAATCCAGGTAAAAAGTAATGGAACTCTCAGACGCAGCACTCATCGGTCGCGAGTTGCTCTTGACTGCACTGATGTTGATCGCACCAGTAGTGGTGGTCAGCTTGATCGTCGGTTTGACGATCAGCATCGCGCAAACGGTTACCAGTATTCAAGAACAAACTCTGACGTTTGCACCGCGTATCATCGCCATCGTCGTATTGATGATCTTCATGATGAATTGGTATTTGCAAACATTGCATGAATACACCAACAACTTGATGGTTGACATGGTGGACTTGGCTGTTCGATGAGTGAAACCCAAGTTATCGCGTTCTTGCTAATCTTGACCCGAGTCTCGGTGTTTGTTGGCTTCTTTACGCTGTTCTCGTTTCGCCAATTGCCGAACATGGTCAAAGTCGGCATCGCGACCAGCTTGTCGGTTTTTTGGTATGGCGAGCTCTATGCCCACGCTGAAGTTTTGGCCGACGTCGACTTGGGCGTCATCGACGGATCGCTTTGGTTTGCTCGCGAGTTCGTAATCGGGATGATGTTGTCGGTAGCATTAAACTTGTTCTTCATGCCGTGCAAGATAGCCGGAGCCTATATTGGGCAAGAAATGGGATTGTCGCTGGCGGCGATCAGTAGCCCCGGCACTCCGGATTCAGGTACTTTGATAACACGTATCTTCGAGTCGTTCTCGATACTGGCATTTTTCGCATTGGATTTTCACCATTTCCTTTTGCTCACGATTGATTACTCGTTTAAACGAATTGACGACCGCATCGATGTGCTCAACCTACCCACCAAACAGCTCACGACAATGTTGAACGTGACCAGCGATTACGGCCTAATGATCGTTGGACCGATTGCCATCATCCTTGCCATCGTGACCGTGGGATTGGCAATTTTGAATCGTGTCGCGCCTTCGCTGAACTTATTCAGTGTTGGATTGAGCGTTCGAACGGGATTTGGAATCTTGTGCCTCGCCGTTTTGATTCCGGTTATTTTTGAAGGCATTGAAGGTTATTTAACCCGAGTCCAAGGCGATATCGAACAATTGCTGGCCTTGTTCCGTTACGGATAGAACTAAATGGCCGAACAAGACCGCGAACAAAGGACTGAACAGCCGACCGCACAACGGATCCGTCGCGCGTTCGAAGAAGGCCAAATCGGAATCAGCAGTGAATTGCTCGGCAGTGTCGCATTCGCGGTGGGCGTCTGCTTCTTCTTTTTGGCCGGCAGCTGGTTCTTCACAAGAATCACCCGTTCGTTTCGTGAGCGTGAAGCAATATTTGAAACCGTCATCGAAGAACCAGCTTCGTTGCCCAGTCTCATACTGCATGACTTGTTTAATATCGGGGTCGCTGTTTTAGCGTTGATGGTCCCTATTTTTGTCGTCACGGCTTTGGTCGGAGGAATGCAGACGAACTTCAACATCAGTTTCAAGCCCTTGGAACTGAAGTGGGAAAAGTTAAGTGTGTCCAAGGGTTTTGAACGTATTTTCAATTCGCGAAGTGTCGTCAAAGGAATCATGGCGATTATCAAGGCAACGCTCGTGGTGATGATCGCTTACTTTTTTGCCAGTTCTCAAATGGACACCATTTTGAATTCAGGGACATACAGTTTCCAAGACATGATTGCCAAGTTGGCCATGATCTTGCTCTATCTGTCCGTTGCAGCTGCGGCCACGATCACCCTGATTGGCGTCGCCGATTTAGCCTTCCAAAAATGGCGACACTTGCAAGATTTGAGGATGAGCATCCGTGACATTCGTGACGAACACAAAGACTCAGAGGGCGATCCAATGATTCGTGCTCGCCTCAAAAAATTACAAAGCGAGCTCGGCCGGCAACGCATTGCGGAACAGGTAGCGAACGCCAACGTCGTAATCACCAACCCCACTCACTTTGCCGTCGCTTTGGAGTATGATTTAAAAACCATGATCGCGCCCAAAGTCACTGCGAAAGGGGCGGACCACCTGGCCAAACGAATCATCGAAATCGCGAAAGAAAACGACGTCCCGGTGGTCGAGCGCAAACCCGTTGCCCGATTCTTGTACTTCAACGTCAAAGTTGACCAAACGATTCCAGCCGAACTTTATGCCGCGGTGGCTGAAGTCCTAAACTTCGTAAAGCGTTTTGAAAAATAAACCAGAGGTCGAATCTGTTGAAGACGAGCCGAACTCGCTAGGGTGACATTACAAACGCAATGGCAGCGATGACTAGCGACGTTGGCTCAACTGTAATTCGAAAAACTGAACCGAGTCTTTGACGCTTATCGAACAAGGTTCGTCAATTCGTCGAGAATCTCGTCGGCCACGGTAATCGTTCTGGCATTGGCCGAGAACGCTCTTTGGGCCACAATCAATGTTGCAAACTCAAGTGTGATATCCACGTTTGATGTTTCCACTTGGGACGAAACTACAGCCCCTCGGCCCCCCGTTTCCGCGGCACCGATCTGCACCGATCCACTAGCCGTCGTCGCGGTATAGTAGTTATCTCCGAGAGTTTCCAAACCATCCACATTCGAAACGTTGGCCAGGGCGATTTGACCGATCTCCAATTCCGTTCCATTAGAACCAATCCCAGTGATCACGCCGTCTACCGATACGGATATGTCTGCCAAGACCCCCGCAGAAGCACCATCGACGAGTTGTTCGATTCCAAAATTACTTCCGGAATGGCTAAGTTCACTAAAATCTAAAGTCACAATTTGCGGGTTGTCAATACCGTCGAATTGAACTTGCAGTGCGATCGTGCTGCCGACACTCGCATTGGCAAACTGAAATGAACCGTTGTCGCTAAACACCACTTCATAAAATCGGTTGTCAACGATTTCACCGCCGCTACCTGCGAATTCCGCATTCACTTCCCAAGTATCCGTGTCCGTCTTTTGAAAAGAAAAAGATAACGAACGTTGGTTACCCTGGGCGTCAAATACCTGTGTCGACGTCGTCAATACGTCACCCGATCCGCCCTCGACGTCGACCTGCAATGCATGGTCGGCGAAAATTGTAAAATTGAGGTTGTCGCTATCATCACGAATGACTAAGTCCAAACTCGACTCACCCGTTGCGTTAGCCGTGATCGTCAATTCACCACGGTCGGTAAGTTCAGCCACCGAACCGGTCAGTTGGGCATTGAGACCGTCAACCAAATCCTGAAACGTGGCAGTGTCGGCAGGAAGGGTAAAGTTATAGGGCGTCCCGTCGGTATCGGCGCCGATGATCTCGATGAAGTCACCGGCAACATAGTCGCTGACATTGCTCGTCAATTCGCTGAAGGTCGTCGTCAACGTGGCTGGCCCCGTATCCGTTTCGAAGGGGTTGGTTGTTTCCAAAACTTCGGCGAGTGGCGGATTGGCGGTTGCCGGCAAATTTCCTTCGAAATTGATTTGAGAACTTGCCACACCGGGAATTGGGGAACCCAGCGGGATGTTGATTCGAGTATCGCCGGCAGCCTGAAAACCAAAATCGTCGCCCGACTCCTCACCCAGGGTACCGACCCGTTGCACAAGAAAACCAGTTGACGGATCGACCAAATTGCTATTTCGATCCAACGCAAATGAACCTGCTCGCGTCAACAAAGGTTGCCCAATTCGGTCGTTGACCACAAAAAAACCATCACCCCGAATCGCGAAGTCTAATGTCTGACCGGTATCCTGAAAAACGCCTTGGGCAAATTTACGGCTGACTTGGGCAACGCGCACGCCAGCCCCGACTTGGGCTGGGTTGATACCACCAAAATCATCACTATTTGATCCTGCCCCATCTCGGATGGTTGTATAGTTTAGATCGCTAAACTGAACACTACTCGCTTTGAAACCAGTCGTGTTCAAGTTTGCCAGGTTGTTGGCTACCACTTCAAGCTGCCGTTGAAATGCTCGTAGACCTGTTGCCCCAGTAAATAGTGCCTGTGCCATTCTAAATCCTTAAAACTTCTTGTTAAAAAATTCTTACTTATAAAAAACCACGTTCCCTGAAATCACCGCAGCTTCATTTCGGATCGGCGTTTCCAATATGAAAATCAGGATGACGTCAAGTCGTCAATTAACTACTCGGAGCCGAAACAGATGTGACGTCTGCGATGGAAATTTGCCGGTCACCTACGGAAATAACCATTTGACCGCCACTACGCTGCAATTTTTCAGCAATCCCAGTTGCAAACTCACCCGTTTGAGGATCAAAAAACTCAATCTGTTTTCCAACAAGATCGATCCCTTGGGTTAACTCTTGCAATTCAAGCACTTCGTTGAACGTCGCGTCCAAACCTTGAATTCCCTCGAGTATCGAGAACTGGGTTAAATCGTTGATCAAATCCTCTTGCTCAACGGGATCAATCGGATCTTGATTTTGTAACTGCAAACTGAGTAACGACAAAAAATCTGTTTGTGCCGTTTGAGCATTTAGTAATTCCATCGTCTTGCTCTCCTTTAAGCAACCATGTTAACGCCGACTTGAACCAAATGATTGGTTTGTGAATTTGTAGGCGTTGCTTGTTCCAACGCCGCAACTTCGCTCGAATGGAAATTTCGTTTGTTTTGTTGTTCGGACTGGGAACCGTGATGGGACACGTCCACGTTCGCGTCGCCAAATCCAAACTCGGACAAAGCGCTTACGAGTTCCGATTTGTTTCGCGATAAAAGGTCCGCAGAAAAATTCTCGGTGGCCACAATGGTGGCCTGTACCGTGTCTTTCACCACTTCTACTTGAATATTGAGCTTACCAAGATCAGCTGGATGAATTTCCACGGTAATGCTCTGTACGAACGGTGGTTTTACGTTTGCCAAACTTTCTTTGATCGCTGCCACTGTCTGCCGCGAAACCGAGTTAGAAAGCATTTCCTTGACGTCCTCAGGCACCGACTGAAAAGGGTCCTGGGTTTCGACAATCGAGTACGCTGGCAGTTGTTGCAATGGTGGCTCAGACGTCGAAACATCGACGTCGGTCTCGCTGCCTCCCAACTCGGAAACGGCCTTAATGAGTTCGTCTTGGTTTTTCGACGTGGCCTCACCGACAACTTCGTCAATTGCAGTTTCGCTCAACTTTGATGTGTCAAAGACTCTCTCATCTGTTGTGGCCAGGGGCGTCGCGTCCAATCCGTCCGCATCCGCCGTGGTGACTTCCGAGGTAGCCTCCTGCAATACATCAACTTCTGCGAAATTGTCGTTGGCGATCTCTTGTTCAATCTGATGATCAACGATATTCTGCTCGACGTTTGTTGACGTTTCGATCACGCCATCGACCTTTTTCGCGACTTGTGTCCCCGTGTCTTGCGCCGGCAAATTCAGCTCTGTGTTGGAATCCAAAGATTGGATCGTCAAATCTTCGCTGGCCGTAAATTCATTGCCCAACTCGGCAACGAGTTGGTCCGTTTCAGTAATTACTGAGTCTAAAATTTGAGTGGTCGATTGACTCGGCAACTCAATTTGCGTTTCCGACAATGCTTGCTTGGTGTCGCTTTGAACGGCTATCGTTGAAGAGTTTTGCGCGGTCGGAATAACAGCCAACGCTTCATTTGCGTCTGCGAGGGCAGAAGTAGAATTAACCGATTCGACAGAGTTCGCCGGTATCGCCTCAGCGACGACGTTTTGGCCGAGTTCAAGACTCTCAGCAAATGGACCAAACACCAACCCCGCCGCAACATTTGGAGCGACCGTTAATGTAGAATCCGCTACCAGAACTCCCTCAATTTCTACGCCGGTATCCGTCGGTTCGTTCTCTACTTCAACCTCAGGTTCTGTTTCGTTGTTGGTTTGTTGTAGAACCGCCGCAAAACCGCCTTCAACCTCCTCGTCTTCAAACTTGGATTCCGGATTTTTTTCTGAAACGTTTGCAAGTTGGTTGTTGGGTTCAACGAAAAACTCAGGTATAGCAGACACAAGTTTCCATCCACGATAAGCGTTTTCGACGTTTTGGCGGTTGCGGTCAAATCGCAAAAATTTGCACCGCGCCCATGGAAATACATACGTGTCTTCGAATAAGCACATCAGATACCACAATCATTTTTTTCACGGATGTGGTTGGAACTTCGTAATTCAGGCTAACTCTAAGGCCCACCAAAGTTCAAAGATAAGCCAATCCGAAAGGTCGGCTGAATTTGCTGGCACGCACGACCGGAAGCTATTTCGTTGCAACAGAAAAAGATTCTGTCATACAGCCAGTTTAAGACATCAGGCGGCACGGGAAGTCCGGACGGTCTGACCATTATATTGTTTTAGCTTATTGGACAACGTTCTCGTTGTGATGCCCAAACAGTCAGCCACCTGTTTTTGAGTACCATACTTTGTCATGGCAGCTTGAATGATCTTACGTTCGGTTTCGGCCAAAGGGATGGTTGTCCAAGTTTCCGGCACGTCTAATGTTTCCTCGACGGCATCGACCGGCTTCCGCAAAAAGCTCTTAAAACACTCAGCGTCGATTAAGGGCCGCTGTGTTAAAACGCAGGCGCGATGGATACTATTTTTCAGTTCCCGGATGTTCCCCGGCCAAGGGTACTGTTTCAAAAACGCGATGGCAGATTGAGCGAACCCTTTAATGGGCAACGGGTTTTCCGGTTTGAACTCGTTTAAAAAATGGTGTGCTAACAATGGAATATCCAGCACGCGTTCGCGAAGGGCAGGAATACAAAATTGAATCACATTCAAACGATAATACAAATCTAGCCGAAACTGTTCGGCGTCGATTTGGTCTTGCATCGTCCGGTTCGAAGTTGCGACTACGCGCACATCCACAGGAATGGTCTCGTTACTGCCGACCCGCTGAATTTCGTTTTCTTCGAGGGCTCTCAGTAATTTTGCTTGAGTTGATAATGGAATTTCTGTGATTTCGTCCAGAAACAGAGTTCCTCCGTTGGCAAATTCGAATCGCCCGATTCGCTGTTGGAGTGCGTCGGTAAACGAACCTTTTTCATGGCCGAACAATTCGCTTTCAATTAAATTGTCGGGCAACGATGCACAATTCACGCTGACGCATTTTTTTTCTCTACGCGAACTCGACTCGTGGATCAGTCGCGCAAAAAGCTCTTTCCCAGTGCCACTTTCTCCCGTCACCAAAATGGTCGCAGAACTTTGCGCCGCTCGCCTGGCGTCCTCAATTAATCGGCGCATTAACGCCGATTGCGTGACGATCGAACGATCGATAGTTGTAGTCGTCAACTTGTTTTCAAATGGTATGATCACGTCTAATCGCTATTGGTTTTGCGAGTAAGCGGATTGCATTTGCAATCCGCGGACCGAATCGCGAATAATTGGTGACAGTTTATCACGCTCCTCAATCGCTGCTTTTTCCATCAAATTGACCTGAGGCAGCAGTTGAGAAATCGCCCGGGTTGCTTGTTCAAATATTAGTTGCGTTTCCGGTTGCATCGCTTGGCCGGCATTCACCATCTGGTCTCGCAATGGAAACAGCTCACTTTCAATTTGCTTCGCTTGAACCAAACTTTCTCGAACTGACATCATGGTCTCTGCCCGCGAGACATTGTCTGGTTCGCTCGCAAGTTGATTGAAGTGTTGTTCGATGTCTTGATACACGGCCAACAAGCCGTTTGCCAGTTTTTTAATTTGAGCTTCCACCGATCGACTCCTTGACAATTTCCGCTTGTTTCAAGACTACGTCCGCTTTGTTTCCATATTCTTCAACGAGCGCATCAATTTGTTTCCGCGATGCAATGTACTTCAACCACCCCTTGGCAGCGCCCGCAGCCCGTTTTCCGTTTTTGACGTTAGCAACACTTCGATAAATCGTTTCCGCTTCTTCGATGTTGCCGTTGGCTCGTTCACAACAAGCGCGCATCAGGTAAAGCCAGTGACGATCATGATCGGACAACTGGTCTTCGGCGACGAGCTGATAGAATTTTATTGCCTGTTCGGTGTTGCCACTCAAGAACAAACTATTGCCAAGCTCAAAAGGATCTACGATGGTTGATACCACCTTCTTGGGCAACGCGACTGTGTTGGAGTTCATCGAATTGGCTGAATCGTTGCCGCTACCGGCGAACTGACTGAAATTCTGAGGATCCTTGCTCGGGTCAGGAATCAGCGATTGATTTTTGTTCTGTTCAGCGATCATGGAAGCGGCCTGCTGCTTTGCGTCGGCCAACTTGCGCCGGTTTTTCTCCGCATACAACTGCTGCAGGACCTTAATATTGCTTTCGATATCCTTGACTTTTTCGGCGATCGATTGGTCAGACGACGTATTTGAATCAATGGCTGGAACTTTCGAACGGCTGCCCGAACCGAGCGGTTCGGTGCTTCCAGTTGGTCCACGATCTTGCGTTATTTCGGTTTCGAGTTTTTTCGTTTGGGCACGTAGTTTTTTCAAAGCGTCTGACAACTCTTCATTCGACAAACGGGATACGTCCTGAATGTAGACGACACGCGCAATGCCGTCGGAATGGTCATTCACCCCATCATTCGTTTGCATGAACGATGTCAGTGAAACCAATGCTAGTCCCCAGATGATTTCTGCCACGTTCATCAGTTCACCATTGCTCCATTTTCCGCGTTGCTTAACCGCAAGGGCAGCCGTCCAGAGTAGCAATAAACCGCCGAATCAAAATCGCCTTTGGCCGTGTAAGCCCTTCCCATTAGTCTCAGAACCACCGTTTTTATCGTTTCGCTCAACTTACTCTCTGCCCCACTCGCCTGACGGGCGTCCAATTCCCAAAGTCGCGCACACAACTGCAAACAACCATCGGGGTCGTTTTCATTATCCAATTTAAATTCTGCCAATTTCAGTAACGAACGCTTGCCGATTTCGTCCGTCAAATCCCGAATCAATTTTTGATAGTTTGAAATGGCCGCCTTCTTGTTACCGTATTGCCGAAGCAGACCCGCTAATTCGAATGTCCGAGTACGTTCCCAATTTAGATTTTCCGGTCGGGCATTGGTGATGATCAATGTTTCAATCGCCTGGTTCGGCAATCCAATGCTGTTGTAGGCCTTGGCGATAATGATTCGATCCACCGAATTCGACAACTTTTTCGTCTCGATATCCGCGAGCGACAATACCAGTGTTTCAATGGCTCGTTCCTTGGCCACCGAGTTGATTGTCCCCAGATACCTGGCATACGCGCCAAACACTTGCGCTATCTTCAAAATCAAACCTTCAGCGAAAGCATCGCGATGGTCAAACAAGACCCGATTGGCTAATTGAGGGTCACGGTTGATCAAATAGCTGCGCGACATATCCAATGCCGCCGAGCCTCGAACTCGCAAGTTTTTTGTGAGCGAAAGACTGCGTCCACCGGCGATGATGGCCGGATCAATATAACCCCGTTCCAAATGTAATCGCGCCATGTTTGCGTACGCAATGGCCTGTAGCTCTCGATCCAAAGATTGATCGGCAGCCCCTAAGAACAGTTCAATGGCATTGTCATAGCGTTGAAACTTTTTTTCGATCAAGCCGATGTTTAACAACACTTTGGCTTTCAATTCGCCTGCCAGTTCTTTTTCTAACAACTGGTTCAGGATGGTCGACGCCTCATCGAAACCGCCAATTAAATAATTCATATTCGCGCCGGCCAATAGAATCGCATCGCGACACGGGTCATTCGGATAATTGACGATCAAATCTCGACCGACTCGAATGGCTTGTCGAGCCCGATACTGGCCGAGCCTTTCAGGCGATACTTTGCCGGCCGGTGATAGCTTGACCTTGTTACCATTTTGTTCCCAAATCAGATTTAAAGGATGTAACGTGACATCCAGTAAAACGCCGAGAGAAACCGCCGAGAATTGGAACTTTGCCGTTCGTCCTATCAAATAAGGCTGAACTTCTGCATCCATCTCAAATTGAAGATTTGTGCCTTGTCCTAAATCTGTCAGCATCTTTGTTATCGACGTAGATTTATAGGCTCCGCTAACGATGATCAAGCCAACATCGCCGGTGGGATTTTGCAAGATTTCTAATGGCTTGGCGGCGAACAATGATTGGTCCTTGGGCCGCGTCTCGGACAGTTCACGATCGATGACATCGATGGCAGACCTGGAATCGATCGGACATCCTTCGAACAAAGGTTGCTCCAGCACCGCGACGCCATCGGTATTCAATGCTTCCGCCTCGGCCTGGACCAATTGAACGATCTGGTGCCCGATTTCAAATCTCAACAGGTTGTTGATGGACTCGTCGCCGGCATGTAATAAATAAAGGGTGCTAAGTGTTTCGGCCGCTTGGCTCTGTTTACCCAATTTTGCTAGATTTCGTGTTTGAGCTAGCTGAACAAACAACTGTCTTTCGAAGTCGAGCGTCTCGTCGGCAAGAATCTGGCGATAAAAGTAGTCCGCCCGTTCAAATTCACTTTGCAATTCACTGGTCAACGCAATCCGAAACTGTAGCTTGATATCAGTCGACTCTTGACCATGCACTTTCTCGTGCAAATTTAGCATGATTGCGTAATTTTCCATGGCGTCGTCAAGGTTGCCGACCCCCAGAAAATTGTCGCCTTGCCGCCACAATTCGTCGACGCGGCTAGCGTATTGCTCCAAATCGTATGGAGAAACCGATTCTGGCGCAACAGAAACATTCACTTTCGAGTCAGGAAACTGTCGATCGGCACCTGTATTGGAACTCACCGGCCAGTTGTAGATAAAACCGCCGATAACTCCGATCGAAATGAGACTAGAAACTATCCAAAACTCGTTTCGCACGACGAGTTTCCTAAATTCGAAAAGTAATCAACTATGAATAGACACCGACCAGACCGAAAAAGACGAGTATGACGAAAAGTGTGGTGCCGCCCAAATACTTTGCCTGATCGTTAAATTTTAATCGACCCGAAGAAGCAGATTACTTTAGCAATTTTTATTGCAAGTCCTGCAGAAAGGCATCGACAAAGTTTAACAGTGACTCGTTTTCGATAGGAGCAAACATGAATATCAACAAAGCTACTGGCCAGAACCCCCAAATTCAGGCTCAAAAGATTGCTTCAAGCACCCAAGCTGGCAAATTGGCCGGTCAGAACGGTGGCAAGGAATTGGGCGCCAATCGCGTCGAATCCAAGTTGATACAACGTTTGAATGTCTCTTCGGCCGAGTCTACGGAAAAGTCCCTTGAAACCGTGAAAGCAAAATTCCAATCGGGACAGCTGCTGACGCGTGAGGCCGCGGAGGCCGCAGCGAGTTCGATTTTGGACTAGCAGCTTTCAAGTTTTAATCAATCGCGGCAGGACGTTGCGACCAGACGCATGGACGCGAGATTTTGGTTTTTTTTTGAGGTATTTATCATGAGTTTGGTAATCTCTAACAATGTTTCGGCGCTAAACGCGCAAAACAACTTGACCCGATCTTCAAACAACTTGAATCGGTCAATCGAACGACTCTCTTCTGGTTTCAAAGTGAATCGAGGTGCAGACGGTCCTGCTGCCTTGGTGATCTCTGAACAGCAGCGAGCTCAAATTTCGGGTCTCCGAGCAGCTATCGACAACAGCGAAAAAGCGGTTTCTGTTGTCCAAACGGCTGAAGGGGCGCTTTCAGAAATTAATACTCTATTGGTTAAGATTCGTAGTCTTGCGATCGACTCCGCCAACACGGGTGTTAACGACGCAGACGCACTGGCAGCTAACCAAGCTGAAATTGACAATGCGATCGACACGATCAATCGAATTGCCAGTAACACGCAATTCGGGACAAAGAAATTGTTGGATGGTACAGCTGGTATCTCTGGCGTAACTTCCGACACCAACGTCAGCTTCTTAGGCGCGACTTCATCCACCGCTGAAGGATCTTATACTGTAAATATCACAACGGCCGCCGAACGAGCCGAAGTCATCGGAACCTCCTCTCAAACCGGAACACTGACAAACGACGAAACCATCACGATCAACGGCGTTAACATTACATTGACACAAGGTTTGGACCGAGCGGGTGTACAAGCTCGAATCAATGAGTTTTCCGGACAGACGGGCGTGGTCGCTGAAGACGATGATACGACGGGTTCTACGACTCGTCTTCGTACCACTGAGTTTGGTGATCAAGCAACCATCTCTGTGATTTCAAACCAGTCAGGTGCGGGAAGTGCCGGATTTACAACGTCTGTAGAAAACGCATCCGGAACCGATATCGCCGGTACCTTTGGTGGTGTCGCTGGTAGTGCTAACGGTGACGGAAATGTATTGACCGGTATCAACGGCTCGTCGGTTGGTATTCAAATCCAGGTTGCCGAAGACTCCTCTGACTTGCAACAATCTGAAAGTGGTGCCTTGGGTTCCGTTACGATCGACAACAACCAATTGACTTTCCAAATTGGTGCGAACGCCGGACAGACCGTTGATATTGCGATCAACTCGGTAAGCCCACTTTCGCTGGGTCTGGGTGTAAATGACAACCAGTTCACTAACTTGAACGACATCAACGTCGAGTCATCTGAAGGTGCTCAAGATACTTTGGGAATCGTGGATGCAGCCATCGACGAAATCACCAACATTCGTGGTACTTTGGGTGCATTCCAGTCAAACACGCTGGAATCTACAGCCAACAACTTGCGAACCACTCTTGAGAACACCGTCAGTGCAGAGTCGGTCATTCGTGACACGGACTTCGCTGAAGAGATCTCAACCTTTACTAATAGCCAGATTCTGGTTCAGGCTGGAACGTCAGTTCTTTCAAACGCCAACCAGACATCACAGCTCGTACTGTCACTGCTTCAGTAACGGCGACGTAATCGTAATCCTGAGAAGGAACGCGATTGGTATCGCGTTCCTTTTTTTATGTCAAAACAAGGTATTAAAAAATGTTTTCTATTGATGGCATTGTATCTGGTTTCGATACGACCTCGATTATCGAGAGTCTAGTTCAATTCCAACAAGCTGAAATTGATATTTTCAATGAGCGAAAGGCGCGGATCGTTTCGCGGCAATCGGCTTTTGGCGGCATCGAAGCTCAGCTACTAACGCTGCGTAATGCATTGGGCAAACTCAATCGAACGTCCTCTGTTTTTGACGCCCGCGTTGCCTCTTCATCAAATGAAGACGTGATCACCGCGACCGCAGACAGCAGTGCCGCGGCGGGTTCCTATCAATTGACAGTTACAGCTCTGGCTAAAGCGGAACAACGTGCCTCACAGGGCTTTTCCAGTGAAAACGACCTAGTCGGAACCGGCGACATCACGATCCAAGTCGGCAGCAATTCGCCGACAACCATACAGATCGACGAGTCCAACAATTCACTGTCCGGCCTTGCCACCGCCATCAATGAACAATCCGACGACGTTTCGGCAGGTATAATTTTCGATCAGAGCAGCAACGAATACCGTTTACTGCTGACCTCCGCCGAAACCGGTGCGACAAACACAATTAATGTGACTTCCAATTTATCCGGTGGAACCTCTCCAGACTTTAGCAGCGTTGTCGA
This sequence comes from Mariniblastus sp., assembly GCA_965263475.1. Lineage (GTDB taxonomy): Bacteria > Planctomycetota > Planctomycetia > Pirellulales > Pirellulaceae > Mariniblastus. The sequence goes on from OZ253677.1 coordinate 980,652, forward strand.
AAGTGCTGCCGACGCGTCGATTACCTTGGGGTCCGGCCCTGGTGCAATCGTCGCCAGTTTCTCGACCAATCAAGTCGATGAATTGATCACCGGAGTCACGCTAGACCTGAAATCGGTCGAAACCGATCAGCCAGTCACGATCGCAATTACTGAAGACACATCCGCAACCGTCGAAGCAGTCGAAGATTTTGTCGATGCGTTTAACTCAGTCGTTGATTTTATTGATCGGCAAACCGCTTTCGATCCTGAAACGCAGTTTGCCAGTCCATTGACGGGTAATCGAAATGTCAACTCGATTCGAGACAACCTATTAACGTCAGTCATTGAAAACGTAGACGGCCTAGAATTGGGCTTGAGCCGTTTGGCTGATATCGGCGTCGACATCGACACTCAGGGAAAACTCGAATTGGACAAATCGCGTTTGGAAGACGCGTTGGCGGGAAACATTGACGGTATCGACCCGTCGGACATCCGCAACCTCTTTGGACTCAATGCGTCTTCGACAAATCAAGGTATTGAATACCTGACTGGAAGTGACCTGACGGCGGCAACCGGAGAGCCCATTCAAGTCGAGTTACTTCAGGCCGCGGAACAAGCTACGGTAACCGCAACTTCAACGATCGCTAACTCGGTTGTCATCGACAGCAGCAACAACACGTTTACGATTTCGGTTGATGGTCAAGAAAGCGAGACGTTAACGCTTGCCGAAGGAACATATACGCAAGTTGAACTCGCCGAGCTCGTTCAGAATGCGATCAATGATTCGGAGGAGCTTGGCAACCGAAACGTTACCGTAGGTGTTGAAAACGACGCGTTGACTATTTCGACAGAGTCCTATGGGTTAGACTCCGAAATCAGTAGCATATCGGGGAACGCCGCCGCTGCGCTTGGTTTTGACGGTACCGAATCGGACAATGGCGTAGACGTGGTGGGGCAGTTCATTGTCAACGGCCAAGTCGAAACGGCGGTCGGAAACGGTCGAGTTTTGATTGGCGAATCCGAAAACGAAAACACAGCTGACCTGCAAGTCATCGTCACGTTGACTCCGGATCAAATTGATCTTTCAGGTCCCGAGGGTGAGCTTCGAGTGACGCGAGGGATTACATCCCAATTGGATCAGTACCTAAATGATGTATTGGATTCCGAAGACGGCACGCTGAAGATCATTAACGACGAATTCGACGCCCAAATTGAGTCCATTGACGCTTCGATTGAACGGATCAACGAAATCACCGAAGCACGGCGGCAGTCACTGATTGCCGAATTCACGGCACTGGAATCTATCCTAGCGGATTTGCAGAATACCGGCAACATTCTTTCGTCCCAGCTCGTTGGCTTGCAAAACGCGGCGGGTTAGTCGACTCCCGCCCGAATCAGGGCATTGGTCATTTTCCGATATCGGTCGTAGTTTGTCATTGGTTCGCGAAGCATCAGTTCGCCGCATCGCTGCGGGACATCATTAGCCGCACCTACGTGGACTGCATTGCGATTCAGATATGCGGCGAACAACGGCTGTAACAAGTACTGCAATAAAATCTGCGTTTCTTGCAATCCGAAGCTAAATCGCAAGCTACATATAACAAGTGAAACGCGCAATCGCTGCGCAGTTAGGTTGCTGATTCTAGATACGGGGCAGAGGAACGGTGGAAGATTCCAAATACGACTTAATTGTGATCGGCAGTGGGCCATCAGGACAAAAAGGGGCCATCGCCGCGGCCAAACTTGGCAAACGCGTCGCTTTAGTAGAACGCGGACTCAAGAAAATGGGTGGCGTCTGCCTACATACGGGAACCATTCCGTCGAAGACGATTCGCGAAGCCATTCTTTACCTCTCCGGTTTCAAGCACAAAACGATCTACCCCGACAACTATAACAAAGCCCGCAACATTTCCATGGACGACTTGCGGCTCAAATTGGTCGATGTCATTGAACGAGAACGACAGATCGTCTGCAATCAATTGAAGCGTAATTTCGTCGACCTGTATGACGGTACTGCAAGCTTCGTCGACCAATACACCGTTAACGTTCATACCCAAAACGCCTCACAAACGCTCATGGGCGAAAACATTCTGTTGTCCGTTGGCACTAAACCTTCACGCCCTGAACACATTCCCTTCGACGGCAAACGTGTCTTTGACAGCGACGAAATCTTGAGCATTCCGGAAGTACCACGCTCGATGATTATTATTGGCGGCGGTGTTATTGGCATCGAATACGCTTTGATGTTCGCGACGCTAGGGGTAAAGGTCTCCGTCATCGAGAGCCGGAACAATATTCTAGGCTTCTGTGATGCCGAAATTGTCGAACACTTAATGTACGACGCCCGTGCCATGGGTATTCGTTTTCATCTTGGCGAGCAAGTCACGACGGTTCAAAACCATGGCGAAAATGGAGTCGCCGTAGAACTGGAAAGCAACAAGCGTTTGCTGGCGGACACGGCATTTTTCAGTGTCGGTCGAGTCGGTGACGTCGATGACCTGCACTTGGAATGCATCGGATTGGAAACCGACACGCGCGGCAAAATCAAATGCAACCATGAATTTGAAACCAACGTCCCCAACGTGTTTGCGGTGGGCGATGTGATTGGTTTTCCGTCGCTGGCCAGTACTTCCTTGGAACAAGGTCGGAACGCGGTCAATCACATCTACTCCATTCCAATTGAAATGGATTCAAATTTACCGTACGGCCTGTATACGATTCCAGAAATTGCGATGGTCGGAAAAACCGAGCAAGAGTTGACACAAGAGTGCATTCCCTACGAAATCGGAATCTGCCGTTTCGAAGAACTTGCCAAGCCACACATTATCGGTTGCCCGACAGGTATCCTCAAGTTGTTGTTCCGACGCGAAACTCGAGAGTTACTGGGAGTACACTGCATCGGCGACAGCGCAATTGAGGTAGTTCACCTTGGTCAAGCGGTTATCCACTATGGTGGCACCATCGACTACTTTTGCCAAAGCGTGTTCAATCACCCCACCATCTCCGAGGCGTACAAGGTAGCAGCGTTTGATGGGATCAATCGCTGCAATATGTCACATCCAGCCGGAACAGAAGAACCGGCAGCCGCGGCAAGATCTTGAACAGATTTCTTTGTTTGATCGAACACATAGAACCCACCAAAACGAATGGCATGAAGCCGCTGTGGCTCGCTACGACGCAAAGGGTCAGCCGTTTCGTCGATTTCGTAGCCTTCGCAAAAACGGATTACGGCGTGCAGCCCGAATAAGCGTTGTAAACGTTATGTTCCAACGATTGAGTTTACCACAATGCGAGGAAATCGCAGCAGAATCGTGCGTTTCTAACGACAACTGCAGTGGCCATTCAATACCTTCCGAACTACCCCAAATCAGTAGACAGCAGCGTTTTCAAGACGAATTGAATCCTTGCTGGGTAACCACTGAACGGCACTGTGAAATCGAACCCTCATTACCCGGGAAATCCATGAATCAACTTCAGAATTACCAAAACCAAAATATTTTCAGTGGCTGGACCCGTGTCGACATGCTGTTGGAGATTTATGATTGTGCAATCACGTCATTTCAACAAGCCAAGGTAAGTCTGGAAGAACAAAACGAGGACGCCTTCGGGCAACACTTCTTGAAGGGCCAAAAAGCGATTCTCGCAATCCATTCCGGATTGAAGCCCGACGAAGATGAGATTGCTTTTAACGTCGCACGTCTGCTTCATTTCGTTCTGCAAAAAATCGAACAACAAGAGTTTGATGATGCCGTGACCGTGCTCATATCCATGCGCGACGGTTTCGCAGCCATTCAAAAAGAAGCCAATGAGTTGGAAGCGTCCGGTCAGATCCCGCCGATGCCCATTGCCGACAATTTTGCGACCAACGCTTAAACGCTTTTCAAACTAACAGCGCAACAACTCAGGCGGCCGTGTTTGTCTTACGACACGGCCGTTTTTTTTGCGTGACCAAGTCTGAGCCCCTCTCTTCCAACTACACCATGTCAAATTGACTACCGCCTTGGTTAATCAACGCGCTCGCCGGCCTCGAAATTCTCAATGGCGGTCCCGTTTCTTGTGATACCGCTATTCATCGCAAACGGGGGTGTAACGCAAAAAGCCGCCGCCCAGCATTCTATCTGCCCGATCCCTGCGGTGTACGACAGTAAACCGAGTTCCATCATTGGCGGCAAGCCGGTTACGCCGCCGTTCAAAATAGTTCATACTTGGAGGCAAGTTTCTGATCAGGTAGACAGCAACTAAAAATCATTAACTTCCAAACGGGAGATGAAGGTGCAACAATTCGTGACGAGCTTTTTGTTCATTTTGGCAATGACTTTCAGTTGTGGTCAAATATGGGGGCAATCATGGAACGAGTTTCGTGGGATCAACGGTACGGGTCACTCCTCGCTTACTGGAATTCCATTCAAGTGGTCAGATGACTCGGACAACATTGACTGGAAAGTTCCCTTACCGGGGCTCGGTTGGTCATCACCTGTCATTCAGGGACCAAATATCTGGCTAACCTCTGCCGTTGAAGGAGATGACAAGTCCCGTCTGGTTGTGCTTTGCGTCAAAGTCGAGTCGGGAAAAGTTCTAAAAGAAGTTACGGTATTCGAAAAATCGCTAGGGCGAATCCATAAAAAGAACTCACATGCTTCACCGTCAGCAGTTGTCGATGGAAAACGAATTTTTGTACATTTTGGCGAGCATGGAACTGCGTGCCTGGACCTGGACGGCAACATCTTGTGGAACCGAGTTTTTGAGTACGGGCATTTCCATGGACCAGGTGGTTCTCCTGTCGTCGTTGACAACAAGTTAATTTTGAGTTGTGATGGCGGGGAAAAACAATTTCTGGTCGCACTGGACAAAACGACTGGCGAGACGATTTGGCGAACAGAAAAGAAACATATCCATCCTGAACGCTATTCCGGCGGCAAAATGGCGCCGATTGCGTTCTCGACCCCAACGTTGCGAAAGGTCGACGGATTGGTTGAGGTCGTTTGCCCAGGAGCTGATCATATTGCTGGATTCGACGCTGAGACGGGGACGGAAAACTGGTGGGCCGCGTATGACGGTTATTCGGTGGTTACTCGGCCGATCCTGTCGGACAATATGGTTTTCTACTCCAGTTCTTATAATGCCTCGACGATGTACGGATTAAAGCTAGGTGGCCAAGGTGAGATTACCAAACAGGTTGCTTGGGAAACGCGCAAAGGCGCTCCCAACAACCCAACGCCAATACTGGTCGGCGATTGTCTGTACATGGTCAGTGACCGGGGTATTGGTCAGTGTTTGGATGCAAAAACCGGCAAAGTGCATTGGCAAAAACGAATGGGAAGGGCCTATTCCGCATCCCCAATCTTCGTCGACGGTCGAATCTACTTTCAAGATGAAAGTGGCGGAACGATTGTAATCAAGCCGGATACAGAATACATCGAGGTCGCTCGAAACCAATTGAGTGGCCGAACCTTGGCGACACCAGTACCCGTCCCAGCAGCCTTGTTGATTCGCACCGATTCGCACTTGCTAAAAATCAACGGCACGAAATGATTTCGGGTGAGTGAGCCAACATGAATATGACCGACCAACGAATTCCGCACCATCGAGATTAGCCGAAGAACAACACAACATTGACGCAATTGTTACCGGTCAACTAATTCTTTTTCCGTTTGGCTCGGCGGGCTGCCTGTTCCTGTTGCCGTTGCCTTTTTCTGGCTGCGTCAGCGACTCGCCGAGCTTGGGCAACTGCATTTCGCTGCGCATCTCGTTGTGATTTTTCTCGGGCGCGCCGTTGCGCTTCCGCTTGAACTTTCTGTTGCGCACGCTGTTGAGCCGCTCGACGCTGTGCCTCTCGCTGAGATTTTTCGCTTGCAATCCGGGCTTGCAATTCCGTTCGCTTCTGGGCAGCGGCGGCTTTTTCCCGTTGACGTTGCATGTCCCTTTGCGCGGAAAATTCACGCGACTGGGTAGCCTGACTTGCGACCGTCTGTTTGGCTCGTGCTTTCGCTAACCGTTTTTGAGCGTCAAGTTGTCGTTGGGCCAGATCCGCTTTTTGTCGAGCAGCTTGGATTTTCATATTCTGCGCGCTTGCCTGCTTCACCTTGGAAGAACCGGCACGGCTCGACGTTGATTGCCGTTGGGCCTGCTGCCGTTGCGGTTCCTCCAATGACTTTTGTTTCTTTTGCGATCCATTAGAACGAAATCGTGGATCGGCAGCTCGTTTCTTGCTCTGCAGAGTATTTTGATTGCCGCTGGGTTGGCGGACCTGTTTCTCTCGCTCGATTTTTTGCTGCGCCTGTGCCAGCTCATGTTGACTTTGGCGATGGCTTGTCTCTCTAGCGGTCGCTCGTTGCTGGCGTTTGATTTCAGCTTGCTGTTTCGCAGCGGCGATTTTCTGTTCCAGTTCTCGCATACGGATTGCCTTCTCCCGATCTCGCTTGGCTTTCGCAGTTTGCGCCTGCGTTAACCCGTTGGCGTTACCGCGATCATTCCTGACCGGCGTCTTGGCGACTTGCGTTTTCGGCAAAACCATCTTGTTACGTGGAACGCCATCGCCTGTACCGATATTAGATCGTTTTGGAGCATTTGAATTCTGTTTTCCGGGCGTTCCCTTGCCATTTTCCGGTTTCCGTCTTGGTTTGTCTTGAACAAGACGAACGCTGTCGCGTCGAGAATCATTGGTGTTTTTTTCGTTCGATTTTCGGGTCTTTTTTATTTCACGTTGAACAAGCTCGTTGAGGCGTTGCTGATTGCTGTCGCGACGATCGGTTCGCACATAAGTTTTTCTTAAGTTGGGATTATCGCTCCGTTGGTTGCGAGCGTTTCGTGAATGAGTCGCTAGGGATTTGCCTCGCAAACGCACAACGTCGTCGTAACGATTCGTCAGATTGGCTCGTTTGATGAAGTCATAGTGACGAAGATCGCGTGCCGACTTGGAAAACTTGGCGTGCGCTTGCAAGGTGTTGCGCGGACGATGATTGCGGTTCCGATGATAGTGCTGATGTTGAACGTTCACCCAATTTATGAGCAATTGGTTGCCTTGACGGTAGCGGGAACAATTGTAATGAGCTAACAGCGGGTCGTAGTTTCGTCGATGGCTTCGCGGGTGAATCCAAGGCCGAAATCCTGTGCTTACAAAGCTTTGCCCATACCAATTTCCAAAGAAGTAATGATTGCAGTTGGGGCGGACGAAAAAGTGGACAAAGAAATTGGCTCCCGTGTTGACGCAATGATTCGGTTGAAAATAAAAATCGTTGGCACGGTAATGGTGGTTTCGAAACCGTACGGGTGCAAACACCACCCCGCGAACGTCAAATTCGAAATCCCAGTATCCCGGACGATAGATACAACCTCGAGGTGTCCAGATGTATCTGGCCGGAATCCATATCCAATTGGAAACACGTGGTTGCCAATGTCCGGTTCGCCATACATAAGTGTTGTTTTGATACACCCAATTGCCGGGGCAATAAAAGTAGTCGTCGCTAGGTGCGGCGATGGACGGGCCTTGGTCCAGACTTGCTGGCGGTGTCGGAAGGTAATTGAGTTCTTGTTGATCAAGATCGGCCCAAAAACCAGCGACCCAACGATGCCCATTCTCGACGCGTTCCCAATACCCAGGGACCCAACGCTTATTCGGTGGAACATCTCTCCAGACACCGCTGATCCAAATAAAGTCGTTTTGCGCGACATCCCAAGCCCAGTAACCGGGTATCCACTCGACATGGCTGCCCTCTGGTTTGAACTCCGGGGGAACCTCTTGGATGGCTTCTGGCGGATCAGCATTCACAACGGGATTGGGCGTCGGGTCCGCCTGATACGCGTCGGCAAATGCTTCATGCAACGGACCTCGCAATAGAACCTGAGGCTCCTCCAATTCAACGGCATCCGTCGTAGGTTGAGGAACGATGGGTAGTTGATCTCGCGCGAGCTCATTTGCAGCACCGACGTTTGGCAAAATAGAGTCTTGGTCAGGACCAAATGGATCATCTTGAAGCTCCAAATCCCAACCACTTGTCTTTCGCGTTGCTTCGTCGCTCGACTCCAGCACCGAAACCACAGGTTCAGTTCGGCTTTTTGTCTCTGATGCTTCCTCGACCTGCGCATAAGAACCTGCCGGCGTAACGCATAATGCGAGCAAAAGCGCCGCCAGGAGTGTGTCTGATTTACCACAGCTTGTATTCAGATTGATCATAGTTTTCGAACTTGTTGAGTTTTCATTTCGCAAAAACAGGCAATATTTCCAAGGTTTTTTGAGATCAATGCCCAACTTGAGCACATCCTCATTAACTAGAGTGCGAAACGCATGCCCAATGAACTTCAAGCGGGAATCTAAAATCCTGTGAGTCCAATTTATCGGGAAAAAGACAAACTAGATTGAGCCACTGCCGTTTGTATACGAATTCGTTTCGTTGCCATTGAAGAATAAGGAATTGAAAAGCCAAGATGTTCCAACCAGTTACAGATATTTTTTGGATTGGGAAAAACTTGTCAGTCTGCAGTCAACACCAAAATAAGATTGACACGGCCGCTGGGTCAAAAATGTGGACCAAAAGGTTTTGGATGAAATGGTCACAACGCCAATCGAAAAAAACCCCATCAAACCGAAGTCTGACAGGGTTCCAATGGGCGATACAGGACTCGAACCTGTGACATCTACCTTGTAAGGGTAGCGCTCTAGCCAACTGAGCTAATCGCCCGTGCGAAGCGACACAGTTTAAAAAAACTCACGTTTCGCTGTCAATCGTAAATGACCTGACGATACAAATTCTCGTGCTACTTCTTTTCTTTTTTAGAGATACCGGCAATTTCACCGGCTTTGATCAATTCGTCAAAGGTCATCTCGGTATCTTTTTTCTTCATCTTTTTGATCTTTTCGAGCGCCTTTTTGAATTCAGGTACCATCACTTCTTTTTCGTATTGCTTCTTGCCGTCGCGGTCAAGCTTCTTGAAATTTTCGGTTATTTTTTTGTCCTTAAACTCTTTGTGAAATAGTTTGCCGAATTCATTGCGTTCCGTTTTTGGCTTACCTTTGACATGGCAAGCATCGCAACTGACCTTCATGCCCTCATACTTCTTTGTCAGCTCTTTTTTGAAAGTCATGTGCGCTTGCGAGCGCGCACAAAAACTCGCCGACACAACCAACATTAATACCAAGCCAATACCTTTTTTCATCGAACACTCCAAGATTTGAACTATTGAAAGATCCTGTTCTGATCCTACGACTGACGACAGGCTTTGATTCATTCCAATACAAGTCGATTTGCTCACCCAATCAGTGTCGCATTAAGACTGCAATCCAATGCTTGGACAACGAATGAAGCCAACTACAACCGACTCTCTTAATTTATTCTGAACGAGACAAACGTCAACTTGCCACCTGCCAATTCAACGCGGAAGGCGAGAGTCAAAATTATCGTCAAGCGATTGAACGATCGGTGAATCGGTAAAGTTAATCCAGTAGTTAACTGGATCATTCAATGATTCAGGTTGGGATTGCGTATCGATGGCATCAAACACTCGACTGCAATGTCGACAACGGACGGCTTTTCCAAGATAAGCCAATGCGATTTGGGAACTTCTTCCACAAGCAGGGCAAGGCGTCACGAAATATGTGAATCCGCTCACAACAACCTCCTGTCGCGCTCAATTAGATTTCCGTCGACAGAATTGTACCACAATTTTATGATTTTACAAAAATCAGGTTGTGGATGCGGATTCGCTCTCCGATTCTTTTGAATCCGTTTCCAATGTTTCTTTGGTCGCAGGATCGGAGACAGGTTGCTCGACCGGCACCATTGAAGCATGGCCATTGCTCTCAATTACCGATGTGTCCGCTTTCTGCTTTAATCGAGGCTCAATGTCGGCTACCAACTTCATCAAGTTAGAAAGGATATCGTGGTGCGAAAACCGGCAGCCCTTTGACGCCAGCAACTCCACCCGGCCAAATATTTTGCCATCCACGATAAACGGAACTTGTGAATACCACTCATCATTTTCAACTTGCGGCACATCGGTTTTTCGACGCTTGGCGTGAAACGACTCGTGTAGCCACGGCAAATTAATATCAAACACGATCTCGTTTAACTCGTGGTCGTCAGAGAATTCGCAAAGCTCATCCCAAATCTCTCGCCAATTTCGATGGCCTTGGAGTTGAACGGTACTTTGGTTAAACCGATCGTCGGGTCGTTTCTTGTTACCCCTTACAAACGATTTTCCAATGGCAACCGCTTTGTTGGATACCAACTCCACTTCAGCGACACCGAATAGTCGTCCAGAAATCATAACTAACACGACGATCACAACAGAAACGATGGCGTATTCCGGTTGTTGAGACACAAACGCAATCGTGCCACCCGCTGCCGTGGTCGCGCAAAGCAAGCCAACCCACAACAAGCTCAATCGAGGACCGAATCCTCGCTTCATTAAGCTGTGATGCAAGTGACCGCGGTCGACTGCGTAAATGCTGCGCCCGGTCAATTTTCTGCGGATGATCGCGGCAGTCGTATCGAGAAATGGAATTGCCAGCAAAGCTAACGGCGCAAAAAAAGCATAAGAAGTATGCTGTTTTAAAGCACAACGAATGGAAATGGCTGCTAAAACGAAGCCAATCAACATACTACCGGCGTCACCGAGAAACACTTTGGCGGGTGGGAAATTATAACGCAAGAACCCCAATAAACCGCCAGCAAGTGCTAGGACAATCACTGCATCGAACATTCGTCCATTGGGATGAAACAATGCCATGATGCCTAAGGCAACGCTCATCACAATGCCGATTGTGGCGGCAAAGCCATCGGCTCCGTCTAGCAAATTGACAGAGTTGGTTACGGCCAAGCACCATACCACCACAATAATAAACGACACATCACCAAAACTGATGGTTGTATCCAGCAATTTCATTCGTTCAAAATCAAAACCAAAAGCAATCAATATTCCGATCGCGATAACTTGGCCGATCAGCTTTTGGCGACCACGCAAGCCAACAGAATCGTCGACCACACCGACCGTCAATAAAACGGCGGATCCAATTAACAGACCCAAAAACTGGCTGGCATCGCCCGGCTTGAACACTAGTTGGTCAGCAAAATACGTATTGCCTAAGAAGTAGACCGCAATGCACGTTAACGAAGCCGCGAAGAAAATCGAAACCCCACCGACCAGCGGAATTGCGGTCTTGTGCAACTTGCGATTGTTGTCCGGTTGGTCCAGCAAGCCCAATGGAGCAGCCAGCCAACGCGAGCAAACTGGTACTAGGACCAGGGCAAGGAAAAACGTCGCGATAAACGCAAAGGCTGAAATTATCATGTGAGCATTAAAGGCTGGAGTAGCAACAAATACGTTACCATTCTATTTTGGTTCAATTTTCTATCTGGTCACTGACTTTCGATTTGATATTTTCGTAAATTCTTCGATAGCGTCGATTATTTTCATTGCTTCGAGTCAAATAACCGGCTTCCTTCAAAGCTTCTTCGTACCGTTCCACTCGTTGCAACGCACCAATCAGTATTACACGAGTGTCCTGGTCATGTGGATTGTTGACAAGTGCTGAATTCAAATATTCAATTCCTGCGTCAAAGTCGCCCATCGCCAATTTGATTTTTCCTCGCAAGATTACCACGATTGGATTGGATTGAGACATGTCTTCCAACAGGTCTTCCGCCTTCTCCAATCCGGTTTTCTGAACCAAAGATTCCGGCTCCGCGTAATCGTTGGCATAAAGATAAATTAATTTGGCAATGTCCGGTATCATCTCGCTGATGATCAACTCGTGATCAATTTCGTTTTGAAGTTGCAGCATTTGGTCTGTCGTAATCTGCATCAACAAGCTGAAGTCTTTAGGCTCGAGCGCTAAATATCTTTTCATATGGGGCGCCGCGTCTTTAAATTGTCCCGCCTGTAAGTACAACACCGAAACTTGTTTCAACAGAATTGCATTCGAAGGCGCCAGTTGAATAGCTTGCTCCAAGTAAGGCCGTGCTGCATCTATATCCACCAGAATGGCCAGAATCTCTCCCAGCACGACATGTACTTCTGGTTGCAAAGGTGACAACCGCAAACTGGCCTCAAACCAATATTTTGCAAACGGCAAGTTCGCTTGTATCGAACTGTTGCCAACAAAGTCCTGTTGTGACAACTTCGATTGGATTTTCAACCGCTCCGATCTCTCTTGCAAACGAACAAGACTAGTCGCATCCCATATTCGATCTTCCTGCTGCGCATCGGAGTCTGTCAGGACCGCGTCCGACTTGAAGAAGTCATACAGTTCCAATCGGGCACGCTGGATATACAATCGCCCCAATTCATTGACTGACATCGTCGTCGGCGATTGATTGGCGAGTTTCGTTATCTCATTGATTTTTTCTTTAACTTCTTCATACCCGGGATCGTTTCGTTTTAAAATTCTGTGCGACTTCAAGTTTTCCACCCGCGACTTGCGATTCAAATCCAAACAAACCGCGGTACAAGACGCAAACAATACAATCAACAAAATTTGGACAAACGAATTGGGAAACTGAAATCGTAACATCGTTTCCTGTTTGAGGCGGTAGGCCATCGAATGAGCAAAATAGGCCACGACACCAACGGTGCACGCCATGGCCAGAGTGTTCGCGGGAATGTAGAGTCCGAAATCTAAGAACGATGCAACGGCTTGCCCCCAGAGTAGAAAAACGCCCGTCAATCCGGCACCAACGGTCGCCGGTGATTGTCCTATCTTAAGTAAAAAGTAAGCATAATAAAAACCAATGCCCCAAGCCGACAAATATACGAACAACCCGATCCAGCCAGCTTCAACCAATGACTGATAGTATTGATTCTCAGCATACTTGAATACGCTCATCTCTTTGTCGGTACGATACAGCCGAGATACGTTTTCATACGTGCCTAACCCCGAACCCAACCGGCCCATCTCGTTAACGCTGGGCCAAGTATCCGTCCAAGTTTGCAAACGACCATCCCAATCAGTCAGCTCCGCCGATGCATCTACTTTTTCAAAACGCGCGACTAAGTCATTGCTAAATCCCAGCCAAACCGTCAATGCAATGACGGCGATCGCGATGGGCAACAAAATCAGCCCCATGTTTTTTGGACGCTTGGCCGCGCCATACGATATGAAGGTGCAAATCGTTGCGGTCAACAATGCCAAAACGGCTCCTCGCGAAAGCGATGCCACGATTCCCAGCGATATGAACACCATTCCAATCAAAGTAGCCAGCTTTACGGCCGTCAACTCGGAAACAAAGTACAGCAATTGCTGCGAAACCTGTCGCCAAAATGGAATTTCCTTGCTAATGATCGGCACTGGGCCCCGCTGTTTTTTTACCGACAATACGACGTAAGCCAGTCCAACCGCACATGCCAAACAAATCAACAAAAACCCGGCGCCATTGTTGCGGTTCACGTACGGACCGAACGGAGTTCCACCGACCGTCAACGGAATCGTCCAGAATAAAGTCTGGCCGTCGGAGGCCAGTTTTTGGATGGTTCCAAAAATTGAAATCGCAACGCCATTGACGGTCATTGTCGCTAGAAACAGCGTCAGGTCCCTAGAATTGCGGAAGTATCGGCAACACAGCAATAGACCAGACAAGGCCAAAACCAGTAACTGAATTTGTTTCCACGTCCCGTTCGTATTGATCGAAATACGTTTCGCAACGGTAGGCGTTTCCGACTCCAATTCCGACAAACCGAACGCTTCGTAAAGTTCCACTTGTCGACCCAACAGCATGTCTCCGATGCCACCGGAAAGTGGGACGAGTTGAATCAGTCCGATCAAGATGCCGAACATCACTAGAAAAGAGACGTACGGCAAGACCTGGACATTTCGTTTATTTAAAGCGGTTTCGAACCACCAAAAAGCCGTCGCAATCAATAATGCCGCAGCAATCCAAAACTGAGCCCAGTAGGCGACGCTGCCGATCATCCAGGGGGCTGCGACCAAGGTCGCCAACAAGATAATTCGCGCAACCCAAGCGAACCGCTCCGACCACATTTCCGTGTCGATCCCCGTGTTTGCCTCGTCTTGGGCGACGGTGGCCTGTAGGGTCATATTTTCGGGAACGTTCATACGTCGGATCTATTTGGTGCGTACCGGGCGATTGCCGGCCAACAACCGGCTTCTGTATGCTAGGTCGCTACAAAAATGCTGTAAAGTAACAGCATTCAAGTTTGATCCAGTCCTGATACTTTCCAGTTCCCGTAACTGATAGAATCGTCAATACCAACGCGCTGAATAGAATCGGACCGTTTGCCGGCTCGATTTTATGATTCGGCCGCCGGGCGCGTCGAAATGGAATATAGCACGATGACAGTCCCGGCTGCCAACAGACTCCAGGGCATCCATTCTTGCGTTTGATACACCGGTTTCAACACACGTGCAGCGCGTACCGGTTGATAGTAGCGGTCCGAGGAAAAACTCGCCGTTCGATACGGACTCGGTCGAAATCCGTTGTTGAACTGCGCATAATTCTGAGCCGGGCTTGCGTACGACATGATCCACTTGTCGACAACCAGAGTCTGTGCGCCGAAAATTAGCAAAAATATTCCGATCGCGAACAATAAAGACCTGAACATTGGCAACCTCTGTGACTCACCGAAGACCTCACTAGATCTATCGGGAAAACACCCGCTTGGGGTTGGCGTGAAGTTCCCGTTGGGTGCTCAAAGCGTGGATTCAAGATCTATTGAACGAATTGAGAAGGTATTTTTTACGGCGAAGAATTGATCGATAGCGCAAATTATGAGGATCGTTATAGACAATCGACCCGCTTGTATTAATGTTGAATTGGGATTGAAGACCGAGAATCCAATTTGATATCATTCAGTCACCATCCCATCCGGAATTCCAACACACAATTTACGGCTGCGTAGGGCCGTAGTTGTCCTCTTGTCCTCCAATACACATATCATGCCAACTTCACAAGTAAACAGATCCTTGACTGATTCAACTGAAAAAAAGACCAACCACATTTTGGTGGTTGATGATGACGTGGAGATCGCTGAGTCAATTAAATACGCGCTGACTTCTTCTGGATTCACCGTATCTGTGGCACGTGACGGGAATGAGGGGGTAGCGATTGCCGAGACGAAACGCCCCGACTTAATGATTCTCGATATGATGATGCCGAAGCGAAGTGGATTGCTGGTACTGGAGAGATTGCGTCAATTTAGCGACGATCCCGTACCGGTTATCATGATTACCGGAAACGAAGGGGCGAGGCATCGAGAATACGCCGAACTCTTGGGTGTAAGTGACTACCTCCACAAACCGTTCACGATGGACCGTTTGTTGGAAAGCGTTCGTCGGCTTCTGGATGGTTAGTTAGCCGTGCGACAATTAATTGCCGATATCTTTGGTTTCGGATGGACCGAGTCGACTCGACTTTTGATTTTCCCGTTTGATTGCCTCGTATACCTCCTGCCGGTGAACCGGAACCTCTTGCGGCGCGTCAATGCCCAGACGGACTTTGTCTCCGCGAATATCAACAATCGTAATTACGATGTCATCGCCGATCATGATACTTTCGTCTCTGTGTCGGGATAAAACCAGCATGGCTGGCTCCTTCATTCCAAGTATTTTTTAAAACTGCCTGACTGACGCTGGAGCAGGCAGCTTCACCTGATCTTGCGTTAGCTTACGATTGGGCAATCCTTCGCCACCGCATCCCTGTTCCTCTTTAGAATCAATAAGATACGTTGTGTTGCATCGACAAACCGCTAGCGGTGGTCCATCCAATCAAGCAAATTTCTTGATGTAGCAATTGTAGGATAAGAAACGATCCGTTTTTCGGGTCGTGTGGATTATGCGCTGCGACGCAAAGCCGTTGGCAACGCGGCCAATTCATACTGCATCGGCTGATCGTCTACCGTAATCACCTGGCTGCCAATACGCCGGTCCAAATTGATAACCAGTGGCGCACGTAAATTCAGAGTCAATGACTCTTCATTGCGGCTAACAACCGACAAGACGAAAGCTTGCTCGACTTCTGAAAGTTGCAGCAAATCGACGTCACTGGGCTCCAAACGCACTTGATAGCCATCTACAAATCGTTTGGGAGAGACGACCGGAAGGGCGATATCCGCATGCTGCATACTTTGCAACCAAGCCACGGACTCATTGTTCGAATCCGCCAGTAAAACCCAATGCCGGCAATCCTCAAATCCGATGATTCCGTTTCGAAAAAACAAAATGTCGTCCGGTTCGATTTCAATGGTTGCAAATCGAGTAGTATGGATCTTCATCTGTTTCTTTCCAAGATTCCGCTGTTTGGTTTTGGTCTTATTCGATAAATTCAGCATTCTCCCCTTTGATCGGCCAGTAATAATTGGAATATCCAGTAAAATTTGTGCCATTGCTCCAATACAGAAGCTTTCCGCATACGGTGGAAAACTAACAAAGTTACAACATCCACCTATCTCTAGTTCTCAAAGCCCATTTTTTGCGCTCGGCAGAAAGAATAAAATAGGTAGATGGAGGTTTGAAAATGCCTAACGCTTGTCAATTTAAGATGCCTCGAGTGTTTCAGTTTGCATTGATAGCAATGCTGTCATACACGTTTTTATACGCCGCGGTCTCCGTTGCCAGCACTTCGAATCAGTTGGATATTAGCAAACTGATTGACCAACTCGATGACCAACGATTCGAATCGCGCGAAAGTGCCACACGCGCGCTTGTTGCTGTCGGAGAAGATGCGCTGCGTTCATTGGCCCACCACTATTATCAGGCATCGCCGGAAGCCGCTTGGCGAATCAAACGAATTCTGCAGGATATTGGCACCCAATCCACCCAGGAAATCACAAGTTTGAAAGCAATCGGCCTATTGGTTTTGATCGATCAACAACTCGATGCTCAACTTTTTAGTCTTCTGCAGGCCTGGCGTGAAAACCGTTCGCAACGAGCGATCGAGTTCCTCGTCAGTAAAGGAGGAGAATTCAAATCGCAGAATCCGGCTCAACAGATCGTTATTCGAAACGGAATTCGCCGCATCAACATCGCCGTGCCGCGCCCCAGCGTTAACCCACTTCGCACCACCAAGGCCAAACGTAAAATCAGTCGCAAGGAAGCCAAATCCAAAATTGAAGACTTGGTTGATGGCGAATTAGAAGAAATACAACAATTCGTGTTCAGCCAAATTCCTAGCCAACCGTCCACCAATCGTTCAAATGGGGCATTCATCAACGATGTGTTTGTCGGCGGCGGGATTGCGGTTCCCACCTCGCCACGACAGCAAACAGTGATTGAGATTGGAACGAATTGGAAGGGAACCCAAGAAGACTTACAAAAGCTCAGGGAAATTCATTCGTTGTATGGACTTGTGTTACGCAATCAAAAACTGCGCCTTGCCGATTTTAAGTTCTTAGATGGGCTTGATGGCTTGGTCCATATTGGTTTTGACGATCTCAAAATTGAAGGTCAACATTTGTTTGATCTCAATTTGCCGGATAGTATTACGTCGATCGAATTCAGAAAACAAAATCTCGAACGTGAAACAGCCCGTTGGTTGTCGACGCTACCTTTGACTTCGCTCACGATTGACGAGTGCCGTTGCCCCAAGTCGTTCATTGACGAATTGCAAGAACTGTCCAGCTTACAATCAGTGCGTTTGAAAAGAATCAATTTAAAAAGCGAATTTTTTGACGTACTCGCAAAAATGCCAACGGTTCAAAGTGTGGCACTTTCGGTGTGCAAATTTTCAAAATTGGATTACAGGCGATTCGCCCGAACACGGCCGCGTGTGATGGACTTTCTGCCAGTCAGCTTTCTTGGCGTCCGCGGTACACCGAGCGAAACTCGACCAGGCACTTTTTCATGTAAGATCGAAGAAGTCATCCCCAATTCCGGCGCGGCTGCCGCGGGAGTCAAAACCGGGGACATTGTAACCGCAGTAAACGGCAACAATATTAGCAATTTTGATGAGCTTCGCATGTTCATTTCGCAATTGGACATTGGGGAAACGATGAAACTGCAAGTACTGCGCGGCGACGAAGAATTAGAGCTATCAGCGACATTGGGTACGAACAAGGACTACCGGTAACATTTCCAGCTGCCCCACCTTGGCTGGCATTCAATAAGGAGTTAACTTTTAGAGTTGGATCTGTACGGTAGATCGATCCAACAATTGCACACTCTGGCCGAGTGGCGGAATTGGCAGACGCTCAGGATTTAAAATCCTGTGTCCATTAGGACGTGCGGGTTCAAGTCCCGCCTCGGCTACTCGGTTTTTACCACCTCAAATCGCTTTCGCCATTCTGGCCCCAAATTCCAATTTTGATTTGTACCACAGATGTACCACAGAATTGGATACACATGGCGCTTACATCGCTCGTCGATCTTAGGCTTGGATCTTGGCTGCTTCTGCCGATACCCTGGCGGTTCCTCGCGATCAAGGATCTTCTCAAGCGTGTGCCAACTGATGCCATATCGCTTTATAGCACCACGTTTACTCAGGCCTCCTACAAGTACCTGACGACGGACTTCCGTCCAAAATTCCATATCAACGTACAATCCGGTACCTCGAATGACGGTAAAGAATAACGAGCTAAAGTTCGCTATCTTCACAACTCATCCAAAATACAACATTGCGCGCCGCTGTTTTCGACCGCCCCTTCAACCCGCCAAGCGCCGCACTATTCGACCGCCGTCAACAGTGTCTTGGCCTTCAATTCCTGCTGGAATGGATTTCGACTGTATTGGAGTAGGCTTAGAGTATTTTTTGTCTTTTAGTGCACGTTTTAATGGCTCAAACCGATCCATGTTTTCAAATGTATTCAATTAGATTCTTTCAGTTTGTATATGTTGATACTGCGCTCCATTTTCATTCCAAATAGATCACAAAAGAGTCGACGGTCGTTTCTGACAGTTAACCGCTAGTTTGCCCGACGATTGTTAGGCAATTGCAACGTCCGAATAACAAGAAACTCAAACGTCTTCAGATGAAAGAGAGTCGGGTTCAAGAACTAAAAAAAACGACTATCTTGCTGCTGTAACGAAAAATTATGCGTTGGTCGAGAATTGGGCGTCCAGCCAAAGGGTTGTTATCTAACGATCGAATCTATCGTTCAATGGAATATGCTCATTGTTCGATCGTTCTCACGACAGTAGATACCATCGTATTAGACTTATCGGAACAATACGTTAATTTCGGTATCAATTCCATTTCAAATGAAATAATTGTGAGAAATGCCTTAACTTAACAGCCAGTTCCTCGTTTGGTTCCGAATATCATGTCTTTGCATCTTTCCAAAAATGTTGTTGGATTTATTCAGGTCGAAATTGTCGTGGCACCCGGTCTAGGTGTATGGGATCGATTGTATTTTCTCTGCAGAGACAAAAGTTGTTTTTGAGGCGTCTTCAGCACATTCTGTTACGTGTATTGGCATACCGACTCTCAAATCGTCGAGCTTGCACGGTTTTCCGTTTAATGTAATTTTGGCATCGTCAGTTAAAGCGTGTTGACACTCATCTCCTGTCACACATATCCAAGTGATTTGATTGCCAAAAGCGTTTACAACCTTGCCTTTGCGAACCTCGAGATTTTCTTTTTTCGTCACGACTCACCTTTAGTACCCCGAAGACGGAAGTTATCTCCGTTTCAATTAAGCGTTGGAGCTACGCAAGCGGGGCAAATCGCGCCTGCTTATCGAGAGCGGCAATTTTTATCGCCGATGTTAAATCCCTCTTCTCCGTGAAAACACGAACCTTTTGACCTAATCGTAAGTTCCCTCGTTCACAAGCAACTCCGTCAATGCTCGACTTAGTTTTTTCGTTCAAATTCACTGACAACTCTTGACCATTCTTTCCTTTCATCACCAAGTTGGAATCGCTGATGCTGATTAGCACGCCATCGAACACATTGGGATGGTTCTTCCTCGGGTTTGGTTTTTCAACGAAATTTGCCGTCGATTCACTTTCTTGTTTTCTCATAACATCTACCTTTATCTGTGATACGCCACCAATCAGATATCAACTGACGTTGCAGTATCTAGGCATAGAGACGCAAACTCTTATTCTGAAATTCGATGCGCGACGAGACGAATTGTTTATTTGCTATGTTCGTTATTAGTGATTTGACGAGGCAAATCACGGCGCCCGAAAACAGCCGATACTGCCCACCCGCATATGCGTAAACATCAGCATCGGCTTACGTTCTAACAAGCTTTCTGCAACCAGGCCGCTCTTTATCCGTCATCCGAAAATTTTTGCGTTAAGAGAGATTCGCTTCAGATTCCACGTTCTTTCTTATAACCTAGCAGTTCCCCGAATACAAACAATCCTACAAATGTAGCGCATTTAATATCGATCGTTCGGAAACCGTGCGCCTAACTTCTCATACTGATTTGGTCAGCTTTCGGACCGCTAGCTATTGATTCGATTTACTTGCGGTGTACACTTCCAAATGAGCCAAAGTTGAGAATGCG
The DNA here is from genome assembly GCA_965263475.1 of Mariniblastus sp. Lineage (GTDB taxonomy): Bacteria > Planctomycetota > Planctomycetia > Pirellulales > Pirellulaceae > Mariniblastus. The sequence continues at coordinate 1,001,028 of OZ253677.1, forward strand.
AGACTTTTTGGTTCGTTCGGAAGACTAATTTAAGGCAGTCTGAGTCGTCAGAAGGCCATCTGATAAGTAAGCCGACTTAAAAGCATTTTGGTGTTTTTGAGTCGGCTTTTTTCGTGTCCATAGTTCTTATTCGGGAGCGCAAGATGGGTGACAAGGGCGGAAACAAGGATAAAAACAAAAGAGAGAAACAAAGGAAGGCGAAGTCGAGCCCGAAGGAAAAACGAAAGGCCCAAAAAATCAAACGAAACAACTCAAATCACACGGGAGTGACTTCGAATTAATTCCAACCAACTTCTTTTCTGCACAAGCATTTATTAATGGTTATCGAAACTGACGCAAACAAGTGAGTGTAAAGGCGGAATACCAGGAGCCATTTTTGATGCAAGATAAACCATGAACGTCCTTAAAAGAATTGTCAGCAGATTTACCGCTCGAGGTCGGTCACTTGCTCTCGTCAGCCAAGGAAGGATTTGCGCGGTTAAAGGAGACACTGCTAACGCCATCAAACACTACACGAAAGTGATCGACTCGCCAGAATCGCCTCGCGATGTAGTCGCGATGGCCTTGCTTAATCGAGCCTTGGTCTTTTCAAGGGTTGGTGAGGAACAAAGGGCCACTTCTGACCTGAATGTCATCCTTGGAATGCCTCAGTCCATACCAGTGATCAAGAAGTCTGCTAGAGACAAGTTGGTACGCATAAAAAGAAAAAACAAGGGGTAGATTCTTGAGCATCACAATCAATTTCAGCGTGAAATACTCAACGAGCAATAAAGCAATTATGTTACCGTTTGGTTCTCGGATCAATCTTGGCGGCACGCCACATCGTTACAAAACTTGTTATGCGAACTCAATATGTTTGCTTTGCTAAAGTTGCTCGGAGTCCTGGTCGTAACTGTTGGCCTTTTGGTTGTCATCGTCATCGTCATCAAATTTGCCCGCCTTTGGCTACAAGCAAAAATGTCGAGCACTAACATAACTTGGGTTGACTTGATTGGGATGAGTTTGCGCAATGTCCACCCGGCAACTATTGTTATGGCCCAAATTATGGCTCGACAGGCAGGTCTAGCCATATCCGATGACAAAGAAACAGAATCCCTTGAGGCTCACTTTCTAGCCGGCGGTGATGTCAATCGAGTCATTCTAGCGATCATCGCGGCCAGTCGCGCAAGTATCGACCTGGATTTTCAACGTGCAGCTGCAATTGATTTATCCGGAAGAGATTTGACGGAAGCCGTTCAAACTAGCATCTTTCCCAAGGTCATTGATTGCCCGGGTCCTAACTCTCAAGTCCCGTCACCGCGTTTAAGTGCCATCGCAAAAGATGGTGTAGAGTTATTGATACGTGTCCGAGTAACGGTAAGGACAGACTTGGAACAGCTAATTGGAGGTGCAACCGAAGAGACGATTATTGCTCGTGTCGGTCAGGGGGTCGTGTCTACCATTGGTTCAATGGATTCTCATCAAGAAGCTTTATCCAGTCCCAGTCGAATTTCCGAGGCCGTACTTGATCACGACATCCAATCAAACACCGCTTATCAGATCGTGTCCGTCGACATCGCAACGATTGACGTTGGCCGGAACGTCGGAGCACGGCTTCAAACCGAGCAGGCAGAAGCAGACACGCGAGCTGCACGTGCGAGTGCCGAGGTGCGACGTGCCGCAGCGATCGCATTTCTCGAAGAAATGATTGCGGAAGTTTCAGAAAAAAAGGCGGCATTAGTTCTTGCGGAAGCCTTGATTCCATCTGCATTGGCCCATTCGTTTAGAAATGGTGAAATTTGTTCTTCTGTCGAAGATTCGGAGAATACAAGATGGATATTAAAGTTTCCAGATTCACGGGAAAGCGCCTAGATTTTGGCAATCAAAATAACTCATACGATGCTCCACAAGAATATTCTTCATCAAGTTGTTGAAGAGTTTGTGACTCGCGATGGCACGGATCACAGTGACGTTAATAGACGAGTAAACGGTGTGCTTGAACAGCTTGAAACAGGCAGCGTCGAATTGTACTTCGACAACGACACATGCACTTGCAACATAGTCTCGGTCGGTGCAAATCGCCGCGCAGATCCGAATAGTTAAGTATGCGGCGACTTCTTGGTTTCACGAAACTGAGGGACCTCCGGTAATGAAAAGACTACAATTTCCTCACCTGAAACCGTGCTGATGTCATTATGGAGACTTGTCGGTTTGATGCCGGTAATGTCTTCAACTAGCCGCTCAAGATTAGGCCTCGCGATTTCAATAAGTTGAGATCGCACCTGTTTTAGAAGGTCTCGTCCTTTTTCGGCAGGGAACTGATCTGCAAGGTGTTGTTCAGCTGCCGTTAAGACCCCACGAAGACGTACGACCAATATATCCTCAATGAGAAAAGCTCGAATTTCTTTCGGTCCTCGGCCCATATACTCGAGCTCGAACTGGGCCATGCCTTGGCAGATTGCTGCCTCGATTTCTCCGCGCGTTTTCAACATTGTGCCTTTTTAAGTGGAAGTCGATTAAATTGACTGGTATGTCGCTACTTTATTGTTCGTCCGGGTGATGTCGTTGGTATATCGATGTGAAAATTTTTGTTGATTTGTCGTTGGCCGGATTTATTTTCGCGATGGCGACTTTTTTTTCGACCGAAGTCGTCGTGGTGGGCTGGTCATGACTTTAACCTTTGCATACGGCATGCCTTCGATTAACTCGTATCGTTCAGCCCTGACAAACCAAAATGACAGGCCTCCACTGTTATGTGCGGCTTGTCCCTTCATCGGACTGGATCGTACGCCAAGAGAACCTTTTCGTCCCGTTTTGCGCCATCCTCTTGCCTCCATTATCATCCGTACCAACACACCAACCGCCTGACGAAAACGAGTGTTACGATTGTTGTTCGCCTTAGACAGAAATTGTTCGATTACAGGTTGAGCCTCAAATTCACGGATAACACCAGCCAGCGGAGGACGATCGTGATGAATTTCAGCATCTTCCATTCGAATTTGACGTTCGCGATTGTCAAAGAATCTAACTACAAAATCAAATGGCTGTTTTGGATCGGTTGCAACGTCACGAAAGTTCTTCCCGTGCGCGTAATTCAAAAATTTTTCTATGGTCGTTTTGATTCTTGGCACGGCTTAAACACAGAATGGTCTGATAGTTACATATTTCGCACCTGCAAATTATGCTACTGATTAATTTATGCTACTGATTAATTGAACTCAATCCCAAATGTTTGTTTGCAATTGACCGTTTGCAATTGACCTGATGGCAATAAGCGGCTACGCTATAGTGTATTAGGGCTTGAAGAATCTATTTGTTGTATGTGCAGCACTGGCTGCAAGCTTCCGGCTGAGGATTAAGGGGCCGGACATCTTTTTAGGAATGACAGTGCCGAATTGGCTTCAATTTATCGGTTGTGTAACCGCTTATTCCTGTCGCCGGCGTCGAATATAAACGCGACGGATTTTACGAGTCTCAGATCCTGCCAGGATTGTTAGGATCAGATTCGCTGTTCGGAGACACACTTTACCTGTGGTCGCTGTCAAAACGGTGGCAAGCGTGTTTGCTAATGAATAAACAGTTTGTTTGCGTGGTCGATGCGCGGTGCATTGGACTTGTTGTATATCAAAGAACTTAGGAAGAAAAATGAAAAGCGGAAAAGTAAAGAAAATTAATGATCGTGGATTTGGATTCATTGACACAGGAAGCAGAGAGGATTTGTTTTTTCACAGTTCAGCAGTTGTCGAAGGACGCTTCGATGAAATGCAGGAAGGCAGTGAAGTTATCTACGAAGTTGGGCGCGGCCAAAAAGGTCCTTGTGCGGAAAATATAAGGCTTTGTTCAGCTCGCTAATCATGGTCGGCAGAAACCGTTCCAGGATGGACGCCAAGAGAATTATCAGGTGAAATTTGTCTAACAAAAAGCCAGCTCCCATCTTAGCCCCGAAACAACGAGATCCATGCCCGGTTTGTGGCAAGCCGAGCTACTCGGCCGCCGGAATTCACCCGCAATGCGCCGCAAACCGGGCTGATAAAGTACAAAAGGCTCGAATTAAGGCAAACGAAATTGAGCGTCAGGAAACGAAAAGTTCGAAGAAAGCTCCCATCGGTCGTTGGCAAAAAGAATGCCCAACGTGTAACGCCATACAACACGTTAGTGTCAAGTCGTGCGCTTGCGGGCACGAATTTCGCAAGTCTATCGGCGTAAACGATGCAGGCAGAACGGAATGAGAGTTTGGAATTTGTGAGAATTTTGGCGAGTGAACGGTTCGCGAATGGCGACAAGCCTTATGCTATTTGTAGCGTGACCGAAGTCGGGCAAAACATTCGCGGTGAGTATTTCATTTTGCTGGAAAATTCTGCAAGACTTCGATTGGGATCAAGTGAATCGACGATTTGCTTGAATGACGATCGCCCTCCACCTTTGATGGACCGATTTGCTCAAAGCTTAAGCGTCTTTGAGCAGTTGAAAATCGCAATTGTAGCTAGACTTAATTCGATTCGTCCGGCTTCAGATGAATCAAATATTGGACTAGCAACAATTTTGAGTTCCCGTGTTTTGCTTCGCACGTTGAGTAATGCTTATCTTCAGTTGTTTGAGCTGTGTTCGTTTGCCAATGGCCGCGAGAGACTCGACTTCGTTTGGGAAATTACCAAAAGCAGTCAACTAAAGAGATTAATCGAATGTGCAATACGGGAACTGCCGGCTACTTAGAATTACAGCAAAGAGGACAAAGCTGGGTTAACTGACCCAGTAGTGGCAACAACCAAACTGAATTGAGTAACTCGCATGAACAGACGTCTGACCAGGATCAGTAAGTACTTGAGCTTCATTTTGCGGCATCATCCGGAAACGATCGGATTGGAACTCGATTCCGAGCGATGGGCCAATGTCGAAGAGATTGTCAAAAAAGCAAATGCCAAAGGCAAATCGTTTACTTTGGAGCAAGTCCAACAAGTTGTGGCTTTGAATGAGCAGAAGATGTTTGTTTTAAGTAGCGATGGTGCTCGCGTCCGCTGCACCTAAAGCCAGGCGCGAATCGAATTCTTCATCGAGCAAATACTACGTGTTAGATAAGATTGTGGGTCCTGCCTCAAGCTACGTCAAATTCAAAAGCTGCATCGTTCAAAATGACCGAAGCTATTTGCGGAATTGCTACGAAGCGTCGGCGTGAAACTCCGAGGGGACTTGTAGGAAAACCAAAAAACTCCTGTGCGTCAGTTTGTGCACGGTTTTAAAGGAGCAAGATTGCTTGTATCGAAACGTTTTGGGTGGTGGGACTAGAATGGCGATTGATTGCAAGATGCGTAAGGAAGGCTTCTACGTCCGCTTCAGCCATTTCTTTAGGGTGAATCCAGTTCCCATTTTTCCTCGCTGAATATCGAAGAAACTGTTCAATCCAATGCCAGTAAGTTAACTCGGCATTGGAAGAATAACCGAGCAGTTTAAACTGCGCGTGAATCTGCTCTTTGAGTTTCATGAAAATCTCCAAAATGGGTAAGACATCCATGAAATCCAGAATCCTCACGGTATACTAAGCGATCTGACGGCGCAGGGTAACCGTCCAAAAAAGCGCAGGTTAAAATTCCAGGCTGCGCAGGTTATTAACTAGTTATCCAGTCACAGGAGATTGATGTGCGTTTCAAGATCTGGCATCTGATGGCGCTGACCGCGCTCCTCGCGATAGTTATCACTATCGTCGATTGGGCGTCGCACCGAACGGTGATGATTACGATCACGTCGACAAACGTCCCTCCGGTGGAATTGAACATGCCCGAACTAGTCGGAGAGAAACTCAATGCCGATGAAGAACTCGAAATTGAGACTCGGCAGGACCCAATCCCATCTATGTATTTTCTAGGATTTGAACTGCAGAATGGCCCAACATTTGAGGAAGGCCAACTTGCGAGCGGATTCGGCTACAACTCGCTTCTTGATCGTGAAGTAACTCCAGACACCGTGTCGGCATTACAGGGAACGACGATTTTAATTCGGCACCGGTACGTCTCGCTGCCTTGGGCATCGGCGGCTCAAGTTCATGACGAGATCTCGAAACATTTTGAAATACATCCGAAGATTGAACTAAAAGCTGGTCCTGGCTCAGCACTATATTTATGGCGATTCCAAGTCGCGGTATATCCATCCGATGCACCGAAGAACCGGAGCCGGTACAATCGATGGCTCGGAGCCTCGTCGACGCGTGTTGGCGGCCCGGGTCAACGTAACCGTTATCTGCCAATAGCACATGGCCACGTATCCCAAACTCCTCACGGCACTGTTGAAGTCTGGTCTGGATGACCTTGGTTTTTACAAGGCCAACGGCTACCTGATTCGCGATATGGGAGACTGCGTTGGCGGCATTCACTTCCAAAAGAGTAAATACTATTCAAATCAATTCTTCATTGAAGCTGGTGTGCTTTCAAAGCGGATTGACCGACACTTGATGCGGCAAACCACTGCCAGCGACAAGCGGCCATATACATGGCAAAGGTCGCAGTTCCGCAAACGTCTTGTATTTGATGCAGCAGATCTCAACGACGACAAATGGATCCTCAAGTCTGCTGGGCCACCTGACGAGCTTGTGTCGCGCCTTTCACCAGTAATCAGTCGCGAAGCCGTCCGGATGTTTGATGCTCTTGGCACGGACGAAAAAATGATGGCAGCTTTGATTTCCGACCAAGATCCGTGCGGCTACGCTGTTTGTCGGGGACAGGAATGGCCTGCCGTATGCGATGCACTTGTGATGGCAGTCGTGATCGCACACGACATCGCGCCTGATGCAGTCAGCAGATACTCCGAGATGGCGGTTTCAGCCGCATCCCGTGATTCGGAGCGCCTGGCTGTTCAGGGCGCATTGGAACAAGTTGGGCAGACTCCCATTGAGCCGTCCGATATGATGCCTGCTGAAGCACTCGACGAACTTCGCCGAATGACAGGCCAAGATTTTGGCGACGATTACGAAGCGTGGCGAAAGTGGCTTCGTGACAATCCGTTACCGAAGTTGGAAGATAACAATTGATTAAACAAAACTACTCTACCACTGCTAAGTGCTTTTCAGGTCCATTTTCAATCTCAATGCTGCAGCTTGAAGTTTCCTGAGAGCACTCTCCAACTAACTTAAGCAGCTCGTTTGCAACCGATTCGATATCCGCTGCAGTTTGCATCGTCTCATCAGAACCTTGGGTTGTATTCTTTGCAGCGGTCGCCACCAGCGATATACTTGTTGCGATGTCATGGCTTTGAGACGCCACTTGAGATACGTTTTGAGATATTTCTGAGGTCATTGCTGTTTGTTCTTCAACTGCACCGGCGATAGCGTTTTGGCTTTCGTTAATTTTCGAAATTACTTCGCTAACTTGGCCAATTGCCAATACGGCGTCATTCGTACCTTTTTGAATCGTTTCAATCTGTTTAATGATATTTTCCGTTGCTTTGCTAGTTTCCTTAGCAAGTTCTTTAACTTCATTGGCAACGACTGCAAACCCCTTTCCAGCGTCGCCGGCTCTCGCTGCCTCGATTGTTGCAATGACATGATTATCGGAACAAAACGAGGAATTGGCCGTCAAATACAGGCATTTCTTGCAATTGTTTCATTTGAACTGGAATTGATACCGAAATTGCCGTACTCTTCCGATAAGTCTGTTACGATGGTATCCACTGTCGTGAGAGCGATCGAATAATAAGCATATCCCATTGAACGATAGATTCGATCGTAGAGAACACCCCCTTTGGCTGGACGCCCAAGTTCTCGACCAACGAATGGTTTTTCGTTGCAGCAGCAAGATGGTCGTTTCTGTTCAGTTCTTGAACCCGACTATCTTTCTAACGGAAAACGTTTGAGTTTCTTGTTATTCAGACGTTGCAATTGCTGGGAAACTGATAAATCGCGATCAAATTTATCATTTGATGATTTATAGCGGTTAACTATCAAACGCTCCATCGACTCTTTTTTTATGGAGCAAGATGAAGCGCATTGTCAACATTTATCGCTTGAAAGGACCTAATTGAATACATTTGAAAACATGGATTTGTTTGAGCCGTTAAGACGTGCACTAAAAGACAAAAATTATACGAAGCCAACTCCAATACAGATGAAGTCCATTCCAGCTGGAATTCAAGGTCGAGACATCCTTGGATGTGCGCAAACGGGAACTGGCAAAACAGCTGCGTTTGCTTTACCGATACTTGATTTTATTGGGCACAATCGACCACAACGCGTCAGGAAAGCAGCATCAACGCTTGTCTTGGCCCCAACGCGAGAATTGGCCATACAAATCGCGAAAAGTTTTGAAACCTATGGAAAACACATGCGTTTCAATTTGGCAACGATATATGGCGGCGTCAATCAGCGGCAGCAGATTAATGCAATTAAACAAGGCGTCGACGCCTTGGTAGCGACACCAGGTCGATTATTGGACCTGGCAATGCAAAACCATGTTTGCCTGAAACATGTTCAGATGTTTGTTTTGGATGAAGCAGATCGAATGCTCGATATGGGGTTCCTGCCAGACTTACGAAAGATCATCTCCAAACTGCCCGACCAACGCCAATCGCTGTTCTTTTCGGCAACGCTTCCCAAAAATACGGCAGACCTTGCCAATCGCTTGCTTTTCAACCCGGTTCATATAAAAGTCGAAACAAAGCCAGCAGATGTCCACCGAATCTCGCAAAGCATACGAATGGTGCAACGCGAGCGAAAGTTCACAACGCTTCACAAACTATTGGCGGAAGGTTCCGTGGAACAAGCAATTGTTTTTACTAGAACAAAGCATTGCGCCAACCGCGTTGCAAAGAAACTGACGAACCAGGGCGTCAACAGTACAGCAATACATGGAAGCAAGTCGCAAAGTGCGCGACAAGACGCCATCGAGGACTTTCGGCAAAAACGTATTTCCGTTTTGGTCGCTACCGACTTGGCTTCCCGGGGAATTGACTTCCACGGAATTTCACACGTAATCAACTATGACATGCCCGTAGATCCAGAATGTTACGTTCACCGTATTGGACGAACCGCCCGCGCTGGAACTAAAGGGGTCGCGATCAGCCTTTGTACCCTCGAAGAACGTAAGGAATTGCGCGCGATTGAAAAGCTCATTGGACAACGCATTTCTGTCGAAGACTCTGGAGTACAAAACGTAAAACAGAATCGGAAAACGGCCAAGAGGTCACATGCCACGCATTGATTCTCACCCTTGAAACCAAGTTCTGACCTCGAAACAAACATCAATTTACAATTTCCATAAGAATGGCAAACGGAGATCCGTTATCGGCAAGAACCAAAACACATTCGCAAAGATTCAAAGAGACAGACGCAAGAAAATGAAAGCTGACGAGAAACGCCAGCGTCGACTTCATCGAAAGTCTGGCAAATCTTCACCAGCTTCGATTGCAAAAACCCCAATAGACATAGAGCACGAGGATCTTGCCGTCACAGGGTCGTCAATACGCAATCAATTGATTGATCATGACTCTGTAGCCTCGGACAGCACATAACCATTTGATTTGACAATGATACATCTTCGGAGAAATTGATGACGGGTTTCTTACTTACACTGACAACGTTGATTGCGGTTGTGGTTGCGTTGCCGTATTGGGAATACAGTAGAAAATGGGGCAATGCACCAAGTTTTTTATTAGGTTTGTTAACGTTCGTATTTGGATTCTTGTGGGCGACAAAGCAAATTTGAACTCTGGATTCGGGAGCGTAATTCGAGTCTCCAATTGGATCTAGAGGTCCAGAATAACCTCGCTTTTTCGTTTTAAACCGGGTTATTTCGTTCCAAATTTCATTCTTGCGTGGGTCTTTGAAATATCGGCCGTATTTAAAACCCGGTGCCCACCAGGACGCGGGTTTAGGTCCCGCCTCGGCTATTTACGTGTGAATTGGCGTAGCGATAGTTCTTCTATGTGTTGGTTTTAGATTCGGAGATGATACTTGGCTAGCGCTCGACTACAAAACCAACATCGCTGAAATAGATGTAAGAGCAAATCACCTGCCCCGGTCACATTGCTTCGGTGAATCTGCAAAACCGCAACGAAGAAGGCACTCTGAGATTTCTCAAGTGCCTTCAAAAAATAGTACTGTTGCTACATCGAAATCGACAATTCAACAAAATTCAATCCTGGAACAACTTCGAGCAACGTTCCCACCATGTTAAAATTTCCGCCTACGAAATAGCAATGCGCTGCATGCGCTCAATGCAAAAATGGTCGCTGATGCCGGTTCTGGCACGGCAGAAAAGTTACTAGCCGAAAATGTTGATAACGAATTGAAGTTCGAATTCGCTTCCGCTCGAAACGTCGGGTCAAGCTGAAGATCATCGGAGTTGGCGATCAGATTTTCTGAATTGATTGCGAATAGAACTTGAAAATCAGCTTCACCATCGTTGAGATTTTCGGTGTAGACCAACCGGTTTACACCGAGCTTTTCATTCCAATACACGTAGAATCCTGCTCGATCGCCAAATGTATTGTTGGCAATTGAGCGAAGTGCATTTCTTGCATTGAACGAGTTGTCCCAATTCGCTGGAAAACCATCGACGTCGTTATTGTCAAAATTTTGCAATACGATCAGGTTTACGTCGCTGGCAAAAGTGTTCTCATCGTCTGATTCGGTTCCAAGCAATCCTGGATCACCACCAACATCACTCGCAAAGTTCAATGCGCCGTTGATGGCAAAATCGTTGGTGTCGAGCAAAAACACATCGTTTGCGATGTCAAAGGACTGTCGGTTGTTGGCATTGCCCGCGGCTGCATTTATTACAAAAGCATCGCCAAAACAATGTGGTCCGTACGAAGCAATTGAAATCAGTAAAACTAGTAGTACTCTCATCGAAGTTCTTTCTCACATTTTTTTTGGGGTCTTGGAAACTATAACTGCATCCGCCGATGCAAGACTCTTCTGATACTTGTCTTTCGAGGCCCGTTGCATTCCAAAAAATTTAAAAATAGTTCGCAGTTGATTCCTGAACTCTTAGATGTCTATAGCAACACAATGCGATTGCTTTGATTCAATATTTGATCGCCAATTGCGGAACTTCGATGACTCGTTCAACTATGCAAGCCAACGGGGAGCTACCAAATGCAAATCAAGCGAAATTGTTGACGACTCTAGAGTGCTAAACAAAACTAAAGCTAGTATTGACGATCGCTTTGCGGCCGGCATGAACTTAATTTTCGATTAGTTCCCCGTGTCGAATGGTAGACATTGAGCGATAAGCAACTAGCCCAATTCGGTCTGACAAGACTTTGACGTGGCCGTCCAAATACAGAAATAAACCGGACTGCGGGTGGTTGCTGGCGAACGCACCATTGCGAAGCATATTGACGGTTCCATCGCCAGGTGGTGTATTTAAAGGATTTTCAGTCGATCGGAGGCAATCCGCATTGGCAATTGCATAGTTCCATATATTCGAAGATTCCCAAATATCCGGGGAAACGACTTCACCAATTGCGAAAGTGTTTGACAAGCCATCGTGAATGTCACGCAAATGCTTGGGCGTTCGATAGACAAATGCACCGTCATTGAAGTATTTGACTTCGTAATCGGCAGAACTAGGGCCCAACGTACCGGAAGACAAAGCATAGCTACTTGTGGCTGCCCAGACCGGTTCGTAAACCGAACTACGGCGAGAAGACACCTCGCTAGGACACCAATAAATACTTAACTCTTGTTTAACACCCCAATTCTTGTCAGGATCTGACCAATACCAATCCAAGTCATCGACATCGCGGTTCCAGAGTCCTCCATTGGCAACGTCCAATTTTGAAAACAGACCTTGTTGCTCAACGAAAGGCAAAATAGATACGAATCCACTTGCACCGTTCTTTTGCGCTGCGGAAGATCCGGCAGGGCAATTTTTAATGAGCATCATCTCCCCAGAATCATCGCAGCCAATACGGCCAGGTGGTAGTCGTTTAAAAGTCGATTCGTAGTTAGCTATTGCAAGTCCTATTTGCCGCAAGTTATTTTGGCAATGGGTTCGTCGCGCCGCTTCGCGAACAGACTGAACCGCCGGAAATAAAATCGCAACGAGAATCCCGATAATCGCGATCGTTACGAGCAATTCTACAACGGTGAACGCAAGCCGCGCTAAATAGTGTTTTGGGTTACCGGGCATCGGACGATCGTAAAAAGTTAGAAAAAAATGAAGAGTCGTTATTGTTGACGACACGTATAGGTAACCAGCAATCAACTTACCGAGTAAATTTCTTAAACTAAACTAGTAAAAACGATGGTAGAACGAAAGAAATAAATTGGAACCGCAAAATCGAGAGCAACGAAGCGCACGGGAATTCGTGGTCGAATGCGGTGGGGATCACAATAGAATGAAATGCATTGCGGCTGGCATACTGGGCGGAATGGAAGACGCCGAAGATACCGTCCAGCAGGCATATTCTATTGCGATTGAAAAGAACCAGTCATTTGATGAGCGGGACAAATTTCTTGGATGGCTGGCTGGAATAGTAAAGAATTGCGCATTGAATAACCGCAGGAAATTCGTTCGACGAAAAACGAGCTCAGTTGATCCAGCAAGTATTGAATCTTTCGTCGAAGCCAGAAATACGATATGCCTGAGGGACACGAGTTGGTAGGCATTTCCTATCTTGGCGGCATCAGTCGCGAGGCAACGACAATGCTTGGCTTGGTCGTCAGTGATCCGGTTCTAGTCATTGTAGATCGGTTGTCCAACGACAACCACTTTGTTCGAGAGCAGGTGGGGCTCCATGATGGAATATTAGTTTCTCGGAAAGTAGTAAACGAACTTGTCTTTTACGAAATATCTAAATTGGAGAAACCGATGTTTATTGATTACTTCTCTCAAACGGAATAGTTCTATTCACTCTGCGTGTCTGAATGGATTGCCAATTTGCTACAACTTCGATAAATTCCACGCACAAAAAAGACGTTCGCCGCATCCAAAAGCATTTTGATATTGCTCAAGTGTGTCAATTTCTCAAACCCAGTCGGCCGGCCGGTCGGAGGTAAATGATGGTCGGAGGTAATTGGCAATTGCTCAATAATCGCTGGCAAAGTCTACGCCTTTGACAACATGACAAATAAAAATCCGGCTACCGTGAATCATGGTAGCCGGCGCCCGATAATGTTTGCGAACCTTGGCAAGCTAAGTAGATTTGCGCTGTAGCAAAATCAACGACGTTGTCTCCGAGCGATTAGCCCAATTCCAAGAAAGAAAATCAGCGAGGCGGAGGCAGGCTCCGGAATTGCGGAACCGTTGAACGATATAGAGTATTCGTTGACATTGCTACCAGTGTTTTGAAATACGAATGCGTAGGTGCCTGAGCCAAGCGGACCATTCGGATCGAAAGCCTGACCTGGAAGAATCCCGTCGGCTCCTGATGCGAGGTCAGAGAACAGACTGGATTCACTGCCGTCAATCAACGTAAAACCTAAAGCTGTTTCAATGAAATCCGCCTGTTCCGCCCCTAGTGCAGGATTGCCGCCCAACACGCCTTCGGCAAAACCAAAAAACGCTAGCCCGCCACCGTCAAATGATTCCAGCTCAATCGAATCCAACTGAAATCCGGGCGCAATTTCAACATTAAAGAAGTCTATATCTCCAAAAGGATTTCCTGTTTTTCCGTTGGACAGGTCACTTTCGAAAACGGAGTTGGTAATCGTCAATCCAGTGATACCGTCCACTCCAATGGTCACGAGATTGGGATTGTTGATGTCGTCCGATAAATCCTGAGCGTTGCTGCTGCTCCAAGGTATTCCGACCACGATGAGCAGTCCCATCGAAAACCGTAGTAAGCTTTTTACTGTCATAGAATTTTTCTCCATTCCGGATGTTCGAATCATATCGCCAACGAAAAATCTTCGGCACATCCTTTCATGTCACCAGTCAGCAAAGCTATTCAAAAATCCATTCAAGGGACGTATTGTGTTCGAATTCAAACGTGATGCGACCCGATATTGTACGAAGGCAAAAAGTCCTCATGGACGGACCTCGAGTTCGCAAACAGTGAGCGGCGATTCATCAAATTTTGATGCCCCCAATTTCTGGTCGCGTGTTTCCATCCATGCGGCGCTAGTTTGCCAGATGACTTGCCGTCCTGACTGAAAACTCCGTCCATCGCGTCGCCGAGACATTGATTTCAGAATTGGTTACTCAAAACACTTCATTCAGGGAATGGCTGCCAATAGCCCCTACGTCCTGGGCTCGGACGATGGTCGTGGAAGCCTGCAACCAAACGTACGCCATGATCAAGGAGCTACCAATAGTGCTTTTAAAACGAAGAATACCAAAAGTTTTATGGATTCTCATTGCCTGTGTTAGTGGAATTGATTGTTCGAAAATGGTATTAGCAAGCTGCTTCGCGACCAGCAATTAAGAACGATGGGAGAATGATTCCTTTGGCATGAAAGCGAAATCGTCATGTCGGAAAAAATGCTCTTTTTTGAAAATTTCGTGTCGAACTTGAGGGGACCTTTTTGTGTTACCCTTGGGGTGTAGGCAAAAATGACTAAAACAGGCAGTATTTTTCCGGACACGCGGCTGAGCTTGCTCAAACACTGCCAGTTTTTTAATGTAGGATTTCCCTTCTTCTTTCAAGCTGTTTGACGGATTGAGCGTAGCGAAATTGGAAAAACAGCTTGGCAAAATCGTTTCAGGGGCCGGAGGCCGGTACCCTAACGAGCTGTGTGGACGTACTTCGTTGCAATGACGTCTCCATCGTTCAATTAGCACTTGGGCTTACCTTCAGTGTGTCGCAGATCTCCAGATTCAACAGCTCATCCGCAGCTTTCCGTTGAAGAATTCGATGTAGTCGTTCTCCCAGGGACTGCCGGGTTCGATAAACAGCGTTTTCACACCAACCTCCTTCAGCCATTGGTGAACCCACGAAAACGACAACGCATCAATCTCTGAATTTTCGATGGCAAATCCGGCAGTCGCTTTTAATGTCGTGAATCAGTCGCTTTGCCATTGAGTCATCAAATGAACCAGTTGCTTTCGATTTCGACAGTAATTCATGCAACCGCAAGGCCTGATTCTTTGAATGGTTTAGAATCTTGCGGTACTCTCGTTGCGCTTCCGTTTCAGATCGCACCAATTCAGCAAACTGTTCGAACATAAGCAACGCTTCATGTGCAGCATCTAAGTCGGGGTGAGTTGGCGAACGATCCCATTGGTTCTCAGCGATTAAGTTAATGGCCTTAAAGTGTTTTTCAATCTCGACCATTGACTCAACCAGCGGGCCTCCCGGCACGCGTTCAGGGAATTTCGCCTCTAACTTGTCCAGTTCTGTTGACTCAAACTTTACAGCACCGGCGACAGATTGATAAAGCCCTCTGTATTCAGTGCTTGTCCCGGCATCACTCAACAGTTGCAAGCCTTGATTCGAATTAAAAATCCCTCGTCCAATACATGCAACTGCTGCAGCGGCCGGGCTACGATGTTTACCATGGTGACAATGAACGTAGTAAGGCCCATCCAAATCGCCAATAGCCTTCGAGAGCAACACGGCTTGTTCGCGGTTTATTCCATCATAACCGTGTGGCAGATGAACATACTTCAGTCCAAGTTTCGCAGCCGATTCAACATCGGGTAAAGCACCGTCTACCGAGATGATTGTCTTGATCCCCAAATTCGAAAGACTTTCAAATCCGACCTCAGGTTCGGGTTGGCCACCGGAATAAACTCCTTGGCAAACCCGAATGCAATTGGGGAGACCATCAATCGCGACTTGACTGAATCGTTGACCGATGGGCATTTTGGAATTCGGCTTGTATTGCCATCGAAAGTACACCACCAAGACACAGAGGAAGAACGCGATAAGAAGAAGTGAGGTTTTTTTGGCCAACGTTGGATTTTCCGAATGAAACTTCATTCTGCGACAATCTTATTTTAGGAAGATATCTAAGATTGGCAAACTAGCGGTTTCTTTGCGCGGGAAGTAAACAACGTCGGCGTCTGTCAATGAGATATTTGGGCAAGGCCTGTGACAACTCCCGAAAACAATCTCAGGAGTTCAACTGTCTGTACAAGTGAAATCGCTGAATTCATAACTTCCCCCGCATTAAACCAACAGCGGCGAGCCGGAATTAGATATCCAATGAATCAAAAACGGACTCGTCCAAGTCTTTGATCTTTTTAGCAATAACAGCCACGTAATAGAGTGGATCTCCCGCGATCGAGATTCTGTGTTTATAGCGTCGGTATGAAAAGGTCTGAATGAACTGCTCGCGGTTTAACTTTCGGATTAGCTGGCTAAAGCCTGTTGAATCCTGTTCTCGCAGGAAATCCTCTTTCAGGTTAAACGCGAGCCAACCCGGTGTCGCAATGAGATCGAGAGCTTTTGCAAAAGCAAGCGGAGGAATATCACCAAAACCCAAGGCTGCGACAGTCGTCAAACAATTGGCATTGACTTGAAGTAACTGCTCCTCCGTTTTTTCTGGCAGTTTCGTCAAATCGGTCACGTGATAGTCAGCGTATACCTCGGGACGGTCGCGAAGTGTGGCTGCTTTCGCGGCAGGAATGATATCGACGCCAACAATCGACTCGACCCCCATCTCCATCATCTCATCTCCGACCATTCCGTTCCCGGCCCCAACATCGATAACACGAAAACCTTCCGGGATATCACCATATTCCCGTATCACGCTTTCCAATAGATTGGCGATATAACTTGGCGAGCAGCATTCGAGATTGTCGTAGAACAATTCTTCGTACAAACCTGGAATAGCAAATACATCCGAGTAGTCGTGGAACCGGATCTTTCTCTGCTGGCCCTCAACGACAACCTCACACCATTCTTCATCTTGCTCGACACCATCGTTTGCATTGGGCAAACGGATGCTCTCGATGGTACTATCAATCTTTTCTAGGCGATCACGCCAAGTTGTATCGTCGGCCAGTCGTAACATTTTTCAAATCTTTCGTGTGTTGAAATTATTTTGTTTTCTTGATCATCTCGGGAGTGTCCGCAGCCGAATCAATTTGTTTTTCCAAACTGACGTCTTCATTGTTCACCTGCGCAACTTCTCCAACTGCCAGTACTGGCGATGCATCGATATCCTCAGCATCCATCATGGAAGCAATCCGCTGCAGAGTGGAAAGCATCTGGGTTTGCTCCCATTCCTGAAGCGTCAACAACTCTCGTCGAAATCGGTCCTGCAGCAGGGAAGGTGCTTCATCTAGCAACTGATCACCGTTTGTCGTGAGCTCGATTACCACAGCGCGACGATCGTTGCCACTTCTCGCACGTTCAACCAAGCCACGTTTTTCCAGTCGATTAAGAATTCCTGTCATCGTTGCTTGGCTGAGATGCACTGATTTAGCCAAGGCACCAACGGTTATGGGGTGTAGTCGACGAACGGCAAGCAATGTTGCCAATTGTGGTGCCGTAAGGCCTATCTCATTGACAAGTCCCTTTGAATGCAAGTCGATAGCCCGAGCGATGCGCCGGAGTGCGACGATAACCTGATCTTCGATACCTAGATTCGTTGGCAAATCAAACCTCGCGTGCCACAACCAATTGGACTCAATTTATCATTTCAGCAAATCCATTCAAAGCAAAAATTATCTACACGAAATGGTTTTCGTCAATATCAGACAGTGAATTGGAAAATTTATTGGAAAACATCGTGACCATCGGTTTCAATACAATGTTTCTGGCTTCCGGTAACCTCAAATACTGCCCCGCAAAATTCTTATTTGATGCATTCTATGCAATGCAAATGCGACGGTTTGAGATTTGGGGCGCGTTGTGCAGTAGAGGAGAGGCAAGTCGAATCAGAATGTGGCCGTGGGTCGACTTCACCTTAAATAGCAGACCCGTGATAGTTTTACCTTCAACGCAAACTTCTGGGCCCGCGACCGCGCAAAGAAAGTGGGGGTTGACCATTAGCAAGCGTATCGAGCTGGTGCCCTGGAGACGCGGGCACCAAGCTCGATCTACCAAACGTTCTATCTTTGACTCAACGAGCGCTTAGACGCCCGGCTAAAGTTTATTCCGTGAACAGGCCTGGCCGTGCCATCAAAATAACTTTGAATCTCCGGCCAAATGTATTTCGCAACGTCGCGACCGAGCTTCAATCCAGCTATATTGTCGGCTTGGATGTGGTACCCCCCCATTACACGCGATATACCAGCCATTTCAGCTGCTTCGGTAAAAGTTGGAATCGGCAACATGATATCGCAAGAAGCATGTTCGGCGCCGACAATTTCTGCAAGAGGACGCCCGTCCAATTGCTGCATTTGCTGGCAACTAAATCCTTGCTCCGTGAGTTCGCCAGCGTGTCGTGGTTCTACGAATCCGCATTTATCGCTGCCGGTAAACAGCTTTAAGATTTCAGCACATCCACCGCTTATGCAGCTGTGTCCCGAAACGTACCCAGGAAATGGCGGAGTGATAAATGACTTCGGTGAATAGGGGTGCCAATCGTCTCCCTTCACATTGGTCACGCCTTTTCCGGGACCAGCCCAGCCTTTAATTGTCTGTCCTTTGTAATAGTGTCGAACCAATGTCCATGGTCGTGAACTGTCATAATATCGCTTGGAGTCCCACGATGCGATAAACGTATCTAGCGCACAGTTGCCGACCGTGAAAAATAACTTCACATCACGATCAAGATCGTTTTTATCTCGGGTTGAAACTACCAATGCAAACTTCAACCAGTGACCTGACTGACCAGTTGACCTCGGACCGTCACGCATAAACTCCACAATAGCCTTTTGTTCAGGCGTCAAATTCGCGTTGAAATCGATACATTCGTCTACTTCTTCTTTCAGTTGTTCGCTTCCCACAAGAGGTGGTGGTCCTGGGCGGAACTGATCAGCACTCTTCAACGCAAAGGGCTTGACCCGGTACCAATGTGGCGTCAAAAAGTCCATCACAACTTCGCCACCTTTTCCGTCGTCAAACGGTATCAGCTGCCAGCGGTCCGGGTCATGGATCTTGTCGGTTGGGTTGACCGGTCGATACATTGTGTAGTCGGCATACGGTTCACCATTTGAGCCCTGTTCGTCGCCCAACTGATTGGCACCGTCGCGATGACGATACTCGATCAGGATTCGTGCGACATGATTCCCAATACCTATCGGCGTCGTCACGTCTTCTGACTTATTAGCAGGGTCATGGCCCATATTTTTCATCTCCTCCGTCAAGTATTCCGCAAAATGTGGATACTGATCCAAACAAGTGCGATACATTGCGTAGGCGATGGCAGTTTTCTTGTTTTCTTCCGTTCGCTCAGTTTCCGGGCGTCGCAACGAACCACCTAGCATCGTACCAACAGCGTTGTCGTCGTAGGCCGCCCAAGCATCGAACATTGCGGTTACAGGTATCGCCATTTGACGAGATAGGATGGTCGGCTGTGCACCAATTCGCTCGACATCTCGTGCTGCCGCTTCAAGCATGACCTCAAGCCATTGATAGGCTGCTGATGGCTGGTGATCAGACTTTTTTTGATTCGGGATCTGTTGACCCGCTGCGTTGCCCATGAAAAGCAGGCATGTCAATACAGCGACGCAAACCGCTTGATATTTCATTGAGTTACTCCGGTAAATTTTAAACTTAAATTGGAACTTAAAATATTTGGTCAGCCGTGCTGATTCTCTGGTTGCGGGAGTTCAACTTCTTTAGCTTGCCATGCAGGGCTCGAAGTTGCTTCATCCCAGTTCACACTTGGATATAAATGCGGCAGATATATTGCCGAAACTCCGGTCAGAAACACGATGTTTTTTAAAATGTATTGGCCTTCTAGAGTTGGAATTAGCAGGTGTTGATTGAAGGTCAAATGTGGCAGGAGGAACATTGGCGAAAACGTTCCAATCATGTGCCCAACGAACAAAAAGTACGCCAACTTGGGTCTCTGATTGGCAAGAAACAGTAAACCCAGTCCACACTCCAAGATTGCCAGCAGAACGACTGCTGATTCGGAATCCACCATGCCGGCCAGCAATTTGGAAACTGTGTCACCGGCAAGCGATTCAGCAGGGCTAACTCCAGGCAGAAACTTTAAACAACCAAAATGGAAATAGATTAACCCTAGTGAAATTCGGAGGCCGTGAAAGAATAGTCTCGGCATTGGTACTTTGTTGTTCATGCTGCGATGTCGCTGTTGTTGTGACTATCGATTGCATCAATTTTGATTCGCTCTGATTTGTCGTCTGTCGCCAGAAATCGAACTTCCGTGTCATATTTTGGCTACAAATCGGCAATCACGAACTGTGCTTGTAGCCAAATAGCTACATGACAATCTGATGGTTATCATTTCTCCAACGTTCCCAGATGATTTTTGCCTCTCTTTTTGGTGTATGTATTGGTCGGGTTGTAGCGATGCGACTAGTTATCGACCAACGAATAGAGCGATCAGCAACCGGGCCAGTAAATCAATCAGGCAGTTTGCGTTTATCATGAAGAGTAGTGAAGTACACAAATAGAATTTCGATTGAAGTAATTTTGTGACGGCTAACGCAAGTCAAAACTGGTCGATTACCAAACGGCAACTGCTTGTCGCCAGCGTCATTTTTGTTTTATTGTTTACCGTCGTCTCCATTATCTATATACGAGATCTCGACCGAGAATGGCGGCTGCGCACCGAACAATCGGCTCACCGCCTTCAGCTGGCATACGAGCTGATCGTGCGAGATTTCCAGCGAGTCAAGTCTGACTTGTTATTCTTGGCCGACCAACCTGAATTCAAGAATTTTGACTCTCGATCAAAAAACACGCGACAGAATTGTGAAAATCGTTTTGAAGATTTTCTAAGGGCCAAGAGGGCATACCAACAAATCCGACTAATCGACGGCAATGGACTTGAAGTGGTCCGGGCTGATCTGGTTAGTGATAAAATTCGAATTGTCCCCGAACATGAATTACAAAACAAGCAAGATCGCTATTACGTCCAAGAGTCGAAGAAACTAGACGTCGGTGAATTGTTCGTATCGGAATTCGATCTCAATCTCGAACATGGCGAAATCGAACAACCACTAAATCCCGTGGTCCGCTTTGTCACCAAAGTTTCCAATTCAAAGGTTTCTCCACGATCTGTCGAGCAAGGATATTTGCTGCTCGTTGTAAACTACAAAGGGGCGCCTCTGTTAAACGAATTGTCAATGATATCTTTACCGGGTTCCACATACTTGGTCCGCGAGGATGGACATTTCTTATTAGCGCCAGAAAGCCGTGAGGAATGGGGCTGGCTGCTAAACCACGATCACAATTTTGCTTCCAAGTTCCCCAACGCTTGGTCAAGACGCGCATACGAGTCGTGTCAACTTACTCGCAATGGCGCGTTTTCGTTTCGCCGCCTCGGTACTTCGGATGGCGAAAATCTACAAAAAGAACTCTACATTGTTTCTCATCAACCGCGAAACAAGGTGTTTGCCACTTCGAATGAGTTATTCTTGAAGCTTTGCCTCGTCTTAGCCGCAGCCACTCTACCTATACTGATGCTGACAAGGTATTGGGCCAGTTCGACCCACCGTCGACAAGTGCAAGCCGAATTCATCCGCGAATCGGAAATGAAGCTTCGCCAACTATCAACTCGGCTAGTGCAGATTCAGGAAGACGAACGACGCGCCATTTCAAGAGAAATTCACGACCAACTTGGACAACAAGCAACGGCCATAAACCTTGATTTAAAACTGGCTCTTCGCGAAACAACCGAGCCAAAAGCTCAAGAACATTTGGAACGAACCATAAAAGAAACGGAGCAATTGTTGGAAGGACTGCATGATTTTGCCACGCGCGTTCGACCTACGGAGCTGGATGACCTGGGTTTGGTCGAAGCCATCGAAAGTCATGTTTGGGAATTTTCAGATCGTTCAGGCGTCAAGACAACTTTGGATTTATCGATCGATGAAGGTAATCTTGACCGCGACGTAAAGGAAAACGTATTTCGGCTGATACAAGAATCACTCAACAATGTCCTGAAGCATGCCAATGCGACCAGGGTAGGGATTCAGGTATTTGCAAACAACAACCAGCAGAGCGAGCCCACCGAATTGTTCGTGATAGTACACGATGATGGAGTTGGCCTACAGCAATCTCTTAGTGGGCACACCACTACCGACGAACGAAAAAGTTTGGGACTCGTGGGAATGCAAGAGCGGGTCGAGTTGCTAAACGGTACTATTAAAATCGACTCCACTTCAAGAGCTGGCACAAAAATCGACGTGCGAATTCCAATCCAACAAGCGGAATAAAAGAACATGCTGAATCCAATTTCGATAATTCTTGCCGACGATCATGAAATGGTTCGAGAATCACTCGCAAGGGTATTGGACTCATGTGACGAAATCAATGTTGTCGGTCAAGTCGGATGCGGGACCCAATTGACTCCTGAGGTTCGAAAGAAACGACCAGAATGCTTGGTAATGGATTATTCGATGCCCAACCATGAACCAGTGGATGTCGTCAAAAAACTCCTAGACGAATTCAAGCACTTGAAGATCATGATGCTAACCGTTCACGAAAACGTCCACTACGCTGTGCGAACATTGGAAGCCGGAGCCCACGGATATCTCATTAAATCCGCAGCCTTTGATGAACTAGTAGACGCCATCAAGACAATCAAACGAGGCGATGTCTACATTTCCAAGAAAATTTCTCCAGAGGTTTGGGCACTCTTACGAAAACCCAAAAGTAAGCGAACCGGCATCGACTCACTTTCCCAAAGGGAATTTGATGTACTTCAGCTACTGGGCAGCGGCCAGGCCCTGCAGGAATGTGCTAAAAAGTTAGATGTCAGCGTCAGCACGGTATCCACGTACCGTAGCCGAGTTCTCGAAAAACTCGGGCTTGAAAACACGAGTGAGCTCGTCCGCTTTGTGATCGAAAACAAGCTGTCGGTCGATTCATAAATCCAAACGTGGAATGAAGTGTCTCACCAGATCAACTGATACAGAATGGGGTACAGAGCAGCTTGGATTAGCCCAGTTCAAACCGGGTTGTTTCGTGCCTTTGAAATTCGGTTCGCGATATCACTGCTGGCACCTGCTGAACGTATTCAATCGTGTCCGTGAGCGACTGAATTGACCGCCATGGCTTTGCTTCTTTCAAGACACGTGGCTAAACGGAATAAACCTAACCTCGATTTTTGTAGATCGAGGTTAGCAAAAAAACTACCTCTAACGACGGCTGTTTTCTCGCGCACGGGCCTCGTTTACAGTAATTGCACGACCGTCAATTCGATGCAGATTAAGACCCTCGATCGCGTCCGCGCCCTCAATGCGATCACTCATTTCAACAAAGGCGAACCCCCGCGAACGGCCAGTCTCACGGTCTTTGATCACTTTTACAGAATCAACCTTGCCGTAATCGGCGAACGCTTTTTCTAGATCTGATTCTGAAACATTAAAACTTAAATTGCCAACATAAAGATTCATTGCTGAACTCCAAAAAAATCGTCAATAGGCAGGGAATTCGACAAAGCAACACATCCGTGTTTGCTACCAAAGACGGTGGGCATGCCCGCCGTTCTAGTCAAAGGCACTAGAACAATCGAAAAAAGGTCAATTCAGCAAGAACCTAGGGAACTCAGACCAAAATGAAATCAAGTCAATCGCAACTATTTTGTCAAAGGTCAACAAGTCCAAGGGAACTCCCAACCAAATACAGAAGCAAATATCTGCTCGTGAACAATCATCATATACATATCGTCGTCGGTCGATGACAAATCGACTCGATTACGGAAAACAAACGAATTAATTTATATTGGAAAGAATAGAATGATTCGGGCCTCCACTGAATGAAAGCATGAACGAAATTGAGCCAAGCCTAAAACTAACTCAAATTTGAAGGTGCAGACAGCAACCGAGCTTCCTTGAAGGTTAAGAGTTGTTCGGAATTCGAATCCCATAATTTTAACTGTAGGCAACGAAAAACGTCTACGATTCGAAAGGTTGTTGTCGTAGGAGATTGCAATTCAACCAAACCATCCATCGCTTCCTGCAATCGATAAAACGGTATTTTCGCATTTAAATGGTGAACATGATGGAACCCAATATTACCCGTTAACCAGTTCATCATGGGGCTAAGCTTTAGATAGCTTGAAGAGCATAGTGCAGCGTAAACATAGTCCCATTCCTTACCCTTTCTTCGTTTCATGCCCGGAAAGTTGTGTTGCACATAGAAAATATAGGTACCAAGCGCCGACGCGATGAACAACGGTAACATCATGCCCAGCAATAAGGCCCGCACGGAATACATGCTCAACAAAATTGCCAATCCAAAATGCAGAAACAACGATATGCCGCACGGAATATTCTCTCTTGGATTTCGAATCAATTTGACAAGCGTCTTGTTGATTAGAAAGCTGGTTAAGTAGCCGAACAGAATGATGAACGGGCTGCGTACAATTCGATAACCGAACCGATTCCAATAAGAATAACTTGCATATTCGTCGGTCGTAACTAGCGGGAATCCTCCGATTTCCGCACCGAATTTGCTCGAGTTGTGTTTGTGGTGATGGTCGTGAGTGGTTTTCCAGCTCGTCGCAGGGCTAAGTATCACGAGTCCAAACAGATACAAGATCGAATAAGCCAATCTTGAGTTCTTCAGAATGGCCCCGTGAAAAAAGTCGTGATAGATAACGAACAGCCGAACTATGACAAACCCAGCAAGTACACTCGCGGACAGACTTGCAATCATAGACGTTGCGTTTGAGCCCGCGACGAATACCAGAAAAATCAACAACATCATGGTTGAAGAAAGGCACCACCAACTCTTGATACGATTTTCAATTGCGAATGGCTTGCTTGCGATTAGCAGCTCTTTTCCAGATCGTGCCACAGGCGTTTTGCTTTGTATTAAAGATAGTGCCGAAATAAATGTCAGGCACTCAACGTGGTTTTGCAAAAAACAATGAGACTTGTGAGGTATCTCAGCGTGGCCGCCCGTGTGACGAGGATCATACCTTAAGTTTTTAGGTTTGTCTGGGTCTAGTCAAACGATTGCTCCATAAACCTCCTTTTAAAACTTGTTTCGCTAGGATTCACTATCGCGCACCATAGTTTTGATGTGCTCGATTATGCAAAGCAATCGTATTCTTATGTTGACTTCTCTCGCGAGAAGGCTTAAGCTTTCAAGATTAACTGAGGAAGACGCCGATAATCTTATTAGTTGTATTGCAACATCGGTTGCAAAAATTCTGGTGTTGACAACGAATACCAGAAAGCTTTTTTTCGTAAAATGACAGTGCCGATTTGGCTTCAATTTGCCGGTTTTGTTAACCGTTTTTTCCTGTCGTCTGCGTAGAAAACAACGCATCAGATTCTACGACTGACTGGGTTCTTGGGCAACAACATGGTTTGGTTGCTCGTTATTGATGATCGTTCACCGCAGAACTTTCGTGAATTCCGAACGTTTGTTAGCAACTTCCTGCCCTCTCCAAGTCCCGCTTGCAGAAAACAATGGAAGGAACAGCTTGAGATATGGCCAAAAACCAAAATACTTTCGCAAAACGCCAGCGGGAAAGAAAGAAAAAAGAGAAAGCTCAGTTGAAACGTGAACGTCGACTGACCCGCAAGCAATCAGGATCCGAATTGGTAGCTGGTTCGAAACCTGAAGACGACACGCTAATACTAATGCCCATTGAAAACAGAGCTCCTGTTGAAAATGAATAAATAGACAGCAACCCCAAAGAAAATCTTGTTTCATACACATATCTACACAGAAATTGAGAACTCAAAATGGAAAAAAATGGCAGAGTAAAAAAAATTAACGATCGAGGTTTTGGATTCATTGATACTGGCGACAACGATGATTTGTTTTTCCATAGCTCCTCGGTGGTCGAAGGGAGATTTGATGAGTTGCGTGAGGGCAGTGAGGTCATTTATCAGGTCGGCCGCGGCCAAAAAGGGCCTTGTGCTGAAAATGTAAGACTTTGCTCGCAACGATAAATCGAAGTTTGCTTGAAATTTTCAGCAAGGATTGTCAGGTGGAATTTGTCTCATAAGAAACCTCAGCCCATTGGGGGTTTTACACAACGAGAACCATGCCCGGTTTGTGGCAAGCCGAGCTACTCGGCCGCCGGAATACACCCGCAATGCGCCGCAAACCGGGCTGACAAGATCCGTAAATCAGAAATAGAGTTGGCGAAAAAACAGAGAGCGCAAACAGAAAAAACAAATGTGGGTCGTTGGCAAAAAGAGTGCCCAGCCTGCGACGAAATTCAGCATGTCAGAGTAAAGCAATGCAGTTGCGGGCATCGTTTTCGAAAGTCAATAGGAATTGGCGATAGCGACCAAGTTGAATAATTAAATTTTAGTTAAAAGACGGTTGCTCCGTATTGGGATCACAGCTGCCAATGGGGGCTATGGCCTAGTATAGTAATGAGCAGGCGACGGTTATTGTGGGTACGTTTTGTACTACCGTATTCAATAGGTGGTCTGGAGTACGGAATCGCCTGTGGAAATGCGAATCTGAAGGAATTGCACACTTGGATCGAGTTAGAGTATTAATCGGCGAGCGACTGACGAACGGTGACAAGCCCATTGTTGTTATTTGTGCCGTTGGCGAAGGCTCAAATGTTGTCGGTGAATTTGCAATTCTATTCGAATGTGCGGGGCAGATTCGTGTCGAATGTATTCGGTCAACGATATTCAGTTCAGAAGACATCGTCATTGAGCAACTGAAAGTTGCAGTGAGAAATCAGCTTGAGTCCTTTTGGCTTAGTTCTAGAACTCCGACTGGTGAACTGGACGACAACCAACCCAGTCTTTCGTTGGCCGAACAATCGAACGCATATCTAAATTTGGTTGAGCTTTGTTCTTTCACAAATGGACGTGAAAGACTCGAATACATCTCGGAAAACACGCACAGTGATCAATTGAAGAAATTGATTAGTTGTGCTGTTCAAAACGCAGCAATAGATTGAAACAATAACAACCCGGTGTCGAATTGCTGTGGCGCAGGTCGTTGGCTCATGTCCAAATACGCCCATTCGATAAAGCCTTATCCCCTGTAGGTTTAAGACTTTGCTTCTCGTCAAAACGAATTACATGCCAACCGCGGGGTTCGTTCTGCAACCTCGGCAGTAGAGGGTCTAGACCAGCAACAACCTCCACGGTGAAATTGTGGAGGCTGATGCGATCGCAACCAAAACATTTGGGATCTTGTCTCAACCGCCGGATAGAGCCGCAATAAACGGAGCGACGTCTAGCAGATTCACCAAGCCGTCTTCGTTAAAGTCTGCTTCAATCTGAAACGTCCCTGAAGACACCAGCTCGACAAACGGGGCGACGTCTAACAAATCTATCATGCCATCCAGATTGACGTCGCCGAGCAGCAAGGTGTTTGGCGTAAAGTCGACGTTGAGAACAATTTCGCCTCTTGATGCAAAGACGCCCCCCACTCGAATTTCATAAAACCGACCTTCTTCTGCGGGGAATGAGACTTGACTTTGGTTGGTCCCAGCGGCCTGATCATTGTCAACAACCGGAATCAAATCTGCAGGTGTCGCCCCAGTAAAAAAGCCTTCATAGATGTGTAAAATCGTATCGAAATCACTACCGAATGTATCTACGGCAATAATCCCATTTTCAGGTGCCAGTACAAACCACCAGACGGTCGCTTCGGTAATATCCAGCTGCTGTTCGCCGAGTTCTGTCGTCGCATTGAAATTGTTGCCATCGGTCGTGAATGGAAAGAAAGATGGGATGTTAAAGCTAGCAACAAAGTCGTCGTTGAGTGGTGGCGGTACAAGTCGCGCATTGAGCAGGATATCTCCTTCGGCAATACCCGGTAGTCGACCGCCCACACGAATGCCATATTTCTGACCTTCGAATACTTGAAATCTCAAGACATTTGGATCGGAATCGGGCTGATCGTTATCCGCGATCAGCACTAAATCGCTCGCCGGAACACCTTGGAACAAGCCTTGGAAAATGTGTACAACCGCGTCAAAGTTGCTGCCCGTGGTGTCAATTTCCAGCGTCGTAGTTTCTGACGCGACAAAGGTCCACCAGACAGTGCTGGTTGTGTTCTCAAGATTTGTTTCGTTGACTTCGGTTGTCGCACCGACGTTGGTTCCCGTTACAACAAACGGTGTTTCACTGTTGATCGCCAATGCGTTTCCGGCGGCGTCATTGATCAGACCTTCGGCAAAAACGCCACCTTCAGCTTCGATTTCTGCGCGAAAAATGGCGGTCCCCGTCCACCAGGAAATATCACCGAACACACTGGTGTCAGTAGTGCCTCCGGACAAAACGCCTGCAATAAGATCTTCGCCCGCAACATTGACAACAAGTGGACCGCCACTATCACCCGGCGCTGTCGTTGCCTCATTGAACAATGCGGATGAGCTACTTCCGGGAATCGTGTTCGCCGCATCCGTAAAATCATCAAAATCCGTTGAGAAAATATTTTCGCCAAAGGAGGTCGCAGGTGTACCATAGGCATCGATAACATTTTGGCCAGCCCAACGATTGCCATCGGCTGAAAAACCATGACCTTGGCTGCCTACGCCGTTGAACCCATAACCCACCAAGAATGATTCCATCCCAATAAGGTTTGTCGACTCGTCAACAAAACGCATAGGCGTCGCGATGTTGCCAGGGACTGGATTGTTGAGCCTTAAAATGGCAACGTCTCCTCCGTCCAACAAAGACCCCGAACCAGCCGGCAGAATCGAAGCTTGGACGGTCGTTGCAAATGTTGGGTTGTTGAAATCTGTGCCAAAGCTGACGAATCCACCAACTGCGATTCCACAATGTCGAGCTGTTATGACGACGTCTGGCGCGACTAAAATACCCGTACAGACATCCAGAAAACAGACTGCCGGAAAATTCGATCCTAGCGAACGGGCCAGTTCCGGTCCTGCGGTGTCGTTGATTACGATTCGTGGCAATACTCCAACGCCCGTATCCGGATCCGCTCGATAGATGTTGGTATCTCGTTGGAACTGCGACAGCACCTTGCTTGTCGCTGCATCAATTGTCGTGATCAAATCCGTAGGACAGCCTGGCTGGCCGTTCGGTTCAATGCGTGTTGTCACTTGCCAAACCAGTCGCGCGGAGTCTTGAATTCGAAACCACGCGAGTTCGCAACTGGAACCTAACGAGCGCAGATTCTGCGACGAATCTTCCGCTGCTGCAACGGCTTGCATTTCAGTGATTTCGTTTTCTGGTCTTCTGGCTAAAGCCAAATTCTCTGTCGATTCATCCTGTATTCTCAAGATGTTAGCGTTTTCATCGACAAAGACACGAACTTCGTTTCCGAGTACTGGAATTCCGTCTTTGATTTTTTGAAATACGTACTTTTGTCTGTCGATCGATTTTAGTCGCAGCTCATTGTTGCCTGTTTGCAGATACGCAGATGATGATCGAGCGTTCAGGGACTCTAACAGAACCGATGCAACTTTATCTGAAGCCTGATCGTCGATGCCAAACAACGGTTGATATGTGAAAAGAAAAAGCACTAGGCAAGAGAAAATGTACACTACCTTTGCTGAAAAAATCATGCGGTTCATTTTTGGCTTCCTTACTTTGCGGTAGATGGTTGTGAGAGATGTTTTGCGAGTGAACAGAAGACAAGCGAATTTTGGCCTGTTGAGCGGCCGCGAATGGTGTGTCATTGGCGATCCAGTTTCTCGAAACGTCGTTTGTTTTACGGCGGCACGCGTCGACCAATCTCGCCGCTTAGATATGCCTGAATCGATGAATCCCTTACACGTAAATTCCAAAATACTAAAAAAACGGAGTTTGATTTCCGGGGTCCAGCTCGCAAACGACGAGATTTACATGTTTCGGGACTGTAGCGTTTCGTCGGCACAAAATAGATTTTCAGTTCCAATGCATCAGCACCGAAATGTAGCCGCCCAGCATCGTTCGTCTGCACTCGGCAGGTTAATAAACGATTCCAAAACCTCGCAAAATCGTAACCGGCAAATGCGCAGATTGCCCCGGCTAGCTCGCACGGGCAGTAAAACCAGCCGACTATGCTATACTAGTGCTTGCAGGCGCTCGTCACGCAGAGTCCCTTGCGGATTTGTTCAATGCAAGGGAATTGAATTGCTCCGTGCCACAGGGTATCCGTGAATAGGTCGATACATGAGAACAACATCTCTGAGTTTACTGGGCCGAGTTCGTTGCGACGGCGACGACGAAGCGTGGAACCAACTCCACGAGATGTACACGCCGTTGATTCGAGGTTGGCTCAGTCGCCACGGTTTGACAGATGCGGATGCGGATGACGTGACCCAGGAGTCGCTGTTAGTGTTGCTGCGGAAACTTTCTAGTTTTGATCACAACGGTCGCGTTGGCGCTTTTCGCAAATGGCTCCGCCTGATCGTTTTTAATTGCGTGCGAGACAATTGGAAGTCCAGTCGACTGAGAATGCCGTTGAGCGAATCTGGAATGAAAGTCCTGGAACAATTGCAAGATGAATCGAGTGAACTTTCACGTGGTTGGGACGCCGAACACGACCAACACCTGACGCGTGAGTTATTGGCGAGAATCCGTCCGCAGGTCGAACCCAAAACGTGGACCGCATTTGAACTGCTGACCTTTGACGAAAAATCTCCGCCCGAAGTTGCCCAACTGCTTGGCATTTCCTTAGGCGCTGTTTACACCGCGAAATCGAGAGTACTTTCACGGTTACGAAAGGCTAGCGAAGGACTGCTTTGAGCCCCCCAAACGAGAAAATCGGGATTGCAAGCGATGGATTTGGAACAAATCCCACCAGTATTTTCGATTTTTGTGACAGGTTTTTCTGCGTCATTCCATTTACTTGAGATGCGAAGATTAACGAATCGTGACGGACGAAATCCGAATCACAAGCGGTTTCGCAACAGCCTGTTTGTAAACTGACTGAGTCATTTATATGCACCCCAACCATCAACAACTAACCGAATTCTTATTGGGCAAACTGGACGAAGAGGTTAGTTCAAAAATAGAACAGCATATCCAAGATTGTGAAACATGCTGGAACGTATTGGGTACGGTGGCAGATGACGGACTTGTCGCGCTCGCGAAACAATCGGAGCTCGTTCCAGATCATGAGGTCGAGGACTTACCCGCCATAGATGGATCCGAATTCGATCGGATTGCACGAGAAATTGGCGACAACTTTCAATACCAATTGATTGAAAAAATTGGCTCCGGTGGCATGGGGGATGTGTACCGAGCGGAACATCGAATCATGGGGCGAACAGTAGCCATCAAGCTGTTAAGAAAACCTTTAATTGGAAATCGGCTCGCCGTCCAGAGATTTCGCAATGAAGTAAAATCGGCGGCAAGACTGTTCCACCCAAATATCGTCGCAGCTTTTGATGCGGAAAGCGTGGATGACACCCATTTCTTGGTCACCGAGTTCGTCGACGGAGAAAATCTTGCGGAAAAGGTCCGGCGCGGCGGACCGCTACCGCTGGGAATGGCTTACGACGCGATCCGGCAAGCGGCAGTGGGTTTGCAACACGCGGCAGCCCAATCGATGATGCACCGCGATATCAAACCTCAGAATTTAATCCTAGATCGAGAAGGGCAAGTCAAAGTTCTGGATTTTGGACTGGCCAAGTTTGTACATGAAAGCACACTGGAGAATCCCGAACTAACTGGCGGATTGACCGCTGCTCACACGACGCTAGGCACACCGGATTTCGTAGCTCCGGAGCAGGCCAACGATTCACGAGGTGCAGACTTTCGATCCGACATCTACAGTCTCGGTTGTACTTTCTATTTCCTGGTCACCGGCAAAGTGCCGTTTCCCAATTGCAGCCCATTGGAAAAGATATCTTCTCATCTGTTGAAAGAAGTGCCAGATCTTCCGAGTCGGTTTCCAGCGGCAGCAAATGCGTTGTTGCGGAAAATGGTAGCCAAAGATCCTAATGAACGATTTCAAACCTATTCGGAATTGATCGGTGCCATTGACCCAATGGTGTCTGATCGGGCTATTACGAAAAAAAACTTGGCGCAGCTCCGCAAAGCACCAGTGACGCGCCGTCAGTCTTTACTTGTTGGCGTCGCGACGATTGCACTGCTATTTTCGGCCTGGACGATTTGGTCGAACTGGGATTCAAGTAACAGCTTCATGGCAATATTTAGTCGAACTTTACCAAAGAAAGTCTTGTACGTCATTCCGAGTATAGCGTATTTACCGGACTACTCAGAAAGCTACCCGGAATTCGAACAACTGGGCGCGTCGGTGGTAACTGCTGCCGATGAAAAATGGGTCGAACTTAACGACGACGAAAATGACAGTGGATCGTTCGAGGTGGATATGACTTTTGCCGAGGTCGATCCGCATGAGTTCGGTGCTGTAATTTTTATCGGCGGCGATACCCTGCCGCTGATTCTTGAAGATAGGTCTGGCCAGGAAGTCCTGCGAATGATTCGCGTCATCCGAAAAAACGGCGGTGTCGTTGGCGGAATCTGTGGTGGCAACAATGTGCTGGCTGGGCATGGTCTGCTCGATGGACGGCGTTACGCGAACTTCCCGCTCGAAAACGAACCAGCCAACGCGACGGTCGTTGACAAAGGCGTTGTCGCGGATCAAAACATTGTAACGACCCCCAGTGCCGATCACGCTAAGTCCTTTGCCGAATCGGTAATGACCCTGCTCAAAGATAGCGGTTAGCGCACGCGACCAAAAGCGATCTCGCTATCCAATCTGTTCTTTTTTCGGCAGACCTGTTCTGTCCCTAATTTCCTAACTGGAGAGAAATATGTCTCGACAACAACTGAGAATTTTCACTGCTTTCCCATTCCATCTCGCAATAGCGTGTTGGTTAGCCGCCTGGTTTCTGAATGGAAACGCGACTCATGGACAGCAAATGAAAATCGGCACCAACATTGAAGCCGTCAACGACTACGCTACGAATTGGATGTTTACCGATGCATTTAAAGCTTCCCGGGCTTGGGTGGCCAGTGAATTTAACACTGTCACCGAAGAGTTTTCGTTTGCCGGCGATTCCATTTTACAGCTCGATGATTCGGGTTGGGTGACGGAATTGGCGTCTTTTACAAACAATGACGGAGAGCTGATTCAGCAATGGGCGACGACATTGATGATGTGGGAACAACAACCTGGTACGTATCCGGCCGGGATTTATCGCATGGAGTGGAGCGGCAACGGGACTTTGGCAAACGAAGATCTGTATCTGCAAGGGGACATTGTTCAGATCGTCAGCGAAGGTACGACTCCTCAGGGGCGCCACTTTGCGGAAATTGAGGCAGCTGGCGACGGTGGTGGATTCTGGTTGCAACTGCGAAACATCGACCCAGCGGATCCATTGCGTGACTTCAACTTTTGGATGCCAGAATACCAAGGGCAAAACTTTTTCGGCCAAAGGAATTGGACACCTCAGTCTGATTTTTCACCATTTCATCCGCGCTTCCTGGAAAGTTTGCAACCGCTGGATTCGATTCGAGCCATGCAGATTTTTGGTACTCTTGAATTTGGCCCCGAAACTGCATTCCCCGATCACACAATCGATTGGAGCGATCGCAGGTTACTGACCGATGCTCGGCAGGTACAATCGGATTCGATGACGGTAGGTGTCGCATTGGAGTATATGGTCGCACTGGCGAATGAATTGGACAAAGATCTCTGGGTTTGCGTCCCCCATGCCGCTACGGACAACTATATAACCAACATGGCCACGTACCTGCGTGACAACTTGGAACCGGAGTTAAGGTTGACTGTAGAATGGTCGAACGAAGTTTGGAATTTTGCACCCGGTTTTCCGGCCAACCCATGGATCGAAATGCAACTCGATCCAAAACTTGGCGGAGCAGACCGTTGGTCTTTCGTAGCATCTCGCATTCGCAATACATTTACGATTTTTGAAACTGTGTTTGTGGGACAAACGGATCGTTTGAACCGGGTCGTTGCCAGTTTCGCGGCCGTGCCGTTTATCACTAACGAAATCCTGCTCAACATGGACGGTCAATTCGATTCGATTTCGATCGCGTCTTATTACGCGCCGGATGAAGTCGAACGTGGTTTGATCACGGAAGCATCTACGGTCGCCGATGTTCTCAGTTTCGCTCGCGATAACATAGCGACCACGATGGGCTACGTTCAGGCTCATAACGAAATTGCGGAACAATACGGCAATCGTTTTGGTCGCGAGATTCCAGTCGTCATGTATGAAGGAGGACCTCATTTTAATGCCGGTTTTGGACATCCTAACCCAGCCGTGTTTACCGAAGCAGCGCACAACGAGGGAATCTACGAATTGCAACGACTGTTGCTAAATGGATTGAACGACCTTGGAGTGGATGAACATGTAAGTTATCAGCATACCGAACGACTACACGATCTTCCGTACGGAAACTTCGGCTCCTTGACTTATATTGATCAGCCTATTGAGCAAGCCCATCGTTACCGTTCGTTGTTGGACGTTGCCAACGGCAGTTTAATTGATTCCAACAACGTGCGCCCATCATTGTCAACGAACGGAATCGTCAACGTGCAAGCCGGCCAGTCGTTTAGTTTGCCAGTCCAAGTCACCGACGTTGAAACGCCAAACAGCGAATTGGAATTGATTATTGATAGCGAAGAATCCTTTGCTATGCCCAATTCCAACATCACGATTTCAGGTACGGGGGGCTCTCGAACGGTTACGGTTCAGACCGAAACCAGTTACGTGGGCCCAGCTGGGCTGTCGATACTGTTGGTCGACAGTGAATACGGAACGGACTTCCAAAGGGTCATCGTTAATATCTCAGAGGGCACCGATGTCCTTTTGGGTGATGTTAACAGAGACGGTGATGTGAATCTGCTGGATGTTATGCCGTTTATTGCGATTCTGAGCTCGATGAAGTACCAAGTGGAAGCAGACATCAACGAAGATGGAGAAGTTGATTTATTGGATGTGTTACCATTCGTGACAATTCTGACCAACGGCTAACCACATCGACTAAAGATCCCTCCAGATTCCGAACCGGCGTTCTTTCTTCCGCCGGTCCGGTTCTTTCAAAAAAAAAGGGGCAGGCTGCAGCCTGATCCCTTTTATCTTCTCCGTTGAAATCCGTGCAGCACGCCACGGTTTAGTGCATCGACAGCATATGTTGTAACCAGATTTCGCGAATTGCTCGCGTCCTCGCAGCCTTGCCCCAATGCGTAGTCGCTCGATGGGCGATTGCTTGCTGCGGTCATCATGTCGAAGTCGATTTGCGACAACAACGACAAAGCATCCCGTGGTATTCGCGATCAACCAAACTGTACGACATCGCGATGGCGTCCTCTGAACGACCGTACTTGTGATACAGGCCGGGCAGTTGAGTCACGTTTTTTGGATTCAAGTTTTCAATCAGTCTGCGCGAACAGCGACTCAAATTGAAACGAAGCCGGATAAACTATTGCTGCGAAGCCAGCGACTAGCGATCAATTGGAATTCCGTTTCTCGGTCGAAAAATTAAGTCGAATTCTGTCTGCAGCGCCATGGGCTTCCGGCGTAAAAAACTCATCAGCAAGCTCAACTTCTTCAACTAGCAGAATCGTTGCAGATTCGCGTCCTTGCCGATCATCCGCTAAATCCCAGGTGACGAGGATCTTCATTGCGACACCAGTTTCATGGCTGGCCCACAATTCGATTTTGTCCGGCGGTGAAGTGGCAGGCGTAAGATCTCCAAGATTCTTTTTGCGGAATCCTATCACGTGACGACAACCTATCGCCCGATCGTCAAAAACAACTTCTTCATCTGCGAGCGTCTGAACTTGATAGCGGCGTTGCAAAATTTCGAGCGCCGTCGTGATATGCAAATAGGGAGTAGAAACTTCATGCTGTTGGTCAAACCATTGGGTCAAGCTCCTGCGATTCCCTTCTAGCACGGGGCCAATGGGCGGAACGACCCACGAGTAGTCTTGGTTTGATCCAAGCCAAACCGGAACGACCTGCCGCAGTGACTGCTGCGCGCAAAGCGCGAATTGGTTTCCACCTTTTACATACAAATCAACTCTTCGGTTCATAACGTCATCTTTGGAAAGCCGATCTACGACCGTCACCGAATAATGCCGACCCACGTCCTGAAGTGCCGTGTCCAGGCTAAGCCTGATCGCGGCCATGGCGCTTCTGGAAGTATCCATCATCGTAATTGAAATTGCTATCAAGATCACCACCGCCGTTGCCAACCCAAAAGTAACCCAACGCGAAAAGTAACGAGAGTGCCGCGACTTGTGCACACTTTCGGTATCGCTTGCCGTTATTCGTTGGCCGTCGTCGTCAAGCCGTTTCATGCCGGCTGCAACCAGTGATCGGGCCTGTTCTTGGTCAACCTCATAAAGTGAGTGCAACAACGATTCGACTAGGCTCTGTTTTCGTTGATCTTCGTTTGAGGTCATTTGGACTCCTCCATAGCAAGCAGTTTAGCTTCGAGGCACTCGGCAAGTTGAGATTTGGCACGATAAAGCCGTTTCTTTACTGTTTGCAGCGCGAGCCCCATTTTGCTGACAATTTCGTCAAGCGAATACTGGTCGAGATAGCGAGCCTCAATTGCCTGTTTGTTGTCGTTTGTAAGTCCTTCAACACATTCCCGCAACAATGCCAGTTTCTCACTTAACGTGTCTCCACTTCGAGATTGAATTTGGGAGAATTTGCCGTCTAGCCATTCAAGAGAATTTTCATCCACATTAAGTGGATGTTGTCCAGACTTGCGAAAATGGGCAAGGATCAAATTTCTTGCGATTCCGCGCAACCATTTTCCAAACGGTTGTTCGCGATCAAAATCGGGCATACGTCGCCACGCGACTACCATTGTTTCTTGAAAGAGGTCATCGATCGCGTGCTTATCTCGAATCGACGCGCGGAGAAACGCCAACAACATGTCCGCATTCTCTTGCATCAGGACTTCGAAGACTTGTTTACCCTGATTCATGTTTCTTGCCCTACAGAATTCGATACATATGAACGACCGACAATAATGCCCGCAGAGTTCGACCCGCGGGCAAGATTGCCGGAGGTGGGGTGAACCCATTATCGCGTAAACTCGTGCTTAAATCGAATCGACGACGGTAATTTGGTACTCTGAATTTGAACGTGTTGCGTCAAATTTTGGCCATCAGCGGAAAGTTCGTAAACGGCGGTGTTGGTCGCATTAGCTGTTTTCGAAACAACCGTCAGCTTGCCATCTCGTCGAGCGGCGCTAACAACCAGGCTATCAGAGCCTCTACGAACTGTCGTTGTTTGTCCGTTCGTGGGAACCGTGAAATTGAATCCCGTTCGCGCCAGTCGGATTTGAATTCCCGAATCGATAATCTTCAATTCGTTTGGTGGCGCCGTCATCTTTTTCAGTAATTCACGAGCGCGCTCTTGCTTGAAACGCCCCATTGACGCAACTGCATTCTCTATCGCATTGAGTCGCTCGCTGGGCTGGCTGTTGCCGACATCAAGTCGCCAAATTCCGGTCAGGTCTCCAACCACCGTTCCATTGGCAAGTACACGCGTTTTTGTTTCTGCGAGAGTTGATTGCGAACAGGCGGTTGACGAAAATGTCGTTAGGCAAAAAAACAATATTAGGTGCGTCCTTCGATTCGAAAGAGAATTGCTCAGCGTCTTCATTTTTGACTCCATTCAAGGTCTTACGATTGATGTTGTATTTGTAGTTGCCGTCTTGAGCCAAATAGAGGACAACGAATTAAGTGCTGACGGACGAAAAGCCGAATAAAACGAGAGATTTCGAGAATACTGTCCTCTTTGAGGCGTTTCGCGACAAACAACAATACAGCACTTTGCGCCAAAGAATTGCCCCGGCCATGGTCGCCCGAGTTACTGCATTCCCGCAGGCAAAAAAGCGATGAGGATCGGACGCTGGAAATTTTGGATTAAATTGGCACCAAGATTTGCCCTCTTAATAATGGGGGGTACTACTAAGCATTCAAGAAGTTGCAAATGAAAAAAATCTTGACGGCGCTCAAGCCCTATGTTTCACTGCTATTCCTGGTGGTTCCAATATTAGTTGGAGCTGGCCTAGTTGTTTGGGCAACAATGAATCAAGCAAAACTGGAAAAACTCCCCATACGTGAGGTCGCCCAGACCCTCCGAATCATTGAAGTCCAATCAACCACGATCGTCCCGCAGGCGATCGGTTATGGCGAATCAGCCCCCTCAAAATTGTTTCAAGCAATTGCAGAAGTAAAAGGCAAAATCGTTGAGCTCCACCCTGATTTGAAGTCCGGCAGCTTTATACGTGAGGGCGAGCTTCTGGTGGCGATCGACAAAACGGACGTTGAGATCACGATCAAGAAATTGCAGGCCGAGATTGCTCGTTCGGAAGCCAGCGTTCATGAACTCACCGCCACGCAAGACAACCTTGATTCTGGATTGGCCATCGAACAATCATCATTGAAATTAGCCAATCGCGAATTGGATCGGCTGGAGAAACTGCAGAAACAAAATGCGATATCGGCTTCTGACGTCGATGACCAACGTCGAAATGTCTTGGCCCAGCAACAAACAGTTCAAAACTTAAAAAACAGTCTCAACCTGTTGCCAGCCCAAATTCAATCGGCTGAGGCTTCAATCGCGGTTTCAAATGCCAATTTGGCTTCGTCGGAACGTGACTTGGAACGTTGCCAAATCGTCGCGCCGTTCAACTGTCGTCTTGGTGACGTCGATCTTGAGTTAAACGAGGTCGTGTCCGTCGGCCAATTATTGCTTACCGCTCAAGCCATCGATAAACTCGAAATCGAGGCTCAATTTGGAATCGACAAAATTGTCCGCCTAATCCAGCCGGACAGCCAGTCCCCTAACATGGTTCGTGGCTTGACGGCTGACCCGCAGGAAATCGTTCGAAATTTTTTCGATTTCGATGTCACACTACGCTACGGTGCCGGCGATGCCCGTGCGTCGCGTGATGCTAAATTCGAGCGTCTGCGCGAACAGCTTGACACGCAAGCGAGAACCGTCGGCATCGTGGTTTCCGTGAATCAACCTTTTCAACGGGACGGCAACGCTCGAGAAAACGGACCGCCACCGGTTCCAGGGACTTATTGCCAGGTTGAATTGAGAGGCAAACCGATCTCCCAAGCATTTGTTGTACCACGTTCGGCGATTCGGGATGCGGCTGTGTATTTGGTGGATGACGAAAATCGCTTACGAACACGCCAAGTGAAAATCCTGCTTGAACAACAGGATTTTGTTGCCGTCCAATTGCTTGCACCCGGTGATCGCGTCATCGTCTCCGATCCCATACCGGCCATTGAAGGCATGCTGGTGGATCCTCAAACTGATCACGAACTGGCCGATGCGTTGCTTGACAAAGCAGGAGGCCAAGAGTGATCGCATTTTTTGCGCGACACCCAACGGCAGCAAACCTGCTAATGGGAATGCTGATGCTGTTGGGGCTTGTTGTTTTGCCAACAATGCTTCGCGAAACGTTTCCTGACATCACACCTCAGCAGGTTGAAGTTCGCGTCCTATATCCTGGCGCTTCAACGAGCGAAGTCGAAGAAAGCATTTGCCAACGCATCGAGGATGCTGTAGATGGGATTCAGTACGTTCGCGAGATCGCTTCGGAGGCTCGCGAAGGCCTGGCGATCGTCAAGATTGAGATGGAGGACGGTGGTGACGGCATTGTGTTCAAGGACGAAATTTCAACCGAACTCGACGCGATCGCTAACGACTTCCCCGAAGATGCCGAAGCCCCTTCGATCCGGCAACTGGGCCTGACGACTCCCGTCCTAAGCGTGCTGGTGACTGGCGACATGTCGGTCGTCGATTTAAAAGCATACTGTGAAGACTTGAAACGGCGGATGCAACACTCGCCCGGCATTTCGCTGGTCGAAGTCAGCGGTTTTTCCGATCACCAATTTCGTGTCGAGCTTGCTACCGAATCACTTCGTAAGTTCGGTCTGAGTGTGCAAGATGTGGCCAATACTATTTCGGCACAAAACATCAACTTGCCTGCTGGCGGTATCGAAACTGCCGAAGGCGATATGTTGTTGCGCATCGTCGAGCAAAAACGAACGCCCCACGAACTCGAACAATTGGTCATCAAAGAAACGTTGTCAGGAGCGGAAATTCGTTTGCGGGATATCGGCAAGGTAGTCGACGTGTTTGAGGCCGATGAACAAAAAGTCATGTTCAATAACGCTCGTGCAGGTAAATTGACCGTCAAAAAAACCAAACAAGAAGATCAGATCCGGGTTGCCGATGCCGCCAACGCGTTTCTAGATGCCGAAAGGCAAAGGCAACCGAAGTTGAACCTATTTGTCTCCGGCAATGGATCGACACTGGTGCGCGACCGGATCGCGTTGGTAATTAAGAACGGTTGCCAAGGCATGATACTTGTCTTCGTAACGCTGGCCGTTTTCTTCAATTGGCGTTTATCTTTTTGGGTCGCCGCAAGCTTGCCCGTCTCTTTCATCGGGGCTATTTTTTTAATGCCAATGTTCGGGCTGACCATCAATATGATGACCCTCGTTGGAATGTTGCTGGGTATCGGAATCCTGATGGATGACGGAATTGTCATCGCCGAAAACATCGCGGCTCATCGCTCGCGAGGCAAAAATGCTATGCAGGCGGCGATTGACGGGGTCCGAGAAGTTCAAACTGGAGTTTTCTCCTCGTTCATCACAACGGTATGCGTGCTCGGACCACTAGCGTTTATCAACGGCGACATTGGTAAAGTTCTGGCTTCAATTCCGGTCATGTTGATCCTGGTCCTCGGGATTAGCCTGATCGAGGCCTTCGCGATTCTGCCAGCACACTTAGGCCATTCCTTGCATCATGATGCACAGAACCAACCAACCGGACTGCGTGCCAAATTCGATCAACGCTTCGGTCACTTTCGCGATCGAGTCTTCGGTGGCTTTGTCGATCAAGCAATCAAGTGGCGATACCTCTTCGTGGGTACCACCCTTGGACTGCTGCTCGCTTCGATTGCGTTGCTCGTCGGAGGCTTTGTTCCATTTACCGTTTTCCCCGCCCAGGAAGGCGATACGTTGGCGGCGAAACTGACATTGCCAGCAGGAACACCGCTCGATCGTACCGAAAAAACCGTGCAACAGGTAACTGATGGACTCGAAGCTGTTAGCCATGAGCTTTCGTCATTACAAGGCAACGGCCTGCAACTTGTCGAATCGTACAACATTGAATTCGGCAAGAATGACGAAGCTTTCGAGAGCGGTCCACAAGTCGCAACCATTAATGTGGACTTGTTGAGCAGCCAGTTCAGAACTATTCCACTAGATGAGATCATTGGAAATTGGAAAACCAAAGTCGGGTCACCTGCGGACTTGCTGACTTTCTCAGTCGCCCAACCAAAACTAGGTCCGGCCGGTCGTGCGATCGAAGTGCGTATTAAGGGCAATGATTTGGAGAATTTGAAACTTGTTGCCACCCAGACCGTCAACTGGTTCAATCAATTTCGTGGTGTGCGCAACGTTGCCGACGACTTGCGACCTGGTAAACCTGAGATTCGGGTCAAGCTGAAGTCCGGTGCCCTTGCCTTAGGCTTGAACGCCTCCAGTGTCGCAGGCCAGCTAAGTGCTGCTTTTCAAGGAGTCACAGCGGATGAAATTCAAATCGGTAGTGAGTCGTATGAAATTGATGTTCGGCTGGCACGAGAAGAACAAGACAGCCTTGCTGACTTAGACTATTTTCAACTTGTATTGCCCGATGGAAATCAGGTTCCGTTGGACACAGTCGCGAAATTGGAACAGGGGCGCGGTTGGTCGAGGATCGCACGCGTCGACGGGCAGCGGACGGTAACGGTGCGTGGCGATGTCGATGCCAATACAGTCAGCGGTAATGACTTAGTCGCCCAATTCCAAGCACAGTTCGCAGACGAGTTGCAGCAAGAGAACCCTGGAGTGACTTTCGATTTTGAAGGCGAGTCGGCCGAAGGCGCAAAAACACTAAACTCGATGATTACGGCAATGGGCATCGGCCTGGCAGGAGTCTTTGTGTTGTTGAGCTTACAGTTTGGCAGCTACATTGAGCCAGTGATCGTTATGCTGGCGATTCCACTTTCCCTGATCGGAGTATTTGCTGGCCATTGGCTGGTCGGAGTAGATTTTAGTTTGCCAAGTATGTTGGGTTTTGTGTCTCTATCCGGCATTGTTGTGAATGATTCCATTTTGCTAGTTACGTTTTTGAAAAATGAAATCGCTGCCGGCGAGAACATCTACGAATCCGCCAGTCTCGCCAGCCGCAAACGATTCCGCGCGATTTTGTTAACCTCAGCAACCACAGTTGCGGGCCTACTCCCTTTGATGTTTGAAACCAGTCAACAGGCCCAAGTCCTGATACCATTGGCAGTCAGCATCGCCTTTGGCATCCTCACTTCGACCATTCTTGTGCTGATCGTGATTCCCTGTACATACGCAATCCTGGCGGACTTAAAGTTGTTTGGAACAACGGGTTCGTTTTCTGAGCCAGTGACGTAGCAAGCTGCCGTCACGTTTTCAAATGAGCA
Organism: Mariniblastus sp.; assembly: GCA_965263475.1. GTDB lineage: Bacteria > Planctomycetota > Planctomycetia > Pirellulales > Pirellulaceae > Mariniblastus. The sequence continues at coordinate 1,043,336 of OZ253677.1, forward strand.
CGACTTTTGACTACATTCACTAACGTTTTCCTATCCAGCGAACAGTTTATTCCCCTAAAATATCGATGATCCCGTGCGTCTCCTACTGAAAACGAAGCCGTCAAATGGAAATCATTGTCCTACCTTTCATGACGATCTCTTTCGTGATTGCATGGGCTGTTTTCGCTCCATTTACTTCGATCGATGGCATGGACAGCTGGACGTTCGCAAAAATTCGGACCGCAGATCTTCTAGCGATATTCCTACCCATTTGCGTCCAATTGGCATTGGCAAACTGGCTGGTAGCCTTGCGTGAAATTTCAAGGCTAGAGTTGTCCGTTGTCATTGGCACCATCGCAGTGTTTTCGCTAACAACATTTCTTTGCGGGCTCTTTGTGATTGAGAAAATGCAGAATTTGTCTGCGGTAAAACGAATGACAATCATTGGGCTCATTGTACCACTGGGTACGTTTTTGTGTTTTGCGTGGGTGGTTGTTCCGCTGTTGGCATTCACAAGCTATGCGATTTATTCGATCCCCCTCGCAATCTTGTTTGTTCCGCTTGTGTTTGCGTTGCGCCGCCTGGCCAATTGGGCATGTAGCAAGGAACTGTCGCTGACCTAAACATAGCCTGTTGTAACGCAGCAAGAAAACACGTAGATTCTTTCATTCGCGGTGACCGACGCCTGATCGCAACAATTCTAATATTTTGGCGTTCTGGCCAACAAACGTATCGCGTATGGGCACCGAAATCGAGCTTAAGTTCCTCGTCACAGGATCCGGATGGCGCACGGCAGAATCCGTCTATTTTTGTCAAGGCTATCTGAACCGCGACAAGCATCGTACCGTCCGCGTCCGAGTTGCTGGAAACAACGGACTGTTGACGATTAAGGGATTGACGACAGGTGCAAGTCGCGCGGAATTTGAGTATTCGATTCCCGAAAATGACGCAAGAGCATTGCTGAAAATTTGTGACGGGCCGGTCGTCGAAAAAAATCGAACCGTTGTCCAACACGGCACATTGACTTGGGAAGTCGATGAATTCCTCGGTGACAATGAAGGGCTGATAGTCGCAGAAGTTGAACTCGAATCCGAGAATCAGACTATTCAATTGCCAGACTGGGTTGGCCAGGAAGTTACGGACGATCCTCGGTATTGCAATTCGAATCTCGCTGCCAATCCTTACACGACGTGGCCCGTTTAGAACAAAATGAAACCTAGTGCACTAGTAGCCCAAGCTGGCGTCCCAAATGATGATTCGACCCGTCCGATCCCCGGCGGCCAAACGTTTGCCGTCAAGGTCCCAGGCAACTGAAGTTACGCCCGAATCAAGTCCGGACAATGAAATCGTTTCCTGCCAAGTATTGGTGTCCCAGATCCGCACGGTACCGTCGGTGCTTGCCGTTGCCAACCTGTTTCCGTTTGGATGCCAATCGAGATCGTTGACCTCATTGTCATGCCCAGTGAGCAACACTTCCGCTCCAGATTTCACATCCACAACGGTTACCGTTCCAATCTCACTGGTGACGGCGATTCGACGACCGTCTGGACTCCATTTCAACGAAAATTCGGGAAGATGGGTGGTCTCTATTTTCCTCAGATGCCCGTCTTCGAATATGCAGATGGCGCGTTCGGCCAGAAAAGCAAACGTCTCAGATTTCGTTGGATGCCAGTCCGGGCACGAGGAATCTTTGATTGCGACCGCTACCGCCTCTTTGCCACTTGGCACCGCCAATAAGCTGACACATGTTTTTCTCGACACTAACAAAACCGAATCGTCGTGACTCCAACAACTGAAACTTCCGTTACCAAAGTCCGTAACGGTCGTCGTTTCAAATTCGCCATTGAAATCGAGCACGGTTAACGATTTAGAACCAATGGCCAGTTTAGAGCCGTCGGCCGTCCAGTCCAATGCCCACGGAATACCAACAAATTCGTTGACACATTCTTTTTCGAAAACATTCCAGACGCGAGTGCCTTTATCCCAACCGCCGGCCGCCAGCCATTTGCCGTCGGGGTGCCACGCCAAACATCTTACTTGTTTCTCACGAAACGGCTGATCTTTGAGTAGTGTCGAGCTATTGTCGATGGAAACGATGTTGGGCTGTTCCACAAACCACAACCACGTGGTGTCACCACCAATCGAAACGACTCGCGTGCCATCTGGACTTAGCAGCGCTGCACCGACACGGTTCGCATGACCAGAAAATATCCTTAATACTTTATTCTCTTGGAGATCCCAAACAATGCCTCGCCAGTCGTTCCCAGCCGACACGAGTAGTCGCCGTCCTGCGTCTACTTCTTGTAATGTCCTCGCCCAATCAGAGTGCCCCAACAGCGTCCCTGCTTTGGATTTTGTTTTTGCGTCGTAACGTATTATTCGGCCAGCATGATCACTATGGATCCATGAATCGACTTCACTAGCATCATTCCATCGGACTGTCGTTGCTTTTAAAATCGGCCGATCCAATCTGTTGTTAACTACGTCAAGAACCGCTAACTGATTATCGAACCAGCGACTTGACGCAAGCTTTTTCCCATCGGGGCTCCAGCTCAGATAGGCCGCAGAAGAAAAGTCACAAGGAAATGGGGATAGCTCAGAATTTTCCGAGAACGGCCGAACTGTATAGACCGTTCTACTGGTAGAAATCGCAAGTTGCTCACCCGAACCATCCCATTCAAGAAGAACTCCGTTTTCATCTTGCGTGTCGATCGCACGAAGAATCTCGGTATTGGCTTCAACGTCAAAAAAACGAACAACGCCATGGAGGCTAATTGAAGCCAGTACTTTCCCGCCCGGGTGCCAGGCGACTGAATTGGCGGATTCGCTATCGTTGTCGATTTGTTTTATCAATTCACCAGTATGTCCGTCAAAGATAAAGATGCCGTACAAATGCGCAATGACTAATCGCTCTCCATCCGGACTCCAATCTGCCGACCTTGCTCCTTTCCGAATATCGATCAAGATATCATTCGAGTTGTTAAGGGCTTTTAAAAAATGCCACTCCCAACCGAGCAAGGACGTTTCTCGTTCTGATCGGCGCCATTTCTCAATGACTTCGCTGATTCTTTTTCTAGCAGATGGCTCACCCAATGAATCACCCGCTCGGCGAACTTCCGCAAAATATAAGTTTCGTTGCAGGGCAATCGCATTCTCTTCAAGTTTCTGGCCTCGCCGATCGGATTCCTTGCGAGCTTCAACGGCAACGATTCGCAATTCTTTCTCGCGAACACTGTTTGCGATCGCGACGACAGCAAGCGTGAAAAGAGATACAAAGGCAATAGCGAGTGCGGCCGCTAGACGTTTGTTTTTCTTGCTCCACCTAATCAATTGTTCGAACATTGACGATCGTCGCGCGCTAATGGGCAAGTCATTGGCGAAATTTGACAGATCTTGCGCCAATGACTGCGCCGACGAATATCGATCTTGCGGGTCTTTTTCAATCGCCTTCATGACGATTGTTTCCAGATCGCGCGGTATCTGCGAGTTAATGGTATGGAGCTTGGGTGGTAACTCGTCGGCAATTTTTCGAATCACGGTCAAACGATCCGATGTATCGAAAGCTGGACGAACGGCGAGCAACTCGTAAAGCGTTAACCCAAGGCCATAGATATCGGAGGCTTCACTGCAAACTCCTTTGAATCGTTCTGGCGCCATATAGCGAAGCGTCCCAACCAAATCACCTGTTTGTGTGACGTTATCGGAATCGGATTTTGCCAGACCAAAGTCCGTAAGCCAAACGACGCCGCTGGCATCCAAAATTAAATTTGAGGGTTTTACGTCACGATGGATAAACCCACGCCGATGCGCATAAGACAACGCCTCCGCGGCCTGACAGCCCAACCTGGCGATTGAACAATAAAACCTTCGGTAGCTACCGCTTTGCGTTACCGTGATGGAGTTGGAACTTAAAGATGAACTATTGTCCGCTAAATTCGGAAGAAATTTGTTCGTCGCCGAAAAAAGGACTGGGCTCGAACCGAGGGACTCTAAGGAGAATAGTTCGGCCAGGTCTTCGACGACCAGATCCAGGCTGCGCCCTTCAATCAACTGCATCGCCAAAAAAAATTTTCCATTCTCCTCGCCAACTTCGAACAGCGGAACAATATTTGAATGATGCATTTGAGCAATCGCCTTGCCTTCTCGGACAAAGCGTTTCAAAGCGTGGTCATCTTTGGATACATGGGGCGGCAATACTTTCAAGGCGACTCGCCTTCCAAGGTCGGTATGCTCGGCTTCGTACACGACACCCATACCGCCGCGGCCAATTTCTTTTACGATCCGATAGTGAGCAATCGTTTCAGGCGGTTCATCCAAAGCGTCAGAATTCAAATTTCGAGTCAAATCGGCTCGCTGATTGTCAAAATCTGCATCGACAACATCGACCAATCGCAGCAGCGAACGAATTTCAGCAGCCTGATCGGCATGCTGCTCGCAATATTCCTCTACCGAAGGATTACCTCCCAATTGTTTTCGTTCCAAATATTCCGCAACGATTCGGTCTACCAAAGATGCGTCTGAAGAGTCGATTGACAATTTTATCGCCTTTTCGCCAATTTAATTCGAAATTGCTGGCGTCGAAAAAACGCCTTTCCATGGCGACACTTAGAAACTCGAACGGCGAGCAAATTCATGCCAAGGATTGATTGCGTTTGGATAAGCCAACAATATTATAGTTTCCGTCGTGCCTTGAAACAGCTTTGATGCTTATTTTTACTGCAATCCCATACTCGTTTTAGCGTTCGTCGATTGTTTTGTTGAAGCTCGACGTCCCATCGCAGATGCTGTGTTGGCGCAAACCCCCATGGCAAGTAAATTCCGCACGGTGATCATTCTCTCCAACAATTCGGTTATAGTTGCGTTTGGATTCAGTTGCGTTTGGATTCAGTTGCGTTTGGATTCCAATTTGCATTTGGATTCCGGAAATCTTGTTGGCGGAAATTTGGACTATGTCGGACTGGAGCGAAGAAAATCTACAATCGCTTGTAAATGCAGCTGCCACGGGCGACCAATCGGCACTGGCGACAATTCTTGACACTCATCGAGAGCGATTGCGGCACATGGTTGCCATGCGATTGAATCCGATCGTGCGTGCTCGACTCAATCCTTCCGATGTGTTGCAAGAGTCATTTCTGGACGCTCGAAAAAAGTTTGCGGAATACGCCGCAAACCCGAAACATTCTGTCTACTTTTGGCTTCGCAACCTCGTCGCTCGACGACTTGGAAAAATCCATCGCTTTCACTTAGACGCCGAGATGCGAGACGCCAAACGAGAGATGCCTCTGGAGGCAAATTTTAATAATGCAAGTAGCATCTATTTGGCAAGCCATTTGGCAGCGAGCTCCTATTCCATTGAGCGTAATTTGGTACAGGAAGAATTGCAGGGCCGTATCCAGGTTGCTCTGGACAGTATGGAAGAAAAAGATCGCGAAGTCATTGCTCTACGCCATTTCGAAGAGCTATCGACCGAAGAAACCGCCGAAATTTTGAACATAACTCGATCCGGGGTCCTCAAACGTTACACTCGGGCCCTACGCAAGCTGCGTGACATCATCGGCAATGACTTGGACGAGAAATAGGTCCAAGACCGTATGGCATTCGTGCCCATTTTTTGGCAAAAACAGCATTTTTTTGGCCCATTCCCGAAAAAAATCCGTTTAACTTGTCCGCGCAGCCGGAGTCGCTGGGACCTTTGAAATAGGCGTCGTATGACGGCAACTCGATTCCTTAAGAAATTGCAAAACGCCACGAATGGCTCATATTCTTGCTGGAGGCGCCCCTGTGTTTAGCAAAAAATCAGGACTGTCTCAGGTACCGGCAAAGTTCTGCACACCTCTATGAGAAACCCGAAAATGAAGACAACCGTGTTGACGATCCTAGAAACTACAGCTGCGTTCGTTTTGATCCTGTCTACGGCATCGGCCGACTTGGTCGTTGATCAAGTCGCCGACGCTTTTAACGCCCCTAGCCCCAGCGGTGAACTTGGCGGCCCCACTATCGCAGACTTTCAATCATCGTTACAGACGTTTTCGGTCGGTGTCACCGGTGTGCTGGCCGGAATCGATTTACAGGTTCAACAAAGCGATGCGCCCAGCGTACCAGATTCTGATTTGGTTTTATCCATCCTTACCACAACGGCCGGAGTGCCAGATCTAAATCAAAACTTGGGTAGCGTAAATCTCCCAGTCGCCAGTATTCCTGTTTTTGACAATTTTTCGAGCGGAGAATTCGTCTCATTCGACGTGAGCAACCTCGGAATTTCTGTATCCCCGGGCGATGTCCTTGCGTTCGAACTGTCCTATCCTGCGGGAAACGGTTCCTATTTTATTTACGATTCAGAAGTCGACATTTACGGGGGTGGCACCAGTTTCGTTTTCGGTCCATTGGATGGCTTTTTTGGAGATACATCACCCCGTGATCTCGGGTTCCGCACCGTCGTCTCAACCATTCCTGAACCATCGAGTTATTTGCTGATCGTATCGTGCCTTTTTGCCAGCCTTGCCGTTCGCAATCGTCATGAATCATTGTGCATTTGATAATTTAGAACTCGTAGCCAGCTTTGCGGATATGCTTGTGGCAGTCGATGCAACTGGTCGACATTTGATAGTATCGTAAAGCCATCGCATCGATGTTTTTGCCCTCGGCAGCGACCGCCAACCGATTGACAGTCGTCCTGAATTCATCTGTCATTTTTTGATAGCGGGCATCGTCAATTTGGACCCATTTTTCTCCAGCAGCAACCGACTTCAACGCTTTGACACCATCTTGAACTAAATCAAAATTCGCAGTCGTTAGACCCTCAAAAATATTTTGAGAGTTTATCAATTTTGCCCGCATAAAGTCTCTTCGCGCCACCCCGTCGGGACCATCGGTCGGCACGACAATTTTACCTGGCTTATCTTCGGCTATCTGTTGTTCGCCTTGTTCTTGACCATGAAAAATTAAAGTACTGGTCACGGCTAGGCCACCGATCAAAATGAATAGCGAAAAACGCATCGGTTGGTCTCTCTAAAAAAATGGGGTCCTTTACCTAGTGCAAGTTGCACTTAACGGTAACGGTCTTGGCGTCGAATCTTCCAGCAAAACTGATGGATCGACGCTACACTAAAAGCAAGCGCGCTCTAGTTATTTTGTCCTTGCAGCTAACTGCAACGATTGCGCCAAATGTTTCGCCCGCAAACCAAACGATTGTTGTTTGCTCAATCGATTCGAACCGTGCCTTTCTTGGCACCTAGCTGTGCGGTTTCGCGCGCCGTCCAACTCCCGGCGCTGGGATTCAATCTGCGATGGCAAGTTTGAGCAGGATTTGAAGGCCTACTATCACCTGCCGATGTTGGCACACTGATTGCGTCACGTGAAGAATTTCAGTGGCAATTTCATCGCGAAGCAAGCCAAATATTGTTGATTCTGCGAGGCGGCTTGCCGAATTTGCCGTTACCCGAAACTAGACTGCGATTGGAATTAGGAGCTATCGATGATAAAAAGCCTGTGGTTGGTCGGTTTTGTTGCATGGCTGACGATACCGTTTTTGCTTGGCGTTCAAGAACAAGAACAAGAACAAGAAAAATCAGTAACGCAACAGAAGTTCATGCAGCGCAAATTGGATTTTTCAAAAGAAGTCGTAGCCGGACTCGCGACCGAAGATTTTGAACGTATCGCCAAAGGCGCGCAAGACCTGATGCTGTTAAGCAATGAAAGCAACTGGAACTCCGTCAATTCACGCGCCTATCTAAAAGCTAGTAGCGATTTTCGTGAGACGGTACAACGGCTGCGATCCGCAAGTCGCGAAAACAATCTTGATGCAGCTACGCTGGCCTACTTCGAAGTCACGATCAACTGTGTTCGTTGTCACAAGCAGTTGCGCAAAGGAATCAAGCGACAGAAGTCCAACTTCTGATTCGATGTGGAATCCAGTGAATGGAAACGCCGCCAAATTAGAGTTCATGCATTTGAGCGGCAACGTGCTAGTCGCCGGTATGCCGTTTAAGCCATCGGTCCCGAATCAATCATTCGTTCGTCGTTTTGGCGAATACAGACAACAAGACAGGGTTCTTCGCCGCTGAATCAGTGTGCCGCCGCGCGTTCAAAGCAACGTTTGTCAAACTCGTGACAATAAAGTTTTTGATTGGTCCTTTCGCAAGTCCATCGTTGAGCAGTATCCATCGTTGAGTAGTACGAGTTGAAACCGCGGTTAATTGCGATTTCTGCACAAGGGAAAGCACTAGAAATGATCATCGTTTTTGAGGAGACTCTCAGACGTACCTGAGATGGGCAATGAAGGAAAATAGCGCCGGACAACTTTATCGTTCAACTGGAATCGCCAAAATCAACCCACCAACACATCGACAAAAATACTGACGTCCAACAAATCGACTACGCCATCTTGGTTGCAATCGGCTTCTGGCTGATAAGTTCCGCCGAAAACGCGTTGAACAAAAACCATTACGTCCAACAAGTTGGCCACTCCATCCAAATTGACGTCGCCCAAAACGGGATCGAGATCAAACTCGATGACCAATGTTGGCGGGATATTGCCTCCTGCCTCGCGAGATGCAACCCGAGCTGCGGAACCTGCGACCGTTTCCGGATTTGCTTTTAACAAAACCCCTAAATTGTCTTGATTTCCAATCAACACATCGCCCACCCAAGCCGTCAATGAATCGGTCGAAATTGAATAACGATTCGCTCCACTGACAAACACCGAACCCATTGCGTCGCCAAAATCACTACCAGGAACACTCCAATGGCTCAGCGCCGTTGACATGACCCAAGTCGCGCCATCGCCTGTTGGGATCCCCGTATTGCCCAAGCCCGAACCTTCGTCCCAATCGGAAGCCATCGGATGTAACTCGAACACAACCGGCGCTGATCCTCCCGTGCCCCCTTGTTGCATCACATCGAACTCAAAAGTCACCTTCGTGATGACCGCTTTACTTGAAATCAACTCAGAGAATTCAAATCCAATCAGCCCTCGATTGATTCGATCGTTGTTAGCTTTTCCAACCGCGATGTGGGTATGTTCACCCATGTTATTATCGGTGACACTCGGAACACCTCCAACAAAACCAGCCGCATAAACACTGGTGTCTTTGAACGATTCGACGTGGATGACAAATTGCCCAATCGCGTCCTGGCAGCTCACGACCCAAAACAGGCCGATCGATAAACAAATTAAAAATTGCCGTTGTGAATTCATACTTGCACGCTACGAATTGACGCCCACTGTCACTTCATTAGCATAACGCAGCCATGGCTCTAAAGCGAATTCAAAAACTCGATCAGCCGGGCCCGATCCGCAACGCTCAAATTTTGGAACGCCAAATTGGCCGAGGCGGCCTCCCCGCCATGCCAAAGAATGGCTTCTTCCAAATTCCGTGCGCGACCATCGTGCAAATAACCCTGTTGATTGCCGACCTCGGCCGTTCGGCCCAGATTCCAAAGCGGGGCCGTTCGCCATTCCGAACCTGAGGCGCGCCCCTCACCCATATTGTCTGCCAATTCCGGCCCCAAATCATGCAACAACAAATCAGTAAACGGCCGGATCGTTTGATTTCTCAACTCACTCCACGGATGATTCGAACTGGTGGTCATCGTCGATACATGGCATTTCGCACAACCCACTTGATTGAAAAGCTGCTCACCCAATTGAACATCTGGAGCGTCGTAGTCGCGTTGCGCACCAACGCCCAACGTTCCGACGTAACGCGTCAAATCAAACAAGTCCTCATCACCCAACTCGACAGGACCAGAATTTGCGTCACCATCCAAGTTTGGAAAGACATTCGTCGTGACACCAATATCCGTATTCAATGCCGCCGCAATTTGATGAATCAACTTGCCGTGCGCCGCTTTGTAGCCGAAGCGCCCCAACCGCTGCTCCCCCGTTTCAGGATCGGTAACGACTTGAATTCGACCGGAAACGCCATCGCCATCACTGTCTTGAGGGTCGGCAAGATCAACAACGGTTGACTCATCGATTGCTTCCAGCAACCCCATGCCAACCAAAGACGGTGCTAATCGTACCGAGTAATGACTGGGGGAGATATTTGGAAAAACATAACTCGGGCGACGCAATTGATAACTCGTACCGTCGGGATAACTTCCATGAGTAAACGTGTAACTGCCAAGCAATACGCTCGACTCGGCGCCACCGCTGGTCGATCTAGGCTGCAAGACGGAGCCCAATTGAGGATGTGTCGTACCACAATCATCGATACCGACCCGAACGACCGATTGCAACATTTGTTGCCCGGGCTGCGGCGCGAAGGCCCGCCCGTTGTTGACATGACAGGCCACACAACTGCGACCAATATAAGCAGGACCTAGCTTGCCTTGCTGTTGAAAAAAAGCTGGATTGGGTTGCTCGGAATGAGCCCCGTTGCCGAAATCGGTATGATGCAGACGTCGACCTAGAACGAATGGCTGGGCGCTGATCGGTGCCAAATTGCCCGCCATTTGTTTAAACAAATGGTCCGGCTCATTGGAATACTGATAGTGAACCGTCGTTTTGCCGCCAAGCCAGGTTGACTGCGGTAGCGGAAACGAATCTTGGTTAAACCCAAGCCCTTCCCATGGCAACAGCCCCTCACCGACAACATACAAAAACGCCGTACCATAATAGTTTTCACGACCATTCATTGGATTCGACAAAAACGGGCTAAATTCGAATTCCATCCGATCCCCTAATTTGATGGGCATCCCCGTTTTCGGATTGAAGGTCAACGTTGTGGTGTACTGCGTCGGCACCACCTGAGTCATACCAACGTTGTGAAAATATTCTGCCGGCGTATTGAGGCCGCGAAAGAATGCGCGAAAGTCACGTGTGTGAAGTGGAATAATCGATGATGTATTGACCGTGATGCTATTCCCACCCATGGCGATACGATCGACGATCTCAATTGTGACGGTGCGTTCTTCCCAATAGAATTCCAAGTAATGATCGTACGCTTGAAACTCATCCTCGCGCGCATGACGGTCGCGAACTCGATCCCCAACGATCGTAACTAACGCATCATTGGTTTCAAACGTTGTTGCTGGTTCGAGTTCCGTATCGTTGTCGTACAATGGAGCCACTTGGGGCTCCGGTCCACCACCACCGGAAAGCAATGTGACGAACGGAGACACATCAAGCAAATTCACATCTCCGTCTTGATTCAGATCGGCTTCAACCTGATAGCCACCGTTGGAAATCAAATCAACAAACGGCGCGACATCCAACAGGTTCACAACGCCGTCCTGGTTAATGTCGCCAATTTCAAATGCGAAACTAGTGGAAGCGAGCAACGCCACGCTACAAAAAACCAACCGCTTAATCATCAGATTCGTACCTTTACCCCAAATTGAAAGCGGTTTCAGTTTACCATTAATTGAAACGCTACCCAAATGGCAATCAGCCGAAAACCAGTTTTTTTGACCTCGTCAGTTAAGCGTTAATGAATACTCGGAGTATTCGCCAACACCAGCAATCTGGTAGCGCCGCAAAAATTGCCATCCGAGGTCCAGAAAAGTACGATGATCTTGAATGGTTGTGTGTACTAGAACATGGTCTGTGTGGTCGCAGAAAACCGAATGACGAATTTCCCACTTATGATCAGCCTGTCTTTAGTCATGTTGTTGGCAATCGGTGCCAACGCGTTTTGCCAACCGGAAATCACGGCCAGATTGAAATACAACAATAACGAATTCTACGGACTTCCGCTGGGATTCGATGGTAAGAATATGGCCTTGCTTGACCCGGGAAGCAAACTGATTTTAGTTCCTGCAAAATCTGCCAATGACTTTGAAGTCGTCGCGGACGAATTTCGATCTTACACCCATGAGCAAATGGCCGAGCTGCTCGAACGAGAATTTGGCAAACGTTATGACGTCTCGAAAACTGACCGTTTTGTAGTCGTTCACCCTTGGGGGTCTCCTGCCGTTTACGCCAAACCCTTCGAGACATTTTACCAACGGTTTATAAAATTTTTTGAAACTCATGGAATCAAGCTGACGAAGCCAAGATCACCAATGGTCGCCGTCGTATTGCGGTCACGAAACGACTTTGACCGTAGTCTTATCAATGAAATCGACATACGTGACTCACGAATAAGTGGATTCTACTCGCGTTTCTCGAATCGGATCACCACCTATGACCCATCTGCGCAACTCCGCAAATCGGGTGATCGCTGGCTTTACAAAGCTTCGCCAGTCATACACGAAGCCACACATCAATCTGCGTTCAACACTGGCCTCCACAATCGGTTTTCACCGCCGCCAAAGTGGCTCAGCGAGGGCATAGCCACGCTGTTTGAAGCGCCCGGGTTCAATCATGCGTCACAGAACAAAGGGCAAGCGCGTCGAGTTAATATTTCGCGATTGCGTCAACTTCGAAAACACTTGACGCAGGGCGGCATCAACGCCGCTTTGATTAACTTAATCGCCAATGACAAGATTTTTCAAAGTGATATCGAATTGGCCTATGCTTTGTCTTGGGGCTTGAGCTTTTATCTTTACGAGAGCCAGCCAAAGAAATATTTCGGTTTCATCAAACAAGACTCGACAAGAAAAAACTTCCAGCCGTACACCCAAGACGAACGCCTGAGGGACTTTGTAAATGCGTTCGGCAACGACTTTGAAGCATTGGAACGTCAACTCAGGTCGTTCTACTTAAAAAAAGAAACGCCTAATGACCGTGGTGATGATCGACTTCCGGAATAACCGGAATGTTGCCCTCCAATCCCATCAAGTGTCGTGTTCGGAGGCCAAACATCTCGCGGCGGGTAAGAATGCCATCTGGATTGAGAACCAATTCAGGTTGCAATCGCATCTTCATCAACATCGACCAATGCACCGCCATCAAAGACGTAAAGCTCCTCCGGGCATCGAAATCCAAATATTCAACTAACTTGCCACCGGCATACATCAATTTCTCAATCCGCGCCCCATACAACCGAACCAAGTGCCGCAGCTCGGGGCTGGCTTGGCGGACTTTGATACGTGCCAACGACAGCTCCGTTTCAGCAATATCTTCTTTGGCAATAAAATTCTTGTTCAACTTGATGTCCTGAACCATATTAGCCAAGATTTGGGTCAAGAATATGGCCTGCCCAGCTGTTACAGCCAAATCCTCGTAACCGGATTTTACAAACCCACAAACCGGTATTGTAGCGGCGAGTGACGAACCGCCCATTCGGTAACTAAACACCAACAATTCGTCAAATGTATTAAAACCACGATTACGAATCCACGAATCGACACCTTCCAGCACGTCAAAAAAATATTGCCGAGGAATGTTGAATTTTCTTGCCGCATCGACCAACGCAATCAAGTCAGCCGACGTGTATTGATCTTGGAACGCGTCACTTAAATCATCACGAAACTCACACCATACGTCTAACGGCAGACCATCTGTACTTTCCAGATCTAGGTAGTCTGCCGACCGAACCAGATGGTTCAAAATCGCGTACAACGCCGCCTGCTTCTCACCTGGCAAGTTACCGCCGATCCAGCGATAGTCCCCAAACAACTGCTTGACGGCCGTTCGACATTGCTTGTTGCCCATGTCCCGTGTCATGGGGCTCAATTCAATTTTTGGCCGGGTCTCGTGACTAGACATGTTCCTATCTTTTTGATGAATTTAAAGAAAAGTCTACTTTTCGGGCAATCCGCTGAAACTCGAATTCCAAAATCGGTTTAAGTTGTCTGCACGGATATACGTCGGTTCCGTACAATAAGTTAACCTTGGATCGGCCTTTGTCACAGGCGTCGAATTTGTCAAAGAAATTGAATATGAAAATACTGTTAGCAAGCCCTCGAGGGTTTTGTGCCGGCGTCAACATGGCGATCGAAAGTCTCGATCTGACTTTGCAAGAATTCGGTGCCCCGATCTACGTTTATCATGAAATCGTTCATAACAAATACGTGGTCGAGTCGTTCCGAGACAAGGGGGCAATTTTCGTCGATGATTTACGGGAGGTTCCGGAAAAATCGACCCTGATGTTTTCCGCACATGGTGTTTCACCGGAAATCAGGCGGATCGCGCGAGATCGACAATTGACTGCCATCGATGCAACTTGCCCCTTGGTCACGAAAGTCCATCTCGAGGCCATTAAGTACGCCAAAGAAGGATACACGATTTTTCTAATCGGACACGAAGGCCATGACGAAGTCATCGGAACCATGGGTGAAGCTCCCGGTGCAATGATTTTGGTCGAGTCGCCGGAAGACGTTGAAAAATTGGAAGTTCCAACCGATGCCAAAGTCGCTTATTTGACTCAAACCACACTATCGGTGGACGACGCCAATCGGATTATCGCCTGTTTGCGAGCAAAATACCCAGGTCTGGTTAATCCTCCCAAGGATGACATTTGCTACGCCACTCAAAATCGCCAAGAAGCCGTTCGTTTGATTGCTAAAGATGCGGATTTGTGTTTGGTGCTTGGCAGCCAGAACAGTAGCAACAGCCAGCGGCTTAGGGAATTGGCGGAAGAAACAGGCATCCGCGCTCACTTGATTGACGGTGTGTCGGATATCGTTGCCAATTGGTTCGAGGGAGTGGAGACGGTGATGGTAACTGCCGGGGCGAGCGCACCGGAAACGGTGGTCGAAGAATGTGTGGACTGGATTTGCGAAAAATACAACGCGACCGTCGAAACGGTGGTCACCCGGGAAGAACACGTGAGCTTTCCCTTGCCTAAACCACTACGACATCTGCAATCCAATTAAAGTCAAAGTCGCAGTTAAATTTCATGGAAAGCGTTTGGTTTCAATAACCCGGCGGCGCGATAGTTCACGAACCAGAATCTTTTTAAAGCTCAAATCTGTGGTTGGGTCATGGCCTTGCAAGGTTATGCTGCCAGCGGCAAGCCGGCAACCTTTCCTAGGATTTGCGTGATGCTTGCGCCGATCGGTCCAGTCCGTAACTAAAACACCATTGACCCATACTCCAATGGTCGCGCCATCAGCAATGATGGTCTTGGCAAACCACGCTTGGTCGTCCGCGTTGACCAGCCGCGCGTTTTTTCGACGAAAAATCCCGCCGGTTCCACAATCCAACGGTTGTGTTCGGTCATCGTCGCGAACACGGTTTTCGATTTGACTTTCGTACCCATTCATGATTTCTCCGGGAATGCATCGGAAAAACACGCCGCTGTTGAGCCCCGACGCATTCGTACGGCAGTGCATGGAAAACATAAAATCACCAAATGTCGAATTCGTTTCGATTTGGCCTCTTCCGCCCTTGACCCACAGTACCCCATCCCGAACTGCGAAATCGCTGGCCATATTGTTGTTGGTATTCCAACCGTTCAGATTCTGTCCATCGAAAAGAGGCGCTAAATTTTTTGGCAATAGTCGAACGTTGCGAATTCGCGTCGTTCCACGCTGCGTTCGAAAACCAATGTACCCTTTGCGAATATCCAACGCATTCGCTTTCCAAAGTACCTCTTTATTGTTCAACCCGAGTCGTACGTTTGCTCCGTCAGCAACCAATCGTAGCGCATGCCATTTTTTGGGTTCTGCTCCTGACAAGCGTTCTAGATCAATCATGACCGCATCCCCGTTTTTCGATGCTGGATTGGGTGACGTGCGGACAAGTAATTCAAATCCCGAGCCGGTTGAAGCTGCAAAATCCATCCTCAACTCGAAATCATCAAACTGTACGGCCGTCCTAAGCAGCTTACTCGCATCGCCTTTGCTAATGAATTGCCCATCGTCGACCCTCCAGCCGTCGAATGTTGAAGCACGCCATCCAACAAACGACTCGCCATCGAATAGCGAAATCCACCCCTCTGCGATTTCTTGAGGCGAAATACCGGTCGCAACGAAAGAAGAAAAATCTTCTTCTCCAAGTCCCTGCCGAGGCACACCGAACGAGAAAACGACCATTAGCGCAGCGATGGAGAACTCCCACTGCAAACCGGAAAAATAGTTACATTTGCCGAACATTGACTCAATTCCACGAAAAAAACAGGAGTTCCCTTCATAAACTGGCAGCAGCGGTCGGAAACTTTGCTGCCCACCTACAAATCTTGAACTACAATATCAGGGTGCTGCTCATCGTAAAAGTCAGCGGATTCACATTGCTCCGAGTGCCTTCGCAGTCCGTCGTCAAGCCATCCTGATCATTCTCGCAAAAGCGTTTCGTGAACAAAGTAGAATTCAATAAAGCTGATATTCATCGAGCCCAACGCGCACAAGCCAGTCGAGATGGATATATTTTTTTGACAGGGGCCACCGGTTTGGTCGGTCAGTATCTCTTAAAGGACTTGTTTCTACGGGATCAAAGGATCGCCGTTTTAGCGCGAGCCTCGAAGAAGCAAACCGCGCGCGATCGAATCGAGACGATCATGCAACGCTGGGAATCCGAACTCCGGCAACCGCTACCAAGACCGATCGTTTTAGAAGGTAATTTGTCGGATGACCGATTGAGTTTGTCTTCTGAGGATCAAGATTTTGTCCGTACACATTGCAATCGCGTGATCCACAATGCTGCCGTTCTCAAGTTTGAGTCGGCGGGTAGGACGGGGGAACCGTGGGTAACTAATTTTGAGGGCACACAAAACGTCGCCAATTTTGCCAATGTTAGTGGCATCCGAGAATTCCACTACGTATCGACAGCGTACGTCGGAGGCGTCTGCAGTTCGTTCAGCGAATCGGAACTAGACCATGGCCAACAGTTTCGCAACGAGTACGAGGAAAGTAAATTCGAAGCTGAGAAGTTCCTGCGAGCGACTGAGTACTTCCATTCCTTGACCGTATATCGGCCTGGGGTCATTGTTGGCGATTCGATGACTGGTTTCACAGCTTCTTATCATGGTTTATATGTTTATTTGCGTTTGATGGCGACATTGATTCCGCATCAGGCACCCGATGAGAACGGAATTCGTCATACGCCTTTGCAACTGACTTTGGATGGCAATCAGCCGCGAAATTTAGTTCCTGTCGATTGGGTATCAAATGTCATTGGCAAAGTTGTTTGCGACAAACAACATCACGACAAAACCTATCACCTCGTTCCAGACCGACGTCCAACACACAATGAAATATTGAACTATTGTTACGAGTATTTCAATTCGGAAGGCGTACGATTCCAAGAATCCAGCGATGGCAACGAGGCATACAACGACAACAATTTCGCCCAACAATTCTTAGATAACATTGCGATCTATTCTTCATATGATCATAGTGATCCGGCTTTCGACAAAAGCAATGTAGACGCCTTGGGTAGTGGCTTTGTTTGCCCCGATATCAACAAAGAGACAATTTTTCGGTTTATCGATTTCGGAAATGCAGACAAATGGGGCAAGCGAAAACCGATTCGACCGGAGTATCAATGTTGGCTCGACTGCAATCGTGACCAACTGGCGAATCTACTTGCGGATTTTAAGGCGCTGGGGCCCATTGGGGTCGATGTAAAAGGCGTCGGGGGAGGGCAGTGGACATTTTCGGTTTCTCCAAGCGGTGAATTCGAAATCCTTCGTGGAATTCATCCGATGGCTAAAACATTGGTGGATGTCCCAGAAGCGGCGACGGATGTATCGAGCGAATTTTGGAGGCAGATTTCCCCGTCATCATCGAATCCGGATTGTCCAAAACAGAAATTTATCGCCACGACTAACTAACCGATACTTTCTGAAGCGATTTTTGGTTACGATAATTAATTGGCGACTTGCCAACGTATCTCAGCTCAGCGGTTTCTTCGAGTGATGCCAGATTTGCAGTTTAGTTTAAAAGTTGTGGCCGGGCCTGGCACGAGTAACAGTTGCGTGTTGTCCCACGAACGACCACTTAGTTTCGGCCGTCTCGAAACCAATGACTGCGTTCTCTCAAACGATGCCGCGATCTCACGAAAACACTTTGAGATTAGATTCCAAAACGGCAAGTGCTGGATTAAGGATTTGAACAGTCGAAATGGAACTTTCCTGAACAACTATCCCATATTGACATCGGAGTTAAAACAGAACGATGAGATTCGTGTGGGCGGAACGCGTCTGGTCGTCAATATGGGTGAAGCCAACGTGTCGCACATAACGCCTTCGGGCGCAAGACTGGTGGCGAAATCCAAAATTGCAATCACGGATGACCAATCGACGACGGTGTATTCAGCCAAGCAATTCCATTCCGGAAAAATCACCAAAAAAAAAGTGGTTGAGGGCTCGTTCCTGACCTCGTTTTTAGATCTTCCCGGGGCAGCGATTTTGATCAGCGCTGAAGGCGCTTCTAACTTTATGCACAAGTTCCCAGAAGCAGCGATAATTGACGAACAGGTCGGCGTCGTATTCCCTCAAAACGCGGACGATGTCCAAACCGCGCTGGGGTTTAGTTTCGGGTCTGACTCTTTCTTGTTCTTAAACCACACGTCTGGAAAATCCCAATTCGTTCATCACTTGAAAGAGTTTAGCGACACCTTTGGTTCTCCAAAGTTTTTAGATGAGTATCAGGAACTTCCAACGGAGTTATCTTGCACTTTGATGAATGGTATCGACTTGGTCGTTTGCAATACCGAAGTTCCAGAAGTCTCGGCGGTCATTTTTGATAAACGACATGCGCATTGGCTAGGCGATGCCATTTCCGAGAACAAGGAATAATCGATTTGGCAGGTCGTTCAGTGATTCTGCCCCGCCCAAGCTATTTGGAGTCGATTTTGTAAACTCCCACTTCTTCGTCGAACTGAAGCGCGTTTTGGTTCTCTTCTAACCAGTTTAAAAGTCGCCCCACTTCCTGTTCGATCGCAAGTTCGCGCACCTCCACAAAAGAATCCAGTATGCTTTTGCATCGAATCTTCTGTTCTGGACTTCCTGATTTGATCGCTTGTTGAATTTGTTTCGTGGCCATTCTGCCAATTGCCTTGAGTTGTTCAGTGGCCTCTTCTCGCTGGTCAGCCTTGGCATCGTCCAACTGCTGTATCAATCGCTTGATTTCCTCAATTTTTCTAGCGGATGCTTCAACTGGCTCAGGCAAATTGACATCCAAACCGGTCAACTTCGCAACTCGGCTGGCAGCGAAGTCACGAATTCTTGGGTTGGGAGACCGAACCAATCCGATCCAGTACTGCAGATTGTTGTCAAATTCGAGTTTCTCGACAAACGGTTTTGCTTCGGACAGTGGCGTCGGTACCTCTGAAGCCAATCGCTGCCTGAAAAATTGCACAAAATCTGCGTCATCTACCGCGAGGCCAAACTCGTTATTTTTGTGAACATGGGTGCGGCCAAGATCGCTTTCTCTTATCTTGATCAGGTTGCCACTAACATATTGATGGTTCGCCCATGGATTTTTGGGATCTGAAACATGCATGGTGCAGCGGTCAACGACAGCCGTTCCAACGGACAGGTTGCCGTTGTCAATGAATCGAGTCTTGCGAAGATAAAGCTGGCCAGTACCACGAAATTCAAACGCTTGTCCCAGCCGTTGATTGGCCACTTCACTGCCACCGTTGAAATCGCAGTCTTCAACCAAAATAATTGAGTTCGTACTGGTCAAACAGTTTGATCTACCGGCACTGCCGCCATAGTTCGAAAACTTGCAGTTTCTAAACTCAACCCGCGACTCGCGTCCAAGCGATAATTCCTCATTTTGACAATCGTACGTCAAACCAAGAAAACGTACTCGGTTCATTGCCTTGGCGTGGTTTCGCCACGCTCGGCTTCCCTTGATCGTGGTGCCTGATTTGTGCCCGCGGATTTCGATGTCTTGCAACGCGCCTTGCTTACTGGGAACTGGCCCCATCTCAATCGTTCCGCGTTCCAACATTAACGTGTCGCCAGGTTTCGCGTTGGTCAAAGCTTGGCCAACATTCTTGTGTTCGCTGTTGGGTCCAACGGACACGATTCGACCCGACAAACGCGGGCAAACGGCATTGCAGAAATAGACGTAATTCATCGCCAATTTCGTATTGTCCGCATACTCTCGCCGCAATTCTGAGTACCAATTCGACAGAAAAGAATTCAATTTCGCTTGCCTTTTCGTAATCGACGACAGGGAGTCCGATTGGGGCCGCAATCGGGCTTTATCCATTTGAAACAAAAACTCGCTGAACTTTTCGATCTGATTTTGATGATTGGTTTTGACGCGTTCGACGCTGTCTTGATCTGCCGAAGCGGGGATCGGTAATACGAGACCATCATTGGGCTGCACGAAACGGTCCCGATCCAACTCGAACAATAGCTTTCCGAACAACTTAATCTCGTCCTTGTATCGCTCTTCGATTCGACGAATCGACTCGTCGCTGGTGCCTTCAGGCACGGGAATATCCAACACTTGCCCGACACTGGTTGCCGCAAGGAACACGAAACAAACTAACCCGAATAAGGCCGCTAATGACTTTTGAATGAAGACCATTTACTTTCCGCGAAATTTAACGAGAAGAATGAAGAAACGACTGATACCTTCGCAAACGGATGTCCGCCTGAGCATTCATTCTTGCCATCAAGATGCAGATGTAAAGTAATTTTACTAGCGTTTTGCAATGTAAAATCGAGTTAAACAGCATCAACAAATATAGAACAACCGATTGTCAGACCAGCACCGACGCCAAACGCCGCGCAGCGGCGTTGATAGGACGTCGAATCTCTCATTTTGTCGCGGTCAATGATGGACGTTAATCTACGATTGGCAGCAATGTCTTAAAGAATACGTCAAAGAAAATTCTCGACAAACTTTTGCCGCAGCCACTGATAAATGCGCACGGATTCACCCTTAATCACGGCGTGCACCGCAGATTGATACAACGGAAACTCTGACTTGTCCAATTGAACTCGGACCACCACAAACCCATCACTGGTAAGCGGGTGTCGCTTCTCCTCGGCTTCGCCCAGTGTATTTTGTTCACAAACTTCAACCACTCGGCCACACAGATAATGGGTCGAATACTGAGGGATCAAAACCTCGACTGGCTGGCCCACTTCAACATGCCGAATTTGCGTTTCGGGAACGTCTAAGTTAATCCGAAGTCTTTCCGGACTCGCAATCAAGCCAATTGGTTCACTTGGCTTCACAAACGCACCTTGACACTCTGGCAGCATTGTGGAAGACGTGCGCTCCAAATGGTTCCCGTTCGGATCGCCTTCCGCCGTGGTTGGTAACATCTGCAGCTCGCCATTGGCAAGCGCTTCTATTCGGAGCCTTTGATATTGCCGTTGATACTCGACAATGACCTTCTTGCTATTTTCCAAAGCACTTTTGCTCAACTCGATTTCCGCGGAGTGATCCTGACGAGAGACTTTTTGAATGGTCTCGATATTTTTCAGCGACAACTCCAATTCGCCAATTCTTTGCTCTTGCTCAAAGATCGAGTACTTCAAATCTTCGTTTTCGATGCGCCCGATACATTCGCCTTTGGCGACCTTCTCACCCGGGCCTACTGACCAAATGATGCGACCTTCGCGTGGCGCATATATGACCCCGCCACCAGCTTGGCCCACGTCACCAGACGCATAAACCCGCGTTTGAATAGGAATCCAAAGGACTCCCACAAGCACCGCGCCGCAAAACATGACCAGCCAAAGACCGCTGAAAAATCGAAAACGCCCCCAGTCGCAACGCATTAGTTTTGTCGATGTACCGACAACCGTGCCCGCAAATGTCAAAATCCCAAGGGTCGAGGCGATCCCCAGTCCAAGATTCGGTAATTCCATATTGGCAAAGAACGAATAGATCCCAAACAAAATGGCCGCAAGTATCAGAGTCCGATAGCCCCGAGACAATATGCCATATACATCCAAAAATGACCAATCCAATATGGGCTCGTCAGCAAAGAACAAACGATGCACGCGTCGGTCCACTCGCTTTTGAGATTCCGCGTACAAATTGGGGACGCCCCAAAAATCTGACAACAGATAATATCCATCGTAACGTAACAATGGATTGCCATTGATCAACAATGTATTTAACGAGCCAATTGTGATCATCGCAAACAAAAAGATTTGCAGTTGTCCATCGGTACACATGATCCACAACGGTACACAAATCGCTGCGATTAGCATTTCGATGTAAATACCAGCCGCCGAGACCAGCATTCTTTTCCAGCGACTGCGCTCCATCCACACGTCAGATACGTTGCAATACAAACAGGGTATAAAAGCCAACAACATAATGCCCATTTCATGGCAATTGCGACCGATACTGTGGCAAGCCAACGCGTGGCCCAACTCATGCAGCACTTTTACGACGACAACTGCCAACGCGATCCATAGGTAAGTCACTGGATCGTGCAAACTCGCCCACATCTCAGTTGACGCCAAAATCCGATGCGCGTTTAGCGACATGGTCAACAAAGCCACAACGAACATGGCGCCCGCTAGCAACATGCAGGCGGGCTGAAACAAAAACTGAGCTATCGGACTGATAGAATGCAAAACGTTTTGCGGGTCAATCCCACGAAACCGAATTGCCAATACCCCAAAAACAAACTGTAGTTTCGCATTTCGACGGTCTTGCAATTGGCAAACACGCAGAGAGTCACCCGCCCCGGTGCTGCTGGTTACGATTAAATTGTCTTTTTGCATTCGCTGAAGGAACGCCTCTACCTCGGAGATCGCCGTTGGGTTTTCGTGACTCGCTCGTTCACTCAACTCGATCGCCGTCAACGGCTGTTTCAACAAATTGAGCATGACGCGATCCAACGACTGAAACAAAAAGTACTCCAGTTTCACCGGGTCTTTGACGACCAATTGCACATTCTGTCCCGATGCATATTCGGAAAACTGCAAGTCTTTTCGAAGTTGAAATTTCATTAGACGGTGGTTGACAGAAGCTCGAGACATTTAATTTGTACCAAGCGAAAATTCGGCCGTCGTTGAATTCAAAATGGTTACCTCGCCTCGAATGCCTGGTCGCAATTTTAAATTTGAGTTGTCAAATTCGATTCTGACCAACACGGTGGAATTCAGCGGATTGACCCGCGGATCGACAAACGTCACGCGGCCTTCCATTTTCTTGCCCGCGTTGGCAAACACCGCGCGGCAATTCAAGAGTTTCGAATTTGCAAATCTCAGCGGTAGATATTCTTCTACTTGCAGACGATCCAAACGAACGACTTTAAAAACCGGCTCGGCAACATCAACCCACTCTCCGACTCGCTTTTGCACGTCGACCACCTGGCCAGCAATCGAGGAACGTATTTTGTATTGTTCCAATTCCAGTTCATTTCGGTCGACCGTGGCGGCACGCAATTTTTTTCGAAGATTCAATAACTTTTTCTCAAACTTGATTTTTTCAAGTTCGGCTTCGCTCTGCTCGACCTGCAGTTTCAGGCGATCCATCTCGCGATCTGACACAACCCCCCGGTACCGACGATTCGAATCTTCCGCCCTTTGCAAATCCGACACCAAAACTTTTTTGGATTTGTTGGCAAACTCGATCTCGACGTTCGAGTTGGCTTGCTCGGTTACGATTTCTAGTTCGAGTTTGGATTCGCGCAATTTGATTTGAGCTTGGCCGTCGTCAATTTGCCCTAGAATGGCATTTTTTGTCACCACAGCGCCTTGCTTGACATCCAAACGAAGAATTGGACCGGCAATCTTAGCTGGCACATCAACCGTCTCCGCAATTTGCAACACCGCAGATTTAATGGTGTGCACTGGCTCCCCATCTTGGGAACCGAATGCGACCGATACGCATGCCAGGTAAACTAAATTGAAGATCGACAATGACATCTCAATCTACCAAAGAAAATTTCTCTTTGCGAAATCGCGAACGTCGCGAGTCCAGATAAAAAACAACGATTTGCGGCCGCAGTTGATTGTTGCGTTGACGTTTTGGCCTACCCGCAATTCCATTGAATCATCGTGCTTCAAAGAAGCAAACGCTCGCACCATCGCTTCGCCGTCACCAGAAAACGTCGTATAGTTTTCAACAGAGTCGATGGTCGCTTCACGAATCGTTTCCATTTCGGATTTAAAACGGTATTGGACTTTCCAGTCTTTGACATCACCGTCGCGCCGAGCCTGCAACAGATATCCGTATTCGCGATCAGGGATCTTGAATATCAAATGCCAATCAGATTTGGTATCGGCAATGGTCAACAACGAACTCCCAACACGTACCGGCCGTTTCAACAATCTCATTTCCACGTCCTGAGTAACAATTTGCCCTGCGATTGGAGCGGCAATTTTCAACTCGTTGCGCTGCTCATTGATCCAGTCTACTTTTCGGTTCAGCGCCTCCATTTCTAGTTCAAGTTGTTCCAGTTCGGCGGAAAGCTGCGAAAGGTAAACCTCGTCTTTGGTACCTTGAACCGCTTGAGTCCGCAACAACTTCGTCGCTTGCCACCGCTTGTTGGTAGTCGACAGCTCGTTTTGCGATTCATTCAACTTGAAATCAAGATCTTTTGAAGTCAGCAACGCGACGGTTTGTCCGACCTGTACTTGGTCGCCTGTCTGAACCAGTAACTCGTCGACGGTTGCGTCGGCTGGCGCGAATATGTGGCGCTCGGTTCGCGGTCTCAACTCGCCTTCCACTAGGATCTCAAATTCGTCCGTAATCAAAAAAGTAGCCGCGACGAACGATCCGAGAAGTCCCAATATCAGCAACATTCTTGGAATCGTTAGAATTCCGGCAGCCTTTGCACCTCGACGCAAAAACTCTAGGCCGCGGCGAAAGGGAATTTGATGATGTGACTGGACATTGTGAAACATGGTTTGCAGCGTCGGCAACAAATATTGAATGCCTTCGGTTGTCGTGACTCGGTCGTGCGGCCCAAAAAATTCGACGACAAGAACGCCGGTAATTTCCCGACCATTTGGTTCTCTTAGTACGACAGCATAGAATCCGTCGAGTTCATGACGTTCCATAAATGCGGCGTCTTCCGAACTCATGCCAGCGATATTATCAGCCGTCAAAAACACCGACTCCTGCTGTCGCAATGCACGGCGTGCGACGTTGCTAACTTCTTTTACCGATTGGGCTCGCCGATTGATTTCGCTAACTCCGCTACATGCAATCAGCTTCAGCTGGGATTCGTTGGAGAACAACCACACTCGATCGGCTGTCAAAAAGGATCGACAATCGTTAGTAAATTGCAGGCCAAACGTTTCTATCTCTAATGTCGCCGTTGAATTGCACAGCAACTGCACAAACGTCTCCAATTTCTGAAACCTGCTGTCCTGGTCGCTCACCGCTAACTGCGTTTCAAATTGCATAGCTAATTCTGCGACGGCATCGCCTAAGTCACAATAGACTCGGAGTAGCTGTTCATTGACGCCCGGCGAAAATTCGCACAACAAGACTTTGGCCGATCGGCCATTGGCCGCAAAGGGTACCAACACGAACGGCTTGGGTCCCATAAAGATTTGGGCATGTCGGTTTTCGATGACCTTAAAAAACAGCTCCGCGCCTATGCGATCGCGCATAACGCCGCGACGCGAACTTACCAAAATCGGCTGAAAGGCTTCCTCAGTAACCGCTAACCAAACTGAAACCGATTGTGCTGTTAGCAACAACTCAAGTCGATCGACCAGCCAACGGTAAAATTTTTGAGGGCTGACCCCGGAATGCATTAAACCAGACAGTTCATCCAATAAACAATCCGCGGCCTCGACGAACGAAGGATTTAGATTCGTAGTTTTCGGATTGGACGGATTGTTAACAGACACGATCGATATTCTGCTAGCGGAAGAGAAGCTTACATTTTAACCCTCACATGGATTGTGTGAGCTTTGATTATGGCGATTTGGGCAAACCGGCTAACTTTTGTCGTCGCTACGACGAATAGAGCACGGTCTAGGCAATCCGTGCCGATTATTCCTGGGAAAAAGTATTTTTCGCTTTTAATGAATAATGGGATCATTCGGAATGTTCTGCCCAAAGTCAAACCGAGCCGTTGGATTAGCGATGATAACCTGCATTTTTGGTTTGGTTATCGGCTGTCAATCTAACGAAATCGGTTCTCAAAACTTGGGCTGCGATCCTTGTGAGCTCATTCCCAACGCGACTGGAACAAGTTACTTAACGTTGCCTGAAGAACCTTGCATTGAAGATTGTGGACCGATTGATACTGCAAGTTCACCTTTAGACGTTCGCGACTATGGAAGTATCAACTACGAAGAATTGACGCTGCAGCAATGTGTTGATCTCGCGCTGAAAAACTCGAAGGTATTCCGCGATTTGGGAGGTACGATTCTTTCGAATCCGCAAGTCATCGACGACGTTTATCGTCCAGCACTTACTTTTACCGACCCGCGATTCAGTGAAGAAGCCGCGTTGTCTGCGTTCGATGCAAATTTCTCAGCGGTCGCGTTTTTTCAAAACAACGATCAGGCGTCGAATCTGACATTCCAAGGCAACAATGGCATCTTCAAACAAGATTTTCATGATTACCGATACAGTATTCAAAAGCTTGCGGCAACCGGTACTGTGTTTACGCTGAGCAACTTGACCAACTACGATAACAGCAATCAAACTGGCCAGACATTAAGCCATTCGTGGCAGACGATTTTTCAAGGCGAGTTCCGGCATCCCTTGCTTCAAGGTTCGGGCGCAAGGTTCAATCGAATTGCGGGCCCGAGTACCGTGCCGGGAGTTTTTGGAGGCGTATTGATTGCGCGCACCAATACCGAGATTTCCATGTCGCAATTCGTTGAAGGCGTTCGTGATCTTGTCAGCGAAGTAGAAAACGCGTATTGGGATCTGTATTTTGCCTATCGAAACTTGGAAGCCACGATCGACGGCCGAGACAAAGCCTATGAGATCTTGGTCGCAACAACGGAAGGCAAGGCTCGTGAAGGCACTCAGGCTCAAGCTCAAGCAAAAGAACAATACCTGCGTTTCGAGGCGGACGTATTGGATGCAATGGAAGGTCGCCCCACGTTTGGAACACGAAACGACAATGGCATGAGCGGCGGCGTGTTTCTGTCACCCGGCGGGGTCCGGGTCACCGAGCGGCGTCTTCGTTTGATTTGCGGATTGCCTATCAATAGCGATCGACTAATTCGCACGATGGACGAGCCGGCATCCAGCGGAGTTCAGTTTGATTGGCATCAATCCATTGAAGAAGCCTTTAATCAGCGGCAAGAACTTTTGCAACAACGTTGGCTGGTTAAGCAACGAGAGTTGCAACTCATCGCTTCGAAGAATTTCTTGCGCCCGCGATTTGACGTGATTGGGCAATATCGTTTTCGCGGCCTCGGCCGAACGTTGACTGGAAGCTCAACTTCTTTTCAGGAAGACTTAAACGATGGCACGACCCGTTCAAGTGCCTTTGGGGATCTGTATTCGGGCGACTTCCAAGAATGGCAACTCGGTGCCGAATTCTCAATGCCATTCGGATTTCGCGCGGCGCATCTGGGAGTTCGCAATGCTGAACTGGCTCTGTCGCGTGAAAAAGCACTGTTGCAAGAACAAAAACGCGAAGTGGTGTTTGGCTTGAGTAACGCATTCGGAGAACTCCGTCGTACCTATGCGGCCTTGCAAGCCGCCGAGGAACAATATGTAGCAGCGCGTGAATTTCAATATGTGATGCGTTTGGAAGTCGAACGCGGGCGCGACCGCGATATAGAATTGGAAGCTCAACGCCGTGTTGTAGACGCTGAAATTGCTTTCCGTCAGTCTCAAGTCGAATATATGCTCGCATTGAAAAACATTCATTTTGAGAAGGGTACGTATCTTCAATTTTGCAACATTCGATTGACCGAAAGTGCGTCGAACCCAAAGGCTGCATTGGATTTCGCGGAACGCGTCGCCCGCCGAGGCAAAGCTATTTCTTATGTTACCGATTCTCCATTGGTCGCCGAAAATCGAATCAAGGAGATCGCCAACGTAAATGAAACGGTTATTACCGACTTGTCGAGTACTTCCGAGTCTCCCGATATTTCATCTTTAGATGCGGAAGCATCAAGCTCGACAAGCAAACCTGTGTTTACGTTCCCGGATAAGCCAGTCTCCGTTCCACATGACAACACCAAGACATCCGAGCAACCGGCTCAGCAATTGCTCCTACGAAATCAACCAATCGACAACCTGACCCTCTCGAAGATTCCTTCGCCAACCCGGTCGGTATTCCATCAACTACCCGCCGACAGCAAAGTGAATTCCAGCAGGCGCAACGAAAAGCCTGAACGCACGGCGTCTAATCCGAGGTTTGAGGAATCAACTCGATAATTTCTTCCGGTTCTTTGTTGAAGGGAATCCCCAAACTCAGTTGCCCGGAACCAATGATTGGTGCTTGTTCACGGTGAAGACGCGTCTCTTCCATGCCTTGTCGCAAATAAGTCGCATTGGTACTGACATCGGCAAGCACAAATGTACCTCGGCGAAATTCAATCGTCGCATGATGCCGCGATGCGCGTTTCCCCATCACACGAATGTCGGATCCGGGATCACGTCCGATTGAAACTTTGAAATTTTCTTCACTGACGAAACAAGATTGCTTCCCCAGCTTGATCACCAGTTTCAAATTGTCAACGTCATCATCAGGAATATCGGATGCGAACACGGTCATCGAATAATCCTGCTTCCACAGGATCTCACAAATTCCAACCCGTTCTGCTTTGCCTTTCAATCGTACACGCTCTAAGCGGCGAAACGCTTTCGTAGTCGTGATATGGCTAAGCGTTTCTTCGGAAGTCACAATTTGCCCTGCTTTGGCATAATCGGCCAGCCGAGCAGCAACATTGACAGAATCGCCACGCACATCTCCACCGTCTTCGTGCATCACGGAACCGTATTGAAACCCGATTCGAACGGCTAGTTTCACCGGCGACTTGATGGACAGCTCTTCGGTTTGATACTGCATTGAACAAGCCGCAACCACGGCAGAATGCGCGTCAGGAAACGTACACATGATGTCATCGCCGTTGGACTTGACGAATGTTCCAGCGTTTTGTTCGGCGACATCGCGTAGTTTCTGAACGCAGCCGAATACGACTTCTCGGCCTTGCTCGTCGCCCAAATGTTCGTAAATCCGAGTACTATCGCAGACATCGGCAAACATGGTCGTCAATTCTGATTTGGCACCAATCATCTCTTGTGAAGCAGCAACCATATTATTGAATATTCGCAGGGGCAACCGCCGCTACGAAGTTGGCATAGATCTATCGAGCATTGCGCTAATGTTACTTTATCGCTACGTTTAAATCTAGCTGTCCCGAGCACACAATGGTGCTCATGGTCGTTTGAATTCATCTGCGGATTGAGTTCTAAGGCAAGGCAAAAATCCCCGCAGTAATCAATAATGCTTGAAAGGTTCCTGCTTGAGGGTGCCAAACAAAACGGCCTCGTTGGTAGCAACCAGAACTTCCCGGTCGTTGGTATCCCGTACGATACTTGCACTTCTGAAATGGGTCCAACCCAACCATGTAAGGCAAACGAATCGCCGAACCAAAGAAGTGCACTGCCGACCAGCCGGGTTGCAAAAATGGTCGTCTCGCTCCAAACCTTTCCAAGTTTTCATCTTCAAAATACAACGCGGGATAGCAAATGTTTGGTGTCACCCAAACACCACAATTGGGCCCCCATACCGTTGCGTCTGGATTTGTTCGAATCGGATCGCTTGACAGACTATTCGTATAAAACCCCCCGAATTCAACAAGATGCCGCCGCTGCATTGCACTGGTTGGTACTTGCGTCCCATCGTCGTCGACATAATTGAGCGCCAGTTGCGCTGGCGCAATTGAAAGCCCGCGCCGTAGATCTGACAGGTAGCTGGCTCTTTGATTTTGTTGGACTTCATCTTGCTCCTCATTGACAGGCTCCAACGGCACGGTGTTGACAGATTCTGGGTCTGATGAAACATCAACGTCGGATTCAAATACTAGATCTTGTTCCTCGAGCCGAGGTTGTTCCTGGTCGCCAAACGACATTTGGATCACTGTTGAGTTTTGGGCTGGTCGGTTTGGTACATATCGCTGCTGGCCGTGCATCAAAATTTTCGAAACTTCAACAACAGATCGTGCTTCTTTTGATCGACCTGTAAATTTTTCGGACTCAACCGATTCGACATTGTCCAGCTTCGGTTGCTGATCATTCGCACCGACGGATTGGTCTTGAGCTGGTTTGTTGAATCGCAACCGCTCACGCGACTGGGCTCCGACATCTACCGAAATTTTCTGATCGCTGAAATGAGTTGTAATGAGTTCGTGTTTGGCAGTCCGATCCGTGTTCGACGAAAACGGCGGCAATGGCACTCGACTCTTAAACACATTTTCGTTGACTTCAGACGCGTTCGGGTCAGTAGGTGGAGACAATTTTAGCGACGCTTGATCGGGCTTCCGCCCCAGTAATACATCTTTTGGACGACGTTTTCTAGAATCTAGCGTTTTTGCCATCGGTGAGTTTTTGTTCAATCGAGTGTCAGACCGAACGGCTACCGGTGTTGGGACCTCTACGATCTGGTAGCTTTCTTGATCCGGGAACGGATTTGATTCCAACACGGACACCAAAAGGGCCGCTTCTGCTGGCGTCGCGACATTCGAAGATCGGCCGCGAAGAGCCCCAGCGGCTAACGACAAACTTGCATTTGTGTTTTCGCTCCCGACGAATTTGTCCTGCGGATTGCTAACTTCGTTTGAATTTTCAGGTTGCAAACCAATTCGGCGAGGGCTAACGACTCGCACAGGTCGTTGGTGCGTGACTGGATGGGGCCGAGAATTTACTTTTTGCTTGAAAACCGGATATTGATATTGAAGGTCTTGTTTTCGCACCGCGGGCCGAGCCGACCGCGAGCGCCGACCATCCAAAAAATCGTTATTGGGGCGCTTCTGTGTTTCTTTTTCGCGACCAATATCACGCTTGCTTTGACGTTGATTCTCCTCGGTCATTTTTGCAAGCAAGGAACGCGATTCTTGTGAACCGGGGAAATTGATTTTCGTCGTGGCGACATTCTTGCGGCGCGAGTTCGACATGGACGAGTCTTGGCCCAAACACCATGATCCGACGAAGAAAGGAATCAATGCCAACGTCAACGATCTAACCAGCGCCCCATTCATATCCATGCGTCCTTTTCACCCTTGTTAAGAATGATATGGTTCAACGATCCTAGCAATCCGAGGATTCGTAACATCCGTTCAAATCGTCATCTCCGCTACTGAAGTCAAGATTTTGGGGCCGATGCGCCAAATGTCTCGTGGAATACCGAGGCCGAATGTTCATCAAAACCGTTAAATTTTGCGATCCGTTTTATCCTCGATTATCATAGCTACTGGCGTTTCTGGCCCATGCAAGGATTCTCTTCTGGTGATTTTTGGCAAACCCAACAACAAAAAAACCCCTGATAAGTGTCCCGCCGATGACGCGCTTCGAGGCAAACGAGAATACTTCAAATTAGAAGAACGTCGGGTATTGAACGCGACGTTCACGTTCGACTTAGCAACCAATGAGTTGATTCTGGAAAACTTTGTCGATTCGGGGGTTAGTGACAATTCCGTAGAAATCACTCAGTCTGGCGACGATTTCACTTTCAATTTGAATGACGGAATTTGGGAAATCGGGGGACCGATTGCCGGATTGGATTTCATGCTTTCCAACGGTGACTCCACACTTTCTATCATTGACGGAGCAACATCGCTTGCGAGCATCGAGTTCAACGACAATACATCCGACACGTTTGACTTGTTGTTCGATCAGTTTGATTTCAGCTCAGGTTCATTGAATGTATTTCAAGGCATCGGGAGCTTCGGAACCGTATCGACAGTTTCAGATACCAGTTCTGTTTCTATCGGTGAGTTTACATTCGGCGTTGACTCGCTGGATTTCTCCAATGGCCACAACCACATTGGATTGGTCAACGGATTCGCCCATCAAGACATTCTGGTCCATAGTCAAAGCGATCTTGAAGCCCAAATTTTGATTTCCTCTAATGGCATGATCTCTCTGGAGGCCCAGGGAACGCTTAGCGTTGACAACGTTGGTTCCGATCTAACTTCATTGACCGCCGACAGCATTCGCTTGGTTTCCGCGGGAATGGATTCTGATGTAATTGTCAACAATGTTATTACTGCCACTGGTGGCAACATCGAAATTAGCGCGGCAGACAGACTCCTGTTCACAGCGGACGCTGAAGTTGTTTCGACTGGCACTGGCAATATTTCATTGGCTTCGAACCAAATAGGCGGCAATGATTTTGGCGCGCTCCTTTTGGCTGACGGAGCTTGGGTTGCGGCCGACGACGGAGATGTTCAATTGTCGACACTAGGCGGGACCGGCGCTGGTGATGTATTCGTTTCCGCAATCTCTACCTCTACCGTCTCCGATTCTGCTATATCCATCCAAGCCCAAGGTAGTATTTTCGATGGCACCGTAGGCGAAAGCGCTAATTTAAACGCTAAATTTGGTGGTGTGCAACTGGCGGCGTTTGGCGGAATCGGAGGACCTGGGTTTGATGACTTGAACACGGACGTCGATCGGCTGGCATTCCAAGTCCAGCAAGAGATCATATTGACCGACGTTGGTGCGAGTTTGATCATAGACAATTTGGGGCCGCTGGATACTTCATCGGCAATGGGTGGAGGCATAGTCTCCGCCAATCATCTGACAATCAGCTCAGACGTTGTACTCGGAAGCACGACAACTTTTTTTTCCATTCGCTCCGACCAAGTCAACAACGACATCGTCGTCAATGATAACGCCATCGTTCGATTGGATACCACAACTGATTCCGTCCTGAGCTTCGATGCCGCCGATGACTTGATTTTTGATACAGGACGCGTCGTCGCAACCGGCAGCAATCAACACCATGTTTTGCTCTTGGCCGACCGAGAACTTGTGGTCGATGGCGATTCCGGTTCTATCACCAATTCGGCCGGTATGTTGGATACGGTCACGACCAGTCTGCTGACGATGCTGGCCGGTGATGGCATTGGAGATTCAAGCGGTACGGATACGCCCGCGGGCGATCCGTTTCGTGTCAACGTGGATTCCATGATTGCTCAAAATACGGCAGCAAATGGAATTTTGATCCGGGAAAGTGATGGCTTTGCATTGATTGATGTGACCAACCTCGGTCGCCATGTCTTCTTACAGGCAAACGGCGAGATCTTGGATGGAGATCAAGGCATCGACGATGTGGATGTAGTAGGTGGAGATGTTGAGTTGACATCGTTTTTCGGATCCATAGGTGCGGGTGACATCGACGTCTTCAAAACCATGATTGAGCCGATCGAAGTTGACGCAAGTCGATCGCTTACGGTCAATGCCGAACAAGGCTTGGTCGCCGTTGAGCCTTTGCATCTTCCTTCCATCGTTGTATTCAATGCCTTGTCTCTGGTGTTTGCGTCAACAGGTGACGTAGACGCATACCAATGGACCGCCAACGCCACGTTAAATGTTACGAATTTGGCACTCATTGCCGACAGCGACAACGATGGTAGTGGTGACCTGACGATCTTCGATGAAATTTTCGTTACCGGGGACCTTCGTCTTGAAGGCCATGACATTTTAGCGTTTGATGAATTCAACAATTCGAGTCAGGCGCAATTGACGGCCGACCGATTGTTATTGAGCACAGATACGACCGCTGAATTCAACACTCATGTCAATCAGCTTGACATTGAATTCGACAACGCAGGCGACCCTAGCTACCAAATCAATGGCCAATACGCTGTGGTAAACAATTCAAAATCGGTCAAGCTGATCGATTTGAATTGTGACCATCATTCAGTATTGACGTCCAACGATGACGTCAAAATCTTGGCCGATGGGAACATCACGATCGAGAATCAAATCGATGCTGGATCAGCAACATTGGTTCTTGGTTCGGTCGGAGACCTCAATCAGTCGGTACATGCCACCGTTTCCGCTGAAGCGTTGGGATTGATGGTGCAAGGCAATTCTATTTTGAGCGCGGATAATTCGGTCTCGGTTTTTGGCGCTAGCAATGGTGGCGCGACGGCGTTTACAAACGCCCGCGACTTGACAATCGGAACCGTTGTGTTTGCAGATGGCGCCTCGTCGCAGATGGCCGTTTCAGGAGCGATAGTAGTCGACGCCGATCTAAAACTGCAGGTACTTGGTTCGCTGTTGGTCGATCAAAGTATTCAACTTCAAAACGGAAACCTGTTTTTAAGTGCTTCCGACCAAATCAACCAATCGAACCAAGGACAAATCGACGCGCATGGTCTTGGAATTCTCGCGGGCGGACAGACCATTTTTGACGCAGACAATCAGATCTATTGGCTGGCTGCAGAAACCCACGGACTGTTCGTCTTTAATAATTTGGATAGTCTTTCTATCGACTCGGTTACTGCTTTTGCTGGCACCAGTCTGGAGATGGCGGTTGCCGGCCTCTCGAACACGTCAGGGGATGTCAAGCTGGCGGCGAGTTCTGACATCAAAATCAATCGATCGATTGTCGCCACAAATCACAACGTGTTCATCGTTTCCGGGGGAAACGTATTGCAGTCGGACACAGGTCTTATCCAGGCTGACGCATTGGGATTGATGGTCGCCGATTCCGCAATTTTAGATTTGCAGAATTCCGTCGACGTATTTGCTGGCCAAGTTGGCGAGGTTCTGCTGTTTCAAAACGACTCCATCCTCAATGTCGGCACCGTTGTCGCTGCCTCCGATTCCACTTTTGAGATGTCGGTTGCTGGAATCCGTGCCGACCAAGCAAAAATCGCGTCAGATTCAGACACCGTAATTTCCTCGGATCTCGATGTATCAGCGACTCTCTTCTTCAACGTCGACGGGACATTGGAGCAATCTGAAAACGCAACAATTACCAGCCATTCGCTTGGCTTGATGGTGACCGGCAAGACCACCCTCACGTCGCCCAATACCGTCGACGTCTTGGCGGCCAGCACCGACGAACAAATAACGTTCAGTGAATCGGACAATCTAATTGTCGGCAACGTCGTGTTTGGTGCGGGAACCGCGTTTGAAATGTCAATCGATGGAATTGTCACGACGAATGACGACATTAAGATCACGTCCGGTAGTTTATTTATCGATCGCCCAATACATATCGGTTCCGCCAATGCATTGCTTCACGTTGGTGGCGACCTTAGCCAATCCGCCGATGGAATCATTTCAACCAACGGCCTAGGCCTGATCGTTTCCGGTTCGACGATTCTTAACGCTGGCAATGATACAAATGCGATCGCCGCGGAACATTCGGGCTTGTTTATATTTAACGACGTCGACGATGTGACTATCGGAAATGTCGTTTTCGATGTGGCGTTGGGCGCTCCAACTCAGATAACTGGATTCCATTCCAATGCCGACGCAAAAATAATAGCTCATGGTGATTTTTCTATCTCGGCGGCGATTGTTGCGCCGAGGCAGACCGTTTTCTTTGACGTCGACGGGAACGTGGCTCAACAGCCAAACGCATATATTTTGGCTGATAGCTTGGGCTTGATGGTGCAAGGCTCGTCGACATTGACCGCCAGTCAAAACGAAGTCTCAGTATTTGCTGCCGATAACGACGACCGGGTTATCTTTGACAACCAAATCGACTTAGTCATTGCGACGGTGGCCTTTGGAGCAGAAACCTCATTTGAAATGTCGGTTGCTGGAATCACGACGTCCAACGACGACACTAAGATTTCCGCCCGGGACCTGTTTGTGGAAGAAATCGTCCAACTCGGGAATGGAACGCTCTTCTTGAATTCGCTGGGACTGTTGCGACAAGCGGTATCCGGGACGATTCACGCCGACGCACTCGGGCTGATGACGTTTGGAAATGTGGTACTAACAAGTGCCAACTCCGTTGGTGGCTTGGCCGCGAATACAGATGGCTCGTTCGTTTTCAATAACGATAGCGACCTAGAAATCGGCACCGTTTATTTTGCTCCGGAAACCGAATTTGAAATGTCGGTTGCAGGACTTCACAACTTGGCAGATACAAAGCTCAACGTAGCTGGCAATCTTTTCATTGACCAAACGATCGACGTGAGCGTTTCCAATCTGTTCATTCAAGTGGACGAAAATGTCACTCAATCGGCTACCGGATCAATTTTAGCTGCGGAATTCGGCACGATGGTTGCCGGCGATACCATCCTACAAGCTGCTAACAACGTCGAAGTCTTTGCTGCCAATAACTTGGGGCAGATTTTTCTCAATGACCTTGAAGATCTTCGCATCGAATCCGTTGTCGTTGCGGCTGGCACTGCATTTGAAATGTCGGCAGTGGGCATCACGACTGACAGCAAAGACGCGAGCCTAACCGTCCAGGATACCTTGAGCATCGAACACCTAGTCGCCATTGGTTCCGGCGGCCTATTCCTCGACGTCGGCGGTGATCTAAGTCAATTTTCAAGCGGAACGATTTCGGCGGAACAACTTGGGCTACGGGTAACTGGAGTTTCGATTCTCGACGCAGCCAACCATGTCAGTGTCATGGCAGCTGCAAACTCGGGCTTGACCGTATTCAACAATGTCGCCAATGGCTTGATCATCGGTTCGGTTTCCACGTTTGATGGCAGCCCTTTGGAAATGAGCCTGCAAGGAATTGTAGCAACGGACCAAGATGTAACACTGATCACTGGTGATTTGTTCTTAGACCAATCGATGCAGGTCGGTAGTGGCACGGTGTTTGTCAATGTCGATGGCGATTTTAGCCAGTCCGAATCAGGAGTCGTAATCGCAAATGCATTCGCAACACAAGTAACCGGCGCGACGACACTCGCTTCCGCCAATGACGCAGACACGTTTGCAGCGAACAACATCGGACTCACGGTGTTGAATGATGTTGACGACCTCGCGGTTGACTTGGTTCAAGTGGCCAATAACACATCGTTCGCGATGCAAGTTGAGGGCATCAGTATTGCCGACGACGACTTGAAACTTTCCGCAGGACAGATCGAAATCGACTCTCCAGTCTCGGTTGCAAGCGGCAACGTGGTACTCGTCTCTCAAGAAGACATCGAACAATCATCAACGGGCGTTATCGTTTCGCGAGCCTTGGGCGTGATGGCGACGGGCACAACGAAGCTTGACGCAGACAACCAAGTCGAGATCTTTTCGGCAAAGACCGATGGCGCGATTGTATTTTCCAACGCCGGCGACTTACAAGTCGGAATGGTTAGCTTGGCCGAGGAATCGGCTTTCGAAATGATTTTCTTCGGAATTCAAACCGACCATGCGGATACCAAGTTAGCCGTTCAAGGTGAATTGTGGATCTCTGAATCGGTCGACGTTGGAACGGAAACGTTGTTCCTTGACGTCCAAAACAACTTGTCCCAAACAATCGATGGATTCATTGTGGCTGAATACCTTGGCCTCATGGTCCAAGGCGATACGCAATTGACGGCAGCCAATCAGATTCACCAAATCGCCGCCGATACGACCGGAAGCATTGTATTTTCTAATGTTGGCGATCTGGAAGTCACGGCCGTTTCGATTCTTGATGAATCCGAGTTCGAAATGATTGCTATCGGCATTACAACCGACAATTCGGATGTAAGGGTCAGCACCTTGGGCAATTTGGAAATTTTCGAAACAGTGCGAGCGGGAGTAGCCGGCGTATTTATTGAATCGATCGGAGACATTCATCAAACGTCAAGCGGGACCATTGAATCGACTAGTTTGGGCGTCATTGCTGGTGGCGATGTCCTATTAAAATCCGCAAACGATGTCGACATACTATCGGTTCAAAGCAACGGCAAACTTCGATTCAACGACGTCGACAACTTAACGATTGGATTCGCGACGGTTTTCGTTGAATCTGAGTTTCAAGTGATTTCGTCGGGAATCGTCAACCCTGGTGAATCAAAGTTTACCGCCGGCGGAAACTTTGACATTCAGGACGCAATCAACGGTAGCAATGGCACCGTGTTTATCGTCGCTGATGGTTCCATTTCACAAGGCCAACAGGGGACCATTAGCGGCTCGAGTTTGGGGCTTCAATCCAGTAGCGATATCACATTGTCGGGCGACAACAATATCGATGTACTCGCCATTGCAAGCGGGGGGTCAATTGTATTCAATGACGTCGATGACTTGGTGGTATCGAACGTCAGCATCTTTGAAGAATCAGAACATGAAATGATGCTTGTCGGGATTAAGACCGACGACAGCGAAACGAAGCTTTCGACCGGCGGTAATCTGACCTTCGTTGCGATCGCAGACGTCGGATCTGCCGAATTGTTCTTGGACATAGCTCAAGACCTTACCCAGCAGTTCGACGGCTTCATCGTTGCCGCTGGCCTTGGCCTGATGGTCGACGGCGATACAACGCTCGCTCTTGAAAACCGTATCCAAGCCATTGCATTTGAAAATCTCGGCCACACAGTATTGGCCAATGCAAACGAACTTATCGTCGGTGAGGTAAGCGTTTTCGACGAGTCAGAGTTTGCGATGTCTTTGATCGGCATCGACACCAATGACAGCCAGCTCAAGCTCAACAACCTCGGCAGCCTGCAAATCGACACGGCGATCCAC
Source organism: Mariniblastus sp. (assembly GCA_965263475.1). Classification (GTDB taxonomy): domain Bacteria; phylum Planctomycetota; class Planctomycetia; order Pirellulales; family Pirellulaceae; genus Mariniblastus. The sequence goes on from OZ253677.1 coordinate 1,081,604, forward strand.
GCGGGCACTGGGACGGTGTTTTTGGTTATCGAAGGAGACCTCCGCCAGGCGGAATCGGGCACCATTTTCGCATCCCAATTTGGCATGATGGTTTCAGGCACAACACAGTTAGATCAAGACAACGACGTCGATGTTCTTGCGGCGGAAAACGACGGCTTTAGCCTGTTCTACGACACCGATGACCTGTTGGTCGGTACAGTGGTCGTCGCTTCCGATACAATATTTGAGATGCGAGCCGTTGGCATCCAAACATCGAATGATGGCGCAAAATTGAACGTCGCCAACAACCTTACCCTTGACGACGCCATCGCCGTCGGAACTGGCAATGTCTTTCTAAAGGTCGACGGAAATCTGGATCAAGTGATCGGAGACGCCGATGGGCTTGATGGTCGGATCTCGGCCAATGGCTTAGGCATCGTCGTACAAGGGAATACCGTCTTAATCGACCCAACAAACCAAATCGACGAATTGGCGGCTAGTACGATTGGTGATTTCCAATTTTCCAATACCAAGAGTTTGGCCCTGGGCAGCGTAACCGTTGACGAGATGACGGTCGAGGGGGTCAAGGCCCATTCGGAACTTGCACTGTTTGTTGACGGTGACTTGATTCAATCCTCGGCGATTCAAGTCGATGGCGACGCATTGCTTAGCACAACCGGATACGTTTGTTTGACGGGTGGTGATTGCAATGGCGACGGAATCAACGACAACGATTTCGTCGGCTCAGTGACGATTTTTGCCGGCCAGTTTGCCGAAGTGATCGACATCAATGATTTGCAGATTTTTAGCGTTATCGCGAATCAGCAGATTCGTTTGCAAGCAGGAAGTGAGCTTGCAGGTACGCTAACGATCGCTGGTGATCTTACCACCGTCAGTCCAATTGGCACGGTCTTACTGCAATTCAGTGACGGATTGCAACAGGCCGAGTCGAGTGTCGTTTCAACTGTGAATCTGATGTTAGGTAGTGCCAATGACATTCAACAAGGAACCGGAAATGCGTTGTTGAATGGCGACAACCGTGTCGAGAACATTGCTGCCGAACTGTCAGGGCGGCTCGAATTTACAAACCGACGTGATCTAAACATCGCGCCGCTAATTTATGTCTCGAGCTGCCAACCGTTCCACGAAACATTGACCGGAATTGACGTCTTATCGGTTCAGCTCGCTGTTACCGCTGGATACCTGTCCAATGGCGACTTAACCGATGCAGAAAATTCGATAACGGTTATCGCAACCGCTGCCGACTTCAATGTCGAGGGCAATATTGTGCTTGGGGATGGTGAAGCAAAATTACAGTTCACCGATCACTCCATCGAAGATTTGTTGGTTCAAAACAGCACAGAAAATGTGGTCCGAATAGCCGCAACCGGTAATGGCGCAAACGTCGACGGATCTGATATAAGCCATGCGCAAAACGCAACCTTGTTTGTTGATTCGAGCATTGTGCTCTCCGACGTTAACGTGGCGAAAGCACTCTTTATCGATACCATCGAGGCGACTCCTGCCAATGGTTCGGCAGGGGACATTCTGCAATCTCAAATTGACGAAGACACCAACTCGACCATTCGCGCCCAGGATGCTGCATTTTTTTCGGCGTCAAGCGTTCAACTTACCCAAACGTGGTTTGACCGCTTGGCCGTCGATGCCAATCAAAACCATGCGCGGTTGATTCAGCCGTTTCAGTTGAACGCAAACATCGGGTCGACGTTTACCGGCAGTATCGATGCGAATGTGTTTGCTGCGGTTGACCCGGATCCGTTCTTGTTGAATGGCAATCAACCCCTAGACGGTGTTTTCGACGTCGAGGAAGCTTTTCTTAATGACGGCTTTTTTGCCGGCAATAACGACTTTGTCAACGCACTTCGTATTGGCGCCGTGGTGGTCAACGGTAAAGAAATCGAACTCGTTTCGTTCGACGAACTCTCACTCGAGCCTGTTCAACTTGCTGACTCGTCCAATCCGTTCGCCGCGATTACAACTTTTGGTGATGCCTACATCGAAACTAAATCGGGTGACCTTCAGGTTTCGGCAAACATCGATGTCACTAGTCGCCTCAGTAACATCACCGTCATCGCCTCTGAAAATGTTTCCTTAGCCGAATCTGTCGAATTGAGGCGTATTGCCGAACATCATGTTGTAGGAGTTGTTAACACAATCCAAAGTTTCTTTTTGACCGACCATTTTGTATTGCAAAACCCGCGCTCGGTAATCGCTGTTCCGGGCGATCCAGCATTTTCTGATCTCAATGCTCAACTGGATAGTGCTGTCGGGTTCCAACCTATCGAGTTGTTTTTGGGTAATCCAGGGGAACAATCCTTCAATATTTTAATTGGCTGGTTTGTGGAAGGCGTGACAGCAAGTGAAGCCATCTCGGCCCCGTTCCAAATGAGCTTACTCCAAGAAATGGGCCAAGCGTCGAGTGAGTTTTTGTTGTCCGATTTCGGAAATTTCGGCCAAGCAATAAGTGCGATTGCCCTTCAGTTGGACAGCGTGCTTGCCGACTCCGACCTGGCAATTGAGGTGAGCAATACCAGCCAGTTTCAGCAAAGCTTTTTTGCCGACGAGTCTTTCCTGTTGTCGCAGGTCTTCGTAACCAACGACGCCCGAATCAATCTATTTGCCCATGGCGGATCGACCGATTTGAATTTCTCCCAGGAAGTTTTGCCGACACGAACCGTTGTACAAAACCCAACGCCGATCGTTGTTGACAAACCCTTAATTGAAATCCCTTCGACGCCAGCTGCGGCGCCGCAGCCTATTTTTAATTTCGTCAACTTAATTCAGGAACCGGAATCACCTCCAGTCACGATTTCTCAACAGCCAGAGTCTTTTTTCCTAATTAGATACACGGCCGATGATGACGGCGTTTTTGAAGAATCGTTTAAATGGACAGACCCGAATGACGACCCAGATGCGATTCGTGCCGCTATTGAACGAGCGGTGCTCAATAATGACGATCTGTATTGGCCCGACACCGAGGACGAAAAGCAAGGCAATTGGACCAACAAAATCAAAGAGGAACAGCGGGTCAAGCCAGGGCTCTATTACATTTTTGAAGTGCAAGAGGGAGAACGAGTTCCTGAGCCAGTTGATGCCCCGGTCGATCGAACGGACATCGAAAACTTGATAGATTCCGAATCGAGCGAAACAGGCGAACTTCGAGAACCACCGCAGACCTCGTTCATTGCCCCTATTGAAGAAACAACGGACGAGGAATTGGCACCCATAGCATGCCTATCAACTCACACCTCGTCCGTCACTCGGAACGCGTTGCTAAGCAGCTCTTTGTTCCTTGGACAAATGTTGATTGACGGCGAGAACAACGCGAGCAAGCCACCGCAAACCCATGGCGACAATGAAAGGCGACGCATGTTCTCACGTGCATCTCGTCTACGAAGGCGCTACGAAAAATCGATCCAACAAAAACACAAATAATACATTTCAGTACGTTGATTGACCCGATCGATCTTCACCTGGAGAACTCAAGTGAATATTTGCGAAAACTGTAAACATCAATTTGAAGAGCAGCCTGGCCTGATACAAATTTGTCCTCGCTGCGGACAAGAAAATGACTCCGAGGCTACGTTGGAAGACTTACTCGAAGAGTCTAGTTCCGTGGAAGATGAAACCATGGAAATCGTTCAAGAAGATGTAACAGAAGTCTTCGACGAGCAGGACGTTAACGATGCCATCGATCAGACCGAAATAGCGACCCAGGACATTGATGATGAGGAATTCGAAGTCGCACAGGAACCCGATGCAACATTTGTAAGCACTCAGGGGGAAGACCATAACGATGACCTGCTCGTTCCCAAAATCCCCATCAGTCCGGGCCAAACCACTCAGGATGTTGACGAGTCAAGTGCTGAGTTCACAGAACTGGCCACCGCAATGACGTCGAGCGACGATGACGACACGGACTTTGAATTATCCGAAGCCGCAAAGACGGAGAACGCCACAGATATCTATGATCCAGAAGAGCAACAACCCACAATCGAATTGACCTCCAAAACCATAACCGCTTCGTCGTTGGATTATGCCGAACGCGAAATCGTTGGTTTAGGGACTAATGATTCTGCCGACCAAGATGCCGACTATGTGATTGCGATGCACGAAAAAGACAGCCAACTGGGTAGCGGTGCGTCAGGAATCGTTTACAAGGCAAAGCAGACCTCGCTGGACCGCACAGTCGCGATCAAGTTGTTGAAGAAGCAGGTCAAAGCCGGCACTCAATCGCAATCGCGAAAAACGACGCCCAAACAAAAAGACATCGAAAAGTTCTTATATGAATCACAAATCACGGCCGGCTTGGATCACCCCAACGTGATCACCGTTCACGACCTTGGCGTAACCAGCAACAATACACTGTTTTACTCCATGAAGTTGTTTGAAGGTGGAAAGGACTGGAGTAAAGAGTTTGATCAAAACACGCTGATTCAAAACTTAGACGTGTTTGACGACGTCTGCGATGCAATGCGACGCGCCCACCGTGATCGCATTATCCACCGTGATCTTAAGCCACAAAACGTCTTGGTTGGCGATTTTGGTGAAGTCCAAGTTACCGACTGGGGATTGGCAATCGATTTAAAATTGAATAACGCGCAAGATTTTTCCGGTGGCGGTACTCCGTGCTACATGGCGCCGGAAATGTCCAAGCACTATCTGGCTCAACAAGAGCTTCGTTCGTTGCGAACCAAATTGGATTGGACACTGGAAAACGCACCCAATAATTCAGATGAGATACAAGTACTCAAAGAGAAAATTGCCGAAAACGAATCGAACGAACAAGGCTATGGCAATAAAATTGATGAGCGAAGCGATGTCTACGTACTCGGCTCAATTCTGTTTCAGATTGCTAAAGGCTACCCACCGCATCTTTACCAGATCAGCGATCTCCATCGCCGCAAATGGGGAAGCGAAACCGGCAAAAACAAAGTGCGTCGCGAGTTGGAAATGTCTGCCAAAGGCACCATTGCCAACTATATCGTCCGCGACCTGCCCAGCCCTGAGGCACGAGAGGCGCTACGTGATATCGCGATTCAAGCCATGGCTTACGACCCCAATGAACGTTTTAAAAACGTCGCGGAACTGCAACAAGCCGTCAAAGACTTTCGTGATTTCATGCGGTGTATCGAAGATACCCATCGTGGCGATCGGGAAGTGGAGTCATCGCAAGAGGACCCCAAATCTTACGTCAATTTGAATAATGCCATTTACGCTTACGAAGGTGCGTTAGAAAACTACCCCGATTACGAGCCGGCAAACGCCGGGCTGGCAAAAGCTCGTTTCCTGTTTGCCGAGCGTGCACTGAACAACCAAGATTTTGAGTTGGGATTGTCAACGATGACGGATGCAGTCATTGAGCATCAGCCAAACCAGGAGCTCGCGCACGAGCTGCGAAACGAACTGACAAGCCAACGCAACCGACGTGATCGGCGCAAGCGGATGCTGGTTCTGGCAACGATGGCGTCGCTAGTCGCGATTGGGATGGGAGTTGTTTTTGGTGTGTTTGCCGCCGTGGCCCAAAACAATGCACGGTTGGCAACTCAAGAGGCGCAACATCAATTGACATTGGCCAAGACAGCCAAACAAGAACAGATCCAATCGCGCCGTGAAGAAATCGTTGGGCTTGAAGAGTTGATAAAAACCATCGAGGTCGGCATCGAGAACAGAGCGAAAGTCGAAGTTGCCGAAGACAAGCTGGGTTTAGCGACGCAACGGGCGGAACTCGCGAAATTGCAACGACAATCGAGTGAATTCCAAGCTCAACTCGACAAAATCAAGAATGATCAAAAAACTCAATACGCTGAAAACCAAACGCGTTTGGCGGAAGTCGACTTAAAAATCACAGAAATTGACAAAATCAATGCGATTATCGAATCGGAAAAGATCAAAGAGCAGACGCAATTCAATCAATATATTAGCCGGTTAAACAGTATTGAAGAGAGCATCGACGAAGACAGCGCTCAAGCGAAACTAGAATCAATGTTTTTGTGCGAAGATATATCGCTACCGGTCAAAAATTCGTGGGAGTTGCATCATCTTTACAAGCGAGCTACTCCAACCTCCGTTTCGATTGACAACCAACTGACCGGAAAATTCGAGTTGATCAAGGCTTCCCAAAACGGTGAGGCTTTGGTGGCCTTGTTGAATCAAAACGAACTATACCACTGTGACGGCAATTTTGAGACCTTCACTCCGATTAAGATGCAATGCATCACCGACTGTAGCGTATTGTCGATGGACGTATCCAGTGACGGACGATGGTTGGTAATTGCACGAGATTTATTGAGTGACGATTATGCCCGCAATGAAGCAAGCCTGCCTGTGATTTACGATCTTCAAGCCAAGCGACGCGTAAATATCGAGGATGCTCTGATGGATGCGTTGACGTTCGAATCGCCAAAACCTGATTCACAGGGCGCTATTTGCAAGGAAAAGTACTACTGCCGTCCACAACACGTCGAATTCTTGGATGCCGGCGAAGACTCGCTGCGAATTTTCATGGTCGATCAGAGAGCGCAATTGGGAACCAATCAACTGCGTTGTTCCGTATTGGACCTTCGACTGGCAGGCCAATGGAAGGTTCAAAACGTCAAAAAGGCCAAGCTTGCCGGTCAATTGTTTTTGAATGCCCCAGGTTTGACAACCAACAAAGGTTGTTTGGCTTCCGCGGTCGAGACCCCAACCGGCACGGTCGTTGCAGCCGTTGCCAACAGTCTGCCAAAATTTGGCGTAAGTGTTATTTCGTTGACCGACGCTGATCAACGCCTATCGGATCCGGATTTCTTGTCAGACCCCAAGTCTTTGGAACAGTACTTTAAAGTCGTCGGTGCAAACGCTCAAGCACTGGATGACGTTTCTTCGGGGTTTACCCCCACAGCACTGAAACTGCTCGCCAGCGAAAACGAAAAACTGACGCTCTTGATTGGCAATGGAAAAGGTGAACTAGCGGAACTCACGTATCGGTTCCAGCCTTCCAGCCGTTGGATGGCAAAAACTCAATCGTCGCGATTGATTGAACGCGAAACCCAGTATGACGCCAATGCGAGTTACCGACTATTGGTCGAAAACCCCCAACGGCTGAATGTCACTAGAAAACGAGCCGTCTTTTCTTCACTTGGAATCGTTCCACCTTTCCGTCATCAATCGCGATCGGAATCAAATCCCATCCACAAGTCGGCAGTTCGAAGTATCATCCAACATGGCGAAAGAGTTTTTTCGGCGTCGGAAACCGAGATATTCGAATTGGACTATCGCGATGACCAACTCGTAACGACTAAACAATATTTCGGACAGGTCCGTAACATAGCTGCTTTGACCAAGACCGTCATCGACAGCCAATCTCAATTGATTTCTGTCTCCAACCGAAACGACGGCAACAATGAAATTCGCATATGGCGACCAGATTCAACAATTCATGACGCGACCATTGAACTGAATGGATTTCGCAATCGACAAAAACGACTGATGAAAATCGTTGCTGGTTGCGCGGACAATGAACCCGGTTCCGAAGCGGTCTGTATTGCGTTCGACGACGGTACGTATGAATATTTTAAGCCAGGGCAAGCCAAGTTAAAGATTGGGCGAACGCGAGACCAAGGCCAGTTAGCGGATCCGGACGCTTTGTCACGTGACGATTTTAGAAACGGACAATTAAAGTACTTGGAATCCACAAATCGCGTTGTTATGTATTCCAATTCGGTTGGCTTATTGTCTTGGGACTTGTCGAAACCGGGAATTACAGACCCAAAGATCAATAACGCGCGTGGCATTTACGACGGACCGGCCAGCAATTCGTTCGTTACATTTTCGACCGATGCCAGCGGTCAGCAGATCGTTACTTCGCATCCCAATAGGTCCAATCAATTTGTTCTGTGGCAGCTCCGAGACGGCCAAGAGTATGCCGCCAACGAAATGGGACCATTTGGAAACCGTCAAACCAGCCGGGTGAATGTCATAGCACAGCCCTTTATCTCACCCAATGGCCAAACGATTGCCGTTGTGGTGAGGTCCCGCAATTCGTATCGGATCGAGTTGATTGATTCGGCACCTAGTAGAAACGCTAACAAGCGATTAATTTACGACGCGAATTCAGGAACCAAATTTCGCTTTTTGCGATTTCTCGACGATGATAAAATCGTCGTCGCCGAAGACAAAATCGAATCCAGCAATCGAGTTACTCAAGTATTGGAATTCGCGAATCAAAGTGACCAGTGGGTTGAGACGGAATTCGAGATTCCGCAAGATGTGTCAAATCGCTTTCGACAGATTTCCGTTTCGGATGCAGCTACAATTTCTGGGGAATTGTGTTTCGTCGGGTTTGGAATCGATAAACAAACCGGAGAATCCGATCAACAAGCAGAATGTAACAGCGCAATCAGCAACCGCCAATTGATTGCGTGGAATGGCCAGCGTCTGCTTTATTCTGACAACCTAGTCTTTAGTCGTCGTATAAAACCACAATTCGACAACAACCGACTCGTCTACTTTGCCGAAGCCACCCGATCACGCCCCAGTATGTTGGAAGTTGTCGACTTGACCGAACAGCGGCTGACACAAACGGCAGAATCGATGATCGTCGGTTCCGCCGATAAAAAGGTGCGGCGTTGGAATTTAGTATCCAAAAATCGCGCTGCGATTCTCGGCGACAACGCGTTTTACATTGCGGGAATCGGCCGCGGCGCCGCTCGTCCAATACACCAGTTTTCGCTGAACAACGTAGCCAATCGTATCGAAATGACGGCAAGCAAAGTCCTTGTTCATCACGAGGACAAAACAACAAGCCTGTTGACGATTAAGGAAAAACCGCAAGCGAAACATTTAAGCGGTTTGTATGATTTTGCGACGTTATCTCCAGATGGCCAGTATGTCGGACTCGTCCAACCAAACAATCAACAAGCAATGCTATGTCGCACTTCAGATTTTGAAGCCGACCAAGCTGCCGCTAAATCGCTACCAATCGCAAAGGACACCATTGGTCTCACCTGGGTCGATGCGTCAACATTGAAACAGCTTGGATTTCCCGCGGCTGCAGCATCGAATTCAACGCTAGTAACGCTGCATCGTGCAAAAGGCCAACTGAAGTTGCGAATTTGGCAAACGGATGGATCAGAATTGGCTGTTCCAAAAACTTACGCCCAGCTGCCTGTTGTGTCGCGACAAGGAACTAGAGCAAAATCTATGTCGATTGCTAAAGTAACCGGTCAACTTTTGGTAGTCGTTTGGGACGACGAGAGTAATCGTTCTGATATTTGGAAGTATGCCCCTACCATTAAACCTACTGCCGAACCCATCCCAAAAACCAAATGGCGTTGGTTCCAAGTCGATGATTCTAACCTTGGTAATGTTTCATCGCTGCATGTGGGTGAGGTTCTCGATGATTCGATTCCCGCCAAGGATGTCGCTCCGCGAATCGTCGTCGGAAGCGAGAATAATGAAAAGAAGTCATTCAAATTGTATGCGTTGGAACTGGGAGCTAACTTCGGCTCCAAACCGCTCTTGGAATTGACAACGACCGACAAGCTACAGCACGTTGACAATATCATTGACGCGCGATTCTCGGCGGACGGTAAAACGTTAGTCTCGATTACAAGTACCGAGGCAACGATACGAATGACCGACGGTTGGGGCCAAAAGAAGGCGGATGTCGACTTCCAAAGCCGAATCGCTACGTTCGGCTTGACTCAGTCAGGTATAAGTTCGAACTTGGGTGTATTGGAATCACTAAAACGCGAACTAGAAAACAACGCCACTGACCCGAAAATCCAAACGATTGAAGCCCAACTTCGAAAACAGCTGGCCGCAAGCGAAGACGTCATCGCCCAATCAAGAACAAGAATCCAGCGAGAGGCCGACAAAGTCGAGAAAGAAGAAAAACATTTGCTTGAGAAGTATCGAAATGACGAGTTCAAAAAGTTGGAAACCATCAAAAAAGACATCGCTCAAAAGCAGGCCGCGTTAATAAGACTCAAAAAGGAGCTCGAAGATTCGCCCTAACGACAACTCACAATCAATGACTTGTTTGTTGGCTCAAAATTTGATTTGCTAGGTGCTGTCGCTCAGTCCGACCAATTCCAACAGTTTCAACGCGTTGGTCGTTTCAGATATTCCGGTTTTCATCTTGTAATCAAAGGTCATTTTCTTATTCCCATCGACTTCTTCGAATTGTTCCGCGAAATGAACCGGTACACAAGCGTCCTTCAATTCTTGAGTCGCAGCAAGCTCTAAATCGTGTGTCGAAATTGCCCCGATCGCACCGTACTCAAGCAAACTTTCGACCACCTTGGAAACTGCAATCTGACGCTCGCGAGAATTGGTTCCCTGTAAAATTTCATCCAACAAAAAGAGCAGCATCGTTTCGTTGTCACGTTGGTACTGTTTTGCCAAATCGACAATTTCTTTCAACCGTTTCAACTCGGCCATGAAAAACGAAGTTCCCATCGCCAGAGAATCGACAATCCGCATACTCGTCTCGATCCGAAGCTGTGGCAACTTCATTGACTCAGCACAAACGACACTTCCCATTTGCGCTAAAACGGCGTTGACCCCCAGACTCCTCAACAATGTGCTTTTGCCCGACATATTGGAACCCGACACGAGCAAGACAGTGCCGGTCGGGCCGACAGAAACATCGTTAGTGACGCGCGAATCATCCATCAACGGATGCCCCAACCTCGTGCATTCAATCTGATCGACTGAACCACCTTGAGTAATTCGCGGAAACGTCCAAGTAGGATTGTCGTACGCCAGTTTTGAAAGGGCCAAGATCGACTCCCATCGCCCGAGAGCTTCGAACCAAAGTCGGACATTCGTGCCGTGTTTTTGTTTCCACCGTTCCATTCGTTCAAGAATATGGATATCCCACATGAACAAAAATTCGAACAAAAGATAGGCAATAAAAAAAATGCCGTTTCGACGGAAATTTGCCAACTCGTTCCAAAACCCTAACTCCCGTATTTGCTGACGCACGTCGACCCCGCGTCCGGTTAGATCATGTTGGACGGACTTTAAAAACGGTGACACAGTCTCAAACTTGACGATTTCGGAAAACAGATTTTCATAGTGCCGAAATTCGTTACGATGCGATGAGATCTGATTGAAGATATCATGCATCGCTCCGGCATAAAAAACTGAAACAGTAAAATTCAAAAACGTCGAAACCATCAGCGTTGGACCAATCATCGTCAACGACATAAGTCCGGTCAGTACCATTGCGATTGAGACGAGAGAGACAAGCGCGGTCAATCGACAAAACCAGAGCAGAGCAGGGCGGTGTTGCACCCAGTTTCCACCTTCGGCCCAACCGACAAACTGGCTCGGTCCAGATTGGCTCGCCGCCAATTGCTCGCAGCGCAGCCGAAATTCGTGCCGCCATTGTTGTTGCGGCTTAAGTTCTTCAACAGCAATTTGACGTACTTGTACCTCATTGGCTTTGGCAGGATAAGAAATCCAGTCACCGAGGATCTGGCAACCAAATGGCGTACGTGGTGTGCCCAACAAATGGTAGAGCGAAAACGGACCAAACAAGTCCAAGTCGTTCGATACCGGCTCGACCTCCGCGGCGACAGCGAAAGCGGGCGTTTGTACACGATCCAAACGGCGTTCAATACGAGCGATGGATTCTTCGTGCATCCGAACCAACAACCGCGAAAGACGAATCTGGCGACTCATGCGTTCGTGAATAAACGCGAGTATCAGAAAAACCAAAAACAACACACCCGACAAGATTAGCCATGGTACGTTAACCCCACCCAAGGTCCTGGCCGCAAAAAACAGCGGCACCAAACAAATCAAAAACGCGCCACCACGAGTGAATGCAAAAGCCTTCCAGCGACTCGACAACGAACGAAGCTGTTCCGATTCGCGGTCTAACTTCCTCTGGTATTCGCTTACAACATCGCCATGGTTTACCGGTTGCCTTGGTTCTTCTGAGTCCATGTTCAATGTTTCGCAGCCCGGATAGGTATATTGATACGAATTCGCACAAAAAACGAAAAGCAGCTCACGGGCTCAAATTCCGCTCAATTCGGTTGCCCGTTTGACACGTTGAATGGCAATCATAAATGCAGCTGTTCGCAGGCTAACTCCGTGTTCCGAAGCGACCTCCCAGACATCTTCAAACGCCTGAGTCAGAATTGCGTCCAATTGCGATCGAACACGATTTAAGTCCCAACTGTAATACTGTCGATTCTGAACCCACTCAAAATAACTTACCGTCACCCCCCCGGCGTTGGCGAGAATATCGGGCAGTACGCATACACCGCGCTCAAACAAAGCTTCGTCGGCATAGTAGTGAATCGGACCGTTGGCTCCTTCGATTACGAATTTTGCCTTGATGTCATCAACATTGTCCATGGTAATCACACCACCGATTGCGGACGGCATCAGCATATCGACGTCCAATGCCAACAACTCTGCATTAGTAATCTTGTCTGCTTCAAATCCTTCCAAGGAGCCATTGTCGATGAAATGGCGCAGCGCCTTGGGAATGTCAATTCCCTCCCGATTCAGATAGCCCCCTGTGATGTCGCTAACAGCAACGATCTTGAATTCCGACTCATGCATGAACTTGGCAGCGTGAGATCCCACATTACCAAACCCTTGAATCGCAACGCTGATATCCTGCGGTTTCCTCCCGAGACGTTTCAACAATTTAAAAGCCAGGATCCCGCAACCTCGGCCCGTTGCTTCTTCTCGCCCCTTGGCCCCGTAGTCTTCGACAGGCTTTCCAGTAATACAAGCTGGATTAAAACCATTGTATTTTTCCCATTGGTTTCGAATCCACGCCATGGTTTCCGAATTCGTGCCCATGTCAGGCGCCGGAATGTCTTTGTCTGGACCAATGATTTCGTGGATCTGGTCGACAAATTTTCGACTGACGCGTTGTTTTTCTTTGGGCGTCAGATTACGTGGATCGACACACACGCCTCCTTTGGCACCGCCATAAGGAATGTTGACGACGGCCGTTTTCCACGTCATCAGTGATGCTAGCGCACGCACTTCATCTAAGTCGACATCCCAATGGTAACGCAAACCGCCTTTCATCGGCCCTCGTGCATTATTGTGTTGCACGCGGTATCCCAAATACGTTTCAATCCGACCGTCGTCCATTTCGACAGGGACTTCCACTGTCACTTCACGTTTTGCCGTCAACAAGAGCCGTCGCATACTTGAATCGAGTTCAATTTTGTCTGCCGCACGGTCGAAATACAATTGAACCGTTTCACTCGGTGTTAGGATGCGGGGTTCACTCTTGGGCGGTTGGGAATTCGTGACAGTATTCATGACTATTTCTGTTGTTATGGCACTTCGTACGTTACGAAACTTGAACTAAAATTAAATGTAAGGCAGACCCGATTTCAATTAGCGAAGGAACGAAAAGATTTCAATGGATTTCGATATTCGCGAATTTGGCAAAAGAATGCTCGAAAGCCAGCTATTGGATCCATCGGCATGGGAACTTCTGCTTGCTAAATTTGAATCAGAATTCAGTGATGAAAATCTCAATGCTGAGAATCTAGCCCATTGGCTTTGCGAGCAAAAGTCAATTTCTTTGTTTCAAAGCCAGATTTTGCTGACCGAACCCGAGCCCCGTTTGCAATATGGAAATTACCAACTGCTTGATGAAATTGATGCCGAACAGGGCGTCTATCGAGCCCGGCACATTTTGACCGGGCACCCAGTTAAACTGTCTTTCGTTGCCGGCTCGGGTTCGACAGCGCTAAAACGTTGGCAGACACGGCAATGGATTTGCCAAGAACTAGCCACCAACCGAAATCCGAACGTTTGCGAACACTACGAATCGGTCGCAATCAATGAATACCGTTTCTCGGTATCGGAATTGCCGGTTGGTAAGAACTTGCAACAACTTGTCCCACTAAAATCCCGTATTCCCACGGAAAAAGCACACCAAATTGCATTGCAAGTCGCCTTGGGATTGAAGCATCTCCATCAGCGTGGAATTCAACCACCGAACGATCTCGAATCGTACACTTGGATGTCAAAAAACGGCTGGGTCAAAATCGAGTGTCCGCCCTCCTCGACCAGCAGAACAAGTACTTCTCAAGATCAGATTCCGTCGGCCCGACAGTTGGCGAAACTTTGGTACCGCATCGCAACCGGCCGCTTGCCCAAACCCGAAGTTTCATCTCAAAAGATGCCTGAAGTTGAACTCGTGCGTTTGAAAAAGTATGAGTTTGACACCTTATTGATCAACGCAATCAACCAAGCGTACCATGCCAAGTCCACTTCAGAGGAAGCCTTAGATGAAGTTATCAACGCTTTGGAAAAACAGGGGGTCGCAGCACCAATTCCTCGCCAACCACCGTTACCGCAAGTGGCATACCAGGATTGGTTGCAAGTAACCCCCGTCATTGAATCGCAAATTATTGAGCCAGTTGAAACGCTCCCGGCGCGTTTTGAATCTGAAAGCCCTGAGCCGTTGGAGGCTGTCGATCCCCTCGATCTCGCTTCGCCGACGGTGGAAGCACAACCGTCAAGATCTAAATTTTCCGTTTTGGCTCCGCTTGTTGGAAGCTTGCTGTTGCTTGGCACGATTCTTGGCGCTGTCGTCGTTTTGACCAACGACGTTCCGAATTCCACAATCGCTACCCGAAACCAGACGCATCCAACTAGCGTTAAAGACGTCGACAAAGATTCAAATGAGCTTGTTCGATCCAGTGACGAAACCACGGAACCTCCGCTTCCGGCACCCCCGGCTTACGTCCGCCAAATTTTGATCGATGACGATAAAACGGCCTTGTGGGAATCGCCAACGTCTGACCAACCATTGAGTTTCGTGACCGTACCCAGTGCTCCCAAAATTGCGATCGCCATACGGCTAAAAGAGCTGCTCGATTCCGACGAAGGTACACGCGTCTTACAGTCGCTCGGTTCGCGAATCGGAACTAACCTGAACCAACTTGCCGAACGTACTCAAGTCGCATTGAACGACATCCAACTATTGCTGATCACCTTTCACCCCAATGATAATTTTGAATACGATCCTTTCTTCACGGTTCAGTTGAATTCACCTGTCGCAACGGCGACACTCGTATCGCAATGGGGTGGCAAGAGCAAGACGTTTGAAGATTTCGATTATCTGTTTGTCAACGAAGACCAGTGTTTTGGTGTCGCGAATTCAGATGCAAGTACCGAACAGTTTGTATTTGGGCCAGAACACCTGGTTCGGGAATCGGTCTCTTACGCAACGGTCGATACAACCTCCGGTATTATGTCACGTCTAGTATCCATGTCAGATCGCTCCCGGCACATTACCGTGTTGGCACTTCGTTCAGGAGTATTCAATGACGAGGGCCAGAAATTGATGGGCGCAGCCTTATTGGAATTCAACCAACAACTTTCTCGCGTCATCAGTCGCTTTGTGCGTGGTATCCAACTAAGCCTCCACATTGACGACGGTAGCTATGTCGAAATCAAATTGGATCAATCGGCAGACCTAACTCCAGCTTTGTTAAAAACCAATTTGGATACAATGTTGGCCAATACCCGATCGCAAATCGCGACGTATTCGCAAAACATGTCATCCAACCCATACTGGGACAAAGTTCGGGAACGCATCGCTCAAATGACAGACGATGTATTCACAAATTTTCGAGTTGGTATTGAAGACCGAAACGTAATTGGAAATGGCTGGTTCCCTTCGTCGGCCGCGCATAACTGGGTCACGGCCGCACAATTGTTATTGACTTACGGCCCCTCACAATTCGTGTCCCCAGATGCCGAACGCAAAACCGCCAAGGCGACGCCTCAGAGCCTGCAAGAGCTATTATCGACGCCAAGGGACTTAACCGTTTCGACCAGTCCCGACTTGATTATTCTGATGAACAATTTGCAACAAGAAATTTTGGACGACTATGGAGGCTTGCCCTTTGACTTCGAAATTCGACTAATGGGCGCCGACCTTTCAAAAGAAGGAATTACGCAAAACCAGCGGCCTAGCGATTTAAATATGCAGCAACAACCACTGGCGGACATTTTGACGGAAATCATGGTCAAAGCGAATCCGGATAAGAACATCTCCGGCCCGGACGACGTGGCCTGCAAAATGGTCTGGGTAGTCGGACCGACTCCAGAAGAACCGGATCGCAAAATCATCTTAATTACGACGCGAAAGGCTGCGGAAGAGAATTCTTATGTATTACCGCCCGCATTCGTACCAAAAAATTGACTTGTCCCAGCACTTTCACGTAATCCATGCGAAACTTATTCTATGATTTAGGCGACTAAGTCTTCGGGTTTATTCTTATCACCGGTTGGCAACAAGCAGAGGAAGTTGATTTTGGAACCATTTCCCATCATTTGCCAAACATGCGCGGCGAAGCTGAAAGTAAGGCATGCGTCGGCCGTTGGCCAAAAGCTGGCTTGCCCAAAGTGCGGCGACATGGTGATGGTGACGGCACCAGAAGGCAGGAAGCTGCCCGAGAACAACGATTCCACTAAGGCTGCGAACGAATCTTCAGAATCAGACTTTGAGGACATCGACCAGATACTGCAAACAAAATCAGTCGCCCAAAAAGGACCGCCGACAAAACCCAAGCCGCAAAAACCGGCCGCTCAAAAAACGGCCCTAGCCGCGCCAAGGGTACAAGTTGCGGACACGCCGACAGCGCCGGCGACGGCACCGATGCTGCCGAACGACAATTGGACGAATGAGGCGACCAAAAAACGGCGCAACCTTTTGATCGCCTGCTCAGTGGCGTTTGCGGTTTTGCTCATTGGCGGAGCCATTTATTTTGCGGTCAGCTCGAACCGCTCCAATGAAACCACACCCGAAGTTGTCGATTTAGATAACGCCAATGACGACTCAAGCAAACCAAGCAGTAATCACGAATCCGTCGAAAAAGCAGTGCCCGACAATGCGGGTAGCACTGACATTGAAAACGATATCGACCCATCCGAGAACAACGCCGCCGAAACGTCGGCGAACACCAAAACTTCGACGAACGCTGAAAGCGATTCGATCAATGACCTGTCAGTAGAGGACAGTGCAACGCATACCTCTGATCATACGACGGTGCAAACCGAGACCGATTCGCCACCGTCTTTGGAATCTGATGCGACCAACGACCGTACCGAGCAAATCAAAAAAACGGCGGACTCACCAGAACAGGAAAGCACGCCACCTGCTCCATTCCGATCCGATTTGGACGAGATTCTGAATCCAATTTCAGCGGGTGTCGACGACGTCAAAACCAATTTTGATGCGCTCTCGGCAGAGCTAGAAAGCCGCGGGTCTTCATTATTTGATCTCAATCAATGGGCTGCCTTGAATTCCGATAGACGGCGTATTGGTTTGCCCAAGTACTTTATCAAACGACCTTCGACGCTAAACAATTCCGATCCGCAACTGCTTACCGAACCGGTGCTGGGTGCTCAATTATCGGACCATACCTTTCTCCAGCTGATTGCAGAATTCACCCAAATCACGGGTGTCCCGATTTCGTTCGACACCAACAACGACTTTTTTGACCGTTTCGATTTTGGCTTTGCATTAGTTGACTTCAAACAGACTAACTCCACCTATGCCGGAGTAATTCAAGCTGCGCTACAAACGACCTCGGACCAGCTTCAATTGTCATTGAACGACAATCTGGTAGCGATTATTGAAACGGCTGATGGTACGGCTTTGGAATCCGCGCAGCTAGACATGCCGACTTTGCAAAGCAAAACGCCCGAGCAATTCATCTTGCTGACCAAACAAATGGTCGCACCGGGGAGTTGGAACGACGAAGAAAATCGAACGCTTACTCTTGAACAAGGCGCCTTAAAGGTCCAGCACTACCCGCCAGTTGTTTCCCAATTACGGCAGCTTACTCAAAAATGGGAGCTGGCACGGGCGGTCAAGGACGGCTCTAAATCGGTCGAAGTCATTGCTAGCCGTTGGACACAAACGCAGTTGGCTCGCTCGCAAGCACTGGATCTGCAACTTGAGAATGACACGCCGATTTTGGAATGGGCGGTTCAACTGCAAGAAAAATCCAAAACCAATTTATTGTTTGACTTTAGCTCGATCCAAGAGCAAGGATGGAACCCGAACACCAAGATTCCTATGAATTTTTCCGAACCGAATGTCGACAAGCTGCTAACTGAGGTCTCACATTCGATGGACATCGCGTATCGTGCGGTCAACCCAAACACGTTCGAATTTTTGACTCGTCAAAAATTGGCCGAAATACAAGAAGTCGAAATTTACTATTGCGGTGACATCTTAAAAACAAATCTCAATCGTGCACAAACGACTGAGATTGTTCGCCAAGCATTACAATCGGCCAACCGATTGGATGGCAGTTGCCGCGTTTACTTCGAAAACGACTTTGCAGGTTTTATTGTCGTCGGTTCCCAAGACGCGCAACGACTTATCGAATCTGTTCTCGATCGTCTTCGGGATCTGTAGCGGCTAATGGGTTTTGACGTTAAGGACCGGCGATCACATCGATAAACGGACTGACGTCCAACAAGTCCACGACTCCGTCCAAATTCAAATCCGCTTTGGCACTGTAATCACCCGACAAGATCAACTTCACAAAGGGCTGCACGTCTAGCAAGTTCACGGCTCCGTCGCAGTTTGTATCACCGGAAACGAAGTCAAAGACGTTTTCATAGTCATTTGGGCTATGCAACTCGTTCAAACTCGATTCTTTTCTCAGCACGACCCTTTGCGTTTCCGGAAGCACCGCAACCCAATCATTTTGATTTGTCCAAACGCCTCCGATTTGAGCCTCATCGCTCCGTTCATCGGCACTGTTATTGTCTGCACCAAACCGACTGAATTGAACGTGGTCCGCAATGTTATTGCCGTTTCCAAACGGCGTTTGATGGTAAAATTGGATCGCATAAGCGCCATCGGTGTCCAACGGTTGCGAAAAATCACCACCAATTGTGCCGATGTTGATTTCACCAGGCTCAGACGCGTCGTTGTTAAAATGAATGAACATTGAATCACCGGCCAGTAAAATCATCCCATTCAAGCCGCCCGCCGCACTGTACTGCCGATCCTCATTTTCGTCGTGGGAACAGAACCGCCAGCCACTTAAGTCTTCGTCTTCGTCGCCAAAGTTTCTTACTTCGATCACCCGTGTCTCAAAATCGATCGAACGGATCTGCACAAACCGCTCTGGCGAATCAATCTGGCCAACCAGTTCGGAAGTGATCGTGGCAATAACCAACAATACGACAACCCAAATTACTTTCATCAATTTAACTCCCGGTCCGAAAACGTATTTTCAAATTAACAATTACGATCTTTCGGTCACCTGAATCTGCTTTATGTGTAGCAACCTTCAAAATCGCCGTCATTTATAATAGAGAGCGTTTTGAATCCGTTTCAAAATGTACCGAATCAACTCAATCGGTTTCGGCTCGTGCTGGAAGCCAATGCGAACCGATGGATCGACATACATTGGTTGTCGTTTCGATTCGCGATTATTGCAGGATTGCGAAATTTGTTTCCAGCGATGTAGACGGCTGTCAAAACTGTCTGCATTCTGTTGTGTGGCTAACCGTCGAACACGAGGGTGTCGTTCCGCATCTTCCATATCTTGAAGATACCGCCACCCTTGAATTCTGTGTAATGTTCGCGCGACCTCTTTTCGTACCCGCCAATCTGGGTGAAAGCGATGCCTGGCAACCATTTTTAACAGTACCCGCACACGACCGCGACCAATGAGCCAAATGACCAATCGCAGCAGTTCCGAGTCCGATGTGTACTTCATAATACATTCAATCGCCAAGCGACCACCGCGACCTGAGTTATCCGATCTCAAATGGGAGATTAACGGTTCAATGGCAAAGCGACGCTGAATCAATGATGTTGCCGCGCGCGAAGAGCGTGAAAGTTTCGACACAAATTCCAATGACTTGAATCCAGAATGATTCATTTGAAATTCGTATCCGTCAATCCGGACCGAATAAAAGGACAAGACCCGGACGCGCATCGCAAGATATTTTGACAGTCGACTGCTCTGCGATTCAAACTCCGAATCGTCGCGCCACGACATCATATCTCTCGCATTGAAATAGAATACCGATCCTCAAACCACTCTTCGATAAGTGCACCATGATCTTGGTCAAAACTTGGCCTGGACTCCAGCAAATTCCCGGTCACGGCTTGTCGAAATTCGCCATTTTCCATTAACAAGTTTCCGGACTTGATAACCATGTAGGGCCAAGCAAACATCGTTGCATAGTTGTCTTCGGGCGTATAGACAGCAATATCGGCATCAGCACCGATTCCCAAGTGGCCTTTTTGCTCAAGCCCAAGAATTCTCGCCGGTCCCGCCCGCGTGATAATCGCGATTTCGCAAAGCGTATACTCGCGTTCGATATCTTTAAGCGCACTATGCTTGAGGACCCTCGGATTAACGTGATCCAATTGCTCGCGACGATAACTGGCGTCCATCAACAAACGAATGATCTGGGGGTAAGCCAAAAAACTGCCGCCATTGGGGTGATCGCTACTCATTGCTATTTGCCATGGATCGTTCACACTCAAATACCACTCCAACCCGATGGCCCACTGCAATGAATGGACAAAACTTTGGTTCTTGTAATGAATTGGCGAAACGCCACAACCGGACTCTAATTCTAAATCCGCGGAAAACCACTTCTCACCACCAATCGAATGCAAGTAATAGCCCAACGGGCCATCGGCCGTCATATTGATCGTTTCGCCAAACATCACTTGACCGACGTCCACAGTCAGTTCAGGATTTGAGTTGACGAAATCGGCAAGCTCTTGCACCTTGGAACACAAACTGCCCTCATCAACACCGCCGCCACCGTAGCTGTGAAATTGAATGTGAGCGAGATGCGCTCGATGACCTTGCACCAATCTCATGGTCTCCAAGGTCGTCTCAAAATTCCCGGGGACGCCCAAGTTGTTGCAGTGAATATGGACGGGATGAGGAAGCCCCATCTCGTTCGCGGCACACGTCAATCCATTGATGATCTGTCGTGGGGATATCCCAAATCCGTCGACCGTTTCATCGAGGTCACGCACATTGCCCTTGGCCGTCTGTTTCCACTTTTCGACGCCACCAGGATTCACCAACTTCAACGCGTAAGCCTGGCAACGACTCAACAACCAGCCGATAAAATCTTTGAGCTGTGGATTATCGCTATTGGCAATCGCCTGCATTGCAAAATGATTGTTGCCAACCAAAACATAAAAACCCTTGTCGACATTGGGAACGACGTCCAACTCATGCAAGACCATTTTAGAAGCGAGTGGGGCGACCGCGGCATCAAAACAACTGGTATAACCTAAACCGGTGTATCGCATGCCCGCAGTATAGATATCCGGGACGCAACTCATCGGAGCATCGAAAGCGAATCGGTCTGAAGCCAACCTCATCTTCTCCGGATGCATCATCCTGGCGGTATTGACTTTTGGACCAGCAATGTGGCAGTGCATATCGACGGCCCCAGGCATAACCACTCGTCCGGTTACGTCAATTCGGCGGGCAGCAATTTGTTCTGCGGCCGCCGGCGGCGCCACGATGCGACCGTCTCGAATCCAAACATCTTTGATCTCCCCTTCAACACCATTTCGAGGATCAATGACCATCCCGCCAACTAGCACTGTGTATGACAGCGTTCGACTCCCGTTCGATTCAACTGACGCAGAAATGAAGACTACTTGGGTTTAGATTTCGTTAGTGGTTTGGATTCGAATTCCGAGTCGATTTCAGAAGTCACGCGATCGTCCAATTCAAACCGCGATTCGAGCTGATTCAAGATTTCGTCAAGCTTTGTGTAATTGGATTCGATGCGATCCAATCGCTTCTGGATCTCCGGACAATCGGAATTTTGTCCGCCCGTCTTAATCTCAATTTTTCGGGCGGCCAACGACTTACCAAAAAACGCCATGAATCTAACTGAGCCAAATATGTGACTTGCTGAAAGTCCTTTTAAATCTGACGCCGTCCTGGCCAACACTAACCCTATTGTTTTTGCCAAGACGAGAATCGACAAGTGCCAAATTTGTGTTTCAACCAGACAATTACGATTAGGTCGCCCTTGCGAAGATTCCCAATTCGTTCAGCCATTCCGGAAACTCTCCCCAATCAGCAGCGATTATCCCCAATGAATGGTGAAAAGCATGGATCCTGATTGTTATTTCCGTGGACGACGATAATTGATGTGTCAAAATAGAAGGATACTGTTTTGTATAGCATTACATCCATGGTCAAAATGACTGCGAATACTTTGAATTTCCTGCTGTTGTGCGCGCTAATGCTTTGGATGGCAAATCCAGCTGCGGGTCAAGATTTTCGCGATCCGCAAGTTGCTGCCGGTTCCGCCGCCCAACCCACTGCCACAGGAAACTCCATCGAGACTGGGCAAGACTTTGTTCCCAAAACGAGCAGTGAGGGCCTGGGGCTGATCCCGGTGCGTCCCCGAACGGGCACTTTGCCCAATGGAAATTTCCAACAATTTCGCCCGAGTTATTCCGGGGGCCGCAGCCCCGAGCAAAATCGCGTGATCGAACAAATACGTTCTGGCGATTTTGAAGACACGACGTTAAGTCCCGCGCGACCGCAAGGTCGCCAAACGATACGACAGCGCTACGAAAACGGAAAAGACCAGCTGGTTCGACAAGTCATCCAAGACGAACAAGGCAACTTTTACAACGACGGCGCGTGGCGACTTTACAGCCGCAATGGCGAATTGATGGCGTCTGGCCAATTTGCCAACGGGGCGATGGAAGGCACTTGGGAACGCTGGCACTCCAAAGCGTCTGGTGGCATATTTCAAACTCAACCGTTTGTCGCATTCGATGGACCCTTCGTATCCACCGCGACGTTCCGCGATGGAAAACTGAACGGCGTTTGGGTCATTAGCGATCGAAACCGGCGGAAAATTGTCGAAGTTCCTTACCAAAACGGCAAACGGCACGGAACCGCAACCTGGTGGTATCCAAATTCAGAACGCATGCGAGTCGTCAATTTTAAAAAAGGGTCATTAGATGGCCCAATGCTGGAATGGAATACTCAAAATGAATTGGCTCGCAACGACGAATTCATTCGCGGCCGCAAACTGATTCGAAACACGGTGATGTACCGCCCGAAACAGCCCAGCTCAGAATCCTATTTCCTCGATGCGGAGCTGCGATTGAGTGATGACGACAATTGGTGGGACGCCAAGCCATCGGAATACGAAGTTTCTGGTGAGAAAATGCAGCACGGCCCTTCCAGTGCCTGGTATGCCAATGGACAGAAAAAGATGTTGGGGCACTATCGCAACAATGTGCGGGTCGGACGATTTACTTGGTGGCACGAGAACGGACAAAAAGCCTTGGCGGGCACTTACGATGAAGGCATGAAAGTCGGGCGTTGGGCGTGGTGGCATGCGAACGGGATGAAATCGATCGAAGGACAATACGACAACAATCAGCCCGTTGGAGATTGGACGTGGTGGGACGCCGACGGCACCGTAACCCAACAAGATGATTTTGGCGACGGTCCAGAATCCACCGGAATTCTGCATACGCCGGAGTCCAATGAATCGACCGGTGGCGGCACCAGCTCGACGGCAGATGAGTCTTCCGGTGCTTCGGACACCTCTCCGTCGGAATCCGACATCGACGAAATGGAGATGATTCGTCCACTCGACGCTTCAGAACCGCAGGAAGAAAACGATCGCGCCGATACAAACGACAACTAAAACTCGCGGCTACCGAGAGGCTCACGAACTGTATTTCAAAATCTGCTCTCATCGGACAACACCTGATCGATCCGCAATTTGCAGCGTTTTGCTGTAAAGACAAACAAGCTGAATCGATGTCCAGTGATGAGCCGCTGGTCGAATTGGATTCGGGCGTCACTTGCCAACCATCCGATGACCTGGATACCATGATGATATGATCTTCCATCCGCTTGTCTTCGTTCTCTTGCTCGTAGGACCGTTCCTACAAGAAGAGGCACTTAACCTGGAAGATGTCGTCGTGAACGCGTTTCGCAATACTCATGGCGGATACTCCAGTGACGAAGTCATTCTCAATGACAAACTGAATCAGTCATTTATCGCAGCGTGCCGAAAACAGATACCCGATGTTTCGGAATTAACCTGCAATTGGAAACTTATCAATCTGCGGAAAGCCGGTAAATTAACGGGCATTAAGACGACAGCACGCAATCGCGAATCGACCGACAAGTATCGCGTGATTGCCGAGATCGTTAGCCGAACGGTTTTAGATCGCTCGCAAGTTTCGATCGATCGCGTCATGGCCGATCCGAAATGGAAAAAGAAATTTGACCTAGCGGTTCTGGATTTAGACCAAGATGCGAAATTGTATAGCGTGAGGAAGGCGGCTTTTAAGCTGCGCAAAACTCGCCAGCTTCGCCCCGAGCTGATTACGCGAATAGCAGACTGGGACCGTCAAGTGCTTTCCATTTCGGCCGATGATTTTGCAGCAGAATCCAAACTGGCCCCGGAACAACCCGGGATCTATATCTTCTTCGACGACTCGGGATATTTATACATTGGGCATTCCGAGAATATCCGCAAACGCTTGTGCTCGCACCTCGAAGAATCGAGTAATTTTGAGTTTCTAAGATACCTAGGTTCCAACTCTGACAAATCCATCAAGATTGAGATCCACGCATTTCCAAAAGAATCTAGAATGAAAGAAGTGGTTATCCGGCGAGCGTACGAATCTGAGTTGATCCGCAGCCGCAAGCCAAGATTCAATATTCTGCCCTAACCGAATGGAAAACGAAACGAATGGAAAACGAAAATATGAAACGCAGTATTACCGGCTTGAACGTCTTGTTTTTGGTTTTGATGTTTGTTGGCTGTAAGCCTCCAGAAGATCCTAACGCCGTTGCCAACCAAGACGATGGTCCAGTTGAAATGGAACGGGTGAAAGCCGAGGCCGGTGTTGGAAAACAGGGCCAAGTCATTGGCGACAAAGAAGGGTTTTTGCGGACTCCCGCAAAAGCGCTATTTACCGCCAAACAAAAAATCGCGTTCATGAGCGTTGAGCACGCTTTGAATCTATACAAAGCCGAACACGATGCGGTGCCGAAAACGCATGACGAGTTCATGGACAAGATCGTCAAATTTAACAACATTCAGCTGCCCGAACTACCTGAAGGCCAGAAATATATTTGGGATCCGGAACAAGGTGAGCTAATGGTTGAAAAACCCAAATCCTAGACCAAATGCTCGTTTTCGATCGCCATCGGATCGAATTCGAGCACGCGCTTCAAATATGCGACTAGGATGTAAAACGGAATCGTGTCTAAGAGGGCGATAACGACTTTGAATACATATCCGGTTGCGATGAAGACCAATAGATGACGTGTCAGTGATACGCCTTCAGCAGGAAGTGGCAAAGCCGCTGCATAGAAGTGCGTGATCAATATCACGGCCACGGTATCGACGAGCTGGCTGATCAAGGTCGAACCATTGTTGCGCAACCACAGGTGCTTTCCTGAGGTCAACGATTTCCAAAAGTGGAACAAATAAACGTCGCAAAACTGCGCCGCCAGGTAAGCGCACATGCTTGCGACCACGGCACCAAAGGTGAGCGCTCGAATTTGGTAAAACGCAAACGAGCTATCATTGGTTCCCGGTAACCCGGTTTCGCCATTCATCGCTGGAACTGGAGGCAAGACTCCGCCTAACCAAAGAATCGCCACAACCCAAAGGTTTAATACCAGGCCCACGGAAACCAGCCAATTGGCCCGCCGCCGCCCCCAAAACTCGCTGATTAAATCCGTGCACAAAAACGTGACAGGGTAGGGCAGCACGCCCACCGCCACGGCAAACGAATAGGTACCAAATTCGCCCCACTTTAAATTCATCCCGTGTTCGTCCGGACTCAGACTAAAAAAACAGATGAATCGACTGATGCCCAAGATGTTCAACATCGTTAGCGACCCCAGAAATAGGCCCGCGAGCAACAGAAACACGCGTTCTCTACGCGCGAACAATGCGCCGGCCTCCATGGGGGGAAGCGTTGAAGCAGGGCTGCTGGTTTGATTATTCATTCGATGTTCCCAGTGAATGCGTCCAGCATAGCATAACCGACTGGGCAGGTACCTATTCAACAACGTCCGTTTTCGGCTCTGGTCAGAGTTTGGGTTTCGTCTACAATGTCGGCTTGTTCTTTGAGTATTTAGAAATCGACCACAAGGATCCGAAAGGATTTCTTACTGTGGTTGTGTGCCGTGCTTAATTGGTAACTCAAAGATAATCCAGCAAACATATTACGAGACATTGTCGTGAGTACTGTCGACCAATTGTTGAAAACCGAGTTATACCACTGGCACGCGAATCATGGCGGCCGGATGGTAGAATTTGCCGGCTGGTCCATGCCGGTTCAGTATGCGAGTATTATCGACGAACATCTGGCGACTCGATCGGCTATCGGTCTGTTCGACGTTTCTCATATGGGTCGCTTTTTTTTCCAAGGTTCTTTGATTGATACGTTTCTCGATCGGTTCACGACGCGTCGTGTTGCTGGAATGGAGATTGGCAAGATTCGTTACTCCTTGATGTGTAACGAGGATGGCGGGATTTTGGACGATGTTCTGGTTTACCACCTTCCCAAGGCAGGTACATCGCAGTACATCATGGTGGTCAACGCGAGCAATCGCGAGAAGATCCGCGATTGGTTGCTGAACAACCGGGCAGATTCTGACGACATTGAATTGGTTGACCGCACAACCAAGACAGCAATGATTGCTTGCCAAGGCCCGGCGGCAAATGATCTCGTCGCGGACTTGAGTGAGTGCGATCCCAATCAATTGAAATATTATACGGGTACGGCGACGCAAGTCTGTGGGCATGAAGCCTGGGTATCGCGAACTGGGTATACCGGGGAGGACGGCTGCGAAATCATTGTCGACAACGAATTTGCTGTCGAAGTTTGGGAAGAGTTGCACAACCGCTCGGTAGCGATTCGTGGGTTGGCTTGTGGACTGGCGTCAAGAGATACGTTGCGATTGGAAGCGGCCATGCCACTTTACGGTCACGAATTATCCGAGCAAACCAACGCGGCCCAAACCGGCTTGGGTTTCGCAATCAATTACAAAGATCGGGACTTCGCTGGTCGATCGTCGATGCTGGCCGCTAAACAAGAATCAACATTGCCCCGCCGCGTGGGAATCGAATTGGCCGGAAAACGGGCGGCTCGGCAAGACTGCCCCATTTTGATCGATGGAAATGAAGTCGGCAAAATCACCAGCGGTACATTTTCTCCGACCTTGCAAAAGTCAATTTCGATGGGCTACATCAATGCCGATCACGCTGATCCTGGTACAGAATTGACAATCGACATTCGAGGAAAAATTCACAAAGGCACGATTGTTAAACTACCTTTCTACAGCCGCAGCTAATTCACAATCACTGAAGACTAGGAGTAAAAGTCATGGACAAAACCGAACTGCTATATGCCGAGACGCACGAATGGACCTACCTGGCGGACGACGGCGATACAAAAGTGGCGACGATCGGTTTGACCGACCACGCGATCGAGGCGCTTACCGATTTGGTTTATATGGATCTGCCCACTGCAGGCACCCCGGTTTCTTCTGGAAAAGCATTCGGTGAGGTCGAAAGCGTCAAGGCAACAAGTGATCTGTACAGCCCGGTCGACGGTGAAATTGTCGATGTGAATACTTCGCTGCCCGATAACTTGGACGTACTCAATACCGATCCTTACGGCGAAGGTTGGATTATTAAAGTCAAACTTTCGGACGAAGCCGCACTGGCAAAACTGATGAATCTAGAAGATTACGAAAAACGATGTAATGAAGCTGAATAGCTCCGCTCCGGTTTAACCCGAAAATTTGCGACGAGTTGAGAAAATGTCGATAGCTCCCACCAATCGAGAGTCTCGTTCTTTGAATTTAGACGACCGGCTTCTTCAACGTGACGATTTCATTCGTCGTCATATCGGTCCGAGTCCCTCCGAAATCGAAGACATGCTGCGGCTACTCGGCTGCAGCAGTTTAGACGAATTGATTCAAACGACGGTACCGAATGACATTCTGTCCAACCGAGACGGCGATTTACCGGCGCCAACGCCGGAGCACGAGACACTTGCAAAACTACGGCGATACGCGGAAACCAATAAGACGTTTAAATCATTTATTGGCATGGGCTATTACGGGACACACGTCCCCACGGTAGTTTTGCGAAACGTGCTTGAGAACCCAGGTTGGTACACGGCATATACGCCTTATCAAGCCGAAATTTCGCAAGGCCGGTTGGAGTCGCTGCTAAATTTCCAACAAATGGTTATGGATTTAACGGGGATGGAAGTTGCCAACGCCTCGTTGCTCGATGAAGCCACCGCCGCGGCAGAAGCGATGGCACTGTCACGTCGCGTCAACAAAAGCTCGGGCCATGTCTTTTTCGTCGCCAACAACGTCCATCCGCAAACGATTGACGTCGTAAGAACTCGGGCGAAGTATTTTGGATTCGAAGTGGTTTGCGGCACTCTGGACGAGCTTCCTAATGCCGAAGTTTTTGGTGCCTTGGTGCAATACCCTGGCACCAATGGCGACGTCGAGGATATCCGGCCTTTCATCGAACGCGTTCATCATCAGCAAGCGATCGTAACGGTCGCCTGTGACCTTCTCAGTTTGACTTTGCTCAAACCTCCTGGTGAGCTAGACGCGGATATTGCAATTGGAAACTCGCAACGCTTTGGTGTGCCCATCGGGTTGGGTGGACCTCACGCGGCATTTTTTGCCACCCGCGACGCGTACAAGCGTTCGATTCCGGGGCGAGTGATTGGTGTATCGAAAGACATTCGCGGCAATACGGCGCTGCGAATGGCCATGCAAACGCGTGAACAACATATTCGCCGAGATAAAGCAACATCAAATATCTGCACGGCTCAAGCTTTGCTTGCAAACATGTCGGCGTTCTATGCCGTTTATCATGGGCCCGATGGTTTAAAGACCATTGCCACGCGCGTTCACCGACTCACCCAAGCCTTGGCCGGCAATTTGACCGCTGCCGGTCTACGAATCGAGAACGAAAACTATTTTGATACAATCACGGTTCATGTTGAAAATGTTGACGCGATCCTGGAGAACGCGTTGTCCAAAGGCATGAACTTGCGGCGAAGCAGCGATCACTCCGTCGGTGTTAGCTTGGATGAAACGACCACGGTTGAAGACGTACAGTCTTTAGTCGAAATATTCTCTGCGTCAGCAACGGCGTTATCGATTGACGATTTCAGTATTCCGGCGCCGCTACGCCGCACCAGTTCGTTCTTGCAGCACCCCGTATTTCACCGTTACCAAAGTGAAACCGAACTGCTTCGCTATATCAAAAAACTGGAGAACAAAGATTACTCTT
The DNA here is from genome assembly GCA_965263475.1 of Mariniblastus sp. GTDB lineage: Bacteria > Planctomycetota > Planctomycetia > Pirellulales > Pirellulaceae > Mariniblastus. The sequence goes on from OZ253677.1 coordinate 1,110,947, forward strand.
TGACGCACGGAATGATCCCCTTGGGGTCCTGCACAATGAAGCTGAATGCCACAACCGAACTGATCCCTGTGACCTGGCCCGGCTTCGCAAACACACACCCGTTTGCGCCTGCCAATCAATGGCATGGTTATCGCGCGATGATTAAGGAATTGGAAAATTGGCTGCTCGTCGTTTCCGGATATGACGCGATTTCAATGCAACCCAATTCCGGCGCCCAGGGCGAATATGCAGGCTTGTTGGCCATCCGACGCTTCCACGAAAGTATTGGCGAAAGCCATCGAGATGTCTGCCTAATTCCAAGTTCAGCGCACGGCACCAACCCAGCCAGCGCTAGCATGATGGGATTAAAAGTCGTCGTCGTTAAAACCGATGACGATGGCAATATCGATATGGAGGATTTGCGTCAGAAAACGGCACAGCATGCTGACAACTTGTCCAGCTTGATGATTACCTATCCCAGCACGCACGGGGTATTCGAAGAATCCGTTCGCGCGGTTTGCGCTTTAATCCACGACGCCGGCGGCAAGGTGTATATGGATGGGGCCAACATGAATGCGTTGGTGGGCGTAACGTCTCCGGGCGAAATCGGCTCCGATGTGTCGCACATGAATTTGCACAAGACGTTCTGCATTCCTCACGGAGGTGGCGGACCTGGAATGGGCCCGATCGGTGTAGAACAAGAATTAGCTCCGTTTTTGCCAGGACATCGATTGGATAACGAAGGAGACACGTACGCGGTTTCCGCCGCCCCATTTGGAAGTGCCGCGATTTTGCCTATTTCTTGGGCGTACATTCAAATGATGGGTGGCAGCGGTCTGAGAAAAGCAACTCAAGTGGCCATACTAAATGCCAACTATATCGCCAAGCGTTTAGAAGGTGCGTATACCGTTCTTTACAAAGGCCGCAACGAACGAGTCGCCCATGAATGCATCGTCGATATTCGGCCGATCAAGGAATCCACCGGTGTCACCGAAGAAGACATTGCCAAACGCATGATGGACTACGGGTTCCATGCCCCCACGATGTCTTGGCCAGTCCCCGGTACGATCATGATCGAACCAACCGAAAGCGAATCGCAGCAAGAATTAGATCGTTTTTGTGATGCCTTGCTCGCGATTCGTGACGAGATTCGTGCGATTGAGTCCGGCAAGACTGCGGTCGAGGACAGTGCGCTGCGGCACGCACCGCATACGGTTGACGATCTGACCGACGACCAATGGGATCGCGAGTACTCGCGGCAGGTAGCAGTGGTCCCAGTCGCAGGACAAAGCAAGTCCAAGTTTTGGCCAACCGTCAATCGCATCGACAACGTCTTCGGGGATCGCAATTTCGTTTGCAGTTGCCCGCCGATGTCGGAATACGAACAGGACTGATTTTTGTTTTGAATCCGATTCGATTGATAATGGACGCTCCTGCTGCCGGATCTTGGAATATGGCAGTGGATCAAGCGATTTTGGAACAAGTCGATTCCATCCGTGTTCCAACCCTTCGATTTTATGCGTGGTCTCCAGCCACATTGTCTTTGGGCTACTTTCAATCCATCGAAAACCGCCAGGAACATACCGATAGCCAAAACGTGCCAATAGTGCGCAGATCTTCCGGGGGCGGCGCGATTTTGCATCACCATGAAATAACCTACAGCATGGTCTTTCCCAGCAAAGATAGATGGTCCAACCGCAACGCGGCACTCTATCGTCTGGCCCATCAGGCAATCAGCCACGCCTTGCTTGAATTCGAAACCCATTTGCAATCGTTTGACCCAACGGTTCATGAAATTGGAAATTCGAACGCATTTCTCTGTTTCAATCGAAGAACCGAGGGGGACCTCGTATTGGGCCGCCACAAAGTGGTGGGCAGCGCCCAAAGGCGCTCAAAAAATGCGCTGTTACAACATGGAAGCATATTGTTGAGTCGCTCCGAATTTGCTCCTCAACTTCCGGGAATCTTCGATCTGGCCGCGATTCGGCCGGAAATTCCTACTGTGTTAACTCGCTTAGTTGATCAGTTTTGCGAAATACTAGGATTCGTGATCGAATCTGACGAATTAACCAGTGACGAATTGAATCGTGCCCAACAAATACGAGTAGAGCGGTTTGATTCGCTTCTTTGGACCGAAAAGAAACGGAAAATCCGGTAAAACGCACTAGTTTTCTTGCAATTCCCAGCGCCGGATGGCTTCGAATTTCGGACAAAACCTGTTTACGACGTTCCCACCCCGCGGAAAATCTCCATGGAACCAGCCGAGCGTTAGTTTGACATGTTTTTAATTCAAAAGATAATGAAACTAGGGTCGAAATTATCGGGAAATCTTCCTAAAACTGCCCTGGGGAGAAACCCCGAAATTGGGGCTTGAAAAGAATTAAACGGGACAGGACTGGATGCAAGCAATTCTCAAAGTCGTCGGAGGCAAAAACAACGGTCGAGAAATCAAGATCAATGTTCCAGAATTTTACATTGGTCGGGGTGAACAAGCGCATTTACGACCGTCTAGCGACTTGATCAGTCGGATGCATTGTGTCATTCGACTGAAAGGCGGTAAAGTAGAAATTGAGGATCTAGGCAGCCGAAATGGCTCTTTCATCAACGACAAACCATTGACCGAAGTTCATCACGCCAAATCGGGTGATCGCTTACGAGTTGGGCGGCTAAATTTTGAAGTCGTCATTGACCCCATTAAAGCAGGTAACAAAAAGCCCAAAGTAAAAGACGTTGCCGATGCCGCAGCGCGAACCGTTGAAACCACCAAGAAGCCTGCCACCGAAGATTTTGAAGAAAGCATTTCGGATTGGCTGTCCGATGAAGACGGCGGTCCACTGACCGGCTCGTTTGGCGATGAAACGGTTCAGTTCTCGCTGGACGACGCAGATGTTTCGGTCGACGCATTGAACGAGCAAAATTCGGTCGCCAATGCCGAACTCGAGGCACAGAAGGAAGCCGAAAAAAAAGAGGAAGAGGAAAATAACAAAAAGAAACGTGGCAAGAAAGAATTTGGCAAGTTGCCTCCCAGACCGAAGTTTAGCCACGATGATTCCACTTCCGCCGCCGGAGATGTGTTGAAGAAATTTTTCAACCGTCGCTAAACAATCGGCGTAGCCAATCGACCAGTCTTCCACTTAATGAACAAGCACCAAACTTTTGACGCAGATCCTTAAATTCTTCCAATTTGAATCCCTTGTCGGCGAATATGGCATATCGGCAAAGCAAAATTTCGGAATTTTGAAACAAATGTTTGATTTCGGGGTTGAGTAAATGGTGTTGAGTTGGGGAGAGTGTCTTGGCGAGCGAACTTGCAGTTCTAGTTGATGACTGCTTAGCAGGCGATCAACTTGCTTTACGAGAATTTTTCAACCGTTTCCGCGGTCAAGTTTATGGGCTTTGCTATCGTATGCTGGGCCAAAAAGAAGATGCCGAAGATGCGACCCAAGAAACGATGGTCCGTGTCGTCCGCAACCTCCACCGCTGGGACCAAAATCGGGCTTTTGAGCCCTGGCTGTTGACGATCGCCGGTAATCGCTGCCGCACACGCTTGGCGAAACGAGTTAAGCGACCGGCTCATTTGTCTTTGGAACACCCACTTGCCGATGATCGTTGGTTGGATGAAGAAGCCCAACTTCTACGTGAAGAAATTCAACTCGCGCTCGCGAGCATTCGTCCGGAATATCGAAAAGCTTTCCAGTTATTTCACGAAAAAGAAATGTGTTACGCGGAAATAGCCGAAACCCTTTCCGTACCATTGGGTACGATAAAGACGTGGGTCCATCGTGCCCGTCGAGAAATCGTAATGAAACTTCGAAAACGAGGCGTTTTCGGTGAACAAAGATTGCCAACAGTTTGAAGAACGAGTCCAACGGCTTTTGGATTCGAGGATTGATCCAGAAACGGACGAGTCCATCTGTGCGCATTCCTCGGTTTGCGAGTCTTGCTACGAATCTCTGATGGCTTTCTCCCTCCTTCATACCAATTATTTGAAGGATTCGGACTCGATGAAAATCAAACTCGATAGCCTCGGCCTGCACGAAGCACTCTATCGAAAGAAAGACGAGCAACCCAATCGCAAACATTTGTTTGCCGTGGCCGCCAGTATTGCCGCATTGATCTTAATTTTTGCGGCGCTAATTTTGTCGGAACCGAATCGGCCTGTCGCTGCAAGTCGATTGGATACTGCCGTGACGATATCTGAATTGCCGTTGAACAACGTCAGCTTGGAATCGATTGTACGGATCAAAAAATCACTGGAACAAAACGAAATTTACTTTTCGCTGAGTGAGCTTCCCGGACTTCGTCCTTTCAAAGCCCTCGCATTTTGCCTCGATTGGTTCCACCAATCCTGGATAGCCACCCCGGTCCCGCAAAATTCGCCGACTGCGGAAATTCCAGAATTAGGTCTACAATTCGAACTCGAATTGAAACAACATGCTAATTTTCGAAAGTTCGCCTGCGTTTCGTAACGAATACGATCCCCGGACGCATCTCTAGAAAACCAACAACTGGTGATGGTTTTATCCCCAATCAACGACCGCATACTGCGGCCGATCAAACAACGCTAACGACGGCGATCCAAAATCCCCTCCTGACAATTGGAACATCCGGAACACCTGTAACATTTCCCTTATCCGGGTATCCCCAACAGATTATCTAGCCATTTAATCTTCAAACTTCCGGCAACTTCTCTTAATGGGTTTATTTTTACTTGGGCAAATTTATCTCCACCTAACCATCTTTATCCATTCCCGACCGGTAGCAATATGGCAAAGAAAAAAAGCAAAGCGAAACTAGACAAGTTGAACGAAACTGGCGAACGAAAAGCGGAAGACCGCCGCAAATCGCAGCAAGACGATACGCTTGTCGAGCGTCGCAAGACCAAAAGACGCCGCCAGATTGACCCAACGACCTGCGAACGCGAATACAACGATGCAGAAATTGAATTTATGCATGCATTGGACGAATACAAACGCGCCAGTGGTAGAATGTTCCCAACATGCAGCGAGATCTTGGAAGTTTTCGTGGGCCTTGGCTACCGCAAGGTTGCCGAAGCCGCCGAAGGATTCTCTTTCGAACAAGACAACGAATCGGCAGACAGTGAAGATCTCGAATTCAACGAAGAGATTCTTGAAAAGGAACTTGAAGACCAAGTTATATAACATGGATAGCTCGCGACTTTAGTTTCGCAAACTTGGAAACCGCGCAAGAGCCCAGTCCGATTCGGCTGGGCTTTTTTGCTTGCCAATCTGCTATTGCAATCATTTAGGGGTTTCCCTAACGTCCCCATGTAATTTTTTCACGCGTGGTGTTTTGCCGATGTTTCGATTGCAGCCAATCCAAGGGGCCTACCTGCTTGTTCTGCTAATGCTATGTGGAGCAAGCGGTTGTCGAATCGTCGCCGATCGACAAAATAGCATCGGTCGACAGGCCTATGAATCAGGGCAGATTGCTCAAGCAATCAACCGATTTCAACGTGCCCTAAACTTAAATCCGAACAACTCTGATGCCTACTATAACTTGGCATCCAGTTACTACTTGCTGGGCAAACAGTCGCAAAATCAGCAGTGGATTGATCAGTCCGAACAACTGTTTCGGCAATCCATTGCTCTGAATGATCAAAATGTTGACGCCCATCGCGCGTTAGCTGCTTTGTTGATCGAAACGGACCGGCAACGCGTTGCGTTCGATCTAGTTGACGACTGGCGCAAACGTTATCCTCAATCAGCAGAACCGTTGATTGAAATCGCCAGGCTCTACCAGGAATTTGGCGACCATCGTAGAGCCACCGATTTCTTGTCTGATGCCGTTCGTTTGGATAGCCAAAACGTGCGTGCTTTGGCTGCGTTAGGTCATGTTCGGGAGGCCCAGGGCCAATTGAATTTGGCCATCGAAAATTACAATCGCGCTCTCTACTTGGACGCCTCTCAGTATGCCATAGCCCAACGCGTCCAAGAACTATCCCTCCGCTTGGCGCAACAACAAAACGGAAATCCAATTCGTTAATCGACCCGAACGGTCACATCGTAGCCCTTAGGAAATTGCTCGCGTCGCGGTTGCTTTTGCCTTCCCCCTTTCCGCATTTGCCACCCTTTGCCGGTTAAACAAACATGATAATTTGATAAGCTTACTTGCTTTTGTATGCCGTTCAATTTGCATTCGTTTCAAGTGCAGTCCCTGTTTAGGAACCCGAAAATGAGCACGATGGCTGAATCGTCGAAAATGGAATCTTCGAAATCTAGCGGAAAAGAAATCAGCATTGTTGTATTGGACAATATTGCCAATGAAGGTCACGAAATTCTGGAATCGACACCTGGCGTGTCGTACGAAGTGCACACAGGGTTGTCCGGTCAAGAGTTGTCCGAAGTGCTTAAGAATTTCGACGGCGCAGTCTGTCGCAGCGGAGTGAAAATCCTTGGCGATTCATTAGCAGGAAATACGCGTCTGAAAGCCATCGCTAGAGCCGGCGTAGGTACCGACAACATCGATAAAGTGGCAGCGACGCGACAGGGAATCGTTGTCATGAACACCCCCGGTGGCAACACCATCAGTACAGCGGAACACACCATCGCGTTGATGCTGGGTTTGTCACGCAATATTGCCCCCGCTCACGCTAGTCTGTTAGAAGGACGTTGGGATCGCAAGAAGTTTTCGGGAAAACAACTACACGGAAAAATCTTAGGCATCGTTGGATTGGGACGAATCGGACAAGAAGTCGCCACGCGCGCCAAAGCCTTTGGCATGATTGTCATTGGGTACGATCCGTTTCTGTCGGAACAACATGCTGAGAACCTCGGCATCAAATTGCACAAAGAAGTCGACGAGCTGATTCCTTTGGTCGACTACCTTTCGGTCCACACCCCGCTGACTGACGAAACGCGCGGACTGGTCGGAAAAGAGCAAATCTCAAAATTCAAACCCGGAGCTCGATTAATCAATTGTGCGCGTGGAGGCATCTACGAAGAAACCGCACTCGTTGAGGGCCTTCATTCTGGGCAACTGGGCGGTGTGGCCTTGGATGTTTACTCCGAAGAACCTTGCACGGATAGCCCACTGTTTGGAATGCCTGGTGTATTGTGTACGCCGCATTTGGGTGCGAGCACCGAAGAAGCTCAAATTCAAGTCGCGGTCGAAGCCGTTGAACTGTTGATCAACTACCTTCAAAATGGAGAGATCAAACACGCCGTCAACACGTTCGCAATGGATCCAGTCGTTCTGGAACAAGTTCGTGGATACCTAGACGTCGCTTATCGGTTAGGTCGTTTCATGGCCGGATGGCATGACGGGGCAATTGAAAAAGTCGTACTCGAACTCAAAGGCGAAATCTCTTCGCAAGACCATCGTTTCTTCAAATCGGCCTTCTCGGCGGGCTTGTTGCAAGATGCCGATGATAACGTCACGATTGTTAACGCAGAATCAGTTGCGGTCGATCGAGGCATTACGATCGTTGCCAATGCAACTCCCGAACATGGTGCGTTCGCCAGCGTCGTTTCAATCGAAGTAACCGGCGACGGCCAAACCAAGCGAGCATCCGGCACTTTGTTCGGTAAAAACATGCCGCGTTTGATTCAAATTGAAGAATATCCGACTGATGCGTTCATGGACGGAACCATTTTGATGTTCACGCACCGTGACATTCCAGGGATTATTGGCACCGTGGGTGGAATCCTGGCTGACGCCAAAATCAACATCGCCCAAATGGCCGTTGGTCGCAGCAACAATCAAAGCGGTGGACCAGCGATCGGCGTGTTAAACCTAGATACTCCGGCCCCTGAACTGGCCATCGAAAAAATCCTGGCGTGCGACGGCATCGAATCCGTCAATCTGATCTCGCTACCCACCAAAGGTGAAGTCCCCAGCTGGCTGGCCTAACAGTTCGCTTAACTAGCATTTGATTTCTACCTCGTTCAAGAAACATCAGCACAAGTTGCAAAGTCGATTTGTGCTTCCGGTTTAGCCAATGCGAACACGAGCGGACGTAATACCACGGAGTCGGTGGTTGATTCAGCCGCCGACGTTCTACCGCGCTCGTGCAACCGGAAAGACCGGTTTGATTGATGTTCTGAACAGCCGTTTTTGGCGGGGTACTCGGGTTATGTGGTTTATGCGCTCGAATTTTTGGGTGCTCTGGCTATCTTGGAAACTGCCACAAACATTCTCAATTTGATGTGCTTTGGCGGCAAACTGCGCGAAGACACCAACCTCGCCAACGTGGTCTTCTCAAGCCTGAACAACCAATCGGCCCATATGCTCCATGAACATCATTATCGGAATCGCGATCCTCGGAACCTTGATGTTGGGAGATGCGTTGGTAGAGCAGGATCGGTCGGTTACCGAAACCCTAATTCGTTTTGCTTGGGTGTGCCTTTTCAGTTTGTTACCGCCGCTACTAGCCGCCGTTCAAACACTTGCTACTCAAAGATCGCGTAACCTGAATTCCCAAACCACGTTGCGAATTGACCGGCAAATAACGATTCACGCAGTGCTATGGCTGACTTGCTCTTTAGCAATCGCTTCGATATTAAAATGGCCCAGCATCGTTCGTTTTGATCTTGGGCTTAAAAACATTGTCTTGCTCGACGAACTGATCATCCTGGCGCCCATGACCTTCGCGTTGATCGCTTCTTGGTGGATTCAATCGGATTATCAAGCTTCAGTAAGCTCCGGAAAAATCACAAATCGACACCGCCGACAGTTTGTATTGTTGCGTTGTCGCGTTTACCTAGCGATCGTTATGGTGCCGATATTGGCAATGCTGGTGATACGAGACTTGTGGCCGTCGGTCTCAATGATTGCCCCAGAATTTGCGATCTTTCTAGCCCTTGCTGCCATTGTCATCATGTTGTTATTCCTGCCGGTTTTCATCGTGATGTTATGGGAAAATCGGTCGATCGAAGAACATGAGGGCCGTTCGGAATTGCTCACTCTGTGTCACTCGCACGATCTAAAAGTAAAAGACATTCGAATCTGGGACACCGGCCAACAAATTGCCAACGCGCTGGTGACCGGGATATTGCCACGTTTTCGGGTCGTAATGCTCTCCGACTTGCTCGTTGGTACCTTTCCCCGCCGCGAATTGTGCGCGATTCTTCGGCACGAAGCGGGGCATGTCAGATTGGGGCACTTGCCAGTTCGAATCGGTTTTATCATCGTGCCCGCGCTGGCCATGGTCGCCGTTCAGTTGGATACCAATCAAACGCTTGCCAACATCATTAATCCGTTGTTGGCATCCGGTGGATTGCCGATCGATCTCAACTTGCTGCTTGGATTCGTTTTCACCGTTTACACTGTATTGGTATCGGCTTGGCTCTCGCGAAACATGGAATACGAAGCAGATCTTTACGCCGTTGGCGTTTTGCCGAATTTTCTGCATTCAGCACGGACCGGGAAAGTCGAGCAAAATTCATTGGCTGACGCGTTGTTAAGATTTGGTGAACAACACCCGGATCAATTCGCGCGGAGTTCTTTTACTCACCCAAGCTTGTTGGACCGAGTCCAGTGGATTCGCAATTGCCTCCATAACCCCAATTTGGCGTCGCAATTTCATTATCGTTTCACGTTGTTTCAATTGACCATCGTGGTTTTGATTGTCACCGCTACTGTCACACTGACTCTTGTTTGAGCCCTGCGCGGTGGCCAACCAGACAAATGTAGCACGCCCCGGCAATTCTGAAAAAATCGAATTAATCGGCACCTACCAAAATTTGTCGGAAGTACATGCTAGATTTCAATGTTTTCGTGGATTGGAACGACCGATCTACTCTTCGTAGGGTTACATCGCACAAATATCACTATGCCTGCTACAACTCAAAACCAAATCAATCGCGAATTAGAAACAGTCATCAATCACAACCCGCATCTGTTGAAAAACAAACTCCATTTCAACCCGCAAAACGGTAGAGTGCTTCTCCACGGCAATGTGGAAAGTTATTTCCAAAAACAGATGGCTCAAGAAGCAATTCGGAACATTAACGGAATCAACGAAATCCAAAACGACTTGAGCGTAACTTGGTCTTGATCGGCGGCCCATTGATTTTTAACCACGGGACCGAACGATTGATTTGGATTGCTTCGACCAACATTTTCTATGAACGGGTGTCGAACTTGGCTGCCAAGTGAGATTTGGCAGCATCCAATGCCTCACCGATTTTCTCGGGTTGTTTGCCACCTGCTTGTGCCAAATCGGGCTTTCCACCTCCTCCACCGCCTACGATGGGCGCGATCTCTTTAACCCAATCTCCAGCCTGGATACCTTGCTCTACCAACTCATTGGAAACTCCGGCGACAAGGATAACTTTGTCGTCACCCAAAGCCGTTGCCAGGAATATTCCAACGGGGGACGCTTTCTTGCGAACTTGATCGATCAGTTGCCGCATCAAATTCGGGTTCGAATTGGGCAGTTCTTTAACAATGATCTTGGTATCGCCGACGATTTCAGCGGATGCAAGCAATGTATCGGCATCCATTCGTTCGGTTTGACTTAACGTCCGATGTTGTTCAAATAACTTGGAACGTTCCTCCATAAGAGCCTTTACACGTTGTTCGACATCGGCAATGGATATATTCATGGTCCTTGCGATTCCCCGCACGACGGCTCGGCGATCAAAATAGGTCAAGGCCTCACCACCGGTTACAGTCTTGGACGAGATTTCATGTTGGACGCCGGAATGGATGCGCTTTTTAAGCTCTTTAGTTTCACTCAGCAAATGTTCAAATGCCGTTTGCACTATTGATTCACCGACGGAAAACAGATTCGCCAATCGCGTTATCGTCGTTTCAACCAATTCGCGAGCCGCCTTTGCTTTGTCGCCGGTAACCGCTTCAATGCGCCGCGTTCCGGCAGAAACACTTTCTTCGACCGCAATTTCGAATTCTCCAATCTCACTCGAGTTGTCCAAGTGTGTACCTCCACACAACTCTTTGCTGAAATCACCAATCGATACCATTCGAACCGGGTCAGGGTACTTCTCTCCGAACAACATCATCGCTCCCTTTTTCTTTGCTTCAGACAACGGCAAAGTCGTAGCCGTCACGTCCGCCCGAGAACCAATTCGGTCGATCGTCATTCTTTCGATTTTGTCCAACAGCTCATCCGCCACGGGTTCTAAATTGGCGAAATCAAATCGCAACCAGTCCCGGTCGACCTTAGAGCCACGCTGTTGTGCATGTGCGCCCAACGTCTGTTGCAAGCTGTGATGCAAAATATGCGTCGCGGTATGTGCACGGCGGATTGCGTCTCGATGGGATGCATTTACCTGACATTGGACATTTTCTCCCTGTTCGATCGTGCCGGAAACGACTTTACCAGTATGCACGAAAACCTCACCATTCTTTTTGACGTCCTCGACAACAAATTCACCCGATTCGCTTGTTATCGTTCCGGCGTCTGCAACCTGCCCACCCGATTCTGCATAAAACGGAGTCCGATCTAGCACCAATTTGATTTCACCGCTCGCAGTCGAAACCGTCGTTTCACGAGACTCCCCGGCTACCAAGCCGACAACTTGGCCATCCGACGCACAAGTTTGATAGCCGAGAAACTCGGTCGATTTTGTTTCTTTTTTGATTTCGTCGATCGGCCCGAAGTCGCCCATGACCGTATCAGCAATTTTGCCACTGATCACGCCAAACTCATCCATGGCGACTTTAAAACCGTCCCAATCGAATTTGAAGTTCTTGTCTTGTGCCTGGGACTCGATCAACTCTGGTGGAATCCCAAAAGTTTGATACAGATCTGCCGCCTCGGAACCATCGACAATTTCACGCCCTTCGCGCGACATCGAATCAAATATCTTTTCGATACGAATCAGGCCATCGTCAAGTTTGTTTAGAAAACTTGCCTCCTCACTCTTGATGACGCGCTGGACCGTCTCGGACGACTTCGCCAAATCAGGATAAGGACGCGCCATAGCTTCGACGACCGCAGGAACGAGCTTAAACAAAAATGGTTCTTGATGCCCCAACTGCCGTCCCTCCAGAGTACACCTCCGGATCAAACGACGCACGACATATTCTGCCTTTGAAGAACCTGGATAGACATTCTCGTGAATCGCAAACGTACAAGCTCGAATATGATCCGTAATGCGCCGCAGAAAACGCCCGTTTTCAGTACCCGGTTCATACTTTAGTCCAGCAATTTCTGCCGCCGCATCAACGATCGGCCGCAATGTATCAATGTGGAAATTTGTTTCTACACCTTGCAACGTGGCCGCTGCGCGCTCCAGCCCCATGCCTGTGTCAATATTCTTGCTTGGCAGCGGAGAAAGATTGTTTGGTGGATCTCCATTTCGATTGAATTGCGTGAAGACCAGGTTCCAGATTTCCACATCGTTGCCCTTGCCGACGCCCTTGGGATGGTAAAAGATCTCACTGCAAGGTCCGCAAACACCATCCGGACCATCGCTGGGCGCCCCCGCAGGCCAAAAATTCTCGTATTCGTCAAGACGCTCAATTCGTTCCGTTTCCAATCCAATGTCGTCGTGCCAAAAGTCGGCCGCTTCTTCATCATCCAAATACACGGTCACGGTAAGTTTGTCAGCATCGATGCCTAACCACTTAGGGTCGGTCAAAAACTCCCAAGCCCAGTGAATCGCATCACGCTTAAAATAATCCCCAAAACTGAAGTTACCCAACATCTCAAAAAACGTATGGTGATATGCTGTGCGCCCCACGTTTTCGATATCGCCTGTCCGCAAACATTTCTGGCAACTAGTGGCCCGGGTAAATTCCAGTTCAATATTGCCCAAAAAATGATCTTTGAACGGATTCATTCCTGCCGGCGTAAACAAAACCGATTTGTCCCAGGTCGGTACAAGCACGTCGCTTTCGCACAGCTTATGTCCCTTGGACACAAAAAAATCCAGATACTTTTCTCGTAATTCGTCAGTCTTCATCGTCATTGTCGCCGCGATTTAGTCGTTCATTCCAACCAGCAACTTTCTTTAGAAAGCCGCCAAGTGACCGTTTTTCTCGGACCTAGCAATATATCGGCAATTGCGTGCTCTCACTACCGATATTTAAACTGCATTTTGTTCTTGAATTGCCGTCAATTCGTTGAGCTCGATTTAAAAATAGCGTCGCCCAAAGGGGCAAGCCCGCGTACACTCGCACGCTATTTATCGACGCGAATCATCCGATCAAGTTCGCCAGAATCTGGAAAGCATTTCGTGGATCGAACGGATTTACTACAGAGGACCGGATCCCACTCACGGTTCGCCAGATTGTCGGGCCAAATTCAAAAAACGCACACCGCATTTTTCCGACCTAAGAACGGGAAAAATATTGGAACACGAGCCGATTGGAACTTGATTCCGTGAGCGTCTCGAGATGGACGTTTTGACTTCTCAACCTCCCTCGCTAACATTCCGGTGCATCGACATTGGCTCCCCGTGTCGGACTACATCGTCTCGGAATCAAGAATCAGTCTCACTGCACTGATGGTCTATCCGTTTCCGAAAAGGGGAGATGATTCATGGTCAATCGCGGCTACATTCGGTTTCTCTACAATCAAAATCCGTTTTATCTAATCAGCGCCTGTTGTGTGCTCTACGGTATTCAATCCAATTTGAAACACCATTCCGACCCCAACAGCTTATGGCTGCTTTCAGCCATCTTGGTGGGCTACGCAATGTTGATGGCGATGACCGCCATTTTGATCGTTAAATTTGGAAAGGTATGGGATGATGCGCGATCGATAATGATGGTGATCTTGTTGATGTTCTTCTCGATTTCGATCAGCTTCGATGAACTATGCGTCGACCAACCTCAAGTCGCAACGATCATGTTGGTTGCAGGTTTTTTGCTTAGCCTAACTACGACCGAGTTTGTTTTGCGCGCCTTGCAAATCAAGCTTCCACCTTGGTTTCGAATTCCCTATTACTTAATTTTGCTAATCATTTTTTTGTTTCCATTGCTGTTCAGTTTCAAACAGTATTGGTTCCCTGAATCAAGCAATCACTGGGTGATGTTGTTGTTCCCAACCGTTTCAGCGTTCGCAATATTGACGCTGGTGCCAGCAATCAGAAGGGGTCGCAGTTATACGCGGAAAAATGGCACCCCTTGGCCCTGGCCATTGTACCCTTGGTGCATCTTCTTTATGTTGTCGATTGGGATTTGTATCCGCTGCTTCGTTCTCTGTGTGGCTTTCGAACCCAAGACAGGTTTGCACTCAGCATTTGGTACCTACATGTTGGTCCCAATCTTGATTGCCTGCTCGATAATATTGCTAGAACTCGCAGCCGTCGAAAACTTTCGGGCATTAAAAAAGTACGCATTTGGATTGTCGCTGATGTGCTTCCCTCTGGGCTGTACTTGGCATTCCAACCAAGCCTATGACGAGTGCTTGGGATTGCTGACTGGTTTCGTTGGGTCTCCAGTTTGGTTGATCGGCGTCTTGGTAACGGGGTATTTTCTTTTAGCTTACGTTCGCCAGTTAGATACTCATGGGATCGGCCTGACCCTCGCGGCTTGTTTATCTGTCGGTACCACCGGGCAAGCGAATGTACTTTTCTCGGGACCACTTTCGTTGTGGCCTTTGGCTTTCTTGACAATGTTTCACGTAACCATGGGACTAAAACACAACAAGACGCACCAGCTTTTTATGGCGTCCCTATTTTTCTGTGCCTTGGTCTCACTCACTACGATGAAAATCTTGTCACCCTCCATTGCCTTGGCGACCGGTTTCCAAGTTCTGCTATTTAGCTGGATGTTGATTGGCACGTTGTGGAAAGATAAATTTTCCAATCAACTCAATGCGGTTGCCGCGTTGGGCTTGGCTGTGTATGCAATCGCCGTGTTCTTGACAGGCGTAACCAATTTCGAATTTGCGTCATTGTGTAGCGCGGACCTCGCGTTAATCGTTACCGTTTCGTATGCCAGCTATCGCTGGCAACGTGACCGACTCGTCCGGTACGCGGGTTGGGCATCCGCATGCCTGCTTTCGCTCTTGCTGATACGGCTGACGGCAAACTACTGGAGCACCCCGACGACGCAAAACTTAACCAACTATTTGATGGTCGGAGCGGCTTTTTTTGCGGTCGGTTTGTTCATCAGTTTATTAAAGGGCGGGATGTCGAAATCAGCTTATACTCTTTGGAATGAGGGCTGGTCGGACCTATTTTCAAGATTTCAGACGCCGAAGAAAACGCCAAGTGACACCACACTGGCTTGATCTTTTGCCCAAAAGAAAAGGCTTACGTACGACATTGACGCAAGCCTTTTCATATCCCACTTTTGCGGCCGCAGCAATTCAACTAGGCCACCGTTTCTTCGACGGACTCTTCCAGCTTTTCGGCTACATCTTCAACATACCCACCGGCCGCAAGAATTTTCTTGCGGATTTCTTCGAGAACATCTGGATTTTCGATCAGATAATTTCGGGCTTTTTCTTTTCCTTGCCCGATATGCGTACTGCCATATTTGAACCAAGCACCACTACGGTTGACGATTTTGTGGACCACGCCCAAGTCAAGGATATCCCCTTCAAGACTGATCCCATCCGAATGCATCATGTCGAATTCTGCCACACGAAACGGTGGAGCGACCTTATTCTTGACGATCTTAGTTTTGACACGTTGGCCAACCACATTTTCGCCGTCTTTCAGCTGACCAATTTTGCGAACATCGACGCGCACCGAACTGTAAAACTTCAACGCTCGTCCTCCCGGTGTCGTTTCCGGGCTTCCAAACATCACACCAATTTTCTCACGGATTTGGTTAATAAAGATTGCGGTAGTCTTGCTGCGTGCGATCGCACCGGTCAACTTTCGCATTGACTGGCTCATAAGGCGAGCTTGCAAACCGACGTGCGAGTCACCAATTTCCCCTTCCAATTCTTTCTTAGGAACTAAGGCCGCCACCGAGTCGAGGACGATGACGTCGACGGAATTCGACTTCACCAACATTTCGACAATCTGCATCGCTTCCTCACCACTATTGGGCTGGCTCACCAACAGGGTATCCAATTCAACGCCCAACTTTTTCGCCCAAGTCGGATCAAAAGCGTGTTCGGCGTCAATAAACGCCGCGATCCCGCCGTTGCGCTGCGATTCGGCAATCACATGCAATGCCAACGTTGTTTTGCCGCTGGATTCAGGACCAAAAACTTCGATGATTCGCCCACAAGGCAACCCTTGGCCACCAAGCGCAATATCAAGCGAAAGACTGCCGGTCGAAATACCACGAATGCGAGAAGATGCGTCATTTCCCAACGTCATAATCGAACCGTCACCAAACTGCTTCTCAATTTGCTGAACCGCGTTCTTTAAATGCTCATTGTCATTGAGCAATTCTTCGACCGGAGTTTTTTTGGTTTTCGCCGCTTTTGCAGGAGCTTTCTTCTTGGCCATGTCGGTTACCTTTTCAGCTGGTTTGATTTTCGAATCCTTCGAACTCGTCCCTGTCTTCAATTCCTTAGTTTTCGAAGATTCAGATGCTTTGGATGACTTCTTGGAAGAGACTGTAACAGCCATAGTTATCTCCTTGTAATTGGTGGATACTTGTCCAGCACCCCATCCGGTGGAGCCCAAATGACCGTCTTAAGTTCACTTAGCGTAAGGCTCCCCACACAGCTTTTCAAGTGCCTTTCATGACTACTATTGGCCAGCTCAAGGACTCATCTGGTCACAACCAAACTCGATTTCTGTGGATCTTACAATTCCCGATCAATTTCATACGTTTTCTTCGGTCGTTTGTCGCCCAAACTCGGCAAA
The DNA here is from genome assembly GCA_965263475.1 of Mariniblastus sp. Taxonomy (GTDB): domain Bacteria; phylum Planctomycetota; class Planctomycetia; order Pirellulales; family Pirellulaceae; genus Mariniblastus. The sequence continues at coordinate 1,127,635 of OZ253677.1, forward strand.
CGCTCTTAGCTTGTAAAAATAGATTGCGTATATTGACTCGTTCTCAAAAAACCATGTTTGCAACCGTCTATGCCTAACACGATGCCAGAACCAGAAATCCGCTCCAACCAGACGCTACCCATCGTCATTTCATTGGCGTCTTTGGTGCTATTTTTGCTTGCATCACCGCTGGTTTTTGATCATCGCCTGGCCTACTTGGCCATGCAATTCGTACTGGTTTCGATTGTCATTTGGCAAGCCTGTGACCCATTCGCCGACGCGGCTCAGTGGGTGGGGCAAAAACTAAGACTTCCTGGTTCCGTACGGGGAGCCACATTGGACGCGATTGCCAGTTCCATGCCGGAACTCTACACCGGAATTTTTTTTGTGATTGTGGCGACCTCGGGCGGCACTGGTGAACATGTTGACGGGGATGGTTTCGGAGCCTCGTTGGCCACCTGCGCCGGCAGTGCCGTGTACAACATGATTCTGATCCCCGCCTTTTGTGTCTTGTTTATCTCTTTTTCACGCCCTTCAAGACCCACCATCGACGTCGAGCAAGAAGTCATTTCGCGCGATGGACTTTGGTTTCTAGCCGCTGAAGCCGTTTTGATCGCGTTCATGTTCCAAGACGAAATGGAATGGTGGATGGGTTTCGTACTGCTAATGCTCTACGTCGTCTATATCTTGCAGTTGTATCGAGATGCTAGGGTTTACCAGAGAGCAATGAAGCTACTGGATCAGAGCGACGAAAAAATCAATGAGAATACTCCCAAGTTCACCATCGCCAGTACGCTCCAGTCACTGGGAATGAATTCCAATCCCGTTTTGATTGACCGCATTCGCCGCGCTCGACAAAAAGAAGAGGAAGAAGAGACTGCTGAAGCAGCTATTCTTTACGGTCGCTTTACCGTACATCTGACCGCAATGACGGCCGCTGCCGTAATCATCATCAGCACTTTGATCGCCGGAATTTCGTGTTTTTGGCTGGTCGAAGTCTCCCGAGAAACTGCGCGCGAATTAGAAGTCCCCGTGTTTTTCATCGCCGTCATCTTAGTCGCCGCTGCATCTTCGGTTCCCGATACGTTCCTGTCGATCGGTGCGGCCAAGCGCGGTGATGACTCAGGCGCCGTTTCCAACGCATTCGGGTCCAACATCTTTGATATCTGCGTGTCGTTATCGATTCCGCTCATTATCAATTCGTACTTGATTGGCTGGCAACCAGTTCCTATGACGGCCGATGGACAGCCGATGGCTGGACTCGTCGACTTACGAATCATGTTGGCCGTCCTTACGGGTTTGACTTTGCTGACCATGTGGCACAACCGCCAATTAACCCGAACCAAAGGATTTCTCTTGTGTTCGCTTTATTGCTTGTTTATTGCTTATGCCGTGGCTGGCTCGATGGGCTTCACTCTGTTTAAATGACTTACCCTAATTTTATCCGCGACATCGGTGTATATGTTGGCCCCGATCGATCGAGGTAGCTGGAATAAATCACGATCTGGTCCACAAACGTCGCTCCAAACAACTGATCACTGCCGCGTTCCACAGCGTTACTAATCTCGTGACTAAAACGCCCCCCTCGACGAATCCTTCCCAACGTTAAGTGCGGACGATAATCGTGCCTGTCTTTTGGAAACCGCATCGTTTCTAAAGCATCTCCCAGCACGCGATTGACCTCGACAAGCTCGTCATAACCTGCATCGACACCGATCCAAACGACACGGGGCTTGTCAAGCTTCGGAAAGCAGCCCAAACCGCGAAACGCCAATTCAAAAGGCTCCAAACCGGCGATCGAATCTTGAATCAACCGACAGACGCTTGGCACTTGAGACTCGTCGACGTCCCCCAAGAAATTCAACGTCACATGCAAATTTTCTTTAGCAACCCAATGGTAGTCAGGAGCAAGCGGATGCAATTTGGACATCACCTTACCTGCCGAATTACGAACGTTCGACGAAACATCGACCGCTACAAATGTGCGAATTTGCCCCATACCTTGTCTTCAACTCCAGTTTGGCGATAATCCCAAACCAATTGATTGTAGTAATGATTCGGTACAAAGGTCGAGACGGTTGATCAGCGTCTCGCCTTATAAAACATAAACATCGTTTTGCAGGTTTCATCCAAAATGAGCAATTCATCGTTTGACGTGTTTGGTGTTGGGAACGCATTGGTAGACATTTTGGCCCAAGTCAGCGATGAATTTGTGGCTAGTTTCGAGTTGCCCAAGGGATCCATGACGCTAATGGATTCGGAACAACAAGCGACTGTCCTTACCAAGTTGGAGGAACACAACTTGCAGCTCGCGTCTGGCGGCTCGGCAGCCAATACAATGGTTGCGATCGCTCAAAGTGGCGGGACAGGAACGTACATGGGGCGCGTCGCGCACGATCCCCACGGGGAATTCTACAAAAAAGACATGGAAGCCAGTGGCATTCAATTCCCAGTCACACTAGCCCCCGAATCTGGCTTCCCAACGGGCACTTCCGTTATCCTGACAACGCCTGATGCCGAACGCACCATGTGTACCCATCTGGGCATCTCCAACAGCTTGAGTAAACAGGACGTTGATTTCGACCTGTTGTCCCAATCCAAAATCAGCTACGTCGAAGGTTATCTTTGGCACTCCGAAGATCCTCGCGCGGTTTGCATAGAGACGTTTGAGCAATCGAAGAAACATGGCGTCCGAACCTCGTTTACGTTTTCCAATTCGTTTTTGGTCGATGCTTTCGCAGACGACTTCGCTAAAATTGTTGACGAGTACTGTGACGTCATATTCTGCAACGCTGATGAAATCCGCAAGTTTTTTGGTATCGAAGATTTGGCCGAATGCAACCAGCGACTCGCTCCCAGAACCGACCTCGCGTTCGTCACCGATGGCCCCAACGGATGTTATTTATTGCAAGATGGTGCAATCGAACATGTCGATGGTTTCGAAGTCGCGGCGATTGATACCGTCGGGGCAGGGGACGCGTTTGCCGGTGGCACACTCTACGGTTTGACGCATGGCATGTCGGCACGACAAGCGGCTCGATGGGGCAACTACATTGCTTCCCGCGTCGTTTCGAAAATTGGTCCGCGTCTCGAAGGTGATTTGAAATCGGAATTGCAAACGGTCCTGACTTAAAATCAGCCAATCCAAATTCGAACCGCCGTCATTTCCCCCTTTTGGATTCTTTCGCCCAAGAATCCTTCAACGTCACGGTCCGATTGAAAACTACCTTTTGCTCAGTTGAATCCTTCGAATCGACGCAAAAATATCCGTTACGCTCGAATTGGAATCGGTCGCCGGGTTGGGCTTTACCAAGCGATGGTTCCAATTTGCAATTTCCTAAGACCTTCAGAGAGTTTGGATTGATGGTCTCCTTCCAATCGACACCTTCGGGAACGTCGGCGGCATCCTCTTTTTCAAACAGCACTTCATATAAACGCACTTCGGCATCGACGGCTTCTTTGGCACTGACCCAATGGATCGTCCCTTTAACTTTCCTTCCATCGGGGGCTTTGCCGCCTGCGGTTTCCGGATCATAAGTGCAACGCAGTTCGACAATTTCACCCGATTCGTCTTTGACGACATCATGGCATTTTAAAAAGTAGGCGTAGCGTAAGCGCACTTCACGCCCGGGTCCCAAACGGAAAAACTTCTTAGGTGGATCCTCCATGAAATCTTCTCGTTCAATGTAGATTTCTCGACCAAACGGAATTTCACGAGTGCCCGCCGATTCATCTTCGGGATTGTTAATCGCATGGCGGTTCTCGGATTCGCCTTCAGGGTAATTCTCGATGACGACCTTGAGCGGGTTCAGAACGGCCATCGCTCGAGGTGCGATTCGGTTCAAGTGCTCGCGGATACTGCGTTCCAATAACGACAAGTCTGTCAAACTATTGAATTTCGTCACGCCGATCTGTTGGCAAAAGCTCTGAATCGATTCAGGTGTGTATCCGCGGCGGCGAAAAGCCGAAATCGTTGGCATACGCGGATCGTCCCATCCGTCGACGTAGCCACCTTCGACCAATTCTCGCAATTTTCGTTTACTTGTGATCACGTGAGTCAATTTTAGTTTGGCAAACTCGATCTGTTGTGGATGATGAATCCCAATGTTGTCTAGGTACCAATCGTACAAAGGACGATGATTCTCAAATTCCAGCGTACAAATCGAATGTGTAATGCCTTCAATCGAATCGGATTGACCATGCGTGAAATCGTACGTCGGATAGATGCACCATTTGTCGCCGGTACGGTGGTGAGGTTTGTTTCGAATCCGATACATTGCCGGGTCGCGCAAATTCATATTGGTCGATTTCATGTCGATTTTCGCACGCAGCGATTTTGAGCCTTCTGCAAATTCGCCGTTTTTCATGCCTTCGAACAGATCCAGATTCTCTTGAACGCTGCGATCGCGATACGGGCTGTCTTTGCCTTCTACGTTCCATCCACCACGAAATTCTTTGGTTTCTTCAGGAGTCAGATCGCAAACATAGGCTTTACCCTCTTGGATCAATTGGACCGCCCAATCATAAAGTTGTTCAAAATAATCGGATGCGAAAAACTCTCGATCTTCCCAATCGGCTCCCAACCACTTCACGTCTTCCCGGATCGCATCGACAAACTCCGTTTCTTCGCTTTCAGGATTCGTGTCATCGAAACGCAAGTTAAATTTGCCGCCAAATTCGCTGGCAATCCCATAGCTTAGACAGATGGCTTTCGCGTGACCGATATGCAAATAGCCATTGGGTTCAGGGGGAAATCGGGTATGCACTTGCCCCGCATTTTTTCCAGCTGCTTGGTCATCAGCAACGATTTGACGAACAAAGTCCAGTTTCTTGATTTCAGATGCATTCATTGAATATTCAAACGCATTTAGTGAGAAAATCGATATCGAACCGCACACCCACGAAAGACTATGATTTCTCAGGAGTGGTTCGGTGGAAATGGTAATCGAAGCCAAGGTTTTAAGGGAGGGGCTTTGAAAAACCGGGGTTGGCCAGATAGACGGAGTTGGGAAATGTCACGAATTTTTCTGAGCATCATTGCGTTGTTGTCTTTGCTTGGCGGCAAGATCGTCACCCCGGATTCCGAGAATCCGTTCCGAGACGACTCGCTTCCTGAACAAAAAGTTGAAAACATCCTGGGCTTCGAGAACTGCCGAAAATGCCATCAACAACAGGTCGAAAAACTGATGACCACTGCCCATTTTAAAAGCTTTGAATCGGTCCATCGGTCACCAATGGCGAAACAATATTGTAAAAAATTGGGCATTCGCAGCATCAAACGAGATCAACGGTGCGTTCGCTGTCACTACACACCAGAAAAAACCACCCGAGGTATTCGCGCCCAAAGCGGCATCTCCTGCGAATCCTGCCACGGACCGGCAAAAACCTGGATCCAAGGACACAACGATTACGGAGGTTTGACCGTCACCAAGGCACAGGAAACCTCCGAACACAAACAACAACGCATCCAATCCAGTATCGAATCCGGTATGCGGCACCCAGCCAACCTGTACCTCTTGGCCAAGAGCTGCTACCAGTGCCATCTGGTTGACGATGCCGAGTTAATCAACCTTACCGATCACCCTCCGATTTCTGAGGGTTTCAATATGGTTGCGTGGTCCCAAGGAAACATGCGCCACAACTTTTTGCGTACGGACAACCAATACAATCAGGAATCGTCGGTCGAAAGACGCCGCGTGATGTTTGTGGTGGACCTGCTGGCAAAACTGGAGGCGGTTCTCAAAGCGTTGGCGATCTCGGAACCGGATTCCGAGCATTACAAATTCATGCAATCTATTTACATTTCAACCTCAAAAACGTTGTTGAAAATCTCACAACAAATCAGTAACCCGCTTGTCAACGATGCAATCGACGTATTGAAAACAACGCCTCCCGAATCCGATTCCAAGACGCGTCGACAAGCCGCGCAAAAATTAAGTCGACTAGCATTCGAATTTGGCAAATCCGAAAAATCACATCTACTGGAAGCCATTCAGGATTGGTTGCCTGGAAAAGAAGACTATCGTTGACTCTTGCCGGACACCGTTTGCACATCTGTTTGCGTCTCAATAAAATCACAGTTTTTATTGTTTGAGTGCCCCCAACATGCCTACACGAAATTTATTGCTGGTTAGCAGCTCTCGCGTTTACGGCACCGGTTTTCTCGAACACGTATCCGATGCGATCCAAGATCATTTCAGAAATGCCGATCCAGTCCTCTTTGTTCCGTACGCATTGGCCGACCATAACCAGTACGAACAAACCGTCGCGGCGGCATTCAAATCCTTTGGCGCAAACTTAGTTTCCATTCATCACGCGTCTGATCCCGTTGACGCGATCAAACACGCCAAAGGCATTTTTATTGGTGGTGGCAATTCGTTTCGCCTGTTGAAGGCCCTTTACGAATTGGAATTGATTGAACCGATTCGAGCTGCCGTCAAGAGCGCCGTGCCCTATATGGGAAGTAGCGCCGGCACCAACATGGCGTGCCCAACGATTCGCACGACCAATGACATGCCCATCGTCGAGCCTCCGTCTTTTGATGCGTTGAATTTGGTGCCGTTTCAAATCAATCCGCATTTTTTGGATGCTGATCCCAATTCGACTCACAAGGGTGAAACGCGAGAGCAACGAATTGCTGAGTTTCACGAAGAGAACGACACGCCTGTGGTCGGCCTGCGGGAAGGCAGTTGGCTCAGTATCGACGACGAATCCTGCCAGCTTTACGGTCACACCGGCATGGTACTATTCGAGCCACAGCGAACTGCCGTCGAGCACGGTAAAGGTACCGACTTAAGCCACCTGCTCTAGCCTGCCGGATGGCTGATTCAGACTTGCGATTGCTGCAAACGTTCCAACGTCAATCGAATACGGTTGATCGAACGCTCTCTACCTAAAATTGACAAGGTATCAAACATCCCGAATCCAGACGTCTTACCGGTAACTGCAATTCGTAGTGCGTGAATGATCTGACCAATCTTGATTTCCATGTTCTCGCAGAAATCTTTTATCACGGCTTCCAAGTGTTCTGCGGAAAAGTCGTCGGTAGCCGAAAGCACTTTCACAAGCTCATTTAAATAGTGCCCGGCCTCTTCGGCTTTGACCAACCGTTTATTAAATCCCTTTTCGTCGTATTCCAGTTCTTCGTCGGCAACAAAAAAATCGTCGAATTGCAAGATATCACCAGCAACGGCGATTCGATCTTCGGCCGCCTCGACAATCCGACTAACATACGGCCCCATATCGCAATCCACAGGATCGCTTAACAGATTACTTGCTTGCAGAAACTTGACGGCCATGGCTGCCTTTTGCTTTTCAGGCAAATTATTCATGTAGCGTTGCTGGAACGCAGTCAGCTTTGCCGGATCAAAACTGGCTTCGCTCTTGACCACGCGATCCAATGAAAACAGCTCAAGCATTTGTTCTCGGGTAAAGTCTTCCGTCTTGTCATCCAAAGACCACCCCAACAAGAGCAAGTAATTGACGATCGCATTGGGCAAAAATCCGACTTCACGATAAAATTCGACCAATACTGGGTTGAATGATTCTGGTGAAGTCTCCAAACCAATCCTTTCCGCAATCGCCGCCCCATCCGCATACAGTTTGCCAAAATCGCGATTCTTAAGGTACTTTTCAATTTTTCGTTTGCTCAACTTGGTCTTGCTCCCAGGTTCAGCAACAAACGGGATGTGAGCGTAGTGCGGCAGTTCGTACCCCAATCCACGCGCAATGAAAATCTGTCGCGGCGTATTGGAAAGATGCTCCACCGCACGAACCACGTGAGTGATTTCAAAATCGTGATCGTCAACGACGCTGGCCAAATGATAAAGACACGAACCATCGGCGCGCTGAATTACATGATCTTGTTCCCGGGCCCAATCCACGTTCACGTCGCCACGGATCAGATCGTGAAACTCGCAGCGACCTTCTCGGGGCATTTTTAGTCGGACAACAAAGGAACGGCCTTCCGATTCAAAACGTTGACAGTCCTCATCCGATTCCGCCATCCAATTGCGACTGTAAACGAAATCTCGTTTTTCCTTGTCAGCCGCTTCGCGTTCGGCCGCCAATTCTTCGGACGTCGCATAGTCTTTGTAAGCGAGGCCTGTTTCTAGTAACCGTTGGGCTGCATGCTGATATTTCTCCAACCTCTGAGACTGGAAATAAGGTGCATGAGGCCCATCAACCTCTGGTCCTTCATCCCAATCCATGCCCAACCAACGGAATCCGTCTAAAATCGGCTGCAACGCTTCGGAAACATTTCGTTTAGCATCCGTATCATCAATCCGCAGAATAAATTGGCCGCCCGCTTGCCGAGCAAGCAACCAATTGAACAATGCAGTGCGCACCCCACCAATGTGAAGATACCCCGTGGGGCTGGGAGCAAATCTAGTTCTAACGGTCATGAGATCGATTCTGAAGTTCCGTAGTGAAGCTACCAAGATATCGAAATCGATGAGAAACAATAGGGCAACTCACGTTCGAGTGACCGATCCGGCCGAATATCAATCGCGCGCACCAGCTTCAATCGAATCAAGCGGCTTTACGCTGTTGTTTTCGCGCTTTTCGCGACAATTTCTTGCTTGATTTTTTGCCCTCGGGGGTCACATTGAGCTTGAGGATTTCGTCGCTCGGCTCGGATGCTGTCGCCGATTGCGAATCGCCTGTTTGTCGGGTTTCTTTGGAATCGGCATTGACCGGCTTGACGGGCCTCGCATCTTCCTCAAGATCAATCGGACTCAGCTTGATCAATTCGTTGGCATGTAGGTACACAAATCGGGCGTAAAAAATCACCGTCAAAAACAACGCAATCGTTCCGACTAAAACCAAGTTGCCAAACACAAGCTCTTCACGCTGGACCATGTTTTGTTGGACACCAGGGATTTGTGAAACGATCGCCGAGGCATAGGCAACCCATACGATGACTACCGAAACCATCGCAGCCTTTGAAGCTCTGATTTCAAGTACACCGCGGACTACCAACGCCGTTAAAGCAACAACCTTGGCAACCAGCATCACGATGAACGAATTGCCTCCGGCCAAACCAAACGAATGAGATAACGATTGCAATACTGATTTGAAATCGATCACAAAATTGGCACTCGCCAAAATGAACAAGGCCGCCAGAAACAACCAAACGCGATAATGCCCGCGGTAATCATTACAACGGTGTTTTCTCATGCCATAAATTTGCAGGGATGCCATCCCGGAAACCAACAGCAACAACGACGAATACCAGGCAGAGATCGTCCCGACCCCCGAAATGCCCAGAACCTGACTCGCCGCGTCGGACAACGCCGACCATGCTTTGGAATAGTAGTCCAGCAGGTTGATACCGATGTAAATCGAAATCACGACGCCAATCACGATTCCCAGTGGCAATGGACGCTTGGGAATCAGGTCAGTCGTTTTCAGCTGACCACGACGCTTGGCGGCGTCCGAGTAGGAATTGGCTAGATCGAATCCTGGTCCACTCACTGTTTTTTCAGCGTTAATCGTGGTAGCGCTCAGGCCAGTTTGCTGAACCATCTCGTCCAAAATAACACGACGACGTCTCGCACTATTTCGACCTTTTGCCATAAAAACCGCCCCGACCAATGGTTACGTAATTCGTTGTGAAATTGACAACGACGAATCCAAACGCGCTTCGATAATGATGATCGGTATGTCAAAGATCAGGGCTTAACGACCGTTGAAAATACGTGATATCCGGATTTAAGGTGCTAGCTCATCTGTGGCCGATGGGTTACCGGATTCCATAGCTTCCCAATGGTTGAGATCTCAATTTCAATCTCATCTCCAGCCCTTAAGTAGACTTCAGGGGTTCTGCCGGCACCGACTCCAGCCGGAGTTCCGGTGAATACCAGGTCGCCAGGTCGCAAAGTTACAAACTTGGACAGGTGGGATATCAAGTAATCGATAGGAAAAATCATGTTCCGCGTGTTTCCGGTCTGCATGACCTTCCCATTCAACTTCAATTGGATATCCAGATTTTGTGGATCAGGAATTTCATCGGCAGTAACAATCCAGGGCCCCAATGGAGCGAAAGTATCAAACGTCTTCCCAAGCAACCATTGGCCTCCCGGCCGCCCTTTTTGCCAATCTCGAGCCGTCACGTCATTTCCAATGGTGTAACCAAATACGCAATCCATTGCATTTCGACGTTGGACGTCCCTTGCCTCGCAACCGATAACCACAACTAATTCTGCTTCAAAATCAACTTTTTGGCTGATCTCAGGCAATACGATTGGATCACCGCGACCGATCAAAGCCGAAGGCAACTTGTTGAAGATTACCGGCAACTTCGGTGGGTCGCTTCCCATTTCCGAGGCATGATCGGCAAAGTTTTTTCCGACGCAAAAAATCTTTTCCATCGAACGAAGCGGTGGTTGCAATCGGTCACTTACATCCAGCGGCACGCCGTCGTTCCATAAATCGTCAATATTCGTTTCGTTTTCAATTAGCGATCTAACACTTCGTACCTGCGGGTATACCGCGACGTTTGGCAGCTTCCATACAGCGCTATCCTTAGAAACGCCGCATTGAGATTTGCCTTCGAAATCTAGAGTGGCGATCCGCATTTATCTCTCCCAAAACCTTAAGAAAAAACCATTAAATTCGCTACAGTCCAACCACGGCCGGCGATCCCTGAGCCGCTGTTGGAGTTATTCGTTTTCCGAATCTGGCAATGTCCTACATTTGAGCAGTACACCCCGCAATCTGCAGAAACATTAGGCCATGAATTTCAAATCTGGAACAGACCAGCGCGCACCTGCCAACTCCCCAAACAAAGTCATCGAAAACAAGTTTGCCGAGCTACGTGCATTAATTGACTCTTCAGACAATAACTTGGAAATAGAAATGTTGTCTGACACGGATGTGCAATTTCGTAATTGCTTGATGGCAAACATATCGGAAGCCGTGGTTTTTATTGATAGCGAGAAAAAAATCACGTCGTGGAGTCGCAGCGCCGAAGATTTGACCGGCATGTCATCGACAAACATGTTGGGAATGGAGTTCACGCCGCGTTTGATCGGATTGGGTTCAGAGTTTTCCGAGGCCGGAAAATGCCCAATCACAAAGTGCATTGAAACGCAGAAAAATGTTGAGCTCCAGACCATCCTTACCGGAAGCAGTGGTCGTGAAGTCAGCATCGAACTCAGGGCCGTCCCGGTCTTACAGGGAATTGCGTGTCGCGGATGCGTTTTGCTGATCCTTGATCGTTCCGTCAACGCAGAATTGAAACGTCAACTTTCAGATTTACAAAACGCCAGTAGCCTTGATCCATTAACGCGAGTCGCCAACCGAGCCGAATTCGAAAAGAATCTTTTCGAGTACGTCAAAGCACACCGTGCTACGGATTCAAAATGCAGTCTAATCATCGGCGACATCGACTTTTTCAAAATGGTCAATGACACCTATGGGCACAATGTTGGCGACCAGGCGTTGATTGCGTTTGCCCAAACACTAAAACAATTTGTCCGCTCACGAGACGTCGTCGCACGGTATGGCGGAGAAGAGTTCGTAATTCTCTGTGCCAATTGTGACTTGGAAAGTGCCGTTGAACGAGCCGAACAAATTCGCATGAGTTTGAATCGTGCTCCGCAAGCCATGTTGGATGGCAAGACGATGTCCGCTAGTTTTGGGGTCGCGGAACTCAATGATACCGAAGACGTAACCGACTTCTTCGTTCGCGCGGACGAGGCCTTGTATGCCGCAAAACAAAATGGCCGAAATCGCGTCGAACGCGCGGCGCGCAGCCAAGACACTCGTTCGGCAGCAAGCGATGTCAATTTCGAAGTGAGCAGCGCCAGTGGCGTCAAATGGCGAAAGCTATCCAAAGGTTGCATGGTGTCCGAGGAGTTCAGAACGTCAACGCCCTCCAATATGTTGGCCGAAAAACTGAGAGGTTTTATTAACGAATCCGAAACGAAGATTCGAAAAATAGAACCGAACTACGCGTCTTTGGAAATCGTGGCGGTCGATCCTCACAAGGAATCAAAGCGATCCAATTTCCGAGTCGATGTCGAACTCTACGAAGATTCGCAATCCTCTAGTAACCAACTGGAAACGTACATTCGGATCACCATTTTCCCGCCTCGACAGCGGATGTTTGGAAGGGTTCATAAAGACCTGCATGCCTATATCATGACCGATCTGCGACGCTATTTGATGATCACCGACGACACTGCGATCGTGCGACTCAATCCGGCAGCCACGTCTTCTGGCCGCGACGAAAACTAAAAAATCGGGCCGTTTCGGATTTAACCGTCGTCATTGCCTATCCGATTTTGATGGGGTATGTTGCTCATTTTGCAACCAACCTTAACTCAAATTCTGAAGGAATAAGAAATGTCGTACAGTTTGCCAGAATTGCCGTATGGCTACGATGCCTTGGAGCCGCATATCGATGCCCGCACCATGGAAATCCATCACTCCAAACACCACAACGGCTATGTGACTAAGGTAAACGCCGCGTTGGAAGGAACCGGAATCGAAAAATCCATTGAAGAATTGATTGCTGATTTAAACAGTGTACCAGAGGACAAACGGACCGCCGTTCGAAACAATGGTGGTGGTCATGCTAACCACAGTCTGTTCTGGAGCATCATGAGTGGCGACGGTGGAGGCGAACCTACTGGAGAACTGGCAGACGCGATCAATGCAGCTTTTGGTAGCTTCGCAGGTTTTAAAGAAAAGTTTGCCGCCGCGGCAGCCACACGGTTTGGCAGTGGCTGGGCTTGGCTCGTGGTCGACGGTGGCCAGCTGTCTGTTGAAAGCACCCCCAATCAAGACAATCCCTTGATGGAAGGACGTACCCCAATCATGGGTTTGGATGTTTGGGAACACGCCTACTATTTGCATTACCAAAATCGACGCCCCGACTACATCGAAGCCTTTTTTAACGTCGTCAATTGGAATGCGGTTTCCGAAAGATTTGCGGCGGCTAAATAGGCATTCCTCGAAATCATTGAGCGGCCACGCGGCAAAACGCGTGGCTTTTTTATTCACTCGAACTCGCTAGCGTTATTTGATGCATGACTGGGACGACATTGACGAGCTGATCGTTCCTCTCTACCATCCCCGCCGCTTCGGTTTAGCGAGAGAGTTGAAACTCTTTTCAAAGCTGAATTGCCTAGCAGGATTTCGCGCTCCAACCTGCGACCCATAAATACGAAATGCACAGATTTTTTCAGGATGAATAGGGAACGGCATGAAGCCCACATTCAAAATCATTTTGCTCCTTTTCGTTTCAGCCGGCGTTTTGTTGTCAGGTTGCCAGTCGGGTTTTATCAAGCAGCCAGACCTGAGCCGCCTCAAGCCAGACTTGAGTCGTTTGAAACCGGACCTTAGCCGCATCAAAAAACCAAACCTAGGCCGATTGGCATTCTGGAAAAATGAAAACCTCCGCCTAGCAGCCAAAAAAGACGAAGTCTTGCCGCCATCGGTCCATTTTTCGCCAGACACGAAAGAAGGTTCTGGCACCAAGAATAAAATGAAAGCCAGCATTGACCAAATCATTGCCGAGGCTAAAAAGTCGAAATCCGAAAACCAATCGGTGTCTACGGATCCGATTCGCAAACCATATTCGCTCAAATCCATCGACTCAAAAGTTGGCGACAGCGCAACCACGTCGAACGACTTCGTAAGCAAGAAACTAAACCAAATTCAATCCACCACCAGTCAAGCCTTGGGCGCCGCTGAAAACGTGGCAAAAAACACGGAATCGGCTGTTGCCAACGCCGCGAATACGTTTTCGGGCTGGAAAAATACGCTGCAAGAATCGTCGCAAGATCAAGTAAAGCAAATAGCGGGTGAATTCAAAAGCCAAACGAAAAACACGATCGCGAATACTGGCAAAACGTTGAATCAGTTTGTTGGCGACAGCGAAAAAGCAGTCAACACAACGGTTTCGAATGTTAAAAACTCGATCGATAATGCATTCCAAGCCAGCAGCAAGGCGGCCAATTCATTTTTGGCAAAACCGCGAACCAAGACCGCCATCTTGTCGCCGATTGCTGAGCAAAGCGCGTCCAACGACTTTAACTCGAAGTACAAACAAGTCTCTCAGGGGCAGGAAGCGGAAAAGCCAAATGGACGCAGTTCCATTCAACAAAGTAGCTTTGATGCAGAACTCAAGAAAAACAGTCTGCAACCGGTGCGACAGGCTTCCGCAACTCAATACCCATCGACATCGTTTGCCAAATTTCAACCGCTTTCGCCAGCGGGAAAAGGCGATCAGCTGAAATCGCTAGAAGTACCACCTCAATTGCTGCGTGGCAACGCCTCATTTTCACCGGGAAGTACGAAACCGCTTCGTCCAGTCACACCGGACAAGTAACGGTTCAATCAATACCTACATTACGCGCACACTTTGTGTCGACCCGTCGCAAAATACGATTTTGATGTTTCGTGGATAAGCGAAATCAAATTGTTCAGGCCAGACAGTTTAGCACTGACATTGCTTCGTCGTTCATAAGATGTCTCACGATTGTGGCAACGCAGTCCAAACAAGACAGACCAGAGTCTTTTCGCGGACAAGTTACGATTGGGAAAAAGGAACGGCAGCAATGCAACGAATAATCCAACAACGTAAATCAAGACAGTCGATTAAAAAACGATTAGAATTTCATTTGCGAATTGTTGTCGGATGACACGAGTGGCGCACCTCAACGCAGTCAATTCAACGTCCCAAACTCTCGTCCTGGCTGTGGACCAGCCCCCGCCAACGCTATTGCGACCCAAAAACTTACCTCGGCATGACTAGCGACAATCTATCTGAATCATCCGTTCGATCTATGCTTCCGCAAGTCGACTTCCACTGGTTTGAGGACGCTCCATCGACAAATTCGTCGGCTAAAGAACTGCTGCTCAATGCCTCAGCGACCCCGTTATTGATCGTGGCCCAAAACCAAACAGCCGGCAGGGGCCAACCAGGAAAATACTGGTGGTCGACCACTGGAAGTTTGACTTTTTCGCTTGCCTTACCAAGCCCGGAACCACCGTCGCTCAATCTGTTGCCCACCGCTGCGGCGGTCGCCGTCGCCGATTGTATCCAAGCGAATTACAATCAATTGGAACCGAAACTGAAATGGCCGAACGATGTCTTTGTCAACCAACGCAAAGTGGCCGGCATTCTTGTGGAAACGATCCAATGCGATGCCTCAAAATTCTCAATCATCGGTATTGGAGTTAACGCAAATTGTGAGATGGGTGACGCCCCGGCCGAACTTGAAAAATTGGCGACTTCGCTATTCCAAGAATCTGGATTCACCCAAAACTTGAACGGCTTCATCGCTCAAATCGTCGTAAGAGTCTTGGACATTTGCGACAACCTAACAAGGGAGAACATTTTGCCACAATTCTTGGAAAGGTCTTTGATTTCGTTAGGTTCACAAATCGTTGTCGAAACCCGCAACGGAAATCAAATTACGGGCCAATTTGCGGGTATCGGTGAAAACGGGGAACTGTTGATTCGAGCAAACGAAGAAAAAGCGATCGCCGTCGTTTCAGCCAGCATTGTCGATTACGACGGTTAAGGGATCCAATGCAATGCTCACAAAAATTCAGGCACGACACCAATTATCAACATGCGAAATACAAATTTAGATTCCTCGTCGACTGGTAAGATTGGCCGATAACTGGCAAAATCTATAATTGAAGTAGCTCGCCTGCTTCTCCAATTTGATACTCAAACTGGTCTGGGAGAAAGAATATGCCTTTGTTTGAAGTTGAAACTGACGCGCACATCATTATTACTTGGGCAGACGACGAAGATTCTGCCACGGCCGTCGCTACCGATTCTTACCCGACCGAAAATATTCTTCGCATGACAAAGCGCCCTCGCGATAGCTGGGTTATTTCCAAAGGTGTACTTGGAATTTCTGCCAAAACCGATCCGTGTAATGTCGCCCGGGATTGTCTTTCAAAAGCTGCCGGCGACAAAGTACATGCCATTCGCCTTTACATGCACGAAACGGGCACCGATTTAGAACAAGCCCGTAAAGTAATTGAATCCAACATGGTTATGGGCTGGTAGCAAAGCCATTTCGCCATTCGTATCAAATAAATCTTTAAATTGACGTAGCGAATCTCGAATCTGAATCCAGTTTTATTTGTTGTCCGCTGAAGAAGCGGAAAATCCGATTCTAGGTTTTCCGTTCCAGCTTTTGTTGGAGTTGGCGACGTCCGATTTTTTCTTATTGTAAGATACGACGACAAAACGATTTTCGGCAGTCGAGCGGGTATCGTTCGGAAATTGGTCGTCTTGACTAAATACAATCTTCAGATTCGAACGATTGAGTTGATAGATCGCTTTGATTTCGCGTCCTGCATCGTCACCACTTTCGATCTTTAATACCATTTTAATTCGCCGTCCGTCGCTACCCTCTTCAGCAATCGTGCCCTTAGAATTCCCTTCGCCTGATTTCGCATCAAAACCATTGCCGTCAATTTTTAGACTCATGCTCGAGAGCAACGCAGCGTCCACCAATTCACCGGCGACAATTGCACGATTGACCGTCCATTCACCGTTGATCGCGAATTGGCCGAAAACCGGAAACGAACAACCAAACAAAAACAGGATGGCCAGTAAAAGCGTTGGTTTTTTCATAACTCAGACTCTCGATAAATTCAAAAACCGGTCTAATATTTGGATCACCGGGACGAACAAATACATTCTACGATTTTCAGGATAAATTTATCGAGCCTGTTGGTCCAGTTTAAATATCAACTCTCAACCCATTTGGATTGATTTTGCTTAACCTTTTGACTGATTACTAAATGAACACTCTGATATCCCTAAAAGGGATCGTAAAAAATTACCGGGATATGAGAGCTTTAAACGCGATTGATCTCGAGGTATCGGAAGGAGTTACCGGCCTGTTAGGCCCCAATGGTGCGGGGAAATCAACACTGATTAAGGTTATCCTTGGATTGGTCAAGGCGACATCGGGAACCGGGACGGTCTTGACTCATAGCCTCGATAGCTCGGGTCGAAAAATTCGCAATCTGATCGGTTACATGCCAGAAGACGATTGCTATATTCCAGGGATGACGGGAGTTGAGGTGGTTCAATTTGCCAGTGTCCTTTCGGGTTTGCCGGTCATTGAAGGTTTAAGACGTTCTCACGAAATTCTGGATTTCTGTGGTATGAAGCAAGAGCGTTATCGAAAAATTGAAACGTTCTCCACAGGTATGCGTCAGAAAATCAAATTCGCTGCCGCGATCGTTCACGACCCGCCATTTTTAGTTCTCGACGAACCCACCTCAGGGCTCGACCCCGAGGAGCGAGAAAACCTACTAAATCGTATTCGCATCCTGGCAGACGAGTCCAACAAGTCCGTTTTGATTTCCACACATATCCTGCCCGACGTCCAAGCCATTTGTGACCACGCGATCATTATTGCCAAAGGAAAAAAAGTGTTGAGCGAAAAGTTGGACAAACTCAACCAACTATCTTCTCCCACAATTACAGCACGGCTCTCGGGGAATGTGACGACATTTGTCGAACAATTGCAGTCGCGCGGATTTCAAGCCCGTCAGTGCGATGACCTGAGTTGGAAACTGACCGGTGAGTCGCTACCCGAAAACGTTTGGGAGGTCGCCGCTTTCACCGGCACAAACGTATTGTCGATGGCGCCGGCAAAAAATGACCTCGAGTCCATTTTCATTGAAGCAGTAAAGGAGGCGGGACATGCCAGTCCATAAGGTCGGCTATCGTGGTTGGGACGGCCCGAAAACGCCGCAATGGAATCGCTGGTGGATCATCACCGAAACTGGCTTCCGTATCGCATTGAAATCCGCCTGGGTACGCCGGCTATTGTTAGCATGTTGGATTCCGCTACTTTACTGGGGTGTCATGCTGTTTGGCATTGAGCAGATGCTAAAACAAAACTTCTCGCAATTCTCCGGCGCAGTAGCAGAAGCCGTCGGCGAGGATATTGAAGGCATTGAGACCGCTGAAATCGAACGCGCCGCGGTCGGAAATTTCTTGGAACAGGTAGACGATGCTGATTTTTATTTCCCCGGCCTGAGTACTCTTGAAAAAGCAATTAGCAACGGTGATCAAGAGGAAATCCGCCACACGATTTGGTCATGGGCTCTGCTGATCTTTTTTCGCTACCCGCAAGGCACAGCCATCTTGTTTTTGCTGGGTTTCGTCGCGCCTACGTTGATTTCACAGGACGTTCGCTCTCGCGCATTCTTGATGTATTTTTCGCGGCCGATCGGTCGCATCGAATACATTTTGGGGAAGTTTTTTGTGCCCGTCGTTTTTGTTAGCTTAGTGACGCTCGTACCGGCGATTTTTTTGTACATGTTCGCAGTGTCTTTGTCACCAGATTTTAGCGTTGTCTATGCGACCTGGGACATTCCAATCCGCGCGGTTTTGGCCGCGATGGTCGTGGTCATACCGACCTGCTCAATCGCACTGATGTTGTCTTCGGTTACCCAAGAAAGTCGTTTTGCCACGTTTGCTTGGTTTGCCGTTTGGGCACTGGGCCACGCCGCCTGGCTGGCGATTTTGATCACGCAAGCCGTACGGATGAACAAACCGCCGGTGGAAAACGAAGTTTTGGAGTCCGAATTAGTCAACAACTGGTCCGTGGTTTCGCTCTACAACAACTTGGCCAATGTTCAAAATTGGATTTTCGGATTCGAGTCATTCATCGACGTATGGCCTTCGTTCTTTGTGTTGGTCGCGATTACAGCAGTCTCCTTAGTCATCCTTTACCGGGGAGTGTCTGCTCCTATGAACGTATGATCGAATTGCGGAACGTTACGAAACTCTACAAGACGGTCATGGGCGTCAACGATATCTCAATGACACTGGAACCTGGAACCTACGGGCTGCTTGGCCCAAACGGCTCAGGCAAAACAACATTGATCAATTTGATCATCGGCTTACTAAAACCCACCATCGGCTCGGTTCGCCTATTTGGGGAAAATCCTTGGAGCCGCGATCGATTATTGAGAAATGTTGGTTTATGTCCCGCGCTCGAGGTGAATTACCCCCGCGTGACCGGATTTCAGTGGGTTAAGTATTTGGTTCGGATGCACGGATTTAACAACCTTGAAGCGGAGAATCGCGCCATCGAAGCCCTGAAAAAGGTCAAGATTGATTATGCAATGGATCGTCCCATGCGCAACTATTCTCTGGGCATGCGCCAACGAGCCAAGATCGCTCAAGCAATCGCACATGACCCCAACCTCCTGATCCTTGACGAACCGTTTAATGGCCTGGACCCCGTCGGTCGCAACGATATGAAAGAACTGTTGCTCGATTGGAAAAAGGAAGGCAGAAGTTTGATTTTGGCCAGCCATATTTTGCATGAAGTGGAAGCAGTGAATCCTTCCTTCTTGCTCATTTCCGGTGGCCGACTATTGGCGTCTGGCTCCCCGGACGACGTCAAAGCAATCCTGTCCAACACCCCCAATACATTGAAAGTTCGCACAAGCGATCCGCGGAAACTATTGTCCTGTATCGTCAATCTACCAATGGTGGGCGGCGTTCGTCTAATCGAACACGGTAAAAACGAATCGGCGTTCGTCGAAATCGATACCAATTCGACGTCTGGATTGCTGGAACATTTCCCCAAAATAGCTCAAGCGCAAGGCTTGCAAATTTACGAGATTGTTTCCGCCGATGACTCGCTGAAACATTTGTTTGCGACGCTGATGAAAATTCACCGCGGCGAAACGAAAGGAGGTTTAGTATGAACCTCTTGATGACAACCTTGGCGACCGCGATATTTGAAATCCGTCGATCTTTGTCGATTCAACGAATGCTGGTCGCAAGTGTTTTAGCCGGCTTCCCACCAGCGATGCTTACGATAATTGGTTTGTCAGGAGAAGAAATCGGCATGACGGATCTGTTGATCGTGATGCTCGTACTCGTTGTCTCAATCCTGGCCCAATTGTTGTGGGCAACGTCAAATGTTTACACCGAGTTGGAAGCCAAAAGCTGGATATTCTTGGCCAGCCGTCCGAGTGGTCGAGCGGCGCTCTACTTGGGCAAGTACCTGGCCGCGGTGACCTTCAGCTTTGCCGTTTGTTTTGTTGCGATTACCGCTTGTTTGGTTCTGCGGACAGGATTCACTCGAACCATGCTGCCGTTTGATACGTGGGTCGGGATGCAAGCGACTGCATTATTAAGTTGCGCTTGCTATTCAGCCGTATTGTCTTTGATTGGAACGCTGTTCCAAAAACGCGCGATGGTTTTTGGCGCCGCGTATATCATTTTGTCGGATTTCGTTATCGCCAATATTCCAGCTGTGATTGGCCAGTTTACCGTCCGGTATCACTTGCAATCGATCTCGGCTTGGTGGATCGGCTGGTATTTCCCAATCCCAGAGAAAGACTATGTTCAAACGTTTGGGGAACTGGGTACCTGGTCTCATTTGACGTATCTACTGGTAGCTATTCCTGTCTTGTTGTATGCCGGCTGTTTCGTCATTACGTCGCGGCAATACATTACCGCGGACGAAACGTAAAAACGGGGACAGGTCCAATAACGAAGTACGTTGCGGCTAAACAAATGGAGCTGCCCCCCGTCCAAATCACAAGAACAATGCCAACTCGACTGGCACTACGAAATTTGAGTTTCAGAAAAGGACTGTTGTTTGATGCAAGATGCAAGTGCAGAAGAAAAGTCGGTTTTTGTATGACGCGCGTACGGAAAAAAACGGGGCCAATAACGCTTTTCATTCCGTAGATGGTTCATTCCGTAAATGGACCTGTCCCAATACTGTTCGGCACGTCGTTTTTTTGGGTGATGGTTTGTTCGTCAATCACCGTTTTCGTGGGCTTGTTGGAACGGCAAGCGTTTAATTCTTGTTTTTGGTTGAGGATCGCGCAGCGAGAAGCTCAGCGGCAGTTGGCTTGTAAGTCAACTCCGTGATGGGATCAGCATTTTTGAGAATCGGGGGCTTTGAGCTTGGCAACATGTTCTTCCAACTCGTCGAGGTCAGCCCAACCCTGTAGATAGAAGCAGATCATTTCATAGGTCCGCTTGGTGGGTGTCTTGCCCGTGTAAATGAGAATCAACAGGCATGCAATGATCGCCATGTAGGTTTGTATCTCGACCCCGTTTTGTTTAGTGCTTAGAAGGTGGCTGCATCCTAACAGCCCCTTGAACATGCGGAAGAACAGTTCGATCATCCAGCGTGCCCGATAAATCTTACTGATCAGTTCGGCGGGCAAGTCCAGTAGATTGGTGGCGATGCGAAGCTGGCCATCGGAAGAGTGCCCGGTGCTGCCTCCTCGGAATTTGCCTCGACTCGTGTGCGGTTTCGTCTTGATGGTGATCAAACGTACTGTATGATCTGGCCGAACGCTGCTGGAGGGTGCTCCCAAGCTAACGATTTGGTCGCTTAAAACGCCCTCTTGATGATCCGCCTCGGTGAGTTCCAAAGACTTTTGTAACTGGAACCGGGAGTTGTCACGCACGCGACAAACGTAGCTGCTATGCTTTTGCACGATGGCATTGAACAACGTGAACTTGGCGTAGCCGCGATCAATGACATAACAGCGGTCCGATTCCAGGGTCCGCTCCAGCACGGCACGTTCGTCCGCTTCGCCTTCGGGGTTGGCGGAAGTGACATCGATGCGATGAGGAATACCACGCAGAATTTCGAACTGGGTGTGCAGACGGTAGGCGTGTTTGCGTTTGCCTTCTCGCAATGGAATCCATGCCAACTCGGCAACTTTGGCAACCGTGTCAAAGACGCTGCCGTCGACCGCCGTTAACGTCTGATTGACTTGAGAGAAGTTAGCACCTGCACCAGCGGGCACCTGTGTCGCCAACTGATTGGCGATTTCTTTGAGCGGTTGCGGGTCAAAAACCGAAACGGATTCACTCAGCGATCCCAGCGAAGCACGTTTCAATCCCAACTTCTTCCGCACGTTCTTCAATTGACTGGCCTGCTGGATGCCTCGCAATGAAGTCAACGTGGGATTGAACAGAAACAACAGAACGCCAAGGCAATACTCATCAAAGTGCAACAACCGATTGTTAGCCCGGTCTCGATGGCACCCAACGCGATGCAGTGAACTCAACAGGCTTCGCACTTTGGTGAAGTGCTTAAGGCCGACAATGTCTTTCCCTTTGATCGCGGAAGTTTTCCGGGCACCCATGATGACCGCAATTCACCAGCTGCTAAAAGGAACTTCTTACATGATCCCAAAGCAGATTTTACAATCGCTGCCGCTACAACGCGGCGAAATCCCGTTCTCGCGAATACAATAATACTCAAACGCAATCCTCGTGCCGAACAGTATTGGACCTGTCCCCGTTTTTATTCCCGTTTTTATTCGATCGGTTGCCAACGACTATTGGAGTAATGTGAAAAACGCCATTCGTTGGGGCCAGTTTCGTAGCGAATGGTGCCGAGATCGCCGGTCGTCAATACGTTGCATCCGGTCGCTTCTAGTTCCGCAGCTACCTTGCGATCGAATTTATTGGTAGCGACACTGGCAACCACGGACTGTGGGCAGCACCATCGGGAAAACTCGACCGGCCGACTGTTTTTGCTGCCATGATGTGGCAACATCGCCCAATCGCAGTCGATTGGCACCGATTGCAACAACAACTGCATGCCGTTGCGTTCCAAATCGCCAGGCAACAGAACTGTCCGGCCGCACGTATCTAATCGCAATACGATACTATTTGAGTTGTCACTATCGCCTGTCCCTACTTCCGGTGGAGACAACACCTGAATTCTCGTTTCCGGCAGTTCAACAAAATCATCCCAAGCTAGTTCTCGAATCTCGATGCCCGCACTTGCCAGTTTCGATACAAGTGCATCTTTACTTCCCGATTCTTTTGCCAACATCGGAGCGCTCAAGTACACCACGCCAATTGAAAAACGACGCGTCAGTTCTGGCAACGCATTAAAGTGATCCAGGTCTGCGTGCGAAACAATCACAGCATCCAAATGTTCAATCTGTTCGGACCACAACAAATGGGAAATCGTCTCGGCAGCAAAACTAGCAGAAGAAATACTGCCAGCATCGTAAAGGATGGTTTTACCGTAAGGAAGCTGCAACAAAATACCGGCGCCGTGGCCGACGTCGATGACAGAAATTATTGCTTGGTCTTGAAAGTTTCGATCGATCCAACGATTCATTTGAAAGGGAACCAACCATCCCACCAAAGCCCAGATCGCTAGCCAAGCGAACAAATGTCGTGGCTGATTGCGCCCCAGAAATGGCATCAACAAAAACCCAGTGTAGAAAACGACTACACTGAGAAGTATCGGACCCGCAGTCCACCAATGTCCACCTGCAACACCATCGGCCACTTCAATCGCGGCATCGACCATTGCTAGACTTTTCGAATTGACAACTCCTAGCAAATCGGCCAACCAAGGAACCCATCCACCAAATACACCAACACCCAATCCGGCAAATAAAGCGATTCCAATCGGAATCGTAACGACCGGGTTGACGACAAACGCGATGGGCGTCACCAGCTTGAAATTCGCCGCGACAACAGGCAATCCCACCAACCAAATCGCTAAACCAATGAAAATCAGTTGACGACAACGTTCAAAAACATGGTGAAACCAGCGCACGTACGCCGGTCGGGTTGTACGGACGAGGCGATCAATCGGATCTCGTGATCGCGGCGGAAAAATCCAATCCTTGTAGTTGATTAATGTCGCTACGGCCAAGAAAGACAGTTGCGGCCCTAGCTGAAACAAATCGGTCGGCCGCAATATCAAAATCACAATTCCTGCAATCGCTAACAAGCGATAGTGGCCACCCTGCCGACCAATTAATTTGCTGACGCAAAACAGCGACAAAAGAACTGCAGCGCGTACCACCGGTGGCCGAAATTCGACCAACCATGCGTAAAACACTACGAACAAAATCGTACACAACAACGCCTGACTCCGTCGCAACAAACCGATTTGATAGGCAAACAAGAAAACGCTCGCTAAAATCCCGACGTGCAAACCGGAAATGGCCAGTAAATGAGCCGTTCCGGTCTTCAGAAATCGCTGCCGCTTCGATCTAGGGATTTGGTTACGATTGCCCAGCAAGATTGCCGAAGCGAATCCAGCATGCTGGGCACCGATATGCCGCCATAGCAATTGATTGAAATAGGATCTCAACTGCGATCGCTGCGCTTGCAATGAGTACGGCGACGCCATTTTTTGTCGGACAATTCCCTTGGATTCAAACGCAAAAACGGCACATGCCTGCTGTTGGGCTCGATAATATTTTTTGGCGTCGAACGCTCCGGGCGTTGTTGGGCCACGAAACCGCAAAAGACGACCCCACACTTTCACTTCATCGCCACAAACCAAATTCTGATCAAGCTGCCCATGCACGACCAGGGGACATTGCCCCTTTACCGACAGCCATTCCGCGCGATGACGGATCGCGATCGGTCGCACTTGATAGACATTTTTTTCTTGTTGCGGAATTGCGTTAAACTCATGCGTTTCATCGATCACCGATAATCGACCGTCTCCGAGAATTTGCAGAACAAGGCATACCGGCTGTGAATTCTCTTGAGCGTAGGAAGCGAGGTCCTGTGCAGGAAACCAATTCCAATTGCCGTGATGCCAAAAAGAACCAGCTAAAAACACGGCAGATATCAGGCAGATAGCTCCCATTCTTTCCAGCTTCAATACGAAACTTAACAACCACCCGAACCAAAAGAACGCGGCCAAACCAAAGGCCAACGCACCGCCGATCGTCCAATAGCGATCGACAAATATTCCGGCTGCGAACACAACGAGCACGAGCATCGCCGTACTGAAGTCGCGTCGTTGTTGTTGCGGAAGATCGGTCACAAAACGAGAAGTCTTTTGTCGGAAGTGCCATAAGAACCCTTGCCATTGTATTGCTGCAAAAAGTTGTTGCAATTAGCGAAGCGCCACACGGTGACGACTGCGGCACACGGTCACGACTGCGCCAACGGATTATTTCGACACAACTATTGGAACGGGCTGCAATGATAAGTGCATTGGAAATCGGATACGTAGAATCAGGCTATCGTTTCGCCGTTCAACAATTACCGATGTTGGCGCATGAAAAAAGCCATAGCATGTCGCTCCGTCGTCATGCCATGACTTCTATCCTGACACGGGACAATCCATGTCCCGCCCTCCCGGCTTGGGCACAAGTAATATCGACCCATTCCATCCAAAAACATTAAAGACATTTAGATTTTGCTGGAGCCGCATTAACGAACGACAACATTTCGCTTGTGTCGCCCTGGTCAAAATCGGTATACGGGTCAAAATTCCATTGTTTTCACCCATATTTGGCAAACGGTGCACAATAAAACCGTTACATCGAATTCCTCAGATTTTCGTATCGGTGAAACTTTTCCGTTGAATTTTTGCGTAGAGATCGAAACTGATAGCACTTTCTCAATCCGATTCCGCGTCCAGTGAACGCCCACCACACTAGAACTATCCCAGCGAACTTGCGACAATCGGCAAATTATTGGTTCAGGATGAACGGATGTGGATGGATCGATGGCAACGCTGATCGAAAAACAAGACAGTTTTGAAAGATTTGGCCCATCCATCTTAGCGCGCGCGGTTCGTGGAAATCTTAAAAAGATCGGTTTCCCCAGTGATCGTTTGGAAGCCAGGAAGGTCCTTCGCGACGCCTGCCCGACGGCTCCTGGAGTGTACGGATGGCTCGATAGCAACCAGCAATTGCTGTATGTCGGCAAATCTAAATGCCTCCGCAAACGTTTGCTCAGCTATTTCGCTAAACGAACGGCAGACCCCAAAATGGCACGCATCCGCCAACACAGTAGCTCAATTGTTTGGGAACCGATCAGCCACGAGCTGTTGGCGCTTCTCCGCGAGCAAGAACTCATTCATCGATGGCGTCCTGAATTCAACTCGATGGGGCAACCCACCCGAATGCAACCGGCATATTTGTGCATCGGTGGCTCTCCAGCCCCCAATGCCAAACTCGCTCGTCGTCTCACGGGCGGCTATTTGCATGTATTTGGCCCGATCTCGGGAACCAAGAAACTACGGGAGGCGATTGTCAGTTTGAACCATTGTTTTCAACTGCGAGATTGCCCGGACAAAACCAAGTTCGAATTCAAGAGCCAACAGTTCTTGTTTGACGATCCAGCCACCGCGAAGTGTATTCGGGAAGAACTGGGGACCTGCCCTGGCCCGTGCGCGGCAATGTGCACCGCGAACACGTATTTACAAAAAGTCGACCAGTGCCTTGATTTTTTAAATGGTCAAGAGAATACCATGCTCGACAAACTGTACGACCGAATGATTAGTGCTGCCAAGCGAGAAGCGTTTGAGGTTGCTGCCATTCATCGGGATAGCCTCGTCAACTTGACCTGGCTCGATCGAAAGTTGAAAGGATTGCGGATGGCAGATCGCACTTTGAATGGGATCCTCGAATTGCCCGCACAAAGCAAGCGGCACGTCTGGATCGTCTTAAATGGCGGCCGAATCGTCACGTCTTTCCAAAAACCTAACACCCCCGAAGCTCTCCTCGAAACGTCGGATAAGCTATCCAGCTATGCGTCGAAGAATCCAGCAAATCCCCCATCCAATCTGCTTGAAATGAGCCTGCAGCTGATCGTAATTTCCTGGTTCCGAAAGTACCCAGAATTGAAAAAATCCCTGGTCCCACTGGCCCACGCCGCAGAGTTATGCCGAACAACAAGTAACCGGGGGCAAAAACGATCGGCTTAGACCAATGGAAACACCAAATTTGCCTTGTAATTCCAGTCAAAATCGCAAAATTTGGCCGTTGCGGCTATTTTTCAAGTTGGTATACTTCGGGGCTTCAAGCAAAGGAAATTAGGGTTGAATCATGGCACGCGCGTGTGAAATTTGTGGAAAACGAGCTCAAAAAGGTAATTCCGTGGAAACGCGCGGTAAAGCCAAGTATTTGGGTGGTGTTGGTACAAAAATCACTGGAATTACGCGGCGGCAATTTCGACCCAATCTTCAAAAAGTCCGAGTCGCACAGGCTGATGGCACGACCAAAACCATGAAAGTTTGCACGCAGTGCATTCGTAGTGGTGCCGTTCGCAAAGCGGTTCGACGTAAACCTTTCGAACTCCCGACGAAATAGTCCTGGGCTAAAGGTCTTTTCTGGTTCATGTCGTCAGCCGGTCCATTTTCGCTCGATCGCGTTGCTCGTTTGGCTCGTCTGGAAGTTCCTGATTCTTCCCGCGAGAAATTGCAACATGAGATGGACGAGATTTTGCGATTTATTGACGTGTTAGAAGAACTTGATTTGGACGATATTGAGCCATTTTTTGGAATGACGCCACCGGGATCCAATCAGGAACACGTGGCCAAACGCGACGATACAGTCCGCGGCAGTATCGAACGTGACCAAGTTTTGGCCAATGCCGCCGATCAAGACGGTGAGTTTTATCTTGTTCCACCGGTCTTCGAATGAGTGCCGAAATCGAAAATTGGTCCGTTTCACAAATCGCGTCAGCCATTCGTGACAAAACGCTGACGGTGCAGGAATGCCTGAGCCACTACGCGGCTCGTTGTCACCAGCACAATGCAAAATTAAATATATTTCGCGAATTCGATTTCGCACTTCCCGAGACGGCATATGAGGATCAGCCGTTGAATGGGATACCAGTCGCAATCAAAGACGGGATTTGCACGACTCGTTTCAAAACTTGTGCCGCATCTTCAATGTTGAGCCAGTTTGAATCCCCATACAACGCGACCGTTGTTGAGCGTTTAGAGCGAGCCGGAGCCATCATTGTTGGCAAAACAAACATGGACGAATTCGCGATGGGTGGCTCAACCGAAAACTCGTTTTTCGGCTCGACGAAGAACCCGTGGAATCCGGACCGTGTTCCAGGGGGCTCAAGCGGTGGCTCTGCCGCAGCAGTAGCCGCAGGCCTGGTGCCCCTAGCACTGGGTAGTGACACCGGTGGTTCAATCCGACAGCCAGCCGCGTTTTGCGGAATTACTGGACTAAAACCGACCTACGGTTTGTTAAGCCGGCTTGGTCTGATTGCGTTTGCCAGTAGCCTGGATCAAATTGGCCCGATGGCTCGTTCGGCCAAAGATGCAGCGACAATGCTCAACGTGATCGCCGGTCACGACCCGCTCGATTCCACTTCCGTCAAAACTCCCATTCCAGATTATACGAAAAATCTGGACACGAACATCAAAGGACTAAAGATCGGAGTCTGCCGGTCGCAGTGGAAGGACGCAGTCGACGAAGCGGTTGCCGACGCGATTGAAAACGGACTTGCGACATTTCAATCCTTGGGTGCCGAGTTGATCGACATTGAACTCCCCCACGAGAAGTATTCCGTTGCGGTTTATTATGTCGTGGCACCATGCGAAGCATCCAGCAATTTATCGCGATACGATGGCGTTCGTTACACCTCCCGATCGGCGACCAATGACTTGACTGAAATGTATACGAAAACCAGAACTGAACATTTCGGTAACGAGGTTCGAAGAAGAATCATGCTGGGGACGTTTGCATTGAGCTCGGGTTACTACGACCAGTACTACGTCAAAGCCTCCAAAGTGCGTCGATTGATCAAGCAAGACTTTGAGTCCGCATTCACGACGGTCGATGTGATTGCCGGTCCCACGACGCCTACCACGGCGTTTGCGTTGGGAGACCGTATATCCGACCCTATCCAAATGTACCTTGGTGATGTCTTCACGGTATCTGCTAACTTGGCAGGCATCCCCGCGATTTCAGTGCCGGCGGGCATTTCGAATGGCTTGCCGATTGGGATGCAATTGCAAGCGCCGGTTTTCAGTGAATCGCTGTTGCTAAATGTCGCACATCAATATCAGTCCACGACGGATTGGCACGTGAGGAGGCCGGCAAGATGAGCGGCCAAACCACGACCATCATCGGATTGGAAATTCACGTCCAGTTACAAACGGAGTCGAAACTATTTTGTGGTTGCTCGACGCAATTTGGTGCCGCACCCAATACCCAGACTTGTTTCGTGTGCACTGGGATGCCTGGAGCCCTGCCGGTCTTCAATGCGCGAGCGCTCGACTTGGCTATCAAAACCGGAATCGCCCTCAATTGCAGCATCGAACGAAACACCAAATGGGACCGAAAAAACTACTTTTATCCAGACCTGCCTAAGGGATATCAGATAAGCCAATTCGACCGGCCAATTTGCTATGACGGTTTCCTGGAATTGGTCGATTCAAAAGGCGTAGCGACCGGCAAGAAAGTTTGTATCGAACGTGCTCACCTGGAGGAAGATGCTGGCAAAAGCAACCACGACGAAACAGGGCAGGGGGGAAATTCGCGGATCGATTTGAATCGAGCAGGTACACCGTTGTTGGAAATCGTTACCAAACCCGACTTGAGTTCCGCCGCAGATGCGAAAAACTTCCTGAGTGAATTGAAACTGATACTGACCTTCATTGGGGTTTCTGATTGCAATATGCAGCAAGGCAATTTGCGTGTGGACGCCAACGTCAACGTGTGCATCAATGCCGCCGAAAACATTTTCACCCCCATCGTTGAAGTAAAAAATTTAAACAGTTTTCGCGCCGTCGAGCGGTCCATTGAATTTGAAGTGGGCCGCCAAATCGCCGCCTATGAATCGAATGGTCAAACTAAGGAGACTGCGCCCAAGCAGACACGCGGTTGGAATGATCAAAAACAGTTGACGTATGTGCAGCGAGAAAAAGAGGACTCGGCAGACTACCGTTATTTCCCCGAGCCGGACTTGATCGTTGTTCATACGCCCGACGAAAAAGTGGCTCAACTCAAAGATGAACTGTGTGACCTTCCGTGTACCGTTCGAAAGATGCTCACTGACTACGGGCTTGCCGATTACGATGCGGACGTGTTGACCCGTCAAGGACGCGAAGTCGTCGCCTTCTTTCAGGAGACCTATGATCAAGTCGGTAATGCCAAATTGGTCAGTAATTGGGTCCAACAAGAAGTCTTGCGATATTTGAATGAATCGAACCTTGGCATTCAAGATTATCCCGCTCCTCCAGCTCGGTTCGGCGAATTGCTTTTGGCGTTAACCAAAAACCAAATCGACAACAATCGTGCCAAGGACGTACTTCAAGAAATGGTTCAAGAGAATGTTGGCTTCGAGGCAGCAAAGCAACGACTTGGCATCGTCGCCGTCGATAATGATGAAATCGAGTCGCTTTGCAACTCCATTATCGCTAATAACCCGGCAGTTGCCGACGATTTCAAATCAGGCAACAAGAAGGCCATCGGAGCGCTGATCGGCCAGGCTAGAAAATTGAATCCGAATGCGAATCCCAATGTTGTACGTCAATGCTTGATGAAGCTATTGGAAACCGCATAGGTCAATTTGCGCTCATATTTTGCGCGGTTTTCGACGAATCCAGTTCGACAACCCCGCTTTCGAAATCCGAACAAGCTACTAAAATTACGTGTGTATTTGGCATGCATCGTACGAAATTGAATTCCATTCGTGCCGCTGATCAATGAAATGAGGAACATAGAATTGGCGAACTTGCTTGATGGCTCAGTTACTGAGATTGGGGCAACGGGAAGCTTGATTACTGATATTGCCGTCAGTCAATTGGAAGGCGTGCCCCGTGACGAAAACACGGTGATTCGTTTTGGTGAACACGAAACCCTTGGAATCTTCCCGACCGAACACGGTCAACCCGATTCAACGATGGTGGCATCGTTGGGCGCGAGCGGCTTCTTGGAAATCGAAATTGTCGGTATTAGCTTGAGCGAAATGCTAGGCATTCGTCCGGGAGAAAAAATTTCTATCAAGTGGTAGTCGTTGCACTAATTCTCTTTTTTTTTGATTCGCCAGATCGAAGACGAGCACCTCGGCGACCAATACAACTCTGGTTACGGAATCATGTCTTCGCCACCCACTGAAACGCCGACATCAAATTCCATTCTAAAACAATGGGATGCCCATCACGTCTGGCACGCATTTACCCAAATGGACGACTATGACCCGTTGGTTATTGAATCCGCCGAGGGCATTTGGCTGACCGACATCGACGGCCGACGTTATTTGGATGGCGTAAGCAGTTTGTGGTGCATGGTTCACGGGCACCGTCACCCAAAACTTGACAAAGCCGTCGCAGACCAACTTGGCCGTGTTTCGCATGTTACGCTACTGGGCAGCAGCAGCTCAGCTGCTGTGAAATTGGCTAGAAAGTTAGCGGAGATAACCCCGGGCGATCTACAACACGTGTTTTTCGGCAGCGACGGAGCCAGTGCGATTGAGGCCGCATTGAAAATGGCGTTTCAATATTGGCAACAACGAGAAAACCCGATCCCGACCAAAACTCGTTTTTTTGCGCTTGAATTGGCTTACCATGGTGACACCATTGGCAGTGTCAGTCTTGGCGGAGTTGATAAATTTCATGCTTTGTTTCGTCCGCTCTTGTTCGACGTCGTTCGTTTGTCTAGCCCTCACCAAATGGGCTACGTTCAACATCAAAACGACGACAAAATCTTGGCGCAATGGACGGAGCAAATGCGTAAGGTATTTCAACAGCGCCATAATGAAACCGCCGCCATCGTTATTGAGCCGATCTTGCAAGGTGCAGCTGGGATGATCGCGCACCCCAGAGGCTTGTTGCGTGAGCTACGAAAATTGTGCGACGAATATGACATTCTACTGATTGCGGACGAAGTCGCTGTAGGGTTTGGTCGGACTGGCAAACTGTTTGCATGTGAACATGAATCCGTGGTCCCGGACATTCTGTGCCTAGGCAAGGGACTTACTGGGGGATACTTACCGCTCTCTGCCACGGTAGCCAATACGGAAATTTGGCAAGCCTTCTTGGGCGACCCCGAAAAAACTTTGTATCACGGTCACACGTTTGGAGGCAATCCTTTGGCCGCCGCTGTAGCTCTAGCCAACATCGAATTGATGGAGGCGGAGAACTTCTTTTTCAATATGCAGCCTTCGATGGATCAGATGCAAAAACGACTGGAGTTGTTGGCGCAACACCCGAAAGTAAAGACGACCAGACAAATTGGTTTGATGGCTGGAATCGAGTTGAATGATAAAAACCCGCAATCAGGAAAGACGATTTGCCTAACCGTCAGAGAAAAAGATGTCTTACTCCGACCGTTAGGCAACGTCATTGTTGTGATGCCACCATTAATTACGAAGCCAAACGAGATGGACTTGATTTTCGACGCCATACATTATGGGCTTGATAATACTAGCGATTAGCTTGATCAACACCCTTTTTGCGAGCTTCACATGCCAAACGAAAAGCTTCCTTATCACCGTGAGTGTGGACAGAAAAAGACTTAGTTCGCCGTCTGCCGAGACCATCGGTCCATTGGGCAACCCAATACCAGTAATGGTATTCATAATCGCCGCGAGTATCGACTTGCTTATGCAAACGAACACCCACAATGCCTGACTTGTTCCGCTTGGACGGATTTTCAGCCAGTTCTTTGACAGTGTACTTACGTGAAGCCTTTTCTAGTTTGTCTCGAAACTTCTTGGCCGCTTCCAACGCTCCGCGCTTTCCGCCATGGCCATTGTCAGAAAAAAACTTTTCCGTCTTCTCTCCTCTTCGTTGCATTCGGACCTCCCAGCCTCCATAGACCTTGCCTGTGGCGCTGCGGGTCTCGATGCGCGAAATGTTCCTTCTCGGATTTTTTCTCGCCATATCCTCTCTCTCATTTTAGGTTTTTAGGCTTGTTTTTGGGCAGGACAAAGGGCCGCCTAAAACCCTTTGCAACATCAGGTAAGAAACAAAATTGTACCTTTCGCACGTCTTTGTGAGAGTACATTGAGAGAGTGAAATGCGAAAAAAATTTATGTATCAATTTGTGGTCGATCGGAATCCGTTGGGACCACCACTAATCGTTTGCCCAAAACTCATTGGCCAATAAGCCGTTTGAAATCCACGATCGCGCAGTACCGCCCTGATTTCATTTAGCGACTTGTAAGAATCAGGGTATACCCAGAACGCCACTGTAGTACGAGAAGGATCCGTAAACGACAGTCTTTGGTTAAATTCAGACCCATTAACGAGAGCGTTTTCAACGGTCTCGCCCATTTCATGCGCGACTGGTTGCAAAACAAATCGTTCGAATTTGACAGTCGTTTGGGAACGGTTTTGCGGATTTTTATAGTATCTCAGCTGATACTGGAGTCGAAAGTTATCGATGGGGCCGACCGTCTGCCACGTATTTTCCGTAACTGTAATTTTTTTCGCTTTGACCTGCCACTCGCTCTTCATAGCAGCAATCAGCTCATCCATTGGGACATAGACAATACGATTGCGTTCGATTCGAAAGTGAACCTCTTCGGCAAATACCGTCTTTGCTATTGGGGTCGGATAATGGTCGATTGTTTCCACCACCGACTTGGCCGCGTGATCGACAGCACTAAATTCAAACTTCACTTGTTCGATTTGCTGTTGAACAAGGTCGATTTGTGCCTGTATTTGCAGAGCCTTAGATTGCGATTCGTCCAATTCTTCGCTACGCTGCGCAAGGTTTCTTTTCTGGCTTTCAATCGAAACAAGCATTCGTTGGCGGTTCGACAACAACCGGTGATTCAAGCGTTGTTGATAGTCAATTTTCGTTCGGAGTTCAGCATTATAGCCTTGCAAGTTGCTTGCTTCTTCAGCCAAGTCGTTCCGTATTGTTTCCAGACTTGCGTCAGCTTGTCGCACTTTCTCGCCAGCATCATGCCATACTTCCGCGGCTTGCGCACCGATAACTACAACTAGAATTATCAGTATGCCGACGAGATTAGCCACTATATCCAAGAATGAGTCGTATCCCTGTGTCGACGTTTCGGAGTTCATTGTCGGTTTTCCTTCACAATCAATCCGCTGTCTTTGAGCAACGCAGACAATTCTTGAAAACGTTCCTCTGCGCCAACCTCGACTTCGATATCCAACTCCGGCTTCCAGAACCCGCCAGCGCCAGCCACTCCCCAGGTATCGATGCGTTTCCAAATGGCTTCGACTAAGGCTTGAGCATAAGATTGGCGGTCATCGAGAACTGAAATTTTGACCGTTTGGTTGCTTTGCGAATCGGATGGAATGTTGATTTGGTCGATTTGCAGCACGATCTTGACTGGGCGCCGGTATGCGATTGCTCCTGGAGATCTCGATGGCAAAGCCCAGTCTTTCCCTTTATCGTCCGCAATACTCTTGACGCCTTCCACGCCTTTGAAGGCAATATCAGCATTTCGGTGATCCTGAGAATCGGCTGAGTCACCGCTCGCTGCGTTCTGACTTGATTCACCATCATTTTTCGACACGTCCAATTTTTGTGCATAAGAAACTCGTTGAGTGTGACCAGATGACGGCACGAATCCTCCCAACGGCCCGGAAGCCTGCAAGCCACCAGCGGCACTAACTGGGCGTTCGTCAAAACTTTGACGTTGCAATACTTGCTCGGCGATGTACGCCTGTTGTCGTCGCCGGGCGGCATCAACTGCCGTCAGAACTGCCGCTTCGAGTTGGCTGTCGACACTACCAAAATCTAACTCGATGTTTGAATCAATTAACTCGTAACCGAATTCTTCGTCCCAACTCTTCATGGCATGGCGTGCCAGGGCGTAACTTTCGGCGCCGGCTGGTCGCACAATTAGCAACGGATAAGGCGTCTCACCTTCTTTCAACAGCTGGTTACGGATAAAATACTCCTTGACCGCAATCAAAGCTGCATCCAGCGGATTGTTGGGTAGAATCGGATAGACGAAATCTTTGTTTTTTAAGTTGACATCGAACGGTTGAATTTTGATCCCATCCTTATCGCATTCAATATAGATCGGAATTCTTGCCGTTCCATTGTCACCCGAATATGGCACCACCGAAAACTTGGTTCGCGCCGAAGTTTCGTTCAATGCAGTGCGTTTTTTGGCCAGCAAATCCTGCTCGTCTGCCAGTTGTTGTTGCAACTGCGACAGCTGACCCTCGAGTTCCGCGAACCCATCCGATTTTACTTTGGTGACCGCGATGGTGCTTTGTGCGGCAAGCGCTTTGAGCTCTTCGGACAGCTGCTGAAGCTCTGCTTGCAAATGGGCTTGTCGATTTTTTTCGTTTTGTAGGTCTTGAACTAGCTGAGGTTGCAAAGTCCTAAACCCGTCCACTCGAATCTGTTGCAATTCAACACTAAGCTGCTTGCTCGCAATTCCTTCCTGCAGCGCATGTTGCGATTGCTCTCGCGCCTGCTGAGCACTTTGATCGGCCGCTTTAACGACGATGACCAACAACACGATCAATACGCCGAATGTACAAATCAACACGGCCAAAAATGGAAAAAGTGAGATCGAGTGTTGTGGGCGAACGCGTCGACGTCTCATGCGGCTTTGCGTTTTTGACTCGGAGCTGAACTACCTGGTCGTGGCACGATGTGGCGGTGAACCTTAAGTCGAGGCGGATTGGTTGAAGCATCTCGGTCGGCCATTTGGCGCAAATCGGAGACTGCCAACGACAATTGCTGCAAGGTATCGTGCAGTCGAGTGTTCTCCGCCAGGGCATCTAGATTCGTTTTCAACATCTGTTGTACATCGCTGACGTTTTCAATTTTCTCCAACAATTGGCTCAATGATTCGACTAAGTTCTTTGTCTGCAACTGTTCATCGGCGAGTTGACGGGCGTTTTCGGACAAACCGACTTGCCATTGCTCCCAGCGTTTGGCCATCGAGTCATCCGCCTTTTCGACGCCCTGGCTAATAGATTCTGCCAGTTCTTTGTTGGCTTGCCGTATTGCCTCTGTCAAGCTCTGCTGCAGCAGCTGCCCCGCCTGATCCAAGTTACCTGTCCAGGAGTCTTCGATTTTTTGGGTCGCCTGTTGCCACTGTTCGGCTTGTTGTTCAACCAACTGACGCGATTGCTCCAAAACTTTGCGTCCGACCCGCTGCATGCGTTTGGCCTGTGGATCGACGAACTCACTACTCTGGATGATGGGCGTCAATTCTTCATTGGCCCGACGCTGAACCGTGTCCAATAGCTGAAGCTCAAAACGATCGATGAAAAACTGGAAGAACATTAACAACATCGATAGCGTCAACGCCAATGCCGTCGTATCAAAGGCAACGTATAGACTACCGCGTAGTGAATTCAACATGGATTGAAAATCATTATCCGGTCCAACCTGAATCGCACCCAGGGCCTGCGAAATCCCCAAAACCGTCCCCAAAAAACCAAGCATTGGAGTCGCCCAGATGACAATTCTAACCAACGAGTATCGCCGTTGCTGAAACTCATAGTCCATGTCCGTCAAATACTTTAGTTCATCTTCAATTCCCGCTGTGCCACGGTTTCTTTGTACGAAACCCAACGCACCGTACAGCCGCTGCCAAAGATATTGCGTTTGCCATGATCGCTTCAGACTCAACAGCTGATCTAGAAACCTGTCAATTTCATTGGACGCTGGACTCGATTCCGAGTCATCCAACGTCAATCGTATTCGGTCACATCCGCAGAACTGGTCAAAAACATTGTTCGCGATCACTAATAGCCCCGCGACGCCAACGCAAAACAAAAACATGGTAATTTTGGAAATTGGATGCCCCGTCAAATAACGCAGGACCAATTCATTGGTGATGACCTCGCGATCGATCAGCAAATTCACACATAGATACAACGCCAATCCAATCACCATCGGAATGACCAAAGATGAAAATAGATTGGAACGATGTTTGGGAGGCTTGTTCATTGCGTTTCAATTGTTGCGTTTGAATTTTCGACCGGTCTATGGTGGGACAGATCGGAACCGGCCACATCAATCCGTATTAAAACCGAATGTAACCTTCCACCGGCACACACAAACTGCGCATGATGGCGATTTGCTGAACGGAACCAGCTAGTCTGTAAATCGGCAATATCCTCTCAAATGAAAAAGTCTTTCTGGCCCACAAAACGGTTTTCAAGCAAATTCTTTCGCTGACCACGCAGTTCCACAAAGTCAAGTTTTTCGTCAAAGTCTCTGACTTGGAGCGTCCGATATCATCCTTTGTAATTCAATGAAGTGCCTTCAAGGCATATACCAGGGGGGATACCCGGAATTTTGTTCATCAATTTTCCGGGTTTTTTTGTTTGATACAAAAGTTGGCGAGATTCTGTCACGCACGCTAGCAATGCGTGAATATCCAGCTTAGCTTGGAGGCGAATAGACAAACCGGCCGAAGTGCGATGCCCCAACAAACCCAATCTGTAATTAACGCCTGGCTTAGATTGGTGAGGATTCCTGCAGTGCCATCGGCAGCGGCCAATATCTTGACCGGCCACCTCATCGTCGCCGGATCGTGGGCGCCGCCAGGTAAATTATTGCTAGTCGTGTTTGCCAGCTGTTGTCTGTATGCATCTGGCATGATCTTGAACGATCTGTGTGACTTCCAAGTAGACCTTCAACGCAACCCGAAACGTCCGTTACCGAGCGAAGCAATCACCCGCAAGTCGGCCACCATCGCCTACATCGCCTTGTCACTGGTTGGCGTTTCGGTTTGCTTTGCCGCCAACCTGAATTCGGGATTGATAGCCACTGCTTTGGTCCTGGCAATCGTTTTATATGATTCGACATTGAAGCGAACTTCAGTAGCCCCAATTCTGATGGGAAGCTGTCGGTTTCTCAACATTTTATTGGGAGGCAGCGTTTCCGGTTTGGCGTTCCCCGGCTTATTGTATTGGTATGCTTTAGCAATTGCGGTGTTGATCACCGGTTTGACCTACTTTGCGCGCAATGAACGGGAGTTGATCAGCAAACCGCATTTGCAAGCTTCCGCGTATGCGATTTCCATTGGAGTGGCGGGTTTGTACGTTTTGGCGGCCGTTGCCGTAAGCCCGTTCGTCGTATCAATTTTGTTTGTCGTGCTAGTATGTGCAGTCGCGTTCCGACCGACCGCAGGCGTTTTTCGGGCATGTATTTCCGGCGATCCCGATGATGTTCACCGCGCCGTTATTCAAATCTTGAAATCGCTGGTTCTACTGGACGCTTGTGTTTGTTTTTTGATCGCACCGAGTCACATCGTTTACGCATTGTGTGTTGGGGCGTTAGTGGTACCCGCTGGTTTGTTGGGGCGACGCATATCTGCAACGTAATTGCAATTTAATGGTTTTCGTGCAAGATGGGCTGTTTCCCATTTGTTCGATAGGATCCTATGAAACTTGGTTACAACACGAACGGATTGGCACACCACAAACTCTTTGATGGTTTGCAATTGTTGGTCGATGCTGGATATCGAAGTGTTGCCATCACTGTTGATCACCATGTCTTAAACCCATTCTCGGACGGCAATCAGCGTGAAATTGAACAGGTGGCTCAGTTTCTAGATGATCATCAATTGGAAAGTGTCATTGAAACTGGCGCTCGATTTCTGATGGACCCCAACGTCAAACATGCGCCGACTCTTTTGGACCCAAACGAATTTCAAGTGCAGCGGCGAGTTGATTTTCTGAAATATTGCATCGATTTGGCCAAGCAATTGGGCAGCTCTTGTGTTTCGATGTGGTCAGGCAAAAAACCGCCTGCACTTTCGTTCCCCGAGGCATTGGAAACACTTATTGCCAATTTAGGGCCGGTTGTCGAACATGCTGAACAACAGGATG
Organism: Mariniblastus sp.; assembly: GCA_965263475.1. Lineage (GTDB taxonomy): Bacteria > Planctomycetota > Planctomycetia > Pirellulales > Pirellulaceae > Mariniblastus. The sequence continues at coordinate 1,166,136 of OZ253677.1, forward strand.
TTCAGATTGGTTTCGAACCGGAACCAGGAATGTTGATTGATACAACGGGACGGTTCGAGCGACTTGTCCATCTGATCGAGTCTCCGCGACTCTGTATGACAATGGACATTGGGCATCTTTTCTGTTTGAACGAAGTCCCGATTGCCAGCTATATCGAAAAATGGAAAGATCGAATTGTCAACGTGCACATCGAAGATATGTGCGCCGGTGTTCATGATCACTTGATGTTCGGCGAAGGCCAAATTTACTTTCCGCCGGTCATCGAAGCATTGGCCAACGCGGGATACGATGGGGGCATCCACGTTGAGCTTTCCAGACATAGCCACGACGGCGCCAACGCTGTTCGACGTTCCTATGATTTTTTGAAACCGATAATCGATGATGCGCTTTCCTCGCGTAACTACGATTGATGGGCACGAACAAGAATCCTGTGACCAAAAAACAAGCCATGAACAACGCCAATCGAAAATTGATTTTTCTTTCTGTACCCGGGCTGCGTGAATCAGATCTCGCTAAGATGCCTCAACTTACGCAGTTGATTCAAGGTGGATCACGGTCTCGTTTGGCCCATTCCTTTCCATGTGTCACGTGGCCATCGCAAGCCAATATGTTGACTGGCAAATTGCCCGACCAACACGGTGTTATCGCAAACGGATTTTATTGGCGCGATTCTGGAAAAGTGGAAATGTGGACCGCCTGGAACGACGTTATCCAACAGCCTCAAATTTGGGACGTTTTAAAACAACAAGGCAAGTCCTCGGCGGCATGGTTCCCCATGTTGAGCAAGGGGTGTGGGGCAGATTATGTTTGTATGCCAGCGCCAATTCACCAACCCGATGGAAGTGAAGATTTATGGTGTTACACCAAACCGCAAGTATTTTATGGCGAGCTGCTCGAAGAGCTCGGCCATTTCCCACTACAACATTTTTGGGGCCCCCTGGCCAATATCCGCTCGTCAGCATGGATCGTTGAATCAGCCGTTGCGGCAGCAAAGAATTTTCATCCAGATTTCTTTTACATTTATCTTCCACACCTCGACTATGCCGCTCAAAAAGACGGACCGGACTCGGATTCGGCTCAAACGGCGCTGCAAGAATTAGATGAATGGGTCGGTAAACTTGCCGATCAAATGCACACAGCCTATGCATCGGATTTGACATGGATCATTGCCAGTGAATACACCATCATTCCGGTCAATCACGTCACTTACCCCAATCGCATGTTGCGCGAAGCAGGGCTATTGGTCACCCGATCTGTCGACCAACGCGAATGGCTAGACTTTGAAAACAGTGCCGCGTGGTCGCTAGTCGACCACCAATTTTCCCACGTATTTGTAAAAAACCACCATCCAGATATCGTCGAAAAAGTCAAAAGTATCTTCCAAGATGCCGATGGTATTTCACAGGTGCTGAGCGGGAGCGATCGTCAAAACTTGGCTATGCTGCACGAGCGGAGTGGTGACTTGATTTTGGTTTCCTCTCCCAATAGCTGGCAAGCCTACTATTGGTGGCTGGACGATTCCAACGCGCCACCGTTCGCTTCAACGGTCGACATTCATCAAAAACCAGGTTACGACCCCGTCGAGTTGCACTTTGATTTTGCCAACAAGTGTGTTCCTTTGGACGCGACGCTGATCAAAGGATCACACGGGGCTCCGGCAACCCGTGACGACCAAAAAGGAGTCTTACTTTGCTCTGACCAATTGAGCGGATCCGAAGAAATCAAAGATACCGCCGTATTTGACATTGTGCTCGACCTGTTCAGATAGCCGAGGGACTCTCAGAAACAACGAGCATCACCCGTGGTTAACCTAACTATGCCCGACGTTATGCGATTCCACACCGCTCTCCTCTACGGGCCAACGACTTCACAGTCACGAGCCGACAACTCACTGAACAACTCAAAGAATTTCTCGCCACTAATCTTGCTATTGGTCACATTCAAATACTTCAGCTTAGGTAGCGACAACAACGCCGGTATTGCATCGTCATCAATTGCTGTCGAACCGACGTGTAACCAGCTCAATTCTTTCAGCTGCGGTAATAACTGTATGGCGTCATTCGTAATGTTCGTCTTGTCTAAATTCAACCAACGCAAATTCTGAAGCTTAGTCAACTCGACAACCAACTGGTCCGATACTCGAGTGCTCCACAAATTGAGTCTTTCTAAATTTGACATTCGAGCAAACAATGAAGCGGATGCATTGGTGACTCCCGGCGATACAGTTTCGCTTAAGTCTAACTTTTTCAAATCCCGAAGTTTCGCGACATATTCGATACTCTTGTCCGAGATTTTTGTGTCGCGAAGATTTAGCGATGCCAGCGTCGAGATATTCGACAATGCCAATATTCCGCTGTCGCCAACCGCGGTACGAAACAGGTGGATTTCTTTCAAGTTTGGCAGTCCTTTCAACAACTCCATGCCGCGATCGGTAACACGCGTGTCGTTCAAGCCTAAAACATTCATTGATTTAATCTTTGCAACAGATTCCATACCTGCGTCCGAAATTCCCTGGCCCCAAACTTTCAGGAACTTGAGGTTTTTCAAACCCGACAAATAACCAAGGCCCTCATCGGTGATTTGATTGCAGTCACTTAAATCCAGGGCGGTTAGAGATTGCATATTGGCAACGTTTCTAAGCGCTTCATTCGAAATCCTGGTTTGGGCACAACGAATCTGTTGCAGACCTTCCATTTGCGAAAGCACTTTAAATCCTTCGTCGGAAACATCGGATCGAAATATTTGCAGGAACCTCAATTTCTTTAAACTCGTTAGCTTGCTCAATGCCTCGGGAGTCGCTGGCGAAATGGGAATCTCCAATATTTCCAAACTCTTGACTTGCCCAATGATTTCAAAAGTCTCAATATCCGATTCGCTACCGTTGACGACCAGTTTTTTGAGAGACGGCAATTCCACAACTCCACGCAGGTCGTCATTAGAGTAGGCGGCATCCGTAAAATCGAGGGCTACAATATGGCTATCGTCGTTCCGATCGATGTAAACTCCGAGCGTATCCAACTGTTCCGCAATCGCATTTTGATCAACTCGATTTGCGATCTCCTCCGCCTCCCGCTGTTTCCACTGTTCAGCTGCGGCGTTTTTAAGGGATTCGTTCTCCAACCTCAATGTTCGAATTTGATCCTGCAACGCCTGGTTTTCTTTAGCCGCATCCTTAAGGCGTTTCTTGGCCAAAACGGCATCATAGTCAGTTACTTCACATCCAGAGAAAACCAAAAACGCAACGGCCAGACAAACGTTGCATACTGTACTCGTTTCTATTTTCATATCTTTGTAGATCACTCTCAAGAATCCCGCGCTCGAACAACGGCTAAGCCGCGCAACATTAGGGTATTAAAAACCCATTTTCATTCAATCGGAAACCTTCAAGTTTACCGAACGAATACAAACTACTTCGCCATCAAAACTTACCTGTTTATCTTAATAGTCAATTCAGCCCTGTATTTGGGCCCTTTCCGCATTTCGTCGATTTTACTGAATAATCCGGATATCAATCTCCTGTTTGTTCGAGTTTTGAAATGCGTTGGTACCTTCGCTGTTGCCTTGGCCTCATTTGCATTGCCACTGCTAATTTTGGCGTCGCACAAGAGACCAAAAACTATGATGAAATTCTCGCCAGCTATAAGACCACGCCCCGATCGATAACGACCTCCAAATCTGAGCCCCGTACGGGCGAGGAAGACACGATTCCAAAATACGGAGTCGTACGATACGACATCTTTCGAGATCGCAATCCGTTTCCGATTGATCCGCGCAAACCTTGCCCAGTATGTACCAAACGAGAAAATCACCATGGCAAGCAATTCAAAACGTTGGATCGGATCTATGGATTTCAAGGTCGGCCTTACCGCGAGGTGGAACCAGGTGCTTGCCTTTGCGGCAAAAAGAAACAAAAGTTCAAACACCTAAACACGAACGTCTATTGGCCAAGTTTGTTCGCGGGACTGCCCGAGGCATTTGCGCCAAAACGGGCTGCTAACAGGGCGGTGAATTTAAATCGGTTTCGACCGTTAGATTTCTACGATCGACTGGGAGGATTTGAAGTGTCCAGCTACCAACGACGGGACAATGGATACTGTGGTCCTGGGAGAGACCCTTATGGATGCTTGGGAGAAAGCCGAACACTTTTTTCCAATGTCACCGGAGTCGGCATTCGAGAGCCGGGACAACCCGTTGACCGTGGCGTCGTTTTTCCCTAGTCGTCGCGATTCGCATCTTCACCAGCGGAGTCCGATTCAGCATTTACTGGAACGAAGATGGCATGCAGAAATAGTAATATTGCTCCGGTCACAAGCAGACTATCGGCGATGTTGAAATTGGGCCAAGGGTCGAAGAATGGCACTCCATCCAACTCAAATAGAATCCAATCGCGGACATTGTCTTTAATCTCAATGGGATAATCCGTTTGGTAACCGAACCCCAATCGGTCATACATGTTGCCAATGATTCCGCCAGTAATCATGCCCAATGCAAAATTCATCCAACGATCGAGCGCTTGTTTGTAAACAAATAACCAGGTCACAATTCCAGCAACCGCAACTACGGAAATGATCGCAAATACAAAACTGTAGCCTTTGCCAAACCCGAACAAAGCCCCCGGGTTGGTCGAGCATTGAATCCCAAACACTCCTTCGATCCACCAGTGTTTTTCCTGGTATCTACCAGTGAACATCAGTTCCGGCTCGAAGTAATGCTCGAACATATAGGACTTGGTTGCCAAATCCAAAACCAACCCCGCGATAGCCAGAAACAAAAAAAGGACGACTCGGTTGATTGGCAACCGATCGCCCTGAGTGACATTGTTGATTAGCCCGCTGCCGGAATCGGTAGTGTCAGTATCCTGCTGATGCTTGGATTTCGCTGGCGCACTTGACGCAATAGGGTGTGTAGGGGATGGCATTGAGACGCATCTTCGGGATTTTTGAAGAACACTCCGTGCAAAAACCATAGGTGCCGGCTTCAATTCGTTCAAGTGCGCTTTCAATTTGCGCCAGCGTTTCCCCTTCGTTATTCATCAACAGAATCGTGTTGTCTTGTTCGAAGGTGTCGCTACCCATGTCCGCAATGTGGCTGGGAACTGATGAGCCGGAACCGTTGGCGCTACCTGCTTTCGAAAGCGCAGCGTTGGCCAACGTCGAAACATCACCACGTAAACGAGCACGTAGAGCCAACAATGTTTCCTTGAACGGTTTGACTTCCGATTTCTTCATCTTCATATCTGGGTTTACTCCGATGTCAATTTTCTCTCTCGTGACTCGGTTGGATCGACCGCAGCGAGCGAAGTATTCTAGGTACGACCTGGGAACCAGTCAAACAAAACGTGGACAAAAACCTGTCCACCAAGCCATAAATCTTTTCGCAACATGTGTTTACAGCGTGGCTTCGACGATTTCCTATATCAATCTGAGAGAAACTCGCTTCAATGCAACTCATAAGTTGAATAGATTCTCTACCAAGAATAAACTACGCCGATTCATCTGTTTTGGTTTCAAACAACTCATAATTTAATGTCATTGTCCGATTTTGCCTGGCAACAATGCATCGCAGCAAGGTGCCAAGATAAGTATAAACTCGACCAAACACTAACCTGTTGCCCGTCCTGCGGTGATTTACTCGACATTCGATATGAGTGGGACAAGTTCGAGGTCCCCAACTCTTTGGCCGAGCTCGACAGGAGCCGAGAGAATCGGAATACTCCTCAACGGCGTAGCGGAGTTTGGCGGTTCCATGAATTGCTGCCGTTTGCAGCCCTCGACGAATGCTTAACAATCGGTGAGGGGCAAACCATTTTGCAACAAGCCGATGGCTTGGCACCGATCGTTGACATGCAGGCAGGAAACCTGTTTCTCCAATACGAAGGGCTAAATCCATCCGGCAGTTTCAAAGACAACGGCATGGTGGCGGCATTAACGCACGCCAAAATCAAAGGCGTCCAGCGCGTTGCCTGCGCGTCGACCGGCAACACCAGTGCATCACTGGCAATGTTTGCTGCGGCGACAGGCCTGTTTCAAGCGATCATTTTCATCGGATCCGGCAAAATCGCCTACGGCAAACTTTCTCAGGCACTCGACTATGGGGCCTTGACTTTGCAAATTGATGGCGATTTCGACGATGCAATGGCTGCTGTCCGAAAAGTCTGTCCCGAAATGGGTATTTACCTGGTCAACAGCGTCAATCCGTTTCGACTTGAAGGTCAAAAAACAATTATGTTGCGAATTTTGGAAGGAATGAATTGGGAAATCCCCGATTGGATCGTCGTCCCCGGTGGTAACCTTGGTAACAGCAGTGCCTTTGGTAAAATGTTTGGCGAACTCCATGAACTGGGCCTGATCGATCGAATCCCACGAATCGCCATTATCAATGCGGAAGGGGCTTCCACTCTGGAGCATTTGGTCAACGAACGAAATTTCACTTGGGACAATGGGAATTTCGACGCCCAGACCGGCCAAGATCATTTTGCGGAAATGCAAACCTCCGGCCAATTCGCATCGACGGTAGCCAGTGCCATCGAAATCAACTTGCCAGTCAACCTTTCTAAGTGCTTGCGCGCTATTGAAATCACGAACGGAATCGTCCGCAGCGTAACCGATGCCGAAATCCTGGACGGTAAAGCGCTGGTTGCCAAATATGGTTTTGGTTGTGAACCCGCCAGCGGCGCATCAATCGCAGGATTACGCAAGCTGCGAAAAGAGGGCATTATTGCTCGCGGAGATCGCGTCGCATGTATCTTGACGGGCCATATACTGAAAGATCCAACGGTTACCGTTGGCTACCATACGGATCTCGATTGGAGAAACGCCAAGGGTATTCTTGAACCTGAGTTTTCTAATACACCCGTGGCCGTGGCAAACGATGTCAAACAGATCATCGAAACCATCAAACAACACGGGTGAACCGTAGTGGCAAAATGCGATGAAGGTTATATCTGTCACGTATGCGGCGAAGATGTTCGCAACGTCTTGCAAAGCGATTTGTATTTGCGGTATGTCATTGGCCAATTAGATCCAGAACTCTTGCACACCGCTGTTGAACGTCATATTCGCTGCAATCCAGTCTTGGCACAATTTATTGTTGCCGACGACTTCGAGCCCATCGTCCCAAATCCAGAATTCGACAAACGTAAATTGGATCCGGAATATGTTCAACAACAGGAAACATTGGTTACCCGAGGCTGGTACCGCTTAAAAGAGATCCAAGATTTTCAAGACGTCTCAATTCTCGAATTTCCGTTGCCAGAAGTGATTGAAAAATACACCAACCGTTAAAACTTCAACTGCCGGTGTGCAATCCATGGATCTTGTGACGGGGACGACAAGTATTCTACTTGTCGAGCACATCCAAATCCCATACATCAAATTGGCAGTTATTCTTGGCCAATGCAAGTTTCGATCCGTCCGGCGACAGCGCAATCGTTTGAAAGTTTTCTTGGGTTTTTCTGGAAAACATACTTTCCATCGTTTCGAGATCGAAGACCTTCACTTGGATCCCATCGTCGTGAGCCACAAATGCAACTCGAGTTTCATCGCGATCGAAAGCCAATTTGAAATCACCGTGTTGGCCCTGTTTGATAATTTTACCAATCTGTTCTCCGGTATCCGTGTCCCAAAGCGTTGCTTTTCCATTGGCCACGACGAACATTCGGTCTCCGTCACCTAGGAAATAAAGCTTTGGTTGATACTGCCCGGCAATGGCCCCCAAATCATGCAACAAATCACCGGATTCGGCGTCGACCACAAACACATGTTTTTTGTCGTTGATGACGGCCATTTTTTCACCGTTCCGCGAAATCACAATCGTGCGTGGTTGCCATTGCAACTGCGAATAGGACACATTGCCATTTTCATCTTCTTTAACGTCCCAAATGTCTTCAATTTTGAATTTATTGCGTTCGACGCTCTTGCCACTCGACAATTCATACTTCTCGTAACGCAACGTTTGTTGGCCACGACAAGCAACATAGACATGCTCTCTGTCGTCACTGAGGCAAACGTGGTTGATGGCAAAATTCTCCCAACGCTGATTGTCGTTCTTGCCCGTAAGGAGTCGACCGAGCTGTGACACTACCGAAGGCCTTCGAAACGACCTTACGTTAACGTTTTTAGTTCGCTTCTTTTTCCGATCATAGATTGCGAGCGAGTTGTAATTGGCACCGGCAACGTAATAACGTCCTTCTTGGTCGCTTGCCAAGTGCGCGGTACTCTGCATTCGAATACGGTCGCCTGGCTCGCCATTTTCAAGGTTGTGGAACACCGCATCCCCTTGAAATGAAGCTGTCAAAATGGAATCGCCTTCAGGACAAAACTCCATGTGATAGATTGGGCTATTGTGCCCCCTAAATTCCGACTTTGCTTCCTTCTGGCTTAAGTCCCATTCGCTGATGCCGTGTTGGTTATGACTCTTGGAATAAAGCACATCGTTTGTCGAAGCGAACTTCAACGTGGAAATCTGACCTCCTGGCAACTCAAATTTGTTTTGAATTTTCCCAGTCTCCAATTCCCAAACGAAAATATTCGCTCGCCCCGTTTTGCCCATCGGTGAATTCGTCGGCGTTGACGCGCCTGCCAACAGTCTTCCATTGCCGGAAAAAGCGGCAATCAATATACGACTACTGTCGTTGTCTTTCTGCAACTCCGTTAACTCTTCATTTTTAATATCATAAACAGTAACGCCTTTATTCCAGTCGGTCACAGCCAACTGGTTTGTGTTTTTTGGATTGACGCGCACACTCTGCATCCACCGTGGAAAACGCCGCGATGGCAGTTGCCCCAATTCCTCACCGTCTTCACCGGAATAAATTTTCCCAGAAGAATCGATAAGCTTGTTTCCGTCATCAACAAACACCAAGCTGCGGACGTAATTTTGGACTTTGATGGTTTTCAGCATTTCCCCGCTTTGAGCATCAAATAACAAGATGTGATTTCCATCGGTAAGCGCAAGCCTTGAATCATCAGGAGAGACCGCCATTCCTTGAACATGAAAACTAGGGATCATCCTTTTCTCGACCTTGCCATTAATCATATAGTTCGTCTCGGTCTGAAACTTGGATTGCTCCTCCAATTTGATACCCATTTCTTTTTCGCCAGTCACCGCGTTATACACGATCACGATTTCGTCAGCACCACTATATTGCGTCGCGTACAACCGCAATCCGTCCGATGAATATTCAATAATGTTGGCTCGACCATCCCCCACTTGTTCCCGCACAGCGCCTTTTTCGACATCCCAAAACTTAATGGCGCCAGACGCGAAAGCGATCGTCTGGCCATCGGGGGCGACATCGAAAGAGTTCGAATGCCCAACCGCTGCAAATTTAGTCAGCTTCCCGTAGCGCTTAATTCCCGGTTCGATTTCAACCACCCAGTCGTTTTGGGCGTCCTCGGCAACTTTCGCTTTCTTGCCCTGAGCATTCAAAATTGCCAAGTCTATGCTCGACAGAGACAACAACATCACAATCATTGCCAGCAGGCAGTTGGCAGTTTTCATAGCGCACCCAAAATTTCCTGGTTCGAATGAGGAGACTTCGTATTCCCCATCAACATATTTAAATGTTTTCGCCACCGTTTTGCAAATAATTGCAAATTAACTACCGGTGGGAGCGGCCAGCTGCATCAAATAGCCACATAACATTGCGCCATAGGTGCCCAACGCGTACCCTAACACCGCCAACAAAACGCCAACGGGGGCCAGCGAAGGGTGAAAAGCGGCCGCAACGACCGGGGCACTAGCAGCCCCACCAATGTTCGCTTTGCTGCCGACGGCCAAAAAGAAATAGGGCGCGCGAATCAACCAGGCCGTGATTGCCATTAACGCGACATGAAAAATCATCCAGATCAAACCGACCAAGAACAGCTCTCGGTTGTCAACCACAGCCATGATATCCATCTGCATGCCTATCACGGCCACCAAAATGAAAATAAAAACGGTCCCCAGTTTTGATGCTCCTGCACCCTCGTAAGTTCGAAGCGGCGTGAACGACATCAATACGCCCGCCGTCGTTGACACCACAACGATCCAGAAAAACTCCTTGTGTAAGCTGAAGTTTTTGATCCAACCATACGGATCGATAATCGTCTCACCTTCCTCTTTTGCCAGCCGGATTTCCTCTGGGCCCAGCGGCAACGTCCCCAACCAAGGCGCCAGTATATCCGCCACACAGTGGCTCAATGCCGTTGCTCCAAAGGCAATCCCAACAATCACCATCAAATCTGTCGTTGTCGCAACTCGAGAAGTTCGCGCCGCAAAGGCTTCCATTTTTGTTTTCAGCGCTTCAATGCTCGAAGCATCGGCTTGCAACCAACGATCTATCGCTTCCGCTTTGCCTACCCCAAGTAACAAAAAGATCATCCAAAACTCAGCAACAAGAACATCGACAGCAACCATCGTCGAATATAGCTGCTGGTTAACCTCAAACACCTCCTTCATGGCGACTTGATTGGCGCCCCCGCCAATCCAACTGCCAGCCACCGTCGTCAACCCGCGCCATACTTCATTGGGCTCGACACCGCCAACCCATTCGGGCCGAAACAACGACACCAACAAAATGGCGATGGGCCCGCCCAATACGACGCCTATTGTTCCAACAAAGAACATGATCAACGCCTTTGGGCCAAGGTTGAAAATGCCCTTTAAATCGATACTCAACGTTAACAAAACCAAACTAGCCGGCAACATATAACGCGTGGCAATGTGGTATAGATTTGAAGCATGCGGATCCACAACGCCGAACAGAGTTAACAGTGATGGCAAGAAATAGCACATCAACAACATCGGGATCACTTTGTAAAACGACTTGAACAACGTTATTTCGCTGCTCGACGTCCAAAACACAATCGCCAAAATCACCATCAAAATACCAAAGATCACGGCATCATTTGTGAGCATTGGTTCGACGACTTCATTGCGGACGCTATCCGCCGACATCGAAGCTATCCCAGCGTTTGGTTTGCCAGGCCGAACTCCCGCCAAAACCGGGGCCGCGAGAATTTGCATTAAAATAAAGAGTATTCCCAACGGCAGAACAATCTGGCGAATCCCGTACAACGCGAAGCTCGATTCAGTTTTTTGGATGAGACCAAGAAAGAAGAATTACTCTTCCGGTGCCGTTATCGGAACCAATTGACCTTGCTCTTCGGCAAGTTTACGAATGTCTTCAGTAATCTTCATCGAACAATATTTCGGTCCGCACATGCTGCAAAAATGTGCGCTCTTGAACGTGTCTTGCGGCAACGTCTCATCATGGTATGACTTCGCCGTTTCTGGATCCAATGACAGGCGGAATTGCTCGTTCCAGTCGAATTCGAAGCGGGCTTTGGAAAGCGCGTCGTCACGGTCTTGCGCTCCAACACGCCCACGCGCCACGTCCGCCGCGTGCGCGGAAATCTTGTAAGCAATGACGCCTTGCTTGACATCATCATTGTTCGGTAAACCTAAATGCTCTTTCGGCGTCACGTAGCATAACATTGCCGCTCCGTGCCAGCCTGCCATCGCTGCGCCAATGGCGCTGGTGATGTGATCGTAACCCGGCGCTACGTCGGTAACCAAAGGACCTAACACGTAAAACGGTGCACCATTGCATACTTCAATTTGTCGCTGGATGTTCATCTCAATCTGGTGCATCGGAATATGCCCAGGGCCTTCAACCATCACCTGAGTACCATTTTGTTGACCGCGACGTGTCAACTCGCCTAAGACATCCAATTCCGCAAACTGTGCTTCGTCACTCGCATCGGCAATGCTCCCAGGACGCAAACCATCCCCCAGACTCCAAGTCACATCATGAGCCCGCATGATGTCGCACAACTCGTCGAAACTCTCATAGAGCGGATTTTGTTTGCGATGCACCATCATCCATTTCGCGATTAAAGATCCGCCGCGCGAAACGATGCCCGTGACGCGTTTGGTGGTTAAATGCAAATGCTCCATCAACACGCCACAATGCACGGTCATATAGTCAACACCTTGTTTGGCTTGATGTTCGACCATATCCAGAAAATGCTGCGGCTTCATATCCTCAATGTTACCGCCCAATTCCTCAAGCATCTGATAAATCGGAACCGTTCCGATTGGAACCGGTGAGGCTTCTATGATCGCTTCTCGAATGCGATTGATATCTTTGCCCGTCGACAAATCCATCACGGTGTCAGCGCCGTGATGCACCGACGTATGAAGCTTTTCCAACTCACCTTCGATATCGCTAGTGACGGCACTGTTTCCAATGTTAGAGTTGATTTTGCATTTTGCCGCGATACCAATACACATCGGCTCCAATTTCTTCGACAAGTGGTTCTTGTTGGCTGGAATTACCATCCTCCCCGCCGCCACTTCATCCCGAATTAGCTCTGCCGCTAATCCCTCGCGTTGGGCAACAAACTCCATCTCTTGTGTTGTTTCGCCGCGTCGCGCTAACTCCAATTGCGTGGCCATTTCATACTCCAATCTTTTTATCTAATGTCCGCGTCGAAAAATAACGTCGCGTGACGAATCTTCTGAGATTTCAAAACGTCATCCTAACGCTGCCCACCACACTGTCAATTACAAGTCAGGTTCGCACGATCGGATTGCAATTTGCATTTTTTTGGCAATTGACAATCGCATCCGACAACCGTAGGACAAACGACTTGGATCTTGTCCCCAAAGAAGTTTAAATATTGATAGATTTCGTCTATAATTGAGGGAGAGAAGAGGTATTCAGCGCGATCGTTTTTTTGGCTCGGCAAGTCATTTTGGAACGGCGATCGAAAACTCGTTGTATGGAGCTGCTCAATGCCTATCGTTCTTGTCGTAGATGATTCTCCCGTCGACCAGCAATTGGTTGGCGGTTTGCTAAAACGTGATTTTGATTGGATTGTTGAATACGCGGACGATGGCGTCTCGGCGTTGGAGATGATCTCGGATATTTTCCCGGATGTCGTCGTAACCGACCTTCAAATGCCGAAGATGAACGGCATTGAATTGTGCAAGAAAACGAGAACCAAATTTCCGCACGTCCCCGTGATCCTGACCACGGGGCAGGGTAGTGAACAATTGGCCGTCGAAGCCCTCAACGCCGGTGCAGCCAGCTACGTTCCTAAATCCGCCTTGGCCGAATCGTTGACCGAAACCGTCGACCAAATTCTGGAATTTTCCAGAAAAAATAAGTGCCACAAACAATTGATGGCCTGCAGCACCAATTGCCGACATCAATTCAAACTAAAAAACAACCCTCGTTTGATTTCCCCGTTGATGGATTTCCTCCAAGAATCAATGCGGACGATAAAACTCGGTGACGCCACCGAAATTCGACAATGCACTGTCGCTCTTGAAGAAGCGATTATCAATGCCATGTTCCATGGCAATCTAGAACTGGATTCCAAGCATGCCCGTCAGGCGCGACAAGCTTACCGCGAAGACGAAATCTATGAGATGGTGCAACATCGTTCGAGCCTCGATCCGTATATGGGACGCTCCGTCTACGTCGCAATCGACCTGTCGAAAACCAAAGCGCAGTTTATCGTTCGGGATCAAGGCGAAGGATTTGACGTGAACGATATAATTCCCAGCGATTCCGATACCGACCAATTGTCGGAACGGAACAAGCGGGGCCTTACGCTGATCAGAAATTTCATGGACGATGTCACTTTTAACGAGGATGGGACCGAGGTCCGAATGACGATTCACGTGGGTTCCAAAACGGATGGATGATCCTGATCAAGTTGTCGAGTACAACCGCCGCGCTTGGGATGCGTTAGTCGCCGCCAAAAATCGCTGGACTCGCCCCGTCGATTCACAACAGATTGAAAACGCGCGCCTCGGAATTTGGCAAATTGTTTTGACGCCGACCAAACCGGTTCCAAAAGATTGGTTCCCCGATTTCAGCGCTTCCAATGTCGATGTTTTATGCCTAGCATCTGGTGGCGGACAGCAAGGACCCATTCTGGCTGCAGCCGGGGCTAACGTAACCGTTTTCGACAACTCACCTTCGCAACTGGAACAAGACAATCTAGTCGCGCGGCGAGAAGGTTTAGAAATTCGCACCGAACAAGGTGACATGGCGAACCTGGCAGTGTTCGACGAGCAGTCATTCGACTTGATTTTCCACCCGTGCTCCAACTGCTTTGCCCAAGACATCCACCCCGTTTGGAAGGAGTGTTTTCGCGTCTTGCGGCCCGGCGGCACATTGTTGACCGGGTTCACCAATCCGGTTCGCTATTTGTTCGACGATGAGCTGCTCGAAAACGGTGAACTCTTCGTCCGCTACAAAATTCCCTACTCCGATCTAACCAGCATTTCACCTGATTTGCGGCAAAGATACATCGATAAAAACGAACCGTGTTGCTTCAGCCATACCCTGTCCGATCAAATCTCCGGCCAATTGAACGTCGGCTTTGAACTAATCGGATTCTACGAAGACAAGTACGAAACAGACGATGTGCTATCACAATACATTGACTCTTTCATTGCGACGCGCGCTCTTAAGCCGAAAATATGAACTTCCAGCTGCTAAAACAGGTAAGCTGGAAAACTTAATCGCTTGAAACTTTAACTCTTGTACGGCTCGCAACGCCTGTTCCGATAAGTCCAGAGACGCAAGTCTTTACTTCAATCATTCGTTGCGCCTTGCCACCAACGCGCGACCGTCATTCGATTTTCGCATCGTTGCGGAACTTGAACTGAAAAAGCTGGAGCAATTTCGTGATTCAGAAATTCGTTTGTGCAATTTCGCTTTTGATCTGCTGGTTAGCCACACTTTCCCTGGGGCAAGATAACACCCACGGGGCATCGCCATCGGGCCGATGTGATTGCCAATCATGTATGGACGGCCAATACTACCCGGAAGGCAACTACTTCGACCAAGGCGCGTATCCGCAAGAAGAAATCGCCTACGACGAGTACTACCCAAGGCGATTTACACCTGTCCGCAATGTACGAGATCGAGTTCGCTCCCGCGTTCAAGACCGTTTCGCTGGCAGATTTGGTGGCCAAGACATCAACTACGGACGCCCCGGCAACATCATCGCAGCGCCCTTTATCAATGGCCGTTGCGGCGATTGCAATTGGGGACCCATGTACCTAAGTCTGTTCGCTGGTGTTGGATTTATCGATAACCTAGATTCACGATTTACGTTTGACAACGGTAATATGGGTGAATTGGGCGTGCGAGAAACCGGGTTTACCACGCTTGACGGTGTCACCACTGGCGGCGCGTTGGGGCGTTACTTCTATCGCCAAGCGCGCGTTGAGTTTGAGTATACGTTTCGAGACAATGGAGTCGGCGATATGACCGAACTCACGTTCGACGATGACTTGATGACGCCACAAATCAACGACACGCTCGTCTCGTCGGTAGTCACGCCGGCCGATGGAAACATTGAAAGCAACTCTTTCATGTTTAACATTGTTTTCGACCTCCAACCGCGCACCGTTGGCTGCATGAACGCTTACGCTGGAGGCGGATTGGGCGTATTGTATGTCGACAGCGATATCGCCACGCCGATGGCTTTGTTTGACATCAACGACACCTCGCTGGCTTTCCAAGGCATTGCTGGAATCAATTTTCCGTTTAGAGAACGAGTCGATCTGTTCACCGAGTACCGCTACTTGGGAGCCGACAGCATTGGCGTTACACGGTTTGATATGGCCGGAGTTTCCGACCTCGGATCGTTCCGATTTGATTCGCACGCCTTGGTATTTGGCTTGAGGTACCTTCGGTAATTCAAACACGGCGAGTTATCTAACGGTCAATACACGAGATCGTCCAAGCAGGGTGCAGCTAACTTTGGACCGCGTATGTATTTCCGGTACTCGCCAAAATTGTCATCGCCAGAACCCAAATTGCATATTCCTTGAGGCCGGGGACCAGCTATCGACTTACCCGGACGCATTCCAAAATGTTCATCATGGCAACAATGATGATAAATCGCCAACGGAACGGCCAACAAGAATAGAAGCAACAATAGCTTCCTCAAACCAAAACGAATTCGCATCGGCACCACTCACAATTATATTGCAACGAGAAGTAAAAACGACCTTGTGGCATCGGCACCATTAGTCTACGAAAAGAACACAACATCGTTCACGCGTCAGAACCAAATGCCCTGAAGTGCCATCAGAAAGACGAAAAATTAATAACCTAAAACCGGTGCCAACCAACGTTCAATTTCTTGAATGGGCTTCGATTTGCGGGCGGCGTAATGCTCAACCTGATCCTTCGTAATCTTGTTGATCGCGAAGTACCTAGATTCCGGATGCGCAAAATAAAGGCCACTGACGGCTGCTCCAGGCCACATCGCAAACGACTCAGTCAAACGAATCCCGGTTTTCGCTTGCACATCCATCAATTGCCACAGTGTCTCTTTCTCGGTGTGGTCCGGGCACGCTGGATAACCAGCCGCCGGTCGAATGCCGCGGTACTGTTCGCCGATCAATCCCTCATTATCAAGATTTTCATCAACTCCAAATCCCCACAAACAGCGTGCCCGATGGTGCAACATCTCGGCAAACGCTTCGGCTAAACGATCCGCCAAAGCCGATACCATGATGGCATTGTAATCATCAAGATCTTCTCGATAGCCGGCGGCCAATTCGTCACAACCGTGACCGGTCGTCACGGCAAATCCGCCAATGTAGTCAGCACGCCCCGATTCGATTGGCGCAATGTAATCCGCCAGCGATCGGAAATTTTCGATTCCCTTACGTTGCCACTGCTGACGCAGCATATGAAAACGCGCTAACTCTTGGGAGCGGGATTCGTCGGCAAACAAAACAATCGAATCGCCATCCGAATTGGCCGGCCAAAATCCGAATACCCCACGGTGCAGCAACAATTTCTGATCCAAAATCTGTTGCAATAGAACCTGAGCTTCATCGAACACTTTCCTCGCTTCGGTTCCGACAACCTCATCATCCAAGATCTTTGGATACTTGCCGTGCAATTCCCAAGCCGCAAAAAACGGTGACCAATCGATATACTTGCAAATCTCGGACAACGACACCGTTTCGTCGACTGCCGGCAAATCGTCGACCGCCGCCTCGCAACCGATCGTTCGAACCCCCGTAAATTTAGGTTTCGGAATATCCACCGAACTCCAATCCGTGGCAAAACGTTTTTCCCAGGCGTCTTGATACGGGACCAAAGTCATTTGTCGTTGTTCGTATCCAGCGACCAGTTTCGCTTGAGTCGCAGCGTAATCTTTGAGGTATTCCGGCTTACTGTCAGGATTATTCAATTTATCGACAACACCAACGCTGCGCGATGCATCAAGCACATGAACGACACCATGGCTATACTCCGGAGCAATTTTGACCGCCGTATGCTTATCGCTGGTCGTCGCGCCACCAATCAACAATGGAATCGTCATTCCCGTCCGTTCCATCTCCTTTGCAACGTAGACCATTTCGTCCAGGCTGGGTGTGATCAAGCCCGATAGCCCGATCATGTCGACGTTGTGTTTGACGGCCTCTTCAAGAATCTTCTCGCACGAAACCATGACTCCCAAATCAATAATTTCGTAATTGTTGCAACCCAGTACCACCCCGACGATGTTTTTGCCAATGTCGTGCACATCCCCTTTGACCGTCGCCAATAAGATTTTGCCGCGCGCACTGGCGTGCTCTAAACCGGCTTCAATTTTTTCTTGCTCCATATACGGCAAAAGGTAAGCGACCGCCTTTTTCATCACGCGGGCCGATTTGACCACCTGAGGCAAGAACATTTTCCCGCTGCCAAACAACTCACCGACGATAGCCATGCCATCCATCATCGGTCCCTCGATAACCTGCAAACAACGATCGAACTGCTGCCTGGCTTCTTCCGTGTCTTGCTCGACAAATTTATCAACACCTTTGATTAACGCGTGCGCAAGGCGTTTCTCAACCGGTTGATCGCGCCACTCTAGATTTTCACCTTGCCCTTTCTTGCGAACATCCTTGACCGTCTCGGCAAACTCCAGCAAACGATCCGTCGCATCGGAACGTCGATTCAGCAACACATCTTCGACGTGTTCCAGCAAGTCTTTCGGAATCTCTTCGTAAATCTCCAGTTGACCGGCATTGACAATGCCCATGTCCAGCCCTGCATTGATCGCGTGGTACAAAAAAGCGGCGTTGATCGCCTCGCGAACGACGTTGTTACCACGAAAGCTGAAACTGACGTTCGAAACCCCTCCCGATACCTTGGCTCCGGGACAAACCTGTTTGATCTTTTTGGTCGCTTCAAAGAAGTTGACGGCATAATTATCGTGTTCTTCCATGCCCGTCGCGATTGTCAAAATGTTGGGATCAAAAATAATGTCTTCTGGCGGAAAGCCTACCTTTTCGGTCAACAAATCAAACGCACGCTTGCAAATCCGAACCTTGTCATCCGTTTCGACCGCTTGTCCGTTTTCATCGAACGCCATGACCACGGTCGCGGCACCATAACGACGAATAAGTTTGGCTTTTTCCAGAAAATCCTCTTCCCCTTCTTTCAAGCTAATCGAGTTAACGATTGCTTTGCCCTGGGTCGCCCGCAACCCAGCTTCGATCACACTCCACTTCGAACTATCAATCATCAACGGCACTGCGCTAATATCCGTTTCACCCGCAATCAAACGGATAAACTTGGTCATCGCTGCTTCGCCATCGAGCAACGCGTCGTCCATATTGATGTCGATGACTCCAGCGCCACCCTCCACTTGGTCCCGCGCGACTTCAATCGCTTCTTCAAACTGCTCTTCGCGAATCAAGCGGGCGAATTTGCGGGACCCGGTCACATTGGTTCGCTCACCAATCATTAAAAAATTGGCATCCGCCCTCAGCGTTAGGGGCAACGAGCCCGAGAAACGCGAAAGTGGTTTAATTTGATTTTTCTTGTGGGGCTTGAGGCCTCTAACCGCTTCAGCAATTGCCGCGATATGGTCGGGTGTAGTGCCACAGCAGCCGCCGACCACGTTTAACCACCCATTTTCGGCCCATTCCTTAATCGTCGCCGCCATCGGCTCTGGCTCAAGATCGAACTCCCCCATTTCGTTGGGGGTTCCCGCGTTGGGATGGCAGCTGATGTAGGGCGTCGCAATTTTTGACAACTCTTCGATGTGAGGACGCATTACGTCAGGACCCAAGGCACAATTCATCCCAACACTAATCATTGGAAAATGCGAAACGCTATTCCAAAACGCTTCGATGACTTGCCCGGAAACAAACGTCGCACCAGATTCAGCGAACGTTCCCGAAACCATCACCGGGATTCGATTCCCGGATGCTTCGAAATAACGATCAATCGCAAACAAACATGCCTTTAAATTCAGCGTGTCGATCACCGTTTCCGGAAACAACACGTCGACACCCCCTTCGACCAAAGCCTTCGCCTGGACATAGTAGGATGCTTCCATTTCTTCAAACGTAATTCCTCGATAGGCGGGATCCTCGACTTTCGTCGAAATCGCAGTTTGTTGTGAAGTCGGTCCCATCGATCCAGCCACAAAACGAGGGCGATTTGGCGTTAGCCTGGTGTACTGTTGGGCCGCAGTTCGGGCGTTCGCCGCCGCTGCCAGATTTATCTCGATGACAACGTCTTCCGGCAAATCAAAATCGGCTAAGCCCACCGGACTGGCATTGAACGTATTGGTTTCAATGATATCAGCCCCGGCTTTCAAATACTTGCGATGGATGTCAATGATCGCTTCGGGGTTTGTTAAACCTACAATATCCGTGCAATTCTTTAAGTCTTTGTGCCAATCTTTGAACCGCTCTCCACGGACTTCAGCCTCCGATAAACCCAACCCGTAAATGAACGAGCCCATCGCGCCATCGAGAATCAAAATCTCATGTTCGAGTCGTTGGACCAACAATTCCTTAGCTTCATTGACCGTTGCTATCGCCACGAGGTTTCCTGTATTTCCAAGAGGTTCAGATCTGATCCACCGACTATTTGAATCATGCGCATCGCCGATTGGAATAATTTGACTTCCAACTATTCCGATTAGGCAAGAAAGACGGCTTCGGTAACCCACTAATTTAAATGTAGTTCAAGGCCTGAACAATGCGTAACCGAATAAATCATAACAGGTCGGCCAACATTTCTAACTGTCCAAAGATGACAAAACATGAACGCATCCTCTTCATTCGGAACGTTTCAAATCTCTACAGATCAAGTCTGCTTGCACGATCAGTCAGACGCGCCAGCAGAAAGCAACCAGGCAGCAAAACTGGCTACAACAGACGGGAAGATCCGTCTTGATATGCGGAACCACCAAGCCCGATCGCCCCATATTCGAGCTGCCCAATTGAACGAATTCGTGAATTCATTGCAACAATCTGCCTCGGTATCAGACAATGCGCAACCAATGGTCGCTGCTGTCAGCCCATCCGCGCCGGCCAATCAACCCACTCCCAATTTGGCTCCAACTCATCCGCCTGCAACGCTTGGCATGCACAAAAAGAAGTTTCGAGTGGATAGTCCTGCAGTGGCGACGAATGCCATGCGAACAACGAAAACCAAAAAACCCCATTTTCAAACTGCGGAATACGTACCCAATCCCGAAGACATCAACAAAACGATTCGCGAACTCAAAGCCGACGGTCGGATTATCGGTGACCATCAACAACTCGCCAGCCCGGAAGTTTCAAAGGACTCTCCATCGTTTAATTTCCAATGGCCAGATGTGACACAACGTCTACTCGGCAGCCCAGCGTTGTTGAATTTAGAGTTGAGCGTTCAAAAATTTATAGACCGCAGTTCCAACACTGTAGTCGTCTGCTCCAGCAACCAAGGTTGCGGGGCGACAACTCTGGGAATTTCCCTGGCTCGACAATTGGATGATCACGGGCAACGAGTGCTGCTGATTGATGGCAACTTGACCAACGCCGTGCTGGCAAACCGCCTTGGAATTCATGAGTACGGATCCTGGATCCACTCCATCAGTCAACGCAACGCACTTTCGGATGTCCTTCTGCGAGATCAGTCTTCGAACATCGACTTGATGCCTCTAATTTCGATGCAGCCGGTCGCCTGGCAACGCCAAGTTCTTGGCCAACTTTCCGGCTTGATCAATTCGATCAGCTACGATTACGACCTCGTGATTGTCGACGTTGGCACGACCAAACAATGGGTCGCCGAATCCAATCGGCCGCAACATCTTGGCGGGTTGACCCTGTTGGTCTCCGGCAATAGCGATTCCGACAAGGTCTCGCTTGCTCAATCCAAATCCTTGCTGACATCGGCCAGCGTCGACAATGTCATCATCGTGGAAAATTTTGCCGTCGCGAATTCAGATCAAGTTTCCAAAGTCGGTTAGACGGCCACGTCTTCAATTTGGAAATCCAAACTCCTACCCAACAAAAAATTCGGCCAAGGTGGATTTCTAGGTCCGATTTTTTATAAAGGCGGGATGAAATTTAACTCTGGTTCCGAACGATTCCCCTCTGCTTGGCTTGGCGTAGCATTGCTGGCCGCCGGGCTGGTGCGAATCTATTTTGCCAGCGAACCACTGTGGATCGACGAACTCCACTCTGGCTGGGTCGTACAACCAGAATCTAATATCGCCTCCCGCGCAGCCGACGGCAACCAAACTCCGCTCTATTTTCTTTTGCTCGATGCATGCTGCCGCCTGTTCGGAATGAGCATATTCACCTTGCGGCTCCCGTCATTGTTTTTTGGAACCGGCTGTATCGTCCTTTGCGCTCGCGTCGTTTGGGGGTTAACGCAACAGAAGGCGGCAACCGGTCTCGCCATCGTGATCGCGTCGCTGGATTGTTTGCATGTTTTTTGGTCTTCCGAAGCTCGGCCCTACGCCATGCTGCAGTTCTTTGCCCTACTCCAGTTTGCGTCGCTTTACGGTACGCTGCTAGACAACAAGCAACGCGACCGCCTCAAAACGAATTTTGCACTGTCTCTTACAACCGGCCTACTTCCCCTAATTCACTTGTCCGCGCTTTTATTGATTGGATGTCAATGCGTCTATTTGTTGCTCAGAATCCAAGATCGCTACGCTTTTCGAGCGATGCTGTCACTACTGTGCGGCTTATTAGGCCTATTTTTTGCCACGGACACATTGACCAATACGATCCATTCGAAAGACAACTGGAGATTGTTTGTTAACACCGCCAGTTTCTTATATCAACTCGCACCCCAAGGGATCATCATGGCCATCGCATTCGTCGGTTTCTCAATCGGCTCGTTGGGCCGCCGACGAAAAATTCCCGATGATCAAGTCGCTCAGAACCGCGGTGTCGTTTGGATTCTATTTTTCAGTACGCTGGCGCCGATCCTGTTGGCATTGTTGTTGACGATCACGAATTTATTGCCAATTGCTGCAGTGCGTTACGTTGCCGCATCGCTGTGTTTGATCACCGTACTGGTCAGCGTCATGGTTGGCAAATCTCAGGTCTGGCAACCGCATCTTGCCGCGGTGCTGATCGTCACCACAATTGCAACCAACCCGATTCTGCACAGTGTCCTTTCCGGTTCTACGCCGCAATTCCGTTTTGAAAACTGGGAATCCGTTGCACAACAGATCCAACGACGCACAGTTCGCAATACCCCCGTTTTCCTATTCTCGAATTTGATCGAGGATCGAAACGTCCGCCCCGACTCCTCCGAGGCATACACCAATTACTTGCAATTCCCGCTAAACGGACCGTACAAAATTAAGAACTCCACGATTTCACCCATGCCGACGATGGTGAATCGACGCTGGACGCGACATCATCTCGAACAGCTCGTCTCGGCAAAAAATGCAGTGATCGTCGCCCGCGTACAACTACCTGATTTTGAAGCGATATTGTCCGAGCTTGAAAACTTGGCAACCAGTGCCGAAATTTCACTGCAAGTTGAGCGTCAGTTCCAGGACCGAAACCATATAAAACTCGCGTTCGTCACAACCATCAGCGAATGATTTCAAATTTGGTGCTAGAAAGGTTTTGGAAAAGGCCCTAGTTTTCTCCCAATCATCGGCTGGCAACCCCGAACATCTTAGTGTATAATAAACACTAACATATCCTTTACAATAGCCACCATGAACCCACTTTACAAGCATTCACTGACGCTGCTAACCGATCTATACCAATTGACGATGGCTTATGGTTATTGGAAGACCGGTAAAGCCGATCAAGAAAGCGTGTTTCATTTGTTTTTTAGGAAAAGCCCATTTGCAGGCGGATACTCCGTTGCGGCTGGCTTGGAAAACGTGATTCAATGGATTCAGCAATTCAAGTTTGACCAGGACGATATTGAGTTTTTGCGCACGGTCGTCGGCAATGATGCCAACCCCATTTTCGACGATGATTTCCTGGACTATTTGGCCCACTTAGAACTGAAACTATCGATCGCGGCCGTTCCAGAGGGGACTATCGTGTTTCCGCACGAACCGTTGGTCCGTGTGCGCGGCCCCATTCTCCAGGCACAATTGTTGGAGACTGCGCTACTCAACATCATCAACTTCCAAACTCTGATCGCAACCAAATCAGCCAGAATTTGCCGGGCTGCCGGCAATCAACCCGTATTGGAATTCGGGTTGCGACGTGCCCAAGGCATCGATGGTTCGATTTCGGCGTCTCGCGCGGCCTTTATCGGAGGTGCCGCCGCAACATCAAATGTACTAGCCGGAAAGTTGTTAGGCATTCCGGTTCGAGGTACCCACGCTCACAGCTGGGTAATGGCTTTCGAAGACGAGCAGCAATCGTTTGTTCAATACGCGGACGCGATGCCAAACAACTGCATATTTTTGGTTGACACCTTCAATACCCTGGCGGGGGTCGACAAGGCCATTGATATTGGCAAGTCACTACGAAAACGTGGCCACAACCTTGGCGGTATCCGACTAGATTCCGGAGATTTGGCATGGCTTAGCATCGAGGCCAGGAAACGTCTGGACCAAGCTGGATTCGAAGCGACACCAATCGTTGCCAGTAACGACTTGGACGAGCACTTGATCGCCAGCCTAAAAGGGCAGGGTGCTCAAATTTCCGTTTGGGGTGTCGGCACTAAGCTTACAACCGCATTCGACCAACCGGCACTTGGAGGCGTTTACAAATTGGCCTTGTTGCAAAACGCGGCTGGACTTTGGGAACCCAAAATCAAGCTGTCGGAACAACGAATCAAAGTTTCAACGCCCGGCATGTTGCAAGTTCGGCGATTCTTCGATGACACCCAAACAGCCCGCGCCGATATGATCTTCAATGAGCTGGATGCCCTACCGGATCCATTGACAATTATCGACCCTCTCGATCACTCGCGAAATCACTTACACCATTCCAGTGACCATTTCGAGGACCTTTTGGTTCCCATCGTCGTTGACGGCAAGCAGGTTTACAAAACTCCAAACCTCAATGCGATCCAAGCCCGCACGCGGGAACAACTGAAGCACTTCCATGATTCGATCTTGCGACTAGACAACCCACACAACTATCCCGTGGGGCTAGAGGCAACACTCCACCAAACAAAATCGAATATGGTCGTTCGCCTCCGAGACAATGTGAATACGATCAACGAGCTGCAGCCATGAGAAACGAACACAATCGGGAAAAAATCGCCGCACTCGTTCATGATTCATGGGCGCGCTGGATGCAGCACCTGTTTTCTCGCAGTATCAAAAATCAGGATGGCTCCGTCACGATACCGCCGGAATTGGTCGTTCGCTGGGAAACACAAATCGACACGCCGTACAAAGCTCTGACCGAAACCGAGAAAAACTCCGATCGGAAAGAAGCCGATGTTTATGTTGCCGCTCTAACTCAGTATCACCGAAACTCCGGGAAACATGCCGTTTAAATATCCATTTGCCCGTCCTGCACTTACGGTCGACTGCGTGGTATTCGGATTGGACGAGGTCGATTTGAAAGTGCTGTTGATCGAACGAGCAATTCCACCCTTCAAAGGGAAATGGGCGTTGCCCGGTGGTTTCGTTCGCGTCGATGAGTCCTTGCATGATGCGGCGTTGCGAGAACTTCAAGAAGAAACTGGTTTGCACAAAGTCTTCTTAGAACAACTTTACACCGTCGGAGACCTCGACCGAGACCCAAGGGAGCGCGTTGTCACAGTTGCCTATTACGCCCTCGTAAGGCTATCCGATCATCAGACTCAAGCCGCAACGGATGCTCGAGATGCCCAATGGTTCGAAATGCAAGGCCTGCCCAATTTAGCGTTTGACCATCGTAAAATTGTAGACATGGCACACCAACGGCTCCGCAATAAAATCCGTTACCAGCCGATCGGCTTTGAATTGCTGCCCAAAAAATTCACCCTCCGACAGTTGCAACAGCTATACGAGATCATTCTCCACCGTGAACTAGATAAAAGAAACTTTCGCAAAAAGTTTCTGGCTATGAATGTGTTAGATGAATTGGACGAATTTGAATCCGACGTCGCTCACCGTGCGGCTCGGCTATTCCGATTCAACCGCAGTGCGTATCAAAAGCTTTCAAAGCGTGGATTCCATTTCGAAATCTGAATCCAGGTAACAAACATGAACCCCAAGGCGTTGATTCTTGTCGACATTCAAAACGACTTTTGTCCCGGTGGCGCGTTGCCAGTCGCTGGCGGTGACGAAGTCGTTGCCGTTGCCAATGCGCTGCTCCCATGGTTTGATCTGGCTGTTGCCACCAAAGATTGGCATCCAGCGAATCACCGAAGCTTCGCTAGCCAAAATCCGGAAGTTACCGAGGGCGAGATGTTTGAGCTGAATGGCTTGCCACAAGTCGCCTGGCCAGACCATTGTGTGCAAGCCACGTTGGGTGCGGATTTCGTCCCCGCACTGGACCATCAGTACGTGACCAAGATTTTTAAGAAAGGAACAGACATAGAGATCGACAGCTACAGCGGCTTTTTCGATAACGGCAAACAACGGTCAACCGGATTGAATCAATTCCTTGTCGATCAATACGTAAAAGAAGTATACATAATGGGCCTTGCCACGGACTACTGTGTCAAATTCACAGCACTAGACGCCGCAGAATTAGGTTTCGACACCTCGGTGGTCATCGACGGCTGTCGCGGAGTCGAATTGTGCCCCGGCGATATCGCCGCCGCCTTCGATGAAATGGAAACTGCAGGCGTAAAATTAGTTCAATCAAATCAAATTATTCATGAATACACAAAAAACAAAACGAATCAGTAAATTTTTGAGCCTCGTATTGAGGCATCAACCAGAAATAATTGGCATCCGGTTAAGCGATGCCGGCTGGGTAGATACACAGGAATTGCTTGCCGCGTTGTGGAAGCATGGCTACGAAATTTCACTCCCGGACCTCGAACAGGTAGTCGCATCAAATGACAAACAGCGTTTTTCTTTTAGCGAAGACAGGCAACGAATAAGGGCCAAACAAGGGCATTCCGTCGAAGTCGAACTTGGATACCAACCCGCACAACCTCCCACTGTGCTTTACCACGGGACGCCATCAAAACATCTGAAATCCATTCAAAAAACAGGACTCCAAAAAATGAATCGGCACCACGTTCACCTGCACACCAATCCCCAACTAGCCAAAGAGGTTGGCAACCGACGTGGTCGCCCGGTGCTGTTATCAATTCTCTCCCAAGACATGCATCGCGCGGGGTACGTCTATTTCGTTACCGAAAACGACGTCTGGTTGACCGATCACGTTCCCGTCGAATTTATCTCTTTCCCGTAGACCAAAGGTCATCGACGGTTGACCGCGCGTGAAAAATCGATGCTCTCTTCAAAATCCAATCGAGAGGGCGCGAACGCTTGAATGTCCATCAGCGTGGACCGGCCTTCGATACAATCTGCCATCATGACGGCGGTCGCGGTTGACATTTGAAGCCCACTTCGAAAATGCCCCGTTGCAACGAAAGCGTTTTTAAATCGGTGCACCCCCCCAATAAATGGAAACCCATCGTGGGTCGCGGGTCGCAGGCCAGCCCATGCACGTACTCGCCGCTCAGGTAGTAACTCTGGCACAAGTTCGCTCGCAAATGCTTGCAATGCCTCGACTCCCGCTTTCGTCGTCGACTCATTGAACCCGACTTCCTCCATTGTTGAGCCAACCAAAACATGTCCGTCATCGCGGGGTACGACGTAGCGAGGACCAACATTAAGTATCGAGCGAAACAACGGTTGTTCTAGCTTGAACAACAGCATTTGGCCACGTACCGGAATCAACGGCAACCGAATGTCCAGCCGTTGCAACAACTTTTGCGTCCATGCACCAGAACAAAAACAGATGTGCTCCATGGCAATTCGTCGCGTCGATGTCGACACCGATTCGATTCGGGCACCAGCAGCGGTAAACTCCAATTCCCCGCAAAACGGAACCAGATCCACCCCAGACAATTCACAAGCGAGAATCAAGGCAGCTAGATGATCTGGGTTGCAGATTTGGCTTTCCGACGGAACTTCCACCAGCTTCCACTGATCGTCAAAATTAAGCTGCCGCAAAACTGGATGGTCCAAACCAATCTCTGAATAATCAATTTTGTATTCTTGCCAATTGAATTGCTGCCCGGCCAAAGCGGCTTTGTCGCCACTTGTTCTCGCCGCGTATATTCCACCACATCGCCGAAACCCGTTGTCTACGCCGGTCCATTGCTGCAACTTCAAATGCCAACGTTCGTGAATCTCACTGCCTAGCCCCAACAGCTTGTCCATTGGCTGCGTCGCCGTCGCGGCATTAGCCGGTGCCAAAATCCCAGCTCCGGCCCACGAAGCCTTGCGGCCTAACTCATTACAGTCCAACAGGGTCACTGAGTACCCACGTTGGGACAACTCCCACGCCACCGAGAGCCCCACCACGCCACCACCGACAACAACGATAGAGGTATTTTTATTCAAGCTCCAGCTCCAGCTCTTCAATAGATGACAATAGATCGGGTTCCGCTCCATGTATTCGCAACAAACGGATTAGCCGCTGCAAATCCTGGAACTCGTCGACGTCTTTCATTTCTGGCAACAACTTGTATCGGCAGTTCAATGCACTCAACTTTTCCAATGTCAACTCAAGCACGCGTGGCGTGCTCCAGGGTATCCCTTCAAAAATCGCCGGCATTTCACCCCGGCAAGCAAGCAAATAGTATCCGCCATCGGCACTCGGACCGATAACGACTGGAACCGATTCCAGCATCTCAGCCGTTTTTCGGATATAGCTCGACGGCAAATCCGGAGTATCGGATCCGATCAAGATGTTTTTTTGCGTCGGTTCAGAGCCATACGCCTGAAAAAAACACTGCATCCGGTTCCCTAAATCACCGTCCGATTGTGGCGCCAACTGCCAAGACGCTGAAATTTCTGAACGAAACTCTCCCTCCCGATCGCTCGGCGTAAAAACAATAGTTCGGGTATCACCCGCTTCACCAAGCTTATCCATCAAGTGCCGCAAAAATACTCGATACACGTCTCGCGCACGGTCATCACCCAAACGAGCCGCCAATCGGGTCTTGACCTTTCCAGCTTCCCAGTACTTCGCAAAAATTGCTAAATGAACCAAAATTGATACCTACTACCTGATGCAACTTTGACTCAAAATGCGTGAGCCGACACTCTATTAAAATGCGTTTTGCGTAAAATGGAAACGCTCATTGACTCGCTAAAACCAATTTCGCTTTGCAAATTTCATGACTAGCGATCCCATCCAACCGGAAACTGTCAATCCAAAAGCAGTCTTAGTGAATTTAAAAAAAAGCGGACTGCTGACGAAGGAACAGCTTCAAAACGCCGCCAAATCGCTGGACAGTAAGTCCACGGAAAAACCCTCCTCACAGCGTCTGCTCGCGTACCTGCTCGATACGGAAGTATTAAGTCACTGGCAGTACCGGCAATTGGCGATCGGGAAGTACAAGGGCTTCTTCTTGGGTAATTTCACGTTGCGTGATCTGCTTGGCGTCGGAGGCATGAGCGCCGTGTTTTTGGCAGAACACAAATTGACTGGTCAACGGCGGGCGATCAAAGTGTTGCCGAAAAAGAAAAAAGATCAGCGAAGTTATTTGGCTCGTTTCTATCGAGAAGGCCGGACCGTAGCCTCACTCCAGCATTCAAACATCATTCGCATTTATGACATTTCCAACGACGAAGACACGCATTTCATGGTGATGGAATACGTCAACGGCATTGATCTTTATGCCAAAGTACAAAAAGAAGGAGTCGCGGATTTCGATTTTGCGCGGGACGCAATCATTCAAGCGGCGCGGGGCCTACAGCATGCCCATCAAAACAATCTCGTTCATCGCGACGTTAAACCCGCCAACCTGTTTTTAACCGAAGGTGGAATCATAAAAGTACTCGACCTGGGCCTGGCATTGTTCAAATCCGACGATCATCTCTTGGGGTTGTCGGCCCAGCACAACGAAACCATGATGGGCACCGCGGATTATCTAGCGCCGGAACAAGCAGTGCACTCTCACAACCTGGACCACCGCGCGGACATCTACAGCTTGGGTTGTACTTTATACTACTTGCTGACCGGTCAACCACCATTCAACCAGGGGACATTGGCACAGCGAATCGCGGCCCACCAAAACTCCGCACCTGAATCCATTGACGGTCTTCGCCCGCAATGCCCCGATGACCTCGTTCGTATTTGTCAAAAAATGATGGTGAAGGATCCCGCCGGCCGATTCCAAACATGCGCCGATATCATTGTCGCTTTAGAAGGCAGAGTTTTTGTTGAAACGAGGCCGCAAACTAAGATACTTGTCGAACGAGTCGCCAACCGACCTACCACACCGACTCCCAATCTACAGACGAATCAAGCCGCCAAAACGAAACGAAAACATTTGCCGATCGTTCTACTGTTGGCTTGTTCTATTTTATTAGTCATTGTCCTGGCAATCCTAGTTTTACAAAACCAATAGAGCTCAATATCAGCGATCGTTCACGAAACTGGCTGGACTCAATTATTTGCGATTCATTTTCAGGATTGCACATTGGGCCACGAAAAATTACTGCCCCAGCTCGTTCGACTTTGCCGGGGACCAACGATTTCCGTACCATTTTCCCTCCGGCACTTCGATTTCGTTGGTCCACCAAAAAAAATGGGCTGCGTTGCGATCCGGCTATCGTTGCTATTAAAATGGAATCAGCAGGCCGGTACGGTAACCATTTATCCCCAGGTTTTACATTTCGAGTTGTGATATGTTTCGAAACTGTTTGTTTGTGCTCATCTGTGCTTGGACACTGTTGCAATTTCCGGTTTTCGGTTTAAGCCAAGACGTTACCTCGAAACAAAAACGACAAGTCAAATCGATTGCCAGTCTGATTGACAAAGCCGACCGCCTTTACGATTCCAAAAAGTACAAATCAAGCACCGACAAATTGGACGATGCCAACCGACTGTTGCAAAAACTCGCAGTATCGGCCAACAAAGAACTGATGACGTTACTTTCAACAGAACATAAGCGCTTGTCGGAAATCCATGAACGCTTAACCAAGCAAAAGATGCGACCGTCACCCGTTCAGCCACTCCCCGATCCAGTGATGGGTGACATGGCAGAAATCAGTTTTGCAACCACCATTGCGCCGATCATCGTTAACAATTGCGGACGATGTCATGTGAATCAAAGTCGTGGTCAGTTCAGCGCCAAAGACTATGAATCGCTAATGAACAGTTTGCACGTTTCACCAGGCAGGCCTGACACCAGCCGAATCGTCGAAGTCATCGCTGACGGTGACATGCCTCCCAACGGAGAAGTCGAAAAGAAAGATCTGGAATCTCTAAAAATGTGGATCCGACAGGGAGCGAAATTTGACGGGAACCCCAAGGCCAGTTTGAATCAGTTAGCCGGAGTCGAAAACACTATGGCTCCACAAAATCGCGTCAGGCTTCAGCCAGCACGTCCTAAGGGTACGGAAACGGTTTCGTTTGGTCGTGATGTTGCCCCGATATTGATCGAATCGTGCAGCGGCTGTCACATCAATGCACGACGAATCCAAGGCAATTTCAACATGAACGATTTTGTCCGCATGCTGCGCGGTGGTGAAACTGGGAACCCCTTGGTTCCGGGCAAACCCGAAGACAGCTTGATCATAAAACGGCTTAAGGGTATCGATGCTGAAGTCATGCCGCCAAGAAGGAAATTGTCAGACACAAAAATTGCAATTGTTGAAAAATGGATATCCGAAGGTGCCACGTTCGACGGGATTCGCCCCAATTCAGAAATCGCGACGGTCGCTGCTGAAACGAAAGCGATGGCACAGACCCATGATCAATTATCGGCCGACCGTGACAAACTGGGGGTCAAGAACTGGAATCTGATCATGTCGGATGATAAACCTGACCAGATCAACAATTCAGAGTTTCGCGTGGTCGGCTCCAATCGATCGGAACGCCTCGAGATGACCTCCGATATGGCGGAAGAGCTACGAACACTGATTTTGGAGGAACTCAGAACCGAGGCGGACCGACCTTTTGTCAAAGGCCGAGCCACGGTCTTCGTATTCGATAAACGTTACGATTTGAATGAGTTGGGGCTGATGCTAAATGGCAAAGAAATCCCCAAATACCAAACGGGACGCTGGGATTTCAATGTTACCGACGCGTATGTATCGCTCGTCCTCAACCGTGGCAAAACCATGGAACAGTTTCGAGCAGAATTAGCGCAACAACTAACATCGATTCATGTCGCGGCGCTTGCCTACGATGTTCCTCGCTGGTTTGCCGATGGAGTCGGATATTTAACTGCTTCAAAAATTTGCAAAAAAGTGGATGTAACAAAGCAATGGTCGACTGCGGCGTCTCAAACGGTCTCGCAAATGGAACAGCCTTACGCGTTCGCTCAAGGAAAGCTGGACGAATTCAAAACGGGTTTGGCCGGATTCGCATTTGTACAGAAACTTAAGGGCAACGGTTCACTAAACAAAATATTGAAAAAATTGAAGGAGGGTAATTCGTTCAACGATTCATTCGTAGCGGTGTTTCGTAAATCACCAGAACAGTTTTTCAACCCACCTCGCAACAACCGGCGTTCGAGACGACGCTAACAACTCGAACAACCAGATCACTTGTGTTTACGGATACGCCGTGTCTGGTCGCTTCTCGAATCTTTGCGGCTGCGTCTATCGCGTTGCGGTTTGCCCCCATCGGTCGTCATTTGAAACTCCAGTTTGCGCTCGTTCAAGTCGACTCGCGAAACGCGGACACCGACCAAGTCCCCCAATCGAAATTCGTTGCCGCTATGATATCCGCTGAGTAATTTGCCGGTTCGGTCAAAGTGATAATGATCGTCCGGCAAGTTCGAAATCGGGATTAATCCCTCCGCTGGAATTTCGATCCCTTGCGCGAATAATCCAAACGGCTCGACGCCAGTGACTACAGCTTGCATTCGGTGACCGACTTTGTCTGCAAAATAGTCCAACAGCTTTAGTTTCTTTAGTTCGCGCTCGGCCGACTCAGCCCGTTGCTCCAAACGGCTGCATTGATTTCCAAGCCCCGCCAACCGCTCAAAATTGGATTCCGGTTTTTTGCCATCAATGATATCGCCGATCATCCGGTGGATGACCAAATCCGGATAACGCCGAATGGGAGACGTAAAATGACAATAGGCTTCACTGGCCAACGCGTAGTGCCCGACCTCCTTTGGGCTGTAAACCGCCTTTTGCATGCTCCTTAAAATCGAAAAGTGAATGGCTTGGGCTTCGGGGCGCTTCCCCGCGGTCTCGGCAATTCGTTTGACTTCGAAGCGGCTTTCCAAACTTTCACATTCGATCCCGATTTGCCGCATAAATTTAGTTAGCTCCTTAAGTTTTGCAGGCGAAGGCGGCTCATGAATACGGCGGATAAAATGCAATCCGCGGTCAACCAGATTCTGGGCAACGGCTTCGTTTGCGGCCAACATAAACTCTTCAATCATCTGATGGCTTTCCGTATTTTCTTCCGTGTGGGCACCGACCACTCGACCATCATCATTTAGCTCAATTTTCACATCCGGAAGCGATAACTCGATCGCACCGCGATTCATTCTTCGCTTTCGCAACATCATCGCCAAAGTGTGCATGTCACGAACAAGTTGGAAAACATCCGGCGACAACTTCTTGCGCCAAGGCTTATCGTTTTCCAAATATTCATCGATCTCACCATAATTGAAACGATGAGCACTCTTAATGGCGCCGCGATACAATTCGGTTCCTATCGGAATGCCGTTGGGGTCAAACTCGATGACTGCCGTCATCGTATAACGGACTCGATTCGGCTGGAGACTAGCCAAGTTATTCGATATCAACTCGGGCAACATCGGAATGACTCGATCCGGCAAGTAAACACTCGTCCCTCGTTGGTATGCTTCATCGTCCAACGCCGAGCGTCGACGGACGAAATGAGACACATCGGCGATGTGAACACCAAGTGACCAATGCCCGTTGTCAAAACGTTCTAAAGAAATCGCATCATCGAAATCACGAGCTGTCTTGGGATCAATCGTGATCACCGTCGTGCTGGTAAAATCTTGTCGCGAACCCACGCTTTCGTCGAATTGCTCGGCCTGTACCCGCGACGCTTCAAGTACCGTTTCGGGAAACTCGCCGGGCAAATCAAATTCGCGAATAATCATTTGCGTATCGACACCCGGTTGGCCGCGGTCTCCCAGGACCTCAACAATCACACCTTCGCCAGGTTGATCGACCGATGGAAAATTGGCCATTTCAATAACCACGATGTCCCCAATACGGCAACTCTTGGCCCCCGCATCGCCAACCAAAATGCCACTTTCGAAAACGCCACCTTCGACCATCACGAATCCAAAGCCACTCGTTTCTCGATAAGTTCCCACGAACCGATGCGTGCGTCTCTGCACTACCTCCAGAACTCGTCCGCTAACGCGGACGTCACCGCCTTGATTACGACGCGAGACACGTAACTTGACTGTATCGCCATCTGCGGCGTCTAGCGTTTTTTGTTTGGGGATATATACATCGTCGCTGCGATCGGTCGCGATCGAGTCTTCAGGCGTTACGAATCCGTATCCTGCGCTGGCCCGCCGAAACACGCCCACCACTTCATTGCCTTTGGTTTTCGCGTCGACTTTCAGAACCAAATGCTTCGGTCCCCAAGCCACAACGCCTTTCTTGATTAGCCGCTTCAGAGCTTTTTTTATCGCCCGCTCCTCGTCAAGCAAATCCAATTTTTTGGCAATCGCCCGCGGCTTGATGGGGCGATAATTTTCAGAACGTACTACCGCCAAGATGGACTTTTCAATTTCTTTATCAGATCGCATTTGAAAAATTTTAGATCAGCATGAGAACGCTGAATAGCAGGCGATGGTTGGGATTCATCGGATTTGACATAATCGAACAAACCTGCAAGGAAACCACCCCAATCACCGAGCGGCCGATTGCTTAAGATGTTTTGTATATTTTGCGGCCAAATCCCGGACTATAAACCGTCCATTTGCTTTCCGAATTGGCATCTTCGTCAATCATTTGCCGGGCACAATGAATCTTGGCATCGAGATTGTCAAGATAGTGCAACGCGATCGCCTCCAGCGTCATCGGCAATTTAGGGCTACCAAATTCGTATTGCCCATGGTGAGAGACAATCATATGTCGCAATTGGTTCGCCAAATCTTCAGGAAACGCGTCGTCGGACTGCTTGTTCGTTTCAGCGATTTTTGCATCCAATATGGATATACCTTGTATCAAGTGTCCAATCAACTGCCCAGAGTCGCTATAACCAAGGTCTGGCTCATAGGTCAACTCAAATACTTTTCCGATGTCATGCAAAAATGCACCCATCGTCAACAATTCGACATCCACACCCTGATATCTCGGCCCCACTAACAGACAGACCTCCATCAAAGAAAGCATGTGTTCCAACAGTCCGCCTCGATAAGCATGGTGATTCTTGATTCCGGCGGGAGCACTTCGAATCATTCGCATCAAGTCTTCATCGATCACAAAGCACTCGACCAAGTTGCGTAGATGGACGTTGCGAAACGATCGCAAAATTTCGGTCATCCGTTGAACCAACTTGTCAACATCGACCTGTGACAGCGTCACAAATTCTGATTCATCTACCTTTTCTGGATTTTCTCGATCGACGCCTTTGGCAATCACTTGCATACCACCGTTATAGAGCTGAGCCGTTCCTTTGACGCGCACATAATCGCCATTGTTGAACGCGTCGTATTGACTCTGCTTGGCGTTCCACATCATTGCCGTCAATGAACCCGTTTTATCGCTGAGTCGCACCTGTAAATACAAATCGCCATTGCGATTGGGCCGCAGCTGTTTTTCCGACGCCAAAAAGACCTCATTGAAAGATTCGCCGTCGGTAAGTTCGTTTACGTATTTTTTGGTCATGGTCATTCCAAATCCAGCTTGATCAGGTCCAAAATTCTATTCATTGCACCGTTATTTTCAATGCATCACGCTTATTTCTGCAGCCCACTGTCAAACAGGGGTCAGCGACTAGGGACCAAAATCAGCCTTCAGCAAAATTTAGAGCGCGTTCCCATCAATTGCCGGAACGTGGATTCACGTGCTCGCCAAAGAAAATGGCGTTTAAAAACAATCGTTTGGTGCCGCGCCAAAACGCTCGAAAGTTCGGATTGTCACTAATTTGAATCAGCCGTCCTTGGCCAATCGGCACGACAACAACGCTGGCCGAAGTCTTGAACTTCTCGATGTTTTCCGGACTGCAATACCCCGCCAAATGAGGTTGTTTACGATCGTAAATCCCAGGGTTGCAGTAGGGGTTCCGTGACGGTAACAAAAATTTGCCGTGGTTGCGAAAGACGGCAAGTCGATCGGATGGAAAACCAAAAAACAATGGATTCGTTCGGTCGATGCGCGTTTGGAAAATGGCTCCGCTGATCAATTTCAAGGCACGTCGTTGCGCTGCCGAATCATACGCCAGTTGAGTTTGCAATAGCGCATCGGCATCCGAGCCCTCGGCCTCAGCTTCAGCCGTTTTGCCCGTCAGTTTCCGCGCGACTAAATCACAGGTCGAGCCAATGGCAATTGCGGTCCCGCCACGTTTGACTTCACCAGCTATTGCCCCCCACTCTTTTTCCGTCCAATTCGCGTACGTACCTGTAGGCAATAGGAATGTCCGATACTCGCGCATGTCGTAACGAGAAAACCGATCAACATCCAACATCGACAACTGGATGCCAAAGCAATGGTCCATTAGATGCCAGATTTCACCGGCCTCATACTGTGCGATGCCGGGGCCTACCGGCATCGCAATGGCCGGTTTTTCGATTCGGCGAAACCGGTTACTACCCAAATCCGGGCCTTGGTCGGTCAGTCCGGTAAAAACCGGAAACACTTGAGTTCCCCGACGAGCAGCCGAGGCAAGCGTTTTTTCAATCCCCTTGCGACGCCGCGGTTGAATCCCGATTTGAATCAACAATGTGCCCGGCTCAAACGACTCAAGACCACCCGTTGCCGTTACCTTCGCGCGAAAAGATCGCGTTGCAACTTTTACGTTGACTCCCGTTTTCAACAGTTGACTCAAAAGCGCAGAACTTGAATCGTCGCGCCAATCCACAATATACCCAATCGCCTGTTCATCAAAGTCAACGCTTGTCGACATTCTCTTACCTAGCTTCACCGCGTCCAAGACGTTGAAATCCAACATTGCTCCGACGCTGGTTTGTTTCAAATTGTAAGCCAACGGCAACGTCCAACTGGACACGTCATAGAAGACATTTTCCGGAAAGTTCTTGCGTCTGGTTAGCAGCGATTTCAAAAACCGATACTCCGGCTGTGCGACCGGCACGACTAAGGAGCGGCGCTTTTTCAACAACTTGCCGTCCAACTCAATCGTCTGTTTTGGCCAGAAACACTGAATATCATGGCGAATCAGCACATCGGCAAAATCCAACAATCGTCTAAGATTATTCTCACTCGTAAACACGAATGCAGACGTTTCCCGCGACTCCGCCATCTTCATTGAGTCCACAAAGAAATCGCGCTTGTATTCCAACAGCTCTTGTCGCATCTCAGCGGTCGCTCGCAAACTGGAAAGGGAGGTCGCAAAGTGATTCGCAATCGCCGAGTGAAACGTCAGTCTGCCATCTTGATGTTTCTGAGCGTGTCCACGTGCACTCGCCTGTTCAAATAAAATCCCAACCGCCCCATGCAAATCGGGATACGTCGATCCTTTTCCCATGTAAAAATCATCGAACAACTCTTGTGTAAAATAGAAACTGCCAGCTTGATCCAATGCCTTGCCATGGTATTGAGCAAACCTTCCCGTCAATTCAATATTCTTGGCGGGGGTCATGGGGTTCGTTCGGCGCGGTACACCAGGCTGGAAAAAATAAGTCGAATTCGTTCCCATCTCATGAAAATCTAAGACCACATTCGGTTTCCAAGCGTGATACCATCGCATTCGCGATTGACTTTCCGGATGTTCCAGTGGCAACCAGTCTCGATTCAAATCGAACCAATAGTAATTCACTCGCCCGGAAGGCCAACTTTGATTGTGTTCGCGGTGCTGCGGATCATCATTAGGTATTGCCCCCCGGTAACCATTGACCCAATTCGCAAAACGGTTAAACCCATCTGGATTCAGACAAGGATCGAGCAGTACGATGCATTGCTGCAACCAACGGTCGATTTCATCTCCCTGTGCCGCCGCCAAATAGTAGGCCACCAGAGCCGAGCAATTGGTCGCACTGGCTTCGTCGCCGTGGACGCCGTAGCCCATATTGATTACCGCAGGAACGTCAGTCAGATCGATCGTTTTCGATTTTTCCGGATCCGCCAGGTCGCGGTGTTGCTTGCGAATCGTATCCAATCGCTCATGATTGCTAGGCGAAGTTACGGTCAACAACAACAGCGGACGCTTGCCATGTGTTTTGCCGTATTGTTGGACCTCGATACGATTCGTTTGCCCGGCCAGTTTTTCGAGATACCCAACCAATTGGTGGTGCTCAAGGTGCCGCTGCCCAATTTCGAATCCCAGATACGCCTTTGGTGTGATAATTGACGCATCGAATGAAACGCCGGCTGGCCAGAATGATGTTGGACGAATCGACTTTTGAGGTTCGCTCGGCTGTTCTGCTTGGCCCCACCCCTGGGCAACAATAAAAAGAACCAATCCAACCGAATACTTGAACCGCTGCATCTTATAAGACATGTTGTCGCCCGAGTCTGAGGAAACCAGTCTTCAGTATATATCAAGCACAGCACCTTGTTTTTGCGGCTCACGATATGACCTACCGCCAGGGTGCTAAATGGCTAAAATGTTCGACTTGTCACAACTTTAGATTGAACCGGTGTCATGGCAAAAACTGGAATTAGCCCCACGCGTAGCGAAGATTACCCTGAATGGTACCAACAGGTGATCAAGGCAGCCGACTTGGCCGAGAACTCGACCGTTCGTGGTTGTATGGTCATAAAGCCATGGGGATATGGCATCTGGGAGAATATGCAGCGGGCGCTCGACCAGATGTTCAAAGACACGGGCCACGAAAACGCCTACTTCCCACTTTTCATCCCCAAGAGCTTTTTGGAAAAAGAAGCCGAACACGTAGAGGGCTTTGCCAAAGAATGTGCGGTCGTCACCCATTCGCGTTTGGAACCCGGTCCCGATGGAGGACTCGTTCCGACCGGTCCACTCGAAGAACCTTTAATTGTTCGTCCGACCAGCGAAACGATAATCGGCGATACGTTTTCGCGCTGGGTTCAATCCTATCGCGATTTGCCGTTGCTGATCAATCAATGGTGCAATGTGGTTCGCTGGGAAATGCGGACACGACTATTCTTGCGAACCGCCGAATTCTTGTGGCAAGAAGGGCACACCGTACACGCTACTAAAGAAGAAGCGATCGAAGAAACAGAACGAATGTTGGGTGTGTACGCGGATTTCGCGGAAAACCATATGGCCATGCCCGTGATTCGGGGTGAGAAAACTAAGGGCGAGCGTTTCCCCGGCGCCGACATGACACTGACCATCGAAGCGATGATGCAAGACCGCAAGGCATTGCAGTCGGGGACCTCACACTTTCTTGGTCAAAATTTTTCTCGGGCTCAAGAAATCAAGTTTCAAAGCAAAGCCGGTCAGCAGGAATACGCTTGGACAACGTCATGGGGATTGTCGACGCGAATGGTGGGTGCGCTAATCATGTCGCACGGTGATGATGACGGTTTAATATTGCCTCCCCGACTTGCCCCCAAACACATCGTCGTTTTGCCAATCTACAAGAACGATGACGAACGATCAAAGGTTATCGAATACTGTGACTCGCTGCGACAAGAATTAAGTTCCATCGTTTACCATGATCACAAGCTGAGCGTTGCGATAGACGACCGCGACATCGCCGGCGGACAAAAAAAATGGCAATACATAAAACGAGGTGTACCGCTCCGCCTAGAAATCGGCCCCAGAGATATCGACAAGAATTCGGTATTTGTTGGACGACGGGACCAGCCCAAAGCTGCGGGAATGGACCGTGCCGAGTTCATTGGCAATGTGACAGCAATTTTGGATGAAATCCAGAACGGCTTGTACGCGCGGGCCCTAGAACTGCGCGAAGCAAACACGTGTGTTATCGACTCATT
The DNA here is from genome assembly GCA_965263475.1 of Mariniblastus sp. Lineage (GTDB taxonomy): Bacteria > Planctomycetota > Planctomycetia > Pirellulales > Pirellulaceae > Mariniblastus. The sequence goes on from OZ253677.1 coordinate 1,205,561, forward strand.
GGATGAATTCAAGGACTACTTCACGCCCAAAAATCAGAACAAGCCAGAAATTCACGGCGGCTTTGCAGTGTGTCACTTCGTCGACGAGCCAGAAATGGATGCCGTGCTAAAACCGCTAAAGGTGACGCCTCGATGCATACCGTTGGACGCAGAAGAAGAGCAGGGGACCTGCATTTTTACAGGGAAGGCAACCACCAAGAAAGGTATCTTCGGCAAGTCTTATTAGACGCTTGTGCCGTCCGGCAAAACCCAATCAACAATTACCCAGATACAATCCTATAAAGCCAAAGCATGGGTGAAATTCGGGAACAACGACCAGTGCTACTTGTGGCGGCGATTTCCAGTCGCTATCTAGATGCAATCGACGACTGGGCGCGAAAGCAAACGCGTCAGCAATGGGGACAAATCGTTTTGGAAAGCCCCATGTTCGATTTCACAGAAACCAGCTTTTACACCAAAAGTATGGGCCACGAAATTAAAAAGAAGTTGTTCGCGTTTTCGCAGTTGATTGATCCAGGCACAATTTCAAATCGTAAAATTGAATCCAATGATTGGGAAAACGAATATAGACTGAGCCACGATTATCCTGAAGAACGCCCGCTTAACATCGATCCGGGCTATCTGACAGAGGCGAAATTGGTGCTGGCGACGACGAAAGATCGTGACCACCGCTTGTATTTGAAAGACGGAATTTTCGCCGAGGTGACTCTTTTCTTCAAACAAGGTGTCTGGGAAAGTTCGCGTTGGACTTACCCCGATTACCAGCGGCGAGACTTCCATGACTTTTTCGATAAATGTCGACAGTATTTGCGGCAAAGATATGCCAGCGGCGATGTGTGAGCCGCGTTGCCATTTACGCAGTATTTGATGACCGTTATTCTATCTTCCTGCGGTAGGAATTTTCTGATTCGTCAAATTGTCGCCGCGACGAATAATTCCGTAGACCGATTATACGACACCCCTGTTTTTCAATTCGGATGGTTCCCATGACCCACAAGGGAAATTTAAACTCGATATCCGTCGCCGTTTGCCTGACTCTGTTTTTGGCTGGCATGGGCTTTCTTCTCGGCTGCAATCCAATCGATTCTGCGCATCTGGGCATGGTTGTTTGGCAGGCACCGGATGACGACGAGACCGAAGGAGATTCAAAATCCGACCAGGAAGACGAACAAGACCTGTTAGACGATATGGCAAAGCCAACGTTCGCACTGTTTGTCACGGGCCGCCAAAATGGATATATCGAACCTTGCGGGTGCACCGGTTTGTACAACCAAAAAGGCGGATTGATGCGGCGGCATCGGGTCCAAGCGTTATTGCTAAAACGTGGCTGGGACCTTGTTTCGATAGATGCTGGAAACCAAATCAAGCGATTTGGACAACAGCCGATTATAAAACTGCGGCATACGTTGCAGGGCCTATGCAACGTCATGAAGTACGACGCGATCGGATTCGGCCCAAATGACTTGAAGATTCCTACGATTGATTTTCTGCAAGCCATCAGTGACGTTGCCAAAGACGACGGCGCGCCGTTTGTTTGTGCCAATGTCGACCTAATGGGTGCCGGGCTGCAGAAGCGTTCAATCGTCATTGAGAAAGCCGGCAAACGAATTGGTATTACCCACGCCATCGATGATGAAATTCTGGCCGGCTACAAAGGCAATACAGACTTGGAAATCAAGACGCTCGATGATTCGTTGCGTCAAACCGCCAAAGAAATTGCCGATTGTGATTTGAAAGTCTTGATGTTTCGAACCGAAGATGTTGATCGAGCCAAGCGAATTGCGACCCAATTCCCTTTTTTCGACTTGCTCGTGCATACCACCAGTGCCGGCGAACCAGAAAAACTACCAACCAAAGTGCAGTCTGGTAATCATGTCACGTCGATGATCCAAGTTGGAACCAAAGGAATGTATGTCGGTGTGATCGGATGTTATGATCGCGGCGGCAAATTGGAAATGCGCTACGAACGCGTGCCGCTGGATGGACGCTTCACCGACAGCAAGCCGATCGAAAAGATTTTTGAAAGCTACCAAAAGGAGCTAAAAATTTTATACACCGGTGGCAAGCTCGTGGATATCAAACCACAACCTCACCCCAGCGGAAATCGTTTCGTGGGCTCACAGATCTGTTTTGATTGCCATGCCGATGAGTTTGAAATATGGGAAGACGGTGTCGAAGGCGACGGCGGCCCGCATGCGGTGGCAACCGACGATATTGTCAATCCTCCCAACCATCGTGGCCATATCGCGCGACACTACGATCCAGAATGCATCAGCTGCCACGCGGTCGGTTGGCACCCGCAAGACATGTATCCTTACGAGTCAGGTTTTATCTCACTAAAGAAACACGAGCATTTGACCCAAAACGGCTGTGAAAACTGCCACGGTCCTGGATCGGCGCACGTTTCACTTCGGCGTGCCGAGAGCAAAGGAAAAAAGTTGCTCGAGTCGGAGCTAGAAAAAGACATTCTCTCGGTACGTTTAACATTGGAGCAAGCTGAGAAAGAACATTGCGGACAATGTCATGATGCCGACAACAGCCCAGATTTTCTAAAAGAAGGCGCGTTCAAAAAGTACTGGGCTCAAATCGAGCATTGATCGCGGCTGACCGCCCACAATTCTCAACGAACTGGTTTGGCCGTCGCCCCCGGCGGTCATTACCGTTGTACGGCGGTCGTTGCCTGAAATTTTGTAGGTAATTGGGCCTTCGCCATGCCACGAAAACTTGCTCTTGTTCTACCGACGATTGGAGTATACTTGGGTATCAAGCATAATTTCAATTGCGACGACAATGATTGAGAAAAACGGCGAATCGGAATCTCAAATAGACCTGACCGGGCAAGCACTGGGCGGCTTTACGATTCTGAGAAGACTTGGCCGCGGCGGTATGGCCGATGTTTATCTGGCCCGTCAAGATTCGTTGGATCGAAATGTTGCATTGAAAGTCTTAAAACCTGACCTGGCCCAGGATCAGTCCTACATCGAACGTTTTACTCGCGAAGCCCAAGCGGCCGCAAAACTGGTGCAGGCTAACATCGTCGGTGTTTATGAGGTCGGTGAAATCGAGGGGTTTCATTTTATCGCCCAAGAATACGTCGTCGGTCGAAACTTGCGCGAGTATCTAGCTCGTCATGGCGCCGTCAAGCCCGTCATGGCAAAGAACATTTTGCGTCAAGTCACGTTGGCCCTGCAGAAAGCAGAAGCTCTCGGCGTAACGCACCGCGACATCAAACCAGAAAACATCATGTTGTCGCCATCGGGAGAAGTGAAAGTCGCTGATTTTGGGTTAGCACGCGTCAACGATTCGACGGATAAGCACTTGACTCAAATTGGCATTACGATGGGCACGCCTTTGTACATGAGCCCGGAACAAGTCGAAGGTAACGATGTTGACGTGCGCAGCGACATTTATTCGTTAGGAATCACGGCCTATCACATGCTGGCTGGCCAACCTCCGTTCGACGGTGAAAACGCGTTGGCAATTGCCGTCCAACATATCAATTCAATCGCAGCAGACTTGAATGTCATTCGACCCGACATCCCGATTGAATTGGTTCAATTGATCGAAAAAATGATTGCAAAGTCCCCTGAAAATCGTCCGCAATCGGCAGGGCAATTGCTCAAAGCGATTCAAAACATTTTGGTCGATGGGGATGAAGACTGGGAACAACTTGTCGAAACCCTGGCGATTGAATCCGCGGATACGACAGCGGATTCGCTTCCCCAATCGCGATTGGCGGCGACGCGGCAACTGCAATCGGTGATGAAGGGTAGCGTCCGTTCATGGTGGACCGAGTTATCGACCATCTTGGGGTTTCTGATTTTGCTAACGACAGGCGTGTTCGTTGGCTTGTGGTTCTCCAACCGTTATCCCATTGAAAATCCCTTTAGCAAGTTAACCGAACCCAGCATCGCTGAACAACGAACGGCCAAAGATCAATACGAATTCGCTCGCGATTTTCACCCTCGAGACATTGGTTACTATCAAGCCGTGATCGATTTGCATTCGTTGGAAAACACCGCCGATACCAATCAAACGCGACTGTTTCATTTGATGGCCCAAGAACGAATTGCCGAGCTACTGCTCATCGCGTCAGACTATGCGGAAGCAAACAAGATCTACGCGTCGTTTGTTGACATTAACTTTAATCAGAGATTCGATACCGTAGGCCGCGCTGGATTGGTGATTTGTAGCCTGGGTTTGAAGAAGCATGATCTGGCCAAAGAAAATTTGGCCTCCATTAGTACCGCCGACGAATCCTATTTGAACTTGTTTATGAGTCAGCGGTTGCAAAAGGCTCGCGACTATTACACCGGCGAATTTACACCGGTCAGCTCCGACGACCGTTCCGCAATCCAATGATTACGTCCGGAAATTCTGGTTGAACCAGCGCCACAACCGGGCGCCAAGAGAGCGGTTGCCCGCATCCAATCGAGCTTGGCCTCCCAAACCAATTTTCAATTCAGACTGATTGGGGTCGATGGGCACTCGAGCAAAGTATTGAATATCAGAATGGAAGTTGGCGGCCACCATTTCGGTAATCAAATCCGGCAGCCCATCCGATTTCTGTTGGGCCTGGGTGTTCATAATCGAAGCCGCGTTTTTCTTGTCCCGCCGAATGGATTGGTCAGCATCGCCCAGCGACTCAATGCTGGAATAAACGGTCTGCCCGGGATTGGAGTAAAGTCGGATTCGAACGTCTTGACCCGTCCGCGCCAGATTGACTTGGTCTTCGGTCAACAAAACGATCGCGTGCCAGCGCGTTAAATCGGCCACTTCGCAAAACCTCTGTCCGCGTTGAGCGCTAAGATTTTCATTGCGGCCGCTCAAGAATGATTGACGATCCAAAAGAGGTAAATCTTCGGACTGGGGTCCAGCGGGGATATAGGGCGTTTCCAAAACCGTGCCCGCAATGGTCGAACGGATTTCCAACTTTTTCATCCGGTTCTCAACGTCTTGAACAAATCGTTTTAGATTCCGAATCTCAGCTTCGACGCTGGCAACTTGGTCCAGCAAATTTGCGAATTGAGCGTTGGCAGCACTCGATTGCAGAATTTTTTTCTCGGCAATCTTATCTTGCAGATGACCTCGAGCTTCCTCCAACGCCAATGAATAATCCAGGTTTTCAAGCGTGGCCAATGTGGCGCCCGGTTCGACAACGTCGCCACTCTTGACCGCAACCGCGTTAACCAATCCAGGCTCTTCAACGTAAATCGTTTCCATCGATTGCGGCACCATAACCAACGAACATCGTAGCTCGTGCGGAAACGGAATAAACAAAATCGCCGAAATCAACAACGCGCCAATCAACGAAATGATGGCAAATCTTGGTTTTTCAATTTGATGCATTCTTCCAGGTACCGACATATAACGAAACAGTTTGTAACCAGGCCAAAACAACATTCCTCCGGCGGCAAAAATGGCAATGCCTTTTCCCACCGAATCCAATCCATACGGCTCCAACCATCGCGTCAGAAAAATAATAATTGACGCCAAAATGAACCAGCGATAGCAAAACGCCGCAACCGTATACAGTGCAAATGCCCAGGGGCGGTTGGTTGGCATCAACTGGTCATCTGGAATCTCTAGCCCCAACCAATGCCGGCCCAATAACGTCGTCAACGCCTTCGTCGATTTTTGGTACATATTGGGAATCTCAAGCAAGTCGCTCAAGATGTAGTACCCATCAAAACGCAAAAGCGGATTGCCATTGAACAAAACAGTGCTGACCGAGCTGACCAACATAACTTGCAAACACAGGTCTTGAATCCAACCAGGTTCGACGTACCACCAGACAAACGTGGCGATCGTTGCCAAGATAACTTCGACATACATTCCAGCCGCTCCAATGGCGGCTCGATGCCACTTATTGGGCAAGCGCCAACTATCAGAAACATTGCAGTACAGGCAAGGCGTTAAGACGAGGAGCATGAATCCGATCTCATGGCACTCTCCACCGAGCCGTTTGCAAGAAAGTCCATGTCCAAATTCGTGCAACATTTTGGTGACGGCCAAAACGCCCGCGAACATCAGCCACCGTCGCGGATCAAAAAATTGATCAAACCCAGGTAATCGCGATTGAAATTCTTCAAAGTGGATCATCACCGACGTCAACGCAATCATGGCTGTCATCAACGTCAAGACAATCGCGGTTGGAGTAAATAACCACCACACCCACCGGTCAAGAAAATTCAAAATTCGTTCCGGGTCAAAGCCCCGCCAGCGGACCGCCAGAATATTGGACAACGACGTGACCTTCTCCATGGCCGCGTTCTTGCGACCTCGCTTCAACAGCTCTTTGCCTTGACCACTGACAGCGGAAATCACCAATCCGTCGCGGTGGAATCGAGTCAACAATTGCTGCAATTCAGAACGAGTGATTCGCTTAGGCGCATGTTCGCGGTGAAACCCTTCGATCAAATCTTCGATCGTTCGGTGCCCGTTCAGTTGAGTCAACAAATAATAGACATGCGGTGGGAATTGATAGTATTTTTGTCCCAACGGTTCCTTGATCACCCAGTATTCGATCCCTTGATAGGTGATCAAGTCCGCGGTCAAATCCGTACGCATTTTCATGCGTATGACGGGACTAAAATCTTTGCTCGGCGCCGTTGATGCCACGATCTGTATTCGCCTAAAAGAAAACTCGAGTACGCAAGAAATCGATCACTTGATAAAACCACACAAACCCGGTGGATCGGCGCCCACAGTGAATTTTTGCTGTCAATCCAGCCCCAGGTCGCAGCTCTTTCAATGCTGAGATGTCCGCGTCGACGATCGCTTTAAATTCCGGCACCCCCGACTCACTGGGATCGGTGCGGTCGGCCAATCGGGCGAGTGTGCCGCTGACCAGCACAGTCGGATTAGTGGCAACCCGAAACTCGACAGTCAAAGGTTCAGAATTTTCTTCCATCGCCGCTACAACGTAGCCCACTTGGTTTTGCGGAATCCGCAGCTCTGCTTGCCAGTCACCTTCAAAATTCGCGATCGCCAACACATGCTGATTCTTCGAGATTGGTAGGTCTTCAAGTCGTTTTCTCGCGTCCCAAGTCACCACGGTTCCGGCGATCGGGCTGTTGATCGACAACATCTCATTCTTGCGTTTGAGTAGACGCAAACGACGCTCTAAATTTTGCTTCTGTTCTGTCAATTGTCCAACCTGCCCCCAAAGCGTGTTGACTTCACTTTCGGTCAGTTGCGAACGTTCGCCGATTTGGGCGTTCGTAAATGCCAGCTTCTCCTGGACAATTTTTAATTGTCCTTGAGTATCCTCAAGACTCATCGCCAGGTCCACGTTTTCCATCTGGATTAACGTATCCCCCTCTTTGACGATATCACCTTGGTCGAAATGGATTTGTTTCACGACACCATCGGTTTGGGCAAATATATTGCTTCGCTCCGAAGGCTGAATCACGCCACTGACTCGCATTTTAAGTTCGGAGGGCACGATAACCAGAAAGAGAATGAACAAAATCAATGCACCGATTCCGGTCATCGTTTTGGCATAATGGTCATGAAACAGAAACCAGCTGAGATCTCCCAGTCGTTTCCACAACGGCCGCAAAAAGATTTGGTCATGCTCGATCGCATTGGCCGATGCAAGTTCGGCATGTTGCGTCACCAATCCGACCGTTTCTGTGACTTTGTCTTGTGACACGTCCTCGTCAAAGTACTCGACGACTAAAGCGCCTAGCTTTTTTGGTTTTTGTCGATTCTTGGGATTGAATTCTAATTCCGGATCGTTTTCCGGCTGCTTCATCAGAGGAATGACTGCCAACGTTCGACAATGCGATTCGTCCATGTAGTCGTTCACTCGGTTAACGATTTCGGGAGCCAGGCCTTCCGTATTGCCCGTCAGCCACAATGGTATATTTCCCGAAACGCTGCTGGTCGCTAGGTTGCCGAGTTTGCGAACCACATTGGCGCGGTTGTCGAAACGGTCTTGGCTGCTAACAGCAATTACCTTGCACGAGCTACCATTCCATTTGGCAAAACTGACTCGATCACAATTCAAAAGCCGGCGCGATTCATTGGCGATGGCAAATGCGGTTTCTTTAAAATCAATGGATTTGTGAACTTCATTGACAAAGTCCATCTTCGTCGAAACTTGTTCGGCCGAATGACTCAAACGTTCCAAATCATGATGCTCGTGCCAACGTTGGAACAGTTCGGCGATCCGCGTCAGAAACTTCAAATACCCGTCTCTCGCCGAATCGGAAACTTGGCTTCTCTGCAGCAGTTCCAAAGCACCGCAACTCTGCTGTTGGCGGTTGAGAATTGGGGCCAAAAAAATCAGGCAGGGCATGCAATCAGCGGTCGATGGTTCGGAACCGACAAGCGACTCAGACTCCAAACAAGCGGGCTGTTGTTGATCGATAACTCGTTTGACAACTTCTCGATGCTGCGCCTCGTCAATATCGACGCGGAAGTCAGCCGGGATATTTCGATGAGTGATCTGAATACCATTGCCAGCCGATTCCCACAGCAACGAACCATGAGCACCAGTCAACTGCACCGTCTTGGACAAGACTTGTTCACAAAACTGGTCGAACGTGGCGTCCGACCTTGTTAACTCACTCAATTGGCGAACCGCTCGCCGAAGTTCCAGTTTGATGTCTTCGACAGTATACGTTTGCTTAGAATCACCAGTTGACATGGGCGGATTTCAAATAGAATCAGAGCTGCGACCAGGAATTTTGCGAAGGGAGTTAACTGCAGGATAACATCGAACCTCATCCTGAAGTATAAAACCCAGCCGAAATTAGGAAACGGTCAGAATCTGCTTTTTGTCCAACCGATTTAATCGTAAACGTCCAAAATCGGATCCAAACCCATCTCGCGATGCGATTTGGCCAACATTTTTTCATTATACATAAGGATTTTTCGCGCCCGATAGTGTTGATTTTCGACCTTTTGTTGTGCTTTGCGAAACAAATCAATCCAGGAACGATGTGATCGGGATTTTCCATTTTTCCGGTAACGATCGGCCTTTACTTTACCAAACGCAGAATCAAGCAATTTGTCTTCCGCAGAGATAAATTGCTGAAATGACCCAGGATCCCCTTGGCGACCGCAACGACCAAGCAACTGCCGATCGATACGCGATGATTCGTGCATTTCGGTACCGATAACATGCAATCCTCCCAAATCGGCAACTTCGTTACAAATCTTAATATCGGTTCCTCGACCCGCCATATTCGTTGCTACCGTGACTCGGCCCAAATGTCCGGCCGCCGCGACGATTTCAGCTTCTTTTTCGATCTGTCGCGCATTGAGAACAGCATGTAATATCCCCTCCGCGTTCAACAATCGAGACAACAACTCAGATTTACCGATCGAGCGAGTGCCAATTAAGATCGGTCGCTGCAACTGATAGATCTCTTTGACTTGTTTTAGCACGGCCGCCCATTTCTCACTTTCGGTCAACGAAAAAACGATCGGCAATTCCTTGCGTCGACTCTTCCGATTGGGCGGCACGACCGTAACTGGAGTGCGATAGATCTTACGGAACTCTTTTGCGGCTGTGATCGCGGTACCGGTCATCCCAGCGATTATTGGAAACCGACTGACAAAAGCCTGAACCGTGATTTTAGCCTGCGTTTCAGTTTCTACACTGACGTGAACGTCTTCTTTCGCCTCGATCGCTTGATGAATCCCCCGACTCCATCGCCGGCCTTCAGAAAGTCGACCAGTCGCCTCGTCCACAATCACAATTTCACCTTCCCGAACAACGTATTCCCGATCACGGTCATAATCACGATGGACCTGAATCGCTCGTTCGACAAAATCATAGATTTCGGGTAGTCCAGCACCGTCCAAACCATCTGGCTTTTGCAGCGCTCGAACCTTGGCCGTTCCTTCCGGAGTTAAATCCACTTTCCGACGCTCTTTGTCGTACCAATATTCTTCGTCTTCCAAAAAAGTTGGAGCGACATTGGCACACCATTGATAAAGTGACAATTGCTGTTGGTGCGCATCCTCGTCCGACGGCGCGCTGATAATCATCGGCGTCCGTGCTTCATCAATGAGGATGCTGTCGGCTTCGTCAATCAACAAATAATTCGGTTCCCGATGCACCGGTAGATTTTGGTTTGCCGGTCCACTGGTAGGACCGTTACCGAACCAAAGTTCCTGCTGTTGACGTTGCCGTTTCCCAGAATGATCACGGAGAAAATCGAACCCGAATTCCTTCATCGTGCCATACGTCACGTGACACTGATACGCTGCCCGTCGCTGCGGTCGAGACAACTCGGTCTGAATAACACCCACCGTCATACCTAGAGACTGAAACACCGGCTGCAATAACATCGCGTCTCGTTTGGCCAAATAATCGTTGGCGGTCGCAAGCAGTACTCCGCGTCCCGACAGTGCATGGATGAACAGCGGTAATCCGGCTGTCAATGTCTTGCCCTCTCCGGTCCGCATCTCAACCACATGGCCTTCGCACATCGCTTTGCCGCCAGCCAGTTGCACGTCGTAATGCGTCATCTGCAAATGCCGGGTGCTGGCCACAAGCACCAAGGCGAATCCACGGACAAGAAGTCCACCAATCTTTTCGTGCTTGCGCGCTTCGAAGCCTAACTCTAACGCCAAGTCTCTCAGCGATTCATCATCGAGCGAACTATACTCCTTCGCCTTCAATCGAACTTCTTTGATAAACGAAATTGGCAACATGGATAACTTCGGTTCACCCTATCCCTTAACATCGACAACGTCCGAGATTTCGAACGCTATTCATGATAGACTCAATTTCAGTCATCCGTTTGGCGGAATAGAACTTTTCAAAAAACTATCGCCTGTGCAAGGCTCCGAATCTGTGCAGCCGAAAAAACTTATCTATTCAACCAGCTATTGTTTGCCGCCAGCACGCTAAGGACAAGTTTCATCGGTGGTAACATCTGGCAAATTGTCAGACGTGACAAACTCGGAATCCTCTGGAATCATTACACAGTCGGTATCCGAGTCCCCGAGTATCACGTTTCTCGATTCGATTCTAAAAAACGAATCGACATCGATAAATGTATTCGCACCATCGAACACATCCACATTTGTCGTCAACCGAAATTCGTCGGATTCGTTGGGATTACTAACCGAACCAAAGAGAAAGATCTCATCATTCTCATCCGCAAATATCGCGGTAATTGCCACATCGGTCGCAGCACTAAAATTTAAATTGTTGAAGTTAACCGAGTCGCCGACTCCCGAGCCAAGGTCAACTCCGCCCGTGGCAGTCACAAACAAGTTTTCGGCCACATTCAAATCAAGACCGGCTTCATTGGTGATATCAAATGGATCGTTGCCGGCCGTCTCTAATCGAAGAGTCATCGCATTGTTGACGCCGGTTAAGACCATCGTGCTGTTTTGAGAAATATCAACGTTTCCGCCGTTAGATACGAATCGGAGCGTACCGGTCGTAAAAGAATCATCCGGCGCATTTTGGTCACCAACAGTGATTCCCATCGGCGCGACCAGTGTCGTCAGTCCATTAACGGTAATATTGGAGTTCAAGTCAGAAATCACTCCGTTGACGGAATTGACCGTCAAGTTCATTCCCACATTCGTATCATTAGCAAAAACAACGTCTCCCTCTAAATTAATCGCCGCGTTTCCGTTCGTCGCAACGACACTAACCAGTCCCAATTGAACCGAATCACCAGGCATTTGCCCGACAGAAACACTTCCTCCATTGGAACGGAAGGTCGCGTTGCCGGTCACGTTGATGATCGAATCGGGTTCGTTCAACACGCTGCCGTCCTGCGCCAGAATATTTACGTTGCTGGCATCATTTACGAAGCCACCTTCGCTCAAGATATTTACTCCGTCGTTCTCCGACAGAATAAACGTACCACCAGGTACGGCAAATGAAACCGATCCAGCCCGAAACAGATCTTCGCTAGTATCACCAATCGTCACCCCGGTCGATTCTCCCATGGAAACGAAAGTCGCGTTTTCGACAACGAATGTAAATGCATTGGGTGTATCCTGGATCAGACCATTCGCCTCGACAGTCAAATTCACAGCTCGATTCGCCAACCCCCCGATAATCGCTCCAGAGTCTTCGGAAAAATTCACTTCGCTGGCAAAAAACCGCAGTTGGCCCGCGTTGAATTGATCGCCTTCTTGATTGCCAATCGACACATTACTTGGCGTTTGAAAACTGGCAATTCCTTCAACGTTGAGCACAGCGCCCGTATCATTGGTTAGGTCGCCCGATGAAAACAAGTCCAAGTCAGCCGCCGAATTTTGCCCAAACACCAACGTCGACGAGTTTTCTGAAACGAATGCATTTCGCACGGCGTTGATATTGATGCGTCCAGCATTAAAAGTATTAGAACCTCCAACCCCAATGCGCAAGCGATCGACATCGAACAAGGCGTCTCCATTAACCGTGATATTTGCATTGGGCCCCATTGAAACAAGACCGCCTGCCGCAATATTGGCAAATCCAACGGTCGATTGATTGCTCCAAATGAAATTGTCAAACTCGTTCAAAGAAAATGTGCTATTCGTATTTGAAATAACCGCAAACAAGTCAACCACGCCACCATTGTTGCCAAGGTTGACCACTTCGGCGGTAAAATTGCTTGCCCCCGGGACGATGATGTTTGGGTCCACGGTATTGGTTATCGTGCCTTGCGCATCCAATTTCATGTTGCGAGCCGCGACATTTTGCAAGACCAAATTGCCATCCGAGTCGACCAGTTCAATATTGCCACCGGTGTCGATGCTGACCGTTCCCATGAAGTCATTTTGTTGATTGCTCAAAATGAAATCGAAATCATCATCACTTTGCAGATCCACTTGGTTGGTGACCGTAATTTGCCCGGTTCCGGAAAACGATCCGCCATCTCCCGAAAACGTACCTGTCAATTGACCGGTCGTGTAGACGCCGCTCAAAGTAACGAACTGAATATTCTCGAATCGCATCGTTTGCAATCCGCCCGTGCTAAAGGCACATTCCAACGTAACCGCCAAATCTTGCAGACCTTCTGTACCGACAAAAATCAAGTCTGTGAGATTTCCTATTAGCAATGGCTGGACCCCATCCAGGATCACATTCGTATCGACCGCTTCGCCATTGACACGAATCTCGTCACCGACTTTGGACAATACCGCCTCGTCATTGTCCGCCTCCAAGAAAATGGTTAGCTCACCAGCCTCAAAAACCGTTGAGACCGCCAAGTAGCGACGCTCTTCTAGACTGCAATAGGTGGCTGATTTTGAGCGGGAGTTTTTTCTTCGGCGATCACGGGCAAACATGAGTCTTCTCCAGGTGAATTTAACAGCGGTGAGAGTGATTCGATTAGTCGGCAACGACTCGATCTTTCGTTCGATGCCGATTCTTTTGGATTCAAAACTATGGCATATAGTCGAACTTAACGAAAGAACACGAACGCTAGCTATTCGTTTGACTGATATTTGCTTGCATCTGTTGATCGATATTACCCTTTTATATATGATCCGCCACGTTTTTTACCCGGCAGACAATAAGCAACAGTTATCGGAATGCAACAATTCGATTTCAAACGTACGAGTCGAAAATGCGCCGCTACTGGAAGAACATTTGCCCCCGGTGAACAGTATATTTCTTTGTTGGTCGAGGAAGACGGAGAACTCGTCCGCAAAGACTTAGCCCAAGACGAATTTGGAGAACCGCCGGAAAACTGTGTCGGATGGTGGAAATCCTGTGTTCCTGATTTGGAAAAAGGCAATGTTTACTGGGCACCCAAAGATGTACTGTTGTCCTACTTTGAACACTTGATCGAAAAAGACGACGCGGTAGACACAATCTACGTCATGGCCATTTTGTTGATCCAAAAAAAACTGTTTCGCCTACTCGACACTGAGGATCGAACCGGGGCAACAGTCATGGTCGTATCGTGCAATTTATCTAAAGAAAAGTACGAAATCAATGTCATCGACGTCCCGACAGAACGCGTCGTAGAAATCCAAACCGACTTGGCTGAAAAACTATTTACTGACATTGCCCCCACGGAAGACTGATTTGTGAATTCAAAACCTCGGGGAATTAGAAGTGTGCTCAGGCAACTATCCGATTGTTCAAAACACTGCATACCTGGGTTGCTGATTGTCGTGCTGGTTGCGACGCAGTCAGGCTGTCTTTTGTTTGACGGGTTTCGCAACAAACAGAACAAGGCCCCCGTAGCGTTCTCCGAGTTGCCAAGTAAAGAACAGTTGATTGCTCATTTGGTCGCTCACACTGAAAAAATTGATCAATTGCAAACGGATGTCCGCGTGTCGGTTGACGGATTACCCAACCTGCGCGGCAATTTGGTCGTCGAAAAACCCAATCGCTTGCGTTTGAATGCAGGTTTGTTGGGGGTTACCGAGTTGGGAATCGATGTCGGCAGTAATCAAGATGCGTTTTGGTTTTGGGCCAAGGCGGCAAGCGGTGGTCATGAACCCGGAATCTATTTCGCGAAACATGACGAATACCAGAATAGCCCGCTACAACAACAGATTCCTATCGAACCAAATTGGTTGATTGACGCACTTGGCCTGTGGCGCGTCGAACCAAACGATCGAATGGAAGGACCTTTTCGGCGGCCGCAAGACAACTTGCTTGAACTGGTTACTTACCGGAACATCGGCAATCAAATGACGTTCCGCAAAACGGCGTTGGATCCCAAATACGGCTGGATCGTTCAACAGTCGGTTTACGACGCCAACGGTCGATTAATTGCTTACGCCAACAGCACAGATTTTGAACATTATCCAGACTACGACGTCAATCTGCCGAGCAGAATCGAAATAACTGCGGTCAATCCCGATGGCAGAAACTTGAAACTGGTGGTCAATGCCAGTCGATTCAAAATCAATTCAATATATGGCGATCCGAATCAGTTGTGGGCCATGCCAAATCCGGGCGATGTGCCGCTGATTAATTTGGTTGCCGGGACAACTACTCAAGGAGGTGAGATTGGTGTGGCAGCGATTCATGGCGATCCATCTCCACGACTGCGGGACCACCGTACGTCCAATAATGCCACTATCCGCGAGCAGGCCTTTCTTAACAATATTCGTTGAAAAACGGTTCTTAATCGCTAGAACCCGAAAATATCCGCTGGATCATTCGAGATTTTGACGTCACGGATCTAAATCATGCGATTACTTGACACTCATTTTTCCGATCACTAATATTCTGAAGATGTTGCAAGCACATTCGGTTGCAATGCAGTTCAAGGAGAAAATTTATGACTCATGTTGTCACCAAACCATGTGACGGTTGCCGTTACACGGATTGCGTTGTTGTTTGCCCGGTAGAATGTTTTTATGAAGGGGAAACAATGCTCTACATTCATCCAGACGAGTGTATTGATTGCGAAGCATGTGTCCCTGAATGTCCGGTCGAAGCCATCTATCACGAAGATGATGTGCCCGATGAGTGGAAAGATTTCATTCAACTTAACGCCGACAAAGCGGAAGAGTGCGAAAACATCACCGAGCGAAAAGACCCATTGACCGACAACAAAGACGGTTAAGTTCGGACATGGGCTCGGTGTAGCTGAGGTTTCGTCGAATCCACCAATTTGCTAGTTTCCAGCGTTTCCAAGTTTATTTTGCTGGAGAGAAATCGTGGAATATGGCAAATTCCCCGTGCCTCAGGTATTCGGTCGCCCGATCGCGGTCTACCAAATGGGAAAGGTCGGATCGACCTCCATCATTAGAGGACTCAATGCGCTGAACTTACCCGATTCGGTTCACCACATCCACCTCCTTTCACACGCCGGAATTCGCGCCGGTAATACCAAATCTCGTCAAATCGCAGATAGTCACGTGTTAAGAGACTATTTGGATAGCGACCCCCAGCCTCGGTTAAACGTGATCACCGCCGTACGCGAACCCATCAGTCAGTTCTTGTCGTCGTTGTTTCAAAATTTGAAAACGCGTTTTTCCCAGTTTTTGAATGCTGCTGGCCACTGCGACACCGACCAAATCATTGAATTCCTGAGCAATGAATTCACGAATTCTAACGCCGCCATCAACAGCGCTTTCCGATGGTTTGACGATGAATTCCAACAAGCCCTCGGCATTGACGTCTTCGCAGATCCTTTCGACACGGCCGTCGGATCAAAAACCATCGACAAGGGTAACACACGAGTTTTGATCCTCCGTTTGGAGGACAACCATACTTGGCCCGCAACGATTACGGAGTTCCTTAATCTACGCCAACCGATTGCTATTAATCGAGAAAACGCCGCCGACGACAAACCCTATCAAGCCGAATATCAAATCGTCAAGAATGGCCTTTCGTTTCCAGTTGATGTGTTGCGACGAATTTACGCCAATCCGTTCAGTCAACATTTCTACAGTGAAACCGAGATCGAAAATTTTATTGCGAAATGGGAACGTCCAATCGCTTCGGCTGCATAATACAACCGAGCGACGTCAGACGTCCATCGACATCGAACTGCCAGACAAAAACGTACGCCAAATCTCGTATTTGGGATTGTCAAGCTTGACCGATAGTAGCGGATTCTGCCGCGGTCGTACCGGCTTACGTATCAGTTTCATTCCCGCTTCGCCAGGTTTAGAATCTCCTTTTCGCCCGTTGCATTTCAAGCAGCAACAAACCACATTCTCCCAGGTCGTCTTACCCCCTCGGCTCTTGGGGATCACGTGATCAAAACTAAGTTGGCTTAACGAAAACACTTTGCCACAATACTGACAAGTATTATTGTCGCGAGCGAATAGATTACGACGGTTAAATCGCAAGGTCAACTTTGGCACCTTGTCGTAAAAATTCAACCGCAAGACTCGAGGAACCATCAAGGAAAAATTGACACTACGAATCCATTCCGTCTTGTCGCACTGAAACTCGGGGTCTGCGTTTCGAAAATCGCTAACTTCTAGCCAAGTCGAAAAATCGTAGTTACAATACTGACCATCTTCTACGCTAATCACTTCCGCCAATTCACGATACAACAGCACGAGCGCCCGTCGCACTGAAACAACGTGGACGGCCATATAAAAACGATTCAAGACAAGAACGCTGCCGTTCAGTGCTGAGCTTTGGTAACTGGTCTCCATCCGAAATCCGAACTGGGGCGACTCCCGCCTCCAACACAGGCCAACTAAGGACTAGTCAAAACACCCGTCAGCGACTTAATGGTGAAACTAAACCGTCCATACTTTGTTTTATACTAGCACAAACGGAATAAACATCCAATTAATGTAACCGGTGCTGTATGACCATTCCTTTACATTCCAGTTCTTAATCGCGAACGATGGGCCCTAACGGCTTTTGTAGCAACGGCCCAAGAATGGTCTTGTCTAGACTTGGCTTGTCAAACTGTCCCGCATGAACGATGGGCGATTACGTCAAGAAGAGTTGTGCGGAATGTCAAGCAAAAAATTGCTTGCCTAATCGTCATTTTCGGATTTAGTTTTTGAATTCTTTCGATAGCTTTTATCAGTTTTTACTTGCACACGAATTTGCCTTGGCAGTACTATGTTGAAATCATTTCGGGATGCAATTCGCACCCGATTTATTCTGATAAAGGTCTCGACATGATTCATTACTCTTGCGACCGCTGCGGCAAAAACATTGATCCAGAATTGGAAGTTCGTTACATCGTTCGCATCGAAGTGCAAGCATCTTGTGAATCAGTCGGTCCCGACCATAACGAAGCGGATCACCTGCTGGAGTTAGACGAAATCCTAGAGCGACTGGAAGACTCCGAATGCGAATCGATTGGTGAGGAAATTTATCAACGTCGCAAGCACGACCTGTGCAGTGGTTGTTACCAAGAGTACAAGCAGAACCCGCTGGCGATGGAACCGCAAATACCAATTGGCTTCAGCGACAATTAAGCTAGGCATCCAACAATCCCTGCCAAACCAACTTGTCTGACGGCCCAACCTTACCGTCTTCAGCGTCGTCGGGTCTTATGGCCAAATCAATCGTTAAGATTCCCTTAAAACAAATTTTGCAGATTTTTCTTTCATCAAGGGCGATGTTTCGACGCTTTCGCAATCGCTACGGTGCCCCTAATTCCCTTCTGATAAATCCCAGCTCGTTTTTGTGATTTGCGACGCAAAAGTGACGTGTTCCGAATGGGCGACCTATAGTTAATATGGTTGCGTCTATCTTTTAACACCTTGCGAATTCGATGATTGAAATTCCTAGTGGTTTGGACGGTTTGGATCCGAACCTAGCGTTGGCCTGCGAGGCTGCTGCGTCGGCAGGCCAAATTGTGCGCTCAGGTTACCAACAAGTACATGAGATCGATGAAAAAGGTGTCGGAGATCTCGTCTCCAAAATCGACTACGATGCCGACGTGGCCATCAGCTCGATTCTCAAGACCGATCCGTCTGGGGCACCAATTCTGTCAGAAGAATTGACACCCGATGCAGACCCAGATCGCTCCGAACTTTGGATTGCCGACCCGCTGGATGGATCAACCGCCTATTTGATGAACGCGGGTGAAAGCGTTTCATCGGTCTTAATCGCTCGCGTCGAGAATGGCCAAACCCAATTAGGAGTTTGTTTGTTCCCGATGACCGGCGAGTGGTTTTACGCGGTTCGCGGCCAGGGAGCTTGGAAAAATGGTCGCCCACTAAAAATGCATAATCCGGTTCGGCAACTGAATTCGGCCTGGGTCGAAATGAACCGCTACGGAAACATCCAATTCGAAACTCCGTTTTTCGCCGCCGCCCAATCAGGGCTCCGCTCCAAAGAAGGCGCCCGTATCGTGACTTCGAATTTCCCCTACGCTGGTGTCGCCATGAGAATCGCGGAACAAACCAATGGTCCCTCCTGTGCGATTCACGACAACAATCCTGCCAGTCTGAAACAAGGCCCTTGGGATATTGCTGCGGCTCAATTGATTTTCGAAGAAGCCGGTGGCGTATTCTTAAACCCGCGGGGCGACCGAATTTCTGCGTTTGTTGCTGAACCAATTATCGTCGCTCCGACGCCCGATTTGGCCGAACAGATCATTGAGTTGACCAATTGCATAGCCGCGGTCTAGGGTCTGAACCGTCACGGTTTGCTGGGGCTCTGCGCATGTTTGGAGAATCGAGTTTGAGTTTGAGTTTGTGGGCTGTTGGTTAGCCGCAAGTTGGGCTGAACTGGCAGCCTTGTCACTCACAAATCATGCTATAGAGCCGATGGTTGGATAGATGTACTAGAAGGTGCATTTACGCTTGTCTGCTCGCCATTGTAGGCTAGAATCCGCGTTTCGATTCTTGATAACTAATCGCGGATAAACCGATGAAAATAGCTGTGTTGGGTGGAGACGGTACGGGGCCGGAAGTCACCCGGGAAGCCCTCAAAGTTCTGGACGCCGTTTCCCAAAAAGACGGATTTGACTACTCGCTCGAACATCTGGATTGGGGAAGCGAGCGGTACATGAAAACCGGGGAGATCATTCCGGACGGCGGAATCGAACAACTCAAAGCTTTTGATGCGATCTTTTTGGGTGCCGTTGGCCACCCCGATGTAACCCCCGGCGTGATCGAAAAAGGCCTTTTGTTGACGCTCAGGTTTCAACTGGACCAATACATTAATCTGCGACCCGTCAAATTGTATCCAGGTGTCGAATCTCCTTTGGCCGGGAAAGGCCCCGCGGACATTGACTTTGTCGTCGTCCGCGAAAACACCGAAGACTTGTACGCAGGGATCGGCGGCTTTTTGAAAAAGGGAACGCCGGATGAAGTTGCCACACAAACCGCCATCTATTCACGCAAGGGCTGCGAGCGCTGGTTGCGTTGGGCCTTTGAATACACTCAAAAACGCAACAACCCAAAAGGCAGACGTTTAACGCTGGTGGGTAAGACCAATGTGTTGACGTTCGGTCATGATTTGGTGAACCGCACGTTTCAAGAAGTCGCTCAGGACTATCCCGACGTCGAAGCCGATTACAACCACGTCGACGCTTGCTGCATGTGGATGGTCAAGAACCCGGAATATTACGATGTGATTGCAACGACCAACATGTTCGGCGATATCATCACGGACTTGGGCGCGATGATTCAGGGCGGGATGGGTGTGGCTGCAGGGGGCAACATCAATCCCGATGATGGTGGAACCAGCATGTACGAACCGATGGGTGGCAGTGCTCCGAAATACACCGGCCAAGACGTCATCAACCCCATTGCGGCCATTGGCGCCATGGCCATGTTGTTGGAACACACGGGCCAACCAGAATCGGGTGCCAAAGTCTTGAATGCGATTCAGACGGTAACGGGGACAAAAATGGAAAGCCAAAGTGCTGGAAAAATGGGGTACTCAACGCAAGCCGTCGGCGATTTAGTTTGCGAAGCGCTATAAGCGTTAAAGCAGCACGGCGTGGCCGTGAAGAAAAATTCGCGGGCTAGCGCCAGAGGGGCAGATTACATCGACACGAAAATTGATTTTAGCTATCAGCTCTACTCTGTTGGAACCAACGACGTTGATGACCAGACGCGGAGTACCCCAAAGACTGGACTTTAGTCAATGACAACCAAGAGACTTTTGAAGAATTCAAACGGAACATCGACCAGATGCGAGTACCGATTGAGAAGAATAGTGGTCACCGGCTGAGCGCAACCAAATTTCGCCGAGCTTCGACAAACTGGCTGGCTGCATCGGCAACTGGCTCGGGAAGTTTACGGCGAAAACGCTCGATCGATACATCAGAGCTGCTCTGAATCAAGTGATGTACCCACATGTTCGGCAATTCGTTTCGGTAACGATCACTGCCAAACCACTTCTGCCATTGGTTCGATCCTTTGGAGATCTTTGATTCATGCAAACTCCAATCGCGGCGTAACTGCACTTCGGATCGAGCAAACTCATACGCCAATTGCCGCGCTTGGTTATCGCCTTCCAAGTAGACCGGCATTACAAAAATGCGGGCAAATTCGAATGCGTTGTCAAACGAACCGAATTTTTTCTGTTGACCGGTTGCCCTGAACGTGACTTGCAGAACTCCGCCACGCCAGGACTCGGGAACTTCGAATGCGATGACCAATTCGCGACTTCCCTCCAGGGTACTGATGGGTGAATCGTGAAATTCAAAAAATACGCCAGTGCCGCGATTGGTGGTGCCACTGGCCAATTGGACTTCATGTTGTGGAATTTCGTTAAATCGACGTGTCTCGGAATTGCGATGGCCCAAGTCAGCATTGAGCGATGGCGTCAAGAAATCGATCGCGCTACTGGATACTTTGGCGCCCACACCTGCATTGTTTTCGACACGTTTTTCGACCGATACTGGGCCCTCATAACGAGAATGCAATTCCGTTCTGGGACCGTAGTCCACGACAGGATACGCACTACGGTTCCAATCGACCTGAATTTTGAGCTGCTCAACGTTCTGGCTTGAATCTGCAAACGCCGACGAAACCGAAAACGGGACTTCGACAATTTTTTGTGAGGCAGAAACTGCGATGACTCGGGCTTTGGCCGTTCCCGGACAATCAAAAGTTATCGTTTGTCCAAAAATGTCGACCGCAAACAAAACCAGTGACAAGTGAATCAAGATTGACAAAACGTAAGAGACCGCGCGAATCATCAGTGAAATCTCCCTGAATGACGGAATTTGTTGAACTGACACCATCCATTTCTTAGTCAATTCAATACCTTAAAAAACTCCGTCTTGGAGTGCGGTAGAATTATTGGCACCTGTTTTACGTGGGCAACTCAATTTAGTTCGACCATCTCAAATTTTGATTTAGGTGTACTCGTGCAATTGAGTTAACCGTCATAAATTATGAACCACAGTCCATTCGCTATGTGGAGTTTACCATCATGTTTCGTGCTTTCATTGCTATCGCTATCACATTTTTCACAAGCCCCCAATCATGGATTATGGGACAAGACCAAACTGGAATCGCCACGCTAACTGAAGGCTCGGTGCTGCGGCAAAACGAAGTGATCGCGTTTTTCGGCGATTCAATTACCCAAAGTGGAGCCAACCCTGGCGGCTATTGCCGTTTGATTGGTGACGCCATCGACAACAGCACCAGCGAACTAGGAGTCAAAATTGTCTATGCTGGAATCAGTGGGCACAAAGTGCCCGATCTGCAACAACGACTCGAACACGACATCCTTTCAAAAGAGCCGACCGTTGTATTCATCTACATCGGAATCAACGATGTATGGCACAGCTTGAACGGCAAAGGAACGCCAATTGAAACATTCGAAGCCGGGCTGAAGGACCTAATCAAGCAAATATCGAACGCAGGCGCGGAAGTCGTCTTATGTACCCCCAGTACGATTGGTGAGAAGACCGATGGGTCAAACCAGTTGGATGAAAAATTGGAAGCGTATGCTGCAGTTAGCCGGAATGTCGCTCAAGAGTTGGAATTGACACTGTGCGATTTGCGGAATGCGTTTTTGAAACATCTGAAGACCAATAATCCCGACAATAAAGATCGAGGCATTTTGACAACCGATGGCGTGCATCTCAATGCAGCCGGAAACCAATTCGTGGCGAATCAGGCTGCCGCCGCAATTTCCAAGGCACTACAAAAAAGAAATACGAATTCAACCGAAGTCCAGTTGTTTAACGGTACGGACTTGAAAGGTTGGCACGCAGATATTCCAAAGACACCAGAAAATGCCGGACCAACTTTCATCGTCCGCGACGGCAACCTTGTCAGCTTGGGGCGCCCCAATGGTCATTTAATTACTGATGAGTCATACAAGAATTATCGATTGCACGTAGAGTACCGCTTTCCGGCCAAGCCGGGAAACTGCGGCGTTCTCGTCCATTCTTCGACACCTCGTGCCCTCTATAAAATGTTTCCCAAGTCCATCGAAGTTCAAATGAACCACCAACATGCTGGCGATTTTTGGTGCATTGTGGAGGACATCACGGTAGTCGATATGGAAAAGAGAAGGGGTCCCAAGGAAAAGTGGGGTATCACCGAGGGCAAGGCGCGTCGTATCAAAAATTTGACCGATGGCTCAGAAAAACCACTAGGTCAATGGAACACAATGGTCATCGAGTGCCTTGGCGACGAAGTCAAAGTCTGGGTCAATGATGACTTGGTCAATCACGGTTCCGACTGCACGGCTACCCAAGGGCAGATTTCGATTCAAGCAGAAGGCGCCGAAGTCGAATTTCGCAAATTAGAATTGTCTCCGATTACAAAACTAAATTGAGTGCTCAATTTGCTGGTTTTTGGGACGTTTTGCCAACGAAATCATTGCCTGTTCGGTTTTCAAGGCAAAAATTCAACGTTTGTTTTTGTTGCAGCGCTGGCCAGAAACCGTGGACTACGAATCCAGATTGATTTTTGTCGGAAAGAGCATCCAAGTCGGGGAGTGGCGATGTTACCCTGACAGTTGCCTATGGCATGAAGAAAACATTGCCGGTAACAAGCCAATGATCGTGTTTCCTCGATCCGCGGTTCAAATTCAGCACGCAGGCCGAGATCGTTTTATAACCTCGCCGAATCACGTTGTCTATTACAACAAAGATCAAGCGTACCGGCGTGGCTTGGCTAGCCGTCGAGGAGACATTTGCGAATACGTCTATGTCGAGCCGCAAGTTTTGTCCGAAGTGCAACGTTCGTTGGGATTCCGTCAACAGGAGGATATTAATGCTCCATTCGAAGACAGTCATGGCCTGTGCCACCGCCGGGCATTCGTTTTGCAGCGATTGATTTGTAAGCTGATTGTACAGCAACGCCCAGAACCGCTTCTGGTTGAAGAGTCGTTCTTGGAGTTGCTACCAACGCTGCTGCTTGAAATCAAAAACACAACGACCAGAGCAAAATCCACCTTGCATCCAAAAACGAATCGAACGCGTTTGTCCCAAGTCGAAGCGACAAAAAAGTTCCTGAATGATCAACTCGCCAAAGAAATCACTTTGGACCAGGTCGCGGAGGCTTGTGACGCAAGCCCATTCCACATTAGCCGAGTTTTCAAACAATTCGTCGGCACCTCGATTTTTCAATATTTAATTGCGCTGCGTTTAAGAACGGCATTCGAACAAATTGTCGACTCCGACAGATCGTTGACAACAATCGCCTTGGATACTGGGTTTTCCAGTCAAAGTCACTTGACCAATCTCTTTAAACGCGAATTTGGGATGCCACCCGGATCCGTTCGCAAACAAAAACCCTTGGAGCTGATTCGTCGCGTCAGATCCGATCCCGTCGCTCGATAGCCCCAAAATTTTGAGAGACGGATCGTCCAAATCGGCAATTAGCAAGAATCTGCAAGTCGTCATCTGTTTCCAAGAATATGCTGTGGGGCAAGGTTCGGTTCGAACGAGATCAGCCATTCCTTCTCGATTCGAAGCCGATTGAAAGCAACCTGCACCCATGTCAAAGGGATTCCAAAATGAGAATGAAGTATCATAAATTCGCGCTATTGCTAATCATTTTCTGTTCGATGATTTGCTCTAATGTTTCCGCCGACCTTCTGGTCGGCAGTTGGCAAACACATTCGATCCGTCGTTACGACGATTTCGGAAATTACGTTGGCGATTTTGTTCCTCCCGGGGACGGCGGATTGTTTTTACCCGACGGGATGGATTTTGGTGCCGATGGGCATTTGTATGTCGCCAGCAGCAATTCCAACCAAGTACTGCGATACAACGGCCAAACGGGGACTTTTATTGATGCATTTATCGACACTGGTTTGAACGCACCGGGAAATCTTCAATTTGGACCCGATGGCTTTTTGTATGTTTGCGACAAGAACACCGGGCGAGTTTTGAGATTTGATCCGAACAGCGGTAGTCTTGATTCGGTTTTCGCCAGCGGTGGCGGTTTGACCAATCCAGTCGGACTGCTGTGGAAGGATGACATGTTGTATGTTTCGGATTTCGCCGGTGGTGCGATTCGCCGTTTCAATGCCAACACAGGTGAATTCGTTGATAATTTTACATTCGTTGCGTCGCCTTTGATTTTGAATACCGATGCAGCCGGCAACGTATTAGTTTCTAGCCATTCGGCAAGCAATATTTTACGATTCGATTGCGATGGGAATGCCATCGGCAATTTCTTAAACGGTGGCCCTGTCAATTGTCCGGTAGGCCATCTATTTGCCCCCAATGGTGAGACTTGGGTCGCGAGTTGGGGTAACCATCGTTTGCTTCGTTACGATTCAAGCAATGGTGAGTTTATCGCGGTGTTCAGCTCGGGACTTGGTTTGTTCCTTCCCAATGATTTGTTGCAACTGCCAAACGTTTTGCCGGGTGACGTAAATCAAGATGGCGTCGTTGATCTGTTGGACGTCGCACCATTTACGGAGTTGTTGACCAACGGTCAATTCCAAGCCGAAGCTGACATCAATCAAGATGGAACGGTTGATCTGCTAGACGTTAAACCGTTCGTTTCAATTCTAATCAATTGAGCGGCCATTCAAAACGTGACGAATTCGAGATCTGCGCTATAATCCAAACACCCTGATCTTGATTCGTCAGCTGTTTTGGTTGTGATGAAATTTAAAATTCTTCATTTATTTGGGCTGATCACGTGCATCGCTGGGATTTTGGCATTGGCGCGTATGGGTGAATTCGGATGTTCCATCATCCCAGCGCTGACGTTTCCACAACTGTTCATGCTACCGGCGGTGATGCGTTGGGAATCGTGCCCCGAAATCTTGAAGATTCGCAATCATCTCGTATTTGCCGGTTTGTTTTTCCTAATTCTGGCGCTGCCGTCGATGCTGTTTGAATTTGGCTGGTGGAGAATGCCGTTCAACGTGTCGATCACTCTTTATATCGCGCCGGGACTATTTATCCTGTTACAGTTCATCAAGTATCAAGCGCGTGAAAAACCGAATATTGAGCTTCGAATTGCTCAAATCATTGCGATTTGGTTTCCGTTAACGATGCTCGCGTTGGCTAGGCTATTTGGAAATAGGATCCTGATTGCCTGACGGTAAGATGTCCATTTTTTTTGCCCTAACATCGATCGTCACGCCACGCCAATCATGGCCAGGATTTTATAGATTTGCCGCAAGTGAATTTTTTGGTGGGCTGCCGCCAAAGCGTGCCATTGATGGCCGTCTAATTCTCCGAACCATGGATGTCGAGCAGTCAAGTGGGTTCGCAACGGTCGGTGCGATTTGGCAAATGACAGATAACGATTGCTCGTTTCGCGAAAACGGGCGATCGTTTCAACATCGGCGTCTGGATTTGGTTTGTAGTCGGCAATCTTGATTGTAGCGAATGGTTGATTGCCAGATCGCAGGGCTCGAACCGTGTCGACAATTGCCAGGTTAACGTTAGTCAAATGGTCGAGCACCATCAAAACCGACCAATGCCGACTCGACTCTTCGATCCCTTGCAACCGCGGAATTGAATAAGATTGCGACAACACGCCCACGTCTTGAGTATCCACGACACTCAAAATTGTTCGTGCGGACTGTTGAAAGCTGTTGGCAATGGAACTGTCGGAACGGAAGGCTGAACCGATTTTTAGCAACAGGTTCAAAACGAACTTCTCCGACTGAGGAAGTCCCTGCGCCGGGAATGCAGGGTCATCCATTGGACGCAACCGTTTCAAACTTGATCGCGTCAAATGATGTGATGGCGAAATAGCCGTGGGGTTCAGGCACCCTCTGGTTACCCGGCCGAATACTCAGCACCGTCTGCATGCCGGCGGATTGAGCCGCGTCCAATTCCATGGGAACATCGCTTACAAACAAAACCTCGTTGGGCATCAATCCAATGTCATTGGCGATTGTAACGTAGCTGGCCGCTTCCTTTTTTCCGCCGGTGGTCGTGTCATAATGCCCGGACAGCAGTGGCAATAGATCTCCGGCAACACAGTGGCCGAAGAATAGCTTTTGAGCTTGAACACTTCCTGAGGAATAAATGCGTATGCTGATCCCATCCTGGTTCCAACGACGTATCGCAGGTGCGACGTCGTCATACAAATGAGCGGTCATTTCGCCTGATTCGAAACCCGATTTCCAGATCGCACCTTGCAACTTTTTCAGCCCCGTCGCTTTCACGTCGCCATCCATCAATCGCGAGACGCCTTCCACAACCCGTTGCTTTGCATGTGTTTGATCGTCCCCTAGCCATTGGTCAACCGAATCGTACTCAAGTTCTTGAGACAACAGGGGTAAACAATCGGTCACCGACGGGTCATCCCAGTGCGCATCCAAGAAACTGGCAACGCGACTTCTGGCGTAAGGAAACATTACATCATGAACGAAACTGATCGAAGAAGTCGTGCCTTCGACGTCCAGTAAAATACACTTGGGCTTCTTCACAGTTTTACGACCGGATCAAATTCGCCATCTTGGTTGCCACCGATATATCCGGGGCCCATGCAAAGCGGCTGATACTCTTGGTGAACGCCGTCTTCGTTGTAGTGCGGCGCCCAACCCGACATGTCTTCGAATAATCGAATGCAGCGAATTTTTTTCTCGCCACACAGGTTAAACCAGTGGCGTGTGCCGTTGGGTACACTAATTAAATCACCAGAAGTAACCGTGATGCTGAAGACTGGACCGTTTTCAGGATTGATATGAAACAGACCGCTTCCCTCAACCGTAAAGCGAACTTCGTCTTCGGTGTGGTAATGTTCTTTGTCGAACTTGGCCAACATTTGGTCCAACCCTGGAGTCTCTGGATTGACATTGATGACGTCAGCCGTCACATATCCACCGGCAGTCTTCAGTCGCTCAATCTCTGGCGAGTACTCAGCCAAGATTTCTTCGTCCGTTGCGTTTTCAGCCAGTCTCCCAGTAACATCCCAATTTTCGTAATGGATGCCAAACGGTTTAAGAAACGCCTTGATTTCGGCAGGATCGGTGATCGAACGATCGTCGTCAGGAACGTGTACGGTTGCCATTTGCTTTTGCTCGTAAGGTTAGATTGACCGGCGTGACCAAGATCCCAATTGTACCGAATGCCCCAGTTCTTGATCACCCATTTTTCAGCCGTGAAAATCAGTTTTTCGACCAATAACTTCAAACAAGAATTCCAGCACTTCGATATGTCGTCGCGCCGTGAAAACATCTTTTCCCCAAGTATACAACCCATGATTCCGGATCAAGAACGCATGAGTCATCTCCGAGCCTGAATTCAAAACTGTGCTCACTTCATTGGCCAATTCTGGAATGTTTTGCGTGTTGTCAAAAATGGGAATCCAAACGGAAGTGTCATGCGTTGGGATTCCTTCTAGCCCTTTCAACATTTCGTAGCCGGCGATCTCAAAACCGCCGCGCTCGAAGTGATGATCGGAAAGGAGCGTCCCCCAGATACTGTGAGTGTGCAAAATCGAACCCACACCAGGAAGCTTGGCCAAAACGACATGCAGCATCGTTTCCGCTGAAGACTTGGGTTGTCGATGTGTCGTCGGTTGCCCTGTCTGATCGAGACGAACAAAGTTACAGCGGCTCAACTGGCCCTTGTCTTTACCGCTCGCCGTCACGGCGAGCTCAAGTGGATCTCGTTGAATTACAACGCTGTAGTTACTGCTGGTTCCAACGGACCAACCCCGGCGATGAAACAGCCTTCCGCATGTGCATAGCTCGTCCAGTTCCGCCTCACAACCAGCCAGAGGGTGGTCGGCGGTAAACGGGAGATTGATTTCAGTTTCGGGGGCGATGGATTCTTGATTCATTTTGACTCAGGTTTTGACGGAGATTTTTTTAACTGTGCATTCGTGGTAGCGGATCGCCCTTATCGACGATTTCAGTCTCCAACGCCGACAATTCCTCCAGACGCAGTTTGACCGAACCTTCACTGGCAAAATGTTTTGCCATGCGCACGTACGTCGTATGATGCCGCGCTTCAGACTCAAACAGACTGGCATAAAATTCTTTGAGTTCGGAGTCTTCAACATATTCCGACAGCAAATGAAATCGCTCGCAAGATCGGGCCTCGATCAAACTGGCAACCAAAAGCCGGTCGATTGCTTTTTCCGGTTCCGACTTGCGAACCAGGTCATTGAGTTGTCGTCCGTAACTTCCTGGTTTCAACCTGCGGAACTCAATACCTCGTTTGTCTAACAAATCCAAAACCATCACAAAGTGCTCAAGTTCTTCGTTGACGATTTCGGCAAGTTCGCGACATAACTCCTGATTGTCGACGTAGGCGAAGATCAGATTCAAGGCACAACCGGCCGCTTTTTTCTCACAGTGCGCGTGATCGATCAAAATTTCTTCCAAATCCGTATCAACGAGTTTCAGCCACCGCTGAGACGATTCAGATTGCAAATTCAACATGCTTGAAACCAATTTTTAGATTGTTTCGATCCGGGATCAAGCTTTAAAGTATACGGATACGTATTGGTTTGACGACGCCTGAATTAGAAATTGAGTAGTGCAAGATGGTTTTTAACGAAAAGCAATTTTCTAGCAAAGGTGATGATACGACGATCTCCTCTGAAGATTGCCAACAACCACCTCCTCGGACGATCAAGTTTTGGAAGCATTGGTTTGGTTTCGGTTGCTTGGTTGCTGTCGCGCTCGGTGCAACGCGGTTTTTGTTTGGGCAACATGCGTTCGAAAAAACACTAACCGGCTTGGCGGCGCCTATGGGCCTAGTTTGGTTGCTCCTACTATTGCAATCGTATTTGTTACTCTTACTCCGCCAATCTGGTGCAGCCTGGTTAAGCGTTAGTTGCTGGTTATTGATCACCATTTTCGGCAACCACATCGTTTCCAACCATTTGATGTTCCGCTTGGAGAAGCCACATATTGGGAAACGAATCCAAGACACACCCGATCTGGATGTTGTGTTTTTGCTGGGTGGTGGGACAACAACCAATCCCAACCGCAACGCGCAAGTCGCGGACGCGGGAGACCGCGTCGTGACTGCGGCTCGATTAAAGTTGATCGGCAAAGCCGATTTGATTGTGTGTACCGGCTTGCAGTTGTTTCGGACGGAAGAGGACGACCTGCATCCACACCAAGAAGCCGCAAAGATCTTGACGGATTTGGGAATCGATAACCAGTCCATTGCCACGATTGAAGGGTACAACACGTACGAAGAAACTCGACTGATCGTCGAGTTTTTGAACAAGCGAAACATGCAAGACGCGAAAATTGGAATCGTCACTTCCGCTTGGCATCTTTCACGAGCACAACGGTTGGCAGAATCCAACGGACTTTCTCCGTTTATGATTCCCGCTGATTTTCGATCCGGCGTCACCCCGTCTGGGCCAGGCGTGATCATTCCTAGCAGTTTCGCGCTTTCCGATTCGACGCGGTGTGCCAAAGAATTTTTTGCGTTTCTTGTAGGTCGATAGCCGCGTTGCAGCCAATTATACGAAAAACAATTTGGATATTCTGTCATATTTCCACTGCGAAACTGATTCAAGAGGAGCGTACAATCCTCCTTTCTCCAGCGTTGCCCGATGAGAATTTTTGTTTCCCTTTGCTTCAATTTCGTTCTACTCACTCATCTCTATGGCCAGGCAAATGAGCTGTACTGCCGATTTAACGGTCGTTGCTTCGAAGTTGGCCCAAGCCCACTTGCTTTGGCCATTGGTGATCTAAACGCTGACGGCAAAAACGACTTGGTCACCGCCAATGAAATTGACGGAACGGTTTCTGTTTTGTTAGCAGACGACCGAGGTTCATTTGCACCGGCTGTTGCTACGCCAGCTGGTGAGGGCGTTCGCGCGTTGTCCCTGGGCGACGTCGACAACGACGGTGACCTTGACATTGCGACCGCAAATTTCGATGCCAACACCGCCAGCATATTGATCAATGATGGGGACGGCCGATTCGCCGCCGGTGTCCAATACGCCGCTGGTTTGAGTTCACGTGGAGTCGTTTTAGCCGACTTGAACGGAAATGGTTATCTTGATTTAGCCTTGGCCAACGCGGGAACCAGCGACGTATCCATTTTACTAAATTTGGGCGACGGTACGTTTGCCAAAGAAACACGATTCGATGCGGGGCCGACGGCTCGCACTATCGTTGCGGTCGACCTGAATTCGGATTCTCAAATCGACTTAGTAACGGCCAATGCGGCCGGGAATAACGTCTCGGTATTGATCAATCAGGGCGCGGCGAACTTTTCATCACCAGCTAACTACCCAACCGGCAGTGCAGTTCGATCGGTGACAACTGCCGATGTCGATTTGGATGGACACAACGATGTCATTGCCACGAATTCCAGCAGTAACGATATTTCTGTCCTTGTGAACAACGGTGACGGCACGCTGGCCAACGCCGTTAACTATGACACAGTCGATGGTGCCATTTTTTCAGACACGATCGACTTCGACTTGGATGGCGATATCGACATCGTAGTGACTGGTTCTGCAAGTGGCGAAGTCGCGATTTTGTTGAACGACGGAACTGGCTGGTTTGAAACCAACGACTCTCTACTTTTCTCTGGCGTGGGATCGAATGCCGTTGTCGCAGCACGCCTCGATGGCAGTCCTTTACCAGATTTGGTTGTCGCCAATGCAATCGAGGGTAAGATAATTCTCTTCCGCAACAACGCGTCGACCAACTTTGGTTATACCTCTCCAATCTCGGTTGGCCAATCTCCGGTCGCCGTAACAGCGGCCGACATCAATGAAGACAACCGGCCCGAATTGATCACCGCCAATTTGTTCGATAGTTCCGTCACCGTGATTGAAGTGGATGCCTTTGGTCGTTTCGAATCCTCCACCAGTTTTGCTACGAACTTATTCCCAGTCGACGTATGCGTCGCCAATTTGAACCAACAAATGGGGAGCGACTTGGTGGTTGCCAATCTGAACAATACTGAACTATCCGTTCAGTTAAATGATGGTAGCGGATCATTCGCAAATTTTTTCACCGTTCCCAACGGCATCGCGGCGGGAACCGTCGTTGCCGCGGACTTCGATAACGATGGTTTGGCGGATTTGTGCTCCGCCGGAAACGAATCCAATCTGTCAATCTTGTTCAATCTTGGCAATGCTTCGTTCGACTTCCCAGTTTTGATTCCAGTCGGTACGGGGGAAAAAACGCTACACACAATAGATCTAGATTCCGATTCAGATCACGACATCATCATGGTCAACGAATCGAATCAGAATATCACCTTTCTGTGCAACGACGGAAGCGGTAACTTTAGCAGCTCGAATCCAATCGCTTTGACGGGAACGCCCGTCGCAATTGCTGCTGCTGATTTCAATGTAGATCAACATGTCGATGTCGCGGTCATTTTGAGCGATGGTCGATTGGTCCTACTTCAAAATGACAGCAATCAATCGTTTCAACTCCAAGAAATGGATTTAGAAATTGAATCGCCGACAGACGTACTAGCTGCAGATTTTGACCAAGACGGAGGTACTGATTTGGGAATTGCGTCGGCCGCTGGCATGGAGGTGTGGCTGAACATTCAAGACGGGCAGTTTGCAAAGTTGCAGACTGCGTTTATCAGCGGTACACCCGTCGGATTAGCCGCCGCCGATTTAGACGAAGATGGAGTCAGCGATGTCGCGGCTGTCTCCCAATCCACTGACGCATTGGCGTTGCTGCTGAATCACTGCAGCTTGCTTGGAGATATCAACCAGGACGACAAGGTCGATATCTTAGATGTCAACCCATTCGTGTTGCTGCTCTCCGATGGATGCTTTCAAGGAGAAGCCGACACCAACCGCGACGGATTGGTCAATCTGAGTGATGTCGCAAGTTTTGTTCAGCTAGTCGTCGGCGAATAGAACGACAGTCGCTTTTTTTAATTGGAAGTGACTGGTTCACCGGATCTGACTTTTTCCAACCATGGATCGAGATCGTCAAAAATTTTCCCGGGGGTTCCCTCGAATACGCGACCGATCAAGAGATGAGTCAGATTTTCCGCGTGCTGGGGATAGGCTTTCATAAATGACGCGAAGCTGAACTCGTTTGTATAAAAGGTGCGGACGAGCTTGCGGATCCAATTGACACCTTCTTCGTAGTGCCCCGTCCAGCGCCCCAGTGTTTCACCGGATAAATCGTTTCGATGCAAACCTTCGGTGATGTTTTCCGATGCCATTACGGCTGATTTAAGTGCCAAGTAAACTCCGGAAGAGTAGATCGGATCGATAAACCCTCCTGCATCGCCGACCAAGACCCAACCGTCACCCGATTGTCTCTTGGTTGTGTAAGAGAATTCCTTGGCGATGTGAAAGCGCCCGACTTGTTTCGCATCCTGGAGCCGTCGTCGGATTCCAGGACAGTTTCTCATCTCTTCTTCAAACGTTTGTTGGGGAGAACTACCGCGTTTTAACAAAAAGTCGTTGTCCGCCACCAATCCCACGCTAACCGTCTCATCGTGGAGCGGAATATACCAAAACCAAGCCTCTTTAGATTCCGTATGCAGAATACAAGTGACTTCGGCATTTCCTGCTCCCAGCCTGGCAGCGCCATCAAAGTATCCCCAGATCGCTGCCTTTTTCAAATCGGGATAGTATTCTTTTAGGTCCAACCGATTTGCGATCAAAGTTTGTTGTCCAGAGGCATCAACGATAACTTTTGCAGAAATTTCTTGTTCTTTACCTTCGGCGGTTTTGACGGTCACCAAATGCGGAGACTTCTTGCGAATGTCGATATCCAAAACACGTGTTTCGTCGACGCAAGTCGCCCCACGGTTATAGGCCGTTTCATAGAGTAGATGATCGAATTCGTCACGTTTGACATGCCAAGAATCAGAACAGTCGCGGTCGTCAAACTCGCGGAATATGAAAGGCTTGGATTCTTTATCACTGGCGCTGACGAATTGCACTCCGTTTTTCTTTGTGAACCCGATTCGGTCCATCTCGTGTACAATACCGAGCCGCTCAAAAATCCAGTACGATTCTGGCATCAAGGACTCGCCGACGTGAAACCGCGGCATTTTGTCCCGTTCAATCAACAATGTGGAAAAACCTTGTTCGGCCACCAGTGCGGCCGTCGTACAGCCGCCAGGCCCGGCCCCAATCACTAAACAATCGTAAACTCGGTTGGCAATCATTGGCTTCTTCTCAGAACGGGAACGCGTGTGTTTGACTGGACCACAGTCTTCATAACGGCATTATCAGTCAAACCATTTTCGTGTTAACCGCAAAAAAGCTAGATTTTTTAACCAACGGCGGCTGTTTGCGCGAATACTGAAGAATTCGGCCGTTTCTGCTCTAGTGTGTGCCAATGAAAAGCAATTCCATCGGCATTTGGCATACAAAGACGGACAAATTTGTCAAACAATAGATGGGACAAGCTAAGACCTTTGCCAACCAAAATTATTAAAACTATGAAACGACATTTGAATTTGCTACCGGTCTGCCGCCAAACGTTGGTTTACGTTTACATTTTGCTCGCTCCAGTATTTTTAAACGCACAAAATGAACAGTCGTTACTATCGAATTCGCGACAATTGACATTTGAGGGACGCCGGGCCGGCGAAGGTTACTTCAATGCCGATGGTAGCAAGCTCGTCTTTCAGAGCGAGCGAGATGCTACAAACCCTTTTTTCCAGATTTTTTTGCTCGATTTTACGTTTGGTGATGTCACTCCTGTTTCTCCCGGGCACGGCAAGACGACTTGTGCTTGGATTCACCCATCTGAGCCAACGGTTTTGTTCTCGTCGACCCATGATGATCCTCAGGCCAGACAAAAACAAAAGCAAGAAATCGAATTTCGCGAGTCCGGTCAAACGAAACGTTATTCGTGGGACTATGACGAACACTATGAAATCTATGCGTTCGACACCAAACAGAAATCTTACCGCCGGCTTACCAACCAAGTCGGCTATGATGCGGAGGGTTCCTATTCTCCAGATGGCAAGTGGATCGCGTTTGCCTCGAATCGAATTGCCTACACTCAAAAATTGTCTGACGAAGACAAACAGAAATTCGAAATCGACCCTGCATACATGATGGATATTTTCATCATGCGAGCTGACGGCTCCGAGGTCAAACAACTAACTGACGTTCCTGGTTACGACGGAGGACCTTTTTTCTCACCCGATGGGAAGCGGATTTGTTGGCGGCGTTTCGCCGAAAATGGCGCGACCGCTGAAATCATGACGATGAATATCGACGGCTCCGACCAACGAGCCATCACCAAAATCGGGGCGTTAAGTTGGGCACCGTTTTACCATCCGTCGGGAAAATACTTGGTGTTTACCACGAACAAACATGGGTTTGCCAATTTCGAATTGTACTTGGCAGATGTCGAAGGAAAATCAACACCGGTTCGAGTAACCGACACACCGGGCTTTGATGGATTGGCGAGTTTTTCTCCGGACGGCAACAAACTAACATGGACCTCAAACCGCAACGAAAAAAAACAGTCACAAATTTATTTGGCCGACTGGAATCACCAACAAGCGATCAAACTACTGAAACTTGACGCCACTCGATCTCCAGCAGAATCGAGAGCTTTTGAACAAGGTACTGAGACAGCTCAACAAACATCATTGGGATTTGAAGCCCAAGATGTTGGCAGACATGTGGATTACCTATGCCGCAAAGAGCTGGGCGGACGAATGACTGGAACCGCTGGTGAAAAATTGGCAACGGCCTATGTTGCCGCTTATATGGATAGCTTGGGAATCGTGCCCGCTGGCGATGACGGGAACTGGTTCCAGAGTTTTCAATTCCCAGCCGGTGCCGAACTTGGCCAAGCCAATCGCCTGCAAATCGATGCTCAGATGTTTGAAGTTGGAACCGATTGGACCCCGGTTACTTTTTCCAAGAATGGTGAATTCGCCAAATCAAGTGTTGTGTTTGCCGGCTATGGCATTGAAGCTCCAAAAGATGGCGAACAGCCGGCTTACGATTCTTACGCTGGAATCGACGTCAAGAACAAATGGGTGATGTTGTTTCGTTATTTACCGGATGACGTCAAGGACGACCGCCGGGCCCACCTTGCAAAATTCAGCTCGTTGCGCAAGAAAGCAATGGTCGCTCGGGACAAAGGGGCACTCGGCGTCATTATTGTTAGCGGACCACGTTCGGGAGTAAAAAACGAGCTAGTTGGATTGTCCAGCGACTTCACCAGTGCGGGTAGCAGCGTGGGAGCGGTCAGTGTGACCGATGCGATGGCAGCGTCATGGCTGCAAAAAAGTGGTCACGATCTTGATCGACTGCAGAAGAAGTTGGACTCCGGCGAATCCGTCTCGGCGGTTGAATTGGAAGGAATCGTGTCTATTTCAATTGATGTGCAACAAAAAACCGGAACGGGACGCAACGTGATTGGCCGTTTGCTCGCTGGCGAAACACCCTCGGAGTCGGCAATCTTGGTGGGGGCACACATCGATCATCTAGGTCAAGGGACATCCGGCTCATTGGCGAAAACGGATGAAAAAGGGCAGATCCATGTTGGTGCCGACGATAACGCCTCGGGAATCGCTGCGCTGTTGGAGATCGCCGAATTCTTGGCGGCTGCCAAAAGGCAAGGCAAGTTAGCGATGAAACGAGACATCGTATTCGCCGGCTGGTCGGGAGAAGAGCTGGGACTTTACGGCTCCAAACATTTCGTCAAACACCGAATCCCGAAATCTGGCGAAATCCTATCCCCCTACGCAGGTGACGTTCACGACCTAAATCAACTGTTAAAGTACTACTCCGAGTTCAATGATGCGTTTCAACCATCCAACTGCACCGCGGATCAAGTCAAATTGTTGGCCGCGAACCTGGCCGATATGAAAGTGGCTCGAAAGTTATTGTCGTCCGGCATCGGCAACCCGAATGGTCGCAATGACAAGATTGTCGATCAATTTACCGGCGTGATTGAAACTGCCGAAGAAAGGTTGGCCGATTCTCGAAAAAATGCTTCGCCGATGGCATCTAAGCCGTCACCCATCGTCGCCTGTTTAAACATGGACATGGTCGGACGGATGG
This sequence comes from Mariniblastus sp., assembly GCA_965263475.1. Taxonomy (GTDB): domain Bacteria; phylum Planctomycetota; class Planctomycetia; order Pirellulales; family Pirellulaceae; genus Mariniblastus. The sequence goes on from OZ253677.1 coordinate 1,242,275, forward strand.
AAGAAAAAGTCGCGTTGCAAGGGCTGGGAAGTAGCGAAAGTTGGAATCGGCTGATTGAAAAAGCCAATGTTGTCGTGGGTTTGCCCATCGAACCGGTGGACGACACCAAACTTCCCACCGATGCCAGTTCGTTCTACCAGGCAGGCGTTCCGATACTTTCCGCATTCACTGGCTCGCACAATGATTACCATACGCCCCGAGATACCCCTGAGAAATTGAACTATCCCGGTGCGGCGAAAATCGCCCGACTGATGGGCTTGATCGCCCGCGAGTTAGTCATCAGCGAGTCGGTTCCCGGCTATATCCGGCAAGCGGAACAAACCACCAAACGGGTCGCCGTTGGCGGGCGACGTGCGCGCTTGGGGACAGTACCGAACTATACCGAGAAAGTGGCTGGTGTTTTGTTGGACGACGTTGAAAAAGGGGGACCAGCGGATCAGGCGGGTTTACGCGGTGGTGACGTCATCGTCGAGCTGGCCGGCAAGAAGATCGAGAACATTTATGATTATCAATACGCCATCGATTTGTTGAAAGTTGGCAAAACCACAGATGTCAGCGTGCTTCGCAAAGGGGAACGTATCGCCCTGAAAATCGTTCCTGGATCACGCGACTAAATTCGAGTTGCGTTCCGAGCTCGATCGGACGAATTCAAAAGCAGAATTCTTTTTGCCGGAATTTCCTGCTATGTTACGACCTTCCGAGTCGCAGGAGGATTTCGTGTCAAGGTATTTTTCGTTTATCACGCTGTTGGCGGTAATCGTCTTGCTGATCATCTTGTTTTATAAGGTGATGGCAGGTTTCTTTGTTCCGCTTTTTTTGGCCGCTTTGTTGGTAGTGGTATTTCGGCCATTGCACCAATGGATGCTAGAAAAATGTAAAAATCGACAGAAACTCGCTGCCTTGTTAACGACCACCTCGATCTTACTGTCGGTGTTGGTTCCCATTGTGGTTTTGTTTGTGCTGGCCGCGTTCGAAAGTCAGCAGCTTCTCACAAAAATAAACAAGACATCTGTTCTTCAAACTATCGAAGACACTCGCCAAAGACTCCATTTGACGCTTCCTGAAATTGCCAATGAATTGACGGCGGTCGAAATCCAGTTGAACAATATCGCCGAAATGGATCGCCTGGAAGACATTGTCAACTTGGGATGGCAAGTTCAAACGACAGAGCTTTACAACAATGATTTGAAAAACAATCTGGGCGACGACACCGAAGTCGTTACACGCTGGGAATCCTACTCGAAATCATTCAGCGAACTTGCTGCCCTCCAACAACAAATAGCAAGTCCGTTTGGCGATCTTGATATCACAAATGCCGAAACGTCGGAGCCTGACGAAGACGATCACAAAAGTCCAGGGGCGCTACACCATGATTTTGAAATCAAATATGCCGAAACTCGCGAACGGTTCAATGACTTAAAAGTGGCCGCCCTTGGAGGAAGCGCATTTTGGATTTGGCTACGAGAAATGGCCAATCCTTCGCCAGCCTTAATCGAAGAATACGGAATTGGCGCTTTTGGTTTTGCGCAGAATTTCTTGCTGGGTCTAGGGAAAACCACTTCGGCACTGTTGGTGAAAATTGGTTTTGGTTTGGTCATCATGGTCATCAGCCTGTACTTCTTTTTGTTGGATGGTGCGAAGATGCTCCAGTCGATTAAGACGCTTTCACCAATTGATGACGATCACGAGCAAGAACTGATCGACGAATTCGGCAATGTCAGCCGAGCCGTTGTTGTCGCGACTCTGTTCGCAGCATTGGTACAAGCGATACTTGGTGGTATTGGTTATTATTTCGCAGGCTTGGATTCCGTATTTCTTTTGACTCTATTGACCGGCAGTTTCGCATTGGTCCCGTTTTTTGGCGCCGCGGCGATTTGGGTTCCATGTGTACTCTGGTTGTTTTTCGTTGAGAACAACGTTCCGGCAGCCATCGGTCTTGGAATTTGGGGGGGTGTCATTTCTAGCTCCGACAATTTTATTAAGCCGTATATCTTGCATGGACAAAGTAATTTGCATCCGTTGTTTGCGTTCTTGAGCATCATCGGTGGCGTCACCGCGTTGGGACCCATGGGGATTTTGGTTGGGCCGATGGTGGTGGCATTTCTACAAACTCTATTAAAGATTTTACAACGCGAATTAGCAACAATGGATGAACCCATGGTCGACGTGGTCTCGTCGTAGGCAGGGATGCAAGCCACGCGTACCGACGATTTGCAAACCGAGATTAACACATTAGATACCCCTTTCAAACGAGGCCATAAAATGGAACTCTGCTTCCGTTTATGTTTGTTGATGGCACTGACTTTGACGGTCAGTTCGTCGTCGGCCCAATCTGTTATCCATGCTGGCAAGTTCATTAACGGTCGCGATGGCGAGCTGCGAACCAACGTTTCTATTCTCGTGCGCGGCGACAAGATCCAAGACGTCGTCGATGGTTTTGTGACGCCCGATGGTTTTCGCGCGATCGACTTGTCGAGACTCACAGTAATGCCCGGTTTGATGGATATGCACACGCATCTAATGATGGAGCATCACAAAAATGTTTATTCCGATAAGTTCTTTTTGAATGAGTCGGATTTCGCATTGCGTTCGTCGGTCTACGCCAAACGAACATTGATGGCGGGCTTTACCACCGTTCGCGATTTGGGTGACAACGGCATCAACTCGGTGTCATTGCGGAAGGCGATCAAGGAAGGTTGGATCGTTGGGCCACGAATTTATACGGCTGGAAAATCGTTGGCCACCACTGGTGGCCATGCAGACCCGACCAACGGGCAAAAAGGAAAATTCCGGGAAGATGCGGGGCCGGTACACGGTGTGGTCAACGGCGTCGACGATGCGCGAAAAGCAGTCCGACAACGTTACAAAGATGGAGCCGATTTGATTAAGTTGACGGCGACTGGAGGCGTCTTGAGTTTGGCAACCAATGGCCAAAACCCCCAATTCACGATGGAAGAATTGGAGATGATTGTGCAAATCGCTAGCGACTATGGTATGACCGTTGCTGTCCATGCCCATGGAGCCGAAGGCATGAAACGAGCTGTGCTGGCTGGCGTCGATTCGATCGAACATGGGACCTTTATGACGCCGGAAATCATGCGTCTGATGAAAGCGCGGGGCACCTATTTGGTACCGACCATTTCTGCCGGTGTTTGGGTTGGCGAGAAAGCAGAAGAAGATGATTACTTTCCAGCTGTCGTACGCCCCAAGGCTCGAGAAATTGGGCCAGTCATCTTGAAAACCTTTGCCAAAGCCTACAAAGCGGGAGTCAACATTGCTTTTGGAACCGATTCCGGAGTTTCGCCTCATGGCGAAAACGGTCGCGAATTCCAATTGATGGTCGCCGGCGGCATGCCACCGATGAAAGCCATCCAATCGGCGACGCTGGAAGCAGCCAAATTACTCAAAATCGAGGATAAACTCGGGACCATTGAACCCGGAAAGATCGCCGATATCGTCGCCGTAGAAGGCGATCCGATTGAAGATATCCGCGTCATGCGAAACGTCTCATTCGTCATGAAAGACGGACAAATCTTTAAGAACGAATAATTATTTTTTTACATCGCAGCGATCTCAGGCAATCACAAGCGAGCAATGGAAGGGAACGATTCCTCCCCAAGCGCTCAACAAAGGAGGCCAGCCTGACTTTTGCTAGGAAGCGAAGGTCAGCGTGTTTGGAATCACGATGCGATTGTCACGGCCACGCGAAAAATCTCTGGAAATAAAACTTGACACAAGCCGATAGTTCATACAAATTTTGATACATGTTTGCATTGCGTCTACACCCGAAACCAATTCGCGAAGAGCGTTCGCTGATGAACGTCTCCCAGGTAGACGTCGTAAACACAGTCCTTGACATTCTCGTACGCGTGAACGACTTGCTCTTGCTGAGCATTATTTTGGTCGTGATTATTTTGCTCTCGTGGTGCGGATGAGTTAAGGCAAAGTAAACCGAACACTCAAAGCCGCACCTCACCGGGTGCGGCTTTTTTTTTGAATATTCCAATAGCAACAAGAACTAATAAACCAGGACCAAACGTCGACTCATGCGAAGTGATTCCATTAAATCGGGACCATCCAGAGCGCCCGCTCGCTCAATGATGCGGGCGACCGGGCTTACCGACGACGATTTCAAAAAGCCGTTCGTCGCCGTTTGCAATACCTGGACCGAAATGACCCCCTGTAATTTTCACCTACGCGAAACGGGCGAAACCATCAAACGCTCGATTCGAGCCGCTGGTGGCGTACCGTTCGAGTTCAATTCGATCGTTGTTTCCGACGGAATTTCGATGGGGACTGAGGGGATGCGATGCTCGTTGGCCAGCCGTGAATCAACGGCCGACTCCATCGAATTGGTCGTTCAGGGCCACCGTTTGGACGGCGTGGTCGCCATTTCCGGTTGCGACAAAACGGTTGCCGGTACAGTTCAGGCGTTGGCTCGCCTGGATCTTCCGTCGCTGATGATATACGGCGGATCAATTGCTCCTGGAAAACTTCAAACGGACACCGATGATGAGCAACCATTATCAATCCAGGACGTATTTGAAGCCGTTGGAGCGCATGCGCGACAAGACATATCCGACGAAAAACTTTGCCAAATCGAAAAAAAGGCGTGCCCCAGTGCCGGAGCATGTGGCGGCCAATTTACGGCCAACACAATGTCGACAGCCGCCGCGTTACTTGGGATTTCTCCAATGACGATCAACAGCATGCCCGCACTGGCGACCGAACGGTCGGAATCGCTGAACGAAGTGGGAGGTATGATCATGAACCTGTTGGATTCCAATACGACCGCCCGCCAAATCATTACCCGACAAGCCATTGAAAATGCGATCGCTTCAGTCATCGTTACCGGGGGCTCGACCAACGCCGTGTTGCATTTGTTAGCGATTGCACGGGAGGCCCAAGTGGACATCACGATCGACGACTTCGATCGCATCAGCCGACAATGCCCAATTCTTGCTGACCTGAAGCCAACGGGCCAATACTTGTCTCAGGACCTTCACGAAGCTGGCGGGATTCGGTTGGTTGCTTCGCGAATGAAAGACGCAGGTGCACTCCATGATTTACCGACAGTGTCTGGCCGCTCCACGCATGCAGAAGCCGCCTTGGCCGAGGAAACCAATGGCCAAGACGTCATGCGTAGCACATCCGACCCGATTCACCCAACAGGTCATCTGGCCATATTGCGAGGCAACGTTGCGCCTGAGGGTTGTGTGATGAAGTTGCCCAAAGGCAAAACGCGGACGATCAACGGAACAGCACGCGTCTTTGAATGCGAAGAAGATTGCTTTAACGCCGTGATGAACAGCAAAATCCAAGCCGGCGACGTGGTCGTCATTCGAAATGAAGGCCCGAGCGGTGGACCTGGAATGCGTGAGATGCTTGCCGTTACCGCGGCCATTGTCGGCGCTGGTCTCGGCGACTCCGTTGCGTTGATGACCGATGGTCGTTTCAGCGGGGCGACTCACGGTTTGATGATCGGTCATGTCTCACCCGAAGCGGCCAAGGGTGGCCCCATCGCATTGTTGCAAGACGGTGATCCAATCGAGATCAACGTTGAAAACCGTACCGTCAACGTCGACGTCGACTTACAGGCGCGAAAAGCCAGCTGGAAGCCGCGCGAACCTCGCTACAAAACGGGTATGTTGGCCCGCTTCGCAATGAACGTATCATCAGCGTCATTGGGCGCGACGACATGCCCCATGCTAGACCCCGAAACATAAATCGAATTCACTTACCAATTTAAGAAGCACCAAAAACTAGAACTAGTATCGAAAGAAAAATCATGACTAAACTCTATCGCGAATCCGATGTTCAACCACAAGGCCTGGGCAAGTTGAAAGTTGTCGTCGTTGGCTATGGTAGTCAGGGCAGGGGACAAGCATTAAATCTTCGAGACAGTGGAGTCGACGTAAGGGTTGCGACGCGTCCCGATGGTCCGACTTGGAAACAAGCCGAAGACGAAGGCTGGGAGCCCGTGTCCTTAGAAAATGCAGCACAAGACGCCGACATCGTCTGCTTTTTGACTCCAGACATGGTCCAACCCGAAGTATATGAAAAACACTTTGCTGGCAAACTCAAACCTCACGCAACGGTCTTGTTTGCTCACGGATTGAATGTCCACTACAAGTTCACCGAGTTCCCGGCGGACATCAACGTCGTCATGGTTGCTCCCAAAGGGCCAGGGTTCCTGGTGCGACGCGAGTTTGAAAAAGGTTCGGGCGTGCCATGCTTGGTCGCCGTTCATCATGATGCCGATGGAACGGCCTTTGGAAACGCGCTGGCCTACGCCGATGCGATTGGCGGAACGCGCGCTGGTGTACTTGAGACAACGTTCGCCGAAGAAACCGAAACCGATCTGTTCGGCGAACAAGCGGTGCTATGCGGTGGAGCCACCGAGCTCGTTTTAGCCGGCTGGGAAACATTGGTCGAAGCCGGATACAGCAAGGAAGTCGCGTATTTCGAATGTATGCACGAACTGAAATTGATCGTCGATCTCTTGTACGAAGGTGGTTTGGCGAAAATGCACCAATACGTAAGCGACACTGCCAAATACGGCGACCTAACCCGTGGGCCACGCGTGATTACTGCCGAAACGAAAGCCCGCATGAAAGAGATTTTGGGCGAGATTCAGGACGGCAAGTTCGCGCGCGAATGGCGTGATGAATACGAAAACGGAATGCCAAAATACAAAGAACTGTTGCAGGCCGATCTAGACCACGAGGTCGAAGCTACCGGTCGCGAATTGCGAAAAAATTTCAGCTGGTTGAAACCAGAACAACAAGAAACACGTTCATAATTCATTTTAAAACGCGAAAAAGGAAACTGGAGTTAAAGATGTCCGCTACGACTGCAACGGAAGCGTCGACCACCTCAGAGGTCGCAAACCAAATCACGGGTGCAGAAGCTGTTGTCCGCTGTTTGATTGAAGAAGGTGTCGATTTACTGTATGGCTATCCCGGCGGCGCAATTATGCCGGTCTACGACGAGTTGTACAAATTCGCAGACCAAATCAATCACGTGTTGGTGCGTCACGAACAAGGGGCAACACACGCAGCCCAAGGTTTTGCCCGGGCTTCGGGTCGAACCGGTGTCGCGATCGCGACGTCTGGCCCTGGTGCCACCAACTTGGTAACAGGAATCGCCGATGCCATGATCGATTCAACCCCGCTGGTTTGCATCACCGGTCAAGTGCCCAAACATCTTTTGGGTAGCGACGCGTTTCAAGAAACGGACGTAATGGGTATCACGATGCCGGTCACCAAATGGTCCTACCAGATCACCGATGCCAAAGAAATTCCTGATGTCTTTGCCAAGGCATTCTATATCGCAAACACGGGACGTCCGGGTCCAGTCGTTATCGATATCACCAAGAACGCGCAATTTGGCGAACTCGATTTTTGTTACGAAAAATGCACGCAAATCGAAAGCTACGTCCCGCGCCCGAAATTGGACCAAGCAGCTCTCCAACAAGCTGCCGAAGCCATCAACGGAGCGCAACGGCCGTACGTACTGTTTGGACAAGGCGTGATTCTGAGCGGTGCCGAAGCCGAATTGAAGTCGTTCGTCGAGAAAGCTGGAATCCCAGCGGCCTGGACGATCATGGGGCTTTCCGCCATGCCAACAGACCATCCGCTCAATGTCGGGATGTTGGGCATGCACGGCAATTATGGACCGAATGTTTTGACCAACGAGTGCGATGTATTGATTGCCGTAGGCATGAGATTTGATGATCGCGTCACCGGCAATTTGGAACAATATGCCAAGCAAGCCAAGGTGATTCACATCGAACTGGACCCGGCGGAAATCAACAAAAACGTGTTCGCACACATTCCCGTTTTGGGTGACGCCAAAGAAGTCTTGCAAGCCTTGACGCCGTTAGTGAAAAAAAAGAGTCATCCGGAGTGGCATCAGAAATTCAAGGACTGCGATGCTCTAGAATTTGAAAAAGTCATTCGAGCCGAATTGGAGCCCGATTCGCCAAAAATGACAATGGGTGAAGTCATCCATCAGTTGAACGAATTGACTGCGGGAGACGCCATCATTGTGACCGATGTCGGACAACATCAAATGGTCGCCTGCCGTTACGCTCGATTCGTCAAATCCAAGAGCAACATCACCTCCGGCGGTTTAGGCACCATGGGTTTTGGATTGCCTGCAGCCATTGGTGCCAAAATGGGTGCCCCCAAACGCGATGTCGTGGCCGTCGTCGGCGATGGCGGTTTCCAAATGACCATCCAGGAATTGGGCGTCATTCTGCAAAACAATGTCAACGTCAAAATCCTGTTGTTGAACAATGAGTTCTTGGGCATGGTGCGGCAGTGGCAACAACTGTTCTTTGACAAACGGTACGCGTCGACTCACATGACCAATCCCGATTTCCAGATGATTTGCAAAGGTTTTGGAGTCGCTTGTAACCTTTGTTCCGAGCGTGATCAACTGAAAAGCGCGCTGCACGCGATGATGGATCACGACGGGGCGTATTTGCTCGAAGTTCTTGTCGGCAAAGAAAACAATGTCTTTCCAATGGTGCCGGCTGGTGCTGCAGTCGCGGACATTCGATTGGAGTAGTTTCGTTTCCAACCATCAACAACAAGACCGATAAAATAGATTATCAAAAAGCAATTGGACCAAATTATGAAAGCCGACTTTACCATCGTCGTATTCAGTGCGGACAAATCAGGCGTACTCCATCGCGTTACCACCGGGTTTACAAGGCGCCATATCAACATCGAAAGTTTGACGGTTTGCAAATGCGAAGTTCCCGGGATTTCCCGATACACCATCGTCGTCCATCTGGAAGAAGAAAACGTCCGAAAACTTTGCACATCCCTGGAGAAACAAATCGATGTTTATGTGGTGATCTACTATCCCGTCGATCAAATCGTGTCTCAGGAACTTGCCCTGATTAAAGTCGCTACTAAGGACTTGGGCGTCAAACCAGATCAACGAGTCATCATGAACCATCACGCACGCGTCATCGCGATCGAACCCGACTATATGGTGGTCGAAAAAGTCGGTACATCCGAACAAATCGAAGCACTGTACAACGATTTAGTCCAATATGGCGTCCTCGAATTCGTCCAGTCTGGACGGGTCGCCATTGCCAAACCGATGAAGGAACTGAGAGATATCTTGGCCGAGCTCAAAGTGGCATCTGCTGCCAATAACATTTCCCCACAGACCGAATCCCTTCAACTACAGGAATCGAATTGAGATGAGCGCAACCCCGAATTGGATATGGCAAAACGGCAAAATGACTCCGTGGCAAGACGCGACCGTTCATGTCATGGCTCACGGCCTGCATTATGGTTCATCGGTGTTCGAAGGGATTCGCGCCTACGGGACGGAACAAGGACCTGCCATTTTCAGACTGCAGGAACACCTCCACCGACTGTTTGATTCTTGCAAAATGTATCGGATGCCGGTTCCCTATTCTTTTGCAGACATGGAATCCGCGTGCTGCGATGTGATTGAACAAAACGAATTGCAAGGTGCTTATATCCGTCCGATCGTTTATCGGGATGCCAGTAGCCTGGGTTTGGCACCGAGCGCTGATGATCCCATGAGCGTTGCGGTCATGGCATTTGAATGGGGACCTTTGCATGGGGCCGAAGCTGTAGAAAAAGGCAGTGACGTTTGCGTCAGTTCTTGGAAACGCATTAAGAGTGCGTCAAACCCAGTACTCTCCAAAGCGGGCGGACATTATTTGACTTCACAGCTGATTTCGATGGAAGCCAAAAGTAATGGATTCGATGAAGGCATCGCTGTTAACGAACAGGGCAACTTAACCGAGGGCGCTGGGGCAAACGTGTTTGTTGTTCGCAAGGGCGTTTTGCTGACACCGGGAATCGGGTCTTCTATCCTAGAAGGAATCACGCGCGACACGGTTTTTCATTTAGCAAAATACTTGGATTTGGAACTGCGAGAAACAGAAATCCCGCGGGAGATGTTTTATTGCGCAGACGAAATGTTTATGTGTGGAACCGCAGCCGAAGTCACGCCTATTCGATCGGTTGATCGTATTGAAGTTGGCGACGGCAAACCGGGGCCCATCACTCGAGCGTTGCAAAAACAATTTCGTGAAGTAGTAATGGGGCAATTAAGCTTGGGGCAAGACTGGTTGACTTATACCAATCAACGATCTTGTAGCGCCGAACATTCTTCGGCAGCGACAACCAATGGTCATCACTCCACCACGTCCGCTCCCGAACCGGCTGTCGAGTAGCTCATGCATAAACTGGCGACGGAATTCGAAACGCGGCCTATGTTTTTTGACCAACTTCATTACGAAGTTGCGGAAGCGAAAAAGGTCGTTTACCAATTGGACCAACCGACTCCGTTGGAATCGTTACGATTGGGGAATTCAACAATTCGAGTCAAACGTGAAGACAAGTCCCAGGTACATTCTTATAAATGGCGTGGGGCCTACTTTAAGATGTACCAACTGGTTCAGAGCGGGTTTTCCGGCCATGTGGTTGCGGCGTCTGCCGGAAACCATGCGCAAGGTGTCGCGATTGCCGCCAAACAATTGGAGATGCGTGCGACCATCTTCATGCCGCGCACCACACCAATCTTGAAGCAAAATGCCGTCCGTCGCTTCGGCGGCGATTTCGTCGACGTGGAATTGGTGGGCGACTGTTTTGACGACGCGGCCACGGCAGCTGCCGCGTTCCTATCACAGCACAGTGGCACGATGTTGAAACCGTTTGATGATGTTTCCGTGATCGCCGGTCAAGCCACCGTGGGTTTAGAAATGTTGGCGCAATGCCCAGACTTGACCAAAATCTATGTCCCAATCGGCGGAGGCGGTTTGGCAAGCGGTTTTGGATTCGCCGCCAAACAATTTCTCCAACACGGTTGTCGCGTGATCGGCGTCGAAGTCGAAAACCAAAACTCGATGCAACAATCCAAACTGGCTGGACGCTGCGTGACTCTTACACAAGTCGATACGTTTTGTGACGGTACTGCCGTACGCCGACCAGGAGACTTTACCTACGAAGTCTGTAGTCGGTTGCTGGATCAGATCATCACCGTGACCAATGAGGATGTGAGTTCCGCGATGAAAGCGGCTTGGGACATCGGTCGCTTTATTCCCGAACCATCGGGTGCAATTGGATTGGCCGGCGCAATGATTCACACCGATAAAGACCGAAACGAAAAAGTCGGTGTCGTCATCACTGGAAGCAATATGGATTTCAAAACGCTTCCACGAGTCGTCAGCAAATCAGCGCCGAAACAAATTCGTCGTCGCTATTTCAAGTTCCGCATCGCCGAAGAGAACGGCTCGTTGATTCAGCTGCTCGACAAATTCATGTTGGATTTGAATATTGTTGATTTTCAGTATGGAAAAACCGACGCCCGTCTCGCCGAACCTGTTTTGGGTATCGAAGGCCCCAAATCGCAATTGGATAAACTTGCAGCAACGGTGACTTCCGACGCGGAAGAAATTTCGGGCGAGTCCCTGTCCGAGTTTCGCGTCATTCCGTTTCGCCCAGATTTGTGCGCCCGACCACTGTTCTTGAAAGTGGATTTTCCTAACCGCCCCGGTGCGCTGCGAGAATTGATGCGACGAATTTCTGGCAGCACCAACATTTGTTATTTCAATTTCGTTGATTCCGGCGAATTGGAAGGGCACGCTTTGATTGGATTCGAGTTGATTCAAAACGACTCGGTACAGAAAATTCGAACAGCCATGACGGAATTAGGCCTAAAATTCCAAACCGCGAACGGGTAAAACGTCTCCTTTCTCAACGCCGTCATCACCGTTTAATCGACACTGCCCGAATGCACAAATTTGACCTCATCGTGATTGGCGCGGGTGCGGCCGGCTTGATGGCATGTGCCAGCGCGATTCGTGTCGGTAAAAACGTATTGCTACTGGAAAAGAATGCTAAGCTTGGCGTCAAAATTTTGATGTCGGGTGGGACGCGTTGCAATATTACCCATGCTTGCCAAGCGAGAGACATCGTCGAGGCGTTTGGTGATCAGGGCAAATTCTTGCATTCCGCACTGGCGGCTTTGCCACCTCATGACGTCGTCAGCCTGATCGAGTCGACCGGCGTAAAAACCAAGACGGAAACGGGAGGAAAAATCTTCCCGGTCAGTGATCGCGCTGTCGACGTCCGAGATGGCTTGGTGGAATTGGCAACCGATGTCCAACAACCGGGTCATTGCAACATCGTGAACCAAACGGCTTGCCGTGAAATACGCAAGTCGGATGCTGGATTCACGATCTGCTCTGACGACCAAAAATTTCATGGAAGTTCCGTCCTGATAACGACTGGTGGCATGTCTTATCCAGGCTGCGGAACCACTGGAGACGGTTATGGCTGGGCCGGGTCCATGGGGCATAACATCGTCAATCCGGTCCCGGCGCTGACGCCGATCACCAACCATTCATGCTGGACACACGCACTAAAAGGCATTTCATTTGAACAAGTGAAACTCCGGGTGTTGCGTACCGCCAACAACCAATGCATTGATTCGACAACCGGAGCGTTTCTGTTCACCCACTTCGGCTACTCTGGCCCTGCGGCGTTGGATATCAGTCGAGCGGTTTCACAATCGGAATCACACCAGGACCTAGTACTTGAGTGTGATTTTGAACCGGAATTCAACCCCGAGCAGCTCCGCAAACAAATAGTAGACCGTCTCAAATCGAAGCCTCGCCAAAACGTATCGACCGTGTTTTCTTCGTTGTATAAAAAACGTTTCAGCGAAGCTTTATTGGAATCGCTTCAGATTGACGGAAATAGAAAAGCCGCCGAGTTGAGTAAGACCGATTTAAACAAGTGGACGGATAATTTAAAACATAGTGTGTTCCCCATTTCTGGCGTCTATGGGTTTAAAAAGGCAGAAGTCACCGCTGGCGGCGTCGCACTTGCGCAAGTCGACAGCCGGACCATGCAAAGCAAAATTTGCGAAGGCCTTTTCTTTGCCGGCGAAGTTCTCGACCTGGACGGTCCGATTGGCGGTTACAATTTTCAAGCCGCGTTCAGCACGGGTTGGTTGGCCGGCATTCATGCCTGATTGGTAAGCGGCATTCACGATGAACTTCAATCATGAAGTCGTCGGACTTAAGTTGTTTTCCACCCATTGGTCGCGATCTTGCCCGTCACGCAAGACATCGATCGCCTCTTTCAAAATCGACTCCAATGAATAAAACAAACGCAACCCAACCCCAAATCCGTCTTGCTGTCGGCTAGCCCAGTCACGTACCGGTTGCATCACGGCGTACAAACTCTTGAGCTGAGTGACTGCTGACTCGCGCTCGCCCTTTTCAAACAAAACCATTGCCTGGATCGCCAGTGCCTTGAAGTCGTCGAGGTGGTGATGCGCGACACTGCCTTCGCGGTTGAGTCGTTCGAGTTCATCAATCGGGACCTGTTCAAGTAGTTCTAGCGCACGATCGAGGTCACCGCTTCGGTAGGCAACCAGCGCCAACACTTGAAACCGATGCGTTCCATAGTTTTCTACCGTCGAAAACTTATCAACAAACTCGATCAGGCGATCAAGTTCTTGCAGATGTTTACTTGACTCGGGCGTCAACAACAAGACTTCCAAGTACAATGGCGAACTGCCGGACGAAAACAATTCTTCGCGCTGCACGTACTCTTTTCGCAGCTTTAAGTACAGTTCTCGATGATAGTCTTCATCTCCGGCAAAAGCCGCCATAACAACGGCGGATGCCGAACTGCCATACCACGTGCCCCCTTGCTTGGTTTGTAGATCCATTCGTTCCGCAACTCCCCGATAATTTTGGGCAGCAAGCAACCGTTGAATATCCTGATCCAATCGGTCTCCAACCAAGACTTGCGATGCGAACCACGCAAAAAACAAAAACGTCAAACCGATGAATCCTGCACGAATGGACCAATGTTTGAAATTCCAAATCGCTGCGATCGCCAGCAACGATAGCGCTGTCGAAAAAACCATTGCGAGCACACTGGGTTCGGGACCGTTGAATGCACCATGGGGCAGCAATTTTGAAAACAACGTCACCAACAGCCAAACCAGCGCCAACGAAAGCAACACGGCGACCGAAACAAATTCTAGATGGCCCAGCAACCGTTTGTGAAATGCGCCTGTACGTTGTTGCAAACGAAAATAGTAACCGGCGGTTAAAACAACGGGCAAAAAAAACATCGACGTCAAAATCGCGGAAAACACATTTCCGATTCCAAACATCAACTGTGAGTCTTCAATAATTTTCCGTCGCAAGACGTAACGCACTTGCATTTCCGAACTTGCATTCTCCAAATCTGGATACCGCCATCGAATCATCTCTTGCGGATCAAAATCCTGTTTTTCGGTGGACAACTGTGTCAACAGATTCAGATCCATGGAGGTATACGACGTTGCGACAGCGCCGCCAATCAACCAACCGAACAGCAGTAGAAACAGCGAAATCCCAAGAGCAACTCCCGAAATAATACCGATGCCTACCGCATCGTTCATTGTTTTTGGTTTTAACCAGGCGACCGCAATCGCTCCGGCGGAACTGGTCAAAAAAACAGCCAAGACAATAAACAAAAACCCGAGGGATTGATCGATTTTTGGCAACCCGAATCGGAGTCCAGCCAACCAAGGGCGATCGGTTGATGGTAACTGTTCATAAATCAAACCGGGCAAACCCACTTGCCCAAATCCAACCAAACAAATCGGTGTCGCGACAAAGGCTACTAGCACACCAATCATTAACGAAGTGGCAGCCAAGCGAATGTTTCGCTGCATCCATTGTTTTGCCAGCGTGGCAACCGATGGCGCTCGAATGCTAATTGGTTCACCAGCCAGCCAGTTTTCCAGGTCCGTTGCCATTGCGTTGGCGCTATCGTAACGTTCGTCCGGAATTCGACTCAAACACTTCGCAACAATCAAATCCAACTCGACAGGCGTACTAGAATTTAAAGATGAAACAGTGGGCGGTTCTTGCTGCACGACCTGCATCACCGTTTCCATTGCCGTTTCACCAACGAACGGCGCACGACCAGTCAAAACGGCAAACAAAATGGCGCCTAGACTGTAAACATCAGCGGCAGTCGTTACGTTTTTCCCGGAAGAAACTTGTTCCGGCGGCATATATCCTGGAGTTCCCATCATCACTCCAGTCTTGGTAACGTCTGTGTCTTGTTCGGCCAATTTTGCCAATCCAAAATCCGTGACCAGTGGGTTGCCGTCATCATCCAACAAGATATTGTTCGGTTTTAGATCTCGATGCAGTGTCCCACGTTGGTGCGCATGGTGGATCGCGTGGGCAATATAGGCGACTAATCGAGCGGCTTTTCTAGGATCGGCACCGTATTCGGGTAACCGATCCGCCAGGGAACCGCCTTCGATCAGTTTCATCGCAAAGTACAGTTGGCCATCGTGTTCACCGACTTCGTAAATCGGCGTAATCCCAGGATGATCTAACTTTGCCGCCGCTTCGGCTTCCAAATTGAATCGAAAACGTTCTTCTTCGGATGCGAGCTTGCCGGCAATGATCATTTTTAATGCAACGATTCGATTCAATTTTGTATCCCGTGCCTTATAAACGACCCCCATCCCGCCGCGGGCTATTTCCTCAAGCAGTTGGAAATGCAAAAATTTGGTCGCCTGGATCGAAGGTTGCGCCTTTTTTTGGGTTACACCAGGGGCTGTCGTTGGCATCTCCGTCGCGCTGGCAGGAGTCGATGGAGCGACCGTTGCGTCTTCGGGTTGAATCAAACTGGCAGCCACGGCCACGGCATGGGAGCCAAATTCACGGTAGTCTTCAGGCTCGACACTCAATGCGTTTTCCATTCGCAATTGAACATCACACGACACCATGGATTGAATCAAAAGTGGCTTGATTTCAGAATCGACCTCACGCGCATAGTTGGCGATCGCGTGAAACGACTTCGAGCTCCAACGTTCGCGAAACCGATTCAAAATGTTTTGGACGATTCCATCCATCAGAGGTCAACAAAATGCAACGAGCCATGAATCACCTAAGATGTTAGTACGTCAGCTATCCAAATCCAACCGTGCATTTGGCGACACCGAAATAGAATCGCCATTTTTTTTGATATCAACCGTTATCGAATCCTAGCTGGTGGTCAACATGTCGAGACCGGCTCAGTTAATGCTTGCGATTTTTCAGGATCCGAAAATAGAGGAAGTTTGACGACGCATGTTGCACCACAACCTTTCCCTCTACTAAATCAATCAATCTCGCCACCCAATTCTTTAATTGCGGTGGCACACAAATGCAGGCCCAATCCATGGACTTTGCAGGCCGTTGTAAATCCATGTTGAAACAACGTCTCCTGGTTTTCTGGTGACTTCACAAATTGTGACAACGCCGAAATCCGAGCATCCGGTCACTATTACAGATAAAAAACAACTGTAAACTGAATCCAAAAAGCGGACGACATACATATCCTGGGGGCAAACCGTGTTTGAATTGAAAACCAAACGAATCGGCCTACGCAAGTTCTGCGACCACGATCTTGCCGGATTTGCAGCATTGAACGCCGACCCCCATGTCATGGAGTTTTTTCCGGCGCTGCTCGATGAACAACAGACGCGAAGCATGATGAACCGAATCAACGACCATATCGACGCATATGGCTACGGCTTGTGGGCCGCCGAACATTTGACGTCCGGAATATTGATGGGGTTCGTCGGAATTGCTACCGTACCCTATGAAACGGACTTCACTCCAGCCACGGAGATCGGCTGGCGGTTAGCGACGGCGTTTTGGGGGAAGGGGTACGCGACAGAGGCGGCCAAAGCCAGTTTGGAATTCGTATTCGACCGAACTTCACTTGACGAAATTGTCTCGTTTACCGCTTGCATCAACCATCGCTCCAGCCGAGTCATGCAGCGTATTGGAATGCAAAAAACGGGCGAGTTCGAGCACCCCAACATTGCACCAGGCCATCGGTTGTGTCGACATGACCTGTATCGAATAACGCGGATCGAGTATGAACGAGGACGGGAAAAACAAAATTCGCCGCAGTAGACCTGTGGGCCTCTAGTTGAAAACGCGGTTGTCCGTTAAAAAATCGTTTTCTTTTGTCTGTCGACAGCTACACAACCACCCAGAGATGCGAAATGAGCGTCACCATCACACCAGCATTAAACCATTTCCCGCCGATGGGAATTTACGAAGTCCTGTTCAGTTTTTTGGATAGCGCCGGCGTTTACATGGGAGAGTCTGGAACGCGCCCGTGGGCACAGGGTTTTCCGCTGACATCCCAACTGCCAAACGGCCCTGAGATTCCAAACCGTGTTTCGTTTGAGGCGCCGGATTTGAAGTACCCATCGGCGACTGGAAACCCAGCTCTACTCGACGCGATTGTCGATTACTACAACGAGTTTTACGAAGCCGGAATCGGCACGGAGAACGTTTGTGTTTTTGCCGGTGGACGCCCCGGAATTTTTGCGACGGTCGCGTTCTTGTCCGATGACTACAAAATCTGCATTGAAGAAACCGAGTACACACCCTATTACGACCTACTGAAACTCTTGAACCGCGATTACGAAGTCATCCCCAGCAACGAAGCAAATCGTTTTCGGCCTACAATTGAAGACTATAAGAACGCAGCCCATCAAAGCGAACAGCGTTTTTTTATCAAGAGTAATCCGTGCAACCCAACGGGAGTGACATGGGCGGGGGATTCGTTGAAAGCATTGGTTGAATTATGCAGTCAACCCAATACCGCGGCCATTATCGATGAGGCCTATGAGTTTTTTCAATTGCCTGAACCCAAGAGTGCGATCAATTTTATCGACGACATTAACGACACCAACATTTTCATCGTCGGTGCCGCCACCAAAGGACTACAAGTTCCCGGAGCGCGAATCGGCTGGGTCATTGCGTCAGAACGCAATATCGAAGTTTTTCGAAATTACTCGTCAATTGGTATGGGTGGTGTTTCGAGACTTTCTCAAATTTTAGTGACCGAGCTACTCCAAACCGAACGCGTTCAGCATGCTCGCGAGTCGGTTAGCGAGTTTTTTGCGGAGCAAAGAGACCGTTATCGAGATGGACTGGAAAAACTGGGTATCGAATTGTTCACCGGCGACGGCGGTTTTTACCATTGGTGCAAGTTGCCTGGTGACATGACTTCCGCAACACTCAATGATCGACTTTACCAGCACAAAGCTGCGATTCTTCCTGGAAAGTTATGCGATATGCTGCGACGAGGAGACGAAGGCACGCACGGCAACTTGTTTCGCTTTTCATTTGGACCGCTACTGCCAGAGTCATTTGAAGAAAACATGGAAATTTTAGCCAAATGCCTAGGCGCATAATCGCCTGGGTCCAAAGACTTCGCAACGCCTTTGCCGACCGACAATGACGCTTGACTTGATCATCCTATTGCTAAATTTGTCCGCAACACTGTTCATGGTCGGATTGATTTGGTTCGTTCAGATCGTCCATTATCCGCTCATGAGCGGGGTCGGACCCGATGGCTACACCGATTACCAAATACGTCACCAAAGACGGACTACCTGGGTTGTGGGACCACCGATGCTGGTCGAAGCATTGACATCCGTACTTTTGATTTGGTACCCGCCAATACCCAACACCGCGTTGCTTCTACTCGGCGTGGCCATGCTTTTCGTCATTTGGGTTTCGACCGCATTGCTGTCAGTTCCCTGCCATACACGACTCGAAAAGGGCTTTGACGTGAAAGCCCATCGTCAACTTGTGTGGACGAATTGGATTAGAACGATTTTCTGGACGCTCCGTGGCGCACTAATGTGCTGGATTGCGGTTGAAAAACTGGTTCGTTTTTCGGTTTGACTATTTATGAAACGTAAAGTCTTAATTGTTGTAACCGTTGCCGTCTTGGGAATGTACATGCTCAGCCTATCTGCGACCAAACCGACTAACTTAGGCGTTGTAAATGGGCAATTTTTGCCGTTGCCGGATTCGCCAAATGCGGTTTCGACTCAAACTGAAGACCTCGAAAAAAAATTCGAGCCAATACCATTTGCTGGGACTCCGGCGGAAATGATTCGGCGCATCGAAGAACTACTCGAAAGCCTGCCGCGAACGAAGATTGTGAGCAAGTCCGAAGACTATATCCACGTGGAATTTCGAAGTTTGATATTTCGATTTGTCGACGACGTCGAATTCTATGTTGACCCGTCCGAAAAAGTAATCCATTTTCGATCGGCCTCTCGTGTAGGTCATTCCGATCTGGGAGCCAACCGCAACAGAATGGAAAATATCATTGCGGCATTAGAATGAGGGATTGCCGCTTTGAATTTATTCCTACTTTCCTTGCGTCGGTTGGATTGTTTGCGTTTTACCCTTGGTCTTTTCGGCAGTAGCGTTGCCCTTTAACACGATTTTCTGTGGTAATTCTGTTCCTGCTTTGACAAATTTCATCGAAATCGAATTGACACAGTGCCGAGTATTTTTGACGGTAAACCGTTCGCCCTCAAACACGTGCCCGAGGTGACCGCCGCAATTCTGGCATAAAATCTCGACGCGACGCCCGTCAGCGTCGGTCTCCCGACGGACCGCCCCTTTAATCTCATCATCAAAACTGGGCCAACCACATCCACTATCGAACTTATCTTCTGAACGATAAAGCGGAGCGTTACAACGACGGCAAATGTACGTACCCTTATCCTTATTTTTTAACAAAGCCCCGGTGCCAGGATACTCGGTTCCCTTATGCACAATGATTTGCTCTTCTTTTTCCGTCAGCTTGTTGTATTCGCCTTGCACCGTTTTGGCCTTTGATGATTGCGTGTTTTTATTTTTTGGCTTCTTTTCTTGAAATTCATTGTTCGTCTTTGATTGCTCGGATTCCCCCAACATAGCCGTCCGATAGACGACCGAGCCACAACCAACCATGGTTACTAAACCGCATACAAGTATTCCCGTTAAGCAGATTTTGAAGTTTTGGATTTTCATGATATCTAGCACCAAAGACAAAGTTTCCATCGGTTTAGAAGTAATTCGCACCGAATACTTACATAGATTCAGGATAAAATTCGACGGCATCCCCTATTTCAACTGTTCCAGAACGCAAGACTCGGGCAGTTATTCCCCCGTGACCACGCATTGCATTGTAACCGCCCGGACCCAAATTTTCTTCCATGCGACTACAAGGCGGACAGTTGGCAGTCCCCAAGAGCACAACATCACCGATTTTGAATTGCCGCTCTTTGAGCGCCAACAAATTAATGCCCGAAACGACAATGTTGCGGCGTAGCCGGTCCGGATGAATCGAAATCCCAAGAATCTTGGAGACGGCTTCAATGTGTTCCGCTTGAATCAATGAGACCTGTCGTTTGGAACCGGGTTTTCCAGCATAATGATCACCGACGATCGAATTGGCAACGTCAATGTCCACGGACTTGACCGCTAGAACGGGTTCACGTGCGACCGGCCGAATCCCCAACCAGTCGACTTTTCCCGTTTGTGGTAGCGTCGCTAACAACTCCTGGATTGCCGTCATTGCGATTCCCAGTCACCGGCGTAGGCAAACGAAAAATCGCCGGAGTCACGTTTGATCATCTCGTATTTGCGTTTTGCAATTTGACGAAAATGAAGTTGATCATGGGCGACCCAAGAAACCAACAAGTCACCAGCACGCAGCTCCCCCAAATGCGGATGTTTGTAGGCCGCAAACCAGTCGGGCTCGACTAGACTTTTCAACCAGCGTACCGACTGCTTCCTTTCTTTGACGAATTCTTGCAGTACGGTTTGAAAGTCTCGTTGGCTATAGCGACGCTCGACGGCCCAGATTTCGGGGTTGACAGAAGGCCAGGGTTGATCCGAATCTTCGAGAGTTAACTCAATCCGGCGTCGGAAGTCTTCGCGTTCTTCGTCAACGAGGTGACAAACAATTTCCAACACAGACCAGTTTTGACTAGGCGGTTTCCACCTGGCGTCTTCGTCGCTGACGTGCACGAGTGATGCGTGGAATCCTTCAGCGGCCCGTTCCAAGGCCGCAATCATTCGAGGCAAATTCATTTTCGATACTTAGTTGTTCTTTCAGTCTGACCATGAAGTTTCGAGTTTTCAGTTATGCTACAAATATCGTCAACACCAATTGATTCTAAACTTCCTGTTCGTCTTTGCTTGACATGAAAACGTCGCCGATACGTTCGCTGGCGATGCCAGTGCGATGGCTAAAAGTGGCCCCCACATCGTGAGCAAAGAATCGTTGTTCGGATTGGCTCGATGGGATTGCAACGGTTGATTTTCATCCGTTGTCGCCATCGGGAATTTTGCCTCAATAGCTCAGACCGACGAAATCGTGCAACCGCTAAACTTGATCGCCGAAAAGACGGTTCCGGTGTCGCCCCGCACCTTGCGAATCGATTCAAAATATGAGATATTCCATGGTTTTTCCGCCCTCAACAGGCGATTTAGGTGGGGGTTGTTAACATAAATCAAGTGAACGGGTATTGAATGCGAATTTGGCCAGCCATTGACATCAAAAACGGTAAATGCGTTCGGTTATCACAAGGCGATTACGATGGTGAAACCGTGTATGGTTTGGATCCGGCGGACATGGCGTCGCGTTGGGTTTCGGAAGGAGCAACGGGTCTGCATATCATTGACCTGGATGGAGCGATGGGCCGAACAAGCAACACCACGGCCATTGCTGAGATCGCAGAATCCATTGATGTTGAAATCCAAGTCGGCGGTGGCATTCATTCGGAACAAGTCATTGAAGACTATCTCTCCATTGGCATCAAACGACTGATCGTCGCAACCAAGTCGGTCACCGATCCCAAGTGGCTCGAATCCATGGCCCAGCGATATGTCGGACATCTAGTCGTTTCGATCGATACCAAAAACGGCAAAGTTGCCTATGACGGTTGGCAGCAAGTCACCGACTTGAATGCCACCGAGCACGCCAACTCCATCTCCCATCTGCCGATCGCAGGCATCATTTACACTGATATTGATCGCGCCGGCGTCATGACCGGACCCAATTTTGACTTGATTAGCAACATGAAGACATCTTTGAACGTTCCTCTTGTTTCGTCGGGAGGAATTCGAAACTTGGAAGACGTCCGCAAACTAGTGGATACCGGGGTTCAAGGGTGCGTTATTGGACGTGCATTGTACGACGGAAAGGTGACACTACCGGAGGCAATATCGGTTGCCACTGCCGTTGTGTGACACTGATTTAGACCAATTTGAATACCAAAAGGCTTTTACAAATGGCAAATGTCGATTCAATTCGAAACGTAGTCTTGTGCGGACACGGTTCATCTGGAAAAACATCATTGGCGGATTCATTTTTGTCATTGACGGAAACCGTAAGCGGCAACCCAAGTGTTGAAGACGGCACAAGCATTTGCGATTTTGATCCTGAAGAGAAAAACCACAAGTACTCGATTGAAGCTTCCGTGACGCATTTCCAACACGCCGGCAAAGCATTCAATGTGATCGATACACCAGGGTATCCTGATTTTATTGGCCAAGTCATCGGTCCAATTAACGCCGTCGAAACGGCTGTGATCGTGGTCAACGCGACATCGGGTATTGAAGTTAACACTCGACGCGTGTTTGAAGAATCAGGAAAAGCGGGAGTTGGTCGCATCATCGCGATCAATAAACTGGACAGCGACAACATCGATTTTGATGGATTGATCAACGGTATCCAAGAAATGTGGGGCACCAGGTGCGTGATGTTGAATGTCCCCGTTGGCCTGGGAACCGATTTTAAAGGCGTGCTCAGCACGCTAAACTTACCCGACGATACTTCAGGGGCAATTGTTGACCCCAAAGAAATCAGCGAGCCTCTGATCGAATCGATTATTGAAGTCGATGAAGAGGTGATGGAACGGTATTTCGAAGGAAATCCGCCGACTGAAAAGGAACTCAGCAGCCTGATTGTCCGCGCGATCAAAGAGGGCAGTCTTATTCCGATTGTTTGCTGCAGTGCAAAATCCAAAACGGGCGTGAAAGAACTTCTCGACGCTTTGGCAATGGCTGGACTATCCCCTAACGACTTGTTAGCAACAAGCCCTAGCGACGGTGCCGAATCAGAAATCAGTGCAGACCCTAACGGGCCCTTGGTCGCGAGAATTTTCCGAACTCGAATCGACCCCTTTGTTCAAAAACTCAACTTCATTCGCGTTTACTCGGGGACACTGAAACGAGACGACAACGTCGCGGCTACGTCTGCTCGAAAAGGCATTAAGATGGGGCCGCTGTTGAAAGTGCAAGGCGAATCAACAGACAACGTCGATTCCGCAGGACCGGGCGACATCGTCGCGGTGGCCAAGATGGATGACTTGCATACGGGTACCGTTTTAGGCGAAACCGAATTGGCGCCTTTAAAGTTCCCAATGCCAATGGTTGGATTGGCGGTTTCACCGAAAAGCCGTGGGGACGAAACAAAGCTCTCCGGAGCGTTGAACAAAGTCGTGGAGGAAGATCCGACCTTCCTGCTAGATCGCGACGCACAAACCAAAGAACTGGTTATGACCGGCATGAGCGAATTGCACTTGAACGTGATTCAAGAGCGACTGATCCGGCGCGACAAGCTTGAAGTCGATACCAAAGAACCAAGAATCGCATTTCGCGAAACGATTCAATCCAAAGCTGAAGGGGATTACCGCCACAAGAAACAATCTGGTGGCCGGGGACAATTCGGTGAAGTTCACATTCGAATGTTCCCGCTTCCGCGCGACATCAAAGTCGAAGAGTACGCGGTTAAGTCCAATTTCAACGCCATCAAAGAATACCACTACGACCAAAAATCAAATTTCCTGTGGATTGACTCCGTTGTTGGCGGCGTGATCCCGGGCAACTTTATGCCGGCGATCGGAAAAGGTTTTGCCGAACGAATTAGTGGTGGTGTGATTGCTGGCTACCCCGTCCAAGACGTTGGGGTGGAAGTCCATTTCGGCAAACATCATCCCGTCGATTCCAGTGAAGCTGCTTTTAAAACGGCAGCGAGAATGGCGTTCAAGCAGGTCTTCGAAAAGGCAAAGCCAAGCCTGCTGGAACCAATTGTCAAGATGGACGTTACGATTCCCGAAGCCAATGTTGGTGATGTCTACAGCGACATGTCGGGGCGTGGTGGACGCGTGTCAGGATCGGACTCTGCGGGCGGCACATTTACGACGGTACACTGTGAAGTGCCATTGCGTGAAGTCACGACTTATTCTCGAACCCTCAGTAGCATGACCGGTGGACTTGGTAGCTACACAATGGAGTTCAGCCACTATGACGTTATGCCGTCGAATGTGATGCACGACGTCATTTCAAAGGCTTCACTTCAGGACGACGACGAAGATTAAGTCGAATACTGAGCGACAACTCGAACAGATTGCCTCACCTGTGCTTTTGAAGCTATCCAATTTTTTCGGATAGCTTTTTTTGATGCGACTCCGATAAGCTAAAATCTAAAAGGTCAACAACTTGATCGAGCGCCGTTTTGTCAGTACTGGATGAACCGATGACGCTGGAGTAAAGCTCTGACCACCGCAACCAACTTCGCGAAGAACCAGCCATGTCAACTGTGAAACCAAAAAACGCGACGCACTTCAATTGGCTCAAGATAGGTTGCCTTGGCTTATTGTTGTTGGGATGCCAACCGGCTACTCCTAAGAAGAAAGAGAAAACGAAACCGCACATTAAGGTACTCCGACCTCGGAGCGCCACCAAGACGCTTTCAAAGGCGGCACATTACATTGAAGATGTGGTTTGTGCGGAATGCCATCACGACATCTACAAGACTTACCAAGAAGTCGCGATGGCAAAATCGTTTCATAACTTTGATCCGTCAAATTCAATTGAAGATTTCGAAAACAATCATTTTTATCATGCGCCCTCTGACAACCACTACCAGATGGAGATCGTTGGCGACCAATTCCAGCTAACGCGATATAAGCAACGCCAAGATGGCTCTCGTCGATACCTGCATTCCCAGTCAGCGCAGTTCGTGGTGGGCTCCGGCAACCATGTCCGAACCTATCTGTATCGCAACGACGCTGGCGAGTTGTTTCAGCTACCGGTCGTGTGGTATGCGCAAGACCAAAAATGGGGAATGGCACCAGGGTACGACCGTGCGGATCACCCCGACATCCAACGCCCCATTACCCGACAGTGTATGTTTTGCCACAACGCCTACCCTGCGTTCACACCGGGTTCCGATGCTTTTGGGCAGCCGCACCTGTTTCCAGCAAGATTGCCTCAAGGCATCGGATGCCAGCGATGCCACGGTCCGGGATCGGAACACGTTCGCTTATCGCTGATTTTGGATGCGGACGACCCCAAAGACCAACAACAAATCCAAGACTCAATTGTTAACACTGGAAGAATGGATGCGCAAACTCAGGATGACGTGTGCTTCCAATGCCACTTGCAACCCATGAGCCAACGCACGAGTTTTGTCCGCCGTTTTGGAAAAGGCGACTACCAGTTCACCGCCGGAGACAACTTGGCAGACTACCTGATTCATTTCGAGCCTGACCGCGACAATTTACTGGCGGATCATTTCGAAATCAATCACCACCCTTATCGGCTGATGCAAAGCAAATGCTACACTGAGACCGATGGCGGAATTCGTTGCACATTGTGTCACGATCCGCATCGGAAAATCGCCAAACTCGAACAACCGAAATACTATCGAAAAAAATGCTTCGAATGCCATCAGCCGAACGAATGCCTAGACATCGAAGATGGGCGTCGTGAAAACGCAAACTGCGTGGCCTGCCATATGCCGGAACGGCGAACGACTGACGTCGTCAATGTCACGATGACCGACCACAAGATTGTTCGCGGCGACTCCAAAACGAATTTAACGGCCATGCTGGACGAGATTGATGTTCCAATTCAAATGCCAATTCGCCCTTTTTCGAATCCAGCTTTCAACAAGCCTGAAGTCAAAAGAAAGTTTGCTAATGATGTCTACGAGTATTTCGCGCGTGCCCTCGACGACGATGAAACCGTATTTGCTTTGCTCGACAAAACGCTGCGAGATCGGAAAGTTGCAGCAATTGAGCCCAATCTACAGATGACCCAAAAATGGGTCGAACAACGAGAGTATCAGCGTGCCGACGAAATCGTTTCAAATACAAGTTCAGGCTTTTTTCCACCGGCGTGGTTAGTCAACAAAGGTCTTGCCAAAATAGGAATCGGTAACATCGAAAACGGCGTCAAACACCTGGATCGAGCCATCGCCCAAGACGATCGAAACGCGACGGCCTATTACAACCGAGGCGTCGCGTATCTAAAGTCTGAAAACCGAAAAGCCGCAATGGATCAGTTCCACCGTGCCGTCGCGTTGCGTCCCAACTACGTCAAACCGCACCTGAAAATCGGTAGCCAGTTGGCGATCCAAGATCGATATGCAGAAGCCGAAAGTTGGTTTGCGAAAGCAATTCGATTGGACACCAGAAATCTAGAAGCCTATTCCAAGCTATCGTCCGCTCAAAGGCGTCAAGGCAAATGGCAAGCGGCGATCGAAACATTGAATGACGCCGCAACAATTGACAATTCAAATCAACGTATCATTCGAGATTTGTCGATGTGCCTATTGGACATTCATAATCAATCGGCGCGAAACGCGGATAATGCCGCCTTGTTGGCAAAACAGCTATGTAGCATTACCAATGACAGTGATGACGCGGTTGTAGTCTTTTCCATAGCTTTGCTTGAGCAAGCAAAACCGCAAGAAGCACTACAATGGATTTCAAAAATTGTCAAAAGCAACTCTCGAAAACCGGAAGCCGGATTGCTATTGGCAATCGCTCAGCAACAGATTGGCGCCAAAGAAGCATCGCAAAAAAATTACGCCGGAGCACGGGCATCACTCCAATTGAAGGATCGATTGGGCCGCTTAGTCCTCGAGTACGCAGACTTCACACTTGACGGAAACAGTGAAACCAATCGCTGACAAATTTGTTTTTGAATTCTTATCAATCGCTCAATTCCAATGGAACTGATTTGACCACGTTGACGTGTCAGCTACCATAGACATAGAGGAGCTACAATTGGTATGAGGTGCGCGTCCGGTCCACAGCTGAACGGCTATCCTACGGACGAT
Source organism: Mariniblastus sp. (assembly GCA_965263475.1). Lineage (GTDB taxonomy): Bacteria > Planctomycetota > Planctomycetia > Pirellulales > Pirellulaceae > Mariniblastus. The sequence continues at coordinate 1,269,289 of OZ253677.1, forward strand.
CGCTCGGCCAACCATTTCCACGTATTCTCGGCTAAATCAGTTATGAACATTGGCTTTCCAACGGTGCGGCAATCGCAGGGAAGACAAGCGACTCAAATAAACAAAACATGATGCCATACATTTCTAAGTTCTATGCTTATACAATTTTGATATTCGCATCTGGGCCGGCGTGCTTAACGGGGCAAGTTCAGTTTTCTGAAGTTTCTGATACGCGCGGTATTCTCAAAAATGTGAGCGACCTTGGATTTGGCAGCGGCGTTTCGGCGTTTGATTTTGATAACGACGGCGACATCGACCTGTTCCTGCCACAACGATTTGGACACCCGGATCGGTTATACGAGAACGACGGTTTGGGTAGATTCTCTGACATGGCTACGACATCAGGAATTGACGTTGCCGAAGCGAGCCGTTCTGGCTTGTGGTTCGATTTCGATGACGACCACCTGGTCGATCTGCTGGTTGCATCGGATTGTTTCAATTCGCTCGATCCAGATTGTAGCAACAAGACGACTTTGCGACTGTATCGACAAACCGAAATCGGCCAGTTTGAAAACGTGACGGTTGCCGCCGGTTTGGATAACGCGAAAACACAAAAATTCTTTGGACACCGCGCCGGAATTTGCTGTGGTGACGTAGATCGAGACGGTGATCTTGATCTGTTGGTCGGACAATGGGAAGGCGAATTAGAGCTGTTCATCAACCATGATGGGAGTTTCGTCAATGAAGCATTTGCGCGCGGGATAACCAACCCAAACTCTCCGTTTCCTTACAATCCATGGCAGTCCGTCATGTGTGATTTTAATCAAGACGGATGGTTGGATATTTTTACCGCCGTCGACTTTTTCGAAAACCAACTTTGGATGAACCAAGGCGATGGCAGTTTTGTAAACGTGGCCGAGTCAGCTGGCGTCGACTTTGCATTCAATGAAATGGGAGTGACCGTCGGCGACTACGATAACGATGGTGATTTCGATGTATATGTCACGAACATTTTCGAAGAGGACAAGTTCAATCTTTTACTTAGAAACGATTCGTCTGCGAAATCGCTTGAGTTTACCGAAGTTGCCGCGATGGCCGGAGTCGACAATACCGACTTTGGATGGGGTGCAACGTTTTTCGACGCCAACAATGACACGATCTTGGACTTGGCCGTTACCAATGGCTGGTTCAACGGAATCGGATTTGATGATTCATCGCGCGTCTTTCTCGGTTCAATCGACCAACCTGGCCAATTTATCAACGTTTCAGATGAGTCTGGGTTCAACGACAACTTGTTCGGCAGCTGTTTGATTTCGGCGGATCTAAACCGCGACGGCGATTTGGATTTGTTGCAGGTTTGCACCCCAGCTCTTTTCGAAGGTCCGTTTCGAATTCTCGAGAATCAACTCAACGAAAACGAGGCGACCAACTGGCTCGTCGTGAAGCCCAGACAGGCCCATAAAAACCACTGGAGCATTGGGGCCACTGTACGCGTCGAATTCGACGGCATAACCCGGATTCGCCAAATTGGAGCTGGCAACAGCATGCATGGACAAGAACCGGCCGAAGCTTTTTTTGGCCTTGGTGATTGCGACGTGGTCGACCGAGTCATCGTAACTTGGCCATTTGGCGATGTGTCGGTGTGGGAAAACGTAGCCGTCAATCAATTGTTTTATGCCAACGATTCGGATTTGAATCATGACGGAGAAATATCGCTCCTCGATATCTTTCCATTCCAACAAAGTCTTGGTCCCTGCGAACGAGACTGCCAAGCAGACTTCAATTTTGATGGCGTCGTCGATTTGAGTGATGCACTGCTATTGGTCGATCAACTCCTCCGCTAAGTTACGACGCGTCGTCTTCAATCACAGCGATTTCATCGTTGTTCTTCTCGTCCTTCTCCCGCTCGCCATCGACAATCTTGTCGTCGGAAAGGTTCTTTTCTGCCAGTCGAAGAATCTTGCCCATGGTTTCTCGGTGATACTTAAAATCATCGAAGATCATCGTCTTGGCGGCGCCAGATTCGTCTTGATATGAAACTTTTGCAATTCCTTTTTTAGCCCATTTCCGCTTGTTGATTTCTTGAATGTTTTCGAACCTCAGTTCCTGTCCCCAACTGGTTTTTACGCCATCTTCGTCGGCCTCCATATATGAACCAAGTAGTCGCATATATTTGACCAAAAAAAACACACCCCCAACCAATCCAACGCCAAACAAGAACCACTGAAAATAGATGTCTTGCTGTGCCACGTCGGGTGATTTCGGCTTTACGATCGACCAACCTTTTTCCAAACAGGTCGATTCCCACTTTTCCTTCATACCTACGTTGTCCAGTTCTCCACCTTCGTTTTGAACTTCGAGTTCCTTGTAAAATTTTGCTCTTACTAGTTCCTCAGGATAGGCATAAACAGCATCATACAGCCCCCAAATCATCAAACCAAAACAACCAATCGCAATGATTAAGAATCTGAGAATGAATTTTCTGTCAACGTCTGCTTTTAGGTTCATCGTTCCACACGTGCTGGTTTTGAATAAACTTCCTGAATCGGATCGCGACAACGATCAAATAAATTTCATTATCGCCAACGTCGAACATTTTGGCGTACCGCCCAAACGGAGAATCTAAGATTACCGATTCCAAAAGTAACAATCCTACCTAATAAACCACTTTTGCGGCTCTCGATCAGACGATATGCCCGACATTCAACAAAAAAAGCGATGCGTGTTCTGACGCATCGCTTGGATTGATCACCTGTTCGCAGCCCGCCAACGGGGCAAACCAACTACTGACTCAAAAATTCAATCACAAATGGAACCGATCCACCACCGTTTCCACCGCCACCAGTCAGTCCTTCGACGAATAGCGAAACGTCGAGAAGACTCACTTCACCATCGCCATTGAAGTCGGCGGCCGGATCGAATTCGCTGTTGGACAACAAATCAACGAATGGCTGAACATCAAGCAAATTGAATTCGCCATCGCCATTCAAGTCACCCAACAAAATACCATCTGAATTGTTAGTGATTTCAAACAAGACAATACCAGCACTGGTCACATCGAATTCAAAACCCTCGGCAATTCCATCGCCTTTGCGATCAGACGTACCAACATTTGTTGCTCCGATCGACGCAGACAAACCGATGTCACCAGTAGAACGTGCGATCACGGCAACATGTGCATTTAACGGAAGAACGCTGTTTGCAAACAAGAACTTGCTTTCACCCGGTGCCAATGTACCCGATATCGCAATTGGCGATTGATCGTGGAATCCAGGAAGCTGCCCATTCGTCAACGCGTCGAAGTCAGTGATCGTCGATTGGACATTTTCAAACAGATGGTCATTGTTATCCGAACCAAAGAAAACGTCCCGACGACCGTTACCCGTGATATCGCCACTGTTTGCGTGCCAACCTTCTAACGCAGTTGTGATGTTTGGTGTCGTCCAGTCAATCAACAGCAGATCGTTTCCTACCGTCAAATTCCGGTAAACGCGTGGCCGGAGGAATTCCGACATGATAATAAAGTCTTCTTTGCCGTCATTATCCAAATCATCACAGGTAATCTTATGCGTTTCGGCGTTGTGGACGGCTGGCATCTCAAACGACAAGTTAAACGTAGCTTTGTTGTTGCCGTCGTTTCCAGTATTGAAGAACACAACGTCTCCTCGAGGAGCACCTGGGAAGCTATGGTTGGCAAAGTACATATCCAACATGCCATCCCCATTTACATCCACGGGAACCATCGCTCTTTCATCCCCACCGCCAATGGCACTAAACGTTGTACTGGCGCCAGCACCGGCATACGCGAAATCGCCAGGTCCGTCGCCTTGGCCATTGTTGTTGTTGTAATAGATGAATGATGGATCCCCTGTCCAGTTGGCCATCAAAATGTCCAACAGTCCGTCGCCATTCATGTCACCCGCTTCAGAGTGAACACCGTATTCAAACTCGACCGGATAATAGCCAGGCAAGTTAGCATTGTTTGGATCGCGGGTAACAACAGTAAAGATCCCTTCAGCATCTCCGTCAATTCCGTTGAGCGCCAAACTGTCCTGTGAAACATTCGGGTAATTGCACATCAACAAATCGTAGGTGCCGTTATTGTCAAAGTCTTCAGAAACTCCATTGCAAGCGGCTCCGCGTACATTACTCAAGTTTTGAGAAACGTTTACAAAAATGCCATTGTCATTGCGAAAAAGTTTCGTCTTTCCAGGCGAATCATTGCCTCCATCACCACTATTGCTGTCGTTGATAATGATAATGTCCAAATCGTTGTCGCCATCGTAGTCACGAAAATAAGCACTACGAGAGGTATCGGTAAATGAAAAACCAGGAATTACCGGTGCACCACTGACCTCTACCAATACGCCACCGTCGTTTCGATACAATTTGTTGCGACGCTGACCAAAATCCCCTTCCCCAACAGCAACCATCGCATCTAGATCGCCATCAAGATCGTAGTCGCCAAATTCAACTTCCTTTTCGTTCCCCTGATTGCTTTCGGTCACGTTTTGGTCGATATTCGTCGCCGTAACATCGCTAAAATCCAATGTCATGTCTTCCAATTGTGCCGACAGTGGTGCGACACAAAAGCAAGCCAATGCCAGAACCGACAAGAGCTCTCTCTTCGTAATTGACATAGTTCATCCCGTGTAAATGTGTGATTCAACGCGCAAAACGTTTTGCGCGTCTTTGGAATAACATGCGTCTTTTTTCACGCAACAATTTGTTCTTTTACCCCCTACAATGTAGTTGTTCCTGAAAGCGATATCAAACCCAACAACGTGTTCTCCGCCGTAATCGCCGCCGATAGTGGTTCGCAAAGGCACGCTTTCCACTTTAATGATAACGATGAACACAAGGATTTAGTTGACTTTCAGTCCCTAAGTTTCACTGCATCGCCCAAATCATTCACACAGGACAAAACCCACCGCGATATTCCATCATCTGGAGCCGCATTGATTTCGATTTGCAACGTTGAAGAAGTCTTCGGAATCAATGCATTCATCAAATCTTGTTTTCGACGAGCTTTCACCATACGAGCAAAATTTTCCCGTGTATGCCCGCCGGTCTTTCGTACGACGGTTGGGACTGAACCGACTAGATTTCGGCCACCTGCGCTCTCCAGAATCGAATCTATGAGTCAAGAACGACTATCGAAGAAGCCACGGCCCAACGAAATAAACAGCGCGGAACATAATTCAGACTCTCTAAAAGTTTACAAACCAGCATCCCTCCGCAGCTACGGCTACTGAAAATTGACCGTGCCTTAATTTGCTTGGCTTTCTAAAATGATGGTCGAAGGTATTTGCCATTTTCTCAGCTTGCCCGACGAAACATGAAGACCGAGACAAAGATTTCCCATGAGATTGCTTCACGATTGGTTGACGTTCTCGATACTACAAAACCAAGAATCACAGAATTGGTCCAAACTCCAATTCCATCTTGTGCCTCGATCGAAGAAATTATCGGCACCATCAAACAAATCTTGTTCCCTGGGTTTTGTGATTCGCAAAATTACCCGACCGAGTCATTGCATCTGTATTTGGAACTCAACGTCGAGTCGTTGATCAAACAGCTGACGCAACAGATTTCCATCGCGCTTGCATTGGCACAAAAATTTGATTCCTCCGACCACGACGTCGTGTTCGACCAAAACATCGATTCGGATGCTTTTGTCGCGGATGCCAAGGGTTTAGCGGAGATCTTCGTCGAAAAATTACAGGAAATTCGCGTCGTACTGTCCACTGACATTCAAGCCGCCTACGATGGCGATCCAGCGTGTAAGAATCTAGGCGAAGTCATTTTGTGCTACCCCGGCCTACAAGCCGTATTGGTCCATCGTGTTGCCCACGAGTTATACAAATTGGATATCCCGTACTTACCCAGAATGATGGCCGAATGGATTCATGGCGAAACGGGTATTGATATCCACCCGGGTGCTCAAATTGGCAAGCACTTTTTTATCGACCACGGCACTGGGGTCGTGATCGGCGAAACCTGCGTGATCGGTGAGTACGTCAAAATATACCAAGGTGTTACGTTGGGAGCACTTAGCTTTCCAACCGATGGCAGTGGCGCTTTGGTTCGCGATACCAAGCGGCACCCAACGATTCAAGACAACGTCGTCATCTATGCCAACGCTACGGTCTTGGGGGGACGCACCTTGGTCGGTCATGATTCGGTTATCGGCTCCAGCGTCTGGCTAACTCGGAGCATTGACGCGTTCACCACCATCTTGATGGAAAAACCTAAGCTTCATTTGCGCGATGAAACTCCAAACGATTTTCGCCCGCCTTTGGATTACCAAATTTAATGAACGCAGATTTGCGAGACGTTTGGCTACATGTTCACGTTCCAAAGGCTGGCGGTTCGACGATCCGCCAGTTGATGAATCGGAATTTCGGGGACGGATTCTACAATTCGAATTCGTTGCTGGAAACCAAACAATACACGCGTATGGATGTCAGCGAAATTATCCGCTGCCATCCTTGGCTAACCGCTTTTTGCGATCACAAATTATCACTAGATTTACCATTCGACAGCGAGCACGCCAACGTACACGCGCTTTGTTTCGTTCGCGAGCCCGTAGAACGTTTCGTTTCCAGATTTTTCTTCCACCGTAATTTTGAAGAGGTCAATTGCATCGCGCAAAAGATGTCGTTTCGACAGTTTGCCGAAATGGAACTGGTGCAACAATATGCCCATCCGCAAACCAACAGCCAAATCAAATTCTTGAACGGTGACGGAGACGAACAAGATCTAACCGTGATCCGGCAGGCGATCAAAACGGGGCGAACCATCTTGGCGCCGATCGAGCGGTTCGACGAAGCTTGCGTCCTGCTCGAACGGTGTTATCCAGATGCGTTTTCCGATTTGTCTTACGTTAAAGTCAACACCTCCAACCGCAATGATGTGATTAAATCGTCGGATCGCGAGTTTATCCAAGAAAAATTAGCCGCCGATTACCCGCTTATTGATCTCGCCAGAAATGAGTTGAATCGCCAAATCGTAGATGCTTTTGCCGATGAAGACGAATTCCATGCAGCCTTGTTCGCTTTTCGAGATCGCTGCCAACGTCGATACCACAACTTTCGACCGCCTCGCGAAAAAGGCGAAGCATTGCCGGCCCAGTCTGACTTTGCCGACGACAAATCAACCAATCGCCCAGCCCACGCCCGCCCGAAACAATCTGGATAAATCGATGGACCAGCGCCCCCTCTTGATGGACAATATTGGTTCATCACCGACAATTAGGACGGACGATTGCCAGTTTAAATTTTCATGAATTCCAGCACGAAGTGTCAGCGAGTGAATTTTCCGGAATTCGCATGGATTCAAGCGCTAGCGCTTCGTGCAGCTACTCAATGCGCAACATTAAAAATTAAAACTCGCCCGTCGTGCTCGTATCGATATCACTCGCACCAATAAAACCAGCCAAGCGGTACCACTAATCGCAGCCCCAATCCAAAACTCAATCGGGCAGTAATAAAACTCGACCAGACTGGAGCCCGCCGGAACGTCACAGGCCAAAAATGGATCGCTACCATTCAACAGCTCGCCCGCGCGAACCTCGCCGTCATTGGTAATCCGCACTTTCCAGCCCGGATCCGCCAAGACACTGCACAACAACGTCGTTTGCTTGTCAGCATCCACACGAACCGAAAATGAATTGGCGTTTTGGGTGCAGACCTCAAATGTAACCCCGACAGCGTCGACAGACTCTAACTCGCGATCGTACAAATCTTGAGGGATCGCCATCGCTTCGATAATTTGCTCGATATCGCGACCGTGTTCGAGGACACGAATTCGAGAACTCAATTGCGAAACGATATGAACGTCGCCACAATCACGTGCTTCATCAAAATGCACGACACCATCGACCAACTTGCGCAATCCAATCTCCAGCAAACTGTTTGCCCCATGACGTTCGATTTTTTTTGCCGCCCGATGCTCGATAGACGTAAAACTGTTGACCAGCCCAATATCGTGAGTGCAAGCGAATCGCAAATGATGTTTTGGGTGAAGGGACTCGCGTTGCCACCAAACAATTTCCGATAAACGCTCCATGGATCTTTCCGTGCTCCAACGCTGAGGCGGATCAGCATATCGAAAAACTCGTAGGCCATCCGGTTGCCTTCGGAACAACTGTCTCTCTACAACCGTCGGCGCCTCGAATACCTCCACCTGGACTTGTGCCAACAACCACACATTGGCCAACAATACGTCAACAAACAGTGTTAGAAACAAAACGACCGTTGCTGCGTATTTTTTCCTACGTCGATATGCCGCTATCAGGGCGAGCAAACCGCAACCGATCGTGCCAGTTTGCAAAAACGAAGTCCGCAGATTGGATGACATCGCGACATAGTCGAGCGGCCCGAAAAAAGGATCGACGCAATACTGAATTCGCTCTTGAAACTTGGCACAAAACAAATCCGATCCTAACGCGCCCACAACCGAAAAGCCAATTGCCAATCCTGTCAAAACGATAGCCCGTCGTTTCGTAAAAAACTCATTGACGCCTAGTCCCGCCAACGCACTAATTCCCAAACTGGCAATCACAAACAACTTCGCGGGGTACCTAAAACAATCGAAACCAGGCAGCAAGGTCATCAACCAGTAAACTCCACCAACCTGATTGCCTATCGAGTCCCACTCTGCGGTCAAACACGTGCCGGCAGCAGCGAGCAGTTCTTTGATCGCCCAACTCATTCCATACCAACCGAATGATGCAGCAGCAAACCAGACAACCAGCCAGCTCAACCAAACCCTTCGTCGCCGGTTCCCATAAAACTGCAACGTACAACAACCAATCAAAAACATCGGAAAACCGACGTACGATGAAGGGGACCAGACCCGATCGGCACCTGGCAATGCGCTCCCCCAGCGATCGTTCTCTGGGAATAATTTGCCGAACAAGTTCGGCCAGACCATCTCAGCGAGAGACCAAGGTGGATGGCTGAATTCGTAAACGGCATGAAGATGAGTCCCGGGTTTAGACTCCAGTGATTTCTCACCAACTCCAACTCCAACAAGCTGTTCAGTGCGCACACTTTGATGAGTCCACACCCACGAGGGCAAAACTTGGATCGCCGACAACGAAACGCCGACTATTGTCGCAATCAATAGTGTGTTTGCACCACGCGACCAACGCGCCAACCAACTTCTCCAACTGCGATGGCGTTTGCGACCGGCCAGCCCATGCCCCACCCAAGTCGCCCCAGCTCCCAACATCAATACGCATGCCATTTGCGGATCGCCGCCCAGCACGATCATTGCCATCGTTACACCAAGCCCAACCGCCGATTTCCAGTTGCTTCTGTGATGCATTGTTGCAACGAACATCAACCCCAAGGGCAACCACGACGCACTCACAAGGTAAACCACATTCGTCAATTGAAACAACACGCTACCTCCAAACGCATACGAAAATCCAGCCATTGCGGAACCGAACTTGTCACCGCCCAACCGCCAGACGAAAATATAGGTATGAACCGCTGCTAACAATACGTGCAGCGACGAGTACAATCCATAACGCGATGGATAACTGAGAAATCGCAACAGGAAAATCAGTTTGCCTGGGTAAAAAACACTGCTCGTGCCGTCCGCGACAACCGGGTACCCCGAATTGCAATGTGGATTCCAAAGCGGAATCTCACCCCGTTGCCATTGCAAATCGATCCAATGAAAATAAGGGTAATAGAGATAGGCAGAGTCGCGATAACCGACAACTGATTGGCCGGTGTTGATGTCGAAAAACAAGAACCACCATATCAGCAGAATTGCCAATATGGGCCAGTGTTCAATAATGTTCGTTTTCAAACCGTTTGACCGTTCCACGTTTCGATTGCCAGGCATGTTTGCAAGTAACATGCAATGTTAAACTAATTGCACTTGTTTTTAAATTCGGAGACGTAAGTGATTTGGCTTATCCTTTTGGCCATCGTGATCGGTAGTATTGTCATCGTGGTGGCAATTCACGACTTGGTTCAAACTTCAGACCCGATACTGAGGAATTTCCCGGTCGTTGGGCACGGTAGGCACCTGCTTTCTGAACTTGGACCCAAGTTACGACAGTACATTGTCGCCGGCAACGACGAAGAACGACCATTTACAAGGGATCAACGCAGTTGGGTTTACCGCTCCGCCAACAATGTGAGCAATTATTTTGGCTTTGGTACCGACAACGATTTGGAAAATTCGTCTAGCTATTTGATCATCAAACAAAGCGCTTTCCCTTTGCAATTTAAACGAAAAGGCGATTCTGGCTATGATCCGGACTACGGGTTACCGTGCGCGAAAGTCTTGGGAGAATGGCGAGACCGCAAAAAGAAGTTTCGCCCCAATTCGATTATCAATGTCTCGGCGATGAGCTACGGGTCGTTAAGTGCGGCCGCCGTCGAAGCTCTCAATCGTGGCTCTCAAATTGCAGGCTGCCTCCACAACACGGGCGAAGGTGGCATCTCATCTCACCACAATCATGGTGGCGACTTGGTTTGGCAATTGGGAACCGGTTACTTTGGCGCACGAACAGAGGATGGAGATTTTGACGCACGCAAATTTTTGGATACTTGTGAAAAGTATCCGGCTATCAAAGCTATCGAAATTAAACTTAGCCAAGGCGCAAAACCTGGAAAAGGCGGTGTGTTGCCCGCTCGCAAAGTCACCCCAGAAATCGCCCGAATTCGTGGAATCCCGTTGGGTCAATCTTGTTTGAGCCCCTCCGGCCATCGTGCTTTCGCAAGCGCCGACCAACTGCTGGATTTCGTGGAGCGGCTGGCCGACATGTCTGGGCTTCCGGTCGGAATCAAATCCGCAGTCGGTGACATGGAGTTTTGGCGCGAACTGGTCGAGCTTATGGAGACCGGCTCACGCGCTGTTGATTTTGTAGCGATCGACGGAGGCGAAGGCGGTACTGGTGCAGCTCCCTTGGCGTTTTCCGACCACGTTGCCTTGCCATTGAAGATCGGATTGGCTCGCGTGTTCCGAGAGTTTTCTCAGGCGGGGATCCAGGATAAAGTCGTCTTTATTGGCGCCGGGAAACTCGGCTTTCCACAAGAGTCGTTGCTGTCGATGGCGATGGGTTGCGACATGATCAATGTCGGCCGAACGGCCATGTTGGCGATGGGTTGTATTCAGGCTCAAATTTGTCAAACCGGTAGATGCCCGACCGGCGTCGCGACTCAAAACAAGTGGCTTGTGCGTGGCCTCGACCCCACGGATAAATCAGCCAAATTCGCAAATTATGTGACAACACTACGCAAAGAAATCCTTGAATTATGCCACGCGTGCGGTGTCGAGCACCCAGCCCTCATTAGCCCTGATCATTTTGAAATCGTCCACGATAATTTTCAAACGACGAGTATCAAGGAAAGCTTTAAACTGCAAGGTGTTTCGACGCTTCCCAACGAAACAGATCGCCAGACCATTCAATCTATTATGAACAAGAGCTAAACATGCAAAAGTCGGAGACGCTGGAAACCGCGCTCGCAGCGGCTCAGGCAGCCAGCGACATTATCCAGTCTTACGCCGCAAACGGATTCCATTCAGAGACGAAAATTGTCGACGATACAGCGTTGGGCCTGGTCACAAAAGCTGATCTAGAAGCCGAGCAATGCATTGTTGAAACGCTCCGTAGCAAGTACCCCAAGCACGCGTTTTTAGCAGAAGAATCACATGCCAACACCGAAACCTGTGAGCACCTGTGGATTATAGATCCACTGGACGGTACTAATAATTTCGCCCACGGCATCCCGCATTACTCCGTTTCGATCGCGTATTACCATGACGGACAACCCAAATGCGGTGTGATCGCAAACCCAAGTAACGGAGAGGTCTTCTGGGCGGAGCGGGGTAGGGGGGCCTGGCTGAACGAACGACAAGTATCGGTCAGTTCCGAATCTTCAATCGAGGAAGCTATCGTGGCGACTGGCTTTTACTACGATCGCGGGCAGATGATGAAAGAAACCCTGACCTCGATTGAAAAGTTATTCGAAAACAATATCCGTGGGATTCGCCGCTTTGGCTCGGCCGCGCTAGATTTGGCATACGTGGGTTGTGGACGATACACCGCGTTTTTTGAGTATCAATTGTTTCCCTGGGATTTCGCTGCTGGACGCCTTTTTGTCGAAGAAGCTGGCGGTAAAACTACGAACTGCATCGGCGAACCAATTCCACTTCAATCCACAACAATGCTGGCTACCAATGGCCACTTACATCGAGAAGTATTGAATTTGGTAAATCTCAAATAGTCGTTCCCAGCATGGAATATGAACAGAGAGTAAAACGACTTTTAAAATCCAGCCGCAACGGTCGAATCAACGTTTGCGATTTCGAACGCGTGTTCCCTGAAGTATTGCAGCAGATCAAGTCCGACAAAAACTCCGATTGCTTGAAATTTTGGGGCTGGTGTAAGAACTTCGATGAATTTGAACAGCAAAAGATAGTCGACCCCAAAATTTTATCGACGATTGGGCGAGTCGCAAAAGTTCACATCCGCCGCGAAAATTCTTATCACGCGGGTTTGACGCACACTTATGGCTACCTCTTGAGCGTACTTCCCACTCGGTTCGGTTACAAACGAGACCGTTGGGTTTCCAAAGTGATCGACAAAGGTTTTCAAACAGGTGGAGCGTACTTTTCCCCGGCGCCAAACGAAGGAACGCTGCTAAAAAATCTTACGTTTTTTCTGGCCCGAATTACTTTTGACGCAGGCCGTTACTTCACGGACGAATTGACGCCGCAATCTCTATTGAAACTGAACTTCAAAAAGTTGAACGTCACCCGTATCAATGAAAAGTTCTCATACATTTCGACCGAGGATCAACGGAAAAAGAGCGTTACCGTTACCACAGATATCGTCGATTTCCTGAAGCCGGTAACACGCCACTGCTCTCTACTGATATACTCAATCTATCAGCAAAGAAAGCGTGCTCTGATTACTTGTTTTCCGATCGATAAAAAGACAAAAAACGAATTGAAACGAACCGATAAGGCAAAAGCTCAACCAATTCGCCTGCGATACAATGCCGTCATGCGAAACCTACCTGCGGCAGATTTTGTTGGGAGTCGCAACATCCTACAGCTAGAACTGTAATACCAAAAAATATACGAATCCAAAGAAAATACTGATCCCAAACAGCCTCAACGAAGCTTTGACTCGATCGTATTTCCGTGTCGATATATGTGAATCCAATAGAATCGCGGACAGCACTTCGTCCAGTAGTTGTTCTCCTTCGTTCGATTTGCAATTTTTTACAAACGCCTGCACGTCTCCTCCACCATAGCGAGCCGAAATAGCTGCGGGGTGAAAATGATCACAATGATCAAGGGCAGGGTGCCGGCCACGCTTGCGAAACGGGTTGATGCAAAGAAACGCAAACACGCCGGACAACAAAAAAAACAACACATACAGCAAGAACAAGCCAACCACAACGATTCGCCATTGAGGGATCCAATGCCCTACATCGGCAATTTCACCATCCACAACCTTATGAATGGTCGGGATCAACAACCCAGCCATGGCACCTCCAACCGTCAAAATAACGGCTGCTTTTGCATCCGCAAATCGAATCCATTCCGCAATCGCATGATAGGCCTCAATGTAATTTTGAGTAAATTGCCCGATGTCCGCCGACTCAAGGCCTTTCGATTCGCCCGACTGTTTTGCCGCACCTTCTGGTTTGCGTTCGGTTTTCATCACACTCATTCAAAACAACGACAACAACTATTGATTTTTCAAAATACTGCATAAAGCCAGAATGCACAACGGTTCTAATGGTGAGAACTACTCAACGAAAATCGCCACACTATTGGAATGGCTGTTGAATTCGGGAGCATACATACATTGCAATTCGGCAATCCCCGTTTCATACTTGCCGCGATGCTGGACACGCGTCGAATACTCAAACACGTACGTCCCGCGCGGTAAAAAGTCGATAAAGAAATGACTCGCCGTGTCCTTGGTCGACTCGTAATAAGCCAAACCATCTTGGAACTTATATCTCGAAAGAACATTCACCGGCTCGGTACCACTACCACGGTAGTCCTTCAAATGCACATATTCCATGTCGCGATCAACGCGAACTTCGACTCGAGTAATCAGTTCATCCCCCACTTCGACCGGCCCTTCGACAGGCTGAATCACAGGACCCTTGCCAGTGTTTTTCTTGATGTATAACTGTTTTTTCAATGTTAGCGGCGTCCCCTCGTACGGCTCAATCTTGCCAACATCCTCAAGATACTGCCAATGCACGCTACCCCAAGCAATGCCATCGTCTTTCTTTGACACTTGAATTTTACCAACAGCAGGTGTGATCTCCTGTCGTACTAGCCGTTCCTGGTAAAAACCAGTACCAGCTTCTACATTTGATGCTTCTATTAACTCACCATCCAATTTTACTTGAACTTGGCTACTCGAGGCCAAGCGGTCCATGCCCCGCATTAGCAGCGCATAGACCGCATCGGCAGTCGCTTTGGTCGTTTTCCAATTCTGTGTTTGCTTTTGTTTCAGCAGCCAAATCTTGCATTCCTCGACTTTGTTTGCGTCTGCCAAAACTTCGTCATAAGCTTCGATCAGCAACGCTTGAGTTTCGATCGGCGCCCGGTGCCACCACCACGATCGCGAATCTTCTTGCCAATACATACCCAACTCATCATCGGATTGAGAGCGCTCCGTCAACGACTTCATGATTTCTTGCGGTGTTTCCAGATCCCCAAATCGCTTCAATCCGATCGCCAAATGCCCTTGAGATTGACGGCTCGTCATTTCGGGCCAGTATCGTTTTGCTTGACCCAAGTAATAATCGACGGCTGTCTTGTATTTCTTGTTGACAGCCGTATCTTTCAAAAAGAAACTGCGACCATACATGTAAAAACAAATCGTCGGAGTCAAATGATTGAGCTCCGGTTTGCCTTGTTCCAGAATTCGTTGATAGCTTTGATGGATCCAATGATCTAAGCGATCCAAAGCCTTGATCGCTGGGCTGACATCGGTACCCACCCCCAGATGCCGGAGACGACCAAATCCCGTGACGACATACAACGTAATATAGTCATTGGCACGACCTTGCGGAAACCAAGGCCACGCACCATCGCTATATTGCATCTGCTTGAGCTGTTCCAAAGCCCGGCGTGTTTCAGCGTCGAGGCGATTTTGGTCAAACAATACGGCTACGTCTCGGCGAGCCTGAGACTCTTCTTTTGCATCTTTCAACCAAGGTGACTCGGCGATTAGGACGTTTCTTATTTCTTCGTTCTTCTCCAGCGGGCTATCCAATGCGTCACTCCCTTGCCACTGGTCAAAAATCCTCTTAACGCGTGGATTCGACTTTACGATGTGGTTGCCGATAGAATTCGCATACAGGCGATTGAACACTTGTTCGCTACATTGATGCGGGTATTCCATCAAATACGGCAGTGCCATCACCGCATACCAAGACGGATTGGAACACATCTGTACGGTATAGGTTTGGCTGATCAACGAATCGCTCGTGTTGATCCTTTCTAGGCGGTCAAAATTAAATTCGCGAGTTTGATTCCCTCGAATCGGCAGCGGCAGCGATTCGGTGACCAAAATCCGCTTCGACAAAATAGGCAAAAGACCTTCTTCGCCGTCACTCAACTTGCTGGTCCCACCGACGGCCTTATAGGTCAATACGCCCACGAAATCAGGCACCTCCAGCCGCCAGTACAGGCTCTTGGATTGACCGGCTGGAATATCAAACCCCTTTTGGTTGTCCGAATTCCCCAGCGGCTCATCCATCGAATTTTCGGTGGCCGCATCGGCAAAACTCAGTTCAACTTCACCTTGTTGCCGCGTCGCCGACTGATTGGTTACCTTGACTGAAAACTCCAACACGTCGCCTTCGCGCAGAAAACGTGGAGGGTTGGGCTGAACCATCAGGTCTTTTGACGTTACCGCCTCCTCGGTCAACAAAGCGGTCCGCAACTCGTTGTCGTGAGCAAATCCCATCACCTTCCATTGCGTCAAGGCCTCTGGAACCTCAAACTCGATCCGCACGTTGCCCTGTGTGTCTGTGGTCAAATTTGGGAAGTAGAAGGCCGTTTCGTTTAAGTTTTTTCGCGCCGACACATTCGATAGATCAATGGCCGGGCCTTGCTGTGACTGCCCACGGCCGCTTTCCGCTTGTGACAAAGACAGGGAATCGACTGCAGACTCCAGCCCTACCGCTCCCTCGACCGACTCCATTGGGGCAGCAATCGAATTGCTAGCGCCGAATGCTCGACTGCGCAATACTCTCCCGCTAGGCTGTCCACTGAAACCACCGCCCCCCCCTCCGAAAACTACTCCGCCGCGCCAACCAGCCCTGCCCATGGAAGGGGCCACATCCCATTCGAAATGACGATACTCGATACTTGCCGATTTGTATGGCACACGGATATTGGAAATCACCGGTCGGAAATATTTCCATTGATTTGTGATCCCCAATTGCGTCCGCTGATCGTCCCGAAAAAAGACGTTGAATGCCGTTGGCCAACGATGGGCCAGGTACGCATCCAATGAAGCGTCATACATCGTTGCCACCATTTCAGCAACGGTTTGATCTGCCCCCGGACCAGAAACGACCGCGGTCCAAGTCTCTTTGTTGCCCGGTTTCAATTTCGAAACGAAATGTTCCCACTTGACGTTAAGCTTTTTGTTGGACCACGGCACTTCAACTTTCCGGGATTCGATGTAAGCGCGATTCTCGCGGAAATAGGTAACACGTACCCAAAATCCACCACGCAGCGCTTCGGTGATTTTCCATTTCACTATCGCCTGTGTGCTACCCGCATCCGTCCAATAGGTCTTTAGCAGCTTACCACGATGCTCAATTTCAACATACGCTCGCCCCGAGCCATAGCCCGTGCCCCACAACGCAATAAACTCGTCACCGACATCAACGTTCCACCGCTTGGCTTGAAAGTGATGCGGCACTTTGATATCAAAGTTCCCCCCCGCCAAATCCAAAACCAGCAATGGCTTCTCCGAGCGAACTGGATTCCCAGATTTGTCCGTCGCCTCAAAAATAGCTTTATAGGCTCCGGCCGCCAGCGCGTGCTGGGATTCGATCTCACCAGAAGCATCGGTTTCCAACGGCTGCTCAATCAACAATTCACCCAATGGCCACGAATCCACCTTCGACAAATCGGGGCGACCGTTCTGTCGGGGCGCAGCGTTTAGGTTGTAGCGGCGAGCAGCAAGCCGGCTCCGTTGAATTTCGTCTGGCCCTTGCAAACGATAAATCTTTAAAGTTCCTCGAGCCGCTATGCTCTCGCCATCCAGCGTTCGAGTCTTCAAATTCAATCCAACCGGCTCCCCAGCGACTTGCCAATCATCGCACGACAGACTCGCTTGAATCGATGTGTAGCCCAGCCGAATCTGCTGCCGATCCGAACGTGTTTCACCAGTCGTATCAGTTACGTCCGCGTAAATGGTATACGTAAAAACAGGTTCTCCTTCCCGATCAACCGATTCGTCTGGCAGCGCCACAAACGGAATCGAAAATGAACCATCGACCTCCGTCGACGTCGAACCGTTGGCAATTTCTGCCGACTCACCTTGCACCGGGAGACACCACCAACAACGCCACATCCACCAATCAGGATAGCGGACTTCCCGAACGACGCGCCACGAAACCTTAGCACCATCAACCGGCGCACCGGTATACGCCTTGGCGGTCCCCCGAACCTTGACTTCGTCACGCAACTGGAATGCGGCTTCCGGCTTCTCAACCTCCACCAAAAACTTCGGACGTTTGTATTCTTCGACACGAAACACCGCGGCCCCGCTCGGACCACGGGTCACGACCAACTGCATTTGGCCCGTTGCACGATCGCGAGGCGCAGTCACCGAACCGTGGAAAGACCCAAATTCATTGGTTCGCAGCGTCAAGCTTTGAATTGTCTCTCCGTTGACGTCGCGAACGACAACTTCAACTTCTTGGTTTACGATCGTTTCGTATTTATTTTTCTGCGTGTCGCTGGCAATACAGACGCCTTTAAACTGAACCGTCTGACCTGGACGGTAGATCGAGCGATCCGTAAAAAACACGGTTTGTTGATTTGGGCGCTCACGTTCATTTTGTTTGTACTTGTAATAATGGTCAACGTAGCCAAATTGGTCGCCCTTGTGAGAGACAATCACTCGATGTTTTCCTCGCAACGCTCCGGCAATTTCAAAGAACCCGTTTTGATCAGTCGTGACCGTGCCGACATCCACCGACCGGCTGCTGCGTCCAGCGCGCTTCCATGAACTGACGTTGACCGATGCCCCCGCAACCATTTGCCCAGACTCAGCATCCAAGACTTGCCCAACGACATTCGAGCTGCCAACAACATTGCGCGATACAACGGCCAGTTGACTCTTCCAGACTTCACAAATGGACAAAACATTGGATTTTTCAGAAAAATCTTGCTTAACACTGGCGACCAACAGATAACAACCAGGTTCTAAATCTGAAGCGATATCAAGTTCGTGATTACGGATCTGAAAATCTTCTGTTCGAGGTAATACAGACGTCCATGATTTTGTCGCTGGCTGCTTGAGAAATGTCTCCAATTCTTTGCCACGCAAATTGTTAAGCGTATGCAATCCACCCCAACGCCAATCTGAGTAATTGAATGGGACTAACCGAAAGTGTACTTTCTCCAAGTTTCGATAACTCACCTCAATCATCTCGCGATCACGCGTCCAAACGCGTTGGGTAGCAAGCTTAAGATGCTGAGACTCGATTTGTTGAATGAGGTTGAAACACTGCTTACCGTACAAACGTTCTGGAAACCTCGACTGACCTTCACGCGCGATCTTGTGCGCCGTTGCCGAGTCACCTTCTTGATTGTGACTGGTCGCAAGGCTCAACAACGCCCCTGATGACAGCGGATGTTTCGCATGACGGTCGGCAAATCGACGCAATGCCGCTTGATAACGTGCTGTTTTTTCGGTTCCAACGGCAACGACATTGCCAAACCGAATACGATGGAGATCGGCGTCGAGCCGTGCCGCGGGATCTTGGTCTGCTTGATGAAATCGCAACAACGCTTGATAAAGTTGAACGGCACGTAGCAAAAACGAATCCTCGTCTTCGCTCTTGGGGGCCCATTTCAAAAAATCTTCAACACTTCCGAATATTGGGCTGCCGGCACCAACGTCAAAGGCGCCTTGACGTCGAATTATCTGTTCATCCAACGAGTAAAACTCCAGCGATTGGAACGCCAGAAAATCGTACAAGGTCGGACGATAACTGTCGGCAACAGTGCCCTCGCGCAACAAATTTTCATATTGGCCGATCGGAACACGCTTCAACTCATCGGCGGATGCTAGTGCTGCGGTGAAACAATCATCGATTTGGTTTAGCAGTCGAGACAAGTCCCAGGTTTCGAAATCTTCACTCGGAGCCTGTGATGTCTGCGATCGTTGCGCAAACCTCCAGCGGTTGCTTTGATAGTAACTGTAAAACCAGTTGGCAAGAATGACCTGCATCACAGGTCGCACTTCCGACGGAAACTTGTCCATATCTGTCTGAAGTTTTCTTATCACATACGGCTCCGCCGGTTGATTGATTTGACCTTCAATCACGTATTTTTTGGCAACTGCTCGAATGGCCTCGGGAAATTGCTTTTCGGCTATCGCCAGCTTGTAAATCTTGTCAAGCGCAGCGGTCGCCGTTTTGGGTAGCGATTTTTTTTGCGCCGCCTCCACCTGTTTCCACAGTTGTGTTCGCTGATCATCATCCACAGAATCTTCTTCGTTATGTCCGACGGAAACCCCCACAATCATTCCTATTGATAAAGTGGTGACTAATAGTATTCGAGCCATCATAACGCAGCCTTTGCAATCTGGTTCAAGTATTCCCAAAGGCCCATGCCGTACATTTTCTAATTCGCAGTTCAGAAACAGAGAAAGAGAAACAGTGAAAGACAGAACCTTGTGCAATTTTCGATTCGAATTCGCTTCAATTCGTCCGCCGTTTACAATCAATTTCGACGTTGGGCATCCCGTACAAATTGCAACGCGTTCGATCAAAAAGTGTATCGCATTTCGAGCTATTTTGACGAGGCCGTAACTGGAGAAGTTCCCTCATCGCACCGGTTAAAAACGCACTTTTGCGTTAAAAAAGTTGCCGCGATTTCGAATTCGGCCGAAAACGAGCCAATTACCTACGGCCCTCAATCGAACCGACTCAGAAATTCGATCAAAAATTCCTCAGAGTTTTTACTGTTGATTAACTTTTCCAAAAACGGCTGAATCAATAGCAAATTGATGTCGCCGTTGTCATTGACGTCAAACGGATCACAATTCGAGTTAGCTCCCGTCAAACAACCAACAAAAGGATCAATGTCTAATAAGTCGACCACACCATCACCGTTGCCATCGAAACTCAATTGATCGACAGCAATTTCAAATTGAATTTCGCCTGCCGCCGGAACCGTAAATTGCAGCGCTTCGTCGACTCGATAACCGGCCCGATCAGCTACGGCGACTATCTGCTCACCTGATTTAACCGTCAAATTAAAATCGCCCAACGATCGCAATAGCACGCTAACGCTCGTACCAGGATCCAAGTCTGGCGCCCTGATAATTCGCGTTTCGCCGAAAGTGGCTCGAGCAGATACAGCGATTGGAGAATCATCGTCGATCTCTGGCAAGTCCGTGCCGCCAGCCAAATCAGAAGTCGTTAAGACGCGACTCACGCGGCCTTCAAACAAGAAATCATTGGCGGCGGCGCCAACGAAAATGTCCGGGCGACTATCCCCCGTCAAATCGGCAGCATCTGCGTTCCAGCCCTGGTGAATCAAATTCAAATTGGCAGGTGTCCATTCCAAAAAACTGACACTCCCATTTTCCGAAGTGTTGCGAAAAATGTAGGGACGACGAAAATCGGCCATCACAATCAAGTCATCGCGCCGATCAAGATCCAAATCCACCACGGCAATCTTGATGGTCTCGTCGTTCAACAACGACGAAATGGGTTGCGGAATAAACACTGCTTTGTTGTTTTTGTCATTGCCAACATTCACGTAAATCGCATCGGACAGCCCCATACCGTCCTCACCTGCGTTGGCAAAATAAAAATCCATTTTGCCGTCATTGTTGAAATCTCCAGGCACCAAAGCGCGTTCGGCAAGTCCCCCCGAACCTCCGGGATACAACGTCGCCGCTCCTGGACTTTGATGCCGAAAATCACCGGGTCCGCTGCTGCCTTTTCCATTGTCGTTGTAGTAGATAAAACTCTCGTTGGACGCCGCACTGGCCATCAAAATATCGATCTTGCCATCGCCGTTCATGTCGGCCGTTTCGACGTGCTTGCCGTATTCTGTATCTGCCGGAATGTGCGTCGAAGTTAGATTGCTAAACTCACCCGGCCCATTCCCATCAATCTGATTGAACGCGATGACGTCTTGGACCACCAAAGGATGATTGCTCATGACAAAATCGAGGAATCCGTTGTTGTCAAAATCGGCGACGGCGGCAAAAGCTGCCGCTCCCGACAAAAAATTCAAACGTTCGGTTTCGTTAACAAAGTAATCGCCTTCGACGTTGCGGTAATATTTGGTTCTGCCAGGCGAATCGGGTTGGTTAGTTCCACTGTTGGAGTCGCAAACGATGATCAAGTCCAGAAATCCGTCTTGATCAAAGTCTTCAAATAGCGCCGTCCGGGCAACGTCGGTCAACGAGAACTCGGGAATAACGTCGGTCCCAGAAACTTCGTTCAACACCCCATCTTCATTCCGATACAGCTTGTTACGTCTTTGACCAAAATCGGAATGAGCGTTCGCGATCGCGACGTCCAAATCTCCATCGTTGTCGTAGTCGCCAAACACAATGTCTTTTTCATTGCCATCCAGGCTTTCCAAAATTTCGGAACTAATCCGCTCTTTGGTAACATCGACAAAGTCCAGCGTCATCTGCGACAGGTCCGGCACTTGACCGACCACGACCGCAGAAATCAAAAAGGGCAACACCAAGACCCAACACGCGTTCATTCTCATCGGATTACTCCATCGACAACCACGGTCCAGCGCCGCCGACAAAAAAAAGCAGCCACCATAGAATTACGAAAGATGCAAAAAACAACCCGCCGCTGGTACGAGAGCGCATTTCCATTTGGCGTCGTGTCGATCCGTCAGTTTTTGCCGGAAATTTCGACGCCAC
This sequence comes from Mariniblastus sp., assembly GCA_965263475.1. Lineage (GTDB taxonomy): Bacteria > Planctomycetota > Planctomycetia > Pirellulales > Pirellulaceae > Mariniblastus. The sequence goes on from OZ253677.1 coordinate 1,291,427, forward strand.
GACCGCTACAGTTAAGTGCAACTTGCTATAGTCGCCGCCCCTGAATCCCAAGACGACTTACCGTCCCTCAGCCATTCGAATCTGTGCTTTTGCTTGATCGATGGCACGTTGTTTCAACTCCACTAACTCTGGCTTTTCCGCCGACCGTGCCTGGGCCGCTTCCAAATCCGCTTTGGCTTTCGCGACGTCGATGTCCGCCTGCGGAATACTGTTTCCAGTTAACACTGATACCCGGTTATCAGCGATTTGCACGAACCCACCATCGACGTAAAAACGCTCTGTATTTGACCCGTTGGTTACCCGCAATTCGCCCGGGCTCAACCGACCAATCATCGGAGCATGGTTGGAAAGAATACCACGCTCGCCGTCCAACATCGGCACCACGATTCCATCCACTTCCTGTTCGAAAGTTGTGTCTTCGGGCGTAACGATTGAAACGTGAATTTGTGCCATTGCTGGACCTTTCCTTTCCTAAGCGTTGGCCGCCATGGCTTTGGCTTGTTCTTCAGCCTGTTCGATACTACCGACGTACATAAACGCGTCTTCAGGAAGGTGATCCCACTTGCCGTCACAGAGCTCCTCGAAACTACGAATCGTGTCTTCCAAGGGAGTAATTTCACCTGGCTTACCAGTAAAGACTTCCGCTACCAAAAATGGTTGCGACAAAAATCGTTCGATACGCCGTGCGCGGTGTACGATCAGTTTATCCTCTTCACTCAATTCGTCGACACCAAGAATCGCGATGATGTCCTGTAGCTCACGGTATCGCTGCAACGTCGTCTGAACGCGACGAGCAATCGTAAAGTGTCGCTCACCGACATACTGCGGATCGAGAATTCGACTTGAAGAAGCCAGCGGATCCACCGCAGGGTAAATGCCTTTTTCCGAAATCGAACGTTCGAGATAAATAAACGCGTCCAATTGGCCAAAAGCAGTCGCCGGTGCCGGGTCAGTCGGGTCGTCCGCAGGAACATAAACCGCCTGTACCGATGTAATTGCGCCTTTGTTCGTCGAAGCAATACGCTCTTGCAATGCACCCATTTCTGTCGCCAGTGTTGGCTGATAACCTACCGCCGAGGGCATCCGACCAAGCAACGCGGATACTTCTGAACCCGCTTGCGAGAAACGGAAAATGTTGTCGACAAACAACAACGTGTCTTTACCGGTTTGATCGCGGAAATACTCGGCCATCGTCAAGGCTGACAAGGCCACACGAAGTCGCGAACCAGGTGGCTCATTCATTTGACCAAACACCATACAAGTTTGCTCAATAACGCTGCGGCCCGTATCACCGATCTTGGCTTCCTGCATTTCCAACCACAAATCGGTACCCTCACGAGTTCTTTCACCAACTCCCGCGAATACCGAATAACCACCGTGGGAACTTGCAATACGAGCGATCAACTCCGTCAAAATTACGGTCTTGCCCAATCCGGCACCACCAAACAGCCCCGCTTTACCACCCCGTACAAATGGCGTCAGCAAGTCGACAACCTTAATGCCGGTTTCGAACAATTCGGTACTGGTCGAAAGTTCCTCGACCGCCGGCGCGTCGCGGTGAATCGAGCGAGTCTCGTCCGCTTTCACTTCGCCGCGGCCGTCGACCGGATCGCCCAACATATTAAATACCCGTCCCAACGTCGCTTCCCCAACAGGAACTGAAACTGGAGCCCCCGTGTCAACACAATCCGCTCCGCGACGAAGGCCTTCCGTACTTCCCAATGCAACACAGCGAACGCGACCGCCACCAAGGTGCTTTGAAATTTCACCGGTCAGTGTACGTTCCTCAGTACCCGCCTTGATGTCGACTTTCACCGCATTGTAAATCGGCGGCAAAGCGTCTTCGCTGAACTCAGCATCAAATGTTGAACCAATAACTTGTGTGATCTGGCCTTTTTTGGACATGATATTTTTCAGTCGGACTTAAAACTTAAATGGATGTTTGTTTTGATTTAGATGGTTAACCTTCAAGTGCTTCCACACCACCAATGACTTCCATGATCTCACCAGTAATTTGCCCTTGGCGAGCACGGTTGTAAGTTCTAGATAGGTCTTTAATCATTTCGTTGGCGTTTTCGGTCGCATTTTTCATCGCGACCATTCGAGCAATTTGTTCGCTCACCGCGCCATCAAGAAAACACTTAAACAACTTGACTTTGAAACTAGTGGGAACGACTTCTTCCAGAATGCTCTCAGCAGACGGGAAAAACTCGTAGACCGATTGTGATTTCTTTTCTTCATCAACGGGAGTGTCAGCCCCTTCCAAATTCCCCAATGGCAGCAACGTTTCAACCGTCGCTTCCTGCCGAGCACTGGTCAGGAATTTTGTATACACAACGTCCAACCGATCGATCTCGCCACCGATATAAGCACGAATTAATCGGTCAGCAATTTCATCGACCTCGACAAACTTGGGCTGGTCTTCGAAATGCGTGTAGCCGGTGTCGACAGGAATGTCTCGAAATTTAAACCCGGAAATTCCGCGTTTGCCGCTGACCTCTAACGTCAGGCCTCCCATCTCTTGCAATTCGCTTCGTCGCTTCGTTGCCAAGCGAAGCACATTCCCGTTGTAGCCGCCGCAAAGTCCGCGATTAGCCGTCAAAACCAGTAGTGCCGAATTCTTGACTTCTTCACGTTGCTCCAGCAACGGGTGACTAACTTCCAGGCCTGCACTGGCCAAGTCCGCCACCACCGCAGATATACGCTTGGTATAACCGGTCGCCGCGGCCGCCCGATCCATCGCCTTCTTAAATCGCGCGGTGGCGATCAATTCCATCGTCCGCGTAATCTTCTTGATATTGCGGATGGACTTGCGACGTTTATCTAATGCTCTGGCATTGGCCATTTCAGCGAATTACCCCTACGCTTTAAATGATTGGTTAAATTCTTCAATCGCGGCAACAACCAACTTGGTCGTTTCATTGTCCGCCTTTTTCATGACATCGCCGCTGTCCTTGTTGGCATCCAGATTATCCCACACATCTTGCTTCTTCGTGTGAATGAACTCTAGAAATTCAGCTTCCCAACGCTGGACCTCGGAAACGGGGACTTCGTCGATGAAGCCATTGGTACCGGCGTAAATCACCATGATCTGGTCGGCTACAGGTAACGGCTTGAACTGAGGCTGTTTCAACAATTCAACCATGCGATAACCACGGTCCAAGCGCGCTTGAGTCGCGGGATCCAGGTCGGTGCCCAGTTGTGCGAAAGCTTCCAATTCACGGAACGCCGCCAAGTCCAATCGGAGACCACCGGCGACATTCTTCATCGCTTTTACCTGAGCGGCACCACCCACTCGAGAAACGGAAATACCCGCATTCATCGCCGGCCGAACGCCTGAGAAGAACAAGTCGGGCTGCAAGTAAATCTGGCCGTCCGTGATCGAAATCACGTTGGTGGGAATATAGGCTGAAACTTCGCCTTCGAGTGTTTCAATAATCGGCAATGATGTGATCGAACCGCCACCCAACTCATCGCTCAACTTTGCTGAACGCTCCAGCAAACGACTATGGCAATAAAACACATCCCCTGGGAATGCTTCGCGTCCGGGAGGACGACGCATCAAAAGCGAAAGTTCGCGATAGGCGACCGCCTGTTTGGACAAATCGTCATAGACAACCAAACAGTGACCGCTGTTCCACATAAAGTGCTCGGCCATTGCCGTTCCAGCGTAGGGGGCAATGTATTGCAACGGGGCAGGGGCACTGGCACCAGATACAATGACAGTTGTATACTCCATGGCACCAGCCTTTTCCAATTCTTGGATCAGACCCGCAACCGAACTGTCTTTCTGGCCAACGGCGACATAGAAACACTTTACGCCGCTTCCTTTTTGATTGATGATCGCGTCGATCGCAATCGCAGTCTTACCTGTTTTTCGGTCACCAATAATCAACTCGCGCTGTCCACGCCCCACAGGCGTCATCGCGTCGACGGCTTTCAAACCGGTTTGCATCGGCTCAGAAACCGGCTGACGTTCAGCCACGCCCGGCGCTATAACTTCAACCGGACGCGTTTCCGAAGAATTGACCGGCCCTTTACCATCCAGCGGATTTCCCAACGGATCCAACACCCGTCCAACGACGGCATCTCCGACGGGAACCGAAAGTAGTGTCCCCAACGCCTTGACTTGATCACCTTCGTTAATCTTCAGGTAGTCGCCGAGGATGATCACACCAACGCTGTTTTCTTCCAAGTTAAACGCCAAGCCGATGATACCACCGGGAAACTCCACCATTTCCCCGGCAGCGACGTTAGTCAAACCGTGCACCCGGGCGATACCATCGCCAACCTCAAGCACAGTACCCACTTCGCTAACATCAATCTGGCTTTCGTACTGCTCAATCTCCTTTTGAATCACGGAGGCAATTTCGTCAGCACTAATTTTCATTGTTTTCCTCGTACAAGCTAAATCGCTTTACTTACCCAAAAATCATCCGGCCATAAACTTATCGAGCGAAGCTCGAATCGCATCCGACGCACTCTTGATCGCCTTGGAACGCACTTGGTTCAATTGGTTCTGCACGCTACCGTCGTAAACCGTATCACCAATTCGCACCACCATCCCACCAATCACATTGGCATCGACAACCGCATCCAACTGAATCTTCTTGCCCAACGAATCCGACAAATTTTGCTCGATTCGCTGACGCACTGAATCGTCGACCGGTTCAGCTGTCGTCAACGTCGCTTGCACGCGACCTGACAGCTCGTCAAAAATTTTCGCGGCCGAGCTACTGATCGCCCCGACGCACTCAAACCGTCCTTTCTCAAGAACGATCTTCAAAAAATTCATCAAATTAGGATCCAACTTGCCGCCGAATGCCTTCTCCAACAAACCCAACTTTTCGGCTAAGCCAATGCCCGGCGATTGCATCATCGCACCCAGTTTTGGAAGCTTATGCAAAACCCCCACGACATCCGTCAGCTGCCCCAGCAACACTTCGGTATTGCCTTGCTTCTGACCCAACCCAACCAAAGCGTTGGCGTAAGTCTCACCAATTTGCTGTTGGTCGGTGTCGAATACAGTCGGTAGCTTTGTTTCTTCCATGGCTTAGACTTAGGCTCCACCGGCAAAGTTATTGATCGAATCGTCAATCAGCTTTTGGTGGTCACCCTTGTTCAAAGCGCGCCCCACAATGCTGCCTGCCAACGAAACCGCAGAATCGACACTCTTCTCTGCCAATTGACGCACGGCCTCATTCTTGGCTGCCTCAATGTCGGCCAAAGCACGATCTTTGATACGAGCCGCTTCGCCCTGGGCATCCGCCAGGATTTTCTCTCTCGCAACCGCCGCGTCTTTGCGAGCCTCAGCAATCACCGCCTTGGCCTCTTCATCAGCACCTGCCAGCTGCGATTCATACTGCTTTAGACTGGCTTGTGCTTTTTCATTGGCAACCCGCGCATTTTCAATGTCGTCTGACATCTTCTTTTCTCGCGCGTCCAAACCTTCCATAATCGGCTTCCAGGCAAACACGAAAAGTATCGCCAGCAAAGCACCGAAGATTATCAACGAAAAAATCAGAGTGTCGACGCGGAATTGCAACGGAGGATGGGCACCACCTTCCGCCAACAAAAAGAAAGCCGAATCGATCAAGCGATCAGTAACCATTGACTCACCGTCTATTCAAAAAGAATATTCCCGGCCGCTACCGCAAACTCGGCAACGAACCACCAACTAAAACGCGAGGCAAAGCAGAATCGCAGCAAAAGCAGCACCTTCAATCAAAGCCGCGAAAATGATTCCCGCACCCTGAACTTGAGCCGCAACCTCTGGTTGGCGGGCAATGCTTTCGCAAGCCGCACCGCCGATTCGGCCGATTCCGAAACCAGCACCCAACACAGCGATGCCAGCACCAATCGCCTTCAATTTCCATTCCACCGCTTGGCCCAAAACCCCGCTAACTCCAGTTTCTTGAGCGAACGTTGGTGAACAAAACGCAAGACCCGCAACTACAAATGCTAAGCCAAACAAAAACCTATACATCAAAGATCTCCAGTTAAATCGCAACTAGCTTTTTTCAAGGTAATATCAAAATCAGTGCGGATGGATGGCCGTACCGATAAACAATGAAGTCAAAAACGCAAACACATACGCTTGGATAAACGCCACCATCAATTCCAACACGTTGACGGCAATCGAAGACAGAATCACCACAGGAGTCACCCCCCAAGCAATCGCTCCAAACCCCCAAACCACGGCGATGAACGCGACAAACACCCCGACCACCAAGTGACCGGCAAACATATTTGCAAACAGACGAACGGCCAACACGATATGCTTGATAAATAAACCAAACATCTCAATCGCCCAGATCATCGGCAATAAAACCATCTTTAAAGCAGGATTGACATCCAAATGCGGTGCTTGAGCTTTCAAAAAGCCCACAAACCCCATCTTCTTGACGCCCGTCCCCACAACGACCAGAAACACCGACAACGCAATTGCCGCCGTCACCGAAATGGAACCCGTTGCCGCGCCCAAACTCGGTACCATTCCAATCAAATTTAAAGCCAATACGAAAAAGAAAACCGTCCATACAAACGGCAAGAATCGCCTGGCATCACTAGAACCAATACTTGGAACCGCAATCTCATCGCGCACAAAGCAAACCATCGCGTCGATCATGTTCCAAAACCGACCCTTCGGCTGGTCACCACCGCGAACGCGGCGAGCATATGGAATAAAAACCGCACACACCAATAGCGCCCCGATCAATTCCAAAATCACGAACTTCGTCGGCTGAAATGTCGCCGGACCAATGAATTGATTTTGCTGGTTCACTCCAGCAATCGGAATCAATCCGTTTTCGCCGATTGCCGGCTTATCAAGTGTGAATGGCGACAACTTCGGAATATAAACCTTCTTCTTGACATGAACACCATCGTCGTTTTTCTTAAAACCAAACCACTCGAAATATTCGGCGTCCTGGACGTGACCAATCAAATGATCAGGGTTCAGGTGAAAATCGAGTGACTTTTGCAGATCCATGTCTTCCGGGGCAATTTCGTAGGCCGCATGATGCCCGTGGTCCGCTCCGTGAGCATGCGCACCACCCTCGTGCCCGTGCCCGTCTTTGTCATGGCCTTCATCGGTCTGGCCACGCGATTCAGCATGCCCGTCCGATTCAGCGTGCGCAGCATGATCCTCACCATGCGCATCGTCATGTTTTTTTTTGGTCGTCTTTTCGTCGTCAATCATTTTCGATTCGATGCTTTCCATCGACATGCGACCCTTGCCTATCAATCCCAAGCCCAAACTTAGGACATCTGTGTTAGTTACCAATCTGTTCCGATTGTATTGTTTCGGCTTTCAACCGCTCTAAATGAAGCTGAACATCTACGACCAGCCCAATCAGATAGAACGAAAGTATATAGAAAACCAAACTCGTTTCGAGCGGTGGTTCCGCAAATTTAACACCCCATAAAGCGACTCCAAAAGGGGGTACCGTTCTGACCACCATCTGAATCGCCATCCGCGCCGCAAAGTTAAAATCGCCGCGAGGATACTCTCCTCCAATATGAGCAATCACCCCAGCTATCCAACAAGCCAACCAACCGATTAACCCCGTTTTCAAACTGATGCCGAAGACAAACACTCCCAAACCAATTAACACGACTCCAGACACCAACAAGATCAATGAGAACAAACCGATGCGACCCGAGGTGTTCAACCCCCTGACAAACTCCGATCCTTTACCATTCCCAAACATCCAACATCACAATTCAGTCTTCGTCAGTCTTCGATTCAAGTTGAGATTTTGAATTTGCATTCAAGGTCTCAGGCGACACTAAACGCTTCAATTGAAGAAACGCTCCAGTCAAACCGAACCCTAATCCCAGCATGGTAAACAACAGAACGGCACCAAACTTCCGATCCAGCCAAATACCAATCAACGTTGGAACCACGGGCAACAAGCAAACTGCCAAAATCTCAGAAACCTTCGACATCGCCTTCGCAGTAGGCGAGCGGTCGTCCATCCTCGATTGCTTCATTTCTCGCTCCACTTCATCGGGAAACGAGATCTTCGTTATTCAATTCGTCTAAACTGTACCTGTGCATCGTCGAAATCACAATATCCTCGGGGAAACTTTGTGAAAATTTTCCCGATGTTTTTTTAAACCGTTGAAATAAAAGAAGTTACAACTGTCATAAATTCTACAGTGCTACAGATGTCGCGAACGCAGTACTTTTTGCGAACATCACAATAATCGCAAACCATTCAAAAACAACAACTTACGACGATTTCACCAAATCAAATCCGACCCAATTATTTGCATATTTCGCATTTTACGGGTAATTTGGATATTGTCTTGTGGGGGTCAACGTAAATTGCCAGCGGACAGTTCGGATAACTTTTTGTTATTACGCAGCGCCGGATTCTATTCCATTACGGTCGACTCAGACGCTCGTTCAGTCGTAGGAAATGACTGAGTTCATTGGGGACTCGCGGAACCGGACTACCGTCACGTCTATTATTTGCATGACCCTTCGGTCATCCATCTCGACATTCGTCGTATCAACGCCTGGAGACAAAATTGGTTACTGCTGCTTCGCTCCGTTCTCAAACTTCCAAAGATTTAGCCCAGCTCGCAAAGTCAAAAGGGGTCACCGGCTGGCATTCAATGCGCAAAGAACAACTGATTCGAGCGCTATTGAAAGTGGCTAAAGAAAAAGTTTCCGCCAATGGAAAAAAAACAAAAACCGCGAAATCCCGATCTGGATCCACCACGACCCGAACCAACGCGCCGTCCAAAGCGAACCAATCGCGTATCGCCCGAAAACTTCGTCAAGAGCGATTGCAAATTGAAAGCTTGAAAAATTTGGCACTGGTCAACGAACGAGAACGTTCAAAAACGGAACCCGAACACGATCGAGTCATTGCCGTCGTCCGCGACTCGTATTGGATTCAAGCGTATTGGGAAATCACCAAGGCAACGGTCGACCGTGTAAAAGTGGCGATGTCGGAATTCTGGTTTGACACCAAGCCCGTTCTTCGGCTTCTTGAGATTACTTCTGACGCGTCGACCAGTGCGGTCGAAAAACTGGTCAAAGAAATTCCAATTCATGGCGGCGTGAGAAATTGGTTTATCGATGTCCCCGATCCGCCCAAATCCTACCGCATTGCGCTGGGCTATGCATCATCGGACGATAAATTCTACTTGATCGCGAAAAGCAACTTGGTCACGACACCGACTCCGGATCAAGAATCATTCGACAACAATTGGGCCGATATCAATAACGACTACAAAAAGTACTATGCACTCAGTGGTGGCTACTCTGTTTTCGAAGACGGAGAAGCCGAAACGGAGTTGCGTTCGGTGTTCGAGGAGAAACTTCGCCGGCCAATGAATGCCCCCGCTTTCGTACGTTTAGGTAATGGAATCGGCGGTGAGTTTTCCAATTTTGAATTCGATGTTGACGCTCATATGGTCATTCAGGGCAATGCCAATCCAATGGCCAACGTCACGTTGGCCGGTGAGCCATTGGAATTGCGCGAAGACGGTAGTTTCACCGTCAAAATGGATCTACCCGACAAACGTCAAGTCCTGCCGATCGTTGCCAGTAGTCGAGACGGTACTCAGCAACGGACGATCGTATTGGCGATCGAACGCAACACGAAAGTCATGGAACCAATTTCCAAAGAGTTAGACGATATCTAATCGACGAGACGACCGCCCACTGAACCTTTGAAAGTTGACGGCGCCCATGTGCCGGTCTGCCTTGTAAAAGTCGATTCGAACTTCGATTTTTGAAGGTGGATTCGGCTTTCCAATTCAAACGAGATATTGAAAATATGGGCAACTTCGTTGCCTGTTTTTTTTGATTGCTGGAATTCGAATTCCATGTCCGTGATTTTGAGTTTGGATTCCGTTTCCAAGTACTATGCCAGCGAGCCGACGCTGGACCGTGTTACGTTCGATATTCGGTCCGCCGAACACGTCGCCTTGATTGGACCCAACGGTGCTGGCAAAACCACGCTGCTCAAGATTCTAATGGGCGAATTGGACTGCGATCGCGGTTCCGTCGCTTTGGCTAAAAATGCAACCATCGGTGTCTTACGACAGCGACACGATTTGCCGGAAAAGCAGACCGTTTTCGAAGCCGCGCAGCAGGCGATGGCACCGATCTTGCATTTGATTGAACGGTCGGACCAACTCGCCAACGAGCTCGCCGCGACGACCGACCCTGACCAGCGGGAATCCATTGGTTCACAGTACGACCAACTTCAGACTGAAATCAACCAACGAGACGGCTACCAAATCGAAAACAAGATTCGTCGTGTGCTCGACGGATTGGGATTTCCAAAATCACTTTACGATCGCGACGTTAATCGGTTAAGTGGTGGTCAACTCAATCGCTTGATGCTCGCTCGGCTGTTGCTGGAAGAACCGACCCTGATGTTATTGGACGAACCTTCCAACCATCTAGACATCGCTTCCACCGAATGGCTGGAAGACTTCTTGAAACAATCAAACCAGGCGTTTCTCCTGGTCAGTCACGATCGCTATTTTTTGGACCGAGTTTCCGATCAAACACTTGAGTTAGTCAACGCAAAGGTCGACAAATACCCGGGCAATTACACGAAATACAAAACCCTCAAAGCCCAGCGGTTGGAGGTAGAACGAGCAACCTACGAAAAGCAACAAATCGAAATCGAAAAACTCAAAGACTTCATTCGTCGCAATCATCACGGCCTAAAACACGCCCAGGCCGAAGATCGACGCAAAAAATTGGAACGCATTGAACTGGTCGAACTGCCCCGCGAAATCCATTCCCCACCAATGAATTTCGCCAAAACGAAAAGGGCAGGGGACATCGTTTTGCGCGCCAACAAGGTCGGCAAGTCGTTCGGCGATCTCAAACTCTTTGCCGACGTTGACCTGCAAGTCGAACGCGGCGAGCGCTGGGGTATCTTGGGACCCAATGGCTGTGGAAAATCAACGTTTTTAAAATGTCTCTTAAGCGAATTGCCCATTGACGCCGGGTCCATCAGAATTGGAGAAGGGGTTGATATTGGATACTTCGATCAAAATCTCTCGGGCGTTGCCGACGAAGCGATCGCAGCGGACGCAATTCGACCGGCGCATAAGGAAATGATCGATCAAGAACGGCGCGACTTGCTGGCCATGTTTGGCGTCACCGGGGATATGGCCCTTCAGCAAATTAAAAGCTTGAGCGGTGGTGAACGAAATCGGGTTGCGTTGGCCTTCCTCGCCGCCCAAGATTCGAATTTTCTGATTTTGGATGAGCCCACGAACCACCTTGACCTGTGGGCACGCCACTCGCTAGAGACCGCGCTTAAAAACTTCGACGGCACGCTGTTAATGGTTAGCCACGACCGTTACTTTATCAATGAATTGTGCGATCACTTGATCGTGTTTGAAGAAAATCGCGTTATCGTTTTTCCCGGGACGTATCAAGAGTATCGGCACCAAGCCGAACAAAGCCGCAAAGAGGAAGCGGCCGCACTCGCTCCCTTCAAAAAAGAACAAAAGCAACGGGCAAAAAAAGAAAACCCGGCCAAGCGGAAACGACAGTTCCCGTACCGTAAAGTGGCCGACATTGAATCGGAAATCCAACTACACGAATCAAGAATTGAGGAACTCCATTTCGAATTGGCCAACCCGCAAGTGCTCAGAGACGAATCACAAATAAAAACCGTTAAAGCCGAACTGGCCGATACGACCGACGCCCTACAAAAACTCTACGAACACTGGGAAGAAGCCATCGAGTTAAACTAAAATCGCCAGCAGGAATTCAATGGCGATACCGTCTCGTTCATCTTATAGGAATGCTCACATGCGCTACGTCAATCTATTGCTCTTGGTCTATGCTGGTCTCATTTTATTCGTGAACTCATCGTATGCGCAAACGACTCCAACTAGTACAGACGAAATTTCGGTTTCCGACAACGGCAAGCGACTTGTCGTAAACATCGGTCAGGAATTGTTTACTCGGTATGATTACACGAGCTATCGAAAACCAATCTTCTATCCCGTACTGGGGCCGAAACAGCTGCCTATGACCCGCAATTTCCCCATGAAACGAGACGTTGCCGGGGAAGCCAGTGACCACCCCCACCACAAATCCATGTGGATCGGACATGAAATCAACGGCTTTGATTTTTGGACGGAAAAAGAAGGTCGCATTGAACTACAAAAGATCCAAGTGACCGAACAAGGATTCAACGCCCAGCACCGATGGATCGCTGACGAAAACGATGAGCTGGTGCTGACAGATCATTTGCAAGTCCAGTTTTCAGCGGCAAGTGACATCCGGCATATCGATTGTGCAATTGAATTTACTGCCGGTTCAAAACCCGTCATTTTCGAAGACACCAAAGAAGGCACGTTCGCAATTCGTGTCCATCCACAATTGCGTGTTCAACCCGTCAAAGGAAACACCCAATCCGAATCCGCGAAAATGAAAAACGCGAATGGCGAAACGGGCAAAAGTGTCTGGGGAAAACCGTCGCGATGGGTTAGCTATTCCGGTGCGATCGATGGCCAGCCTTGCGGCATCACCATCTTTGATCACCCGGCAAATTTGCGTCACCCGACCACTTGGCACGCCCGCGATTACGGACTGTTCGCCGCCAATCCATTCGGCCTGCATTATTTTAACAGAGAGCCAAAAGGTGCCGGCCAGCACGAACTCTCGCCGGGCAAGTCTTTAATATTGCGGTATCGAGTTTCACTTCACCTGCGTGAGCGAACGACCGCTGAACTGAACGCTTGGCACAAAGCATTTGCCAATTCGAACTAAACGCGTTTGCGGCGGAAACAAAAGTGCGGCTCAAAATGAACCGCACTCCACATCAAATCTTTCAGTGGTTGAATTAGAACCGAACCGATACGCCGCGATAACCGCAACCTGGGCCGCGATAGTATCCGCCGCCGTAAACCGGTCGAGCATAACCGTAGTACGGTCGTGCATAGCCGCCGTAATAGGGCCGTGCATAATTGCCGTAGCTAATTCCAAAAGCAGGTCGGTACGTGTTGATGCTCACGCCGCGGAATCCACCACTGTAACCACCATAAAATCCACCGCCTCCTCGGCATTGGGCGGACGACTCGCTAGAGAACAGGGCCACCAAACACAACGCGGCAAACAAAATTGCAAACTTCTTCATATAACTTCCTTTTACATACTGGGAGGAACGAAGCACAACAATCAAACACCGGTTTCGAAACCGCGAGCCGTTCATCAAAACTTCTTTTGGCAAACCGCAATTGACGCCGCAATGAAACATATCAGGTTTAACTTGCATGCTCTAAATCTACGCAATTGGAATTGATGCAAACGCCATTCCAGTCACTCGTTGAAACGCGGTTTGGTAAAATCTGTCACCAAGTGAATTTGGTTGACGTAAAACCATGACGAATTTGTTGTTTGCGGAAGCCGGGAAACGCCGATAGACTCTGAATTGCCTATCTTGCAACTACTAGCCTGTCATCGCATTGAAGACAAAGCGCCATCACTTAGACTTCGAAACATTTTTGATTTTTCTGACAGACTCAACATGATTGATGTAACGACCGAAACAATACCGCCAGGCCAACAACTTGTCGCCAAAGACAAATGGCCAATCATCGGTGAAAAAAAGCCGGCGGAATCCGATCAGCCGTGGAAACTCAAAATCTCAGGGCTCGTCAAACACGAAAAATCTTTCAGCGTGGGCGACTTACATGCCATGCCGCAAACCGAAATCAATTTGGATATTCATTGCGTCACGCGCTGGAGTCGCCAATCGGTTGTGTTTGAAGGTGTGTTGCTTGCCGATATACTGGCTCAAGCACAAGCCGAAACCAATGCCGCGTTCGTCTCCTTCAATGCTCGCTCGGAACGCAATCACTCAACTTCGTTGCCCACGGAAGTCGCCGTGGGCCTGAACACGCTGATCGCGCTGCGGGTCGATGGCCGTCCACTTGAATTAGAACACGGCGGCCCAATTCGAAACATCGTTCCCGGTCGCTACTTTTATAAAAGTGTCAAATGGCTGGTTGGCCTGGAATTGCTTGCCGATGATCGACTGGGATTTTGGGAGGCACAAACGGGCTATCATAACAACGCGGATCCGTGGAAAGAGGAACGCTATATGGCACCGGACATTGACCGCCGAACCGCCATCAAGATGATCGAGTCTCGAGATTTTTCAAATCGCGATTTACGCAGTATCGATGCCAGCAAACGCGATCTTTCCGGCCTAAATGCAACAGGAGCTCTATTGCGGGATGCTAACTTTCGCGATTCCGATCTCGCCAATGCAGACTTCTCAAACGCCAATTTGTCCAATGCTCACTTTGAAAATTGCAATTTGCAAAATGTACAGTTTGTCGGAACGGATTTAGAAGGCGCCAATTTGTCCGGTGCCAATATCTGTGGAGCCAATTTCACGAATTGTTCTTTAATTGGTGCTTCGTTTATGGAACAAACCGCAGATGGCTCCTGCCTGCAAGCGGAAATGGACGGCCATACGATTCTTCCGACTAGTGTGCTTGAACCATTAACATCGCAGCAGCGAGAATTCATAGCTAGGGGCGCTGAATCCTAATTTCCTGATCGGCGACAATCCGATAACATGACTGAAACTTTGCAATTCTAACGCCTGAGAAACTGGAGACCCGTGATGGCGACTGTATCTGATCCCTCATCCATCGAGCAAATGAAAAAGCTCTCACCACGACGAAATTCTTCGTCAGCCGACAGCGTCGATGAGTTGGTTCTCGATCAGCTACAGCATTTTGGCGTCGACCCCAAATCCAACTATGGAACGACATTGGGACGCGTCGTTCGGCGAATGTATGAGAACCAAGATGACATTGAACGCCTTTGGCAAGTTACGATGGAGACGATGAATGAGTTGAGCCAGTCAGACAAGATCAGCCGTTTCAACAGTAAGAAATTCCTGTCCTTCCAATTGGCGAAGCTTCTCGATACGTTGCAACATCCGTTTCGCAAAACCTACCAATCACTCGGTTTTACCTCGGCCACGCAAACTTCAAAAGGCCCGTACCCTGTGTTTGACAACGTCACGGCATTGTTCTCTGCGACGCCAGTGATCACTCGCACGGCGACGTACATTTACGCTTGTGCGGAGTGGATCGAAGACGCGTTTCGCGGCAAGGAACTGATGCTGGAGATTTATTCTCGGCTGCTGAACCCCACCAGTGTGTGCCTGGCCAATCACATTGTTGACCTCGAAGCGGGCCCGTACGCGGGCGAATATTTGGCGTGGAATTTCAACAGTGGCATGGCCGCCATTGATGCCGTGTTGTCACATGTGCTGGGGCGCGACGACATTGTCATCACCAGTCGCAACATTTACGGCGGAGCCTACCAACTGATTAACGACTGGTACGCGAAAGACGGCAATCTCGAAGTTGCGGTTGAGACATTTGATGGTTACTCGGCCGATGAATTTTCGGCTTGTCTGGAGCGAACCAAGGCCAAACACGCGGATCGTCTAGCCAATGGCCGCAAGATTTACGTTTACCTCGAATCTCCTTGCAATCCTCACGGCTACGTCGTCAACGTCGCAACCATTTGCAAACGCGCACACGACGAAGGCTTGACGGTGATGTTGGATGCGACCGTTGGTACGCCTTTCTTGTATCAACCGCTCCAGCGCGAGGATGCATCCGAGCGCCCTGACTATGTGATTCACAGTTATACCAAAGACTTGAGTGGCTGCGGCGGCGCGATTGCCGGTTGCGTGATTGGTAAGAACGAAGACATGTTCATTCCCAAGGGTGATTCATTCGGTGACAAGTCGTGGGATCAAACGATGTTTTGGAATGTGTATTATGTTAAAGGTGCTTTCCTCAATGCGGACGCCGCGTTTGAAGTTATCCAGGGTATGCGAACATTGACCATGCGGATGCTCAGAAAGTGTATCACGACCAGCATTCTTGCCAAGTTCATAAACTCTCACCCCAAAATCACCGTCCATTGCTCTGCGATAGAAGACAATGAGAATGCCGAATTCCGAAAACGGTTCATGTATCTCGGGCTGTCGGCTCCCTTGTTTACGATCGACATGGGCGACATTCCGCGAACGTCGTTTCAACGCTTTTTTGACATGCTCTCACCGACGTTCGGACATATGATCAGCTTGGGACAATCCAACACTATCGTCAGTTGCCCGTCGCTGACGACCCACAGTGAATTGGACGAGCAAGCTCTCGAAGAAGCAGGGCTTTCACCAACCACCATCCGATTCGCCGTTGGAGACGAGGATCCGTCTGATCTAATCCGACATTTGATCTACGCGGCGGAAGCCACGATCGATCATGACGTCGCAGGGTTTTCCAGGTCGTTCATGACCGAAGAAGCGACTCGCAAGATGATCCGTGATACTTATACGGAAATCCACGCTGCTCATGTCGATGCACAAATGGCAACCTGCCCGTCGCCTTGGTATTAAACCGACCCAATCAGCCCTGACGCACCGCCGCCCCAAATATGCGGTGGATCACTTCGTTTCGGATATCCACAAACGGCCCCACGGGCCCGCCAATCATTCCAGTGCGATTCAAACGCAACTGATTTTTGGCTATGTGTTTTTTGAAATATTGAAAGACGGCCTGTTGATCTTCGCGGGCTACCAACGAGTCCACAACGCATACATCCGTGATTTTGCGAAGTGCAGCCGCGTTGCACGCTTGCTCGTATTGAGATTTAATCGGGACGGTGGCCAATGGAATCCCCAAGTGAAGCGCCTCGGAGGTCCCCATAAAACCAGTGTTCATCAAGATGCCAGAAGCCCGTTCCAGATCCCGACGATAGTCTGGTCCCACGGGCTTACAGCAAATGTTGCCAAATGGCGTGCCATTGGCAATCGAATGCTTGGTATAAACTCGCCATTGAATCTCTCTTTTTGGGTCGATATCGCAAAGGCGACCAACAATCTCCTCGATCGTACCCCGTAAATAAACCAAAACGAAACCACCATCCAAATGAGCTCGTCCCTTCAATACTTCATCCGACATTATCGGCGTAAAAATGTTGTCGTTATAGCGTTCATAATGGAAACCAATGTTGAAGTCACCAGAAATTGCGTTTAGCAACGATTGACCCGAGATCCAATTTAGCAGCTCTTCGTTTTCAGGACGTGGCACGCCTTGCTGATGGTCTTGCAGGGCCGCTTGATGCGATAAATGCCACAGGTCCGGTAGGTGTTTGATTCCTCGTTTCCTGCCGATCTTGACCGCTTCGACGAGCGTCGGCCCAAAGTCGGTAATCGCATGTTTGAATTCAGTAAGACGTTCAGCCCAAACATCCGCTTCGCGACGGACATGCTGGTGTCGAACGAAATGATTGACGACCGTATTCAATCGCGCGACATTGCCAGCAGAATCGTGTGTGATCCCATATCCGGTTACATGCTCATCGGCGAAACTGGCATTGCCACGCCCAGATCCAAGAACATGAAGCGGCCCCTGAATTTCGTACAACTCTTTCATGGCCCAAAAACGAGCAATGTGCCCACCGCCTTCAAGCGGGACCTCGATTATCGTCTGATTGTCGTTGATTTCCTTGCCACCATTGGCTCCAACGTGATGACCATTGCTCGAAGCGTTGACTTTCAAGACCCGTTCCTCTGGCGATCGTTTGCTTTTTAACGACAACACCTCGTCGATCTCTTCATCGGAAAGCCGAACATGTTCCAACACGTACCAAGATTCCGATTTTTCATCCCATTCAAGCGCGGCCACGTCCGGGAACTGAATAATCACACATGTCGTTCGCTTGCCATGAAACTTGCCACAATTGATTCTAAACTTGCTTACCATGGCTTGAGTTTTTGGATGCTGCACCCGGAGCTTTTCAATCGACCATTGGTGCGAATGCCCTTCACAAACGGCCCAGCACCAATTCTCCTTGTCATGCACGGCCGCCGCCAACCTGACGGCGTCTTCGGAATTATCAATCGGACTCAAAATCCCAGAAACGAATCGAGCAAACTCAGACTTTTCTTTGGATGCATTCCTACCACTTTCGTTTCCTCGATTCAGCCACTGGCCCACGCCCGACAACCAGGATTGAAAATACTCTTTGTAGAGCGAACGAAAGTTGACGATGGGCTGGAAAGCACGCCAAAGTGTTGTTGAAACCCCATACGCAACCGCGGCAGTTTCCAGCGATTTCCGCAGCTTTTCTTCCGTCAGAGAATCTTCCAACTCAGACACGGATTGCGCGTTCGTTAATGCCTCAAAATATTCCGGTACGCCAACAATATGCCCGTGGACGTAGACAACACCACAACGACGGTCGTATCGAATCAGCGATTTCGATTCACGACCGGCGGGAATAATCTTTTCTAAATCCTCGCCGTCGTCGTGGTTACCTCGATCCAAGTTGACTTCGCGAATCGGCTTGCATTGATTCAAATCGAACCCCAAAGTTTGCCCATCAACATTTAAGGACAGCGAACATCGAATCGCAGCTCGTTGCAGCTCTTTCAAAACAACATCGACCGATTTCTCCTGTTTGGTGGTGTTCCGATTGAACTGCATCTCGCCCAAAAAAATCGATTTTGCACTTCCATTGGATGGCAACTGGGAAATCTGGTGCAATGCATTATTGAACATCTTCTTATGCTTGTTGAAACGATACGATCCGGCCGTTCTTTCGCACAAGTCACCAACGATATCGACTCTGGAAATCCCCATTTCTTCCAGCTTTGGTGCCAGCTTCAACAATGCCATTGCCCGGGAACTGCCGCTGCCGTCTCCCAAATGCACATCCGACATTGCCAAGACGCCTTCACCGCGGCGTTTCTCATTCGGCGGTGGAGCAAACGCTAAGTCATCCAGACGCATTCGCCGCGTAGGAATTTTCACTTGCCGATCGGAATCAACGATTTCTTGATACTGCTCAACCAAACGAGCAACGCTCAGTTCGCCGTTTTCCAGGACAATGATTTGCTCCTTGGCGATCCCAATTTCTTGCAACTCTTTTACACCTGAATCCCCTTCAAATGTGATCACTCGATCGTATTGGCTATAACAATGCCGCAAATAAATCTGGCCAAAATGCATTGCCGACTGACGCAAAACTTCGTCCAACAATTGTTCATAATTCAACTCGACGTTCGGAAGTTTCCGAAGATCCAAACCGCAGATCTGATTGGCCAAATCGATCGAAGAATGAACTGTATGAGAAATTGATTTCAGCCCGGCGATGCGGTACCGCACATCTTTAGAAAACAGCCCAGCGACACCCAGACAAATGTCTCCCCATTTCCTGGAACGGTTGGACAAAGGCCGACGATTGACAAACAGGTTTTCGACGATGCTGCGAAGCCCAATAACGGCGTCTCGAATTTGCTCAATCAGTTCTGGCTTTTCATCGAAGATCGGGACAAAGGCGCGAAGAAATCCATGCTTCGCAAACAGGACATCATTGGTTAAACGGGGATTCGCCAATAAAGATTGCAGGCAACATTTAAGTTGCTCATCGACGTACTGCAAGAAACCGGAATGGTGGGTGCCAATTAGGGGAATACGAATATGTCGACGAAATAACTCTCGTTTGCGGAACTTAAACAATTGATGGCTGAACAAGTCCGGAGTATGCGCATACATCATAAAAGGCGTTTCAGCTGTTCGCGCCGCGGTCCACCATTCCTTTAGTTTTTGCCCCATCCAACTCGCGGTGTAGGCAGTCGGATAGGGAAAATAGTCGACCGCTTGAACATCAGACAACTGCTTACCAAAGAACTTTGCACCGATTTTTGGAATCGGAATTTGAGGGCAACGGACGT
This sequence comes from Mariniblastus sp., assembly GCA_965263475.1. Taxonomy (GTDB): domain Bacteria; phylum Planctomycetota; class Planctomycetia; order Pirellulales; family Pirellulaceae; genus Mariniblastus. The sequence goes on from OZ253677.1 coordinate 1,311,199, forward strand.
AGATCGCATCAAAACCGACTGGTTGAGGTTCCCCCAGCTCCGTTTCGTTCAACCCTTGCGGCAAGAAAAACTTGATGTTGATGCGGCCGGCATTTGATTGGCTGGCTGAATGTGCCAAATCAAACAATGACCGATAAAGTAGGTTTTCTGATTCGTCCGCGTGAGCTGCCAAATCGATGGCAGAAGAACCGACTAGCGTGATCGCATCCATCGAAAATCCAAAGCATGAAGTTGCATAGCAATGTTAATTCGCGATCCAATTCGCTGTTATGGCGATCTAGTCGATGTTTACAAACCTTTATTTTTGAGAGCTGCTACACAAAAAAGCCCCGCTTTCAACAGGGCTAGAATCCACGTCCTAAACGAATTATCTGGGGCTAGTCAGCAATCGTTACTTCAATTTTCCGTGGCACTACCTTTTCAGATTTTGGCAACAACACAGTTAATATCCCATGCTTAAAACTTGCGGAAATATTCTCGGCATCTAATTGCGTTGAAAACTTGAACGATCGTGAGAACGCGCCATTCGATCTTTCGGATTTCAACAGTTTGACGCCTTCAACGTCCACGGCAGCCTCTTTCTTGCCGGTAACTTCCAAAGTCCCATCGTTCAATTCAATGCCGACTTCGGTCGGATCGATACCGGGCAATTCCAATTCGATTGTATAAGAGTGATCCGATTCCAATACATTTGCTCGAGGAGACCAATGGCTGGCTCCACTGTTGGTATCACCAAAGACATGCTCGATGATGTTTTCGAAATCTGAAGCAAGATCACTAAACGGTCGGTCGTAACGTGGTTTCAAAATCATAAATCAACCCTTTGTTAAACCATATAGGAGAATTCGTTAATGTGCGCCGCGGTTAAAGCGACGAACTCTCATGGAGCAAGGGTCGTGCCAAACGGGTGGGATTTCACCTAAAGTAAAGTGGATCAAGAATTTACAACCAGCAACAATGCGGTCGCGTTGTTGTACGAAGTGCGGCCATCAGACTGTATCAACCGATCAGGCAGCCAATTTGTCAGTGGCAACGGTAACGAGGGCTCGCCTCAGTTATTCGGAAAATTCGCGAACGACGACCGAGGCGTTGTGACCACCGAAGCCAAAACTGTTGCTCATCGCAACCGTTGTCGCGCGTTCTTTGGGCACGTTGGGCGTGTAATCCAAATCGCAATCTGGATCGGGAGTGTCCAAATTTATCGTGGGTGGGATCGTATTGTTGTGAATTGCTTTGATCGAAAAAATCAGCTCAACGCCACCGCTGGCCCCCAAAGAATGGCCAACCTGACTCTTGGTGCTACTAATACTCACCTGCTTAGCGTGGTCACCAAACACCTTCTTGACGGCAATGGTTTCCGCTTTATCCCCGAGGGGCGTGCTGGTTCCATGGGCATTGATATAGTCGATTTGATCGGGTGATAACTTCGCGTCTTTCAGCGCCAATTGCATGGCCCGCGAAGCACCTTTCCCCTCGGCATCGGGAGACGTAATGTGCCCGGCGTCGCATGTCGTTCCGAACCCGATCACCTCGGCCAAAATATCTGCACCGCGATTCTTGGCGTGTTCCAATTCTTCAAACACCAAAATCCCAGCCGCTTCACTCAATACGAAACCATCGCGATCTATATCAAACGGCCGACTTGCGCGATGCGGTTCGTCATTTCGAAGCGACAACGCTCGCATATTTTGAAAGGCGCTCAAACCAATACGGGTCATTGCCGCTTCTGCACCACCGGTTATCAAAAGATCGCATTCACCGCTGCGAATCAAGTTCAAAGAATCGCCCATCGCGTTTCCAGCACTGGCACATGCCGTCGCAATCGAATAGTTCGGTCCCGTCAATCCATAGTGAATCGCCAAGTTTCCGCCGCCTGCATTGAGCATCAGCTTTGGAATGGTCAGCGGCGATACTCGATCTGGGCCTTTTAAGATCAGCCGTTCCATTTGTTCCGAGATTGTGATCAAGCCACCGATTCCCGAACCCAATACACAGCCGTACCGTGATGTGTCGCTAACACTTGAAAAGTCGAGGCCAGCAGATTCGACCGCGTCTTCACCAGCCACCATCGCGAATTGAGAAAAGCGATCGATCTTCTTTGCTTCTTTTTGTCCAATCCGCGCAGCCGGATCGAACCCGTAGACGTCACCTCCGATTTTCACTTTCATATCGGAGTTATCGACAAGCTTTATTTCGTGGATACCACTTTCGCCAGCCAAGATACGTTGCCAACAATCTTCAACTTCGCAGCTGAGAGAGGTGACAAGGCCCCACCCCGTTACGACGACTCGCCGATCCATGTTTTCGCCTACATTAGCTACCGACTAACTATTCTCTTCAATGTGTTTCACGGCTTCGCCAACCGTCTGAATTTTCTCTGCAGCATCATCTGGGATACTGATGTCGAATTCTTCTTCCAACTCCATCACCAATTCGACCGTATCCAAGGAATCAGCACCTAAATCGTTTACGAAATTGGATTCGGCTTTGATCTTTTCTTTTTCAACACCCAGTTGCTCAGCAACGATATCGATAACTCTCTGCTCGACCGACATGAATCGGCCTCCTTTGCTAATTCAAAAATTTACAACTCAAAAATCATCCGCGATGATCGGATTAAGATAGAGGATTGACATAAAAGGGGTCAAGGCTTAATGAACACTTCGGACCCTTTATTTTTAGGCCAAAACTCACTTTTCAACGCCCTATGCCGTCATTCCGCCATCAACCGTCAAAACCTGCCCAGTAATGTAACTTGCCGCCGGGCTGGACAAAAATAGAACACAGGCAGATACATCATCCGCCGTCCCAATTCGACGAATCGGAATCCGTTTTTTGACTTCGTCCAACACAGCGTCACCCAATGCTTGGGTCATGTCGCTTTCGATAAAACCTGGAGCAACCGCATTGACCGTTACTTTACGTTTTGCCAATTCCTTGGCCAAACTTCGCGTCAATCCAATCATCCCCGCTTTTGAAGCTGAGTAATTCGTTTGACCGGGATTGCCCATCAAACCTGAAACGCTAGAAATATTGATGATGCGTCCAGATCGCTGCTTCATCATGATCTTGCTCGCCGCGCGACAAAACAAAAACGTGCCCCGCAAATTGGTTGCAATAACATCATCCCATTGTTCGTCGGACATCACCGGCATCAAGGTGTCTCGTGTGATACCCGCATTGTTAACAACGATATCCAAGCGCCCCCAATCATTGGCAACGGTGTCGACGATTGTATCGACATTCTCTGCGACGCCCACGTCAGCGGCCATGACAGCGCCTTCACCGCCAGTGGACTGTATCGTTTCCAACGTTTGCTTTAACTTTTCTTCATTGCGCGCCACGCAAGCGACTCTTGCTCCGGCACCCGCTAAAGCGATCGCCATGGCTCGGCCAAGGCCTTGAGAAGCTCCCGTTACGACTGCCGTCTGACCGGACAAATCAACTTTTAGACTTTCTAAACTCATTTGTTATTCCTCAATCCAAAGTGCCTTCACAAGGCGTCTTGCGAGAGATCCTCTTTAACAGACCGCGCAACACACGACCGGGCCCGACTTCATAAAATTTCTCAAATCCGTCATCCAACATCCGCTGCATCGAATCGTGCCACAGGACAGGCGAGCAAACTTGTTTGACAAGCAGATTTCTCAACTCGTCAGGCTGTGTGTGAGGCGTTGCGTCCACGTTCGAATAGACCGGAATTCTTGTTGCTTGAAACTCAACATCCTGCAAAGCCGTCGCCAACTTTTCGACTGCGGACTCCATAATCGCCGTATGAAACGCACCCGCCACAGCCAGCGGAACGGTCTTCATAGCCCCTGCTTTTTCAGCCGCTTCCGCGACGTTGGCACAAGATTGTCGTTGGCCGGAAACCGCGATGTTGCCGGGACAAAGATAATTGGCAGGCTGAAGAACTTCGCCCTCCACCCGCGCCACTTCGCAAACAGTGGCAACCTCTTCGCGTTCCAAACCCAATACACTCACCATACCACTGGCGGTATCATCCGAGGCGGCCTGCATTGCCTCCCCCCGTTTCTGTACCAAACGAAGTCCGTCTTCAAAACTGAAACCTCCGGCAAACGCGATCGCCGTGTATTCGCCCAAACTCAATCCAGCGGTTGCCGAAACCGATCCGACGACCTCACTTTGAGTTTGCTTCAACGACTCCAGAGCGGCCATGCTACATACATACAGTGCCGGCTGACTGATGACCGTCGAATTCAACTTTTCTTCCGGTCCATTAAAACACACCTCGGCTAAGTCGTAACCGAGCACTTCGTTGGCCGATTCGAACAAAGCCTTTACCTTTGGGTTGGACGCGCACAATTCTTGGCCCATGCCAATTCTCTGCGCGCCTTGCCCAGGGAAAAGAAACGCCGTTTTACTCACTACTCGTCCTTCAAGTCTTGCTGTACCGAAACGCGAGATCCTAGATTTAGATGAAAACTCTGTCAACGCGGCCACTAGTCGAACAACTGGCTTTGACCATGGCTAGGAGGTTCAAAATTCAAATGTTCGTAAGCTTTGGGCGTTGCCACCCGACCGCGCGAAGTTCTTAAGATCAGTTCGCTGCGAAGCAAAAATGGTTCGACATCATCCTCCAACGTATCCGAAGAAGAATTCATTGTCGCCGCAATCGACTCGATCCCGGTCGGGCCCCCCAAACAAACGCGAATCAACGTTTCCAAGTACTTTCGGTCCAGCCGATCGAGTCCAAGAGAATCAATCTCAGCCATCTCCAATGCGGCGCCCGCCACCTCAACGGTGATGACACCGTCGGCGCGGCTCTGCGCATAATCGCGGACCCAGCGTAAGCGATTGTTTGCCACACGAGGAGTACTACGGCTGCGGTTCGCAATCTCAATGGCCGCCGCCGGCTCGATTTCGATCTTCAGTTTGCGGGCATTTCGGTTGACGATATCGGTCAGCTCGTCAATCGTGTAAAAGTCCAAGTGTTCACGAATCTGGAAACGATCGCGGAGTGGGCCCGTCAACATTCCCGATCGTGTCGTTGCACCAATCAAAGTAAACGGTTGCAACTTGAAATTATGCGTTCGCGCGTTCACACCTTCGCCGACCAAAATATCAATTCGAAAATCCTCCATCGCCGTATACAAGTACTCTTCGACCGCCTTGGGAGTTCGGTGAATTTCATCGATGAAGAGTACTTGGTTTTTTCTTAAATTCGTCAGTGACGCTACAAGGTCTTTGGGCGCCTTCAAGCTAGGCCCCGATAGGAAATCGATCGGCACCCCAATCTCATTGGGAATACAATAGGCGAACGTCGTCTTGCCCAACCCCGGCGGACCGTCAAACAAAATATGGCCGAGCGTATCTTTGCGCTTACGCGCCGCGTCAATCGCCACCTGTAAGCGGGCGATTACATCACGTTGGCCCACCATTTCACTTAAACGTGTCGGCCGCAAATGCGGGTCGTCTTCGTCCGGTGGAGGGCTGTTTGAAAGAATTGTCTCGCGGCTCATGACTTTGGTCATCCCAATTGAATGCTTTGGCACTATAACAAAGTCTTTCACAATTCGAAAAGTTGAATAGCCCCGATACGATTGCCATGGCCCGTAAACGGACTCGAAAACCGAAACTGCCAAGACTACTTGACAACTCTCCCAACCCGATCGCCGTTGTCGATAACGATTTCGAAATCATATACGCAAATGAAGCCTGTTGTAATTGGCTTGGCGTCGAACCAGATGCACTGGTAGGGACTGTGCTTTCATACGGAATCGCTGCAGACTCAACCGCCGAAGATAAAGCTGCAGGAATTTGCCCCGATCCAAATTGGTTTGCCGACGGCTTTTCGGTGGCACAGAGCTATATCCAAAGCCGACGCGTTCGGCCCTTCGTCTGGAAAAAAGCCGTCTTCCAAGCGGTTCAACCCATCGAGGCGACACAACATACCATCATGATCACGGCAATCGGCGATGATCTACACGAGATTGAATCCGATCCAACGAATGCGTTGCAACTAGAATTGACCAAGACTATCAGCCAGCTCCGTCAACACGACCTGGACGGCTACTCGCTGGACCACTTGATTGGCAGTAGCGATTTCGCAAAACAACTGAAACGGAAAATCAAAGCCATTGCTGAGAATCATTCCGATTGCCTGGTCGTCGGACTACCGGGTACCGGTCGTCAACATGTCGCTCGCTCGATTTTTGCGAAACGCAATCACCCCACCGCAAACCTGGTTCCCGTCCATTGTGCCATCGCCGATAGCGAGTTGATTCAGGAAAGCATCAAAGAGTGGGTTTTTAATCAACGCAAGTCACAGTCGACCGACTGGCTGCTGTTGCTGGACGTGGACAAGATGCAACCGGATGCTCAAAACGAGTTGTTTGGCTACACACAATTGCCCAACTTCCCCATCCGAATTTTGGCGACCTCGGAATACGATCTGCTCGATCGAGCTCGCCAAAACGAATTCCATTTTGGATTGGCCATGCACTTGAGTGTCCAGGTCATTCAACTTCCACCACTGGCAAAACGAAAAAATGATTTAGATTTAATCACGCAGTTTTTCATTCAACAGGAAAACCAAAACGTTGAGAATCAAATCAGTGGCGTCTCGACAGACGTCCAAGAGTTGTTTTACGAATACGCCTGGCCTGGCAACTTGGACGAGCTTCGTCAATGCATCAAAGAAGCCCACCAACAATGTGGTACTTCAATGATTCAAAAATCCGACCTGCCAGATTGGTTTAGGCATTCGTTAACGGCGGCCAGAATTGGCTATCACGAAGTTGAGTCCATTGAACTGGAAAAATTTTTGGCCGATATCGAGAGCCAAATCATTAAACGGGCTCTCGAACGAGCCGACTACAACAAGACCAAAGCCGCGCAACTACTGGGAATCAACCGAGCGAAATTGCTCCGACGCGCTGAGGCGCTTCAGATTATCCAAAAATCAGCCACTGAGAATCAAATTGATTCTTCGGCCTTCAAAGAAGCGGACTCGTAAATGAAAACAACCTTTGAGGTCTTGGTTTTAGCAGTCGATCGAAAAGCATTGCGGTTCGCATCGAACTGCCACTCAAAAATTCGAAGACTTTATGATTTGAAATCTTGGCGGCAGCAGATCGGGATTCATTATGGAACCGTGGGGCTGCTTGAAATCCATAAAAACTTGGAGCCCGGCGAGCTGCGTCAAAGGCTGGAGACCGCCAGCTCCGTTTCTCGACTCTCCAATCACAACCAATGCGTGTTTGCGTTAACTGACCTGGAAATGGCACGGTTTGGGCAACAGCTATTGATTTCCGGCTTTGCGGGCGTATTCTGCAGTCAACGGCAGACAAACGCTTTTTGCCAAACGTTGAACCGCCATGCCATGCGATTGCGTGTCCTTCCGGCGCCGCTGGAAGTTCAGATTTCTAACCGCCTGCCGTGGCAACCGGAATCAAGTTAACCCAAGTGATCAGAATCAAAATGTCGTCCACTCCCGATCCAGCCGTCGTTCGTTCCGCACTCAAATCCGTCAAAGACCCCGAAACTGGTCGTTCTTTGGAATCGACAAACCAAATCAAAGACGTTCGCTGCGACGCCAATTCGGTCACGGTTGATATCGGATTAACCAGTTTTTCTCGACCACTGACCAAAGATTTCATTGCCGATGTTGCGTTGGCAATCCAACCAAAGTGCCCCGAAGTTAATATTGAAGTCAACATTGTGGAACACGAGCGGGCGCCACTTCCGTTGGGTACGGTTGGATTGAAATCCAAGGCGGTGATCGCCGTTGGCTCGGGCAAAGGCGGTGTGGGCAAGTCGACCTCGGCGACGGCCCTGGCAATTGCACTGCACAGGGCGGGCTGCAAAGTCGGTCTGTTAGACGCTGACGTCTATGGCCCCAGCATTCCTCACTTGACTGGTGTTCGCGGCGAAGTCATGAAGGACGGTGACAAAATAGGCACCCTGGACTTTGACGGGATGCCGGTGATGAGCATTGGGTTTATGGTGCCTCCCGAACAGGCCGTGATTTGGCGTGGCCCCATGTTGCATTCAACGGTCCAAACGTTTGTGCGTGATGTTAATTGGGGAGAACTCGACTTCTTGATCATTGATATGCCGCCAGGTACCGGCGACGTCGCACTTTCACTTTCGCAATTGCTGCCCATCACCGGCGCCGTTGTCGTTTGCACGCCACAAGAAGTTGCCTTGATCGATGCCATCAAAGCAGTGGCCATGTTTGAAAAAGTGAAAATCCCAGTCGTTGGCATGATCGAAAACATGAGCAGTTTCATTTGCCCTGACAACGGCAAACGCTACGACATCTTTGGCAAAGGGGGGGCACGTGAATACGCAGAACAAGCGAAGATCCCATTCTTAGGCGATATCCCAATCAATATCCAATTAAGAGAGCGGGGCGACGCCGGACAAATGACTGCCAATTTCGACGACCCTAACGTGGGCCCGTTCTTGGAAAAAATCGCCTACCAGCTTTGCAAAACAATCGCTCAACGCCAATCGGATGCACCAACCCAAGCCCAATTGCCCGTCCTGGGTTAAGCTCAGCCCGCGCGTTTTGTTTTATGAGCCAAGACGATTTTATGAGCCAAGACGATTTTATGAGCCAAGACGACAGGCGATCGCTTCCAGGACAGGAAAGGGCAATCAGTTAGATCCGGCAACCGGTATACCAACAGGGCCCTGAGCGCAACGCATCGTGCCTTACGTCGCGCATCAGCCACCAACAACACTGTCAGCGACGCACTTCCAATCGGCGCAAAAATTTAGGGCCGCCAAAATGGCTGCCCTTTCTCGTTGTGTCCTAAAAAAACTAGCGTAAGAACTTGAGTCTAAGAAAGACTACTTCTTACGCTTCGTCGCCTTTTTCTTAGCGGGCTTCTTCTTAGCCGCTTTCTTCTTAGCTACCTTCTTCTTAGCTACTTTTTTAGAAGCTTTCTTCTTCGTAGCTTTTTTCTTTGTAGCTTTTTTCTTTACTGGCTTCTTTTTAGCCGCTTTCTTCTTTGCAGGCTTCTTTTTTGCTACCTTCTTTTTTGCTGCCTTTTTAGTAGCTTTTTTCTTTGCAGCTTTTTTCTTCTTGGCCACAGTACGTCCTCCGTATTTGACCAGTGGGAGATCCCTCTCAAATTGAAACGCGTTCAACAATCTGAGGTCGTCTCACCAACCTAAAAAAATTAAACGTCTAATTCTAAAATTTCCATTTCGAACCGACACAAAAACTTCAAGCGAATTTGAAATCCAACTCGTCTGTCTTCAAGTTGTTTCGACGTGAAAATTTCACCGCGGTAAGTTTTAGGGAACCAAAATATTTTTTCAATATTGTTTTGGTCATTTTTTCGTCAATTCAACCTTCGACAAAAATTTGATTGCGTTAATTTTTCCTAAAGTCTTATCCCGTCACTGCCGAAACTATCGCCGCAAGAATTTTTTAACTCAAAAATCAACTGCAATTAACATCTACAAAAAAACACAATTCAATTCGCTTGGTTGTTCTCAATTTGAGAACATAGATTTTCGCGGACCGCGGCATAAGCTTGTTCATCCTGATGTTTCGAACTTCCGTTTTTATGAAATGTTTCGATTTCGTTTGCTAATTGTTTTTTAAAATTTCTAAACAAAAACAAGCTTTGTCCTTGGAACCGATGAAAACAGGCGTAAGTTGGCAACAGCGGATTGTGTTTAACACATGTTTGATGCGTATTGATTGGCATGCGAGTTATCTCTGCGCGCGAACAATGGCGCATTGACAAAAAAACGTACCAATGAATTTCAATCGCGAATCAAGTTTAAACCACAGACAAGAATCGAAGGAGAAAAATTTTAGCGCAATGAATGGCATTGTTTTCTTTTGTCAGCGCGCGAAAAAAAATTTCGTTTTTTTTGTTTTTTTATGGGTCGAGCGCATGAATTCGAATCATCCCACGACTTCGAATACTATTTTCACGCCGTCGATCAAACCGAATCAAAGACGCGATCGCGATCAAGTCAGCCGAAATAGACGAATCGCACGGCTGCGTCACCAAGGTCGATTGCCACCGAAACCACCACCCATCTGCTGTAGCGTCATGTAGTTGGACCAGGCCATGAATGCAAAGAAGAATCCAATAAATCGATCACCTGTCGAAAAACTAAAAACAGCGACCAACGCACCAACCAGTATCGATAACATGATACTGTTTCTTGTTCCATTGAATCCATCATTCATTTCAAACAATTCCCGTGAGATTTGCCCGCCATCTAATGGAAATACCGGTGCCAAATTCAAGATGTTGAAAAAAATGTTGGCCCAAATTCCGAGATACAGCAACGTGATCACCGCAATGTTTGGCTGATTGTTTGGGGTAAACCGCGGGATCAATGCTGGGAAAATCCCATCCTGCAAGACTTCAATCTTGCCACCCATGGCAAACACCACTCCTACTAACGAAGCGGCCAGCAAAAACCCGAAGCCGGGACCCGCCGCCGAGACGACGATCTTTTGTTGGGGCGTCAAACGCGTTCCCACGTTGATCGCCCACGGCCCGCCACCGTCGGGAATTGCCAGTCCTCCCATCCAATACAGGACAATGCGCGCGGGTTGCCCAAAGTAACGAAATGCAAAAGCGTGCCCCAACTCATGTACTAGAATGGAAACAAAAAACACCGTGATCAAAATGATCAAATTCATACCAGCATTTTCAGCTTGAAGCCAAGAGGCTCCCAGCAATAACGGCATAATAAAAAACGCTGGATGAACACGAACATCAAAGCCAAATAACGTAAAATTGATGTCGTAATTGGTGCGCGAAGGTTCACTTAAAAACACGAATTCACCGTATCACAATGGATCCAAAAAAACTCAGGCAGCCACTTCCCGATTTTGGCGTTGGCCAAGCACGTTAATTATATAGTCCGCTGCGCGAGATGTGGCTCCTGGAACCGCGAATCGAACAGCCAATCGATTCAACGCTTGCCGTTGATTCTCCATTTCGGCGGAGTTTTGCAACCAGCCGACAATACGGTCTGCAATTTGCTGCGAGCGGTCCAGCGCTGACATATACTCCGGCATCGCCACGTCTTCCGCACCGACTGCGTCCGGATCATACGGCCACCATGAAGCCTTGCTTATGTCATTTGCGCTCATCAAATTGGTTAACGTGATGTACCTGCATTTCAGTACAAACACTTGGAGACACAACTTCAGCCAAGAAATCTTGTATACGATGACCGTCGGCAACCGGTGGTACAACAGTTCCAGGGAGACCGAACCACTGCATGCTAAACATACATCCGAAGTGGTCATCAACTCCTGAGTTTTGTCGACATACACTTCAATGTTGTGTGGCTGGCAAAACGATTCGCAATATTCGGCATGTTGGGCATTCAAACACCCAACGAATACCGACGCTTCAGGTACTTGTTCGCGAATCTTGTTCGCCGACGCGACCAGAGATTCGATGTTTCGCACCAATTCGATTTGTCGAGACCCGGGTAACAACAATACTTTGGGGTGTTTGATAGATCCCACTTCGTCAACAAACTCTGCGTTGAGTACTTGGTTTTGCAACTGATCAAAGTACGGATGCCCAACGTACTCGGCGCGGCAACCACGATCCGCGAACCACTTCGCTTCAAACGGGAGTTTACAAATAACGTGATCGACAAACCTTTGAATTTTTTTGATACGCCAACTCGCCCAAGCCCACATCTGCGGCACGCCATAATAGAAGACTGGAATGTTGTGCTGCTTTGCTTTGCGGGCAATCCACCAATTGAACCCTGGATAATCAATCAACACGACCGCATCGACCTGGTTTGATTGAAAATACTTGTCTGCCTCGGCAACCAAACGCAAAAACAAGCGCAGATGACGTAGCGCGCCCGCTAAAAACATTACCCCCAACTGAGTCAAATCGAAAAACGACTCACAACCGGCTGCATTCATTTTCGGGCCACCAAAGCCAACGGCCTGGCAACTGGGATGACGAGAACGAAGTTCTCGGATCAGATTTGAAGCGTGCAGATCACCACTGGGTTCTCCGACTGAAAAAAAGATTCGCATGATTTGCCATTGCCTTTACTTTGAACGCAGGAATTATGGCAAATCGTCCCCTTCCAACAAAGATCAACGGGACAAGCTTATTTCGTTGGGTTTTTTGACTGAGCGATCGACTGGGCCAAACGTCGTCGTGAAATTTGGGTCCGAAAAAACGAAACTGGCCTGCTTTTGCAAATCACCCCGTGACTCCAACGAACGTAGACAACCCGAACAACAGGTGCGAATTCGAACTCCCATCACTTGGACATAGATACAATTGTCGTTGATCTCGGTGTGCTTGATTGGACAAAGTGCTTGGGCGTATTGGCCCGATACGACCAACTGATGATTTGCTTTGCAACTATAAATCGAAGGCTCTCGTTCAAACTTCAGTCGACTTGCGTTGCAATCAAAAAAGATGCGTCCCTGCTTAAAGGGTACGGAGTATTTGGTATTCGCGGCACGTCCGGAAACCACACATTTGACGCCAGAAAGTTTGGCCTCAATTGTCCCCGTATGGTGATGCCCCACCATCAACAGCAAAGTCATAACGATGATAAACACTTGTGTGGCCTTCCCGATAAATCGATAATTGGAACAGGTATAGCATCGGCTGACTTCACGATGGGGTTCAGCATTCCAGCCCAAGGGCAGGGTTTAACGGCTCTGACAATGAGATCGCGTTGGTCACATCGGAAAAGTATATCGAAACAGCAATGGTCGTGAGCGGCACACTGCGGTAGCCGCCAAATCGGCTGATAGCCATCGTCTTGTCCAATGCTCAATAAATGAACCTGCCGCCCCGGACTTCAGTTTTCGAGCGAATGACTCCCAAAACCGGAAACGACTTAATGCAATTTGGATTCGCCGGCTTCCGAGCTTCTGGGTTCAATTAGCTTAAACGTCAAAGTCCAGCCAAGTAGCAGGATCATTAAGATCAGCAAGAACACGAATTGAAATCCCACGATGTCCATCAACCAACCCACCAGAACAGAAACCAACAGCACCGGCAGCGCAATGCAAATCCCAAGCGTACTTAAGTAAATCGGTTGTTCCTCCGAACCCGCAATCTCTAACGTGTAATTGTTAAAAACCCGCATCGATAATGGCAGCAGACCCAGCAAAAAGAACACTGCATAAAATCCGGTTCGGGCGTATGGCTGCCCGATATGCACAAGCACAACCGTCAAGAGTGGCGCCGCACATAACAACAACATCACCACCTGGAGCGCCAAACGGTTACCCCAACGATCCGCCAATCTACCCAACGGTACACTAAACGAAGCCGCACCCAAGTTTTGTGCGATCACCCAAGGCACAAACTCGGCCAGACGGATTTCGAAAACTTGCTTGACGTAGGCTTGATAATGCGGCATCAAAGTCACGGCCATCCCGAAACAACCGGCAATCATTGCCAGCAAACGAAAATTGGCATCCTGCCAGACGATTTTGCCGGCCTGTCTAAAAGACTCGAGGGACGATTGAGGATTGGCTGCTGCGCGTTCTGCCGGTTCGTATAAAAACACGGCCAGTCCGGCGGCCAACACAAAACTTGTTCCCGAAAAAACAAACAATCGAACCATGGCAGGGCTCCCCTCAGTCAACCAAGGTCCCATCCAAACCCATGCCGAACCGATCGCTGTCACCGAACCAATCGTGATCGCAACTAACATCAACAAACCACGCGAGTTGACTGCAACGAGTTTGCCGTACAACAAACTCAAACACAGATTGTGTATCCCGACGCAAAACCAAAACACACCGTACACTAATAAGAAAAAGTAGGGCAACCAGGCCGGGTGTTCACTTCCGACCGCATTCCAAACTGCCGCCAAAACCAAGAAGCACGCCCCCATGGCTAACGCGCAAACCAACAACACGAACTTCTTGTATGAAACACGCCGCACCCAATCCGCAACCAAAATGGGAGGAATGCTTTGGCCCAGTCGGTTCAACATTGGAAGACATCCTCGCATCCAACCACCGCCACCTAGAATGTCTAAGATGGCCGGCATAATGATACTTTCGGTCTTGAAAATCCAACCCGTTCGCATGACCACGTTGTACATGATCAAAATGCAAAAGTTCGTTCGCGGCTTGCTAGTTAATGCCTCTCTTTGCAATCGTTCCCTCATCTACATTTAACAAAAACAGCCGCGCTGACAACGCGTATGGGCCAAACCCGACGAATCTTGTGTTTTATTCAGTACCACACGCGAGTGTTTAACCAACAAATACCTTTCCCCATGACGGCTAAACTACGATCGAAGCGAGCCTATTGCTGGCCATCGAGTTCTAAATGGACGTTGATAGCAAACCACTCAATCATGGATTGAAGCAGTTCATCATGAACAGAAATTCGAAAAGTTGATACCGATACAACAAGCAAACAGCCGGTTTGCCACGAATTAAAAGTTTTTGTGAATAATGCCGTAAGATTGGGCAAATTGATTCGTCACTTAGTAAACGAAAATGGTCGAACTGGTTTATGGATTGAAAAATGAAAACATTTGCGATTAGGTCGCTTCAGCTGATCGTCGTTTTGAGCCTCATGATTTTTACATCTTGTGACTCTTCGGCGCAACTCAAAAGCGTCGGCAAGAGATACTCGAAAAGCGATCAAGTTTCATTGGATAAGATTGAGCACGGAATCTTCAACGAATTGCTCAAAAAATACGTTAACTCAGATGGCGAAGTCAACTATGCCGGTTGGAAAGCATCAACTCAAGATCGACGTGCACTTCAAACATATTTGAATTCACTCAGTCGTGCTGACACAGCAATGGCGGCCGCTCACGAAGCGAAATTGGCCTATTGGATCAACGCTTACAATGCCATGACTTTGGAGGGCATTCTAGAAGTTTACCCAACGACTTCGATTCGCAACCATACCAAGAAATTGGGATACGACATCTGGCATGATTTGAAACTTCAGCTCGGCGACACGGAAATCAACCTGAATGATATTGAGCACAAAGTATTGCGAAAAATGAACGAGCCGCGGATCCATTTCGCAATTGTATGTGCTTCCGTTGGCTGTCCACGCTTGTTAAACGAAGCGTATACTGCCGAGGCCCTCGAACGACAACTTTCATCCAATACCGTAGACTTCTTTTCGCGGTCGAGAAACTTGAAATTCGATGCTGGCCGAAAACAGCTGCAACTGAGCGCGATCCTAGATTGGTTCGGGAGGGATTTCGGTTCCAGCCAAACGGCTCAAATTCGAGCCATAGCCCCCTATTTTCCGGCGGACATCAAGACAATCGTCCGAAATGGGGGCTACTCCGTCAGTTACCAGGACTACGATTGGAACCTGAATTCCCAATGACAAGACGTGCAAGATTCATCAGGTGAAGCAAAAGCGGTCAGATTGGCCGCTTTTTTTGTTTATTTCTGAATGAATCGTTTATTCGCTAGGTTATTGGATTTAAGATAGCATTTTCGGAGCTTCTGGCGTCGGAAACGTCAATTCTCGAACATCTATTGGCTTTTTTGCAACAAAATTACTTTGATCCGCACCACCGAGATACAGCCTGAGTCTGCGTTTATCACGGACGTTCAGCAGCGCAAGATTTTTGTCGCGTTGCCGGCGTACAATGAGGCCATGCGCCTGGGCCAGCTATTGGAAAAAATTGGTAAGACGTTTGCCGTGAATCAGTTGCCTTACGAAATCATCGTAGTTGACGATGGCAGTTCCGATGCGACGGCAGAGATTGCGGATTCGGCCGCCAAGGAGTTGCCGGTCAACCTAATTCGTCATCCGAAGAATCTTGGTTTGTCGGGTGCGTTGAACACTGGGTTGAGAGCGGCCGCCCAACGCGGCACAACAGATGATATTGTGATCACGTTGGACGCCGACGATACGCATCCTCCGAAAATCATGGACCGATTGATTACGGCGATCGATGAAGGTTGTGACGTTGCGATCGCCTCACGCTATCAACCGGGCTCACGTGTGGTCGGGGTCCCATGGAATCGAGTGTTGCTGACTCAAGTCGCCAGCTACATGTTCCGGATCCTCATGCCGATTCCTGGCGTCCGAGACTACACTTGTGGATATCGAGCTTACAAACATTCGGTACTCCAACACAGCATCGATTTTTATGGTGATGCGTTTGTTAGCGAGCAAGGTTTTTCTTGCATGGTCGACGTGTTGCTAAAAATGCGTCGCTTCCAATTTGTCATGGGCGAAGTTCCTTTCATCTTGCGTTACGACCTGAAAGAAGGTGAAAGCAAGATGCCAGTTGGAAACACGGTTTTCAAAACTCTCGCTCTGTTTGCCAAACGTCGTTTTGGCGGATACTAAGGCAACTCCTTCCATCTTTCAATCTAAAACGGAAACAAGGTAACGAAGGTGATTGTGCGATCGACAAACCGACCTCGCTGGGCTGTTGTCGGCGGTGGAATGCTGGGGCTGACGATGGCACATCGAATGGCGAAAGAAGGTCACGATGTAACGCTGATTGAAGCGGCACCCAAGCTTGGCGGATTGACCAGTGTTTGGGAGTTGGGCGATGTCACGTGGGACAAGTACTACCACGTGATCTTGATGACGGACTCCAATTTAAGAAACTTGCTCGAAGAAATTGACCTCGCCGATCAATTGAAATGGACGGAGACCAAAACGGGTTTCTTCACCGATGGCAACCTGTACTCGATGTCCAACACGGTCGAGTTCTTGTCGTTTCCACCGTTGAAATTGATCGAAAAACTTCGATTGGGTGGGACCATTTTTTACGCTTCCAAAATTAAAAACTGGAAACGCTTAGAATCGCTCGGCGTCGAAAAATGGTTGCGACGCTGGTCCGGAAATGGCACGTTTGAGAAGATTTGGGAACCGTTGCTCAATGCCAAGCTTGGCGAGAGTTACAAAAAAACGGCCGCCAGTTTTATTTGGGCCCATATTAACCGGATGTACAAGGCACGTCGCAGCGGTTTGAAAAAAGAGATGTTCGGATACGTCACAGGAGGCTACCGCACGATCATCAATCGCCTGGAAGAAAAACTAATTGAACTTGGCGTCGATGTATTGACGAGTTTTCCGATCGAAAAGATGGAGAAGGGCAACGAACAATTTTTGATCGAATCGACCGATGGACAACAAAAAAAGTTCGATCGCGTGATTATGACTGCGCCGTCAACCGTCGTTGGCCGAGTCTGCCAGTCGTTACTAAGCCGACAAGAAATCGAAAAACTAAAAAACATCGATTACTTGGGTATTGTCTGTGCATCGATGCTGTTGAAACAACCGATCTCGCCCTACTACGTAACTAACATTACTGATTCTTGGGTTCCGATGACGGCAGTGATTGAAATGTCGAACATCGTGGATCCGCAAGAATTGGGAGGGCATGCGCTGGTCTATCTCCCCAAATATGTCCCGGCCGACCATGCCTTGTTCGAAAAATCGGACCAGGAAATCGAAGATAGTTTCGTTTCGTCGCTGGAAAACATGTACCCGGAATTTAGCCGCAATCAAATTGTTGACTTCAAAGTTTGCCGCACTCGATTGGTGATGGCAATTCCAACTTTGAATTACTCAACACAATTACCCGATCAGAAAACGACGGTTCCGGGAATGTACCTTGTGAATTCGTCCTATATCTTGAAAGGCAACTTGAACGTCAATGAGACCATCGAAATTGCCGAAGACGCGTACCGCAATGTGGTTAGTAAGGACTCTGCAGTTACCGCAGTAAAGACGTAGCGATGCTGCCCACGACGGACTCCGCAACGCTTTCATTGGAAACGCGATTCCAACATCGCCATCATCCGGCAGCGGTCGCTGCAATGGTTGCGGTTTTGGCCATCCTCCTTGGCTTGACGGCGTTTCGCATCTACAAGAATTATTCCGTTCCGTCGACGACATTCGACTGGAACAACCGCGGTTTTAGTGATTTTCACAACGGCGCTTATTTCCCCGCCAAAGCATTTGTTGACGGAAAATCTCCTTATAACTTGGAGGTCGCCAAGCAATACGATATGTGTCGCCCAACTCCGCCCTATTCGCCCGTCGTTTTTCTGATTCATGCACCACTGGCGATTTTGCCGCTGGAGATCGCGCGCGCGGTATTCTTTGTGGCAAATTTCGCCACCATTGCACTGATTGCCTATTGCAGCCTGAGCATGTCATTTCAAAAGTTTCGCTGGTTCGATTTTTTGGCGATCACGAACCTCTTACTGATTTCACGACCCGGCCACATCACGATGTTCACGGGCTACTTTACAGCAGAAATTGTTGTTGGCTGTATCGTTGCGCTGCATTTCGCCAAGCATCGCCCGGTGGTTTCCGGTTTGGGATTAGTGTTGGCATCGATCAAGCCGAACTTCGTGATTCCATTGGTGTTGCTAATGTTGTTTCGTAAAAATTTCAAGGCACTTGCGTACGGTGTTCTTTTTAGTGGCTTGGCAGCCGGCGTTGGACTGGGCTGGCTGAGCTACCACAATAGTTTGGAACAGGTGATCCAAGATATCCGTGGAGGCCAGGATGCGTTGCATGTGGATCCTACTGAGATGCCCGTCAATACATGGACGCGAGTCGACTTGTTGGGGATGTACGCCAAGGTCATCGATTGGGTCCCCGACGACAAAACCTATTTGATGGCAATGATGTTGATGATTCCAGCGGTTGGCGCCTTTATTTTGCCCATCGCCAGTCGCGAGAAGAATCCTGGAGCGACAGGATTAAGCGCTTTGATTACCAGTCTTGCTCTACTACTTAGTTTGTATCACCATTCGTACGACTGCCTCATTTTGGCTGTACCGGCGATAGGCGTGCTGTTCTTTGGCGAGACCACATTGCCCGAAGTTCCTCGATTTTGGCGTTGGACAGTAGCGGGCCTCGTCGCGGTACCAGCAGTCAACTACGCCTCGACGAAGTCCATTATGGATTTGTTTGGACTTGAACCGTTAAGTTGGAATTGGCAAGCCGTCACACTGATTAACGGCGTCTGCCTACTGCTGGCGTTGCTCATCTTAATGCTATCGACGTGGCCCATCAAATTCGAGCCACCGGCAAAGTCGAAATGAATATCGAGGTAGAAAACGACACGCACCATAGCGGGTTGAAAGTTTGTAGCCTGGTTGAGGTGTACCCGGCCAAACCTTGCCCCAGCGCCGTAAAATAAAAAACGCGATTTGAAATCTTCCTTAAACGCAACTTTTCACTTTATCAGTTCTCACAAATCCTGATAATAACGGCTTCTTCACCTCACAGAGAATAACCATGAATCTTGTTTCGAAATCGCTTGTTTTTGTCGTTCTAATATCAGCCAGTCTGGTTCACGCCGAAGACTGGACGCGTTTTCGCGGACCGTTGGGCGGAGGCGTAGCTACCTCTTCGGCGCCAATCAGTTGGGACGCGAAAAAAAACATGAAATGGTCGATCCCGCTACCTGGACCAGGTTCTTCGTGTCCAATCGTTTTGCAGGACCGAGTCTATCTGACTTGTTACACTGGGTACGGTGTTGACAAGACCAAGCCGGGTACACCAAGTGAACTTGAACGTCATCTGCTTTGCTTTGATCGAGCTGACGGAAAAGAGCTCTGGCGATCCACGGTCGATTCAGATGTCGACGAGGATCCCTACCAGGGCTTTATCACACATCATGGATACGCCAGCAGCACACCAGCAACCGACGGCCGACACTTGTTCGTCCATTTTGGTAAAACGGGTTTGATTGCCTTCGATATGAATGGCAAACAGGTATGGAAAAAACATGTCGGCTCCAAATCGGATCCCGCCAAATGGGGCAACGGTTCGAGCTGCGTTCTGTACAAAGATTTGGTAATCATCAACGCCGGCAACACCGATAACTCGATCATCGCATTTAAGAAAACAGACGGTAAAGAAGTTTGGCGTGTAAAAGACGACAAATTCACATTCACATGGTCGACACCGGTGATTGTGTCTTCTGAAGACGGCGATGCCTTGATCATCAACATGCCCGGAAAAATCCTCGCCTACAATCCGTCCAACGGCGAAGAAATCTGGTGGGCAAAATCACCAATTGATCGAACCGTTTGCGGAAGCTGCGTTTACAAGGACGGAGTCGTTTATGCGATGGGAGGACGAGATGGCAGAGCGATTGCCGTCCGCACAGGTGGCAAAGGCGACGTGTCCGATTCTCACACGCTGTGGATCGAGAACTTGAGAAGCGGAATCAATACACCGATCGTAGCCAATGGCAACCTGTATTGGCTGGCCTCGGGTAGGATTTTTTGCGTCGATTGCAAGACTGGCAAATACAAATACCGCGAACGTCTTCAAGCGGCCGCGGGCGCACGGCAAGGACCTTCGGGTGATTATGCTTCGCCGGTCGCCATCGGTGACAATTTGGTCATGATAACCAAGACCGGAACCACACATATCGTTAAAGCCAACGACGAATTTACCAAGGTTGGCGAAAACCAATTTGGCGATGACAAAGGGCGCTTCAATGCGACGCCGGCGATCAGCGATGGTCAAATCTTCGTGCGTTCGGACAGCAAGTTATATTGCATTGCCGCAGATTCCAAAACGGACAACTCAGAATAGAATCTTGAAACGATAATTGCTGAAGAGCTTTCTGAAGAGCCAAAGGGCAGTTCCGCAAACTCAAATTGAAATTGCGGAGCTGCCTATTTCTTTACGCAATATCTTGGCCGCTCGTCCAGGCGAATCTGAGTTGATGACAGCCCCTGAAACGGCGAAACGGGTAACTCCAGCTCGAATCAAGTTTTCAATATTGGTTTCGTCGATTCCTCCAATGGCGAATGCCGGCAGCGAAATCTCTGCCGCCACTTTTTCAATAAACTGGGGCGTCGCAAATGTCTCAAACGATTTTGTCGTCGACGAGTAGACCGGACCAACACCAATGTAGCTCGCTCCATTCATGACGGCTTCTTGAGCTTGAGAAAAATTGTGTGTTGAAACGCCGATGATTTTTGATGGACCCACAATTCGCCGAGCGGACGGTACGTCCATATCGGTCTGTCCGAGATGAACGCCATCGGCATCCGTCAAAACCGCCAAGTCAGGGCGGTCATTCATAATCCACCGCGTATTGGTCTGAGCTGTCCACTGGGTCAATCGCTTCCCCGCGTCGATTAATTCTCGGTCGTCCAGCGTTTTGTCTCGCAGCTGGATGAAATCAACCTCCGCTTCGATCAATTCCAAGATCAGCTGGTGAAAACTCTTTCGGTCGCTGCGAGTATCTACTAAGACATACAGACATGTTTGTTGAAAATCCGTTCGCGCTTGAATCAGGTTGACCAACGCTTTCTCTAACCCATAGACTTCGTAGCGAATTTGCTCCATTGTCTGGCCGGCGTCGGCCGCAATCAATTTTGAATACTCTTCAATCGAGCGTAGCGACTGAAGCGTCCGAGCAAAATTAGCACGGATAATCGCCAACAAATTTGCGCGGCGATATTCGGTTTCCGTTTGGACTTTTGTGCCTACGTCATGAATAATGTCGCGACAATGGATCAGCGCATCGCCAAAAAGTTGATCGGCCGCAGCGCCTAGGTTGTGTCGTTGGGTCTTTAAGGCACTGGAGAGAAATGCGTCGGACAGATGCATTCGTGCGGACTCCTCGACGACTCTTAAGCCTTCCATCGCGCGATTGAATGACGCATCTATAACTCTTAGTGCAGAATTCTTAGTATTTTCATTCACCATAGTTATCGACCTCAAACTGCCAAAATGATGTCAACGCGCTGCCAAAGTGGCACAAAAAAATCATTTCGCGACAGTTGTTTTATCTTTGAACGGCGGATCGCCGGTCAAAAATGTTCTTAAAACCTTCGAATAATGGCGAAAAACGATTATCTGCAGGACGACGATACGAATTGGCATCGACTTTGCGTTACCGATGGACAAGGAATTATTCCGCTCACTAGCGAAAGTGACAGCAGTCGAAACATTTGGCAAAGTTCAAATTGTATCAATTGTTGGGATCGTAATTTTCAACGGCAAAACCTCAGGTTTGATTGAGATTGACGCAAAAACCATTGAACCCAATACTTGCATTGGAATTCCGTGGCGATGTTGATTTTTTTCAACGGCCGCGGTCGTTTGTGCGTGGTATTTTTCTGTAGGCAAGGAAGCCGGGACAACCCATGAAATGGGGTCAGCTTTTATTATGTGGATGGCCGGGACTCGCCCAATTGTGGTTGCGAGGCAGTTATCTGGCATTGATAGGGGCGATCGGTTTTTCACTAGTGCTTAACGTAGCATTGGTATCGACCTTTCTCTGGCCCAAATTATTGGGTGATCTGTTTCCGGCGATCGCTTGGCCGATCATTTTTCTTGTCTGGCTGATTTCAACTTGGATTTCGTTTAACGCAGTCGAGCAGTTATCAGCACCTCCGAAAATGTCTTCGGAAGTGGAAAGGAATGATTTTTCTGCTGAAAAAAGCAGATCGATCAATTGCGACAACGATACCGATTTGAACCGGGAGCCTTCGCACACCTTGTTTAATCGGGCACAGCGGGAATACTTAAAGGGACATTGGGCAGAAGCGGAGACTTTGCTCAAGCAAAGATTGGAACAAGCCGAACGTGATATTGAGGCGAGGTTGCTGCTGGCGACGTTGTTTCGACACAATGGCCGGTTCGAAGATGCGATACATCAGCTTGAGCGAATGAATAGATTTGATGATTCGGTCCATTGGAGTTTTGAGATTCAACGCGAAAGGCAATTGATTGATCAAATCCGCGATAACCAGGAAAATGATCAATCCTTTTCGGAAACGAGTCACGATTAACCGTTGATTGTAAGGATGCCAAACGGTTCGCCGTCTTCAAAAGTAATGACGGATTTGAATGGAAATGCGATAATAGTTTTACTCTTGCGCATTAAAGAATCGAACACCCCAATTGACCAAACAACTTGAATTAACAATTTTCTGAATATTGTGATGTCGTCGAACGAATAGTATTCGGAATTTGCCCGACGATTTGTTGAGCACCCTTAAAGAGGACTTAATATGTACGAACGCTTTACCGATCGAGCTCGCAAGGTCATGCAATTGGCCAACCAGGAAGCTCAACGTTTCAATCACGAGTACATAGGTACCGAGCACATGTTGCTTGGACTCGTAAAAGAAGGAACGGGCGTTGCTGCGAACGTTTTGAAAAACCTTGAAGTTGACCTCCGCAAAATTCGCTTGGAAGTGGAGAAACTGGTTCAGAGCGGACCTGAAATGATCACGATGGGCAAGCTCCCACAAACGCCTCGCGCGAAAAAGGTCATTGAGTATTCCATGGAGGAAGCTCGGAATCTGAATCACAATTTTGTAGGTACCGAACACATCTTGCTTGGTTTGTTGCGTGAACAAGAAGGAGTTGCAGCCCAAGTCTTAATGAACCTCGGTTTGAAACTGGAAGAAGTTCGCGAAGAAGTTCTCAACCTCCTGGGTAATGGCCTGGAAGGCGGTGAAGGTGGCGAACGCGGCGGTCGTGAAGGTGGCAGCGAGGGCACAGCCACCAAAAGTGGCAAGTCCAAAACTCCGGCCTTGGATAGCTTTGGTCGCGATTTAACTGAACTAGCCAAGCAAGGAAAATTGGACCCCGTCATCGGTCGCCAAATGGAAATCGAACGGGCGATCCAAGTGCTTTGCCGTCGCCAGAAGAATAATCCCGTCTTGCTGGGTGAAGCCGGCGTTGGCAAAACCGCAATTGTCGAAGGTTTCGCGCAACGCGTCATCAACGGTGAAGTCCCCGAAATTCTGTCAGACAAGCGAATTGTCGTTCTCGATTTGGCGATGATGGTTGCCGGAACGAAGTATCGAGGGCAATTCGAAGAACGTATTAAGGCCGTGATGAACGAAGTCCGTCGCGCAAAAAACACTATCTTATTCATTGACGAACTGCACACGCTGGTAGGTGCCGGTGGTGCTGAAGGCGCCATTGATGCTGCCAACGTTCTGAAGCCAGCTCTATCGCGTGGCGAAATTCAATGTATCGGGGCCACTACGCTCGACGAATACCGCAAGTACATTGAAAAAGACAATGCTCTGGCCCGTCGATTCCAAGAAATCATCGTTGAGCCGACTTCGATGGATGAAACGGTTGAGATCCTGAAAGGGCTGCGAAAACGATACGAAGATCACCATCGTGTGCAAATCACCGACGACGCCGTCGTTTCCGCCGTCGATTTGTCCAGTCGCTATATCACCGGACGTTGTCTACCCGACAAAGCGATCGACGTGATTGACGAAGCGGGTGCCCGAATACGTTTGCGTACCATGACTCGTCCACCAGATTTGAAAGAAATCGACGAAGACATCGAGCGGTTGAACAACGAAAAAGAAGATGCGGTTGCCAACCAAGATTTTGAAAAAGCTGCCAATCTGCGTGATCAAGCCGAGAAGCTTCGCAAGAAGAAAGATCAGATCAAGCAAGAATGGCGCGAAAAATCTCAACAGACCGATGGCGTCGTCGATGAAGAAGTGATTGCTGAAGTGATCTCCAAGATGACCGGCATTCCTTTGACGCGACTCTCGACCGAAGACAGTCTCCGTTTGATGAAAATGGAAGACGAGTTACACGGTCGCGTGATCAGTCAAGATGCGGCAATCAAAGCGATCTCGAAAGCCGTGCGACGAAGTCGATCGGGCTTGAAAGACCCGCGACGTCCAATCGGTAGCTTCATGTTCGCTGGACCAACCGGTGTTGGTAAGACATTGTTGGCCAAAGCGTTGGCTGAATTCATGTTCGGTGATGAAGAAGCGTTGATCACGATCGACATGTCCGAGTACATGGAAAAGCACAATTTAAGCCGATTGATTGGTGCCCCTCCCGGATACGTGGGATACGAAGAAGGCGGTCAACTGACGGAAAAAATCCGACGTCGGCCTTATGCGGTCGTGCTGCTGGATGAAATCGAGAAAGCCCATTCCGACATCTTTAACATGTTGTTGCAAGTCATGGAGGAAGGGCGATTGACGGACAGCTTTGGTCGAAATATTGATTTTCGAAATGTTATCTTGATCATGACCACCAATGTCGGTGCACACGCGATCAAGAACGAATCCGCGCTTGGATTCTCTGGAGGTGGCGACGATGCGAATTTCGAAAGTATGAAAGAACGTGTTTACGACGAGATCCAGAAAGCCTTCCGGCCAGAATTCTTGAACCGTTTGTCGGATGAGCCCATCATCTTCCGTCACTTGGAAAAGAAAGACCTCAAACTGGTTATCGATTTGGAACTGAAGAAGATCCGCGAACGCTTGGAAGAGCGTGGCTACGAGTTGGTTTTGTCTGCCGATGCCAAAGAGTTCTTGATCAAGAAAGGCACCAACCTCGATTACGGTGCTCGACCACTACGTCGCGCTTTGGAAAATTACGTCGAAGACCCGCTTTCCGAAGAGTTACTCCAGGGCACCTTTACCGGTAAGAACAAAATCGACGTCGATGTCCACCGCGATTCCGATGGCCGAATGAAACACCTCAAGTTTGAAGGCGAATTTGTCGAGCCGCCGGCGGCCCCTGAAGAGGAGCCGGTTGGAGTCGGAGCCAGCGACGAGAACGGGGAATCCGAACCGAGTAACGGCGAAGAATAATCGCCGAGCTGGACGAATCGAACAAGCCTGCCAAACTTGGTGGGCTTTTTTTATGCACCGAAGACCACGGCAGGAAATACCTTCAAAGATTACTGCCCAATCGGGGCGGTCAGTGTGCCGCGTTGAATATCAGTGCGCAAATCGTTGGCCCGCTCAAAAAGCACATTTTCGTTCACTGGAGTTTTCGGTTCCAACTCGAAATCAAACACTCGGTCGTCACGGAGTTCGCGAAACGCAAAATTATTGCTAAATAGACTGACAGGAAAACGATCAAACCATGCGGGGCGCACATTTTGGTCGACCCGAATCGTTTTGTACCCGTCTTTTTCCAACTGGAATTCGCGGGTACCGCTGTACGTGTACGGGACGGCCAAGGGAGTCGCTCCAACCGGTTGACGATCGATGGAAACCAACGCGCCTTCAGGCTGGCTCCTAATTTGTAACCGGCGCTGGACACAGCCACTCAGAATCGGCAACAACAGTGCCAACACCATGCAATTCACGGTATTTTTACGTAAAACTGTCATTTGAAATACCGAATGCTCCTCTGCAAAACCGAACACCAGAGGGGCGAAATAGTAGATAGATTCGTTTTTGGCCGATAGATCGGTTCAATGGCCATTTTGAGATATGGAGTGTCAGAGTAAGATGACAAGATTGTAATTGAGGAAATCCAACCGATTTAATGAGCGAAAATCTACAGAACTGGGACGCCTACCTTGCTGTTGCCTCGCTAAGCGACATTGGGATGAGACGCTCAAATAATCAAGACAATCTTTCCGTTTCTTTGGCGTCCAATTTGGAACAGTGGAGGCGGCGCGGCCACTTGTTTATTGTTGCCGACGGCATGGGGGCACACGCTGCTGGTGAACTCGCTAGCAAAATGGCCGTCGATGCGATTCCACACCTGTATGCCAAGTACGACGAATTTCCAGCGCACGAGGCGCTGCGCAAAGCGGTAGTGGAAGCCAATTCTGAAATCCACAAACGTGGTCAAGCCAACGAAGAATTTCATAACATGGGAACGACCTGCAGCTCGTTGCTTTTGTTACCACAAGGCGCCGTGGTCGCACATGTCGGCGATAGTCGGGTTTATCGCCTGCGGAAAAACCGGTTCGAGCAATTAACCTTTGACCACAGCTTGGTCTGGGAGATGCGAAAAAGTGGCCAGCTGTCGGAAGAAGAATTGGAGTCCGGCAAGATACCCAAAAACGTGATCACTCGATCGCTGGGGCCGTATGCGGAAGCCAAAGTCGATGTGGAAGGTCCGTTTCCGATACTTCCTAATGACAAATTTTTACTTTGCAGCGATGGTTTGACCGGACTGGTTGAAGATTCGGAACTGGGTTCGTTGCTCGCCAATTTGCCTCCTGACGAAGCAGCCCGTGTTCTAGTTGACTTGGCAAATTTGCGGGGTGGGCATGACAACATCACATGCATTATCGCCCATGTCAAGAACAAACAACTGGCGACAACCGCCGATGGCGGAGTCGTTTCTCGCAGCTCCCGCAAACGGCAAAAATCGCTGGTTCGCCCACTGTTGATTGCGGTGTTGTTCGGCTCTGCAATCGTGGCGGGCGCGTTCTTTTTCCTTAGCGATCGGCCCATCGCAATTTTTCCCGCGGCGATTTTCGTCATCAGTTTGCTGTGGCTACTTGTCGACCTTATCCAGTCGGCGAATAAGGGTGGCGGCGACTCCATCTACCAAAAACATGGCGATGGGCCCTATGTCCAAATTCAGTGTAATTCCGGCAAAGAAGTCGCGGATCAGTTGACGGACATCACCAAACAATTGGTCGACGTTGCCCAGAAACAAAATTGGAAAATCGACGATCAGAAACTACAAGAACTGCTAGGCGCCGCAAAATCGGATTCCGGCTCAGAGGCAGTGCGCGCCTATGCCCGCTGCATCAGCTTCTTAATGGATCAATTGCGCAACCAGTAACGCGATGAACCCTGGCTGTTTTTCTACGTTCTACGGATCGCATCCAACGAGTCTTATTTGTGTAGCCAAATTCTCGTACGATTCGCCGCGAAAACAACTGCTATCAAAACCAATTGTGGTTTCGGCTGCACGCGCAACCTGCTAAATAGACTTTCTGTAATATTTTGTTGGGCTTTATGAATCGAATCACACGATACGTCGCCACCGAACTTATCAGCGTCTTTCTTGTTAGCGCCACTGTCATGACGCTATTTATGGTGCTGGTATTCCTAGTTCAGGAAGGCCTGCGCGAGAGCTTAACTTTTGAAACCATCGCCGAACTAGTGCCTTATACGATCCCAACGGCACTGAGCTTTGCCATCCCTGGCACTTGCTTGTTTGCGACATGCATTGTGTACGGTCGCATGTCGGCGGCGAACGAGATTGTCGCGATTAAGGCTCAAGGGATCCCACCCAGTCGGCTAATCTGGCCAGGATTGGTAATGTCATTTTTGTTGAGCTTGGGGACGCTTTACATGAACGACATCGCGGTATCCTGGGGTCGCATCGGAGTCTATCGCGTCATTTTAAATGCGTCTGCAAAAACCATATACTCGGTACTGAGTGCCCAAGGCTCGTTCACCAAAGATAAAATCTCGATCATTGTCGACCGTGTCGAGGGTGACGTTTTGCACAATGCCAACATTGAGGCGTTTATCAAC
The DNA here is from genome assembly GCA_965263475.1 of Mariniblastus sp. Lineage (GTDB taxonomy): Bacteria > Planctomycetota > Planctomycetia > Pirellulales > Pirellulaceae > Mariniblastus. Next base: position 1,339,388 of record OZ253677.1, read on the forward strand.
GACGATGAGAAAGCCTACATTCAAGCGGATCAGGCCAAGATTTATGTCGATCGCGAACAATCTGAACTGATGCTTCAAGTCAAAGATGCCCGCATCAAATACGGCGATAGCCTGAGCTTTGAAACCCCGGAAACAACCATCGCTCTTCCTTTAGGAAACGTTACAAAACGAGAAGGACCTGGCAGAAGCCCTTCCAACCTGCCACTTCGTGAAATGCGACACGAGTTACTCGACCATCAAAAAAACCTTAAAAATCTGCGCGATGACTTGGCTATGGAAGCCGCGTTTTCACTCGCAGGTGGCGATTTGATGAGTTTGACTCATGTGAGTTGGAAAAAACGATTGCTGCATCTAGAAACGCAAAACTACCGCAAGTTTCGATTGGAAACCGAACCGTGGAGAAGATGGGCCAATGGTTTTAGCTGTTTGTGTTTCGTGATTGTGGGAGCACCGTTGGCGATCTGGATGCGAAAAAGCGACTATTGGACGATCTTTGCCGTTTGTTTCATCCCAATTCTATTGGCCTACTACCCCTTACTTATGTTTGGTGTCGGGCAGGCTAAATCGGGAACGATGCCACCATTTGTCGTATGGCTTGGTAATCTCGTGATGATCTCACTGGGTATCTACTTAATTAGCCGCATTGAAAAACGGTAAATTCGACGCGTTGCAGCAATTGTATGTTGCCAATTGTTGGCTGTGTTAATCGCAAATCGGCGGCCAGGCGATAACCGCCGACTCGCATGTCGAAAAATGGTTGGTCGCTTGGTTTGCAACGTGGTTATTGACGACGAATGATTGGATGCACATGCGAACGGGAAAAAATGCCATTGCGGCGGTTTCCAGTGACGTGTAAATATTTCAAAACCAAATCGAAATGCAGCACAAATGCCCGGGAAATTTCATTTTGTCGAATTGGCATTCGCTTTGCGCATAGCCAAATTCCCACGAAACTACAAATAGCGACATGGAGGTCGCCGTGCTGGAAAAAAGACGTATTCGATCGCAAATGTATTTTGGCGTCGCCATGCTGTTGGTGATTGTCGCCGTTCTTTCGTTTTCCAGTTTTCATGGCTCGTTGAAATTTCGAAAATTGATCAAAAGTGCCCGCGGCCGAGCTTATGAAATGCCTTTGGTCGCAGAGTTGGCTGTCACGATCAGTCGATTACGAGCAACGATCGGCGACATCTCTGGTGAAACACCTTGTGACGTTTATCAGTCGGCAACCAACAAGAACCTGATCCAAGAATTACCAGATGGAGCATTGGCCTCGATTCGGCACGACTTGTTACCCGTCCGGAATGCATTTGAGAACTACCGTTTTCAACTAGAAAACTCGGACACCGACAACCCGCTGGGCAACAACACCAAAGAACTTGAATTTGTCGAGCACTTTGACGAAACAATCACAAAAATTGAAGCGGTTGCAAGCAACACCGGAACCTGGGTTTGGGACGCGCCTAAGTCATTGGACGAACTGAAGGAAAGTGTCGACGAACTACAAATCCAAACCAGTAAACTACCAAAGTTTCTCAACCAACGATTGGCTGATTTTGCCGAGTCGGCCCGAACCGAGTATCACGTTTGGATGTTGTTGTCGGGTGTATTTACGTTGAGTGCATTTATGCTGCTGTTCGTCTTGATTCAAAGATTCAACCTGCGAATTTTTCAACCACTGGAAATCCTGGTCAATGGATCAAGGATCGTTGCGCGCGGTCGGTACAACCACCGCATCGATTTGGACACCAATGATGAGATGGCAGAACTGGCCGGAGCGTTAAATGCCATGACCAGCAATTTCCAACAAATCAAATCGAACCTCAACCGTCAAGTTCGCGAGCGAACCAAAGAGGTCGTCCGTAGTGAAAAAATGGCCAGCGTCGGTTTCCTGGCTGCCGGTGTCGCTCATGAAATCAACAACCCCTTGGCATCCATCGCTTGGTCGGCTGAATCACTAGAATCCCGGATCCAAGAAATTTTGGATCCCGACTCCGAATTGTCGGATATCGAATACGCATCTCAAATTGAAGACATGAAAAAGTACCTTCGACGCATCCAAGATGAGGCGTTCCGTTGCAAAGGTATCACTTCGGCGTTGCTTGATTTTTCGCGTATGGGCGACACCAAGAAACAAGCTGCAAACCTGGGAGAAATTGTCCAGACGGTTATCGATATGGTGAAACCGCTCAGTCGATACCGCAATCGGGAAATTATTTTTGATAGCGACCCATCTATCCTGGCACTCGTAAACCCTCAAGAGTTAAAGCAAGTTGCATTGAATTTAATTACAAATTCCCTTGATAGCGTTTCAGCAGGCGGCCGCGTCAAAATCCACCTTGAAAGAGACAACGACAATGCCGTATTAGTTGTCAACGACGATGGCTGTGGGATGACGGAAGAAGTCCTGCAGCATTTGTTTGAACCATTTTTTACTCGACGACGAGACGGGCAAGGAACCGGCCTTGGCCTTTCGATCACCTACCAAATCATTCAGGAACACGGAGGCCAGATCGTTCCTGAAAGCGATGGTCCCGGTAAAGGATCGACATTCACCATTACCCTCCCACTAGTCAATGATGAAAAAAGAGAAAACTCAATCCGAAGGTCGGCTTAAACAGTTGCGAGTCCTATTCGCCGACGATGAAATCCATTTGCAAGAGCTCATCGCCGCCGAAGTTCCCAGAATGGGCCATCGCGTTACAGTATGCGGTGACGGAGCACAAGCGATTGTAGCGCTCGAAAACGATTCCTACGATTGTTTGATCGTCGATTTGGACATGCCTGGATTGAACGGCATCGACGTGATTGAAAAAGCGAAACAAATCGCACCCAACACCGAAGCCATTGTTCTGACTGGAAAGGGGTCGACCGAAACGGCGATCGCGGCACTACGATTGGGCGCGTTTGATTATTTACAAAAACCGTGCAAGTTGATCGAGCTAAAGTCGTTGTTGCAACGTGTAGCGCGTCGACGTGAACTAACCAACCACGTTCAAGCGCTTGAAAGACAGCTAACACGGGTTGAAGGACAGCCCAAAATGGTGGGCAACCACCGGTCCATGCAACGTGTGAAAGCTTTGATTGAAAAAGTGGCGCCGACCCATTCGACCGTGTTGGTACTCGGTGAAACTGGAACGGGCAAGGAACTAGTGGCGAGGTCGGTTCACGACCTGAGTAGTCGAGCGAATAAACCCTATGTCGCCGTCAATTGTGGTGCCTTGCCTGAAAGCCTGATCGAAAGCGAATTGTTCGGTCACCGCAAAGGTGCATTCACCGGCGCAGACAACCACCGTCAAGGCCTATTCGAAGTCGCCGATGGTGGCACGATCTTCCTGGACGAAATTGGTGAATTGCCAAGGGCCACTCAGTCGAAATTGCTCAGGGTGCTCGAGAGCGGGGAAATTCGCCGAGTCGGAGACAATGAGCCGTTTGAGGTGAACGTGCGAATTGTTTGCGCGACCCACCGAGATTTACCCCAAATGGTTCAAGACGAAGAATTTCGCCAAGACCTGATGTTTCGCATCAATACTTTTGAAATTCATCTGCCGCCGTTGCGTGATCGCGCCGAAGACATACCGCAACTGGCGGAACATTTGCTGAGTCGAAGCCGCGCGACACACACGGGAACACCATCTTTCACTTCAGAGGCTATTGGAATCCTGTCGGTATATGAATGGCCCGGCAACATTCGCGAATTGGCAAACGTTGTTGAGCATGCATCGATACTCTGCGACCATCTACCGATTTCGGCTAAAGATTTGCCTCACAAATTCGGCACATCCGTCTCCAATTCAGCCATTTCTATTCGCAACGGTGGAGCAACGTTGCGAGAAATTGAAATGAAAGCGATTCACAACGCATTGGAAAAAACAGGAGGCAATAAAACTGCGGCCGCTCAACAGTTGGGAATCAGTTTGAAAACGCTGTACAACAAGCTCAATCAAGACGCAATTAAAAATGCCGCTTAATCCCGTTTCAATTTGTCGCGCCGCTGTGGAATAAACGATGATCGATTCCGTACTGAACGAGTACGCGATTTCATCAGAATGGCAATCCACCGATCTTGGCAACGCCAATGGTTTTAGTGGTTCTAACATTTGGCGGATCGAATCGAAGGCCCTGGGCACGCTGTGCCTCAAACGTTGGCCAGAAGGCTTTTCGGACACCGAACGGATTCAATGGATTCATCGCGTTCTCCATTTTGTACACGCCAACGGATGCCCTGAAGTCGCATTGCCACTAAAGGCAGGATCGGGCGACACTTACATCGTGAACAATGGCACCGTATGGGAATTGTTTTGCTGGGCAACGGGCGCGCCTGGAATCGACGACGCCCCCGTCGAACGTGTCAATGCTGCGATCGAGACGCTGGCCCGATTCCATCAAGCCACGGCTCGTTTTCACATGAATTTTACTCCGTCGAAAAACCTACAAATTATCTGCAACCAATTGTTTGACTTACGAGATCGGCTTCAAAAGATAAATGCCCAGTTCAATAACAAAATGGCCGTAGTCGTCGCTGCAGAAGATTGGAAGAGATTCGCGTCTACCGCGTCGGCGATTGCTCTAGACATCGCCCGATTCCTGTTGCCCTATTCTCGAGCAACGTTGCCCGTTCAGCCAGTTATCCGTGACGTGCGACCGGAACACTTTTTTTTCGAAGACTCCAAAGTTACCAACCTAATCGATTTCGGTGCCATGCGTATCGACTCGATTGCCTGTGATCTTGCTCGAATACTAGGAGGTTTTTTTGGTGACGAGGCCACGAAATTCCAGCAAGCCATCCAACACTATGGCTCGCTGCGTCAACTCTCGCACGTCGAGACCGAAATCATCCTGCCGATAAACCATGCCAATTTAGTGTTGAGCATTGCCAATTGGATGTCATGGTTGTATGTCGAACGCGTCCAATTTGATTCGATGGAGCAGGTAGCTGCACGTGTCCAAAAACTCTTCCGGAGATACAACGCGTTGGTGCATTGATCAAGCGTTTTTCCGCTCGTGTATGGCGCAGCCGTCAAGTCAAGTTTCGAACGACGCCAACGACAACGCCAATGACTCTAGCGTCTTTAGAATAGATGGGCTTCAGCCGCTTGTTGGCAGGTTGCAATCGCACCCGGTTTTTTTCCGGGTACCAGTACTTTAGCGTCGCTTCACCATCGGATGTTCTGGCAATCACCATATCGCCCTTGTCCGCCGTCCGCCTTGATTTTACTACGACATAGTCTCCAGGCGCGATTTGCGCGTCTATCATTGAGTCGCCTTCGACCTGCAATACAAAATTCCCTTTGCGGTTCCAAAACTCACCAAAGTCAACGCGCTCGTTTTGCTCGACAGCTTCTTGAAGCATCCCAGCCTGGACAACTCCGGCCATCGGTAACCCTTTCAATTCTTCCTCGACCTCCTCGGTCAAACTAATACAACGTGACTTGTGGCTACCGCGATGGATCAAGCCTTTCTTTTCCAATGCCGTCAAATGGCAAATCACTCCATTAGGAGAACGAAAACCCATTTCGTCAGCTATCTCACGAATCGTTGGGGCGTTACCCTGTTGTTCAATTTGATGACGAATAAAATTGAAGATCGTCTGTTGTTGTTTGGTTAGCGTTTCTTGCAGCATGGTCGATTCCAATGAACTTAACGTTTTCAGGTTAAACGATTCGTGATAAACAAGGAAGTCTAAGCCAGGTCACAAACAACAAATGAATTGGAAACGCTTGTGTTCAAAGTGTTTACGATCACTGACAGCTTGTTAGATCACAAAAAACCACTACATTAACTGCATTTTGCGTACATAGATGGGAATTTCATGGACAAAGTTTTTGCAAACGCCACCGACGCCATCCAGGGTGTTGCCGACAATATGACGTTGATGCTCGGCGGTTTCGGGTTGTGTGGGATTCCAGAAAACTGCATTTCGGCGCTGGTCGAATCTGGCGTCACGGGGCTGACTTGCATATCCAACAACGCGGGCGTCGACGATTTCGGTTTAGGTCGGTTACTCCAGAAAAAGCAGATCAAGAAAATGGTCTCGTCATACGTCGGCGAAAACGATGAATTTGAACGGCAGATGTTGAGTGGTGAACTGGAAGTCGACTTAATTCCACAGGGCTCCCTGGCAGCTCGATGTTATGCCGGAGGCGCTGGAATTCCAATGTTTTATACGCCGGCAGGGTACGGTACAGAAGTTGCCAAAGGAAAAGAAGTTAGAAAATTCAACGGCAAACCCCACCTGCTTGAATCGGCGCTGACCGCAGATTTTGCAATTGTTAAAGCTTGGAAGGGCGATCGTTTTGGCAACTTGGTTTACAACGGACCGGCTCGAAACTTCAATCCCGCAATGGCGATGGCTGGAAAAATCACGATTGCTGAAGTCGAACAAATTGTTGAACCTGGTGAACTGGATCCCAACTTTATTCACACGCCGGGAATTTTCGTGCAGCGAATCATACAAGGCACTCAGTACGAAAAACGAATTGAACAACGAACGGTACGCTCAAGAGAATCATAATGCTGGATAAAATCGGAATTGCCAAACGGATCGCGCAAGAGCTGCAAGACGGCTGGTATGTGAATTTGGGAATTGGTATCCCAACATTGGTCGCAAACTACGTACCGAACGATATCAATGTCGTTTTCCAGTCGGAAAACGGCATACTCGGCATGGGGCCGTTTCCCTATGAAGGCGACGAAGATCCAGACTACATTAATGCCGGCAAACAGACCGTCACCGTATTGCCAGGGGGCAGCGTGTTTGATTCGGTAACCAGTTTCGCCATGATTCGTGGGCAGCACGTACAGTTAACCGTGTTGGGGGCCATGGAAGTCGCCGATAATGGCGACATCGCGAATTGGAAAATCCCTGGCAAACTTGTCAAAGGCATGGGCGGGGCGATGGACTTAGTCGCTTCTGCCGACAATATCATCGTCGCCATGATGCACACCAACAAAAATGGTGAGTCGAAATTGCTTTCTAAATGCACGTTGCCATTAACAGGGGTCAACTGCGTCAAACGAATTGTCTCCAATCTTGCCGTTTTGGACGTTACACCCGATGGATTCAAGTTACTCGAGCGTGCTCCTGGAGTTTCTGTTGAAGAAATCCAAAAGGCAACCCAAGGACGCTTGATCGTCGACAGTGAAATCCCGGAAATTCAAATTTGATTCCAGTCGATAGCTCGTTATGCAGTACCTCGCAACTCCTTTAATTTTTGCATCGCTCGTCGTTCTCCTAGGTTCCGGTTGCGGCGATCGCACATCTCGGACCCATCCGATCTACTACGGTAAGGTCATATTTGGTGATTCAGCGGCCAAAAAAAATGTTCGACAGTTTATGGTTCAGGGCCAGAACGTCTATTTGGACGAGAACGGCAACAACAAACCGGATTCTGACGAAATGGTAAACTCAGGAACCGTGTTAAAGTCTGAAAACTCCGAATTCCAATTTCAGCTCGCCACCGTTGACCTGGGCATCCATCCAGACCTAGTTTCCGAGTCGCGGTCGCAAACGTTGATATTGTATGTCGATATAATTGGACAAGAAAAATATCAGATGACAGGCCAATTAACGATGGTGACCGCCGCTTCGGAACCAGAGACAATCCAATTTGGCGGCCCGTTGCAATTTCTTCAAATCGAACCACTGGTTTTGAAACCGAACTCGGATCAGAAACAAGACTTGAAAATTTACCTCGGCACACAACCCGAAAACGCACAGAGCCCCACCATTGTCGTTCCTGACAAATCGCCACCATTCCCAACTCTGGCGATTGAATTTCAGTCCACTGACAATTCGAACCAATCCGATTCCTATTTGATGGACTATTTTTGCTGAGGCAAGTCATTTGGTTGCCAAGTCTTGGCCCCCAAAAATGCTACTCAAGCTCAATTGACGTTTGGTTTCGACGATTGGTACTTCGGCAGTATCGAGCCGATGCAGGTTTCCATCGACGTTCGTTAATCATTGGTCCCCGGCACCCAACCCCCAAACACGAATACCGCGTTTGACACCGGTTACGTCTGTCAATGCGACGGAAGTCAATAATCTGTCCCTATTCGAATCAAAAACGCGTTGTCCAATGATACGCTGGTCGACTCATTGTTAAACTCCAAGTCCCGATCAAACACGAACCCAAACTCCAGCGTGTTTTTTCTTCCCCGCACAAACGGTACGCCACGCGGACCTGTGGGGGTAGATTTCAACCCGGCCACGATTCTCAAATCGCGATATGTCAAGATATCATCCGTCGTGCCGACTTGTTCGTAGCCCCAACTACTACCAGTGAATCCGCCGCCAAAATAAAACCACTGCTGCCGTTGGCCATTGTCGCTCAACAAATAGTTCATCGTCGGGTTCGGCAATATGAAATCCAATCGCCGGAATTCGTTTGGCGAATAGACAAAACCTACCGCAGGTACGACCGGCAAGTCGCTGCGTCCCAGGGCAATTGCCCCAACGGTCCAGCTCCAACAATCATTCGCGCGATAAATCCCAAATGCTCCCCCACGAAATTGCCAAGCGTCCCCAGAAGTATTGTTGTTATCGGTTGCGAATGCCACGCCCAGCATGGTCCGCAACCCCCAACGTTCATTGATTTTGCGAAACCGCGACACACCAATCGAGTACTCATACAGATCCCTCGGCAACCCAAGATCTGAATTGGCGATCAAATCCGTGTAGACAAAACCGACGTTAATAATCGGCGGTGGACCATCAAACAACTTCAGAATAGGTACTTTTACACTGACGGAATAATTGGATAACCCCGAGTTTGCATCGGTCATCCAGCTGCCCGCTAAACTGAAAGGAAGCGCAGCAATTGGGGCATCAAAAAAATTTTGCATGCGTTCAGAACCAGAGCGTCGGCTATCCAACAACCCCGCCCCATCCGTTGCTACCCCGCCGGCAAACGGATCCAAATCCTGCACCTCAACCGGTCTGCCAGCCAATAAAAACGGGTCGTCTTGCCCAAAAACCCAACGGGTAAGCAAGGCGAGAACTACGACGACCAAAACTTTTAGTCGCAAAGCAATGTAAGAGCTAGCAAGCATATTCATCCCTGAATCGCCAAAACCGCTTCGGGCGATTGATTGAATACCGCAAATTAGCCTTTCGTTCAACTGAACTTTATTCTGTAAATGCCGATTAACCGACGAGGCGACTTGGATTCACACGCGACAGCCAAAAGTCGGCGAAAAACTCAATTGAGCAAGTAGAAGTATTCTGTTAGTGAGCTTGCCTATCCTGCGTGTATCTTCTCGCCCAAGAATTCAACCATTTCTAGCTGTCCAAAATAGCTGGCATGCTCAATCGCTGCCTGTAGAACTTCCCGAGCGTTGAAAGATCGCATGAAAGGCTCAGGGTAGGCAAGCACGGCACTTGGCAACAATTCACCCTTCGAATTAAAACTGCTTTTTACGAATTCGAGATCTCCCAACGAGGCAGCCGCGACTAAGTTATCCACGCGTGCACCCCCCGCAACCAGCGCGGCAATCGCATCGGGATAGCGAAAACACAACGCGCACGCCAATGGATATCCGTCGTCATTCAAGCCATCGACTTTGGCTCCCGAGTTCAAATACAATTCAACCAATGGACGTTGTAGACCGGCCTGAGCCGGAAACTGGCTGGTCACCAAGGCCACCAACGGAGTCGAAGCTGGCTGGCCATCGATCATAGCATCAACGGCGCAGCCACCGTCAATCAATAGTCTCGCTATTTCGACAGCATTTGCTGGTGTTTTCTGAAGCTCATCTTCGACGGGACTGTTAGCACTGACATAGTGCAGCAATGTCGCTCCATGTCGCGGTGAACGTTCAGCAACCAACCGCGGTTCGCGCTCTAAAATCGTTCGAAGGCCGTACTGATCACCGTCAACAATTGAATTGACCGCTTGAACAAATAGTGTACTCATCTCGCTCTATTCCTAGTGCATACCAAGCGTTTAGCTGATTCTGCGCAATCGCCCAAAAATCTTTCCGACATCATTCCAAAGTTCGGGTTTCACTTCGAGTGATCTTATTTTTGAAATTCGTTCAATGACTTCTTCTGGTAATTGTGACAGATGGGCTGCCAGCGCAAATGACACAATCGTTGGCGAACGAGACATGCCAGCGGAACAGGCTACAATCGTCGGTATTTCTGCCGCCAAAAGGTCTAGCAAGGTTTGAACCGTCTGCAACAGTAGCTTTAATTCGTTACCACCACCGTCGTTCAATGGAAAACGGCAGTAAATCATTTGCCGCGGCAAAAGCGAAGGCACCTCTTCGTAGGCAACGTCAACGACCGCAGCGATCCCTGTGTCAAAAAGCGGTCCCGGTTCACGAATATCGTGCGCGTTCCCAATCCACAACAATTTCGGTTGGATTTCGTACATCCTTTGATCTCGGTGATTCGTCCAAAACGGGCGACAAGCAAAAACCGGCGACAAGCAAAAACCGGCGACAAGCATTTACCCCGAAAACAAACCGGACTCGCCCAAAACAAAAAATTGTACCAGAGCCAAATGAGAGGCTACATGGAAAATCCTGAACGACGAATTAGCGCATAAAAAAACCTCCGGCCGAAGAGAGAGAATTCGAACTGGGGGGGTGAAATCCCGAATGGCTATCACCGAGGAGAATCATTCCTCGATTTATCAAATCGACTGGGCTCGCGTACGGCGAATTGCACCCAGTTGACCATTCGAATTTACGTGAGGCCGGCGTGAAGCCAACCATAAATTGGAGTTCATGAATATCATGATAACCAACTGCAAAAAAAAGAAATGAAATTAGGAATATGCGGAATACTGACGAGCAAATTTTGGAAAGGAAAACGCAACATTGCGAATTACTTTTGGCGAAGTGTTGTTGTTATATGTCGGCCATGGTTCCAAGTCAAACAATTCTTAGGCCCCCGCGAAGCGATTGCTTCCGATCTAGATTCCAACGATTTTCAATAAACGACTTATGTCGAGATGCCCTTTGAACATCCAAATTTGAATCACAAACGACACGAGTTAGAATGTTCACTGGACAATCAGCGCAGACACGCCTACCCCCCAATTGACCATCTATTAACGACTAGGAATCAGAGCTTGCCCGAAAGCCAACCCTACGAATTTGACTCCCAGATATCCGAAATTATTGGTGGTGCCCAATTGGGTGATTCCCTGGCAGAATCGGAAATTCACCAAAAGTTTGTCGATCGACTCGTCCGGCTGGCAAGCCAGCGAATCAATGATCGTTTTCAATCAAAAATCGCACCGGAAGAAATTGTTCAATCCGTGTTTGCTAGTTTTTTTCGTCGGCACCGAGGTGGTGAGTTCGAATTAGAAGACTGGAACGATTTGTGGGCGTTGTTGGTCAAAATCACACTGTTCAAATCGATCAACAAGATTAAACAGTTTCAAGCGGACAAACGGGATGTCAAACGTGAATTGCAGCAGCCCGACAATGTAAATTCGTGGAACTCTTTGTTCGCCACCGCCAGGGAGCCCGGACCGGAAGAAATGGCCATCTTCCATGAGTCGCTCGACCAACTTTTTGACAAACTCTCAGATGCACAACGTGAAATGGTCTGCCTGCGCCTCCGCGGGATGTCGACTCTGGAAATCAGTGAAACCCTAAATTGCAGCGAACGGACGGTGTTTCGCACTTTAAAAAAAGTAAAAGAAATCTTTGCTGGCAAGGAAAATGAGTGACACTTCCTTGCCAACAAATTTGATTAGTGCTTATTACTCGGTTACCGGTGCATCGTTGCGCGCTTGGGTAAAACCGCAGGCTTCACGTCACGAATACACTGAATTTTGCGTGCGTAATGAACGAATCGGTCTTTGAAAACGCGATCGCGAATTTTGAGCGAGAGTTCGCAAATGGACACGCGCCCCTAATTGAAAGGTACGTCGATACGACCGACGTCAACAGCCAAGAGCTATTCGCCGAACTATTGCATACGGAGCTAGAATTAAAAATTCGTGACGGTCAATCTGCACGCGTTGAAGCCTACGCCGAAAGATTTCCGCAAATTCGGACGCAATCCAAGCTGTATCAAGAATTGATATATACCGAGTTCAGAATTCGTCAATTGTACGAACCGGGGTTGTCGCTAGAGGAGTACCAGAAGCGTTTTCCGGACGAGTTTCCCGGATTGGTTTCTCAGTTTTCGGCGCAGATTTCTACTTCGCCTGGGGCGGGAGCCACCATCGCAGAAGCGCCTCACAAGCCGTTAACTTTTTCCGACTCCAATTCTCGCTTTCGAAAACTGCGTTTGCACCAACAAGGCGGCCTGGGCAACGTTTGGAAGGCAATTGACTCTGAGTTAAATCGCGTCGTTGCGATCAAGGAGATCAAATCAAAGTACGCGATGAGCACTACGCATCGTGCGCGTTTCGCGCGCGAAATCATTGTCTCCAGCCGACTACAACACCCCGGAATCGTCTCCATTTACGGCTTGGGGTATTTGACCGACGGCACGCCGTACTTTGCCATGCAGTACGTCAATGGCTCAACTTTGGAATCGGCAATTCTCTCGCTCGACAAAGACACGCCCCACCATTTGCGGATCCGAGATTCCGTCAATTTCCGGAGATTGTTGCAGCATTTTTTAGATATCTGCAACACCGTACACTACGCGCACACGCAAGGCGTAATTCACCGCGATTTAAAACCGGCCAACGTAATGATTGGTGAATTTGGTGAAACCTTTGTCGTCGATTGGGGGTTGGCAAAACTGACTCAAGAATCAGGGACTCAAGAAGATAAACGGCAAAATGAACCCACCTCCTACCAATTTATGGTTCAGGAATCACTCAACGGTGGCTCGATTGACGGTGCCATGATCGGTTCGCCAGGATTCATGAGCCCAGAACAAATCTCCGGTGCCATCGAATACATTGGTGTGGAATCTGATGTATACAGTTTGGGGGCCATACTGCTTTCATTGATTTCTAGCGGTCAGCAGCCTGATACACGCTCCAATTCGTTCGAGAAATCGGCGGCGACTTTTAAGCTAGATTTGATTAAACCGGAACTGCGACCCCTGGCATCCATTTGTGCCAAAGCGATGTCGGCCGCACCGGCGAATCGTTATCCGAGCGCGAAAGAACTGGGGGAAGACGTCGAGAGATTTGTTTTGGATGAACACGTCACGGCTCATTCGGAATCGACGGTCGAAGCCATCAGCCGTTTTTCGCGTCGCAACCGCAGCTTCATCAACGCAACTTTAGCGGCACTTGCCGTTGTCTCTCTGACAGCCACTACCGCGGCAGTCTGGATCAACTCAGCAAGATCAGATGCAATTGCTGCCAAATTCGCCGAATCGGAGCAACGCAAAAAAGTTGAAATTGCTTTGGCCTCAGAACAAAGTCGCACACGGCAACTGACGGAAACCGTTGGCGTGTTTGCCGATCTCTTTGCTGGATCCGACGATAGCGAACTCGCCTGCAATTTGAATCAAGTGACGCTGCAACAAGCTATCGACCAAATCAAAGACCGAGTCAACGAATACGAGGATCCAATCGTACGCGCATTCCTACATGCGGTAATCGCTCGGAACAACAAAGCCAAAGGAAGCTATAACATTTCCGTTGACAATTTCAAGCAATCGCTCGATTTGCTTGAGCAACAAAACATCAAAGATAGCGATCCACTTTATGTCGATGTTTTGAACGGGCTCTGCTCTGTTGAAGCAGCGTCCGGCAATTTCGATCGTGCTCTCGAAATCGCCGACCAAATCTTGCAACTCTGCCAAGAACATCCCAGCGAATTGCAAGAAGCCAAATTCAAGATTTTGTTGGTCGAAATACCAGTTCTTTTGAGGTTCCAAAAGCAGAACGAAGCCAAGTCGAAAATGGAAACCGCATTGGCAATCGCAGACAAAATATACTCCGGCGACAAAACATCCAACAACTATTTATGGGGGCAATACACTCATGCCACCATTTTGCGACTGAGCGGCGAAACGGAACCCGCCCTCCAGAAGTTGAAACATGTGATTGCCGTTCATCAGGAAAAAGACATCGTCCATCCATTGAGCATTTCGTCTCGCGCTCAAATCGCTGAACTTCTTTTTACGGACGACAAGAAACAAGCAGCCGAAAACATGGTAGCCCAAGCGCTAACGGACGCGCAATCGCTGATGGGCGTAAACCACCCTGATACGATGAAGTTACAATCGTTCCTTGGAACGATGCTCGCAATGCAGGACGACGACGAAAAACGATTGCGGGGGATCGAGTTACTGGAATCGACCCGAAACTGGCAACTCAAAGCGTTCGCCAATCAATCGTATTCGGCGATCGGTACAACGTGCATGCTTTCAAAAGTCTATCTAGAGCAAGGCTCGCCCGATTCGTTGCGAAACGTCGTCAACATCAGTCAAGAAGTCTTGCAAAAGATTGAGGCCGATATGAAAGGCAAACAACGGCCAGTACAACTAATGTACTCGTTACACACTCTAATGGCATCGGCCTATGAAAAATTGGGGAACAATTCCGCTGCAGCAGCAACGTTGGAACACGCAATTCAATACTCGATTCTGCTCAACGGCGAGTCGTCAGTTGCGACGACAAAACTGCGCGAAAGAAAAAACAAACTCTCCGACTAGGCTCTGGTGCCTTCCAATCGTGCAAGGTTCAAATCACGACCAACAGCACGCTCAACACCAAACCTGTTGCAACCAAGTGCAACAGACAAAAACCGAGAATATCTTTGATACGTAGACCCGCGATCGTCAATAGTGGAATCGCCCAAAACGGCTGAGCCAAATTCGTCCAGGCATCTCCCCAAGCCACTGCCATCGCGACTTTCGGAATGTCCACGCCCAATTCTTGAGCCGCTGGAAGAACGATAGGCGCTTGCACTGCCCATTGACCGCCGCCTGAAGGCACAAACAGGTTTAGCAAGCCAGCCGAATAAAAAGACATCAGCGAGAACGTCGACGAACTCGAATTTTCGACAAACCACCGGGAAATCTGATCGGCCAACCCGGAATCTCGTAATACAGCCATGATGGCCGCGTACAACGGATACTGAATCAGTATCGGAGCAATCTTTGGGGCTGCCTCGGTAACAGCTCGAATAAATCGCGAGGGCGTTCCGTGAAACAACATTCCGATGACAAACAAAGTCAGGTTGATCGAATTCAAGTTAAGCTTTTTGATCACACTCGCCAATTTCAATCCATTCACTATTTCCGGTTTGAACGATGCGTAACAATAAGCTGCGGTCAAAACAACGAATATCGCAACCGCCAGAAATGATCGGTTCAACCAATTCTCTGGTTCCTGTTCCTTTTCTTCCGGCACAGGCTCCGGATTCAGTTGAACGCCATCGGATTCATCGTTTTCCGCCAACTTCAAACAAAACAGATTCACCAGTGGTAAACACAGAACGACTGCGGCTAGTGCACATAGATTAAATGTCCCAAAGATCGTTTTGGTTCCGTCCACCAACGTCTGGCCTTGACTTGCAAAAACCTTCCCAGCCGTATTCATGTCCAAAGGAACTGACCCGGAAAGACCTCCGTGCCACACCAAGAAACCGCTGTAACTGCTGGCGACCAAGACACGAAACGGGACGTTGGGAATTTTTCTGCCCACTTCTAACGCCACAATGCCGCCAACGACCAGGCCTAGCCCCCAATTGATCCAAGAAAAAAATATCGCCGTAAACGTGCAAAACAGTACCGCTTGAACGGGCGTTCGAACCCCGCCGACCAGCCATGACAACAATGCCTTGACCGGCGGAGACGTCGCAACCACAAAACCCCCAATCAAAATCATGGACATGTGCAGAGTAAAATCGGCCAACTTCCAAACCCCGTCACCCCAAGAAAGCACGATCTGTTCCGCACTGGAAAGTAGCCTGAATCCTGGTTGATTGGATTGACCCCAAACCGCCAAAAACAAAGTCAACAGCGTAAGCAAAATGGCAATGACGAACGGGTCAGGCACAAAACGTTGAAGAAAACGATCGAAAAATTGAAGTGCTTTTTTCACGAACCCAAACCGCTAGCTGTTCGGCTATTGACCCTATTTTGGCATACCAGTATTCAAATCATTGACCGGCCATTCGATTGTGACCAATGTCGCTTCACCCATGACATTTACGAGTCTGACGTTTCTGATTTTCTTCCCAATGGTATTTTTGCTCCATTGGCTGTTTCGCAATCGCCATTGGCAAAACACGATTCTAGTGTTGGCCAGCTACTTTTTCTACGGCTGGTGGGACTGGCGATTCTGCGCGCTGATGTTGGCGTCGAGCCTGATCGATTATGTGCTGGGAATCTGCGTCTACCGGTCCGCTGACCGGTTGCGAAAAAAGATCGCGATTACGTTTAGCATCATCTGTAATCTCGGTCTATTGGGTTTTTTCAAATACTTTAATTTCTTCGCCGACAATCTTGTCAAGGTCTTTGGCGAGCTCGGGTGGACGGTTCACCCGATCATACAGAGCATTGTCCTGCCAGTCGGAATCAGTTTTTACACGTTTCAGACATTGAGCTACACGATCGACGTTTATCGGGGAAAATTAAAGCCAACCGATAACCTGATTGACTACTTGGCTTTTGTTTCGTTCTTTCCGCAACTTGTCGCCGGACCGATCGAACGTGCCACCAATCTAATCCCACAATTCTCACAGCTTCGTAAATTTGACGAAGCCGTAGCGATAGCCGGTTGCCATTTAATCCTATGGGGATTCTTTAAGAAACTAGTCATTGCTGATCGCCTGGCCAGTGTCGTCGACATCGCCTACGCCTCACCCGGGGAAGCTCCCGGCATCACGCTAGCGATTGCGACCGTTTTCTTTGCGTTTCAGATCTACTGTGATTTTTCAGCTTATAGCGATATCGCCATTGGGACCGGGAAACTGTTTGGTATTTCGCTCATGCGAAACTTCGATTCCCCATACTTCTCGAACAGCGTAACCGAGTTTTGGAGACGGTGGCATATCTCTCTATCAACCTGGTTTCGAGACTACGTGTTCATACCGTTGGGTGGAAGCCGAGGTTCTCAAACCCGAACTCGAATCAATTTGTTGATCACATTTGTGCTGTCTGGTCTTTGGCATGGAGCCGCGTGGCAATTCGTCGTCTGGGGCGCCATCAATGGTTTCGCGATCATTGTCGAAAAGTCCATCGCCCCGGTTGTGACGCATGTGTCATCGACTGCGACTCGAGTTCTCAAGACGATGTCAACCTTCGCGATCATTTGTTTCGGCTGGATCTTCTTTCGAGCCAACCACCTCAATGAAGCCCTACTGATCGTTGGAAAAATCGTCGCGATACCATTTACCGAATTGAGTTATTCAGGCTTTGTTGAAGGAATTCAATTCCACTATCGCATCGCATCCTGCACGTTTGCGCTATCGGTTTTTGTGCTCCTTGAATGGTTGGGACGCGCACAAGGAACGCCATTTGCCCGTGCATCCCGTTGGCCACTGCCGGTTCGCTGGGCAAGCTACTCGTTGGTGATCTGGATAACGCTCAAATTCATGCTTACATCTAGACTAAACCCTTTCATTTACTTTGCGTTTTAAACATTGTGAAGCAGTTTTTGTTTCGAGTCTCGATCTTCCTGGCGATCCAATGTGTGATCGCTTTGGTTTTACTGACGAACTTTCTGTCACAATCGAAGTTGGGTTATCTGGCCTCATTTCAAGATAAGCTCGCTTTGCTTGCATCACACGATCAACCAAGCCTGATCTTCCTGGGCGGTTCGAACGTTGCTTTTGGAATTGACAGCCAAAAACTGAGTCAACAAACGGGCTACCCTGTGATTAATGCTGGACTTCACAGTGCGCTGGGGCTCGATTTCTATCTGGCGATGGCCGACGCTTACGCATGCCAAGGGGACCTCGTTGTCGTAACGCCGGAATGGGATTTGCTATCGGGAAATTTCCAACCTAATTCGGCCCAGTTGCAACAATTGTTGCGCGAATCTCCTGTCGCATGGAGACTCTTCTTGGCCAATCAACGTCTCGAATCAACAACCTTCCTAGATCAATTTGGATTACAAGAAATTGCCTACGCCATTCAACATGGTACGATCTTTCGCTCTTCGGCTGCGCACAGCGAAATGATGAATGTGGCCCGAACTCCAGGAGTCTATTCTCGGCTAAATTTCGACGAGCACGGAGACTTTGTGGGTCATCATGGTTTAGGAACGATTCAGGACATTGAGTCCCTGCCGTGCCGTTTGAAGTTTAATCGAAGCAAGTACCTGCAAGCTGCCGCCAAAATCAATGAACTGGCTGATCGTCTGCGTAGCCGGGGGGCATCTGTTGTGTTTGCCTATGCGCCGCTACCAGAGTGCTTTAACAATGAGCACGAATTCGAATTACAGCAAGCTCACCAATTCTTGACCGAAAATTTGCGAGTGCCGGTTCTGCACCACCCAAACGACACCAGTTTTCCCACCGACTGTTTTTATGACACGATCTATCACCTAAACGAGTCGGGTAAAACGGCGCGAACCGACTTAGTTGCTTCGTCGTTGAACAAAATCTTACCATTATCCAATGGAATCGTCACGGCATTCAGCCATTCATTGGAATCCGAAACCGTTCGTTCGTGCGGCAGTAGTCCATCCCGCCCATTCGCCCAATCGAATCCACGAGCTGAGGATCAATTTTTTGTCGCTCGTCGAGAACCCGATCCTCCACATGAATCAACTCGATCTTTCCAATGATCAAGTT
Source organism: Mariniblastus sp. (assembly GCA_965263475.1). GTDB lineage: Bacteria > Planctomycetota > Planctomycetia > Pirellulales > Pirellulaceae > Mariniblastus. The sequence continues at coordinate 1,358,066 of OZ253677.1, forward strand.
CGCGGCCAACGGTCCTTCACCAACCGGAACGATCTGAATCAACTCGCATTCAAATCGAATCGGTGATTCGGCAACACCAGGAGATTCGACAACGCTTGATTCGCAAGACTGGACTCCGGCCGATTCAAACTCGCTCGTTTCGTAGTCCAATTCACTGGCGGTTGCAAACATGGCCTGGGACATGTTGAAGGGAACCACGTTGACCACGAACTGGCCATTCGCCTCGATATTTAAGACGGTATCTTTCTTTGATCCATCCGGTCGATTCACCGGCGAAAACGAAAGTGCAGCCGGTCGACTGCACACGCCGCTGAAATAACTAAACGGCGCCAAGTTTGGCACGCCGTTGGGGGAAATGGTCGAAACCCACGCGATCGGACGCGGGGTAATCGCACGAATCATAGTCGAGTAAACCAATGCCGGTTCAACTTCGTGTGGGCGAACAATCATCGGCCGATATCAGCCCAGCCAACTCAAGGGATAACTGGCGTCGTCATACTGCATCGCTTCTTGGGTCAAATACAGGGGACGATCGGTGTCGAACATAACCGCCATTTCTTCGGTTCGTTCCATCTCCATACTGGCCATGATCGTCCCCGGGTGCGGACCGTGTGGAATCCCTCCGGGATGCAGAGTCATGCTTCCCAATCCAACACCTTTGCGCGAGCCAAATTCACCGTCGACATAAAACAAGACTTCATCGGCTTCGACATTGCTGTGAACGTAGGGCACTTTGATCGATTTTGGATGATGGTCCAAATGACGGGGTGCAAACGTACAAATCACAAATCCGCGGCACTCAAACGTTTGTTGGAACGGTGGCGGAAGATGCATCGTCCCAGTCAACGGTTCGAAATTCCAAGCGTTGAAGGTATACGGATACAAAAAACCATCCCAACCTACGATGTCAAAGGGATGATGAGCCATCGTGACACGTGTCAGCCGCGCCTTATCCTTGACCAATACCGTTGTCTCTTCTTCTTTATCAATTGTCAACAATTCTGACGGGCTGTGAAAATCACGCTCGTAATACGGCACGCCCAAGTACATTTGTCCGTCTTCGTTCTGGTACCGCTCTGGCACGCGAACCGGCGCGTTACATTCCAAAATCATGTGATCTTCCGAAGCAATATCGTCACTGACAATTCGGTAATTCGTCGTCCTCGGAATCACAACATAGTCGCCGCGCTTGTACGGCAGTTTGCCATACATCGTCTCAAAAAAACCACTTCCTTGATGAACGAAAATTACCTCATCAGCCGCTCCATTTCGATACAACTCATTCTGCTGCTGATCCGGTTTAACCCGATAACAAGCTAGATCTTCATTGAACATCATCGGTAACCGCGACGTTATCGGATCCCCCGCCCGAACCATTTCTTGAGTCTTGATATGGTGATGACGTAATTCCTGTTCTTCGATCGCTTTCAATTCTATCTTGCCGACGTTCTCAGTTTTCACCACCCGAGTCGGAGGACGCAAGTGATACATAATGCTGTAAGCCCGATCAAAGCCCTGGGTCGTAACCACGTGTTCGTAGTGCATCCCTTCGCTCAAATAGCTATCGCCATTGCGATCAAGCTGCATGTGACGCTTCTCCGGCAGCAGCCCCATTCTTCGATAACTTGGCATGAAATTTTCCCCTATATTTTGTTGCGAGCGGCCGATCGTTAAATCCAGCATCCCGATTTGCAATGTTTGTCAATCGCTTTCATGATATCCGAGTTTTTGCTTTTCACCACTCGATTGGCAATTGGCGTCTGCGCGGTTAAGTTAACGATCTCGTTTTGTGGTCAAATGAAAGAACACGGTGTCCGAAATTCAGCAAAATGCCCCGGTTTGTTTGGTTACCGGCGGAACGAGTGGAATCGGTCGAGCAACAGTAAAAAAGTTTCAACAACAAGGATATCGGATCGCTACGTGCAGCCGCCATTCAGACCAATTGGAGCAACTGCAACTCGACGCGAATCACCATTTTGTCTCTGTATTGGATTTGCAGGATATCGCCCAAACAATAAACTTCGCGACCGAGACAATTACAAAATTTGGACGGATCGACGTTTTGGTCAACAACGCCGCATCGGCTCCACTAAACGCGTTTGTCGAAATTCGTTCGGAAGCCTTCGAATCTATGCTGAACCTGAACGTTCGCTCAACGTTTTATCTAACCCAAACGATTTGGAAGCAGATGTTAGAGCAGGGCAGGGGAGTGATCGTCAATATTTCGTCTTTGGCCGCAGTCGATCCGTTTCCGGGATTCAGTATTTACGGGGCCTCCAAAGCATGGATCGATTTGATGACCACCGCGCTGGCCGCCGAAGGAAAAGACGAAGGAATTCGTGTTTGCTCGATACGCGCCGGTGCGGTTGAAACCCCAATGTTGCGCGGCTTGTTTCCCGATTTCCCGGCGGACCAATGCGTCAGCGCAGAAACGATCGCTGAATCGGTTTACGCCTGCGCCCATGATCCCAATGCCCACCCATCGGGGCAGCATTTTGTCGTCGCCAAACAAACATGATGCAACTTAGTCGAGAAATTAGATTTGCGCTGGTCGATGCCCAAGCTCAAAACGTAACCAATTCTTGGGCTGGCTGGCCGTCCACCAACCGCATCGTCCCACATTTGAGACTACAGTCGATTGTCCAAGGGCACGCCAACAAACAGACAGGATACATCTGCAACATCAAAGAACTTGATGATATGCTGCGCAGTGCCATCGCCCAAAGTTCAATTTTTGAAGTAGCCTCAACGCTAACGGCCGAAACACTGGTTCGCTTGATTTATGAACACTGCCAAAACTGCTGGAAATCAGACACCAAAATCGTTCGCCAATCGTTGCATGTCACTCCTTACCTGTCCTACCATATCGAATCGCGGGAACCTTCGATGACTCACTTAACGCAACAGTTTGAATTTTCGGCTTCTCATCGCCTGCACTGCAACGATCTCAGCGAAGACGAAAATCGAGCCGTGTTCGGAAAATGCAATAATCCCGCCGGGCACGGGCATAATTACATATTCGAAGTCACGGTTGCCGGCGACGTCAATGATTTCGGACAAATCATCGAATTGCATCAATTCGAAGCGATTGTAAAAAAGCTCGTTGTCGACCGACTCGACCACAAACACCTCAACTCAGACGTCGAATACTTTGTCGACGTCAATCCGAGCGTCGAAAACATTACGAACGCTATCTGGCATTGGCTCGATGGAGAATTGCCGGATGTTACCTTACAAAGTGTAAAGGTCTTTGAAACACCCAAAACTTGGGCGGAAAAGAAACGTCGTTACGACTAAAGCGCCCATTCGATTTCGGGTAATTTCGCAACGCCAGTTTGTTTTACCTGATCAAACGCTACCGTTGTCGTCGGCGAAACAAAGCCGCACCAAGACAGCCAAGAATCAACGCTGATGCTGGCTCAGGAACAACGCTGGCATTGAAGCTCACGTTGATTGCTGAATTCGTATCGTATTCGACCACTTCACCCGTGATCTGGTCCTCAAACCGAAGCTGGAACAAAAATCCGGGAGCAATGTTTCCCGAGGAAGTAAACGACTCTCCTTCCGCTAACAAACTGTCGTCAGTCAAAAACGGGTTGTTACCAATTTCGGCAACATGTGCCTGAACGACAGGAAACGGAGTTGTACCTTCGAAGTTCCGAACTGAAACCGCGTCAATGGTAAATGCCCCGATTTGTGCATCGTTAAAGACAATTGTAAACCAGTCGTCTACGACAAGCTCCTGGGAATACCCACCCGAAAACGAAATATTTCCGGATACGACGTTGCCATCATAAAAACCCACGTTGGGATCGTTACTGATGTCAGCCGCGTTGGTATCGATGACAAATTCAGCCGTCCAAGACTCAAAATCGCTCACTTGGGAATGCTGACTAGCGCCAGCAGGCAGAACACCTGAGTATTCGTAAACCAAGAAATCGGCACGAGCTGATTGAAAAGGCAAAAGTAACAATACTGCACACGTAAGGAAGTACTTCATTGGGTTTTCCTGCACAACGGTTTCGAGTCGGCCTTTTGAAGCCAACAGTCTATCGGAAATCCAACAGGCACGAAGCAGTTTTTTCCAATGATGCGCAAATTGACATTGCTGACTGCGTCAAAAACAAATAAGCGTTTCGAATCTTTAACATTCGATTATTTTATCGCTAGTCATCCCAGCTTCGCGCGCAGATTCGGAATAATCTCACGCGGAACAAATCGGGACAACTGATCGTCGTCGGCCAGCGGCGCAACTTGTTTGATCAGCGAACTAGAAACGTGCACATAATCACTATCGGCCATCAAAAAAACGGTTTCCAGTTTGTCGTTAAGCCGTCGATTCGCCATCGACATGGTGAATTCGGCAGCGATATCGGTCAGCGGACGAACGCCCCGAATCATGACATGCGAATCGCATTTGGCAACGAAATCGACAGCCAAACCCTCGAAACATTCAACCGACACGTTGGCCAGGTGATCGGTACAACGGCGAACCAATTCCAACCGCTCCTCAGGTTCAAACAGCCCTTTCTTTTCGATGTTTATGCCGATACCAACGACCAGCTTGTCAACAATACGGCTGCTGCGTTCAACGATGTTGAGATGGCCCAATGTGATGGGATCGAAAGACCCCGTGTAGACGGCCTTTTTCATTTTTGCTCACAGAATGGATTTGATGGTTTCTATCAAACGATCGATATCGTCGCCATTATTGTAGCCATGGACTGCGGCCCTCACATGACCGCCACGAAAACTAGTGACCACGTGATTGGCCAACAGTTTTTCTCGCACAATCATCGGCTCATGCCCAGGCACTTCAAACAAAACAATACCGGAACTGATTGCGTCACCGCGCGGCGAATGTACGATCACACCGATATCACTCAAAGCCTCAACCAGCCATCCACTGACTTCGACAACCCGATCACCAATTGCCGAAGCCTGAGGCCCCAATCCCAAATCGCGAAGCAGGCCCAAGCTTGCACCAAGGCCGATGAATCCCGCCATGTTCTGTGTACCGCCTTCGTAACGCGAAGCCGCTGAACGAACGTCTAGGCTCACGTTGCTGTAATCATTGCCTTGCGCGACGCTGTTCCAACCAACATTCATCGGACGCAACCGCTCCAAGTGCTCGTGTTTCAGATAAAACACACCTGCACCCTCTGGGCCTAACAGCCATTTGTGACCGTCTGCGGCTAGAAAATCGATGTTGGCATCGACCACGTCCAAAGGAAAAACTCCCAAGCCTTGAATCGCATCCAAAAAGAATAGCGCGCCCTGCTCGTGCACGACCTGGGAAATCGCTTTGGGATCCACGCGGTAACCCGACGCATAGCCAACCCAACTGACCGATACAATCCGAGTTCGATCGTCGCAAGCATCAGCAATTCGATCAGGACAAACCGCGTGCCCCGCCAACGGCACTTGCCGCAACTCGACGCCGCGATCTTGTAAAGCCATCCACGGATAGATATTAGATGGGAACTCGTGCTCGGGGATCACGATATTGTCACCGGTTCGCCAATCCAGTCCGTCGGCCACCAAGTTAATACCAAACGTAGTATTGGGAACCAATCCAATTTCTGAACACTGTGCATTGATCAGATTGGCGGCCGTTTTTCGGCAGTCCTCGTGAAGGCGGTTCCAAGCCCCCCAAACGGCATCACCGTCGTGACAAGCTTCATTTGCCCATTTGTTGATGGAATCCAACGCACATTGAGGGATGGGGGCGACGGCCGCATGATCAAAATAAGACCACTTTTTGGCGACCGGCATTTGATCACGGAATTGGCCCCATTCTGCGGCAATCGAGCCCTGATCTTTCGCGGAAGTTTCTCTTTCCATAACCTTTTGCTCCCTAGCTTGTGCTGTTATCCTTGGAGATTTTCAGGTCTACAACTGTAATCGAAAAGTCATCGGGCCTGGAATAACCGTGAGTCCGCTGCCAACTCGGATAATTGATACGGCTGGAACATCCTTCCCCCAAAATACAGCTTTGTTGTGCTCATCGCAGCGTGACAGTTGTAGGTGGCTAACTATACTAACGTAGAAGGTTACCTGCCGTAAGGCATTACGTTTGTCGGCCCGCTTCGTTTCGGGAACTCGCTAATCGCGAGGGCAATCTCATGGTTAACTGATTCGCAACTTTGTTTTGATTGCTGATTGCGTTTAACGCACTTGTTGAGGAAATCCCCCCGTGCAAAAGGGTCTTTGTATCGCCGCTTTGACGATGGCCGTCATCGTTTTTGCCATCTTCCTGGCCGATTTGGTGTTCGGGTTGCTGGGCATGATGAATTTGGCGCCGTTTAAATACGCCAACATGATTATGGACATCGTGTTCGTCGTCTGCTCGCTCGTCGTCGGCCTATTGAGCTGGTTTACTTACCGCGAACAGGTCTGAGCGACCGTTCAATCATTGCCGCTCATGGCTTCGACCATCGAGTAAAAATTGGCCTCCTTGGCTTCGGCCGAAATCTCAAGCCCCGCCGATCTAACGACTTTGCTGACCTGCGGGCCGATGGTCACGATTCTTGTTTCTCGCAATGCCGAACCGAACAACCCAAGCGCAGACGCTGCAATGGCAGAACTCGTCAAAGCCACCCAGTCAATTTGGTTGTGGTTGAGCTTTGCCAACACGCTTGGTTCCGGCCTTTCTACGTCCTTACTGTTGTAGACCACCAATTCCTGGAATTCACGTCCCTGGGCTTGAAGCGCCGTTGACAACACCTGGTTGCCTCTATCAGCACGAACGATCAAATAGGGTTCCGGGGCATGGTTGTGCAACCAGCCAGCTAGAGATTCACTGTGAGCCGAAGGACAAACCGCGACGTCCAGCCCGGCCGACTCCAATTCCGCGGCCGTCCCGGGTCCAATCGCCGCCAATAACATGCCGTGAAGACGCTCGCTCCAATTGCAATCGTGCAGCCGGGCAAAATCGGCGAAAAACGACACGCCGTTGGCACTCACAAAAACCAGTGTGCCAAACTGCTCAAAATCCGCGAATATTCGAGTCGATTCCGCCGTCGGTTGGACCAATTCTAGCCGGATCACTGGATGTGAGATCGGACATCCGCCTGCTGCTCGTACGAATTGTGACAACCGACATGCCACACCAGCACGCATTTCCGCCCGCGTAATCAGCACATTTTGGCCATCCAAACCAGCCGCCGATGTCAAACTATCTCTCCTTTTTTGGCAAAACACTCACCGAATACCTACGGTAATTTCGATAAATAATGCCTAGACAAAATGCGGCAAAACAGAGATATTAGCCGATTACGAAATTAAAAGTCATTGACCTTTATTAGATAAAAAAATGCCGAATTGCAAAAGCGCAGAAAAGCGTCTCCGCCAAACCAAAGTCCGCCAAGCTCGTAGTAAAGCCATTAAGTCGGCGGTCAAGACCCAAGTGAAAAAGGTGCTGACGGCGGTCGAGGCTGGAGATATTGCGGGTGCAGAAGAACAGTACAAGTTGGCGGCTAGCAAGTTGGACCGAGCCGGAGCAAGAAATATCATTCACCGCAACGCTGCTGCACGCAAGAAATCCCGTCTGCAGAATGCCATCAAGAAAGCCAAAGCTGCCGGCTAGTTGGCAAACAATGTTAGCGGGTGCGACGCTTCGCACTACGTTGTTGCGAGCTTTTTTTGGAAGCTCGTTTTTTTTTGGACTTAGCCGCCGGACTAAAGCGGCTGGATTTTTGGTTGCGAACACCAGATTCGGTTCGTAGGGAAGCCGTTTTCGCTTTGCGTCGACGGTTCAACGGCGCGGATTTGCTGCCTCCACTTTCGACACTACGCCGCAGCAGCTTGATTTCACTGTGCAATAGCTCGCGGTGAGTTCCACTGGGCAACTCCCCCAACGTCAATGGCCCGATCGCAACGCGCTTCAATTGCGTGACCTTGTGACCAATCTTCGCCAGCAGACGACGAATTTCGCGATTTCGACCCTCGTCCAATACGACCTCCAAGATCGTTTTGTCTCGCATGCGCTTCTTGACTTTGACGTTAGCCACCTGAACAAAGGCTTCCGCTAAGTAAACGCCCTTTCTCAGGATCGCCAATTTTTCTCGGTCGGGAACTCCAACAACGGTTACGTGGTATCTTTTTTCCACTCCGAAACGCGGGTGGGTCAATTTGTGGGCCAAGTCACCATCGTTGGTGACCAGTATCAATCCCTCGCTCGATTTATCCAATCGCCCCACGTTATAAACGCGTGACTTGGATTGAATCAAATCAATCACGCGAATCCGGCCTGTCGGATCACTGGCAGTCGATACAACCCCCGCAGGCTTGTTCAACATGAAATATTGCAACTTTTGTTGAATGACGCGTTCGCCGTCGAGAGTTACTTTTTGTTTTTCCGGATCGACTTTGGAGCCCAATTGGTCAACGACTTTGCCGTCAACTTCGACCCGCCCCTCCAAAATAAACTGCTCGCAAGCTCGCCGGCTGCCATGACCATGGGACGCCAACAATTTCTGCAAACGGACGGTCCCATCATCCGACTGGACGGAAGTACGCTGCGAGCGCTTGCCTTGGGATGTCTTGGCCTTAGCGGGCTTCGCTGCGGTCGGCTTTCCCGACGCGGGTTTGCGTTTGCCCGCAGCTTTCGCCGCAGTTCTAGACGGCTTCCTCGCAGCCTTGGCCTTTTGGGTCGATTTCTTTCTCGATGTTTTCTTTGGCATTCGCACTCTTCTCGAAACTAGAGCGCTTTTCAAATCGGAGTCTCGCTCTTTGGTCAATCAATGTGCGAGAATTCGACACCAGGGCCGCGCACGCCAACAGTCTAACATGACAACTGGATTCTCAGGCGACACAAAGCAGCAATTACGATGCAATGCTCCTAAAAAATGATCATTGACGAACCATTGGCTCAGCCGGAGCTGGAGGACCTGCTTGGCTCGTACGCACAATATCAAAAAAGCGCGATTCGATATTCCGAAGAATTTCTCGTTCCAAAGAAAAATCTCTCCCCTGTGGGATCCAGCCGTCACTGTTGATTTGGAACACTTCAAAACGATCGACATCCAAAGAGTTGTCGATCCGAATCGGCTGCCCCGAAACCGTGGAGCCGACTGGCGAGGGCAGATCTTCAAGCTCTTTATAAACTTTTAAATCCACCAAGTAGTTCTTGTCTGTAGGTATTACCCGAACCTTCGCAAACCTCCGGATGGTCTGCAGCGTCGATTGAAGTTTTTCGAAACCTGGAGTCGAGTCTTTTTTCCAGGGTTCGAAAATGGACCCGCCAATTTTTGGTCGAGTCTCTATCCAGCCTTCGCTGAGAATCCCGTCAACATTTCGAATCCGCTCTTCTTTGAGAATTGAAAAGTAGTTGTCAATCTCATCGGATACTTCATCCATCACCAACTCGCGCGCCAGCAGCGGAACCGGCAGCGGATTCATCGTTTCGCCAGCGGCAACCGTTTGAGTTCCAATCGCGACATTCGGTTCGGTCAAATACGCCCGACACCCGCAAAACGCGGTCACCGCAACCATTGTCCAGAGCCTAAAAATTGGAAAACCTGACATACACCCACACACGGATCATTCCAAAGCTGGGGTAGTGTCCGGCATTATCGCAATGACAACAAGGCCAAGCGTGCTAGCTCGCGATTGTCGCTCTTTCAACAACCGTGATGATCGAGTCATCGTAATCTTCGGGCGGTACAAACCCCAAACCAATCATCACAGTGGCGGCCAAGCTACTAATGCCCAAATCGTTGGCGTCCGACAATTGCAGCGGCAAATTGCCAGTCGGATCGTAGATATAACACGGCACCGGGTTCAAAGTATGGCTGGTTTTGATCTTGGGATTGCCATCCGCATCCACCTTGGGACTACCGGTTTTATCCAGCTCGTACATCTCATCCGCATTGCCGTGGTCGGCTGTCACAATTAGCAGTCCTTCCGACTTGCGAATCGCCTCAATCAATCGTCCGACCCACAAATCGGTTGCTTCGACGGAAATCTCGACGGCCAACAAGTCGCCGGTGTGGCCGACCATATCTCCATTGGGAAAATTCGCACGAATGAACCGATGTTTGTTGTCCCGGATTGAATCGAGAATGACCTCGGAAATTTCAGCGACTTTCATCCACGGGCGTTCTTCAAACGGACAGTTATCCGATTTGATTTCGACGTAATCTTCGAGTTCCTCAGAGAACTTTTCGCTCCGATTGCCGTTGAAGAAATACGTCACATGCCCATATTTTTGGGTCTCGCTCACTGCCAATTGGTTCACGCCACTGGCCGCCAGATACTCGCCCAACACGGCGTCTATCGCGGGCGGTTCGACCAAAAATCGAGACGGGATTTTTTGATCGGGATCGTATTCCATAATGCCGGCAAACCGCACATCCGGGATCGGCCCACGATCGAATTCCGTCAAGTTCGGATCGTCGAAAGAACGAGAAATTTCGATTGCGCGGTCACCACGAAAATTGAACAGGACAACACTATCCCCGTCGACCATCGGTCCCACCGGTTCGCCGTCGCGATGAATTACAAACTCCTTTAAATCTTGATCGATCACTCCCGGATCGTCTGCTCGAAGCTGCTCAATCGCTGACGTCGCCGAATCGAAAGCGCGCCCCACACCCAGCACATGAGTTTGCCAGCCACGTTTGACCATTTCCCAGTCCGCGTTATAGCGGTCCATCGTGATGTAGAGTCTCCCGCCACCCGAAGCGATGCAATAGTCAAAGTCACCCGAGTCATTAATTTCGTCCAAACAACTTTCCAGTTTAGCAACGTATTCTAGCGCCGATGTCGGTGGCACGTCTCGGCCGTCCAACAATGCATGGATTCTGACTTTGTGTATCCCTTGGTCCCTGGACTTCCGCAACATCGCCAACAGAATATCGATGTGCGAGTGAACGTTGCCGTCGGACAACAGCCCGATAAAGTGTAGCGTTCCGGACGAATCGCGTACGCCATCGGTCAGATATTTCCAATTTGGTCCTTCAAAAATAGCGCCCGATTCGACCGCATTTTTGACCAACAATGCCCCTTGGTCGAAAACGCGGCCCGCTCCGATCGCGTTGTGGCCAACTTCGCTGTTTCCCATGTCATCGTCTGTCGGCATCCCAACCGCATGCCCATGGGCTTTCAAATGGGTCACGAGCGAATTTGCCTGCAACCAATCCAGATTGGGCTTGGAAGCCTTGGCAACCATGTCTCCCGCGTCGCCTTTGCCAATGCCGACGCCATCCATGATGATCAGTACAACCGGGCCCTTAGGCCCAGCAAATCCAGACTGTTTTTTTAGGGGGTCCATATCTTCAAAAACACCTTTAATTTGACTGGCTGTCCAAAGCTGAATCATCCCAATATCGCCGAAAGAAACAACCGGACCGGGTTGCAACTTTGACAATCACCCTATTTTTTCAACCGTACCCAATTCTCTTGCCCTGTCCGTGGAAACCCTTGTTGTCAGGAACCCCATTTTGTCGAGAATAATCCAATCGGCAAATTTACTATGAATCAGTGGTCAAAAAATGAGCTCCATTCAACCGATTAAATTCGATCCTAGCGGGTGTTTTGTTCCCAATCACGGAATTACGGCGGAACAGGTACGAGCCTTGTCTTCCCGCCTTGTCGACGTTCGAGAAGAAATTTTAAAGATCGATTTACAATTGTATTCCGAAGGTGTCGTCCCTTCCGACAAACAACCGTTGGATGCCGGGTTCTTGGAAATGCCCGAACGCCTTTTGGAAGAATACAACACCAACCGCGACACCAGTGAATTGGGTCGAATCTTGAGCGTGGCTAAACGCATTCAAGATCAAGTCGATCGCGTTGTTGTTCTAGGAATTGGTGGTTCGTATATGGGTGCTCGTGCATTAATGGAATGCTGTTGCCAACCGTATTTCAACGAATACGCGCGAGCCGAACGAGGCGGTCGCCCGCGCATGTACTTTGAAGGCAACAATGTGGACAACGACTGGTCGCAAGGATTGTTGCAGTTGTTGCGGACCGAAAAGGAACCTTGGTCGATTGTCGTAATCAGCAAGAGCGGCGGAACGCTGGAAACGGCTGTCGCGTTTCGACAGTTCTTGGCTGAACTCAAATCTCAAGTCGGTGATGAAAAACTGGCGGACCTAGTCGTCCCTGTGACGGGCGAATCCGGAAAACTGGCATCGTTGGCCGATTCAATTGGATGCCGTGATCGTTTCCGCGTTCCTGACGGCGTCGGTGGCCGATTCTCAATCCTGTCACCGGTCGGTTTGCTACCGGCAGCCATTTTGGGCATCAATGTAGTCAAACTTCTCGAGTCGGCGGCTACGATGAATGATCATTTTCGTACCGCTCAACCGGGCGAAAACGTTGTTCTTGATTATGTCGCCGTCAATCATTTGCTTGAGCAAGAGCGTGGTTGCAACACACGATTGATGAGCATTTGGAGCAAGTCACTGGAGTCGACTGGTCTCTGGTATGATCAATTGTTAGCCGAAAGTTTAGGCAAAGAAGAAAAAGGCGCTTTGCCTCTAACGGTACTGAACACTCGTGATCTGCACTCACGAGCCCAACAACATCAAGAAGGCCGCCGAGACAAAGTCGTTAACAACGTGATCGTAGAAACTTGGCGCAATGACCATTTGGCAATCGGAACCAGCGAATGGGACGCGGACGGCTTAAATGAACTGGCTGATCGTACTTTGCCGGAAGTCATGCAAGCCGCGATCGATGGAACGAACCAGGCATACCAATCCGATAACCGTCCGACCTCCAACATTTTCTTGCCTGCCGCCGATGAGGAAGGTCTTGGTCAATTCCTGCAAATGATGATGCTGGCGACCGTTGTGGAGGGTCGATTGATAGGCATCAACCCATTCGGTCAGCCAGGCGTCGAGAAATACAAGATCAACATGAACCGTTTGTTACGACAACCGGTTCGCACCGTATAAGAAAGAAAGCGATTATGTCAGTTTCACTCACTTGGTATGGCCACGCAACGTGGTTGATTACGGTTTCTGGAGACACCGAACATCGCATTTTGTTGGACCCATTCCTAACGGACAATCCTGCGGCGCCCATCGGTTGCGACGACGTTACCGTAGACACTGTTTTGGTCTCACACGGCCATTTTGATCATGTCGCAGATGCCGCCGAGATCGCAAACAAGAACGATGCAACCATCGTCGCTATTTACGAAATTGCTACTTGGTTTGCCGAAAAACATTCGGTGAAAAACACGATTGGGATGAATATTGGCGGGCAAACTCGTTTACCTTTTGGCACTGTCAAAATGACTCCTGCCTTGCATAGTTCCCAGCTGCCTGATGGAAGCAGCGGAGGTCATGCGGCAGGGTTTGTCGTTTCTATCCAGGACAAAAAAATATACTTCGCCTGCGACACAGCCCTTTTTTCAGATATGCAACTGATTGGGAACATGGGAATCGACTTGGCCGTTTTGCCGATCGGTGACTTGTTCACGATGGGTGTGGATGACAGTATCCAAACCATTGAGTTTGTGAAACCAACACGAGTACTACCGTGCCACTACAATACCTGGCCGCCGATCGAACAAGACGCCAATGCCTGGGCCGAACAAGTCCGCTCCCGAACCAGCTCCCAACCGATGGTCATGCAACCAGGGGACTCCTGCGAACTGTAGTCCATTGCGTTGCGTATCGAGTTAAAGAATCACCAACTTGAGGCAAAATAACAACGGATAACCCATGCTTAACTCGGTCTTCGCCTCAATACTGACATTCGCCTTTCTCTGTTTCTCACCGGCGACGTCTGCGCAAGAACCCCAGGTTTTGCGTTGGACTCTCAAACAAGGTGAAGAACTTGCCGTCGAACTCGACCAGACAACGTATATCGACACGAATTTGGATAACCGCAAACAGAAAATTGGCAACGAAATGAAGCTGTCAATGAGTTGGCGGGTTGCCGAGTCCAATGATGATCAATTTAGAATCGAACAACAAATAAACCGAATTCAGTTGACGATTAAGGCTCCTGGAAAAGAAGGCGTCAAAATCACCAATGTTGATACCGAATCAAAAACACCAACAAAGGGCCTGGCCGAGGAATTACTAGCCCAAGTGAGGCCCTTGATCGGGGCTAAATTTATCGTAGCGATGAACCGCCGTGGCAAAATCTTAGACATTGAAGTATCAGATGATGCGATGAAAGCCGTCCGTAGCGCTCCGGCGTCGATGCAAATTCGTCAGGCGTTGACGAAAGAAGGCATGACCAATTTGTTTGGCCAAACTGCGGTGACATTTCCTGAAGAACCGCTTGCCAAAGGCGACTCCTGGAAATCGAGTGCAACGGTCCAGACTGCATTGGGCACGGTGGCTCGCGAAGACACGTTTACATTGTCTCAATGGCAAGACGACATGGCCACGGTTTCCGTAGCGACCACAGCATCATTCGACAGGGTTAAACCAGATGTAGTCGTATCCGGTTTTCAATCGTCTGGAGTGATACGGTTCTCGCCTAACGGACAAAATGTCGCTAACAGCGAATTGAGTAACCGTTTGACATCGTCGCGCAAGTATCGAGACAAAACAATTCGCTCGACCGTCAACACGAAAATTGAACTAAAAGTCGAACGCAAATAAAATGTCAGAGTTTGTCACCGTTGCCACGCGGGATGAAATTCCCATCGGAGAAGGACGGAATTTCGAAATCGAAAATCGCGTTGTTGCGGTGTTCAACTTGGGCGGAAAGTTTACCGCTATCGACGATATGTGCCCCCATATGGGAGCGTCACTATGTGAAGGTGAATTCGACATTCACAATTGCAATGTCGTTTGCCCATGGCATGGTTGGCGATTCAACGTTGTCGATGGTTCCTGGGCAGACAACCCACGTATGAAGACTGACGTGTTTGAAGTTCGAGTGGTCGGCGACAAAATCCAAGTTCGATTACTGGATGAAAAGAAGGCGGACGTCAGCGAGTAAGATCCAAGCCAGCCCAGCGATGAGCCACGAACAACAAAACACCGAAGTCTCGATTTGCCAATTTCAAGCACTGATTCGAGATATGTATTTCGAGAAGGATAAGGCCCGTGGCATCCCAGGAACGTTCATGTGGCTGATGGAAGAGGTGGGTGAGTTATCGACCGCTTTGAGAACCAACGACCGTGAAAACCTTTCGGAAGAATTTGCGGATGTTCTCGCGTGGCTCGTAACCATTGCTAACGTCGCCGAAATCGACTTGACCGAGGCGATTCAGAAAAAGTACGGGACCGGTTGCCCCGGTTGCGACCAATTTGTCTGTGTTTGTTCAGATGCCGAAAAACCCTAGAGAAATCCAAACCTTCGGCGTCTGCTATCGTAGAAGAAACAAGCACAATTCGTTATGCTTTTTGACGTGGCGGTCGACGCCAGACTGTTCAAAAACTCTTGATATCATACCCAAACAAGAACATGCCATTTTGTGAATCGTTGGCCAGATTGGCTGTAATGTTTTTGTTGGTCGTTGCTTCTTTGGCAAGTTCGACTCCCCTAGCGGCCCAACTGGATGCACCAGGCTATCGCGTTGGCTTCAAAGGCAAAACCAAACTCGGCTGTTGGACGCCCCTGTTTCTAAAACTTGACAACGATCCCGCGCCGACTCGATTTGAGATCACCGCTCCAGATGGTGACGGCATCCCGGTCCTTAACTGCGGTCGGCTAATTGCGACTCCGCAACCGGGTATGTTCCAAGCTTGGTTCAAAACCGGTCGGACCGTTGGAGAGATTGAGATCGCCGTATTCGCCGAAGAACCAGAACCGATCTACGAGAAAAAAATCCAGCTTATCGAAAATTCGTTTGTAGATATCCTGAATTCAACGACCCCAATTTGCTTGACGATTGAGTCCGACGACGCCGTGGCCAATGATCTACGGTCGATTCAATCTCAGTTGTTCGGCGGTGAATGCGAAATCATTGCCCTCAACGACAGTTCCGGTTTGCCGAGTACCGGCAACGGTTTCGACAGCATCAAAGTAATCTACTTGACTACATCAGATCTGTCTTTGATTCAGTCAATTTCTACCCGTCAATGGGACGCTTTGGAAGAATGGGTTGCCGACGGTGGTAAATTGATTTTCTGCGCTGGCAAAAATTGCCGGCAAGTTTTTGCCAATGAATCGCCGCTGAACCGATTTTTACCCGGTGAATTCGAAGGCCCATTGCCCGTAACGAAGAGTTCCCAATTCGAAAATTTCACGCAAAGTCAACGTGGCCAATTGCTCAAGCGTGACGACGATCCGCTACCGTGTGCGAAAATTGAGAACGTGACCGGTGTCGCGGAACTCACGATTTCTGGGGATCCGATCGTCGTTCGAAATCCATACAAGTTTGGACAAGTGGTTTTTTCGGCCGCCGATTTTGACAAAGGCCCGATTGCCGATTGGCCAGGCCAAAAGAACTACTTGATGCGATTGACCTCCGGTCAATTAAATTTGAACCGAACGTTGTCGGCCGACTCATCCAGCCGGAGTGTCGTTAAGTTTGGGCAAAACGACATCCTGGGCCAATTGTATTTTCCACTAGAAAAATTTAGTCAGGTTCGGTTTTTGAACTTTACCGTCATCGCCGTGTTGATCGCTTTGTTCGTCCTTTGCGTTGGCCCGGGAGACTTCTTCTTTTTGCGAAAACTAGTTGGCAAGATGGAATGGACCTGGGTTTCATTCACTTTGATTGCGGCGGGATTCTGCGGTATCGCGATTGCCATGTCCAATGCAACCAAACCCAGTCGAGTGCAGATCAATCAACTCGAAGTCATTGACTTTGATACGGTTTCGGATTCTGTGCGTGGCAAAGTTTGGACAAACATCTACAGCCCGATCAATGCGAAGTGTTCGGTGGCTCCACCAAAACGAAACAAATTAGGCGTCGACACAGCCAAAACGGTCATTTCTTGGATGGGTTTGCCTGGCGGTGGCCTGGGAGGGATGCGTTCGCAGATGTCACCAAGTTTGTTTACCCAAAATTATGTATGTTCATTCGGATCCGAGTCGCAAACGAGTACACTCGATCTGTTCCCAATTCGGGTTTCTTCGACCAAGGCGCTCTTCTCGGAGTACCAGTCTAACCAACCTTTGAAAATGCAAAGTCGATTGCGTTTAAACCGCGCCACCAATCAATTGCAGGGCACAATCACCAACCCATTCGAATTTCCGTTGAAAGACTGTCGCGTCGTATTTGAAAATTGGGCCTACATCCTTGATCGTCCCTTAGAGCCTGGCGAAACAGTCGATGTTTTTTTAGAAATGCGAGAACGTACGGCGTCCAGTTATTTTTCCCGCCGTGCCGTCACCAACGACAGCAAGGGTGGCGACATTCCCTGGAATCCACAAGAAGACAATATCAACCGCATTGCCGAAGTCATGATGTTTTACGACGGGGCAGGGGGGCAACGTTACACGCGACTGACCCACGACTATCAACCCAACCTGGACCTGACCGAACAATTGTATTTGCAGCGCGCGATTTTGTTTTGCCAACCTCAAGACGTTTGCACTGAACTTCAGATCGAAACGAATGCCGGTGAGATCGACTACGATCAGTGTCGGACGTTTATGAGGATCGTGCTTCCGGTCTCCTATAAGAAACGATGAACCGTGATTAAAACCGAAAACCTGACTAAAAAGTACGGCGAATTCTTTGCCATCAAGTCAATCGATCTCGATTTAAAAGAGGGAGATTTGTTTGGTTTCATCGGCCCTAACGGCGCTGGGAAAACGACAACCATGCGAATTATCGCAACGTTGCTAGAACCCTCCTGGGGTGAAGCTTACGTATGCGGACACTCGATTTACAACGCGCCGAAAGAGATTCGCCGACTCGTTGGTTATATGCCTGACTTTTTTGGTGTCTACGATGACATGAAGGTCATCGAGTACCTTGAGTTTTTTGCTGCGGCCTACCGCATCACGGGCGATCAACGGCGCGAAAAATGCGACGAGATGCTGGAGATTGTTGACTTAGAATTCAAGCGTGACGCGTTCGCCAATACATTGTCTCGTGGACAAACACAACGACTCGGCTTGGCCAGAGTATTGCTGCATGACCCGCAAGTCTTGCTATTGGACGAACCGCTTTCAGGCCTCGATCCTCGCGCCCGGATCGAAATGCGAAACTTGATGCGACGACTCGGAAAGATGGGAAAAACGATCGTCGTCTCCAGCCATATTCTGCCGGAACTGGCTGATATCTGTAACAAGATTGGAATCATCGATAAGGGTGAATTAAAAGTTTCTGCCGAAGTCACCGAAGTGATGAAACAAGTTCGTGAGAAAACCGTTTTATTCGTTGATGTTGTCCAGAATCAGGCGGGGGCTGCCGAATTGTTGCAGAACCATGACTTGGTCGATTCCGTCGGCGAAGGTGACGGGCATTTGGTCGTGACGCTGACCGAACGTATGGAAGACTATTCCAGTTTGGCCAATGCACTTGTCTCCTCAGGTTTTGGGATCATTCAGTTCCGCGAAGAAGAGGTTTCCTTGGAATCGGCGTTCATGGCACTGACCAAGGGTGCGGGCGCCAAAATTTAGCGCGCTGACGATTTTGGTCGATGAAAATGGCTCTTGAAGACATCGCCTGGGAGATGATTCGGACTGCACAACATCTAAGACTGACGCTTCGTGCTGGTTTTCTTTTCGTCATCGGGAGTATCTGAATCGGGAAGATTCACATGCCGGATGACCATCGCCATTGTCCCGCCGATTACCGAGAATACAACACCCATGATGGACTTAATGCACTCGGAATCGGTAATAGCCTCTGAACACACCGTCGAAAGAAATTTCAAAGGCTCGATGAATGAAGTTTGCACTTTCGAAATTGTGAACGAGACTTCCAGATAAAAACAGGAACGCGGCTCCGAAGAGCGCTGCGCCCAACGCAAAAGCTCGTGTCGAGGACGTACCATAAATGGCCAATAAAACGGCCGCCAATACCCAGATCAAAAAAATCGTAAATGTAATCTGCGTCCTGATTAAATTGTTATTGGCAATCGCCGCACCAAAAACCGCTGAAAGCGAAACCAAAAACAACAGCGTCGATACCGAAAAACGCATGGCTTGAATCCATATTTCAATTTACTTCACGCGAATATCCATCGCAGCAGTCGTCGAATCAAAAACTAAATGGCTGCCGGACCTCTTTCGCCCGTACGAATTCGAACGCAGTCATCCATCGGTAAGACAAATATTTTACCGTCTCCGATCGCGCCAGTGTCACCGGTTCGCCCACCTTTCATGATCGCTTGAATCGTCGGCTCAACATACTCTTCATTGACGGCGATCTGCAATTGAACTTTGCGCCTCAGGTTGACCGCAAATTCATCGGCACCATACAACTCGGACTTGCCTTGCTGTCGACCAAATCCCTGACAGTCCATAATCGTCAATCGAAATACTTCAACGTCCGTCAATGCGTTTTTCACGGACTCTAGACTATGCGGTTGAATAATGGCAATGATCAATTTCATACGGTTTATCCAAATCAAAGCGTCGCCGCCGGGGTTCTAAGACACGTCCGCGCCGACTATTTGATCAAACATGGCGTCCACATACATATCCACATCAAATTTAGCGATGGCGTCAGGCGTCTCGCCCAAACCGACGAATTTGACTGGCAATCCAAATTCTTGGCGAATTGGAATCGCTACACCACCTTTGGCGGATCCGTCCAATTTCGCCAGAACGATACCCGTGCAATTTGCAACTTCAGAAAACCCTCGAGCTTGACTGATCGCGTTTTGCCCCGCTGTCGAGTCAAGCACCAATAGCACCTCATGCGGTGCATCGGGGATGACTTTTCCAATGACTTTGCGAATCCTCCCCAACTCTTCCATCAAATTCGTTTGCGTTTGCAAACGACCTGCGGTATCGACGATACAAATATCCGCGTTCTTATTTTTTGCAGCCTCAACAGCTTTGTAGGCAACGCTGGCCGGATCACTTTTTTCTCGTCCGGTAATTATTTCTGCACCAAGGCGTTCCGCCCAAATGGTCAATTGTCCGACCGCGGCAGCGCGAAACGTATCGCCTGCACCCAAGACAACAGACTTACCCCGTTCGATGAACAAATGTGTCAACTTCGCGATTGACGTCGTCTTACCTGAGCCGTTGACACCGACGACCATAATCACCGTCGGACCTGAGTCGGCCAAAATCAGGTCATCTTCGTCTTGCGACATTATGCTGGTGATGGTTTCTTTGGCCGTCGCCACCAAGTCATCCAATTCCAATTTTCGAGCACGAAACTTTTTGCCGATATCATCCCGGATCTTTGAAGCCGCCGAATTCCCCATATCGGTTTTAACAAGAATAGCGAACAACTCATCGAGAAACTCGTCGTCGACCAAACGGCCCTCTTTGACAATGTCTCGAATATCAGTCTTAAGGATCTCAACCGATTTAGTGAAGATATTTTTGATGCCACCAAAAAAGCCTCTGGGCTTTTCCTCGGGCTGTTCCACCGACTCGACCGATTCCTGAGCCGGTGATTCCGACGGCGATTCCGCGGTTTGTTTCGGCTTTTCTTTTTTAAACGGGTTCCAAAACGCCATGAAGATGTGTGCTCGATAAATTTAACGGGTTTGCTAACCAAGAACTCAATTGCGCTTGATTTCCGCCCTATGATAGGCAATCGTCAATTTTTGTCAGTCTCAATTGGTGGCGACACCGGATTCGGAGCCTATTTCAACCCTTTTCGCTAGATTCCTCAACGGTATTGTGAAGGCGATCGAGTATTCCATTGACAAATTGGTAGGAATTGTTGGTGCCATATCGTTTAGCCAATTCGATCGCCTCGTTGATGGCGACCCGCCCCGGAGTCTCACGACTAAACATAATCTCGTACGCTCCGAGTCGGAGAATGCTGCGATCGGTTACCGCCATGCGGGACAACTTCCAATTCTCAGCCGTTTGCTGCAATGCTTCATCGATCTTTTCACGATGGTTTCGAATTCCATTAAGCAATTGCTCGGCAAACCGAACAATCGCTTCCTTTGAATTCAAACGCGTTTTCAAGAATTGAAACTCATTGTCGACGTCCGTGTCTGGGTTCAGATCGCGCTGAAACAAAACTTGAACGACGACTTCTCGAGCGCGGCGACGACTGGACATGGCATATCAGCCTTGAGAGGAAAGAATTTGACGTCGCGAGATTGTATGCGAGAAAAATCATCAGGTGAATCGGTCGCATACAAATCATGCCACTACGATGATTTCGCTAATTGGATTCTGCCCCCGCCTGACTCGCCCATTGATCGAAGACCCGTAGTACGCTAACAACGGCACTCGCGGCCTCTTCTCCCTTGTTCCCGACCGACCCACCGCTTCGTTGAATCGCTTGTTCAACCGTATTACACGTCAATAACCCAAAACCGACTGGCTTTTTGTGATCCACAGAAATTCGTCCCAATTCATTGCTCAGCATCGAGTTAATGTATTGATCGTGCGTGGTGTCGCCTTTGATAACGGCTCCCAAACAAATCACCGCATCGCACACGTCGATAACACGACTAGCGGCGACCGCTAGCTCCCAGGCCCCCGGTACCCAAACGACTCGAATTCGGTCACTTGGAACATTTTCTCGTTGCAGAAAATCGACGGCTCCGGCAAGCAGCTTACCGGTGATTGGACGATTGTAACTGGAAACGATCACCACGAATCGTCGATTGGATACGTCGCCGCTTTGACCGTCCAAGACGGAAACATTTTCTAATAACATGTAATTCACACCAGAGTCGACAAGACACATCTTGGTTCGACTCACGTAATACTACAACAAACCCGATTTCAGGCTCATCAAGAACTCAGCATTGGTTTTTGTTTTACGCAAACGAGTCGTCAGCATGTCCATCGCATCGGGAGCATTCATCTCGCTCAAAGCGCGACGAATCAAACAAATTCGATCGTATTCATCCGGGTCCAACAATTTCTCTTCGCGTCGGGTCCCCGAACGATTGATATCGATGGCTGGCCATATACGTTTCTCGACCAAACTTCGATCCAAAACGATTTCCATATTGCCGGTACCCTTGAATTCCTCAAAGATGACTTCGTCCATTTTACTGCCAGTATCGATCAACGCCGTCGCCAAAATCGTCAACGAGCCGCCTTCTTCGATCTTTCGTGCCGAACCAAAGAACGCCTTTGGTTTTTGCAGTGCATTGGCATCCAAACCGCCCGACAACGTTTTTCCCGACTGCGGACACTCTGAATTCCAAGCCCGACCCAAACGCGTAATCGAATCGAGGAAAATGATCACATCAATGCCACTTTCGACCAACCGTTTTGCTTTCTCCAACACCATATCCGCCACTTGGATATGACGGGCCGCCGGCTCATCAAATGTTGAGCTGATCACTTCGCAGCGCTCGCCTTTGACTTCCCGTTCCATATCGGTAACTTCTTCTGGCCGCTCGTCAATCAATAGCATGATCACATAGGCTTCAGGGAAGTTTTGCAAAACGGCTCGGGCCATATTCTGCATCAACATGGTTTTCCCGGCACGCGGTGGGCTGACAATAAGACCACGCTGCCCAAAACCAATGGGAGCAATCATATCGACGACTCGAGTCGACATATTTCGTTCATCGTGTTCCATCATCACCCGTGTGTCCGGATGCAATGGAGTCAAATCGTCAAAGTGAACGCTACGCGCCATATCGTTCGGGTTATTGCCATTGACTTTCTCGACACGGAGCAATGCGAAATAACGCTCGTTTTCCTTGGGTGGGCGAATTTGCCCAACGACAATTGCGCCATTTCTCAAATTGAATTTTCGAATCTGACTCGGCGAAACGTAAATGTCATCCGGGCAGCTCAAGTAGTGGTAGTCTGGGCTTCGCAAAAATCCGAACCCATCCGGAAGAATCTGCAACGTCCCCTCGCCATACATCAACCCGCGCGAACGCACCCGTTGTTTCAGTATTGCCGTAATCAGCTGTTTTTTCTCGTAGTTCTCGACGTCGGCAACGCCTTCTTCTTTCGCATGCTCGCGCAATTCGCCAATCTTCATCCGCTGCAATGCGGTAACATTGACGATGTCTTCTTTCTTAGTCTCAGCAATCTGGGCATCAGAAGCCGGTTTGATTTCTTCGCGCGAAATCTGCTCGGCCAAGGACAACGGTTCGCCGGAATCTTCGATCTCCCGCAACTTTTCATCAACATCCGGGTCCAAATTGAAATGGGGACGGCGGCCATGTGGGGACTTCCGCTGGGGTCGGCTTCGAGAAGGCCTCCTGGAGGCTGAAGAGCCACGCTGGTTTGTCCGGTTCTCCGACATTGGATTGTTCTTTCTAACGAGGGTAAGAAGAGAATAAAAGGATTTTAAGTGTGGGTGTTCTTTATTGCGGAATGACTCAACCATCAAAACCGGCTGGGATTTCGAAACCCCAGTTCGTCCAAAGCAATTTGATTTGTCGGAAAGTCGCGTCGCTATCGCCCGAATTGTCCACCACCACGTCTGAGCCGCGTTTCTTCTCCGCGATCGAAATTTGTCTAGATTCTCGCATTTCCCAATGCTGTTCGGACCAACCACGCGCAAGTGCTCGTGATCGCCGAATTTCCGAATCTACATTAACAAAAACAATTTTGTCACAAACTTCGTCCCAGCCCGCCTCAAACAAAAGTGGCACGTCCAAGACAATTGCCAAGTCGCTCGCCAATTTCGACGCATCAATCTCCGCCCAAATCCTCTCGCGAATTCTGGGATGAGTAATACGTTCCAATTGGGTCAAAGCGTCCTGACTCTTGGCAGGATCAAAAACAACGGTCGCTAATGCGCTGCGATTGATCTCACCAGCTTCAAAGACTTTTTCTCCCCAAATCGCCCGAATCTGATTTTTGATTTGTTCCTCACGCAAAACCTCATGACCCAGTCGATCCGCTTGGATAACACTAGCTCCTAGTTGACGAAAAAAACCCGCCACGGTACTTTTTCCGCTAGCTACCCCGCCCGCTAATCCAACGATCAACGGACGTCCCAAGGCAGAATCCAAGGTATGAAATGATTTGGTGAAGTGTAATTGCCGTCATTTCCAGCGTACGTCTTAAGTAAAAACGTCCGCGACGCAGAGAATTCGGGTGGGCATAGGTCTGACGAAAAGAGTTGCGAGGAGCAACGAGCAGGATTCATCAACGCCGCAACACATCCAAGGTCCCTGCGGTTCATCTAGGATAGTCGTTTGCTCACGGCTTTTCTACCTTGGTAAATGTTTGCGCACTGATATTTTGCAAAAATCGAACGCCATTTAGATCTCTTAACTGGAACAAGCGACAATCCGCTCCAATCTTGCCACCAAGTGATCTTCAATTCCGAGACAAAGTATAAAGCCTCTGTTTTTGCCTGAATTTCGCACTCTCGCCGAAAGTTGAGTATTCCACAGCCTTTGCAAACGATTAAATTGGGATAACCGGAAAGATCAAGCAGTTTCGGTAGCCTAGGATGACAAACAATAGTTTGACACTGTTTTTCGGCTATTTAGAATCGAACTAGGGACGGAGAATTTGAGGGACGGCTTACTTACCAGAGTTCTTTCCTTTTTGTTTGATTCGGGCATGCTCAGCTAATCCAAGCGGCTCGACTAACGTATTTTGAGTTTCGATCGCGAATCGATAATAGCCAACCAAATAGAGGCACTATAGGAGATCTAATGGCTGCAAGGGAAAACCAAGGTTACTTAATTGCGGTAATCATATTGGTGCTGTTAACGTTGGTGCTGGCTCTAGTTAGCTTTTTTGGCTGGTCCAAGGCTAGTGAGTACGCCGAAGGCAAGTCTAGTGCCGAAAGCAGTTTGAAAGTCGAACAAAAAGTTCGCGAAGCACATCAAATCGAAGCTGAAGTTTTGCGAGCCTTGGTCGGTGACTTGGGTGAAAGCTACGCCGAAGTACCCACGAAGCTTGCTTCGGTTAATCGCTTGGCGAACGATGGTTCCCTGTCGGATGCACAAAAAACCGCATTGCAAAATGTTGTCACTCGCATCAACGAAGTCAAAGCGGCATATGACAAAGACATGCAACAGTTTATTTCAAAGACGGAAGAGGATCAGACGGAGGATTTGACTTGGTCTGGTGTTCTCCGAAATTTAATCGCGGTTACTGCTAGAAAACACAATGAATTGTCGATCAGGCGGCAACAGAATGCAGATGAAAAGGCGCAACTGGAGAGTGAGAAAAACGCTGTTCAAGAACGTTTGAATGTGAGCGAACAAGAACTCGTGAAAACCCAAACGGAACTCGACAACGAGTTAAAAAGAAACAAAGCCAAAGAAGAAGAATTGTTAAACCAACTGACCAAAGCCAAATCGGACATCGATGGCTTGAATACTCGCATGGGTTCGCAAATTGCCATGTTGGAGAAACAGAACGGGACGCTTTCTTCGGATAACGATCGTTTAAAGACGGAGAACGCCGAGTTGCAGCGAATCAAACAAGAGTTGACGGCTGAAAACTTCGACATCGCGGATGGCAAGATCGTTGGGGTGGCTCGAAATAACGTTGTTTACTTGAACATTGGCAGTCGCGATGGTCTTCGTACCAACCAGACCTTTGCCGTGTTTGACAAGAACGTCAACAACTTTGAAAAAGGTGAACAAAAAGCCAAAATCGAAGTCATTCGCATCACGGGAACCAAGAGTGCGGACGCTCGCGTGACCGACGAAGACCCCACCAATCCGATTACCCGGGATGACTTAATCGTTACACCAACTTGGGATCCAGGATTTCGGGTTCCCATTGCCATCGCTGGTATTATCGATTTGGATGGCGACGGCGTATCGGATCGTCTACAGTTCGTTCGCATGATCGAAAACAATGGTGGTAAAGTCGTTGCTCAACACGATGAATCCGGAAAAATTATAGGGAAACTTGACGCGTCTACCCGCTACCTCGTCATGGGCGATACGCCAAAACCAGGCCCTCAAGGCGATAACACGGACATTTACGGCGCGATTCGCGATATGGAGAAATCGGCCGATGACAAATCCGTGCAAATTATTGATTTGCGTCGAATGCTCAACCGAATGGGCCGACATTTAACACCAGTTTACCGAAACAACCCTGGCATTGAGTCGGCCGGAACCAATGGACGGTCGAGTGTCACTTCGCAAGGAAGTTCGACTCGCTGATCCAAGCACGGACTGGCGCCCGACGGGAACGCCCATTTTTCGCCATTCACATCTGCAGTCCGTATTCGGGCTGCATTTTTTTGTGGAATGGTGCCATTTTGATGCGTGCCTTGGCCGCCAAATACCGATATGATTTTCGATTTACGTTCGGATTCATCGGGTTCAAAAATGAAGGTCGGTTTGGCATTAGTCGCGTTTTTTGTACTGGGGGTCGTATTGTCTGGCCTTGATCGTTCGGATGTCAGAACATCGACTCCGATCTCCTCCAGTGAATTCGGAGTTAGCTGGCTGCAGGATTTGGAACAGGCCAAGCAAGTATCTGAAAAAACAGGCAAACCGATGTTTGTCCATTTCGTTGCCAACGAAACTGACAAGCACCTTGGTGAACAATTGCGGACCAGTCCCTTGCTTGTCGAATGTATCGAACAGTGTTTTGTCCCCGTTTCTTTGGAAATCAGCGATTCGGCGCTGGCGAAAAAGCTGGATTTGCAAAACGCCAAATCTCCAATTGTGAGATTTCTAAAAACCGATGAATCGATCATTGGGGAAAAGAACGCGGAACTGGCCACCAATGCGGCTTTGCTTGATCGATTGACTGATGTCCTGACCGTTGTTGGCGTTGCCGTTCCAAAATTCGTGGCATTTGCCAAACCGCCGTCAAGCGGTTCGACGGAAACTGCCGAATTCGCGATGCACTGTTATTGGGAAGGCGAAGCCAAACTGGGAAGCGTGGCGGGTGTTTACTCGACTCGATCGGGATGGCGCGACGGCCTCGAAGTGGTCCAGCTCAGCTATTCACCTCAAGTCGTCGACTATCAAACGTTGTTAAAAATGGCTCAGTCCTTTGATTGTGCTTCCAAGGTATTCGCCCACACGGATAAACAATTCGAGGTCGCCCAAAAACTTGTTGGTCACAAGGCTGCCAAAGCAATTGGACCCATGCGTGATGCGAAATCATCCGATCAGAAGTATTATTTGGCACATACGAACTGGAAGCACCTGCCGCTAACAGAATTACAAGCGACCAAATTGAACGCCGCTGCCAAGTTCAAAAAATCGGCTGCCGGGATTCTTAGCCCACGCCAATCCGAAATCGCCAAACGAATTACGGCCGCTCTCAAAACCAATCCCCAAGCATTGGATGGTTTGACCTTCCTGAACAGCTCGGATGATTTAGGGACATATCAAGCGAAGCTACTCAAGCAATTGGCGAAACTAACAGAATCCAGTTAATACACTCGGTGTTTGTTGGAGACTAGGCTAACGATTGTTTGTTCAACAAGATCGCAGCGTTTGCTGACCGCCGGCGCAAGAACTCATCGGTTCAGCCTGCGCGTGCATACCCTTGCAAACGGAAGTCAAGGCAGAATCTCGGCTCATTGTTGCCCAATTCGCCAAGGCTGGCGACTGACCAACGAGGATCAGCGTCACGGCATAGCAGAGATCGATTAAAGCGTTCTCGCAGGCTTCGATTATCCGGCCGGCCCAACCAATTATCTGTGACTTTTCAAAGTGACTTGCTTAGTAGCCCCGTCGACGTACGTCCGCTTCAAATGCAGTACAGTCGGGCAAAATGAGTCTTCGTTATTTCAGGGTTTGCTACTGTCCCGAACGAATGAGCCTTAACTGGAGCTGACCCGATCGTATCACCGCCTATCGAAGTCCCCAGACTAGGAGGTTGTTTCCAATTTCTTGGAGAAAAACCCCGTTTTCACAACCGCAATCCGGCAATGCGCCCGACTACTTGCTCAAGTTCAACGTCGAATCTTTTCTAATCGCATCCGTGCCAAGCATCCACCAAAGAACCTGCTTCGGGTTGTTCAATGTTTGGATGAGCCTTAAGCCAAGAAAGAATAGCTGCTCGATGTTGCTCACTCGCAGAGCCACGTCCACACAATTCAACAAAGCCTTCCCAGTCGTAGATTCCGCCACCGCCAAACTGCAAACCAAGTCGTTCAATTTCGTCTATGAATTCATCGAGCAACGCGTCGCGATCCGACAAGTCCAAACGCCGCGATACCACAAAACGAAGGTTGAAACCCAATTCGGCAAACTCACCCAACCGTCGCTTTTTACGGAGACGTCTTTTCATTCGGTACAGCCTTGCATTAACAAGATTTCTGGCAACTATGGATAGGCATCAACGTAGTCGGAAATTACAAGGTTTCAACGACACCGCCGTAACCAACGCGATGATGTCCTGAGTTGACTATGATTGTATATTAATGCCAGGCATACACCACAGCGAAGTTGTGCTCGGAGGGCCTTCGCGAAAATCCACAATTTGTGCCACGGCCCGATGGGGTGAAACCTTGAATCTCAATCTGTCGAATGAAGTCAATGATTACGTGAAGGTTCTTGTTGCCCAGGGAAGATTCAATTCTGAGGAAGGCGCCATCGTCCAAGGCATCAAGCTGTTAATAGAACACGAGCAATTGTGTGGTGAGATTCAAAAGGCGTAAAGCAATTCGCTGCCAAAGTCCGAAGGTGTGCCCGAAGGCCTATCGTAAAACCATGTTTTGTGACGCAGCATCGCCAAAAGAATATCCATCAGATCCGGCTTGCCTGTCAGCTTGTTTAACGCGGTAAGAACTCAGCCGCCGATTCCAGTTGCTTATGCCAGGAAATCCACGCATCCATGGAGAGCACGCCTTGAACGAGCCAGCCAGCGGGTTCGACCGAAGCCACAAGGTATGGTGGTGTCGATACGGCAGTGCCGAACCACCACGAACAACTGTCTTGGGAAGGCTGCGGATCCGGAAGATCGCTAACGATCGCAGCCAGGCGTTCCATTCTGCGTCACCAAATTTGTCGAAATCGAAGCAATACATACGATCTACTTCGACCATGCCATTAATAGCCGTCCTCGGGTCAGTCAGTTCATAGAACCATTCCATGTTTAGATACCTGCGTGACCTAACGGAATTATAAGACACCGCCGCTACCAACGCGAAGATGAATCGGAATCGATTGTATAATAGGAGCAAGGCCTGCACCACAGCGTAGGTGTGCCCGCAGGGCCTTCGTGTAAAAATTGTGTTATGTGCCACAGCCCATCGAAGAAAAGCCATGAATCTAAATCTGCCGAGCGAAGTCAATGATTTCGTGAATGGTCTTGTTGCCCAAGGGCGGTAAAATACCGCGGAAGATGCCATCGTCGAGGGCGTTAAGCTGTTGACAGGACGCAAGCAGTTGCGAGGCGAGATTCAAAAGGGCGTTTTGCAATTGGATGCCGGCGAATTTTGCGATGAAGCCGGCGTTTAACGAGGTCAATGCAGATAAGTGAGCGATGCCTAGCTTGGCGTGATTGTACCAACGCCAGCCCGCGTGGCAAACTCCGAAGATGTGCCTAAGGCCTAGCGTAAAAACCATGTTATCCGCCGGTTGAGCCGACAGAATACAACCCATCACCGCACTTAATAGCGGAGTCACGGACACAAAGTCCGTCAACGAGGGAATCTGGCATCACAAAAAGGCAACGTGAAACATCTGCCGGCGTTATCGAGCTGGCATCGGTCAATCCCGACGCCTCCTCTCCGATGATCGCCAAACGAAACGGGATTTGTTTGTACACGGTTGCTGCGAGCGACACGAAATAGGCGTTTAGTGGTGCAATCCACGGGTTGGATTCAAAGTAGAGAGGGTACGCAACATGATATACAAGTTCGAGCATGCCGGTGGGGACGCAAAGGTCCAGCCAGTCGGAACCGTCCGTCTCACGAACAACGTGAGTGACGCAACCCAGCTGAGATTCGCCAATGGTCAGTACGCCGTAATGAGGCACGACCCACTCTTCGTTGATTTGAAATTCGTTAATCGCGGAGCCATAAGATTCACGGTCTGTCCACGACCCAGCAAACGCCGGCTGGGACCATATGGAACGTAACGCAGCAAGCAGGCGTGAGTCGTCTCCCGCGGGATGGAGTTCAAGACAGAGTTCGTAGTAAGAACCTTGCCAGTTTTCAGCGGTGCGAAAAGTTTGGGCATCCATTCGGTTCGAGCGGCTAACGGAAGGTTTTTACCACACCGCCCTGATCGAGGCGGACGGTGCCTGAACTACAATAAATTGTACCCAAGGCCAAGGCCCTTTACCAAAGTGCCAAGGTGTGCCTACAGGGACTCAACGTAACCATGTTATCCGCCCCTAGCCGCCTCCATCTCAATTAGACCGATCACGGAATCGGCAACAAGCTGGAAGCTCTGCTTGGTGTATCCACCACTGAGAACCATGATCGTTGGTATTCCGCGCTTGCGAAGTTCACCAACCACGAACAGGTCGCGTTCGCGAATCGCATTTGCGGAGATATTGAGATCGCCAAGCGGGTCACCTGCAACAATGTCGGTACCAGCGTTGTAAATTGCCAATCCAATTGGTGAGCGGCCGACTGAGTCGAGAAATCCAGGTAAACGGTCGTGTAGTTCGCGAAGGTATTCGGAATCAGTGATCGAGCTTGTGATTCCAATGCCACAGTCAACCCGTTTGCGGGCGTCAACGTCGAAGATAGGATAAATTCGGCAATTGAAAATATCGAAGATGAAGATCCGAGAGTCAGACATGAAGGTATGACAGACGCCGTTTCCTTGGTGGGCGTCTGTGTCGATGTATGCAATCCTGGCATTTTCGTCGATCAATTTTTGGGTGCGTAACGCCGCCACGGCAATTCCAATGTCAGAATAGATAGAGAACCCTTCTCCATGGTTCGGTTTGGCGTGGTGGTAGCCACCGCTAAGGTTTACGGCGAATCCATGCTCGAGCGCGTTGTTGGCTGCGAGTATCGTACCGCGAGTTGCCCAGCGCATCGGCCTGAGCACATGCCAGTCGATAGCCCAGCTCGGTAACCGTCCAATCGGCGGGACCGCTAATGCACAAGCAACGTATTTTGGGTCACGCAATCGAGTTAGGTAGTCGTCGGAATGGACCAGCAATAGCTCGTCGCGCGAAGCTGGGCGACGCGGGCGAACGTGCAACCGGGAAAGCGTGGAACCGAAATTCCGTTTCAGCAATCGCCATGCACGACCGTATTTCCGAGAGTCAAACGGGTGCAGGCGTTCGAGACCGTAGAAGCCAATGTTGTAGTGTCGAGAATAGACGATGCAAGACATGCGATTGTATTCGTAAGGACTCCACCAATCTTGGAGCAAACCAACGCCAAACCCCAAACGCAGGCGATCAGCAGTCCCGAGTTTTTGGGTTCCAAATCACTCAAGGTCTCTACGACACGGCCCCAAAATGAAGCGATCGATGCCTGATCTACGAAAGATTGTACCAATGCCAGCCGCGTTGACAAAAACGAAGGTGCGCTGAAGGCCTAGCGTAAAAACCATGTTGTCGGTCACGATGACGCGCGAGTTGACGTTAGCGAAGAGATGAGCGGATACCAAGTCCGCTGTTTGTTCCCCATTGGTACGTGAACTTCAACCATTTTGGTTCGCAGTACAAATACGCGAAAACAGATGTATCCGGAGCCCCAAACGTCATAGATTTCGGATCGGTAAACCGACCGCCCAGCTACATCGCGACGAGATTCACCGAAGTCAAGTTGATCCTTGCCATAAGAGGTGAATAGCCTGACAGCGTCGCATTCTGGGATGTCCGGCACTAGCTCAGTGCTTTCGGAGTATTCTTCTCGGATGGCCTTTGGGAGACGGCGCAGGGGATAGATAACAACCGCGTCATTGAGGTAAACGCCGGAGTAAGGTTCGTCTGGATCGGGAGGATACGGAACGTAACGTCCAGCGATGTAGTCGTCCGGCACGTCAAAGCGCACGTTGGAAACGACGTAACTCTTCATTGGCTAGTGACCGACAACGCGGATGGTTTTTACGACACCGCCGCTATCAAGGCGAGGATGTCCTGAACTGGATTCGATTGTATAATAGGATCTAGGCGCCTGCACTACACCGGAGGTGTGCCCGAAGGGCCTTAGCTTAAAAACCATGTTGTCGGTCGCGGACCATACGAGTGAGGTTAATTGCTATGTCGAGCATACCCGTCGATTTGCCAGATGAATTGATGCAATTCGTGGATCAAGGCACGAAAAACGGCGGATTTACAAATCCGAGTGAGTTTATTGTCGCGCTAGTCGCGGCTGCAAACGAAAAACAAGGCGAAATTGAACAAGCGTTGATGTCCGGGATAAACAGTGGTCCGGCCAAGGCGTGGACGGATGAAGAATGGCAGTCGATTAAGGAACGCGTTGTTTCAAAGAGCGTCAAGTAAGTGGCGGACAGGAAACAGATCACCCGACGGCCCAAAGCCATCGAGGATGTCGAATCACACGCAATGTACATCGCGGACGGCAGTATTGACGCCGCATTGCGATTTCTTGAACGAACCGAGCAGACAATCAAGGGCTTAGTGTTGTTTCCCGAAAGTGGTCGACCATTCGTTACCAGTGTTCCGGAACTTGTCGGGTTGAGAACAAAATTGGTGAAAGATTTCCCCAACCATGTGGTGTTCTACATCGAAAGAGATGATTCGATCGAGGTCATCAGAGTCTTGCGAGGTGGGCAAGACATGGACGTCGAAATCACGAAGAGCTAGCGACCGACAACGGAAGGTTTTTACGACACCGCCGCTACCAACGCGAAGATGTCTTGAATTGGATTTGATTGTATAATGGAAACGAGGCCTGCACCACAGCGTAGGTGTGCCCGAAGGGCCTCAGCGTAAAAACCATGTTATGTGCCCCGGCCCATCGGAGAAAAGCCATGAATCTGAACCTGCCGAGTGAAGTCAACGATTTCGTGAAAGGTCTTGTCGCTCAAGGACGTTACAGTACCGAAGAAGATGCCATCGTCGAGGGCATCAAGCTGTTGATGGGGCGCGAGCAATTGCGAGGCGAGATTCGAAAGGGCGTTGAGCAGTTGGATGCAGGCGAATTCTACGACGAAGAAACCGTGTTCAACGAGGTCAATGCAGAGATCGACAAGGTAGAAGCCGAGCAGCAGGGACGCTGAAAACATGCCGAGACTTCGGTATTCTGCAGAATCGAAGGACGATCTAAAACAGATCGCTCGATTCATCGCCCGTGACAAACCGGTCGCCGCCCGACAATGGGTGCAAAAGCTGCGCGAGAAATGTCGATTGGTCGCCAAGCATCCGGATGTTGGCGACGTGCGGCCCGAACTTGGTGATACCATTCGATCCACGTATGTTGGCAGTTACGTGATTTTCTTTCGGCCAGTGGAAGGATTCCTGGAGATCGTCAGAGTCATTCGAGGCGATGTGGACGATCCAAAAATCTAGTGCCCTACGGAAGGTTTTTACGACACCGCCGCTACCAAAGCGAAGATGTTCTGAACTCGATTTGATTGTATAATGAGAACGAGGCTTGCACCACAACGAAGGTGAGCCCGAAGGGCCTTAGCGTAAAAACCATGTTAGGCGACCGTTGAGTCGCGTTGAATTTACCATTCGAGTGAGCAATATGGACATCCAATTACCCCATGATCAGCAGTCCGCCATTGAAGCGATGGTCACCAACGGCAGATTCAGTTCGGTCCAAGAGGCGTGTCTGAAGGAATAAGGTTGTTGGTTTCCAATGAAAAGCTAAGGGAAGTCGTCCAAGTTGGCATTGACCAAGCCGACAGGGGCGATTTGCACGACCACGATACGGTGTTTGCCCAACTGAAAGCCATGGCAGTAGAAACAGCAGGCGGATGAAGAGGCCGTTATACACCACCGCCGCGCAAGAAGACTTGATTGGCATTCTACGGTACATCTCGCAGGACAAGCCGAACGCAGCGGTTTCGTGGGTCGAGAAGATCGAAGACAAGTCCCATATAGGCGAAGGCAGAGAGCGTTCGCAAGCCCGGGTCGTCAGGAAAGGCTGGCCATTCGTATTCGAGGCCAGAGCGGAGGAAAAGTATAGCACGAGTACAGGTGCATTTGGATTCGGCGTCAAGTGCGTAGCGGCCGCGTAGGCGCATCGGCATTAGCAAGTCGGACGAGTACAAGGAATAGCAGAAGCCGGAGATTTCGCGTACCGCACGATCGTCCGCTGAGTCGTACCGATCGTAGTATGCGTCATCGAAGTCGTCGTTCGTCATGCGCCCAGTTACGAGCCGCCGAACGTCCTGCGACAGTGCTTGGCGAAGGTCGGAATCAACCATTGGTTGGGTCACATAACGGAAGGTTTTTATAACGGAAGGTTTTTACGACACCGCCCTAAACGAAGCGAGCGGTGTTTGAGTTACGGAATATTCTACCAATGCCACCGATCGTTGCAAAACAGCGAAGGTGTGCCGAAGGCCCCAGCGTAAAAACCATGTTGTGCGACCGGAGCATCAAAGCGACCGGTCAAACCATCCGTTTTGGTCTGAAGCGGCATGGAATACGCCAAGAATCGCGATGTGAGTGTTGCGGTTCTCAAAGATCATGACATACGGGAAACGGTCAAGAATCGCGACACGCATTTCGCCTTGGAGGAGCCCAAAAGATTCGGGACGATCTGCCACATCGCGCAACCCTGCACGAACGGACGCGCGAAACCGGTTCCCAAGATCAGGCGAGATCTCATCATAGTAGCTTGCAGCTGCTGACAAATCGTCAGCGACCAGCGGATGGTAACGGCGAACATCAGCCATCAACACGCCGCCAGAGTTCGTCGTCGTCGATAGCGATTGATGGGTCAGCGTCAAGTTCAGCTGAGCGTCTGGTAGCTTCGCGAACAACTTCTGGCGGAACTGTGATCGGACCTGGTGACGACGCTATATCGTTCCACAACTGAGTCACGATCCTGAGTTTCTCGGAGACGGGCAAGCCGCTAAGGTCTGGAGTATTCATGTGCCTATTGTACACGCGTAGGTCGCACAACGGAAGGTTTTTGCGACACCGCCCTAAACGAAGCGAACGATGTATGAACTATGGTAAATTGTACCAAGGCCAACCCGCGTGGCTAAATAGGTAAGGTGTGCCGAAGGCCCCAGCGTAAAAACCATGTTGTGCGACGGAACCTACCGTAAACGCTTACGATTCAGATATGTCCCCACACCCCAGCAGCAGCCAGTGATCGCAATGCAAGCCAGTGCTACCCATGTTGCGTCGCTCGCGAATTTGTTCATCGGGAAGCTGTTCCGGGAATAGGCGCCGGTGCGCTGCCAGTGCCAATGAGTCAACCACGCGTACAGCGCAACCCCAGAAGGCAAGGCGCAGGCCACAAATGAAACGGCGAGAGCAAGCCATCGAAATGCCCCACGCTTTGGGGTGGCATTGCCCGCACTGGAAGATTCATACGGGTTGGGCTTCATAGGAGATTGAGTCACCTAACGGAAGGTTTTTACGACACCGCCCTAAACGAAGCGAGCGATGTACTGAACTGGATTCGATTGTATAATGGAAGCGAGGTCTGCACTACATCGAAGGTGTGCCCGAAGGGCCTTAGCGTAAAAACCATGTTGTGCGTCTCTGAACAACCAGTGAGGTTTCCATGTCAACAGACAACCGAATCATCCCCGGCATTGTGAAAGACGGTGTGATTGTGCCAAAATCGGAGAGTCGATTGCCGGAGGGCACCGAGGTCGAAATTGTTGTTCGAGACTCGGCGATAACGCCGGAATTACGAGATGAATTGGCAGCTTGGCAAGCAGCTGGCGACGAGGCATGGGCAATGATTGACCAATGGGAGAAAGAAGATAGTGAATAACGGAGATATTCACTGGGTCGATCTTCCGGCAGTTGGTGGTCGCGAGCAACGAGGGCGTAGGCCAGCGATCATCATTCAGGATGAGCGTGTCGGCGAAAAATTGCCAACCGTTTTGGTCGTCCCACTGACGAGCAGCCAGCGAGCGATGAGATTCGCCGCAACAGTGTCGATTGCGGCAACGGAGGAATCAGGTCTCAAGAACGATTCGGTTGCGCTTGTTTTTCAGGCGTTGGCCATTGATCGTTCAAGGGTCGATGCACAAACCGGGTCGGTTTCAGTATCCGAGCGAGCTGAAGTTCAGAAGCAGCTCAGGATTCTAACGGGCGAATCTCTTTAGCCTGAGACGCACAACATGTTAATAAACGAATAAATGTCGTTTAATACGAAACGACGGTGATAGTTTAGGCGATTGGGCCTTGGGCCGGTAAGAAAATTTGGTCAATCGCTCGAAAAGTCGAGCTCGCTTTTAAAAAACGACATATTCGTACAGAAGCTAATAACAACTCCATTGATCCACTCGACTTACCCTCGGTTTTTGCGCACCGAGAGTTAGATGCACACCGATCAATGCGATTGCCAAGAACTTCTATTTGCACAAACAACAAATCCCGCAACAACGCCTGACTGTCGCTTTGTGGTTGTACTATGCTTTCAATGGCGGGGCTCGTTCGGCGTCAAACATATCTTTCACGCGATCGGCTATAATCCGATGCATCCGACCGATAAAACTGACATCCGTAATCCGTTCGCGTTGAGCAGCAGGAAGTTGACGCAATGCCGAAGCCCAACATTCGATAATCGGAAAACTAACCTCTAACCTCATGTCCGATGTCATTCGGACAAATATGCCGCTCAATACTACTGGACGGCGGTTCTTGATTCGCAGTACGACGGCCCATTGGTTTTCATTCCGTTGGGTAAACTGAATAGCCAACTTGCCAACAACTTGTCGGTCAGATTTTTGATTGCCCGAATCCGTTTGACGTTTACTCGGGAAACCTTGTCCCGAAATTTGGCTCGATTCTTCAGCCAATTGATCTAACGGTGTTTGAAACCCTCGATTCCCCAGTTTCGCCAAGCGAGTATAGATCGTGGTTGTCTCCAATCGCTTGTGCCCCAACAAACGTTGAATAAAACGAATATCCGTTCCACTCTCCAACAAATGAGTCGCAAAAGCATGACGAAATGAATGGGGCGTCACTCTTTTCTTTATACCCGTGTAACTCGCCGTCACGCTGACCCAACGTTGCAACGTCCGAGGTGAAATGTGCCGCCCGGCTCGAAAGTCACTAGGCGCGAACAGATACTCTTCACCTTTTTTGTCAGCGCATATTTGTTGAAACGTTTTGAAAAACGTTTTCGGCATGACTACGATTCGATCACATCGCCCCTTGCCTTGGTCTACCCGTATCAAGTTTCTTTCAAAATCGAAGTCTCTGATACGCAAACGACACAACTCGCTGTTGCGCAGGCCCGCTGCATACATCAACCCGATCGCCAACTTGATATCGCGGCGTGGTGCCGCTTGAATTAACTGCTCCACCTCGGTGCGCGATAAGATAACTGGCTGTGTTTTGTTCTTCCGCGGCGTCGCCAATCCCAATGTCACGTCCCGACCACAAAACTTATCAAACGCAGTTCGAATCGCACAAAGGCTGCCAGCCAGACTTGCAGAATTCGCACCAGAATCGACCAGCATTTCCAGATATCCACGAACGTCTTCAATCGTTACACGATGGGGCCTATTCCCGAACCAAGACAAAAACGACCTCAAGTGACTGATATAATTCTTGACCGTCTTGCGAGAATAATTCCGAATCTTGAGTTCGCGATTGACAACCTTCAAAAACCTGGTCGCGTCCGGAAATCCTTTCACAATGGAATGGACGCTGCGACCACGATCCAATATTGGTCGGGAACTGGCGTTGCGTCCACGCGCTAGAAAATATGGCTGTCCATTGTTGTAAGTATGGATTGGAGATTTAGTGCTTGACAT
The DNA here is from genome assembly GCA_965263475.1 of Mariniblastus sp. Taxonomy (GTDB): domain Bacteria; phylum Planctomycetota; class Planctomycetia; order Pirellulales; family Pirellulaceae; genus Mariniblastus. The sequence goes on from OZ253677.1 coordinate 1,395,796, forward strand.
CGAAACCCACTCACGCGAAAAGCCAAAAGATGTCTATTTGTACACCAATCAGAAAAAACTTCACAGACCGCTGCGAGAAATAACCAGAACTTATGGAAACGCATGGTCTAACGGGCAATCGCTTACGCTAATTAAGCGATTGCTCAACTCCAATTCGCACCAAACTCAATGGCGAGCTCTAAGTGTCACCTGCGGCAAAAGGATTTCGTGGCTTGTTCAACCAATGACACAAACCGATGCCTAAGAAATATAATCCCGTTAACGGTACCGCCAACATGATCATGCTGATCGGATCGGCTGGAGTCAACAACATCGAAATGCCAAAAATTGCCACCACCGCAACTCGCCATTTGCTCAAATAAGCATCCACCGAGACCAAATCGATACGATTAATAAACAACATCACTAACGGCAATTGGAAGGCAATTCCAAACCCTAGCGGCAAGAACAACACGAAACTCAACCAATCGTTAATCCGCGGCTGAGGCGAAATTCCCATGCGCGCATTAAAACTGAACAGGAAATCAAGTACCGGTTCAAAAACGAAAAAGAAGGCCAAGAACACGCCGGAGAAAAACAAGAGTAAACTGATCGGCAGAAACACGTAAATATATCGCTGCTCGGTCGGATACAAACCGGCCGCGACAAACGTCCAAATCTGAAAGAACACCCATGGACACGATATCACCAGACCCGCAACCACACCGGCCTTAACCCAAATCATAAACGTTTCGGTTGCACCTAACGATTGAGATTGAAATCGCGCGGACTTCCATAGCGTCAGTGGCAACAATTGCATTTGCACATCGGCAATCGCTTCTCCGAACGATCGAGCGATCAACAGGCGATTCAACCGCTCCAAAAGATCCGGGTCAAATTGCCGATCCAATTGTTGTTTCATTTCCAGCAATGGGTTTTCCCGTTGCGATTCCAACATGTCCGTCAAACTGCGTTCGGAATCTTCGATGATCTGGACGAATGAATCTGTTTCAGCAATCTCTCGTCGAGACAAAAGCTGATTCAATGTCGCAACGAATTTTTCAAAATCTGGCTCGGCAATCACTTGTAAATCACCAATTCGATCCAGCTCACGTTGTTCGCTTTCGGACAACAAACTCCATAAGACTTCCCATTGTTGTTTTTGGCCTTCATTCTCGGTGTCCCGCTCAGACCAGCGACGACATATAGCCGCCACTTCATCTCGATCAAACTGATCTTTGCGAAATCGATATGGTTTGAGAGACAAGTTCTGCAAGAAATCAGGACTGACCGCTCGTAAGGCTGCGACCAATTGCCCTGGCTCGATCAAGACCGTCTCAGGAATTTTTTCCTGCTCAAACCAAGTCGCCAATTCCGGAGCCACATATCCATGCTCCGAACGCAACTCGTTTTTCCCAGCCTTGACGTAGTAGTTGGTCAATGCGTTTTCCAACGGGATCTGCAATACTTTGACCACGCTTTCGGCAAAGAAAAATCCGATCACGCAACCAACGGCGATACCAATTACAGACCGAATTAAAACGACCCGAAGTTCTTCCAGGTGTTCTCCAAAACTCATGCGAGATTCTTCGAACAAATTCTCAGTGGGATTGCGTGGCGACATGAATCTCAAACAGAAACACGGGAGTAAACGGTATCTTTATTTTTTATCGTCGCGGCCCTTTACGGAACCCTACAATTCAATTCATGCGACTTATTGCCGCGTTATATTCGTTACATTGATTTTGTTGTTGAAAATCCGTTGCGGCCCGTCTTCAAATGACATATATAATCGCGTCCACGGCTACCGTATCGTAAGATCGCCGTTGTTGTATCCGGGACCCCATCATGTATCCACTCCGTTTTAGACCTCTGTTTCGCCGCTACATTTGGGGTGGGCGACGTTTGGCAACGGTTTTGAACAAACCCATTGGCGAGGATTTGTGCGCAGAAAGCTGGGAAATCGTTGATCATGGCGATGATCAAAGTGTCGTCAAGTACGGCCAGTTTGCTGGGAGTTCACTACGCGAATTGGTTGCCGACCATGGCCAGGCTTTGCTGGGAACCAGTGTGCTGCAACAAATAACTTGCGTTGATACGCCAACGAATCTGCAAGGTCGTTTTCCACTGTTGCTCAAATTCTTGGACGCCAATCGCAGCTTATCCGTCCAAGTTCACCCCGACGATCATCTTGGCGCGAAATTGGATCCGCCAGATTTAGGCAAAACGGAAGCTTGGTATGTGATGCATGCGGATCCAGGGGCGAAGATATACGCCGGTTTGAAACCAGGGGTCACGTCGGACGATTTGCGATCCGCCATTTCCAACGGTACGACCGAACATCTGCTGCACAGCTTCGAACCTATGCCTGGCGACTGTGTTTTTATTCGCGCAGGAACGTTACATGCCATCGGGCAGGGCTTGTTGATCGCCGAAATTCAGCAAGCCAGCGATACGACGTATCGGATTTTCGATTGGAACCGAGTTGACAGGGATGGCAATCCGAGACCGCTGCATATTGAAGAGAGTTTAACGGCAACCAATTTTGAACTTGGACCCGTCGATCCAATCGCGCCCCAGCAAACAGATTCTTCAAACGCCGACATAATCGTTAGCTGCGAAAAATTTGTCATGCGAAAATGGGAGCTCAACGAACCAACCCAGTTCCACGATGACAAAATGCATATCCTGGCGGTCACTCAAGGCGAGATCGAATTGTCGGGTGACCCAAGTGGACAAGCTTTGACGCTTGGCGACACCGCGTTGGTCCCCGCGTGTTGCAGCACGACCATCACACCGACCGAACCGACCAGTCTGTTAGAAATCCACCTACCCTATTGATCGGACAGAACGTTACCGACAAACGTTCAAACCATCGACATCGAATCGCTTTGCCGCCGAATCATCTCGGCATACTGACCGTTCTTGCGCAACAGCTCATCGTGCGTGCCAACTTCAACAATTTCGCCTTCGTCCAAGACGACAATTTTGTCGGCGTGCGTGATCGTCGACAATCGATGGGCGATCACAAAGGTCGTTCGGTCCTTGATTAACTTGGTCATCGAACTTTGAATCAACTGTTCACTTTCGGTATCCAAGTTACTGGTCGCTTCATCAAGAATCAAGATTTGCGGGTTGGCCAACAAGGCTCGGGCAATCGACAGTCTCTGTCGCTGCCCGCCAGACAACTTGACACCCCGTTCGCCAATAATCGAATCGTATTTATCTGGCAATTCTTCAATAAATTCAGCGGCATTGGCCAATTCAGCGGCCCGTTTGACTTGCTCCAGTGACGCTTCACGATTGGAATACGCGATATTCTCGAACACGGTGCCATCAAACAAGAATACTTCCTGTTGGACGACGCCCAACAACTCGCGATAACTGGATAACTTGACTTTGCGTAAGTCATGCCCGTTCAACGTGATGCTGCCCGACGTCGGATCATAAAACCGCGCCACCAAATCGGTAATCGTGGTTTTGCCGGCTCCACTACGGCCAACCAATGCAATCACGCTTCCGCCAGGAACGACCAGACTGAAATTTTTGATTACCGGATTGTCTTGGCTGTATTCAAACGTTACATCGTTAAAAACGATTTCCTCGACAAACGAGTCGCATTCGACTGCGTCTGGATCGTCGGGTTTGTCGATGGGCGCTTCGAGGACCTCAAACACACGCTCCATTGCGGCCAGCGATCGTTGCAACTCGGTTATAGATTCGACGATCTGCCAGACCGGATTCAAGAGATACAACACGTACACTTGAAAAGCGCCAATGTCGCCAATCGTCGCTTCACCACGAATGTACCAATAGCCGCCGGCCCACATGACCACGACAGTGTTCAAAGCGATGATAAAACCCCATGTACTCCACACAACGATTTCGCGCTTGGCCGCGAACATTCGCATTCGCGTGATCGTGTGGTGACCCACGGTGTATTCGGAAGATTCGCGGTTTTCGCCGCCAAAAGCGCGAACCGCACGAATCCCTTGAAATGCCTCACCGACGCGTCCGTCCACGTGCGAAACATCTTTGCGAATCGCACGATAGATCGGCCGAATGCGGCGAATGAAAATCATGCTTAACAACATGATGGGCGGAATCACTCCGAGCGCAGTCAACGCCAACTTCCAATTGATCACGAACAAAATCACCATCGCAATCAGCAATCGCAAAACCGCGACGCCCGGTGAAATGATGGCCATTTGCATCAAACCGGACGTGCGATTGATGTCGTCGGTCAACCGCGAGATAATGCCGCCCACTTTCATATCAGACAGGCGATCCAAGGGCAAATTCAATAGTTTTTCAAACAACGCCCGACGCAACGTCAACAGAACGCGCATGTTCAACAGCCGCTGATTCCAATTGCGAACGATGCCCAACATCACTGTAAGACAAATAAATACCAGAAATCCGCCGCCGACCGCATTCAACAGCCAAATTTTCTCTTTTGGAGCACGATCGGAAAGCAACACATCGTCAAAAATATAGCGGGCAAACAGGGGCTGGATGATTTCTAGAATCGAAACCAAGACAGCGAGAAAAGCCAACGCCGCCACCAACCGCCAATGCGGCCACAACCGCTTCGCGTAAATACCCAAGTAGGTACGGCGTTTTTTCTTATCTGTATCCTCGGGCGATTTTTCGCCATTGTCTGAGTCCTTTTCAAACTCAGATTTCAATTCGCCGCGTTTTAACTTTCCCAAAAAATCGGCAAATCGTGTTTTCGATGAGTTGGCTTGTTGCATTGCGCAGACTCAGACAAGGCCACCTGGTGATGGGTTCACTATTTTTCAACCGTCTTGCGAGGGACTTCAGCAATGTCCAGTTTGAACATTCCGCGACCATGGGTGGCGATCACCATCATCTTGTCTCGTTCTTGAATCTTCATGTCATGAACAAATGTAATCGGCAACTTACCGCCCAATACTTGCCATGATTTTGCACCGTCTGTTGAAACGTAGACACCCAAATCGGTTCCCACATACAAAACATCAGCAGAGTAGGGGTCTTCCAAAACCACATTCACCGGACCGCCGGGAATGCCGTCGCTAATGTCTTCCCAGTTAACGCCATAATCTGTCGAACGATAAACGTAAACTTGAAAGTCGTTGTCCCGTTTGCCATTCAAGGTCAAATAGACCGTGCTTTGGTCATGTCTTGAAGCCAACACCCGCGACACCCATTTGAACGGCGGCAACCCATCCACGATTTCATCCCAATGACCACCGCTATTGCGAGTTACATGCACGCGTCCATCATCGGTGCCAACGTACAAGACGCCAAAATTCTTTGGTGATTCGCTCAACGTAGTGATTGTTGCAAACGGAATATTGCCTTGTTTCTCAGGATCATTGTGGGTTAAATCGGGACTGATTCGTTCCCAACTTTCACCGCGATTGAGCGAACGAAACACGAACTGCATGCCGTGGTAAATCACTGCCGAATTGTGGGGCGACAATTGAAATGGCGCTAACCATTGGCCTCGCAGTCGGTCGCCATCGGGGTCCGCTTGGGGGCCAATACGTTCGGTTTTGCCGGTCGCCAGATTGGAACGAAGCAGCGCCCCATAAAATGAAGCGGAATAAAAAATGTCACTGTTTTCGGGATCGACCTGCATATAGCAAGCCTCTCCGCCGGGGATACGTCTCCAGTTGACGCGTTCGTTGCGTCCGGGGCGATGATTCGAGGGCCCCCGCCAACTGCCATTGTCTTGGATGGATCCATAAACATTGAACGGTTTCGCATTATCGACCGCGACATTGTAAAATTGCACGACCGGTAAATTGTCCAAATCCTTCCAACTCGCGCCTCCGTCATACGAAATATTAATACCGCCGTCATTGCCTTCGATCAAGTGATCCGAATTGGCCGGATCAATCCATAACGCGTGGTGATCCCCATGCAAACGGCGCCCGGTTAAGTTCTTAAACGTCTTGCCACCGTCCACAGATTTCATCAACGGAACACCTAACACGTATACCGTGTCTGCGTCGCTAGGGTCCACTCGAACCTGACCAAACACCCAACCATACGTCGCAAACAATCGTTGCATCCCGCGGCTATCTTCGTTCACTTTGGCCCAACTTTCTCCGGCGTCGTTTGAACGGTACACAACGGCGCCGCGAATCACGTCTCGCCGTTTGCGACCGTAAGCATCCTTCTCACCTTTTTCGGCCTTGCGAGTAATTTCGTGACTGTCGATCAAGGCATACAACACCTTGGGGTCGGTTTTCGCGATCGCAATTCCAATTCGTCCCGTGGTTTCTGCCGGCGGCAAGCCCTTGTTGACGGGCACCCAAGAATCACCTCCATCGGTCGATTTATAGATTCCGTTTCCTGGGCCAGGCAAAGGATCGCTCCAGGCCCTTCGAATACGCTTCCAAAGTGAAGCATATACAACATCCGGGTTGCTCGGATCCAAGACTAAATCGATCGCACCGGTTTGCTCATCAACGAAAAGAACGTTCTCCCATGTCTCGCCGCCGTCTTTCGTACGGTAAACGCCACGCTCCGGGTTGTCGGTATATTCGTGACCCGAAGCCGCTACAAAGATCGTCTTTGAATCCGCCGGATGCACGACGATGCGAGCGATATGGTGCGTTTCGGCCAATCCCTTATGTTTCCAGGTGTCACCTCCGTCATTCGATACATACACGCCCGTTCCGGACATGCTGCTGCGAAAGATATTGGCCTCGCCAAGCCCCACCCACAACACATCCGAATTCGACGGATCCACGGCAATGGCGCCGACCGAAGCGCTCGGGGCATCGTCGAAAATCGGCTTCCAAGTCGTTCCTTCATTGACCGTTTTCCAAACACCGCCCGATGCGGTTGCCACGTAAAACGTGTACGGCCGATCCATGGGTTTCGCAATTTCAGTAACCCGCCCACTCATTAATTGTGGACCAATCGGAATCCAATCTAACGACTTGAGCGATGATTGTTCTTGCATTTCCTGATGCTGTCGATGCCAGGCTAAACGTGTCGCCGAATCGAACACGGGTGACTTGGTCTGGCCGAACAAGACGTTCGCCAAAAACGCGAAACACAAAAAGAAGAAGTGACGACAATTCATAGATGAATTCTGCTCGGTAAAAAACTTTATTGTAAATCGAATTTTTGTCGAAATGAATCGGCGGAACCAATAAACCTGCCATCACGTCAAATTACGGTTTTCACGTTGTCGGACCGTAGCCGAACGAGGCAACGTCAGCGCTTTTTAGCGACACGAAAATTCCAGCGACCGGCTCACCAAGCGTAGCCGAGCTAACAGTTCTCGCCCAGCCAGTTTCCAGCTGGAAAACGGGTGCAAGTTACACTTTCTTTGACCGTCGCCGCACGTTCTAAATCCGCGAACTGGACTCCACTAACTTTCCCGCGTTGTACAACTCCAATTCACCGTCATTCGTTTCAATCAAAAAAGAAGTATTCATCATCCAGTCTCCGCAATTGGCGACCAAGAATCCGTCCGTCTGATAAAGCTTCGGTTCGTGCAAGTGCCCAAAAACAACGCCATCATAACCTTCCGAACGCGTGGCTTCGATCAAACGACTCTCGATCGTACTGGGCTGAGTCAACACAAGCTTAAACAAGCGACGTAACTCGATAACCATCCAACGTGAGAAAACCCAATTGAATCGATCAAATACGAGTGATCCTAGTTTAGGGATCCCCATCATCTTGCGTTCGGTCTGATCAAACAAATCGCCATGAGTCACTTTCAATTTTCTGCCGTCTGTCATGACGTAATCGAACGATTCACAATGCTCGATCGTCAACATTTGGGACAACAAGTTGCACATGTTTGAGGTCGGATCGATGGTCTCGAGAGGATTGGAGCGTCTTAGATAGATATCGTGATTACCCGGAGTCGCCCTCACGTTGCATCGCGAATTTAGATCCAACAGATGATCGACAACCGCTTGATGCGATTGCGGCCAATACCATCGTCGCTGCATCCGCGATTCGTCGACGACATCGCCGACCAGAAAGATGTTGTCCGCCGAAGTGTTTCGAATAACTTCTATCGCATCGGCACCACGCGATACCCAGTATCCCAAATGCAAGTCACTCAAAAATAATGTCCGTGCGCGTTCCGGATACTTCGTTGTCACGAGTCATCGTTCCAGATGTTGTTGGGCCGGGCGACGAACCTTCTTGCGCGGAACGTTGTCCCGTTTGGCAAGCGAATCCAAACGTTTGGCTAAATTGTCCAACGTCTTTACGATCGATACGACCGCCAATGCGATTCCGGCAACGGTCATCAAATTGGCTGCCGACCACGCAAAATAATTCCCGACCAAAAACGCCCAAACATGAACGGCCTGCCCGATCAAAAAAATCAACAAGCCAAAAACGGCGGCATGAGTCGCCGGCCGAGAGTTCAACCAAGATTTTACAAACGACAAGTTCTCTTGCTCGTGGCCACCAGGAGTAGCGGTTCCGTCTTGATGTGAACCGTCCATGCGGTACTTGATTTGCGACGACTTCGGTTTCAGCTTGGGAACTCGGCGGCGACGCTTCTTGGCAGACGCTTGACAAATCGGACAGATTTTAACGTCCGCAGTTTCAGCGCCCGGGATTTCAGTTTGACAGTCGGGACAAAGCATTAACAGCGCGGTCGACACAAAAAAACATGGGCAACAAGCAGAATACAACGCTGTATTCATCGGCAATGCCCACGGCAATCGATTACACACAATTGACCAACCCAACAGTTCCCCTTTGTCGGTGACGATATTGACGATTAGGAAAACCGTTTCGAATCAACGCGTTTTTAAGACCGGCGAAACCGAGACCTGCAAACCTCGGGAATCCGATCGTTGGCGTCACCGTATGCACGTCGTTAATCGTGTTTGCAATAACTATTTGCGTTCCAGTGAAACACTCCCGTCGGCAGAACTCCTCTTGGCCGTGAGAACGTCAGGCGCTAGCCGCGGGTTTTGGACGGCCAAACCGCCAAATCTAACGACAACTCTTTGGCGAAAATCTTGCCACAAAACATGGCCACCGCTAACAAGACGGGCTCAATTCTTGCTCGAGGCATTTCCGGACGTGTCCCAGCACGGCGCTGGAGACGGCTTCAAGTTCATCGTCGACAAACGCACCCGCCGCCGCTTTATGACCACCGCCACCAAATGCTTTGGCCACTTCATTGCAGGCCACGCCGCAACGGCTGCGAAAGCTGATTTTGTAACCGCCATCGACTTGCCCAACCAGTATCACGGCGAACACCGTCCCCTCGATTTCCAAGGCAAGATTAATCAAGTCTTCGGTATCGGTAGGCAATGCCCCCGTTGCTTCGTAATCTTCGGGCTTAATGTACGTGTGAGCCAATTTGCCATCGAGTTCCATTTGGATCCGCGCCAACACAGTCCCGCGAAGACGCACACGGCCAACCGTTTCCCGCTCGTAAAGCTGACCGTAGACTTCCGCTGGTACCGCACCAGCCCCCAACAACTTGGAAACGATTTCAAACGTCGTACTGGTAACTGACGGGAATCGGAACCAACCGGTGTCGGTCGCGATCGCAGCCAACAAGGGCGTCGCGATGGACTCATCCAATTCGACTCCAAGATGCTCAGCGGCTTCAACCACCATCCGCCCGGCGGCTTCGGCCGTCGTGTTTTTGAACAACTCCGCGTCGATATCGTCTTCGCCAACATGGTGATCAAATATCACTTTTTTGTACGAAGCATCGCGAATCACTTCGGCCATGTCACCCAATTGTTTCCAGGCGCTGGTGTCAAGAATCATGTGCAGGTCTGCATCCGCAAAATCTTCGGCCTTGATATCTTCGTTGATGCATAAAATCTGATTGTCGGGATCGATGAATTTCAGATTCGGAGGAACGGGCTGGCCACACACAATACGAACTTGCTTGCCAAGCTTTTTCAAAATCCCGGCCATGCCTAAACAGCTGCCTAACGCATCACAATCCGGCCGAATATGACTGGTCAACACGACGTTGCGAGACGCGTTGATCACTTCGACAAATCTTCCCCAATCTACATTCATAATGCTTGCCTTTTGCTACTAAATGGCCGCGATTTTTCGGGCGGCGACCACGTCTTTTTCTAATTGCTTGACTAATGCTTCTTGAGTTTCAAATTGTCGAATATCTCGGAGACGATCAATAAAATCAACCTCTATGGTCTGACCATAAATCGAGTCGTCAAAATTCAGTACGTGAACCTCAACTTTTTTTGAATTTTCACCAAAGGTGGGATTCGGCCCTACATTGATCGCCGAAATATGAAATCGACCGTCAATTTTCGAACGGCCAGCGTATACGCCTTCAGCCGGAATCAAAGTATCAATACCATCCAAATTTGCCGTCGGAAATCCAATTCGTGCTCCGCGCGCGGCGCCGTGGGTGACCATCCCTCGGATGCGGTACGGCCGCGTCAACATTTTTCGCGCAGCGCCGACGTTTCCATCGCGGATCAAGTTGCGAATTCGACTGCTGGAAATATACTCGTCTTGGATCCGAATCGGTTCCACGATCTCCAAAACCATACCCGTATTTTCGCACAATCGCCGGAGCGTGTTTACGTCACCTTGACGGTCTTTCCCAAAGAAAAAATTCGGGCCTTCAACGATCGCTTGAGCACCAATCGACTCAACAATGATTTGCTGAAAAAAATCTTGATAGCTCAACGCCAGAAACTCGACGTTGGTCGGGTACGCGACCATCGCATCGATACCAAGTTCGGACAACAGTTCTGCTTTGCGATTTGTCCATGTCAGCGGCGGAGGCGTCTTCTCCGGTCGCAGCAAACGAACCGGGTGCGGATCAAACGTGAACACAATCGCCGCCCCACCGACTTGATCGGCATGAAAACGAAGCCGTTCGACCAAACTTGAATGCCCGCGGTGCACCCCATCAAAATTCCCAATCGTCATTGCGCCGCCACGCAAATCAGCAGGAAAATCGGCAAGGCTGCGGTACAAATTCACGATTCACCGTCCTGGTTCGATTCTTCGATTCGTTTGGGCGCAGGAAACTCGATCGTAAACTTGGTCCCCTGTCCGACTTCGCTCTGAACATTGATTCGGCCGCCGTGGGCTTCGATGATTTTTTTGGCCGTTGGCAAACCCAATCCCGTTCCGCCGTCTTTGCGAGTGTAAAAGATGTCGAACATCTTCAGCAAGGTCTCCGACTCCATTCCACAACCGGTATCAATCAAATCTAGTGCCACGCCAAATCGCGTCAAGCGAGTGCGGGCCACTAATTGCCCACCATCGGGCATGCTTTCCAGGGCGTTTTTCACCAAGTTGACTAGCGCGGCCTGCAAGGTTTGGGATTCCATTTTGATACTGGGCAAATCGCTGACAAAAAATCGTTTGATATCGACCTTTTGCTTGACCGCTTTGGTCTCAAATAACTGCAACACCAACAGAACTTGGTCATTCAAACTGCCTGATTTTAATTCCAGGTTGTCGAGTCGAGTGAATCGCAAGAAGTCATTGAGCATCGTCTCCAATCGCTCGCATTGGCGCTTCAAGATATCGATGCGCTCTAAAGCGCGACGGCCTTCGGGCAAGTTCATTTCCACGAAATCTTCACCCAACAACTCGATGTTCATGCGAATCACTGAAAGTGGATTTTTGATTTCGTGCGCAAGCGATCCGGACAAAGCAGCTAGCTCTTGATACTGCTTTTTCAATCTTTCAATGTAACGGTCGTTATAGTCTGCCCTCAATTGATTTTCCCAGTCGCCATTGGATGAACTACGACATACACTTGAGTCCAGTATTTTCCTTGGGATCAATCAGTCGAACCATTGATGGCTTCCAAAGGAAAAAGAAAAAGCCTGAATAAAAAAATCCAGGCTTCCGAATTTCAATCGTTAGGTCAGTTACCGACGCCCTCGGCCACCGCCGCCGCCACGACGACCGCCGCCTCCGCCTCCGCCGCCGCCGCTATTGCCGCCTCGGCCTCGACCACCGCCGCGTCGGCCACCGCCACCGCCGCCTCCACCGCGGCGCCCACGATCGCCACGGTCACCGCGATCGCCACGGTCACCGCGATCACTTCGGCCTCCACGGTCACTTCGGCCTCCACGATCGCCACGATCGCCACGATCACCACGATCACGTTCGTAACTGCCTCGGCTTTCTCGATCGCCTTCGTAATCGTATCCGCCGCCGCCATCGGAATAGCCACGTTCTCCACCGCGGTCGTATCCACCTCCTTCGTATTCGGCTTCGTAGTCGTCGTCCCCAGCTTCAACGGCAACTTTCGGCGCCAATTCGTCGTCAACACCCAATTCCTCAAGGGCCTGCCGCCGACTCAACTTAACCCGATCGTTGCCGTCGACGTCGATGACCAAAACTTGCAACTCATCGCCGACTTCGCAAATTTCGGAGACATCGTTGATAAATCCGCTAGACAATTCGCTGATGTGACAAAGCCCGTCACGCCCGGGCAAGATTTCAACGAATGCACCAAAGTCTTTGATGCTGCTGACGGTCCCCGTATAGATTTTGCCGACCTGAACCGTAGCCGTTGTCGCTTCAATGCGCTCCAACGCCTTTTGTGCCAATTCACCATTGTTGCCGGCGATCGTGACTTTACCTGTCTCATCAACTTCGATAACGGTTTCGGTCTCTTCTTGTATCTGGCGGATGTTTTTACCACCGGGCCCAATCAACATACCAATTTTTTCCGAATCGATCTGACAGCTCAACAATCGTGGTGCATGTTGAGAAACATCATCGTTCGGGCGACCAATCGTGCCCAGCATCTTCTTCAAGATATCCATACGGGCCTCTCGCGACTGGGCCAGCGTCGCTTTGATAATGTCGCTGCCAATTCCGCGAATCTTCAGATCCAATTGGATTCCGGTAATGCCGACTTGAGAACCCGCAATTTTGAAATCCATATCGCCAAAGTGATCTTCGGAACCAAGGATATCGGTCAACAAGACCCAATTATCATCCTCTTTGACCAACCCAACGGAAATACCGGCAACCGGGTTCTTGATTTTTACGCCGGCAGCCATCAATCCCAACGTGGCACCACAAACCGTCGCCATCGATGATGAACCGTTGGATTCCAAAACATCAGATACGATTCGCACGGTGTACGGGAAGTCATCGGGATCGGGCAGAACAGGGTTAACACTTCGTTCCGCTAATGCACCGTGACCAATTTCGCGTCTTCCGGGGCCACGGATCGGGCGGCATTCACCAACGCTAAACGGCGGGAAGTTGTAATCCAACATGAATTTTTTGGAGTACTCTTCGAACAAACCATCAACTTTTTGCTCGTCTTTACCAGTTCCAAGCGTGACCGTAATCAAAGCCTGAGTCTCACCGCGCTGGAAAACGGCGCTACCATGAACGCGAGGCAGAACATCGACATGGCATTCGATGTCTCGTAGCGTTTTGGAATCACGACCATCCGACCTTTTTCCTTCCAAAATCAAGTCACGGACAACACGTTCTTCCAGATCATGCCAAGCTTTACCCATCGCGGATTCTTCAAACGCATTGTCGGCATCGGGGTCCGGGTTGACTTCGGTAAACGCACGTTCTCTGAGCTGACGGCCGGCGTCCGCTCGATCTTGCTTGCCGACAACTTGCATCACATTTTTCAAATCGTCGTAAAACTTGTCATGGAATCGCGTGTAAAGTCCATTGTCTTCCGCCGGAGCAAAATCCATTGGTGCGATGTCGGTTTTGTCGGCCAACTCTTTGGTCATCTCAATGACCTGCTTGATCACATCATGCGCGAACTCAATCGCAGCCAGCATATCGTCCTCAGGAACTTCGCGGGCAAAACCTTCAATCATCGTCACGGCCGCCTCCGTACCGGAGACGATTACATCCAAATCACTTTCTTCCAACTGAGTCTGGGTCGGAAACGCAATCAGCTTTCCATTGACACGTCCCACCCGCGTTGATGCAACCGGTTCGGGGAAGGGCAGGGGACTGATGAAACAAGCTGCCGAAACACCATTCATCGCCAACACATCCGCGTCGGTATCACGATCACTGGCCAAAACCATCGCCTGACACTGAACTTCGTCCAAGAATCCGTCGGCAAACATCGGACGAATGGGTCGGTCGATCAATCGAGACGTCAACGTTTCTTTTGTGGAAGGGCGTCCTTCACGTTTAATAAAACCACCAGGAAATTTTCCGGCCGCACAAGTGCGCTCCCGGTAATCACAGGTCAAAGGGAAAAAATCGGTTCCCGGACGAGCCGGACCAGAAGTCACGGCATTCAACACGACCGTCTCGTTCAACTGGACGATGATACAAGCCGCCGCCTGCTTCGCTAAGAAACCCGTCTCGAACGACAGAACACTATCACCAATTTGCTTTTCTACTCTAACTTTCACGTTCAATTCCTATTTCACAAACAATCACAAACAAATCACGTACCACGCGGCGAAATCAACAACTCAAACCGGCGAGACATAAACAGAATCGACAGCGCATCAAGGGACGCGTTGTCGACGATAAGAAATCAAATGAAGAAACGATTGATCGACAATCGTTATTTACGAATATTCAATCGGCCAATGATATCCAGATACCTATCCGGATTTACATCTCTCAAGTAATCGAGCAATCTGCGGCGACGTGAAACCATCCCTAGCAAACCACGGCGAGTAGAGTAATCTTTTTTATTACTTCGCATGTGTTCCGTCAGGTTATTGATTCGAGTCGTGAGGATCGCAATTTGCACTTCCGGCGATCCAGTATCATCATCACTTTGCTTGAATTCGTCGACTAACTCTTTCTTGCGTTCATTCGTTATCGTCATAATCTACAATCCTGCACCTTCAGCTCTTGTTTAATCAGTCCGACACGCTGAGGTGCCAATTTGGAAATCTCTGCTTACAGCTTCGATCCAACTCCTCTGATTTACAGGCGTTCTTACACTAACAATACATTCACTCTAGAGACCTGCTCCAATTCCAAATAATAAGGCCATCGTCGAATCATGCAATAACAGATTTCGATTTTCGACCGCCAAACGTGGTGAAAAAAGATGGCCGCTTTGACACAAGTGTCCGCCAATATGCGGATTTTCCAATGAAACTGGTACTTTTAGCTTCGCTATTCTCCGTCCCGATTCCTTGAGTTTCGGCATTATCCCGCGACGAATTTAAAATCTGTGACTTTCATCTATAATAATTACGGTATATTTGCTTGCCACGACATTGCCGGATTCGGTTCCGACTGAGTTAGATCCTACCCGAGGTATTTTCGATGCCAGACTCTACACAACCCAGACGCGCTGGAAATGTATCCCGCCGGAATTTTTTGGCGGCAACCACGCTGGGAGGTACGGCTGCTGCATTTTCGTTAAACGCCGGAAAATCAGCCACAGGCCGTTCGCCGATGCGGCGACAGGGTAAAATTCGCTGGCGATTCGAGGCCAGAAGAGTTGAAAAGACTTTCAGCGACGGTTCTACCGTCCCATTCTTTCGATACGTCGCCGTTGGTAACTCGCGTTCAAATGGCGATTTGCCACGAATGCAAAGTCGTGAGAACCGCAAGCTGGCTGTCCGGATCAAAAATGTAGTTGATTTTCCTATTCAGCCCGCCATCTTGGGTTACGACCAAGGTCCGGTCATCATGCCGCAAGAAACCGCTGTCTGGAATTTCACGATGCCACCTGCGGGGACTTGGATTTTCACCGAAGCGCTGCTTGGCAATTTAGCCAGCTCGGCAGGTTTTGCCGCTGCGATGATTTCCATTCCAGAGAAAAATACAAAACCAATTCGTGATTATTATTTGCTTTACCAAAATGCCGACGATCGCTGGAACAACGCCATCGACAACGGCAACGTTCCTGACGAATCCGTATACGAACCAAATTTCCATACAATCAACGGCTTGAGCTATCCCGAGACCGCAATGGACTCGGCAACACGAATCAATTGTCTGCTTGGTGAAGACGTCCGGATTCGTATCGCCAATCACAGCAACATTCGCCAATCCATTCACTTACACGGATACCACGCCGAAGTGCTCCGACGTGACAACAAACCGGAAAACTCATTGCCCCCTAAAGATACGTTTGGGGTCATGCCGAACAGCACAACTGAACTCTTACTTTCGGTCGATCAAGTCGGCGAGTACCCAGTTCACCCCCATTCGCTGACCGCAACCACCGACAATGGGTTGTATCAAGGTGGTTCCGTCACCATGATCGATGCCCAAGAAATTTAAACCAGCCCGAGAGATTACATCATGCCAGGACTTGGTAAAAACGTAGGAACTGATTTCACCATGCGGGCTCGCATGAATGGTTTCACCAACATCCAAGGAACGCCGCTACAACTTTGGTACTTCGACCTCGATTTTAGCAATAGCGGTTTTATGTCCGATCGGTTTTTGCCGTCGGCTCACCTAGAAATGATTCAAGGAGAAATGACCAGCATTACGCTTCAAAATCAAAGCAACATGGACCACACGATCCATCTGCATGGTCTAGACGTCGATCAAGCCAACGATGGTGTGGCCACTACCTCAATGGCCATCCCTCCATTTGGAAGTTTCACCTATCAATTCATTGCACCATTCGCCGGCACCTATCACTATCACTGCCATATCGATACAGTGATGCACTATCACCGCGGCATGGCTGGGGCAATCATTGTCCGACCACCGGGAGGACGCACCGATATCGCCTGGGAAGGCGGTCCGTCATTCCGCAAAGAAGTTTTATGGCACATGTCAACGTATGACTCCAGCTGGGAATCGGCGCAAACATCCGGCCCAGTTACCGCCCGCCATCGACCTGACATCTTTATGCTTAACGGTCGCATCTCAGAAGACGCACAGAACTGCCCGTTCACAGTGATTCGCACGCGCCTAGGTAGAAAGGTCTACCTTCGTGTTGTCAATCAAGCCTACCAATTCGCAAGATTTTCGCTGGCCGGGTTGCCATTCCAAGTCGTCGCCTCGGATGGTCGTCCAATGCCAAATCCAATAACCACCGACACTTGGGAAATTGGAACTGGCGAACGATACGACATACTCTTCAGCTACCACCGACCCTTCCAAGGCCTGGCGACTGTGGATTACTTGGATGATTATTCGGGCAAGTCGCTTGGGCAAGTTTCGACCATGATCGACATTTTGCCTCCGTTCACCAATCCGCGCAGGTAGATCTCTAACCAACCGACTCTGGGGATTTGTTTGCACGGATTGATTCGCCCGAGAATTGTTCGCACTGTAGCCACCTGACCGTACTCGCAATGGCTGCTCGGACGTCGGTCGGTTGATACCCCAACTCCTGGACGGCTCGACTTGAGCTTAAAGCGTTGTGTGACGCATACTTGTCAACAAATGCTGGAATGAGAATTGGTTGAACACTAAATGTCTTCGCCATCGCCAACTGCCAGTAAGCAAATGACTTGACGGCAAACAAAGGAACGGGAATCAACCAATTTCGATTTCCAGTTTCTTCAAGGATGATTTGAAACAAAGATGCGAACGTCAAATTTTCGCCGCCTAGTATATAGCTCCTGCCGTCTTTGCCGAATTGCATGATCCGGATCAATCCATCGACGACCGTGTCAACACACACATAGTTGCCAACAAAACGACCGACGGCAGGAATCAACTGGATCCTGCGGTTGAGAAACCCCCGCACAATCTTTGTAATTGCATTGGATTCAGAAAGTACGCCAGGGCCAAAGACTCGCGAAGGTTGAGCGACACAAACCGAGACATTGCCTTGTCGTGCGAACTCCAACGCCAACTGCTCGGCCAACCATTTCGTTTTTTCATATTCTGTTTTCCCGTTGGAGTTTTTCGGAGAGTCTTCATTCAATAAGTCTCCGTCGCGGCCGGGCCCGTACACGCCTGCAGAAGAGACAATCACAACCTTTTCCACTCCATACTGCTCTGCGGCTTCCAATACATTGCGCGTACCGTCAACATTGACACGCTGGAATTCAGAGCCATCCTTCGACCATTGACCAACGTGCGACGCCAAATGGAAAACACAGTCGGCACCTTCCATTGGCCGCAATGATTCTTGCATACAAACATCGCATTTCACAACTTTCAAATTTGCGTTTTCAAATTGAAGCCGACCGCGACTACTCGCGACGACTTCATAGCCGTGATTCAACAGCGTTGTACAGAGCCGTTGTCCAATGAAGCCAGAGGCGCCGGTTACAAAAACTGCCATCCTATCGTTCAATGTTTGACCAACAGTTTGTCGCCGCAACTGGAAATCAAATCAGACACTTCCAAACTCGACGCAACGCCACTCTCTAGCAATGGAATCCCAGGTTGGGCATAGCTGCCCGAAACCCAAATTCGCGTCTGACCAGCGCGGTGCAGTTCGCCGATTTCACGCCACAATCGAAATGATTTTGTGGTAACCACCGGACGTTGCAACAGTCGCCTGGCCACCATCTTCTTTGGCGGAAAAATTGGATTGATGGTTTGAAACAGATCAACAGGAATTGTCAAGTCATCGTAGAATTTTTGCATGGAGACGGAACAACAAGCCGAATTCCCCGTTGTCATAAAATTAAAAGTCGCCCAGTCGCTCTGTTTCGTTGGTAATAGCCGAGTGTCTCGATGCAAACAAACTTCGACCGTTTCATACTCGAATTGGTTCAACACAGAAGCCCATCGCGGACCACAAATCTCAGCCGCCTGATTCGCTTGTGTTGCAACAACCACATGGTCGAAGGCCCGATCAAACGTTTTGCCGCCAACTAAGGAAACAACCACACCGCTCTCGTTTTCGGCTACACCCGTTACTTCCTGATTCTGATGAATCGACGTGATCGTTTTGCGCAAACGAGAAACTACATGACCGGACCCAAACCTAGTACGCATCAAATATTGCGCCGACCCGGGCGCTAAATACGTAATTCTCGAAAGTGCCTGCAACATCAATTGAGCAGGGTAGTGGTCGATGGCGCGAAAGGAGCAAGTGCAGACCGTTGAAGAAAGAATGGGATAGAGAAAAAGCTCCAAGAATTCTTCACTATAATCCGATGCATCCAAATAATTTCGAAACGATTGACTCGCGTTCAAACCAGCCGACAAATCGGCCTGCCCTTTATCGCGCAGCCGAAACATCTCGGTGAGAATCTTGCGCGGAAGTCGTTTAGCTAGCTGGAACAAGCCCTTGTCAAATAAGCCGCCTGCACCAATGTTCAAATAGGCCTTTTGATTTTCATCACAAAACGACTGCGAGCTATCAACTCCCGTCGTTTCGATATTTAGTTGCTTGTAAATCTGGCTGAGCAGCGGCCACTGCTGTGAATTCAGCATTCGCAACGGAATGTCCAGCTGTGCCCGCTTGGATTCAAAATCCGGCTCGGCGGAATGGAAAGAGAATCCAATATCGCCTTTTTTTTCAATTAGAACGACCTGGCAGCCTTTGTTTTGAAGCGACCAAGCTGCGATTAGTCCGGAAATCCCGCTTCCAATAACCGCGACCGTCAATGGTTCCTGCATGAATCTAGTCTTCTGAGCAATAATCCGCCGTGGCAGGTCTTAGCCGCCAGTTTTAACGATTCTTAACGAGCCGACTGAATTTCTACCACAACAACTATGAATCTTCACAGGAATCCAGAATACGAGCAATATGCGAATTTGGCGTATATCACCCATGTTAAAACCTGGCAAAACAAATATTAGGGGGTTCTAAAAACCTTTAGATACCCTTTAATTGCACGTTAGTGCGTCTTCCTATAGCGTTGGGTTGAATAGCATTCCTCAGGTAGATATAATCGCCTTAATAAAGTTCAAACCCCGTTAAGTCGTTTGACGATTTATTATTTTTAGGTTTATTCATGAAAAAATTCGAATTGCTTTTTTGCGCTGTTGTTCTTTTCACTTTCGGTCAGTTCGTCGGATGCGGCGAACCGAAAACGAAAAGTTCAATATCTAAGAAGAAACGTGAAAAAATTGAGATTAACGACGATACCGTACAAACTGGAACGGCCGAAATACAAGATCTCGAAAACGTCGATCCATAGAAATCACATTTTTATTTTTTAACATTTTACAGGAACTGACTATGTCTAACTTGAACAAGAAGGGCTTCACGCTTGTTGAGCTGCTTGTTGTTATCGCAATTATTGGAATCTTAATTGGAATGCTACTCCCTGCGGTACAGCAAGTTCGGGAAGCTGCCCGACGTACAGATTGCTTAAACAATCTTCGTCAAATCGGCTTGGCCTGCCATAACTATGAAAGCACGTTTGGTGAATTGCCGCCCTTCCACGGTATCATAGGCCAAGACAAACTTTGGAACCAGATTACGATGGAGGTCAATCAAGACCCGCGTGCGTTGACCTACACTCTTGCGTATTTGTACAACTACATGGAGTTGAACAATGTCGCAGACATTATTGACCCGATTTACCAGAACTGCGGCCCTGGTGGTCTTCTTGCGAATACCCCTTACGGTGCCAATGTCGGCAACTGGTTGAATGGTATCAGTGCAGCTCGTCCTGGTGTATCTAACGTTCTGACTGGCGTCGAAGTTTCAAACCTAACTTGCCCCTCCGACGCCAATGTCTTGCAAACAGAAGTACTTGGTTGGTGCCACCCTACACCAGATGCAACCTACGGCTGGTACATTATTTCTGGAGCAACAGACTTTGGCGTTACAAACTATGTATTCAACATGGGTGGAATCGCCCTAACTCGAAAGCCAACTACGGGACTGATCAATGCTGGCTGGAAGGGTTTTCATGCAGCAATTCGGTCATGCGAAGCTGAATCCATTGAAAAAATTCAAGACGGTTCTTCCAACACAATCTTGTACGGTGAGTCTCTAGGTCACATCGACATTGTAAGTCCCCAACCCATCAACCGACGTTGGAGTTTGGTTCTCGGTGGTGGTTCTGTCGGCCGTGCCAATCTCTACAGCCCTGAAGTTGTGTTCGGAACGCCAACATGGTCTCGACCACTTCAATTTGGTTCGGCACACCCAGGAGTTTCTAACTTTGTACAAGCTGACGGCTCAACTCTGTCAGTTAGTAAGCAAGTCGATTCACGTCAAATCGGACGTGCATGTGGCGTGAACACTGGCTTGCTCGCGGACATTAACTAATACGTCCGTAGCTACCAAAGAAAAATTTTGGATTTAGAATGAAGCTGGTGATTTTCACCAGCTTCTTTCAGTTTTAGTTAGGCTCAAGAAATGAATTCAGAACAAGATCCTCAGGCGCCAAAAGAAAAACCTAAAAGCGGTGCTAACATTCGTTTAATCGTTTTGGTTGTCATTCTGTTGATTGTTGGATCGGGATACCTGTATGACCAGTACGTCCTCATGCCGTCTGTCGAAGAAAGAATCACGAAGGTAACGACAGAAGTGACCATGTCGCTGACGCCTGAAAATCAAAAACAAGTCCACGACATTGTTCAGATGGACCCAACCGAAGTCACGGAGTACAAAGGTTACGAGATTGAAAAGTACAGATTCCCGAGAGGCCTACCATTTTTTGAAGGTCGGTCTTTGGATATCGCCTATAAGGGTGGAGCGATCGCGTTTTTTACTTTGGAACCAATGACCGAAGAATACATCGATTCGAAAATGCCCGACGTGTCCATTAAAGAAGGGCCACGACCAAAGACAATTTCCGCCTCTCCCGGAACCTCGCCTTAGTCCGCGTTGATACATTTTAACTGGCTCAACGCACCTGAACCGACGGTGTAAGGTGACGTTGAGCGCGAATCGAAATTGTCAGTATGTGGCACGGCACAAACCGTCAGTGATCGGCTTACTCGCGCCTTGCGGCCTAAGTTTCATCAACGTGAACGTATCGGGACCGCGCGTTCCGCGCTATAGAATAGAGCCTTGACCAAGCGGATTCAGTGTGACTATGACGGAAAAAGGAAGCAACGGATTTTTCATCAGCGGTCTTCGAACTCCATTTACCAAGGCAGGCAAGGGTGTGTTCGCCGAAGTTCGCCCTGATGACCTGCTCGTCGATTTGATATCCGGTTCGGGGATTGATCGTATGGACGCCGCTCCGCCAGAAGACTTGATTCTCGGTTGCGCGTACCCGGAAGGCGAGCAAGGTTACAATCTTGCGCGCACTGTCGCGATTGGATGTGGACTGGACGTTTCTGGCTGCACTGTCAACCGCTTGTGCGCAAGCAGCTTGGAAGCCGTCGCAATTGCCGCCAGTCGAATCCAATGCGGATGGGGCGAAAGATACCTAGTTGCCGGTGTCGAATCCATGAGCCGTATACCCCGGCGCGGAGCGAACTTCTCAGAATCAACACGAATCAAGTCGGTCAATCCCGACGCCTACATCACCAATGGTCAAACCGCTGAAAACGTCGCCGCGCGTTTTCCGAATCTCGATCGGACAATGCAAGAATCTTTCGCCGCCCGGAGCCACGAATTGGCTGATCAAACTATCTCAGCCGGAAAGTACAAGTCTCAGCTGTATACACGGTTGGCTCAAAAAGATGAGTTTGTACGAGTACCGGTCGACCGAGAAAAAATGGCCAGCTTGAAACCAGCCTTTGATGAAAACGGAACCGTGACGGCAGCCACGAGTTCACCATTGACTGACGGTGCAACGGCCGGCTGGGTGGTTTCCGAAAGCGTAGCTCGCAGTTCCGACTCATCGTCAGGACTTCAAATTGTTGATGTCGCAACTGCCCACGTGGCACCCGGTATGATGGGCATGGGGCCGGTTCCAGCAACTCAGAGAATCTTGGCTCGCAATCAGATTCAAATCGATCAAATCGCCGCGTTTGAGATCAATGAGGCATTTGCGATCCAAGTGCTCGCCTCGATGGAGGAACTCCAGATCCCGCTCGAAAAAGTCAACACTTGGGGCGGCGCGTTGGCACTTGGCCATCCATTGGGTGCAAGTGGCTTGAGACTGGTCATGACCTTACACAACCGATTGTCCGACCGAGGGCAAGATGGAGCATTGGGATTGGCGACGTTGTGCGTTGGGGGAGGACAAGGGATGTCGATCCTTTTCCGTTACGTTCAATTTTCGTGATATTGAGTCAAATCGCTAGATAGGACAGGCCGCAACACCAGCTGGCAGCACCGACAAGCGAAACCCAGGCAGTTTCGACAAATCCAATCGCTCCCGCTTCAAGTTGTCCTTAGAGCGCATTTCGTTTTGGTGTAGCGTCGATCCGTCAGTTTTTGCCGGAAATTTCGACGCCACGACCGCTACAATTAAGTGCAACTTGCACTAGTAGAGCGTCACGCTTGTATATTCGGGTTGGTGTGTTAGTGGATTTTTTGGATACTTGCTTTAACTCAAGGAGGAGTTATGGCAAACAAGAAATATCATATTGAATTGAGCCAATCCGAACGTTTGGAATTGGATCGCATTCGTAAGTCGAATGCTGCTTTGTGGAAACGCAAGCGTGCTGAGTGTCTTTTGAAGCTTGATCGTGGTGAGTTTGGTCCTGGTTGGATCGACGAACGGGTTTCCGAGGCTTTTGAAGTCACGACCCGTTCACTGGAGAACTGGCGTAAACAATCGGCAGCTGATGGCCCATTATCGCTGATGGAGCGAAAGCTTCAGACGAAGCCTCGCGTTTCTCGTAAACTTGATGGTGCGGGTGAAGCCCGTGTTGTTGCCCTTGCTTGTAGCAGTGCCCCTGAAGGTCGTTCTCGTTGGTCGCTCCGCCTTCTGGCAGAGAAGGTCGTTGAGCTCAAACTGGTCGACACGATCAGCCATCAAACGATCGCCAGGGTCTTAAAAAAACGAATGTCAGCCGTGGCGTAAGACGATGTGGTGTATTCCGCCAGAACAAAATGCGTCGTTTGTTTGTCAGATGGAGCAGGTTCTGGAAGTCTATCAACGGCCGTACGACCCACTAAGACCGGTCGTCTGCATGGATGAACAGCCCAAACAGCTCATTTCAGAGGTGCGTCCGCCGATCCCGGTTGCGCCAGGCCGTCCATCACGCACTGATCATGAGTATGTCCGCCATGGCAGTTGTAACGTTTGGATGTTTGTCGAGCCCTTGGGATGCTGGCGAGACGTCCGCGTGACGGACAGAAAAACGAAAACCGATTGGGCAATCCAGATGAAGAAACTGATTGATCACCGGCGATTTGCGACCGCCGAAAAAATTACCATCATTTGTGACAACCTAAACACGCATGCCTTAGACTCTTTTTATGAGGCTTTCACTCCGCAAGAGGCTCTTCGATTGATCCATCGCATCGAAATGATCCACACCCCCAAACATGGGAGCTGGCTCAACATGGCCGAGCCGGAATTAAGCGTGCTCACCCGCCAATGCCTGTCTGACCGCATCGATAAGAAAACGACTGTCCAATCGCGAAGCAAAAAATGGGCAAGAGAACGAAACAAAAAACAAAACGGTATCGATTGGCAATTCACAAACGAAAAAGCCAGAACAAAACTGAAGCACCTGTACCCGAAAATTCAGCTGTGACAGAATACTAGTGCTGCATCTTCAAGGGAGGCAGAGATGAATTCGGCTCGAGTTGAATTCGGACTGCATGTCAAGACAACCTGTCCATCCCGTTTTCGTCTGCTCGCGTTTCGGTATGACCCGGACGCGAGACAGGCTGCAGTCGTTCTTCGACGATCATTGAGACCAAATTCCAATGGTACCCCAAACCGGCCAATACAAAAAAATGAAACGTCTCATGAGAGCCCCAGACTTTGGGAATAATCGTTGGCCACCCGACCGCATCGCCGACTGCACCAATCGTGTACATGATCCCACCATGCAAGGCGGGAACGAACGCGTCGCGACCATATTCTTTCCAAAGCAACCAAGCTGAAAGCCCGCCGATCCACCCCATCAGCAAAAAAATTCCAGTCCCTATAACCAAGTGGATACTGTCAAAAAATATCGTCCGCAGAGTGATTCCCGTAATTGCGATGATCCACAGCGGTATCAAAATTCCCCAACGCTTCCATCCTCGAAACAACAAGCCATGAATCGGCGTAAATGAGGAAGCGATCAAAAAGAATATGGCAGCGACGTCCAGTCGAATCATCACTCGTCCCGGCGTTCCATCCGGGGAAAACATGTGGTATACACCGCTCAACGATAACAATGAAACGGTCGCAAACGCAAAAAGAAACGCAATCCAAAATGTAGCCCGACGGTGCCACGCGCGTCGCAACAAAAAAAAGGACAACACCAAAAAGACCAACGCACCCACAAGGTGCGACATACTGCTCATCGGCTGATTGAATCCGGGCAGTGTATACCATTCCAACATCGTGACGACTCTGAACTACAGCAGCTCGGATGCGAGATCCGCCAACGCCGATCGTTCACCTTTCTCCAAAGTAATATGTGCATAGATCGATTGACCGACCATGCGATTGATCAAATGACTGAGCCCGTTCGAAAGTCCGTCCAAGTAAGGCTGATCAATCTGATGAATGTCGCCGGTAAACACGATCTTAGTTCCTTCACCCGCACGCGTAATGATCGTCTTAATTTCGTGAGGTGTCAAATTCTGCGCTTCATCAACAATAAAGAACATCTTCTGAAGCGATCGGCCGCGAATGTAAGAAAGCGGTTCGATCACCAAACGGCCTTGCTCTTGCATGTCCCGAACTTCTTGCAACTGCTTTTCATTGTCGCGAAACTGATTCTTGATGACGTTCAAATTGTCGAACAAGGGTTGCATATACGGATCCAATTTCGCCTGGATGTCACCCGGTAAAAATCCTAGATCGCGATTGCTCAGCGGGACAATGGGTCGGGCCAAAAGAATCTGTTGATAGTGCTCTCGCAAGTGCAACGCAGACGCCAAAGCCAACAAGGTTTTCCCCGTTCCAGCTTTTCCAGCCAATGTCACCAATTTGATGCGTTCATTCAATAGAGCCCGCATCGCAAAGGTCTGTTCAGCGTTGCGCGGCTGGATACCAAAGGCAGTTATCTTTTGGATGCGTTTGAACTGATGCTCTTCTTTTTGATAAGTAATCAAAGCTGACTTCGAGCCATTGCGAAAAACAAAATTCTCGTTCGCGACCGGCCCGTCGATAAAAGGGATCAAATCCGCATCCACGCGCCCTTTATCGTTATAGAATTCTTCAATGTCCTCCGAAGCCACGCCCTCAACAACACGTTTTCCAGTATACAACTCGTCGAAATTGCGGACTTTGTCAGCTTCGTAATCCTCGGCTACCACGCCTAAGGATTTTGCCTTCATTCGCAAGTTGATGTCTTTGGAGACAAGAACCACTTGACGGTCTGGAACTTGGCTGATCAGACTCACCGCCGTATTCAATATGCGATGATCAGGCGAGTCTTGCATAAATGCATCACGAATTTGGGCATCGATCTGCCCCCCAATCACAACCCGTATGTTGCCCAGATTCTCTCCACGTGAAGCCCCCGATTCGCTCAACAACGGACCAGTAAGAGAATCCAACGTACGTAAAAAATGCCGCGCTTGAAAATGTTTGTCCTCGTTACCGCGCTTAAACTTGTCCAACTCTTCCAGCACGGTGATCGGAATAATCAGATCATTATCCTCAAACTTTTCGATGCAGTGGGCATCGTGCAAAATGACGTTCGTGTCTAAGACAAATAGTTTCGGATCTTTGTTGCTCACAATGCATTTGCCGTCATCCAATTGACAGCATCCCATCCATTTAAAAACGAGTCATAAGGCATCCATCGGTTTCTCAATGTTAAACTTCAATTCGATTCAAACCAACCGCGATCTTCAATGGGTCTTAGTTAATTAAGTGATGACATCTTTACATTCGCAAGCGCGATTCCGTCCAAATTCAGTCTTAATCGAGGGTTTGTTAAGGCAATTCGAAGCTAGCGAGCCTAATTTGGATCGATTTGTGAAGGTAAATCGCCGAAGTGTGAAGAATCCGATCGTGGATTGTGAAGCAAAATTCAAGCTTAATTAACCTGTTGTTTGGCTTGCCTAAGTTTTTAAAGGCGGAGAGACAAACGACTAGTTTCGATACTTTGGCGATTTTGCTAGTCTTTCTAGCATGCATCGAAGTAGGAAAGGATTCGCATGGAAGACAAAGGGCAAGGCTTCCCGTCTGATAAAGAGATTCGAGTGCGTTGTAAATTGGTTCAAGCGCAGTGGAGCGATCAAGAGCGCGCAATTAGACGATTACGAGGTTGGGGAGTGAATATCCCCCAACGCAAGAACCAATTGCTAAAATGGTTCAAAACCAAACCCTCCTCCGACGCGCTTGAAACACAGCCAGATTATGTAATCTGATCAAGTATCGATGCAGTCGAAATAGAATCGATTTGGCTGACTGATTCGTCAGAGTCCCCATCTTTTACTTTAATCTCTTGCGGACTCAGTTTCATATAGCCGGCTACCAACACCAGCAAGATGACAGAAACCATGGTGATATTGTACCATTTCGCCTCCGCTTCTCGGAAAGAGTTTGCCATTTCACTTCTACCCGCCAAGACACTGATCATGAAATAGACGAACAACCCCAACACGATCTTTAGTGCCAGCATACCTAGATAAACATGGTCCAACTGATACTCTATCGCTTTCATCGCTGCGTTGTAGAGACCGCCAACCAGTGAAAACAGAATTGCCAGCATGACCAATCGCGCCCAGCGTTTGCGCACAAAATCAAATGTCTCCTCCTGCATTTCCCCCATTCGCCTAGCAGGAACAATGGTCATTCTCAAGAAAATCGTTCCACCAACCAAAACGGTCGCCGCCAGAATATGCAACCATCGGAACACCAAACCCAAAATTTCGCCAACTTCCATTCCCGTCTCCCAAACGAATCAAATCCAATCTTGATTGTCGATATTTCTTTTTGTGGTTCAATACGCATGCATGGGCGAGTAAGGTATTCGTTTCAAATTGTGCGATTTCGTTTATGAACAACATCTTCTCGCGATCACCGTGGCTTCTATCGTTGCCGGTAATTGCGATCCTGTTAAGCCATTATATAGTCGACGTTTATTCGTCTGTTATTCCCCCGCTGATTGGCGTGGTTCAGACTGAATTTAGCATGCGACCGGCTTGGGCTGCGTTTTTATTGGGATTGGGGTCGATTTGCAGTGGATTGGCGCAACCGTTGTTTGCTTGGCTAAGCGATCGTACCGGCTCGCGAATATTCGGACCGCTCGGAATCGTCTTCGCTGCATTGGGAATTGGCTTGGTCGGTTATCTCAATAACATCGCTGCCCTGTTTGTGGTTTACTCGATTGCGATGATTGGTATTGGCATGTTTCACCCCATCGCCACGGCTCGTATCGGCAGAATTGCCGGCGAACAACGCGGATTCGCAATCAGTTTGTTTTTTGTGTTTGGTATGGCCGGTTTCTTTACAGGTTCTCTATTGGGCCCCAGCATGACAACGGGTTCGGGCAGTCTACGAAACCTCAGTTTGTTGATTTTGCCAGGTCTAGTCATGGCCGGAATCTTGCAAGCAAACATCAACCCCAAAAAAGAACACAAGAGAACAACTCATAGCACAGTTTCGTTGCGCGAGGCAAATTACGACTGGTTTTCAATTGCTCTGTTATACGCATCGGCGTGTTTGCGATTTCTGGTCAACATGGCAATCATTTATTTGATTGTTCGTTGGGTCGAACAGTACATCGGAATTCAAAATCCGAAATGGACGAAACAAGAAATTTCCGACGTGGCCGCGCCGATCGCCGGTCAGACACACGCGATCATGTTTGTCGGTCAAGGTCTTGGTGGACTCATTGCGGGCGCGGCCATAAAAACAGGTCGTGAAAAACTACCTTTGATTCTGACCCCGATATTTTTTGGCCCATTTTTGTGTGCTCTAGCGGTTTTGGAACCAGGGATTGGGGCCAGCGTTGTGTGTTTTTTGGGAGGCATTGGCTTCGCTGCGATGACCCCGGTAAGCATCAGCGTTGGCCAGCAAATGATGCCCCATCACACTCGATTGGCTTCCGGGTTGATGCTCGGTGGCGCTTGGGCCCTAGCTTCGTTCGGGCCTCGAATCGCAGAGTTTATCATTCAGAGTTTTAGTTTGGAGTCGGCAATCGTGACAACCGGCTTGGTGTTGATTCTAGCCGGTTTATCCGTCGCTGGGATTCGTCCCATCGGTCACTCCGATATGCAATAGCGATCTGGTTCAAGGTTTGGGAAACAAAAAGTATTCCATCATATTGGGTTCGGAATGTGGCGTAACTTCGTAAAACACCATCCCGCTGCGCTCAGTAGAAAATACAGCACAGCTGGAATCGCCAGAAATCGCAGCAGCGCTGTTTCGATTCTCTTGAAGATCAACAAACACGACAACTGGTTCACCTTTGACTTGGCAAAGCATCGCGACCGTCATTCGGCTGAGCCCACCCAAATAAGAAATTCCCAGCATCTCTCGATCCTCGGGCATCTCGGCCAGGGTCAATGGCACTCCTAAGCGATGCTCAAACGTATCGGCAAATCGAACCATGTCATGACATTCGTAATAGGGCTTGAATCCGCGTACCAATTCTTGCTGGTAAAGCGTTACCAGAGATTGCGTTTCAAAAACTGGACTATGATCGGCAGACCACGGCCGAACCAGCCCATAAACGAATAAGCCGACGATGGTTGCAGCGAGCCCAATCGCCCAAGTCCTACGATTCCAAACTCTCACTCGACTCACAGTCGAGGCACCCAACATTACCGGGCCCAATACTTTCTCTTCATCCACATCCATTGAAAAACGTGCCACCAACGCATCGTTGATACGATCTTGCAAATCCCGGTGGCGTCGGAATGATTCGTCTTCTCGACGATCACTCAGAAACTGTTTGCGTTGATCTTCACTCAACAAGTCGTCGAAGAATTCGTCCATTTCGCCATCACTCATGTTGGATTTATCCATTGTCTTTCGCTCCCTGCTTACCCCGGAAAGACAACTCACGATGTGCCAATATTTCTCTTAACTTTTTTCGACTTCGATGTACCAAACTCAATGCCGTGCCTTCGGGAATTTCCATCAAGTTGGAAATCTCTCGATAACTTAATTGTTCGAGCGTGCGCAGTAACAAACAAGCGCGAGCATCCGGACTAAGTTGCTTCAAAGCATTCACCACTTCATCATCAAAAGACACCTGATCTTCAGAAAGACGGAGAGCTTCGGCTTGAACCGCCTCGTCACAGACCGGTTGCTCTTGGATGCTAGACAGCAACACGGGGTCGGTCGATTTGGTTTTTCGACGCTGTACTTTTCTTCGAAAATTCAATGCGCAGCGGCGCACGACTCCCGACAACCAGGCCACCAATTGTGAATCACTTTCGAAACTCAGGTCTTTTTCGACCCCAATTGCAAATGCCTGTTGAACAATATCTTCCGCGCCGTCGGTTTGTCCGATAATTCCTGCGGCAACATAACACAATCTTTTGTAGGCTCCGCTGCAGCGTACGACGAAATCTCGTACGCTGAGCTTTCCAGATTGCGACAAATTATTACTTTCAATTGATTTACGGCGAATTTATAATGCGGACCTTGAGACTGGGTAGCGCCATCACCATAACTTTAATGTCGCCGAATTCGAAATTCATTTCGTGATTCTCGAATTACTCGTTTTTTTTCGATATGGCTTTGTTTTGTACACGCAGTGGGCAAAAGAAGAGGGGAGAACATGTCGCTGATTCAGAAACGATTTGGTTTTACACTTGTAGAACTTCTGGTTGTCATTGTCATCATTGGCATGCTTGTCGGCTTATTGCTGCCTGCCGTTCAAACTGTTCGCGAAGCCGCGCGACGAACCGCTTGCCAAAACAACTTACGCCAAATCGGTTTAGCCATTCACAGCTACGAAAGTAGCTACCTCATGCTGCCACCCGGCCGGATAGGTTGTGACGATACCGGGGACGAGCAAGATCTGGATGTTTGCCCCAAAGGACTTCTTGCAGAAGAAAAGACCGGGGCCAGCGGATTCGTTTCCATTCTCCCGCAACTCGAACTGCGGGGATTGTTCGATGACCTTGACGTCGCATCGGGCGGCTTGTGGAATCGAAACACCGACGACCTGATGTGGTACTACGACACTGGCAAAAATCTGGGTGTCAAAGTGCACGTCCCCGTCTTTTGGTGCAACAGTGAAGTCGGCAAGAAAATCAGCGATGTCTATTTCCCGATTATCGCCGCCACATCGACCTATGCGTTTTGCAATGGCAGCTTTGGTCCGGAAGCACCTGAGTTTGTGACTAAGTATAGAAATAATGGAGCTTTCGTTTATCGGGAACAGCGGAAACTAAAACAAATCCGTGATGGCCTCTCCAATGCCTTTGTCGTCGGAGAAGTCGTGCACCCCGACATTTGGGAGTCCTCAAACATTTGGAATTACACCCTCGCCAATGCCGACTGCCTTCGTTCGACATCCAACCCTCTTAATACAAGGCCGGGCGACGGGATCGTATTGAATTTGCAAAATGGTGCGTTCGGCAGTTTTCACCCTGGCGGTAGCTCTTTCGTTTTCGCCGACGGTCATGTTCAATTTATTCAAGACCAAATCAATATGCGGGTCTATCAAGCATTATCAACCATCGCGGGCGGAGAGCTGAACTAGATCTTCCGCGCCTCGCCGGCAAGGGGATTCCCAACCCGAATTCGATGAAAACTTCGCACTAGAGGTTCCGGTTCTGCCGGTTGTTTCGATCGAATGGAGCGTTGTTTTTTTGAAACACGACCTAGAGTTGTTCAGCGACTTAAAAAGTCAATTTCACATAACGACCGCTGATTTTTTTTCATGTTCCACCCATCCGACAGAAACCAGTTTTTGCGTTATTGGTGCATTCCAATCTTCTTGGTCGTCATCGCCGGCAACCATATGTATCGTGTGCATGTATTCAATCAATCCAGCTGGGGTGCCGGCTGCGGATTTGGGATGTTCGCCAAGGTAGACTATCACGATTCGCGCTTTTTTCGTTGTACCGTCAAGACTCGAGAAAACCAAATATTGAATGCATTTTTCCGCCCCGCAGCCAAAGACTATGACCTGAAAACCCGCGTCGTGCCAACTTCAACGAATTTGGCCGAACTCGCCAATCAGCTAAGCAAACAAGACTGGTACGAAATTGTCATTTTCCGATCCGAAACGGACACCCAGCCGTTAGAGACGATCGCCAGCACCGACCCAAACGTCACTGACTATCTAAAATCTCAGTACGCTGATTTTCAACCCTACTGGCAAAAGAAACCGATCATCATTGATTCGCTAAATCTAGAAGTTTGCGGTGTTCGAATGGATTTATCACGACAAAGCCTGCGAAGTTTTCCGATCAACAAAATTCAATTGAACCGAAATAGTCGCGACGATGTTGCAGTCAACACAACAGTATTTTGAAAAAGCAGCGGCCAAAGTCGCAAAGTTCGATCTTTTTACCGTCGTCGGATTCTTGACGGCTTTGGTATTGCTATTCAATGCGCATGGCAGTCTATTCGCTACCATCACGGTGGTCGCTCTACTGGCGATGGTGGGTGTTCCGAAACTGAGGAGACACCCAATTTTTTGGTTAGTAATGGTCTTCATTTGGATCCCCCGTTTGGTTTTGGATTGGCGGGAGAACGAGGACCACGTCTTCTTCGGAATTTACTGGTGCATGGCAATTGGACTGGCATTGTTGGGTGAGCAACCCAGCCATGTTCTGCGGTTCAACGCGCGGCTTATGATTGGCTTGAGCTTTACGATCGCGACCGTTTGGAAATTGATCTCACCGCAATTTTATGAAGGCGAATTGTTCCATTACAAACTTCTTCAAGACCGACGCTTTCGCGCGGTAGTGACGCAAACGTTGGGAGGAATGACCGCCCAACAAGATCAACAAAACGCAGTGGCCATTCAGGCTTTGAAATCGGGAATCTCCGATACGGCTCAACTGTCGTACCCCAAATCGGTGTCCGTCGTTGCCTTCGTAATGACCTACTGGACCATTGCAATCGAAGCGGCGCTGGGTTTGTTGTTTTTGCTGAAAGCTTCAGTTTGGCTGAATCGAGTGCGCAACGGAATACTGATCCTCTTTGCCATCACAACGTACACGATCGTACCGGTGCTCGGATTTGGCCTTCTATTTATGACGATGGGCTTTGCCAATTGCGAAGAACGAGAAGGCCGCACGAAACTGTGTTATCTGTTAACAACCGGTTTTTTACTGTTTACGTTCACCGCTCGGATTACGTGGATTCAACTCGGTTTATCTCTTTAGCAGGCCTTTTTATGGCAAAAAAAATCCCTGCCGAAACAGGGATTTGAAATTGCTAGTTGCGATTCAAAGCATGCAATTTATGCACTTTTGGATTCCGGCATCGAAAACGACTCGTGGTTGTATGCGCCGTCGACGGTGTCTTCGTCGATCGTAATCGTGGTGCCTTTGGGTTTGTCTGGCAAGTCATACATGATGTCTAGCATGACTTGTTCGACAATCGAACGTAACCCTCGTGCTCCGGTGCCTTTATCCTGGGCTCGGTTAGCAATTTTCAACAAAGCCTCATCCGAAAACGACAATTCGCAATTCTCCATCTGAAACAGACTTTGGAATTGTCGAACCAGAGCGTTTTTCGGCTCAGTAAGTACGCGAACCAATCCCTCTTTAGAGAGTGGCCCCAACGATGACACGACAGGCAAGCGCCCGACGAGCTCTGGAATCAATCCAAACTCGAGAATGTCATCACTGGTAACTTGAGGTAGAATTTCGCCTAAATCGCTATCTTCCTTGAATCCCGATTGTTGGCCAAACCCAATGGTACGCTTACCGAGACGTCTGCGAATGATGTCGTCCACACCGACAAAGGTGCCACCACAGATGAACAGAATTTCGCTGGTGTCAATCTGAATATACTGCTGCTCTGGATGTTTACGACCGCCTTGAGGGGGCACATTGGCGACCGTACCTTCGAGCATCTTCAGCAGTGCTTGTTGAACCCCTTCGCCAGATACGTCACGCGTGATTGAAACGTTGTTGCTGGTCTTGCCGATCTTGTCAATCTCGTCGATGTAGACGACGCCACGTTGAGCGGCCTCAATATCAAAGTCAGCTGCGTGCAATAGTTTCAGCAAAAGGTTCTCGACATCTTCGCCGACGTAGCCGGCTTCCGTTAGCGTCGTCGCGTCGCCAATGGCGAAAGGCACATTCAAGATGCGTGCTAGAGTACGAGCCAAAAGCGTTTTCCCCGATCCGGTCGGTCCAACCAGGAGAATGTTGGACTTGTCGATATCGACGTCGCCGCCTTCCCAATCCAACGACAAGCGCTTGTAATGATTATGGACGGCCACCGCCAAAACTTTCTTGGCAGCATGTTGGCCAATCACATACTCATCCATTCTGGAAACGATTTCGCGCGGTGTCGGAATCTTGTTGAACAATTGTTTCGTCGGACCTCGTCGACGCTGTTCCTGTTCCAAAATACTTTGGCACAGTTCAATGCATTCGCCACAAATGTAGACGTCCCCCGGTCCTTCAACCAACGGACCAACGTCTCGATAGTTTTTTCGACAAAACGAACAATGTGCGTTCTTCTTTGAACCCCCATTACGGCGGCCCCCAGAAGTATCGTTGCCTGCGGGCATTCTTACTCCTAATTTTAACTCTCAACCGATGGTGACACGGTTGTTGGCTCGAACAAGAGTCAGACGGTAACCTACCGGCCAACCTAAGGTGCATCCTTGCCCGCGATTCTTCGAGCTATCAATCAATGTTTCAGCGTTTATGCTGTCACTTCTTCAAACACTGATAGCATTTCGATGCTACCGATGTAATCGTCAAAAGTTCCTGACCCAATAGTTAGGACTAAATTGTAACATCTTGAACTATTCGGAAGTCGAGTCCCCAGATTCTTTTTCCTGGTCCGAATTTTCCTCAGATTCTGAAGACGGTTGTTCCTTCAGCTGCTGAGCTTCCGCCAATGTCAAATACTTCTTTTCTGCCTGTTTTTCCGGCATGGCCACAGTCGCGTCACCCAATTCACGCATCTGATTCTTGGTCCGAGAATACTCGTCTTCATCCAAGTAACCTTCGTCTCGCATACGTCTAAAATCCGTCAACAACTCGGTCGACGAATCTTCTGATTCACCAACCGCTAGATCACGAAAATAAAACGACACATAGACGGCAATCATCAACGCAAACAGTAGCAACGTGCCCAACACGATCCACCGAGCTTCGGGGATCTGCATGGTATCTTCCCAGAACTTGCTTAGCCAATTCATACGGTCTTAGGTCATTGAGATCAAATGAACGCCAGCGTAAACCTGACTTCGACGTCCCCCAATTATATATAATTTGACTAAATCCGTTGAGCCTGCGGAGTTTCAACGAATTCCCGGGCAATGCGTACAATTACGCCATTGCTTCGACAACTAGCCGGCACACGGTTCAACGTGTTTTCGACCTGCTAATATTCAAAATAGGCCAGATCGTAACGGTCTTTTCAATACTCACAACTTTCAAAACAAGTGACCTGAAATCACCACGATCTTGACGACCGCCCATTCAACGGCTTACGCGTTCCGACTGGCTAACTCCTTGCAGTGCACAATTTACGCGACCGGCATCAAAAGGGTTCGGAAGATTCTAGGTAGGCAAATCCATGAACAATCCGATTGGATTTCCCAGCCGAATTTAACGCTAATTCAGTTACATTCGCTGGCACTTGCAAGTTCGAGTTTGTTTGCATTCACCAAACTGCTATCGCCGATTTCTGAACTGTCTCGTTGCGCGACCCCGATAAATCATGCCCCAATTCCGGACTACATGACATGTTTCGTTTTGTTGTTATTGCGTCGCTGATCGTATTTGTTTCGACATCGGCCCTTGAAAACCGTTCGTTTTCGCAGACGCGTTCGGGCGATTCGGTGCCGCCACAGAAAATCGCAACCAACTTAAAAGGGTTCACGGTCCCGTTTCGCATCAACAACCAAAATGGTAAGTACATCGAAGTGCATCTTTACGTTTCGGCCAACCGAGGCGATTCGTGGAATTTCTACGCGAAACAAGACGTCAACCAGGATGGATTCAAATTCACTTGTCAACAAGACGGGGAGTATTGGTTTGCGTTGAAAACGCTGGACAGAAATCGACGCCTGATACCGGTCGGCAATGTCGTTCAACCTGAGTTAAGCATTGTCGTTGATACCCAGAAGCCGAAAATCGAATTCGATCTAAGTTCGGATGCGGCCGGACGCATAATCAGTCGCTACCGCGTTGAAGATGATTTCATCACCGCCACTGGTTTTAAAATGCAACATCGCGACGCTGAAAACCCAGGCAATCCGGGGAAGTGGCTGCCGGTAACCGGTACGGCTCATACGCAATTCACATCAACCAACCGCATAGCGGATTCGATCGCCTGGTGGCCCCAAACAAATTCTCGCCGCATCGAAGTAAAATTGACAGCGACCGATCGAGCCGGCAACCAAAATTCCGTAAACCGCACGATTTCTTTGCCCACCACGCAACGTCGCGGTAGCGCTGGCTCGACGGCCCAGGTCCAAACCAGCGGTTGGAAACAACGAAACACCAAACTAGTTAAAAACTCTGCGCCTCAAGAATTAATATGTAAAAACGGCGTATGCAACGTGACAGACCAACGTCAACACCAGACCGGTGCTGCAACAAAACGTCCAAATCCGTTTCAATTGGATTCCACCACACACCAAGAGCAGCAAATTGGCTCCGAAGCCGAGTTTGTCGCACCGCCTGCACCTGAATTTGTATCGGTCAACAATGTCTCAGGAGCGCCCCAACAATCTACAACCCAAGATTCCTCTATCGAATGGAAAAGCAAGATTACAAGCGTCATCACCGACGCTCAAACGACCAATGCTTCAACATTGGATTCAAATTCGTATCCGACGCGCCCTGTTGAAAAACCTGAGCTCGGGATCAACCATCAACGTTACCGCAATGTCCCGGTTGTCAATCGAATTGCCGACCAGGATTTAGTCAACGGTCGTCAATCCCCCCTCAGCGATCTTGTCGTCAGCGAATCAACGACAAAACACTCCAGCGCTCGTTCATTCAATGCAAAGGTCGCAACGCGTGAAAGGGATTTCACTGCGTCGCCAAACGATACTGCGGTGTTAGCTTTTCCAAAAGCCACTCGACAAAACACTACATCGCGACCGACCGGGGAAGTATTAAGCGTCAACACGTTACGTTTCAATTTGAATTATGGTGTCAAAGCAATTGATACCTCGGGCGTTGGAAAAGTCATCTTGTGGGCCACCGAAGATGGTGGCAATCGTTGGTCATCGTGGGCGACAGATCCAGACAATATCAGTCCTTTCCCCGTTGAAGTTGAACAGGAAGGGCAATACGGCTTCCGCGTGACGATCAACTCCAAGGACGGATTGATTGGTAAGGCGCCTTCCAGTGGCGATCGTCCAGATATTGTTGTCAACGTCGATACCTCCACGCCTGTCGTGAGATTGACTTCAGCTCCCTACGGGTCCGGCAACGACCTGGGGAAGTTAATTCTTCATTGGCAAGCCAGCGATGCCTATTTTAAAGATCGTCCCATCGACTTGTTTTATAGCCCCAAAGCCAGCGGGCCTTGGACCACAATCGCCAAGCGGTTACGAAATTCAGGCAGCTACGCCTGGAAAGTGCCTTCCCACGCTCCAGAAAACGTCTTCCTGCGGATCGACGCCAGAGACGAAGCCGGAAACGTTGGCGTTTTTCAACTGACTTCCCCAGTTGATCTCTCTGGATTGGTTCCGCGCGGTCAAATCTTGGGTGTTGAACCGGTTCGATGAAAGCTGAAAGTTCGATCACGGAGAGATTTTAGGCGGCTACCGTTGCTCAGGGCACCTATTCAATTCATTCAATTTTTGATTTGATAGGGATTATGTCTGGTACCGTCCATGTTTTCGATTTTGTCGCTGACGTTTCCAAGTTTGAGTTTGGGACGATCTGCCCGCTGTTTGGCTCTGAACGATTTCTTCAGCAACTGGGTACCGACGCGATAAAAGCGTCCATTGGCGACGACGCTGAGTTTTCAGTCGTGTTCTTGGAAGGTGACCAATGCGAATGGTCAGACGTCCAGGACCATTTACTGACACGTTCGCTTTTCTCTGCCGGCGATGAACAATTTGTAGTCGTCGATGCTGCAGACAACTTTATCAAGAAATTCCGAGATCGTTTGGAATCGCTGCTCGATCAAGACTCCGACGGAACGTTGATATTGGTCGTCGATTCCTGGCCCAGCAACACGAAACTGTTTAAGAGAATCAATAAAACGGGATTGCAAGTTCATTGTGATGCACCAGTGATCAAACGCGGACGTGGCAAACAACGCGACGACGCCAAAATTTTTCGCTGGTTGATCGAGCGCGCAAATTCAAAATACGAATACGCACTTTCGAATCCGGCGGCGGCTGTGCTTGTTGAACTCACTGAATGTAGTTTTGGTCGCATGGAACAAGAGTTATGTAAAATCAGCCTATATGCTGAACCGGACCAAGAACTTTCACCGATACAGGTTCGGGAAATTGTCGGAGGTTGGCCTGCGCAAACGATGTGGTCAGCCGTGGATGCCGCACTCGACGGCAGGGCAGGGCACGCCTTGGACTTATTGCACAAGTTGTTTTTAGCCGGAGAACATCCGTTGGCGATGTTTGGTCAGATTTCGTGGTCGATTCGTCGCTACGCCGAAGTCGGCGAACTGGTAACCCGGGACCGTCGACTGGGCCGCCGAATTGATCTCGGCAATTCCTTGAAAACCGCTGGATTTCGCCCGTGGGGCAACGAAATCGACAACGCCTCACGTCGACTGAAACAACTCGGAAGATCTCGCGTTGGCAAAATCATGGACCGAATCGTGGCAACCGACTTCGCACTAAAACGAACCCATTCCAAAGAGGAACGTGGAAGATTGATGCTGGAACTCCTTTTTACTTCCATGTCTGAACAACTTTCACCCGCGAAGAATTGAGTTTTTCCAGTTATTTAATGCCACAAAAGTGATAGCAGTCGCGCAGTGACCAACCATTGCGGCAACATCAATCTCGTCTTTGAATTCGCGCGATCCTGATAGCATTCTTGTTTCACTTGCGGTCCACAATTCAATCCCCTAGTGTTTCCGAAATTCTCACAAGTTTCAGGGTCGACAATGGTCCAATTATTTAAAACTGCATTGCTTTCGCTAATCGGTTTGGGGTTGCTGGGCTGCGCCAATTTCCCCACTGGGACGGATCTCGAAGACTACAATTTCGACCCGTTATCGGCGCCCAAATTGTCGCTCACCGAACTGGTCGACAGGCAGGAGTCCGAACCTGTTTCAGACCCTATTGACTTCCATTCAGACTCCACGATGAACCGCAAGTTCAGCCAACTTGAGCCGGCCACTACAGTTGCTGCCTCACCAAACAACAACGACTTTGTCGCGGTCAAGTCGAAACCGGAAACTCAAATCGCGAAAACACGACCGCTTCCGTTGGAACCGGTAAAAACTCGGGCCTCTAACCCATCAACACTGCGGCCCATTCAGACGCCTTCCGTGAATGCAACGCCCAGCCGACCTGCACAGATTGCGGATCTACCTTCGCTCCGCACTAACCAAGCGCTCGTCCCGGTTCAAGACGATAAGACAATCCACATCGCAACCGCTTTACCGACACCTCCATTTGCCAACCACCCCGAAATCCAGCCAATTGATTTTCAAGAAAAAATGTCGATTTTGGCTAAGAACTTAAAGAAGCCCCAGGCAAAGAGAACCGGAATTGCTCCGGCTACGAAGCCTGCTGAAATCGACGCCGATGAATTCATCAACACGTTGATTTCCGAAACGATGGATCCTGAATCGATACCAACGAGCACACATCTTGTTTCGACAAAAAAAAACTCGGTATCAAATGCATTTACCGGTATGCCATCTCCGTTGACTTGGTCTACGCAGCTGGACAAAACGATTTTGGTGTTTGAAGCCGAGCAAGAAAGCGTCGCCGACCACAACCGAAAGTTGCAACTCAGCAACAGCCTGCAAATCCTCAAATCGATGAAATCCAATTTGGATACTGGATCAGACGCGTTATCCGCCCCAGAGCTGAAACGATACTGGGAACACCAAATCGATGCCTTGCAAACGATCATGACCCCGTCGGATCAAGACTGGCAAAGTACGGCAGCGGTCGCGTTGCGCCATTTGTCACAAGCGAGTGAACCGCTCCGCAAAGCCGCAAAGCTATCGTTAAGTTCGGCCTGTCTTTGCCGCAAAGTCATCGGATTCGGGCAATACGAGATTTTTCCCACCACCGAGTTCACGCGTCAACAAAACGCCCTGGTCTATTGCGAAATCGAAAACTTTATGCCGATTGAAATTGGGAACGCCACTGAAACTTCGTTCCAAACCAAGATTAGCAGCTCGCTTTGGATCGAGGATGACGCCGGCCAAACGGTTCAACGGACAGACTTTCCAGCGGTATCCGATTACGCTCGCAAAGCCCGAACCGACTTTTTCATGCATGTCCCCATTCATTTCAATCAGCTTGAACCAGGAACGTATAAGCTGTTCCTAAAAGTGCATGATCTAGGCAGCAACAAGGTCACTACATTGGACCAACCCATCCAATTTAACATTCGTTAACTCGAACGGTAGAAATCGCATTGGCTGAAAATGCCAGTTTTGAGGCCTGGGTTAACTAATGGCAACTCGTTCATCCAATCGTTCGCATCTGTCGATGTTTTGAAAACAGCAGGACGTACTTTTCGCGCGTTTATTGCTGCCCGTACTCATTTCGAATGACAATGGTTTTCGTTGTTGTAGCCTGGCTAATCGCTGTTGCCGTAGGCGCAGCCGCATTCATTAAACGGTTTGGTCTACGCCAATTCCGCGTATCCTTTGTTGGTATCGCTTTTCTGGTTTTGATTTTGGGCAGTGTGTTCGGCTATGAGTTTCTTCACATCCCAGCACCTATCCCCATCACTACCGACCGGGGACTGTTAGCAGGCTTGGTTGCATTGTTCGCGTTTGGTGCGCTGCGCGGACAGCAGACGATCCAAGACGTTGTTGCGCTGGACTTAGTCGTTGTGGCTTTATTGGCGACCATCGCTTTCAGTGCCGTCACACATGACTGGAGCTATTCCGGCAATTTGCCCATTTCCCGGTTTTTGTTTTTCTACATGATGCCAGCAGCGCTGTATCTTGTTGTACGGAATGTGAGTTACCATGGTACCGAACTCCATTGGATTTTGGTTGCCATGCTTCTGTTCGGCGTTTACTTGTCTGCCGTTGGCATCTGCGAAGTCAAAGGAATTTCGGCCGCTGTCTTTCCAAGGTATATTTTAAATTCCGAAATCACCGAGTTTTTGGGACGTGCGCGTGGTCCATTTTTGAATCCCATCAGCAACGGGATTTTCATGACCACATCGGTCGCCAGCGCTTTGGTCCTATATTGGCAGTCGAAAGACATCAAATTCAAATGCCTATTCGTTGGCGCGGGGATCTTGATAATCGTCGGCAACGTCGCCACACTGACGCGCAGCGTTTGGCTGGGACTGGCGATTGGCGGAGGCATCGTAGTCTGGGCAACTACCAACCGCCGACAACGTGCGGCGCTGGCACTGGGATCTGCTTTGGCGGGCATTGTGTTGGTTGCGGTAATGGGAGAATCACTGATTAACTTCAAGCGGGACAAACATGTAACCCGTTCGCAAATGGCCCAATCAGCCGAACTGCGGCCGATTTTTGCCGCCATTGCTTGGGATATGTTTCAAGACCAACCTGTGTTCGGCCACGGTTTTGGGCAATACAACCGCAGCAAATTAGACTATTTGCAAAACCCTAGCAGTGGATTGCAGCTCGCCAAGGCCAAACCGTACCTCCAACACAACGTATTCCTTTCCTTGTTAACTGAATTGGGGGCCATCGGCTGTGGGTTATTGATCGTCTTGATCGTCCGGAGCTTACAAATCGCGATCCAACTTTTTCGCCACCCCAATGCTTCGTCGATCGCCAAGATGTATGCACTGGTTTTGATTGCGTTGTTGGTTTCTTATACAACCAACGGCATGTTTCACGACACGTCCATCATTCCGATGGCCAATATGTTATTGTTTTTCTTTGTCGCGTTGGTAGTTCGTCAACACCAAGACTTGGGCCTTTCAAATGTCGTGCTAAAGTTTCAGCCGCAACAAAATCGCAATATGGCCGAACCACTGACCACTGCGACCGGTTAGCCGCTGAGCCTTTACCATAGCGTCCATTTTGCAAAACTGACAACATAAAAACCCAGCATTAAATTCGTGATCGCGTGGGCAACAACGCAGTTCCAAAACTTGCCCGTTTTGATCATCATCCAGGTGACCAAAGTAAACCAGACAATAGCGGCGATCGCCTCGCCGGGATGAGTGGCAACCGCGTAGACCGCGATCCCGACTACCCCAGTTCGACCGACATGCGATAGACTTACCGAATGCCAATCCGGGTTTTCAAGATAACGCACCAACCAACCCCGGATAAACAACTCTTCCAGCAGCGGCACCATACCAGCCAATAGCGCAAATCGAAAAACGAGAAACAGCGTCCGTTTGCTGTCATTGGTGATCTGATCAAATGGGTTAAACCCGACTCGCTCCGGAAACCAATCTGCGATCCCTAACGCTTTGAACGCGGCCTGCTCGACGCCGATGGCACAAATCCCAATCCACAGGAAAAATCCTACGACGCCAACGACAACGGACCAATAGTCCACTCGAAACGGGAACTCACGCAAGTAATGCCGGAGAAAGAAACCGCAGATCGCGATCGCCAAGACAACCTGCACAATGACCAAATAAAAATAGGTCTGCACCGACACATCATCGATCGATTCAGAACCAATATTGGGTGAAAACCGCATTGCCAACAACATATTGGCCACAAACGGCAACACAAATGCCCAAATATTTGGCTCATTCACTTTTTTTGTATCGGTCGATTCCAGCATTTGTTGACGTGGTCTTTTGTAAAAACGCAAAAGTTCAAGTATGCGGTATAATAACGTGACGGGGGCTCAATTTCATGTCGGATTCCGACATTGTCAAAACGATTGGCAAATACCAAATGGCATCAGCACCATATTCCCAACGATCGTTTCTGATCGCATTTTTGCTTGTTGGACTGGCTTCAGCATTCGGCAACGCGCAGTCTAAAACGGAATTCAAACAACGCCGACTCCGAATGGTCGAAGATGCTGTTGTCGCCGCTGGCGTTACCGATCCGCGAGTCATCAAGTCAATGCGACAGACGCCGCGTCACGAATTCGTCCCAAAAAATATTCGAGACCAAGCTTACCTGGATGCTGGGATTCCGATCGGTGCCAAACAAACGATCAGTTCCCCGTTTATCGTCGCGTATATGACCCAGGAACTCGATCCGCAGCCGACCGACCGCGTTCTAGAAATCGGAACCGGAAGCGGCTATCAAGCCGCCATTCTAAGCCCGCTTGTCGACGAAGTTTATTCGATCGAGATCATCGAAACGTTGGGACGACGGGCAGCCAAAACATTGAAATCGCTCGATTACAAAAACGTGTTTACAAAAATTGGCGACGGTTACAAAGGATGGTCCGATCACGCACCTTTTGACAAAATCATTGTCACTTGTTCGCCAGAAAAAATTCCACAACCGCTTGTGGACCAACTGAAGGAAGGCGGACTGATCGTGGTGCCTGTTGGCGAACGCCACCAACAAACGCTGTATCTGATGCGTAAACAAGACGGAGCGATGAAGTCTGAAGCGTTGCGACCGACTTTGTTTGTTCCCATGACGGGCAAAGCCGAAGATACGCGCGAAATCCTTCCGGACCCCAGCAACCCGACTCTATTAAACGGTGATTTCGAAAACGGTTTGGACGAGAACGGATTTGTAAAGGGTTGGTACTATCAAAGACAACTTGAATTGAAAGAAGGCTTGCTTGCGCCCGGTGGTTCCTACTACGTTTCCTTCACTAACGATGTTCCCGGGCAATACGCGCATGTGATGCAAGGTTTTGCCGTCGACGGAAAGAAAGTCTCCCGTCTGCGTTTGAAGGCTTCCATGTGCTGCGAAAACGTAAGCGCCGGGCCGCACCGAAACGACTTGCCGCATGTAGCCATTACATTTTATGACGCGGG
Source organism: Mariniblastus sp. (assembly GCA_965263475.1). Lineage (GTDB taxonomy): Bacteria > Planctomycetota > Planctomycetia > Pirellulales > Pirellulaceae > Mariniblastus. The sequence goes on from OZ253677.1 coordinate 1,439,783, forward strand.
CCGAAAAAGTTTGAGCACCTCCTACATCGGCCCCATGAATGGAAGTATGGCCTGGAAAAATCGTAGCCTAGAGGTCCGAGTCCCCGTCGCCACCAAGGAAGCCATTGTACGAATCGGCCTGTTTGGCGCCACCGGAAGTGCCTCGTTCGACAAATTGAGTGTGGCGCCGGTGCGTGACAAGTGATTCACGATGGATCGGTTTTGCCGATCTTTATGTCACATTCAACAAATCAGCCTATCAAAAAAGTCAACCTAACCAGTGAATTCCACCTAAACACCTTGAATTAACAATCGAGAGTGTTATTCTGAAAAGCTATCTTTGAGTCTAGGGGTCAAAGATACATTTGCGGATCAAGCAATTTGGAGAACACAATGACACGATTGTTATCGGCGGGATTCACTCTTGGAGTGATGATCGTCGCAATCCTGATGACAGGTAACGATACATGTTTTGCCAGTGGTGGCGACTCGTGGGGCGGCGGTTACGGTAGCCGAGGTTTACTTGGTGGTTGCTGGGGCTCTCGCGGCGGCGGCTTCCGAACGCCAGTTCGAGACTTTTTTGCCTATCGACAACCGGTAAGACGAGTACTTCGTGGCGTCGGTGGCATGTTTGCCTATCGTGGCGGATATGGTTCGCGAGGATGGAACGGATACGGTTCAACGGGTAATGCCAGTGGCGGCTCGGCCTACGGTTGCCAAGGTGGCTATGCTTCTACGGGATACAATTATTACTCGTCGACCGGCGGCCAAACGTTTGGTGGTCAAGTTTCGTATGGCAGCGTCGGCGCCAACCTGGCTTGCCATTCAACCAATATCGCCAACTGCGGCATGGTCAATTGTGCCAACGGTTTTCAAACAGCGGCTACCGGTTGTACGGACTGCGTTTCAGGCATAGGAACCGTCGGCCAACCGATGGCGGTGCAGGCTCCGGTTATGGGCACACTTCAAGATGGCACACTTCAAGATGGCACGATCATCTCGACGGACCAATCTGTCATTCCGGCCGAACAGTACTATAACCAAGGAAGCGGGACGGGAACCGAAGGAGACGCCAACGGTAACGTTCGCGGTTTTGATAGTCCTCCGGCTCCGGAGCCGGCAACGGATGAGACAACCGCCATCTTGAAAGACTCAATCTTAAACGTGAATCTCCCTGTTGACGCACAATTGTACGTCAACGGACGTTTAACCAAGACGACTGGAGGCCTGCGACAGTATGTTTCACGCAATCTAAAAACCGGCGAAAAACACCGTTTCAACTTAGAAGCCATTACGACACGAGATGGAAAAGAAGTATCCATTAAAAAGTCGATCGCGATGCGAGCAGGACGCGACAGCTTTGTTGAATTCGATTTTGACCGACCGGTTTTGACCCAGCTGACTTTGAAGCTACCTGAAAACGCGACCGTCAAACTTTGCGGAAACGTAACCAAAGCGACCGGTAGTGTTCGAAATTTTAAGACTCACTTACAACCTGGGAAAGTTTGGGACAACTACGACATTACGATCAGCTATGAAAAAAATGGTAAGATCGTCGACGAAAATCGGACGATCGAAATCAAAGCCGGTGAAAAATACGTTGTTGATTTCGATTCAGGTTCCGACTATTACGTTTCGAAGTAGCTGCTAAAAAATCGCTCGATAAATTCAAACGGCCGCCGATGCTGGGCGGCCGTTTTTTTTTTAGCTTGTGGGCATTGAATAGTTCAACTCGGGCTGTCGAATCGACATAAAATTGGAAATGATCGAACTGATGGGTTGCCAAATAACTCATGCCCAGGCATAGTTCCAACATGGCCAACAATGACACTTGCAGTGTGGCCAAACCCAATCCAGACCATTCAATTTCCTTGGCTGCCTTCATGAGTAGCACATCAAGAAAAGAAACGCGCAGTCAGCAACTTTACGCCAGAGCCGTCAGCGTATTGCCGGGCGGAATTAGCCGAAACACAATTTTTCGCAAACCTAACCCAGATTATGCCCAGCAGGGTAGGGGATGCCGCGTCTTCGATATCGACGGCGTCGAACGAATCGATTTCGCCAATAACATGTGTTCGTTGATTCATGGTCACGCCCATGCGACGACCATTGCGGCGGTGACAGAGCAACTCCATCGCGGGACCGCATTTACGTTGGCGACCGAAGCCGAACTCAATTTTGCAGAACATCTTTGTGGTCGCTCAACGGCGTTTGAAAAAATTCGGTTTATGAATTCCGGCACCGAAGCCGTAATGTCCGGCATCAAGTTAGCGCGGGCGGTAACCGGTCGGCCAAAGATCGCTAAAACGGAAGGGGCCTATCACGGAACCTACGACTACGCCGAAGTCAGCCAAAAAGCCAAACCCGAAAACTGGGGAGCGCGCGAACAACCAAACCAAGTCCCCGTCGCCGCCGGAACGCCTCGCGGCGCCCTGGACGACGTCATTGTGTTTCCGTTCAATGATATCGATCAAACCCTCACACTGCTGGACGCGAATAAATCAGAGCTAGCTTGTGTTATCCTGGATTTGTTACCCCATCGCGTGGGCCTGATTCCAGCCACCTCAGAATATGTATCCGCAGTTCGCAACTGGACTCGCGAGAACGGGAAACTCTTGATCTTTGACGAGGTTATTACGTTTCGAATGGGCTATTCCGGCGCCGCGGGATGGTTTGATGTCGAGCCTGATCTGACGGCGATGGGGAAAATCATCGGAGGTGGTTTTCCCGTCGGTGCCTTAGCGGGGAAAGACGAGTTTATGGTCGCGATGGATCCTTCGCAAGCGGATTTACCTTTTCCCCATTCGGGTACCTTTTCCGCCAACCCGATAACGATGACGGCAGGGCTGGCCGCCATGAAGGCCTTTGATCGCGAATCGGTGGAGCGACTTAACAGGCTCGGACAAACGGCTCGCGATGCGATCAAACAAGCCATACAGAATGCTGCCGCTACTGCCTGCGTTACCGGAGCCGGCTCCATGTTTCGGATACATCTGCGTGACGAGATTCCGACCGAATACCGGATTACGTATCAAGACGAAAACGAGGTGATGCGCATCAAGCAACTGGTCAATTACTTGTACGAACACGGATTCATGATGATTAACACTTGTTCAGGCGCTTTGTCGACGGCGATGGGCGAAACAGAAATCCACCGATTTGCCAACACGCTTGAAAACGGGCTAAAGGCTTTGAATTTGTAGTCCGTTGGCGATTTGAGGCCAATGCGGCAAACGGCCCAATCGCTTAGTAAACACCAGGTTTGTCCGATCTCGGAAACAAACCAGCTTCGTCAAACAAAACGCGATCTTCGTAATCGTTGAACCAAATCGCTTCCGGATTTCGCCCGACGATCGCAATCTTGCCCTTGTGTTTTGCATCCGCGGCAGAACGCATCAACTTAAACACAACAATTCCATTCTCGCCGCCGGGAAACGGTGCCGGTTCTCGCGTCACCGACACCACCTCGGTTTTACCTTTGAAGTGGGTGATCGACAGTCGAGCATGCGTTTCCAGGCCAGACAATCCCTTTTGCGACTCGTTTAAAATGCGCCATGCATCTTCGATGGGCACGTTGAACGCACGGTGTCCGACAATATCCCGTCCACAAAAATAGTAGTGATTCTCCACACGGTTCCGTTTCAATTCACGTTGCAAAATTCGCAAGGCATCGGGATCGTTATTAATTCCTTTGATGATGGGTGACTGGTTGTCCAGACTAACCCAATGGCGACTCGCCAAACCTTGAACAGACTTCAATGTATTGTCCAGCCACACCAAACCGCCGCGCGGATCTTCGATATAGCTTCCACTTTCGTCTTTCTTCAACAGTTCGTCTGGGTGATTAAAATGAACGACAAACCGCAGACTAATTTTGGGATAATTCTCGTGGAACCGATCAAGCATTTCAAAAAAGTCATCGTCGAAACGATCGGGGAAAAACGCCAACTCTTTGGTTCCAATCCGAATGTTCTCTATCCCAGACTCGGCCAATGAAGCCCACCATTGGGCAATTTTTCGGTTCCCCAGTACCATTGGATCGCCACCGGACATCAAAATTTCGCGCAGCTTTTCACGTCCAGTCTCCGGGTGGACGCCGCCGTTGGCTTCGACGATTCGATTGTGCTCACGAACGTAATTGCAAATTTCGTCCACTTGCGCAAGCCCTTTGGGTGCCATCGCCCCATCGGGACGCTCGACGTCCTTGCGGGCAATCAACTCTTCGCGGTAACAAAAACGACAGTGCGCGGAACAGGTCGAAGCGACATAAATCAAACCCAATTCATATTTGTGAATCAAACCCTCAACCGGGCTGTAGCTCATCTGTTTTCCCGGATCTTGAGAGCCAGCCAAGTCAAACGTTTCGTCAGGACTTGCCTTGATCAACTGTTGCATCGGCTTACTGTTTTTCGCCTGCTCAAAATAGTGGCGAGTAATTTTGACTGGCATCCGTTTTTCGATTTCGCGATCGGTGCCTTGTAACTGCGTCAAAACTTGCAATTCCTGATCGGAGTAAAAACCTTGCATGTCTTCGTCCACTTTGTTGTCGACGAATTTGTTGATGCCAGAGGTGATCTGACGATCGTATGAGCCCTTGGCAACGTTTTCGACAAAACTCTGTAGTTTTTCTGAAGGCTGAAAAGTTTCTGCGATGGACATCGTATTCCTGTGTTTGCAAACCGCTACAGTTATCGTTTGTGAATTGATTTACTCTTAGGTTACTTGAATTTTTTCAATCACTACAGGGCGAAAACGCGATTAATTCATGTCCAGTTCGTGGTCCCCAGGCGTTTTCAATCGTTCAGTTTCGGCTAGACTGAATTCTAATAGCCCGCAACCGCACCGTTACGACAAATGAATTCAGGCGATACTACTCCGACTGTTCTTCCGACTCGGACGCGATCGGTATTGTCGTTATTAATCATCGCTTACTTGATAGTGTTACTCCTCGGTCCGCTTTCCAATCCGATCGCGAGCAAACATTTGACTGGGCCATTGGGTCGTTTGGTGGCTCCCATTCACCAATGCTTGTTCATCGGGCATGGCTACCGTTTTTTTGGTCCGGATCCGGGCCCCAGTCACATCGTTGAATTTGTTGTTAAGAAAAGTGATGGCAGTGAGATTTCTGGCCAATTTCCCGATCGTGAAAACGATTGGCCACGATTGCGATACCATCGCTGGTTCATGCTCAGCGAGACTCTGTTTGAGGAAGCGGCTGGTTTTCTGGACCAACGGCAACACGACGATATCGTCGCCCAAATCAACATGCAAATTGAGTCTGCTCGGCTTCAAAACGAACGAGCGATCATGCTCGAACTAGTGGAACAACGTGAAGGTCTGATCACCACCCGCCAATACTTGAAACAGCGCGTCAAAATGCTGTTGCAATCGATCGCCAATTACCTGGTAGCCAAACACGAGGGCGAAACGGTTGAAATTTTTTTGCGTGAGCGACTCATCGCTGGCCCGGCTGATATCCGGAGCCGCGTCAAGTTGACCGACCCCAGGTATTTGTCGGAACGCCGGTCCTTGGGCCAATTTCCCAGCATCACCGACTTGGAGGAGCTTCAATGATCGGCGGCTATTTACAACGTTGGCGGGATGGCTGGAACAGGTTTTGGTTTCGCCCAAGTTCCGCCGAAACGCTGGCCGTCATGCGAATCTTAGTCGGCTCCATGTTGTTGTATACCCATTCCATTTGGTCATTAGATTTGACAACTTTCATGGGCGGCGAAGCGGCAGCCATTCCAACCGAATACCGCAGCACGTTTGACGGCTACGGACAATTCGCATGGAGTCATTTCGATTGGTCAAATTCGAGTGGCTGGATTTGGGGAAGCCATTGTTTGGCGCTGGTCGTTTTTACCGCGTTCATGTTGGGCGCTTGGACGAGAGCCACTTCCCTCGTGTCGTTTCTATTTGTGGTATCTTACGCCAACCGAGCAACCGGTACTTTGTTTGGGCTCGACCAAATCAACGCGTTCTTGACATTGTATTTGGCCATCAGCAACTGCGGGTCAAGTTATTCAATCGATCAATGGGTCAGGCGAGGTCGGGGCAGGGGAGTGGTTTCGGTGAACAACACGATCGCCACTCGATTAATTCAAATTCATATTTGCGTGGTCTACCTGTTTGCCGGGTTGGGAAAACTCCAAGGCACGACATGGTGGAATGGCGAAGCGATTTGGGGAACGATCGCGAGTTACGAGTACCAGACCCTCGACCTCACGTGGCTGTCCGATCATATGTGGTTGGTCAATTTGCTGACCTACGTCGCTGTCGCGTGGGAAATTTCTTATCCGTTTTTGATTTGGCCCAAGTTGACCCGACCGATCTATTTGACGCTGGCAGCTCTCGTGCACTTGGGCATCGGTTTCAGCATGGGCATGATGACGTTTGGCTTGATCATGTTGTACGGGAACCTGGCGTTCGTTCCGCCCGTGTGGCTCTTCAAGCAGAGTCCGAGTCGCAGCGATTGAACCGGGTGCTGGACACTCACGACAGATGCAAGACGGCTGCGAAGAATGGATAATTGCATGTTGGGCCTAATCCTGTCGCTGGACAATCCTATCGCCGGCCCTATCCTATCGCCGGCCCTATCCTATCGCCGGCCCTATCCTATCGCTGGCGATTTGGCCATTGTGACCCGAGGGTCGGCGTTTATACTTGACGTCCCTCAAAACTTCAAAAATGGCGAAATACATCATGTCCAAAGTTGGAATTGTGGGCGCTACTGGAGCCGTTGGCCAGTTGGTGCGACGTATTATGGAAGAACGAAACTTCCCATCAGAATCCGTTACATTCATCGCTTCGGCCCGCAGCGCCGGGCAGACAATTCAGTTTCGCAATCAACAGCACATTGTCGTTGAACTGACGCCTGACGTTTTTAAACAACATGAGTTGGACATTGTGATTGGAAGCACTCCCGACGATGTTGCCTTGCAATTTGTGCCTTGGGCAATTGAGGCCGGTACCATTGTTGTCGATGAAAGCGGCGCCCATCGGATGCTGGACCATGTGCCATTGGTCGTCCCAGAGGTCAACGCGCACGCGATTCGCGACCACCAGGGCTTAATCGCGTCTCCCAATTGCAGCACGACCCAAATGGTCGTTGCCATGAAACCATTGCATGACTTTGCCAAGATTAAACGCGTCATCGTATCGACTTATCAAGCGACCAGTGGTGCAGGGCAAGCCGGCAACGTCGAACTGACAAACGGGGCTCGCGCTGCGCTCGCAGATGAATCATGGAACTACGAAACCTTTTCTCACCCCATCGCATTCAACGTCATCCCTCAAATTGGCTCGTCAAAACACGAACAATACACCTCTGAGGAAATGAAAATGGTATGGGAGACTCAGAAGATTTTTGAGGATTCATCGATTCAGGTCTGCCCGACGTGTGTCAGAGTCCCCGTTACGAACTGCCATAGCGAGTCGATTCTGGTCGAAACGGAAAGTCCAATCCCGCCTGAACAGGCGCGCGAGTTGTTTGCGGCAGCGGACGGCGTCTCGGTCGTGGATGATTTGTCCAACGGCGATTACCCGATGCCGTTGAATTCGGACGGCCAAGACGATGTTTTTGTCGGTCGAATTCGCAAAGACCTCAGTTGCGAAAATGGACTAGCGTTTTGGTGTGTTAGTGACAATTTGCGAAAAGGAGCAGCGACCAACGCCGTTCAAATTGCGGAAGTACTGATGGCTGAAAAACGATTGCAATGCGGTATTTGAAGCTGACTCTCGCTTACGACGGCACGGACTACGTAGGCTGGCAAGTGCAACCCAATGGAGTCTCCGTTCAACAGCGACTCGAAGAAGCCTGGGCTCAAACCACGCAAGAGCACGTCCGCATCGTTGCCAGCGGACGGACGGACTCCGGTGTGCATGCCATGGGACAAGTTTGTAGCGTTGCGACGACTACTCAATTGAACTGCAACACCCTGATTCGAGCCCTCAATGCGAATACGCCTGACGATATTTCGATCGTCGAAGCAGCTGAAATCAAAAATGAATTTCACGCTATCCGAGACGCCAGTCGAAAAACGTATCGCTATCAGATTCAATTTGGTCGGATCCGTAATCCGCTGACCATCCGCGACCATTGGTTTTGCCCGTACGCTTTGAATTTGGATGCGATGGAGCAAGCCGCCCGCTTTATCGAAGGCGAGCATGACTTTGCCAGTTTTCAAGCCGCCGGGGCCGAACGGATGTCGACGGTCAGGAATGTGTCCTGCTTGGAATTGAATTTCAGCCAACAAGGACTCTTCCAGTATTTGTACATCGACGCAACCAGCAACGGCTTCCTCTACAACATGGTGCGAAACATCGTGGGAACGCTAGTTAGGGTAGGGCAGGGAAGTGAAACCGCACCTTGGGTGATGGACGTGCTGCAAAAAAAAGACCGCAGCCACGCGGGCCCGACGGCTCCGGCACATGGGCTGGTCTTGATGAGCGTCGAGTATGACGGCATCGAAATTATCAACGATGTGGAATAGCGGGTTGGTTTCAAACCGCTTGTTGGACTAAAATACGTGACCGAACGCCCCCAACGGGAATACCCCCAATTCAGCCAAACGCGCAGGATTTTTAGTGTCAACAAGAAGAGACTTTTTAGGACCGTTTCAACTGGTCCGCTTGATTCGCCAAGGAACCACCTCTGCGGTTTGGGAGGCGAAGCGAACTGGAGAAAAAGAACGCGTGGCGCTGAAACTTTTATTATCCAAGTACCAGAAAGACAAAAACGAAATTGCCGCTCTGATTCATGAAGCGGAAGTCGGCAAAGAGATTCGTCATCCGAATGTAATTGCTATTTTTGACCATCACGTCGCCAACGACATTCCGTTCCTTTCCATGCAACTGTTCCACGCCAAAAACCTAAAGATTGAATTGCGTGAACGACCGACCTACGTCCAAATCAATATTAAACAGATCATTCAAAAATGTGCCGCTGGCTTGGCACACATGCATCAAAAAGGTTGGGTGCATTGCGATGTGAAACCCGACAACTTTTTGGCAGACGAGCAAGGCAATGTGAAATTGATCGACTTTGCAATCGCACTGAAAATGAAAAAAGGGTGGTTCGGCGGAGCAAAACCCAAGTCGATTTCGGGGACGCGCAGCTACATGTCGCCGGAACAAATTCGACGTAAATCGTTGGATGAACGTGCTGACATATATAGTTTGGGATGTGTCATTTTCGAGTTGATGTCTGGTCGCACCCCTTTCAACGCATCCAATCCGGACGACTTACTGAATCGACATTTGAACGCACCGCCACCTAATTTATTATCCTGTAGTGGAGCGACTCGGGACTTGGCAGCTTTGGTTATGCGAATGATGGAGAAAAGTCCCGCCAACCGGCCACCGACGATGGAAGCTTTTCTGAAAGAGTTCCAACGCATTGGCATGTTTCGAGCTGGCAAGCATCCCAAAGGGATGGTCGGCGATGACGACATTTGACGGATCCAAAAACACACATCCGAATTTTAGATATTAACAATTGAGCCTGACTTTATGGACTACTTAGCCTTTGAACAACCGATTGCTGAATTGGACGCACAGGTTCAAGAAATGGAAAAGAGCCTGGATGGATCTGCCGATTCAGTCGCCCAATTGCGTGGCATGAAACAAGAATTAACCAAGGTCACTCGAGACGTCTACAATAACTTGACCCCATGGCAGATGGTTCAAGTGGCGCGACACAAAGATCGGCCTCACACCACGGACTATATCTCGCTGGTGTTCGATGAATTCGTCGAATTGCACGGCGATAAGTTGTTTGGTGACGACCGCGCGATGCGGGTCGGATTCGCCAATCTGGATAACACCAAGGTCATGGTCGTGGGCCACCAAAAAGGGCGAACCTTTCAAGATCGCTCGGAGAATTTTTTCGGTTGTGCGCACCCCGAAGGTTATCGCAAAGCAATGCAAAAAATGCGATTGGCCGCCAAGTTTAAACTGCCCGTGATTTGTTTCATCGACACGCCGGGAGCCTACCCAGGCATTGGCGCTGAGGAACGCGGCCAGGCTCAAGTCATTGCCGAAAACATGTATGAAATGTCGCGGCTTGAGACGCCCATCATTTGCATCGTCATCGGTGAAGGAGGTAGCGGCGGTGCGTTGGGCATTGGGGTAGGGGACCGCGTCGCGGTTCTGCAAAATGCTTATTATTCCGTCATCAGCCCGGAAGGCTGTGCAGGGATTTTGTGGAAAAGCGCCGAGCACGCCGAAAAAGCAGCCAACGCATTGAGGTTCACCTCCAAGGATCTGCTGCGTTTAGACGTCGTGGATGATGTCATCGAAGAACCTCTGGGGGGTGCCCACCGCGACCATCATCGCATGTCCGCTTCAATCAAGAACTATCTAAAGAAAAATTTGGCCGCACTGACCTCTCTTTCGACCGAAGAATTGCTGAATCAACGATACGCAAGATTCAGAAAGTTGGGTGTTTTTCTCGATCAAAACGACCAGCAAGAAGCGTAAAACTGGAAGTTGCACTGCCAGTAACGACAAGAATCGCAAGTTTTGCTGTAGCGCATTTATTTCCAGAACGAAGCGATAGCGGGAGAACTCGTGTTTCACTCAGCAAAATTCACTCGATAATGTTTCGTGCTGGTAATTCTTACCTTTCGAAGCTCAAGATAAAAACCATTGCTAACTGGGCCAATTTCATCGTTCCCCAGAAAGATTGCGTATTCCTGCACGAAAAAACCAAATTCCGCGCGAAAACCTGCGACGCGAGTCGTTACCTCTCCAAACAACGAAACTCTTTATCTAGCTTGGAGAATCAATGCATTCCACCCCAGTAAAAATCGCGGCATTTTTAACCGTTTTTACGATCGTCCAGGGGACCTCGCTAATTCAAGGTCAGGAATCCGATGGAGCGCCAGTTTATAAAGAGTACACCAAATCGGACCTGATCGAAGAAAGCTCAGACTTGATGAACTTTCTGAACGACATCTTGGTTGTCAGTGTATCCACTCCGGAAACGAGCGTCGCCGAATTTGTTGCGATACTTCAAGATCAGAGCCCAATTCATTTGAACATCATTGTGCTGGACGATGCCAAAGATATTCGTATCCCACCGGTCAAACTGAAAAATGTAACCGCCGGTGCTGTTATCAACTCGATCACTGTCGCGACCGACGATCTATTGACGTTTGAATACGACGAATCCGGGCAAATCGCTTACGTCGGTCGCTCAAAAGAGTTCGTCCCCAACAACCGCGTTTCGGTCGTCAATTTGTCAAGCGTTCTGGCGATTCACTCCAACGCTTCATTCTTGTCCGCTGTTGAAATCGGCATGGAGATGATGGGCAACAAGAACTCGAACGTTCAAATGAAACTTCACGAGCAAACCCAAACTCTGTTCCTACGTGGTTCCGATGAAGAGATCTATTTGATCGAGCAAATCGTCAATCAACTTTCGCGCGGCGCGCCGGGAGGATTGTCCCGAGGCGGTGGACGTGGCAGCATTGGCGGCGGCTTGGGCGCTGCTGGCGGGTCGGCAGGCTTCGCTGGTGGTCGATCCGGAGGCGGCTTGTTTGGCGGATTCGGCGGAGATGGAGGAGCTTCTTCAGGTGGCAGAGGAGCTGGTGGCGGGGCAGGGTCTGCTAACAATCAAAATAAGAACGGCGGTGGAAGGCGCTAGATCCTTGATTCAAGGATGCGATCTGCCGCACCGACAAAACGACACTAAATCCAATTACAAATTTGATATTGGGTGTCACGTACAAGCACACGTTGGGTGTCACCTACAAGCACGAAGCGATTGTATTGATGTGCACCTTTGAGTACCAGCACGAAGCGCCAGTAAGTGAATCCATGTGAGTTCCCGCAGAATTCACTCGCTGGCGCTTCGTGCTGGTATTGGCCACCTCTTACCCCTATGTAATTTTAAATTTTATTGCTGCAACAATTGTTTTAGAATGCATTGATGCTGGAACTGCATTTGAATCTTGAACCCGTTACAGAATCTGACCCGTTGCCGACCGCCATCGAACGGGACTGGGGGATAATCACTGAACGCATTCGCCAAGGTGACCGAGAGGCGTTTGCAGAATATTACCAACGCTTTTTTGAACCCATGTTTGCAGAAGCGATGCGTCTAGCAAACTTGGATGAAGCCACCAGTTTGGATATTGTTCAGGATTCCATGCTTAAGGTGATCCGATCGATTAAAAGAATCGACAACGAAAACCTGTTGTTGGGGTGGAGCAGGGCGGTTGTCCGCAATTCGGTTTATGATTGGTTAAGAAAACGCGCTCGCGAAGAAAATTTGGTCCGAGTCTTTCGAGACAACGTTTCCGAAACGGAAAGCGTGCCCGATGAGCAAGACGAATTGCAACAATTGGCCTGGATTGAGAGTCAGTTGCTAGACCAGCCACCTGAAATTCAGAAGCTATTCTCCCTGCGTTATCGCCTGGGTTGGACACTCAAGAAAATCGGTATTCAATTGGGTTTAAAAACGGGTGCCGTCGACGGCAAGCTCAATCGCACCATCGAGAAAATGAAAAACAAAGCTAGACTGGAAGAAATAGAGTAAGACATGCACGATCAAACACAACCGAAACTGAGTCAAGCAGGGCAGGACCGCAAGCAGGCCATGCTGCTGGAATTGCAGCAAGAGGTTGTCGATCACCCTATCCGTCAAAAACGAATACAAGTTGGAGTGGGAGTTACCAGTATCGCGCTGCTGGCGATCGCAATTGGCTTTCTTAGTCGGGGCGCTAATATTGAAACGGCTCCTCCCGTTGCCAGCAACGTCCCATCACTTACAACGCCAGTATTTCGGTTCGCGACGATTGAGCAGAATCGTGACGCGATCGTTGAACGTTACGTCGAACATCGAATCGAATCGAGCTTGAGTTTCGATCGTATGTCCGACGAGGAACTTGTATCGGCGTTGAAATCCAGCGGCAGTGGGCTCGTATTGGCAGAAATCGATGGCCAACAACAATTAATACCGGCCAAGCTCACTCCGTAAACCCAACATCTACTCCTTGATGCCAGCCAGCTTTAACAAGAACGCGTGTCGAAACGCAACTTCCTTGTACCGATCAAAACGTCCCGACGCCCCACCATGTCCCGCATCCATATTGGTCGTTAGCAAGATCATATTGTCACCTTGATGGACTATTCGCAGTCGCGCTACCCATTTTGCCGGCTCCCAATATTGAACCTGGGAATCGTGAAGCCCAGTGGTTACCACGTCAGTGCAAAGATTCGAGGCAGAGATTTCAAAACTGGCTCCGTCATAACTGGCTCCGTATTGGTAACGCGACAATGATGTGGAACCCAGTATAGCGTCGACATCTCGTCCAAATTACCCGGGCTCAACAGACAATATCCTAGCAAAGCCCCCTGCCAAAAATTTGACAATTTGGCGCAAGGACCAGCAGTTACGCGCAACCCACTTCTCAGCAACCGCGACGAATCAAAGACGTACTTCTCAGCAACCGCGACGAATCAAAGACGTCCATTCGCATCCCAAGCCAAGTTGGCTTGATACCAGCACGAAACGCAAGCGAGTGAATCTTGAATCGGTCAATCACAACGAATGCCAATGCGCTTTGCGGTGCGTTCGCGCTCAAAGCTTAGGCGGCTGGAAAACGGTTACGAACGCGAGCAAGTGAATGATCGAACGGTCTATTCCGGTCTCATTCAATTAGCGATTTATTCTGTTGTTTTCAATTGCGGCCAACTGGCAGCGGGCTTAAAACCTAGAATCCCAAACCCACCCCCAACGTCCGATAATGTTTCTTATGTTCGGTTGGCACCTCGGTTTTTCCTGGGTTTCCGGCGTATTCATTGAAGATAGCCCATTTCCCGAACGGTGACAGCCGGCATTCAAATCGACGATGACCACCACGGATCGTCTATTATCTAAACTCACGAATTCGACCGGAAATTTTGCTTTCATGTTGCTGATTCGTTCGTCTTGGCAGTGGTATTCGAAGCAATTTTCGAGATTATTGTTTTCGAAACATCACTGGGGTTTTCCACCCCGGCATAGTGGAGTGACAAATTGATACGAAGCGCATCTCTTGCGTTTTTGTTTTCAATCTCGTCGCAAAGTTTTCGAGATTCGAGTTGCTGGCGGTCCGATCGGAGCTTGTCGAAGAACGCCATCATTGATTTCTGAGCACCGCGTGATTGTACGAAAAATAGACCTGCCACAGCATCCACGACAATTCCAGCCAACACCTGTGCGATCGTGGCGCCGACCGTCGCTTCGGTATAAAGAAACACGGAGACAATTATTACGACAAACCCAAGTGAAGCGAATATAAGGCTAAACCAAAAACTTATTTTTGATTGGCTCAAAACTTGTCCATAGTAGAGAGCGAGTTGTTCGGTCTCAAACGGCACCTGATCGGCAGCGGTTTCCGTGAGTGAGGCTACAAATTCACGAGCAGCTTTTCTTTCTTGAGAAGTTGCTTCGATTTCAAACGAGCCAAAACGAGATCTTTTGATCGCCCCTGAACTAATCGCTCCGAAAATGGCAAAGGCCAACGATGACACAGCCACGGTCACAGAAACGATAGCTAAGATTTGCTGAATAGTCTCATTCATGCTTTGATCGACATGAGTATCATTGACAACGACCACCAAAATTGGTCGACGATCCGGTGGCCCGACCGTCCAAAGTTTAGGTGCCTTGTGGAGGTATGTCAAAAGTACTAGATTTCTGAGACCTCTTTCATCCGCTAAAAATATACCGACATGGACACCAATCTGTGCATTGCAAATTTGAGTCACTGACGTTCGATTCGACCAAGTTGATTAACGCACAGAGGGAAAACGGCCGGGTCGACGCGTTGCGGTTTGGTCGACAGCCCCCTCCCTTCTAAGGGAACGAGGTATTAAACACGGGGTTTACAATGACATCGCGAGCCGACACACAACGCCCATGACGAGCACGCAGCGCAAGTAAGTGATCCACCACTCTACTATCGATTTAGGTTTTCTTCGATAAATGACTTACCAGCTTCTTTGACTTGCTCCAACGTCTGGTCGCCGATGAACTGCATATCGCTCTTTAATTCTTCAAGATTAATACCACCGGAAGAAACGTTTGCACTGGGCATGGACTGGCGGCCTGGTGGCGTGGATTCGGGCAGCGTGAATTTACCGCGAATGACTTGCAGCTTCTGTTCAAATTTTTGTTCGCTTTCGGCGATCCAATCTGGATTCAAGTTCTGATTGAACTGCTGGACATGCTTATCCAACAGGGCGTGAATCTCATCGGGCACCATTGCATTCAATCGGTTAATCGCGGTCGCGATATAGCCACCCGATTTGGACAACATCACGCTTTGCCGAACATTGGCCCCGAATAACGTGACTGCAAACAAGGTGATTAGCATACAGAGCAGGCCACCCTTCAAAGCCCCCAACAAACCGCCCGCCTGAGTATCAAACCCTCTCAACCGCAGCCGCTCAATCGTTTTTTTCATGTAGCCGTACGCCATCCAGATGATCAACGACGTGCCCAAAAACAGAATCAACATCGCAGCGAACCGATTCCAAGGCTCTTCGGCGGCGATCATGGGTGCCAGTGAACCACGAAAATTTAGCGCAACGAAATAGCTGACAAAGATCGATGCCAAAGACGCCGCCTGCCATGCGAGGCCTTTCCAAAGCCCAAACAGAATGGCCCCAACCAAAACCGAAAGCATTAAGATGTCGTAAAGTGCCATCCAATTCCCCAGAACAAAACGTATGCGGTGCTGTTGTAGAGGATTTTCGGCACCGGACTCAATACGAACCTACTTCGGAACGCCGACAACCGCCCCAGCGAACTTCCACAGTGTGAACCATTATCGTTAGCCCGAAATTTTTTGAATTAATGGCTAACTGACGCTAGTCATAGTTGATCCACCGATCAGACGAAGTTATGTTGCTGACTCAATCTATTCAAAAGACGGATTTTTCAACATGAAAAAAGTAGTTCTTAGTATCGCGATCTTATTTTGGGTCGCAAACGTTGGGTTTACGAACGAAATATTCGTTTCATTCACCGGTTTTGGTGGGTCTACGGCCGCAACCGCGAACACATCGGCTGAATTCGAAGTTGGGGATTTAGGCTCGGCTTTCGTCTGGATCGACCCATCGACCGACATTGATACTTTGGCGGTTACGAACATTTTGCTTTCCAACGCCTCGGTAATCGCATTGACTGGCTCTGAGGTTTTTAATCCCGACATCGTGTTGATTTCCGACAGTAGCGATGTTGGTGATCGCTGGGATACCGTCGACAATGGGACGCCAACGGTTACCGGCGATGCCATTAGCGGCATGCTCGGATTTGCCAATCTTTCAGGTACGGGCGTCTTGATGAGTCAGGACGGCACTGGAACTCAGCTTGACGATTTGTTCGATCCGCTAGCGGATGCGTTCTTGTTTGCTCGTATTGACTTTGTTGCCAACACTCCAGGCGTAGTCGACGTGAACCCCGACGGAATTCTCTTGAACGGTGGCCAGTTGGATGACTTCAACGTATCAGGAGCGACGGTAACGGTTGTTCCTGAGCCTAGCGCTGCCGTGTTGGCCCTTGCCACAGCTACGATTTGCTTCCGACGTCGTCGGTAGCGTCCAGCTATTGAATCGAAGCGGCGTTCCGTCGCTTTCATTTTCAACTTAAAAACAGCGTTCCTCTGATCGATTACGGGATTGGCAACATCTGTTTGTCAAGAGGCTTGCCAAACCAAATGTATACGGCTTTCTAATCGACGACCGCGCGTTTCCGTTCCACTCCAGTACTTATCACCCCTGCCGGTAAGATATGCGCGAATCGCAAGCAATTGAGTTCGTGATAGTTGCACTCGCTTTCGCGTCGTGCTTGGGATTGTTGCTATTCTAAACGATGACGCTAGCAGCCCTCGCTCAAGGGCTCTTGATCTATCTGCGTTCGTGTAATTCTTCTATTTATCAGCCTTTCATTCTGGCAATCTTCCGTCCAGACCCCATGGCTGACTTCAAAACACATATATCCACCAGCACGACGTTAGGCATCGCCTATGGTCTGGGCGGATATTTTGGTTTTGGTTTGTCGCTTCCACACTGCATGGTTGCCGGCGCGTTGTGCAGCGTGGGCGGCATGTTACCAGATCTGGACAGTGACTCGGGCATTCCGCAACGCGAAATGCTCAGTTTCGTTTCCGTGCTGGTCCCAATGCTAATGCTACGCAGAATGGAAGCCTTAGGATTGGACCCGGAAATGATGGTGTTCACCGCCGGTGTTTTATACGTCGTCATTCGGTTTGGCATTGGCTGGATCTTCAAACGCTTCACCAAACATCGTGGCATGTGGCATAGTATTCCGGCCGCGTTGATTGCTGGTTTGGGAACGTTCATTGTTTGCCTTTCGCCCGAGTTGGAAATTCGCGTTTTTAAGTCGTGGGCGGTGGTCGTTGGTTTCGTATCGCACTTGGTCTTGGACGAAGTATATGCAGTCGACTGGAACGGGCGAAGAATCCGAGTCAAAAAGTCGTTTGGAACGGCGATGAAATGGTTCAGTACGTCAACGTATGCGAATTTTTCGACGTACAGCAAACTGGCTGTTCTGGTCGTGCTCGCCATGAGCGATGAGAGTTTAATGGCCTATTTTGGAAAAGAGCCGATCGAACTGCCGATTACGGCCGGAAACGTGCTCGAAAATGCGCTCGAAGGCCAACCGATTTTTCGGTAGTACCGGAAGCGAATGTTTTTGATGGCAAATCTCAGGCTGTTTTGTCTATAGTGTGACGCGCTCAGTACCAGCGAGTGAATTTTGAGGTTATCTGCATGGATTCACGCGTTGGCACTTCGTGCTGGTATTGCGCTCGTGCCGATGTTTGACACTCATCTGATCGATGATGGATTCACCGGTTTCACCGGTATGCAAGTATTGGCCAACAAATTGAAACCAATATCCCGAACCTCAAAAACTCTTTTGTGAATCCAATAATATGGTCACGGGGCCGTCGTTGATCAAACTGACTTTCATATCGGCCTGGAAAATTCCGGTTGCGACTTTGGCAGCCCCCATTGCCGTCAATGTCGCGACCAGTGCTTCGTACAGCCGCTTACCGACTTCCGGTTCGGCAGCGCCAACGAAACTGGGTCGACGACCTTTCCGAACATCGCCCAGCAACGTGAATTGACTGACGACCAATACTTCTCCGCCGATGTCGTTCAAACTCAGGTTCATTTTGTCGTCTGGATCAGCGAATACGCGCAGGCCAACAATCTTATTGGCGATGTAGTCCACGTCTTTTTCAGTATCACCATGAGCAACTCCTGCGAGCACTACCAACCCGCGTCCGATTTTTCCAACCGTTTCCCCAGCAACATCGACGCTGGCCTCTGAAACTCGCTGAACGACAACACGCATTGGATTCCTCGCTATCGCGTCGCTTTGTTACCCTTGTTGTGATTGGCGGAGCGTTGAATCTTCTTCAAGCTCTCAATGCGTTCCACGAATTGGTCGGTCAAACTGACCGGTTGAACGTTCTGGAAATCAGGCAAAAACATATGCTCTTCCAACTTCACATTCGTTTCCAACTCGTGCAATTCTAATCGTACGATCGCCTTGCTTATCGAATTCCCATTTTCGTCAAAATTGCGGTCGAAACGAATGCTATAAGGAAACAATGGAAAGTACTCGTCGCGAGCCAGCAACAGCTCACATGTTTGTGGTACATGGTCGGGAAGATGACTCCAGTCGATTTTGTCTTTGATTACCGGATAACTGACCTGTCCAAATAACAGCCGTTTTAACCTGATTTCGTTCCACTTCCCTTTCAATTTCCAAACCGGCGTGTCGCCGACCATCGCTTTTTCCGGAATGTCAAATTCGAAATACCGGGACAAATTTCGCAACAGACTGGCCAAGCCACCAGTCGCCATCCAAGTGGTTGGGTTGGCGACAAGATCCTTCGAATCCGAATCAATAATCCGACGCAGATCGACAACCTCTAGTCTCGGTTCTGCGCCTGAAACGCGGAAACGATAATAATATCCGCGATGGCAAATCTGCAAAATCTGTTGTTGGACCTCGTCGCCATACGCAAATTCTAAACGCGCGATTCCAGTCCCCTGCCCCATCTGCATGTATTTTCCATTGGCGACTAGTTGCGTGCCAAACAAATTTACTTGCATGTTTGATTGACATCTCAACGGCGAAGACGATTCCAGGCGTTGCGCAGCTTGGCTAAGCATCTTTTTGGCGCGACTGGGTACGACTATTCCCACAGAATTCGGCCGTTGCGCACGCGCATCCTTGAAGCCGGATAGCACACATAAAACAGCTAACATCACAGGAGCTAGCATACGAAACGCAAGCATCCGTTTAATCTTCATACCAAGGTTGTTCGGAATTTTCCAAAGAATCACTTTGTAACGCGCCGAAAGAAGTATCAGCGACTCCAATGACGTTATGTCCAGATTTGGCGCATCGGATGGACCCAGAAGATGCGGACGCATTCTAGTTTTGGGGTTGAGAGCGGTCTATGTCAGTTTCTCGCGATTACTGGCGGGCCGAAAAACGAAACAGATTTACTTACATTTGCCTTTTTTTAACCGAGGGCAGCGTCGGGGTTGAATCCCGACTAACATTTAGGGGGGAATTCAAATGTTCGCGCGTATCGCAACTTTCCTATTGATGCTGGCGTTGACCTCAGCTGCAACGGCTCAGATCAATCTTCGATCTGGCATTCCGGTCAGTCACAACTTGCCGCCAGCTCAAATGTTGATGGAGCCAGGACCAGGCGTGGGTGGCCCTGGACCAGGTGTATTGTCGGCTGCCAGCTACGCTTCAACGGTGGCCCAACCGGGTAGCGATGTTGCTTCGGCTTGCGGCCCGTTTGGCAGCGTTGTGCACCAAAGTGTACAAGTCATGTTTGACAAACCAGAAGCCATGTTCGTCTACTGGGACGTTTCCAGTGTTGGGACATACGACTCGTCACCCAACTCAGTACCGTTCCGACAAAACTTTGGTCAAGCTGGCGTTTACCGTTTGAAATTGACTGATATCGCGGGTCGCCCGGGTTTGGAGCTTTATCCCACATTGGAAATTGGATCGGTTACACCGCGAACAGCGGCCTACTTGGCCCACTCGGCCGTGCCAATTCGATTCACCGAAGAAGATTTTGACCAAGTGATGGCTGGAAACTTTGTCACCAAAGTCATCTACGTTCCTGATCCTGAATTTCAAGAGTTGGCATTGGCTGGCGTTGACGTTTTGGTCAGCACGCGCCTGGACCCAGGCGTCGACCCAATCACCGAAGCGGATCGTCGAGGTGCCATTTTGGCGATCGTACGTGTAGGAAATAAAGATTTGGAAATCCCAGGCCAAGACCCTTCGATTATGGCTGGAGCGATGCCTCGTGGTGCCATTTCCGGAAACCGCAACCCGTCTGGCGACTACATTTCTGGAATCTCTGGCCCGGCGTACGGCATGCCATGGTCTGGAACGCAAATCGGTTTGCCTGGCCCCGCTCATATTCCGCTGGGTGGTCCCGCAGGACTTCGTAACTACGAAATCAATAACCACACTGCCATGCAAATTCCGCCACCAACGCCGAAAGTCAACGTGCACGTCAAGCAACGGCCTGGTTTGACTTACCCGCGTCCTGCTGATCGTGTTACCATTCAGGAACACACGATGCGTCCAACGCATATCAATCAGCAGCCGCCTCAAGATATGTTGCACGGCAATTTGCCATACCGCAAAAATCCTTTGAGCCGCTTGCGTCGGTAGTTGATCGCTGCAGCGTAAATACCTGGTAAGCCGCCTATCCGACGGATAAGCGGCTTGTTTTTTGAATCCCAAGGAATCGGTCATGAAAAACAGATCCCGCATCGCTGGCTTGATAGTCCTGATTTCAATTTCGTTCATGCTGGTCGCCCCTACCGAGGCTCAGCAAAGACTGTTTCGATTCAACGAAGCACCAGGCAGTTTGGCTCACAAACGACTCATCGCGGAACCCGACATTGCCAATTACGACCAACCGGTCAATCTGTTGATGGACCCGGCAGGAGAAGTTTCTTTCTGGAACGGTGGCCAGTACATGACCGTCGCGCCTGGGATGGTGTTGGGTATGCAGGTTGGACCGGTGTATCAGTTGAAAACAACGATGGTGATCCGCGGGCAAATCGTGGAGATTTACCCGACCGTTGAAATGTTGGACCGCTTGTATCCGCCGCAAGGTTACGCGACGCAACATCCCGTCAACATCGTGCTCGAACCATCTGATTTGGAAAACGCTCGCGCGGGCAAACTCGTGACTAAGGTCATTTATGTTGAAGATCCGGATACTGCCCTGCCCTATCGATTAACGGTTGCTCAACAAGCGATTCTCGAAGTCGGCGACGGACAAGATCCGCTCTCCACTGCAGATCGTTTGGGGCGGCCAATCGCTATCGTTCGCTTAGGCAGTCGAACGCCGGATTTTGAAACGGGACAGGTTGGTTACTACGCTCCGATCCCAATGGCGATCACCGAACCTATTCCCGACGAAATGCACTCCGTTGGCTGTTGCGAATTCACGTGTTGCCCAGAGGAACTTGCTTGTTTGCCCAAGTCACGTCGAGACGAATACGTATGTGATGGTGATGACCGAGAACTGCCAGTAGTCGTCCGCCGCAGCCAAAATGAAATGCTGGGGCTAGATATTGAAGACACCGTGGCGACGTTTGAGAAACCCAACGGCCAAACCGACGTTGCTCCCAGTAATCGAGTTTGTATTTACTCACCGCGGTTTGCGGCAGTCAGGCGAGTGATGGGGTCCAATTTCGAGACGATCACTCAAAAATTGAATATCGTTAACGACAAGACAGAAGTTACAACGGCGATTCGAAAAGAACGTTCATCGTTGGCTTCACAAAACGTTCAATTGCAACTGAATCGAACCACCCAAAACGCCAGTCAATTTGTCGATCGGACGCGAGGCATCGTTGCCGACAATGTCGTCAAGTTGTCCAAAGCGCGAGAGTCTTACAAGCCCTATGAAGATCTTGCACTAATTCGTTTTGGCGAATTTGATGCTTCCGAGTCCACGCGCATCAGCATGGGCATGCAGTCTGCGATCGCATGGGAAAGTCGGTTAAGTGCCCAAATCGCCATCGACAATGAACAACCGGTTATCGTAAGAGATGCGCTTCAACTACAAGAAATCGTTTCGATCGAATCCGATACGCATGCGGAGCTAAGGCTGTGCAAAATGGCGTCCAAGATTTCAGCGAAGTCAGGCGAGACAGTTGACTTTACGATTCGATTTGACAACATCGGCCGAAACACCATCCGCAGTGTCGTGATCGTCGACAACCTATCTCCTCGACTCGAATTTATAGACGGTTCAGCCGAATGTAGTGTCGAAGCTGAAATGACGACCGAATCCAACGAAGCCGGCTCACAGCTGTTGAAGTGGACACTTGACGAACCACTGAAAGCGCGAGCAGGCGGCATCATTCGTTTTCAATGTTTGGTTCGTTAGTGAACATTTTGTTTTAGTTTCGCGTCGATCCGTCGATTTTCGCGGGAAAATCCGAAGCCACGACCACTTCAGTTAAGTGAAACCTACACGAATCGGCAATATCTGATTGAACCAATGAATTGAATACTGCTGTTTTTGTAATCGGGTTCATATAATTGGGTTTTCGTTCGAAACTGTTTAACACGCTTGTCTCCGCCCTAGCCACCTCCGAGTCCGATTCCTTGGGACGCGGGCCAACAAAGCAGACATGGCTCTTGCTCGGCGAATTTTTTTTGGCAGCGAAGTTAGGAAAAACATATGAACCGTTGGGTCATTCTGTTCAATTCAATCACTTGGTTTGTTTTCGCGATCACGACAAATCCAGCGAGCAGTTCCGAGAATGCCGTCGTTGTTGTCAATTCCCGCTCCGCCTCATCCAAATTGATCGCCAACTACTATGTCCAGTTGCGCGATATCCCAAGTCAAAACGTAATCCACTTGGCAAATGTACCAGCAAAAGAAGTCATCAGCATCCAAGAATTTCGAAACAAGATATTGCTCCCGATTGCCAAACAAATTTCGCAACGCAAGATCAACAACCATATCGACTACATTATTTACTCATCGGATTTCCCCACGATTATCAATGCAAAGTTCGACGCCAAGAAACTGCCCCGTCAAAATAGCAGCGATCCAGTTTCGGCGGCGAACAGCAAAGTTTTGAACCCAATGGTTTCGATTACGTCGGCAACTTATTTTTTGAATTTTGTACTTTCAGAAAATGCAGAGTATTTGTCGCTGATTGCCAATACATATGCGCGTTCGGACATTACGCACATGTTGACAAGGCCATTTGTCGACAAAGAACAACGAAAATTTCGCACAGCGCTTTCATCGGCCAAGGACCGTCGGTTCGAAGAGGCCATTGAAGACTTAGAGGCCTTGGCCCAAGATCATCCGTTGCAGCTTGCGGTATTGTATTGGCTGGCGCGAACTCATGCTTGGCAGGGCAACGTAGATGATGCCGTTCAATGGCTCAAACGAGCCGTCGCGGTAGGTTGGTGCTATCGCAATTACACCCAGGCAGACACGGCCTTTGCGTCCATGCAAGGCAACCCCGATTTCCAACAACTGATAGCTGCGATTCCTAATCGACCCGCGCGGTATGCACCAACGACGAGCTTCCGCAACACTTACTTGTGGGGCCCTAACGGCATGATCAATTCCAAAGAAGGTCAGGGCAATCGATATATCCTTTCGGCAATGCTTGGCGTCACTCGGAATCAAGGCAACAGTGAACAACAGGTTCTGAATTACTTGACGCGTAGCGCCAGTGCGGATGGCGGCAAGCCGCAAGGAACGTTTTATTTCACTAAAACGAAAGACGTTCGATCCAAAACGCGGTTGCGTGGCATTGATGAAGCGATCGAAGAGCTGCAATCGCTCGGACACAATAGCTTAGTCGTGAACGGAAAGATTCCGGGCGGTAAAACGGATATCGCCGGTTTATCCATGGGCACTGCGAGTTTTGGCTGGCCGTCAGGCAACCGAATATTGGCCGGTGCGATCTGTGAAAACTTAACCAGCTTCGGTGGGCGACTTCTGCCTGGGACGAAACAGACGAAATTGACCGAGTTCCTCAAACACGGCGCGGCAGGGTCTTCCGGTACGGTTATCGAACCGTTTGCCATCCAAGCAAAGTTTCCACACCCCAGAATTCACGTACATTATGTACAAGGCTGTACTCTGGCTGAGGCCTTTTACCAATCTGTCACGGGTCCATTTCAATTGTTGATCGTTGGTGACCCCCTTTGCCGGCCGTGGGCAGACATCCCTACCGTCGCAGTTTCCGGCGGACTACGGACTAACCAGACATTATCCGGCGCCATTGAATTTGAGGTTGAAGGCAGCCAATCCGGTAAACCCGTTCGTGTGATCGAAATGTATTTGGACGATCGTCTCGTGCGAAGAATTAACGGTACCAAAACAGGCTCCATTACTTTACAAACCGATACGATACCAGACGGTTATCACGAATTTCGATTCGTTGCCGTCGCCAACGGTGCGATTCAGAGTCGAGGCTCGAAAGTCGTTCCTATCAATGTGGACAACAACAGCTTGATCGTAAGTCTAAATGCGAAAAGCAAGACGGTAAGAGTAGATCAAGAAGTAGAATTGAAAGTCAGCGCGCCCAAGGCAAGTAAAGTCGTCGTCAAGCAAAACAGCCGTGAGATCGCCCAAGCGTTGGCCGATCAAGCAACGTTTAAAATTCCGGCAACAAAACTTGGACGCGGGCCCATTCGACTGGAAGCGGTTGCGTTTTATGACAACACTGCAATCCGCAGTCAACCACTCGATTTAACGATCTCGGGCGCTATCTCGAAGACCATTCCTCAATTGAAGGCTCCGCCCCATCAGCCGAACTCAAAGAAGAAACTCGCCAAGCCCAAGGCAAAAATTAAGTCTTGAGTACAAAGCGTCAGTTTCGGAATTGAGTTACCAGCAGGCAGGTATTGATTTGCCAACATGAAACGCCAGCGAGTGAATCCATCTAAATTTCCGCAAATTCACTCGTTGGCGCTTCGTGCTGGTAACAAAGCCGATTCTCAAATTCATGCGGATTCATCTTAGTCCGCGGGCGAATCAGGCGTTTACCCGTTGATCAGTGATTCGATTTGCGCGACTGCCAGCCGCAGCGATTGAGCTGACATTTTGAAATTCGTGTGCGACGAAATCTCTGGTTGAATTTCCAAAAACAACTCCGTCGCAGCTCGCAGTTTTCGCAGCTTCTTTTTCGCCTGTTTCAGATATTTTTCGTGATCGCCGGAATTCAACGGCCCACCGAGCGCCAACATGTAATCGTACAACTCTCGGTGGACTTCATTCAACTCATCGTCTTCTTCGGCTTCCTCGCAATGTTTTAGAAACGTACGCACCATCCAAACGTGACTCAATAGGCCGTCAACGCGTTTTACTTTTTCTTCGATCTCCATCGAGTGATCCTCTTGGTCGCTTCGCATTCCTAAGTGCCTCGTTGATTGCCATACCAAACAACATGCATTCGCGGGCAATACGTATAGCCATATTGATCGCACAGCGACTTGATCCATTGTTCGCGATCGCTTAGCGTCTGAACAGAAGTCCCTTCTGGCATCAATAAAACTTTGGGATTTTCGATTTTGCCAAGCTGTTCGCAAATCAATTGAATTTCCTTGAGATCGTTAGGGTCGGCAACGACAAACTTCAGCTGGTAGTCGAACTCAGCTACCAGTCGTCTGAGGACTTCGGGTTGCCAGCGCATTTCTTCATGGCGCTGAGCCCACTGCCCTGCCCTGTCCACCGATGGCGTTGAGTTAGCCAATTTTGGACTGATCGACATCAAATCGCACGCCACATCGCGATGGACCGTTCCAGCAGTCTCAATCGTCAAATGATACTCCAGCGACCGCAACTCATAGGTTAATTGTACAATCTCTAGTTGGAGCATCGGTTCACCACCAGTAATAACAACATGTTTTGTCGGAAACGATTGCACCCGATCGATAACGGCTTGGAGAGACAGGGTCTCGCCTTCAGGTGCCCATGATGTATAAGGCGTATCGCAAAAGTCGCACCTTAAATTGCACCCACTGGTACGGACAAACACGCTGTCCTGGCCCGTCAGTCTGCCTTCGCCTTGCCGAGATGAATAAATTTCCGAAACACGCATACCCGATGGCTGTAACCGCCTTATTTGTTATCTTTTATGCCCGAAACTTGATTTCCGATTCCTACTAAATCCATTCAACAAGATGCCGACAAAATTTCAAGACAAACTAGAAACATTTGAAAACCAATTTCCGAATCGAGACTACACAATCAAGATCGAATGTCCGGAATTCACGTCAGTTTGCCCGAAGACGGGGCAGCCTGATTTTGGCGTCCTCGTCTTCGAGTATATTCCCGACGCAAAGTGCGTCGAATTAAAAAGTCTGAAAATGTATTTGCAAGAATTCCGCAACGAAGGAATTTTTTATGAAAACGTGACGAATTCGATTTTTGATGACTTTGTGGCTGTAATCGAACCGCGCGATTTCACATTGATTGCCGAATTTACAGCACGAGGAGGAATCTCGTCTGTCATCGAGATTTCGACTCAGGAGTGACTCGCATGTGCGAACTGATTTTGAGCGGGTTCGCCGACGAAGCCGCTATCGACAAGACGGCCGACCAGCAGATGTCGGCATTCTCCGCATTGGGACTTTCCTATCTGTCACTCCGGTTCATTGACGTCGGTTCGGGCATTCAGAATGTCATGGATTTGACAGATGGCGAATTGGATACGGTTTGCGAAAAATTGGAAGCCTACGATTTAAAAGTTTCCTCCATTGGTTCGCCGATTGGAAAGACGAAACTCTTGAATATCGAAGACGGAACGAATAATACGTATTTTGAATTCACGGACTACCTTGAAAACCAAGTTACCCGAGCATGTACAATCGCCAAGAAAATGGATTGTCGATTGATTCGTGGATTTTCGTTTTATCATCCCAAGGGGACAGCTGCCCAAGACCATGTGGATCTGGCCGCCGACCGTTTGCAACAAATTGCACAATTGTGCGATGAACATGAATTAACGTTTGGCCTTGAAGTTGAAGCGAACTTGATCGGTCACAACGCCGATCTACTGGTTGCGCTTCACGAAAGCGTTGCCGAAGATTCCATGGTACTCATTTTCGACGGCGCCAATTTGGTAACGCAAGGATACAGCACCATTGAAATTGTCGAACAGTTCAAAAGGATGCAACACGCGCTGGGCTGGATCCACGTGAAAGACCATCGCAGTCGTGCCGCAACAGCCAAAGACAAATACGTCGACGAGGATGCATTGCAAGATTTTGTCCCGCCCGGTGAAGGGGCTGGCGGCTACTCGGAAATCTTGGGCGCATTGAAGTCTCAATTTCCCGATTTGCAGAAGCGATTGGCCGCGCGCGGAATCCCTGGATTGTTTGCGGACATGGAGCCTCACTTGAAAGGCGGCGGCCAATTCGGAGGTTTTAGCGGACCCGATGGATTTGGCATCGCCACAAGAGCGTTTTGCAGCTTGTGTGAACGTAACCAAATCGGAATTAAACTTCGGGACTTTCCGTCGATTTCTTAGTAAATCGCTCCGTCAGCGAAGCGATCAACGACCCGCTTGTTGTCGAGTTCTGATTGGCATTTTTGTTGGATGAACTAAGCAACGCATTCTTGGCATAGACACCACTGCACACTGCCGTTAAGCCAAATAAGGATATGGCCAACCAATAAAACATATCGCCCATCTCCTTACTCAAGAAGGCAGTGCAAACCGCTCCAAGCATGGCCCCGGCCGCACCGAACAACAATAAATTGGCGTTGTCTTGTTGCCGTTTCATCTGACTTGTTTTGACCGCGCTCCGGGTGCTGGCGTTTGCTAACTCTCGCATCGCAGCCAAATCAGAATTTAACTCCGGAGCGACCCGCTTCGGTACAAATTCCTCAGGGTTGAGCGGCTGGACCCCTTCTTCCGGTGGCGTTTCTTGCGTAACCAAACTGGCAGCTACCGGTTCCACGGTTTTCGTTTCTTCCTCCGCCACAGGCTCTGCCGGCGCTGTCACGCCCGGCCCGTTGAGGCGTTGTAAGAGTGAGTTCATGTAATCTTGTACGTCTGATGAGCCTTCTTCTTTGGGCCGAACTTCAGGTTCTTCACTCACGGGGGTCGATTCGGCGAGCGTCGCTGTCGAGGTTTCAAATGAGGAGGCTGGCGTTGCACCAACTGGATCGGCTTGAGTTTGCGGCTCCGCCGCTGCCGATTCCTCGAACGAAGGCATCGCGTTCATCCGACGCAAGACTTCGGCAACGCTTTCTTGTTCGGGCTGTTCCGGCTGGGCAGCTACCGGTTCCACCGCTGCCTTGACACCATCCGGAACTTGCTCATCAACACCATGGGTTTCCTCGGACGAAGCCTCAAAAACTTCCGAGTCCTGCTGCGGCTGTTCTTCGACTTGTTCGCTTTCAACAAGTTCTTGTTGTTCGCGCTGTAGGGACCGCAATTGATCTAGCAATTTTCGCTCACTTGATTGGTGGCTGGCGGATGCTGACTCGTCGACGTGAGTTTCGCTCTCTTCAAAACCAGAAGATTCAACGATTTGGCCGTCGAATTCTTGGGTATCATCGACGAGTTCGTTGTCGACAATGAACCGCTCTTCTTCATACGATTCTTCCGATTCGATTGCTGATTCGGCTAACAGGGAATCCGCCAAGGGTAGCAATGATACGCCAACCTTATCCGGCTCTTCATCTTGGACGTTTGAATCTTGAGACGTCGTTTCTTCCCGTGGTGCATTTAGCGACGCGAATAGGTTTTCCAAACTCGTATTCGTGTCATCAACTACGTTAGATTCTGGATCAGCCGACAGTTCGTTTGGTGATTCATCTTCGCTGGCAACTTCCCCAGATTCATGTTCTTGAACCGCCGAATCAACAACTGCGTCTTCGGCTTGGTCACTCAGTGACGCGAGTAGTTTCTCAAGATCACTACCATCTTCGTTTTCGGGACCCGTATCTGGATTGTCAAATTCTTGTGCTGCGTCGCTAAGTTCAGTTTCCAATTGAGTCGGCTCGCCGGCTTCGGAATTTCTGGCCACAACTTCAACAACGCCGTCTTCGTCTTCGTTGCTTTCACCGCTAGTTAAAGCTGTTAGTCGTTCGAGCAAATCGGCGTGCTCTGCTTCAGACAACTTCGACTCGCTGGCCACTTCCGGCTCACTTTCCGATGTTTCTGCATGCGTTTCGACAGGTTCAACCACGATATTGGCAGCTTCATTTGGGGTAACGGTTGTGGTCACTTCATCCGTTTCAGAAGCTGCGTGAGCCGAATCGAATTGAAATTCCGCTGCAGCATCGCCGTCGGCTTCGATGGCTGCCTCCACATCGGATTCTGTTTCAGCATTTGCAGAATCTTCGTCGTTGTCGTCAAAATTCTCGGCGTCCAAATCGAGCTCAGTTGTTGCTTCACCAACTGCTGCGTCATCGCCAATATTTGCAATATTTACGTCTGATGTGGCCTCGTCTGCCTCGACCGGCCCAAGATTTGTCACAGCCAAATCGGCGCGGTCTACCGCGGCATCGCAGTCGGACGAGTTTAAAGCCGAGAGCAATTTTGAAATCTGATTCGACATCTCATCAAATCTCTGATCGATGTATTTAAAATTCTCAGACTGTCGATCAAGTTCAGATTGAATTTCGTGAAACCGTGAATCAATATCATTGCTACCCGAAGCGAATGAACTTTCTGGAACCCCCTCAACAAACGCGCCCAGCTGATGAACTCGGTAGCACGCATCGGCCAAGCCGACTTTGTCGTCGGCATGAAGTCGCTTGGACTGAACAGATTCTCCATTGACCCGCACGTCCCCAGCAAGCGCCAACAACACGGCGCCAACAGCATCGCGCTTAATGGCACAACAAGATTGCTCTCCAGCAGCGTTGTTTTTCGCCAGTTTGCAATTTGCAGTTTTTACGGGAATCAATTTTGGTTGACCTTCGGTACCTTCTACCTGAAAAATCAAGTCCTGTGAGTCGTTCTTTACAGTGTTCATATCTAATTGCCGAAGGGTGGACGAAAGCTTCCGTGCATTTTTAGTATGTGTTTGCAAAAGATCCTAAGTAGGTTTAGCTCTTGGCAAGAATGCGGTCAAATCTGAGCCCAACAAAGTTGCCAGTGTGCCTGAACGAGGCTGTACACAACCGTTATAGCTCGCAGAACCGCATGAGCACCCAAATCAAATCCGCAGTTTGAAACTGCCACGCTTGTTGCTATTTGGCAACACTGATCCGCCGCGTTGCCAAACCTCGACAACCCACGCAATTAAGTGGTTTTCGATTGAAAAAAAACGTTGGCGACCGAATTGCAAACTATAGTTCTGGAAGTCGGATTTACCCGGCTCCTTCCTGTTTTACATCCACGAACTCCAAACCAAATCATTCGGAACTCGAAAAATGAGCCGCAAAAAATCTCTCGAGCAAATGCGTGAAATCCTGGTCCAACGTCGCGATGCGCTGCGTCAAGCACTCGCTGGCGACGACAGTTTGTTAAAGGAAATGAGTCAAAACTCGGGTGGCGACGAAGTTGACTTTGCCTTGGACTGTGCACACGGTGAAATCAGCTCACAACTGGCCGAAGTCGAGAGTCGAGAACTTAAATACATCGAAAACGCACTGAAACAGTTTGAAGAAAATACGTACGGAAAATGCGAAGCGTGCAAAAACAACATCCCGTTGGCACGGCTTCAAGCACTGCCCTACGCGACGTTTTGTATCAATTGCAAGTTAAAGGCGGAACAAGCTGGCGTTGAACCCGGCGCCATTGTTGACTGGTCTGTCATTCTCGAAGGAAATACGGACGACTTGCGTTTGAACGACTTTAATATTTCGTAATCGTTATAACCGGAACCCACAGCCGTTTTCGTTACGAACCGACGAGGAATTATCCTCGATTTTATGCCACCAATTCGATATTTTGGTTTTGCCAGCATTTCCGTTTCGCGCGACAAAACCATGACATCAAGCAAACTCTCGACGCCGCTAACTATGTTGCAAAATTCAAGATCGACCATCTTTGGTTTGGTAATTTTTCTGCTGCACCTCAGCTTTGATCCTGTTTCGGGTCAAACACGAGTCTCTCCAGTCAGCGCCCACAACAGCCTGGGCAATGCTCACGATGCCGCATTTGCTGACCTCGCGAGAGAGGCAGAGGTGTATGAACAAAAGCACGGCTTGCTCAAGAAAATCGTACAAGTCACTAAGCCGATCGTCGTTCATATCGAAGCCAAAAAAAGAGCCGGCACGGGACTCCGTGGCGAGTCGACCCCGCGAAAAGGTTCCTATGTCGAAGAGGCCGGCTCCGGGGTCGTCGTAGAACACAATAATCGGTTTTACATCATTACGAACTATCATGTCATTGAAAACTCGGCCGTCGAGGATATCCGTGTCGAAGCAGACGGCAAATGGTTTTATCCGACTCGAATTATTCATGACCAAAAAACAGACATTTCGATTCTGTTTACCGATCGCGATGATTTGGTAGCGGCACGGTTTGGCAATAGCTCGTCCGCTGACATTGGTGATTTCGTTGTTGCCGTAGGCAGTCCGTTTGGATTGAGCCATAGCGTTAGCTATGGAATCATTAGCGCGAAGGGTCGTCGTGATTTGGAACTTGGTCCGCAAGGTGTTACGTTTCAAGATTTCATTCAAACCGATGCGGCCATAAACCCTGGAAATAGTGGCGGACCATTGATCAACTTGCGAGGAGAGGTCATCGGAATTAACACGGCAATCGCCAGTAATTCTGGAGGCAGCGACGGCATTGGGTTTTCGATTCCGTCCAACATGGCTCTCAAAATTGCCAAGGATTTAATCGACTACGGCACCGTCAAACGTGGCTTTCTGGGGGTTTCGTTGGATGCACGGTTCTCGCCGATGCGAGCCATTTCACTAGGTCTATTGCGGCCCTATGGCGCGCGTGTTTCGGCTATCGCCCCCGACTCACCGGCGGCAAATTCAGACATTGCGATTGGTGATATCGTTCTCGAATTTGACGGCGTTAAGATTTCCAATGATTCGCACTTGGTAACCCAAGTAAGTCTAACCGACATTGGCCGCAAAGTGCCGATCAAGGTATTTCGTTCCGGTCAGGTCTTAGATATGAATGTGGCCGTCGGTGCCCGTCGCGAAAATAAGACGTCGGGCAATTAGACGATCGGCCTGCTTACTCGCGAGCGTCAATCCGTCACCAATACCCGCACGAAGTGCCAGTTTCGTGTTGCGCATTTTACAACAGAATCATTACTGAAAATGCAGTTGATTCGAGTTGATCGTCTAAGAATGGCAAATCAAACCGATTCGCTAAACCGATCGCGCGACCTCAAAAAATGCAGACAAGTGAATCCGAGTTCAACTTGCTGCGCGAAGCCACTTGATGCGCGAAGCAATTGCTGCGCGTCCTGTCGGCATGCTTTCGATTAGCGACTGAGATTTCCGGCCAGCGTCAATTGATCGAGAATCTGTTGCTTGACAGCTTCTACATTTAAACCAGTCGCGACTTCCATATTCGGCCGCGCATCGGGTGAATTGCGACGATCAAAAATCGTTGCCCCGCGCGTCAACTCACCGGTCGTCTCCACGTCACCGTAGAGCTCTTCGAAATTGAATAACCGAGGTTCGACAAATCCTAGCAGTCCAACGGCATCGTTCAAATTGATGCCTTCGTGGCCCAGCTGTTGTCGATAGGATCGAAACGCAAACGGCAAAATATTGCGAAGGAACGCACCGATGCGCGAGTCTTCCTGAGGCAACTCGTCCATTACGTCGAAGCCAAAATTGATTTGCTGGGTAATGTCTAACGGTATCAGTGTCTTGGTGGTTCGCGATTTGAAGACGGTCCGTGCACTTTCGGGATCAAAGTAAAAATTAAATTCTGCTGAGGGCGTAATATTGCCTGGCGACGTCACTGTGCCGCCGGTGATTACTACGCGATCAATCATTCCCGGGAGCGCGGGGTCACGTTGAAACGCCCTGGCCAAATTAGTCAATGGGCCCAGGCAGACGATCGTGATTTCGTTGGGATATTCGCGGACGGTGTCGATGATCAGTTTTTCGGACGCGTGCAAATGCTGTAGCTTGGAAACTTCAAAGCCAGCGTTGCCCAGCCCATCCGAGCCGTACAAGTACGACGTATTGACCGCAGGAGCGTTGTCAGCGGCGATCGCCATCCCCAATCGCGGATAGCGTTCTGGATCCAGCTCTCCCAAGATCGCCTGTAGATTGTTATTCGCCTGGTCCGCAGTGACACAACCTTCCGTCGCCGTCAAGGCGACAACTTCTAGACGGCTATCAAATAGTGACATACAGAGCGCGACTGCGTCATCGGTTCCCATGTCACAGTCAATTATCACTTTTCTCGACATCGAATCCCCGCAAGTAGCGAAAATTTGTTGATATAGATTGCCAAATCGTCCGAGATTCTAAAGGTCTGGGTGTTGTGAAACAAGATAAAAACAGAAATCTGAGAATGATGGGTAACCAACGTTGAGGCAAATTTTTACAATA
Source organism: Mariniblastus sp. (assembly GCA_965263475.1). Taxonomy (GTDB): domain Bacteria; phylum Planctomycetota; class Planctomycetia; order Pirellulales; family Pirellulaceae; genus Mariniblastus. Next base: position 1,473,328 of record OZ253677.1, read on the forward strand.
CAATCGATAATTCAGATTTTATTTAGTGTTGGAGTCCAAACAGGTGATTGAGCAAGCGATTGAGTCATTGCACGCAGGTGACTCACTTTCGGCCGATCAGACATCGGAAGTCATTGATTTCTTTATTGATGGCAATGCAAAAGACAAGGACATCAAGTCGTTTTTGACGGCGCTGCATACCAAAGGCGAGTCCGTCAACGAATTGGTTGGAGTCGCGAAGGCTTTGCGCGCTCGAATGACCCCGATCCGTTCGACGCGAGCGCGTCTTGTGGACACCTGCGGCACCGGAGGCTCCGGAAAGAATACATTTAACGTGAGCACGACCGCGGCGATCGTGGCGGCGGCAGCCGGTGCTTCGGTGGCCAAACATGGCAACTCAAAATCGACTAGTAAGACAGGCTCGGCCGATGTGCTGACCGAATTGGGCGTCAATGTTGATTGTTCGATTGAGACCGTAGAAAAGTGCCTGAATCAGATCGGTCTGTGTTTTTGCTACGCTCCGTTGTTCCACCCTTCGGTTGCGAAAGTCATGAAGGTCCGAAAAAAACTGGATCACCCGACCATCTTCAACCTAGTCGGACCTCTTTGTAATCCAGCCAATGCCCCGTTCCAAGTTCTCGGTGCCGGTCGCGGTGAAACTCGGATCATGCTTGCCGAAGCGTTGGCTCAACTGGGTACCAACCGAGCGATGGTCGTGCACGGTCAGGACGGGATCGGAGAAATTACCGTCGATGGGAAAACCGATGTCACCGAGATTCGGAATGGCCATCTCGCCCACCGAGCGATCGCCCCGGAGGATTTCGGGTTGAGCCAGAATGGAACGAGCTTGTTGGTCGTTCAGAATCCTCAGCAATCGGCCGACATTATCAAGCGCGTCCTCAATGGCCAACCTGGGCCTGCCCGAGATATCGTCGTGATCAACGCGGCTGCGGCGTTATGGATTTCCGGGATCAGTGACGATTTACGGACGGGCGTCGAACGTTGTGAAATGGCGATCGACAAAGGCCACGCCAAAGATATCCTGGCGGAATTGAAAGAAACGACGAATTCGGGCAGTTAGCGCCAATGCTCCGACGAACATATTCTGCGAATGTCTAGCTGGAACCACTCGTTGGCGCGGCATGCTGAAATTGGTAGGAAAACATCAAATCTGGGCATCTGATTTCGCCGATTCATTCGTACAAATAACTCGCACTGCAAATTTTAGCCTTCCGCATGCGGCCACCGGCTGATAACCTATCCTCACTGCAAAAATTTATTTCAGGTAGATATAATGACCAAGCCAAATCACAAAGTTAAAAAAGCCAATCACGGCAAGCGACCAGCCAACAATAAGGCGCGTAAGTCCAAAACAAAAAAGATCAAAACTCCTTAAGAGTTGTTGACCATATTTTAGATTGATAGCGGCACATTGTGGTGCCGTTTTTTTGTTGATGATGCGTAATGGGCCGCAGAGCACTTCCCAAGATCGACCCCAATGTTTCGCTCGACCAACACCATTCATTGGTCAGCGATCTAAAACCACCATTCGATCCGCACTCGCTTTTTCCGAAACGACAACCGCTGGAGCTGGAAATTGGCAGTGGCAAGGGCCATTTTGTCTTGCAGCATTCTCAAAAGAGTCCTGACCGCAATTTCTTGGGCAACGAAATCGCAAAAAAGTATGCTCGATTTGGAGCCTACCGATTGGCTAAGGCGAATGTCCCAAACGGCCATATTCTATCTGGCGACGGTTTGATGTTGTTTAAGGAGCTTTTGCCGGATCAATGTGCCGAAGACGTTCATGTCTATTTCCCAGACCCCTGGTGGAAAGAGCGGCATCGGCGGCGGCGTGTCATGCAGCCAGCGTTCATTGCCGATGTTGAACGGGTGCTGCAGCCTCAAGGCCGGCTTCATTTCTGGACCGATGTCGAACAATACTTCGAAGAAACAATCGATTTGCTGGCCGCGTGCAGCAACTTTTCCAAACCACAACCGGTTGAACCCCACCAACCCGAACACGACATGGATTATCGAACCCATTTCGAGCGCCGCATGCGGATGAACGACCATGAAGTATTCCGCTCCATGTTCGTCAAACCATGACAACAAGATTCATCGGATTTTCGGTTGTCAAACCTGCTTGGCTTCCGCCGATTCGTACATTCGGAAATCGGCGTTGGACTTACCGCCGCTGGAAAAGCTCTGTTGATCGATCTGATAAAGTTGTTGACCAGCGGTTGTCGGGTATTGCCCAGTCACACAAGCTTGGCACAAATCCGATTCTGGCTTGTTGATCGCCCTCGCCAGTGAATCGACCGGCAGGTACCTCAACGAATCGCATTGAAGTTCCGTGGCCATTCTTTCCTGAACTTCACGCGTTAGCGGCTCTCCAGCGGAAAAGAACTTAGGGCCAAACAATTGCTGGACCGAAGACATGTCAATTCCGTAGAAACACGGAGCCATAATAGGAGGACAAGCCACCCGAACGTGAATTTCTTTCGCCTGGCCCTCTTCCTTGATCCGCGCCAGTAGCGCCTTCATCGTCGTCGATCTCACAATTGAATCTTCAACCAAAATGACTCGTTTTCCCGCCAAGACTTCTCGCAGTGGCGTGTATTTGATTTTGGCTTTTTCCGCTCGTTGCTCTTGTGAGCTCTCGATAAAGGTCCGTCCGCTATATCGATTGCGAATCAATCCCTCGCGCGAGGGAATCCCCAAATAGAACGCCATGGAATCCGCGGCCGCTTTGCTTGTATCGGGAACCGGAACCACGATGGTTTCTTCATCGATTTCGAACAGGTTTTCACTTCGCTCCAATTCGGCCAGCTCGCGGCCAAGTTCGGTGCGAGCCATGTAAACGCTGCGGTCGTCGATCGTACTGGCGACATTGGCAAAATAAATCCACTCGAAAAAGCAGTGCGACTTCTTAGGAGAATCGGCGAATTGTTGGACTTCGATTTTGCCATCTGCGATGGTGATGGAATGCCCTGGCGGCAACGATTGAATCTCATCGCGCCCAAATCCCAAATTGAGCAACGCAACACTTTCACTGGCCGCAGCAAACATCGGTCCCTGAATCGCATAGCACATCGGCTTGATACCTTGAGGATCGCGGGCAACCAACATTTCCCCCTTGGCATTCAGCAGTGCCAATGAATAAGCGCCATCAAGTCTTTGACTGACATCGGCCATCATCTGGTTGAGTGAGGTCTCGGGATTCGCCTGGATCAAGCGAATGAACTCGTGCAACAAGATCTCGGTATCGGTATCGCGAACCATAAAATGGTTCTTTTGAGCCATGATCTCAGCCGATAGTTGTCCAAAGTTTGCCAGTTGACCATTGAATCCGAAACTGAACCAGCGACGACGATCGAACGCATGATTCTCAAACGGCTGGGCATAACTTTTGTCATCTTTGCCACAGGTAGCGTAGCGGACATGGCCGATCGCCGCCGGCCCGCTGTACTTCTTGGCCAGGTTGGAAGCTTTGCCACTGTGCGACAACCGAAATACCTCTTGAACGCTTCCCAGTTCGCGATACGTGTCAATCAGTTGCTTATTCTTCGGGGCCGGGTGATAGCGGGAAATACCGGCCGAAAGCTGACCACGGTTCTGCATATCCAACAACATTCGCGGGATCAAACGAGCCGCGTGTTCTGGTTTTTTGTTAGGACAGATGGAACTGGTTTGATCGCTCGGCAGGTGATAAACCGCCGCAACACCGCATTCGTGGTGCAGTTCGCTCATGGATCAGGCTCAAAATGAATGTTTAAAGCTGAATTCTAAATTCGACAGTGTCAATCGACAAGCGTTACTGCGGCAAAAGAAATTCAGGCAAACACCCTGGGGCTTTTCACATTGAAAAATCACTCCAACGCAATAGCATAGTCGATATCTAAATCGGAGAAAAACCATGCCCGTGCTCGATTCGTGGATCGCAGACCGCACCAAAAAATTTGACTCCAGTGGAATTCGACGCATGTTCGAATTGGCTGGAAAGCTGAAAGACCCAATCAACCTGTCGATTGGTCAACCCAATTTTGATGTCCCAGACTCGATTAAAGACGAAATGGTGCGGGCGGTTCGCGAAGGCCGTAACGGCTATGCCCCGACCCAAGGAATTCCGGCGTTGCGAGATGCAATGCAGCACCAGGTCGATGAACAATTCGGTCACGAAGATCGCAAGCTATTTATCTCGTCGGGTACCAGCGGCGGTTTATTGCTGACGGCGATGTCAATCGTCAACCCTGGCGACGAAGTCATTTTCTTTGACCCCTATTTTGTGATGTACCCCGCCCTGATCGAAATGGTGGGCGGCGTACCAGTCAAAATTAATGCCTATCCCGATTTCCAAATCGACGTCAACCGCTTGCAAGATGCGATCACCGATCGAACCAAGTTGATCATCATCAACAGCCCCTCCAATCCAACGGGCGTCACGTACACCGAAGACGTGATCCGTGACGTTGCGGAGTTGGCGGCACGAAAAGGCATTTGCTTGCTTTCGGATGAAATCTACAGCCGATTCAGTTACGACGAAAATCACTTTTCCGCTGCCAGCTATAATCCGCACACCATTGTGATCGACGGTTTCTCAAAGTCATATGCGATGACCGGATGGCGTGTAGCTTATGTGCATGGCCCAAGCGAAGTGATCGATACGATGCTAAAAATCCAGCAGTACACGTTTGTTTGTGCACCGCATCCCGCTCAAGTTGCCAGCGTGGCTGCGTTAGACACCGATATCAGCAGCTATATCGTCGCGTACCGAAATAAACGAGACACGATGCTTGACGCATTAAGTCCGCACTACGAAATCACAAAACCAGGGGGGGCGTTTTATTTATTTCCAAAGCTGCCTTGGGGAACCGGACAAGAGTTCGCCGAAGCGGCGATCGATGAAAACATGATGATCATTCCAGGCAATGTGTTCAGCGACCAAGATTCCCACTTTCGTATCTCGTACGCCGTTGACGATCGCACGCTGGAACGTGGCATCGAGGCGTTGATTCGATTGGCCAAGCGTTGATGACTACTGACCGGGTCCCTGTAGCGTCGGTTGAACCGGCGGCGCATTCGACGGATAAACTTGAATATTGTTGTTGGTCGAAGTATTGAATAGAGAGTTCCGAACTTCTTGTAGATTTTCGGCTTCCGCTTGAGGCCGATCAAATCCCAATGGCCGGCCACCCACAATCGTGGGGCCCAATTCTGTACTCGGATAGGGGTCATGAAGGACCGCGCGGCTCCGCTGCATCCCGATCGTTCCCGGCGGACCAAAATTGGGTCTTAGATAACAACCCGAGAAAAAGCTGATCACAAACAGAACTAAAATTGCGAAATGAAAAACGCGCATGACGGTCACCGTTGGGAGAAACTTCCGCAGCGACGTTAGCTGAATCCCCAAGACCAATCAAGCTTGAATTTGCCAGCGTAGCAGCATCCGCTTATTCGCTATTTCGATTTGTCGCAGCGTCAGTAGCCGCCAGAAAAAGTGCCTTGTCGGACTAGTCCAGAAATTGTTCCAACTCAGTTCCTTGGATCGCCATTGCCAGTTCGTCATAGTTGGCGACGGCCTGCGAGATTCTATCGGGTGTGGTTTTCTTAAATTCCGATTGCAACATGACGTCAGTGTTAACATTCAAAAACTCTAGCACCTGCTCAATAGCCGCGTCGTCCGCAACGAGTTGTTCATAACGAAGGGGTAAGACGTCGTTGAACAGGCTGGTAAATTGATGAAACTCGTTTCTGGTGCGCAAAAAGTAATTGGCATGGCGAATCGTCAACGGCACATCTAACTCCAACGGCTCCAACTCCACGGCCTCGACCGCGTTGCTCCAGCGACTAACTCCCAATTGTTGAATTCGCGCAACGTTGCGCAGCGAAATGGCTTGCTTCAGGACATTCTCTCGCACCAATTCAACAACCTTCAACCCGGCGATCGAACGTAACTGCTCAACAATTTCTGGGTAGCATTGGGCTTGATTGGGATATTTCAATTTGAAACCGCAGGCGGTCGCATCCGCGTTAAAAATTTCACCTAAGTATCCCAACGTCTGATCATCCGTCGGATCGTCAATTTTTGTTGCCGGGGATCGCTGGCACAATTGTCGACCGAACACACCGGCGTTGTTGGTGTACGTCCTGGCTCCCGACGGAAATTCACTCGCGTCGTCCAATTTGACTTCGCAAAACTGCTCCTTCTGGCATGCAATTTGAGGATGCGAATCCAACAAATCGCACAGAAAGGTTGAGCCCGTTCGCCCCGTAAACCAAATAAAAAATGGAGTTTCGCAAGTTTGCATGAAATCACTAATGGAAGCAAAGACTGGGTATCCGTTTTCGAATATCGACAGGAGAATGTACTGGACTATTGATAATTCCGAAAATGGTTTGGCTCAAAAACATGGTCAAGAAAGTTGTCATCGTTGGGGGTGGATTTGCTGGTTTGAACGCGGCTAAGGCGTTGGCAAACGTAGCCGATGTGGAAGTCACATTGATCGACCGCAAAAATTATCACTTATTCCAGCCGCTACTGTACCAAGTAGCCACAGCAGGCTTAAATCCGGCAGACATCGCTGCTCCCATCCGTAGTATTCTATCACGAAGTCGCAATACCCGCGTACTCCACGGTGAAGTCCGAGACGTCGATTTCGACGCAAATCAAGTTCAAACCGATTTTGGCAGCGTTGAATACGACTACTTGTTGTTGGCATGCGGTGCGTTGCACAGCTATTTTGGTCGAGACGACTGGGAGCCGTACGCTCCTGGACTCAAGACAATCGAGAACGCGACCGATATTCGCCGCAGAATCTTGACGGCCTATGAAAAAGCCGAGACCAGCAATGACGCCGAAACTCAAAAGCATTTGTTAACCTTCGTCATTGTTGGTGGTGGACCAACCGGTGTCGAACTGGCAGGCGCCATTGGTGAGATGAGCCGCTACACCTTGGCGAAAGACTTCCGAGCCATCAATGCTAAAAACACGCGGGTATTTTTAATGGAAGCAGGGCCCAGGATTCTCGCCGCATTCCCCGATGAGTTGGCCGACCGAGCCGCGCGCGACCTAGAATCGCTAGGGGTTCAAATATGGGCCAATAGTAAGGTCACCAAAATCAACTCCGAAGGTGTTCAAGTCGGTGACGAATGGATCTCGGCATCGACGGTCATCTGGGCGGCTGGTGTTCAAGCCTCTTCGTTGGCCGAAAAACTGGGGCTGACGTGCGACCGGCAAGGACGGATTGTCGTTAACTCAGATTTGAGTACTTGCGAGCATCCGAATGTCTTCGTGGCCGGCGACCAATCCCATTTTGAATCCCCCGATCACGGTGTACTTCCCAGTTTGGCACCAGTCGCAGCTCAGCAAGGAGAGTGGTTCGCGAGCAATATACGACGGGAACTCAAAGGCCAGCCACGGCAAGATTTCAAATACGTCGACAAAGGAATGATGGCAACGATTGGTCGCAACAAGGCAATCGCGGTTACAGGACGATGGAAGTTTACGGGTAGGCTCGCTTGGTTGACGTGGTTGATCGTCCACATTTTTTTCCTGACTGGTTTCCGGAATCGAGTCATCGTCGTGATGCAATGGGCTTGGTCCTATTTAACGTATCGACGCGGCGCTCGATTAATCGTGGGGAAAAGACCTAACCTTGATACAGTCGCGAAATAACCTATTCTATGCACTCCAAACTTAGCCAATTTAGGGAGCGATTCGTTGGATAATAATCAATTTAAGTGGTTCGCCGTGATTTGTGCAATGATGGTCGCGCTTTGCTGGGGGCTCTACGGCCCGACACTTTCAAACGCCCGTTCGCCCAATCGCGAATGGGGCCCGTTTAAGCCCTACGTGTTCATCGGAGTCGCCTATCTTGTGATCGCCATCATCGGCGGATCCATCATGATGAAATTCGCCTTCAACGACAATTTTGATTTCACTGGCAAGTACCGGCCAGCGATGCAATGGGGATTTTTTGCCGGCTGCTTAGGCGCCCTCGGGGCACTGGCGTTGACCTTCGCGTTAACCAAGGCGGGAGGAAAACCAGCCTACGTCATGCCTATCGTTTTTGGCGGAGCGGTTTCGGTCAATGCAATCGCGGCCTACTTTAGTTTCCGCCACGAAGCCGTGATAAACCCTTTGATGTGGGTCGGTATGTTCTTTGTCGCGCTTGGTATCTGTTTGACCGCCTATTACACGCCCCACGGCCACCCGCCAAGCAAATCAAAACCTCATGTCGCACCAGGTGGAGCCGCCGAAAACCTCGAATCCGAACACTAGTTGTCGAGACCCGAATTCAAAATCCAATACAAGCACGAAGCGCAAGCGAGTGAATCCGAGGCTTGATCAGCCTAGTGCCGATTTGGAAAAATACCTTTGTAGTCAAAGCAACGTTTTGCCGTAAACCCGTTACCACAACTCAGCCAGCTACGGAAATTTCAATGTCAAAAAGAATTGCAGTCACAACTGGCGGTGGCGATGCCCCCGGTTTAAATGCGGTCATTCGCGCTGTAACCTTGGCAGCACTAAAACGTGGCTGGCAATGCATGGGAATTCGCAGTGGCTACGACGGCATTGTGCATCCGGAATGGTTCCCTGACGGTGGCTTAATTCCGTTGACCCGAGACTGTGTCCGAGGCATTGCCCATACCGGAGGCACGATTCTCGGAACCACCAATCGCGGCAACCCATTTTCTTACGAAGAAATCAACGAAGATGGATCCGTCGCAGTCAAAGATATCTCACACAAGTTAGTCGAAGGGTTCGAAAGAGCTAACCTCGACGCATTGGTCGCCATTGGTGGTGACGGCTCGATGCGAATCGCCGCGCAAGTTGCAAAACTGGGGATCAAGATTGCTGGCGTCCCAAAGACCATTGACAACGATTTAATGGGCACCATCGCAACGTTTGGGTTCGATACCGCCGTCGACTATGCGACCGATGCAGTTGGTCGGCTGCATTCCACAGCCGCGGCGCACCAGCGTGTAATGGTCGTAGAAGTGATGGGCCGCGATGCCGGCTGGATCGCCTTGCACAGTGGAGTCGCTGGATCGGCGGACGTGATTCTAATTCCAGAAATTCCGTTCGATATCGACAAGGTGGCGGAAAAAATTAACGCCCGCAACACCAACCAACGCAGGTTTTCAATCGTCGTCGTGGCCGAAGGCGCCAAGCCAATTGGGGGCGAAGCCAGTTACGTTGAAAAGGGTGGCGTCAAAAAATTGGGCGGGATCGGTGAATTTGTTGCGGAGTCGCTGCGCGATAAAGTCCTCAACCAAGTTCGGTGTGTCGTGCTCGGCCACTTGCTTCGCGGAGGTTCACCGACAGCCCGCGACCGACTACTTTCGTTTCGATTTGGCGCCGCCGCGGTTCGAGCGATTGATGAAGGACACACCGGCGTCATGGTAGGGCTCGATCCGCCGACGGTCCGATACATTCCGCTCGAAGAGTGCACCAAAGATATCAAAACCGTAGAACTGGACGGAGACACAATGCGGACGGCACGCGATTTGGGCACGTGCTTTGGCGATTGACGAGGCTGCTAAAAAACTTTGCGAATCCTGTCAACGATCGTAAAATAGTACAAACAATCAATGCCTTGACGGAAGAATTCAAATGGCAAAACTCTTCTTTTTCCTGGCCAGCCTGGGATTGATTTTATTTGCGGCCGGATGCCATTCAAACGAACCGATGGCTAACAACGCCAATGACGTGCGAGTCCAAGAGAACTCCTCGATCGAACCGGTCGCCAAGGCTGGAAACAGTTACCGCGCCAAACTAACTCAAGCAGCGCTTCGAGGCTTGGACTTTGAATCAGGGCGGGTGCAAATCGATGCCGCTGAAGCAACCGCAAAATTTGGCGTGTTGGCAAAGGCATCGGCTTCGACGTATCTCGATTCCAGCCGATCCGCGTACCGCTCTGGCCAAATCATCAAATCGCTTGATCAAATCGCGCGAGCGATTGTCGCCGACCGGTCAAAGTTTGAGGCTTACGAACAACTAGGAATCTTGCTGTTGGCAAAACGAAAAAAAGAGTCTGCCGAAGCAGCGTTCCGCACGGCTTTGGATCTGAATCCGGATTCGGTAAAGGCCCATCGGTTCCTTGCGATGACGCTCACCGGCTGGCCGTCCCGATATGGCGAAGCCATTTCCGAATACGAAAAAGTTGTCGAATTAGATCCTGAATACGGTTTCGCTTACGCCCGTATGGCCGTTCTCCATTTTTACCAGCAGCAACCGGGTATCGCTCGGAAATATGTCGCACTCGCGGAGGCCAACGACGGTCTTGTACCCGCTCAATTCAAACACCTGTTGGAACACGGACCCGATTCACCTCAACCTAGAACGGGCAACGCGCCCATCGTTGGCGAACGAACACGAGTCGATTTTGGCAACCGCGGTCCGGGCAATGAAACGACGGCATCGGCCAGCAATATTGATGTGGATTGCGTGATTGTCGGATGGAACGACTATCGCGTCGGTTCTGCGCGTTCGGGCTTTGCGATCTCGACCGATGGCGGTGAAACTTGGCAAGATCAAATTGTGCGGCCTCCCCTGCCCTTCCAAAGCGACGTTGAGGGCGATCCGATGACAGCATTTGATGATCGGACAGGCAATCTGTGGGCCGGAGCCATCTCATTCGGAAACAATGGTGGTGTTTACGTAGCGCGAAAAAACAAAGGGAACGATGATTTTCAGCCTCCCGTAATGGCGATTGTCAACGGCGACGCCGATAAAGGTTGGATGGCCGCTGGCCCCGATCCGGTCGATCCAGAGTCCACCCGCCTTTATATCGGATACAACCAAGGACTGCTTGTTTCTGTCGATGAAGGTGACAGCTGGAGTGGGCCTACGCCGTTTCCTGAATTTGGACTCGGCTGGCTGCCACGAGTCGGTCCCAATGGCGAATTGTATTTGACCTACTGGGATGCGGGTTTTGGCGTCAAACTGCTGCGCAGTTTCGATGGCGGACAGACCCTGGAAGGACCCATTACCATCGCCACGCGCATGGATTTATGGTTCGTTGATGGTTCTCGTTTTCCCGGTCGTTTCCGTTGCGCGCCCTTGGTCACCTCTGCGGTCGACCCCGACGACGGGACGCTTTATGCCACCTGGTTTGACACCACTAACGTTGCCAATGGCAACTCGAATGTAGACATTTATTTCTCGAGATCTACCGATCAAGGTTCCACTTGGTCCGTTCCCACCGTAATTAACACCGATGCCGCCATTCCTGGAGATCAATTCTTTTCATTTATCGAAGTCGATGGCTCAGGACGATTGCATGTCTTGTTCTACGATTCCAGATCGGTCGTTCAAGATGACAATACGACCGACGATGCCGCCATGCCCTCGTGTATTCTTGAAGCATATTATGCCTACAGTGATGACGGCGGCGAATCTTGGTCGGAGACCATCTTGACGCCGCAAGCGTTTGACACGGCTGCAGCTGGGTTCGAAGGTAGGTTCATCGGCGACTACCTCGGGATCGCCAGAGCTGGAACCACGGTTTATCCTTGCTATCTGGACACCAATTCTGGCACAGCAGATGTGTTCGTCCATCGGATCACTAACGAAACGATCTTGGGCGATCTCAATGGCGACGGAGTCGTCAACCTATCCGATGTCGATCCGTTTGTTGCCGCAATCGTCAATGGCCAATTCAAAAAAGTCGCCGATATCAACGGCGATGGCTCCGTCGACGTCTTGGATGTCGCCGGATTCTTGGACCTTTTTTGAATCCCCAGCGATTAATCGTGTGCCCTAGTCGTGGGCGGCGCGAGTCGATTTCTAAGTCGCGTCCGCAACCGTCGCGTCGAACCGTGTCTGGAGTCCGTATTTTTCGGATGTGCGATCGAATTTCTTGCGCACCGCGTCCTCCAAGTCGATCCCCAAATCCATCGCGATCAAGTCAACACTGATGATCACGTCGGCCAGTTCTTCGGTAAGTACTTGAAGATCGTCTTTTCCGCCGGCCATTCCCATCCGCCCGCGTTCCAGTTTCTTGATCTCATTCAACACTTCTCCAGCTTCACCACCGAGTTCCAAACCTCGAAAACCCAATGACACTTCCCCATTATCCGTCCACTCGATATGACGGCGCTGGTTCGCGTCGCGCAGTTCAGCAAAAGTCATCCAGTTCTCCTTGCAATGTAAGATAACGGCATAACTTATCAGAGCCCGACAAGAATTTTAAGCTGGAGCGACCCAGAGCAAATCTTGGGGTTGCGCATTGAGTACCAGCATGATCGTGAACTTGGGGCGTGCTCAAACATGCAATCCACGAGTCGTGGAGGCGGCTGCCAATAAGAGGCGCAAGACTTGAGGCACTTTCAAAAATGAGTGATATGCCATTGTTCCAGGAATCTTGTCAACGCGGCACCAAACATGGCGCATAAAAACAATATTTCGTAATGGAGTCTAGTCTCAATCATCTCAATTCCTATTCAGATTCTTCTATGAGACGCATCCGACGAAAAATACTTACAACTGGAAAAGATGCGGATTCCCGACTTGACAAGAGACCGGTTTCAAGGTTTTGTTTCGTATACCGGCGACGAAACTTCCGTTAAGGCGAGCTAGCAATGCCCTCAACCGAAGGTAATTGTTTTTTTGTGCGAAGTCACATACGAAACGGCCAAAGTTGCGTTATGGATTCGTTGCAATAACTATTATACTCAATAGGTAAACCCTTTTGGGAAACGCCGCATCGACTGGCGGGTCAATGCGGCGTTTTCTCATTTAACTGCGGTCTGTTATAATTGGTCCCGCAACGCGATTTACTTTTTCTTGATTGCAAAAATTTGGCCTTTCGTACCGCCAGCTTCTTCGGCCAGCTCTTGGCCTTTTTGCACCGCCGACTTTATCAGACTCTGCACGTTTTTTTGTTTGGCGATTGCTAACTCATCAATCCTGACATGACGAATAAGTTTTCCTGAACCATGTAGCAACGAGTCTGGATCCTCCAACAACACGCCTTGGTTGAACCCGAGATTAACGTGTTTGGCATATGTCGCGATATGAATAAACGCTTGCCCCAACTTACCGGTATAGGTAAAGACGTTGGAAACAGCATACGTTTGATACAACAACTCCGAACTATCCGGTGCCATTTTTGCGACCAGGCGACGCAGCTGAATCGCCAATTCACTGAGTTCCTTGGGCCGATCCGCGAGTAACTCTAACAGCTTCATTTCAACTTGTTCGTTGTGGTTCATCGTTAACGACTTGATATCAAAAACATTTTTCTCCGTGTATCCATTGCGATCTCCATTTGCCCAACTACATCGAATAGTCACTTCAGTTTGCAGAAACACGAACGGTCAATTCGAATGTCGGCACGTTGGCTCGCCATTTCAAAAGCCTGCGAAACCAGCTTTGCTTCATCATTCTTGTTTTGGGCCGCCAGGCAAGTTTTCAATCCGTGAAGTGACCAGGCGTTCTTGGGGCGCCTCTTTAAGTCCTCTCGATAGACCGCCTCTGCTTCGGCAAATCGACGCTGTTCCAACAACAACGCCCCCAACGCATGCCGCGCTGGTTGCATCCAGCCCCAAGGTTCGTCGTAATGCAATGCATCGTCGCGTTGAACCGCTACTCGCAATTGCTCAAACGCTACGTCGAAATTACCCTTTCGGTACTCGATTTCCCCCGTGATCATCGATTCGGCGACGCCCAAGATATCCAACGAAGTGTTGTTGAACAAAACACTGGACTCCGGAACGTTTGATTTCGCTTGCCGAAAAGAAACAAGTTCTTTTTCTGCTTGTTCGACACGCTGTGTCGCAGCAAATGCCAGCGCCCGCGCATATCGCCAAACGGCCGTTGTCATTGGCAAATCTTTGGCTGGTTCAGGCTCTTGCAAAACGTCGTCCCATCTTCCAAAACGAATCATCACGTGCAATGGCATCGGGATGAACGCGTCGAGAAAGTCGGTTTGCTGGGCCAACATTTCGGGCGGAATCTGGGCAACTAATTCACGAGCAGTTTGCATGGCTAATTTCGACTGGCCTTCAAACATCGCCCCGTAAACGACGAAATGAAAATTGTGGATGCGATATAGCGTATAGAAATTGTTCGCGCCTTCTTTTTGCAAAAACAGCTTATCAGCGGCAATCGCTCTCTGGTTCGTTGTCACGACGCGTTGATAGTCGCCCACCAACACGTCGATATGGCTAGGCATGTGAACCAAATGACCGCACCCGGGCATCGCATTTCTTAAACGATTCGCGACCCTCATTGCTTTTTCAGGATAGGGCGACGCCTCCATTGCATGAATATAAAAATGACCAAGCGCCGGATGGTCGGGCCATTTTTGAATCGCGGACTCAAGTACCGAAACAACTTCTGTAGTATGCTCCGTCGGCTGCCCCTCTTTGGTCCACTGGTCCCATGGACTCAAGTTCAATAGAGACTCCACAAACAACACTGCTACCGTCGAATCATCTGGATGGGCCTGGTACATGGCTCGCATCGATTTAGCATAAGCCTGATTCAAGGGTGCTCGCCCATCAATGTCAGGAATTGGAGTTTTGTATCGAAGGGCGAGAGCTGAAATCAACTGCTTTTCCACATCGGTTGCATTCGACTGATGTAACTCTGCCAACTGCAAGGCAAAATTGGCCTGCGCCATTTGATCATTGGGAATTTCCATGTTGTTAATATTGGGCCCCATGGCGTAAGCCAATCCCCAATAGGCCATGGCCAAGGCTGGGTCCTCGACCACCGCTTTTTGAAAACATCGAACTGCTTCTTCGTGATTGAACGCGTAACACATGGCCAAACCACGATCAAACCACCGCTGGGCCGACGTCGATTCGGTGGTAACTCTTCGATGTAACTTGCCGATGTTGTAATAGCCATCAATCATCAGCGGCTGATCCGATCGTTCGGCCTGTTGTCGTGGGCTGGCGTGCGCCAATTCTGCCCCCAAGAGAACATGAACGCAACAAACAACGACACTAAACCGGGGCAAACTTGCCCTTCTGTATTTTTTGAACATGGCGATCCACTTGAATGAATACGACGACTTGAAACAGTGAATCATTTTAAGGCTTGCTTCGGCCGGACACAAAACAAAACATTAACGAACACAACAATTCATCCTGGTCGTTTGAACTGTTGTGCTCTTTCTATTGTTGATCTTTTTCCGCCTCAAAATCTATTTTCGATTTTAAGAATTCGTCACGCTTTGATTGCAACTGCCGAACGACGGCATCCGGCACTTCCCATTCAGGGTACTTCGGATTCCAATTGGGCGCGAGTAACTTGTCGAGCAAGGCGATGGCCTTTTCAAAGTCTTTTCGTTTGGCAAATGCCAGTGCCAGCGTGTACTGCAAATCAAACCGCTCCGCCATCGCAGCCTTACTGTCAAAATCAAGCCACGCATCAGCTTGCAACAAATGATCGATGGCCTTTTGATTGAATCCGTTCTTATAGAACGTGAAACCCAGAAACTTGTAAAGTCGCCCCGCAGAAAACGGTTCTTGCTGCAGCTGCTTATCCAGGTCATCCAGCTCGATATCCAGAACCTGCTCGATGTCAAACGTTCTTTCTTCTTCGTAACGACGATTCGCATCGGTCAAATTTTCCATCAACAATCGAAGTATTTCCCGCGTGCCATCGAACATGATCAGCGCGTCTTTTGAATTTTGCGTCGCAATGATTGCTTCTTGCTCTGCACGTTTGGCGGCAGCATTGGCTTTCACTTCGTTCTCCGCTGCGGTTTTCGCGTTTTTTACAGCTCGTTTCGCATTGGATTCCGCGGTACTCCTGGCGCTAGCCAATTGTTGAGTAAACAACCCCCACATCGTCAGAAGTCCCACGACTGCTAACATCGATACAGCTATCGCTGTCGCGGCAACTGGCCGACGCTTGGCAAGTTTCCAGGCGGATTCGAAGGCTGAAATCGGCCTAGCCCTGATCGGACTCCCGTCAAGATATCTTTGTAAATCGTCAGCCAATTCGGACGCGGATGCATAACGCCGCTCACTTTGCTTTTGCAAACACTTCACACAAATGACCGACAAATCTTTGGCAACGGCCGGGTTTAGCTTTGACGGGTCAATCGGATCGATTTCAGCAATCTGCCGCACCGTGTCACCAAAGGTAGCCGCCTGCAGTGGAGGCCTTCCCGTGAGCAATTCGTACAAGATACAACCGAGGGCATAAACATCTGTTGCCGCACAGATATCTTTCGTTCGCCCAGTTGCCTGTTCCGGCGCCATGTACGTTGGCGTCCCAAAGGTCTGGCCAGTTTGCGTCAAATCTTGTTCGCCGTCCGTTTTGGCTAATCCAAAATCTACGATCTTCAAGTGGACTGGATCATTCGCCAAACTTCCAGCACGAGCAAGTAAATTACCGGGTTTGATGTCTCGATGCGTGACCCCGGATTGATGAATCGCATGAACGGCCCCCGAGGCAATCAAGACCAATTGTGCCGCAACTCGGATTTCCCAAGGTGCGCCGTCGAGAGATTTTTCCAAACTTTCTCCGTCCAGCCACTCCATTGCAATGTAGGGCGTGCCGTCCCACTCACCAACATCGAAAATCTTGACAACGTTTTCATGGTCAACCTTCGCAAGCGATTCTGCTTCACGGTAAAACCGCGCGATCCGCTCTGGTCCCGCCATCAGTCCGCCAGTAATCGTCTTTAGTGCGACTTCACGATTCAGGTTCGTTTGGGTTGCTCGGTAGACATCTCCCATGCCCCCGCGACCGACCCATTCTGAGATTTTGTAACCGGGGATCGCAGGCAATGAATGCCCAACCAACGGACCTTTTCGAATCGAAGCGGGAGCATGCTCTGTCTCACTCGCTGACCTCAGCGCCGTTGGATTAGCAGCACGGGGATTAGAATTGCCAACAAGTTGATCGTACAGCTTCCCATCAACAAGACTCAAAGAAGCCTGTTCCAACTTTACAACACATTCACTGCAAACGCTTAAGTGCTGCTCGATTTCTTGCAAACTGTCGGCAGCGATCGTCTCGGTCAAAATCGCTTCAATGACTTGATCGGAAAGGCAATTGGTTATCGTCATAATTCAATTAACGCAGGTGCAGAAACTCCCCCACCACTCGATACCACTATCATGCAGTATTTCTAAAACTGTTTTCTAAACATTTCTGGATCCGAAAAATTCATCGCTACTTATTCGGATGCCGATTCGATTCTATTTATTTCTTCGGCCAACATTTTTTGCACACGGCTCTTACATACATAGGCGTTTCCGGTCGTAATCCTTAGTGCTGTGGCGACTTCAGACGCCGGGAGCGATTGTTCCGTCAACATTTCGAACGCCTTCCAAATATGGGGCTCAACTTTCCTTTTCACAACAGCTTTTGCATCGCCAATGATTTGGCAATTGTACTCCTCTTCGATCATATCAATTAGATTGTCACGCGCTTCGATGGATTCGAACACGTGTCGAACCGCGTCTCCACCACTTGCCTTCCATTTCGTACCCGACAGATGATCGCACCACGCGTTGTAAGTGACTCGACGTAACCACTTTCGAAATCCACCGTTGGGGTCATACTCAAACTTGCTCATGTGTTTGGCAATTTTTAGCAAAACATTTTGCGCGACATCGGATGCATCGGCATTTTGCAACCCCCATTTATTGCACCAGCGTAGAATTAGCGGCTCATATCGAGAAACGAATTCCGACCAACTCTTATCATCAACAGGTTCATTCTTGAGCCGCAAAAGTAGACTCAAACTAGTTTGCGATTGTGCAAAACCGTTCATTTTGGCATCGACCGTAAAAACACATGGATGTCCCATTTTGGTAAGTCTCCGATGCAATTCAATGTAGTTCAACTCTTCCGCCTCATTGTTATCGCAGAACTGGCTTTTTAAGGGCCAAGAAAACGCCGACGCATTTTTTTCAAAAATATTGGAATGACGTATTTTAGATTTCGAGATCACGATCCGTACTTAGTGGTGAAAACAGAAACCTTCATATCGAGAGCCCCAATGCGCGATTCAATTTCACTTTTGTTTGCAATCTTGCCCCTCTTTCTAGCTGTTATGACTAGCCACTCCCGCGCGGAAACCATCGTCGTGGACCTCAACGGTAACGGCGACTTCGACAGCATACAAGCCGCAGTCGACGCTGCTGCTGCCGGCGACGTCATTGTCATCATCCCCGGCAGTTACGTTGAATTCGTCGTGATAACTAACCTAGCGATCACCATACGAAATGCGGATCCCATTGACCCGCAACAAGTCTTGGCAACGCGCATCGAAGGGCCGGGCGGAACCTCGGCCTTCTCGATAGCCGGCGGCAACTCGAATGTGACCATCCAAGGGCTTTCCTTTGACAGTGCCGTCAGCATGGATATTTCCGAGGAAGCCAACGTCGCCGTTGAAGACTGCGTAATTGCCGGAAGCGTCGAATCCGCCGTATTTGTAGTTGATGCCCAGGCTTCTTTTGACCGATGTACGTTCGCGGAAAACAACAGTCTAGACGATGGTGGGGCCGTCTCTTGTTTCAACTCCACTTGCGCCTTCAACGCCTGTACCTTTTCAAACAACTCCGCATTGTGCTCCGGCGGCGCCATTGGCAGCAAATCATGTAATCTGCAAATCTTTCTTTGTTCCTTTGAAAACAACTTGGGCAACAAAAAAGGCGGAGCGATTTCCTCGAGCAATGACAGTATCGCAAGTTTTTTGAATTCGTTCCAAAACAACTCTTGTGAGGCAGGTGGCGGTGCGGTTGATTTAAACAACTCCAGTGAGCACCCCGCGAACTTTAACCCTAATAGCCGTCAGCAAGAAAATAGTGTAATGCCTCAAGGCACGACGGGCTCGGAGTTTGTAGAATGCTCGTTTGTAGGAAACTCAACAACGGGAACGTTCTCTCAAGGAGGCGGGGCAATCCAAATCGACGGCGTATTCGTGACCATCTCCGATTGCGATTTCGAAAACAACACGGCCTTTGCCGACGAAGGTGGTGCCATTCAAAACATCAACGGTGCTTCACCATTGATCGAGACTTCTTGCTTTTTTGGCAACGCGGCACGTTTCGAAGGTGGAGCGATCAAGAATTCGGGCGGTAGCAACCCTTCCATCATCGATTGTATCTTCGAAATGAACATGACAACCAATGCAACGACTCACGAAGGTGGCGCGATTGTCAACACAGGCAGCAGTCCCGTAATCGAGGACTGCTTGTTCATCGCTAACTCATCCCGCAATGGTGGGGCGATTTTCAACCAACCCGATTCAAATGGCGCGATAAGTGATCCATTCATATCAAACTGCATGTTTATGTCGAATTCGGCTGAAACCGGAGGCGCAATCAGCAACTTCGTTGGCAACGCGAATTTGACATTGCTGCAATGCGATTTCCAAGACAATTCGGCAAACATTCCAACTGGCTTGGGCGGAGCCATTTTTAATCGCTCAATGTTGATCGCGACAGATTGCCATTTCACAGGTAACAATGCCGATACGCAAGGCGGTGCCGTGGAGTCGTCAATTGAAGCAACTTCTTTTTTTGACAACTGCTCCTTCGAATCCAACACGACCAACGAACCCGGTAGCCGAGGAGGGGCGATTTTCAATCGCGGCGAACTTGTGGCGTCGGCGTGTCAGTTCTCCAACAACTCGTCCGTGTTTGACGGAGGCGCTTTGGTCGGAATTGGTGGCAACATCCGGTTGAATGATTGCACTTTTGCGGCGAACGGTGGTGTTGAGTTTGGAGGGGCGATCGGCATGCAGTCAGGTGCCACGTGTACCGCTCACGATTGTCAATTTGATGGAAACAGTGCGTTATTCTCCGGCGGCAACGTCGTGCATTCGGTTTCCGTTTCCGCCACTTTCGTGGACTGTCGATTTCTCAACGCGTCAGCCGGAAGCCTGGGCGGAGCTATCGCTGGATTTGGGAACGGGCCACAAGTTGTCAATTGTGAATTTATCAACAACGTAGCGGATAGCGGTGGAGCCATTGGCGTCACTGGCGGCAACGTGAGCGTCTTCGGATCTCAGTTCAATGGCAACACGGCAGCCAATGAGGGTGGTGCGTTGGCCGTCGAATCGACGGAAGCCAGCTTTATCAATTGCACGATTACTCACAACCAAGCGGACAACCTTGGCGATGGGATTTCGGCGGTTGAAGCATCGACCGTCGACATGGCGAATAGCATCTTGTTTTTCAATGGTGACAGCGAAATTCATATCAGCAACGACAGTTCTGTCGACGTATCGTTCTCGATCGTCAGCGGCGGAATGCCAGGCATTGGAAACTTGGATAGCGACCCGTTATTTGTTGACTCCGATGGCCCAGACGGGACTGCGGGAACGGGAGACGAAAACCTCGCACTGCAATCCAACTCACCGGCCGTTGACGCCGGCAATAACAATGAAGTTCCGGTAGACGGGTTTGACCTTGATGGCGACAACGACTTGAAAGAGCCGATTCCATTCGACTTGCGAATGCGGGCTCGTTTTGTTGACAACCCGAACGTACCGGATACCGGCATCGGAAAAGGCACGATCGTCGACATGGGCGCCATCGAATTCACATCCATTTTGCTGGGAGACGTCAACCTTGACGGCAACGTCAACTTGCTGGATGTCGGTCCCTTTATAGAACGGATCGCGAGTGCGAATTTCCAAGCGGAAGCCGATTGCAACCAAGACGGCCGGGTCGACCTACTAGACGTCGAGCCATTCATCGACATCCTATCCAACTGAAAAAATAGGGACAGGTCGGACAGGTCCATTTTTTAGAATTTTAATGGACTTGTCCTGCTCTGTAGCAAAGGTGTTGATTCGATGAATTGAATATTCGTATCAGTTCGCGATGAGCGCAACATCAAAATCGCCACGGAAGGTGATTCAAGTAGCGATCGACGTTGCTAAGCAATCGCTTTCGGAGTATCCACATGAATTCAGTCCGAAGAAATTCACTCAGCATCAATTGTTTGCCTGCTTGGTACTGAAGTCGTTTTTGAAAACCGACGATGCGGTGTAGTTGCACGCCTGAAAAATTGCAAATCGCAGTGGCATGCAATTGGACTCAAGAATGTCCCCCACTTCACGATACTTCAAAAAGCAGCTCGTCGGTTGCTGAAACGAAAGGTCGGCAATGACGCAACCAGGCTGTTGGGATTGGAATTCACACGTGCTGACTAGCGACAATCTATTTCCAAAAAACCGAACCATCGGCACTACGGTTTCGTGAGGTGGTTACACCGCGTTTTTTAACCACCAACATGTCGCAATTAAACGCCGTTACTCACCCGCGGGCAGAAACGGGGGCAAGCTGGGACCTGTCCCTGTTCAAACTCCATTACAACACTTCGATTCTTACGCTTTGAATCACCGTCGGCGTCGCAGATCCGGTTGTGAACCGGACGGCCCGCAAGATATCAGCGCCTTCAATCACTTGGCCGAAGATCGTGTGCTGACCAGCAAACACGGGATTTTCGTTCAGCGTGAAAAAGAATTGGCTGCCGTTGGTGTTGGGGCCGCTATTGGCCATTGCCAACTGACCAAATCCTTCGAACGATAAACCGTTGTCCAACTCATCGACGAATTGATAGCCAGGTCCGCCAGACCCAACCCCCGTCGGATCACCTCCTTGAGCAACGAATCCATCAATGACTCGGTGGAAATTCAAACCATCATAAAAACCGTCTTGAGCGAGATTCACGAAGTTGTTAACCGTGATCGGTGACGCGTTTTCAAACAAGTCAAATCGAATCGCCCCTGCATCCGTTTGAATCACAGCTTGGTAATCCAACGACAAATCAATCGTTTGCTCAGGCGCGCTATCATAAATTCCGTTTCTGAGCGATGGCAACGTATTGCTCAATTGTTGTAGCCCCGAAAACGGGACAAAATCAGCTGGAATCTCCGCCGTCGGTTCTTCAAAGGGCACCTCGACATCAAACGAGAATACTTGCCCTAGCCCTTCAGGGTCTCGGACGTTCACGAAAATTCGAGCGTTCCCCATTCGAACCGCCGTCAATTCAATCTGACCTTCGCTTGAAATGGTTGGTGGTTCCTCGAAAACATCTGCGTCGCCCGCAACAGATATTTGAAAATTCAAGTCTTCGTTGTCAGGATCAATCGCACCGACGTTAATCGTCAAAGGGTTGTTCTGCGGCAATGGAAAACTGGGAATCTCAGTAACTCGTGGCGCATCGTTGATTGGCACGACGTTTAATATCGTTCGCGGTCGTTCGCTGCTCGCCGAACCATCGGTCACGGAAACAACAATCTGTCGCGAAACTTGACCGGGGTCATCATTTGTGTCTTCGAATCGTATCGACCGCAACACTTGTTGATACGTACTCACTTGATCACGACCAACCAATCTTAAAATACCAGTGCTCGAATTAAACCTGGCATCAATATTGGTATCGGTCGTTGTTGCGGTTAAGCTCTCCGTGCCGTTAAAACCCAGAACTCGAACCGTGGCAGACGAAAGAAAGTTTCCGTTTGAAAAACTTAACGACAAATTGCCCGGGTTCAACAATCGGCGACTATTTTCGATGTAAGGCCTCTCGTTGTTGTTGCCGTCGTCGTCCCCGTTCAAGTCAAGACTAAAATCCGAAGTCAATGAATCAATCTTGTAAATCTTGATGTTGTCAATTTGGGCATCAGTGCCTGAACCGGCTCCTCCTGCTTCGCGAAACATCAAAGTCGAAAAACCGGAATTGGCCTGCACAACAACACCAAACCGTTGCCATTCCTCCGTTCCAAAAAACGAATCGCTAAAGCCATCGTTCCAACGTACGCGAACGTTGACGGGATCCGTGTCCGTCGAATCGCCGTTACGCAAATCAAAACTGACAAAGTACCGTGCCCAAGCCTCAGTGCGGATGTTTTGAAAAACCCGGTCCACAATCGCATCCGAGCTGTTCAAACTCAGTACGTTGTTTCCATCGGTGGCATCGTTAGTCGATTCGATACCAACTTGAGGGCTGCCTCCTTCGTTAATCGAAAAAAAACCCAAAACGGCGCTGGCAGGTACAACGTTGTCTGAGAAATCGCCGTCAACAACTTCCAAACTATGGTTTTCAACCGCTATTTCTCGTGCGCCAGCCACACTGACATGGTCCAGCAAAATCCCGACCCCGTCGCTGGTTGTTGACGTCGTTTCACGAAACTCAAGTCGTGATAGTTCAGAACCAGCAGTTGCCGAAACATTGATCGTTTGCCATTTGTTGATGCCGTGGTAGGTTCCGACTTGTTGGCCTCCGAAGAACACGTCAACGGAATTGGAGTTTTCACCGACTGCAGACTCACTGCCCCGCAGATCAAACGAGATGATGTAAGTCTTGCCTGGCTCGGTATCAATATCCTGAGCAATTGACTCCATTCGGCCCGGCACATTATCAAGTTGGGCTACGCGTGAACGCGTCGTCGACAACTCGCGCACTCGAATTGCATTCGTATCAGCTTCATCGCCATCCAAAAACGAAACGAATTCGGAACCGGTTTCAAAATCTCCACCGACGACGATGTTTCGCGCCGCGTCTAAGTCAGCCGAGAGCAACCGCCGTGGTTCAAGGCTTTGGTATCGGTTTGAATTTCTTCTCTTCGCCCGGTTTCTTCGCATTCTTGTTGTTACCTGAATCTCTTTTAACTGTACACGAGAGTTTTCTGTGTTTAGTTCGATTCTACCAAAACGAACTGGTTATGCGCAACGATTCCTTAACTTTCCGCTCAGTTTTAACCAACCAAAGCTTAGCTAGGACGACTGGACTAAGAAATTCTCCAACAAATTTTTGAAGGGGCAATCAGCTCGTTTTGCGAGATTCGAAGTATGGCAGTTTGGCCTGCTTGAGTGCCATGCTCATGCAAAACCTGAACCTCCTCCACGCACTTGAGCTTATTTGTTGCCATGTTGGCAAGCGCCTTGATGGCGACCAACATATCAATTTTTTGGATCACCTTCACTGGGAATTGGAATCTGAGGAATTGACATCGTACTTTGGTCTTTCACCGACTAACGTCTTCCCTGATGCACGAATCATAAAGTTAGCGCAAGCGAAAAAACAACTCGAACAATTTCAGTGTTCAACCGACCACGACGAAGTTTTTGTTGTCGACGCCCGTGAAGAATATCTATGGTGGTTAAAACAGTGCATCGACGCGAATGTAGATTTAGTTACCTTTTGCTACTAAAATTGCGGTGGCGAAGACCTCCAATGTGAGACTACTTTTGCAAGCCTGAAATGTGCTGCCCAGGAAAAAAGTTTCACGGTTATCCTGACCAAATAAGATTTGTCGCAAAACGCCGCACGAAATACGTTTTCGTTTGAAATTAAACAGGGCAATTTCAGCGAGCCCGTTTCTACGATCCGGTAACAGGACGATTCAATCGCCTCGATCCGTTCTACGGAAACTCAACTGATCCTCAGAGCTTCCACAAATACGCCTATGTACACGGAGATCCGATTCACGGTGTAGATCCAACTGGCAAGTTTGGATCATTTGGTTCTTTGCTTGGCGCCGCAGCCGTCAGTGGATTGTATGGTGCGGGAATCGGCGGTGCAGTTGGCGGCATCCATGCGTATGTTACGGGTGGAAACATTTTCACAGGAATCGGAATCGGTGCAGCTTCTGGGTTTGCGGGAGCATTTGCGCTTCCATTTGCGATTGCTGGCGGAACTGCTGGCTTTGCAGCACTAGGGTTTTCTTCGGCGTTTGCTGCTTCAGCGGGGTTATTCTCAGGAAGCATTTTTGCTGGAGCGGCGTCGGGAGCTTTTGATGCATGGCTTCGCAATGAGGATCCAGTAACCGGTGCGGTAGTTGGTGGATTCTCAGGCATCATCGGTAGTGCCATTGCTAAAGCGGTGGGGCCATCAATAAATCGTGCTGTACAAAAGGCTCCCGAGCTGACCGACGATCTCATCCAAAGCTTAAACGGAAAAGAAGTATTGGTTCTTGGACGTTTCCAAAAAGTCGTAGACGAGTTGGCAGATGATTTGCAGAGGGCGGGAGTAAATGCTACCACAGTTACCGACCCATCAAAAAAATTCTTGTTTTTGAAGGTCATTGAGGAATGGACAGATGCGAATCCAACATTATTTAAAGAAACTGTTCGTGATATAGCAAACTATGCTCATGATGCGGCCCGAATCGCAAGTTCACCAAATGTATTGCAAAATTCTTTTGATTGGACAAGAAGTGGCTACACTATTTTGGAAACCATCCAGCTAAATTTTTGGAAAAACGTCAAAAATTTTGGAGGCAACATTGGGCCAGAAGAAATAATTCAATTTTACAAGAAGTTCGATTGAAATTTTCGACATGAAATCTGAATATCTTCAAATTGGCCCTGTAATTCGAATTAATCCAGAATTGGAAGTCGAAGTATGGCGAAAGTTCCTATGGGGCGATCAGAAATTGGCATGCACTTGTGATCGCAGTGAAGTTCAGATCAACACCTACTACAAAAAGTTCATGAGAACTTTGTGCTGTGGTAATTTTGGCAAAAATGAAATTGGACTGGATGCGATAAAGACATCCGAATTACTTAGAATTGCTAGGTTAGACACGAAGGTCAGTGAAAATATACATGCAGATGGGACTAAGGTTGGCAGTTGTAACTTTGGCGGCCGTGAAATTGGAATGTCCTTGGACGGCTCAAGAATGGTCTATCCATATTCATCACTGAACTTCGTCGAAGAAATCGGTGAGCTTCGTTCGTTTGGGCATGGACGTTTAATTGCTGAGTTTAGCGAAGAAGAATCAAAACGAGTAAACGCTGAATTAAGGTTGCCGCGGACCAACGGGGGCAGGTCCAATTAACGCAATTCTCAAAGCTCTTCCCACAGAAAATTATTCACGGCCATCCTGGCTTAGACGAGATTTAATGCAAAACGCCGCGTGAAATGCGTTTTCGTTTGAAACTGAACATGGCAATTTCAGCGAGCCCGTTTCTACGATGCGACTACTGGACGATTCAACCGCCTCGATCCGTTTGCCGGAAACTCAAACGATCCGCAAAGCTTCCACAAATACGCCTATGTACATGGCGACCCGATTCAAGGGGTTGACCCAACGGGTTTGTTTTTTGGCTTGGGTACAATTGCAGCAATTTCTCACAGCTCTCAAGTCTTGCAGCAAGGCCTATTTGTAGGTTCTTTGCTTGAATATGGATTTAGGCCAGCAATACTTATTCAACAAGCGGGTCTTCAGTTGATGTTGGATGGTGGCCAAGAGATTGGCAATCAACTTTATACGTTTGGCTCACTTTTATCCAACAAAATCTTGGCCTCTATATCGAATGCGGATAAATTCGTGGTGACGATGATGCTGTTGCGTTCATACGCTGTGGCAATCACGTCAAACAGCAACTCCGCACCTGCCTTACTTGCCGGGACGTACCCCAGTTCATCAAGTATCAACAGATCCAGTTTGGCCAGTTGGTTGCGAATTCGCAAGAGTAAGCGTTCCTCTTTAGCTTCCAGCAGACAGGTGATCAGCTCTGTCACTCTCCAGAACCGAACCCGTTTTCCTTGTGAACAGGCGTTGATCGCAAGGGAAGTGGCCAGATGCGACTTCCCAGTTCCACTGGGCCCAACCAGCAGAATATTTTCCTTCGATGATAAATAATCACCGGCAGCCAGCTGAGAGATCAAAGGTTTATTGACCGACGGCTGTGCAGAGAAGTCGAATTGATCCAGCGTTTTATGGGCAGGAAAGCGAGCTGCCTTGAGCCGTCGCTCTGCTGACTTGCGTTCTCGTTCGATTAATTCGCGTTCGGTCAGTTTCAGTAGATAAGCCAAATGGTCCTGGTTGTCTCTGGCCGCTTGCTCAGCCAATCCATCACATTCGCTGGCCATCGTTGGCAGCCGCAATTGTTTAAGATGATGTTTGATCAAGACGGTTGTCTTGGTCTCACGTTTATCGCTCATGGTAACTCCTTATTGGAAATGGAAATAATTGAGTGCGATTGGACTCAGCGTGCACCCAGAAGCGCTGCATAAGCCGAAACATTGGTCGTTTCGACGTTGAAGGTTTTTAGCTGAGGACGCCCATCGAGCGAGAACAGTTCTGCCGGTTTCTCTTGGCGATGCTCCAGGATGACGCGGACGCTGTCGGGGTCGTTGACTCCGATATCCAGCGCATACTCGACCGCATCGGCCAGTTGACTACGCGAACAACGTTCAAGTAATCGGAGTACACGGATGTAGGAACGTGTTCCATGTTTCGGATCACTGGCTTCCAACCTTCGCCTGAGAATCCCGAAACACTCTGGCAGTTGCCACTGTTCGACGGGCTTGGCAAAATCAAAACCGCCTGGCTTGCGTTCCAGCAGTCCAAGATAGTGGATCGGCTGGTAGAAGAACTGATCCTTCTGCCAGCAACGCCTGTGGACGGCAACGAGCCGATCGCCAAACACCAGACGGACTTCATCAACAGTCGCAACCACTGTAACCTTGCGGTGAGCGTACTTGGTCGGAACGGAATAGGAGTTGCGATCAAAGCGAACCAGTGACTGTGAACAGACGGCAGCTTGGGTAATTCGTCTGGCTTCAAATGCCCGAGCAGGTAAGGCCAGAAATGTAGAGCGTTCTTCACCCAGAAGCGAGTGTTTATTCGCCGACTTGCCACGGCTCTGGTTCTCTTGATCTCGGCGGCATTGCTCGGTCAACTGTTCATTGAGTTCTTCCAGTGAATCCACAACTGGAACGGGAACCAGGAAGTTACTTCGTGCATAATCCAAGAGCTTCTCAACGTGCCCCTTCTCATTGGGACGCCGAACCAGACAGAAATGTTCTTCAAACAGGTAATGGCTCTGTAAACGCAGGAATTCGCGGGTTAACTTACGCTCTCGGCTGCCGATCATCTTGGCGATGGCAACCTTGCTGTTGTCGTATGAGATTCGCCATGGCACCCCGCCGAAAAACTCAAACGCTCGGCGATGACCTTCCAGGAATGACTCGGTACATTCGCGATGGAAGACCTGGCAGAAGACGGCTCCGCTATAAGGTAACGTCATCACAAACATTGCCACTTGAAGCGGTTCAGCCTGGCCACGAATCCAAACTCGCGCAAAGCCGAAGTCTACTTGAGCTTCACCAGGCCTGTGCACCAGCGGCAGAAACACCTCT
Organism: Mariniblastus sp.; assembly: GCA_965263475.1. Classification (GTDB taxonomy): domain Bacteria; phylum Planctomycetota; class Planctomycetia; order Pirellulales; family Pirellulaceae; genus Mariniblastus. The sequence continues at coordinate 1,501,388 of OZ253677.1, forward strand.
TTCTGGGACTGCTTCCAAGAACGCACGGCATCTTTAACGATCGTGTAACCGCCAGTGAAGCCGTGTTCAGCTTTAAGGCGATCGAAAATCCGCTTGGCCGAATGACGCTGCTTGCGAGGCGCCTTCTGATCGGAGGTGAGAATCTCCGCGATGATCGGTAAAAACTCGTCGATCTTAGGCTTGGATCTTGGCTGCTTCTGCCGATAGCCCGGCGGTTCCTCGTGATCAAGGATCTTCTGAAGCGTGTGCCAGCTGATGCCATATCGCTTTACAGCACCACGTTTACTCAGGCCTCCTACAAGTACCTGACGACGGACTTCCGTCCAAAATTCCATATCAACGTACAATCCGGTACCTCGAATGAGTAGGAAGAATAACGAACTAAAGTTCGCTATCTTCTCAACTCATCCAAAATACAACATTGCGCGCCGCTGTTTTCGACCGCCCCTTGAACCCGCCAGGCGCCGCACTATTCAACCGCCGTCAACACCCTAATGCGACAGAATCATTCAACCAACCGGACGCAAAGAGCTACCTTAAATCCGAATCCAATGACTCGAAAAAGGACGAGGCAATTCGGGCATTTTTACAACACAGGTAAGCAACAATTGATGATCTCGAAGAATCGTTCAATTCGAGCAATTATTCACCAGTTAGCAGGGTAACAAACGGACTGACATCGAGCAGGTTAACAGTTCCGTCCTGGTTGATGTCAGCTTCAGCTTGAATTTGGCCGCTGGTTAAGACATCGACGAACGGCGATACATCGAGCAGATCAACCGCTCCGTCTTGGTTGACGTCACCGATTACAAAAACGGGAATTCGGATAAAGGCATTGCCCAAGAAAGTTGTCGTTGACGGATCATCAATTTCTACCATCAGGTAGACGTAACCGCCTCCAACAGCTATGTTCTGTGCGTCCAGATTCAAAAGTTCGATTTCCGCCGGTTCGTCAACTCCATCATTGTCGTAATCAACCATTATTATGTCACCTTCCCGAAGCAACAACTGGTCACCGTTGTAAACGAGAATCGTATCACGATCTCTATCAGGATTCGTAGTTTCCCAAATCCAGGCAAAGTTGCCGTGCGAATCTCCAGATAATGCAATTGGTTGATCGTATTCGAATCCGTCTGGTGAGGAGTCACCTTCGGCAGCCAGAACCAAACCATTTCGAATCGCTACTTCGGTCGCAAATCCTTGACCATTCGTATCCCCTAAAACATACCAGTCACCATTGCCAGCCAAAAAAACTTGGGTCGCGCGATCGAATGGCTCTACTCTTGTGTCGGACAACATAATTGGCGTTGTATCTTCTTTCAATACGACATTTCCATTCGTTCCGATTTTGCCAAAAACGATAATGTCGTTGACCGCAGCAGCGTCGTTAGTCCTGCCTTCCAGCAGAAACGAGCCATTGCTCGTGAAGAATCTTCCATCTGTAAAAGACTCTAGCGTTTCACCGGAAAATTGCGTCACGGCACTTTGTTGACCGACTTGTTGACCGCTATTAAATAAGCTCGCTTCATCTTCACCTGACAAAGCTCCAACCAGATTTTCCGCGACAAATGCTGCACCACCATCTGGTTGCACGTTGGGAGAATGAAAAGCGTTGCCGTAAGTCAAAGGCAGAGTCGGAACGGCCATGTCTTGAGTCGCAACAACATTCAGTTGTGCACCATCAAATCTGAAGACTAACGGTCGATTGAATCCAGCAAGACTTCGTCGGGCAAGACCTACGACAATTCCGTTGTCATCGATTGAGTTTGGACGGTCGTCAAAAATTGAACGAAATTCTTCACCTTCAAAACCTGGCACGGGAGCATGCTCAGACCATACGACGTCCGGTTCACCATTACCAAATCCTCTCAACACTACCGCGTCTAGTGCGTTGTCTAATTCAAACTCTCCAACCCACCAGCTGCCATCGGGACTTAACGCAAAGTTGTACATAAACGCAAGGTTTTCACCAGGAAAACCAAGATCATCGGCAGGTCGACCAGACACAATCAAGACTTCGGGCTGATTCATCTGTCCAAACGAATGCATGCCGAAGGTTACAAACCCAATAAAACAAACTGATAGGCTGAAAATAGAATTCATGGATTTTCCCGTTGTCGAATTGCTTGCCTTCGGAAATGGCAATTGAAATGTGCATGAATCAATGTGAATAGGTGAATCTATCTGACGAATCCAAACTTTCCGCAGCCAAGAGTCAATTTTTTAGTTTGACAACAAACTGACAAACCCTTCCACGTCAAGCAGATTGACTTGATCATCTTGATTGACATCTGCCTCGAGCTGGAATTGTCCATTTGCCAGTAGTTCGACGAATGGAGCAACGTCCAGCAAGTTTGTACTTCCGTCTCTATTTACGTCACCGACCAAAACAAGCGGTTCAAATAGAAAATTATCGATCGTAACATCTGCCTGTGTGCTGCCGGTTGACCAAATCCCAAAGGAATCCATTTCGTCATCAAAGCCACATCCCAATGAATTGCTGCCGTCGAAAATGGTTTCGCCGTCCAGTTCGATTAGATGCTGCGTGACAACGCTGCCTTGTGGATCCGGCATAAATTTCCAACTTAGATTCAAGATCTCTCCCGTATTCCAGGAACCACCAATCAACGCATCATTAATCAGGCATGCGCCGACAGATCGATCTAGCGTAATTAGGCCACCGGGATGAAAATGTAGCCGTTGCGTATTGCCTCCCTGAAAAAAAGTTAACAGTAAATACTCTGCCAGAGGATCAGTATCATCAATCTGGATATCGAAAGAAATCGTACCGTATCCGTCTGAATTGAGAGTTGGAGACCTTAAATAGTCACCGTCAATGGGGCCAACATTGAATGCTCGAATGGATCGTCCACCGAAACCTGGAATATTCGTCTCGACGACTTGTGCTCCCGCTTCACTAGTCCACCCCATTTGGCCATCGAGCGGCCCCAAGCTGAAAGATTCAAAATCTTCAACCAGCTGTCCTTTCGTCTGTGAAACAAAAATTATCAATAGGCAAACAATAGGAAAAGTATTTTTCATCTCAATTCTCCGTCGATAGACATTTTGATCTTAAGTGCGAGGCTCGAAATCTATTTCTTTGTAGCCTTAATTGACTTTGTCAGCGGTGATTGTCGGTGGATAACTGCAACCATTTTGAAAAACTAAAAATGTGCATTGAACATCGCAATCGAATTTCCCCCTATTATTCGATTGCGAATGTTCGTTGCTACAGAGATGGATGCCAATGTCTGGTGGTGACTGGCAAAATTGAAAATTTCGATCAGCTGAAATGTCAGTCTGCTTCTATTGGTATTCAATGAAAAAAATCGTGTTTTGAATCCCAGCACTAGAACCCCTCTCTCTTTAACGCCAGAACTCACAATAGGGTCTCATAGTAAAGACCTCAACGCAAAAGAACATCCATCCTTTTGGTGAACCCGTTTCGCGTCGCCATTCCGCCAAAATTCCTTCGCTTTTTTTCTTGGCAACAACTGACCTCCAGTTTCGCCGAAGCCTTGGTTTTTATGTTGAAAAATTTCCTATTGATGGCGGATACAAAACGACAACGGGGCTAATCCATACAGCAGTAACTTTTAAAATACGTCCAATTGATTCGAGGGATTTAAAAATGAAATTTCGGCTATTTGTATTTTCAACCGTGTGGGTAGCATTTTTTTGTGGGTTTATGCATGCACAAACTCAGATTCAATTTGAATCTGGATTTACAACATTTGATGACGGCGGAATTGCGTATCTGAGGAATACCGGCAACATTGCAATCATCGATCAGCAAGGGGGAGGCGGAGGTGGACCAACACGTTTGGATATCTACACGCCAGAAGGAGTTTTTGCGGGAATTGTATCTCTTTCAACCGCAGGTTTGGCGCCTGGGGAAGGTTTTCTCGATGATGGCCTCGCGGACTTGCCCAACGGCAATCTGGTAGTGTTGACAACGTTCGGAAACGCGGTCGAAATCGATCCTGTGACAGGGTCGGTTGTTCCTGGTGGATATGGTTTCAATGTACTTGGCAGCCTGGGAATAGGTGCAGAGACCTCGGGGTTTGGAATTAACCCTGCTACCCTAGATCTATGGGCAATCAATGACGATGGAAATCCATTTGATACGCTCACTCAATTCGATAAGTTCGGCAACGTAGTTTCAGGACCAATATTTGCACTACCTGCAAATCTTAACGGCGACGCAGAGGCGGTTTCTTTTCTTCCAGGCTTGAAAACGATGCTGGTCGCGGAAGACGATACAAACGCGCTGATGGAAATTACTCCCGCCGGTCAACTGGTTCAAAACCTAAGTGTTGCTGCACTTTCCGCTGGCTCTGGTTTGTTTGTCGATCCTGATGGAATCGCAGTTGATTTTGACAACAACCGCCTGTTTGTTTCGAATAAGGGTGACAACACCGGAAATATCATGGTGTTTTCCATCGTCGGCGATCCATTGATTCTGGGTGACATCAATTGTGATGGATCAGTCGACCTCCTGGATGTGCAGCCATTCGTAGACTTGCTTGCGTCCGGGGCGTTCTCAGACAAAGCAGATATGAACCAGGACGGTTCGGTAGATTTGTTGGATGTTGGGCCATTTGTAGCGGCTTTGGCGGGATAAACGAGTTAGATGCAATCGTGCTTTAGTGTCACTTCAGACCGCGCCCTTGATTCGTTGAATCTCGGGCGTTTTTCGTCTAACTAACCAGTGATTACTGTGCGGTTGCAATCCAATTAGCCTAAAATTAACTGGCATAATTCTGTAATTGATCTGGCTCATCCCTATTGAGGCCAAACCCCAACAAAGGGCTGTACGATTAGCGATAATCAAAAGAATGAGATTCCAAACGACGGCGGCGACCGCGATTTGCTTCATCGTTATCGCGAAGGACAAGAAGATGCTGCGACCGCCCTCTACAAACGCTATGCAATTCGACTTCAACGATTGGCTGAAAAGAAAACGGATGCGAAAATGGCAAGTCGCATCGACCCAGAAGGAATTGTCCAGTCGGTTTTTCGTACTTTCTTTCGACGCGTTTCTGATGGACAGTACGATGTCGCAGATGGAGACGACCTTTGGAATTTGTTGCTGATCATTTCATTAAATAAATTACGCAAAGAGGCGACTAAACAAAGAACAGCAAAGAGAGATATCAACAAAACCCATTCTTTGATCGAAAAAGATCATGAAAAGGAAGGAAGCAATGACGACGAAGCATTTATTGTGCTCAAACTGACGGTCGAAGAGATTCTAAGTACGCTTAGTGTTGCAGAACGCGAAATCGTTGAAATGAGGATCGCGGGCCATGAGATCAATCAAATTGTAGAAAGCTCAAAGCGAGCCAAACGATCCGTCGAGCGGATACTTCAGTCGTTCCGCGGAAGACTAAAGGGAGCTATTGAAGGTGAATAAGATGAAATCTCAACCGTATCCGCTCGAAGACATGCTTCGTCAATTTGAGGTGAGTTGGGATCTAGATTCATTTGCGGGCATTTCGAATTTGTTGCCAGACAGCCAGGACGCGATGTACGTAGAGGCATTGACGGAGTTTATTCGAGTAGACATGGAGCTTCGATTTAACCTGGGTAAATCATGTACCGCCGAAGACTACTTGTCCCAATATCCTGGATTGCGACGTTTCGCTGAAACCAGGTCTACGTTGGTATTTGAAGAATTTAGGTTGCGAAATATTTCTGGCGATTTCATTTCAGCGCAAGCGATAGCTTCTCATTATGATGTCAGCATTGCTTGCTGGCCAAACGTTGATTTCGGAAATGGTGCGTCCAGCATTGGACAATCAACCTTGGTGAAGCAAACCAATTTTGATCGCAATCGATTGCCGACAATTGGCGCGAAGTTTGCAAACTTTCGTATTATCGGCAAATTGGGTGAAGGTGCCTTTGGCACGGTGATGTTGGCTCAACAAGATGACCTGGCGGGAAGGTTAACGGTTCTTAAGTTCGTACCTTCTTTCTCTGAAGAACACAGCTTTTTGGCGCGGTTGCAGCACAGCAACATCGTACCGGTCTATTCTATTCATGGCGATAAAAACTTTATGGCAATCTGCATGCCATTTATGGGCGTCGCCACTCTTCAGGATCTGAACGGTCACATTAGCGAAGAAACAGATTCGGTTTCACGATTGTCGGTGGAAAGCAATTCTCTCATTGCAACGACAACTCGAATCAAAGAAAAGACAATCGCAAATACCATTGCCGACGAACACGATCTTGAATTGTTTCAGAAGCGAAATCGGTTGGAGTCAACATCCCGATCTCCGCACCAGATTTCGGCCTTCCGTCGATTTGCTGCCGAAACCGCATTGTCGATCGCTGAAGGTCTTTCATATGCTCATGAGCACGGTGTCGTTCACGGGGATTTAAAGCCAGCAAATATTTTGATCAGTGATGACTGCGAGCCAGTTTTACTTGATTTTCATCTTGCAAGTAGCAAGGTGGACGGTTTGGGAAGTCATGTTGGTGGTACTTTGGCCTACATGGCTCCTGAACATTTCGACGCGTTGGAATCGAATGAGCAGGTAGATGCTCGTACTGACGTCTATTCGGCTGGCGTCATCCTGTTTGAACTTGTTACAGGTCGGCTTCCGTATTTATCAGATGGCTCGCAGTCAACACTGAGTGACATGAAATCGTCTCGTCAACGATTACCGGTGTTTTCCAGAGAAGAAAAAAAGTTACTTGGCTTTGATTTGGTGATAATCGTTAAAAAATGTTTGAACCCAAACCCAGTCGAGAGATACCAGAATGGAACTGAACTTGCCAAGGATTTGCGTGCGCACTTAGAAAACAGGCGATTAGTTCACGCAAATGACACAAATGTCGGAAACCGACTTGCCAAGTGGTCCCGGCGAAATCCGAGGCTATCGTCCGGGTCAACTATTGCTAGTTTGGCTATGCTAATTTTGGCCGGTGTGGTGGCTGGATTGTTCGTTCTAAACAGACAGCTTTTGATTTTGGAAGCGAACACCGAGAGTCAGGAGATCATCTCGAAATTTCAAGAATTGAGACAACCTCTGGCGAGCTGGGTTTATTCAGATCGTCGTCAGTTTGAAGATGCCATCGAAGACGCGAAAGTAGCCTTGAAAACATTTGGCTGGGAATCACTTGCACAACAAACCGAGCGGCAAAGATTTGGATTGTTAAGCACGTCTCGACAACTGCAAGAACGGAATACGGCAGCTGAAATGCATTTTTGGATAGCCGAAGGGCTTCAACGGATTGCATTGGAAAAGGCATTTGCCGTTACTATGGATGAACAAGAAGATTTGCTGCGAAACGCGTTGGAGCACAATCGGTTAGCAGTTGATTTTTGGGCCGGCGAAGAACCACTTCGGGGATTGGGCTTGCAGCATGAAAAGATTTCGATACGAATGAAGGAGGCATTTTATGACCCGAATGTCGACTTAGACGCTGTGTCATCTAGCCTGTTGGACAAGACCATTACGGCATTTCAATTACGATTCCAGAATGTACAGTCACGCAGACTATGGAATGAAATTATCGAAGCAGAACCGACCAAGAATGCGTTGCCCTGGTTGTGTTTGGGACAAAACTATTATCGGTCTCGCGATTTCGAAACGGCAAAAGCGTGCTTCACAGTTTGCATTGGACTCGAACCGAAGAATGGCTACGCGAGAATCTTTCGAGCGATGTCATTACTGGAACTCAATGAGGACTTGAAAACGGCCAAGTCGGATTTGCTTACTGCGAAGGGGCTTGAAGGCGAGGACTTCGTCATACTGCAAAATTTAGCACTTGTTTGTGGCAAATTACACGATTTCGAATCTGCCAGATCGTACTACGATCGAGCAATCGAATTGGGGACAACCAATACCAGAGTGTGGTACTTGAGAAGTATAATAAATCGCCGTCTTGGTAACAAAGAAGCGGCGGAGGAGGACCTGAATTACTTTCTTGATCATGAACCGATGGATAGCCAAAGCTATAGGACGCGTGGCACATTTCGAATATCCTCCGATCCAAATGGCGCGATTAGTGATTTGAATGAAGCTGTCGCAGGGAATCCAAAGGATTGGAAGGCATTGAATAATATTGCACATTTGCAGAGCGAGAAGTTGAATGATCTGGAAAGTGCGATTGCAACCATGGATAAAGTGGTTCAACTAACGCCCAAATCGGCTAAAAATCTCGCAACGCGAGGAGTGCTCAAGGCACGGGCAGGAAAACGTATTGAGGCAATCGAAGACGCGAATTTGAGCCTGAAACTCGACTCCTCCGCAGACACCCTATATCGAGTAGCGGGAATCTATGCGCAAACTTCTATGCAAGAGACATCAGATGTCGAAAAAGCAATTCGGTTTTTAAGAATCTCTGTGGCGAAGGACCCGCAACGAGTAAGTCGAATGATGCGTTCGGATCCCGATATCGAACCGCTTAGAAATGAACAAAAGATGAAGGAAATCGTGCAATTGCTTCAGAAAATTGAGGTATTTTTAAAAAAATAGCGTCCTGATTAAAATACATGGCGGAATTCTGTTAGTTATCGGGTTCACCGAATATGATCCAAAGACGAAACAATTTTGCCTTGTTGTTAACTGTCGTTTTTAGTTTGTTGATGATCGGTCAATTCCAGCATCAACAGGCGACAGCGCAGTTGTTTGATGTAATCCATAGCCGAAGACAACCTGACCGAATTATTTGGTCTACACCAAGTCGTCTAACGCTTAGCTTTGCTGCCGACGGGACTGATATTTCGGGTCACGACAGCACCTTATTTTCTTCATTTTCGTCGATCTTAAATCCTACTGAAATTGAAGACCTTGTCATCGAAGCATTTCAACGGTGGGCGGAGCTATCTTCGATCAATGTTGGAATTGTTGACGATGATATTTCTATTCCCTTCGGTACTTCTGGACCAACGCAAACCAACTTTGCAATTGGAGATATTCGAGTAGGTGCGGTACCAATGGCAGGCGATGTGTTCGCCGTAGCGGTTTCTCACACCGAATTACTCTCCGGTGGCTGGTCGGGAACGTTGCTTTTTAATAGCAACGCAAAAATCGCGTCCTCGGAACAATTTTTTGCAGTGGCTTTACATGAGGCAGGCCACGTTTTCGGGCTCGAACATACGAACAATGAAAATGCGGTCATGCATCCGACGGCACTTAACGCGGAATTTGATCCCGAAGATATCGAAAAGATTCAGAGCCTTTACGGTACTAGGGTGTTGGATCAGTACGATTCCGGCGGCGAGTCAAACAATGACGAAGATTCGGCTGTGAGTATCAGAAATAATGGGAGCATCAATGGCTCCGTTCCGACGATCGCTTTCGGAGACATCAGTGGCCCTTCAGACGTCGATTATTTTGAAGTGGACCTGAATGGCGACAATGTCGTTCCGATTAGATTTCGCCTTTTGAACAAAGGTATTAGCACCGCGGATTTAATGATTTCGGTTACCGACGAGGATGGCACTGATTATGGTATTGCAGTTGGAACGGGGGGACTTGGCGACGAATTGGAAGTCATCGTAGATAATCCAGTCGAGGGACTCGACTACATCGTTAGAATTGAGCTCGCGCCAGATTCTCGTTATTCAGTGGGCACTTATGCTTTGGTGACCATCTTCGACGGACCAAACCTGGAAATGGAGTCGTTGAACTACATCGATAGGATTATTCGCAGGAATTATAACTTTGTAGAGCAAGACCAGATCCAGGAGTTGTTCTGTCAGGACGAACCGTTTTGCGATGGCTTGGTAGACATTGGCCTCAATGACGAATTGAAAGGGCCGTCCAATGATACATTCGCGACAGCTCGAGTGCTCGAACCTCTAATCGCTTTTGAGGACGGCAACAGATTCCAGATTCTAGGTTCACTTCAAACGAATATAGTCGATGTAGATCACTATCGAATAGCTTCACCGGACGACTGTTCGAATTTGACAGTCAGCGTAACCGCACTTGAAATGGGTGGGCCTATCGTCGATCTAACGCTTTATGATGCAAGCCAGAATGAGCTTGAAGGCCGAACGTTTGTGAATGGCAACGGTGAATTGTTGATTCAATACTCAGACATAAAGCCGAATACCGATTACGTGGTGCGGCTAGAGGCGGATGATCCTGATGTGTTCGGTACAGGCAACTACCAATTGGATATGGCTTTTTGTACTCCACGAGTTCGGATTAGGAACCTCGCGGCAGGACTTATCACTCCAACTAATATTGTCAAAAAACATTCGCTCTATGTGGCAAGGTCCCAGCTATTCCATTTTGCTCTCAGAACGAATTTGATTTTTGGTAACTCAATCCCAACTCAACTACAAAATTCAACAGTATGGATGTCAATTATCAATGAGGACGGAGATGTTGTACATAGAATTGCTACTAAACTGGGCGAATTGAGATCATCTCGAAGCGTTGTATTGAGGCCAGGGAGCTACGCTGTTCGTGTCAATTTTACTCGACCATCGACGCCCGAGATGAGTCGATCATTTTTCGGTTTGCAATATGTCATTGAAGGTGAAGGAATTTCTGATCCAACCGGCCCAGAGGTCATCGATGCGGCCGATGATCCGTTCGCACCATGCGACAAACTATCAAATGAGTTTTGCTATCCCAACGGCGAAATGTCAGCGGATCCGTTCATCATCGTTGATGGTGAAGGTTTCAAGCCAATCGATCCACCCTCAAATCCTCTTTGGGAGGATGCCAATATTTGGTACTGGGCGATTGATTGGTTGGGGTAGTTTTTTGAGTGAAAAGAAAGCATCGAACTAGCGTTGTACAACGCTTGACGCGCTGATCGACGAACCCCAAGAAAGTTGCCTCATAAAAAACAGAATGCAAATCTGCATCAGCTTCATCTTGCGAATGGACTTAGGTTAACGAATTGTTAACTGAGATCGGCGTTTCACGCCAACGCTTCGTAGGAATTCCCGTAAACTGCGTCGGCGTAGGATTTCGGTTGAGCGGGAAGTCATGATAATTTTCGCAGCAAGACTTAGTTTTCTTGACGGACATCCGAATATATGAACGGTTTCGAAGAACACCCTCGCGGACGAAATTGAGTGCGCCCAGACCTGGCAACTCAAACCGCCTGACGGAGTCAATCAGGGGGACAACGGCGATAAAAATCGCTATCGGTCAGCGTTTTTTTTTGCGATTGCCGTTGATCGAGAAATTTCTGGCGGATGTATTGGCTGATTCGAGTTTACCATTGCGACCATTCAACATTCCATAATAAGTAGATAACCGTGCAACGCCGAATCCCACAGACGATCGTGCTGAGTGTTGACGGCGGTTGAATAGTGCGGCGCCTGGCGGCGGGAAACAGCGGCGCTAGGTGTAAAAAAACATGAAGGGGTGAGTGTTTTAGGTTATGCCGATTTCTTCTTGTTTGATCGGGTTCGTCGTTTTGCGCCCTTGAGTCGATAGCTCTCGCCTTTGGTCTCGATGATGTGACAACGGTGTGTCAGTCGATCGAGGGCTGCTCCGGTGAGTCGTTGGTTGCCGAGGACTTCGGGCCAATTCTCAAAGGGTAAATTCGTGGTGACGATGATGCTGTTGCGTTCATACGCTGTGGCAATCACGTCAAACAGCAACTCCGCACCTGCCTTACTTGCCGGGACGTACCCCAGTTCATCAAGTATCAACAGATCCAGTTTGGCCAGTTGGTTGCGAATTCGCAAGAGTAAGCGTTCCTCTTTAGCTTCCAGCAGACAGGTGATCAGCTCTGTCACTCTCCAGAACCGAACCCGTTTTCCTTGTGAACAGGCGTTGATCGCAAGGGAAGTGGCCAGATGCGACTTCCCAGTTCCACTGGGCCCAACCAGCAGAATGTTTTCCTTCGATGATAAATAATCACCGGCAGCCAGCTGAGAGATCAAAGGTTTATTGACCGACGGCTGTGCAGAGAAGTCGAATTGATCCAGCGTTTTATGGGCAGGAAAGCGGAGGACAAAACGGGGACAGGTCCAGTTATTGACAAAAACGGCAATTTCGGTAATATGTGGTCATGCCAAGAACAGCACGTATTGCTCCCGGAGGTTGTGTATACCACGTCATTAATCGTGGCGTTGGCCGACAACAGCTGTTTTTTGATGACGACGACTATCTCGCTTTCGAGCGCGTGATTGCAGAGACGCTAGAAAAGCGGGCCATGCGTATCGTCGCCTATTGCTTGATGCCCAACCACTGGCACTTTGTACTCTGGCCGGAAAACGATCAGGACTTGGGCGCGTTTATGCAACGGCTGACTATTACTCATGTCACGCGCTGGCAAAAATTCCGACAACAAGTCGGTTATGGACATCTTTATCAAGGTCGCTTTAAGTCTTTCATGGTGGACGCCGACGACTATTTCTATCAAGTCGTTCGCTACGTGGAACGCAATGCGTTGCGAGCAAACTTGGTGCAGCGCGCCGAACAATGGCAATGGAGCAGTTTGTGGATTCGAGAGTTTGGCGACGCTGATAACCGCAAACTGCTAAGTAAGTGGCCGATCCGCAGACCTCGCGATTGGGTCAGCTTCGTGAACAAACCGGCCAGCGAAAAAGAACTAGCGGCGATTCGAAATAGCTCAAACCGAGGAACGCCTTATGGCAGTCCGGACTGGGTTAACGCAACGGCCAAAAAGTACGGCCTCGAGTCAACGCTACGACGTCCCGGTCGACCAAAACAGAATTAACTGGACCTGTCCCCGTTTTCATCCCCGTTTTCATCCCATGTGCCGTATTACACTTACATCCGAAGGATTGACCGTCGCAAAAAAAATTGCCGAGTTGCAGAGCAATGGGGGGAATTTGCCGCCAGAGTTTTGCGAAGCGGGTGGCTGTGCCGTCGGTTTAAACCGATTTACTGTGACCAGTTCCGGTTGCTCGCATGGTGTATTTCCGTTGGAAAGTGCCAATTATTGGCTGGCTTTCAATGGCGAAGTTTATGGCTTTCGCGAACGAGCATTCATCGATGAACCGCTATTCGAAAGTGACGGGCATTTTGCAATGGACATTATGCTGAAACACGGTATCGAAGCGTTTCTGACTGATGCCGACCTACAAGGAACGTTTTTGATTTTTGACAAGCAGGCCAACCACTGGTGGTGCGCGGTTGATCAAATGAATACTTCCGGCGGTTTTTTTGCAGAATGGGATAATGGATTGATCATTGCTTCAGAGGCGGCCCCCATTCATCAAGCTCTGGAAGAAATTGGCGTCGAACCCGATATCGCGATCGAGGTCATGGCTCCTGGCGAGGCATTTGTCCGGACGCCTGACGGACAGTGCGAAGAAAAATGGTTGAAGAATCAGTGCCAGGATCTGTTTGCTGGCGAAGACTCGAACGACGCAGCATTCAACGGATTTATGTCCAATTTCGTTTCGACGTTAACCGAATCGGTCCGACGGCGGATACCGCGTGATGGTATCGTTGGCGTACTTTGCAGTGGCGGCATTGATAGTAGCGTAATTCTTGCGCTGACGACCAAGTTCTTGCAAGACTCAGGTCAGCTTGACCGTCTAAAGATTTTTACTCTGGGCGGCTTGGATGGCACACCAGACGAAAACAATCAAGATCTTGTTCACACACGCGAATTGCTAGAGGCACTTCAAATCGATGCCGATAAACACTTTCATGTCGTTGCTGCAAAAGACGCCGAAGCGCTCAATCGAAAGCTGTACGACGAGTTTGTCTTTACTGACCTACCACGCTTGATCACTCCGCATCCGGTACTTCGGAGTCAAGTCAGAAACACGGTCGTGATGTCAAGTTTGCTTTGCACGATTCGACGCGAACATCCAGACGTGATCACGCTGTTGACCGGCGACGGTGCCGATGAATTGATGGCTGGATACGACGAAATGATCCGTGGCAAGAGAACGGCAGAGGAAGTGCGTGAAGAAATATGTGCGCGGGTCAATTACTTTCCATTGACAGACGGTGGACGAGTAGCTCTTGCTTCGTTCTTTGGTTCGTCGGCAGCAAACCAATTGCTTGATAGTGACGGTACAACGTTACCAGTCGAAATTCGATCGCCGTTTACATCCCACCTTTTCATGGATGCATTGGCGATGGCACATGCCGACTTCCTGTTTGGTCATATTGACGACGAACCATGCAGCAAATTCCCATTGCGATTGATGGGTAAAGATTTAGGGGTTCCGAAGGAAATCGTCCTGCGAGAAAAGATGCCCTTTAACGAAGGAGCAACAGGTGAAAAGAATGGAGCCGAATCCGAAATCGAACTAGCGGCAGCCCTTGATTTTATGCAGCGAGAAGAGATGGTTTGGAATGGGCCTGAGTTGAATGAAATTAGGAATTTCTACCGGTTTCCCCAAGACACGCCGACGTCGAAAGACGATCTGGTTCCCGGCATGACCGATCAGATGCTGACATTTTTGGTTTCCCAGCGAGCCGGTGGAGAACGGTTGATTCAGGGAAGCATGTTCCAGAACCAACCTCAAGCCGGTCGAGGCCAACCGTATTTTCCTTCACATTCCCGTTATGTTGATTTTGATTAATACGGCGCAGGCGGTGGCAAAATGCGGAAAGACCCAGTTTTGGGCGGGCGCGTTCCTCGAAAATAAAAACCCCGTTTTCAATGTGAAACCAGGGTTTGTTTTTTTACGTTCGCTATTCGTCAACTGGTGCGACTGAGAAACTCAATGACGTAACGTACTTCAAACGGAGTTTGAGTTCCGTTGACGACGGCATCAACGAAACCATTGACGTCAAGCAAGTCGACCGAATCGTCCTGATTCATGTCAAGAATCGCAACGAATTCGCTGCTGGTGATCGCATCGACAAAACCTTGCACATCCAGCAAATCGACCTCGCCGTCGCCGTTTGCATCTCCTAAAAATTGAGGCGCTGAATGATTTTCGATGGTGGCGACAAAATCACCATTGCCATTTTTGGTAAACTGAATGGCTTCATCTACGTTGCCGCCTGGACGGTTTGAATTTTCGCTATTGCTACCAGTTATGGTCAAACTCGTATCTGCAGCGGATCGCAGCAACACGGAAACATTGGCTCCAACAGCAACGCCTGAAGCAGTCAGCAGTTGAGTATCACCGGCGGCCAGTTTTCCAGTCACGGCAATCGGCGACGCATTGTGGAAAGCCGGCAATGCGTCACCAATTAGATCTGTGGCATTGCTGATATCGGAATCCACATTCTCGAAGAGGTGATCATTGACATCGGCTCCAACTAACAAGTCCGGTCGTCCGTTCATCGTAATATCGCCCGCATCGGCGTGCCATCCTTCCAAGCTCGAATCGAATATGGCTGGTGTCCATTCAATAAAACTGGTTTCGCCGTTGGCCGACGTATTACGGAAGATGTAAGGCCGCCGAGATTGTGACATGACTACAATCTCCGGTCGTCCATCGCCATCCAAATCTGGGTGCGAGATTTTTGCACTGGCCCCCTCTTGGCTAGACGGCATGGGTTGGGTCACAAATGTGGCTTTGTTGTCGCCGCCATTGCCGGTGTTGATATACAACAAGTCGCCGCTGTTGCCGGCAATATTTGAATAATAAAAATCCATCATCCCGTCGCCATTAAAGTCGGACGGTTGCAGCGATTGGTAGCCTGAGCCGCTGTTGTTACTAATTAACTGCCCTGAGTTTGGATAACGAAAATCGCCAATTTCGCTGCCAGCGCCATTGTTGTCATTGTAGTAAATAAAGTCTGGATCGCCCAAGTTGGCAATCAAGATGTCCAATTTGCCATCGCCATTCATGTCTGCCACAGCAGAATTTACACCGTAGTCCAACTCTTGCATGGCATGTGTTTCCGTGACGACCGTAAACTGACCTGGACCAGCGCCGTTGATGTTGTTCAATCCCAATGATTCTTGCGAAGGCCCAGGATAATTGCACATCAGCAAATCGATGTAGCCGTTTTGGTCAAAGTCAGCCACGCTGCCGCTGCATGCTGCCCCGGCTTGATTGTCCAGTCGCTCCGATTCATTAAGAAACGTAGTACCATCGACATTGCGAAAAAACTTAGTTTTTCCCGGCGAGTTGTTCGTCGAGTTTCCAGAGTTGTCATCATTGACAACGATAATATCTAGCCAACCATCGTTGTCGTAATCTCGCAAGAACGCGCAACGAGACGTGTCGGTAAATGAAAAACCGGGAATCACCGGATCACCACTGACTTCAACCAACACACCATTGTCATTTCGATAAAGTTTGTTTCGCCGCTGACCGAATGCACCGTTGCCGACGGCAATGGCCACGTCCAAATACCCATCGTTATTCCAGTCGCCAAAATCAATCAATTTTTCGTTGTCAGTAGTTTCGGCGATGTTCTGCACAACGTTTGTCCCGGTGATGTTTCTGAAATCCAAAGTAGTCTTTGTGAAGTCAATTTCCTGGGCGTGAACGCCGGTGAACAGCGCGAACATCAATGCGGTTGATAAAAGTCGCTTCATTCTTGTCCCTTGATTGAATAGTTGTTGTTGCTCCGTGTTCATAATCTACCAGAAATTTAGACCGCGCCCAATTTCCTCCCCTACCCCGCCGACAACGTAAAGTTGTCCAGCACTTTATGAAACGCGGAACCGCAAGGACTGCCGAGTGCTTTGCGACTCGGCGTTTTCGAATTGTCCTAACGGCGGTTTAGCGTCGATCACGCTTGCCGCGTTCGAGTTACTGGTTTTTTATCGCTAGGAATCAAGGGCTTATCCACCAGCAACACCCGCAACAAAATGCACGACATCAAGAATCGTGAAAGCAATGGAGAGCGCAGGAAAGAAAGACCAAAACAAAAATACCTCGAAAAACTCAATTGGCTTTTCGAGGCATTTTTAAGCGACGCTGACGGGACTCGAACCCGCAACCACCGGATCGACAGTCCGGTACTCTAACCAATTGAGCTACAGCGCCCTGAAGGGGAAAGGTAATTATATCTAAAGACTCGGATTTTCAAGGGCACATCTGCTCTATTTTCAAAACCATTTTCAAACGCTCTCAAGGCATTTGGATGCTCGATTGAGTCCGCTATTTTTGTAGCGCTGATTCGTCGGCATATTTTGATAAAAAACTGCCTGAAGCTATGCTATCGGTAAGACTGGCCTCTTTCGGCTACTCAACCCAATTCCAAATCGCAAATTCGTCACCGCCCATTCAATCAGAACGACCCGCGCTGCTGTCTCGTCCGCCTTGGGAAATTTTGTCGGAAAACAACTCACCGAAAATGTAGAGTTGGGAAACCAAACTCTGGACCTTCAAAACCATGAATACGATCATTCAAAGCTTTTACCGCCTGCTTGAGTCAGTCTTTCGGGAGACATCCAAGTTTGACGAAACGACCTGGGGTGTAATCGCAGTCGCTACTGTCATATTCGGTTACTTTCTCTTGCGAGGAAACGCAGTTCGCTAGGCCAGACACCAATTCTGTCAACCCAAATTTCTTTTGTTCGACGGCGTTGGAATTCAGAATTTTTGAAACCGCAGCAGCCATAAGCGCCGCGCCTAGAACAGCATTTGTCTTCGGTCGAACCCCAGTTCTTCAATGCGTTGAAAATCCTGCTCGGCTTGTTCGATCTGCCCCCGACGCAACAACACTTTGGCTCGGTGCATTCGCAATGTCGCCTCTTGGCGTCTCAATTGCATGGCATCGAATTGATTGCCGCGATTGTCGCGGATTGAGTTCTGTAACGCACTGCGGTCGGTCAACTCAAGCAACCGCATCGCCAAAACTGCCGCGTCGACGTCCCGCAAGGCTTCTGCTGAACCTGGTTGACGAGCGTGCGACACAACCGCACGCGTGTCCAAATACATGGCACCGACATACATAACATAGAGCAATGTCCAATCGTCTGGAATTTGATCAACCAAATTCGTCGCATCGAATCCCAGCGTCACAATCCGTCGACGATCCACCAAAGCATCTTCTTGCCGTCCCAAGTCTTGCCAAACCAATGCTCGTACCGAGAGCAACAACGAAAGCACTTGCCGCGCCGAATACTTGGTCTGCTGTATGGTTTTCACATCCTGTTCGTATTGCGGCTTGATCGGGAAACCCTCAGACATGCAGCGGTAGACAAAACTGGAGCTTTCTTGATCTAGCTTGGCGATCAAGTCGGCATTGACATCAATTCTTTCGTTTAGCATCTTCAGAACTATCATAGGCTGATCGACTCGGCGTGCGATCATGGTGGCCGCCAAGATCGTTTGGTCCAGCAACGGCATCGGAAACCCGTCGAGCCACCAAGTCCTGATTTGCAGGCTTTGAATGGCTTTATCGATGTTATCTTTTGCGGATTCCAATTCCTCGCCAGCCAATGCCCTGAAATAAGCAAGTTCATTCAATCGTTCAGGTTCGTCAAAATCTAACGACGTCACGTAGTCCGACAGACTTTTTAACGTCGCCAATGCTTCGCTTGACCGGTCCAAATACACCAGACACTCGGCTTTGCTTCTCAATGCCGGTTGTGGATCAGCAGAACGAGCAATTGCGTCGTCGATAATTGCCAACGCCTGGTCAGCTTGTTGGTGAGACATCAATTTGCCAGCCAATAGTAACTGGAGATCGACATTGTGAGGCGCCCGTTCCACTGCTTTTTTCAACATGGAAATCGCGGACGGAACTTCTCCGTTTCGGTACAGTATCTCAGCCCGAGCTGCAGTCCAGCGGGCCATCTCGCTATTCCAACCGTAATACAAGATCGGAATGGCCACCAAAGCAACGAACACAAATGGGACTACAAGCTGCTTCAACGCCGCGCCAATGCTTGCTCTTTGCTGGTCGCTCATAACTGCTGGTCCAATTGTGACTCAGGCTCCAAATAGTTCTTTGCTGTACGATACACTTCCTGTTTGATCACTTGCAGCTGATTTCGATTTCGGATTTTGTTTCCTTGTTCATCGGTTACGTAAAACACGGCGATCAACTGCTCAGCATATGTCGAAATCCGAGCGTAACTGACGTCCAATCCGACTTTATAAATCTGACTCGAAATCTTATACAACAAACCGATTCGCTGGTAAGCAAAGACGTCAATAATCGTCGCAGACTTCACCGTTTGATTGTCAATTTTGACTTCGATTCGGGGCCGGGCGATCTGTTTGGCAACATTGGTTTCGTTCCCCCACTTTTGTCGAAACGTCGGAGGCTCGTCGTTGATTCCGGTCGCAATATCATGTGCGCGATCTCGCAAGTCATCTAAACGAGTTTGCGGCGGCGTTTCAAATTCGATGTCTTCAAATTTAAACCAATACAACACAAGCGATCGACCAATCGACTTAATATCAGCCGAACGAACGATAACCCCCTGGCTCGCTAACATTCCCAAGGTTTTAAAAAACAGGCCCGAACGTCGCCGTTCCCGTTTGCCGATGCACAATTCGTAAAGGTCGCTGCCCACACATTTCTTGACCCAACATTGAACGTCATCGCCCCTCGTCTCTCGCAACAACAACAATTGCCTAGCCACTTCGTCTGGCTCATGTTGAACGCAATAGTTCCTTGGCAAATTCTTAGCTGCCGAACGCAACCAAATCTTCAATTCGCTCGATTCTACCTGTTCCCCAATTTGGTCGTAAAGTTGCTCGAACACATCGGGTGTTTCTGCCTGAGTGTGTTGTCCAGTCAACACATTGCAAGCATTTCGAAACAAGCTCGTCAGCAAATTGTATTTCCAGTTCGTCAGTACGTCCGGCCCGACGGCTTGAACATCCGAACACGTCAAGACATACAACATCGACAACAAACGCACTGAACCGACATTAGACGCAAATTCGGCAACCAAGTTCTCGTCGTTGATATCGCGGTGAAACGCCAAGTGCGACATCATCAAATGGTTGTGAACCAGAAACTTGATGTTTTCGGTTTCTTCAAATGTCAACGATAGCCGTTCCCCCATCGCCACGGCGATCCTACGTCCCACTTCGCTGTGATCTTCTGGGTATCCCTTTCCCAGGTCATGCAACAACAAAGCCAAGTGCAAGATATTTTTCTCTTTGATTTGCCGATATGTTTTGCCGCAATACGTGTTTTGATGTTCAAATTCCGTAGCCATCCGAACCGCTTGCAAGGAATGTTCATCCACGGTGTACTTGTGATACTCGTTGAACTGCAACAGGTTCCTGGCGTGGGCAAAATCGGGAAGGATTTTTTCTAACACGAACATTTCATGCAATTTATGCAACAGGTCGGCCAGTCGACTTGTTTTGGAAAGCAATGCCATGAATTGCTGCGAAATCTCGTGCGTCATTTCAATTTCATCGACGCGCGACATGGCTTCACGAATGGCTTCCCACGTCTCATAGTCTATTTCTTTTCCGTGTAGACTCGCCAACTGCATCAACCGCAGTACTTCTTGAAGATTGCCGGCTAAAAGGGTACGGGCGGTTTCGCTAAACCCGATATGGGTTGGCCCCATCACAAATTCGTCACCAATTTGCCTCGTTACCAACGGTGCCAAGACTTGGGATGTGATCGTTCGCCGGTTAACACTGTTGGCGACGAATTGATCACAAATGAATCGAACTTGGCTACTATAACCAAAATAGCTTTGCATCATCCGTTCGACCGGCAGCACGGCATCATCGCCCCGGTATCCAAATTTTTCGGCCATCCGAACTTGCTCGGTTCGTTCAAACAAATCGTTGGCGCGACCGGCGTGAAAGTGCAATTCATTCCGCACTTTCAATAAGAATTCACCGGAAGCATGCAGCGTCGTCGCGTCGCTATCGTTGATCGCTCGGCGCCGACATAATTGGTCAAAATCCGTTTCACCAAATCGCACGAATCCCAACCACCGAATCAGATGCAAGTCACGCAATCCGCCAGGAGATTTTTTCACGTTGGGTCGCAACAAATAAACGGTACCGCCGAATTGGGATTGTTCTTTTTTCCTCGCTGCAACAATTCCTTTTATCAAATTCGAACTACGCCTCTGGGCCAAGCGTTGTAGGCGGTTCAAATAATTTGAATAGAGTTCAACGTTACCGCACAAAAACCGAGATTCAGTCAACGATGAAAAAATGGCCGGGTCTTTCAGCGACATTCCGCAGGCCTCTCGCGGCGAACGAATGCTGTAACCCAGATGCAAACCGGTGTCAGTAATGTCCTGGGCAAAGCGACGCACAAAACTAGTCAGGGCATCGTCCAAGCTACTTTGATAAAGCACCATGAGGTCGACGTCACTGAACGGCGCAACTTCGCGACGCCCACAACCACCATGCAGAACCACAGATACCTTTTGATCGATTCCTGGTTTAGCATCCTCGACAGCTGATTTGAACAAGTCGATCAGCACACGATCAAGCAGATCTGACATCGAATGTACGACTTGGCGGCCAGGAGCACCTTCTTCGTGAACCCGACGCATGATCTGGCGTCCGTCATTCCAACGCTCCCGCGCGTTAGTAACGCTCGGTCGAAATCCGGCACCAGTAGATGTCATAAATTAAATTCAAACCCCAATGAGCCGCGAAATGTTAAACGGCGTCTTTGCCCGTTTCTCCCGTTCGAATTCGAATGACTTCATGCAGATCTGTCACAAAAATCTTTCCATCACCCATTTGACCGGTTTGAGCTTTGTCCATCACCGTGTCGATAACCGGTTTCAAATTCTCCTCGGTGACAACGACTTCGACCTTGACCTTGGGGACAAAGTCGATTGCATACTCGTTGCCACGGTACATCTCCGTATGGCCTTTTTGCCGACCAAATCCCTTGACCTCGGTGATGGTCATTCCCTCAACACCACAGTCGGTCAATGCGCTTTTAATGTCTTCTAATTTGAAGTGTCGAATAATCGCTTCGATCTTTTTCATCCGATCAACTTTCCGGTAACGTGTACTTTCGATCCGCTCATTGTAACGGATTCAGTTTCCAGAGCTATGACACTTCTTTTATTTCCATGGATACAACGTGCAGCTCTTTCCCCATAATTCGACAATTTATGGAGCCGAATACGCCAGGATACTGGAACGTCAAAGACACGCGCCGCGCCAGCTTGGAGATCAAGCGAAACCATTGCTCCCGTTTTTTGACGTTACGCTATCATGAATGGCTCAACTCTTATTCGGCAGCCATTGAATCTCAGGACAATCGGCCGACAAATTCACGTAACGAGCGAGCACAAACAACAAATCACTCAAGCGGTTGAGATAAGTCACAGTCATTGATAAATCGAAATTGCAATCTGGTTGTCGAGTCAATTGAACTAGACTTCTCTCAGCTCGACGACATACGCATCGACTCACATGCAATTGTGCCCCGACCGAATGACCGCCAGGCAAAATAAATGCTGTCATGGCCGGCAATTTTCCATCGTAGTGGTCGATTATATTCTCCAATCGCTCCACACCATCCAACCCAACGGAAACGGAATCTGGCCGGTCCGATTGACAATTCGCGATTTGACTGCCAATCACAAACAGCTCGGTTTGGATTTCTTGCAATATCGCATTAATAGACGAATCATCGTTCAAGCTAATAGCCAAACCAAGATGACTGTTGACCTCGTCAACTTCGCCAATGGTGTTGATAACCCGATCGTCTTTGTAAACGCGTTGGCCGCCGAGTATACCCGTCTCGCCTTGATCCCCAGTTTTGGTATAAATTTTCATCGGATTTGTTTTGCGAGTTTGAAATGTCCAAGTTACAGTCCTGCGGATTCCTTATCTACCGCGACCAACCAGAACTATCGTTTCTTCTGATGCAACATCCCGCAAGGTGGGATCTACCAAAAGGTCACGTCGATAAAGGCGAAACAGAAATGGAATGCGCTCTACGCGAGTTGGAAGAAGAAACCGGGATCACTAACAAACAAATCCTAGTGGACGATGGCTTTCGTTACGAGCAACAGTATCTTGTTTCTTTACCGAAATTTAACCATGAGCCAAGATTAAAAACGTTGACGATCTTTTTAGCAAAACTAAACGAGCCCTATGTCGAGATCCAATTGACCGAACATGACGGATATCAATGGCTCAAATGGGAACCCCCGCATGATTTGCAGGCCAAGACCATCAACCCTTTATTGGAGATGTTGGCCCATTATTGGAACCAAAAAGCGGAGTAGATTCACTCGCTATTCGAAGCGCTTCGTGCCGTTACGGAACCAGACGCAACGGGTAGCATCATCCAAGCGACGATTTTTGCGCTTCGCCGATCCGTAGAAACCGCGTTTCGTTGCACGCAAACGTCGCACACTGGCCATTGTATTCCCAACAGTCAGCGCAATGTGGCGTCCGGCACCGAACACAAGTCACAAAGTCATGATGGATCTTATCCGTGCAAATCGGGCAAATAACGTCTTCTAAAATCAACGGTTCGGTCTGCGGGACGAATTCCAAATCATCATTCAGTGCCAATTTGAGTTGGTCGAAAAGCTCCAAACCAAACCGCACAAAATCGTCCAAAATCATGTTGTGTTTAATAAATCCGGGCTTGGTGATCTTCAGCTGGCCGCTACTTAAGAAAATCTCGATTCCGGATTCGCCGCCCAGGTCGATCAATTGCTCGATTTGCCATCGCGTCGTCGCATTGATGATCTTCCGTGCAATTGCGACATCATTGCAGTATACGACAAAACGACCATTCGACTCGGCCTCCAACGAGACGGGTTGCAAGCTCCAAGCCTTAATGATCCCAACCGGTTCGCCAAACGTCGAAACGAACAATTTCAGCTTCCGATCCAACCAAGAAACTTTCAATTGGGTGCGCCGGTGGTTGCTTCTGCCGACGTTGCTCAAAACGCAATTGGAGTCACCATAGCGGAACGTCAGCTTTGGTCTATTGCGAGAATAACTGACCTTCGTCCCGTAACGTTTTGCCAAACCCTGATAAGCTTGGGACCAGGAACCAATCCGAACTATCAAGTTGCGAAACAACAGTACCATGCCTGCAATCACAACAAAAATTGTTACAAGTACGAAAAGACCGGCCATCGGTCAGCTCCTATATAGATACTCTGGCTAGTTCGCGGTTTTGGAATTGGACGTCCCATCCGTTGGCCGTTGAGCAACCTCCGAGCCGGATTGGCTATATTCGACATATTCGTCGTTCAACTGTCGCCGGGTGAACCACGATCCTCCAATGATCCCGAGAAAGAACAAGCCGGCACCACCAACGGTGTACAACAACCACGCGGGCAAGACAGACGCGATGCTCTCTGCAGATTCCTCACCATCCAGCTGAGCCGTTAAGTCCGTGTTTAGTTTTCTAATCTGGGACATCGACTTTTGAGCGGCCGCCAATTCTTCCGTCAGTTTCTCGGCACGATCGCGTTCCGCCGCCAATTCGTAATTCAGCGACGAGTTATCTTTCTCCGCCAGCTCGATTCGTGCCCGCTGCCCAATCAAGTTGTCCTTTAAATCTTGGTTTTTGACTGCGATGTCGGAATACTTAGCGACTAATCCTTGGGTACCGGTCTCGCGATCAACAATGAACCCCAAAACATCTTGAAACGCCTGCTCCCGAATGGAGCGATTGCGATTCTCGGAAATTTCTTGGAACTTCGATTCGGCCGCAGTCAAACGCGCAGCCAGTTCGTCAGATGATTCACTCGACGGAGTCGCCAAGAATCGGTAACCGAAAATGGCAACCAGAACCATTTGCAAAAACAACATCGACACAATGGCCAATTCGAAAACCGGACGACGATTGTCAATCACGCTTACCATGTCTTCACCTTGTTGTATCCCGTGATCTCCAAACGAAGCCTGCTGAAAACGCGGATCGTGAAATCGAGGGTTTTGATCACTAAAAATATCAGAAAAGTAGTTCAGTTCGTTTTGACGATGACGGTTGGTCATTAAGAAAAAACCAGGCGTCTGCCGTGTTTCGTTTACTGGCGTCCATTGAAACCATCCACGGTCTCCCGCACATGGATCGATCACCAATGCAACGTCCAGTGGACGGCTGAAGAAGTTATTACAAATAAACAAATCCATACCCGACAGAAAAACGCCCCAGCCGGGATGCGTGTGGTACCATCCGACCAATTCAAGCTCACTCTGATACTCATTCCGTTCCCGAGTGATCTGATTCCACGTGTCGTGTGTGAATTTGAAACTACCCTTGGTCGCCTCATAGTGTTTTGCCCGCAGTGAGTCAGTAATGATGACAAATGGATTACCTTCGTCGTCAACATGCTGGCGTCCCAACATAACGCCACCTAATTCGACCCGTGTGTTTTCGCGCGCATGTGCCTCCATATCACGCATCACATCCATATCCACAAAAATGGGCAAATCATTTTCTTGAACATCCCCACACATGGCAACGACAAAATGCTTGTCTTGGTCCGGGCGCAAGCCCCGCTCGGGTTGAGAATGTTCGACTTGACCAAATTCGATGTCGGCGTCCATATCGGCAGGCGTACGGTGATCGTGTTCGCTTGTTTCTAGCGATTCTATTCTAGACGGGCCGGACAGGTTCATTCAGTAGTTTTCTGGTTATCGCCGCAAAGCTGGATGTACTCCATCCGTTTATTCGTTCGAACTTTGACGATATCGTACGCTGGAATGCCAATTTCCGACAATTTTCGATCATTCATTTCGCCTGCAACGACCTCATGAACGGTTTCTGGTGTCATCACCTGCCCACAACTTGCACAAATCGCCCGATTCATACTAACGGAGCTTCTTGGCTGGTTCACCATATCGGTTTGGTTGCACGTTCGGCAGACTAGCTGGGTTAAGAAATCGCGATCCAGTTCGATCGCTTCGGATTCGTTTTTTGTTCTATTTGCCACAAACTCAAACAACTCGCCAACCGAATGGCTGTGGCTCAAGTCGCTTTCAACAACGTCGTCATAAAACTCGTGCGAAAGGCAGTCTTCTCGGTAGGGATACTTCGATTTGTAAAATTGGTTAGAAACGCCATTGAAAACCATTGCCGAACCGGCGTCCGTTGGCAAACCATGGATCAATTTCAAAGCTTCTTGAGCCTGCATCCCGCCGATAATCGATGCGATCGTTGGCGCCGTTGGAACTTTTCCCTGTTGCATTTCTTCAAGTTTAAGCAGTGGGCAACTATATCTTAGCTGAATCAATTGGTAGTCGCGCTCGGTCATCCCACACTCATAACACGGGCCGTCCGGCGGCGTGAATACTTTCGCAACCCCATTGATTTCCTGGATGCCTCCGTCGACCCATGGCGTTCCGACTTTCCAGCACATGCGATTAATCCACAAACGCGCTTCGCGATTGTCGACACAACAAATCACGACGTTCATATCGGAAACTAGCCCCAATCCGATATCGGCCATCACGTCCCCATTGATACTATAAATCTGACAATCGGGGTTTAAGCCGCGAACGAAATCGGACGCCACTTGCGACTTGGACTTACCGGCATCTGCGGCTCGAAACAAAACGCTTCGAGACAAGTTGGAATGTTGAATTTCATCGAAGTCGATTACATGGATCTCGCCAATTCCAACGAGTGCAAGATTCTTTAAAACTTCATTTCCCAAAGCGCCCGCACCAACTACCAGGACTTTTGCATCCGAGAGCTTGGTTTGATCCCACCATCCGATCAATCGCAGACGGGAATAGCGGTCATCGTCATCGATTCGAAACTGGATTGCTTCTGGGTGGGATTGGGGCTGTTCGTTCAATATCAAGTTCCGCTAAAAGTAGACTTGGGCCTAGTCCAAAAACATTATGCCATCCTCTTCCAATGACGATTTTTTGGGGCTCGGCGTAACGATCTCGATTCCTGTTTCAACGATTTCGACGCTGCGATTGGATGTTACACCATTGGGATGTGCCATCTTGTCTCGAATCGATCGTTGGTCTACTGGAAATGCACTCGACAGTTGTTGTTTCGCCCAGATTGCTGCTTCGCGATTGTACGGACTTTCGGTATCAAAATTCTCGTAGCGAATCATATCCCAGAGCATCCCGCAAAGTTCACTTAAAGTCAGACTAGGCACCCAGTTCGTTCCGTAACCGCCCAAACAGACAACGCCGTTGTTGGAGATATTGGGATGAAAAATGGGAGTCTGCCAAGCAAGGTTAGGAACCAGTCTTGGATACGCTGCTCCAAACTCGATCAAACACTCGTGCTGAGTTGAGACTTTGATTTCACCGTTGGAGTTGCGGTAAATTCCATTACCATTGAAAATCAAACGATACTTCTGCGGCGGCTCGCCAACGGCAGAAAATGTAAAAATAGTACTTTCGTCGCAAAGTTGCCGAACACCTCGATAGTCAGACTCTAGTCTTCGCTGACGTGGCGATTTTCGCATGGGGTTGCTTCAACTATTGCTTGAGTGAGTGAACCAGGCACACGTCGATCCAGGCCAAACGCGCGTCCCAAAATATGATCAACGGATGCTACGGCAACGATACCGCCGCGATTGACCCGACAAGACCGCGATGCCGATTTCATTCTACAAAAACGCTGCCGTAATTCTAACCGGCGACGATCTCAGGATAAACGATCAAATGGTCACCGTCGCCAACATTGGATTGCAGCAGTGTCTGATTTTCGTCCAAACGTCTGCCACCTTCTTTGTGATCCAAGCTGTAACTCATCGGTTGGCCATCGGGGCCGACCACCGGAAGGTTCATTTTGGTAATAATATTGGGCAAAATTCGCTTGACCGTGATGTCTTCCGCGACAACAGCATCCACGCTTTTTGCACCTGTTTGATCCAGAAAAGTTACTTGGGTTCCCTGCTTTTCCGAAGTGGAATTCTCAGACATCGTTATCCTCAATTGCCTAAACCGTGTTTCGATAGAAGTTTGTTCCCGATACAATCGGTATTCGCACGTCTCTTATTGATATTCGCAAATAATAGTGGAAAAGTTCAAAATCGGATTTCCCATGATCGCGGGTGAGGTGTTTTCACGAACATTCACACGAATGAGGGCATCGTAAACCTCAAGAATTTTGGTCGAATTCAAAGTCCGATCTCAAAATCCCATACCAAACGATGTCGTGAAACTCCCCCCATTTACGGATGTGGCGATTCAAAACCCCCTCTTTTTTCATCCCGATTTTTTCCATCACGCGTCCGGAGCCGGGGTTGGAAGCCATGTAGTGGGCGTGAATTTTGTTCAACGCCAACGACTCAAATCCGTACCTTACCACTTCGCGGGCCGCTTCAGTGCAAATCCCCTGGCCCCAACAATTTTTGTCAACCCAGTAGCCCAACTCCGCGTTTTGGTCTTTTTCATTGATTTCCAGCCCGATCGCCGCGACCAACTGCCCCGTCGATTTTAAACATGTCGCAAAAATCGCGGCTTTCCCTGTCGCCCACAAATCAACATGTTGTTTAATCCAATGCTCGGCCTGTGCTCGCGGATAAGGATGAGGAATCGTTCGCGTGTTTCGCGCAACCTCTCTTTCACTACAAATCCGAAACACGGCGTCTTGATCAGACAATTCAAAGGGACGCAACAAAAGACGTTTGGTCGCGAGTTTCGGACGATTGTCCCCGATCGGATTTTCTTGCGTTTCGACCGGCTCTAACTCTCCCATTTTCGCCTTACCCCTGTATCCCACTGTTGGATTCAAAACATGCCCGTTCCATCGAACAACTCGATGCCCGACTTTGTCGTACGCCACCTCGCCCGAAGGACACCTGTTTTTACTCCCAAGTTCGCACTTCTGTGACGATTGTACCGCTTCGACCGGCCGATTTCACAATTTTTCACCTGTAATTTGGCAAGCCGTTTCGATTCGATCCAGGTATTCAAAGGGCAACCTACGTTTTTGTGTACGCGAAAGCGCTAGGGAACTACTCCCACCGGCCGATTCGCCGCTGAATCATCGCCGGTGCACTAGTTACGCCTTAAGACCCGAGGATAAAAATGAGTTACACGAATCGATTCAACGAAAATAATTTCGATGATTCGAGCCTGTTCGTTACCGGAAAAGCCGCCAACAGTTTTTCAAACGTTAATCAAAAAACGCTGGCTGCGCATCTGGAAGTCAATCAATACGACAACTTTTTATTGACTGACGCGGTTCGCCCCGCTATCGACCTAAAAATCAAACCAACACAGGGCTACCGCCACGATATTTACGTCGACGACGAAACCGGTTCGCAAGTACCGGTAATCATGGCATCGGCATCACGCGAAATTCTGTTTCCGTTATTCATGGATTTGGTGGGAAAACTGGGACCGGTTGTAGACGTCGTGCTGGAAACCAGCCACACGTCCGACTCTGGAGATCATACCGATTTGTATCGCGAACACATCGACGCCCCCGTGCTGGTTAGCAGTTTATGGGAGTACGAAGATCTGTTGACCAATGACGGTTGCACAGGAATTGCGGTTCTCAACCCCAACACCCCACAAGAAGTGCAGTTTGACGAACATAAACTGCTGATCGTCTATGGCAGCCCGTTGGAACAATTTGAACACGTCTTGGAATGCCGCGGCGTTACCTGTCGGTCGGACATCCGTTTCATTACCGAGGCAGAACATGTCCACGCTTCAACCGAACACTTTGAGTTTCAATTCGATCAACTAAGAACCGAACTGGGGCTCGATGGCAACCAACAAGCCGATCAAGAAGACCACGGTTTTCAAGTCTAAATCAAAATCCACTTCCAAGAGTTCAGAAATCCGATCCGTTGAATCGCAAACGGATTGGATTTTTTTTGCAATTTGTCGAACAGGTTCGCTCGATCTGGACACTGCCACTTCCCACGCAAACTGCGACGTTCAAAATTTTAAATGCAAAAACTCGGGCGATCACGCCGTCACTTTGAGCTCGAAACACCGACATCGAGGCTTTGTTTAACGGATTGACCGACGCCATCAATTGCTCCGAGCCAGAATCGAAAAGTGTGCTCGTCGTATAACTCAATAACTGCGGAAAAACTCCGCGACCTCGGTGCTCCTTTTTTACCATCGCTGCAAATAACCATCGCTGCTGCGGACTTAACTGGTACGCGATTCCTAATTCTTGTTCAACAAAACCCTGCTCAGCCACCCAAAAAGCGCCCACGGGTTCGCAGTCGACTCGCGCCAAACTTGCCCTTACATTGGGCTCAAACGGCTTGGAATCAAATCGAGAAATCGCCTCGGCCGTAGCGATCTCATCGACAGATTCACACCATCGGCAATCTGCATGTACACGTTGGTCAACGTTCGTGGCACGTCCTAACTGAAACACGGCGAAGTACCGAAAGCGAACCAAAGATGCAGGCACCACGCGACACAACAAGGCCGCCAGTGTGTAAAGAATTCCTCGGCGTATATAGAATGCGATTTTATTCATCATGTTCCGATCGTTTCTTCAATTCAATCTAACCGCTCGGATCCCATCTGCAATTCGCCATTCGAAACCCGCCACACATCGGATGGTGAATTAGCGCACACACTCGAATAGGTTGGATTTGGTTTGACGTGGGCGTTTGCGTTAAACGTTCCCGAGCTGGCAATGCGGACCAGCGATTGGTTTGTCGGTGGCCTGGTGTTAACTCTGATGCACGGTTACTTGGTGTATGACGTGAGCGGGATCTTGGGCGAAATTCGCCGTAACCAAGAGTCTTAGGTCATCCAATCGTCAACGAATTCGCGATTTAGATTTATTTAACCACTTCCGAGTGTCAATAGATGTCGGTCTTTCTATTGCCTTAGCGATCGCCGTTCACGAATCGAATTGCTTGAACCATCTTCGAAACGAAACGGGAAATATCGACATCACCCAATCGACAAATCGTGCGAACGAGGGGTCAGCCGATTTTCGTTGATGGACCAAGCGCATAACACTGCTAAAACTATGGCCCCAAAGCATCGCCAATCCGATTCCGATCAGTATAAAACCAAAAGGAATTGGCAAGATAAAAATGGGAATCCCGATTCCAATGAGCAGGACACCGACAAATTTACGAATCAATAAGGACATGTAGAACTTTGATTTGAACCGGTATTATTAATCGGCCGTATTTCGCTTACCGTGCAACTTCTAGTCGAATTTCTGGTATGAAGATATTGCAATTGCTTACAACTAAACCGCAACTGCATTCAACTCAAGCATTTAAGCAGTTTGTGAATTGAGCTTCAGAGATTCTTAATACTGTCTACTTTTTGATAGCAAATGAGCATTTTTCAGTACTTATTGTTACCGATCGAATGTCAACAACTGGTTCGACATTGCATGATTTAAATTCATCTGGCATTAGAAAAGAGCCGCTCCCCGTTTCGAGGGCGGCTCAAGCTCCTATCTGTTCCGTCGATTGAACCGTGTACATGCCGCGAATTTCACGCGTTTTTTTGATCCCGTGATAACTTACAGCCCGTTTTTGCCGGCGTTTACCTAGTTTGAGTCGTCTTTGCCAGGCGCAAAATGCCCATTCAAGCCGATCCAGTTTTGAAAACTTGGGTGAATTTAACTACCGTTGAAGCGAAGACGCCCCCATAGGAACCTCTCTCCAATGCAAGACTCTGTATTTGATACCACCATTCGTTCCAATTCCGTCGGAATTGTTGGCTTTTCGAACATCTACGATATTCCAGATCCAATCTGGCAAGAGCTGTACGACGTCCTTTATGAGTTTACTGTGAAGCATTTGAGTGACGGCAATTCTGACCACGTCCTCAAAACCGGCCCATTGCTCGACGCCGCGATTCCGAAATTGAGTCGATACTTTAGCCCAGATTTCGATCGGTTCAAATTTTTTGCGGCGGCATCAAAAACAATGCGTCGGGTTCTGATCGATTGCGTCCGTGAACGAAACCAAGCCGCGAAGAAACTCGAAAGAGGAACCTTGGTACAGGTCGACCCATACATCCGATTTGGAAGAAACCAGTTTGGTGTCCAGCAACTGCATGCATTGCTAAAACGGCTTTCCAAAATGGCACCTGAAGAATCGACGGTTGCAGAATTGATCGCTTTCGGCGGCATGACTGGAGACCAGGTCGCCCTGGCGTTAGAAGTATCCCCTTCAACCGTCGACCGTCGAATTCGATTCGCCCGAACGTGGCTCAATCAAGAAACGGGTATGTAGCGCGGCGCTGGGACGCCGATATAGCTACACCGCAAGTTTAAGAGTTGCATGGTTACAAACCTGCACGAAGTGCGGATTGGCTACCCTTGCCAATAAGACGCCCGACATCGATCGTCGACGTGTCCGCCCCCATTCTAAGCTCAAAGTTCTTTATTCGTGTCGTAGCGCTTCAATCGGGTCCAATTGGGCGGCCCGCATGGCTGGATAAATTCCAAACACGATTCCGACGCACAGTGCGATCAAGAACGCAATCGGTATCGATAATGGAACGATGATCGGTGTCACATCGTTAACGGCATCGGGCAGCTCCGCCACAGCCTTGGGAAACCACACGGTAAAAAATTCGCGCAGTCCGTCAACGATCAGCGGACAGGCCAGACCTCCGACGATGCCGGTCACTCCTCCCACGGTGGAAAGCACGATGGTTTCTGCCAAAAACTGGCGCACGATATCGTTTCGATTGGCACCCAGAGCGCGACGTATACCGATTTCTCGGGTCCGTTCCGTTACCGTCGCCAACATAATATTCATGATACCGATCCCGCCGACCACCAACGAAATTGCTGCGATTAACCCCATGAAAGCCATAAACATCAAGCGAGTCGTCCGCGCTTGTTCAAGTAACTCCAATGGAGTCACAATAGCAAAATCAACGTCTTCATGCCGCCGTTTCATAATCGATTCGATAGCCTTCGAAGTTGCGATGACGTCTTGAGTTTGTTTGACGCGAAAGGTAATTTGGCTTAGCTGTACCACTTCGCTCACTCGTGAACCCGCGCTACGTTCCATGGTCCAATCGCCGATGCGTCGCCAAAACGTTGTTATTGGGGCATACACATCGTCACTGAAATCTTGGGCATCAAGCGAACTGCCAACGGCCGCCATGGCGCCGCGTTTTTTCATGACACCAACCACGCGATAGGGCGTTGAGCGAATCGAGATCACGATCCCCAGCGCTGAATCAAGTGGACATAGTTGTTTCGCCAGCTCGTAAGACAACACGCAAACATTGTCATCTTGATCGATATCGCGTTGTTCCAGGAACCTTCCTTCCATAACTTCCAGCTTCATCACATCGTCGTATTCGGGCGTGCACCCGATAAAATGCACGTTGCGATCCTTGTCACCATAATACAGTTCGCGACTGGCATCGCGAATCTTGAGCGCCCGATCAATCGTGTTCAGCGTACGCGTCAACGTCGTAAAATCATCTCGCGTAACTCCATAAATCGCCATTGAAGAACTCTCGGTGACGTTTTCCGAAACCGGTTTAACACTGCGCAAGATAATGTTGTTGGTACCGAGTTCTTCGATTTGCCGTTGAACTTTTTGACTGATCCCTTCACCAATGGCCAGCAACCAAATCACACTTGCGATGCCGATAAATATCCCCAGCACCGTCAGCATGGACCGCATGGGGTGTAGTGAGAGACTTTTGATACCCGTTTTCCAGATCGAAAGTCCCATCGGATTCCAATTCGTGCAGAGAACTCAAATGAATGATTGTATTCAGTGGTGAATACCAATCACGGATTCGTTGCGGAGAACTTGTAGCTTTGCCGGTAATTGTCGGCATCAACTAGCACCTCTTCCCCAACCGCGACGCCGTCTTGAATAATGACAAATTGGTCATTGTTCACGCCGATTTCGACTTGCCGCGCCTCAATTGCTTCACCGTCTTTGACAAATACGAAGTAATCATCTTCATGACGAACCACACTGGACAATGGCGCCTGAATGACGTCCGCGATGCGTTCGGTAAAGATTTCGACTTTGCCGCGAAGCCCGGGTCGAATCAAGCTGCTATCTTCGGTGATTTGAACATAAACTTCGTATTCAATCGGAGCTTGGTACCAGCGGCGGGGTAATGGGAACGGGGCGATCTTCGTGACTTTACCATTAACGGGACTTTCCGGCTCGGTGTCGACGCGAACCAAACACGGATCGCCAACTTCCAGTCGGTTGATTTTTGAATCATTGACTTTGGTTCGAACCTGCATCTGGCTTGGATCCGGCAGCATCACGATTGGTTGGCCATCACGAATCAAAGCGCCTTCTTCAATTACGAACGAAGCATCTCCTCGTCGATCGACTTCGTTGGCATACACCACCATGCCCGCAATCGGAGCGAGAATGCGACAGTTGGCAACTTCTTGTTCTAGTTCAACTTCCCGGTCTTTACTTAGCTTAACTGTGTACTGCGTCGCTTCAACATTGGCTTCTTGTTTCTTAATTTCAGCTTTGAATTCGGCGATCATTCGGTCCTTGGTATGCAACTGGTAAACGTCGCGATTCTGGATTGCCAGTTTCAAATCGAGCTTAGCTTTTTCTTCGGCGAACTTATCGGCTTCCAATTGAGTCTTGGTACGGTAGCCCTTGCGGCTGAGGTTTTCGCTGTGCCGACGAAACTCCGCTGCCCGGCGGACGGCTTCTTCGGCAGTCGCGACTTCTGCCTCGAGCTTGGCGACTTCTTGGTCGTAAAGCCCATTTTGATATTCATTCAAAATCCGTTTAGCGGTGTCCAAATCACTTTCAGCCTGAATCAACGACGCCTTGTCCTCAGCGACTTCGATCCGCTGCTTGGTCAATTCATCTTGCAGCACCGAATCGTCCAACTGGCAAATAAAGTCTCCTTCCGTGACCATCGAGCCTTCCGGAATAATCTCCAAAATGGCTGTCCCACTTTTGCCCTTGCTTTTCACTTCACATCGAATCTCGACGTTAACGCTACTTTCGATGTCACCGGACTCATTAATCGACGCCACAAACTCGTCTTCGAACACTCGATAACCCAGCAGGCTTTCGGAACGGACACGGCTGTTGTCCGATTGGCGGAACATCACGACGCTGGCCACAGCCGAGGCGCTAACCACCAGCCCAATCAGCAAAAGCGTTTTTGCGAAAGCGGAGCGCTGGTTTACAAAATTACTCATCGGATCCAGATCGGAAGGTTGAAGTGGTCGGTACCGTACCGTTGATTTTATCTTCGGAAAGCGACAAATAGAACCGTTAAAGCCGAATGAGAATTCACGCTTTTGATGCGAACAAGCGGCAATTTATCGCGATTTGGAAGACTGTAGCGGGCATGCAACCTTTAATTCTCGTGGAATCGCTGGATGTCCGCAGCCGCTTTGATGGCTCCTGCGAAATCGCCTACAAAACGCCGCAAATCTCGGGCAGTCGACGAAATTAACACCATTCTGTATTATCGTTCACATGACAGATTCAAACGAAAATCCTATCCTCGCCCCCGTCCGTGTCTTAATCGTTGACAACGACAAGGACTTGGCCAGAACCATGACCGAGAGCCTAGAGAGGATCGGCTTTCAATGCACATGCGCGACGTCTGGAGTCGAGGGTTCAGAAAAAATCAACAGCCACAACTTCGACATCATCGTTACCGACCTGATGATGAACGATGTGGACGGGATGGAGATCCTGAAGATCGCCAAGGAGACTCAAGAGTACTGTGAAGTCATCATGGTGACTGGCCACGCATCGGTCCCGCGAGCGGTCGATGCGATGCGCGAAGGCGCATTCAATTTCCTGGAAAAACCGATCACGCCCAAACGGCTGCAGATCGCGGCTTCAAAAGCAGCCGAATCGATTCAACTGAAATACCAAAACCAACAATTGCAAAGTCGTCTGGACGAACGATTCGGTTTCGAAAACCTGATTTATTCGAGCGAATCGATGCAGGGAGTCGTCGACCGTTTAAAACGAATTGCTCCAACGGACGCGGGCGTGTTAATCACCGGTGAAACCGGGACCGGCAAGGACGTGGTCGCCCAAGCCATCCATCAAAACAGCCCGCGGAAAAAGAAACCGTTTGTCGCGATTAATACCGCAGCGGTCGCTGAACACTTGGTTGAAAGCGAGCTCTTCGGCCACGTCAAAGGCGCCTTTACCGACGCCATCACTGATCGCCAAGGCAAATTCGAATTCGCCAATGGCGGCACTTTGTTTTTGGATGAAGTCGGCGATATGCCGATGGCCACCCAAATTAAGTTGCTACGCGTTCTTGAAGAACGTCAGATCACTCGTGTCGGAGACAACAAACCGATCGAGGTCAACGTCCGCGTTTTGGCAGCCACTAACAAGGATCTTGAAAAAGAAATTGAGAACGGAAATTTCCGCAGCGACCTTTACTTTCGTCTGAAGATCGTAACGATTCATTTGGATCCACTTTCCAAACGTCGCGACGACATTTTACCATTGGCCGACTTTTTTCGGAAAAGCGCGAATAAGAAAAACAATAAAACGACAAAAGGTTTTAGCCCAGACTTAAGGCGTTGGCTGTTGGAATTCGATTGGAAAGGAAATGTTCGACAATTGAAAAACGTCGTTGAAAGTTTGGTTGTAATGGATCTCGACGGCAATCTGGATATTGACGATCTTTCTCCTGACTTACTGGGTGAATTGCCCGCGGAAAACGTCAACAACAACGCTTCAATCGCCACCGATTCCTCATCGCAACTGATCGGCAAGTCATTGAAAGATATCGAACGCTGGGCGATTGATCATTCACTCAAACTAACCGGCGGCAATCGCGAAGAAACGGCAAACATTTTGGGAATAAGCGAACGCAACCTTTATCGCAAACTCAAAGAATACGAATTGAAGTGAGCAATATGTCAACGGTTTCTCCCGTTCAACGTCGACCCATTCAACAGCTTTCTGCCAGCGTGATCAATAAGATCGCCGCTGGTGAGGTGATTGAACGGCCCGCGAGTGTCGTTAAAGAGTTGCTGGAAAACAGTGTCGATTCTGGTGCCTCCAAAATCGAAGTCACGATTGAAAACGGGGGTATCGATTTGATTCGCGTTTTTGACAACGGCTGCGGAATACCTCGGGACGAATTGCCGTTGGCCGTCACCAGTCATGCGACGAGCAAAATCTCGGATGCCGACGAATTGTTTCGTGTTGGTACGTTTGGTTTTCGCGGTGAGGCCTTGGCCTCGATCGCCGAAATCAGCCAATTCATGATTCGCAGTCGAGTTGCGGATTCAGAATGCGGATACGAGTTGTTGGTCAACGGTGGTCATGCTGAAGAAATCGCGGTCTGTAATTTACCTGGCGGAACCGTGATTGAAGTCAAAAACTTGTTCTACAACACGCCGGTGCGGCGAAAATTTATGAAGACGGCACAGACCGAACGCGGGCATGTCGCCGAAGCCTTCACTCGAATTGCCATCGCCAATCCCAAGGTGCATTTGATTCTGATCCACAATGGCAAAATCCAGCATGATTTGCCTCCCACCGAAAATTGGTCGCAGCGGATCAAAGATTTCTTTGGTCCTGAAATCTCCGACAACCTGATTCCGGTGCACAGTGAACATTCAGATGTCGCCGTTGATGGCTATGTCGTTAATCCAGCGGTGAACCGAGCAAACAATCGAATGCAATACTTGTTCTTGAACGGACGATACATTCGAGATCGTTCTCTACAACATGCCCTCAGCGAAGCGTACCGCGGCCTGTTGATGACCGGTCGTTTCCCAATCACGTTCTTGAGGATGACAATGCCACCGGAGTTAGTCGATGTCAACGTTCACCCGGCGAAACTGGAAGTTCGTTTTCAAGACGGCGGAAAACTGTATAGCCAGTTATTGGGTGCCATCCGCAACAAGTTTTTGACGACCGACTTGACCGCCAAAGCAGCACTTGTCGACGGTGGCGCGACCTCGGTTGATACCGCGTCGACACGCAATGATTTTCAACCCTCGCCAGCTCGTACTTTTGAGCTGCGGAACTCCAGCCCCGAGAACCAAGCACGCATCTCGTTCCCCAGTTCGGTACCTAATCGTGATTGGACCGTCGCTCCAGCAACCGCGAATTCAAGGTCGACACCGCAAATGTCTGCGGAATTCAGACCTTTCCCGGGCGCGGCGAACGCTGATTTTCAAACGACCGCTGATACCTTAAAGAGTTTGTCTGCGCCGCATGGCTTCGTCGAAACCCCGGTGCCGCGGCCATTGGCATTACAAGTTCACAATACTTATTTGATCACCGAGTCCGAAGAAGGGATGGTCGTTATCGACCAACATGCCCTGCATGAACGGATCGTTTACGAACAGCTTCGCGAAAAAGTCTTGCAAGGTGCATTGGAATCGCAAAAACTGCTTGTTCCCGAACCCATCACATTGCCCCCGTCCGAAGCAGCGGCTGTACTGGGCCAAACCGATCTCCTTGCCAAAATTGGCATCAGCGTCGAACCCTTCGGTGGTGATACCGTCTTGATCGCCGCCTACCCAGCGATGCTGGCTCAACAAAACCCTGCCGAAATTTTGAAAGGGATCATCGATCTGTTGATGTCTGAAGGGCATGAGGTCGATCAACGCGATGTCTTGGACGAACTGTTGCACATGATCTCGTGCAAAGCGGCGATCAAGGCTGGTGACAAATTGACCTCTGAAGAAATTAACGATCTGTTGGAACATCGCGACTACTGTCAAGATGCTCATCACTGCCCTCACGGTCGTCCAACCGCGTTGGTGTTCTCGCGTGAAGAATTGGACAAACGCTTCAAGCGGATCTAATCGCTACATTTTGAGCGAATTGTGAAGGCGTCATGGTCCATTTCTGGCAACCCCGATCTATAATCAAACTTCTTTGCCTTCCCAGGAATTCGACAATTTCTCATGATTTGCGTTAGTGTTGGTCGTGGTCGTCACCAAATGATGATTGCTGAGTATAAACTTCTTGCCGAACAAGGCGCTGAGCTGGTCGAATTGCGTTTGGACTATATCCGACGACCAGTAAATTTGTCGCGCATCATGGATGGAAAACCATGCCCTGTGGTCGCGACGGTGAGACGGCCTAAAGATGGCGGCAAGTGGATGCGCTCGGAAGAAGACCGGGTCGTATTGCTGAGAACTGCAATTGCCAACGGCGTTGACTTTGTCGATTTAGAGTGGGACGTCGCCAAACAAATACCGCGGTTCGGCAAAACGCAGAGAATCATTAGTTACCACAACTTCAATGAAACGCCGTCCAATATTGCGGACATCCACAAAAAAATACAAAAGCTGGATCCCGACGTAATCAAAATTGCGACGAAGGCCAACAACCCAATTGACAACATACGCGCACTCAGACTTTGCCGTGACTCAAGCATTCCAACGGTCGCATTCTGCATGGGAGAAATGGGCGTCATTTCTCGAATTCTGTGTGGACGATTCGGAGCGCCAATGACGTACGCCACCTTCAGTGAAGATCGACAAATTGCGCCTGGCCAGCTCAGCTTTAGGCAAATGCAGGAGGTCTACCGCTACGACGAAATCAATCCCAATACTGGTATCCTTGGTGTCATTGCCGATCCGGTGGAGCATAGCTTCAGTCCGCGCGTTCACAATGCCTGCTTGCGAAAACTAAACCTCGACATGCTATACCTCCCGTTCCGTGTTCCTGCGGAGTATTTGGAAGAGTTTGTTCGCTGTTGCCCAGAAATGGGAATCAAAGGCTTGAGCGTAACCATCCCACACAAACAAACGATTCTCAAATGCATCGAAGACTTGGACGAAAACGTTGCCGCGATTCGAGCGGCCAATACGGTCGTCTTCAAAGACAACATGGTTCATGGTTACAACACCGATTGCGATGCTGCGATCGCTTGTATTATGGAAAACTTGAATGCCAACCCGACCATGGAAGCACCTTTGGAAGATGTTCGCGTCTGCATTTTGGGTGCCGGTGGAGTCGCTCGAGCGATTATCATGGGACTAAAACGCAAAGGTGCTCTTGTGGCGATCTGTGCGCGCAATAGCGAGCAAGCCGAGACTCTCGCAGACGAAACAAAATGTCAGTTTCTGGAATGGGACGATCGTGCCCAACATGACTGCAAGATTTTGATCAACTGCACTCCTGTTGGAATGCATCCCGACTTGGACGTCACGCCGTTCGATGCGGATTGGCATGACCGCAACGTCTTGGTATTCGACACCGTCTATAACCCGGAGCGTACCTTGCTGATCAAACAGGCTCGAGACGCCGGCTGCAAAACGATCACCGGTATCGACATGTTCGTGCGACAAGCATCGGAACAGTTCGAGTTGTTTACTGGAGTCAAAGCAGACGACGATATCATTCGATACGAAGTCAAACGGGCCACCAGTGCCGCAAGGTACTAGTTGACCAAAACCTCTTGGCTCGGTGCGCTAGAGTTGCTCAATGAACCTATA
Organism: Mariniblastus sp.; assembly: GCA_965263475.1. Classification (GTDB taxonomy): domain Bacteria; phylum Planctomycetota; class Planctomycetia; order Pirellulales; family Pirellulaceae; genus Mariniblastus. Next base: position 1,541,491 of record OZ253677.1, read on the forward strand.
TCTAATTGGTTACCGCGGCAGTGGAAAATCTTCTGTAGCTCCGCTGTTGGCGAAAGAATTGATCTGGGATTGGGTCGATACCGATGAACAGATTCAAGTCGTAACCGGCCAAACAATCGCTGAGATCTTTGCCGAGCAAGGAGAAATCGGGTTTCGCGAATGGGAAACGACGATCGTTCAAGCCTATGCTCAAAAAAAGGAACTGGTCGTTTCATTGGGCGGTGGCGCTCCGACGGTACCGGCAATAGCGGATTTCATGAAACGTTCGGGCAGTGTCGTCTATCTGAAAGCCACCGCATCCGAATTGTGGAATCGGATCTCAGCAGATACCCAATCTTCGACACAACGCCCCAACTTGACCGATCTTGACGGCCTGGACGAAGTTGAAAAATTATTGAGGGCTCGAGAGGGAATTTATAACGCTTGTGCCGATTGGACGATTGACACGACGAATAAGCCGCCTCAGCAAGTCGCGACAGAGATCGCCAACTGGTGGGATCCTGTCGATATGTAAACCGCCGTGCCCATCTTTTGAGTGAACAACTGTTCAAATACGATACTGCTGGTACCGCGATTCCCGTTTTGAAGTCAATTTATTTGAAAGCAACAAGATGCGCCTGAGACTGAACCCGAATTCGACGATTGTAGAATTCGCTCGCGGTCGCTTCGTGTTGACGTTTACCGGAGTCGCCGCGATTAAGCCTGAAGCAATCCTCGATAGGTTGGACCACCATTTTAGATGATGTTGCATTTCTTTTTGGCGATCACTGGGGCGTGCGTCGGCTCATTCGCGAATTTGGCAATCTACCGTCTGGGTATCGTCAAGCGCAATGACAGTCCATGGTCGACCGCTTCGCCTAACCATTCTCGGCGTGCCCTTCATTACCTGCCTGTCCTTGGATGGTTGTTTCGACAAGACGAAAAATTAGAATCCGGCAATGGCCTCTGGTTGCGTCCGTTCCTAATCGAATTGTCGCTCGCGATCGGCTTACCTCTGTTTTACGTCTGGCAATCCGCATTTGGATTGACTGGCGGCATTTTCACGCCTCCGACCTGGCCGACGATATGGTTCGTTGGCCATTCCGTCCTGTTCGTGTTATTGATCATCGCCACCTTTGTTGACTTTGATCAACGGATCATACCAGACAGCATCACAGTCACCGGGACGATCGTCGGCTTGGTATTGGCAGCCTTTTTTCCTTCGTTTCGGTTGCCGGTGGTCTTCAATGCGATGGCCGGTCCCGCAGTTCGTGCCTTGCACTTCGCCGACGGCGCTGCGCTGCCGACTTGGCATACGACTTTGATCGGCCTTTTCATTGGGTTGGCCATCTATTGGATTTGGATCTTGGCGTTGTTACCCAAAATGCCGCTGATGGGATTGAATTTAAAATCTTTGCAGATGGTAATTGTCAGTACGACACGTTTGCTAAGGAAAAACGGATTGAAGGCGCGCGAAAAATCACGACGCGTGGGTTGGTTTTTTATCACGCTCGGATTTCTCGGCAGTGCTCTGCTGGTTTTCGCCTGGTTTTCATTGCCAGCGAACCGAGATTCTCTGTTTGGTGCGCTAGTCGGACTTGGATTTGGTGGCCTGATGATCTGGTCCGTCAGGATCGTCGCCAGCCATTCGCTGGGCCAGGAGGCGATGGGGTTTGGCGACGTTACATTGATGGCCATGATCGGAACCTTCCTGGGGTGGCAAGCTGCGTTGCTGACGTTTGCATTTTCGCCGTTCGCGGCATTGGCCATCGTATTGTTTACTTTCATCGTCACCAAACAAAACGAGTTAGCTTTCGGCCCGTATCTGTGCTTGGGCGCGGTGATCACGCTATTTGGCTGGTCAAATATTTGGCCTTGGGCTCGGAATCAGTTTTTTATCAGTCCGTTAATCTTGGTCGGTGGCCTAACGTTTAGTCTATTGCTGTTGGCGGTCATGATGCGATTCGTTCGACGTTTAAAAGGGATATAGCAGAAACGAATTCAGGAGATGAGACTATTCGATACGATTTCCAACTTGAGCCAATACGAAAGCACCATTTTGCAGCGGCGATTCGGGGTTATTGAAACTCACATCGGCAAACTAACCCGCGTCCACATTCGTCCCTGGCCCAAGCTTTTGCCGACTCCAGATGCCCACTGGCTAAGCTCATGGCAGTCGGCACGTCGACAGAAAGACCAATGCTTGCTGTATTACAATCAAGTGATTGGTCACACCGCTTTTCTCGATTTGAAATACATCGTTACGTCGTTCGGAACCCGTTTTTCAACGTTGCGGCGGGCCTTGCAAGCACTTGACATTGTCGCACAAATCAAAAAATCAGATGCTATCGTTACGGAAGTTTTCAATGATCGCATTGGCGATCGCCTCTTGGAACGAATGGGCTGGGAAAGTCATTTACCCCGCTCGCGAAAACGGCACTTCATTAAACGTTTTTATGGCGAATATCCCTCTCATGAAATCGAAATATCCAAACCTATCGCTTCAAAAAAAGGCTAGCAGATCGTCAAGTGCCAATAGCTGAACTTTACGTTCCAGCCGTGGATTGATAGTCTTCCCCCGATTTTATTCTCCCTAGGCCGTGATCGTGCCATGATGATTCGTTTGGTAATTTGCCTTGCGCTAACAACAGTCTGCTTTTCCGGCTGCCGTCAACCCGCCGCCGGTACGGCTCAACGTCCAGCGTTTTTCGAACGATTCGGATCAGCAGGCGTGTTCAACCAATCGCGCGTCGCCGCCAATGATTCGTTCTTTGGTCGCCGCAATTCGCGTCAAATCCAAACCAACACGCCCGAAGAATTCCAAGAGTATTCTCAGCTCTCGCAAGAAATCCAAACATTGAACCAACAAATTGGCAGCTTTGATTCTGACAACCAACAGTTGGTAACCGAAATCGCCAGCCTTAAACAAAAACTCCAAGTCGCCAGCGATTACAACAATCAAATCCGTCAACAATTGGCTGACAATGCAACTCAACTTCAACAATTGCAATATGAGAAACAGGTCGTTGAACAACAACTCGCCCAAGCCCAACAGGCGGGACCACGGGATCAATTTGCCAGTACCACCGGTGGAGCGCCCTCACAGCTAATCGGCGGTGCCACGGTTCGCGCCAACAACAGCCTATTGCAAAAACTGTCTAATATCCAGATCCCCGGGGGTCAGGCCAGAATGGATGGCGATGTCATCCGCATCGAATTCCCCTCAGATGTACTGTTTCAACCTGGGACATACCAAATACGTCCTGATCAAACCACGACCGTGCGGAACATTGTCACTACGATCCGAAATTTCTTCCCGCAACAAATCATTGGTATCGAAGCACACTGGGACGGCACGCAGTTGACACCAGCGACAACGACTCATCATCAATTGACGGCTACACAGGCATTGGCTGTTTTCAATCAACTGGTCCAATTCGGCTTGCCCGGCGACCAGTTGTTCACCATGGCCATGGGCAGCAATCGGCCACGCCATTCCCCAACCGTGACAAACGCTGGAGGCATCAGCCCCAATCGTCGCGTCGAAATTGTGATCTATCCAGAGCAATACCAAACGCGTTAATCGAATCCTTCACCGTCAAAAACGCCTAACCGTAAAAATTGAGATTCCCACAGCTAATAATCCAAGCAAGACCACAAGCAACAACATCATCATACCGTTTGAAGTTTTGTTTTTCACTCGTGGCGTACGTCGTATGAGTCCTTTGTATTGCTCGCTAAAAACGACCTGACCGGCTCCACACCAGAACAAATACAATAAGTACATACCGATAACGGTGCCAACAGGTACCCAAATCAACCCAATTGCTGCAAAAATAGTTGCAAAAATGCGTGCAATTTTCGTTAATCGCCTTAGTCCGATGCCAACCCAAAACTGGACCGCGCCCAGTAGAATCAGAAGAAGTGCGGTAAAGATCGGCATCGTTTTTGAGCCACCATCCGACAAGAGCAGCAGTGGCATGAGGATGTTGATAACGGCACCGATAAAAAACAGTAATCCGACGGACTTCACGCTGGCTTCGTGAGCAATATATTGCTTTCTCAGCGATTCGTCGGTGGTATTAATCGGTTCGAAATCAACAGTTCGGGGCGCGGCAAACGGATTGAATTCTGGATCGTTCATGTTTTTTCTTTGAATCAGATTTCAGAATTCTCACGGAACTCTTGAGAACTGACAAGTTTTCCACGAAACTTTTAGATAAATTGGCTCCTTTTGAGTGCCCATTCTACATTCAGTTTTCAATATGAGCACAAAGCACCACTGAGTGTTTTCATTTGCTTGAATTTACTCGCTAGTGTTTTCGCGCTCGTATTGGTCATCTTAACGAATCCACTCTTGCTAAAATCTTTCGATTTTTGCTTGCATTTCGATCACAATCTGCACAAATGTAAATTTGTACACTATCTGATTGTTTTTCGCATCTGAAGCTCGATTAAGACCAAAGGTGTCTGCAGAGATGCTGAAATAACCAAAGTCAAACATCGAGCATAACCATGAAACCGCATTTTCCAACAGAACGACCGGACGAAGCACTCATTCAACGCTTGCGTGAAAAAATCCATCGTGCCGAAACATCCAATCGCAACGATGACGGTACGATTGTTTCCAGCGGCTCAGCGGCGATCGATAACGTTTTGCCAGCCGGCGGCTACCACCGCGGAACTATCGTCCAATGGCACGCACCTCCAGGCAATGGCGCAGATTTCTTGTCTCTATTAGCGGCTAAACATGCCGCCAAAGAGGGCGGAGCGATCGTGATCGTCGATTTGCATAATCGGTTTTACCCACCTGCCGCACGTGCGTTGGGCATCGCATTAGGAAACTTGATTGTGCTGTGCAACCCCAATGGAATCGCTCAAACCCATGACCAAGATTTTTTGTGGTCTATCGATCAATCGTTGCGATGCAGCGCGGTGGCTGCAGTTTGGGGTGAGCTCCCCAGTTTTGAGAACCCACAAATGGCGACACGCTGGCTGCGCCGGTTTCAGCTATCCGCCGAATCTAGTGGCTGCTGTGGGATGTTTGTCCAAGAAACTTCAAAGCACCGTTTGTCTCTGAAGCCTTCACTCCAACTTCAAACAACCGCGCCCAGCGCCCACCCTACGCTTGCGCCCTGTTGGGCAGAAGTTCAGTGGCAACTTCAAGCACTCCCCAGTATCACCGCTTCGGGTGACACACGGCGGGTGCGTGCCAAACTCGTTCGCTGCCGAGGAGGAGCAGCGGGACAATTTATCGATTTGGAAATCAACACGATCACAGGGAACGTGCAACCAGCACGGTGTGAGCATGCCAGCCGAAAACATCGAACGTCGTATTCTCTGCCTTTGGCTAACCAATTGGCCCATCCAAAGACTCGTCGTCGCGCAACCCGAGCTTAGACGCCAACGGATCATTCTGTTTTACCAAGACTCCCGACGCGGGCGTTTAGTCGCCGCAGCATCTCCGTTGGCTGAAAATCACGGCGTTCAAATTCATATGCCTTTGTCGGAAGCCAAATCGCTGGTTTCCAAAGCGACCCAGCGTTTAAACGCTCCCTTATTCGTCCAGCAACATGACCCTACGGCCGACTTATACGCGATTGAGAAACTGGCTGACGAAATGGATAGCTTCAGCCCCATTGTCGGTCTGCAACAAGAAGTTGATTACCCGAACTGTATTTTCCTGGAGGTGACAGGATTAACGCCACTGTTTGGGAGCGAATCAGAATTAGCGGAACAGATTTATCGTTTCTGCCAACGGCAAGGGTACTGGGCCCATGTCGCGATTGCCAGCACCGTCGCCCAAGCCCAAGGCGCCGCTCAAGTTTCTCACCACCACTGGTCGCACTTACAAACCCAATCACAAACCGAATCGGCAGCCAGCACGCTTTTCCCGAAAGCCATTCGGGTCGTCCAGCAACCCGATACATTTCACGCGTTTCCAGTGACAACCCTGAGGCTACCGCACTGGATCACCACCACCTTGAATCAATTGGGGATTGGTACCATTTCACAGCTACTGTCTTTGCCGCGACGCGACCTGTCGGCACGATTCGGAAAACAAATTCATCAACGTTTGGATCAGATGAGTGGCAAAGTTTCCGAACCGATCGTTTCTCGTAAACCGCTACCAGAATATCACGCCGAAAAGTTACTGGAACACCCAACCAGTCACCAGGAAACCATCGAAGTCATTTTAGAAAGACTGATCGAGGATATCTGCGAACAACTGACCTCGGCTCAACAAGGTGCGTTGCAGTGGACGATTCGTTTCTACTGCCAAGACCATCAGCTTCCGTTGAAATTGCATGTCAGCCTCTTCCAACCCTCCACAACGGCCGAGCACATCGTTCAACTCGCCCGCATGCAATGGGAACAATTGCTGCACGCCATGGAGACCGAACAAGCAACGCGCAAGACCTTCGGAAAATCACGTTGGCCGAAATCCAGTCTTGCCTTTGAAGTCAACGAGATCACAGTCACCGTTTCGTCGTGCGTGCTTGTGACCCAGCGACAACGAAATCTATTTGATGAAAATCCAAGACTCGATAAACAATCACTGGCCCATTTGATCAATCGTTTATCGGGTCGATTAGGTCGTGAAAATGTGGCCTACCCCGCTTTGATTTCCGGAGCCCAGCCCGAACACGCATTTCAAATGCGACCACTGATCAACCCCTACAGCCGCGGGCCAAGGCGTATTGCCAGCGAAACGAACTCCCACCCCGCTTCCCATGTGATCTCACGCCCAATCAAGGTATTTCGGCCCGCCATCCCGATTTCAATTGATCCAGTTGTGGATAACGAAACGACCGACAGAAACGTGCCCCCTGCCCTGCTCTACTTTCTGGACGACCGCCATAAAGTCATTGGTTTCTGGGGCCCTGAGCGAATCGAAACGGGTTGGTGGCGAGGCCCGACGGTACGTCGTGACTACTGGCGCGTCGAAACGGAAACCCATCAACAGTTTTGGATTTACAGGGATTTGCGTAGACGACATTGGTTCTTACAAGGAGTGTTTTAATCGATCATGAATATTCGACCGCATCCCGCGACTTCTTATTGCGAACTCCATTGCAAAACGAATTACTCGTTCTTGACCGGAGCCTCTCACGCCGACGAACTGGTAGACCGCGCGATTGAACTCGGTTATTCGGCGCTCGCAATTACTGATGAAAACACACTCGCCGGAATCGTCCGCGCCTACACCGCCATACGAGATGCGAACAAACGAGCGAGCGAAACACATGATTCCAACCATTCACAAACCGATTCACTACAACTGATTGTCGGCGCAGAAATCATTTTGAATGATGCACTGCCTGTGGTGCTGTGGGCGACCGATCGAACTTCATACGCCAATCTGACTCGCCTGCTTACTGTCGGTCGACGCAGGGCTCCCAAAGGTGAATGTTGGTTGCAAATGGACGACATTGCCAACCATCATCACGGTTTATTGGCTGGCGTGGTTCCGGCCATTCCTGGAAACCGCGACCACACCGCACACCTGGATGCAACTCACGCCAGTTACTCCTGGTTCACGGATCAAAAGATCCCCCGTACACCAGCGGCAAGCGTTAATTGTTTACATGCGTTTCGCGAGATATTTTTGGATCGTGTTTACTTGCTGGCCGAACTCTACCAAGGTGTTGACGATCATTGGCGGATGGACCAGCTCACTCGAACTTCACAATCATCTGGCATACCACTCGTCGCCGCAGGTGACGTCTTATACCACACGTCCGCGCGTTTACCGTTGCACGACGTACTCACAGCCACCAAGCACAAAACCAACATCGCCGAAGCGGGTGATTTACTGCTGCCCAATGCACAACGCCATCTACAAACGATCGAACAACGGATCGCGGCGTTTCGCCGTTTGCCCGGCGCGATCGAACGCACTCAAGAAATTGCCGACCGTTGCTCCTTCTGTTTGAGTCAATTGAGATACGAGTATCCTGAAGAACTGGCTCCTCTAGGTAAAACCCCGATGCAACATCTTCGCGATTTAACCGCAGCAGGTGGCCAACTTCGCTACCCCGATGGCGTGCCCACCAAAGTTCAACATCAAATCGATCATGAATTGCAGCTGATTGATGAGCTGCGTTACGAGGCCTATTTCTTGACCGTTTGGGATTTGGTTCGTTTTGCCAGGAGCCAACATATCTTATGTCAAGGACGTGGGTCAGCGGCCAACTCGGCTGTTTGCTACTGCCTGGGCGTGACGTCGGTCGATCCCGGCAGCACCGACCTCTTGTTCGAACGATTCGTCAGCAAAGAACGGGACGAAGCCCCCGACATCGATGTCGATTTCGAACACGAACGGCGCGAAGAAGTGCTTCAATACCTTTACGAAAAATATGGACGCCATCGGGCTGGACTGGCCGCTACGGTCGTCACCTATCGCGTTCGCAGCGCCGTACGTGACGTCGGCAAAGCATTAGGGCTGTCGCTGGATCGCATTGATGCCTTGGCCAAACACGTCGAAGGCTACTCGCAAGATGAAAATTTGGCCAGTCGCATGCGAGACGTTGGAATCGATCCAGAGTCGCGCATCGGAAAACGGCTAAATCATCTGGTCAACGAGATCATTTCATTTCCGCGCCACTTGTCCCAGCATGTTGGGGGTATGGTGATCACGCAAGGCCGATTGGATGAACTGGTACCAGTCGAAAATGCGGCAATGGACGAGCGCACCGTCATTCAATGGGATAAGAACGATCTGGAGGAACTGGGGCTGCTCAAAGTGGATTGCTTGTGTTTGGGCATGCTCACCGCGATTCGCAAATGTTTTCAAATGATCGAAGCCAACCAAGGGCGACGTCTAACACTGGCAACGATCCCCAAAGAAGATCCTCAGGTCTACGATATGATTTGTCGAGCCGATACCGTGGGGGTGTTTCAGATTGAAAGCCGCGGGCAAATGAGTATGCTTCCGCGATTGAAGCCGCGCTGTTGGTATGACTTGGTGATTGAAGTCGCCATTGTTCGTCCTGGCCCGATTCAAGGCAACATGGTTCATCCATACTTGCGTCGCCGCAATGGCGAAGAAGAAACCATTTACCCTAACGAAGAAATCAAAGCCGTTTTGCACCGCACACTTGGCGTCCCGATCTTTCAGGAACAAGCCATGAAACTGGCCGTTGTAGCTGCTGGATTCACACCGGGTGAAGCGGATCAACTGCGGCGCGCCATGGGCGCCTGGCGTAAAACGGGGGTCATTGAAAAGTTCCGCCACCAACTGATGGAAGGCATGCGGAAAAAAGGGCTCAACGAAGAGTTCGCTGAACAAGTCTTTCGACAAATTCGCGGCTTCGGCGAATACGGCTTCCCCGAATCCCATGCAGCCAGCTTTGCCAAACTGGTTTATGTATCGGCATGGCTAAAACGATACTATCCCGCCGTGTTCACCGCCGCATTAATCAACAGCCAACCGATGGGTTTTTATGCACCGGCCCAATTAGTCGCTTGCGCCAAAAACCACGGCGTCGAAGTACTGCCCATCGACGTCAACCACAGCGATTGGGATTGCACTATCAAAAACGGGGACAGTCCCCGTTTTTTGCGGCTTGGGTTTCGCATGATTTCTGGATTCCGAGAAGATCATGCTTTGACAATCATGCAAGCGCGCATCGATGGGCCTTTTGACAGCGTTTCTGAGTTTACGAAACGTACGCAATTGAGTCGTGCCGTGGTCACCAAGTTAAGTCAAGCAGATGCCTTCGACTCGATCGATCAAGATCGTCGTGCGGCACTTTGGCAAGCACTGGCACAAGAGAGCAAGCCTTTGGAACAACCCTTGTTCGATGCTTTGAACCACGAAGACGACTTCACTTCGGGACTTCCCCCAATGCCCTTGGACCAACAAGTGGTAGAGGATTACCAGTCCGTCGGCCTTTCCCTTAAGGCACACCCTATCTCGTTTCACCGCCCCCACTTGGACTCACTCCGAATCACCACGACCACCGAATTGGAAAACAAACGCAACAACCAACATATACGCGTGGCCGGTTTGGTCATTTTGCGGCAACGACCTTCGACAGCCAAAGGTATCACCTTTGTCACGATTGAAGATGAAACGGGAACGGCCAACTTGGTCGTAAAACAAAACATTTGGGAACGCTACTATAAAATTGCTCGACGAGCTCCCGCTTGGATCGCTCACGGAAAATTGGAAAAGAAAAACGGTGTGATCCACGTAGTCGTCAACCGGTTGGAAGACCTTTCCGAACGACTCACTGCATTAAACACCAAATCTCGCGACTTCCGGTGACCGTTAAAACCACACAATCATTTGATAAATCAAGAAGGTAATCACCATGACCCACAACGCGCGAAACCACAACGGACGTTCAGACAGAAACCGAGTGCTTGTCACGATGTACTCGCCGCAATGGGGGCAACATTCCGATTCATCATAAATCGGCTCACCACACAACGGGCACGGCCACACATCAACGTCATCGTAATCCGATTCCGAGTCGGCTTCCCAATCCATCAGCTAGTCGATTTCGCCAGTTTATTTTCGGACGTCAATCCAAACTAAACGATGATCCGATGCCATCGCCGCTTTGGCGCCAGGTTCATTCGGCTTCGGCCAGAACACACCACTGGATGCGACATCCAAATTTTTCGACGGAACGACGTAATCAATGCGCATGTTGCCGACGCGACGGTCATTAAAATCTCCTGTATCAAACAAAGGGTTGCCCTGGTGACGCTTGTTCGCACCACCTTGAGAATCCGCCCAGTGCTTACCGCCGGTAGACTTGGGTTCTACCGTTCCATTGACCAGTTTGTTTTCTAACAACTGAGCGACCGCGCCATCGCGACTGTCTCCATCGACTGGGTCGGCGTTCAGGTCGCCCGCGACAACAAAATGGGCTCCTTTCTCTAAGCCACCTTTTTCGCCTTTATCGTCGTAAATGTAGTCGCCTCGACCGGCTACATAGTCAACCCAAAATCGAATCTCATCATGGTTGCGACAACCGTTCTTGTCTTCAGGACCATCAAATACTGGCGGTGTCGGATGGCAAGCAAGCAAGTGAATCGTTGCGTCTCCAACGCGGATTGGCAAATCCCAGTGGCTTTTGGATGACAAACGAAACTGATCAATCACTTTTTCCGAGTAATAGTGCCCGCCGTCCTTTTTCTTTGGTGCCAGCCAATCTGGCATATCTTTCCAACGGAATTTCTGAAACGTCCGAACGGCGTCTTGATCAATGTCGAACTTGGAATACACGACCATGCCGTATTGGCCTGGAAAGTAACCAAACCCAATCGCATCGTTCGGCTCACCGGTCCTGCCGTTGTTGTCATAATCCAAACCGCTATCGACCCCGGTGTTCACCGGCCCGACAAAATGATGAGAATAATCCATCGGCTTTAAACCGTCTTGCCCGACAGACAAGTATTTATCCAAAAAAAGCTTGGCCGATTTACCTTCGTCATAGTCCAATTCATTGACCAGCAAAATATCCGGCCGTACCCGTTGAATCACTTCGGCGATTTGCTTCGCCGAACGCGAGTTACCAGACTCCAGCTCTTTCGAAAGCGCGCCGGCAGACTTTCGATTCAGCGCGACGTTGTAAGACGCGATTCGGATTGTGTCATCCGCCTTTTTTAAGTCCTGCCCAAACAACGGTAAACCACAAGAGCCGAAAACAGCCGCACAGAGAAGAGTCACTAAGTAACGCATTGTTATTCCTTAAGTTAAACGATCGTCGCACCACCATTTTCTAAAACTAGCCGGTGGATTCAATGCCCTATGAAAACCGCGAATTATCCGTATTTTTTCATAATCTCGAGACAGCCCGACCGATAGGAAACTCCAAACAAGTTCAAATGGTTGAGCAAATGGTACAAACGGTAAATCTCGATTCGTTGCTGGGCACCGTCCGCCAGTGGCCAGGATTCATTGTAGGCCGCATAAAATTTTTCGCCGAATCCGCCAAACAAAGTCGTCATGCCAAACTCGGCTTCTCGATGCCCAAAGTACACGGCCGGATCGATCAAAACCGGCTCGCCCGCGCGATCAACCAGATAGTTGCCACTCCATAAATCGCCGTGAATCAGCGATGGCGGCTCGTCCGTCTCGATCAGAATCTCCATGCGACCAAGCATGCCTGCTGCCAGCCGCTCAAACGTGGAATCGGCGAAACCGTTCTCCTTGGCCAACTGAAACTGGAACCCCAGCCGCTGCTTGCGCCAAAACTCGACCCAGTCGTTTGTCCATGAATTTTTTTGTTCTGTACTGCCAATATAATTGTTACTTGAAAATCCGAACTTTAAATCTGAACCGGATTCAACTCGATGCATTTCGGCAAGTTGTCGTCCTAGGTCTTCGAAAAAACCTTTCGATTTTTTGCCAGTTTCGACAACTTTGAGAACCAAAAAAACGGTCTTACTTGCGGTGCCATGGCAAATCACCTGTGGCACTTTTACGGTTTGCGTCCTGCGCATCGCTTCCAAACCAGCTGATTCGCACTCGAACATATCAAGTGGGCAATGATCGTTCGTCTTGACGAAAAAACGACGTCCGTCAAGCAAGGTAATCACTTCCGATCGATTGATGCAGCCACCCTGCGATGACTGGCTTTGCACCCATTGAGCGGTCGATCCGGTCGATGTCTCGATGGCACTTTCGACAGCCGATCTCAACGCGCAATTCACGAATCCGACTCAGTCAAATACTGGACGATTTTGGGGCACGCCGCTTCGATCATGTCCAAAACATATTCAAATCCGTCGGCGTTACCGTAATAAGGATCCGGAACATCGCTCGGCCAGTCGTCGCCAAGAAAATCGCTGAGCATCTTTAGCTCTGCACTTGGGTTTTCGTCAATTCGTTGAATATCGCGATAATTTTCTCGATCCATCGCAACGACCAAATCAAACGTCTGCATATCCACTGCGGCTAACTTTCGGGCTCGACTCTGTAAATCGTAACCACGTCGCAACGCGTGCTCGCGCATGCGGCTGTCCGCTGGGGCGCCGACGTGATACCCGCCAGTCCCAGCCGAATCGATCTCGATCCGGTCAGCCAAACCTTGCTCATCCACCAAATGCTGAAGCACGCCTTCACCGGTCGGCGATCGACAAATATTGCCAAGGCAAACGAACAGAACTTTCGTTAACGAATTCTTACTCATAGTAAGCAAGAATCTAACATGCGTCGCTCAAAAGATACAGCGTCCGTTCGATGCTACATTGGTCGCCGACTTAACATCGGTTTATCGCTGGCGTCTTGTGCTGGTACTGAATCGCGACACAACACTTGCAGCAAGCGAGTCGCAGGATACAATATTCTTCGCGTCCATTTGGACGAAAACCAAACACTCACTTTGCCGCATGGCGATTCCAATTTAGCTTTTGCCGAATTTCATCTTTCAAATGACTCAAAACAGAATTCTTGTCCGTGTTTTTCAAGATATCAGCAACTACTGATTTCGCGGATTCGTGGCCCCACGAACCGCCTTGTTCAAAGTATTTTTTTGCCGCTTGTCCGATAATGTAAGAACTGAAACCTGCGGCAGCTCCTTGAGGGACCGCGGTAACCGCCGTCGCCAATGAAACGGTCAGTGCTTTGATTGCACTCGCTCCCCAAGAGGTCAATTCTCCTAGAGCGAATACTCCAGCGGCTTTGGCAATCGCTTTGGATAGGTCGCGAGCTTGCGCCATCGAAAAACTCAAACCATAGACACGCGACAGCGTCACCAACATCAAGGCGTCGATTGCAAGACCGCTGACGATATCGACAACCCCTGGGGCGAACGCGACCACGATCGCCTTGGTCGCCGCCGATGTCCAAATGACTTGATCCGCTTTTTGGTTGCGCATTTGGACGCGAATCGAGGCAATTTTGTCGCTCTTGTCAGCGGCATACAAAGCGGCATTCAATGCAATCAGCCCCAAACCTTCTTTTTCCAATGTCTCCAAAATTAGAGTTTTCAACTCGCCAACATCTGGCTCGGGTTTTCTCCACTCTTCAATCGTGGACCCATCGGCTTGTTCCACAACGTATTCGACTTTGCGCGGATCAGCGGCGGTCGTAACGATGTGGTTTTCAGGAATAGTCCCTTCCACACGTTTACCAACCATCACCAATAAGTTTTCTAGATCGTCCCGGCCGTACAAATCACGTTTGTTAAAAACCAAGATGATTGGTTTTTGCACGGCCGCCAGTGTTAACAATGCGCTGTACTCCGTATCATTCAAATCGGAGTCTGTGACGAACAAAATCAGATCCGCTTTGCGGGCCGTTGTCTCAGCCAATTCAGCTCGGCCAATGCCACCCACTTCATTGATGCCCGGCGTATCGACCAAGACGATTTCGGAGCTTTCCAATCCACGGACTCGGTGACCGGCACCATCCCAAACCGTTCCCCAAACCTGTTTCGTCCACCCCCCTTGAACATCCACATCGGCGACCTGTTTGCCAATGAGTGCGTTGATCATCGCCGATTTGCCGGTACTGATTTCGCCAAAAATGACGATCTCAACCTTGCCTTGGGTGATCTTTTCGTACATCTCGTTAAGCTGCGTGACGTCGGACTTCAATTTATCCTGTTCGGCAGGATCGCAGCCACGAATTTTCGTCAATGTCGCTTGTACAGATTCAATGGCTTGACGGTATTGATGATGGTGTCCCGCTGCGTTCGGTTTGGAATCGGATTGGATCATAACTGCTCTTCGAATCACTAAGACAAAACCGTGGGCTCAATCCGCTGCAGAACTCGTCAATTTGGTTCTTGCGGTTTGAACCAGTTTGCGAATTTCATCAACCGTGGTTACGATTTCCCATTGGCGTCGCGCCAAACTTGCTAGGCCACCTTCAGCTGCCTGCATTTCGTTGCTGAAGTATTCAATAAATGTGGCACCAATCCATTTCGTTATCAATGCCTGAACCACGCCTTGTAACATACCTCCTGCGATCGTCCCCGCAAACGGAATCGACTTGATTAACGAGGCGACAACTGAACTGACCGCCACGGTCGCTCCCTGGGCTCCTAAGAAACCGACCAGATTCTTTCCCATCTCCGATAGCCACTGGGACGCCGTCTCTAAATCGACTTTTTGCTGATACACGTCGGCCAGATCGATAACCATCTTTGTCGAAATCGCACTCCCAGCGACCAGATCGACTACGGGAAATGGATTGACCGCGGCGACTCCTCCCGCGCCCCACATATATTTGTCGACAATCGACCACGCTTTTTGATCAAGCGAATCTTTGACTCGGTTCTTGGCTTTCTCAACCAACCCGCGTGATTGCAGCAACAAGTTTGCCATCAAAAGATCTTTGCCATCTTGCTTCAACACCAAAACCATGCGTTCGGCCAACGGCTCGATATCAGCTGGAATCACAACGGTCTCTTCCACTTCCGAGCCATCGGTCATGACGCGTCGGCGAAGGCGTGATCCGGGTTGCGCTTGAATCGCAACGATATCTTTGGCCGGAACGATTCCATCGGTCTGTCGATCAATCTGGCCAATTAGTTTTTCGCGATCTGAACGCGAATACCAGTCCGTTTTGTTCAAACAGATGACAATTCGTTTTTCCATTCCGCCTAATTTTTTTAATAACTTATGCTCGCTATCGCGCAACGGCCCATCGACAACCAGCAGTACTAAATCAGCATCTTTGGCGCTTTCTGCCGAAACGAATACATGAGCCTCGCCATCGACTTCTCCCAGACCCGGAGTATCTACCAGCGTGACTTTGTCCATGCCGGGCCAGGGAACCTCATTGCGTGTTACCGTCGTCCCGCCGCGGGCATCTGTCGCGAACACATCTATCCCGGCCAATAAATTTAGGACCGAAGATTTACCGCTAGAGATGGTACCAAACGCTACGATTTCAAGTTCTTTCGCTTCGCGTTTATATTTGAGTTCTTGAAGCAATGGATCCAGCTGTCCCGCCAACGCTTGTCCAGTCGCCGAGTGAATATCCGCCGTGCGGGTATTCAACTCTTGGATTCGTTCCAAGTTTTCCTCAAATTCAGACGCTTTTTGGGCGCCGGACATCTCGCTTGGATTCCGATTGCGTCGTTCACGACGGCGGCGCTTCATGATCGAAGCGCCCCACAAGTACCAAACCGTCCATCCCAAGCTACCGATTAGCAACACACCACCGATACTGATGACGATCAAATAAGCCCAACCAGCGACTGGCCCCAAGCTTTGCGCCGTTTCGTAATTACTAATGATCCAATTCGGTAGATACAACAGCGCAACTCCGGCTGCCGCCGCCAGAGCAACGACCATCAATCCAGAAAACGTGCGTCGGATTTGCATACGGAAACTAGGTTGCGCCAGAATATTTGGAAAACTAGAACGTCCAATTACACATTATTGGCCAATTCTGTTCGTTGCGATAACCAATTTAGCGATTCGCGTAAAAGTCCAATTCATTTGCCAAAATTCGTGCCGGATCGCCATCAAAACCGGAATTACTGAATTATCAAACATCCGGCCAGTCGTCCGATTCGTCATCAATCTGGTCACCATCAATCTGGTTGTCGACGTCTTGTTGCATCAAGTCTAGCTCCGCCTCGGACAGCAACGGCTGGGCATACGCCTCGGAGGGCGACTTTGGCAATTCGACCGGATGTTCTTTAGCGGCTTGTTGATCCCACCAAACGCCACTATCAATTGCGCGCGCTTTCCGTCGCGCGGCCGCCTTGTGCAATCGATGATCGCTGGAAACAACCGTTAGCAATTTGGGAGCCGAGTGTTGCTGAATCAATTGCTCAATCAATTCGTCGGCATCGTCATGGTGAATGGAGAAGTAAACTTGTATTCCGCGCCAAGACTCCCGTTCTTGTTGGCCCGACAACATTTGCTTTTTTGCATCAAAAACGACAGCAATCTCAGGTTCTTGTCCTGCGTAATTCGATTGTACTGTGCGCAGCAAGCGTTCTCGAGCAAGGGCGAGGGAATTGGTATTAACGGATTTACCATGCAATCCGCACTCGAAAATCAAATTGTATCCGTCAATCAAAATCTTAATCAAAGCTTTATTACCTTGTGCATGCTTCATTTTGACTTTGGCGGCGGTCACATTTGCCTATTTCCGTAAAAATTTACGAATCAACGTCACAACCAACGAAATACGCTCAGACTATCGCTGCTGTCTAAAAATGCCAATTTGCATAAAATCTAATTCGGCCGGGCCCAGATCTCTTTAATCTAATCCAAACAAAAAAACATGAGTATCGTGACTACAGAACCTCGATTGAAGTTAGAACAAATTTCTCGAACCAAGACGATCGCTACCGTGGGGCCGGCTTCCTCTTCGACAGAGATGCTCGTCAAATTGATTCGGGCAGGTGTCGATGTATTTCGGCTGAATATGGCTCACGGCAGCCGAGCCGATCATGAAGAAGCGATAAGTAA
Source organism: Mariniblastus sp. (assembly GCA_965263475.1). Lineage (GTDB taxonomy): Bacteria > Planctomycetota > Planctomycetia > Pirellulales > Pirellulaceae > Mariniblastus. The sequence continues at coordinate 1,558,867 of OZ253677.1, forward strand.
CATCCGAGCGGCCAATGAAATCACCGATATGCCGACCGCCATCTTGGTTGACTTGGCAGGTCCCAAAATTCGACTTGGGCAATTGCACACCGACCCGTTGACCATCGAAAATGGGCAACTCGTGAACTTCATCCGGGGCAGCGAGTCTTTCGCGGAGCACGAATTGACCTGCACCTACGGACCGTTGTTAGACGAACTCGAAAAAGGTGATGCGATTGTGTTAGCCGATGGATTGGCTCGATTGGTAGTCGAAGAGTTGGCCTCTGATAAAGCGGTCTGTCGGGTCACCGACGGCGGAACCATTCGTAGCCGCCAAGGCGTCAACCTGCCAGGCACGAAACTCAGCATCCCAGCGCTGGGCGAAAAAGACAAAGACAATGCGATTTGGGCCAGCTCGCAAGACGTACAGTTTGTTAGCCTCAGCTTTGTTCGCAACGCTGCCGAAATTCATGATTTAAAAAGCTTGCTTTACGACCACGGCAGCAACGCCAGTGTCGTTGCCAAAATCGAAAAACAAGAAGCGTTGGAAAATTTGGAAGAGATCGTTCAAGCCACCGATGCCGTCATGGTCGCCCGCGGAGATTTGGGGGTCGAAATCGCGATCGAAAAAACGCCGATGGCACAGAAGCAGATCATTCAGATTTGCTCGACGTATCGCAAACCAGTCATCGTTGCGACGCAAATGCTGGAAAGCATGCACAATTCGAAACAACCCACTCGGGCCGAAGCCAGCGACGTCGCTAACGCAATTCTTGATGGCGCCGATGCCTGTATGTTGTCCGGTGAAACCGCCATCGGGGAATACCCGATGGATGCCGTTGCCGTCATGCAGAGAATCATGTTGGAAACAGAACGAATCCTGCAGGGCCAAAGCTCCAGGACGTCATTGCTGGAAGATCTACCGCACGACCTTGTCTCCGAATCGATTGTCTATGGCGCCGCACAAATCGCTCGGCGATTGGACGCGGAGTTCGTGGTCATCGCCAGTTCCAGTTGTGGGACCGCGCGGCTAAAGTCGAAACAACGAGATTACATTCGAACGATTTGTTTCACCGATGACGATCAAGTGATGAAACGGATGTGCCTATATTGGGGAATCGTTCCCGTGCGTATCCCCAGCCTCGGCGATTCGCAATTGAGACAATTTGTCAACGACTGGGCGAAATCGACCAGCGAAGTGGCTTCCGGTGATCCAATTGTGATTGTTTCGGATACAGAATTCATGCCGGGCGTTCACGATGCCATCATGGTGTGTCGAATTAGCTGACTTAAAGTTCATCAAACTCAAAGTTCAAGTTCATCAACTCAATCGAGCTAAAAAAAGGCCCGCTGGAGACGGGCGGGCCTTTTCGAGATTCAAGTTGCTGTGAGGGGTTACCCCATGTCACATCTCTTTCCAGAGTTCAGAATCAATCTACCAGAGGGGGCAAACGTGCGACGGTATGTTGAAATTCAAACTCTTTCTAGCCGTAAAAAATTGGCAGCCAAGTTCAAGATTGGCTGTTCGGTTAATGCTGCTGAATTCAGCAGCCGATCGCCTTAGATTCACGGGTGACATCCGGTGTCACTTGGATAGTGAATCACTATCTAGCAGATACCGTGCCAAACCGTGATTGACTCAATCTTTGCCGAATTTCGTCCGTACAATACCTAAAATGCATTCGTTTTAGCGCCTTGCGCCTGGAACTTTGTACAACTTACAAAGTCGAACGCGTAGTTATTCCAAAACCCATTATCCCAAGGAACGAATCAGACTTAAGTTGATGGCGTCAAAGACCTGCGCGTTCTTGTCAAAATCTCGACTCTCCGCCTGATAAAAAATATGCAAGCACTTTCCGTGGCAGCTGACCGATTGCGCGACCGCAGTCACCAAAAAATCCAAACAGTAAAAATGGGCTTCGAAGCCGACCGATTGAAAACGGCCTAATTCGCCTTCAAAATCGGACCGCTCAAAATCTTGATACTGGTCTTTTAGCGCATCCGCCGTATTCTCAATCAAATCATTGGTGTCCGTATTCTCTGGAAAAATACTCACCGACCAGATGCTTCCTTCCGGAGATTCTAACGAAATCTCAATAAAATCGGTTGGATCCTCATTCTCAGAAATCACCCAGTTTTCCGGGTACATGAATTGAATATCGTGTTTTGCAAATTCTGCAGTCATGCTAGTGCTAGCCAATCATTATTGGGCGTTGATGGTCGTTCGACATTATCGAAATTTTCGAATGTCCAGAAAGTACCGTTTTAACCGATATAGAAACGGATACGTTGGCCTGTTAGATTCTGGCCGACCTCCTGTAAGTGATCATCGATACGTATGAAGTTAATGCGACCAACGCCGACGTTTTCATGGTCAAAATTGAATCAAGGAGGTCAATTATTTGTCGCAGCGTTACTACTGTTGAGTTCCAGCGGTTGCCGCTGCCCTTGGACAAGTACCAATGCCCAACTCAACGATTCCAGTCGTTGGCTGCGCGGCGGTATTGAAGCATTTCATAACGGCGATCATGACGAAGCCGAACAATTACTTGGGCGAGCCATCGAAACCAGACCCGGTGACCCAATTCTCAAGGAGCATTTGGCCAGTATTTACTTGGAACGCGGCAAGCCCTCCAAGGCCATCTCGCAATTGATGGATGCTGCCGAAATATCGGGTGAAAATGCCTTGCTGCATGTCCAGATCGGAAAAATCTACCTCGCCAATGGGCAGTGGATTCTGGCCCGTCAATATGCGCGAAAAGCGTTAGAGACCGATCGCCGTTTGGCCGAAGCTTGGTCTTTGAAGGCCGACGTCGAATTAGCAAAAGGAGCACTCAACCAAGCGTTGAACGACTATCAACGCGCATTGAGCCTGAACCCCAATTTACCGTCAGTACAACTCAAAGTCGCCGAAGTTCACCGCTTGTCAGGCCGGCCCTTGCGAGCGTATTCGACCATTGAGCAAATGCTTAGCCAAATTCCTCCGCACGATCAACCAGAAGAAGCGCTGTTATTGGCAGGAAGACTATTGATTGAGTTGAAACAACCTGCTCAAGCGATTGCAAAATTGTCGCGTGCCGCCCAACACCCTGACGCCTCGCCGAATTCATTCATGCAATTGTCCAAAGCTCAGCGAGTGATGGGACGTGAGTCTGAAGCTCAATCGACGCTACTTTTGGCCCAGCAAAAGTTTCCTCAAAACCAAGCGATCACGCAGCAGATTTCAAAGCTGCGCAATTCAAACGAGCGACTCGCCGCGATCGAACCGGTGACGGATCAGTTTACGCGATAAACAGCATTACAAACGCACCAACGCGCAAGGTCATCGCTGCAGATACGACTGGCTCAATCTAGGTTTTACAATTTTTTTGCAATGCTCTAGACGATCCTGGTAATGGATATCTACCAATCGAGGATCAAAGCAATGAGTATAAGCCCCGATCGCTCGACTCCCGGGCAATCAACTGAATCATTTCCATTTGCCAGCGCCGAATTTCTTGATCGTCGTAACCCGGACAACCAGCGCAAGTCGAGCGGGTTTGAGCGTCGCCAATTCACGAATTCAATGTCTGAATACACTGAAGATGCGGCGGAACTGGGGCAAGCGATTGACCAATACAAATTGATGCACCGGCGGCGATTTATCAACTACGAAGAACTGCTTAACGTAATTAAAGGCCTTGGGTATTCCAAAAACGAACACGTATAGCAACCGTTTCCCGCTGTTCTTGGTGTTATCGTCTCAGGGATCCGAGCGGCCCTTTCAACAACGGATCGGTTAGTTGGTTAATCGATAACAAACCGGTTGGCTGCCCCTGTTCTGACACGACCAAGGCCACTGTTTCTCGTTGGGCCTGCAATTGCAATAACGCCTCGCCGAACAATTCTTGTTGGCGGATTTGAACAAACTCCCGCAACTCAAGCGAAGCATCGCTGCCTTTGATGATCAAATCCAAGGTCCGCACGTAACCAGCCGGCGCAGTCGAGGGCGTCCTCGGCTTGTCATAGACGATGACTTCCGCCAATTTTTTGCGATTCGCAAATCTCACCAACTCAGTATTTGATGTCCCTAGTGACATACTGGGTACCTTTGCCAGCGGTGTACAGACTTCGCCCACGGGTTTTGAGGCTACTAAAAAGAAGTTCTGTCCTAACAGCCGCTGCGATGGGTGCAGAATCCCAGCTTCTTGCCCTTCCTGCAAGACTTCTTGAAGTTCTCGTCGTGCCAGATGCAATCGAATTTTTTCCGGTGACTGGCCCAGGAAATTTTCCAATAATCGGGCCAAGCTCCATAGCACAGCGGCCACTGGAGCAAACAAAATTGTAAATATCAAGAACAACGGAGAGACAAGTCGCAACAAACGGTTGGGCGCCATGAAAAAGATACTCTTGGGTAGCAATTCACCGTAAACAAAAAGTGCCGGCGACAACGCGATTGGCGCCAGAATTTCCGCCGATCCGGAATCAACGGGAAACACAGCGCGGGCGGCAAGCACGATGGCCAAAGAAACCAAATAGTTTGCAACATTATTGCCGACCAAGGTTGTCGCTACAAACAAAGTTGGGTTGTTGAACAAACTCAACATGTTTTTTGAAATACGATCGCCATCGATCGCGTCCATCACAAATCGAACGCGACTGGCGCGATAAAAACCCGTTTCGCTACCGCTAAAAAATCCGCTCAGAAAAACGCCGAGGACAAATAATACAATAATCATGATCATGAGTCGTCTTCCTCCGAGATCAATGTCAACTCGACAAGCATATTGCCACGATGCTCAATTTCAATGACATGAAATTGGAATGGGCCCCAATTGCACCGGTCACCAATTTCAGCCAAACGCTGCATCTCTTCTTGAATCACCCCCGCCACCGTAACGCTATGCGTTTCGGGAATCTTTTCAAGTCCGCGAATGTCTGCTTCCAATTCTCGAGCAAGATAGTTGAGACTGACCATTCCCGAGATCACCCACTTGGCGTCGTGAATTTTATGAATTGGGTTTTGGTCAAGGATGCGCTTGCTACGGCTGGGCGAATAATTAAAAACAGTTTCCAAGATGTCTTCAATGGTGAGAATACCGATGGTCTCGCCATATTCGTTCAAGACGACCGTCACCTCTCGCTCCCGGTGAGACAGTTTTTCCATCGCATCGGCCACCGTCGCGCACCACGGCAAATACAGAACGGGTTCCGATAGTTTCTCCAAGTTCTCGGATGGAAAATGAAAGACGTTGTCCAGCCGCACCGCCCGCTCAATCTCTTCGGTATCCGACTCCGTTATAAGTAGGTACCCACTGGCAGGAACTTTTCCGTTTAAGTCGGACAAACTAACAGGCGGCGCATATTTTTCAAACTGCGTTCGTGGCCGCATCCATTCGTCGATGCGAATGTTGGACAATTGGACGATGTTTTGTAGAACGGCTTGCTCCTGGCGGATTACCGATGCATCGTTCGAGCCGGAAATCTCGATTGCCCGCTCAAGATCTTCGATACCCAAGTAGGGCTCGTTGCTAATGGCCGGAAAAAAGATCCGTTTTGTTACCACGTTGAAGCCCTGCAAGATCGGCATTACAGGATCCAACACGCGCACAAAAATCGACAATGGAATACTGACCGCGCGTGTCACAATCAACGGACGCAGCACAGCAAGACTCTTGGGTAGCATTTCGCTGAAGAAAATAATGGCCAGCAGAGAAGACCCCGCAAAAACCAGTGCCGCTCCTTGACCAAGCTGTTCCGAACGCTCGATGCGAATCGCCACAATTGAGCTGATGGCAAAAAATGAAATGTTGATCACCAGATTCCAAAACAAAACCGCAGACAGCAACCGGTCCGAATCCTGCAACAACTGAAAGGCAGCGCGTTCGCCCGGCGAGCCCTTTTTCAAACCGCGGCGGTGGCTGGGGCGAAGGTAGAACAGTGCCGCCTCACTGGCCGAAAAGAAACTGGAGCAACCAATGAGAACGGCCATCGCCGCCAACCATGGAGCAACTGCAATCAGGTCAGTCATTCTCAGCTATTTTGGATCGTCCCATCGAAATCAAAAACTCACTTAGCCGGGGAACCACCATCGCCGTTGTTGTAAAACCGTAGGTAAAGGCAATAACCAATATAACCGACATATAGCTGCCCAACAAAAAGCTTGTTATCGAATAGAACATCGCCATTGGCAAGATCATTGCTGACATCGCCAATGCCGAAGAAGGCGTATTCCAACCCAAAGCCACGTACAAGCCTATCGATCCACCGATGATACACGCCAAAAACGGGGCCAATTGAGCCTCGGCATTTCCCGTAAACGACACCATCATCAACATCGCCGTCACGACACCCAAAAACAGGAAGAAAACAGTCCCTAAACTGACGGCAATCGCTTGCCGACTGTTCGCATAAGACATTCCCGTATGTATCCCCAGCACCACGACAAATACGACCAAAACCAGCCATCCGACCATCAGGTACGCCAGGTTTTCTAGACTAACGATTTCACTGAACCAGATATAAACACACAACAACACAGGTAGCAGAATCAAATCCAAGGCCACATAGCAAACCCCTAGAACTTTACCGAATAAGAATTCTTTGGGTGACAAGTCCGTGACCCGCAGCAAATCCAGCGCTCGACCATCGCGTTCATTTGTGATTGAAGTAACTGATAACGCGTTAATCATCACTAGACTGACCAACATCAACGGCGCCAGCGGCCGCGATGTTACGTCGATACTAACTGCCGCTTGATTTGTGGTTCGCAAGGCCTCTCCGGAGCTTACCAAGTTAAAAATCGACAGAAAAACTAGCGCCGTCAATATCCAATACGCGATTCGAATGAATACAACCTTGCGACCATACGCCCATGTACACATCTCGCGCCACAGAACTGGATTGTCCCAAACGCGACGGCTGGACTTGCCAACTTTGCGTGACCGATCATCAATGTGCTTCGTCCCTTGAACGGGATTACCATGGTCATCCAATTCCACCTGGCCGGTAAACATATCCACGTCTGACGACGATTCCTCTTGTTGACCCGGTCGAATATCGCGACTTGGATTCCACTTTCGAACACGCATTACCGCAATGCCACAAAGTCCCAATGTCACCACGCTTGCGAATACCAAATACGGCAATACCGTATTGGGCCAAAGATCAGCCACCGTTGGCTGGCTCGCCGCGATGATTGCTCGAATTGGATTGATCGCACCGGCAATCCATTCTCCCGACCGCCCTAGAATTTCTCCTTCAAACAAACCAAACGCTTCCGCGGCTCCCAGCCAAAAGACGATTCCGAGTGCAACCAAAGCCAACGTCTGAAACGTCTTTTCTCGCCAGAAAGCGACGGTCGCCCCCAGGCTTCCAGCAGCAACCGCAGTCAGCACCGTCACCGCATACGTCCATCCGACTTGCTCAAAAGACGTACCGCCAAACAAAACGATTAGCATGAAAATTGGCAAGCCAGTCATCAGCATGACACCAATATTCAACAAACTTGAAAACAGCTTCCCCAACACCAATTCGCTATTGGTCAAACGGCTCATCAGCAACAAAATGAGCGTCTGTTTGTCTTTTTCTACAGCAATATTGCTGGCGGTTTGAACGGCCGACATGAACAACATGATGGCCAATTGAAGGGGTGCCAAAATTTGAAACAAAATCGCGCCGAATCGCGCCATGTCGCCAACATTGCGGACGACTTGCGTCCCATTCAAAATCATCCAAGCCGTGCAAATCAAAACAAAAAGACTGACGCCGTACACAAAGCGCATGATGTAGTGCCGAGTTCGTCGCGGGGCAACAACGGCTTCCCGGGTAAATACCGGTCCGATCAACAAAGCCTATGACTCCAGAGATTTTATTGGGCAAATTCCTTTAATATGGTTCAGCATCATGATCGGTTCGCAAAGAATTGACAAGTCTTAACGAATTTTTGCCAGTTCCGCAGTTTGAACAGTTTGGCCCCCTTAAACCATGTACCCGTGGCTACCAACTGCCCATCATCGCACCATCAGCACGGTCACCTAGGTTCGAAAGTACGACCGGACTGAGGACGTTGTTGATAAATCGAGCGCTACCGTCGGCCAAGGAAAAATTGGAACCTCCTGGGTGGCGGCTCCCAAATCCGCCAACAACCGTGGGGCCAGGAGGCGTCGCCGCCAACACGTCCCATTGCCGTGAATCAATAATTCCACTTGTGTTTCGTAGCGATGCACGCGTTCCAGAGGCCCAACCCAGCGAGCTGTTCAGCGGCAAATACTCACCAATCAAAATCGTGTTGCTACTGCCATCCAGAATTTCATCAAATCCTGTCTTACTGTTTAGGTAAAGAATGCCGTTGTTGTCGACATCGATTGGCACCTCACTGCCATGATGACAACCGGCATAATGCGAAAGCCCCGCCGTGGCCTGTACATTGGTATCGCCCCAGTTACTGGGGCACAAATAGATCTGGATCACTTGCATTCGCGCCGCCGCGTTCGGCGCCGCATACGTCCCAATGCTCTTGTCGAAATTATTGGCGATGCCGTATTGTTCAATATACGGAAGCAACTCCACCAAAAAACTAACATGCAACCCGGCGGGCGTGGAAACAATGGGCCCTTTTGGATCGGTAACTCCCGCGGGAAAATGCTCCATCGCAAATTCGTAATTTTGCAGTGCCAACCCAATTTGAGAAACATTGTTCAAACAGGCGGTTCGGCGCGCTGCCTCGCGAACGGCCTGTACTGCCGGCAACAACATTCCGATCAATATCCCAATAATTGCGATTACGACCAACAACTCGACCAATGTAAATGCCAAGCGTTTGTTAGATTCACGCATCATCATCTGTACTGTAATCATTCTTTGCCTCAAACCTACTAACGACTCAGTTCATCCATCTTGACGCTTAATCTTTTCGATTTCCGAGTGACGACACCAGGCTCATCGTCATCACCAATCTGAACTTTGACTTCGATTGCTTTTCTGTCTGAATGCTCATTCGCAATCGTAATATCGACCTGGGCAATGCCATCGTCCAATTCGTCCAACATGATACGAAACGACTCCCCTTCGTAGGCCGCGTCGGACCCAAGTTGTTGGTAGGCGCGGCGAATTCCCGCATCCAGCAACCAATGGGTCTGCTCAACCTGCAACTCCGTCCTGAGTTGTCGACGCGAACGCAAACTCGAACTCGTCAACGTCAACAAAATCGATGTGCAGACTGCTAACGCGACCAACACAACCACCAACGCTGAGCCACTACGCTGGATCACGGTTTCACCTCCGATAATCCTTGCCAACGACCAACCCGAAACCAAGACACAAAATCGAACAACCGTCGGCTCGACGAAGCACCAACATCCGATTTCCGATACACCTGCAAACCAATGGCCTCCGGCATTCTCTTGCTATCCCAGCTAACTTCGGCACTGGAATGAAAACGAAATTGCTCGCGTTTGATCGAATTGTCGGTCAGCGTCTCTTCGAGCAAGACGCGATTGGATTCAATTTTGTATCTGATCGTAGACGCATTAGACGTGAGCGTGAGTAAGCCTGGTTCGGAGATCTCGGCTGTTTCGGCAGCGCTAACATCTTCCCGCAACTCTCCAGCCAACCGATTGACACTCGTATGATGTTCACGCTGGCGTTTGACCCGATTGGCAAATTTCATGGTGTAACCGATCCAACCGATGGCAATCATAGTCAACATCGATATGACAGGCATTACCAACACCATCTCCATCAAAGTGTATCCGCGACGTCGAAGTATATTACTCATCAGGTTCGCCTTTGCTAGTTTCGCCAATAATCCATGCAGACAATTCGACGGGCTTACGTTTGAGTTTGCGTTGCCAATTGAGTTGCAAAGAAATTCGATATCCCATTGCATCCTCGTTAATGGAGCCAGTCAGCTTAGGCTGATTCAGGACATCTCCCAGCTCGGCGGAAACGGACAATTGATCTAATTCAGCCGTGGCCGCATCTAAGTTCATCATTGAGAGGCGATCAAGCTGTCCAGCAACTTCGTGCATCGCTAACCTTTGCTGCCGCACGTCTCGCCAAACTAAGTGCACCCGAAAACAAATCGTAGTCACAAATGTCATGACTCCAATCAATAGACCCGCCGCCAAAACTAACTCAGCCAACGAGATACCACTTCGGCGACGACCATTCCAAGTTTGACGTTTTGCTTTCATTGATTTCATACGCTCAACGACTCCATAATGGAAATCAGGACGCCAAACACCGCAAACGCAGCAAGTGCAACCAGGAACGCCAGCACGAGATTGACGACTGTGAATAAAGTGCGAGCCAGAATCCCCGTCGAGGATTGCCCGGCCTTCACGTTCTTGGTTGCCGCCCAACGCAACAACCAAGCTCTCGTTTCATCGTTTTCGGTCAACTCGATCGCGCGATACGTTCCGGGCGTAATGATTCCCAAGCGGGCCATCTCATTCCATTTGTCACGAGGCCTCTCCAATCTAACAATATCATTGAAATGTCTATTCAAGAATTCCTGCTTCCTGACCAATGTAATCGCATCGGCTAAGTCGTTAGGCGGCTGACATACAAGTGCCATCGCACGTAACTTGTCAATACGTTTGGATACGATGGGTTGCCGCCAGCGTGTAGGACTCCAACGGCGAAAAAACTTTTTTATCGCACTGCCGCTCAAAATAGCAAAAACGATCAATAGCAACAAATACCCAAGCAACCCCCAAGTCAAATACTCGCCAGACTCAACGAATAGATCGAAAACGGCTGGCGGCGCCACCCCGAACTCGTCCATCATATCTTTAAATTCTGGGATCACCTTAATAAACATGTACACCAGCACACCAAGTATAAATAACACCTTGAAGGTCAGGCGAACCAATTTCGCATAGAAACCAGGTTCGTGCTCAATCGCATCTCGAAACAAGGATCGATCATGAAGCGCCTTGAATAACTCGGGCAACGTGCCATTGTTCGCCGCCAAGTGGATTGCCAAACGACTATATGGCGAAAATACGTCTTTGGAATCGTTGATGGCCGTCAGGTAATCGTTGGTCTCCAGCAACTCGGCAAATTCGAGCAAATTCCAGCGTCGCCGACGCCCCAATTCAAATGCTAAAGCTTTGACCGGTTCAACCGCCGAAGTGCCGTACTCCAGACTCAATGCCAAAATCCTTAGCAACGCCTTTTGATGAGGATCCGAGGAAGCCAACATTTCACTGGCTGTTTGAGGCAAAACGTAGTTCTGATCGTAATTGAGTTGCATTCTCAAAACCCCAATCCGCGAATAATTGCGTAAAGCGGCGCCAGCAAGGCCACCATCACAAAAAGCACAGCGCCACCGATTACCCAAAACATGAAAGTAATCAGCCACTGCAGCCACCACTCTCCCACCCGTTGCGATTGGTCTCGGTAATAATTCGATACTTGGACCAACATGGCGACTTTCAAATCATCATTGTCTTGACGCAATGCCCATTCGAGCAATCGAAAACGACGCTTCGAAGCATATGCATCTCCGTGCTGACCCGATAAATCAATCCGCGCTTCATGGGTCACATTCGAAGCAATTCGGATCGCATCATCCTGTCGCTCACCGACTTGAAGCAACAATGCAACATGCCACGCCCAATCGGCATACGCAGACCGCGACTTGCGAAACTGCTTTTCAAGCCAACCCAAACCCACCGGACGATGGGCGCGACGCACAAACCCAACCGCCCACAACGAAACCGCAATCAAAATGGGCAGGGTGATCAACCAAAGACTGTATTCGCGCAATAGCCCGGCCATTCGAAATACGACTACCGTCGTCATTGGTAAACTAATACCAAAATCAGCAAACAATTTCTCGTACTCAGGCATAACGAACACGCCAAATCCGACTACCAGCACAAAAAAGGCAATCAAGATCAAGACCGGATACATCAACATTTGTCGAATCCGAATACCATTGGCGCGTTGATAGTCTGCCGAATTTAAACTCAACTGCAGCGACTGAGAAATCTCCTGTTTGTTGATCAAGCCCTTTCGATCTGCCAACATCAACAACCAAAAAATCTCCAACACGTCCGGCCGTTCCAACACCGCCATTTTATCGCGTTCGCTTGTGAACCAAGACGCCAGCAGACGAGCAAAGCGTCGCCTGCGCCCGACCATTTTCGTCGCCAGAGACAGCAACTCATCTTGAATCTCACCCTTACGATCCCAAACCGCTTCCCAATTGGGCGCTGTCAATATCTGGCCCGCAACTTCGCGTTTCGTTTTCAAGAGCGATCTCCTGTTGTCACCACCGTCGCCAACAATTCAACTAACGGCCAGAACAAAACCAACCCATAGGCGAGAACCGCCGTGCTACCAACGAATGTGATCATCAAGGATGGAACTGCCAGTCGCAAGTAGTTCACCAAGTTCGCGGCCCGCTGATCCAATAGATTCCTCTCGATGCCAAAACCACCGGCAGCCTGTACCCGTTCGGAACTTAACAAAATCAATTGTTGCTCATATGTATCCGCCGCCACCAACGCTTGACTCGTTTTGCGGGCCTCGTCAACATGCATTCCGCTAGACACAAGTTTTTCGAACGCGCGAGTCGCCGCGATCATAACTTTTGAACCGACGAATTCACGCCCTCCCAACCACAAGACCAAGCGGCGCGGACCTCCACAAATGACCCAACCAAACAAGAACACGCTTACGGTAACTGGAATCCAAAACACGACTTGAATGGTGGCACTGCCTGACTTTGCCGGCGAATTCTGGTAAGCGTAAATGCCAAAATCCGCTTGAACCGATTGAATCAGAGGAACGATTTGATGGCCAAAGAAAAATTGACCTGCCAAACAAACAAGCAACAAAGTAGAGATATAAACGACCGGCCAACGATACAACTTGGTCACTTCTTGTTCTGCTTGGTTTCGAGCGACCAAACCATCAAGCAATATTGAACTGGATCCCGTCGCCTTGAAGACTCTAAATGCGGCGGCCAATGCCGGTGGTAGGTCCTGCCCATGCAAGGGCGCGTCCGAGTCGTTCGATTCAGCGCGACGGGAGGTCAGTTGCTGAAGTTTTTCAATCGTATGGACTGTAACTCTTGTGGAAGAATCCCGCCCCAATTGGATGGGCACGCGCAGCGAAACCGCCGCTCGCATATCGTCAAAAAATCTCGCCAGCGTATCTGTTGCCAATTTGAATTCCCTGTTCAACGGCATCAAACTAACACGCGAGCGCGCGTGACTGTAGTATGAATCGCGCTTTGAATCGTGTTTTTTGGCAACAATTACTGGTGCACGTTGTAGTCAGCGCAAAAAAAACCCGACAAAATTGCCGGGCTGTGGATTCTCAGGACCAACTCACTTGTCTTTTGACTTATCTTTGGACATCTGCTGGACTTCTTTCTGAACTTCCTTGCGTAACATTTGAACTTCCTTCATGAGCTTCTCCAGCTCCTTATTCTTCTTCTGAATTTTCTTTTCTTCCAGCTCCAAAGCTCGCAGAAGCTCGGAAACGCGGTCGCGATTCGTCGATTGCGAATTTGTGTCTTCATCAAGTCGTGACAAAGACTTGGCTAGTCGTTCCTGAGCAGCTCGCCGAGCAGCCTCAACTTTCTGCTTCCGCTTGCTTTGACTCGCCTGAATAGCAGATTCGATCGCAATACGCCGCTGTTTTTCCGCTTTGTCTCGTTGCTGTTCGGCGATCTTTCTTTGCCGTTGAGCAGCTTTTTTGTTCAAACGCTGCCGACCGATTGCCTCTTCCAACACCTTAATCGCATCCTCTGTCGCTTGGCCTGACAAGTTCTCTCGCAGCACTTTTAAAGTCTCAAGCGCTTCTTTGGAAAGCGCTTTTTGTTTGACTTTGATGCCCTTTTGTTGTTCTTCAATCACAGGAAGGATGTACTCCAATTTCTCCAGTGATTCCAAAGCTTTCGCCTTAGCGACGCCTTCGACGTCAGTCTCAATCCGAGCCAATCGACGTTCGGTTTCTTTGACCGAACGCTCAATCGTATCCTGAACAATGCCTTGGAGATCTTGCAAACTGTCCCACGGCGCAGTTTCAAAACCGTGCGTCCCTTCTTTCATCAAACCTTCAACCATATCCCCAAGAGGCATGGTCCCAAGCATCTCCAAATTCTTTTGAACCATCTGTCCAATTTCTTCTGGGTCCCACTCTTCTTTTTCCATTCTCTCAGCCCAGCGCTCCCAGCGTTCGCTGTAACCTTCGGCCCAATCTTCCCATTCCTGTTCGTGGTCCTCTGCCCAACGATCCATTCGCTCTTCAAACTTGTCAGCCCACGCTTCCCATTGGGCAGAGTATTTCTCCGCCCATTCTTCAAACTCCGCCGGATATTGCTCCAGTGCCGATTCAATGGATTCGCCAACTTCATCGGCGTGTTCACCGAGCTCTTCGACGATAGCCTCAATTGCTTCCACCGTCTCTTCGATATCCATTTCAGATTGGGCAAATGTAGGCGCTGCCCAGGCAGCAACTGCCAACGCGATAATGCAAGAAAAATACGACTTCATTTACAACTCCTGATAATCTTCTGGTGATGAGATTTCCGCTTTTTGAATTCGTTCTAACAGCTCCTCAATCCGTTCCAAAAACTGACTTTGAGAACCATCATCGGCAGCAGCAACTTGCATTCTCAGTGTCCGCAAATCTAATTCCATGGATTCGCGCAACAGTTCCTGGTCGTGCACTCGTTGCGAATTGATTTCCGATAACTTAACAACCGGCTGAACCAAGTCCAGTTCATCGCCGTTCGGTCGTGGCGATCCCCCTAAATCGACCATTGCGAAGGCAACCACAACGGCAGCTACCAACGCTCCCGCGATGCAAAATTTTAATTTGGTGGCGATACCAGTACGATTCTTGTTCATTACAAATTGCTGCTCAACGGACTGCCTCGACAATGAAACGACCGGCATTCTTTCGTCGACCGGATCGAGCTGCGGCAAATCAACATCATCCAACAAAAGTTGCAAAACCTCGAAATTCAACAACCGGCTCTTACACGTTTCGCATTCGGACAGATGTGAACGCAAACGGTTCCGTTCTTCGCTCGATAATTCGCCATCGATCGCACAACTGGCGAGTATTTGAATCGTTTCGCATTCGCAAATTTTGTTATGGTTCATAGTTCAATCGCTTCTCGTATCTGATTCGATATGGCCGGCCAAAATCAACTCGTCTTCCAATTGCCGACGCGCCCTATAAATCCAAGTTCTGATTTGATCGTTGGTCGCATCCATTTCCTGCGCGATCTCAGCGTAACTTAATCCCGTTCGTGTCTTTAAAAGCAACGCGCGCGACCAATTTTCGGGCAGCTCGACAATTGCTCGTTCCAACAAACAAACCAATTCGTTAAACTCAACAGGATCGCCTTGCTGCCCGACGCCTTGTAGCTCCGGAGAGTCCGTTTCGCGACGAACCGATTTTTTTCGCAGCCGGTCAATACAATGGTTTCGCAGCGTTCGAAAA
This sequence comes from Mariniblastus sp., assembly GCA_965263475.1. Lineage (GTDB taxonomy): Bacteria > Planctomycetota > Planctomycetia > Pirellulales > Pirellulaceae > Mariniblastus. Next base: position 1,574,299 of record OZ253677.1, read on the forward strand.
AACGTGCCTTGATACTCTCGATTTGATTCAACCAATCCAGATTGCTGCATCCGGCAAAACGCTTCCTGCACCGCTTCTTCTGCGTCGCTATGGTTGCGCAGAAGCGCAAGTGCATACCGCAGGCCCCTGCCCGCGCATTCACCGTATACCAATTCAAACGGACGGTTCATCCGCGCCGAATCTAACACCGCATCCTACAATCCAAGCCAAGGACTCAATCAAACTTGTGTCGCCGACAGCTGCGATCACTAAACGGAAAGACGGTTTATGTTCGACAGGATCGCAAATAAATTCGAAAAAATATCAAATTTTCGATCTTGGGTAACTCCAAGACATTCAACGCCGAATCAATGAAAAACCGGTTCTGGCGAAATCTCGCGGTAACGGCAACGGATTTCCGCGATAATATTGTCGTCGGACTGTGTTCCCATAAAAATGAAAGGGTCGATTGGGTCGCATTTCAATGGGTGTCGACTTGATTTGTATTTTCGTTGATCCAGAAACGAAAACCCGGGGATACCAGCCCGTTTCAACAGGATTCAACACCGAGCCGCGCGTCTTGTATAACTGAGTTGGTTCAGGGCAACGCGTTTCGCAAGCTGCCGAAACGACAACCGATCCGGATGCAGCGTTTTGCCGGACCGAGCTTGCTTCTTCATGTCCCGTACAGTAACTTCCTGCCAACCAAGTCAGCAACAGCAAACCCAGCACCCCAACGCGAAGTACAATCAAAAAGCAGCCCATCTTACCCTCTCCCAATTCAAATGAATGATTACAAACGCCGGCAAAGAACTCGTCACAATCGCTTTTCCGAAGCTGGTGATCATCGGCATCGAACCAGGTGTTTCCGTTGTTGGCGACCCCAGAATATTTGCCATTGCGATGCGATCCCGCGCATCGAAAACGCGACTGAGATTATCATAGCACAACACATCCGTGAACGCTCACATCCCTTCAATACAGCAAGAATGGTGCATCAAGCACTGGAACGTTCCCGGTTGTTTTGGGACTATCCAGAAAGTATCCACCGATATTCTGACCAAATCGACGAGGAAACCTGCCTGCTATACCCCAGTCCGCAGGCGAAGAACATTTGCGATCTTGCGCCGACAAATAGACCCTCAAAACTGCTGATCCTGGATGGCACGTGGAACCAGGTTAAACAGCTATACCGAAACTGGCCTCAACTGTCCAAACTCGAACACTACCAACTTGAACCCGACCAGCCGGGCAATTATCGAATTCGGCGTGAACCCAACGAGCGAGCCCTCTCCACAGTCGAAGCCACCCTCTTAGCTCTCCAACACCTGGAGCCAGGGACATTGCATTTGGACAAACTGATGTCCGCTTTCGGTACTATGGTCGACCGACAATTGGCCCATCCAGCCGCCGACTATTCCAATCCAACGTCCCCAAGAAAACAAAACTCAAACATCCCTAGTATCATTAAAGCCCCTGACACAAACTTTGTCTTCGCCTATGGTGAAGCGGAACCGATCAACACAGGTTCGCCCAAAAAAGCGACTCGACTGCCAGTCTATTGGGTCGCACAGCGAAGTTGTGGCCGACGTATGAAAGTGGCACTCCAATCCAGCAACCAGTTGCCGCAAGATCTATTGAATTATTTCCAGTTGCCCAAATCGGAATTCGCGAATCCTGTCTCAATCGTTCAATTCAACGACCAATGGCGCAAATTCATCAATCCAAACGATGTATTGATTGTTTACAATCACAATGCGGTTCGAATGTTGCAGTCGACCGGCGCTGTGGTCAATCACGCGATTCCGATCCGTTCCATTAATTATTCGCCCGACTGCACATCACCTTCTTTGAACCAGTTTTTTGCAAAAAACCAAGTCGTACCCCATCCAGCTGAATTTCCAGGTCGACCAGGACGACGATTGGCCAATCTAATTACGCTTATAAGTCACCTGCGAAACCGTTGAATCATTGACTTGTTTGCGGTTTTACAACGCAAATCGCGAATCATAACGAAACACTGGTTTGAGTTTGCGTCCAGTGATAAACTCGTTTTCACAATCAACAAAATCTCAACGAGGAGAAACCCGTGAAGTTTTTACATTTATCGTTCCTTTTCGCCTGCATGCTAGTCTTCGGCAATTCTGGCTTGGCCTTCGAAACCGCGGCCACCTTAAAGACACAACCCAAGGCCCCGCACTGTGAGGTCCCGTGTGGTATCTATGCCGACCAAATGCGTTTCGAACAAATGCTTGAAGACACAAAGACGATCGCCAAAGCAATTACCAACATTATTGGCTTTGCTGAAGGCATGGGTGACGGTGCTCCGTCAGCGAAAGATATTAATCAAGTCTCGCGGTGGGTCGCAACGAAAGAAAGTCATGCCACCAATACTCAACATATTGTCGCCCAATACTTCTTGACGCAACGCATCAAGGCGACTAACGAAAACTACACCAAACAACTCGCCGCCGCTCATGCGGTCATGGTAAGCGCCATGAAGTGTAAACAAGACGCAAACGCAGAAACGGCTAAGGCGCTGGAAAAAGCCATTTTTGACCTCTATCGAGCATACGAAGGCAAAGAGCCCAAATTTCACGAGCACAAATAGCTCCATCGGAATCCAGACTTGCCAATGAAAAAAGCCCGACCGTTGCCGTCGGGCTTTTTAATTTGTCGATGCAACCATTAGCCGCCAATTAAACTGTCCAATTTTTTAGCGATATCCGCTTTTGCCTGCCCACCTAACAAGCGGTCAACAATTTTGCCATCCTTAAAAAACAGCAGCGCCGGGATGGCTTTGACGTCATACTCGGCGGCAACATCGCCGACTTCGTCGACATTCAATTTCGCAATAACCGCCCGACCCTCGTACTCATTTGCCAATGCATCAATAGTTGGACCCAACTGAACACAGGGTGGTCACCATGGCGCCCAACAGTCCACCAAGACCACTTGCGAGCTTTGGGTTACCTGTTTCTCAAAATTAGATTTGGTCAAATCCAAAGCCGCATGATCCGTTCCTGTAGATCCAACAGAAGTACTTGGAGCGGTACTTTGTTGTCCGACTTCGACTCCGCATCCACAAATCCCTAAAGCCGCAGTCAGCAACAAGACATATTTGATTCGCATTCCGGTCCTCGAAAAATTATTCATTAACAATCGCAGTCGCCCTGTTCTGTTCCTGCACTAGTTATAGTTTATCCGTTTGCACCAAACAAGATTTACTTGTGTCTAGAATTTTAGCATTCATTTTACGAACGCAGAGCAATGTAGAATGAGCTACAAATTTCACTTGGCCTCTAAAGATACTGTAGATTAGCTCACGCATGTCGATGTTGAATAAGAAATTTCACCGACCAGCTTTCGCGACCTCGAATCCGGATTTGGAAGTCGTTCGGACGGACGATCATTCCAATACGTTGCGGTGTCGCAAGAAACACGTTACTTGGCACAGTGAATCCGGAGCTTTGTCCGAAAGCGAAGTCGTTTTTATTCGCAACAGCCAAATACAAGATCGAATGACCCGTCGGGCGAAAACCCAAATTCTGGAAATCGGATTTGGAACCGGCCTGAACTTCTTCCTGGCCGCATCTATGGCCTTCCGCAATTGCGCCAAACTCGATTACTTTGCTATCGAACCGGACCGATTAGAGCAGTCGATCATTGACCAACTTCGATACGATCAAATCCCAGCCTGCCAGCCTGCCGTCGAACAGTTTGTGCCAGCCGTGTTCCAAAAACGTCTCGCTACAGTTGAAACTGACGATGTGACACTTGCGCTATTTGACGATCTGTCGGAGCTGACAATGACACCCGGTAAATTCGACGCGGTTTTTCATGACCCGTTCGCACCGGATATCGCACCAAAATTGTGGTCCGAAGATGTCTTCTGCCAGTTATTTGAACGACTCATCGGGCACGGTCGGCTGGTGACCTACTGTGTCAAATCAAGCATCCAAAAACGGCTAGTTAAGGTTGGATTTCAAGTTTCCAAAACCCCGGGTCCTGTCGGAGGCAAGCGAGAAGTGCTAGTCGCAGTCAAGCCTCTGGTTGACTGAGTCGGTCTTGGTTCCGCAAATTCACGGTACTTTGATTATCGCCACACCCGCACCAAGTTGATCAAAATCCAGCACTTCGAAACCTCGATCTCGAATTTTTTCAACCGCCTTCCAACAAGTTACATTCGCATGCGACCCACGTCGCGTATCGTGGAACGTAATCGTCGACTTACTATTCATCAGGGGCAAATAGTTTTCAAAATCTTTCATACTGCCTTCGTAACTGTGATCTGCATCGATATGCAGATAGTCAATCTTGAGGCCTTGTTTCTTGAACGCGTTGGATGCATCTTCGGTGGTTGATACGATGACCTCGACATCAGGATAGTTCTGTCGGAAGAAAGAATCTTCGCTTAACCAATTCGGCCGACCGAAACCCGCCATGTTGCCGTCAACCAATACCGTTCGAGTGTGGTCAGCGATCCCCATGTCCCGCTGCGCCTGGCGCATCAGACGCGGCACAAACGCACCTCCAGAACCAAGGCAAACGCATACTTTCGGGCGAAACATATAGCAAATCGAATAATACAACATCCCGCCGCCCAGGTAACCAATTTGGGAATTCGCCCCATGACTAAACTCGTAGTCAGCTTCGGACAAAATCTTGTTCTTGGCAAATTCGGTGTTGATCACCCGGCTGGCAGAAACGTCGATTTCAGGTAAGCGTTTGACAAATGGGCTAAAACCGTTGAGCTCTTCGAGTTTCGCATGCGACTTACTGACGACTTTGATATACCTTTGTGTACGCGGCGGCCACTCGTTCTCCCCACCGAATGCGGAAAAATCGTTATCTTCCAATCCAAATGAAACTGACGCCATTTCATGCAAGCCAAGTTCGGCGATCAGCGCGTCGTACTTTTCACGGCTCTTTTTCCACTCCTCGTCTTCAGGAAACTCGATAACCGTGAGCGCAGCCTGCGCGATAAAATTTTTCAGTTTCGCGTTGATTGGTAAATCCAGTCCAAGGATTACCAACGCGTATGCTTGACCGTCAAAAGGCGCCATCTCAAGACAACGATAGTCCATCATCCGACTCGATTGCGACGCGTTTTTCTGAACATCCAAAACCATCGGGTCCAACGTGATGACGTTTTTCGATTTATCGTCGATGAACTGGAAAATAGGTGTTTTATAAGACCCAATCTCAAGAATGTTATCGAATTTCCGCAGGATCCCGGCCGCCAAAAGGTACCGCATCTGAAATGGCTCAGAAGCCAAGTAGTTCCATTGTTTCGCCACGTCGTCTCTTCCTTGAGGCTCAGGAGATTCATCATTTGTCTGGCAGTAATTTAACCTCCCCCCTTGGACGACGAAACACGAATCAGTTTGGATGCATATTCGCTAGCAAGTTGTCAGCGTGAATGCCCCAAAGCTCTGACAATTACAGTCTTGAACGATTTTTCATAAATGCGTAGCCTACGCCCGCTGACTTCGTAGCATTGTTAATTGGATCGCAAATTATTTTCTTTTCTAAAGTCTTAGAACGGTGGCGCGCATGCGGGTTTTGATTTCGGGAATTGGACGATCAGCCACAACTTTGATCTACCAGCAAATCGCAAAATGCTTCGTTGGCCAATTCGAGAGTATCCAATTTCGCTATGAGCCTTATTTGTGGAATATCGACTTGCCTCATGTCAAACATCAACCGTATGACATGTCCCAGATTTCGCACTACGGAGTGCACGTCCACAAATCGACACCGTTATTCTTGGCAGACAAGCACGAGATACATGACAAATTTATCGACCAGTTGTTCCTGGACTCCGAGCCATCGAAAACGTCGAACAGAACGGCGTTCCTAGCCAAGACCATCCGCGGCGCTGGTCGATTGGAATCATACATTAGGCGGTACCCTGACATTCGGATCATTGCCTGTCTGCGCAACCCGATTGACACGATCAATTCCAGCTTGGGCATGTTTTCATTTTTGGGTCATGAGTTTCATGCTAACGATTGTGACCGACTATTCCATGAATTGAAAACGAATCGAAACCCGTGCATTGATAGCCATGACGAAACCCAAGAACCGACACTCTTGCAGAGCTCAATTTGGTGGTGGCGTTCGCTGACGGAAGAGACATTGCGAGTTGCTAGAAAGTACCCCGAAAATTTCTTTTTGTTTGTCAATGAAACGTTTACGACTGACACTAATGAAGTCACCGAGTCTCTCATGAAGTTTTTGCCGGTTATCGACCCAGAGAAGTTTCACATGGGACTCAAGGTCAACGCGGGGCCGAGCATCAAACAAAACCATTTGTTGGCCGCCGACTTAGAATTACTGCTCCCCCAATTCGAATACTATTGCGACAAAGTGCTTAAAAAAGTGCTTAAAAACCTGTTCACGCAAGACCAAACCGACGAATTGAGGCAGCGACTTTTGGATGCTGTCGCGATTTCCAAATTCAATCCGCCGATCGCTGGCGACCATCTTGGGCAGTGTGCGCCGACCACGCTCCGTGGCATCATACTCAAAAATCAATCGCCATCGCCAACGTCGGCCGATGACTCGAGAACGGAAGCAGACGTCAAAGACAACACGGTCGACATGCAACAGCTCGTTCGCACTTGGTGTGATCAAAATCGGTTGTGCTCTAAAATCGAAACGCGATATCGCTCCAAAATCAGCCACAACGATGAGACTTTTGGCTGCGTGATCACATGCCACAACAACGAGGAGACGATCCGCGGGTCTCTAATATCGGCTTTGGAGCAAACGCGTCCATTTGACCAAATCATCGTTGTCGATGACGCGTCCAATGACAACTCTATCGAGTCGATATCCGATCTGGTCGCCAACTCCAACAAAGTCGAGGTCTTAGAATTGGCAACGAATGTTGGTGTTTCGGCCGCAAGACATTTTGGAATTGTTGCGTTGAACACCGTCTTCGTGACCCATCTGGACGGCGACGACTACTTCTGGCCATCTAAGAACTTCCATGAAGCCAACGTTGTTTTAGAAAACCCAAATGCAATCGCATTTTCAGATTTCCTGATCGTCGAGCACGAACGTTTGATGCCAATCGTCACGACGCCTTACAACGGACGTGGAACTCAGATCACAAAACAGTTTTTAGTTCGCCGAGACGGCGTACCGCGCGACATGACATTTGGACGGCAGTTGTATTTTGACGTTGGAGGCTATGATCTGCGTTTGTCATTGTACGAAGACTTGGAATTCAAACTGCGTCTCTCTGCCCTCGCCGATACAACCTGGGAACGCAGCGCCGCTCCACTTGGAACAGTTTACAATCGCAAAAACCCAACACTTTCGCGCAACGAGGGTTTACGGCTTTCGCGAGCCTTGACCGCCCACTTTTTCCGGCACGTCGAAAAAACAAACCTCATCGGACTTGAAGCCGCAGAAGCCTACAATGAACTTCTACGGCATTACCCATCGGATTGGACGCAACAGATTTTTGATCGCTTACTGATTTCCTCGGCCAACGGTATTGCCAAAATGAGCAAATCGCTGCTCAGCCCACAAATTGAAGTACTCACCGACACCGATTACGTACAGTCGATTGACGCACTGTGCAAATCGGATTCATTTGATGCCATCGTCGCGCCCTGGCAACAAAGATACGGCGTCGCTGGAAAAGAAGGCCCCTACCCTGGTTTCTCCCAAGAGAACTTGTATTGGCAAGTCTCAAAGAGTTGCGGTTTTACGATTCAGTCTCGCTCCAAAGCCAGTGGTGTTCGCGGACGCCTTTACCTACCCCATTTAACTGAACAAAAATTAAATGTAGTGATCAAACAATCAGGCAGCGTCGTCCAAAAAACATTTGATATCCAAGGCAAAATCAAAGACGACTCTGGCAACCACCTGTTGCACGAAGTCGAGATCCCAATGCCGCTTGGGCCCGGCGAAACCGAAATATCTTGTTTCGCTGCGTCGCACATCGCCGAACAGGAACGAGAGTTGTTTTGCCTGTTCGCCGACTGGCAGTTGTATTGTTAACAAGGACTCCCCTATGCCCCGATTTTCAATTGTCACTATTACCTACAACGACATGGTTGGATTGGCATCCACGATCCGCAGCGTCGGTCCACAAACATTTCGGGACTTTGAATACATCGTTCAAGACGGCCAATCTACCGATGGCACCTCCGATGTCGTCGCTGGATTTCACGATTGGGTTGACACATACAACCATGTAGCCGACGACGGCATCTATGATGCGATGAACAAAGCGTTACAATCTTGCACCGGACAGTACACGTTGTTCTTGAATTCCTCCGACGTATTCGCGGCACCGGACGTACTAGAGAAAGCAAACGAACTGATCCTTGCAGGCGATGAGATTGTGCACGGAATGTCACTAAATTTGGAAACCGGGCACGTGCACGAATACAAGCGGCTCAATGATGAAAAATTTGGAATGACATTTGACCACCAAGCCACCTTCGTAAAAACAGAAATCCTCAAAAAGAACGAGTTTGATACGTCACTCCAAATCGCTGGAGACCTTGACTTTTTCTGCCGTTGCAAAAGTCAAAATGTCGGTTTTCGAAATATCGATTTACTGGTCGCCAAAAAACCATTTTCGGTCGGAGCTTCTACCGATTATTTGGAACGGTTCAAGGAACGCCGTTTCGTATTGCTGAACAATTTCCCGGAGGACGAGCACCAGATTGACTCGCGGCTAAAATCCGAATTGCTGGAGTTTGCCGAATCGAGATTCGATTCCGAGCCGCTGGAGGAACGACTCGCCGAACTTGAAATCGAAGAAATGCTAGTCGAATTTGAAAAATTGTCACATACGCTCGCAGAGATATTCGAGCTACAAGCATGCGTCGCCTAATGCGACCGATTAGGACAAGGTATTGATTCGATGGACACGAGCGACTCCCATCCATACATCTCGATTGTAATTCCCAACTACAATCTAGACGGCTATTTGGAACGAACCATTCGTTCAGTCGTTGACCAAGATTACTCTTCACGCGAGGTAATTCTGGTCGATGGAAATAGCCACGACGGTTCGCATCAAATTATTGAAAGGTACCGCAATCAGTTGGACCACGTTATCATCGAACCAGACGATGGACATGCCGATGCATTAAACAAAGGCTTCGCCGAATCTCATGGCGAAATTATGGGATGGATCAATTCGGACGACGTCTTGCTTCCGGGTTGCTTAAACAACGTTGCCGAAATTTTCGATGCGCACCCTGAAGTCGATTGGATTGTCGGCAATAGCACCCATATTTCTGACCAGGATCATTTACTCAGCTCTTTCCCACCTCGCCCCCACAGTCGAATTCGATTCTTGATGGGCGATATGCGCTGGGTGCAACAAGAGAGCACGTTTTGGCGTCGGTCGTTGTGGGAGGCGGCGGGCTCCCTGTTAGATACAAATATGCGTCTCGCCGTCGATTTTGAACTTTGGGTTCGTTTTTTTCGGCACGCGCGTTTGTATGGCGTTCACGCTGGGTTAGGCGCTTTTCGCATGCGATCCGGACAGCGGTCCCACTCGTTTTTGGATGAGTACATGGCAGAAGTCGAATCTGTTTTGCGTCTCGAAAGAACCCTTGTTTCTCAAGAGTATTTCCAGCAATACATAGACCTGCTGCAATTGCCCTTTATGATGCGTGACAAACACCAAGCCGATATGTTTGGCAACGACGTCACCCAAGATGACCTGCAAGCGATCTTTTTGGATCGTGACAAATTAACATGGACCAATCCCAACCGCGTTCAATCGCCGGAACAGCCAGCCAAGTCCGTCAGCGAGAGCCCGTCCACGATTAAATGTTCAGTGTAATGGCTTTGTCTGAAATGTCCTTGCGACACCAGGCACCTTCCCAGCGAATGCATTTCACAGCTCGATAAGCCTGTAATTTTGCCGCGGCAATCGTATCTCCCAACGCCGTCACGCCCAATACACGACCACCAGAAGTCAACACGCGATCGCCGTCCATTGTCGTTCCCGCATGGAAAACTTTGACGTCCTCCAGTTTTGCGGCGTCAGCCAAGCCTCGAATCTCACGCCCTTTTTCGTAACTTTCGGGATAGCCCTCGGACGCCATCACGACGCAAACACTGGGCCGTGGATCCCATTCGAGCGATTCAATCGAATCAAGTGAACGATCGACCGTCGCCTCAATGACATCAACGATATCGGAGTTCAATCGCATCAACAGCGGTTGACATTCAGGGTCGCCAAAACGAACGTTGTATTCCAAGACTTTGGGCCCCTGCCCCGTCAACATAAGTCCGGCATACAAAATCCCTCGGAATGGATGTCGCGACCGTTTCATCGAATGTACCGTCGGCACCAACACATTTTCTTCAACCCAACGCAGCATGCCATCGTCGATTGCTGGTGTGGGGCAATAAGCACCCATGCCGCCCGTATTCAATCCGGTGTCACCGTCACCTGCACGTTTGTGGTCTTGAGCTGGCGGCAACGTCAATATCGTCTTGCCGTCAGTGATCGCCAATATACTTGCCTCCTGTCCGACCAAACGATCTTCGATAATAAAACGATCACCGGCCGTTCCAAATTCTCGATCACGCGCAATTTTGGCGATGGCAGATAAGGCTTCAGTTTGCGAACCACAGACGATCGCGCCTTTGCCGGCTGCTAAACCGTCCGCCTTGACCACAAGCGGGACATCTTCAGGGGTCTCACCATATCGTTCATTGATAAATCTTTCTGCCGCTTCGGCGTTGTTGAACTCAAAAAAATCTGCCGTCGGCACATCGGCAGATCGCAATACTTGTTTGCAGAATACCTTGCTACCTTCCAATTGAGCGGCCGCCCGGCTAGGCCCAAATACGCGCTGGCCTTCTTTTTCAAACGCATCGGTAATGCCGACACACAAAGGCGCTTCAGGCCCGACCACAGTCAACTCAACGTGATTTTGTTTCGCAAATTGCATCAAACCTGGAATATCATCGGCAGCGATTTCGACATTTTCGGCGTCGACCGCAGTTCCAGCGTTGCCCGGTGCGACGAACACACGTTCCACACGTCGGCTTTGGCTGATCTTCCAAGCCAAGGCATGCTCCCTACCACCACTGCCAATCACCAATACGTTCATCGCGTCAAACACCTTAATTACGAATTGAATTCGCTTCAGATTTTAAAAACTGGTTTGCGATTTAACAGGGGCGTTGTTTTCACATTCCCGAAAACTTGAAACCGTCCTGGAATCGATATTGGCCTGCTAGATCGCAATACACGTTGCACTATTTAGATGTTGGAAACGCCAATACGAAACAACCGACAGCGGTGTTACCAAAGTGTTGATTAAATGGCGTCAAAAACGATTGGCCGTGGCACCGATTTCGAATCCAACTACGCAATCACCGACTTATTTGGCTCCCCTGGCTCTTCTTGGACATATCGAGGAACAAGGTAACCCGGCAATCGAGCGCGCATCTCCAGCACTAACTCGCGTCCTCGATCGCGTGGCACCTCGAAGTGAGCGGCCCCTTTGACCCGATCCAACTGGTGGAGATAGTATGGCAAGACCGAAGCTGAAAACAATTTTTCACTCAACTCAATGAGTGCGTCCACATTATCGTTAACGTCGCGAAGAAGTACGGATTGATTTAGGATTGAAGTGCAAACGGCCGACAATCGCTCGCACGAAAATACGACCTGATCATCGATCTCTTGTGCATGATTGCAATGGATGACACCAACCACATCCAAACGCGTCGATCGCAACAACTCTAACAAATCATCGTCTACTCGATTGGGAATCACGACAGGAAGACGCGAGTGAATCCTTAATCGCCGCACATGTCCCATGTCTGCAATCCGCGCGATTAAACCAGACAAGACTTCATTGTTGAGCGTCAAAGGGTCCCCCCCGGACAAGATGACTTCGCCAATGGACGGATCGGAACCAATCCTTGCGATGGCGGGTTCCCAACGCTTCGCCACGTCGGTCAAACGTGTGTACGGAAAATGTCGCCGAAAACAGTACCGGCAGTGCACGGCACAGGTTCCATTGACCACCAACAATGCCCGCCCCGAATATTTGTGCAACAGCCCGCCGCCGGTCTGAAAATCCAGCTCATCAAGTGGGTCGTCAGCGAATCCAGGTGGGCTATCAGCCTCACCGGCGACTGGCAATATCTGCCGCAACAACGGGTCGCGTAGATCCCCTTTTTGAACCCGATTGAGAAACGGCAGCGGAGCAAACAATGGAAATTTACCCCTAGATTGAATCGCACAGACCGCTTTTAACGGAATCTCAAGCATCGCCGCCAATTCCTCAGGCGTCCGAATCGCGTCTTTCAAATCCTCCTGCCAAGTTCTGTCTGTGGCGCGGACAAGATTATCGGAATTGGTTAAAATCGGCATCTTTTGGTTCAAGAGTTCAGTCGAATTTGACGCTGTAAAGTGTAGCGTGAACTCGTCAGATTACAGGTGGTAACGAAAATTCCACACCGGAATTAAAGGAATACAAAGTGGCTTACAAAACTAGTGATTTTAGAAAAGGGCTCAAAGTTGCGATCGACGGCGAGCCATATTTGATGACGGAAATGAACTTCGTCAAGCCGGGCAAAGGCAACGCGTTATATAAGTGCAAGCTCAAAAACCTGATCCGGGGAACCACACTGCAAAAAACTTACAAAGGCGGCGACACATTGGACGAAGCCGATGTGAATGACGTCAACGTTCAATACTTGTATAAGCAAGCCGACACGTACGTGTTTATGCACACCCAGACGTACGATCAATACGAATTGTCTGCGGAACAAGTCGACGACAATTGGAAATATCTAAAGGACGGCATGGAATGCCAAATGACTTTTTTCAATGGCAACCCCATCGTCCTTACCCCGCCCAACCACGTCGAACTAAAAGTCGAATTTTGTGAACCAGGCGCCAAAGGCGACACTTCAACCAATGTCACCAAGCCAGTGAAGGTCGAAACCGGCGGCGAATTTCTGACACCAATTTTTATCAACATGGGTGACGTCATCCGTATCGATACCCGAACGGGTGATTACGTCGAGCGAGTTAAATCCTGAGCGCTGCGTAGCCCGTGACCGCATCCGCAAACGTCACTCATTCAAATTCTTGCCGAAGAAAGAGTCATCATGAATGTTCAATTTTGGGGTGCAGCACAAACAGTTACCGGTTCGATGCACCTGGTCACCGTCGGCAACAAAAAGTTGTTGTTGGATTGCGGTTTGTATCAAGGGAGGCGAAAAGAAGCGTTTGCTCGGAATCGTGAGATTCCATTCAAAGGTTCTGAGATCGATGCGGTTATTCTGTCGCACGGTCACATCGACCACAGTGGCAATTTGCCATCTTTGATCGCCAGTGGATACCGTGGCCCGATTTATTCGACGTCAGCAACGCGTGACCTGGCCGTTTATTTATTGCTAGACAGTGCAAAAATCCAAAAGAATGATGTAAAGTACGTCAACAAAAAGCGTGCCAAAAAAGGCCAAAGCCCTTTCGAACCGCTTTACACTCAAGATGACGCCGTGCAAACAATCCGCCAGTTTCGCACGATCGAATTTGGTTCTGGATTTTCACCGGTGGAAGGCGCAACATGCACGTTCCACGTAGCCGGTCATATGTTGGGTGCGGCAATCGTCGAACTCGACTTGGGCGCCCCTGGTGAAGCCCCAGTCAAATTAGTTTTTAGCGGCGATATTGGCCGTAGCGAAATGCCCATTTTGAAAGATCCCGAAACGGTTGCCAACGCAGATTATGTCATCATGGAAGCGACATATGGCAACCGCAATCACGAAACCGGCGGCGATGCCAAAGCCACCCTCCTCGAAGCTGCGACATCGACATTCGAGGCTGGCGGCAAGTTGATCATCCCTGCATTTTCAATCGGTAGAACCCAAGAAATCGTTTATCGCCTGAATTTGCTTTGGGAGTCAGGACAGCTTCCCAAGATGAAAGTGTTTGTTGACAGTCCTTTGGCTGTCAACGCAACCAGTGTTTTTCGCGAGCATGTCGAATGTTTCGACGAAGAAACCATCGAACAGATGCTATCCGAAGAAGACGAAGATCCTTTGGCATTCGACGGTTTGGCCTACGTCCGTGACGCCAAACACTCGCGTCAAATCAACACTTTCAAGGATTCCTGTATCATTATTAGCGCGTCCGGCATGTGTGAAGCCGGACGGATCTTGCATCACTTGAAACACAATATCTCAAAACCCAATACCACGATCCTATTCACTGGTTATCAGGCGCCCCATACATTGGGACGTATCATTCTGGACGGCTCAAAAGACATTGTCAGAATTTATGGTGAGCCCTACGAAGTCAAAGCGAAGGTATGCAAGCTGGAAAGCAGCAGTGGGCACGCGGATCGACAACAACTGTTGGAGTGGGCATTGGCAATGAACAGCAATAACAACTTGAAAAAAATCGCGCTTGTCCATTGCGAAATGGACGGTGCCCAGCCGTTTAAGGACCTTTTGTTGGAAAATGGTGTGCCCGACGTCATCATTCCGGCACGAGGCGATCGGATGGAACTGAGTTAAACACCGACCGCTACAGCAAATTGCTACCCTGCAAAGAAACGGTTTACTTTTTCGAGCTAACGAAATGTCCGGTTGCTAAAGACTCGGGTTCCAATCCCATGGATTGACTACCAAGCGGCCATCTGATACCGCAATATCTTTATTCAGTGGCTTGTAATCGTTGCACTGTCGGTTGAATCTGTTAAACTTCTGGCTCGTTTCCTGTCAGCAACTGTTTCTTAAGTTGCCTAGTTATTTCACGAAAGGCCTTCCTATGTCTTCTTTAATTGACTTACTTGCCGGTCATCTTGGCGGCGAAAATCTATCCATGATCAGCAAAGAAATTGGTGCTGACGAAGCCACGACTCAAAACGCCATGGGCACAGCCTTACCAATGTTGATTGGTGCGTTGTCGCGAAATGGCTCCGATGAGCAAGGTGCACAAGGTATTCTTGGTGCCCTGGAAAAAGACAACCACGACGGAAGCATCTTAGACAACCTGGGGGACTTTCTCGGACAAAAGCAATATGAGGATCCTCGCAGTGGAGCTGGTATCTTGGGACACTTGTTGGGTGGCAAACAAGAACGCGTACAACAAGGCGTTAGCCAAGCGTCTGGATTGAGTTCCGATTCGACAGGCCGTCTTCTCAAAATGTTGGCGCCGATGGTCTTGGGAGCATTGGGCAAAAAACAAAAATCTGAAGGTTTGGGCGTCGGTGACTTGATGGGAGTACTTGGCGGGGAAAAACAAACGATTGAGAAATCCTCCGGCGGCAGCTTGATTGGACGCATGCTTGACCAAGATGGTGACGGCGATTTCGATATGGGAGACATGGCGAAATTGGCGATGGGCAAATTGTTCGGCAAATAGCCCCAGTTGGCGCAATTCGACTGAGGCGTCATTTGAGGCATTTTCCAAAGCCTCGCGCCTCAAGTCTAATCCGCTATCGTTATCAGGAAGAAAAAGTTTAGAATCATTCAGTTGATTGCTTTGCGTGCCCCAAACAATGATGTTATGTCTGCCTTCAACGAAAACCCGAGAAAGATTCTGGCTCACCAATTTGGAACCGACAAAGCTTATTGCGGCTGCAAAGAAAGCTGGGCTGTCCGACCACGAAATACTTTCAAGATTCCCGGCAATAACCAAATTGGATCTCGAAATGGGCTTGAATTACATTTCCGAACATCAAGAAGAATTAAACCAATGCATTGATGTCAACTTGCGGGACTTCAATGAATGAGTCGCACACTTTTGATCGATGAACACGTCGACTTTCGTTTGATGCATCGACTCAGGTCTCTAGGATACAATGTCGTTACCGCTCGTGAGCTTGGCTGAGACAAATCCGGAAACCAAACAACCGACGATCACCTTTTCGATTTGGCGTACGAAAGCGATTGGATAATTGTGACTGAAAACGTTTCGGACTTTTTTGCGAATTGCAAAACGCAACGGCCACCACAAAGGTCTGCTGCTTCTTAGGGTAGACACCGTCGACCTCAAAAAGAAGTCCAGGATACTTGATAGTTTGATAAAAAGTGCCATTCGTTCGAACGGCACACTGAAAGGGTTGATCTTAAGATACCCGCCTTAAATATCATTTCATTTGATCACTCTGCCGGTGCATTAACCTGACGTGTTTCCGCACCGTGTTCCGGGCTGAGCACGAGGATTGAATATTGCGTAATTCCATCCAAAGGGTTATTGCTTTGCGAAACGTAATCGAATCGCCCACGCAAATCGGTATACCCGTCTTTATGGAATTTAACCTGGCCATTACCGCGTCTTGAATAAACTTTCACATAGGCCTTGGTAACGGGCTGACTGTCAGACGCGTTCATCACTTGCAATTGCCCGTACCTTTCGACCGTTTGCAAAATCAATGAATTCGCGAAATACGGTTTGGCTTTGACTTGGTCCCCAGAACGGAGTTCGACCAACACATTTTTGTTCGCAAATTGATTCGGCAAATCGATCGTCTTTTCCGCTTGGCCTGCCATCTCAACGGCGTCGGAATGTGTCGGCTGAATTACTGAAAACCGATCGAGATTCTTCATCTCAAACGGGCTATTGCTGAACATGTTTTCAATGTCCATTTCATAGTAGTTCACTTCCATCGCTTCCATCGCTTGAGCCGAAATTTTGACTCGTTTTGCTTCGACCGAAAAGTCGAAAGATGCAGTCTCTGAAGCCGCCTTGGTCTGTTGCTGGGCGTCGTCACGTTTGTTCACTACGGCGACCTTCGAACCGCGAATTTCTTCGACCTGCGCCAAGATGTCTTGAAAACGATTGCGCCAAGCGTTGACTGGATAATCCGCCCACTTGCTTGCTTTTCGTGCCGCAGACTCTGGATTTTCCAAATAGAAATCAAGGTAAGCATCGCAGTAATCAAACTGGAGCTCTTCATTCAACTCGGATCTATCAACCTTGCCAAAATGCCCAAGGGCTTCTTCGATCCTGTCCTGCAACAACAGGTAATACGTCACAACCAGTCGGTCTTCACTGGACAATTTGCCTTTATAGGACAGCACCTGCAGCAGTTGATGGTACTGCGAATGAAACACTGGATTCAAAATCTGACGTTGACTTCCAACTTGATGGGCGCGCGCGTTGACCAACGGCGAATACTCGCGGTGTTGGTACCAATGGCGCGAATAAGGCTCTACATCCAATAACTCTGACTCCAAATACAACCCGACTTGGTTCGCGATTCGAGGTTCATGCCTTAAGTATTCTTGGGCAGCCTCTTTGTCTCGATGACGAATCGCATAGGACCATAACAGATGGTCATAACAATACCGATTGGTCAACGTATTCAAAGCGCGATGGAAAAACGTCTTGTCCTTCATACGGAATGCAATTTTACTCAGCTTCAGTTGCAACACGTTCTTGGTACGCAAAAATTCGATTACTTCGTCATCCGTTCCATTCTGCGAGACGTAAGCCCATGAAGATTTGTCCAGTTCAAGAGGTTGATCGATAACGTCAAACGAAAAACCATCGGCGACCGCCAAGACTTCGTCGTCGCGCGAGACATGCGCTGGGTAGTGCGTAAACACGCCAGCCGTTGGAAAGTAGAAGAAATATTCAAACGTTTTCGTACTAAAGGCGTCCAATTGCATTTGCATCGACCGCGTTTCTTGGCTGTTGCTGGTTGCTACGCTACCGCGAGGAATTTGCACCAACAGGTCAATCGCTTGCGGCGTCGAAGTCGGGTTGGTAACCACGACTTGTGCGCCATAAAGCGTATGTGCGTAAAGCTGACCCGACACAAATTTGTCATATCGAATCCCGTTCTCTTGGCGATACCGGTCATTCTTTTGGAAGAAGTTCTCGGAAATCAATACCGATGTATTGCGTGGCTTGAATTTTACAGGGCGAAATTGCTGATGCATTGCAATCATACGTCCACCGGCGGTCAAATTCATGCGACTGTCGACGTATTCGATTTGGTGTTCCGGAGCTCGTTCTGGTAAATCGAGAACAGCCAAAGC
The DNA here is from genome assembly GCA_965263475.1 of Mariniblastus sp. Taxonomy (GTDB): domain Bacteria; phylum Planctomycetota; class Planctomycetia; order Pirellulales; family Pirellulaceae; genus Mariniblastus. Next base: position 1,592,290 of record OZ253677.1, read on the forward strand.
GAACATCATTTCCGGTAACGAACGATGAGCCTCTGAAAAATGAGGCGATAAAAATGGACCGCCCGTGTGGAGACTGTAATCTTTCCAAAACCGGTTCACTGCAACCAGATCGGGACGTTGTTGCTCCAACGGTAATTGGTAGTATTGCTGTTCAATCCACTCCATCGTTTTTGGCAGGCGACGATACAAAACCTGTGCGTTTTTACGAAGCTCACCAAGCCGTTGTGAATAGGCGAAATTATCGACTGCAAATCGGCTGACACGATTTCGACTCCTGGCTGGTTCCGGAATCGCAAACTTGGACGCGACGCCCAACTCTAGCTTTTTTTCGTTCAATCCGTATTTTCTTCGTGGTTTCTTGCCGTCAATATCACCGGACAAAACGCCATTGCTGCCGGCACTTAACTGGTCGGCTGGAGACCCTGCAATTTCAACGCCTCGGCGGCCGCGGCCTCCACCACCGCCGCCCCCTCGTAAGCCAGCAATCGCGGCGGTTTGCGGCTGTTGATTGGGTGACTTAAATCGGCTCAACTCTCTTCCCAACGCGGGCAACTCGTCTCGTTCCAACTCGATACTCTCATCAAGGGCATCGAAATCGCTCAATTCTCCCGTCAACAACGCTTGATCATACAGCGAATCAAAATATTCACGATTGACCGGTGTTTGGTAGTAAAGATCATCGATGTTTCGAATGATATTGGAGGCATTGTTTTCAGAACTTTGTGCCAATAGGATTTTCTCGAAAATGTTCAGCTTGTTGAAACTCCATTGTTCTTCTAGATAACGGCGCAACGGTTGGTTCGTAAGAAACTGATCGATCAACGCCTGCTCCGATTTAAATGCGACGTGAGGACGTACCACTTCTTCAAAAAACGCTTTGTCTTTCTTGAACAAATAGAAATTTAATTCGTGGCAAGCATATTGCGAGTAAAGCTTCTGTTTTTCTTCTGGAGATTTATTGCTCCAGCTCAGCAAAAACTTGAACTTGTTTAGTTGCGTATTGGGGTTCAACGTCAAATACAACTGGAAGACATCATTCAAATCATCAAAGTAGCGATATCTGCCAGAAACAAGATCCTCGACCGTCAACGTTTGCCCGCGATTCAAAATCTCAATTTGTTTCGATTGAGCAAAATGTTTATCGGGCTCCAATCCATTTGCCAATCGTAAGTCACGAATCGCAATCGGCTTGGCTGACAATGCAATGGTCTCCTGCGCCGCCGAAACTGCATCTGCGACGATTACTCGGACATACTGCAGCCCCTTGAGTTTGTCTTGGTCGATTTCAATGACGCCTTGCTCGTCAGGGATGACATTGGCAATGAGAACGGATTGATTCTTCAAAAAATTCAAATTTGCAAAGTCAGCGTCGCCACTGTCGTCAGTTTCTTGACTCTTCTGTGAAGCCGACATGGCGTCGTCATCGGTTCCTGCGGTCCCAAATTCTTCACCACGCTTCAAAGATTCCACGTTGTTTTGGGTGTCTCGCAGGGACCATGGGTTAATCAGGTACGACGGCCGCGTCAGCATGTTTCCAGGGAATTTTTTCTCATAACGCCGATTCAAAATGTACTGATATTCATCGGATAACTTGCGACCCGCCATATAAGCAGATTTGCGAATCGAAATCGTTTGCGACCAAGGCAAAGCGTCCTTGACCCGATCCATTGAAAGAAAAGCATCAAATCGGGGTTGATATCGCGAAGCGAAGATATGAACGCGCGTACGTTTGTTGGCATTGGCGATTTGGACCTTAATCTTGTTATCGACAGATTGAATTTCCTCGATGACTAGCGGCGACAAGTTTCTCAACTCGCTGCGTCGATGATCTCCCAACACCACCCCCGAGTGGACGTCACCTTTGGCAACCGAAATGTTGACTACCTGGTTGGAACGTTTGAAACGCAAGGCATAATCACCGGGTTCCAAATCTGAAACAACGACTTGCCGGCCTTCCAATCGGATCTTTTCAAAGTGGTCGGCAACGAACTGGCCACGCCGTGTTTCCAATAGTGAAATTTGGCCGCGCACCGCTGCCTTCACATCGTTCGGCGCGGCTACCAAGACCGGTTCGCCAAATGGCCAGTGAACCGATTGATTTGTTGCTGAGGTTGTCCCGCCAATATCCCAAGATCTTCGGCTGCCACCAGCAATCACAACACCGATTTCGACGATGCCATCTAGCTTGCCCAGCAAAATTTGCCCATCGTCATTCGATTGCAAATCCGCATAAATCCGATCCACAAAATCGCGATGCCGCAAATCGATGCGGGCGGCCTGTTGAGAACGCGCTTCTCCCGTTTTGCCTCGAACTTCTAAGGCATACCCCTTGTTCGTCGGCAACAAGTGCACGTCCTGAATCTCATCGGACGCATCAATTTGATTGACTGCGAAACTGCGACGGACCTGCAATGTCTGTTGTTCGTTCTGACTGATGTTTTCCACATCGCAGTTCAATTGGAAGGTGATACTCTTCAGCCGTGGCGGAACTACAAATTGGCAGACCGTCTCTTGGTTATCTTTCAATTCGAGATCATCGACCCGTTTAGTCGCAGAAAAACCGCTTTGATTGACCGATGTGATGGTCAAGTAGGCGTTTTCCAAGAGGTTTACCGAGGCGGGTTGCCCCCCTGCGCGCAGCGACGGCCGAATCATAACCGTCGCGTTTTGATTGAATAGCAGCGATTCACGATCGACGTAAATCCCAGCATCGAGCTGATAATCCTCGCGCTTTTGCGCGATCGTTTGCAACGAGCAAAAGTTACCGGAAGCAAGCACCGCGAATTGCCGGCCAGGCTGGTTGGAAAATGGAACTTGGATCCAACCATCTTCGCTCGACTCATATCGGTTGCCGGCAACCCACATCTCTGCTTTTGGTACGTGTTGATTGTTGTGATCGAATATACGAAATAGCTGACCCGCCACCGTTGTTTTTCCAATCGCAAACAATCGTCCACGCCGAATCAACGCGCGGCTGCTTTTGCCGCCACCAATAAAATCGATGACATAAACACCGTTCTCCACCAATTCCGGAAATTCAAATTTCCGTTCCTTTCGCAGCAGCGGATCTTCGTTGTAACGGTAAGACTTTTCGGAATTTGCGACCAAGCCATCCAATGCGATATTGGTGTCAATTTCTCGCTTGAACTTGCGATAATAATTTAGCTCGTTAATCTCATATACTTTTACGATCAGAGACTCAATGTTCTTGGTGAGCAGATTGATCGCAACCGTTTCCCCATCTTGATAGAACTCTTGATTCGTAGCGGCAAAATCCAAATCGACGCGGTCTTTGAGCTGTTGGTACTGCTCTTTGGATAGTCGTGCCGCCCATCGCTCTTTGTCGCCGACACCATGGAGCAATTTAACCGTCGCGAATACATTTTCTAAAACTTCGTTCTTGATGTAAGGCGAAAATGCATCGTAATTTCTCGCCTTGACCAAGAAATGGCTTAGATAAGCAGTGACCAACGGAAAGTCGTTTTGGATGGGCTTCAATCGAATCGTTTTCTCAAAATTCGCGTTCAGTTTTGCAACATGAGAACGTCGCTGTCGATCGATCGGAATAATGTCACGGTTGATGTAGTGCGTTTCGCGGGGCAGCTTCAAATATTCAAGAAAACGATCTCGTTGGTAATCCCCTTCTTTGTGATCCAGTTCCAAAATCCGGAACAGAACGCATGCCTTCAAAGAGTTGAACACTGGGTTCAAACGCTGTGAAAATTTGTAAAGGCGATTCAAGTACTGGCGGTACACTTTCGAATCCGACCGCCAGTTGACATCATCGTTCGGATGCAGCTTAGCCAAGTAGGCATTTACAAACGCATTTTCATTGATTAAACGAGGAAGTGCATTGAGACAGGACTCCAATTGAGCAATCGTCAAATTCTTGTGAATCTGAAACTCCCCGAATCCGCGCGTTGGTTGCTGAAGATCCTCAATAATGATCTCTGTCAAATTCGGATAGTCGGGATATCTCAAACGGCTCAAAAGGTGGCTACGATCCGCGATATCGAGATCTTTGTTGGCGACATATTCGAGTCCAGTTGGTTGAAAACCTGACATGTCATTGTGGCGAGCAAGCGCGATTCGTGTCAGCGTCTCGACGTCAATCCGGCTTTGATCGAGCTCAAATGGGAGGTTGCGTTCGGTCGTTGGAATTTCGCGTTGATGGTTGAAATTCAAATTTAAACGCGACTTAAGAAGTGCAAATGCACTGGCCGGATCCACTCCAAAACGCAACAGAGCCTGACGATTTTGGATTTGCTGAACGCGTGAAGTCTCTCGATGATCTTTGATCCACTTGGCGAGGATCGTGTCAACTTGTTCGTACTCGCCTCGCGATTGATGGTAAAGCGCGGAATAGTAATAATAGTCTTCCGTCCCTGGAACCAATTGCCTCAATACTTCCTGGCGATTTTCCGCCAATACATAATCTTCGATGAAGTTGATTTCCTGCCCGGCTAAACCGCTGTAAATAGCGAACATCGAAACAATCTGCAGCATAAAAACCTTGCGGACCATGGAATAACTCCGAAATTGACGCAAAATACAATAGTTCAAACATATTGGACGACTTGGAAGCAAAGGTGTTCCAGCGAAATCAAAAAAACAGAATAATTAGGCCTTCCAGTCGCAAGAAAGTATAACTCGCATCAATCGGCTTGCCGAAGAATCGACTCAAGAACATGTTGTTAAGAAACTTGAATTCCGCAGATCAATCAGGGACACTGGGCTCTGAATTGGCTGAAGGTTTACCAACGATCGCGGCATTTGCCAGGCTTTGCGGGCACGCGTTGGCGGCAGAGATCCCGGCAACGTCGTTGGCCCCGGAAGCCCTGGCCTTGGTCGCCGCTTGTGGTGCCGGAGGCAAATTCGAAATTCGCGGGGACAAAGACGGATTCGCGTCAGCAGAACGAATGCTCGCGGTTTGCGTCGAAATCACTTCTGAAAACAAGCTCCTTTTCCGTGACAAATCAAATCCACGACGAACAATGATGTATCTGGATGGCTTCCGACAATTGTGTCACTCCGGATTCATTATGCACCATTTGCTAAATGATTTCTCTCTTTCCAAGACCGGCTTTGATTTGGCAGATACTTTGGATCAGTCCGAATATCGGGAATTAATTCAGTACGGTATCGAGATCGAACACTAAACCACAATGAAACTGGATCCTTACTTTTTGGTTATTTTGCTTGGATGTATCAGCTCGCCGATTGGGTGCAACCAGTCGCTCGCTCAAGTTCGGATCATTCTTCGAAACCTTGACACGATCGAATCGCCTGAAGTGACGATTCACGATGAATTTCTTGAGCTACCAAAAAATAGGATCTTCACCTGGGATCGAGTATTCGCCGCCAATGGTTTGCGACCTAACCAGCAAAGCAAGTTTGAAACGATCGTGCAAGAATTAGGGACTCCCCTTTATCGCATTCGCCATCGCCTAAACATTAAAGACTATTTTGCATTGGCCGACGTAGCGGAGCCGCTGTTCAAGAAGTACATGAACCGGGCAGCCAACAAGTCAGATGCTTACAATCATATGTTGGTCTGCCTGGGTTGCTGCCGAGGTCGTTTGGCCCGCGGACACCGCGCTTCGGCTTTAGTTCCATTTTTGCGATTGTGTGAACTGAGCCGAAAGTTTCCAGAAACGCGACTCGAGTTAACGACCGGCAATTATACATCGACGGAATTAACCCAGTCCTTTACCGATGGACTAGTTCCAATTTGGTTTGACAAACGACGGGCCCATCAAGCGCTGGCACAAATTGAGGTCAGCCAAAATGAACTTCGTTCTCAAGTTGACGGCGTGCTGATTTACTTGGCCTCACTGTGGGCATTCAACGGAAACGAATCCAAAGCAAAACTGGCCATCGATGAACTCGAAAATCGCTCGACAGAGCTGGTTCAAAAATGGCTTCCAATCGTATTGGCTCAAATTGGAAACGAAGGGAATTCTACTTCCTCAAATAAACTGCGGCTTGGTTACAGGTCCATGTCTGGAGCCCCACGTGCCGTCGCCAATTTCCTGGTCGCTACGCAACGAACTTCAAATCAAGATGACAACGATCAAGCGATACTAGACTTGTTGTATATTCCTGCCAATTTTGCAGATCAACTACCTTCGTTGTCAGCGGCAGCCCTTCACCTAGCCGCCAATATTTCTGAAGCCTCGGGTGGGCCCAATGAAGCAGCTGCACTGCGAACAGAGTTGCGCGAGAAATTCCCCGATACATTTCACGGACGCAAAACACAATTCGAGTAAGGAACATGTTTTTGGTTTTCTCATTGTCCTGTTTCGCGACGGCACAAGTCGTTGGTGCATCAGATGAATTTTCGAACAACAGCATCAACGCGACTCCAACGCTTTTCCAGTTGTTGTTTTCCGGCAATTCGTTTGGAATCGCAATCGTTGGATTTATTTTCTTGTTGTCGTTGATCAGCGTGTACTTTATCGCTGAACAGTTGATCACAGTAACGCGGACGCGTCTGATGCCTGAAAAAGTCTTGGACGAACTTGAGCGGTTGATCGCCCATGGCGAAGTTAAACAAGCGATATCGCTGTGCCATCAAAAGGAAAACTATTCGTTGGCAACAGAAGTCATTCTGGCCGGCCTCAACCGTTTTCAAAGCAGTGAGTTTGGTTTCGCCGAGTATCGTTCCGCCGTCGAAGAAGCTGGAGAGGACCAAACGGGCAAGTTATACCGGCGTACCGAGATCCTCCATGTCATTGGATCCGTGGCACCGATGCTTGGTTTGACAGGAACCGTTCTGGGCATGATCGATGCTTTCACAACCATCTCTGCGTTGGAAGGCATGGCGCGCCCCCAAGAATTAGCTGGGGGCATTGGCCAGGCTTTGATGACAACGTTGCTAGGGTTAGTCGTTGCGATTCCAAGCATGGTCGCCTTTAGTTACTTTCGCAACAAGATAGATTCGTTGGTGTCGGAAACGGGAAAACGCGTGGAACGAGTCATGCTGCCGTTGGGGCGTAAACAAAGGTTACCGAAAGTCTAATGAAGCTGACAAAAACAAAGCGAAGCCATACGATCGGATTCAAAATGACGCCGATGATTGACATCGTTTTTTTGTTGATTGTATTTTTCATGACGGTCGCTCAAGTCACTCGAGTGATTGACCACCCAGTGGCTCTGCCCAATGTTGCCGCCGGAGCCGAGACCGGAAAATCAACAAGTGTCACACTTAACGTGGCTAACGATGGCAAATTAATTGTCGCTGGCAAGGTGTACTCGATGAAACGGGTCGCCAATATTCTTCAAAGCCGTGTTAACCCATCCCACGGCCAGACCGATCACATCGAGATAGAAATTCGTTGCGACCGACAGTGTTCCTCCGACCACGTCAACCGTATCATTGGAAAATTGGCTGACCTTGGTTTTCAATACGTAAAAATTGCCGTCAACGAAAACAACTAAGGACCTTTTGCAACGACCATTAAATGAAACTAAACAACAATAAACAAACCCGCCACGATCAAGCGTTGGATCTTCCGATGACCAGCATGATCGACGTCGTTTTTTTACTGCTTATTTTCTTTCTGGTCACAACGAGTTTCATCAATCCGGAGCGTCATTTAAAAAGCAGCTTATTGGTCGAAGCAATTGTTGTCGGCTCGAACGACTCCACTCTGGAACCGGCAGTGGTCGAATTGTATAACTCGGGTGGTCAAGTCGTGTTCAAAATGGGCGCGGTCCACTCGAACGACCTGTTAGAAATTGAACGGATCATGTCAAGCTTCACTAACAAATCGGACGGGGCGTTCGTACAGGTTGGCTCCGAGATTCCGTTCGAGTTTTCCGCAAGGGTAATCGCGGCGTTTAAGGCCAACGGATTTACCAACGTTTCCTATTTACCTGGCCAACAGCAATGACGGAATTGCGAGCTTTAACGCTGTTACTAATTTGGGTGCTCTCGTCACATTTACATGCTGACGAACGCGATCAGAAACTTAGCGAATACTTGCGCGAACACGATCTAAACCGTCTGGAATTGTCGTACCTCGAAATCAAATTCTCGCGGACGATCGACAAGGAACAAAGAAAACATCTTGCCAATTTATTATCCGAACGATACAGCCACTTTTTATTTCGAGATTCGACGAACGTAGACCCAGCCTCAATAATTGCCAGGGCAGAGTCTTTGATGCAGGACTTCCCTGAACGTCCTTTCTCGAATCTCGAGCTTGCCGTTTATCACGCCAAACTCAGGATACACGAGTCACAATTTCATCAATGGTGGAACCAAGGTGCATCCATTTCGCGATCTCGAAGTATCATAGACTCGTTCAGTCAACTACAGTCTGAACTTCGCAGATGGATGGAACGCGAGCAACAGAAGCGAGACAAAGCTATGTTCGCTGCCCCCTTGGCAGGCGCTGCTGCGCAACCGCAGCATCATGAAAAGCTTAAATATCTGGAATCACGACTACTACATGCTCATTACTTGACTGCGTGGACTTGCCTGTTTCGTGCGTTCGTACCAACCGACCTTGAATCCCAAGACTTGCTGGACGCTCGAAGACATTTTCGTGCGGCTCTGCAGTTCGAACAAGATTATCAGGTCGAAAAAATAGGTAGCCGAGCTCTAGATTTGGAAAACTCAACCCACCGGAAAGCACTGCTTGGTTTGGCGATGTTGTATTCTGCCAGTAACGAGCCTGTGGCCGCGCGGGACTGCCTTGACAAGCTTGACGGCTACGTCGACGAGTTGGCAATCCGGGCCGCTGAGTTCAACAGTCTCGCGTTTGGGCGACGATGGCAGGACGCTCTAAAACATGCATCGCGGGCGTTCAAAGTTGACTGGTACGATTCGCCAAGATATTGGACGGCCGTTTTGAATGCCGGTGATGTAGCAATGCGTTCCCACTCCAAACCCTCAAACAAGACTTTTGGAGAACAGTTGCGGCGAATGGGGTTGCTGGGGCTCCTGCGATCATTTGACTCCAATTCTATTCAAAATTTCGCGCAACGAACCGAGATCAAACTCGGCAACGAAAGCGTTGAGGACTTGTGGTGCCAAAGCTTAATCGCATTCAACCGCGCATTGAATGAACCAGCAAATTCAAGTGAATTGCAACGGGCCGCTGATCTAGCCGACAAAGCACTGGAACGGATTCCATTCGCAGAACAGGACAGGAATTACCTGCAATTCCTTGCCGCTTCTATTCAGTTTCAGCAAAAGAAATTCTCACAAGCAATTGCAACGTTACCGTTTATGGATTCGAGCAGTTCTTCGGTCACAAAAAAATTGTCAGAGAAAATTGGCTGGTTGAGATGTCGCTGTTGGTTGGAGTTGCAACGTCATGATAGCCGACATACTGGAGATGCCATGGCCAGCATCAATCAGTTTCTAAGTGAATTTCCAAGATCGATTTTCGCCGAACGGGGCAAGTATGAACTACTGCTGGTAACGAGTTCGTTGTTGCCCGATTCTGAAGCGTTAAAAAATTTGCGTGCGATCCAGCAAGACCATCCGTACTTCCTTCAATCCAAACTAGAGATCGCCAAGCGGCAATTTGCACGCTGGAAATCACTTTCCCTGTCAACCGATGAGGCCGCTGCATTCGGCGAACTCGAATCTGCTTGCCTGCAATACCAGGCTCTGTCTAGTCAACCAGAGCAAAAGTTGCTTACGTACTGGCTCTTGCTAGACGCCCATTTATCCCGGCCATTTTCGCATCGACAAATACAGTCCATTCTCGACGAAGCAGAAAAGCTGGCATTGCTGGCACCGAACCGACGCTCGTCCCTAGAATCGAAAATTCACTACTATCGTTTTGCATTCGCCAGAAAATCCGGACGAACAATTGAAGCAGTTGATTGGGCGAAAAAGCTACTGGGCGCCGAAGGTGACGCGCGAACCAAACTTGCTGCGCTGGAGTTTCTCGCACAGTCGGGAACTCAATCTTTAACCTTGCAGGAAGAGATCGCCATATATAAGAATTTGCTGAAACGCCTTGGAAGCGACCAAGCCACCTTGTCCCAATCATCCAACGCCAGAGTCGCTGCTCATCGATTGGTCGAGTTATGGATGCAAACGCAAGCAATTGCGTCGGCAAGTTCGTTAAACGAAAAACTGTTGAAGTCCCAACCCAACAGCCTCCCCGTTCTTTTGAACGCTGCTCGTATCGCGTCATCAACCGATCAACACGAGAAAGCAATCGAATATTGGAAACGAGTTGTTAGGGCCACGGACGCTGGTACCGACAATTGGCTCGAAGGAAAGTTTGGAATCATAACAAGCCTATCCGTATTGGAACCAGCCACGGCCCGGAAATTACTGACGCAAACATTGGCACTGGCCGGGCCAATTCGGACCGAATGGCAGCGTAAATTTTTGGCGCTATCCGCCAGCCTTGAAGATCGTCGATTGAAGCAGGACAAGCCGTGAACAAATCGACACGCAATCCGAATCTAAACCACACCGGCAAAAGCCCGGACCCTTACTTGCGTGCTTTTCTACGATACGCGGTGGCCATCATTGCCGTTGAGAGAGGTCTTAATGAAATTTCAACCGCTAAACTACGATCCATCGCCAATCAATTCGACCTAAGTGAGTCCACGTTTAATCTTGCCTTAGAACAACTTAAAACTCCAGAAAGCGAACTTGGGCTCAATCGCTATGAAAAAGAGTTTCTTGAGTACCTAAATGCGCACATGGCAAGCGCTCCGGGCAGAGTTCTAGGCATTCGTACTGAACAGAAACTGATTGATCTTGCACGAAACAAATACCAGTTAGACGTTGTCCGAGCGCACCAGTTGATCCAAAAATGCGCGGATGCGAGCGATGTCGCAACGATTTCTCATGCCGACGCCAAACAACATGCAGAAAACTTGATCGAAGATGCAATTGGAATTTCTCAGACCAACATTGCGTTTTCCGAACGAGAACGGCTGCGCAACGCTTGTAGCAACTGGGGATTGGACGCTTCGCAAACGGATTTACTGATCGAGTTCCAGTTCGAAAAATACCGTCAGACGCGTCGCAAACGAATGACCAATCTCGTGCTGATAGCCGTTGCCGTCGGCGGCTTGTTACTTTCAAGTTTTTACTCTTGGGCGCACTACCATTGGGGAAGTCAACGGCATGTCGATTCGTTGCAGAATATGACCCCGAAATCCATTGGAGCCGATTCCCATGCGGCGCCAAACTGGTGGCCTACGACTTTGAGACGATTGGCCATAGCAATTCAAAAAAGTCAGCCGCAGCACTCCATCCAAATCGCAGCAATTAAGAGCCGAAACGGTAAAGATCGTAAAGGCGCCTATCAAAATTTAATCAACAGTTACCTAGAACAGAAAACGAACATTGAATCCGTCAATGAGCTAATCGGTCAATTGTACTTTACCGAGCCTGATGAAGACGCAGCTACCGCGATTCTGGATTCACTAAGGCAAAACCTCTTGATAGATTCGTCGATCAATTCGACGAATCTCGATATCCGTTGTTCCCATTGTGCAGTTCGCTTGCTTAGCGAGATCCTCTACCAGGAGGATTTACTCGATTCCAATGATTCAATGGTCCGAGTAACTGCCGTTCGAAATACAAGTCAGCGGTTGTTCGGAATTAATGCAAATGATGTCGATCCACTACAGTACGTAAATCAGGCCGACGGCCTGCTGGCACTGGAATTTTGGAACAATGCGGTGCGACACAGCATCCATCATCCCGCGGCGGTTGTCGATACGATGGAGGAGCTAGAAAAACTGAACTCAGAACCGCATGCAGCTGCGATCGCCGAACTGAGAAACATTGTCGTGCAAAATGTTTTGAATTCCGCGCCACAACTTTGGCCCAAAATCAAACCATCCATTGCCAAGGCCATCGAAACGGCTCGATCGCGACCATGGTGGCAAGCAGCGTTGGCAAAGCTCCCTGACGACCAATTGCTTTCTTTTTTAAGTAACGCTCCGCGACGGAGCAATCACTCCATCAGAAAACAACGAGAGAATCACGCACCCAAATCCGAAGAAATACAAAAAGCTCTCGCAACCAAACAAAGCCTTGAACTTCAAATCCTCAAATTTAGCGAGATGTTACAGCCAGCCGGAGTCGACCGAATGACTTTGGAAAAACTTAACCGCCTTGAAACCACAGAAGCTGTTCGGCTTTTACCACAGTTGATTCAAGCAAACAACTTACGACTCGCCTGGATTGAACTTGCATCCGGCCGCGTGAAAGCCGAACATCTGCAATATGTTTCGAACCCGCCGAAATGGAATAACAACAATGGAAAGCTGACGGGGACAGTGAACTCGGCGACACCATCTGCCGTTCGCAAGTTGGCACAAGCGTTCCGAAAACTTGCCGATTCAAACCGGAACCAGACAAATGCACGAATTTCGGCTATCGAAGAAATCGCGGCACTGGCCGAATACTTTAACAACATTTCTTATTCAGATGCAACCACTCTGTTGTCTGGTATTAGTGACCCGGTCTATGAACGAGAGAGATTGGCGATTGAGAGAGCCATGCCATCGTTTTTGGGTTGGCCAAACCTCTATCTAGCATTCGCCGACTCGATCGCATCTAGTCCGAACGAGTCATATTCAGATTCTCTTTCACTAATTGCGCCCAAGATCGACCAGGAATCTAAAGGCTTATCCTTGGAGAAAGTCCAAATGAGCTTGATCGCGAAAAGCCATGAAATTCTCGACGAACAACTTAGTCATCAACGAAGGCTATGGCAGGCGTACCATGAAGCACTGAATTCACAATTGAGTTTTCGTTACCAATACATCGCGCCAAAAAGTCCTGACTCAAAGAACTGGACGAGGAGTTTCGCTCGCTGGCTTCGTCGCGAACTCACTGACGTCGCGTGGGAGAACGAATTGAGGATAATCCTTGGCTCCCGTGACGGTGTCGAACGATCCATCGGCCTTTCCGATCTCTGGTGTCGAAGTTATTGTGTTCGCTATGCCATCAAGCTTCCGCTTCGCCCACCTTTAAAATCCGATGCCAACAACCTGCATCATTGGACCGCCGTTGAGTTTGCGCTTTACCGAGCATTGACCGCTCGACAGGACCAGTTGAGTCGATCTTCTTCTACTGCTAACGTGCAGCCATAATCATGCGGAATCGAATTTTGACAATTAGCTTGCTTGTCCAGTGGATAGCTGTTGGCGACGCTATCAACGCGGACCTGTTGTGGCTCAAAGGACAACAAGAACCCGTTTCTGGCCTATTAATCAAACAAACATCATCCGGCGATATTCACTGGCTCCTCTACAAAAGTCCGACCGAAGTATTAACGGAAAAAATATATTCAAGCCAATCGATCAAGTCGTATCTGGAAACAATTGACACAGCAAGATTGCAACGCTTGTCTCCCAACGAATTGGCCGCATACCGGAATTACGCTGAAGAACTAAGCACTCTCAAGACGGACAACTACGCTCAAGACACGGCCAAGCGATTATTTCTAATTTGTCTGTGTGGTTCATCGGGACGAAATCCAAACCAACCACTCGCTCAAAGCGCGGCCAAGAACTTAATTCGACTCGTCGATTCTGCGAACGATTACGAACAGTATCTGAAACTTGGAAAACTGTATGCTGGTGAATTAACCCTTGAAACGCGCGGAAGCGAACATTCATTGCCCCCTGAGACGATCGACAGCCTAACCAGACTCTTGAGGATGGTACGACAAGAAAAATTTGCTGCAGCGAACCTCTTGCTTGCCAAACTAGATATACAATCTGCTGGGGATCAAGTGCCTCCTGGCATGGATCAACTCGTTAGGTCATTGGTGCGGCGACGGAGGTTGTCTGAACCAGCGCTCAAGTCAATATTAGAACTTGAATTCAAGCTCCGGTTTGGTCGACAAATCGCAAACGACAACGCTGCTGCCGTCGGATTCTTGAACCCCGCGCAGCAGCTTCACTTTCCACGCATCGATGAGATTAGTCCGTTTGACCTAACGGCGACGATATTCCGCAATCGAAATTGGATCTCCCCGTCTGTATTGAAAGCAAGAGCCAAGCGATTGAAACAAGAACCTACCCAGAATCAAAAAAAGAGCCCTTGATCTTGGGCCCTTTTGCAATGTTTTAGAAGATTGAAAGTCTATTCTTCTTCGTCAGACTTTGAATCGGCATCTGATGCGACCTTGGATTCCACAGCCGCCTTCGGGGCCGACTCATCATCGGAAACAAAGTCAGGCTTGGAACTCTTCTTTTTGACTTTGTCATTTTGACCAACCAATTCAAGGACGGCTTGCGCGCCAGCATCGCCGAGCCGTGGCATGGCCAGCTTCATGATTCGAGTGTAGCCTCCTTCTCTTTCGATATAGCGAGGGGCAATTTCATCGAAGAGAATTTCAACAGCCTCCTTGTCACGAAGCATCGAAAACACGCGACGACGAGCCAATACGACCGGTGCTCGAGCGGCAGTCCATTTTTGCCACTCTTCACTCTTGCGCCACTTCTGCCAAGATTCAGTGTTCCGTTCTTCGTTGCTCTCAAACTCCTCGGCTTTGTCAGCGTGAGGCATCGCCTTTTTGGCAATCGTGATGCAGCGTTCTACCAGCGGACGAACTTCCTTAGCCTTTTGTAACGTCGTCACAATCCGACCTCGAAATTTTGGTGGATTCACTTCCGTTTTTCCATCCGCTTGAAACAGGCCTTCGTAAAATTCAGGGTCACGCTCGGTCAAGAACAGGCTACAAGCCAGGTTTCTTAACATTGCTTTACGATGACTTGAAGTTCGACCCAAATGGCGACCGCGTCGTTTATGTCTCATGATTACACCACCGGCTCGCTAAAAACCGAGCCGCAAAAATCTGTTAGTTAGTTAATCACCGGGGCCTGCGGAACTTTCATTCCCAAATGCAGACCCATTTCGTCCAACACCTGACGAATTTCAATCAGTGTTGTCTCACCAAAATTTCTAATTTCCATTAAGTCGTCTTCGGTACGTTGAACCAGGTCACGCACGCACCGAATGTTTCCCGCGTCCATACAATTTGCCGCTCGAACCGATAACCGCAATTCATTTACTGTACGATTCAACTTAGCTTCTAACGCGGCATCCAAACCACCGGCCGAACGCGGTTGCGAATGTACCGCCGCACCCAACTCGGAATATTGAACAAATGGATTCAAATGTTTTCGCAAGATCTTCGCCGATTCGACTAACGCCATGTTTGGCGAAATCGACCCGTTGGTCCAGATTTCCAGCAACAACTTATCGTAATTGGTTTTTTGGCCGACACGCGTTTCGTCAACCAAGTATCGGACACGAGTCACTGGGCTAAAAACCGCATCAACGGGGATAATCCCAATCTCTTGCTCTCGGCTATTCTGTTCCGTCGCAGGCACGTAACCCCGCCCGTTTTCAACGACCATCTCCATCATGAATGGAACGTCGGCTGTCAACGTACACAGGACGTGATCTTTATTAATGATTTCAACATCGCCACTCGTTTGAACATCGGCGCCGGAAATTGGGCCAGCGGTGTTCTTTTCAACGGTGATCACTTTCATGTTGTCTTCGGAGTGATTCTTAACTACCAAAGATTTAACATTCAACACGATATCCGTAACGTCTTCGAGAACTCCTTCGATCGAAGAGAACTCGTGATTCGCACCACGGATTTTGATTTGAGTAATGGCACTACCTTCCAAACTGGAAAGTAATACGCGTCGCAAGCTATTGCCGATCGTCGTGCCGAAGCCACGCTCGAACGGCTCAGCCGTGAATTTACCGTAGTTGGGCGTCAATGTTTCTCGATCGTAATCAACGACACTGGGCAACTCCAAACCACGCCATCGAATATGCATAGATCAGCTCCGTGAGTTATGCCACCAACCGTGGCATTCGAAAATTCAGTAAAACCAGGAATTCAAATTCGGATCACACGCGCCGCTTCTTGCGAGGGCGGCATCCGTTGTGTGGGATAGGGGTACAGTCTTCAATGGATTTGATATTCAAGCCCGCAGCCTGTAGCGCCGTGATCGCGCTTTCGCGTCCGCTTCCGGGACCCTTTACACGCACGTCGACTTCCTTCATGCCATACTTAATAGCTTTTTCAGCACATTGCTGAGAAGCCATTTGGCCGGCAAACGGTGTACTTTTGCGACTTCCTTTGAACCCGCAAGTTCCAGCACTGGCCCAACAAAGGGTCTCGCCCTTGGTATCAGTGATTGTCACGGTCGTGTTATTAAAAGTAGCGTTGATATGGGCAACGCCATGTGTAACGTTCCTGCGTACCCGCTTCTTTTTTGTTTTAGCCACTGTGTGGTTTCTCCAACTTTGTGATTTCTAGGGTTCGGAATAAGGGACCATCGGCAAGTGCAAACCAACGAGTCGACTTGTCGCATTAGCGCAAATCCTTGACACCCTTCTTTCCGGCAACGGTCTTCTTCGGACCTTTTCGTGTTCGAGCATTCGTCTTAGTACGCTGGCCGCGAACCGGCAAACCAAGTCGGTGGCGAATTCCGCGGTACGACTTAATATCTCGGAGGCGATTGATATTCTGTTGGACCTGACGTCGCAAAGGCCCTTCCACGATATAGTCTCGTTCCAGAATCATCGTGATGCGACTGATTTCCTCGTCAGTCAAATCGCGTGCTTTCTTGTCTTCTTCGACGGCTGCCTTATTGCAGAGGTCTCGAGCCGTTTTGTGGCCGACACCAAACAGATACGTCAATGAAATGACTGTTTTCCGGTCATTCGGTATATCAACACCCAACAAACGTGGCATTCAAATAACTCCAAGTAATGGCTCGCCGAGAGCCTCATAAACAAAGCCGCTATTGTTATTGAGCGACAAAAGATGTCTTTTACTGAAACTGCATCAACGAATTAGCCTTGGCGCTGCTTGTGCCGAGGGTTTGTGCAAATGACGTAAACACGCCCTTTTCGGCGCACAACTTTGCAGTTTTCACAGATTCGCTTTACGCTGGCGCGGACCTTCATTCTCGGCCTTCTTTCCCAGATTTCGATTTCAGTAAAGCCCATCAGTATACGGATTTCTCAGCCATCCCGACAAGGGCTAAACCTAATAGTTTTCGAGGAAAATCGGCCTTTCTCATTCGATTCATTTGCTGGCAATAAGCGATTCCCCGAAATGCTATCGGAATTCATTTGTATTTATAACGATTACCTAAAGATTGACGTCTCCGGCCACCGATCAATTTCGAAAAAGCGGGAAACCGCCAATTTGTTCCGGTTGCTTAGGTTATGCGTTTTACAAAAAACAATGCGATATGGCAATTTTTGACTGGTGCCGTGTCTACCTTGGCGCTGGTGACATGGCTCGAACAGGCAAACCCACTTCGATTCTCAGCGGAAACTTCACTGGCTGATCAAGTACGACCTGTCGTTCAGGAAAATTGGCTACTGCGCCGTCCACAACTGAATTTTCACCACGAGCATAAAAGTAAAGCAAATTTACTCAAAGATCGTTTTCAACTCACCGATAGCGACCTTGCGACCGTTCAAAATCTGCCCCAGGCTTGCACGTCTGATTTGCCTGGGCTGGAAACCAATGTTGAAATCGCGCACGGCAAAGAGCGACCAGTATGGCAAGCCGACGAATTGAGCGATCATCGAGTCGCGGTCGCCGACTGGATTCAACAAAGGCAATACGATGCGGCCATGCCCAACCCACATGCCAATGCAACGGTCAGCTATGATGCTAACATCAACGACGGAAACGACCCCCATCTCGAAGTTTTCTCGCGCTCGGCATTTCCTTCGGCAGAGCAATGCGCGACATGCCACCAACAGATTTACGACGAATGGTCCGTTTCCAGTCACGCTTATTCTGCTGTTTCACCAATGTTCCATCGTTTTGAAAACACGATCAACAAACTGGCGTCGGGAACCATTGGGTATTTTTGCATGCGCTGCCACGCACCGGTTGCGACTACGATGGGCCTGCGTCGTGACCAAGCCATCTGGGACGGCCCAAAAGTTTTTCGCGAAGGTGTTACTTGTGTCGCCTGCCACCGCGTCAAAACACCCTATACAAAAACTCATGGCGCACGTCGTATTGAACCTGGAGATATTTACGAACCCGTCTACGGCGCTGGAGACGGGCATGGCGTTGAAAAAGCGATTAAATATGGCCAATACTTCAAAACGAAAACCTCACCAGAATCCAAAACTCCTGGGCAAGCGATCCACCGCCGCGCGATTCAATTTGAAGAGCTTTCCAAATCCACATTTTGTATGTCTTGCCATCAAGTTGCTGTTCAGCCGGGCATTAAACTGGAAGTGGTTTGGGACCAATATCGAGGTTCACCGGCTTACCGCGAGGGCGTCAGTTGCCAAGACTGTCATATGGGTAAAGTGCCTGGCGTGGACGCCGGCTACAGCGTCGGCCCGGCGGCGGTTGTCGGCGAGCGCGTCGTAAATCCAGACAGAAAACACGCCAACCACTCGTTTTACGGCCCTGGCTACTCCATCGCCCACCCAGGCGTCTGGCCGTTTAACAAGGAAGCAGATCGCTGGAAGTTCAATGATTGGCTGGAGTTTGATTGGCGAGCGGGCTGGGGTACCGATGAATTTGAAGACGCGCTCCCCGAGGGCGCAGATATGGGGTTTCCACCGGCCTGGCAAAATGTAGACGATCGCTACGACGCGCGAGAGATTGTGGAACTCAATTTGAAAAAACTTGAATACAAGAAGGACATTCGCCGACAAGTTTTGGAAAACGGGTCGAAACTCGATGGCCCATTTTTCATCAAACCACCGCGCGTCGGTAAAGCCCTCAACTTCTATTACTGCCTGACCAACGTCAGCAACGGGCACAATATGCCAAGCGGTTCGCTGGGAGCCCAACCGCAAGTTTGGATGAACGTGGTTTTGATCGATCCTTGTGGTCGGCGCATTTGGGAAACGGGTCACACTGATTCCAACGGCGATTTGTGTGATATCCATTCATACGATGTACTCGATCGAAAAATGCCGTTGGACAAACAACTGTTCAACCTGCAAACCAAATTTCTGACGACAAACATCAAAGGCACAGACCGAGAAATGATGCTGCCGGTCCCGGTGGATGCCGATCAACTTCCGTTCCTCCGCCCTGCTCCACAGGCCACAACCGTAATCAATCATCCTCCCACGATCCGGATGGAGGGGCACAGTATTCCAGCAACCGGTTCGCGAAATGCCAGGTTCAGCGTCCCCAAAAGACTAATACAAACATCCGGAACCTACCGTTTAAGTGTTCGAATGCGCAGCCGCGCCGAACCGATTTACTTCATGCGCTACTGCAACTCCACGCCCGAGATGGAAAGAATGATGAACGAATGGATTGCAGATTTTCACGCGTACTCAGTGGTCTTTGAAATTCACTAACTTGCCGAGCATGATTTCAAAATCACCAATTCGACGATTTCACACTACGATAGTCATTACGCTATTGCTGGTCGGGTTCGCGCATTGGTCGATACAACGACGAACGGTCAATTCCAGCAGAGACACTAACAGAACGAGATCGGTTCCTGCTCTTGCCGCGCCCAACGTTGCCCAACCTCCCTCGGCCGTTGATACGCCGCAAACGCGCCCAGACTTGGCCGAGGCCCGCTTTCCTACTGCAGACAAAGCTCGACTAACCAATCCGCCAACGGAGGAGTGGCCAGGTAAGTTGAATTTCGAGCAATTTCCGCATCAGAAACTCAAGTCAATGGATGAATCCGCTTATTCGGCAGACCAGTCTATTCCTTCTGCAATCACGGCCAGTGCACGACAACAAATCGTATTAAACGAACATTTTGTTTCGGAAGACACCTACGGCGAATTTTCGACGTCTCTCGATGCGTCAGAGTCATTCGACACACCGACGTCAACACTCGACACACCGACGTCAACACTCGACACGCCGCTCACTTTCGAAACGCTTTCCGCAACCTCGACACACACCCAATCGTCAATTGCGGAATCGAGAATAAAGGTCAACGAATCGAGGCCGGCCGCGGCAACCGTCAATGAACCACAATTGCAGGCAGATTCAAAAATCGTATACGACGCCGCGATCGAAATAACCGCTCACACCCGAGCCCCACCAACACCAATTCAATCGCCTTCCACGGCAACTCAAGGAACGACCGACTACTTGCTCGCTGGCCAACCCAAAATTGGTGACCGCTACAAATCCGAAACTCCTGTTTTCGATTCCCGAGCCAGTGAAGTTTCCGCCTGTTTAGACGATTTCTCTCCCGACCCAATCGACGAGTACCACCCTTACGATCCGTACTTGAATCAGCAAGTCTATCAAGGCAAGCAACTCAATGCGACACAACGTCCGCTGTTGGAATTAGGACAGCCATGGTACCAGCTCGGCCAATTGTCACCGGGATACTCTTTTTTAGGTCACCACAACAACGTCAATCCGCAGTTTCTAATCTTTGGAGATTTTCGTCAGGCGATTGCATCAAACACTATTGACGGCGACAACGTCTCGCAATTCGCCTGGGAGCTGAATACGTTTTGGAGTTTCTTCTTGACTGGAACCGAGCGATTGGTCACCGGCGTTTCGCCCTTTGACAATGGAGTCCGAAATACAAGTTGGCTGCTGGACGATGATCGTTTCGATGCAGAAACCGACTTCGATTTCGATTTTGGCTACCTGGAAGGTGACCTCGGTGCGATTACAGGCGGCATCGTCGGAGAAACGCTACCATTTGATTTGCCATTTGCCGCTGGCTTGACACCGATATTCATACAAAACGGCATTTGGATCAACGACGCTCTGGAAGGTTTATTTTTTACCATTCCGGCTCGCAACAGCCCGCGATTGAATATCAGCAATATGGATGTGACGTTCGCCTACATCTATGACCAAATCAATAGTGCCGCATTCGGAAACGACAATAGCGCAGCCAAAGCCTATGCATTCTTTTTGTTCGTTGAAGCCTTGAACGGCTACATCGAAGCGGACTACGCGTTTCTAGAGGACCGCTCGGCCCTCGATCGAAGCTACCACAATATCAGCCTCGCCTACTCCCGACGATTTGGCAGGTTCCTATCAAATAGCACGCGGATTATCGCCAACGCCGGTCAAGTCGTAACGTCAGGCGATCAAACCGCCGACGGTGTACTATTGTTGTCCGAAAATTCATTGATTACGCGAAACCCATATACCGTAATCCCGTACTTTAATTTTTTCGCTGGTTTTGATTCACCACAATCTTTCGCGGGCGATCAAGAGCTGGTCAACACCGGGATTTTGTTCGAATCCGATGGCATGACCGGGTATCCCACGCTAGACGGCCGCGGCCAAGATACGTTCGGCTACGGAATCGGACTTAATTTGTTAGCGCAAGATTTTAGCCAACAACTCATACTAGAAACCGCTGCAGTGTTTCGAAACGATGACTCCGACTTAGCCGGTGACCAATTCGGTATCGGCATGCGATATCAATTGCCATTGTCAAACAGTTGGATTTTCAGATCCGACAGCATGTTCGGATTCTTTCGAGATGACGAGGATGATTTTGGAATGCGAATGGAGTTAAGAAAGAAATTTTGAATTCGCGCACAAAAAAGTTCCGCGTTCGAAATTCGAAGCGGAACTTCATAGATTATCTTTCTTCTGCGACTGCTATCTTCTGCGACGCTTTAGCGTTAGCAAGCAAGCGCCGACGGCGATGACCATCGCACTTGGCTCAGGAATTGCAACCAAATTAGCTCGAAGCTCGCCACCATTGAATGCTTGGCTATGAATGTTCAAGTAAAAGTTTCCAGCCAACAATGAGTCTTCAAATCCATTGACGTCGACAACTGCCGTAACCTTTCCAGATGTCGCTCCATCCGCGATCTGAGGAGTAAAGTTAGAAACGTTGGCATCCGAAAAGCTGTTCAAATTGAAGACAATAGGTCCAGTGGAATTAAACGGATCACTAGGGTCCGTCACCTCGTGCAAGTGGATGCCACTGACGGCGTCAAAAAACAATCCATCCGTCAAATCTTGAAACTGAAAACTAACGATTAGCAAATTCGTATCGGGGTCGAGCACGACGCCAACTCCAGCTTCATCGCCGATCGCAGGAGAACCAGAACCAAACGCTGTCCCCATTCCAACTTCATTGTCAGGCAACAAACCGTTTCCGGCATTTCCGACAAAGTTAAATTCAACAAAGTCAGCCGATGTGGCTGAAACAAAACCGATTACTAAAAGACAAATTGCAGAGAAAATGAATTTGTTCTTGATCATGATTCAATACCTGGTTGTGAAATAGACGCCCGGAATGATAAGTAGATTCTCAACAGGATGCAATGAAAAAATGCTTGAAAAGTCGTCGACGCGGGATTTACGTTTGCTGCATGCGGTTTACATTGCTGGCATCAAGCCTAAACCATTGCAATTGCATGCTTTGCGACAAATCCGCAGAATAACCGTTTGTTATTGTTTGTTATTAAAAGAACACAAAATCTTATCGCAATCCACGTTGTGATTTGATAGTTCGATATCGCCCCGCAAGTCGTTTCCGCTCAATTCATTTTCAACATCGAGACGTAATGTTGGTCAAAAGCCGCGACAACACTTTCCAAATCGGAATATGGCCCGGGTTGATAGCCAGGTTCCTGCATTCCACTTTGCGCCAGCTGACAGACTTCCCAATCTTGGCGGTTGGTCAAATCCCAAAACTTGACCGCTCGTTCTAGGTCAAACTCAGCATGGCGAGTTGATTCTGGCTGTACCAGGAATTGGCATATCACTTGGGTTCGGTTGACCGCGGTTCTTTCCAATCGGTGCACCAAGACATAGTCAGGATGGGTACTTAAGAAAATGGTAGGGAAGATCGTGAAATAGTTGATCGAACGTGTCTGTGCAGGCGTCAATTTTGGAAACAATGGGCCAATTTTTTTGCCATCAATGGACATCGAATCGCAATCTTCAGCCAGCTGCATTGGCCCACCCAAAATTGGTCCAGCTTCGACCACGTTGCTTGAGTCTTTGAAGGGCGTCAAGCGATTCAACGCAGGATGGACACTGGGGCAGTGATAACACTCGCTGAAGTTTTGAAAAATCAACTTCCAATTCGCCGCGACTTCGTATTCCAATTGCTCTGCAGCCACTAACTTATCAATCTGATAGTCAACGAACTGGTCGTGAACGGGGAATAGAAACTCCTCGACGCTTTGATCCGAATTGTCGTCGTTGAGTTTGACCCACAAAAAACCTCCGAATGTCTCGCACGGGACTTCCATCAAACCAAAATCTTTGGTGTCAAAATTTTCCACGCCTTGCATATTGGGTGCGGCAATCAAACAGCCTTGTCGATCATAGGTCCAAGCGTGATAGGGGCATTGAATGCGTTGACCAATGCTTTCGCAATTGGACTCCGTGACTAACAAACTTCCACGATGGCGACAAACATTGCGGTAGACTCTGAAACGCGCTCCATCGCCTAAAACCAACAGTCGATTTTCGCCGATTCGCAATGGACGCACACCATTTAAGTCCAACCGGCTAACATGATCGATACATATCCAATGTCGATCAAAAATTCGTTCCGTCTCTTGTTGGAAAATTTGTTGGCATGTGACGTACTGTCGATCGAGTCCAAATGCGCCGCCCGCAGACCGGGCATGATTTTGTTTCATCACTGCTTTCACTAAAATTACGTGGCAATCATTTCAAATCCAAACCGCGCCATAAGTACCAACTGGCGATCGTTGCATAGGGACTCCAAGGTTTGGCTATTTTTCGCAGTTCGTCGTTGTCGATCGGATCACCAACTCCGTAAAACTTTTGAATCGCCTGTTGAATCCCCAAGTCGGCACCGGGGAAAACATCAAGCCTCCCAAGCGAGAACATC
The DNA here is from genome assembly GCA_965263475.1 of Mariniblastus sp. Taxonomy (GTDB): domain Bacteria; phylum Planctomycetota; class Planctomycetia; order Pirellulales; family Pirellulaceae; genus Mariniblastus. Next base: position 1,616,089 of record OZ253677.1, read on the forward strand.
AGGAACATTTGCGCGGTCCAAACTCCAATCCCTTTGACTCGAACAAGACTTTCTACGACGTCTTCATCGGTCATGCGTCCAAGTCTCCGCAAATCGACTTCTCCGGAGTCGACCCTGGCGGCCAAGTCCAAAATGTACGTCGCTTTTTGCCGTGAGATTCCAATTTCTCGCAATTGATCGACGTCAAATTTCAGTAAGCTATCCGGGCGAACTTTCTGATCGCCCAATGCGTCGTCCAGACGCGAAAATATCGTCCGCGCGGCAGCCCCCGAAATTTGCTGTGCAACGATTGACCGAACCAGAGTCAAGAAACGATCGCGAGTCGTCTTCGCGGTAAAGGGACCAACCTGTTTCAAGATTTTTTTCATTACCGGATCGACTTTTTGCAAATGCAGGCGTCCAGCTTTGATTTGTTGAGCAACAAATGGCATATAGTCGTTTTCGGCTTTCGCGGTGGTTTCGATCGTAGAACCGTCGTTTTTGAATTCCGGCAATTTACTAATTCTACAATGCGCTTTAACATCATCTAGATGATTGCCGAGCCGAATTCAATGTCTGCCGATAAACGTCACGCGTTGACGATGATTCCTGCGGAAAAACTTCAGGAACTTCAACTTAATAAATTCAACCGCTTGGTCGGTTCGATCTTGCCGCGAAACAAATTTTATTCACAGCATCTGTCCCGAGCGTCGCTACCGCTGTCGAACCTGAGTGAATTGGCAAAACTGCCATTTACCTTCAAGGACGAACTAATGTCTACCGGCGGCCCGATCAATTTCTCGGCGAACCTGACGTTTGACGTATCGGAATACTCACGGTTTCATCGGACCAGCGGCACCCAAGGCAAACCACTGGTCGTGCTAGATACCAAGGAAGATTGGGACTGGTGGATTCAGACTTGGCAGTTTGTGTTGGACAGTGCCAAAATTACGTCTAGCGACCGGATCTTTATGGCGTTCAGTTTTGGCCCCTTTATCGGTTTTTGGAGCGCGTTCGATGCGGCTGTTTTTCGTGGCGCCTTATGTATCCCATCGGGGGGGTTGTCGACGTTGGCACGCTTGGAAATGATACAGTCGACGTCCGCCAATGTATTGTTTTGTACGCCCAGCTACGCTTTGCATATGGCGGAAACAGCCAGTGAAAACCAAATTAAAGTTGGTGATTTGTCGGTTGGGCGAATCGTCGTTGCCGGTGAGCCTGGCGGCTCCATTCCTGAGATTCGCAATCGGATTGAAGACGCTTGGAACGCTCAGGTCATCGATCACAGTGGCGCGAGTGAAGTTGGGCCTTGGGGATTTGCTGATCCGCTCGGTCGCGGGCTCTATGTCAATGAATCGGAGTTCATCGCCGAGTTCCTTTCGATCGAACATGGCGGCCCGGCGGGCGAGGGTGAATTATCGGAATTGGTGTTAACCAACCTCGGCCGAACCGGGAGTCCAGTCATCCGGTATCGAACTGGTGACTTAGTTAAACCCAGTTGGAACGACGATCAAGGCTGTCGATTCGTCTTGTTGCCAGGCGGCGTCTTGGGACGCACCGACGATATGATGATCATTCGCGGTGTCAATATATTCCCATCGTCGATTGAACAGATCCTGAGAAGTTTCCCTGAAATCATTGAATATCGAATGACGGCGTTCAAGGAGAAAGAGATGGATCAACTACTGATCGAGATCGAGGACCGGCTCGACGATGCAGAACGCGTCGTGCGAGAATTAAGCGTACGATTGGGGTTGCGAGTCACCGTTGAATGCGTGTCCATTGGTTCGCTGCCCAGATTTGATCTAAAAGGCAAAAGATTCTTGGACAAACGATGAATCAATTCACAAAAGACACCGCCTTAGCGTGTCGATCGCAGTTCCCTGCCCTGTCGCGGTCCTACCGTGGACAGCCAGTCGTGTTTTTTGATGGCCCAGCAGGAACCCAAGTCCCATTGTCAGTCGTCGACGCAATCAGCGAGTATTTGTTGGGGTGCAATGCGAACCACGGAGGATTGTTCGCGACCAGTCAAGAAAGCGATCGCTGGTTAGGCCTGGCTCGACAAGCCTGTGCGGACTTTGTCGGCGCGAGCGACCCTGACGAAATCGTCTTTGGGCAAAACATGACCTCATTGACGTTCGCATTCTCCCGCGCGTTGTCAAAAACTTGGCAGCCTGGTGATGAAATTATTGTTACCCGTCTGGATCACGACGCGAATATCTCACCATGGGTTCAAGCAGCCCTTGATGCTGGTGTCAAAGTCAATTGGCTATCGTTTCGCCATGACGACTTCACCTTGAATTTGGAAGAACTCGATTCCTTACTAAACGATCGAACAAAACTGGTTGCCGTGGGTGCCGCGTCCAATGCAACTGGCGGTATCAACCCAGTTAAACAGATAGCTGCAATGGCCCATCAAGTCGGCGCCGAGATTTTTGTCGACGCAGTTCATTATGGACCACACGGGTTAATCGATGTATCTGGTTGGAATTGTGATTTTTTAGTTTGTTCGGCTTACAAATTTTTTGGGCCCCATTTGGGAATGCTTTGGGGCCGGCGCGACAGACTCGAACAACTTCCTGCGTATCGGGTTCGCCCTGCGGGAGACAACATCCCCGGTCGCTGGATGACGGGCACCCAATCGCACGAATCCATTGTGGCGACCATGGCGTGTATTGATTACTTGGCAACCATTGGTGAACAAGTCAGTGGACAATCGAATTTGCCCCGCCGCGAAGCGCTAACATCTAGTTTTGAATCGATACAGACCTACGAACATCAATTGTCCAAACTGCTATTAGAGGGTTTGGCCGAAATCAATGGTATTAAGGTTTACGGCATTACCGACCAGAATCGGTTGAATGAAAGATTCCCCACAGTTTCAATTACCCATTCCGATATCGAGACGTCAGCATTGGCCTCCCACTTGTCGGAAAACGGAATTTACGTTTGGCACGGCCACTATTACGCTTTGGAGTTTACCGAAGCGTTGGGATTGGAGCCCGAAGGCATGGTCCGAATCGGTTTAGTTCACTACAACACGCCGGCCGAAGTTGATCGGTTACTGACAACACTTCGCAACTTCTGCTTGTCTCCAACATCACCATGAATCAACCCATTCCCACCCAGCTGGAACGCAACGAAAACCGAACATTGGCAATCGACTGGTCCGACGGATACAAGCAAACGCTCGCCTTCCGCACGCTGCGAGATGCTTGCCAATGTGCCAACTGCATGGAAAAAAAGTCAGCCGAGCCGTCAGAGCCACCCGGAACTTTGAAAATCTTATCTGCCGCCGAAACTATGCCGCTAGATATCGTCTCGATGAGGCCTGTGGGAAATTACGCCTACAACATTGAGTTTAGCGATGGGCATTCCAGCGGTATCTTTTCGTTTGAGTTGCTGCGGGGCCTGTCCTAAACAGAACGACTACTGCCGCCAAGCTGCGAATTGGCAATCAAAATTGGCAATCAAAATCGGCAATCAAAAATGGGAGCCGTAATAATCAACATGTGGCAGATTCGTCGGGGTCGGGGTTTTTTTGGATTCTTAAGAAAAACTTAACCTTTCTTTTCGATGCTCTGCCCATAATCACTTCTTGATCGTACCTCCCTTCGTTCCACCATTCGGTGGCCGTATTCAAATTCTGAGTTAGAATGTGGGACTTTGTGCATTTTTAGAAATGCTTAAAAGAATCAAACCAATTCAGTTGAAATTCATCTTAAAAAATATAGGAATTGACTAATGAAACAGACTCTATCTTTTTGCGCAGTTGCCATGACTTTGGCATTGTTTTCGTCGCACTCCAAAGCTCAAACCGTCATTGCGATGGAAGACTTTGATGGCGGCGATGTAAACCTGGTAACGCCATTCGACACAAATCTCAATTTTGCCGATATCAGTATGCCATTTCGTTTGTTCGGAACGCACAGTTTCAACGATATCGATTTCGCGCCGTTTAGTCTTGCCGACGATTCGGTTATCGACCTTTCGCAAAGTGGAAAGCCATTCCCTGGTGACTTTGAAGGAATCTTCGGAATGGGCAAAGACATGGATGACACGTTTTTCGCCGCCTGTAGCTACGATTGCTTCTTCGATGCCAATGAAGCCAACCGAACTGGAACTTGGGAATTTGACGTATCTTCGGCGACTGAAGACATGACCCTTTGCATCGACATGGGGCAACTTTCTGACGATCGTTTCGACGGCGTCCCCGCTGGAAATTTTGTCATGATCGAATACCGCTTTGATGGCGGCGCTTTCCAAGAAGCATTTACCATGGGCACGACCGAATTGGTCGGTAGCGGATTCGAGTATCGCGAGATGGACAACGGCAATCAAGCAACAATCGACTTTTTTGGCGATAGCAAAGATCCACCTGCGACCGCTGGCACTCACTTGGGTTTGGCAGCGTTGAACGCCGGCGTCACCAAGACATTGGCGGAAACCGGTGCGGTTGCATCCAACACGATTTTGAATAAGTCTGATCCTCTTACTGGCCAATTGGATACATTCTCCATTGATTTGGTTGGCTCTGGCGATCTCTTGGAAGTCCGCGTTATCGTTGATTTCTCATTCGAAGCCTTTGCCATGGATAACATTGTCATTAAGACTCCTGGCGGCGATATCGTTCTTGGCGACGTGAATTGTGATGGCGTTGCGGACCTATTAGACGTTGCTCCGTTTGTCGCGCTGGTAACTGGCGGCGGCTTTTCTGAGAAAGCAGACATCAACATGGATGGCATCGTTGACCTACTCGACGTTAATCCATTCGTTGCTATCCTGACTGGCGGCTAACACCATCACTGCCGCCAGCGTGCGGTCGAATGTTTTGATACCAGGCCGACAATGTCGGCCTTTTTTTTTGGAGAACGTCGAACCATGCTGATGGAAACAATGACGACCACTGAAGTTGAATCCGCGCTGGAGTCTTGCCAAACGGTGATCATTCCATTTGGCGTTATGGAGGCCCATGGACCGCACTTGCCATTGGCGACCGATACCATCCAAGCCCATGATGCCGCCGTTCGAGCTTCGCAACTTGTGCCCGTTTTCGTGGCAGCCTCAGTGAATTATGGCATGTGCCGCAGCGCTTCGGGCCATCCAGGAACGATCGGGATTACCGGCGACACCCTGCGCTCATTGACCTTTGACATCGTCGCTTCGCTGTACGAGCAAGGGTTCAAGAATTTTATTCTGTTCAGCGGACATGCCAGTACCAAACAATTGTGCGCAATGGAGGAAGCCGGTGAGCAATTCATCGACCAAGTTACCGATGCCAATGTCGCAATCGTCTCCGACTACGACATCACCAAACGCGCCGAATTTATTGAAACCCCTGGTGACATTCATGCTGGCGAAATCGAAACGTCGAGAATTTTGTTTATCGATTCTTCCCTAGTCAGGTCCGATCGTTTTCCAGCAGCCGAAAAACGCCAACACCCTAAACCAATACTTGTTCGCGATCAAAAACGTTATTGGCCAGGTACCGTTGAGGGCAACCCTGCTCCAGCAACCCCTGACAAAGGAAAACAGCTGTGTGAATTGGTGGCGCAACATTTGGCAAATCTGGTAAAGCAGCTGAGCGAGTTTACACCTCATTAAAACGAGTCGCCCGACACGCCATCACTAATTCTGTGAACGTTACTACTGCTCGACTTGTTCCATCATCATTTGGCGGGCGTTTTTTGCGGCTTGCTCCCAGTTTCCCGCACTAGCCGATTCAGCGATTTGAACGAGCCAGCGCTTTTCTTGCTCGGAAACTCGGGTATCGGAATCGAGTTGTTCACGAAGCGTGGACAGCCGGTCTTCATTTTTAGTATTGCAAATCGAATACAAGGCCGAAGCATACTCATAGGCCCCTTCCCCAACGTCACCGTAGGAGCTACACCCCAAAAACAGCATCAATCCCAGAAAAACAACAATCGATCGTTTGATCATCATAGTGCTCCGGGAACCTCAGCCTCATTCATACTGCTCAACTCGGCAAATGTCAGCAAGTCGACCGTCTCAGGGACAAATCGGATCGAGCCGTCACCAAACGCGATGTTTCCACCCCCGGGATGCTCAGCAAACATTTGACCTACGTGAAACGTCGGAAAATTGATCGGATGAATGATCGGAAATCCGGTGATATCCAATTCACCTCCGGAAGGTCCGGCGTGAACCAGAACCAGCGTTGCCGCACTGTCGGGACCATTTTCAGGGCTGGTGAAACGGGGATGGACCACAGCGCCAGGCACAACACCAACCCAAGTCTTGTCACTCAATGCAGAGCTATGCTCGCCAAGAAAAATCGTGTTGCTGGTTCCATCGGTGACATCGGCCATCGTCGTTTTTGAGTTCCGATAAAACGGACCGTCAGCAACCTTCGAGGCGTCACCGTTTATCGTGATTTCCTGAGTCTCGGAGTTATAGATGTTCGTAAACACCGTTACGGTCGAGGCTGAGCCGCATTCCCCCCAGCATGATTCTTGACCATGGCTGGCAACGTAGTGGGTTCGACCAAGTGTCAGGGGCGTTGGGCCATCGGGAGAATAATTGCCGAAATTTTCATCAACGATCGTCAAGGCATCCGTTGGCCCACTGGAAGACGGACACAGTGCAATCGGCAAAGTGTCTTGAACCCAATTGCGATTGGTGGGATGCCAAATCGGTTCGTTGAAATCGATCGTATCAAATAAAGCTTGCCCTTCAACATAAGGCAAAAGCTGTGCCATCCAGCCCCAGCCGGGTTCCGCATCCCAAGTTTCTGGATCCTGAAACTGCAATGCCGCCTGATTGACTCCCGATAAATATCCGGCTGGGAAATGCCCCATCGCAGATTCGAAGTTGTGGATCGCCAAACCGAATTGTTTCAAGTGGTTAGCACAGCTGCTCCGGCGAGCTGCCTCGCGAACACTTTGAACCGCTGGTAACAACATCCCGATCAAAATCCCAATGATTGCAATGACGACCAATAACTCGACCAAAGTAAAAGCTCGTTGTCTAACGCTATTCATTTCACTTGCCAGTTTTTAAAACTAAAACCATAATTGACAGACGCAAAAAAGTGTAGCCAATGCTACATCTCAGTAAATGTAGCATTGGCTACACTGTTAGCAAGGGGATTTTGATATGACAAATTCTTCATCTTTTTTTGTTCCAGAATGGATTGACTCTCTCAACCATTGAGAAAAAACTGCACGCTAAACCTCAACGCGAACCGCAAAAACGCAATGTCACTAAAAGTCCGACTTCACCGCATGATCTCTTCAGTGGAGCGGATGTTCGACAATAACAGCTGGGTTTATCGCGCCGCCCATGGGCTGTGGGCCAGTTTGCCGGGAAACCAAGAGACCTCCAATCAAGTGTTTCGTCGACTGGTCAGACGGTTGATAGCCAAACGTTCGTTGAAAGCGCCAGTCGTTTTACAGATCGGGGCGTTTGATGGCAAAACAGGTGATCCGCTGCACCCGCTAATGGTGGAATTCGAACCGTGGCAAGGCGTACTTGTCGAACCGCATCCAGCTGCATTCCGACGGCTAAAGCAAAACTATCGCTCACATCCAAACTTGCAACTCGTCAATTGCGCGATTACGGACACACCAGGGGAATGTGAACTGTATTGCGTACCCAAATTTCGCGCCTGGAATTGGCGGAGCCAAGTGGCGACGCTGCATCGCGAGGTTTTCCAGCGACTGCATCCAATCTGGCGGACGGCGAGAGATTCCAAGAGTATCCATTCAGAGTGTATCGCGGGAATAACGATTGAAGATTTGCTGATCCAGACGGGTATCCAGCATTTCGATATCGTCTGTGTCGACACCGAGGGATCAGACGCCATGATTGTTCATCAAATCCTAGACTTGCAATTGAAGCCGGCAATCATCGCATATGAAAGTTGGTTGATCCCAGAGCATCGGCGCCAGGATTTGACCGTCAAGTTGCGTTCACACGGCTACTCCATTTTGGAATCCGAGCCCGATACGATTGCCCATCGGATTGAGCAGGAGGCCACCCAATGACCCAGCATCGCGAACCAAGTGTTGAGTCTATTTTTCCGTTGAGATTGACGCCTTTTGAAGAGCTTTTTTATTTCAGCAACTCCGCTGCGTGCCCAGCGACCTCGTTTTGTCTAGTCTCACTTGCTAGTCGATTAGACGCGAATATCGCCATATCGGCGTGGGAACAAACCTTGCAGCGACACCCCCTCTCCCAATCCAGCGTTCATCGAGATTCCCGAAACCGACCTTGGTTCCACACGACCAAACATTCACGACCCTCGTTTTTCGTTTACGAACAAGATTGGAATGAAGCGTCGTTCACTAACATCAAAATCGATCCCGATCGTGATGCGCTCGTACGCCTATCCATGTTTCAAGGCCACGAACGATCCCAATTGTTGTTTCAGGCACACCATTGCGTTGTCGATGCGATTGGTGCGTTTCAGATCTTTCGCGACTGGTTGACCTGGTATTTCCATTTGGCCTCCGGAAGTAATACGCGACCGAAGCTACCAAAACTGGACTTATCCGACTTATCGCAACGCGGTCAAAGCAATCTCACTTGGCGAGAGCGTCTGGGGTTGCTGAGCAAACAATGGCATAGCCTCAAAGGTGTTTTCAAATTTCAAAACCGAACCGTGATCCCGCTGGTACGAAACGATCCGTCCGGAAGCGTACCGCGAGCGACGGAACCACTGAGCATTTTTTCTCGAAAACTTTCGAAACAGGCAACCCAAAATTTGCGCCGTTTCGCGCACGACCACCAAGTCACTGTGAACTCGCTCTTGCTCGCCGATCTGTTTGTAGCTTTGAGCCAATGGCAATCCAAGAGAAACGACCCTCCCGACGGTACCCACTGGAGAATTGCGGTCCCCGTGAACGAGCGCACAATCCGGCATCGACGCATGTCCGCGTGCAACCACTGCACCATGATCTTTATGGATCGCAGCCGCAGCGAAGTGGCCGAACACCAAAGCCTGTTGTCGGGAATCCAGCAACAAATGGAATTTATTCTGAAGTGGAAACTGAGCCAAAACATGTGGAGATACTTATGGCTGTTGAGTCGGTTACCTGGTGGCATTGCCAAGCGTGTCGCCAAACAATCCAAACAGACTTACGCAACAGTCGTTTTTTCCAACATTGGCGATCTCAATCTCAAACGAATTCAACGCGACACCACTTGCGACTTGCCCAATGTCGAATCCTTTGAACCTGTCGGACCGTTGCAACCGGGAACTCCAGTGACCATTTCGTCACTATACTTTGCCGAACAGCTGCAGCTGACGTTTCGATATGACCCGCAAATCGTATCCGAATCTGAGATCATCGAATTTGCCGAACTTTTTCGAGTCCAATCCACTCGCCACCTCGCTCAATCGTTGTAAACAATTGGCAAAAAAATGGCGAAACTCTGAGGAATTCGTTTAGGTTCTCGGGTTATCAACAGTAATGTAGAAATAGACGCGTTCTCATCATGACTTTTGCAACTTGGAACTTTTTCCGTGATTATTGCGGGCGAGACTTCGACAGAACTCAAAATCGAATTTGCCAAATTGGTCGCCGACCGTTACCAAAAAGAGTTTGGGGATCGCCTTGAAATGGACCAGATCCTTGAGCCTGGGCGACATTGTCATATTATTGCCGAATACGATCAGCAGGGGCGTCTCGTTGCGGGCGTAAAACTGTCAGCGTTTGCCGATTCTTTCACTGCTCGCTGCCTGGGCGAATCCAAAATCAATGAGATTTTTGGTCGCCAAGCCAACCTAGACCAAGTCGTCGAAATCTCCAAAGCCGTGAACGTCGGAGGAATTCTAACGATCACAAAATTGGTTTCGCGAACTTACAAATGGCTGCACAAAAATGCGAGCGACGGCTTCGTCGCGTTCGGCCCCGCAAAAAACATGCACCTCTGGAATCGCTTGATCGACGCCAGTTGGCGTGATCACTGGCAAGCGAGAGTGATTCCTGTGCCTGCGCCACAAATCGAATTGCCAGATCATCTCGATTTAGCTCTCTTGCATACGACCGTCACGTTACACAAGTAGACCAGTCACCAGTTACGAAATCTGGTAGTCGAATAGCCCAAACGACGTATTAAAGCTGACGCCGTGGTTTCGTTGTCGTTCGTAATTTGATAGGGTTGTGTCGACGATCGCTCGTTCAGTATCAAACCCTTCAGTATCAACCCCCAACTACCGGTTTCACCGTTTATGCTCAAGATTCGCGAAGGCCAAGAATCGGATTTGCCAGAAATCAGAAAACTGGTGGTTGAATTAGCGGTTTATGAAAAGGAGCCCGATGCCGTGCAAACAACCGTCGAATCCATGGCCGCTGACGGTTTTGGGGAACGCCCCGTTTTTGGCTGTATCGTGGCACTGTGGAATGAAACGGTTGTCGGCGTTTCGATCCATTACGACCGCTATTCGACTTGGCGCGGCCGCTGCCTCTACCTGGAAGATTTAATCGTGACTCAATCGCATCGCGGCAAAGGAATTGGGAAGGCACTTTTCGAACGCACGGTGCGCAAAGCTTGTGACGATGGATACTACGGAATGTCATGGCAAGTTCTGGACTGGAACGAGCCCGCAATCGGCTTCTACCAGTCGTTTCAAACGCAGTTCGACGAACAATGGATCAATTGCCAACTCAGTCGCGAACAATTGCTGAAGCTCGCTTCACAACAATAAAAACAGAGAAACTATTGCAAGTTGCACTTAACTGGATCGGTCGTGGCGTCGAATTTTCCGGCAAAAAAACTGACGGATCGACGTTACACTAAAAGCAAATGCGCTCTAGAGGTGCTCGTCAAATTCGAAGATGGCACATCGTGAGACTCACAACGGAAAGCTGTCGGAATGAGTTGGCTCTCAATTTGCGTTATTGCCATTGATAGGCTGCTAGCGATTTTAGACCTCGCACAAAAATCGTGTCGCCGGAAATCGCTAAATGCGCCCAAGCATCGTCGGTTTCCAATTTCGCCTCACCGACAATTTTGAACGTTTTCGGATCCGCATTGATCAACACGAGCTTGCCAGACGAATCCAGCGCCAAGATTCGTTTACCGTTGGAAACCATGCTCCAATAATCACCAAATCGCTTTTTGGAGATCCAATTCGTTTCGCCGGATTCCAAATCAAACGACGCGATCCGTTTGTTTTGCAAATGAACAAACGCGTTTTTGCCAATAACCACCGGAGACGACATATAGGCTTTACTGGGTGCCGTCCATTTTTCACTGACCGAAAAGCCATCCCCATTTTGAGCAACCGCATACCCAAAAGAACGATTGTTATAAGAACTGGTGAACACAGTGTCCTTGTAAACCGTCGGCGTCAAGATATTCATACCGCGAAAATTTGGCACCGGCTGTTTCCAAAGCACTTTGCCGCTCTCAATGTCCACTCCGGTTAAATCGGTGCGCGTCTGTACCAAAATCTGTTGCTTACCGGCAACGGTGGCCATGAACGGAGATGAAAATGCGCCGCGCGACATAATGCTACCGCCCTCATTCAACGTTCGCCAAACTTCTTTGCCCGTCAACCGATCCATTTTTAAGAATCCAGCATTGCACTGAATGTAAATATATTTGTCCTTTGATTCGTCGGCATCGATGATCAACGGCGAACACACATGACCAAAATCTTCGTGTTGCACGCCATACCGCTTGGAAAAGTCAACATCCCAAACCGTCTCACCCGAATTGATGTCGATGCAAACCAAACGGCCTAAGATGCCTGCTACAAACAAACGCTCTCCATCGGTGGCTGGCGTCGAACGAATCCAGCTTCCGTTCTTGCGCGCAAAAAACGGAACCGACATGGAACCTTGCCATTCCGTTTTCCATTTTTGTTCGCCCGTCTTCGCATCCAGAGCAAACACGACTTCGTCCTTCTTGTCGCGTGTTTCAGTGGTAAACACGATATCGTTCATGACGATGGGGCCGGAATAGCTGGGACCAAGTGGCTGCGACCATAACTTTTTGATATTGCTCGAACTGAGCTCGCTCGGCCAAGCCGCTTTGATGACGCTGTCACGACCGTTTCCACGCCACTGCGTCCAATTCAAATCGGGGTCTTCGCCAACCAAAACGGTGGCGGGCAACAATACGATCAGCGACGCAATCAATTTCATCTCAATTCCTTACCTAATTCGATCAATGCAAACCGTCAGAGCAAAACTCTCGCGTTAAACCGACAGCAATAACCAAGATTCACTTAATAATTGCACGGCGCGCGTTTGGCAGGGTCTCAATGCCGGGTCCCAATGGGTCATTCCGCACCCTGCTACCGACGACCGAGCCGCGAAAACTGTCGCCATTTTGTCACAAAAACTGCTTGACGGAGTACTCTGGCTCCGATACTATGCCATACATAACATAAAGAACCGAGGAATTTCAATGAAATTAGAGCGAGAGTTGATGCGTGGTGCCGGGCCGACCGCGGTCATGCAGTTGCTGGTCAACGGCGAAATGTATGGCTATCAAATTGTCGAGTCGCTGGCGTCGCGTTCTAACGGCGTGTTCGAACTCGGCCAATCGACGCTGTATCCAATGCTGTACAACCTGGAAGCCAAAGGATTGGTATCGTCGCAACAAAAAGAAGGCCCCAATGGCCGTATGCGACGCTATTACAATCTGTCAGTCAAGGGTAAGAAAAAACTGGATACCGACCGGCAACAGTGGGCCGCTTTGGTAGAAGGCTTGGGGGCACTTGGAGTCACTCGAGATTTCCCTGGACTTGCGATCGATGGAGGCGTCGCATGAGTCATGTGATGCCAACACGCAATTCAGATGGCCGGTTCCCGACTTTCGGAAAATGGGTCACAAAGTGGTGTCTGCCACGCGTGGATTGGCGTCAACGAATTGCTCAATCTGGATTACCCGATGACGTTCAACAATTGCTAATTCAGCTGGTTCGGAAGTCTCGGTTATTGCCGTTCGAAAAAGTGGAAGTTGCCGATGAAATGATTGATCATTTTTGGTCGGGACTCGCCAATGGTAAAAGTTACATCGAATTGATCGCCTTATTCGGTGATTTGAAAACAGCCGCCTCGTTAATTCGTAAATCTAAAATCAGGAACCGACCGATCATGTTTAAACTGATGCAATTGTTTGGCTGTGGTTTAGTGGTACTCGCATCTTCCTATCTGGCGATCTGGGCTTACTACCACTCAGGGCATCCTTCACCAACCATCGATTACACCGAGCAATTCAATCAGTTCACGGCCAATGTAGAAGACGACGACGCAGCTTGGCCGATCTATCGGCCACTTTTTACCAAGTTCCAGTTTTCTGAAGGAGGAAACTGGGGTTCCAGAATGAAAAGCTTCTATGTCGAAAACGGGACTGACGAATTTGGAAACCCGGATCGCAGGCGCGTCACCCCCGAAGACCCACAGTGGAAGACGGTGAAAGAAAAACTCGACCACTGGCAACCGCTGCTCGATGCGTTTCGCCAAGGTGCGCAAAAGCCTCGTTTGGGACTGGCGTTGCAAAGCGACGTGTCCAAGTACTCCACCGAAGACTATGTCGCACTGTTCCCAGTTGGCCACGTTCCCAATCGCGACGTCCGGATGGCAGGATCGATCGTTGGCATTGCGTTACCGCATGTTCAATATTTTCGTACCGCCGCCCGCTTGCTGCACTTTGATACGCTTTACGCGATCGAGCAAGGAGACGGCGAGCGAGCCACTGAAAACTTAGCTACCTACTATGGCTTGGCCCAACATGCCGCCGATTGCAACTGTTTAGTCGGCGCCTACGTTGGATTCGCGATCGCCTCGATGGGCTATGAAGAACTCCAAGATTTTCTTGAGTTTCATCCCCATTTCTTGTCCGAAGATCAGCTCGCAGAAATTCAAGATTCCATCGAAAACGTCAATATTAGAGATTGGGTTCGACTGGGGGGCGAACGCGCGATGGTTTACGACATCGTGCAGCGTGTATTTACGGACAATGGTTCTGGTGATGGGCGCATCACACCTGACGGATTCGAGTTTTTAAACGTCGCGTGGGGCTTGAAACAACAGCGCTGGGCGCAGGCGTACCCAGAATTTGAAATGGCGCTCGAAGTCGCGCAATCTTTATCCGAACCGGTAACCCTCTTTACCAATGCAACTCGCAAGAGCATTTTGGAGCGATACGACACGACAATGGATTTAATTGCCGAAGACTTGGATCGCCCCGCTTGGGAGGCAAAAAACTACGATCTTGAGAGCCTGAGTAGCGCCCCTGCTCACCGCCGTGGACTTCCAGGATTCGATGCGATCGATTTGTTGCCGGCCACCGCGCACTTGCAGCAACAAGTGTATTTGGCTGTCGCGGAGCAATCCGCCGCCGTGCTGGCATTGGCGATTCACCGTTACCAACTGGAACAACAGCAATGGCCGGATGACTTGCAACAACTTGACGCCCTATTCGCTGAGACTCCGAAAGATCTCTGTAATGGCAAGCCGTTGAGATTCAGCACACAAAATGACCGCGTTGTCGTCTACAGCGTCGGGTTAGACGGCGATGACGACTTGGGTACGTTGGCGACATATCAAACGCCAATGGACAATGGTCAGTACTCGCCTCCAGAGCCGCACAATTTTCACGACCAAGCCAACAAGAAGATTTCTGGCTGGAAATATGACGGCGATCTGGTTCTCTGGCCAAGGCGGAAGAATTAATAGCGCCACAGTTCAATTTGACAAAAACGGAGCATAGCAACCAACCGAGATGAGCAACCTGATCCTTCCGCCGAATCGAAATTCCCCGCAATGGCTACGGTTCTTTCCGTACGAGCGACGGAATTGGCGCAAGGTGATCGCTGAATCCGAATTGCCAGACGAAGCGAAAAATTTGATTCATCACGTTATTAAGAAATCGCGTTTAATGCGATTTGAAAAAATCGAAGTCATTCATGAATTGATTGGCCATTTTCTCGACGGAGAATTGGCTGGAAAAAGTTACTCGCAAATGGTGGCCAGTTTTGGTGACCCCCAAACCACGGCGACTTTAGTTCGAAGATCAAAAATAAGGAATCGACCTGTTATGATTAGATTCGTTCAAATTATTGGCTGGATGATATTGGGAATCTTGTCCATCTACCTGGGAATTTATGGCTATTTCCATTCGGCAACACCAACGCTCAGCCATGATTACTTGGCTGATTTAAATGCACTCAATACCGACATCGCTGAAGACGATCAAGCTTGGCCGATCTACCGCAAAGCTTGGATCGAATTTGGTTTTTCTGAAGACGGAGAGTTTCGTCGAGAATTCAGATCCTTCTTTTATGTCCCCGACAAGGAATCTGGCATTGCGTTTCCACCCGACCGTTTGATTAAGCCAACCGATGAACGATGGCCGGAGGCAGTTGCGAAGCTGAAAGAGATTACAACACTACTGGACGCGTTTCGCGCCGGAGCGTCAAAACCGCGTTTAGGATTAGAGCTACAGCAGGATGTCACCAAGTACTCGGACGAAGACTTTGAAGCCTTGTTTGCTCCTGCTTCACGAGACTTCAGAAAAAACAGTAAAGTTGGTTACTTTGGATCAGACGACCCGACGTTAGCAGGAAACTTGATCGGCGTCCTGCTTCCCCATTTACAACCGTTTCGAGAAGCGGCCAGAATCTTAAAAGTCGACACGTATTGGGCCGTTGAACAGGGAGATGCTGAACGGGTAGTCCGCAACATGAAAACGTTCATGGGGCTGAGTTCTCACGCCGCGGATTCCAACGTCTTGGTTGGCAGTTTGGTCGGGTTTGCGATCAGTGGAATTGGTTTTGAGACACTGGAGGAAGTTCTGACTGCCGATCCCGATTTTTTCACCGACGATCAACTGCAGCGTTTGATGAACCACATCGGTGGAATATCGTTTGCCGAAATGACACGTTTTGAAGGCGAGCGCGCGATGATTATGGATATCATCCAAAGGACGTTTTCTGACGATGGAAACGGAAATGGCCGGATCACCGCATCGGGGATCAAAAGCGGCATGGCGTTGACGTCGGAATACTCCAATTCAATGACCAAAGAAGCTGGAACCGCGGGTCGAATCGCTCGCTTCGCTCAAAACGCGCTTGCACCGGTATCGCTGTTCATCGTCGCTGATCGCAAAGACACCACTGAAACAGCTAATCGTTTTATCGACGAGTTTACAGCCGCGGTTGCACAACCGATGTGGGATCGTCCAGAGGTCGAATTTGAAGATTTCCTCCACAACAATCAGATGAAATATTTCCTGCTGGAAATGCTGATGCCAGCTTTTGATGCCGTGATCAGTGCAACCGATCGCATGACCGGACGCCAAGAAGGAATCCTCGCAGCGCTGGCAGCACATCGTTATCGTTTGGCCCACCATCAATGGCCAACCGAGCTAATCCACTTGGCACCAGATTTCGTTGCTGAATTGCCGGTAGATATCCTGAACGGTAACGATCTAAGGCTGACCCAAGACGATCAAGGCCTCGTTGTGTACAGCGTCGGCTGGGATAAGGACGACGATGGCGGCGTTCAAACCACCGACCAGCAAGGCAATTTAGTTCCGGCCGCCAATTTTGTGGGCGGATCAACCCACACCAACGACGATGGGGATTGGATTCTCTGGCCGCAAGTGAGGTACAACGAACGAGGGCCAGCGACCACAGATTAGACAACCAACAGACTGGCAGGACCCAACACCATGTCCTGCCCGTCTAATTTTTTGTCGCTGGGCCATCAGTATTGTAAATCCCGAAACTTGTCGGTGTACAATTGTTGGTGACGCATTTGGGCTTCGGCCCACGACGCCGGAAAATCGAGCTCTCCGAAAACAACTTCTTTAATTGCCGTACGAACTTGCAATGCACATCTTTCTGGTTTGACCCGACCGACCCCCGTTCCCAACCCAGGAATCGCTATGGCCTTTACAACGTCTGAAATCCGCTCTCCTTCTAAGGAACCGGCTTGAAAACGACCGTGCTTGACCAACAGCAACGCAGCTCGAGCAGCCAAGTAGGGATTTACGGTGTCGGCAAGCACCATCGGCACTCGCATTGTGGGTGCAGCGATCAAATAGGAAATTCTCGAATGGTGAGTTTCGACAATTTCAGCAGTGCCAACCAGCAACTCCCCGTGATGAAAATGTTGGATCTGATGTTGCAATTGCCGCTGCAACTGCCAACCGAAAAATTGACTGTAGACTAAGTCGATTCCACCATCCATGAAACCGAAACTGTTCGCCGGACTAACGACGGCGTCCACTTTGAGGTCCAGAATATTGCCGGCATGAATTTCGATTCCGTCTATCTCCCCGCAATACACTTGCCAAGCCTGAGCAAGCGCTTCATCTACAGAACAAAGAACAATTTTCATGGCGTCATCCCCCAGCAGCGGAGGCGACGTTGCTCAGATTTAAAATGACTCAATCCATTCCCCAAAACGCGTGATAAACACCAAAGTATATCGAATAAATCAATGCATAGGTCATGGTCACGTGCATGGCCGCATACAGCAGGCCCCACCATTTTCGCGTGCAAACAAGATAAATGGGCACCAAGATAGCCCAGTATCCCAAAACCGCCGGTTGGATCACATGCGGAACAAAGATCCCTCTCGCCTTCGCATCTTTGATCATCCAAAAGCCTGGCGGAATGGCCATGGCAATTTGCGATAAATACAAAGCCGCTGAATCAGGTGAAAAAATAAATGGTTGAGATGCAGCAGACACCCCAATTACCAAGTAAAAGGCGACACCCCAAATCAGAGATCTTGTTCGCGGTTTCAAATGAATATTGCCCGACGTTTGTGTTTGCCCAGTCCAGCACGACGGCTGCATCGGCGTCACGTGCTATTATTGCAAACACATCATAAAATTTCCAATAACCAGCACGAAACCATCATCGTCTTCACTGGTCACGCCCAAACGAAACCGATGTTAAAATGCCTTGCACCAATAAACAACACTCACTCATCGTTTCGATCGAGAATGATTTACAAAATACTGACCGCTCACGAGTGGGAACAGACCCAACGAAAAGGCCGCTTCGATGGTTCTTCCGTCGATCATCGAGATGGCTTTATTCATTTCTCGTCAGCAAGCCAAGTTCGGGAAACGGCAGCCAAACATTTCGCGGGACAAGACAATCTCGTCTTGCTGGGCATTGATGAAACCGCGTTTGGACCCGAGCTGAAATGGGAAGTCTCGCGGAATCAAGAGAGTTTCCCGCATCTGTACGCCACGTTTGACGTTGAGCAAGTTTCTACGATTGCAATTCTGCGCCTCGATGAACACAACCAACATACCTTTCCGAATCAATTGTGATTTCAAATTGCGACTCTAAAATGGTGATTGACGGGATCAGATTACTTTCACCGTTTGCCAACGAGTGCGCAGAAGACTAACGTCTGTCAACGGGTTACATACCCGTTACATCTCGCCTCGCTCCCAATGCTAAAATGAAACTTCAAAGAAAAAGTGCTAATGTCAGATGTTCAAGTTTGAAACCGACGAGAATCTATTGATGAATTACTTCCATCTATTCGCCACGGTGTCCGCGATCACCATTTGCTTGCTACCAAATCTCTCACCGTTAAACCAAGAGCAAGTGCAAAACGACGAAACAAAGTCTGAGTATGTAACTGCGCCGACCGAAACGAACTGGCGCCGGATGATGGGCTTGGTGTATCGACCGTCGTTCGATAATCTGAAAAACCAAGTCGGTGCGGAATCCAAGGATGAAAACGTCGACTACAACGCAGTGCAACGTGACGCCCTGATTTTGTCAGAATTTACGGCACGCATGCATCAGTGGCCGGAAATTAACTCGTTCAAGTCCGTCGAGGCAAAATTAAAATATACGAAGAAACATCAACTTCTCGAGACGCTTACGGTGCAACAACACGCGGCCGCCATATACAAAGCCGGTCAAAAACGAGACTATGCGTCGGCAAGAAAAAGCTTCATCGCAATGACTCATTCATGCAACGTTTGTCACCACCAAAAGAAAGCCAGCTGGTCGCCAGTCGTGCTCGAACCGTAGTCGCAAATTCCCGTCCCGCTCAAGACGGTCGACGACAATTTCGACGGTGACCGGATCCAAAATTTACGTGTCAATAGATGCCGCACAAACATTAACTGCCCGAAGCGCAGGTTTTGACGTTGCGGCTATCCGTTTAATTTGCCATCTTCAATCGACTGCGTTTTCAGTATTTGGTCCCCATGAATACCAGCACGAAGCGTGAGCGAGCCTAGCGCTTCGTGCTGGTACTCAACGCGCAACATCAAGAAACGCGAGCGAGTGGTTAACAACACCAACGTCACCAGTCGCTGGGTGTTCCATGCGTTGGAAACTCGTCGATTCAGAGTTCCAATAAGTACCAATGATCGCAGCGGCAATGCCCCGTCTTGCCCATTGGTTTCTCCAACCGCTGAAACCCGGCTTGTGTATACAAGTGAATCGCTTGGGGCATGCGTTCCAATGTTTCCAAATAGCATTGCTCGAAGCCAAATGAACGGGCTTTGTCTAACAGGACCAGCAGAAGTCGACGCCCCATTCCAATTCCACGAATTTCCGGGCGATAAAACATCTTTCGCAATTCGCAAGTTTGTTTGCCCCCGCCTCGAAGCGGTGCAATACCACCAACCCCCAAAATATTCGCTCCGGCCTCGACGACACAGTAAAAATGCCGATCCGCTTGGTAGCTTCCAAACATGTTGTCGACTTCCGGGTCAACAATCGAATATCCTTCGCCAACCGCGCCAAACTCGATCATGACATCGCGAATCAACTCGGCGACCGCAGCATCGTCTTGTTTCCCGATAGCTCGAATTTGAAGGCCATCTTGCAGCCGACTCTTGGTCAATGCCTTTGAATACAACGACAATCCGTCCACAACCGATCGACCTTGATCAGGACTTAAGTTTTGCAGCGCCGAATGGACTTGCGCGTCCGCTCGTGTCGTTACCGATTGCAAAATTTTGCGCCCTTGCGCCGTCAGACTAAACAACTTTTGGCGATGGTCCGTCGCGACCTTTTTTGATTTGATCAAACCCAAACCAACCAGCTTCTTAACGGATCGACTTGTGTTGGATTTATCCATCAACAAGACGTCCGACAATTCCATCAGATGCATCGCTCCGTGTGCATCCAATTCGAATAAAACGTGACATTGAGACAACGTCAAACCTGATTCCAAATAACTGCCCTTTACCGCATCTAACTCTCTAACCAAAACCCGAGAGAATTTGCGAATCTGTTGGATCAAATGGCTATTGGAAGTATCGTTCGTCATGGGCACTTGCACTATCACACTTGGAATGGATCTAGCAGCAACCCTCACGCTGACCAGCAGCCAACAAAAAACTGAATGGTATCCACCAAATCGCGATCAACGCTTGTTGCAGGAACAGCCAATTCTCATTCCCTCGCGTCCACCAAGAAATAAGGATCATCAGTACCGCAAAAAACAACGCGTTTACAATCTGCAGAATGGCCACTTTCATTGGTTTCATCGGTTTCATACTTCCTCCCAAAAGACAATCAGCAATCCCATCGTTTTTATTTCGTTTCAAAATCATGTTATCGTCAAAATTTTAGTTGTCAAACGCAACTATTTTTGACAGAATTCCAAATATTGGGTTTCGGGCGACGAAAAGGATGGAAAACACAGGTAAATTTCGAGGAACTTATGCAGATTTCGATCAGATTATTCGCGTTGTTATTGTTCTTGGGTCCGTTTTTGTCAGCCCAAGAAGCCACGGTTACCACCTGGAAAGGCACGCTATCGGTACAAGGGACGAAATTGAGATTAGAAGTCGACGTCGTTTCCGATGGCCAGTCCATCAGCGGCGAGCTTCGCAGTGTCGACCAAGGCAACGCCAGCTTCAAACTGAGCGATGCGGTTTTTGGCGGCCAAGATTTCAAATTCAGAGTGACTCAAATCGGTGCCGAATATTCAGGAAAACTGAACAACGACAAAACGGAGGCCGACGGCAAATTCAAACAAAGCGGCATGACGTTTCCGCTCAAATTCACGAAATCGGAAACCCGAACCGCTTCGGAAGAGGAAACCAACCGAGCTGCCAGTTCGTTCAAACTGAAAGAAGCCTGGGTCGGTGAACTCGAAATGGGAATCATGAAGCCCGTGATGCAATTTCGAATTGGCACGAATAACAAAGACCAAACCGTTGCCTTTTTTGACAGCATCACCGAGGGACTGACCGATTTCGAAGCAAAATACGAAGTCAAAGACGGTCAGTTGCAATTCAAAGTCAAAAAAATTGGCTTAACGTACACCGGCAAATTGAACGATGCCGGTGACGAAGCGACTGGCATTTGGAATCAAGGTGGTAGAAAAGTCGAATTAACATTGAAACGCAAAGACTCGGAAATTGATAAGGGCGAAAATGTGTGGAGCAAACGGCCACAAAAACCAGTTGGGCCTTTCCCGTACGATTCCCTGGAAGTCAAATTCGAAAACCCCGATGCAAAAATCACATTGGCCGGAACCCTTACGGTACCCAAAGGCGACCAACGCTATCCGGCAGTCGTGTTGATCAGCGGGTCAGGAGCCCAAGACCGCGACGAAACACTGATGGAACACAAGCCGTTTCTCGTTTTGGCCGATTACCTATCTCGCCATGGGATCGCAGTGCTCCGTTACGACGATCGCGGAACCGCCGAATCAACCGGCAAATTCGCTGGAGCAACCTCAGCCGATTTTGCGACCGATACAGCTGCGGCCGTCGAGTTTCTATCTAAACATGACCGCATCAACCCAGAAGCCATCGGACTGGCGGGGCACAGTGAAGGTGGCTTAATCGCGCCGATGGTGGTTGGACTGAGAGACGATGTTGCCTTTGTCGTTCTGTTAGCGGCCACCGGCGTCCCTGGCACAGAAATTTCGATCTCGCAAGTGGAAGCCATGCTTCGCGGTGAAGGCTTGCCGGAGGATTCGATCAAAATCGAAAAAGCAACGACCCGGGCGGTCGTGGAAACAGTCCGAGATTTTGGAAAAACGGAAGCCTTTGATTCGAAGTTAGACGAAGCATTGGACGCAGTCATTGCGACCATTCCCGAAGCGGGTCGCGAGGCCGGTGGTCAAAAGATTCGTGATGCAATCGCCAACCAAAAGCCTCAACTCAAAGGCGAGTGGATGCAGTACTTTTTGAGTTACGATCCCCGCCCTGCCCTGCGAAAAATCAAGTGTCCGGTCCTGGCAATTGTCGGCTCAAAAGACCTTCAAGTGCTCGCCGATTTGAATATGCCCGAAATTGAAAAAGCGCTACGGGAAGGCGGCAATTCGGACTTCAAAGTAATCACATTCGACGGCCTAAATCACTTGTTTCAAACAGCCAAAACCGGCAGCATGAGCGAATACGTCTCGATTTCGGAAACGTTCAACGAAAAACCAATGAAGACCATCGCGGATTGGATTGGAGCACGATTTTCGGCAAAGTAAATTGTGGACGACTTGCTAAAGTCGAAGCGCGCCCTAAGATTGCCACTCTACGTATTTCGGAGTGGCATTTTTAGGAAGCTGCGGCAATGAAACAGATCTTAAGTGTCGGACAATGTGCGGCCGACCATACGCGAATCACCCAATGGTTGACGGCGGAATTCGAAGTTCAAATCGATACCGCGGACGACCACACAACAGCGGTCCAAAAAATCGAAGACACCAACTTTGACTTGGTTTTGATCAATCGAGTATTGGATCAAACCGGCAGCGCAGGCATGGACATTATCCGAGAACTCAAAGCGAGCGATTCTTTGCCGCCCACGATGGTTGTGAGCAATTACGAAGAAACTCAAGTACAAGCCGTTGCAGCTGGTGCGGTCCGCGGGTTTGGCAAAGCGGCGTTGAATGCGCAAACGATTGAGCAGCTCCAGCCATACTTGAGCCAATAGCCGCCTATCCTCCTGAACCGTTGGGACAGGAAAGAGTTCGATGACTATGGAGAAACGATCGCCTCGACGAAAGCCGCAATATCGAGCTTGTCAACAACTCCGTCTTCGTTGAAATCTACGTTCGGAGAATAGCCACCATCGTTCAACAATTGCACGAACACAAAGACATCCAATAGATTTGCATCTCCATCTTCGTTTGCGTCACCGAATATGCGGTTTGCCAAAAACAAAGCGGCAGCTTTTTCATAAGCCGTCTGTCCAATGGTCGCCCCCATTATTCTCCCGGCAAAGTCGTCGGCAGGAACATGAATCCCTCCCCACAATCGTGAGATACCTGCTTCGTCGGCAGCGTCAAAGTAGGTCGCCCATTGCAATGTTATGGGCTCAGTGGGACCATCTTCAAAATCCAAAAAGTCGACATCAAACTCTTTTTCACCCAAGCCACCTGGAAAATACGGGTCACCGGTTATCGCGGTAAGCACTTCCGCGGAAGCCCGACTGAACGTGCTGTGACCCGATACGTAGGCAGCAAATGCAGGCGTCACAAAATTGTCATCTTGATAAGGGACCCAATTCTGTGCCAAGATCCAATCCGTTCCGCTGACATCGGTATCCGGATTTGGTGGCTCATGGTTCCACGTCTTGATGGCGACTTTACCGATGAATTCCGTTTGAGCAAAGAACAAGAAAAAATTGCCGTCGGAATCTTGATTGGCATTGAAGAATGCATTCCGGTGCCGGCCACCGTTAGCAATGGTTTCGCTGGTAATCAATTCGACAAGACCATCGATCAAAGGCAAACCATCCGGGTTGAAGGAAGGCAACTTTGGATCGGACGACTGTCCCATCCGACCCTGGTAACGAATTTTCGTGATTGGCCGGACATAGTCGTACTCGCGTTTCACGCCCCAAGCAGCAACGGCGGCGTCATGAGTCGCACCGTTTAACGCCAAATACAATTTCACATCCCATTCCAAGTCATCAACAACCGGCCCAATTCCACCAATTCGTTTCACTGTAAGTTCATCATCCGATACTTCATTGGCGATCACGTTCCAATGTCCAGGTGGCGTCTCGGACTCGGGCCCATCCGCCCAAAACTCGGCCAAAATACGGCCGTAGTCTGCGGTCAACACAAAATTATCGGCATAAGGTTGTCCGGTCACCGGGTTCATTTCGTATCCTTGGTTATCATGCGTACCCAACGGTCGATTGCCGTTGACCTTGGGCGAAATATTGATGACCTCAGCGCCGGGACCTTCATCCGGGTCTAACGCATGGCTGTACTCGATCACCAGCAACGTGTCGTCCCGATACTCTTGATCACCAACACCGTTGAACAGCGGCGCAGGTCCGGGATCAATATCCGACCAACTGTACATTCCACTTTTGCTGGACAATGCAAAAGTCGTAACGGGCCCCCAGTGTGGGCCAATGTACTCCTGCAAATCGGAGCCGACTTGGCCATTTTGTGTTACCGCCGAGTCGATAAACAACGGCTGCCAACGATTGGGGTCCGACAAATCGTCAGCGTCTTCGGGCACCACATCGGGGTAGTCCACAATCATTGGCTCGTTGGCCGCCTCATAGCCAGAAGGATCTACATACGCATTGGCTTCGTTCGAGCCGTCGTCCAGCGCGGTCGTCAAAATCAAATCAGCGATCCGATTTCCAATCGCTGCTGGTGTATCACCTTTGGTGGTCGTCACATTGATATCGTAACCCAATTCATCCATCAACAAATCGAGAGTGATTTGAGAAACATCTGGAAATGTTGAAAGTTGGTAACGTTGCGACAGAACCCGATAGGCGGCGTAGCTGATCGCTTCGTTCCGCGCAGTTTCGATGTCCATCGCATTATGCTTTTCTTTGTAAAAAACGCCTGTGGCGAAACCGTCGTAGACCGCCCAAGCGTCATACATCGCAGCAGATGAATGGTACAAGTTGCGTGAATGGATCGTCGGCGCTGGAAAGTCAATTCGAATCAAATCGAGCAGCGTTTCGTTCCACTGCCGAGCAACCGTTTGCCCCTCGGATCTGGTAACTTGAACCGAGATGATCATACAAAAGGTGAGGATACTCAAACACAATTTACGGCTATCAAGATGCATTTTTTCTTCCGTCGCAATGTCCTGTGGAGTGTGGTGTTGCACTCTAAATACAAATGAGTCTTCGCTTGAAGCCTTTATTATGGTGGATCACCCATGAGATTTTCAAAACATTTCTAGCAAAACTGCGTTTTTTGGCACCCAAAATGCGGAATATAGGAGTCGGCGATGCAGCGTGATTTGATGATGCACGGTAAGCAAGACGCCAAAATCAAGGTTTCTTAGGGATTAGGGCGCCCAGGCACAAATATCGCCGGCAATCGGTATCATACTCGGAATTCACCAAAAATTGGGGGTTCCGATGTTATCAAAGGTCTTTCTTGCCGCCGTCGGATTGATGTATTTGGGGCTGGCTTTGTGGTGCAGTTTTTATCCCGCCATGACTTCCGACAAAGTTGGTTTCCAACTCGAACACGGCAGCGGCCAATCTGAGTTCCTTGTGATTTACGGCGGACTCGAGCTGGGCTTGAGTTTGCTTTTTCTCTTGCCGCTGATTCAACCACAATTTTTGCATAGCTCGCTTGTTGCGTGCCTGTTGATCCACGCCTGTTTGGTTTTGTTCCGAACAGTCAGCCTGTTCTTATATTCAGATCTAGAACAGTTCACGTACAACTTGGCGATCGGAGAATGGGTGATTTTGATTTCATCGATCGTGTGCCTCGTTTGGAAAAGTGGCTCTTCGAAAACTGGTGTTTCGTATACTTAATCGCCAGCGGCCCTGTTTTCAAAGTCAAGCGATGACCGCAGGGACCACGGCGTTTGCATTGCCTTGCTATGGGCACTCCAAATGGTTAACTCGGTTCCCCTCGAGACCGCTAAATGCCGGCCACCTGGCGAAAACTGAAGGTCGAGCAAGTGGTTACTCTGCCCCAGCGAGTTCAGCCCTAACACTTCGTTCGACGACGCAGCATCAACGATTGTGACGGTTCCGTCTTGCGCGTAAACCGCCAATCGATCTCCCGCTCGATTGAACTTGAGTCGATGAATTTCCCCGAGTTCAATCGAAACCACTCGTGGTTCATGTTTGACGTTCAACCCCGAAACGCCATAGATCCTCACACCGTCTTGACTACCGGCCGTGGCAACGCGAGAAGATGAAGCGGAGCAAGTCACTTGCCTCGCCGTAGTTTCGGATGCAATTAGCTGTGCGTCTCGATGCTTGCGAACATCGAACAATTCCAGGCGGCCGGACCGGGTAAGCGCGACAAATTGGGAACCCTTATAGGAGGCAATATCGTGAACTTTGTAATCGGCGAACTTCGAAATTGGTTGCCCATCGGCTAGATCCCAAAGACGAAGATCCCCATCCTGCCCCAGCGACAACAAGCTCGTCTCGTCGACGAAGTACAACTTTCGAATCGCCTTGTGGTCTGTCTTTAACTGCAACGTATGTTTAAATTCGCGCAAATCCCATACAGATACGGTACCGTCATCAGAGCCAGCCGCCAAACTTTGTTCAGACGGCGACAACGTCAAACTGGTCAGCCAGCTCGTCGCACCGACGAGTTCAATCGCCGGCGCGAATTCGATATCCTGGTCCTCCCCAACAGGAAAAACCTGTACCGAATTTGCATTGGGATGTTCTTGCAAACTGAACATGCTCTGCGCTCGGTTTCGGCCACCCGCCAAAGCAATCTGCCGACCACCATCAAAGAAAACAAAAGCCGTAAGATACGACCGATCCGAACGACTACGCGTCGGCGTTTGAAAAAGCTCCTGTTTCCAAACTTTGATATCTGCGTTACCACACGAAACGATTCGTTGGCTGCGCTCACAAAAACGAATACAGTTGGTGCGAACGTCATGAGCTGGCCGTTCCAACGTCTGACGCCCGGTCATTGAATCAAATAATCGAATCTTCCCTCCAAACCCGCTCAGCGCGATTTGCTTGCCGTCGGGACTAAAACTCAATTGAGTCACTGATCCAAAATTAGTGACTTGTCGGTAGCGTCGTTCAAACTTGTTGTCAAATTTTTCGAACACATTTAGTACGCCCCACTCTTTTCCGTCGTAACCGCAACTGGCAAGCAGGCTTCCGTCGGGGCTAAATTCAACTGAACGATTTCCCGTCTCCTCAAGTTCCTGTATTAATTCACCCGTCGCCATATCCCACACGCGAGTGATGCCGCTGTGCGAAACCGCCGCCAACCACTTGCTGTCCGGTGAAAACGAACAATCGAAAACCGATTCAATTTCAAAACGTTTTAGGGTTGTTCCAGTCGCGCTGTCGAGAACCACCAATCGCTTACCGGTTCCGCCCACGGCCAACAAACTACCGTCGTTGTTGTAAGCCACAGCATAAACACGACGCCCTTGCTCTGCTTGGAGTACTGTCGCACCCGTTTCGACATCCACCACCTGCACTCCGCCGCCATTTCCGTTGCTGAGCGCAACCGACTTCGAGTCGGGCGAAAAGGCAACGTCATAGACGCCACCGTGCGATTGGTACAAAATACGTTCGGTTTTCAAAGTACGGGCATTGGTCAACACAGCCTTTCCAACTTGTTGACTGTTCCACTGGCTACTACCGGAAACAATCCAGCGACCATCCGGACTGAAAGCGACACGGCTGACGGACAATTCGTGCTCATCCAACACGACAATGCCCCTCGTGGCCTCTCTCAATAGGTACCCCCACTCCCAACCTCGCAGGCTTGGCGGACAACTCATAAGCTCGCGAACTGAGTCTGTACTGGTCTTTGTTTGTAATGACTGTTGGACTGCCGCAATACGATGCCGATACAAACTGTTTTCCAATTTCTCTCGATGAGCCTGTTCGCGTTTCAACGCTAACGTTTTTTTAACTTCTTCCGTTTCCGCTCGATGCCTTTGACTTTGTTCGTCCAAACGCGCCAAGCGTTCGCGCTGGGTCGCGCGACTCGCTTGGATCAGCCCGATCGTGGAAACGACAAAACCAATGACCAGCGCTGCTAGAACAAACCCACTCGCCGCCACAGTGACCTTATGCCTGCGAATCAACCGCCGGACACGACTCCAAGAGTTTACGCTTCCCGCGGAAATCGGTTCATCATTAAGGAAATTTCGAATGTCACGAGATAAATCATTGACGGTTTCATAGCGACGACGACGATCCTTTTCCATCGCCTTCATGACGATTCGATCCAAGTCACCTTTCAACTCTCGCGAAAGACCTTGGACCTGAATCCCTAATCCGGCTATGCCTTCGGATTGACTGTCGTAGTGAATACGCGTACTGGGCGTCGGCGGATCTTCTTCGGTAATCATCCGTACTAAATCGGCGTACGTCGCGGATTCGAATCGCTCAGATTTGAATGGAGTTGATCCGGTCAACAACTCGTATAGCAGTACGCCGAGGGCATAAACATCGCTACGAATATCGATATCGAGCCCACTCAATTCAGCCTGCTCTGGGCTCATATACATGGGCGTGCCCAACAACTGGCCATACTTCGTGAACAATGTCTTTTCAGTCAGCTGCTGATTCAAGGCTTTGGCAATTCCAAAATCGATGACCTTTGGTACGGCAACGGTGTCATGAAACGTAATCATGACGTTCGAAGGCTTAAGATCTCGGTGGATAACGCCTTTAGTGTGAGCATGTTGAACAGCGCTGCATACCGTTCGGAACAACTCCAGTCTATCTCGAATCGGAATCTTCTGCTTGCGGCAATACTCCGTGATGGGGACCCCCTTGACCAGCTCCATCACGAAATACGGATAGCCGCCTTCCGTCGCCCCCGCTTCCAATACGCGACAAATGTTAGGATGATCCATCAATGCCAAAGCCTGACGCTCCGACTCGAACCGCGCAAGCGCTTCGCGCGTATCCATCCCGGGTTTGATAACCTTGAGCGCAACCTGTCGGCGCACTGGTCGAAGCTGTTGCGCCATGTACACGACACCAAATCCACCCTCGCCAATTTCTTGCAACAACTTGTAATCGCCAATCGTCTTGCCAATGCGACTTTCGATGAATTCGCCCGCGTGGGTCAATTCGTCTTCCGCGAGATCGTCAGCAATCGCTCCGTGGACTTCAAGTAGTTTCGAGATCCGTTCGAACCAATCAGGAAATCGTTGACGTAAATCATCGAGTGAGGGGCGTTCACCGGCAGCCTCCAAGGCAAGGTACTCGCAATAAATTAGGTCGATTGCCGCGTCGTAGTCTCGTTCTAAATCGGGCAACTCAGAAAAATACTGTTCCGCCAATTCTCGCTCGCCAGTCCTGATCCGGCGCTCAAGTTCCCGGCACAGGCGTCGCAATAAGGATTCTGAAAAGGGCTTATTCATTTTGTGTTTGCCAACTACTTGAACAACACTGCTTCAAAATTGAAATGCCGTCGGATATCAAAAACGAACTTATAAAAATGTGACAATTCGATTTTTTCGCCAAATTCGCAGACAAATCGCTTCGCGTCATGTTAAATTTCCAGCCGATCGTTTTCAACCAATTCATTGAGATGCTCATGGATACGGCCCCCGATTCAACCGGTTTTGACCAACTGTTGCAAGAAGCCAGAGCTGGAAATCGTGTCGCATTGGACCGCCTGATTCGGGAGTACGAATCCGAACTCGTTAAAGTGGTCAAATCGCGGTTGGGAAATTCACTGAGACCCTACTTTGATTCAGTGGACCTCATTCAGTCCGTACACAAGAGCGTCTTGCTTGGCATTCGGAATGAAAAATTCGACATTCGTTCCCCCGAACACTTGGTTCGCCTAGCAGCGTTAATTGTTCGCCGCAAAATCGCTCGTCATTGGAGAAAACATCAGCGGCAACAAAGACTGGAGAAATTTGGGGCTTGTGACAACCAAAGTTTAGCAACGCTACTGTTGGATTCGCAAAACACAGCGGAATCACCGGCAAAAGAGGCAGAACAAGCCGAGAAGTTGAGCTTGATTTTGGAACAGCTAGACCCCAACGATCGCAAGTTGATTGAACTCCGCTTGGCCGGGTGCAACACCGCTGAAGCGGCCAGAAAAATGCAACTCGATAGCAATGTATTGCGTGCCAGACTCGGCCGACTGCGAAAAAAACTCGTCTCCGCCGGTTTTACCGTTGAGTGGTTTTGAGTCAAGAAACTCCTTGCTCGCGGACTCAAATCAAAGCCCTTTTTCAAGAATTGGCGTGCGCTTTGATCTAGTTGTGTCATGGGAAACCAGAACGCGAATTTTCGTTACCGCAATTTTTGAAAGCTAGAAACATGACACGCTTTTTTGTATTGTTTGCACTCGTTTTTCCCGCTTATGGGTTCACCCAGTCCGATACGACTTTCACGTATCAAGGCGAACTCAAACAAAACGGAAGCTTGGCCAATGGAGAGTTCGATATGGTCTTTTCCGTATGGGATGCCTCGGTCGGCGGGACACAAGTCAGTACGACAATCTTTCGCTTTGACGTCCCGGTGAATGACGGCCGGTTCACCGTTGATCTCGACTTCGGCGGAACCGTGTTTAACAACGATGCTCGGTTTCTTAATATTCGAATTGGATCAACTACATTGACCCCCCGCGTCGCATTTACACGCGCTCCATATGCTATGCAAACCCGTGGAATCGAAGTTACCGATGATGGCCGCGTGGGCATCGTCGCCAACCCGGCTAGCAACATCTCCTTGGCGGTCGCTGCGGGTGGAAACAATCACGCAATGCAAGCCATTTCTGTGAACGACACAGAACCGACTTTTTTCGCATTCAACGTCGGTGACGGACCCGCGATCAGCGCTCGAGGCGGCAGCGACGCTTCCTTGGGAGGTGGTGGGTTGATTGTCGCGGGATTAACGCAATCTCAAAATGTCTCTATCGATGCCAACGAAATCATGGCCCGCGATGGTGGCGCTGCTTCCGATCTGCACCTCAATCGCGAGGGCGGCAACATCGTTATCGGCGACGCGACGGCTGGATCCTCTCGCTTAGTAACACCCGTTTTGCAAATCACCGGAGGCTCGGACCTGTCAGAGATGTTCAACATTGGCGGCAATGAAAAAGTCGAACCCGGTATGGTTGTTGTCATCGACCCGGAAAACGCAGGGCAGTTGACGCCGTCGACAGCAGCCTACGACAAAAAAGTAGCCGGCATCGTCAGTGGCGCTGGCAATGTTGCCACTGGGATGACGATGGGGCAAGCCGGCACGATTGCCAACGGTTCCTATCCGGTTGCCTTGACCGGTCGCGTTTATTGTTGGGTCGATGCCGCCGAACACGCGATTGAACCGGGTGACTCGTTGACGACGTCGGCCACAATCGGTCACGCCATGAAAGCCATCAACGAGCAAAAGATGAGCGGGACCGTACTTGGTAAAGCCATGACTTCACTCAAAAAAGGCGAACGTGGCCTGGTTTTGGTACTTGTCAACTTACAATAACCGGCGCGTCCGAAAAAACTGGAGACTATCGATGATTAAGAAACTGTATGTGCGAAGCGTCTGGGCGATGCTGATTCTCGTTTCGCAAACCCTAAACGCGAACGACGTACTTATGCGGAGCACGGAAGATCCGATTTCTGTTACGCCGCCCGATCACGCCCGTCAAGTTCAATCGGTTTCGTTCGACATCGAGCGATTCAACAAGCTCCGATCCGGGGACGAATTTTACTTTGATTGCTACGGCGCGCCCTTCGTTGGAACGATTGAAAAAAATAAATTTCAAGCCAATGGGCGAACGCTATTTGGCAGTCTCGACGGCATTCGTGACTGTCGGTTCGTGATAACCACTTATGGCCAAGCTGCCGCTGGGACATTTTTTATGCCGGAAAATGTCGGAACGATTCGACTTCGCTATGGTGGTCCGGGCACGCACTACATTCACCGTGTCGACCGCAAAAAAATTCGGACGTGCGCTGAGTTTGAACCGGTCCGTAAGCCAAAGGAATCAGCGTTGCTCCAATTGCGAGACGCGTTCGACTTATTTCCTTCGCCTCGCGGTTCGTCACCGGAAGGGACATGCGCGCCACCAGAAACCCTCTTTGACATTATGATTGTTTATAGCGACGACGCACGCATTGAGGCTGGTGGTACCGACGCGATACGTGCCGAATCTATCAACGCCGCCGCCATTACCGAAACGACATACCAGAATTGCGACTTGGCGATTCAAACCAATATTGTCTGGCTGGAAGAAGTTAACTACTCCGAAACCGGTGACTACGAAGACCATTTAGACCGTCTCACCGATCCATCCGACGGTATCTTGGATTCCGTTCACCTCTTACGCGACATTGTAGATGCTGATTTTGTGTCTTTGTTTGTCCAAGACAATTCATTCGGCGGGCTCGCGTGGTGCGATTCCGATCTATCGACCTCGTTCTCTGTGGTTCGCTGGGCCCAAGCGGGTGACGGCTTGACTCTGGCTCACGAAATTGGCCACAACATTGGTTGCGCTCACAACCCTGCTGACGCCGACTGCCAGCCCTATGCGTTTGCCAATGGACATAACTTTTTCGTGCCCGTCCTCAATTCCACCCGCCACACCGTAATGGCCTACTCCGTCGACGGCAGCATTGGGATCCCCTATTACTCTAGCCCGTTTTGCGAATTTTTGTTCACACCAACGGGATTGGTCACTCGTAACAACGTCGGACTCATCGAAACACGCAAGTCAACGTGTGAAGCGTTTCAGCCGACTCGCATGGATATTTGGGTCGACTTTGATACCAACCTGTTTGAAGCGGGAACGTTTTTCTTTCCGTTCGACTCGGTCGCCGAAGGCGTCGACCGAATCCAAGACATCGTCGTCGTCGACATTCCCCTATTGAATTTGAAACCGGGGACCACATCCGAAACGGCAACGATTACCAAACCCATGATCATGCGTGCGTGTGGCGGATCCGTCATCATTGGCGACAACTAGTACCGGTTGCAATTCACGGCAAGGTCCGTGGCGTTTCTTGTCCGAGCAAAGACTGACGAGGAAACACTGCACCAAAATGAAACTTAAACTAGCAAAATTAATTTGAACTCAATTCCAAAACAGGTATTCCGATGAATGTTTCAAAACAAATTTTAATGGTTGTCTCCATCACTGCACTTTCCTGTTTGACGGGAATGGCCAGCGGTCAACTGCAAATTCAATGGCAGACAATTGATAATGGAGGGGGCGAGGTCAGCGGCGGAAATCTAGAATTGCAGATGACATTGGGACAATACGATGCCGCCGTCCTAAATGGTGGTAACTTGGAACTGCAGGGTGGTTTCTGGGTGACCACACCAGGTCCGGGCGTTTTACTGGGGGATGTCAACGGTGACGGCGTTGTCAATTTGCTCGACGTCGCCCCTTTCGTGGATGCCATTACTAACGGCATCTACATCCCAGAAGCCGACATCAATCAAGACGGTGTTGTCGACCTGCTGGATGTCCAGCCATTTGTAGATATCTTATCGGGATAATTTCAATCTACTTGTTTTGTCGAATGTGCGCGATTGGCCCCACACTCGCGTGCGCCCACAAAATTCAACGCGTTGCATCACGATGAAGTAAGAATGCAATCAAATCGCGAATCTCCCTTGCATTCATATTGTCCAACAGGCCTGCGGGCATGATTGAGGTCTTGAGTTCCCGACGTTCCTCGATATTCTCCTTGTCCACGTAAAAAACTACACCGTCGGCATCGACGTAGGCCTGCGATTGCCCTTCAATTCCCAATACCAAACCCGTGAATACCTGGCCATCCAAGGTCAACAATTGCTGCGGGCGATAATAGGGCGCCATCTCGGAATTAGGATCAACGATATGTTCCAACAGCCATTTTCGCGAAACGCCTGTGCGCTGGTTTATGGTTGTCAAATCTGGACCAACCGAATATCCGCGCCCTTGCATTTGATGACACTTGTAACAACGGCCAAGTTTCGGATGAAAGAAAAGCCGGCGCCCCAACTCCACGTCCGTCTCGCCTTCAACTACCTCTAACATCGCTTCCCATTTTACCAGGTCACTGGTATCCGGTTTATCCACAAGTTCTCGAACAATAAGACCGGAAGCTCCCAGCGATCGCTCTGCCTCTTCCGCCAGTAAGGGCTCTGAGTTTCGGATCATGCCTTTCAAAAAATCGACATTTTCTTGAGCGGCAGCCGCCAAACCCGCTATCGCGTCAGACCGCAAACCAACCTTCAAGGATTCCAAAGCGGCTAATTCACGCAAGATCGCAAATCGCTCAGCATCTTGATGCAAAACGAGCGATCGGACCGCTTCACGACGGACCGATGGACTCGGATCTTTCGCCAAATTCGCCAACACATCGACACATAAACCGCGATGGTCCACATCGATAACCTGCAGCGCTTTGGCTCGGAGTTTGGCAGGTCGTTTCCGATCTCGAGCCAACTCAAGTAACTTCGCATCCGGAAAAAACTCTTTGCCGGACTCTCGGCTGATTTCGTCAAGCGTCGCGATGGCGGCGCGCAAGTCAATGGACTCTAAATCCGCGCGTTCGAACAGTTGCTCCAATTCGTCTCGATACTGGGTCAGTTTTGCATCAGCAATCCACTTGATGCCAACAAAGCGAACGCGCGAATCGTTGTCTTGTAACAATTCGGGAATGATGGATGCTTGCCCCGCAGCATCTTGTCGTTTCAATGCCACGGCAAAATGAGAACGAACGGTCGCGTTTTTTCGCTTCCAATCGAATTGTGAAAGCGTTTTGGGATGGTCGCCCAAACATTCGATCGCCTTAGTTCGTTGATAGGGGTCTTCGCTGCCAAGCCATTCAAGTGCTTCGGCGGGCGACAGTGACTTCTTGTCCGCGTTCTGTCGCGGCAATGGACTCAACGCGACAGGCTTTTTAAAGTCCACTCGCCAAACACGGCCATAACCGTGAACGGGATAAGACTGTTTCACCCAATCTGTAAAATACATGGACTTGCCGTCATGCGTATGCGCCATGTGTACCGGACGAAAGTCATCGGGGCCACTCAAGAACGGCTCCCGCGTCGCAATGAATGTCGCGCCCTTGGGCTCCAAACGATGCAAATCAATACGGTTATCGGTCCACGATGCGCTCAACAGTTGCCCAGGACCAAACGCAACGACCCCACACGCCGCTTCGCCCAACGCACCAATCATTCCCAAAGTGCCAGGGTGTTCGCCGTACCAACAAATCAATGGATGGCGACCTGAACGACCGTAACGATACTCATAACCAAAGTCTGCTCCGGGTACTATGTGCAGCAAACGATTTGGCGGCGTGGCGTTGGGGTCGTTGTCGGTCGTAAACAGATTCCCGCTTAAATCGTAAGTCATTCCGAAAGCATTCCAATGCCCCGTCGATTGGTGTTCTAGCTCACTGCCGTCGGTCTGACAAATATAGGTCGAGCCGCCTTCGGCGCCGCCCGAGATTTTGACCCCATCCGAACCGACGAACGTATAGTCCGCCCCCAAGTTTTCACCAAAACCAAATGCGAGTCTATCTGGATTGGCGGAATCAATCGCCAGCCCCCCGACGCCGTTATGCGGGTACGTACCGTCCGTTTCGCAAACCACCAGGGTTTCCGATTCGCCAGCCTGTTCGTTTCGTGCAGCATCAAGAAACCTGCCGATAGCCGAACGCGTGCTGAAATACAAATGACCATCGGGCCCAAATAACAAGTCCGTGCTCAGTGAATGGCCCTGATGGTAGACGGCCCGTTTGTCACTCACACCATCGTGATCAGTATCTTTAAAAACCAAAATTCGATCTGTCTTCGGGCCTTTGTAATTTGATTCACGTTGATGGGTATGATTTTCTTGGACAAACACCCGACCGTCAGGCGCCACGGCGATTCCAACCGGCGTGACGATCGCCGGGTTCTGACAAAACAATGTAACCCGTTCGATATTGGGATGATGAATCTGGGGTACGAACGTCGCTTTCTCATGAGCCCGCGAAGTAGATTCATTTTGTGCATGAGAAATTTTGCCTGCAGCCATTTGCATGCAAACTAGAAATACAACGGCCCATCTTGAATAAGTTATCGACGCGAGAAACATCACCAGCAATTCTTCAAAGCGAGTTCGATTTAAAAATGGCATTGTAGCAGAAGCCCAAGGTATTCAGTGAAGCATGAATTGCATTTCAAGAGATCGTGACGTTCCTGCGGCTAGAGACGTTGGCATTGCATTTGCATCGTATAAATTGCCCCGTTTTCGTCGGAAACGACGGGATGACACGAACTTTAGCAAGGACGCGCCACCATGCTTGCCACAGCGCCCCCCAACCACCAAGTGATTTCAACCCACATGCAACCGATGAATTGGTCGAGTCGGAACGATACATTGCCAGCTCAACACCCATGCCCAAACCTCCCGGTGTGGATCAACACAGTCGCATGCTGTGGGAGTATATAGCTCCTGTCATTGGCTTCCATTTGCTGTTGCCGTTGGCCTTTTTTGAGTATGTGTTTAGCTGGTGCGGAATTGCCTGGCTATTGGTTGGCAATTTTTTATTTACTTCGCTCGGAATTGGAGCAGGATATCACCGCTTGCTGACCCATCGTGGATTCAAATGTAAAAAGTGGCTGGAGTATCTGTTGGCCACCTTGGGCGTCGCCAGCTTCCAAGACTCGCCAGCCCGTTGGGTTTTGGTGCATCGTGCCCACCACCAGCATTCGGATCATGTTCCCGATCCGCACACGCCCCATGTCAGTGCCTGCTGGTCTCATATCGGCTGGCTATTCGTTGAAAATCGAGCACTAAGTGGCGCTGCCGCCTACGATAAATACGTCCGCGATCTTATGCGTGATCCGTACTACATGTGGCTGCAGAGAAATTTAAACTGGGTTTGGACCTATGCTGCACATGCCGTAGTGATAACCGCAAGCGGTTTCGTTTGCGGACTCCTCATTGCAGATACTTGGTCGGGAACGAATCAAATCACTGTACAATTCTTTTTGTGGGGAGTGGTCTTTCGTACGATCTTTTGTTGGCACGTCACATGGGGGATTAATTCGGTCGCTCACATGTGGGGTTACCAGAACTATCAGACCCGAGAAAACAGTCGTAACGATTGGCTGCTCGCGCTGCTGAGCAACGGAGAAGGTTGGCATAACATCCATCACGCCGACCCTCGCTCCGCCGCCCAGGGGCATCGCTGGTTCGAATTCGATCTGACCTATCGAGTGATTCGCCTGTTCGCGAAGCTTGGGTGGGTTTGGGATATTGTTGAACCCAACCGCAGTTTGTTGTCGCGCAAAGAGCTTGCCAATGAGGGGACAAAGAAGAAAACGGCATCCTTGGAAGTCGGCCCAAACCAATCGCGGACAACAAACAGCACAGTTTAGCGCGCGATACCGCGCGCCGATGAATTGGTCGCGTCAAATTTTGTCAAACCACGGCTATGAACTCTCGATTTCGCGTACTTTCTCCATGAGCAGCTTTTGGCACATCGATTGCGATACACCCAGATGGCCCTAGTGTTTGAGGTTTTTAAATCATCCAATCGCTGGTCACGATCGCTTCCGGCGAACCACCAGGTTCCTACGGTTTTTCTGCATTCCAGTCTTTTCCAAAGACGCAACGATCAATGTCTCGGCAAATTCAAATGAAAGTTAACTCATGAAAAAGAATGAACCCATAACCAAAGTCATGTCTGGCGACCCCATTACCGTTCACGAAGGCCAACCGGTTTCCAGTTTAAGAAAGATATTCGAAGAAAACCCAATCCATCATCTACCGGTCGTCAGTGGCGACAAAGTGATTGGCATCGTTACGTCTACCGACTTTATGCGCGTCTCGTTTGGGGAATTCGGCAACCAAAATGCGAAAGGTCTAGACGCGGTGCTTGACCACACCTACAAACTGCAGGACATCATGGTCCGAAACTTAATCACGATCGAAAAGTCGTCAACCGTTCGAGACGCCGCCAAAGCACTCGGCACCGGTGATTTCCACGCCCTACCAGTGGTCGAAAACGAAAAACTTGTCGGCATCGTGACTTCTACGGATTTATTAAACTTTCTCGCCGATGCGTAATCGGTTTCCACATTGGCAATGTCAGAAGGCTACAAAATGTTGATTCAACACTATGACAAGATCTTGGTGGTTACCGACGGCCAAAGGTCGTCGGAACCGACGCACCAAACCGGATTGAATCTGGCCCAAACCCACCAAGCTTCGGTTACTATAGCCGATACCATCCAATTGCCTGGCGCGCTGACTTACTGGTTTTCACCGAATGCGACACATTTGTTTGAAATGGTCTTAGCCGACAAGCAAGAGCGACTCGAAAAGCTTGCCGCTACCTTTCGAGCCGCTGGCATTGAAACCGAAACGAAAGTTTTGTTTGGCAAGTCTTCAGAAACGATTTCTAAAGAAGTTATTGAATCTGAAATTAGCTTGGTCGTTCGCTATGCAAAAGGGATTCGCAGCAAGTTTCCGGGAAGGGTTGGGAACACGGCAAGAGCATTGATGCGGTATTGCCCAGCTCCTATTTTGCTCGTCAACCAAAACCCGATAGATCAGCCTCGAATTTTAGCTTGTCTCGACGCCGAGCATGACGAAAAAGAAAATTATTCGATCATGACCGAGTCCAGGCGTCTTGCCGGCGGGCGAGAACATCTTTTCGGCATGTACTGCTGGGAGATGTATGGTGAGGAAATGGTCAAAAAAAGAATGAATCCCGAAGCATTCGGTGAATCATGGCAATATACCGAAAAGATGTATCGGAAAGTATTCGACGAGATGGTCGACAAGATCGACGCAGATTTGTTCCTAAAAGACTCAATCATGATGAAGAACGGACAAGCGTCTCTGGTGATCCCAAAATTCTGTTCGGAAAACAATATTGACGTGGTTACGATGTGTACGGCGACGCTAAACCATCCGCTGAGGCGCTATTTTGGCAGCACGGTCGAAGCGGTTTTGGAAAAACTACCGTGTGCTCTATTGGCTGTGAAACCGGTTGGCTTCGTTTCGCCCTTGAATGTGGAGCCTGTCGTTTCAACTGCTCGATAAGGAACGCTCATTGGCTGCCGTCGTCATGGTCTGAACTTGATACCGCAATGGCTCGCCGTTCTCGAACGCCAAAATGCTCGAAACGGTCGTGTTGGCAATTTGAGCGAGAGCCTCGTCCGTAAAAAAAGCCTGGTGTCCGGTGATCAATACGTTCGGAAATGTCAAGAGCCGAGCAAAAACATCGTCACACAAAACGGTCGACGAACGGTCATGAAAAAAAATGTCAGCCTCTTCTTCGTAAACGTCGATCGCCAAACCACCCAGCAACTGAGCTTTCAAACGTTTAATCACACTGGCCGTATCGACCAAACCTCCACGACTTGTATTCACCAACATCGCGTTGGGCTTCATTTGCGCTAGCGTCGATTCGTCGATCATGTGGTAGTTCTGATCGTTCAAAGGGCAATGCAACGACACAATGTCTGATTCACGTAACAGCTGCCGTAAATCGACGTAATGACCGTACGACTCAGCTTCCGAGCGGGGTTCAATGTCATAGATGAGTACTTTCATTCCGAACCCATGCGCAATGCGTGCGACACAGACGCCAATTTTCCCACAACCCACGACGCCAATCGATTTTTCAAACAAATCGAATCCCAACAATCCATTCAGTTCGAAATTTCCTTCGCGAACACGATTGAAAGCTTTGTGGGTTTTGCGATTGAGAGCAAGAATCAATGCGAATGTGTGTTCCGCCACTGAGTGTGGTGAGTAATCTGGTACTCGCACAACACTCAAACCAAATTCGGCGCAAGTTTGCAAATCGACATTGTTGAAACCAGCGCAGCGTAGCGCGACTAAACGGACGCCTTGGTTCGCCAACGCTTGAATGACTTTGCGATTCAAATCGTCGTTTACAAAAACGCAAACGGCATCGCAACTGGGCACCAGGGGGGCGGTTTTCGCATTTAATGGAAAATCAAAATACTCAATTTCGATCGATTTTCCCGAAACCGCGACATCAAAATACGTTTTGTCGTACTGTTGTGCGCTAAAAAATGCGACACTTACTTTTCTCAAAGACAAAGCTCACCCCTACTTGAACTACCCTCTTCTCGAACTACGCAACCTGGTTTAATTTTCGTCGTTCTCAAAACAACGATCTGGCGAGCAACAAGACACTGGCCACAAACGAAGCACTTGAAACAAACGCCAACCAAATCTTGCGGTCGACCAAAAACCAGATGGACAGGGCAAAAATTGCCCCTACGGAAACCAAAAACATCAAGCCCGCGTTTCCGATGGAAGTCAACAACAACAGCCCCATCACGAACAACAACGACACAATTTGCAGACGGTTTTTGGACGTGTTCATATCAAACGCATCTTTGATTTTAGCTTGGCTCATTCTCATTCCCCAAAATTGTCTTGAAACTCAAATCGCGTAATAATGGTTGGATCGCGACGCCAAACTTGGATCGGGTCGCGGCCCAATTGGACCATCAAAACAACTGAGCACAATTTGCGCCAAATTCGATTGCGCGACGAAAGTACCAATGTCCGCTAAATTAGAGAAACGGTTTTTGCAGAAATCGAGAAAGCTGTGCGAAACTGGGCGCGTTTGTGAGCCATCGGGTACGCATTAGGTGGCAATTTGAGCTCATTGAAGACTCGTTCCGTGGGTGCGCCATCAGACTACCGGTGGAAAATCAGGCGACAACTAGTATCTTGTATTCTATGCGAGAAACAGGAGGTGCTTGTGCGTTTAAAAAACCCTTTCTTGTTAACCATCGGTCTATTACTGCTTGGAAGCGCGATTGTTAGCGCTACACTTTTTTCGGGTTTCAGAAACAACTTTGGCCTTGAGGCTCTTCATCGAACAACGGTCGAGTCGAGCGATGCCAACTTTGACAAAATGATGCGGGTATTGACTCACCAACGCTGTGTCAACTGTCATCCAAACGATGGAATTCCCAAGCAAGGCGACGACGCCCATCCGCACTACTTTGGCATCGCCCGCGGCAAAGACAACCATGGGTTTGAAGCCACGCGCTGCAAGACGTGCCACCAAGACGAAAACAATGAGTTTTCCGGAGTCCCTGGTGCGCCTGAATGGAGCTTGGCCCCACACAGTATGCGGTGGGAAGGCCTGTCGCGCACTGAGATTGCCAAGTCTATTCTCGACCCGAACAGGAATGGAAATCGAAATCATGAACAGATCATGCATCACTTGACCGAACATGCATTGGTTTTGTGGGCGTGGGACCCAGGTGTAAACGCCGACGGAAAACCCAGGGAACCACCACCTGTGCCCAAAGACGAATACATTGCCGCGGTGAAACAGTGGTTTGAAGATGGTGCGGTGATTCCCGATGAGTAGGCCGCTGCAAGCCAAGTCCGAATCGGAGAAGCTTCAAGATTCTTTGTTCTTAGACCGCACGACATTACCGGTGGGTGCATGTTGTCTTGTTGATTTTGCAGTGGCACCAGCGTTGCCGCTCAGCCGCGCATTCGGAATCTCAATTAAATCAAATCAAACAAATAGATCGAAAACAAATGAAGATCTCATTCACAATTAACGGCACTCGCCAGACAGTCGAAATCGAAGACGGTAACACGCCACTGCTGTGGGTCATTCGTGATGTGCTCGATCTCAAAGGTACCAAGTTCGGCTGTGGAAAAGCCGCTTGTGGCGCGTGCACAATCCTGATCGACGGTGATGCCATTCGTTGTTGTTCCTATGCCGTTAAATTCGCGGAAGGAAAGACGATTACGACGATCGAGGGCCTTGGCACTCGCGAAAAACCTCACCCCGTCCAACAGGCTTGGACAGAAGTAGTCGTACCGCAGTGCGGTTATTGCCAACCCGGGTTCATGATGGCGACCGCCGCTCTTTTGGAAAAGAACCCAAATCCTTCAGACGATGACATCGACAACAACATTGTCAATGTTTGCCGCTGTGCGACTTATTATCGAATGAGAAAAGCAATTCACCGTGCGGCAGAACTGACCACGAACCAACCAAACAATTCGTAGAGACGAATCATGGCCGAATCTCAAGAACAACAAATGTTGGAGCCCAAAGAAGAACAGCCCACCACAAAGAAAGGATGGTCACGGCGCAAATTCATTGTGCGTGGCGGTCTGGGCATGATCGGTGTTTTGGGCCTGGGGACCTTCGTTTTCCGGAACCCGCTTC
This sequence comes from Mariniblastus sp., assembly GCA_965263475.1. Taxonomy (GTDB): domain Bacteria; phylum Planctomycetota; class Planctomycetia; order Pirellulales; family Pirellulaceae; genus Mariniblastus. The sequence goes on from OZ253677.1 coordinate 1,658,077, forward strand.
GTCGAGCCGTTTATGAGTTAGCCGACAACACGGTGATGGACTATTCCGGCCAAGGGACACAACCTGACCTTTGGTTTGAGGTTACCCAAGAAAATAAAGTCGTCTTGATTTCCCCCAAAGTGGAGATGGGACAAGGCACTTTCACCGGCATGGCTCAATTAGTTGCCGATGAACTGGATGTCGCAATCGATCAAATCGAAGTTCGCGCTGCCGATACCAATTCGGGTGTTGTCGACGGCATGAGCACCGGTGGCAGCATGTCCATCAACGGCCTTTGGGGACCGCTCCGCGAACTTGCTGCGACCATGCGCGAGATGATTAAGTCGGAAGCGGCTAAGCAATTAGGCGCTGATCCGAGCAAACTAACCACAAACAAGGGGGTAGTTTCATCCGACGAACAATCCAAAACCTATGCGGACATTGCCGCCGCAGTTACCCAGTGGCAGATCCCCAAAACTCCAGAGCTTCGAACCCTCAAAGATTACTCCGTCATTGGCAAACCCATCCCGCGAATTGATCTGGCAGCAAAAGTCTTTGGCGACCCCATTTTCGGAATGGACGCAGAATTGCCAGGAATGTTGCATGCTGCCGTGGTTCGACCAGAGCACGTCGGAGCCAAATTCAAAAGTGCGAACACTGCCGATGCTGAAAAAATGCCCGGCGTGGTCCGGATTGTGCAACAAGAGGATTGGGTGGGCGTTGTCGCGGAATCCTATTCCCAAGCCTTAGCAGCGAAACGCAAAATCCAAGTCAAATGGGATGTTCCCAAATCTTGGACTGAGGCTGAGATCCGAGAGATTTTACAGGTCGGTCTCGGTGACAAAATGGAAACTCAGATTCAAGGCACGGCCCTGAATTCCGATTCCGCAGACACGGTTACGATGGAATTTACTAGTCCCATCGGCGCCCATGCCCAAATCGAACCCAACGGTGCGGTTGCGGATGTCCAAGACGACAAGGCAACTGTCGTCCTTTCAACTCAAGTCGTTGGCATCACACAGAAACAAGTGTCTGAAGCACTTGGGCTCCCATTAGAAAATGTCAATATTGTCCCGACCTATTTGGGCGGTGGCTTCGGACGCCGACTCAATACGACACACGCTGTGTGCGCGGCTAAGTTGTCGCAAGCGGTCGGCAAGCCAGTCAAATATTTTTTTACACGCAAAGAAGAATTCCAACACGACCTATTCCGACCTCCCACGCACCACGTCATGCGCGGCAAACTAGACAGCGATGGCTGGCTTGATTCGCTTGAACACCACTATGCCAGCGGCGACGTTGCCATTAACTCAATTTTGTTACCGGGAATCGCGAACCGTATCTTGGGCACCGATCTGGGCGCGATGCGTGGTGGTAACATCATGTATGATAACATTCCCAACCATCGTGCCGTTCAATGGCATACCACGCTACCGTTTGCAACCAGTTGGTGGCGAAGCCTTGGGCTATTAGCGAACACGTTTGCGATCGAGAGTTTCATCGACGAGTTGGCAATCCGGGCTGGCAAGAGCCCGGTGGAGATACGACTCAGAGCGTTGAGTGCCGAAGAACGCAGTCGACGAATTGCCGCTGTAATTGAAAAAGCTGCCTCAGAAGCGGGATTCCAAGACCAACCACAAAACGGACGCGCCTTGGGTTTCGCCGCTTCCATCGACGCGGGGTCACCCTGTGCGCATGTGGTTGAGGTATCGGTCGAAGGAACACAAATCAAAATTCACAAAGTTACATGTGCGTTTGATTGTGGCGTTGCCGTTAACCCAGATCAAGTCAAAGCCCAATGCGAAGGCTGTGTGATCATGGGATTGAGTGCGGCAATGCACGAGAAAATGACGTTGCGAGACGGCAAACTCTATCCAACAATCTATGGGCCATACGACATGGCATTGATGAAACACGCTCCCAAAGAAATCAACGTGCATTTAATCCAAGGCGTCGATCGACCGATGGCCGTCGGTGAACCCCCACTTGGCCCCATCGCGGCGGCAGTTGGTAATGCAGTGCGCCGGTTGACCGGAAAACGGCTTACGGATTTACCAATGTGCCTTACTGAATCGGTATGAGCCAAAGTCAAATTGGGGCATTGGTTGTTAGCCGCAAGATGCTCGTGACATCAACTCGTGAGGTCTTATGCATCCAACCAATCATCTAGCTGCGGTGATCTTGGCGGCTGGGGCGTCTTCAAGATTTGGTGAGGACAACAAGCTTTATGCGCAGTTACCAAACGGTATGTGTATCGTCGAACGCGTCCTTGAACTAGTGGCTGGAACAGCCTTTGGTCACCGTTTGATCGTTTGTTCACGCAACGACGAAGTCTTGCCAAGGCTCGCGGAATCACTTTCGATTCAATGCATCGTCAATGAACAACCGCGCCACGGACTCGGTTCGTCGATCGCGCGCGGCATTTGTTCGTTGGATGCGTCACAGTATTCAGGTGCTGCCATTTTTCTTGGTGATATGCCATTCATCAAAGCTGAAACCGTGGCTTCGCTCGCAATTCGATTCATGGCAGAACAGTGTTCGAAAATCATCCGTCCAAGCTACCAGGGTCAACCGGGACACCCCGTATTGTTTCCCACCGCGTTGTTTGGCGAACTAGGCAGGCTAAATGGAGATCAAGGAGCCATGCTTGTTGTAAGACAAAACTCGAATTCGCTGTGCAACGTATCGACAGAAGATACCGGAGTTGTACGCGACGTTGATACGCCAGAGGATTTTATTGGTCCAGTTGGTTCATGACATTCAGGATTTTTTGGTCAAAGAAATTTAGTTCCGGTCTTTTTCTTTTGGGGTGTGGCGGTCTGCATTAACTCGCATCAAATCATGATACGCTTTATGGTACTTCTCAAGCCGCTCCAAATCGCGAGACTTCAGTTGCGGAATAACGAAAAAATTTCCATTGTCGCGAAGGTCGGCAAGTTTCACCGTCGTCGCAATGGGGTTCTTTGAGATTTCGACAATGTATTCTTCGTAAGACTGGTCGTCATGATGGGTGACCAATTTCAGAGCATCGATAACCTCGTCCGAGAATCCTTGTTCCTTAATTTGCTCAGTCGTAACTTGCGTGTCTTCAACAACGTCGTGCAGCACGGCAACGATTTTCTCCGATTCCGACTCGACCGCCATCATCAGTCGCAACGGATGAAGTATGTAGGGCGACCCGTCTTTCCTGGTCTGTCCTTTGTGTGCCGCCACCGCAATTTCGATGGCGGTTTCAAGATTGCTCATTCACCTGCCCACAAAACACAACCAAGTTTCGTCAACACGTCGCGATGTTAACTGGGCATTCAATAGTATCAAACATTCAGGCCATATGCAAAATTTCTCAATCTCGAAAATGAATCGCTGAGTCGGACCGGTCCAAACATGCCTCGTCAACATTTGTCGCGCCTTAGCGGCCGGTGAGTAACGTCGCTTCTACCGGAAAAAACGTGATTCTTGATTTGAATTGACGCCAAGACGAGTGAAATTGACCAAGACAAAAGCGTGGCTGAAGTCGCGCTCGATTCGACAATCAGCAAGTGTACTCCGCTGATATTGGTAGAGGCTCGGAGCAAACAAGACCGCAGAATCTTGGATCATCAGGAATACCCAAATGAATTAACCAACTGGGCCGTGTCTAAATACTCTTTGATCCATTATTTAGAAGTAGCAAACGACCAAATCAGCTGCTATTTCGAAACCTCAAGATTTCAAATTTCCTTAATTTCACGTAGTTGTAAAGATTGGTGCGGAATTCAATATTCCAACGCCCTTTTCGAGGATCATTCGAGCGTTCGACGCGAGTCAGAGGGATATTGAGTATCACATCTTCAAATGATTCATTGGTGTTGCGCCCTTGTATATCAATGTTGGTTTCCGTTGGTGAACTAGATGAGTACGTTTCGCCTAGAAAATCACAAGTCGCCTTGTATCTGACAGGAACGAAGTAGACAACGACTGCCGCAATCGTTGTCAACGCAAACACAGCTTTAAGTGAAAATTTTGGCGCAAGATTCAAGTTGATTCCAGGCGAACGACGAACTCGATAACCACTGCGGGGCGATTATCCATTTGCTGTTCCACCGCGACCCCGACCGCGGTTGATCCAATGTTATCCACCGATTCTGAAGACAATTTATGGTTTATTATATCAAGTTGTTTTGCAAATTCTTGGAACGAAACGTTCTCGCATACGAAAGAAAATTTAAAGCAAACGGCGGTCCGGTTTTTTCAGGGTAGCCACCATCACCTTGGGCACCTATTGCCGGTAAATTGTGTATTCAAAGAAAGGTCGCTAACTTCATTGATTTCGTATGTTTGAATTGAATTTCAATTCCGTTTTCAGTCTGCAACAAAAAGAAGCTATTCGGACCAGCTATCCGTTTCCGATCACATTGCGGCACAAGGGAGAACAGAGCAGCAAGGAATTCGAGAAAACCCGAAAAATGCCGACTCTTGCGGCATGGTTCTATCCCATGCGATACCAGAAATAGCGGTGAGAGGACTCGAACGTATTGCAAAACTCCTCGAAAAAAACCACATTCCCGAAATACCCGAAGCAGAATCCGAAGCAGTTTTGGAATTGTTGCAATGTTGGTCGCGTGATTAAATCTATGATTTGTCATTCAGGAGGCAAAATTGGGCATGCCTATTATACGTGTTGCGTTGCTAATTGAGCTCGTATTGCCACTCGCCATCCCTAAATTTATCGAGCATCATTGCAAGAATTCGCCGGCATTGTTTTCACTCGCTGTCCATGGTCCAAAGCGTTTTACGACAACCAGATTTCAAACGGAAAATCATCTTCGATGGCCAAGCGAGCATTAGCTTACAAATGGATTCGAATCATTTACCGCTGTTGGCAAAACGACACGCCCTACGATCAGAACAAGTATGTACAGCGATTAATCGAAACCCAATCGCCACTGGCAAAAGCACTGGCTTCCTGAGCCAAGGCAAGCAAACCAAATCGACTCAATACAGGTGGCAACAGACGAAATCTCGCAGTGCAAAACCTGTCAATTCAAAGTCGAATTAATTCACCTAAACACTTGACACGATGACTCAGATGTCTGCGGTTCACCCATTTGTTATGCGTGACGCTTATAGAATCCGCGTTCAAACCGTTCGAACCAACAAACGCATGCGAGCAGTCAGTCCTTCAGTTAACTCGATTTATTATCGACCATCGTTGCACAAAATCAAGAACAACAGCATCGTCGGTTCGCAAACAGCGTCAATACAGTTGGCTCAGCATGATTACGGCATGTTCCGCTCAGTACAGCATGAGCTTGCATGCGACAGAACACTTAGGACGTTAGTCCGCATAACGCCTGCCGTAACCGGGCACGAACGGAAGGCTATGATTTCAGTTGCCGCGTGATTGAGTGCTCCGGTTCACGGCTTTGTTATGCCCCACGATGGGCTTAGGTTGTACCGCGCAGCTTGTTAAGGCCTTGAAGTATCCTGACGAATCCGTGTGATAAATGACCTGCAGGAAACGGAATGTATTCTTTGTCGCCAAGCATGCCAGCCTTATAGTTCACTGAATCGTCGACCATTACGATAGGCTGCTTACCGTTTGAGTCCGCAAACATTGTTTCTTGAGTGATCCAAGTGTGATCGTCTTGCGGCGTAACGAGTGCCACAAACATGTCACAGTCTTCAATTCGATTTTTGACCTTGTCAGGGACGTTGCCCGGTTCGTAGTACTCGCCGGTTTCTACCCTGATTCCGAGAGACTCAAAGAACAGGCGTGCTTCTCCCGCGTAGGCTTTTCCGACGTCGTCGAACCCATGCGCTATGAACGTACTTTCGATGATCCGTTCGAGCGGGACCAACGCGAGAGCTTCTTGAACCGCATCGATCTTAGTGTCTGGATCAATCTGCGAACTGTAGCATTCAACGGAGATCGCGTTTGACGATAACGCATCAAAGCGTGCCCAACGACCGCCGTTGGATTTTGCGTTGAGCTTGCAGCGTCGAGTGGGTCCCTTTGTCGCGATTATCGATTTCACGTCAGCGATTCGATTGACCTCAATATCCTCCGATGAATACCGCAGTGTGTACGACCAACTATCGAACCCGGAGGTAAGAACGTCGAGCACTGCCTGCAGCGCATTGACGTCGATGGGCCGCTGTCGAAAGTAGCGTTTGGTGCGAATCCTTGCCATTGGTTTTCAATTTGTGCTTGGGGGCATAACGGCAATGATCACCGAGCGGCGACAAGTGATCATCCATTCCGAAAACACACTGCTTCGCCGCTTCGTGTGCATCATATGGTTATCCGCAAGACGGCGTTTTAATTTGTTTGAAGTGGCTGCCTGCGAACAAAAAGAACACATATGACAACGCAGCAATTGCCGCCGCAAACATCAGAGTAGTGACCATGGCTGAATTCAGAACGTACGGTTCAGTGAGCGTCAGCGCAGAAACAACCAAAGGCGTCGAAACGAGTCCGAAAATGCCCAGCCCACTGAAGCAATTGCGGCGCAGTCCGGAAAAATCACCTGCTAGTTGCAAGCAGCCGCATGACGCTGCCAACATCATTACGCCGCAACCAACAGGCAAGCCATCGATTGACAATCCAAAAACACGAGTGAGAGCCATCAACGCGATTCCGAAAATCACCGTACCATTAAGTGCAAAAGTCCGGGTGTCCATGTTTGAAACTCCTATGGTCACAGTTTTAGCGGATAACGTCCGCGATCACCGAGTCGCGGCAGTTGATTTTCAATTACGAAATCGCCCGGCTCCGCGACTTCGCGTTCATCGCTTGGTTATCCCGTCTTTTCTAGCTATTTCTGTTCAATCCATTCTTCAAAATCAGGGCCGATTCGTATAGCGACCACCTCACCATCTTTAAGCTCAAGCAAACAAGGCTTGGCTATTCGGCGAATGGTTGAATCAGCGTAGGCGATGGACTTGTCCGCGATAATCACGTGCGTCGGGGCCCGCTTGGCATTGACGGCATCGTCGTACGATTTACTGGGAGCACCGTGTGAGCCGATATGAAGCATCCTAGCCTTCGCTCCCTCTTTTTGCAGCATAAAAACCAGGTCGCTGAATTCGCTGTGTCGTTCGTTGCATTCATCAATGTACATATCAGAGAGAAAGACAAACGAAACACCGGTCATATCTTCAGGTGCGAGAAATGTCGAAATCGAGCTTGCGACTGGTTTTCCGATTAATGCACGTCCGGTTCGGTCGGCCATTACCTCGAACAAGACAAACGCAGCGCCCAATAGACCGAATGCCAGCAACACCGTCGCAATCAGTAATCCGTTTTGCTTTTTCATGTACTCAAGATTGAAGGGATAACGCCTGCCGTAACCGGGCACGAACGGAAGACTATGATTTCAGTTGCCGCGTGAATGAGTGCTCCGGTTCACGGCTTTGTTAGCCGAACAATACGATGAACGCCCGTTGTTCTGCCGCGAAAGGTGATCAGTCGCGGTACCGTTCTCGGCAATCCAACGAAAACCCAACACCAGCAGGTGCAGTATTAACTTCAATATTGATCTTGCAATTGTACTCTCGCCCGGTGTCCACACGTTTGCTAAATTCGAATATTTTGCAACGTCCTCTCGTCACATCGCAATTGTCAATAAACCAATCTACTGCTTTTTGCGCAACCTCAGATACTGCACCAAGAGCATTCTCGAAGGCTTCGTTTGCCACCCCTTCTCGATGTCGATGTTCGTGCTCCAACTTCTCCCGCATACGTCGTTTGAAAGTGCCATTACGACGCTGTTCCTTCAGCTTGCGACGACGATCTCGAATGTTCTCAATCCGGTCTAAATTGGGGGAACCGCCGTCGAACGGATTAGGTACGGGCAGCGGTTCTTCTGTCTCTCGTTTCGGCAATTCGTCGAAAACGGTGCTTATTATCTCAGACTCCGCTTCGTCGTAGGACTTTACCAAACTCTTCGCATTACGCTCGAAGAGCTCTTCTAGTTGTTCAATTCGGTTTTCCAGCGAGGAAAAGTATGCTGCGAAATCAGTCGGGTTCATGTCAGAGTTCTCCCTTAAAATCCACTGTCAGAAGTCGGTATGTGAGAATAGGTTAGATCGGCTAACGCCAATGATCACCACGTCCCGATTAGCGATGATCCATTTTGTAAAAGCACCGCCAATCGGGACTGTGGTGCATCAAATTGTTATCCGGCGTTCAGCGGTGCGTCACCACCATCGCGGCATTTGATTGAATTGTTCGAACACGTATTGTACAGATTCTCGTTCCATTCGGCATACAGAATCCAAGGTCGAATTGGGAAAGTACACATCTGGTTGGCGAATTTTGAATTCAGCGGAATATTCTCCGTCAGAATTAGTTATTCGGATATTGAAATATTTACTTAGGTCTGCGAGGCATGCCTCGCCGTCGTCGGCATCCGCGATATTTTTAAGCGAATTCAAGAATTGATCGAAAGAATCGCACGCGAACCAAATGTTCGAAGCTCGAAAACTGAATTGGCCATCGAATTGGGAAATGGAAAGTGAAATAGCCAATCGGAATGATGGGATCCGATCCTCAGTTTCTTGCAGGTCACAAGAGAGGTCAAAAGGGCACGAAGGACCTAAGATTGTAATTTCGCTAATGCCGATTCCTTAGTGCAAAACTGAGCCGGATAACGGCAGTGATCACCGAGCCGGGACGACAATCTTGCAAGCAGAAAAACCCGCACGCAAGCCCGGCTTCGCGTGCATCACATTGTTATCCCGCGATTTACGGGCCTCGATATGTGCCAAAGAATCCAGTGGCAATGTTCAGGCAGCACAAAGACCAGACTATATAAAGTTGGGCAAACCTAAACACGCGATTTTCTATCGGATTCGTATTCCATTTTATCAGCTGCAAGGCAACCGCCACAAGCAGAAAGAACAGTGTCAGAAACCCATTGACCGGAAAAACCCAAAATCCAAAGCCGTCGTAAAACGAAATCGCGAGCAGCCCTAGTGGTAGAAGAACGATGAAGAACAGAATGTGAAATCTGAGCATCAGCGGAAATGCTAAATTTTCACGTTTGGCTACCGCGTATTGAGTGAACGGAATCCATGCGAGAAGCGGAAGACTCGACCAACCGTATTCGCCAGCCATTATGAGCCACAGCATCACAGCCACAAACGCGGTAGCCGTTAGCAAATAGAGGATGGAAAACTGCATGCTGCTCAAGCGGGATAACGACTAAGTTGACCGAGCCGCAGTACAGCTCGCAAGTGTTTGAGCGGGATATAATGTCGCGAAGCGATCATCCCGCGAGAATCGCATCCGTTTATCGGCTTCGGTCCAACGCATTGTTATGTCGCATCACTCTGTGGCAACACGCATTTTTGATTTCCGTACCGGAATCGGTCGCAATTCAAGTGAATTTCGTTCACGCAACATTTTGTGCATGAGACACTCGGTAACGCCATACGGACATTTGAAATCGTTTGAAATTCCACCATCGACAAAACATCTTCGTGCATCCGCATGGCGTGAACATCCGATGTGGAACGTTCGCAATTTCGGCTCAAATACGATTATCAGTTCTGGATGATCGAGTAAGTGTTGAAAATAGTCTTCGCCCCAATCGTTTATTCCAAAGGCATTATCATGCGGAATGAATTTCCCGCCACTGACCTTTGGGGCGTCCTCACCCGAGAACGTCTCAAACAAAAACACCTCTCGACGTGAATCACAAAGGCTTGTCAATTCACAGCGGTCGTCGTCATTCAAGGAATGCCACCACCGCTCCGCGTCACCGATCAACGCATCAGGAATGCTATCGCTTAGATTTGTAGGTAGTGGAGAAGTCATGTTTCCAATTCAATCTCAAGCGACATAACGGCAGGGTTGACCGGGTCCGAGCGAAAGATCAACCATTTCAAAAGACGCTTTCGAGGCCTCCGCGTCCAACCCATTGTTATTTCGTTTATTTACCCCACGGCACATCCCACCAATCGAGTTCGTGCCCAATACCCAGAAACCAAACAAGAGCGACCAGCAGACAATTGAATATGGATGGAATTGTACACCATAGGTAGAACGAAAGAGGAACGGGCGAATTGTATTCGGTTAAGGTTCGGTTCGGCTGGGACAACCAACGCCGCAACAACTCCCGGACTAGTCGGCCCCAACACTTCGCAGAACTCATCGACGGATTTCCAAGCTCCGATTCGGCCGGCGAACGTCCAGCGGCAAGTTCCGTAATTCGATCGTCAATTTGAAGTAATCGAATCGACACAATAAGACAAAACCCAGCACCTATTGCGTCAAGCAGACAAACAATGAACGCGATGAGAACATAGATTTTCGATGTTTCGTCACCAGAAAGAAATGTACCGGCAACAAGGTTTTTGCCAACGAAAAACGCCCACCAAGTAGCAAACTGAGAAAATGTTGCTCGCGCATAGTCATTTAGCTGCTTGATTTCCTCGCGACGATCATCCGGTGAATTCAAAGGTTCCATTCTAGATTTCGTTTAGAATCACAAACTCAATCGAAATAACGGCCGGCATCACCGGGCCGGCGGTGAAAACTGTCCATTGCAAACCAGCCCGACCGCCGGCTCCGTGTGCATGTCATTGTTATCCCATCAGGCTAAGGCGGGTTCTGATCGTCCTCCACCTACTTCAACTCGAGTAAAACTGAGTTTACCAAATTTTCGTCAGCATTGTTTAACTCGTACGTTACTGGGTCGGTGCGAACAAGCGACCATTTGAGATAGGGTACGTCCGTGCCGAGCCTATCCGCAATCGCCTGCCAGGAGGTCTCAAAGGTCGCAGTTTCGATATCTAATTCATGGGCTAGGTCTCCAAATGAACGGAAGGTCATCAATGAATTGGTGATCCACTTCCCTTCCTTACCGTCAGGCGTGCGACCCTCGTAGCAGTCCGACGTTGGGTCGAAGAACTCCGGGTCGCCTGTTTCGGCGGCAGCAACCGCTCGACCATTTCGGTAGCAAATCCACGCAGCGCAGCCGACGCTATCCTCAAACATCGCCTCAAGCACATCAGTTTTTAGCTTCTTGGATAATCTTTTCAGTCTGCCAGAGTCTAAAACGCCTTGGACACCTTCAAGGAAGGTCCAATCTGAACCCACCAATTCGTAGGCGACAGTATGCAAATAGGCGTCGTCATCTTCGAGCTCGAAGCAATGCGAAGATATCGCAGTACCTCCAGCACGAACCCCTCTCATCTCGAGAAGTGATTCAACCGACTTGTTATACGTTGCATTGACCTGAGCGACGCTCCAACGGTGGTCGTGGACTTCTGTTCGCCATTGTGGTGCTAGTGGCATTAGGAGCGTTGTACTTATTGGTTGGGATAACGCCGATGATCACCACGTTGCGATTAGCGATCATCCATATCTAAAACGCGCACCAATCGCAACTGTGGTGCATCAATTTGTTATGTTCCCATCGGTCTTGATTTCAGTGTCGCTTTTGTCGATTAGTTTGTCAAAACCACCGGTTTATTCAAAAGGATCAGCACCGGATTTGAATGGATCATATGAATCATTGTTTGGCGGTTCGTGATATATGTCCAGAAGTACGTCGGGGCGAATTGTCTTGAAGTGGCTCAGGTCGGAAGTCTCGAAATAATCCGAATTAAAGGACAATTTTTCTAGATGAGGCAACTTTGCAATTACTTTGAGCGATTCATTGCTATATCCGTTCATTGCCACGGAGATTTCGGTGATTCTTTCGAAGACACTTGGATCAAAACACGCACCGAGTCGGTTTACGATCCAAGTCGGTTCTTTGTGCGCATATGCAGACACGCCGGTTCCACAAACGAAACCAGAGTCACTGTCCAACGTAAGGACGTAGCCTACGCCAGGTGAAAAGTGGGATTCGAGTTCAGCGATTACCTGTTGCTCATGCCGTAGTGCCGTTTGGTTCGCCACATAACACGATAATAGTGTTGCAATTATCGCGATTACGATGAGACCTACCCTAATGCTTATTCGTGGCAATTTCATTGGGGAACATAACGTCAGCGATCACCGAGCCCGAACCAGCGATCGTCCATTCCAAAAGCCACGCGCAAGTCGGGCTTCGCGTGCATCGCATTGTTATCCAGCGTTTAACGGAGGTTCGTCGCGTTTTAGTTCGATTAACCCTGCAATTGAAACGCCAACACCATACAGAAATAGTATAAGGGATATCATCCCAACTATCCAACGTCCCCACGGCGCCGCGAAACAGTCTATAAAGAAAGCCACCAACAGAAAAAGCGGTGGAAAAACGATCAATTCCGGCAGAAAACTAAATCCGGCATCTTTGGGACGCGTCCCTCGTTTGACACGAACAGCAACACCGATTCCACCAAACAGTGGATAGGAAAGCCAGAACAAGAGCACTAGGAATACGAGGGTGGAAACATTCACTCAGTCATCGCGCCATTCGTCAAGTCTGCGTGCCAGTAAGAAATTAGATGTCGGACTAGCCAACGATGTGGGGCCAGCCACACATAGAGTCGATTTATTTGATTCGGATCAGCATTGACCATTAGTCGACAGCGCATGTCATTTTCGCCCAATTGAAGTTCGATGCGGTACACATGTGTGCCAGACCAACTGCGATAAAGATCGACAGAGTTTTCGCCCAATATGCCAACCCATTTGTCATCCATTGATTCTGGCAGCCAGTCATCATCCAAATTGGTCAATGTTGGCGGAACACGAAATTTCAGCGCCCGAAAACGTTCTGGAAATGGCTTGATTCTCTTTCGCCAGTTTTCCATTTGTCAATTTAGCTGGATAACGTCCAGCATAACCGAGTGGCGACGATTAGCTAACCATTAAAGAACCGCGGTAATCGCCACTTCGGTTCATGCGTTTGTTATTCGGCGAATCTCATTTAGCATACGATCCGCGGAAGGCTCGAAGCAGCCTGAATCGATAGCTCGCCGAAGATGCTCCTCGGCAGCACTGGCATGTCCAAGCCTAACCGCAAAGTGACCTACAAGATAGTCTCGCATCGGACTCGGATTATTGCCAAACCCCCAAATGTTGTCCATATCCGAATCGGCCTCGACCAAAATTCGGTATGTGTTTGAAATATCTGAAAAGTTGTCGTACCAAGGAGCAGCAACCGTCGAAATCTGCGAAACAACATCCAGCATTACTGCAGCGAGTGTCTGCCCCTCTGGATCAATGTACCAGACTTTGCGTTCATCCGGGATTTTTTGCGCGATGCGCGGTTTGAGTGATCCGCGAAATTGGCACTCGAATTCTCTAGGTCGCAACTCGCCGTTTTTCGTGGTCTTGCAAATTGGAAATCCATCTCCACGCGGAATGTCGGTGTATAGGCAACCGAGATTGACTGAAAACGAATACGTCGTAACGCCCATCACATCGGCGTGGTACCGATTGAACGATTGAAAATTTAATACGTCAATTCTGTCATCGTGATATCGCCATGCGTCGCGTGTCGTGAATCGCGTAAAGCCGTGCTCTCGCAATTCCGGGCGAACAGACTCGCGAATCTTCGAGTTGACGTGTTTGCTGTCCACTGCTGGTCTCAAGCCGAATAACGACCGGGTTCACCGGGCCGCGGCGAACGACATTGATTTCAAAAACCGCGCGGCCCGCGGCTCCGTGTGCAACCCATTGTTATTCACCCATTTTCGGGTTGGTGTTCCGTTTGGGTGAGGAAGCGATCCCGAATATCAGCCAATGATTCGCCAGAATCAAGTCTCCAAACTCGCCAACCGTTCACCGTCGAGCGTGAACTGCCAGCATCTTGAATCCCGAACAAAGCCGCATAGCTTGGCGCTGCGAATCGACGTCCCATGACATCGAGTTCACCCGAATCAAGCACGGTAGCTTGGTATTGTTTCTGTTCGCCGTTTCGCGGTTTGTAGGGCATGACCAACCGTTGGCCAACGGTCAACAATTCTGCTGCGATCAGGTCGTCGATCGTGACATCGTATCGTGCAATTGATGTGTCTGGCGTTTCGTCACGCGGAGAGATGATCGCGGGCCGAAACTCCTCTGGTATGTCGTACGCGACGTTTGACGGGTTATCAAATTCAACGTATTTCCGAATGAGCCAAAGTCGTACATCAACACGCAAAGTCTCGGCCCATTCGCGAAGATCGTTTTTGATCCCGTCGATCGGCATTCCAATAATTGGGTCTGTCTGGAGAATGTCGCCCAGGACGCGACGATAATCGATCGGATCGATGTTCTGTTCCGCGAATTTGTCCTGCAGGGTTTCGTCATCGCGAACGTGATCGATAACGAATTCGATGAGGCGTTGTTTCGTGGCTGGATTATTTGCCGCGATGATTTGTTTTGCGACTTGAGGCGCAATGTGGTTCCAAACGCTGTGTTTGGCAAGTTCGGCTTCGACGATGTACCACCGACGCCCATCCAAGTCGATCACGTACCCATCAGGAATTGTGCCAGCGCCGTCGTTGGTGCGAATCAACGCCTTGGGGAAGTAGATCGATGACGGGCCGAAAATGTATTCGGCGTTCTCGATAGCAACGCGCTCGATTTCGTCTTCGTTGTCGAACGTGGTGACGACGAATTTGCGATTGTCGATTAGTAGCATTGCATCGTGAGTTGATTAGGGTGAATAACGTCGGCGGTAACGGGGCCGCCGCCAAAAAGTGTTGCTTCAAAACGCGTGTCTACGGCGGCTCCCGTTCACCGCTTGGTTATTTGGCGTCGTGTCGCCCGTGTATTTAATCTTATTCCCCCATTTCGCGAAAGACTGCTGCAAGCGTCCTCACCCCCAAAAATACGACCCCGATCAAAGGCAGGAAAAGGAGACCTAGAAAAAAGACTGTGTAGAAGTCTGGTCCCGGGCCCAAAATGACTAATACGGAAATAGCAGCAATGAGAATAGCGAATGCGACTATGCAAGCACCGCCTACGATTGCGCGAGCGGTGAGTTTGTTGGACGAGTCATTCATCGGCAACATTCCCTGATATTTGAAAGTTGAATTCACGGCGTGTATGTCGCGTTTCCACGACACAGCATCGCCATTCTGACGCATGTCGTATCAATTAGATAGAAGCGTCGCACGACCATCCAACTGTAAAGCGTTGCTGGAGGGGTTGATACTTTCGGTTCTCGTTTTCCATTGTCAAATAACGTCCAAAATCACCCGGTCGCGACGAGAGATTGTCCATTTTCAAAACGCCCGACTTCGCGACTCGGGTGCATTTTTTTGTTATGCCACGTCTATTCTTCAGCAGGGATTAGCATTTGGAAGAAGGCGTCAACACAGCACAGATTCAATTTCATGACGCTAGTGGATTCAATTTCATGACGCTAGTGGATCAAAAAAAACTCTAAGATTGGGCAAGTGTTCGCAAAAAGATGCTCAATCTATTAAATATCGAGTTGAGCAAATCATCTTAGCAAAAAAATTCAATTCATCGCTCACGCCCGAGATTGCCGATTGGGTTCACGGAGTAGGAGACGACTTCCATACTAAGCTTGCGAACGTTGGCCTTGTAGAACCAAGGCTATCTACGAAATTGAATCCATTCATCGAATCTTACATTGAAGGACGTAGCGACTTGGCCGATCGAACCATCAAAAAATACGAAACCCTTCGAAAAAGGCTTTGCGAATTTTTTGACTCGAACAAAAGTATTCAAGATATTACTATCGGTGATGCGGTCGATTTTCGTCGATGGCTAGGAAAGTCAGTGTCCGAAAATACGGTTAACAAGCATATTCAGATTTGCAAAACCGTTTTCAAGTATGCCCTAGAGAGAGAACTTATTCGAAAAAACCCGTTTCAGTCACTGCCATCTTCGACAATTGCAAATAAGGACCGCTTTTACCATGTAAGTGTTGAAAAGGCCCAAAAAGTTCTGGATGCCTGTCCTAACTCCCAATGGCGAACCTTGTTTTCGTTGGCCAGATTTGGTGGTTTGAGATGTCCTTCCGAGCCACGTGAATTAAGATGGAAAGACATCAATTGGAGTGAACGGAAAATTCTCGTTCACAGTCCGAAAACCAGAAAATCTGGAAAACCATCCAGGATCATTCCACTGTTTGCTGAGCTTGAATCAGTATTCTTGGAAACGAGAAACTTAGAGACGAGTGATTTCGTTTTACCAATGCTCAGGAATGAAGCTTACAACCCTGCAACTCACATGCGTCGAATCGTGGAAAAGGCAACAGGATCGTGCTGGGCCAAAGTTTTCCAGAACTGCAGATCAACTCGGCAAACAGAATTGCAAAGAGAATTTCCGACACATGTTGTAACGAGCTGGCTTGGCAATTCAACCAGAATCGCGCTCGACTATTACCTGCAGGTCACGGAAGAAGACTTTGTCCGCGCGTCCGATCCCGCAAATAATAAATTACGCATGGATACTGCTAACCCGAAGCAAAAAGCGAAGCAGCACATTGACGCACAAGGGAGAACAGAGCAGCAAGGAATTCGAGAAAACCCGAAAAATGCCGACTCTTGCGGCATGGTTCTATCCCATGCGATACCAGAAATAGCGGTGAGAGGACTCGAACCTCCACGTCCATAGGACACTTGATTTTGAATCAAGCGCGTCTGCCAATTCCGCCACACCGCCATCGTGCAAGACAGTTCCAAGAGAACTGATTGGCAAGACGAAGATTATAAGTCAAACCGCCTGCTCGACAAGGCCGCGATTTGAAGTTTCATCCGGTGCGCGACACTCATCCAAAGATAATCATACCGCTACTACCGCTGTTTTATCGTCGCAACGCCTGAATCAGTGGGACTCGGGATATCGTCCGGGAGGCGAGCCAAGCTGCCACGATGCCAAACCCGACAATCAACAAAAACAAGGCCGCCAGATCTTGCCAAGGGATCGATGCGTTTCCAAACCAATAGTGCGGAACCGTCGTCACTAACGCGGAACCAACCCCCACGAATAAACCCACAAGCAACAGCCAGATATTTTCCAGCAAAATCAGGCGGTGAATCTGACTCATCCGAAATCCGACCGAACGCATCAGTCCCAGCTCGCGACGCCGTTCGATCACGTTTCGAATCTGCACAACCGCCAACCCGAATGTTCCCAGCAACAAACCCAACGCACCCAACGTTTGGAACGTGCTGATGTAGGTATTTTGAACTTGTTGAAACTGCGCCAACCTATCGACCGCGGATTGAGCATCCAATCCAATGTCACTGTATTTGTCTTCCAACTTGGCCGAAACGTCTTCGACGAACTCCGGCCCTTCAACCAATCCTCGAACCAGCATCATGCGGTAGCCGGAGATACCGGGAAAGGCTTTTACAAAGCTCTCTTCGGAGACGAGTAAACTACCTTGCAAAATGGAATTCTCCAAAAACCCGACGACTCGAAACGTAACCGATTCTCCACTGGCAAATTCAACTTCGTAGTCACCGCCGATGGCGAAAATTTTTAGACTGTAGTTGGCCGTGTTTTTATCGATCACAACGGGAATAGCGCCGTCTTTGAAATTGCGATTCAATGCCAGCCATGGATTGGAGGATTCTGCAGCAACCGTCGAGGCCCATCGAAACTGTGTTTCGCTTTCCGAAAAATACCGCAGGAATACGTCGGAAACTCCCAGCACTCTTGGCTGACTGGACTGATAAAGGTTATTGCAACTGGCGTCCTCTCCGTCTTTGACGCGCAACATGAATGTTTGGACCTTCAAATCTGAAACATCTTCCACTCGTTCAAAGATAGGTTGGTCGCTGGTTGCAATCAAATCGAAACCTCCGGTCCCTTCCTCCGATGGCGCTAGACGAAATGAACTGACCGCCACAATCAGAAAACTGGCCACAGCCACCAAACCAATGGTCATCGTGGATCGTAGCGGATTGCGCCGCGCGGACATTGCTGCCAATTTACGAATACTGATCGTCGAAATTGAATACTCTTCCGGTCGATTCAAACGGCGATAAACAAAAAGCAACATCGCCGCTAACACCAAAAAACCGGCGCCCATGAACGCACCCGCTTGCGGTTCACCGCCCAGATAGCTGGCGGCAATCGACAATCCAATCGCGGCAACCAACAAGCACAAGATCGTCCGCAACAACCACCGAGACCGGCGATGCACGGGTTGATGACCGGAATGATTCACTTCGCCACCGAGCAATCGGTGAACGGACACTTGTTTTGTACTTCGCACGGCAGCCACAACCGTCAACAAACAGACCGCCAATCCGCTAACGCCTCCAATACCAAGCACCCAAGGCGCTACCTTGAGACTCAAAATCGGTTTAGAGATTGCCCCCAACCACCATGTTTTCAATCCGTAAATCATGACCGCGGCGTAGCCCACTCCAATCGCTAGACCGATCACGGCACCCAATAACGCCACACCGAACATCTCCATCAACAACGCGTTGGCCGCGCGCGACCGCGTCCAACCGACGGCCAGTAACGTTCCAATCTCGTCGGCTCGTTGCTGTAGCGTCAACCGAAACAACAGCGACACCAGAATCAGCGCCGCACCAATCACAAACATACTGAGAGCCAGAAACAAGGCATCAAACGGCGTCGACCCTGAAGATGCTTTTAATGCTTGGCGTTTGACCGGAACGATCGAAAAACCGTACGGCTCTGGCATCGCATGCAGGGCTGCTAAGATTTCCCGTTCCACGTCTTGCGGTTTGCCAACCGACTTTGGAATGCGAAACGACGTGACGTTTCCAAAACGACTATCCCACAATTCCTGCCCTCTTTTTAATGAGACAAACGCTTTGGGCGTCGTTCGATACTCATTCCAATAGTCATCATCTTCAGCCCGCAACTTGTCCGCAGTTGCAAACGGTAAATCCCAAGCTTCGATGCTTTCGGCATCGGTTAAACCGGGAACTTCAGGAGTCAAATCTGGATCGTTCGCTAACGTGGGCGATTCACTTAGGAACTGGGCCGGAATAACTTTACTGCGTCGTGTTTGAAAGGGCGAATCAGGCTGACTCAACTTAGCAATGGCCTTGACGACAAAAAATGACTCGGTCTCCACGCCTTCGCCGTGAGCCGCCTCGGGTTCGAAATAGCTGACCTTAAGCCGATCGTCAACTTTCGCGTCCAAATCATTGGCGGCCCATTCGTTCAAAACGATTTCCATCGGTTGAAGAGGCGAAATCGGTTGACCTTCGATGTCGCGTAACGGGAAAGAAGCGCCAACATCGATGGACGCGATCATCGAAAACGGGATACCAGATGGCTTGGACTCTTTGCGAATATCGTTGGCCAAATACGTGAAGACCTCAACTGCATCGGGCATTGCTCGTTTGACGGACGCGGCAATTTCATTTGCAATCACTAGGCGATCGGAAGACAAACTGTAATAGTTGAAGGCATATTCATCGGAATCCGCTTGCATTTGCCGTACCTCTTTGAGATTCAGCCCATAGTCCGACAGACCCGGTTTCATCGAGCTTAGCAACCGAAGAGTTGCCGCCTCGTCTGGGACTCGCAGTTTTCCCGCCAATAAAACTGCGTTTGCGACTGGCTCTTTTTTGTGTTTCAGGGCTTTCCGACAAAGCGCCTCCTGGAGCAGTTCAATCGGCACAAAAATATTGGGCGAATCCAATTGACTAACGTGCAATCCAAATCGACCGATGCTTTGATTAGGAACAATCGCTGCGACGTCCAATTCCACTAAGCTCTCAATCAAATCTCGCTTGTTGCCGAGTGCACTATCGGAAGGCAGTTGACTCGGTTTCGGAATTCGCAACGTTAACGGCTCTTGATTTTCCGTGTTCGCTGACAGGCCTAATTGATCCGCCAATGCTTGATTGACGATGACTTGGCTACCGGAAATGGCGGGGGCATTAAGATCCTGCTCGGCGAAACCCCAAAACTCTCGCCCAATCCCGAACACATTGACCTTGGAAACCCGCCGGAGCCGTTTACGTCCGGCGGTCGAATACTCATCACCGGTTTGCACCGATCCGTTGGGGAACAAGATTACTGGCTCGGCCATCGAATAGGACGCGCGAAAACCTTCGAGCGAAGTTATCTCTTCCGCCAAATCAACGCGAAAAAATCCATCCGCCACCAAGATCTCATCAATCTTGCCGAGGCGATCCAACGCCAACTCACGCAGACTGGCCCGCATCGAATCGCCTACGATCAGCGCACCGGTCAATACGGCAGTGGCTGCGGCGACACCTAAAGCCAAAACCAAATTCTTGTAAAAGTAATAACGAAAACTCGCGATGGCCAATTTTACGAGAGACATGGTTACTGGGCCTCCACAAATTTCCCGTCCTGGAGCTCGACGCGCTTTTGAAAGAGTTCAGCCAGCTTTTGGCTATGCGTGACGCAAATCAACATCGTTTGGTTGGTCTTTTGAACATCGACCAAAAGTTCCCCAATGGCGTCAGCGTTTCGATGGTCAAGACTGCCTGTCGGCTCGTCTGCTAAAATCAACTTCGGACTACAGATCATCGATCGAGCGACCGCAACACGTTGCCTTTCCCCACCGGACAAGCGCGCCGGACGATGATTCATACGCTCCGTCAGTCCGACCGCATCTAGCAGCTGTTTAGCTCGTTCCACGTAAGTGCTAGTTTGATTGGCGCTAGCTATGGCCGGGACGAGCACGTTTTCAAGTGCCGTTAACTGTGGCAACAAATGATGATCCTGAAAGATAAAACCAACCTGTTCGTTGCGAAATTTTGCCAACTCCGATTCGTTGAAGCCTGAAGGGTTTTGTCCGGCGATCGCAATGCTACCCGATGTCGCTGTCTCCAACGTCCCGGCGATATGCAAAAACGTGCTCTTGCCAGAGCCACTTGGCCCGAGGACCGCCAGATTCTCTCCACCATTCAACTCCAGATCGATCCCATCCAAAATCCGGAGTGGACCATCCGCCGTAGAAAAATCTTTGACGATGTTGTCGGCAACAAAATCGGCCATACGTTATTCGCTCGCAGCTTGCTCGGGAGCGGCCTTATGATTTTCAATCAATGCCAAACATCCCAAACCATAAAAAGTGTATTCGACGTCATGGGCTTCATCCCAAGCCGCCGCCCTAAATCCTCCTCCATCCAATTGTAGCGAGTTTACGAATCTCTGAAACGAATCGACATCCAATTCATGAAAAGCGCCGAGGTCCATCAATGTTAAACCGCCGGTGAACGAGCTCAATGAATCCGCGATTGGAATTCGTGTGTTGGCTCGCAATCCTCCCTCTTCAGTTTGCATGTCCAATAAAAAATCGATCGTCAAGTCCGCGGTTTCTTCGTCCATGGAACTGATCATGCGAAGGGTTGCCGCGGCCGCAGCCGTCGGATTGGTCCCAGCCCGTTTACTGACTTTAATCTCCCGCCAACCACCATCTTCGACACTTTGCGATTTTAGGTACTGAACGATCGCTTCCGGTTGTTCGATGTCTTGTTCGAGCAATTGCAACACGAGCAAGACCAAGAATGTATTATACGTACTTCCAAATTTTCCTTCCGGCGATTTGGCAAACCCGCCATCTTCGCGGCGCAAGCCGTTTAAGAAATCCGCAATTTGTTGTCGCCAACCGTCGGGTGAATGAACAAACAAGTCGTTACCGGCCGAAATCTTGATCAAGTTTGCCGCATAGAAAAGCGAAAAGAAATCAACGATGGTCTGATGTTTTGTCATTTCGCCGGCCAAAAAATGACTCGCCCGTTCGGCTACATCTCCGTACAACTCACCAAGAATCGCCAAACTGCGCAATGCAAAAGAAGTATAGTACAAATCACTTTCTCCATCGCGACCTTTGAAACCCCCGCTCTCTTGTTGCGCCGCCAATAAATAGTCTGTGTGCTTCTTCCGCAATTCCTCTGGCAGTTGCCCAATTCCGGTTGCCAGACGGATCGTCAATTCTTGCAAATACACGGACACGCCAGTTACTCGTCGGCACTAATTTGATATGGCTGTAATTTGGCCAGCAAGGCGTTTGGAATCGGTGTTGATTCTGGGGGTTGCCCTGGGAAAATTTTGCAACATACCGCAGTGACTTCGCCGTCGGCCACCAGTTGTTCGTTTTTAAGGATTCGATGCTGGTAGGTCACGCTCTTGGCTCCGATCCGTGAGATGACAACCTCGATTTCCAGTTCGTCTTCAAAACGGACTGCATTGCGATAATTGCATTTGGCTGCCACACGTGGCCAGCTGATATGATCACCGTCGCTTTCGACAAACACATTCATCCCGGCAGCTTTTAGTAGGGCATGCTCTGCTTCTTCCATATAAGCAAAGAAAACGGAAAAGTGAACGATTCCGGCCATATCCGTATCACGAAATTCAACCCGTCGCGGGTATCGAAATTTTTGTGACATCGGGGCAACCTCAAAAAAAATCCTGTCGGCAATCGACAGGATCATGAATCATTCAGTTTTAAAAATTAAGCACCAACGGACGGTTCAATCACCGCAATAGGGCATCAACGCCATGAATCGAGCCCGTTTGACCGCTTGGGTGACGGCATGCTGGCTCACCGCAGTACAACCTGTTTTGCGTCTTCCGACAATCTTGCCATGGCGGTTAACCAACTTTTTTAAAAGCTCAACATCTTTATAATCAACGTACATGGGTCGTGGTCTTTCGCCATCGACGTACAATGGGTCCTTGCGAACGGTTTTAGTCTTGATTTTCGACTTACGTCGATTCCTTTGATTTCCTCTCCGAGGTTTCATATTCTTAGAGCCTGAAGTCGGTTAGATGTTGAAAAATTTGTCAAGAATGTTCTTTAGAGCTTCGTAATTATGCAAATTCAAACATTAGCCGCAAGGCATAAATTGATCGCATTTTTGCAAAATAACAACCAATATTGACTATCAGGCATGAATTCGGCGTCCACAGAATCTGAAATCGAATCAAACATCTATTTCCGCAGTGATCGCGAAGAGCGTTGGAATTTCGCGACTCACCTGCTCGGTTTTGTCCTGGCGATCGTTGGTGTCGCTTTGTTGGTCGGTCCGCTGAGCGGCAAGAGCTGGTTGGTCCAATTGGCGACCTGCATCTATGCTGTTTCGATGCTGGCCCTGTACGCTTCCTCCGCGTTGTCCCATTTTTACCACCGGACTAGATTGCGATCGATTTTTCGCAAGCTGGATCAAGCTTGGATCTTTGTTTTTATTATTGCTGGGTATACCCCCTATTGTGCGGTTTATTTGCAAGAGATTTGGGCTTGGATTGGGGTTGGGATTCTGTGGTTATTGGCGTTGTGGGGCTTTTTCTCCAAGCTGGTATTCGCGCATCGCATTGAAGGCATTTCGATGTGGACCTATTTGGTTTTAGGCTGGCTCCCGGCCTTGGGTATGCCATTTACGTATTCGATGCCAGTCGCAGCGATGGGTTTTATCGCGGGTGGGGGCGCTTGCTATTTGACCGGCGTTGGTTTTCTGATGATGGATCAACGCGTTTGGTATTTCCATCCGATTTGGCATCTTCTGGTTATTGCCGGAAGCACCGTACATTATTTGGGCATTCAAAGTTGCCTGACATCTGTCTAGCTCGGGTTGCCGATGCAAAATGTGCTGATTGAAAAGCCGTACAATTTTGTCCCTCGGATTAAAGCCGCGTGGCCGCAGCGTTGGTATTGCAATCTAGGCCTCTACAAACGACCGCTACGCAAGTTACAAGGCGTTGTAAAGTACGAATGTCGCGGACTGGAAAAACTTCACGCGTCGATTGCCGCCGGACACGGTATCCTGCTCACCCCAAACCATCCGCGTACGGCCGACCCAATGCTGATGTGCCATTTGGCTCAACAAGTCCGGTGTAGTTTTTATGCTATGGCCAGTTGGCATCTTTTTAACCAGGGATGGTTTTCCCGTTGGGTGATTCGGTTAATGGGTGCGTTCAGTGTGAATCGAGAAGGATTGGATCGTCAAGCGGTTGACGAGGCGATCGAGATTCTGCAAACCGCCGAACGCCCGCTGGTCATATTTCCCGAAGGCACAACCAGTCGGACCAACGATCGATTGATGTCTTTAATGGAGGGACCAGCATTCATCGCCCGCACCGCGGCCAAGCGACGTGCCAAAGCCAACGGCGGAAAAGTGGTGGTCCATCCGATCGGAATCAAATACGTGTTCGAGGGCGACATCGAAAAAACGTGTGGCTCTGTACTCACCCGTTTGGAGACGGAATTTCTTGACTGGCAACCTTCCCCGGGCATGCCTTTGATTGACCGCTTAATCAAAGTTGGCAACGGACTGTTGGCTTTGAAGGAACGGCAACATGGCATTGAAAATCCAGCCGGTTCGCATCGTCAACGACAGGACGCAATGATTGACCGCCTGCTTCAACCGTTGGAGCAAGAATGGCTTGGCGGCTCCCAAGCACCAGACGGCATTGCGATTCGTATTAAAAGTTTACGAATGAAGATTTTCCCGGAGATGACTCGCAACCAACTTTCGCCGAACGAACGCCAACGACGTTGGCAGCAATTAGAAAACACCTATCTGGCTCAACAGATCGATTGCTATCCGGAAAATTATGTTATCGATCATCCGACGGTCGATCGTATCTTGGAAACGGTCGAAAAATTTGAGGAGGACATCACGGACCGGTGCACCGTTCACGGCCACTTAAAATCCATCATCGTGATTGACGACGCCATCGAAGTCGCAGCCCAGCGTCAGCGAGGTGTCGACGAAGATCCATTGATCACCAACATACGCGAACGTCTCGAATCGATGCTGCAATCTTTACAAAACGAATCCCGCCTGTACCCAACGGCATAATCACGATTTGCAAATCGAAACGGTTTCGGCTAACGTTGACTCATTCTTTCCAAATCGGTCGGAACGGACACTCGTGCCTAGTGAATCTGAAAAAATCGACGTTCTCATCGCAGAATTGCTGCGCAGCTATCAAGGTGAATTGTATCGATTTGTTTTTTCGATTTGCCCTAACCAAACCGCCGTCGAGGATATAACACAGGAGACGAATCGTGTTTTATGGGAAAAGCGCTCGGATTTCGAGATCGGCACCGATTTTCGTGCGTGGATTCGAAGCATCGCCCGTTTTCAAACTTTAAACTATATCAAAACGGCTCGGCGAAAGTCATGGCTGCACTTTGACACTGGTTTGGTTGATCTACTGGCAGAAGACTTCGAAAGCAACCAAGAACTTCAAACTCAGCGGCAAGCCTACTTAGACCAATGTATCGAACGATTGTCAGCTCAAGACCGCAACATTATTGAACAGAAGTACAAAAACAATGAGTCGTTGCATACCATTGGCCACCGACAAAACAGAACCGTTGGCGCATTAAAACAGGCGTTCATGCGAATTCGGAAACAATTGAAAGACTGCATACAGCGAAAAGTACACGCGGATAACAATGGCTGGTAACGTCACAAAAAGACTCGACGATTTGATTGCGGCTCTACTGGAGCAATCCATTTCGGCGGCCCAGTTCAACGAGCTAAATGAGCTTCTTAAATCCGACCCCGAAGCACGTCGATATTACTTGTCCATCCAGTCGGTGGAATCGGGTCTGCGTGAAAAATACCTTTCAGCGGCGAGCAGCAACAAAGTGCGAGCTCTTGAGCTGGCACCATCGGTCGCCCCGTCCAAGGCCGGTTTTAGCAGCCCAGTCGTGGCAATGGTGGCACTAGTTTTGATCGTCATTGCGGGGGCCAGTATTTGGGAACAGCTGACACGCCCGATTACCAAGCAGGGCTTAGTGCAACACCCCGAACCGAGCAAGTTGCCGGCAAAATCGATTCGAGCCTCGTTGGCCCGACTGACCAATGCACGAGCTGCCGCGTGGAATGGCAAAAACTTACCAATTGGCAGTCTGCTGTATGCCAAAGACTACGAACTTGCTTCTGGATTTGCCGAGATCACGTTTGACTCCGGCTCCATCGTCACGGTTTTCGAGGGCTGTCGATTCACGATTGTGGATGCCAACCGGATCGTTTTATTGTTTGGGGAATTGGTCGCTGACGTCCCCGACCAGGCGGTCGGCTTTCAGGTCGAGACTCCATCCGGAATCGTCACCGATTTATCGACCCGGTTTGGAGTGACGGTCAAAGAAGACGGCGCCTCGGATATTCATGTACTGACAGGAATGGTCGAGGCAACGGCAAAAGGCAAAACGTTAAAATCTCTGCTGGTAAAAGAATCGAATGCGATTCGAATGTCGCCAGCGAACGAACTGCATAAGATGCCATTTGTGGAAAAGAAGTCCGTGGAGTTTGCTCAAAATTCGAATCCAATTGCATTAGACTATCGCTATTTCCCATTTGATGATCCGGAAATCATCTCAACGGGGGTGGTGTTAGACCATGGTAGTGCTGGGCCTATTGAAGTGGGTTCAATAGAACTGAACGACAATCCGAGCGCGTGTTTGAGTGTCCAAGGAAAACGTGGCAACGCGCTTTTTTTCGCCGGCAAAAACGCAAAGATCAGAACGGATATCCAGGGAGTTGTTGGCGATTCACCGCGGACCATCATGTTTTGGACGCGAATCCCAAAGGACGTCAAACGAAGTCACGCATACTCGTTTGTTAACTGGGGTATACCGGGTTCAAAGCGAGGAAACAAATGGCAAATTGGCTGGAATCCAAACGCCGAAAAGTGGTGTGGCCAACTTGGCGCTGTCCGTACTGAATTTGGCGGTGGGTATGTTATCGGAACGACAGACTTGCGCGACGGTCGCTGGCATCATGTCTGTTCCGTTTTTCTAGGGGGGCGCAATGTCAACGTCGCGACCCACATCAAACATTATGTCGACGGTAAACTGGAAGGTGTATCCGGTTATGAACAGATTCTAATCGATACCGATACCAAAGGCCGCACGCTTGGAATTGGAAGCTATTTAAATGAAAGCTACTACCAATATTTTAAAACGGGCTTCAAAGGCTGGCTCGACGAGTTGTATGTGTTTGACGCCGCGTTAACACCAGCCCAAATTGTGCGAGTGATGGAAACTTCGATTCCGCCGAATCAAGACGAAATCGTGCCGGTGTCGACCGCTGAAGATGGCGATTGAAGGCGCGCTCCGTTGCCGTTTAATTGATTAATTCTAGGCTAACCAAGCGAAAATCGAAGCTATTGGTTTAGTGAGAAATCCGCTGGTTCGGTGACTCCCTTTTCCCGCCGTTTTGGGATCCATAAAAATGCGAATATCCAACAAAAAGAAACTCAACGGTACAAGACGCGGTTTCACGCTGGTCGAATTGTTGGTCGTGATTGCCATCGTTGGAATTTTGATCGCGATGTTATTGCCCGCCGTTCAGCAGGTTCGCGAAGCGGCTCGACGGGCAGCGTGCTTAAACAACTTGCGGCAATGCGGCTTGGCAACGCACAATTTTGAGTCTTCATTTGGTTTCTTTCCACCGGGATTTAATGGCGGCGGCAGTGACAACAACACCAACACGGATGATCCCGACCAGTACTTGTTCCCCTATTTACCTCGCCCGAACCACAACGGTAATTTTTATGGATGGGGAACATTCATCTTGCCCTTCATGGAAGAAGAGAATCGATTTGAGGCCTTTGACTTAACCACACTCTGGAGTCAAGTCGACGAAGTTTCAACCAAGCGGGTTGATTCCTACGTCTGTACAAGCGATCCGGCTCCCCTCGGCAACGATCGGTATTCGGGAAACAACGGTAAGTTAAATGCAAAATCGAACTATGTAATGTGTTTGGGATCGTTGGCGTTTTGGCAACGGAACAATTTTCTGATGAAAGATAAATGGGGATTCGGTTGGCGTGATTTTACGCCTAAACATCGAGACGTGATTGATGGCGTATCCAACACAATTATGTTTGGTGAGCGGGAAGGCATCACGACAAACAACAATGGTCACAAAGGGGCATTGTGGGTCGGCCCACAGGCGAACAATTTTCAGGCGGTCGTGGGCAGAGGCCCAGGCAACCCAACCGATGTTGCTAACGCACCCAACGGAAGTAATGTCGGCTGGAACGTTGCCGCCAGCTTTCACCCTGGTGGCGCCAATGTCGGAAATGGCGATGGTTCGGTGCGTTTCATTTCCAATAACGTCGATCTAGAGTTATTCAGCAATATTTGCACGATTGCAGGCTCGGAACAATTTGTATTTCAATAGCCGTAAAATGAGATTGCCAAAAACAACTTGGGCTTGCACCTTTGTCATGTGGATTTCAGCCACGCTGGGTTGCAGCAACAACGATCTTGTATTTGCTCCCGTTTCCGGACAGGTGTTGCTTGACGACGCGCCGTTGGTGGGCGCTGAAGTGGTGTTTTCACCGATGGGCGACCAAAAAAAACCAAACCCAGGTCCCTTCTCAACGGCCATCACCGATGAAAAAGGAAACTTTGAATTAAAGTCGCGGCAAGGATTTGATGGAGCCGTTGTCGGCTTGCACCGTGTGGGGATTCGGATTGCGACTGCCGAAAACCCGGAACTCATCGGACAACAGAAAGTCGACCAATTGATGGCTGAGGCCAAGGGGTCCTTGCACGAATTGACCCTCGAAGACATTGAGTATGCTCGTCAGTCTGCCCACCAGGAAGTCAACCGATTGTCGGCCATCTACAACGAGCAGTCCGAACTCCAGTTTGAAGTTAAGCAACAAGACAACAACATTGCCACTTTCGAACTCAACAGCAATGCTGGTTGAGCCACCGGCTTGCCCAAACTCGTTACTGCAACATCTCGGGCGCCCATGACCTAGATCCCAATTACTCTTTTTTTGTCAAATCCGGCTAACCCCTTCAACGCGGGCAAGGTCTCGCCCGGCACAGACGCCGACACCATCCCACCTCCGCCGATAGGCGATTTTTTTGTTGCCGCCGATTTCTCGAACATCGATAATCGACCCGACAAAGACATATTCTACACGCCGCTGGTCGCACAAACCGAACAAGCGACTGTCGTGTTTGATTATGGCCCCTCGACGAACTCAGTCTTGACCGATCGCGGTACCAATGACTTTGCCCAAGAATTCAAGTTGAACAATTGGGGTACCGGGAATTCATTGGACAATGCGATTGCTGGCCAACGATTCGTAAACTCGACCATCGTGCCAAAACCGGGTCTAGAAGTGGAATTGCTTGACGCTGGCTTTGAGTTCTGGAGAAATGGCGCCACGCTCCCCAAGACTATGGAATTGCCACCAATATTGACGGCTTCAACTCCGCGAATGCATTGGGAAGCGTGACGGCAACCAACACAAATCAAATTCGTTTCCAAGTCGACGGAACCGCAGGTTTAAGCACGCTAGATGCCTTGGAAATTCGGCTCTACCGATTCGACGCGAACCAGTCTACGGGCAACACGCACATTACCGCACCGGACGCAAATTTACGTTTTACAGAAGCTCCGATTATTCCAACAAGCCCAACCACTAATCTTCAAATCGACGGCGACTATCAACAACTGGGTTCAGGCACTCTTTGCTTGGAACTCGCGGGTACTGCGGAAGGTGAATTCGATTTAATCACCATCGCAGGAAATGCGAATTTGAACGATGAATTAAATGTCACAATGATCGATAAATTTCAGCCGCAAGACAGCGACCTGTTTGAGATTATGACCGCCAATCAAATCGTTGGCACATTCTCAAACTTAATCGTTAATGGCGTTACCGATCGGCTAAATACCAAATACAACCCTGTCGCTTTTTGACTCCACGCAATGCCAAAAAAATTGGGGTTAATTAAGGAAAGAATTTCTTTACCGTTTCCGGATTGAGCCTTGGCGAACACAATGAAACCGCAACCAAAGTAATCGTCGCTGCTGCAAAAATCGTGGTGACCGAGAGCATTTGCGGAATCATGATCGGTCCTAGTTCGAACGGTTGTTCAGGAAATACGTAACGCGGATTTCCGCCAAAGTTGCTGCGATAAAACAAAATTAACCACGTCGCACCGGCAACCACCACGCTCGCAATCGCCCCGGTCGCAGTTAAACGCTTCCAATAGATTGAAGCAAAAACCAACGGAAACAATCCTGTAAAACCGCTAAACGACCACAACCCCAAATCGAACACAGCTCGCGGGTATTGGCTCAACACGAACGTCACGGTCACGATGGCCAGCACAAAACAGCGAGCACAACCAACCAATCCTTTGTCACTCATATTTGGAAATGCGTTGCGGACAATATCTTCGGTAAACATCGTTCCCAAACACAAGAACTGACTGTCCAAAGAGGACATGATTGCTGCCAAAATTCCGGCCGTCAGTAACCCACCAAGCAGCGGCCCAGCGTGTGTTTTTACCAATGTCGCCAAGACTTTATTGGGTTCCTCAAATTCGATCCCGCTGCCTGATGCCCAAACACCGATCAACACGCAGGGTGCCCAGACCACCATGATGAAAACTGGATGCATGATGATGGGTAATTTGAACGCTGATGCATTGCGCGCTGTCAACCAGTGTTGAAAGACATGCGGAAACATCCCAACCGAAAGTGGGATAAACAAAAACGAGAAATATTTTGCCGGCGTTAGTTTCGCGCGAGTCAGATTACTTTCCGGCACCGCAGCCGTAGCGTTTTCTAAATTCTCGAGAAAGTTATTTGTCCCTCCCAATGCGTTGGCAATCGTGACAAACGTGACAAGGCCAAGCACCATGAACACGCAAGTCTGCAATGCGTTAGCCCAGGCAGTGCCACGCATTCCACCAAAGAACACGTATATCAAAACAACCACGCAAATGATGCCTGAAGCGAGCGAGGTGGGTACGCCATGCCCGGAACCTGAGAACCAACCCTGAGATTCAAAAGCTCCTGCTGTAACTTCACTGACAACGGCACCGGCCGCGACCACTCCAACAAGCAAATAGGTTATGACCAGAGCCACCAAAATTGGAAACAACAAAAACCCAATCCAGACGCTATCCAATCGTTCGCGGAAAAACTGAATCTGCGTTCGAAAACCATGTTGCCGTCCAATCCGCCAAAGCGGGACGCCGATGATCAAAAAACACAATGAATGGACAATGCCGCCGGCCGACGCCAACAAACCATAGACCCCAACACCAATCGAATAAGCCTTTCCCGTCGAACCCACCAACGCGAAGGCTGTCATCGTTGTCCCAAACAACGACATCAAAAGTAAGAATGGGCCGATCGAATGGCTGGCCAACATATAGTCGGAGCTGGTCCCTTTGAAAAACCGATTGGCGGTCAACCCAAGCACCAGCAACACCACTAAGTAACACGCGATGACGACAAGTTGAGTCATGCGTCGCTCCTCTCTCCATGGTCGAACTGTGAATCCGATTCTGGCCAAAGAAAAGCGCAAACCAAAACCCATAACAAAGCCGTCGCCACAGAAATTCCTATGTTATAGGCCATTGTATAGGGCAAAAATCCAAAGACGATGTCGTTACGTTCCCACTGCCAATAATCTTGATGCAGGATCAATAGGAGAATAACAAAGCAGCAAGTGACAGCCGTTTTCATAGGCACCAAAATTTGATCAAACGGTCATAGATTGAATGTTCAACAAGCTTAACAAATTGTATAGAGTTAATAAATTGTAGGTGGCCAACAGAGCACGCGTATGGATCCCGCATTTTCAATTTTAGCTTGACGGGCAATCAAGTGTTTCCGCCCACTCTGTGATCGGCGTCATTCGCGCTTCGGGTTGAAAACCCCTGGATCAAAACTCGTTCTTTGCGAACACTACAAACCATTGCTGGCCGTCTTACGTATTTATTCGTATTGGGCCTGAACCTAGCCGAAAGCGACGGGGCGTGTTATGATTTTGGCCTTCATCAAACTACTCATTGGATGTTTTTTCGATGCGCGATTCCAGCACGATTTCAAACTTCAAAATCCTAACCCGGGCCGTGTTGCTCTTTTTATTGGTCATTTGTATAGGTTGTGATTCGGCTAACAAATCAGGCGATAGTGGAACCTCGGGTGGTAGTGGCAAGCGGCAATTCGTGACATTGGGTACCGCACCTCCCGCTGGCGCATTCAATCCAGTCGGCAGCGCCATCGCCACGATTTTAAACGAACACAAAGGCGATCAGAATTGGAAAGTCCAAGCGCCAGGTACCAAAGGGTCTCGTGAGAACATCCGACAGCTTGATAAAGGCGAGTTCCAATTGGGCATGTCGAACTCAGCAATCAGTTACAACGCCGCGCGCGGCACCGGTGGCTGGGACAAGCAATATGACATTCGCACCGTGGTCACGATCGCGCCCAACGTCGGCTTATTCATTACCAAGCAAGAGTCAGGCATCCAAACGATTGGCGATTTAAAAGGGAAACGCGTCGCGGTTGGACCTGCCGGTGCCGGGTTTGAAATGTTTCTGGGTCCACTCTTGACCGAACATGGCGTAACATACACTGACCAAGAACAAGCTTTTACTCCGGTCAATGCTCGCTATGGTGATGCGGTTCAGCAACTTGGCGATGGGACCATCGATGCCGCATTTGTCGGTGGCGCCGTCCCGACCGCCGCGGTTACTCAAGCCTGCTCCTCGTACGCGGTTCACTTTGTTGAGTATGACGAGGACGCAAGAAACCGCTTGATCGAAAAATACGACTTCTTCAAACCGGCGATGGTGCCGGCCAAAAATAGAGACGGCGAACCAACCTATCGCAACATGGAAGCGGACTTCGTTGCGCTCAATGTCGGCTCAATGCAATTGATTTCGCATGCCAATGTCGATGAGGAACTGGTTTATCAGATGACAAAACGAATCTGGGAACATCGCAAAGAGATCGCCAAAATTCACAAAGCCGGCAATGCCATCAACGAGAAAAACGCAACACGTTACACCGGCACAGAGTTCCACCCCGGCGCCGTACGTTTTTACAAAGAAATCGGGATTTGGCCGGAAACATCCGGCGACGAAGAATCCGAATCCAACGGCGAATAAGCACTCGAAAGGAGTAAGGCGGGAGCAATTTCAGTGGCAAAAAGCAGTTTCTTGATCACATCGCTCAGCGTCATTCTTTGCCTGTTTACAGTCGTCTTTGTCAACTATCCCGTCATCCAACAACAGTCGTCGCTGTCGCTGTTCGTTTTGCTGGGCATGGTGTTGACGTTCCTGACTCAACCGGCATTCAAGGTAACCAAATCCGCACTGAGCGGTGAAACCGATGAAAAGTGGTCATGGCTAACATGGTGCGATGTTGGCACGATGCGCCTGATGGCGATTTTGAGTATCGTCGTATTTGGCTACATTTTTGTTCAAACCGAACCCATTTTCGAATCATTTTGGCCCGATGAAACCGTCGAACCCTTTAACCGCCCGACCTCCTTGGGTGACCGAAGTAGCGATGAAACGACCACCGACTTTGTGATCGCATTGATCGGATTCGTATTGGTCATCGAAGCGACGCGGAGAACCATCGGCTGGATCGTTCCCGCGTTGGCGGTTGTATTTGTCCTGCATGCCTATTTCGCGGCGGAACTTCCAGATTGGTTGCTGCCGCATCCAGGCATGAGTGTCAAAACGATCGTATCCAAAACGGTGCTTCATGATTCTGGCGTGCTAGGCCCTGCAGCCAACGTCATGTTTCGATTCGTATTTCTGTTTGTCGTCTTCGGCGCGTTTTTAGAAATGTCAGGGGCAACTCAGTTCATTATCGACTTTTCGCAAAAACTGTTTGGGGGCAGCGCCGGGGGTCCTGCAAAAGTATCCGTCTTGGGAAGTGGATTGATGGGCTCGTTGTCCGGCAGCGCCGTCGCCAACGCGGTAACGACGGGTAGTTTTACGATTCCGATGATGCGTAGCGCTGGCTTTCAACCACATATCGCTGCCGGCATTACGGCAGCTGCGGCAACCGGAGGCGCTTTGGTGCCGCCAGTCATGGGCGCTGGTGCGTACATGATGCTTGAATTTGTCGTGCGACCAGAAAAAGAAGTCACCTTTTTGGAGATCGCAAAATCGGCATTGATTCCCGCGATCTTGTATTACTTCTCGCTGTTTATGATCGTACACTTTTTCGCCCAAAAAGAGGCGAAGAATGCGTCCGATTCTGAGCAACACAACATCCCGAATTCCAAACAAAACCTGCTTGGATTGTTGACCAGCTTTGAATCGTCCGTTTTTTTTGGCGCACTCGGGTTTCTGATTGCGTTGCTGTTGATGAGTTTTTCACCCTTCAAGGCGGTTACCGGCGCATTGGTTGTAATCTTGGTTCTCTCCATTTTCAGGCGTGAATTGAAAGTCGATTCGATGGCACGCTGGATGGCGGCTAGTATCTTTTTAGTTGCCGTCGTTCTACATCAGTTCTCTGGCCAATTGGCAAGCTTGCCGTTTTTTGAGAACAACATCTTGAAATCATTTTTGGCCACGTCATGGGAAAACCCATCGACTCAAGAAGTCACGGTTCGCCGAGTTTTTGAATCTGTATTGAACTCTTCGTTTTTCGGCACGCTTGGCCTGATGGTGTTTGGGATTATCCACCGTTCATGGCGGGGAAACTTTTTGACCGCGTTTCGCAAATCGTCTCAAAACGGCGTTGCATTAATCACGGCAAGTGCCTGTGTTGGCATTATCATTGGGATTGTCGACTCCACACCCATCGCGAAAGACTTTAGCGCGATCATTGGCTCAATCGTTGAATCCAATCTGCCACTTGCGCTGATCGGGATCATGTCGGTTTCGTTATTGCTTGGGATGGGGGTTCCAAGTGTCGTTTGCTATTTGCTTGTCGCCACCTTGATGGGCGATTTATTGAATGAACTTGGTGTCGATCCACTGGCGGCGCATTTGTTCATTTTTTATTACGGGATGATGTCGATGGTCACGCCACCCGTTGCGTTGGCCGCATACGCCAGCGCCTCCATCGCGGAAGCACCCATCATGAGAACGGCGTTTGCCTCGTTTCGTTTTTCGCTGGTTGGCTTTACATTGCCGTTTATGTTTATCTACCGCCCTGCCCTTTTGTTGATGGGTGAAAATGGACAACCCGTCAGCTGGATCGATGTCACGTTGGCATGCGTTTCATCGTTCTTGGGCGTGATCGCGCTTGCCGCTGGCGTTACTGGTTACCTCAGATCGAATTTGGGAATTTTGTTTCGCGCGGCGCTGATGGTTTCCGCGATCCTATTGCTGGCGCCAAACATTGGAGGCCACAGCATTGGGTTGTTTGTCAACTTATCGGGACTGGCCGTCTTCATCGTAATTTTCTTGCTGAACTCAAAACAGAACTGACGTCCTGTGGCCAGACCAGCAGCAATATCTGGCGTCATGTTCAAAGCGTTGGATTTCTTTTATCCTATCGTTTACTTTCGAAAAATGGATTTCAGACGAGCAAGACATGCAAAGCCTGTGGAACGAACAAGAAGCATCCGATTTCGCCCATGACCCAAAACGGATGCGCGTGTATACGTCGCGACTATTGGGACGCAATCCCGATCTCGTCCTGCATGGCGGCGGTAATACCTCCGTCAAGCTTACCGAACCAGATTTCTTCGGCCATGAAGTCGAACAACTGTTCGTCAAAGGCAGCGGCTGGGATTTGGCGACGATTGAAGTCGCCGGTTTTACGCCACTGCGCCTGGACGCGTTGTTAAAGCTCGCGGAGCTCGAAGCGTTGTCCGATACGGACATGGTCAACCAACAACGTTGCGTCATGACCGATCCCAACGCACCCAATGCTTCGGTCGAAGCGATCCTACACGCGATTATTCCCTTTCGCTATGTCGATCATACGCACGCCGACTCAATCGTTGCGGTCACCAATACAGAAAATGGAGAGGAACGAATCAAAGAGATTTTTGGAGATCGCGTGCTGATCGTTCCGTATGTCATGCCCGGATTCGTATTGGCTCGAAAGATTTACGAAATGACTCGCGGGATTGACTGGACCGACATCGACGGCATGGTATTGATGAGCCACGGCTTGTTTACGTTTCATGACGATGCTCGTCGATCCTATGAAACCACGATCGAGTTGGTCACCCAAGCCGAAGAGTATTTGGAAAACCACGGCGCCAACCAATTCGCGATGCCCGCAACTTCCAAAGAGGCGGATTTACAGGCTCTAGCAGAATTGAGAAAAACAATCGCACAAACTCGAGACGCGCCGGTTGTGATGAAATGGGACCGGCAACCAGCCGTCGTCGGATACTCAGGCCTGCAAGATGTAGACGAAATTGGAACTCGCGGACCGGTAACACCCGATCATTCCATCCGGACCAAGCGTATCCCGATGGTTTGGCGTGGAGATGCGCCCTCCGATGTCGCTCATTTCGCAGCAGCTTACCAAGAGTATTTTGAAGCAAACCAGTCCGCAGGGCTGACTTGTTTGGAACCGACACCACGATGGGTCGTTTGGCCGGATCAGGGAATCATCTCGGTTGGCACCAGCTACAAAGAAGCGTCTATCATTGCCGATATCGCCGAACACACGGCCAAAGTGGTTCAGCAAGCGGAAGGTCTCGGTGGATGGAAGGCACTTTCCCCAAAGGAAATTTTCGACGTTGAATACTGGGAACTCGAACAAGCCAAGCTCAAAAAGAAAAAAGCCATTTTGCCGCTGCAGGGAAAAGTGGCCTTGGTTACCGGTGCCGCCAGCGGTATCGGGATGGCGTCGGCAAATGCGCTGCACGCCGCCGGCGCCGCAGTCGTCGCCAGCGATATCAACCCCGAAGTCACGACGTTGTTTGGCGCCAACGATTTGGTCGGTCACGTGTGCGACGTTGTCGACCCAGCCGCACTCGAAAATTCAGTGCGGCAATGCATTCGACGATTCGGCGGACTGGATATCGTTATCAGCAATGCCGGTATCTTTTCGCAAGGCAGTTACATCGACAAACTTTCTGACGAAGATTGGGAGCGAAGCCTAGCATTGAATTTGAGCCAACACAAAAACCTGATGCATTTTAGTTACCCGTTCTTAAAATTAGGTATCGATCCGACCTTTATCGTCGTCGGCAGTAAAAACGTGGCTGCACCCGGGCCCGGCGCTGCGGCCTACTCGGTCGCCAAAGCGGGGTTGAACCAATTGACCCGAGTCGCTGCCCTGGAATGGGGAGCCGATGGAATTCGAGTCAACATCGTCCACCCTGACTGTGTATTCGATACCGAACTTTGGGCCGGCGGCGTGCTTGAACAGCGAGCGCAAAAATACGATCTGACAGTCGAAGAATACATGGCGCGAAATGTGCTAAAAACCCCTGTGAAATCGGTGGAAGTTGCTAACTTGATCACTTTAATGGCCGGAAACACGTTCGCCAAAACAACGGGCGCTCAAATTCCGATCGACGGTGGCAACGATCGGGTGATTTGATGGTTATCACAACGTGGCGTGAGTTTGTATGACGTGGGAATTGTCGGTACGATCAGTTTATCAATTCAAAGGAGACCATTAGTGCACCACAACAAAAACGAGAACACCAATCGACGCCAATTTCTAAAAACGACTTCCGCCGGGTCTTTGATGGCAATGACACCGGTTTTTTTTTCAGCACCAAGACCGATGACATCGGAGTACCGCTGCTTGAATGACAAAGTGCCGATCGGATTGATTGGTGCCGGTGGCATGGGTGTCGGAAACATGAAATCTGCCCGCGAATGGGTTGACGTGGTAGCGATCGCGGACGCCGACCAAGGTCGAGCGGAACGCGCCAACAAGGATTTAAGTGATGGCAAAGCGGATGTCGATCCAGACTATCGTAAAATTTTGGATCGCGACGACATCAATGTCGTTCACGTGGCAACACCGGACCATTGGCATACCAAGCCCGTGGTCGAAGCCATGTTGGCCGGTAAGGATGTTTACTGCGAAAAACCTCTGACACTGACGATCGATGAAGGTAAACTGATTCGTAAGACCCAACAGGAAACGGGCCGCATCGTTCAAGTCGGAACACAACAGCGAAGCCAATTTAATTTGTTCACCAAAGCCATGGCGATTGTGGCCGAAGGGCGACTGGGAAAAATCAAAAAATTGCAATGTGCGATCGGCGGAGCACCAGAAAGTGAGTCGATTCCAGCAGCGCTGATTCCTGAGGGTTTGGATTGGGACCGCTGGCTGGGCCCCGCTCCAAAAACTGAATTCCGACACTTTGATAAAGTCTGGACAGACAAACAAGGCAAAGAACGGTCAGCACGTCGAAACAACAACCATTACGAGTTCCGCTGGTGGTACGAGTACTCGGGAGGCAAGTTGACGGATTGGGGTGCCCATCATGTTGATATCGCTATCTGGGCTCTACGTGTCAACGGTCAATCAACGGACATGCTCTCTATTGACGGTACTGCCGAACATCCCGTTGATTTCAAAGATGGTATACCGGTGCAAAAGGATCGTTATAATACCGCAACCAAATTTAACTTTACCGCTCAAATGGCAGACGGTGTCGAAGTCGTGATTCGAAACGACACGGACAATGGGTGTTTG
Organism: Mariniblastus sp.; assembly: GCA_965263475.1. Lineage (GTDB taxonomy): Bacteria > Planctomycetota > Planctomycetia > Pirellulales > Pirellulaceae > Mariniblastus. Next base: position 1,696,288 of record OZ253677.1, read on the forward strand.
ATCGAAGGCGAAAACGGTCGGATCTTCGTCAACCGAGGAAAACTAGTCGGCAAACCGGTCGAAGACCTCAAGGAGAATCCGTTGCCAGACAACGCATTGCAAAATGCATACAAGGGATTGCCAATGGAAAAGCGAGAACGGCAAGCCCATTGGCTCAACTTCCTGCATTGCCACAAGCAACAGGTCGAGCCTATTTCCGACGTCCATTCTCACATGGAGATGCTCAACATTTGCCATTTGGCGGGCATCGCCGCGCGTTTAGGGCGGAAAATCAATTGGGATCCACGAAACGAAAAAATCATCGCCGATGATATGGCCAATCGAATGCTTTCGCGACCGTATCGAGATGGTTACGAGATCGATACAACGCCATAGCCAACTTGCGGAACGATTGGATGCGAGGGTCGAATGGCGCATGCGGCGGGTAGAAATTCCAACCTCCAATACGCGGAATCTTGCTATCCGCCAGTTGGTCGAAACCCAACTAGTTGCCCGCCAACAAATCAACAAACGGATTTACGTCTAACAGATTAACCAAACCGTCGCCGTTCAAATCGGCCTCAATTTGAAAATCGTTGTTGGACAACAACTCTATAAAAGGCACAACATCTAACAAACTGACGTTGCCGTCCTGGTTGATGTCCCCCGGGACGAAATCTGCGGCCATCAATTTGACCAACTCAAGGTCATCAAAAAACGCGGCACCAGAGCCATTTTCAAGCTGAACAAACAACAGCGTCACTCGGGCTTTGTTCGCGCCCTGGGGCGCAATCGCATTGACATGGCGCTGTACCCAAACGTTCTGAGGCACACTTGGGTCTCGCCCCTCCAGCACAACACTCTCTTTTCCATTGGCACCCAAGAATGGCTGCAAGCCTGGAATAATGTTTCCTTGGGTGTCCAAGAATTCAATTTTTATCGTCGTAAAATTGGCTTCGCCCAAAATCGAATTGCCACCATTGGTGCGACAAAAGACGCTGGCTTCGAAAACATCTCCCGGGTTCGCGACGACATTCTGAAAAACCCCAGACGCGTCTGGGCTGCCAACAAACGGACCGAACATAGCCAAACTACGACTGCCCGAGTTCGCTTGCGAAGTCGAAAAGCTCACATTATTAAAAGCAATCCACTGCCCGACCGCGCTCTGGTCCGGATTGGCACCGCTGCTCAAATTAGAAAATGGAAATCCGACATTTTCGAAACTTGAATCGGAAAGCAAGTTCTGACTTCGAATTGTATTCAACTGGCAAATCTCAACACGATCGACCTCGTGCACATAGGTTTCATTTTCCGCCGCAGAGTTCGCGGGCTGCAGCGCCTCATTAAATCCGGCAGGAAAGTTACTGTCGGGCGCCCAAAGATTCATTCGAAAGTTCATTGGATCATCCGGGATATTGGTCTCGCGGACACGAACCAACGTCTCGTTCACATACCATTCCATCCGATCGGGAAACCAATCCAATCGATAGACCTGAAATTCAGTAATATCGAAACCCGGTCCGGGAGTGACAAACAGCGGCGTCCCTCCTCCATCCGGACCTGTAAACGTTCCTTCATCCCAAAAATTTGTCAGCACGACGTTCGTCGAATTGGACAACAGCTCAAAATCGATTTCGTCTCGAACAAGTAGCCCCTGCGGGTTGATACGCTGTACGTCAAACAGAAAAGCGCCGCCGTCAAGTCCTCCGATGGGTTCAAGTAGCCGCGAGCGCACTTCGTATCGCAAACCTCCAGCGACGACGAAATTCCGCTTGGTTTGCAAAGAGGCTCCATGGAAGAGCCCGGTCGATTGCCCAAACCCATTGTCACGAAATGTATCCAGCTGCAACTCAATCGTGCCATTTTGCATCGTGGGATAATGAATCGCACGGTCCGTTTTGACTTCCGTTCGCCCAAAAAAAGCACCGTCGTCCAGAAAGGGCAATCGCCAAACTGATTGATTCACCAGACCCGTGCCGTCGAACTCATCGACCAGCAGTGTTTGAGCGATCAACAAATGAGAGCCCAGCAAGGCCCCGATGAAAACGGAAGAAAAAAGTCGTTTATGAACCATATTATCGATCTAAAATTGGCGCGACTGTGGCGGATCCAATTTTAACTCGCCAGACAGCAATTGTTGATACTCGCTTTCGTCAGTAACCTGTTTCTCCGTCGAAGACGTAAATCCAATCACTCTCACGCCGCCTACACCGGCCGATTCAAACACGATCGCCTCGTGAGTGCCACGCGAATTGCCTCGGACACCATATCGCAATTGAAAGGGTTGGCCGTCGCGCTGACTGACAAACAACTCGTCGAGGGCATTGACGTCGACGCCCATCGGCTCCAGTACCTTACTCGATTGTTTCGAAATGTATTCTCGAAACGCCGCTTCGTCCGCCGGACCGTCCCACTGGTGTTGCATTTGAAAACGCAAATAAAGATTCACCAGCCGATCCATGTTGGACTGATTCACAGACGCCAATTCGGATTCTTTGGTTCCTCGTTGGCTACAACCCAATAGGCTGACCAGCAACAAAACGACCAACAAATTTTTGAACCATAGGTTCATCGTTGTCACTCTCTACAGGTCCGTAACACTTGCCAACTCACCATCACTTCGTTCTCCAAGCCGTTGCAACAACCTAAGATCGGAACTCTTGGGAATGGATTGGGTGGATGCATCTCCCATCACGGCGGTTACCACGCCAGGATGCGCCGACCCAAACCCAAATTCTTGCGTCAATCCAAACGCCATTTGCTGCCAAAGTGGTCGCTCGTCATTATCGTTGAGCAAACCCATTTCCTGGCGCTCGCCCATGCTTCCATCTTCGGCCGTCGCCGGAGCCACCATCCGCATCGATGCCCAATCGGCACCTGAAAACTGCCCCCACTCTTCCCAAAAAATCGCGACGATACCGTCCGTCATGGCGTAATTTTGGGCGTTGGCCGCTTTCTCCATAATCATGATTGTGTTGGAGGCGCCATCCAAAATATCGTTGAAGCCGATTTTGGGAAATTTGATGCCGGATTCGTTTTCCACATGACCGCCCTTGGCAATTATCCCGCTCCAACAAGCTTCTTTCTCGGTCGGATCAGGCGGTAGGAAATGTCGCCACTCGAAACCAAATCCATCATTGTTCCCGTCCCAGTCCAGCTCGTTCCAACTGCCCACGAACCCGGCATAATCGTTGAGCCGCATCAAATACGACCCAAAATTGATGAACCGCGGCGTGCGAGAAGGACACACGAATGTTTCTAACAAATTCTCGACAAAAGGCGTGTCGCCGCCAAAGTATCCGAAATTCGCCCGCTGGTTGGCGACCGCTTCTTGTTCGATAAACGGCAGAATCTGAAACGACCAGCCCAAATTTTCAAAACCATACAACGGCCCAAATTCTTCGCCGGTGTCGATAAATGTATTGAATTGCCCTCCAGCCGTTGGCAGGTGCCCAAACGTCGATTCAAAGTTATGGCACGCCACCCCAATCTGTCGAATCTGATTCAAACAACTCGTGCGACGCGCCGCTTCGCGCACCTGTTGCACTGCCGGCAACAACATGCCGATCAAAATGCCAATAATAGCGATCACAACCAGCAGCTCGACAAGAGTAAAGGCAGCTCGATTTGACGATGGTCTTTTCATAGCTCTGCTTCCTTTTCTTTGGTTTTGTTCAAAACATTATCTGGCAATAACGGATAAGAATGCCGCGATAATTCTATGAGAAACATGTTTCTCGGAAAACGCAAATACTAATAATATAATTAAAAAAGAGACAAATAATGAAATACTCGTTTCTAAAGGGGCTAACGCGATTGCCACAGCGTCTGGTAGTTTTGACTGGAATAATTCAGAAAACGATCGGTCGCTAGCCGCCGCTTCCAATGCCCCGAAACCTGGGGACTGAGTTGGAGCCTGGAATCAATGCCCCGAAACGTGGGATTCTCTTTCCACATCGGATAGCGATGCCAATCATGATTGATGTAACTAACCGCTTTTACCACGTCGCTGTGGTCATCAATCGTCTTGAAGAATGGAACAAACCACTCCTGCCAAGCCCGCTCCGCTTGCTTTGGATCGCCCAGCGACATTTGGAAAGTACTGCCATCGGTCTTGCCCGGTATATTTACGACTGGCGCCGCCTCTGCGATAAAAACTGGCTTACCTTTTTTTCTTGCAAACTCGATCATTTTCGCCTGACGCCAACTGCCAAAAAAAGAATAGCCGCACCAATCCACTTGATCATCGCCGGGGTACCATTGCTCGAGCTGTTCCACGCTGCTCATAAATCCACATGATTGCCATACGAAAGCCACGTTTTGAACGTCCATGGATTTGAACAGTGCCCGAATTCGTTTGAATGACGCGAGATAGCCTTCGCGATCGTAATGGTTCCAAGGGTGGCCATCGAATTCGTAGCCAATTCTCAGGTACACCGGTCGCTTTCCAAGCGACTTAATCCACTGGCCCAAAAATCGGATTTGATCATCGCGGTCTCCTTTGGCACAGGCGACCTCGTGATTGACAAGCTCTAATCCGATCGCCAATGCCATGCCGTCAAAGTCCGAATCTCCGATTTGCAGCGACATGTTACTTGGCCCATCTCCCCAGTCGTCGGTCTCGGTCAATCCATCATTCCCATCATACGTGTGGCCAAATGATTTATCGCCGGGCCTCAGATTCGTATACATCGTGAATCCGGCCGGCTTGGGAAAATGATCCAAATAGCCGTCACTAAATTCCTCTAGACCACCGATGGCGGATAGTGATTGGCCAACAAACACCAGGCATTGGTCTGGAGGTTCGAATTTCGCCAATTTTCGTTTTGACGTTCTAATATCGCCTGGCTGTGGGTCGCCTTGCGCCAAAGCCGGTTGACCAGCGAAAACCAGACACTCGAGTCCAGCAAAAAAAAACACTAACAGTCTCACTTGAGCGCTCCTTGTTTGTCGCCAAGTCTTGAATACGTCAACAGATCACAGTATTCAAAGTGCTGAAAATCGGCCGCTTTCATCATGCCAGACAAGTCTTGACAACACATACCAACAAAAGCACCCGTGAATGCGGGGCGATACCAATTTTCAGCATCGCAAACGTATTCGTCAGACAGAATACTGCCATCGACCACCGGGCCGATCCGGTGATACGACTCATTGTCGACCGAATAGGAAAAACAAATTTCAGCACCGTCAAACTCACCCCGTAAATGCAACACCATCGCATGAGCAATGGCGTCGCCAAACTCCCGATGAACAGTTTGGAACTTCTGTTTATCGCAAGACAAAATTTGCAAATGCCGGTTACCGAGATCGTCGACGGTAACACTCAAGTAATGCCAGTGATTGGTGTTGTAATAGAAGACAAGGCCGGCCATTTGCTGAAACGAGTCTGGCTGGAAATCAATGGCGGTCGTTGCCTGAACGTGAAAACTGTCAATACGTCTGGCAACTAGACTTTGCTCAAACAACGAATGCAAGGAATCTCGCCCCCTCAGCCTAAGCCACCCTTGCCTTTGTCCAAACGAACACCAACGGTCGTCCGCCGGAATTCTTAATGTCTGAAACTCGATCGGCAGCCCCCGTTCAGCAAACGAGTAAAGCCGGGTTTCCCGAGATGGAATGACAGGAACATCTGGCAAAACGGAAGATTCCCAATTGAAATCAACACGTGCCAACGGCGAGCCGCTTTTCATACTGGGCCACTGACCGACGGGCCATTGCACTTGTTCCAGACAGGTTTCGCGGCCCAATGTACACCGACCGCGTTGCGTCAAAGGGCGCCCCGACAAAAACACGATCCCCCAATCATCGTCTTCCAAGTGAAACAGGTCGGCGTGGCCCACTTTTTGCAGCGGATGGCCAGGAACATTGCGACTGGTCAAAATTGGATTCGCAGGATGAACTTCATAAGGACCATGGATCGATTTGGAGCGAGCGAGCGTGACCGCATGACCGTATTCGGTACCACCTTCAGCGGTCAATAGATAATAAAAACCATCCTTCCAATACAGATGAGGACCTTCGGTACAACCGAGCGGCGTGCCTTCGAAAATATGCGAAACCGGCCCCACCAGCTTGCCGGCGTGCGGGCAATACTCTTGCAACACGATCCCACCGAAAAAGTTTTTACTCCGATGGTCCATCAACATACTGACAAACCATTTCCGTTCGTCGCGATCATGAAACAACGACCCATCGAATCCATAGCCGCCTAAAAAAGCGGGTTCCGACCAATCCCCCCAAATGTCATTGGCCGTGACCAAATAGTTGGGAGTGTCTTTCCACAACCCGTCGAAGGATCGCACCACCGAATAAACCAAATAGAAAGTTCCATTGTCATAGCTCAAACAAGGCGCCCAAACTCCACATGAATCCGGAATGCCTTTGAGATCAACCTGCGTCACGCGATCCAAAGGACGCGCTATCAAATTCCAATTCACAAGATCTCTTGAGTGATGAATTTGCACGCCAGGAAACCATTCGAACGTCGACGTGGCTACAAAAAAATCTTTCCCGACGCGAATGATCGAAGGGTCTGGATTGAAGCCTGACAATATTGGGTTTGTGATCTTTCTCATGTCGCTAAATCCGCTTCCAATTGCTCAAGAGATTTTCCTTTCGTCTCCGGTAACAAGACCAAAATCAAAAACAAACCTACGACTGCAAACGCGGCGTAGATAAAAAAGGTGGTAGCGCTACCCCAATGGCGGAGTTCCCACGGAAACACAAATGTAACCAGCCAAGAAATCGATGAATTGACGAAACCGGCGAACGAAATCGCCAAACCTCGGACTCGATTGGGAAACAATTCCGACAACAAAACCCACATCACTGGGCCCAGCGAAATAGCAAAACTAGCCACAAAACCTAGAATCCCAGCCAAAATCAGATAGGAGTTGAATTGCCCAACGGCCTTGGCAATCTCGTCGATTCTCCCGCTCTCGGGATCACCCAATGCCGCCGAGAGACGCGACTTGAATTCCAATTCGCTATACTCTTGCCCGAACATTGCTGACAACTGCTCCGAATTCACATTGGTGTCGCTTGGGTCAATCTTCAATGGCGCTAAATCGGATTCTTGGATTTCAAAGGTCGCGGTTGAAAAACCATAGCCAGCGACCATCAAACTGATGGCAACCCCCAAGACACCGATGATCAAAAGTGGTTTTCGCCCAATGCGATCGATTAATACCATTGCCAACAACGTCGCAAACACATTGATCAAGCCCACCCACACCGCCTGGGCAAAAGAAGCGTTGTTACTGAAGCCTGCTTTTTCAAAAATAGTCGTGGCGTAAAAGAAGACTGCGTTGATTCCCGTAATTTGCTGCAATACCGCAATCACCAAAGCGACGATCAATATCAAACGCATCGACCGACTGAATAACGCCGACCAGGCGCCTTGGTCGTGTATGCCCATCGATTCCAAGATCGCCGATCGAATCGCTTGAAACTGTTCGGGCCCGCATAGGCGTTTCAACGCTTGCTCGGCTTCTTGTTCGCGCCCTTTCATCAGTAACCAACGTGGGCTTCGGGGGACCAAACAGAGCAAAACGACGTAACCCAAGGCGGGTACCGCTTCGATGCCCAACATCCAGCGCCAGACCGTCTGATCGGTCAAACCAACGTACCACGCATGGCTTTCATTTGCGAAGGCGTTATTAAACAGATAGTTACAAAAGTAGGCTGCCGAAAAACCGACGACGATATTGAGCTGGTTAATCGATACAAGTTGACCGCGTCGATCGGGAGACGCAATCTCAGCGATATATACAGGCGCCAAAATCAATGCAGCCCCAAACGCCAATCCACCGATCATTCGGGCAACCACCAGTTCGATATATCCCGACGCAATCGCTGAGAATACAGCCGAAACGGTATATAAAATGGCGACCGCAATTAATACGGAACGGCGGCCGAAAAAATCGCTGATCTTCCCCGACACCAACATTGCAAACGTGGCGGCAAACGTTGGAGAGCTGACCACCCACCCCAATTGAATATCCGACAGCCCAAATTGAGGCTTGATGAAACCGTTGACCCCGGAAATCACCGAGGCATCGAATCCAAATAAAAACCCGCCCAGCGAAACAATAAACGTAACAGACAGCGCATATCGTTGGTGGTTCGACATTTATTCACGGCCCAAAAATTGGGAAAACGAGCTTCCATCAGTCAATTCTATCGCAAACACGCCAAAAAGAAACGCGTTTCATTAGACTTGGACTCATATTTTAACAATTTCAAATTTCGAGAAATTTGTTTCTTGAAATTTCGAACGACACACGTCAGAATGGCGTGACAATTGAGACCACCAACTGGACCTTAAGGAGCCGCAATGTTCTTTCTCGCAGCCAAAAAACGCTTGCCCGCCTGGTTTCTGACCTTGCTGTTAGCGACGTCAAGCGTGTGCGCAGACACAACCGTTTGGGACCCCGTTAACTCTCCTTTTTTCGGAGGCGGAGGATTCGATGCAACCGTTCCAGGAACCAACGGCGGGATTGAATTTGTGTTCAGTGACTCTGCTTTTGGCAATGCCGTTTACGGACCATCCGGTGGTGGCGGAGGCGCCATTTTTCCAAGCAGCTCGGATACCGACGGCGTTGTACGCGTCACCGCACGAACGCTGGACGACAACGATCTCGGCTCGATCGTCAACGTCATTTTGGGTGAACCCAATGCCGGCATCGGACGAAGAGAGTTGTTCCAATACAGCATCCTGGTGGAAGACTTTGGCAGCGATATTGTTTCCATAGATATCCCGGTCAATGCCCCATCCTTTATCTTTAACACGGATCTTGCCGGCGGCGGATTTGACGGCAACCCGCTCAATGGGATTGCAGAATTCGACGTTAATGGACTGGACCTATTCTTGCTTCAAACTCCAACAGCGGATGGCTTTTCAACAACCAATCCAGGCAATGCGGCTTTGGAATTGATCAGCGTTGAACTCGTCACCATTCCTGAGCCCACGTCTTTTGCGATTGTGATGGGAACATTTTTAACATTGCTTCGGCGCCGAAGATAAACGTCTTTTTGCTTCATTCAGAGAGGTAACGATGCCTAAGAACGTATTGAAAACATCGCTTGCAATCATCATTTGCATGACCTGTGTCTACCAGGCGCAAGCCGATTCGCTGTTGATTTGGGATCCGGTCAACGCACCGTTTATTACTGGCCAAGGTTTCAATGCGGAACCTACCAAAGACGGAGGGCTTGCGTTTGAATTCGACGCCATGTTGTTTGCCAATGTAATCTACACGCCTTCGAATCAAGGGGGCGGGCCCGTTTTTCCCTCGCCCGAGGAAACCAGCGGTGTCGTTCGAGTAACCGCCAGAGCATTACCTGGGAACGCGCCGGGAGCCGTTTTCCTGGTATTGCTTGGCGAACCCAATATGTTTGACCCGCCTGGGATGGGTATCGAAGATCGACGAGAGTTGTTTGCCTACAGTTTTCTGGTCGAGGACTTCGATACCGAAGAATTTTCTTCGATTGAAATCCCCATTTCCATGCCCAGTTTCATCAACCATACCGACTTGAACGGTGGCACGTTCACTGCTGGTCCGCTGGACGGAATCGCCAGTTTCGATAAGCTTGGCATTGATTTGCTGTTGTTGCAAAGCCCGACGAGCGACGGCAACACAACCGATAATCCGGGTGCCGCAATTTTTGAATTGCTCAGCATCGAGTTATGCGAATCCGATTTATTATTGGGCGATGTAAATTTGGATGGAGTCGTTGATTTGCTCGACGTGTCTCCGTTTGTCGACTTGATTACTGGCGGTCTTTTTCAAGCCGAAGCGGACATTGACCAAAATGGCGTAGTCGACCTCTTGGACGTCGCTCCGTTTGTCGGCCTGTTAACCGGCGGTTAACTGACAATCGTTCAACACTCCCTTTTTCAGCCGCGGGGCCGCATACTGCGACCCCGTTTTTTTTACTTTGTGCTATGATTGACTCGAGGCGTGAACCTCGGCAGCCTGAAGTCGCTCTGCCGTCAGAATCACGGTTTTGTTTGAAACCAAATTTCACCCCCTAGCCGTTGTAACCCCAGTTTTTCATTCCTATGGTTAGTGTCCGGAAAATCGCCGAAAGAGCTGGAGTCTCTCCTGCCACCGTCTCCCGAGTTTTAAACAGCCAGGAAACTGTCGATCCGGCCCTCCGAGAAGCGGTTTTAAAGATAGCCAATGAGTATCGCTATTTCGCATCCGGGGGAAAAAAAGACATCATGAATTTGGCCCTGGTTTACCTGGGGGACGTCAGCGCCGGCGGCCTTTTGACATCGCCATTTGATGTCGGATTGCTGCAAGGGATGGCCAAGATGATGGGAGAAAAACAATTTACTCTCAGCATATTGGATGCTCGCGAAGCCCGCCTGCCAGGTGAAACCTATTCGCAGATGTTCCACCGGCGCGGCATCCGGGGCGCCGCATTGCGAACCATGTCCGGATCGCGCGATGACTGCATCGAAATCGCCAACGAAGGTTTTCCGTCCATCGTTGTCGCCGAAAGATTTGACTCGGGTGATGTCAGCTGGATCGATGGTAACTCGACCCACGCATCCAAACTGGGCGTTGCCAAGCTCATCGATTTGGGCCATACCCGAATCGCTTTTTCCGCCTTTGATAAAACGGACCAAGATCATTCCGACCGATATCGAGGGTACATCGAAGCACATGAACAAGCTGGCTTGGAGATCAACCCTTCTTTTTCGACCCGGCTGCCTGCCGAGCGTGAAAGTGGTGCCAAGTTACTAAAACAATTGATGGCGATGGAACCTCGCCCGACCGCAGTGTTTATCACCGACCCGCTGGTAGCCGTCGGACTGCTGACCGAAGCCCAACGCACCGATGTTGACATACCCGGCCAACTTTCAGTGCTCGGGGTTGATGACTCCCAAATCCGTTTCGACACGGTACCCACGTTGACAGCCATTTGCCAAGACACGATTCAAATGGGGACTCGAATTACCGAAACGTTGGTTTCCATGATTCAGGTTAGTGATCGTCAAATATACCGGATCGAAACTCCAACTTGGCTCGAGATCCACGAATCGATCAGCTCTCCCGGCGAGCTTGAGCTCTAGGGTTCGGCATCGCAAAATTGGTTATCCGATCGTCGATACGATTCCCGCGTTCGATCCTCGTAGACGGACCGACAAGCACTGCCGTTGACTCTGTCAGCCATCAAACAATTCAATAAACGATCCTCCATCCAATAGGTCGATCTTTCCGTCTTCATTGATTTCGGCATTGGGAATATCGAATTGTCGGCAAAAGCAATCACGGTCAGGCATGTGATTGCCGCGGCCCAAACCTGACTTTCGACAAGCCGATGACCTAACGAGTCGAAGGCGGAGTGGCGCCGTTTCGATAGCAGTTTCGATTGACAACATGTCGAAAAAAACTTGCTACCGTTTGGTTGTTGCAGGAGTCCGAGTGTAATCGGGAACGGTAACCCTATTTATTTTGACGCCCTTCAAGTTTACCGACGCACTGACAACCAAGGGACTCCCAAAATGAACCACTCCATCAACCTTAAATGCCGTTGCTGCAACAACCATCTCACGCCGCCCTGCAACGAGATCTTGAAAAGTGAATGGTTTAAGAGAAGATCTTGCGGTAAATCCTTCGAAAGCGTAATCGCCAGGGAATACTACGTCACCAATACAAATCTCATTGGCAACACCGAACTGCCCTTGTTCAATGGCGCGCATGTATTGGTTCGCAATCAATGTCGGCTTGCCAAACCAAAAAAAACCACAAGCGGAAACTGTCGTAACGATCAATAGGAGTCGAATTGAAAAGCGAAATTTGGACATACCTAGCATTGTAGGGGCAAGACCAGTTGGCACACAAATCGCTACACCTGAAAATTCTCCCAATTCGACGTAGTTCACCTAATGTCAAACTGCCACGATTTCCAACAGTTCGATCGCTGGCTCGTCATTGCAAAAGATAATCGCCGTCCGACCATAAACGACGGGGGCTGCCGTTTCCAATTTCCCCCGCAGATAGAGCGTCGGCTCAATCTCGTACAGCGACAACAATTTGACTTGCCGCAGCACGTCGTGCTCGATTAAGACCCGCCCCAACGGTTTGGATCGACTCAATATTTCGTCTTGTACTTCTGCAGCCAAGTGCCTCAAATTTAATCGTACGATTCCATATTGAACGGGGCGTCCGTCAGAATTTCGCGTGAGCCGAATTTCACGACTGTAAAACGTGTCCTCACGGTTCTCTTGGTCGACCACAACATCAACGGGCGAGCTATGAAATTTTTCAACGGTCACCGTCATATGAAAATCGTGATTCAACAATGAACGCTGCGGCTCCGGAATCATCCCCGCCGCCTTCTGCGCAAAACGACCGAGTAACCCTGGCGTCTCAAAAAACAGTCCGACCAATTTGTCCAGCTCGATGGTGGTTCTGGATTCCACAGCTTTACTCGATCGACAGTTTTACTAACGCGTGATGATGGGCAAAACTTCAGAGAAGCTCAGATCTTTGAAGTCGATCGTTGGTGTAATTTCGCCAGTTCGGTCCAGAACGGTATCTACCAGATAATACAGCAAGCGCCGTAGCTCATCCGGTTCCAACTGATCCGCAACTTCTTCTGCTTTCTGCTGATGTTTATCCACAAGGCGATGGGCTTTTTCAAAAACGCCCGCCTCAAAATACAAATGCCGTGCGCGTTGCAGTCGCTTGACCGCAGGCACCTTACAGTGCGGATCGGCCAACTCATGCAATTCCGTGCGCTGGTTTTCGTTCAAACCCTCGAGTGCCAACGCCCACAACAGCGTGGGTCGACCACCCAACAAATCCGACCCCAGGAAATCATTCTTTTCCGAATCGCGTTCCCAATCCTTCAAATCATTGAGAATTTGGAAGGCCACGCCAAGGTTTCTGGAAAACGATTTGACGTTTGCAATGTAATCATCGCAAGGCCCGGCCAAACGCAAGCCGCAATAGAATGCGGCTTCAAATGCTGGCGATGTTTTCAATGCGTATACTTTCAACGCGTCGATCGGCTTTAAGTTTTTATCTTTTGCGTCACGCCAAATCAGCTCTGCCCCCTGCCCTTCGCACAAACGGCTATGGCAATCGGAAAGGTAGGCCAAGATATCGGCGGCGGTTTCCGCACCGAGCACATTCCGGTCCTCAGCAACGATGCGATAGCCCAAACTGACCAAGTAGTCGCCGACATTGATCGCGGTCGAAACACCATGCTGCCGATGTAACGTCTCTTGCCCGTAACGATAAGCATCATTGTCTTCGATATCGTCATGGACCAATGACGCCTTGTGAAACGTTTCGATTGTGACCGCCGTCCGCTTAACCGTGTCGTCGAATCCGCGCACAACTTTTTCACCATCCGCCAACGTCGCCCCAGCATTGGTCACGGCATCATACACCGCCATCGTAATAAACGGGCGAGAGTGCTTTCCTCCCGCCGACAAAAAGTCATACGCAATCGCTTCAGTGGTGGCAATTGGATTAAGGCCGGATACCCCGGAGCCGTTCGCTGCAGCCAAGGATTTACCGCCACGAATACGAGGAACAAGTTGTTCCAAATTTTCTTCATCCATCAAGTCATGGGCCGCACGCATTAAATGCAAGTAGCTACGAGTTTCCTGTTGCGTCGCCTCGTAAGGCGTGCGAATCATCTGATCCACCCAGTCTTCATCAACACTGGTGTTGCGACAATCACTGGAAAGCAGGGGAACCGCCATACACGGAATTCCAGCCAACAGAATCTTATCGATCGCCTTCTCTAATACATTCAAACAGGCCACGCCCACAATCGCATCAACATGGCCGCTGACGATAATCTTTAAAACAATGGGTGAGCCCTCGGCGACCAAAACCTTGTACCCCATTTCCTCCGCCGTCGCGCGAAAATCGGCGATACTACAGGCGCCGCAAGTTTTACAGGCCAACCCGAATTCGTCGTAATCGGCAGGGCATCCTTCGGCGTGCTTTAGACAATGCGGCAACAGAAACAGTCGACGCTCCGGCGGAATCGACTTGATTTGTTCGCCCCAAAATGCACTCGACAGGACCACCATCGTCCAACCGAGAAAACCTTCGGGTTGCCCCTGTTCCAACAATACTTTTCGGCAAATCGCTTCCAAGTCATCTTTGGTCGGTGGCACTTTGCGACTTAAACCAGCTGCAACTTCCGCAAGTTGCGATCGCAACGACTCCCTGAGGTCCTTTGTCGTGGGGACCATTTTTAAATGGGCCGTTTTTCGCCGTCGCGAACGCCGCTTGGTCGTGTCTTCGGTGCTACTGGTGGATTGGATCAATTCATTCTCCCGACTGATTCGTTGCCACAAACAGACTTAGCTTTTCCCAGTGCCGAAGTTGCAAAAATCAGTGGATATAGTTTTTCAAAGTACCATAACTTGGCAAAGTAAAATCCGATCGGCGTGCATTGGTCGACCGCGTCACGATCCACCGCCAACCGTAGCCAATCCAGCCCGGCAACCGCTGCCGCCCGGGATGATTCGGCTTTGTCCAACAATAGTGCTTCGGTACACAACGCAGTTTCCTCCACACTACTCGTTGAACGTAAAGTCGAAAACTTCACGGATCGTCCGCCACCCCAGCCACCATCCGAGTTTTGGCTTTCTCGCACCCATTCTAATCCATTTTGTGCCGACTTGGTATCTATACGCCCAGATTCATAATACGCCTGTAAGACTTTGGCGGTTCCGTAAAACGGATTGATATCGTCCGCTTGGTCCTGATTGCCAAACCACAACGGCAACCAGCTACCGTCTTTTTGTTGATTCTTCTCCAAATACATAAAACCGCGGATTACCGCACGTTCAATGCGGCTTTCTTTAACGCTATCCTGCCACCTCACCAAAGCCCGAACCACGTGTGCGGTCAAATCACTACCGCTGCGATCAAATGGCAATTTCCCCCATCCGCGACAAAACGTCGGCCAACCGCCATCCCGGTTCTGTAATCCAAGTAACCAATTCACACCTCGATGTGCCGATTTTAACAGCCGCGTTTTATCTTTTTCAAAGCGCTCTTGATTCCAAAAAACCCGCAACGCCAGCAGCGCACCTGGAGTATCGTCAGCATCGGGAACGCTACCCGAAAGATCACTCCATCCCCATCCACCGGGCGGCGACCCCGTAAATGCATGGACTTCATCGTATTGACAATCGAGAATCCAATTCAAACACGAACGCCAACAATCGTCTTCAAATTCAAATGCAGAATCGCTGGCCAGCGCGTTGACGGAAAGCGTCGTCACCCAAGTCGCCAGATTCGTATCGATGGGCCAAGTACCAGTCGTCGGGTCCGATTGCCGGAAAGAGTTCAACAAAAATTGAATTCCGTTTCGGACAACCGCATGACCGCCGCGACCACTTCGAATCAAGGCCATGCAAACGAAACTGGTCAATGGCACAGCCTCCAAATATCCGCCACTGCTGGGCTGCATTTTCTGCAGTACGTTCAATGACCTTTCGATCGAAAAATGGCGGATCCAACGCGTGACCGGATTCCGCGGCGGATCGAAATGGAATTTGACTTGGCCAATCGCAACCAACGCTGGAATGGCGTAACTCACAACCGGTAGATTCATCAAATGGTAAAATTTTTGGGGGACGCAAGCCGCTTCAAACGGCAACACTCCAACTTCTCGCCAGTCCACCAAACCGGCCATCGCCGCGTTGGCCAAAATCGGCACCGCAAACGTTTTGTCGTCACCATAACGTTTGCGAATCCCTTCGACGCCACCGCATCGTTCGACATACGCCATCGCACGTTCAAACGTCGTACCGTTGTGATCTGTTTTCCCGGCGGCCGTTAGCGCCGCGGCGACCAACATCGTCGTCGAAATGTTTGAGTAATTCTTATCCGTGTCGCCAAAACCGCCATCTTCGTTTTGCCTCGATGACAGCCAATTCAAACCCGCGTCGATTTGCGAGCGCGCCAAATCGTTGTCAAAGTGGTCGACGTCAGCTTCGATGGCAAACGACAGTGCACTGATTGCCGTCGCTGTTGATAATGCAGAAGCCGACAACTCACCCACCCAATGCTCATCGCAAACCATCTCCGCGAGCAATCCCTCGCGAACGTAGGCTAGCGCACTAACAATAGGATTGACCGTCGATTGATTCATTCAAACTCCTCATTAGACCGCTCAATTTTACGCTAACACTCTGAACCTGTAATTTGCGCTCGCCAAAATGGCCAATTCAATCGATCATGGACCGAGGAGGCTGGAAAGGGTTTCCACTTTCAATACTCTCTGGCTCCATTTGATCACTTCCATTCTCGGCAGCCAATTTCTGTTGTCGCAATGAGTCGGCCAACTTCAAAAATGCCAACGCCGCCGGTTTTCCTCCAAACGCTCGGTTGGCAATCACATGCACTTTGCTACCAACCGGGCGAAAGCCAACGAAATAGTCTCCGTAATACAAATCGGAAATGTCTCCCCAGTGATACTTCGCGATCGCTTGGGAATAACCAATCCGCATTTCATCTTCGTTGTAGGTGACACAGATCTCTTGATCCGGAAGTCTCGCCGTCGAAGACTTTTCAAACATTTTGTCCGTCAATTTCCACCAAACCGAGGCGATCACAAACGGCACGCTGACAGCCAATATGAACAACAGCAGTTGCGCTGCCAATTGATTGCCGGCACCAAACGCAACATCATTAATCACAAAAATCGTTGTCGCGACAATCAATAATATTGCTGCCGAAGATAATAGCTTCGTCAAAGAAAAACCAATGTGTGCAACTTCGCCAATGCCATTGCCAAACCGTTGTAACTTGGTCATCTTCATTTTGTCGATATCGTCTTGAGTCCAAAAGAATCGAAACACCTTATAGTTTTGTGGATCGCTAAACCATTGGTGAAAGTAATCCAATTCCGATTCGTGGGCGTCTGACATGCGTTCGGTCACAAAACGTGAACACTCTAACCGTTGTTCTGCTGCAATCGCACGTTTCGGAATAACCATGACTTTTTCATAGTGCTTGAACACGAAATGTTCTGGCGTCTCGGAAAAAGAATCAAATGCCGACCACGTTTTCTCAAATTTGGAACTTTCAAACTCTTCAAGCACCGATGTCTCGTTTAGCGTGACCAGCCGAACGCGACTTTCGCGATCCGCAAAACCGATTCGCCCCAATCGATACACGTAGAACACGACAAAAAAAATTGCCAACACAAAGATCGACAACAATACCGTCCAAGCACCGATGATGCCCAACACTAGCAGGCAAACGGCAAATCCAATCGACCAAACTGTTATTTTTGTCGCTGGCGACCGCTCCACGATACCCGAGGCTTCACGAATTGCTTTTAAGTCTGTGGGCGTATACTGGTATTGAAATTTAAATTCCGGCATCAACTCGACTACGAATCAGAAACACTCGCCGCTGGAAATCGATTTAACCTCGTTGCACCGAAGGGGTCAAATGACCCGCAGGTCGACGAATTACTATTCTATCGATTTCGAGCAATCAGCAAACGGCTCGTTGGCGACGTTACTGATTTCCATACAGTCGTTGCAATTCTAGGTTCAAGTCGCTTACCTTTTCGTTGAACGCCTTAAGTTCGACGCGGTTCTTGCGCAATTCTGCTTCGTTGCGCGACAGTTGGTTGAGATACTCGTCTTGCGTCTTCGATTCCGTTCTCAAGGCCTGCAGGATCCTGGTAATGCGACTCTGCTCATCACTGATACTTTGGACCACTGAACGTTTAGCTTGTTGTTGATCCCGAACCTGCTGAATTTGTTTCTCTAATTTGAAGATCTTCCCGAGCCGTTCAATCAAGTTGGCATCTATTTCCGCATTGTCTTTTTGCCATTGAGACAAACTGGCTCGCGTAATAGCACTCAACGCCAATGATTTTGTTGATTCTTGCGTTTGAACAATAGTTCTCTCCACAAATTGCCCTGGCGGACAAACAATTTCGTAGCGAAGTCTTTTGCCGATAATACTGGCCGGCTTGGGCTCAACTTGTCCGGCCGTTTTCCCCAAGGTCAACAGAACTTCGCGTGGTAATGAGTCTCGGTTGGAAACTCGGAGCTTTTGCGTATTGATCGCGTCGAACAGCGCCATCGCGATCGTTAATGACACCCTCAGAATCATTTCGCTGGACGTTGCGTCCGACCCCGAATTCTTTACGACAACCGTATACGACGTAACTCTACTGGGCAGCGATTCCAATAGCTTGTCAAACTTAATCCGTAACTCGGTTGATCCCGATGGTTGGGACGACACCAATGGGGACGCCATGTTGATGATTGAACATTTTAACGGCCGTCGGCTGTTGACTTTATGCGCCCCGTACGCCACGCATTTGCAAGTTCGTCGGCTATTGCGCGACTATTATCAACTTTCGGGGCAAAGTAGCGGGCTGGCGCAAAACTACATTCCCTGGAATTCAAAAAGTTCATCGGCAGTTGAAGTTCCGTGTCTGACCGGCCGTTTGGCGCGCAAGAGAAACCGACGCCCGATATTCGGTGGGGGTGGATTTGGCGGTGGCGGAGGCGTTTTTTAATCCTTGGATTCTCGCTATTGGCTCAACTCGTGTACCAAGTCGACCAATGCGATCGCGTTCTCGACCGGAGTTTGTGGCAGAATCCCGTGCCCGAGATTAAAGATATGCCCAGGTCGACCAGCCGCCTGTTCCAAAACCATGGTCACTTTTTCACGAATTCGTTGCGGGTTGCTCAATAGCACTGTTGGATCCAAATTGCCCTGCACCGCACGGTCATGACCGACCATTTTCCACGCGCGGTCCAACGGAATTCGCCAATCGACCCCAATCGCTTGCGCACTGGTCATGGCAAGTTCCGGCAGCAACGCGGGATTTCCAGTCGCGAAATTAATAACCGGAGCCAGCGGTGAAATTTGCACAATGATCTGACTGACATAAGGCAAGACATAAGTGCGGTAATCGTTGACGCCCAAACAGCCCGCCCACGAATCGAACAGTTGCACGCACTGAGCACCCGCCTCAATTTGACCTTTCAAGTAAACGACAATGCTCGAAGTCAATCGGGACATTAATTCGTCCCAAGCCCCTGCATCGCCAAACATCAACTGTTTCGTCAATGCATAGTTCTTGGTTGATCCACCTTCGATCAAATAGCTCGCCAAAGAAAAGGGAGCCCCCGCAAAACCAATCAACGGCATATCGGCCGGTAAGTCATTGCGGGTTTGCGCAACGGTCTCCATCACAAAATGCAAGTCGTCATTGTTTTCCAAAGGCAAGACGCGATCCACGTCTTCGCTGGAGCGAATTGGGTTGTGAATCACCGGTCCATCGCCGGCTGCAAATTCCAAATCAAATCCCATCGGGACCAAGATTGGCAACAAGTCGGAAAAAATAATGGCAGCATCAACACCAAGTCGACTGACCGCCGTGCACATCACTTCACTGCACAATTGTGGATTGCGGCAAAGGTCCAAAAATGGCGTTTTCGCGCGAACTTCGCGGTACTCCTGCATGTACCGCCCAGCCTGTCGCATCATCCAAACCGGAGTGAAATCAACCGGTTCTCGCCGCAGCGCTTTCATGAACGGACTCTGGTACCAGGCCGCGTTAACATCCAATCCGTCTGGACCAGCATCGGCCAGAGGTTGATTTGCCTGTTCTTTTCCCATTCGTATTACTCGCACCGACTGGTTAATTTCAGATTCAATTTGACTTTGGCTCAATACAATGTCACATGAAATGCCGCGATCAGACAGCGTTTCCTCTGTTTCTTCACCCAACGCCAAGACTACCAATTGGCTCGCGTTTTTCATTAAAGTTGGACGATCACGAATCCCCAACAACGATGCGAAACGAGCAGCGCAAGTCGTATTGGGCAACAACAACGTCCCCAAATCTCCGTCTTCGATCGCATCCAATATGTCCTGCTCGGATGAACTTGGATCAAGCTGCTGAAACTTTACTGGTGACATCCGAGTCACCATGGCACCACGGGCTTCCAGTCCAGCCGCAATCCCGTGCACGTCCACGGTGGTTTCCAGCGCGACTGACAGATTGGCCACCGGACATTCAACGTCTAAATTGACCAGTAAATCGCGCCAGCCAACATTTTGTAGCAACTTGAGCGATGGCTGAATCCCTGCCTCAAGCATCGCGTTGACGACTAAAGAACCAACAGCCACTGTCTTAATATCGTTCAAAGAATCAATCAATCTTTGATTTGAAGTCGTTCGCTGCGCACGCCGGAAAAAATGGTCAAAACCACCCGATGTCAAAAAAATAACGATATCAATATCCCCGGTCAAAAACCGGTTGACCAAATTTTTGATTCCCGCGTCCTGACTGCTAAAAACAACGGCCGCATGACGAACCATCGCCTCTTGCGAAAGCGATTGGATCCAATTAAGAGTGCCGGAATCAACGGACTCGTCAATCAAGACTCCCAGTTTTTGGTTGCGGAGGTTAAATTCTTCATTCATGCTCGTCATGCTAACCGCAACAATCAAGAACCAAAAGGCTGGCTCTATTTTTTCCCTGAGCCCGCTTCGAAAATGATGCTTGGTTGTTTCCAGAACCCCTAATTTGAAATGGACAATTCTGTGGACGAAGTGGTTTTCCGAAATGCCCGAGAACTTTACCGACAAGGTGATTTGGATAAATTCCTTGACCTCATCGCCAATCAACTACGACAGGCAAACCAATATCCGGAGCTCTTTGAAATTTTAAAGTCGCGTGTTCGTTGGGAAATGGGACTTGCTTTGGATTTCCAAAATGATGCGGATACCCTAACCGAATCACAGCAGCGAGAATTGGAAGACCGCCTGCTGGCGACTTGTCTGGAGATTGGCAAACTGCTAGTCGAAAGCGGGAACATTTCCGATGGCTGGCGCTATCTTCAACCAATTATCGATCGCCAGCAAGTCAAGAATGTCGTTGAGTCCGTGGCGGTTGACCAAAACAACGTTGACGACGTCATTGAAGTTGCGCTGTGCCAATGGGCCGCACCAGAATTTGGGTTCAACCTGCTGTTGAAACACCAAGGCACCTGCAACGGCATCACTTTTTTTGATACGCAAATCGCTTTCCAAGACAAGAACACACGAGCTGCGTTGGCCGGGCAATTGACCGACCACGTCTACCAAGAATTAACGGCAAACTTGATGGCCATTATCTCTGATGCCGAGGCCGCTATCCCCAAAAAACGCTCTCTTGCTGAATTGATTGCAGATCGAGATTGGCTGTTTGAAAATTGCGGGCACCATTTGGATGTCACCCATTTGACGGCGGTTGTTCGCATTGCACGGAACTGCCAATCGCCAAAAACGATCGGGCAAGCGGCTGAACTTTGCCTTTACGGCAATCGGCTCGACTCACAGCTGGTCTATGAATCAGAGCCTCCATTTGAAAACAGCTACCAAGATTCCTTGGCTTACTTCCGGTCACTATTGAACCCATCCTCAGACTCGGGGATTGAGCACTTTGAAAAAAAATTGAGTCAGTACAGCGATCCGGAAAGCCTCGCCGGTTGTATTGAGGTATTGGTCGGTCTTTGCATCCAGACCCGGCGTTCTTCCAAAGCCATTGATATTCTACTGGACAACCGGGAATTGGACGTCGCAGACTCGGGAACCCTATTGGCGGTTGCCAACACAAAAGAAGACTTCGATCGTCTAGCGGACTACTTTGAAAGCCAGCAGGATCTTCTCGGATTTGGGTTGAGTCGCCTCCGAACCATCGCATTGCCTTAATAAAAAAAGCCTGGTTTTTTGGACCAGGCTTTCCATTGATCTTTAGATCGGCGTCGAGCTAGTTAACGCTGAATTTACGCTGTCCGCGGAAGATGAATGCACTTGGATCAACCACAGGGTTGCGACCCGCACCATCGCCTGCTGCTGGAGCGGCTGGAACAGGATCCACAGTTGGAGTTGGCGCGTTGTCCATCACGGGCTGAGCCGCAGGAACTACATTGCCGTTGACCGTTGTACCACCACCCGCACATCCAGAATTGCAGCCCATTGAGCAACCAGAATCGCAACCTGTTGAGCAACCAGAATCGCAACCTGTTGAGCAGCCAGAATCGCAACCGCAACCCATGTCGTATCCACATCCACATCCGTTGTTACGATTGAACATGCCGCGAAGTTTGCCAAGCAAACGACCTTTGAACAAGCCACAACCTGAGTTGCAACCGCAAGATGAATAACATCCCATGTTGCCAGAATCACAGCCACATCCGCTGTCGCAAGTGTTGCAACCTGAATCGCAGCCGCAACCGGTGCTGACGTATCCGCCGCAACCTGAATCGCAGCCGCAACCGGTGCTGACGTATCCGCCGCAACCCGAATCGCAACCGCAACCGGTGTCGCAACCGGTGTCGCAACCGCCGCATCCGCGATTGAACAATTTGCCACGGCAACCACAGCCACCACGGTTGAACAACTTGGACAATAGCCCACTGCGGCAGCCACAACCTGAGTCATAGCCAAAACCACAACCGGTATCGCAGCCCGAATCGCAGCCGCAACCCGCAACCATTCCACCATCGCAACCACAACCGGTGTCGCAACTGTTGAATCCACAGCCGGAGTTGCAGCCACGGTTACCGCATCGTCCAAACAATCGTGGCAATTGGAAGTTAATATCCAATGAGATCGAAAGACCTCCGCCCCGATTGCAGCTAGAACCGCAACTGGGTGTCGCGTCACAGCAAGAAGTACCACAATCGTTACAACAACGGCCAGTCAGTTTGCCGAGCAAACCTTGACCATTAGCGTCACCAGACATCGCCATAGCGAGAATTAGCGACGCTGCCAATAAATTGAGTTTCATCGAGACCCGTCTCCTTTCTTGGAACTTTACCTTTTTAGCAATCAATCCGCTGCCAACGCGGTCGACTTTTGCGGCCGCGCCTTCAACCACGTTGTAGACAAGAGGCATTGAAACTCTTGCAAGGGTTGACGCTTGTGCACCAGGCAAAATTCGATGAACGTCTGAATCTGCTCGGACATTCCGTAGTCCGATACCTGCAGATTCAATCGTTTGCAGGCTTTTTTTAGGAATCCATAGATTCCGCTTCAGGACTCGATATCGACCCCATCACCGTCATTTATTCAAACGATAAACTCAAAGTACCGTCGTAGTCCATTTAACTGAATTAGCGGATGCGTTGAATCTGACGGCTTGTTAAAATATTCGGGTCAACCGAGGTCGTTGTCCAATGGCGTAACAAACTCATCGCGACGTGGATTCATCGTCGAATGATCCAATAGCCTGAAAAATGCCGAATTTTCAACTGAAGGAACTTAAACTGTGGCTCACAAAAACGACTCGCAACAGGTTTTCGACGCCTGCGGTCGCGTCTGGCTAATGTTACCTATACTCCTGTTGGTTACGGGCTGCTTTCAAAACCGCTACGAAACGGCTGAGTGGCGTTCCAAATACGACGAAACGCCGATGACGGCGAATTTGAATGGAACCTCACTTCCCGGGACAAGTCTTCCAGGTACCAGCCTCCCTTCGTTGCGAGGAGGCACAACCCTGCCCGGCACTTCGCTGCCATTCCAAGCTCGTGGATTGGGAAACACAACGTTACCGGCAAACTAGAGAAGTCGCGAGTCTTTTCCAAACGTTTTTAAAATTGAGCCGCCGGGCCGCATTGATTTATTCGAGATTGATTGTGCGGTAACGACTTGACCACAGGCACCAGAATTTAGAGTTTGCAGCGGTTATCGAATTTACAGCCCGAATTTACAGCCGCGACTAACAAACAACGAACCGCCACAAACAACGAACCGACGCCTACTTCGGCTCTTTTTGTTCTTCCACTTGCTCTTTGACCTTCATCACAAAGTGTGGAGGCTTTCCGCTGTCAGTGAGTTCTTTCGCCCGTTTTTCAGCCGCTTTGCGTTGATTGTATTCGTACAGGGCGACCCGCTTCATGGCGTGATTAAAGACGCCCCAGAACACCTTCATGCGGACTTCGACAGGTGCTTTTTTCTTGCGTTTGGCCTTTTTCTTCTTTTTTACTGGCGCGTCGCCATCTTCAGCAGCAGCAGCTTTCTTCTTGGCTGTTTTCTTTTTAGTTGCTTTCTTCTTGGCGGTTTTTTTCGCAGCCTTTTTCTTGGCCATAACGGATCCGTTTCTACAGACAATTCCATAAACTCGAAGATTTTACCGGTTACGCGGCAAATATAAACCCCATTTCACCGTGTTACTCGTTCGCTTCGATCCCTTAGAATCAGTGGGGCATTGACAACCGATTGCTCACGATTTTTTACGATAGTCCGCTCTTTTGCGCGCATACTCTTCGGGGTCGATTTTGATTTCGTCACCAATTTTTCCCTCCGAGCACTGCTGGAATATGAGTTTCAAATAGGGTCGGCACCAGCCACACCCGGTTCCAGCACCGTAGCAACCGCTCAGTTGCGATTCCCGTCTTGGTCGTTCTAAACGAATGAATTTACGCAGTGTCCTTTTTGTGACATGAAAACACAAACAGATTTCGTCATCATCTTCCATTTATGCCTCGCGGTGCCATTCTGGTTCATACAATAGATATTGATTCTCCTACAGCCATACATTTTACCATTTCGAGCAATCGAAACGAACCGATACCCCTGAATATGCAGAACCCGATTCTCTCCCATTTAAACGACCTCGAAATCATGTTCGTCCAACAGGGCATTGAAAAATACCGCGCGCGACAGATCATTCGCTGGGTTTTCGAGAAACGGGCACGCCATTTCGACGACATGACGGACCTTCCGCAAGGCCTGCGCAAACGATTGACTAGTGAATACCAGATTTTCACCACGGAGATCGCAAAAAAAGACCACTCATCCGACGGGACAGAAAAACTACTGGTCCGATTGCCTGACCACCAACACGTTGAATGCGTCTTGTTGCGTGACGGCCAACGAAGGTCGATTTGTGTCAGCAGCCAAGTCGGCTGTGCGATGGGATGTGTTTTTTGTGCCAGCGGCTTGGACGGTGTTGAACGTAATTTGAAATCCGACGAAATCATTCAGCAAATGCTGCATCTTCAACATCTCTTGCCCGTCCAGGAAAGATTGAGCCATATCGTCATGATGGGCATGGGCGAACCACTTGCCAATCTTGAAAACGTGCTCGCCGCTTTGCACTGGGCAACGAGCGATAAAGGACTTGGAATCAGTCCTCGTCGAGTGACGATCTCGACCGTCGGCTTGCCGCCCGCCATTCGAAAACTTGCCGATCTCGACAGTCGGTTTCACTTGGCGATTTCGCTCCACGCGCCCAACGATGAACTGCGTAATGAATTGGTCCCGGTCAACAAAAAAATTGGCATCGAAGATTTGTTGGACGCAGCTGACCATTACTTTAACGTGTCCGGTCGCAAACTTACTTTCGAATACGTGTTACTCAAACAAGTTAACGACCAAGAACCCCACGCTCATCAACTTGCCAAAATCCTAAAGGGGCGAACCGCCATTTTGAATGTCATCCCCTACAATCCCGTCGCTGGCCTACCCTACCAAACCCCGACGTCGGCCAGTATTGCTCGCTTCCGAAAAATTTTGGAAGCGGAGGGGATTGTGGTCAAATTTCGACAGCGCAAAGGCGATCAAATCAACGCTGCATGCGGGCAACTGCGGCGAAACACGTTACCGAAGTTAACTTCTCCGCTGCACCAACTCGGAGAAAGTTAAAATAATTTACTGGGGATTTTTTCGAAACCTGAATCGGACGCCTCGGTTTAGTTGACTGACGATCGGACGAACTCAATGATCATTGCAAAATTGAAATTAGGATGTCAGCATTGACGCTAAGCGAATCCGGCGCGCAAAAAGCCCAAAAATATGAGCTGTTAGATCCTGACGTGCGGTTGATGCTGCAAGTCCGCGATGGCAACGCGCTGGCATTCGAAGAACTTGTTGAAAAGTATCAAGCCCGATTGGTCGGCATTCTGGGCCACATGATCACCAATCGCGACCAAGCAGAGGATCTGGCTCAAGAGGTCTTTATGCGCGTTTACCGCGCGCGGGAAACCTATGTCCCAGGCGCCAAGTTCTCGACTTGGCTGTTCACCATCGCCCACAACGTTGCGAGCAACGCACTACGAAAACAATCCCGGCGGAAAGAAGTCAACCTAACGAATTCACCCAGCGGCAAAATCCCTGTTCGACCGCTCGATCGAATGGCCAAGGCAAAGAGTGCTTTGATGCCAGCCCGGCAAATCGACCGTAAAGAAATGACCGTCATCGTCCAGCAAGCAATTCAAACGCTTAACGAACGCCAGAAAATGGCACTGTTATTAAGCAAATTCGAAGGCATGAGCTATATCGAAATTTCCGAAACGATGCAGTTGACGACTCAAGCCGTTAAATCGCTGCTGTCTCGAGCCCGAAATAACTTGCGCGATGCCCTAGAACCTTATTTTGAATCCGGCCAGCTACCTGTCGGTGGAGTTGCCTTCGAATTGCCGACCGGTGATGTCGATCCAGAAGATACGGAGGAATGGACGACATGAGTGACAGCAGCAATTCGCCCCAATCAGAAGTCATTGCCGAACTAACCGCTTATTTAGACGGAGAACTGGACAACGAGTCCGTCCTGAGAGTCGAGGAACGGCTGGCCAGCGACGATTCTTATCGCAAACAGATGCAGCAGCTACAAAAGTCATGGGACATCCTGGACTTGTTGCCTGCGTCTTCGGTGAACCGTTCGTTCACCCAAAGCACGATGAAACTGGTCGTCGAAGATGCACGAAAGACGGCACACAAGCAACGAGAAGGTGTTTGGACATGGCCACTGCGAATTTTGGCGTTGATCCTGGTTCCCGCCGCTGCCTCCGCCGGCGCATTTATTGCCAACCGTCAAGCCCAATACGCACCGATCGAACGCCTAACAAACGACTTGGCGATCATTAAAGATCTAGACGTTCTGGCGTGCGACGAAAGCGTTTCGATAGAATTGTTGGAAGCGTTGATTAAACAAAAGTCCATCTACGGAATGACGTCTTCCGTCGCCAACCATGAACAACGATGGCACCTGTTTAATGAACCGCTCAAAACCATTGACGCCTTGGCGTTGCTGGACGAGTCGGAAAAACAACGCGTTCGCGAGAACAAGAATCGCTATTCGACGATGGTTGACGACAAGAAAAAAACGATACGGTCGTTGCATGATCAAATTGAAAACCATGACCAACGCGACCGAATCAGAAAAGCACTGTTCGAGTACTGCCTCTGGCTGGACCAACAATCGACTCTGGATGCGGCGAAAGTTCGCGATTGTTTGGCGGTGGATGCTAAATTGAATTGTATCCGGCAAATTGCCGACGAACAATTCTTGCCAAACTTTACCGCTCAACTACAAGATGAAGATCGAAAAACGGTTTTTCTGGGCTTGGTTGTCGTCACCGATCAGCAACGCGAGTTGATCGATGAACGCTTCGTCGAATTGTTCGGTCCCATTGAATTGTTGAATCTTCCCAACGATCAACAGCAACTCAATGACCCCAATTCCAAAACGCTGTTCAGTGGCCACAAATTGCAGCGAATCTATGATCGCTACCCGGAAGTCATCGATGAAATTGTTAGCGATGATCTGGTGCGATTGATCAAGACAACCACCCTTTCGCCGGCGGCACGAGAAGTTCTGGAACTGGCCCGCGAAATGGCTAATAGTTTTCACTTTGACAAACAAATTAGCGAAGGCCAGTTGCTGACCAGCTGGATGTTGCGGTCATTCGAAGATTTTTTTGGCAACAAGGGACCCGACCTAGGCAAGCTGTTTGACAGCCTGCCCGCTGCCGAACAGGAACGACTCAACAACGAATTTCCTGAAGATCGCCAACGAGAATTGCTGCGAATTTGGAAGCAAAGGTACGGGCAAGGCGTGTGATGGGACCTGGATATCCAGGCCACAATCTAGGGAAAGCTTTTCATTAAAAGTCTCAAATTCGTTAAAACATGCGATTCCGCGGACTTTTCTAGCCGTAAACTGCCCGCTGGGCTTCAATTGACAGGAACGCGAAACTTTCCTGATCTGAAAATCGTCTATAATTAAGCGAGTTCAGAATTGAGGCCCTGACGAAACCTATTTGCTAGATGGCAACCCAAATTCAAAACAAATCTGCGTCGCAGGTTGCGGCTCCGGCTGTATCCCGTGCCGACCAATATCTCGACAAGCAGCTGACGAAGACGACCCAACAAGTTCGCGTCGCGGACATCGTTACAGGAATCATCTCGGTTGCGGTTTATATTTTGGCGTTCTTTATGATCGCAGCGCTAATCGATGCCTGGGTTTGGGCATTTACCCCGACGGCACGGCTGGTGTTGTTGGGCGGATTCATGATTGGCCTGGCCGTTATCGCGTGGCGTTACATCTTGCCATTCTTTGTTCGCCGCATCAATCCGCAATACGCGGCCAAGATGATTGAAGAAGCAAAACCAGAATTCAAAAACAGCCTCGTGAATTATTTGTTCTTAAGAAACGAAAAAAAGGCAACCCACCGGGCGATCTTAAACGAAGTCTCACGTAAAGCCGCCACGGACATTTCAAAAATCTCACCGGATGCGGCGGTCGACAAGTCGAACCTGATCACGATCGGATTTGTATTGGTTGCATTGGCAGCTGCGGCTGTGTGCTACTCGATTCTGTCGCCGAAAAACCCTTGGCCGACGGTTCTTCGAATCCTTTCGCCAGGCTCGAAAATCTCGAAACCGGCAGCGGTTCTGATTAGCGATGTCGAACCAGGCGACACGTCGGTCTTCTTTGGCGAGAAACTGAATGTGACCGCACGGATATCTGGTGCGACGGATGACGAAGCGGTGCAACTGGTTTATTCGTCCAAAGACGAACAGATTGTCGACGCCGTGGTACCGATGGAAAAAACAGACGGAACTGGATTGTATTCAGCCGTTCTCGACACGGGCCCCGCGGGAATCCAACAATCCTTGTCCTATCATATCGAGGCCGGCGATGGCATTTCCGCCGTGTATTCCATCAACGTTCGCCCCAACCCAACGATCTCGATCGAACAAGTCAAGGTCACACCCCCTAAATACACGCAGCTGGCCGAACGCATCATCGAAGGAAACGGTGAAATCCAAGCGGTCGAAGGTTCAAAAGTCGAAATCACGGCCAAGGCGAATCTGCCGATTCAACTAGCTTATATAGTGCCACTGATTGCCAAAGACTTCGACAGCCCAACACCCGGCTATCGTGAAATGCGAACCATCCAAATGCGGACGGAGAAAACAACCGCCGTCGGCCGGATCGTTGCCGCCCTTAACTCCAACCGCGACCGTGCCCAGTTCACGCATTACAAGATCAATTTTCGTAGCGTCGACGACCATCGCAATGAACGCCCGAACGTGTATCCGATCCGCGTCGTTGCCGATCTGGCACCGGAAATCCAAATCGTCCAACCACCGGTCACTGAAATCACCAGTCCCAGCAACCAAGCACTTCCCATCCAAATTTGGGCGGCCGATTTAGACTACGAAATCAGTTCGATAGACTTGCAAATCGACCACCAAGGCCGCAAGCTGCTCGGACAAAATCTGTTTCGACGTGAAAAGCCCCAGCAACCGGGCGAACGCATCTCAACGCAAACGCAAATCACGCCCAAGGAACTCGGTCTGAAACCAGGTGACCAAGCGATTTTGTTTGCAACCGCAGCCGACAATCGCGTGTCAACCAATTCGGGGCTTCCTGACCCCAACATAACGCGAACCGAAAATTACAAGTTGATCATTACCGATCCGGTCAAGGAAGAGACTACTTCGACCGACCAAAACGACAATACGGACAAGTCAGAATCTTCTTCCGCGGATTCGCAAGATGAGCAATCCGATCAATCGCAGTCGGAACCGTCTGACCAAAATGGAGAGCAGAATTCTGACGAACAATCATCCGGTTCAGAGACAGCTGAGCCAAATAGCGAGAACGGCGAATCCGGTTCCGATTCATCGGAACAAAACGATGAAAACGGTAACGAATCGACCAATTCGCAAGAACAATCTAGCGACTCACGTTCCGAGTCGGGAAATTCGCAATCGGGCGATTCCGGTTCAGATCGTCGGGATCAAAACAACTCTTCCGGATCTGAACAGCAAGACGACACGAACTCGGGCAACGATCAAAACCCAAATGGGCAAAATAAGAGCGGTGACCAGGCGAACAATCAACAAGAAAACGCTACCGGCGGCAAAGACCCAACGGGAGACGACCAGCAATCGGCCTCAGACAATCCCTCCGATTCGCAATCTTCGTCCAACGGCGGCGGAAAACAGGACGAAAGCGGCCAGCCATCGGAACAGGGAAAATCTGGCGGCAGCAACAGCCAACCATCCGATGGCAATGAAAACACAAACGGACAACAAAAGCCAGGCAATGAAGGCGGGCTTCAAGACGGCGATCCCAACGACCAATCTGACGGTAACTCAGGATCGGACAATGGCTTAAAGCGTGATGCCGCCAACGCCTCCAACCAGGACCGACAGGGCCAACCTGGCACCGGGAACGACGGTAGTGGCGGCGATAATGATGGCGTGCGAGACGAAAACCTGCAAAGCGGCAATGTCGAACCGCTGCGCGAAAACGCCCCCGAAGGTGACCAAGTCGAACGCTTGAAAGAATACGTCGACAAACAGAACGAAAAACGCGAATCTGGCAAAAGCCAAAACACCGGTCGACAAAACGCCAATCCGAATGATCGCCAGAATTCGGCAAATCAATCGGCCGTCGATGGAAATTCCGAATCCGAAACCGACGACGAGAACGGCAACCAAGGACAAGGTTCAGAATCTCAAGAGCGGAGTGGCAACGGTAACCAAGAAGCCACATCCGATCGCTCACAAACTTCCTCCAACTCCCAGAAAAAAGACGACCAGTCTTCGACGGAACCATCAAGTTCCGAGAACGGCTCCTCTCAACCACAAGGCGACATTCAAAACGCCAACCCATCGGCGGAAAACCAAGAGCAAAGCGGTGGAGCGGAAGGTTCTGAAAATAAATCCAACGAAGGCTCAAAAAATGGCTCTGAGCCGAGCGATTCCGAATCTAGCGCCCCGTCGAACGAACAAACGAGTCCGACATCCCAACCGCAGCAACCCGGTGGCGCAAGCAAGCAATCCGAAGGGAGTGAATCAAGTCAATCCAATCAGAATCCAAAAGGCTCGTCGGCAAAACCGGCGGGTGAAAACGGTTCGTCAGATTCATCATCGTCCAGCAAGCCATCCGAGGGCGAACCGGGCAACGAAAACGCCAGTACCGCTGGCGGTAAGAACCAAGACACCGGCAACCAGACCGGATCGGGAAGCACCAACGCTGCATCCGATTCAAGCGAAGAGATGCCCCCACCTAACCCGGATCAAGCGGATTTGGACTACGCGAAAAAAGTAACCGACCTGATCCTTGAGGAACTCGAAAACCAAAAATACGACCCGGATCCCGAATTACTGGAGCAAATGAATTGGACGCAACAAGATTTAGATGATTTCATCAAACGTTGGCAAGCGATGAAGCAAGCTGCTCAAGCCAACGACACGAAAGCCAAACGCAATTACGAAGATAGCCTTCGTGCATTGGGCTTATCACCGACGACAAAGAGCCGCGTGATCAATGCCAAAAAAGATAACAAGTTCAAGTTGAATGAAGACGGTGCGATCGACCAGGTACCCGCTGAATACTTGGAACAGTTCAACAACTTCCTTAAGCGTCGTAATCGCTCCCGTCGCAACCGAGATTAACCGCCAGTTCATTGGCGTACCAATTCACAACTCTCGACATGTGAAACCGCAGGTTGGCTCTAATCGCGGTATCGGCTGCACGGCTTGCGACACCGAGATAAAACAGCAAGGGATCGTTTAGGCCATTTTATTGATTTGTCGATTCATCACTGTTTGCTTAGCACGCGGTCCGAGAAATGATGTTTGGGAATTCAATTCAATGTCATAAGATTTAGTGGGCCAAAATACGTACGGATACGATCATGCAAACTGAAACAAAGCAACTCGATATAAATTACCCACCGAACTTTCAAAGCACATACGGTTATACTTCGCCAATCGCGACACACATCAACCGTTTGATGCAGTCAAAACAGGAGACTCAGCTCGAGTTCATAGATGACATCAGGTCATTGCGCGATGAGCTGTCGCAAATTCCATTTGACGCACCCGAACTCGCTGCAACGGCACGTTGGAACCAACCTTGGTTTCCGGCTTTGGACGGGATGAGCATGTACACGATTGTCGCCAAGCGAAAACCGTCACGCTATATTGAAATTGGTTCCGGTAACTCGACGAAGTTCGCGGCTGCCGCGATTGTCGATCATAAACTTGACACGGAGATCGTATCGGTCGACCCGCATCCTCGCGAGGAAGTCGACGGGATTTGCGATCACGTCATTCGAAAACGGCTTGAAGATGCGACAGAACTTCATGACTACATTGCTGAGTTGGGTCCCAACGACATCGTTTTCTTCGATGGTAGTCACCGTTGTTTCCAAAACTCAGACGTAACCGTATTCTTTATCGATTATTTGCCGAGCATCCCAGAAGGAGTCGCCGTTGGCGTCCATGACATATTTTGGCCCAATGACTATCCGCCGTCATGGGTCGAAAGGTACTACAACGAACAGTACATTTTGGGCGCTTATATGTTAGGGATGGGTAGCCAGTTGCCATTGATTTTCGCTTGCACCTACATGGCGATCAACCACCAAGAAAAACTGGTCGAGTGTTTAGACGAAAAGCTAATTGCCGAGTTTCAAAACTGTGGAAGAGGCGTCGGCGGCGGAGCCGTTTGGTTTCAAAAAAAGAACCTGTAACCGTCGGCCACAAGGAATTGATTTCAGCATGTAAAATGTCAAATCGTTTCCATTCTGATCTTTCTCAGCGGACGTTGATGGTCGCGAACAAGCTTGGAACCGCAAGCGTAGTAGAAATGTACGGTTGATAAAGGGCCGTGGCCAACAATTAACACCTCGACAACTGGGCTCGATAAGACCACAATCTATCGCTTGAATGGCCCAATTCCAGGTTCACCCTCTTTGTTAGAAACAGTCCATGTCTGACGAACAGACAGAAAATCCTGAAACTTCTTTGTCCCCGGTCGTCGATGACCGTGCGCCGATGATCGAGGCGGACAAATTGTCCAAATTCTATGGGATCTTTGCCGCGACTCGGGAAATCTCTTTCAAAGTCTATTCCGGTGAAGTGGTCGCGTTTCTGGGGCCCAATGGGGCTGGCAAAAGCACCACGATGAAAATTTTGACCGGCTACCTCTCACCGTCCGAAGGTACCGCCCGAATTGCTGGGCATGACATGTCTCAGGAACGCCTGGCAGGTTCGATGAAATTGGGATACTTGCCAGAAACCGGGCCGCTTTATCCCGATATGACGCCATTCAGTTTATTGGACTTTTTCGCTGAAGCGCGCGGCCTGAACAAAAAACGCAAGCTTGCTCAAATTGAAAAAGTGGTCGAGCTCTGTAGTTTGAGCAGTGTGATTTACAAACCCATCAATAAACTTTCCAAAGGTTACCGCCAACGTGTCGGCATGGCTCAAGCGTTGCTCCATGAACCAGAAGTCTTAATCTTGGACGAACCAACATCGGGTTTGGACCCCAACCAAATCCGTGGCGTGCGGGAAACGATGCGGAAACTGGGCCAAGAAAAAACCATTTTGCTGTCGACGCACATTTTGCAAGAAGTCAAGGCCATGGCCGACCGCGTGATCCTGATCAACGAGGGGAGAAAAGTATACGACGGCGCGTTGGCGGAAATCGATCCCAAGAAGCAAGGGTTGGACCATGTATTCGCGGATTTAACCGGTCATGATCCGGAGTCTGGTGCCGCCGTAAATGTAGACAAAACTGAAGAACTAAACGAAACATCAAACAGCTAAAATATTAAACGGCTAAATCGAAAATGCCCGAAGATTCTTTCTTTCCGCTGCTAGTCGAATTTGTCTATATGGTTGTGATCAACCTGATCTTTGTCCTGGCATTGATCGTGTTGATGTTGCCACTGGGGATTTGGCGGCAAGCGGCTTTCGCCGTAATGAAACGCAACTTCGTTGGCTATTTCAGCAACCCCACGGGCTATGTTTTCCTGTGCATTTTTGTCTTGCTGACGTCGTTCGCCGCATTTTGGCCGCACGAATTTTTTACCACAAATTTGGCCAACTTCGACCAGCTCAACAAATACTTGCCCTTTATTATGCTGGTCTTCATCCCAGCAATCACCATGAGCATTTGGGCTGAAGAGCGACGGCAGGGCACCGACGAATTGCTTCTCACGTTGCCAGCCAAAGATTTTGACATCGTGATTGGAAAGTACTTCGCTGCCGTTTTGGTTTTCACGGTGTCGCTGCTTTTCTCGCAATTGTCCAACTATGCCGTCTTGCTTTCGATGACCGGCGGGCAACTGGACAGTTTGCTCTTATTCTCGACCTATCTGGGCTATTGGTTCGTCGGCATTGCCATGCTTTCGATCGGGATGGTGGCATCATTTTTGACGAATAACTTGACGGTCGGTTTCATTTTTGGTGCCGCATTCAATGCACCGCTGGCTTTTTTCAGCAACTCGGATGTGATTTTGTCTGACTCCGCTTGGATTCAGCGGCTGTACGATTGGTCGTTGTTGCAGCGATTTGAACCCTTTGGTCGGGGACTGGTCAGCTTGCCAAGTATTTTTTACTTCTTAGGAATCGTTGTCGTAGGAATCTACTTCAGCATGATCCTGATTGGCAGGCGACATTGGCTGGGTGGCCGCGATGGCACTTCCATGCTCTGGCATTACCTAGCGCGTGCGGCTTCATTGTCGGCATTGCTGATTTCTGGAGTATTGATTGCCCAATACAGCCCTTTGAACAAAGTCCGGATGGACATTTCCAACGAAAAAGTTAGCACCGTGTCGGACGCAACTTTGAAAGTGCTTTCCAAGTTGGCTGACGATACCGAAGCGCCTGAAATCAAAATTAATGCGTTTGTCAGCAACAACATTCCCACGGAGTATGTCCAAACCAAATACGACTTGGTCAACTTGTTACGCGAACTTGACGTACTGGGAGGCAATCGCGTCAACGTCAACTTGTACCAAAACATCGAGCCTTTCAGCAAAGACGCGATCGATGCGGAAAAGAAATATGGCATTCGACCTCGAAAAATCGCCAGTGAGTCGCGTGGTGCTCAAAAATTAGAAGACGTCATATTGGGGGTCGCATTTCAATGCGGGCTAGAACGAGTGGTGGTTCCGTTTTTCCCGTACGGAATGCCGGTCGAATACGAATTGATGCGTTCTATCAATACGGTCGCACAGTCCCAGCGGAAAACAGTTGGTATTGTCGATACCGATCTTTTTATGGTCGGAGGTGCTTTGAGAACCCGTGAAGGCACACTGCCAGTTCCCATGCTGAAAATTGTTGGTGAACTAGCCAAGCAATTCAATTTGGAACTGGTTCGAGCCAGCAATCCAATCGAAGTTTGGAACGAAGATGAAGAGGGTTCCGAGACTCGAACCCGCCAGTACGATGTATTGGTTGTCGCGCAAGCGTCGACGTTGACGCCCACGGAAATGGAAAACCTGATTGCGGCGATACAAACTGGGCAACCCGTAATCATTTTTGAGGATCCGTTTCCCAGTCCAGAAAATTTTCGCCATCTTTCGGGACGCGGTACCTCATGGCCACGAGCGTTGGCACGCGGCGGCTCAGGAACCGCGGACATCCAGAAGTTGTGGGACGCGCTCGACCTGGACATCGACACGTCCAAGATTACCAATCCGGTAAGTCGCCAACCGCAGTCTTCCCCTTATTTGGTTTGGCAACTGGCATCCGAAAACCCTTACCCGCGTGACCCGGTGCTTGGACTCCCTGAACGGCTAGTTGTGCAAGAGTTGCGCCCGGATATTGATCCGCTTTATAGCAAAAACCACCCGTCAACATTGGGCATTTCGGAACTCTGTTTCCAATACACTGGATCGCTGCAAGCGTATCCTAATTCATCGCTGAATCACGAATACCTGGTCAAGACCGGTAATGCGGGCCGTTTGAGTGCACTCGAATTTTGGGCGGCAACGTTTCAATCAGGCTTGGTCAGCGGTCGCACCGAAGCGACGCTCCAAGGCCGTCGGGGGTCCGCCAACCGCCAATTCGTACTCGGGGCCCATGTAATCGGAGTAGAGGCACTCAACGCGCTTGACAAGGAAATCGAACCCTCCAAATCCAACACGAATGTGATTTACATTTGCGACTGTGATATTTTAGCAGACTACTTTGTTGATATCCGCAACAACCCGATCCAACGCGGAACGAGCTACGGTTTCCAAAATATGGCGTTCGTATTGAATTTGATCGATTCGATGGTCGGTGAGGAAACTTATTTGAGCTTGCGAAGCCGAAAAATTCGCCACATGACCTTACGCGCCGTCGAAGACACGACCGAGAAAGCAATGCAGGCCGTCTACGATCGAACGCAAGAATTGCAAACCGAACAGATCGTCGCACGGGCGGACATCGAAGCCAAGATCAACGAAGAGATCGCTCCACTGCGTAAAGAGATTGCCGACATGGAAAAAGACCGTGAAAACGATGAATTTTTTGATGTCAAAGCATACAACGTCAAGAAACAATTGCTCGAAAACATTCAACTACAACAACAACAACGTGTGGCCAAGAAACAAGAAGAACTGAACAACAGCCATCGAGAAAGCCTTCGTAGCATCCAACTCGATGCCGAAAACGAAATTCAGGAAATTCAAAAGAAATTCAAACTGTACGCAGTTTTTATACCCCCGATTCCGCCATTGCTAGTGGGTTTAATTGTATTCACCCGTAGAAGGCTGTTGGAACGCGAAGGTATTTCCAAGGCCCGTCGACTGAAATAGTGAAGAACGTTCATGAATTCCGCTAATCGCACTACGATCACGATGATGCTGCTGTCGGCCGTCTCTGTGGTCGTTGCTATGTATTACTACCCCTGGCCGGAGTTTGCTTCCGTCGACGCGGAAGTCGGCAAACCGCTGTTCGAAGCTTACGAAGCGAAAGACGTTCGCGGGATTGATGTGATCCGATTCAATTCAGACAAGAGTTCACTCGATCGTATTAAACTGGTGCGCCGTGGAGAGCGTTGGGGAATTCCTGCTCGGCAAAATTTTCGAGCTTCAAACACCGAGCAGGTCGGGTATGCAATTAATTGCCTGAATGATCGTACCGTATTCGAAGTTATTTCAGAGAATCAGGAAGACCATATTAAGTACGGTGTGGTTGACCCCGCCGAATTTACGGTCGAGAAAAACGTTGCTGCACTTGGCCAAAAACTGACGCTTACCGATCGCAACAACCAAAAGATCGCCGACTTGATCGTTGGATCGGTGGTCAAAAACGACAGCAAAAAACGATATGTTCGGATCCCCGGCAAGCCCCGTGTTTATGTGATTGACTTCGATGGTCAGTCCCTTTCGACGGATTTCTTCAGATGGGTTTCGCCCGATTTGTTGAATCTTAGAACCGCCGGTGAAGACCGCCGGCTGCGCGAAATTGCGATCGACAACTACCAAATTCAAAGTACCGAGAACGAAGAAAAGCCGGCGCGAAAATCAATCTACCGCGCCAGTTTGGTACCAGCGGGTGGTCGGCTGAACGTCAAATCGCTGGAAATCCCTCAAGGTGACGGTGACAACTGGAAGCGTTTGAGCCTGACTCCCGAGCAACAGGTCAAACTGACATCGATGGCGCCGTTGGTAATCCAGATGATTGTCGATGACGTACGTCGCAAACCGGATGATCTTTCCGAAGCTATTCAGTTTCCCGAGGACGATGTGGCTGACTCGGTGTTTGCAAAACTTCCCAGCTACGGTTTCTACCCCGCCGGTAAACAAAATGGCGACTGGACGTTTGACGCGGCAAACGGCCAGGTGTCGGTAACAACAATGGACGGAGTCCAAACCAATATCCTGATCGGACAGTTCGGCAGTGAGAATTCGTTTGGTGGAGGCAAGCTAAATTACTACCTGATGATCAATGCCACGGTTGACGCTGAGCTTTTGCGTCGACCGGAGCGACCCGCTGGTGTTAAAAATGACGATTCGGACGAAAACAAAGCTTACCTGCGATTGGTTGAACAATGGAAATCGGCAGTCGACAAAGCGCGTCAATCCTCGAGAGAATTAAACGCGGTTCACGCCGATTGGTTTTATTTGGTAAGCCAAGATATCGCTTTGCGCTTGACCCCCGATATTCCGATTCCGACAGTTATTCAAGAAGCGGCAGAAAAAACCGAGAACGCTGACGCAGAAGCGTCCACTGACACGCCGCCTGCCACCAACTCCACTCCCAAAACAACAATGGACACCGGTCCAGAATCTGACAGTGGAGAAGAATCCGACAAATCCGTCAAAGATGGGAAGTAGTCAACCAAGGGAATTTTTCATAAGCTTGAGAATTGACAACTTTGACAATTTTTAATGGGTCTGTTCTCGATGAAACTGTTGTTGTTGATCGGCATTTGCATTGCCCCTGTCTCTACCGCATTTGGTGACCCAAAACCTAATCCGGTTACTATTGCGACTTGGAATGTCGAATGGTTTTTCGATGCGTACACGGGTAATAATTCTTCGGATTTGTCCAAACAACAATCTGCTCCTTCGCAAGCCGAATGGGATTGGAAATTGGAGCACGTCGCGCGGGTCATTGGCACGATGCGTCCTACCATTTTGGCCCTTCAAGAAGTTGAAAACCGCCAAGTCATTCGACAGTTGACGAAAAAACTCAAGGACAAGTACGACCTCAGATTTCGAATCGCCTATATCGAAGGCTGGGACAATTTTACCGAGCAAGATGTAGCGATCATTTACCAAAATGGTCTAGTGCAGTACTCTTGTCGTGAACAAACTTACGAGATGTTCAAGAGTCGCGACTATTACAGTTTGAACAAGCACATTTTTGGGCAATTCGAGTGGGGAACTGGCGACGACAAGC
Organism: Mariniblastus sp.; assembly: GCA_965263475.1. Lineage (GTDB taxonomy): Bacteria > Planctomycetota > Planctomycetia > Pirellulales > Pirellulaceae > Mariniblastus. Next base: position 1,735,218 of record OZ253677.1, read on the forward strand.
AATCCCTTACCTTGATCAACGTTCATTTGCGAGCGATGCCTGAGAAGCACGACTTGAGACAAAAACAATGCCGCCTAATTCGTCATTGGATAGAAGATAAAGTTGAGAGCGGTGAGAACGTGCTCGCGTTGGGCGATTTTAATACCGAAGAAGTTGCTGGTGCCATTCGTAAAAACAGCGATCTCGCAATTTTGAGCGGTTGGCAAACCGAAGACAAATCGGATGACTTGTACGACCTACACGAATTCTTGAACGCTGAAAACAGAAGCACGCATTTGGCGGGCAGGCAATTTGATCGCATCTTGGTCAGCCAACCACTGCTAGAAGACAAACAAAATTCGCAAGACCTCGTTTTTTCAAAAATCTCAATCTACAAAAACTTGGTCGTTGTCGGCTCGCAAGACAAAGACCACTTCAATCAGTTTTATACCATCCCTAGAGATCAGAGAGATATCAGCGATCATTACCCCGTTATGGCGGAGTTCGTATTCAAGTAATCCACTGGTTACAACGTGGCAAAATCAAAATTCAATCCTGGTGTTTGGCGAACTGTCCGCAACCGTTTGTTCGCGGGGCTATTCGTCTTGCTACCGCTTGTCATTACTTTCTTTTTGATTTACTGGCTTTACGAACGACTCATTAACTGGGTAATCAATCCGACATCAAGCTGGCTGTTGAAAGTTATCAATCCAGATGGCAATCAGCTACCGGATTACGTTGTCAACTACCTGGCACCAACAGCCGCGGTTTTTTTGATCGTCGGGATTACGATCGTGGCCGGGATGTTTTTGAATTCGCGACTGCATCGATTGGTCGACTGGTTCTTGAATAGCGTCCCGGGCGTGAACATGATTTACTCCGTGGTCAGCAACGTATTTGAAGCGATCCAACGTTCTCAATTCGGTGCGGAAGACTTCAAACGTGTCGTGTTGGTCGAATTCCCTCATCCGGGTATGAAGGTACCGGCTTTTGTCACGTCAGAAACCAAAGACGAAACGACGGGCGAAGACATTCTTTGCGTGTATGTTCCAACCACTCCGGTTCCAACTTCGGGTTATATGTTGATGGTTCCAGAATCCAATGTTGTTGCCTTGGATTGGGATTTGCAAGAAACACTGCAGGCGATTGTATCGGGCGGAATCACGGCACCTGCCCGAGTACGTTATTATCCAACCTTGGCGGCCGAGAAGCGACCGGAGTTACCGAAACCCAACACTCAGCAATGACCACACAAGAATTTAATTTTGACGGACTTGTTGGGCCGACCCACAATTACGCTGGTCTGTCACACGGCAATGTTGCCTCGAAAACCAATCAACATGCGGTTTCTTCCCCTAAGAAAGCGGCACTTCAAGGCCTACAAAAAATGAAATTTGTACGTGATCTAGGGGTACCGCAGTGTGTCCTTCCTCCCCTCCCCCGACCCAATTTATCATTCCTTCGAACGATCGGATTCAGCGGCCAAGATCATCAGTTGATTGAGCGAGCCTATCAAGTCGATCCCGTTCTCGTATCAGTATGTTTTAGTGCGTCAAATATGTGGACGGCCAATGCCGCGACGATCTCACCAGCGGCCGATTGCCCCGATCGCCGCTTACATTTGACGCCCGCGAATTTGGCCAGCAACCTTCATCGCTCGCTGGAAGCACCGGCGACCACTCATGTCCTAAAACAAGTCTTTGCCAACGACCAGATGTTTCAAGTGCACGAGCCGTTATTGGCAAACATGGCATTGACCGACGAAGGCGCCGCCAATCATACCCGGTTTTGCCAGTCGTTTGACGCACCCGGTGTCGAACTGTTTGTCTACGGCTCTGAATTCCTAGCCGGCGGTTCCGTCCGGCCACGGAAATTCCCGGCCCGTCAAACGTTGGAAGCCTGCCAGGCCATTGCCCGTCGGCATGGCGTTCCAGATAAACAAGTTGTTTTTATTCAACAAAATCCGGAAGCCATTGATGCCGGAGTCTTTCACAACGATGTCATCGCCGTTGGACATCAAAATGTATTATTGGCTCACGAACACGCGTTTCACAATTCACACCAATCCCTCGAAACGCTGAAATGTCGATATGCCGAAGTCTGTGGTCAGGAATTGCATGTCGTAACGGTGCATAATGAGGACTTAGCGATTGAAGACGCTGTTTCTAGTTACTTATTCAATAGCCAGATCCTGACGCGAAGTGACGGAAACATGGCATTGGTCTGCCCAGCCGATTGTGAAGAGAACGAACGTGCATTCGCTTGCACGCAAGCAATCGTTGCTGGCGATCACCCAATTTCCGAAGTCCATTTTCTTGATCTCCGACAGAGTATGAACAATGGCGGCGGTCCCGCTTGCCTGCGGTTGCGGGTCGTTTTAAATGAAGAGCAACAACAGCGTTTTCATCAGCCGGTAAGACTGACCGATGAGTTATATGCGTCGTTGGTCGCTTGGGTAGAACGAAATTACCGAGATTCGTTGGCCCCTCAAGATTTGTTGGATCCGTGTTTGCTGGACGAAACTCGACGCGCGTTTGATGAACTTTCTAGCCTCTTGGCGATCTCACTGGAATCGAACTAATCCGATGAGCAGGACCATTCGTAGAGCCACGCTGGACGATTGTTCGGCGATGATCGAAATCTACCGTCCGTCCATCGAGGCGTCTTGCGCTTCATTCGAGCTAGAAACGCCAACGGTCGGCGATTTTTCCAATCGACTTGAGCAGGCTCTGGTGAATCATGAATGGCTCGTCATGGAAATCGCAAGTGCTGTCGTTGGCTATGCGTATGGCCATGCACATCGTGCGCGGGCGGCCTATCAGTATTCGGTTGAAACTTCTGTATACATTCATCGCGATTTCCACAGCCAAGGGATTGGGAGGCAGCTGTACACGGAGTTGCTTCATGTGCTTGCAGGCAAAGGTTTTCACAATGCTTACGCCGGTATAACCTTACCCAACCCCGCCAGCATAGCACTGCATGAATCGTTGGGCTTCGAAGCAATCGGCGTCTTCCGTGAAGTTGGATACAAACGAAACCAATGGCACGATGTTGGATGGTGGCAACTGTCGCTTGCAAAATATGTCAAGCGTTAACGGCTAGGCAATCTGTCGTGTTGGCGTTGTTCGGTTTCGATTGGACTCAATCGGTTGAGAAAACTTGGTGGTCTACGGGATGGATTCTATCTGCATAAGCGTTGCTGCCGCAAAAGTTTTTTTTAGTTTCCGATTCAGGCAATTCCGATAAACTCTTAAGCACGTCCCGGATGATCGTGTTTTAAAATTCATGGAGGGATCTGGTTTCACCTTTTTGTGGGGAATAGATCCATGCCAATTGATCTGCTTAATTCAGTTTTCGTTCTTAGCTTCGTTTCCATCTGGATGCTGATCGGACAGCTAACGTTTATCCAAAAATAGCCGACAGCTAATTTTCAAGGCCCGACGAATTCGTTTGGATAAACGTGCTCTTGCTAAGCACCTTTTGCTGGTTGCTCGTGCTACTCGACGGTAGCCGGCAATCGCCAAATGGTATATTCTTGAGTTGTCGCCAGGAACGGTCCTTGTGACTTCGTGCGAATTGCAACGGATTACGTCCAACTCAATCCTTATGCAACGCTCGAATTCGATGTTGACTTGGCGGTACGCGATTTGACCTCGCGATCAATTTAAGATTGAGCAACTCATGAGTGGACAACAAGCGGAGAACATCGATCATGAGCTGGCAGCGCGCGTACGCCAGGCGCGGTACCCCTTACAGCGCCGTCGGCTGCGAATTCCCATCGTATTATTCTTGTTAACCTGCTTATCGACGTTCTGGGTTGCTGTCTATGAATGGAGACCGCCTTCCGATCCGTTCGAACTGGCGCAGTTTGACCAATTCTTGATGACCCTGCGAATGATGCTGATTCAGAATTGGGCACAGGGCCTGTGGTATATGGCCTGCGTCTTGTTGATCTTATTATTGCATGAGTTTGGCCATTTTTTGACGACGCTGTTCTATCGTGTTCCCGCTACAGTCCCCATTTTCTTGCCGTTTCCTCTCAATCCCATCGGAACCTTGGGCGCAGTCATCGGCATGGAAGGAACATTAGCCAATCGCAAACAGATTTTCGACATCGGTATCGCTGGTCCATTGGCCGGTTTGGTCGCGGCAATTCCACTAGCTTATATTGGCGTATGCCAACTCGATTTGACGACTCCACCCCGCGGCGGCATCGGATTTCGATTGCCATTGTTAATGCAGTGGATGGTTTCCATTGTCGGCACCGAAGGTTATCAGGCTGCCGAGCCGATTGTGTGGATCAATCAACTGAACCCATTTTTCGCTGCAGCTTGGGTCGGCTTAATCATCACGGGATTGAACATGATGCCGGTTGGGCAACTCGATGGCGGACACATTACTTATACGTTGTTCGGCGGCAAGATTTCGAAATGGATTGCTGAAGGTACCGTCGTTTTGGCGATCGCTTTCATGGTTTACCACCAGCACTACATTTTGGTCGTGATGGTTTTGTTGATTCTGGTGATTGGTACGAAGCACCCTCCGACTGCTGACGATTCAGTGGAGATTGGGGCAACCAGATTCGTCATCGGCGTAGCTTCGTTGGCAATCCCGATCCTTTGCTTTCCGCCATTGTTACTAAAATTGGTCGATTGACTGCGAAAATGACGGCTGAACGCAAGGTTATAGATTTGTTCGATTTATGAAGTCGTGGGAAATCGAGTTCTTGCATCGAGAAACATACCGAGTCAAAATGATCGCTTCCTAAAATAAAAGGTACTTTGGAGAGATAAATGGCAAGAGCAGTTACCCTTTTTACAGGCCAGTGGGCTGATTTGCCCATCGTGGACATGGTCCGAATGGCAGATGATTTTGGCTATGACGGGCTCGAGCTGGCTTGTTGGGGCGACCATTTTGAAGTCGATCGCGCTCTAGGTGAAGACGATTATTGCAGCCAAAAACGGGACCTGCTAGCCAACAATGATTTGCAGTGTTTTGCGATCAGCAACCATCTCGTCGGTCAAGCCGTTTGCGACAACATCGATGGCCGACACCAACAAATCTTGCCAGACTATGTTTGGGGCGATGGCAATCCACGGGGCGTCAACGCGCGGGCAATCGAGGAAATGAAAAACACCGCGCGGGCAGCGCAAAGGTTTGGTGTCGACGTCGTCAATGGATTTACTGGATCATCGATTTGGCATTTGAATTACTCCTTCCCACCGGTTCCCGAATCGATGATCGAAGATGGTTTTCGGCATTTTGCCGATTGTTGGAACCCGATCCTGGACGTATTTGCCGAATGCGGTATACGGTTCGCCTTAGAAGTCCACCCGACCGAAATCGCTTTTGATATTCACACCGCTGCTCGGGCATTGGAAGCCGTAGGCCATCGACCAGAATTTGGTTTCAACTTTGACCCCAGTCATTTGCATTGGCAAGGCGTCGATCCGGTGGAGTTCATTCGCGCCTTTCCCAATCGTATTTACCACTGCCACATCAAAGACGCCATCACAACCCTTGATGGTCGTACTGGGATTCTCGCTAGCCATCTAAATTTTGGTGACCATCGGCGCGGCTGGGACTTCCGTTCACCCGGCCGTGGCGGCGTCAACTTCGAAGAAATCATCCGCGCTTTGAATGACATCGGTTACGATGGCCCCCTTTCCATCGAATGGGAAGATTCAGGAATGGATCGGGAATACGGTGCACGAGAAGCCTGCGAATTTACACGTGGATTGGACTTTTCGCCAAGCAACCGGGCGTTTGACGCGGCGTTCGAAGAAGGAACCTAAGCGAGCAACGGTTTTGATAGCCATTTCTGACAACGTTCAAATTCGAAAAGACAAGCCGAGCGGAACCATCGTTCTCAATCGGCCGAATCGCTGCAATGCGCTGTCCCGTGAAATGGTGAACGCGATCAAACAGGGATTCGAAGATTTGTATCAAGAAAACGGCGTGCGCGCCGTGATCTTAACCGGTACCGGTTCGACGTTTTGTGCGGGCACGGATTTACAAGAAATCAAAGAGACTGCTGAAGGCAAAGACGCCAACCGAATTTGGATGGAAGATGTGTCTCGGTTTCAAGAGTTGATCGAGTACCTGTTGCGGTACCCCAAACCAATAATCTGCGGCGTCAATGGTTGGGTCGTTGGCAGTGGTGCAGCATTGTTAATGGCTTCCGATTTTGTGGTTGCCGACAACCGAGCCCAATTCCAGATGCCTGAGGCAAGACGAGGACTCTTTTCTGGAATCGCTGCAGCATTGTTAGCGTTTCGCCTGGGACCGATTTGGACCAATCAAATGCTGTTGTCGGGGGCCACCATCGAGAATCAGGCCGCCGTAAAAACGGGACTGTTTCATGAGGCCGTCGAACCCGAACTTGTTTGGGCACGTTGTCAGCAACTTGCCGAGGAAATCTCACAGGGCGCTCAACAAAGCCACCAACTGACTAAAAAACTGATTAACGAAACCATCGGCGAAGAGCTGTTTACCCAAATTAGCATTGGCGCGGCCAACACTGCCGCAGCTCGCACGACAGACGCCGCCATCGAAGGCATCAATGCGTTTCTCGAAAAACGCGAACCTCAGTGGTAGCCGCTATTGGCTGAACAACACCCGAGACCCAATATGGTACCCGTGGCATGTCGTACAACCAGTTATCTTAGAACCATCGGAATGGCAACCGGTGCAATTCATTTTCGTGATCGGATGGAAATTGCTCACTGCTTGTTCCGCATTGAAATGCGTAAATGAATCGGCGTTCAATCGTTCGTTATCCATGGCATGACATTCGGAACAGTCTTGCAACTGAGTATGTGTTAAGTGTGGACGATGGGAAAAATTGGTGAAGGATCGAATGAAGGGCTCCCGGTACTGGGGGCGCCAGTTGACCTGAAAATATTCGCCCTCCAACGCGTCGACCGTGTGGCATTGAAAACATTTTCCAATCGCCGCAGCGGAAGTCATCTTTTTAAAGTAGGAAGTGGTCGCCGGATTCGAATCAGAACGTGGCGTTTGAGCGACGGCCGACATCAGCGTTGTTAACAGCGGATCAGAATGCCCCTGAGGTGAATAGCTGATTTTAAATATCTGATCGTCTCGAAACCAACCGGATTGCGGAGCCTGAACAGGAACTGGACCGGACTGGATTTCTGCTTGGCCGGGCGATGGTGCCGGAATACCGATGTGGCGAGCCGACTCTGCCTTTTCTGCTTGGGCGAATGCCTCGACGAAAGCATTCGCCATTTCCTCTTCTTGCGATCGCTGGACTATTTCTTGTTCGTTTTGAGAGTCCTTCGCGCGGCCCACACTCGAGTGACGCTGACGTTGCAACCTCTGAAAAATTGGGTTTTCCACAAGTAATTCTTCGTCGGAAGCCTGACGATGCATTCGCTTCGGTACTTGCGGTTCTTCCAATGCTGTCTGGTCCGACGGTCGCCGCCGATTGGTTTCGGCTCGATTCGATAAATTGGGCCGAGCAATCGGATTGGTCGCCAACGATTGGGGTCCATCGACCAAAGGTTCGCCAGTTAGCCAATTGGAGTCCATTTTTTTGGGCAATGTTGTAGACGGTCGATCAATCGTTTGCGGTTGGACCGTTTCGGAACCGGCCGCGGATGGGCTCGAATCACGCACCGCTTGTTCTCTGTACAACTTTTGCAGTGGATTGGTCGCTAACATGCCTGGGGCATCGTCTTGGAAGTACCTCAATAACGATTGCGACTGAATCATACCGACCAAACCCGAGTTCGATTCGCGATGTTGGAGGACTTCAGATTCCAAGTTCGGCAACCACAGTTTGGCTGTCCGCGCAAAAACTTCATTATCAAGCCCTTGGGCCAATTCACGGAATTCTTTTTCCGTTAACGAACGTTGAAAAGCGAACTCCATTCGATTTCGAACTTCTGATACGCCGTTGTTGGCTAACTCGTACATCAAATCTTTGATCGCCCAAGCCAACTCAACCGCGACTTTAACGTCATTTGCATCTTCAGGATCCAAGTCGCCAAATTCAAATGTATCGCCCTGTTCTTTAAGAATCGAACGAGCGGCAGGACTTTTAAAAAGAAGTAAACGCATCAGTTCGGGAATCCGACCATCGAAATCCCCCGTCGCCGATTCGGGCCACTGCCCAACGGACAGGGCCAGATCACCAATCGCACTCAAATCCAACATCGGCAATTGAATCAACACCAATCCGTCATCCGAACTGGCTTGGATAGATTTGTCATGACAACGGGCACAACCTTCTTCATAATTGGCCAGCAATTTAACGTTTTGAAAACCATCGTCGACATGACAGGAGTTACAGTCAAACGTTTCTCCAGCCGCGGGGAAATGATCGCCCATGTGGGAGACGTGATCGAACGCGATCCTTTGACGTCGGCGTTGGGGCCAGTTGGTGAATTCAGGGTGACCGTACTCGAAACTGCTGTACTGTTGTGAGTGGCAGGTTTGGCATTGGCGATCAGTCAACGCACTTAAATCCGAGTTTCCATGGTGTTCGCGGTGACACGTGTTGCAGGCAAGGTCGCCCTCCCTGCTCGTGGGCGCCAGTACGTTTGAAAAAAAGGAATCACCGATTCGGCCGGCTGAAACTTTACGCAAAATTTCTGGTGCAATCCCATGTGGTTTAAGCGCATGAAGTTCGTCCAACGATTTTTTATGGCACTCCAGACACCGCGTGGATTGGCAAGCGCCGGCAGTTTGTCTGGAACGAAAAGCATTTGAAACCCAATCGGTCAATCCTTGACCACCGGTATCGTGGCAAGCCGCACATCTTTCGGCGCCTTTGGCCGACAATAATTGAGCATGATACGAACTGAGCGGACCGGGGGCGAGAAACTCATTCTTGAGAGGTGATTCCAGGAGGATAAATACGGCCCCTAGTAAAAACGCAGTTACCGCGAATGCAAACTGGTGGCGACTGAAACGCAAATGATTCACCTTGATGAATTCAAGCGGCGTTCCGTTGTCGGAATCGCCAGATGCCGCCGGAACATTTTGGTACATTGCATTCGGTCGATCATAAGGATCTACCTGATTTTCCGAATTCATTTTCCGGATCACAAGCCACTCCCAATAAACGCATGAACGAGAATCACGTGCAAGATTGAAATGGCCAACAGGCTATATGTGAATCCGATATGTACAAACAACCAAAGTTTCAACCGGCCCTGCATCGCGTGGTGGTAATCCAGATCGTCTTTGCGTTGAACGAACTCCGATAGTTTTTGGCCAATGCGTCGTTGATCGCTTGACAGATACCGTTGTAACTCTTGTAGTTCGTGGATCAGTTGGCGTTTTAAACGAGAACTTGGAAACAGGAGATAGCCGACGCGCCTAGGTTTTTCGAAGTAAGGCAACAATCGCTGGAGATAGAATCGGCCGATCACATCGGATGCCGCCAGACTCCCCATCGCCGTCTGCTTGGCTTCATAGGCAACCTGTGTACGCAACACGGGAATGCGTTCAAAAACAAACTCTTGGCCCACGTTGGTCAATCGCTTTGGCAGCAAACGTGTGATAAACAATCCGTAGACACCACTTCCAGCGACCAACAGGTACAGAAAAGCCAACAGCGACTCAAACAAGCCCGATGGAACTCTCCAGGCGATATGCAGACCAAACAAAACAAACGTGCTCAGTCCCACCCAGATGTGAGCCTGCATCCAAGCGGCTGCGGATCCAACGCTGGGCAAAAACGTAACTTTTTTTCGCAGGTTGAACGCGGACAAAAACAACGTACAAGCGAGCAATAGGTAACCGGTAAAATAGTTCGAGTGCCACAGGTTTTGCTCCAACTCAGTGGCACAAAACACCAACACGCAACAGATCGCCCCCGTCAACAAAGCGTAACGAATTCGTCGTTTGGGTATTTGGCTTCGCGCAATAGAATCAGCTAGTAACATGAGTAACTCTATTTGCTCCAACTTGTAATTTCTGTTGGTTCGGTTAAATCAATGCGAACCAAGGCGTCATGTGGGCATGCCCGTTGGCATGCTGGACCTCCCCATTGGTCCATGCAGAAGTCACACTTAGTCGCTTTCAATATGGGCTCTCCGGATTCTTGGTCCATCAGCTTTTGACCTTTGGCATTGTTGATCTCGACCATCCGGATGTTGTCGTAGGGGCAACTATTGGCACAGGTGGCACAACCAATACAGGTTTGATCGTTGATCGTTACATTCCCCGTTTCGAAATGGCGCGCAATTGCACCGGTGGGACAACCAATCATGCAGACTGGATCCAAACAGTGCATACACGCGCTGGCAAACATAAAGTGATCGTGAATCGGACCTTCTCGAACAAATCGAGGATTACCATTGTGAGTCGATGCACAAGCTCTAACACAATCGTCGCAGCGCGTACAACGATTCAGGTCAATCATCATCGCCTTGGACCCGTTGGTCAGTCGTTCTTCGACAATAAACTCCAATAACCCGCGCGGCATTTCGTCTTGCCGCCGCGTTCGACGTTGCTCGTTGTCGCGATCTGAACCGGATGGTTGTTTCTCCGCCGGTGGCTCGGGCAAATCCGCTTGGTCCAAGTACGGAAGCGCGGAGGTTTCAACGACGTCGACTGGTATCTTGAGAACATCAACGTATCCGACGGCACGAAGACTTAGTGCCCACGGGACTTGCGCTCCGGTACGCCACGACTGCACGATTTCGCGAAGCCCAAACACACCGCCCTTGCTCATGTACGCCACCGTCTGGATTCCATCGCCATGTTTTCGGCAGATTCTTACAAAGCCATTGCGGACCAAGTACAGGCCGTTTACGTATTCGCCTTGATCTAGGATCAGGGGTTCGTCAAAGATCCGTTCGGCGACATCTTTTGCGCGTGTAGACCGGTAATCAACGTTCCACTGAAACTTTCCGAACGTCAGAAATTCCGTTTTCTCGGCGATCTCATCGACCTGGGCAGGTGGCAGCTTGTTGAACAGCTCAACCTCCCGCAAATGTGAATTTAGACTGAACTTACGATACTGCGACTCGACGTGTTGTTTCAGCGACGAACACTTCATCAAATCGCGCAAACCTTGCCACCGAATTTCCAACAACTGGCAATCCTGATTTGCTACGACCGTGGCGGACCGGGGACTTCGCGTCAGCGCCGATAACTCACCAAACAATTCACCTGGGTACATCGCTTCGGAGCTTTCCGGAGGTATAATTCGCGGAATGTCGTGCAAGTAGGTCCGGGTCCCCAGTTCATCGCTACGCTGGCCAACGGCATCGGACTTGGTTTCGTAACGTCTGACCTCGGGATACTTGTCGTTGGACCAAAGCTGACTGAAGGTTTGAAACCATGATTTTCGGTTTGCCGTAGCGCGGCCCAAAATTTCCGTCGGCAGACTTTTTAGCGAAACCAAAACCTCGCCCGACAAAATGAAGAATGCGCTATTTCCATAGTCGCCTTCACGAACGACGATATCACCCTTTTTCAATTCAAGAACGCGGCAGTCGTTTTGTATGAGTCCTCGCAGCGGCGCTGAGACCGGAAATTTTGCAGGGTCCATTTGAGAAAACGGTGGAGTCGAAAGAACCAAACTGACCCAGCGATCGTCCATTTCCGGACCGAACGGTTCACTCCAACGCTTGGGGCGCTGCATTAAATTGGGAGTATTCATCCCTGGCCTCCTTACCCGGGAATTTCTCGACGCAGCCGCGTATTAACGGCTAGGCTTCCAAATATAGTTTTCGGGTTGTGGTAAGTAACGGTCGACTGCCGCCAAGCTCGTTCCATCGTTCTCTTTGGCAAACCTGCGGCCGATGGTTTTGATCTGATTGGCGATTTCTTCGAGTTGTACGGAATTGTTGATTCGCAACTCTGCCATCGAAAACGTTCTCAACACGTCTTCGATATCAGGATGATTCAATTCTTGTTGCAGGTCATACAGCCGTGTAGCTTTGGCTGCCGCCCGGTTGGCAACCGTCAAGCCATACTCTGATTTTGACGTTGCTTTGGCCGTCGCGCGAGTACTATACTCGAGGTCCGCAATTAGCCCGACCACGAACATCAACCTTAGTTTTTCTGGGGTGGATTCGACGTTTGTTTTGTTTTCACCACGTAAAAAATTGTGCCGGATCATGCCTTGCGACCAAGCAACCAGTTCAAAGTCGTCGGTTCCCGCTTTGTGACCGCCCGTGTTGACCAGTTTTTCATTGGGTACCGTGTGACAATTGAAACAACTACTGGCAATGGAATAAAAGTCGCGCGTATTGCGCATTCCTAGCTGCTCGCATTGTGCTTGCCGCGCATTGCGATGGGCATCGGTTTCAGATTGTTTCGTTGCCGTCGGCCCGCCGTAGTCGTTGTGTATGGTTAACCAATCTTTAGATGCACCGTGGCACGATTCACAAGAAATCCCGGACACAGGTTTGACTCGACCATTCTTATCCTGTTGCGTGAAATGGCATTTGATGCAGACATCACTACGTTTTACACTCCGCAAACCCATATTGCTGCAGATTTCTTTTGCCCGCGGCCGACGACTAAGTTCTTCGTAGGTTCGAAAGTGCGGCGTCTTTTTCCAAACATTAACCTCATTGGCGTGACAGGTGGCGCAAGCATCTGCAGAAAGCACTTTGGTCGGATCACATTGAACACCTTGTCCGTAAATCGCGACCGAACCAAAGAGAATCACGGCCATGCCAACTCCAAATTGTAGTCTGCTGTTCATATCTGTTGGACCTAAACTTCTAGCTCAACGTCAGTGGTTGGTTTCGAGATACAGGCTAGGCAATGCCCTGGCTCACAATCGGGTTCCATGCCGCGGGGATAGACCACCTGCCCTTTTAATAGCTTGGTCGCGCAGGTACCACAGCTGCCCGCACGGCAACCCGAATCGATCGGTATTTCGTTTGCTTCGGCCAGCTCCAAAATGGAATCCATTGTCGAATCCCATCGAGTCGACTTGTCGGAAGCGACAAACTTTACGGTCGTTTTTGATTCCGTATTCGAAGTCGCGCCGTTGTTGTTGACCGACGCATCCTTCTTTTTGATCGTTGCCGGGCCAAACGCTTCAAATCGAATCCGTTGATCAGGTACCCCCCAATCCTTCAAGCCGCCGTGCAATGACTCCATAAACGCTGGTGGCCCGCACAAGTAAAAATGATACTGCTGGTCGGGCAACAGCTTCCGCAGCAAATCAATACTCACGAATCCGGGAACATCAAAATCCCGTTGCAGTTGATCGCTGGGTTGCGGGTTGGAGTAACACGTGACGACATGGAAATTCGGATGACTGCTGGAGATCTGTTTTAACCGCGTTTTGAACGCGTGCTCTTTGCTGCTGCGAACACCATAAAACAATATGGCGCGTCGCTGAGAATTCTGGTTTGCCAGGTATTCCAGCATGCTGACCATCGGCGTGATGCCAATTCCGCCGGCCAACATGACAACCGGCACGTTGGCCGCGTCGTCCAAGTGAAACGAACCGCTGGGCGCCCTCACCAACAATCTGTCGTTTTCCATCAATTGATTATTGATGTAGTTGCTTACTTTTCCAGCAGGTAATTCGGGACGATCTGGAGGAGATGGGGCTGCTTTGACGGAGATTCGATAAAACTCATCTCCTGGTCTATTGGACAGCGAATAGCAACGAACCATGGGCTTTGGCTCACCTGGAATTGCAAATCGGAAAGAAAGATGTTGTCCGGGAAGGAATGTGGATATGGGTTTTCCATCAATCGGCTGGAGGTAAACCGAGGTAATCGATTCGGCTTCTGGAACCAACTTGTCGACGACAAATTCGCGGTAACCCTTCCAGTGTCCGGTTTCCTGGGATTCGTCTTTTCGTTCACGAAGCTGATTTGCGTTGGCAATTCGTTGTTCAATAAGTTTGCGTTGGGAATCAAACTGTTTTCGCATTTGTTGCTGTTGTTGAACCGACAATGAGATCCATAGTCCCATCTGCGTCAGTGCTGCTAAACATATCGTTATTCCAAGAATGTAAAGCATTTGGCCTTTCAATACGAAGTTTGCCGACTATGAAAATTCGCTACAACCCAAAGAATCATTAAAGCTTATCACGCCAACAGCGAACTGCCGAATTGAAATCGTCCTGCAGTATCCCAGCCTTTAACAATTCGCAACCATCGTCATGTTTTGAACCTATCCTTGGGTAATCGTCTAATTCTTCTCGGTTTTTGTTAACGACATGAAACAATGCTGGAAATCACCGTCCTGAATCCGAACGAGCATTTTCAATCGACGGTCGATTGGCCCCGTTTTCGAATCGGGTCATGCGCGGATTCCGACAAGAATCTCGTCGTGATCAATGACCCGCTTGTCTCTGATTTTCAATGCCTGGTCGAAGTTTCCGAGGGCATCGACGGCGCGCAACTCCAGATCACGAACCTTGGAAAATCGATGGTGCTCGGCCGTAACTCGCGGCTTCACCACTTGGTCAGTAGCCTGCATGCAATACCATGCAGCTTGGGGGTCGGCGACAGCTACATTCAGATCACGCACGCGCAGCCCCAATGCACGTTTGACCATGCCATTCAACATATGCCGATGATTGGTTCTGCTGCCAGCCCAGAGTTGGTCGGTCAAAAACTGGTTGAAGTTTCTCCGTCTCCGGAAACTCTCGCATCTTGGTTCGAATCTCTGGGTGAAATTCAACGCTGTACGGCCGGTCACGAGACGTTTTTTAAGCTGGCCGCGCGATGTGTATTCAATCCTGGGGGAATGGACGGCTGTCTCATACTTAGAAAAAACATTGAGTGGGAGATCGTCGCACAACATATTCCTTTTCCGACCGACGGCATATTCTATCGACGCGATTTGGTCGACCAAGCCAATGACTCCAAAACGCCCTTGTTTCACGACAATGGCCTATTGACTGATTTCGAATCGACAAAGGATTTGCATGCTGCCGTGGTATGTCCCGTCCTGGACGACAATCAAGACGTACAAGCTGTCGTTTACGGATTCCGCAATCAAGCGCCTGGGAACAACCGTCGCGGCATTCGTCGGCTCGAAGCCAAATTCGTCAGTTTGGTAACGGACTCGTTGTCAGCAGGAATGATTCGGCTAAACCAAGAAGCCAACCGCGCGCGACAACGAGTTTTGTTGGAGCAGGCGTTTTCGCCCAAAGTCGTCCGTCAACTTGAGTCCAATCCGAATTTCATGGCAGGCCAAGAAAGAGACGTGTCGGTCTTGTTCGCAGACTTGCGCGGCTTCTGCCGCATCAGTGAAAGTATTGGCGCGACCATCACCTATCAACTTTTGACTGACGTAATGAACCGATTTACAAGAATCGTTCATGATCACGATGGAGTCGTGATCGATTTTTATGGCGATGGGATGTCCGCGTTTTGGAACGCACCAGTCGATCAACCTAACCATGCCCAATTGGCATGCCAAGCAGGGACCGCGATCCTCGACGTTATGCCAGAACTAAATGAAGTTTGGTCCGTTGAAATCGGCAAGCGTCTTCGCGCTGGAATTGGCATCAACACAGGCGTCGCCCAAGTCGGAAACTCGGGGAGCCAAAATCGACTTAAATATGGACCTCAGGGATCGGTTGTCAATTTCGCCAGTCGCCTCGAAAACGCTACGAAACAACTTGGTGTAGATCTCGTGGTATCGGAATCGACCGCACAACGTGTACAAGATCAATTTGTTGCTCGACGGATATGCAATGCGCGACTGAATGGTTTTGGCGATCCCGTCGGAGTGTACACGCTTGTCGACCCGATTGCTTATGCGCAATTGAGCCAGTATTACGAGAGCTATGAGCGCGGCTTGGCATTGTTCGAAGACAACAAATATTTAGAGGCGTTGGACGTGTTGACCGATGCGGCAGACAGTCATGAAATGGAAAACCTGCCGATGATGGAATTTATCCTGGGCCAAATCAACTCGCGATTGAATCCTGGCCACGCTGAACAAAAGCTAGCATCCGATCGCCCATTTGTGACACTTGACAAACTAGCCAGTTTCTAAATCGCGAAACCATGACACGATTCCACTTACTCAACAACAGTGAATCAATGTGACTGAATGCGGCCGCACGCATTGACAAATTTTCATAAAATCCGCTAAAAGGTCGGGCGTTGGTCCAAATGCAACGGACCCTAAAGATACCCCAGGGCAAGCGCTTTGCTTCAATACGAATCATCGGTCAAGGACGACAAGGTAAAAATTAGGATGGAACCACAAGCCATGGGCGACAAAAAAACGGACGTCATTTCTGTGGACGCATTGACCCTGAACGTCCTAAATCGACTCGCCTGCGAAATCCAGAACAAATCCATTCTCGTAGAAAAACAGCTACCCCGAGTCTGCGCGCGGGTCGTTCCATCGGTATTGGACCGCGGCATCGCACAGATGATCGAAAATGCAATCACAACAACACCTGCTGGAGGAGTCGTCCACATCACGCTCGTTCCAGGCAACGATGATTGGGAACTTGAAGTAGCCGACTCCGTCCGCAACCGATTTGAAAAGCGAGGCGACGAAGCCGCTGAACGTGAAGATCAGCTGGCTCACCGGTCCAATTCAGTGCTCGCAGAGACCGCTGCTTCGATGCATGGAGGAGAATTTCGATCCTTCCGCTGCCCAATGGGTGGAACCGCAAAAGTACTAAGAATTCCTTGCCTTCGATAGTATCCAACATGGCCGAACCACAAGCCCCCCACTCATCGCGATTTCAATGGCTGCCAAATAGCCTATTGAATCCCGTTGCTATTTTTTTAGTAGTGTTGGTCGTGGCGCTGATCTACGTTTCCCAACAGGATTCCGTCCCACAGTACGTTGAACTGTTTGATGGCTACCAACCGACAAAGCCCGAAATCAACCGCATCATGATCGCCTTCAGTCAATCCGATTTAGACGGATATCAAGTGGTGGAAGATCGGATTCACGTCCCCACGAGCGAAAAAGCAAAGTACTTATCCGCAGTACACGATAGCCACGCAGTTCCGTCCGTATTGCAGAATGAGAAATCGATCGACGCAAACATATTCCTCTCCCGATCCCAACAGCAAGCACTACGCCAAGACCATAAAAAGCGACAAATTCGAGACATGATTTTGTTGTTACCGTTTGTTCGCGAAGCCTGGTTAGAACTAGATTGGTCAGATTCAAACTACTATCAACAGAATAAAGGCTCAGCCATTGTCATGGTTCGGCTGAGCAATGGGCAAGCAATTACACGTCAACAAGTTAACACCATTAAAGGGATTGTCGGCGGAGCATTTTCCGATATCCCGACTTCACAAATTGTCGTTGCCGATGCAAACATGGGAATCTCGTACAACGATCTGGATGATTCTAGTCAGTCGGAGCTCATCGAGTTTGTCAGTTGGCGAATGCAGCGAAGAATCCATTATTCCGAACGACTGGCCGGACTTCTCAACGAATTCCCTGGCTTGAGAATCGAAGTCGAAGTCCGAAAACCAAAACGCCTAAGCAACAAACCAGACACCGAGAAGATCGCGAAAAAAATCCCGACGAAATTCGCGATCCATGAAACCCGAATGAAGCTCAACACAAACGGTGTAGCTCGAATTCCGACTGAACGTTTACCTCAAGTGGCTTATTCCAACAATGATCACAATGCGACGTCGACTGCAAGCTATCGCACACCGGCGGCCGATAACGCAAATCAATCTTTGGAAGTTGTCGACGTTTTCCTCAAAGTTCCAGCTGAACTTGCCAACGCAACCCGAAACACCCCACTCAATTCTCAAGATAAATCCGAACGTAAAAACGGATTCGATACGTTAAAAAGTCAGTTGACGGCACGAGTTCGAAGTACATTCCCAGAACTAGGCGATACCGACCAGTTGAACGTTCTGATCAGCGTGATCGAAAACCCGGGCACAAAAAGGCAAGAACAAAGTAACGCGATTTCAAGCGCAATCCAAATGTACTGGCCCATTGTTGCTGCACTTGCTATCGGTTTGATTGGGATCGTTGTTTCCAGACGACCGAGCCCCGATATGGTTGTCTCGCCGAGATCAAATGAACAACACCTCGATCCGCAAGAATTAGAAACGCAATTGACAACATTGATTGACAAAGATCCGGAAGCAGCGGCCAAGGTCATCAAGAACTGGATTCGGGACGCTGGCTAGGAGCGTGTTCGCCACGGATTGGCGAGCACCGTTTTCGGTCTGTTATTCATCGGGTCGCCTAGACTAATCTGGTTGCTATCACGCGTGTACACATTGCCCTTGCGTTGGGCAGGCAATTCCGCGAAAAGTCTGCGATTCTAGGTGGTTTAGATTTTCGCGCAGATCAGACCCATATCGGTATCGACTTTACGGCAACCAGAAATGAACCAAATCATGAAAAAAAGTTGTCTGCTACTAGCAATCCTTGCTTCGCTCTTGTCAGCGGAACCAACACAAGGTCAAGGCTCCGAACCCATTCGCGACCAAGCAGTCATTCCGGCCGATTTCCAGCGAAGTTTAGGAATTACAGACCCGATGGATACCGTTGAAAACTCTGCGGTTTCGAGTGGTGATTCCGCCGAGTCAGGCTCAGGATCGGCAGCCCTAGATTCTCTTTATACGGATTTGTCTCAACAAGCCAAGGAGATTGAGTTGCCGAAAGTGCTTGGCTCTTTGGCCATCGTTTTGGGCGGATACCTGGGGTTTGTTTGGTTAACACGAAAACTGGGCCACGGCGGCAATCAGGGGCTTCCAAGCGAGGTTGTCGAAGTATTGGGGCAGACCCAGTTTGGTCCTCGGAAACAACTACAGTTAGTCCGACTGGGAAGCAAGTTGCTATTGTTGCTGAACCATCAAGACGGCAGCACTCAAACCATCGGAGAAATCACAGACCCCCATGAAGTTGACTACTTGAGTTCGGTTTGCGGCAACTCGAACAGTTCCCGCAGCGCGATCGCGATCGGAAAAGCCACCGCATCGGCGGAACGAAACAATCGTGAAGCCAGCAGCGAACTCAAACGAGTACTTCACCAACTGCAAAAAAGTACCGATGCCAATCCTGTCGGTTCCGTCTTTGACGCTTAACAGGACGGAATCTATGCACGTCACAAGTCGCATTCTACTAACCATTGTGTTGTCCGCGTTGTTGTTGAGTGGCCTGACGCACCCCAGTCACGGACAGTTGCCAACTCCGGCGATTGGATTCAACGAACCGGCCAGTATCGAAGAAGACATGGTGGTGTCGATCGCTGACGCCAAACCGGCCACGGAGTCTTCAGAAGACTCGAAAGACCCTAACGCCATTCACACGGACCTTGGTCAACTCGTCATGACGGAAGCGCAATCCCTCCTTTCTCGCGAAGGGACAGGATCGTCGGTCAAATTGGTTTTACTACTTGGTGCGTTAAGTTTGGCTCCGGCGATGCTTTTGATGACAACAAGTTACATTCGGATCATTGTTGTTTTGACGCTCTTGCGTCAAGCGTTTGGTGGGCAGCAACTTCCACCCAACCAAGTCATGACTGCGCTGTCGTTGTTTCTGACACTTTTGGTGATGTCGCCCGTTTGGACGGACGTAAAAACCCAAGCACTCGACCGATACTCCCAGGACGAAAATTTTACCTGGGAAGAAGCTTGGGAGAGCGGTATCCAGCCCGTCAAACGATTTATGACTCAACAAATTCAAATCGCCAAGAATACCAATTCGGTCGCCGTGTTTTACAAATATCACAGCGGCCAAAAAGAGCACTATCCCCTTCCGGCGATTGAAGACGTACCGTTTACCGTTCTGTTGCCCGCGTTTGTTATCAGTGAACTCAAAGTTGCCTTTTTGATCGGCTTCCAAATATTCTTGCCGTTCCTGGTGCTCGATTTTGTTGTTTCATCAGTAACGGTTTCGATGGGGATGCTGATGCTTCCTCCCACCATGGTCAGTTTCCCGTTAAAGTTGATTTTGTTCGTCATGGTCGACGGCTGGAACATGGTCGTGGGCATGTTGCTGCAGAGTTTTGGAACCGTATTTTAGGCAGAAGAACGTGAATCCAGATCAAGTTGCCGAGTTGGGTCAAGAAGCCATTTTAACAAGCCTAACAGTGGCTGCGCCATTCTTGATTGTCGGCGTGGTCGCCGCGATTCTGCTGGGCATCGGCCAAGCCATGATCCATGTCCAAGATCAGACCGTGTCCTTCGTGCCGAAACTTTTTTTGATTGCCGTTACCGCACTTATATGTTTTTCCTGGTGCAGTGAACGATTGGTGGACTATAGCCGCGATCTTTACAAGCAACCGGCGTTGCAAACGGATTGGCCGATTGCACCATTGAATCCTGATGCAATCCAAGTGAAACCACTAAAGACATGATTTTGATCATCGGGGCGTTCTTGGTAACCATTCGCGTTTCTGCCATGGTGGTTGTCGCACCTATCTTGGGCCAGCGTTGGATACCCATCTATGTCAAGCTGCTGCTTGCCCTGTTCATCAGCGTAGCAACCGCGCCCATGATTGTCGCTCAGAATGACCATTCCGCCCCATTGCTAAGCACACTTCCCACTGAAGTATTCGCGCAAATCGCCAACGAAGCGCTGATCGGCAGTTTTATCGGCTTGGGGATCTTGATCATTTTTTCGTCCGCGTCGATGATCGGATCCGCCATCGGACAAATATCTGGTTTGCAGCTCGACGCTCTGTCTCCCAACAATGATCTCGGCCAGCATGCGACCACTCGTCTAATCGCTTTGACGGCCGCCGTCGTTTTTGCGCTGAGTGGTGGAATCGAGATGCTGTTTTCTGCAGTCATCGATTCATTCTCAACAATGCCTGTTGGTAGTCGCATTGACCCCTCCAACTTATTGCGAGGCTTGGTCCAGTTACTGCACCAAAGTTTCGAGTTGACGGTTCGCGCTGTCGCGCCGGCCATCGCAACGTTATTGATTTCAACGTTGACGATCGGTTTGATCTCTAGAATCCTACCTCAATTGAATTTGATTCATGTCGGACTGAGCTCAAATATGGGGCTGATGTTAATCGCGGTCTTCCTGACGCTCGGCGGAATCGTTTGGATGGTAATCGATAATGTCGAATCGACAAAGGTTTGGCTGGCGGCGTTTTGGAAAGCGGGGCCATAGCAATGGACAGTCAACGCGACGATGCTCGCCACCAAGCATCCGCATTGCGAATTCGGCAAGCCCAGCAACAAGGTGATTTCCCGCGCAGTAATGAACTGGCAAGTTCGTTCCAGCTGCTGTGCGGCGTCACGGCCTGTTACTTTTTGACAGCCGGTCTGGCTCGACAATTTCATCAGTTCACGACCAGTGCTTGGTCCGTACGATCGATCGCAATTTCGCCCAATACAGAAACCGCGTTTCCAGTTGAATCTCTATGCCGATTGCTTGCTGCCCTGGCGCCGCTTCTGTTAATTGTCTTACTATTGGCGGTCGTCTCGCACCTAGCACAAAATCAGACGCTAACGATGTTCAATAAGAGTATTTTCAAACCGTCGAACGTCAGTCCACACCATTTCTTCGGCCGAGTTTTTTCTCTGCACAATGGGATGCGCGCGGTTGTCAGTTTGCCAAAAGTCTTGCTCTTATTTACGGTCATCAGTTTGACGTTCTGGAATCTTTGCACAAAAATTGGCGGGTTATCGTATTTGCCGCCGCAAGAGTTGTTAAAACAGTTACTAGACTGCGTTTTTTTAGTATTGATTGCAACCACCGCGACCATGTTCGTCTTGTCGATCTTCGATTATGTCATGGAGCACGTGCAATTCTTAAATCGACAACGCATGACCGATGAGCAATTGAGGGAAGAAAACCGGATGCAAAACATTAATCCTCAATTCGACACGCAGCGAAAAAGCTTTTACAACAATTTGTCTTAGGGTTTTATCGCCCAGCACAACGACTATTGGCTATAAAACGCCGCGATATATTTTTCCCAATGACCATCGATGATGTTGGCGATCGAATCCGCATTGTGCCGGTTTTGTTTGTGGTCGCGTTTGCTTTCGAAATAACCGCGAGTTGTCTCGGCAACCGCAGCAAAACCTTGCAAATTCAGCTTCCCGTAGATCTTCTCGATGGTGCCAACCGGCTCAGCGACTAAGTCTTCGTATCGGATCTCGACGATTTGACTGGGGTCAATTTCTTCCCGATCTCGAAAATACGCTTCGTAGAGCTCTTGTTGACAAACGTTCACGTAGTTCAACAACGCTGCTTGCGAATATTGGCGCGGGTGGAACGCGTGCACGTCATCGGTGATCATCCACAGTCGCATGGTCGACGGCACTACGGAATAAGGGTGACGGCTAATATGAACGAATTTTGCACCGGGAAACCAATCTGCCAGATACCGCAAACGTCCGGTATGCGGAGGCGACTTTAACAAGAGACGTTTTTGGTATTTGTAGGTCAACGCTCGATAAAAATACTTCAGGCAGTCACGCAGATTCTGTCGTTCCGCTTCTTCCAAGTTTTGGGCATCTAGCCAACGAAAGTATTCGTTCCGATTCTGTGGAAACCCCATCCGTCGGTAATGCGAAGCCGCGCCCATAATCGTCAGTGCGAAATCATCTTCTTGAGGTGAATCGACATCAACGGTCATGTTATCCATCGGCCTTTTATTGGGCAGCAAACATCGAAACAATGGACGAACCAAAGGCCCCGACGCCAAAAAATGGCTAGGCACGAACGTGTCATAATTGCTTGGAAACGCCAGATTTTTGTCGAGCGACATCAACTCATGCAATAACGTGGTACCGCTCCGCCAATGCCCAACGATGAAGATTGGAGGCTCTTTGATCTCTTGTTGCGCTATACGCTTGGACCAACCCAACTTTTGAACGGTGGCAAACAGCGTGTTGAACGCCGAACAAACACCCAGCATAAATGTCATCGGATACCGGGTGGGGTGAATCGAAAAATGGTTTTCGGCAAGGTAGGACAAGTATTGGAGCGGCAAGAACCCGGACCATATTCGCGGCGCCCATGGCGGATAGCGATTGGGCGCGTCACTTACAATCTCGGTGGGTTTCTCATTCATTACGAAATGGAAGCGTGGTGGGAAATGACGCTATGCCGCTTTTTGCGATATCGTACCTTCCGGAGTCTTTAAATTAAACAGGCCAAAAATTTCATCGCGGGTCAATCCTTGATTTTGGGGGGTTGGCTGATCCGACAGAATCTCCTCGAACAGCTCTCGTTTTGCTTGTAGTATTTCGTGAATCCGCTGTTCTACCGTTCCCGCCATGATCATGCGGGTAACCGTAACGCTTCCCGCCGCCCCAATGCGATGCGCCCGGTTGATGGCTTGATCTTCAACCGCGGGGTTCCACCAACGATCAAACAAGTAGACATAACGGCAGAACTGCAAATTTAAACCAACCGCGCCGGCACCGTAACTCATCAACAACACGTGGCGATCCGGCGATTCTTTGAATTCAGCCAAAATGCCATCTCGTCGGTTCGATGGGATTCTTCCGTGGTAGGAAAGTGGATTAAACTTCTCAATGCCCTCGGAGATTCGATCCAAAGTCTGGACCCATTGGCTAAAGACAATTGCCTTTTGACCACTTGCCGCGACCTCTTCCAAATCCGATTGCAGTAGTTCGAGCTTGGAACTGGCCCCAGTAGCCGGATCAAAATTGCAAATCTGTTTCAACCGCAACACGAGCTCAAAAACATGCTTAACCGTAATCTCGGCTCCCATATCCGACAACTGAATTACGCCATCCTTTTCGGCTTGCTCATAATTGAAGGCCTGTTCACTGGTCAAAGCCAATTCGGTATCCCGAATCAACTTGGGCGGCATGTCCTTGATCACCATTTCTTTTGTGCGCCGCAAGACATAGTCACTCAACTCTGTCTTGAGTTCACGATGCGACATAAACGGATTCAGAGCGCCTGGAGCCACAAATTCAAAGATGCCAAACAAGTCTTCAACCGTATTTTCGATCGGTGTACCAGTTAGGGCCCAACTGCGTTTGCGTTTGATATTACGAATCGTCTTGCTGGTTGTGCTGCTTTTGTTTTTGATTCGTTGGGCTTCGTCGACGATCACCAAGTCAAATGGTTCAACCAAATTGGTGATAACATGTTGATCGCGAACGACGAGCTCATAGTTCGCGATCTTGACCGCGGTTGGATCGTTTTGCCATTGCCATTCACGTTTGGCCTGGTTCCCGCTGACCAGTGAAACCGGCACCTCTGGAGCCCATAATTTTAGTTCCCGCTGCCAATTGGTGACCAATGGTTTGGGACATACCAACAGCACCGAACGTACATATCCACTTCTCAACAACATGCGAATCGTTGTGATCGATTGCATGGTTTTACCCAGCCCCATTTCGTCCGCCAGAATCGCATTGTGCCGTGGAAATAAAAATGCAACACCGGAGTATTGAAAATCAAAGGGCTCGAAAGGTAATTCCATCGTGTTGCTTTCCAGCAACGTTTCCAGCGGTGGTTGCAACAGGTAGAACAAACGATCATTCAACTTGACGACGTCTTTGGGTGGGGCGATGCGGGTTGCACCTTTGCGATTTTTATTGGACGGCTTCTTCTCACCGGCTCCCGTTTTTCGAGCGGAAGGATCTGCCCCAGTTCTTGCATTGGCAACATCGGCAGGCGACTCAAAAACACAACTGATTATCTTTGGTTTTCGCGTTTGGATTGGCAAACTGATCACGGGAGTCGCGGGCGACGCTTCGAGCCAGTCCGATTGAACTTCAACTTCAATCGGTCGTTCCAATTCGAATTGCCAGTGGTTTGAGACGTCAGACATTTGCTACGCCGCGTCCTTGTGCGCTTCATTGATCGCTTCGTAAATGCGACCAAACGGTTCTGACAACGGCAACGTTTCGCTAAACAGATGCAATAGTGGCTCCACATCGGCCAAGGCTTGATTGTCGATGCCAAAGATCGACTGGCCGTCGACCTCCAATTGACTGAATTCGCCTGGTTCGAACGATCCGCTCTCCAGTCGCGTTTCATCACGATCAACGAAAACCAATGGTGTACTCGTCAGTTTGCCAATCGCTAGAATGTCTCGATCGTCAACCAACACGACATCGGGTTTCGCACTCGCTTTGGCTAACAATGAGCTGCCAATTTGGTCGCACATCAGAAACTCTTTGAGTGTTGCCCCATACAAAATCTGTTGAGCACGATTGGCGGTAACCGGCGCCGTACAATGAAATTCCAAGGGGCGACCACTGGGACCTAACATTAGCAAGCCACCGCAATAGCCGAAATCCTCAATTTCTGAAACAGCTAGAAACGCGAACTTAGAATTGCGAGAAATCGGCGACATCGAGGTGGATTCAAAAGTTTCTTGAGATGGAACTACCGTGATTAGAAAGTCAAACAAAAAATCTGAATTTCTTGGGTCGTAATCCGGCCATAATGCCATCGGCCCAAAAGTGGGGGCGTCTTTACTCCGGCTCGAAACCTAACAAGATATGGAATTAACGTTAGGAACCCATCAATTTACGTAATCCGTTTTGCCTATGTGAAATAGTGACGCCTGTTTAGATTAGTCACGTTAATCAAAACAGAAATTTTTAATTAAAAAATTACTGATCAACACAATGCTCGACACTTTCAAACCGGCTGTTTATACTGAATTGAGTACTAATAAAAAACTAATGGAGTTGATTCATGGCGGGAGATGCAAACGAGTTTTCACCAATCTTTCGTATTGATGTATCACAAAATGCTAGCGAACCAACGGTAGGAAATCCTCAAATGAACAATGGAAACGAGATAACCGCGTTGTTACAACAGATGGTTATTGGCCAGGATCGAACCAACGAATTGTTGGAAGAGCTAGTAGATCAAATGGGTGCTGCCCAGCGTCAAAGAGCCAATGAACTGGGGCAATGGAAAGAAGCCAATCCAATTTTGGCACGAAAATGTCGCGCGGCGGCAGAAGCTTTAAGCCAAGTCCAAACGGAATTCTTGGAAAACTTGACCTACGAAGTTAACGACAATTTTGAAGGACTGTTAGACGGCGAATTTATGTTGAACGAATTCGTCGACCGATACGGCCCAAGATTGGCTCATTTGAACGGCGTGTTGCAGTTGCTTTCCCAATTAAGCGCCGTTCCTCATCCGGCAAACAGCGAAGCCTAGTTCATACGGCATTCATTGCACCCTGGCCCATAAGCTGGGGTTTTTTTATGGATGGAGCCAATCCCATGCAAGGTGAATTAGTAGCGGCGCTTACCGAAGACAAAGTCCGCTTGGACGGTTTTTTTAGCCGCGCGCAAGCAAACAAACTCGCAACAATCGATGCTGCGGTCATCGTTCACGGTTTGAGCGGTAATTTCTACAAATCGCGATTGCTGAAACATTTTGCCAATGTGCTTCAGAAGCGAGGCATTCACACGTTGCTCGTCAATACGCGTGGCCATGATTACTTGAATTCAACGACACGAATGGGGCGCGCCGATACCCTCGGGGCGGCGGTCGAGATGATTGGTGAATGCAAGTACGACTTATACGCCTGGGTCGAATTCTTGGCCAAGCAGCAATTTGAGAATGTCTTGATGCTGGGGCACAGCTTAGGCGCGATCAAGTCACTCTTGGCACAAGCCGAGAAACCTCATCGCAACGTCAAAGCAGTGGCGGCTTATTCGCCGACTAAGCTGAGCTACGATTCGCTGTTGGCATCCCCACGTGGAGATCGTTTCGCTCACTGGATTCACAAATCTCAAGAGTTAGTTGCTGAAGGTCGGGGCGAAAGTTTCTTGTTCGTCGATTTCCCATTTCCCACTTGGATGTCAGCCAATGCGTATTTGGCGAAGTACGGAGATGGCGACCAAAACAACTGGCTCAATGTCACCAACCAAATTCAGGTTCCCGTTTTGGCCGCATTTGGCGAACGTGAAATGAATGAGAATGCCGCCTTCAATGCAATGAAACCGGACTTGCAAGCATTACAGCAACCGAACTTTTCCGTCCACTTCATTCCGCGGGCCGACCATTTCTATTCCGCTTGTTTTGACGACGCCAGTCTGTGTCTTTTCACCTGGCTGGATGCTCTAGACCCTTGACCGGAGGACCAGTTTTGAGCCTCTATCAAGGTACGCCCGCGACCAAGCCTAGCCACATTCAGATACGAAAACCGATGCGTCTGTTGTTGGTTGAGCATTGGCTACCGCATTGTCGCTCGATAGCCCGCGTGCTATCACCCAAATCCAGGCAGCCAACAATGAAAACGGCATGGCCATCATCAGCAAAATACTAACCCCATACGCGATCGCTTGGTAATCGCCATGCAGGGCATCCTTACAATTCGGACAAGCATCAGCCCACGTTGTTGAAACGGCAACGATTCCCATTGCCAAGACTGCCGTAGATACTTTTCTGCCGAATCGCATTAGTAGTAAGGCCTCAACATCAAATAACAAATCGGACCGGTGATCGCGACGTAGAGCCAGACGGGGAAGACCCACTTCGCCATGTTACGGTGTTTTTCAAACTGGTTCGTGTATCCGTACATCCATGTGAGCAAAATAAACGGTAGACTCAAACCGGCGGCAATGATATGGCTGATCAAAATTCCACGATACACCAACTTACCTACGCCTTCACCGCCGTAATGAGTTTCGGCAGTTGTGAAGTGATACGCGACGTAACACACCAGAAACAAGGCGGAACAAACCATCGCCACCGATACGAACGTTTGATGCCATTTTACCAAACCACGTTTGATCATTACGAGCGACGTCACCAGAAAAACCGCGACGAGCGTGTTCAATGTGGCGTGAACCGCAGGAAGAAACGAAAGACTGACACCCTCTGGCAACGGGATTTTCTCTGGTCGCCGCATGGCACCAACCAACAAAAATACCACCACCGTAAAAATCCAAATCGCAACGCGAAGTCGGCCAGCCAATTCCAATTTGGGTTCGTTTTGCAAGAACAACTCTTTGCTCATATCAATGACCGGATTCCACGGTTTCCGGGTCGGGCGTTTTTTGAACACTGATTCGTTCAAACCGCGACGGTGGAACCTTCTCTTTCTCAAGTTGGTTTACTAAATCGATCAACTGAATCTCTGCGACCGGCTCTTGCCAATCAAATTCACCGCGCACGTTGCCCCAACGATCAACAACGAACAGCAAGGTTGAGTGGTGCCCGCCAGACGCATACGCTTTGAAGAATTCAGCCCCCGTTCGCTTGATCAAATCTTCATCACCCGTCAAAAACGACCACTGCTGGAGGTCGGCACGCATTTTCCGCGCGTACTGCCGCATCCGCTCGGGAGTATCATGTTGAGGGTCAGTCGAAATACTGACAAACGGTACATTGGATTCCGCCATTCTATTTTGCAGTCCAACCAAATACTGCGTCTGCTCGATACAAATACCTGGGCAACTCACAAAAAAGAAATTGCAGACCCAAGTCTTACCGACCATGTCTCTTGAAAAAAAAGGCTGTTCATCTTGATCAATCAAATGAAACTCACGAATCCACGGGACCGATTCGATATCAGCCAGCTTCACGCCTGCCATTACGTTTCGTGTATGAATGGTTTGACCAAACGGTGGTTCCTGTTCTGCCAATACATCTTTGGCGACTTTTAAGAACCTTTTCAAATCATAAGGGTCGTCCCATTTGAAGCGATCACGGTAACGTCCCCAACGATCAACCAAGAGAATGTTGTCGGTGTGTGTGGAGGGGTCTACACTGACTCCGAACGCCTGGGAGCCCAATTGCTTTATCTTGTACATTTCGCCGGTCAAAAAGTTCCAATCCGTGGCGTCCGCGTCAAAGTCCGCAGCGTATTTCCCCAAAACTTCCGCCGTATCTTTTGCTGGATCGACGGTGATGGTCACAAACATCATTTCTGGATCATTCAATTGTTCTCGCAACTTCTGAACCTGCTTATTCAAGTCGCGGCAGATATCTGGACACGAGGCGAAAAAGAAACTGACAACAAACGGACGCCCATTCAAGTCGGCCGAATCAAATGCCTCGTTATTTTGGTTAGTTAGCTGAAACGGAGGGATATCCTGCAAGTGCTCCCATTTGACGTCGGAATAGGCCACGCCCGTTTGAGACACATTCGGATTCCCCGACTCATCCAGAATTACGATTTCGGGTTCGCCCCGAAACACCGCATAAAAGGCAGCTACGCCGCCAGCGGCGAGAACCAACAACCATAGCAAAATTGGAATCGCTTTATTCATGATTTGACCGTTTCAAAAATTGGTCGACGAGACAATCGGTAGCGCCGTCCCGGCGACATTTCGCTCAACCTAGATAGATAACTGCAAAAATGACGAGCCATACAACATCAACAAAATGCCAATAAACTGAAAAGTTTTCTAATAAATGGCTGCGACTTCGATTCCATTGAATTGGCAACCAACCGCAGAGAACAACGACGCCAGCTAACAAATGAATCACATGAAACCCAGTCAACAAGAAATACAAATTTACCCAGGTCTTGCCATTTTGGATCACCATTGGCAATCGAATTTGATACGTCGAATTTATCCCTTCACTTCCACGCAAAACATCGGTCGCGGACAAACGAGCCTCGATAGGCGTCAACTGCTTCTGCAAAACCGTCAATTGCTGAGTCAATTGAGCAGCATGTTTGGATGCATTCACGTAGGCTTGCTTGGCCTGTTCGTCAGTATCGCGTGCTGGCAACCAATCCTTGATTTCCTGTTGTGCGATTTTCAGGTCTGACTCAAGTTTTTTGAGTCTTTGCTGTAGCTCCTGCTTCTCATTCTCGACTTCAGCAAATTCGTCAGCCAGATACTTGTCCAACCGATCATTCGATTCGACCGGATACACTTGGTACGCCAGCGCTTCGATCGCTACCTTGCGGGTCAGGCCATCGGCGGCGCGGCCAACTTTGTACTGCGTCCAATCGACCACACCATCTTGGATTTGATAGAGCGATGCAACAATTTTTGGATCCTGTCCCTGTCTTTCCGACCGCTGGATCGAATGCCGAGCTTCCGCCACAACCCGAGAAAGATACGTTTCATCGGCGTCTTCAAAAATCAAACTTCCCGTCGGAAAAGGCACCAACCCGTGGTCGAATTTACCTTTGTATTCAAACCCCTTAGAGACCAAAAAACCAATGGCCAACAATAAAGTCACGAGAAGCCAAAACTTCGCGCGCGTCGCCAAATCACTTCGAGCCGCATTCAACGCAAATAACAGAGTGAAGCTTGAGCTGATCATCATGACGGTGTTAACCATCCCGACCCAAAGCTCAACATGCATGGCCGCTGACGATGGCCAATCCCACCCATTGCTGAATCGAAGAACGATGTAGCTACCAATCAAAGCTGTAAAAAACATAACTTCGGTAGACATAAACAACAGCATCGCCAATTTACCGCGAGAAATTGGCAAAGCCGGCTGATAACGAAAAGCCGTTTGCGAACCGGCCACTGACGCTGAAGAATCAGACACAAGCCTAAAACCAGTTAAATCAAACTTCCGAGAATGACAAGCAACATGTACATCGGAAGATACATGACACTTGTCTTCAACAGCCGCCGCGCGGTCAGATCATCACGCTGCTTAGCAAACACAATCGACGCGGACAAATACGGCCAGCTCAATGCGAGTGCCAGTATTGAAAATACTAGACCGTGAACCCAAGTATCAAACGTAACGATCGGCAACAGACTGAGTGCGATCATGAGCAAGCAAAAACCAACAGCTTTTCGGCCCGCCGAACGACCCGAAGGATCAGCCACAGTAATCATTTGCAATCCGCCCTTGCGATACTGCTCACGATACAACCACGCGATCGACATAAAATGTGGGAATTGCCAAACCAACAGTACTAGAAAGAAAGACCAATTGATCCAAGTCACCGTTGCCGTGGTTGCCAAAGAACCCATCAAGATTGGCAAAGCGCCTGGAACAGCGCCGATCTCGGTATTGTAAACCGTACGCGTTTTCAAAGGTGTGTAAATCCAGACGTAGAGTACCCATGTGGCAACGCCACAAACCGCAGTCTGCCAATTCACGAGCGTCAAGAAAATTACCAACGACACTCCAAAACATATCGACGCAAACAATACCACTTCAGTGGATGACAAACGCTGCGCCGGCAATGGCCGACTGGCCGTACGCGGCATCAAAAAATCCGTGTACCGTTCCAAGTACATATTCATCGCATTGCCGCTACTGGCGATCAGCAACATACCCAGCGTGGCATAAAATAGCGTCATCATGTCAACCGAAACGCCAGCTGCTAACACGCCAGCGACGCAAAACGTAAACAAGACCATCACAGAAATCTTTAATTTCGTCAGGTCTGCATACGCTTTGGCATAGGACGCCCATCCGGCATGGAAGGCATGGGTTAAAGGTTTGCTAGTTGCATTCATAAGAGCACGCGTAGTGATTGCTGATAAGCGACATATTGTCTCAAAACACCCGTCAAGGGGCAACATTGAACAAATTGTCGCAGCACCGATACTTGCGATTTACGCGAAAAAACGAGTTTCTACAAACGCCGATAACGTTACGTAAACCACTGCGTTTGCCAGACCCAGCTGGCAATTCACGATTCTAGTAAGATACCCGTCCGAGCATGCACGGTTTAACGCCAATCGCGTTTCCAGAAAATTCATTATGCGACTGCCCGTGCGATCGCAATATGATACATCCAATAAGTGAATTACGGCGGAACAAAGCGTCTTCGCTTTGCCTGTGCTCGGCCAGAATGGCAAATTGACTCCCGTGGCGCCCCTGCCCCAGCAAAACGGTTAGGATCCCAAGCCAAACTCGTACAACAAGATATCTCGGGAGTCGGCTTTCAT
Organism: Mariniblastus sp.; assembly: GCA_965263475.1. Lineage (GTDB taxonomy): Bacteria > Planctomycetota > Planctomycetia > Pirellulales > Pirellulaceae > Mariniblastus. The sequence continues at coordinate 1,766,915 of OZ253677.1, forward strand.
CTCAACGCCCAGAGCGTTGCTGTAAAATTTAGCCAAGTCATCCAAACTTCGGCAACTCGCCAGCTCTTTCTGACGTTCGATTGCCGTTCTGGTTTCGATTTTTTTTGAGTCCACTTGGAATTCTTGCTTACCTGGCAGCTCTGCGAGCACCACCGAATTGGAAACCGCGGCTTTGGGACTACACAAGACATTCATGCCGTCAAGAACAACATAAGGATTGATCAAGATTCGCGGTGGCTCCGTATCTTCACCTCTATCGTCAGCGTGCTCTAAACCGAGTGAAAACTCTTTCTCACCAACGCGTGATACATTGCGACAAACGACATTAAAACTCTCGCCACAATGCTCGAGCTCCATAGGAGCATTGGTCGTGAGGACGTACAAGAAAACGCCTTCAACACGAATACCACTAATCGACTGGTCAACCATCCGGACAGGAAACGAACGATTGCCAATCTTTAACTTGCATTCGTCGCCTTTAGCCGGCATACGAAAGAATCTGCGTCTATCCTTCAATTTCTTCAGCTCCCATTACAAACCAATAGGTCGGTAGTGTCGAAGTTCTTCATTCGAATCAAGACTAGCATATTTAGGGCGATCTCGCGGTTTGCCTGTCGGAAAATCAAGGTGTAATGTGCCGTTTCTAATCTCAATTCTGATTGTGTCGATTGCGCAGCCGCAGCAGTTTCGCGATTCGGTGAAGGCTCGCTCACACTTGATCCAGCGCAACCGAACGGCCGGCTTTCCACAACAAACGGTTGCCCAAAACGTTTGAACCGTGAGAATGCTTTAAGCCGCTCGCTTGCCCTTCTTTAACGGCCGGGCGTCGCGGCGGTTCTCTCGTTTCGGACCAATGCCAGTTGCAAACTCGACCACGCGTTCCAACCCGCGCCAAAACCTAACGCGCTCTAAAACTGGATTCAGTTGCGAACTCAAAACGCAGTAGTAACTGTTATGCGGAGGTTTGTGGTGCATGGAGTGCTGGCGCTGCGCCTGGATCAGCCCGGTCTCTTTAATAAACGTGACCACGGGCCCAGTTTTGGCCATATGGTTCCAACGATGCACTTCGTTTCCGAATGAAGCAAAAAACAGTGTCAAAAAAGTGTAAACGTTACCGAAATTCACTAACCACAGACCGCCAAACAAAACACCGCATAGTACCCACTGAAACACATTCCTGGAAAAAAATGTGCCCACGCGAACCATCAATTGTGGGTCAATGTGATGATCAATATTAGGCTCGCAAATAAACCCACCAATCAACGGCATTTGCTCTAAGCAATAGGTATCCTCCAACCAATGAAAGAACCCCGTTAGAAAATCCGCAGCCCACCAACAAACAAAAATCGCTCCTATCGTCTTGATCATAGGTATCCCCACTTAAAAAAAGTCTCCAATTTCCAAGTGGTTCAATTGCAGCTGCGGTGCCAACGACGAGAATCCATCGATTCGCCGAAAAATCCCCGTAAAATCGAGGACATGGCATTTGCGTCGATATTGGGGCCGCGCATTTTCTGCACACGACGATCAATTCTTGCACGAGATTTTGTTAATCCGAGATGCGATGCCAACAAAAAAGCCACAGACTCAGTCCGTGGCTAATGCGTTTTTCAACAAAGCATCTGATTGAATTGCGATTTTTATTTCGATCTACAAATCGGTCGCCGATTCCTCGGTTTCAATGTAATACAGCTTAATGTTGCCAACGGTTGACTCGGCTTTGATTTTTGGCCCCCCACCGTTGACAGAAATTCGGACTGGGTTCTTATCAGCGTCGGCAACAACATCACCAGAAATGTTGCCACCGTGGCAACTCGCTTTAATATCAACTTTGATTTCGCGATGCAAACCAACCTTGAGATTCCCAGCCGACGTCATCAAAACCATGTCTTGTCTGGGTTGACCACTGATTACGACGTCGATGTTTCCTCCAGACGTTCGGGCATCCACGGAACCGCTGGAGTTTGAAAGTTCGATGTTGCCGCCAGAGGTATCCAATTTCGCGTTGCCAGCGACATTGGATACGACAATATGCCCTCCAGAAGTCTTGGCAACCAAATTGCCCGCAACGTCACCGATTGTCAGATGTCCGCCGCTGGTTTTCAATTTTGCTGTCCTGGAGCAACCTTTTAGTTCGATGTGCCCCCCGGAAGTTTTTAATAGTGCATCACCATCAATGTCTGGCGACGTTATGTGGCCCGCCGCAGTGGCAACGTCAACATTGAATTCGTCTGGTATACCAACTTCCAACTCCATCACGCGATATTGAACTCCGCCATTCTTCCAATCGACATTCTCTGTTTCTTTGTCAATTTCGATCACGATCGCGGCGTCTTTACCTGCTTCCAACTCGTGACGCTCCAAGTTAAAGTCAATTTCTTGGCTGGCAAATACTTCATTGGCCAGTTCTTCAGATTCGGCAGCCAATTTGCGACGCAGCGTAAACTGCACTTCATCTTGATCAATCGTCTTAAGTTTGACGTGCCCCAAATCCGTTCGAATTAACAGCTTGCCACCCGACTCTACTTTGATCAACTTTTCTACATTCGACTCGAATTCTTCCAACGCTTCGGCGAGTACCTTTGCTTTTTCAGAGGTCGGCTTGTTGAGTGAGCTCGGTTTAGAGATCGACGTGAATTCAGTCGCGTCTGGCATCATCGAAGTCACAATTGCGTGGGTAATTGTACCGGACGTGTCTTCTTCACTTTGTGTCAGATGAACCACGTCCGTCGATGGTTTCCGCTCGTGGTGTAAGAACCACTTGTATAGTGGGGCCGAAGCATACAAGTCCGGCCAGTTTCTGACGTTTTTTGACGTCAAAATTCGGTCGTGTTCCAAGTAAGGCGTTTTCGAAGCATCCGCTTCCTCGATGACGTAAAAATCTTGGCCGTCGATTTTCTCAAGCCGCGAGATGACTTCCTTGGTTTCAGAAAATTCGATTTCGTCGTCTTTGGCATTGTGCCCGATCCAAACCGGAATCTTCGACAACGCTTGATAATCTTGGATTCCGAACCGCATCCCTCGAATCGGCGCGATTGCCGCAAAGCGACTCGCCATGCGAGATGCCAATCCCCAAGTACCATGACCACCCCGGCCAGAGCCGGTCAAATAAACGCGCCTCGAATCGACCCGATATTTCGATTCAATTTCTTCAAGGATCTCCGTTACCGCGGATTCTTGATCAAAGAACTGGCGTGACTCGAATGAACCTGCTCTCATGTGAGGAGCCACCACAATAAACGAATCCATCATCAGTTTTTGATGCTCATCCTCAAGGTCAACGTCTCCCTTCTTAAGTTGGTTTTGAATGGAGCGAGGCAAACACCAACATTTCAAATCGGCGACATCTCCGCCCACACCGCAACCACCAGTCAAAAACATGATCACCGGATAACTTCGAGACGTCGACTGATAAGAAACGGGCAAATACATCAAGTAACCGTCAACAATACCCCCGGAATAGTCTTTCTCGACCGCGACCAGTCTGCCAGGAATCCCGGTGTCGCCATCAACAACTTCATAGCTGGTTTGATTACAACTTTCGCATTCCTCACATTCGCTTTCACAATCACCGGTGCAACCTTCGCATACTTTTTCGTCCGCGCACGATCCACTTTCCAAATCAACTTTTACAATGTTGTCGCTCAATATTGCGACTTCAACTTCGTGCATAACATTCGGCACAAACTTTGATTTTTTGGCCGACCATTTTTTCATTTTGCTTGCAGCAATCAAAGCAGCTTCCGCATCAGCATCTTCATTCGGTCGGGGCAACACCGCAGATTCGATCGTTGGGTCAACAGCAAAGGCTGCATAATTCTGATCCAGCGCGGTCGTTTCTACGGGCTGTTGTTCGATCGAAGCAAACTGAAGCATGCCGTTGGTCGCCATGATCACCAACACCGTGGCGATCGCGACACACGATGTAACCGCCATCTGCGCCCAATGCATCCCTCCACGTTCCTTTTCTTTTACCGGCGGTGTTGGCGCGACGACCGTCATCCAAGGTCTTTCTGGTTCAGGCACGAACGAAGGACTCTGCAAATGCGCCAATTCCTCATTGAGCAAATTGGCAACTTGTTCGGCCGATTCAAATCGATCCTCCCGATCCTTCTCTTGAAGCTTGCTTATCAACGCATCCAACCATGGAGCGATCGATGGATTGATTTCTCGGATCGGTCGAGGTTTAGATTCGCAAACGCGCTTGATCACGCCAAATACGGTTTCAGATCGAAACGGTGCACGACCGGTGCAGGCTGTATAAAGAACGCTTCCCAAGCTAAACAAATCCGAACGAGGATCGATCGGGTCCCCCATTGCTTGTTCTGGACTCATGTACTGAGGCGTACCTGCGATAACCCCACTTCGCGTCATGGCCGCTTCATCGGCGACACGTGCCAACCCAAAATCAGAAACCATAGCGCGATCCACGCCCGATTCCAGCATCACATTGGCCGGTTTCACATCCCGATGAATAATCCCTTGCCCATGCGCGGCAGCAAGGCCGCGGGCGATTTGCATGCCGATGCGGACAACTTCGCAAGTCTCCAGCGGACCATTTTTCTCAATCCGCTGATGGAGGGAACCGCCATCGACGTAGTGCATTACGATAAACGGTAAACCACGATATTCGTTTACGGAATGAATCGGAACCACGTGTTCGTGGGAGACAGCCGCAATCGAACGCCCTTCTCGTTCGAACCGTGTACGTGCCGGGCCATTGCTGGAAAATGAAGGCGACAAAACCTTGATCGCTACGAATCGGTTGAGTCTCGTGTCAAGAGCTTTGACAACAACACCTGTGCTCCCTCGGCCGACTAAACCGCAGACTTCGTAACTCCCTAATCGACCCAACATATTGGGATCGTCGGTTGGCCCCAAATATTCTTTAAGTTTTTCCATTTCAACATCTCGATCTTTGACCTGATAAGGCGCTGTTTCGTTAGTAACATCCAAATCGAGGTGATCGGCTAGTTGATTCTTTAAGTCAATCCACGTCTTCTTGCCGGCAGCAATGCCTTCCAAAGCTTGCTGGCAAACATCACAATTGTCGATGTGAGATAGGATCGTTGACTCTTCTCTTTCGTCTAGCTGCTCATCGAGAAACTGTTTCAATTGCGTCGGATCCAAACACTGTTTTCCGTTAGACATATTCAATCTATCCCAATGAATTGTTGTTTATAGATTCAAGTGTAATCACTTCGTCTTCATCACCAAGCTGAGTTATAACCTTGCGAATCCGCGCAAAAACTCTGCACTTCGCCGTATAGACATTTCCCACTGTGGTACTCAATTCAGCAGCAACTTCATCCGTCTTCCGACCTTCGATGGCAGTTAACCAGAACGACTTCCAAGCGGTCTCACTGACTTGCGGTTGAACTTGCTCAGCAGCCCAATGCATCAACATTCGCCGATATTCCATCCAGAACGCTGTCGACTGTTCCTCGCCACTTTCGGGCCACTCTGCCAACATCCTGGCAACTTGCGAATCTCCACTAGCAGCCGCTTTCTTTGAACGTTCAACAAACTTGTCAACGGCCATGTTGCGGGCAACTTTAAAAATCCATCCACGAAACTTGCCGCGATTGGCGTCGTCGTCCCAGCTTTCAACTCGCTTGTCCACCGCTGCCAATACATCTTGTGTCACGTCGCGCGAATCTGCGTCTTGAAGTCCGCGTTTCCGACAAAACTCGTAAATGGCTTTTTCGTAAATTTGAAGAAACTCCGCCCACGCGTCGTTACTGCGTTGTCCGAGCCGCAACAGTAAACTTTGACGCGTTTGAGGTAATTCGTTCATGCTTGCAAGATGTCTCCGGTAGAACCGTCAATTTCGTTGGTGCGAAAATCCGATAGTCGCTGACTTTCTGTTTATCTCTCTGTCATTCTGCGGTTTTCTTACCGGTTTTTTTCTAATTTTCGAATCTCCAACACCATTCGCGTGATTCGGACCTGATTCTTGAATCCATTCCGAAGTCGCTGCGAATCGTTTCTCAGAACCTTAATTTTAGCTTCCCATACGATTGGAACAAAAAATGACCAAAACTGCATCTATTTTGGCGTTTGCACTCGCCGTGTCCGTCTCCCTGAGCGGATTCGCTCGCGAGAAAACGATTGTCGAGACTGCCATCGCCGCTGGCAACTTTAAAACGCTTGTCACAGCTGTCAAAGCCGCTGGACTTGTCGATACGCTCAATGGGCACCAGTCCTACACGGTATTCGCCCCGACCGACGAAGCGTTTGCGAAACTGGATCCCACACTTTTGAATTCGCTTCTGCAACCGGAAAACAAATCAAAATTGGCCCAAGTTTTGACTTACCACGTCCTTGAGAATCGAGTCCGAGCTCGAGACGCCTTTGATTTGAACTCGGCGTTGACCGTTAACGGTCAACGCGCGCCTCTTAACTTTCGAGGGGATCGCCTAACCATCGGTAACGCAAACATCGTTGTTACCGACATCCAATGCAGCAATGGTATCATCCACGTAATCGACACGGTGCTTGTGCCGGAACTGGAGAACATTCCTGCGATCGCCAAATCGGCCGGAAACTTCAATACACTTTTGGCCGCTGTTGGCGCTGCTGGCTTAGGCGACGTACTCTCGGGTCCGGGACCATTTACTGTTTTCGCTCCCACAGACGAGGCCTTTGCCGCCCTGCCAGCAGGAACCGTTGAGTCATTGCTCCAACCCGAAAACAAGCAAAAGCTGATTGACATTCTCAAGTACCACGTCGTCAGCGGTCGCGTTTACGACAACGATGCCGTTAAAGCCAAGACCGCTCCAACGTTGTTAGGCCGTTCCGTCGATATTGGGTTCTCGGCAGACGGTGTAAAAATCAACGACGCCGCCGTCATCGCGAAAAATGTCAATGCTTCCAACGGGGTGATCCATATCATCGATTCGGTACTATTGCCCAAAGCAATGTCGCGTACATCGGCCATGACTTATCTTTCAAACACAATCAACCGAGGGGCTCCAATTTACAATTCAGGGCACCACGGTCGGTGCTGCGACATTTACATGGAATCCATGAACACGATTATGGCCGCAGGAATTGAAAATGCAGACAATCACACCATGTCGTTAGTTCGCACTACCATCTCGAATGCTCGAAATACACATAGCCAAACCGATCGCGCTTGGGTCTTGCGTCGTGGCATTGACTCGCTTTACACTCGGTTGGAACAAATGCCGATGTCCACGCGGTAGAAATTACATACTTTCTGTTTGGCAACAAACAGGATTCGGATACCTTCATGCCCGCGGCCCATCGCGGGCTTTTTTTGTCGCTTTTTGATTGCTATCGCTTGACCACGTCGCTTATATTCAAACCAATGTGCACCCCTTAATTTTCAAATTTCGCGATGTTAAATTCTCATCAATTCAAGTTGGCTAATCTCTTAGCGCTCGTACTAATCGCGGCGATACTTTTAATTTTTGGACATGTTTGGCCGGTGATTGTGTTGATCGGTCAGTTTGTGTTGGTGTACTTTGGGAGTTGCTACCTTGTTTCCTATCTACCGGACAGTTTAAACCAGATCCGCAAAAGCAATTGCACACGTGCCGATGGATCTCATTCTCAACGTCGCGAGTCGATTGAGACGCGGGAGTTATCGACCTTGAATTCCAATTTCCAACTCACATTGGTAATCGGAGTCGCGCCTTGGATACTGACGGTTTTGTTCGACCTTTCAGAAATTGAAAACGCTACGTTGTTTGCCGCGATTTGGTTAATTGCCAGCGCGTTGATCATGCGTAGCGGGTATATGTACTTTTTGACCCATTATGTTTTTGATTTGAAAAGCCGTGCTCAAAAATATAAGTTGAACGACTTAGAAATGACTATCGGCCGCGAAGAAGCCATTTTTGCGGCGCCGCAGAAGAAAGACCAAGTAGCGCCGTTTTACGACACAAAAATTCCACGGCGCACGAAGTGACTCGACAATCTCGCTGCAAAACCATGCCATTCAAGAGCAGCTGACTCCCGTGAGTCAAAATGTCCCCGTGCATAGGCCTTTCGGGTCACACTCGTCGTCCAAGCGCAAGTTTTGATGTTGCGCCTTTCATACCAGCGCGAAGCGCCAGTTTTGATGTTGCGCTTTTGAGTACCAGCACGAAGCGCCAGCGAGTGAATTTTGCGGCATTCTATATGGATTCACTCGCTGGCGCTTCGTACTGTTACGTAATGCGTAACATCGAAAAGCGGAATTCCAGATCATGACTGCTAAAAACTCTTTGAAACGGTGACTGCCGTTGTTTGTGTTGTCATTTGTTAACAATAAACGAAGCTGATAGGAATGAACCGTCTCGCAGACTAAAATCATCTTCCGCTCAAATCTAAAACCGTCTCTTCAGGAGAATTTGTTGTGAATCACAGCTTTTTTTCGTTAATGCTGGTTTGGGTCGCGCTCTCCGCGACGGCCCTGGCCCAACTTGAAAACGTCGTTGTCGAGTTGGATATGACTGGCGTCACTATTCCTGAGTCTGCTTCGACGGTCGTCGTACAAGTTTTTGCGCCAGGAAACGCCGGCGACCCAATGGGACCGACTCCTCCCAACGGAGATATTTTGTTCATCGGCGGGAACGATACGCACAGCTCTCCAGGATTTTTAGCATCGGCCAGTTGCGGTCTTACGATTGGTGCGGACCCGACAACGATTGGGATGTTTCCCAACGTCACCTATTTGATCGCAGTAAATGATTTGGCAGGCACAACCGTACTTTCGCAAGGTGATCCAACGTTTGTAGAAAAAGGTACTTCTTTGGCCTGTTTCGATTCGAACCCCGACGGTGATGCGACTACCGATGACCAAGAATGTGCTGAAAACGCGTACGCTCGCGAATTCAGTCTCGATGGAATTGTTGGCGATCTTGAAGTAGGTTCCATTCTCGTTGGCGTCGATACGGCGATCGAGGGCAACAACCCGTTCGGTGGGCCAGCCGGTACCCCCCCGGTTTTCGACGGTGAGATTCCAGTTGTCGTCAACTTCTTTTTTGATACATCGGTTGCCGATATCACGATCGATAGCCTCGGACCGGTTACTACTCCGGACGTCTCCGTCCCGACTGCCATTGTTGTCACAAAGACAGGATGTTTGCTTGGTGACGTCAATGGCGACCAGACAGTAAACCTTCTTGATGTCGCCCCATTCGTACAAGCGATTGCAAATTCAAAATTTTCTTGTGAGGCCGACATCAACGAAGACGGATCGGTAGACCTGCTTGATGTCGGTCCATTTATTGATTTGTTGGCCGGTCCCTAGGTAAAATTTAACAACATTCACGCAAGCCAGTGCTAGGCAGGTTTTTGTCGCCCGTCTTGCACTTCCACCTGTGGCCAAAAATCTCGATCCGCCTCGGGGTGGCTGTATTCGTATGGCCCACGTTCGACGACCGGCTGAAATTCAAAATTTCCGTGCGGCGGAGGGCTGATCGTTTGCCACTCCAAAGTATTAGAATTCCAAGGGTTGGTTGCGGCTCGACTGCCAAATAGTAACGAACCCAAAAAATTGGCGACAAAAACCAGTTGAGCCACTCCCATCGCGAACGCTGCATAAGTAATAAACTGATTTAGCGGCATCAACTCGGCGAATTCTTGAATATGGTCGTGGGCCGCATAACGACGCGGCATCCCTCGCGCTCCCAAAAAGTGCATCGGGAAAAAAGTCAAATTCAATGAAACGAACGTCAATACAAAATGCAGCTTACCCAAGTGCTCATTCATTCTCCTACCAAACATCTTGGGAAACCAAAAGTATATCGCGCCCATCACGCCCAACATGCTGGCGCCAAACAACACAAAGTGAATGTGTCCGACAATGTAGTAGGTATCGTGAATATGAATATCGACGGCTGGGACTGCCATAACCACTCCCGACAAACCACCAATCACAAACATCGATACGAAACCAATACTGAACAACATCGGTGTTGTCAAAATCAAACGACCACCGTACATCGTCGCGATCCAATTAAACACTTTGATACCGCTGGGCACCGCAATCAACATGGTCGACATCATGAACGACACCGCCAGAATATTGCTCATTCCAGAAACAAACATGTGATGCCCCCAGACAATGAAGCCCATGAAGGCAATCGTGACGACACTATAGACCATCGCTCGATAGCCGAATAATGGTTTGCGAGAAAAGCAGCTAATCATGTCCGACACCATTCCCATCGCTGGCAAAATCATGACGTAAACCGCGGGATGCGAATAAAACCAAAACAAGTGTTGCCACAGCAGCGGCTGGCCACCGCCAGAAACCGAGGCTGCGTTATTGGCCATCAGGTGTTCCGGTGTAAAAAACCCCGTCTGCAACATCCGGTCGCTCAACTGCATGATCAAAGCCGCCGTCAACACCGGCAAAGTAAAAGCCTGTAGAATCGCTGTGACAAACAAGGTCCAGACGGTCATTGGCAAACGCATAAAATTCATGCCCGGGGCACGCATCTGCAAAATCGTGGTCATATAGTTGATGCTCCCCAACATCGAAGATACACCAACAAACAACAGACCGATCAGCCACAAAGTTTGTGCACCGGAGCTGTTTGGCGCCGCCTCAATCAGCGTGCTAAGCGGGGGATAGCTCGTCCAACCGGCGCCCGGCCCATATCCCGGCATTGTGAAACTGAATATCATGCAAATGAACGCTGGCCACATCATCCAATAGCTCAACATATTGAGCCGCGGAAATGCCATGTCATCCGCACCTATCATCAATGGAATTAAGTAATTCCCGAACGCCCCAGATAAAATCGGAATTACAACAAAGAATATCATGATCGTCGCGTGCATCGTGAACAACATGTTGTAAAACTCTGGCGAAATTTGACCGCCCTCTGAAGCAAACAACATGGGGCCGAAGATGGGCATATCCGACCAAGGCCAAGCCAGTTGCCACCGAACCGCCAACGCCAACAAACCGCCCACCCCAAACCAAACCAATGACGACAACAAGAATTGGATCCCGATCGTTTTGTGATCGGTCGAAAACAAATAACGACTTACAAAACTGGGCGCGGGGGCGTGTTGTTGCGAAACATTCATCAATTTCGATTCCATCTATGGCTGCGATTCCGAATACGGCTCAAGTTCGGGCGCTGCATACCGGCTTTGTTGCCCGGCAATCCATGACTCAAACTCTCTGCGCGAAACGATCTCCAATTTGGCCACCATCTTGTAGTGGCCCCAACCGCATAACTCCGCACATACGATCTCCATTTTTGCCGGCGACAATGGTTTGAACCACGCTGTCTGCTGCCTGCCTGGAACCACATCGTGTTTCAGACGTAATTGCGGAACAAAAAAACTGTGAATCACATCCCGGCTGGTCAACCGCATCACGATAATTTCGTCAGCGGGGACCTTCATTAGATTCTCGACAACGAAATCGTCTAACGTCTCAAATTTGCCGTCTGCGCCAGCATAATGAAATTCCCAACCAAACTGTTTGGCCACCACTCGAACCAACTCCGGTTTGTCGATCATCTCCTGACCGATTGCAATCACCGGTCGTTCTACCCGTTGCGCTGACCAGGCGTTCATTTGATACCACGCTAATCCAATCAAGATAGCGGCTGGAATGATTGACCAGGCGAGCTCCAGTGAAACGCTACTCTGAAAATACTTGGCCTGAACTCCCGTTTGACTCGCGAATCGCCAAACCATCCAGGTGATCAACACGCCAGTCAAAACGAAAATGCCGCCACAAATCCAATGTACGAGATACCACAATTCGTCAATAGCAACGCCCGACTCGCTAAAATTCTCGGGTAACCACGCCCCCTGCAAGGGCCAAAGATTGCGTGCTGCCAATACGAATGCCGCGATCCCAAAAACGGGAACAAGAAGAAACAATAAACTCCAAATGCGGTTCAAAGCAAAGCCTCATTCATTTGACGTGATTTGATGGCCTGTGACGCCCGGCTTCGACAGGCGGTCGAACTTCAGCTCACGAATCATCGCGACCAGCGCCCAAATTTCGTCCGAATTCAAAGTGGGTGCCGATGGCATCGGTGTCCCCTCAATCCCGTTTGCGATCCGGCGATATAGATCCACAGGCCGACCCCCACCACGAAAAATGCCGTGTTGCAAATTTCTTGGACTGATGAATCTAGGCTCCAACGCACCCGCGTCCAAAAAGTGGCGATAGGACTCCTGGTCCTGCGGGTCGACACCAGCGGTTTTCAACCAGTCGTTTGTCCAATCGTCGTAGTTCTCGTTCTGGCCATCTCCCAATCCCGTTGGCCCGTGACACTGTACACAATTGGCTTTGCCTCGGAACAATTGGCGTCCGCTTTCGACAAGCAGTTCATGGTCTTCGTGCTGATCCGAAAAAGACTTCGGTGGAACAGGAACATCCGTCACCGCATCATCCGCATTTGCCCATCGTTCGACGATGTCCTCGTACAAGAACTCTTCGACAACCGTCGCTAGTTGTTCTCCAAATTCTTCCCGATCCTCGTCGTCCGATTCTCTGCCAACCAAACTCAAATCAAGTATTGGTTCGCCATCCATAACATCCACCTCGGCCAACAACCGTCGCTCCAACTGGCCGCGAATGGAAAGGAACTTGACATACTGCACCAATGACTCAACTTCTTTGGGCTGGAGATTACGAAACCCCGGCATCGAAGTTCCGGTAATTCCATGGCGAATCACGTAAGTTAGGTCCTCGTCAGTCGGCGGTCGTCGCAATGGCGTCGATTTAAATTTGAATTTGCCGATACGAAAATCGCGAGGATAAGGATTGAGATACTTTGCGGTCGGGCCCTTTCCATCACCGGTAACACCATGGCAGTGCACACAATGCTTGCGAAACAACCCTGCTGATTCATATGGCCCGCCATGGCGCACAGGTCCTGCCGACAATTTTAGTGTCTCAATGTCGAACACATCTCGGGCTGGATCCTCATCGGAAAACAAAAAACGAAACTCGGGCTCATTGGGGGTTCCAAACAACGCAGTAACAATAGTACCTACTTCACGTTTGTACTTCGCATCGTAGTGCTCACCGTCGCCTAGATTGGTGCGTTCCTGCTTGATCCATTCAACCTCGTTGAATCGAAATTTCACGTCCGGACTGCCTTCGCAACCCATGAACGCACCCAGCAACAGCAGGGGTAACATCAATCGATGAAAATTAAGCGATGTTCTCATACACCACAAGTTCCGTGAATTGAAAATAATTCGTGGGGCCGATGTAACTCTATTATTTTCTTACCACAATTTAGCGGCCGTCTATCGGACAAATTGTCACGCCTTCAATTCAGGAAGCATTTGCCAACGCTTTACTCCCAATCAAACGATTTTATCTCATCGCGAATGAGATCGACATCGGCTGTTGAATACTGAATTTCTTCAGCCTGAGGCCGATCGTCGCAGCCCAACATGCAGACAATACACGTGCAAATAAACAAAATGTCGCACAAGCGAGAAGACATTGGTGGCACGTTCTACTATTTAGTAAATTCCTGCCCAGCGATCTTGAGCGTACCAAGATCCAACGTCTCGCCATCCTTGATTTCGATTTCGATTTCGCCACGGCGACCCACCTTCCGCCCAGGGACATTCAACTTTTTCATATACCCAGTTTTTCGATGCCAAAACTGAAACTTCCATGTTCCCGCAGGTACATTCTTGATTTCAAAATTTCCTTTGTCGTCGGTAATAGCAACATAAGGCTCGTCCCGTACCAAAATAACGGCGTCCATCCATGGATGGATATCACAAACGATAGAACCAGGGACTTTCTCGTTCTCTTTTAAAGTCAAATCAACAAATTCACCTGTCGGGATGTTGATATTGAATTCGTTGTTGAACATTTTTCCATGACAATTGTGCCCAACATCATCACTGTTTTTCATGCGCAACACCTGTCCAGCGCGAACAAATAATGCGTGCGGTGCAAACCGGCAGTCTTTGTTGTCGATCTCGATAGGATTTTTCAGAACGGATTCATACGATGGATGCACCGCAGGTTTTTCTTTTTTTAGATACATCATCACGAACGCATCGCGCAATCCACCGTCTTTTCCAACCACTAAGTTATCGTCGGCTGGAGCCTCGCGGTCCGCTAAGCACGTTGCTACGTCTTTATTAATCACTTCTTTCGGAATCTCTGGAACCAGACCTTCCAATAAAATCTGGCCTTTAAGATTTCCCCACTGTTCCTGCGCTGATGAATCGACAACACACACCATCAGAATCACGGTCGCAACCAAACAAATTCCAGTCTTCATGTTCGTTCATTTCCAAAATCAATTTATGGCTATCGTTCATAGGATTTTAACTGACGAATGATTTGATCGGTACGCGAATAAGCAATTTCGTTGAAATGTGACCCACCCCGAAGCTGCCAACTTGAACCGTACTTCACGCAAACAGACCGTCCAGATACTCGATCGCCTGGCCACATTGGGAAATGACGTCCCGTTGCTCGTCTCGTTCGATTGTTAAATACCCCTTGTAATGCTGTTCTTCCAGCAGCCCCAACAATGCGGGCAGGTCCACCGAACCGCGTCCTAACTGGACTTCCAGACCACGGCCAAGTTTTAAATCGTGAACGGCGTCTCGCGCTCGAAAATGCATTACGTGTTCCGCCAACTCACGCATACCGTCAACTGGCGAAAATCCGTTAATAATCATTTGAGCCGGATCAAAGTCGACCCCCATCGCCAACGGTGGCAACGAGTCAATCAGTCCTTTCAACAAGCTGGGCTCATCGAATCCAGATTGAGCCGACAGCCATGCCCCTGATTTTTGACTATGGACGCCCAAGTCTGTCAAGGCTTGCAACATCGTTGAACGCCTGTCGTTTTCCGTGTCATCCGAAATCTGTCCAATGCGATTGGTGACAACGGAACAACCTAGGTCGTACGCCATATCCATCGCTGCTTTGGTGGCAGCCACGCGACGTTCCAAATCATCCGATTCGTCATAACCTCGTCGCGTCGGAAAATGCACGGCTGCAACTTCGAGGTTTAAATCTCCCAACATTTTTTTCAAATGTCGCACGCCCGTTCGGGACAGTTCCGCTGGCCTTAACTCTTTGCGAGCGTTAATCTCGATTCCATCTGCCCCCAACTGAGCCGCCATCTCCAATGCTTTTTTAAACGGCAGTCGTAAACTCTCGAGTTGCAAGCCCTTTTTCAATTGCAGCATAAAACACGATTCCTGTTTTTGTGTTCGAACTGCATTACTCAGCAGTTTCAGAATCGGATAATATACTAGAGTCCGTAGGACAATGTCGAATCCAATCTCTGCGGGTTCACGCGTACCGACCCGACCCCAATGAATTTGCAAAGCGGAATCAAATGCGGCTTAATGAAGTTTGTCAGTTCCTAAACGAGCTCGCCCCGGTGGAACTTGCTGAAGAATGGGACAATGTGGGCTTGCTTGTGGGTGATCCGGATTCAACGATCGAACGCATCATGACGTGCTTGACCATCACTCCCGAAAGTGCGGCCGAAGCGATCGAGAGTCAAGCGAATTTGATCGTCACCCATCACCCGTTACCATTCCGCCCACTCAAAAAAATCACGACCCAAAGAACGGCTACAAAATTGCTGTGGCATTTGATCCAAAATGGAATTGCGATTTATAGCCCGCACACCAGTTTCGATTCAGCAGAAAATGGCATCAACCAATCGGTGTGCCAGATGTTGGGCGTGCCAGAAACTCAACCCTTGATCCCCCACGCGACCAAGAACGGTTCAATGGGTGCCGGCCGGTTTGGAACGTTGGACCCGCCGGAAGACATTCAAACGTTCCTTTCCAAAATCAAATCGAACTATCAACTAAAACACTTGCGTTATGTTGGACGAGCCGATGCCAAGGTCCAAAATATCGCCTCGGCTTGTGGGAGCGGAGCTAGCTTTCTCGCCGCAGCTAGTCGTGTTGGTTGCGACACGTTGATCACCGGTGAGGCCGATTTTCACACTTGTTTGGAGGCGTCAGCCCAAAACGTGTCGTTAATTCTTTTGGGACACTACGCCAGCGAAAGATTCGCGGTGGAATTGCTGGCAGAACGACTCGATGAAGCATATGAAGAACTGCAGATCTGGGCTTCTAAAAAAGAGTCCGATCCAATTCATTGGTGCTGAAAAAAGTGTAATTCAAGGGACCAAACCGCGTCTCCCGAAGGTTGCGTTGACCAATAAAGCGTTGCCCATAGAATAAATCCGCTGAAAACTAGTCTTTTGCTTGGAACTCAATGTCTTCTCGTTTTTTAACCGCCCTGCCCGTTTTTAACGAAGTCCATTCCGTTTGCTCGGTACTTGATGAAGTGGCCAACTATTCCGACGATATTTTAGTCGTGGATGATGGCTCCACCGACGGAACGCTAGATTTGCTCCGCCAACGGAAAGACATCACCCTAGTTGAACACACGCAAAACAAAGGGTACGGCAGCGCTCTTGTCACGGCGTTTGAATACGCCACTGCAAATCAATACGAAGTCCTTGTTACGATCGACTGCGATGGTCAGCATGAGCCACAGCTGATTCGGCAATTTGTCGCCGAAAGCTCGAGTAGCGGTGCCGACATTGTATCGGGTAGCCGGTACTTGAAGTCATTGGATGGCAACACCGCCGCTCCGGTCGAACGAAGAAAAATTAACTTTCGGATCACTCAACTGTTGAATGAGAAACTGGGATTTGATCTGACCGATTCGTTTTGCGGTTTCAAAGCCTACCGCGTCGAATCGCTCAAAAAACTGAACCTGTCGGAAACGGGCTACGCCATGCCGCTCGAGTTATGGGTCCAAGCTTGGTGTCAAAAATTGACGGTTGTCGAGCTACCCGTTCCATTGATTTATTTGGACCAGAACCGCTCCTTTGGCGACAACCTTGACGATGCGGAAGTCCGATGGCAATATTATCGCCAAGTATTATCTCGCAGTTTTTCAGCGCTTCCCTCGCGTTGCAGCGAAAGCCAGTTAGGTGAGAGTGTTGGCTTCAAATAGCTCATCGTTGAGTTATCGTCGTCTGCGCGCCCCCAAAAACCATGGGGAGACCTTACACTTTCCGCCGGCGACTGATTGGCAAGACGTATGGAACCAGAATCTCCAAGTCAATTTCGACAACGCCAATTTCAAGACTGCGGATCTGCGATGGATTCGCGAAAAAGCCCGCCGCCAATTCGTACAAGCCGCAATCGATTTCACAAAGCAGTACCGCGATGTCGATTTAAGGCATCAACCGCTCGATCGAATTGTTATGAGCGGCCATCAACCCACCCTTTTTCATCCCGGCGTCTGGTACAAGAATTTTGCCCTCGATCAACTTGCGAAAAAACTCGATGCGACTCCGATCAACTGGATCATCGACAACGATTCCTGTAATACTACTTTCATCCAAGTTCCTGCCCGCGATGAATCTTCCACTTACTTTTTCAGACGCGTTCACTTTGACAAGAACGGCCCTGCGGAACCGTTTGAATTTAGAAAAATTGCCGATGGTGAGACATTCAAGCGTTTTGGTGACAGGCTTGCCGAACAAGTAGCGCCGTTGGTTGAAGAACCAATCATCAATCGTTTGTGGCCCTATGTCTTAGAAACCAACACGAACAACTTGGGCTTAGCTATCTCCAAGGGAAGGCATCGCTTGGAACAAGACTATCAACTGCAAACGCTCGAACTACCACTCAGTTTTGCCGCGCGGACACACTCTTTTGTAGCGTTCGCAAAAGAGATCATGATTCGGCACCAAGAAATGTTGCACGCCTACAATGCGGCCCTGCAGACGTATCGGCGAATCCACAAAATTAAAAACCCGGCGCAACCATTACCCGATCTGGAAACGCAAGGCGAATGGACGGAATCGCCGTTTTGGGTTTGGCGAAATGGTGTTCCAATCCGTCGGAGCTTATTCGTACGATCCAAGGGGTCATTGATCGAATTCTCCGACTTAAAATCAGTCGAGGGTAGTTTTCCTCAAAACGCCAGTATCGAAGAATTGCAGCAACGCCTCCAAAACGATGTTTGTATTCGCCCCAAAGCACTGATGACGACACTATTCTTGCGGCTGGTCGCCTGCGATCTGTTTATTCATGGAATCGGTGGTTCGAAGTACGATCAATTGACCGACGCGCTGGCGAAACAATTGTTCAATATCATCCTGCCAAAATACTTGACGATTACGGCAACCTACCATTTGCAGCCTGTAAACGAACAGAACCAGCATCCCAACGTCACGGATTTACAACATCAACTTCGCAATCTCCGGTATCACCCTGAGTCATTTATCGAAACCATCGATGACGATGCGTCCAAGTGGATCGCCCAAAAACGAAACTGGATCCACAAACAGCTCCCGCGAGGAAAACGACTGACAAGGCATCAAGCAATCACCGAATCCAACCTCAAGCTGCAAATCCATGTGCAACAAATTGAAAGACAATTGCGCACCGAGATCGCAACAGCAAACGAGTTTCAAAAAAACGCAAAAGTCCTTCAGTCGCGAGAATACAGCTTCGCCATGTTTGACGGTGACCTCGCCAATGATTTGGCCGCTGCGGTAAAATCCTAAGGCTACGCATTCTTTCAAGCGCCGTCGTCCGATCGAAAAATTTGCTCCGCCAACCATTGCAAAACAACGAAATATTCCTGGCGTTGCTCTTCAGCAATCAAGGTGTGATGATCGGCATCGCGTATTTGGAAAACTCGTTTTGGTCCCTGGTAGGCATCAATGATTTGGTTTTGATATCGCACCGGCACCACACGATCCTGTTGAGATTGAACGAACAAACAAGGAACGGGCGAATTCGAAGAGTTGATCACACAATCAAGCTCTACGGGCACTTGGTCGGCGATCCATCGTGAGAGACCAAAATTCCAAGCCGCATATCTCGGACGCGTCGTGATCAATTGATGGATCGGTGGCGGGTTCCGTAACATGATCGCTTGAACCTGTGCGCATGCCGCCAAGTACAACGCAGATACACAGCCCAAACTGTTGCCGACTGCCACGACCGGAACATCTGGGTACTTTAACCTGACATGGTTGAGAGTCGCAGTTGCCGTTGCCGCAAAAAATTTAATTGAGGCTGGCCGCGAGCTACCACCATAACCTTTGGGGTTTATTGTCCAGATTTCAGCGCGACGTTGCCACACCTCGGCTGGGTGAACCCCAGCCCTCTCCGCGCGGCCGGCCGTGCCAGGAAATTTGATCAACACGACTTCGAAAGCGTCGTTATTGTTTTCCTCGGGAAACCGCCCAAGCCAAGCTTCGATTGGTCCATCAGCCGTGGCAACCGTTTCTTGCCACTTGCCGGCCGGATCAATGGCGTGGTTGGACGGAGATAAAATCAGGCGGTCGGCTACCCAGGACAACAAAGACATCGCGTCGCGTCAATCAATGAACGCGCTGTCCAGGAATAGCACCGTCATCTGGACTCAGCAGGAACACGTCTTTGCCACCCGGTCCGGAAGCACAAACCATTCCCTCACTCAAACCGAATTTCATTTGTCGCGGCTTCAGGTTGGCCACCATCACGACCAGGCGACCTTCTAGTTTCTCTGGCTCGTACGCGCCCTTGATACCAGCAAATACCTGCCGACGATGATCACCACCCAAGCTTAAGGTCAACTTGAGCAGCTTGCGTGCCTCTTCAACATGCTCCGCCTTCAAAATTCTGGCCACACGCAAGTCGACTTTGACAAAGTCATCAATCGTGCATTCGTCCGCTAGTGGTTCCGCTTCCAAAGCGTCGGCAGTGTCGTTATATTTTGCGCCCAATTCGTCGACCATCGCCGCCGCTTCTTCGGCCGCCTGTTCTTGCTTCGTCTCGTCAATCATTGCATCAATATCCTTTTCTTCAACGCGTTTCATCATGTGTTTAAATTTAGACACATGATTTCCAGTCAATGGAGTCTTCGCCTGGTCCCATGTGTCAATCGTATCGTTTAGAAGTTCACCGGTTCGGCCAGCGATATCGGGCAACACCGGAGCAAGGTAGATTACCAACTGTCGAAACAGATTCAACGCAATGGTACAAACATTCTGCAACTCATCCTGTTTGGCCGGGTCCTTTTTCAACACCCAAGGCTCTGCTTGCTCGACAAAGGGATTCGCTCGATCCGCAAGCTCCAAAATCAACCGCATCGCCTTGTTGTAATCACAACTTTCGTAAGCCGCCGCAATTTCTTCGCCGGCCTGCACACCTTGCTCAAACAGTCCGCCATCGTCAGGGTACGTATCTGCCAAACCAAGGTCTTTGACAAACTTTGCGCTGCGAGACGCCAGGTTAATCACCTTGCCCACCAAATCTGAATCGACTTTGGATTTAAACTCAGCGAAATTCAAATCAATATCGTCCAAACGGTTGTTCAGTTTCGAGGCGTAAAAATAGCGTAGCGCAGAGGGGTCCAAATGTTTCAAATACGTCTCGCCTTTGACAAACGTCCCGGTGCTTTTGGACATCTTCTCGCCATTGACGGTCAGAAACCCATGAGCCTGGACGCGAGTCGGCAAACTGAATCCGGCGGATTTTAGCATCCCCGGCCAAAACAAGGTGTGAAAGTAAATAATATCTTTGCCGATAAAATGGTGGATCTCGGTTTCCTCATTTTTCCACCAATTCGCTAAAACATCATTGTTGTTGTCGCACCAATCCTTTGTCGATGCGATATACCCAATCGGCGCATCAAACCAAACATACCAATAATTGCCCGGGCTATCGGGTATCTCAAACCCAAAGTACGGCGCCGGTCGCGATACGTCCCAGTCACGAAGTGTCTTACCGTCGCCGGGTTCGCCCAGAAAATGTCCCTTCAGATAATTGGCAACCTCATCCTGTAAATGCTCTCCGGATTGAGTCCACCCGGCCAGGAATTCGTGCAATCGCTCCAACTCAATAAACAAATGCTTCGCTTTACGAATCTCTGGGGTCGATCCCGATAACGTACTTATCGGATCAATCAAATCGATCGGAGAATAGGTCGTTCCACACTTACTACAATTGTCTCCTGGTTGGTCGGGCGCGTTGCACGTCGGGCACGTACCGCGTACAAATCGGTCGGCCAAAAATGTCCCTTGTTCGACGTCGAATAATTGTTCTACATCGGCCTCCTTAACATAACCCTGCTCTCGAATCGACTGCCAAATCTCGCCACATATTTGGCGATTGGATTCACTATGCGTACTCCCGTAATTGTCAAACTCAACATGAAACCCTGCGAAATCGCGCTGATGCTCTTCGCTTGATTGGGCAATGATCTCTTCCTCGCTGCGGCCTTCCTTGCGAGCGCGGATCATGATCGCGGTTCCGTGAGTATCGTCGGCGCACATAAACCGACATTCATGGCCGCGTAGTTTTTGAAAACGCACCCAGATATCGGTTTGAATGTACTCCACCAAATGCCCAAGATGAATTGGGCCGTTGGCGTACGGGAGCGCTGCGGTTACTAGTATTTTTCTTTTCGTCATTGTCATTCCATTCTCCGGTTGTCACAAACCGGAATCTGCAGCAAGATTCTATCTGAATTTCCATTCCCGCGAAGTGCCAGATTCGTTATGAACATCAATTCTCAGTCGATTGAACACGAAATCTACTCCATCGAAGATGTCTCCCAAATTCACTCACCCGGTTTGCTTATCTACGCCGAATTGGTGAAGGCCAACATTGAGGAAATGATCCGTGTGGCCGGAGGTCCAGAACGATTATGCCCCCATTGCAAGACTCATAAGACTCCGGAGATCACAAGGCTAATGCTCGACCGTGGAATCAAGCATCACAAATGTGCCACGATTGCGGAAGCGGAAATGTTGGCCACAGCAGGTGTCGAAGATATTTTGATCGCCTATCAATTATTAGGACCCAATCTCAGTCGGTTGGTTCGTCTGATAGACAAGTTCCCCGGCGTCAGGTTCACAACCTTGGTGGATCATCCGACTGCCTTGGCTGAATTAGCCGAAACGATGAGCAGCAATCAAAAGAGTTGCCACGTCCTGATCGATTTGGACCCCGGCATGCTTAGAACCGGAATCGAACCAGGTTCGCAGGCCATCCAACTGACCGAAATGGCCCAAACGAGCGAAGCTGTAATTCTCGATGGCCTGCATTGGTATGACGGACACAATCGACAGCCCGATTTTTCGGAACGCAAGGGCGTTGCCTTAGCCGGTTGGTCCAGACTGCAACGATTCCGCGACCAACTATTAATCAATGGCATTCCCATCGACCGCATTGTCGCCGCCGGCATCGGCTCATTTCCAATCTTAGCAGAATCCCTCGAAACAAAACTTCAGCTCAGCCCGGGAACGACCACGTACTTTGATGCCGACATGCAGGAACGTTTTCCAGAAATGAATTATCGGCCTGCAGCCTTGATTCTCACGCGAGTCATCAGTGCCAACCGTCCAGGCCATTTGACCCTTGACGTCGGCCATAAAGCGTGTGCTGCCGATATGCCCGACGGCAACCGTTTGCGATTCCCATGTATCCCCGATGCCCAAGAAATCATGCAAACCGAAGAACATTGTGTGATTCGCACTTCGCTCGCCGATAAATTTCTTCTGGGAGCGGCAACAATTGCCATTCCCCGGCACGCCTGCCCCACTTCGGCGGTGCATGACTACGCCCATGTCATTTCGAAACACAAGTTTACCGAAACTTGGAAAATTGTGGCTCGTGGACGCCAGCTTTCCATTTGAACCTCTGCGTGCTGAGACGTTGTTTTAAGGAATCATGTTGTCATTAAACAACAAATTGCGTTGCAATCAATAAACAGCTGGAACTCCCCGACGCAAAAAAACCCGTCAAAACGTTGGCTTCGCAGCGCCATCCCAAAACGGCATTCGCTTTGCAAAATGGAGCTCGTGCATCTTGTTTGATACCGCAGAGAGCTCAATGAAAAACGTAAAACTTTGGAATGATTCCGAAATCCGACCGCTACGATTTGCATTGGTGGTGGCAGCCATAGTCGTTTCTATTTGTTTGACCCAAAAGTCAAATGCCCAAACCGCAGATTCAAGAAACTTGTCTTGGACTACATCATTCGATGACGCCATTGCGCAAGCCAAAGAACAGGACGCCCCAATTATGCTCTACTTTGGTGGCAGCGACTGGTGCCCCTGGAGCCAAAAGCTCTCTGCCGAAGTATTCAACTCGCCGGAATTTTCGAACTGGATGGACCAAAAATTGGTCCCCGTATTTGTCGACTTTCCAAAAACCAAAGCCCTACCCGAACCGTTGGCGCGTCAAAACAATACATTGCTCAGTCGCTACCGACCGCACCTGACTGGTTTTCCAACGGCCTTATTCGTGAAACCAGATGGCACCGTTGTCGGAAAACTGGGTTATGTCGCAGGTGGGGTTCGAGCTTGGACCCACAAGGCTCAAGCCATTGTCGCCAAACTCGACAAAGTCGCGGTTGCCCTTGATCGCAAGTTGCGCTGACACAAGCCGAATCAGTCTTGGAATTCGGAAACAATCACCGTAATATTTTGCCCGCCAAAACCAAAACTGTTGTTCAGTGCAACTTTGCAATTGGTTTCTCGAGCTTCGTTAGGAACGTAATCCAAATCGCACAAAGGATCTGGATTTTCGTAGTTGATCGTCGGCGGCAGTACATTGTCTCGAATGGCCAACAAGCAAACAATCATCTCGGTTGCACCGGCGGCAGCAATTAAATGCCCCATCATGCTTTTGGTACTTGAAACTGGAACTCGGTCTGCGTTCTCTCCGAATACTTCACGACATGCTTTTGTTTCGACTTTGTCATTGACCGTCGTGCTGGTCCCGTGAGCATTGACGTAATCAATGTCGGTCGGATTCAACTTGGCGTTTTCCAAAGCCATTCGCATACAGCCGATTGCGCCGCGACCCTCGGGATGAATATCGGTAATGCGATATGCATCAGCCGTTGATCCGTAACCGATGATCTCTCCCAATATTGGGGCCCGACGCTGCTTCGCATGCTCTAACTCTTCCAGCACCACCATCGCCGCACCCTCACCCAAGACGAAACCGTCCCGAAGACGATCGAAGGGGCGAGAGGCTCCAGTTGGGTTGTCATTGTTCTCCGACAACGCGGTCAACAGATTGAACCCGGTAACGCCAAACGGGTGAATCATGCTGTGCGTTCCTCCAGACAACATGATGTCCGCCTCACCTCGTCGAATGATCTCGGTTGCTTCACCAACGGCTTGGCTACTGGCCGCACAGGCCGTCAGGCAATTCGCGTTTGGACCTTGAGCATTAAACAACGCTGCCATATGCCCCACCGGCATATGAGGCTCTTGCTCTAACTCGCAAATCGGATTCAGCGTATTCAGCCCAGCTTCGGTAAATTTGACCAGATCTAAGTTGCCTTCTTCATCCAACGACGTAGCCATCATCGATGCAAACGAGAAAAAATCTTGGTTGCCCTCGCCGCTCCCCATATACACGCCGAAGCGACGTGGGTTTTTGACAGCATCCAACACGCCCGATGCCTCGACCGCCTGCTTGGCGGCTCCGACGGCGAACTTTGTATGACGTCCTCGAAACTTCCAAAACTCGGAATCTTCCCCGGCCTGACGGATATCCCAATCTTTCACCTCTGCCGAAATTCGTGTCGGAAAACGACTGGCATCAAAGATAGTTGTATACCCAACCCCAGATTTGCCTTCTCGCAGCGCTGACCAAACGGTGTCAATGTCGTGGCCCAATGGATTGATCACCCCTGCTCCGGTGACAACCACTCGTCGTTCGTGTGCTTTGGCAATCATTGGCTTTTCCCAATTTGTTCTTTTGGCGTTAACTCAAAACTGCAGTGTTACAAACTAGTCGATCTAGGCTTTGCTGATAACAACCTTGCCATGATCACTGGGTAAGCAACCAGGCTTTTTCCGCTTCTAGCATATGTTCCGGAATTGCAATCGAGGTACCGTCCTGGTTAACGCCAACTTCGAATAATTTTAGCAATCGAATCATTCGACAGAATTCCGCCGGCTCAAACAGCTGAACCGAATCGAAACGTGGATCCGTTAGCCGCGCGAACATCAATTCAATATCGGCTTGAAGCTCTTCTTCGCGATGAACCGTGCCCTTTACGAACGAACCGATATCGAGCATGTCTTGAATCTCGACGTGAAACGTAAGTTTGTCACCGGGAAGAACTTCAAAAAAAAAGTCCGACTTCATAATTTTAGCCAATACGACGCGGCCAGAAAAATTGCTTAACTGGTCGATCAAAAGGCCGCCAGCCTGGGCCATGCCTTCGACAATCATCGACGAAGGATAATGGGGGCGCCCCGGTGCATAGTCGTCGGTCACCTCATCCGCCAAACTGACACACTTGACAGCCGTCGCATGTTTGCCACTGACAAACTCGGTAAAACGATCAATCCAGAACCAGCGCATCGATTAGCAACTCATGATAAAAACACAGGACCAGCCGTTTGACAACTGGTCCATGCGACACCGGATTTCGGTCTTATGCAGCAACTTTGGTCGCCACATAATTACACAAGTCTTTGACAGTTAGCAAATTTCCAAAATCTTGAACTAAAGGATTGACTTCGAATTTCGACAAATCCGCAAATGGCATCCGCTCCTTAAGCTTGGTCAAACCATCCGCAGTCACCTTGCCTTCACTTACGTATTCCGCATTCGTAAGAATATCATCGGGGAACAACTCGTCTCTGGGAATTGAGATCCCAAAAGCCTTCTCCAATTTGAAGACGATATCCAAAAAATCGATGGACTCGGCACCTAAATCGCCCACCATCGTCGCGTCTTCGGTAACTTCATCATCATCAACGCCCAACGCGTCGACCAAAGCCTCGCGGACCTTATCAAATACCTCTGAATCAATGGGCATTCGTCAACTCCAATAAAGATCAACAACATTCCGCCAACAGCGGTTTTCTAAGTAAATTATTATTTCCAAGATTCCGCAAGACGAATTGGTCCGCTTGAATCAAGTTGATTGCAAAGTAACCGGTAATTCCTGCGAAATTTTTGCCTCATAAAATCGTCGGTCGCCGAAGAACCCAATTCCCGGTCCGACAGATTGTAGCTATCGACGGTCAGCACTCCCGACGCCGTCACGTTTCCATCGACCGATCCGCTGACCTTTAATCGTGTCAACGATTCATCGCTGGACTTGATTTTCGCCGTCATAATCAATTGGTCGCCGGGCTGAACAAAGCCCGAAAATTTCATATTATTCGTCTTCCGCAACGCCACCACCGCATGCTGGAATTGGTCGGTCGCACGAACCAACCACATGCTGGTTTGAAACAAAGCTTCCACCATCAAGACACCCGGCATGATTGGAAAGCGAGGAAAGTGATCCTTCAAATAGTCTTCCACCAACGACAAGCTTCTAACTGTCAAGATCGACTGACCGGGAGTCAATTCGGCAATCCTGTCAACTTGGGAAAAACGCATGGCAATTTAAAACACGGACAACTAGGCAAGGCTAGATGCTCTTCATCTGAGTCAAACCTCGGCCCTCAAATGGATTTTAATAACGACAACGGCCAAATATAGCAACCTTCCCAGCTTGCCACAACAACAACGTTTTGACTGCCGGGTCGTCACTCAATCCGCCCTTCAACTGAACTTCATTCCGCCAACAATCAATTTGAGCTATGTCCGTGATAGGAATACCAGTAAATTTTAAGCATGCATCGAGGAATAGCAGTCTCGCCCGGTGTCGCCATCGGTTCGGCATATGTCATTCACGAGATTTTTGTGAATGCTGATACCAAGCGATTGGCCGATACCGAAGTCACAGCCGAACTCGCCAATTACGAAACCGCTCGAGATAAAGCGGCCGAGGACCTACGCGCTTTGCAGCGCAAAGTCGACGCACAGGTCGGTCAAGAAGAAGCATCTATCTTTGCAGTCCATCGAGCAATCCTGCGAGACGCTGCGTTTACAAATAAGATTCGCAGCTGGATCGTTGACGACCGAATGACATCGTCCGCTGCACTTCATCGTTTGCTTGGGGAATACACGACCATTTTCGCCAATACCAATGACGACTATTTGAAGGAAAGATTGAACGACGTACGCGATGTCGTCGTCCGACTCAGCGGCCATCTTTCTAAGGTCAAACAGTTGGAAGAGTCGGATTTTGAAGGCCCACTCATTGTCGTGACCGACGAGTTGCTACCTTCCCAGGCCGTCATATTGGGTGATCTAAACGTCCGAGGCATTGTCACTCAAGCCGGTAGCGACACCAGTCACGCCGCCATTATCTCAAGAAGTCGCGGGATTCCTGCCGTATCTGGAATTCGGGGAATCATTCGTAAGGTCAAAAATGGCGACACGATTGTTATCGACGGACGCGACGGCCATGTTGAAATTAACCCGAACTCGGAAACGCTCAAAGCGTTTCGTAAGCTCGAACGCGAGTTCTTTGATCTCAAAGACCAACTGGCTGAAAACCGAGATTTACCTGCCGAGACTTCAGATCGGGTTGACCTGAAACTGGAGGCCAATATCAACGGCTTGCCCGATGCAAAATCGGCCGAGGCGATGGGTGCTTCGGGAGTTGGTCTTTACCGGACCGAATACCTTTACTTAACCCACCCGGACGTTCCCGACGAAGACGAGCAATACGAACGCTACCGAGACATAATCGGTGAAAGCCCCAACAATAACGTCACGATTCGAACACTGGACATCGGAGGTGACAAAACCGTTGCCTACCTCGGTCATAACCACCAAGAAGCGAACCCTTTCATGGGCTGGAGAAGTATTCGCCTGTCGTTTGAGCACCCGGAATTCTTCAACACCCAAATTCGCGCAATTGTTCGTGCCGCAAGTGACTACCCCAGCGGTACCGTGCGACTGATGTTCCCAATGGTAACGACCATCGAGGAAGTTCGTCGCTTAAAAAGCATGGTCCGTCGCGCTTACAAGACGCTTTCCAGTCGCGGCAAACAACCCAAAGAACTTCCGATCGGAATGATGCTTGAGGTCCCAGCGGCCGCGGTTTCCATCGACAACATGTTGGAACTGGTCGACTTTGTTTCCATCGGTTCCAATGATTTGGTTCAATATCTAATGGCCGCCGACAGAGACAATCCGAAAGTCGCTCATTTATGCCAACCGTTGGCACCACCGGTGCTAAGTGTATTGTCGAAAGTCATCCGGTCGTGCAACCGCGCCAATGTTCCCGTTACCGTTTGCGGCGAAATGGCTGGAAAACCGAAAGCATTTATCCTGTTACTCGGGATGGGACTGAGACGCTTCAGTATGAGCCCGGCATTCATTCCGTCCATCAAACAACTGGCTAGTCAAATTTCCACCACAGAGGCGGAACAAATTGTCCGGTCCGTCATGAAGTTAAAGACGACCGCGCAAGTCAAAAAATTCATGACGCGGCAAGTGGAACAACTAGCTCCCAATTTGGCACTGCTGGATACGACAAATTAGATTTAATAGAAGTCTTCGACTTTTTTTCCGTCGTTGATCATTCCCAGACGAGTGCGGATTACATCATCGAGATCTGCATCAATGAACTTCGTCGAGCCATCGGCAAAACCAAAATTCAATCCGTTGCCCGCATGCCAACTGTTAAACGAAAACGAAAACTGATCGCGTAACAATGATCCGGCCGAACCCGACAAATCGGTGAAATTCAACTTCGCCCGATTAGCATGATAGAAATTAAACTTCAACGCCGTCGTACTCATAAACTCAGACAAGTCATCCACAACGTTATTTGGATTCGTCGCAGACGAGCTGCTGCTAATGTCCATGTCTCCCGATCCGATATACCAATGGTCGGAACCGAGATTCACGAAACTGGTTCCCGTACTATTGGGAAAACGAGTCGTATCAAATATGTTTTCCCCGATCATAATCGTATTCGATTGCCCGTCCAAAATATCAGCGAACTTGACTTTCGTCTCAAATTCCGGATACGGTGAAGACAACGTCGAATGATTGATTTCGACTTGAGTCGGCGGCATAGCGCCCGAACGAAACTCGCGAATGAATTGCGGGTCTGTGCTGATCGTCGAACCCGACGATCGATACTCCAATCGAATCGAACGCAAATTAGAAGCAGCACTGGGAATCGTCCCACTCGCACATGCGACGTAACTCGAAATCGCACGTTCGTCCAAACCGGATACCGTCCCATCGGTACTCGGAATAAACAATGGTGCCGGATCGACCGGGCAATGGAACATGGGCATGATCGTTTCTAATGCTGTTTCACCATCACTCGCCCAATCAAAATTCTGCAATGGATCCGTTACCTGGATAATGGAGTAAACATCGTCTCGTTCGATGTAGGGCAAAATGTAAGCATGCCAACCTGTACCTTCGCCCAGTCGAGCTGCCGGGGGAATCAAACCGGTTGCGCTTTCGTAATTGTGCGTGGCAATGATCATTTGCCGAAGGTTGTTCATGCAGATCGTGCGCTTGGTCGCAGCCCGGACTTGCGCAACGGCAGGCATCAACAGCCCAATTAGGATGCCGATAATGGCCGCTCCGACCATTATTTCGATAAGCGTAAACGCCGTTCGATGATACGCGCGAAACATTTGACTAGATTAATTGAGGCGGAAGTGTTTAAAAACGAGCAACGTCAAAAGGGTGTTCTGCGAGGCCGGAAAGTCTAATGAGAATTTCGAAAACTGCCTACCTAAAAAACAGGCCGATTTCGTAATCGGCCATAATTTAACGGTTGTTAAAACAACATGAAGAATTCTTCAATTCTTGTGCGAATCAATTAATTCTTGAAGTTTGCTTTTCGATGTTACACCTTGAACTCGTTCCACAACTTCTCCACCCTTAAACAACAATATGGTTGGGATATTTGAGATACCATATTTCACGGCGACATCTTGACCATCATCTACATTCAGTTTGCCAACTTTGACGTCGCTGTTTTCATTTGCCAATTCGTCAATAATGGGTGCAATTTGGCGACAAGGTCCACACCATGGCGCCCAGAAGTCGACGACGACCGGACTTTCCGATGAAAGAACCTCGGTCTCAAAATTATCAGTAGTAAACTCAGCCGCCATTGCTATTCTCCAAAGTAGATTTGTCTTTTGAATTTATGTTATTTTTCGAATGAATTCCGTAGTCCCCGGGAACAACGGATTTTATGCCTTCTCGGCGAATCGTCAATCAATCGACAGAAAACGCCTGATATCTGAAGGCAAAAGTCGAATCAACGAAGCATTGAAACTGCGTCGATCGCTTTGCCCGCCGACACTAACGAAGACGAATTTGACCAGTCGACCTTACATGCCGAAAGAGTCAGTCACCTCGGGAGGCGCTGGTTCGTACCCCAGCGGCTCCATCGAACTGCTTGCCCTACCCTGACTCAACGAACGCATGGAATTGGAATAACCAAACAACTCCGCCAACGGTGCATGTGCCTCGATCGTCGTTAACCCACTATGGCTGTCAGTATTTACAATCCTGGCTCGTCGTTGCGCCAAGTCACCGACGAAATCGCCATAATACTCATCCGGCGTTGAAACGGTTAATTTCATTACAGGTTCCAACAAAAGTGGACCACCATCTCTGAGTCCGGCTTCAAAGCCTTGACCAGCTGCAATTGAAAAAGCCATCTCGTTTGACTCTTCCGTCACTTCAGCATCCAACAAAGTCACGCGGATTTTGGTCAATGGAAAACTCCCAATGCAGCCGCCGCTTTCGCCGAGAGCCGTCAACTCTTCTTTGATCGCCTCCAAGACTTCGCCAGATACCTTACCAGCTACTCCAGCCGTCAAAATCTTGACGCCGCTTTCTACATTCTCATCCGGCTCCATCCGCAGTTTCAATTTGGCAAACAACTGCTGCCCGTTTACCATTCGATGGCATTCACCAACTACCTCCGCGGCACTCGAAACCGTTTCACGGTATGAAACACGCGGGCGATGGACCTTTACTTTCAAGTTGAATTCTCGCAACAAGCGGTTCTTGATGACCTCCAAGTGCAGCTCTCCCATGCCACCAATCAAGGTCTGCCCGGTATCTTCGTTCTCTTTGGCGCTGAACGTGGGATCCTGTTTCTTCAGCAACTCTAGCGTGTCTGAAAGCTTGGCTCGCTCGGCCGTTGTTTCTGGCTCGATTGCCATTTCAATAACCGATTCCGGAAACTCAATTTGCTCAAGTTGAATCAGCCCCTTTTGATCGCAAAACGTCTCGCCAGTCACAGCGAATCTTGGGCCGATCACGCCCACGATATCTCCGGTCGAAACTGAATCAACTTGACCGTCACGTTCCTTCTTGGTCGCATGGATCTGCCAAAGCTGTGCGATGTTCTCTTTTTTATCTTTCGTCGGGCAATAGACTCTCGAATTGGCCCTTAACTCACCTGAATAAACACGCACCCAATAGAAGTCACCCGTTTTGGCCGGTAAGATTTTGAAAACCAGCCCGCAAAACGGCTCTTGCGGATCGGGCTTTCGCGAAACTGCTTGGTCCGGCTTTTTCGGATTCACGCCTTCCACCGCCGGCCGGTCCAAGGGACTGGGCAAGTAATACTTCACCGAATCCAATACTGTCTGGACACCGATTCCGTGCAGCGCCGAACCACAAACGATTGGTTGAATGTCCATGTTCAAGGTCGCTTGACGCAATACCTTGCGAATCAATTCATTGGGGATTTCTTCTTCCGCAATCGCCAACTCCATGATCTCGTCGCTGAATCCGTACAGTGTTTCCAACATCTCGCCGCGCCAATATTGCGCCTGCTCAACAAAGTCATCTGGGATGGGAGATTCATTGACATTTTTGCCTTCGTCTTCGTAACTGATGAAGCGCATTTTTATTAAATCAATCACTCCGCGAAACGGATTGTCGATATGGGCAGGACCCTCGCCAACAGGTATGCTGATCGCGACAGGTTTGGCCCCCAATCGCTGTTGAATATCAGAAAACACCCGTTCGAACTCGGCGCCTTCGCGATCCATCTTGTTGATAAAACAGACGCGAGGGACACGATATCGATCCGCTTGATGCCAAACCGTTTCGCTTTGCGCTTCGACCCCCTCACGGGCACTAAAAACCACAACAGCGCCATCGAGCACGCGTAAACTTCGTTCGACTTCCGCCGTAAAATCGACGTGGCCCGGTGTGTCGATCAAATTGATGTTGACGTCTTTCCAATCAAAGGTCACGCAGGCCGAATAAATCGTAATTCCGCGATCTTGCTCTTCTTCATCATTGTCCGTCGTCGTCGTACCACTGTCGACTTTGCCAACGCGGTGCTTCGAACCGGTCAAAAACAACATCCGTTCTGTAACAGTGGTCTTACCAGCGTCGATATGAGCAATAATGCCAATATTTCGAAGATTCTGTAATTTCCGCGCCATCAGTTCCCAAGCCAACCTGCATAAGTTTAGTTCTGTGTTTGACCCTTAATCTCAAAACGATGTTCGCAATACAACCGATCGAACAGAATAAATGGGCGATTGCGTTTTCGTTTTCGGAGTGCGCACAAAAAAACCGCTCGTAAAAGAGCGGTCGTTTATCCAGATTTACCAGGCGAAGTGGGCAAACGCTTTATTGGCTTCGGCCATTCGGTGCGTGTTTTCACGCTTGGTCATCGAAGCGCCCTCTTTATTGAATGCGGCACACAATTCGTCAGCCAACTTCATATGTGTCGGACGTCCCTTTTTGTCGCGAATCGCCGCCAAAATCCAGCGAATCGCCAAAGATTGCTGTCGCTGTCGATTGACTTGCATTGGCACCTGATAGGAGGCACCACCGACTCGCTTGGATCGAACTTCGATATGAGGCTTTACGTTTTCAACCGCTTGGGTAAATACGTCAATCGATTCTTGATCCGGAATTCGCTTCTTGATTTCATTGAGGGCATCATAAAAGACACGCTGGGCAATTGTCTTTTTGCCGTCCCACATCAAGCAATTAATAAACTTACTTGCCAATTCCGAATTAAAAATCGGATCTGGCTTAAGCTGTGACTTGCTGGAGGTAATTCTACCCATTTATCTATTCCTACTTCTTCGCACCGTATCGGCTTCGTGATTGTTTTCGGTTTTCGACGCCAAGCGTATCCTGAGCACCGCGAACGACTTGATACCGCACACCCGGCAAATCGCGGACTCGGCCGCCACGCACAAGAACGATCGAGTGTTCTTGCAAGTTATGCCCTTCACCCGGAATGTAAACTGTCACCTCTTTTCCGTTGGACAGACGTACACGGGTAATCTTACGCAAAGCCGAATTCGGCTTCTTAGGCGTCATCGTACGAACCTGGAGGCAAACACCCTGCTTTTGAGGACATTTTTCCAACACCGGGGCCTTGGTAAACTTCCGCTTTTGTTTGCGGCGTTTTCGTACGAGCTGATTAATGGTTGGCATACTAATTTTGCCTTGAAATGTGTTTTTCTATAAATTTGCGGTAATCCGTAAGGCTACTGCTTGGACCCATAGTGTCAACCGCTATTTAGCGATTTTCAGTTCTGAAACGAGTCCAAACAAACAAGCTTTACCTACATCCGGCCACCTTTTAACTGATCTTGCCAGGCGCGCAACTCATCAAATAATCCGTCAGCAGCCATTTGCGCTTGTTGTGGCCAAGTCGTCGGATCGTGGGCCGCAAACTGCCCCTGAACCAACATTTCCTGGATTTGCAGCGCAGATGTCGCCGCCAATTGACTCCAAGTCCTAATTCCGTTGGCATGCAACAATTCCGCAATCGCCGGTCCGATGCCTTCGATTATCGTCAAATCATCGGTTGCACCTGAAGTAACTCGTCCCCCATCCAGTTGATCTTGCCAAGCTCGTAGTTGGTCCCATTGTCCGGAAGCAGCCATTTGGGCCTGCTGAGGCCAAGTCGACGGATCATGAGCCGCAAACTCAGGACCCAAAATTGCTGAGATTTCATTGGGCTGACGCATTCCCAAGTCGCTGAATGTCATGATCCCATTCATTGCCAAAATCTCTGAGATTTTCGGGCCGATACCCTCGATCAGCGTCAAGTCATCCTGAGGTCCGACCACCCGGCCGCCCTTCAACTGATCTTGCCAAGCCTTCAAACCGTCCCAGTCTCCCATGGCTGCCATTTGGGCTTGATCGGGCCAGGTCGAAGGATCATGCGATGCAAAATCAGTCGCCATGATTTGTCGCAATTGCCCCGGATCGGTCTGCGCCAAATCAGAGAAACGATTGATTCCGTAGCTATTGAACAGTTCCGCGATTTGCGGGCCGATGCCCTCAATGATCGTCAAATCATCTTTGGAATTCTCGATCGACGGATGATCGATCATCATTTCCCCCGAGTCGCCACCCATCATCGCGTTGGGATCATTCGGTGGATAACCTCCGGCATCGGTACCAAACGCTTGTTGACCAAAGTCCGGCTGACCTTCCATTCCGGATGGAACCGTTGATTCCAAAATCCCGGGATGGCTCGCGTGAGGATCAAATCCACCTACTCCCGGTCCCGCACCCATCGACATTGTTTGAGAACCAGCCCCGGTCGCAGATGCTGACTCCAACAATGGGAAGCTTTGTTCCAAAGACTGGGCTGGTGCCTCCGCCATTTGTTGCATTGCTTCCAAGTTGTATTGGACTTCCGATTCCTGGAAGCTTCGGAAACCCGTACCGGCAGGAATCAAATGACCCAAAATCACGTTTTCTTTCAAACCAACCAAGTTGTCGACTTTACCCGACAATGCAGCTTCAGTCAGCACTTTTGTCGTTTCTTGGAAACTGGCAGCTGAAATGAAACTTGAACTTTGTACCGAAGCTTTGGTGATACCCAACAACTGGGTACTCGCCGTCGCTGGCGCTGGTTTTTTGCCCTTGGCAGGGTTTCCACCCAAAGCTTCAATCTTAGAGTTGGTTTCTTCCAGAACCTCTTTTCGAATAATGATGCCTTTCTCGAAATCAGAATCGCCTGCGTCCGAAATTTTGAGCGACTTGGCCAAATCATCGTTGACCTTTTGAAAATCAAAACGATCGCAAACCAAACCGGGCAACAAAGATGTATCCCCTGCGGTTTCAATTTTTACTTTGCGAAGCATTCGAGCAACAATAATCTCCAAATGCTTGTCGTTGATCTCAACACGCTGCGATCGGTAAACGCTTTGAATCTCGTGCAACAGATACTGCTGTACCGCCTCTTCACCAGAAACATCAAGAATATCATGAGGAACCAGTGGTCCGTCGACCAGCTGTTGCCCAGCCTTAACGACATCGCCGGTGTGAACGCGAAAACGTTTTCCAGGTGGAACCAAGTGCTCTCGTTCAATGCCGGACTCGCTGCGGACAATAATCGTTCGCTTACCCCGTTTTTTCTCAGAGAGAATTTCGACGGTACCATCGATTTCCGACAAGACCGCAGGGTCCTTCGGTTTGCGAGCCTCAAAAATTTCGGTGACTCGCGGAAGACCACCGGTAATGTCCGAAACCCCAGAAGCTTCGCGAGGCGTTTCTGCCACGGTTGACCCGGCAGAAATTTGGTCGCCTTCGTTAACCATGATATGAGCACGTTCGGGAAGATAATAAACGTCCAGCGGTTTGCCGTCTGCATCTTCGACAATAATCTGTGGATGCATATCGCCTTTGAAGTCAATGATCGATCGTCGAATCGTACCACTGGAATCCTTCTCCGACTGCATCGTGACACCCTCGGTAATGTCTTCGTAACGCACCTTTCCGCCAACCTCGGCCAGTACCGGAATCGCATGTGGATTCCACGTACACAATACCGTGTTGGGCTTGACTTCTTGATCGTCGGCAACACTCAACATGGCACCGGTCGGAATCTTATGATTCTCAAGTTCACGCCCACGTGGGTCGAGAATGGCAATCTCACCCGTACGGTTCAATACCACCGTGTCACCATTTTCGTTGGTCACGTAACGCATTCGAGTCAACTTGACCGTTCCGCCACGCTTACAACGTTTTTCGTTTTCTTCCGTTGTCGTTGTCGCCACTCCACCAATGTGGAACGTGCGCATCGTCAACTGAGTACCGGGTTCACCAATACTTTGAGCCGCGATGATACCAACCGCCATGCCTTCTTCGACTTCGGCACCTGTCGACATGTCCATACCATAACATTTACGACAAACTCCAAGTGGAGCCTCGCAGGTCATCGGACTCCGGACCTGAATCTTCTCCAATCCCATTTGCTCAATCTTACGAGCAATTTCCGATGTGATCATTTGATTTTCGGATACCACAACTTCGTCTGTCACCGTATTGACGATATTCTGACGAGCCACACGACCGTTGATCGCCGTCGCCAACCGAACTTCGACTTGTTCTCCACGGTAGATCACACCTTTGGTGATCCCCTGGCTGGTTCCGCAATCATCCAATGTAATCACTACGTTCTGGGCGACGTCCGCCAGCTTACGAGTCAAGTAACCTGAGTCGGCCGTTTTCAAGGCGGTATCGGCCAGACCTTTTCGGGCACCGTGCGTCGAACTGAAGTACTCCAGAACCGACAATCCTTCTCGGAAATTCGCTTTAATCGGCGTCTCAATAATCTCGCCTGTCGGCTTGGCCATCAGACCACGCATGCCAGCCAGTTGTCGAATTTGTTCAACACCTCCACGAGCACCAGAGTGAGCCATCAAGTACACCGGATTGACGTACCCGTAGCCGCCTCGATCGTCCTGCTCCATGGCGGCCATCATGTCTTTCGTGATTTGCTCACGAGCATGCGTCCACGTATCTAACACCTTAGAATATCGCTCTTGCTCGGTGATCACGCCGCGTTCGTAGTGCTTACGAAACTTGAGCACTTCTTTTTCCGCATCGGCAACAAACTTCCCTTTGCTTTCGGGCGTCACCAAGTCGTCGGTCGCGAACGACAAACCACTTCGGAAACTCTCATGGAAGCCCAGCTGGTTCATTTCGTCGAGCAAATCAATCGTCTCACGCCGGCCCAATGTCTGGTAGCAGTCCGAAATGACGACCGACAAATCACCACTACGAAGCGGATAGTTGTAGTAATCCATTCCTTCCGGCAACATCAAATTGAACAAGACTCGGCCATAACTGGTCTCAACAATCTGGCTGGGCAATCGCTCTTCTTCACTCAAACGCACATACCGTTCGCTCGGCAAACGAACTTTAATCTTAGCGTGCAGCGTGATGATGCCCTGTGCGTAAGCCGTATCCGCTTCTTCCAAAGAGCTGAACACCATGCCTTCGCCCTGCTGGCCGGGCAGCATCAAAGAAATGTAATAACATCCCATCACCGTATCCTGAGAAGGACTCATGATCGGCTTACCATTGGACGGTGCAAAAATGTTGTTTGTCGACAACATCAAAGTGTGCGCTTCGACTTGCGCTTCGATAGAAAGCGGCAAGTGAACTGCCATCTGGTCACCGTCAAAGTCCGCGTTAAAGCCTTTACACACCAACGGATGCAAATGAATCGCGTTACCCTCGACCAATGTTGGCTCAAATGCCTGAATCCCCATCCGGTGAAGCGTCGGCGCACGATTCAACATCACAGGGTGATTCTGGATGACAAACTCGAGGATATCCCATACCTCTTCATCCTTGCGCTCCAGCATTTTTTTCGCACTTTTGATCGTATCGGCGTGCCCCAACTCTTTAAGCTTGCGAATAATAAAGGGCTGAAACAATTCCAAAGCGATCTTCTTGGGTAAACCGCACTGGTGCAATTTCAACCTGGGACCAACCACGATTACACTTCGAGCCGAATAATCGACACGCTTACCCAACAAGTTTTCTCGGAATCGACCTTGTTTACCTTTGATCATATCCGTCAAAGATTTCAAAGGACGATTGCTACTACCCAACACAGGTCGCTTGCAGCGGTTATTGTCGAACAACGCATCAACCGATTGCTGCAACATTCGTTTTTCGTTACGAATGATAACTTCCGGAGCATTCAGGTCGACCAGCTTACGCAACCGGTTGTTACGATTAATAATACGACGGTAAAGATCATTCAAATCGCTGGTGGCAAAATTACCTGAATCCAACAATACCAATGGGCGCAAATCGGGAGGAATAACTGGAATCACGTCCAGTACCATCCACTCGGGCTTGTTGTCACTGTCTCGAATGGCTTCGACGATCTTCAAACGATTCGTCAAATCCTTGCGCTTTTGTTTCGAGCCGGTTTCGGCCATTTCGACTCGCAAGTTGTCAGACAACGCGACCAAGTCCAATTCGGATAACAACTCACGAACCGCTTCGGCACCCATGCCCGCTCGGAAACTATCGTCCCCAAATTGAGCGCGCGCCGCTCGGTACTCTTCTTCGGTCAACAGTTGCTGTTTTTCTAGATCTGTCGTTCCCGGATCGATAACCACGTAGTCTTGAAAGTAAATGACTTTCTCCAAGCTACTGGTCTTCATCGCCAACAAATTGCCCAATCGGCTGGGCATCGCTTTGAAAAACCAAATATGAACAACTGGTGCGGCCAACTCGATATGCCCCATCCGCTTTCGGCGAACGCGAGAATGCGTGACCTTCACGCCACAACGGTCACAGATCATGCCCTTGTACTTCATTCCGCGATACTTACCGCAAGCGCATTCCCAATCCTTTTCGGGACCAAAGATCCGTTCGCAAAACAAACCGTCTTTTTCGGGCCGGTACGTTCGATAATTGATCGTCTCCGGCTTTTTGACCTCGCCCATCGACCAGCTGCGGATATCGTGCGGCCGAGCTAGGCTGATTTTCACAGAGGCATAATCATTGACGCGTTCGTATGAGGTGTCGGCAATTGCCATAATCACCTGCTCCTTTTAATTAGCGTTAAAGTGGTTCGTTTGTTATCTAAGTTCAGCGATTCTTGTGTTTGGTTCGGACTAAACACGACGTTTTTCTAATTGCATATTCAAAGCCAATCCGCGAATCTCATTGGTCAAAACGTCAAAACTTGCGGGTGTACCCGCCTCCAGCGTGTTTTCACCCTTGACCATCGATTCGTAAATCTTGGTTCGGCCTTCCACGTCGTCGCTCTTGACGGTCAGTAACTCCTGAAGAATATAAGCCGCACCGTAAGCTTCCAGGGCCCAAACTTCCATCTCCCCAAATCGTTGCCCACCGAATCGGGCCTTGCCACCCAACGGTTGCTGTGTGATCAAGGAGTATGGTCCAGTGCTTCGGGCGTGTACTTTGTCATCAACCAAGTGATGCAATTTCAACATATAAATGTAGCCGACGGTTGTTTCTTGACCGAGCGACTCACCGGTACGGCCATCGAACAACCGGGCCTTTCCGTGACGCGGCAAACCGGCATCTTCCAACGCTTGATTGATCTCCTCTTCGGTCGCCCCATCAAACACGGGAGTGATCGCCTGGAAGCCCAATTTGGAACCAGCCCAACCCAGGTGCGTCTCCAAAATCTGACCCACATTCATCCGGCTAGGTACGCCCAATGGGTTCAAGAGAATCTGCAATGGTGTACCGTCTTCCAAAAATGGCATGTCTTCGACAGGCAGTATCTTGGCGATCACACCTTTGTTACCGTGGCGTCCAGCCATCTTGTCACCAACGGAAATCACTCGCTTGGTCGCGATGTAAACTTTGACCATTTGCAATACACCACTGCGAAGCTCATCGCCGCGCTTCATGCTGTTAACGATTCGATCACGATGGTCAATCGCCGCCTCAATCGCTGGCCACATCTCCTTATGGAGCGTTTCCACACTCTTGATTTTCGCCTCGCTCTTCAAGGGTCCGACCACTGTTGAGAGTCGGAAACTGGCGGCTTTTTCAGCGATGAATTTAGGATTCTGATCCCGCGTCAACGGAGTCTCGTTTTCGTCCGTCAATGTCTTCCCAACCACCTTCTCCATCGCCTCAATCATCTCGGCGAACACATTGGAGATCGCTTCGTTGCCGTCCGTCTCAGCCGCCTTCAAGTCTTTCTCAAAGACTTTTCGTTCTTCTTCAGAAAGTGACATGCGACGCGAGAATCGTTGTGTATCAATCACAATACCTTCAATCCCCGAAGAAACTTCCAGCGAATCGTTCTTGACGTCTTCACCAGCACGACCAAAAATCGCGTGCAACAGTTTTTCTTCCGGAGTCAATTCCGTCTTGGACTTTGGCGACACTTTACCAACCAAAATGTCTCCTGGTCTTACATACGTTCCGACGCGAACGATCCCGTTCTCGTCCAAGTTTCGCAACGCCTTCTCGCTAACATTTGGAATGTCGCGAGTAAATTCCTCGCGTCCCAATTTCGTTTCGCGGATCTCGACATCAAATTCTTCAATGTGGATGGACGTATAAGTGTCGTTTTGAACCAGTTCTTGCGAAATGATAATCGCGTCTTCAAAGTTGTAACCATCAAACGACATGAAACCGACTAGCACGTTTCGCCCCAATGCCAACTCCCCTTCGAAAGTCGCGGCA
The DNA here is from genome assembly GCA_965263475.1 of Mariniblastus sp. GTDB lineage: Bacteria > Planctomycetota > Planctomycetia > Pirellulales > Pirellulaceae > Mariniblastus. The sequence continues at coordinate 1,807,217 of OZ253677.1, forward strand.
CCGTCAGCCAACACTTGGTTTTTTGTGACTTTGTCGCCCAACTTAATAATCGGTTTCTGATTCAAACACGTACGCTCGTTTAGCCCCGCATACTTCATCAAGTCGTATACATCATTGCCAATCTCAATACGAGTCGCATCAACATAGGTAATTGTCCCCGCTTTGCGAGCACGAATCACCATGCTTGAGTTTTCAGCAACCGCACGCTCCATGCCCGTCCCTACAATTGGCGGCTCAGCCACCAACAATGGAACCGCTTGACGTTGCATGTTCGAACCCATCAAAGCTCGGTTCGCATCGTCATGCTCCAAAAACGGAATCAGACCCGCTGAAACGCCCACCATTTGGCTCGGAGCAATATCGATATACTTCACATCTTCAGGTGAAACCAATTCAAAGTCAGCTCGATAGCGTGCAATGATGTTACCGGCCAACTGTTTTTCACCAACAATCACTCCGTCTTCGACGCGCGTATCAGCCGGAGCCACGTAAGACTCAGACTCTTCATCCGCACGCAACCACGAGATATTTTCGGTCACCTTTCCTTTTTTAACTTCGGCATAAGGAGTCACCAAAAATCCATAGCTATCGACGCTCGCATAAATCGCGAGACTTGAAATCAAACCGATATTCGTACCTTCCGGCGTCTCAATCGGACAGATCCGACCGTAGTGAGAAATGTGAACGTCACGCACTTCAAAACCGGCGCGTTTACGATTCAAACCACCAGGCCCCAATGCAGACAAACGCCGTTCATGCGTCAGTTGGCTCAACGGATTGGTTTGGTCAACCACCTGTGACAACTCGCCACGACCGAAGAAATACTCAATCGCCGCTGAGATACTCTTTGGATTAACAAGACTACGCGGAGTCATGTCTTCCTGATCCTTCAAACTCATACGCTCTTGGACGGTACGCCGCAGCTTCAAAAACCCTTTCCGCAGTTCGTCACTCGCCAACTCATCGATCGTTCGCAGGCGTCGATTCCCCAAGTGGTCAATATCATCGATATGAGCATCTCCACCCGGAGTCGCCAACTCCAACAAATATTGAATCGACGCCAAGATATCGTCTGGTCGCAGAGTCATTTCCTTTTCGGAAACCCCCAAGTCCAATTTACGGTTGATGCGAAAACGTCCGACCTGACCGAGGCGATAGCGATTGTCATCATAGAATTTTTCGTGGAACAACGCACGCGCTTTCTCCAACGCTGGTGGGTTGCCGGGACGTAAACGCTGGTAAATTCTCAACAACGCTTCTTCGTGCGACGAAGTATTGTCATCGGCCAACGAATTGAAAATATGTGCCGTCTTCGGCGGTGACATCACTTCACAGCCCTTCACTCCCGCTGTACAAATCAACTCTGCTTTGTCCGCAGAAATCTGAACACCGGCATCAACAATCACTTCTCCAGCACGATCGGAACCGCTGGGGTAGAGAATATCATCGACCGCGACTTTACCTTCTAACTTCGCTGCACTTCGACGGTCCACGACTTTGACCTTGACCGTTTCATAAAACGCGCGAATGATTGCCGAGTCTTCACCAAACTTCGGATCCATCGCACGCAATAATGTAATCGCTGAAAACTTGCCGCTCTGGTCGATCCGCACAGTCATCGCATCTTTCTTGGTGCAATTAACTTCAATCCAACTGCCGCGCTCCGGAATCACTCGGCAGCTGGGCAATTTCCGATCCGAAGTCGTGTCCGACTCCATCACGAAATCGATACCGGGACTACGGTGCAATTGGCTCACCACCACGCGTTCGGCACCATTGATAATGAACTCTCCGCCTCCCAGCATGACCGGGATATCGCCCAAGAACACCTCTTCTTCGATGGACTCTTCTTTGATCAAACGCAACCAAACCCGAAACGGACGACCGTAGGTCAATCGCAATTGCCGACATTCTTCAGGCGTATATCGAGGCTTACCCAAATCGTAACCCACGTATTCCAAACGGAGCTTTTTGTCGTAACTTTCAATCGGAAAGATCTCGCGCAAGACACCTTCGATCCCATGCGCTTTTCGTTTCGCGGGATCGACTTCGTGTTGCAAAAATGCGTCATAGCTGGCCGTTTGAATCTGTGTCAGATCCGGTGGCAGCTCATATGCACGTCCACTACCAAAACGACGAACTCGCTCTGGCTTCAATCTTCGTTCAACAGGGGTTGCCATACTTGCAATACTCCAACATGAAACAGGGCAACAGCCGCATGACTGTGCTACCTGAATACCCTAAATTGAGAAAAAACGACGTTACGACGTTGACGACCAACCCGACCTCGACCGCACTCATTGCACCCGCGATAATTGAATGAGTGCACACGCGTACAACAGATACAGACAGAAAAAGACGCGCCGGCGGTCGACAATCTGACCGCTGGCTGCCCAAGGAGCCTGTAGCCTACGACGTTGCTTCGAGGGTCGTTTGGCACTCGACTTTTAACGAACGAACAAATTAAGGATAGACTTGGAACAAACCGCGAATGCCACGTGGCCATCCAATCCCGTGACACCGTTTTTTTGGGGCGGGCCCAAAACCCACCCCAGAGTTCCTGCTACTTGAGCTCTACGCTTCCGCCGGCGCCTTCCACGTCGGCTTTAACTTTCTCGGCTTCATCCTTTGGAACACCTTCCTTAAGCGTCGCTGGGCATGCTTCGACCATCTTCTTGGCATCCATCAAAGATGCACCCGTGATGGCTTTAACCACTTTGACAACGTCCAATTTCTTGTCGCCAAAACCAGTCAAAACCACATCAAAATCGGTCTTCTCTTCGGCAGCACCACCGCCGTCACCGCCACCAGGAGCCGCCATAACCACGCCGCCGCCAGCTGCGGCTTCGATTCCATGAGCTTCTTTCAAGTAATCGCTTAACTCTTTGGCTTCTTTCAAAGTCAAGCCAGCGATCTGATCGCCCATAGTTTTTGTAGAATCGGAAAATTCCATTGTTGCTGTTTCTTCTGACATCGTTCGTTACCTTTCTGCTTTCTTTACTTCACAGGCCCAACACCGCGGGAGAATGTCAGACCCAAAGATTATGATGATGAATTAATTGATTATTGTTCCAAAATTTTACACATCCATTCACTAGACGATCACTCGTCTCCTTCAGCAATTTGCTTGACCTGACTGGCCAACATCGAACCAGGACCCTTCAATTGTGCGGACAATTGACTTCCAGGACCGAGAATCTGCCCCACCAACAGACTAAGCTGCTCGGCGCGGCTAGGCCACTTGCTGATTTCCGCAACACGCTCGGCAGACAGCTGCTCGCCGTCCATACAACCGCCACGCGCCTTGAACTGCTCAAAGTCTTCGTCTTTGTCCAGCTCAATCACTTCCTTGACTAGCGAAACGAAATCTTCCGCCCCCCAAACCACGGCCGCCGTTCCGGAAAGACCTTCGAATGCAGGAGCTAGAGATGTACCTTCGGTCGCGCGACGCGCGAGACTATTTTTGACCACCAACAGACTAATGTCTTTTTCTCGCAAACGCTTGCGAAGCGCCGTTGTCGAATTCGCATCCAAGCCAATCACATTGGCCAACACACAATCCTGCACACCATCCAGGCGAGTTGCGACATCCTTGGTCAACAGATCTTTTACAAATTTACTCATCAGATTTCACTTAAATTCAGACAACAACCCAAACACCGAAAGCTAAGCCGCAATGCGAATCCCGGGACTCATCGTCGCCGTGATCACGATCCCGCGAACATAGGTCCCCTTAATCGCCATTGGCTTGATCGAGTTGATGTGATCAATAAACGAATTAATATTCTCTTCCAATTTCTGATCATCAAAACTGAGTCGACCCACGACAGCATGAACATTGCCGCCATTGTCGTTGCGGAACTCGACCTTACCAGCCTTATATTCTTTAACCGCGTTTGCGACGTCCGGCGTGACCGTGCCCGCTCTCGGCGAAGGCATCAACCCCCGGGGACCCAACACGCGACCCAATGGCCCCACGACCCCCATCATGTCCGGTGATGCAATACATACATCGAAATCGAGCCAACCGTCGGCGATTCGCTTACCCAATTCTGCTTCACCGACCTCATCCGCACCCGCCTCTTTGGCGGCTGCCGCCGCATCACCCTTGGCAAACACGACCACTCGCTGACTCTTTCCAATCCCGTGCGGCAAGACGATCGAACCGCGAACCAATTGATCCGCCTGCTTAGCATCGATCCCTAAACGCATATGGATTTCGACGGTTTGATCGAACTTCGTTCCGTCAAACTGCTTCAACACTTTGATCGCCTCAGTCAAACCGACCGCATCCTCTGGAACCTTGGTCGCCAATTCTTTAAAACGCTTTGAAACTCTGGCCATTTTATTGCTATTAATTAAAGTCCAATCCGATCCATCCACCAAACCAATCGCGACAGGGTCTAGTCGACGACGGTAATGCCCATACTACGGGCCGTTCCCTCAATCATACGGCATGCATTATCCAAATCACTCGCATTCAAATCGTCCTTTTTCTTCTCGACGATTTCTTTAATTTGAGCCCGAGTCACTGATGCCACTTTGTCGATGTTCGGAACCCCCGAGCCCTTCGCAATCCCCGCCGCCATCTTCAACAACGCAGCGGCAGGCGGACTCTTGACAACAAAATCAAACGAGCGGTCATTGTAAACCGAAACAATCACCGGAATCGGAGTTCCATTAAACTCCTTCGTCCGGTCATTAAACTGCTGCACAAACTGCCCCAGATTAATACCGAATTTACCCAGTGAAGTACCCACCGGCGGGGCGGGAGTCGCCTGACCACCGGGCACCTGAAACTTCGCCTGCCCAACTAATTGCTTTGCCATCTCAAACCAACCTTCAATTTCTATTTAACTAGACGTCTTCCACTTGCCAATGATCCAGCTCAACCGGATTCGGACGACCAAAAATATTGATCATCACAGTCACACGCCCGTTTCTTTCATCAATATTCGAAACTTCGCCTTCGTAATTCTGGAAATAACCTTCCTTCACACGAACACGATCCCCTTCCTTGAATTTAATCGCAGTCTTGATTGCCGGCTCATCCCCCTCATCATCCTCAACGGGCTTAGTTGTGGAAATAATCCGATCAATCTCCTCCTGCTTCAACGGAGCCGGCTTTCCCGCAGCCCCGGTAAAATCACCAATTCCTGGAGTCTCGCGAACAAGAAACCAGGTGTCATCATTTATCGCCATCCGAACGACTACATAGCCGGGATACAGCTTTCGCTTGACAATCTTTTGCTTCCCAGACTTCGTAAACTCGCGAACATCTTCAGTCGGAACCAAGATATCGCCAAAATATTTCTCATAGCCCGCCTGCAGCACCCGGCGGTTCAAAGCATCGCAAATCGAACGCTCTCGGTTGACCTGGACCTTCAGGATATACCAATCCATCTCCAGATCGTCCTCAACAACAACTTCCTCCTCAACAAATTCTTCAATTGGTGATGCGTCTTCGTTATCGTCTTCATCTTCCTCGACGTCGCCATCCAACATCTCCGCTTCAGTGAACCCCAACTCGTTCACCTCCGCTTCCTCCACTTCACCAACCGACTCCACAACTTCACCAACCGACTCAGCCGCCGCCGAAGAATCATCGACGTCTGCCGACCCTAGCGCATCAGACACGCCGTCCGACCCAGCCGAATCAACCATACCATCATCAGAAACCATATCGTCGCTTGACATCCAAACAGCCGCCTATCCGTTGTACCGAATCCCAATCAACTGAAACAATGAAGTCCAGATCATGTCGAATAGAAACAGCGACGCCGCCATCGCAAAAATCACAAACATCACGACCAACGAAGCATTCCACAACTCAGTTTTCGTCGGCCAAGACACCTTATTCATCTCAGCTTCGACCGCAATCAAAAAATCCGCAAACCGCGAATAATTGACAACCCGGTAAGCAAACCACAAACCCAGCACCACAAAAACCAACAAAAAGACGTATCGCGAACCCGACAAGCCGGTATACAACACGTCGAACAACCGAAACCGATGAATCTCAAAGGCCGCCAAACCCGCCAACAGCGCGATCGCCAAAAAACTTAACTGCCGAACAATCCGCCCTTGATTCGGCTTGTAGACACCAAAGCGAAACAGCTCCGACCAGAAACTGCCACCCCCTGAACTTACCGCCGTACTCATCGAAACACCCCGAACGAATTCTGACAACCTTCTAACAACCAACCCAAGCCAGGCCCACCCAACTCGGACAAACAGGGGCGGAGGGATTTGAACCCGCAACCGCTGGTTTTGGAAACCAGTGCTCTGCCAATTGAGCTACACCCCTAAATTATTTTGACATCGCTCAATCGCTTCCCAAGTTTGCAAACAGGGCGTCACACTAAAATGCAACGCCCCAACAAACCTACGATCGCCGACTACTCGACAATCTTGGTCACAACACCCGAACCAACCGTTCGGCCACCTTCTCGAATTGCGAAACGAACACCATCATCCATCGCAATCGGCTTATGCAACTCAACACTCACCTTGACGTTATCGCCAGGCATACACATCTCTGCACCAATCAAGTTCGCCGTACCGGTGACGTCGGTCGTACGGAAATAAAACTGAGGCCGATAACCACTGAAAAACGGCGTGTGACGACCACCTTCATCTTTACTCAAACAGTAAACCTCAGCCTCAAACTTGGTATGAGGACTAATCGAGCCAGGCTTCGCCAAAACTTGACCACGCTGAATTTCATCACGCTTGACACCACGCAACAGACAACCAACATTATCCCCCGCACGCCCTTCATCAAGCAACTTACGGAACATTTCAACACCGGTGCAAGTCGTCTTCTGAGTGTCCTGAAGACCGATAATCTCTACCTCTTCACCCGGCTTGATCACACCACGCTCAACACGACCGGTACAAACCGTACCACGACCTTCGATCGAGAAAACATCTTCAATCGCCATCAAAAATGGCTTGTCGTCTTCACGCGGAGGCTCCGGAATATGCGCGTCAATCGCGTCCATCAACTCAGAAATACACTTACTGGCCTCAGGATCATCCGGCTTTTGATAAGCAGGCAAAGCACTACCGCGAACAATACAAGCATTGTCACCGTCGAAATCATATTTATTCAACAACTCACGAACTTCCATATCAACCAACTCAAGCAGCTCTTCGTCGTCAACCAAGTCGCACTTGTTAAGAAAAACAACCAAAGCAGGCACATCCACCTGACGAGCCAACAAAACATGCTCTTTCGTCTGCGGCATCGGACCAGCGTCTGCAGCAACCACCAAAATGGCACCGTCCATCTGAGCCGCACCAGTGATCATGTTCTTAATAAAGTCAGCGTGCCCAGGACAGTCGATATGAGCATAATGGCGACCCGCTGTCTCGTACTCAACGTGAGCAACTGCAATCGTTACCGTCTTGGTCTCGTCACGAACAGTACCACCCTTGGCAATATCTGAGTATGAAATCGGCGTCGCGAGACCCTTGGCAGCCTGAACTGCAACGATCGCGCCGGTCGTCGTTGTTTTCCCATGGTCAATATGCCCAATAGTTCCGACGTTTACGTGTGGTTTTGTACGATTAAAGGTTTCCTTGGCCATTTTCTTTCTACACCTGCTTGATTAAACACCAAGTCAATAAAAACAACTCGACCAAACCGGCCGAAACTAAACTTAAAATTACGCATATACAAATGAAGCTGCTGACGGGATTTGAACCCGTGACCTCGTCCTTACCAAGGACGCGCTCTACCACTGAGCTACAGCAGCGGTTCATCTCCAATCAAACAATTCATTAAGCGGGTGAAGGGAATCGAACCCTCACAACCAGCTTGGAAGGCTGGGGCTCTGCCATTGAGCTACACCCGCATAGGCATTCCCCCATCGTCCAATCCTGGAGATCGGGCCATCCCTCAACTCACTCTCAACGTGCTCGCGCACACCGATCCTGAATTTTTGCCAACCAGTAAATGTATCAATATTTGGGAATTACCCAATGGCTTTTTGAAAGATTAGGACAGATATTTCAGAGCGGTTTTCGCTATTTAGTCCTTTCCCAATCCATCAATTAGACCAACTACTAACAGGTTGAATGGGGGGAGCAGGATTCGAACCTGCGAAGGCTGAGCCAACAGATTTACAGTCTGTCCCGTTTGACCGCTTCGGTATCCCCCCGTCAGGCTCGTTCACTCCAGAATATCGGCGGGGAGGCCAATACCAGATTCTTCGAAAACCTATATAAACCAAAGGCTTAGACGAATCCAAGCCAAAGCCAGCGGAGGGAGTCGAACCCACGACCTGCTGATTACAAATCAGCTGCTCTGCCAACTGAGCTACGCTGGCGCAATTGGAATCCCGCAAAATATAAGGATTTGCGATTTCTATGCAATACGAAATGACAACTTATCGTCCAACCTGTTCGCGTTCCTGACCAGATTTTGACAGAATCCAGCCATTTCCGCCTTTTTCCCATTCGGCCGCCACTCTTGCTCCCGGGATTTTCAACCTGACCACCGGCACAGTGTTACTGCTGGACATGAAGACACGCCTTGAACTCGATTACGCCCCGATCGGTAAAACCCAATCAAACTCTACCACGGAGTCCAATACAATCCATTGCCACGAAATCCCTTGTCACCGGTCGGCAAACCAACGTCGGTAAAATGGCTGGAATGAAATCCGCCGATGAATTTGGGATATCTCGAATAACGATCGGCGTCCAAATGAACCCGCGGATCATAACCAAGCACATCTTCCCATTTCGCCGGTCCCGGCGCAAACTGCCGAGCTCGTTCCGGGAGCCGCACCTTCGAATCGGCATCGACTATTGGTCGCTGGTGCGTTTGAACCGCATCGGCATGAAAGCGTCTTTTGAAACGAAAACGTTGCGCGCTGCATTCCGCTTGCAGAACGACAACCACTCCCGCCGCAATCAACAAACAAGGCAAAAACCGAATGGCTCGCATCCAGTTTGAAAAGATAATATGCAAGACAGCCCCCAATCCGAAACAAGTTACGTACCGAAACTTTGACGCTCACCCCCATCCATCGTCAATTCAATATGCCTTGAACACGTTCCGCCGCCGGCCCGAATCAATGAGCGCAATTGTCTCAATCCCTATCTTTGCTTCAACGTACAACGCTCGGTTTGCGAGCCTCGTTATATCATTTTTCAAACGCCAGCCACCCTTCAAACGCGGCGCGATTGACCGTTGCATCGACGTACGATCTTCCAAGAACGATTTTTTTTAACGGGTCGTCGCAATGCATTTCGACCATTCACATGCAAACCAACCCACCCGCCGGCACACAAAAAAACCGCACAGCCAAAACTGTGCGGTGTTGCGACGCGACACACGTGATTGGAATTTCCGGTTACTGGATGGAAGTATCCGGGATGTCGATTCGTTCTTCTTTCGCAGCAGCCCGAAGTTTGTTCAACGCCCGAGCCTCAATCTGTCGAATCCGCTCCTTCGTAACGCCCAATTCAGCCCCTACTTCTTTCAAAGTCTGTGGCTCTTGGCTGTAATCCAAACCGAATCGACTGATGATGATCCGCTGCTCACGCTCGTCCAAAGTTTCCAAGATTAAATTGACCTGTTGTTCGCGACGGCTTTGGGCCGACTCCAACATATAACGGTCGGAACGCTGATCTTCTTTGGCCAAGAACATTTCCTCGGCCGTCGGTCGGAAGCGATCCTTCTGTTTGAATTCATCCGGAATCGTCCGAGCAAAATTCTTCATGATTGCCCAAGACGCGTACGTGCTGAATTTGTTGCCGCGGGCATAATCAAATTTCTCAACCGCACGGATCAATGACATGTTGCCGTCACTGACCAACTGGAAGAAGTCATCGGCCGCCGAGACATGGCGTTTCGCAATGGAAACCACCAATCGTAAATTCGACTTCACGATCTGATTCTTGACCTGAACCGCCTCGTCATACAAACGTTCAATCTCGTCCATGTCGGTCGATTTCGCGTTGGCCGGATCCAACTTGTCTCGCAGTTGCCGCGCTTTACATTTCAAAAAATTGAACTTACGGAACAGATAACCTTCCTGCTCACGCGTCAACAACGCGTTCTCGTAAAGCGATGCCAGGTAACGCGGCAGTCCCGCGGGCGGCTTCGTCCGACGTGTTGGCTTGTCAGGAACCGGCATCTCAGAATCGACAATCCGTTTGTAAGCCGCTTTGCGATGAAACTCGGGGTTGTCCATAAAATCCAACGGCAACTCCATAATCATGTTGGCCCGGACTTCATTGATCACGCGATAGACCGTAGTCTTGGTTCGACAATATCGCTTGCCAATCGTTTCTGCCGACTTCCCAGATTGAAACTCGGCGAAAATCCGTTCTTTCATTTCCAGATTCAGTGGACCTGTCTGGTCAGGGAAAACCGCGATGTTCGGATACTTCTCATCGAATTGCTTAATCGTATACCGAATTGTTTCGACGCTTCGATCCATCGTCTTGGCTATCCGACGTGTTACCTCAGCAGGACACCCCCCCGCTTTGGCCAACCGCCGAGCACGTTCAATAATCTCGTCTTTGTCATGCTTCGAAAGCTGACTAAATCGCTTCCCACGCTTGACCTTTTCACCATTGTTTTTGACGAATTGGTCCACGCTGCTGTGCAAAAACCCCACGCGTTTCCGCCCGCCATCGAAAATAAATTTGCGACTTACCAATCCTTGTTGACGCCAACGCGAAATCGTCTTGGAAGACACATTGAACATTTTGCTCAAGTCCTCGACCGTATGCACAGGTTGCCCTGTCTCAGCGGCTCGGATATTGGCAGACTCTGAAAGATCTTCAATGAAACAGTAAAGATCATGTCTTAGATCGGCACCCTTGATTCGAATGATTGGGGACTGCTCAGCTCGAAATCCAGTTATTCGGAAGCAAACGTACTCGTAGTTATACGTACGGTCAGTCTGCAAATCGCGCAGTAAATTTTCGGCACAGTCAATCTGCTCAATCTTCTTTTCTCGAGGCGCAAACCGGACCTGTTGATCACGCAATTCTCGGATCGAAGGACATTTGTAATCGGTATGCATAGTTAACCTCACTCTTCCGCTCGAACGTTCACAATCTGCGACGCACTAAATCCATTTTTAGTTTCGTTCAAGCATTCCTGCTTTCTCTGCGACCCTCCGTGTTCGCCATGTTCCTAATGTCAGGACGTTCCAATCTCATAATCACTTACGAACTTGATTTCCCGACAGTTCAGCGAATTGAGGTCAGCCAGTATTGTTCAAAATGCCGTAAAACAATTTATACAAATGGTTTACAACAAATTGACCGTTGGGAATACCTAATTCACCGTGAAACAAGTTTTTGCCTCTTACTTGAAGCAAACCTCATTCCAATGTTCGCGGTCAAAGCGAACAGATCACGATGTTTTTATTCAAAACACCAGATTTGGTGGAAAGTGGTGCCAAAGATCAAAAACCAACAGGCTTTTTGGGATCATTCGTCGCAACCGATGGCAGAAATCGGCCCAAAAAATCCCTGATTGTTAGCGTTTAAAGACGAGTTTCTCAATTTGAAACAAATCGGTGAACCGATCAACGTCGATGAAAACCTTGATAGATCACCTGCTTGGCAGTTGTCCCTTGTTTCGTCGTCCGCACTGTTTTATTGTGAAAAAAATCTCGAGAAAATGAAAAAAATCCCAGGTCTTGAGTTTTCCGTCTTTGCGCCCACCTTGCTATCCCTCTGCTGGTTTGCCGGAACCCATCTTCTTGTCGCAGAAGATAAGTACGACATCAAACACCAGATTTCGGCGGATCAAACGCTGAATGTAAAGTCCCAAGTCCAATACAAGGGCTCGGTAATCGTCGACAAAGCCGGACAAGCAGAAAACCAGGTCGCCCTGCCATTAGACGTCCGAGGACGGTTCGAATACGACCAGCGAATCTCAACCAGCAGCAAACAACAACCTCAAGCCATTCGATACTTTGCCAACGCCGAAGCCATCATTAAGGCAGGCAAAGGTAAAACCACCACGACGCTCGAAGATTCCAATCGACTGATTCTGGCACGAATGAAAGACAACTCCAAAGGGCAACACGATTTCCAAATCGCTTCCATTGGTGGTACGCTGCGGCAAAAGGAATACGAACTGCTGAAAAACCCTGGCGACCCCTTGTCCTACATCGATCTGTTTCAACAAAGAAATGTAGCCGTCGGCGACAAATGGAAGCTGGAAGAAGACCAAATCATCGGCCTCGTCGCCGTCAATCGAATCATCTCAGATTCAGTCACCATGATGCTCAAAAGCGTCGATAATCAAATCGCGAAAATCTACCTTTACGGCAATGTTCGTGGCGAAGTCGATGACACCGTGACCGACTTGAAAATCAAAGGCATCGCCCTGTTGGATCTGAACGCAAACCTCGTCAAATCGCTCCGCGTCTCCATTGACGAAGAACGGCGCGCCGGCCAGTTCGCCCCTGGTTTCGAGGGCAAAGTCAAGTTGGACGTCCAAATCAAACCAACTGGCGAAAATATCAATCTCGACAAAATACGTTTGGCCAAACAGTTCAAAGGCAAGAAGATCAAATTCTCATTCTTATTTGATCGCGAAGACAATGATTTCCAATTGATCCACGACACGAACTGGAGAGTGATTGCGTCGGAAGATGAAGCGGCTGTTCTCCGGTATATCGACGATGGTCAAATGATTGCCCAATGCAATGTAGTGCAACTGCCGAAACGCCCCGTCGACAACCCGTTGCAACTTGATTCGTTTCAACAAGAGGTTCGCAAAATTATTGCCGATGCCGAAGCCAAAATCGTCGGCTCAGAACGCGTTTCCTCCAATAGCGGTCTTGAAATTCTGAAAGTTGCCGTCGATGGCCTGGAATCTGATATCCCATTCACATGGCTGTATTACCATGTGACCGCAGAAGACGGACGCCGGGTGACATTCGTATTCACTCTTGAGCAAGACGCCCATACCTATCTCGGTTCCGCGGATCTGGCGCTCGTCAAAAGCATCATGTTCAAGTCGCCAAGGCAAGCCAAAGCTTACAGGACGAGTAATCGTTAATCCGTCGTAACGCAGAACGCGGCCCGCTTGTCGGCCGCACAAGAACCATTTGTCTTGACCTAATTAGTGCTCATTTAGCTCGTGCTCCGCGACCAGCGGCCGCTCGTTCACCGCTTGCATCTCAGGCAACTTTCGTTAACGTTGCCGGTTCAGCGATATAACCTTTCTAAGGCTACACTCATGCTCGACCTGTATGATAAAATAACGGAGTCCGCCCGTTTCATCAAAAGCCAGTGGGACGGCTCCCCCAAGGCTGGAATTATTCTCGGCACAGGACTAGGCTCGCTTGTCGAACAAATCGATGTCGACGCCTCAATCGAATATGGCGACATTCCGAATTTCCCCCAATCGACTGCGACCAGCCACAAGGGGCGTCTAGTCTGCGGAAACCTCAACGGTTTGCCAGTGATGGCGATGGAAGGTCGCTTGCATATGTATGAAGGCTATCCGCTCAAAGAAATCACTTTGCCCGTTCGCGTGATGAAAGCCATGGGTGCCGATTTATTGGTCGTCTCCAATGCCTGCGGCGGACTGAACCCCAATTATCGCGCCGGCGATATCATGATGATTGAAGACCAAATTAACCTGATGGGTGACAATCCGCTGATTGGAATCAACGACGATCGCTTGGGACCACGTTTTCCCGATATGTGCGAACCCTACTCCCACACGTTGATCGATCGCGCTCTGGCGGTCGGTCGTAAAGAAGACATGGTCGTCCACAAAGGAGTCTTCGTCGCCGTCGCCGGCCCCAACCTGGAGACGCGGGCCGAGTATCGTTTCTTACGTACCATTGGCGCAGACGTCGTCGGGATGTCCACCGTTCCTGAAGTTATCGTAGCCATCCATAGTGGTATGCGCGTGGTTGGATTCTCGGTTGTCACCGATATGTGTTTACCGGACGCGTTGGAACCTGCCAATGTCGACGAAATCATTCGCATCGCCGGTGAAGCTGAACCGCGACTGACCCAACTTGTGCTAGGAGTATTGGCCGAAGAGAATTAGCACCCACTGAAACACCTATGCGACCGTGAATCACCTCCAGGCCAACGTCGAAGCTGCTGCGCAATTCCTTCGCGACCGATTGGATGTGCAACCCAAATTCGGAATCATTTTGGGCACTGGTTCTAATCTTGTGGCTTCCGAAATAGAAGCGGATAACGTGTTCGACTACCAACAGATCCCCAACTTTCCCGTCAGCACCGCATTGGGGCATAAAGGGCGCTTGGTCATTGGAAAATTCGATGCCCAACCCGTGGTCGCGATGGATGGCCGTTTCCATCTTTATGAAGGTCATTCCGTCGACGACGCAACGTTGGGCGTACGCGTGATGCAGGCACTGGGCGTCGACGTCTTGTTTGTCACCAACGCGGCTGGCGGCCTCAATCCGAAATACCAAAGTGGCGACATCATGGTCATCGATTCATTCATTGATCTGATGTTTCGTTGTTCGCCCGATTCGTCGAACCCTGTCCGCAACCAGCGGCCAACCCATCGCGTCACTCCTGGCGATAGCGAATTGGCAGAAATTGCCAGAGTTTGTGGACGCGCCAACGACTTCCCAGTCCAAACCGGCGTCTATGCAGCCATGCTCGGCCCCAATTATGAAACCCGCGCGGAATATCGTATGTTGCGACGGATCGGCGCCGACGTCGCCGGCATGTCCACCGTGCCCGAAATCTACGTTGCTAACCAACTTGGCTTGCAAATCCTGGCCCTGTCGATCGTCACCAACGTCGCCAAACCCGACGTGCTTGACGTGACTTCTGGACAAGAAGTTGTCGATGCCGCGAACTCAGCCGCCCCCCGAATCGCCACTATCTTAAAGGAAGTTTTGGGCCACTTGAATTAGCTAAAGTTAAGCGCAATAGATTCCTGCCCAACCAACTCAAACGCTAGCAAATGAGATCCATCTAGGTCACTCATTTTACATCTGCTAATCTCGCAGCTTCCGCACTTAAAACTGTGAATCAAGGACGATCGATGCGCTTGTTATTTTCCGTTTCCGCTTTTGTTTTGGTTGCCTGTTGCCAACTGTCGTCGTTCGCGCAATCCAACCAAAACACGTTGGCACCCATCCAGCAACAAAACGCAACACCAGTTCAAGCATCCCAGGCAACCAACAACGCCCCCAACCAAGCTCCCAAATGGCACAGCACGCTTAGCGCCGATCATCTCCAATTTCTGAACCAGCTTTTGGACCACTGGACGGCGAAAAGCGCCGACGTCAAAAAATACAAATGTGATTTCGTCCGCTACGACTACGACACGACATTTTGCAACTGGCGCGATCCCAACACCAATCGCTTGGCTGCAGCCTCCATCATGACGGGAGAAATTCGATTCGCAGCTCCAGATCGGGCAAGCTACGAAACACAGCAAGTTTTCGATTTCGAGGCACCACCCAAACAAGCCGGCCAAAACGCGTCCTACAAGCCACGCAAAGAATCGACGCAACGTGAAAAATGGATTTGCGATGGAAAAGCCATATATGAATTCGATTATCAAAACAAGAAATTGTATGAAACCGAAATCCCAGTCTCGATGCGCGGCAAAGGCCTGATCAATAGCCCCCTGCCCTTTCTATTTGGCGCCAGCAAGTCTGATATCCTCGAACGATTTTGGGTTCGCATCATCACACCAGAGGGTGCCGAAAACGAATATTGGCTTGAAGCTTATCCCAAGAAGATTGATGACGCGAGGAATTACCAAAAGTTGGAGTTGGTTCTCTCGCGGGACGAACTGTTTCTGCCCATCATGCTGCACATCTACGCACCTAACTACAATCCAGCCGAAAACAAACTGACTAGCCGCGTTTTCGAATTCAAGAATCGCAAGGTGAACAGTAACCTCGACGAATTGCAGAGCTTCTTCGGACTGTTCGTACGTCCCAGAAAACCCTTGGGTTTCGATTGGGTGAAACGACAAAGTCTGCAAGCTCACCAACAATTCAGCCCCGAACAATTGAATCGACCTGCGCAAGTACCGGGAAAGAATCCCATCAGGTAGCGACCTATGAAATTCAACGCTCGATGACCATCCAACAAAACTGGTTGTTGAACGCTGAATAGGCTGGCTGGAGTTCGGCGTCGTACAGTCTAATTTTCCAGCCCGACTCCGCCGCTGTACCAAGAAAATCTCGAGCCAATTGACGCCCTGGATCACCGACGCACAAACGACCGCTCGGGTTCAACATCGCGTTGGCCAACTGTAACAACAGGGAATGGGATGGTTTGTCGTACAACACGTCACTGGCCAACAACACATCGAATTTTTGGTCGCTGGGCCGCGACCATTCCAAAACCATACCCGCCGCATCATCAAATCCGTTGGCCTGTGCATTTCGCGTCGCTAACTCCACCGCCAATGGCTCATGATCGCTAAACGTGACGTCTAACCCAGCGAATCGACCAGCAATCCCCATCAATCCGGCACCGCAACCCAACTCCAAAGCCCGAGCCCCGGTTGGCCATGGTGTCTTCAAAACGCACTGCGCAGAATCAACAGCCGCACTCCATAGCTTGCCCCAATACGGATCAATGCAACGACCTTCCACTGCTGCATTTAGACTCGTCTCTTCGTTGGCTGGCAAATTCAACTCGATCTGGCGACCAGCGATTGTCAACGTGCGCCGCTGCATTTCAAAATCATCAGATTTCACGTCAGGCATTTAACCTCCGTGATCATCGAGACGTTGCGGAGCCAAAAATCATCGGCCAATAACCAGCAATGACACCAAACAAAAAACCAATCGCGTGCGCCCAATTCGCCACGTTGATTCCCATACCGGTCGCAACCGGAGTCATGCAAAACACCAGCCACCCAAGCAAAAACATGACCGTGAATTGAGAAACAAACAGGTTGCTAGAACGATCGTACACCATGCGCATTAAAACAAATCCAAACAACGCGTAATTGACGCCCGACATGCCACCAAATTGTGTGACCAAGTATCCGCCCAAAAATCCTGGCGGCGACCCACCGATATCGATGGGTACGATCGCCTGAAAGAAATTTGAAACCAACGCCGAACCAAGGACGAGCAAGCTAAACCGCACCGAACCGTAGCGGTTTTCGATTTGCGACCCGAAAATCACCAGCCAATACATATTGAATATCAAATGAAAGATATCAAAGTGGATAAAAATTGGTGTGATTGCTCGCCATAACTCGCCTTTGGATAGGCTGGCAACGCGAAACGAAAACGCATCGGGATTCGCATTGTTGTTGTCCCAGATTTCTTGTCCGGTCTCTAAATCCATTGCAGTGTAGGCCAAGGCCCGAAACGGCGCCTTGGTCCGACTGTCTTGACTTCCAAAATTTGTCATTAACGCGACAACCGCACAGATCACGATGATTGAAACCGTCAGTGGAAAATTGCGTTTGACCTGGCCAGCCCCAACATTGACAACATTCTTTGCTATGCGTTGACGCTTTTTAATCGCTTCAAGTTGCAGCTCTTTGGCTTGCGGAATCGCCGCGGAGTACTTGGGGTCGTCGGGTCTTGATTGGAACTCTTTAAACGCGTCGACCGACCGTTGAATTTGGTCTTCGTCTTTGATCCAAATTTCAAACTCACCTTCTTCTTCTTCTAGGTGGGAATGAACACCTTCCGTCAAAAGAAAAGCCAGAAACTTCTCAGCCTGTGGTTGATCCGCCAAACTCCCAATCAGTCGCATTAGCCGTTTCGCTTCAATTAGATATCTGTGTTTCACAAGACGCTAGCAATCAAACCGCGATTGGTCGCCCGACATCGCTTCCGAACAATTATTGCTGGCATCGGAAAAGCATCATTGTTATCTGCCCAGTCCGATTTGCATATCGCACTTGTTCCGCTGCTGGAATTATTAGAAAGTTCGCGAACTTTTTTCCCTGCCCGTCACGGTCGCCACGCGATTTTTGCACTATGAAAAGCCAACCCACAATCGATCGAACCGCAACCGAGAACCCTGCTGCGGACGCCCACGCAACTCCAGTCGATTCCGAATTGCCAGATCGTTTTCAAACTTCCAAGTCGGAGTTGGAATCCCTCGATACCGAACTGATAAATCAAACCAAGAATCAAATTCGCAGTTTGGTGAACGAAATTGCCGAGCTTTCGAAAACCAGTACGGATCTTGCCCAATTTTTCGAAGGGTTTTTAAACCGGACAACCAGCGCCCTGGCTTGCGAAGGCGGCGCAATCTGGCTGGACGAAACCGGCCAAGGCCAACTCAAATTGCAATACCATATCAATCTGGATCAAACCGTCCTGGCCAATGACGCCGATGCCCAAATGAAACACACCAAATTGCTGGACAAGTTTTACCAGAATGGCGAAGCCGCACTTGTTCCTGCCAACAGCGGATCGACCGACGACGAAGAAGGTGCCAATCCAACTCAAAATTTGTTGATCCTAGGGCCCATCAAAGTCAACCATCAAACCGTCGGGCTTGTCGAAATCTTCCAACGAAACGGCGCCGGCCCGACAACCCAGCGCGGATACTTGCGATTCTTGATTCAAATGTGCGAGATCGCCAGCGAGTTTTTGACGAACCGTCGAATTGCAAACTTTTCCGAACAACAGAATCTCTGGCAAGAAATCGATGCGTTCGTCCGCGCAATCCATCAAGGATTGAATCCGGAACAGACCTGCTATGTAATTGCTAACGAAAGCCGAAGGATCGTCGGCTGCGATCGCGTCAGTGTTGCCACAACGCAAGGTAGCCGCAGTACGATTAAGGCAGTTAGCGGCTTGGATTCGATTGAACGACGAGCCGATCAAGTCAAACTGCTTCAAAAGCTGGTCCAAACAACCATTAAGACCGATCAACCGCTCTGGTATACCGGCGCAGACGAAGATCTCGCGCCACAAATTGAAAAACGACTGCACGGTTACCTCGACAAATCCCATACCAAAATGCTGGCTATCGTGCCGCTCAAAACGCGCCCCCAGGCGAATGACACCAATCGTGATCCACAAAAACCGGAAACGATCGGTGCGCTAATTGTTGAGCAACTGAAAGACTCCGACTTGGAGCCAGCTGTCCGCAGGCGCATTGAATTGATTGCCTCACATAGCGAGTCTGCGCTGGCCAATGCGGTGGAGCATCATCGTTTATTCCTATTGCCGCTTTGGAAAACCTTGGGGCAGATGGCGCAACCATTCGTTGGGCGACGATTGCCGCGGACGATTTTAGGCCTTGGCGTCTTCGCCAGTATTGCCGCGTTCTTCGCATTGTACCCCTATCCATTTTCTTTGAGTGCCAACGGGCAGCTTCAACCCCAAGTTCAAAATGAAGTCTTCGCCAGCGTCGGCGGCATTCTTCAAGACATCTATGTTCCCGAAGGCCAAGCCAAATCCGTCAAGAAAAACGATGTCCTCGCCAAAATGACCAACAGCGATCTGATGATGCAGATCCAAAACCTCGATGGACAAATCAACCAAACCCGTGAACAAATTAGCAAATATCAACGCGCGCAGTTCTCCAACGAAAAACTCGACAAACTCGACGACATCATGCTCGATGGTGAATTCAACAAAGCTGAAGAATCTTTGGCCAGCTTAAAACGCGAGTACAATCTCAAGAAACAGCAAGCTGAGGATTTGATCGTTCGAAGCCCAGTGGATGGCGTGATCGTCAATTGGCAAGTTCGCCGCAGCCTTCTAAAACGACCGGTCGATCGCGGGCAAAACCTGATGACCATCATCGATCCCAACGGCGGCTGGCAACTCGAAATCGAAATCCCCGAAAGAAGAGTCGGACATTTGATGCAGCGTTTGCAATCCTCGGAGGAGCCCGTTGAAGTTCATTTCGCGCTCGTTTCCCACCCCGGCCAAGAATTTGTGGGAACTCTAGAACATGTCGATCGAAAGCTTGAAGTTTATTCCGACGACGGTAACGCCGCCAAAGCCATCATCAGTTTCGAAAATCAACAAATCCCACGTGACCTGCTTAAGTCTGGTACCCGCGTCAACGCGAAACTATATTGCGGAACTCGGTCGATTGGCTTCGTTTGGTTCCATGAGCTGTTTGAAACCGTCGTCGTTACCTACAAGTACTGGTTCTAAGCGCTCACAGACATTGAAAATCTTGCCGAACGTCGGATTCAAGTACCAACGACAACCGGGCTTCGACCCGGCCTATCCGTACGACAACAACATTTGGAATCCGCAACTTACAACGCTACATTAAAGCCGGAAGGAATACAGCAAAAGTCACTTAACGCGGGATTGAAAACAAGATTTTTGCGTTAGCAGCGAATGCAACTTCATGTTCTGGGCCACACTCTTTTACATTCTCGTATTTCTGTTTGTCGTTGCGTTGGCAATCTGTTGGTTATCCAATCTATTCGGGCTGCCGGGAAATTGGTTGATTGTCCTACTGGTTGCAGGCTGGGGGTTTTTTACAGATGCAGAGTCAGCCTGGAATATCGGCTGGTGGCCGATTGTGGGTATCGTCGCTTTGGCAGGCATCGGGGAATTGATCGAGTTTTTTGCTTCGGTTTTCGGCACACGTAAATTCGGAGGAAGCAAACGTGCTGCAACCTGCAGCGTCATTGGCTCCATTGTCGGCGGACTCATGGGGGGAATCATTGGCTTACCGATTCCGATTCCGTTGGTCGGAATGATCATTGGCAGCGTGCTCTTCGCGTGCGCCGGTGCGTGGATCGGAGCCACGATTGGCGAAAAATGGGAAGGCTCAGAAATGGACAAAAGCCTTAAAGTCGGCGGTGCCGCCGCAGCCGGTCGGTTCGTCGGCACGATGGGAAAGATCGCCATCGGATCTGCGATGCTGGTCGCGTCGATTTTTAGCCTGTTTTTCTAATGGCAGAATTTCTAACGGCAAAACGTTCCCGAGACGGTCGACATCCTCCGCCCCAATAAAAAACGCGTTGCCGATCGTATACAATCGCTGCAATGGTCCTCCACCAATCCCATGGAAACTCAATGAACCAACCACTCTTGGAAGCCATGAATTTGGCCAAAGCAGGCCAATGGGACGCCGCACACCAAATTGTACAAGATTTGGATAGCGCCGTAGCCGCCCGAATCCACGCGTATTTGCACCGAGTCGAAGGTGACGATAGTAACGCCAGATACTGGTACCAGCGTGCTGGCGTACAATTTCCAACAGTTTCCGTCGATGACGAATGGCAACAGATTTTTGACGATTTAAACTTTCAAACCTAAAGTTTAATCGTCGGCATTCCAGCTCTTTAATGGAATTGTTTGAATCACCGATCCATTCCCAACGCTAGCACGTATAATTCAGATGTGCCGGCAACGACGCTTCCCGTAAACCCATGGTTATGAGATGCCGATTTCAATCTTGTCAAACTTCTTGCGCGCCGAGGCGAAAATGAGAATCCCTGTGAATATTACACTTTTATTCTTTTGCACCAGTGTTGCAGTAGCGCAAAACGACTTGCAGACAGACTCGAATCGAGTGTCTGAAAAAGTCTACGAAGCCGAAGATAAGTGTGCCGTTCAGCTGATCCAAGACATCGAATTGCCCGCGTTGGAAAGTGGAAAGATCACCGAAATCTTGGTCAAGCCTGGTTACCGAGTGACTCCCGACATGCATTTGGTTCAGATGGATGACATGCGTGCACAACGGATGAAAGAAGAAGCAACCCATCGGCATCAAATTGCCAACGATCGTGCCAATGACGAGACCGATGTGCGAACCGCTGAAAAGAGATACGAACTGGCGTATGAAGAATACGACAAAATGAAACGCCTGCGAAAAACGGGCTCGATGTCCGAGCAACAAGCGGAGCGTGCCAAAGTGTCGGCGGAGATCGCTTGGTTCGAACACCAGGGTGCCATCAAAAGAAAAGATTTGGCGGCCGTTGAAGCCGCCGCTGAAATGGTGACACTCCACGCAGCCGAAGACAGTATCAACCGTCATGCCCTCAAATCCCCGATCGATGGTGTCGTCTATGAGGTTCATAAGGACGCCGGCGAATGGGTTACGGCCGGTGAAACGGTTATGAAAATTGCTCAAATGGACCGTCTGCGCATTCCTGTCAGAATCGATGGAAGTCGAATTGATCCTCACGAGCTGAAGCGACGAAAAGTCACGGCCACCTATTTCATGGCCAACGGTCGCGAAATTACTTTTAATGGTTCAATTGTTTTCGTGGACGTCAAGAAGCGCATGGGCAACAAGTACATGGTTTGGGCAGAAGTCGAAAACCGCTTTGTCGACAACGACAACGAAAACTGGTTGTTGCAACCGGGCTGTGAAGTTGCCGTTTGTATCCACTTGGACCAGCCGGTCGCAAAATCTGCATCCTCGGGGGCAGTCACCTCGACGCGCGGCAGGAAACAATAACGTTTCGCATCGCAAGCCTATCGAATGGGATTGGCCGTTGTGATCCACAAAAAAGGCCTGCCGTTTTCGTCCACGCGAATTTCGTAGTCCATTCGAGGCGTGGCTTGATTCAACACTTTGCCGAGCGCGTGCGCGTAACTCGACTTCTTGGCAAATGTCACATTGGTTTTTGACAAATCAATTCCCGCACGGGCCATCGAATTGTAGTCAAACAACATTGGCACCTTGGATCGCGTTTGGATCGCATTTAAGACTTGATCCAATGGAAACTCCCTAACTTCGATGGGGAATTTATCAAACAACCGGGGCACCATCCGTTTGGGAATCGCCGGCGCCGGCCAACCAATCGGCCAATGTTCATCCGCTTTGGTATAGTCAATCAAGTGCAATGAAATTTCACTACCGATTCGTTTGGGCACCATGACTAAGCCCAAAGGTCTGGCAACTGCCGCCAACGCGGTGCCCGCTGAAAAATCTTTAAGCTCATCTTCGATCGGTTCCGAACGAGCAAACGCCCGCTTGGCCGATGCGTCCATTTTTACTCGCAGCGACAATTGGTTCATCAACTCGCCAACGACTTTACTTGCCGTTTGCCCGGTCGTCTCAGATTTCAATGGATGCTTTAGGGCTTCATTGACGGCAACCAATTGTTTTGAAGTCAATCCGAACGCCTTTTTTTCCGATAGAGCAATTTCAGCACCATCCGTTTTGAGTTGCGCTACATACTCGGTCAAAGCCGCTTTGTCGCGCATGGAAAACGACTGACCCGGCAAGACCAATTTTCCGCCCTGGATGGCACCTTCTACTTTGACTCGAATCGACGTCGACGATTCATTTTCAGATACCTTCACCTTGGCACCGTAGCGAGACGTCTTTGAACGCACGCGATCGGCGCCTACGTCTGTCAGCAGCTTCATCCACTGTTGCTGCGTTTCAACCGGAGCCTGTCGCGACACGACGACCTCAATTTCAACGTAACGCTTTTTCTGAGCGATGCCTTGGTTTGCAAAAACAAATAATACCATCGCTGCGACACAAACCGACAGGCGACTGCCTTGCTCCAACATTTGCATCATGATTTATCATCCGCTCCCACATCGACATTCCCAATTCAGATTGGATTAGTCGCTGACACCATACCGGCCAATACAGTAGATGGCATTGATCAAATCTTTGACCCCAATCTTTTTGCCTTCACTGTACGTTCGATAATTATACGAAATCGGCACCTCGACGAAGCGGAATCCACGCCTGGCCAACTTGGCGGTCAGCTCTGGCTCAATGCCAAAACGATTTTGGTCGATACGGACA
Source organism: Mariniblastus sp. (assembly GCA_965263475.1). Classification (GTDB taxonomy): domain Bacteria; phylum Planctomycetota; class Planctomycetia; order Pirellulales; family Pirellulaceae; genus Mariniblastus. The sequence goes on from OZ253677.1 coordinate 1,830,893, forward strand.
CTTTCGATCACTTGGCGAGAAAACGCTTTGTAGCATGTCTCCATGTCGGTGAGCGAAAGACCGTTAATCAAGTTCGAAGCCCGCGTTAGGACCGCATTTCCCATCCGATGAACCAAGGACTCGTCCTGCAACTCTTCTCCGATGAACCGCGAGCCGTAAACGACATCGGCGTCACCATTAAGGATCGGAACCAACAACTTGGGTATATCCAATGGATCGTATTCTAAATCCGCGTCCTGAATCACAACAAGGTCACCAGTGACTTGTGAGAAACCTGTTCGCAGCGCTGCTCCTTTGCCTTGATTTGGCTCCTTCAAGAATATCTTGAGGCCCTTAACATCTGCCAATTTCCCTAGCACGTCTCGAGTACCGTCTTTACTATTGTCGTCGACCACGATGATTTCGGTGTTCAAAGGCAGCGCCGCAACCCTCGAGATCACCCTCGCGATGGTCTTTTCCTCGTTGTAAACGGGGATCACGACGGACAACTTGAACTCGGTTGCTTTCTCGAAAACGATGCCTTCCAAGGGGTTACGGTAGGCTTCGAGCTCGGATTCCACCAAGCCTTGGCAACCTTCCAATCGCGCCAGAATACTTTCGAACCGTTGATCGTTTGCAGCGTTTTGCATTTCGACGAATACTGTTGAATCACTAGACATCCAGATTTCCAATTTTAAGATTTGTTCGGGTGGATTGGCGAGATCAATTTTTGGCCAGCTTTTCTGCGAGTGTTTCTTTTTGATTTTCGTAGACAGCTGGCCAACTTACCTTGCCAGCAGGCATTTTATCGGTCCAAACTCGTAGACGATTGGGCAAAAAGTCGACACTCTTGGCATCGTCATATTTCGACTTTAATCCCCAGACCTGCGCCAAGCCATCCTGGTACAGCAATGTCCAGTCATCTTTTTTTTGCTCCATCAGATTCGCAGTCACTTCATCAAATCGCTTATTGATTACCAATTCCGGTTCGGCATACTGCAGCACTCGGTCAGGATCCAATGGCGGCGAATTCGGACTACGATATCGGGCCACGACGTCTTGTTCTCCATAGAGAAAATCAAAGTGCATGTCGACAACTTCTTGCGGGTAACACGTCCGAAATCGACCGTCAAATGCAACGCGACTGGCCTGCGATCCTGTCGAATCTACACACAACGCACCAATTGCGTATTGAGCCCAGTTGTACGTCACTACCATTTTTCCGTTGATGTCGTTCTTTTTCATAAAAGCAAATGCATCCACCGGGTAAGTACTTCGGTCAACTTGAATTGCGACTAAACGATTGGAAACCTGAACCGATACAAACCCAATCACTCCCAGCAACATCAAATACGCCGCACATTGATATACACGTTTTCCACCAAACAGGGGCAGCTCTTGAGTCGAGGATTTCCATCGCGATAGCGCGGATTCCAGATGAGGCCCCAACCAGAAACCACATAAAATCACAAAGAACGGTGCATGTCGAAAATGGCTCAACGATTGCCACAGCGTGACACCTAAGACGCAGCAATGCACGAAATCGAGTCGCTTGTTGGTAAACGCTACAGCAAATCCTGCCACTGCCAATAAGACCCAAAACTTAACCCCAACGAACGACCACAGCTGCTCATTGGACCAATCCATGATCTCCGGCCTGGGGTTGCCAAGCGATTCAAGCAACCAAAAAGGTAATTGATACGAATAGGGGTTCAGCAAGGTGCAAGCGACGATCGCCGCACTGATCAGAAACATGCGGCGAGCGTAACCCCAGCCTTTGGAGCCATGCACATGCACCGACTCAAATGCCCGCAGCATCAAATAAGCAATTGCGATACACACGCCCGCGACGAAACCACCATGGGCATTGGTCCAAACCAACATGATCGGAACAACAAACCACAACAGCCGCGACTGCAGCCAACTTTGTTTTGGTTCCGTTCTTTCTTGAGGCTCGTCGGACCTGGAAAACCATTTCAAATGCCATTGGTCACGCCAATCTGCGAAACAGATCTGGAACAAAGCCACCAACAACGCGAACAACACAAAACTCGCCAATTGGGGCCTAAAACTCCAGTGGTAACCCAAATTCCAGGCAACCAACAATGTTAACACGGCAGTCGGCAACAAACTCGCGCCGTGCCGGATGTTGAATCCAATGATTAACCCCAGCACGAACAAGCTGAGCAAAAACTTCGTCCACAGCAAACCGGCGGGCCCGAAATAATCGACCAACAACGCCATGGTGACTTCCGACAAATTTTCGTGGTTGATCCAACGAAACCCTTCGGCCGTAAATGAGTAAGACGTCGTCCCTGAAACGCCGTTGGCAATCGTATCGCGGCCAAATTGTACGTGCCCCCACAAGTCAGCATCTGCTAAACTTGGAGCCATGGCCAAAGCACCAGCCAACGCAACGAGAAGTACGGCCCCAATTCCAAACAGTTTATCAAACCCGTTATCATTGCTGCCAACGAGTTTCTCGGTCGATGGTCTATTGGGCATGGGTATGAACCTGTCAGAATCAGAACATATTTAAAGGTGCCTTGAAACCTAGTTTTTTTTTCGACAGGAATCTGTAGTTACTACCGCTGATTTACATCTTGGCTTTTACAAACGAATCGCATTTTAGCGAATGTACCGGTTGTTCTGTTTGAGCCTGTAAGTCAGAGAAGAGATGACCCATTTGCCAAGGGTCGACCTGCGCGAATCGTTTCCGTATTCGCGCAGTAAGACAGTGCCATGATTAAAATTTGAAACGCCTAACCGGCTTCGCGTAAATCTATGCAAACAATTTCTTCGTCATTGCGGACGATCATATGGCCACGCGCGAACGCCGGATGACACCAAACGACTTTGCGACCTCGCGCCGGCGTGGTCGGCTCCAATATTTTTGCCCGATCAAGTTCTTCAAAACCTTCCTCAGAAAGCTTGACGATTAACAACTCTCCAGTATCGGAAAACAAGAAAAACACGCCGTCGTTTTCAACACCAAACGCGGTCGCAAACATGATTGGTTTTTTGCCCAGCCAATCGCTCTTATCCCAGATCAGCTCATTATCCTTGAGACGTATGCAGCGAAAAACACCCTGCCCACGACCGTCGAAGCCAACACCGTAAGCATGGCCCTTGCGCACAAACGGAGTCGCCATCATCGCATTCAAACTCCTTCGGTTTCGCGGGTCTTCAGTTCGACTTCGCCAAAGCTCCTTAGCCGCGGGTGGTTCACTGCTCAATTCTAAATACAACGAGCCTTTATAAAATTCGCTGATCAGTACCTTGTTCCCGTCAACAACCGGAGTCGCAATTTGAGTCTGAGAAGGGTTACGCTCTTCCGGAAACTTCACAAACCAATACGTTTTACCCGTTTCGGGGTCCAACCCGGTCACCCCGTCGGCGTGCCAAAAAATCAATTGACGCTCCGCACTGCCATCCGTTTTCTGGCCGTCAAAAAACACCAACGGCGCGTAAGCAATGTCAGACGTCGTCACCGACCGCCAGATTTCATCACCATTCGTCTTGTTGAATGCAACGACGCCGCTCCCCTTGCCGCCAACCGGAACAATTAGCTTATCGCCATCTACGACGGGGTGAGACGAATAACCCCACAGCGGCCGTTTCGTTGAATACGCTTGGGCGAGTTGCTTCTCCCATTTGACATCACCGGTTGCGACATCCAAACACGTCAACTGACCCATCGCGCCAAGACAATAAACTCGATCGCCATCGACACAGGGGGTACATCGAGGGCCGTTGGGATACGCCAAATCGTATCCACATGGATAACCGTGTTGCCATAATGTCGAGCCATCTTTGATACTCAAGCATCGGACTCGCTCACCACCGGCAATCTTGTTCTTGTTCAAGATATCATTTTCGACAGCCAGTCCTTTGCCGTCGTCTTTTGTACGCTCCATGACAAAAACGCGGTCACCGACAATGGCAGGCCCACCGTAACCGCCTCCGATCTCCTGCCTCCAAACAACCTTGGCACCGGATTCAGGAAACTCTGTTAAAATGCCCGTCTCGCGCCAAACATTGTCGTGTTCTGCGCCCATCCAATGAGGCCAGTCGTCAGTAACGGCAATCATCGGGCTACAACAGAACGCGATGACCCAACCAGAAATTACAAACAACCGAAGCATGATTCTTTCCTTTGACGTAAAGCGAGTGCATTTAACCTAACGTTACTCTCTTGTCGTTCGGCCAGTTTCAAATGGGTGCTATTTTGCGGCCATCAAGGATTTCGGATAAACTCCGTTTTGATCGTAAAGTGCTTCGCCCCATTGAACAAACGCCACGTCAATTTATCCGCGTCTTCAGAGCCCAAGTTCGCGAACGCGGACTCAGCGGCTGTGATGGTGGCTCGATACGTATTCCCCTTTAGTTTTTTGACAGCCACATCCAAGATTTGCTCCCCGAGACGGCACTCAATCGGGCTGCGCGTTTGACCTTCCGCGTCTCGACCACCAGCAATTTTGACAATTGCAGTAGCCGTCCATTTTCCGTTTTGCCTTCGGAACTTGGTTATGCTGGGTCCAATTTCGCTGGTGCGAGAATCTTTAATGGTTAACAAGTAACTATCAATCTGTTTCGTTTCTTTGTGACTTAAATATAACTCGCCACGAACATTTCCTTTGCTCACAACTGAATCAGGAATCGTCAATTTTACGGCTGGCCCTTGATCGCCGCGTTCAACCACAGCAACCGAGACGCTTTTCAAATTATCCGAAGTATAGGCTTTGACATCGGCTGCCTTAACCGGGTTGGTAACCAGAAAAGGAACCACCAATTCCTTCTGTGCTTCGTCAACGTCATCGAATCGAACGATACTGATCAACTCTTTAAACGCCATCAGACCATCCAATCCATATGTCAATTCCAGCCGAATGACGGAGGTGCCTTTTTCGACGATCGAAACATCCGCCTCAACTGTCTTTTGTCGATGGCGCGGCGGAATCTCAATATCAAATGCGATTCGAGTTTCGCCATTGGCCGGAACTGAGGAATTTCTCATTTTGAATTGAGAACAGGCGCATTTGCTAGAGACTCCGGAAAACTTGATTTCCTGATCAAACGGATTCTTCAACGTTACGTTGAGCGTTGCCCTGGATCCAACCGATAGGTTTTGGAGCGCCAACTTCGCGAAATAGATTTCCTCGTCATTACGTTTTTGAATCTCTGTAGTCGCATCGACAATTTTCTTTTTGTCTAATGTTGTTTTTGGCTCGTCAGCAACCAAAACCAGTGGAAACACACAAGAAACAAACATGAAACCAAGGTATCGCATTGGTAATCCAACCCGCAAAAGGACGAAATCAAGGAAACTGGATTGTAATCAATTTACGGATGTCGATAAGTCAAAATTGCATCTGCATACCAGCGACGTTTTGCCTGCCACGCAATCACTAATTTTCTCGAATCGAGTGAATCGTATTGTGTATCTCCCCAGAGAACCGATCACCCTTCATGCCCGACAAAGCATAGCGAATCTTCATACACCATGTTTCACGCAACTCGGGCACAATCAACTCAACCGTTCGATTGTCACTCAACAACCGCGCCGACTCAACGATCAATCGCTGTTCGTTGTAGTGCTTGGATCCATAATTTTTTGTACGCCGTAAGTCCCAGGTTTCAATCTGAAAGTTCCGTGCTTCGCTGGCGGATTCAGGCTGCAGATCATCACTGAACCGTAACCGTAATTTATTCTTGCTACAATTCAGTTCGACAGGCAAATGTACAGATTCGTCGACGTACCGCACTCGATAGAATCCCCCGGGCTGCTGTTGGTTGCCTGCCCAGGCAAACATGCCACAGCAATACAATTGCCCATCGCGAGGATTAAATCGCCCGCGCATCACGCCCGTGGGAAACTTTTTGATCGGCAACGCACACATCCCACCTTGAACCTGACCGTCTACCGACTCATGAGGAACAACAAAGATCTGCCCCATGCCATAAGAAAAATTCAACAACGAACCTTTTAACGGCTGCCAACGATCGCTCGTCACCCACAACAACTCTCCTGGCGAGCGGTCAAAAGCATTGGTGATCCAACACAACGGTGGCTCCATGGCTTCATCGGATTCGTCCGTGACGTCATGGTAGCCAAACATATTTCCGTAGAATCCTCCCTTTTGCACCCAATTGATTCGGTTCTTGGGATTCCAATGGCCTTCTTGGTCGGTGACGATAAACGAACCATCTGGATTCAAACAAACCCCATTGGCCGCCCGAAAACCATTGGCGATGATTTCAGTGCTCGTGCCATCCTGAGAAACTTTGAGCAGCGTACCATGGTGTGGCACGACCGCCTGTAAAGCGTGACGCGCTGATTTGGCGTAATAAAAATTGCCGTCATCATCGGTTTGAAGTCCCATCGCAAATTCGTGAAAATGCTCCGTCACTTGGTGGTCGCTGTTAAAATTCTCATACCAATCCATTTCTCCATCGCCGTTCAAATCGTGCAAGCGAACCAGCTGATCGCGGCAACAAATATAAACTTGGTCGTTAACGATTCGAACTCCTAACGGCTGGAAGAGACCAGCCGCGATACGTCGCCAAGTGACCCGTGGATGTTTAGCCGTTGATGCCTCATCAATCCCGTTGACACGATACACGGTTCCGTCCCAACAACATACGATCGCGTCCTTCCCGCCGTTCAGGAAATCAACTCCGGTCAAACGCATCCTATCATCCCATGGATTGGTTTCCGGGCGGGTTAACACATCCACTTGAAAACCTCGTTGCGGTCGCCCCCATGCCACTTCCGTCGCCAAAGCTTGCGGCCAGCTGGCTGGACCGCCTTTCAACATTCGATACAAATCAATGTCCTGTCGCTCCGCAAGTTTCGTCAATTCGGACTCCCATTTTTGCATCGCGATCGGTTCCGCAGCAGCATGAAAGATCAGCGAAAAACGAGTCGGCTTGTCACTGGGAGAAATGCGCAGACGCAAATTCCCCTGCTCTTGTTCCCATTGAAATCGCCCACCATCCAATGTCGTACTGACCAACAAATGGTCCAGCACATCTTCCGCTTGGGGATTGGCCTCAACATCAAACCACCGCAAATCTTTATTGTCACCGGACCAAGATTTCACTAAACCGCGTTCTATCGCCGTTGCATTTTCGAGCTCCGATTCCGACAGGCAACGATCGTAATATCGAATAGTCCCCATCGAACCTCGGAATGGCGACGGCTCTGGAAAATTCTGATTGGTAAATCCAATGCGATTTACCGGGTCATCCAACGACCCCTCAGGCTCAAGTTCACCGCTACGCTCGAGTTTCCCATCGATAAAGAATTGTGTTCTGCCATCTTCGGCCCGCCAAGTCACAGCGACTTTGTGCCAACGACCGTCGTTGACCAGCACTCGCGAGCTCAACACGCCAACCCAGCCAATATCGAATCGCAACCGACCGCCACGAATAAAGAACGTTTTGCCATTGGGCAGCCAACGTGCCTGGTCTTTCGTCTGACAAAATATCGTTCCATCGGATCGCGTTTTAATTTCAGCATAAATCGTGAAATCTTCGTGAGTCATATCCAACTGTTGGTCGTCTTGGACAAACGAACGACCGTCAAACATCCATTCGTCCTCTTGAGCCGCGACATTTTCGTTTTTCGGCTTGCTCGCTCGGCTAAACAAGATGGTTCGATTTTCCTGGGACGTAGTTACCTGTTTCTTGTCGGTTTGCAATACCTGCAGCACCAGCGATTCTGAGTTAGGTGCGATATTAAACTGTCGCAACATTACCGGAACGTCTTGGATATAAGCTAGAGACGGAGATTCGACAATTTCATTGTCACCAATGTTGTATCTAAGTAGTGTGCGTTGACCAAATCGATAAAGTCCGTGGAAACGCAACCAAGACTTTGGCAACGGTCCGTACTTTTTACCGTCGCGACCTACGACTCGATCGTCTTCAAATGAATCGTCCTCCGGCCGCCCCCAGCCCGGCCCAACTGGATTGGCAAACCAATTGGCTCCAGTCACTTTTGGATGTCGGCCATGCACCCCATTAAAGTGAATACCGTTGTAGTCGATGAAGTTCCCCGACCATGCTCCCGCCACTCGCATCGTGTCGTGGTCGTACATTAGCCAGTGATTTCCGGCCGCCACACCTCCGGGCCCAGGGTCCAAACGAACCACAATCCCTTTTTGAGCAATATTGGAACCATCCTTCGACACTTCAATCGTGTTGTTCAAACTCGGCCCATAATCCATGTCGCTCCAAGGCCGATGAACCCGTGGTTTTGGCCCCAAGGTATCGCCCACCGGCAAGCCCGCCAAATACTTCGTATCTACAGCGACAAATTGAGACGGGTTCTCTGGCTTCACAAAATGTTCGCGAATGAAGTGAATGACGTCGTATTTTTGCCGCGGCACCATCCACCGTTGTGCGTTCATCATTCCGTATCCGTGCGTTAACGTTTGATACATCGAATACGGATCGCCGCCATTTTTGAATTTGCCCGATGCGAAACGAAGCGACGTCGGCATCGACCCCTCTTTTTCTTTGGTTCCATGGCAACTGGCGCAACGAATCCGATATATTTCAGATCCCCGCTCAAACGCGTCTCGATCCAATCCATCCAACAATGAACGATGATCCACTCGTGATTCGTACTCGGGCAACGGAACCGTCACAAAGTAGGAATCATCGGGACGCAGTTGAGCCGCACGTTCCTTGCCGCCATCTGCAATTTCATACAGATAACGGATCAAATCCAAGAATTCCTGGCGGTCATTTAATTGGTTGGCCAATTGCTCGGGCATGCTGGACGTTGCCGACTTTTTCCACTCGTCAATCTCGGACTCTGGAATGACGAGAGGTTGATCTAATTCTTCAATCCGGTCCAAACGAATTTCATCTTCATTTTGTTCGATCAAAACACCACTGAATATCTCGCCATCCAAATTACGAACAATGATGGTTTCATACCCCTGCTTGATTTGCCGACTCGGATGCAAGATTGACTCAACTAAGTGCCGGAATTGGATCTCTCGCTTTTCGGTCAAATCGGGCCCCAATCGACGTCCCGAATCGCCGGAATCGTGACAACGAGCACAGTTCATCTCTTGCCGAAAAAATACCAGCGCCCCGCGGTTGGCATCACCAAACCTTTGGGCTTCGTCCGCCAATGCCACAAGGCTCTCTTGTTCCAACTTCGATTGAATCGTTTCCTGTGCCCAAACCGGCGTTTGCCACAAAAACAAAAACAACACACTGACCGACAAATAGAGATTTCGATTCATACTGTTCTCGATATACGATGCCAACTCTTGGCTCTATTTTCGTTGTCTGGCTCAGAATTACAAACCGACATTCGGACAAACCGACATTCGGACAAACCGACATTCGGACAAACCGACATTCGAATTATGATCATGAACGGGCAATAACGAAAAAAACCTTGCCGCCAAGCAAGGTTTTCAGTTAGTTTCAAACTAAGACGCGTTCAATGGACTCAATCCCAGTCCAAAGCACCGCCCGTTTGGTACTCGGTGACCCGCGTTTCAAAGAAGTTCTTTTCTTTCGCCAAATCCATGGTTTCACTCATCCAACCGAATGGATTAGAGCTGCCATATTGAGTTGGCAAACCGATTCGCTCCAGACGACGGTCAGCGATATATTGGACGTAATCACGGAACAAACCGGCATTCAAACCCAACACTCCATTGGGCAGGCAGTCTTGCGCGTAATCCAACTCTAGCTCGACCGCCTGTTTGACGCGATCGACCATTTTGTTTTGGAAATCTTCCGACCACAACTCAGGATTTTCCGCCTTGATCCCGTTAATCAAATCAATTCCAAAATTCAAATGAATGGATTCATCTCGCAAAATGTATTGGAATTGTTCACCAATACCCTTCATCAGGTTACGGCGGTGGAATGATAAAATCATTACAAATCCGGTATAGAAGAATATTCCTTCCATAATCAAATAGAAACCAATCAAATTCTTGAGCAGTGCTTGCGCGCCCTCAAACGATTCGGTTGTGAATTCAGGATCCAACACCTCTTTCGTCAGCTCCATTTCAAACTGGTCCTTGCGAAGGATCGCTGGGACTTCGTTGTACATATTAAAGACTTCGCCTTCATCCAGACCCAGACTTTCAACAACATACAAGAAAGTGTGCGTATGAACCGCCTCTTCAAACGCTTGCCGTAACAAATACTGACGACACTCCGCGTTGGTGATGTGTTTGAAAATCGCCAAGACCAAATTGTTGCCCACCAAACTTTCCGCTGTCGAAAAGAATCCGAGATTGCGCATGATCACGCGCCGTTCATCTTGGCTAAGCTTGTCCGATCGCCAAATCTCGATGTCTTTGTTCATCGGAACTTCAGTTGGCATCCAGTGATTGGCACATCCATTCACATAATGCTCCCACGCCCACTTGTACTTTAGGGGCATCAACTGATTGACATCGACCTGGTGGCAATTGATCAAACGCTTTTCTCTGGCGTCGATTCGCTGCGATTTGCCATCATTGACGACTTCTTGAACATCCGTAGACATATATCAAAACTCCATTGTCGGAAGGTGATTTTAAAATTGAGAAACCGCTGGTGGATAGAAAATCGCTGCGATGTCGCAGCGATTTTCAACCGCGTTCCAGCCATATCGTTGTATCACTGACACGATTCGCAATCAGGATTATCAATACTGCACTGCTGCACTTCCGGCTGCCGAGAAACCACCATTTCTGAAGATGCACTTTGGTTCTTCATCCATCTTGGCTGCACGCCAAACTTATTGATATCAACTGTCGATTTTTCGACCTGCGTCGCTCCTAAAGACCGCAAATAGTACGTCGTTTTCAACCCAGTTTTCCAAGCCAAACGATACATTTCATCAAGCTTTTTACCACTCGGTTGTTCAATATAGAGATTCAACGATTGCCCCATATCGATCCACTTTTGACGACGACTGGCACATTCGATAATCCATTTGGGTTCAATTTCAAAAGCAGTGGCGTAGCGGTTTTTGATGTCATCAGGCAACGAATCAATTTCGCCGAGCGAACCATCAAAGTACTTGATGGCTTCCAACAACTCGTCGTCCCACAGTCCACGTTCTTTCAACTCATTGACGAGGTTGATGTTCACCTGAACAAATTCACCCGATAAATTACTCTTCACAAACAAGTGCTTGTATGTCGGTTCAATCGACTGTGTGACACCCACGATCGTCGAAATCGTAGCCGTCGGCGCGATCGCCATGACATTGCTGTTTCGCATGCCATGCTCAGCAACCTGAGCTCGGATCTTCGACCAATCCATAGTCGCCGTACGATCCATATCGATCGGCATACCTCGCTCTTTTTCGAGCAATTCAACCGTGTCGATGGGCAGCATGCCGCGATCCCACTTCGAACCTTCATAACTTTCGTAAGCACCTCGCTCCGCGGCCAACTGACTGGAGGCCTGAATCGCAAAATAGGAAATCGCTTCCATGCTGTTATCAGCAAACTCAACTGCCTCATCACTCGCGTAACTGATACCGCAGGCCGCGATGGCATCTTGGAAACCCATCAACCCTAGACCGACCGGACGATGACGCTGGTTAGCGTGGCGTGCTTCCTGGGTAGGATAGAAATTGATATCGATGACGTTGTCCAACATTCGAACCGCGGTGGCGACCGTCGACTCTAGCTTTTTCAAATCCAACTTGCCGTCGGTAATGTGGTTCAACAGGTTGATCGAACCCAAATTGCAAACGGCCGTTTCTTGCTCTGAAGTGTTCAACAAAATTTCAGTACACAAGTTGCTACTGTGCACTACGCCTTTGTGGTCCTGTGGCGAACGAATATTCGACGGATCCTTGAACGTTATCCATGGATGCCCCGTCTCGAACAATCGAGTTAGCATCTTCCGCCACAAGTCAACCGCCGGAACCGTCTTGGTCAATTTGATCTTGCCCTGTTCGGCAAGTTGCTCGTACTGCTCGTAACGTTGTTCAAATGCCTGACCATACAAATCGTGCAAGTCGGGAGTTTCATCCGGACTGAACAAAGTCCAATCCTGCTCTTCCAAGACTCGCTTCATAAACAAATCAGGAATCCAATTCGCGGTGTGCATATCATGAGTGCGCCGACGATCGTCGCCGGTGTTTTTCCGCAAATCAAGAAATTCCTCAATGTCCAAATGCCATGTTTCCAAGTACGAACAAACCGCACCTTTCCGTTTACCACCTTGATTCACGGCCACCGCTGTATCGCTGACCACTTTCAAGAACGGAATGACACCCTGACTTTGACCATTGGTCCCCATGATGTGCGAGTTGGTCGCGCGAATATTCGTCCAGTCGTTTCCTAAGCCACCAGCCCATTTTGACAATTTCGCATTGTCCGCAATGACTTTGAAAATGTGATCCAGGTCGTCGCTAACCGTACTCAAATAACAAGAGCTCAATTGAGGATGGCAGGTCCCGGAATTGAACAAGGTTGGCGTCGCCGACGTAAAACAAAACGTCGACAACACATTGTAAAATTCAATCGCCTTGTCGTTCTTTTGCTCACCTTCTTGAATCGACAAGCCCATCGCCACTCGCATCCAGAAATACTGCGGCGCTTCGATTCGACGACCGTCAATATGCAACAAATAACGGTCGTAAATCGTCTGCAAACCCAAATAAGGGAACAGACCGTCGCGATCTGGAACAATCGCCGCCGACAGTTTCTCTAAGTCAAATGTCTTAAGCTCTTGAGAAATTCGACCAGCCTCAACACCAATCCCGATGAACTTCTCAAACTGCCGTCGATACAAATCCTGCAAATCTTTATTGGCACTCGATTTATCAAGCGACTCGCGGTAGATGATGTTCAACATCAAGCGTGACGCAACCGTGTCATAACTGGGGTCGTTCTCGATTCGAGAGCGCGCCGCCAAAACCATCGCCCGACTAATCTCTTTGGGTGTAATTCCGTTGTAGAACTGCTTTTCTACCTCGTCGAACAACTCGCTAGAACTGCAAGAATCCTGGACACCGTCGCAAGCGTTATCCACTTGACCTCGCAGGCGACTAAAGTCGACATTTTCCAGTCGGCCGTCTCGATTGACCATGATGTCGGGAAACGCATTGGTTCCCGCCGTATCCATGGACTCTTCAGCCCGCAACCGACGAACACGATTGCGCTCCGCCCGGTAAATGATGTAGCGGCGAGCTATCGAAAAATACTCCGCCCGCATCAACTCTTGCTCGACTTTATCTTGGATCTCCTCCACTTCGACCCCACCATCGGTCTCTGCACGATCCTTCACTTCTTTAACAACACTATCGGTTATCCGCTCGATGTCAGCCAATTGGTCCGATTCGATCCGATCCAACTGATCCAACCCTAGATCAGCACGAAACGCCTTGCGGATCGCTCGAGCAATTAGCTCTCGATCAAATGACAAAGTTCGTCCGTCGCGTTTCTTGACTAACATTTCCTGGTTTACTTTCAACATTCCATCGATCTCCAGATAAAACTCCAATCATTGGACTTGATTGCCGACCGGCACTCCCCTCAACCAAGCCGAAACGGAGAACATTTCAACAAGTGTTAGTGACACGTTGGGTCACAATCTGGGACGAGTCGTGCATGCAGCGACACGAACAGCTTCCGTGCCGTCTGATGTAGAGACCGAATTTTTCCCAGATCGAACGCCTCGCTGCCTTTCGACCTGCTTGCCTCCCCTTCTAACCCAACCCCCTCTTTAGAGGTAATTTGACCGCTCGACATCCATATCAATAAAAGTCCGAGTTGCCTGGGTTTTGTCGCTTTATTGAGGTGAAGACCCAATATATCGGGCAATCTGAATGTGTCAACACAAAATATTGTGCTTGCGTTAAGATCGTATGAAAAGCCTTGATAGCGTTAGTTAAATTGATTTTGAGACCGAATTTTGCAAAAAATACCCTTAGCGGGCAAGCGCTATTATTTGGATCAAGCCTCGTGAGCCCATATCGGAAGTCCACATCAAAATTCGCTTTACCATGGCACTTGCTCGTCTCAAATCGCTAGTCAAATCCTCGCAAATTGGCATGGCCAAAGGTGCCGGAATTTCGCGGCAATTGTTGAACACACTTTCGAGTGTGCGCAAAAACATGCGGACAAGAAATTTTGAAGCACTCGACGACGGAGATCTAGCCAAGTTATTTGAGTTAATTGACCTCCATTTTTTTGACGGCTCCATCTTGCCCACATTGCACGATAATGGGCACACCCTTCGTTTTCGTGTCTCACGGCGCATGACCAATTCGGGCGGCATCACGACCACTCGTTTTCCCAATGGTAATCATGGCAAACTCGATTTCGAAATTGCGATTTCGTCGACGTTGTTATTTGAATCGTTCCGCGACGACAAGCCAATCACGGTCACCGGCCTTATATGTGGCGACCGTCTGCACGCGCTGAAACGAATCATGGAGCATGAAATGCTTCATTTGGTCGAGATGTTGATCTGGAAAAACTCAAATTGTTCGGGAGGACGTTTTCAAGATATTGCTAGACGCTTGTTCAGTCACAAACAATCGACACACCAGTTAATCACACCGGCGGACACCGCCGCGATCAAGTATCATATCGCACCAGGCGACTGGGTAAACTTCTTCGCCAATGGCCGACGACGGATCGGCTTTGTCAACCGAATCACCAAACGTGCGACCGTACTGGTACCCAGTAAACAAGGCACTCGCTACACCGATGGCAAACGATACGAAAAGTATTACGTGCCGATTGAACGATTGATGAAAGCGGCGTAGCGATAGCGCTCTTTACGACAATTTCATTCGCTATAAATCGAAACTGGCACCTGAAGATAGTGCGTGACGATCGCAACTGAAACATTAGCGCACAAAAAAAGCCGTTCCGAAGAATCGAAACGGCTGCAACTTTGAGATTGGTTTGAAGCTTAATTGGTTGTGCTTGGTGAGCTGTCGCTCGTCGCCAGAGGAATTGCAATTCCTGCAGCGATCGCTGGCAACAACAATCGGCCACCCCCGAACAATCCACCGAAACGACCGCCAGCGCCACCACAGCAGCCACCAAAACCGCTAAAGTTTGAAGCACCACCACAGCAACCGCCACCAGCGATGCCGCCGCCTAGTCGATCCCCAAGAAATCCAACCGGAGAGTCGCCGTAGACAACCGCGTCTGAGCAACCAACACATCCTGAAACCCCACCGATCGTGCCACCATCCACTTGCGGGGCAAGAGCGACAATGAAGCTGGAGAACAAGTTTTCAATTTGTAATGAAGTGTATGTTTCCATGGACTCATCGCCTTCAGCAACCGTCTCAAAGCTAACAGCTGCCAATCCTTCTGGACCGACCACGACGATGTCGTATACGCCGGGCGTGATTTCTTCGACGGCAAACGTTCCATTAGCCGCGATGCTGAACTCTTTGATTTTCGTGTTTCCACGGAACAAATGAGCTTTCGTTTGCTCACTCAAGCTATCCGACAACAGGGAAACAATTTGACCTCGCAAGACGCCATCATCCAACTGAACACGGTTCGTGCCAACAGCGTTGGCTGGCTTGACATCAATCGCAGAGAATTCGGCAGCGATTTCTTCGCGTACCGATTCGGGCAATTCGTTGTCAATGATTTCTTTAACCGCTTTGACGTTCGGCGTGATCGCGGCGACTTCTAAATAATTCTCAACGCCATCATGGCTTTTGACTACATTTACACCACAAGTCGAAAAGCTAAATTCGCTGGCACTGACAAACGAGTAAATCCCTTCTTCCAAACCCTTGACGACGAACGTCCCGTCATCGTTGGTGTAGGCTTTCTCAACGATCTTGCCGTTTTGAATGAAGTAAACATTGGCTTCGGCGATTCCGTAAGCCTTCTTTGATTTGTGATTGATCGAAGCAATACGCCCTTGAACTTCACCGTCTTCGTTAATCGTTACAGTGTGGTTGCGAAGTGCGTTGATTCGAGACGAGTTCGTGTTCACAACCGCTGACGCTGGAGGAGCAATCGCGACGACTGTGTTGCTGGTCATCCATTGATGAGCAGAAGCGGCGGCTGTAGCTACGAGCGGCAAGGCAAACACGTAGACGCCGAGCTTAAGAATGTTCCAAGTATCTTTCATGAGTTACACCAAATGACAAAGCTGCAAAACTATTGCTTCAAAATGAGTAGCGACGGTAAACTTCACGTCTCCCGTACAAGGCTCTAATTTAGTTGGGTCGAGGCTTATCGTCAAGCTTTCTGCAATCGCCAAATGTTTATAAACCCCAACAAAAACAAGGGTTTTGGCACCAATTTGTGGTCAAATTCGGAACAACTGATACAGACCGAACACCAACAGATTCCACTTTATGAAAGCTCGGTTTTCTGGCTCCGATTTGCGATTAGGCCATGCTCTGGACTGCTCGCTGAAGCATAGCGAGATTTGGCAATGCGACCACCCAAACGCGTAAAACGCCCGGCCAAAACACCAAATTTCATCGCCAACGACATATTGACGGGGTCGTCAGCTCTGGCGACTGCAGAATTCAACAAAACCGCATCCGCCCCGTATTCCATCGCCTGGGCCGCATCGGACGCGGCACCGATGCCTGCATCGACGATCACCGGGTAATCCGAATCGCCTTGTTTCAATTCCTCCAAAATTATTTGCAAATTCACCGGATTAACGATTCCCAAACCCGATCCAATCGGACTTGCCGCTGGCATGACGCTGGCCGCACCGGCATTTTTTAAACGCATCGCCGTGACCGGGTCGTCATTGGTGTAACAAAGAACGTCAAATCCTTCCTTAACCAATTGCTCAGTTGCGCGGATCGTTTCCACGACATCGGGCAATAGCGAGCGGCTATCCCCCAACACTTCGAGCTTGACCCAATTCGCGCCCGGGTTTTCCAATCCCTTCAAAATCTCGCGCCCCATTCGAGCGCATCGCACCGCCGTTTCCGCATCGAAACAGCCAGAGGTATTGGGCAACAAGGTGAGCTTGTTCAAATCGAGATAGTCCAAAATGTTCCGCCCTGAACTGTCATGCAGTTTTTCCCGGCGAACCGCAATCGTCACGCACTCAGTGCCCGATGCAGCGATCGACTCCCCCATCAATTCGAACGAATCGTACTTGCCGCTCCCCAAAATCAGACGGCTGAAAAACTCAAACTTACCGATTCGGAGCGGATCGCTATCCGTGCTAATGTCGCTTGTCTCTGCAAAATCTTTGCGGGTATCCACAGCCATAACCACTAACCACCACCCACCAACGACACGACTTCGATCACTTCCCCCGATTTCAGAACACGCGCATCGATCTGGTCTCGCGGACAGATTTCTGTATCGATCTCGACCGCCACCGCCGTGTGGGTAATCCCCAACAACTCCAGCAGTTGGCGAACCGTACTGCCCGGTCGGATCGCAACCTCAGAGCCATTTACGGTTAATCGAATCTCGACAGTCGACATTGGTTTAATAACTCTCAGCCATATCGCGAGCATGGTAACTACTACGGACAAACGGTCCACTCGCCACTTTTTTGAATCCCATGGATTTCGAGTATTCACCCAGAAATTCAAATTCTTCAGGCGCAATATAACGAACCACGGGCAAGTAGCGTTCGGTCGAAGGTTGCAAGTACTGCCCCAATGTCAAAAAGTCACAATCGACATCTAGTAGGTCCGCAAAGACATCAAATAACTCTTCATGCGTTTCCCCCAATCCCAGCATCAAACCGCTCTTGGTTTTGATATCGGCATCTTGTTCTTTGATTCGGCGAAGCAACTCCAGCGTCCAACGATAATTCGATTTTGGTCCTCGGACGCGTCGATAAAGTCGAGGTACCGTTTCGGTGTTGTGGTTAAACACGTCCGGCTTGGCTTCAATCACTCGATTTAAGGCATCCGGATTGTGAATGAAATCGGGCGTCAACACTTCTACCGACGCACCCGTTTTTTCGCGAACAGCGATCACGCATTGGTAAAAATGGTCCGCTCCGCCGTCATCCAGATCATCACGAGTCACCGACGTAATCACCACGTGCTTCAAGCCCAGCCGATGCGCGGCCTCCGCCACACGTTCGGGCTCGTCCGCTTCCAATGCCTCGGGGCGGCCACGACCCACAGCGCAAAAGCTGCACGGCCGAGTACAAACGTTGCCCAAGATCATAAAAGTCGCCGTCTGTTGAGAATAACATTCCATGCGATTGGGACATTTGGCATTGTCGCACACGGTTTCCAATCGCAACTCTTCCAACAGTTTCGCCGTATGGTTATGAATATTGCCTTTGGGGACATTGCGTTTGAGCCATTTAGGCAAGCGACGTTGAGGATTTTCTGGCGTCGCAATCGGGCCGTCACTGGGCAAATTGACTATCGGTAATGGATTCAACAATCTAACTTTCGATAAATTTCAACAGATGTCGAAAAACATCCGTTTCTCACACGTTCGTTTTTACGATACTAAGCATCATATTTGTTTTTGTGGTCGCGAACCAGTTCTAATGGTCTCTCAACACGAATTATCGGACGAACCAAGTACTGAAATTTGGTCCAGGATTTAACCGAAATTAGAGCACGCGATGGCGGCAAAGAAATCTAAGAAACAAGACAAGGCGAAAAACTCTGACGACGGCCAAAGCAAGAACCTTGTCGAGAATCGCAAGGCAAAACACCGTTTTGAAATTCTCGAAAAACTGGAGTGTGGAATCCAACTGGTTGGCAGTGAAGTCAAAAGTCTGCGTGACGGAAAGATTTCGCTCGACGAGGCCTACGTCCGAATTCGAGAACGCGAAATTTGGCTGGTCGGTTGCGACATCGCCGAATACCGGCAAGCCAATCGCTGGAACCACGATCCCAAACGAGCCCGGAAACTTCTCGTGCACGCCAAACAACTAAAAAAGCTAACCGCCCGAGCTCATGAAAAGGGCATGACGCTTGTGCCGTTGCGCATGTATTTTAACGCCCGTGGAATCGTCAAAGTCATGATCGGTGTTTGCCGCGGAAAGAAACTGTTTGACAAACGACAAGCACAGAAAACAAAAGACGTTAAACGTGATTTAGATCGGGCCATGAAAGCGCGTTTGTAGCTCGGCGAATTCAATCTTGAAGCGAAACGTAGCGGAGACAAATCGCGCAACAAAAAAACGACCGATCGCAAATCGCGACCGGTCGCCCAGCAGAGTTTCGAACTTGTAGAGCCGATCATGGCCAAACACATCCATCAGGAGAACTACAAAACTACTTTTGCGTTCGAATTTCTGCCAGCTGGTCTTGCAATTCTTCGATCAATGCTTGTTGGGATTCGATTTGCTCTTGCTGTTGCTTGACCGATTCAACGACCAAGGCCACCAAGTTGGAATATTTCACTCCTTGAGCCGTGGTTCCCGAATCGTCGTACGTCGCAGCTTCCTGCAACACTTCGGCAACTTCCTCGGCAATGAACCCCAGGTCGGCAGCACCACTTCGCTTGGTAGGGGACTTTTTGGCTTCGTCCTTCCAATCGAAATAGACGCCTCGCAATTTCTTGACCACATCCAACGCATCGTCAATCTGACGAACATTTTCTTTCAAGTCGCCGCGCGAAACCTGAACAAACTCAACCGCCGCAATCACACCGTCAACGGCAACATTTGCGGAACCTGGCCCACCGTTAGGATTTTCGAATAGCACACGGCGTGGATCTTGGAACGTCAAACCATTTTCTTGTAGCTTGGGATTGACCAAAATTCGGCATTCGTCCGTCGGACCAAACGTCAAAATGCAACCGACACCGTCCTGCCCCAGTAGGCGTAGCCCACCGGGATCACGTTCCACCAAGCCTGTGAATTGCGGGTCAATACCGATCGTACACTCATCACCAAACCTCAAAAAACCACCGGGAATTTGCACTTCCGGTTGATCGCCCAAGGGGTTTTCAAAAATGAAACAACCCACGTCGCTAAAAATGAGGCCTTCGCGTGTCGGATCGACGCCGATCGAACAATTGTCGGTCGGGCCAAATCGCAGAATGCAACCTTCTTGATTTAGACCTAATAAACGGAATCCGTTGGGGTCTGACTCAGTCAAACCACTAAAGTTGGGGTCAATCCCGAGTGTGCAGTTTTCACCAAACCGCATCAAGCCGTTTGGCAATTTGATAACCGGTTGCTTACCAAACGGGTTTTCGAATAAGAAACAGTTGATGTCGCTGAAGACCAGCGCCTCGCGCTCGACATCGACACCAATGGAACAGTTATCGGTTGGACCAAATCGCAAAATACAGCCCTGTTGGTTCTGACCCAAAATTCGAAAACCAAAGGGATCCTTTTCTATCAGCCCTGGCAGCGTTGGATCGACACAAATGCCGCAGTCCTCGCCGAAACTAACTTCCGTAAAATCCAGATCCCCCCCCAACATACCGTCGATTTGTTGCTGCAACCCCCCCAAAGATGGACGTTGAGCATGAGCCTGTGAAGCGAAGACGCATATTGCTGCAACTATTGCAACCAGCTGATTCGTTATGTGTATTGATTTCATTTCCAATTCCTGTGTTGAAAAATTTACTTGTGATAATTTTGGTTTCAAATTTGACTAGCCACCGGCCAGAATTTGTACAAATGGATCGACGTCCAAAAGGTTAACAGCGCCATCCATATTGATGTCCGCTTCCGCTTGAAATTGGCTGTTGGCGATCAGAGCAATAAACGGAGCGACGTCCAACAAATTGACTTTGCCATCACCGTTAACATCACCCAATATCAACGCATCTCGCGCAGTTGTAACATCGTCGATATTGAAAGTGATCGCATTGATCGCCGACGCGTCATAACGCAACTGTGCATTGTCAAAGGGAGTCGTGGCTTCAATCAAACCAACGAACAACACGTTGTCGCTGCCTCCAATGACTCCTTGCAAATCGTCGACGTCTAGCGATACCTCGCCGACACCAGCCACTTCCAAGCGGACGTCATTGTCGAAAATTGAAAAATTGGGCGTCTCGCCGGTAATCAAGAAAAACCCGATCGCGTGACTGGGCTCAAACGCCATATCGAATTCAAAACCACCCACGATCTGATCGGCGAACGCCGGGCTTTCGACACCCAAATAGTTCGAACCCGAAGTCGCCGCGAATCGATCGGTGACAATTAGATCGGTGCCGTACGACTGATACGTCACATCGCCAATCGTTGATGGATCTGGGAACGTCGAGCCTGCGGGCACCGATTCGAAGTCGAGTACGTCAGCTTTCAACCCCATCGCTGCGAGATCTGACGCAAATGTATTGGCATCGGTATACACCGTCAGTTGCGCGCCAACGATCGTCGGGATCGCCAGCACCGTGCTGAAGATGAGGGCCGATTCTGACAAAATGCGCATGCACTTGTAGAACATCAAAACTCTCCTAAACAAAGACCTAGTTCATCACATCCAGATGCTGCTTTCGACGTCAAAAGTGGGGACAGCAAATCCCCAGATGCCAATCAAGGACCGACTTGTCGGACTGTGGCGCGCGTAAAATCTGAAAAGTCGAATTTTTTTTGCTTGCCAGCCAATCTGGGGTCGCGAACTTAATCGACACCTTCGCGTAGCAATAAGTGAAGTGCCGATACAACTCGTGGTGACGCTATTTAATTGGACGAATTTCGTATAAAGTGTGGGGCTCATCCACGAAGTGTGATTAATTAATGCTCAAGATCGAAAACATTCGGAAAAGCTACATACAGCCCAATAAAGAACGGGTCCCTATTCTGGACGTTCCAAAATTTGAAGTGGGTTCCGGCGAGCAATTGGCGCTCATCGGACCGAGTGGCTGCGGAAAAACGACGCTGTTGCATATCATTGCTGGCATCACCAAACCGGACAGCGGCAAGGTTGAACTGGACGGTGTCGAAATCACAAAGTACCCCGAAGCCGGGCGGGACCGAATTCGGGCAGATAAATTGGGATACGTATTCCAAACGTTTAATCTGCTCCCCGGATTTTCAGCGCTGGAGAACGTTCTGTTGGGCATGACGTTTGCTCGAAAAAAGTACTCTTTGGCACGTGCCAAAAGCTTGCTCGAACGTGTGGGACTTGCGCACCGTGCGAATAATAAACCGTCGGCAATGTCCGTTGGAGAACAACAGCGAGTTGCGGTAGCGCGGGCTTTGGCCAATTCTCCGTCCCTGCTGCTGGCTGACGAACCCACAGCCAATGTCGACCCAAGCAACCAGAGTCAAATTGTGTCGTTGATTCGTAATACCTGCCAAGATGAAAACATCTCGCTGGTCATGGTCACCCACAGCATGGAAGTCGCCGACCAGTTCAATCGCGTGGAACAATTGGCAGAAATCAATCACGTCGTAGCACAAGCGAGGGCGGCCAGTTGAATATTTTTAAAATTGCTTGGAAAAGCATCGCCCATCGCGGTTTTGGCTCCATGTTGACAATCATGTCGATGGCCTTGGGCGTGATGCTGGTCGTTTCCGTGCTGTCCATTCACGGCTTGATTTCCGAATCGTTTCGCAGCAACTCCAGTTTTGGATACAACATTCTTGTTGGTGCGCGTGGCGGCAGTTTGCAATTGACCATGAATACCGTTTATTACTTGAGCCAACCGGTCGAAAATGTCCCGTATGAATTTTACCTAGCTTTCTGCGATGAGGAACGGCGCCGGGAAGAGTTGCAACACTCGTTCGCTTACCAGTCACTACAAAACGAATTGGAGACGTTGAATCTGTGCCAGTCCATGGCGACTGGACCGACTTCGGTCGCCGCTGGTATGGCCGGAGCAACACTCGAAAACGCGCTGGCCGTCAACTACGAATTTCGTTCGCAATCCGATCGCGACGGAATGTACAAACCGTATACCGATGTCGCCATCCCGCTTTGCCTTGGCGACTCCTATGAAATTGAAGGAAGCGAGTCGTTTTTCCGCTGTGTGGGAACCACGCCCGATTTCTTTAACAAGTTAGTGTTGGACGTCGATACCGAAGAAAAATTCAAGTTCGCGGCCGGTAAACCCTTTGTCTCGTGCTCCAACGAAAATGGCTATTTTGAATGTGTGATCGGCGCAATGGTCGCCAACAAATCGGGACTTAAAGTTGGTGACGTGATTCAACCGACGCATGGAGACCCCAATCAATCCGGTGCAAAAATTCATAAACAGGGATTTACGGTTGTCGGCATTCTAGAAGGCACACGCACTCCGCACGATCGAGCGGTGTTTTTGAACATGGAAGGCTTCTATCTGATGGAAGACCACGCCAAACCCGTCGAAGCCGATCCAGAAGAGGTCGACGAAATCGAATCGGCCGATCCGTTTGCCGAGGAAGAATTGGCTGACACTACCGACCTGTCAAGTGACGCCATCGAAGATCCGGAATTTAAAGAAGAACCCCAAATCGACAAAACCCGCCCACTGCCAATTGAACAACGAGAAGTCACCTCGATACTGGTGCGCACCGCGAACGATGAATTCGGATTGTATGCCCTATTTCTACCCGAACAAATCAATGAAGGGAATTTAGAAACGACCCTAAATTGGTCAAACTTTCGACCAATCCAGTCGCAAAAGGCTGCTCAAGCAATTAACCCTGTAATCGAGGTCACAAAATTCTTTCAGACTTTTATCGGCCCGATTCAATGGCTGTTATTGGCTCTGACCACCATGATCTGTGTCGTCTCGGCAATCAGTATTTTGGTTGGCATCTACAACTCGATGAGTCAGCGCAAGCACGAAATTGCTGTGATGCGTGCTCTGGGCGCCAGTCGGTCGAACGTCATGTCAATCATGTTGGTCGAATCGGTGTTGCTAGCAAGTTCGGGTGGAATATTGGGATGGATCGCTGGGCATTTGTTAAACGTTTGGATAAGCCCATTCGTGGAGGCCAAGACTGGCGTTGGTATCGGATTCTTTGACTTTGCACCTTCTGTTCCGATTTTCGGTTGGACCGAAGCGGTCCTCAACGATTTGACGGGAATGTCCTTCTTGCCAGAACCCCTGTTGGCGGTAAACTTATCGCCAGAGTTATTGCTGATTCCAGGCCTGATTTTACTGGCAATTTTGGTAGGAATTTACCCGTCCATTTCTGCCTATCGAACCGACGTAGCCAAATCACTGGGCAAGTAGTTCTGGTATAATTACTGGATATCACCTGTGGTGAGATTTACGCATTTTTAATATCAATGGAGAGGATTGTGTACTTTGGATCCACCCAACGAATGGTAGCCATATTCGCTGTATTCGTTGCTGCGATCGGGTTGACCACATACATGATCGCATGCCCGTTTTGCTCCGCTATCAACTTAACCTTTGCAGAACAGATCAAATCCAACGACATCGTTGTGATTGCGAAGCTTGTTAAGATTGCGGAACCGGTCGACGACCCTGAACTAGAAATCCCAAAATCACAATTTGAAATCACCGATGTTATCAAGGGGGATGCCATTGTTCCCGTCGGCGCCAAATTCCAATCTTTGTTGGTTGGTCGTTATCCGGTGGGTGACAATTTCTTGGTAATGGGTGTCGACCCGCCAGATGTGTCCTGGTCCACGCCTATGAAAGCCAGCAATCGTGTCGTGGACTATTTGCGAACGATCCAGTCGCTGCCTGAATCTGGACCGAATCGACTTTCTTTTTTTCAAAAGTACTTTGAAGATGAAGAATCGGTTTTGGCGTTTGATGCCTATGATGAGTTCGCTGCCGCGCCGTACGAAGATGTCGTGGCACTCAAAGATAAAATGGACCATGATCAATTGGTTGCATGGATTAAAAATCCAGAAACATCGACCAACCGTCGCCGTTTATACTTCACGATGTTGGGAGTTTGCGGCGGCCCGGACGATGTCGATTTACTTGAGGAATACATTCGTTCTGGCGATCGAAAAAAGCAGGCTGGGCTGGACGCGTTGGTCGCTTGTTATTTGACACTCAAAGGCGAAGCCGGCTTGAATTTGATCGTCGATACTTTTTTGAAAGAAGAACAAGTCGAATACGTTGATACGTTGGCGGCCGTTTCAGCTCTGCGATTTCACGGCACCGAAGTAGAAGTTATCGACCGCAAACACATTGTCAAAGCCGTTCGTACGCTGTTAGATCGACCTAAAATTGCCGACATGATCATTCCCGACTTGGCTCGCTGGGAAGATTGGTCGGTGATGGATCGCCTTGTCCAAATGTTTAAAGACTCCAACGAAGACACCAGTTGGTTGCGGGTACCGATTGCTTCTTATTTGAGATCTTGCCCAAAACCAGAAGCCAAGGCATACATCGAAGAACTTAAGAAAATTGACGCCGACTCGATCAAGCGGGCTGACTTTTTCCTTGATTTCACCGATGAAAACGATTCCGATAGCCAGGACGATTCCGATGAAGCCGCCTCCGATAGCCAGGACGATAACAGCGAAACTTCTGGTGGCGGAGACCAAGAATTGAGCATTCCCAAAGAATCTTATGTTGCCCAACGAATTCCATTAAATTTGGAAGCGAACCTGAATCCGAGTCCATCCGTAACAGAAAATGGGTCGGTTTCTGGCCGATCGCCGTCCAATCTGGTCGCCACCACCGCGCCTGAATTGACCCCGGTCGCACAAGCCAACTTGCCATCAGCACCGTTATGGCAGTTGATAATCATACCGTTTACCGCTTCGGTGGCCATTTTTTTGTTGTTGTGGTCCATTATCAGCGGCTGGTTCGATCGACTTATTTACTGAACCAATCCTGAAGTATAATTCAAGCTGGTAATAACACCGATAGATGCCATGAATGACGCCAATTTCTCGACGAAGGAAGACGCCCAGGCGATCAAAAATGAAATCGACACAATACAATACCGAACCGTTTCCAAGTCAGCGGTCGTTTGTGTTGTGTTTGCAATCCTTGGCCTGCTTTCTTTTTCGTTTCCAATTTTTGTATTTTTGCCGTTGCTGAGTATTGGCTACGGTTTGCTGGCGATGTATTACTTCCGCCGTTTCCCAGATCAATTGAGCGGTAGGATTGCCACCAAAATGGCAATGATCGTGAGTGGCATCGTGTTAGTGTCTTCCGTTTCAATGCACGCATACGTATACGCTACCGAAGTGCCTGATGGCTACCAGAGAATTTCGTTTTATGATTTGAAGCCCAAGAAAAACTCCCGCACAATGTTCTCTAAAAAGTCAGATGACTACGACGGTGAAAAAGTTTTCTTGAAGGGGTACGTTCGTCCGGGAATGAAGAAGAACCAACTGAAAAAGTTTATTTTAGTCGGAGATTTTGGATCGTGCTGTTTTGGCGGCAATCCCGAGATTACTGATGTTGTCGCGGTATCCATTACCAACGAAGATGATTACGTAAATTATGGTTATCGCTTACGGCGAATTGGCGGTGATTTTAAAATTCATCGACATCGCCCCAAGTCTGTCCAAGAAAAAGATCTTCCCTATGTGATCTACGAGATCGACGCCGATTATGTCAAATAGATCAAAATCGCGACAACCAATTACAGGGCGTTTGATGGCGCCGTGCTTGGTTGGGATTTTGTTTCTTTGCGGCCCCGACTTGCAAGAAAAACGAACAACTGACAAACAACCGTCGACCAGAAACGATCAAACGAAGAATCGCGACGACAAACTTCCTGACGCCGAGAAAACTTCTGCCGAACCTGACGACAAACAACAGCAAGAGCGAGAACGCCGCCTAAAATCTCTGGCCAAATCCGTTGAAAAAGAAGAGCGTCCAGCGGTTCCAACGTTTTCTAAATCGCGTAATAAGGGCAACGCGATTACGTTCGACGATATCAAATTTGAAATGAAAAAAGGTGACCGCTTCAAACGGTCGATGCTCACCGATTCGATCAATGATTTGGTCGGCAAACGACTTCAACTCAAGGGCTATATCCGGCCCAGCATCCGCCAAAAAGGTCTCAGCAAGTTTATCTTTGTGCGGGACGACAAAGAATGTTGCTTTGGCCCAGGAGCCGCTCTCTTCGACTGTGTTCTGGTCACACTCGCCTCCGGTAAAAAGAGCGATTTCACCGTTTATCCGATAACGGTCGAAGGAGAATTCTATTTAAAAGAGTTTAAAGGCCCCGATGGAAAAATCTGGGCCGTTTATCGCATGCGAAACTGTCAAGTTAAATGACTCGATTGCGCCTAAACTGCCGGCGATTGTTCCGGATCGAAATTTCGCTTCTATTGCCAATATCCGATCACTGTTACAATTCGTGATCTTGAATTTTGCGTTTTGAAGGCGATGAATTGATGTCAATTTTTGATTGGATAGGGCAACGGGTCTTTACGGCCGTCCACGGTAACAACCTCGTATACAACACTTGTTGGGAAGATCCTCGATTGGATCGCGTCGCCTTAGATTTTGGCCCCGAAGATCGTGTAATGGTGATTACTTCAGCAGGTTGCAACGCGTTGGACTACACGATTACCGGCCCCAAGCATGTTCACGCGGTCGACATGAATCCACGACAAAATGCATTGTTGGATTTGAAAAAATCTGGGATTCGCCACCTTGAATTCGATGACTTCTTCAAAATGTTTGGCGATGGTCACCTTCCCGACGCCAAACGGGTGTACCAACAAAAATTACGAGACGACTTACCGGAATGGTCGCGGTCGTTTTGGGACAAAAAAATCAAATGGTTCGATAACAAGCGGAAGACGTTTTATTTTCGTGGAACTTCCGGCACCGTCGCAAAAACACTGAAATTTTACACCGACAAAGTTATCAAAGTCCGACCGTATTTGGATCAGCTGATCGAAGCTGGCTCTTTGGAAGAACAGAAAGAAATATACGAGCGTCATTTAAAAGAAAAATTTTGGTCAGGACTGGTAAAGTTCGCGTTGAACCGTGATACCACGATGAGCATGTTGGGTGTCCCGAAAGCCCAGCGAAAACAAATCGACACCCAATATCAAGGTGGACTGCTGCAATTCATGCAGGATTGTTTGCAAAGTGTGTTTGTCGATATCCCGATGAAAGAAAACTACTTCTGGCAACTTTATATGAATGGCAAATACTCGCGCGACTGTTGCCCTGAATATTTGACAGAAGACGGTTTTCACGCACT
This sequence comes from Mariniblastus sp., assembly GCA_965263475.1. Lineage (GTDB taxonomy): Bacteria > Planctomycetota > Planctomycetia > Pirellulales > Pirellulaceae > Mariniblastus. Next base: position 1,858,859 of record OZ253677.1, read on the forward strand.
CAAAAATGGATTGGTTGATCGAGTCACGACGCACACCAATTCGGTCCAAGGCTTTTTGGAAACGACCGATCAGCCCATCTCTCGTTTCATTTTGTTGGACCACATGGATTGGTTAAGCGACCGGTTTTTCCCATTGCTGGAGTCTGAATGGCAAGCGATTGTCAACCGGGCCGCGCCTCATGCACGCATCATATGGCGCAGCGGTGGATTGCAAACTGATTTTATCGATCAAGTTCAAATCCAACACAACGGGCAACTCACCCCAATTACACCCCTGCTCAAATACAACACGGAATTGGCGGACCAACTACACCAAAAAGATCGCGTCCATACATACGGAAGCTTTTACATCGCCGATCTGTGCGCTTAGTCGACGAAACCCAGAACGACAGAGAGAGACCAAAAATGGGTTTTGCCGCCGATATGAAAATCCTCTACCACATGCTTTTTAAACCGGTACGTGGTAGTAGCCACGCCGAAAGAATGGAGAGTTTTTACGGCGAACAAGCTCAAGGCTACGATGACTTCCGTCGCCGCTTGCTCAAAGGTCGGGAACAACTTTGGCAGAATTTGCCAAAAGATGAGGGATGCATCTGGGTCGACATGGGTGGCGGCACTGGAGCCAACATCGAGAATTTCGGAGATGACATTTCTAAACCAGCTAAGGTTTATGTCGTCGATTTGTCCAAGTCGCTGCTTCAAGTCGCCGCCGACCGATTCGAACAACGAGGTTGGGACAACGTCGTTACAAGAGAAGCCGACGCGACCACGTTTGTTCCAGATGAAGGTTATGCCGACGTCGTTACGTTTTCTTATTCCTTGACCATGATTCCCAATTGGTTTGCGGCGATCGAACATGCCAAACGAATTTTAAGAACAGGCGGAACGATCGGCGTTGTCGATTTTTACGTTTCCCGCAAATTCCCCGCCAAAGAATTGACCAGACACAGCTGGTTCACTCGCACCATATGGCCTCCTTGGTTTGCTACCGACAACGTCTTCCCGACAGCCGACCACTTGCCGTTTTTGCAACATCATTTTGACCAACAGCACTTGTCCGAATCTTCCAACCGATTGCCATACGTACCATTCATCCGAACGCCCTATTACCTATTTGCCGGCAAAAAAAGGCTGGAAAAATAGGCAAATTGGCCCAATTAACGGGCTTAGCTTGCATTAACTTGCCTCTGGCTGGTTCCATCGTGGCCGCTTTTTCTGGAAACCTCGCGCTGAAACCGTTATCCTGTTAAGGTTATTTGAATTATTTCATGGGTGAGGTAATGAAAAATGAAGAGTCGAGTTTCAGGATTTACGCTAGTTGAGCTTTTAGTAGTGATTGCCATTATTGGCATTTTGATTGGTATGTTGCTGCCTGCAGTTCAAGAAGTCCGCGAAGCGGCGCGGCGAACGTCCTGCGCCAACAAGATGCGCCAGCAAGGACTGGCCCTGATCAACTATCACGACACAATCAATAAGTTTCCACCAGGACATTGTATTCGCGAAGTACAAAACGCTAATTTGATGAAAGAAGTTCCGCCTGGAGGCTATTTGCCAAACGGCGATCCGGTAATGGGAGAATACTGGAGTTGGATGTATCGAATTACGCCCTATATCGAATACGAAGGTTTTTTTAATCTTGTGGATGTGCAAGTATGGCCGTGGTGGACGGCGGTGTTTCCCCCAGGCCATGAGTGCGCCGGAGAGACGCTGCTAAAACAAAAATGTGATTTGTTCATCTGCCCATCCGATTTTCGCGGCAAAGAGTTTTGGATTGATCCTGGCAATCCGTTGAACAAAGTCGCGATCACATCTTACTTGGCCTGCTCTGGACGAAATGGTTTCAAAGAAATTGGCGGCCAAGATGGCATGATCTACGTCAATTCCAGCACAAAAATTCGGGATGTCCACGACGGTACAAGCAACACAATTCTGATTGGCGAACGTCCTCCATCGGCTGACGTTGAGTGGGGATGGCAATGGGCTGGGTTCGGTGGAAGCCCGAGTGCAAACATTGGTTTTGGCGTTACCGATGTGATTCTCGGGGTGCACGAATTCGTAGGTGCACCGATCAACCCACTCAACCACGATTACTTTCGCCCAGGTGAAATCTTTGATCCCGATAATGTGCATCGGTATCACTTTTGGAGTCATCACGCTGGTGGCGGGCAATGGGTTTTCGTCGACGGCAGTACACACTTTATTGGCTATGGTGCCGACGGGCCAACCGACACCTGGAACGATTTCCAACCGACCGTCTTGGAAGCCCTGTCGACTCGTGCCGGAAGTGAAATCACCGAAGAACTTTAGTGATTTGAACAAAAACGGGCTCTTTCAGTATCCAAACTTGATGCGCGGCATGCTCAACGCATGCCGCATTTTTAGTTGGTTCTTGCCATCGGCCATTAATTTCCAAAGCGAATACAAACCACCAAAAATTCGCACTTTGGTAGCCCTTCGCTTTTTCAATCACCCAACATTCGTCATTGAAGTGCAACAATCGGACATTTGGTAAAACGGGTTAATTGGATTGGTTGCCACCGTGGATGCCTCGGTCGCATATACTTGGAAAACTATTCGGATTGCGGTGACCCTTCCATATCTTGGCAATCTACCAGTTCGACGTATTTGAGGAGATTGCTGAAGCAACGCTCGACATGCATTTTAACCCTCTTTGGCTAGATACTGAGCAGTTCAAGGGTTATGCTACTAAGGTTGTTCATTAATTCTTGGGTGAGGTAATGAAATGAAAAAACGTAACACAGGATTCACACTTGTTGAGCTGCTTGTAGTGATCGCCATCATTGGCATTCTAATTGGCATGCTTCTACCAGCAGTTCAAGAGGTGAGAGAGGCAGCTCGCCGTACAGCATGTGCGAACAAAATGCGGCAACAAGGCCTGGCGCTTATTAACTACCACGACACCATCAATCGGTTCCCTCCAGGTCACTGTATTGAAGAGTGGCGTCACGGAAACTTGATGAAAGAAACTCCTCCTGGTGGATATCATTCAAACGGTGCTCCCGTTGCTGGTCGTTTTTGGAGTTGGATGTATCGTCTAACGCCGTACATCGAATATGAAGGTTTTTTCAACATCATCGATGTGGACACTTGGCCGTGGTGGGATGCAGTATACCCACCAGGACACGAGTGCCAGGGCGAATCGGTAATGAAGCAGAGATGTGATGTATTCATTTGCCCGTCGGACATTCGTGGAAAAGAGTTTTGGATTGATCCGAGCGACGCGACCAACAAAGTTGCCATCACTTCCTATTTGGCATGCTCGGGCCGAAACTCGTTCAAAGAGATCGGCGGACAAGACGGCATGATCTATCTGAACTCAAGCGTAAAAATTCGTGATGTTCAAGATGGAACAAGTAACACGATCCTGATTGGTGAACGACCACCTGCGGCCAACGTTGAATGGGGTTGGCAATGGGCAGGTGCTGGAGGAAGTCCGGCCGGACTCGCCTTTGGTGCCACAGATGTGATCTTGGGCGTCCACGAATTCCTCGGCGGTCAAGTCAATCCATTGAATCACGACTATTTTCGCCCGGGTGAATTTATTGACCCAACCAATATTCATCGATATCACTTCTGGAGCCATCACCCTGGTGGCGGTCAGTGGGTCTATGTTGACGGAAGCACGCACTTCTTGAGTTATGCGACCGACGCTCCCACCGATACGTGGAACGATTTCCAGCCAACCGTTTTGGAAGCCTTGGCCACGCGAGATGGTGGTGAAGTCAATCAGGATTTGTAATTCTGATTTTCTATTTGTCTGTTTAAACTTTTTGGTTGTCTGCCCGGCAACCAAAAAGTTTTGTTTTACCCCAACTCCTAGTCCGACCTAGGCTAATGATATGTTCAGATTTTTAATGTCTTGCTGTTCGCTTTTGTTGATTCTCGGCTTTGTAGGCTGCGGAGGTGACGCCGACGCTGAGTTTCGACCTGAAAAAGGGAAAGAGCCAAAGCCGGTAAAGGATGAAGTTAGTCGCTCTGGAGAGTCCGGTTCATTCTTGCCTTCTGCTGAAGGCGGCGGAACCTCTGACGAGGATATCTTTGGCAACAACTGATGCGAATATCGAAGCGATCGAATCAATTCGTAGAGGTCTTTCAGGCTCGACAGAAAGACCTCTGCTTGCTTGTTCTTGTTTCTAGCAAAAACACATTTCAATGTTTGTGTCTTTGATCGTCGGCTTTCGCGTGAAAAAAAGAACTCACGGTCGCTAACGTGAGTGCGACTGGCATTAGCCCATCAATTCTGGGATTGGCTTAGCCCCCTCGACCCCGACCAGCTTATGGTCCAGCCCCCCAAAGAAGTAGGTCAACCGATTCGGGTCAATGCCCAATTGATGCAGAATCGTAGCGTGAATCCGTTTGACATGCACTCGATTTTCGACCGCTGCGGCTCCTAACTCATCCGTTTTACCAAAACTGACGCCGCCTTTGATGCCCCCGCCGGCAAGCCACATCGTAAATCCATAAGCGTTGTGGTCTCGACCAGTTCCTTTCGCATACTCAGCGGTTGGTTGGCGCCCAAATTCCCCACCCCATACTATCAATGTCTCATCAAACATGCCACGCTGCTTCAGGTCTTTGATCAACCCTGCAATTGGTACATCCGTTTCACCAGCGTGTAACTCGTGGTTCATTTTCAAGTCGCCGTGAGCATCCCAATTGTCGTCGTTGTGAGCCCCACCGGAATACACTTGTACGAATCGCACCCCTCGTTCCACCAATCTTCGGGCCATCAACAATTGTCGACCAAAGTACTCAGTTTTCCTATTGTTGATGCCATACAACGCTAACGTCTCTTTCGATTCACGATTTAAATCCACGGCTTCTGGAGCCGAGCTTTGCATTTTGTAGGCCAACTCGTAACTTGCAATCCTTGCCAACAAGTCAGGATTGCCTTGATGGGCCCGCTCATGACCCTCATTGTACTGGCGGATCTGATCCAACATTCTTCGTTGCGCAGCATCCGACATAGTCCCCGGTCGATTCAGATTCAAAATCGGTGTGCCTTGACTGCGAACGACCGTCCCCTGAAACGTCGCCGGCATAAAACCGCTACTCCAATTCTTAGCTCCGCTGATCGGCCCGCCTTTGTCGTCCAACATCACTACAAACCCCGGCAAGTTTTCATTCTCAGTTCCCAAACCGTAATTGACCCAAGATCCCAAACACGGACTGCCACTTTGAATCCGCCCGGAATTCATTTGCAGCATCGCGGATCCATGAATCGGACTATCCGCTGTCATCGAATGGACAAACGCAATATCGTCGACATGCTGGCCGACGTTCGGGAATAGATCCGAGACATACTTGCCACATTCGCCATACGGTTTGAATTGCCAACGCGGCTCAACGATCCGGCCCTTGTTCTTGTGACCGCCTCGACCATGCGTTTTGACTTCAATCGTTTTATTGTCCATCCCATACATATCAGGTTTGTAGTCAAACGTATCGATGTGGCTTGGCCCGCCATACATGAACAGAAAAATCACCGCTTTTGCCTTGGCTTCAAAATGCGGCTGTTTCGGTGACAACGGATTTACCCATGCAGTTTGATCATCCGCACAAGCTGTTTTTCCACCATAAAATTCTGGGTCCAACATTCCGGCCATTGCCAGTCCAGCAAATCCGCCACCGGCTTGCCAAATAAACTCTCGGCGAGTTCGCTTGCAAAAATTTTTCATTCCGCTCAAAGTTCACTCCACGAATATAAACTCGTTCAAATTAAATGCAGTTAAGCAGAAAAACGCGAGGGCCTGCTGCTCATTTATTTTGTCTCGATCAATCCATTGATTGACCAACTCGACCCCCGATCCAACTTCCGATTGATTCGGTTGTCTTTGTAACACCCGCCGCAAAATTTCGGCGACCTGATCTTCAGTTTTCTCGTGTTTCTGTCGAATCTGTTTGGCAAACTCCGCGGCCTCCAAGTGAATAAACTCACTATTCAACAACGCTAATGCCTGCGTTGGCTGGGTCGTATTGAATCGGACCGGGCACGTGGTATCGGTATCGGCCACGTCAAAAGCCTCCAGCAAAGGCACGCGTAGCGAGCGTTTTACATGTATGTAAATACTACGTCGCCGCGTTGCCGGATCGTTGCTTCTCCCCCAACCGTTGCCAGGCATCGACTGCCCCGCCAATACTTCCTTGGACAATTTAGGAAACACCGAAGGCCCGTACATTTCGGCGGTATTCAAGCGATCGCTAACCGACAAGACAGAGTCTCTTAACTCTTCGGCCGTCAGCCGTCGCATATCAAATCGCCAAAATAGTTCATTCAATGGATCTTTTGCATAAGCCAAAGCGTTAAACTCGTTGCTCATTCGATAGCTACTTGATAACAAAATTTTGCGGTGCAGGCTCTTAATACTCCAACCCGATTGGACAAACTCTGTTGCCAGATAATCCAACAAATTCGGATGGGTCGGCTTGGCACCTTGAAACCCAAAATCGTTACTGCTACGAACGATGCCACGACCAAAATGATGCTGCCAAATCCGATTCACCATCACGCGTGCGGTCAACGGGTGATCTTCGCTCGCGATCCACTTGGCCAGCGCCATTCGACGACCGCTGGAGTGTCCACGAGATTCAATAGAAGGATCGGGAGGCGATAAAACCGAAACGAACCCGGGTTGGACGAGTTCTCCCGGCACATGAGGATTGCCACGAACTAAAATCCGCGTCGGTGGCGCTTGATCGCCAGCCTCTTTGACACACAAAACGCGAATGAAGTCCGGAGGATCCTGAATCAAATGGCGCAAACGGTTGCGGGCGCGAATGTACTGATCGAACCGTTCCTTCGAAATCAGTTTCTTATCCAACCGAATCCGAATCAGACGTTCATGGTTTTCAACATGTTTGAAATCTTCAAGTTCGACCGGCGCCAGATCCGCTTTGACCACTCGCAAGACTTCTTCCATTTCTACTTCACATTTCGAGACCTTGGCATAGAACGCGTCCAGCACGTCTTGAGGCGGAGACTCCTCTTTTTTCAACAGTTGGGTTGAAGCCTGGCGCACCGAATCCCGCGAACGAACTCCATAACGCCGAACATTTCGGAAAAACGCCAACATCCGATAATAGTCTTTGGTCGGAATCGGATCGATCTTGTGGTCGTGACAACGAGCGCAATCAAGGGTCAGTCCCATCATCGCTTGGCTGGTCGTCGCCAAAATATCGTCCAGGTCATCAAACAACGCTTGGCGAGGGTCCGCCGGTTCGTCATCCCATTGGCCCAGCCGATAGTATCCGGTTGCGATGATGGACTCATTGGTGGGGTTCTCCATCTCGTCACCCGCCAATTGTTCGATCAAGAATTGGTCGTATGGTTTGTCGTCATTGAATGCCCCAATCACATAGTCTCGGTAACGCCACACAAATGGCTTTGTGCCGTCTCGCTCGAAGCTATTGGATTCGGCGTATCGAACAACATCCAACCAGTGGCGCCCCCATTTTTCACCATACCGTGGTGATGCAAGCAGGCGATCGACGAGCGTTTCATAGGCACCCGCCCCAGAATCGTTGACAAATTCCGCCACTTCCACCGGTGTCGGCGGCAAGCCAATCAAATCGTAAAAAAGGCGCCGAACAAGCGCTTGCTTAGAAGCTGGCTTCGCCGGTTTCAATCCGCTGGCTTCCAACCTAGCCAAAACGAACCGGTCAATGTCGTTAGTGACCCAATCGCGATTGATGACCTCCGGGAGATCGGGGCGTTGCACTTTTTGGAATGACCAAAATGCCTTCGTTTCCTTACTGACCCGCGGAACAGCATGAGAGTCTTCGAGCTCTAACAAACGATTGGCGGTTGCTGCCGGCCAAGGCATTTTCATTTCGATCCATTTGGTCAAAATCCCGATCTCGTCATTCGGCAATTTCCCGTCTGGAGGCATTTCGTAGGCGCCATAATGGATCGCATCCAGTAAAATGCTTTCATTCAATCGCTTTAAGTCAACCGCGGCCCCCGACTCCCCTCCTTTTAAGATCGAAGCGCGTGAAATCAACGCCAGCCCTCCTCCCAATTCAGCGGGGTCGTTTCCATGACAATCCAAGCAACGCGATTCCAAAATTGGGCGCACCTTATTTTCAAAAAAGCGAATTTGAAATTTTGAAAACTCGTCCGACGAATTTTGATAACCGTAAGCCAACGCCGGCACCAACACCCACGCAAAGACAACCAATAATAAAATGTGCGACTTGGAAATGAAACTCTGCATCAGCTCTCTCATTTTGACGGACTTTCACAATCGATATTGTATATAAAGCCGTTGCCGATACCATTCCACCGCAGCGATTGCAGCATAATGACTTGCCCACGTAGCGTATTAACGCAGCTTTTGAATGACCGCCTTCAATGATTGACAAAAGAAATCGACTTCATCGAGGGTATTGTAAAGATAAAAAGAAGCACGACAGCTATTGCGAATCTTCAAATAATCATGCAACGGCATCGCACAATGGTGACCAGCTCGAATCGCCACCCCTTTGCGGTCCAGAAAAATAGATATGTCCTGGGTAGAAAGCCCATCGACAACAAAACTAACAATTCCTGCCCTGCCGTCGTTGGGTCCTAGAATCCGAACTCCCTCGATCGCCCTCAAAGCATTGATCGTTTTGGCAGCCAACGCTTGCTCGTGCAACAACACCTCGCGCATCTCAAACTGCTTCATGTAGTCCAATGCGGCTCCCAATCCAACCGCCTGCGCGATCGGCGGAGTGCCGGCTTCGAATTTGGCAGGTAGTTCGCCGAGAGTATATCCATCGGTCGTTACCGACGAAATCATGCTGCCACCACCCATGAACGCGGGCATGCTTTCCAACAGGTGAGATTTGCCATAGAGTACGCCAATCCCGGAAGGCCCCAACATCTTGTGCGCGCTAAATGTCAAAAAATCCACGTCCCAGGCCGTTACATCTGTCGCGTCGTGAGGAACATGTTGCGCCGCATCAACCATCACGACAGCACCGGCTTGATGAGCCATCTGAGTAATTCGCCCGACATCATTGATGGTCCCCAACACATTCGATACGGCACTAAACGCCACAATTTTCGTTTTCTCTGTTAGCTTATTTTGAAGGTCGACCAAATCCAGCTGGCCATCATCGGTGACCTTCACCCATCCTACCTTGGCGCCACGACGTTCAGCCAACATCTGCCAAGGAACAATATTCGAATGATGCTCCATAATGGTGAGCAAGATTTCATCGCCCGGCGCAATGTTTTCGTCACCCCAAGCGTGAGCGACCAGGTTAATCGCGTGGGTCGTGCCACTGGTGAAAATGACTTCATTGTCACTGTTGGCGCCGATAAATTTGGCGGTGCGCTTTCGCGATTGTTCGTACTGTTCGGAAGCCCTTTCACTCAAGTAATGAATTCCACGATGAACGTTGGCGTAGTCGAGCTCGTAACATTGGACCATTGCCTGGATCACCGATCGGGGCCGTTGAGTCGACGCGCCATTGTCCAGATAAACAAGCGGTTTATCGTTGTAAATTCTCTGATTGAGAATCGGGAAGTCCGCGCGAATTATCGCGGGGTCAAACGAGATTTTGTCGACTTGGCCCATTCATTCTTTTCCGCAGTGAACCAGAATTATTAACGCAGACGAAGGCCGGTTACACCGTCATCCTATGGCATGCCCTCTTATCGTCCAGCCCAATCGATACCGGACAAAGCGCTCAGTGCCAAATGCAACGCTTGGGTACCTTTGCGTTTGCCGCCTTGAGCTGCAAGTGCGACATACATTTGCTGCGACAACGCGAGGCCTGGTAGCGACAATCCTAATCGATTCGCCTCTTGAATTGCGATTCCGAGGTCTTTAATGAAATGCTCGACAAAAAAACCAGGCTCGAAATCATTGCCGATAATTCGGGGGCCCAGATTTGACAAAGACCAACTGCCCGCCGCTCCGCTGCTGACCGAACGCATGACGGTTTCCAATTCCAATCCCGAACGGTGCGCGTAAAGTAATGCTTCGCACACACCAATCATATTGGTCGCGATTAAGATTTGGTTGGCCATCTTCGTATGCTGACCGCTACCAGCTGACCCTTGATGCACAACGGTCTTGCCCATCGCCTCCCACAATGGAGTCAATGCCGAAACGGCTTCGGAATCGCCACCGATCATAATCGAAAGCGTACCGTCGGCAGCACCGACGTCGCCTCCAGAAACCGGAGCGTCGATACTTGCGACATTCTTTGACTTCGCTATCTCATAAATCTCTTCCGCCAAACTGGGCTGACTCGTGGTCATATCCACGATGATCGACCCCGGCCGTGCACCGGCCAAAGTCCCCTGCTCTCCCAGGTGAACTTCACGAACGTCTTGAGGAAAACCAACGATCGAAAACGTCACGTCAGAATTGGCAGCAACTTCTTGTGGACTGGCCAACCAATGGGCGCCGCGGCCACAAAGTGCCTCGCATTTTGAACGGGTTCGCGAATACACCTGGACCCAATAGCCGGCGGACAACAAATGGCCGCACATGCTGTGCCCCATTACGCCCGTACCGATCCAGCCGATACGCGTATTGCCAGGACTCACAGGTTTCATTATCTACGCTTTCTTAATTGATGGCTCGTCATGCTTGAATGAGACCCTATCCAAAGACACGCTGCCGTCAATCCAACAGGCAGACGGCAACTGAACGAACCGAAGGGTTGGCAAAACTCAATCGAAGTTTGGACGTTTGAGAATTTCCGAGATCATTATCGCTTGACGTACGCTTTGCGGCGAACGAAACATGGCAACTAAATCTTTGGCAGCCTGGGAAACCGCTCCCTGGGTAACGGAGGCGACATGATCGTCTTGAACCGAAGGCAAATCGTCGATTTTGCTGACGTCGTGCTCAAACTTCTTTTGCAATCGCGAGGCGACACGTTGGTTTGTCGATTGAATCCGGTCGCCAAGATGCTCCGCATGCTCAGCAATATCTGAGGAGTCAATATGACTTTTGACGTGCTCGGCAACGGACTCATGACGCAAGTCGCGATCACGTTGTTGGGCCGCTCGTTGCCTAGCCTTCGTCTGCTTTTGTTTGCGTGGCCTGATAATCTCGACGGGCTCTTCGCGAACCACTTCGACTTCACCCGTTTCCACTATCTCCCGAACTCTTTGCGAAGGCGCAGGTTGATTCTGTTGGTGCTGCTGTTGCTTGCGCCGTTCCGCCGCTCGCCGGAGAAATTCTTCGATATCGCGTGCCATAATTTGTCGCTACGTACTAACGCGCTAGCTCTTTCTTGTCGCTTGATGTTCCAGTCGATGCAATCGAGTTTCTCATCTCCGTATCGGCTTGGACATTACGCAACTTATAATAGTCTAAGATTCCCAAGCGGCCACTTCGAAAACTGTCGGCCATGGCCTTGGGCACCTCGGATTCGGCTTCCACCAGCTTGGCGCGGCTCTGTTCGATCTCGGCCTGGTTCTCTTGCTCTTTGGCCACCGCCATCGCACGCTTGCCTTCTGCCGCTGCATTGGCGACCCGCATATCGGCCTCGGCTTGGTCCGCTCTCAAACTGGCACCAATATTTTCGCCCACGTCGATGTCCGCGATATCGATCGACACGATCTCAAATGCGGTTTGTGAATCCAAACGCCTTGCCAATACCGCTTTGGAAATGACGTCGGGGTTTTCTAGCACCGCTTTATGATCATTGGCGGAACCGATCGCACTGACAATGCCTTCTCCGACGCGTGCAATAATCGTTTCCTCTGTCGCACCACCGATCAACTGTTGCAAATTGGATCGCACGGTTACGCGTGCGCGAACCTTCAATTGAATCCCATCTTTCGCAACGGCATCCAACGAGCGACGGGCGCCACCTTTTGCCGGGCAATCGATGACCTTCGGATTGACGCTAGTACGAACCGCTTCCAAAACATCTCGGCCAGCCAAATCAATCGCGGCAGCTTCGCGAAAACTCAATGTAATCGTCTTCGCTTTGTGCGCCGCAACCAACGCTTGAACCACATTGGGTACTCGACCGCCAGCCAAGTAATGAGCTTCTAACGCCGTCGTCGTCAAGTCCGGGTCGGTCAATCCAGCTTGAATCGCCATAATTTTACTTGGCACGATCACGCTGGGCCGAACTTTTCGAAACGTCATTCCGATCAAATCCCACAACCTGACCTTGGCACCCGTCAAGAACGATTGGATCCACCAATTAAAGTAGGAGAACAAAATGCCAAGCAAAACAATGCCGACAACAACGAAAATAAACGCAAACGCAATCAACGCGATTTCATACGCGCCCAAACCGCCCTGCGCCAAAAAACCCACTAGGTCGTTCATGTTCAATATCAACCACTAACAACGAACCGATTGCAATGTGTCTATTGTGGTGATTGATGTACCTTACCGCAACCCAATGTCGGATTCTGTGATGATTCGTCAGATATTCAGCTTGGTCCACGCCGAATTGTCGTTGGATGAACGAACGGCCGCATCAATAAACGCCATGCCCATAACCCCATCTCGAACCGTCGGAAAATCGTAGTTGCCCTCGCTTTTTCCACAAATCCGGTCCGAAACAGCTTCGGCGAATGACAAATACACGTTCGCAAATGCCTCAATAAAAGCCTCAGGATGTCCGAACGGGAGGCGCGTAAATTTTTTACAGGCCTCACCATTGTAAACGTTGCCGCGACGATGAATTTGCCGCGGCTGCTCTGCAAACTTGACGACTAATTCGTTAGGGTGTTCCTGGTACCATTCCAACGACGCTTTTGTACCATACACCCGAATGTTCAAGTTATTTTCATCGCCAGTCGAAATTTGTGAGGCATACAAGATCCCTTTGGCTCCACCCCGATAACGAACCAACATGTTGCCATCGTCGTCCAACGGGCGACCTGGAATAAACGTCGACAGGTCAGCTGCCAATTCGTCAATCTCCAATCCCGTGATGTATCTAGCAAGATTGTCAGCGTGAGAGCCGATGTCGCCAATACAATTCGAAGCCCCCGATACGCTAGGATCCATACGCCAATTTGAAATGGCCCCGTCGGCTTGCTCGTCAATCGCCGTGATCGCATAACCCTGCGGATATTCAACGACAATTTTTAGCACCCGTCCCAGCGCACCCTCAGCCACCATCGCGCGGGCTTCTTTGACCATCGGGTAACCGGTGTAATTGTGCGTCAAGCCAAACAACAATCCTGACGACTCAACGATCGCAGACAACTCCTTGGCCTGATCGACCGTAAACGCAAGCGGCTTTTCACAAATTACGTGAATGCCCGCCTCCAAAAACGATTTGGCGACGTCAAAATGAGTATCGTTTCGCGTTACAATCGATACAAAGTCGATGCTTTGGTCGTCCGGTAGCTTAGCCTCTGTTGCTGCCATCTGCCGATACGAATCGTAGACGCGCCCAGGCTCCAAGAATAAGTCTTGACCTGACAAACGGCTTTTTTCAGCATCCGAAGAAAATGCGCCAGCGACCAACTCGATTTTCCCATCCATCGTAGCCGCCATCCGATGCACGCTTCCAATGAACGCACCTCGGCCACCCCCGACCATCCCCATTCGTAATTTACGATTCAACGACATTGATCAACCCCATAGACTAAAACGAAACCGGCTGACTGGTTGTCGCTGATTGGTAGACAGCATCAATCACTTTCATTAATGTCAACGCTTGAGCCGGTGTGTTCAACGGCGCTTCTTTTCCTTCCAACGCCAAAACAAAATTCTCAGCGGAACGGGAACGCCCCATGTCTTCGCATTCATCCACGCCAATGCTCTTGTTCACCGACTCGCCGTCTTTTTGGAAATATACTTCCAAAGTATCCAAAGCCGTGCTGTCAATCCCATCCTCGCCAAACAGTCGTTCCACTTTTCCTCCGCCAGCAGTGCCTTGAAACACAACCGAAACTTCCTCGCGTTTCACCATCTCTGCCCAAGATACTTGGAGGCTTAAAACCTGCCCTGTTTTAAACGTCACAAACCCGTGGGCTGCCGACTCGACATCTGTCGTTCCATCCTCTTGATCTGGAATTCCCCATGGGCCCTTAAAACTTTTATCTGTAATAAAATCGTCAAACGTTTGCCCAAGCACGTGGGCGGGTTCCGGGTAACCCATAAAGTACATCGCCAAATCGATCATGTGCAAAAGATCAATCAAAGGCCCACCCCCCGACAATTCGCGGGTCGTAAACCAACCACCAAAACCTGGAATGCCCGTGCGTCGAATCCACTTCGCTTGCGCCGAATTGATGGTCCCGATCGTGCCATCGGCAATCATATTCATCATCGCGTAGGACTCCGGGCGAGCTCGGTTGTTGAAGTTAAACATCAAGTGTTTGCTTTTTGACTGCGCTGCGGCAATCATTTCGGAAACTTGACTCGCGTTAAGTGCTGGTGGTTTTTCACAAAAAACGTGTTTTCCTGCATCCAGACACTGAACGGCCAACGGATGATGAAATTTATTGGGAACTATAATGCTCACCGCATCCGCATCACAACCAGCCAGCATTTCCGATACGTCAGCGAACGCGGCAGGAATTGCATATTCAGCGGCAGCTTTTTTTGCCGATTCCAAGGACAAATCGGCAATGCCAACTAACTCGGCACCAGCTTGCTTGAATCCGGCCGCGTGGTACTGCAACATCCCACCAGCACCAATGATGGCAATTTTTGTTGACATACTCGAAGACTCGCCAATGAAAAACAATGTTTGAAATTGTGTTGTACCACAAGCTGCCCAAAATTTCACTCATTCAAGAACGGATTCCAATGCGAATCCACTTTTCAGACTTTGGTCGCGACGAACAAAATCATGCGCGACAGCAATTGACTGAGTGGCCAAAATAATAACCCTTTGACATGGCAGCCTCAAAATTTTCGGAAGCCAACCTCGCGGCGTCATTCGGACGCCGCCGTCGCCAGCGCTTTTAAGGCGTCCAAGATCCCATGCAGATCTTCAAGCGACATTTCCTCCCAACCATCAGTCTTGTGTTTAATAATGGCAATCTTGAACGCGCTAACCGCAGCCAACACATCGTCCGGCATGTTAGTAAACGACTCAAATGGTCGAATCTTTGGACCTTGATTTTCCGCAACTGCCGATACCATTTCGTCTTCGTCTGATCGTTGACCGCGACGTTCAGACGTTGCCTCGTCGCCAAAGTCCGGGCCCTCAGGAATCGGCCCTTCAATGTATTCACCGTCCCGATCTTTGATGCTCGCGGCACCAAGAGATTGCTCCTCTTCATCAATTTCGCTGACAACAATCTGCTCGACCTTAGGCTGATCCTCGGGGCGCTTGCCCATTGTCTCCCAGCGCGCGTTACGCATCTTGGATACCGACCAGTCGTTTTGAATCGCACCCTCGAGCCACATTTCAGCGTCATCCCAATCGAGTGCCGCATAAAAATGGCTCCAATACAATCCCTCGTATTCTCTGTAAACGTGACCAAAACGAGCGTAGGTTCGCCGCAGCCTGCCGACGTGTTGGGGCGTCGCGCCACCGCACAT
Source organism: Mariniblastus sp. (assembly GCA_965263475.1). Classification (GTDB taxonomy): domain Bacteria; phylum Planctomycetota; class Planctomycetia; order Pirellulales; family Pirellulaceae; genus Mariniblastus. The sequence goes on from OZ253677.1 coordinate 1,874,356, forward strand.
CTGACTCCAACGATCATCCGAATAACTGCTTTTGGGCAAGTCAGATTTCGACATCTCATCCTGCCACTTCGCGATGATCGCCCCTTTCTCCCAGTTCGTTGTGCTGATCAAACGATGCCATTGCCCCAGAAAGGGCGCCGACTTGTTTTCTAGTTCCTCCAGTTGCCCCTCATCTAAGGGAGAAACCTCAGCTGCAGACAATTCGATTTCCTTTTCCAGTTTTGATTCCGCCATGACAACCTCCCTTGACTCCGAGCTCAAACTAGCCCGCAACTTGATTTGCCTCTGCGATCCGTTGGTGGGTTAGAAATTCATCCGAAGAATATCTTTGGACCAACCCTGCGATCTTGTGGAAGCACAAGGTTAACGAAGAGATTGACTGATAACAGACGGAAAGCCAGTTTTGGCTTAATTTGCGAAGCGATTACGGTTTTTCAGATTTTGATGTTGGGATGCCGATGTGGAAAACCCGTTTGCCGTGCAGAGCAACAATCACTTCTTGTTTGGTCGCAACGGTTCCGACTCCGAAGCTGGTGCCGCGTCGCGCTGCGATTCTGATTGATCGGCCGTATCCTGGATCGCACGGACAATTAAAAAATAGTTCTTCGGCGCCAAAACAGCTTCGCGGTCTTGCCAGCTCAAAGTCGAATCCGCGTCAGCTTCTTCAGCGCGATTGGATTTCTCTGCCAAAGCGCCAAAGGAACTCGGAACGGGCAAGGCAATGCCTTGAAATCGACGCTTGAGCGACTCCGTTGTCTTGTCGTCGCGATCATCGGCATCTGCGATCCTGCCAACCCGCGCACGAGAATTCAAGGCATCACCCAATATTTGTTCCGCAGATGCTCCAGCTATCTGTTTCGAAAATGCGCGAAGACGCGTTCTCTCAAGTTCAGAAAAAGCAAACGAGTCAACCTTGGCCGCCTGCTTCTTCAAGTCCAACACAAAATTATTCATCTGCTCAGGCGTCGTCGTCACCATCAATGCCAAAGACTGGTTGTCTTTGCGTTTCGCGAATTCCGCAAAAAAACCGATGCTGTCTTGCACATTGCCCGATAATAACTTTCTACCCAAGCCACCTCCGCCCAAGCCACCGCCGCCACGGCCACCGCCGCCGCCGCCGCCAAGCGACTGCTGTTTGGATAACATCTCAACTTGTTCACCAAACGCGATCGAGTTTCGCGTGAGAGACTGTTTAAGCGTTTCGACAATTTCGAGCCGCTCCGCCCGAAAATCAACGGCAACAACTTGATCGACGGTTTCACCAAGACGGAAGAATTTACTTCGGTCTTGCTCCTGCAGAAACCTGAGTTCCTCCCCCATTTCTGCATCGCTTTCATCTGCCATCTCAATATCAGCAAGCTGATTGGACTTAGGCTCGCGAGCAAAATCGAATTTTTCATTCTTGCGGCCCCGGTCTACCAAAGCCTCCATCATTTTTGGTGTCGTACTTTGAAACTTCGATTTTGGTATCACGCCGTTTTCATTTTCAACCGCAATCTTTTTGGCGGCACTCCGCAATTCCAACTGCATCAATTTTTGACTGATGCTATCGCGTGCTTCAGCAGACTGCTCTCTTACCACCATCGGGGCAGTAGCCTCTGAAGGTGCTTTAAACCTATTGGCTTGTACAACACCACCTTTCGATTTCGCGAGTGACCGTGATTGGATATCTTGAGACAAAGCTGGGGTTTCGTGGTACGGCTCTTTCTGGAAAACCTTGTCCTCTCGGTCTTCCACCTCAAACTCAGCTACGCCACCCAAAAAATGATCAAGACCGGCGTTGAGCTCAGTGCGTACTTTGGCGTCCTTGAGCGCACCGGTCGGTAATTCACCATCCTTTGATTCCAGCCCTCTATCGCTGGACACCATCTCTCGTTTCGATGACGACTGTTCTTTCAACGCCGTTTCTACCTGGTCGGTCGGCAATTTTTGCACCGACAACGTAATCAACAACAACGCTGCCAACGAAGCGATTGCAGAAACGGCCCAACCCAAACGACTCGAATTTTCATAGCGTACATTTACCGAGTGCGATTCAGGCATCAGGTCGAAAAAGGCGGTCTCTGTTTTGTCATCTTTCAACAAGTCATCGACAAATCCCGCCCGCATTTCAAACTTAGGCAACCGGGCCAGTTCTGCTGCCTGCCGGGCCAACTGATCCTTCAACTGCCGCAACGCCGGATCCGACGCCAACCGCCCTTCGACTTTGGCGCGCTCCTCATCTGACAACTGGTCATCCAGATAGTCGTTGATCAAGTTTTCCGGATTGAATGGGTCTGACATGGGTCTAGCCTCAGCTGCCATTGACAACTGAAATACTCACTTTTCTATGTTTAGCTTTCCAAAATGGCTTCTAATTGTTCTTTTAACTGTAATCGGGCGCGATGCAATCGGCTCCTCACTGTTCCAATCGGCAAATCGAGCACGTCGGATATTGCTGAGTAGTCCATTTCTTCCATCTCTCGCAACACCAAAATGCTGCGGTACTCGTCCGATAGTCGTCCCAATGCTTTCATTAATGTTGCAGCTCGTTCCCGCTCAACCAGCCCGGCATCCGGCAATGGTTGATCGCCGGGCAATTGCAGTCTCATTTCATCGTCCTGACTCTCCAACGAAACGACTGGTTTACGCCGCCGCATTTTCGTGACGGCAACGTTGTAGGCGATTCGATACAACCAGGTAAAAAACTGACTGTTTCCCTTAAACGTTTTTAACTTGGTTAGCGCCAAAATGAATGCTTCTTGAACCGTGTCTTCTGCTTCCGACTCGTTCCGCATCATATGAACCATCCCGTTGTACAAACGGTCTTGGTATTTGCGAACCAATTCACCGAACGCTTCCCGTTGGCCGTTGAGCGTCAACTCAATCAATCGGCTGTCGCTTTGTGGTTCAACGTTTTCGTTCATCTCTTGGACGGCAGCACTTTCAGTTTAGTTCCGTCATTTTTGAAAGCAGGAATGCCAGTTTTAACGGAAAAACGGTAACAAATCGACTCATTGTCAAAAGTTCAAGCTTCGCTTGTAGTCGATTCTTCCGAATCTGGCACCAATCTTACATAAGTAAACATCGCCAATCCAATCACAAACACACCGAAACTAACCCATTGAGAAATCGTAAAGCTCGTGCCAAATTGGCCCATTTCATCGCGTCGAATGATCTCCAACAGGAATCGCCCAATCGGGTAGATCATTAAGAACAAGGCGAAAACTTCTCCAGACTGGCGACGGTATGGAAAGTAAAACCAAAGAAATGCACACAGCAACGCCGCGTTAATAGCGCTATAAATTTGCGTGGGATGCGTATTCAACGATCGAGCCGGCAATTGCCTCGCCGGGATAAATCGGGGCCGCTGGCCCTCGGTGTCAATCACTGCGGCAACCTGCATTTCGTCCAATCCTTTTTTTGCGGCACGCAATCGCATCATGGGGTCGTCTTTTTGTTGATGCGTGAGATACAAACGAATGCGGTCACCAACTTGAACACCCGACTCAGCCGCCAAGCTGTTCGGATCCACACTTTTGACTTCAACCAGGCCCGAGGATTCCTCAAAAACTCCCTGAACACCAATCAATGCACCGCTGCGAAGCTGTTGTACATAAGGCGCTGATCCGGCCGGAAAGCGAATCCCAGGCATGCCTTCTTCACAGACACCTCCATAACAACAGCCGTTCATCAAACAACCAATCCTGCCGATCGCCAACCCAATGATCATCCCGGGCGCCAAAATATCCGCCACGGTGCGCCAGGGCAATTTATGCCAAGCCAAGTAAACGGCTGCGGCCACCAAGCCCCCGATCAAGCTGCCATAAACTACCAAACCGCCGGACGTCATGTCGATCATTTTCAAAACTAACTGACGCGCATTGACATCGGCAAAACTATCAAATTTCTGAATGACATAAAATAGCCGGGCGCCAATCAAGCCAACGATCACCATCCAAAATCCAAGCGATAGAATTTTGTCGCCGTCAAAGTTGATTTGCTGGCAACGTAAAAGCGCCAAACCGAATCCGGCCACCATTGCCAACAGCAAAAACACGCCATAGCCGCGGATCGCCAAACCCTCGGGAATCATCGGGCCATTGGGGTTCTCGCGATCGATTCCCATCGTTTCAATGTTGGGGAAGACAAAAAAAATGATAACCCCACCAATGATATAGATGGGCAAAAACTGCGTAACTTCTGAGTATTTGCGGTGAAACAACTGGATGACGAAATAGACAACCCCCAGCGTCAACCAAGTGACAAGTACCCAGAAATCATCAATCGTTATCAACGTCTGCAGCATTATTCAACCAATCCGTTGTCAATCAATCGAGTATCCCCAACATGAGCCGCAAGTAAAATGACTGCTGGCCGCTCGATTCGATCCATCACCTGCAATGTATCGGGACGGCAAACCGCCGCGTAATCGACTTGCGTCACGCCACCATCGATCAGCATCTGACGCATTTCAGCCATCAATACATGGCCGTCGGTTTCGCCGTTAGAAATTTCTTGACGGGCATATTGAATCGTATTCTGCAAGCTCAAAGCGTCTGCCCGTTCGGCATCACTCAAGTAACGGTTGCGCGAGCTCATTGCCAAACCGTCTTCATCCCGCACGATCTCACCAACCACAATCTCGACATTCACATCTAGGTCAACGACCATCCGTCTTATAACAGCAACTTGCTGAAAGTCTTTCTGGCCAAAATAGGCTTTATCGGGTTGCGTCATGTTGAACAATTTGAGAACGACGGTGCAAACGCCTGAAAAATGTTCTGGACGAAATTCGCCTTCAAGAACTTTTCCGACATCGGGTGCCTGGACGGTGGTGGAATGCCCCACTGGATAAACTTCTTTCTCCGTGGGTACAAATACGATATCAACTCCCAATTCGTTCAACTGCTGAATATCCTGCTCAAGGGTCCGAGGATATTTGTTTAAGTCTTCGCCTGCGGCAAACTGAGTCGGATTAACGAAAATGGTAGCTATCGTACAGTCCGTCTGTTCCAGCGATTTCTTTGCCAAGCTCAAATGGCCAGCATGCAACGCACCCATTGTTGGCACCAGTCCAATTCGCTGTCCAGCTAGCCTAATCGGCCGTATTTTTTCGCGTAACGCTGGGATCGAGTCGACGACTACTATTGGGCTCATCAGTTTTTTTATGGCTTATTGTGGCTGGAATCGCCTGAGGATAACCCGAAACGTCGCATTTTCGCAACTTCTCATCCGCAATACCGACGACCCTTTGATTTTTTGTTCTACCAATCGGTTTGAATTTTCCAGGAGAAACCTATGATTTAGAAGGCTTTTCCTATCTCCGTCACATTTCCACATTGAATTCCCAAACCAGTAGAGCCAAAAAAAGTACTTAATGAGCGTTGAAGGTCAAAAAGCGATCCCGCCATCGGCACCACAAAAACCGGTTCGCCATTCTTGGATTTCGCTCGGTGATGACGAAGACCAATCCCGCAGCTTCCTAATTCTCAACGCAGTCCCCAGTTGGCTGGCCAGTTTTTTGTTGAATGTGTCTATCATTTTAATATTGGCATTGTTTGCGTATACGACCGAAAAAAAGAACACCGTCAATTTGGAAGCCAGTGAAGTTGCGTCGGTCGCACTGGAAGACATCAGCGTCAACCTGGAAGATTTTGAACCAGAAAACTCGGATGTCCTCGAAAGCGATATGAGCGAATCGCCCAGCGAAAATTTTGACGCTGATTCCGAACCGCTCACGATCGAAACCGACATTCTTACCGATTCAGCACAGTTGTTTGCTGGCGATACCACCAGTTTCGACGGCGAACAATTCGCCGAATTGACTCAGTCCGATTTGAGCAGCGAAATTGGCGGACGGGGAGACAACTCCAAAAATCAACTCTTACGTCGCTACGGTGGAAACGCAGCCAGTGAAGCCGCGGTTGAATTGGCCTTAGACTGGATTGCCGACCACCAGTGGGCCGATGGAGGTTGGCATTTAGATCACACCATCGGGCCAACTGTAAATGGTCGTCCACGGACCTCCCCACATCCAGGTGAGTTGTCCGAAGCGCGTTTCGGCGCCACCGCGTTGGCGTTGTTGCCATTTCTTGGCAATGGTCAAACGCACCGCAATGGAAAACATCGCAAGGTCGTTTTCAATGGCCTTAAATTTTTGATGGAACGAATCACTCGACGCGGCAAAGGACTAACGTATTGGGACGAAGATGGCGAGATGTACTCGCACGGCCTGGTCGCAATCGTTTTTGCCGAATGTTATGCCATGACCGGAGATGAAAAACTCCGTGACTACGTCGAGGGCACGCTCCGATTTATCGAAGATTGCCAAGACCCGGTTGGCGGAGGCTGGCGTTACGGTTTCCGCGAACAAGGTGACACGTCTGCGGTCGGTTGGCAAATCATGGCACTCAAGAGCGGGAAACTATCCGGCATCGAAGTAAAAAACAAAGCCTTTAAGTTGGCCAAGAAGTTTCTCGACCATGTCTCAACCGACTACGGTGCATATTACGGGTACCAAGTCAAACCAGTCAAAACTCAAAACGGGAACTTCGATCGAACCTACCGCGCCCGTACGGCTGTGGGATTGCTTTGCCGCATGTATTTAGGCTGGGAGAAAGACCGACAGGGTCTAAAAAAAGGTGTCCAGTGGCTTTCCGACGAAGGCCCAGACATCCGCGAACTTGGTGACAAAGTAAGCGTCATCAATATGTACTATAACTACTACGCCACTCAAGTTTTAAAGCATTACGGCGGTCAAGAATGGCGAGAATGGAACTTGGCAATGCGAGATTTTTTGGTTGAATCGCAAGAAAAGACGGGCCCTCCAAAAGGCAGTTGGCATTTCAACCCCGATGGCCAATACCAAGCCCCCGGCGGTCGACTTTACACAACCGCCCTCGCCTGTATGACACTGGAAGTCTATTACCGTTACTTACCTTTGTACCAAGAAGACGTTACCGAAGCCGTGTTTGTTACCGACTAAATTGCAAAGCGGTTTCTCTCGGTTTGAAGCTTCTGTTTCAGTAAACCAACCAAAAGAACAACACGACCAAACAGACGCCAAGTAGAATTGAAACCAGATTGATCCAAAATTGGCGTTTGCGTTTTTCTTCCGGTGACAACGCGATCAACTCGATCGTTTGCCCCTGATGTTCAATTTTGACAATGTTTTTACTGACACTGGTCACACCACCTTTACCATCTGGCAGCAATACTTTGTCACTCGTTTTCGAATTCACACTGCGATCCACATACCCAGGATCGTCCGCCAGAAATTTTCCCGGCAACCGAGATACCATTTCATCATCCGGCTCGCCTTCGGGATTCTCTCCATTTTCAATGGGTTCAACTTCATCGATCACGACGATCAACTCTCCAAAATGTTCGCACTTTACTTCGTCCGCACGGCATCACTCAACAATCGTATTGAAAATGCGATCGCCGGCATCACCCAAACCCGGCACGATAAACTTTTGATCATTCAATTTTTCGTCCAAAGCACATGTGTGAATGGCAATTTCTGGGTACGTAGATTGAAAACGTTCGATACCCTCAGGCGCGGCAATAATGGACAGCATCTTGATGTGTTGGACGCCCCAATGCTTCAACGTTTCGCACGCCATTAACGCCGAGCCACCAGTCGCCAACATCGGATCCAATACGAATGCCGAATCAACCGTCGCATGACTCGGCAATTTATTATAGTATCCCACCGGTTGGGCAGTTTCCTCGTCGCGATACAAACCCAAGTGCCACACTTCGGAAGTTGGAATTAAGTTCAACATCGCGTCCACCATCGCGATCCCAGCACGCAAAATAGGCACCAAACCAATTCGGTGCGACAGGCGACGGCCCTCAGTCAAACAAAGCGGCGTCTCAATTTCAATAGATTCCGTTTCCAAATCTTGGGTGGCGGAGTAGGCCAGCAAAGTTGACAACCGTTGAATGGACTGACGAAACTCACCCGACGGCGTCTTTTTGTCTCTTAAAATCGACAAATGACACTCCACCAACGGATGGCAAATGACATTTACAGCTTCCATAAAGTCTGATTCTCCAGCAACTTTGTCGCAGTCTCACAATTCTCAACGTATGTCCATGTTCGGTGAACAACGACTTACTTACAAGGATAACAAGGAGGCAAAACAATCGCATCACCGCTGTTCTTCCGTTTTGCGATTAAACCAAGACCAAACCAGCAACAACGCAGGTGGAATGACACAACACACCACCATACCCAACAGAAACTGACCCTGGTCGGCAAACCATTTGCCCAAACCGACAAATACGGTGGACACCAAGAGGTTCCCCATGATGATTGCCGGCCAAAACTTCTTTGAGGAGAGACGATAGGTACCCGCCATCAAAATCGAGGCCTCCGCCAAAACCGGCAAGGCCCGAAATGTGATCAATGGCCAAATGCCCCAACGTTCAACCTGTGTTTTGACAGAGACCACGCTAGCCTCATCCGCGAAACGATGGATTGCCGCCCAACCGAGACTTCGCCCCAAGATAAACCCGATTAAGCTGGACAAATTTAAACCCAACCAGCATAAAATAGTCCCACCGGCGAATCCAAAGACCTTTGCGGCAACCGCACACACCGCTGACGACGGAACCGGCAAAAAAATATCAGCAGAGAATAATCCGAAAATGATCAGAGCGGCCGTCGTTTTGTCCCGGGCAAAATTTTCACTCAAGACCAAAGCTTCAATCTGGCCTTGACGGTGCTCAGAAAACAACAGAATCGGTATCGCTAGCAGGACGAGGGCAGAAACCAACACCAACAATATTTTCTTACCCGTCAATTCAAGTTCCTTTAATGATGCAATCGAAAAAGATCAGCCGGCTTGTCAAAAACACATTGATTTTTGTCGTCGCGTCCTGCGCCGTGGGATGCCGCGAATCGCGACCGATTTCCGCGACGGTCAGTGGTGGCTCGATGGCTCCAACACTGCCGGGTGAACATTTCGCTATCCAATGCGAGGATTGTGGGTTCGAATTCAAAATCGACGGCAAAGCGCCCCCCCGGTCGAAACTGGCCGTCTGCCCCAATTGTGCATATGCAAAAAACTCTTTCAAAGGTAAACCGTTATTGCCAGCAGCGAAAGGCACCCTCCAGCGCGATGCGAAACAATTTAGACGCTGGGATCTGGTAGCGTTTCGAAGAGGAAATGCGCTCGTCAACAAAAACTCGCCGCAGCGAAACGAACCAGATTTATTGGTCAAGCGTATCGTTGGTTTGCCAGGAGAAAACATTAAAATCCAGGATGGAAATATTTTTGTGAACGGACTCTTGTTGACCAAATCAAATCAAATTCGCAAATCCTTGCGCCAACTTTGCTTTGATTCTCGATATCAACCAGCCTCGCCAAATCAACCTCGCTTCGCACCGATCGGTGCAACCGCTTGGACATTTGGCGAAAAATTACAATTCCAAACTAAATCAAAAGCATTCGATTGGTTGAAATTCCAACCTGTCAAAGGCTACCGGCACTCAGGACCTGAGAACTTCTCGACCGCTATCGAAGATAGTTATTCCTATAACCAAAACCTTGCTCGCCGACTTAATTTTGTCGGTGAAGTCGAAATCGAATTAGATTTCGATTGTAATCAATCAGCACAATGGGCGATTCGGCTGGCTTCCCTCGAAGAAAACTATCGGATTGAGTTTTCAAACAACAGCGTGCGCATCGAAACCTCAAATCAAGTTCGTCGATTTGACATCGACGCGCTTTCCAAAGCATCGAAGCTATCTGCCGACAATTTCGACGGGCATCTGACGATTTCGATTGATGATACGCAAGTCGCTAGTTTGACAACCAAACCCGGCGCGGGCGGCGAATTATCGATCGCGATCGGCGCGCGAATCGGCGATCTCAGTATTGATCGTTGTCGAATATATCGTGATCTCCATTACTTACGAGCAAACTTGCGACAGCTCGAAACGATTGATAAGTGCACGTTGAAAGAGGACGAGTTTTACGTTTTGGGAGACAACTCGCCCGTCTCGATAGACTCTCGTCTTTTCGGCCCTGTTTCAAAGGCGCAAATGATCGGTATCGTCGAGTTTTAGTGATTCTTTGGAGCAACCGTACCGGCCACATATTAGCGCGAAATGGCCAAGTATTTCCGCCAATTCTTGAAAAAGCCACCAATCTGGGCAAACGCTATTTCGAATGCTACTTGTCCACTTCAACATAGAAAAGGATCTGAAAAACCTCTAAAATCCTTAGTCTTAACTACGAAAACAACGATTGCACGAAATGTCCAAGCGCCGACCCAAACGACCATTTGAAACCGAAGCTCCGAATACTCACCGTTCTGAATCGCTGGTTGATACGTCCAGCGGAGTTTTTGGTTTTTTTAAAGACTACGGAGTGCGCGAAACGATCGAGTCGATCATCGTGGCCGTTGTGCTTGCCTTGATGTTTCGCGCTTACGAAGCGGAAGCATTTATCATTCCAACCGGTTCGATGGCGCCTTCGTTGCAAGGCCAACACATGGATGTGATTTGCGACCAATGCGGCTATCAATACCGCGCAGGAGCGAGCCGAGACTCCTCAACGACGGCACCAGAGAACCGGGCCAGGGTGACAAAAACTTATTGTCCAATTTGCCGTCATGGCATGGTCATGCAGAGCAAGAACCCAAACCATGTTTCCAACAATGGAGACCGGATTCTGGTCAATAAATTCGTTTACGATTTTCAAGACCCCGAAAGATTCGACGTCATTGTTTTCAAGAACCCTAATAACGGAAAGCAAAACTATATCAAACGGTTGGTTGGATTGCCCGGTGACAAATTGTTGATTGAAAACGGCGACATCTACAATTTTGTCGCTGATGCGAACGGAAAACTGCAAAAAGAAATCGTTCGCAAGCCGTATGACAAGGTCCCCGTCATGTTGCAACTGATCGACGACACGAATCATATTGCCACACAATTTAAATTGATTGATTGGCCCGTTCGTTGGGCGGAATGGAATAGTCCCGGAACCAACTGGCAACAACAAGAGACCGGTGGTCAGATATCATTTGTAAATCCGGGAGAATCGAATGAGCTAAATTGGTTGCGGTACCGACACTTGGTACCGCGTTCGCGTCATGACGAGTATGTCATTGAACAAAGCCAGCTTGTCAATCGAACGGTCGACACCGTCGCGACGGACTGGGAAGAAATTGACGCCGGTCAGATTCCCAAAAGGATCAAGCCGTCGGCCAATGAGTACTCGGCTGGTTCATTGATACGTGATTACTACGAATACAACGACCGCAATTACCGGTACGCCAATTCAAACCTCAACGCAAATCCCCGTATGCGCAACAGCGCGCTTTCAAAAGCGGCGCAATGGGTCGGTGACTTGGGCGTTGAATTCGAAATCGAAATTGGCTCCGATTCAGGATCCGTTGCATTCGATTTGGTTGAAGGCGGCGTTCATTTTCAATGCCTTGTCGACGTGGCTACCGGTCAAGCTGAAATCCGCACGCAACAAGACCAAGGCGAAATTGTATTTGATACCGCCGGTGGCAAAACACCAACCGCAGTGACCCCGATCAATGGTAAAGGCAGCTACGCGGTGCGCTATGTACATGTCGATGATATGCTTTATCTGTGGATCAACGGTCGCTATATCGAATTCGACGGCTCGTCATACGTTCGAAACGCACCCGGCCGACCGCAACCGCGCTACTCAAAACAAGACCCCGGGGATGCTGAGCCGGTTGGGATCGGTGCCCAGAACTGCCAAATTAAAGTCAATCGTATCAAAGTATTTCGAGATATCTATTACACGGCGCCGTTGGGTTCTCAAGAAGACAGAATCGTTAATGAAACGAATTTACCCTATCTCGAACTTGTCACCGTCTACGAAAATCCTGAGCTATGGAAGAGTCCTGCGGCTCGTCGAATCTTTCAGCGACCAGTGTCGAATAAATCAGAATTCGATTTGGATGCTGGCCAGTATTTCCCGATGGGTGACAACAGCCCAGCTAGTCAAGATGCAAGAATCTGGGATGGCCCGAACTTTGTCGATGAAGAATTCTTGATTGGTCGCGCGATGTTTATCTATTGGCCCCATAGCTTGAATTCTCCCATTAAGTATTTTCCTAATTTCAAACGCATGGGATTCATTCGGTAACCCACACTGAATTCCGGAAGGAACCGATATGGAAATTTTGAAGGCCGAAGGATTGGTCAAGTCATATAGCCGTCGCCGCGTCGTTGACGGTGTGCAATTGAGTGTCGATCAAGGCGAAATCGTTGGCCTGCTGGGCCCTAATGGTGCCGGTAAGACGACCACATTTCGAATGATTTGTGGCATGGTACAACCCGATGCCGGATCCGTTTTTCTGTCGAGTGAAAACGTCACCAAATGGCCCATGTACTTGCGGGCTCGACAAGGTCGCATGGGCTACCTGCCGCAGCAATCCAGTGTGTTTGGTAAGCTTTCTGCCGAAGACAATTTGCGCGGCATCATGCAATTGCTTGGATTCACCCGTAAACAACAACGAGCGCGCGTCGAAGAATTGTTGGATCAGTTTCAGATCGCGCACATTCGGAAAACCGCAGCGGGAAAATTGTCCGGTGGTGAAAGACGACGTTTGGAAATCGCACGGTGTTTGGTTTCCGATCCCCAAATCATCATGCTCGACGAACCGTTTGCCGGCATCGACCCGGTGACCGTTCAGAACATCCAGGAAGTGATTCGTGACTTGGCCGCCGATGGGATCGCCATCTTAATTACGGACCACGCCGCCCGAGAGATCCTGCAAATTACCGATCGAACTTATGTCGTCAGCGAAGGACAAATTCTCGTCAGCGGGACCCCCGGAGAAGTTGCCCAAAACCCGATCGTTCAAGAAAAGTATTTGGGTGTGATCGATTTCGTGAACGAGCAAAGCCCGGTCGCTGCTCGGAACGACGGACAAACACCGCAAGTCCAATTCAAACCAAAGCTAAAAGCCGCTTCGGAATTGCGAGCAACCGACTTGTAGTTACAAACTTTTGCAAGAGCGCGTTTCCTTCTAGACTTGGCCGTCATTGACACCGGAGAAGACCAACCCACACCGGTACGTCGGTTACCCAATTCTGGTTCCGTTCCAAGTCCCAAGATTTGGCGAGTTGAGCTTGTTGAGCCGTTCCCGTTCGATCAGCGCCCCTAAATTGTGGCCAAGCATCCGAATCGGCAACGCGGTTCCCTGATAACAAGATTCCAATAGCGATCCAAACCCAATGAAGTCCTGCCTGATCAAGCATCCCATTCCCTTTTCAGGGCAAATACCTTCGTCGGTTTGCAAACGTCCACCCGCTCGCAAAATCATGAACCACCAGAGCCGAAGCCGCATTACCACCTGAAGATGCAGGATGCCCAAGTCAACCCAGCGCCAAATCCAGCCAGTAACACATGGTCGCCTCGTTCAATTTGACCCGCTGCGACCGCCTCATGCAAAGATATCGCCACACTGGCAGCCGAAGTGTTGCCGTATTTATCAACGTTCATAAAGATCTTGTCAGATTCGATATCAAGATCTTCGGTAGCCGCCTTCAGAATGCGTTGATTCGCCTGGTGGAAGATCAGTAACTTCAAATCGCTCAGACACAAATTTGCATTCCTCAATGACTCGTGAACAATTTCGGGAATCGTCCGCACCGCCCATTTGAATACCGTTCGTCCGTCCATTTTCAAAAACTGATCTCGATTAGCAACGACTTCGGCCGTCGCAGGCTGCCTGGAACCGCATCCTGGCACCACCAAACTATCGGCCAACTCGCCCACCGAAGCCAAGCGAAAACTCATGATGCCCGATTGGGTTTCCGGATCGGTCGACCGGTCGCTTCCCAACAATACCGCCGCCGCACCGTCACCAAACAGTGGATACGTTTTTTTGTCTTGTGGATCGACCACCATCGACATGGTTTCAGCCCCGATGATCAAAACGTTTTTGTAACAACCCGTTTTGACAAACTGTGAACCCGTCACCAGGGCGTACAAAAATCCCGAACACGCAGCATTCAAATCCAATGCCCCACAGGTCGCTCCTAAACTGGCCTGCACCAAGCAAGCCGTTGACGGAGTAAAATGATCGGGCGTCATCGTAGCCACCAAAATCAAATCGATATCGGACACATTGACGTCCGAGTTCTCAAGACAATGTTCGGCAGCGCGAATCGCCAAGTCACTTGTTGCTTGGCCCGGCTCCACGTGATGTCGAGCTTGAATTCCAGTTCGCTGAATAATCCAATCCGAATCGTATCCTTGATTCCTTAGATCTTCATTGCGGACGACATTGTTCGGCATGTACATGCCAGTCGCAACAACTTGAACGCCCATTAAATCACCGGACTTACTTTCCGTCTGCAGCCGTTCGGAAACTAGAGATTCTGTTCTCATGCAATCAACACGCTCTTCAGATGACAGATACGTCTCGAATCTTAAGCTAACAGATTATTCTCTTTAAGACCTAAAATCCCCACATAATGGCGGTTTGACATCGGGCGAAGCGATTGACCATCCGTTTGTGGCGCCGTCAGCGACGTTACTAAGGCGCTTGTTAGCAACATACTGGCCCTTAAGTCTAGATCCAAAAATTCATAAACTCGAAAAAACCAAATGTTTGTTTTACCCTTTTTTTTAGGGTGTTAAGTGTTTTTAGATTCGGTAAATTGACAGCATATGGATTTGAATTAGACCCTGTTCTTTGAAAAGCGGATTGCTCATGAGCCTTATGGCAATAGTCTACCACTTGGTACCGGATGCCCCAATTTTAGTTGCCTACAACAGAGACGAAATCTTAGATAGATCTTGCCCCGCTCCTTCCATTCAATCTGGAAAACCCCGTGTGTTAGCTAGCGTTGACCCTTCGACAAATGGAACTTGTCTGGGAATCAATCAAAACGGAATGTTCGTCGGGGTTGTCCGTCGAAACAAAAATCAAAATCCGCCCAACCCACGCTCGCGTGGCGCTTTGTGCCGTGAAATGCTCAAGAGCAACTCTGCTAGAGCGGCCCTCGACGTCTGCTTGGAAGAGTTGCATTCTGGCCAGTATGCCGGCGCCAATTTTGTTATTGCCGACTCTGACAGTGCGTGGGTAATTCATGGCGGCAACGAAACCGATGTCTTGGAACTCGAGCGCGGCCTAACAATCGTTGGAGAAAATGACGCCAACGATCCACGTGATGAACGAGCAAACATGGCGCGGCGTTTGTTGACGCTGCAGACGTTGGACTCGCCGGTAAAATTCCTGGCAGTGGCCAGCAAGGTATTTGCACGAGGCCCAGGGGTTCCTGGGCGCCCGAGCATGGTACTTCGCAATGGAGAATTCGGAACCGTCAGCTCGACGCTTATTTCGTTGGGCACCAAACCGCGAGACGCCATTTACCAATACTCAAACGGCGCTCCAGACAAAACGAAATTTGAAGATTACTCACCTCTGCTTCGCGATATCCTCAGCCGCGGTTTGAGAGAGTCAAGAACCAAAGCGGCCACCTCTTAAGCCGTACAGACGGATACTCGTATGAAGCGCCAGCAATTGAATCCGACAATCTGAATGCGTTTCGGGACCGATGGCATTCGACGCGGATCCTTAACGACTTGCTGTTTCTAGGCCGCCTTGCGTTTCCGTTTCGCGCGTTGCCGAGTCATTTTGTAAAGTTTCGCGTTACCGCTCTTTCCAACTTCCTTGAATGCTCCAGTGTGTTTTAACACATAAGCCACCCGTTGGGCTTGCCACCGGGCCACCCCCATCGCTTCTGCCAGCGCTTTGGTGTCGAAAGGTTCCTTCATCTTCGGTAACCTATCGTGGAGGTCTTGAGCCGTGCAATACGTGTGGCTCGTGATCATTGAAGTCATGACTCGGTCGTGGACAACAAAGTCCCCTGCTCTCTTGCGTCGACGTCTGCCGTGTCCTGGATATCGAATTTCTTCGATCTCAATCACGGGCGTGATGATGCGCAGATTTCGATGCGGAAAGACGCGAGTGAAATACAAGAGTTCATCAATCAAATCCAGAAAACCACCCCGTTTGGGGCTTAAACGCTCGTCGAGAATTTTGCCATTTTTCCGCGCCAGCTTAATCAAACGTTTGCGGGCAATGATCGGTTTGACCACATCAACTTGATGGCGTTTAACCAGGTCTTGAATTTTGCTGCGAATCGCCGCCAACCCCGAATGCTGAATCTCGATCAATCGCTCGCCATCAACCACATCGATGCGATAACTGCCGAGCTTGACCTCAGTCTCGCAACCTTCACTGCAGTAGTGTTCTTTCAGTTGCTGGTGAAGTGTTGTTTCCATGTTTGCACGCTCCGTCGTGGTCGTCCAAGTTGCCTGAAGCAATTTAATAGTTTTCGCTGCTTGATGTCTAACTCGAAGTTTGAATTAGGTTGTCTTGAAGCATCATGCCTTCGATCCGAATTTTTTGCTGCCATAAAATCTGCAGCTGTTGAACGTATTCTAGGTTAATCTGAAAAAACGTACGCTGTGCGTTCAACAACTCCAAAAAACCAACTTCTCCTTTTTCATATCCGAACGAGATTCGTTCCAGAGCTTCTTTGGCTTTGGGGCGAATACCGGAAGCAAGTGCATCGACCTGCAGTTTGGCGTCTTGATATTGCCGGTAAGCATCAACTAATCGTTGCCGAATTGCTAAAGCCTTTTGCGCCACAGCTCGCTCACTGGCGACAACTCGATGACGTGCCTCCGCAATGTTTCCTTGATTCCAATCGTACTTATTGATCGGCAGCCCAATCTGAAAATTCGGCACGACTTCGTCACTGGCAAAATCGAAAGCCAAACCGGCTTGCCAAGTCATATCGGGAATACTTAAGGCACGCTGATGCCGCAAATGGCGTTTGGCCACATTGAATTCCGCGAACATCCTGGCAATTTCAGGGCTTTCGGACAACAGCGTCGAGAACCGATCTTCCAGTTCGGTCATCTCTGGTCCAGGCGCCAACGTGCCAGTCAACTTTTTCGTCGGCAACACATCTTCATTGATTAGTCCAGCCAATTGACGACGAGCAGCCGCTAATTCGTTGTCCACCCTTTGGGTATGCAAACGCGCTTTCGCGAACTCCAGCTCGGATTGGATCAAAGATGTACTGGCTATCTCTTTGACTTGGACGAGTTGCTTGGTCGCTTGGACGACGTTACTCGAAGTCTCGTAAAGCTTTTTCGCGACGTCGACTTTTGCTTCCGAGACTAACACATCGTAAAATCGCAATCGTACATCGGTAATCAGTCGTTGTTGAAGTTCGGCGATCTCCACCTGCTTCGCTTCGATTTGAGCCAAGACTTTTTGGCGATCCAAACATAGGCGGTTACCACGAACTACGCGTTGGCTGTAATAAACCCCGTAGCGACCAGCATTGCCGGCATCATTAATGTCGTCACCAAAAATCCCTGCCGTCGGGTTGGGTGTCAAGCCGACTTGGACTAACCGTCCCTGCAACGCACATAGCTCCGACTCCGCTTTTTGAATCGTGGGATTGACCGCCAACGCCAGTTCCTCGAACCATTCCACCGAACCCGCCACTGGTTCGTTATCAAGCTCGATGCCAGAGTCTTCCGTCTCCGGCAAAGACTTAGTTTGGCCTGTGCCAGACGATTCCAATGGCTCGTCAAAACTTACCGTTTGAACGCCAACGATATGCTTAACATCAGATTCAGTCCTCGTGTTGAGTGAAACACTCGAATCCGATACCGATTGGACCGGAATCCAACGACAACCTGGAAGTCCAATCAGCAAGATGCCGGTCGTGACCATCGGAAACCATTTCGATTTGATAACGTTTGGAAACATATAACTATCGTTATCGAATCTAACGATAGCAGCGATTCTACGATTTGACGCTTTTAGGATTGTTTGGGTTAGTCAAATTTTGACGACTGTACGAATAAGGTTACGATTCGAAATAAACGCTGATCGTGTCCAAAGTCAATTTGAAAATCCTAACAGACGAGCTGGTTCTACAACACGACGAATCGTTGTCGCATAAATCTCGAGAATAACGTGAATTCGAGCAATTTAAGCGAACCAAATCGTATCTTTTCCGATACAAAGCCACCGTTTTTGCGGACGAAATCAGATAACATCAAGCTTAACCATGTCCAACCCACGTAACTCAAAATCCGTTTTCTGGCTGCCAGCAATTCTGTTGTTGGTGGCCGCGGTTGGCTATGGAACGTTTGCATTTTGGCGACCTTGGTTTGGCGCACCAACTACGCCACCGATCACTCGAAAAAACCAGACTTCAGCAAGTGCCTCGGAGTCCAATACCGTGCGAGTAAGCGAACAAGCCTGCGCCAATTTGGGACTTTGTTATGCTGAAGTTCAACCCCAAACGTATTGGCAGAAAATTCAAACGACGGGTCGAGTCGTCGACCGGCCTGGCTTCACCGACCGAGGCATCACGGCACCGGTCGATTCTGTCGTTGCTGAAATTCACGCACTCGAAGGCGATACCGTCAAACCGGGGGACAAGTTATTTACGCTGCGAATTGTCAGCCAGTTTTTGCAGCAATCGCAATCGGACTATTTTCAAGCCATTAGTGAAATACAAATTCTCAATTCGGAAATCCAACGTATTCAAAAACTTGCCGACTCCGGCGTCATCCCGGAGAAGAGAATTATTGGCCTGAAGCAAGAAGTGAGCCGTCAAAAAATCCAGGTCGATGCCCATGAACAAGAACTTTTGTCGCGCGGATTTGATGGGTCGCAATTGAAAACGATTGCGAAAGGCAGCTTTATCAAATCGATCGACGTGTTTGCCCCTCCATTGAAGCCCCTGAAAAAAACCCCTGATCGGCACTTAGAAGAATCGCAACCGGTTCGTCTCGTCGCCATGAATCCTAGCGACGAATCGGCGGCCAAAGCATTCTTGGAAGTTCAGGAACTGAAAGTCCAATTGGGTCAGCAAATCCAAGCAGGTGAGTTATTAACCGTGTTAGCCAATCACAATTTTCTGTACATCACCGGACACGCGTTCAAGAAAGAAGCTGCCGGTGTCGCGCGGGCTGCCGAGCGAGGTTGGGATATCGAAGTTGAATTTTTGGAGGATTCGACCAGTGATTGGCAACCCTTGCGGCAACCGCTTCGCATTCGGCATATGTCCAACACGATCGACCCACAGTCCCGCACCTTTGATTTTTTTATCCCGCTCAACAATCAATCTCGCAACTATCAAAAAAATGATGAAACGTTTGTCGTTTGGCGGTTCCGCCCCGGGCAACGCGTTCGAATTCACGTACCTGTTTCCAAAATGGAAAACGTGATGGTCGTTCCGCCAGAGGCTGTAATCTATGACGGCCCAAACGCCTACGTGTTCCAGCAAAACGGCGATTACTTTAATCGTATTGGCGTTCAAATTCTATATCGGGACCGTTTACATACGGTCATTGCCAATGACGGCAGCGTGCTTCCTGGATTCACGTTGGCGCAAAATTCCGCAGCGTCATTAAACCGTATTTTGAAAATACAAAATGCTGAAGGTGAACCAAGCGGTAACTTTCATGTTCATGCCGATGGTACCGTCCACGCCAATCACTAAGAGCATTCCGTGTTAAACGCTGTTATCCGACTTTCGTTGAAGTACCGATTGCCAGTGTTATCGATCAGTGTGTTGCTGTTGGCATACGGAGGTTTTTTAGCCACGCAACTTCCAATTGATGTGTTTCCTGACCTGGATCGACCGCGCGTCGTGATATTGACCGAATGCCCAGGGCTAGCCACCGAAGAAGTTGAATCTTTGGTAACTAACCCCATCGAAATTGCTTTGTTAGGCGCCAATGGCGTCGAAGCAGTTCGCAGCCAGTCGACAGCTGGATTAAATGTGATTTTTGTGGAATTCGGCTGGGATACGGAAACGCAAACGGCGCGGCAAAACGTTCAAGAAAGACTCACGGCAGTGGCCCGCGAATTGCCTGACGGCATCGTTCCGCAGATCACGCCACAATCATCAATCATGGGCCAAATCTTGATTGCTGGCCTTTATCGGCGCCCTGGTCCTAGCGGTGGTCAGTTAGTCGAAATTGGCGATTCGGGTTTGGTGGCTGAGTGGCTACCTCCATATTCGCAGGACGCGAACTCAGTGAAAATTTGGGAACCGGTTGATCGTAACGAATGGCGAACGTGGAAACCGGTCATGCCTACATCCATCCGCTTGGTGAATCAGGTCGGGCTATCGCGGAATCGAGGCACCGAGTTTGAAATAAAAGTCGAAGGGTCAAGTTACTTGGTCACCTTCCCCGATCAGGCACAGCAACGTCTTGAATTAGGCACACTGGGAAAATGGGTCGTTCGCACCAGGCTTTTGAAAATTGAAGGAGTTGCCGAAGTATTCCTGCAGGGAGGCGATCGCAAACAATACCAGGTGCTTGTCAGCCCTGACGCATTGCTAGAATACGGCGTCACACTGCAAGACGTTGAGCGGGCGATCAAAGAAAGCAATTTAAATACCAGCGGCGGTTTTGCCATCACCGGTGAGTCCGAACGGCCGATTCGTATTTTTGGACGCGTCGGCCCTATGCCCGAAGATGTAATTAAAGATTTGTTAAGGGTCCCAGTTAAAGACAATCCAAAACGAACGATCCTACTCAGCGAAGTCGCCAACGTTGTCGAGGGCGCTCAATTCTTGCGCGGAGATGCAGCGGTAAATGGTCAATCCGCTGTTGTACTTTCGATCGTGAAACAACCTCATGTTGACACTCGAGATCTGACGCGACGTGTTGTCGAAGCCCTAAAAAACCTGGAAAGCACAATGCCCATCGACGTGGCAATAAACTCGGAATTGTTTCAGCTCCGCAAGTTTATCGACCGCGGCATTTTCAATGTTGCCGAAGCGATCGCCATCGGTTCGGTGTTAGTCATCGTGGTGTTGTTTTTGTTTCTCCTAAATTTGAGAACTACTCTCATTACTTTGACAGCCATCCCATTGTCGCTGGTAATGACAACGATTGTATTTCGATTGACTGGTTTTCTCACCGGTACGGAGTTAACGATTAATGTAATGACGCTCGGCGGCATCGCAGTCGCCATCGGCGAATTGGTAGACGATGCGATAGTAGACGTCGAAAACATCTTCAGACGCTTGCGCGAAAACAAAAATTCAGCGAATCCACGCTCAACCCTTTCAGTCGTCTATCATGCGAGCTTGGAAATTCGCAGCGCGATCGTGTTCGGCACTGCGATTGTGATTTTGGCTTTTGTTCCGCTGTTCGGCATATCAGGACTTTCGGGACGATTGTTTGCGCCTTTGGGTTTTGCGTATGTCGTTTCCATCTTGTCATCGCTTTTGGTTTCGGTAACCGTCACGCCCGTGCTTGCGTACTATTTGCTTTCGCCGCCCAGTGCAACGCGAAAGCACGAAGACAGCTGGCTATTAAAACGTTTGAAACGTTTGGCAACACCCTTGATTCGTTTTGGCATGAGATTGCCGACATCGTTGTTGCTACTGACTTGGTTGGCGGTTGGTGGTTGCGGCTGGTTATTCGCAAACATGGGCGGCGGTTTTCTGCCTGCATTTGATGAAGGCAGCGTCCAAATGAACATCAGCTTGCCACCTGGTTCATCGCTGGAGGCATCGAACATCGTGGCCTCGATGATCGAGAAAAACCTTAAATCCATGCAAAAAACGAACTCAAACGCAGACGGCGACATCCTACATTTTGTCCGCCGAACGGGCCGCGCTGAATTGGATGAGCACGCGATTCCGGTCAACATCAGCGAATACGTCATCAGCATCAATCCGCTTTCAAATTTAGATCGAGAAGCATTAAAAAAACGGCTGCAAACGCAACTTGAACAAGAGGTTCCCGGTGTTTACATCGAGATCGAGCAACCATTGGCCCATTTAATAAGTCATATGGTTTCAGGGGTCTACGCGCAAATTGCCATCAAGATTTTTGGGGACGACTTGGATCAACTATGTCAACTTGCCAACCAGTCTCGAACGATCATCGACCAAGTGGACGGCATTACCGACCCGATCATTGAGCCAATCCAACAAACCGAAGAATTGCAAATTCGATTGCGCGCCGGTGATTTGGCGTTTCATGGTGTCACCCGAAGCTACGTTGCCAAGATTCTTCAGACGGCACTGCAAGGCGAGGTCGTTTCGACCGTCCTTGAAGGCCAAAGGCGTTTTGATCTATTGGTTCGCTTCCAGGAGGAATATCGCACCAACTACGACCGCCTGGACCAGTTGCGGATTGACTTACCCAGTGGACGTGGACAGATTGAATTGCGCGACGTCGCCGACATTGATGTCGGATATGGACCCAACGCATTGAATCGCGAAAATGCCAGACGACGCATGGTCATTCGCTGCAACACCGATGGACGCGATTTAGCAAGTACATCCCAAGAGATCGCGGAGCGATTGAACGAACAACTGAAGCTGCCCCAAGGGTATTTTTTCGAGCTCGGCGGCCAATTCCAAAATCAACAACGTGCCTCACGGACCATTTCCCTTCTGGCGTTATTTTCGGTCGCGGGAATGTTTATCACATTACTCGTATTGTTTCCCTCCATCAAAATCGTACTACAAATCCTCAACGCCTTGCCAACGGCGTTCATCGGTGGGGTCGTAGCCCTTTACGTCACTCAACAGGATATAACGATCGCGGCGCTGGTGGGTTTCGTTTCTCTGGGGGGGATCGCGGTTCGCAACGGCATTTTGTTGGTTACCCATTACATTCATTTGATGGCAGAAGAGGATCAGCCGTTTTCCCAGGAAACCATCGTACGTGGAAGCCTCGAGCGATTAGCTCCCGTTTTGATGACGGCGCTAACAGCAGGCATTGCGTTGATTCCACTCGTCGTTGGTGGAAACGAGCCAGGACAAGAAATACTTTATCCGGTCGCCACGGTAATTTTGGGCGGGCTGTTTACTTCTACATTTTGTGAGTTTCTAATTCATCCAGGCCTGTTTTTGAAATTTAGTGGTCGCGACGCCGCAGTGATCGCTCATCATCTAAACGCCAGCGATTTTAATTGAATTTTGCATGCGGCGTATCCGTTGGGAAGAGTAACGATGAATCGAGCTTTCGTGGTACTGACAATGTTCTTGTTGATCTTTTCTGGGTGTGATCCGGTATCGGAAACTACGGAAAATGTTACCGACGGCGGAACTCATACTCACGCCGATGGCACGACGCATGCCAACCATTCTGAAGAATCAGGCCATTCCCATGATGCGCCTCACGGTGGGGCCGTCGCCGATTGGGGAGGCGGCAAATTTCATGTTGAATTCACCGTGGACCATGAAAAGCAAGAAGCCACGGTTTATGTTTTGGGTTCGGATTGTAGAACACCGGCGCCGATCGACGCCGCAAAATTGAACTTGGCGATTGAAGATCCCGAATTTCAGGCTGATTTGATCGCCAAGCCACTGGACAGTGATGGAGGACGCCTGTGTTCGCGATACGTAGGCACCAATGAAAATTTTGGAAAAGCTCAAACCTTTTCTGGCAAGATTTTCGGTTCAGTTGCTGGCCAGGCATTTAGCGGCGACTTTGAAGAATTGGCCCACGAAGACTGAGTGGCGCATCCAGACACGTGGCTCGACCACATCTCTTGAATCTCACAATAGACGGCTTGTTGTGATTTACCACGGACAAGCCGTTTTTCTTTTCCCTGCCGGCGGGTAACATAAGAATTGAGGTCGAATTCACAAGAAAATGAAAGGGCTTAGGCGGGCCAAACTTTATATTCGCTCGCGACCAAGCGGCTCCGATCCTAATCGTGTCTAGAGTAGATTGGCTGCCTCGAGTAGATTGGCTGCCAATGGGCACATCTTACCAACCCTAAAACTCCGATCGGCTAGCCTGTGGCCCCGTCGGGGTTGTTTTGGTTGATTATTCAACGGAAATTGGCCGATAGTGGGGATACACTGGTTTTGTTGACCCCATTAAAACAAAATCGTTATACTCCTGACAGGAAGTCACCATGAATTCGCCCTCATGGTGTTCCCTCGATGTCGTCGCCCGACGATCGACAAACCTTTCCGATACCAATTCATCTCAGTTCAGGGAAACAATATGGCAACTGCTACGACTCATGGCATCCATGAAGAAATCACACAATGCATTGGCAATACGCCTCTGGTTCGATTGCGACGTGTCACGGAAGGATGTGTCGCCAGCGTTATCGCCAAAGTCGAAAACATGAATCCGCTGTGGAGCGTCAAAGACCGAATTGGCCGTGCGATGATCGATGCAGCGGAAAAAGATGGGCTAATCAATGATCAGACCGTAATCATCGAACCCACCAGCGGCAACACCGGAATTGCGTTGGCCTATGTCTGTGCTGCCCGAGGATACAAGCTCAAAGTTTGCATGCCCGAAAGCATGTCGATCGAAAGGCGCCGTTTGCTAAAGGCATTGGGGGCAGAAGTCATCCTCACCCCGGCCGCCGAGGGTATGCCGGGTGCCGTCCGAAAGGCAACCGAAATGTCCGATGGTCAAGACAACTACTATATGCCGCAACAATTTCGCAACCCGGCTAACCCTGAGATCCATCGGCAAACGACCGCCGAAGAGATTTGGCGCGACACCAACGGGGAAATCGATATTCTTGTCGCGGGTGTAGGCACCGGTGGTACGATCACCGGTTGCAGCGAAGTGCTTAAACAAAAGAAGCCTGGACTGATTTCAATCGCGGTCGAACCGGCGAATAGCCCAGTCATCTCTCAGCGTCGTAATGGAGATGATCTGCAACCCGGCAAACACACCATCCAAGGAATTGGTGCTGGTTTCATCCCTGACGTCTTGAACGTCGACATCATCGATGAAGTGATTCAAGTCCAAGACGAAAACTGCGTGCAAATGACACGTGATCTTTCGACGATGGAAGGACTATTCTGCGGCATCAGCTGCGGTGCTGCGGCTTGGGCAGCCATCGAAGTCGCCAAACGGCCCGAAAACGAAGGCAAAATGATTGTCGTCGTACTACCCGACTTGGGAGAACGTTATTTGTCGACAACCTTGTATCCAACCGAATAAATGCAAGTTGCGGATGTGTGAGCTTCGATTGCTCGCACATCTATTTTTCGCTTGGAAACAGCGTATCAAATACGGCTCGATTGCGGGCTCGGTAATTGGCCACTTGGTCGACTAACTTTCCCGAATCCATCCGCAACAAGTAGGCCAGTTTTTCCAAATCTGCGCCTTCGGGCATATCATGGCGAGCAACCGTATTCATCAACCGCAATCTCGATTCGACACCGCGCAAAAATAAGTAACTTTCGATCAAATAGACAGCGTGCTCGCGGTCGATCGCGCCAATCGCGATCAATTGGTCGAGTGCTTCGACCGTGCCTGAGACTAAAACTTGCGGATGACTGGCGGCGAATTTCAATTGGTGCATCTGAGCAATAAACTCGACGTCGACCGTGCCACCAACGCCCCGTTTTAAATTTTGGGGCCGGCAGTTTTCTTGCATCTTCAGGCGCATATCTCGTATCTCCGAGATCATGGAATCTTGCCAGTTCGCTCCAATGAGCACCTGCTTAACTTGTTCTTTGACTAACGCCGCCAAATCAGACCGCCCGAAAACGAAGCGCGATTTACACAACGCCAGGCGCTCCCACAACTGCCCTTCGCCCGACTCGAAATAACGCCGAAACTCATTCAACGACACGGCCAATGCGCCACTTCGACCCGTCGGACGCAAGCGCGAATCCAAGTCAAACAATTTGCCATTGGGTCCAGTGGTCGCGACCACCTTCGTGATTCTGGTCGCTAGCTCGCTATAAAAATGTTGGGGCGAAGTTTCCATCCAAAGGTTCTGCGATTCAGTCGAGTCATACAGAAAAACCACGTCCAGATCACTATGATAATTCGGTTCGCGACCACCCAATTTACCAAGCGCCAAAATCACCAACCCGTTTCGCTCAGCAATTTTCTCGTCAATCGATCGACGGGCATGTTTTCGAGCGCATGTTTGGAACTGGAATTCGGTCACTTTTTCGAGGCAAACTTCGGCAACGTCCGAAAGAAAACGATGCGTCTCCTGAACGGAGTCCTTACCAACAATATCACGAATTCCGGCACGCAAATGATGAACGTTCTTGAAACTATGCAAAATCAACGATGGGTCCTGCGCCCCGACCGTCAATTCGTCCAGATTCCACCGCAACCAATCGATCGCGGGTAAGTGCGTCAATAGCAAAGAATCGATCAGCTCATCAATCATTCCCGGATTCCGTTTGGCGATCGAAGTCAAATAGTCGCTAGATGCACACAAACGCACAAAGAGTTCAAGCGACGGCGGATTAAAACTGAATAATTCCCACAACGCCCCTTTCCCTCCAATCGCTTCGGCAACGCTACTTAGCGAAACCAAGGTTGCATTGGGAGCAGGGGTTTTGGATACCCGCTCCAATAACTCATTGACGATGGCGGCAAAGAAATGCCTAGCACGATACGAGGACAAAAATTGCG
This sequence comes from Mariniblastus sp., assembly GCA_965263475.1. Lineage (GTDB taxonomy): Bacteria > Planctomycetota > Planctomycetia > Pirellulales > Pirellulaceae > Mariniblastus. The sequence continues at coordinate 1,900,782 of OZ253677.1, forward strand.
AAGACTCCTGACCCAAGTTTTCGATCATCCGACGACCGTTTGCGGCGTCTGAGATTCGGAAACGGCCCAAAATTTTCGTCGCGGTTTCCAAATCCAGGTCAGGTTCCAACACCAAATCGACGGCGTTGTAAGACGGTTCATCCTTGCCACTTTCACCCTTGGTTTCGAATGCGTTGTGCAACAGATGGTCGAGAATTCGATTATTCACATCCGTGACTTCTGTTAAATCGCGCCGAAATTGCTGGAGCGCGAAACTGCCCCGAAAGTCTCGATACCCCATCCTAACCGCAATTTTTGACAACTCTGCTTCATCTTCTGGCAGAGTATGAGTTTGCAAATCAAACATGATTTGTAGCAAGTGCTCCAACTGCCGCAGCCAACGGTAATTATGACTGAGCAACTTCGCTTCTTGTTGGCTCAAGCAATCTGCAATCGCCAACTGCCGGATGGCTTCCAGAGTATTGGGCGTACGAACGTCTTGGAGTATGCCCCCGTTCAACAATTGGAGAAACTGGATTGCAAACTCGATATCTCGAATGCCGCCGTGCCCCGTTTTGACATTGGAAGTTTCTTCGCCGGAAACCAGCGTGCGATGCTCGATCTTTCGTTTCAACGCTTTGATTTCACCGATGTCAATTCGGTTGAGAATCGGTCGATAGACCCATTGCTCCAACCTTTTCATGAGCGCCTCGCCGAATTCAATGTCTCCAGCAACCGCACGGGCCTTGATTAACGCTTGTCGCTCCCAGTTCCGTCCTTGCAAATCGTAATACTGCAAAAATGCACGAGAAGAACAACATACCGGACCACGGCTGCCTTCCGGCCTTAGCCGCATATCGACGCGATAGGCCGCTCCCAAGGAGGTCACTTCGTTGATCAATTTGATCATCTCTCGAGTGACACGCTGAAACAATTCTTGATTCGAGCGCTTTGAATTTGCCGTCTTGCCATCGCTCTCAAACACAGCAATCAAATCGATATCGCTTGAGTAATTTAACTCCTTTCCACCCAACTTGCCCAACGCAAAAATGACAAAACGACACGGCGTTTCGTCTCGATTAAGTGGTTGGCCCCATTTTTCGACCAGGCTCGCGCGGGCAAAATGCAAAGCTGCGTCGATGATGGATTCCGCCAAAAACGAAATTTGTTCTACTACTTGCTCGAAACGATGTTCGACAATGAGATCGCCAAACGCGATCCGCAAAGTCTCACGATGCTTGAAACGACGCAGCATCTGCATTGCTTGTTTTGTTTCCTTCGCGTTCGAAATTTCGTCGATCAGCTCACTGGCCAATACGTCGCGAGCATAAAGCTGGCCCTCGGTCAAGCGCAGGCTGTCGTATGCCTCGGTGTCACGAATCAACAAGTCGCTCAGGTATTGACTGAATGAAAAAATTCGCATTAGGATGGGAATCGCGGTGGGGTCGCGCTCAAACATCGCGCCTAGCGCCAACGGGCTGCGCGAGGCACTTACAAACTTTTCCAGGTTATTGAGCGCCATATCGGGGTCGCTATTTTCTTGCTTGCAAGCTTCAACCTGGGCCATTAACGATGCGAGTTGTTGCAGTGCCATCCCCGACCTGCCAATCGACTCCCAGTTTTTTTGAGCAAGCACGGGGTCGGCGTAGTCAACAGTAAAACGATTGACATCGCCGTCTAGGATTCGGCGTAATTCTTCGATTTGCATGAAGACAACCCTAGATCGCGTTGATGGAACTCAAACATTGCTGAAAAGTCACAAGGTCGCGTTGACTGCATGTTCTGGGCGTCAAAGAGCGCGGCGATATCGACGGCGGTTCGATTTGTCTGGAGTCGTCGACTGCTTGCGCCCGCACTGATCATCAACCCATTCTTGGCTGGCGTGCGGCGTCAATGGCTTGTTGATTTTGTTTTCAATCTTTTTCAACTCGCCACCTTGGGCGGGTGTCACCAATGTATAAGCCACGCCAGATTTACCCATCCGGCCAGTTCGCCCCACTCGATGAACATAATCATCGCTCAATTCGGGAACATCAAAATTGATGATGTGTGAAATATTGGAAACGTCGATACCGCGACCGACGACGTCTGTCGCGACTAAGAATCGAACCTTTTGCTCGCGAAAACCTTGCATCATTCGGTCGCGCGCGCCTTGGGTCAAGTCGCCGTGGATTGTACCCACCGAATCAAACTCGCCGAGTTTCAAGAGTTTTCGGTACAGCCGTTCGGTACCCAATTTAGTCCGACAAAAAATGATCGCTTGTTCTGGTCTTTCGTCCCGCAGTAGCTTGGCCAGATACTCGAATTTTAGCTCTTCTGGCAATGTGATTTGGTATTGGTCGATCGTCTCTACCGAAATATCACGTAGCGAAAAATCGACCAATTTTGGTTTGTACATGTACCGTTTGGCGAGTTGAACAATCGGCAGTGGCAATGTCGCACTTAACAACAGCGTCTGGCGATTCTCAGGGCACATTCTAAGAATGCGCTCGATGTCCGGGCGAAATCCAATATCCAACATTCGATCCGCTTCGTCCAATACAACAAACCACAAGTCGTCAGGGCAAAACGACCCGCGACGCAAGTGATCAATCACTCGGCCTGGAGTGCCGACAACGATATCGCACCCCTTTTTCAAACGATTGATTTGCTGTTTGATCGGACGCCCGCCATACAAACAACAACAACGGACATCCCGTCCATCGGCCAGTTTGACGATTTCTTTTTCGACTTGTACTGCCAATTCACGCGTCGGAGTCAAAATCAGCGCCTGCGGAACAGAACGTTTGACAGACTGGTCCAACTGCTCAATGATGGGAATCGAAAATGCTGCCGTTTTGCCAGTACCGGTTCGAGACTGGCCGATTACGTCAAATTCCTCGAGTATCAACGGAATGAGCCCGGCTTGGACGGGAGTCGGTTTGGAATAACCAACGCGCTGGAGCGAATCCAGCATCGCTGGAGACAGCCCCATTTGATCGAAAAACAGTGCTTGTTTTCTGCGTGTTACTCGTTTAGCCACAAAAGTTTACAGATTCCGAAAATTTACGATTGTTGAGGCCAATAAGGCTAGCGTCGATAGTTGTTCTGGTCAACGCTACTTGTAAGTTCCCCCAATTAATAAAGGCCACACTTTGATCGACGGCATCATTCGGCTATTGCAGGATTGCATTGAAAATACGAATAACGAAAGATCCTTTTTGAAATCGTTCGGGCAGCTGGGCTCGTTGGAATCCGACGAGTTTGGACAGTTGTTCCGGCAATTACTGGAGTTTGCCAAGCGGAATGCGGAATCCGATTGGTGTCGGCCGATGACGCTACTGATGGGGGCACTACCGGATTCGATGGCTGACGCAGCCAGCCCATCGGACTTGTCGGATCTTGTCGCTTTGTACCACTTGTCGCCAGCTGACCAGCCGCTCCGATGTCAATTGCTAGCCATGTTGGCGATACGCGGGGACATCGAAACATGGGTCGAACTAATTTGCCAAGAACCACCGACTAACGCCGAATCCATCCCGGTTGCCTTTGCTCCATTGGTTGTCGACCATGGCCCTGTTGTTTCCGCCGATCAAATGAAATGCTTGATCGAGACCGGCACCAGTCAACCCACCGTAGCCGCCCCAATCTATGAACTCGCCAATCGTTTTTTCCGCGAGCAAAAAATCGATCACCACCCCGCATCCGATCGTTTGCCTCAGATTTGCCAGCTAACCGGAGATTTGATTCAAAGACTAGAGATCATCGAAGAAGGAAATCTACCCGCCGGCTCGTCGCCGGAGTCGGTGGCTCACTTAGTCCAAGAATCGGTCGCATTGATCATAGCGGGAATGGATACGATGGGGTTGCTCGAATACGAACCGGCCATCGCCAAAATGTCTCAGGCCAGCGAACTTAAGCACCGCAGAATCCAGGTCGAAGCGGCAGCTGGCCTGGCTCGACTACAAGACCCGAACGGCAAACAAAAACTGATCGAACTCGCGCAACACCCCGTGGTCCGCCCACGCGTTATTGCGTATGCCAAAGAGCTGGGAATCGACAATGAGATTTCTTTAGAGCACCGTGGTACGATCGCGAGCGCTGAATCGGAATTGGCGCTGTGGTTGTCCATGCCAGAGCAGATGGGGCTCGCGCCGACCGATATGAAACTGGTCGAACAAAGAGAATTGTATTGGCCCAGCTACGAGAATCCCGTTGACTGTTTTTTGTTCGAATTCGCTTATGGCTCCGGCGAAAATGCCTTTCGAAATGTCGGTATTAGCGGTCCGTTGACCCATGCTTTTGCAGCCGATCTCCAGCATCTAAGTCGCGGTGATCAATTTGCAGCCTTCGCCGGTTGGCAAACCGTCAGCGCAGAGATATTCAACGTACCGATAGAACGTGCGGAACGTGTCTTGGGACCCGTCGTGGAAAAACTAAAACGACGAATTGTCGAAACTGAAACAACCGAAGTGGAATTGAAGATGTTGGCCAGTTTCTTTGGTGAGTACGTTTTGGTCGCCGATGGAATTCGATCTGAATGCGGCGGAACTCAGTTTGTCTCCGAAACGGACGGTGAATGGATCGAGCATGGAATTGGGTCTGCCCCGTTGGATTGGCAAATCGCGTTGGATATTTGGAAAGGCCGTCGTCTCTTGGCAAGTTTTAACCCTTCGTTCAGAAACTGACTGAATCGCAAACTTGTTTGCATTATCAGGTCTTAAAATCCGCGGCCCGTTGCGGTATGCTGATTCAGAAATCAAACCCCATTGAAGCCAAATGTGCGACCTATGGAAAACAAAGTTCATCGCATCTTGATTGCCGACGACAACCAGCCGAATTGTGAATTGCTGGAAGCTTACTTGGCGCGAATTGATTGTGAGATCGATATTGCCGAAGATGGCCAGCAGACTTTGGACAAGGTCAGTTCGTTTCAGCCCGATCTGATCTTGCTGGACGTCATGATGCCGAAATTAAGTGGATTTGAGGTTTGCCAAAAATTAAAAAGCGACCCGGCGACACAACACATCATGATTTTGATGGTTACCGCACTGAATGAGCTCGGCGATATTGAACGCGCCATCGATGCCGGAACGAATGATTTCTTGTCGAAGCCCGTCAATAAAGTTGAGTTGTTGAAACGGGTCGAAAACATGCTGAAGCTAAAAGGTATTTCCGACGAAAATGAGCGACTCCGGAAATACATCGAAGAAATGGAATCAACGGAAGTCGGCAACAGCGCTGCCACCGACAATTAGCTTTACAACCGCCGACAAAATGTCGCACACGTTGAATTTGTTCTGAACTCGCGGTTATTTCATGGAACGAGTAGCGAGAAAAAATGGGCAAAAAAGTTGTAATCGCAGGCGGTAGTGGGTTTCTTGGGATTTCGCTGGCTTCGTTTTTGGTCGAACGCGGAATCCAAGTGGCGATTTTGTCTCGCAGCCAGCCGATTCTTGGCGACTGGACGCACATCCGCTGGGACGGCCGGACTCGAGGCAATTGGAAAGACGATTTGGAGAGGTGCGACGCCATCATCAATCTGGCCGGCCTGCTGCAACAGCGATACGTCTAACGATTCCTGGCGTTTCGGCGGCTACGACTACGTCATGAGTGACCGTCAACAATGCCGAATCGTAAACCTCTGATTCTTGAGCAAACCGAAGTCAGTGGGATTAGCAGGCCAATCAAAAGCGAACGATTCATGAAATTCGGCTCTAGCTAAAACAACATTTTGAGGGATTAATTGTCACGAAAATAATCGGCGGAGCTGCCGGAACCTTCTAGCGTTGGAGCAATTGGCGTGATGGGTAAAACGGGAAGCGACTCATCGTTCTCAACGTCGTTGCTGCCTTCAATTTCGGGCGTAGCATCCGATGGCGCGGTTGCGTCACCGGGTACGAGTAATTCGCCCGTTGCTTCCACCAATACGTCTGCATTCTCGAAATCAAACATCTGGTCGATTTGACAATAGCACTCAGAATCCAAATCGATGCCCAGCATCGCGGCAGCTCGAGAAGCGACCGATTCGTCAATGACTTCCGGGTCGATCCAACCGAAATCGGGACCGAATTGGAAAGTCCCCAAATCAAAATCAAGACTCCGGCGAAGTACTTCGAAATCGACCCAAACAGCCAAAAACTGGTTCTGAGCGTTTTGCAACGAACTGATCGCTTGGGTCAAGTCACGAGCGGTCGTCGCTCCAAGCGAGGTTGAGCTTGGATCTTCCAAACTTAGCTGCGCCAATTCGACTTGCTCGATTGCAACTTGGACGTTTTGGCGATTCAATTCGAACAAGATTTTATTCAAATCCAAATCACGGAGAACGCGTCTCAGGTTCGCGTGAATGGAGTCTTCAAATTGATAATAATTTCGTCGCGCTTGTTGAAAAGCAATTAAGGCTTCACGATAGTTGTTACGTTCGCTCAACCGAACGATCGGTGAGTCGAGACGGAATCCCCCGCGAACTTGTCCGTTGGCAGTCCTTAGATTGAAAGGACTATTTCCGTCATTGCCGATTTCTGCCTCGAATACTAAGTCCAGTTCCGATTCCAAGTCATTCGCGAAAAATTCGATCTGACGCCATTGATCGACGAGGGCGGCACGCGCATTCATTAAATCTCGGCGGAAACACTTCGCGATGCGAAAAGCCAAATCATCGTCCAAATCAACTTCAGGCAGGTCAATCGAATTGCCGCGTGCCTTGGCCTGGACCAACGACAATTCCAGCGCAAACTTGTACAGACGAGTCAATTGCTCCGACGTATCGGTTCCAATTTGGTCACGTACGAGACGATACACTTGTTCATTGTTGAACCCTGCAATGATCTCGTCGAAGTTTGAGATCTTGACTTTGATTTGATCTAAGTCCGTTTTCACACTTTCCAGATCTCGCAAAATGGCAACCAACTGTTCGCTCAAAGACTCTGCGGTAACGATAGATTTGGCTTGCAAGATGCTTGGTTCGACATCGGCAAGGATCTCTCCACGATCAATCGCGGCCCGTAATTTGGCCAGGTATTCGACCCGTTCGTTACGGATATCGGCAAGCTTGGCTAAATCGCCTTCGATTTGAGCGCGGTCGGTATTCTGAAGATCTGCAATCAGTTCATCGGCGCGATCAAAAAAAGGTACCAGCGACGCAATTCGCTCTTTTAATTCTGCGGGCCAAACGAAGTCCGGTTCGTTCACTTTGTCGATCGAGTCCGGACATAGATTGTCCACTTCGTTCAGCTTTTCACCGGCAATACTTCTCAATTCGTTAATTGAAATTTGTCGACTCGAAATTTCGTCACTGATAAACTCGAATCGGTCGAGCAACGCGTCGTCGATGTTCAGCTCCAGGTCGGGTGGAAGCCCCAGATCGGCTTTGAAGTTGTCCAATGCGGTCTGGTAATTGGTCTTGAGTGTCAGCAACTGATCTTGGGCGCTGTATAGCGTCCCTTCAAACTGACGAACTTGGAGCGAATTGATGCGTTCCCGCTCAAAGAACTCACGGAATTGTTCGAGCACGTTCTTGAGTTGGTTAACGTTGAATTCGGAAATACGAATCAGCTGTTGTTGTTGAAGCAGGCCGATGTAGCCCCCTACCCCACCACTTGCGCCCACTGGTGTGCCCAAAAAGTTGCCACCCGGTCCTGCACCGGTTGATCGGCCAGTCACGATATTCAAGTAAAATCCGCGCCGGAATCGATCGAGCTGTCGAATGTTGGCTAACAAGTTCCGTTCGGATTGCGTTAGAGCTTCCATGATCCGTTCGCGACCGGCACCGCGCAACAGCGGTTGGATCAACGAAAAGTCGATCAAGCTGGTTGCGGCTTGAGTGTCGGGACCCGAAAAATTCCAGAGGATCGTGTTGGCAATCCCCGCCACAAATGTTGCACCGGTGACTCCCAATTTGCTCCAGGTAAGCCCTTGGCTGTTGTCACCAAAATCGCTCGACAGGAAAGTGCCCTCACCACGATCGGATCCTTGGTTGGTCACAAACGAGTTGTAACCGGCAAACAGCTGCGAATCGAATCCAAATCGCTCCAAGCTGACATCTAGCGCCGAAAGATACAAAATCTCACGTTGGGTTTGAAGGTCGGGCGAATGCAGCAAGGCCATTTGATAGGCCGAGTGGATGTCCATGCGGACTTGCCCACTTTCGTCAATCGGCAGGTACGAACGCCAATCGGGATTGGCGACATGGCTGGTGTCTCCGTTAGCGTGCCAATAGGGGTAACCTCGTCGCCCGTTGACACATTGCATTAACAAATGTGATGAAGGATCGTCCGGCGGGATCGGTGGATGATCCATCGAAAAGGGATCAAACATTCGCGACTGGGGATCGATATCTACAGAACCATCGGCTGAATTGTTCCAGCGTGGATCCGTGGACTTTTGCTGTATGAGCCGACGGGCTTCGTTGTCGGCTTGCCGGCGATAGTAACTGCGATGGCATCCGCAGAAAAATGGCGTGGTGCACGAAATACCAAACAATGCCACCAACATTGCAGTCGAAAATACGGCATTTGTTTCTTTTATCTTGCCTGAGCGAGCAATCACCGAACACCAATTCAAACGAAAGTCGTACTAGATCTGTGATACACGACGGAATCATGCATCGGTTAGGCCCCCAAAATGAGTGACCACTTGTTGAATTTTCGGGGTGGAAAGGAGTGCTACTTGATCGGATTATATGGATTGTGTGGCGGATCGTTCGACTTGTGGTCAAATTGAAACGGTTGTGAGGAGCTGGCAAGGCAGGTAAACTTGACGAGCTATTTTGCCCAATTTATCATGCATTTTGAGCGATCTTCATCTTTTACTTCCCTCCCTTGGTTTGGTTCCGGCGTAAAATTGAAGGATCGTCTAGGAACAGAGGCACAAGAAATTAGGCCATTCAAATCGCCGGCTTTAACATATGTCATACGCAATCGTTGGAATTCTAGTAGTCGCATTTATCGCGTTCGTTGTCTTGTCGGCAAAAGCGTGGCATTGGTCGAACATTGTCTTTTTATGCTTGACCTTTCTGGCTGGCTTAGGCGGGCTGATCGCCATGTCACAAGTCTTGGACTCGCGACTGGCAGCGATGAAAGACGTCGCGAAATCGGAAGCCGATTTAAAACGCACGAACGAACAAATTGATCAGGTCTTGGTTGGCGATGTGTTATCGCACGAATACAGTCCCGATTCCCTGCGTGGACTTTCCGAAGCACTAAGTTTGGAATTAGCAGGCCAAGGCCGCGTTTGGAAAAACGGAGGGATTTCTGCTTCCGGACAAAAACGAGTTTTTCAACTTGCTTCACCGCGCATTGAGTTTGACCCCAGCACATCATTGTTGACCGACATGATATTGTTTGTTTATTCAGATCGCGTTTTCGAAAACGACGATAATATTTATCCGGCTGTTTTTGTCGGTTCGTTTCGAGTCGCTGCGGAGACAGCAGACACGATAGAGTTGGAGCCCATTTTTATCTCCGACCAGGACGAGTACAACGCACCAACAAGTTCCTGGACATTGTTTGAAAAATCTCCGGTGGACCAGCGCGATGCTTATATTCGCGATACCGACATCGTGATTGATTTTGATAGTGCGAACTTAAACGCGGACTTAAACAACTATCGCAATGTCTTGGTGCAAGAGCATCTGCCTGCGGAATTGTTTGGACTGGATTTAAGCGATCGGGACCAGGCGCGAGAGTACGAATTGATTATCGATCGTCACCTATTCGATGGTTTGCCACTTGTAAAAATCGAATCATGGATCGCCAGCCAATCCGATCGTCTTGCTCAACGGTTTGACCCAACCCCGGAAGAAATTTTTGTTCGCTACCGTTTTGATGAAAAATCGAATCGCCCGTACCAGGTCGACGCAACGGGAAACATTGAAAACGATGGGCAATTTACCAAAAATGGTTATGCGGTTGATCCTTCGTTACATGCGGGTGGCGAAATCGAATTCCAAAAAGGCGACGAGATTCTAGTCGATCAATTGACGGCGGATGGATACCAACGTGGTGACGAACCCGTTCCCCCATACACCACACTAGAGCCGGTAACCGAAGTCAATCGAGTTTTTGTCCGGCAACTGAATGACTATCCGTTCCTGTTGCAGACCTTGCAACGGCAAAACGAGCTGTACACCAAAGAAATAGAACGGGTAAAATCTGACAATGAACGCAGCAGTGTGGCCATTGCAAATGCCGAGGCACAGGCGACGATGAGAGACACCGAAATTGAAAATTTGCTTGCGGATCAAGGGAAATTTCAACAAGACGACCGCGTCATTAGCGAGTTTTTGGATGCGACCAAACAACGCAAAGAAGAAGTCGAAACCGGAATTTCTAGAATTGCTGCCGAGATCAAAAACCAGAGCAAGCGTCTGCGTGCGATATTCAACGCGATTGAGGAGAAATTAAGTCCCAACCGCGAGAGTGGTACTGAAGTAATTGCTGTGCCCAACGGCTCGGGCCCCTTTCTCTCACCTGATTCCACCGCTCCGTTCGGAAGTTTGGACGACTAATCTCTGCGATCGGTCGCTCCAGTCGACCGAAATTCAATTTCTTTTCATCAAGACGGTTGCGGTTTGCGACCTATAATTGCCGTAGCCATTGGGCTGCCGTTGGCAGTATAGTCATGGCCAGGTTTGCTTTTTCACTTTTGACAAAAGATCGTCCGGAAAATGGGACTTCAGGACCGTAGCTACTATCAAGATTCTTACTCCAGTCCGTGGGGTGAGTCCGCATTTTCTGGCGGCACCCGTTCGATCATTACATCGTTGATCATCATCAACGTGGCAATTTTCATTCTGGATATATTTACGCCGATCGTTAGTGAAACGGCACATTGGCTGAGTGCCAACATGGCAATGCGCCCGTCAGAAATTCTGAGTCGCCCTTGGCAGATCTGGAAATTCTTGAGTTACGGGTTTGCCCATGCTTCCATCAATTCGAAAGATTCATTTTTTCATGTTGGTGGCAATATGCTAGTGCTGTTCTTTTTGGGCAGGCCCATTGAGACTCGATTGGGGCGCGACGAATTTCTAAAATTTTACCTAGTTGCATTGCTGGTTTCAGGCTTAGGATTTTTTCTGATCAACGCGACTTCGGCAGGCGGTGGTGTGGTTGGAGCGTCCGGTGCGGTAACGGCAGTCATTGCATTGTTTATCTTTTACTACCCACAATCCACGTTGCTGTTGTTTGGCGTGATTCCCATGAAGACTTGGATCTTGGGAGTCATCGTCGTGGGAATGGACTTGTTGCGTTCGCTAGATCCGGAAAGCCAAATTGCTTGGGAGGCTCACCTGTCAGGATTTGCCTTCGGATTTGCGTATTACCGTTGGAAACTGAATTTTGATTGGATTCGTTTGGAACGAATCAAAAAGATTTTCAGCGGACGCCCCAGTCTAAAAATCCATCAACCCAACAACGCCAAATCAGAAAAGCTTCGCCAAGAGGGCGATGCGATCTTGAAGAAGATCAACGATCATGGCGAAGAGAGTTTAACAGCACGCGAAAGACGCGTGCTCAAAAAATACAGTCAGCAGTTGAGAAACGAGCGTGGCTGAGCCATCTTGCCGTTTTTTCTAAAACATTTAGCTGGTTTTGACTGGAGCCGTCGGTTGCCGGTTGACGTAGGCTTGTCGGCTGTTATCAAAAAACCGAAACAGGACGTTCCGCTTACCACCGTGAACCAATCGCTGGATTTCGTCGACCGAATATCCTTTGGATAGCAATTCATTGATCATTTGGTTTTGCAGTTTTGCCAGGGAGATATTCTGGAATGTCCTAAAAATGGTTACCACCGAAATGATCAACAGTGCGAAGCACATAACGGTGGCGACTAGACCGATAACCCCAAGAAAGTCCGGGTCGATGCGTTCCAGCAAACGGAACAATTCTGAATTCGCAGCTTGGGCAAACATAGTACCTCCGACGACATATACGAAACTTAAGTCAAGATTTGTGGTACTTCGCAAACTCCCAGGCATTATTGTCCACGAGCCTTAAAAAAAAATGATTTGCGTAAAAAGGCTTCTTCAATAAACCGCGAATCGGGCTGGCAATGTCGCTTCGATCGCCGATAATAGGCGATTCGCTAAGTAATTTAACAATGAGCGGTGCGGTTTTGCCCGTAAGCTGGTAATCAGAAATCATCTACCCGGAGAAAGAAAATATGCCTTTGGTGCCTCTACGCGCGGTCTTGGATCATGCTGCTGAAAATAACTATGGGGTCGCAGCGTTTAACGTCAACAATATGGAGCAAATACAAGCCATCATGGAGGCATCGGACGAAACGGATTCCCCGGTGATCGTCCAGGCATCGCGTGGCGCTCGCAAATATTCGCAAGACGCTTATCTACGACATCTGATGCTGGCTGCCGTTGAATTGTACCCGCACATCCCGGTCGTCATGCACCAAGACCACGGCAACAGTCCCGAGACATGTATGAGCGCGATCGAAAACGGTTTTACATCGGTCATGATGGACGGGTCGTTGGAAGAAGACGGAAAAACGCCAGCCGACTACGACTACAATGTTAATGTCACGAAACAAGTCGTCGAACAGGCGCATGCAAAAGGCGTATCGGTCGAAGGCGAGTTGGGTTGCCTGGGATCACTCGAAAGTGGTATGGGTGAGAAGGAAGATGGACACGGTGCGGAAGGCGTGCTAACAAAAGAACAATTGCTGACTGATCCCGATGAAGCGGAACGATTTGTCGCCGAGACTGGAGTCGATGCTCTGGCCGTTGCGATCGGCACGAGCCATGGAGCCTATAAGTTTACGCGAAAACCGGATGGCGAGGTCTTGGCGATGGAACGCATCGAAGAAATTCACAAACGACTTCCCAATTGCCACCTCGTCATGCACGGCAGCAGCTCGGTGCCTCAAGAATTACAGGACATCATTAATGCCCATGGCGGAAACATTCGACAGACTTGGGGGGTACCCGTTGAAGAAATCCAGCGGGGTATCCAACACGGAGTGCGCAAGATCAACGTGGATACGGACAATCGTTTGGCGATCACTGGCGCGATCCGTAAAGTATTTTCGGAGACTCCAGATAAATTTGATCCGCGCGACTACCTTAAGCCAGCTCGGGCTGCGATGAAAGAAGTCTGCATTGCACGTATGAAATCCTTTGGCCAGGCTGGACATGGCGCGAACTTGCGTGCGAAAATCTAGGTATTCAATAGCGACAGTGTTTGGAATGATTGATGGTGGGCGTTTCTGAGTTCGATAAATCGTCAGATCTGGTGTCCCAGATTTTTGATCGCGAACGCATGCTGCTGGCTCCGTACGCGATGAAAAGCAAGGATTCAGCGGGTCGTAAATACTCAGAAGCCGACCACCCTTATCGTGGACCCTTTCAGCGTGATCGAGATCGCATACTGCATAGCTCCGCCTTTCGTCGGCTTAGCGGCAAAATGCAAGTGTTTACCGGTGAGATGGGAGATTACCATCGAACACGGCTGACGCACACGCACGAGGTCGCCAACATCGCCCGTACCGTTGGCCGGGTCTTGCGTTTGAATGAAGATTTGATCGAAGCCTTGGCGTTGATGCACGATCTGGGTCACCCACCGTACGGACATGCCGGGGAAGATGCACTTGACGAATGTGCCAAAACGATTGGCAAATCGTTTTCACATAACCGGTTTGGTTTGACATTGGTCGAAGAGATTGAATTTCGGTTTCGACAGTATCCGGGCCTGAATCTGACGCAGGAAGTGCTGGCTGGCCAAACTGCTCGAATTGATAAGAAATTGCAAGGACCACGACCGCTGCTTGAAGTCCAGCTTGTCGATGCGGCCGACAGTGTTACTTATGATGCCCATGACACCGACGATGCCTTGAAACTCGGTTTAGTCACACTCGACGAAATGAGACATCTTGGCATTGTTGGCGAATGCATCGACTTTGTCACGAACAATTACTCTGGACTTGACGAAGAATTGATGAGGCAAGCGGTGGTCCATCGGTTAATTGAACGGCAAGTTACGGGATTGTTGCAACACTGTCGGCAAGAGTTGAATGAATTTGATTTTCAATCTGCAGAAGAGGCGATGTCAAGTTCGTTTATCATTGAAGCGGATCCGGAGTTGGCCGAAATGAAACTCGAACTTGAACAATTTTTGCATCGTGGCGTATATCGCCATCCAGATCTAGTTTTGATTCGTGAAAAAGCTCAAATGCGACTCAAAGAGATGTTTCAAGCATTTCGTCACAATCCAGAGCTGTTTCCTGATAAGTATCGCGAACGAGCGAGTAAAATCGGTGTCGATCTGATGGCGATCGAATATATTGCTGGCATGACAGATCGGTTTTGCGACGACCAATTCCTGACTGTTTGCGACAGGGCTTGACGGTGAGAACAAATTCAAATCTTTACCCGTCTCGGCCCCGGCGCCTTGCCTGGTGTTAATTGAAGAAAGTCAAAAATGGCATTGTGGATCTTGAGAGCGTTTTTCGTGCTGGTGGCGATGGGCATCGGTGGAACCCTCGCCAGCAGTCAAGTCGACGGTGAGCGACTGAGCTCTCAAGAGCGCATCGGAATATTCTTGCTGTTTTTGATCGGCGCTGTGGTGATAATGGGCGCCGACATGCTGGTCAAATCCAAACGAATCGACATCATTTCCAGCTTATATTTTGGAGTCCTCGTCGGCCTGTTTCTGACCTATATCGTCAGCTTGGCTTTGACACCGCTATTCAACAATTTGCTCGATCAACAATCAACCGAGTCTTTGATTAATCCAAAAATTGTCCAATCGGTCGTGATGTCGTTTTTGGGGATCGCGATTTGTTATGTGTGCATTAGTGTCCTATGGCAAACCAAAGACGATTTTCGTTTTGTGATCCCCTATATTGAATTCAGCAAAGATGTCAAAGGACTGAAACCATTTGTATTGGATACCAGCGTCGTCATTGACGGACGTATCGCCGACATTGTGGAAACTGGAATCGTTGACAGCCAGTTGGTAATGCCGCGTTTTGTTTTGGCGGAATTGCAAGGCATAGCCGACAGCAGCGATAAGATGCGCCGTGCCCGCGGGCGACGCGGATTAGATGTCTTAAATCGCCTACGCTCCAACGGTCGGGTGGACTTCAAAGTTTACGACCGCGAGCTGCCTGAAATGGAAGGACAGCCGGTCGATATGAAATTGTTGCTATTGGCCAGGCATCTTAATGGGAAAGTCGTTACTGGCGATTTCAACTTGAACAAGATCGCTAAACTACAGAACGTTCCCGTAATCAACCTGAACGAAATTGCCAATTCACTGAAACCTGTTTTTCTACCTGGGGAAGTGGTATCGATTAAGATCGTCAAGCAAGGTGAGGGGCAAGGTCAAGGAATTGGCTACCTCGACGACGGAACCATGATCGTGGTCGAAGAAGGCCGCAACCACATTGGCCAACAAGTGGAAATCGTGGTAACAAGCATGCTGCAAACAAGTGCCGGTCGGATGGTGTTTGGCAAATTCGACAAAATCGAAAACCGGTGACCCATTTCGCAGATATGTGCTTCCGCGAATGAAAGCGGGTTCAATTAGCAATGCTTGCGAGCGAAACCGGGACGGCTCGGTCTAACTCGTTAACTTGGGAAAACACGCTGTGTGCTCAACCCGCAAGAAACGTATGCTTTACGATATTCGCTGGAAAGAATTTTCTATCCGTTGAAATAAATTGGATTCCCCGAAATTCTGTGATACAGTTGGATTAGTAAGGTTAACCAACTGACGTCTTTTTGCGGAGGGCATTGCGATGCAAGATCCACCTAAGGAGTTAAAGGGAGTTTGATGCGGCTTTATCAGACTCTGAATTTTCCCGTTAACGATTAACCTTTTGACGCCCGATCAATGTTCCATTTGATCGGGCGTTTTGAATCGATGCTGCGGCATTCTGCCGCTGGTTCTTGGCACTTGATCAAAAACGCTTTTTGCAAGACATTGAGCAAACATCGACGGCGAAAAAACGGCAAATAGCCAACGCCTTCCTGCCATATTATTCGCGGATCATCCACAGCCATGATCAAGATCTATCCATTCAATTCGTTCCTGCCGAAAGCCGAAGCGGCGGCCAAAATCGCGTGCGAACCCTACGATGTAATCAATACCGAAGAGGCGCGTGAACGGGCTGCGGGAAACGAAGATAGCTATTTGCATGTCGTCCGCCCAGAGATTGATTTTGCCGTTGACCAAGACCCTTACGCCAAAGACGTTTATGAAAGAAGCGCGGAGAATTTAAACGCACTGGTTGAAAAAGGTATTCTCGCTCAAGATTCGAAACCAGGTATTTTTTTGTACCGACAGATCTTTCAAGGTCGCCAGCAATGCGGCGTCGTCTGCTGTTACGATGTTGATCAGTATCGCGACGATACGGTCAAAAAGCACGAAAAAACGCGACCGGAAAAAGAAGACGATCGGACGAGACACTTGACCACATGCAGCGCGCAAACTGAGCCGGTGTTTTTGTGTTTCCGGGATAATGCTCGCTTGGGCGAATTGATGAACGCCGACACCAGTTCCGATCCCATCATCGATTTCGAAGCCGATGGCGGTGTCACGCACACTGTTTGGAGAGTCGCAAATCCGGAATCGTATGTCGAGGCTTTTAAGACGGTCGACAATCTGTATATTGCGGACGGACATCACCGAACCGCTGCCGCCGAACGAGCGGCAACACTCCGCCAGTCGGAAAACCCCAATCACTCCGGAAACGAAGAATACAATCGAGTCCTGTCGGTTATGTTTCCCGAAAGCCAACTCAAAATCTTGGCCTACAATCGTGTCGTTAAAGATCTAAATGGGCTTTCCGCCGAAACGTTTTTGGATCAGTTAGGCACGATTGGCGAACTAGAGCCGACCGACATCGCCGAACCAGAATCCGCCGGCCAGATTTGTGTTTATGTCGGCGCGCAATGGTATCGTTTCAAATTTCCATCCGATTCCATCGATCACAATGATCCCATCCACTCGCTGGATGTCGCATTGCTACAGTCCAGGATTTTAGAAGCGGTTCTGGGGGTCGGCGACCCTAGGACTGACGCGCGGATTGGGTTCGTCGGAGGAATTCGTGGTACTCAAGAGCTAGAGCATCTGGTCGATGCGGGGGAAATGGGCGTCGCGTTTTCCATGTTCCCGACCAGCATCAAGCAATTGATCGACGTCAGCGATGCCGGCAAAATCATGCCTCCGAAGTCGACTTGGTTCGAACCTAAATTAAGAAGCGGTTTGTTTGTTCACTTTTTTGAATCTTATTAGAGCCCCTTATGATTGTTCTTATTGCTGACAAATTCGCAAAGTCTGGTATCGCTGATCTAACCGCGAGCGGATGCGAAGTCATTTTTGAACCTAGCATTGATGCAGATTCGTTGGCGACCGAAATCGAGCAACACCAACCGAATATTTTGATCGTAAGGTCAACCAAAGTCTCTGCTGCGGCGATAAGTGCGGCTAACCAGCTGAATTTGATTGTGCGTGCAGGTGCAGGTTATGACACGATCGACGTTGGCGAAGCGAGTCGCCGTGGAATCTACGTGGCCAATTGTCCAGGTAAAAATTCGGTTGCAGTCGCGGAACTCGTGTGGGGCTTGATTCTCTCTTGTGACCGCCGCATTCCCGACCAAACGCATGACTTGAGACGAAATAAATGGGACAAGAAAAATTATTCGAAGGCGAGAGGACTTAAAGGACTTACCTTGGGCATCATCGGTACCGGCAAGATCGGTATGGAAGTCGCTCGTCGCGGCATGGCGTTTGATATGGAAGTCGTGGCCTGGAGCCGCAGCTTGACTCCGGAAAAGGCGGAATCCTTGGGAGTCGGCTACTGCGCTACATTGGCCGACTTGGCAAACCAAAGTGACGTGGTCAGCGTTAACGTCGCGGCCAACGCTGACACCAATGGGATGATCGATGAAACGTTTATCACCAACATGAAAGACGATGCTTTTTTGATCAACACCAGTCGCGGTAGCGTCGTCGATGCCGCCGCATTGGCGAACGGCATTTGTGACAAAAACATTCGGGCCGGATTGGACGTCTTCGCCAATGAGCCGGGATCTGGAGATAACAAATTCACCGACACCATCGTAGAGTTGCCTGGCGTTTACGGGACCCATCATGTTGGGGCATCGACCGACCAGTCGCAAACGGCGATCGCCGCAGAGGCCGTTCGCGTGATCATCAAATTCTTGAAACACGGTCGTGTCGACAATTGTGTCAACCTTGCGACACAAACTCCCGCCTCATGGTTACTTACGGTGCGCCATTTGAATCTTCCGGGTGTACTGGCCCACGTATTCCAAATTGTTGGAGATGCCAAAATCAACGTGGAAGAAATGCAAAACGTCATTTACGATGGTGCCAAAGCGGCGTGTGCCAAAATTCAACTCGGTGATCAGCTATCCGCCGAGCACATTCAAGAAATTCAATCGAACCAAAACATCCTGGGTTTGGAAATGACCCGCCTGTCACAATCAAACGGATAATCTGATGAGTACAGTTGTAGAAAAAGACCGTATTTTTAACTTCTCCGCCGGCCCAGCGACTCTTCCTGAAGCCGTTCTCGATCAAGCCAAACAAGATTGTTGGAACATTTTTGATTCCGGCATTGGCATTATGGAACATAGCCATCGCGGCAAAGTATTTGATCGCGTTTTGAACGAAGCGATCGAAGACTGCCGTACGATCAGTGGCATTGGCGATGAATTTGAAGTCCTGTTTTTGCAAGGCGGAGCTACCACCCAGTTCGGTATGATTCCAATGAGTTTCCTGCCCGCAAACGGGACGGCAGATTACTTGGATACAGGGGTCTGGACAACTAAGGCCATTAAGGAAGCGAAAAAGTTTGGCAACGTGAATATCGTCTTTGATGGAAGCTCCGAAAGTTACGCGACCGTTCCAACGGGAGGCATGGATTTAACACCGAACGCCAAATACTTACATTATTGCAGCAATAACACGATCTATGGAACTCGTTTTGATGCGCCGCCAAAATCGGAAGCACCACTAATTTGTGACGCCAGCAGTGACATTTTCAGCCGGCCTTACGATTTCGCATCGCACTCCATGATTTACGCGGGTGCCCAAAAGAACCTCGGCCCTTCTGGCGTCGTGCTGGTCATCATCAACAAAGCGTTCGCAGAAACGGGAAATCAAGATGTATTCTCGATGATGAATTACAAAACGATGATCGAGGGTGGATCCCGCTTCAATACACCTCCCACGTTTGGTATTTACATGATGGGACAAGTATTCAAATGGATCATTGGTCAAGGTGGTTTAGACACGTTGGCTGAACGCAACAAACAAAAGGCCAATTTGCTGTACAGTGTCATCGATGAACTGTCAGATTTTTACAACGGTCATAGTGACTCTTCATGCCGGTCACACATGAACGTTACATTCCGGACGCCGAACGAGGAATTGGACGCTAAGTTTTTAGCAGAGGCTGCCGAACACCGAATGGACGGATTGAAGGGCCATCGCAAAGTCGGTGGGATCCGTGCGTCGATTTACAATGCGTTCCCGGTCGAAGGTTGTGAAGTGCTGGAAAACTTTATGCGAGACTTTGCCAAGAAAAACGGCTAGTTTTGTGTTTTGCCCATTTCGTTTTGGAACCCAGGTGAAATTGTAAACGGCTCTGCGGTACATTTGCTTACTGACGTGCGTTCGCACATTAAAAGGACTGCCTTGTGGAAAGGAACTGAGCTGCCCCATGTCGCAACCTGAGTTTCAATTTCAAACCAAAGCGAAGCAAAAATGGTTCGTCCAGAACTATAACCGGGCGGCTTGGTTTTATGAAAAGTCCGCCCAGCTTTACTCGGGTAATTTGATTGCGAATTCGAAGCGGCATCAACTTGAATTCATCGAACCGAATTCCAAAACGATTTTCCTTGGTGTCGGTGCTGGGGAAGACGCGCTTCAAGCGGTTGAGAAGGGCGCCGACGTGACTTGCGTCGATATTTCCGAAGGCATGCTCGATAAACTGGATGCGCGACTGCAAAAGAAGGGCCTAAAAGCCAATTTGGTTTGCCAAAGCGCATTAGAACACAAAGGTAGCTATGACGTCTGCTGTGCAAATTTCTTTTTGAACATGTTCAAAGAACCGGACATGCGATTGATGTTGTCGCATGCGGCCACACTCGTGCGAACTCGTGGCCGATTGATGATCGCCGACGTCGCAGCGGACGACGAAAGTGGCTGGGTTAGGAGGTCGCTCAGTCTCTGTTACCGCAAATTCGCGATGATCAATTTTTATCTGCTGGGGCTGGTCGAGTTTCACCAGGACTACGATTATCGGATATATTTGCCGGAACTCGGTTTTCGAATTGACGAAGCTAAACCCTATCGGTTATTCGGCGTTGGCCCCATCGTATTTCGTTGCATTGTGGCCACGAAGACAACTGACAAATAATCCCTGATGGGATTCGCTTGCGATTCGGGCCAGAATGGTTATGTGATCGGTGGTTTGCTAATATCGCAATGACAATTCTCTTGAGTCAATTGCGCTCGCACGACTGTTCAGCCAAGTCGATTCCGAATTCGTCCAGTAGTTGACCCGACTCGCGCAACAAATCAGCTTTGGAAATTTCGTAGTTCGCCAAAGACTGGTAGTAAACCAACTGTGCATCTAATAGACGCAGTTGGGCCTGTAGCAATTCATCAAAACCGACGGCATCGGCTTCAAACGCGACGGTCCTGGATTCGACGGTTTCTCTTGCTGCGCGCAAACGGTTTGACTGCAATTCGATATTGGCAAAATTCTGTTCGACTTGTCTGAAGCTAGAGCCGAGTTCGTGCAAAATCTGTTTGCGTTGTTCGCGCAACAGCGCTTTTTCACGACACAATACCAACTCGGCATTTTTGACCCCTGAATTCGCTTGGCGAAAACCAATGGGCACGTCGTAGGTCAAACCCAACTCCCATTCACCGTGGTCATTGGAAATGGCGTCGCCCAGTGCGCTGGCAAACCGCCCTCCCCCGCCAAATGCCAAGTCATCACCGAACCCGTTGTTGCGGTACGTGGCGATGGCATCCAAACGAGGTAAAGTAAAATTTCGCGCTGCTTCCAATTCCAGAATTCGCTGCTTTACTCGCGATTTTTGTTCGCGAACTTCGACTCGGCCTGCGATCGCAAGATGCGCCAGATCATCCCAATGAAAGATCGTTTCGACCAAAGCGGGTTCATCGGTTGGCACGATTAACTGGCCATCGCTTTGCGGCAAATTCAACAACCGTCGCAAATCCGCTTCGGCTTGCAAAACGCCGACTTGACTTCTTTGCCGGTCGCCATTGATTGTGGCCAACAGCCGTGCTTGCAATTCGAACAGCTGTTCACGAGCTTGTGCTTCCCGGTCCGCCTCACCGCCAGCCAGATCATTCTCGTATCGAGTTTTTGTAATATTCCAAATCGTCAAGCCTTGATCTCGGACATCGCGAACAGCGTCGAAGTTCTTGTTCGCTTGGCTCAACTGCCAATAGGCCGATACGATTTCCCCGATCATCGCCAGCACGTTCCTTTCGAATTGGGCGACCGAAATGTCATAGTTGATTCGGCTGATCACCACTCCGGAACTGCTACGCAACCCCGGCACGGTGACGGGACCTGCAATGCTATTGAATCGGACGCCTCGACCTTGCAGCAAAGGCTGTCGGGCAGTCGCTTCCCAAATCGTCGTCCAGGAATTTGAGAACAAGACGTTGGGATTGTTGGATTGTGAATGTACCACACTGCTGTTCAGCGTGAATTGTGTGCCGGCGGCGTTGACTTTCGCGATGCCCAAATTGGCCGAAGTAACGTCATCACGGACCTCTGCTGCGCCGCCGCCCAAGACGGGGTTGTTAAATACATTGTCATTGCGCGCGTAAAGTAAGTTCGAATTCAACCGAGCATCAAATTGCGACAGCGCCGCTTCGATTCCAAAATTAGGATTGGTTGATTGGAGCGCGGGATCGAACGAGCCGGGCGTACCGGCAGGGTTTTGTATGACCGTTGCACCTAGGCTTCTCAAGATCTCTGTGTCCTGAAGAGCGATTAACAACGCTTCGTCCAGACTCATTGGCCATAGCTCTTCCGGCAACTCCGTTCGCGTCGTCAGCGGTCGACCCGTCGCGATATCAAGATTACGATCGTCATCAATTGACAAATCAAAATCCGTCGACGGAAAATTGACCGATTTCAACCGGCCGGCAGATGGTGCAGAATTCGATTGCTTAGTCGATCGACAGCCCAACGGCAGCATGATCAGGAGCGCGAATACGAACGCCCAATACGGTGCCGTAGGGAATCTGAACATGGCAAAAAAATTATGGGTCTTTGGAAAGCGAACTCTGCAACAAATTGTTGCATAATCGTGGAACGGAGAACGGGGACAGGTCCAGTTAATGATACAGTAATATTCAAACCGTTCGAGCTAAAAAGTGAAATGGCTTTTCAAGCTCTTGACGCAACCACGGGTTGGTTTACCCACTCGAGCCATTCGGCAAAATTTAAGGACTTGATTCAGCCGAGAGACGGCAAGAATCTAGAGAAAAACAACCCTGCAGTCTCTTTATACCGAGTTACCTCCCTCTTATGATCCAACCAAAATCGCAATAAATGGCTGCACATCCAACAAGTCAACGATACCATCTTGGTTAATGTCTGCACTGGGAAGGAAGTTTCCAGTGACCACTGCGTCGACGAACGGCGCGACATCCAATAAGTCCACCATGCCGTCTCCATTGATATCGCCAATCAAGATATCTGAGAGCGTTATGCGGACTGAGTTGACGGTATACTCAATTTGCCAATAGGTCCCAGCTGGCGTGTGTGAAAACGTCACTTCGTCAAAAGTACCAACGATGCCACCAGCAGCGGCGATTACTTCAAAAGAATCGCCAACTTGTAATTCTGGCAAACCGAAGTTGTTCAGATTGACCAGCTGGACTTCGAGTTTACCTGCCAATTCTGCGACACCATTGACCGTATAGACGTCTGGTATCAACTGGCTGTCTTGGTTTTGGCCGATGTCAAACCGCATCACGCCGTCTTGCGTTTGGACGAAATCACCGAACTCCGCGCGGCCGACCTCGAGAAGAACCAAATAGAAGTAAACCAAGTTCAACTTGGATTTGTTGACAAACTTCGCCGCGAACTCTGGTCGGTTGAGCAACGCCATTCCAGCCAAGGTTTCGTTCGTGATCCGCCCCAAACCGTTGAAGGAAGGTGTGGCATTCATGGGATTGAAAACATTGCCCTGCACGACAGACTGGCTACCCGTGATTCGTAATTCATCTTCGGCGTTAGGCAGGTTTATCGTCGCCGGACCACGAAAGTCAGTGCTTCCCGATAGCGCGGCTGAACCGGACACATTGATTCGATTGTAAACGTCAGTGTCGGGGCTATAAAACAACGCAGGACCGTCGGGTTCGCCTCCAAACAAATTCAACGTGGCCGTTGGACTAAAATCAAACGGTCGCTCCGAAAGTACAACTTGGTCTGGTCCAATGGTGATCGTTCCAGCAAAAGAATCTTCCAAGGTTACACTGAGAAACAGGTCGCCGAACGCTGCGTCCAGGTTTGAACTACCAAAATTGACGACTGCATTCTGTTCCGTAAAAATGCTCAGAGTATCTCCGATCGACCGAATCGTTCCGTCGATGGTCATGACTGTGGGTACGTTTCCCGAATCTGCGGCGAGTATCTCGATGTTTCCGAAGCCGCTAATGCGACTTGACACATCAACCGAAATCAAATTATCCACGCGGACGTTGCCGCCCTGCATGATCATTGCGCCTCCAGATTCGATTTCGATGGCGTCGGCAGAAACAGCCGTCGAAGCCGTCGTGTTTGGCTCGACGACCAGTTCACTTCCATTGCCAATGACCCTGGCCCAACCTGAATTGCCGAAATCATTGACCGTTAAAATGCCGCCCGCAGTAAACAACTGCCCACCTTCGCTAATGCGGATTGTATCCACGCCAGTCGTGGGCATTCCGTTCAACGAAATCGTATTTCCTATGTTACGGTGGATGACGTCATCTTGTCCGCCAGGAACTCCCACGGGTGACCAGTTCGACGGTTCATGCCAATCATCAGTAACGCCTAACCAAGTCCTGGTTACCTGACCATTGAGTTCGACATGGTTGATACTTACAAAAATAAGTATGAGCGCGTAAATTATGTTAAAATTTTTCATTGTTTGAATCCTGTTTTTAGGGTCATTCCATAGATCGCTAACTGCGAGGCGGAATGGCAATCCACAAAAATGAGGATTCATAATCGGGTATCGCAGGCGCAAGTGGGACTCAAACCGGGCATTTTGTGGTTTCCGCCGCAGCGATTCATGAACGGGCGTACCTAGGCCTCGTCAAGCAAGCCAAACCAGGTACCCGAGCTTCAGCTTAGCTTCTCGTTGTCGGACTTTTGGCGCGATACCGATGGAATTTGCCCTGTTTCCACACGTCAGCGTTTTAAACTGTGACCTTGTGATTTCAATTGCGTCAGCAGTTCGTCCAGTTCGTCCACAATTTCAGGTTGTTCAAAATACAGATTCACGGTTTCCCCAGGATCGGTTTCCAAGTTATATAGCTGGGCTGGAGCGTTGGGTGCGTTGTTAGGCAATTGATAATGTTTTAACATTTTACTGTTCGCATAATTGTTTCCGCCCGAACCAGTATGGTTCAAGTATTTCCAGTTGCCTTTGCGGATTGCCAATTTGCGGTCACCGGCAAAACCTTGATGGATGATGTGAGGTCGAATTTGCTGTGTCGTTTCGTTGGTCCAAGCTGAGGTCATATCGAAACTGTCTTCGGCACACTCGGAATTCAACTCGCAGCCTACTATCTTTGCCAGCGTTGCCATCACATCGGTTTGGCAAAACAATTGATCGCTAACACATCCCGTTGGCGATTGGCCTGGCCAACGCACAATCATCGGAACACGGTGGCCGCCTTCCCATGTATCGCGTTTAACTCCTCGCCACGGCCGAGCACCATCGTGTTTATGATCCGTGCGCATCTGAAACACCGTTGGAACTTCGGGGCCATTATCGCTGGTAAAAATCACGATTGTGTTGTCGGTGTAATTGTTTTCTTCGAGTGTTTCCATCAACTTGCCGACGTGATCGTCAAGCTGATGAATAAAATCACCGTGAGGACCGGCTTGGGTCGCGCCTTGGTACGATCGTCCGGCAAAGGATGGCAAATGAACCGCTTGAGTCGAATGGTACAAGAAAAACGGGCGATCCGATGTTTCCTTGGCATGTCGTTCAATAAATTGGCAGCTCTTTCGTAAGAAAATGTTGTCGATCTCCTCCATCTCAAAATCGTCCGCAATCCAGCCGTTGCGACAATCTCGCGAGTATGGATGGATTGGCAACGTGCTTTTGTCGATCGGTTTTTGGGGCGGGTTGGGAACGCAGTCTTGATCCACGAATGCATAAAACCAGTCCGTGGTCGGGCAGGCGACAGTGCCAAAGAAAAAATCGAACCCACGATGGATGGGTGAACCTTGAATCGCGCGAGTATAGTCAATGCGTTCGATTGGTTTTTTGCCTCCTTGATGAATGGCTTCGCCTGCGGAGTCAAAAAAAGTCATGCCCAAGTGCCACTTCCCGTAGCATGCCGTCGTGTATCCGGAACGTTTCAACATCGCAGGTAATGAGAGGCGGTCCTGGTCAATCAGGTTCGGGCCCCAAATTCCTGTGAATACGCGACCGTGGTTCGCCAGCCGAAACGCGTAACGACCGGTAAGCAAACTGTACCGACTGGGCGTGCAAACGGTGGCGGCGCTGTGGGCGTCAGTGAATCGAATACCTTGGTTAGCCAATTTGTCGATATGCGGCGTATCGACTTTTGATTCCCGATTGTAACAACGGACGTCTCCGTATCCTAAATCGTCGGCGTAGATCAAAAGGATGTTGGGTTGCTCAGAAGGTGATCGTGAAGCCAATCCGAATAGCACCAATAGCACAACCGAAACCATGCAACCAGGTGCACGAGCAACAATCACGGCGACCCTCCAATTGTCATTGCGAAGCAAGCCAAACGAGCGCCAGCCGCTATCGGGACTCACTCGCGAAGTGCTTTACGATGATACGACATAAATTCGATGAAATTTTAGCCGGTGAGCAGATCAACGAATGGGGCAACGTCTTGCAGGTTGACGACGCCGTCACCGTTGAGGTCGGCTTCCGATTGGAACTCGCCCGACACGATCAAATCGACGAACGGTGCGACGTCCAACAAGTCAATCACACCGTCTTGGTTGATGTCGCCCAGCACAAACTCGGGGCCGACTCGAAGAATTGCGCCTTCGCCACTTTGACCTGAACCGTTGGTTCGGGGGTCCGTTCCGACCAGCAACAACAATTCGCCATCAACATCTTCGGCGATGCTGATCAATCGTCGAGGCAAACCGTCTTCGGTACCCAAGTTTTCGTCGATTACGACTTCTAGAACTTCATCCGTATTCAAGTCACCGTAGAACAAACGTGCTGACGGGCGACTTTCTCCAAGATCGCCAAAAATGTACTTACCATGCAATTCTGGTACTCGGCTTCCGCGATAAACGACTCCGCCGATAACACACAATCCGACCGAGTGATTGTACTCAAACAAAATATCGGCCAACTGGTTGGCGGTTGAGTTCAGCGGCACGCCACCATTGATAAACTGCGAACCTTCAAAACGGCCCCAGCGTGCGTTTTCCCCAGCACCAATACGGAAAATTGTTTCGATGGAACCAGCGCCGACATTGCCAACGTAAAGGCTCAAATCTTCGCCGGGCATCTGGTTAGCGACATCTTGGCGGTCAAAGCTGGCACGGTAAGGACTGCGCAGACCCAAGGCATAAATTTCGCCACGGGTGTCTGGGTCTCCGTCGGCAGCAAACACATTGGTCGGAGGCACGGAGTAAGAGTTGTCGTTGAATGGGTCGCTATCAGGATCGATGGGATCGATTCGAATTACGGTACCAAACAAGTTGCGAGCATCTTGAGCCGCGAGTCGATCCGATTGACCACCATTAAGGCCATTTCCGCTACCACCGTCGCCGGATGTGAGATACAGCAAACCAAATTTGTCGAATGCCATGCCAACAATGTTGTGGGCTTGGTTGGGTTGATCGTGGCTGAACACTTGGCGACTAGTCGCCTCAAACGTATCATCAGTAAACGCGGTAATGGTCCACTCGATCAATATGCTATTGTTGTTTGATCCTGTACCATCGAAAAAGCGACTGGGCCCACTGCCTTCACCAGCTCGAGAACCTAGGGTGTAAAATTTGTTTTGCCCGGGAGCACCTGCTACGGCGAAATCGGGGTGGACTTCAATCCCATGCAATCCGTATTCACCATTGGTAACCCCAATGTTCCAACCGATTTCAGACGCGACAATATCATCACGTGTATCTAGAAACGCCGGCAACAGAGTTCCGTCTCGCTCGACGACTCGAATCACACCACCGAGCGTTGAGACTAAAGCTCGACCGCCGAAACCGGGGACGACCGCATAATCCGTTGGTGCGCTTTGCAGTGTACCATCAAACACTAAGTCCAAGTCTCCTGTAATTCGAGTCAATCCAACCGAAATATCGCCTTCAGCGATGTTGCCAAGCGGTTGGCCGTTCACGGTCAAAGGGCAAAGAAACATCAGAGTAAGCGCTAACACGCTTGAACATAAATTTAATTCAAATTTTGACATCGAATGGCTCCAGAATAATTTACGCCGCCGCCAAAGAACGCGAGAACGTATTCGGTGAGCATTTGCAACGCGGCAGTGCGCTCAAATGTTATTTATTAATATACCCATCTACAGTGAGACAATTAAGCGCAAGTCTTGAAGTTACTGAAATTGGGTGACGGGAATGATCATTATTTAACGATTGCGGTGTTTTCGGCCATGTTAGCCATCAATCCGAGCCGTTTTTTCGATTCCCACCTGCGTTCGTTAGCCGCGCGACCAATGGTCTTGTTAGGAATATGAGTCCGATCGTCCAGCTTTCCACCGATCGAACTTACAAGAAACTAATCATTGCTTGCCTGAGCCACGGATTTGTCGTTGAGGATATAATTGATCGTTCTAGCTTTGAAGCTTTTTGAGATGCGATCTTCCATGCAATATTCCCAATTGGCCAAATTGTCGAACGCGATCATTTTATTGACTAGCACCACCTTGTTGGCCAATAGTGCAAGTTTCGCGATTCAAGAGGCGGACAAACATCCCGCGCCAGAAGAGCCGAACGTTGCTGATGCCAGCGACGACGCGGCTTTGGCCATGTCTTCGATCAAACATCCAGAAGAGTTGCAAGCCAAGTTGTTCGCCGCCGAGCCGCTGGTTGCCAATCCCGTTGCCATCGATGTCGATGTTCATGGACGCGTGTTCGTTTGTGAAACCTATCGCCAAGAAGCTGGCGTGGAAGACAACCGCGACCATCCCGAGTGGCTAAACGATGACTTGGCCGCGATGACCGTCGAAGATCGGATTCAATATATTCGCGAACATGAAGCCAACATTGACGAGGGTTATCGCCGCCAAGGCGATCGTTTGCGGTTGCTTTGGGACTCAGACAAGGACGGTATCGCCGATGAGTCGAAAGTGTTTTCCACAGATTACAATCGGATCGAAGAAGGAACGGGGGCCGGCGTGCTTGCAGTTGGCAATGACGTTTTCTATACAAACATTCCTCACCTGTGGAAGCTAAAAGACAACGACAGTGACGGTGTAGCGGACGAGAAAATCAGTGTTCACTCTGGTTTCGGAGTTCGTTTCGCGTTTCGAGGTCATGACCTACATGGATTGATCGTCGGGCCCGACCGCAGACTCTATTTTACGATCGGCGATCGCGGATACCACGTAAACGAAGAGATTAGCGATCCGACCTCAGGAGCGGTGTTTAGTTGTGAATTGGACGGCGGCGACTTACAAGTCATTGCCACCGGCCTACGCAATCCGCAAGAGCTTGCATTTGATGACTATGGAAACTTATTTACCGGCGACAACAATTCCGACAGCGGTGACAAAGCGCGTTGGGTCTATGTTGTGCCTGGTGGAGATTCTGGTTGGCGTATGTATTACCAGTACGTGCCGGATCGTGGACCATTCAATCGCGAAAAAATATGGCACCCTTACAATCCAGACACGCCAGCATTTATCGTTCCTCCGATCGCCAATATTTCGGACGGTCCGAGTGGCATTGCTTTCTACCCGGGGACTGGATTGACAGAGCATTTCCGAGATCGTTTTTTGTTGTGCGATTTTCGCGGAACCCAGTCGGTCAGTGGGATTCGAACATTTCGATTGAAACCTCGGGGTGCCGGCTTTGAGATTGTCGATTCGGAACAGACCATTTGGCATACGTTGGCGACCGATGCGGCGTTTGGCAGCGATGGAAAGCTGTATGTTGCGGATTGGGTTTTTGGTTGGGTTGGCGTCGGCAAGGGGCGAATTTTTACGTTCGAATCAAAATCCAAGGCGGACGAACCATTGCTTCGGCAAGTGCAAGTGATTCTGCAAGAGGGTTTGCAAGAAGCCACCGACAGCGAACTTTTGAGTTTGTTGTCGCATGCGGATCGCCGCGTGCGTTATGCTGCTCAATTTGAGTTGGTTGATCGCAACAAAACGGACGTATTGCTGAACGCGTTTCTGGATGTTGAAGCGACCGTTTTGAAAGCGATACATGGCATTTGGGGATTCACGCAGTTGGCCAAAAAGTTTGGTCTCAACCAGTTGTTGTCGGCCGAAGATCAAGTCGCCCTAAAGTTAAATCTGTTTGAATGTGAAAACCGTGACGAAGAGATTCGCGCGCAAATCGCCAAGATGATTGGTGAAGCGAAGAAACTGAATTTGTCGATTGCCCTCGATATCTTTGCCAAAGACCCAAGTCCACGGGTTCGCTACATGGCGGGCATCGCGATTGGCAAAGTTGGTGATGACCGGCATTTGAAGTCGCTAATGCAGATGCTGATCGAGAATAATAATGAAGATCCGTTTCTGCGTCACGCCGGCATCATGGGCTTAACGGGCGTGCTCGGGCGGATGGATGTGAAACAGCGGGCGGCAACCATGGCCTTGCTGTCTAAACACGATTCTTCCTCCGTGCGAATCGCCACCGTCGTCGCATTGCGAAAACTAAAAGATCCCTTCGTTGTTGAATTTCTTGGCGATGCGAACGCAACGATCGTGCTGGAAGCCGCGCGTGCCATTCACGACTTACCACTGGGAACCATTGCCATGAACGGTTTGGCTGAGTTGATTGCTCGCCCCCAACAAGAAGACGCCTTGACGCGAAGGGTGATCAACGCCAATTTGATTCTCGGGACTCAAGAATCAGCCGACGCGTTGGTGCGGTTCGCATTGAACCAGGCCGCAACCGAAGACCGCCGGCAGGATGCGATCCGTTTATTGCATCAATGGTCGAATCCGAAAAGTATCGATTATGTTCTGGGTGATTGGCGGCCGTTGGAGGAACGGGATGGGTCGATTGCTCAAGCCGCTTTGGAAAAAGGTATGGCAAGTGCATTGGATGACCATGCGATTGTCGAGACCTACGTGGCCGCTTGCGTCGCCAATCAAGTCGTCTTGCCGACCGACAAGTTGATAGAGTTCGTCGAACATTCCAAGAGCGCGAAATTACAAACCGCGGCTTTGTTGGCCATCAAGGAACAAGACGAAGAAAAGTTTGTTGGGCTATTGACCCAAAAACTTCGTTCGTCTGAAAAAATCCCGACCGATTGGTTTCCATTGCTGACCGCTATGGATGCCGAGAACGTCAAGACGTTTGTGATTGGTGTTTTATCAGGAGATGCAAAAACACCCCGCAAGCAACAGGCGATTGCGTTGCTGGGAGAGATGGCAAGTCATGCGCCGATGACGCCTTCAATGCTTGCTTTACTTAAAGACATCGAATCTAATTCGATCGACAAAAAACTAAAACTCGACGTACTTTTGGCCGCTCAAAAATTCGAATCACCGCAAGTACGAACCGCGTTGCAACGTTATCAAAACGCCCAAACAGACATCCAGATCCCCTATGAATTCGCACTCCATGGCGGCAATTCTTCTCAGGGCAAAAAAGTCTTCTTCGAGCGAACGGAATTGTCTTGCTTGCGTTGCCATACCGTCGGGGCCTCGGGTGGAAACGTTGGTCCAGAGTTGTCTGGAATTGGCTTGGTGAAGAATCGAGAATACATTTTAGAAGCAATTGTTGACCCCAACAAAACCATCGCGGATGGGTTCAACGAGTTGATTGTGTTGACGGACGAAGGCACGATGGTGACTGGTATCAAGAAGGCGGAAGACGAAGACTCGATCACGCTGTTGGATAAAGATGGCTTATCGATTCGGGTTGCCAAAGAGACGATTGAAGACGAAAAAATCGGCCAGTCTTCGATGCCAGAAGATTTGATTAAGAAGATCTCGATGCGAGAACTTCGCGATTTGGTTGAGTACTTGGCCCAACAAAAATCGACGTCCAAAACGGAACGAAAACCGGCAGGTCATTAGACGTATTGGTTTTCACTTTGGATTCAGGTCGAACGGCGAGGTAGAGTCTATGGAATTCCTGGCCTATTCAGCGAACTTGCTAACTGAGATTCCGTATCAAAACCGAGTGAAGATAAACCAATCTCTTGCAGGCCAGCGACGAATTCCCGAGCAAAACCGCTGTTTTCGCGTCGAACCGAATCCGAATGCGAGCCCGTTTGCGTGATCGCGGTGGCGAAAGAAGTTAACTTTGGCCGAATTTTTGGGTTCTATTACAATAAAGTGCGAGACTTCGCTTCATTTCTGCGGTTTAACATGATTACAGTTCTCCTCGATCTGTCGATGTTTATAAAGCAGACAAATTCCATTTCCTTGAAATCGTGTGAAAATGTATTCGTTTAACAGCCGTAAAGGTTCGTTCGCTCCGATAGTGTTGTTCGGTGCTGTCGCGGTCAGCTTAATCTGCTTTACCTTGTATTACATCTCCAATGGGGAAGAAAATACGGCCATCAAAGACATCACTTTGGCGACGGTCGAGAAAGGTGAGTTTGTTGCGCAGGTTTTAGACCAGGGTGAAATTCAGAGTAGCGAGAACGTCGAGATCCGATGTGAAGTCCGTGCTCGAAATGGTGCCTTGACCGTAATTGAAGTGGTCCCCGAAGGATCACGCGTTTCGTCTGGTGATTTTCTCGTGCGATTGGATTCGACTTCGTTCGAAAAAGAATTGGAAACGCAGAAAATTTCCGTCGCCAATTCCCAAACGGCTGTGATTCAAGCGGAAGCCGAATTGAACACCGCAACCGAATCGTTAAAGGAATACGAACAAGGCGTTTTTGTCGAAAAGAAGAAACTTATCGAAAACGACATCTATGACGCCCAGAGTCTGATCGAGACAGCGAAGCAGGATTTGTCTCAAGCAAAAGCGTTTTTGGCGCATAGCAAGAAATTGCAAGGCAAAGGTTTTATAACGTCTCAACAATTGGATGCCCATGGATTCGAAGTGAAGCGGGCGGAATATTCGTTGAAGACTGCAGAAAACAAATTGCAACTCGCCAATAAGCAACTCGAAGTTTTGCAAAACATCACTCGCATCAAAGAAACCGTTCAACTGAAGAGCGACATCGAGGCCGCGAAAGTCAAATTGGCCAATCAACGTGAATCGCTTACGGTCGAGGAGAGCAAGTTAGAAGAAATCAAAACTCAGATTAAAAAATGTGAAATCCGCGTCCCCGCGGGTGTTGATGGCCAAGTGGTTTATGCCAAGGAATCGTCGCGTGGTGGCAACGACTGGGTTTTGGAAGAAGGCACCTCGGTTCGCGAAAGACAAGTTCTGATCCGTTTACCTAATCCCGACAAGATGGAAGTGAAGGCGCTGATCAACGAACAGAGCATCACTCAAATTCGACCTGGTATGCCAGCCAAAATCAAAGTCGATGCGTTGACCAACCAGACGCTGACCGGCGTAGTAACCAAAGTAAATCAGTACGCGGAATCGAGCGGTTGGATGAGCAGTTCAATTCGCAAGTATGCGGTACTGGTCGAAATTGTCGATCCACCCAAGGCACTCAAGCCGGGTATGAATGCGGCCGTGACCATTGAAGTTCGCTATGAGTCCGACGCCGTCCAAGCTCCGATCCAAACCATCTATGCCGTACAAGACCGACACTTTTGTTTGGTAAAAACGGGTGAGAACCAATGGGAAACCCGAGAAATTGACGTCGATGGTGATAACTCTCAAGTGGTTTTGATTGCCGCAGGTTTAGAGCCAGGTGAATCGCTGGTTTTGAACCCTGGGGCGTTCAAGGAGTTGATGCAGCTTCCAGAATTGGACCTGGAAGACAAAATCGAAATCTCGGCAGAGATGAAATCGCGAATCGATCAACTTAAGAATAAGAAAGATCCTACGGCTACCGGGAGCGGTGAAAGCGGCGCGGCCAAGGCCGAAGGGAAACCAGGTGACCGCGGTGGACCAGGTCGCGGATCTGGACAAAGCGGCATGGGCAATTTCGAAATGCCTAAAAACGGAAAAGAATTTATCAAGCAGAAAGACACCGACGGCGATGGCAAATTGACAAAGGACGAAGTTGGGCAACCCTACTCGTTTTTCTTCAGCCGCATCGACACCGATGGTGATGGTTTTGTGAATGAAGCGGAAGCCGACGTTTCGATTCAAAACATGAAGCGCCGAATGCAAAGTGGTGGCGGAGGGGGAAGGATCCGCCAGTGAAACTCGCCGCAAGTATTCGCGATCTCCAAAAACACTACGTCTTGAAAAGTGAAACCGTGCGCGCATTGCGGGGAGTTTCGTTTGATGTACCCGAAGGTGACTACGTCGCCATCATGGGACCGTCGGGTTCGGGAAAAAGTACGCTTTTGAATTTGCTGGGCTGTTTGGACCGTCCGACTTCAGGGTCATTTTTCTTGGGCGACGATGATGTAGCCCAAATGAATGACGATCAGTTATCGGCAATTCGAGCGTCACGGATCGGGTTTGTTTTTCAGTCCTACAACTTGATCCCTCAATTGACCGTTGTCGAAAACATTGAAGTGCCGTTGTATTATTTGGGACAACTCAATCGGGAGGCTCGTAATCGGTGCCATCACTTGGCCGCGATGGTTGGGCTCGCCGAACGATTGGATCACCGACCGACGCAGCTATCCGGCGGTCAGCAACAGCGTGTTGCCATTGCCCGCAGCATGGTCAACGACCCCTACTTTATATTGGCCGATGAAGCGACCGGCAATTTGGATTCCGTCACGACGGAAGAAATTCTGGCGATCTTCCAAATGCTCAACGACGAAGGCCGAACGATTATTATGGTCACTCACGAAGACGACGTCTGCGAACACGCAAAACGTGTCATTCGATTGAAAGACGGTGAAATCGTAGTCGACGAACCTATTAAGAATCGTCGCGTTTTCTCGCCCGAACGGATCGCCAAAATCAGTCGCGATGCCGAAGTTCACGTCATGGCAGAAGAAGCTTAGTCGAGTTGGACGTGTATGTTTGTGCTTAGGACCTGGCAACTCGGAATCAAAAGTTTACTGCTGCACCCCATGCGCTCAGCCTTAACGGTCTTGGGTATCTTTATCGGCGTTGCTAGTGTCATTTGGTTGTTGGCGATTGGTGAAGGCATCAGCAAAGAAGCTTTGAAGCAGATCGAAGACTTAGGGGCTGACAATATTATTGTTCGCAGTATCCAACCGCCGGACGAGAGCGGCGGGAACTTTCGCCAAATCAATGCCTTTGGCGTTCGCCGATCCGAAGCAAAACTGATCGAAACGACGTTGCCAACCGTCAAGAGCGTCGTGCCAATTCGTGAGCTCCCGACCAAGATGGCTTATACCGGGAACGCAAATGTCAAACCGATCGATGGTCGCTTAGTCGGATGCACTCCGGAATATGCCGAAATCACTCGGCTCGTTGTCGACCGCGGACATTTTGTGACCGATCGCGAACTGGTTTCCAAATCCTCTGTTTGCGTTATTGCTGCGAGGCTGGCGGAACGACTTTTTCCATCGGAAGACCCGATCAATAAACAAATTTACTTGCCGGAAAAAAAAGAGTTTTACAAAATTGTCGGTGTACTCAAACATCGCAATGCGACCGCTGCCATCGGAGGCTCGTTGGCGGCTCAAGACTTTTCTTTGGACGTATATATTCCGATTACGACCATGCAAGCGCGTATGGGCGACCGCGAAACCAAGCGAATTAGCGGCTCGTTTTCTGTCAAAGAATTTGAGTTGACACAATGTACGATCCGAGTCAAGAGTGTCGACGATGTCGAAAGAACAGCTAAGCTTGTGGAAGCGACGTTGATGCCCCCTGCAGGGGCCTACAATAATTCCGCCAAAGAACGTCAAGACATCGCGATTATCGTTCCCGATGAATTGCTTAAACAACGTGAAGTACAGCGAAATATGTTTTTGATTTTCCTGGGCTTGATTGCGGCGATTGTATTGATTGTCGGTGGCATTGGCATCATGAACATCATGTTGGCCACCGTTACCGAACGCACGCGGGAAATTGGAATTCGTCGCGCCTTGGGTGCCAAACGAGCTGATATTACACGACAATTTCTAGTCGAAACCATATCGCTTTCTGTGATGGGCGGATTTATCGGGATTTTAATCGGTTTGTCTTGCCCTATCGTAATCACTTACAGCCGCAAGATTCTGGCTTGGCTGGCCCCTCAAAGCTATGCCGTTTTGCCGGATGTCGCCAAAGTGATGCAACCGGAAATCGTTCCGATTTCGATTCCGATCGCCTTTGGTATATCGGTTTTGGTCGGGGTATTGTTTGGGATTTACCCCGCCCTTCGTGCCGCGCAGATGGACCCCATTGAAGCGCTGCGCCACGAGTAGCGCTGGATGGATCTTTCTTAGTTTCTAGCGGTAGATACCTTTTCCGCGTCGCTCGCAGCATGGGACTCGATTATTTCCAGGATCGCATTCAAAACCTTGCGCGAAGAATCATTATCGAATCGCGTTGAATCGTACCGGTTGTACTGTGAGTTGATTTCGTTGCGAGTCAGTAACAAGCCATTTTGGGAAACTGAGTTTTTAAACGCATCAACCATTTGGTTTCGATCGGCAATTGGCAACCCCACATCGCTGGCCAAATTAACAAGGATACGTTGTGACGTGGGCGTTCCAAGATGCGCTAAAATGTTGCTCTTGGAATCGACAAGTCCAGGTAAACTGGCTGTGCGAGCCAATTGATCCTGATACCTCGAAAGCTCATAGAAACCGTAACTTTGAGGATCGGCCAATGTCTTTGCTAACCACTTCAGCGCAAACTCTTTTTGCAATTGTCGCTGAACGTTTGAAACGGCGGAGGCAGGAATCTTCTCGATCAAGCGATTGACTTGGGCGAACACCGATCGTGCGTCAAGCGTGAATGGCATCACCAGCGTCATGGCGTCATCTTCTAGCACGCGCTTGGCTTGACGTTCTCGTTCATCGGTTCGAATCACGAGGGCGACCGGGATATGTTGAGAAATCCAGTAGCTACGGATCTTTTGAACGAGCTCTTGATAGTGCGGCCTAGCTATCGTGTCGGTGACAACAATGAAATCGACATCTGGGTTTGAATTAAGCATTTGAAACAATTCGAAACTGGAATTGACCGTCAATCCCGTTCGGCCGGTCTGGAAAATGGACGTGGCCAAAGCTTGTGCTGAATCTTGTTTCGAGTGCACCGCAACCCCTGACGAGTTGCCACTGGAATTGGCCAAAAGAGTTAAGTATTGGGCAACATAGCTGCACCCTGGAAAGGCATGCTTGGGATCGATATCAGCAATGGCCTTAGCCGCTGCAAACTGCAATTGCCGGTGCCCAGACAAAATTGCGTCGACGAGTGTACTGTGTTTCCCGTCATTGCGAATCAAAATCGATGCCTCACTGGACTGACCGATCAGCTCGGCAGCTCCTACCGCGGCGGGCATCAACATACGGTCCTGTGCTTGCCGCATTGCTATTTCGAGGTCACCAAAATTGAGATCGCGAATGAACCGTGTCACCTCTTCGGTGCGGACTTCGCGATATGGTCCCAAGACGCGTTTGGTCGCTTCCAACACAGCCAATAGTTGCAACATCCGGTACTCACGATTGTCGGGCTTCAACAAGTATGCATCGCGGGCGAGGTCGACCGCCATGATCCGCACCGCATTCGCTTCGGTCGTCTCGGTGGCCATCAGACGGCCCGTCGCCACATTCCAATTCCAAATTTTTGATTGTCCATTAATGTCCGACGGAATCGTAATATTGCCTTCGAGGTATTCATTGGCACGGTCAAAAATCCGATTCAGGATGGCGGTTTCAGACGTTAGTCCTCGTTGGGCCAACGCCTCGGCAGCAATTTCCCGGACCGTTTCGGGGACTTGGGCAGAGATCGACATCCGCAGCAAGGCATCCACAGCGAGTGCGGAATCGATATTACTTAGCGCCCCGGCTGCGACCGCCTGCGCCACTGTGCTGTCCGCTCGGGCCGCCCCGATCAATGGAAACAAAGCGGGTTCACCCATCTGTTTCAGCGCTGACGCCACAAACGGAACTTCCTTGCGACGTTTGCGGTTCTCGCAAACTTGCAACATAATCGAAACGGCAGGACCACCCAACAATTTCAATTTTCGTGCCGCTCCTTGGCGAACAAATTGGTTCGCGTCACTCAACTCACTGATCAATTGGTTGATGCGATCGGGTGCATAGGCTTCCGTACGAGCAGTTCGTATGACCCGCTCAGCATATTCCGCACCCGCGGGCTGCAAATCTGGAATCGACCGCAGCTCCAACCAAAACGGCGATCCCATTTCCTCTGATAACTCAAACATCTGTGTGGCCGAGGCATCGGTCGCGATCAATTGGTCAAGATACTTTTGGGCTTCACTATATTGCTCGATCGTAATCATCGTATTGACCGCCCGAGCCAAATCGATCGGTGACGTTGGATTGGACTCGTGAACACTCTTGATTACCAAGACGACGCCATTGCTTAGGGATTCATCGAGAGAGAGTTCCGTGTCTGCGGTCGGCGACTCTTGGGGCGCTTGAACATCTGTCTCATCCGTTGCAAACGGATCAAACGGATCAACTTGCCAAGCGGAGGCTAAGCCAGCGTTGCCCATGCACAAAACGAAAGTTGTGAGGAAAACAAAAAACGAATGACGGATGTTTAAATTCTTGAGATTTTTCATAACAGTACATTTCTCGACAAACGACCACGGATGCTGTACCAGTCGTAGGAACAAAACGATTGTACTTGCTACGCGATTGCCAAACACTGTCTATGCGATTGATAAACGCTGCTTCCACTGTTCCAGGGCCTGGCGAACACGGTCGGGAGCGGTCGACCCGAAACTGACAAACGCGTTGACCGCATTGGTGACGCCCAAAACGTTGTAGATGTCTTCATCCAATGAGGGCTCAAAATTGCGAATCTCTTCCAAAGACAGTTCCGCCAACTCTTTTTTCTGGTTCATAGAGTAGCGAACGACTTCGCCGATCAAATGATGTGCCTTGCGTTGCGGAATGCCGCGCTTGATCAAGTATTCCATCAACGTGGTCGCGTCCAGGTATCCCTGTTCTATGAATTTGGCGATTCGTTCACGTTTGAGATTGGCTCCACTGATAACGCCATTGGCCATGTTCAAACATTGTGAAACCGTATCCGCAGCATCAAACAAGGCAGGTTTGTCTTCCTGCAGATCGCGATTGTATGCCATCGGCAGGCCCTTAACCAAGATTAACAGCGTTTGCAACGATCCAATCGTCCGGCCAGTTTTCCCGCGAATCAACTCCAACACGTCTGGGTTAATTTTTTGTGGCATGATCGATGACCCCGTGCAAAATTGTTGCGGCAGTTCGACGAAATCGAATTCCGTCGTCGACCAAATGATCCAGTCTTCAGCAAACGTACTCAAGTGGACAGCAATCATGCTCAAACAAAAAACAAACTCGATGACATAATCGCGATCACTGGACGAGTCCAAGCTATTGGCAACCAACCCTTCGAATCCTAAATCGCGAGCCGTTTGATCGCGATCAATCGGCATGGTCGTGCCGGCCAATGCTGCCGTACCGAGGCTGCACAGATTGACGCGCTGACGACAACTTTGTAGCCGGTCACGATCTCGTTGAAATTTTTCGCAAAATGCCAAAGCGTAATGAGCGGCTAAAACGGGTTGAGCGCGCTGCAAATGAGTGTAGGCCGGAATAATGGTGTCTTGCTGCCGTTGGGCGAATTCGACCCATCCCCTTTGCAAACGCTGTAATTGCGCATCGATCACATCGATTTGATCGCGAATCCAAATTCGTTGGTCGGTCGAAATTTGGTCGTTACGGCTACGTCCGGTATGCAGTTTTCGTCCGACATCGCCGATCTTGTCGATCAACGCCTGCTCCACGTTCATGTGAACGTCTTCAAACGCCGTGTCCAGTTCGAATGTACCGTTCTCTGCCTCGGACTTAATCGCCTGCAGCGCCTCGATAATCGATTCAGATTCTTGAGTTTTAATAATACCCGCGTCCCCCAACATTCGTGCATGGGCAATCGAACCGTGGATGTCCGCCATTAGCAAGCGAAAATCAAAACTGATGCTTTCGGTAAACTCTTCCACAGATTTATCGACATCAACGTCAAAAGCGCCACTTCGGCTGGGGCTAGGCAAGGGTATCTCCTCAATCGGCACCTAGAAATCTTCATGCTGGCAAGACAGGCAAAATTCGGTTTTGTCTCGACGGCAACCATTTTATAAAATACAACAGCGGGTTGGCAGATGGCTTAAGTCGTAGTTATGCTCCCCAGCAAAATTAAATCGTCGCTATGGAAATACAATGAAACTGTCTTTGCTATTTTTGTTGGTTGCTTTCGCGGATGGAGATCCTACCGAAGACTGGGTAACCGTCGCTCCACCAAGAATTGGGGCTCAAGTGAGAATGCCATCTCGCCCGTTCTTCAAAGAACAGAAAATCAAACCGATTCGCGACGAAGAAGAACTCATCGTACGTTCTCGGAGTGCGATCGATCCAACCGGCAAAATCAATTATACGTTTGTTTATCACGACCAAAAAAAGACCCCGTCCAATCGAACCGAAATGAACGCGATTCTAGATGGCGCTGTTACGGGGGCTATCGCCTTGGTAAATGGCGAATTGGTCAAGCAAAACGAGATTTTTGTTAAGAACCACAAAGGCCGTGATTTCGTATATCGCTGCGAAATTGATGACGCCAAATTGCAGACGAGTCACAAATTAAAAATTCGCACCTATATTGTCCTGGTGCGGAATCGATTGTTTTCCTTGAACTATATTGCCGAAGAGTCGGCCTATCGCGATGTTCAAGCCGACGCATATTTTAAGTCTTTTGAATTGATCAAGACTCCGGGTGATTTACCTCCAAAACCGCGGCCCGGACGAGCGCGGGAACTCGCAAAAGAAACGACGGAATCGAAATGAATGGCGTCGCCGGTTGGCCCTTTAAATTCAACGATTCTATGGTACGCTGAAGCAATTTTATTTTGCGGCCGAAAACGTATCGTTCGGCATTGAAGTTTCAGCATTTTACCAGGGTTGGGTATTTCCGTGCCACGACGCGACGACATTCACAAAATTCTACTGATTGGATCAGGACCGATCGTTATTGGGCAAGCTTGTGAGTTCGATTATTCCGGAACTCAAGCTTGCAAAGCGTTAAGAGAAGAAGGCTATGAAGTCGTATTGGTTAATTCAAATCCGGCGACCATTATGACTGACCCGGGGATGGCACAACGGACTTATATCGAGCCGTTGAGCTGGGAGATGATCGAAAAAATCATCGAACGCGAACGTCCCGATGCCTTGTTGCCGACGCTCGGCGGACAAACGGGGTTGAATTTGGCGATGGAATTGGCCAAGCATGGTGTGCTGGAAAAGTTCGGTGTGGAAATGGTCGGTGCCAAGGCTGAAGTAATTGCTAAAGCGGAAGAGCGAGACAAATTCCAAGTCGCGATGGCCAATATTGGCTTGGAAGTTTGCCGCGGGGAAACCGTCAAGACGTTGGAACATGCTCGGCGGGTTGTTGAAGACATCGGACTGCCGTGTGTGGTGCGACCGAGTTTCACCATGGGCGGAAGCGGCAGTGCCATCGCTTACAACAAAGATGAATACGACACGCTGGTACAACGTGGACTTGACCAATCCCCCGTAAGTGAAGTCCTGATTGAAGAGTCCGTCATCGGATGGAAAGAGTATGAAATGGAAGTGATGCGCGACATGGATGACAATGTCGTCATCATTTGCAGTATCGAAAACTTCGACCCAATGGGGGTTCATACTGGCGATTCGATCACAGTTGCACCGGCTCAGACTTTGACTGACAAAGAGTACCAGCGGATGCGGGACGCCAGTATCGCCGTGATCCGTGAAATTGGTGTCGAGACCGGCGGTTCCAATATTCAATTTGCCTGTGACCCCAAGACGGGTCGTATGATCGTTATTGAGATGAATCCTCGCGTCAGTCGTTCCAGCGCGCTGGCATCCAAGGCAACCGGATTCCCAATTGCCAAGATTGCGGCCAAATTGGCGGTCGGATATCGGCTTTGGGAATTGCCCAACGATATCACGCGTCAAACCCAGGCCTGTTTTGAGCCGTCCATTGACTACGTGGTCACAAAGATCCCACGTTTTACATTCGAAAAGTTTCCCGAAGCAGATGCCACCTTGATGACGCAAATGAAAAGTGTCGGAGAAACGATGGCCATTGGCCGGACCTTTAAAGAATCGTTCCAAAAGGCATTACGCGGTTTGGAAGTCGGCAGTTTTGGGTTGGGTTGCGACAAGAAAGACTTGTGGGGAACTGACGAACAACCCGACAAAGAAACCATTCGAAGCAAGCTGTCGATTCCCAATGCGTTCCGACCTTGGTATATCCGGTACGCGCTCAAGAGCGGGATGCCGGTTGAAGAAATTAACCAATTGACTCACATCGACCGCTGGTTTTTGGATCATTTGGCACGGATCGTTCAGCTCGAAGATGAACTACGGGCGATGGATAACCCGCGTCAGATTTCTGAGTCGATGATGCGTCGCACCAAACAGTACGGCTTTTCGGATCAACAACTCTCCGTCATTTGGTCGATGCCGGAATCTGAAGTTCGTGACTTGCGAAAATCGCTTGGCGTCGTCGCAACGTTTAAGTCGGTCGATACCTGTGGTGCTGAGTTCGAAGCATATACGCCGTACTACTATTCGACATACGAAGAAGAGAATGAGACTCCGGATCGGAGTGACAAAAAGCGTGTGATGATTCTGGGTGGCGGCCCAAATCGGATCGGACAAGGGATCGAATTCGATTATTGTTGTTGCCACGCCAGTTTCGCTTTGCGTGAGATGGGAATCGAATCAGTGATGATCAATTCGAACCCTGAAACCGTGAGTACCGACTACGACACCAGTGACATCTTGTTCTTTGAACCTCTGACTGTCGAAGATGTATTGAATATTTGCGACCGCGTCCAACCCGACGGTGTGATTGTTCAATTCGGCGGACAAACACCGTTAAACCTAGCCAGAGCTTTGGAAAATGCTGGAGTTCCAATTATCGGTACTAGTGTGGATTGCATCGAAGCGGCTGAAGACCGCGAAAAATTCCAACAGCTACTTGAGCGTCTCGATTTGAAACAACCAGCCAACGGTATTGCTCGCAATATGTCGGAGGCACGTGATGTGGCCGCGAGTGTAGGATTCCCCTCATTGGTTCGCCCCAGCTTCGTGCTCGGTGGACGCGCGATGGAGATTTGTTACGACAAGACTCAGTTTGAGCGATTCGTGATGGAGGCATTCTTGGTTGCAGGTGGCCAACCCGTTTTGATCGATCGCTTTTTGGAAGAAGCCATCGAAGTCGATGTCGATTGTATTAGCGACGGAGTCGACGTCGTGGTTGCTGGCGTGATGGAACATATTGAAGAAGCAGGTGTCCATTCCGGCGACTCCGCATGTTCGATTCCCCCATATTCATTGCCCGAGTCAACCATTGAGGAGATTCGAGCAGCTTCGATTGCCTTGGCAAAACACATGAAAGTCATTGGGTTGATGAATGTGCAGTTTGCCGTCAAGCGGGAGGATGGTGTTCAAAACGTTTATGTGCTCGAGGTTAATCCAAGAGCCAGCCGCACCGTACCCTTCGTCGCCAAGGCGACAGGACTTCCCGTGGCGAACATTGCTGCCAAGGTTATGGCGGGGATGTCGTTGCGCGAGTTGGACGTTACCGAAACACCAGTTCCAAACAATGTGTCAGTCAAAGAAAGCGTGTTTCCATTCCGCAAGTTTGTGGGAGTCGATATTGTTTTGGGGCCGGAAATGCGATCGACCGGTGAAGTGATGGGAATCAGCCCCAGGTTTTCAATCGCTTTCGCCAAAAGCCAATTGGCGGCAGGTGTCGTTTTACCGACTTCAGGGCGCGTCTTCGTTAGTGTCTCTCGCAGCCACAAAGATCGGGCTGTCAACGTCGCTCGACGTTTGGTTGCTTTGGGTTATGAGATCATCGCCACCGAAGGAACCGCCAAGCGTCTGGAAGAAAACGACATTCAAGTCGAACGGGTCAAGAAGATCATTGAAGGTCATCCAAATTTGATCGACCATATGAAGAACAACGCGGTCGACTTGATTTTGAATACACCCAACGGAAAAGGCGCGCGAACCGATGAGGGTCACATTCGAGCTAGTGCGGTTCAACATGGAGTACCTTGCATTACCACGATCCAGGCGGCCGAAGCCGTGGTAAGCGCCCTTGAAGCGCTACGACGTGAAGAGATGCAAGTTCAATCGCTCCAAGAACGGTTTCAGCTTGAGGTCGCCGAACAGGTACATTGAATTAACCGCCAACTTGCTGTCGAGGTGTGGGAAACTCAGTTTCGCGGGAGTCCTCCAGCCAACTGACATCGCGCGAATTTGGCTCGAAAGGAATACCGCGTCCCTATTAATGCAAGGCTGAAAGAGGCCGAACGTGCCGTATTTCGTTGGAATGCCATCTTTTTTGCTAGCGGTCCCAGCGTTGCCACCAAACGGCTCCAACACTAAGCTAACGCTTCCCATTTGAATTTGTTAGCCGTGCCATGAAACTTGACCAAAGAATGCAGCCAATTCGTTTGATCCTTTCAGACGTAGATGGCGTACTGACCGATGGCGGTATCACTTACAACAATCAGGGGATTGAGTCGAAATCGTTTCACGTTCGCGACGGGCCACCTTTACAACAATCAGGGGAATCAAGCTCAAGCTGTGGCGCAACGCCGGCCACCAATTTGGAGTACTGACCGCCCGCAACTCGCATTTGGTTAAACTCCGCATGGCCGAACTTGACGTTGAACTTGTTCGTCAAGGATTGGATGACAAATTGCCTGCTGCGGTCCAGATCGCGGAACAACTAGGATTGAACATGGACGAAATATGTTACATCGGCGACGACTTGACTGATTTGCGTTTGATGGGGCAAGTTGGACTATCCGCATCGGTCGCTGACGGAGCATCAGATGTGACTGCTGCAGCGCACTTTGTTACTAAATCCGACGGTGGCAACGGCGCGATACGAGAAGTGATTGAAATGATTTTGAAAAGTCAGAAACGTTGGAATGAGATTTTAGAACATTACCGATAGCTGGTTTGAACAACGATCTATCTGGTGACGTAAGACCGTTGCCGCATCTTCGATCAACCTGTGACTTCGAAAAGGAATTCGGTGTCAGAAATTGTCCCATATCGCCGCACGAACCCTCTGATCAATTATCTGTTGGTGTGGTTTGCCTGCGCGGGAAGTTATCTACTCTATTTTCAATTTGTAGTACCGATCGTCGAAGTCACGTCCACCGTCAACCGTACTGAATCGTCCGTGGCAGACTATCCGTTAGAAGCCCAAGACGTGGAGCACCACCCATGGTTCAAGACTGGCGATTGGGAGTTATCGCCATGTTCGGTGTTAAGAACGGCACATGGCAAAATTCTGTTTGACGACTATTCGCGAGAGGACCCCAAGACTTGGTTGGTTCACCCATTTACGATGGTCTTGGAGCGTGAAACAGACCAGCG
Source organism: Mariniblastus sp. (assembly GCA_965263475.1). Classification (GTDB taxonomy): domain Bacteria; phylum Planctomycetota; class Planctomycetia; order Pirellulales; family Pirellulaceae; genus Mariniblastus. The sequence goes on from OZ253677.1 coordinate 1,945,751, forward strand.
ATCCGGCCAACCGCTTCCGCCCATCGTGTTGCGATGCCAGACCGGTGCCCGTTTATTTTTCTCTAGCCCGGTTACCAGCGTTGGTGGCTCAGGGTTTCAACTGCAACATGCTCAACTAGAAGGCGAGGTTGAGCTTTATCGCCGTATCAAAGCGTTTCACGCGGAAGAAGATTTGCGTATTGAAACCAGTAACATTCAAATCAATGATAAAGAGATTCTTTCGATCGAAGACGTCACGTTTCTATTTGGAAACAATCGAGGCATGGGGCGACATATGTCGATGCAACTCAGCCACCACGGTGGGCACTCGAGGCTGAGTCGAGACATCTCGCGAATCAGTGGCATTTCAAGCATTCGCCTAGGCATACTCAGCTCGTTGATGTTGAGGCCAAACCGGACCAAAAATAGTCTCAACTCAGAACGCATGTTATCTCACGACCAAACTCCGATCGAAATTACATCGCTGGGACCGTTTGAGTTTGACCTCAGTGCTAACTTGGCTCGCTTTGTCGATCAGGTCAAAGTCAGAAAAATGGACCCCAAAGGTGATTCGTTGGATTGCGATGAACTGATTCTGAAATTCAGTTCGACTGATGGCGGACGAGTGTTGGCGCTAGATGCGGCCACCGACCAAAAATTCGAATTAGAACAAATCGTGGCCATCGGGACGCCAGCCGTCTTAAACGCCCGCTCCCAGAATGCTCAGATTGTCGGACACTCATTAGATTACTTGCTGGCAGCGCAAAAAGTCCACGTTTCCGATCCAAACCAAGTGGAAGTCACCAAAGACAATGATCGCTTCCTTGCCAAGTCCATCGAATATCATCTTTCCGAAGACAAACGGTTGGGCACATTGGTCGCCCAGGGCCCAGGTCGACTGTTGCGAACCAATGGCGATCGAAAATTCGGTGCGTCGTGGAGCCAAGTGATGAAGGTGGTTCGCCAATCGAATGAACAACATAAAATTGAACTTCGAGGCAACTCCGAACTGCAACTCGACAAAGATACAACTTTGAATGCCGGTGAGATCGACATAACCGTTTGGGAAGTTCCGATCGTCGATGAGCGAAATCAGTTTGTCCGCTGGAGCTATCAACCGGCCCAGCTGATCGCCGTCGATCACGTTCATATCTCGTCTGAAAAACTGATTGCTGACTCGAACTACTTACAAGCCACCTGGCCGAAAAACCCACGAGCAGTGCCACTAAAAATCATTGACGATGTTAAACAGGTTAGCCAAAACCAACCGCTGCAACGCGTATTGCACGAGAATTCAGTCTACACGGTAGTGAATCGAGTACGCCGCCCGCAATACACCGGTGTTCAGCCAAATCTACCAGTGATTGCAAAAGGCGAAAAAATCGAAGTTGTCATGGATGACGTTGATGGGAAAACGGGGTTTACCAAAATTGAACTCGATGGCAATGTCTTTGTTCGAAAACCATCCACAAAGAATGCGCGTCAAACAGAATTCGAAATCGAAAGCGACCAATTAGAATTGCTGCCACTTGACGACGATTTATTCCAAATCAAAGTGGAGTCCGATGACAAACGAATGGCAAAACTGACGTCGCCTAGACTCAAGCTGTTTGGTCGACAGTTGTTTTTGAATCAAGCTCTCAATCGCATGTGGGTCAGTGGCAAGGGGCGTGTACAAACCGAGGGCGAAACCAGTCAGGCCGAAAATATCGATGTCACGTTCGCGGGCGGCATGATTTTTGACGGCCAACAGATCTATTTTGAACGCGATGTCTTGGCCAATGTTGTTCAGAATCACAATGACTTGATTGTCACTACGGTCGCTTCAGGTACGGCCCTGAAAATTTCGCTCGATCGTCCCTTCGATTTCAAGCAACTGGAGAGGTCAAAAACCGCCTCCAAGACTGCGTCCAATCCGAAAATCGTCAACATGAGTTTTCACCAACAAATCGCCGAATCCGAACTCCAGTTTCGTCAAGCTTTATCGCAAACAGAGAAGGCTCGCCCGGTCGTAATTCGGAATCAAAAACTCGATCGCAATGGCAAGATATTGGAGCAACTAACGCTTTCCAGCCCGTACGCCCAAATGAACGAGATTTCAAACGAACTGATTGCCGATGGGCCTGGCGCGATCCAAATTCATCGAATGGGGACCGGAGGCAACGGACCCAGCGGTTTCGGATTCGTCGGCAAACCCAACCAGGAAAAGAGTGGACTGACTTACATTCACGTCCATTTTGATCGACAGCTGATTGTTAATCAAACGACTGAAGAGATCGCGATACTTGGCAACCTCCGATCGGTATACGCGCCAGTTACAAGTTTCGAGCAGTCATTTAATCCCGACCAGCCCAACAACCTGCCAGAAGGATCCGTGCGTTTGCATTGCGAGCGAATCGATTTAGTTCGCAACAATGCGCCATTTGCATCCAAACCTACGAGTCAGTTCATCGCTACCGGAAACGCACACATTCAATCGGATACGATCGATTCTCAAGCTGACAAAATTGTTTATCGGGACAACACGGACATCTTGACTTTGTCGGGCAATGGTGGTCGTGACGTCTTGTTGAAATTGCGTCGCGACCCTAATTCAAGATGGGGACAGAAGATCGCTGGCTCTGAATTGGTTTACCGGCTCAAAGACAACACGGCTAACATTCGTAAAGTTGGCAATGTATCGGCCACCATTGGTAATCGTCAATGAATCGCAGACACAAAAACGTTATCGGTCTTCTTTGGTTCTTTCCGTTGCTGTTGGGGACTGGCTGCAAAGCGTTTTTCATCAACGGTATTAGCGATCGTATTTCGCCGTCGAATGAACGCGAATGGTCACCAGAATTCGCCGTTTTACCATTGGCAACCCTCGAAAACGATCAGGTACACATTCGCAATATTCGCAATGTCAACTATGTGTCTGAGGATGACTTTATCGTAAAACATTTCGATCGAACCGTTGCTTTGAAGGATATTCGCAGCGTTGACTTTATTGTCACACCCTTCCAAAACGCGCCGGCTCTGGCACATACCATGTTGAGTTTTGAGTTGGCGGATGGGAACTACTTGGCATTGTCCGTCGAAATTCGTAACGAGTTGGGCGAAGAGTATTCTCCACTGCTGGGGATCAGTAACCAATTCGAGATCACTTATGTGATTGCGGACGAAAAAGACCTAATACGATTGCGAACGCGACATCGTGATGCCGATGTTTATGTGTATCCCTCCATCGCTACACCGAAACAAGCTCAAGAACTTTTCGTCGATGTCTTAAGACGTGCCAATGAGTTGAACGACTCGCCCGAGTTTTATCATACGATTCGGAACAACTGTACAACTAATTTGGTCGATCACGTCAACCGTCTAAACCCGGACCGGATTGCTTTTGGTTGGCGAGTCTTGTTGCCCGGGTTCTCCGCGGAATACGCCTATGACCTGGGGCTGCTGGACAACCGCATCCCGTTCGAAGACTTGAAAACGGTGGCCTACGTCAATGACTTGGCCGAGAAGTATTACGAGCACCCCAATTTTTCGCAGAAGATTCGCGAACGTCGACGTAACATCGATCGCCTGGCCAATCGTAGCTCGTCGGTAGATCGATTGAAATCTGGCGATCGCCTACTCCAAAATCTCGAACAACCACGGACCCTCTGGCGTTAGCCCGGGCAAAATTTCTTTTTTTAGTTTTTTGCTTGGCCATTCTGCCGACGATTCCGGCTCCACTATGGACCCGTTGGCATTCTCCCGGGGTTTACCATGCAAAAATGGGCTGACTTTCGCGGCAGGCCTCTCGGCGGCCTGTGTTTTCGATCACCCAAAAATTCCAGAGGTCTTTTGACCGGAGAAAATGATGCAAAAACATTGTACGTTGTTCGTAATTTCGCTACTCGGATTCGCATCCACGTTGTCAGCCCAATCCGAGCCAGTGATGGATTATGCGACGCTCCTGACCTCGTTTGACGTCCGCCCAGACGGGCGTTTGCAATTGGAAGACAACAACGAATCCTTGACTGCGGTTTTTCTTCCGAAACAACAAGAGGCGATTGCCGTGCTCTCAAAAGCCGGTTCAGAAACGCCACTTCACGTTCAGGACTTTTACAAAGTTCAAGGCACCAAGATCTTTACCAATTTGGAGGCACGCGGCAAATACAAAGAGTTTCGTTTCACCGAAACGGGTGACTATTGGTTGACCTTCAAGACCCAAAACCGTGTCATGACGCAGATTCCGTTTACCGTTACCAAACAAAGCAACGGTGATGAATTCGACCCCCGAGTGGTCTGGTATGCCGATGGGCCTTGGGACAAATGGGCTTACGTCTACTACTTGCGCCGCAAAGGTGCCAACGCACAATTAGAGTTTCGCATGTGGGGTCGACGGCAGGCGTTCGAAGCCGGTCGGGAAACCGACAAATATGATGTTGTTCTGAAAAAAGATGGGGATGTGATTGCAAAGTCCCGAACCGGATATGTTGGAACCCAGTACTGGCTGGCTCAACAGTTTAAATTGGAAAACCCAGCCTCCAAAGGCGGACGGCCGTTTACCTTGCAGCAATTGACTAAACGGGACGGAGAATACCAGTTTATCGTATCAAAAAACCAGGAACTCTACGCCGTTCACAAGCTGAGTGTTGCCAATGGAAAACCCGTTCTGCACCCACGTCAGAACAACAGTCATCAGCCCCGCTCTGAATACATCGTTCCTCGTTACGCCAATGTTCGAGCTGGGACCAGCGATGGAGGCGACACGTTCTGGATGGAAAGAGTCGCTGACTCCGTGGCTAAATCTGCAGCCGCTGGTTCCGCAGCCTCCGTCGCTGGACCGACACCCGCGCAACTGAAACGATGGCATGGGTTGCCTTCACGAATCGATCCTAATCGAAAATTTGAGATGACGGTCACGGATGTCCAGACACGAACCGATACTCACTTTGCCGTCGGCGAAGATTTGGTTGTATTCGGTGTAGGCCATCCCGGAGGAGTTAAATATTTGCAGGCCGGAGATACCGAGGCTCAAGAAATCCCTGACGGTGAGACTTTTTCTTCGACCGTTTTCGGAGTCTGCGGAACCAAAATCGTTTTGACCAAACGAAACCAGGTCGCCATTTTCGACACAAAATCGAAGCAACTCACCAAAATCCCGACGACCGACATTTCCTTGTACGATCCTTCGCTACGAAAATTGAACTGCAACGGATTTCTTGTGGGCACAGTCAATAAAGTGTCTGACGTCACCGACCGTAACATTGTCAAGGTGATCGATGTCAGCGGGACCGATCCTGTCATTATCCCAATCAAGAACTCTGACTATACGCATGACCAAGTCACAACTGTTGCGATCGATTCGAAAAAAGGGCATATCGCAATTGCTTCCCGAGCCAAGAAAATGATCGCGGCCGCAAAGATTGCCCCACTGGCCAATCAATCCGTTTTTGACGTCAGTGAGTTCCGGGGTATTGGTGATTTTCAGATGACGTTGGAAGACGAAGTTGTGACTTATGCAGACGAAGATTACAAAGTTCGGCAAATGCAATTGGGTAAGTCGCCCCGTGCTGTCACAGAAGAGCCGATCGGCAGAAGTGGCAACGGCTTTTGGGTTCGCAAAGGTCGCTTGGTTACGGTGACCAGAAAAGAAAAAGTCGGTTCGCGCTATCCGATGATGATCAGTGATCCTGGAGAATCGCCACAACTGGCACCTGGCACGGGTACGGACATCAAAGGCACTAGTGCAAAACTGGGGTTGGGCGGCTCTGCCGCGATCGCGATCGACAAGACCGTGTTCATCGCTGGAACGGCGAAAGACAGTATTGGAAAAGGTGAACGATTGCAAATGCTTACGGACAACGGTTGGGTTCCAGTAATGGGCGACGACGGAAAACCGGTTTGGGGTAGTCAGGTCGAGACAAGTACTGGTTTCATGGCGTTGAAGGTTCGCAACGCCGCCGGAAAAACCGTGATTGGATATGCCACGTACGGCCAACGGATTGACGCACCAACAGCGAACCCAGCGTCGGCAGCCACGGCGACGAAAAAAACCGTCAAGGCCACACCGCTGCAGTTCAGTGACGACAACCCTTACTTTACCGATGATGAAAAAATCGCGTCGACGCTTTCAACTTACTTGGAAAACGAAAAGAGCATCGGTGAGGCTTATTTACAAGCATTTGGCCAAGAAAATGGCGCCAAAAAAACGGTAGAAGGCACGGTAAAGACCATGCAAAACAACGGGCACGGAGCATTGGTCAACGACTATTTAAGATTGTCGATTTATGTTGAGCCTGAGAACAAACCCAAATCGACCCAAACGGCTACCAAGTCCAAAGGCATCGACCAAGACTCCGTACTTAACTATTTGAACGGAAACTGGAAGGCAATCCGTTTTTCCGCCCAGGGCGAGGATCTTCCTGACGATGCAATCGAGTCGCTAGAGTTGACGTTTGCCAATGGCAAGTACGTGATGAACACGGGAACCGGTTTGCAAACCGGCAACTACGAAATCGATACCCGCCAATCGCCGTTGTCGATCACGATTCATATCGGAAGCGGCGAACACCAAGGACAGAAACGCCACGGTTCTTTCAAACTACTCAAAGACAAACGCATATTGATGGTTTTTGCCACCAACGAAACTGGAAATCCAAAGATGTTTGCCCCTGATAAGACAGGCAATTCGATTTTGGCCGTTTATCAAAAACGATAGTGGCTTATTGCATGGGAACCGTTTCGGCATGAAGAGCGATGTGTCGGAGCACTCTCATGTGGATACGATGAATGATATGATCGGTCCATACTTTCCAATACCGTTCCGGGCCCATTTCCAACACGTACCATGTCCTACCAACGAGCTTCGTCTTGTCTTTGGTCAACTCAAGCAGCTCAAACTCGCCACGTACACTATAAAACGAGTGTGACAAATGGGGCGGTCGAATGTTTCGGTAGGGTGTGAGCTCAACCATTGGGTCGGGCTGTTCTGCAACGTCAAATGCTAAACGATTCGGGTAATCCCAGACGGTTATCGGCTCAACAAAATCACCGGTCGTGAATTCACAATGCCGCACCGCACCGACTCCAAATCCATCAATCCTAGCACGTATTGGCGTCGCGATTCCTAACTGAAACAGCCATTCGACCGGCTGTTTGATGTCTGGAAACGCGACTACGTTTTCCCAGACTTCTTCACGACTGGCGTCGACAATAATCGACGATTCAACCATCCGGACTTCTGAATACCGAAAATTGTTTTCCCATGCTCCCAAAACTGGCAAAATCGCTAATAGAGTACCACCAAGCATCCATTTGCTTTGCCAAACAATGACGGTCGAAAGGAACCAGCCGAGAAGCCCCCCTAATGCACCAAATGGAATAATAATGGGCATTGCCATCGCCAAACATATCACACCCTCTAACGCGAATAACAACAAACTCAGACCGCCCAATGAAACCGAAAACACGCCGACCAAAAGCGATCCTCCAGCGCCCTTTGTATTGGGCTGGTTGTAGACAAACCCAGCAGCCGCTCCGGCAACAATTGGCATTCCCAAGAACAGAGACGCCCCATAATTGTGCATCAAGTTTGCGCTAATAACGGTCCCCAAAACAGCGAATCCCCCTCCGGCAAAGACGCCCATGATCGAAGCAAATACGAACAGCGTGGATTCATTTCGATTTACAGCCTCCTCCCTTGAAACTGGACGATCATCGACGCGTCGTTTTGATGCGCTCAAGGCAAAGGAAACCATCGCAAATAGGTTTACGATTGGAATCAATACCAAAACGCCCGATACTGGGTTTATTCCAATGTCAACGCAGCGTCGCACAGACATCGTTACGGCTATCCACAGAAATGGCAGGCTCCAAAAAACCAAAGCCCAGGGAAGCCAAACGGGTGCAGTTTCGAAATAGGAGGAACGCAGCGCAATTGATGGAATCAAAAATGTGAACGGATCAAACAACTTATTTGTGAAGCTAAAGATTAATAGCGACTCACCAACGTACTTGAGCAACATCAAGCCGAATCCGACTTTGCAGTAGATCGCTCGATCAACCGGCTCCTTGATACCAAAAATGACGCGCATCAAGTGAATGGGATCTTGTTTGGAATCAGTCATCTCGTTTGAATGTTTGGCTGATTATTGAATAGACTTCCGATCGATCGCCGACAAAAGTTCCGCAAGCCGTTTGAATCCGTGCTTGGCCACTCGTGTTTTAACACTCTCAAATTCCGTCGGTTCGATCGCCTCTTGATGCTTGTGACGAAACAACAATAGCTCTGTTTGCGCCATCAATTCGACAGCAAGCACTACCTGCTTCTTTGCTCTTTCGATAACCACTGCATAGGCTGATCGCGTCGCGTCGACATCGCCCATCGCTGCAAGTAGGCGGGCGTGTTCATGCTCCAGTACTAGCTGCATATCCACGTCTTCGCTCTTTCGATCGGCCAAAAATGCCTCGAATTTCTCTCGTATAATATTGGCCTCTTCTTTTGATTCACGTGCCAAGACTTGAGCCATCATAGCACGCTGAATCCAATTCCAGCCTTGTGTATTCAACGTCAATGCAGGCTTGGCCTGCTCCAACAGGATTTTGGCCTTGTGGAATTCTTCTTGGATGATTGCAACACGAGCTAGAGACATATCGTTGGAAGCCACGCTCCCGTCCTGCTTCAGGGCAACACGAATCTCTCGAGAATCTGCGTGCAACTCTATAGCTCTTTCAAGCTCGTTTTCGTGAACCGCCAAATCAGCTAATGATTCCAATGCTTGTCCTTGAACCGACTTGAACCCAATTTCTCTGGCGCTCGCCAATGTCGCATCTAAAGTTTTTTTGGCGTTTCCAAGATCACCCATATGCAGTAGTACATCTCCCAACTTGCGCCGCACAAAACAGGCATTCATCCGATTGCCGCGTTTCTCAAAATTGGCGAGTGATTCCTTCAACAACCCAACACCATCTCGTGTGCGACCGGTACGAATATAAAGCAGACCCAAGTTGTACATGATGGTCGAAGGCCCTTCGCGCGAGGCCATTTGGCGTTGAATTTCAAGGGCCTTGGAAAAGTACTTGGCCGCCGTTTGAAATTCTCCTTGCGCGGAGTAAGTACTTGCCAGATCCCCCATACTGGTCGCTTCTCCCAAGCGATCGCCAACTTCTTGGAACAACTCCAAGGCGCGCTCAAAATGGCGTCGCGCTTTTTGGATGCCACCGGATCTTCCATAAATCGCACCTTGTTGCCCCCAAGTCCGTGCTTCACCGGAGCGATTCCCCGATTCTTGAAAGTGCTTCCGCGCGTTCAGTATTAAATCGCGAGCACCATCCAAATCACCTTGTCGCGCTCGTGCATTGGCAAGCGTAAGGCTGATTCCCGCAATGTTTTTGCGGTCGCCCAGTTGAACGAATTGATCCAGGGACTTCTCGAGAGCTCTTGTAGCCTCTTCAAATTTGCCTCGATACAGAAGGACCTCACCTCGCTGACTGAGCAACTGCGAACGAATGCGTTCGTTTTCCATTTTTTCGATAAATTCAAAGGCCTCGTTAAGCTTCGCTTCAGCGCTGCGCAAATCACCTTGTTCGACATACGACTTTGAAACGGCCGCCAGCGTGCTGATCGCACCGGTTTTATCTCGTAGCGACTCAAAATGAGTGAATGCCCGCTGCAATCTTTCAATCGCCAATGGATGATCGCCTTTCCGAGACAACGCTAACCCTTGTCGGAGCAAGGATTCTCCTTTCAACTGTTGCGAACCAGCAGCTTCGGCGTGCCGCAGCGATTGCTCGGCGGCTGTTAACTGCAATTCGAAATCGGAGATCGATTGGGCGGCATCAGAAACAAGATGTTGGATTCGCGCTCGCTCGAATTCGTGTCGCGATTTCTCGTGCAGTTCATCAAGTAACACCAATGCCAAACGCCCCTGCCCCGCATCGATCATCGCTCCGGCCAAATCAATTCCAACTTCGACCGAGCGATTTGCTGCTTCGTATAACTCGCGAAAAATAGCCACCGCGTTGGCTGGCCGACCGGAAATCAACTGATGTTGAGCCGCGATGTGAAGTTGTTGCTCGACGGTCAGATTCGCAGTCCGCGCAACTGCCGACTTCGAATACGCGCTGGCCAGTGTGTAATTGCCTTGTTTCAAGTAAGTACGCGCCAATAAGTCATGGACCAGCGGAGACTCTTTATCAATCCGTGCCGCCGCCAACAACAATTCAACGGCCAACTCATATTGCCCTTTTTCGTTCGCGTGAACTGCCTGAAAGTAGCTTTTTTGTGCCGCTAATCCATGAGGTACCGCGAAATAAAGTTGTCCGTTCTGCAGCACGTCTGGTGCTTCAAGATTTAACTTTTTACGAATCTGAGCCACCGCATCAGATACGAAGTCCGTCCAATTTTCAATCGCGATCGCCTGGTGAAATTCAACGAAGACTTGCTTGGTCGGAACATGTTGCAAGTTCAAATCGATACGCACGTGACTCAAGTCAGAGCCAGCCGGCGAGAACGAACCGGAAACCACCCAACTTGCACCCAGACGATCTTGAATATCATCCAATGTCGTCCCATTGAATGCTTCAACATTATTCAACTCCAAGTCGATTTTCATCTGTTCGACGTTCTCGTTGGAGGCGACCGAAAGCTCCTTTGATTTTGCCAACTCCATTGTGGATAGGTGTGCCAAACCCGCTCCCAGCCAGTTCATCGCCGGATCTTTCGCGACGTTCCGAAACCCAACCACAGCGACGTCAGGAAAAGACTCAATGGACACCGCTCGCGAAACAAGATTTGAAGCCGGATCCGAAATCTCGATTCCCGCACGCGAAGTTTCTGGGTTGCTTTGCAGGTTCTGCCACCAGATCCAGCCACCAATGAACAGGGCCGCGGCAATTCCCATTCCCCAGAAGGAACCGGCGACCGAGCTAATGCGACCGGTCGTCCTGACCGGCGGCACTTCGACTTGGGGTCGGTCGTGCAGCACATGCTCAATATCTTTGGCCATGTCGAGGGCTGTACTGTATCGCTCAGAAACACGTCGAGCCAATGCCATCATACAGATGCGTTCAAGTTCAACCGGAATCGAATCATCGATCTGACGAATCGGTTTAATTTCTCCGTTCAACTTGAGATCAAACACCTCAGATGGGATTCGGCTGTAGTTGGGCAATTTTCCAGTTAGCATTTCGTACAACATTAAACCAAGGCTATAGATATCACTGCGGCCGTCGATGCTGTGTGCCTTTCCCTCAACCTGCTCTGGGCTCATATAGGCCGGCGTTCCGACCAACACACCTTCCTGTTCGAAATCATCTTGCAACGCCAATCCGAAATCGAGCAAATGTGGAGTTTGCTTTGCGTCGACAATCACGTTGCTGGGCTTGACGTCGCGATGAACGATTCCCAATTGGTGAGCCGAATGTAGAGCCATCGCTAAATCAGCCGTGATCTGGGCCGCCGTTTTAGCAGTAACCCCTTTTCTCAATTCAGTACGAAGTTGCCGACCCTTGACATATTTCGAAACCACATAACAGCGCCCATCTTTGAGCTGACCAAAATCGTAGACAGGTACGATATTGGGATGATCCAACTTCGCAACGGCACGGGCTTCGCTCAAAAACTCAGTCGCACCCCCGCCGATTTCGATCCTTTGTGATGTGGGAATTTTTATCGCGACTTTGCGGTCTAAGTCTGGATCCCGCGCCAAAAATACTCGGCCGAACGAGCCCGATCCAATTTCCCGGACCAATTGATAACGTCCAATCTGATCCGGAACATCTCGATCTGTTTTGGATTTATTTGGACGGGTTGATGACCCATTTTCGATGACGGTCTTCTCATCGATATCAAGACCATGGCACAACTTGTCGAGTGCGTGTTCGGACAACTGTTGATAGCGGCTGATGAATTCAATTGGTTCAGGGGCAACGCCACGCTGCTCCAAATAGCCGAATTCTTCGACAATCAAATCGACTTTGAATTCGTCGCTTATCTCCGGAGTCCGCTCAAGATAATAATCGACTGGAATCGTCTGTTGTTGCTCCCATCTTTGATATTGATCGACCAACAAGATATCGATCTTCTCGCGATCCGAAAGTTCCGAATGTTGCTCTAGAAAATCAAAAACATCTGGCCAATGCTCTTCGTTCGCGCACAGTTGCGAAAATGTATCTCGAGCCTTGGTCATGAACTGGGGTCACATATGGCAGGTTGTTACAAACGCATATTTTGAAACGACTTGCAACCAGAATCAACCATAAATCGAGGGGTCTTCGGAAACAGATCTCAAGCGAATCCCCGACTCCCTGAAATCGCTGTCAACCACGAAAAAAACCAAGTCAATGAAAGACCTGACGCTCAGCCTCGCGAACCCTCACTATCCGATGCTTTGCAGAAGGCGTTTTTCAAGTTCTTCCCGTACCCCCTGGACGGTTCTGCGAACCGTGCGTTCCGAACGTTGAACTGTTCTAGCAACTTGTTCGATCGAAAGATTTTGCATCGACAATTCAACAATGGAACGTTGAACATCATCAAGCTCGCGAACGACCGTCGACAACTCTTCAATCATGGCTATCGCTTCACCAGGCTGAGGTTCTTCCGACAACATCTCCGGATGGACGCTAAAGCATTCATTGTCGACAACGCTTTCCTCAGCATAAATCCCTCGTTTCTTGGCAGTGTGGAACTCGACTTGACCGCGAACTTTGTTGATCGTGATCGCAGCCAGCAAACGCCACAAGTCTCCTTCCTGTTCCAACGTAAACTGGTCACCAGCTTTTCGAAAAAAGCTGCGGTACACTGACTGCACAATGTCTTCGGGTTCAACACGGCGCCGCATCTGTTCAGACAATCGAGTTCGTGCCAATGCGCACAATCGGTTTACGTACCGCTCGAACATTTCCGTCGCAGCTGATTCATCACCACCGCGCCAGCGATTTAGTAAAACGATAGATTTTTCGTTGTCCATGGACGCACCCGGAATCAAGTTTCTGTTGTGTTTGAGGCATTGCGCCAGCTGTTAAGCCTTCATTGGGTTGATCCGATTTTACGAGAAACTGGGACATTGGATCTCAGAAAAACACGCAAAATCGATTCGAATTCCCAGTCGGCATTGAATGATAGGGTGATCGAGCCGATTGCAAATGCGCGTTCAAGCTTCGTCGATGACGGATTGCAACACGTTTTCGAATTCGTGTTCAGTGAAGTCCATTTTGCCAGCGACGATCGAACAGATATGTTTCTCCATGGGAGCCAGTTCTCCGTCGCTGGCAACTAAACGCAGCATTTCCTTCATCATTTCGACACGCTGTTGATAATCCTCTGGGACCTTGAATTCAAAATTCCCCTCGGAAATACCGGTCAACGCTGTTTCGAATTCCCCTTTGGGAATGTTCCACCGTTCCGCCCGATCGGCCAAAAATTGAACTTCTTCGTCCGTAAATTTCCCATCTACCGCAGCCAAGTTAACTAGGCTGTGAAACAACTCAATTCGAACCATTGCACCCTCACCCAAGATTTGTTTTGTACCAATTATGCAGAACCTCAACATCAAAGATAGCTTAGGGGCTGCAATCGGGCGTCCCAAGACGTTTCGACCGACAACATTCTGTCTGCGAATCCGTGGTCTAAGTTCGGGTCAATTTGGTGATTCTCCCAGTCGCTACCCATTCGGCGACAAAGATGTCGCCATTGTGTTCAAAGCAAGCATCATGTGGGTGCACAAATTGACCTGCTAACCAGTCTTTCGGCCGTCCGCGTAAATTTTTTGTTTGTTCTAAACGATTGACGGCTGCCCCTAGCTGCGCGACGACTTCATACGATTCGTTCAACAACGTGACTCTGGCTTTTAATTCCGGCACGACCATAAGATCTTCCCAAACATCAAAATTGGCCGGCAATCCAAAATTATCGTGAGTCGCCAAATGTTCGCCGTCCATCGACAAAATTTGGATTCGATTAGCCGATCTGTCGGTTACCGCCACAACTGGTCGCTCAGGAATTCTTCGATCAATCCATAAGCCATGAGATAGCTGAAACTTTCCGTCGCCGTTGCCAGGCCCACCAAAACATTTAACCCAGTTCGCATTTTTATCGAATTGATGGATGAAATAAGACCCGTATCCGTCAGCAAGCAAAAATCCGTTGTCGTCTGTGAAGGCAAAATTCGTCGGCAAAAACGATTGGCGTGTCCAAGAAGCTTCGGTTGAATTCCCTTCACCAGGTGCGTAGATTCCAGATTCCTCGGGTGCCTTCTTGTACCAGACGGTTTCGCCTTTGAGTGTTAATTTGGCAAACGCCTTGACCTGTTGATAAGCCGCCACATACAAGAATTCATCGCTGCCTTCTTTTCTAATTTCAATCCCGTGTCCACCACCTTGAAATTGGGAGCCAAAAGCACGAATGAACTTTCCGTCATTCGCGAACACGAAAATCGCAGGATGGTCTTTGAGTTCTCGGCGTCCTTCATGAATCACGTAAAGATTGTTTTCTGAGTCAACCGCTATGTTGTGTGACGTTTGCCATTTGTATTTGGCCGGGAGTTTAACGAAGTCATGATTGACCTTGAAGCGATACTCTCCCTCGCCGGTAAAAACGTCGTCGACGCCGGAAGGGGCAGTTTTTTTGTGCGTATGAACCCGCGGAAACATCAAGGCCGCTCCAAGTGCAGACCCCAGAAAAGAACGTCTAGATGTTTTCATAAAATCGAGTCCCTATTTCAACCCTCATAGCAGTCTTGAAAAAGCCACCCTCGTGTTCAACGGCGGTTGTACGTAATCATTATGAAATGCTTATTGTACTGGAATTTGCAATGACCGAGTCGTCTCTTCCAAAAAACGACGGTTGCGCTCGAGAGTATCACCACCGACGCGATTGATGCGCGTTTTAAAATCGGATTGTCATTGACCGGGACGCGTCAATGTTCGCCGTTGTACTATTGCAATCATACGGAAATCGATAAAAACTATGGTGGCTTTGGTAGACTTGCCGCCCTGATTCGTATTGTTGGTGCACAGAATGGTCGCGCCGCCGAAAGGATCGCTACACTCGAATCTGAGCTTCAGTCACGTGAGATCGAACCGTAAAACGTACGTTGATATTTCGTGCTTTTGCTTCGGTACCACCAGCAGATTTTTCCAACGAGGCTCCGTTCGCACGATCGCCAACGCCGCGCGATGCTGGATAGCCAAACATCGGGATTCCCATTCCATCATTCCCTATTCAAACTGGCCGCCGAAATGAAATTCGTTGCTGGTTTCGAAACATTTAAAGAATTTGAATTTGAATGAAGAATGCGTCAGCGCTTCCAGCCGGATGACCGCGACCGGTGACCTCCGATTGCACTGATACACCTATATCTACCTATAGGTATTTTTTGCGATTTTCGAGTCGAGCCAAAGCACGAAAAATACTGCGGTCCTCAAAGAGGATTCCATTTTTCTTTAACAAGTGTTTTTTTAGGGCTTAGAAATGTACAAAACTACGACTTTCATTGCGAAAATTGCCTGTTTGGCTTGCGTGTCCGTGTTGACCACGGCTCTCCCGTCAATGGCTCAAAACAGCCCCACCGTAGAGGCTGTCAGAGATGCCAGTTCAACGTTCGTCGAAGCATTCAACGACCAAGACGTGCGAAGGCTTGGCAGGCTGTACTGGTTCGACGCGACGCTCAAACTTCCTGATGCTCCAGCAACAAACGGGCGCAAAGCCATCAAGCAGGCATGGCAGGGAGGATTCGACAACGGGTTGGGCAATCTGACTCTCACTGATCTGGTGTACGAGGACGTCAGCCGCGGCAAAGTCGTCGAAACCGGAAACTATGAACTGGAAATTAACACGCCCGACGGAACGTTGCTCCAGTCAGGGACGTTTTCCGTTCAGTGGGAATACAACTGGTACCTGTATCGCTACTTTGGTCTCGTAAGAGCAAAGATTGACTTCGACACGATTGATGCCCAGACGACCGTACCGATGGATGGCGAATAGTTGTTTTTTGTTGTATCGCACGTTTAGTTTTTTTAAGAGGATTAAAGAAGATGTTTAGATTGAAACTTTTGGCTGCTGCGTTGACCGTATGCTCGCTTTGCAGCAGTGTCACGTTTGCAGAAATCGTCGAACTGGACTTTCAGGGAAGCGCCGGATTTGGTCTGGCTCCTGAAAACCACGGCTTGTCGACAAGTGCGACCGGCTTCGAAATTGGTGAAGGACTTACATACGACACGTCATCAAGGACGTTGTCGCTGTTGTTTGGGTTTGAGGATCTGACTGGAGGCCTGATTGATGCCGCCGGTGGAATTCACATTCACGATGCCGGACCTGTTGATCCATTTAACACAAACGGAGGGATTGAGTTCTTTCTGAATACTGATGGCGCCAATGTTCCGTTTGGCAGCAACAGCGGCACGATTGATTTGGACATCACGTTGAGCGAGGCACAAGAAGCTGAACTGTTCAACAACCAATACTATGTCAATATCCACACTGGCGGATTCAATGCAGGCGAGCTGTGAGGAAATCTAGTGCGAGCTGTTCCCGAACCGAGCTCACTCGCTGTTATACTGGCAGGGCTTGCGGCGGTTGCTCCATTGAGGCGACGAAAATCGTAGCCCTGCTGCGAACTTGAGCAAGTAATCGGCACCTCATTTAAGCTGTTTTTGCTTGCTTTGGACGCTGTCGCCAAGTTGTGCCATCTCCGGAGAATTGGCAACAACGGGTGGCAGCCTTATTGAGTCATCACGTTGCAGAAACCGAATCACGATTTATGCTGGTTCCGAGCCAGAGTCTTGCTTGCGTGACGTACTGTCAGTCTCAATTTTTGGATTTTCAATACGTTTTACGTGCTCTCAATCCCGTCAACCAAAATTCCGCCGAAGCACAATGGATTTAAAATCACTCAAGAAAAAATTCCTCGACGATCGTTTGCACTCGTATGATGGATCAACCCTCGATACCACGGCCCATATGCTTTTTGAGTTGAACGACCCAAGTGCATTGATGCAAGTTGCAACTCGATTTATCGGGCAGCGGCTCAGTGCGTGTCGTGCTGACGTGGGATTGGCAACGCGACGCGACAAGGTCTACAGTTCTCAAGTCGAATGGCTGTCGAGTAGTTCGGATCCTCCTTCGATGAAAGCCGTTGAATTGCCCAACCAGAGTCGAGTAATTCAAAGGGTCTGGAAATGCGACCGGCCAGTTGCTTATTCGGATTGCTACACTGGTTCTGAATTTGAAGGCATGCGTGAAGGCATGTTAAAGACTCGCACCCGATCGCTGATTGCACGTCGACTGGAATTCAACGACGAGACCTTTGGCCTGATTTGCATTGACCAAACAACGCACGCGCGTCAATGGGAAACTGGGACACTTGAGTACCTTGACTTGTTTGGCGCGACTGTCTTGTCCCCTTTGTTGCACATGTCCGCCGCATTAAGCCTGCAGGCTCGTCCATCACCAGCTGAGCTGGACGCGATTCGTTTGGCAGCCAGAGGATTGTCGTACAAACAGATCGCCAAACAATTGGGCAAGTCAGTCAGGACGATTGAACATCAACTCCGTCATGCACGACAAAGGATGGACGCCAGCAACCAAGCCGATTTGATCATGAAGTGCAGCGCCTGGTTGTAGAGCGAGAAACTCGATGGGCTGCGATTCCATCTGGAAACTGCTGCGGCAGCGGAAAATAAATTTGACCGAAACGTTTCCAGTCGTTAACGGACCCGAATCCCGATGAGTTGTCACTATTAATCAGAAACGACGCCAAATCCGACGCTGATTTTGGCTAGCCCCGCGATACGAGCTTAAGTCACGATACCACGGTTAAGGGGCAGGTTAAGCACCCGCCGTTAATTCTCTTAAATCTCTGATTCGCGTAAGAACTCACAAGATGATGCTAAAGCTGTCATCGGCCTGTTCTTCGATGCAGCGAAGGATTTGGTTTTACCCACTTCGGCTTCATCGTTTGAACGCTTTTTTCAAGTCCCGTCAAAGTTTCACGCCGAACGCTCGAAGCAAAAGATCGAAAATGCGTCGGTCGAGTCCACCGGTGTCAGAACCATATGTTGGTAGACACGTCGGAATAAGGCAACCAATTGGAGTTTGATCGGCTATTTTCTCGCCAAAAACATCCCGGTTGAGAGTCCTTTCATGAGCAACCATAATGACGCTTTACTCCAAAGCATGAGCACGTCATGAAACGCATAATTCTTTCACTTCTTTCACTGTCGCTATTGGTTAATACAACACTTGGCCAGTTAATCGTGCATTACGATTTCAATGGCACTGTTGATGATCAATCGGGGAACGGAAATGACGGCATCTTGTTCGGTAATCCACCTTTTGTGGATGCCGACACTGGGCAAGGGCTGTACTTCGACAATCCGATTCAAAGCCAACCAGCGACTCAGTTCGTACGAGTTCCATTTACACAAGATATCCAAGATCTGTCAAATTCTTCGTTTACGGTAGGCGTCAAGTATCGCTCTGATGACGTATTCCAGTTTAATGGCAGGTTGGTTGGTCAATGTCCTCAACTCACCATGAACTATAACCGTGGTGCCCACCCTGTAGCATCCGTGTTCATTCAAGATGCCTTTGTTGAGGTACCCGAGGACCCTGATTCAATTACGACTGACGGACAATGGCATTGGCAATTCGCAGTTGTCGACAGAGATTCGCTCACATTATCGATGTACGTTGACGAAAAACTAATCGGTTCGGATAGCTTTGACAGCCTGCCTCCAACTGTTCTTGACAACTTTTGGGTGGGAGCCAATGGAGGTAATTGTTCAAGCACAACTCAGCGATTTGCCGCTCGTCTGACAACCGTTGATGAGTTCATGGTTTGGAACGTGGCGTTGGACGAGGAAGAAATTCAGGGAGTGATTAATGAATCGTCCGACTCGAGTTGTATTGGCGGTCCTCTACGCTTTTTGCCCGCCAGTTTTTTTGGGGCCGGTGATTTACCACTTAGCGTAGTGTCGTCCGACTTAAACGGCGACGGCAACCTTGATCTGGCAATAGCAAATAACGATTCAAATGATGTGTCAGTCTTGCTCAATAGCGGGTTCGGTACATTTGCAGTTGGAAATTCATATAGCGCGGGAAACAGCCCCATTTCGGTAGACAGCGGTGATCTTGACGGAGACGGCGACATTGATTTGGTAGTAGGAAATGGATCGTCATCGCAGACTGTTTCGGTATTACTAAACAACGGGGACGGATCATTTCTGCCTGAAGTAGCTTATAACGTTAATGGCAGTGGACCTCAGGCAACAATTTGTGACTTAGACAACGATAACGATCTTGATTTAGCAGTGGCAAACTTCTCGACTGATGACATTTCAATTTTGCTGAACAACGGCAATGGTGTATTCACTCTTCAAGGTGTATTTCCACTGGTAAATGGACCAAGGCTTCCAATGCCTGGTGACTTCGATAATGACGGTGACATCGACTTAGCGATTGCAAATGTACAGTCCAACCTGATTTCAGTAATGATCAACAACGGTGATGGCACGTTCATGCCACAAGTTGCTTACGTAGTTGGAGATGGTAGCAGCGACGTAAGAGTGGCATCTTTAGCAGTTGGAGATATCGATGGTGATGGGAATGTCGATTTGGTAGCCGGCGTAACCAATTCCAATCGCATATCGGTGTTTCGCAATACCGGCGATGGTACATTCGAGGATCAGGTAGCGTATGGTGAGCTCCGCGAGGGAGATCGAGTGGTTTTAGGAGATTGGGATGGCGATAACGATCTAGACATTGCAGCATTAGATTCTTCAAATGGCAGCGTTTGGTTCTTCATGAATGATGGTGGTGGAGCCTTCGATTCGAATTTCAACGTCTTTACATTCGGAGAGTCCTCCTCAGGCCCGGTTGTGGGTGACATCAATGGTGATGGAGCCCTAGATCTGATAGTTGCGAATCCGTTGTCGGATAGTGTCGCAGTTTTTCAAAACAGCTCCCTAGGTTGTGCTTTTGAGGCCGAAGTAACTTATGAGTCAGACCCAATGGGCGCGGTAAAGCTAGGTGATCTCGATGGCGATGGGCAAATTGATTTGGTAACCCTTGGTATTGATAGTGTTTTGGTGTGGACTAACGATGGTAATGGCGGACTCCTGGCGCCTAGTTCGTATGACACATCGGGTGCGTCAGGACGTTTGGCACTGGGTGACTTAGACGGAGATAGTGATCTTGACTTGGCCGTTTCAAACACGTTCTCCGACAATGTTACCATACTTTTAAACAACGGAGACGGAACGCTTTCACAACCAACCACCTACAAAACCGGTTCTCGTCCAGGGACAATTGCTATCGGTGACTTAGATGGTGATGGTGATCTTGACGTTGCTGTCGAAAACGGCCTCTCCGATGATGTTTCGTTATTGTTTAACAACGGTGACGGCACATTTGACGACTCACAACAGGTTTTTCTGAACGCTGGCGGCAGCCCCAGATCATTGGTGATTGGTGACTTAGACAACGACGATGATCTAGACGTAGCTATAGCGATTGACTCCGATCAGATTTCGATCAGGCTTAACAATGGCAACGGGACCTTTGCTGCCGCTTCATTTTACGACGTCAAGCAAAGCGATGATGACGTTTCTCCAACATGTGTTTCAATAGGTGACTTCGACGGGGACAGTGATTTGGATTTAGCCCTCTCACTTGGTGGCGGAATTTTTGGAGGCGCATTTGATGTTGCGGTATTGCATAACAACGGCGACGGAACCTTCGCTACACCGGATTTTTACGAGATTGGGTCTGGGGCATCAGATTTGACAGTTGCAGATATTGACGGTGACAGCGACCTAGACCTCGCAATTAGTAATCGCTTTGAGATTTCAGTTTTAGTAAATTTAGGCGATGGTACTTTTCAAGAGTATATCGATCTTGACTCTACACTCTTCCCACGTACTTTGGCTTTTGGTGATTTGGATAGCGATGGTGATCTTGATCTAGTCGTTGAGACCGAGACAAATCAAGCTGTTGATGAATTCACGGTCTACTTTAACGATTGTGAGGCCAGTTCTTCTAGACTTATCACAATCGCATCATCAACTTTCGATTCGAACATGGACGGATGGACCGGTGCCGGACAATGGCAAGCCGACGGCGGAAACCCCGGTGGATTTGCCGATTACATTTTCAGCGGTCCTGCACCTACGGACATAATCGCGCCCGCAGAGTTTCTGGGGGATTGGAGCGGATTGGATGGGACCGGATCCTTCCATTTTGACCACAAACTCTTTGACGTCGGCGCTGGAATAACTGAGTTCTTCCCATACTCCGTGGTGATACAAGGGCCGGGTGGTACTGCTCGTTGGACTGGGCCGACCCCAACATCTGCGACCGGGTGGCTACGTTTTAACATCCCAATTGACGAGTGTTTTTGGGAAGTAGAGGTTGGGCAATGGGACGACATATTGCCCGCGATCACAACAGTTGGTGTGCGAATAGAGTTGGTAGGGACGATATTGGAGAATGACAGGAATGGACTCGACAACATTCAATTGCGCAGAACGTTGTTCCTTGGGGATGTGAATCTCGACGGTGTGGTGAACCTACTCGACGTGGCTCCATTTGTTGAGTTACTATCCAGCGGCGACTTCCAAGCTGAGGCTGATATCAACCAAGACGGAGTGGTTGATCTGCTGGACGTGCAGCCATTTGTCGACCTGTTGAGCGGCCGTTAAATGCCACCGGTGAAGTCAACCGGTTTGAGACAAATCCGGTCAGTCGATGTGACCAAGCGGTTTCACATGCTAGACTGGCGTCGACGGATTGTTCGGTAGAAAGCGTCAAAAAAACGTCCGAGAGGACAACTTACCTTTTTTTGATGTTGTGACAACATTCCTAATTTCCTAGGTGCTGTATGGGTAAGATCAAAACGTTTGCAACGGCTTTTTCTATTCTGGTTTTGTTCGCCAGTTGGGGCCAAGCAAGAGTAGAAATAGAAATCGAGTTCTGTTCGCTTCCATCCGAACAAGGCTGGCAATACGAAGCCGTCGGAGTTGGCAGTGGTCTTGAGGAGACCGACGTTTTTAGCGTGGATTGCATGGCACTTACTTCAAACACAATCGGATCACCAACTTCTGGCCCGGGAAGCAACCTTTACGAAATCTATGGCATTGTTGATCAATGCCAACCTTACACAATCGAATGGCGAAGCCGAGTATTGGAAAGTGAAGGCTCGGCAGGTGCGGGCAATTTTGGATTCGCGATAGGCTCAGATACGGGGGTGGAACGGCTTGGCGTCGGGATGAGTACGAATAGGCTTGATGTATTTTCCAACGATGAAATCTTGTCCATCTCCCTCGACAACACGATTTTTCGAAACTATCGAGTCGAAGTGGTGCCAGCACAAGGTTGGAGCGTTTTTGTAGACGAATCGCCTGTTTTCCAAAATCTTGAGTTTAGTCCGGGATTCAAAAACGTAATCGTTTTGGGTGACGGTACTGGACTACAAAACTGCCATGCAGAAGTTGTTAGTTATCGATTCGCACAAAACAACGCTATACTGCTAGGTGACACGAATCTCGACGGTTCGATTGACCTGCTTGATGTCTCACCGTTCGTAGATGTCTTATCGGCGGGCAGCTACCAAGCTGAGGCTGACATCGATTGTAACGGCGAAGTCAATCTTCTTGACGTAGCCCCATTTATTGATTTGTTAACCGGCTTTTAAAGCACACCGGTGAAGTCAACCGGCTTGAGATAGGTTGTGGTCAAGCGGAAAAAAAGTTAGGCAAAATTAAATTGGAAATCGACAGTGTTAAGAATTATTACTTTGTTTTGCTGTTTTTTGACTTGCTTCCAATTTCTAGCTCCTGAGGCGTGCTCCGAAATCACAACTACTTTTTCGGATGGGACGTTGAGTGGATGGAGTGAATATGGTGGAAATCCACGCGACGACCCTCCCCCATTCGCTGGCGAGTTAGAAATCACTGCAAACGGCAATCCAGATTTTGCGATGCAGGCCGTCGATACCATAGTCGGAGGAGGAGGACTTTTCGTGATCGGTCCAGATTCATTTGCTGGAGACCTTTCCATCTATTCGACTATCGAGTGGGATGAATACGTACCAAGTTTGAACGAATCTCGGTCGACTACGATATACTTGCGAAGTGATGACACAATCTATCGCACCTTCATAGTATTTGGCCCATTAGACGTTTGGAATTCGCGGCTTCAACCTCTTGATGCTCAGGAATGGGAATTTTTAGAAGGCACAAAATCATTCCAAGATGTCCTGTCAAATGTTACGCATTTCTTCTTTCTTATGAGTACGACCGATAGCGTTGGATTTGTCGAGTCAATTATCGACAATATCAGGTTGGTAGGGTCGTTTAACATTGGCGATGTCAATCAAGATCACAACATCGACCTTCTCGATGTTCAACCATTCGTTGACGTCCTCACTAGTGGAAACTACCAAGTCGAAGCCGATTGTAATTGCGACGGGTCGGTCGACTTGCTGGATGTCGCACCATTCGTTGATCTGTTGGCAGGCGGCTAACTGCCCCCAATGAAGTCAACCGACAAGACGATTTAGGCTCGCGATACAACGAATTGTCAAAGTTCGAAGAACTTTCAACTGTCTAGAGCTGACGGCCGAGGCTAAAAAAATGCCATTTGCGATACAATCCGATAAACGTGCACACGGCGACAGTCAAAAAGGGTGCCGCTACTGACAGATATGTGACCACTTCAAATGCTGAAACGAACACCGAGTCACCCGTCGTTGCGAACAAGCCGCTTGCGAAGGTGATGACAAATCCAGCCAATCCGACAATTGCACCGAACACTACTCCGGCAATAAACCCTGCAAGCATACCTCTAAGTCTATCCACTACGATCTCCAAGAAACACGTTTTCGAAAGCATAGCTCGAAAATCGACGAGTGAGGCAACCGATTTCACCAACCTACAATCTAAACCTCCCCCAAAAACGCTTCGGTGAAGTCAACCGACTGGCTCTGGTTAAGGATTGTTAATTCAATTGGTCGAATCCACCAGCGTCAGAACCACAATTTGATAATGGCATCGGCTTGGGCGAAACTAGATCAGTACTGCTTTATCAGACACCGTCGGTAGCACTTGTCGGTCCAATTTCGTAGTCATGTCACGGCTGACGGTCAAATTTGCGTATCACTAGGTTACATACTAAAATCGCGGCTTTGTTTTCCAACTAATTCGAAGTGGATTAAGTATTTGTTATGCCAGTTTTTGAATGCACGTTCGTTAGAAGTTTTCTCATATTCCCGTCCTTGACGTTGATTATTTTGGCTACCTGTTTAGAGAGGGCTAGCGTCGCATTGGATGAAAATGATTCATTAATTGAGGTGACTGTCGATCTGACTGACGAGTCCCAATGTGACCTTCTGAACGGGGACATTAACGACCTAACAAATGATGAATTTGCTGACAAAAATCCCGAATCGGTAAACGCCTATATTTTCGCGGAAGGGAAACAGATTGTTCTTGATACCTCACTGGTAGTCGATTGGCTAAACGATGTCGACGACACGGGCGTTGTTTATGGCGGAGCAAATCAGCCGGTCGGCGGTTCGATTGCTGCAGGAGTATCGGTGACTAGTCATCTTCTGCATCTGGACACAGTTGGCATGCTGCCGGCCACGGTAAGTGGAACCGCGACATTTGATGATGAAATCTTAGGAGTAATACTAGACACGGGGAAACTGAATCTTGCCGATTCAATAGTCGGTGTAGATGGAGTAAAGTATCCGTCAGCGAGTGGCCGTGCGTGGGAGATCGGAGGAAAAACAGGTACGTTTTCGGTAAGTGAGGATGGCAAAACGATTACCGTTGTGGGCCTAGTCGAACAGTTGCTCGACCAATTACGGATTATTACTCGATCAGAGCAGCCAATAAAACTGGAATTCGATGAACTTCCAAATCTTTCAACCGTGACGGATCAATTTCGAAAAGCTGGTGTTTTATTTGACTCCGGAACAGTTATAGCGCAGGGAACAAGCGGCGTGGACGGTTCTGCTTCATTTCCTAACACCGTGATAGTCACAAACACAGGAAATTCCCTTTTCGACGGCAAAAATGCGTCAGAAATTACTGCATGCTACGATATTTCTCAACAACAAGGTTTTGGTGAGTCCTTCGCCGATATCTCTTTCGTTATAGCAGGGACTGCAACGCCTGCCGAAACTAATTTTGTGTCAATATTGGTTGGCTTTGATTTTGTTGCAGTTGGAGCGAACGAAGTTAATCGAGTTGTCTTGGAAGCCTTCGATTCAAACTTTGACCTCATCGAATTCGATCTTTCGCCTCAATTGGTTTCCGCAATTCCTACCGAACTTACAGTTTTTGCGGAAGGAATTCGGGGAGTGAGAATTACCCAATCGGATGGTGTGACCTTTGACAATTTTTGCTTCAACGCAACTACAGTTGCTTCGTTTGTTCTCGGTGATATCAATTGCGATGGTGATGTAAATCTTCTGGATGTCGCACCGTTTGTTGACGCATTAACTGGCATGTACAACGCAAAGGCAGATATCAACGAAGACGGAGTTGTAGACCTGCTGGATGTAGCCCCTTTTGTGGACTTATTTACCAGCGGCTAAGTACATCGGTTTTGCAGACTGGGTGAGATTGCCTCAAACGCTAAACCGCTTCGGTGAAGTCAACCTGTCGGCAGAAAGTCGATTCCCGGCGTTAGAAATATATGCTGGCAACAGGGCCGGAGGTCGGCATTCGCTTAGATCTTGCTCCATACTGCTAAGCTTTAAGCGTTAGGTACCGATGATTCGCTTCATTTACATCAACCTAAGGGCTGGTTTAAGATCTCAATCTGTACTGGTCATTTCTGTATTTTGCCTCTAGCGAAAGCGAATTCTAATGATGCGAATTTTCTTTGGTCTCGTAGTATTCATTGCGTTCCAGTCATTCGCCCATGCCCAGTCAGAGGTGTTTTGGGATTCAACTGATACGGTGTCAACAGAAGACTTACCGGGTGAACTTGTTCCGAATTTTACCGGCGGGAGCGTTTTCGAATCACTTGGATCTAACTCTACGTTCTTTGATCATCGGCGGCTCGTAACCACAATAACCGTCGCTGCCAAGGTAACTGAAGAGCCTTCAGGTTACTCGCATTGGCTGGCCGAATTTGATCCGGCAACAGTTATCAATTACAGATACGATGAACATGCCATGGCTGGGTTGGGAAATTACGATTTGGTGTCAAAGGAAAGAGTGATAGACGACGTAGCTGTAATTCCAGTTGGCGGGGGCCGCTATGACTTTGTCCTGGGCGACATAAATCGTGAACTGTTGCCTTTCGAGGTCTACAATGTGATTCTGACGCATAGCGATGGAAGTGCTTTCTTGACTAGATTGCTTTCTACGGAATCGGGATCTTGCCCGTTAGGATCCCTTGGAAGTAATGGCGTTTTCTTCAACGGAGAAACGAAATTTCTCAGTGAGTTCCCGTTAACCAATCAAGCAATTGCGTGGAAAGTTGAAGGGATTCTCCTCGCTGATTTGGGTGACATTAATCGCGATGGGGCAGTTAACCTGCTTGACGTTGCTCCATTCGTTGACCTGCTCACCACAGGTGGCTTGCAAATTGAGGCCGATATTAACCAAGATGGGGTCGTTGACCTACTGGATGTCGCCCCATTTGTGGACCTGTTATCCGGCCCGTAAGTGCCACCGGTGAAGTCACCTTTCGCAGATTTATTCGGCCCAACGAAATCCGTTACTAGCGAAAATTGCGACACAACATTGTGTCAGTTAAAATGTCAAAATTGACAATTCAAAAACAAATTGATAGTACGACGGTCGTAAAATGCAGTGTTCAACACTTTTAATTGCACTTCTATCCGTTGGTTGTGCCAGTGGCTGTTTGGTGGCCCAGAACAAAAACATCGTTAATTTCGATGATGTTATCGTAAAAGGCGGTGGTCAAGACTTTCCGAACAATCAGTTTGTCTCGAAGGGAGTTGTGTTCGACCAGCCCATTCCTCTTCAGGACGTTCAATTCTTGCAACCAGATTTCTTTGAAAACGTGTTTCTGCCCAACGGTGGTTCGCCACCCAACGCACTGTGGCTGAATACGGCAACAATCTTCCAAATTAACGCTGATTTTGTCATTCCAGGTACGGACACACCCGCCGTCACAAATTTAATCCAAGTACGCGTGTTCGACGGAAATGTTGGCACTAGCTTGGGTACACTAAGAGCATTCGATGTCGACGGACAGCTCATTGACGCGGTATCCAACTCCACTCCCCCTAGTCAATTTGACGTGTATGAAATCAAGGCACCCGGAATTGCAAGAATCGAGCTTTCGCAGGATTCGGATGGTGGACTATTCGACAACTTGACATTCAGTACACCGATCGCTGGGATTCTTGGCGATGTGAACTGCGACGGTGAGGTCAACTTGTTGGACGTAGCACCCTTCATAGACACATTGACTACTGACCCATTCAATCCAAAAGCTGATATCAACCAAGACGGAGTAGTTGACCTGCTGGATGTGGCCCCATTTGTTGAACTGTTGTCGGGTGGCTAAACTGCTTCGGGCCGGGTGGCCATGGGTCGTTACCAACCCACGGCTCCCACAGATCCGTACGTGCGCACATTAGCGCATACGGTTCCTCGACCGACAGCTTCGCCATCCCCAAAGGGCCCCGAAGCTATTCCAACGAGTGACGTGGACATGAAACCGAACCGCAACGTGTTCGACATGTTTCCCTCGATTGATTCTGTCGATCGACGCTTCGCTTCCCTCCACAGGGTCCTGCGGGATCAGTTCCCCCTGCTTCAACGGTACTATCAAAGCGCTACGACTTCCTGCCGCCCATCCCGCCGCGCTTCGTCTCCTTCGCTTGGCGGTACCTCCGACGTTCACTCGTTAGATTCGCTCCTTGGCGGACGAGTGCACCGTCAAGGCCTGGAGTTGTTGACCCGGTATCTCCGGCCGGGATCTCGCGGAGGAAACGACAGGACCTCCCAAGTTCCTGGGGAACCTCGGTTATCCGTTTGCACATGTTCCAAACCGACGCCGGCAGGACTGCATGCACCAGACCATTACGGTGTAGCAGCGTGGCCCTTGGTACTTCAAAAGCAAAGGCTCCCACGAGGGGTATTTCGACGCTCAATAGCATGGCTTTCGGATTCGCTGCCTACGCTTTGCCGGATGCGTTACCACATACGACACAAGACTCGCTTCCAGTTGCCGGTCAGGCTCTACTGGACGGGGTTTCCACCCGCAAGGTTCCGATGAAAGGTTTCAAAGTTGTAGATTACATCTTATTCCCCTCTCCCAAGCTTAGCTTGGCGCAATGAAGTCAACCTGCCGACTGTTTCCGGTCGAATAGCTGTGTGAAACCGGTTGAAACTTAGTTTCGTTCTGAAGTTCGAAACAGCGAAAATTGCTTCGGCAACTATGTGAAGATTTTTAAGAATAGTTTGAACTCGGCTGCTTACCGGTCATCATTAAGAACGTTCGTGGATTAAAAGGGAGTTGACAGGTGACCGTATCGACTAGAAATATCTTTGTTATCGCGCTTCACATATTCTTTTTGGCGGTGCTTAGCGGATTCAACGCGCACGTGAATCCCGACGAGCTAAATTTTTTAGGGCAGTTCTTCTCGACAGGACAGGGGCCAAACTCAATCTATTCCGACGATTTCGATAACGATGATATCGCGGACCTATGTACAGCCAATGTAAATTCGAATGACGTTTCAATATTGATTGGAATAGGTGACGGAGCATTCGAAAATGATGAGACATATTCGGTCGGCAGCGGTCCCATTCCAATCGTCACAGCAGACTTGAACGGTGACGAGATCCCCGATGTTGTAGTAGGAAATACTGGTTTGGGAGTCGTATCGGTACTTATCGGCGGCGAGAATGCAACGTTTGGAGCTCCGCAGCAGTTTGTTGCCGGGGGAACTCCTTTTTTTCTACTTAGTGAAGACTTTAATGGGGATGGATTGGCCGACATTGCTACGACAAATACCGATACCGAAGAAGTTGGCATCCTCCTCGGAAATGGAGATGGCACTTTGGCGTCTCCGATAACTTTTGCAGTCGAAACACTTCCACTGTCGATTACGTCAAATCATTTTGACGGGGACGGGAACATCGACATTGTTGCGGCAAACCGTAACTCCAATACGATTTCGGTTTTGTTGGGAGTTGGCGATGGCAGCTTCACAACTCAACAAAGCTTCCCCGCAGGAAACACGCCCGTATCCGTCACTTCTGCAGACTTTAACTCAGACGGCAACATTGACATAGCAACCGCAAATTTTGAAACCGATACAGTATCCGTGATCTTGGGTGATGGAAATGGTACTTTCTCTAATCCTCAGAGTTTTCCGGTGGGGCAATCACCTGTTTTTGTTACTTCGTCAGATTTCGATGCCGATGGTCTTCTCGATCTAGCCGTAGTGAACTTCGGCTCGAATGATCTTTCAATATTACTCGGTGTTGGTGATGGAACGTTTGAGCGGCAACAGACGTTCCCGGCGGGTAATGGTCCAGCCTCGCTTGCAATTGCAGACTTCAATGGGGACTTCGCGAAAGATATCGCAGTCGCCAATTTGTTTGGAAACAATTTGCGAGTTTTGATAAATCAAAATCCGCCGATAATTTTCGGTGATGTCAATGGTGACGGTGCCGCCAACCTGCTTGATGTCCAGCCATTTGTAAGTCTCTTGACAAACGGTGGATATCAAGTCGAAGCTGACATAAACCAAGATGGAGTCGTCGATCTGCTTGATGTGGCCCCATTCGTGGACCTATTGACCGGCCTGTAACTGCCACTGGTGAAGTCAGCCCGGTCGCTGACTGAGCAAGACGAAAGCAGGTTCATGAGTCAACTTCAAATCTACTGACAATGAATAACAAGTTGTTAGCTTCTGCAATCATATTGGTCCAAACAATTGATATTGGCATTCATGTCGCGACAGACCAAGTAGAACCGCTTCGCATAGGCGCCAACCTAGTGATTCTAATCTGGCTTGGCTTGGTACTTGTAAATAAAGCACGAGAAAGACTTGGCTTAGCGACCGGAATGAGTGTTTGCCTTTATCTCTCACTGAACGCCCTTTTCATTATTCTGGAAGGCGTTACGAACCCAAAAATGGGTGGCGGTTTCCGCACGGCGTTTTTTTTGTTTGTTGGTGTGACCGTCATTTTGTGCATAGCACTTCAACGCAAATTAATAAACAACTTAGTTTCGTTGAAGCAGACAAACAAGTGACACCGGTGAAGTCAACCTGCCAGTTTTAAGTTAAGAATTGTCAATTCGGGCGAGTCCACCGGTGTCCTTAGCGACACCGAAGAAATCTTCACATATCAACTACTCCCTCCAAATCCTTGGCATTTTTCAGGTAAGATTGTGGACCAGAGGTTTGTATCTGCGACTTCGATCGAATGAACTAGGTGAAAACATTTGGGGACCAAAATGACGAAAAAACCTTACAAGTTCTGTCTGATGTTACTTTCTTTGATAATTGGCTTTGGCCCGTTTCTTGTAGCGCAAGATCTAGAGATTGTAGCAATTCGTGGCCAAACTGCTCCTGGAACTGACGAGGAGTTTCTCGCATTCAGAAGAGCTGTTGAGTTAGATTCTGATGGAGACGTATCATTCATCACAACCTTAGAGAATGGCTGTTTGTTCTGTAGCAGCATTTACAGCCAGCGTAACGGAGCTCTTGAACCACTAATTATTTTTGAAGATTTATTGCCAGGTGGAATTTCCTCTGCCCGGATCGATGAGTTTAAAATAAACAATGCTGGCGATTTCTTTTTCACCGAATCCTTGATGGTTTCAAATGATCTGTTGGTGCGAGGGTCGCGAGAAGGAACATTCGAAATTCTCTTTCAGGACGGAGATATACTTCCGGGATCATCAGGCCTTCCGTTTTCACGTCTTGCACTAGGTGGTGTGAACGAAATAACTGAAGATGGTTCAGTAGCTTTTTTTGCGATTCGCTGTTCTGGAAGCTGTACCGCCGTTGAAACAGGTATTTGGCTGGATCGAAATGATGGAAACGGATTAAATGCCGTTTTAGTGACCGAGGAAGATGATGACGACGGTGGACAAGAGGTTGGGCCTGTCCAGGGCATTCGCGATTGGGACGTAAACAACAACAATGTCTTCGCGGCGGTAGTAGACTTATGGGACTTAACTAGGAGCCGAGTCATAAGAACGGATGCAAACGGCAACGAACAATTCGTTTTTGAGCCAGATGCAGGCACAGGAGTTTCAGGACTTCGGATCAATGAATCAGGCCAAATTGCATTTATTCTAACTCCTCCACAATCATCACCGGAAAACTGGGAATTTTGGAGTGAAGCATTTGGAGGTACTTTGGTAAGAATATTGTCGGAAGGAGATCCGGCACCAGGTCTGGAGGGAGTTTCATTTGGAGAACTACGTTTTTTGAATGCCGGCCAAAATCTAGAGTTGGAATTAAACAACCAGGGGCAGTCACTGTTTTTCTCAATGCTCTCGGGCATGGAGGTTGACGACTCCAACAATGAAGCAATTTGGAAGCATAGTGCTAGAGACTCCGTTGAGCTAGTTGCAAGAAAGGGAGATCCTGCGCCAGGAACACAATTGTTTTTTGGAGATCTAGGAATCGGTAGCACTTTCACGGAAGGACGAACAGTATTCAACCATAAAGGACAAGTAGCTTTCATTGCTACTGTCAACGACGGCGTTCAAGAGTCACATGGTGTTTGGGCGGAGGATCTGTCGGGCGAATTGCAGCTAATTGCAATCGACGGTCAGCAAATTGACGTCGACCCAGGGCCAGGAATAGAACTCGAAGAATTATGTGTTTTGGGAGCGGAGCAGGAGATTGAATTGAACGACCGCGGTCAAATCGCATTCTTTGCAGAGCTTCCATCCTCAGGCAACATTCCGAACGTTGTATTACTGTCCAACGCTGTGGCTGAACAGATTGTTGGCGACGTAAATGGCGATAGCATCGTGAACCTTTTGGATGTGGAGCCATTTGTTAGTCGAATCTCTAACGGGAATTTTTCGGTCGAAGCCGATATTAACGGAGATGGCGCTGTAAATCTGTTGGATGTAGCCCCATTTGTGGAACTATTATCTGGCGGCTAAATGACACCGGTGAAGTCAACCGACAGACTTTGGTTAAGAATTGTTAATTCGGCAGGCCAAAGCTAATGGTGTTGGAACCGCACTCCGGCAAGAGGGACCGGTTGAGAAACCGTGTGGATTTTGCGGCTTCGATCGTACTCCTGCAGGAACCGGAGGCGAAGACAACAACTGAATAGATTCGTGATTGCACGGACCACAAGTAGCTCAATAAAGCTCTTTGATCCGGTTCCAAACGTCCAATAAATCTTGTTCCGGTTCGTCATGGTTGGTTTGCGCTTCAAATAAAACCTTCGCCTGCTCGAATATTGTATCGCGTTTTCTTGAATCTGGCAGCGAGGGAAGTTTTAGCAACGCCTCATATGCCAACATAGCTTTCTTTTCAAAATCACGATGCTGAAAGGATTCAATGCCTTCCATGCACAGATCAGCTGCCTCCGCGTATGACGTCGCGGCTTGATTCCATTTCTCCAGATCAGAAAGAATATCACCTTTGAGCATGACCACCGTTGACGACTCCATCCAATGGTCCCAGCGACCAGGCTCCGCAGCCCGGTTGGCAGTACAAATCTCTGCGGACTCTTCGGCGTATTTTAGAGCTTCCGA
Organism: Mariniblastus sp.; assembly: GCA_965263475.1. Taxonomy (GTDB): domain Bacteria; phylum Planctomycetota; class Planctomycetia; order Pirellulales; family Pirellulaceae; genus Mariniblastus. Next base: position 1,978,437 of record OZ253677.1, read on the forward strand.
CCATTGATTCTGTCCGCGCAAAAACTCTGCCAATTTAAAAAGACTGACGCCCAGCATACGGTGGTGTTCAATAAATTCCGGTACGTCATCGACAAGCTCGCGTTGAATCTTGATCGCTTTTTCAAACATGGCCGGAACGGGTTGCTCCTGATCATTCAACAAATAGTATTCCGCAAGGTTGCGATAGTACTTGGCGAGCTTGTGACGGGTACGAATATCCTGGGGGTTTTGTGCAACCGCTTGTTTGGCCAACTCTACAGCGTCTTTCGAATAACCGAGCCCTTCCTCAACATTGGATTCCTTCGTGGTCGGCAGTGTCGCGATTGAATAAGCCATCTCGGCTAGATCCAACTTGTATGCGATTCGATTCGGAAACTCATTGACTAACGAACTCAATATCTCGAACGCTCGTTGAAAACGGGCGATAGACTCATTGGGGCGTCCCATGTTTTTGTAATGAACGCCAACTCGGCGAATGGCCTGAGATCCCAAGTGTCGCACAGTCGGAACATTCGGAAAGTTGACCATCAATAGCTCAAAACGATCTGCCGATTCAATAAATTTTTCCAGCGCAGCTTCTGAATCACCTGAAATCGCCAGAGCCGTCGCCAGACCGCTCAGTTGGTTCGCTAAAACGTTTTGATAGCCCAGCGTGTGTGGAAACTGGCCAGCCAGTTTCTTTGCGGATTCTATACCTAGCTCAAAAACCTCTGCGGCATCGAATGGTTTCCCCACACTCAGCAAATAACTGCCGATATTGGAACAGTTGTGTGATAATCCGTCTAAATACAATCGCTCCATGGGTGATTCCTTGACCAGTGACACAAACCGTGCCTGGGCGAGTTGGAATTGCTCAATGGACGCTTGGGCTTGTCCATTCAGTTTCAGAATATCGCCTAACCTTGCTCGGGAATGGGCTTCGGCATATTTAAATTCAGCCAGACGCCGTGTAACGTCTGGCTGTTTCTGCAGTGTTTCGACCGCAAGTCGATAGCATTTCTCTGCGGACTTGTAATCTCCTGTAAAAGAATAAGCCCGTCCTAAGCACTGATACGCATTGCTCAAGTCGATAATCAGATCGGATTTCTGCGGGAATTGCAAACTGGCTTCGGACAGCTGCGCGGCAACGCGTTGGCCCGAGTCGATCACTTGTTGAAACTGGTTGATGCGGATCAAGAAAGCCAACTCGCCCAATTCCAGATTCGCCAACGCCAATTTTGATTCCTCAGATTTTGCACCGTCGCCGAGAACTTTCTTGGCTAAACGAAACTGCTCCAATGCCTCTTTTTCTTGACCCATCATGCCATAGATTTCGGCAATACTCCTGTGGGTCTTGGCCACTTCCAGACGATCCTGTTCTGAATTGCTGCGAGCCAGAAACTGTTGGTTCAACCCCAGTGCCTCTTCCAGTAACTTTCTCCGCAAATCATCCATCATGGGTATGTTTCGCAGTTCTTCGCTACCCACTTCTGACAACAAGCGTTGCACTGCCTGTCGTGCTGCCCGAGCTTCGACACGAGCTTTTTCTGCGTTGGTATCGGCGCGTTGGCTTTGTTGCCTGGCAAAGTCACGCTGGTGCAGCACCAAAACGGTACTGACAATCAATGCAATGATAGTCGCGGCCATAGAAATCATGGCGACGGACAAAGCTTTATTCCGCTGTGCCCAGCGGACGGTTCGCTCGACGAAAGAAGCCCGCCTGGAGCGGATTGGCTGACCATTCGCAAATCGCAGGAGATCACCTGCCAGCTCTCCCGCTTGTTGATATCGTCGACGCGGATCCGATTCCATTGCCCGCAGGATGATCGTTTCCAGGTCGATTGGTATCTGTCGATTAATTTCTTTTGGTCGTTTTGGCTCGGAAGTTGAAATCTGCTCGATCAACAACATGCGGTCGACCGCATCATATGGCCGACTGAGTGTGACCAATTCGTAGAGCGTAATCCCTAGACCGTAAATGTCGACGCGATGATCCCCGGTCCCTTTGAACCGCTCGGGCGACATATATCGGGCCGTTCCCAAAAAATCACCCGTCTCCGTGATTTGGCTGTCGTTGGTTTTCGCCAGTCCGAAGTCTGTCAGCCAAACGACGCCTTGAGTGTCGAGAATTAGATTCGAAGGCTTCACATCGCGATGAACAATACTTCTTTCATGTGCATACTGAAGCGCTTCTGCTGCTGACGCCATCAGCCTGGCCACCGATTCGAAATATCTGCTTCGGCGGTTGAATGCGGATCCAGCTACTGTAGTTTCAGTTCCCGAAATAAGTTTGGATACGCTTTCCTGTGTACTGGCCGAACCATCTTTTTCAATTCGCGCTACTTCCTGTTGAACTTCATCCAATGGCAGCCCATCGATGAACTGCATTGCGTAATACAGTGTATCGTTGGACTGACCAACTTCGAAAACAGGAACGATATTGGTGTGGTGCAATTTGGCAGCGGCTCGGGCTTCTCGTTTGAATCGGCCAACGAATATTTCGTTGTTAGCAAAATGCGGAGGCAGTACCTTAAGCGCAACTCTTCGACCAAGCGATTCCTGAATAGCCTCATAAACGACTCCCATACCACCTTGCCCAATTTTCTGGACAATTTTGAAATCGTTGATCGTAGGAACCGTTCTTGATTGGGAACCATTCAGTCCCGCCGTATCGTTCAAGTTGTCGACGAACAAAATCGTCTTCAACGATTTCTCAATCAAGTCGGCAAGATCCGGATGACGCCTTTTGTATTCGTCTATGGTGGGTTCTTCGCCAGCGCGCCTGCGCGATAGAAAGTCATCAGCGATTTCGTCAAGCTGTAGTTGTAATTCGGAATCTTCCGTCATATCAGGTTCTTCAATGTTCGACAGTTCTTATACAACTTGTCCGTGCTTGCAGATCGATCTAGTTCCTTGATGACCTTCGTCTTTATTTGCAAATCATGTTAGCTGCCGAAACCAGGGATGCAATCGAGGATTTCTCGCAGGCGTCCGATCGCCCGCATGAAGCGTTTGCTTGTGGTTTGTTTGGTTAGCCCCAGTACTTCCGCAGCTTCGCCGTTAGTCAGCCCTTCAAAAATTCGCAGCGCAATAACTTCTCGATCTAATTCATCCATGGACTCAAGAACTACTTCGAGTTGCGCTTTTTGCTCCGCTCGAATGGCTCCCGCGACAACAGAAGTTTGTCGACCAAGCAGGTGTGCAGCCAGGAAAACGCTGCTGACTCCTGTGGCGTTTTGTTGCATTCGAATCTCCTTGCGAGCATCCCGTTTCTGAATCTTTAGATGTTGACGATGGATTCCAAGCAGTCTTTCGTGAGCGACCAACCGCAACCAGACAAAGAGCGACATCCCGTTTTTCTCGCTGAATTCTGGGAGTCGCTTTGCAAGGTCGATGTAAGCTTCTTGCAGAACATCGGACGGATCGATTCGTCCTTTGAGTCGATCATCCAATCGAAAAGCTATGATCCGGCGCAGGTGCTGTTTGTAGTGTCCAAACAACTCGGCCAAGGCTTCTTCGCTACCCGCTTTGGCTTCGGCGATGAGTTCATCGAGTTGATCTTGCGATATCGTCATGGTTTCGGTGTCCGCTAAGCTCCAATATAACTGAAGCCGATTTACGAAGTTCGCCTCGGCAAAAAAATCCCCGCCGGTCGACGAGGATTCACTTATTTTATCGCAAAGCAACAAACTCTGGATTTAGCCACCGGAAAGCAGGGCCACAAATGGTCCCACATCCAGCAGATTCACTTGCCCGTCCTGATTAATGTCCGCTTCGACCTGGTAATCGCCATTGGAAATCAATTCCACAAGAGGGCCGACGTCCAAAAGGTTGACGAGGCAGTCTCTGTTTACGTCTCCCAACAAGTTGCCTTCGACGGCGGTCAGGACAACATCATTTCCATCGCCGCCCTCGTAACTTATGACCAAGTCGATACAACCGACTCGCTCGACGGTCGCACCTTCCGGCAGACCATTGAAGGTACCCACAGTGGCAGACGTTTCAGTACGAAGAATCAAGAATTCCTGGCCACCTTCCAGTTGAAAACTTGGATCAAGTTCAACATTCAGATTTCCGAATAAACTGGCACCATCGCCAGCGATTATTTGAGCATGGGAACCGGGCGCCGTACCGGCAATATTGATCATCAGGGTCGCGTTCTCTCGCAAGATGAAGCAGCCGGTTGTTATAATGATACTCGATGGTCTAATCGTCGAATCAAGCTCCGCCGAAAGATCCGCGCCTACCGCGCAATTGCCGGTCAGACTTCCGTTAAGGATCCGCAGATCGCCGTTGATTGCATTCAAATTTCCATCCAGTTGAAGCTCACCAAATCCTTTCTTGGTAATCGTCCCGGAGCTAACGATTGAATTCATTGAATAGTTGATGATCTTTCCCTGTTGAGTGTCCAGTTCCAATTCACCGGAATTTGTGACCGCTGGTCCGCTGAATACGTCCGTGTTTAATGCGCGGACAACGCCAGTCGTAGTCGGGTTGATTTCAAATGTACCAGGATACGTATTGGCTGCTTCGTCTCTCAATTCCAGCATTGCCGATTCTTCTACGATCAAATCGCCGTCACAGTTTGAAAGATCGCCCGAGAACGTTGTCGATCCTGTTCCGCGACGAGTCAATGAATTGGTAGCTGTGCCGACAATAGCCCCTGAAAAAATTTGATTGGTATTGTCGAGAAGCCTGATACTGCCGTCGGATAAATCCAACAGACCACTTCCTCCAAACGATCCGAAGTTTTCGACGTCCAAGGCGACAAAAGTTCCACTTTCGCCCAACGTGACTCGTGTGTTGTCCCCCAGGCTATCGCCGGTCCCAGCACGTAATTCGCCTTGTTCGATTACAATCTCTCCGGAAAAATTACTATTGTTGCCGGTCAAGCTGAGGAAGCCATCCGTTTCCACTTTGGTCAGCGTGCCGGATCCATTCAGTGAGTTTGTGAGCGTCAGCCCCCCGCCATCCTGAACTCGAACTTTAGAATTTGGTCCGTCGATTTGCCACGGAGCGATCAACGTTTGAAACTGGCTGAAGATGTTCATTTGACCACCACTCATTGAAATGGTGTTATCACCTGATCCGGTACTTGGACCGGATGTAACCCATACTTCACCACCTTCAATGTACAAACCTCCGTCAAAAGTATTGGCGCCGGCTAGAAAACAGATTCCAGAAATGAAACGCATACCGCCACTGCCCTCAATCGGCCCTTGTACGGATCCATCGTTGCCTTCGCCAAGATCAATGAACAAATCCGCGCCGTTTAGTTTGACAACGCCTCCATCATTTCCAATGGATCCCTGCAGGGTCGTGCTCCCGTTGACATTCCATTCGCCATCTTCAAGTCGCACATTCCCTTCAATCAGAGCTTGGGACGTATTTAGACAAGCCTGCGCCTCGACGGTACTCACGCTGTTTTCATCGAGTGCACGAAAAATGCTGTTCTGGATATTCAAAATCGCTTCCGATGCGCCTGAGGGCGTTTGCACATAAACTCGAAAGCCGTCTAACGTCGCACAGTTAACGTCATCCAAAGTCAGCTGTGACGTTTCACCAACAAATTGGCCAATATTGTCAGTCAGCACGCTCAAATCATTAGCCGTTACATTTATGTTTCTGAAATCGACTAAGACGTCTTTGCGAAGGGCTCGCAACGATATCGCGCCATCCACAATCAGCGCACCTGAATCCAAGCCATCGATCGTAACGTCTAAAGAGTTTGCAAAAGTAAATGTATTGTTGTCGACGAACCGGACGGAATCTATAGTAGCCTGAGTTGTTAGTAGGCAGGTCGAACCATCGGAAACGTCATCGGCATCAAAAACGGCGAGACTGTTCTGTGAAGGTATTCCTGCGTCCCAATTGGAAGGGTCATTCCAACTCGCGGGATCACCCGATGGATCCCAATTCGTTGGCGATTGAGCGGATACGGGCTGCGATATGGAAACTAATAGGATGAATGCTATTGGTGACAAACGGAATTTTTGGTGATTGAGCATGGAGTTCTCCTGGTTGATTTACCGGTCAATACCGGTGCGTGATTAGATCATTTCCAGTTACCTGACAAAACGATCTGATTGTCGCCAAAGAAAAATCAAGAAAATCGCGAGCGAGGAATTCCCGAAAAATCGGCTTTTCTGGGAGGTTTTTGTCTACGGTCCGAAGTACATTCGAAATAGAAGTGCTTACCGAAAAAAGGCACATTAGATCGCCGATCAACGCGATGAACTTGCTCGATGTGGCACCGTTTGTCGAACTTTTATCCGGGAACTAACTACGCCGGTTTTGCAGACCGATTGGGCTTTATCCGAGACGCTGAGCCGCCTCGGTGAAGTCAACTGGTTGTACCAGCATGCAAACTCAACTGTTGATTTATATGGTCCGTCCGAATAGCCTTTCAAAAGTTATGGAACATTGAATGGGAAACGGCGTCTGGAACGTTCTTAGCTCTCTGATGGCAAAAACGGTGATGTCATCAGCAAACTAGCCAAGTGAGGAGTAACGGTGAAAAAACTATTTTTTGTCGCGATTGTAATCGGATTGATTCAGACGGCTGCTGCTCAAGAAAGTAAGGAGAATTCAAGTCCGGCCGGGGATATAAAGTTAATGCAGGGAAAGTGGCAGCTTGATCAAGACCGATCGATTCTGTCTGCCCGCACGGCGTTCGATTCGGTTGTTGCACAGCCAAAAAGTCAGTTTTCCAGCCTTGATGTCGAAGGAAATCGTCTGATTCTTGACGGTGGCAAGATCAAGTTTTTGCTTGCTAATGAATTGCGAATTGACGGAATCCAACTCGATGACCGTCGATTGATTTGTCTGGTTTCACCCAACTATGACGGTCGGGCCTATCTCGCATCATACAGAATCGAAGGTGATTCACTCGAAATACGTTATCCTCCTACGTGCGTGTGCGGACGAACGGGCAAAATCCTTTATTTCAAGAAAGTAAAGAAAAAAAGCGAATGAACGATTGGATGTACGCCTGTCTAGATTGATGCACACGCAAAACAGCACCGGTGAAGTCACCCGAACGGAGATTACCAACTCAGGCTGTTGAAATCGAAATCTGTTGCGATGTTGAACTAGCTGCCGGTCGAGCCATCAGCTCAAACCAAAATAAAAAGTCTCCGAATCTTTCTCGAATTATGTCCTCAATTCTCTCGCATTCAGCAACCAGTAGGGATTAGCAGACAACTCGGCGATTTGTTGATCTGATTGTTGAGTCAGTTTTGACAGCTATCGGGAGAAAAAGATGATTCGAATCCTCGTATTTTCGCAACTGGCGTTTTTTGCAACTGGACTATGGAGTGTAGCGACTGGCCAATTGCAAAGCCAGCTGTTTTCGGATCGCTTAATTGAGGCAGACTACTGGGACGACGAATTGAAAATTCTTTCTGCGGGTATGGGATTCGACAATATTATCGGTGTGCCTGACAACGATTTCGAAACGGTACTTGATGCCATGGGCACGTGGTACGCGGAGCCGGATTGCGTCGGGGCAAATGGGCCGTTGTTCAGCACAGTGACCAGCACAGCCATTGAGCTCGTCTCTCGAGGCTTTGCAGACTATGACGACGGTTTGCCAATCGTATTTTCCTGGCCCGTTTTGAGTTCAACGGTCAATCCAGAGGATTTCCTTTTTACACTCAGTAATGGCGAACAGGTCTTTCCTAATTGTGTTTCCATGACACCGAACTGGGAACTGAACGAACGTAACACGATTGCCGCATTTGGTGATTTTGGCAACCGTGGAATCGGAAACGAACCTGGCAAATTATTCCCTGTCAGGCTTGATATCGTTGACGACGGAACACCCTTGTTATTCGCAGGACCCAGCGGCGTCCAAAGCGGAGTTGGGCTTTTTTGGGAAACCAATCAATCTGCTTATGATTCAGGACCCGTTTTAGCCGGTGCAAAATTGAACCACGTGGGGAGTGCAGCTAACGGCGAAGGCGGGGTGACACTGCTGGAATTGGCTCTATTACCCAATGACGAATTCGCACTGTATGGCGGTGGTGACTTTCGAATCCGCATTCTCACAACCGGAGGATTCTCGCCCGACGGTTTAACCAGCGTCACTCCGGATCAATTCGAAGACTTCTTTCGACTTCATGGTTCGGGGGCCAATGGGCAAACCATCTTGCTGACGGATGTGAACGTAGACTATCAGCTGCAGGGTGGGACTCTCCGAGTAATTGGACTGTCAGACCTTGGTCGGCCAGCGGGCAACAACGTAAGTTACGACGATTGTTATGTTGAAGACAGGGATAACTACATTGACATTATCCTGGAGGGTGATGAAGACGCAGCACGGTCATTGACCCATGTCGAGATCCCAGCTGGTCAGGACGGCTACCTGCAATTCTATAACCCCGGAGGACCGGGGCCGGAACCCTTTCCGGGTGTTCGCTACTCTGCACCCGGCCCGCCAGATCTTCAACCCATCATCAATGCGCTCGACAATCCAATGCGTGTTTCGTACTGCTTGTGGGGCGATCTAAATGATGATGGCAATGTCGATTTGCTCGATGTCGCACCATTTGTCAACGCCATTATCGCTGGAAGTTTCGTTTGCGAAGCAGATATCAACGAAGACGGAAACGTCGATCTCGTGGATGTCGCCCCGTTTGTTGACATTCTGAACGGCGGCTAAGTGCCACCGGTGAAGTCAACCGACAAGACGATTTAGGCTCGCGATACAACGAATTGTCAAAGTTCGAAGAACTTTCAACTGTCTAGAGCTGACGGCCGAGGCTAAAAAAATGCCATTTGCGATACAATCCGATAAACGTGCACACGGCGACAGTCAAAAAGGGTGCCGCTACTGACAGATATGTGACCACTTCAAATGCTGAAACGAACACCGAGTCACCCGTCGTTGCGAACAAGCCGCTTGCGAAGGTGATGACAAATCCAGCCAATCCGACAATTGCACCGAACACTACTCCGGCAATAAACCCTGCAAGCATACCTCTAAGTCTATCCACTACGATCTCCAAGAAACACGTTTTCGAAAGCATAGCTCGAAAATCGACGAGTGAGGCAACCGATTTCACCAACCTACAATCTAAACCTCCCCCAAACCGCTTCGGTGAAGTCAATCGAATTTAGATAGCTTTTCGACGGGACCGATTGCAGATCAATTAGACCGGTGATGGACAGGAATGTGGTTGAAAAGCCAGCAAATACAATTACTGTGGCAGAATTATGGGGTCTATTTGCTGGTTTAAACATCCATTATTCAGATGACACTTACGGCGGTAACGAATAGGAATTGGTAAACGACCATTATGAAAACATCAATTTTGGCTCTCTTGATCTTTTTGACCGTCGGCGCAGGCATCATGGCCGATCAGATTGAATTTTCAGATGGTATGTTTGGCGACAATCAATGGTCAGCAGAATTAGGACTAGTTTTTGCATCCAACGTATCGTTTGTTGCGGAACAAATGGAAACTGGTGGCATGCCCGGTCACTACCGCCACATCGTTCACAATTGGTCGGGTCCTGGCGAAATGTGGGTCTTGCATTTACGTGAAGATGCAGTTTTTGATCCGAGCAAAAGTGGAAGTATCAATTCGATAACATTCTCTTGTGACCTGAACTGGTTCAACCCTCCGCAAACCCCAAATGGAGTGGGCTATTATCCGCTAATATTTCAAAACGGAACTTATTATCAGGGGCCCCTTCTTATCATCCAACAAAATTCGTGGGTCAGTTTTAGTGTCAAAGTTACACAGTCCGAGTTCATTCGACACCTACCAGAAGGGAACGGAGGTACTGAACCGGATTTCTCAGACGAAGGCAGCCCGATTCAACTCGGATTTATTTCTCAAAACGGAACTGCCTCCAATCAAACTATTACGACAATTAGCGGTATTGATAATTGGTCAATGGCGATCGACTTTGAGCCAAGCATTTTGTTGGGCGATGTTAATTGTGATGGCTCAATAAATCTATTAGATGTCGGACCTTTCGTCGATTTGCTATCGACTGGGTCATTTGATTCGAAGGCCGATATCAACCAAGACGGAGTTGTGAACCTGTTGGATGTCGCCCCGTTCGTGGACCTGTTGACCGGCGGTTAAGTGCCACCGGTGAAGTCAACCGATTGGCTTTCAAACGCCTAATTAGAGTTAACATTACTTAGCGCTCGTTGAACTCAGCTTTAGACTTCCGTATAAGAAATAAACAAGGAACATCCATCGAAGTAGTATCAAGGTCCAGTCTGTGAAAATCGCTAGAGCATTTGTGGTTGCATTTTTCGTTTCGGTTCTGCCGATGCAAGCCATCGGCGACGTTGTCGCACGCGTCCGTAATCTACCGGCCGGTGTTACAAATGGATCAGGTGTAAACCCTGTAGTTAGCATTAGAGATGACGACCCTTCACATGCATCAGTCAGCTTCGTTGGGCCAGAACCGAACTCAAATGCGATCGTGTCTATCAGCGCGTTTGCGGTTTTATCCAACCAACTTCGGCTTGGGGGCTCATTTACCAGCAGCGGAAACATCAACGGCTTCGGATTAGACGCATCTGCTGAAGATGTTGCGATTGGCCAACCGGGCCAAACAGTTTTCTTGGATTTCGCGGTCGCTGCTACTTCTGCCGATCTACAACTTTCTCTTTTTGGCATTGGTCGTTTTGCCGAAGGAAACACCATTGGGTCGAGCACACCGAGTTTTAATGCCTCGGTTGACTACCGCCCAGCTCAAGGCATTTTGAACTTTTCTGGCTGGCATCAAATCATCAATGATGATCCAACGAACTTTCTTGGAATCTACCGTCGAGAACTTACACTTGACGGAGATGGCAGAAGAGCATTTGGAATTAGCTTTGCAGCAACCGGGCGTACCTTTGGCGGTGGCGGGTTCTTTGATTCCTCGAATACGACTCGTCTCGTCGGCGTATTTGACGAAAATGGGGAGGTCATTGACAATATCAAGTTTGAATCTGGGATTGTTCCAGAAAACCTTGCAATCCCCGAACCTTGTTGCACATTTATTTTTTGTCCGATGACTATGATGTTAGCGAGACGAAGAAATCGCGAGCAACGGTGAAACCGCTTTTGCAGACCGGCTGGACATGCTTCCAATCGCCAAACCGCTTCGGTGAAGTCACCCGAACGGAGATTGCCAACTCAGGCTGTTGAAATCGAAATCTGTTGCGTTTTGACTATTCTTGATGGGTTACTTTGCCAACAGGAGTTGGATTTCACAATGAGGAATTACGCCCACTGAACGAATCGGACGTGCAGGGAGCGGAGTCGGTGGTAGATGGGACCACCATGAAGTTAACTCTGAGAAACACGCTTAAACGCTTTTTCATCAATTGCAATCATTCGAACGGAACCAAGGCAGAATACCGTTCCACGCTCAAGAAGTGGGAGAGTTGGAATTCTGGAGTTGATCTCAACGAACTGGGGCGAAAAGAGATTGCTGAATTCTTGGACTACGTATTTGTAGTCGCTTCAGACCATCAAGGGAAAAACCGGGTAGAACATCGAATAAGGCCAGAGAGCAATTGCGTGCCGTAATGTCATGGGCTTGGGAATTGATTGACTCGTTGCCACGATTTCCGAAGACAAGGAAACAACCAGATGTGGCGGGACAACACTACCTAACAATTTCAGAATTGAATTCGCTTTATTTTGCGACGTATAAGTTGAAGCGTCCTCGCCCTGCATTCTTGATCTATTGGTCTGGAGCCAACTCAGGCCAATATTTGAATGGATCTTAAAGAAACATTTGAAATGTATTCAACCAATTTCACATAGGTTTAACGCTCCGATATACTGATCGTGTGTAACGTGGTTCGCGAGAACGATCGCAGTTAATCCGTAGTCGTAGTTCAAAAATTTGCATCCCGAGTTTGTCGCATGAAATCGCAGTTCACTCTGGTTTTAACTTACGGTGTTTTCTTTTTGTTGCCCCAGATATCTTTTGGTCAGTCTTCCTGGCTTGGCGGATCAAATGGACTCTGGGATAGCGTTATTAATTGGTCAGCGGGTGTGCCGGGGAATGGTAATTTTGTTGATGCGGTCTTCTCGCCAGGTTCACCTCCGGTCAATTCCATAGACGTAGCAATGGAAGATACACCTCCAAAATCACTCGAAATTAGGGCGCTAAATATTCGTGGTGTAGAAGTCAATTTGGATCTACTAGGTCGAACACTTGATGCAGATGTTGAATTAAGATTTGAGGATGTTTCGGGGACTCCGAGTCGACTCGTACTTGAAGATGGAACATTTGCGACTCCCCTAATCAGGTTTGTTGGCACTAATGATGACTATCGATTGACTTTGCGAAACGGAGCACACGTAGAACAAGTTCAGGCCATTATGCCTATCGGAGATCTTTTCAGAGAACTCACAATTATTGTCGAAGGTAACTCCACGTTTCAAATCGCTAACCCTGGCAACATAGATTCCGCCGACTTCGTGCTCGAAAGCGGTGGGTTCATAAGTAATGATTTATTGCCGAATTCATTCTTTTTTCAAAATAGTAGCTGCGGGATCGTGATCAGCCCAAGCAGTTCCTTGACGTTTTCGCCATCTGACATTGCTAGACATTTGCCCTCATGCGAAATCAATGGAATGTCTCAGATTGGAGTAGTTCATTCGATTGGGCTAGCGGATCTGGGGCAATTAACCGAAGTCTTAAACGGCGGAGAGATGATTGCAGCGAATGGCGTTAACTTACCATCTGGGCATCAATTGCGCGTCGAAAACGGTGACATAAATGGTACGGTCGTTTCCGATTTTGGATCATGCATTTCCTGTGACTCCGGATCCAACGTTCTAGGTGACGCTAGTTCTCCAATCGGCTTCGTTTCCAACGGAGTTTTACTGATCAATAGCAGTTCAACTGAATTGCAAAGTCTCTTCCAATGTAGGTTAGGAGGGTTTACCGCAATCAATGGTGGCAATCTGACTTCATTGAGTAATATCGTAGTTGAAACTGGCGCAGTAGTGATGGGAAATGGAGTAATCGACGGTCGATTTGTCGGGCAGTCTGGCGCCGTTGTTTCTGCAGACAACGGAAATCTAACTGTTGGAAAGAATGTGCCCAATGGGTTTTCATTCAATGGTGATTTGCACACACATAGTTCGACAGTTGAAATCCTCTCGAGCACTTCTGCACAGCTTGGAAGCTTAACATCGCTTGGGTCATTGGAGATGCCAGGAACTCTTCAAGTCCAGAACGGCGGCGTTGTAGATTTCGCAAGCGTCATCAGTGGTTTTGGAACAGTAGATTCACCAAATTCAAGCATTACTCCATTGATCGTGAACGGAAATGCCGTCGGAAACGACATAAATGAACCCTTGGAATTCAATGGCTATGTTAAAGGAATTGGGTTCTTTGAAAATGTTGTATTCAACGGGACTTTTTCGCCAGGACTTAGCCCAACTTTAGTCTTCGCCACCAACTTAGGTTTTGGTCCAAGCTCTTGTTTGGAGATGGAACTGGGTGGACTGTTGCCGGGAATTCAGCACGACCAAATTATTGATTCCGGCGGAGTATCCCTCGCTGGAGTTTTGAAATTAAGTCTTATAGACAACTTTCAGCCAGTTGAAGGAGATACTTTTGACATCCTAGATTGGAATACTATTTCAGGTCAGTTTAATGCCTTTGATTTCTCAGAAGCTCCACTTCCATCAAATTTAGCTTGGGATGTTTCTCGACTTCGCGTAGACGGAACAATTGGCGTTGTGTCGAATGTCTTGTTGGGAGATGTTAATCTTGATGGCCTAATCAACTTGCTTGACGTCGAGCCATTTGTCGCATTGCTGACAAACGGTGACTTTCAGAATGAAGCCGACATTAATCAGGACGGGTTCGTAAATCTCTTGGATATAGAGGGATTTGTCGCTTTGCTGTCGGCTGGCTAAGTGCCACCGGTGAAGTCAACCGACAAGACGATTTAGGCTCGCGATACAACGAATTGTCAAAGTTCGAAGAACTTTCAACTGTCTAGAGCTGACGGCCGAGGCTAAAAAAATGCCATTTGCGATACAATCCGATAAACGTGCACACGGCGACAGTCAAAAAGGGTGCCGCTACTGACAGATATGTGACCACTTCAAATGCTGAAACGAACACCGAGTCACCCGTCGTTGCGAACAAGCCGCTTGCGAAGGTGATGACAAATCCAGCCAATCCGACAATTGCACCGAACACTACTCCGGCAATAAACCCTGCAAGCATACCTCTAAGTCTATCCACTACGATCTCCAAGAAACACGTTTTCGAAAGCATAGCTCGAAAATCGACGAGTGAGGCAACCGATTTCACCAACCTACAATCTAAACCTCCCCCAAACCGCTTCGGTGAAGTCAATCGAATTTAGATAGCTTTTCGACGGGACCGATTGCAGATCAATTAGACCGGTGATGGACAGGAATGTGGTTGAAAAGCCAGCAAATACAATTACTGTGGCAGAATTATGGGGTCTATTTGCTGGTTTAAACATCCATTATTCAGATGACACTTACGGCGGTAACGAATAGGAATTGGTAAACGACCATTATGAAAACATCAATTTTGGCTCTCTTGATCTTTTTGACCGTCGGCGCTGTTGACGGCGGTTGAATAGTGCGGCGCCTGGCGGCGGGAAACAGCGGCGCTAGGTGTAAAAAAACATGAAGGGGTGAGTGTTTTAGGTTATGCCGATTTCTTCTTGTTTGATCGGGTTCGTCGTTTTGCGTCCTTGAGTCGATAGCTCTCACCTTTGGTCTCGATGATGTGACAACGGTGTGTCAGTCGATCGAGGGCTGCTCCGGTGAGTCGTTGGTTGCCGAGGACTTCGGGCCAATTCTCAAAGGGTAAATTCGTGGTGACGATGATGCTGTTGCGTTCATACGCTGTGGCAATCACGTCAAACAGCAACTCCGCACCTGCCTTACTTGCCGGGACGTACCCCAGTTCATCAAGTATCAACAAGTCCAGTTTGGCCAGTTGGTTGCGAATTCGCAAGAGTAAGCGTTCCTCTTTAGCTTCCAGCAGACACGTGATCAGCTCTGTCACTCTCCAGAACCGAACCCGTTTTCCTTGTGAACAGGCGTTGATCGCAAGGGAAGTGGCCAGATGCGACTTCCCAGTTCCACTGGGCCCAACCAGCAGAATGTTTTCCTTCGATGATAAATAATCACCGGCAGCCAGCTGAGAGATCAAAGGTTTATTGACCGACGGCTGTGCAGAGAAGTCGAATTGATCCAGCGTTTTATGGGCAGGAAAGCGAGCTGCCTTGAGCCGTCGCTCTGCTGACTTGCGTTCTCGTTCGATTAATTCGCGTTCGGTCAGTTTCAGTAGATAAGCCAAATGGTCCTGGTTGTCTCTGGCCGCCTGCTCAGCCAATCCATCACATTCGCTGGCCATCGTTGGCAGCCGCAATTGTTTAAGATGATGTTTGATCAAGACGGTTGTCTTGGTCTCACGTTTATCGCTCATGGTAACTCCTTATTGGAAATGGAAATAATTGAGTGCGATTGGATTCAGCGTGCACCCAGAAGCGCTGCATAAGCCGAAACATTGGTCGTTTCGACGTTGAAGGTTTTTAGCTGAGGACGCCCATCGAGCGAGAACAGTTCTGCCGGCTTCTCTTGACGATGCTCCAGGATGACGCGGACGCTGTCGGGGTCGTTGACTCCGATATCCAGTGCATACTCGACCGCATCGGCTAGTTGGCTACGCGAACAACGTTCAAGTAATCGGAGTACACGGATGTAGGAACGTGTTCCATGTTTCGGATCACTGGCTTCCAACCTTCGCCTGAGAATCCCAAAACACTCTGGCAGTTGCCACTGTTCAACGGGTTTAGCAAAATCAAAACCGCCTGGCTTGCGTTCCAGCAGTCCAAGATAATGGACCGGTTGGTAGAAAAACTGCTCCTTCTTCCAGCAACGCCTGTGAACGGCAACGAGCCGATCGCCAAACACCAGACGGACTTCATCAACAGTCGCAACCACCGTGACCTTGCGGTGAGCGTACTTGGTCGGAACGGAATAGGAGTTGCGATCGAAGCGAACCAGTGACTGTGAACAGACGGCAGCTTGGGTAATTCGTCTGGCTTCAAATGCCCGAGCGGGTAACGCGAGAAATGCAGAGCGTTCTTCTTCCAGAAGCGAATGTTTATCCGCCGACTTGCCACGGCTCTGGTTCTCTTGATCTCGGCGGCATTGCTCGATCAACTGTTCATTGAGTTCTTCCAGTGAATCCACAACTGGAACGGGAACCAGAAAGTTACCTCGTGCATAATCCAATAGCTTCTCAACGTGCCCCTTCTCATTGGGACGCCGAACCAGACAGAAATGTTCTTCAAACAGGTAATGGCTCTGTAAACGCAGGAATTCGCGGGTTAACTTACGCTCTCGGCTACCGATAATCTTGGCGATGGCAACCTTGCTGTTGTCGTATGAGATTCGCCATGGCACCCCGCCGAAAAACTCAAACGCTCGGCGATGACCTTCCAGGAATGACTCGGTACACTCACGATGGAAGACCTGGCAGAAGACGGCACCGCTGTACGGTAACGTCATCACAAACATTGCCACTTGAATCGGTTCAGCCTGCCCACGAATCCAAACTCGCGCAAAGCCGTAATCCACTTGAGCTTCACCAGGCCTGTGCACCAGCGGCAGAAACACCTCTTTCTGGGACTGCTTCCAAGTACGCACGGCATCTTTAACGATCGTGTAACCGCCAGTGAATCCGTGTTCAGCTTTAAGACGATCGAAAATCCGCTTGGCCGAATGACGCTGCTTGCGAGGCGCCTTCTGATCGGCGGCGAGAATCTCCGCGATGATCGGTAAAAATTCAGCGATCTTAGGCTTGGATCTTGGCTGCTTCTGACGATAGCCCGGCGGTTCCTCGTGATCAAGGATCTTCTGAAGCGTGTGCCAGCTGATGCCATATCGCTTTACAGCACCACGTTTACTCAGGCCTCCTACAAGTACCTGACGACGGACTTCCGTCCAAAATTCCATATCAACGTACAATCCGGTACCTCGAATGAGTGGGAAGAATAACGAACTAAAGTTCGCTATCTTCACAACTCATCCAAAATACAACATTGCGCGCCGCTGTTTTCGACCGCCCCTTCAACCCGCCAGGCGCCGCACTATTCGACCGCCGTCAACAATTGAAATGGCCGGTGTGATACCATGGCCAAAGAGTTCGTCAATTTGAGAGGTTCGCACCGTACTGAATTGGAAGAATGTTACCCAAACCACGTCATTAATACTTGGCAGGGCCATTCGAAAAAGGTTGCCGAAAAGAATTATCTTCAGATCACCGATGGCCATTGGGAATCGGCAACCACACAAGCGACACTCGGTGGTAACAGCAGTGCGAATCAGGACGCCTCAGAGAAGAGAAAATCAGCGCATCAAAAAAACCCGTGAAAACGGGTTCTGAGTCTTTTGGATGCTTGTTGACAACACCTTTAGCTCCCCCGGCAGGACTCGAACCTGCGACAAAGCGGTTAACAGCCGCTCGCTCTACCAACTGAGCTACAGGGGATTATCGGACGGCATTTCTGCCAATCGAGAAGATAAAGTTTAGGCTATATTGGTTCGGCGACAAGGCCGAACCATCTTTAAAAAATGTTGGAAAATAAATTGAATCCAACCAACAACGTCGCCGCCTTCGCCCGGTTTCAAACACCAACCAAGTTCAAAATCAATGGCAATACACCGCCGCTGACGGTCTGGCCTTCGGGAAGCCATAGGTTGCGTGCCAAGTCGTAACCCACCATTCCGCCTACCAACATTAGGAATAGGACAAGTCCCAGTGATGCGACTTGCCAAAGCGTGTAAGGCTGTTCGGGTAACGCCCCGACACCCCCGGGTGTAACCGCGACTCCAGGAGCCATTCCAGCTACTCCCGGATCAAATCCACCGAAGTCTTGCACATCCAGTGCGTCGTCGGCCATCATCGGGGCCGCTTCAAGTTCATCGCTGGGTGATAGCAAAGTCGCCGCAGATTCATCACTGAACATCTCTGAATCTTCCAACGCGATGATTTGCGATCCACTGGATTCTTCATCGACGACTTCCTCCAACGGCGTCAAGTTAAAATCGTCATCGGCAACATCCGTACCGGCGTCCGCCGCGGCCGGTTCATCCAAAACGATCATTTCTTCATCGTCAGCGCCCGCCAATTCCATCAATGAGCCACTCAACTCGATCTCGGCCGAATCGTCGTCTAAGACAAACCCGCTATCCTCATCACCGATAACGGCACTTCCCTCGCTCGACTCACTGTCTTCCATAATTAAATCACTGCTTTCGAAATCGCTACTCAAGTCGATGTCGTCTTCGTGACTTTCGTGAATCTTCAAATCGTCCTCAAATAGATCGTCTTCGGACAAGAGTAAGCCGCTGTCTTCACCACTGTCTTCCGCTAATAGGTCGCCGGTTGCCGGACCCGATGCCAACGCGAAATCGTCATCCAAACGTGAGCCTAGTAGGTCGCCCGTGTTGTCGGGCGATCCAGCTACGTCATCGTCTCCGCCAGCCAAATTGATATCGCTACTACCAAGCGACAATTCATCATCATCGGCAGCCAACTCCAACGCATCCGCTGAGTCGTCCTGCAACGAAAAATCGTCGCTTGCGGATGCGATTTCCAGCTCTTCCGCCGGTTCGCGGTCTTCCGACGCAGCCACTGCATCGGCGTCGTCAACGATTTCAAGCTCTCCACTGTCAGCCAAATTAAATTCTTCGTCGTCGTCAATCTTCAATTCCAGCACATCGTCTTGGTCATCATCGGCCAAACTGAGTGCTTCTTCCGACTCTTCGTCGACCAGTTCCACAACTGGCTCATCTTCGATTACTGGCACGTCATCGTCGACTAAATCCAAAACCCCCTGTTCGGCTTCGGAAGCGCCATCTTCAACAATCTGAATCTCTTCCTCGTCGTCCAATGATTCCGGACTAATCACGTCCATTCCAGAATCACTCAACTCGAATGACAATTCATCTTCCGCATCGTCAACCAATTCGACGATTTCCTCAGCCGCATCGGCAGCGTTAAGCGAGACGCCCATTTCATCGGCAATCCGCTCGATTTCTTGCATTTTGAATTTCCAGCTCGTGCCGTCTTTGTATCCAAAAATCTCACTGTTGGATCTCATCTCATTGAGCTTGTCGACGGACAAACCGAGCATACGGGCAGCATCTTCAAGCGGAATTAAATTCGACATTTTGCTTCTTACTCCAGTGGGCCTTAAAGGCGTTCAGCGGAAAATTTGAATGGTTATTTTAATTACAGTGAAGTTGCAAAACTCACCGAATAGCTTGATTCAAGAAGGAATCGTCAATTTGCCGCGCTCGCAATTTACGAGGACAAATGTGTCTATTTCATTCTAGAAAGGGACGAACCAGATGCAAGAATTGACTGACCGTTGAAACTCAACCAATTCAATTTGTTTGCGAAGCCAACCGCTTGATAAGCAGAACCGCTAAATCCCGTAAAAATGTCGCTAAACAACTTTCGCGGCTAACATCTTGTCAACATTCAAAAGCGCAAATTTCAAACCACTTAGTGGCCGGCAATCCGACATATGATGCCCCAAGCGTCAAATCTTTTGCCAGAAAGCACTCATGATCTCAGTTTTCGTTGCCAAGCGAACAAAATCTGTGACGAAAAGCAGCTTTTCGGATGCGACAACTGGACGTTCTGAATATTCGGAATTTAACAATTTTTGGGTGTGATGATGGTCGATTCTCGTCCGTTCCGGTTAAAATCATTTCTTCTTCCGCTTCCGAAGAATTCCTAAATTTGCTTTCACTCAAAACAGGGTGCAGGCCGATCGGTACGCGACTTTTGCCTCATTTTCATGGTAAACCAGTGAATCCTAACCAAAGCACATCGTTTCAGACCTGTGTGCTTATTGCCTTGACGGTTTTTGTCATCGGGTGCCCCAGCCGCGCCCATATGGCAAAGGCGCCCAACTATTCGACGATGACCGATGTTGGTGAAGTTCATAGTAGCGACGGTGAAGCATCTTCGGCGGTCTTGGCTTCAGCGTCGCGAAACAATCCGAATTCACAAGAATCCGCGTTGAATTTTCAATGGTATTACATCGTTCCGTTCGTTGCCGTGATTTTGTTGGGGGCTGCGTTTGCGTTTAAAAAGCGATCCAGTGCGTCCGTTGACGCTGCCGCTCCAGATGAACCAAGTTCAGAAAAGGAATCGGAACAAACAGCAGCCGCATTACCTGCAACAACCGAAGACGACGACAGCAGCATTACCGATTCGCAATTCTCTACTGCGACCAACATTATGATCGATGATTTTGAAGACGGAGATTCGGATTGGTCGGAGTCAGAGATTGAGTTGGATTCCGTCGTGCTCTTGGACGACGAAGAAGAAGAACTTGCCAATCAGACTGGCGCAATGACCGCCGTCGTCGAAACGCCGACCGGCAATCTGCCGGAAAGTCACTTGGAAAACAAGTTACAACAATTACGGCGGGCCAACGAGTCCGCTCGTGTCAATCTTGAAAATGCGCTGACAAAAATTGGCAAGCTCAAGTCAAAGCTCCGTGAAAAAATTAATTTGGTCGAACGGCCGCAATCGGCCGCGTGTGAACTGGATGAAAATTCGCTCGACGGCCTTAGCAATGAACAACTCCGAGAGCATCTAATATCCGTCTCGGCTGGGCATCAACACACCAGGGAACAACTTGAATATCTCGAAGATCGAAATGCCAAGCTGAAGTCCAAGCTGCGTGAAAAAGTCGAGCTAATCGAAGTATTGCGTGGTTCACAGCAAGACGAAACTAACGAATCAGATATCGCTGAAATGACCATTGAAGAGTTGCGTGAAAAACTAACGGTCTATCAAAAAGAACGAGCCGATTTGAAGGCAGAACTGAATCACGTGGTTCAGTGGAACGTGAAGTTGAAAAAGAAACTGATTGAGAAACTTGAAAATATTGGCGGTCAAACCGTTCCCAGCGAACCTGCGAATTGAGAAGTTCTGGCACTGACAACTGCCTCAAAGCTAGGATGCGCCGCAGGTTGTTTACCTCGAACCTAGATGAGCGCCCGACCGTATGTTAAGATGTATGCACATTGTCAATTCCGAGAGTGAACATCGACGTTTTTTTGCTATCCTATCGGCGTTTTGCCCGATGCTGTAGCACGCCCCAATTCGGGCCTTTTTTTAAGTTAGGGTTTTCTTTTTACCAGCTTATGTCGCTTACCATTGACAAATTCATTGAGAATTTGAATGAAAGTAAGCTGGTTTCGGCTGCGAAACTTTCTTCAGCACGGGACAAGTTTCGGGCGTCTGGCCATACCATGGAAGCGGACTCGTTTTCCAGATTCTTAATCGAGGAAGAGTTGCTGACGCCGTGGCAGAATTCCTATTTGATGCAGGGAAAAACCAAAGGGTTTTTCATCGGCGCATACAAGATTTTAAAAATATTGGGAAAAGGGGGTAACAGTTATGTGTACCTCGCTGAGCACAAACGTCTGAAACAACTCAGAGCCATAAAAATTCTCGCGCGCCGACGGGTTAAGAACCAACGGGATTCTTCGTTGAAGCGTTTCATCCAAGAAGCTCGAGAAACCGCCAAACTGGATCACCCGAATGTCATTCGCTGCTTCGACATCGGTGTCGAAGGCAAGATGTATTACCTGGTGATGGAATACGTTCAGGGTCGGGATCTCCACCGAATTGTTCGAGACAAAGGCCCTTTGGACTTTGGCCTGGCGGCGAGCTGCGTTTTCCAGACCGCTATGGGGCTGAAGTACATTAAAGAGAATGGGCTAATTCATCGCGATATCAAGCCGGGAAACATCTTCGCGACGGCGAAAGGCACAATCAAGATCCTCGACTTGGGCTTGGCCCTATTAGATCGTTCGGAAAATTTTGATCCGTCGATCACGATTATGCACAACGACAACATTGGTACGGCCGATTATTTAGCGCCCGAACAAGCTTTAAACTCTCATGAAGTTGACCATCGCGTCGATATCTACGGGCTGGGTTGCACCTTGTATTATTTGTTGGTCGGGCATGCCCCCTTTCCCGAAGGCACAGTCGTTCAACGCATTGCCAAACATCAATCAGTGATGCCGACAGATATTCTCGAATTGAGGCCCGATTGCCCGCAACCGTTGCGCGATTTGTGTTGGCATATGATTCAAAAAGACGCTGGTGATCGCATTCAAGACTATGACCAGCTGTTGGAACGTATTCGGCAGTTTCGGTTTGGTAACTCAACGACGCCTCGTCCCATGCCAAGTCCTTTGGCCAACCAATTTTCTCACAGCCAACTGAATGTAGGCGGCTCCGATTCGAGCACAATGCTTAACGGAGACCCGTTAGATATGGGTGACATCAGTGGTTATGCCATCGACGAAGATCCACTCGCAATACCGTCAGAAACTATGCCGCTGGGTGGCGCCCAATCCGACACCGATGTCGGCCGTAAAAACAAGACTCCCCCCCAGAATCCAGGCGTTCGGAAATCCAAAGACAATTATTGGGATCAGTCCAGGCGTTCGGAAATCCAAAGACAATTATTGGGATTCACCCAGTAAAGAAGACAAAGAAACCGATGCTTACAAACGATTTGTCGCGAGAGAAAGACTGAAGACTGTCTGGGTTTTCGTTGGACTTGTGCTAGGAGTTGCGATCGCGATTTCAACTGTCATCATCATGCGTACCACCGAAAAAGCCATTGAGGATGCCAATAAGAAGCCATTATCAACGAGTCGCGAAGGTTGAGCGGTATCTCGAATCGATGTGGGAGGCTTCGACAGCGCTTTAGCTAGAAAAATCGACAACGACCAAGTTCTACCGTAAAGTGACTTCAAACTAGCTGCTGGCGCTACGATAACTCAGTAGCGCTCGCTTAAACACCCAGCGACTGGCCAACAAACTGCCGATCGTCGCCAAAAACGTGTATCCGGCTAGATACCATTCCCAGGGTTCCCAGATCGATGGCCCTGGCGATGGTTGCGCAAGTACGCGAGCAGGTACATTGGAAACGACCAGAATGGGAACCACGAAAACAAATGTGCCCCACAACGCCCACCCAATGCCCGAGCGCTGGTATATCTCCATCGGATAGCGATAAAAATTCGTGATGTAAAACCAAAAATGGCTGAGGTGTTGGTTGCGACCTAACCAGATACTTGTCGACGAAAGCACAATCATCACGCTATACATGATCAATGTCCCACACAAGACAAAAAACAAGTATATCAAAACCGTGCCGAGACTAATGTGCAGACCGCGCCCCGGCTCCAGCATCAGTTCGCGCAAATAATAAATCACAACGGCAACACCGAGAACCGCGTTGGCAAGCTGCGACCAATTGATACGCGTAAACGATATCAAGAACTGAGTATCAATGGGCTTGAGTAAAGCGAAATCAAGGTTTCCCGTTCGGATCAATTCGCTGAAGTCTTGAGCATTGACCATCACAAACGTTTGCACCAAGCTGTTAATTATCCAAATGGTACCCAAAAAAACAAAGAACTCATTTTCACGCCACCCCGTATCTGGTCCAATCGCTGGCGTGTGGTTATAGATGATCTTGAACAACCCCCAATTCATCGCAGCCCATGACATCGAAGACAAACACTGCAGAATAAAATTGGTGCGAAATGACATATCGCGCACCAGCGAATTACGGGCAAACGTGAAAAACACCTTCAAATAAGATGGTCCCACCGCATTATCCCCCAAATCCACTGTATCGGTTCACACCGCGCCACCACAAAATTCGCGACAACACAATAAAAAACAGAACCCAGGCCAATTCGACGGCGAGCCCGGTATACACCTCAGATCCTTCTACCTTGTTCAAAAAAACTGCTGCCGGAAAATAGGCCAAGTACTTGAACGGCAACAGGTCCACCAAACCGCGAATATTGAATTCAAACAGAATCATGTCGATTGGTTGTTCCGGAAGCAGTTCCAGCGGGAACATATGCCCCGACAAGAGAAAATTGAGCAACATATAAATGAACGTTAGCGACGTGACTTCAAGGAACCAAAACGAAATCAGCCCCAAACAAGCTTCCAAATAGAAGCCCAGCAAAAAACTCAGGACCAGCGAAACGAAATAGACCGCCAAGGTTTCCGCCGGTGGCCAACCTTGCTCGAAGAAATTGCCGCACAGAAAAAACACCAGGGCAAAGGGCAAGAATGCAATCAAATAATAAACCAATTTATGCGCGATCCGCTGCATCAAAAGACACCCCATCATATCGACCGGCTGAACCAAAAACTTTTTGATTTCGCCACTGCGAACCTGATTGGCAATGCCAGATGTTAGTCCGGGCATACTCGAGAACGCCCGACTAATGATCACCATCAAATAGTAGGCGATCATATCACCGTACTGATATCCGGCAATCTCTCCATCGGGCCGAGCACCAGACTCTACGGCGGCTTCCGTCGCAACGGCATCAAAAATCGCCCACCAAAAAAAGATCTGAGTCAAAGTCGGTAGAAACCGCAGCAGAGTCCCCAGCATGAAATCGCCACGATAAACCAACCGCTCGTTGATCGAAATTTGAAAGAACGTCCACCAAGTCATTGCTCGATCGTACACAGCGGTTACACCTCTACTGCTTCGGATTGGTTTACTTTCGCGGCTTGGCTGAAAACGCGGGCAATCACTTCTTCCAATGGAAGGTCTTCAACAACGATATCGACAATGTTGTACTCGTTTAAAACGCTGCTCAATGTTCGTGCAATGTCATCACGAGCAATTCGAAATTTGATTCGCGGTTCCTCCACTTCAAGCACGTTGGGCAATTGCCGCAGTTCACTCATCGGTTCTCCTTCGCCGACCTGCAACGTGACGATTTTGTCACCACTGAACTGGTCGACAATCTCTTCTAAAGATCCATCGTGGAAAATTTCTCCGCCAGCAATAATAACCACCCTTTTGCATAAGGCCGCAATGTCTTTCATATAATGGCTGGTCAGCAAAATCGTATTGTTACGCGTCTCTTGATAATCGCGCAAAAACTGTTGAATCTTGTGCTGAGCCACGACGTCCAACCCAATCGTTGGTTCGTCCAAAAACAAAACATCTGGACTGTGTAGCAAAGCCGCGATCAACTCCATTTTCATACGTTCGCCCAACGATAGCTCGCGAACTGGTTGTTTTAACAGCCGCGTCACGTCGAGCATCTCTGACAATTCGTCGCGCGTGCGCTCGAATTGCGTTGGATCAATTCCATAGATGTGCTGATGCAACCGAAACGACTCCATCGCCGGCAAGTCCCACCACAGCTGATTTTTTTGCCCCATCACCAATGCAAACCGCCGCCGATACTCGTTGGTTCGCTCCCAGGGGATATGCCCCATCACCGAACATGTTCCAGAATCCGGATGAATCACTCCGGACAACATCTTCAACGTTGTCGTTTTGCCGGCGCCATTGGGTCCCAAAAACGCTACAAACTCGCCCTCATTGACGGTCAAATTGATGCTTTTGACCGCATGAACTTCCCGATATTTACGTTTGAAAAGCCCTTTTATCGACGCCAAGACGCCCTCTTGTTTTTGGTAGACGCGATACGTTTTGGTCAGGTTTTCGATTTCAATGATGGCCATGCCAGAATTATAGAGCCGCGGTTCCAAATACGACAGGCGGTTTGGAATACTGCTGAAAATGACAAACCGCTATAATCTCCGACGTTAAGGCTATTTGTCGACTATCCCACAAAATGAATCCTACAAATCTAAGAATTGGTATTGGGCATGACACGCATCGACTGAAAGAGGGCGGACCGCTCGTTTTAGGTGGAGTTGAAATCCCTCATGACAAGAGTTTGGACGGACATAGCGACGCAGATGTGCTTTTACATGCAATCACGGACGCGGTCTTAGGTGCTGCCACGCTCGGCGATATTGGCGAATGGTATCCCAATACTTCTGAACAAAACAAGAACCGTTGCTCGGTAGAAATGCTGTCGCTGGCCATGCAAGAAATTCGCGCACAAGGATTTAAATTGATCAATGTTGACAGCATTGTCTTTGCGCAGCGGCCCAAGTTGTCCGCGTTTAAGAAAGCAATCGCAAGTTCCGTTGCCAACGCTCTGGACATTGAAACACGCTTGGTCAGTATCAAAGCCAAAACGGGCGAAGGGGTCGATGCTGTTGGCAATGAACAATGTATTCAAGCTCAATGCGTTGCTCTGATGTACCTAGAGAAACCACAACCATGAGTTGTTCTAAGTTGATCCTCGGCATTGATCCTGGTTTAAATACGACTGGATACGGAATCCTCGATTTGTCGGGGAACGAGCCGGCGATGGTGGAAGCCGGCGTTATTCGAAGCAAAAAGACGCATGAACTGCAACAAAAATTGAACGCCGTTTACGATGGCATTCGAGACGTTTTCGATTCCTTCGATATTGCGGCCCTGGCCATCGAAGAATTGTATTCCCACTACGAACGTCCTACCACGGCAATCATGATGGGGCATGCTCGCGGAGTTCTCTGCTTGGCTGCCGGTCAACGCAGCGTCCCTGTCTTTTCCTATGCAGCCACTCAAGTTAAAAAGATGATGACCGGTAACGGTCGAGCCCCCAAGGCGCAGGTTCAATTAGCGATCGCTCGCCTTTTGAATTTGTCCGAAGTCCCAGAGCCTCCCGACGTGGCCGATGCATTGGCCATCGCGATGTGCCATCATTATTTGTCTGAACGACCAGCGAGTATAATTTGATTACGAAGATTACCGGACGGCTGATTGCCGTTGCTGATGATTTTGCCACCATCGAAGTAGAACCATTTGAATATCAGGTTTTGATTCCCGAATTCACGCGCCGGCAAATCCAAGCCTCGGTGGGCCAAGCCGTCTCTCTACACACCATTCAGTATATCGATGGCAACGTGCAAAAAGGAGGTCGGATGACGCCACGACTAATCGGGTTTACCAGTGAAATCGAACGTGAGTTTTTTGAGATCTTTTGTAGCGTCGATGGGGTCGGCGTCAAGAAAGCATTGCGCGCGATGGTACGCCCTGTTCCGGACGTGGCCCGGGCCATTGAACAACAAGACGTCAAGAATATCTCGACGCTTCCCGGCATCGGGCCGGCGACGTCCGAACGCATTGTTGCCAAGCTACGACGAAAGATGCCAAAGTTCGCTTTGATTGCCGCCTCAGAAACCCTGGTAGCCGCTGCCGACGTTGAACATGACATTGTCGAAGAGACGTTTCAAATCCTGGTCGCTCTGGGCCACAACGAGGCCGAAGCTCGAAATATGCTCGAGCTACCGCTCAGCGCCAAAAAGAAATTCAAAGACGTCGATGCGCTCCTGCAAGCGGTCTACGAACAAGTATCGGCAAACTAGCACAACGTCCGAACCTGAGTTTTCTGGCGGCTTTAGATGACTTACTCGCGCGAAGGCGTTGTCGGGTCCAAAGGCATTGCAAACCAGATGATCCGTTCCATGAGGTTGTGGCATTCAAACGGTCCTTTGTTATGCAATCAACAACTGCTCAACATTTCTGAGCAAACGGTTGACCGGCGTACAAGGCAGAATCAGAATTGAAGAATCGACTTTGAAACTTGGATAAACATCATGCGTTTAAGAAATTCTGTTTTGACTCTATTCTGGATCTGCACTCTGTTTGCGTTGCCTGGGATCGGCCAGGATGCCGATGCGAAGCATGAACCGGCCGAAGAAACTCGCGACGTCGATACCAGGCTTTTTAATTCGCTCAAACTGCGGAGCGTCGGACCAGCGTTTATGTCAGGCCGAATTGGCGATATCGCCGTCGACCAAGAAAATCCCAATACCTGGTACATCGCTGTGGCCTCCGGCGGCGTTTTTAAAACGACCAATGCGGGTACAACCTTCAAGCCGATTTTCGACAACTACCCTAGCTACTCCATTGGTTGCGTTACGATCGACCCCAACAACAGTAACACCGTCTGGATCGGGACGGGCGAAAACAATGGCGGGCGACACATCGGTTTTGGCGATGGAATTTATGTTAGCCACGACGCGGGTAAGTCATTCAAAAATATGGGACTCAAAAAATCGGAGCACTTGAGCAAGATTTTGGTCGATCCACGGGACTCCAATGTAATCTTCGCGGCTTCCCAAGGCCCACTTTGGTCTCCCGGCGGTGAACGAGGCTTGTTCAAATCAAGAGACGGTGGCAAGACCTGGAACAATGTATTGTGTGCAGGCGAGTACACGGGTGTAACCGATGTCGTGATGGATCCGAAGGATCCAAACGTCCTGTATGCGGCGACCCATCAAAGGCACCGAAATGTCTGGGCGATCGTCAACGCCGGACCAGAAACCGGCATCCACAAATCCGTCGATGGTGGCGCTACGTGGACGGAGTTGAAATCGGGACTGCCCGGTGGCGACAAAGGAAAAATCTCGCTAGGCGTTTCGTTCCAAAAGTCAAACGTCGTTTACGCGACCATTGAATTGCCGAAACGCAAAGGCGGATTTTGGCGGAGCGAAGATTTTGGCGCTAGCTGGCGCAAGGTCAGCGATTTTGTCAGCGGTGGAACCGGCCCGCATTACTATCAAGAACTTTGGGTCGACCCGCATCGTTTTGATGTGTTATACCAAGCCAACAACTATTTTGTCCGCAGCGTCGACGGCGGAAAAACTTGGGAGCAAATCGAAGGCCGTAGGAAACATGTCGACAACCATGCCGTGGCATTTCACCCCACGGATAAAGACTTTGTAGTTGTCGGTTGTGATGGCGGTGTTTATGTGTCTCACGATTTTTGTCAGACCTATCGCTTCTCGGCAAACCTTCCCATATCCCAGTACTACAAGGTCGACGTCGATTATGACTACCCGTTTTATCACGTGGCCGGCGGTACTCAAGACAATTACTCGCACTATGGTCCAACTCGCACGAATCGAGTACAAGGCATCGTCAACAGCGACTGGGTTAAGACGATCGGTGGCGACGGACACGATGGCGCGATCGATTATGAGGATCCCAATATCATTTACGCCGAGTCGCAGCAGGGCTACATTCGCCGTTATGACCGCAAAACAGGTGAAGCGATTGACGTTCGGCCACGTCCAGCTGCAGGAGAGAAAGAATTTCGCTTCAATTGGGATTCGCCGATTTTGATTTCTCCGCATTCACATACCCGAATCTATTTCGGTTCGAATCATCTGCATCGCAGTGACGATCGCGGCGAAAGCTGGACGACGATCAGCCCGGACCTTTCCAAAAATGTCAGTCGATTTACCTTGCCGACCATGGGACGTGTGCCCAGCATCGATGCGGCCTACGATTTGTTCGCGATGTCTCGCTACGGCAACATCACGTCGATCAGCGAGTCACCGCGGGTGGAAGGTCTGTTGTATGTGGGTACCGACGACGGCTTGATTCAGGTATCCGAAGACGGCGGCGAGAACTGGCGAAAGATCGAACAAATCTATGGCATCCCCGAAGGATCATTTGTCAACGACATCAAGGCCGACCTGCACGACAAAGATACGGTTTACGCGTGCCTGGACAATCACAAGACCGGTGACTATCGACCAATGTTGATTAAAAGCACCGACCGCGGGCGCACCTGGAAATCGATGGCCGGCGACTTGCCGGAAAAACATTTAGTATGGCGTATCGTTCAAGATCACGAGCGGGTCGATCTGTTTTTTCTGGCGACCGAATTCGGAATCTTCTTCACGATTGACAAGGGTGAACACTGGACCAAGCTGCACGGCGCTCCCACGATCTCGTTTCGCGATTTGGCGATTCAGAAACGAGAAAACGATTTAGTTGGCGCCTCGTTTGGCCGAGGTTTCTATGTACTCGACGACTACTCGCCGATTCGCCATGCTTCGACTGATGTTTTGAAAGACGACCAGTTTCATATCTTCCCCATTCGACGCGCGCTTTGGTATGTCCAAGCCGATTCCTTGGGTGGACGCTATGGATTCCAAGGTGACAGCTACTATTCTGCCGACAATCCGCCCTATGGCGCGACTTTCACCTACTTCAACGGTAAGAAACTACAAACCCGGAAACAGAAACGAAAGTCTTCCGAATCTAAATTGAAAGACACTGATGTGCCGACACCATCGTGGGAGCAATTGCGACAAGAAGAACTCGAAGAAGCACCACAAATCGTCTTTGAAATTCGCGATGCCAATGAGACGGTCGTACGCCGCTTGAACGGATCGAGCTCCACAGGCATTCATCGGACAACGTGGGACTTTCGTTGTTCGGCGTTGACAGCGGCTGGTTCCGGACCACTTTGTGCCCCAGGTACGTACTCGGTTCAAGCTTACTTGACGCAAGATGCAAAGTCCGAACCGTTGGGGGAAGCCGTTACGTTTGAAGTGGAGTCGATTGTCAAGCCGTCATTGGCAATGCAAGACCGCGAAGAAGTTCTCGAGTTTTTGGCCGAGGTTTCGCGTTCGGCCAATCGAGCCAGCGCCTTGCGGTCGCAATTAACAGATCGGATCGCGGAAATCGACTCTGTCCAAAATGTATTGAAGCGATCAGGGTCGGCTACCAAGCAATTGATTGCCCAAGCCAGTGAGATTGAGAAGCGACTTCAAACGTTTGATTTGAAAGTCAATGGCGATTCTAACAAAGGCTACTATGCCGTTGAGCAAGAGCCAACGATCAGCAGTCGTTTGAACAATGTATTGTTTGGCGCGAGCAATTCGACGCACGGACCAACACAAACTCATCGCCAACAATTTGAAATCGCCGTCAAACAGCTCGACACGATTGCCGGTGAATTCCAAGACTTTGTAAGCGATCAAATGATCCCCTTCCGAGAATCTCTGGATGAGGCCGGCCTTCCATGGACCAAAGGCCGAGCCCTCCCGAATTTGAAATAGACGCGGTTCGTTTGACACGAACACGCAACCATTTTCAAACGTCTCGGAATTCTTAAAAGCTTCGGTGCCGTGCGCGACGCCAAAAAGCACAAGCGAGTTCTTAATCTGTTGCGCGTTACTCGATCGCGACTTGGGACTTGTTTTACGGGCCCTATCCTCCTGCCAACAGATCCACAAACGGACTGACATCCAGCAGGTCCACCGCGCCATCTCCGTTGATATCGGCTTCGACTTGATAGCCGCCGTTGGTCAACAGATCGATAAACGGGGCAACATCCAGAAGATCGACGCTACCGTCTCGGTTCACGTCACCCAGTGTGGCACCGACGATTCGGATCGTTAGCCGATCCAAATTCGCCCCGCTACCCCAAACCACTTGGTAATTCCCAGGCGTCAATCCCAGCGAATCAAACGATTGGTTGACGTAGATTGAAGATGATTGAGGCAGTGGATCGCCAGAAACGTAGCCCGTTGGCACAATCAGATGATCTCTACCAACGTTAATGGCGCCGGCAATTCCCCAATGGGTCGGCGAGCCATCGGTCGGTGCAGCCAACCCTCCCGTGCCGATTGGACCAATATGAACGCCGGCTGGAAGCCGGTAATAGTCCGACGGTTGCCCCTCAGCACTACCGATCAACATCGACCCATATAAAGCGTGGGTCAAGCCACCGGCGGCTTGAGCCGTCGAAAACAAACCCAGCGTCGACACATCCAGCGACCCATTCCCCACACAGATGACATCGGCACCGACCTCACGGCATTCTATGACGACTTCTCCGAAAGCGAAATCCGCTGCAAAAAACGAACACAAACCCAATAAAAGCGCATATCGTTGCATAACTTTTCAGCTCCAATGAAAAAATTCTGATTCCAGAGCTGCATGCGTCGATTTACCGGTTATCGGATCATGAATATACGCGATTTTAAAATTTAAAATAAAACAGAGCGATCTCGGATTTACGTCGCGGCTTCCCATTTGGTCGCGAAGTGAATTGTCGACCACTGTAAATCATTCTGGATTGGATTCGCGGTCGTTGCCAACGAGGTCAAAGAACTCGCCAAGCAAACATCCGACGCGACTCAAAACATTGACTCCTCGGTATCGGAAATCCGTGAACTGATCTCGGAGAGTGTCACATCGACCACCCGCGTTTCTGACAGCATCAAGGGTGTCACAGAAAGCATGACTTCCGTCGCCTCGGCGGTCGAAGAGCAGTCCGCGACGATGCATTCGTTAAACGAAACAGCCTCACGACTCCGTATTTGAGCAAATGATCAAATCAAATTGGCGACACGACCAACTCGTCCGCCAAAAAAAGCCACCGGAATTCCGATGGCTTTCTGGAGAATCTTGATTTTGGGGTGTTCGGCGTTTTAGAACACGTCGGTCAAAAAGTGATGACCCCAATGGTACCGTCGCGAGGACGGGTAATAGTTGTGCCAATGGCGGTTGTACACAGGCACACGCATCTCTGGCGGATAGCGATAATACAAACTGTCGGCACTGCGATAATATTGATTACCCCAGTAATTCTGTGGGTAGGTCACATAGGGATAGTGGTAAAACTTGTTGTAGTTTACGAACGAAGTTTGGCCGCCCCACGAAGCACCATACGCCTTTTGTTGGGCGTCGGCTGTATCAGCCTGGTTCATCATCGCGAAGGCAATCGCGCAAACTCCGAAAACAAATAGACGACGAATCATATTGATACGGCTCCGTGTTTGGGTCTGGCTCCCAGCACAGGCTGGGATTGAATTCAAAAACAAGCGACTTCCAGTATGAGACGGGAAAGGTAAGTCGCTCTCTTCTTTGAACCCATCGGCAATCGTTGCAACGACGATTAAATGAATATTCGCCAATACCGTTCCAAACCTAAGCTAATTGGTTTCAATACGCCGACCCGTATAAGTTGTTCCGATTAGCGAATCTTACCGGACGCCTGCTAGCGATTCGCATGCCATACTAGCCGCCACGGTCGGAGATCGAGCTACCTCAAAATGGAATTCCCTCGACCCGCAGTTCCCTTATAGCCGGTTTTCGACGCGTTTCGATTGCGTATGGCACCGCGAACGCCAATAATCCCAGGGTCACGAGCAATGGCATCGGTAAACATGCGAGCATCGTTGATCAACGGTTCAATCTTGGCCGTTTGCTCACGGATGTTTTCCACCGCGTCTTTAGCGGCTCTCACGGTTTCCACCGCCGTTTCGTAAAGCTCGGGATCATTCAAAAGTTTGCCGATCGTGCCTTCGGAGTTTTGCAGTTTGCCCAAGGACTCAGCCGCCTGTTGAATTTTGTCAAACACACCGTCTACATTCTTTAGTCGCTCATTGATCGTGGCCAAAATTTCGGGGCCGTTCTCGCTCAACGATTGAGTGAAACCCTTTAAGTTGTCCAAATTGTCCCCCGCTGAATCGCTGATCTGTTGAAATGATGTAACCGTCTCGCGGACATCGGTAATCGCGCCGCGAATCTCTTTGAAGATCTCCGGAAATTGATCGACGGCGTTGTTGAATCGGTTCTTGAAATCTTGGTCCCCAACAACTTCGTTAATATTTTCAAAAATGCGATTGAAGTTATCGAGGGCCGTTCGGGTCTTTTTGCTGACTTCACGAAAATCACTGATCAAGCTGCCGATCTCTTGATCATTGCCACCGATCGCCTCTTGGATCTGTTCGGAAATCTTGGTCACGCCATCACCAGCTTTTCCAATGCGCTGAGCCGTTTCTTCGAACGTCGACGCAGTGTCCTGAATCGACTTAAGGGTTTCGGAAATCTGCCCCTCCAAATTCAACGCGACATCAACGATTTCCATGGGATTGCGTTTGATTGCAACCGTCTTGATCAAGCCGTCTGCGACCAATGGCGCGCCGCGTTGTTCGACTTCGGTGGGTATGATTTCAATGACGGCGTCCCCCAGAATGGACTCGGCACCGATTGTCGCCACTTCGTTTTCGTAGATTTTTTCGTTATTGTCGATTCGAAGGGAAATGGTCACATGGTCATCGGCAGTTTGAACACTTTTGACCCGTCCAATCAAGATTCCGTTTTTTCGAACCGGCGTATTCGCTTTGACGCCCGGCGCGGTCCTCGGTTTGACGTAAACGGTATATTGCCCGACCCAGACTTCGCTATTCAGGTAGATTAGCGCAAACAAAATTCCGATGGCCAGCAAAACGAATACGCCAACTCGAAACTGAAGTGTTTTTTCGTCCATATAACTAATTTAAACTCGTTGAGTTATCTTGTTTATCGCGTTGTCCGCGCATTTCCATCAATCGTTCACCGGCCTCGCCATTGACAAACTGGCGCACACGCCGATCACGCGTGGTTTCCAATTCTTCCGGCGTACCATCAAAAATGATTTGAGCTTCTCCGGATGCCAAACGAGCAACGGGCATCAGCATCACGATTCGATCACCTACTTTACGGGCGGTATTCATATCGTGTGTCACCACAATACTCGTCACGGGATTGCGTCGGCGGGTTCGGACGATCAATTCATTGATTACGTCGCTCATAATGGGGTCCAAACCAGTCGTCGGCTCATCATACATAATCAGTTCCGGATTCATGACCAAAGCACGAGCTAAGCCAACACGCTTGCGCATCCCGCCGGATAGCTCTGCCGGTTTTTTGTAAAGGACTTCCTCGGGCAAACCAACTTCCCACAGCCGCGAGACTACCATTTCACGGATTTGGGCGCTGGAAAATCGGCCGTGTTGTCGCAATGGAAACGCTACGTTTTGACCGATGGTCATACTGTCGAACAATGCCGCATTCTGAAATACAAACCCGAATCGCAACCGCAAATGGCTTATCTGACGATCGTTCATTTGGTTGATATCGTGCTCGTCAAACAATACTTGGCCGCGAGTCGGCTGAATCAAGCCGATGATACTTTTCATTAACACAGTTTTCCCGCATCCACTCTCGCCCAGCAAAACGACGGTCTGGCCGGCAGGAATTTTTAAGTGAATATCACGTAGGACTTTTTGATTGTTGAATTCAACGTGCAAGTGATTGACTTCGACAATCGCCTTCTCGTCATCCAGCAGTTTTTCGATATCAGAAACCATCAGACCAAGCTCGCTCCCTCAGGATAGAGTGCGAAGTAGACTGTATCCAACACGATGCCTAATCCCAAATCGATCGCCAAGATCAACACAAACGAATAGACGAATGACGCGGTCGACGCTCGCCCTACCCCTTCAGCCCCGGGGGCACAATTGAAACCTTGATAACAACTTACCAACGCAATTGCCGATCCAAAAAACACGCTCTTGATCAAACCGACGAACAAATCGAACGTGGTTACCATTTGCCGGCTGTTGTCCCAATAATGATGGACGTCCACACCAACGATGTTGACGGTGTAAAAGTGGCCACCCAACACGCCCATGAAATCGGCCATGATTGTCAGTGTGGGAATCAAAAACAGGCAAGCTAGAAACCGCGGAACCACCAAATATCGAATCGAGTTGGCACCCATCGACTCGAGTGCATCGATCTGCTCGGTGACACGCATCGTTCCCAATTCAGCAGCCATCGCACTGCCGACGCGGCCAGCCAACATCGTAGCCGCCAACACCGGACCCAGCTCGCGCACCAAGGTCAAGTTAATCACAGCGCCCAGCCTTGTTTCCAGGCCAAGTTGGCGGAATTGAAAATAGCTTTGCACCGCCAGCACCATCCCGATGAACGTCCCCGTCAAAGCGACGACCGGCAATGAAGATACTCCCACTCGATGAAAATTGGGCCAAATCGTTTCTGGCCGCGGTAATCGAGTAAATAGCCAAACAAAGGTTCTTGCGACGAACAAGCTAAAATCACCAATTGCGGCGATCGTATCAATCGTCAGCTTGCCCCACTGAGCAATGACAAAGGCAAAGCGGTTTTCAGATTCCGCGGTTTCAATTGATGATGTTGAGGTAGACACGAAATCGTTTCCGCGCAAAACATGCGCGCACAGTCCAACCCCCCTGCTGGAACACGTATTAGCTTGATCGACGAATAGAATCGAGAAACTTTACCGGTTATCACGATAAAACGGATTTGTTCGCAAGATTGATAGCAGTTCGGCAGCAACACCGTATGGCCAGACACAAATAAGGCTTTTTGGCTCAACTCAGCAACTGGACGACAACGCGATTGCCCGCGACTTCGAGAACTTCAATCTTGCTGCCTTTCTCGATCAGTCGACCTTCGGTAATAACATCAAACAACTGGCCATCGATTCGGGCTTTGCCAGCGGGAACCAGGTTGGTCATCGCGACCCCGTGTTGCCCGACCAGATACGACCACGGACCCATCGCTTCTGAATCGCCATCGGCGTCAAAACCTTCGTCACCTTGGGAAGGTGGCTCCAGCATGATTTTTTTGAAATAGGGCGTGTTGGGGAGCACCGTCCGCAGCGCAATCATGGCAAAAACAACGCCGCCGAACGCCCCGGACAACATGAAAATTGACTTTGGCAACTGGCGAAATTCCTCCGGAGTTGTCGGAATCAACACAAAGGTCTGCGAGGCCAACACAATCGACAACACGACCATGATCAACCCGCCGATTCCAAAGAGCCCGAACCCTGGTAGCACGAACAATTCAACCAACAAGAATAAGGCACCAGCGACGAACAATAGGATCTCCAGCCAGTGCGCGCTGCCATCAAGATGTTGGCTCCAAAAATACAGAATCAGGCACACCGTCCCCAAAAATCCTGGTACCCCCAACCCTGGCTGTGAGACTTCATTGAACAAAAAGAACATGGCCAAAAACAACAACCAAGGTGCAACGAACGGCGAAGCCAAAAACATCGCGGCTTGATTCAACCAACGATCGATCTGCGTCGGCTTTAACAGTTCCGGATCGCCTTCGAGTTGATAAAACGCATTTAATTCGTCCTGGCTCGAAACCAACTGCCGAGCAATGCGTAGTTTCTCCGCCACTTCGGCTTGGATGGGTTCAACGAATTCAATCGGGCTTTGCGCTAACCATTGATCTGCATCGACCAACTCGTCCCGAATCACATTGGTCATTAAACGCTCTTCGCCGGTCAGTTTGTTCCGAAACCGGAACACTTCCAAGTCTGGGTCGATCATCGCTTGAATCAAGGCGGCGTCCCGGCCGACGGAATCGGCGATTCCGGAAGCAGCTAATCTGATCTTTGCCAGTTTTTGCTCCGGGATTGGCGGTGAAAACTCGCCTCCTATCTTGCCATCGGAATTCATAATCACGTGGTAACAGCTAAGCGCGACCAACGCGGCTGGCCCGGTAGCCAAATTGTTGATGAAAGCAACGGTTCGAACGTTGTTGGTTTCATAAGCCGTCATTTTCCTGGCCAGCCTTAAACATGCATCCATATCACCGGCACCGCTATCGAAATCGAAAATGATTAAGTTGGCTTCGTCGCGAGCCACCTTAGGTTCCAAGGCCCGGATGATCCATTGTACCGCTGCGTCATCGATGTAGTCGGGCATTTCAACGCGGACCGCCCGCCAAGGTTTGCCTTGATTCAACTCAGACTTCAATGCGTCGAGACTAACGCCCAGCTGTCTGGCTAAATCGACTCGAGACGGAGTAGCCGAACGCACCAATCCGAATTCAGCAAGCTGTTTCCCAGTTAAACTCGCCGGCTGATCCACATCCGACAACGTCTTGGTTGCCAGAGCAGCCCCCTTTTCTTCGAGCGTTTTTAACTTTCGTGCACCGACGTACAACGGCCCATCGTCTGTACGAACACGGTACAGCGGTCGGCTCTTATCGAGCATCGCCATCGCAACAGGGACAGGAACGCTCGGACGCTTGGCGACCAAATTTCGATACGCGGCGGCCACAAACTCATCGATTACTGTTTCGTCGATACCAGCTGATCCAATTTTGACATGGGGATGAATTGCAATTTGATTGGCGGCCAGGGCGACTAACACCGCATGGCCTGCTAATTCGCCTTTGTCTTTGTCCCCAGCCGCCAAATTCTGTTTTTTCCCTGGCAGATAGGCGACGGTAACCACCCGGTTCAGATTCGAACTGATCAAGTAACGCGCCAAATCGATACAGGCACCCAGCGAGCTCCCCTGCCCGGTTGCCCCGCGCGACATATCGAACTCCAGCACGACGGTCGGTCGGTCTTCTGCTTTGATCAAGCCCCGGTTGCTGTCCAGAATGCTCTCGATGGATTGCTGAGCCTTGGCCGCTGATCGGCCATCGATAGGCAACCCAATACGGACCAGAAACGCCAGATCTTTTTCGACCTTGGATTGACTCGCCGGAACGGGCGGGTCCTGTCGCATTGGACCATTGTCACCGGCCGCGCAGCATGACGGCTGCCAGGCGATCGTCGACAGAGTCGCGAACACCCATACCGTAAAATGCGTGAAGTGGATTGTCATGGATCGCTTTGACAATTCAAATGATTTAAAACCAGCCTCGAAGCTCATTCGTGGCCGCCCATCAGATATTCCCATAATAGATTTTTTCGTTACCTAGATTATTTAACAAAATTCGAGAATCTTGAATATCTTGATACG
Source organism: Mariniblastus sp. (assembly GCA_965263475.1). GTDB lineage: Bacteria > Planctomycetota > Planctomycetia > Pirellulales > Pirellulaceae > Mariniblastus. Next base: position 2,016,780 of record OZ253677.1, read on the forward strand.
TCAGCCAGCTCAGCGAGATACATCGAAACCGACTTAGCCTTGCAATGCGTAACTATTTGATTTTGTTTCTCACGATTTTATTGCTTTTGGCGTGGATTGGCGACCAAATCTTAGTCCGGGAAATCGGAAGTTCGCTGGAATCGCAGAGCCACGAACGTTTGGAGATCGCTGCCGGTACACTCGAATCGTTTATTGAATCCAATATCCATAGCGGCGATCGACAACAACAAGCGACTGTACTTAAACAGTTCTACTCATCCCACAAAAATAAATTTGAGTTGATTGACGAATCGGATCAACTTTGGTTCGATTCGGAAGCCGGTATCGTCGCCGAGCAGGATCAAAGCAACAAACCGGAAGTTATCAGCACCAAACAGGCCAAAACGGGACTAACTATCCGAGATCAAAGGCTTTTTTTATCTCGAATGTTGACCGGACCGCATTTGAACGGATTGCTTCGGGTCAGCGAACCATACCAACCAATTACCGAATTGCAATTTATCGCCAGGCGAGCGGTTTGGGGATTTGCGATTTTGGCCATGTTACTGGGTTCGGCCTTGATGTTCATATTCGCCAGACGTTCTCTCAGCCCGCTCGATGAGTTTGCCGCCGTGGCACGTATGATCGGGGTTGGGAAATATGACACCGTGCCTGCACTGCACGGCAGGAGAGACAACTGGGCTGTGTTGGCGGATGCCTATCGGCACATGCAAGAAGAGCTAGTAAAACGCGAAATCAGTATCTTGGACAATAGTTCGCGTTTGCAAGCGGTACTCAGCAGCATGATTGAAGGCGTTTTGGCTATCGATCGTAAAGGTCGCGTGATGCTGGCCAACGGAGCGGCCTGTGACATGTTGCAAATGGCACACTCAGATATTTTTGGCCGTGATTTTTTGGAAATTTTTCGAGTGCCCGAACTCTCAAACGCCATTGAAAAAACGCAAAAAGAAAAGACGTTTTCGCAGTGCGAGTTTCAAACCCGAGAACTACCACGAAAAATCATTAGTGCTCGCGTTTCGGTATTAACCGATTCGCGCGATTCTAAAGTCCCCGGTATCGCAATCGTCTTACACGACGTTACCGACCTCCGGCAATTGGAAACATTGCGTCGAGATTTCGTGGCCAATGTATCGCATGAGCTTAAAACACCGTTGGCGTCCATCAAAGCGTACGCCGAGACGCTTAAGTTGGGCGCGATCAATGATAGCCAAAAAAATGTATCGTTTGTCGAGCATATTGAAGCTCAAGCCGACCTGTTGAACGAACAGATACAAGACCTCTTGCAGTTAGCGCGCGTCGAGTCGGGACAAAAAAATTGGGAAATTGCTCCCATCTCGATCAACGAAATCTCGCAGTCTTGCATCAGCCAATTTGCGTCAGAAGCCAATAGTCGAAAAATTAAGGTCACCCTGCAAAGCACCGATGAAGAACTCTATGCCAAAGCGGATAAAGATGGCGTTCGTACGATTTTGACAAACTTGGTAAGCAACGCATTGCACTACACCGGCGAGGGCGGTACGGTTGAAATTTGCATCACCAACTTGAAAGCCTTCGTTAAGATTGAAGTCGTGGACGATGGCATCGGCATTTCCACCGACCACCACGCCAGAATTTTTGAACGCTTTTATCGTGTTGACAAAGCTCGATCGCGCGAACACGGCGGCACTGGACTGGGACTGGCAATCGTAAAGCACTTGTGCCAAGCATTTGGAGGCTCGGTCGAATTGGAGAGCAAACTTGGCGAAGGTAGCCGCTTTATTGTCAAATTGCCAAACGCCAAACGTTAAACGTTAAACGTTAAACCTCGTCGCCGACGATCGTACTCTGCGAGCTACCGCCCGACCGCTGAGGCACCGATTTCTTAAAAACGCCAAATTCACATCCAGTCACGTCCAGAATCTAAGTCCCGAACGGATAAATACCGCTCCTTTAACTGGCGAAAATCGTCGCATAATGGAAGATTGGGGCTCAAAAAGCCGATTTCGCTCGTCGCTTAAGAAACCTTAGCAAAATCTTCACAATTGAGGAGTAGCTTTGCCAGCTGAAACCGGTAAAAAACTGATCCTTCACTTTAGACAAATTAAGCACTACGGAGTAATTCAGGAAATGAGAATCTCATTCACAAAGCTTTGGGGATTGATCATTACCGCAAGCGTTTCAGTTTCGCTTGCATCGGGTCAAGGCCTTGAAAGTTTGGAAGGTACTGTCGAAATCGATGGCTCCAGTACAGTTGCGCCGATTTCGATCAAAGCCGCCGATATGTTTCGCGATGTTTGCCCAAAAGTAAAAGTACCCGTTGGCGTATCGGGCACTGGTGGCGGATTCAAGCGATTTACCATTGGTGAAACTGATATCTCGGATGCTTCTCGTCCCATCAAGGCAAAAGAGTTCAAAAAATGCCTCGAGAACAATGTCGAGTTTGTTGAGCTTCCCGTCGCTTATGACGGCTTGACGATAGTCATCAACAAGAAAAATGATTGGGTCGAACAATTGACTGTCGAGCAATTGAAAATGATCTTTCGGGACGACATCAAGGCCATGACATGGAGCGATGTTCAAGCAGGTTGGCCAGCTGAAGAAATTAAAATCTTCGCTCCAGGAACCGACTCCGGTACTTTCGATTATTTCAAAGAAGTCATGGTTGGCAAAGAAAAGGCTTCGATTCGCGCTGACATGTCCGTTAGCGAAGACGACAATATTTTGGTTAACGGTGTTGCCAATAACGTCAATGCGATCGGATTTTTTGGAGCGGCATACTATTTTAAGAATGCCGACAAATTGAAGGCCGTCAAAGTCGTCAATAAAAACGGAAACGCGGTTGGACCATCGCCAGCAGCGATTGAATCGGGTGACTACAATCCCTTCTCTCGACCACTGTTTATTTATGTCAACAAAAATTCTTTGAAACGTCCTGAAGTCAAAGCGTTTGTCAAACACTATTTGAAAAATGCGGCAGACATTGCGGATGAAGTAGGATATGTCGGATTGCCCGACGATATTTCTGGCTCTGCGGTAAATCGCTTTCGCCGGAAACAAACGGGCACGCACTTCCTCGATGAAAATCACGAGAAACGATCCGGTTCGGTTTCCGACATTTACAAGAAAGAGAACTTGATCAAGCGTTAGTTTTATTGTGTTTTTTTGGTACCGTTTCGATTTCGGTACTACTAAACAAGTTGAAATCGTTGAGAATAAATTCGCCTTGGGGCCACGAGTGCTCCACGGCGTTCTCGACCGTCCGTGCCAGCGGCTCTGGCAACATTCATTGATTCAGACATGGCCGATTCGTCGATCGACATTTCAAAACTCCCAGTACGCTCCCTCGAGACGACTCGACTAAAAGAAGCTGTTGTCAAAAGCGGCTTGGTTAGTTGCACGTTCTTTTCGATTTTGATCACGGTCTCGATTGTGGTCTTACTGTTTGTTCAATCAAGAACGTTTTTCGGCTACGAAGAGGTTTCGTTTGGTGGTTTTATAACGGGTACCGAGTGGAATCCGAAGCTGGGCGAAGTCAAAAACTTCGGCATTTGGCCACTGGTCTGCGGTACGCTTTGGATCACTGTGATCGCCATGGCGGTAGCCATTCCCATGGGTTTGATAACCGCGATCTTTTTGAGTGAGTATGCCCCGCGCGGCCTTCGCGCCGTGCTCAAACCAATCCTGGAAATCTTGGCTGGTATTCCGACGGTTGTCTATGGATTTTTCGCGCTGACCATTTTGACGCCTTTTTTGCGCGATGTCATTGGTATTCAGTTAGATTTTTATAACGCACTGAGCGCCGGCATCACGGTAGGTATTCTCTGCATTCCAACGATTTCGTCATTGTCAGAAGACGCCTTGCAAGCGGTTCCCGGTCGTTTGCGGGAAGCGGCCTATGGTTTGGGCGGTACCAAATTTGACGTCGCGGTAAAAGTCGTCTTGCCGGCAGCGTTGTCTGGCATCGTGTCAGCTTGTTTGTTGGCCGTAGCCAGAGCGATTGGTGAAACGATGATCGTGGTTATGGCCGCAGGTAACCAGCCCCAGATTACCGCCAATCCGGCAAACCAAATGCAAACCATGACTGCCTATATCACCAATACAGCCACCGGTGACTTAAGCAATTTTGACGTCTCGTATTTTTCTCTTTATGCCGTCGCCGCAACCTTGTTCTGCTTGACTCTTGTATTAACACTGCTCGGTCACCAAATACGTCGACGTTATCAGGAGACGTATGAATGAGTATTAATCAACCTCGATTCGAAGATTTTGAGAGTTCTTCATCGTCGCGCCGAAAATTGGCGAACCACTTGTTTTTCCTGATGTGCGTCATCGTGGCGACGCTCTCTGTAGTGATACTGGGCGTCTTGTTGACTTCGATCTTTCTCTCGGCGATGCCCACGTTCGGCCCCCATGCCGATCACATGACGGGTGTTAACCGCATGGTTGTGGTGCAATCCGAATCATCCGCCGCCGACAAAGTTGACGTTGGCGATGTCGTCCAGGGGCTGTTCCCGATCAATTCCTTGCAACGTGGCGGCTTGGGCAAAGCCAATGATGAAACATTCGCTACGGATGAAAACAAGAGTTTTTCAAAGGTTGGATTGTACAGCTTCGAAGTCGCCGAAAAAATTCGAGTTACCGACCTGGATGTTCTTTTTCATTTGCGGCCGGCCACCGGACGAAACAGCTTGGCGTCCTTGTTGAAGTCGGCCAGCATTGATATCGCATTGGATGAGAATTCATGCTTGGCCGTACTGGACAACACGGCCAAATCTTTTGATCTTGACGAATTCAACGCGGTTGGAAGCGGATTGCTAGACAACAACAAGATCGCCAATCAACTCGATGGCTCGTCCGATTGGAAATTGTTGATGTCTGCCGGAGTCTCCGGGGAACAGGACTTTATGGAGTTAAAACTCAACTCGGACCAAATTGATAAAATCGATTCGTTGCGTGGCAAGAAGAAAGGCGGGCAGCTAAACGGCGTCATCTCGATAACCAAATTTTTGGAAACCGACCAATTCAAGAATGTGCGAGTACGAAGTTTTGAGACGTCCGAGCTGGTTTCTGGCCAACTCAAGATTGACTCCGAGTTCCTAAGAGGAATAAATGCCGCCGACAAAAATGGGTTCCAGCTAGGTGGAGAACTCGACCTTATCTATTGCCCGCTATCTGACAAAACCGTGTCAGTTTGGCGAAACGTCGTTTATTTTTTGGGTGAAACGACCAAGAGTGAGTCTCCAGGTGCCGGTATTGGACCGGCCATTCAGGGTTCCGTTTGGGTAATCATCTTTTGCGCATTATTCGCGTTGCCGATTGGTGTTGGAACTGCGATTTTTCTTGAAGAATTCAAACCGACGAATAAGTTCTTGCTGATATTGCACAGCATGATTCAATTGAACATCTCTAACCTCGCGGGTGTTCCTTCGATCGTTTACGGGATACTCGGATTGACCGCATTCGCTTGGATGTTCGGCCTGTTTGGCAGCGTCAAGGAACCAGGATTTCAATTCGGGGCGACGCATTTCTATCAGTATGTTACCGAAGGCGACCAGGTCATTTTGATTCCGGTCGACGATCCCGACGCGCCGCCGACACTGACCAACGGTATGTCGGCCCAGGATACCGAGGGCAATCCCGTTGAGTTAAACATCATTGGTGAAGACGACGATTTTCCCGACGACGATTCCATCCTCGGTCGGTCGTTGTTGCATGACGCCGAAGGGGGACTTTATAGCGATAAGAGCTGGTATTATTTTCAGCTGCCGTTTGGACGTGGTGTTCTGGCGGCCAGCTTGACTTTGATGTTGGTTATTTTGCCGGTCATTATCATTGCCACCCAAGAGGCTTTGCGTGCGGTCCCCTCTTCGTTGCGTGAAGGCGCCTTGGGATTGGGTTCGACACCTTGGCAAGTGGTTCGTAAGGTCACGCTGCCGGCGGCCATCCCCAGCATTATGACCGGGGCCATACTTTCGATGAGTCGGGCCATTGGCGAAGCCGCGCCCGTATTGATTCTGTGCGGTATTGTATATGTAACCGCCGGACCACAACATTTAATGGACACTTACTCGGTGTTGCCGATACAAATCTATTTTTGGACGGGCGAGCCAGTCGATCGTTCGCTGTTAATTAACTTTCAGAATGTCGCGGCTGCGGGAATTGTTGTGTTGCTGTTCATTCTGTTGTCATTCAATGCCGTTGCCATTTTAATCCGACAATTTACTCAAAAACCGTTAAGTTGAATTAAACTGAATTCGTTTGCAAAGAAAGCGAGTTGAACCATAACTGATCCAAGCACCCAACCTGCTGTTCCTCCGCCAACGCCAGCTCGAGCGACTCAAGCTGAAGCGGCTTTGGAGAAATCGACGGCGATCGAAATTCGTGGACTCAACGCTTGGTACAATGATTTCCAGGCGTTACACGACATTACTTTGAATGTTCCGGAGAAAAGTGTTACCGCATTTATCGGTCCCAGCGGCTGCGGCAAAAGCACGCTGCTGAAATGGTGTAATCGCATGAACGATGTAGTGCCGGGTGCTCACGCCGATGGGACGTTGAAATTACCCAACCTGGACATTCTGGCACCGACAACCGACGTCGTTTCATTGAGACGAAGAATTGGAATCGTTTTTCAAAAACCAAACCCGTTCCCCAAGTCTATCTACGACAACGTCGCCTTTGGGCCCCGTTTGCATTTCAGCGGAATCAGTCGCAATGATTTAGATAATTTGATCGAATGGGCACTGCGAAAAGCGGCGGTTTGGGATGAAGTCAAAGATCGTCTGCATCAATCGGCACTAGGTTTAAGTGGCGGACAACAACAACGGTTGTGCATTGCTCGAGCCATTGCGGTCGGACCCGAAATTTTGTTGATGGATGAGCCTTGCTCTGCATTGGATCCCGCTTCAACATCGCGGATCGAAAACCTGATTTACGAGTTACGAAAACAATACACCATCGTCATCGTTACGCACAACATGCAACAAGCCGCTCGCTGCAGCGACCAGACAGCGTTCTTTTTCGAAGGCAAAATTATTGAAGCCGGCGCCACCAATCAGGTCTTTACCAAGCCCGTGGAAAAACAAACCGAAGACTATGTCACAGGTAAGTTTGGCTAGAACGGAATCATCATGTCCAAGTATCTGCAACGCGACATTCAAAAGATTCATCGCCGAATGATGTCTGTGTTTGGCATCGTTGAACAAATGATCGATAATGCAGTTACCGCTTTGGTCGACAAGCAAGTCGAACTTGCCGAAGAGGTGTTGATTCACGACAAATTCGTGAATACCACCGAAGTCGAAATTGAAGAAGAGTGCTTGAAGATGCTGGCGTTGCACCAGCCGGTAGCTGGTGACCTACGGCGGTTGACAACCGTTTTAAAAATCAATGTCGAACTGGAACGGATGGCCGACTTAGCCTGCAACATCTGTGAACGTGCGGTATCTCTCCATCAACACCCCCATTTTCCGATTCCCGACCAATTGCCTGAAATGGTACGGCAAGCGACACAAATGGTCCGGATGGCCCTCGATTCGTTCGTCAACTCTGACACCAATTTGGCGAAAAATGTCATCGAATGCGATGCGGCCGTCGACCAACACAACGAAGACATCATTGAGCAGCTGAAAACGTTGATGACGCAGGACCCATTTTTAGTCGAACCTGCATTGCATTGTTTTTCTGCTTCGCGGCATATCGAACGAATTGCCGATTTGGCTGAAAATATTGCAGAAGATGTCATCTATTTGGTGGATGGCGACATCGTGCGCCACCAACACGGAAATTTTATCATTGCAAAATAAATAACCATTTGGAATTCATCAAATGCCCAAATCGAAAATTTTGGTAGTCGAAGATGATCGCTCTTTGGCCGGAATTTTAGAATACAACCTTTCCAATTCTGGCTTCGAAGTATTTTGTTCCTATGACGGTCAAGATGGGCTCAATCAAGCCCGCTTGAAGTTGCCGGACTTAATCGTGCTGGACGTGATGATCCCAGTATTCGATGGCCTGGAAGTGTGTCGCCGGCTGCGAGCCGCACCCGAAACTCGCGAATTGCCGATTCTGATGCTGACTGCAAAAAGCGAAGAAACAGATCAACTCGTTGGCTTTTCGGTTGGAGCCGATGATTATGTCGTCAAACCGTTTAGCGTAAAAATCTTGTTGGAGCGCATCAAATCGTTATTGCGACGCCACCAACAAGCGCAATCGAGTGGCAGCGATATTGTCTCTCAAGCCGGCGTTACGATCGATCGCATTAAGCATCGTGTCTCGCTCCAAGGCAGACCGATTGACTTGACTCCAAGTGAGTTTCGATTATTGGATACGATGATCCGGCAACCAGGTCGGGCATTCGACCGCAGCGAGTTGATTGACGCGGCTTTGGGTGCCGACACGCTGATTTTAGAACGTACTATTGATGTACACATTCGATCGCTACGTAAAAAAATGGGCGAGTCGAATAAACTGATTCAAACGGTGCGTGGTATCGGATACCGATTCAAAGACGGAAACTAGAGTCGATTCAGGGTATCAATTCGCGTCGACGATTCGGCGTTTGCTAGACGACTCAACGCCAAGACTTGGACCTCTCATGTTTAATCGCCACTGTTTTGCCGTATCCATTTTGATCTTGATTCCAGCTGGCTCGGTCGCAGCCGATGATTGGCCACAGTGGCGAGGTGCCAACCGAGACGGGGTTTGGTCGGAATCTGGGATCGTACAAGTGTTGGCGGAATCGCCAAAAGTAAAATGGCGAGCGACCGTGGGAAGTGGTTACTCGGGTCCAACGGTGGCCGATGGTCGCGTCTACGTTATGGACCGTCAAACCCAACCTGAAAACGTGGAACGAATCCTTTGCTTGGATGCCGAAACCGGGAGGGAATTGTGGTCTCACCAATACGGTTGTGAATATCGAATCAATTACACAGCTGGCCCACGAGCTTCGGTGACGGTGGTTGATGGCTTGGCAGTCGCGCACGGAGCCATGGGAAACCTGACTTGCCTTGATGCCCGCAACGGGACCGTTCAATGGGAAATTGACCTCAATCAAGAATACTCGATTCAGTCTCGTGATCGCCAAAAAAACCGGATGCCAATCTGGGGCATGTCTTGCTCTCCAATCGTTCACGAAAGTAAAGTCGTTTTGCAGATCGGGGCTAAGGAAGCTGGAGTAGTGGCATTGGATATTCGTTCCGGCAAGGAAGTCTGGACTTCAACAACGGACCGTGGCCAGTACTCCTCGCCTGTGTTAACGAAACAGGGCGAACACGACGTACTAGTTTGTTGGACCGGTGAAAGCGTTACTGGCTTGTCGCCAAATGACGGTAAGGTCTTTTGGACAGTTCCCTGGAAGCCGACCCGAATGCCAATCGGTTGTGCATCGCCACTCATTCACAAGAACTTCGTTTTTTGTACGTCGTTTTACGATGGTGCGATGTTGATCAAACTCGGGGATCAAGAGCCCGTCGCGGAGAAAGTTTGGCACAAGGCCGGCCCCAACGAACGCCAAACGGAAGCTCTTCAATCGATTATCAGCACTCCCGTTTGGATTGCGGATCACATCTATGGTGTCGACAGTTATGGCGAACTTCGTTGTCTCGAAGCCGCGACCGGAAAACGAGTTTGGGAAGATACGACCGCAGTACCACGATCCCGTTGGAGCACCATTCATTTCGTGCAAAACGGGCCGGACACTTGGATGTTCAACGAACGCGGAGAATTGATTATTGGCAGGTTAGACCCCAATGGCTTTCACGAGAAATCTCGCTGCCAAATCATCGCGCCCACGAAACAGCAATTGAACCGAAGAGGCGGCGTTTGCTGGTCGCATCCCGCGTTCGCAATGAAATGCGTGTTTGCACGCAACGACAAAGAATTGGTTTGTGTTGACTTGTCGCAGTCCGCTGTCGGTAAATAGTCCGCGAAATCTACTTTTCGGATGGGCAGGAAACGCCAATCCACTATCTTTAAGAGATCGTTGGGTCTCGCTGGCATGCATCGGGGCAACTGGACGTCCAAAGTAACGAATTGGTGGTTGAACGCATGTTCCCCGTAAAACATTTGGTATCTGAAATCGTTGACTACGCTGGACTTTTTCCGCCGGCTCAATTGCCCTTGGACTCTGTCATCGAAAATTATTCGAAGTACTTAGCAGGAGAATTCCGTTGGATGCTGGCGCGGCTAGTCCTGCCCGTAGGGAAGGTCGATGAATTGGAATCTCATCAAGATTTTCGATCGTCCAAAGATACGTGGAAAATCAGTGCACTCGTACCGCCCGTCTCCGATTCACGGACATTCGCATCGGCCATTCAAACAATCGAGTCTTTCAATCTTAGACATACCGAAACTGGCGGTGCCAAAATTGACAACGTCGAAATCAGAGCCTCGTCACCAGAGTCGATTCGAGAAATCGCTTCAAGTCTTCCAGTCGAAGTACAAGTTTTCGTTGAAGTCCCGCACCACGAAGATCCTACCGAATACATTGCGACCATCGCCGGTCTTTTTCGAACCAATCTATTCGCCAAAATTCGCACTGGCGGTGTCACCAGAGATTTAATTCCAACGGCCTCAGAAGTGGCCCGCTTCGTTGCCATTTGCGCGGAACATAGCGTTGGAATGAAAGCGACCGCGGGACTGCATCATCCGTTACGTGGCCAGTTTCGATTGACCTATGAAGACAACCCAGACTCGGCAACGATGTTCGGTTACTTGAACATGTTTCTGGCTGGCTGTTTTGCTTACGCCGGTGAACGTAACACCAGCGTTTTGGAACGCATATTGTCCACGACAGATTCAAACGAATTTTCGATCACCGAAGAGCATATTGAATTTGACGGCCACCGTATCACCAGCTCACAAATCCAGGCGATTCGCCAATCAAAAATGACGACGTTTGGTTCGTGCTCATTCACCGAGCCTACCGACGAGCTCGTTGCGATGGGGTGGATCGACAACAAAATAACGACTTAGTGTAAAGGGAAAACCACCAATGTTTGAAACTGATTTTACGCACGACCCCAACCGACAATCTTGGGTTGAATCTGCCAATCAAGCCGAGACGGATTTCCCGATTCAGAATTTACCCTTTGGCGTTTATCAAATTGAGGATCAAGCAACGCGAACGGGCATTGCGATTGGTAATCAGATTCTCGATCTCGGCTCAGTTGCAGCAAACGGGTACCTTGGCGACAAGGCAACCGTCGCGGCCGTAAACCAGCCGAATCTGAATCTCGTATTGGGCTTAAACAAACAACAACGAATTCAACTACGGCATGACCTGAGCAATCTGTTGGTCACTGATTCCGACGTCGACAAATCAAAAGTAGGTTTGGTACCGCAAACTGATGCCAATATGGTTTTGCCTTGCGAAGTCCGAGACTACACGGATTTTTATGCATCAGTGTATCATGCGACCAACGTGGGCAGTATGTTCCGACCGAACAACCCGCTGTTACCAAACTATAAACATATTCCGATTGGCTATCACGGACGAGCCTCAAGTCTCGTTGTTAGCGGTACGAGTATCACCCGCCCAATCGGTCAAAAAGCTCCGGCGGAAGATGGCGGCAATCCGACACGCAGCCCCAGCGCCTTGCTCGACTACGAATTCGAAGTTGGTTTTTTTGTTGCAGAGGGGAATTCACTTGGATCGAGCATTTCGATTGATCAAGCCGAGGACAAGATTTTTGGCATGGTCCTAGTCAATGACTGGTCCGCACGCGATTTACAAAAATGGGAGTACCAACCGCTGGGGCCGTTCTTGGCCAAATCGTTTGCCACGTCCGTCTCACCCTGGATCGTAACGATGGAAGCATTGGCACCGTTTCGCTGTGCAGAGTTCAAAAGACCTGAGGAGGATCCGACTCCTTTAGATTATCTGACCAGCTCCAACAACCAAACCAAGGGTGGTGTAAACATTCAATTGGAAGCAACACTTCGTTCGGCAAAAATGCGAGAACAGGAGGCACCCCCGCAGCAACTGAGCCGAACCTCATTTACGAACATGTATTGGACGATTTCGCAAATGTTGACCCATCATAGCAGTAATGGTTGCAACATGCAGCCTGGAGATTTGCTGGCAAGCGGTACAGTCAGCGGACCTACGCGCGACCAACGCGGATGCCTACTGGAATTGACGTGGAACGGCGACCTAGACAACCCCGTACCTGGCTCCGACCGCACACCAATCCAGCTAACGACCGGTGAGGAACGCAAATTTTTGGCCGATGGAGACGAAGTCGTCTTGAGCGGGCATTGCGAAGTTGCAGGTTTCCGAAGAATCGGATTTGGTAAATGTTCTGGCATTGTTGATGCAGCGATCGCTTAGGTACCCAGACAGCTACACCGCGACAAAATGGCTTGCTGGTTTATTCGAATCGGCAAATACGTGTCAGAATAGATGAGTGCCAAGATCGTGATTGATATGTCTTGCTGTTTGTTTCAGGCATATAATTGGAAGCCGAATCGGAATACGTTCTCGCCAAGGGTTGCTGCGTCGAAGCGACTTCCGCGACGGAAAATCCCGACGACTGTTTTAGGACGATATTTTCAATGTTACGCCGCTGTTTTTTTGGAATCCTAATTTCGGCCTGGCTACTGGGCTGTGACGAACCTCCGGAAATTCGCCAGTACGAAGTTGCCAAATCCAGATCAGACTTAGGAGACATTGGGGAAGAGCCCTTGGTGATCAGGAAGACGCCAGTTGCAACCCCAGTAGCCACGCGAATGGTGGTCGGAATTCTCCAACGACCGGATGCGACTTGGTTCTTCAAATTGACAGGCCCTGTTGTATCGGTCGATCAAAGTGAAACGGAATGGAAAGCATGGTTTTCCAATATCGATATTGACGACGAGGGAAAACCGCAATGGCGATTGCCGTCAGGATGGAGACGGGGCCCCGAAAAAATGATGCGGTTTGCAACTTTGTTCGTACCCGTTAAGGATCACGGTGAGTTGGAAATTTCAATATCATTCTTGGGACCCGATCAAAATCTGTTGGACAATGTGAATCGCTGGTTGGGCCAATTGGACAAACCGGTAATCAAAGAGGATGAACTTAAACTTGGCTCGTTTGATTCAACGGCTGGTGAAATGAAAATCTTTGATGAAACAGGCATGATGGTCTTGAGCGATAGCCCCATGATGGCCCCGTCAAGACCGCGTGACGTCGAGTTTGCACACCGGGCAATGGATGGTTGGATTGAAGGCAGTGTCAACGATATTGTGAAAGTACGACTTAAAAAAGGCGATGAACAGACGTCGCCACAATTGACGGTGACGCAACTTCCGGCGATGGCCAATGAATGGGTTCCCAACGCAGCTCGCTGGGCACGGCAAGTCGAGATGGACGATAGCGAGGAAGTCATTCGTGACAGCTCGGAAAAGATAACCGTCGACGGAATTGAAGGTGACAAAATTCGACTAGTTTCGTCCGACCAAGCAAAGAAATTTGCCATGATTGGTATTATGATCGAGCGGGAAGACCTCGCTTGGTTCTTTAAATTGATTGGTGATCGTGAAAACGTAATCGAATTGGAATATGAATTCGATCAATTCGTGAAATCATTTCATTTCAAATAGGTGCATCCATGTCCGGAAACACATTGACCGAATCCAAAAGCGCATTGTCTGCATCGGCCCAACAAGTTTCGGTAACGGATTGGGTCAGGACTGCCGTGACGGCAATTGCATCGCTCAAGTTGACGGTTTTTCTTTTGGTCTTGGCCGTATTGGTAACCTGGATCATTACACTTGAACAAGCCACCATTGACATCTGGGCATTAAAAAACAAACACTTCTCCAATTTTTTTGTTTACGTTCCGTTGGCAACCTTTTTTCCTTTGAATTGGTTCCCCAATGCCACCAACGTTTCGGGTGGCTTTGTCGTGCCCAGTGGCATGACGATTATCACTGCGATGCTGATCAATTTGACGGCCGCACATGTTTTGCGTTTTCGAATCCAGGCCAAGGGCGCCCGTCTGTGGATCGGCAGCCTCGTGCTGCTAGCCTCGGGCTTGTTAACTTGGACAATCATTTTCAATTACCAAGATGATCAAGGCTTTGGCGGACAGCCTCCGATTCCCTGGACAACGATGTGGAAGTATTTGCAGGTCGCCGTCCTCGGTCTTGGAATTGCTTCGCTATACGCGACATTCACCTTTCCGAAAGAGCGCAACATCGAACGCATCGTCTACGCTTTGACGGGAGTGACGCTGTTTGCCCTGCTCGTATTAAGCGTTATTTGGGGCGCCGAAGCCTTTATCGGTGATTCGGCCATGCGCATCCTTTGGCAGCTCGCACAATCCACAATTGCAGCCATGGTGGTCCTAGTTGGATGCATGTTGCTGTTCAAACGCAAAGCTGGAATCGTGCTTTTGCACCTTGGGATTGCCGGCCTCTTAGTCAACGAAATATTCGTCACGGTTACCAATGAAGAACATCGCGTTTCGGTCGTGGAAGGGGAAACGACGCATCACGCGATAGATTTGCGGGAAACGGAATTTGTCGTGATTGATCGCAGCGATCCTGAGAAAGACCGGATGACGGTAATTCCCGGTAGTATTTTGGAAAACACCAGTGACATTATCGACGACCCTCAATTACCGTTCAAAATTCGTTGCGTCAACTATTTTAAGAACAGCGATGTCATTCGCGTTGGCCCACAAGCGGACAACAAAGCCGATACCGGCATTGGCCAAGTCTATTTGGCCGTATTCAAGAAACCAGCTGCTGGCGCCGACGCCAGTGCCGGCGCTGATCGAGCCTCTGCATATATTGAAATTGTCAACCGAAAGACCAACAAAAAACTCGGTACGTATTTGGTCAGTCAATTGATATACGACGAAAAACTGTTGGATACGGTTTCGATTGATGAAAGCAACTATCAAATCGGATTGAGGTTTAAGACGATTTACATGCCCTATTCCATCGAACTGAAAGACACATCGGCGGAGTATTACGTTGGCACGGAAACTCCAAGATTGTTTTCGTCAGAATTCGTGATTGACGATCCGAAGAATGGCATTGAAAGCACGCAAAAGATTTCAATGAACAACCCATTGCGATACCGCGATCAGACTTTTTATCAAACGACTTACCTGGAAGACAGCGACTTGGAAAAGGACGGCAACCAAGAGCTTTCCGGGATCCAGGTCGTTCGCAACAACGGATGGATGATTCCGTATGTCTGTTGCATGTTTGTCGTCGTTGGGCTGGTGGCTCAATTCCAACAGACGTTAGTCAATCACTTGAACAAGACGAACAAAAGATCAAATCAAACACCCGACCCAACAGATTCTTCCATCCTGCCCTGGATACCGACGATCGCACTGGTTTCAATTGCGGTGTTGTATTACGGAGTGCAATTCTCGAAAGCGATTTCACCTAAATTAACCAAGGCCAAGGGATCTGAGATTCGACTCGATTTGCTTGGGCGAGTGCCGGTCACGTTTGATGGACGCGTGCAACCACTGGATTCCTACGCGCGCAATTTATCGCGACAACTATCCAACCGCGAATACGTTGTCGATGGCATGGGCAAGAAGCAACCAGCGATCCGGTGGTTTGCCGACATGATGTTCGACGCCGAAAGTGCCTACGATTATCAGATATTGCGCGTCGAAGACGACAAGGTCCAAAATGCACTAGATTTCCCAAAACGTAAAGGCCTAAAATACACGTTGGGCGAAGTCCGCAACTCGCATGCGAAACTAATTTCATTATTGCAAGAGGCCGACAAACTACCGGTTGAAAAACGAACATCGCTCCATCGTCGGCTGGGCGAAGTGTTTGAAAAAAGCCGACAGATTATCGCCATCCAAACGGCGTTTCAGGGTACCGCGAATCGCTATCCCGAAGGTGACTCTCGAAGACGGATCGAGGTTGCTGCCGGTTTAGCCGATACCGCCTATGAAGTCAAAACAAAACGCCCCGTCATGCCCTTCAGCGTTCCCACGACGACTGAAAAGAACCCGTGGATGCCACTGGCAATTGCCATGGAACATATCTGGCTTGACGGCCTTGCGAAAAAATACGGCGCCCAATCCAACACCGAACTCGCCAAGCGCATCTTGGACGAAGAGTACGAAAAAATGAAACCCGATTTCATCAAAAAGAAGATCATCAAGGATTTGATGCGTTTTGAAGACATCGTCGAAGGCATGGCCGCGAAATTTAAATTGAAAGACCCGCAACAATTGGAAGATGTGCTGATTCGCAACTGGCATTTGATTCCTCCGAAGCTGTACGAAGACGAATGGAAAGATGCATCGGACTTTGTCGCCAATGGGTTGCGCGGCTGGCGACTGGAAAACGACGAAGACCGGATTATCGCAAACATGTTGGACGAACTTCGTTTTACCGCAGGCGAACTGTCATTCGATCCTGAAATTGCCGAAAACCTAACCCAGTTGAAGGCGGCCTACCAAAACGGTGACGCCGCAAAGTTCAACAACACGCTTGAGAAACACAACGCGGCGATGGTTGCAATGTCACCCACCGGATACAGCAGTAGGGGAATCGACTCGGAAATGACCTACAACTATTTCTCGCCGTTTTACGTTGCGACTTGTATGTACCTATTTGCTTTCGTTGTAACGCTATTGTCCTGGTTTGGTTTTCATGGCCCAATCAATCGAGCCGCGTTTTGGCTCATCATGCTCGCGCTCGTGGTCCATATTGGTGGCGTCGCGCTGCGGGTTGTGATTTCCGGACGCCCCCCGATTACTAACTTGTATTCATCGTTTGTGGTCGTGGCTGCGGGTTGTGTCGTAATTCTGTTGATGATTGAATATGCCACAAAAATCGGAATCGGTAACTTGTTGGCCTCCTTAGCGGGGTTTGGTTCACTGCTATACGCTTGGACTATTTCGATCGGACAAGGCGATACGTTCACCGTTCTTCGGGCGGTCCTGGACACCCAATTCTGGCTGACCACGCATGTGATCATTATCAATTTGGGCTATTCTGCGACGTTGGTTGCTGGTTTGGTCGGACTTGCATTGCTGTTTGGGCTGTTTTTCAGTCCGGGTTTCGACAAACAACGCCGTCGCCAGTTTACCAATATCATATACGGCACCGTTTGCTTTGCGTTGTTGTTTAGTTTTTTTGGCACGGTATTGGGCGGTTTGTGGGCCGACGATTCATGGGGCCGTTTTTGGGGTTGGGATCCGAAAGAAAATGGCGCTTTGATGATCGTGCTTTGGAACGCGGTCATTCTACATGCCCGCTGGGCCGGATTGGTGAAAGATCGCGGCATCGCGGCTTTGGCCGCCATTGGTAACATCATCGTGATCTGGTCTTGGGAGGGCGTCAATCAACTGGGCGTTGGATTGCATGCTTACGCCGACGCCGGTGGAGGCGGAGCCGTCGAAGCATTCTACATGCAGCCGATGTTCTATTTGAAAGCCTTTGTGGTTTTCAATTTGGGCATTGCCTTGTTGGCCGCCGTCATACCGCAATCTTGGTATCGCGGATTCGCCGCCGATTCCACGTTGGCTGCGGCTTAATCAGTGCATCGTCAACGTCGCTGAATATCAAAATGATCTAGAAATTGAATGGCGGCGTTGTCAACATGGTTACCGGAGATAGCTTTGGCAGCAGCAACAAGCGGAATTTGTTCTTTGCTTTTTCGCAAGATTGCAATTGGCTCCAACTGACCTTCAATTTCTTTGAACGCCACGCAATCAGCTACTGCGCTGCCCTGCCCTTCGAAATCAACGTCTTGCCGATCGCCAGCAAGCATCAGGTTACCATTCTGAATGGTCACGCCAACCGCAACTTTTGAAATCGCAAGTTTATCGGTGTACGTATCCGAACGGAAAAAGACGCCCAAGTCTTGGACTTGGTCTAAGAAACTTCGATCGACAGTGATTGTGTTTTTCGATTTGATTTGTAGCTGAGCGGAATGAATCCGGCCGTTTTTAATTTGGCACAATAGGTTTTCGATATCACACGAACCAGTCAGTTGATATTTTCGTGAACGAAACTGATCAAGCTGAACATTTTGTAGTTCACCCATGACGCTGCCATGCGTTCTGTCGAAGCTATCGGTTTCGATTTGTATTCGACCTTGAAAATAGCTGTTGGCACCAAATTTTGGAGCGCCAGCCACAAATCGCTTGAGCAAATTGGAAGGGAGCCAACATTGGGCTGCATCGACGACGAGAAAATTGGATTGTTCGGATCTCTCGAATGCGACGGATAACTGGCTCGTACTTTCTTCGTTGGTTCGCGCCAACAATCGAGCCTGAAGCGATGGCGCCTCAGACGAATTGGCTGGCCCGCGTTGGAGCGTGATCGAAACCGGCTTCATCAATAGGTTCGTATGGGATGCGATGGGATCGACCAATGCCACTTTCTTGAATGACAATTTCCATTGATCCGCATTCCACGTCGCGTCATCCAATTCCTTCATCATCCGCTGCAGCAGAGTCGCCATCGAATCCATTTCAATCTCGATGGGATGGATGAACGTGATCTCGTTGTGGGAAAACCCGAAATCAAGGATTACCTCGTCGGTTGCAAAACCATTGAATTCGGAGAACCAGCCAGTTTCTGTTGGTTCAACTGACAATCCTCGCAACACGACGCGATTGGGAAATGGAGTTTCAACCGACTCAACCGTGACTTTAATTGGCAACTCAGCCTGAATTTTCTGTGCCCATTGATCTGCCGTTGGCTGATGTGCGACCACGTAAATCGCGGTGGCCGTCGGCAAGACACATGCCAACAAAAAAATAACGCGACAAAAAAATCGTCGTTGGTTGTCGCTCATGCTTGGGGGTCGATCTTCCATGATCCTCACCGATTAGCAGCCATCTCTTGGAACAATTCGAATCTTCGCTGCATTTCTTCAACACTATCGCCGCCAAACTTCTCGATCAATGCGGCGGCAAGTTCGAAGGACACAACGTGCTCGATGATCACACTACACGCCGACAACGCGCAGACATCGCTACGCTCGTAACTGGCTTTTTTCGGTTCCTTCGTTTGCATGTCGATGGACGCCAAGGGTTTTTGCAAAGTACTGATCGGCTTCATCGCGGCCCGCACGACCAGCGGCTGCCCGTTGGTCATCCCAGCCTCCAAACCACCCGCATGATTGGTTGGGCGAATGTAACCAAGCGTCGCTTTTTGTTTTTCATTGGCGTCGAATTGGATCGGGTCATGAACCTCGCTTCCCACTCGCCGTGCCGACTCAAAACCCAAACCAATTTCAACCCCTTTGATCGCTTGAACCGCCATAACGGCTTGGGCCAACTTCCCGTCTAACTTGCGATCCCATTGAGCATGCGTTCCCAATCCAAATGGCAGACCCTCTGCGCGTACTTCGACGACGCCACCTAGCGTGTCACCGGCTTGCTTGGTAGCGTCGATGTAGGATTTCATCTCCTCATCGCGGTCCGGATCCAGCGAATAGATTTCGCTACGATCACGAAGCTCGAGTTTTTCTTGAATCGCCTTCCCTTGCGGCTCAATCTTTTCTTTTCCAAGTTCGACGACGTATCCAATCGTTTCGATGCCGAACTTTGCAAGCAGCTGTTTGCCGAGAGCGCCGGCAGCCACGCGAACGCAAGACTCGCGAGCGCTGGCTCGTTCCAGTATCCCTCGAATGGAACTCAAATACTTTATGGAACCACTTAGATCACCGTGTCCGGGACGAGGCCGAGGAAGTTCTTTCAATCGCTCCAATTTGTAGTCGCTGTTGACCACTTGCATCGCGATCGGACTACCTAACGTTACGCTTTGCCAAACGCCTGACAGAATATCAATTTGGTCGGTTTCCAGTTTTTGACGTTGCCCACGCCCGTATCCGCCCTGCCGACGTCTCAACTCGTTATTGATTTGTTGTTCGTCAACTTCTAAACCAGCGGGAAAACCGTCGACCAGCGCGATCATCGCTTTACCGTGGGATTCGCCTGCTGTCCAATATCTTAGCACGTTGTGTTTATCCGAATTTTGGTTAGGTCCCACATGGGACACGTTACTCCCGCGTTGATTCGCGGGCGAATTTTAGATATCCAATTTGAAATCAAACAGGCCGGTTGAACAAGCTAGCATCGCAAGCCCTACGATTTTTGGAGCCTACCGTCGAAGCATGAAGATTCTCCGCGATCAGTGGTTTCTCATTTTATTGATGCTGGCACTTTCATTAGGCTATGTTTTCGCGTATCCACTATCGTGGCTCACCGACATCGCGTGGCTGAAGTGGCTGATTGTTGGCCTGACGATGTTGTGCATGACTTGGCCGCTAGAAACAAAACAGCTGGTTCGTGCGGGCACCAAACCGCTGGCTCCGTCGATCGCAATTTTTCTGAATTTGGTTGCAGCGCCTCTTTTGGCGTGGCCGTTAAGCCGGTTCTTGGGCAGCGAGTTGGGACCAGGGCTTATTTTGGCGGCCGCCGTCCCCAGCACATTGGCTTCGTCCGCAGTTTGGACGCGGCGGGCCGGTGGCAACGATAGCGTTTCAATGGTCGTCACCATCGTCACGAATTTGCTTTGTTTCGTAGTCACGCCTGCCTGGGTATACGGGCTAATCGGGATTTCAGTTCCGCAATCCGTTTTAGTCGCGACAATTGTAAACCTGGGTATGTTTGTCGTGTTTCCCATGGTGATAGGTCAACTGCTGCGAATCCATCGCGGTAGCGCAACGTGGGCGACGAACCATGCTTCACGATTGAGCATTGCCGCACAAATTGGAATTTTGTTGATCACGTTAATTGGTTCGGTCAGTATGCGGATCCGGTTCGACGGATTGCCGGCGAACGAGATTGGCCTGAACCATTTGGCTGCAACAATTGTCTTGGTCTTGTTCCATCATCTCGCGATATTGATTTCCGGAATCAAATTGGGCGAATGGACCGGCTGTCCGATAGGTGATCGGATTGCCATCGGATTTGGTGGGAGCCAAAAAACGCTGATGGTAGGCTTATCGACCGCACTCAGTATGGGGCTAAACATAATTCCAATTGTCGCGTATCATGCTTTGCAGCTGATCGTTGACACATTGATTGCCGATCGGTTTCGTAAACGATTCACGTAACGATTTAATCAATTTACCAAAATGTTTCTCTTCCCAATGGCCAACTTTGCATACCCTTGTCGTGCCGTTGTTCAGGCTTGGTTTGCCGACTCCTAGCTTCACTCAACAAACCTTAGGCTTGAGATGAAGTTATATTCTGAATTTAAATTGGAGTTCGAAAGCAATGAGAGAAATGTTGGATGAAAAATTGAGTCGCTATGAAACGCTGGAGCAGCAAATGTCCGACCCGGCCGTTTTAGCGGATTCAAACAAAATGGCCGCCGTTGCTCGCGAGCACGGATCATTGGCCAAACTCGCGACCAAATACAAACGGTTCCGAACCGTGTTGGACGAGTTGTCAGAAGTCAAAGAGATGGCTGCAGCCGGCGATGCCGAGGAACGAGAAATGGCCGAAGAAGAGATGGGCACATTGACCCAGGAGCGCGAAAAAATTTGGGAAGAGTTGCTCGACATGACCATTGGCGGCGATGACGCGAATCGTACGCGATGTGTGATGGAAATTCGTGCGGGAACCGGTGGTGACGAAGCCGCATTGTTCGCACGTAACCTGTTTGAAATGTACAAACGCCATGCCGAAGTCAAAGGCTGGAAATTTTCCGCTTTGGAGTCAAACCCAACTGAGCTGGGAGGATTCAAGGAAGTCGTTGTTTCTGTCGAAGGTGACGAATGCTATCGTGAGCTGCAATATGAGAGCGGCGGTCACCGCGTCCAGCGCGTCCCCGAAACAGAGGCCAAAGGCCGGATTCACACGTCGGCGGCGACGGTCGCGGTGCTGCCTGAACCGGAGGACGTCGAAGTCGATTTAAAACCCGATGACTACGAAGTTGAAAGGTATGCAGCCAGTAGCGGACCTGGCGGCCAGCACGTCAACAAAACAGCTTCCGCGATTCGCATGACGCACAAAGAAACTGGACTGGTGGTGCGATGTTTCGAAGAGCGCAGCCAACATAAAAACTTGGCCAAAGCCATTCGAATCATGAAGTCTCGTTTGTACGACCATTTCCAACAAAAAGAGGCCAAGGAGCGTGCCGACACACGCAAAAGCTTAGTAGGATCCGGGGACCGTAGTCAACGTATCCGCACCTACAATTTTCCCGAGAATCGAGTGACCGACCATCGTATCAACCTGACGCTTTACAAGTTGGATCAAGTGATTGCCGGAAACTTACAACCCGTCACCGACGCATTGATTGACCATGATCGTCAAACGTTGCGGTCCACGATGGGCTCCTTGGATTAAGCGTTTAGGACAACGACCGATGCCGGCAACTACGGGCCAGGAACCTTGGACCATTAAACGCTTACTCGATTGGACGACTGAGTTTTTCCAATCCAAGCAGCTCGATTCGCCCAGACTATGTGCCGAGATTTTGTTGGCCGAAGCACTGGATTGTCAACGTATTGAATTGTATACCCGATTCGATCAAGTTCCCGAAGAACCTGCGTTGGGTACATACCGGGATTGGGTAAAACGCCACGCCAAAGGTGAACCGGTTGCCTATCTGGTTGGGCACAAAGAGTTTTACTCGCTCAAATTCGCCGTCAATTCACACGTGTTGATTCCGCGACCAGAAACCGAACATTTGGTATTGGCCGCGATCGAATCGGCCCACAGCCTAAACAAAGACAACGTCACTATTGTCGATATTGGCACAGGGAGCGGCTGCGTGGCAATCACGTTGGCAAAACACATAACCAATGCCACACTCTTAGCGACCGACATCAGTAATGACGCTTTGAGCATCGCGCAACAGAATGCGGCCGCGCATCAGCTAGATCATCGTATCCAATTCGTTGTCAGTGATCTATTCGACGACATTTCACGAGACATTCAACCAGACATCGTTGTCAGCAACCCACCCTACATTGGGACATCCGAATCCGGCACCGTTGACCGATCCGTCCGCGACTTTGAACCTGCTATCGCTTTGTTTGCTGGCGAAGATGGCACCAGTGTTATTGAGCCACTGGTGCGTCAAGCCGCCGAGCATTTGTTACCCGGTGGTTTCCTAATCTTTGAAACGAGCCCCATCATCATGGATCGTTGCCTTGAATTTGTGGCGAGCCATCCAAAATTTGAAGGTTCCAAAGTGTCCAAGGACCTGGCCGGTCACCAAAGAATCGTACGGGCCCGTATTTCGAATGACTAAGATAAAACGGTGATCCGATCGTTACCTCATCTTTTGCTGGGGTACTGCTAAGATCCAACAGTTCGAAATCACACGATAAACAATGCGTGTTGTAGCATCTTTGAGTCCGCGGCACCGATTTCAGGCTGATGAAAAAGTGTCGAATTGGTCGAAAATAACGTCAGAGCCACAATCACCGGGTATGGTTGTCTGCCATGAACAAGCTTCGAAAATCTAAACTCAAAGCCAACAAGACCAAACCGAAACACAACTCGGAATCCAGTGTTCGTTGGCGCAATTCGTTTATCGACTATTTGAGAATGGAATGCCACTTGTCTGAAAACACAGTGGCTGCATACGCCCGAGACACCAAGCGTTTCTGTCTGTGGCTGGACGGCAAGTCAATTCCCAGTTTGACGATCGCACAATTATCCGATTTTGTTGCCTGGTTAGGCCAATTTGATTTGTCGCCCGCTTCGACGGCCCGGTGCATTGTCGCTGTCAAAATGTTCTTCAAGTATCTGCAACTTGAAGGCGTCTTGGTCGACAACCGCGCTGAGCTGCTTGGCAGCCAGAAGCTTTGGGAACGCGTCCCGGAAGTCATCTCCCCGCGCGATATCGATAATTTTTTGACCGCTCCGAAAACAATCGAACCGATGTGTTTGCGAGATCGAGCCATCCTGGAAATATTGTACGCGACCGGTTGCCGAGTTTCGGAAATCTCCAACGTGTTAATCAGCAATGTTCGACTGAAGCAACGTTTTTTGAAATGCGAGGGCAAGGGCAACAAACAGCGTATTGCACCACTGGGAGATGCGGCGATAGAAACGATATCGGCCTACGTTAGGCAACTGCGTCCGCGTCTTGCAGCGCTCCGACCTTTAGAATCGGATTGGTTGTTTTTGTCGCGCAGCGGCCGCCAGTTGCGACGGGAAGCGATCTGGGAACTCGTCAAGAAATACGCCGCTATCGCGGGAATTTCTGCAAAAGTCTCGCCGCACACGTTGCGACACAGTTTCGCTACGCATCTTCTGGCCGGCGGAGCGGACTTAAGACAGGTTCAAGAAATGTTGGGCCACAGCAGCATCGCAACCACCCAAATCTATACCCATGTGGACCAATCGCGCCTAAAAAAAGTCCACGAACAATTTCACCCCCGCGCATAGTCTCCACCCTCACCGACACGAAAATAAACGGATGCGTTTAATGTCAAAACTGGCGTTTCGTGCTGGTAGGCTTGGGCGTGCTGGGTTTTGAACCGTCAAGAACGACAGAGCT
The DNA here is from genome assembly GCA_965263475.1 of Mariniblastus sp. Lineage (GTDB taxonomy): Bacteria > Planctomycetota > Planctomycetia > Pirellulales > Pirellulaceae > Mariniblastus. The sequence continues at coordinate 2,041,212 of OZ253677.1, forward strand.
AGCCGCCGGTGTTGTCACGAAACTTGATCTTTTCCACCAAAGTCTTAACGGTCTCGTCTGGCAATACCTTGCCCGAAACGGCGCCAATGGCTTTGACCGTATACTGATACTTCAGCGCATAATCGATATCAAATTCGACTTCGATATCTTCAGCCGTGGAAGGGTCGGCATTGTTCGACAAGACGCTCTCCACGAAGTTTGTCAACTCGCTGAACATAGTAACACCGGTAAGCGACTGGGTTTCCAAGCCATCGTCGACGTCGATCGCGGCAATGATTCCGTCTTCGCCGGCACTCATCTTCACGGTAATCACGGTTGTCGGATTTTCGATCGTATCGGTCGGCGGTTCGGCGGAGGCCAGCGGCATTTTGACATTAAAATCACCTTCGAGTGCGACGATCTTGAAGGTCATGATAAAGAAAATAAGCAACTGAAAGACCACATCGATCATTGCCGTCATGTTCAACTTAATGTCTTCATTTTCTTCTTGCAGCGCGCCGACGATTTTCATTTTATTGCCTCCTATTCCGCCCGCTCTTTGACACGAAGGCTAAAGTTCTCCAACTCCAAGGATTGGCATTTTGTAATCAATTCTTGGACCAGGCCCGTTGGCGTGTCCTGATGCGAGCGGATAATAACCGCTATTTCGCCGGGCGGGACGCCGTCGATTTGTGCTGCTGAAATTTCTCGGTTCAACAGACCTGTCAAAAAATCAATCTTATCAATTTTTTGACCCGCGAATTTTACGCTACCGTCCGGAATCAAGTTCAAGATGATTTGGTATTCGGGACGCGTTTCCGGTGGACGGGCCAACTGATGGGCTGGCAGCAATATCTCTTCGGCGCGATCGACTTCGGAAAAATTGATGATCAGCATAAAGAACGCAATCAATTGAAACGTGACGTCGATCATCGGCGTCAAGTCGGCTTCCAGAATCCCGGATTCTCTTTTCTTTTTGAACTTCATACGGTTGTGGAGTTTTTGAATTCGCGACTAGCTATTGGATTCCGGTTTACTGCCAACTTTTTCAAATCGACTCATCAAACGTTCACTGGTAATTCCTACTTCCAGTACGAGGCGTTGAATTCGATTGCGCAGAATGTTGAACGCCGCAATTGCTGGAATCGCGATCGCCAACCCAATCAAAGTGGTCAAAAGTGCCGTTGAAATGCCTTCGGCCAGCTTGGAAGCGTCAGGAGCCGTACCACCAAAAGCGATCACACGAAACGAACGAATCATCCCGTGTACGGTTCCAAACAACCCAATCATCGGACTGATGTTTCCAATCAATGCGAGATAGCTAAGTCGGTGATCGAGTTTGAGACTCTCTTCCTCCCCTACTTCTTGCATGGATTCCATCGCGTGCTTGTAACTGCCCGACAGTTTCGCCAAACCAGATGAAAGGACATTTCCCAAAAATGATTCGTCCGCTTTGGCCAACTCGTACGCTTCTTGATACTGTTTTTGATCCAACAGCGACTCAAAACCTTCCACCAATTGGTTGGGACAAACGAAATCTCGCCGAGCGGCCAAGATATTCATAATCAGAAACGCAAAGAAGATGAATGACAGGCTGAGGAAAATAAATATGTAACCCCAACCCAATGATTCAATCAGCCAAGTCAAATAATTTTTGGACTCCGCCACCTCTGCACCTACTTCTTGCGCGTGCAGCAACAACGCAGGGTAGGTTCCCAAGCCAATAAAAACCAGCAGCAAGACCAATTTCGCAGTTGTCGTTCTTAAACCCATTCAATTCCTCATCGACCAATAGGCGATTTGTTTGTGTAAGTGATTCGTCGCGTCGATCCAAACGCATGTCATTGTAGCCAAGAATCGTTGTCGGCAAGAGTGGAGCAAGGCTGGCAAACTTCTAGTCGCGTTGCAGCTTTCCCCGTCACTATGAATTAACTTGCCTTGGCTCCAATTTCACAGTTTCGCGGCCCAGATGGTATTGCGATATCGTGTATTCAATAACTCCCGAGCACGATTGGCACGACTGGTCTCATTCAATTGTGGCCAAATCTGAGCCAGCTGGAAAAGGGCTTCGGCATGTGCGTCCGATTCCGAGGAAAACAATAATTCGGTATGCAAAAACGCGCGGCAGGCCTTCTTTAGCTCTTTCGTTTGCAGATAACACGTCCCCAACGCGTTATAGGCATAAGCAAACAACCGAACATTCTCAGCACTTTCATTTTGAATGATTTGCTCTACAGCGGAAATGGCTCGCTCGGGATTGCCATTGAGTGCCGTGATCTTTGCCAGCTGACAATCGCCAAGTAACCGATATTGTTGGCTCTCCTCGTCGGCAGCATTTAATTTTGCCAGTTGTTGAAAACTACGTTGTGCCTGGTTCAGTTTGTTTTCATGAACCAAAGTCTCACCTTCGAAAAAGTGACCTCGAGCGACGTATTTTGGCCATTGGGACTTAGTCAATTTGTTGAATTCACGCTGGGCATCCACCGTCTTTCCGTTGGCCATCAATAGGCGCGCGTAAAGATCGATCGCCATGACCAAGCGGAACGAATCACTGTTGGATTTTACAAAATTGGAAAGTAGTTGTTCAGCGTTCGCCGTCGAAACTCCAGGATCGCCACGCAACGCCTTGTTGCCGGTGGCGAAACACTCGAGAAACTTAATCTCTTGTTGCATAAATTTGGAGTTCGGCGGATCGGTGATCTTCCTCAGCGATTCCAAACAGTCGTTGAATCGGCCATTTTCGAATTGATCGCGCGCGCGTCCCAGACTTCGCGGCTCGCCTGCATACGAGATTTTCTTAATCTCTCGTGCAGGAACCTTCTCTTCGCCGTTGCTAGTCTCGACGGTCACTTCAAAGACCGAAGACTTTACCACGCGCCCGCGGACCAGCTTGTTACCCCCGTCTAAGCCGGCTCGGTAAACACTATCCTTTTGACCAGCTGCAAATTCGCATGGCAGCCATGCGAAACAAATCAAACATAAAAAAAAGTAAACTTTGTTCATCAAAAATAGTCCTATTGACGAGCGGAAACCTGCATGGATTCCATCTGTTTTTTAATTGTTCGTTCTAGTGCTTCAAACCTGGGTTTCCAATTTGGGCCACCCAGGTCCGGGTTTTTCGTTTTTGCGAAACGCAGTCGTTTGAGGGCTGCGGCCACGACTTTGGGATTTTCTTCGATCAACCCATACTCAAAACGAGTCACAACCGCACCCATGACCGCCGTAAAATAGGCCTCTCGAAAACGCGAATTCGTTTTCAAAGCGTCTGCCAATTTCGACCATCCCCACACCAAATTTTTGACTCGTTTTGTCTTGGGGTCTTTGCTGCGCTCCCCACCGGCCAGCGCTTTGGCCAAAATCTTTTTATCTTTTCTAATCGTGCCCCATTTCTGTAGTGTCTCGGCAACGTCTATTTGAACGCGCCAATTGTTTGGATTTTCTCGCAGCAACTCCAGCAGCTCTTGGAATGCAGGTTCAAAGTTGCCAACGCCTCGTTTGGCAATCGCTTGCTGTCGTTTAAGTTCTGTTAAGATTTTTGCATCCTTAACCCCTAACTTTGATGCCCGTTGTAATGCCGCCACCGCGGACTGATACAGGGGTTTGGATTCTGCTGCCAGCCCTTGCTCTGAAAACTGATCAGCCAAATTCATCATCGTTTTGCCGGTCCAAATAATTGTATTCGCATCGGTGGACTCAGATTGAAGCGTCTGTAAAAACTGCTTCAAGTTGGCAACGAATTGTTGTTGTTCGTCGGGATCAGCAATTTTTTTCAACTGACGTTCCAGCTCAACCGCGATCAACTGGTACATGTTTAAGACTTGCTTTTGTGCCGCTTCACTTTGGCTTCGACTGGCACGTAACTGCATTGCACGAACGATACCAAGTGCTTTGTCCGTCCATTGGCTGTCGCTTGGAAACGCACTGAGCGCCGCCAAATAAGTCTTGCCAGCGATTTTGTATGTCTCCGAAACATACAAATCGTAGTTGTTGGACTCCAAGACGACCCGGTTCTTGTCTTTCACCAGATCCACCGGTGCGATTGTTGATTGCTCCAACTGTTTCAATGCTTGATCGAGATCCTGATTTTCCAGATGGGCATTGACCAAAAAAACCGCTCCCCAAGCCACTTCCATTTTTAAGTTACCCAAATTGAACCCTTGAATCCCTTGACTCAAATGACGGGTAGTCTTGGCCAACAACATACTCAGGTCTTCCGATGAGTGTTCACCGGCAGCTTTCTTTTTGCGATAGTCAAACCAAAGCTTGGTACCCAATTTGACGGCCAGCGCCGATCTTTCCAACGACGATTCGCCAACGGCGGCCATTAGCGATTCAACTTTTTCGACTTCTTTTTTCGACAAGGCAGAGTTAGCCAACGTCATTCTTGTAAGCGCCGAAGCCGCTTCTGCCGCTTCTGCCGATCCCGGCCAGATATTGATGATTTTTTCTGACAGTCGCGTCAATTGAAGTTGTTCGAATTCACGGTTACCTTCCTCGGCCTTGTCGTGCATAGCAGCATAACTTCGCAAAGCAATTCCCCCGGCTTGTCGACTGTACGCAATCGAGGCATATCGCTGCACCAAAAACTCACCGATCAACGCCGCTTCAAAAAAATTTCGTTGGACGAAATAGCAGACGCTTTGCAGGTATCGAATTTGGTTCAAGTCTTCCCGAGTCGTTGAGGCGTCTCGCAACGCGATGGCTCGTTCAAACACGGCGATACATTGTTGACTCAGTTCCCGCACTCGAGCTTCCATGACTGGCAAATCCACCTGGTCGTCAAAACCAGGTTGTTGCTGCTTGCGTTTCGCATCCGATATATCTGCGTTGAGTCCTTCAATTTCGTTGATCAAGTCGATCCCACGCTGCTTGGCTTCGGCAAAATTAGTAATTGGGCCCGGCGACGCATCTCCTGAATCAGCAACGTCCGTGCTTAAGTTCCACCGGCTCATCAAATTGCGAGCCAGTTCGCGATGCGTTCCTGGGACGCGCGCGACGGACTTGATCAATTTCGAAGCGTCGCGGGCAAATTTTTTGATACGGCCGTCCGAGGGGTTGGTCTGATTCAAGTCCACAGATTTTTCGTAATACGCCCGCGCTAGTTCCACTTGAACTCGCTGCCAATCCGGGTTGCGTTGATCCCGCCGGGTCAACTTGCTACTAATGGGTTCGAGATTGGCGATGACTTCGTCAAATGGATATGGCTTCGTCTTGGCCCAACAGTCAGCAGCTAGAACAAGGGCTTTGCGTTTTAAATTTAATAACGTGCTATTGTTGGGCAAGCTAAAGATTCTTTGCAGCAACGAAAGCGCCTCAGTCGGCTCATTCAACTTGTACTTGCAACGTGCCGCATAGAAACACGAATCCAATCCGGCCGGGAAGTTAGGATACTTCATCCACAAGTCTTCAAAATTCGTGGCAGCCTCAGTCAAAAACTTGTTCCGATTATCGTCTGTCGAAGCCAGTGTGTCGGCATAGAGCTCAAGCACCTGCGGAAGCTTGACTCGAACGACCGTAAATATGCCGCGCAATCGTTTTAGTCGCAGCCTCGATTCGGGGTCGCGGGAATCCAATTTGTAGTTGTCGAGAATCTGTTTATAGGATTCTCTGGCGGCACCGAATGTTTCCAACGCCTTATCCAAGTACTGACGCGCCTGGGCGTACTGTGTTTCTTTCTCACTGGCTGTTAGTCGATCATTGTCACCCAGTCCCAAATAAATCTTGGCCCGTCGAAATAACAAATCGCCTTTGTAGTTTTGTGACCTCGCTTTTAACTCGGCGTCGGCAGCATCTGCTTCCGATTGCGTCAGCAGATCTTCCGCTTCCTGCAACCGTTTTTCCAACTGAACGAGGTCACGAATTCGCGAAGTACTTTGGATTAGCGTTTGAGCGCGCTCGAAAGGAATTGTTTTCTTAAAATCGTCCGATGCCAGACGACTCGATTCCATTTCTGCGAGGTAATCGAGAGCAACGTCGAAATACTGTCGATCTTTCAGGGCTTGAAGAAATTTTTCGTTGAGCTCATCGGAATTGCCTACCGAAACCACTGCAGCCCAGGCAAAAACTATCAAAGGAAAGATTTTCATGCTCTCTATTCCGAAAGAGTGCCGCGAAGCGGCAATTATTCAAAGCCCCGATTGCAACTTATTGGGGCGCTTCAAGTTAGTCCAGGAAACGCCTTAAAAGTCACTTCTAATTATCGAATTATAGGCCAGAATTTCAACTGACGCTTGGCCTGGCAACACTGGAATTCTGTCTCGAAAATTTGAGGATTATTTTTCTTGGTTGTGACGGTTAGAATTGTTACATGAAGTCAACAGCACCACAGAAACAACGCGTCCAGCCGCCAATTGACTATTCATCCAGATCCGTGAAGTTACGAATGGCGTCGTTGGTCGCCGCTCTGGGACTTGTTCTCGTGTCGATGAACGAGGCCAGCAAGCCCGCGACCTGGGAGCATCTCGGATTTGGAGGCAAGTCTCAACAAGCGTCTTCGATCCTTGCTGCACGCGAATTGGCCCAGGTAACACCAAAGGTTGCGCCAACCCAACGCTTAGTCGCGCTCCGAGGACAATTGGCACAATTTGACCTACGAGAGCTGACTACTTTGGATCAAGTCACTCGGGCAATCCGAACAAAGAACCTCGACGATACGCTGCAGACTGTCGCAATCCCCATCCTCGAACGCATGGTCGACGACCTCGCCGCAAGTGAAGACAGCGATGCAGCGTCTTTGACGGACGCAAACGCAATCCTCAACGCTGCCCAGTCGGTTGGCCAAGACGTTGACGAAACATTACTGGATCGATTTGCGGCGATGATTTTTAAACGTTCGCTCGAGTTTGTCGAAGACCGCACGACGATGAATCGCTCAATCGAAAGCCTGGCGTGGAACTTAGCCTGGGAATCATCCAGTGAGGGCGAAGAAGAGAATGCTGTGTCTTATCTGCAACTTGCAGGACAACCCGAAGCTTATCGCGGCAAGTCAATTGTCTTCAACGCACAGATTCGAGGCATCGAAAAAATCAGACTCAACGCCAAACATCGCCTATCCATAGACGCCTACTATGTATACTGGATGAAACCGATCGACTCGGGACACACACCCTATTGTGTATATTCGGCGGAATTATTAACGGGGTTGGACGCCCCAGGCAACCAGTTCGTCCATTTGAAAAAAGAAGTTCGGGTCAAAGGTCGATTCTTTAAGCTTCGATCTTACGAAGCGAGCAACCAACAAGTCGAAATTTGTCCCCTCATCGTTGCCCATCAGATCTCAGTACCCCCAAACCAGACAGCCGCGTCTGAGTCCCGGTGGTCGCCACCCAACTGGCTGGTTGTCACTTTTTTGATCGGCATGCCATTGATCGCGATTGGCATGGCCTATAGCGTTTTCCGTTCCACCGCAGTTAAAAGACGCAAGTATGACGCGAGTTCGATCAATCGGACCCTAAGCAATTTAGCTCGAGACAAAAAAATAAAGTCGGAGTTAGAGCAACTCAAAGAGCTATCTGAATCGGAGTCTTGAATTGAAGTTCCTCACGTGTTTTGTTGTTGCTTTTTTGTTTTTTGCGAACGAATCGCGATCGCAAAAAACTTCCCCCAGCGAATTGAGCGGAATTTCAGACACGAAGATCTTTGAATTCAAGGATGGTCTTGCGCTGCAAGTAAACGACCCTTACTTGATGTCTTTGCTGCATCGAGTCCAACAGATTTCCGGCGCGACGCTACAGAAATATGGTCGAGACCAAGCCGAAACGACGTTGGCGGAAATCGCCAAAGATCCCAGGAGCTTTCGCTGCTATGTATTCCAATTCTCAGGCTCCGCGACTTTCGTTGAAAGTTGCACCAATGCATCCGTAGAACCCGATTCAAACCTTCGGCGTTTCGAAATCATTGTGGTAGCTCAAGAAGAAAATTTCTGTATTGTCGCCGTACCGCCAAGCGGTCGTCCCCAGCGATGGCCAGCAAGTACCGATATCAATCAGCCTGTTTCTTTGGCAGGATTCTTTCTGGGCACATACGATTTCCATCCGGAAAACCCAGGACCCGTCGTGCGGTCAAACGCAATCCCTTCTGGGGAATACCCCGTCTTCGTCGCCAAAAAATTGGATTGGTTTCCTGACCAGACCACGGCGGACATATCGGTTTCGCAAAGCGAGTTGTTGTTATCAGAATTTGGTGTCGACGTCGGCAATTTAGATCGTGTTCGAGAAAATGTGTTGGGGAATATCGCCCCCGAATCGGCTCAAAGTTTTTACCAGATCCTGGACGCCACAAATAAAATACCAACTGAGAAATTTCCTGCGGAGACCGTCGACTTTAAAAATTGCCTGCAAGATCCGGTGAAACATCAAAGTGCACCACTCCGGCTGACGGGCCAAGCTCGACGGGTAACAAAAATTTTCATGGAAAAATCGGCGGCCGCAAATTTTGGAATCAATCACTATTTCCAAATCGACATGTTTTTGCCACTGAACGAACACAAAATCGTATACAGATCAAATCGTTCCGACTCGCCCCAAGAACCGCTCACGATTGAAAACCGCTTTCCGATCACGCTTTGTGTCACCGATCTACCATCCTCACCTGACAAGATGGTGGGTAAAAAAATAATCGCCTCTGGGTTCTTTTTTCAACGTTGGAATTACGTATCTGAAAAATCGTCCCAACATCCGAACTTCGCGTTCCAAGACGCACCGTTGGTCATTGGGCTACCGCCGAAAATCTTAGGCCAAGTGGAAAGTCCGCTTAACACTTGGATAGCGATTTTTGCTGGCTGTTGTCTCTCCACATTGCTAATCCTTTATTGGGCCTATGGGCGAACCCAGTCTGCTGGCGGTCCAGCCCGCAGCCTTCCCGACACGATCGTTATCGACAAATTGGAACCTTAAAAGTCCGGCTTCACCACTTGCATAATGCGCGGTACTACGGGATATTCGTTCGATTCCTAAATCGCAAACTCGCTTCGAAAAATACCGAGATTTCCATGAAAAAACCTGTTCGCGTCGCCGTCACCGGAGCCGCCGGTCAGATCAGTTACAGTTTGTTGTTCCGTATTGCAGCGGGCAATATGTTGGGCCCCGACCAACCTGTCATTCTTCAACTTCTCGAAATCACCCCGGCGTTAGGAGCGTTAAATGGAGCCGTGATGGAACTCAACGACGGAGCATTTCCGTTGTTGACTGAGATCGTAGCCACCGATGATGCAAACGTTGGATTCGGTGACGCCGATTTCGCAATCTTAGTGGGCGCGATGCCGCGAAAGAAAGGCATGTTGCGAAAAGACCTGTTACAGGCGAATTCACAAATTTTCTCGGCACAAGGGAAAGCACTTAATGATAGTGCCAGTAAGGACGTCAAAGTGCTCGTGGTTGGAAACCCAGCCAACACCAACGCCTTGATCACCGCTGCCAATGCACCCGACATCGATCCCAAAAACATCACGGCGATGACTCGCCTGGACCACAATCGAGCCATCAGCCAATTGGCATCTCAAACCGGCGCTGCGTCTAACACGGTTACTAAGATGACGATTTGGGGAAATCACTCAGCAACTCAATATCCTGACATTAGCCAAACGATGGTTGATGGAAAACCAGCCCCAGAAATCGTCGACACGACATGGTATCGAGATACTTTTATTCCGGCAGTCCAGCAACGAGGCGCGGCCATCATTGAAGCCCGCGGACTTTCCAGCGCCGCATCGGCCGCAAGCGCTTCGATCGATCATATTCGGGACTGGGTTCACGGCACCGCCGATGGCGATTGGGTCAGCATGGCGGTCCCAAGTGATGGTAGCTATGGGATTGACGAAGGCATTATTTATTCTTTCCCTGTGACCTGTAAAGACGGTGGCTACTCAATTGTACAAGATCTGCCGATCGATGAATTCAGCCGCGGACGAATGGATGCGACCCAGGATGAATTAAATGAAGAACGAGATGGTGTCAAAGAATTGCTTTGAAAAACGACCCGCTAGCATTTTTTGAATCTTGATTTGTTGCGAAGTACTAGACTTTGACTCCGAATCATGACTGCATATCACAATTGCGATGGAATCGGATTAGTGCAATTGACATTGAGTTGTGACTGTTTTAAAACTTTGCTGCGACTTAACCAACACCCGTCAGTCAATCCGTGACAGGCGAATGAATAGAATAAAAATCAGCCCGCTTGCGACTCAACCAATCGACGAGTCGAAAGAATCTTTTGACCTCAATCTGCCCGGCACATCGACCGCCAAAAAAGATTTTGGTTTCTCGTTAAGCTCCGACAAACACGTCGATTCATCCGACTCTTGTTTGTTTTTACCGTTGCACTACGAGAAAAATTACGAATATCCGTTAATCGTTTGGATGCACAATAACGGCGACGATGCGGGACATCTCCATCGCGTGATGCCTGAATTCAGCATTCAGAATTACGTGGCGGTTGCACCCCAAGCGGCGCTGGGAGATGTCCATTGCGGTTTCTATTGGGAGCAAGACAACTCTTCGATCGACTATGCTGCCGACGCGGTTTTGGCTTCGATCGATATGGCACGAACTCGGGCGAACATTTCTACCAAGCGAATTTACATTGGGGGTTTTGGCGCTGCCGGAACGATGGCCTTTCGCGTGGCGTTCACTCATCCCGACCTATTTGCCGGCGTTGCCTCGATCAACGGCCCACTGCCGGAAGGTGAAACGCCTTTGGGACGCTGGAGTTCCAGTCGCCATCTCGAAGTATTTTGGTCGCACTGCCGAAACTCAGAGGAATTTGATCAGGAGCAATTGTGCAAACAATTGAAACTGTTACATATCGCCGGATTCTCGGTAACGTTGCGACAATACCCGGGCGAAGACGAGTTGACGCCTTCCGCGCTGAAGGATCTAAATCGCTGGATCATGGAAATGTCCGACTCGACCATTTCCTAAGCTGGATTTATTGACAAATATCAGGCTCTGCGGATAAAGTCGGCGGCGAAGCTGCGAATTTCTTTGCCATTCAACACGTGCACCATCCGCAATTGCTGAATCGTCGAATCGCTAAAGCGAGACAGAGGTAAATGTACCCAGCTCTTTTTGCTACGTTTCGCAATCTGACGCCATGCTTGGCCTGGAGGGGCGGCGCTCAACAATGCGATATGAGGGCAATTGCTGTGCAAACATGCGGCGCCAAGTAAACGCTCTTCTAACGTCGTGGCATAATCGAGCCGAGGATCCGACCAGATATCGGGGATAGCAATTGGAGGATACAAGAACATCGCGCCCCCGTAGGTCGCTATACAAATCCCCGGCCCCACAGCTTCATCCTGGAAATTCGTGCCGTAAAAACATAAAGTCGACTCCTCTTGGTGTTCGGCAAACCAGGTCGTCCTCCAGGGATACTGCCGGGGGTCGGCCGGCGAATCAAACAACATCACCGCGCAATCCAGGTTGCCACGATTGGGTGGTAATGTTTTGACGTAGATATCGCCTTGGTACCAATGACGAATTGTATCCCGGATGTCGATTCCGTCTTTAACACTCGATGTAAACTTCTCAGTTTTCACCAAATCCGCCCCCATCGTTTCCAAAGCACGGTCGAAAACCGTTTGACGAAATTTCTCAATCAATACATCTTCCGGAGGCCAACTGCATTGTGCATATGGGTTCCAATCCTGCGACCACTCTTGTTTCCGTTGTTCATCCGGTTTGGGCGTCAACTCGAGCGATTTCCATAACACTGGCGGACCCGGCAATCGACTGGTCATCGTCGACACGTCGCCATCAGGAAACGAAGCTTCGGCAACTCCCATTTTTAGTTCATCAATGCCAAGACCATTGGAAAACTCATATTTCTTAGCTGTTTCCAATACAGCCAGTGCAAACCCGTCACCGACAATTTGTTTGGCGGCGGTCACAATCGTGATCAGTTGCGGTGAAAAACATCGCTCCACCAATGTCAAATTGCGAACGTATTTCAAACACGTCGCCAACGTTCGCGGTGTGATTTTTCGTGCTCGGTTACCATATTCTTCGCGATAGGCCTGACGCGCGCTGAGCAACAATTCCTTTACTCCGTCGATGGACAAGTCGGAATCGTCACCCAAACTCGCCCTCGCCCGTTCATACAAATTCGTGATAAAAGGAATTTCACCCAACAGAAAGTAGTACGAATCGAAATCGACTTGATACCGAATGACATCGTTGACTGGTTGATCCGCAATCTGAGCCAACGACGAGTCGTTAAAGAACTTCCTGATCCACGGCCAGTCGAGAATGCTAACGACGAACAGAATATTTTTGAAGTCGACGGATAACTCTCTCAGGCGCCGAGCCATAAATGCCATCCTTGCCAACCAATGTGGGTGGTCCGGTTGGGACAAGTGCGGCAACACGGCGGCGGCAAATGTCTTGATGGACACCCTTTTGAGGGCGTAGGCGTCGGGAAGCGTTCGCGAGTATGTTTCAAATCGCGAAGTTTCTTGATCAATAAACGCTCGAGGTACGCGCTCTCCCATCGCCGTACGGAGCGCGGCTACGACCCCTTGGCAAGGGTCGATCGGGACGTAGCTAAACCCTTCATCCAATTCGAAATCTTCATCTTCGTCAACATCCCAAGCACGATCCCCCGTCCAATCCTTTTGCACAACAACACTCGGCACAGGAAAATCCAAAATCGCCCGTTCGGTGGATTCTTGAAATGACGGCGGTAACGGGACGGCCAAACAGTCAAATGGATTTTCCGACATCCAACGACGAACTTCCCAAGCGAAATCACCGCTGCCGTGAACGATAGGCAATGCCGTAACGTGCGGTCCTATTTTCAAAAACGAATCCGCCACCAACTAGTCCTCGTCGTCGTCAAAATCTTCGATATCCGGATGCAGCGGATCGTCTGGCGAAAAGAAGAAATCGCCAAAACCGAGCGGAAGATTCTGTCCCCCCAGCGTTTGACTGCGCTGCCTGGCCAAGCGGTTTAGATCCAATGCCTCTTCACCCAAACACTGTTCTAAAGCTTCCCGCCAAGCGTCGTCTTTAGCGATCGGATGGTCGGGGTCTTGGGCGATGCGTTTCATCGCAAATCGCAACAAATTAATGCCGTCGCGCACCGAGAAATCAAGCTTCAGTTCGTGAGCCTTCTGCAAAAACTCGACTGTCATCGCCAACATTTCGGCTGAACAGAACGGCAGATGATATTGCAGAATTGCCATTTCGTCTTCTCGTGATGGAAAACTCAACGTCAATGTGGGTTGCAATCGACTCAAAATGTAATCTGGGATCTCAAACGTCGACTCATCCTGATTCATGGTCACCGCGCATCGAAAATCTGGATGGGCTTCGATATTGACACCGGCAACAATGGATTCGACGTACCGACGATGATCGAGCAAAGGCGCCAGCGACGCCCAAGACTTTTCGTTCATTCGATTGCCTTCATCCAAAACGCAAACGCCGCCGCGAATCATTGCCGTGACTAACGGCGACGCGTGATAGGCAATTTTGCCTTTTTCCGATAACACAGGCGTAATCAACAAATCCTCTGGCCGGGTATCCGACGTGCACTGATAGATGTACAACTCTTGGTCGCGTTGCTTGGCGGCCGCCATCGCAAGTGCGGTCTTACCGATTCCAGGTGGACCCACGATGCGTGGCGAAAGCGGCAAATCCTGATCGTCTACGACAATCCAACAGGCCAATACCTGTTTCAGAACTTCGTGTTGGCCAATCCATTGCTCGGGCGTGTTGTGTGGGCTTCCCAAACTTAACCGAATGCCCTGAATCTCGATCGCTTCTGCCATTCTATTCCTCTTCTTATTTGAATTGAAATATTATGCCAGTGCTTGGCAAAAGCAACAACAATCGGACTGGTCGCAACCCAAAGAAAAAGCCGGTCTCAGCGTACCGGCTATTACTAACGTCAGTTTTTTTTGAGTAATGATTTAAACTTGTTTTCCAATCGCATGAATATCGAAACCCAAGTTTTTAAGCAAGGCGTGATCCAAAATATTTCTACCGTCGAATAAAAACGCTGGTTTGAGCATCGAATCATAGACCTTTTTGAAATCGACATTTTTGAATTCGTCCCATTCGGTTAGAACCGCGATCGCGTGCGCATGTTCGGAGGCCTCTTCAACCGAATTGACCACGGTAACATGTTTGTCGAGAAAGGCTGAAACGTCGCCACCGAACTTAACAGGCTCTTGTTCCATCACGTAAGCCAATTCCATTCGCATCTGTTCGGGAGTCACTTTTGGGTCGTATATCTTTAGATGAGCGCGCTCTTCAAGGAGATCGCGGCAAACGTAAATCGCCGCACTTTCGCGGGTATCATTGGTGTCTTTCTTGAACGCAAAACCCCAAATGGCAATCGTTTTGTCACTGACGGTGTGGAACATCGCTCGAATCATGCGTTGGCAAAAACGTCGCTTCTGATGATCGTTCATCAAAACGACTTGCTCCCAATACGCTGCGACTTCGGGGAGTCCAAAGTGTTCGCACAAGTAAACCAGATTGAGAATGTCTTTTTGGAAACAAGACCCACCAAAACCAACTGATGATTTCAGGAATTTCGGTCCGATTCGTGAATCGGTCCCGATGGCGGCAGCCACTTCGTCGACATCCGCTTCGGTCGCTTCGCAGAGTGCACTTATCGCGTTAATACTGCTAACGCGTTGTGCCAAAAATGCGTTGGCCGTCAATTTCGATAGCTCGCTGCTCCAAAGATTCGTAGTCAGAATTCGATCTCGAGAAACCCATTGACTATAAACATCAACCAATGCCTGAATCGCGCCAGCAGATTCGCCACCGATCAACACTCGATCCGGTTCCAGCAAATCCTCAATCGCGGTTCCTTCAGCCAAGAATTCAGGGTTGCTCAAAACATCAAATGACACACCTGGCTTCGATGAAGATGCAAGAATACGTTTTACCGCCTCAGCCGTCCTCACCGGCAACGTCGATTTTTCAACGACGATTTTGTGTCCTTCATCGCACGCTTCTGAAATTGCCCGAGCGCATTTTTCGACGAACTCAAGATTGGCTGCGCGCCCGGCACCAATACCAAACGTCTTGGTCGGCGTGTTCACGGAAATGAAAACCATATCCGCTTCGCGAATGCAACGCTGTACATCCGTGGAAAAAAACAAGTTGCGATCGCGAGCCTCCGCTACGATTTCATGCAAACCAGGTTCATAAATCGGCAATGCATCGCTATTCCACGCATCGATTCTGTTTTGATTGATGTCGACAACGTTGACCGTGATGCCAGGACACTGCTTGGCGATCATGGCCATCGTGGGGCCCCCCACATAGCCAGCGCCAATGCAGCAAATATTCTTGACCGTTATTGTTGAACTATTGGAATCTTCGTTTTGTACGGCTGTCGACGAACTCATTTTCACTTACCATGCGGTCAGGATCAGAAGGCTGAAAAAGGGCGCAACCAAGACGTTTAGTCGGCGGTGCCAAATCCCCTATAATATTTGTTAAAACGATAAAATCTACCGGTGAATTGAGGCAATCTACCTCATTTGAATCAACCAGATAGTGATCTGATTTTCTGAACAAATGACCAAACATTGCTCTTCCGGCAGGTCGCAAAGTATCGCTTATCGTTCCAGTTCGCGGGTGAAAGATCGGTTAAAAACACGAGATTCCGAGCAATTTCTCTGTCTAGCCGACACGTTGACTTCTGAATCGGTTTTATCGTTTCGTATTTGTATTAGAATTGCGCCGGTTGTTATACGGTCCAATTCGAGAGGAATGCAGTTCCGATGCCAAGTCTTAGAGTTTTTATTGTCAGCTTCATTTGTTTGACAGCCGTTTCGAGCACGATTGGTTACGGTGAAGACAACAACAAAGCGTTGATTATTGACGGCCAGAATAACCACGATGACTGGCCTAAAACAACCATGATGATGAAACGATATTTGGAAGAATTGGGGGGATTCCAAGTCGACATCGAACGTACACGGTTTACTTGGCGAGGCAAAAAACACCTGGAGTCATTTGGCCTGAACGACGGCAAGACTTACGTCAATTTACCGAAACCCAAAATCGACCCTGACTTCGGTCCAAAGTTCTCCGACTATGACGTTGTCATTTCAAATTTTGGCTTCAACGCGGCACCCTGGCCGGATGAGACCAGACAGTCGTTTGAGCAGTACGTTTCCAACGGAGGCGGATTGGTCATCGTGCACGCTGCCGACAACTCATTTGGTCAATGGAGAGAATTCAACCTGATGATCGGCTTGGGGGGCTGGGGTGGTCGCAACGAAAAAAGTGGTCCCTATGTCTATTTAAACGACAGTGGCAAAACGATACGCGATCAATCGCCAGGCGGAGGCGGCGGTCACGGTCCGCAACACGAATTTCAAGTCGTCGTACGCAACCAGAAGCACCCGATCATGAAAGGGATTCCACAAGCTTGGCTGCACGCGAAAGACGAACTTTATCACGGTTTGCGGGGACCGGCTGAAAACATGAATATTTTGGCAACCGCTTTTTCGGCCAAAAAATTCGGCGGTACCAATCGTCATGAACCAATCGTGATGACGATCGACTATGGGAAAGGACGTGTGTTTCACACCCCCATGGGTCACGCCGATTATTCAATCGAATGCGTCGGATTCATCACGATGTTGGTGCGAGGAAGCCAATGGTGTGCCAATCCCAACGGGACCCTCATTGACGTACCCGATGACTTCCCGGCACGCGACCGATCGTCGTCGCGAAAATTTGCCGCTGCCAAGTAAATCGGCAACATGCCCAAGGGCTCCCGATCGACCCGTTCCGGCTAAGTTGAATTCGTGGATTTCCGCTCTTGGTTGCGTCGTCGTAATTCTCGAGCTTCGCGAAACTCTTGGGTCTGTCCGCGAACATAAAAAATCAAACCGAATAACGCGCCAACACCTGCGGCCGACAAGACCAAGGCTGGGCTTTCGGCAAAATTGGAATTCTGTGTCGCGGCTTGCGTCGTCAATATCAAACCAATTGCGCTTACCGCAAAACCCAAACCGTCAGCCAGGATCTCCGTTAAACTGAAATGGAACTGTATCAACATCAACAACTTGCCTAGTACCAATTGCAGCGCGTAACTAATTAAACCGGCCACCATCAACGAAAACGCGACCCAATGAAACCAGGGTACCGATAAATATTCTGCCGCCTGATAAATCGGCCTCAAAATGCTCTGGGTCGCTTCCTTAGCATCCGGATTCTCGTTTACTTTTTCAGCATACTCACCAATCGTTTGTTCTATTTTCTCCTGTGCGGCATCGACCACTTCGCCGCTTGACGGCGAGTTACCAGTGGTTGTATCTTCGGTTTGGGCACCAATGGGCACAGACAACAAACTTGCGAAAACAAAACTAGATGTTAGCAGAAAAATGCGCATTTAATTCACCCCAGCGTTAATTCGGACAGCAATTGAAGCTATTCGTAATGCATCTGAGGATATTGGAATTTGGTTGGATTTCAATTCGTCCACGAAAAATAATTATTGAACATCCTCATCATTTTGTCGTTTCACGCGTTTCATCGACAACATGACTGCGAATCCAACGGCGATCGGAACCAACGCCAACAATACCCAGTTCCAGGGAAGGTGTTGTTGCTCATCTAGCCCCCAACCTTGCTTGATTAGAACAGCCTCATAATGCGCCAAAGTCATCAATAAGCCGTTGTGCAACGCATGTAGCAAGATACCCGGAAAAAGGCTGCCACTGCGCAAGCACATCCAGCCCAACAATAGCCCCATAAAAGTGCTCGGCACCAACCTCTCGATCATCAAAGTGTTGCGGACAAACACATGAAACAGACCGAACAAAACCGCAGTGAGAATCACGGCGGAATACGCCGTTAACTTGTCGCGAAAAGCGCTCAGTAGAAACCCGCGAAACGTAAACTCCTCGCATACCGCCGGTACGACCGCAAGACAAATGAGTTTGATCCACAACGGAATCTGCCCAAGTTCAACTTTCATGGACTCAAACATTTTCACAAACTCAACCAGCCGATTTTCCGTTAGCGAAAATACTTCTAACTCATAGGCCAACACCCAAACGGAAGCACCCAACAACACAGCAGCCAACACCGACAATAGGGAAGGCCGAAAAAGAAAAAACGCCGAATCAAACCGAAACTTACCTACCTTGCAAAACAACAATGGCAAACCCAGGAATAGCAACATTGTGACCACAGCGTTCATCCACAGTCGCGATGCTATCGAAAATCCGAGTTTGCCTGCCAAATTGGAAGACACTCCGGCAAATACGACGAACGCGGGAAACAGCAAAGCCAAAAACAACATCGTCGTTTGCATATCCGCAACCCGTTTGTGCGCTTGAGATCGAGCCAACAAGTCGGACCAGCTTGATTTGCCACCAGTCAAAATGGAGTCCATACCAAATATCTTTGCTGCCAGCGACAGGGCCATAACTCCATAAATCGCGGTCGAGCAAACGGCGATCGCAACAAAAATTGGACTCGCTTCACCGGCCAACAAGTCTCGACCGGTCACCACAACGTTTACCAACGGAATGACGGAAAGTAGTGCGCTGGTTTCCAATTCTGGATTCAAGCTCAACAGGCCGGGGGCAAATGCGACCAGCATCAATGGAATCAAATATGCTTGGGCTTCTTTGAAGCTACGTGCAAAACTGGTCAAGCACAACAATGTTGCCGAGAAAAAGGCTGCCAAGACGACCAGCAAGACGAAGATCACTAACAATGTCAATATGTTAAAATTGGTCGCGTTAAATATTAACGGATCCAATCCTAGCGCGAAAATGGTGACCGTCATGGCCACTAAATTGGCAACAGCTGTTAACAAAGCAACCGCTAATACGGCAATGAACTTACCGCAAAGCACGCTTAGTCTTGAGACGGGCGCAGCGACTAATATCTCCATGGTTCCACGTTCGCGTTCGCCAGCGGTCAGGTCAATCGCCGGGTAAACCGCACCCGTAATTGTCATTAGCACTAACATTAGTGGAACAAATGTTAGCAAGATCGGTCGACGCGATTTTGCTTCAACCGGAAATTCTCGGAGCGTCACCGGCATGGGTAGCGGAGCTTTGTGGTCCGCAATTATCCGTTTGACCATTTGCTCGTTTGCGTAACGAATTCGCTTTTGCACATATCGCAGTACTGTCAAACTAAAATTATTCTGCGCATCGTAAATGAAACGAAACGTCGGTTCTTCACGTGTACTTCCAACAATCACCGCTAAATCGATCTTGCCTTCAAGGACCAACTCCTCCCATTCTTGCCCCTCGGATTCGAAGTAGAGAATTTTAGGTTCCGGTCGCTCGGCAAGAGCCGCGCGTATTTCGTCTTGAATCGAATCTTGCGAAGAGTCGGACGCTGGAGATGACTCAGTTTCTTTTTCTAATCGAATCGATTGATTGCCGATTTCCAACAATCTAGAAAATGCTTCCGCTTGATCCTTGGAATCAAAACCCAAGTGATAAGCAACCTCTTCGGGCGCCGTGATGGACTGCAGGACCATTTTTTGAACGACCATGCCCATCAGGGGATACACCAACAGTGGCATCAATATCAGGGTAATGATAGTCCTTCGGTCGCGTAAAATTTCGACCAGCTCTTTTCGTGCAAGTCGAAACAGACGACCGAATTCGAATCTTCTTCGGATATTGGCGGGCGATGCGGTCACGAATTCAAAGGCAAGTCAATTAAGGTTGAACAACGGGACTGATTTTTAGCATTTCCAAGAACAGATCCGTCAAGTTGTTTTGTTCCGATCCACCCAACAAGTCAGAGATTGTACCTTCTTGACGAAGTTGCCCTTGATGCAGCAGTCCAAAGCGATCGCAAATTCTTTCCGCTTCATCAAGCCGATGCGTACAAACAATGACGGCTTTTTGCATTTGCTTCAACCATGAGACATACTCAAAAACCACGCTACTTCCCAATACGTCCAAACCAGTCGTTGGTTCATCTAACAACATCACCGGGGGCTCGTGAATCATCGCGCGAGCCAAGTTAATGCGTTGCTTTTCGCCGGAACTTAATGAGGCACAACGATTGTTCAGAAATCGTTTAAAATCCAAAAGATCGGCCAATTCGTCAATCCGTTGCACGGCGTAATCCTGTTCCAGCTCATACAAGTCTGCGATAAACAGCAGCATTTCTCGGGCACTAAGCCAAGGATAGACGCCCACCGACGCCGAGGCATAGCCGATTCGTTTTTTAACCTCGATTGGATCGATTGATACATCAAATCCGTCAATCGAAACCTGCCCCACTGTCGGTTCAATCAATCCTAGAATCATCCTAAGCGTAGTTGTTTTGCCCGCCCCATTGGGTCCCAACAATCCATAGACTTCACCCGGAAGAACAGAAAACGAGACGTCATCAACGGCGGAGAACTCCTCACCATTTCGCAAAAATCGTTTTGTTAGATTTTGAATCGCGATCACTTTGAAGCTGCGCCTATTGAGAAAGAGCTTTTAGGAATTCCACCAAAAACCCGATTTCCTCAGCAGTCAAATTGAGCGGCTGCATATCGGAGTCAATGGCCGGATCCTTTGGGGCACCGCCTCGATTATAAAATTCAACGACCTCTTTCAATGTCGCTACGCTACCGTCATGCATATAGGGTGCCGTAAATTCAACCCCACGCAGCGTAGGCGTCTTGAATTTGAATTTATCCGAATCCTGATTGGTTTGACCATATCGCCCCGTGTCACGATCTTCTACTCCAAACCCAACTCCGGTGTTATGGAATTTCTCATCGCTAAAGTTTTCCCCGCCATGACATTTCCAGCATCCGCCACGACTTTCAAAAAGCCACATCCCCTGACGGGCCTCTCGTGACAATGCAGTGTATTCCGAACTTCTAAAACGATCGACTTTCGTGTCGGCATATATCAAAACGCGTTCGAATGCCGCGATCGATTTGGCCAAATTTTTCTCATTGACGCATTCCGGATCCAACTTCGATCCATTGAAGACCTTGCTAAACGCCTGAACATAGCTGTCGTCCTGGCGAAGCGCCGCCAATACGGCCTCAACCGTATTGCCCAACTCATTTGGATTCTCGATTGGTGTCAAAACTTGGTCTTCCAGCGAGCTGGATTTGCCATCCCAGGCAAAGTGTTTTCCATAACCGCGATTTAAAACAGTCGGCACATTGCGTGTCCCAACCTTCCCTTGAATTCCAATCGCGATTTTCTCCCGATTCGCAAATCCCTGGTCTGGACGATGACAACTAGCACAAGCGATGGTGTTGTCCGCCGACAAAATCGGGTCAAAAAAAAGACGGCGGCCGAGCGCAATTTTGTCCGCAGACGAAGGGTTATCGTCCGGCTCTGCAGGTAAATTTGAAAACCCATTGGCTGGATCCGATTCAACCAACACTTCCGGAAGGTCATCTTTGGGCAGCGGCGGCACCGTATCCTGTTTATCGTCCGATGGAGCCAAACCAATACTTAGTAATAGAGCCAAAGTGCAGAGAAGTCGTGACATCTGATCTTCGTTTGGAGAAAAATTTGTATTCCGGAAATTTTAATCCAAGATAGAACCACGCATAGCGTCCGTTGACCGATTTCCGACGGAAACGTAATCTTGGGCCACCAAACAGCTCTCAACTTCACAATTCGTTTGCTTGGTTACGCTTAGCGAGCAAACGTCGCATGTAACGCTTTACAAAGCCCCCAGCTTTGACTTCAGAATGCACCGGACAAAGGTCAACTTAATTTGTCAAGGCTCCACGCCACGACATCAGTTCGTTTGGCGAAATGACATCGGACGGGTCGATCTGGAACGGAGATGCCCAACGGATCCAACATTGTGTTGGCATGAATCACCGACTGAGTCTCACGAAGTTGCCAGGGCTGATGATCAATTTCTCCACGAAACAGACGTCCACGATTGTCGGCAGCATACAGGCAATAGCGAGCTGTTAGCCATTCGTCCAAAGTACCAGTTTGAGCGAAATACGTTTCGCCCAGCGGCCGGTAATCCACCGACAATTCGGCAGGCGCGTGATTCGAATCAATTCGATAGGAACGATAACGAATCCAGTTGTCCGATGAGCTGACTTCGATCTTTGCATCCACGTAATTCAGATGAAACCAAGTTCGAGCTACGCGAACCGCAATAGGATTGGTGGCGTCCAGCGTAAAAAACCAAACACCGGGACGATCCTTGTATTTAACGTAGGTGCGAACATTTAACTCGGGAAATGCAGACATCCATGGAATGTCCGGCAGCAATCTTGGCGAGACTCCGGACATACAAAAGGGGACGACGCTGACCCAAGCTTGAGACTGATAGATATCGATTTCCAAACCAGATGGAATCTGGTCGGCAATCATCTCCACATCAATTGGCCAACTCATGAACAACAAGTCGTGCCATTTCATACGCATTGCGTAAGCCCGTTTCGGAATCGACCAACGACGACCCGTGGGCTTGGACTGGATGATTTTCGCTTTGGATGCAAAGAAATTCATGGCCGAACGGAACCGTTTGGGTATCCGTACAATAACCGAAAATTCCGTGAATTATTAACACCGGTGTTTTTCTCGACAATTTTAACGGTGGTCCTGCTCGGCGTCGCTCCGAATCACGACCGTTCCAAATTCGTCAATTTCCACAAAAATTACATTTGGGTTGCAACAAACAGCGCAGTCTTCGACATATTGTTGCACAGAACCCGCAGATAAATCGACCGGAACGACAATTTCTTCGCCACAGTGACTGCAAACATAAGACTCTTCATCATTCATTAGTCGGCTCAAGTCGCCCATTCAATTCCGGAATACGAATCATCAAGTAAGGCCGCATACTCTCTAACTTAGCTTGTCCGATCCCAGTCACTTCTTGTAATTGGTCTTTTGACGAAAACGGACCATGTTGATCGCGATGCGAAACGATTTGACGAGCCAACTTTTCGCCTATTCCAGGCAAGTTTGCGAACTCAGGCCAATTCGCCTGGTTCACGTCGACTAAATACTGGGCGTGCCTGACCGGCATATCTTCAAAATCGATCACCCCACCGTTTGTTATCGCGCGTTGCCAAAAATAAATGCAAGTCAAAGCCAAAAAAATGGCTAAAAAAATGCCGACGACAATCTGATCATCGCGACGTAGTATCTTGGGTTGATCAACATCCATCCGCATTTCCTAGTGCGCGTTGCAGATCTAAGTACAGCACTATTGACAGTTGCATTGGCCAAAAATGCGTCGCTCGGCGGGCAGTTCCAAGCTTGCATGTTGCCAAAACTAACAGCAACCAAACGTATTATTGTCGAAAAATAAAAAACGCCCAGGGTCGCCAATTCAACAACGTTCTGGCAACTGAATAAAACGAACGAAAAACCCTAAGGGGTTCGTGAATGCCATTCTTTGGCCGTAATCACACCGTCACCATTGAGGTCCTTCTCTTTGAATTCCGCGATTTTTTTCGCATCCCAATCATTTTCGAATTCGTACATCTGCAATTGACCGTCACGGTTCGAGTCCTTTCCTCCGAACACATCACGATCATCTGAGCTTTTGGATTCTCTTCGCAGACTTGCCATTCGAGTATTAGACTTGCTACTTGTTTGCTTGGTGTTGTCCGTCGACTTAGTCGAACGGCCACTTGATCGCTTGCTGACCGAAGCTATCAACTCGTTCTTGTCTACAAATCCGTCTCCATTGCTATCTGCATTCTCTGGCGGACGCCGCATTTCCTTAAGTTCACTACGACTAAGCTTTTGGTCCTTATTTTTGTCATAATTTTTTAACAAGCCTTCGGCATAACGTATATATGCATCCGACCCAGAATTGAACGGTTTTGATGAACTTGTCTTCGAGTTGCGGTTCTTTGAGCTGCTGCGCGACGAACTTGAGCCGCGAGAATAAGCACGATTGGAAAACGAACTCGTTGTAGATTTTATTTTGGCAGTTGGTACTTTACTTTTTGCCTTAGTACGTTTTTTGGCAGCATCCTCTCGATTCTTGTAGCGATAGGCGAGTTCCAACCGCGACAAGTTACCGTCTTTGTTAGTATCCGATTCGCTGGCGCTTGGATTTGTCCAGCGAGTCCGCTTCTGTTCATTGGGGTCGATCAACCCGTTCTTGTCGGTGTCATAACGAGTTATCGTTCGCTCGACTTGAGACATGATGGAACTGCCAAACTTGCGATTCATTCCATCGACCGTCATTCGTTCTTCCCCACCCGGTGAAAAATCGGCGACGCCAACCTTTTCCGCTTCAACACCGAAGCCAGGAACCTTGCGGACTCCAGCACCGACCTGTGTATCCGATTTCCCATTTTTGGAATCGTTCGATTTTGCCTTTTCAGTTTCGGCTTTTGCTTTTTGCAATATCGTACCGATTGAATGGGCTCGATTCGGATCGAGCCCGGCTTTGCGAATAAAGTCCTTAGTGCGACCGCTCGTTTCGGAAGCCGACAATTTGCCGTCGCGATTGGCGTCACTATTTTGAAGCACACGTTTCATAATGTCGTCCGACAATGACGACGGGCTCTTGCCGCCCCGACGTTGAGCCTCGACGGCATCGGTGAAACTTATTAGGACGCCAATCGCAACCATGGCAATTAAAGTGTTCTGCATGTTTTCGGTCTGCTGGTTTGGTTTGGAGCGATCATCATTTGAAACCCAACGAATTAGAAAAGTTCCGTTCGGTCTTCTCGTAATCGAATAATTGCGGCATATTCTGCTCATCAAAGCATTTTAACCGATTCCGGATTGTTTCGCTTTCTCGCGACCATCAAACAAAAAAACCCCCGAAAAATCGGAGGTTTGGTGGATACTCTTAGCGAATTTACCTGATTTGCAGGCCATTTCACTGTTACGGGAACACGGGCGGAGCCGGTGGGAACCCGTCAATCGAGAATGCTGCTTCTTCAGCCTCGATTCTGGGCTCAACCGTATCGCCAAAGTTGTCTTCGAAAATTCCCGCTGGGAACGGGTTCGCAAATGTAATTCCATTGGTGAAGCCGTCCAACTCCAAAGTGAATACACCGGCGTTAGCAAAGAACCCAGCTCCGATTGCATTGTTTGAGAACGCCATGGAGATTTCAGAGCCGATACCGGCGATACCTTCGATATCAGCCATGTTGTTGCCAATAAACAGTGCGTTAATTTCCGACGTCCCCATTGCGTTGATCTGGACTTCTGGGTCGATTTGTCCAGCGATCAAGTTCCCAGTGAATCGAGAATTGATCACAGAGCTACCCGATGCAAACATCTCGACACCTCCGAAAAATGGTGCATCTGGCTGCATACCGCCATCTAAACCGTCACCATTGTTGGTGATGGTATTGCCAACGAACTCGGCCAATACGTGAGCGTCGCCCGTCGTTTCAACACGGACCCCTGCGAAAGTGTACCGATCAATGGTATTTCCTTCAAAATACAAACGGGTTCGGTTGTCGATCTGCGGATTCAAGATTGGATCCGCATCACCGGCGACTTCGATGTAAATACCGTTTGAAAATCCTCGGTCCGGTGGAGCCATTCCGTTTCCTGATCCGTCGTCAGGAGCAGGGTTCATACCGTCAAACATTCCATCGGTACGAAACGGTCCCAACCAAGGATTGAAGAACGTGCTGTCGATGATGGCCAAATCCGTAAACGTTCCTGGGCTGGTCGTCAGTACGAGCCCGCTGGCGAAGTTCGGATCAAGTTCCGAATCAACCATCGTGCCGTTGTCTGCAGCGATGACGTTTCGAATAACAATCGTATTGATTCGACCTGTCTCTTCGCCATCGAAGGCAAACGTAAACCCAGTTCCATTTCCGTCGTTGGGGAAAGCATTCGGCGGAACTCCATTCAAACCGAACAGTTCGATCGGATGATCGAGATCGCGGCCGATGGAGGAGTCTTCAACCAAGATTGACAACTGCCCCATCTCGGTAACTTGACCAAAAATTCCGCTCCCCCCCGAAGATGCAACGTCGACATTACGAATGATCGCCTCGATCGTGGATTCTCCGTCGGAGAGAAGGTCGATGCCGTTCAGACCGGATCCAAAAATCGGCAGGTCGTTGGCAGACGTTTGATCAACCAACAAATTCAAGGCAGACTGCCCATCCGCAATCGCTCGAATCCCTTGCAATGTGTTCGCCAAGCTGATCCCTTGGATTGACTGGTTAACGTCCAAGAACAACTGACCAATCGACTCGTTTTCGACAATGTCAAGGTTCAAGGTCGTTGGATTCACACCAGACGTATCGGCGAACGCCCGAACCCCAATACCATTGAGGTCAATTTGGTTTCCGGTGAGCATGACGTTTGCGATGCCCTCGGTGATTTCCAAGTTGACGCCGGCCCCAATGCCAATTCCGTTTCCGCTGATTTCATTGTCGGCGATCAAAATACGATTATTGCCCAGCGTCATAAATTCTTGGATGTTGATACCGCCTCCATCATTTCCAGTCAAAACAGCACCGGTTGTGACGAATGTCTGCAAAATTTCGGTACCGATGATGGAATTCATAATGGTCAAGTTACCGGAACCGTCCACGACACTGATACCAAGCCCAAGGTTGTTGCGGGCGATATGATTGTCGAACAAGATGTCCGTACCAATCATGTCATCGCCTTTGAAGCCCTCCAGCAACACACCATTCATGCCGTTGCCGTCGGTCACATTATTCGTGAAGTTGATTTCGGCAGCGTCGTAATTGATGATCTCAATTCCGTTGCCCAAAATGTTGTTGCTGACGATATTACTATCAAAGTTGAAGATCGAGGTCGGATCGCATGCATCAATCAATGAGATTCCACTGAATCCGCTTGACTCGATGTCATTGCGAGCAAACGTCCAATCGCCGCCTAGATCTGTGATCGAGATCCCATCGACAATCGCGTTGCGGATCATAACATCTTCGATGATTCCGTCGATATTCGTTTCCAGCAAGCTGCCCAAAATACCTACGGACATGCCACCAACCGCGTCTGCGCCGTCGATATCAAAGCCTCGAACCGTATTGCGACTGTCCAATGTAACCGCCGCCATATTGTTCATGCCTGTCAGCTGAGGCCGCGTACCGTTATCAGATTCAATGATAAAGGTATCACCAAACTCAGGTCCATTGGCGATCGGAACTGGATGTTCCGTTCCTTGACCAAGCAATAACTGACCTTCTTGGAGCTCGATACCATCGAGGCCAGTGGACGTACCATCGCCTCGGTCGACGTAGATAATATCATCGGTACCCGATGCCGCTTCCGCCTCGACCAATGTCGCAAATGGACTCTCGAATGTTCCAAGGCCTCCCGCACCAACGGTGTTGTCGACATGCACGACGTTGTATGGTGCTCCCGTATCGGGATCAATCGCAACGATCAGGTCGCGGTTGTAACGAACTATGTGATCGTTACGAATGGTTCGTTCAAGGTCCTTACCCAACGGAGAATATTCATGTCCTCTTGGATTGGCTCCGTAAAGCAATGTAACACCAAGCAATCCGGTCGCATCAAACCGATCGTCGTAATTCAACTCGCCGGATACGATCATGCCTCGCAGCATTTGAAAAGACATCCGCACGCGTCCGCCACCAAAGAAATCGACAAGATCGGAGTCGTATCCGTATCCACCGAAATCAAATGTACCGTTCATAAAGGCAAGTTTCGAAGGTCGAGTTCGAACCGTGACATCAAACCCGCGAAGGCCTGAATCAATCCCAGCTACCAAAACCAAACGATCTTCGAAAAATGGTGACGCCCCAGTCGGGTCGCCTTGCGTCTCGTCAGAGGTTCCAATCGGAAAATAACCGTTGGCAATCAAATCCCAGAATCGTGTTTTGATCTTTCCAGTGACACCAACGGATTCCAACGTGTTGGCAAACGCGAAACTGTCTGTGTCGTCATCGTAATCAAACCAGGCACCCACGCTAACGTCGGCACCAGCGGCGTGCACCGTAAAGACTCTTTCGATTCCCAGGTTACCGAAGAAGCCGCCTTCCTCAGAAACGTGGCCGCGACCTTCAAACAACCAACGGCCATCCAAAAAGTCTTCAAATAACCTGGTCTTCATTCCAGCCGTCAGATACGAGCCTCGATAGCCGAGCCCTCGATCTGCGTAGTTGGCGCTCACCCAGATCGATCCCGGCCACCTCAGATTTGAACTGACGTCGGCCGCGACGGCTCTGAAAGTTCCGGGTTCGTAAACTCCCCCGCCGTTAAAGCCGCCCAGATAAGGCGATTGAGCGTTGGCAGTGGGCAAAATGCAAAAACAAGCCAATGCCAAAACAATAATGCTCGAGCTAATTTTCATGGATGTCCCCCGAAGTCGACTGTCGCCGACAGATTTCGGTCTAAACTCTACAATTACATACCTGGCGCATCTGAATATTCAGTACACTCGGTAAAGTAGATCGACACCGCATGATCGAACTCATTAGAATTTTCGATACGAATCGGATAATTAGTAAGGTTTAACAACCGCTCGAAACGCCCAAACCATCCTTCGTTGAGCATTTATTGGCCGCTAGCCCAATCCGCCAGCAAAACAGCACGCTTTTTTTTGCCCCGACGGATTAACACTTTTCCGCTAGCATGCGACTCCTGCGTCACCCGAAGTTCCATGTCCTCGACCCGTTGATCCTCAACGTAAATGCTGTTCTCTTTGATCGCTCGCCGAGCGTCGCCCTTGCTGTTGCACAATCGCAATTCGACCAGCGCGTCGATAATTGCGATTCCATCGGGGCCGGATTTCACTTCTTGACCAATGTCGGCATAGACTTGATCCAGGTCAGCTTGACTTAGGTCCCCTACTCTGCCAAACAAATAGTCCGTTGCTTGAATCGCTCTTGCCAAGCCGACTTCGCCATGAATCAGCTTGGTTACCTCTTCGGCCAATCGAATTTGACTTTCACGACGCCCGGGATCTGATTCTCGAGCCTGGTCCAATTCAGTAATTTCATCCTGGGTTAGCTCTGTCAAAAATCGCAAACATTTACCAGCATCCACGTCATCAACGTTTACCCAATATTGATAAAACGTGTACGGACTCGTCCGCTCGGCTGAAAGCCAAATCGCACCTGATTCGGTTTTGCCCATTTTCGTTCCGTCCGATTTGGTCAATAGTGGATTGGTCAGACCGTAAAGCTGAGCCGAATGCATCCGCCGAGCCAAATCGATACCAGCGGTCACGTTCCCCCATTGGTCGCTACCACCGATTTGCAGTTCGCAACCGTACTCCTGATTCAGGTGAACAAAATCGTATGCTTGTAACAACATGTAACTGAATTCGGTGTAGCTCAAGCCAGCCTCGCTAGAAAGACGGCTTTTCACCGAGTCTTTGGCCAGCATCACATTGACCGGAAAATTTTTGCCAACGTCGCGCAGAAATTCCGTGTAAGAAAATTTGGAAATCCAATCGTTGTTGTTCACGAGAATCGCTGCGTTGTCATCCGCATCGAAATCCAAGAGCATCCGCATCTGCTGTTCGATACCCGCCAAGTTTTTTGCCAGCTGATCGGTCGAAAGCAAATTACGCTCGGCACTTTTACCGCTCGGATCACCAATCATTCCCGTCGCGCCACCAGCAATTGCAATCGGTCGGTGTCCCGCTTTTTGGAACCGCCGCAACATCATCAAAGGAAGCAA
Organism: Mariniblastus sp.; assembly: GCA_965263475.1. GTDB lineage: Bacteria > Planctomycetota > Planctomycetia > Pirellulales > Pirellulaceae > Mariniblastus. The sequence continues at coordinate 2,070,751 of OZ253677.1, forward strand.
ACTTCCCACATGCAAACTATCCGCTGTCGGATCAAAACCGGCATACACCGTCTTCATCCCCTCATTCAACCAACACGGCAAATGGTCATCCGCTGTCGTTTGATGGATCAAACCCCGCCATTGGAGGTCCGCAAAAATATCGTTCATGATTTGGGGCATCTACGATTGCAATATCGAAACCGATTATCGTGCTGCTATCCGCAATTTTTCGCAAGTGCTGATTTTGAAACGGTAGCCGATGCCCACGGATTAAGCGTCAGACGCAACGCTTCGCCCCAAAAAAACCAGTCCGATCACCAAGCCGCTGATCACCATTGCGGGAAAATAAATGGGAACGGACTCCAACAACAACAGAGGCAGCGCAACTGTGATAATTCCACCGCCAATAAATGGCGCCGAAAGTGGTGCGGCCAAAGCATAGTCCTCCGCAGCACCCGATTTCAAATGCGGATCAACCATTTTTAACAACACAAACCCCGTCGCCGTCGTGCCAGTCGACATGCCGTAATTGATCAAGCCAAGCTGGAACCAATAATCCCGCGGCAGAATCCATCGTGAAATCAACAACAAACAGACAGCCGTCCAAATCGCGCCGCATCCAAATAAAATTAGAAACGGCCACGCAAACGCGAAAACCACCCCAACATTGAGCGATGCGATCGCAGCCACAACCAACACATCCATTGCGGCTGACGTTAATCGGCTAATCGTGGTGGTGTCGATCCACGATTCTCTACCCGCCCATTGCAAGCCGCGACGAACCAAAAACCCGCCCAACAAGGTGTAAATGAACAATGGAAACTTAACAACATGAGACACGCGCAACCGTTTGGATAACTCTTGTTGTGCTCCGTCCAAGTCCGCGGACGTCGCAAACCAACCATCCACCCAAATAGCACCTTGCATCACCAAGCTTTGTAATGCCAATCCGATTCCAAACGCCAACGACAACCAGATTACCTGAAAGAGCAGCGGGTCAACTGTATCGCTATCAATTCTGGCAATACCTAATGTCGAGTTCGCCGCATTCGCAATTTGCGATTTAGCGGGATGATCTTCCGTCTCGCCCGCTGCACTTCGACTCGGCTTGCCAATCCAATTCAAACGCACGCCCAAGTTAATCCAGACGACGCCGGACAAGACACCGTAAACCAACCCACACGTCGCCATCAACATGCCCAGGTCTTTGCCGCCCGGCAATTTGACGACATCACTGGCAAACACTTCGCCCATTGCCGCCGCAGTTCCATGCCCGCCAGCAAAACCCGTTTCGATCAACATGCCCAAAGAATTTGGGACGTCATAAAAGGGCTGAATCAACAACCAAACCGCCAGTAATCCGGTGGCTGATTCTCCCAATACAATAATCCAAACCATGATACCTTGAGCGGCGACGCTCCGAAATCGACTGCCCGACCCTTGCGTTTGGCTCGGTAACAACATGCCGGCAAATACCACGGCAATCAACCAACCTGGCCAAGTTTGCCACTGATCGCTTAGCGCACTTGAAAATATTTGAACATCGGTTGCGCCCCACGCCAAACAAGCCTGGATCCCGATCAATCCGACGAACCCGGCGACAACCGAAGACGGCACAAATAGCCAGCGGACCACGGCCACGTTGACACGCAAGACAATGCCAATTAACAAAAGAACGCAAACGACTAACAAAGCTATTGTCATCTTGTCCGACCGTATTTTGGATTAAAGGAACCAGTTTACACGGAATTCTCATTCCCATCTGTAGGACTGTTGTCGATTCAAACAGCGAGTTATCCTACTTGCTCATTTCAACCGCAGAGATTTTAAATCGGATTGCTTCATGGCATTAGTCGTCCAAAAGTTTGGCGGAACAAGCCTGGCCGACAGTGAAAAAATACTGGCAGCGGCCCGGAAAGCAGTACGCGCGCATCAACAAGGAAACCAAGTCGTCATGGTGGTCAGCGCGATGGGCAAAAACACAGACATGCTCGAGAAACTGGCTTTTGAAGTATGCGAAAAACCTCCTGCTCGCGAAATGGACATGCTGCTCTCTACTGGAGAACAGGTATCAGTGGCGTTGATGGCAATGGCAATCAGCTCGATGGGCTACAAAGCCACCAGCTTAACCGGCGGCCAAATTGGCATAAGGACAGACAGTTCCCATACGAAGGCCCGAATTCAAAGCATTTCTACCGATCGCATTCGCTCGCTGTTGAACGATGGCAACATCGTCATTGCGGCTGGCTTCCAGGGAATCGACGAACAGCTAAATATTACGACCCTGGGCCGTGGTGGCAGCGATACGACTGCGGTTGCCTTGGCAGCGGTGCTTCAGGCTGATACGTGTGAAATTTACACCGATGTTGATGGCGTCTATACCACCGACCCAAGAATCTTGCCCGAAGCCACACTGACCCGACAAGTCAGTTACGACGAAATGTTAGAACTGGCCAGCCTGGGAGCCGGCGTCATGCACAGCCGGAGTATCGAGTTCGGCAAAAAGTTCAATGTCGCGATTCACGTCCGCAGCAGCAGTAGCGACTCGCTCGGTTCACTGATCGTCGACCATAGCCATACCGAACAATTGCCCGTCAGCGGGGCTGCGCTGACACGAGATGAAGCAAGAATTTCATTGCTTTCGGTTCCCGATGTTCCCGGTACCATCTATCGAACGTTAGCACCGATCGCTGAACAAAAAATCACCATCGATATGATTGTTCAAAACGTGGCTGAAGACGGAAAAGCCGATATCTCGTTTACCGTTCCCAAGAATGAGGTCGCGGCATCGGTTGAAGTTGTTACCCCTGTGGTTGAAGAAATTGGTGGAAGAATCGGTGTTGTCGATCAACAGGTTTCTAAAGTTTCTGTTGTCGGCATGGGCATGGCCCGACAAACCGGAGTCGCCGCACGGATGTTCAAGTCATTGGCAGATGCCAAAGTCAACATCCAAATGATCACGACCAGCGAAATCAAGATTTCGGTCTTGGTCCCGCGTGACCAATCTTTAAAAGCATTGCGCACCGTACACCACGAATTCAAGCTTGACCAAGGAATTACCGTTACCGATGAATTTGATTTTGACCCTCAAACCAAATTATCCGTTGACGCACTGGAAGTCGTTGACCGACTCCAGCGAATTGGCATGGAATCGCTGACCGTCGATGACATTTTGCAAGACGATTCGCAATCTCGGATCACTATTACACGAGTGCCCAACCAGCCCGGTATCGCCGCTGCTATTTTTGACAAAGTCGCTGCGAGAGACATCTTTGTTGACATGATCGTACAGAGTTACGCTCATGATCAGTTCGCCGATATCAGCTTTACCGTCCCGCGCGACCAATTCGTCACCGCAACCGAAGTCGCTCAGGCATTCAAAAACGAATTTCAATGTCGAGAAGTACTGTCTCAGGAATCGATCGCGAAGTTGACAGTCGCTGGCATTGGGCTGCGAAGCCATACGGGAGTGGCAGAAGGTACGTTTGCCGCACTGGCCGAAGCCGAAATTAACGTTGAAATGATCAACACCAGCGAAGTTCGGGTCAACGTGGTTGTCGACGGCAACGCGCAAACCGGACTCGATTGTTTACGCGAATACTTCGACAAAATTCACTCGACTTGATACCGATCCAAGATTTAGGGATCCGTCGGCAAATCCGGGCTTACCAACAGCGGTTCATCCATCATGCCGTCACCGTCGATGTCAATGATGCCCGGTGCGTTGATGCCCCGGATTTTAAATGCCAAATCGGCAAACATGCCCCTGAGGGAACGGGACATAAAGTCTTGCACCCCAGGTCCAGCCGCTGTCGGTAAAAACAGATCCTGCAACGAGTCGTCAGGACGGAAAAAAGCCGGACTGAGCGGGTTTAAGTGTCCCGCACCGTCGGTCGTCGAAAGGGGAATGAACGTAGCAAATGGATTTCCGGACTCACCAGGATTGGCGGGCGTACCGCGAAATTGAGACAATCCATAACCGACCCGATTGACGCCAAAACGGTCACCCAAGAAGTTAATCTGACCAAACATATTGATCGGACGATTTAAATCCGCCATTTCGAAGTTACGAGGATGTCCCAGCGAATGCATAACTTCGTGCACCACCGTGGAAACCAATCCGTCTGTCACCAGCAGAAAAACGACATCATCGACATCCAAGTTGACTGTCGATACCCGGGTCACTGACCAAGCACGGTAATTCGAAAAAATTTGAAAAAACGGCGGCGGTGCAAAATCAATTTGAATGTCTTCACCTGGGGCAACAAATGCCAATGTGTTAAACGGGCCATCCTCTTCTACCATCCGTATTCGAATAAAAACGGGTTCATCTAACTGATTGCGAATAAACCGCGGAATGTCCTCCCGGTATCCGGCAAAGACCTGGTCAATGAACGCTTCGGCCCGAACGAGGTCGTCAAGCAACAAATCGAGTAACGAGTTACAGATGACCGCCGGAATCGCATCGTTGGGAACACACGTAATAATTTCGGTTAAATCAAAATCCACCACATTGACCAAGTCCTGCGGCTGGGCTTTGACGGATGGAGTCGCAAAAACAGAAAACGCCAAGGCGGCGATTAACGACGAAAAGATCTTATTTTTCATTGTCCGATTATCCAGCGGTTTACTAATGCCTCGGCCACGAACGCATGTCGTCCACAGCTTGCCCGTCTTTCCAGAATAAACGCAATTTACCCTTAATTCAACGAATTTCGACCCGATCGACGGGATTAGATTCAAACAATGCAAGCGTTAAATCCCTTCAAAAAATGGAAATACCGATATGTTCCGCATATTTTGACTTTCTTATTCAACCCGTTCAGAGCGAATGTCCGATACATTCAGCGAAGACCAGCGCTTCCAGAGGGGTTATGAGGCGCTAATTGACCGCAAATTTGATGGGAAAATGCAATGGCATTCAAAAATCTGATACAACTTGGTGCCTTGGTGATCGCACTGACGGTTCCCAATATCGGGTTATCTCAGATCGACTTACCAGGTCCGAGATTTCGTTTTCAAGAAGTCGAGAATCCCGATTCGACACGGCCCGTAGCGACTCCTGGCGTTTACCAATATGACTACCAGATTTTCGCGCCAGTCGAGTTTCCAAACGGCGATGAACTGGGACCGACAACCGGTTTCTTTTTTAGTGTCGATCGAATCTACACCAGCATTTCTGGTGGACAAGATTTTGGAGCAAAACACAACGACTTTATTTGGGGTAACCGTTACGACATCGGTTTTATGAACGACAACGACGACGGCTGGAACTTTGTGTACGAGCAAAGCGAAGGTAGCCAGTTCGTAAATGGTGGCGACATCATCGTTCCAAACCCAACGATGTTCACCACAAAATTCGCCAGCGTTGAGATCAACAAGGTGTTCCGTCAACAGTTGAAAAACGGTGGATGGGTAGAACCTTATTTGGGCCTCCGGTATTTCAACGTTTCGGATTCAACCATCGAAGACATCAGCGGCTTGGCTCTTGGCGGTTTGGTGAATGCTAACCGTTTCAAACAAAACGTAACGAATGATGCCGTTGGTTTCAATGTTGGCGGTCGCGTCGTCAAACGCCGTGGACGATGGAAATTCGCTCATGACCTTTCCGTTTCGACCAACTACAACCAACAAGACTTCCATGCTCAAGATTTGTCAGAAACGTTTGGTATCCCTGGCGTGATTCCGCCAACGATTGTTAGCAATGAAATTGGTGACTCCGACAACGCATTCGTTCCCGCCTTGGATTACCGATTCGAGTTGGCTTACAACTTAACTCGTGATTTTGGTTTCCGAGGTGGAGCCAGTTTCATGTACTTGTGGGATGGGATCGCTCGAGCGAACTCGGCGACCACCGTCAACAATCCTAACTCCAACTTTGGATTCGATCCGGCATTTGGTGGCGATGCCAACATTACCGGAGGCGGAATTGTTGATGACCGGTTGATCGCAGCGGGTTTCAGTTTTGGATTTGAATACCGCCGGTAAACCACACCGCCGGTAAGCGACACTCCAAAGAGTTAAAACAAAAAAACGGAGCCAATTCTGGCTCCGTTTTTGTTTTGCATTTACGTCCGTCGATTACAAAGCAAGCAACAATCGACTGGGCGCTTCCAAATAGCTCTTGACCTCGTTTAAAAAACGAGCAGCCGCTCCACCGTCAATCAATCGGTGATCATAAGAAATACTGAGCGGCATCATCAAGCGAATTTTGATATCGTCGCCGACGACGACCGGCATCTTTCGCGACCGCCCAATCAGTAAGATTGCCGTTTCGGGGACGTTAATGATCGGTGTCGAATACGTCCCACCAATCGCACCCAAGTTGCTGATCGTGAACGTACTTCCCCGCAAATCATCGACTGAAAAATTATTGTCGCGGACGTTTTCAGCCATCACACTCAGCTGACGAGCAATTTCTGGAATCGCCAATTCATCGGCGTTTCTTAAGGATGGAACCACCAAACCGCGATCGGTGTCGACCGCGATGCCGACGTTGACATACTCTTTATATATGATTTGCCCATTGTCTAAATCGACCGAAGCATTAATTACAGGATGAGCCTTTAGCGACATCGCTACTGCCTTAATCACAAACGGCATTGTGGTCAGCTTGATGTCTCTGGCGGCGTAGTCCTTTTTGCTGTTTTGTCGAATCTCTTCTAAATCCGTAATGTCAGCGTCGTCAAAATTGGTGACGCGAGGTACAGTCTCCCACGACTCATGCATTTTTCGAGCGATCGTTTGTCGAATCTTCGGCATCTTCTCGACACGGATTGGACCGTGATCATCGGACACCCCGCTACCTTCGTCAGCCGACTTGCCACCCGCCGATACCGTTGCCTTGCTTGCACCACCTCGAACCGCCTTCATCAAGTCTTCTCGAGTGATGCGACCGAAATCCCCTGTCCCCGTTACAGAAGCTAAATCGATTCCGACTTCGCGCGCCAATCGACGAATCGCTGGACCGGCTGCGATCTGACCACCATTGTTGGATGCGACCGGCGCAGGTGTTGGCGATTCCACCCTTGCCGTTGAAGCCGGCACTACGGGAGCCGGTGGTTGCGATTCTGGTGCCACAGTCGGTTGAGGCGTCGGTTCCGGAATTGTTTCTTCCACCACTGCCGGTTCCGAACGCGCCGTCTCTGGTGCCGCTCCCGATGCTTCCACGGTCACGATCACACCACCGACGGAAATCGTATCGCCTTCGGCAACATGAATCTTGGAAATGGTTCCTGCAGCGGACGCGGGCACCGTCACCGTCGCTTTATCGGTTTCTAGCTCGACAAGATCCTGTCCGTTCTCAACGGTATCGCCATCACTGACGAACACTTCGAGCACATCGCCCGATTCAACGCCTTCACCCAAGTCAGGTACTTTTATATCAATTGCCATTTTGCGTTTATTATTCTGGTTTAAAGTTCAGTTGATTCAATCAAGCATACAGCGGACTGATTTTTCCTGGATCGACATCCAAATCTTTGATCGCCTTGGCAACAAACTCTGGCTCGCATTTGCCTTGCTGGCTCAACTGATACAGCGTAGCAATCGTCACAAATTCGGCATCGACCTCAAAGTGGCGGCGCAAGTTCTCTCGCAACTCACTACGTCCCATCCCATCGGTACCCAATGCCAACAGATCACCGGGCAAATACGGAGAAATCTGTTCCGAATGAGCTCGAACGTAGTCACTGGCAGCAATGAATGGGCCTTCACATCCGGCCGTTTGCTGCTCGACAAAGCTAACTCGTGGTTTCTCGGTAGGATGCAACATATTCCAGCGATGGCATTCCTGAGCATCCCGACGTAACTCGGTGTAACTCGTTACACTCCACACGTCGCTAGCGATGTTGTACCGGTCCGCGAGCATCTGTTGTGCTTTCAAAACACAATTTAAGATCGCTCCGCTTCCGAACAATTGAACGCGGTGCTCGGCATCTTTTACCTCTTGGGATCGGAACTTGTACATCCCTTTGATGATGCCCTCTTGGCTGCCTTCCGGCATCGCAGGCATTTCATAATTTTCGTTGCCAGCCATCAGATAATAGATCGCGGTTTCGCCATCTTGGTACAGCTTCTTCATCCCATCCATCACAATCGTCGCAACTTCATAATGGAACGCCGGGTCAAATGATCGCACGGTTGGGAACGCAATCGCATTCAACAGGCTGTGGCCATCTTGATGCTGAAGCCCTTCACCGTTCAATGTCGTACGACCAGCCGTACCACCAATCAAGAATCCTTTGGCTCGCATGTCTGCTGCCGCCCAGATCAAATCACCAATCCGCTGGAAGCCAAACATCGAGTAGTAAATAAAGAACGGAATCATGTTGATACCGTGGGCACTGTATGCCGTACCGGCCGCACAGAACGAAGACATCGAACCGGCCTCGGAAATTCCTTCTTCCAACAGTTGTCCATCTTTCGCCTCTTTATAATAGGCAATTGAGTTCGAATCGATCGGTTCGTAAAGCTGCCCCGCATGGGCATAAATGCCAACCTGCTTAAACATCCCTTCCATCCCAAAAGTCCTCGATTCGTCCGGGACGATCGGAACAATGTTCTTGCCGATCTTTTTGTCACGGCACAAATTCGTTAGCAAACGAACCACTGCCATTGTGGTCGAGATTTCTTTGCCGTTGTCGCGGTCGACAACTTTTTGCACGTCTTTATAGGTCGGGACTTCTATCGTTGGAACCGTCGTTGGACGTGAAGGAACCATGCCGCCCAAGGCTTCTCGGCGTTCCATCATGTACTTGTATTCAACGCTGTCCTCGCTCGGCTTGTAAAACGGTGCCTTGCCAACTTCGTCATCCGAAATCGGAATTCCAAACCGGCTGCGGAATTGAAGTAGTTCCTCTTCGCTGGCCTTCTTCAAATTGTGCGCTACGTTGCGACCTTCACCGGCCTCACTCATCCCATAGCCTTTGATGGTTTTGGCGAGAATGACGGTCGGCTGCCCCTTGTGCTCGGCCGCTGCCTTAAACGCCGCATAGACTTTTTCCGGATCGTGACCGCCGCGGCGAAGATTCTCAAGCTTTTCGTCGGAGAAATTCTTGACCATCTCCATCAGCTCAGGGTACTTGCCAAAGAAATGCTCGCGAATATAGCCGCCGTCCATACCAACGTACTTCTGGTATTGGCCGTCAACGACTTCGCCCATTCGCTTGACCAACAAACCCAGTTCGTCTTTTTCCAAAAGCGGATCCCAGTCATCACCCCAAACCACTTTGATCACATTCCAACCCGCACCGCGGAAAATGGCTTCCAATTCTTGGATCACTTTGCCATTACCACGCACCGGACCATCGAGGCGCTGGAGGTTGCAATTGATAACAAACTTGAGGTTTTCCAGATTCTCCCGAGCTGCCAAAGTGATAGCGCCCAATGTTTCCGGCTCGTCGCATTCACCGTCGCCAAGAAAAGCCCACACGCGTTGATTGCTCGTATCTTTAAAGCCTCGATCGCGCAAGTACTCATTGAACCTTGCTTGATAAATGGCCATGATCGGTCCCAGTCCCATCGATACCGTGGGATACTCCCAGTAATCTTCCATCAACCAAGGGTGGGGATAGGACGATAAACCACCGCCATCGGCAAGTTCGCGACGGAAATTTTCCAAGTTGTTTTCGGTAAACCGTCCTTCCAAAAAGCCACGAGCATAAATGCCAGGAGAGCTATGCCCCTGGAAATATACATGGTCTCCGTCAAAGCCGGATTCACCCCGCCCCCGGAAAAAGTGATTGAACGCCACCTCGTACAACGTCGCCGAAGAGGCGTAAGTCGAAATATGGCCGCCGATTCCTGGAAAATTTTTATTCGCTTTTACGACCATTGCCATCGCGTTCCAACGCACGATACTCTTAATCCGCCGTTCAATCTCCCGGTTCCCCGGAAACGCTGGCTGATCGTCCACGTGAATCGTGTTGATGTAAGGCGTGTTAGATTTGATCGCGATATCAACGCCTTCGTTGCGGGCGCGAGCATCTAAAATCGACAGCAAATACTGCGCGCGTTCCCCACCTTTGCTATTGATGACGTACTCAAGTGAATCTATCCACTCTTGAGTTTCTGCAGGGTCGATATCAGTGGTTTGAGCGAGATAGGACGTTTTATTGTTGGCGGCATTGGCCTGCGAAGGCTTCAACACGTCTGACATATAACTTTGCCTTTGCGATAAACGTTGGAAACGTGATTAAACATTCTCAATTTAGAGATCCCGTACCGGTACCCGTTGAGAGCTTCAGGATGCGACTGCAATAACCAAGCGATAATAACGATATCTATCGTTTCGGTCGCGATTGCGGCTGCGGGATAACATCGAGCTATGACCGTTAATTTCCCCATAATTGTCATAAAAGGAACGCAATTGTAAAGGTTTACTGAAAAGTAAACTCCTGGCCAAAAAACCCCGTATCGACTCGTAATGACGGCCAAATCCCCTTTAAACAAATCTTTGCTTTCAACTGGTCCCGATTTCAGCCCCGCTAGCGAAAGTGGCCTATAAGTGATCTTTAGGTCAATTTTGTTTTCTTTTACTATTCCGCGATATCTTCCCCCATTTGAACTCGTGCGAATTTCGGTCAAGGAGGACTGTCGTCGTGCAATCGATCAAAAACACAGCGGTCTCAATCATCTTGTTGTTTTTGTCCTATGGCGTTTACCAAGTCATAACAAAACCACAGCCCAGCGAAATCAAAATGGGAGCGTTCGAACCACTGGATATTTCCGATCCGGTTGAACCTGGCATTCCCAAAGACATGCTGGAAGACATGCAGATCGCAAGTTCGCAACACCGAACAAACGACATTCCTCAAGAACTTCTCGATGGCGATCCACTTGAAGATTCGAATTTCACACGAAAAAGCAACCGCGACATCGAACCGCTCGCGTCTACGATCGATATCAAGCCAGAATCCACAAGCAACGATTTAAACAATGATATAGCGTTTCAACCTTCCTATCCCGTCAGCCAGGTATCATCCGAAGAAAACATCAATCCGAATTTCAAAGTCACCAATCCTTACGTTTCCAAGCCGCTCGGCACGTTGCCTCAAAACCGACAACTCGCCTCCGATTCGGAAATCATTCCGTCGACGGTGATGACCCCCGTCGCATCCAAACCCAACTTTTCGGACAACCTTCAGCCTCAACCAAAATCGTTAGCCGAGTCTTGGGCGGATATCAATCAGCTAGTCCAACGGGCGAATTTCCATGAAGCGTTAGAGCGGCTATCCAAGTTCTATGCTGACAACGAATACACGGAATCGGAAGAGCCGCAATTGCTAAATTGGTTGGATGCGTTGGCTGCCAAAGTGATCTACTCGTCAGAACACCATTTGCGGTCCATGCCCTATATTATTCAACCCGGCGACACCATCGGTTCTCTTGCCCGCAAATGGCAAATTCCTGCCCAGCTAATCTACAATGTTAATATGCGCCAAATTCCAGATCCAAATGAGTTGGAAGCCGGGGTAGAAATCAAACTGATCCAAGGTCCATTTGATGCCGAAATCGACTCGCAAACCCAAAAGATGACCCTGTACTTGGGCAGCTTGTATGCGGGCCGATTCTCCATCCAATCGAGCGAAATAAATGGATCAGGCGAATTTCAAATTGTCGACAAATCCGCAACCGACCACTTGGATCGACCGTACTGGATCGCGCTGAATAATGGTGGTTCCATTTATGCTTCTGAATCAAACCCCAATGGCGCTAACGAGATCGCTTTAAATTTACGGGAAGCCGAAGAAATTTTTTCGATTCTATCTGCGACGTCAAAAATCAAGATTCTACGTTGATCCAATTCGACTGATTCAATTCGAATTCGTTCGGTGCCGTACTTTATCGACGCGTGGGGAGCCAATCACCGTCGCAACCGCTCAGCAGCATTCCGCCTAGATTATATTCCGTAGCGTAGGGCACATCCGATTTAATGCCTTTGCGATATACTGTCGTCGTCCGATCAGTCTCAATCTTGCAGAGTCCAATGGCAAAATACTCCGTTATCGCATCCGGGTTGGTTCTTTCTTGTTTTTCTTTTTGGTGCATCCCACCCAATCAAGTTTTCTCCCAAAGCTTGGGGCAACGCTATTCCAAATCGGAAATTCGGATTCCTATGCGAGACGGCAAGCGGTTGCACACCACGATCTACGCCCCACGCGACCAGTCGCAAAAATACCCGATCATGGTCAAACGGACTCCTTACAGCAACCAACCCTATGGTGCAGAACGGTACCCTGGTCGCATCGGTCCCTCGAAATACTTGGAGGACTCCGGATTTATTTTTGTTTTGCAAGATGTTCGTGGACGATGGATGTCCGAAGGCCAATACGACAACATGCGACCACATGTCGCCGGTGACGCCAATATTGACGAAAGCTCAGACACCTACGACACGATCGAGTGGTTGTTGAAAAACATCAAAAACCACAATGGCCGAGTCGGCATGTGGGGCATTTCCTATCCTGGCTTTTATACAGCCGCCGCCCTACCAGAACATCACCCAGCGTTAATCGCAGCTTCTCCCCAAGCCCCCATTTCCGATTTTTACTTTGATGATTTTCATCACCAGGGTGCCTACCTGTTGAGCTACTTTTTGGCGACCGCTACCTTCGGGTATCAACACCACGGTCCGACAGGCAGCCTGTGGTATCGTTCCGTCCGCCCCAATCGAAGCGTCGATGCCTGGGACTTTTATCTAAATATGGTTCCTGTCGCGGATGCGGCTGGCTATTACGGCAACGACAATTTCTTTTGGCAGCAACTCGTCGAACATCCCAACTATGACAAATTTTGGCAACAGCGAAGCATTTTGCCGCATCTCAAGAATATCAAAACCAACGTCATGACGGTTGGTGGCTGGTTTGACGCCGAAGACCTGTATGGGCCGTTGAACATTTATCAAAATATAGAACGAGAAAACCCAGATACTTTCAACACCTTGGTCATGGGACCGTGGAGTCACGGTGACTGGGCCTCAAGAAATGCCCCGCAAGCGACTGTGGGCAATGTCGCGTTCGGCAAGAACCTCTCCGATTTTTACCAACGTGAAATTGAAGCGCCCTTCTTTTTGCATTTTCTAAAGGATCAAGGTGCGCGACCAAAATTCGAAGCCATGGTCTACGATACCGGCTCTAAACAATGGCAAGCGTTTCCAGCGTGGCCGCCCAAGAACGCAAAAAAAACGAAATTGCATCTGCGTGACGACCATTCCATTTCCAAGGAATCGCCAACCACAGACCATACAAAATTGGAGTTCATCAGCGATCCGAAAAACCCTGTCCCCTATCGGGCACGTAAAGACATAAAGTTCTCTTTCACGCCACGCCCGTATATGACGGATGACCAAAGGTTTGCTTCCTCAAGACCGGACGTCATGGTATTCCAAACCCCTCCTCTCTCGGAACCCATCACATTCACAGGAGACATTCTGGCAAATCTAAACGTATCGACCTCCGGGACGGATGCAGATTGGATTGTCAAATTGATTGACGTTTATCCCGACGATTATGGGCAACGCAATATCAGTCCGACCGGAGCGAATTTATCGGGTTACCAACAAATGGTTCGCAGTGAAGTCATGCGCGGTCGGTTTCGTGAAAATCACTCTCATCCCATCCCGTTCCAACCGGGAGAAGTAACTACGGTAAAAGTTCCACTGCAAGATGTTTATCATACGTTTCGTCCTGGGCATCGAATCATGGTTCATGTGCAAAGTACATGGTTTCCATTGATTGACCGAAACCCGCAGACGTTCGTCGACAATATTTTCAAAGCAAGGCTAGAAGATTATCAGGCCGCAACCCACAGCTTGCACCTTGGAAACGAGACTGGCTGTTGGCTGGAAGCAATTTTGCTCAATCGATAGTCGCTCCAGAAGCATCGGTTGTAAAATCTAACCTGGCGTGCCATTCAATTGGCCTTGCCGAGTTCGCCACAAAAAAACTTTACTCGGACCCTTGTTCGTAAACCGCCCAAGTCAGGTCGTACTCGGTATGATGAGCAAAGTTTGGCTGTTGGTCGCCGGGCCCAATAACGATCGGATCCAAATGACAATTCAACTGCGCTCGAAAAACGGGATCCTCTCCATTGGCCCAATCCCACCGATCCACGATTTTGCTTAACAGCCTTTGACGGGCCTCACGATAAACCAATTCGGTTTCCGGTGGATGCACAGGATGCGTGATCAAATTCCAATGAATACGTCGCCAGCTTTGAGTTTGCATATAGGCATAGACCGATTCTGGCTTGACAACTGTATTGCCACGTTCGGGGTAAAAAATATCGACCCGTTGACCACTCTCCAATTGGGCATTGTATTCAAACCAGGGACTAAAAACCGGCGGCGTTGCAAACATGTGAAAACGTTGAACCGTCATGGTGTAACGCGACAAGAGATTTAAACCCATGTTTTGCACGTTAGAGGGTAATGCCGCAGCAAAATTCTGCAACGTAACCAAGACCAAGAAAAACCCAGCGGCGACGTTGGTTAATTTGTTACTCAACGCAAACGGACTGCGATGAAACTTCTGCTCGCTAAAACCAACAGGCTGACCAAAAAACGTATTGAACACATCGCTTGGAATAAACACCAACCACGAGACGATTGCGGTGATGGAAAATAGTCCGATCGACATCGTCAGCCAGATTCCAACATGCAGGGCAATAAAGAAACCAAACATCATGCCTCGGTTGAGGTGGCTGATCCGCGGGATAAAGAGTAAGAACACCGTTAGCAATTCAGCCATCAACGTTGCATACGTCGCTAGCGATGTGAGCCAAGGGTAACCCATCAACCATCGCCCCAACGGTTTAACACTCATCTCTAATTGCAACGCGTACTGAAGGGCATCGCCATTGAGCCAGAACGCGTTGCATTTTGCGAGACCGGTGAAAAAGTACATGTAGACCAACTGCAACATAATAGCCATGGTCGCGATGTTGGCGACCTTCCAGTGATCACTGTTTTTTTCTTCCGCCTGCCACGAATCAATCGACCAAACTACATTTGTAGGTAAGAACATTAGCCAAAACAACAACATCCGCAGCAAGACATCACCCCCGGTAAGTACCAATGGATTGCGAATCTGCACACTCCACAACATCACCAATAGTGCAACATTCATCACCCGTGTTTGGTAGCCCAATGCGAAAGCCCCGGCCAAGACTCCGGTCGCAATCAAAAAAATCCTGGCGTTACTGTACGTCCCGCTAAACCACATCAACGACCAAAACCCGTCACCTAGCATCTGCCGATTCATACCTCGGCTCAAAATGCCGTTGTCGGTATACAGGAGCTCTGCGTACGCGAATTGCTGGAATACGAAAACAACACAAAAGATGCCCAGCAAAATTCTCAAAGCCGCCAACGCTCGCAAATCGATCGCGAACAATTGTTCCAAAACGGTATTGTCCGGCTCTGGCTCAGTAACGAACTGAAATCGTTCGGGTTCACTACCCTCGTTGGCGGCAATAATATCTTTAACAAGGGCAGTAAACATGCGATGCCGATAGACTCGATTTTATAATCTAGACGAATTCAAAAATGAGTTGGCACCCCAGTTTGGAATCGTCACAAAAATCATTTTCAACACGAAAAATATTAATGAGCCTTGGCCACCGCAATCGCATTTCCTTTGTCTCCACTGGCACCATCTCCAGATTGCGTACACAAGACCATTTTTGTGACCCAACGACCATTTTGGTCGCCTTTGACGTTCCAATGGGGTTGTACGACGACGGATTGGTGGACCAATTCAAATCCAGACTCCGATTGGCTGACGGTCTGAACCGGGTAAGTCCAAAGAGAGCACTCATTCTCAAATTCTAAACCAGCCTTCAATTGCAACCAACCGTCAACTAGTTCTATGCGATGTTGCGATTGCAAATTCAACATCGCTCCCAATTGCCCCAAATTCTCATTGGCATCACTTCGGAAAAACCGGTCATCTTGACCATCCGGCATTCCCGCAAAATTGAATTCGACGCCAAAACGGCACTCAAAACCATCTGGCAACCCTTCGATCATATAGGCAATTTCCAAATTGCTACTGCCCTCCGCCAACGTTACGCCCTTGGAGATCGTCAGCGCTTGACCAAACACATGGGCCGTCCGCTTCAATACGACCTGGATCCGATCCGGGTTCCGCCTGACCGTCGCACCATATATTCCACCAACGAAATCACCTTGTTCTTGCGCCGTTCCATCCGCAATCGCTGCCAGCGAGACATCCTGGTTCCAAAAGTGATCGATCAGCGACTTGCGCAAGTGCCGATCATAATTGAGACGGCGGTCGAGCCCTGCTTGTTTGAACACCACCCGGTCGTGGATGCTGGCCGCTTGATCGTTATTCTTGTTTTCACCGTGCTTGATTTTCTCATGGTACGCCTCCGGGCGACGTTGAATCGTCGCCAGCAAGTTGTGCCCCAATTCCCGCAAGTCCAATTCATACAAAATGCCGCCCTGCGTCGGAGAAAACCAAGCTGCCAATTGGTCGTTAGCTAACCGAACTTCGTTGTTGCCATCGAAATCGTAATCATCAACGGTACATTCCACCCATTTTTCCCCGGATCGCATTTCGCGTTCGAGTAAATTTTCGGCAAATATCAAATTCTGATAAACCGCGTTTCGAAGGTGGGGAAGATAGATACCGCCGAATGCACCGTGCCAATAGCTACAATTGCATTGACCTTGATAAAGATAATCGCGTGCCTTCTCGACAACCATGTTGTCGACGCCATTGTCTTCCGCCGTGGTCAACAATCGACTGATGTACATCATCCGCGAGTACATTTCATTGGATTCGGGGTACTTAGTTTTGAAATTTCTCCAATAACCGCCGGCCAGGTACTTTTGTAGCTGTTGCCATTGATCTTTCGACACATAGTTATGGGCAATTTCACCAAACTCCAATTGCTGGCCGACTGGCATCGCCCACTCGGTCATCTCGCGATAACTTGCATCCGGAAGAAAAATCTTACCGCGCGATATCGTGTTCTGCACCGCATCTGCCAACGTCGTTGTTGACAGCCACTCCTTGTTTTGGCTCAACGCCTCAAAAAACTGTTTCAACCAGCCTCTTTCGTAAACATGCTCCTTGGTATCTGGCCACGTCCCAAATTTCTCACCGTCATCTCCAAACACCAAAACACTGCCCGGATTCGCTTCACCGAATTGACGACAATATTGAATCGTTTCGTTGGGATCTTGAAACGGGATCAAATATCTCAGTTTTTCGCTACCCGGGAACACACGAATCAACTGCCCTTCGTTCTCGACAACAAAATAGCCGGTCAAGTCGCTTTGATTAACGCCTGCTCGACGAAAATGAAAATCGTCCAAAACCGTATAGGCGATTCCCGATTCCGCTAAGTCCGACGTGAACTCCGATTCCCAAACGCGTTCGGGCATCCACATGCCCGCAACGTTGCCGTGAAAATTCTCTTGGAGCCAATTCGAAAAACTTCTGATTTGTCCGCGGCGGTCGCGGGATGGAATCATGGCCAAGATCGGTTCGTAAAACGCTCCACCGACGATTTCAATCCGTCCTTGAGAAACCAACTCGACGATCCGCGCCACATAGTCCGGATGCCGATCAAGCAACCAAGTCGCCAAAGGACCACTGGTGTGCAGTGAAATCTTTAAGTCCGTAAATGGTTCAAATACATCCAGAAACGGCAGATAGCTGTCCTGGTAAGCCGCTTCGAAAACACCTTCAAAATTCCCAACCGGTTGATGGTTGTGCAATACCAGACAAAGTCGAACTAGAGGATGGTGCATGGGCGAAAACCACTTAAGACTTAAACTACGACATTTCAAATCAGCGTCTGTGATTTTACGCAACCGGCAAAGTCAGTTAAATCACCTTATTGGCAAATCTGCCTTGTTGGTAATATTCGGCAAAATCAATCACCAATGTTTTAACCAATTTGAAAATGCCGGATAGACAGAGATTTCAAACGATCCAAAAACAAAAATCGAACAACTCGACCTAACCGCACCGGCAGCTAAGGATTGACCAACCGATATCTTTTGACTAGCCCAACAACAATACTAGGCGGACAGTCGTTTGGCGGCGGTTTCTGGCGGCACCGGGTTTACCCAAATATCAGTCCCAATTTCATAGCCCGCCATCCGATTCAATCGAGGAAATATCTCGATAAACCAATGCTCGTTTTCCTTGTACTTATTGGGCGCAAGATTTAACAACAAATTGTAAGCCGTATCTTCAATCAACTGCTCCAGCCGCTGAATATATTGCTTGCATAGACCGCTCAACTCGCTGTTAAAATCGACCTGCTTTCGATCAAAGGTCAACATCGGGTCCCGGGGTACAATCCAAACTTGAAACGAAAATCGACTCGCAAAGGGACACAGCATCACGAAATGCTCGGTCTCTTGGAGAATGCGAACGCCTTGGTCCAACTCCCATTTCAACAACGAGGAAACCAAACTGCGGCCCGTCTCAACTTTGTTTCTTTCATTCCGCTCGTGTCGAGACACCAAGAAAGGGCTTAATAGGGGCGAACCCATAATCTGAAAGTGAATGTGCTCCATCGACGCGCCCGCCGCTGATCTCGCATTCATAAACAGCATCACGTGTTGAAGTTCCGCAACGGAACGCAAGGCTTGCAAACGATCCTGACAAGCCGTCCAACACATCCGCAATTCTTTATCCGTCAATTCACTGATACTGGAAACATGCCTCGGCGTTGGGATGACTAATTCCTGAACGCCATCACCGAACAGACAGTCATAGGGTCCGCCATCCATTTTATTCACTGTTTGAATCAGCGAAGGGTATTTGTTGGGAATGACTCGAGTTATCCACCCGGAGGGGTCGTCCGTGGACGTCAACTTGGTTCCATCCGGTTTGTAAGCCAGAACAGGCGCTGGCGTCTCCTCTTCATTGCCCCAACAAAACGGGCAATTAATCTGCTGATGCACGCGCTCGATCGGAATGTACTCCATCGGCCGCTCTCGACGGTTCCGCGCGATGGCCACCCAGATCCCAGCAATCGGATCAAATCTCAAATCAGCCAATCAACACTCCCGACCCACAACCTACTCATCGCAACGTTCGCTCCGCAGCACATTTTCGCGCAATGGTCTGTTCATACAACCGGGCGTACTGCTTTGCACTCGTTGCCCATGACCAATCTTGTTTCATGCCCGTCAATACAATTTGCTGCCAGATTTCCGGATAACCTAAGTACATTCCAACCGCGCGAGTCAATGCAACATCCAACTCTTCGGCGACAAAATTTTCGAAACAAAAACCATTGGCCGTTCGATTTTGTATCGCTTCTTCGGTCGCGTCGACTACCGTATCCGCCAATCCACCCGTGGCACGGACCACCGGAACCGTCCCATAGGTCAAACTATACATCTGATTCAGACCACACGGTTCATACTGGCTGGGCATCAAGAACAAATCCGCAGCTGACTCGATTTGATGAGCCAAACGATTGGAAAACCCGAGCTCCAAGCCAAGCTTATCCGGGTATTGTCTCGCCAAATTCGACAGACTTGTGTGGTACTCCGGCTGTCCAGTACCCAACACCACCCATTGAACCTCAGTTTTGGCCAACCATTTTTCCATCACTTCAACGATTAGCGACCAACCTTTTTGTGACGCAAGACGGCCCACAATCCCGATCATCGGTGCCGCTGGATCGACTTTCAAGCCACGCTCTCGCTGCAACGCAGTCTTGCATGCCAACTTGCCGCTTTGCCAGCTATTGGCATCATAGTTGACAACGATCATTGAATCTTTAGCCGGGTCCCACTCCTCATCATCGATTCCATTGAGAATACCGGACAGAACATTGCTGCGATGCCTCAACACTCCGTCCAACCCGCAACCATGCTCAGCAGTTTGGATTTCCAGAGCATAGGTCGGACTGACCGTATTAATCGCGTCGGCGAACACGATACCGGTTTTCAACAAATTCAGTCTGCCAAAACACTCCATTTCTTTCCAATTGAAATGCTTCCAATCGATTCCCGTCAGCAGCATATCCCAATGCCAAAAACTACCCTGATAGGCGAGATTATGGATCGTCAACAACGACGCAATATTTTCGTAAAAAGGCGTCGCCTCCACTTCCGTTTTTAACAGCGCTGGAATCAAGCCCGTTTGCCAATCGTTGGCATGGATCAAATCCGGGCACCAATCGAGCAGTCGAATGGATTCCAAAACGGCCCGACAAAAAAACACAAATCGCTCGCAGTTGTCTGCGTAGTCCTGTCCGTTTTCACCATAGAGCTGGCGTCGATCAAAGTAATCGGAGTTTTCAACAAAAAAGATAACAGCATCGCTATCAGGTAGCTGACCGCGCAACAACCGGCCAGAAACCAACTCGGCACCTAACGGAATGTTGAATTCAATGCCGGTTGTCGTAATCGGCTGCTCAACATGATGGACTGCTGCATACGCCGGCATGAATACGACCACCTCGTGCCCCAACTCGCGCAGTTTTTTGGGCAAGGCTCCAACCACATCCGCCAAGCCCCCCGTTTTTGCAAATGGTACGACCTCACTGCTACAAAAAAGGATTTTCATTTGAAATCCTGGGAATGCCATTTTGACAACGCCATCTCTGAAGTGGCAAAAAACTGTTTCTCAATAGATTGTACGCAAAAATTCGCGACAAAAAACAGCAACCACAGGGCAAGCCAACGTTTAGCCACATCGACTTTAATTTTCCATGCCGGCGTATGTGTCGCTCAAAACTTTCGAGTTGCGTCCAGCGCCGCCCCAAGCTCGGCCTCAAATTCTCCAGACTGTAAACTCGGTAACACCAACAACGGTCCCGGAAACTTGCGCGTCGCTTGTATCAACGCCGGTTGATCATTCTCAATATACGCCATGAACTTCATTCGTCGTGTGCTCGCGTGTGCCACGACCATCTGAACAAAGTGGCTAAAACGAAACCCTTTGGCTGCGCACAATCGCCTAAATATCCTCGTAAGCGTACAAACGTCCAACTCCGATGACGAAGCCCAACCAATATGATCGGGGGTTCTATCCAAATGGTTAATCAAATCTGAAATCGTAAGGCCGGATTCAGGATGGACCATTTCGGCAGCAATCTCCACCGCTGGCTCCAATACGAACCGGCGAAAACTCATTCGGGGATGGGGCAAAATCAGACCATCTGATCCTCGGTCGATCACGTGTTCGCCAAACAACAACAGATCGAGATCCACATTTCGACTCGCCCATCGGACCGCTCGTTCCCGCCCCAAATCCAATTCAATTTTGAGCAAAAAACTCATCAACTCCTCAGGCGGTTGCCCCCAACCAAACCTCAAACAGGCATTCGTATATTGATTCTGCCCAATCGGCCCGCCCACCGCAGGTGTCGTGTGGCAACGGCTAACCACGATACTTGAAACCTCTTGGTGACCGTCGAGTCGTCGGACAACTTCAGCTAGAATCCGATCCGATTGACCCAGGTTGGAACCAAACGCGATGAGGCAGTCGTGGCGTTGCAAACCGATCTCCTTTTTCCTCCCCAAACATCATCCGAAAAAAAAAGCAGCGACAGGCTTCCTAACCATGTCGCTGCTTTTCACCAAATCTATCAAATGACGATTTGGTTTATCTGGCATCCGTATGACCTTCCTGATCAAATTGTGGTTTGCAACTTTTTTAAATTGGCAGTGCTATCCAGAGCTCGCCAAAAATGTTGCTAGAGACCTCCATATCGAACCACACCGGACGCGAATTTAAAGGGTGTGGATTCTCCGTTCCGCGAACTATTGTCGCCGACAGTCGCTTCCCTCACTCGCCGCCACCCAATATTCAGGTGAGTTGATCGCGGCTTACTATGTTGCAAAATCATGGTGGTTGTATCGGTGGGCGCCACGAAAAACTGAAAGCTGCTCACCACTTCAATGCAACATTTAACTCCTCGCTCTGGAGTGAAATGCGACGTTCCAATTGAAGTTTTATTTAATCCACCAATCGAACTTAAAGTCAATCAGCAGTGAAGTTTTGAACAAATTTCAATGGCGATAGATTTTGCCAACGGCGCTTCGAATGTCAACCAAACTCGCCGCAATTTTTTGACAACTTTTGCCAATTCAAAATATACAAAATTCGAGCTTGACATTAATGTTAAGAAGCTTTGAATTCAAAACCCTTTAAATTTATTTACTAACTTTGTGCCTTTATTTTGATCAACTTCGTCAAGCCCCCTTCCACAACTTTTAATTCACTGTTCAAAAAAACTTTTTTTCGATATGACTTTCATTAGGAATCAAAGACGTTCCCGGTGTTTCTAATAAGTCCGTTTTATAATTTGCTAGTTTGAAAGCGAGTTTGATTTGGAAATCATCTTTTATCCGCATCCAACATTGCGGCACAAATCCAAACCAATCAAAAGAGTTGATGCCCGACTCAAAGAAATTGTCGCGCAGATGTTCGATTTGATGTACCAAGCCCGCGGCATCGGACTGGCGGCCAACCAAGTCGACCTGCCTTTGCAACTCTTTGTCATAAACACGTCCGGTGAGCGAGATTCTGGTGAAGAACTCGTCTTTATTAACCCGGTCGTGTCTCAGCCTAAGGGAACCGAATCGGCGGAAGAAGGCTGCCTCAGCATTCCAGGGATTAATGGCCAAGTCAGCCGACCGGGCAAAGTGCATGTCTCCGCTTACGATCTCAGTGGCAACGAAATCGATATGACCGCTACTGGCTTGCTAGCACGTGCGATCCAACATGAATACGACCATTTAAATGGGATCCTATTTATCGATCGCCTTGTCGATTCCGAAAAGAAAACCATTGAACCTGATTTAAGTGAATTTGTGTTGGAATATGAATCTGCCGCCAACATTCCGCCAGAGGACGAGATAAAAACTCGCTTGGCCGAGATTGAAAAACAATATTGCTAAACCAATTGCAGGATTGAACCACTACTCGAATGAACATCGTTGTTTTTGGCACCGGCCCTTTTTGCGTTCCCACACTCCATTCGTTGCACAATTCCCGACACACCGTTGTGAGTGTTGTAACCCGCCCGATCGAAGATGCCGGCAAGCGGCGAAAAACGGCAGCGAATCCAGTTCGGGAATATGCGGAAAAAATTGGCCTCGAGATCCGCGACCCCAATAGTTGCAATCGAGCTGAATTCGTGGACACGCTTACGGAAATGAATGCCGATCTGTTTTTTGTTTGTGATTACGGGCAGATTCTTTCGCGAAAATGCTTAGCCTCAGCCCGCCTAGGAGGCATCAATCTTCACGGTTCCCTACTGCCCAAGTATCGTGGAGCGGCCCCTGTCCAATGGGCGATCTACAATGGTGAAACCGAAACTGGCGTCACGGTAATTCACATGACACCCAAACTGGATGCGGGTCCCTGTTTGACTCGGGCCGTATTGCCGTTGGTTGGCAATGAAAATGCGGAACAAGTCGAAGAAAGCCTCAGCCAACTGGGAGTCCGTACCGTCAATCAAGCCATCGAGATGCTGGAGAATTGGGATGGCGCTTCTACCATCGGTTCGACCCAAGACCCTGAACGGGCAACGCCTGCCCCTAGAATTCGGAAATCAGATGGGCGCATTGATTTCCAGCGTTCTGCACGACAAATCGTCAATCAAATTCGCGCCTTTACGCCCTGGCCGACAAGCTATTGCGAATGGAATCACGGCAAACAACCTATTCGCTTGATCGTTCATCAAGCCAGCATCATGCAAATCGAAACGGACGCGCCTCCGGGGGTGATCGTCGCGGCCGACAAAAAACTCCTCGCTGTGCAAACTGGCGAGAACGCTCTAGCCATCGAAAAAATTCAACCGGCAGGAAAAAAGCCGATGGCGATCGCCGATTTTCTACGTGGAAACGCATTACAAGTCGGACAGACAATGAACTAGCAAGTCCAGTTCGATCGACGGGAGCGCGATCTAGCGGTTATCCATTGGCTGGCCGCGGTTTAACGATTCAACCTTTTCTTGGTTGGCGATTTTGATCGTTTTTTGTAGTACCGCCGGTACAAATTATAGGCCTTGGGTTGAGTCCTCTTGAGTTCTTCGAGATTTTTCGCTTCGTGGGTTGAGGTCACCGAAAGATCCATGCTGATCTGATTTCCTGAAACGGTTTTAGGAAACATCTGTATATAGTCGCCTAACTCAGGATATCTATGAACCAACTTATTAAGTTCATCGTTCGAATACTTCATCGTCACCGTGACTTTGATGCCTTTTTTCTCGTCATCCCAAATCTCGATCCGCCGCCGACCTTCGATATCCTCAAATATCTGTGCCCCATTTTTGGACAGGCGACGCGTGTCTGCGCGCTTCGTTTCCGATGGTTCTTCATTTAAACGCCGAGCCCCCGACTCATCGGTCAACTGCATTTCCATGGATCCAACTTCCGTGATTCGCGTCTTGTTTTCATCTTGCTCTTGTGTTTCACTTTCGACGTCGTTGGAGCCAACTGCTAACGTCGAAAAACCAACACCAACACAGAAACACAGCAGCGCACAATTTAAAAAAAGCCGTTTCATGGAAAAGCCTCGGAGATCAGAAAAATCAAGGTTCTTGAATTATACCGCACAAACTGACAAAACAGCAGGTTGATTTCGATACCAGTCCGGGTTGACCGGTTCTCGATTCGCCACAGCCCAAAAATTCTGCCTAAAATTTTTGCGCGTTCGGTGATAAACTGTGAATTCGCCGAAAATGGGTTCTGGCAACCAAGCCATTTAAAGTGTCGCTACCGCGGAATAATCGCTCTGAGTCTTGATTCACGAGTCTTGATTCAATTTAGGCCTGCGAGCTTGCCTGAGTTGATCCAAGTCCCATTCCCGGCCAAATTTCTCTTGATTCTAAAACTACAACCGATAATAACCAAAATGAATCAACCTCACCGCCTGTATATCGAAACCGTCGGCTGCCAAATGAATATGCTCGACAGCGAAATGGTGGTCGCCAGCTTACGTCAACAGGGCTACGAATTGGCTCAGGGAGTCGCCGATGCGGACACAATTCTCTTCAACACCTGCAGCGTCCGGGAACAGGCCGAAAACAAGACATATAGCGCTTTGGGAAGACTCAAGAACGAAAAGAAAAAACACCCACATAAAATCATCGGCGTCATGGGATGTATGGCGCAGAAAGACCAGCGATTGATCTTTGATAAAGCGCCATTTGTCGACATCGTCGTCGGTCCCGGTCAGTTGCAACAAATCCCCGAGTTACTCGACAAAGTGCGTTCTCAGGGGGGCCAACACACAGCCCTCAGTATGGGGCGCACTGACGGAGCCGTTCGCGATATTAAACGCAGCCACGAGACGTTTGATCCACTGCGCGATCCAACGATGCGTCCAACGCCCTTCCAGGCATTCCTGCGCATCCAAATTGGATGCGACAAGTTTTGCACCTATTGCATCGTGCCGATGACCCGAGGCCCTGAACAAGGCCGACCTCCGTCGCAAATCGTTGAAGAAGCAAAAATACTCGCCGACCAAGGCTGCAAAGAAATCACATTGTTGGGGCAAACGGTTAACAGTTATCAATTTAAAGACGATTCTGGTTCGACACGTCTCGCCGATCTGTTGCGACTTCTTCACCCGATCAGCGGCATCGAACGAATCAAGTTTGTAACGAACTACCCCAAAGATATGACGTACGATTTACTCGAGACCATTGGTGACTTGGAGAAAGTCTCACCCTATCTTCATGTCCCCGCGCAAAGCGGATCCAACGATGTTCTAAAACGGATGAAACGCGGCTACACCGTCGAAGATTATCGCGAAATGATGCAAAGAATCGATCAGACACTTGGAGACAAGGCGGCCATCTCCAGCGATTTTATTGTCGGATTCTGTGGTGAGACGGACCAAGAGTATCAGTTGACAGTCGACCTTGTAAAAGAATGTCGATTCAAAAACAGCTTTATTTTTAAATACAGCGAACGACCAGGCACGAAAGCCTCCGATCAACTTCCCGACGATATCCCGTTTGAAGTTAAACGCGAACGCAACCGTCATCTGCTGGGGATTCAAAACGAAATCAGCGAAGAAGACAATCAACAATTCTTGGGAAGCACCGTCGACGTTCTAGTCGAGGGACCGAGTAAGAAAGTTAATATCGAATCGATTGCGGCGGGTACCCCGATGCAATTGACGGGACGTACACACTGCGACCGTATTGTCGTGTTTGAAGGTACCGAACGTCTTGTCGGAAACACTATCCCGATCGGTATTTATGACGTCACGGCACACACGCTCATTGGGACCGTTATCACGGAAACGAGCGGCTCAGAATTGGTCGGCCTTTCCGCCTGATTCCCGTCGCTTAGGCCTAATCGCTGCGCTCAGCCACAAATCCCCCCCTTTGCGCCACAAAACCGAAACGGCATATTGCGTCCGCGCGGTTACCAATGACAATACGCTTCCGGTCGTGCGAATTCGACCGCAACGTTACGCATCAATCTTTTCATTTTCGCCGTCTGCCGATTAGGGACGCGTACTCCCCCGTTGGCAACCAATGGGCCAGGCTTTATCGATGAACGATTTCAACCCCACCGTTGATTTTCGTATCCGCTGCTTGGCGTTGGTCTTGGTGGTTGGCGGATTCGTTGGCTTGGCGAATATTTGGATTCATCGAGATTCCTTTCCTCAGTCAGCGATACTTGGGATTTGCACGCTATTGCTTTGGACAACGTTGATCTATTTGCTCCGAACGCGTCAGGTCGTGCGATCCGCTGTGGCTTCCATTGTGACCACCTTCATTACCGTACAAACATTCTTGGTCTTGTACGGTGACCCGAAGTTTGTGTCATTGGGATTCGCAATCCCAATTGCGGCAGCGTTGTTCCTGAACGCGAGACTGGCCGGCGCGACTTTGACAGCATATTGCCTCTTGTCGCTTTTCATAGCCATCGCAATCTGGAGCGAATTCTGGGTCCCTCCTTACTGGGATTCCAGCATCGAACCGATACTGATCCTGAAACAAACCCTTACCGCGACCACGATCATATTCACCATAACCGTCGCGCTAATTTGGAACGAGCAGCTGTTCAGCAATCCGTCCGAACGTGAACAAGACCAGCAGAAAAGGTATGAGACGATTTGCGACAATGGATATGACGCCATTATCGAATCAGATTCTAACGGAGTCGTCACGTTTGCATCCGGTCGGTTGATCTCCGACTTTGGCTTTCAATCAAACGACGTCGTGGGGCGACATCAGCTTGAATTCATCGACCTTCGCGATCGCTCAAAGTTTATTCGTTCAGTCAAACATGAAGGCCAGCGTTTTCAATATGATACCGAAGTACGCGTTACCGACAAAACCAATAAGCCTCGTTGGGTACGGATCTCCGGAGGGAGTTTCATTAGTGCGAAGAACCACATTCATTGGGTTCACGGCATGCGTGAAATCGAGGATCAAGTTCGAAGCCGTGAGCAGTTTTATGACATGGCCCGGCTTGAGAGTTTGGGCGTCGTCTGCAGTGGATTGGCGCATGATTTTAACAATCTACTCACCGTCATCGGGATCTACGCCGAACAGATAGCCGAATCCAACATCCGACATAATATTGCTCAAGCGCTTGAGCAGACGCAAGATTTGACATCTGGATTATTGACGTTCGCGAGAAAGCAGGATTTCCGCGAAAAGAAGATCTCGTTAACCGACTTCTTAATCGCATCCAAACCGCTGATTGAACGCCTGGCAAAATCTAGAATCAAGTGCTCTTGGGGCCTCAAAGCGCACCAGGCAATGGTCTGTGTTGATCCTGCGCAATTGCAACAGCTGCTGATCAATTTAGTCAACAATAGCGTTCACGCGATGCCGCAAGGCGGCACGCTTCGCTTCGAATCGGCGGTCGTCGATGTATTGCCGGATCACCTGATCGGCGACAACCCGGTCGAAACGTATGCCGCTTTGCACATCATCGACAGTGGCGTTGGAATGGATCGAGAAGTCATGAAACGAGCGATCGAGCCATTTTACACAACCAAACCCAGAGGCAAGGGAACCGGTCTAGGTTTAGCAATGGCGCATGGAATCGTACGGCAAGCCAACGGAGTGATGGACATCACGAGCGAACCTGGTTTGGGAACAACCGTTTCCATCTATTTGCCAACGTTTTTCAACGGGAAAAATATATCCACCAGCCAGAACCAAAGATCGGCCGACGGCACTCCTGAAGCTTTAAATATCCTCTTGGTTGAAGATCGCGAATTGGTGGGCAAAGCAATTGCCAATACTTTGAAATTCTCTGGTGCTTATGTCATGCTCGTGCCCAACGCCGAACAAGCCTCTGTTCTACTCAAAGACGATGTTCCCTTTGATCTGATCGTATCTGACCTGATTCTGCCTGGTATCAATGGTGCACAATTGATCGAAAAAGCAATAACCAATAACGCCAATATCAAAGCGATATTGATTTCCGGTCACCAACAGCAGGACCTCAGACTAATCCACAATAATCCAGGACGTGTTAAATTTTTGGCCAAACCGTTCGCTTCGATTCAGTTGCAAGAAATGATTGATGAGTTGACGGCCCGCAGCGACGCCAAAATTTGAATAATCAAAATGGTCAAGTCGGTCGCTATCGACAAAATCAAAACTGTGCCAAAAACGCTTCGCAGTCTCTGGGGTTTCGCAGCCGCACAAATCGAATGTGCGGATAACGGCCCTGTTGAATGATCTCGGAATACCGTTTTCGGTTCTCTCGAAACGAATAAATAGTCCAAGCCACCACCGAATCGAGAGAAAAGAATGATTTTCGGAACGACTCTCGGTTACCGGTTCCCGGCCAAATTTCCTGTTGGGTCCAGGCACGCGTCCACGCCCGATTAATCGCCCGTGAACACGTTCTTATGAACGAGTAATCACACCAAACCACTGCCGTTGCCCCGCCAACTTTGTTCCACTGAATATCCACCGATTTCGAAAAATAGTTGCCGTCCAGAACCCAACTTGGCTGTGCAATCGCCGTTTTCAATTTTTCGCGATACCGTTCATCGTCTTCTTCTTGCCAACCGGGTAACCAATGAATCGCATCCAATTCGATGTGCGGCACCTGCCTACGACGCGCAATCTGCTTGGCAAGCGTCGTTTTCCCGGAACCACTGGTCCCGATCACATGAATCCTTTGGCGGTGATCCAACTCCAAATAAAATGAACCTTTTGTCATAAGTAATCGCGAGCCGGAGTAAATGAGTCGTCGATGTTTGAAACGCCGTTTGTGATAAAATTGAACTTAAGATATTCGGATAGTATCGCGGTTAGGAACATCTCATGTCAAAGTCTTCTCACAAATCCGTTGTCCAACATCAGTTCGGCCGATCCGCGTCCGCTTATGCTACCAGTGACGTTCACGCGGCGGGCGAAAGTTTGAGCCTATTGGTTGAAACGATACCGACTCAGCCCAACTGGAAAATACTGGATGTCGCTACCGGTGCGGGTCACACCGGCATTGCATTTGCCCCCTTGGTAAAGCAAGTCGTTGCCACCGACATTACACATGAGATGCTGTCGACAACTAGTGAACTTGCGCTCGAACGCGGCATCACAAATTTATCGACCCAAATCGCGGACGCCGAATCTTTACCATTTGATGCCAACGTTTTCGATTTGGTTACGTGTCGACTGGCATTCCATCATTTCACAAAACAACAACAAGCACTCAATGAAATTGCCCGCGTTCTCAAGCCTGGCGGAAAAATCGGCTTTACCGATAACTATACCGTCGACTCATCTCCGGCAGCACAGTTTTACAATCAATTCGAACGCTTGAGAGACCCATCGCATCACATGGTTCGATCCATCGCGTCTCTACAAACACTGTTTGAAGAGTCGGGACTTGATGTCGACGCGTATCATTGTTTGAGCAAAGAATTTGAATTTCACAAGTGGGCTGACCGGCAACACGTCTCCGCGAAGGAC
The DNA here is from genome assembly GCA_965263475.1 of Mariniblastus sp. Lineage (GTDB taxonomy): Bacteria > Planctomycetota > Planctomycetia > Pirellulales > Pirellulaceae > Mariniblastus. The sequence goes on from OZ253677.1 coordinate 2,100,643, forward strand.
AAGACGGTTTTGCTAGGGATGCTTGAAAATGTTCCCCAGCAGTTAATTGAATTACTTCAACCGCGTAAAGATGAAAACACCGCCTATTTCAGTTTGGCCGAAGTCGTAATCGTTGCCACGAAATCCTAGTTGGCCTTGATTCAATTGAGCCGAAGGCCTCAAGCCGCATTTTTTAATAGTCAAACTGCGACGGAATTGAACGTGAACGGCAAGCCGCCCGCAATTAGTCAAGGTTGCCGGTCGTCAATCGAATGATCGAATTGCCATCGAACTAGCAGCCACGAATTTAAAATTCGACGTCCGGCACTTCGCGAACACTGGGCTTGACTTCGAAAAACGAGTGATCCCGAAACCCAAACATTCCGGCAATCATGTTCGTCGGAAACTGGTACAGTTTGTCTCGATAATCACGAACATTGCCATTAAAAAAACGTCGAGCCGCCTGTATCCGATCTTCCGTATTCACCAGCTCTTTCTGCAATAGCAAGTAATTCTCATCTGATTTTAGTTGAGGATAATTTTCTACCACGACAAACATCCGCTGCAACGCGGCGACCAATAAACTTTCGTCCATCGCTTGGCTGTTGATCGGCCCGGTGTTGCCAATGCACTGTTGTCGCAGTTTTGTCACATTTCCTAACACCTCTTTCTCGTGAGCCGCATAACCTTTGACCGTCGCGACCAAGTTGGGAATCAGTTCGTATCTTCGTTTCAACTCTGTATCGATGTTGCTCCAGGCGTTATCGATATGGTTCCGCAACCCCACCAGTTGGTTGTATTGCACCAGCACGAACAAAGCCGGCAACAAAAAGACGGCCGCAATCAAAATCAAAATAGGAATCAACTTAACGACCCATCAAATAGCCAGGAAACATCTCTCGGATCTCAACCAACCGACCCAAATTATATTCGACATGCTCAGGTGGCAAGCAATGAGGAAAAAACAATGTCACACAATTGCGTTCGATCTCGATACTGAGGTCTTCATTCTCTAGCATATATTCGATCATTCGAGCATGAAAAACGTCGTACGCGAATTTTTTGTCTGACGAGCGAACGATAAATTTCCGCGAAAACTCCGCGGACTCAAAATCGATGTCGTCGTAACCAAACCACTGGGCGATTTTCGAAAACCAACCTTCACGCGCCAAAATCAGTTCGGGGAAATTGTTGTCGACATTCAAAATAAAAAATGAAAAATAGTGGTGGTTCGTTTTGCGGCGGCCCTTCGAATCCGTCGACGTCGTCGCGTAGTGGTAATCGAATAAAATGACCGGATACTGTCGGTAAACGCCCTGAATAATATTGTAGGCGTATCGACTGTGACCTTGGCAGAGCTTATTCAAAAACGCGTAGCGTTCGTCAAAAGAATAATCTCGATCCGGATAAAACATCAAGTTGTTTTCAACCGCAAACTGTCGCAGCGCATCACGACGCTTGTTGGCAGCGATCATCGACCAAATCGCTCCACCAATGATCAAAACCAAGAACAGCAGGATGAATAAAAAGGGCAACTTCGAGATCCCTATAACGAAAAAATATCACGCAGTCGGACTTTGACTTCGTCCCAAACGTCGGCGGCGGATTGATAGTCAACCTCCATCACCTTCAAATCGGAAGGAGCAACCCGTGATTTGTACTTCGAATCGTTGTGCAGTGGAATCTGAGCGCTAGCGCCTTGGGCCAGTTTTTCTTCGACTTTTTTGGTTAGTAGAAACTCAGCCAACTTTATCGCATTCTGCTGGTTCGGACCTTTGGTGATGGCCAGTGTATTGGGAATGAACAACGTCCCGTGGCCGTTTTCCCCTTGATCTGGAAAAACAATCGCCACCGGGTTGCCCTGTTCGACTTCAATAATCGCGTCGTCCGTATCGGTAATTCCGAATGCGTAGCGCCCCCGGGACACTTGGCGCGCCACTTGCTTGTTGCCACTTTCGACGACGACATTATCTGCTAACTTTTTGAAAAACGATTCTGCATCCTCTCGCCCCAGCTTGTCATACAGCACAGCCGCATGGGTCGCAGTCGTTCCAAACAACGGTTTCGCCATCGAGCATTTGTTTTTCCAATAAGGATCCAATAAGTCGTTGACAGAATCGGGCCATTGCGTTTGCTCAGGCAACAATTCCTTGTTAACAAGCAAGACTCGAGCTCGAGCCGCAAACCCGATCCAGTCGGAATCGGCCGAAACAAATTGAGAAGGAAATTTTTTGCTCGCCGCAACCGAAAACGGAAGCAACAGGCCTTCGTTCTTCAGTCTAAGCGTATGCAAAATCTCATTGTTCCAAAATAGATCGCAACGTTGGTTGGATGCTTGCTGAATGATCTCATTGGCAAGACCAACCGTCTTGCTGGACTCTTGGTCAAATTTTGGCAGGACGTTCACCCCCGACTCCACCTCAAACTCGTCCAATATTTCGGCACTGAATTCCTTGTCCAAGGCACAATAAACCACGACTTCTTCTTCCGTCGTTCCGATACACCCCCCAAGTGTCAGCCAAGTAAATGAACAGCTACAACCGAACGCGATACTGGCAATACGCGATTTCAATGGATCTCCTCGGCAATAACAGTGTTTGTATTGGGTTTCATTCGACAAACGAGTATAAATCTTTGGAGGGCTAGTGTGAAACGACCGTGATTCATTGATTATGCCGCAAAAATCGAAAAAACGCTCCTGGACAACTATATGTTCCGAACTGCGGAACCAAAAAAACGAGTTGTCTTGGGTTTTCGCACGTTTGATCGTTTCAATATTGGCCTTCGTCGCTGCATCACCAAGCGCCGCGCAAAATGCCGATCGGGTGCAACGGATGCGAGCCATCAATCAGCAAATGCCGAGCCCATTGATCATCAATGAGTCGCGCGTGTCTGCCAATTCTATTTTGAAGCAACGTGGAAACCACCTCACGCTGTACACCGATGTTCGCGACCGAGCGGATGTCGAAGCATTGGTTCGAGTTTTCGACGCCGCCCTACCCCAATGGTGCGCGTATTTCGATATCGATCCAACACGAGCGGAAGATTGGCACTTAAGAGCCTGCATCATCGGCGAAGAAACACGTTTTCGAAACGCCGGTTTGATGCCGGCCGATTTGCCAAGTTTTCCCGCCGGTTTTCAACGCGGTCACGAAATGTGGGTCTACTTCCAACCAGGCAATTACTATACCCGCCATTTGGTCTTGCATGAAGGAACGCATTCATTCATGCAATGGTTTCTTGGAGGCGTAGGTGCACCTTGGTACTGCGAAGGCATGGCCGAGTTACTGGGTCTGAACCGCTGGTCCGATCCCACATTGAAAATCGGCTATCGCTTGAAAGATCGCAGTGAAGCCGAGTATTGGGGCCGCATCAAGTTGATCAAGGATGAATGCAAAAAAGAAAATGGAATGCTATTGGATGACGTCTTTAATATCTCCGGTTTTGCCTTTCGCGATGTTCGTTCTTACGCCTGGAGCTGGGCCGCTTGTGAGTTCTTCTCCAATCATCCACTGGCGAAAAAAGAATATGCAAAATTGAAAAAATACGTACACCTCAATCCAAGTCAATTCAATCAACAGTTCGTTGAGGCCATCGCGCCAGTTAGAAAGCAGCTCGATCGAGATTGGAAGTTGTTTATCGGTGAAGTCGAATTTGGGTACGATATCGAAAACGGAGTTTTGCATGCGGCAACGGAGTCCGGCGACAACCGCTTCCTGATCGCTGCGAACCAAAGCTGGCAAAATACGGACATCCATCTGCAACCAGGAGACCAAGTATGGGTCGCCGGCCGTGGCCGTTTTACGGTCGCCCAGAAAAATCAAACGCCCTGGCCCTGTGAATCCAACGGTGTCACAATCGACTACTATCGCGGCAAACCGTTGGGCATGTTGGTGGCCGGGATACTGGGCGAAGACGGTACAGTGGACGGTTTGTTTTCGGAAACCGCGATCGGACTCAAAAGAAAATTTGAGGCTTCCCAAGCTGGTGTACTTTGCCTGCGCATCAACGAGTCTCCCGCCCATTTGTCCGACAACCAAGGCCAACTGGAGGTTGCCGTGAAAATCAAAAGGGAATGATAGTTTTGATTCGATTTTTGGTACCAAGCAATTCGTAAAAGGCTGGATTTTTGCCGTTTGCAAATTCTTTGTACAAAAACATTGACACATACGACAATCTGTCGTAACATTACGCCAAACTGTCGTAAACAGTGCTTTTTTTGTTGAGGACAACCGTTGCTGCCACCTTTAGCCAATGCCGAACTGGCCGTTATGGACTTGCTTTGGAACGAAGACAATCGGATGACGGCGCGGGAAATTCGCGAACGTCTATACCCCGAAGAATCGAAACCGCAGCACGGTACGGTCCAGCGGCTGCTGCAGCGATTGGAAGAAAAAAAATTCATCGTACGTGACAAAACCCTAGCGGTTCATTTCTTTGAAGCCGCTATCACGCGCGAGGATTACGCTGGACGACAATTGGAAACGCTGGCAGAGAAACTAACATCTGGCTCGTTTGCACCGATGATCACCCATCTCGTCGAACACAAAAAAATTTCACCACAGGAAATCGATCGCATTCGCAAAATCCTGGATCAGCACGAAACTAAAACTCAGTCACGAAAATCGCGGAGGTCATCATGATCGATTACGTTTTGGAAACGGCAATCAGCAACACGATTTTCGCATCACTATTGGCAATGATCGCGTTTGCGATTGGGAGACAGTCAGGCCCTTCCCGCTTAACCCATGTTTTGTGGATTCTTGTGTTTTTGAAGCTGGCTACCCCCCCGGTCGTCAACATTCCCGTGACTCTGTTTGCGCCGGTCGAACCGACAATCGAACTTCCAGACAATCAGCCCGTCGATTACATGACGGACGGTTTTGTCGATGCCCGCATCACCTGGGATACAGCTGAGAATTTCGCACCGAAATCGCAAGCCTCTGAGTCTTCCTCGTTTCCCTGGTCCGCTGTCAAGATCATTCTGGGTGCCATCTGGCTGTTAGGATGTACATACATCTTGGTTTTAGGGATCCTACGTGTTTTTCGATTCAACCGAACGATTGCGTTGCACCACCGCCAAGCCCCGCTGGACGTGCAGCAGTCTGTCGATTCCGTTGCAAAACAATTGCAGGTTAGCGAAAACACCGAACTAGTAATAGTGGACGCACGAATCTCGCCCATGATTTGGTGGGTCGGTGGTCGCGTAAAAATGATCGTTCCAAAGTGGATCATTTCCGAATTGGCGGAACCTCAATGGCGAATGGTCGTCGCCCATGAATTCGCCCACGTCGTCCGCAAGGACTATTGGGTTCGTTGGCTGGAATGGTTTGTTTGCACGTTATTTTGGTGGAACCCACTATCCTGGTGGGCCCAAAAAAACTTGCGTGCCGTCGAAGAAATTTGTTGCGATTCCTTGGTGCTTGAACGTCTCAACCCACAACCTCAAGCGTATGCCAATTCGATTCTACAAGCAGTCGAGTCTCTTGTTTGCCCGGAATTCCGCCCTCCGGCTATTGCAAGTCAAATCAATAGTGGCGGTTTTCTCGAACGGAGATTTGAAATGATTTTGTCAGCTTCCCATCACCATCGCCCTTGGTTGGGCTACACGATTGCCGCGATTCTCGTTTTAGTCCTTGCTCCATTGGGATTGGTTCGTGCACAAGATTTCGAAAAGATCGAAAAGAAACTCGAACGCATGGTTGAAAAAGATCAACTTGAGGCCGAACATGCGGAAGTCATGCTGCATGCGCTGCACGAATTGCTAGAAGGCGAAGAGGACGGGGACCGCCATTTCGAAAACGATGAAGACCATGACTGGCCCAAGGCTAGACACCTGGAAAAACACGTCTGGGAGATTGAGCAAGGTATCGAACACGATGCCAGGCAGATCGAAAAAGCGGTGAAAGCGGGAAAACTCTCCAAACGCGAAGCTCATGAGAAACTGGAATCCCTCCACCATGAAGCACATATGCAGATTCAAGCGCTGAAAGAAGAATGGAACGACAAACGACATCGAGATCCCAGACATCATGACGAACGATTCGTGGAAGACAACGTCGAACATCACTTCTGGGATCACGAACGCGACGATTTAATGGAAGACATGCGACACCGTGAAGAAGAAATGCATGCGCTGGAACGACACCTGCATGAAGCCATCGAACACAAGAAGCATGTCGAAGAACAAGCGAAGCGAGATATCAAACTCCTGAGCAAACAAATTCACGAATTGCGTGAACATCTTGAACAACTGCATTCACAAAAATCTCAAATCGATGCAGAAGGTGAAATCAAACGAAAAATTCGGTTTCAAAATGCGGCCGAAAAGATCAAGCACGCTGTCGACCAAGGCGATATCAGTGAGGAAGAAGCCGAAAAGAAAATCATCGAAGTCCGACGAAAGCTATTCTCCCCAAAACACGCTTCATTTCCTCGGCGACAAAATGAACGGCTGGATCTACAACTTGAGCACTTAGTGGCAGCCTTGGTTGAAAGGACCGGTGATTCTGACCTGGCGGAAAGGATCGCCCAGAAAATTAGGCACGGTGACGTTTCCAAACGGGAAATGCACCGACATCTAGAACAACGGCTTCACCATACCCAACAAAAAATGGATCAAATTCGTGCCGTCGAAGCAGATATTCGTGCCGCCGTTGAAGCCGGTGCACTCAGCCCCGAACAAGCTGACGAAAAGCGAGCAGCGATACGACGCAAATTCGATCAAAATCTTCATCATCAACATGATTCGGATCACAATCATGAGTACGAAGACGATCATGATGATGAACATGGCGACGATGCTGAACACGACCATGACCATGGTCACCGAAACAACTAGAATATCTAAGATTGGATCGTTAGCTGTCTGGCGTCCAGCTGCCTGTTGGGCTTTTTTCAATGGCTGCTAACGACCCGTTTTGGTTTCGCAAAATTAATTTCGTTTTCGGATTATGAACAACTACCTCCCCAAACTTTTGCTCGGACTCGTCGTTACGATTGCCAATGGACTAACCCTAATAGCTCAACAGAGTAATTACGGGATATTTGACACGCAGGATGAATACTATGAATTCATGGGTAGTGTCAAACAAGAAGGCGCCACCAATCCCGAATTGATGGCGATGGTCCCCATGATCAACGACGTTGTTTTAGGACGCCCACTTGGTTCAACAGGTAAACGTTACAACGCGACGAATAGTGTGTTGGGCCTGTTGTCAAACGAATCCGTCCGCAAAGAATTGGAGATGGTTGACGATCAGTTTGCAGACTTGAAAAAAACCAATGCCGAAATTCACCGCAAAGTCGCTGAGCAGTTGAAAAACTTGGATTTATCGGACATGCAATCAGCCGCAGAAAAAATGCTGGCGATTCGCGATCAGTCCGAGCAAGACTTGCAAGCCACTTTATTGCCTCATCAACTTAAACGCCTACGTCAAATTGCAGCCCAAAACCAATTGCGATACCGAACTCTGGTCGAAGTGCTGACCAGTGAACCCATGAAATCCGAGTTTGAGATCAACGACGACCAATCGGAAAAGTTAAAAAAGGCTGAGCAAGAAATTCAGCAAGAGCTGGAGCGAGAAATCGCTCAGCTGCGCCTAAAGGCTCGGAAAAAGCTACTAAGTCAACTGCGCAAAGACCAACAAGATGAGGTCGAATCATGGCTTGGGGATCGTTTTGAATTCCCGCACAACGAAATTCAAAAACGAGCTTCTGCAAAAAACAGAAAATAGTTCGCCATTCAATTTATTCATCACGTTCGAATCGGACGTCTATGAATCGTGATAGTTGCCGACCGATGCGCTCAGCTTCATTCCACGACATATCCGTACTGATATCCCACCATTCAATATCGCTCGGTCGTTTAACTCGAATTCGCACCGTGCCGATACGTCTTGTATGCTTGCCGTGAACCCATTTCATTTCCACAATGGCGTTCAACACATTGGCCGCCGGGGCGGCATGACGTGGTCGCACCAGAAATGCCGGCCAGCGCGTTCGACTGATACTTTGAACGCTAATTGCTATCTTTTCGCGCAAAAACGCCATACTTATCAGCAGAATAATACATACGGCGAACCCACCAATAATCCAAGGCCAACGGTCTCCATGCTTTTCCGGCATCAAGATGGCGTTGAGCGACATCGCGCCACACAAAACTAATCCTAAACTTCCAAACGGCGCTGCAATACGAAACGTTGGCCAGGAAATGACCAATTGGTCCGTCGACATGCACCACCGTGCTCCAAACCAGGTGCCGCCATGAACTCGTATTTGCTGCGCCTGACGGACCACCGCTTGACTGCTGTTTTGCGTCGAGCCAGTCGCCTTAATTTGCAATTCAGATATCTCGCGGCGCACATCTTCGGGTACGTCCGACATCGTTCGATATTTCTCCGATCGTCCATCGGACCAATGAATGACAACGCCAGTTGTGACTTTGCCAACGCGATCCTTAACACGAACTTTTTTGACCGATGTAAGCCGAACAGATTCTGACAATTTTCACTTTCCACCAAAAACATGAATCGAATCAATGTGGACCATATTACGGAATCAAGTAAAGACATTCACCAAGTTTTTCGATGAAATTGAATTGTGGTATAACTTGGATCGAAAGATAGCGGCATTCACCACCGTTAATGATGGAGTTGCAATGATAAGTTTTAAGTTAAACGGAAAACCGGTCGAAGTAGACGTGCCCGACGATACCCCACTCCTGTGGGTCATTCGCGAACATCTAGGATTGACGGGCACCAAGTATGGCTGTGGCATTTCTGAATGTGGCCTCTGTACCGTACATATGGACGGCGAAGCCATCCAATCTTGCCAAACAGAAGTCGCAGAAGCCGAAGACACCGAAATCACGACGATCGAAGGTCTTTCTGCAGACGGCAGTCATCCGGTACAAAAAGCCTGGAAGAAACACGGTGTACCGCAATGCGGTTACTGCCAAGTCGGACAAATGATGATGGCATCGGCACTTCTGGACGGCAACAAAGACCCGTCCGATCAAGACATTGACGAAAACGTTTGGGCGATTTGTCGCTGTGGTACCTACCCCCGAATCCGCGAAGCCATCAAGACGGCCGCTCAAGAAATGCGCGGCGAAACGCCTTAATCTGCTGAAAACATCCCAACGAATCAATTGCAATTATCTGGAGTCAAAATGTCGATCGAATCAGCCGGAATCGAACAACGCGATAGCGAAAATGGTGTGTCACGCCGCGGGTTTATTGCATCTGCTTCTGCTGCGGGAGCGCTGGTCTTAATGGCCAAAGTCTCTTCTGCCGGTGAAGTCTCGGTGGAGTCACCGGAACATGTCCAGGAACAAGATTTCAGCCCCGATCTCTTCATCGCAATCGCTCCTTCTGGAAAAATTACGATTATGGCTCATCGTAGTGAAATGGGAACTGGGATCCGAACCGCCCTGCCCCGCATCGTTGCCGATGAATTGGATGCCGATTGGGAACAGGTTGCCATTAAGCAAGCACCTGGCGATCGACGATACGGCAGCCAAAACACGGACGGCTCCAACAGTGTCCGCGGGTTTTTTAATCGGATGCGCGCCGTGGGTGCCAAAGCCCGAATGATGCTCGAGCAAGCGGCTGCCAATCGGTGGGGCGTCGATGTCCAACAAGTCGCGACCGACATCCACAAAGTTGTCGACACCAAGTCGAATAAGTCCGCCGGTTTTGGCGAACTTGTCGAAGACGCCAAAGCATTGGAAGTGCCAAAAAATTCCGAACTGAAATTCAAACCGCGCGACAAATGGCGCTACATCGGTAAAAAATCCGACATCGTCGATATCGATGATATTTTGACAGGGAAAGCCGTCTACGGCGTCGACGCAAAAATGGAAGGCATGGTTTACGCATTAATCAAACGTCCACCCGTTGTCGGCGGCACGGTCAAATCATTCGACGCGGAAAAAATCAAAGCGATGCCCGGCGTTGTCGATGTCATCGAATTGCCTAAATACAAAGGAGCTGCACCGGCATTTTCGCAGCTCGGTGGTGTGGCGATTCTGGCAGAATCAACTTGGCAAGCCTGGCAAGCCAAAGATGCCTTGACCGTCGAATGGGACCATGGTGACAACGCCGTCCACAATACTGACGACTACAAAAAGGCCTTAAGCGATGCGGTAAAACAGCCGAGCAAAGGGATTGTACGCAAAGTCGGCGAAGGCGACAAAGCGTTAACCGATGCAAAAGTAGAATCTGTTCACACTGCCGACTACTCCGTTCCCTATTACGCTCATGCTCCCATGGAAGTCCCGGCGGCGGTTGCCGATGTCAAAACAGACGCAAACGGCAAACCCATCTCTTGTTTGATTTATGCAGCAACGCAAAATCCGCAAGCGGCTCAAGCAGCCGTCGCTCAAGGTATTGTTTTGGATCCGGTAAAAGTTCGCGTGGAAGTCACGTTGCTGGGTTCAGGATTTGGTCGCAAAAGTAAGCCCGACTATTGCGTGGAAGCCGCCATGTTGTCGATGAAAGCAGGCCGCCCCGTGCATGTCATGTTTACTCGTGAAGATGACATTCGACACGATTATTATCATTCAATGGCAGCAATGAATCTCAGCGCCGTTGTCGACGATGATGGAATGCCGTCAACTTGGCGGGCACGTGCGGCCTACCCGCCAATCAGCTCAACATTTAATCCACGCGCGAAAAAGCCAGGTGGATTAATCCAAGGACTCTCGGACGTCCCATTTGATATTCCCAACATCCAAGTGGAAGAGTGTGACACCAAGTCGTACGTCAGGATTGGTTGGTTGCGTGCAGTCAATCACATTCACCAAAATTTTGCTACGAGCTGTTTCGCCGATGAATTGGCTCACCGGGCATCACAAAACCCCAAAGACTACTTGCTGAAGTTACTCGGTGACGATCGCGTACTGACCGAACGCGCCGTTGGTGGTAGCGCTGGATTCCCATACGACATTGGTCGCCTAAAACAGGTCGCCAAACGCGCTGCCGAATTATCCAATTGGGACGCTCGATATAACAAAATGCCCAAGGGCACCGGCCTGGGGATCGCCTGTGCTCGCTCGTTCTCCAGTTTCGCGGCTCATGTGTTCGAAGTAAAAATCGACAAAGCGGGCAAATTGACAGTCCCCAAAGTTTGGGTGGTATTGGACGCCGGAACTGTTGTTTCGCCAGATCGAGTCACAGCGCAAATGGAGGGAACCATCGCCATGTGCTTGGGGCAAGCCGTCTTCGGACGAATCACGTTTGCCGATGGCCGATGCGAACAAAGCAATTACGACACCTACAAAGTCTGTAAGATGGAACACTACCCAAAAGAAGTGGTCTGCGAGATTGTAGACAGCGAAGCCGCGCCGGCAGGCGTCGGCGAATCGACCGTCGCTAGTGCCGCACCCGCTTTGTGTAATGCCATTTTCGCCGCAACGGGTAAACGTATCCGTGACTTGCCCATTGAGGATCACGACTTGTCTTGGTCATAGCGGTCAGCCGGTGTCGGACCCGCTACCTAGTTCTCGTTGATAGTCCTCAAAAGTATCGATGTCGCGCGGTCGGTCCACCTCGACTATCGATAACTTGAATACCGAACTTTTGGCGATCCAGTGGTCGAGTCCTTTGTCGGCAGGGATGTCGAACAACTGCGGAGTCATATGCCATGGAATCCCAACAGGATGCCCCTGCTTGTCACCAAATTGCGGCAAGACCACCTCGTTTGCATGGTTTGCCGCGGCATCGACGACTTGGTTTAGGATAGTAGCCTTCAACTTGGGCAAATCGGCCGGCGCGATTAAACAACAATCAGGCGGATTCGGCCGCCAATGATTTGCAACGAACGACCAGCCTCGTTGAATTGTCTGCTTCATGTCCGGCGTATCCGTCTGCAACGCCAACAACTCCACAGGCCATCGTCGACAACGTTGGAGCAACGCTTCGTCATCACGACGTGCGATAACCAACACCCGATCGACCACACTAGAGGTCCAGGCATCCAGTACCGCATCGATAACCAATTGATCTCCCCATGGCATCAGCAATTTATGCTGCCCCATACGTCGACTGTGACCAGCCGCTGGAATCAACCCAAACGACATTTGGTTTTGCATCGTTTTTTAAAAATGGGGGTGAAGTTCGAACCAGGACGTGCAAAAATTGAAGCATGAATTTTGATTTCTATCAGTTTACCAATAAAATCGCCGAGCTGTTCGACCAACAAGTCAGTTTCGCCACGATCACCCTTGTTGCCATTCGTGGCAGCGCGCCTCAAGTTCAAGGCGCGAAGATCATCGTGTCCGCGGATGGCATCGAAGCCGGTACGATCGGAGGCGGCAAAATCGAGGCCGCGGCTGTCAACCATGCCATGGAGTTGCTGCAGCAAACTAACGAAAAACAATCTTGCGAGTTGGTGACCTGGAATCTTCAAACCGACATAAAAATGACTTGCGGCGGCGAAGTCCAATTGCTGTTTGAAATCGTCCGCAACGACGAATGGCCGATCGCTGTATTTGGTGCCGGTCACATTTCTCAACAATTGGTGCCGCTGTTGTTAACACTCAATTGCCGAGTCACTTGGATCGACCCCCGCGCCGATTGGTTGGCAAAACTACCAGCGCATCGAAAGCTTCGTAAAGTTTGCACCGAAGACATGCCGGGTGAAGTCTCCAAACAATCACACGATACATTTTTTGTGTTAATGACCCGCGGTCACGCGTCAGACCTACCGATTCTTGCAGAGGTACTTGCCCAGCGAGACGCACCCTATGTCGGCGTGATCGGCAGCGCCCAAAAAGCGAGCGTGTTGCGACGTGATCTAAAAACACAGGACATTGGTGACGAGAAAATCGCATCGTTTTTCTGCCCCATGGGCCAACCGATTGGCAACAACACCCCCGCTGAAATCGCGGTCAGCGTGATTGCGCAACTAATCGAGATTCGCGACAAGTTAGGCATTTTCAATCAGAAAACCAAATCATTTGTACCCCCTGACGTTGGAGTAGCATCCGACTCCCGATCCAATCCATAAGCACGGAAACTATCATGCAAATCGATCAACAGAAATACGACGAAATCGCCAACGAAATCCATAGCGATTCCAGCCCCGTTGGTATTGACGCCAAAAAAACGCATATCTTGATCCTCAATATGCTGATGCAAATCGACGAACGACTACAACGCATTGAAGCGCAAACAAAGAACTAGGCGACAGAACGATCGAGTACAATGCGTGGTTCGACCAATGCGCATTTCGTATTGATTTTACGTCGATCCGTCAATCTTGCTTAAAAATTCGTCGCCACGATTGCTAACGTAACACCAACGTGCACGAGTTCCGAGCAAGCGTTCTCGATACTGCAACTTGACTACTGGTCTTGCAGTGCCATGACAAACCCGTCGACGTCAATCAAATTCAAGACGCCATCGTAATTGAAATCGTTGACAAAATGCCGCAATTGATCGGGATACATTTGGTCATAGGTCGCCGGATCCGTCAGCGCCAGAACGAATGCGTTGACATCTAACAAGTTCAACGCTCCGTCGCCGTTGGCATCTCCATTCACAAACCCCAAAATCTCGTTCAACAGAAAATCGCGATCCGCGAAATCAGCATCACCGTCACCGTCAACATCGAAATCAGGGTTACCAAAATTCTGATGCAGCAAGACCAAATCGCTCTGGCCCCAATCACTGCTGTTGTCGAAATCACCTATCAATGTGGTCGACAATCTCAATTCATCCAATAAAACGCGACCGTACTTGATGTTTCCTAGACCATTGGCTCGATTTCTGACGTTCAAAAACAACTGGCCATCACCAGCTTCGGCGACGTCATGGTCAATACGAAACGAAAACGACTGGGATTCCCATTGGTCCTGTGAAACATTGCCATCTAAATTGAACTCCTGGACCAAGACCATGGCCCCCGATTCGTCTCGCAACGAGACCTCTAAAACCCCGGCGTCTACGCCTTGATTGTCGGACCGTCTTCCGACCCAAACATCGAGTTTGATCAACCACCACAAGGCTTCATCAAATTGAACCAGGTTTCCCCAATTGTCGTCCATCGCCCAGCGTGCCCAACCAAAATCAGAATTTAATATCAACACGTTCTCGCCTTCAAACGCCTGTTGAGCCATTTGATTGGCGGTGTGATTTTGGACGACCGTCGAAGACGATTCGCTCCAACCTTGAGGGACACTTGTATCCCAAGCTCCGTTCGCCAAAGCCGTATTCTCGAATGAAGGATTTGGGATCCGAATCGCGTCAACCGTTGGCGCGGTTTGGGGAAGATCAAGTGCAACGTCGTAACGATTGGCCCACCATTGAAGGTATTCAAAATCCGTGGCATCAGCAGCAACACGACTGGCCAGCGTACTTTGAATCGCGTCCAGCATATTTGCGTGTGCATTGAACGCATCGGGATCGAAATCCCCGCCCATATCATTGGTATCCATGACCCAATGTTCCAACCGGTCCTGCAACTCAATTAGGACGTCTGCATATTTCGGATCCGCAGCCAAATTCTGAAATTCATTGGGATCGTCCGCTAAGTTATACAACTCGTACTCAGGCCTTGCTGGCGAAAGAAAATGAGCTTGTTCGAGCGTTAACAACCTTCGTCCGTTCAAGACTTTCAACAATGTATGTACTGGATACGACTTATGTTTGTAGCCACTTTGCTTGATCGGGCCCAACATGTACGGCGTTCCTGGATCGAAATTCTTGATTAATTTCATTTCCCCAACTTGCACGCTGCGAACACGATCGACGACACCATCCAGTCGGTCTTTGGCCGCAAACACGGCTTCGCGGCCGTTGTAGTCGGGGGCAGAAAAATCAACGCCTTGCAAATGGTCCGGCACGTCGATATCACACAACGCTAAACTTGTCGCAGCAATGTCAATGTGGCTGATCATACGCAGATCGAACGAACCTTTGTCGCCGGGCGAAACCAATTGCCCAGTGGGATCGCGAATGATCAATGGAATACGGATTCCACCATCATACAGCCATTGCTTGTCCCGCACATGCGGCGCCCCATGATCTCCAAAAATCATCACGATTGTATTTTCCGCAAGACCGTCATTGGCAAGTCGGTCGAGTACGCCGCCGACTTTTTCGTCAAAGTTCTCGACATCCGCCAAGTAGTCGGCGTAGTCCTTTCTCGACAACTTATGATCCGGGTAATACGGCGGAAGCTCCAAATTATCGACACGATTAGGGTCGGTGTTCTCGCCTAGAAAACCGCGGTGCGGATTGAAAATCTGCACCTGCGAAAAGAATGGCGTGTTGCCAGGTCGGTCACGCCAATCATTGCCGTCGTAGAAGCTGCCAAACGAACCTTGAAAATTATAGTCCGTCTTGCCATTGCCATTTTGATTACGATTTCCGTTGGACGTATAATAACCGGCCGCGCGAAAATAATGGGTGATCACTTCGACGCCGGCTGGCAAGGGTGGCTTCGTATTTGTCCGGTGATGCTGCGCACCGATTGTCGTCTGATACATCCCGGTGATTAACGCCGAGCGCATAGCAGAACAAACCGGTGCCGTCGAAAACACATTCCGAAACGCGATACCTTCAGATGCCAGTTGATCCAGGCGTGGCGTGTTGACAGCCGCAGTTCCATACACACCGGCATCTTGCCCCCAGTCGTCTCCAATAATCCACAGAATATTTGGGCGGTCTTGCGCAGCAGCCAAACTCGCCGCCAGCATCAAAAACGTGATCGCTGCTACAATCGGCAACCGTCGCCGTAATTCGTATTCGTACATTTCGAAAAGCCAAGGCCTCCCTCAACTCAAGTTATCTACACGTCCACACGTTCATTGCCCAATGCGGCCCAAAGTAACACAACAACATCTAGAAAATGGAATCAAAACGGATTTGTGACACTTAATTATGTGCTCCTTAAAACGTTGTTCACATTTCAACGTTATGATAATCGGTTATGTGGATTCGGGAAAAATTAAAATCGGCAAGCCCCACCTCGTTTTCGGCGTATTGCATTGTTGCTGCGTTCGGAACGTATTTTTGCATGTACGCATTTCGCAAGCCCTTTACTGCGGGTACCTTTGAAGACACGATTTGGCTGGGCATTGGCTTCAAAACGATCCTGGTTGCTGCCCAAGTTTCGGGATACACGATTTCAAAGTTTATCGGTATCAAAGTCATCTCAGAGATGCCAGCCCAACACCGAGCTATTAGCATTATTGGGTTGATCGGGATTGCCGAACTAGCCTTGTTGCTATTTGCCATGACACCAACTCCCTGGAACTTCGTTTGGCTGTTCGTCAATGGTTTGCCGCTGGGCATGGTTTTCGGATTGGTTATCGGTTTTTTGGAGGGCCGAAGGGTAACCGAAGCTTTGTCCGCCGGACTATGCGCGAGTTTTATCGTGTCTTCGGGCATGGTCAAGTCGGTCGGCCGCACGTTGATCCAAGTCTATCAAGTTGATGAATATTGGATGCCGTTCTTGACTGGTCTAATTTTTGTACTGCCATTGTTGCTATTCGTTGGCCTACTGCATCAAATTCCACCTCCTAACGACGAGGATGAAAAAGAGCGGACGCGTCGCGCACCAATGTTGCACCAAGATCGCAAAGCGTTTTTTCGTCGCCATACGGTAGGATTGGTAGCTTTGCTATCGGTCTACGTTTTGCTGACCGTCGTGCGCAGTATTCGAGACGACTTCGCGGTTGAAATTTGGCAAGGCTTAGGGGTCGATGATGAGCCTTCTGTTTTCGCCCGTTCCGAATTTTGGGTGATGATTGGTGTTGTTGTCATCAATGGCTCTATCATTTGGATCAAAGACAACCGCGTCGCGTTTTTGTCATCTTTAGGTTTGTTGGCCGTTGGATTCTTGATCGTGACCTTGTCGATCGTCGGCCATTCATTGAGCTGGTTTTCTCCCATGGTGTTTATGGTGTTGCTCGGTCTAGGGATGTACATCCCCTATGTTGCGTTTCACACTACGGTTTTCGAACGGATGATTGCCGCGTTCCGTGAAGTCGGTACGATCGGATATTTGATGTACTTAGCGGATGCCATTGGCTACTTGGGATATGTAGCGGTCATGGTCTTTCGCAACGTAAACCAATCGGAGATCGACTTCCTCCAATTGATGATTTGGACGTCGATTTTTGTTGCAGTCGTTTCGGCGACGATTACGATTTTCTTGACAGTGTTTTATCGGGCGCAAATCCCAGATCAAGGCGAACCGGTCGAGGCCGCGGTCACAAATTCGTAAACCTATTTCACTTAACGCTTTTCTGGCGACACAGCAACTCGCACGAATTCGCCACGCGTAGCAGTATCGAAAGCAAGTTGAACATCCGTCAGCCCAAACGGTGTTGAAACGAGTTTTTGAAACGGAAAATGGCGATGATGCTCCACCAAAAACTTGAGGGCCGTTTCCAGATCTGCAGCTCGGTAATTGTGAATTCCACGAACCGTCAACAATCGCCTAACGACATTTTCCGGGTCCAAATTCAACGCGCTGCCGGGAAAAACGGAACCTGCCAAAACGGCAACCCCGCCAATCGCCAAGTATCGCACCGCCAAGTCAACAGCTTGACTGACACCGGAGAATTCCAATGTAATGTCGAACTCGTCTTTAATTTTGCCGTGATTCAATTCGCTCGAGTCCCAAAGGTCCGTTGCCCCAAACTCTCGCCCCATGGCTCTTCGCGCTGAATTAGGGTCGATCCCAACAACCGTTTCGCAACCTTTGGCAGAGCAAACCGCACAGGCCGTCAGGCCCAACATGCCCAAGCCAACCACCAATACACGCTTTCCGGCCAAACAGCAAATATCTTCGGCCAATCGAATCGCCGCCATGACTGTGGCGGTAGCGCAGTTTGCCGGGCACGCGACTTCGTCAGCTAGTTCATCGGGAACAGGGAATATCTTTGTGCCGGGCATCAATACACATTGATCCGCCAGTCCGCCAGTCGATCGAATATTGTCAAACCCGGCATGGCCGTATTTAAACAACGTTTCACACTTTTGCGGCATTCCGCTGCGGCAAAAGCGACAATCATCACAGCTCGCACTCAAGCCCCAAGTGATGCGTTGTCCCGCGTAAATCGGCTCGCCGCAATAGTCCAACGGCGCTGGCCCTGCCCAACTTTCAACGGTGCCAATGATTTCATGCCCCAATACCGCAGACGCATGCCCTGCCCTTCGCCCACTATACGTATGCATGTCACTACCGCAAATCGTGCAACACGTCACATTGACCAAGACTTCGCCTGGCTGAACGGCGTAGGGTTCTAGCTCCGTCAATGAAAACCGTTTTGAGTCGGTTTCAAAAACAACCGCTCGGGAACCACGCGGCATTACTTGACAACTCCGGAAAATTTTCGACCTCGTATCTGGGGAGTAACTTTTTCTTTCGACGGTGCGCTATCACGATCGAAGTAGCTTAGCTCTTCAGGGGAGCGATCTCGCCATTCCGTTGATCGACTTTGCACCGTCATCTCGGCCGTGGCTGGATCAATGGTCAACATCGTGAACAAAGGATCTTTGTAATAGGCCGTCCGAGCTTCACCGCCCACCCAAAAATAAGAAGCCGAATTGATATGCAGATACGCAACGTTATCGACGTGGACCAACGAATCGATATGGCTATGCCCATTCAAACACGCTATGACTTTATCTTGATGTCGCCCAATGAGTTTTTGTATCTGTTCCGCGTTGTCAACCGGCCATTCGCCTGCCAGCGGTTGATGGCTAAGGATCAAGACGGGGCGATCTGCGATTTGCAGTTCATGCTTCAGCCAAGTTCGTTGCTTTTCTCCGATATACGAATGGTAGCCACCCTTGTAATCAGGCGATCCCGCTTCGTTACCGTCCAAGACTAAAATCCGCAACGTTCCGACATCACGTCGATAATAACCGCCTGGAATGCCCCACGCCCGAATACAGTCGGCACGGTTCAAATCATGGTCGAATTCGTGGTTGCCGATGACATGCACCGTTGTTTCGCAAGCCGCGTTAAACTTGTCGGCAAATGCTTGGTGTTGCTTATCTGGAAACGCAAAATCGCCCAACTGTAGCAACGCATCACATTTCTCCGGTTTCATCACTTTTAAAAAGGTGTCCAGTCTTCGGCCTGCGTCAATCGCGAATCCCCCATGTAGATCCGCGATGACCCCTAGCTTGATCACTTTGTTGTCCGTTCCCCAATATTTGATGATCGAGTCCTTAAGGACCAATGTCGCGCCTACCGCAAATAGCTGACTGCAAAATGTTCGGCGTGTTAGACCTTCCGAGTTCATTTTTGTCTCCGAATTACAGCGGGTTCGCAAATCAATAGCTGAAAATAGAGTCTTGATTGCGCAGACTCCATGATCAAACGCGTATGGAGTCATTTTCCAGTTGGATTCTACCGGATCGGGAAGCGAAAGTCGAAGCGTTACCATCGAAAGAACGTGGCGATAGGCTCACCAACAGGTTCGCAATTCAGAGGCGATCAACTGGTGAAACTATATTGAAACGCCATTGGTACAAGAACTTATTCTGGGCTTCGCGAATTTGCTCGCGAGTAATGTAGAAAGACCATTTGCTACTGTTGAAGCAATGCGACAAATGGTTCCACATCTAATAAATTGACGAAGCCTTCCTCGTTGGTGTCCGCTTGGCAATTGTAGCTGCCACCGTTTAATGCCGAAACAAATGGCTGGATATCGAGCTGATTGATGCTGCCGTCTTGGTTTACATCCCCTCTTGCATAACCGTCAGGACAATCTCCTGCAGTTAGAGTTTCAATCAACTTTGGAAAGCAGTGGGATTCACGATATTCATTGGTCCAGCTGCCTTCACTTGTAAAGTCGCCCCACGTGTCCTGGTAAAGCGTAAATCGGTTGGCAATGCCCCAACTCCGCATAACGATCTTGTACCGGGATTACATTGTCCGGGCGATGAATATCTGGATGCCCCCAGGGCGGGCCATAAACTAAATAGGTTTCTGGAGCGTCTTCAGTAATATCACTGACCCATGGATCATTGCCATTTTGCCAGGTTCCTTCAGGCAACGCATTGTACATATAGATGCCTTGGATTGCCGGATGCGAGCTTTGAGCCAGCCGCCAACTGATAATAGATCCTCGGGAGCGACCACCGACGATAACATTGTCGGGATCCATGTTCCAGGTTGCTGCGTTGGCTCGAACGAAGTCAAAGACTACGGGTCGGAGTATTGAATGGCCCGACAGTCTGGTCCAATTGGAGTTGCGCTTGACTTTCAAGCCTTTTATCCGGAATTGAAAAGTCGATTTCCAATTCAAAGGCTAGTGGATGCGTTGGCTTCGCCCGAGGAGCCATTTTTGCTAGATCTGCCAAAGTTTTTAAAACTGGTCGAACGATCTCACGACATTGAACTTGTCGAATCGGAAGACGCTGATTCATATCAACTTCGGGCAACACGGCGAGATGGTGAACGATCTGTCCTGCGAGTCGTCGATTTGCGGATCGACCCCGAATCTGGTGTCATTCTCAAGGCAAAAATTATCCGGCAAAACAATCAAATTGTACGGCTTGAATTGCTGGAAACTGGGCAGCTATCGGACCGTTGGTACCAATACGATTTCCATTTTCCAGATCGAAAAGTGCGAAGGTTAGCCGAATCGCGTTAGCTTGCGGTAGCAACCCCACGTCGCCCTTGCCAGCTTCGATGAGGCATATCGAGCGCATTTCTTTTTAGTGTAGCGCGATCCGTCAGTTTTTTTTGGAAAATTCGACGCCACGGCCGCTACAGTTAAGCGCAACTTGCACGAGCTATTGTGAGGGCAACGGAGAGCAAACAAAATTGTTGACACCGGCTGACAACCGTTTCCAACCTCATTTGAACAATCGACAGCAAATTTGAAATCGATTAAAGTAAACGACTTGAAAGGGACGGAGAGGATACCCTGCGTCAATTTCATGGGCCGGTAGCTCAGTTGGTTAGAGCAGGGGACTCATAATCCCTTTGTCGCGGGTTCGAGTCCTGCCCGGCCTATTTAGACTTACGTCAATTTGAACTTTATTGGGTACAGAATCGGTTCTGATCCAAAAAAGAACCCCGTGCGGCAACACGGGGTAAAGCGAGCCTTTCAGCAACGCTCTAGTAGAGCGTCACGCTTGTATATTCGGGTTGGTGTGTTAGTGGATTTTTTGGATACTTGCTTTAACTCAAGGAGGAGTTATGGCAAACAAGAAATATCATATTGAATTGAGCCAATCCGAACGTTTGGAATTGGATCGCATTCGTAAGTCGAATGCTGCTTTGTGGAAACGCAAGCGTGCTGAGTGTCTTTTGAAGCTTGATCGTGGTGAGTTTGGTCCTGGTTGGATCGACGAACGGGTTTCCGAGGCTTTTGAAGTCACGACCCGTTCACTGGAGAACTGGCGTAAACAATCGGCAGCTGATGGCCCATTATCGCTGATGGAGCGAAAGCTTCAGACGAAGCCTCGCGTTTCTCGTAAACTTGATGGTGCGGGTGAAGCCCGTGTTGTTGCCCTTGCTTGTAGCAGTGCCCCTGAAGGTCGTTCTCGTTGGTCGCTCCGCCTTCTGGCAGAGAAGGTCGTTGAGCTCAAACTGGTCGACACGATCAGCCATCAAACGATCGCCAGGGTCTTAAAAAAACGAATGTCAGCCGTGGCGTAAGACGATGTGGTGTATTCCGCCAGAACAAAATGCGTCGTTTGTTTGTCAGATGGAGCAGGTTCTGGAAGTCTATCAACGGCCGTACGACCCACTAAGACCGGTCGTCTGCATGGATGAACAGCCCAAACAGCTCATTTCAGAGGTGCGTCCGCCGATCCCGGTTGCGCCAGGCCGTCCATCACGCACTGATCATGAGTATGTCCGCCATGGCAGTTGTAACGTTTGGATGTTTGTCGAGCCCTTGGGATGCTGGCGAGACGTCCGCGTGACGGACAGAAAAACGAAAACCGATTGGGCAATCCAGATGAAGAAACTGATTGATCACCGGCGATTTGCGACCGCCGAAAAAATTACCATCATTTGTGACAACCTAAACACGCATGCCTTAGACTCTTTTTATGAGGCTTTCACTCCGCAAGAGGCTCTTCGATTGATCCATCGCATCGAAATGATCCACACCCCCAAACATGGGAGCTGGCTCAACATGGCCGAGCCGGAATTAAGCGTGCTCACCCGCCAATGCCTGTCTGACCGCATCGATAAGAAAACGACTGTCCAATCGCGAAGCAAAAAATGGGCAAGAGAACGAAACAAAAAACAAAACGGTATCGATTGGCAATTCACAAACGAAAAAGCCAGAACAAAACTGAAGCACCTGTACCCGAAAATTCAGCTGTGACAGAATACTAGAGCAAATTCCGAGACGGTCTAGCGCCATTGAGGCGAATTAGTTAAAACAGGCAACCTCAAAACAGGAGGTTGTTATGAAAGCTTACTCAGAGGATTTGCGAGTTCGGATATTACGTGATTCTGAATCGGGAATTGGGACCCGGGAAGTAGCGTTGAAGTATGACGTTAGCGAATCTTGGGTTCGACGTTTGAAACAACGCCAACGCGAGACCGGTGAGATAACGGCGCGTTCACAACGGAGTGGTCCCCATCCTAAATGGTTGGACCATTGCGATAGAATCGAGAAACTTGTCGAGGAGCAACCTGACATTACCCTACGCGAGCTATGCGAAAAACTTCCGATTGAAATTAGTATTTCAACATTGCATCGTGCACTCAAACATCTGCAAATCACGTTTAAAAAAAAGTAGTGTATGCCTGTGAACAACTCCGTCCCGACGTAAAAACTCAACGTCAATGGTGGGAATCCAAAATGCTCGATACGCCCATCGACAGTTTGGTGTTCATCGATGAAACCGCAGCCAATACGAAAATGGCGAGAATGTATGGAAGGTCTCGCCGCGGCAACCGCGTCGTAGGTCGTATCCCTCACGGCCACTGGAAGACGACAACCTTTGTGGGAGCCATGCGGCGAACAGGCTTGGTCGCACCGCTGGTTATCGACGGCCCAATGAACGGCGACATCTTTCTGGCTTATTCCCAACAGCACTTAGCTCCGACTTTGAAACCAGGCGACGTTGTCGTCATGGACAACCTTGCTGCTCACAAACGAATCGGAGTTCGTGAGGCGATTGAAGCGGTCGGAGCAACACTACAATTTCTCCCTCCATACAGCCCGGACTTCAACCCCATCGAGTTGCTCTTTGCAAAACTAAAATGGTTGCTGCGAAGTTCTGCCGAAAGAACCATTGACGCCCTTTGGGATCGTATTGGAAAACTGATTTCCAAGTTCAAGCAAACCGAATGCACCAACTACTTCAAACATTGCGGCTACGCTACAGCAACCTGAAAAACGCTCTAGAGCACATCGCCAATATTTTCCTATTGAGAGCGGGGCAGTCCATCCGCGTGGCCGCCTCAGCTTGTGAGTTGCGAAATATAGCGAGTTTAACTCCGAAGTTGTCAAATAGTGTCGGCCTGCAACATCTCTTTGTTTTCTGGGTTTTGGAAATCGTGGCAAAGCATTAATCAATTCTTGTTCCCAAGCCCACGACATTATTGCCCGAAGCTGCTCTCTCGCCTTGTTGGAAGTTCTCCCAGGGTTTTTTCCGTTGTTGTCAGACGCAGCGGCAAATACGTAGTCCAAGAACTCGGCTATTTCTTTGCGATTCAACTCGTTTAGAGTAATCCCCGGTTTCCACCTTTCCCACTTGTTTAAAGTAGACCGGTATTCGGCCCTAGTTCCATAAGAGTGATTACAATTGCTGAAATAGCGTTTAAGTATGTTTCTCAACGTCAGTGACATGCATGGCCTCAAATACCACCGACGCCACTCCCTGCACTTCCATTTCGTTCAGTGGCAGTTATTCCTAGTTAGGAAAGCCAACTCCAGTTGGACAAATATGTCCAACGTTAGTTCAAAGAATCATCGATGGCAGCTCAAAAGAACAACGAAGCCAATTCAGTCAAGTTGACTTCACCGGACGCAGTTATCCACCGGTAACTAGTGCTACAAAAGGAGCTACATCTAGAAGGTCTACGACACCATCTCGGTTGAAATCCCCTTCAACTTGAAATTCTCCGTTGGTCAATAGCTCAACGAATGGGGCTACATCCAACAAGTCAACTGAACCATCTTGGTTTATGTCTCCTAACATGATCGGTGTGTAGATTCGAATTTCATCTACAGATCCAGCTACACCCTCCTGCCCAAGAGTTTGGAAATCATCCAGGAAAAAATAAACAGGTCTTTCACCTGGCAAACCTCCAGTATGAGCGTCGGCACCAACAAAACTCCACAGTTTAGAGCCATCAACGCTTCCAATAACCATATCTTTTGCCGCGATGCGTTCAAGCGATATTGTATAAGCAATTCCTATTTCAAATGAACCTTCTGAAGGTCCAGGCAGATACCGTAATTCATTTATTGGTCCAGCATTGATATACAAGCCTTCGTCATTACTTCTATTCTGGAAATCCAGCAGCTTATCCCATCCTTCTAAATCGGAAAAAGATACGTCCATTTCGATTCTATAATCGAATTGTGTTCTGGTAATTTCCGTAAACAAACAGAGACCGTCATCATTGCCAAATACAAAACTGGAATCTGAAAAAAATCCGGTTCCTTCACCGATGAAATCGTTTGAGTTTCCCAGCGTATCAGTAAAATCTCCGTTGAATTCGAACCGACTAAAAAGTGCAAGATGATCAGCATGCAAACATGTATTAAATATCAATCCGATTTGAATTGCCGCAAGAACGAGAGAGCGTTTCATGGAACATACTATTTGTATGAGAATGTAGCAGTATCATTTTGCACACCAAGCTAGCCTCACTCTTTAAGAATTTATGAGCACAGTATAAAAATCTGGTGTGCTTTATGTAGCAACCTTTGCAGAGCCAAGCCAATCGCCGGTAAGTTGACTTCACCGGTGCTATTTGTTGAGTATTTCAAAATGATTGATTTTGCCGCAGATTGAACCCACTGAAAAAAATTCGCCGCTTTTTGTTCGGGAATCTTTGCGCAAACATTACAGAGTTTTTCTAAACTACGTATCGTTTTCTCCTAGGTCTCTTAATTGTGGAGACGGCAAAATGCCATCAAAAACGTTTCTGCTTGGCTCATCACGGCGCGAATTCATGGCTAGATCAATGTACGCTGCCGTTGGCGCTGCACTTACCGCCAAAGGTCGTTATGTATCTCCGAAAGATAAAGAGGAGTTCGACTTCATCGTTGTCGGTGCAGGTTCTTCCGGATGTGTAGTTGCGAATCGCTTAAGTGCTGTGCCTGACAAGTCGGTCCTCCTGCTCGAAGCAGGTGGCCCAGACAAGAAAGGGCAAACCCTCGATTTCGGTCGTTTCATCGAGTTGCAAAAGACCAAGTTTGATTGGTGCTACAAGACGGAAGCGGAGCCGAATTTAGGCGGCCGCCAAATTGATTGGCCGCGTGGCAAAGTGCTTGGTGGCAGTAGCTCGATAAATGCCATGATTTACATCCGAGGACATCGCTTGGATTATGAACACTGGGCCTATCTTGGCAACAAAGGCTGGAGTTATAAGGACGTTTTGAGATTGTTCAGAAAATCCGAAAGGAACGAACGGATACGAGATAGCTTCCACGGCGTTAACGGATTGTTAAATGTTGCCGACTCACCATTGCGAAATGACTTGGGACCGGCGTTTTTGCAGGCGGCCGCGGAGCGCGGATTCAAGAGTACTGAAGGATGGGATTTCAACGGCAAAACACAAGAAGATGTAGCTGGATACTATCAACATAACGTGCTCAACCAGAAACGTCACAGCGCAGCCACTGCTTTCCTTACTCCATTCCTCGACATCAGGAAAAACCTCGATGCTCGAACAAGAGCATTTGTGACGCGGATACTGATTGACGACAAAAAGGCAGTTGGCGTCGAGTATGCGACGATCGAGGGCAAGCTCAAACACGCATTTGCTGGTGAAATTGTATTGTGCGCTGGAGCGATCGATTCTCCGCAGCTACTCCTGCTGTCAGGAATTGGACCGGCCGAACAGTTGAAATCCCACGGTATCAAGATGGAAGTAAACTTACCGGGCGTTGGTCAAAATTTGTTAGATCATCCAATTGTGGAAGATGCATACACGACAGAAGTTCGCAGTAATGGCAGCGTTCCTTGTGGAGGTCTATTCATGCGAAGCACAGCAACTTCCAACGCATCAAGTCCCGATCTTCAATTCCATCCTTATGGTTATACTGACAAAGATGGGCAGCCAATGTTCTGTTTCTTGCCGACACTGGTACGCCCCCATAGTAAAGGAGATATTTCGTTAAGGAACGCCGACCCAAGGACGGCACCTCGAATTCGAGCCAATTATCTACAAAGCGAACGTGATCTTAATGTGTTAATCGAAGGTGTAAAAATATCACGTGAATTCGCCAAATCCAAGGCATTTCAGAAACTTCTGAACAAAGAAGTTGGACCACTGTCTAAAGCCAATAATCGCTCAGAGATAACCGAAGCAATTCGCGCCACACTAAACACTCTATATCACCCTGTAGGGACATGCAAAATGGGGCATGACGCCCAAGCTGTCGTTACTCCAGCACTTCAGGTATATGGTATCGAAGGCCTTCGTGTTGCAGATGCGTCAATCATGCCTACCATCATCAATGGAAATACGAATGCGGCATGCGTTATGATTGGAGAAAAGGTGGCCGAACTAATTTTGGAAGGTTAGATGCAATGCTGGCAGGTTGACTTCACCGGTGTCACTTGTTTGTCTGCTTCAACGAAACTAAGTTGTTTATTAATTTGCGTTGAAGTGCTATGCACAAAATGACGGTCACACCAACAAACAAAAAAAACGCCGTGCGGAAACCGCCACCCATTTTTGGGTTCGTAACGCCTTCCAGAATAATGAAAAGGGCGTTCAGTGAGAGATAAAGGCAAACACTCATTCCGGTCGCTAAGCCAAGTCTTTCTCGTGCTTTATTTACAAGTACCAAGCCAAGCCAGATTAGAATCACTAGGTTGGCGCCTATGCGAAGCGGTTCTACTTGGTCTGTCGCGACATGAATGCCAATATCAATTGTTTGGACCAATATGATTGCAGAAGCTAACAACTTGTTATTCATTGTCAGTAGATTTGAAGTTGACTCATGAACCTGCTTTCGTCTTGCTCAGTCAGCGACCGGGCTGACTTCACCAGTGGCAGTTACAGGCCGGTCAATAGGTCCACGAATGGGGCCACATCAAGCAGATCGACGACTCCATCTTGGTTTATGTCAGCTTCGACTTGATATCCACCGTTTGTCAAGAGACTTACAAATGGCTGGACATCAAGCAGGTTGGCGGCACCGTCACCATTGACATCACCGAAAATTATCGGCGGATTTTGATTTATCAAAACTCGCAAATTGTTTCCAAACAAATTGGCGACTGCGATATCTTTCGCGAAGTCCCCATTGAAGTCTGCAATTGCAAGCGAGGCTGGACCATTACCCGCCGGGAACGTCTGTTGCCGCTCAAACGTTCCATCACCAACACCGAGTAATATTGAAAGATCATTCGAGCCGAAGTTCACTACGGCTAGATCGAGAAGACCATCGGCATCGAAATCTGACGAAGTAACAAAAACAGGTGATTGCCCCACCGGAAAACTCTGAGGATTAGAGAAAGTACCATTTCCATCACCCAAGATCACGGATACTGTATCGGTTTCAAAATTTGCGGTTGCTATGTCAATGTTGCCGTCTGAGTTAAAGTCTGCAGAAGTGACGGATACGGGCGTGTTTCCTGCGGGGAAGCTTTGTTGAGTTGTGAAGCTGCCATCGCCAACTCCCAACAAAACCGAAATCGTATTGGAGTTACGGTTTGCCGCAACAATGTCGATGTTCCCGTCCCCGTCAAAATGATTTGACGTAATCGACAGTGGAAGTGTTTCGACTGCAAAAGTTATCGGAGACGCCAAAGTGCCATCTCCATTTCCGAGGAGGATGCCAACTTCTTCGGTATCGGTATTTGTCGTAGCAATGTCGGCCAATCCATCCCCATTAAAGTCTTCACTAAGTAGAAAAAAAGGAGTTCCCCCGGCAACAAACTGCTGCGGAGCTCCAAACGTTGCATTCTCGCCGCCGATAAGTACCGATACGACTCCCAAACCAGTATTTCCTACTACAACATCGGGGATCTCGTCACCGTTCAAGTCTGCTGTGACGATTGGAATGGGACCGCTGCCGACCGAATATGTCTCATCATTTTCGAATGCTCCGTCACCTATTCCAATCAATATTGAAACGTCATTCGAATTTACATTGGCTGTACATAGGTCCGCGATATCATCGTTATCGAAATCGTCGGAATAGATTGAGTTTGGCCCCTGTCCTGTCGAGAAGAACTGCCCTAAAAAATTTAGCTCGTCGGGATTCACGTGCGCGTTGAATCCGCTAAGCACCGCCAAAAAGAATATGTGAAGCGCGATAACAAAGATATTTCTAGTCGATACGGTCACCTGTCAACTCCCTTTTAATCCACGAACGTTCTTAATGATGACCGGTAAGCAGCCGAGTTCAAACTATTCTTAAAAATCTTCACATAGTTGCCGAAGCAATTTTCGCTGTTTCGAACTTCAGAACGAAACTAAGTTTCAACCGGTTTCACACAGCTATTCGACCGGAAACAGTCGGCAGGTTGACTTCACCGAAGCGGTTTAGTGTCTCGGATAAAGTCCATTCGGTCTGCAAAACGGCGTAGTTAGCCGCCCGTCAATAGCTCTATAAATGCAATTCTTAACGAAAAGCCGTATCGGTCTCCAGAACCGAAGCCGGGAAGCGACTGGTAAATCGATCCACAAAAGGCTTTATTTCATGGTTAAAAGTTCGGTTATCGACTTTCCTGATTTTAATGTTTGAACTTGTGCACAGACTTAAAACACCTGCTGTCGAAACACGGTGTGGCCAAGACGTGTTACGACCTGCAAGTATTCGACCCAATCTGATACACCAAATTTGCCCTAACTTTAATTGCCACTCAGTAGCGAAACAAACGGGCCGACATCTAATAGATTAACTTCGCCGCTACAGTCGATGTCGGCTTCCGCTTGAAACTCTCCAGTTGTTAGTAGGCCGACGAATGGATCGACGTCTAGTAGGTTGACAATTCCGTCTAAATTAACATCACCTTTTAGAACGGATTTGCCTTGCTCTGCCACCAACAAGATGTCGTTGCCATCACCGGCGTTGTAACGAATAACTAGGTCAACTGAGTCCCGCCGCCAGGCGCCGCACTATTCAACCGCCGTCAACAATCTACCGCCGTCAACAATCTACCGCTGCGGTTCGAGTCCTGCCTCGCCCACAACTCGACGCATTATTCAGAACAACCGAATACACGAGCACTAAAAAGTCGAATGGTGATTGCCAATTGGAAACAAATAATTCACCACTCGGTCACCAAATTGAATAGCTGATCCCAAAAGGCCGAATTTCCCTAGAAAAAAGATGCATGGACACTAGATGGGACAATCTAGTTCCCTCGTGGCATCAATCGGAAATGAAAAAAGGCCCAGAGTTGGGCCTTTGAAGGATCGTTGAAAACCATAGTAAGCTTCTAAAGAGAATTTGTTCGTGAGCCAACTACTGATCCTTCGTAAACCTGCCAACCGCTGACCAAGCTTTCAACTTCAAGGCGGCCGAACAATTGGCCTTCCTTGAATCGTAGCCGGTATCTCGAAACAGGTCCTATCGATGACTTTCCGACATAGAAAACTAATTCGCCGTCGTTGGAATAGGATCCTGTAATGGCACCATTGCCTTTGGATGGACTATCGGAAACCATTTTGGAAACGTCTTTAACACCGTGAATGGCTCCTTGGACTTTACCATGACGTACATCGATCCAAACATCGTATTCCACGATTCGATTTGACGGACGCGTCGAAGTTGTACTGACAATCGATTCGACATTCACTCGTAGTTTCCAGTTTCCGGTCAATTCGGACGTCGTACTTTTACTTACCTGTTCCGCCTGTCGTTGCTCTTGTCGTTTCATGGCCTGCAGTAATCGCTGATTGTCTTGCAGAAGAATTTGGTTTTGATCCTTTAGCTGGTTTTTCGTTTTTATAGCTACCTGTAGGTCTTGCTTGTGTTGTTGGAGTTCGTTAGAAGTGTTGAAATTTTGTGTTTGAAACTTACTCAACTGGTTTTCGAGCTGTTGGGAATTCTCAGTTGCCTGCTCAAGAAGTAATCGGGTTTGTTCCAGTTCACCGTTGAGCAAATCATAGCGATCATCCGAATACGAAACGGTTTCTGAGATCTCCGATGGTTCACTCTCACTGGCATTCGCATCATTTGAGAAGAATCTAGCTGCGATGACAAACGTAAAAATGAAACAGCCTGCTAGGGCAGCCCACCAAACAGGTCGAACTGTTGCCGGCGCGGATGATCTTCAATGCCACACGGCGGCGGATGGGTTCAGTCTGTTCCGCCATCCAGACGGTTCCCATGCCGCCTTCACCGATCGTCTGTAGCAGTTTGTAACGGTCGATCTTTCGACTCTGGCTGCGACCAGTCGGTTCGACCGTTTTCGTTTCAGGGAATTCAACAGACGATCCTTCAACTGTCTCTGGCTGTCTCTTCTCAACATGCTCCCGCAGCTTCGAATTTACTTCCTCGGAAAACTCATGAGATGACACAAACTCATCAAGACCAGCACTGACGTTTTCGTTCAACCAACTTTGATATAACTTCAATGCCTCATCGAACGGCATGTTTCTTTCAGTGGAACTCATTGTTTAGGCCAAATTCTAATTCTGTGGGCAAAACCTATTTATATCTCTGCATGTTTGCGTTCGCTACCAAATTTTGATCGATTGACAACCTAATGGTGTTTCAGGATCATCCAACAAATACGTATTTGATCCAAGATTGACGTAGACGATGTTGTTGTAGCCGTCAATCGCATCTATTACATCGTTGCCAGCTCCGCCTCGAAATTCGTCGATTCCGTGCCCACCTTGTAGCACATCATTGACCTGCACCCTTAGAACGGTGCCAAAATTTCATATAGAAATTTTGTTAAACTGGACTCGAAAAGGAGGGTCAAAGGATGGGAAGAAAACGATTTACCGCTGAGCAGATTGTTGACAAACTTCGTCAAGCCGAAGTTGCAATTGCCAAAGGCTCAACTATTGGTGAAGTGAGCAAGAAGCTTGGGATCAGCGACAAGCAGATGCAGGTCTCATCAAGGCAGGTAGGATCTTTAACGAGAGTCGGTCTTCTCCAGTGCAAAGCTTCACTTATCCGTTCCATTCAAGAGGAAGTGAGCCATCAAGTTCGACTGTTCGTTTGAGAGCCGCGATTTGATCGCGAGCGCGATTTTTGAGACCGAATTTAACCGCACCGCTTTTCGCACCGCTGAGGCCAATTCTCGAAGTGGTTTGTCGCGTTTTGCGGCTTCGGTTCGAGTCCTGCCCGGCCTATTGAATTGCACCTCAGGGGCTCCATCATGCTCTTAGGTGCATTTTTATTGGGGCTTCCGCTTGTCCGTCGGTTTCCAATTCGCCCAGAATTGACGACAAATCCACTTCCGTGTGGACCAATTGCAAGGCCAGCTAAGTGAGCGCTAACGTGGGGCACCTGGCTTCCTGAAATATTTCTTTTCGATCTCGTTCTGCTCCCCATCACCAACAGTCGCAGATTGTTTGCCAATAGCTGCAACGATCGCGTCAAATTGTTCGTCTCTCAATTCAAACTTTTGGATTTCGGCCAACTTTTTCTTGCTAAACACAAATGCCACAAAGCTGCCAAAGAGTGCAGTCGACAAGGCTATTAACCAAGTGGGAAACGGCTTCGAGTTTTCCCGTACCAAAGTCGAACCATCATGAAACTCAAAAGCATAATTTTTTACAGCAACTACCTCACCCTGTGGCCCCTTGTCCCATTCCAAAATCGGTACAAACTTCGCAAGTGACTTTCGTGAAAATTGGGTAATTGCATACGCGTCATTGGTGTGCATATTCTTTGAACAAATAAGGACTCTTCTAGTGCTGATTGCTTCGATCCCTTCGCAAAACAATGTTGGAATTCTGATTTTGAACGGTCGTTCCGATGTAAATCCTGGCAGGTAGAGATATGAGGATCGGACACGTACGACGTTGGTTCCACCAAATTCATTTCTAAACAAATGTCCCTTTTCGAGAGGCCATTTGCTAGCCGCAACGATACCTTCAACGTCGTTACCCAAAGACAACAAGAAAGTCTTTCTTTCTCTGGCAAGCTTCTTGATTTTTTCGTCGTCACGCGAACCGACGAAAAACGCCAAGTCCGCTTCGCCGCTATTCAGTTTGTTAACTAAGTCTCTAAATCCCTCTTCTTGCGTCGGGATGATTTTTTTGCAACATGACTCAGTCATGCCGTAATGTTCCAGGAGCGAATCGGCCAGTTGTTTTGTCCCGCTTTCTTCAGGACCAACATAAATTTTTGGCTTCAAGGCCGCCACCCTGTTTGAGTGTTCTTCTATCAGGAACTTGACAAAATAAGCAAACTCAAACAGGCCCATTGGTCTTTCGTCGAAAACGTCACATGGAACCGACTTCACGTTAATTTTGTCAGCGGTTGCTGCACCAATCAACTTTTGTTTTTCCGCCGGAACATCGTCAGGCGTTGGGGGTGTCTCATCTGCACCGTCAGAATCAATCGAATCGAAAACCGTCTCTAGAAATGAAGGATCGTTGCAACCACACTCTGAATTGAGGCGGTCTATATATTCCTTGTTGCACAACACAAACAAGTAGTTTTTCTCAAGTGGAAGCAAAATCCTAACATCGTCTACTTCTTTCCCTGCTGAAACGAAACCGTCTTGGGCAAATCCAAACACTTTTCCAGATTCATCCGAAGCAACTTGTTGAAACGAATCCAAGAAACCGCTACTGGGAGTTTGGCTAATATACTTAATCCTAGAAAACGGACTCGTCCCTTTGTCTTTTAATTCTTTGTAGTCAGAGATAATCTGTTCGGAGTAATACCCTCCTGTCGAATCACTTGGACCAGATACAAGCTCAAACTCGCCTCGAAAAAACTCTATTGCAAGGATGTATGTGACCGCAGTCGATAGCAAGACGACTAAGATAATCAACGACCAACCGAATCTATCTATGGCTTCCTTCAAGAGAGGAGCTATCGCCGCAACTACATTGTCAGACCATGTCATTTGAACACCACCTAAAACAACAAATTACTAGTGGACAAAAGTAGAACGGTAGTATTTCAATTACAACAACTACTGCAATTGAGTATTCTAGATTTTACAAAAAATTGCACCAAAAATAGACAAGCAGTGCTGATTGCGAAAGATGTCAGTTTTTGGGCATGAACTCTTCAGGAGACTCTACAAATCTCTTTTTATTTTCCAACGAGCTAAAGAAAAACCTCAAGTGATTGTGGATCACGAAAATGTTCTTTTTCCCCTTTTTAGATTCACCGTCTTTCTGGCTGACGAGGCAGGCGCCATTGTAAGCGATGTCAAACTCATCATACCTCCGTTTGTCGTCAAGGAACCTCAACTTTGTTTGTACGCTTGGGAATAGAAAAAGCCGTCCGTTGTAACGCACGGTGTAGTTCACTTTGCCATATTTGTAGATTGGCTCGCTGGCGGCAGCGCAAACCGTACAAAGGCCGCCCATCGCAGGTACGAACGTCTCTGGTGATGCAAGAAATTTTTCTTGATTGCCTTCGTTTGCAAAACGATAAGTAATTCCGTCATAAACCGTACTGAATTCATCTTGGCCTTTTTTCCAATTCGGCTTCGGGCTGGTCGATTCATGAATTTCAACCGGACACCAGCCTTCAAGTCCAAGTTGGTTTGACATCTGTACTGGCGCGGCGATTGTGTACAAAATGGCAAACAACCAATGAATTACGCATTTTTTGTGTAGTTTGTCGAGCATGTAGATTTCGTTCGGATTAATCGTCGTCGGTCGCCAAGCGAATTTTAAGACTCAAGGGTCTTATGTTTTTCGACAATTGTCGTGGTTTGTCAAAGCCCCTCAAATTTGACTTTTCAATATAGCAATCGAAAACAGGATGACATGCCCGTCATGAGTCTCCTTAAAGAACACTTAACAACCAACGAATAACTCTTGGATGACAAGAAATTCCGGCGTCACGAGACAATCGGTATAGCGCGGAAAATTGCCGGAATCCGTTGAATTTATTTTTCTATCAATCTATTTCGCAAATCCGCGACTTATCCCACGATCAGGCTCTTGTGATTTGCTACCGATTTATACGAATTTGCGAAAGGAAGAATCAATCAAGCCTGAACAACGCCGATTCGAATGAGCCGTCAAACTGACTAGATAGTGTCGTCGTGTAGCGAAAATATTCACGCATTCTCACGTCTGGATTCGCGTTCTCGCATGAAGGGCAAGTTGGCTCGATTACGATTTTAACCAAAGTGGGCGTAACGATTCGAGCCTCAGAAATTCATTACTGCAGGTTCTCAATTCCCGTTTTCAACCGTGATAAAACGATCTTTTTAATCGAACTATTCGATTCGGTAAGGGACTGGAATTTAATTGGGTTAGCAGCGACATGACAGAATACCAAATTCCAAGAAGTGCCAAAACACGCCCGTTCACGATCATTGCCCAAGACCCGAGTATTCTCGACCATCAGGGTAAGCCCTTGGTGACATCCGTAGATGTCCCGGCTGAAGAATTGGCGGCCGGACCGTCAGGTTATCGGGTGCGAGTTGTTGATTATGATGCATCGACGGGAACGCTGTACGAGCCACTCAGAGACTCGCAGCGCGGGGGCTTCATCGATTCGTTTGAAAACAAACCGTTTGACCAACTGCTCGGGGACCCGCGATTCCACCAACAAAATGTCTACGCGATTGCGATGCGCGTTCTCGGTCGTTTTGAATCTGCTTTAGGACGTCCTATAAGTTGGCAGTTTGATTCGCACCAATTGAAGATTGTTCCACATGCCTTTCGTGAGGCAAATGCCTTTTACTCCCGCGATCACGAGTCATTGCTGTTTGGGTATTTTGCAGTACCTTCAAACGACGAAAACACAACGAAACAAATTCACCCCGATCGCAGAGTTTATACCTGTTTGTCCCATGACATCGTCGCTCATGAAACGGCGCATGCGATTCTCGATGGAATTCACCACCGGTTCTTGTACCCGTCATTGCCAGACCAAGCTGCGTTTCACGAAGGCTTCTCGGATTTGGTTGCGATTCTGTCAGTCCTTTCTACGCCAAAACTTGTCGAAGAAGTTCTGTTGCGAGGCAAGAACCGAGAGGTCATCATCTGTAGTGACAGAAGCGGTGAAGAATTCAGATCAGAGTCGTTGCGAACGCTTCGCAGCGACATTGAATTGATTGCTCCCCTCGTTTCGTTGGCCGATCAGATGGGAGCGACGCTCGGAGGCTCGAGTCGGAAAGCCCTTCGTGAAAGTCTTGACATCAAGCCAGATAGCAACTCATTGAACAAGAAAGAATTCCAGCAAGCGCATCGCCGTGGAGAACTTTTGGTGGCCGCGGTGATGCGAACCGTTTTACAAATTGCCAAGTACCGAGCCTTGTCAGTTGGCGTGGAAAGCAAAGACAAAGGTTGTTGGCGAGTCAGCGCGATCCAACTCGCCGAGTCATACGCCAAGGCCGCAAAAGACATGCTTACAATCTGCATTCGTGGATTGGACTATCTGGTTCCAGTTCACGTCAGTTTCCAGGACTACCTGGCTGCCATCCTTACTGCGGACTTTGAGCTGGTGGGAAATGATCGAAAGTATGGCTATCGGCGGCATTTACTGGAGTCGTTTCACGAATACGGAATCGGTTCGCGTTCTGAACGCTCCGAAGGTGTGTTGAATCAAGTCAACGACACCCACTGGTTGCGCAACGAACGCACAGACCACCACGCGATGATGCTCAACACCGATGAAATGTTTCGGTATGTCTGGGAGAATCGACAACGACTCGGGATTTCAGATGACTATTACACCCGTGTCAACTCGGTAAGTCCAACGATTCGTGTTGGCCCCGATGGAGCAATGGTATCTGAAACCGTCGTCAATTACGTGCAGGTGGCCGTCTTGCGAGCCGACTGTCTTGTCGACCATGGACTCCGACGCCCGCGTTCGATGCCCGTCGACGCAAAGGTCAAACTCTTTGGGGGCGGTACACTTATTTTCGACGTGCGTGGAAAATTAAAGTATCACATTCACAATCGGTTGGACGATCCTGACTTCCAAAACCCTATCATCCAGCATCTGTGGCAGACGGGGCAGCTCGATCCGACTGGAACGGCCATCCATCCACGTTTGTCATTGTCTTCGCTGCACGAACGTCGAGATCTCGCCGCTGCTCCTGCTTCAATCGGAGGTGAAACATGGCAGTAACAAAGAAGAAATCAAGTACCCAGTCTGTTCCGTTGTCCCTCGACGTCCGCATGTACAACGTCGGTTTGGGTGATAGTTTTCTCCTTACGTTTCTTTCGAAGTCTGGCAATCAGAAACAGACACATCGAGTCCTTATTGATTGTGGATCGACCGGCAGAAACAAGGATGATGGGCCAACCCTCGAACAAGTTGCCAATGAAATCGTCAAAGATTGCGGCGGCAATGATGCCGTACTTGATGCGATAGTAGTCTCCCATCGCCATCAGGACCATATGTCAGGTTTTGGTGGTGCGGCTGGAAAAGTCTTAACCGAGAACCTGCGCCCAAAACTGATTATTCAGCCTTGGACGGAAGAACCAAATGCGGACAACCCGAAAACGGGAGCCAATGAGGCAGACAAAGCTGCTGCAGCTTACGCAATGTCGTTGCGAGATGCTCAAACGCTTGCCGACAGTATATTGAACGAGATACTCGTTCGAAGAGAGAACGGGATGGAACGGAACACGGACGAGAAAGCAATATTCTATTGCCAAAAGAACCTGCCTTTCGCAGAGGGACCAACACTCAAGAAAGCCAGTCATAGCGACGACAACTTGTTAACTGGCTTGAATGTTGAGGCACTTAAGAACGTGGATGCGTTAAGAAATTTACAAGGCTGGAGCTGGACGGCTGCCAACGGAAAGAAAATGCCTTCTCGCAAATACATCCAAAAAGATGATTCGCTCAAACTCGGAGTTCCCGGTCTTTCCGTTAAGGTGTTGGGACCTGTTGGGCCAAAGCAATGGGAAGATCTCGACAGCAAGGGCAGTAATTTAACGGAGGAACTTTGGAAAAAACTGCAAGCGTTGCGAGGAATCGATCAGCCCGACTCGACTCGGGCCGGTTCAGAATACGTTCGTTTTGACGAGGACAAGGGCGCGTACGGGGTCCCAGCCATATTTCCGAACGCACCTCAAGTCAATGACAGTGCGTTTAATAAGGATAGTGTTCGCTGGCTACGTGAAAAACTGGATCTCCTTCGCGGCGATCAGTTGTTACAATTCGTCACCGTTCTCGACAAGCACATTAACAATACCAGCGTCGTATTGTTGTTGGAATTTGGTGGTTTCAAAATGTTATTCGGGGGCGATGCCGAAGTCGCCGCGTGGCAAGCGATCGTCGCGGATGAGAAAGTTGCTGCGGCATTAAAAGAGATCGACCTTTACAAGGTAGGCCATCATGCGAGCAACAATGCGACGCCTATCAAGTCACTTTGGGAGAAGATCATCTCAGACCGTGATAAGGATCATCCATTACACTGCGTCGTCTCAACTCAGACGACAAAATTTGCGGGGTCTATTCCGAACAAGACACTGATGGAGACATTGCTGAATTCAGACCCACTTCATTTGGTTTCTACCGCCTACCTTGACGGCCAGACATCACTTCACGCCAATGACTGGACGATTGCGGAAACAGGAAGCGGATCCAAAAGACGGGTGATGTCATACTCTCGCACATTTGATGTCCAGATACGCTAATTCGGTGTTTGTCGAAAAGGCGCACAATGCCCCACGCCTGCCGTTGCCGCAAATGCAAGGACTCGGGCGAACCCGATTTCGACATGGTTTTTAAGTCACTCGAGCAGAGGCACGTTCTGGCAGAGCTGAATTTTAATTTAAGGAATGTTTATCCTGACTTAATTTTTGACGGTAAAGTTGCCCTGTTCGCGAGTAACTAGATATTAAAGTCAATGCAGATATCACACTGACACTTCGCGAGTATCAAGATTGACTCATCCATTGTATTAACCTTGTCGTCGGGACTCGATTCGAACATCATCTCCTCTGAAATGCTTAAAAAATGAGCAACACCAAAATTGCCAACAACTCGGAGGAGGTCGTAAGTCAAATGCTGATGCGGGCGCGTAGTCTTGGACTGGACGAAAGTGAGATTGAGATCGTCCTGTCTCTCAAAAGTGAATCCGCAGAGAGAATCGAATTTATCGGTCGTTTAATCGTAAGCGCTAACGCGTTGACCCCCGCTATCGATTCCGGCACCGTCTTGTTGCGGCAACTACCTGACGTTCCGCTTTGGACTGGAAATGAACTGTCATTTGAGCATCGCACGATTAAGCGATTTCGTCGACCCGCTAGAAATCAACAAATGGTATTAGCCGTTTTCCAAGAAGAGGGATGGCCGAGGCGAATTGACAACCCGATCCCTGCCGACGAGAAATGTGACGCACAATTGCGACTTCACGATTCGATCAAAAGCCTGAACAGAAACCACATCCTCGATCCTTCGCCGATTAGATTTCGTGGCGACGGCACAGGTACGGGCGTAATATGGGAAATCGTTGTTGAATGAGTGCCATTTCAAAGCGGAATTTCGATTTGGAAAAAAACGCGGTGTCGTGGTACTACACGGTCGAAACGGTTGATGTAGATGAGTACTACCAAAAACAGGTCTCAAAACTTCCCTGGGTTCCGTTTGTCCAAAGTCTCGCCTCCGCAATCTATGACCCGAAAATTTTTGATGTGATGAAGCCAACCATGGCCGCGCGATTTGCTAGTATTGATGGTTGGATACGAATGATGTGGCAGGGCTCTGAAAAGATGGGTACGGGAAGCAATCGCGGTCTCTGTTTCGACCGCCAACGACTGTGAATACTGACTCGACTCGCATGATCTGTTCTTGCAGGTAGCAAAAACGCCGACAGAACTGAATGGAACTCGAGTGGGAGCGGAATTCCTACGTGTTTGTTCTCATTGCGAATGTTATGAAGAAGCCGTGAGAGCATTAGAGTCATCAGAACTTTCAGAATATTGAATTGATCGAAGGTCTGCGATGCGTGTGGTGCTAGATAATCTCGTCCGCAGATGTAGCAATCTAAACATAAAACCAAAGCAACGTATTCTAGCTGCGGTCTATGGTACATTGATCGCGGTTATCTAAATTTACGGAAGAAGGGCACACCATGAGTCACCTGCAATTTTTGTCGTTCAAAATTGCGATTCAACTGGCGGTTGTATTGTTGGTCGGTTCATACAATCCGCTGAACGCACAAACCGAAAAACGTCTGGCTAGAATCGCATTTGGCTCATGTGCCAAAGAGCGGCAAGAACAACCGATCTGGGAGGACATTATCGCGAAAGACCCAGAACTGTTCTTGATGATCGGTGACAACCATTACGCTGATTTCTGGGTCAAGAATGGCAAAATGGTTATGGAGCCAGTACCAAACGTCGAACGGATTCGTGAAGCCTACCAAACGCTCGGCAAACAACCGGGATTCATCAAAATAAAACGACATTGTCCGCTACTGGCCGTTTGGGATGACCATGACTTCGGCGCCAACGACATGGGTAACGATTTCCAGTTCCGCAAAGAAAGCCAAGTCGAATTTTGCGACTTTTATGGTTTCGCTAAAGACGCTCCGATTCGACAGCAGGAAGGCGTCTACCAAGCTAAAATGTTTGGCCCGGAAGACCAGCGAGTCCAGGTGATTCTGCTCGACACTCGTTACCACCGTGACACGCTGGAACGTGATTCCGTTCGCCCCGCAGACATCGGCCCCTATAAAGCGACAGCCGATACCACAAAAACCATCTTGGGTGAAACCCAATGGAAATGGTTAGAAGAACAATTAAAACAACCAGCTGCTGTTCGCCTCATCGCCAGTAGCATTCAAATCATTGCCAATGAACATGGCTGGGAAACGTGGGGCAATTTCCCTCACGAACAACAACGGCTATACGACTTGATTCGTGATACCAAGGCTAACGGCATCGTTTTTCTTTCGGGAGATCGACATTTGCTTGAAATTAGCCTGGATGACTCAAGCCGAACGCCATATCCGATCTGGGATTTTACGAGTAGCGGTTTAACTCAGAAAAAAGAACAAGTCGGTGACCCGAATCGGTTTCGCGTTGGTCCAGTCGTTCGCGAAACCAACTTTGGCGTCATTCGATTGGATTGGGGTGATGATGACCAATCTACACGTATTCATATGGAAGGATATGGATCAGGCGGCAAACTGATTACTCGCCAAACTGTGTTGCTTAACCAGTTACGAGTTCAATAGCGCATGCAGATAGCAAAAGCGTGCATATCTGTTGGCATTCACCGCTTTATTGAACGCTAGCAAACAAGTTCTTCATTCGCCGTTGCCGATAGAAACGTTGTAGGCATTGCTGGGTTGTCTCGTATTTTCTGGCGAGGCCTTCTCGTTAACATCGCAACCGGGGCTTGTGCCGTGCTTTTCGAGTTTCAAGACGGGTCGCGGCCAGAACACCTAATCGTGAACAGGATCTGCCATGCGTTTGGCGATCATGCAACCTTATTTTCTTCCCTACTTGGGCTACTTCAGCTTGATTGCTGAAACAGACTGTTTTGTCATTTTGGATGAAGTTCAGTACATACGCCACGGTTGGATCAATCGCAACCGAATCCTGAAACCGTGTTTCAACGACATTCAGTACATTGGAATTCCTGTTTCCAAACACTCGCAGCAAACAGAGATTCGAGATATTCAAATTGCCGACTCGAAATGGAAAAGCCGAATACTCAACCAATTGAATCACTACAAGAAACGAACTCGCTTTTTCGGTCAGACAATAGAATTGCTGGAAAGTTGTTTTAGCTCTGAAACGCGATCGATTGTTGACATGAACATGCGGTGTTTGCAGGTCGTTTGCGAGAAACTAAAGATCCCATTGGTCTTGCGGCGATCTTCAAGCATCGATTTCGATCGTGGCGCCATTCAACACCCCGGAGATTGGGCGCTTCAAATCGCGAAATCACTGAATGCATCTGCGTATATCAATCCGATAAATGGGCGGAACCTATTTTCTACCAAAGATTTTAAACGAGAGCGTGTCCAGCTAAAGTTCTTGCAAAACGAGCTCAGCTCGTACCCGCAACCCAACCACCCGTTTCGTCCAGGCCTTTCGATTTTGGACGTCATACTTTTTAACGGTTACGAATCTACAACCAATTTGGTCAAAGATTATCGTTTGACTTCCGTCACTCACGCGCCACCGGTCGTCCCGGCTCCGATTCATCATTCACCCCATTTTGTAGAGACGGCTGATGCTCGAGTTAACTAAGTCGACGGACTACTTGCACAAGGAATATCCGAAAAAGTTTGCCCGCAATGAGTTTTGGAAACAGATCAAACGGACGGTCAATGGAGAGCCGGTTTCCAAAGAACAGATAGCGATGATCGTCAATCAAGTGGTACAGCTTTTGCAATTCGAAAGCGACGACATTTTGTTAGATTTGGGTTGTGGCAACGGTGCGCTGGCAGACGAATTTTTTTCGCGTATCGAGTCGTACCTCGGTGTCGACTTTTCCGAGTATCTTTTGGAGGTCGCGAAGGACTATTTTCAGCCGCATCCGAAGATTCAGTATTGCCATGCCGACATCCGTGACAGCCACAAGTACCTTGGACTCGCAAAAAACAGCACGAAAGTGCTTGTTTATGGTTGCGTCTCCTATTTGACAAAAGAGGAAGTCGGGACTTTGCTTCAGCAGTTGATTTCGTACTGCCCAAACGTAAAAAAGATCTTGATTGGCAATATCCCCGATAGCCAACATGCCGTTGAGTTCTTTGCCGCGCGGAACATCAAAAACTTTCGACTGGACGATCCTCACTCACCGATCGGTGTTTGGTGGACGCCCTCCGAAATTTACGCGATGTCGGAACAAATGGGAATGCAGGCGAGTTGCCA
Organism: Mariniblastus sp.; assembly: GCA_965263475.1. Lineage (GTDB taxonomy): Bacteria > Planctomycetota > Planctomycetia > Pirellulales > Pirellulaceae > Mariniblastus. Next base: position 2,142,706 of record OZ253677.1, read on the forward strand.
TCATATGCCGCCTGATTTCTATGGCGGCGACTATCGTTTCGATTTACTCATTAGGCGAAACTAATCGAGTCTGACTGTGCGACCAATTTTTCAACCGCCAATTTCGACGTCAAACTTGTACGCACCGGAGTTTCAATCCGTTTGGGAACCATTTTGCGGGTTGGGTTCAAATGGTACAGATCGCGACAGCTCTTCAGACTTGACGGAAAAACTTGAACAACAACTCTGTGATTACCACGATAGTGACTATTGTGTGTCATTCTCGACCGGCTTTTGGGCGTTAGTCGCCGCCACAAGAATAAGGGCGATTTCCGAGCGAACCGAGGTGATCATTCCGTCGCTTACCTATCGCCGATTGGCAGACGTCGTGTATTGGGCAGGGTTCACGCCCTTACTCGTGGACGTTGAGCCCGATAACTTGTCCATTTGTCCTCAAGCGGTTGAAGATCAAATTACCGGTCAAACGGCGATGATCTTGGCTGTCCATCCGATTGTGAATTGTTGCAACGTCCGTCGATTGATTGAAATCGCTGAAAGCCACCGCGTTCCGATTGTGTTTGACGCAGTTGAATCGGTTCATGAAACGCATCACGGCAGAAGAATTGGCTCCTTCGGGGTTGGCGAAGTGTTCTCCCTACACGCCAGCAAATTGATCAATGGCCTGGAAGGCGGTTACGTGTGCACCAATGACAAAGAATTCTGCGCCGACCTCCGCGCGTTCCGACGTCCATGGCAAGACCCCGTCGGTCTAGCAATGGAAACAAGTGAATCGCTTGTCCGACTCCCATCGGCGCTAAATGACATGCACGCCGCTTTTGCCATCGCGTCTTTGTCAGAAATCGAAATGAACGTGCGGCATAACGAAGAAAACTATCAAACGTACATCCGCGAATTCGAGACGATCCCCAATTTACAAATCCATCGATTTGAATGCATAGAACAAACGTCGTTCAAAAATATTGTCGCCCGTGTTGAATCCAGTTTTCCGATGACTCGGGACGAACTTGTCAATAATTTGAACCAATTGGGCATTTTGGCTCGTAGCTACTACTCCCCTGCCCTACACCAAAAAGAACATCGTTTTGACATCAAAACTGGACCGCTTGAAACGACCGAACGCTGTATGGGAACGCATATCAATCTGCCTTGTGGCTCGCGCGTCGTTCCTAAAGACATCAAAAAAGTTTGCCAGCATATTCGCCAGCTAGCGGTCGCCGGGGTCTAATTCAAAACGGCCATTTTTGAGTTGATTCTGATTTAAGTCCAAACTTTAATCGAAAAAGATGGCGCGCCAAAGTCTCCGCAGACGATAAATATGAAGCTTTTGATGATTGTCCTTTTCCCAAAATCCTACTCAAATTCGTGGGCAAACCATGCCGGCCACGCCATTAGAAAGTGCGCCAAAATTAAATGCGTTCACGGCTCCTAGCTCTGCCGAGTTTCAATCCGTCCTCAGTGAGATCTATCGAAATCAGTACTTTACTAACCATGGACCGCTCGCGCGTGAATTTGAACAACGGCTACAAGATGACGTTGGTGTTAGCAACGTTGTCACCGTCGGAAGCGAGTCACTTGCGGTCCTAATGGCTTTAGCCGGCCATGAAGAATCACGATCCATTTTGGTACCGGCCTTCCCAAACTTGGGAATCGCTCAAATTGCCAATTGGCTGAATCTCGAACTGCACTTCTGTGATGTAGACCTGCACAGCCACCAGCCCAAGGTCGACGCTATCGTCGGAAGCGATTTTCCAGAAATCGATCTGTTTGTCTTGGTCGAGACGTGGGGCAACCGTTGCTCGGACGAACTCATTAATTTCCTGATCGAGCGAAACAAAGCCATAATTGTGGTCGCTTATGATTCATTTGGTTCCGCCACATCCGACTATGCCGTACATCCCGATCCGTCAGTTACAACCTTGTTCTCGTTTGGAAAAAACCGCCCAATTACGACCATCGAAGGTGGCGCTATCGCCACTAACAATGAGGAATTGGCTCACCGATTGCGAAACATTAGAAGCAGCTACGGAGTCGTCACAACGGCGAGCGTCCTCGCTACGTGCAACGGAAGGTTCTCGGAGGCGCAAGCCGGACTGGGAATTCAACAATTGAATCAATGGAATTCTATTTCCGAGGTTTACTCGAATCGTTTCCAAGAATGCCTGGGGGCCTTGCAAAAATTTGATGAGCTAATCCCCTACTCGTTTTCCCAAACGAAACATCCAAATTATTTGTGGCTACCTGTTAATCTGAAAACAGGTTCAACCGATTCGAATTCCGAATCGAGCCGTTTTCCCGTGTCACAGCATCTTGCGCGAACGACTAGACTGTTGTCGATGCAACAGGACCCTGAAATTGAGCTGAGCCGATTAGCGGCAACGCTTTCCACGCTGCAAATCCAAAATGGAGTAGGCAGCAAATGAATCACCAACCAGCCTACCGCCCCGACCCCGCACATCAAAAAACGCTGCATGTTGGAGGTCCGAACATTGGCGACCGGAAAATGTTCGATCGAATTGTTGACGAGATTTTCGAGCGACGTTGGTTTACCAATGATGGACAGGTAGTCCAAGAGTTTGAGTCGAAGCTCAAAGATTATCTTGGCGTCAAAAACATCATTGCCGTTTGCAATGCAACGATGGGCCTGCAGTTGGTCTGCCATGCCTTGGAGTTAACCGGCGAAGTCATTCTGCCATCGTTCACGTTTGTCGCCACACCGCATGCAGTCCGATGGGAACGCCTGGAACCTGTTTTTGCAGATGTTGATATCAACGACCATTGTATATCGACCGACAGTATTGAATCGGTAATCACTCATAAGACCTCGGCCATCATGGGTGTGCATCTTTGGGGAAACCCCTGCAATACGTCAGCCATTGACGCGATTGCAACGCGTTACGGTTTGCGGGTCATTTATGATGCGGCACACGCATTCGGTTGCTCACAAAACGGAACCATGGTTGGTAACTTTGGTGACTGTGAAGTCTTCAGCTTCCATGCGACCAAGTTTTTCAACACGTTTGAAGGCGGCGCTATTGCCACCAATGACGACGAGTTAGCAAAAAAAATCCGTTTGATGAAGAACTTCGGCTTCGCGGGTATGGATGAAGTCGTCCATTTGGGAACGAATGCAAAAATGCCCGAAGTATGCGCGGCTATGGGGCTTTCGATGTTCGGGAGCATTGATCGCATCAAACGAACCAACCAAATCAACTACGAGTTGTACCAGTCGTTTTTAGCGCCAATTGCTGGTGTGAAGCTGTATCCTTTGGAGCAACTAGAAGAAACGAACTGGCAATATGTCGTTGTCGAAATCGATGCCGATCGATTTGGCGAAACCCGCGATGACGTGTTTCATCGCCTGTCGCGGAACCAAGTTCGAGCCCGAAGGTACTTTTATCCTGGCTGCCACCGCATGGAGCCCTATAAATCCGAGTTTCGATCCACAGATCGGCAACTCGTAAATACGGACGAGCTTTGCCGAAAAGTACTTTGCTTACCAACTGGCAGCCAAGTCAAACCGGCCGATGTCATTCGAATCTGCGGATTGATTCTTGATCGCAAAAAACAACATCCAACGCTTTCAACTAGCCATGCCCAAGCCCAACAAAAAGAAATCTCAAAGAAAAAAGCGTTCACACGTCATTAAAAAACGGGCCGGGGCGAAAACGGTCTCAGACGCGAACGCGCGAGTCGCCGCTGGATTGCACTTGCAGCAACGGGGCGAACTTGAAGAAGCCAAGAACGAATACATTGCCGTCTTGAAATCTCACCCACAACACGCCGATGCATGGCATTTTTTGGGCATGGCAATGTATGGCTCGGGCCAATTAGGAGAAGCGTTTGATTGTTTAGATCACGCCATTCGGTTCGCGCCGGAAAACCATGAAGTCCTGTCCAATGCTGGTCTGCTTTATCGTGAAAAAGGGGAATTGGAGAAAGCTCGTGAACTGCTAGACCAAGCAGCAAACATAGCGTCCAACTCAGCTACTATCCAAAACAACTTGGGAGCCGTCTGTCTGGAACAAGGCGATTTGGATACCGCGGAATCTCACCTTGAAAAAGCAGTCCAGCTAGACCCCCACTTTGTCAATGCAGCCATGAATCTGGGCAACCTATGGCAGCGCCGCGGCCGGTTGATGGATGCGGAAAAGATCTATCGCGATGCGTTAAACCAACAACCAAATCAGATTCAGATCCTGACCAATTTGGCCGAATCGTTGCGGAAGCAATGCAAATGGGACCAAGCGATTCAGATTCTTCAGCAAATCTTGCAAGCCACCCCTGAAAACAAAGACGCTACCATTCAAATGGCGCGCTGCCTAACCATGCAACAACAGTGCGGCGATGCGCGAAATATACTTGAAAAACTTTTGCTTGCCGAACCCCATTTTGCTAAAGCGCACCATTACATGGCCCACACCTATTTCGATGAAGGCGACATGGAACGTGCACATTTCTACATAAAGCGGGCGATGGAGCTGGAACCAACCGATCCATATGCACTTAGTTCGGCCGGTAAAATCGTTCTTGAGATGGGCGACGTCGAAACTGCCGAGCAGTATTTTCGTCGAGCGATCGAAATCGACCCGTTAATGAGCGAGTGTCATTCCTTCCTGTTGTTCATCTTGAGTGGGAAGGCTGATTTCCCTCAAGACGCTTTGTATGCAGAACATTTGAAGTGGGGCCAAATTCATGGCTCGGTAAGCCGTACAACGAAACACATGAATGTTGCCGACGAAAACAAGCGATTGCGTGTCGGCTATGTGTCGCCAGATTTCCGCAAACACGCTGTCACGATGTTTCTGCTGCCCGTGTTGAAGCACCACAACGGTAATAAAATTGAAGTCTTTTGCTACGGAGAACTAAAATCCGAAGACCAAGTGACGGAGGAGGTCAAAGCTATTTGTGATCATTGGCGGCCTACAATTGGACTATCCGACGAACAACTCGCTACACAGATTCGTGAAGATCAAATCGATGTCCTTGTGGATTTGGCTGGCCACACAGCAGGAAATCGCTTGCTAACATTTGCCAGACGACCGGCTCCCGTTCAGGTAACCTGGATGGGTTATCCAAATACAACGGGCCTAGCAGCCATCGACTATCGCCTTACCTGCGCGGTGCAAAACCCAGCGAACGAACCTAGCTACCACAGCGAGGAGCTCGTTCGCATGCCGAGCGGTTCGTACCGTTTTACGCCCCCACAAAAAGCCCCAAAGGTCAACGACTTGCCCGCCCTAAGAAACGAATTTATCACGTTTGGGTCACTGCACCGGCCGTTGAAGATCTCAGAATCCGCCCGAGACTTGTGGGCCAATGTCATGCGAGTCCACGCCACTTCAAGACTCGTCGTTTTCAACACACGATTTACTAATGAATCGAGTGAAGAATTGCTGTCGGGTTTGGAACGACGTGGAGTAGCTCGCGAGCGAGTCGAAGTGCGGCGCAAGATTTCGGGTGAACATTATCTGGAAGCCTACCGGGACATTGATATTGGGCTTGACGTTACGCCTTGGGCCGGCGGAACAACGACATTGGAAGCTCTTTGGATGGGGGTTCCGGTTATCGCCTATTACGGTGATCGCCGTAGCGCACGCAGCACAGCTTCGATTGTTAATGTCGCGGGTTTTCCGGGCTGGATTGCGACATCAAATGACGAATATGTTGATCGAGTTTCGGAATTGACCAACCAGCTCATGGAGCTGAGCAAAATAAGAAAATCGCTGCGTTCGCATGTTGAGCAAACCGTCGTCAATGCTGGCCCATTTACTCGTGAGCTTGAAAATGAATTCCGTCGGATGTGGACGCGTTGGTGTCAAATGCAAACGAAATCCGCACTGATATGAGTGGATTCCTGCGTGGCGTTACCATCGGATCAATCCAACTCGGGTCCGAATTGCAATTATTCTCGATTCAACGGCTCCTCAACACGATCCTGCTCTTTCTTGATCAATAAACCCTGTACGGCAGAGGAACCACCAGGTGGAAATTCAGCGTCGCGTTTGATTCTAGACCAATTAGCTTTGAACCAGTCAATGGTGACTTCCAGCCCTTGATCGAAATCCATCTGAGGTTGATAGCCTAGCAGTTCTTTAGCTTTGTCAATGCTGGCCAACAGCCGTTTCTTTGTGTCCCAAACTCGTGGCGGCGCGTGGCGGACCCCAGCTTTGTTGTCACAAAGCTGATTAATCTTATTCGCCATATCCAAAATGTTGACCTCGCGGGCGGACGCGATGTTCATTTCTTCACCAACGGCTTTTTCGTAGTAACCAGCCCGCAGCAAGGCGTCTACAAGATCGCCAACGTAAGTGAAATCTCGCGTTTCGTGACCGGTGCCGGTAAATGGCAACTCAATTCCGGACAACGCATAGAAAATAAAATTCGGTATGACATTGCGGTATTGACCTGGAACTTCCCCGGGTCCGAATGAATTAAAAAACCGCGTTTTGACAACGGGCAACCCAAAATGATGGTGAAAGAAATTTCCATAGAGCTCACCGAGCATTTTGGTGATTTGATACGGTGTCGTTAGGTGCATCGACATGAAATCTTCTTTCAGTGGCAATGGTGCGGCCGCACCATAGATCGAGCACCCGCTAGACGCATAAACGAACCGACCGATACCACACATCTGGGCATATTGCATCAACAGCAACGTTCCCATTCCATTGGTCTGCAAATCATGAGCCGGGTAGTCGACGGAATTTTGATTCGCAAAAAACGCAGCTAAGTGATAGACGACGTCTGGTCGCTTATTGAAACAACGCTTCAGCACCACTTCGTCCGTAATACAGCCCTCGACAAAGGTAATGTTGCTATAAGACGGAATGTTCCACTCGTAAGCCGCGGACATATTGTCCAGAATGATAATCTCCTTCGCTTCCAACTCTGCCATCTGGCGACAGAGGTTTGACCCGATCGCTCCGGCACCGCCAGTAACCATAATTGTTTTATCAGCGAAATAGTTTTGATAGTCGCTCATGCCGTAACCCCCTCGGTTGCAGGTACATTGTACGCCTGACGTAACCAAGCAACGTATCGCCGGACACCTTCTCGTATATCGACGGTTGCTTCATGATTTAAATCGCGCCGGGACTTGGAATAGTCGACGATTTTAATGCGGGTCGTAAAGTCCTCTTCGCCTTTGTATTCCACCAAGTCTTTACTGGCTCCCGTTTCCTCCAAAACGATCTCAGCCAACTCTTCAATTGAAATATTCCAGTCTTCTTTTGAGCCTACGTTATAAACTTCACCAGGAATAAAGTTGTCAACGATATTGGCGAACGTCCGGCATGTGTCTTCAACGTAATCGAAGATTCTTTGGTGCCCCTTGTAAACGGTAAACGGAATACCATGCAGCGCGCGATAACAGAAAATTGGAATGACGCCCCGATAAACACTGTAATACTCATGGGGCCCATAACAACCAACCGGACGGACACGGACGGTTTCAGTGCCAAACATTTCAGCAGAATTCAAACACTGCAATTCGCCAGCCCACTTGGAAATCGCATAGTCATTCATCTGTTTGATCGGAACTTTCTCCATAACATCCTCCGACATCAACTCGTCGTAGTCTCCATAAACTTCGGCACTCGAAAAAAAGATCGTTTTGAAGCGATGTTGCTCCGCCAACCGCAGCATATTTTTCGTTCCGATGACGTTCGTTCGCCACAAATTTTCATAGTGATCTTCACCATTCCAACGACCATATTCGGCAGCCAAGTGATAGACAAAGTCAAATTTGTGTTCGCGAAAGATAGCGTCCATCTGTTGATAAACCCCACAATCTGCCTTGATGTGCGCGAGTTCGACTCCTTGCAAAATATCCGACGTCCACACTTCATGACCGCGGGACCGGAGTTCGTTCTTCAAATTGGTGCCAATAAAACCGGCGCCGCCCGTTACTAGAATTTTGAAATTTTTGTCGCTCATAGCTCAAACGAATTTGTGTTGATCAAACCGGAAAATCGATGACGTAAGTGTCGATTATAATTTTCAGATCGGAATGGAATTCAATTCAATGATTGATTTCGAATAGAATAAATAGATGGAGGGGTTAGGCTGTTATTCCTGTGCGTGCAATTGCATTTATGATAGACCTAAATTCAGGATGTTAGCTGGGATTTCCTGGTTGTACACAGCTAACAATCCGCATTTTTGGAATTGTCGCTACTACCATATTTTGACCATCTTACGACACAATCATGCCTAACGTATATCTAACGGTTACCGCGCACCCAGACGACGAAATCCTCGGATTTGGCGCTAGCTCTGTCAAGCTGACGCAAGCCGGGCACCGTGTCGTGAACTGTATTTTGTCTGGTCAAGCAGACGCTAGACAGGCACGACCCACTTTAGATGTGTTGCGGGAAAACACGAAAATCGCGCAACAGATTGTCGGAGCAGAACGACCAATCTTGGGCAATTTTCCAAACATCAAATTCAACACCGTTCCGCACCTGGAACTGGTGCAATTTATCGAAAACGCCCTACTCGATGTAAAGCCCGATTTCGTTTTTACGCATAGCCCTTCAGACTTGAACGATGATCACGTTTGCACCTCGCGGGCCTGTCAAGCGGCCACTCGATTGCCGCAACGGCGTACCGATTTGCCACCAATCCAGGGGCTTTACTTTATGGAGATTCCGTCTTCAACAGACTGGGCATTTCCCGCCAACACGGATCCGTTTCAACCCAATACGTTTGTTGAAGTCGGCGAGGACGCCATCGAAACAAAACTCAAAGCGCTTGATGCCTACGAAGGCGTGATGCGAAAATTTCCTCACTCTCGATCTCCAGAAGTCATCAAAGGATTGGCCGCCATGCGTGGTGCCCAATCTGGAACCCATTACGCCGAATCCTTTCAAGCGGTGTTCCAAATTCTTGGTTGATGCAATGTATCCATTCGTAGTCAAACGGTTGATTGACATCGCCGCATCTAGCGTCTGCCTATTTCTGTTGACACCCGTCATGATTCTTGTCGCTTTGGCCGTCTATCTTCAAGACTTTGCTTCACCGTTGTTTTGCCAAAAGCGTGTCGGTCGCGAAGAACGCGAATTCACGATTTTTAAATTTCGAAGTATGCCCGTTGGCACGGCCAATGTAGCGTCCAATGACGCCAAAAAACTGGAAGCCACGTGGCTGGGTAAAATTATCCGTCGAACCAATTTGGACGAGCTACCTCAGTTTTTTAATATCTTAAAAGGCGATATGAGTTTGATCGGGCCCCGGCCGAGCCTGCCTACGCAAACGAACCTGATTCAATTAAGACGCGATCAAAATGTCTACCGCTGCCGCCCAGGGCTGACGGGCTGGGCTCAAGTCAATGCTTACGACGACATGCCGGAAATCGAAAAAGCGAAGTACGACGGGGAATATGCTGTCCGCGTGTCCCTATGGTTCGATTGTAAAATTGTCTTGATGACACTAGTTTATCTAACCAAGAAGCCACCAACCTATTAGCGGCGTTGCGAATGAAATTCGGGTTTGTTACTTGCGTCCAGATTGGATTGAGCTGCATGGAGTCGATTTATTCGGTCGGTGGAACGTTGGACCTGATCATTACTATTCCGGACGATCACGCGCGAAAGAAGTCGGGTCGAATTTACGTCGACTCGTTTGCCCATTCAAATTCCATTCCCGTGGTAAAAACGAGGCACATCAATGACGATGCTGCAATCGCAGCGATCAAGGAACGTTCGATCGACTGGCTATTTATCATCGGTTGGTCGCAAATTGCCTCCAAAGACGTCATTGAAGCTCCGACTATGGGAGCGATAGGGGCCCATCCAACTTTGCTACCGGTCGGTCGGGGACGTGCCGCAATTCCCTGGGCGATCATCAAGGGTTTGGACAAAACGGGCGTTACGTTTTTCAAGATGGACGAAGGCGTCGATACTGGACTGATCCTTGGCCAAGAAGAAATCCCAATCGATTCCGATGAAACGGCAACGACGCTATATACTAAAGTCAACCGCGCACACGCAATATTGCTAAAACGGCTCTACCAAGAACTGGTCCACGGTGAAGTGCAAGGTGTTCCACAAGACGCGGCCAACGCAACAAACTGGCCAGGACGCAAACCCTCCGATGGCGAGATTCGGTCAACTTTTACGATGGTTGAAGTAGATCGTTTGGTTCGAGCAACCACACGACCCTACCCCGGTGCATTCTGGATAAACAACAATCAAAAAACCATCCTATGGGCGGGCTACACATCTCCAACGCGTCGCGACCTACCGGACGTCGTTGAAATCGCATTGACGGATGGCTTCTTTTACGGAACAGAGTATCACGTAGAAAAATTACAAACACGCAGCACTAGCGAGTGAACCTATTTCAATTGGCTTCAACTTTGCCAACCAGAGACTGCAACCGCTCTTGATCTTTCTCAAATTTTGCCTGTAACTGATGTCGCATCGCATCCGAGATTCGCACGTTGAACTTGTTTGAATCATTCATCAAGAATCTCTTTACCAACGAGTTACTCTTCAGCCAGTTTCGCAACCGATAAAGCCCAGAATCTCCCATCCATTTGGCAGTTTGAGTCGCCAGTTTGTACAGTTTCTTGTGCCGAGGCTGGAACGACGCGTTGACTTTCGAATGACCCGCCGATTCAGGAAAACATGATGCATCCAAGCATAAAAATTTGGCCAACCGATGCTTCGTTGCGGGGACATTTTCCGTGGCATCTTCGTAGCGCAAGACCAAAAATTGAGAGCGGTCAAATTCCTCCAGGTACTTACCAAGGTATTTTCCGTACATACTCCATTCGATGGCCTGCGGATAATCATTCAAAAACGACTCAAAGTCTTGGTTGTAGTTGTCCAACCGCATTCGAAATTTGTAATGAGAGATGCAACGCTCGATTGGGTCACGATAAATCAGGATGAACTTTTTTACCGATTCACAACGCTTCACTCGTTTTGGGTCGGCATATATGTAGTGTGGTGTAATCTCGCCTACGCATAAATGGTCTGGCGATGCCGATTGAAAAAATCGCGCGTACCAATCGAACCCCTTGTCAAATTTTTCGTCAAAGAAATGAATCTCTTTCAACTCTGTGGGAATGAATACCTGTGGATGGCTGTTCAGTAGCTCGTGCAGCCAAGACGAACCGCACTTAGGAGCACCCAAGCAAAGAAAATCTGGCAAACGGGTACAGTCGGACATTCACTGGTTCTCGATTTTCGCTTCAAGATGCCGCAACAAACTTGACCATTGATTCAAAATAGCCTCCTGGCCAAAAATTTCATTGCCAATCCTACGGATCTCCTTCCGATCACATGTTGACTGCTGCCAGCGCTGGTATTCTTTCAAGATTGCATTGGCCATCCCGTCCGACTTTGGCACCTCACAAACCGACCCCAGATCTTTCTCGTTGATCAGTTGAGCCAGCTCGCTTTCGGGTTCCAAAATCGCTAGCGACCGACAACCAGCTTCCAGATAAGACATCGTCTTGCTCGGGTAAGCGCAATCAATGACACCCGGCGACAACGAGATAATCGCCAAGTCCGCGTCATGAATCACCTTCATTACTTTGGTCAGTGGTTGGAACGGTCGGAAAAAAACCGTTCTGTCCATCAACTCCAACTGGATCGCTTGTTCTCGCAAATCGCTTTCCATGGCCCCTGCTCCGACAAAATAAAAATGAATGTCTTCGCGTTGTCTCAGGGCTCCCGCCGCCAACATCAACTGATCCAAGTTTTGAAAACGCCCCATATTGCCCGCAAATAACACGCGGAACTTACCTGGTATTTTTTCCAAGCTCTTATCAACCGTAACCGATGGATCGAATTTATCGATGATAAAATTGTTGATGATGTGCATATGGCCGTCCGGAACGCCACGATCGACCAGAGTTTTTTGCATGTCTTTTGAAAGCGAGACAATGGCAATTGCCTCTCGACAGTTCTTTCGATCGACATTCAAAGCCAAGTCCGCCAACCACTTCCGTTTGATCAAGCCGCTGGCCTGTGCAATTTCGGGATAGATGTCTTGGCAATGGTACAAATAGCGGCCTCCCGTCAACCAGGTCATCCAGCGGACGACCATCGCGGTTACGGTTGGTGGAAAAGACGCAACCGTAACCAAATCGTATTGACCGCGTCGCGAAACAAAATGCCAGATTAGCTTTGCCATAAACAAAGCAACGTTGAAGGCACGATTTACAAATCGCTTTTTATCCTCTTTCATCAACCCGACGCGATAAATTCGGACGTCGTCGGTAACGGTGTATGCCGGAAGCCGTTCTTCATTGACGTCGTTGTAACCTGGTTGAGTCGAAAACACGGTGACTTGATGGCCTTCAGCAACGAAACGCTTGGCCATGATATGCAGCATCGCCGAATACGCGCCCGCGTCCGGCCAATAGTATCGATGTACGATCAAGATTCTCATGAGTAAGTTGGCTTTTTAACGATGCAAAGTCGGTTCTGGGTCGGAGCTCGATGGATTAGTTGTTGAGCGGCGATGTATCCAACGACTGTCCGGTTCGTAGCCAGCTCGAATCAATTGTGGCCCGGCAAATCGTTCAAAAACCTGACAAGCCTCACTCGTGAATTGGTTCTTCCAGTCACCGGCAATGCCTTTACGAACGAACGAAGTCTTGTCTTCGTTACCACTGGAGCGACCGCTGACGTTCTTGAAACTGTATTTGGCAACGATCGCTTCCACACGGTTGCGATCGACGGTTTCACCGGTCAATGCTGTCGTGACGCGTTCCAATTCTCGCGCTGCGTCGTGCAGCAAGTCTTCGTATCGAACCACTGGTACATTTCGATCGATCCACGAATCAATAAATTCAGCCCAACTAAAGTGGAAACGCTTGCTCGGGTAACGAGTAAACATGTATTCGATAAATACCGGTAGGTTCGACTGAATGTCATCGTAGTTCCGAAACCGCAGATGGCTTCGATGTCGATCGACTCCAAATTGTTTATTAATTTCATTTTTGAACAACATGTAATAATAGGCTGAAACCATCACGTCTCGACCATCACGAATCACGACAGTGACGTTATGAAATCGCGGGCTAAACAAATGATGACCCGAGAGGACACTTCGCTCTAGTCTGGCCCTTGTCGTGTTTCTCGCGAACGGAACTCCAATGCATTCGGACAGCATCTGACTGAACCATGTCCCGCCCGATTTCGGAAATTCCGGAACCAAATAGAGTGGAAGCTGTTTCGACCCAAAATGCCACATCGCCAAGCGTTTCAATGCTCGCGCGTGAACCACGGAACGTTCCACCATGTTCCTCATCGCGCGAGCTCCATCGACGGTGTTGATGTGCGCGACTTGACGATTTCATTCGGATGGACTTCGCCGACGGCAACACGACGCATCCCAACAAAATGCAATAGCAGCACCACTGGCAGCAAATCTAACACCGCTTTGACAATTCCCGTCCCCAAATCCATTCCCAGCGAGAACATAACGAACCGGCTGATAATCAATGTGTAAATCAAAATCGAACTCATGTTGTTCGAATGTTGTCGAAACCCAAGATAAATCTGCCTTAACAAGATTCCCATCATGAACATCCCGATCCAGACGCCCCATTTGCCAAAATCCCAATAGAGTTCAGCGATTAAACCAGGCGGGCAGCCTGAGCGATCCCCTTCGTATCCAAAAATGTGTTGATTCAAGTAAACCCCCTTGTTCGCCCACATTGGTTTTTCTGGCCACAACGATTTAGGGATCGGTGCACACATCCAAGCATACAGCATTTCGCCGTTACGATACTCCATTTTCTTGGGGACACCGTTGATGATGTGACAGGTCTTGGCGATATCCAACATATTGCGTCCCGTCAGCGTTTTCTTGACGACTTCACTCACTGGAGATTCTTTGTCTGCGTTTCCTCGAGTCGCCAACATCGGAATTACGAGCATTAGAGCGACAACGGCAAATCCAAAAACGATTTTCATGTCAATCGTTTTCAACATGAAGTAGTAGATAATGACGCAATCGATCAAAATCAGAATCACGTTTGCGCGACTATCCATGACGAACGCCAACATCATCGTCTGTAACAGAAAAACAACTGTCCCACATAGTAGCCAAGATATTTTTGGTTTGCCGTCGCGACAAATCCAAATCAAGCAGAAATAAACAACGAATTTGGACAACGCTGCGCCGCGGTACAAAAAGTACTTCGCCGAAAGCATGCGCTCCGATCCTGCTTCACGCGAATCGCCAAACCGCTTTTCTGACATTTCGGCGAGACTACCGAAATTGACGCCAGCAACCGCAATAAATGCCAAGAAACTCAACAGGGATACACATCCCAACACCAATAAAGCGAACTGTAACCGTCGACCATTCCACGCTTCAATCCACGGGAGATAGACAAATGACAAGTTTGCGCCTGGCAACCTAAGCATATAGCCCATGACCATCAGTACTAAGCCCGCCAACGCAACAGACAATCCGTACAACAAGACCTCCGGTTCTTGACTGAAAAGGACGTGAGAAGCAACATGGGCATCTTCGTGTCGATAAGCCAACGCGTAAACAATTTTGAATGGCGTGCCAAAAATCACCAGTAGGATTACCAGCGTCATAGGCTCAAACAAATCGTAGGTTCGCCACATGAACAAAGGAATGGATACCGCGACCACGCAAAAAAAGCCCAGCAGCGCGACCATAAATTCGCGCTCGTTGTTGGCAACCGCCAAAGTCAAGACCAACGTCAACACCAAACAAAATGCAACCAAACACCTGAACAAAGTCAGGTACCAGGGCGTCGCGATGGTTGGTTCTTTGGAGTTCATGATTGACGTGATGAGTCACGGAGCCTGTCAGACCAATTCGTACGAAGCTTTATTCTAATTTGAACGAGGGATTTCCACTCAACTTTGAAAATGGTTGTCATCATGAAACCAGTGAAAATAGCGATTTTCAGCGGCACAACCCAAACTTGCGGAACCCTAGGTAGCCACCAAACCGTCATCCCAAAAATGACGAAAACGCAAGATATCGACAGTAGTTCCTTGGCGTCCCAAAGAAATCCGTAGCTTCGTTTCATCACAACAAGCGTTACAATCGCAATCGCAACATAGGCGAGAACTGTCGAGTATGCCGCGCCGTATATCCCAATTTGCGGGACAAGTATTAGGTTAAACGCCAAATTAACAAGCAACCCTAACCCGGAAATGCTGGCCAATAATTTAGTACGTTCATGATAAAGCAGCGGTTGGTTGATCGCCAAAAACACGGCCATCGCGACGAAACCGAACAAGACGGTCTGCATGATGTCGACCGATTCGGTGTAATTCGAATCCGAAAGCATGCTGAATAAATAAACGATCTCTGGAGCGAGTAATAGCCCCAACATCGCAGCGGTGTAAGTGAGCAAAAAATAAACAAGAGCCGTTCGAGAAAATTGTGTTTGGCTATCAGAATGGTGCGCGCCCCGAAAAAAGGCAGGCATCCAAGCGGCACGCATCGACCGGACGACAATCGATAGGAACGAACCCAATAAGTAACCGACTTCGTAGACCCCAATTTGTGCTTTGTCGACATACTCGTTCAATACCAAACGGTCGGCTCCCATCAGGCCCCACATGAATAGTGTATGTGGGAGCACGGGAGCGCAATACGATCCGACTTCGCGCCAACGAACCACCCCCACACTAGGCTTCGACTTGCGAAGTAGCAGCCCACCGGAAATCACGAAAAATACGGAGTAGCTTACCAGCTCTCCCAGGACGATTCCCATGACACCCAGGGATCGAAAAGTCACGAAGTAGATGACCAACAATGTCGTGAGCAAAAACTGACTGAATGTAAAGGCGCGGTATTTGACGGGCTCTTCGCGAATGTTCAACCAGAATTCAACAATATTTAGACCGCCTTTTAGAAAACCAGCCGTGATCGCCAAAAAGATCAACTGTTGATCGATCGTGGCTCCTGACCAACGCTGGAACGCCCAACCAGCAACCAATAACAATACGTAGGCGGGTAGGCCGATCAGCCAACGAGTGCACCACAGCGTAGCCACAAAACAATCCCCACGGGGATTGTTTTTGCTACCGTTTTCGTAATCGTAATAATAGCGGCGCACGGCGAAGCCCATTCCGAAGGCCAGTAAAGTCCAAGACAAAAAAATAACGGCCTGGACGACGGCTAGCTCGCCGATTTCGCGTTGAGAAAGAACGGCTAAGTAATAGGGAATCAAAACGATTCTGGCGCCTTTGGCCAATGCATCGCCGGCGGCATAAATCAACGAGAACCGAAGAAATCGTTTGATCCCTTGGCGCGGCATGTGGTTCGTAGATCGGTCTTCGGCGGACATTGATGTTTCTTAACTCTTGTTCCGCTCGACTCGAAATTGAGACACCTGACGACCAATCCCGTCGGCCAAATTCACTTTGGGCTGGAATCGAAAATGTTTTTGAAACAATTGACCATCAATTAAGTCGGTCCTTTTAAACTTTTCGATGGAATCTTGTACTCTGCCAAGTGGCCCGAGACGCCCCAAAAACCGCGAAATCGAATTTAGCGAACGAACCGCAAGATCAGGTACGCGATAAGGCAATTTTCGATTTAGGTTCGTGCAGATCGTTTCGACGACCTCGATCATTCGAATCGGTTCAGAGGCGACGTTGAAGATAGATACCTGATCTCTTCCGGCCGAAGTCGCCAACAAACAAGCTTCGGCGGCATCGAGTCGGTACAGCAAATTCTTTTGATTTTCGCAATCACCCACCAAAAAGAAACGCCCTTTGTCGATCGCACGAATCAATCGATTGACGTTGCCTTGGTCGCCTTCACCATACAGCGTCGACATCCGCAATACCACCAGTTTTGATTTCGATCCTCGAACAGCGTCTACCGCTGCCGTTTCGGCTGCCAATTTACTTTCTCCATAGTGGCCTTGCGGGTTACAAGGATCGTTTTCTTGGTGCGCTCGACCTGATCCAGGTCCATAGACGGCCATACTACTGACGACAACAATTTTGCCAACGCCGTGCTTAACGGCTGACGAAACGAAATTGGCTGTGGCATCTACGTTGACTGACCAAAACTTGTTGCGATTCAGAGCGGATGCCCCAAATTGATGCGCGAGACCCGCTGCATGAATTGCCGAGTCGACACCGTCGAAAACACCGGCCGGGGGTTCGCCCGTTGTTAAATCAAATGAATGGTGATCATCGTGACTGGTTTGGTTTCGACCTAGGGTACGAAAACGGCGATTGGATTGCGTCCCCGACTCCAGTATGGCTTGTCCCAAAAATCCACTTGCGCCTGTCAACAAAATCATCTTGTTTCAATTCCGGGTTACCCACGCGACAAGGCTGTTTTGCCCCCGGTTTCCGCCGGCAATAGATGACCCCACCATCGCTCCAAAGGTGGATGCAAGTGAATCATATCGACAATTTCTTGATCCAGGACTTTTCGCGTCTCGTCGTCCAAGACGCTGCGCGGATCTACTTTACGGGTAGTATTTTTTTTTGCTTCGGAGAAAAACATCTTTTTAATCATCCGCGATTGATGCAATTGCGAAAGCAAACCATAGGCGCCCAAGCGACGCAAAAAGTAGGAAACCCGTGTCGCCATTCTCGCCACGTACTTTGACTTTGGTGCGATTGAAGCGTTGACAATTTCTGTTGTCACCGGAGGCAAGAATTCTTTCTCGACACCGAGAAATTCGTACAGCTCGCGAATCACCGTTTCCTGGTCGTGCTTGAGTCGCTCAAACACAAACAAATACAAATTTTCGCGCGGGAACAAATCTAAAAAAGGTTTGACAAATCCGGAAATCAATACGGCTTCCAACAAACGCACTCGATCGCCATCGGTCAGCTGTTTTTTTTGTTTGCGATATTCGTACCCAGCACCCATTAATTTCCCAATCGGAATATCCAACGCGTCCTCGAGCGCAGGTAACTCCAGGCCCCGACGAATGCCAAATCCATGAAACGACTGTAGTAAGCTGTAAGGCTCTCGAATATTGACGATAATTTTAAAGTCCGGCGAATAGTCCAGTATTCGCTGGGCAATGTTAGGTTCGGTATAATAGCAATTGGAAATTTCACCAACCGCTGCGTTTCGTTTCGGCGGAAATTGGCTATCGTACCAATCCGGCCCCTTTTCGTAATTGTGATTGAAAAACTCGGCTTCTTTGACCTTGGCCATCGTCACTTCTGGGTGGGCCAGGAGAATTTCATGCAGCCAACTGGTCGCGCATCGGCCCGGGCCAATATTGACAAACGTTGGTCCTTGTCTGTGGTTCACGATTCGACCTCGGTCACGTTCGTATTCGGTTGCCCCTGCAAGTGCTCCGAGGTGCGATACTCGGGAACCAGCCGGTGTAACTCGTCACGAATCAATTGGGCATTCGCATAGGCCAGTTCGATCAATTTACCAACATCCAAGTTCACTTCAAAATAGTTAAACGGGCGATGATAGGCGGTCAAGATTTTTTCGTGTTCGGTCGGCAACGATTTTTCGTCGATGTAATAAAGCTCTTCGTATAGTTTTTCACCCGGACGGATGCCGGTGAACTCAACGTCAATCGAATCCGCCGGCAAGCCCGACAAACGAATCAAGTCCTTTGCAAGATCCACAATTTTTACTGGCTCGCCCATTTCCAGCACAAAGATCTCTCCGCCCTTGCCCATCGCGGCCGATTGAATAACTAACTGAGCAGCTTCAGGAATGGTCATAAAGAAACGCGTCATCCGCGGATCGGTAACCGTGATCGGCCCACCTTTTTCGATTTGTTCTTGAAACAGCGGAACAACACTTCCTTCGGACCCCAGTACATTTCCGAACCGGGTCACGACAAACTGAGTACGAGATTCATTTCCCAACGCCAGACAATAGCGTTCTGCTAGTTGCTTGGTACAACCCATGATGCTGGTCGGATTGACCGCTTTGTCGGTAGAAATGATCACGCATTTTTCGACACCAGTCTCGTGACAGACATCGGCAACCACTTTTGAGCCTAGCACGTTGTTGACGACCGCTTCGCCGACGTTCGATTCGGTCATCGGGACATGTTTATGTGCCGCCGCGTGAAAGACGACCTCAGGTCGATAAGTTCGAAAAATTTGTTCGAGACGTCGTTCATCGGTAACACTGGCTAGGGCAAGCACCAATTCGGTGCTTGTTGCGTCCGCTTTGAGCTCCCGATGGATATGGTAGATTCGGTTTTCACCTCGGCCCAATAAGATCAATTGTTCTGGCTCAAATCGCATCAGTTGTCGGCTTAGCTCCGAACCAATACTTCCACCGGCTCCGGTAACGAGAACTCGCTTCTCGGCAACCAAACCTCGAATGGCACCTAAGTCCAGATTGACAGCCGGGCGGCGTAGGAGGTCTTCAAAACTGACCTGCCGAAGCGGAATTTTTTCGCCACCCTCTAAAAACGTCATCATCGAAGGGATGACATTTACTTTGATTCCTTCCTTGGCTGTGATGTCAATCAACTTTCGCAGGTCTTTCGCAACCAGCTTTCCACACGGTACAAATACAGTCTGCGCTCTAACAGCCTGGCACAAGTCATTTACCGACTCAATACTACCGACGACGCGCAAATCGCTGTACCGGTTGATCTCATTCGCATCAATCGAGACCAAACCCGCGATTCGGAAGTCGAGTGTCGCTCGTGAGTTTATTAAATGGGCCAGTTTGGCCGTTTCAAAATCGGAACCGATCAAGAGCGCATTTTTACGATTGTTGTCGCTCGAACCGAACAACATAGCCCTTTCGTCCCAAGCCCGCAAACAACTTCGCAACGCACCCATAACGGCGATCGTGAATGCAGCATCAATCAGAATCACCCCGCGCGAGATACGATCTGGTATCAACAAAAAGTCGATCAAAAAGAATAATGCAACCGCAACAAATGTCGATTGCGACAATCGGACAAAGTCTGAAAACGTTACGTATCTCCACCAGCCGTGAAAGTTGCGCATCGTATAAAACACCACCAACTTGATAATCACGACTAGCGGCATCACCAATAGATGAGCACTGTTTTCTGGTATTAAGCGCTCAAACCGGATAAAAATCGCAAACCAATAAACCAGGCAGAACACCAAACAATGCAAGCCAATCAAAAATGGAATGCGGAATCGTCGAAGCCGATCGAACAACTTCGTGCTTTGTTGAATCGTGACGGGTAAGCCATCGATTTTCGCAGCAGGTTCGCCTGTCGATTCTTCGTTGATCATCGTTGTGCGTCTTGATATGAGGCGGGGCTAGAGAAAACAACGCGAAAAAGCAGGCTCTCATTATAACCGCGGATCGCTCGACGCGATCAACGTTTTCGCGCCTCGGCACAAGCAAGAGTTGCCAAGCTTCAAAAAGTCGCAGCAATCGCCAAATTCAAAGTAAACGGAATTACCGGAATACGGCAAGATGATAAAAAAAGCACCCGTTTAACTGGGCGCTGTCTCTTTACCGATTGGAGTTGCGATTATTCATCCGGCGTCGCCATGTCGTCGCCGCCACCGCTCAATGCGATCGGTAAAGCAATCGCCCCACCAATCAAAGCCAAGCGTCGAAAATTGAATCCGCCGCCGCAACCGCAACTGCCTCCGAACGAACTACCGCCAGAAACACCGCCGTAGCCAACGCCGCCACCGACACCACCGCCAAGGCTAAATGATGGAGCGGCCGAAAACGAAGCAGCGGGAAGACCGGCATAGGCTTCAAAAATTGCAGTACTAGGAGCAGGAGCAACCGCCAGGGGAATCGCAGTGTAAAACTCAGTCTCTGCAGACGTTGATTCCGACTCTTTAAGTGTCACAGCAACAACTTCGATATCGGTGTCACCAACGTAATCACCAGCTACTCCAATCGCTTTATAAGAACCAGGCTTGATGTCTTTGAATGCAAATTTACCCGATTCATCAGTCTTCAATGTTGAAAT
Organism: Mariniblastus sp.; assembly: GCA_965263475.1. Classification (GTDB taxonomy): domain Bacteria; phylum Planctomycetota; class Planctomycetia; order Pirellulales; family Pirellulaceae; genus Mariniblastus. The sequence goes on from OZ253677.1 coordinate 2,163,596, forward strand.
CGTCTTACCGTTCGAGTCGGTTAATGAAACTTTGCCAACCAATGGCGCTTTGATTTCGTCCAACATCGCGAATACCTGACCTGCCACTTGACCATCAGACAGCGCGATGCGAATCACCTGACTGGTCGACGCGTTTTCGGTCGCCAATGAAACCGAACTAACGTAAAGCATGCAAACAATGGCGAGAAACTTAATTTTCATATCCAAGATTCCTGACAAAGTATTCTGGTCGTGGTGATTGTGGAATCGAAATAATCGGTCAAATGGTGCTTACATGGTAAACGGGGCAATATATCCAAGCAAGACAGAAGACGAGTTTTTGCGTTGCCACCCCCCCCCCGATTTGGTGAGAATTGCGTGAATATCGACAATTTCCTCCTATTTGACGGTCGATTTTTGAAAAAACTCAGTCCGAATCCGGGGGCGCTTGCCGGAGGATTTGAATGGACTAATGTGAAGATTCTCCCCGTCTAGTCTCAAAATGTTGACGTTTCATGCTTTCCAAGATGCACATCGCGATCGTCTCAGCATTTTGTATCGGCACATTGGTCACGCCTTGGTTTGTTGGTGGTAATCTCCCTTTCGTGCGGACGACGGCTTTAGTTCTATGCTGTGGTCTTTTGGCGACGTCACTCTCGCCGCGCTCAATCGGCTCGCCCACAAAATGTGATTTGGGAATTCGAATGCTGTTATTGGCCGGCATTGCTTGGGCCAGTTGCCAGCTAGTTGTCATTTCTAATTCGACTATTTCTGAGTATGTTCCCGCAACGCGAGAACGTCTTTGTGAATTAGTCCTCGGCGTTTCCATTTTTTTTGCCGCTGCGGTTTCGTTTCGAAACCAGGAACTTCTTCCTTGGGTTTTCGGTGCGGTCGCATTCAACGGCGTTTTGATCACGTTCTTTGGATTGGCTCAAACGGTATCCGATACCGACAAACTATTTTGGAGTTACGAGCTAATTCATGGTGGCAAGCCATTTGGGCCTTTCGTCAACGGTAACAATGCGGGCGGTTACTTGATCATGAGTTTCGCCGCTGCGAACTTTTTTTTAGCTTTGCGATTGTTTCGAACGATCCACAGGCAATCCAACGCCCAAGTGATTCAATCGCATTCGACCATCCAAAAAATCGTTCATGGTCTAGGCTATAGTTTTGCCCGAACGGAACCTCAACTTCTGTATTTGCTTGCTGCATTGGCCATAACGACTGCTGGAGTTGCGGCATCGATGAGCCGTGGCGCGATGGTAGCATTGGTCGTTGCGACTCTGATTGGTTGGGGACTATTGTTTCGACGCAATCTTGCCGCTTTGACGTTTTCATTGGTGGTCATCGCCGCTGGAATCGGATTGATTCTTTGGACTCAACAGCAAGAATCCATTGTTTCCAACTTGGAAACGCTATCCGAATTTCAAGACGCCAGCCCCAATCGACTAGCTCACTGGGAAGATTCTGTAGCGTATGGAACGGCGTACGCTCCATTCGGAAGCGGGCTAGGTACCTACAGCATAATGTATAAGCCTTTCCAAGAAACCACGTTTAAGCGGTGGTTCAAATTTGCCGAGAACCAGTATCTTGAAACTTTTGCGGAGTTAGGATTTCCTGGTTTGCTCATCCTCGTGGCGACGCTGTTTTTGGGGTTTTGCGGGTGCTGGCTCTTACTGACCAAACCTGATTCGATGAGTCGAGCGGTTGGTTTCGCATGTCTGATCGCTTTGATCGGTCAATCGGTGGCCGCTGTTTTTGATTTTGGGTGGTTTATCCCCGGCAATATGTTTTTATTTGCTTTGATGATGGGAATACTCTGCAGCCAACTCAATTGGTCGTGGGCCTCCAGTCGAGTCTCTCAGAAGAACGATGCGAGTTTCTCGCTCCGATTTGTTCAAATCGCAACCGCCATCTTGTTGTTGCTCACCGCGTGGTCCGCCTACGAGTACTCGGCAGTCGATGCCCGGCAAGCCTGCCGCAAGTTTTATGAGCGATTCGATCCAGTGCGAGATCGAGAGTTGGTCTCAGACTATCATCAACTGGCAAGATATGCGGTGCAGATTCGTCCGGACGACGCTCAAGCACATTTTCACCTCGCGCTAAACCATATCCTTAAGTACCGCTTGGCAGCGTCAAATGCGATGGTGCAAGACGTATTGAACGCTCAGAATGAAGTTCAAACTCAAACGCCAGGCAAAACGAACGCTGTTGAAATTGATGATCCTCAAACTGAATTTACATTCGAAGACGCTTGGCAAAGATCGACACTAAATGCTTTGCATCGAGTCACTCGAGCGGCTCTCCTCGAGGACAAACTGTACTTTGATGAACTGGCTGAATCGAAGCCGGTTCGAGACCATTTAGTTGCGGCCTGGAATGAATTAAAACTGGCTGAAGACCGGTTGGACAAATTTTGGTTCGTCGACATTGCGCTGGCTCAACTCAGCCTGCTCATGGGCCATGAAGAACAAGAGGAGGCCCATATCCAAAGCGCCATTGAAAATAGTCTAAATAACTCAGAGGTTTTGTACCTGGCTGGAATCCTCCGCCATCAGTCAGGCAACGCCGCCGGCGCGTACTCAGCTTGGAACCAGTGTCTTCGACAAACTCGAGAGTTCGAAGCAGCGATTGTTCAGTTTTGCCGCAATGAGGTCGGAATCCGCGAGTTTTTCGAACAGGTTTTACCGTCTGAACCTTATTTTCGGCTTAGAATCGCCAAAAAGTTCTTTGGCTCCGATTCCGATTTGCTGGTGAAGAAGCTATTGCTGAATCATACTAAATTAAAACTTGATCAGCACGATTTGTTGGAATCCGACCGAAATTTCATCCTCGGCGAAATCGCAAGGTTGTCGCAAAATGACGTGGTTGCGATCGCCTATTACCGCCGAGCCCTGGAACTCAACAAACATGAAGTAAACTGGCGTATTCAACTGGCCAAAGCTCTCGTTTCCGCTGGAATGTTCGAGCAAGCGATGACCGAGTTAAAGGTTTGCGAATTGTACTATGGCGATCATCATTTGGTTTGCCAACGCTTAATCCGACAGGTCAAAAGATTGAGAATTCAAAAAATCAAACAGTCCAATGGCATGAAATAGATTAAAACGTACTCAGACTTCGACGTACCACAGCGGCAAATTGCTCTTCTCCGACATCTTCCCCGAATCACAACGATTAACATCTCATGGCAAATACAACAGCTGAAAACGCGACGACTACCGTGACTGACATGTATCAGCTCGATCCATTAGGTCTGTTGCAACGCAAGTTTTGGTCGATCTTGTTTTTTGTCATTTGCGCGTTAGGGCTTGCTGTTCTGTATTTTTTTAAAGCGCCAAAGACATTTGAATCTAACGCCCGGGTCTACATTGAAGATCGCCGAGCTCCAACGATGACGGTCGAGCGTGACGTCAACGAATCGTCTATCGAAAAGTATCTTGAGATCATCAACAGCCGCGCGGTATTGGCCGAGGCGATTGAAGCCTGTGACGTCGACAACATGCAATCACTTGCTGCCGCAGACGACGTCTTTTTGTACGTCCGGGAAAATTTAATTGCGACCCCCTCCGATACTAAATCCCAGTCAGGTGTGATGCGGCTTCGTTTTCAAAGCGAAGTCGAAGAAGATTGCCAGATTATTTTGACCAACATCATTGCGGCGTTCGAAAAATTCATCACGCGAGACTACGAAAATACGGGCGTCGACATGCTCAGCACGATGAGCCAATTGGAAAAAGAACGTGCTGCTCGTTTTTCTGAACTGATGCGCGAGATCGATAGCTTGATGCAGAAGCCGTTCATCCAAGTTACTGAAGGAAAGGTCTACAATCAACATGAAGGACAAGCGGCAAAACTGCAAGACGAACTCGATGAGAATGCCAGTGAACGCTTACGATTTACGGCCCTGCGACAAAACTTGATCAACGCCAAAGACACCGGCGAGAGCATCGAAGACCTTGTCGTCGATACGATTCAAGACATGAATGAAGGGCAATTGGGCGGATATACAACTACGCACCAAAAGTTCCTCGAACTTAAAGTCCGTGAAAAAGAAATGATGGGCGAGTTTGGCAACGACCATCCTGAGCTACAAAATTTGCGGCAGCAAATTGAAATGGTCGACGGAATGCGGAAGGAACAATTGTTGTCGGCACTCCGCACCAGTTCCGAAATTTCTTCCAACGGCGACTTTTTTACGGTCGTTTTGAACCATATTGACAACAAGATTCGCTTTTTTGAGTCCCACGAGACCCAGTTGGCCGATGCCATCCGGGCCGCCAAAATCAAATCCCTCGATATTACGAAAGACTGTGAACGCCTGTCGCTATTGTTGGCTGAACGAGAATTGATGGCCAGCAACAATTTTGACATGCAGGACAAGGTACAAGAGTACAACGTTTTAAAAAGTTTTGATTGGCAAGATGTTCGCGTTATCGATCCGGCGAGCCCGGCAGAACAAGTTGCTCCCAATCTATTGATTAGCATTGCTGCTGGATTGCTGCTAGGTTGTTTATTTGGGTTTATGTACGGGGCCATGAAGGAATTGGCCGAGAAGACATTTCGATCGACCGAGGATGTTTCCAAGCAACTAGGCCTGCCTGTGGTCGCACAGATCTCCTTGTATAGCACGCGAATTCCACGAGATAGCCTATTCCCGACCGTTGGTGGAGACTTAGTCACGCTGCATCAACCCCAAAGCCAACCCGCCGAGTCTTTCAAAGCACTGCGGACCAGCATTTTCTTTCGCGGAAAACAGCAGCCCGATTTGAAACTGATTCAAGTCACTAGTCCGACAGCTGGCGATGGCAAGTCCTCAGTATCCGCCAATCTGGCCGTCGCGATGGCCCAATCGGGTCGTGAAACGCTGTTGATTGACTGTGATTTGAGGCGACAAACACAGCACGATCGTTTCGGAGTAAAGAACGAATTCGGTGTTACATCGATCATCGCCGGCGAACGCAATCTAGACGATGCCATCCAGCCGACCGTCGTCGAAAATCTCCATCTGCTCTCTAGCGGTCCGCCGTGTGCCAACCCGGCAGAGATCTTAACCACGGACGATTTTGCTCAGATGCTTCAAGACGCAAAGGCAAAATTTGACTTTGTCATTGTTGATACGCCACCGGTCCTACCAGTTACCGACCCAGTTATCATCTCCAGTCATACCGATGCCGTTTACATGCCGATGCGAATCCGCAATGGCGTGCAAGTGAAATCTCAGAAAGCGATCGAAGCGTTGGCTCTAGTAGGATGTGAAGTGGATGGCGTGATCATCAACGGCTTATCTAAGAAAGAAGTGGGCAGCTACAACTATGGTGGATACGGAAATAGTGGATACGGCAATTACGGCGCATACAAAAGCGCTAGCCCAATCAACACGAGAAACGGCTCCAGCAATGGACATGCAAATGAACACGACTCTTTGAAATCGGTAGAAGAAAGTCGTTAGCCCAGACGATTTATACCAAACGACTGCAATGGCAATGCATCGAAATGGACGGGCCTCGCTTCAGTCGTCTTGCCCCAGCTCTCTAAAGGGTCGCCACCAAGTGTCATGCTGTTCCAGTATCGTTGGATCGATGGACTCCGCCCGACGCGATACGACATGACCACCTTGGTACAGCACGTTGATGATTCCGCCTGGGTGAAAGTTCGGCACGTTGTCCCAAAAGTTATCGTTGTTATCGGGTCGCACCACCTCGGCAACCAATTTCATATATTCCGTAAGCAAAATCTTGGAGCCATCTTCCTCCAAATCCAGGGTGGCGACATGGTTGTTGACACCATAACTTGTCTTGCCAACAAAGTAGGGAACGACCGCAGAATCGCCGGGCGTCAAATCAACGATAATGGTTCCTTCGGGTCCAACGAGATCGTGCTGCAGGCCAGATTCTTTCGCAATCGAAGTCACACGCACCTCAAAATCGTTGAGGACCTCTGTCAAGCACTCGTTGTCGTTAAAGTCCGCATCAATCCAATCCTCAAATCGGTAAATTTGATTCCCGTCTTCCTTGCATTCAATCATGCAACGAAGCGTATCGGTAAAGGGAATTCCATAGCCGAAATGAGGAATATACAACAAGATTTCTGGGAACGTTGTTTTCTCAACCTCGCCAATATCATTGGGGCAAACAAACACCTCGCGACTGCGTTCGGCATAGTCCGTCAGGTCACGAATCCAATTGCTGGGGCGCTCAATCACGGCGTCTTTTCCAGGAAACGTCGCCGCCAAGTTGTGGTAAGCGATACCAAGATTGTGTAGACGGTGCAAACACTGAGTCCTCCGCGCCGCCTCGCGAACCTGCTGAACACTTGGCAACAACATCGCAATCAATATTCCAATGATGGCGATAACGACCAACAGTTCAACCAGCGTAAAACCCAGACATTTTTTCTTCATTTCAGCATTACCTAACAAATAAAAGCCGGCAACTTGCGGCTACCGGCTTCATGAGTCAAAGTTCAACAAATGCCTCAAGTCAACTAGTTGTTGAATTCCTGAAATTCACGATTCGGTAGCCACCACTGGTCGTGCTGGTTCTGAATGGTTGGGTCAATGTCTGCCGTACGGCGTGTATCCACATGTCCACCTTGGAACAACACGTTGATGACCCCACCGGGGTGGAAGTTTGGAACTTGATCCCAGAAATCATCAAAGTCATCCGGCTGAACGACTTCAGCAACTAGCTTGAGATACTCAACCAACAAGATTTTCGAACCGTCTTCTTCAATGTCGAAAGTACCAACATGGTTGTTAATACCAAAACTCGTTCGACCGACAAAGTATTCGATGATAGCGCTATCGCCAGGGGTCATATCTGAAATGATCGTCCCATCAGGGCCGCGAAGATCGTGCTGAAAAGCTGCATCTTTTGAAACGGAAGTAATTTCAACTTCAAATTCGTTCAGTGTTTCCGACATGCAAATATGGTCGTTGTAATCGCCATCACTAAAGTCTTCGAATCGAAACGTTTGAACTTGACCAATGCCGTTAGAATCGCCGGGTTCGTCGCAGGCCACGATACACCTCAGGCCTTCCGAAAACGATATTCCATAGTTCAAGTCAACAACGTGAAGTTCAATTTCAGGGAACGAGGCTTTTTCAATCCGACCAATGTCGTTTGGGCACAAGAAGACTTCCCGGTTGCGCTCGCAATAATCGGAAAGATTGCGAATCCAGCTGCTGGGGCTGTTGATTACAAAGCTTCGCTTGGGAAATGTCGAAGCCAAATTGTGGTACGCGATTCCAAGGTTGTGCAAACGATGCAAACATTGAGTTCGTCGTGCTGCTTCCCGGACTTGCTGAACGCTAGGTAACAGCATCCCAATCAAAATGCCAATGATTGCGATAACCACCAACAATTCGACCAGTGTGAATCCAGATCTCTTTTTCATAATCCACCTACTTGCATAAAATCAAACAATAAATAATTCAGTCGCTGTCTTTGATTCCAAATCGCTCGATATTTTTCTTGAACAACGGCGAGCCGTTATAGTTGTTCCAGTCTTCAACGATTTGGTCCCGCATCGCCGCTCGTTCGGCCGCACTCCCATTTACCGGAAAATCGAACCTCCTGCCCAACATTTTTTCCAGTGCAACCACTGCGTTTGAACGAACTGACGAGTTCTGATGATCAAGTTGAGCCAGGACAATATCGATTCCCTTGTAATCTCTCTCCCTGGAGATACCCAAAATACAAACAGAAACGACGCCCGGGTTGCCACTGCTGCCGGCGACTTCTCGCAGAACCTCTCGTGCGGGTTCGCCCATCTGAGCTAACTCTTGAGCCGCCGCAACCTGCTCTTCGGGCGTAGCGCCGTTAAGCGCCGTATCTTTTAGTGAGGCAATCGATGGACCACCCAGTGAACTACTCAAAAAGTAAATCGCAGCGGCCAAAACAACGAAACCAAAAACAATCATTAAAGGGTTGAAGCCCGCAGACTTCTGTTTTGAAGCGGACATTTCTTTCCTCGATTTGACGAAGCAATTGACGAGATCTTAATTGAATTTCACTTATCGGTCAATTTTCTTTTGAAATTGCCATCTAAGGGGTGGCTCCACGCCATCCATCTTCTAACTCATGCCGAGTTAAAATGTTTCGACTATGCCATTGGTCACATATGGGCACCGGGTTGGTATCACTGGCTCAAAACACCAACTTACACTGCTAAATGTGCCAGATCGAGCGATATTCAAAGTTCGAGCACTGGCCAGTGGTGTGCAGTTCGTCCCAAGCAAAATCACGGCATGCTCAACAACAGCATTCGGACGACCAATTTTTAGTGGAAAATACGTCAACAAACTCAGGTTACTGCAATTGCCGACGCAGGAACCGGAAACTGTTGGCACAGCTCCTGGACACTCGATTTGATCTGAGCCAGAACCGCTTCGTCGTCGGCCGATTGAATCGCCTGGATCATCCAACGGCCAATGTCACGCATTTGATCTGGCCCCATCCCACGAGTGGTCAATGCTGGCGTCCCGACACGAATCCCGCTGGGATCCATCGGTTTGCGTTGATCAAACGGAACCATATTTTTGTTGACCGTGATCCCACATTTGTCGAGCGACGCTTCGGCCAATTGGCCCGTTGCACCGACAGACGTCACGTCAATCAAACATAGGTGATTTTCCGTACCACCGCTAACCAGTGACAAACCTCCAGCCAATAGCGTATCGGCCAACGCTTTGGCATTGTCAATCACTTGTTGCGCGTAGGTTTTGAATTCTGGTTTCAACGCTTCGCCAAAGCAAACCGCTTTACCGGCGATTACATGCATCAAAGGACCACCTTGAAGACCGGGAAATACACTTCGATTCAAGTCTTTTGCGGCCGATTTTTTGCACAACACCAATCCGCCTCGGGGACCACGCAACGTCTTGTGAACCGTCGTCGTTACGAAATCGGCAACCTTGACCGGGTTATCATGAACGCCACCGGCAACCAACCCAGCGTAATGAGCCATGTCGACAAAAAGCAAAGCGTCTATTTCGTCCGCAATTTCTTTGAATCGCTGGTGAGGAATCTCACGTGGATAAGCACTGGCCCCGGCCACAATCATTTTCGGTTTGTGCGCTTTCGCCAACGTTGCGATTTGGTCGAAGTCAATTCGGTGATCTGATTCGCGTACACCATAGTGCAAGAAATTGTAGAGCTTTCCCGATAAATTTAACTTCATCCCATGTGTCAAATGACCCCCGTGAGCCAAGTCGAAGCCCAGCACCGTATCGCCCGGTTCCAAACAAGTCATATAGACCGCTTGATTCGCTTGAGATCCGCTGTGTGGTTGAACGTTCGCAAACTCAGCACCAAATAACTGAGTGGCTCGGTTTCGGGCAATATCTTCCACCACGTCGACGAATTGACATCCGCCATAGTACCGACGACCGGGATAGCCCTCGGCATACTTATTGGTCAAAACGCCCCCTACCGCTTCCATCACAGCCGGGCTGGTGTAATTTTCGCTGGCAATCATTTCCAGACCAAATTGTTGCCGATGAGCTTCGTCGGCGATGCAGCTATATACTTCCGGATCCAAGGTCTGCAAAAAATTCATGGGCTTTGATATCTCGTTAATATGACGGGATGTTTGAATGGATTGGAATCCAACCGCACCGTTTTTTCCAGTCCATTTGGGGTAGCACAGTAGCTATTTTCTGTCTGACCGGCACGACTAGACTTACTGGTGCAAAAACAACCGTCACCAAAAAACATGTTCAATTGCTCGCTAGCTGGTTTAAAATCAGGGATATCCCCCTTTTTGATTTCAACGAGTTGAACATGAGTCACCGAAGCCAGCGACGAATGCGAAAACTCAAGAGGATTTGCCTCGCGCCGTACCACGCGTTGGTGAATCTGAGCTACTCTGTTTTGGATGTCTTGGAAACAATCATTTCCTTCATCGGACTGCGCCGGAGAAGCAGACGGCGAAACAAGGATTTCGACCGTGCTGGGCGCGAGAGTTTTTTTCAGCCCACTGTCGATAGCGCCGCCGCTGCCGAGCTCAATAAGGCGGATCGCATAAGAGACCAGGAGATCATTTCTCAAGTCAAATACGAAAACCGCGTTTTACGGCGTAATAACGACGAAGCCCGAGAGCTCAAACAAGCCATGGAAGAAGATAGTTTGAGTTTCAGTCAGGGGGCTGCCATCAACCATCTTGCTGAAGTCAATCGGCGTGCCGCCAAAAAGCAGAAACAAAGAGACGGTGAGAACGGCGACTCGAGCCCACCGTAACTTGGTCACGGACGAATCGCCAGAGGTAATTTCTGGTCGACGAAAAGTAGTCGTCTTGCTCAACCCTACAGAATATCGTTAATTTGTTTCAGTAAATAGCCGTTTGAGAAATACACATCTGACTTGTTTGGAAAGCAACATGTTGTTCTGTCGATCGGGCTTCATGAATTGGATTGGGGTTACCGCCGCCATATTGTCGATAGCCCAGCCGACCATAGCGCAAAGACCCAACCCAAGTATCGACTATAGCGAACAAACCAACCGAGCACAGCATTCGTCAACGGATAAGATATTCCCCAGAATGGTCGCTGAATTTGAACCTCAACAAGCGGTGATGGTAAGCGTTTCGGATCTCCAACCTCATCACACCCATGTTTTGAAACAAATTGTTCGCGCGTCCGCCGGGCACGGGCAAATCCTGATTCTGTTTAACAACAATAGCCAACTCAAACACACGCTTGAATTGTTGATCGACGTTCCTAACGATCACATCCGTTTCCATCGTCTGCCGTTGGATACCGTTTGGTTGCGCGATTTCGGGCCGCGTATTGCCGAGGAAGAAAACGGCATCCGTTCACTCGACTTTTACTATTATGGAGTGCGTCCGCAAGACGACAGTTTCCCGGCCCGATGGGCTTTAAGTACCGCAGGAATGTTGACAAAAGTCCCCTGGACATTGCAAGGCGGTAACCTGATATCCAACGGCGGCGGAATGGGAATCACGACCGAAAAGATCTTCGAAGAAAACCAAGTTACCTTCCCAGGACAGCGGCCCGGTAGCCAACAGTCTCGCCAATTTGTAATCAAAGAACTAAAAGCATCCTGTAACCTTCAGCATCTGGTCGTGTTAAAACCGCTGCGGAATGAGCCCACCAAACATGTTGACATGTTTGCCGCGTTTGTCGCTCGTGACCATGCCTTGGTCGCAAAAATTGACCCCCGCCAAGACAGCTCCAATTCCAAAATCTTAGATTACAACGCCCAATTACTAGCCACTCAAGTCGTCGATGGACGTAAACTGCAAGTCAGCCGAATTCCAATTCCGCCGCGTGACGGCAACACCTGGAGCACTTATACCAACGCCATCTTTACCGATCGGATGGTCTTGATCCCGACGATGAAATCTGATGGAAACCAATACATCCAGCAAGCGGTCGAAACATATCACCGCCTACTGCCTGGTCACCACCTGGCGACCATCGACATTACCAGCATGAAAAAATTGCAAGGCTCATTGCATTGCATGTCACTCAACCTGCCAGCAATCGCGCCGACACCAAAGCGGATATTGAGCTACGCCCAAGCAACGCAATTGGTTTCAAAAACACCTCCATCGAACAGCAGATTCGCGGGTACCAATCCGGTCCAGGCAAAGTCCACCCATACGATCGACAAACAGCTGCGACGTATTTTTAAAAGCGCTCACAGTGAGTACCTGGTCGATGCATACGCTGTCGGATTGAGCAGCGGCGTTGTCTCACTATTGAAATCTCAAGACCAAAAACTGATTCGAGTAAAACTCGCGGGAATCTGCAAGGCCGATCAATATTGGGTCCAAAGAAACGCAGACAAAATCCGCAGCAACGGCAATCAAGTCTACCGCTTCATCTTGTCACGCGACCGTTGACATTTTTAGATTGATGACGTGGGCTAGCGCCGCAACAGATCATCGAACGCCTGTGCGACCGATTGCGGGTCTTGAATCATCCACGTCGCCGACATGGCGGCCAACACGAATGCGGCACACAACATTCCGATACCAAACAAGTTTGGTCTAACGCGAATCGCCGATAGTGCTTTCTTGAGTTCGATTTCAAGTTTCCGCCAACCTTCGAAACTTTGGTTCACACCTCCAGACGTCAATTGGACATTACGCAACCAATCGACCGCTTCCAAATGCAAATGGACGTTCAATTCTGGAATCAACAGACTGTCTCCAGTCCAGCGCGACTTGCGGTCCATCTCCATTGCGACTTGATTCAAAATCGGCCTCAATTGCTCCAAGCCAACGTTGTAAACCACAATTCGCGAGCGCATTAACAATACGATCAGCGAAACGCAAAGTCCATAAAACGAAATCAATAAGATCCAGACAAAACTACCGTACTGGCTGGCGGCCGCTTCAGGAAAAAACAACTCCATGGGACCGGCGACAATGAAACCACTGATGCCGATTCCCAATGCGGCGGCGTCTCGAGCACCAGTCGTCACAAACGGACGCGCCGTCAAATTCAAACACCCAAGCAACAAAAAATAGACACTCAAGGGTGCAACGGCAATACAAAAATGAAGTGGGTCCATCGAGTCGGTGTTCTTGAAACGGCAACGAAAAGGAAATTTCTCGACAACAAAATGAGTTTAGCCGATCCGGCGAAGTCCGTCGAACTTGCTTCGATCAACCCCATAGTTTTTTGCCGAAAAATATGCCCAACCAGACCGCCCCCAAACTGAGCGCCACGTTGAACAGGACATTGGTAATGGCGATGCCCCAGTTGCCGTCGATTGCGTTACGAATCGTTTCGCCGCCAAACGTAGAAAACGTCGTTAAAGCGCCTAAAAAGCCGACTCCGAAGCCAACTCTCAGCCATTCGCTTCTTTGATCGTGCTCGCCGCCCAACACCATCCCAATTAACAGACAGCCAATAACATTCGCCGCTAACGTTCCCCAAGGAAATTGGCTTTTGATCGCCCAATGGGTGAACAGAGATATTCCGTAGCGGGCCAGCGCACCACATGCGCCCCCACTAGCAACGGCAAGAATTTCCATCCCAGGTTTCATGAATCAAAACTGCATCCGGACACCGAAGAATACGTTGTCGGTCGCATACTCCGCGCTACCAACCGACGACGAAGCTAAGATACGAATTGGATCAGCGTTAAAGTAACGGTACTCCACGAATCCTTGCATGTGGCAATTGACCGGTCGAGAAAGTCCAGCCATCAACTGATAGGCGAACGATGATTGGTTTTCATTGTCCTCAATCACGGAATTCTCAGGCACGCTTACGTCGACAAACGCGTAGCCTAAGCCGGCACCCGCATAAGGACGCAATCGACCGAAAACGGGTCGTGATTGAAAATCCCAGACCATGTTGAACATGCCCGAAAAACTATTGATCGTTCCGTCGACATCAAAAGTCGAGGCCGTAAAACCCGTTTCAAAGACTGAGTCCACATCATTGTTTCGAAACGTGAATTCCAATTCCGTCCGTAAATTCGGACCTTGGTATTGACCAAGTGCAACTCCGATTCCAAAACCATCATTCAGCATGACCGTTGCGTTGGCAGCGTCCGGTATGACGGCGTCCGATACTCCGAACGGCCCAACATTTTCAAGCTGCGTATAACCACCAAACACGGACAAGTAAAACATGGGTGCAAAACCGTTGCCGTTACATGCGAAACAGTCGGAACCACACCCAGGTGACATTTCCGTTTCGAATTCAGACGCAAACAGTCGACTGCGCAGTCTCGGATTCGGCGTGCAACCGGTGCAATCGGGAATGTCGCAATTCTCATTGCCGCACAGCCCTCCTCGTAAGAACCGGCGGCGGGCAAATTTTTGAGCTGGCGGAGTGGACTCAACAATCTCAGCTTCACAGTGTTCACAGTATTGGGCGGACGCCACTGGCGACGGAACGACACCTTCGTAGAGTGCACTCTTGTCGAATCTTGGCCCAAAATATGACGGTTGATCGGTATACACTTCGTTATCCACAATGACTGCGGGTTGAATCGCACCCTGGAATTCTCTTCGCGCTGGCGCTGGAAGAATCGGTGACGGCCTAAATCCGTCACGAGGTTTGAATGGCCCCAGAATCGGTTCTTCATTGACCGTAGGTTTTGTTTCGTCGTCTTGCCCGTTTGTACTTTTGTTGCTGTTGGGATCGACATCGGGTCTCGTATCCTGCACGTCGATGTCACCTGGCGAAATATCATTTGGATTGTTAGGAAACGGGTCAACCTGTTGCACGTTATTGGGTTGGTTTTGAAACGGATCTTGTGTGTTTTGATTGTTGTTGTTTCCCGTTGTCGGATCGTCAAAAGGATCGTCCTGTTGAGGTGCGTTTGCAGGTGGATCGGCAAACGGATCTCCAGTTTGATTTTTCTGCCGCTGAGAATCATTGACTTCGGGATCTGCAAACGGATCTTCCTGAATTGGATCCGAATCCTGCGTACCGTTTAGCGTCTCTTGTCCAAATGGATCCCCGGCATCTTGCACGATGACAAATCGAGCGCGAGTTACTTTGGAATGGTCAGTGGTTCGATTGGGAATCCGCGAAGTCTCTGGTTTGGAACCAGACGGTAACGCATGGCCATCAACGGCGCCAGGGACTTGTCTACCCATCCTTCTTGGCTGGGTGTATTGGCCCCGCGGATTGGCAACTGATTGCGCAGGGGGTACGGATGAAATTCGCATCGCCGGCGGCGAATGCAATGCCGTCGATTTCCATTGGCTTCGATTTTTTTGATGCGTCGAATCATTTGGTATGGGAGCCTGAACCGTTGGCATCCTGGCGGGTTCGGCCCCAGGGACGCGTGGAGTAGAAAGCCGAGCTTGCGGCCGTGAGTTCCGAGTTCCAAGATGGGTTAGCGGCGCAGCGGCACGCGGAGTGTTGTTACTGGAAGACCTGCCCGGCGGCACCAAGCGCGCTGGAATAGCTTGACGTTCGTAACTGACCGTGTTCTTTTTGCTGGGACGCGGTTGAACAGACGGGTTGAACTGCGAATCGCGACGGGCCAAATTCTGCCCCAACATTTCTTGATACCTGCGGTTGATCGTCGCCGATTGCCGCTGCTGGTTGCCCGTTACAAAACGCTGTTCAGATGGATACGTTGTCGTCTGGTTTGGCGGTTGACCGACCAAACTAAGACAAAACACCTGAGCCAAGCTGATCACTAGAACAATTTTTGTTTTCCACGTCGACATTGAAGCACTTGGTCCTTCAGACCGTCACACATCACGGATTTTCAATGAATGCGGCCCCGTTCCGCAAACTCAGCTCAATCGATACAATCAAGCCTGCCATCCCTATCGACCAAATCGTTAAACTTTAACCAGCTTGCGTACTGGTTTTCATGCAGATTGTTGAGAATATGTTTGGCTGTGCTAGCTGAGTATCTGTTAAAAGTTAACCACAACCTCAATCGAGTAGCATCCAACAACGAATTCGCGTGACTTGGCAACAAAACACTTCTGAATCACTAGTTGAGGACAAGCCGTGGAGAAAATCCATCCGCAGGTTCTTTGCGCGCCCCGCGGTAGAAATTGTGATTGGTTTATTGGTTCTATTTTCCGTCGGCCTAACCTTGGCCGAACTCTGGCTTGAAGCCAAGCTTTCCGCAGGCATACATCAAGTCAAATTAGGGCGAATTGTTTTGGATCAACACGCACTCACTTCGATGGATTTTATTAACTCCATCATCACTTCGATCTTCGTGGTGGAACTGACGTTTCGATACTTGGGCTCGTTGAGCAAATGGAGTTTTCTATCCGAGTTTTGGCTCGACATCCTAGCAACGTTGCCTTTGTTCAGAGTTTTCCGCGGCGTTCGCGCTTTGCGATTGTTGCGTTTAATTCGGCTGATTCGCTTGCTCGGTGTGATGAGCCGATTGTCCAGCCATTTTCCCGCAGTGTTCCGGCGAGGGGCCATCGATTTTATGACCATCTGCGGATTGTTGTTGATGGCAATTCTGTTTGGCACCGCGGCCATGACCATTTTTGAAGCTTCAACCACTGGGCAAACGGTTTCCTCAGCAGTGGCGAGTCCAACCGCTGACTTCGATATGGAAAACTCGTTTTGGTTCAGTGTATACACGGTGTTTGCCGGTGAGCCAATTCCACATCAACCTAAAACGCTGTTTGGCAAAGTAGTTACCGTGTTCTTAATGTTCATGGGGTTAACCATATTCGCAATTTTCGCAGGCACCGTTTCTGCGTTTATGGTCGAGAGACTCAGATTAGAAGGACGAGTTGTACGTATGAATGATTTGCATGACCACATCGTCATTTGTGGCTGGACACCAAAAACAGAAGTCATCTTGAACGAATACCGAGCAAACAAGTCGACGAAGAACCTCCCAATTGTGATCATTACCGAGTCGGACCCGGATCGCATCAATGCCGAAATTGAAAAACTGCCCAACGTATTTTTGGTACACGACGATTTTACAAAATTGTCGGCGCTCAATCGAGCTGGGATATCTGAAGCACGTATTTGTATCGTTCTAGCAGAAACGAGTGGCGGTCGAAGCGAACAGGATGCCGACGCCCGTACCATTTTGGCCTCGTTAACGGTCGAAAAAGTCAATCCGGATGTCTACACCTGCGCCGAACTATTCAACCGCAGTTATGGCACACACCTGGAGATGGGGAAAGTCAACGAGTTTGTCATCAGCGAAGAATATGGCGCCTATGTCATTGCTCAAGCCGGAATGCACCGCGGTTTGATCAATGTGTTGGGAGAACTATTGACCTATCGACACGGCAACGAATTTTATCGCACGGTGGTTCCTGAAACTTGGATCGGTAAAACTTTCGTTGAAATGTTGACGGAACTGAAATCCACTAAAAATGCCATTTTGGTGGCCGTCCATCCAGTGAATGGTGATATGGACGTAAATCCGGACAATCACGTGTTTGCGTCCGGGGATGAAGTGGTCGTTATTTGCAAATCGCAAGTCAAACTTTAGATCGTTCACATTTCCACTGTTGCAACTAGAGCGCCGCGCTCCGTTGGACTACGATAACTAATTAGTCATAGGCAGACGTTTTTTCGGGTATTCTTCATTGATGTGGTTTCGGCAACTGTTGTTTTTGTGTTTCGTGTTTGCGTTTGCGCCGACGCGGGGCTGGGCAGATATTGCCCTACCAAAAGTGTTCTCTGACCACATGGTTGTGCAGCAAAAATCCAATTTGCGACTGTGGGGAACCGCAGCACCAAACGAAGCATTGACGATTTCCCTGGGAGCAACAACGGCGACCGCCGTCGCCAACAAAGACGGCCGGTGGGCAACGTTTATCAAGACCGGTATCGCGCGCGGCCCCATCGAATTAGAAGTTGCCTCGAATTCTCCGGGAGGTGCCAAAGTCGTCGTGAAAGATATTTTGGTCGGCGAAGTTTGGTTGTGCTGTGGTCAAGACAATATGGAATCTCCAGTTCGCGATCTGGAAACCGTCGATCAAGCAATCGCGAACGCTAAAAGCTATCCAAACATTCGTTTGTTTAATGTCGCAGACCATCAAGCCAACCAACCGCTTGATGATTTCGCCAAAGTGAACCCCTGGCTGTGCTGTGCCAGCGATTCGATCGAAGACTTTTCCGCGTTGGGCTACCAATTTGGAAAACAAATAAGCGAAGAATTGAAAATCCCGATCGGCTTGATCGATATGGCAAGATCTGGAATTACGTTGGAAGCCTGGACACCAAACGAAGCCTTGAGCCAAGGTAAGCGTTTCGAAGAACTAATGAAACATTGGCAAGAACGGAACGAACCCAATAACCCGAATGGGCCTTCACAATCTTTCAATGGCATGATCGCTCCGATGACATCGTTTCCGATCGCTGGCATCATTTGGTTTCATGGCGAATCCAACGTTGGCCGTGGCGCCCAATATGCTGAAATGTTTCCAATTATGATTGAAAGTTGGCGGAAATGTTTTCGCTCTCCCAAACTCCCCTTTTATTTCGTGCAACCTGCACCTTTTCGCTATGAAAATTTCGGTGTCGAAGCACTGCCCGAAATTTGGGACGCGCAACTGAACGCATTCATAAAGTCTGACCATACCGGGATGGTGGTCTCCGCAGATCTGGTCGATCGCTCTCAGGTTAACATTACCGCCAAGAACGAGCTGGCAAAGCGACTGGCCAATTGGGCTTTGGTAGATCATTACAAATCTCCTGCTGCTGTTGAAGAACAGCATGCCCAGCCAAATGAAAACGACACGAACCGCCAGTCTGAAACTGCCGTTTCGGGGCCGATCTTCGAAAAAGCAGTGATTGAGAATGGGCAAGTGGTTGTCTCGTTTCGATTTGCGGACAGTGGCTTGAAACTCGAACGGACCGAAAGTCTCGGTTTTCTGATCTGTGGCCCGGACCAAAATTTCGTTCCGGCAAACGTCGAAATCAAAGGCTCGAAGTTAATCCTATCCAATGCGGAAGTGCCTGACCCCAAGGCGGTGCGATATGGTTGGGAAGATACGTTTAAACCCAGTTTAACTAATTCCAGTGGTTTGCCTGCTCCACCCTTTCGCTCAGATAACTATGCGCTATCCTCGCAAGGCGTCCAGTTTTGATTGCTTGAATCGCGTTGGTTTGGAAATTCGTTTTGGGCAAAATCTGAGACTGCTCTTATCAATCCCCGGCGCATTTGAACCGGCCGTAGTTCGGCGTTTACCTTTTGGTACAAGAACTGTGTTTTGCTTCTTTTTTTGCTCGGCCTGGGGACTAAAATATGTGCTGCGTATTCCCTCAAACTTCAGGGCATTCAATGAATACCGAAACCGATCGTAAAGAAACTGAAAACCAGCCAGAACCAGCAACCGACAAAACACCACGCAAGTCGATTGCCATTGGCTCACAGCGCGACGCGGCAGACACCAGCTTAAAACCGACGCAACCCAAAGCTGTCCAACAAGCCATCGAAAACCCGATTCCCATCGCGGCCAAGGAGCCTGAGGAAGAATTGGTTCCGGTTCAAATTAATTCCGTCGAAGGTCTCGGTGCCGACGTTGAATCCGAAATCGAAGCAGCGATTGGTTCGGTTTCCATCGACGCTTTGATGGGCGATATGTCTAGTTCGGAAGATGACGAATTGGAATTCAATAGTCGCGTCAAAGGAGCCGTCTCGCGCGTTCATGGTGAACACGTCTTTGTCAACCTGAAGGGTCGATTTGAGGGAGTCGTCTCATTGGCGCAGTTCAAAACACCACCGGAAGAAGGACAATTGATCGAAGTCATTATCAAGAACAGGAACGAAGAAGACGGCCTGTACGAAGTGACGATTCCCGGTTCCGCCGTGGCCGTTGGGGATTGGGACGACGTTAATGTTGGAGATATCGTTGAAGCCCGTGTATCCGGTTCGAATACCGGTGGACTAGAAGTCATGCTCAACAATTTGCGAGGCTTCATTCCTGCCAGCCAAATCGACCGCTTCCGAATCGAGAAATTTGGAGAGTATCACAACAAAAAACTCCAATGTGTTGTAACGGAAGTGAACCCGGCCAAGCGCAAACTCGTCCTCAGCCGGCGCGCCATCTTGGAACGCGAAGCTGAAGAAAAGAAAAAAGAATTGTTGGAGTCATTGGAAGATGGGGCGCATTACGACGGCACCGTCACCAAAATCATGGATTTTGGTGCGTTTGTTGATATTGGAGGAGTGGAAGGTCTAGTCCACGTCAGTAAACTCAGCTGGGATCGCGTGACACACCCCAAAGACGTGGTCACTCAAGGTGAAAAAGTCAAAGTCAAAGTCGAAAAGATCAACCAGGAAACTGGAAAGATATCACTTTCGATCCGAGACACCATCGAACACCCATGGGACGACATCGGTTCAAGGTACTCTGAACAAGACATCGTCAAAGGGACCGTTTCCAAGATTGCCGAGTTCGGCGCGTTTGTAAAACTCGAACCGGGAATCGAAGGCTTGGTGCATATTTCAGAAATCGCTCACCATCGAGTCGTCAAAGTGTCTAACCATTTGAACCGAGGGGACGAAGTCGAAGTCAAGATCCTTTCGATCGACACCGACAAGCAAAAAATTGGCTTGTCCGTCAAAGCGACTCAGGCAGTTCCCGTTAAGCCGGAGAAACAACAAGACAAAGATGAAATGGACGAACCGATTCGTGAAATGGCCGTTCCAAAATCAGAAGCCCCGTTGAAGGGCGGCATGGATCGCAGAACAGGTGGCGAAGACATTGGATTGAATTGGTAGCCACTGTCAAAGGGCAACAAATTTACACATCCCCTTCGTTCCAACGAGGAATTCTTGTTTAATGGGAGTTCGTTTCTAGGACATCCGATTTCAGATTCTTCGTAGCGCTGTGAGTTGGCACAACATCATTCGACCGATTTTCTTTCGCCTACCAGCGGAACAAGCTCATTATACCGCCATGAACTTGTTTACAAAAATGTCATCCCTTCCTGGCATGGCAAATCAGTTGAAACGGAGGTACTGTGTCAACGACCAAAGGTTGGAGACCCGTTTGTTTGGGATTGATTTCCCAAACCCCGTCGGCCTCGCAGCCGGTTTTGACAAGGAGGGTCAATGGTTTAATCAATTGGCGAATCTTGGATTCGGCTGTATCGAAATCGGCACCATCACCGGTCAACCCCAACCAGGAAACCCAAAGCCAAGGATGTTTCGCTTGCCAGCGGACAAAGCACTTATCAACCGAATGGGTTTCAATAGTAAGGGCTGTGAGTTCGCCGCCAGCCAGCTGAACAAGAAACGGCGATCCCAATGCGTTTTGGGAATCAATATCGGAAAGTCCAAAGTCGTTCCTTTGGATGCCGCGCCTGGCGAATATCAAAAAAGCTTTCAAACCCTTTTTCCATTCGCCGATTACTTCACCATCAACGTCAGTTCGCCGAACACTCCCGGACTACGTGAACTGCAGAGTCGCGATCATTTGATTGCGATTATTGCCGCCGTCCAAGAAACGAACTCGCGACTTAGCGCCAATGCGGCCATTGCGGACAAACCCATCTTGCTGAAAATTGCCCCCGATTTAACCGACCAACAACTGGTCGAAATCGCGGAAGTCGCCGGTGAGTTTTCGCTGAGCGGAATCATCGCGACCAATACGACGATCCAGCGTTCGGGCCTGAAAACATCGGCGCGAGAAATCGAGAAAATTGGCAACGGCGGCTTGTCCGGAAGACCTCTGTTTCAACGCAGTTTGCAGGTCGTATCTCAGCTTTACCAGCAGCTCAACGGCGACATCCCCGTTGTCGGTGTCGGGGGGATTGCCAATGGCGACGACGCTTGGAACATGATTTGCGCAGGTGCAAGTTTGGTCCAACTTTACACCGGGTTCATTTACGGCGGTCCAAATCTGATTCATGACATCAACCGAAAGTTGATCGCGAAAATTGAAGCCGCCGGCTTCGCATCCATTTCCGAAGCTGTTGGCGGGAATCCAATCGCATAACCGTTGCATGTTGCATTGCCGCTAGCGCATAAAAAAACCGCGAGGAACATAGGTACCTGGCGGTAAAAATTCTCCAGCGATTGACGCAGCGATGGGAGCTGCTGGGAGACAGGCGAAAGTCAGGCGTGCTAAGCACCAGCCTTAGTTGACCTTGGCCTACCCTAAAATTGGTCCCTCAGCCGTGTTCTCACCGGAGACAGCGATTCAATCAAATGAATCTAATCCCAATATACCTCAAAAGAGATAAAGTGGATCGAATATTATCATCGGTTTTATCGCCCTCACAAGTTGGGCGTTTGATGAAATTATTGGCAATTTCATTTTACGCATGACTTGCGAGCGGAGCGTTATAAAGAAGCGGTTTGTGCGCGTCTAGGCCAAATCTTTTTAGCAAACAATTTTAAGAAACCGAAGGCTCAAGATTCTATGGCGCGCGTTTTGCTGAATGATGTTTACCAACCCGTAACGGCAAACTTACAGGTTTTGCAATCTAAGATCGTGTTGGACTAATTTCCAGGATCACGCTAGTCCACTCGGAGCCAGGACTTACATATTCGCAACAAATTTCGATATCAATTTCGGTTAGCAAGTTGGCCTGTTCAGCTTCCTGTTTTTCGCCGACCCATTTGGGCCCCTTGAGCGCCAGCATGCGATTGACGTGTAGCCAATGACCGTTAAACAGATTGCAAAATTTCGCGAGTGAACCAACCGCCCGCGCAGTCGTCACATCAAACCGAAAGTCCTTAAGCACTTTTTCCGCTCGTTCCTGATAAATTTGTACGTCCACTTCCAACTGGCTGGCAAATTCGGCCAAGATCATGGCTCGTTTGCCGACCGATTCGGACAAACTGACATCCAAATCCGGCCGGATGATTGCCAGTAGTAACCCGGGAACACCACCTCCGCTGCCCACGTCTAAGACTTCTCGCCCGACACCAATCAACTTGGACAGCTGCAACGTATCCACCAGGTCGCGACAAACGAAGGTCTCCCAATCGGTGTGACGCGTGAGATTGATTTGTTGGTTCTTCTGCCACAACATCACGCAATATTGCTGAATCTTGCAACGCACCGAATCCGATTCAAGTTCGTCCGACTCAATTCCATGTTTTTTCAGCGCCAATTCAAATTCGTTCAAGGATTCCGTCCGTTACCGTTCAAGAAAAACTCGTGTGACATGAAAAAATATCGGTGCCGCGAAACAGAGCGAATCGATGCGATCTAAAACACCGGCATGACCTTGAATCAAGGTGCCATAATCTTTGACTTTGCGGTCTCGCTTGATCGCTGACATCGTCATGCCGCCCGATGAGGCCATCACGCTGATCAACAGTGCCATGAATCCGGCTCCGTGCCAGGTGAACGGCGTCACTTCAGGCAACAACAGCTGGACAATGATCCCGACCAACATGGTGCTACAAGCCGCACCAATTAAACCTTCCCATGTTTTCGTCGGGTGGATGGTTTCGGCAATAATTCGCTGTCCGGCGACGCGGTCCCAGATAAATTGCAACATGTCGCTGACTTGCACCATCACCAGCAAGAAAAACAACAAGCCTGCCGGACTTCCCCGCCACGGCTGCAAACCGCCACCAGCGAAGCTCTTCAAATCCAAATAAAGTAGAGCCGGAGCATGGCTCAACGCATAAACGCAAATCAACAAACCGAATTGGATTTTGGCGGAACGCTCTAGAAACCGTTTGTGATCGCTGGTAAACGCAATACGCGCCGGGATAAACAACATCCCATAAACAGGAATTACGAGCGTAAATAACGTAAACGCATTCATGCGATCGAGCGTTAGATAGTTGTCAGGGATCAACCCTACGAACACGTACTGCAGCGGGGTGAACAAAAAGAACACCCAGAACAGCGTCCGATGATCGCCCCGTCGAGTTGGCGTCATGGTGATAAATTCGCGCAAGGCCCAAAACGAAATCAAACCGAACAATATGACTGTCAATACATTTGTCGGCGCCAACAACGCCACCACCAACACGACGCACATCGTCAGCGAAGCAACAACGCGTTTGTTAAATGTCCGAATAATGGCCGGATCGAAATTGGTTTCTGGCTGGCGTTTGAGGAATTGCCCGATCGCCAGCAACACGGTCAAGAAGATGATCGTCAACGCCACCAGCAAAATCGTATGTTCATTATCCAGCAGCGATTGGGCTAGCCAGTTATCAAGTTTGAAAAATCGGATGGCCAATTCAAACATACAACTCAGTCGTCACTTTCCTTCAAGCTCAATACGGCATTTCTCGCTCGATCCAGAAACTCCGTTTTATTTTCTCCAGACTCCAGCCACATCGGTGGGCCGATCGTGATACAGCTCAACAACGGCACCGGCAAGACTTCGCCTTTGGGCATCACACGGTTTAGATTGTCAATGTACACTGGAAGCAGTTCGAGATCAGGTCGTTTTTTCGCCAAATAATAAAGGCCGCTCTTGAATTCCCCCATCTCTCCACTGGGGTTCCGCCCCCCTTCCGGGAAAACGATCAACGAATGCGAATCCCCCATCTCGCGGACCATCATGTCGATCGGGCTATTGTGAACTTTGATCTTTTTTCGATCGATTAAGATGACATTAAAGATCGATGCCATGTAGCGTCGGACCGGCCCCCCCATCCAATAGTCCTGTGCCGCGACCGGACGTGTAACGTTGCGCAGCGAGCGAGGCAACGATGCCCACAAAACCAATGCATCCAGATGACTCGTATGATTCGCGAAATAGACCCGTTGGCAAGGGTCGGGCTCACAGTCGACCCAGCGCAGCGTCGCACCGCTAAGAAGTTTGGCCAAGCCTGCCAAAAATGGGACTGCGATTCGTTTCATACGAGCGGGGGGACGTTGCCGTGCCAGAATACAAAAAGATCGGCAGCGATTGTCCCCGCCGATCTTTAACTGTGGCTAATAATAATCCAAATACCCCGTCAATCCGATGGCCGATTCAAGAATTTGTCGCTTCACGAGCCGACGTTACCGCGGATTCTGAGCCTTCAAAGAAAAATGGGTTCGCATCGGCAAACTGGGACTCGATCAACTCGGTATAACCTCCAGTCATCGAATCTAAAGAACTCGTGGCCAACACATGTTGGCGAGCCGATTCACCAAACTGACGGCTGCGTTCACCATTTGAGAGCAACTCAGTCCAGCGAGTCACGGTGGATTCAACATCTGCGGGCGGCACCAGAAAACCGGTGCGACCATCCAAAACGGATTCCTTGACCGACCCAACATCGCTAGACACGACCGGCCTTTGACAACTCATGGCCTCCAAAATGGAAACCGGACTGGCTTCGTTATGAGACGTTAACGCGAACAGATCCATCATTGAAAGTGCACCTGGAATATCGTGCGTGCAACCGGCTAAATGAACCTTCTTTGATAAACCAAGACCGGCAATCTTGGTTTCTATTTCCCTCCGCTCAGGCCCATCGCCAACGACGACAAAGTGGGCATCGTCTAACTGCTGCGAAACTCGTCCCGCCGCTTCGACAAACAGCGCGTGGTTTTTTTCGGGTCGTAACGCTGCGACAATCCCAACCACTGGGCTGGATTCCGGAATCCCCAAACTCGATCTCCACTGAGCGCGCGATTGCGGACAAAATTGAAATCGCTCGGTGTCGATGCCATTGGGGATAACGTAGACCCGTTCCGCCGGAAATCCTTCATGCTCGATCAAGTGTTCTCCATGCGCTTCTGCTACCGCGATAAATCCCGTCGTGATTCGCGTCAATAGCCGGTTCAATGTACCGACACCATCGGGCCAACCTGTCGAATGCAGCGCTGACAAAATCACAGGAACACCAGCGTATTTTGCTGCCAACCGCCCCCAAAACATTTTGTCGCCGGCACCAACGGTCACAATCGCGTCGACGCGTTCTTGTTTCATCAACGCTCGTAGCCGGTGCACGACCGCCACATCAAATTTGCTGTGGATCAAATTCGAATAGACCTGGAAGTCGTTGCTGATTTTTTCGCCCAATTCATCCTTGTCTTTCAGGCAACAGACAAACGGCCGTATCCGTGACGAATCAAAACGTGACAACATATTGGCCAACAAAGTTTCAGCACCCCCCACAGGCATGCTGGTAATCACGAACATCACATTGAGGGGCCGTTGGGAACGCTTCACTTGAACTACACTTTCGTTTGAATTAACTCGACGGTACTCGATTGAGCGGTCGGACGCGGCATTGTTTTCGCCAATTCAGCTCGCCAATCGTATTTGTTGACGTGAAAGGTGCGTGGATCCCCAGTCAGCCAGTTTTGAATCCGAGCCAGGCTTGGGTCTCCATGCATTCTTTGCAAATGAAACGCCTCGCCATCGATTGGGTTGATCCCTCCATAGGCACTACAGACGCCTGCAAATCCGTTTTCATGCAAAACATCGAACACCCGTGGATCCAGATTTTCTCGTTGACCAAACGGAAATGCGAAGTAACGAATCGGCGAATCGATCATCGATTCCATTTCGCGGGTGGCGGCAATGACTTCATCAAAAATGGTTTCTCCATCCAATCCAGAACCCAAATCGATGTGCGTTCGGGTATGACCGCCAATTTCAACGCCGGCGTTGGCAAGCGCCCGGATCGATTCGATCGAGTTGGGCGGCAATGGCTGTTCGCGCTCCATATCGTGTGGAAACGGGCGATTGTGTGTCGTGTGGTAGGTGGTTACGAAATAGGTCACCGGAATGTTGCGCTCGATCAGCATTGGCAACGCGAAATTGCAGTTGTCGGCATATCCATCGTCAAAGGTAATCGCCACAGCTGGACGCTCGTTCCCTTCGCGAATTCGCTTTTGCGTTTCCGCCAATGACACCATGTCGAATTGATCCGACATCCAGTCAATCTGCTGCTGAAAATTACCTCGAGAGATCGTCCAAGGGTTCGGGTAGTCGTCGGCGACCCGATGATAGAACAAAATCGAAACCGGCACATGTGATGATTGTTTCAATTTCGATTGGACGGACCATCGCCAAGGCCACGTCGCATACCGATAAAAATTGATCAAACCGTTTCGCCAAGCAGACATACTGGTTTTTCCGTAGGGTTCATCTTGAGTTCAATTGTGGGTTATAGAAAACGATCGCACCGACGGATTAAACCACCGCAACCTGGGTCCTGAATTAAGTACCGGACTAACCGGCGCAATCGTTATGATAGTCCCCAATTTGGGTGTTAGTCGGCATTGGCTTTTCTTAGTCACTTCGGTCCGAATTTGGCGCCATAGGATTCAAAAAATAGTAACGGTCAAACTTTTCTGAAAGAACTCAATGCCTCAGAAGCAACCTCTATTTGGAATCGAAATTGACGCGGTTCGCATGGAAGCCGCCGTCGCAAAACTGCGTAAATGGATCTTCGGCAATGACGAAGACGGCCGTTGCCGGTATGTCGTGACTCCGAACGTTGACCATACCGTGCTGCTTAACGAAAACGAAAAGTTTCAATCCGCTTACGAAGACGCCGATCTGATTTTAGCCGATGGACACCCAATTGTTTGGGCATCCCGCTTGCTTCGCAGGCCTCTCCCAGAACGGGTCCCGGGGTCGGAACTCGTGCCCAAGTTGTTTGACTCATACGAACGCTCAGGGAATTTACGCGTATTCCTGTTGGGTGCCGCGGAAGGCGTTGGTACGCAAGCGGCACAAAATATGAAACAACAATGGCACAATGTCGAGACGGTCGGCGTTTACAGCCCGCCTTTGGGGTTCGAACATGACGATAACGAAACCAACTACATTCTTGGGCGTATCACATTGACGAAGCCAGATGTCGTCGTCGTCGGCTTGGGAGCTCCCAAACAAGAGGTTTGGGTCCATCAAAACATCGATCAGATTGATGCCAAAGTGGCGCTGTGTGTCGGTGCGACTATCGATTTTCTTGCCGGGGAGAAACAACGTGCACCGGTTTGGATGCAACGTTCTGGCATTGAATGGATGCACCGAATGATGAGCGAACCAAAACGCCTTGTCGCTCGATACGCCAAAGACGCGGTCGTTTTTCCAAAGCTCGTCTTTAAACAGTGGTTGTCACAAATTAGCTAACGTCTAATTCGCCCGATAAACGTATTTGCGATCGGTAATTCTGCCCGATCGGATTTGTTCAACGAATTCCATCTTGCTGGCATCCAGAATCTTCACTGACGCAATGTTTCGTATGTCGACCAGTGCGATCAACTCGGTTTTGGCAAGTCCCGTAATGGCATAGTCAATCAACGGGTCGACGATCTGCTTTCCAAAACCACGCCCCCAATACTTTCGTAGAAAACGGTAACCGATCTCGTCTTCACCATCTTCGGTGCTGACAACGGCACAAGTACCAACAAATTCCTCGTTAGGACCAACGATAGCCCATACCCAAAAGTCGTTACTGGGCTTGGAATAGGATTCGATACATTGGGCGAATTGCTCGCGATTCGTTGATTCCGAATGTCCTGTGCCTTGTTCGCAGGTGTACCGCATGACCAGATCGTCCGATTGCATTTCGTGGAACGCTGCAAAGTCATCGTCACAAAGGTTTCGAATGACAAGTTCTTTCGTTTTAAAAATCACACCTGACCTCTGTTACGGCATTATTCGGAAACGATTATGATACTGGCAGGCGCGGCGGTTGCTTAAATCCATCGAACATCTCAAAACGGAATTAAAAATGTTGGTCATCCCACTGCAATCGGGAAGCAAGGGAAACTGCTTTTATGTAGAGTCGAAACAAAACAAAATTCTAGTTGACGCAGGAATCAGTATGCGGCAAGCATCCCAGCGGTTGGAATCTCATGGACGAGATATTCGCAAATCCGATGCGTTGTTTTTGACGCACGATCATACCGACCATAGCCGATACGCCGCTGATTTTCAGCGTGTCCTCGACATTCCTGTGCACGCTACCGAAAAAACGCTTTTAGCAATCAACCGCAACAAACGAATCAAGCCCGTTACAAATGGCAATCATTTTGCATCGGGCCAGACGATCACTCTTGGTGACTTTCGTATCAGCTCGATATCGACTCCACACGACGCGGTCGACGGAGTCGCATTTGTCATCGAGTCCGAAGGTCAACGTGTTGGGATTTTAACGGATTTGGGCCATGCGTTTGCCGGTTTAAAAGAAATTCTGCAATCGTTGGATGCGGTGGTCATCGAAAGCAACTACGACAGTGAACTTTTGGAAAGCGGGCCCTACCCCGATTTTTTGAAACGTCGAATTCGTGGGCGGGGCGGACATCTATCGAACGAGGATGCCGCTCGACTGGTCGCCGAAAACCAATCCTCTCGGCTGCAGTGGGTTTGTTTGTGTCATCTAAGCGACGAAAATAATTGCCCGGACATGGCGATTCGCGCTCATCAGAAATGGTTAGGTGATGACTACCCGATCTATATCGCCAAACGACATGAAGTCAGTCAAGCGTTGCAGATCGAGAAGAATTACGGACCGTAAGACTCAAACACATTGCTTCTCGGTCATTGCGAAACAACAGACCATCTCCGGCAACAACCAATTGGTGTCAAAACGAATGGTCTCAACGAAATCCAATTCAGATTTGACGGTCCACAGACGAAAACGGGCAAATGCGACTGGTTTTGGTAGACTCAGAGGAAGGGACGGCGAATCCAAGTTTCATACACGTCTAGATACTTTACGAAAACGGCCCACTCGGCGAATAAAGTACCGAACGGGCCAAGAATAACGTCTCGTTTCTGCAGGGCTGACCGCAAAAAAAACCTCGGCATAACCGAGAATCGTCGAAACCTAAGAACCAGCCGAAGCAGTTTCTGTTTTCTTTTCTGCCGCAGCGAGTGCTTTGACGGCGGCCGCGTATTTTGCTTTCGCCAAGTTCAAACGAGCTTCCAAATTGCAGCAAGTCTCTTTGCCAGCAACAACGTAAGTTGTTTTTTCGTCGCTCTTGGCCGCCAAAGTCTTAGCTTGTGTTGGACAGTTACACTTTTCTTTACCAACAACGTAAGTCATCTTCACGTCGCCAACTGCTTTCTTAACCAACTCAGCATTTTGGCTTGCTTGAACTGGGCAATGGCAGCTCTTACCAGCGATTGTGGTCTTGCCACTTGTTTCGCATTTGCAAGGTGTAATAAAGTCGCTGACGAATTTTTCAGTTGATTCAACCAATGCTGTATAAGCTTTAGCTTTGTCTTCAAAAGTCTTCTTGCCAACAACAAAATGAATCGGTTTACTATGCTCTTTCGCCAATGCAGCAGCAGACTCGCTACAGCAAACAGATTTATCGCCAACTTGGTAAGTCATTGTTGGCAGCTTCTTCATGGCAATACTGACTGGGCATTGGCTGCAGGACTCACCATCTTTGGCTACTGCTGCCGAAGATGGGCAGTTAGCACATGCTTTCCCTTCAGTCTTTGTTTCTTGGGCAATAGAAACCTGGCAGATCAAAGCAACAACAAGAGAAAAACAAACAGCATTTGCAAATTTCATTGGACACTCCGGAATTAGTTTTTTGAGTAAAAACTCGATGAATCATCGAAACCACCATCAAACGCCGATTGTATCGGCATTAAACCCCAGAGACTACTGAATTTGATTCGACCTTACGTATTTTTTCCTCGAGTGTATAAGAATTGACAATTTTCAAATTCCCGGTTGGCCTACCGTGGGTCGATTCACCGTTCGGCTAGCTTCATTTTCCGTACCAAATCGTAAACCGATTCAAAGTCGTGTCCCGTACTCTCATTTCAGCCCAGCCGTTATCCATGAATCGAATTTCAAATTTTAAACGGCGGCTAGGCAATGACGCTGAATACGTTAGGCCTTTTTTTGACACGTTCAGAGCTCGGCGTGTTTTGCCGGCACCGATCGACAACTTGCCACCTCTTTCCAGGTGAATCGGCCCGACTTTGTTGTTACCTAATTGAATGAAGCCAAAAGCAACGTTTCGGGTGCGCGCCAACGAGTCGTCGATAAAATTCTTTACGACTTGAGTATTTTCCCTAACCGCGTTTCCAATCTGGCGTTGATTCGGCATACCTTTTGCCTGGTCTAACAAAACACCGACGCGTTCAAGAAAACACCGACGATCCAGCCCTCGGTACTTCGGCTCAGTGCTGAGTTTTAACCAACGCTCGATAACTGTGTGACGGTCATTGTCGTTAGATTGGAGATCCGTTTGGGCCATTGCCGCAAGCATACTGTCAGAACCATCTTCCAAATACTTCAGTCCGGATTGCCAATCCGATTTGCCGTAACACAGGTACTTGCCGATGGTCAATTTTTCGCCTTTGGATTGCGACGATTCTTTTGAAGCAGCCAACTTATCGTATTGCCGTTTTAGCGCCGACAACGACTTCATATCCATGGCAAAATTATTCAGCATCTCCACTTGCTTCAAGTCGCCTGACTTTTTGACCACCCGGGCGGCGCTGTGGGCGGTCTTCGTGCAAAAGTCATAGGCTTCTTGGCGACGCGCTCGTTGTAGCAAGGACTCCAGGTCTGCGGCGATCAATTCGAAATTGTGTTTCGGATTCAATGCCATCGAAACCATCGGCGATATCTCGCTCCAATAATCGATGTCAAATTGGCGGTTCAGAACGTCCGATGCTTTAACGACAAGCGAGACGTCCCCCAACTCGGCAGCCAACTCACTGCAACTCATTAACATGGCGTACGCCATTTCTGACCGTGGCTCATCAGCCGACTTGTGAAACAGTGAAAGCGCCAACTCTCGACGGGCAGCATCGGTCGCCGAGGCATACTGGGCCCGATAACTCGTTTTCAACTCCGCTCTGGCTTGTTTCACTTTGTCTGAAGACGGGACAGCAACTCCCACCCGGGATACGATAGCTTTCAGCTCACGCGGTGCATTGGTGTTTACCAGTTCGGGCAAATTTCTCTGGCGCGATTTGTTTGATGGTTTTCGTTGGTTGGAACTTGAACGAATTGATCGATCTAACGCTGGCTTGCGAGACTCGACCGGCTCCGAACTAGCGTTCCGACGTTGGGGCTGCTGTGGCTTAGCAAGCGTTCTCTCAATTTTCGATCCGGACTCCGCACTCGGTTCAGCGACGTTGGTCTCATGCTTCGCACCTTTAATTTGTTCGATTAAATCCGTATTCAACAACACGTACGCGAACGCGACCGCACCGATAGCGCCCAGCAACCATCCAGCAATGTCGAAATTGTTGTTCCGTTTTTGTCGTTTCCGTCTACCGGCTTGAATGACCGGAGCCCTGACGGTCGGTACTGAATCTGTGGCTGACTCGTGCTCTGGTGTGGTTTTAATGCCAATGGACGGCAGCTCGTCCTCGAATAGATTTGGTGCCTCCCGTGGCGTCGGTTTACTGGAGTCTTTTCCAAGCTCTTTTTCATAGGCCGCCCGATTGACCGGGTTCAGTAAACAATCTCTCGCCGCACGCAACTCAATCAAAATCTGCTTACCAACAGACTCATTTTCATTGACCGCTAAGGCTTCGACATGTCGTATCTGTCGCTCAGCCGCATTGGCAATCACGTCGGTATCCGACTCAAACAACTCCAACCCTAGCAAACGATAATGATCGACGGTTGCCTTATCGCGACGGATGCCCAGCCATTTCAAATACGGATCAAACGAATCAGACATTTCTTGGCAATTTAGAAGTCTAAGTTTGGCGATGAGTAATCGAATGTTAACCGTTACAATGTACCATAAATATTTTTGATCGCGTCCACAGAACTTCCGTCCCATTTTTATTGAAGAGTAACCATGATAAAGCGATGCGCCTTCGTATTCTGTTTTTACTCGTTAATGGCGTTTTCAAGCAGCGTCGCTCAACAAGACTCGGCTGTACAAAACGAAACGACACCGCAGCATACGAACGCGTTGGCAGTTGAAACCAGTCCTTATCTACTGTTACATGCCCACAATCCTGTTCATTGGTACGGATGGAACGAACAATCACTTGCCCTGGCCAAATCACAGAACAAACCAATCTTTCTATCAATCGGTTATTCCAGTTGCCACTGGTGTCACGTGATGGAGCGAGAATCCTTCATGGACGAAGAAATCGCCAAGTATTTGAATGATCATTTCGTTTGCGTCAAAGTGGATCGCGAAGAGCGGCCGGACGTCGACGCTATATACATGGAATCGCTGCGCGTTGTAAACCCGCGGATGAATGGCGGCTGGCCGTTATCTATGTTTTTGACACCGGACGCAAAACCTTTTTTTGGTGGAACCTATTTCCCGGCCCGTGACGGCGACCGTGGAGCACGGTTTGGATTTTTCACAATCGCAAAACGTGTTCAAGAAGCCTGGTCTAACAAACAGGCAAAAATTGAGGAAGACGCTAATTTTGTTGCTAACCGAGTCAAGCAGCGACTTTCCGGTCAGAATATTGCGACCGACGCAAAAGTTAAATCTGACTGGATTCAAAAAGGACTTTCTCGTCTTCAAGCGACTTATGATTCGGAATTTGGAGGATTTGGTTTTGCACCGCACGACCCACAACGACCGAAATTTCCTGAACCCAGCAATCTGCTACTGCTATTGGACGAAATTAAAACCAACCCGACCAACAAGTCGGCCAAGAAACAACTTGAGTCCACTTGTGAACGCATGATGATGGGCGGAATTTGGGATCATCTAGGCGGAGGCTTTCACCGCTATAGCGTCGATCGTTTTTGGAAGATCCCGCATTTCGAAAAAATGCTCTACGACAATGCGCAATTGGCCACGGTTTACAGTGAGCTATATCAAATCACCAAGCGAGAGGACTTTCGCATGGTCGTCGAAGCATTGCTCGAATTCGTGTTGCGAGAAATGCAAGACAAACAAGGGGCGTTTTACTCCGCTCTGGACGCGGAGTCCGAAGGCGAAGAAGGCAAGTTTTACCGTTGGGACTTGAACGAAATCAAAAATACACTGAGCTCGGACGAGTTCGAGTGGCTGGCAAAAATCTATGGTTTGAATCGTGGGCCAAATTTCGAATCGAAATACTACGTTCCCCAACTAGAGAAGAGTTTCGCATCTCACGCCAAACAATCGAACGTCGATGTCAAATCATTGTTGGATAAACTGGCGCCCCTGCGCGAAAAATTGCTCAAAGTTCGATCGAAAAGACCACGGCCCCTAACCGACACAAAAGTGCTGGCCAGTTGGAATGGCATGATGATTCGCGGTTTCGCCGACGCTGGAAGGATCTTGAACAATGAACGGTACGTCAACGAAGCAAAACGAGCAGCCGATTTCGTTCTCAATCAGATGGTCACCAAAGATGGTCGACTGTTTCGTACCTATACCGATGGCCAGGCCAAACTCAATGCTTACTTGCCCGACTATGCGGATATGATCGATGGTTTGATTGCGATTCACAAAACGACCGGAGAAAAAAAATGGTTAGCCGCAGCAGAGCAACTTCAGTCTGTCCAAGACGAATTGTTTTGGGACTCGACCAACGGCGGCTACTTTTACACATCCAAAGATCATGAATCCTTGCTGGCTCGGGCCAAAAAATCAAACGACGGTCCGGTCCCGGCGGGTAATAGCGTGGCAGCGGGAAATTTGATCTATTTGGCTGGCGCATTGAATAGGACGGAGTTTTTGAAGAAAGCGACGCGAACAGCCTTATCCGCCTCCGTACTCGTCGAACAATTTCCATCGGCAGCCCCTCGAATGTTGATCCATGCTCGAAGACTCGCCAATGAATAACGCGTTGTTCATTTCCGGACCACGTTCGATTCATCGACAGCGCAATTCCCTACGCAATTTGCTTTTTTTACGCCATCGACTTCGATTCGTTGCAATTACAATTGGATCTGGAAACGAACCACGCCATATTACTGGAATGTTTCGTTAGAATTAACCGCCTGGGACACCGCTTTCAAGTCGAATCATGCCTCAATTTCCATTTCAAACCACCGCCAATGAGGACGAATCGCTCTCCAGCGATAGCGGTGAAACGAAGAAGCAAAAAAAGCCTATTCAATTCAAGCGCGTCCAAGCCAAGGGTCCGGTAACTCGAGTTCGAATCAAAGAGGGTGGACGGAGCTCCAATGGGTCTCGCAAAAGCCCATTCAAAGAAGAGGGCTTGTTCGAAGACAAGGATTCTTTGATTAGATTTCGCGATGATGTCGGGCGGCCTTTGTTGTTGACCCTGATTGCGATAGCCGTTGTAGTTTTCATCTACCGCTGGTCTCGACCTCCAGTCGAAAACCAAGATGTTACACAGGTCGTCGCCTCACTTCTTCTCAAAGCGGATCAATTCGACGAAAAATTACCTACTTCGGAAACCGAATTCAACGACCGTATCGAGACGGCAAATCAATTGTTGGCTTTTACCGATGACTCATCCGCTGTCGAACGAGGCGCAGAGATAAAGCTCAAAACTATCATTTTGCAATGCATCGGTCGTTTGGGCACCAAAAACAAAGATGAAGACCAAATCAAAGAACTCGAATCTCTCTGTCGGAAATACTTGAGTCGACGTAATCAAGCAGTTTCCAATAGCGCCATGATTGGACTAACTTTGATTCGAGCAGAACGCTACCTTGAGGAACCGGAAATACAATTCTTTCCGCAAATCCTTGACCAATTCAAATTGGTTTCGGAATATGCGAAAGACGATCTCATTTCGTCGCATAGTTTGATGCAAATCGCCAACGCGTTTCAAACCAAACAGCTCAAAACCGAATCGCTTCAATTGTACCGCGCCATCAATATGGCGAGTTCGGGTAGCACGAATCAAGAGATCGCAGAAATTGGTAAACAGGCGCGAAAGTACTTGGCGAACAACGAATCGACGTTTGATGAGCTAAAGCAGATCATTGCGGACTTCACAACCGCAAAGAACTTCCCAACCCGAATGGTCTTTGAGAAGATTACACAAGACACACAAGCGGACACCGTGAGTGCCGGTAAGCTGGAAGGAATATTGGACTTTGCCGAATTATTAGTTCGGCGGAAAGCAGTCCCTGTAGCAAAAGAGATATTAAAACGTTCGCGTCCTTCGATCGGATCACTCAAAGAAGGCATCGAACGCGAAGCGGTCAAAAAACGGCACGATGAACTCGGTCGATTGCTCGATCGGTTCGGCCAGGCCTTTCAATACGATGGTTTGTTTTCTGTCGAGGGTCGTCCGATTTCTGTTTCCAACTTCAAACGGATACCCAAACTGATCGTTTTTTGGTCACCGCAACAACCGGCGTCGATCAAACTAATCCAGAGACTTTCCCAGAATTCAAAACTGTTTGCTGATCGCGACATTCAAGTGATTGCAGTAGCTGAAATTACCGACAATGCAGAAGACCGGAGCCGCTTGTTAGAAAAATCAAATCAAACCAAAGGCATCGATTTCTTGACGCTCGTCAAATTCGATCGAACCAGCCAATCTTTTAAAAACCGGTACCCATTTCGAAACCTACCTTTTTGGATCCTCCTCGATCCCGATGATAAAATCCGAGGATTCAATACCGACATCGATTTTGTCAGTATGCGAATCGATGAACCTCAATGAGCTGGCTGCGGACGGAGCGAGTCTGTGACAATGACCTAGGCTCGCCGTCGCCGCAAGTTAATTTGGACGAGCCAATTGAAAAGTTAGCCAAATGAAACCACCCCACGCGATCGGCGGCAAAATCACCAAAACGTGATACTTGAATCGGCAGGCAAAAAGTATCAATACTAAGAAACAGAAAAATGACGTAACGGCCAATGGCAAGCCCAATAGCAACATCGTCACCAAGTTACCCCCCCGATCTTCGATTTCCCAAGTACCGAATAAAATCAGTGCGATTGCCGAAAAAACACACCATGAAAACAAGGAGCAATTAACACCGACTCGCTCATAATGCTTCGGTTTCTCTAACTTCATGGTATTTTGAATTCGTATCGTCATAAAAATAAAAGCAATTGGACACCATCCCAAAAGTCTTTCAATTTCATCGAGCCGACTGAGAAAAGAATGCCTACTATAGCTTACTCGGCTGTCACTATTAACGCACAAAGAACTTCAAACCGACCTACAATGATGGTTTACCATTGGACCAATACGATTCGCATTGCAATCGTCAACGATCCAGAAAAGCTGCTATTGAATTGAGAATTTGACGGCATGGGTAGAAACGACTGCGTTGACTTGAAGTCGTAGACTTCGTGCTGACCAACCCGATTGGATGAATTCGAATGAAATTACGTGTACCCTATCAAAAACGAACGATTCGGTTCCATAAAGTCATCGAAGAACAAGGATGGAGGATTAAGGAATACGCAATAACGCAACAAAACCATTTGCCGTTGGAACCTGGATTCGCCAAGCACGCGATCCAGTCTATTTTTGAGTACCTCCCTCAACCGGCTACTGGGACCGACTCACACGGTGTTGGTTTTTTCATCATCCACTATGGAGCCGATCGCAATTGGCTACTGCTCGACTGGTGGCACGACCAAGAAATCTTGAAACAGCAATTGCTCTTTTCCACAATCAATGAACCGATGGATATCAAGGTGGCAGAATCGGGATTCCTCGCCTGCACCTGGGAACTAGAGCAAATTCCGAGACGGTCTAGCGCCATTGAGGCGAATTAGTTAAAACAGGCAACCTCAAAACAGGAGGTTGTTATGAAAGCTTACTCAGAGGATTTGCGAGTTCGGATATTACGTGATTCTGAATCGGGAATTGGGACCCGGGAAGTAGCGTTGAAGTATGACGTTAGCGAATCTTGGGTTCGACGTTTGAAACAACGCCAACGCGAGACCGGTGAGATAACGGCGCGTTCACAACGGAGTGGTCCCCATCCTAAATGGTTGGACCATTGCGATAGAATCGAGAAACTTGTCGAGGAGCAACCTGACATTACCCTACGCGAGCTATGCGAAAAACTTCCGATTGAAATTAGTATTTCAACATTGCATCGTGCACTCAAACATCTGCAAATCACGTTTAAAAAAAAGTAGTGTATGCCTGTGAACAACTCCGTCCCGACGTAAAAACTCAACGTCAATGGTGGGAATCCAAAATGCTCGATACGCCCATCGACAGTTTGGTGTTCATCGATGAAACCGCAGCCAATACGAAAATGGCGAGAATGTATGGAAGGTCTCGCCGCGGCAACCGCGTCGTAGGTCGTATCCCTCACGGCCACTGGAAGACGACAACCTTTGTGGGAGCCATGCGGCGAACAGGCTTGGTCGCACCGCTGGTTATCGACGGCCCAATGAACGGCGACATCTTTCTGGCTTATTCCCAACAGCACTTAGCTCCGACTTTGAAACCAGGCGACGTTGTCGTCATGGACAACCTTGCTGCTCACAAACGAATCGGAGTTCGTGAGGCGATTGAAGCGGTCGGAGCAACACTACAATTTCTCCCTCCATACAGCCCGGACTTCAACCCCATCGAGTTGCTCTTTGCAAAACTAAAATGGTTGCTGCGAAGTTCTGCCGAAAGAACCATTGACGCCCTTTGGGATCGTATTGGAAAACTGATTTCCAAGTTCAAGCAAACCGAATGCACCAACTACTTCAAACATTGCGGCTACGCTACAGCAACCTGAAAAACGCTCTAGCCGTTATTTGTTTTGAACGAAAAACGTGGCTCGAAACGGTTCTCCAAAACCCAGACGGACCTGACTTGGAAAAATACTTGGAAACTCATTTGAATGCGGATGTCTGAATTCGCGCGCCATTCATTTCCAGTCAATACCTTAACAGATGGCTAAACATCGAGAATGCCGACCACAAAGTCGGCCGTCGTGATCCACGAAGGATGGTCGGTCATAACAAAATTCTGCTTCGTCGAAAAACGTTCCATCCCCAAATCCCAACAACACCGCGACGTTATTCGAACCGGCGACTACAGTTCAATACGCTAACCCCGTAGGTCATTGAAGTTGACGGCTGTCGCAAGATCTAATGCGCGTGATTCGCGGTTGCACACGTAAATTGACACACATCGCGTCTCACAAAAAAAGGCCGACCAGTCAAACTGGTCGACCCATTGAATCCGCTAGATACCAAGTTTCTGAATCAGAATTTGGCTCCCCACCTAATCGGATCCACAGAAGCAGTACACACTTTCTATACTGTTAATTGCCGATCATGGTTTTACGTTTCGCCAAAAATTCAATTTTTTTTGCAGACCGTTGTACAGGAACGTTTAAAAGTCTTTTGCCTTTGATTTCGGACGGTTCATCATGTTGCGAATTCCACGAAACCGGTTTCCAAAATCCTCGTCTTTAACAATAAATTCATCACCCAACAGGGTTTCCAGCTTGTCACGCTGATCCGATGACAGTTCCGCCAACAACTCTTTCTTTGCCTTCGCCTTCAGCGCCTTGATTTGCGCTTCCAAGTCAGCTTGCAATTCTGCTGATTTTTCCTTGATGTTCTTTTTTTGTTCTGGCGTTAAACCCAATTCTTCAGCCAACACCTTAGTAAGGGCGCGCTCGGAACCCATACGTTTCATCTTCATTTGACGCTCGACCTGCTTCAATCGCTCCTGTTGATTGGGCAACAGCACATTTTTGATCTGTTGCTGCTGTTCCTCTTGAAGATTTTTGATCAAGTCGCCCCAGTTCGCGGCGTTGTCCAATCGAAACGCTCCGTTTTCATCTCGCATCTCTTCAACTTTTTCACGAATCTTCGTACTAAATTCACGGTTGATTTCTTCGATTTGGCTCAATTGATCGTCGACTAATTGCAAGTCTTTTTGCACGCTCGCGTTGTTCAACATTGAAAACGCGCTACCCCCTGCCCCGCCAATAAACGACGGCTCCATGGCGAAGTCGGTAAACACCATCGGGCCATCACCCAATTCGGATGAATCCACAGTCATTATGGTCGCCCCCAGAGGACCATCCCCGTCGGCGGAACTGGCGACGACAATCGCGCTGGATTCCTGAAATGTTTCTTGTTCTTGAGCTACCAGACTCGAAGTAAAGCCCACAGCCAACATTAACATCGCTAACTTGATATCCATCGGTATCCCCTGTCGTTATTTAATATTATTAATTCAAAAAGTATGCCCGTGCTGGTCACACGGGCAGGTTCACATTAGTCATCGTCTTCTTCGATTGGTTCGTCAGAAAGCTCGCGAAGCAAACGATCTTGTATCTGATCCATTCGCTCTTGCATTCTCAACTCAAAAGCTTCCATCCTCTTTAACAAGTCTGCTGGAAGCCCTTCTTCCCTGTCAAACACAATGGCTGGCCCGAATTCTTCAATGTCGACGCTCATACCGGGAAAACCGGCTTGCCAAGTCGCCAGTTTGCGTTCGACTGGCTTCACATCGGCAGTCTTCTCTTTTCCGCGACGCAAGAACGTCAATGTCAACTCTCGATTTTCCTTGCCAGCCAAACCTACAGCTTCAACCAATTTCTCAACCGATGTTAGCTCTTCTTGGTCCGCATACATCAGAATGTCATGCTTCTTGATTCCCGCCTTGCCGGCAGGCGAGTCTTTTGCTGGATCCCCTTCAACGGACAAGCCAATCCCCTTGGCCAAATCCAAATGGGCTCGCAGTGCATCACTCGCTGGTCGGCAACTGACCCCAATCATGAATTTGCCAGCGTTTCCCGAATTCCCAAATACAATGTTCCCGGGCAAACCGAATTTCGCGCCAAAATCACCAATCATTGGAAACTCAGCACCGTCTCCAAGTTCAATTACCTGCCGTTCACCGTTTGGCCCGATCACAATCGCCTTACCGACAACCTTCTTTTGTTCTTCCCCATTCTTCGAAACCGACTGAACGGATTTATTGACGACAATACTTTGAGCGCCACTTGTATCCAACTCTTGTCGCGTCCCGTCTCCGTGAACAATAATAACTTTGCCATCTTGAACGCGAATGTCTTGACTGGCCTTCGCACCACCTTCCTGACGAATCTTTAGTTCTACTTTCTCGCCATCCTGATTGACGATTTCGATTTTCTCTTCCTCTTGGTCCTGAGTCAGCCAACCACTGGACACACCGACCAGCCCCAACATCAACGCAGAAACAACGGCTTCACCAAACAATTTCATTTATAGCTCCTTTTGCAGAAACAAAAGTTAATAGTTACTGTCCCGGTGCGTAACGGTAATTGCGCACGGGAATAATCAAGTCTCGGCCGTCATTCATGCGGCCACGAAAATACCGAATGTTGCGATCCATGCGGTAACCCGACCGTGGCGCCGGGATCGCATGGTCGGACCGTTCCAAATCTTTCAACCAATTTTCAATGCCGTTATGACGCCCAGAATAGAGGGGCACTTGAGAATCAACGACCGAGTTACCCAGCGCGTCTTCGACTTCGAACTGGTAGAGTGGCACTTTGTTGAACCCGTCATCGTTGCCATCATTTCTGACCAGCGTTTGAGGTGATTCATACTCGCCTAAATTTTCCTCAGAAATTGACTCTCCATGGGATCCGTCATTGACCACTAACGAATTCGAAGTTGCCCCCGTTGGTGACACTGTGTATCGCGCAACCACCGCACCAATCGTTGCCGACAGCATTACCAGCGCTGCCAACGAAATCCATCTACTGGCCTCTATCCCAAAACTTGTTGCCCGCGAAAACCGTTTTTTTTCGGCTACGGCAAGCTCTGACGAATCGCCATCAAAAAATTCAGATTGCCAAATTTGGTTCTCAACAAACGAGGATGCGATCAAACGCCACGACTCCGGTTGGGCTTCGGCTCGTTGCAGCAACCATTGAGTTTGTTCAAAACTCAATTCACCATCAACCAAGCGTTGGATTTCAACAGGTTCAATTGCACTCATAAAATCTACCTTTTTCATCAATCCGCTGAAGGCATTCCAACCTTGGAAAGTATTAGTGAACGCAACTTCCTCCGCGCCTTCATTAATCGATACTCGACCGTCTTTACCTTAACCCCTAAGCGATCGGCTAACTGACGGTAACTCCAATTTTCGTTGTACTTTAACATCAGGATTTCGCGATCCAGAGTCGCTAACTCATGCATGGCTTCTTGCATCGCTTGGTTTCGTTCACAATTCAACAACCAATCCAACGGTTCGTGCTCCCGACTACTTACTTCAATGTCTGGCGTCGCCTTCGGCATCGATTTGCGACCCATTTTGCGATGAAAATTGATCGCCTGTCGTACCGCCAATCGATACAACCACGGTGCCACTTTGCCCGGATCTTCCGGCAGTGCCCGCTGACGATAAATGGCCAACGCAATGTCCTGCATCAAGTCATCGACTTCGTGTCGGTTGCCAATACGGCCACTCAACACACGGCGCAGCCACGGCTCATGCTGTTTGAGCGCAGCCGTCCAATCGATGGTCCCGACGCCAATCTCTGACATATTGAATTTGAAACGAATCAGCTGATGAATTTTCTAACGCTCTAAGAGTCGAGCATCCCAGATATTTCCCTAGCTCGAATTTGAAAAATTCGCCCAAGTTTTCCGCGAATTGCGTGAATATCTTGAATATTCGACTTGCAATACGCAATTGCACCTAAAAAATGCTGGCACAATCGCTGGAGAGTTTAACCGATATGCAAGACCACCCAAACGAATTCCCCGATTCGAACGAATTCCAACATTCGCGTGATTCCGAATCGGATTTGCCCGAGCCGATCACCAAGTTTTTGGAAATCCCCAAAATCTTACACTCCGTTCAAAAGGACGCACCGTTTGAAACTTGTATTTCCTGCGGTGCGAATTTGCTGACCTCCAGCAAATTGTATGTCATCGAAAAAGTGATTCGTCGCAACGAGGTGATTATCGAGTTGGCGATGTGCCTGAGTTGCCGTAGTGAACAATCAGACGACGGAATGTCCGAAACTTCAGCGAAGACCATCCAGCAATTCCTGAACGACAAAATTAATTTTGAGCAGCGATTGGGGATGATGGCGCAAGTCAACCAATCCGATTCCATTGATCCCTGGTTAGAACGTTGCCTACTTTCCGATCAACCCGCCCAAATGTTTTCCGAATATCAAGTCGTAGCCCTTTGCAAAGGACCTTGGATCCAACGCGATTTTTATCCCGCGCTCATTTCCGGAACAGCAGCGGAAGAGTTGGCGGATATGCTATCCAAAGAAACTCGCGATTGGATGGACGACTTTGTCGGCGAGAATTTCGGTATGCCATCGGAATTTTGCGAACCTCCTACTTTTTCGC
Organism: Mariniblastus sp.; assembly: GCA_965263475.1. Taxonomy (GTDB): domain Bacteria; phylum Planctomycetota; class Planctomycetia; order Pirellulales; family Pirellulaceae; genus Mariniblastus. The sequence continues at coordinate 2,206,055 of OZ253677.1, forward strand.
CGGTATTGATGTAATTGCCCGCATCGACCGTCGGCCTGCCGAGTCAACAACGTGTCCCGTCAATAAAACACCGCGTTATCGGATTCTGCGATTTCTCGAATTGCTGCCGGTCCGCACAAACTTCAATCAATCGTCCCGCTCCGTTCTCATACCAAAAGACGGCGATTTGATCCGCAATCCGTCGGGCTTGGGCAATGTCATGCGATACCAATACGATCGTCGTTTTGCGTTTCAATTTCAGAATCAAATCCTCAACCACACCGCTGGCCATCGGGTCCAGCGCACTGCACGGTTCGTCAAGCAGGAGAACCTCCGGCTCCAACGCCAAGGCTCGTGCCATGCACAATCGTTGCTGCTGTCCACCAGATAACCGAAGCGCTGAACTACTCAATCGGTCTTTGACTTCGTCCCACAATCCCGTTTCCGACAACACGACCTCAATTTTTTCATTGATCGCTTGCCGATTGCGTGTTCCATGTTCGCGCAGAGGCAATTCAATGTTCTTGCGGATCGAAAGAGGAAACGGATTAGGTTTTTGAAAGATCATCCCGATCTTTCGACGCAAGGCGATCAAATCGATCCGGGCATCAAGTACCTCTTGGGTATTGAATCGAATGCTGCCAGCAACGCGGCAATCAGAAAACATATCGGTCATTCGGTTCATCGAAGCCAATAAGCTACTTTTGCCACAACCACTGGGACCAATCAAGCCCGTGATGCGATGCTCCGGGATTTGTAAATTGACATGACGTACCGCAGCTTGAGCACCATAGCTAACACTAACATCAGCCAGTTCGATTTTGGGAGAGAGGGATGTCTTCGCCATCAAAAAACACTCACGCGACGTCGCAACAGTCGGTCAGTCAACGTCATGGCAATCATGTTGATCATCAATAACAAGGTAAGCAACACGACCGCTGTTGCATAGGCATTGGGCTCTCCGCCGGCAACATTCATCGATAACTCGAAAATATGAATCGACATGGTGCGGCCAGAATCAAACAGAGACTCGGGCGTCCGGTCAACAAACCCGCTCGTAAACAACAACGCAGCCGTTTCTGCCAATACCCTGCCAATACCCAACACTAACCCAACAACTAGGCCTGGAGCCGCGCAGGGCAATAAGATCGACCAGACGGTTCGGACCTTGCTTATCGCCAACGCCGTTGCCGCCTGCCGATAGCTATCCGGCACCGTGGCTAAACCAGCTTGAATCGCACGAATCATAATCGGCAGAATCATGCACGCCAGGGTTAATCCCCCACTCAAAATGGAATACCCAAATCCCAGCAAGTCACAGAACAGTGCAAATCCAAATAGCCCAAACACGACCGACGGGACCGCCGCCAACACAATCAACCCGCGTTCCACCAAGAAACTCATCCAGCTTCCGCGCGAAAACTCAGACAAATAAATGGCAGTACCAATCGACAACGGAGTTGCAACGAACAACGAAATCAACAAAACGGCTACCGACGAAAAAATCATCGGGAATATACCGCCTGCGGTACCAAATCGCTGCGGCGTCGAAGTCAAAAATTCCAAATTGACTTTGCTAATTCCGTTAATCACGACACTTGCCACTAAGCAAACGAAAAACACGGTCACGCAACCGGCCAGTAACCAAAACCACACCAACCCAAACACTTCAATTCCAGATTTTCGCATTGGTAATTGGCTCATGGTTGCGTCCTCCAAACCACGCGTCGCAGCACGATTTCCAAACTGAATACCAATGCGACCGAAGCCAGTAGCAACAGCCCGCAGAAGAACAGCGCGGAGCGGTGAACGCCAAGGGCATACCCCATTTCCAAAGCAATATTGGCCGTGAGTGTGCACACGGGATCAAAAACGCTAGAGGGGATTCTGACGACGTTGCCAGCCACCATCACAACTGCCATCGTTTCACCTAAAGCGCGAGCCAAACCCAACACCACACCCGTTACGATTCCGACTTTGGCTTGCGGCAAGACAATATTTTTGATGATCGCCAACCTTCCCATACCCGTCGCAACCGCGCCGAAAATGTAGTCTGAATGTACTCCCTTGATTGCCGATTCCGAAATTAACATCACGGTCGGCAAAATCATCATCGCAACGATTATCGTCGCCGCCAAGACACTTGGCCCCAATACATGTGGCCACCCCATCTGCTTGGCTGTCATCGCGATAAAGGGACACAACACAACCAATCCCCAAAAGCCAAACACCACCGATGGAATGCCCACCAACAATTCGACCATTCGACGATATACGAAAGCAATCGGCACCGGCGCGTAAAATTGACTAAAGATTGCCGAAGCGACACCCACAGGAGCAGCGATCAGGATCGCACCCACCGAAACCATCAATGTCCCCAGCAGGATGGGCAGCAGCCCAAAACGGCCCTGGTCGGCATATTCGTGTGGGTGCCAAGAAGCGTCCCGAACAAATCGGAATCCAATTTGATTCAATGCTTCCTTGGATTCGACGCACAAAAACACGACAATCAACGCCACAATCAGCACAGAAACCGACGCGATTACCTGCAACAAAACGCGTACGAAAGAATCAATTGTGAATTGGGACATACGAAAGCTGGCGGACCAAATCGGAAACTTCGTTCGACTGTGCAAAACGAATAAAAGCTTCCGCGGCGGGTGAAGGTTGGTTAGTGGTTACAAAAATCAGTGGTCTGGAAAGAGGAAAGCTGCCGTTTTCAACATTTTCAACCGAAGCGACCACACCGCCGAGCGGCAACATCCGAATCGACGTCCCACGTTCAATGGAGTCCTCGCTGGCACCAACAGACATGTAACTGATGGCACCGGGCGTACTACTGACCATTTTGATGCCCTGTTGATTCTCTCCAGCAATGAGGTCGGCGTGAAGCTGATCCGCGCCAACTTCAAAAAATTGAGTCACCAATTCCAATTCACTGCGCCCGGCTGCACGGTTGATGAACGCGATCGGCAAATCTGGACCACCAAATTCATTCCAGTTTCGAGCTGCGCCTTGAATGATGGACAACAATTGGGAACGAGATAACTCACCAATCGCGTTTTCGGCATGAACGATAAAACACACTCCATCCATCGCGATCGGCCAAGACAAACGACCATCAAGTTCCGATGCTTTCAAAGCCCGAGACGACATCCCAATATCTGCCAGCCCACTCTTGGCATCCGCAATCCCGCGTGACGAACCGCCAGTTTGAACGTCGATTCGAACACCGGCATTGAGTGCTTCGTAGCGTTTGGCAATTTCCGCAGCCAATGGACCTACCGTACTAGAGCCCGACAGGCGGATTCTTGATTCTGCCTCTGTCGTTGCTGTTGACGAATTCGGATCGCAGCCGCATGAAAGTATCAGCGATAAACCAATGGCCAACGCGACGACGAACCGGCTTGAACAACGACCTGACACGCACTCATTCCTATCTTGACGCAACCAATAATTTGACACCGATGATGATCGTACGAACCCACCGAATCTATTTCTATCTGCCGACCGGGGCAATACAGACTTGCTTCAAGGCTAGAGATTCTTGGGGTAGTGTGAAAAAATTCACCCGGTTCCACAAGTATGCATCCACGAGTGCTAAACAGAATACGGTTGCCATGCTCATTGAATCGCTTGAGGCCAACCGGCATCAGCCGTTTCCGCCACCAAGACCGTCGCCTTGTTTTCGCGTGTACCAAAAAATTGGTACACCAAAAACACCAACCAAAAACTGGCGGCGCAGTAATAGAAACCAAATCCCTGGTGCATCGGATTGAATCCTTCTAGCAAAATATCAACCCCGACCAATTGATGAATCCCGTACTCAAAGCGATTCATAAAAACGCCGCGCACCGACCAGCACAATCCGGTCCACACCATCCATGTGACAACACCGGCTGCAATGCAAGTGAAATAGCTCGCACCCATACAATAGTGAAAAAAGCCCAGATACATCGCCAGCAGTACCGTGCTCAAGATCACCCATCTGCGGTTAAAACGATTGGCAAACAATTGTATTTCGATCCATAGAAATTGGTTAAAGGTAGTCGAAAGCCCAAAAACCGCGTTCTCCCAAATCCGTTAACGGGAGTCGATCAGATTCCTGTTCGTTCGCTAATTTTGTTCAGATGGTGCTTCAAATGAACCAAGTAATCTTCAACCAAATAGCTTAACGACACGGGCTCGTTGGGCGAGATCGTACATTTGACGCGCAATTTTTCATCCGGAATTCGACGAATAATATGTGCCAAATGTAAATTGTATAATTTCCAGAGACCTATTAAATGATCCCAATCGCATTCCGCAAAGTGCTGGCATTTCACCCATGCGTTTTGTTCGTACTTTGGAAATACGAGCGCATCGGTTTGCAACGCTCGTACAAATCGCTGATGATTATTCGCTGCTGAGTCGACCAAATGGCCCAGGACTTCAATGATCGCCCAGCGTTCTTCGGACGGTTTTTGTCGTATTGTAGCCACATCCATCAATGCAAGACGCACTGAAAATATCTCGACGATTTCAATTAATTCATCAGCGATCAAGTCGAGCGACGTGCACTCGGGTGCATTCATTTTGAAATTCTATCCAACCAAACGTTGTTTCGCGTCGCAGCCGTACGGAAATTGTAGTGCCGCTCACACAATTTGCGCCAGTCCTCGTTAAGCCAATATGCACTGACGACTACCAATGTGCAACAGGATTTTACGATAGGGTTCGGATTCTGGACAAATTCGTCGCATGCAGTTCTCCCGTTCCCTCAAAGCGCAGACTCCATCCTGCTTTCGTTCTGTGCCGTTGGCTGCGGTATCCGACGGTGCGTTTTGCATCGGTAGCGAAACCGCATAAAATACCAGAACCTCTAAATCGTCGTCTGGAAGTTCCCATGTCAATCGATACATCTACAGAAAACAAACGCCATTTAGACATTCGCAACTTGAAACCTCAAAAATTGTGGAATCATTTTGTCGACCTAAATTCGGTGCCCAGGCCCTCCAAACAAGAAGAACGTGTCATCGATTTTGCACGTCAGTTCGGCAAACGATTGGGCCTGTCGACGCATGTCGATAGCGTGGGAAATGTGATCATCCGCAAACCGGCGACGTCCGGCATGGAAAACAAGCGCCCGGTCGTGATGCAATCCCATCTTGACATGGTCTGCCAAAAAAACGCGGACGTCGAATTTGACTTTGATCGCCAAGGTATCGAAATGGAAATATCGGGTGACTGGGTTCGAGCACAAGGCACAACACTGGGCGCCGACAATGGAATCGGAGTGGCCGCGATCATGGCCGTGCTGGAATCTACGGATATCGAACATCCGCCATTGGAAGCGCTGTTTACCATTGACGAAGAAACAGGCATGACCGGCGCGCAAGGTCTGCATGCTGGTTCGTTGAACGGCAAAATTCTGTTAAATCTGGACACCGAAGACGATGATGAATTGACAATCGGATGCGCAGGCGGTGTCGACATCATTGCCACCAACAAGTACCTACCTGAAGAAACGCCCGCTGGTTCTTCCGCAATGCGGGTCGCCGTAACTGGCCTGTCAGGCGGACATTCAGGAATGCAAATTCATGAAGGTCTAGGCAACGCGAACAAAATTATGAATCGAATTCTCTGGAAAGCTGCTGCCGAATTCGAGATTCACATTGTTGAGATTGATGGTGGCGGATTGCAAAATGCCATCCCGCGCGAATCGTTTGCAACGATTGTCGTCAATAGCGACCAGGCCGATGAGTTTCGTGCTTGGATGGATTCACAATCCGATATCATTTTGTCGGAATACCGAGTCACCGATCCTGAATTAACGATTGTGTACGAAGGTCTGGAACATCCGCCAGAGACTATTGTTCCTGCCAAATTACAAAAGTACCTTTTGGGTTCGATCTATGCGATCCACTCGGGAATTCACCGGATGAGCCCCGACATTAAAGACTTGGTTCAAACCTCCAACAATTTGGCGCGTGTTTTGGTCAAAGACGGAGAAATGCGTATTGGTTGCTTGACCCGCAGTAGTGTTAATACAGAACGCGATGACATGGCCAATTCGATTTGTGCTGTGTTGGCATTGACGGGCGCTCATGTAGAAACGCAGGGCAGTTACCCAGGCTGGAAGCCCAGTCCTGATTCGACAATCGTTTCATTGATGTCGCAAATTTACGAACAGATGTTCAACGACAAACCGCATGTCGCCGCCTGTCATGCGGGCTTGGAGTGTGGAATTATTGGCACCCATTATCCAGATATGGAAATGATCAGCTTCGGTCCAAACATTCGTGGCGCCCATTCGCCTGATGAAAAAGTTCAAATCCGCAGCGTTCAAAAATTCTGGAAGTTTCTGTTGGAGACCCTGAAACGAATTCCGGAATGAATCGAACTCTGAATACAACCATTGACGACTTCGAACTTCAAGACGTCAAGGGACAAACACATCGCTGGTTCGACCATGCCGGATCTTGGCGCTGGATCGTACTCCATCGACATTTGGGCTGAATTCCTTGCCGAGAACATGTGCTACAGTTGTGGCGCTGCGAACAGGAATTGCGAAAGCGAAACATTTTCGTCTATGTCGTCACCTTCGACGACGTCGAGATGGCACAAGATTACGAGAATCAAAGCCCTTGGACGTGGCCGCTGCTATTGGATCCAGACTTGGAATTGTACCGCCGTTTTTCTCGCGGGCATGCCAGCTGGTGGGCGCTTGCTGGGCCGGTCTCTATTGTCAAATACGTTCGATGGCTCATCAACGGATCGAAGCTACAAAAAGTTGGCAAAGATATATTTCAATTGGGCGCTGACGTTGTTGCCAATCCTGACGGAGAAGTGGTGTTTCACAACTTAAGTAAGGATCCACACGACCGCCCCGACGTCCAATCCGTTTTAAAAACGGTTTTCGAAACTTAGGCTGTTTCGAGACGATCTGAACCTCAAGCCATCACGTCCACGACGATCTACACGCTCAATCCCGATTAGATAAATGCCGCCTCGCCGCATCTTCAAGATCAAACTGTATTCGACGAACGCAGACCCAGCATTTTCGGCGGCGGAACTTCGGCATCCGTCTGGATTTCTTCAGGCAGTTCCTGAACTGGCGGACGACGTTTGCGACGCGTCTTTTCTGGAATCATTCCGCGCATGACCTCCAGTTTTCCAAAACACAACAACCGATCACCCGGCTCAAGTCGTCGCTTGAGCCGCGGATTGGGGACAACGGTGGTGCCACGATAAAGAGTCAATACGTTGATGTCTTTTTCAGGCAACCCCGACTCGTCGATCGTCTTGCCGATGTATTCCGAGCCGTCTGGAATGTGAATCTCTGTCACGCCATATCCACGACTGACGGTTAGCCTTTGACGGATATCGATCTCAGGAAAGTCTACTTGAGCAGCAACGTAATCTATAATTGCCCCGGCGATGTCCAACTGGGTACATTGCTCTATACCTTCCAGGCCAGGCGATGAATTGACTTCCATGATTTGCGGTCCGTCTTTACCTTCCAACATATCCACGCCCGCAATTCTCAATCCCATGATTTGCGCCGCACGGATCGCTGTCTCACAATACGTTTCGTCCAACAAGACCATTTCGGACTTGCCGCCACGGTGAACGTTGCTGCGGAATTCCTGGCCCTGAGCGGTACGACGCATCGCAGCGACGACACGATCACCAATCACAAATGCGCGAATGTCGCGGCCTTTACTTTCGGCGACGAATTTCTGGATCAGGACATTTTGTCTTGTACTTTGGAGCGTCTCAATAATTGCCGCAGCAATATTCACAGTGTCAGCTAAGATAACCCCGACCCCCTGCGTCCCTTCGAGCAGCTTGATGATGACCGGCGCCCCACCAATTCTCTCGATCGCGGGAAGCACGTCGTTGCGGTCGCGCACAAACGTAGTCCGCGGCATGCCAATATTATGTTTTGCCATAATCTGCAAACAACGAAACTTGTCGCGCGAATTGGTTATTCCAGACGACGAATTCGCACAAAACACATCCATCTGTTCAAATTGCCGAACCAGAGCGGTGCCAAAATAGGTTACCGAAGCCCCAATTCGAGGCAATACGGCATCGTACGCATCCAATGAATCGTTGAAGTAATAAAGATCCGGTTCGCCACGCTCCAAGTCCATGGAAAACTTCAACGTGTCGAACACTTTTACCTCGTGACCACGGATCGTCGCCGCATCGACCAAACGCGATGTGCTATAGCAATTTTCATTGCGGGAAAGAATTGCCAGATTCACGTTTTCCCCTCACCATCTATTTTGGTTCTCTTCGGTTTCGGCTTACCACCACAATAAGACTTGGAAGCGTCTACCACGAATCTATCGGTCAACGCCTCACGACCAATCAACATACGAAAACCCATTTTAGTTCGATCAAAAAGAGTTACATCAATTTCGTAAGCACGATTGAAAATTTCGACCATCGTGCGAATTACTGGCCGATTCGTGATTTGTCCGTTAGAACTGCGAACTTTGCGAAATTCGTGGACAGGCATTTGAGTCTCCACGATCTTGATCCGGTTATTTTGAAGTGGTTGAACTTTGAATTGCACGATCTGAATACCGTCCGATTTAAAAATCTCGATATCGAACGCGTGTAATGATGAGGATCGAGCACCGGTGTCAATTTTGGCCTTGATTCTTTTGATGCCAAGATCCGGTAGCTTTATCCACTCCCGCCAACCAATGGTTCGGATTCGGGATTTTTCCATAGGACTCAAACAGCCTCAGTCAGTCGATGGCACACAACTTTTATCGTCCATATTAACATCGATCATTAGATCCGTACGAAGACTGCTTGGCGGGTCATTTTTTTGCGACAGCTGACTGAAATCGTTGGAAGGCCGTCAGAATCAATATACACGTCGGTGCATGCGTGATCTCTCCGGCGATCAACTTTTGATAGCAATCTTTCAGGTCAAGCACACGATGCTCAATCAACTCCGTTCCCTCAGGCGCCGCTTCCACCTCGCTCAATTTAGTCGCCAAATACAGTCGCGTGGGCGACGTAACAACGGTTGTAAATGGGTCGACCGTCGTCAAGAATTCCCAATGACCCGCCTGCAGCCCCAATTCCTCTTGTAGTTCACGCACGGCAGTTTCTGCGGGGTCTTCGCCGGGCTCGATGCCGCCACTGACCGCTTCCAACGAATAACGGCCCACACCGTAATGAAATTCATCGGTTAGGTGCAAATTCCAATCTTCGTCAATCGCCAAAACACAAACGCCTGGCTTCAATCGAACAACAACATGTTGGCCATCTAGACCATCTGGGCGAATTACGTCGTCTCGAGTCACTTCGATATACGCATCCTGATAAACATCATTGGTTTGCTTTATTTTCCAGGGGCCGTGCGATTTCATAAATTAGTAGCTCATCAGAAAAATTTGTCAGGTTGACCTTAAAAGATAACAATGAGGGTGCATCTCGAGATCATCAAAAACCCAAGTCCATTTTGGGAACACCTTTTCGTTTTGGTAAGGTTAAGCGTTCAAACCGCCGCTTACCAGTATTGCTCCATCTGTGCCAAGCACGATCTTTTCAAAGGGAGACAAATGATGAGTATTCCGATGCCAAAGGGGAAGACGTTTATTTTCGGGCGGCCGAACCACTGTTGAAACAGCGTCTTGTCTTGACTGGCTACGGAGCCGGAGCCTGGGCCTTTCGCGACCATCCACTTCACGCGCTCAAACGGGCAGACCAATCCGGTTTGTCGTTGTCAGAATACCGGCTTTGGGCAGGGTTCATTAACCTTCCCATCGCAACGATGGGGCTGCGGAGTGGTGGAGATATTTTTCGAGTCAACCATTCCGCAGAAATGAAGCCTTGGGCATCCGGAAGACCATACGACAAACCATTTTGTCGTCGCGTGTTGAGCGAAGCTGGAATCGCATCTTCTGAATACGGCCAAGAGAAAAAAGCGGCTTCAATTTTGATGTTTGACCGCAAGAGAAAAAAGCGGCTTCAATTTTGATGTTTGACCGCCGAAGTTTTTTGTCAACAACATCCGCGGCAGATTTTGAGCAGCACTTACGGCAAATTACCGCTGCGAACCCGAGTCGCGTTCTCGGCCATCGCACCAAAGTCGCGGTTCAAGGCTTGGCCACGTGGAGTACCGTAAAATTGGCCACCATGCTGCCAGGTAGACTTGCCCGCCGATGTCAGTCCTCCGTTCGTCTGAATGAGTCTGCTTATCGGGATACTCGTTACGACTATCTCTTTTGCTGGGCATTGCGACACGCAATGCAACGATACATGTAGAATTCCGGCCCATCGATCAGAAAAAACCGCGATCCGAATTATACTTGAACTACCAATCACAATGCCTTTGACTGAGCTCTCCACTAACTATGTCCGACCAACACAAGTCACCTTTGATGGTTCGTTTCGGAGTTCCTATCGTTATGGCGTTGTGGGCGTGCGTCCAATTTTATCTGGTCCAATTCGATGGGTTGAGCTCTTGGCGTGGCGGAGGATTTGGCATGTACGCCAGTTTTCATCCGGTCCAGAACCGAGCTTGGATCCATTCCGAGAACCAAGACCCGATCGTCTTTAGCAAAAAAGATCGCGCTGAATCCAATTTGCTGAAAATCGTACGTCCGCATCTTACGTTCCGACAGGTCAATGCGCTCAAATCATCGATCAACGAAATTCCCGCCCGACCACATATCGAGATCTTCAAACTGCAGTTTGATATGGATAGCTACAAATTAGAACGCGAAAAAATACTCGATACGGCAGACCAAATATCAGCTTCCCAAGCAGGAGACCTGCCTTGAGCGCGATCAAGCACGAAACTGAGTATCCCAGATTGTTGCGAACCTCGTTAGTCATTGCGGCGATCGTTATGTCGGCCTATGTGTTTACAACGCCTCGAATCGACGAGTCTATCCGAACGTTGCTGGCCATGATGTTGTTTGCAACCATCGGCTTATCGGCGACTTCGATTTGGCAGCGATGGTTGTGGCCACTAATCGCTGGCGGATTTTTTCGGGCATCATGATGCGTTATACCGATGTTCCAAACCATCACTGGATGATGACGTATTTGGCAATAACGATCGCGATCGTTGTGAACTTTAATGGTAGCAATGCTAAGGGCAATGTCCTGGATCTGCGTGCAAACGTCCGTTGGCTGTTGGTCGTTCTCATGTTTTTCGCGACAATGCAAAAACTAGCATCCCCCGACTTCATGAGCGGATCCTACATCGGGTTTGAAATGGTCCGCGGAGGATTCGCATCTCCGGCATTGAAATTGACGGATGCGCAAAGCACCATTGATGCCAATACCGAGCTCATTGATAAATTGCATGCAAAGCATCCAGGCGAATTGAACGAAGTGACATTGACGCCTCCGGTTCCGTTCTTCGACTATTTCGTTTATGGCTTCACAATCTTGATTCTGGCCAAAGAAGCTTGGCTATTTTTAGCTTTCCTCAGGTTTCCCGATTGGTGGTTGACTCAACTTTCCCTGATTGCGTTTGCGACGGTCTTAGCCGTATTACGACAAGAATTCACTTTCATATCAGTGGTTTGCACGATGGGTTATTTGTCGTGTCGACCAGAACAAACGAGGCTGCGCGGTATCTACACGACGTTGGCGATTGTGACCGCCGCCTGCGTGCTCAAGACTTTGAATCAATAGTATTATTCTTGTGAATTTTTTCAGTTCCATTGATTCAACATCCCCACATTCGGGGCCACCGCTTAGAATGTTCCTTTTCGGTGTGCTAGAGATCGTTTAAACGTGAAAGTATTGTTGGACGAAACAGCGCTGCTTAACGGCGTTGAACAATTGGCCCAATCCATCAATGACGAATATGGCTGTCGCCCGTTGACGGTGATTGGTGTCTTAACGGGAAGTATTGTTCTGTTGGCCGATGTCATTCGCAAACTCGAAATGCCGTTGCGAGTAGGAGTCGTTCACACCAGCAGCTACGAGGGCACTCGACGCGGGAATTTAACTATCAATTCCGACATTATGCTGGATATCACAAACCGTGACGTCTTGTTAGTCGACGATATTTTTGACACCGGCCATACGCTGACGGAAGTGATGGAGCTGATGAACGGACTACGTCCGACATCGGTAAAGACAGCAGTATTATTGTTGAAAACGGGAAAACAAGAAGTTGAATATCGGCCGGATTTTGTGGCCTTCGATATTCCTGACGAATTCGTCGTCGGTTACGGCTTGGATTACAATGACGAGTACCGCAACCTTCCTTTTCTAGCATCTCTCGAACCTTCCGATATTCAACCGGCCACTCAATGAAACCGTTGAACTTGCTGATCGTGACACGTCGATTTTGGCCACATTCGGGCCTAACCGAACTCGCGTTGTCAGAGTTGGCCCAGAACTTCGTTCGGGCTGGCCACCGGGTGACGGTTGCCACATTTAAGTGGGAACGAAATTGGCCCGTTTCGGTTACTTTAAACAACGTCAACATCGTCCGTTTTTCTCGCCCGGTTACGGGACCTTGGACATCGTTTCGATACAGCCGAGCCTTGTCTCGCCATTTTGCCCGCCACGATTACGATGCCGTAGTCGTATCGGGGATGGGTCAAGAAGCGATGGCGGCAACGACGGGGCTGGACGAAACAACACCGGTATTTGTCTATTTGGATGACAGTTTCGTCGGAGTCAGCGGTGCGATCCACCGCAAACATATCGAGGTTTGTTTGGCGGCCGATGGCGTTATCACAACAAGTTCGGCGGTCAAACAACTGGTCAAAAACATCGAATTCATGCCAGCCACGAAGCTGGTTCATCCCGGCCTGCCCATATTTGACGACCGGACGAGCAACCGAGTAGCAGTTCGCGCGGCGCTTTCCAAGGCACACCCGGTCGTTCGATTAGACGAGAATCAAAAGCTGGTCGTCTCGGCGACACGAATGCGAACTCAAGACGGCTTGTTGTCTCTCGTTGAAGCCTGGCCTCGGGTATTAAAAACTTTTCCCAACGCCAAACTTTGGCTTATTGGTGAAGGACCCAATACGAATCGGGTATGGCAACGCGTGATCGAGTTGGATCTTGCCTACAGCGTTTTGTTTCCAGGTTATTTTGACCATCTGAATGAGATTTTTGTCGCAGCCGATCTGTACGTTCATACCGCGACTGCGGACCACAGCGCCGACGGTCTCGTCCGAGCCCAATCCGTAGGCCTCGCAAGCTTGGCCGTGAGAAACCGAGTCACCTCCCAATTGATCGAAGACGGCGTCAACGGTTGGCTCGTCGCTGACGGCGCACCCAACACGCTGTCCCGATCATTGATTTGTGCATTGGCCCAACCGGAACAGCGTCATTCGATCGGACATTCTGCCAAGAACATGTTGTCGGATTGCTATTCACCCGCGGTCCAGGTTAACCGATACGTTGACCTCATCACAAGTTGCACATCTCCGCTGGTAGAATCCGTAAAGTAATGTCGCGAATCTTGTTTGTTGTCCGGTCCTTCGCTGAATTAGGGCTGTTTGGCCAACTTCGACCGTTGCTGCATGGCTTGGACCATTCAGAGTTCGAGTTGCATGTTGTCGCGACGTCGGATGAACCGGCCAATTGCCTGAAAGCCCATGATGCGGTTGCGTTCTACGGAACTGGACAATCGCCACGATCACTTCAAAATTGGCGAACCTTGCGCGACTTGATCCAACACATCAATCCCAACATTATTCATGCCTGGGGGAACGCGACCCATCGGCCGCTGTTGTTGGCCGATATTGGCAATCGTTCCACCCGGTTCTTTAGCCATTTTTGTCATCCTGAAAATGCCGGCTGGTTGCAGGATCTCGGGCTGCAGCGTTTAAAACGCCGAAATGACGCTCATATTTATTCGCATTGGAAACTTGTCGACCAGGACGTTCGCACAGCGCAACCCCAAGTCATCGCGAATTCGATTTCCACCGCTGGCGTCGATCGTCCAGCCGCACGTCAATCTTTGATGCAGAAAATTGGCAAACAAAACCAATCGGTATTTTTGGCCGGCACGGTGGCCAGTATGGCTTATAACCACCGACTCAAAGATCTGGTTTGGGCTATCGACTTACTGTGCTGCGTGCGAGATGACATTCACCTGCTGATTTTTGGATACGGTGATACGAAACCTCTTAGACGGTTCATTCGTAAAACCATGGCTGGTGACAACGTTCACTTGTTTGACATTTCAGATGCTCGCGGGTCTGAGATTTGCGGCATTGACTTTTATTGGAATTCGCAGCGACAAATCCCGAATCCTGGCATAATGATCAATTGCATGGCCAACGCCATTCCGGTGATCAGCGTGTTAGATGATGAAACGGCGGATCTGATTCATCCACTTTCCACTGGGTTGGCGACCAACTTCGGTGCCAGGGACGAATTCGCCAGGTGGACGAAATATTTGATCGAACAGCCGCACGCCGCCGAACGACTCAAAATTCAAGGCCAAGCGCATGTGGAAAAGCTGTTTCCAACTCAAACGATGGTAGACAGCTACGTTCAACTGTACAGGGAAGGCTGATTGTAGCCTGTGCGCAAGCGATTAAAGAATTACTTCTTGCGATGACGAATTTTGGCACGCATACGTCGCTTTTTCCGACCAACTTTGCGACGTCCTTTGCCCGTTTTCTTTGTTCCCACTCAATTACTCCAATCACTATTAAATTCTGGCGAATCAAAAAGTGTAATCGAAATTTGAGCGCTAGAACAAGGCGAAATGCGATTTTCCTAGAATTAATTGATGTCCGGGCTGTTAAACTTTGAAGCATTGAATCGCACGCAGAACGACATCACAAACCCAACCAAGATTACCCCAAAGACCGCTACGATGGCCAACCAATAGCCCTGGCTCAACATGTGTTTCAGGCTGGAAAAAGCCATGGCCCCACACGACAACGTCAAAATCAATGGAGTGATTGGAAAAAATGGCGCGCGATAGTGGTTCGCCGTGGTCGTCGTAGGCTCACGAAACCGAAAGACGATTAACGAAAAGCCGGCCAAGCCCAGAAAAATCCAAAATAACGGTGCCGAAGCGACCAAGATCACTTCAAATGGATTTTGGTATTGAAAACATAACATGCAAAACCCGACCGTCACGATTGCTTGCGCGACGGTCGCAATCCAAGGTTGGTTCCGCCTGGAATTCCAATTTCCCAAAAAGCTAAGCAACGGAAAGTCCTGACCTGCGGCGTAATAAATCCGCGGACTGGTAATGATAATTCCGTTGATCGCACCCAAACAAGAAATACAAATCAGCCCGGCGATAATCTGTGAGCCTTGATGGCCAACCCAACTGCCTTCACCCAGACAGTTGCGAACCAAGTCGGTCGCGACTGCGTTCGATTGTGCAACCGCTTCAAAACCCAATGCCCAAACAAAAGAAATATTGACCAGGACGTAAATCAATGTGACCAGCAACGATCCGTACAACAAAGACCGCAATAAGTTTCGCTCGGGTCGCTGAACTTCAGTGGCTACGAACGACAGATCGTTCCAGCCTCCGAACGAAAACATAACAAACACGAGTGCCAGCAGCCATGCTCCCGATTCGGTTTGAGCGGGTAAATTCGTCGTCGGTTGGGCGGTCGCAGGCGATACAAAAAAACCGATCAAAACGATCGCTCCGATTCCCACGACTTTTGCCATCGTCAATCCGTTTTGAATCCACTTTCCTTGTCTCAAGCCGATCAGATTGGCGCAACTTAGCAGGACCACCGCCAAGAGCGTATATACCGCGGTACGCCATTGCCCGGCTTCATCCGAATAGCCCAATAATTTGTCAAAGTAGGTGGCGAAAGTAAAAGCCATCGCACCGATATTGCCTGGACGAATGATCCAAAACGTCGACCACGCGAACAGGAACCCTAACGGCCTTCCGTAAGCGAGCTTGATAAATCCGTAGTCGCCACCCGCCACATCGACAAACCGTGTCGTCAGCTCTGCAAAACAAAGTGCTCCGATGACTGTAACCAGACCACCGAAACACCACAAACCAACCATCATATAAGCATTGCTCGAAAACGATGCGACCAGGGGAGCCGTTTGAAAGACCCCAGCGCCGATGATCGTTCCAACGATGATACAAATCGCGTCAAACAATGACAACGTTCGCTGAGGTCCATTAGATCCTTGGTTAGCGACGATCAAGACTGCCCCCTGCAGTTGGCGGCAGCAAAATTTTGTCTGAGCAAGATTGAAAATACCCGACGGTTTACAAGTAAAACGGGAAATATTTGGTTAATGTGAACGAATAGCATCTCGACCGGCGAATCCAATTTGGCGCTGCTACTTGACCCTCTTCCCGGCCGGATCGCACCCCTGCTCCAACCATTTCAACGTTGATCTGGACTTATATCTTATTCCGTATATAAGTAGATAGTGATTTTTCTCAATTTATGGAGGTTTCATGCCCAAAGACGAATCTTTTGAAGTGAACGGCACAGTGACTCAAGCACTGGCAAATACACGATTCCGTGTGGAATTGGAAACTGGAAATGAAGTTCTAGCTCATGTTGCTGGACGAATGCGCAAGCACTTTATTCGAATTGTCCCTGGCGACAAAGTTCGGGTCGAACTATCCCCTTATGATTTGACCAAGGGTCGTATCGTTTTTCGCGAAAGATAATTCCGCATCTCAACTGGCACCCTCTGCCAAATGCCAGCCGATCTTTCAGTACATATTTTGCATAGAAATCCCAGAGATATGGGCAATCGCAAAGATTTCCCTAAAACTAGGTATCTCGTTGACGGGTAACTTGATATGAATGTATCGCGACCGGCCCTGGATCATCTGATTTGGGCCGTAGACTCCCATTGCGAGTCGCTTCCACAAGCATGAAAATTAGCCGTTGCGGTTGACTGTGTTTTGCCGTCGGCAACCGTATCTATTTGCAAATACTACTGGAGAAAAATGTGAAATCATCAATGAGTTTCAAACTGCCCCTTGGCATTGTTGCTTTGCTGGTAACTGTGCTGCCTATTCAGATTGCCGTTGCTCAAGACAAGCCCGAACCTTCGGTCGTTATCGCCGTTGCCCCTGTTGATGAGCAATTGAATGACGTCGAGTATTTAGCTGGCGCAATGAGTGAAACGTTTGGACAGATGAGTGGAATCGCACGTATCCAGGCGCAGGGCTATCTGCGCGGTGTTGATTTTTCCAAACCTGCCGGTGCGCTGTTGTACTTCAAAGAAGGTAACCCAGAGCCGGATGCGATTGGGATTTTCCCGGTTAAGAATTTGGACGACGTCTTGGATCAGATTTCGAATTTCGCGGAACTCGATGAAGGTGACGACACCGTCACAATCATTCCTGACGCGGGCGAGGAATTGACTCTGGTCAAAAAAGGGGACTACGCGTTTGTCTCGGAAGACGCGGCGATGCTCAAGAATCTACCTGCCGACCCAGCGAAGATGCTGGCCGAGCAGACGAAAGACTACAACCTGTCTGCCAAGCTTTATCCGCAACGGATTCCAGCTGAGATGCGAGATATGGCGATCGATTGGTTGCAAGAAAACTACGAAATGAGCTTGGATCAGATGGATGAATTTCAAGCTGAGATCCAAGAAGCTCAATTTGAAATGCAAATGAAGCAAGTCGAAATGCTCGTTAATGAAGTCGACTTGGTGACGATGGGTTTCAACGCGGACAAAGAAAAAGAGCGCGTCTATTTTGACTTTCAAATGAAAGGGTTAACCGGCTCAGATTTTCAAAAACGCATCATGGCCGGCAAGTCAAAGTCGGACTCGTTGTTTACCGGTTTCTTAATGGAAAAGGCCGCCTTGACCTTCCACAATTGCTCCGGAATTTCTGAAGAAGACGCAAAGATCTATGTTGAATCCATGGAAAGTATGCGCGACACGCTTTTAGATCAAATCGACGAAGAAGAAGATGAAGTTGCGTCTGAATTGGCAAACAAGATCGGAGATAAGCTCGTCAACGTCCTAAAGAAGACGTTGATGGCCGGTACGATGGACATGGGTGGTGTGATTTTCACCGATGACGGTTTGAATGCTTCGATAGGTGCCAAAGTGGTTGACGTCGCCGATTTGGAATCTTCAATCAAAGAAATCGTCGGTCAGGCGGAATCAAAAATTGAAGATGACGAAGTCGTTTTCAATCTGAATTCAGGATCGCACGGTGGATTTAGCTTGCATGAAATCTTGATCACTTTGGATCCAGATGAAGTTGACGAACCCGTAATTGCCATGCTTGGCGAACAGATGAAAGTGATCCTTGGTTTCGGGAAGGACCAGCTGTACCTCGGATTCGGGAAAAACCCAGAATCCACTTTGAAAAAGTCAATTGATGCCAACGCGGGCGCCCCAAAAAAGGCCGACATCATGGGTCAGTACAATATCTTCCTCGCTCCGATTATGGGCCTGGTGGCTGAAATCGAAACCGAAGAAGAAATGGTACAATTGCTAAAAGACAAAATCCAAGAGGTGGGTAAGGACCGAGTCCGTGTCACTTGGGATGTCGTCGATGGTGCGGTTCGCGGACGAATGGAAATGCAAGATGGTATTTTCCGAATGTTTGGAGCCATGGCCGAAAGCATGAGCGGTATGGGTGGCGGCGCCGATTTCTAGAGCTCCTGCCAAACTTCAATCATTGATAAAATGCAAAAACGGCGACCAGTGATTCTGGTCGCCGTTTGCGATTCAAAGGTGTGTATTAATCTGCGTTACTTTCGATTGGGCGTCGGAACGTTGTTGCGACTGGTCGAGCCTCCGACGATGGGCCCCGGTGCGGGTACGTTGGAAAAATTAGCAGCCGCACCAAAACCACCATTGCCGTTGTAGGTTCCTGCACCATTGCCAATGTAACCATTTCCAAAAGAACCCGCTCCTTGACTATCCTGGAAAAACAAGTTGTCGATGAAGCGATTCGCTTTTCGGAAAAAACGCTGATCTTTCGGAATCGCACTTCGTGGCGGTGGACGATACCCTCCTGGTCGCAATGCGTTGGGGCCGTGGCAGCCTTGAGGACCAAAGTAGCCGCCATAATTCTCATCTTCCGCCAAGTCAAAGCGAGGCCGCGTGACGATTCGCAGATAGGCTGTCTCTTGCGCCAAGTTATTCAACCAACCCGTCGTCTCGGAAGGCGTCATCGTCAGCGACAATGGAGCATACTCCTCGTCGTTCGTCGCGGGCTCTCCAAGATAAAACCCAATACAACCAATGCCGTCTTTTCCAACCGCCACGCACGCGTATTCTCCTGCTGGTACCTCAGGGAACTCAAATACACCATAGCTGTCTGTGGTGACTGCTGCGTAAACATCATCGCCTTTTAATAAAATGACTCGCGTGTTTCTGATTTCCACAGGGCGTCCATTTCTGGTAGACATTTGGTGAATTCTTCCGATCAAACGCCCATCTGCAGCTGGTATGACTTGGTGGCTAGAAATGGAGGTTGCCGGTCGAGAAGGCGGAAGGTAGAGCTGTTGACCTGCGACACCATATAACCTGGCTGGGTCGGTTTCACCTTCGCCAGTCTCATATCGACCGTAAACCGGAAACTCGACTTGATCGGCAAAAAACTGAATCCAGTCGGTATTGATTGTTGTTTCATTTTGAGTCGCGGTGATCTTCAGATCCGTCGATACGTTCTCATTGACTTCTGGATTGAATCGAAGCACATTCACTCCGAACGCGAAAAACGCGTTGTCGCCCCAGCCCACCAAAGAGTAAACACCTTGACGAACATTGGCGAAAATAAATGTCCCATCATCTTTCGGTAAAACTGATGTGACAACACGCCCGTTGAACAGCAAATATATCGTAAGGTTACCAATGTCCGCACCCTCAACACCGTAAACGATCCCCGGAAGCTTTCCAGTCTCATCTGACATGACCCAATGCGAACGAATCGTTTCGTCAAGTCGAGCGCCGTTTGCGCCGTTGCTCGCCTGTCGCCAACCGGCGTATTTTTCATTGACGGTAATATCCTGAAAAGATTGAAGGATCGGCTGGGCCGCTGGATCTTGATTTGGCAGCGGCGGTACCCCCGGCAAGTTAAACTTGTCGTCTTGACCAACAGCGGGTAACTGAAATGGATCTGGATTCGTAGTGCCAGAACCTTGTCGGCTGGCGGATTGCGCAGATAGTTGATTCGCGGACGCGAGGCCGATAGCCAATGAAAATGCCAACGCAAAACATTGCAGCTTGCCCGGAGTGAGTTTCATGCTCATGGATTTGACTTGGGAACAAATGACGGATGCGGTTGATTTAAGTTCCGTCGACGTACGGAGCGGATCGAACTGCGGGTTTGACAGTTCGCTTAATTTCCGAATCGGACCACTCTAGTATGTTGCCGCTGCCAATGTGGCAAAAATGCAAGCAATTCCAAGCTGCCGCTTCTATTTACAGCAGAAGACCATTTAATCGCGATTGGTCGCAATGCGTCGGTTCATTTCAAAGCGACGGTTGGTCAAGAGTTGTTCTATGTGCCAACAGGTTTGAATCGTTCCGTTGGCTCGATTGTTTCGTTTCGATGGCTATCGGAAAATGTACAAGTTATGCGAATGAAAGCGAGGGCGCGGTTCAATTAAGATGCTAACTAGCCGCGAATGTCACTTTCCAGTTGGCTGACACGTTCGCTTAATTGGGAAACCAATTGCTCAAGCGCTTGAACACGGTTCTCTAATTTCGAAGGTTCCGTCGACGTGGGTTCCGACGCAGCCGCCTGGGGCGAATCAAAAGCACCCGAATGTACTTGTTTTTCCAGTTTGGCCAATTCTTCTGACTGGTAAAGCGCATGGGTAATGATTTGACCTCGCCCCGCAGGCGTCAATTCAATCACCAGTCGTTTTTCGATCAACGATTTGACGATTGGCTTCAGTTCATTGAGACCTTCGATCCGTTCCATTCGCGATGCCCGGGCCCTGAGTTCGCCCAATGTTTGTTGGCCACGTAGCAGTAGTTCCCCCATCACCGCCAGTTCAACCTTGTCGACTCCAAGCCATTCGTAAAGCAGGTGTTTGTACTTGGATTTCCGCCCGTCTCCTTGGATTTCTACGACCGCATGAATTTCCCGCAGGTCATCCAGTGCCTCGTCGACTTCGTCTACCGTGAGTTGCATCTGCGGGCTACGGTTACTTTTCTGGTTGGCTGCCGTTGTGATCGCATTGATAGTCATCGGATAGATGTCCGGTGTCGTTTTGGCTTTCTCCACCAATACGCCAGCGACTCGTCGCAACACGCGGCCAATGGGCTTCCATTTCTTTTCGGTGGCCTGATCTTCCATCCCAACTCCAAAACAAAAAGTCTCAAACGAATAAAATAAATCGTTATCAGTTTATTCTGTTGCCGAAGGTCGATCCAATCCAACTTTATCTAGCAGATCCGGTTCAATCGTGATTCCCAGGTCCATGGCTGTTTCGGCGTTTTCCTTGGCAGCAGCCAATTGACCTAGTTTCTCCTGTGCCAAAGCCAAACCAAGGTAACCTGCTCCAAATTGGTTGTCCAGATTCAATGCCTCGGCAAAATCGAGCCAAATCTAATTCGCCTCGTTGAATAAAAATATGGCCTCGGCTAGACAAGGCCCCGCGCGCGGTCGCATCGAATGCAGGTGCTTCAGCGATCTCAGTCAAATCTGCCAACGCGAGCCCCCAGTCTTTGTTGCGAACGTCGATCTGGCAGCGTTGGACGAGTCCAAAATTGCCGCGTCTTTGCAACTCCAATGACTTGGAGAGCGACGTCAGCGCTAACTCAGTTCGATTCGAATTGCTATCGGCAACGCCCAAAATTAGAAATGACAGGAATACATAAAAGTGAAGAAGTTGTGAAGCCTGGAGCGATACCGCACCTTGCAATGTTTTCTTCTTTCAATGCCTAGCCGAGAATTCAAATTTGACGCCCGATTTTGATTCTGCTAGTTTCTCAACCTCGGCGGCTGACATTAACCGATATGAAACGACTTAAAAATGGGTTGCTAAACGCAATCCAGAAAAAAGATAACCGATTCTTGAACCGGCTAACGCGCGGCTGCTTATTTTGTTTGTCAGTCATTTACCGTACCGTTGTTCGAATTCGCAATTGGGCGTACGACAAACAATGGCTCAAGTCTCATTCGGTTGACGCGTTTGTCATCTCGATTGGTAATTTGACGACCGGTGGAACGGGGAAGACTCCAATGGTCATCTGGTTGGCCAATCAGCTGGCTAACAAATATCCTACAGCGATCGTTAGTCGAGGTTACGGTGCACAAGCATCGGGTCAACTCAACGACGAAGGGATGGAAATCGCCTGGCGGACCGATAACATCGTTCAAGTTCAGAATCCAGACCGAGTCACCGCCGCATCAGTGGCCATCCAACAGCTAGGGAAACGCAGCGGCTTACCGACAGTTATTCTGGATGATGCGTTTCAGCATCGCCGGTTGAATCGGGACCTAAACATTGTGCTCGTTGACGCCACCAACCCGTTTGGGTTTGATTACTTGCTGCCGAGGGGTTTACTGCGGGAGGACGTGACTGAAATTAAAAGGGCTGATGTCGTTGTCCTGTCACGTGCTGATCAAATCGCACCTCACGTGCGGCAAGCGATTCGGTCCGAAGTATTGGCGATACACCCGAACGTTGATTGGGCGGAAACCACGTTGATACCCAAAGGTTGGTGCACCATCGATCGAGAACCAATCGCTTTCGGTGCGATGTTGACTACGCCTGTTTTCATGTTTTCTGGTATTGGCAACCCTTCCGCATACCAGCACACGCTCGACTCAATAGGAATTCAAATCAAAGGCGTAAAAACGTTTGAAGACCACTACGATTTCAAAGAAAAAGATATCCAAGAACTTGTGAACGAAGCCAAACGATTAGGTTGCGATGCCCTCGTGTGTACCGTCAAAGACCTGGTCAAAATTCAAAAATCCTCGAGACCAGAGCTGCCGATTTACGCGCTGCAAACGGAAATCGAATTCCTCAGTGGTGAAGAACGATTGATGCGTCGGATCGGGACCAATTTAACGAAACTGAAAAATGCCGGGTGACACAAATCGTCGAAATCGTCGTCGCATCGAAGAGCGAACCGAGTTGTCGATTTGAATTTCTTGGTTGACGACCTCCGGCTCATCAAAATACTGACGTAGAAATTGGGGCCAATAGCCGTTGAGGATTTGGCGACAACTTTCCATCTTCTCAGTCTTGGACGAGAGATTACCAACGCCCGCGAATATTTGGGTTAACGCTTTTAGATCGTCTTCATCCATCCACCGATCGAACAGTTCGACTTGGTCCACCCAAAACACACCATCGCCCATCAAATCGAAACCCACACGTAGACGGGCATCCGGCATTGTCGGCAGGTCATCAAAATGCACGACAAACCGACTCCATTGCGTGGACAGTTGATTATTCCGTTGATCGTGCGACGAAGCACCGACTTCGGCGAAACGATAGTAATTGGAACCACTGCCTTCAACCGAAATCCTTAAGGGCGGCTGGGATTCGACGGATTGAGTTCTCAGCCAAACGGACACAGACAGGCGGCCGGTTTTGGGAATTTGAAACGGGTTGCTTCGAACCCATACCGTCGATTCATTTCGATTTTCGATTTTCAGAGAATAGACTCCGTCCACCGAATTCTGCTCGCCAAACTGAATCGAAGCTGCTTCCTGATTTCCCACGCTCCATGCGGCCGAGAGTTCACCATTCTCGAAGGAAGGTTGTTTTAAGACATCGATGGGCTTGGCTTTCCCGGCAGCAATCACACGTGCTCGTAGCTCGTAGTAATTCTTGTTTAACTCGCGGCTCGCCGATTCAGGCAAACTGTATTGGAAATCCTGAAAAGCCACCTGATCGGATTCCTTGACTGCCGCAACTAACTGAAAGGGGCGCAATGTGAGTTGTATTTTTCCGCCATCTTCTAACACACCATTTGACTTCGCCTCACGGCTCAACCAACTCCATGGCAGTGAGTCTTTTTGGTTGACACGAACGGTCAAATGAACATTCCAAGGAGAGCCGTTGATGCAATACCAATACGTGGCACCAGCGACTCGAGCGACACGGACCGCGATCGGGTGCCGTTCATCGTGGAATTGCTTGTGCGGGACATCGGCAAAACTCGCTTCGGGAAGTCTCGCGTAGGTCTGCCGAAAGGCAACCAACTCTTTATCAAGGTTAGTGTTCAAAAGCAGGCCACCATCCACTAATTCCTGTGCATCGGATTCTAACAGCAGCTTCGCAAATCGTTCACAATTCCATACGCCGGCCGGATTCAAATGTTGCAGTCGAAAGATAGGTGTCGATTGGCGCGGAAAAATGTCACTGGCTTCCAAGTTTTCAAATCGAGCCCAAGACGATCGGTGCAGGAATAGGCCAGTTGGCGTTTCGCTATCGATTTGCCACTGTGACCATTGTTGCGATCTTTGGGCGGTAATTTCGCTTTTCCGAGCAGCCAACGAATGAACCGGAGCCAACGTTTCAGGTTGCATCACGACGATGTTGGGGTCTTTGTTCAGCGTGGCCAGTTCCAAGCCAATTTTCCGCAAGGCCGTTCCAACATCGATTGAACGATGTAGTGTCGGAGACAGAGACGTTTTCAATTCATCATTTTTGAAGACATCAATAAAAGCCAAATACAGCTTCGCATCATCAGATTTTATTCGTATGGCTTCACTGATCTGACGATACCACTGACTCATCTGTTGTGAACGCCAGCCGATCCAACGATCATGCTGTTCTTGAGAAAGCAACTCTTGCCGATTTTTACCCAAATCAAATCCAAATCGCTGCAGCGTCATCGCGTCGTAACCCGCCACATGAACTCCAGGCAGCAACGTACAGGTATCGGGGCGACAAACCACGGCAATGCCTTTGAAGAACGGTCTGCCGCCGTATCTTTCGGCCACTTCCGCAACGGTTTCGGTCACTACATTTTGCACTGTGTGACTCAATGGGTTGTAGCTGGGATAGCCCTCACCACGGACTGACTGACCGTGAAGGTCAGTCAAATTGGTGTGTGAGGCATTGAACTCGCTGAACTCGACGCGCGCATCAAGTGCATCAAAGCTAAGCACGGGAACAAACGTCAAGCCTTCCCGTGCGAATATGCGATAGATCAACTCAACCACATCTTTGCGAATAGGATCTTTTGCAGTCGAAGAAAAGACGCCACTGTCATAGCGCGGTGACGGCAACATCGTTTTCAACGGCATCAACGCGCTACCTTCTCCAAGCACATTGATGTAGGCGCCAGCTGACCCGCTATCGACCAAATACTGAGCGAGCCGCACAATGCTTTGATAAAAACTCTCCCAATCGTGAATCGACTGATTCAAGACCGGGTCAACGGCGTTCTGGACTGCAAAATTCTCAATCAATAGCGGCTGTTCATAAAACGCCATGCTTCGGCGTGGGTTGACGGGGCGCCGTTGGATTGTTTCCTGTTTTCCGTTTTCAAAGCTTTGGAATATTCGAATCCCTTGATACGTTGCCGGTTGGGATACATGTCGGTTGGCAATCAACAAGTAAACTCGCTTTGTGTTTGGCCAAAACAAAAAACGGTGTTTTCCTGAGGCGTCTTGCGGTGCCGTTCGGACAATAGAATCAGGAACATATAGTCCTGAGTCGAAACCAAAATTTGGCACTTGCCCCGATTCGTCCGGCTGCAAGATACTGAAACCAAGTGACATTGGATCGGTTGTTGAGTATTCCAATTCAACGATGTGTGGTTTACCTACTTCGTTGATGTTGATGGGCACTGCCTGCCAACCACCGACCGGCAACTGAACCACTAACTGGTCAGGAGATACATTGAATCTCCCCACTGATTGGTTGGTTTTGAGTCCGATGCGGCGCGAGAACTGCGCTAGCTGTTGTTGGGCCAAGCTCGATTGCAGCGTATTGGGGTCGATCTCCTGAACCAATTTTCCGTATTCGTTGGGTTGCGAGAACCGCCGACTCGTATCCAAAACAACCAATTGCAAGTCGCGGTCAAATGTGCGGCGACGATAAAGTGCGTTTCGGCGTCCGGGATTGATCTGAAATCTCAGGTTGTAGACCCCTTCTTGGCTTGGAAGTCGCAGCGATCTTCTCAGCGGTTGAAATTGTCGCTCTTGTTTGATGCGGACAATTTCCGAGGACAGAGCATTTGAAGTCGAACGTGCCGACTGCAGTTCAATTAAGCACTCACAGTCAGATGCATCCTCGATTTGGGCGTTGACCCAAAAATCGAAATCGAAGGTTTCGCCAACTTCAAAAATCAAATGCGGTCGATCGAATGCAATTCCGATATTGTCACCAGCGCCTCGCACAATCGAAACGCGATTGTTTTGATCGTCAAGCGGCGCGACTTGATCCTGAACTAAAACTTGGGAGACTTCATATTCTTCGCGTAGTGAGGAACCATCAGGGGCAGCCAAATCTACTAAGATTTTCGCGTCGCCGCCGACTGCATCAACATCGATGCCCTCGTAAGGCGATGCTGATTTTTTTCGAACCAAGATTTGCTTGGAATCGAACCGTATCCCGCTTGAAGACTCAGGGTTGAAGCCGAGTATGGTTGGGCGTGCGAATTTCCCATTCGTAATTTTGATGGAACCGCTAAACGCCTTCGACGTTCCGCCCCCCCAGGAAATCCTCAAGCGATGCCGCTCAGGTGTCGCCGAACCAAACCCTTCGGATTCCGAAGTTTGGCAAACAGCGATCCCCAATCCTGCTACCCAAGCGCAGCAGATTGTAATCAAGAAGCAAATCGTTTTTTGTCGGCAATAAACAGACATTTCGGACTTCCGTGTCCGATGGTCTCAAGAACAAGTAAATGCAACTTCAAGCTGGAAACTTTATCAAGGTACTTTTCTGACGACTATAGCGTACGTGCTAGCTAAGCTAAGAAATTGCCTCAGGCGACTGCAGCTTTACCTCTTTATCCCAAGTTCACGTCTGGCTATCATCGCAATCGCTCAACGCCTAAATTGAAAGCAAACTCGATTGGTAATCGCAACGACGACACTCTGCATTGCAATGATAGTGCTGGCGTTAGGTCAATACGTGTATGTGCGTCGATTCGTTTTTCGAATGCAAACCGGCGGGTCCTTGAACCAATGGAACGGCGGTCATTGCCCGCCAGCCAACGTCGTGATGTGCGTGCGGGGGAAAGACCCGCACCTAGAATCGTGTTTAGAATCTCTGCTGGCACAAGATTACCCCGAACACCAAATCCACATTGTCGTTGATCACGAATCGGACCCCAGCCTTCCGCTCATTCAAAAATACTGCGAGAGTTTTGCGCATGCTCAGCTGCACGTTTTGTCGGAGCGGCTGCCAACTTGCAGCCTTAAATGTAGCGGCTTGGCACAAGTTTTGACGAAGCTACCGAAAGAAGGCATCGTTGCGTTTTTGGATTCGGACACTCTACCAGGCAAACATTGGTTGCGTTCGTTGGCGTTGGGTTTTGAAGCACCCAATGTCGGAGCTATTACTGGCATTCGGTGGTACGAACCGACAAAACAAAACCTAGGAACAATTGTCAGATACGTATGGAATGCGGCAGCGATTGTGCAAATGGTCGTTTACCGAATCGCCTGGGGTGGAACATTGGCAATCGACCATCGCACCATCGAATCAACCGGTTTGCTTGACAAATGGCGGCAATCTTTTTGTGAAGACACGATGCTGAATGAGGTACTTCGTGCAAATGGCCAAACCATCGAATTTCGCTCTGATTTGATTATTGTTAGTCGCGAATCTTGTGATCTGTCGAGTTTTTCACCTTGGTTAACCCGTCAATTGTTGACTGCTCGGCTATACCATCCAGCGTGGTGGTTTGTTGCGATTCACGCCATGGCGACGACCGCCGCGATTTTATTGTCGCTGCTACTTTTCGTTTATGCGCTCGCCGCGGGCGATAATTTGGCAGCCATTGCTTTAGGCAGTGTTTCTGTCTTGTACCAACTGACAAACGCTTGGTTATTGCGGATGATAGTCTGTACGATACACAATCAATTGGACAATCAAAAAGTGCAAACCGTTGTCCCGTTGCATTGGCTTGTGCTTGCAGCCGTCGTCGCCCAGACCATGTACTGTTATTCTGTCTTTCGCGCGATGACGTTGAGCCAAGTTGCTTGGCGAGGCGTCAATTATACCGTCAACGGACCTTGGGATATTCGCATGGATGACTACCATCCTTTCCAGTCACACAATTCGAGCACTTCAGATTCCCTGTGAGGGAGTAGTCGGCAAACTCACTCCACGCCGTAGGCCAACGCGTCCGGCAACTGAAACTCTGGCGCATCACCATTAGAGAGCTGCTCCAATACTTCCTCAAGCACTCGTTGCATTTGCTCAGCAACTCTCAAACAAAGCGCGCTGGTGTCGTTAAATTCCCAAATATCATCAGGTCGAACATAGAGTTTCTTCGAGGGTCCGGAAATAAACTTCCAAGCCTGCGTTTGTAGTGCGTGGACGTCGTTATCGCCTAGACGACATTGACTGACCAGCCACTCTGTTTTTTTTCTGGCGAGCCATTTCGTTTCGTTGATCGTTGGAAAGCTGGATTTGTCAGTCGCGGTCCCAATCTGCCAACGGCCGATCGACGACAATATGGAACCGGGTTGGATTAGCTGCTGGCTGCGTCCCGCAATTGGTTGGCTTGGAAATCTAATCATCGCGGGAACGTGCACCATTTCGCTATGCAAAAGCTCTCGATAATGTCCCACCACACCGTGTTCCCCCAAGGGGAATGATCGGGTAGCTGTCAAGCAAAACAGGGCCTTGGCGAACTGTGGATGCTGTTCCAATTCTTCCAAGAACAACCCAAGCAGTCGATCGAGGACCACCACTTGGGCCCCGTAGGCCACTTGAAAACCAAACAATTGGTCCGGATCGTCGGTGGCTTCATTAAACTGCATGCTCGGAGGTTGATAAAAACGTTTCGGTTCGGGATCTTCTTCATCCGACAATTCTTCGCGGATGGCCACGGGAGCATCCCATGAAGCCGACATCCCTGGACAATTGATGACCAAGACACTTGGTTCCTCGATTTCTCTTATGACTTGAATTACCGTAGCAAAAAAATGGCTTAACTCTGTTTCTGAAAAATCAGTACTCAAGCCGCTATTCTTGGGTAGATCGATTTCAACGACTCGATCGAACCCATCTCTCTCGTACGTCGCTTGGCCGGCAACGGTAACAAAAATGGTATCTGCCCCTCCTTCCGAAAAGGACTGAAATGGATTCGAATAGTAGGCGTTGGTGGACAGGCAGTGTTGTCCCGTCAACACACTGCGCAGACCTGATTGCGGATCCGGCGAATCGGTGATGCATTGCTCAAACAACAAAGATTGGCTCGCCAAACGATTGAAACTGGGCGTGTCAAACCAAGTGTTACCGTAGGGACCCAATGCGCTAGGACGAAGTCCGTCAACAATCAATAGAACCGTACTTTGCACGGCTCGATCCAAGACCATATTTTTATCCCAAAACCAATTTCAAGCTAACAGACTAAGACATGACCGCCACAACTGTCTACGACAAATCGTTGTTGATTGAGTTAATCCATAAACACGCGTTGCAGTTGGGTGAATTTACTCTGGCATCTGGCAACAAGGCGAATTTTTATCTGGACTGTCGTAAATTGACACTCACCGGCGAAGGCGCTAACGTCATTGCGGCCGGGATGATTGAAGCAATGAAGGACGATTGGCCCGATGCGGTTGGCGGCATGGCGATTGGTGCCGACCCAATTACTGCGGCCATTGTGACCTGTGCCTGGCAACAAGACCGGGATCTCTTGGGGTTCATCGTACGCAAACAAGCCAAAGAACATGGTACGGGTAAACAAGTTGAAGGTCCGGTTCAAAGCGGCCAGCGAGCCGTGATCGTCGAAGACGTTGTGACCACTGGCGGTAGTTCGATAAAAGCCATTCAGTACGCGCGCGAGTTTGGGCTGGTCGTCGACAAGGTCATTGCGGTTGTCGATCGCGAACAAGGTGCCGCCGAAAATTTTGCCCAGCACAACGTGCAATTGCATTCCCTATTGACGTTGTCCGATTTGAAAATCTCGGGCGAATGACTTTTCAGTTGGCGCAAACTTTGACGCCGCCATTTCAAAATAATCGGGTTAAGCCAATTCTTCCGATAAGGTCATGTCCACCGTTCTTGTCGAATCTAAGATTGATTCCTAATGGACCGTTCGCAAGCCTTAACAGGGTATTGCAGAATGGTCTGGCGGTCGATCAGCTTATCCTGATTCTAACGTGATGTTTTGCTACGTTTGTTCCGGATGGAATGACGATGACTATCGCGAACACTGGTATCGATTTGATGAATCGAATGGAACGCAGGATTCAAATCGCCATTGTCTCATTTGACGAAAAGTAACAACAACGCTGTCAAATCGATTGTTTGTCCGCGTTGGAATATTACGTGCAAAAAGGAGTTTGCAATGAAGCGTTTATTGATCTGCTTTGCGGCCCTGACCTTCCTGGCAGTCCAACATGCCGATTTGGCCGCCCAATCCAACACCCGCACCGGGTCTTACCAGTCCATCCTCTCAAATTCAGGAGTCTCAAGCTATAACGACGGCTTTAGTGCACCGTCGGAAGGCTATCCGGGTATCACTGCAAGTTACCGCCAGGACAGCCCCATGGCGCCCGCCCACGATCAACTCGCTCCAGCCTCACCCATGACCGGCGCAACCGTCGGTACCTCCTGCGACCCAGGTACTATCAATGGAAGCTGCGATGCGGGCGGATGTAGCTCAGGCTATGTCGGTGCAGGTGCTCCCTATTGTGATTCGCCTGTCTACGATGCCGGTGTCGGTGGAATCGTAGGTGGCGCGGGCGGCGGCAGCTCACGCAATTGGTTCTTTGGCGTCAACGGTTTGATCTTTGACCGAGATTACGAAGACGACGTATATTTGACGCGAGACACCGCTGGCACTCCCTTGCTGTCTACTGACGCAGACTCCGGAACCCTGGGTGGATTGGAGTTCTTTTTGGGCAGCCGTAGTTGCAATGGTAACGGTTTTGAAGCTCGATATTGGGGACTATTCGCTGACGAAGCGACGGCGACATTGTCAGATGTTAGTCATCAAACCTACCTCACCGATTTGCAGAACTTGTATTGGCCGACCAGTGGCGAAGATCTGCAAACCGTTTTTGATCGTGCGACCAGCAACACCATCACGCGTGACAACGAGATTCACAACGTTGAATTCAACTTACTACGCCAAGGCGGTTGCTACCGCACGCGTTGGGGCCAATGTGCCACTTTTGAATTGCTGCACGGTTTCCGCTGGTTTGAATTTGACGAAGAATTCCACTGGGACTTGACCAGCGGCGTTGCACCAACCGCCCTGTTCTTCGATACCGATGTCCAAAATACTTTGCTCGGTTACCAACTAGGAAGTCGCTCGAATGTTTGCCTGGGACGCAGACTCTCTTTGAATTGGGCGACCAAGTTCGGGGTTTTCAACAACCGCGCCCGAGTTCGTCAGAGCATTGTCGATGGTGGTGGTGTCTACGCCACGGTCGGCAGCCCTGGCCCCGACTACAACTTTGTTGACACCAAAAATGACGTTTCGTTGTTGGGTGAACTTGATCTTGGTTTCTCTTACAACGTTGCCTCCTGCAGCCGCGTCAATATTGGCTACCGAGCGATCGGCGTCAGTGGTATTGCCCTGGCCCCAAATCAGTTCAGCAACTTCAACACGCTGACGCCCATTCGGGACGTTCAATCCAACGGCGACCTGATTCTGCACGGTGCCTATGTCGGGGTTGAATTTTGCAAGTAATGCAAAAGAGAAAAGCGTCAAAGAGATACCAGTGAAATAGAAAAGCCGCAATGAAATTCATTGCGGCTTTTTTTGTATTAGTTGCAGCAGCGAGCATAAAAAACGATTACTTGGGTGCAATCGTGCACATCATTTTGCGAGCTTGTTGATTGGGAGTGCTTTCAACTTTCCCGTATTCAGAAAGCTGCTCGATCACGCCTTCCATCACCTTGCGTCCCTCTTCAATGTGGGCCATTTCGCGACCGCGAAACATGACGGTGACTTGCACTTTGTCACGGTGCTTTAGAAAACCAATCGCTTGTTTGACTTTAAAGTCAATATCATGCTGGCCGGTTTTAGGACGAAGGCGAATTTCTTTGAGCTTCGTTTGATGTTGTTTGCTGTTCTTCTGACTCCGTTTGCTTTTCTCATACTTGAACTTGCCAAAATCCATGATTCGGCAAACGGGCGGCTTTGCATCAGGAGCAACTTCAACCAAATCCAATCCTAATTCTTGGGCTTTTGATAATGCTTCTTTAGTAGGTATGACTCCAAGTTGTTCCCCGTCTTGGTCGATGACACGAATCGGGCTAATGCGAATTTGGTCGTTGATCCGGTTGTTGTCGATTTTTATTTCCTCCAATCAGTCATAGAAACGAACAGAAAGCAGGCGCATCACCGTTGCAGCGCGCTCACTTTTACAAACGCTGTATTTTAAGCGACTGGCAACTGTCAATGCACGGCCAATCCACGGCTTTCGCCAGAAAATTTCTTGGTTTTGTCCGTCCGACGTCTTAACCAATCGCCTTGCTGCGGACCGTTTTGTCATCCACTTCGCGAACGAATTTATCGATCGCCTCCTGGATCGGCATCGCCCCTAAGTCGTCACCGACGCGGGGTCGGACGGAAACCGAACCCGAATCCGCGTCGCGGGGACCAACCACCAGCATATAAGGAACCATTTCGTTACGGGCTTCGACAATCTTGGCACCCAATTTTTCGCTTCGATAATCGCCCTTAACACGAAGCCCCGCTGCCGTGAATTGCTTCTCGACATCGCGAGCATATTCCTCAGCTTTTTGGCTGACGGTCAAAATGCGAGCCTGTTCTGGTGCCAGCCAAAGTGGAAATTCACCGGCAAAATGCTCAATCAACACACCGATAAATCGCTCCATGGATCCAAACGGAGCGCGGTGAATCATAATTGGACGGTGCGGCCGGTTGTCCGAACCGATGTAACTCAAATCGAATCTTTCAGGCAAGTTGTAATCCACCTGAACGGTACCCAGCTGCCAACTTCGACCAATACAATCTTTCACGACGAAGTCGATCTTCGGGCCGTAAAATGCTGCCTCACCTGGTTCCTCTGAATATTCCTTACCCAAACTCGCAGCCGCATCACGACAAGCTTGTTCAGCCAAGTCCCAATTCTCAGGATCGCCAACGTATTTGCTGCTATCGGGGTCGCGCAATCCAACCCGAACTCGATAATCATCCATGCCCATTGCAGAAAAAATAATCTTTACCAAGTCCAAGCAACCGGCAACTTCGGAGCCCAGTTGTTCCTGGGTCACAAACAGGTGAGCATCGTCTTGCGTGAAACCACGCACTCGCGTCAAACCACCGATCTCGCCGGACTGCTCCCAGCGATAAACTGTCCCAAACTCGGCAAGCCGAATCGGCAAGTCACGATAACTGCGTTGCTGCGAGGCAAAAATACGAATGTGGTGCGGACAATTCATAGGCTTGAGCAAGTAGCCTTCGATTTCACCCGCTTTCATCTGGTTCGAAAGTTCGCTACAGCTACATCCTTCGTCAGCCAATTTTGCAAGGTAATCCTTGTGCACCAATGGCGGGTATTGGCTGTCCTGATAGTAGGGAAAGTGTCCACTGGTTTTGTACAGCTCCAGCTTGCCAACATGCGGAGTGAACACCTGGCTGTAACCTTGCTCGGTCAAGTGTTTGGAAATAAAGTCCTGTAGTATTTGGCGAACGAAAGCGCCTTTGGGTGTCCATAGGATCAGCCCCTGTCCAACCATGTCGTCAATATGAAATAGGCCAAGTTGTTTCCCAAGCACTCGATGATCACGCTTTTTGGCTTCTTCAACCTTCTCAAGGTGTTCGTCCAAATCTTCCTGACTAAAAAAAGCGGTCGCATACAAACGCTGCAGTTGTTCGCGGTCCTGATCACCCATCCAGTAGGCGCCGGCAATCGATAACAACTTGAATGCGCCGATAAACTTGGGGCTAGGAATATGCGGGCCGGCGCACAAATCCAGAAACTCACCTTGTTGATAGAACGAAACCGTTTCTTCGTCCGCCAAGCGTGCTTGAATATGTTCGACTTTGAAGTCTTGATTCATATCGTTGCAAATCTTGATCGCTTCTTCGCGCGGTGAAATGATTCTTTCGAATGGCTCGTCCAACTCGACAATCTTCTTCATTTCCGCTTCGATCGCTTCAAAATCACCAGCGGTCAACGGTTCCTCCGTTTCGATGTCGTAATAGAAATAATTCTCTTCGGCGGGGCCGTATGCCAATCGTACTTTGTTGCGCAGTCGCATAACCGCACGGGCCATGACATGAGCACAAGAGTGGCGCATCGTTAGCAGTGCGTTGGGGTCCTTCTTGGTCACGATCTTGAGTTGAACCGAGCTACCGTCTGGAATCTCATAACCCACGTCGACCGGCTGATGGTCGACTTCGCCCCACAAGGCATCTTTAGCTAGTCGAGAACCAATGCTCTTGGCCACTTCCTTTACAGTAACGGCACCTTCATACTCCCGAACACTGCCATCGGGCAATTTAACGCTTGTCATATAATTAGTCTTTTATGGATTGGTTTTGGGTCCGGCAGAAACTTTGTAGGCAATCGTTGGCGAACCGACGTCTGGCATGATTCACAAACTTCTTGCGACAAAACATCTACTCTCTACGGGGAATTGGAATTCTCGTGCGGACAGTAGTAAATTAAATCTGGAATTAAAAAATTCGTTAAATGGACGAATTAAAGAACACCAAAACTTAATAGAGCAAGCAGTATAAATCGAGTGTCAAATCCCGAAAATGCAGGTTCCGCGGGCGATTCTCGATTGGTCGGCAAAAGCCCCTGTTGTGGCCCATTCCTCGGTCAACGTACTTTGTCGTGGCAATTCGCTCCGCACACGAAAAAGCTCAATATATTCACCAATTTTTCGACCAACGCCGCAATTGGTGAGCGCGGTCCAGTGCGGTAACTTTGGGGCCAGATTTTTCGGCCGATTCGTCAAGCAATGGTGGCACTTGGAGGCAATCTAGAAATTCGCTTAGAGGATTCCCACGGAATGCCTCAACCTCAATTCAACTGGCTCGGCTAGGAGTTGACAGCCATCAATGCACTGGGCCAACCCACCACAGCGACCGTTGAAGTAATTGGACTTGGACATGCCGCATCTGGCGTCGACGCCATTCGCAGCGAAGTAAGTTTACCTATGAATTACATTTGGCCTACGTCCAAAAATCTATTTCCGGTTCTAGGTTTTGGCTCTGGTCAGTCTTTTGCTCGGCAACGAATTCGCTGTTGGTAGCTGATTGACGTACCGATCGACGACGATTCAGATGGTAGCGCGATTCGCGATTGTACTGGCAAGGGCAACGAACCGTTTTGCTGAAGATTTTATTCGAATGCCCAACTTGGGTTGCACTTTGACACTTCTACCCAGTTTACTTTTCTGCCAATTGCACTTTTTCACGTGAATTCTCTTCAATAATCGAAGTGGCGCGGATTCGCGATCTACATTTTTACGTTCGGAGACGAACCCCCGCCATCTCACCAAATTTCTTTTAAAAACTAGACAACGATGAAAGAAACTAGCTATAGCTACCAAGAAAACAGGCCCCGTCGCAAAGCGTTAAAAATCCGCAAAGCCGTCTTGATTGGAACGGCAGTCGTCGCGATCGGCTTGAGCTCGGGTTTTCAGGCACGATCAGATTCGAGTCTTGGCTTGAATATGGACAACGGAACTTCGCAAGATGAGGGGAATTGGATGCGCACAATAGAGTCCTATTTCAGCCGGACCTACGAGCCAATTGACTTACCTGAGTACAAATCTCCTTGGCAGCATACGCAAAGATCCAAGTTCTAAACCCACCAGGTTTCTTTCGGCAAGGCACTCCGCCAGCTACTCAGCAAGGAAGAAATTTCAGTTATGGGTTTGAATTTTCAACAAAAACGATTTCAGTTTGATTGAAAAAGTTGCTGAAACAATCGAGTACAATCGTTTTGGTTGGGCTTCGATTCTTCGGTATTCGTTGAGAAGTAGAAAGTCTTTGGGTCACAACAAAATCCAACAAGCAATTGGCAATGGATTTCGAATGATTTTAGCAAATCCGTCGCTGCCCAGACGCTGTGTCCCAGATAATTGATACATCGGCGAACCAATTCGATCCGAAACGCTCTAAAAAAATCGAGACCAAGCAATAAAAGTCCGATATTCAAATGGCCCAATTCTTGTAAAATTGGAAACTTAAGGGGCGGTTAGCTCAGCTGGCTAGAGCGCCACGTTGACATCGTGGAGGTCGTTGGTTCAAGTCCAATACCGCCCACTCGATAAAAACCGAGGTGAAACACGTTTTCGCCTCGGTTATTTTTTTGCCTCTGCACTAAATCTGACACAATTCTGACACAGTGTTGGGTTTCCGTTAGTTCTCCGTTGCTACAAACCGCAACGTTCGATGCATACGATTCGGTCAGTCAAATCGCAACCGAACCAACTTTCGAGCCTCAAGATGGCAAGCCTCCGTCAAGACCCAGAAACAGGAATATTTCGTATCCGATTTCGTTTCGATGGCAGAGCATACAACCGCTCTCTCAAAACCAAGAATCCAAAATCTGCGCGTTCGATTCTTGGGCGAGCAGAGGAAAATCTACAACTCATTGAAAGGGGCCGCTTGGAGATACCTCCCAAGGCGGACCCCGCTAAATTCATCCTGAGTGATGGCAAGATAAATGGAACTCGGACATCAAAGCCCATTA
This sequence comes from Mariniblastus sp., assembly GCA_965263475.1. Classification (GTDB taxonomy): domain Bacteria; phylum Planctomycetota; class Planctomycetia; order Pirellulales; family Pirellulaceae; genus Mariniblastus. The sequence goes on from OZ253677.1 coordinate 2,242,752, forward strand.
CGCTTAACAAGCTTTTCGAAACCTATCAAAAACGACTTCCCGAAGCCGCCAAGGAAGAACTGACAGTCAAGCTTGAACAGACCCACATCAAGAATTTCAAACGCATTTTGCCAACTTCCAAAATTGCCAATACCGTCACGACCGCCGACCTTCAACGCTACGCAGAAAGACGCCTGAAGCAAAAACGCAACGGTCGGCGAATTAGCCCCGAGACGGTTAAGCGAGAAATGGACACGTTTCGAGCAGTCTTCACTTGGGCGAAGAACAACGGGTTTGTCGAAGGAGAATCGCCGACCAAAGGTCTAACGCTTGGAAAACCTGACGCTAAACCACCATTCATGACAATGGCCGAAATAGAACGCCGAATCGAGCGTGGCGGCCTCCATGAACAAGAGCAATCCGCACTTTGGGAGTGCCTCTATCTGACAACAGGCGAAATCACTGAGTTTCTGGAATTCATCAAGGAGAAAAATCGGTATCCCTTCATCTATCCGATGCTCTACTTCGTGGCATTCACGGGCGTACGTCGAAGCGAGATGATGCGTTCTCGCATAGATGATTTTGACTTTGAAACGCGAACGGTACTCGTTCGAGAGAAGAAAAGAAGCCGGACTCGGGCTACGACATACAGGCGGGTCGATTTGTCAGAATCACTGATTGAAGTGCTTCAAGAGTGGATTGCATGCCACCCAGGCGGTCAATACGCGTTCTGTATGCCACCGACCAATCGCGGAGTGCCTCTGCAGCTAACTCGCGATCAAGCCCGCGTCCAATTCAACCGTACCGTCCAAAAAAGCAAATGGGCAAATGTCCGTGGCTACCATGTTCTACGCCACTCTTTCGCTTCCAACTTGGCATCCAAAGGTGCAGACCAACGCATCATCGACGAATTCATGGGCCACCAAACTGAAGCGATGCGAATCCGTTACCGCCATTTGCTTCCTTCCGTAAAACGCAACGCGATCGAACTTCTAGACGGTTGATAAGAGACTTCTCCGCTGTTTGCGGTAGCCCTTTCAATATTCAGTTTCTTTTTCACACCCAATGCACAATTGTGCTGATCAGTTTCTGTTCGGGGTGTTGTCGGTTGGCAAGGAACTTTTCCCCGCATCGGAATTCGGCAGGCGGCAAGCCGCTTGGGCGTCCCGTTTTCCACAGCTTTCGTCGCCTTGGCTTTGGGACTCTGGCGGTCCCGTCGCTCGGCGACAATCTATGGAAAACAGGACGCATCGAATGGCCTTTGGCCATCAGTATCTTGGAATGGGAATTGAAGGAATGAATATGGAGGAGCATGGACCGCTTTGAACAACTGAATGCAAGACTGGACAAAATCGAAAATCTTCTTGAGGGGCTCCAAATGCCCAATCGAGAGAAATTCTTCTACTCAACTAGCGAAGCAGCAAAACGGCTGCAGCTATCTAAATGGTACGTCCGGCGACTCTGCTCTACCGGTGAAATACTGGCCGAGAAACACCCAGAAAGCGGTCGTTTCTTGATTGCAGCCGAAGAAATCGAACGCCTTGAAACCCGCCGAGGTGCACTCGATGACTAATCAAAACACGGAAGCAGAGATAGACATTGAATACTTCGGCGGTTGCAGGATTTGTGGCAAAAACGATGGCTACTTGAATCTTGGACGAGAACATTGGTTTGTCTGTCACACCCACAGAATGCGTTGGTGCTGGGGCAGCAACCTCGTCAGCTCATGGCGTTTCGAAAACGAAAGTGATTGGAAAAAAAACTGGGAACGAATTGGGGGTTACCAAAAGTGTAAACCTTGGTTCCCATCTACAAGGAGTGAAAAATGAATGACAAAACAAAACCTATCTTCGAATCGAAGCTACGAAGTATTCGAGCTTCGGTTTTTAAGAACCATGGAAAGGACGGCAAACCTTACTACAACACGCAACTCGTTCGCCGATACAAATCGGGAGAAAATGAGTGGTCGAATTCAAGCCATTTCACTGGCGAGGCAGATTTGGTACTTGCTAGACAGCTAATCGACGAAGTGCTGGACTTTCTACGGCGGCAAACAGCCGGAGGCGGGGAATAATGGCCGAGTTGCAATTTGTATATTCCAGTAGTGAGCAATAGCACTCTCGTTATCGATTTGTATTGCCGTTTACATGGCTTCGATCGCCAGGTCAGTACGGTTTATTCGCTTGTAGCACCAACCCAAGGCAAGGAAAGTATGGATGTTTCCGGGTCCAGTCGCGCCGACTGGTCGGTTTCGCAATGCGACTTCAATGCACGAATCTGGTGCAAATGAATGTCAACGCAATGCGACTTCCGCACCGGCCGCAATGAGCTTACAGCAAAATTTCTCGCACTGGATCGCGTTCTTCGACACCCGTGAGTCTGAGATTCAAACCTTGAAACGGAATCGACAATCGACGGTGATCCACTCCGAGCACATGCAGAATCGTTGCGTGTAGCTCACTAACATGAACGGGGTTGCTGACAATGTTGTAACCATATTCATCGGTTTCACCAAATTCCATGCCAGGTCGAATTCCACCACCTGCCATAAATATTGAAAAACAACGTGGATGATGATCACGACCATAGGTAGACTTCGTGAGCTTTCCCTGGCAATAGACGGTGCGGCCAAACTCACCTCCCCAAACCACAAGCGTATCGTCTAACAAACCGCGTTGCTCTAAATCAGTAATCAGAGCAGCTGTGGGCTGGTCCGTGTCTCGACATTGCTTGGACATGTGGTCAGGCAGATTGTCGTGCTGGTCCCAGCCCATGTGAAAAAGTTGGATAAATCGAACGTCACGTTCAGCAAGCCGCCGCGCCAACAAGCAGTTACGCGCGTAGCTTCCCGGTACATTTACATCCGGGCCGTAGCGGTCGAGTGTCTCCTTCGTTTCATCCTTTAAATCCATCAGTTCGGGAACCGAGGATTGCATTCGAAATGCCAGTTCATACTGTTCAATCCGAGTTTGTGTCTCCGGATCCAGCGAACGCGAGTAATGATCGAGATTCAAACGTTTCAGATCGTTCAACATTCTTCGACGGACACTCGAAGGACAACCAGCCGGATTGCTCAAATAAAGGATTGGATCTTTGCCGCTCCTCAACTTGACCCCCTGGTGTTGTCCAGGCAAGCTACCAGCACCCCACAGGCGATCATACAGTGGTTGGCCACCGGATCGGCCGGAACCGCGCGACACCAACACAAGAAAGGTTGGGAGATTCTCATTGATCGAACCCAAGCCATATGCCACCCAGGCTCCCATGCTTGGCCGACCAGATAGCTGCGAACCCGTTTGAAAGAATGTAATTGCCGGATCGTGGTTGATTGCATCAGTATGCATTGATTTGACAACACAGATCTTGTCGGCGACACGTCCCAGGTGTGGAAACAACTCGCTCATCCAGATGCCTGCATCTCCTTGCTGCTGGAAATCAAAAACTGATGGTACGACCGGGAACTTACCTTGGCCCGAAGTCATTCCCGTGAGTCGTTGTCCTTTTCGAATCTCGTCAGGAAGTTCCTGTTTGAGATACTTGTTCAGTTTGGGCTTGTAATCGAATGATTCAAACTGAGACGGTCCGCCCGATTGAAACAGATAGATCACCCGTTTTGCGGTCGGCTTTAGATGGCCGCTATCATCCCCGGATTTGTCGTCGCTGCCGAACAATTTTCGCGCGCCATCGGGGAGAACAGGGCTGGCGCTGGCTGCGATCGCCCCCAGGCTCAATCCTGCGGATCGAAAAAACAAGCGGCGATTCATCACTAGCGAATTTTTGATCATCAAATCCTAACCGTTGTCTCGGTCACCCACACATCAAGTTTAAAATTGTCAATTCCTGGACAAGAACTCATCCTGATTCAATATAACAGCCGCAACACACGACATTGCCGCGACAGATTCGTTACCGAGTGATGATGTTACATCACCAACCAGCGCCTTCGCCTGATCTGGGTTCTCTCGATAGTACATTAAGTAATCGACGAAACTGGTTTTGAGTATTGAGACCTCTTTCTTGGACATCTTCCTCGATAGTGCCAGCGAAGCCCCAAGTTGAATGGCATTTTCAATCGTTTCGTCCAAGTTCGTTGAGTCTACGGACTTCAACATCCGAAGTGCCAAGTGATTTGCGGCTTCGACATTCGTTTTCTCGTTCATTAGGGCAAGCGACTGCAGCGGCGTATTCGTCAACGAGCGTTTTACCGAACAAACCTCCCAACTTGGGGCATCGAAGGTTGAAAACATGGGATGCGACACCGTTCGCCGTCGATATGTATACAGACTGCGACGATAGCGATCGGCATCTTCAGACGTAGGATATTCGCTCATGCTCGCTGCCCCTGCCAACTCACTCCACAAGCCATCGGGTTGGTAAGGAAACACCGGTGCGCCTCCCACTTGGCGATTCAGCAAACCAGAGACACACAAGACCTGGTCGCGCAGCTGTTCCGCTGAAAGTCGACGTCGATGCATCTTAGAAAGCCAGACATTGCTCGGATCTTCCTCCAGCTGTTTAGCATTAAACGAAGAGTCCTGACGATAGGTCGACGTCATCACCAATGATTTGTGCAAACGCTTGAGATCCCAATTGGAATCCATGAATTCCTTGGCGAGCCAATCCAGCAAATCGGGATGAGTCGGAGGATCGCCTTGCAGCCCAAAATTTGCCGTCGAATCGACGAGACCTCTGCCAAAAAAATGGGACCAGGCTCGATTGACGGCAACTCGCGCAACAAGCGGGTTGGTCGGATCCACCATCCAGCGGGCCAACCCAAGGCGGTTACGAGGATGGTCATCCTGTAGTCCTGGCAACGCTTCAGGGATGGCCGGATACAAACCTTGCGACTCATCCGGCTGATCATAGAGACCTCGTTTTAACAGGTAGGTTTCCCGGTAGCCCTCGCGTTCTTTCATGATCATCGTGGTAGGAATCTGACTCTCACAAATGAACTTTTCGCGAACAAGCTTTTGTAGTCTTCCAAACTTGGATTCCGGCAGCAGCACGCCCAAATAATTCCCCAACACCATCCAATCGCGGTCCGAATCTGCGTTTGCGTCAACCAATTCATCGAACCGCTTAATCAATGCGTCTTGCTGTAAACGCTGAATTACACTTGCAGTTAGCTGGTTTTCGTAAATGCGAATCGCCGACAATTCTCCTTTGAAATGAGCCGAATGTAATCGTTGACCAATCTTGAACGGGACATCAACCGCAATCGTTTTTGACAAACAATCTTTGTCGACATCCAAGGGTGCCAATTGGCCATCCAAATAGATTTCCAGACCTTCCGCTTTCGAACTTCCGTCGTAGCAAACGGCCACGAAATGCCACTGGCCTGGCTTTAGCTTGGCCTTCGTTGTTACGGCAATCGCGTTGTTGGTCCACTGATGAATCAAGTGCACCTTGATTCTTCCATCGTTGAGAATTAACGAGTCAATCCCACGAAAAGACTCTTCGTCATTCATCTTGCTGAAAACCGCACCTCGACTCTCACCCGACACCCAAAATGTCCACGTAAACGGCTCGTTACGATCCATGACCAAATGTTGTTGGTCGGATGGAATCCAGGATTCGGGTAACGGAGTAAAACTGAGCTCAGCCGGCCCCTGCCCGGTATTTAGTTTTGGTTTATCAAGTCGATTGCGAAATACCGGAACTGGCATCGCATACTTGCTTTTTGAAGACTGAAACAATCGTAATGCCTCGATCGGTTGCTTTACGGATTCCCTCCATCCGTTCAACTTGATTTCGTTTTCTAGTCGTTCAATTTCATCTGACAGCTCCACAAGTCGCTGTTTCTGTTGCGAGGATGGAGCCTTGATTTGGGGGCCCACGTTTCCCCGCACTTCGTTGTAGAAGCCTTGTTCATCTACGTTATTAAAGAACGCGTAAAACTGGTAAAACTCTTTCTGAGTAATCGGATCGTATTTGTGATCATGGCATCGCGCGCAGCCAAGTGTAAGCCCCAGAAAAGCGGAAGCTGTCGTTTCGACTCGATCGACACAATTTTCAACTCTCCATTCTTCCTCAATGGAACCCGCCTCGGTAACGGTTCGATTGTTGCGATTAAATCCAGTGGCAATCAGCTGGTTTGGAGTAGGATCCTCGAGCAAGTCACCGGCAATTTGGTGGACTACAAACTTGTCAAACGGGAGGTTCTGATTGAACGATTTGATCACCCAATCGCGCCATGGCCACATCGTGCGTTCAAAATCATTCTGATATCCGTTGGTATCAGCAAAACGCGATACATCCAACCAACTCACAGCCATGTGTTCACCATAATGGACGGAATTCAACAGCGAATCGACTAATTTCTCGTAAGCCTTCGGCTCCGGATCATTTACGAAGGCCTCGGTAGCTGCAGGAGAAGGGGGTAGACCGATCAAATCAAGATACAACCGTCTAATCAAAGTCGCTTTGTCCGCCATCGGTGATGGAGACAACCCAGCCAAACGCATCCGATTTAAAACGAAACGGTCGATCGCATTGAAAGCCCATTCCTGATGAGCCTCCTCAGCGAATTCATTTGCAGGAATTGCGGGGGATGAAATCATCTCAAAAGCCCAATGCGAACGCCAGGTTGCGCCTTCGTCAATCCATCGCTTCAACAACTCCTTTTCCTGCGTCGTCAAGCGATGGTCGGAATCGTACGGCGGCATCACCTCATCAGCGTCACCAGTCAGAACCCGCCTCGCCAATTCACTGTTGGCTGAATCTCCTTCGACAATTGCCCATGCCTTGGCGTCTTCTTCCCGATCCAGCCTCAAGCCTGCGGCCCTCGTCGCTTCATCGGGACCATGACACGGATAACAGTTTTTTGCCAAAATGGGCTGGATAGCCTGCCGAAATTCGATCGTCGATTCTACTTGTTGTGCAATGAGACATGTCACGTGATCAAGATTCAAGACACCGAATATGGCAAACACAAGCACAATTGGTCGAAAACGATTGAAGAGTTTATTGATCATTCGGTTACGCAACAATTTTTGACTTGAGCTTTCCAATTAAGCGACCACGGATTCCGCTAATGATGTCAAGCAGAATCACAAACCAAACGATCTTGACTCGCAAGGTATTGACGCTGCGAGACTAGCCAAGGGAGATTGCTGCCGCCACCTGAAACCGAGTGTTGAGAGACCGAGCACCGGTCTCTCAACATTTTGATCGCCGACTTTAGTTACCAGTCAGCAAATCAACAAACGGAGTCACGTCCAACAAATCAACGATTCCGTCTGAATTGATATCTGCTTTGGGGCTAAATCCACCGGTTGTCAACAACTCAACAAAAGGCCCAACATCCAATAGATCAACGCTGCCGTCACAGTTCACATCGCCAAGTAAGAATTCTCCAAGTTCATGGACCACGAGCGCATTATAGATGCAGTTGTCATTCTCGTTCTCGCCGACTGGAATACGCTCTGGAATCGAGAAATTGAAAACGATGCTGGTTTGCCCAGCGTCAGTTGTAAACTCTGCGGTGATCAGTGCTGCCGTTATTTCGTCAGACGAATTTCCAACGACTGTACCGTCGTCGTCGCCATCGACGACAAACTGATGATATTCAATTGAGGAATCACCAGCCGCAACTGCCGAACGACGAAACTCTTTTCGATCAATCCCACTGCCAAAGTTCAAAGACTCACCTTCGACGCCCGCGTCCCAGCTGATTATTTGCACTCGGTAGTCCGAGTTTTCTTCCAAATCGCTAATCGTAATGCTGTATTCCGGGCCAAACATAATACCCTGCATGACCAAATGAAGATCCGACTGATCCGACAACATCAATCCGTCTGGACCGGGATCTACACCCGGCGCGAAATGGGAATCAAACGGGATATGGTCTGGCGGTACAACTCCTGAACCGAAATCTTCCGAACCGAAAATCGTGCCGCCGGACGCCGTTCCCGAGGGCAGGTTCCGCTCGAAAATAAGATTACCCGTCGCAACCTCGACCGAGCCACTATTCATCAACCAGTCGACGCCGGCCGCAGGCACGACAGGCGCCCCACTCAAGACTCCACTTTCACAGTGACCAATTACCTGGTTGCCGTCGGTGGCAATGTTACTGCCGTCCAACTCCAATTCTTCAAAGTCAAAGCTCACCATCTGTCCGGTTGCCAAGTTTCCGCAAATGAACAGTAGTGTCGTAGAAACGAATAAAAACCTGATTTGAGACATGAGATTAACCTTTCATGCTAGATGCCGACTGTCGTGTCGAGTTCATTCTGATAACGCTGCCCCAGCAACTTGTGCTACCGGCTTAACGGCATCATGGTCCTACGAAAACGAACTTTCGTCTTGTACGAGAGACTTCGATTCTAGGTACGTGTTGACCATTTGCCCAACAATCTGCAGATATGTTTTGCAAAAACAGTTGCAACCGTATTTAATTCGTACCATCGCTTAATGTCGAACGTGTTTTCCATTCATCAGTCCGTTGCGTTTGGAGTCTTCAATGCCAATTGAATATCACAATAACCGCCGTCTTGGCTTTACGCTCGTCGAGTTGCTCGTTGTGATCGCCATCATCGGAATTCTTATTGGGATGTTGCTGCCGGCGGTGCAGTCGGTTCGTGAAGCTGCTCGCAGAGCCAGTTGCTTAAACAATCTGAAACAACTTGGCTTGGCAGTGCTAAACTACGAAAGTACTCACCTGCATTTGCCACCCGGGGCACATCGAGATTCTGGTCCAGTCGGATCGTCAACAGTTCCAGCAAATTACCAAAACTGGGGCAGTGGCTGGACAGTATTTGTTTTGCCTTTTTGCGAACAGGTCAGCCTGTTTAGTTTATTAGAGTTTGATGGTGGATCCGGATTTGGCAATGCAGCTCTAAACAATTATGCCGTTGTCGATGATGCTAAGCTTACGATTTTCAACTGCCCTACATCTCCGATTCTCCAACGTCCAACAGTCGGCAACTCCAACATGGAACACATTTATCCGATGTCGCCTGAAATTACAGTCAATCATTACGCCGGTATAGCAGGAACAGGCATCCCGCAGTCTGGTGTTTCTGAACTTGAGCAAATTGGCTTCAATGAACGGAGAAAGAACCCCTTTGGAAACTTCGGAGTTTCAAGTGGAGGCGGATTGCTGTTTGGAGGCGGATGGGTTGGTCTTCGGGATGTGTTTGACGGCACATCAAACACAATGATGATCAGCGAGCAAAATGACCACCTGCTTGCAAACAACGGAACACCGTTAATTATTGGAACAGGGATTCCTTACGGATTCATGATCGGTACTTGGCTTGACACTGCACCGGACATTGACAACGAACCTCCCAACAATGATCAGCGAGCCCATCAATGCACATCGGTCCGATATCAAATAAACCAGAAGACCGGCTGGCCATTTGCCATGGAATTTGGAGAAAACAGCTCGCAATCCGCGATTTTTGGCGTCGGAGTTTATGGTGTGAACATTCCTCTCAACTCAGCCCATCCAGGTGGAGTAAATTCTACGTTCGGAGACGGTTCGGTACGTTTCATCTCCCAGTCGCTGCCGCTGCGTACACTCGCTGGATTGGCAACAAGAGATGACGGCACAAATGTAAATCTCGATCTCAATTAATGGACCTTAAACGAAAGGAAACAACATGCGACCAACCCGTTATGGATACCTTGTCGTGATGGTGTCTTGCTTGCTCGGATGCGGATCATCGGGCCCACCAATGGCAACGATTTCGGGGACCGTTACATTCGACGGCAAACCTTTAACCGATGCTACGTTGCAAGTCGATCCTAACGACGGCTCAATTCCGGCGATGATTGAGATTTCAAACGGTATGTTCTCCGGAAGAGCACGAGTCGGCAAGCAAACTCTACGCTTCTCAGCGGTAAGAATTGCAAAAACACCACGAGATCCAGCAGAAGGACTTAAACCTCCTCACGAAAATATTTTGCCACCTAAGTATGGATTTCAAAGCGAAATCACACTTGAAGTCGTACCAGACGGAAATCTCAACTTGGTTTACGAATTAGTCTCCGATTGAGGCACCGATAGTCTACACGCCAAGGATTCGCAAATCAGCTATAAACGGTGTGCCTCGGATCCATCACGCTCAAACAACATTAGATTTTTCGGTCCTGGCAAACACGAAACAGGCTTAGCCGTTGCGGCTGCTTGGTGCGACACGGGCAACACGAATTTCAAACTACACCCATGGCCCCAGATCAATGAACGACCGTCACCAACGACGGCGAATTCTAATGTGATTTGACCAAGTCCATTTCCCATGTTTAGATGTTAGGTACAAGCCAGCAACTGCTTTTCAATTCGATTCCAGAATCCCAAGAGCCAGCTATGACTAGCGGTTTGGACTTTCAACATCGATTCTTCGACAAGTACGGCGAACTGTGGCCGATCATGATGCTGTTCGATCAGATTCCGACCGCATTTTTTTTCGCAAAGAATGCGGAAAGTCGATTCGTTCGCGTCAACAAAGCGAATCTGGCAATCTACGACCTCACTGACGAATTAGAAATTCTGGGTAAATCAGACGCTGACTTTCACCCTCCAGCCTTAGCCGAAGCGTACATCGCCGAGGACCAGCGCGTCTTGCGATTGAGAAGGCCAATCTTGAAACAGATTTGGCTAGTGCCCTACCTCAACGGGCCCATGCAATGGTTTGTTTGCTCCAAAACCCCTTTATTTTCAAACGCGGGAGATGTGATCGGGATTGCGGGTGTTATGTACCCTGTCAAAACGCCTGAGGAAGAACTGAAAAGATTCAAACAATTGGCTCCGGCAATCCGACAGATTGAAAGCCAGTTTGCCAGTCATTTGGATTTTGGCGAACTGGCCAATGAATGCGGCATTTCAAAGACCCATTTCAATCGTTTGTTCCAAACGTTGCTGCGGATGACCCCATCCCAGTACCTTATCGCGTTGCGAATTCAAAGTGCAAAAAGACTACTTGCCGGGGGAGATGAATCGGTATCAACGATCGCGCATCGCGTCGGATTTTTCGATCAAAGTCATTTCGCAAAGCGATTTCGCGTAGCAACCGGGATGTCGCCATCTGAGTATCGTCAACAATTTGCCAAATAGAAAACTCTAGGTCGTACGGACATTCAAATCAAGTCGACGATCAGTGCAGCGAGCCATACGAAGCCCGCGTAGTTGACGGGCTTTTTTTCGTATCTTGTAGCGACTCTTCGACATCTCTTGATTCTACCGAAAAATCGTTCGATTTGATTTCGGTGTTTGTAGATGGCCCGATCGTATCGCTTCTTTTTCTTTCGTGTTGGATTGGGTTTGATACAGACCTTGGCCCTCAGTTGTTGTCCGCGTTGGCGAATCGCGTCAGAGTCGTATGCTCCGTCGGCAATCAACGTACCGATCTCTCCACACTCAAAGGATTCTAGCAGTTTTTGTGCTTGGGGAGCATCTCCACGCTGACCGGCTGTTAATAGGAAGTTGATCAGTTTGCCGGTCTTCCCCGTGATGGCGTGGTTTTTCGTGGATAATCCCCCGCGGCTTCGCCCCAGACATCGACGTTCGTCGGCTTGGCTTTTTTTTCACCGGCTTGACGACGGCCTGTGGAGGCAACTTGGTGGGCTTTGACCGTCGAAGAATCTAAATGGACTTCCTCCAGTTCCTCAAGCAGCAGCTCTTCATCAGCAAGTTCGACAAAAATACGTTTCCATACGCCCTTGCTACACCAACGGTCAAATCGCTTCCAAACTGAATTGTGGTTCCCTGAATTGTGGTTCCCTGAATTGTGGTTCCCTGAATTGTGGTTCCCTGAATTGTGGTTCCCGTAACGGTCAGGCAAATCCGACCAAGGAATTCCAGTTTTCAATACAAACAAAACCGCATTCACGAACTTGCGATTATCGTCACCAGTTCGGCCTGGATCACTTGCTTTACCGGGAAGCAAGTTTTCAATCGATTCCCACTGCGAATCTGTCAACTCGTGGCGTCGGACCATCTTCTCTTCCTTGAGAAAAACAAATGGTCTATTTTTTTAACCATTCACGCAATACTGAATGTCCGTACGACCTAGTCTAGCGAACCATGGACTGTGTTGACGGCGGTCGAATAGTGCGGCGCCTGGCGGGTTCAAGGGGCGGTTGAAAACAGCGGCGCGCAATGTTGTATTTTGGATGAGTTGTGAAGATAGCGAACTTTAGTTCGTTATTCTTTACCGTCATTCGAGGTACCGGATTGTACGTTGATATGGATTTTTGGACGGAAGTCCGTCGTCAGGTACTTGTAGGAGGCCTGAGTAAACGTGGTGCTGTAAAGCGATATGGCATTAGCTGGCACACGCTTCAGAAGATCCTTGATCACGAGGAACCACCGGGGTATCGGCAGAAGCAGCCAAGGCTACCAAACTGAAATTCCTAAAGCAGGTTAGGATAATCCTGCTTGCCACGAAATACACGAACGACTTCAATTCCGTCTTCGATTGGACGGTAGATGACAACCCACTCTCTTGGGTTCGACTTGGTGCCACATGAAAACACCCTAATTCCATTACCAAGGTCGGATCGTGAGGTGCCCATCAATGGTTGAGAAGCATAAGCCATGCATTTTTCTTCGATGGCGATAAGCAGTTTTTCGGCAGCAGACGGACTTCGCTTTTCACGTCCGAGATAAAGATAGATTTCGAAAAGGTCATTTTCCGCAGCTGAACTCTTTTTAACAACAGGCATCTAATCTGAAATGCCTTCTTCAGCCAACTGTTTTTTGCCTCGAGCGATTATCGAACCCATATCGAGATCAGTTCCACCAGACTCATCCAACTCGTCTAGGGCAGGTTGAATTTCATCCCGGAAGCGATTCAATTCCGCCTGATAGATCCGAAATGCGGCCAGGCTTTCCTCCAGGCTCAAAGTTGCCATTTGAATTGACATATGCTCGGTCACGAATCGGCTGAAATCGTGAAATTCATTTTGTACGGATGCCATAGTTTTTCCTCTGAGATTATCTTAGCACAGCTTGCCGTGTCGACAAAGAATTTACCAATTGTTCTTCAGTCGACAAATCAAACCCTGCGATTTTGATGAAGCTAGACTACCGTTTTTATGACACAATTCTGACACAACGTTGCACAATCTGTTCCCAACATTGATTCAACACGGATGCAACGATGGACTTGGTTTTTGTCGAGCCAAGTTCGAAAATGTCCAACGTCGCCAATGCTTTTGCAACGCAAAATCTTAGATTGACATCGTGGAGGTCGTTGGTTCAAGTCCAATACCGCCCACTTGATAAAGTCCTAACTCGAAAGGGTTTAGGACTTTTTTCATTTCCAGGCGTTTTCTCTCCTTTCTCCTGAATGCACTCAGTTCGCATTTTATCTCTGCAACGAACTCTGCAGTTTATGAGCTATTGATTCTCGTTTTCCCCAAATAATGAGGGAATCAATGCTGATGTAGTACACGGTCGTATCGTGTAGCTCTCCAATAATGACGTTGAGTTGGCCTTTGCCGTTGGAACCTTCTCGTCGTCGGCGTCGGTCATCGTCCTGGCTCTTGTGACCGACCCGACAAGAGGAGGTGGAAAGGGCATCCCCTTGGAATCTTTGAGCCTGAGGTTGAGGGATGACAATCGCGACCCCGGTCGATAGCGATAAGCAACATTCTGATCAGCAACCGGCCAACAAAAATACGTGCTGCAGGGATTGGTGAACCAGAAACCGGACTTGACCAAAGGTGTCCGCCGGTAACCGTAGTGTTAGCAGGAGACTGGACGATTAGTTGTGACGATGTTCCGTAGTAGGAGTTTAACATGGCACAAAACTCGTCCATCGAATGGACAGAGACTACTGGAATCCTGTGACTGGTTGTCAAAAGATTAGCCCCGGGTGCAAGAACTGTTACGCCGAGCGGATGGCCAAACGACTGAAGGCGATGGGCCAACCGAGATACACCAACGGATTTCAGGTGACCTGCAAGATGATCTCGTCGAGGCGCCACTGAAATGGAAGTCACCTCGCATCATTTTTGTGAACTCCATGAGCGACTTGTTTCACAAAGACGTCCCGTCGGACTTCATCAAGAAATGCTTTGAAACGATGATCGGGCATCCTGGCATCAATTTCAAGTGTTGACTAAACGGCCAGAGCGTTTGCTTGAAGTGTCCGGGCAATTGGAGATTTCCGAGAATATCTGGTTGGGGACCAGTGTCGAATCCCAAGAATATGTACACCGGGTCAGGACACTGGGAGACGTGAAGGCGAATATCCGTTTCCTGTCCGTGGAACCACTGCTGGGGCCAATCAATTTGATTGGTCCGAATGGAAATTCGATAAGATTCATTTCATCCCGCCCGTACCGGGCATTTTCCTTGCTCGCTTGTTGGCTCAGGTTTTCCAAACCATCGACTCGCTCCATTGAAAACAACTCACAGGAAAGATGTCCCTAGAACTTTCTTGGGTTCATCTATTTCTTTTGGTTCGAGAATCGTAAGCCCGCGAAACGATTCGAACGAATCCAAGTTCAATCATCTCTTCCACCAGCTTCAACTAGCCGGCGACCCATGCCGCAAACAGGACCTTGCCGACGAAGCGTTGAATTTGCTCTTTGAGAGTTACAACTACTGCATGAATCCTGCGATAGCTGATGATGCCTCTTATTAGAAAGATAGATCTTTGCCGCCAAAAAAATTTCGAGAAAAGTCCCAATGACTCAATTGTTGGCGTTCAGAGAACCCCAGTTATTCGCGGACTTCGAACTGGTTTTTCGGCGTCGATGCTTGCGGCTAATCCGACGAGACGTTTGAATCTTGCTCGTCCGTTGAACCAAAATGGAAAGAGAAGATTCTATTGGGTTTGTCCGGACGAGGATTTAGTCCGGGCCGTGAACTGCTGTGTGGATATTTCATTACCACCTGAAGCGCTTTAATCTCACGAGTAACGCTTTCCGATTTGACACCTTTCTTTGATGGTACGATTTCCACAAACCTACGCGCACTGCCGCTGGCGAAATTTCCCACGTCAAGCCCAGTGGTCTGCAGTTTGTGACAAAGCAAATAGACACCGGGCGTCGCTTGTTCTTCCTTAAGTTCAACTTGATGTCCATTTTTTTCTACTAAGACTCTTCCCACTCTCCCCAACCCATTTTCAGAAATCCAAACTTCCAATCTCTGGGAATTTCGCAGAGTTATTGATGACGGCAAGATTCGGTCCGCTTCAGTTTGTCCAAACCTAAAATATCGATGCTCCACAATCACTGGTTGCCCATCAGCAACAATAGCCAATGAGATTTTATCAACGAAATTGTGGTATTTTTGTGCAGCACACGTGGCACAGAATTGACGTCGCCGTCTAATTTGGCTGTCTCCCCAGCGTAGATCCTCAAAAGGAGCGGAAGATTCGCAGTTTGTTTGGGCCACTATATCCGCTTGTGTGGAAACAGCCGGCTTTGATTTGTTGCCGGTTTCTGCTTGCCCCCATGTGGAAATCGAAGTCAGCAAAACAACTGCAAGAAGAACGAAGGTGAATAAAATGTTGCCAGTTTTGGGATTCATGGTCATTTCTCTGATTGCTTTTTTCATACCTACTTCACCTTGCTTTATGGTTTCCCAACCGCATAATGGAATTTGTTGTCTGCGGTTTTAACGGTAAATGCACCTAGATGATAAAACGGTCTACCATGGATTCTTGTGTTGTTTGAAGCTCGAATCCGGTTCAACATGTCTTGTTGATTTATCCACTTCAATGTGAAATCAAAATGGCCCCCGAGGTCTCGGGCAACTGGAAGAATGGTTGGGTGTTGGCGTTTGTTGGGATCATTCGGCATCATTTCTTGCTGGCGATTTTCAGCCTTAGTCGCGACACGAATATACCGTAATTGGAATGTCATTTTTTTCCCTTCTAGTTTCTTTTCAATTTGCAGTGGCAGATCACGAGACATTTTTGACGGAATGTAGTAGGTACCGAGGATCAACATCCGACAATCTGGGTCAGACCATCCACGACCGCCGATTCCGGCTATACTGTCATCCTTAAATAACCCCAACGTCAAATAGACTGGATGGCTCGTGTGATTTGTAAACCGTTTGGTTCGCTGTTGTGCTTTCGCTTCGGAGTCAACGCCGAGCAGTGCAATTGCCGTACAAACAGCTACAGCAATTTGCCGAATAACTAGGCATCGAGCAGTTTCCGATAGTTTGGAGATAGTACCGAATGTTGAGGGCATCGTTGGTCGCTTCCAGTTATTGGTAATGGAATAATTGCAATGAATTTCTTTGAACGGCGACAAATGGGTGACGAATTGCCATGCCACCCACGCGCATATTTCAACTACTTCAGGCGATAAATGATCGTTCTTATATTAGCGATTGAACTACTCTCCAGTTGAAGACAAACCGCGTATTGACTTCGATGGCCATACGCATTCGAAAGTAGCGAGACGTTATTTCTGCGAATTGGAGTAAAATCCAGTCGCACTCTGTCATATTTCCCGGGGCCAAACCAACCAGTCGTAGCCAACAACCCCCCCGACGAATCTCGGACTACGAGTCGCGCACTCCCTCGCGAAACCTTGAACCAAGCTTCCGCCCGGCATTTGGCGTTCCACTTGTAGTAAAGTGGATGCATCAACGTCCCAAAAATTACCGGTTGGTGAGTGGTCTGGAAATGATAGCTTAGTCCACCATTGGAGATCCTGGCCCCAACGCCCTCGGAGTAGATCCTACCTGTGGCGGGCGAATTGGAGGGGCTGAGAACTTGGGGTACCCTTTTTGCAACTTTCAGGTCTTTTGTGCGTTGGGCGTTTCTGGCGCCTCTGTTAAATGGAACAACGGTTCGATCCCTTACCCATCCAGTTGCCTTGTCCTGCTTATCTTTCACGTCCTTCACCCACGGATCACGAATATGGTCGACCCAGGGTTTTTGAGTTTGTTTCCTGAGATCCGTTGCACGTCGATTGATGGCATCAGCAAGTTTTGGTTTACGAAGTTTCGGTGGTTTAGGAATCCAGTTCCCAGGTTTGGTATTCGGAAGCTTGGGTTTGCTGAAGCTTGGAAGCTTGGGTCTACTTACTTTAGGGATTTTGATTTGTCCCTGTAAGCTGTCAGAAATTGCAATTTGACATAATGCAACCAGTGAAAGAAAAAACAACTTTGATAACTTTGGCATCGATAGAATCTCCTGTTAATTATTCGGAAATAACATCTTCTCCTACGTAATCTCTGTACGTCACTTCTAGAGCGGCATTGATGCCTTAAGTTTTTGACCAGAGTGTACACTGCGGAGTTTCTGTCTATTTCATCACCGGATTTTCTGACACTTAGGGGCACTAATTATCAAAGCTCTCTTCTTATGGGTAGCGTCTAAAAGGGAGTCAGGAAAAATGGCGATCGATCGCATGCCATGAGCAGAATCGCAATCTGCGCCGCGAACTCTTGGTGGCGAGGATGACGAAGGTCAAGAATCGAATTGAATCGAAACTTTCATCGAGACGCGGGTGGGCCTTTGAGGCCATGACCTGCCCCCCGAATCCTGGTCCGTGTAAAGTCTGAAAAATCTTGTTAAGTTTCACCATCCAGGAGGACTAGAAATGAAACGAAAACGCTACACTACCGTCGGAAAAGGTGTTTTGCTGGGATGGGTGTGGCGGAGCTACGTTGCTTGAAATCCCTGGAGGAACAAAACAAACGGCTGTGGTCATTGGTGGCTGATCTAAGCTTGGATAAGCAGATCCTTCAGGGCCTATTCGAATCGGGTGACTATGGATTTCAGTCGTCCAGGGAAACCAAGCGATAACCCATTCATCGAGTCTTTCAATGGAAGCCACAGTAGAATACAGAAGCGTGGTTTGTTGATTATAACGCACGCACGCAGACCTCATAGCGCACTGGGCAGCCTGGGCACCAGAGGATTCGTTTCATCAGGGCAGGCTAGCCTGGCCTGATGAAACCATCGGTTTTTCTCACAAAGGTTGAAACCAAGAAGCGGAGCAGATCAGTGCTGTAAAGAATAGTCGGCTAGGCTGTCGAAATGAGTTCGTCCAATAGAGTAAAAAAACACGACCGTTGCTTCCTTCCGACTGTAGCCAAGCGGGAAACATCGTGACGTAAGACGTTCTGGCGAAAGCAAATCAATTTCGAACCCGTTCAATCCTCCACTGCCCGTGAGGGCGATGACCTACGTTGGGGTAGATAGAGACATTCGCGCCTGCCTTACCAGCGTTGTGGACCTGCAAGAATTGGTGTGGTCGGTGCGCGGGCTTTAACGAATAGTTGCCGTTGTTGTGACGTTGCAAGATCCATTTTCCGTGCAACTCATGTCCGACGTTTGGGTAGATTGACACGTTCGAGCCCGCTCCCCCAGCATTGTGAACTTGGAGAAATGCATGGTTGTAACTGGCTCGAATCGAGTACGTTCCGTCACTGTTACGACGGAAAACCCACTGCGCGTGCTTCTTGTTTTTTGAGTTTGGGAAAATCGAGACATTGGCTCCCGCACCACCGGCATTATGAACCTGAAGAAATCCAGGGTAGTACGATGCCTCCAAGGTGTAAATGCCATTGGGTAACCGATCATTTGCGTGACCATTTCGATTTGGATTCGAGTTACTTCTCCAGCGGTGAAGCTCAGAAGGATTGAATTCGAGGTCTAGCAGTCTGTGATCGTTCTTGACCAGTTTTGATACAACCCATCGATTTGTCCGTCCGCGTGTGTCGTCACACACCAAAGCAACGCGATATCGCTTTCCTTTCTCAAGTCTTACAAGTTTTGATCCTTTGTTAGGCACAAGTTCATTGCAAATGTTAGTGTTTAGCGGAATCCCCATAGCGTGGTGGTTAACGTCATCCGAGATGTTCAGGTAAACAGCGCCACCAGGAGGGAAGTTCCAACGGAGAAACACATAAACCTCAGGATTGCGAATAAGTGCCAGATGTTGTGACACTTTGTTCGCAATATCGTCGTTGGTACCAAGGTATACGAGCTTCAGTTGGAGAAACCCCTTGATTGAAGCACCTCTTCGGTCAAACGTGTTTTGACTGCCTCGAGCTTTTGCTGTGACAACGATTGTATTGTGAGAGGACTCAAACAATTGGCTTGTTCTCATGAAGGCATCCCTTTCCTCGCGCAACTTCCCAGCATAACGACGAAAGTCTTTTTCGTAGGCTGCGTGAATTAGAGAGTTATAGCTGTCGCCGATTTCTTGGCTTGAAACGAAGCGTCCGCCAGCCTGAACATATGAGATGTTGACACCAGCCCTGCCATATTTCGATTGCCGATTGTCCCTGTAGTCTATTACGACCCAACCATCGGGGATCTGCCACGGCGTGCCACCATTAGAGTCCGTTTCGTTCCAGTTTGCCTGCGCGCTATACGTTGGCCCCTTGACCCACTTTGAGTCACCGATTTCCTGTGCTGAGCAGGAGTCAACATGGAAGATGAAAGGCGTGATGGCAAAATAAACAAGTAAAGTCTTATGCCAGATAGTCATTTTACTCTCCAGAAAGAAGTTGAGATTCCCCAATCAACTAACCGGAAAAAGATGCGAAAGGGGGAAGGTGACTGACGCGCACTTTGATTGGAAATTCTTGATTCCTGCTGTCCCCAAGGTCGTCCGACTCGCGGTTTAATTGTAGGCAGCCGCTATTGGGGCCAATCTGTAAGTCGAATTTGGTTGTACCAGGGAGATACTCGTGAGAACGACATTGCTTTTTTTAACACTTCTGTTTTTTTTACCAACTAGTTTTCAAGCCAACGCGGCAGAGCAAGCGGTCGGTAGCGTCAATAACGCCGCCAACCTTGATCTTATCCAGCGTTTCTTGAGTGAGAACGCAGTCAACCGAACTTTATCTTTTGCCAAGGATGGCCGACTGGCGGGAGGGACAGTTGCATATGAGTTTCGTCGAGACATGACCATTTGTAATTTGGTCCGAATCAGTGAATCATCGCTCTCATTCGACCTCTTTTATTCGATTAAACAACGGAACTGGGACATGAATGAAGGAGAAAGATCATCCGATCCAAGAATTGAGGACCGAATGTTAGTGCAACGGATCAACATCACTGCTTTGAAATCCACAGGTGAAGTAATAGGACATGCCAGAACGATTTCTTCGACTCGTAAGGAATGGGCTGCCTACGTCCAAACTGTGAAGATGCGGGTGGAGGGGAATTCCTTAAACTTGTTTAGATCATCGGCAGGATACACTGATTTTTTTGGTCCTGGAGGCGAGTATTACCCGGGCATGGATGAAGTTGAAGAAAGTTGGTCTGTTGAGGGGGGGCGGCTAAAAATTGTGACCAAGGGAAAGACTTACAGGGTCCAAACTGACGAACAGCGAGAATTGCTCAATGAATACTCATTTGAGGAAAAGGAAACAGCTAGGCTTCCGTTGAAGCGATAAATCTGAATTAATCGTTGAATTCAGAGAGACAGCCTTCCTGACCTCTCTGTCTCTATCAAGAACCATTCGTTGACTCTACGTTGCGTACGCTCAGGCGTTCCAGCAGAGAATGGCCTTCGGTGAATGGTAAAACTTGTTAGCCGCCAACAGACATGTTTGGTGTTTCCTTGGCACCATGTTGCACGGTTTTTCGGTAGATCTTATAGAGAACGTGTCGACGCCCGACACAAAATTATTACGACTCTAATTGGGAGAATCTGATGAAACACAAATCTGTTTCGACGCTTTCGTTGTCTTTTGCAGCTCTTGTGGCCTTGGGTGGAATTGCGTGGGAAGTCTCAAGTGCCGATACACCGATGGATTACACCGAAGCCAAAACGATGCGATTTCTACAAACACCGAAAGATGGATTTGACAAAGAAACCAGTCTTCAAAAAACTGACACTCTTCAAAAAGGGACAGTTCTCGGAATAGGCGTGCTTTAACAGCGCTAGTTAATCTATGCGGCTGAGCGTTGCTGGCCGCATTTTTTTTGGTGTATTATGTTTTCATTTCAAACGAAATCACTGGTTGTCGTTATCGGCATTGGAATCTTTGCTGCGATTTTATGGCCTGCCAACACCATGGAATCAAATAAAGGCGAAGTACTCATCATCTATGCGAACGAGACAGCCTTGACGGAGCAGCAACTACAGGATTGGAATACTCTTGAGGATTGGCTTACCAGTAGCTCAAGGAAAGAAACACGTGAAATTGCCCGTCAATTGAAGATTGATCGAGTTGAATTCGCGGCAGCACTGGAACGCGAGCTTCTACAAATTCGTTCGGTGTTGCCGAAGACCAGACCAGGTCTAACGGTTGTAGTCTTTTCCAATCGCTTATCACGCAGCGGGAAGTACATAATTGGTCAATCAGGAACTCCTGTTTGGGCAACCAGAACGTTCGATCCGTCACCTCTCGATCCCAAATTGGTTGGCCATCCGCAATCGAGTCCAGCCACTTTGGCCGCAGTTTTGAAAGAAGTTGCCTCAAAATTCGACACCGCCCAACACAACTTCATTTTGCTTTCCAAATCTCATGGCAACGACAAAATGGCGATCACGCCACGGGTTACGCTTACGCCCAGCGAGACAAATCGCCAAGAGTTACTCGCTCTACTGGACACGCATACACTACCTAGCGAATTTCCCGATTGGTATGGAAGAAGAGTCGGTGTCTCCAAATCGGAATTTTTCGATATTATCCGCATCAGCGGTAGCCGCGATGGAATGTACTTTTCCAGCGTTGTGATGGAGTCATGCGATTCGAGTCTCAGTGAGCCGGACCATTCACCGTTGATACCAAAAAACATTGGCAACGTTTTTGTAACAGTTGGACACCAGACCGAGTATCAAAATCTAGACTATCAACAACTTCTCAATATTTTTAATCAAGGGAATTCGTTTGCGGATGCCCTGAAAAACGAGATTCCAAAAGTTTTTTCAATGGTTGAACGAAGGGGAGTCCGCCCGCATCGAATCTTGTTATGGTCGCTGGCCGGACTGTTGGTCTTTGGGACCGGCTACATCCGGCAATTTTTCATGGTTCAATGCCCATCATCCTTGTTGTCCAATGATCTGCACCGACGTTCTTAGCGCTGAAGGATTGGGCGAGAGCGAAATTGATACTAACGTAGATGTAGGAGATCTGCCCGATTATTCATTGGGCAATTCATCGGTCCAACTCAAACGAATCATGGCCAGTTTTCGTTTGACCCATCGTTCACTCATTCCAAACTCACTTGCAATTTCCGATACCTTGTAATTCTCGAATCGCATGACGGCAATTTTTTGAAGCGTTTCATCGTCGAGTCTCTGCATGAGCTGCGTGTAACTTTCTTTAAGCTGCAGAATCTCGCTTGGCGTGAAAGAAGTGCCCACATTTCCATCGATACCAGGATTTGAATCGTCCTGTTTTTCGAAAACGCTTTCGCCACGAACCGAGCCACGACCACGTTTTTGAGCAGAATTTCTACGAGCTGCGTCTTCCGTTTTGAACTGGATCATTCTTGACAACAAACGCCAAAGTTCATCCGTGGTTGCCAAGTCTTCGTCGTCGAAGTCGTTGTTGTTTGCCCTTTCCCAAAGGCTCTCGAAAACGCTGACTGCGATGTCATCTGGGCCTTCAACACGCCCTCCCCGCATCGCCAACCTAGTCTGTGCCGCAGATCGAACACGTTCGAAATATTGACCTATTAATTCATTCGCCGCGTCCTTCTCGCCCGCCTTGAATCTTCGAAGCAACGATTTTTCTTTGTCACTTTCCGACACCAGCTGTCTCCGTTCGCTCCAAAATTAAGTGGAAATTCATTGGATAGAAGTGAGCTTATTTTACATCATCAATTGGGAAAACCAAACAATCGCGACCAAACGGTAATCTCAAAAGCAGAATCAAACTACTGGAACAGCAAAACGAGCTTTTCTCGACGGTGTTATCTGGTGAAGATCATCGCCAGTCACCGCTGAGTTGGAATGCGGCCCAAAGCCTGGGAGCGGTTGTCGGCTTTGCCGAAGGAGTTTGTCGATTTTTGGCTTTTGACGGATCCGCTCTGCGGGGTTTTCCGCGAGTGACGTTTCTCACGCCCATGGCCGCTAAGCGATCAGGATTGCGGAGTATCCACAGCTGAGCTTGTCGCAAAGCCTCCACTTTGCTCATCTTTTTTTCCCACAGATTACTGTAGAACTGGATCATCAATTGCTCGGTCGCCTTGTCGCTGACTTTCCAAAGACTGGAGACAACGCTTCGGGCTCCGGCTTGGTGTAACGCACGTTGGAGTCCGAAAACACCCTCACCAGCGGCTACATCTCCCAATCCTGTTTCGCAGGCGCTGAGCGTGACAAGTTCAAGATTGCGGAGGTTAAGTCCCACAATTTCTTCTGCCGTGAGGATTCCGTCACTTTCAATCGGAATGCCCAGATCATTTTTTCTTGGTTCGACGTTTGCGCCTGACAACACGATACCTGTCATCAACAGTGGATTTCGAGCAGCCACCGTCGCGCCTTGTTGATCATCACGCATCTGTGTATCAAACAAAGGCTGTTTGCGAAGGTTTACCCAATAAACGTCCGTTGCCTTGTCGAAAAACCCGTGCGTAGCCAAGTGAGCATAGCGTGAATTCTCCAACTGATCGGATACGACCGTCTCACTTGCATTGGATCCTGTGACCTTAATCACAGCCGATGAGTCTCTCCAAAGTGCCGAAACGGCGTCGGCTTCACATTCGGCTGCATAGAGATAAGGCCAGCTACGGTCTTCTTTGGAAATCTCGATTGAACGAATTGCCAGTTGATCATTGTCAACTGCAGGTCGCATTGATTTTTCGTCGTACTTGATCCCTCCTGCAACCAACAGGTTTTCACCTTGAGGTGGCTGGTCGGACAATAGTCCAAATAGTTGTTGACCATAATTGGCCGTTGCAATCGCATAGTCTTCGACAAGATAGCTGCCTGGCGACTTTCCGGGCAGAGCAGTCCACGGAATTCGATTAAGAGCTCCGTCAGGCAAAATGATCACGGTGTGGCAACCGCTCAGTTGAGGTTCCAGCTTTTCCCAAATCAATCGCCTCAGGTCAGCAGATGGTGCCGAACCAGACAATTCTTTGGCCGCGTTCAATTCGTCGTTTAGGCCGTTCTCTGGCTCCCCAGTCAGTCGCAGGCGCCAACGTTTGACAGCCGTATCGATCGGAGTCGCGTTGCCCAGCTGAATCCAGGAAACTTTCTCGTTAGAATCAGGCCTGACAACAAAAGCGTCGTACACCGGTGTTGAAACACGCCTTTTAACCATCCGCTTTTCCGTTGTGCCGTCTTCATTATTGAGTGCGATTTCTTGATCAACGTATTTCCAATCGTCGAGCTGTATCAGATCAACGACTGCTACTCCAGGCGGCAACTGTTCAAGAAGCTGATCGACACTGGCATCGCGAATGGCGATTGCCCGTTTAGTTGCCAGATTAACCGAGGCCAGTTTTTTTTCCAATTGTTCTTTGGAGTCATTCGCCTCTGCTAGCTTTTGGCGATACTCTTCAGCTTGTTCCGGCTCAGGGGTCGCCGAGACCAATTTGGCCAGCCGCAACCTTGCATCCCGCAACTGGCCGAAAACTTCCTTGGCTTCTTCGGAAGCTCCTTCATCCAATGATTGATTGACCCGCAAACGACTGACTGATTGCTTTGTTTGCCAAACCGCCTGATAGGCGTTTTGCGAATCTCCATCATCGCGAAGGCGAAGGCTGGTCAGGACGAGGTCCATACATGGCTCGTTAATTTGCATCCAACTGAGGGCTTGGGCCTCAGACAAAGTGTCGATAGTCCTTCGGTTTATAATTGAGTCTATTACAAAAGAGTTCCAGACCAATGTACTGGCCGGTTCAAAGTTCCCTGTTTTGCCAGTTAGTAGTGCTAGGTTTTTCAGGCTGGCGGCGTATATGGGATGCTCCTCCCCTAATGTCCTTTCTAAAATGTCAACGGACTTTTTAAATAACGCTTCTGCCTTATCGTAGTCTCCCTTAGATTCAAATAGCTTAGCCAAACTGTTTAGGCTATAAGCGTAATCAGGGTGCTCCCCCAGTTTTTTTAAAAAAATGGCGCAGGCTTCGGCAATCATTGGCTCAGCCTTTTTATAATCTCCCATCGAATAATAGTTCATACCTAGGTTGTTAAGGAGCGTGGCTTGCAACATGATGCTGTTTTCGATTCCTGCGCCCTCTTTCAGAATGACATCGCGAGCCTCCAAGTAATGCGACTCAGCCTTCTTGTAACAACCCCGTTTCTGATGAAGTTGTGCTAGGTTGTTGAGAATAACAAGCAAGAGGCGTTCCTCGCCTGCCAGTTCCTTTAATATTGCTCGAGACTGCACAAGGAGGGACTCAGCTCTACCAAAATCTCCCATTTCTGAATATAACGCTGCCAAGTTATTTAGGTTGTTGACGTAGTTGGGATCAGTTTTGCCTAAAACCTTTTTGAAAATCTGATTGGACAAGTCATATAAAAGTTCTGCCCTCTCATAATCTCCCATACGTGAATAAACCGCAGCTAAGGTATCTAAACTCCTCGCGTAGTTTGAGTGGTTTTCTCCAAGAGCTTTTTGTTGCCTGTCCAATGCCTCGGTTAACAAAGTCACAGCCATTTTGTATTCACCCATCCAATAACTAAGAAGCGCCGCGGCGTGAAGAATTTGAGAGTATTTTGGATGCAATTCTCCCAACTCGGCTTTCATGTTGTCGCGCGCTTGCTCAATCAATGGCGCGGCGAGTGCATAATTCCCCATCTTCTGGTAGATAAATGCCAGCCTTGCGAGACTGTCTGTGTATTCATGATGCACCTCGCCAAGAATATGTTTGCGGACTTCCAACGTCTTTTTACCAACGTTGGCCGCATCGGCGATCCTCCCCTCACGGTATAATTGCAGGAGCTTTGAGTCTGAGCGGCGCGCATCGCTGAGCTGTTGCATTTGTGTTTGGGAAAACGAGAAGGTGTATTCCTGTCTGGCGAATACAGCAAATTTGTTTAGTAGGATTTTGGGCCTTTCAGTTTCTAGACTTGCTGCAAGACACATAGCATTGCCATTTTTTACAAATGCAGTTAGCCATGATTTTCCTGGACTCGCAACCGTAACCAAGCCATGTCGATATTCAATGTCCACTTTCTGAGGTTCGATAGTTGTGTGCGGTTTTGTTCGAATCGCCTGCTCAATTAATTTGCCATCTTGTTTCTTTGTATCGATCAATGCAAAACTACATACCGGCTTTCCATCCACCAGTTTGCTTTGCAAACGTACATAGCAATCGGAAACGCCGTCCAGCCGAAACCAGATTCGTAGCTCCTGTTCAGGTTGTTCAACGGTCAACTCGGGCCAATCCAACTCGAGTTCGATCTTTGCCCACGGACTAGCATTGATCTCCCGTTCAATCGAAGAGTCCGCGTCAAGAATCAGCTGTCCGTTTTTCCAATCGACATTCCCTTCGCTCGTGTAGTCTGATCGCGAGTCAATACTGAAATCGTCTATGAAGACCGGCTCGAGTTTGATATGGGCAGGAGCTTTTTGCAGCTCCGGCTCGTCTTGGCCCATGACTGGGTAAGCTGCAAGAACACAAAGCAACATAAGTTTGATTCTGAACATCGTTTGTTTAACTCAGTTGGATGGGTTTTTTTCAGCTGAATGAACGGGAAACGTGATTCCGCGGATTTGCACTTTGGGAGTGCAAAGTTTTCGGCAAAATTCCTCAAATCTCTTGGCGGCATTCGTTCGTCGCGGTTTTCCTCGTACCTTGTCTTCCAAGACGATCGGTGCTAACTCATTGCTTTCCCAAACCCAACACCCACGGCAATCTGCGATCGCAGCCGCCATTTCTTGATCGGATGTACCAACTGAAATTTGCCAATTATCGAAAGATGGCAATGGCTCGAAAGACTCAACGAAGATGAAGGCCTGTTGGCCTGTTCCGTCCGTAAACGGAAAACTCTGGCCATCCGAGGTTTGAGCGTCCGATGGATAGATCATCGAATAAACCGGATCCTCTTGGACCAGCGATCGTGGTTCCGGATCACCTTCTGGATAGCACAGCTGAACTACTCCGTTCGGGTTAATGGCGAACAGAAATAGGTAGCGAGGTTCTGGGAAATCTGCTTCGATCCATAGGTCGTCGTCTTCTTGGACTGAGCCGTTCTGAAAAAGCGGTCTTTGATTACTTTTGTCCTGCCCCCGAAAATGGTAAATCCCGACCGCTTTTAAGAGTTCATTCTTGAGATCGGTTTTGTTGTTGGCAGAAGGAATCTCCAAGTGTTTGGAATGCGAGTCTTCGGCAACCGATTTTTTCCGTCCTGGCCCAAGCTTGCCACCGTTCATCTTTGACAGTCTATTGCGAACAGCCCCTCCATCATTGGTACTATAACCCTGGTTACTTCCTGAGCCAAAGTAACCACTCCAACTTGTCCAAAAAATCCCCAATACAAGGACCAATCCGACGATTCCTAAGGCCCATGCGAGCGACAGTTTTCCGGTGGATTGCGTCTGTTCTTGTTGCCTCGCCGTCACGGTGTTGGTTTCTTCGAACGGCCTGATAAAGGATTTGGTTTCAGTATGAGATCTGTCTTTGATCTGACCGGAAGCCGGAGTAACCAGCCTTTTTAGGTCAGCGTTTACACAAAAACTTGATAATGCATTAGCCAATTCAGACGGTGTCTGAAATCGGGCATCCGGATCCTTGTGCAAGGATTTTGCAATGATTTCAACTATCGTTTTCGGAACTTCACTACGGAGCTTTCCAATGTCATCAGGTGGCTGCATTAAATGAGCCGACATCTTGCTGGTCAACGACTTGAACTGCTCTGTACGGAAAGGCGGGCGACCGCCCAAGCAGCAGTACAAAACGCAGCCAAGACTGTAGATATCAGAACGAATTGAAACCTCTCGTGTATCCTTCCATTGCTCGGGCGAGATGTAGTCTGGTGTTCCAAGCAGAGTTCCTTCTTTCGTCACACCACGTGTTGTTGAATCGTGGTGCAGTTTGGCAAGCCCTAAGTCCATGACCTTAACAACTCCATGTTTGCTAACCATAAGGTTACTTGGTTTGATATCCCGGTGGACGAATCCAAGATCACTTGCATGTTGTAAGCCGATGGCGGCCTGTCGGATGATTTCACAGCTTTCGGGAATTGGAAGTCGCCCCTGGTCATCGAGAAGTGCCTGCACGTCCATTCCGTCGATAAACTCCATTACGAGATACGGTTCGCCGTCGACTTCGCCCGCATCATAAGCGTCAGCAATATTTGGATGATCTAGTCTTCCGATTGCCAGGATCTCGTTCTCAAAACGTTCCCGATGAGGAGAGCTTAGTTCGGACGTCTGATTACCCAACAGCGCACGCCTCAACATTTTGATCGCAAATCGTTTGCCTTCAAACTTGACATGTTTGGCAAGATAAACGTCTCCCATTCCACCATGTCCAATCCGACGTACGATTCGATAGTTGTTGATCTGTTGCGGTGCGGTCGCAATATTCTCGGATGGATTTTGTGAACTACTTTTGCTCTCGATTTCCAGCTGCCGGTCGATTAACGTTTGCGCGATCGACTGAGCCTTATCTCCGAATTCGCTATAGTCTCGCGGGCTCACACTGGAGCCTGAACGTAAACGAAGTTCCACGTCAATCGCAATCAACTCGCCGAGGAGCTTCTCTTGTAACTCAGCTGAAACTTGGTCAAGATAAGAACGAAAATCCCGGCGCGAATCAGCTGACCAACCTTTCTCAAATTCATTACACACGGAATCGAGCAGTTTTCGGGTTGTCAGCTCATCGAGCATTTCTTACCTCCAGTCACCGCTGAGTTGGAATGCGGCCCAAAGCCTGGGAGCGGTTGTCGGCTTTACCGAAGATGTTTGTCGATTTTTAGCTTTTGATGGATCCGCTCGGCGGGGTTTTCCGCGAGTAACGTTGCTTACGCCCATTGCCGATAAGCGATCAGGATTGTGGAGTATCCACAGCTGAGCTTGTCGCAAAGCCTCCACTTTGCTCATCTTCTTTTCCCACAGATTACTGTAGAACTGGATCATCAATTGCTCGGTCGCCTTGTCACTGACTTTCCAAAGACTGGAGACAACACTTCTAGCTCCTGCTTGATGCAAAGCGCGAGTCAAGCCGAATACTCCCTGACCCCCAGCAACATCTCCCAATCCCGTTTCGCAGGCGCTAAGCGTGATCAATTCTAGATCGCGCAGACGCAGCCCGACAATTTCTTCTGCGGTCAAGATTCCATCACTTCCGATGGGAAGTCCCAGGTCATTCTTCTTCGGCTCGATGTTCGCGCCTGACAATACAATGCCTGTCATCAACAGTGGATTTCGAGCTGCCACAGTCGCCCCCTGCCGATCGCCCATCAGCTGCGTTTCAAACAGAGATTGTTTGCGAAGATTGACGTGGTATACGTCGGTCGCTCGATCAAAAAATCCGTGCGTAGCCAGGTGAGCGTATCGCGACTTCTCCATCAGCTCGGAAACTGCACCTTCACTGGCAGCGGTTCCGGAGACGTTCACCAATGCCGACGATTTTTTCCACAGGCCCGATACAGCGTCAGCCTCACGTTCAGCTCCCTTGAGATAAGGCCAATTGCGGTCCTCTTCAGATACCTCGATCGTGCGACTGACCATTTGGTCGGTATCAACCGAATGGCTCACCGGCTTTTGGTCGTAGCGAATTCTTCCGGCAACCAATAGTCCTTCACCTTGCGGAGGCCGGTTGGTCAACAGTCCAAATAGTTGCTGACCATAATTGGCGGTGGCCAGCGCGTAGTCTTCGACCAAGTAGCTATCCGGCTTTCGTCCGGGCAAGGCAGCCCAAGGTACTCGGTTCAGGGCTCCGTCAGGCAAGATAATCACCGTGTGACAGCCATCCAGATGTGGCTCCAACTTTTGCCATACCAATCGCCTTAAGTCAGCAGATGGTTCGGAACCAGCCAAGTCATTGGATGATACGGTCAACTGGTCATCGGGTTTGATTTCTTGCTGCCTACCGGTCAGTTGGCTTCGCCAACGGTTTACAGTCGTATTGATTTGCTCCGCTTCTCCAAGCTGAATCCAGGAAACGTTCTCTTCACTGTCAGACCTTAAAACAAAAGCATCGTATACAAGTGTAGGTATATTCTTCTTTACCGTCCTTTTATTGGTCGAACCGTCTTCATTCTCGAACGTGATTTCATAGTCAATGTATTTCCAAACATCGACTTGAATCAGATCAACCACAGCCACTCCGGGTGGCAATTGTTCAAGTAGCTGCCCAACGCTGGCATCTCGAATGGCCAGCGCTCGTTTGGTAGCTGGATTGACCGAGGCAAGCTCTTTTTCCAACCGTTCTTTGGTTTCGTTCGCGTCAGAAAATGCTTTGCGGTACTGCGCAGCCTGATCGGGCTTGGGTGTGGCCGAGACCAATTTGGCGAGCTTTAGCCGCGCGTCACGAAGACGGCCGAATATTTCCTTGGCCTCAGCAGAAGCCTCATTTTCCAACGACTGATTGACCCTCAAACGGCTAACGGACGACTTAGTCTGCCAAACTGCCTTATAAGCCTCCGAAGAATTGGAAGGATTCTGCATGCGAAGGTTATGAAGCACCAGGTCTGTTCTTGGTGCGTTGGCCTGAATCCAGTTTAGAGCTTGCGCTTCGGATAGGGTGTTAATTGTCGAGCGCGCAATGTTTGCCCTGATCTCGAAAGCTCTCCAATAAAGCTGCTTGGCTTCTGTGATTTCCCCTTTTAATTGATACGTCTCTCCTAGACTAGCCAGGGTTGAAGAATAATTGAGGTGCTCATTCCCCAGCACGTTTCTAAGAATATCTCGCGCCTCCGTATACAAAAGTTGAGTCCGACGATATTTCCCCATCAAACGATAAAGTGCCGCAAGGTTATTCAGGGTGTTGGCATAGGCGAGGCTATCCTCGCCTAGCATTTTTTTTTGGATCTCGCGAGCCTTGACATAAAGTGACTCCGCCTTAGCGTACTGACCTTGAAAATAACGATTCGCCGCTCGATTATGTAGGCTGGAAGCGACATCAATACTCTCTTCACCTTTCACTTTAATCTCGATTTCACCAGCCTGAGCCAACATTTTAGCCGCCCGACCATGGTCACCCATCAGACTGTAAATAATTGCAAGATTGCTCAGGCACATCACGTAGTCGGGATGCTCGTCCCCTAGCAGTCTCTCCTGAAGCTTGAGAGCTTTTACAAACACGGTTTCTGCTCGTTCGAAATCGCCTTGCAAACGATAAAGTGTAGCCAAATTGATTAGGCAATGGGCATAGTCTGGATGCTCCTCACCAATTGTTTTTTTTTGCAACTCAAGAGCTTTTGTTGTCAGCAACTCGGCCTTTTCGTACTCCCCCATACGTTGATAAAGAAAACCTAGGCCGCCCAGGCTAGAGATGTAGCTGGGATGGTTCGCTCCGAGCACTTTCATCCGGATCTTGCGTGCCTGCTCTATCAGTGGTTCGGCACGTTTGTACTTGCCCATTAAGGTATAGAGCCGACCCAAGTTATTGAGGGCACGGGCGTAATCCAGATGCTTGTCACCGAGGACGTTTTTGCTGATGTCGCAAGCCTCTTGAAAAAGCGGCTCAGCAGATCGATACTTACCTAAGCGCTCGTAAACTGAAGCCAAGTTGTTAAGGGTATTGGAATAGCGGGGACTGCTCTCCCCAAGCACATTTTTTTGTATTTCGCGAACACTGATAAAAAGTGATCTAGCCTGGTCGTAGTTCCCCATCTCCTGGTAAAGGCCCGCTAGGTTATTGATGCTGTCGGTGTAAACAGGATGTTTTTCTCCCAGCAACTTTAATTGGACGTCACGAGCACGAACAAGTAGAGGCTTGGCCTGTTTGTACTTTCCTAATCGCATGTAAAGAACAGCCAAGGTATTCTGGATACTGGTATAATCGGGGTGATCCTCTGCCAGAACTGATTTTCGTAGTTCGAGCACTTCTTTGGCGGCTACGGCGGCTTCTGCTACCTTGCCCCTACGGTATAGTTCCAACATTCTAGCGTTTACGCGATTGGCAACGCCCAGTTGCTGCATTTGCATTGACGAATATGAGACGGCAACTTTTTCTTTTGCTGAGGATGAAAACCCTGTCAGCCCAATATTGGACGCTTTTGCCTGAATCGCACACGCTGAACAATTCGCATTGCCGTTATCAATAAAAGCAGACAGCCATACCCGGCTAGGACTAACAACCGAAACCAATCCGTAGCGGTATTCGAAACTGATCGTTTTCGTTGTAGCGTCGGAATGCGAGACCTTTCGCACTGTCTTATGTATTAACTCATCTTCCCTTGCAACTGTATCCATCAGTGCAGAACTACAAACCGGTTTTCCGTCTTGCAATTCTCTTTTCAAAAGAACGTAGCAATCGGATGCGCCATCTAGGCGAAACCAGATTCGCAACTCCTGTTGCGGCCGTTCGACGGTTAAGTCGGGCCACTTCAAATCAAGCTCGATCTTCGCCCATGGGCTACCGCCAATTTCGCGTTCAATTGAAGAGTCTTTGCCTAGTATCAGCTCTCCTTCACTGAAACCAACATCTCCGTCGATTCGATAGTCGGATCGCGAGTCAATTCGGAAATCGTCGGTGAAAACAAGCTTTAGCTTAGGTTCGGTCGAAATGTCGAATTCCCCGTCCCGGACTTGTGCGGATGCCACTCGAAGAAGAAAGATCGTGAGGAATACGACGCAGAAAATAGGTTTTGGATGTATCATTGCTGCTCGACCAATAGGTAACTCTCAATTTCGGCGGCGATAACCGTTGTCTATCGATTGTCCCAGTGTATCAATTAAAAAAAATGACGTATAGCAAACCAGTCACTAACAAAAAATGAAATGACCTTAACAAACGCAATCACGTCGTGTGAAATTGACTAGAGGCGGTTTCAAAACCTGTTGAGGCAGATCATCGCACAAGCGATTCGCATGAACCCGTCATACATCGAACTGTAGTAATCGTGTCGAACCAACCGTTTTCGAAAGCTGCCAATCCATGCAATCTTTCGTTCGATGATCAGCTGTTGTTTGCACCTCACTTCTAAGATTGTTGAACCGTGTTAGTCAGTTGCGATTCTTGGTTCAGACACCCTGCGATAACTAGCCCCTTCACCAATCGGCTTGTCAAAATCAGGGATTAACAATTGAACGCCTTCATCCGTTTTCACCGCTTTATAAGCCTGGTCCTTTGTTTCGACTACAACCCGCTGTCCATCGAGAGTGAGTTTTTCCCATTGAATGTAGGCATTGGGAGCGAGCGTGCCATCTGGTGTGTAAAACTGATCAAAACCAATAGTTACCATCTCAAAACCATTCGGAAGCCAATTGATGGTTCCGGAGTTTAGTGCAATCTGGTTGTATTGCGATTTGGAGTGATTCACCAAGCGCTGCTGACAGAGCCATGTGCTACCGAATTTTGTAATTCGAAATTCCATCGAGTATGTGCGATCTAGTCGCCGATTGACCGAACGTTCTCCGCTGGGAGATTGGTTGTAGACATTTCGCACAATGTTTTCATTTTGGTGAAATAAAATCGTGTCGCCCGACAACACGGGGTTCGTATAAAACTGCAGTCCCTTATCTACAACGATGATTTTTGTCCCATCCTTTTCGGGTTCAGTGACGATTTCGTCATTCAACTCAAACCGAGTCAATTGCGGCATTTCAGAGGGTCTACCAAGAATGTTCGTTAGTCGTTGGTAAGCTTCTTCGATGGTTGCGGGAGCGTGGTCGGTAGTGGATTCTTTTGTTGACTCCTCGGTCGTGTTCTTTATCGTTTGTTTGAGCGGAATACTTGCGCTTACGTTGGCAAAGATTGCAAATACTGATAGCAAGGCTGAAACAGGGTAAAGCATATACATGGGGATTTCTTCCTTTTCAGGATTGAATTGAAAAAGTAGCGATACTCAATCCAGTTACCGAAAAAAAGACACTCAAAGTGCCATGCGCAAATCATGGGCAATGGGTCGATATGTCTGTTGTTATTTTGGTCGACTTTGCGACCGCCTGAGTTTGCCGAAGAGCTCAGTAGATCTTCGCTCTTGGGTAGAATTGTGCTGCAGGGCTGTCACCTACGTAGTCCAATTTCCGGTAACAGCGATAGAAGCTTTTTGCGAATTTTGCTTCTTCGATGCCGAACGAAGCCAGGTTTTACTTTCGAGCGCATTCAAAACTGAATTTTGGTTTTGGTGTCGATGGGCAGAAAAATGCCTGATTCAGTGAGCTGTTAAATTGGATCATACCCGCGAGATGCATTCACAATTCAACTGGTTCCAGTTCCATAGCTTTGCGTGTAGCAATCCTGCTAACATTCGACACAGTGTTTCAATCCAGTTTTTAGGCCTTGTTGGAATTAAAGAAAATGGTGAATCTGCTATCGAAATTGAAAGGACGACTCTCGAAGCTTGACGTGCCCACACTCGACGTGTCATCAAGCGTCGTCTGCGTTCCTGAGGCTCATCCTTCTGTTGGGCCCATCTCGATTTGCTTAGAAAAAAATAGGCTTACAGTCTGGCTTGGCAACGGTTTTCACAAACATTTCGACCTATCAATTAATGACAGATTCGACCTAGGTATGGTGGTCAAGTTGATTTGTGACTTCGTCAACGAACGGACAATGATTTGCTCGGTGATGAAGCCTTCTGCGACGTACACCTATCTTCAAGGCTCTGAAAACGGTAACGTGTATTCGTTATTGGTGGTTTTAAGAGTTGATGTATCATTTTGGTCCCGCTTCGCTTCATGGCTTTTTCGCGGCCGACCATCAGCTATGGCCTACAAATGGACGGGTCCAGCGACCACAGAATTAGCACCACTTCACGATCCAATCGCGGATGACGTGGCAGACCAACTCGCGCGTTTCTCAATGCGACACGCTCAGCATTCGGTTGACCGGACGCACTAGAATGATATGTCGTCGGTAAGCTCGAATAGAACTGTAGCCAGGCCGCTACGATCTTACTTTCTTCTCCTTTTTCCGCCAAAATCGACAACGAAATTACTACGATCAAGTCTTCGCAAGATCGTCGTCAACGAGCCACCGCGTGTCACCATCTCCTATCGTTTTTCGGTAACCATTGTAGATGACTCTGATATCAATCCTTACACGTAGGAAATCATTGTGAATTCGACAAAGATTCTAATTCCTGTTTTTTGGTTTTTGATTTTTTCTGGAGCGGGAGAGCTAACGGCACAAGGAAATGGCAAGTACGCACTGTTGATTGGGATAAACAACTACCAACATGCGGTTTTTCGCGACAGAACTCTAATGTTCGCCGAAGCTGATGCGAGATCCGTCGGAGATCTTCTTAAAGCATCGGGATACCGTGTAGAGGTAATTGTGGGGCAACATGCCACAAGCAGAAAAATCAGGGAAGCATTAGATCGAGCAGCTCGTCAAGGAGCTACCGGTGGCGCGGTAATTATCGGCATGTTTGGGCATGGTTTACAGTACGGTGAAGACGGTTATTTCTGCCCATACGATACGGGTGTAAGCAAGTCGTTCAGGATAGATGGAACTGTCATTCGCAACAGCCAGGGTAAGCCAATACTCGAGCCTGATCCTCGGTCAATGATCTCAATGAAAGAAGTCTTTGATTCGTTAAACACGTGTCGCGCCAGCAATCGCATTCTACTCGCGGACTGTTGTAGAAATGACCCAAGTATGCCGCGAGAACGCAGTCCATTCGGTTCTGCACTCAAAGTGCGTGACCTACCAAATGGAACTGCGGCTATTTTTGCCTGTTCGAGGAATGAGGCCGCTACTGAGCACTCGGATTGGGGGCATGGTGCGTTTACATACGCTTTCCTAAAGCATACGAAAAACACAAAAGATGGAAAAGTTTCGATCGGCTCGCTCGTCGATCAAATGTACGAGACTGTGGCCAAATTAGTCGAGGATGCCTCGCGTGGCCGGCGAACCCAATCGGTATATGCACTAACAAATGGTCGAGTCGTAATTCCTGTGACTCACACGTCAAAGACGAAACTTATCGACAACTCAAGTCCACTTGACCTTAGCGGAAAAAATCCGCGGGTCCAGCTACATGCAGGTGATGCCCTTCAACAAGGCGTCACCGACTTTCCCAAGATCGACCCGACCGCTCCGGTCCTACTCGATGCACCGCCCCAAGCGGAAATCGAAGCCCGGTTTCGTGCCGGGCTGAAAAAAGCCAATGCGAATCTGCACCAAGCCAAACAAGCGTTTGAATTGGCAAACCACAACTATTCGCGCGCAAGACGACTCAAGGAAATACAAGCAATTTCTCAAAGTGAATTCGAAGCCGCCGAGCATCGTCTACACATCGCCTCTGCTAACTTGGACTCGGCTGGATTAGAGGTTCGTCAATTTAACGCCATTGCTGACGTGGACTCCGCCGAAGTTAGAGCTGCATTATATGTGATGATGGTAGGAGAAAAGTTGAATCGGCCGCAGAAGGAAATTCGTGGACACGACCTTCCTAAAGACAACTTTTACGATCCATTTTTCAACGACAAAAAAGAAAAGAAGCCGTCTTCAACAAAATCGAGTTCCAAAGGCTCGAAAACAAACGATTGGGGGTCATGAAACTAGATCGCCCACACTGGTTTTGCGGCGCACTTGTCCTCTACACCCTACAAACCATGCTGATCTTACCTAGACGACTGAAAAGAACAATAAACGAAAACCAGTCCAACGCCAGGAATACGCTTGAACGACTCCGCCGACGTCGTCCTGACGCGGCCTCGTGAATGCGATCATCCCTACTCTAATGTGCAATGAGATCTGTTGAGATTCGTTCGGTACTAACACCTTGAAATTTAGCAGAAAACTTCTCAAGCGATATCTTGGCACCTTCGTTGTTTGTTTCCCGGTAAACGAATAACGGCGAAATGAACTTCAATATCTTTTAGGAAATTCAATCATGATTCACAAGCTTAGTAGGTTTGGCACTTCCAGTTTCGTGTCGGGAACTGCTCTACTTTTTCTTTTCTTTTCAAATACTCTCCTTATTGGACAAACAGCCGGGGCACAAACCGATTCTGAGTTTCCCATCGAGCTAACCGTACTTTTTGACGGACAGAACATTCCAATTGAAAAGACAGTAGGAGGAGAACTCAGGGCGACAAGATCGCCGCATGTTGGTGAGCGCGTTACCTTCAAACTTCGAAACAAGACGAATTTCAGGTTGGCGGCGGTGCTTGCCATCAACGCAAGGAATACAATGGGTGGAAAGATCCTTGAGAAAATCGGCGACCAAGACAAGAACCGAAAATGGGTGCTCGAGCCAAACACGACTTACCTAATCAAAGGAATTTATTCAGATTCTCTTGTCGAGTTGACACCGATTTTTGGGATCACGAAAGAACAATCAAAGAACACTATTGCAAGTAACCCCAACCATCAATACCTGGGCATTATACACTTGGCCGCCTATAAGGAGGTTTTCAGCGGTGGTGTCGCCAATGAAGAAAACGCCAAAGATCCCATTGCCGCTCGAGAAAGAGGGCTAGCTTTTGGGGATGGGAATTTAAAAGAACAGATTGACAAGCTGACCGAAAAGCCACTTGGTAGACGTAAGCTTCTAGAAGTGATGTCCATCAGGTATTACCAGCAAAAATAGGCGAAAAAGTTCGTGCAAAAGACGCCCGCTCCGAATCGCATCTCTTGATTCCTCCTTTGTTTCACACGCATTTCTATTGTGGGTTATCAACACCATCAAGGAATTCACTTTGGAGAACAGATATGACAATTTTCCTCAGAATGTCCCGTCTCTCTTTTTTTCGATTATTGTCCTTGGCTTGCTTGCTAATGTTCAATCTCCAAGACCCAAATGACTTGGTAGCTGGCACACGAATCACGCCGAATTCAATGCAAGAAGGCAACGAAATTCCTGCCAACCGTGATTATCCGACTCCTACAACACCGCCAAGACTAAGCACATCAGCTTTTCGGCTCGTTGCGACGGTACAAAAAGCAACCTATGGTGCGCTTCAAAACTACAGAAAACAACTCAAGACGGCAGCTCATTCGCGACACCGAATTGCGAGTTTTGTCGCGTGGGAAGAAAATTGTTATGACCTGTTTCCAGAGTTTTGGAAATGTCATAACAAAAGATTGAGATTTGACCGAGCTTGGTTTGAGAGTGCTTCGAAAACTCATTCAGCATTGAGTAATTTCATTGAGACCAAGAAACGATTTGCGGTCTATTACGACGGTGATTCCAGAGAGGTAAAACTGGCAATCCAACAGCTCGCGGCAATTGCGGAGTTGGTGAACTATGCACAGAGATTCAATTTGTGGATTGAACAGCAACAGAATAACCCCAATTCCCAAAACAACGGTCCAAACCACAAACAATCAAATTTGCCTGGTCACGATCTCCCCTCGCATACGATTATTGTTGCCGGCTCGGAACCTGGACTCGTGGGCGGTGGACAATTCGAACCGCCAATGAAACCGAGTAATGGAGTCAACACAGGTTTTAAGGTTTTTGATCAGATTCCGCCTGTGGAAACGCCACCAGTCAATAATCCTTTACCTGAAGTCGGAGGAGTAATCCAGGACCCTACCAAATACCTGCCGGAAAAGCCTGAAGACATTCTCCCCATTGGTCAAGGCAATAATCAAGGAAATGGCACCTACGAAACACCTAGTTGGGGTGAAGAAATCCCGGATGTTTTAACAGATTTAGGCGAAGAGGGCCGTTTGGGACCCGTGAAGCTTCCTGGTATTAGTGAAATTATAGATTCGACGCGAAAGCCATTCGTAGTCGGGTCTGAAACTATCATATTGCCTGATGAGTCGGCTATTGAAATTGACAGCAATGCTGCAGGCGATACCGTGGGAGTCAATACAACAATCCAACTCCCTGAAATTGGAATATATAATCCCTCAGCCTGGCCCCCACATTTGAGTACCAATGGAATTCTGCCCGGTGGAAGTCAGGTAATTGGCCAGTTGGGCGGAGCAAGAAGGAAAGCTTTAGAAGAATACTTATTCAATGTAATTGGCAAGCCGGGCGACGCAAGAAGGCAAGCTTTCGAGGATTACCTATATAACAGATTTGGCAAGCCGGGCGAAGCAAGAAGACAAGCTTTGGAGGAATACGTAAATGAAAAAATTCACTGGTGGAAGAAAAAGGGAAACCAGATTGTTGATTGGCATCCTGGTTCAAAAGCCGTAATTGATGCTATCGGAGTCTCGCCAGCACCCAAGCAATCAAGGTTCATTGTTAATGAACCGATTCGAACATACTGGGTAAGTACGAAAATTGGCAGAGTAGACGATCGATTCAGGGGCATTCGACTCACAATTGAACAAGTAAATGGTTCATCCAGAACTATCGACAATAAACAGTACAAGGGTACAGGAAACGTATTTCGTGAAATTTCCCCGAGACAAGTCTTCGATACTCATTTTGAATGGACTGCCGGTGAAGGAAAATACATATTTACGATCGCATTGAAGGATCGCAATGGAAATTGGTATCACAAAGAGTCCGGCGAACTCAATTTGCATATTGATCGTTTTACAACAATCTTTGATCGCAAAAACGGACCAGACAGCAATCGCTCGGGACCAAGTGGTCAGCAATGGGTGAAAAGCAGGGCAGAAGAACTCCGAGGTTTTCCGCTTCCCTATTTGATTTCGTCAGTTAGCTCCCATTTTGACGTTGGGACTAGCGGAGTTGAACTTGTAGTCGACTGCCAACTCGTCGAGACGACTATTGACGGTCCACTGGATCAAAAAACCTCTGTTGAGGTATCGGTTGGAAAGACAAATCGGAATGGGGTCCCGGTAGACAGAGATGGCTTAACTGAACGAGAGTTTGAAAACCGTATCAACATTGAAATCGAAAAGTATGAGGAGGCTCAACAGTTATGGGCTGAGTGCGAAGATTGGTTCGTAGACGGAAAAAAATTCCTTGGTGGTATGAATTTCCGAGAAGTTTGGCAGTTCTTGAGATCCACAGGAGAAATACCTCTCGAGCTGACTTATGATCAGTTCATCAGGACTAGATATGGGGCGGGGTGGTGGATAATTTACCTTGAAGAGAAACTCGAAGCCGATTTTGATCACGATCCAGTTCCATATACACATGTTGAAGCAATGGATGCACACAAAAAGTTGGAGCAACTTGATCGTCAACTTGGGACTTGGACACAACAAACCGAGGAATTCTCTGCCAAGGGAGAAGCAATTGCCAATGGCATTAGGATTCCAGTTGATAAGCTCACTGGTGGTGGCAGAATGCAGGTGGTCGCGAAGGAGGCGGACAACTCACGCCCTTTCCCAACGCAATATTTTGAATTTACTCCAGAACAAGTGCAAAAGTTAAAGCAGGCTCGACGTGCAAAACGCAGTCAATGGGAACAGTTTAGAGCCAATGCTA
The DNA here is from genome assembly GCA_965263475.1 of Mariniblastus sp. Taxonomy (GTDB): domain Bacteria; phylum Planctomycetota; class Planctomycetia; order Pirellulales; family Pirellulaceae; genus Mariniblastus. Next base: position 2,282,994 of record OZ253677.1, read on the forward strand.
GTTCCGCTTTCATACACTATCGAAACCGGAAAGAGCTTGAACACAAAAACAAGATTTCCGAATTGTTGAAACAGCGGCGAGCTCTGGAAGAAATAAGAGACGAAATTCTTCCAGAATGGCTCAACGCATGGAAAAACGCATTCGCTTTTAGCAATCCCGGATTTAGCTTTTTTGTGGCGTCGGACGAGGTTGTTTTCTATGCCAAAGAGGGAAATGTATCGGCTACTGTTGGAAGCTCCATATTCATGATCTTGGAGCTATTTAATCTCCATGCATTCTTAAAAAATGTCGAACAGTTAGCCAGGCTTGAGAAGATTGGTCGTGCGAATGTCGTTCGCGTTCCGCTCAAAGACCTCGACGGTCCTGTAGCAAAGACCTTCTTTACGAAGGGAATAGCAAGCCTTGGAAAATTGGCACCGTTAGCGGAAAAATCAGGGATCAGTCCGTCTGCCTTTAAGAAAATAGAGATCCTCACGTCCCGATACGGAGCCGAGATATTCGTAAGACCACGCTCCCTCCGCGCAATGCAGATGAGCAAGGTCTATCAAACTCACCATCCCAAACCGGCGTTATTCAAAAACAAATCCATAAAGAAGATAGATATTGACGAACTTGGCGTTGAGGTCAACGTTGACGAAGTTGCTTTAATTAATCCATTTGACACGTTGTACAAGTCTGGGAAAGTCAAAAACCAGAAACAACTTGAGCAGTGGCTCACAACAAGGCGCGCGAATGAATCTGAGCAAAATTTTGAAGCCAGAGTAAGAGCATTCAACTTGCGAAGGCAAGAGTATCTCGAAGCAGAGGAATCAGGATTGCTTGCTGATTTGAAGGGTGCCGGTGCCGTTGATAGTTTTGGAACGAAATACGTCATCGATCCACCAACTGGGGCAATCATGGTCAAAAACAATAGAAAACGGCTGGTCGCCGATACTGATATTTACGCAATCATGGATGCAAATTCGGGCGAGCCTTTGTCGAAAATAAGCAGTGAACGATATGAAAACCTATTACGAGACCTAAAGTTTGGTGATGAGAAAACTGGTCGGTGGGGACTTGACGTGAAACATGACGACCAACTGCACTGGAAAACACGAAATAATTCGGATGCGGCAGCCCGTGAACGATTAGACAAACAGCATCTCAGTGTTGAGGCAGGAGGAACTGGCGAGCAAAAACTAGTTCGTTTTAGTCCAAACGGTGTGACAATGGAGTTCGCAGATAGCATAGCCAGATGGATATTGAATCGAAGTTGGCTTAAGGAATAATTTATTGACTCTGAAAAGAATTCTGGCAGCCTTTCTCGGGTCGCCATTTTGGCTGCTCCTTTCTTTCTAATCGGCAGACAGCAAAAGGTAATGGCTCCATCTGTCCAAGCAAGTCCAGTTACCAGATGGGGCACGCCTTTGGAGATAAGGTTATCCGACCGCTATGAGATCGCAATTAGTGAATTCTGAAGAGAAAATCGAAGCGATCCTTCGTTTCATATGGCCCCACTCATCTGCATTTTACGGTATAGAACTAGAACTTTTAATCTTGAAAAAAACCAAACTTCTAATACATAAACTCTCACTTTTTGTTTTGGATTTGAAAGATGAAACTGGGATTGAACAGTTGGACACCTACATCCGTCGGACGTTCGCATTTCCAAAGATGCCTTCCTGATTCGGTGCGTTATTGTCGCCGATCCGCGTTAAAACACTTCTTTCATTTTGGCATTTTCTTAGCCCTTGCGATACTTCTGAGTAGTTTTATTTCTGACTCCGGAATTTTGGCGTTCATTGCGTTCATATTTTTTGCTTTTGGCGCATACGTAACTCTGTCTAGGTTTTTGTTATCAGTGTCGCGCGCGAAAGCACTCGTTATCGCTAACGACCGAGTTTTCTTGCGCACCTCGTTGTTTACATCAACGAGCTTTGATCTAGATCAATTGACCACGATCGAAACAGATATTTACTCAACGACTAGAGACGGCCAAGTAATAGGTTCAGACCAAGTACTGAACTTTGTTTTGGAAAACGGAAAAAGACATTCGATCGACGCCACCGACCTTGAGCCAGGGATTTCACAAATCGAGCTAATGATTCAAGCCAGGCTAGTCGTCCCTCAAAGAACCACTTAAAAAGAATTTTTCAACATCTTTGCAAATGCGACCAATTCTAGGATATAACGCATCCGTCGTGATTGGTAGCACTTTCGAAAGCCAGGGATTCTTGCGTTTATTACGATAGCCACGTTTCACCAATCGCGCCTTTTTTTCGGATTTCGATTTCGTCAAATACTGACTTCAAATTGACGCCAGCTTTTCTTCCCTTGTTGACGGCGGTTGAATAGTGCGGCGCCTGGCGGCGGGAAACAGCGGCGCTAGGTGTAAAAAAACATGAAGGGGTGAGTGTTTTAGGTTATGCCGATTTCTTCTTGTTTGATCGGGTTCGTCGTTTTGCGTCCTTGAGTCGATAGCTCTCACCTTTGGTCTCGATGATGTGACAACGGTGTGTCAGTCGATCGAGGGCTGCTCCGGTGAGTCGTTGGTTGCCGAGGACTTCGGGCCAATTCTCAAAGGGTAAATTCGTGGTGACGATGATGCTGTTGCGTTCATACGCTGTGGCAATCACGTCAAACAGCAACTCCGCACCTGCCTTACTTGCCGGGACGTACCCCAGTTCATCAAGTATCAACAAGTCCAGTTTGGCCAGTTGGTTGCGAATTCGCAAGAGTAAGCGTTCCTCTTTAGCTTCCAGCAGACAGGTGATCAGCTCTGTCACTCTCCAGAACCGAACCCGTTTGCCTTGTGAACAAGCGTTGATCGCAAGGGAAGTGGCCAGATGCGACTTCCCAGTTCCACTGGGCCCAACCAGCAGAATATTTTCCTTCGATGATAAATAATCACCGGCAGCCAGCTGAGAGATCAAAGGTTTATTGACCGACGGCTGTGCAGAGAAGTCGATCACACTTTACGAATGCCTTACTGGTTCAGTTCCTTTTCAAGGCAAGCCGCTAGATGTGCTTTCGCAGCATCGAGAGCAGGATCCGGTTCCGCCAAGTCGAATCAACCGGTCGGTACCCCGAGACATAGAGACCATTTGCCTGAAGGCTCTTTTTAAGGAGTCTGCTCGCCGCTATACAACGGCGAGCGCGCTGGCCAGCGATCTTCAAAATTATTTGGATGGAAAGCCGATTTCTGCCAAGCCGATTTCTCAAATCGAAAAAGGGGCTCGTTGGATCAGCCGCAATCGCTCGCTTGCGGCCAGTTTGTTCGCATTGTTTGCGGTGCTTTTAGTCAGTAGTATTGTCTCGACGATTCTGTGGCGCAATAGTGAAAACAATTCAATATTGGCGCAGCAACGAAACGAATCATTAACGACCAGTCTAAATCTGCTGAAACGGAATCAGCAACAACTTGGTCAGTCGATTCGATCGACCTATTTGGCCAGCTATCAACAACCGGATTTTGTGAATCTTCCGATTGCAGTACGTAACACGATCTTGATGGAGTTGGTTCGAACCTGGCGCATGCTTTTTGAACGAAGCCGAGACAATGTCGACGAACTTGTCGAAATGTCAAATGAGTTGCTGGAGATAGGAGAGTTCACACTTGAAAACGGAATGAGAAGTCGATCGCTGGAAGTGACGGCGCTGAATCAGGAAATCGCCGACCGGATTTTGGTTGTCAAAAAGGAACCTGACGCTCAGGACCTTGTTCGTGCTGCAAAAGCATGGAACCAGAAAGCTGACTCATTCTCGTTGAACAGGCAAGACGCTCGCGAAGTAATAACAAATTCATCTAGCCTGTCTCAACGAGCAATTCAAATTTTAGGAGAAGATGAGCGGAATCCCGACTATCAATTAGCCAACATTCAATCTTTAGAATCTGAGCGTCTTCGAATTCGAGAAAGCGACGCAGAACGTTCAGCCAAGTCAGATTCAATCAAGGGCCTACTAGATAGACTTCGAAACTTCAGTAAAGACGATTTGCTCAATCTGGATTGGTGGAAGCTTGAACAACAGCTTTTGTCCGATCTAACGAAACTTTCGAATTCGGATCAAGCGATTCAATGGTACGTTGAACGCGACAAAGTTCTGCAGGAAATTTCCGATTGGTACACCGAGAAAGGCCAAGGCAGCATCTGGTACACGCGCAAACGGGCTGTCAACGCTATCTTTTCAGGTGTTAACTATGACAGGCTCGATACGTCGGAAAAGGCTGTAGAAAATTGGGAGCGTGCAGCAGAAGTTTTCAGAGACTTAATTGTCAGCAACCCATTAAATCCTCAACTACGAGCGGACCAACTTGAGCTATCTCTTATTCAAGCCAATTTCGAATGGCGAAACAAGGACAAGACGTTGGCGATTGAGTCTCATCAGCGAGTACTACAGGATTTGAAACGAACGATTCAGGTTGCTCCCAACGATCACGGTTTGTTGAAAAGAGGTGGGCAAATCTGTCATTTGATTGGGAAGCGGTATCTTGAATTGGGCTTGCCGCGGAAAGCAGCAGAAACCTATCTTTCCGGCGCCGAATATGCGGACGGTGCGTTCATCCGTCGCCTAAACACTTTAGGTGCCAACCCCGAACCTGAACGAAACTTGACCATTGGATTGTTGAATCAAGCCGCTGAATCGTTTGAGAAGGCCAATTTACCTGACCAAAAGAACGACACACTCAATCGACTGCGCAAACTCGCTGCAAAGCAGATTGACCGTTAGTAGTTAGAATAGCAAAGTCGTGTTAGGTTGCGGTCCGCATTGGATTACCAGACACCCCGAACCGAAATATGTCACTCGTGTTCAGCTGACGCCTCATCAAACGGTCCATTTTTGGTACTTAACACATTATCGGACTTTCGAGTTTTTTCCTGTGAACGAGATGTGCCATTAACTCGTCTCGGATTTCAAGGTGTCAATAACTCATCAGCACCTGTCAAACGTCGTTCAACCGTTGACGAGTCCAAACGAGCGAAACTTGTATCTTCCTCTCGATCAAAAGCGGAAACCTGCTCCAAATACTTCAAGAGACTATACAACTCGTCCTGCAAATGACTTTTTGACTGACAATCTTGGAGTTGCTCGAGAGGATGGCTGTGTTCATTTGATGAAAGTCGTTGCGTTAACTCGCGAAGTCGGCCTATTGGAACTGCTTCCCCAAACACAACTTCCCAGTAGTTGGAAAACGCGGCACGTATCGGCCCAATCTTAAACTCGTGATCAAGAGAAGATTGAGTGCTAAAGGACAAAACCGCCGTTAGCGCGTCGCCTCGCATTTGGTTTGGACATTCAAACAATAGATGAACTATCTCTGGAAAGACGTCTGCACTGTCGTCCGATCTAGTTATTGACGGATATGGAACGTCTGCCAGAGTAAGAATGGTCTCTCGAACATGAGGTGGAATCGCATCCCATCTACTAGCGATGAACCTAATCGAAGGGGATCGCATTTTTCGCAGCCAAGTCGAAAGAGTTGTTTGGTTGTTCAGATTCTGCGGGAATGAAAAGAGTTTCGTCGACCGAGTGTTCTAACAGCGTCGCTTTTGGCGTCACCGGATGCCCGTTTTTGCAAAACTCTCGGGTTTCAGCGTGGTTTTCAAGTCCAATACCGCCCACTCGATAAAGTCCTGATCCGAAAGGGTTTAGGACTTTTTTCTTTTTCAGGCGTTTTCTCTCTTTCCTCTTGATTGCACTCGATTCGCATTTTATCTCTGCAATGAAGTCTGCAGTTCTTGCAAGAACACTTGTTGTTCAACTGAAAAAAACAAGAGAAATGCCACTGATGTTGTACACGGCGGTATCGTGGAGCTCGAGCTGAGAACATCACCCTAATTTTCGCCGGAGACTTGTGCAATCTCATTTGGTGAAATCGGATGTGGGTTTGCGGCCTGTACGGCGGTGGTATTCTCCCGCATAGTAGTTTGCGGCATCTCGAACAATGTTTCCTTCAGCGGACGCGTAGTAGAGGTACATCTTTCTAATCCAGTCATCAATGTGCTCTGAACTGAGCTGTTCGTCGTACTGAAACGGCTCTGAGCTCCACCGAATAACGCGCCCTCGATAACCTGCGGAAACAAGGTTTTTTCCATCGGGGCTAAACGCGATATCGTGAACAGATGAAGGATGCATCGTTATGATTCGACCGTGGTCCCAACCAATGTTATCACCGCAGGAATCAAACAAACGATCGTCAATTTTTAGCAGCAACTTGTCGTTGTTCGCATCCCAGATCCTGATCCCACCATCTCCATGGCCCGTCGCGTATCGAGATCCGTCCGGATGAAATGAAATTGCATAGATTGAGTTGCGACCTCTGAATAGCTCTTCGCTATTTTCGAAATCTGAAGAGTGCCTTGCGGTAGTTCCATCAGATGAAACCGAGTAAAGAAGATTCGACTCGGGGTGAAAATGCAGATCGCGTACCCAGCTTGAATGGTTGTAATCCAATACTTTTTTTGTCCGAGCCCTCCGGTTTGTCCTGTCGACGTCGCAGATGACAATCTGACCACTTGTATTGCCGACAGCAAGAACTGCTCCTCGATTGTCAAATGCAAGCGAAGCCCATCTGGCATTTTCATCCGGACTGAACTCGAAGGCGGGAGTCATTTCAGACCCTACCAAATCAAGTTCCCAGAACTTGATTTTTCCTTCATCATGACCTGTTACCAATAAGTCTTCGTGAATATCCATACTGCGAATGCTCGCGCCCGCGTCGATAGTTGTTGGTTCGTGGCCAATATTCCAGAAGATAAGATTTTCTTGGTGCCCGACTCGGCCGGCAAAGAGGGAACGATTTCCATAAAACTGGATGCAAGTGAGTTTGCCTCCAGTTTTGGCCCGCATCGTATCGCGCCCTGAATCAACTTTGCCAACCTGGATCTGCCCATTCTCCCCAACGTGTGCAAACCACTGGGAATCCGGCGAGAATGTGACCCCTTCTTTTTGTTGGTAACTCCTCTGAGTTCCACAAACCGCACCGAGTTTCCACAAAGGCGAGATTTTTAGTTGTTCTCCGAATGAATATACCGAAACGCCATCTGGTCCAACCAGGCAATGACGCTGCGCAACCGGCAGCGTTCTCATCACAAATCCGCTATCTGAGTCGATCAGCCGAATTCGGTCGTATACAGAAGCGACGACCAGTGAATTGCCGTCGGGTAAGAACTCCAAGTTGTTAATCAAGTGATATGGATGGTGCCAAAACTGCTTCGAGTTTTCTGCTTCAAGATCAAAAACTGTCAAACGGCCGTCTAAATGCCCGACCGCGAAACGAGTGCCGTTTTGGTTTACTGCTGAGCACCTGATCGTCGAGATATTCGCCGGGATTTTTTGTGTAGTTTCAAGAGACTCAAGGTTGATGATCCGGAGTGATTTCGACGTGACCCAGAAGATGCTGCTTTTGTGTTGGCAGACCGAAAGCATTCCGTAGGCTTCGCCTGAAAACCGAAATTGTTTTGCAATCTCCAAGATTCCATTTTCGCCTCCCGATTTGATGTCTAGTACTTGAAGTTCGCAGGCATCTCGCATTCCTAAAGACCTGGAACGGTCGAAAAGTCGAACAATCCGATCGTCGCCAAGTGACTCAAAATATCTCGCCTCGCCGTCCTGGGCAAAACGCCCTACACACTCGAGTGGGCTTGCACTCCATTTTTCAATCCGGTCTCCAAACCGCAAAAACAAGTTATCTCCACTGGGGCTAAATCTAAGTTGGAGTGCCTCGTTCTCAATGGCCGCGACGGATACTTGGCTCAAGTCATTCGCATCCAACAATGCCAGGAAGAACTCATTCGTTCCATCGTCACGGGTTCGAGATTGCACTGACGCAGCGGTCACTCCAGACTGATCAAAGCAGAAGCACTTTACGTTTGAAATACCGGACTCGTCATCAACGGCAAGTGAAGCATGCCGGACCAAATCCCATTCCCAGCCACGCAAGTTGGGCAAACAGTCTTCCAGGGCATCAAGTACTTCGTCGTTGTCCCCTCGTAAGGAAACAGCCCGGTCAAGCGAAGGCCGATAATTGTTTGCGGCCGCCTCGAGACGAAGCTCACGCTCACGAAAAGCAGAAAACACCGAGATCGCGGCAATCAGAATGATGGTCAATGCCACCGCCACAATTACCGAAAGGACTGCTGCGTGTTTCCTTGCCAACTTGGAAAGACGATAGATCGTCGACGGTGGCCGGGCAGAAACTGGATCACCATTGAGGTATTTCTTGATATCGCGAGCAAACTCATCCGCTGTGCCGTACCTGTGATTGCGATTCTTTGCGATGGCTCTGAGAACGATCCAATCGAGATCCCCCGCAAGAATCCTTCTCAATGTGTCAAAATCAGTTTGGCGATCAAGTAAGATTTCCGCAGTTTCTTCTTGTGTGGAACCGATTCGACGGCTGGGAGGTAGCGGCTCAGTGTCTTGAAGGCTCTTGAGGATCGTGAGTTGCGCTTTATCTTTTAATGCGTTCGGGTCATGCGGAGGCGAGCCAGTGAGCATCTTATAGAGCAATGCTCCAAGCGAATAGATATCGGCGCGTATGTCAATGTCGGTCGCGTTGAGTTGTTCCGGGCTCATGTATTGAAGCGTGCCCACCACGACACCGAATCCGCTGAACAACGTCTTGTCGGTCAACCGCATTTCCGGTTGCAGGGCTTTGACCAGTCCGAAGTCAATGACCTTCGGTTCGGGAACTCCGTCAATCTCAGTCACAAGAATATTCGTCGGTTTAATGTCGCGGTGTACGACCCCTTTTTGATGGGCATGTTGAATCGCATGACAGACTGTTATGAATAGCTGAAGACGTTGGTTGATCGTCAGCTGATTGCGGTCGCAGTATTCCGTGATAGGAATTCCATCGATCAGCTCCATCACGAAATAGGGCCAACCGTCCGAGGTTGTACCGGCATCCAGCACTTTGGCGATATTCGGGTGGTTCATCAGTGCAAGAGCTTGTCGCTCGGCTTCGAATCGCGCGATGACCTTGTCTCCGCGCACATTGATATTAGCGAGCTTGAGTGCCACCCGCCGACGAATCGGATCGCGCTGTTCAGCAAGCCATACCGTGCCCATCCCACCGACACCGATCCTCTCGAGAAGGCGATAAGTGCCGATCATTTCGCGGCTCGCCGAAGATTCTCGTTGAGGCAGAATCGTGCTACAAATTGCCTCCGACTTGAATGCCCTCTCGATGACCGGTCGATAGTTCGGAAAAATCTCTAGCAGGCGGGTATTCAGAGCAGTCAGTTCCTCAGGCGTCGCAAGTTCTTTCTCCAAACCGATAAGTTCCGTCAAAAGATACACCTGATGGTTTGGCGGAAGATCGTCGACAAACGACGCAATCTCGGGCTGCTTGCCCGATGCACGCTGCCTCTCGTAGCGAGTCGCGACCCGGTCAAGCTGAAGCAACTCCTCATCTGCGAGGTCGAAGTCGGACAAATCGTTGATGGGCTCGTTCACAAATTGCTCTCCTGAGCTTGCTCAAGTCGTCGACGCCAGATTCTGCGAATCAGCTGGAGCTTTCGGTCTATCGTGCGCCGGGCCAGACCAAGCTGTTTTGACAGCTCGCCAATTGTCTTACCTTCCAGTTTGCCCGCAACGATCAGCTTGTCATTCTCATCGGAGATTTCATGCATCAAAGTGGTCAAAGTGTCTTTGTACTGAGCTGCCATATCGGGCGTCGGTTCACCATCAACGAGTAGCAAGGCTTCGCTTCGGGCAACTTCGCCACCTCCGCGTTTCTGAGCACGCATCCGTCGAATGGAGTCGATTGCTTTCTTCTCCGTCAGCATAGAGAGGATCTGCCATAGGTCGTTGCGGTCATCGAGTTTTGGAAAGCGGCCGTTTTCCGTCCCGCGAAGCAAGGCGTGAAAAACGGACAATGCAATGTCCTCTTCGTTCTCAACCGTTCTGCCGAAGTTGCCGAGTTTCGCACAGGCCAGTCGCGCTAGTCTTTGTACGTAGCGGCTCCAGAGTTTCTGACCTGCAACGCTATTTCCCTCTTTCAACTGATCGATCCAGAGGCTGATTGACTTCGTGTCGTCAGGAGAATTGAAACTCATTGCAGGGGCACTCATTGTTAGAAACGGCAAGCGTCGGTTTACCGTGCATTAATTAATGATACAGCGTTGCCGTCACTGCATCGAATTTTTCCAACTTTAGATAGTCATCCCCGCGAAAACCACAGGGACAGTCGGGCATTTCTTTCTAACGGCGGAAGAACGACCAATAGATGTTGCCTTGATAATCCCGTTCAACGACTACCCAGTTCGCACCGACAGGGACGGTAACATTACGGTAGTTTCCGTCAAAAAACGGAACCATCCCCCATTGCACAGGAAATTCTCTCGTCTGCCCAGGATTGACATTGATGCTGCCGATAACCGTTTGAATGGTTACGCGAAAGCTACGCGTCCATGCCTGTTTGATGTCGATCCGAACTGTCTTTGCCGGGCCGTAAACAACCGGATTGGGAGCAATTAGATTTGGTGTCGGCGGGGCAGTTACCTGTGGCGAATCAGGCCGTTCCTCAAAAAGGAAAACAACGACGCGGTCCGAGTTCGCTGGATAGACAGCTCGGATGAAGTTCACTCGATTTGAAATCGGTTGGCCCAAGTCCATTCCATCATTCCAGACCAGACGCCCAGACGGAATCCTCACCGGGACTACATTTCCTCCTTTGAAGACAGTGTGATAATGACCGGTCACCGATCGAATTTTGATTGAATTAGCAGCAAAAGGGGTGAGGAAGATTTTCCCCGCAGCATTCAATTCAGCATAGCTGGGCGTGACTACATAGCCCGCGAGAAACGTAGAGCAGAGTAGTGCATAAAAGGCGATTCTCTTCATTTTGAGTCTCCAAAGACGTGTCTTATTTATGGGCTTCACATTGCACCTCGTAAAAGGCGTCGAGGGTGCGCCAAAAAAGCGAAAGTGCTTTTTTGATGTTAACCAAGGGCCGATTAAGCCCTCCTGGGTGGAGAGGAAAACGGGCAATTTGTTAGCAGTGCCTTCGATTTTCGAGCCAAAAGACAAAGTCTTAAACCATTTGGTCTAAGACTTTTCTTGCCGTGTAGAAAAATTGTTCTTGTGATCCAAAACCACTACTAAACAAAATCACTGTAGAGAAACTTGAAGTTGTCGAAAAACCTATCGACTATATCAAGCTTGGATTTAAAAAGATCTGATCGGTCTTCCATCGTGGGGTTGAAGTAATGTTCCCAGGTTGTCGCCCAATCCTCTTGGACGTTTTTCGTGCCGTATTCCCTGGCAAAGTCATTGAGGGATTGGGATCGCTCATTGAGCTGTTCCCAAACATTCCAATATGGGTTTTTCTCACCTCGATTATCGTCCCAATTGTGCGCGATTTCATGAATCACAGTCGATTTGGCATATGAACTTTCGTCCGGATCCAACTCGTTCCAATCAACCATTTGTATCTTTCGATTCTTGTTCCAAAGCCACCAAGAGGTTGAGTTTCTGCCTCCCCATTCGCCATTCCATTTAACCTTCACGAACTGTAACGGATCCTGGGTCCAACGATCCTTGAGAATCGCGACAGAGCCAGCGGCATCTTGCATCTGTTCAAAAGCTAAATCGACCTGTTCTACTTCGCGTTCGGTCCACGTTGACGAGTCATTCGTGAAGCGAATCTCCGCGTCATTTCTGGACAAATCCAGCAAAAGGTCATTTTTCATGGTTAACAAACGATCTTCGTCGCCACCACCAATCAATAAATCTGTCTCTTGTTCGCTGCCACCATACAACCCGTCATTTCCTCCTTCACCTAAAAGCCAGTCGTTTCCAGCTCCACCAAGCAGCCGGTCATTTCCTTCTCTTCCAAAGATGAAGTCGCCCCCCGAATTTCCCACCAGGGTGTTGTCGAGTTCATTGCCAATTATAATGTCCGAGTATCGAGATCCAGATACATCCGTGACTTGGGACCCTGGTCTGATTCTCAGGTTAAGGTTGTTACGATTCACTATCTGATGATCATTGTTGCTTAGATCAACTGAAACTGCGCCATTGAATGAGGAAAAATCGAGTCGGTTTTGTTTTGATGAGTCTTCGATTACGTCGCTTCCAAGTTGGCTACCGACAAAGAGGTAGCGATCATAGCCCTCGCCACCTTTGAGAATGTCGTCACCTGCCTGACCTTCCAATTTGTCCTCGCCGACCCGACCAATGAGTATGTCATTACCTTTTCCGCCCATCAGATGGTTGTCAAATTCGTTTCCGGTCAAGACATCGTCGGCTTGCCCGCCAATGACGTCAGTTATTCCGCTGAGCAATCTGAACGAAAGATTTTCGTTGACTTGCTGGACCTGTTTTCGCAAGTCGATTTGGACAACTGATTCCTGCGTAGAAGAAAAATCCAGAACATTGTTATCGCCATGCCAATCAGTGATTGCGTCATTCCCCAAAGCTTCATCGGCATTAAGGACATATCGATCTTGTCCGCCAAGCCCGATCAAATCGTCATTGCCGCCACGGCCTTCCAGAACGTTTCCATATTTGTTTCCAAAGATCACATCCCTGGCGTTCGTCCCAATTACGTTTTCGATCGCATTGGGGTTTTCAAGTAGCAGGCTTAGATTTTCATTGACTTGTTGATTACCGTTCGTGGATAGGTCAATTTGCACACCCATCACTTCGGCTTTGAATTCCAGTGTGTCACGGTCGTGGAACGCGAAATAAGTTCGCTTCTCTTTGACGGTATCGAGGCCTTGCGAATGATCTACGTTAAAGACGTAGGTGTCGTTTCCAAACCCACCTTCCAGGGTGTCGTCGCCTGCTCCCCCGTCGAGTATATCGTCGCCTGTTCCGCCTCTTAGTTCGTCAACACCAGCCTCGCCGTAGATTTCATCGTTGCCACCTTTGCCGACCAACACGTCATCCTCGATGCCGCCATATATCGTGTCATTGCCGTCGCTGCCAGTGATGGTGTCATAGCCCGACTCACCGTACATTGTGTTGCTCCCGCCGCCACCAAAGATGGTGTCGTCATGATCACCACCATAGATGGTGTCTGCGCCAGTGCCGACCATGGCGGCGAAACCAAACCAGTCACCGTACAGGTAATCACTGCCGGCCTTACCGTAAATTATGTCGTCCCCTTGACCGCCGACAATTCGATCGACAGCAGATCCACCAATTAAGGTGTCGTCACCTCCATTTCCATAAATGTTGGAAGGAATGTCTGTTTGATTAATGAAATGGTCGCCTAAACTGCTACCGTTAAACGAGACTCTTTGAACTTGATTCCGCAGATACCTGAACTCCTTCGGTACGTGATCGTTGACGGTTTCTAAGATCAAGATTTGGCCTTCCGTTCGCAGCAAATACGAATCCACCCCTGCGACTGCATTGATCGTTAGTGTTCCATTTTTGAGTACAGGTTCGGAGGCCTCAAAAACTTGATCTATCGGCTGTTTTAGCTGCTGGATTTGCTGCGTCGGAGCCGCACCGTCAAGAGGAGCAGTCGTGCCAGGATGGGGCAAACCACCGATAAGAGCTGCGAACAAATGTCGTTCTTCTAGTCGTTCAAAATTGAAAGCTTTGCGGTTTTTGGATCTTCGATACATCTGATGATGCTCCATAGTTCTTTTTGTGAAGGTCCAATAAAACTGCTGGACCAATGGGCGTTCAAACAGATACACGAAAAAGAGCCGGATAGTGCGCCAAAAAAGATTGGCTGACCAATCTGAAACGCCAAGATGCAGGTCAAATTCTGGGGCTGGTATCACGCCAAGAAATACTGTCAGTCGGCGTAGAACATCCGACAAGACTCATGAATTAGGGACGACGGCGTTGAAAAATTTGACGCAGTGGCAGTTGGGATTACGTGATTGCTGTTGAAGCGGATTGTTGACCTTGGTAGCGCAGAACAACGAGGAAGAGCATCGGCAGTTTGTTACTTTCTGCTACTTTTCATGGCGATCTTATTCTAGCGCGGTCACTTGACCAACAACTCCGATCTGCAAAGTTATTGCAGAGTTTGCTTTGACAAACGAGTCGATATCAGTGAATTGCAGACATTCAGGAGAAAGCTACAATTCGGTTTCACCTTGGAAAACTCCGTGTTTTTGTGATCGACCGCATATGTTGAAATCGTGGAGGTCGTTGGTTCAAGTCCAATACCGCCCACTACAAAGCCTTAAACCACAATGGTTTAAGGCTTTCTATTTTTGAGGCGAATCGCGTTTCTTTCACTCAGTACGCCGCATTCTTTGCAAACTTACCTGCATCGCATTCGAAAAAGTCGTTGTCATTCGAAGAAAACGCTAATTGAGGCACACGATTGTATCGTGGAGGTCGTTTTGTGGAGTCAAACTGAACATGTTACTCGTGGTCAGAAAGTAGGCGGAGCTGCCGTAAAATCGGCAAGCCTCCTTGTCGGTCGGTCTTGCTAGGTTGAGAGTGTTAGCCCTGCTGCCAAAGCGTTGATTTTCTCGACGGCCGTACGCGTGGTCCACACATCACTTGCCAGCATCGTGTAGTTTATCAAGGCAGCCAGCATTCCATCGAGCCCAGGTAGCTTTGCGGCGGCCGTCGCATCGGCGACAACGACCACTTCAAACCCTCGTTCAAGGAGCTCGCGTAAGTGGGATTCGACGCAAAGGTTTGCCGACATTCCTGCTAGGATCACCTTTTCGATCTTTTGCTTTTGCAACTGCAGAATCAAATCATTGTTTTCTGGACCGTAGACCTTATGTGGATTGCAGACAATGGTCTTTTCATGGTTGATCGAAGGTTTAAACTCTGCTAACCAATCGGCGCCACTTCCCTCGAAGCCCTCAAGGCTCAGTGCGCCTTTGCGGTCGAACATATGGATGTCGTGCATCAGTTTTTCCAACGTGCCTTCGAATTTCCAGCCGTGGTCCGTCGGATAATAGTAATGCGGGCTAATCACCAACTGCATTCCTGTATCGACCGCAGTCTCCATTAGCGATTTGAGGTTGGCGACGGTATTGTTTTCGGTCGCACTTTCGCCGCAAGCTCCCCAAGCAACACCGTCGGGATGAAGGAAGTCGTTTTGCGGATCGGTAATAACGACTGCCGTACGACCTGGTTCGATCTCGAATCCAGGTACAGGTAATGCTGGTTTGCCAAGTTCGTCCAGCCATTTCTCAACGCGGTTTTTTGGGTTCTCGGTCATGCTTCAATACTCCTAGTTAGGTTTGGTTTTATTGATTTAAAGTGGTTAGGCGTCGATCGCATGTCCGAGTGTGTTATTCACATTGACATGACTGATGTTTCGCGAATGCCTTTCAATTGTTTCTCGGAAATTCAAAACTTTACAATGCTTTCGTTCCGTTCTTTTATGCACACGATGGGACACTTAAACGCTGATTGATTCGGCCGATGCTCCAGGTGCTCCAAAAATCGGTACGGGCGACCAATCCGGTAGCTCGGGCAACGGCTCGGGCGCGTGGGATGCGAAGGCGGACTTGGCGTGAACGATTTGTCCGCCGGTCAGAGTTAGGTCAGCTTCGATTCCCGTGATTTCATCTTCGGGCACACTGAAATAGTCGCGATCAAGCACAGCAAGATCGGCTAGTTGGCCTACCTTGATTTGGCCTTTCTTACCTTCCTCACGGCTGAACCATGCGCCTGCCGACGTCCAATGCTGCAGTGCATCATGACGATCCAACCGATTCTCGGCCGACCAAATCTCATCGCCGCCGCGTCCTTTGCCAGACACTGCCCAATGAATTGCCAGCCATGGGTTATAAGAGGAAACGCGCGTCGCGTCCGTCCCAGCCGCTAATGGCACGCCGGATGCCATCATTTTTTTGACGGGCATTACCTCGCGAAGCGCGTCCTCACCATAACGATCACGGTAAGCTGTGGTCTGAAACGCAATTCGATTCTGATAACTGATACCGCCCCCAAGTCGCGCGACACGCTCCATCGTGGCTTCGGATATCGTTTCACCATGGTCGAAGATCCAGTTCAGTTCTTCCAGCCCCTTGTCTCGCCCCACTTCTTCAACAAGCCCCAATAGGATGGGCTATTTGGAATCCATGTTTCGACCGAACTCCTCTCCAAATTTCGCCGCGAACGCGACCGCCTTTTGAACTTCTGGGTTCCGCATCGCACTCAGCATCCCCAACAATCCAATGCGAGGCTTTTCGGCTGAACGCGATGAACTTTTCTGGGCCGCCGAGAGGGCGTTGGCTGCGTTCGCAACCGCAACAATCGAATCGTGACTGAGAATGTCCGACCTCAGGAGTTCTCCGAGTCTGGAAAGATCCTGTTTGTCGATCTGGCAACCAAGCCAGAGGACGGCGTGCAGTCCGTTGATCAAACTACACTCAAGATGGATGCCTTCCGACTCGCACCGTTGTTGGAAATCGTCGAAGACATCGCCGAATGCCGCGACAAGATTTGGCACTTCATCGGCGAGCCTTGCCAATCCAGCAAGCCGAGGCAGCCGCTCGATCAGCGTTTGCAAGGCCTGCAGGTTTTCTGGCTCGGTCAGCCGTACCAACAGCCCCAACAAACCCGACAGCCGAGGCTCGACTTCAACACCCGAATCGCTGGCTTTGGAAATCTGTTCGTCAACGAAGTCGGCCCCGGTGGCAAAAGCGTCTTCAACAGAAACGCCCATGCGTTCAAAGAAGACATTTTTCGATCGTCTGTGGTTTCGGCGCATTCATTTTGTTCCTCAATGGGGTTGATCTGCTCGGGCATGTTTAAGGCTGAAGCTTTCGAACTCGATTGAATCTCCTTTGGACTTAGCAACGCGCTCCCTTCCCGGATCATCACAAAGCAGCCCATGAAAACCAAAAAGATCGCAAAGGCTTGTTTGAGTGCTCGCTGATTCAAACGTGAGTTGAGCTGTTGGCCTACGAAGCATCCGCCAACACCGATGCCGATAAATATTGCAATGGTTGCCCAATCGACGGAGAGGTCGTGCGATGTGAGAAACTGCTGGTATTTGAAAAAGCCAACCAACGATTTCATGACGATGATAACAAGGCTCGTTGCAATCGCCGTTCGCATCGGCAATTTACCCAGGATGAAAAGGGCCGGGACAATAAGAAATCCGCCCCCCACGCCGACGAATCCTGTCAAGGCACCGACGGCAACGCCTTCAAGGACGATCAACAACCCTCGCAGCAAAGTGACGGGAGGGCGCTTATCTGATTCAGTCTCTTCAACCGTTTGCTTTTTGCCGAACGCTTTGCGAATCATCAAGCCAGCAGATAGCAACAACACCGCCCCAAAGACCGTTAGCTGAACCGCATCGGATGAGAGCCCGCCAAGCCATGCTCCAAGAAAAGTCCCTGCCATCGCTGGAACGCCAAACAAGACGGCGCTGTGCCAGTCGATCAACTTGTTTCTGGCGTAGGGGATGGCACCTGTCAACGAAATGGCGCCGACGATCGCCATCGACTCCGCGATGGAAATCTTCGCATCGTGTCCCACAAGGTAGACAAGGATGGGTACCATGATGGCTGAACCGCCCGAGCCAAGCAGCCCAAGGATCAGTCCCACGATAATCGCACCAATGATAACGGTTAGCATTCTTTGCTCGCTGATTAATCCCGTTTATTGATCGTGTAGCGCCCGGGTGCAGAAGTACCAATCCTTGCATTCGTACTGGCTGTCGTTGGCTCGCTCTTCCGCCTCACTGGCGGTTTGCGGCGGCGAAACGATGACGTCATCTCCCGGCTGCCACTCTGCCGGGGTTACGATTTTGTGTTCATCAGATGTCTGCAAGGCTTTGAGCAAGCGAAGGATCTCTTTAATGCTACGACCACAACTCATCGGATAGTACAGCATCGCTCGAAGAATTCCCTCGGGGTCAATCAAGAACGTTGTGCGAACTGCAGACGTATCACTCGCTCCTGGCATGATCATCCCGTACGCCGAAGCTACTTCCATCGAAAGGTCGTCAATGATCGGAAACGGAATCGCAACGCCAAACTTCTCTTTGATGTTTCGAGCCCAAGCGACATGTGAGAATGTGCTGTCGATGGATAGGCCAAGCAACTCGCATTTGAGTTCCTGAAATTGCGGCCAGGCTTCGGCGAAAGCAATAAACTCGGTTGTGCAAACCGGGGTAAAGTCGGCCGGATGCGAAAACAGAATCAGCCAACGGCCGCTATAGTCGCTCAACCGCTTTTCCCCGTGCGTTGTTGGCGCGTGGAAGTCAGGGGCCTCTTCGTTGAGCCGAGGCAGCCGAACCATCGTGTCAGAAAAATCGTTGTCAATACTCATGATTGGACCTTTTTCATCTCCAGTATTTTGAATCGGTTTACGTGATCGACTGAATACGCCGCACATGAATTACTCCTAGTGTGGAAGTTTGGGTTTGAGTGCCGCATACAGAAACATTCCGATCATGGCTCCGGCGAGGGTGATCAATCCCATCCATGCCCCCGCACCAACCTGTGCATAGATCGGCCCGGGACAAGCCCCAGCAATCGCCCATCCGGCACCGAAAATCGTTCCTCCAATGATGACGCCTTTATGAAAAGGCTTCGGCTTGTACACGATTGGCTTGCCTTCGATTGATTTCGCTTGAGCTGCCTTGATCATCAACATCGAGACCATCGCAACAGCCACGCCGACTCCAATGATCAGATACATATGGGCTTCGTTGAAGAGAAACATGTCGTGGACTCGTTGCCAACGAACGACTTCCGACTTGGTAAGCACGATGCCGAAGTACGTGCCCATCAGCAGGGCCATCACCAGTGTCAGTGACGAAACGCCTTCGACCGATTTCGCCAGATCGTCTTTCGTGTCCGACCGTTGGATTTCATTTTCAGTTGTTGTTGCCATAACCATCATTTCCTAAAAAATCACGCTTCCGAGGCCCCAAGTCACCGCCAAGCCACCGACGAAAAAGAAGATCGTTGCGACCAAACTCGGCCAGTTAAGATTAGAAATCCCCGTGATTGCATGCCCAGAGGTACAGCCTCCGGCGTAGCGAGTGCCAAACCCAATCAGAACTCCGCCCACGAGCAGACGAATGGCTCCACCGACATTCATGAACGACTCCGGCAAGAACTCAACGGGATCGGCAGACAACAGGTGATTCGCGATGAAGCCGCCAATCGCGATTCCGATGGCGAACATCAGCGTCCACATACCCTTGCGTTGGTTGAAGTCCCGAAGATAGGCCAGCTTTGAGTTAGGCGAACACATCGCGCCGATCTGTTGAAAACTGGTCGAGATTCCAAAACCTTGTCCGGTCAGAAAGTACACCATTGGTACCGTCAACCCGATGAGTACTCCCGAAAACCACCACGGCCACGGTTGCATGAAGAATTCCATTTTGCACCTAAATAAATTGAGCTCGATCTGTGAAAAATTACGAGAACCACTAGCCGACGGTTTGCGGATCGTTCGCGACAACGGGAAAACCTTCGCTTTCCCAGCGAGTGATTCCACCTTCGAGGTTGATCACGTTTTTGATTCCTTTGGCTTGGGCAATCCCACAAGCTGCGGCAGATCGCCCACCCGATCTGCATTGAAAGACAATTGGTTTTTCGGCGTCCAAAGATCCAACATCTTTCAGGAGGTTGCCAAGGAACGAGTAGGTCGCCTGCGGTATTCGAGACTCTTCCCACTCCGCCTGCTTACGGACATCGACCAAATAGACGTCACCATTCTCAATTTTTTCCGCCAACTGCTTGGGAGACTTGGATTGAAACGACTCCGTAGCGAGGCCTGCACTGACCACTTCGTCGGCATCGAAGTAACCCGCGATGTTGTCGATTCCCATCTCGCGAAACGTCCGCATGCTCTGGGCAAGCATTCCTTTTCCGACAATCAGGTAAAGAGGCTTGTCGTAGTCAACAAACCAACCGGCGTCACGAGCGATTGCCCCGGTGAAGATATTGATTGTGCCGGGGACGTGCTGCTTACCAAAGTTTTTGGGATGAGCAAGATCGACAACCATGTGCGCTTGATTCGTTGTGGCAAGGTCCTGCGGGTTCAGTTTGGGCGGCAAGGCTTCATCAGCAAGGACTTTTGGGCCATGCTTATTGACGTGTTTCATGATGGCAAAGTACGGCGGCGCCTCAGGCTGGTCGGTCAGGATGTAACGCACAAACTCGTCTTCGGATTCGAACTGAAATCCATCGTTGAACATCTTCTCGTAGCCAAGCGTGCTCGACGGGATCGCTCCGAGCCCCTTTCCGCAAGCGCTTCCTGCGCCGTGCGATGGCCAGATTTGAAGGTAGTCAGGCAGTTCCTTGAAACGCTGCACCGATCGAAAAAGATCCCGTGCGCCCGGCTCAGCCGTCCCCGCTTGGCCTGCCGCTTCTTCCAACAAGTCGGGGCGTCCCAGCGAACCGACGAAAACAAAGTCACCCGTAAAAACGCCCATCGGTTTGTCAGCGCCTCCGCCCATGTCAGTCAGAACAAAAGAAATGCTCTCCGGCGTATGCCCGGGCGTGTGCATGACTTTGAACTTGATGTTGCCGACCGAAAATTCGCTGCCGTTTTTTAACATCATGTGGTCATAGTCATGGACGAAGGTGTATTTCCAGTCCGCTGGCCCCTCGTCAGAGACGTACAGCCGAGCTCCGACTTTCTCCGCCAATTCGCGACTCCCTGAAACATAGTCCGCATGAATATGCGTCTCGGCAGAACCAACGATTTTCATGCCTTCGCGTTTGGCCGCGTCGAGGTATTGCTCGATATTGCGATCCGGGTCGATCAGTATGCCCTCTCCGGACTTTTGGCATCCGACCATGTAAGAAGCATGCGCCAACGGTTTGTCGTAAAAATACTTGAGCAACATAATGTTTTCTCCACTAGAACGTCGAAATAGTTAAATATCTCGAATATTCGATATTTTAAGAAAATAAAAGGACTACCCGAAACGATTCTGAATGCACGACATAATCTCAGCCAAGTGTGGTTCGGCAACCGAGTAATAAACGGTGCGACCATTTCTCTGGCTTCGCAAAAAGCCGCAGCGTTGCATTAAACGAAGGTGATCGGAAGTCGTCGGTTGGTTCAATTCGCAATGCTCTGCAATCTCATTGACCGAAAGCTGCTGCCCCGAGAGCAAAAGCTGCACAATCTGCAAACGATGTGGGTGAGCCAATGCTTTCAAGCACTCCGCCGCAGCTGTCAACGATCCCAAGTCGAGCTGTTTCGATTGTCTGGGCTTATTCATTGTTTCAATTTCCTTTCATCTTTATCATATCGGACAATCTCGATATATCAACATGTTATTTCCAAACAATTCCCAATTTAACATTTTTTTTTGCCGGGGATGAAACGGGATGAAACGGGGACAGGTCCAATTATTGACGAGACGGGGATTTCGGTAACATGTGCTCATGTCAAGAAGTAAGTGGCCGATCCGCAGACCTAGCGATTGGGTCAGCTTCGTGAACAAACCGCCAGCGAAAAAGAACAGCTGCATTTCGAAATAGCTCAAACCGAGGAACGCCTTATGGCAGTCCGGACTGAGTTAGCGCAACGGCCAAAAAGTACGGCCTCGAAAGAATCAACTGGACCTGTCCCCGTTTTACCTCTTGATTGACTCAGCAGACAATACGCCTTGGTAAACAAAAGCCGATTTCATTATTCCGGTAAATGGATACAACTCATTGCTATCCTTGTACGCTCCCACCGACAACCAACTGTTGGTGTCGATCAGCAGTGGGCCTTTTTGCTGGTCGCTTTCGGCTACCTGCTCCCCGTCGATATACAATCGCATCAGGCGACCGTCATAAGTGCCGACTACATGGATCATCTGGCCTTTTCTAAACAGTGTTGGTGATTCGAGATACGTCAAAGACCTTTTGTCTTCCGAAGCCAATGAAAAGAAAAATCTCCCATTGTGAATTCCCAACATGCAACCCCGTTCGTAATTACCGTTGTCTTGTACAGCGCCGATTAACCCGCTCCACTGCGGGCTCTCGTCCACTTGAACCCACGCTTCCAACGAAATCGTCTCCGGCATTGTCGGCAAACTCGCATGTTCAATACTATTTGCTAACCACTGGGTACCATTGAGCTTTAATCCCTGAGCCGAAAACTCAAGTGGTTCCAGCGATTGCAGGCCAACATTTCCGACACTCGGTTTAACAGCATGCTGTTGACGAGATACTGTTTCAAAATTCCAGCCATACAGTGGTTTGACGGCTAATTCCAACTCGGGCAAGACATCGGGCAAAACCGGAATCGCAGCATTCGCAACTTCAGTACCAACTGGCGCAAATGCCATTGAAGTTTGAAGTGAGTAATTGCATACGCAGCTCGCACTGCCTTCTGGGATCAATAGTCTTCCACCAGCCGGAATCATATTAATCCAACAACCGGCGCGAGTTGGAGAAAGTGGCGTAAATGAATTGGTAGATAGATTCAAAACGGTCGGATTACCCGCTCGAAAGAAAAGGCAATGCCCAGCGCCAGAAAGCGTTCCACAACTATGGCCCGGTCGGCGCAACGCCCAGTCAACAGATGCATCCGCAGGCACCATCCGCTCACCAGTTGCCAAGTCATACAGGTAGGGCTCGGCAACCAGAACAACTTTGCCGTCAGGGCAATTCAAAACGACGGGGTGATGAACCTGTTCACCATGAAAAAGCCCTTGTCGGATATGTCGGTGTTTTCCCTCCCACGCCAAGGAACCGTTATCGGCATCTAGGACTCGGATCACATAATTCGCCTTACCATCTACGCTTCTAGATGAAGTAAGAATTACTTTTCCATCCGCCAGCTGTGCATAGAGCATATTGCGAGCATCAGCCCATTCCAGTGGTCTTTGCCAAACGACTTTGCCGTTTGTGGGATCGAGGCTGACCAGGTGCGCGTTTTCCATCAATGCCGACATTGGAATGCGATCGGTTTGGTGATCCACACAGGCCTGGGATCGCGACTCAACAAAGACAATTTGATTTTTTCCCAATGCGATCGTGCCGTTCAAGATGACGCCGCGAGGCGAGTATGACCAGATCTTGGTTCCATCAAGTTTCAACTTGTCGAATCGGCGACTGGTCACTAATGGCCGTTCGGACCGGTAGTCAGAGTTCACGTACGTGTATCGAGTCTTTTTGTCTTTGGCAGTTCGCGGCGCGGATGGTTTCATCAAAGACGCATAGATGCAATCGCCTTGCTCGGCCACGTAGCCCCAACTCGACCCGGTGGGTTTGGCAAGAGTTCTGCTCAAGACTTTTCCCGTATAGGCGTCGACTTGCCAAAGTTCTTTATTGGCCCCGACAAAAAGTCGGCTTCCATTTTCGGTCAGGCAAACGTAACCCGCGTCAAACGGTGTCACATAGCGCATCGCATACTCTGGCAAATCCAGTTGCCATCTTTCCGTTCCATTGGCCGGGTCGATTCCAATAAGCATTCCATCGCCCTGCATTACCGCCGAGCCACCAGCGGATAAAGGAGCCGGCCCTCGCAAGTGTCGATCCGGCATACGGCTGGGACCAACTCCGCCGAACCAAAGCAAACGAAACGCCGACGCATTTCCGACGATGTCGTCCTGGCTATCGGCTCCGTTGGCAGGACTCGCGTATTGGTGACGCCAAACCCCGGAACCGGCCAGCTTTGGCTTGGGCTGGGGAGTATCTATGTTGTTGCGCCAGATAAACCCTGATTCCGGCGCCGCCAAATCCAATAAGTCTGACGTCGCAAGAAAAGTTGAGTCTTTCTCCAAAACGACGTTGAAAATTCCTTTGGAGAACGGCAATGAACTCGTTTCGTCAAGTTGCCAAATCGTGACTCGATGACCATATGAACCGCGTCGTTGAAATTCGAGTCGTAATTTTTCTACATGCTTTGGTTCGGCGATCAATGAAACAACTCGCAACTCCGTTTTGCTCAGCAAGGCATCCACCAAGCCACCATGTTTATCTTCCAACACCAAGGCCAAACCACGAGGCGATTTCAAATGGCGTTTAACTGCGTCAACCCGCCTGCTGTCCGATTGGGTTGCCAACGGTTTGATTTGGGCTTGTTCTTTTCGTTTGGGCCAAGTTTCTGGCGCGCGCTCTGAGGTGCCTTGCCACGCGTAGACGTTGCCAGAAACGGTGGTCGCGACGAGTAATTCTTGCGATTTGTCGGGCAAACGACTTACCGCCAGATACTTGATCCTTTCCGCCGAGTTGTTCAATGACATCTGGCCCTTTTGTTTTCCTGTCAATGCGTGGAACAGTTTGATGGTTGAACCACCAGCAACGAACAAAGTCAAGTTTTCTCGTTGGCCCGAAGCGATCAGGGACTGGTCGAGCTTGCAGTCGACAGACCAGATCGGTGATTCTGTTTTCTTGACAACCGCTTCGATACTATGGCCGACTAGTTTCGCACCATTGGCTGTCCAAATGCTTCCAGCACCAGCCACGACCTGTTTTCCTTTAAACGAAAGCATTTTGGCACCGGCGGCCTGTGGTTTGGCTTGAATGGTGGAGTCGTTTCCGGGGCCGGCAAAAAATGCCTCGGGTGTTAACATGCAGAAACTACCGCCAGGAGAGGGCATGTCGAACATGAAACTACCGTTGGTCTTTTTGATGGCAAATGGTTGCGTCCTTCCGGTCGGAACAAATATCTTGTGTTGGTCGGCAAGCAGATAACCTTGAGGTGATTGACGAATTTTCCTGCGCCAAACGACATCGCCCGTTTTCGCGTCAAGCGACACCGCATAAACTCCTTGGCTGGGGAACAAGCCTGCCGTTGCGTAGACACAACCATTTTGAATGAGTACTGAGGATCGAATCGGATGCGAACTGACCAAGCGATCGTTGCCCACGATCCAAGGCATCTCCGGGCCAATACGAGATTGCCATTTTTCCATTCCTGTCGCGATGTCAATCGCTCGAACGATGCCATCGTCAGCACCTAGGTAAGCCACACCATCTTCAACTGACGGCGCATAACGAACCGGCGCGCGTGTGACGTACTGCCACTCCATTTCTCCAGTCAATGGATCGATAGCTACGAGACAGTCATTTGCGGACGACGTGATCAAAACATGAGAGTTTCCCTTGATGTCTTGCACGATAAGCGGGACGTCAGCTTGGTCCTCGGTCACCCGTGCTTCAATGTGATCGAGGTTCTGCCATAGACTTCCAGGGGCCGGTGCCGGCCATGCCGGTTGCGGAGGACTCAAGCCTTCGAATTGCCAATACGGCTTCCAATGTTGTGAACGTAATTCTTGCTCTCGATACCCAGTTCTTTGGCAATTCCCTCGATAATCAGGCCAATCGGCGGATAGCGGTGTTGAGCAAAGAACAAGAATCATCCAACAGAACGCGTTGGCACAAAAAAACGTCTTATTAATTCGTAAACAATGCATCGCGCGAACCGACGAGCGAGAGCAAGACCGACAAAAAAGTTTTGAAGCGATCACGATAGTTTTTGCCGATGAGAATCTGCAGAGACGGAGCATAAAATGCAATTCAATAGCGGGTGATAACAACGGCCAGAAAAAAATGCCCCAAAATATCGACGGTAACCACGCATCCTTGGATTTGGCTCCATAGCTAATCCCGTGTTAAATCACGTGGAGCAAAACGAAACATCATGCCACTATTTTGCGGCGAATAAAACATATGCCGGCCAGCAAAAATGGGATGTGGGCATGTTTGAGAAGCGAATCCAGGCGTCTTGTGCACTGTCTTTCCGGTCGTCACATCGGTAACGTAAATCCCCTTATTCGTAGCGGCAATGGCGTACCCGGAAGAGAGCATTACGATTGTGCCACATGTATGTCCAGCCCCCCCAACATCCTTCTGAACGCCGTCGACTTCGCAAGGTTCGCCGGTGGCTACATTCCAACATTTGGCACCACCGACGTACTTGGTATTAACAGTGAATATGTCGCCGATCACAGAGGGAGCATGCACCATCGTCAATTCGGTAACGGTATCGTTCTCCCATACAACTTGACCGTTTCTTAGTTCCAAAGCTGCAAGCGGACGTGTAACGGCGCCTGACAATAGCAGCTTATCGAACGCTATGGCTGGCGTGCCCGTACGACTCGAGAAAGCTTTATCCGTCGACCAGACAACTTTTCCATTTGCCGGTTTGAACGCAGCGGTCATGCCTTTACCTTCGCTACCTGCACCGCCGCCTGTAAAGTAGAACAACTCTCCGTCTGTACAGCCCGCAGGGCCTTCAATGTAGTTGCCGTTAGATGCAAAGGTGTGATGCCAAACTTCCTTGCCGGTATCGGCATGCCATGCCACTACGGTTGGGCCAATGACTTGTCGCGTGTCATAAACAATGAGTCGAGGTGGAAACACACTGGTACTGGAAGATACATTACTTTTTACTTTCGCACGACGGATCCCGATAGCGAGTTTGTGTACTGCAGGGGAAGTGCTCGAATCCAAGGCAAAATCTAACGGCTTCAATTCGGCAGCGACTCCGGTGTATTTTTCAGCGACCTCAGTTTTTTCCGAATCCCAGTTTTCTGATTTATAGGCAACGCGACCGTCAATATAGATGATGACTTCGTCCGCTGGACCGAGGAGTGCAGCCAATTGCTTGTTGGAGCCAGGCCGTCGCGGCAATTCAAACTCCGTCCGCAGATAATACGTAGATTCATTCGATTCTTTTGCGAATTTCTCTTGCCACGCAAACACGTTACCATCGTTGGCAATCCGTGACTCTGTCCAATCGGAGTCATCGAAATCAGGGTTGGCCCACGCTCGGCCATTCTGGGACAGCCTGTCTTTATTGACGCGCCATTTAGTGGCCGGTCCAGCTAAAAACTTGGCAGCTCTGGGAGTTTCGAATTTACTGCCATACGCAACAAAACCACGACCAACTTCATCTTCAAGGTAAACCGGAGACGCCCGCAGCCAATCGCCCCGCCCTATTGGTTGGCTCCAAAGCAAGTTGCCAGTTCGTTGATCCAGACAATACAAGGCGTCTGGCTGATCAACGATCATCGCGTAGCGCGGACTACTTACGCGCGGTACGAAAACCTTGCCATCGCCACAGGAGAGCGTGGCTCTACTCCACGCCTGTCCTGGCAGTTTCCGTCGCCAATGAATCTTGCCCGTTTGTTGGTCTCTGCATACGACCAACCCTGAAAACGAACTGTAGATGAGTTCACGATGGCTCGTTACCGCCGGATGTTTTTGCAAGCTAAAGCTCTTCAATGCCCAACTTAGCTCAAACGGTGGCCGGACGGTTTTGTCCGCGACGTTGCTCTGATTTTTTCCGCCGCCAAAGGCACTTGTCCATTCGCGTTTTGCGTCGTGTGGTGGCAATTCTCGCCCCTTGGTCAGCGAAACGCCTCTTGGTTTTCGTTCGCCACCCGGTCCGAGCACGTAGAGACATCCATCGTCGGCACCAAATACAATACGCCCCTCATCGATGGCCGGCGCCGAGGTAATCATGGATTTACTCGTAAGTTCAAATCGAAACTGGGGTTTCCTGGCGGTAAATTCTTCGACGGACGCTTTCGTTTTATGTTCGAAGACCAGCAGCTCTCCATCAAGCGTCGTGGTAACCGCCAAATCTCCCGCGACGGAAATCGCTGCAATGGCCGGATGAACACTTTCTGTCGCAATACCAAAACCTTGCCATTCACGGATTCCTTTTTGCTCGGACAGATCAAGTTTGACCGTGCCAAACGCATGCCGATTTACCAGCACACATTCTTTGCTGGCAAGCGCTGGTGGATTGAGCACTGCCCACTGGTTTTTGGCTGTACTCAGCGTCTGGCCTGTCTGTTTCTCGTGTTTGAGGATTGCCCCCATTCCGTCGCTTTTTGGCCAAGAACAATAGACGTACTTGCCATCAGAGCTACAGCCCACGGGAAAGTCAAATTTAGTAACCGGCTGGTTTCGGCGCCAGATTTCCTCCGCGAAACGATTCTCATCAGAAAGACAAACAAGATCATATCCCAACGGAGCGTAGATCGTTTTCCCAACGACGCAAACAGGCGCACCGCCAAAATGCGGCACGTCAAAACGATCGCCATCTGCGTCAGCATCGTATGCATCCGTCCATCGTTGACCGAGTGCGTAGTGATCCCAATGCCACAGCCGTTTACCATTTTCTTCGATTGACAAACAGTGCAACGAAGAGTCAACCGCCGGTACATACACCCTCTTGTTTTGCACAGTTACACTGCTAACAATGGGCCAGCCGCAATCGAAGCTCCAAAGTTTTTGACCGCTCTGATGATCTAACGATATCACCCGCCCACAGCCTGTTCCATAGATCACTTGCCCGCTGATGACGGCGGGGGACGACGTGTTTCCCCCAATTTTTTGTTTGCTATTTTTTGCGGGAAGCGGCGTTTTCCATTCAATGGTACCTGAAGCCAGGTCCACACAATATGCAGTTCCCATTTGGTCGACGACAAAGGCTCGACCGTTGACGATGGCTGGCGAAGTCAAGACAGCTTGATCAAGTTGGACTTGTTGTTGAAGTCCCAAGCCCGTCGTTGTTAAATCACCGTCGGCTACACCGCTGTTAGCCGCGTCGTGCATAAACTGTGGCCAGTCTGCAGAAACAGAGCAGCATAATAAGCCGCAAACCAGGAGCAAAGGAAAAACGAATCGGGTCATATTCCAACTACCCAGTCGATCCAGAAATTAATCTGTCAATTCTCTATAATTATGTTAGAAAGTGATGAAGTAAATGAGTCGAAAATTGGGAAGATGCAGCGTCAATGGTCGCCTGAATCATTTGACCGGCAACGACATCCCAAATCCCCGTTAAGCCGGCGATTCGTTTGAAGACTTGTTTAAGCATGCCTCAAAAGTTTAAGCATGCCTCAAAATTAACCAATGTCGTACCGGGATACGCTGGGCAAAGAAAAAGATTCGAAGCCTCCAACTACGGTATGTTGGCCCGAAATGCTTCGCAGCTCGAAGAGGAAAGCGTTCGAACGAAATCGAAAGATTTTTTGCAACGATCGCTCAATGTCATCGAGTCCGTTTTTTCCGAGAATCCGGCGACTTTGCACGAACAGATTTCGAACAACCCCGATTTAAAATGGGTTCGCAATACTCGCGAATTCATTGCTCTGCGGACAAAGCTGATGGCAGACCAACAATAAACCCAACCGGCCCTGGCTTGCTCCTAAGGCGCCGTTAAGAGATCGACAAATGGACTAACGTCTAGAAGGTCGACGGATTTGTCCTGGTTGATGTCGGCTTCAGCCAAAAATCCTCCGGCGGTAACCAAATCGACGAATGGAGCAACATCCAACAGATTGACTGAACCATCTCCATTTACATCCCCAAGCATGGGTTTACCCGTCAACGTCACGGTAATCGTCGCGTCGGTATCGAAATAGTCGTCACCAGAAGCACCAAATGTGGAACGAAGATCAAAACCAACTAACGAACCATCGGCCAACAGACCCAATAGTGTTACGTCGCGATCCGTAATTGTAATTGGCATTCCGACCAGGCCAACGACTGGGTTGCCATCGACCAGAAACTCGGTTCCAAACAGATTCAATTGACTGTTCGCCTCAGCAACGAAGTTGCCAAGCGTGCCGCCGGTGACATTCACCTCTCCGCCGGACATGATCGCAAAATTCTCACCGATGGTTCCACCGCTAATGTTGGCGACCGCGAATTCATCGATGTCCCAGCTACGACCTATAACTCCGCCGCTAATGTTTACGACGCTGCCAATGAAGATGTCCGCTTCGCCGACTTCTCCACCGCTGATATTGATCTCACTAAAATCGCTATCAAAACCGTCACCAATGATTCCACCACTGAGATTCAGCTCGCCTGAATCGACCCTGAATTGGTTGCCAATCTCACCGCCGGTCATATTCACTTGACTGCCTTCATACGTCCAGAAAAGGTCTCCAATGGTCCCGCCTGAAATATTTACTTGGGCCCCTGTATCGGATGTGAAATCGTCGCCAATCGAGCCGTTGGACAGGTTTACGATACTGCCGCTTTCAACGGTAAATGCATTGGCAATCGCTCCACCCTCGACGTTCAATTCAGCTCCATTGCTGGCGGTAAAAAACGGTCCGATCGTACCGCCGCTGATCTCCATGCGATTGGCGGAAGTACTCATGTTGGCTCCAATGCTTCCGGTGATCAGATTGACTTCGCTACCTTCCAAAGCTTCAAAAGAACCTCCAACGGTACCACCACTGATATTGATCTCCGCACCTTGGCCAGCAATAAACGAGTTCATGAGCGAGCTGGTGATGCTGCCGCCAGAATTGACGTTGACTTGTGTAAAGAGTCCATCGCCGCCGACATTGCCAGATATTGAACTACCGATCGGCGGCCCACTTGGCAAGCTGATCACGTTGTCGAACAAGACTGGAACCGAAGGGCCAGGGCTAAAAACTTGTCCCGCCACCGGCGTCGCAGCAAAGGCCAAAACCAAACAATGGATAGACCAAAAGCTGGTCCAGCGATTCCGCTGAAATATGTTCTTTGACATGTTGTTTTCTCGAAGTTTCATGTTTGAGTGGATGGCTGGGCGATAGTTGTGGAAAAAATACGATTTACCCATTCATGCGCCAAACTTGCTCCTTCGGCTCACAGATTCTGAAAAACTGTGACGGATTCACGGCCTAATTGGGTACAGCATCCTTGCTCTTCCTGAAAACTCAGTCTTGGCTGGTCAAAACTGCAACAAATACCAAGGCGATTCGTAGAGGTGATGACGCCTGAACCATCCTCAGGCATGTATTTTCCGTTTACCGGTGAACGCACTCCCAATTTGCCGTCTATCGACACAGTGCCAGAGATCAACGGTAACGGTCCATGAACATCTGTACCGTTTCTGTGACGATCTTGTTCCGACGACGAACACTCAATTTCATTTCGCCGCGAATGATTGGAGGCCAGAAGGCAAAAGCCTGAAGCTGAAAAGCGAATTGCTGCGCCGCAAATTCAACGTCACGCATTCTTGAAAAATAGCCCGCCGACTTCGCTTGACGCAGCCAGCAAATGAAGCGTTTATGGAACCGGTCATGGTCGATGGAACGTGCAGCTTCCGGCTCTCCGATTACCCGCGAAAGACCGGCTCTGGCCGAAGCCTGCACCGGCGCCGACGACATGAACTCGATCTCGGCCGTGGCGACTGCCGCTAATTGCTGGGAAATATCCTCGGTTTCGTCGAAGTCGTTGTACGGAATCTGATCCGCTTTCAGCATCAGTTCTTCAATAATCGCATCAAACAGAGCTTCCTTGCTGTCAAAATGGCGATACAGCGTCCGCTTGCTGACTTCCGCCTGTTTCGCAATTCGATTCATACTCGCGGTGTAGTAACCGCAACTACGAAATTCTTCAACGGCCGCTTTCACGATGGATGCTCGCTTCCGATCAGTCAATCTTGATTCTAGTCCGTTGCTCATCGAATTCACTTAGTCTCAAGAACAAAAATATGGCACGCGAGTAAACTTTCAGGTTTACTTTTTGGGCTACCGAGATAAAGTATACTCCAGAGTTTACTTTTTGCAATCAACGTATCGACGACTACCGATGCAAGACAAGCCAAATTGCGATCCGCTGGCGTTCGGATTGGATCCATCAGTGGGCACGGCGTTTTCGACATTACTTCTCGCCGTGTTGATCACTTCTTCCGGCTGTCAGCGTACGCCACGTACGGAAATGCCAAAAATCAAGCCGCCCAAACCGGTTTCGGTGATGCGACTCAGTCGGACCAAACAGATCCAACGACAACTGATCACAGGAACTATCGCACCTTGGAAAACAGAACAAATTGGCTTTGAAGTTGAAGGTAGAGTGAGTTTTGTAATTGAAAAAAATGATGAAGTGCAACCCGTCTTGCCATCTGGACTTGCCACGCCACCGACGCCGGTAGCGAAGATCGAACCCGAACGATTGGAGATTGCTCTGGCTACGGCCAAGGCGGACAAGCAGGTCGCGGAGCGAAGACTGGAAGCCAATCGAGTTGCCATTGAGCAACGTATTCCTGCAGTGATTGAATCCGCAAAATCAGACCTGAAATTCGCCCAAGCCGAATTTAGACGCACCGAACGAGTCAAGACCGCGCTTTCGCAATCCGAACGCGATGCGGTAAGCAATCAATTGAATCTAAAGGAATCGGCACTTGCTGCAGCCCAGGCTGAACTTGCTCAAGCGTTCGCCGAACGAGCGACATTGGAATCTCAAGTTTTTCGAGCAAGCCAATCGATTGAAGAGGCGCAGAGAAATCTGCGCAACACAACGCTGTACAGTTCGTTTCGCGGTATCGTTTCCAAAGTCCATGCCGTGCCGGGTTCGTACGTTTCAGCGGGAGATCCGGTGGCGACGGTACAGATGATGGATCCAATGTTGGTCCAGTTCGAGGTCTCACCGAGAGAAGCGCGCAGGTACGCGAAGGGAGACATCCTTAGCGTACTCATCACCAACAGCGCAGGCAATCGCCAAGTCTCCACTGGGATGGTCTACACCGTTGACGCCGTCGCCGATCCGAACTCAAGAACCTACACCGTGACCCTGCACATTCGTAACCACCGAGAGTCCGTCACTCAGTCAGTATCCAAGTCTCCAATAGTTGAAAATATTGCCCACACTCAACGAATATTCTCGCTCGATATGGCTGCGGTAATTACCGGTGGGCAGCAACCGTTGATTGAACGCAGTTGCCTTCACCAAATTGGCGAGGATACGGTGGTTTGGAAAATCATCAATCGCAAAATTGATCAAGCCAGCGATCCAGGCGAGCGTGTCTTAACCGTTGAGCCAGTCAAAGTCACCGTTGGCACCGAAGAGATTATGCTGCTCGGTCAGTGGAAGTTTGTCCCAGTCAGTTTCGCCCAACCTTCTGCCGTTGATCTCAAGAACGACCTGGTAACCGGCAAGTTGATTTTCCCGACAGGGAACTTGGTTGGTCCAAGCAATGAAAATTCGGAGAGGCTGGATCCGTGGGCTCGGCGCTCGGTTATTCTCGAGCAACAACGATGGGTATTGCGAACTGGCGACGTCGTACAGGTTGTTAAATCGGGCGGCAACATTCGTCAAGGTCATTTCATCCCGATGCGGGCAATCCTGGATGACTTTGGAAAGACGTTTCTGCATATCGTTGAAACGGACAAACAAGGTGAAGCGGTTTGCAGGCGCGTTGAGGTTGAGGTTCAAAACCGTAGTTCCCTTTCAGAAAATTCCATTTCTGTAGAGGTTGTGCCGATCGTTGCCGACGAATTGATCGATGGAATGCAGGTGGTTATTGGGGGCAGCCACTACCTTGAAAAAGGTGATCGAGTAAAGGTGGTCAAAGGAGAATCGCGATGAATCGGCTACCCGAATTCGCAGTTTCAAGACCAACTATCGTTGTCACCCTGGTGATGATTTTGGTTATTTGTGGGCTGTATAACTTTCTTACAATGCCACGTCGAGAGGATCCCGAATTTACGTTGAAGGTCTGCGTCGTAACCACTCGCTGGCCAGGAGCATCGGCCGAACAAGTCGAGCGACACATCACGGATCCACTTGAGAAAGCGTTTCAGGGTTTGGAGGAAGTCAAATTAGTGCGCTCCAACTCGTTGAGCGAACAGTCCGTGATTTTTGTCGAACTTGAACAATGGGTGCCCGCCGCGAAAGTCGATGATGCTTGGGACCGCATTCGCGCTCGATCCCGCGGTGTGCAAATGCCGGATTCGGAAATCGAGCCGTTTGTCAACGATTCGTTTGCAGACACTAGCGTGATCGTCTTTGCGGCTCACCAAACGCCGTTGCCGGGCTGTGACACGATTCATCGTCGGTTTGAATATTCCAATCGCGAGTTGGACGATTTTTCGGAACGCGTTCGTGACGCATTGCTTTTGCTTCCGGGGGTCGCCAACGTTGAGAGGCATGGCGTTCTAGCGGAAGCGATATACCTGGAGTCGAGCCCACAGAACTGGTCCCAGCTTGGCTTGACCACGGAATACGTTCAACAACTCGCTTCCAGTCAAAACATTGTCGCACCGGGAGGTTTGTTCGAAGGGGCTGACGGGCGAATGTTTGTCAAACCCGAAGGTGATGTCGAGGCCGTCGAAGACATCAACCAAATGGCGGTGGGTACGGTCACCGCAGAGAACGCGCAGAACCCGGTAACCGTCCGCGACTTAGGGCTTACCGTACGGCGTGGACCGATGGATCCACCACAAAGAATCGCTCGCTATGGGGATTCCAGATTTTCAACGGCCGCAAACACCATTGCGGTTACCATGAAATCCGGCGCGAACATCATTGATATCTGCGCGAAATCGAAGCAGCGAGTCAAAGAACTCAAGGATAGTGGCGAGTTGCCGCCGGACTTGGCTATCTCAGTAATATCAGACCAATCCGTTAGCGTTGACGAACGAATTCGCGACGTGTTGGTCAATATTTGCCAGGCCGTTTTTATCGTCGTGGTCGTGGTTTATTTGTTCGTTGGATTCCGAACCGCCGCTGTGATGGCGGCCAACATTCCATTTGTCGTTTTGGTATCGCTGGGCATTATTCCGTTCTTTGGCGTACAGCTTGAACAAATGTCACTAGCGTCAATGATCATCTCGCTAGGGTTGCTCGTCGACAATGCGGTGCAAGTTTGTGACCAAGCGGCGGTGAATCAGCGGTTAGGGATGAATCCGCGGGACGCCGCGGTCAAAGGCGCCCAGCTGCTAGGGCCCTCAATGCTAAACGGAACATTGACGACGATCGCTGCGTTCATGCCGATGCTGATTGCCTTGGAAGGTTCTAACAGTGAGTTCATTTATAGCTTACCGATTACGCTCTCAACGATGTTAGGGGTCAGTTGGGTGATCGCGATGACGTTCTGTGTGATCATGGCTTCAGTTTTCATTCGGGTCCCCATCGAGCCAGGAATATCAAATGCGCCCGTCCCTTGGATGTTTCATAAGACGAAATCTTTATTCGAAAAACTGACTCTGCGGTTGCGGCGGGGACAACGCAATCTTGCGATCGAAGTCGATTCACCGCCGTTTCGCGACAATTCCAGCCCCAGCGTACTGGACCTGAACCACAACTACTTTTTTCGCACCTATGGGCGGATGTTGGGTTGGACGCTGAAGCATCGTTTCCTAACGCTTGCTGGCGCGTTCGGCATTTTGGTGTTGTTGATGCAACTCCCAGTCGCTCAAGAATTTTTCCCGCTCACTCAACGAAATCAATTTGCAGTCAAAGTCTTTTTGCCCGAGTCCGCTTCATTTGAGCAGACCAATAAGATCGCCAAAGAAGTCGAGGAGGCGATTCGCAAGGTAAGCGTTTACATTGACGAAAATGGAAATGAGAACCAGCAATTACTGAACATGCGGACGATTGTTGGCGGTGGCGGATCAAGATGGTATCTGAGTTGGGAACCTGAGTTCATCCGACCAAACTTTGCCGAAATCCTGATCCACACCACCGATGGAAAGCGGACGCATCGGTTCGCTGAGAGCCTTCGAAAGGCCGTTCAGGAAGGGAATGAAGCGCTAGGAATCCAACCGGTTGTGGGAGCCCGAGTTGTTCCGATTGAGCTGCTTTTGGGGCCGCCGGCAGACCCGGTTGTATTGCGCATTGTCGGCGACGGCTACTCCAATATGAGCGTCATGCGATCGGCAGCCGATCGTGTCAAAGCGATGGTCGATGCCGAACCGGATACGTGGGACGTCAATGATTCATGGGGTGTTGCCACCCAGCAATTGTTCATCGACGTGGCGGATGATCGGAGCGGGGTGACGGGTGTTCGCAACTCGGAAATCGCGGCGTCTTTAGACGCGTTTTATTCAGGTAGACTGCTGACGCATTACCGAGAAGGTAATCGTTTGATTCCGGTTTACTTTCGGCTTCGCCCAGAAGACCGTCGCTCCGTAGCAGAAATGCCGGGAACATTCATTGAGACTCGATCAGGTAAACTTCCGCTTTCGGCTGTTGCCGATATCGTTCCTCAGTGGCGTCCATCAAAAATCGATCGACGGAACGGCAACCGAACCATCGAAATTCGATCTCAGATTTTTGCCGGAGCATCGGGCAATGACATTACACAACGAGTTTTCGATTCTGCAGAAATGGATGCATTGCGGGCTCAGCTCCCACCGGGCATAAAAATCGAGGTTGGCGGTGCTTTGGAGGAAGCTCAAAGCGCTCAAGGGCAAATGCTGGCCTCCTTCGGAATTTCTTTTGTGGCGATAATCGTATTGTTGATTTTTCAGTTCAGCAGCCTGTTTCGGATGGCGATCATTATGGCAACGTTGCCTTTGGCTCTCGGCGGCGCGCTGATGGGACTATGGGTGACGAGCAATTCCCTCGGCTTTATGCCGCAACTTGGGATCCTCGCACTATTTGGAATCGTGCTCAATGCGGCAATTCTGTTTGTCGAGTTTGCAGATCAGTTGATTCGGCAGCAAGAGAATGAGGAGAGCCCATTTCCAAGGCAAGTCTTTCTGGACAAGCTGATTGCGGCAGGACAGCAACGATTTACACCGATATTTCTCACCACCGCCACTACAGTAGGCGGTTTAATCCCGCTCGCGACTGCTGGAGGACCGCTGTGGATTGGGATGGCATGGTTGTTGATTTTTGGATTGGTATTCGCAACGATGTTGACTTTGTTCATCATCCCCGTGCTGTACAGCTTTGGGGGACACCAAGTTCCTGATGACTCAACTGAAAAAGTTAGTTAGCTCTGCTAGAATTACGCTGCCGACGGCGCCGTCATTCGTTCCGTCGATATCGCGATCTAGATCTTTGACATCTGTCTGGCGACCACATCTTCTGTTGACGGGAATCAGTCTTTGGCTGCGTCTTTGGTTTTAGCGATGCAGTACAAATACTTGTTGCTACGTAAATACAATCGATCATCTGAGATCGCCGGCGAACCGTTGAATTCTGATTGTTAGAACATATTGGCCCGTTGTCCTTTGCTGTGTTTAGCAAGTAAGTATATTCTGGTCTAAGGATATGTTCAGCATGGCAGCTCACACGACGCAAAAAGATTAAGTCGGTGACCATTCGATGCTGCGGAAGAAAACAGACTGTTTCTCAATCAGCGAACTTACGTCGGCTTACATCCGTTCACTAAACTTATTCATCGTTTCCAAGAAAAATAGTGCCGCTCGATCCACGCCAGAATCGCAATCATCAGGTA
Source organism: Mariniblastus sp. (assembly GCA_965263475.1). Classification (GTDB taxonomy): domain Bacteria; phylum Planctomycetota; class Planctomycetia; order Pirellulales; family Pirellulaceae; genus Mariniblastus. The sequence goes on from OZ253677.1 coordinate 2,319,984, forward strand.
GCTGGTCCAAATCGCTGACAGCAGCAAATTGTCGAAGCTAGAGCTCATGACAAAACCGTGCAGGAAGCCCGACAACAGGATCGACCATGCCAGCGCATTGTGAAACCATCGCCAATCCGCATCGTTTACTGGCATCCATCGCCGCCAAAACGAAATGGCAAGTATCGCAGCCATGCAGACCGCAGCGAACCGTCCAAGTTGAACTGGCCAGCTTGCCAGTGGGAATACGATCAAATCCCAATTGCCACGACTGCTCACCAGTAACGACATGTGCAGCAAAACCAACAGCGTAGCTATCACTGCCATCGCTTTGTGAAACCATAAGATCAAGGAAAAGCCGTATAGCTGCTCGAACCAAGTGATACGGGCCATCAACATGAACTGCCCTACAACCATCGCAAAGGCAACCGTTCCAGATACCGTGATACCATAGGCGACCCATCCACCTTCAAGCACTTGACCATCCAGCCACGTAACCGCTAGGATCGGTATGGAAACGATCAGCAAGTACGCCCCAACACCGACAACCAACAGCGGCCAAGAGGCGATCTTCGATATGCTCGAGGGGTGTTTTGGTTTATTGTCGATCTGAGTTACTCGTTCGGTCAACGATAGGTTGACCATGCCTTGAAAATCAACCTGCCTGGGTAACAAAACCGGACAGAACGGTTAAGTCAAATTCTAGCGTGGTTAACGCGCTTTTGAATGTCATTTGCTCCTATTCTGAAGGCCCAAATTAAAATTTGCAATTGCAAATTGATTGCACCTGTTTATCATTTTGGGTTTGACGGCCGATATCGTCTCCCTTGTCGCCAATGGTAAACATTCAATTATCTGAGAATTCCAGAATCGCCATGTCTGAGCCAAATTCAATCCATACCACTCCGAATGCGCTTTCGAACAAACTGCCCGTCACCGTTCTCAGCGGATTTCTGGGCGCTGGTAAAACAACACTACTTAATCACATCCTGGCCAACCGCGAGGGGATGAAAGTTGCCGTCATCGTCAATGACATGAGTGAAGTCAACATTGATGCTTCTCTTGTTCGGGAAGGCGATGCCCAGCTTTCGCGCACTGAAGAGCAGCTGGTTGAAATGACCAACGGTTGTATTTGCTGCACACTGCGAGAAGACTTGTTGATTGAAGTCAAGCGTCTCGCTTTGGAAAACCGGTTTGATTACCTGCTGATTGAATCGACCGGAATTAGCGAGCCTTTACCGGTTGCAGAAACGTTCACGTTCGAAGATGAAACTGGCGAATGTCTTTCAGACTGTGCCCAACTGGACACGATGGTTACTGTCGTCGACGCTGCGAATTTCATGAAAGACTTTGGTTCGTGGGACGACTTAACCGATCGAAAGATGGGACTGAACGAAGAAGATGATCGGAACATCGTTGATCTATTGGTCGATCAGATCGAGTTCGCAAACGTCATCATTGTCAATAAAACGGACCTGGTTTCAGAGCAACAACTTGGTCAACTCAAAGAGATCATCCGTCACTTGAACCAAACAGCAGAAGTTTTGGAATCCACTCGCAGTCAGGTCCCGTTGAACAACATTCTTGGAACCGGCAGATTCGAGCTTTCGCAAGCAGAAGAAATGCCAGGCTGGTTGGCTGTGCCTCGCGGATCCGAGGAAACGGAAACGGAAGAGTACGGAATTTCAAGTTTTGTCTATCGGACAGATCGACCGTTTCACCCTCAAAGGTTATGGGACACGATCAGTTCAGACATGGACGAAGGTTTATTCGAACACGTGCTACGAAGCAAAGGTCTGACTTGGATCGCATCGAGAAACAAGTGGGCCTATAATTGGTCACAAGCAGGTTGCTCCATCTTATTGGAACCCGCCGGTTATTGGTGGGCGTCCGCTCCGGAAGATGAATGGCCCGAAGACGAACAGGAGATCGCAGAAATACGTTCAAGGTTTAACGGTGAATATGGAGACCGCCACCAAGAAATCGTATTCATTGGCCAGGGCCTGGACCAAGAATCTGTCACAAGATTTCTAGACAGTTGTTTGTTGACCGATCTTGAGTTTGGTCAAGGCCCGAGTGCCTGGTCTGAATTTGAAGACCCGCTACCCCTGATCGAGATTGAAGCCGAGGAGATCGTTTAATGGCTGAGGCAAACGTCGTCAAAACCTATGATGTTGTGGTCGTCGGTGGTGGTGCAGCGGGAGTTGGCGTTTCAATCGCCTTGCGGCATGCCGGCATCGAGAATTTCGTCGTATTAGACAGGCTTTTCGTTGGCGCATCGTTCGATTCGTGGCCTGCCGAAACCCGGTTTATCACGCCTTCGTTTCCCAGCAATTCGATTGGCATGCTCGATTTAAACTCGATCGCGATCGGCGTTTCGCCGGCGTTTAGCATGAGCGTTGAGCACCCCACCGGGAAAGAGTATGGGGCCCACTTGCGGGGCGTCGCAAGATTTTTCGAATTGCCCGTTCAAGAAAAGACTCAAGTTCTGCGAATCACAAAAACCGGCGAGGAATTTCTAGTCGATACTGATCAAGATACGATACGAGCCAAACACGTCATTTGGGCAGCCGGCGAGTTTCAATACCCTCGTTTGAAAGGGCTTGTTGGCGGCGAACATTGCAGGCATACCGCAACGGTTCCCGACTACGAGAAACTCGAGGGCGATGACTTTATTATTATCGGTGGCTATGAAAGTGGCATCGATGCAGCCTACCATTTGTCGTCCTACGACAAAAAGGTCAGGCTGTTTGACAGAAGCAGTCCTTGGGAGGACGACAGTTCGGACCCCAGTGTCGCCTTATCAACGTATTCGCTTGAGCGGATGCAAGCGGATTGGTTTGGTGAGTATGTTGAGTTGTTTCCGAATACACCCATTGAGTTAGTTTCTCGTGTGGGTGAAAAGTATCAAGTCACAACCCAGGACGGCCGACAATTTGAATCCGACGTGCCGCCGTTGCTGGCTGGTGGATTTGAAGGAAGCCACAAGTTAGTCGCTGATTTGTTTGAGCAACGAGAAGATGGATTCCCACTGTTGAATGATCACGACGAATCGACCATTGTGCCCGGGATGTTTCTCTGCGGTCCAGCGGTTCGGCACGGCAATCATATCTTCTGTTTCATTTTCAAGTATCGTCAACGCTTCGCTGTCGTCGCCAAAGCTATTGCAACTTCCTTGGGGTTGCCTGCTGAACAATTAGAAACCTATCGGCAATGGGGAATGTACTTGGATGATTTGTCCTGTTGTGGGGACGAGTGTGCCGTATGCTAACCGAAATCGAAAACCAAGCCGACCACGGCGACACGACAGTCTTGCCCGTAAATAGCCACCCGCAAACCGCCACTAAGACGGGGCGTATTTCACGGGCCCTGCGAATTGAATGGCTGGGGCAAACGGTGGCCAGTCTCTGTTGGATCGTCAGCGTGTTCGTTTACGGGATCAACGATACTGGAGATTGGTTGCAGTTAGCTGCCGCATCCGCTTGGTTGTTGGCGAACATTTCAACCCTATTTGAGTCCGAGGCCGATTGAAATGTCGGCGGTCTCCAAATCCCAAGAGCGAAATCAACACTCGCGACTGGGCCAAGGCTGGTGCATGCCGCGTACCATTCGCAGGTTTGGTGAAAAGCTGCTGGCACAACAACTCTGGTGCTGGGGTCAGGACATTGCCAACTTAGACGGAAATTTACTGATGCGTTTCGGTTTTGCGAGGCATCGGGATTCCGAAACCGACGCCCGGTCCACGTGTTATCGATTAGATCAAGACGATCTGCATGTCGCGTTATGGGGCTTTGGCATGTTTTTTGGACAACGAGATTTGGGCGGCCTGTACCTTGGTCGGTTTGAATTCTGTCCTGATTGGGCGCCGATTGAGTCAATCTCACTTTCGATCCACTGGCCAGACGAGTTACCAATTTTTGACCGCCCTTATGGCCCCGATCAATGGCTGCGGGCTCGCAAACTTTGGGAATCTTTGCTGCTCTGGATTGCCGATTACGAAAGATGGATTCTAAAAACTTCCAGTATCGAGTATCGCAATGAATGTGTCGAAAGTTGGCTGCGACCTATCGTTCGCGCCAGTTGCATGCCAGACGCCTGGCAGTTTCTCAGTTTTCGTGGCTGGGAGAACAACAACCACTCCATTCAACAAGCACTAAAAAAATATACCCTGTAATTGGTCCTCAATGAAAAAACTACCTGTGACCGTATTGTCTGGATTTCTCGGCTCTGGAAAAACGACGCTGCTCAATCATGTCCTTTCGAATCGAGCGGGTTTGCGAGTCGCCGTAATTGTCAACGACATGAGTGAAGTGAACATCGATTCTCAACTGGTAGCCGGTGGTGATGCGGCGCTTAGTCGTACCGAAGAGAAACTAGTGGAAATGACGAACGGATGCATCTGTTGCACGCTCCGCGAAGATCTTTTGGCAGAGGTAGCTGCACTTTCTCAGGAAGGTCGCTTTGATTACCTGCTGATTGAATCGACAGGCATTTCAGAGCCAGCACCTGTTGCCGACACGTTCACCTTCGCCATTGGCGACGGAACGCCACTTTCCGAAATCGCCGAATTGGACACGATGGTCACGATGGTTGACGCCGCCAATTTTCTAGAAGACCTTCGCATTGGCAAGGACTTGCATAGCATCGAGCAAGCCGCCACTGAGGACGACCCAAGAACGGTGGCGGATCTATTGACCGAACAAGTCGAGTTTGCAAACGTCATTGTGCTGAACAAGACCGATTTGGTGGATGAGGACACTTTGGCAACCATCGAAGGTTTTGTGGAACAGTTGAATCCGTACGCACTCAAGCTGCGATCGTCGTTCGGGCAAATTGAGTCATCCAAAATCATGGGCACCGGGCGTTTTGACTTTGAAATCGCCAAACAAAGCAAAGGCTGGCAATTGACACTGCGTGGGGATGGGGCCAGCGAAATCGAAGAATACGGAGTGAGCAGCTTTGTTTACCGTGCGCGACGCCCGTTTCATCCGCAACGTTTCTTCGACCGGCTCAATCAAGATTGGGACGGCGTGTTGCGAAGCAAAGGCTTCTTTTGGCTTGCCAGTCGATTGGACAAAATTGGTGTCTGGTCGCAGGCCGGGCGGGTGGCTCGACTCGATTTCGGCGGTTTTTGGTGGGCCGCCGTGCCGCGTGAACATTGGCCTGAATCCGAAGCCTTCCAAGAAGAACTGGATCGAAAATGGAACCCGGAAGTCGGAGATTGTCGACAAGAGTTAGTCTACATCGGTATCGGGATGGATGAGATCGCGATCTACGATTCTTTGCAAGCTTGCCTGTTGACCGATGAAGAGTACGCGGAAGGAATCGAAGCTTGGAAACGTTTTCCCGACCCCTTCCCCAAATGGAATTTGACTGTCGCTGAAGCACTGGCCGCTCGTTCCTAGGCAGGCGGTCAAACAAAAATCCCTGAACCTCATTTTGCCCCGGACATTGCGCGTTCCCTCAGTCTAGTTTCCCGTCAACAAGCCGGAGCAGTATCTTGTCAATTCTCAATTGAATCGGCTTGTCCTCTGTGTTAATGAAACGAACTATTTTTAAACCAGCTTTTTCGAACGTAACGGAGCCGAATTGCTGCTCATGCATTCGCCACTGATTCGATTGCTCAAGTTCAATTCCATGTTTTAGTTGCTGCATCGCCCAATCGGCATCCGCTTGACCGGCGTCGGCAACGACGTTGTCAACTAAAACATCAACGTCGACGCTCTGATCGACTTCTTGAACGCTCGCGCCAATCTCGTACCGTCCCGGTTGGCGTACGTCGAAAATAAAATCCGCGTAAGCCCCCTGCCCTTTTACCAACTGGCAGACGACCAACGTCCGATGGTCTGCCGCTTTGGAATCCAAACAATAGTGGTAGTTACCTCGCTTTCGGTAGTCGGCAGAAATTTGCAACGGCAATTTCTCAGCCTCGATCCAACCATCGCGCGGTATTTCTGGATACGCAAACGTTAGATGTCGCGACAGTCGCTCAATCACGCTTTGGTAGCTTGAGTCGTTTACTAGATTGCGCCATTCATTTGGGTCCGCGTCCAAATCATACAGTTCACATTCACCCGTAATGGTCTTGGTCATTCGATATTGATTATCCAAGACGACGTCATAACGGATGCCGTCTTCTTCATGCGACATCGTGATCGGCCTCTCCCAATCCGATTCGGGATTGGCCAACAAATCAACAAGTGAGTTCCCATCAAGTTTTTGATGTGTTGGTTCGGGCAATCCAAGCAACTCGATTAATGTTGGATAAATGTCTAGCAATGAAACGGCTTTATCGCACACCGTGCCTGGTCTGGTACCGGGCCCGGAAATCATCAGGTTGGAATGGATGGAGTCGTACCATGGCTTGAATTTACCCCATCCATTTTTTTCACCCAGCATAAATCCGTGATCCGACCACAACACGATGTAGCCGTTTTGAGCATGAGGCGTCGCCTCCCAAGCGTCAAGCAATCGGCCAAGTTGCTCGTCCGCGAACGTTACCGAAGCCAAATAGGCACGAGCCCATGCTTTGTCTTGACCGTCTTGCACAAGCTGATCGTGAAAACCAACATCAAACTTCGCTTCATTAAACGCCAATTTTCTTAACTTAGGCGCGACATCGTCCAAATCGTTCGGCGTTGCATTAGGCAATTCAAAATGATCTAGCGAGTATTTTTCGAAACACGAATTCGGCAACTTCCAGGGAACATGGGGGCGGTAGATGCCAACCGACAAAAACACGGGATCATCTTGACCTGTCAAATAGTCAATCGCTGCCGACACGACGACATGATCAGGCATCTCAGCATACGGCACGTCGACAATCGCCCAACCGAGTGGTCCCTTGAAGTACCCACTGTCCTTGATGGTCTTTGGTTCTTTGGGCCGACCCTTGTAAAACTGAAACTCGGGTCGATCCCGGTCATGGAAATTTTTTCCAAAACCGGCGGTCACATAGCCATGGCTTTCAAGGTGCTTGGGGATCGTCACCGCGTCCTTAACATAAAATCGCCAAGGCTTGCCCCAATTGAAGTTTGATATGGCACCCGATTTGACAGGGTGAATTCCTGTAAAGACCGATGTCCGCGATGGAAAACACACCGGCGACGAACAAATCGCTCTACGAAACGTCATACTGCGTTGTGCCAATCGTTGCAAATTCGGCGTAATCGCTTGCGGGTGACCTTCCAATACCTCGTTCCAGTCATTCAAGTCATCGATGTTCACAAATAACACTGACGGTCGATGTTGGCGGTTTTGGGCAACCACGGCACTCAAGTTACTTGAGCCATGCAGAACCAGAAAGAAAAATAGAGTACCAATAACTAAGACTTGATTCATCCGTCTCAATTGGGTCCTTTTGATGTGTTGAAAACTTGAGCTACACTCGTGTGCGGTGGACAACGTCTGCCGAACTGGCATAGCAATAAACTAGCATCCGCTGCAATTGTCATTTTTGATTGAAGTTGACTTCTAGTACAATAGGTGGATTGGACCAGCTCTCATTTTCAAATCAGGCCAAGGCAATCTCGCCTCAATTGTGGATAAGCATCTCAAAAAATTCGCCGCATCGATTGTACTCATTTTGTTTTGTTCGGCTTGCACGGCCAGCGATCAGCGGCCTAATTTCGTACTATTCCTTGCTGACGACTGCACCTACCGAGATCTTGGCTGTTACGGGAGCCCCAACTCGTTGACACCTGCGATCAACAAATTAGCTGAACAAGGCATGCGCTTTACTAAAAGTTATCAAGCGTCTGCGATGTGTTCTCCCACGCGACACAATCTCTATAACGGCATGTATCCGGTTCGAACAGGAGCCTATCCCAACCATACCTTTGCCCATGATACCGTCAAAAGTATGCCGCACTATTTGCAAATGCTTGGATATCGAGTGGCGATGATTGGCAAGTCCCATATTGGTCCCAGATCCGTTTATCCATTTGAGTATCTGGGAGACAAAGTTAAAGGGACCGATCACCTCGACATGAACCTATCGGCTAACTTTCTCAAGAACGTCGCCGGTCGCAAAGCTCCATTTTGCCTAATCGTTTGCTCGCATCAACCACACGGCCCCTATACCGTCGGAGATCGGTCGCTGTTCAAAGCAGACAAACTTACGCTACCAATGAACATGGTTGATACTCCGTTGACTCGAGAGAAGCTTGTCGCGTACTTGGCTGAGATCAATTTCATGGATGGTCAAGTCGCTACACTGTTGAATCAGCTCCGTGAAAATGCGCTCCACGAAAATACATTGTTTGTGTTCCTTAGCGAACAAGGCAGCTCATTTCCTCTCGCAAAATGGACATGTTATGAAGACGGAGTCAGGTCGGGATTCATCGCGCGCTGGCCAGGCGTGATTGAACCCGCAACGGTTTCGGATGCGCTGGTCGAATACAGTGACATTTTGCCAACGTTTATTGCCGCGGCTGGTGGAAAGATTCCGAAAGAACTGGATGGCGTCAGTCTGTTGCCGAACTTTAAGGAGCCAAAACGCAAGGGAAAGGCGTATGCGTTCAGCATGCAAACGACGCGCGGCGTGATCAAGGGAAGTGACTATTTCGGTGTTCGTTCTGTAACCGACGGTCGCTTCCGTTACATCTACAATCTTTCGCCGGAAGTGGACTTCAGCAATGGTGTGACCGTTTCGAAAGGCCAAAAACACTGGTGGGGGTCGTGGTTGCAACGAGCCAAAACGGATTCCGCGGCAGCGAACTTGGTAAATAAGTACATCCGTCGGCCACGGGAGGAACTTTATGACCTGGAAGCTGACCCAAACAACCTCACCAACCTGGCCGCCGTGACAAGGTACAACTCAAAACGAAAACAAATGCATGAAACTTTGTTGGAATGGATGAAAGACTGTGGTGACCAAGGGCTGGAGACAGAGCTTTTGGCGCTGCAACGTATTCGAGCACGCCGATCCAATACCGAACCACAAATCAAAGAACTCATGGAACCGGTCGATCCTGGGCGTCCGATCAAGTCGATCGAGTTCGTTCCCAGCAAACCGTTTCGCGGCTTTATTGAAATTCCTTTGGATGGTTACTACACCTTTTACAAATCCAGCAAGCAACGGAAACTATCGACTTCGATCGCCATTAACGACCAAACAGTATTGCCGTTTGACACTCGTTCCAAATACGGCATCATCGGCCTTAAGCAAGGGCTGCACAAAATTGAAGTTATCCCCGACAACAACGCAAACGAAAAACCTGGCCAGATCGCTTGGTCCGGGCCCAATCGCCTTTCGTCGCCTCTAGAAACTGCCCAATTCAAAGGGCATTGAAATTCGTTTTGCAGCGCTCAACGTCACGGAATTTGAAATTCGTGTTCAGATCATTCCACCGCCATGGCTAACCGAGTAAAACTGTGGCTGGTCAAGTACATCGAAATTGACGGACTAATCAGTGGAGTACAAGATGCGATTCACGCATCATTGCTTGTGGTTGATACTCGTTTTAGCATCAGCAGCGCTAGGGCACGAGTTTGAGGAAGAAGTTTTCGTTTCGGCGCAATCCGGTATCTTAAATGGTGAAGACGGCCGGTTGATTGCCGAACTCCCGATCTACACACAGCTGCAAGTATTGCAGCGAGAAAAAGATCGTTTGAAGGTGACAAACAACCGCGTATCCGGCTGGATCCACAGCGGACAGGTACGCCCACAATTTGCTTTTGACGGTCGCGATTTGCAGGGCATCGCCAAAAAAAAATGGCAAGACGCCAGGCTGCTCCATCGGGAGGGCTGGTTATTTTTCAACCGAGATGATTTAGCAACTGCGGAACAGCATTGGCGTCGGGCCGCAGAATTGACGAAGCAAACAGCCGGGGATGGCCCGACGCTGGCTCAAATCTACTCCGACCTCGGCTACCTCTTTTTGCAAGACTTGGAAACCGGCAAAGCACAAACTTGGTTGAACCAAGCGCAACAATCGCTGACCGCCGCGGGAAAAGCTGAGCATCCCGTTCGAGCGGAAATCTTAAACAACCAATCGATGGTGTATTCTAGTCAGGGACAAATGCAATTGGCAATCGTTGCGTTGCGAGACGCAATAAGAATTGTCAAACGTTCCTACGGTGAAGCGCATAGCGATACGATCGTTTTGACGGCCAACTTGGCATTTCAATATGTTGCGGCCGGTCAAAACCAGCAAGCTCAACCGCTTTGGAAAGAGTATATCCGCCTGGCGACGGACGTATTCGGATCGGAAAGCACCGAAGTCGCTTTGGGAAAATTGCAATACGGTGCGACGTTGGTCACCGCCGCTCAATTCGGTCGCGCACGGCGTTACCTGACATCGGCCCTTCGTTTGCGCGAACGATATGGTGCCGAACCAAACGACCTGGCAGAAGCTTATGCATACATGGGCCTGATGTACATGGGGCTGGAAAAATGGAACAAGGCTCGCAGGTACCTGCTCAAGGCACTTCACACTGCGGACGAAGATCTGTATCAAACTCGAATCGCGATGTCCGCCCATCTTGCCTTGGCAAAGATCTTTGCTGGCGAGACGGAAATGTTCGATGCGCTCTCGGCGTTAGAGCACTTACAAAAAGGCATCACCGCAATGGAAAAATTGCACGGCAATACTGCCTACGTGCAACAATTGCGATCGTTGCAAACCCAGATGAAGTCGCTCGCCAGAAAGGGATTTTTGGCCGCCGAAGAAAGTTTCGAAGACCCACAAATGGTCGTGGTCTTCGATACAACAACAATCAAGACGAAAGATAAAATCATCGCGACGGTACCCTCTGGAACTCGGCTCTGGTGCTACAAAGCTCAGGGAAATTGGTTGTTGGTCAAAGCCAAAGGCAATCGCTCTCGTGGGTACATCCGCAAGGGCTCGGCCGCCAGCTTGCAACAAAACTCGATGTTGAGCTTGATGAAACGATTAGGCCCAAACGGCAAAAAAGCGTTTTCAAACTTGGTATCGGCCGAACAAAAACGAAGTGAACTCGAGAAAGCTGGCAATGGGAAAGAGGGTTTTCGATTGCTTGAAAACGCGCTGAATTCGCTTGATGAAATCGTCTCCGAAGAATCAGGTTTCAAAATAGAAAATCAGATCCTAGCTGCCTTTCGGTTGCAGATCTCGAACTTCCAAGCGATCGAAGGTCGACTGAGCGAATCATTGGAAACTTTGGAGTCCGTTGCTGAGCAACAACTCGTCGAATTGGGCGATCACCCTCAACTTGCCGCGACCAAAATGTTGTTGGCTGATAGGCTGACGCAAGTCGGCGAATTTCGGCGAGCAGAACAAGAGGCTCGCGATGCGCTTCGGATCATCGAATTGGTCGTCGGGCCGAAAGACGCTTCTGCGACGATCGCCCGCTCATTCCTTGGCACGTTGCTCGTCCAGGAAGGGCGAATTAACGAAGCCAAAGGGTTAATCGAACAGGCATACGCTACTGAAAAGACGGCCAGACGCGACAAAGAGTATCCGATGCTATTGGCTTACCGTGCGATGGCAGAGTTGGCCGTAGCTGAGAACCGAATCAATGAAGCAGTCGAGTATGAAAACAAAGCCATTGAGATCGCGAAAATCATCGACACGATTTATGACCCGACCTTGATGGTAGGTGCACGTTTAGCGCTTGGCACGGCGCTGTTTGAGTTCGGCCAGACGGAACAAGCGATCAGCGAAATACTTGAAGCTCAAGATTTGGCCGACCAAGAGATGGGAAAGGAACACCCCATTGCGATCGATGCCAATCAGAAACTCGCAAAAATGCTATTCGAAACCGGTGAGTACAAACAAGCGATTGATTTGGCACAAAAAACACTTGACCTCGCAGTCTCGATTGGTGGCGAAAACAGTTATCGAACCAACGGATTGCGGGAAGTTCTCGGTCTCGCGCAATTCGCCATGGGGCGACACGACGAAGGACTTCAACATCTCGACCGAGCGTTTGCTGTCTTTAACCACTACGTTCGAAATGTTCTATCTGACCTGCCCGCCAGACGACAGTACAAGATTTTGAAAAGTGATCAAGGCCTTCGTACTCAAGCCATCGGCCTGGTATTGGAACATCCCAACGACTTGGCCATCGTTGAGCGAACGGCCGAGTGGTTGCTCAACTCCAAATCCATCGCTTTCGAATCTGCGGCAGCTCACCAACGCATGCGCAAGATATTGAAAACGGAACACGACCGAGGGTTGTTTGAAAAATGGATCAATCAGCGGCGGCAAATCGCAACCTACTCATTGGAATCCAATGAGCAAATCATACGAGAAACCCGCAAACGGCAACTCGAAAAACTCGTCAAGTCGGCTGCAGCCACGGCAGCCAAAATCGGACCTGAATTCGAGCGTTTGGCAAAAACACAAACGGTGTCGACAAACGTAGGACTTGACAAAGTTCGTCGCCAACTGGCAAAGGACTCCGTCTTGATCGAGTTCTTTCGTTTTAGTCGTGAAAAGCATCTCGCTCAAAAAGAATCATCCGATATCTATGGCGCTTGGATTATTCCGCCAACCGGAAAACAAGACGTTACCTTCATCAAGTTAGGTGACGCGAACCAATTGGACGACCTCATCGCCTCAGCCAGAATGTCCATTGAAACAGCAGCAACTGAAATCTCCAAATCGGATGAAACCGAGGCAACCCAAAAACTACGCGCATTGATGCGACCGTTGACTGAGAGATTGGTTTTACCACTGCAACAAAATGGGGGCGATGCGCAGCATTGGTCGATTAGTCCAGATGACCAACTTTGGCTCCTTCCTTGGCCCGCGTTGCCAATCGAAGATGATCGGTACTTGATTGAACAGATTTCACTACGGCTATGCGTTTCCGGGCGAACTCTAGCAGGCAGACAATCTTCTGTGGTCAAGCCCAACCGACCGGCCGTTTTTGCTGATCCCGATTTTGATCTCGACGGTGCAGCGATTCAAAACGCCATTCGTGAGTTTCAATTGGAACTAGACCTGGATCGTTCGCGAAGTCTTCCATCGAAACTAGCCCGGGCCAATCGACTACCAGGAACTCGGTTAGAAGCCGAGAATATTCTTCCGCGGCTGAAAGCGTTTAACAACTCCGAGCCCGTCGTCTATCTGGGAGCCAAATCGGCAGAACGAGTTTTCAAGGAGCTGATCAGTCCGCAGACCTTGGTAATGAGCACCCATGGCTATTTTTTGGAACAACAGTCCGGCCAGAACCCATTGCAGCGATGTGGCTTGCTCTTGTCGGGATGTAATCTTCGCGAACAAAACGTGAAACATACTGGCGAAGACGGTGTGTTGACGGGTGAAGAAATTGTCAAAGTTGATTTGCGTGGCACACAGTTGGTTGTTTTGAGCGCGTGTGAAACAGGAATTGGGGAATTGCAACAAGGCGAAGGTGTAGCTGGGTTGCGGCAAGCATTTGAACTTGCCGGAGCACGTTCCATCGTGGCGACTCTCTGGCAAATCCCCGACATTGAGACGGCTCGACTGGTTTCCGAAATGTTCGAATCGTTGGCCGCAGGCCGCTCACCGGCGATTGCACTCCAGCGCGCCCAGCAAAATAGAATCAAGAGTCGACGCGAACGCTTTGGTGCCGCGCACCCATTTTTCTGGTCTGGCTTTGGCTTGAGCGGTAACTAAGAAAGTCGCAAGGCCTCTCCAACACCATCGTCATCCCAGGTCCACGTCACCCAACTCGATCTATCTAGAGAGCAAATTCCGAGACGGTCTAGCGCCATTGAGGCGAATTAGTTAAAACAGGCAACCTCAAAACAGGAGGTTGTTATGAAAGCTTACTCAGAGGATTTGCGAGTTCGGATATTACGTGATTCTGAATCGGGAATTGGGACCCGGGAAGTAGCGTTGAAGTATGACGTTAGCGAATCTTGGGTTCGACGTTTGAAACAACGCCAACGCGAGACCGGTGAGATAACGGCGCGTTCACAACGGAGTGGTCCCCATCCTAAATGGTTGGACCATTGCGATAGAATCGAGAAACTTGTCGAGGAGCAACCTGACATTACCCTACGCGAGCTATGCGAAAAACTTCCGATTGAAATTAGTATTTCAACATTGCATCGTGCACTCAAACATCTGCAAATCACGTTTAAAAAAAAGTAGTGTATGCCTGTGAACAACTCCGTCCCGACGTAAAAACTCAACGTCAATGGTGGGAATCCAAAATGCTCGATACGCCCATCGACAGTTTGGTGTTCATCGATGAAACCGCAGCCAATACGAAAATGGCGAGAATGTATGGAAGGTCTCGCCGCGGCAACCGCGTCGTAGGTCGTATCCCTCACGGCCACTGGAAGACGACAACCTTTGTGGGAGCCATGCGGCGAACAGGCTTGGTCGCACCGCTGGTTATCGACGGCCCAATGAACGGCGACATCTTTCTGGCTTATTCCCAACAGCACTTAGCTCCGACTTTGAAACCAGGCGACGTTGTCGTCATGGACAACCTTGCTGCTCACAAACGAATCGGAGTTCGTGAGGCGATTGAAGCGGTCGGAGCAACACTACAATTTCTCCCTCCATACAGCCCGGACTTCAACCCCATCGAGTTGCTCTTTGCAAAACTAAAATGGTTGCTGCGAAGTTCTGCCGAAAGAACCATTGACGCCCTTTGGGATCGTATTGGAAAACTGATTTCCAAGTTCAAGCAAACCGAATGCACCAACTACTTCAAACATTGCGGCTACGCTACAGCAACCTGAAAAACGCTCTAGTGGTCGGGAAACAACGCACCCATTTTGATGTTGCACGTCGAGTACCAATCACAGCGACGGCAAACTGGCAGCTCGAAAATTGAAGTCGCGGACAATGGCAAAGGCAAGGAAACCGAAACTCACTACGATTCTTTTACTTCGGTTCCGTTATTCGATTCTGCCTGCGCTTTTAACCATTCGACAAATGACGCTTCATACTCGAAATCTCCGATATGCTGAACGCCGGAATCGACATACCCGTGAATTGGAACGTCTTTCAGCTGCCGGACACGTCGACAAAACGAATAGTCTTCGGACAACAGATTGCCATCGGCAATCCGGGTCAAGCCAAAGAAATCAAAAGCCGGCTCCTTCATCCCCGTTTTTCGTAACGTATTGCAAATCAATGGTTTTACAACTTGCTCGGCAACCATGCGTTCCAACAGCGTTCGTTTAATCAAGACATACCCAAAACCCAATGCCGAAACATGGCAGTAGCCCTGTTTGATTCTGATTTCACCGGGTGTTAGCTGAACATTGAAACTGGAAGACTGGGCGACGGCTTTTTTCGCGTCGACGTTTTCCGCTATTTTTTGAAATAGCAATTCCCAGTTTCGCGATCTTGTGGTGTAAATGGCTCCGACGATGTCGACGTTTCGCTCGAACATACTGGCCAAAACTTTCTTACTTACTTTCATGTCGCTGTCGATAAACAGCAAGTAGTCGCAGGATCTGTCTTGCAGAAAGTGATAGGTCAACAGGTTTCGAGCCATCACGACGTCAGCACCATCGACATTCATAAACGTCCATGAGGCATCGCGGTCGACAATGGCCGAAATCGAATTCGACAACGTGTACGAAAACGCGTTCGTAACGGTACCACCGGCGGACAAGTTAGCGATAAAGACTTTTGACGCCATCAAAATCACTCATAATCATGCTGGACAAAACGATAATGTGGGGCAACCAAACCAGCCGCGCCGCCCAATTGGCCTGCCGTTGGTTGTGCAATTGTCGGTTGCTTGTTGAACTACCGGTACGAGAATAGACAACAAAAAAGACCGGTTCGGGATGGCCCAGAACCGGTCTCCTAATTTTCAATTTTGAAATCGTTAGCGATTAGCCACGACGCCGACGCAAGGCAGAACAACCAGCCAAAGCGATCGCAACTGCCGCAAAGCTTGGTTCTGGAACAACCTGAATCGAGCCACCTTCTGTAGTGACTGCAATCGCCGATCCTGTGTTGTTGACAACATTAAAGAACGGCGAAGGCACGAAATCAATTGGCAAGACGCCAGGTGCTGCGCCGGAGTCAACGTCAAAAACCAAGTCAAACAACTTCACCGTGTCACCGGTGTTAATTGTAATAACCGGCGGAAATCCAGCCTTGTCGATCTGAATATCATAACCAAATATGGGCCCGCCCGCCGGCGCGAAATTGGGTACAATGTCAAGTGTCAGAGCATTTTGAATTGCTACAGCGTTAAAGCTCAAACCAATGTTTGAGATATCGTCATTACCATCACCACCGATTTCGGTCGGAAAATTAAATGTTCCGAGTTCCTCATTCGGTCCATCCGGGTTGCTGGCAAAAAAGCCAACGGCAACCGCTGTATCGCCGGGCATTGCAGTCACATCTTCGATCGACAATACCAAATCGGCGTGCAATGTTGTCACTGACTGACAAATCATTAACAACACCGACAATCCCAAAGTCGTGAGTTTCATCTTCATCGTTGAGTCCTAGGAAGTTTTTATCTGCGAATAGTGTAAGTAACTTAAATCTAACAATCAATTAAAAAAGCGTTAAAAATGGGTTGGCTTCGAAGATACCTGGGCATTCTACGCCAACCCATTATTTTCGGTTATTCAAAATCGACGGATGCGAACACGTCATCAATCAAGTTGACGTTAACATTATCTTCATTTGCTGACTTTTTCGATCCGATTTCTTCTCGTTGCTGACTTTCGCCAACGTCAAGCTGAATGGCTTCGCTTCCAGTCAATTGAGGTCCATCGACTTCAATAACTTGTTGCAAATCGAATCCAACATTTGAGCTTCGATCATCTCCCGATTGATCTCCGGCATCGCCACTGACCAGTCCAGTCAAATTGGCCGCCGTCTTGTCACCTCCTTCACCGCCACCACCAGTGAGTAGTGGGACAACGTTGACTGAAAATACGGCTGTGTCCGTAGAATTCAACTCGCCGCTCCCATCGTCAACCGTGTAGGTCACGGTGATCAGATCTGTACTACCCATAGCCGGTGTAACAACAACATTAGAGCCGACAATCATTGCTGTCGCACCAGCGTCAGCCGAAACGCCAACTATCGTCAAGGTGTCCCCATCGACATCGGTATCGTTTGACAAAAGAGTAGTGCCTAGTACCAAAGCTGGTGTATCAACAAATGTTGCAAACGGCCCGTCATCAGCTGCAACCGGTGCATCGTTGACTGCAGTAACGTTGATCATAAACGTTTGAGTAGTTGTATTAGCACCACCGCCATCATCCATGACTGTCACGGTGACCAATGCCATACCATTGGCGTCGTCCGCCGGGGTATAAGTCAAGTCACCCGTGTTCAAGTCAATCGTTGGCTGCGAACTGAACAAACCATTGTTGTCGTTGGTCACACTAATCGAAAGGGTTTGACCTGACTCATCCGCGGGACCAGCACTGGCTCCTGTCAAGAATCCAGATACCGACTGGGCTCCCGAATCTTCGTCAACTGTCTGATCTCCACCAAGCGTGAACGATGGAGCGTCGTTAACTGCAGTAACGTTGATCATAAACGTTTGAGTAGTTGTATTAGCACCACCGCCATCATCCATGACTGTCACGGTGACCAATGCCATACCATTGGCGTCGTCCGCCGGGGTATAAGTCAAGTCACCCGTGTTCAAGTCAATCGTTGGCTGCGAACTGAACAAACCATTGTTGTCGTTGGTCACACTAATCGAAAGGGTTTGACCTGACTCATCCGCGGGACCAGCACTGGCTCCTGTCAAGAATCCAGATACCGACTGGGCTCCCGAATCTTCGTCAACTGTCTGATCTCCACCAAGCGTGAACGATGGAGCGTCGTTAACTGCAGTAACGTTGATCATAAACGTTTGAGTAGTTGTATTAGCACCACCGCCATCATCCATGACTGTCACGGTGACCAATGCCATACCATTGGCGTCGTCCGCCGGGGTATAAGTCAAGTCACCCGTGTTCAAGTCAATCGTTGGCTGCGAACTGAACAAACCATTGTTGTCGTTGGTCACACTAATCGAAAGGGTTTGACCTGACTCATCCGCGGGACCAGCACTGGCTCCTGTCAAGAATCCAGATACCGACTGGGCTCCCGAATCTTCGTCAACTGTCTGATCTCCACCAAGCGTGAACGATGGAGCGTCGTTAACTGCAGTAACGTTGATCATAAACGTTTGAGTAGTTGTATTAGCACCACCGCCATCATCCATGACTGTCACGGTGACCAATGCCATACCATTGGCGTCGTCCGCCGGGGTATAAGTCAAGTCACCCGTGTTCAAGTCAATCGTTGGCTGCGAACTGAACAAACCATTGTTGTCGTTGGTCACACTAATCGAAAGGGTTTGACCTGACTCATCCGCGGGACCAGCACTGGCTCCTGTCAAGAATCCAGATACCGACTGGGCTCCCGAATCTTCGTCAACTGTCTGATCTCCACCAAGCGTGAACGATGGGGCATCGTTGACTGCAGTAACGTTGATCATAAACGTTTGAGTAGTTGTATTAGCACCACCGCCATCATCCATGACTGTCACGGTGACCAATGCCATACCATTGGCGTCGTCCGCCGGGGTATAAGTCAAGTCACCCGTGTTCAAGTCAATCGTTGGCTGCGAACTGAACAAACCATTGTTGTCGTTGGTCACACTAATCGAAAGGGTTTGACCTGACTCATCCGCGGGACCAGCACTGGCTCCTGTCAAGAATCCAGATACCGACTGGGCTCCCGAATCTTCGTCAACTGTCTGATCTCCACCAAGCGTGAACGATGGAGCGTCGTTAACTGCAGTAACGTTGATCATAAACGTTTGAGTAGTTGTATTAGCACCACCGCCATCATCCATGACTGTCACGGTGACCAATGCCATACCATTGGCGTCGTCCGCCGGGGTATAAGTCAAGTCACCCGTGTTCAAGTCAATCGTTGGCTGCGAACTGAACAAACCATTGTTGTCGTTGGTCACACTAATCGAAAGGGTTTGACCTGACTCATCCGCGGGACCAGCACTGGCTCCTGTCAAGAATCCAGATACCGACTGGGCTCCCGAATCTTCGTCAACTGTCTGATCTCCACCAAGCGTGAACGATGGAGCGTCGTTAACTGCAGTAACGTTGATCATAAACGTTTGAGTAGTTGTATTAGCACCACCGCCATCATCCATGACTGTCACGGTGACCAATGCCATACCATTGGCGTCGTCCGCCGGGGTATAAGTCAAGTCACCCGTGTTCAAGTCAATCGTTGGCTGCGAACTGAACAAACCATTGTTGTCGTTGGTCACACTAATCGAAAGGGTTTGACCTGACTCATCCGCGGGACCAGCACTGGCTCCTGTCAAGAATCCAGATACCGACTGGGCTCCCGAATCTTCGTCAACTGTCTGATCTCCACCAAGCGTGAACGATGGGGCATCGTTGACTGCAGTAACCATAACCGAGACAGTGGCGACAGTTGTGTTAACACCATCGGAAACTGTATAGGTGAAACTGTCAGAACCGTTGAAATTAGCCGCCGGGGCATAGGTCAATGTACCGTTACCGTTGTCAGTGATCGTGCCCCCTTGCAAAGACATTGCATCGAATGCGGAAATCGACAGAGTATCCATTTCGAAATCACTGTCATTGCTCAAGACGCTAATTATGACTGGCGTGTCTTCATCCGTTGTCGCACTATCATCCACGGCCACAGGAGCATCGTTATCGACGTTATTTACAGTGATCGTGACGGTCGCTTCCGCACTCGTCAAACTTCCGTCGCTTACCGTGAACGTGAAACTGTCGGTTCCTTGGAAGTTGCTATTTGGCGTGTAGGTGAACGAACCATCAGGCTCAACATTCACAGTTCCATTTGCAGGCAGGGTGACTCCTACCGCAAATGTGAAATCGGCGAACACATTGTCAACATCGCTGGCAGTTAACGTACCTGCCAGCGGGACATCTTCGTCCGTCGTAAATGAATCGTCATTGGCTATCGGAGCGTCGTTTACAGGATTGACTGTAATCGTGAACGTTCCTGTGTCTGATCCACCTTCTCCGTCATCCACCAAGAAAGTGAACGTATCACTGCCATTAAAATCGGGGTTTGGCGTATAAGTGAACGTACCATCCGAGTTGATGACCACCGAACCGTTCGTCGGAGCGACGCTCTCGCTGAACATTAATTCGCCAACCGAATTGTCTGGATCGCTGGCCGTCAAAGTGCCGCTAAACGCCACATCCTCATCTGTCGTTCCGGATCCATCGTTCGCTACCGGTGCATCATTCACCGAGTTGACTGTGATCGTAACCGTCGCAGTATCCATGCCACCATTGCCGTCGGAAACTTCGTACTCAAACGAGTCCATTCCATTGAAGTTCGCGTCCGGTGTGTAGTTGAAACTACCGTCCGCATTGAGTGTCAACGTTCCGTTCGATGGACCGCTGACTGGTGTCGTATTGACCGTCAATGTATCGCCATCAACGTCCGTATCGTTGCCGAGTACACCTTCCGTCAGCGTGTTGTCTTCATCCACAGTAAATGTGTCATCCACTGCTACAGGATCATCATTGACTGGATTGATCGTGATGTTGACCGTTGCCGTGTCGGTTCCACCGTTTCCGTCACTGACTGTATAAGTGAAACTGTCGCTTCCATTAAAGTCAGCGTTCGGGGTGTAATCAAATGATCCATCAGAGTTCAGAGTCAGTGTACCATTGCTTGGACCAGCCAACTCGGTAAACGTCAACGTATCACCATCAACATCATTGTCATTGGTACTGACATTCCCACTGATGACTGTATCTTCATCACCACTGGCACTGTCATTCATCGCGACAGGGTTATCATTGACTGGATTGATCGTGATGTTGACCGTTGCCGTGTCGGTTCCACCGTTTCCGTCACTGACTGTATAAGTGAAACTGTCGCTTCCATTAAAGTCAGCGTTCGGTGTGTAATCAAATGATCCATCAGTGTTCAGAGTCAGTGTACCATTGCTTGGACCAGCCAACTCAGTAAACGTCAACGTATCACCATCGACATCACTGTCGTTGGCACTGACATCACCACTGATGACCGTGTCTTCATCGCCACTGACACTATCATCCACCGCGACAGGGCCATCATTAACTGGATTGACAGTGACGACAATCGTAGCTTCATCACTCAACAATGAACCATCACTGATCCGGAAACCAAACGCATCGACGCCATTGAAATCTGGATCAGGCGTGTAGGTTATTTGGGTACCATCCATACTGACAGAGACCGTTCCATTCGACGCTGCCAAAGCACCGGCAACATCAATCGTTAACATGTCGCCGGCGTCAATATCCGAACCTAAGTCGGCCACATCAAAAGTTATGGATCCGTCTTCGTCGATCGTGCCTGAATCACCCATTGCGACCGGGGCATCATTAACTGGATTCACGGTGATATTGACCATCGCCGTGTCGGTTCCACCGTTTCCGTCACTGACTGTATAAGTGAAACTGTCGCTTCCATTAAAGTCAGCGTTCGGGGTGTAATCAAATGATCCATCAGTGTTCAGAGTCAGTGTACCATTGCTTGGACCAGCCAACTCGGTAAACGTCAACGTATCACCATCAACATCATTGTCATTGGTACTGACATTCCCACTGATGACTGTATCTTCATCACCACTGGCAACGTCATCCACTGCTACAGGACCATCGTTGACTGGATTGATCGTAATGTTGACCGTCGCCGTGTCGGTTCCACCGTTTCCGTCACTGACTGTATAAGTGAAACTGTCGCTGCCATTAAAGTCAGCGTTCGGGGTGTAGGTAAACGTACCGTCAGAATTAACCATGGCCACACCGCTGGAGGCGCCGCCATCCAAAGCATAAGTCAATGTATCACCATCAACATCACTGTCATTGGTACTGACATCACCACTGATGATTGAATCTTCATCACCGCTGGCACTGTCATCCATTGCCATAGGATCATCGTTGAGCGGAGTCACGGTGATGCTAACCGTCACTTCATCCGAGGTGGTTGTGCCGTCGGATACCACGTATGTAAATGTGTCTATACCGTTGAAGTCAGCGTCCGGCGTGTACGTGAAACTGCCATCGGAACTCAACACAACCGTACCATTGGACGCAGGTGTCACCCCAAGAGCTGTGAGCGAATCCATCGTGTCCGGATCCGAATCATTGGCAAGTACACCAGTCGCCATTGGAACCGACAACGGCATATCTTCAACTGTCGCATAAGAATCAGCCACTCCGATCGGAGCGTCATTCACACCGTTGATCGTAATTTCGACGGTCGCTGTAGACGTTCCACCGTTTCCATCCGAAATGGTATAGGTGAATGAATCCGTCGCTGTTTCGCCATCAGCCAAGAATTCGAACATTCCATTTGGATCGTAGTTGAATGTTCCATCACCGTTACTCATAACCGTACCGATCGTACTGGTTGTGTCGAACGAAGTGACACTCAAAGTATCCCCATCAATATCCGTGTCATTCGTCAACACATTATCCGTCGTAAACGAAGATTCCTCATCTGTCGTAAATCCGGCATCCATATCTAAATTAGCCACCGGATCATCATTCAAACCAGCAACTGTGATTGTGACTATTGCTGTCGAGGTTCCACCATTCCCATCGCTAATCGTATAAGTAAATGAATCGGTCGCTATCGCACCATCAGCCAAATCATCGAACATCCCACTTGGGTCGTAATCAAAAGTACCATCCATGTTGACGACAACTGTCCCGAGTGTGTCGGCGTCGTCGAACGAAACCACCGTCAGTGTATCCCCTTCAACATCCATATCATTACCAAGAACGTCAATTCCGGAGAGAACCGAATCTTGGTCCGTCATTCCTGTATCATCGACGGCGGTGGGAGGATCATTGGTGTTGGTAACAGTTATCGAGACAGTTTGCGTGTCCGACATGGCACCAGAAGCGCCCGTCGCACCATTGTCATTCACATCAATCGTCAACGATGCGATATCCTCACCTACAACGTTTTCACCTGGCGTGAAGGAAAGTCCAGCCAGAATCAAGTTTAGGTTCGCCAGCGTATCTGTGATTGGCATGCTAAGGTCTACGGCGCTTGTGGTCGCGATCGTTCCATTCACAGGAGTCAGTGTTAGCGTCAGATTGCTACCCGCCGCATCGACATCGTCAATCGAAATCGCATTGCCCATTGTGAAATCGAATTGAGTTTCCTCAACAGCAGTTACGCCGTCGGTTGGGAATGCAATTACGGGAGCGTCATTGATTGGAGTTAACGTCACTGTGATGGTTCCGGTAGCAGACGTTGTCATTGTATCGGTATCATCACCATCATCGGTAACGGTATATTCGATTGTCGCAACTCCATCGAAATCAGCCGATGGAGAATAAGTCAACTGTCCATCGGATGTAATGTTCAGCGTTCCGGTAGCATCTCCGCTTAGAACACCAGTAAACAACAAGTCTCCGACAGGAGTTTCAAAATCTGACACGAGCGTCTGCAAGTCAAAAGTCAGAGTATTGTCCTCTGGGACACTCAATGATGCATCGTTAGCAACAACCTGATCATTTACTGGCTCTACATTCACTGTGAATGTGTCAGACACCAATCCACCTTTGCCATCATCAGCGGTCACTGTAATTGTGGCCGAACCGCTTTGATTCGGCTGGAAATCAAGTGTCAGATCTGTGCCTGTGATTGAGGTCGTGACAAGTGTCTCGTTGTCGTTTGCGGTTACCATCAGTGTCAAACTATCAAGATCATCAATGTCATCGAAAACACTGGAAAGCGGGATGACCAAATTAGCGTCGTCTTCGGTTGCATTATTGACGTCATCAATCGAACTTGCGACCGTTGGATCATCGTTGGTTCCAGTAATGACGATCGTGGCCGTTTGAGCCTCTACACCACCCTCGCCGTCAGTGATGTCGTATTCAACGGTAATGGTCTGAGTCTCACCATCTGCCAGCGACTGGAACGCCGCATCCGCGGGGTCAACATTTAGCGTGTCGCCTGAAAGCGTCACGCCTGGCTCAAGTCCTGTTACGTTAGCAACATTCAACACATCGCCCGTGTCAACATCGCTTGCGCCCATGAGAAGATCTACTGTAAAGGCAGCGTCATCTTCATTGGCTGCGTCCATCAATGCACCGGCAACAGTCGGAATATCGTTGGTTCCGGTTATTGTGATCGTCGCCGTTTGAGGTATTGCCACGGTACCGTCGGTGATCTCGAAGGTAATCGTAATCACTTCTTCTTGCCCGTCTGGCAACGACTGGAAAGCCGCATCAGAAGGATCGACATTCAAGGTATTACCAGAAAGCGTAACGCCGGTAGCTGGCAGTCCCATGACGTTAGCAACGTTCAACGTGTCACCAGTATCTACATCGTTAGCTCCATCAAGCAAATCGATCATGAACGAGGCATCATCTTCATCCGCAGAATCTGACAACGCACCAGAAATTGTTGGGTCGTCATTTACAGGATCGACTGTCAATGTCAATGTGCCCGTATCTGACAAGCCACCTTCGTCGACGACCGTATATTCGACAGTGATATCACCATTGAAATTTAGCAGGCTAGGAACTGCAGACGGAGTGAACACAATTTCGTTCGACGCATTAACGCTAAACGCTCCCGCAAATCCCGAAGGCGTAACCAGCAGGCTGAACAGACTCAGTGCTTGACCAGACTCATTTGTCGGGCCAGCCATGTCATTGTCTAACACGTCGAACGTGCCTGACGTGTCTTCATCCACGTTTGCCGTATCGTCAACGGCAATAGGTGCATCATTGACTGGATCAACGGTAACCGTCACGGTTGCCGTGGCCGTCGCTCCGTTGCCGTCCGATATCGTATAGGTGAAGGTATCGGTTCCGTTAAAGTCCGCAGCGGGTGTATATGTGAGAGTTCCATCCATATTGTCCGCTATCGTGCCACCCTCAACCGACATCGCCTGAAAACCGACGATCGTCAGCATGTCCATGTCGACATCACTGTCATTGTCAAGGACACTGATAACTACAGAAGTGTCTTCGTCAGTCGTTTCGGTATCATTCGTCGCGACAGCAGCATCGTTGACCGGCGTCACAGTAATTGCGACCATTCCAGTGTCAGTGCCACCAAAGCCATCTGATACCATATAAGTAAAATTATCGACGCCGTTGAAATCTGGATCCGGAGTATATTCAAACGTGCCATCGTTGTTGAAAACCAACGTTCCGTTTGAAGGGCCCGTATCCAACATGAAAGTCAACATGTCTCCGTCGACATCACTATCATTTCCGGCAACCGAAGCTCCAGTAATCGCCACATCTTCGTCGGTAGTGAACATATCATCCATTGCCACTGGAGCATCGTTTTGCTCGGCAACATTGATCGTAACCGTCGCGAAATCGGAGTTGCCGTTACCATCAGAAACCAGATAGGTAAACGTCGCACTGCCATTAAAGTCGTCCGACGGTGTATACGTAAACGTACCGTCATTGTTGTTAACAACAGTTCCAGCGCCCGCCGTAAGCGGAACCGTGATCAAAAAAGTCAGCGTATCCATGTCGCCAAAGTCATCAACCAAAGCATTGATCACCACATCATCACCGCCCTCGATCGCATTAACGGTTTGATCAAAAGCTATAATAATGTCATCCACGGGATTCACAGTAATACTGATCATCGCTTCACTAGAAGCTCCAGCTGCATCTTGGACGGTGAAAGAAAAACTGTCTGGCCCAAAGTAGTCAACGTCAGGAGTATACGTAAATGAACCATCTGGCATGATGACCACAGATCCGTTTGCAGGCGATGTACCGCCAGCGGCAAACGTCAACGTATCCATGTTGTCAACGTCAGAACCGACTAGCGTACCCGAAAATGGCACTTGTTCGTCTGTTGTAATTGAATCCGACATCGCAACCGGTGCATCGTTTTGGCCGGTTATCGTAATGGTCACCGACTCAGTCGACGACGCACCATTGTTATCCGTAACGGTATATGTAAACGTGTCAGTGGCCGTCTGACCGACGGCTAGCGACTCGAATTGACCGTTGGGATTGTAGGTGAACACACCATCGACATTTGTCACGGTTCCGATCGTGCCACTGGCGTTGACAGAGAACGTGTGGGTATCCAATAAATCAACGTCCTCAAAGTCGGCGTTGATCGTGATTTCCGGACCATCTTCGAAGGCAACTGCCTCCACATCCATGGCGTCAGGTGCGTCATTTTGCCCAGTAATCGTTATGGTTACGGTGGCCGTTACTTGGTTCATAAGGTCGTCAACCGTGTAGGTAAACGTGTCAGTCGCTGTTTCACCGTCGGCTAAAAATTCGAATTGACCGTCAGGATCATAGCTAAAAGTACCATCTCCATTGTTGACAACCATTCCTGACGTCATCGAATCATCGAAACTAAACGTCAAGCCCATGGTGTCGATATCACTAAAATCACCAGTGATCGGGATTGCTGGACCATCTTCGTCCGCATTGGCAGCGACATTATTTACGACTGGAGGATCATTGACTTCATTGACGGTGACGAAGCCTTCACCACTGGTTCCGTCAGAGATTGAGTAAGTGAATGTGAAATCGCCAAAAGTCTCAGGATCTGGCGTGAAGGTGATATCATTTCCTAGCGGCAGGGCGCTCACTTGACCACCAGCGGAACCATTATTTAGGAAGCTGATCGTAAACGCGTCATGCGTCACATCAAACGACTCAGCTGCCCCGTCCTCCTCAAAAGTCGCGAACAAGGCCGCTTGCAAATTGGAATTACCACTACTGTTCATCGCATCGTCTTGAGCGATGGCGCTAAATACAAACGCACCACTCAAATCGGTCACGGTCCAGTCACCCAAACCATCAGCCGTAGTTGTGCCGACAACAGTGTCAGTAATCTCATCAGTCACAATAATCGTGGAGTTAGGCTCGGCCGTGCCGCTCACGGTACCGCCAGCTGCAACACTTACGATCACTGGAGCAGCAGGTGCGACCGTATCAACAGCTTGAACAAACTGGTCCGCGGCTGTGTTTCCGTTGCCAGCAGCATCCATGGCGGCGCCGGCTGCAATATCAACCGTAATGTCCGCGGTTGAATTCGAATCTGGAGTAACTACCAATGTGTACTCGCTACCGCTGACCGCCGTGAAGGTACCAGCCATCCCACCAGACAGCATCACATCTGAAGCTTCAAAGTCGGTGACATCTTCGCTGAACGTAAACGTGAGTGTGAAAGCGCTGTTTGCAGCTGGATCCAGTTCGTCGCTAGTGATTACCACGGTCGGTGAAACCGTATCAACGGCTTGAACAAATTGAACTGCCGCCGCATTTCCGTTGCCAGCAGTGTCTGCTGCGACATCAGCTGCCACGTCAACCGTAATGTCCGCGGTTGAATCCGAATCTGGAGTAACTACCAATGTGTATTCGCTACCGCTGACCGCCGTGAAGGCACCAGCCATCCCACCAGACAGCATCACATCTGAAGCTTCAAAGTCGGTGACATCTTCGCTGAACGTAAACGTGAGCGTGAAAGCGCTGTTTGCAGCTGGATCCAGTTCGTCGCTAGTGATTACGACGGTCGGTGAAACCGTATCAACCGCTTGAACAAATTGAGCAGCCGCTGCATTTCCGTTGCCAGCAGTGTCTGCTGCGACATCGGCCGCGATGTCAACCGTAATGTCATCGGTCGAATCCGAATCTGGAGTCACAACCAACGTGTACTCACTACCGCTCACTGCAGTAAATGCTCCGGCGGTTCCACCAGACAACATGATATCTGCGAGATCAAAACCGGTAACATCTTCATCAAAAGTAAACGTGAGCGTGAAATCACTATTGGCCGCTGGAGCCATTTCATCGCTAGTGATTACCACAGTCGGCGAAACCGTATCAACAGCCTGAATGAACTGAGCGGCTGCATTGCCGTTGCCAGCAGCATCAGCGGCGGCGCCGGCTGCAACATCAACAGTAATGTCCGCGGTTGAATTCGAATCTGGAGTTACTACCAATGTGTACTCGCTACCGCTGACCGCCGTGAAGGTACCAGCCATCCCACCAGACAGCATCACATCTGAAGCTTCAAAGTCCGTGACATCTTCGCTGAACACGAACGTCAGAATGAAATCGCCGTTTGCAGCTGGATCCATTTCGTCGCTAGTGATTACCACGGTCGGTGAAACCGTATCAACAGCCTGAACAAATTGAGCAGCCGCCGCATTTCCGTTGCCAGCAGTGTCTGCTGCGACATCAGCTGCCACGTCAACCGTAATGTCCGCGGTTGAATCCGAATCTGGAGTAACTACCAATGTGTATTCGCTACCGCTGACCGCCGTGAAGGCACCAGCCATCCCACCAGACAGCATCACATCTGAAGCTTCAAAGTCGGTGACATCTTCGCTAAACGTAAACGTCAGCGTGAAATCGCCGTTTGCAGCTGGATCCAGTTCGTCGCTAGTGATTACCACGGTCGGTGAAACCGTATCAACAGCCTGAACAAATTGAGCAGCCGCCGCATTTCCGTTGCCAGCAGTGTCTGCTGCGACATCGGCCGCGATGTCAACCGTAATGTCCGCAGTTGAATCCGAATCTGGAGTAACTACCAATGTGTACTCGCTACCGCTGACCGCTGTAAATGCACCGGCAGTTCCACCAGATAGCATCACATCTGAAGCTTCAAAGTCGGTGACATCTTCGCTAAACGTAAACGTCAGCGTGAAATCGCCGTTTGCAGCTGGATCCAGTTCGTCGCTAGTGATTACCACGGTCGGTGAAACCGTATCAACAGCCTGAACAAATTGAGCAGCCGCCGCATTTCCGTTGCCAGCAGTGTCTGCTGCGACATCAGCCGCGATGTCAACCGTAATGTCCGCGGTTGAACCCGAATCTGGAGTTACTACCAATGTGTACTCGCTACCGCTGACTGCAGTAAATGCTCCGGCGGTTCCACCAGACAACATGATATCTGCGAGATCAAAACCGGTAACATCTTCATCAAAAGTAAACGTGAGCGTGAAATCACTATTGGCCGCTGGAGCCATTTCATCGCTAGTGATTACCACAGTCGGCGAAACCGTATCAACAGCCTGAATGAACTGAGCGGCTGCATTGCCGTTGCCAGCAGCATCAGCGGCGGCGCCGGCTGCAACATCAACAGTAATGTCCGCGGTTGAATTCGAATCTGGAGTTACTACCAATGTGTACTCGCTACCGCTGACCGCCGTGAAGGTACCAGCCATCCCACCAGACAGCATCACATCTGAAGCTTCAAAGTCCGTGACATCTTCGCTGAACACGAACGTCAGAATGAAATCGCCGTTTGCAGCTGGATCCAGTTCGTCGCTAGTGATTACCACGGTCGGTGAAACCGTATCAACCGCTTGAACAAATTGAGCAGCCGCTGCATTTCCGTTGCCAGCAGTGTCTGCTGCGACATCAGCCGCGATGTCAATCGTAATGTCATCGGTCGAATCCGAAGGTGGAGTTACAACCAACGTGTACTCACTACCGCTCACCGTAGTAAATGCACCGGCAGTTCCACCAGACAACATGATATCTGCGAGATCAAAACCGGTAACATCTTCATCAAAAGTAAACGTGAGCGTGAAATCACTATTGGCCGCTGGGTCCAGTTCATCGCTAGTAATCACGACCATCGGCGCCGTTGTATCAATAACGACTTCGTTGTCGATGCTGGTGCTTGCCTCACTGGCGTTATTGCCATCGTCAAGTGCCGCACCGGCATTCACGCTGGCGGTCAAAGTTCCATCGGTGATGACGCTATCGGCATTAACCGAAACGGTGAAGACCAGACCCGGTGTATCTTCGGTTACCGAAATCATCGCGTTGTCGAGAACGGCAGTCCCACCAAGCGTGATATCCGACGCATCAAAACCGGTGACTTCCTCATTGAAAGTCACAGTGAACTCGATGGGCAATGTATTGGTTTCTTCTGCTTGAGTTGCCGCTTGTTCGATCGTGACCGTGGGGGCCGTGACATCAAATGGCAAAACAAACGCCCCCTGCTCTGCAGAGACTGTAAAACCATCGAAAGCATCAATAAACCCATCCGCATTAAAGTCCGCGAACGGATCGTACTCTGGTGAGGCAAAGTTTGTGCCTCCGCCAATATCCAATACAAATTCACCCTGCAGGTCGGATACGACAAAACCGTCGAAAGCAGTAACGATGCGCTGACCACCGGCTGGAACAAATCCATCGGCTTCACCCGGCAAGGTGATAAACTCAAACTCAAAATCACCGCCAGCGAAGCCGTCTCCAGATTCACTCGCACCAGATCCAGTGACGAATTCGCCGTCCAAGTCATTCCCAGTAGCGTCGCTTTGAATACCTGCTGAATCGACAACCAAAGTTACGGCGGTAGCCTCAAAGAAATCACCCGCAGCAAAATCTAAAGTCGCCGTGAGCGTACTTGCGTCGTAAGTCGCAGAAACGATCGTTGGCAATGCACCAAACGTGCCGCCATCAAAACTTCCGTTGGCCCCCAAGAACTCTGGTGTGAACTCAAGCGAAAAGTCAGAACCGTCTGGATTGATACTGAGACCAACATCCTCATTAAACACAACCAACAATTGGTTGGCGTTTTCCCATGGAATCGCACGCAGCTGGTTTGAGTCGGTCGGAATAACGTATCCGCGGTCATTTCCATCATTCAATGTGCCGTCGACAGCGTCCAAAAATGGCTGTTCCGCTAATGTCGACGTAATAATCACGTCGGTGATTTGCGGTCCGGCCAAATCGCCCGCGAGCAGCTGACGAGCTTCCAACGACTCATAAGTATTTCCACTAGCAGCTTCAACTTGGGCTTTAGCTCGTTCGGTGCGCTTGCGTCGTCGACCTTTGCCGTTTTCCGAACGTCCCCAGCGAATCATTCCCGCGCGACTCATGACTCGACGCGAATGAGCCACTTCGAAATCGCCCATCGTTAACAAACCGGCCAAAAAGCTGGTGAAAGCACTCCAAATGGCTCGGAAACGTGCCATATTCAATGGCATAAAGGGCTTAAATATCCGTCGCCATTTTGACAAACGCTGCTGACGGTCCTGATGGATGGCCATCCACTTCTGGTCGCTACGATGCGCTCGCAAACGCGCCGCCTGGGCCCGTCGATTATTTCGAGAACCGAAAAATAAGCTGTTTTGACGCCTTCTAATCATCAGTTGTAACTCCCGTTGAGCAAACGCTCGAATAAAAATGACTTATATTTAACTTGCCAAAAGGGGACTAGTAAAACAGGCTCGCTCGCTACACGCTGTCGGAAAAATCTACTTAAACGACAACGTTTTTTCATTCTCAGCAATCTGTTTTTTCCGGTCCTTCTATCAATGTCTTAAAAATCTGCAGGCGCATTTCTCGCCCACAAGTTCAACTTGAGCGTATCAGATTAACCAGAAAAACTGGCAAAGAAAGGAACGCAACCGGAAAGTTATCGGTGCGTGCGCGTAGCGTTCCTGTTTTGTTTAGGATTGTTAAAAGTTTGAAAAAACGATCGTAAATACTATTTTTTTTGCGACGGGTTGAAAGTCTTTTTTACGTCTCCGATGCATTTCCGTTTGCTGAGTTTGGTAATGTCAATTACATTCGGGGCGATTTCGACCATTTTCAACTTTTCGTTACGGTTTTATTCCCCTTTTGACGTCCAGTACTGTGGACTCCCCTGTTTAACATGGAGCAGTCTTTAACAACGGATTGTCAATAAGATGCTCACGGACGTCGCTTTAAAAGTTTCAAAAAACTGAATTGCGCCACAGTTTCCTCACGGCTGGAAACGAAAGATTGACAACATGGAAAATCAAATACAGATGAGGAAAGCCTTGCCAGCAAAAAAATCTATTGGCTGCAACGGCAGAATGATTCGGCATTATCGTATCCGCAAGTCATGGACCCAGAAAGACTTGGCCGAAAAGTCTGGATATTCATCGAGATTGATAAGCAAAGCAGAGTCCGGCGGTGTGATTGCGATTGATACGATTAAAGATATCGCACAAGCACTCAGCGACAGTGATGTGCAATTGAATTATGAAGATTTGGTGAGTGACCCGATTGAGCTCGCCAAAGAATTCGTCCAGTCACTCTACTACCATCGAGGGGAAAACTCGCTGTCGAGAGTCGCTCACTTGATCGATAAGGACGCGGTTTTCCATATCAACGGGGACACGAAAACCGTACCTTTCGCTGGAATCCATCAAGGAATTGAAGACATTCAGAC
Organism: Mariniblastus sp.; assembly: GCA_965263475.1. GTDB lineage: Bacteria > Planctomycetota > Planctomycetia > Pirellulales > Pirellulaceae > Mariniblastus. The sequence goes on from OZ253677.1 coordinate 2,352,074, forward strand.
GGTATTTCAGTCCATTTTCGAGTTGCTCGAAGTTCCCGAAGAACAAGACCAAAGGGCTCAGTATCGCTGCTACGGCAGTGCCAACGAAGTTATTGTCTGGGGAAATTGCTGGATCCATCCGACTGGACGCCCAATGAACAAACCTGTCGAAGTCACGCTCAAATTGGTTTTCGAATCGGGAAAACTTGTCGAATATCATGAACGTTTTGACCCACTCTTGTCGGCACATCTGGTAAAAGCCATTCAAGATTCAACTCAGTAGTTTGCGGGGAGTTGTTGTTAAAGGATCATTTGCTTGAGTTCGCAACACGCGACCGAGGCGCTGGTTCCCGAATTCATTGGCTTGAGTACCGCTCGTTAGCAAAAGATGTTACTTCAACCCTACGAACGATATTCAAGGTAAGTGCGTCTTGGTTTGTTCGTATGAGCAGGAACATTGTGAGCGGTGAGTATTCAACGACAGATTCTGTGGAAAATACCAGGATGCGCCCGCGAGTGAAAATCCTATGCCGACTCGGAACATCTCGGTGGCGCGACAGTGCTGATATCCAACGGAATTGGTCGCAAGAATTTGCGACCTGATCGGACGTCAATTTGATGTAAAATGGAATTCGTTGCATTGGCAAATGTGGCAACCTCAGATTCCTGCTGCAACTTTCAATAAGATTTATCAATTGCATCCCCTGTTGATCGATCCGTCTGATGTTTGAGTTTATCCGGTCACTCTTTGCGATCTTAATATCGCCGCTGTTCCCGATACCGATCATCGGTAGCTGGGCGGCCCGATTGTGTGGCGTCGGTGGTGTCCAAGATGAGTACGAACAAACGCTATTCCAAAGACTCGTCGACAATTTCCTGATTGGGTTGGCGGCCGTTCCCTGGTTAGGGCGATTCATTGCCGAGCGTCTGGAGTCGGCCGGCGAGGAACCAGCGGATCGACAGCCAAAACCCAAAAGCCAAAATATTGATTCAGAAGGCCTCAAGAAAATCAAACAAGAGGCTCGAGAAATTGCCGACGAAGGGTTTTCTTACTTTCGATTTCTATTGGACTTGGTGATTGTCCCGATGATTTGGTTGCGGGACACGATCGCAAGTGCTTTTGCTTTTTTCTGGGAGGATGAAGCGGGAGATGTTGTTTCGGCCTTTATTCAAATAACGCTCACCACAACCAAGTATGCGTTGATCATAGGTGCGTTTTCGATCCCTGCTTATTTTGTTGTGACCAAAGGGTTACTGACCGACGACGCGACGGTTGGTTTTTCAACCTATATTCCATTCGTATCCAAGCAGCCGTCCGCCCCCGAACCCAAACAAGACTTGGCAGCGCTATTGGAAAAATACTCCAGGCTCGTAGAGTTTGCGCCGCAAACAAATCTTGAGCAATTCAATGTCCTCGGTGAGCGCATTGACATCGCCAACAAGCTGTTTGACTCGCAAGAACATAAGTCGATAGGAGAATCTCATTTGTTGGATTCCAGCATCGAGTTTGCCCTTACCTGTTTCAAAGGCGACATCACGGTTCCGACCGAAATTGTTGATGGACTATCAAAACGCGCTCAGGACGTCGGGAAACCTGATCCTAGTTTCGTTCGGCGAAGGAAATTCTCGCAGCTCGTCTATCAGATCGCGCGTGGAGAAACACAAGACTGGACATCTTTAGAAGCCTTATACAAAGAACTTGTCCAAGACCCAAACAAAACGGATCGCGAACGTAGGTTGTTGATCAAGTTGGCAGATACCGCCGCCAGCTCAAGATTTTTCGTTCAACCCAACCGGTTTCGGCACATTGCCGAGCAGATGTTGGGAGCCACCTCTTCCTGATGAATCATCAGGCACAAAATCATTGTCTCGATTCGTTGCCATATTGAATCCATTCCCGTGCAAAGGTTAAGTTCTGTATCTTCGATGCCCTTCCAGGAGATACCAAGCATGAGCAGTACCATTGTTGGCCAAGAACTTCCCCATATTCCTTGGCAAGACCGACCTACCGACTGCCATGATGTGGTTTGGCGTTACAGCGAAAACCCTGTCGTTCCCCGCGATATCATCCCGTGTTCAAACAGCGTTTTCAACAGTGCGGTTGTGCCATTCAAAGATGGTTTCGCCGGCGTTTTTCGGGTCGACGATCGTTCACGAAACATGAGAATTCATACGGGCTTCAGCCGTGACGGCATTCGATTCGAAATCCACCCTGATCCGATTCAATGGCATTGCGATGATCCCGAAATCGGTCACTTTATCGAAGCTTACGATCCGCGCGTCTGTTTGTTGGAAGGCAAACATTACGTGACGTGGTGCAACAACTATCACGGTTACACCATTGGAATGGGGCACACCGATGATTTTATAAGCTATCAGCAAATGGAAAATATTACCCTGCCCTATAATCGAAATGGTGTATTGTTTCCGCGCAAAATCGATGGCAAGTACGCCATGTATTCTCGCCCAAGCGACACGGGCCATACACCCTTCGGAGACATCTTCTACAGCACGAGCCCGGACTTGATCCATTGGGGCTGCCACCGTCATGTCATGGCCCCCAAAGCACACTCTTGGCAAAGCACCAAAATCGGTGCCGGCCCACTGCCCATCGAGACAACCGCCGGCTGGTTGATTTTCTATCACGGTGTACTCAACAGCTGCAACGGTTTTGTCTACAGCATGGGTGCGGCACTCGTTGATATCGAAAAACCTTGGCAAGTCATCTACCGCTGCAAACCCTATTTGCTTTCGCCACAAACGTTGTACGAGTGTGTCGGCGATGTGCCCAATGTCGTGTTCCCAACGGCGGCACTGACCGACGCTAAGACAGGACGGATCGCGATCTATTATGGTTGCGCGGACACCGTTACCGGCATTGCATTTTGCCAAGTCGATGAGGTTTTGGAATTCATCAAGTTGCATTCCGAATTGTAACTCTATCAGCCGGTTTTTTCTCTAGAGCGTTTTTCAGGTTGCTGTAGCGTAGCCGCAATGTTTGAAGTAGTTGGTGCATTCGGTTTGCTTGAACTTGGAAATCAGTTTTCCAATACGATCCCAAAGGGCGTCAATGGTTCTTTCGGCAGAACTTCGCAGCAACCATTTTAGTTTTGCAAAGAGCAACTCGATGGGGTTGAAGTCCGGGCTGTATGGAGGGAGAAATTGTAGTGTTGCTCCGACCGCTTCAATCGCCTCACGAACTCTGATTCGTTTGTGAGCAGCAAGGTTGTCCATGACGACAACGTCGCCTGGTTTCAAAGTCGGAGCTAAGTGCTGTTGGGAATAAGCCAGAAAGATGTCGCCGTTCATTGGGCCGTCGATAACCAGCGGTGCGACCAAGCCTGTTCGCCGCATGGCTCCCACAAAGGTTGTCGTCTTCCAGTGGCCGTGAGGGATACGACCTACGACGCGGTTGCCGCGGCGAGACCTTCCATACATTCTCGCCATTTTCGTATTGGCTGCGGTTTCATCGATGAACACCAAACTGTCGATGGGCGTATCGAGCATTTTGGATTCCCACCATTGACGTTGAGTTTTTACGTCGGGACGGAGTTGTTCACAGGCATACACTACTTTTTTTTAAACGTGATTTGCAGATGTTTGAGTGCACGATGCAATGTTGAAATACTAATTTCAATCGGAAGTTTTTCGCATAGCTCGCGTAGGGTAATGTCAGGTTGCTCCTCGACAAGTTTCTCGATTCTATCGCAATGGTCCAACCATTTAGGATGGGGACCACTCCGTTGTGAACGCGCCGTTATCTCACCGGTCTCGCGTTGGCGTTGTTTCAAACGTCGAACCCAAGATTCGCTAACGTCATACTTCAACGCTACTTCCCGGGTCCCAATTCCCGATTCAGAATCACGTAATATCCGAACTCGCAAATCCTCTGAGTAAGCTTTCATAACAACCTCCTGTTTTGAGGTTGCCTGTTTTAACTAATTCGCCTCAATGGCGCTAGACCGTCTCGGAATTTGCTCTAGGCGATCGTACCAATTGAATTTCAAAACGACCATCGTCACCGCAATCACGACAAGACAACCGATGGCTTCCGGCCAGCGACGAATCACGACAAATACGGGCAATGCACATAAACCGACTTGCCAAGTGATTCCAATGGCGCAATTAAACATGTCGCATCCGAAATTCGCATCGCTTTGGAACGTCGGATCGTCTTGTTCGACAAGCCGGCGAATCGGTGCCCAAAATCCCCAAGGCCTAACGTTGCGGTAGAAATCTTTGAGCACTTGTTCGTCGTCAGCCGGCGTTAACCAACTGCCAATCACGGCCCCGGCACCACTGGCGATCAACAACAGAGGAAACAGGTAGACGTCGTTCGCAGCGACTGGCAATAACCATTCATAAACGGCCGGGTTCGTTTCGCTGAGCCATTGCATGAAATTTGCTTTCTGCGTCAAAGCCAGAGCCACAACCACACCGGTCAAGGTTCCAAAAAAGTAACCGAATCCGTTCAAGCGCCACCAGATCCATTTCAACATGTTGGGTGCGGCGTAGCCACCAAACAACCCGCCCACGATCCACTGAATCGTTGCATTAATATTGCCCGCATTCCAGCCAACAAGAATGCCTCCGATGACGATCAAAATTGAAGCGACGTAGCTCGCCGTCATCAATACCGACTTGCCCGCCTGCGGAAAGCAATAGCGTTTGAAAACATCAATGACCAAATATGCTGCACCGGAGTTTACCGTTGAATCGAACGTACTCATAAACGCCGCGAAAAGGCCGGCCAACAATATGCCCGACAACCCGATCGGCACAAAATTCTCGATCACATAAGGTAAAATTTGTTCGTAGTCCGGTTGTGCTTCACCGCGCAACGTATCGGAATAGTAAATCAACGCCAAAGCCGTAATCCCGCCAATCAAAAAATACCTTGGCACAAACAGCACCAAAGACACGACGCCGCTCATCAACGATGCGTCCCGGTCGTCACGTGCGGCCAATACGCGTTGCATGTCATAGCCCGGCGACGGCCCCGCAATACTCGATAAAACACCCTTTATCAGTGCCATCGCAACGAAAGGCCCAAACAATAGATATCCATCATTGGCGATCGCTTCGTTGGCAGCCGGCAATAATACCGACCAATCCAGGTCCAACTTCCAACCAAACCACAAGGATTCCCAGTTGGACGGCGTTGCCGCGGCGATCGCTTCTCCAGAAACTTTGCTCATCGCGATCAAACCGATCATGATCGATGCGATTGTCAGTAGTACAAATTGCATCACGTCCGTGAACACCACGCTGTACATGCCTCCGACCACAACATACAAAGCCGTTATCGACATGATCATCGTCGCGTACTGGGCAGCAGTAAATCGATCGGGTAAGAACGTTTCAGCAAACTTGCCAACTCCGACAAATGCCACAGCCACCGAAGCGATAACCGCTACAAATGCAAACAAGACGACACCCACGTGCGCCAGTTCCAATCCTGCGCCTTTTCCAAACCGAGTCCGCAACCAATCCGCACCCGTAACGGCATTGGACCGACGCACCCAAGCCGCAAGAAAAACCATCATAAAAATCTGGTTGAACATCGGCCAAACCCAAGGAATCCACGTGCTCTTCAATCCGTAGACGAAAAGCAGCATGACCATCCACATGGTTCCACTAATGTCAAACATCCCTGAGGCATTTGAAATCCCAAGCAAATACCAAGGCACCGATCTCCCGGCCAGAAAATAACCCTCAACCCCCGCTGCCGCGCGCTTCGATAAAACGACGCCAGCTACCACGACGATCAAGAAATAAACTCCAATAATCGCCAGGTCCACAGGATGCATCGATTTGGCCAAACCTATTAAGTACCGTTTTTCACAGACTTCGCGATAGCATTCTAAGCTTTCTCACACCATCACGACCAGGCTAGGGCTCACACGTTCGACGGCGCAATCGAATACACCACTAACAAAAATTGTTCTTGCAAATCCTGCCACCGTTTTCCAAATGGTGATCGACCTGACGGCTAATCGTCTTGTCTTGGGAATCGCGATTTGTTTAAATTCTGCGTCGTTGCTCGTACATTTTTCAAACTTCAACGTTTGAATCTTAGAGCACTCCCTGTCACCGAGTTTGAGGTTCCCTCCTCCGGCTCGCCTGCCTTATAGCAATCCTTATTTCGTTTAATGGAATCCCAATTCCACATTGACGGTGGCTTGTCCGATTCGCCCGTTTATAACGAGCGAGTCGTTCCACTTGATTGTTCGACTCGGCACAACATATTTGAAAAACTTGGTATCCTCGATGCGCCTTGCGAGCGGAGGTTTCAGTTATTAACCGATTTGGCGTCCAGCCTACTCGATGCGCCCGTTGCCTTGATCTCATTGGTCACCGACCAACGACAATTCTTTTTGAGTTCCACAGGCCTACCGCAGCCATGGGCAGAACTTCGTGAAACACCTTTGTCGCACTCGTATTGTCAACACGTCGTCGAACGCAATCAGCCACTTGTAATCTCAGATTCAGAAAACCACCTGCTGGTAGCGGACAACTTGGCAACCTCTGAAATCGGCGTAAAGGCATACTTGGGGTGCCCACTGGTTACTGATGACGGATCGGTATTAGGTTCGTTTTGCGCGATCGGTGCGAATCCCAGAAATTGGAATGAGGGCGATCTGGTTACCTTGCAAAAGCTGGCAGCTTTGGCCGTCGCCGAGATTAATGCGCGCGCTGAGTTGCAGCAAAAAGAGGCCGTGCTGCATGATTGGTTGATGCACTCTCAAAAGATGGATGCGATCGGTAGATCCGTTAGCGGATTGGCGCATGACTTCAACAATACGCTGGCGGTCATCCGGGGTCATGCCGAAGTCATCATGGCCAGCAGGTCTAGTCCCAAATCAATCGAATCGTCGGCCCGCAAGACTGAATCCACTGTCGTCGCGGCGCAGCAGGTCACCAGACAGCTGTTGAAATTCGGACGTCCCGACCAATGCGACAAGACACCCATCTCGCTCAAACAACTGGTCGAGAATTCCTGGCCTCTTCTCGAATCTGTACCCAATCGGTCGATTCAGGTGGTCTTTGAAGAATGTGGACCCGACGGTCTAGTCCAAGCCAATTCCAATCAGATCCACCAAGTCGTCTTAAACCTATTTAACAATGCCTGTCACGCCTTGCAAACAAACAGCGGTACAATTGTCTTGGTCACGGGACAAGAAGAGCTGAGTGAACAAGACGCTCAAGCTTTGGATGTCACGCCAGGCAAATACATGAAACTCTCGATCGAGGATGACGGCGCAGGAATTCCCGCAGACAAATTGAATTTAATTTTTGAGCCTTATTATTCAAGCAAACCAGTCGAAGAAGGAACCGGTTTGGGCCTCTGGGCCGTGTTTGAAATCGTCCGAGACCATAATGCTAGAATTACCGTCGAAAGCTCGATAAATAAAGGTACGAAATTCTCTATCTTCTTTCCGGAATTTCGACCCACGACGGCCACGCCCGAATAGTTTATTAAATTCTTAAAATTTTCGTGATAGAATTTCGCGCGGAACCTCGCATATTCTTTTGACAACCTACCGCTGGCAGACATGTTTTGGAGTCTCATTGATGCATTTACATTACAAAGAAACCGTACAAGCGCCTCTCGAGCGTGTGTTTGAAATCTTTTCCGATGTCTCCCAAGCTGCCAACAGAATCGACGGAATCGAAACCGTCGAAGTTCTGACCGAAGGACCAATCGGCCAAGGCACTCGGTTCCGAGAAACGCGTATCATGTTTGGAAAGCCTTCCACCGAAGAAATGGAATTCACCGAGTTTATCCCTAACCAAAAATACGTTGTGGAAGCCGATACTTGCGGCTCTCACTTTCGCACCGAATTCCGATTCAATGCCAACGCCGATGCCACCGACGTCGAGGTTGAATTGACGACGCAGGCAACTTCATGGTTTGCCAAATTGATGTGGCCCGTAGGCAAGTTAATGGCTGGATCCATGAAAAAAATCTTCCTGGCCGATGTCCATCAACTCAAATCACTTTGTGAAAACCGCGACGCTGAATTAGGCCTCGCCAATTCGTGATCACCGCGCGAAGGTTAGACGCTCACGTTTTGATGTTGCGCCTTGAGTACCAGCACGAAGCGCCAGTTTCCGCAAAATTCACTCGCTAGCGCTTCGTGCTGGTATTCATCAGAAACAAAAACTGAAAACTCAAGACGCGCACGCATAATCGCATCGTCGCCCGCTCTACCCAATCCCCAATCGTCGGTTGCGATTGTTGGCGTCAAATCCAAAACCCTACTTGATCGACCAATCCAAAATCTGCTGTTTCCTCTGTGGACTATTTTTCTCAAGTCCGGCGTTCCAGGTCTTCCACAACGCCATACTGTGGTTTGGCGACAGCTATATCGTGAAAACGATTTTTGATTCTTGGCGATTGGAACCGGTTTTTTGCCCTCGCTATTGGCGATGGCGGCGGGACTCAAATACATCCCATATTGGGGCAGATTCGGATGCCTAATCTGAACGGCGAATACTCCGGTCGATTTACCGATTCTCATAGCTGGATCAAGTTCAGCAGAGACTCCAATTGCGTTACTTGACGGATCCCTAGATGTGGGGATATTAACAACAAATAGAAACTACTCCGATTTAGGCCATCGGAGACATCGCCGAATATATTTCCGGGAGACCCAAAAATGAATCGCCTACTATTATCTGTATTGGTCCTTGCATGCTTTAGCGTTGCACCAGCCATCGTCTCTGCTGATTGTGGATGTGAGACCAGTTGCTGCCAGCCTCAAACTTGCTGTCAGCCACAATGCTGCACAACTTACAAGACATGCTGCAAGACGTCATACCGCACAAAAGTGGTTTGCCGTCCTGTCACAACCTACAAAAAAGTTCGCTGTCGTGACGCTTGTGGTTGTCGTCAAACCAAGTGTGTACCTTGCACGCGGTACGTACGAACTTGCGTCAAAGTTCCTGTGACGACTTGCCAGCGTGTTGCTCAAACTTGCTGCACTGCGACTACCAGCTGCTGCGATCCTTGCGCCGACACTTGCTGCAAGCCACGTCGTCGCGGTTTGCTGGGACGTTTGTGCAGAAGATAAGCTATACCGAATCCATTCCAGCTTCGCTTAATTTCGCTGGGATTTGATTCAAAGAATAAACACGACCGATAAGTCTCGGTCGTGTTTTTTTGCGCTTGCATAACTTACGAACGATCAGTTGTCTCGGCGAACGAAAATATCAAAGGCTCCGTGATTGTCGCTATAGTTGCCGTTGGTGTCGTTGACCGTCACGATCACGTCTTCGGTATTCGTCAGTCCCGCAATCACCGTCGGCGAGTTGGCACTCATCGAAGTTACATTCCAATAACGGTCGCCTTGATAAATCGTAATTCCCATGCGATGAGCCAGAGGAAATCGATAACGGTCTCCGCCTTGACCGCCATTGCCTTCGGGTCGGCGAATATTCGGGCCAGTAAACCGGTAGCTCCACCGAATATCGCGGGCATAAACACTGATTTGCGTGGTTCCGCTCGTTCCAATCAATCTCGTATTCAGGTTCACGCCGACGTTATTGTACCAGCTAAAGCCAGCGTTCAGAGCTTGTTGGTCGACAGGCACGGCTGGAGCAACGCTTGGGCCACTGGAAAACGAATCCAAATAGCCAGGCTCGGCTAGATACACATTGGCGTTCGCAGGTCGGTTTTCTTGCGCGGAACTGGCGTTTGCGTGCGCGGCGGAAGCAACCGCGGCTGTTGCGGCTGGTTGTGAATCCTGGTGGCCGGCCAATCCACCGCCCCCGGGTTGACTGGGAACAGGCCCTTGGCTTGCCAACTGTACCGCAGCCGCCGCATCGACCAATCCGTAACCCATCTCGTAGTGCCAAGTACCATTGGGCCGGCCAAATGTGTTTGAATAGGAATAGTTACCAACTTTCTGCGCAGAAGACTCGAGAATATCAGCGACCTGGGATTGCGTCAGGTTTGGATCGACTTGAAGAATTAACGCGGCTACTCCAGCCACGAAAGGACAGGCCGACGATGTGCCATTGAAGTTCATCGTGTAGTCACCCGCCGAGTACCCGTTCGCTCCAGTGCGGTCCGTGGAAGCGATCAAAACACCGGGCGCCATGATATCCAACTGGCTTCCGAAACAACTACCCCACCAATTTTCGCCGTCACAAGATTGAAAATTCTTGCGTTCGCCACACGGGCTCATCGCACCCACGCAGATGACATCGGGGTTGCGGTTAGCGGGATAGATAACAGAGCCATTCTCATTTCCGGCAGAAAACACAACGACACATCCCTTACCATTTCTGCCTTGAGTAAGTGCGTTGTGAATCGCATCGTCGATCATCGAGCTGCTTAAACTGTTGTGCCCCCATGAATTGCTAATCACGTCGGCACCATTCTGCCAAGCCCAACTCAAACCACTTGCCATGCGTTGTTGAGCATTGGGGTCTACTCCCAACAGTGAATCACTGATGGACATCAGTGTTGCGTCAGGCGCAATACCAGCAATTCCCAAGCTGTTTTCTTTTGCCGCACCAATGATTCCCGCACACGGTGTCCCGTGGTTGCCGCGCACGGTGCTGGGGCTCGAACCAGTCACCGTATCAAAGCTATTGGGGTCAACATTGGGGAGATCTGGGTGTTCCAGATCGATGCCATGATCCAACACCGCTACTTTGACGTTCTGCCCGGTGGCATGCACCCATGCTTCCGGACCATTGATGTCGATTCCAGGCGTACCACCGTCTTGACCGGTGTTTTCCAGCGCCCATTGCTGATCATACAGCGTGTCATTCGTACGAGTGACCGACGTTCGTATGCGAAAATCGCTCAAGAAATCCGGTTCCGCAATGGCAAAACTACCCGATTCGAATAGCTGATTCGCGACTTGCAGGGCGTCGCCTTTAGAATTCTTATCCACAGCCAATGTATACCACAAGGGCATAAATTTGTTGTTGCCGACAATCTTTACATTCAATTCTTTAGCTAGCTGCGACAATCGTTTTTTGCCACCTTCAGCTTTCAATTTAACGTAAAGCAAATGTGAAATGCCGATCGATTGGCCATTGGGCATTTTGAAAAACGGAGCTCGATAAGCGACATCTTTATCTAACGCCTCGCTGTTAGCGTTTAATTGTGGCGTAACGCCTTCGACAATCGCCCAGCTAGAAACCATCGCTGGCGCATCGGCAGCTAAATTGACCCCTTCTTCTTGGTTCAAGTTTAGATTTTTAAACGGTTTAACCTTCTCGAATTTCGACACGCTACCGGCTGCTGCGTTGGCCGTCGCCTCCAACCCTTGCCGCTCTACAGCCGCGTTGAGCAGGACAAAGTTCTTACTGCCGTCCAATTCCAACGGAACCCTCGCTCCATCCTTGTAGTAATAGAAATCTTGTCCCACGCCACTCGTTGGGAACCAAGTAAATAACAAAACAGTCAGCAATAGAGCCAGTCGTCGACTCAGATCGGTTGGTCTCATCGTTTCTCCAATCAGGGAATCCAGAATGTTCGAGTGAATTTTTGTTCGCGCTTCACGCCAAGTAGTGCACAATTGAGAAAACGCAAATCCAGGCCAAAGTCCCTCGGCGATTCGTGAGAATCTTTGCCAAGTGGCCCAAACCGTTGGGATTCGATGCAGGAAACGTAAACTTTTGCCAAGGTTCAAGTGTGTTGATGACGCGCTCGTTCGACAGGGTGTTGTATGCGGACAACCATTTCTCAATTGACCGAAAACGATGCTGCGATCCACGAACGGATCTCGAACTGGCTTTCCGCCGATGCTGAGTCCAAAGGATTTGACTATGCGCCGCAACCGATTGTATTGAAGCTAGAGCAGCAAGGCGAAATGGTGGCTGGACTGGTCGGCAAAACCAATTGGGGCTGGATGTACATCGAAAAATTGGCGGTTGCGCCTGAGTGCCGCGGCAAGAGATTTGGTGAACAATTGGTTCGACGAGCTGAAAAAATTGCGATCAATCGCGAGTGCTTTGGCTCGTGGCTGGACACCTACTCGTTCCAAGCGGTCGGTTTTTATCAGAAACTTGGCTATCAACCATTCGGCCAATTGCCGCAGTACCCAAATAAAGAAACGAGATTCTTTTTGTATAAACATCTGCGACGGACAGCAGGAGCGCAAGGAATCGAACCCTGCTGAGCGGTTTTGGAGGCCACCGGCTTCCCAGAAGCACACTCCTGAATGACGACGTTATTTACGAGTGGACCGAATGGGAATCGAACCCATCACAACGACCGTGCAAAAGTCAGTCGCCCCCTTGGAACAATTCAGCCCATTTTGTAGTTTACGGATCATTCGCGATCTCTCGTTGTCGTTTATTGGACGTGCAATCAACGGTCAGGTTCGGTAAAAACGACGTTCTAAGACTTAAGAACAGACGATTTATAAACAGGAATAAACCATGAGTGACTCGATGATTCCCCCAATCGGTTTTTTTGCGTTCGCACTTTTCGTTATCGTAATGACCAAGTTGGTCGGATTGGGGCTGCTCTATTTGATGGCAGACTTCTAAACCGAATTGCGGTTGACTGTCGCGAGTCGACTCTTAACTCGGGGCCGTAGGTTTTGCAGTTATAAGCAGTTTCCTTGGATCTAATGAAACTTAGGTTACGAATCCAGCTTCTTTCCGGTCATAGCTCTAGATAACGATATTAATCATCTCCGTGAGGGGCCCCATGTTCGGCTTGTTTTCAACTCCAAAAGAAAAACTCGAAAAAAAATACCAACAGCTGATGACCGAATCACACCGGCTTTCGACGATCGATCGTATGAAAAGCGATCAAGTTCTCGCCGAGGCCAATTCAATTTTGCAAAAAATTGAAGCGTTAGAAGCCGAAGAAAATCGCTAGGTCGTACTTGATCTGAAGGTAGCGGCGAACGTTTGAACGGAGCGGCGACGCCGGTAATCGGTGCGATCGAGATTAAGGAGTCGCTCCATCACCATTGGGTTCCGTACCAATCTGACCCCACATACCTTTGTGCTTCGTAATTTTGAGATCGCCCAAAACTTCACACTGACAGGCCAAACGTAGCTGATTTCCCGGTGTGTGCGGCGGAAACTGCAGTCGCCATCGTTCGACAGCCGTCATCTCGTTCACCGCACCTTCGATTTCGACGGCGCACGTCCCGCAAGTCCCCAACCCGCGGCAATGAATATACTTTGCCATTGCATTATACAACGGTTGTTGGTGTTGCATTAAAACGGTTCGTAAATTCGCACCCGATTCGCAATGAACCACCTGGTTGTCGAATTTGATTTCAGGCATATGAATTGACAAAATAGGATTCGTTTTTCAATTTAACCGTTATTCGCGCGTCAGCTATAACTGAGCAACCACTGCAAACTCAATTTTTCAATGCTTCCGGTTCCGCGGTTGAGTTTTTGGCAATGGATCGGTCGGCCAAATTGTAAATCGAGCCGGCCGCCAATGCGACGTAGTCAGGCTCTCCTTTAACAACGGGAACATTGCGGTCATAGAAATAGACTTTGCCCCGGCCCACAACTTCGGCTTGGGATTGAGTTACCACCAGCGCGGTTCCTTCGTCCAAACCAATTCCCAGCAACTGGGGATAACGATCCACCAATTGCGTCATGTCTTTTTGCCGGCCCCGTTCGCTAAAATGTTGGTCAATGGCAACACCACTTAAAAACCCAAGCCCACCACGTTCGTAGCCGGGGGCCATAATCCGGAAATTTCCAATTGGCGTTGCCCGGGCAAGGTAGCGGCCCTGGATCGAAGCTCCCGCAGATGAACCGCCAATCACCCCTCCACGTGCAAGCACGGCTTTCATCAATTGATGAGTTTTTGTCCCATAGTACGAGTCCGCAAAATTCCACTGACGTCCACCACCAAACCAGATACCAGTCGCATCTTTCAATGCGGCGTGAAACGCATTGTCCGCATGGGCCCGATTGCGGTCTTTGGTGTGGATAAACGTAGCCCGCTTTACGCCCATCCGCTCCCACATTTCGACCGTCCGCTGGCGCTCTCCAACGTCATCTCGTTGGCTACAAGGAACAAAAACCATTTTGGCTTTATCGACGCCTCCCGCAATATCAACCATCCGACGCATCAAACCATTTGGCATACCTCCGCCCCCGACCATAATCAAGGTTCCGTCTTTGACGTACGGTACCTCTGGATTTTCGGCGGGAAACTGCGGTAACGTACGATCAATCGCATCTCGACGCCACTCAGTAAGGTCCACCAAGTATTCCTGAGGTGGCTGTCGGCGATTTTTTTGTTGAGTTATCGTTTGGAAACGTTTTGGCAGGTACTTGTTGTGGGCCGGTAAACAGAACGTCGCGTTGCCCGGTCCAAAACTCAAAACACTTCGACCGCTCAGCAGCAGCGAGCAACCGTTTTCGATCCCCAAACCGACCGTGCGCTTGTGCTCGCCGATCGTATCGAGCAACGCCTTACGGTTGGCTAAAGAATCTTCAAATCGGGTTTGAATATAGGTATCGAAAAATAGATTCAGTCCTGTTTCGATGTCCCCATTCTGATTCTGAAAAACAGAACCCAAACACGGTGCAAGATCGAAATCAACGAACAACATGCCGCCCCTATCCAAAATTTTACGCAACGACGGTTTTAAATCTCGCAAAGCCGCGAATTCGACCGAGGATAGCGGTTGGCCGGAAAGCAAGATCAGTGTTTGTGCATCTGACAACTCTTCTGAAATTGAATCTGCCGTCAAAGTTCCAAAGACTTTTAGCACTATCGTTGCATCGACGGTTTTAAAAGTTTCGATGGCTTGTGCGGTTTGCCTATAGTCCACCGATTCTCGCGACAACAAAACTGTATTTTTGCCGCCTGATCGACGCAGTAACTCCTGCGCCCTGTCGTTTAATTCAGCACCGTCAGTGATAAAGATGCGGCCGTTAATTTTTAATTCAACCGGCCAATGTTCATATTGCTCATCAAAGATTTGGGCCGCGACAAAATGTGCAAACAATAGTGTGATAACAAATGAGCCAATGGCTTTCATATACTTGACCGAATCTCGAGTTTCAGAATTGAGGATTGAAATTTACACTCGGCGTCTTTTCACTGCAACTCGATTCATCAAAGTACAGTTTTTGACGTTCTAGTTATTAACTGGCAAACAGTCTCTGCTTACGAAAAATAGCGACCTTGTTCGGAGAAGTTGGATCTGAAGTCGACGGCCAAATGAAAGCCTCCGCCCTCACCGTTGTTTTTTGGCATCGGACAAATTGCATTCGATTTTGACAAATCGGGTCGTCAGTTTTCTCAATCGTGTTCGTAAGCAGTTCGACAGACGGCGTGACGCCCAAGAGGTCCACGTCACAATCCAGATTTGCGTCTCCAAGCAAATTGTCTGTCGCAACCGTTATCGTCGCATTGACAAACTGGGCGGCAACTCGATGGTGGATGGAACACTCGATGTTGAAGTATTCAGTTGGCGGACTTTGGGGACTGATTTAACACTGGCTTTCCATTGAAATGCCCAATCTTACTAACCGCTACTCGACTTGCAGCTGTTGCTTGCGCCGCCTGATTCAATGCCTTGCGTTTATTCGCATAGTATACTTCGCGAAAGTCACCTTCTGATAATGCGTTGTATGTCAGGTAAAGATTTCGCCTGGGGTAACTGGATTGGTTCGGAGAACTTTTGTGTGGCGCATATGAACTAAAAAAAACTGCGTCACCTGGCTGCATCAGGATTGGTTCCCAGACAAGTTCACTAGCGAGCCCTGACTCAATACAGCCAACATCGTTCATAGGTAGAAGCTCTTGTTGGTGCAAACCAGCCGCGAAATACAAGCAACCGTTTTCCTCCGTAGCTTCGTCAATCGCGATGGCGCAGGTAACATGCTTCGAGGCGTAATCGTAGGCTGCGGCGTCCTGATGAGGTGAGTATCCACCGCCGCCTGGATATTTGTAGTTAAATTTTTCTTTGAACAAGACTGCGGGCTCCCCCAGTAATTGTCCCACCGCATCCGGTACGCGTCCTTGATTTAAGAGTTGGCAGATCCCTTGATGAAATGCGACGACGTATTCGGTTCGAGCCAATCGAACTCCGTGTTCTGTCTGTTCATAATGGTGCATCCATTTGTCATCACTGGCTGCCCAAGAGTCGATTTCCTCAGCCCATGAATTCAAATCTTTCACTTCTTCGGAATCAAGGAAGTTCGTAAGTTTTAAGAAACCGTCCTGCCGCCATTGCTCTACGTCTTGGGTCCGAATCAATTTTTCCATCATCGTTTCCTTTTTAGTTCGAATCAACTCTGCTCGCGTAATCCGTTGGCCGCTTGCTTTCGATGAAAATAGACCATCGCCACGCCAGTGGCAAAAACAGAAAGCGGCGATATGATGATCGCGAGCCAAAACAAAAGTCCAACAAAATCCATTTTTTCTAGTGTCGCTCGGCTCCAATCAAAATGTTTGCCAAGGTCAAAAACGACCATGATCACAACCGAACATAAATAGCCGATAAAATCTCCAAGGTACATCAAGTAACCTATATTGCTCTTGTCTCTAACAATCGCAATCACGCGTTCGTAAATCGTGGTATGGAAGAGGACGTAGGGAATATAAAGGCAAATTCCAATGAGCACCATGAAAACGAACGCTTGCTGTTGCGACCAAACTTCGGTGTTCCAATAGTAAAGTGTCACCGCGGTGGCGCTCGCGTAAGATGCGCCAACGATTCCCATTGCCGCGACAAACGCGCGGTAATTACTTTTAACGAAAACTGGAACCGCGCTGATTAAGACACACACAAATGCGACCAAGGTTTCTGATTTCGCAAAGATCTCCGGCTCGTCGATTCCCATCCCCTGCCAAATTTCGTTGGCATAATCGTCTCGAATGGTGCGAAAAACAGTCAACATCGCGATCGTCGAAATCAATAAAGTGAAGCCAAATGCGTTTCTTCGAAAAAAACTGCTTCTTTCGGCGCTGTTAAATGGACTTCGTTTTGCCCGTGACGCAACGTCCGCATCGTTGGGCGGAGGAAGTTGAGCCAACATCCACGTTCCCAGCAGCAATGTCGGCCAGAATAAGGCGCCTGTTGCAAATGGCATCCAGAACAACGGAACCTCCCAGTACTGCAATAGCATATCGCCAACGCTTTTGACGTTGCCGGACGCCATGATAAAGCTGGCACAAAGACCAGCGGCCAATGCTTCGGTAACTCGTCGTCCTTCCAGATACGCAAAGACGCAACCAAAAACCATTCCCAACGGTAGTCCATTGAAAAACAAACAAATTGGTTTCAGCCAATAGGGCGCAAATGCATATGGCAGCAATGCGAGGTGGGCGAGTCCCACAAGGCCCACAATCATGGTTGCCCGGTTACGAGCAGAAAGTTCTGAAATGAGCTTGATGCCAATCAGTTTTGAAAGTGTGTAGCCTCCGACTTGGGCAAAAATCAGAATGATTTTGTAGCTGATTCCCCAGTCCACGATCGCTTCGTAGCCGGCAACGGTATAGGGCTTGCGGAACGCGTACATACTGAAGTAAGTAATGTAGGCCGCCATCATCGCCCAAGCGCTGAACCCAATCGAATTTACTTGAGTAAGGCGACTTGAAACGAAACCAAGCGCCTCTGGTTCGTCTTGCGGCGTATTTGCTCTATCGCTCATTGTTCGTTCCAGCAGTAATTGTGCCGAATGCTAACCGATGTCAAAGTTGCGATCATACCTGCACGCCAATTTATTAAGAAAATGACATGCTCTTTGTTGGCGGTCTCAAAGTTCGGTGCCCCCGCACAGATCAACCCGTGTTCGTGAAAGCAGTAATTCGTATACTTGAAATTTGAAAAGATTTGTAACGCTTAGCCCGGTCTGATTGCATGGCGACGAATAATTCAATTGCTAGTCAGGAACTTCGAGAATTGATTGACTCGTGTATCAACGGCCGTGCGTTACCGCGAGCTTTCTATTGTGATGAAACCATCTTTCAATCGGATTTAAGGTACGTATGGCGTCGCGGATGGATATTCGTTGGTTTTGTTTGTGAACTGCCCAATGTAGGCGACTTCATGACGTTTCAGTTGGGCGATGATTCGATCATCGTTGTTCGATCGCAAAAAGATGCATTTTCTGCATTTCACAACGTTTGCCGTCACCGGGGATCGTTGATTTGTGATCAGCCCCAGGGAAACAGCAAGCGATTGGTTTGCCCCTACCATCAATGGACATATGGTCTGGACGGTTCGCTTGCTTCGTGCCGAGGAATGGAAGGCCTACCGACGGAACAGATGGGATTGATCAACGTCCACATAAAGTTGCTCTGCGGTATGATTTTTGTTTGCTTGGCCGACGAACCTTTAGAATTTGAATTGGCTTCTCAATTGATCGAACCTCTCGCCTCACCGCAAGGAT
Organism: Mariniblastus sp.; assembly: GCA_965263475.1. Classification (GTDB taxonomy): domain Bacteria; phylum Planctomycetota; class Planctomycetia; order Pirellulales; family Pirellulaceae; genus Mariniblastus. The sequence continues at coordinate 2,370,410 of OZ253677.1, forward strand.
TTGAAAAGGCGAAAGTTGCCAAAATCATTGACTATGAAGTTGCCGCGAACTGGAAACTGGTCTGGGAGAACAATCGAGAGTGTTATCACTGCAACTCCAACCATCCGCAATACGTCAAAGCGAATTTCGATGTCTACGACAAAGCAGATCTGAATGAGCGAATGCAAAAGGAGCTGGAATTGCAGATTGTCAGAAGCCAGGAAGCACAACGTAATGCTGGAATTGCGATCACGCACACACAGTCAGGAATCGCAGCGTTTCCCGATCCCGTCAACAATCTCTGGTATTCAGCGAATCGAACGGTGTTGGCCCCCGGATTCGTTACCGAGTCGTTGGATGGCAAACAGGTTGCTCCGCTGATGGGCGAGTACAAGAATGCAGATGTCGGAACGTTGCGATTGAGAACTGTCCCGAATATGTGGAGCCACTCCAGCTGTGATCATTCGGTCGCGACTCGCCTTTTGCCGTCAAGTGTCGACAAAACTCAAGTTCGCGTAATCTGGTTGGTAGATGAGCATGCGGTCGAAGGCGCCGACTATGAGCTGGCGGCTCTATTACCTTTTTGGCAAATGACCTCTGAACAGGACTGGGAGCTTTGCGAGCGAACACAGAGGGGCGTACGGTCGTCGCAATATCGACCAGGCCTTCTCTCATCTGAAAAAGAGTACAACGTGGACGCTTTCATTCGGTGGTATCTGCGCCAGTTGACAGACCACCTGGAATGAGCCTGATTCAATCGGCTATGTCTGTATATGGAATTCGGTGGATTAGACCAAAGTGACCCAAGCTACCTAGTCCAATTCTCACTTTCCAATAAACCATCTCAAACAAAACATACCGAACTCGACGGATCCGAATCAAGAATACAACAAACGCGATCGTTTTCGAAACTCGAGTCATCGTGCGTCGATACGCAAATCAAATGAATACCGCGGCGCTGCTGGGGTCCAAGCTTCATTAGCGCGAATTTCTCCGTCTGTAAGATTGCGCGAAATCTTTTCCACTGCGCATTCTGGTTTTGCGATTGAAACAGAACGATCGTTCTGTTAAAATAAAGGAATGCCACGAGAGAGTACATATTCAAAACGCGAAATGACGCATCGGGCGATGAAGCACTTCTGGGTGCATGGATATCATGCATCCTCAATGAGTGATCTCGTCAATGCAACGCAAGTTAGTCGGCATCGCTTTTATACTGAGTTCGACGGAAAACATGACTTGTTTCTCGCCTGTATCGAGCTTTATGACGAGGAGGTGGTTACTCCTGCCTTTTCAAGAATTGAATCGACAGGAGCAGGAATCGAAGCAGTCGCTCATTACTTGAAATTTCAGATTGCGCGCGCGGAACAAGCAGGATTACCTGGACCGGGATGCTTAATTGCGAACACGCTCACAGAAATAGCGCCTCATGACCCGGAAGTTCATGCGGCTGCCCAAAGACACAATCGCAGATTGAAGAAAGGTATTGCAACTGCACTTCGAACCTCGAGCGACGGTTCGTTAAGCAGCAAAGAGATCGCTGACCTCGCCTTTTTTGTAGTTGCGTCTGCACAGGGGTTTTGGTCAATGTCGCGCAGCGTGACCGACGCTCGAATTTTAAGGCGATACGCTGCGACGCTTATCAAACTCATTCATCGCAGGTTAAAAATTGACTCGACAATCAAGTGAAAAGCCTCAGCTCTTTGATCGCTCATTCTGGATGGCTCTTTTGTTGTTGACGCTGTGGATTAATGCGTCGGAAATTTTTAGATACTTTGTATTTGTATTGCCAATGATTCGCGATGCGCTACACTTCGTTCCAGATGTTGCTCCGATCAACTTCCCTGTATTTGTCAGCTGGATGCTGTGGGACACCATACTCGTGTTTGCCGTGCTTGGATTCGTTTGGGTTTTCCTTGACCGATTTGGTGACGGATGGCTGAACGGATTGTTGGCGGGTACGTTGGCCTGGGGTGCAATCTTTGGGCTATTATGGCTGGGCCTTTTAAATATGAACTTGGCAACATTGCATATTCTCGTGATTGCGTTGCCATTGAGCTGGTTGGAGCTTGCCATTGCCGCCCTCATCGTGAATTGGGGCCGCCGTCAATTCGCCTAGAGGAAGACCGTTCCGGCCATCAGGGTCAGATACCAAAGGGCGGAGTCGAACAAAATGGAAACGCCGTGACCGTCCGGCGATAAACCACTATTCCAATCTTTTCAGCTACAATCCAGCGGCTTGTTACTCGTTGTTTTCGGGATCAACCCTCTGAAAAACGGCATATGAACAACGAATGATCGCGTTTAGCCCTAGCAAAAGAAATGCTGGGCCCACAAGCCACCCCCCGAGTCCTATAAACATCGCCACTCCCCTACGAAATGCGAGGTAGGTGATCGCCGTCATCAAGAGTCCCGTGACCAGAAACAACAATCCAAGCCAGATATCGCTAATCTTCCAATGGTCGTAGGTTTTGCCATCCATTTTGGTATGCCGCAAGCGGCTATATCGAATATCTTGTCTTCAACGCCAATTCTCGATTCGAGCAGCAAGGCTGCGCCGGCGCGAACCTGAAGATTTTGAAATGTTGTATTTGAAGGGTCGCATAAGCGATTGAATAGCTCTTTACGTTCGATCTTGGAGAAGACGTAATCTAGCAGAATCTTTCAAAAAATTGATATATCTGTTGTTTTTCCTTTCGTCCTTTTGAATTGACCAATGTCTGAAGTTCGGTATCTCAACCAGAATATTGGAAAGTTTTACTAAGCGGCTGGAGTTTGGAATTCAGCCGAACGCCAAAACGGTAGTTATTGGCGAAGTCTGACCATTGAACGAGGAAGCCGAATGCAGCCTCATTCGCGCAGTATTACGATTACAGCCTGTTCTCTCTTGTTGTTCAACGTATCATGACTGATTCAATGCCAAACCCAAGCATGCTGTTGACTTTCACGAGTCATACATAGAGATTGCCGTCCGGTCCTAACACCAGACCCAATGCTCCCAACACATCGCTCTTCACAAATTATCGACATACCAACCGGTCGAAACGGTGGATGACGGGAAAAAACTGAATGTTCAAATAGCTAAACTCATCAAACGACCAATAGATAATAACCCGGCTTCTCAGATTTATTTCAACACCTCACATTTTCTTGTCATACGCCGCCGCGTTATCTAAGTCTAATTAAGCAATGAACGACAACGAAACAAGCCACCTGATGGCTGATCTGCATTCGGCAAGTTTCGCCTGGGCGATGAGTTGCTGCCGCGGCAATCGCGAGATTGCTGAAGAGGTATTGCAGACGGCCTATGTGAGAGCTTTGAAGAGCCGAAAGTCCTTTCAAGGGCGTTCGAAGTTTCGTTCCTGGCTGTTCGCAATTATTCGCAATACCGCGATTGATCTGCAACGGGGACCTTGGTGGCGACGTTTGTTTCAGAACGAAACCGTTCCGGAAATTTCCGTGGCGGAATCGAACGAAGATTCTGAAGATGAAATCGCTCGCATCCGGCAAACAATGGGCAATTTGCCTGGGCGGCAGCGAGAAGTTGTTCATCTTGTGTTTTACGAAGACCTGACATTGCGTGAAGCCGCCGATGTAATGGGAATCTCGATTGGTTCCGCTCGTCAACACTACGCACGGGCAAAACAAACTTTGAAGCTGACATTGAAATCTATTTTTGAAGAAGAGAATGAACCAACAAAAAAATAATAACGACCGACAACTGCGGCGGCTTTTTCAAAAAGTCAAACGCCAGGATCAGGAAACGGCCAGGCCCTTTGATGAGTTCATTCAACATCCCGCCCCGCCTCATCAAGAAAAATTTCCAGGCTGGGCAATCGCTGCTGTGGTTGCCTTGCTAATTGCTGGCTGTGTGTTTTTGGTTCGGTCGAATCAATTTACACCACCAAACAGTGTAGCCATTGACTTCGACGAGCTTTTCAAGATCGTCGATCAGGAATTCGAGTCCGAATGGGTTGCACCTGAAATCAAAGCGTTTGATCAACATTCATGGATGAGTTCGACCGATAGTCTGTTGGCGATTGATTTTGCAGCACATGACAACCATAACCCCAAGTCGCCTTAATCATTTGCATTTTTTGTTAAGCGAAGGAACACCATGAAGTCTATTTTCAATTTATCGATTTTCGTTTTTATGCTGGCAGCCTATTGTTGTTCGATTGGTGTTGGACAAGAAGTTGTAGGACCATTGCCGTTGGCCAAGTCGCTGGCATTGCCATCCACGTTGACGCAAAACGCCGATCAAATTGGCTTAAGTGAAAAGCAAATGGAATTCATCAAACTTGTTTGCCAGAAAACGAACGAGCAGGCATTGGAAATGCGGGGGCAGGCAAATCGCGTAAGTTTACGATTGGCCGAACTGCTTGCAGTCGACCAAATGGATGAAAAAAACATCTTGCAACTTCTGGACGAGCTTCATCGCGTTGAAGGAATAAACAAGAGTCTGCGACTACAGGCTTTGGTTCAGATCAACAACCATCTTCAGCCCGAACAGCGAGACCACGCGTTGCAGATTCAATCGGATCAACGTTCAACGACCGAAATTGGTGAATCGACATTCGACGAGAATCGCAACCCTGAAACGAAGTCTCGAATGAAATCAAAACTCGCCGAAGTCCGACGTAAACTCAGAGATCGACAGCATGACAGTAAAACGAACACGCTCCGTTCTCGGCTCGCTGAATTTAGACGATTGATGCGATCAGGACAGATTCAATCAGCGGAAGATTTGCTGGATGACTTGCTTGAATCACTTCAACCACAGGCAAGTAAAGTTGAGAACAACCCTGAAAATCAGCCGCCGTTGAGTAACATCGAACAATTGAAACACCGCTCAAAGGCAAAACGAACGTTGCTGATCCGATCAAACCCAATCGCAGAGAGTAGCGGTTGCTATGTGACCATGCAGGACAGTTGCGCATCGGACACTGCCAACTTACCTTGGGTCACAGACCAATCCAATGCTCCAGGCGTCGAATTTCATCTTTATCAAAGCGCGGCAGCTGGAACGAATGTCAGCTTTCACATTTTTAAACCGGAAGCATACACGCAAAACCCGGAGCAGCGGTTTCCTGTTCTCTACTGGCTTCACGGGACACTGGGTGGAATCGATGGAATTCCAGGAGTCGCCCAACACTTCAACGCGGCGATCGAGAATGGAACGATACCTCCCATGTTGGTTGTCATGGTTAATGGACTGCCTTGTCGTTTGTGGAGCAATTCGAAAGATGGTGCTTCACCAGTAGAGTCAGCATTTGTCGAAGACTTGATTCCGTACGTCGATGCGAATTTCCGAACGAGACCAAGTCGCGAACATCGCCTGATTGAAGGATTCAGCATGGGCGGATTTGGTGCTGGAAGGCTGGGGATCAAGCACTCAAATGTGTTTTCGCGTGTCTCGATGCTGTCGGCTGGCCCCCTCGATACAGAATTTATGGGACCGCTCGCTCAGGCGAACCCCGCTTTGAGGCAAGAAATTCTCGATATCGTTTGCGATGGCGACCTAAGCTGCTTCGCCGCCCTTACTCCCACGGGAACTTTTGAAGTACACCAGGACGAATTGTTGTCTACGTCGATTCGTTTTCGCCAAGTCATTGGCGAACTCGAAGGCTCTCTGCCATGCAACGAAGAATTTCATCAGATTCTAATCAATGGCAAATTTCCGCACGATTGGTTCGTTGTTCCTGACACGGACCACAATCCGTTGCAAATTTTGCAGTACATGATGAACACCGATAGCGATTTTTACAACACCTTATTACTAGGTGACATCAATAACGACGGCGCCGTGAATCTACTCGACGTAGCCCCCTTCGTTGAAGTGCTGGGAAGTGGCGGTTACCTCCCAGAAGCGGATTTGAATTCGGACGGTGCTGTTAATCTGATGGATATCGGTTTATTCATACAGGCGTTGACTGGTTAGTTGTATTTACAAAGTTCGAATCCAAGATCTCCCACCCTGCAGCATAGTTCAGCCAAACGCTCAATGTGATTTCGCAAATCGTTGCTGGCTAACGAAGTACGTCGCTCGAAACTCGGGTTCGATCCCAGCCGCCCCGTCAATTCGCGACCTACCTCGGTTAGAGGGTCGATCCAATTTAGCGAATATCTTTGCTTCGCGAAATCGGAATGAAACAACGAGCTTAACAATCCGTTAACCTAAATCCAATTGATCGATGAATCCAAAACAATCCACCCTTGCTCGAGAGATACATTGGCTGCTGGAATCGACCGAAACATGTCTTGCCGAACATACGACAAGGGTGGCTCCAATTATCAAGATTTATTCTCAACGTTTGCTGTCGCAAGACATGTTGCATTGTCGAATATTAACATTGATTTGGTTCAGTCGATAAACAGCTTGATTTACTGACCAATCGTTTGATAATTCTCGGATAGACGAATCGGGGTGCGCAAACATCGGGCAATCTCCGTATTGAAACTCGCAAACCGCTAACACCCATTTGCAACTAGTAATCGGGTCAACCACAGAGAGTCCTGCATGTCCACACGTTCCTCGTTATTGGCCAATCCGGACGGCGATGCAAAAGCGCTTGCCGAGTCTGCACCGTGGATACCGCTGCAATGGCTTGCGCTTATTTCTGTCGATGATATAGAACGTAGCGGTAATAATCCTTGTATCTCGACGGATCGAAAGAGTGCCCTAGATCGGTTCGATCAGACAATCGCCTTTCTCGGCGAACAATTCCCAGAATTCGATTCGTTCGAAGAGTGCGCCGACTCACTCAAGGCACTGCTCAGCAAGAGCAAAGCCAAGACCATTGGCATTGAAGTCATGGATCATATTGCGATCAATCCTGAGACCTTTATCCCATCACTCTTGGCTTCAGTCGCCTCGCTTCAGGCCATGGACAGCAAATGTGCGTACACTTTGCCCGCCCAAACGATAGAAGATCCTTTTACTGGTGAGCCGAAGAAACTACAGGCGGTGGAGCACAACAATATCAGAGACGTTCTTTGTTTGGCTGCCTCTATCGATCCCATGCCCGACGATGAAGTCGCCGATGAGCAGTTGATCGGTCACTTTTTTTGAACCTACTCGCTAACAATAAATAACGTGGAGCCGAGTTGCGATCGGCGCGTCTTCACACTGGGCATGAATCGTCGCAACCGGCAAATGCTCGGCGTTATGAACTTGTAAACTCAAAATGTTGAAACTGAATCAGCTACGACAGGTTGTCGCTGACAATGCCCGAAAAGCGTTTGAGGACGCCCTCAAAAAAGTAGCACCAGCAGAGATTTTTGGTTTCTGTCTGTATTCAGATGACAGCGCGCTAACTATCGTTCATACCATCGGTATTCTTAGAGACGATTGGCCAACGAAAGACGATGACGAATTTTGGATTCCGCACGAATGGGAAGAGTTTGGAGGCTTGTTGGACAGTGCCAACCAAGCACTTCTGGATCCATCACAGGCATGGATCCGTGAATACCATTCCGCAACGCAGCCGACCGATGCACAATACGACCAATTCCGCAACGAGTTGTTTAACGAAATAGTTCACGCGCTAGTTAAGTTAAGGAAAGAGGGCTTGTTTGGATTCGGTGACGAACAGCTCTACCTGAGTTTTTCAGTACCGGACTGGACTGAGAAGGATGTATTTCCTTGGGTTCAAGAGTTGAATCCCACCGCCACAGTGAACGCATACCTACAGTGGATGATGGCACAAACCATACCGTCCGCCCCACTGACCTTGGTCAATCCAGATCCGGGGATACTTTCGATTCAGGAAAAAGACTATCTTTGCTTCGCGAGTCGCGGGAGAATTCAGCAACTGAGAGACATTCACTCTGCCGGGATTCGCGATTTTGTAATCCACGAAGCCCTCGTATTGGCCGCATGGAAAGGAAAGACCGAGGTCTGTTCGTATCTCCTCCAATGCGGTGCAAATCCGTCATATCCGGGCTATAGAGGAAAAACAGCACTTGAGTTCGCGCTACAGGACGGCCGCGAGTCGGTTATCGAGTTACTTCCTGACGGCAATACTGGGGTGAGCGCACCCGATCTCGAAATCAGGCATCAACTTAACAATGAAATCGAGCATCTTTTGCAGGTCGTCATTCCTCAACTAAGAGCGCAGAATGGCGCATAGCGAATTCATGGCTTTTTCAAGTCATTCGTACCAAGGGGAATTCCATGGGGACCGGAATTCCATGGGGGACTTCCATACTACGAATTCCATGCACAACAAACACAACAAAGGGGACATTCAAAAATTAAGAATCTGTTTCGATCGAACTTACACTTTGAGTGGTAGAGGACTGGCCGTTGGAAGCAGTTGATGGGGCGATTCAGCATTGGCTGAGCGTTGGAAGGGCCAACAGAGCTGGTCGGCGCGCAAATTCACTTCAAACAGTTGTCAAAATGAAATGCCAAATTTCAGTTTCAACTAGTCGATGAAACAGCATGTACCGGCAGCTTGCATCCAATTCTGGCCGCGATGAGCCGCTTCGGCGGAAATTGAAACGGAACGTCCGGCTGCCCGCTTAAACAAACGACCAAAGTCCTCAATCAATCTGAACCAAGAATCGACTTCGATCCCAAGTCGCTGTAGCAACAGCTGGACGCTGCCGGGGATCGAACCCTTCTTGCCGGATTTCACTTGCCGACCTGTGATATCCAACAGCTCCAAGTAACGAAGTAGTGACATCGGCAAAAAGCCTTTCAAGCTGGCCCGACGATGACTTTTGTCGGCATCACTTCCAGTTGGATCAGAAGCTTCCTTGATCTCAATCGGGCCCAACCAACCGCAACATTTTCGTCGGCGACTGCGTTCCCAGCGATACGATCGCTTGGTGGAACTATTTTTGGCACTCTGTTTCTGGGAAGGACGCGTATTTGCTTTGTTGCCATGTGCATGATCAAGCTCAATCTTGGAGTCCTTCAGGTCGTCGATTCGGGCTCGAGCCCCGGTAAACTCCGATGTTTCCAACGACTGAGCCAGGGCCGCTCGAATAGGATTGAGGTCTACATACATGGCACATGCCAATACGGCTGCTTCGTCGAGCAACAGTTGTGCCTTAAATCGACCTTCCCAGAAACGCCCGGTACATTCGTCTTCGCGGTTGGCTTGTCTAGCGATTTTCTCCGTCGTCATCCTCATCCACCAACTCACATCCGACAACCGAACTCTCAACTCAGCGATCCGCCGAGGATCATTGACGATCATCGCGATGTCAGAATCCGTCGGCTTGATCGGTTTTCCGTTACGCCGTGGAGGACAGAGCCTTAACCAACGACGCGCGACTTCTTTGTCCGACCAGCTTCGGACAATATCGGGACGATTGCGCAAAATGAGGTGAAAGTGGTTGCTCATTACGGCATAGGTCAAGCAGTCCACCGCGAAAACCGACGCCAGAAACTCAAGTCGATTTTGTATCCATTGCCTTCGATGTTCAAAGCAATTTCCAGACACAGAGTCCTGGCCACACAAAAACGCACGTCTTACACAACGACTAACCACATGAGTGATTTGAATAGTTTGGGGATCAAGATATTCCCCTCGAGCCAATCTGGCCATGGTCTTCTCCTTGACAAGTTCGCAGATGCTCCGTCCTGGAAAAGAATCACCGTCTTCAGTGCCGAATAGTGTACACAAAAACACCTCACTGGCAATTACACACGCGAGAATTCTTGGGTGCCCCGTTGGTTTTTGTTGGGCGTCCGTTTTCGTTGGGTGTCCCCGTTGGTTTTTCCCGTTGGTTTTTGTTCGCGTTGGTTCGGTGCGTTTTGGTTCCTTTTGCGTGTTGGATGTCCCCGTTTTGGTTTTGTTCCGTTTTGGTTTTGAGTCTGGGGGTTCAGACAGTGTCTGGGGGCTGAGGTGAAGTCGAATCAAGAAGATGACCGTTGTTGCAAAAAGCCGTGAGAAGTTTCAACGGCTTGTTGCGAAGGCGAGCAACACAAATTTCGTTGCACCGCCCAATAACAATAGAGCTATGTACCTTGCCCAGAAGACAGCAACTCCACAAACGGTCCAACATCCAGAAGATTTACAACCCCGTCCCGGTTGATGTCTGCTTGAGGCTGAAATTGCCCGGTTGTAACCAACTCCACCATCGGATCCACGTCAAGAAGATTTACCGAACCGTCTTGGTTCACATCACCTGGCAGCAAACCTGGCACCGTTGACAAATCCAATTGTGCAAACGAGACAATTGCGTCATCCGTATAGGTCATTGGAATCTTTCCCAGTTCGCCGTCTACCAAAGCTTGCAATATTTCATCGCTGGAATAATGTTCAAGCAGGTCGATCTGAACAACCACAAGTTCGCCCAGCGGAAGAATTGAAAGCCCTTGAATTGCGGGAGTCACCACATCGTCAAACCCTTCCATTCTAACGACATCGGTGGCAATCCCTGGTTCTCTTCGAGGAGTCAAATGCAAAGTTAATTCAGCAGTCAGGACGCTTGCGTTCGGCAAGTTATCGAACGAAGAATTGAAATCGAACGCCCAGAAAGTGTCTTCATCAAATCCATCGCCGACGTTCGGGTTGCCGGCTATCGTAAAATCGCCATTTGTAACTTCGCCAATGGTATCAAGTACCTCAGGAATCAACTCTCCCTGTGCGATAGCGGTGGCTTTAACAACTGGCACTGGTTCTCCGTATATGATGTCATCCATCACCACAACTTCAATTGCTCCGCCATTAACATTCTCTTCTTCGCCAAGTGGGTCAAAGCCGGTGAATATTTCGATTCGTCCAATGATTGGTTCATCTGTGGTGATACCGAAAAAGCTGAAACTCTCATTCACGATGCCCCCCGGTTCAAATGCTTCTACCAGAACGAAAGCTAGGGTCTCATCTTCAATGTCGTAAACGATGACGAATGTGGGCTCCACTAGGTCCACATCGCAAAATACAATTCCAAAGCCGTTTGTTGCGGCAGGAGTTTCCTGATCGGCTGGATCGAAAAACCTCACCTCGGTTTTGACACTGCCGATCGGTGTGAACATTCGCTCGGAACTGAAAGGTTCGAAAATTTGCGAGTACTGAGGGTTGATATTGGAGAAATCGGTGCCAACGCCACTGGCTGCGGTCGCGCTCAATTGAAAACCGGAACCAGGGGTCGAGAACTCAATACCCCTAGCACGTGGGCTGGTGTCGGAGTTAAAAAAATCACCTGGAAAGAAATTGGGGGCACTGACGGCGTCAGGAGCTGCATCCCAATTGATTTGCCGCCTTCCGCCAGCGAAATTGCTGGGCGTATTGGCATTCAAATTCCCTAGGGCATCACGAAAATCGTCTACCGTTCCTTCGATGGCCGCAGCATTCGCTCCTGATGCATGAAAAATTTGAATCGGGTCGCGTTTTTCGGCAAACACAAAATTGTCCATTCCCACAATGGCCGCGAATTCATCAATGGCGGGACCGTTAAACTCGATCTGATCAAATTCCTGATTCGATACAAAGCCAATGAAACCGCTGGAATTTTCCGGCCCAATTTGCATTGCCGACACGGACTCAAATGTCACCCGAACAGGTTGAGCCAGCTGATTGTAGTCCATTCCCCATGCGATGACTTGCACAGGTAACGTGATCCGTGCAGTTGCTTCGGGATTATCAAACGCTACATGAAAGAAATTTGAACTGTCAATGTTCCGATCATTGGTGCCATTGTTTATCTGGGGAAGGATTGTTCCGAAATTCTGGATAGTCAACTGCCCCACTTCCGCCACTCCAACGCTAGGAAGTACTTGCGGCGGAACGCCGTTAAAGGTTTCCTCTAGTATCAGATCTGAATTTGCCGCGACGGCGGCTTCCCAGGCACTTCGCTCCGTAAACAGCTCCACGTCGCCTTTGGAAACTTGTGCACAGGCGAAAATCGCGGTGAGAATGAAAAAATCGCGTAAAAATCGTATCGGCTCGATGTTTATTGTGGTCATAGCATGTCCTCGTCAACAAATGGAATATGGAAGGTCGTGAAGCAACGTAACGCCGCTATAGCTACCTAACCATCCAATTGAAACAGGGGACGATGGAGCAAATTCGATTCTGAGAATTCTAGCCTTTTTAGGGCCAATACTTGCACTTGAGGATGCGCAACAGAAACTGGACGATACCGACTACACATTCAAAATCAAAAGCTTTGATTCAAAATCTCTAACTCTCGGCACTTTTTTTCGTTTACCGACCATCTCAATTTCATGTCCTTCAGCTTCCAAATATTTGATCTGTTTTTCGACACCTCCTGGAAACTTTTCATTAATTTTGCCATCCGGCTTGAGAACGCGCCAATACGCAGTATGTCGTTGTCCTTCGGATTGCTCAAATTCGGAGGTTAGTGCGATAAACTTTAGATTGATTCCCGTTGGCATCGCGGCAGTGAGTTGCACACCTTTTTGAGCGGCGAGATACTCGCGAATCGTGTCATTTGTCAACAGATCACCCGATTCCGTTTTCCTTATGAGTTCCTCGACATCAGTCGCTTTGGGTATCAGGATCTTTCCTTTTCCCAGCTTTGCCTCCCATTCAGGTGTAATTTCGTGGATTTTCTCTTCCGTTTTATCTATGTAGTCGCGATACGATTTTAGATTTTTCATGATTCAATTGTTACCATCTGATCTCAATTCACGTAACGTGTGAACTCCCTACGCGTGATAGGCGCCGGACTAAACTATTAACTTACTGGAAAACGAATCAATTCGCCAATTTTTCAGTGCTACTTTCTCTGCCCTAGGTTTGTATCGCAACTCAGGATAGTCAGTTCTTAGTTATCCGACACCGGTAGAGTCCACAGGGGATCAAGTTGCCGATGTTGCAATTCGTTATCGCCCAATTTTCATTGTTTCTGAATTGAGTACGTTGACGTTTCGTGGTTTAGCTGTAAACCGATTTCGAATAACTTTTGAATAAGCTCTTCTGGCGAACGGCATCCCTCCCGTATTGCTGCAAAGTTACCACCAGATGCCACCACGAGCTGCCGAATCACGAAAACCTTGTCGACTTCACCGACTCCACTAAGAATGGATTTCAATGTGATAACCGGATTCGATGGAAGATCAATTGTAGATCGTTTGAAAGCCGCGTTCTTGAGTACCGATTCGTAAATTTCAAGATTGCAAGGATTTGGGCAACCTATTTCGCTACCAGGCGGAAACTCGACCACAAACAAAAGCCCATCCCTCTCGCGCATCGTGGATGACAGGGATACCGGGCTGTCGGTGATCAATTGGCGCGACAAGACACCAAGATTGTTTCGGTCGGAGTGCATTCGGGCGTATCGTGACAAGGCATCGCGGGCCTCGGATTCATTGAGCAAAAGTAAAAAATTCGCTGCGCGTACTACCGACGTTGGGTCCGTGTTCCAGTCGGCCAGGTAACGATTATCAGGAACCGCATCAATGAGGTGCAAGGCTCGTTCTATTCTCCGCTCGCGTCGAATCCGATTCGAAACGATTAGAAACACCAACCCCAAAAGTGCGATTACAATTAAGAACGTTCTCGTTCTGATAGTCAGCGTCTGCCGTCTACCGTTTGTCTGAGGTTGGGAGATCATTAGGGTCAAAAAGGCTATCAAAACATTCAATTGATCTTGTTGCAAAACCGCTAGTAAAATCCATGCGTGATCAGCTAGATAGGATTTTAGTTGATCAAAGTTCTCTATATTTAAAAGCGATAGTGCAAATCCTGAATCGATGAGAACTTGTTCCATTTGATCGTGGTGGTAGCTTTCGCCATTTTTGGAATAGCGTATTTTTCTCGCGAATGGCTCATTCAGATACATGTATACATGCAAAATACGTTCTCGATCAACAAGGCCTCGTTCTTTGCTTCAAGAACCGGGGCATGTCCAATCAGTTCGTCAAGAACGTTTGCAAAGGAGTTTTTTCGGCGGCGACGATGATCGCTCTTTCGGCTCCCCACATAGACTTTAAATGGGTCCGATAGTGCCATCGCTCCAAAGCCCATCTTTATCGCTAGACCGAGTATTATCACGACTAACAGAGTCGTCAATAAGTTAAAACGCATATAGTTCTCTCCGCCGGATCATTTTCTAACATCGAGCACGCCCCAAACTTCATCAAGCTCGAGTCCATCTTGTCTGAGTTTTTGGAAGGCCATGTCAGGGGTGCTAAGAAATTGGAATACCGCTGTATCGGAAACTCGAGTGATCCTGGGTGGACTCGAACCACCGATTGGCTTCGTGTAAAGAAGCTGCCGTTGCCGCTGGGCCACAGGATCCGTTTTTAAGATCGCCGAAGCGATAAAACTGCGGGAGCTGGATTCGAACCAACATCAAGACGTTCAAAGCGTCCCATCCTACCGATTGAACCATCCCGCAAAAAAAGTGTCGCGCAAAAAATTTAACAAGCGGAAGGAGAGGGATTCGAACCCTCAAGGCTTGCGCTCGACTGTTTTCGAAACAGGTACCATCTCCGCTTGGCTTGCCCTTCCATTTCGTGTATCCGATCTGTCGCGATACACCATGCGTCCAGCCGGAATCGAACCGACACACCCTGCATGGCAAGCAGGGAGGCTACCACTACATCATGAACGCCTTGCACGTGTCATATCCTCGATGGGACCAGAGGGACTCGAACCCTCACCCGCCTGGGTAAGAACCAGGGATGCTGCCGATAACACCTCAGCCCCGTTGCATTGATCGCTCAACGATGTCTGTAAGAGACAGGGTTTCACATTTCAGGTTCGGTTTTTCGTCAAACGAAAAAAATAAGGCAAACAGGCCCCCTTCCACAATATGGCGGCACATGGCAAGAGGTCCACCAACGATGCAACGCACTACAACCGGACCAATCGACACTAACAGAATACTGAGGTCGATCAGGCAAGACTATTTTTTGTCAAAGCGAAGAACGCTTTAAAATTCGATTCTGCATCGGCGCCCTTTTAATATAGTGACTTAAGGCCGGCGCATTCAATTCGATGTCTAAACAACAATCGATTCCAATCATTTTGGGGTTGGATTAATTGGGTTGCCGATCAACCTTAGCCCACTTTTCGTTTCCAAGTACAAGCAACATGGACAATACACCATTTACAATCCGCGAAGCCGTCGCAGGTGTACGATCTAGGAAAGCGCTCGTCGTGTTCCTATTTCTTGGCATCATGTTATCGGTAGGAGCTGTGACGTTGCTGTCGACGAAACAGTACACCAGCCAAGCCAAAATTTTTGTACGTCTGGGCCGAGAAAACGTCGGTCTCGATCCGACGGCGACTTTGGGTGAAGGCACAATTATCACAACTCCAATGTCGCGCGAAGCAGAAATCACGTCCGTCGTCCATATGATCCGCAGTCGCGAATTGTATGAAGAAGTGGTTGACCATTTCGGCTACGAAACCATCTTGAAAGGCGTGTTGCCTGAAGAGCCGACTGAGGGCGAAGGTTCCGATTTTTCAGTTGTAGACAAAATAAAGTCTTCGCTGGTGTCGCTGGGCGTCATGAACGACATCTCGCCACGAGAAGCTGCGATCATTCAATTGACGAAGAAAATATCGGTTGAGATTTTGGATTATTCCAATGTGATTTCCGTGAGCTACGAAGCGAAAAGCCCGAAACTGGCGCAATCAGTCGTGCAATGGCTGGTCAGCCGATACGAGGAAAGTCATGTCAAAATACATCGTTCCGAGGGTGCGCTTGATTTTATGCAGCAAAAAGCTGAAGAATTCAAAAAACTGTTACACCAAAAAGAACAACAACTCGAAGAATTTAAGATTCAGTCGGGCATGGTATCATCTGACCTGCTGAAACAAGAATTGGTTTCCAGCATCGCAAAAATCAAATCTCAGCTTCGTGACGTCACCGTGGAACACGACGCATTGGAATCTGAAGTCAAAGCCTTAAACCGTGCGTTGGCATCGCTGTCGCCAAAATCCGTGGTAGCCGAAACCAAAGGGGCGGGAAACCAAGGCGCCGATGGCATGCGACAATTGCTGTACGAACAAGAACTGCAACTGGCCGAAATGTCCGCCAAGCACACCAGCGTCCACCCAATCGTCAAACGTTTGCAGAGTGCCGTTGATATGTCCAAGGAGATTCTGGCAAAAGTCGAGGAACAGCGTACCGAATCCGTGATGGGGGCGAACCCGGTATACGCCGAAATTAAAATCGAGATGCTCAAAAAAGAACCGTTGCTGTTGGCGGCAAAAAAGAAATGCGAAACGTTGGCTGCAGACTTGTCGAAGGAACAAGGGCTGCTCGAAAAATTTAGTCGTGATGAGCGCGAGTACCGTCGTTTAACGCGTGAACTGGATTTGGAAGACTCCAATTACCGACGATACGTTCGCAATTTGGCTCAAGTTGCTGTCGACCAGTCGTTGGAAAAAAACCGAATGTCGAATATCAGTATCGCGCAGCCGGCTTCATTCTCTGAAAAGCCAAGCCGGCCAAACAAATTGGTCAATTTAATCGTCGGACTTGCTTTAGCGTCGATGGGTAGCGTGGGAACTGCGGTGTTGCTGGCCTACTTCAAAGACACCTCAGAACAACCCGCGAGCCAATCCGCGACTCACTACGAGACGGCTCCGAATCATCGAGTTCGTGTATCCGAGCCACAAGCCACGGCGGAGCTGTAGCTATCGCATCTCAAGTTTTAAACTCGATGTTGTTGGCGTTGAATCCGTGCCTCATTACCAACACGGGAAAAACCGGCAACCACAACGGAGTGGGTAATGCGTGCTTCGACTGAACCATTACTGCCATCCAAAGCGGCTACATCGGCGGCCGCCGCATTCGTTTGCTTGGTCATTTGGCTGAATGTATTTGGAACGTTCAATTTGCCCGGGCGCCGAAACTTTGATCCGGGTGAAGTCGATTCGGTAGCCTAACTCAAAATTGTCATCCGATTTATCTCCGTGGTCGTACTTAGTTGGGTCGTGTTCGCCCATTTAAGATCACGAAACACCCAGCGAATCGTGGGCTACCATTTGCTTTGGATCGCCTTTACTTTGTGGGCGATCGCTTCGACGGTTTGGTCACCCTTGAAAAGCTTTACCTTAGGCCAGGCCGGTGGCCAAGCCGTCTTGGTCCTATTGAGCGTGACGATCGCGACCACGATTCGCCACCTGGACCGCTACCTACGTCACTGTCTGTTCGCAATGACTGGCTACTGCGCGATCTACGGATTTGGAGCGTTACTTTTTCCTGATGCTTTCAACATTGACCGTTCTTCCGTCGATGCGGTCGTTCACCCCACTGCCCTCGGTGCCACTGCTTCATTAGGCATCGTTCTGAGCGTGGCTTTGCTCACTCGCACATCGAGCCCTCGCTGGATGACCGCTACACTGTGTCTGGGTCTCCCTGCTTTCATACTAGCGTTGATCGTTTCGCACAATCGGCTTTCTTTGGCGTTAACGTTCGTCATCGGATTCGCCCTGTTTTTTGTACGTGGCCGGTCGCATGTTCTGGCCGGTCTGGGAGTCGCCGCGTGCGGTTGTGGTTTGGCTTACGTTGTCGTGGATCCCGGATTTGTGCTCGTCGACACGATCTTTGGTTCTAGTGTTGAGTTCTTCAATCGCGGCCAATCGGCAACCCAATTGACACAACTTTCTGGAAGGGCTGAAATGTGGACGAAAATGTGGAAGTCCTATTTGGATTCACCCATCGTCGGTCACGGCTATTTCGTTAGCTCGAAGACCGGCAAAATATTCGTTTGGTTCGAAGAAGCCAATCACACGGCACACAACATCGTCTTACAAGCGTTGGTTTCAACCGGCATTATCGGAACCGCAATTTACCTTACCTGGACGTTAAAGATCATGCAGATGATGAGCTTCAACTGGCTTCGCGGTGCAGGTGTAAACACGACAGAACTGAGTTTTTCCGAGAATAACATACTGGCGTTTTCTGTGATGTTTTGGTTTTTGGGATGGACGATGTTAAACGCTTCAATCTTGGGCCCGGTACGACCAGAGTCTGTCGTATTCGCAATCGTTGCCGGCGCCATTGCCGGCCAATACCATTGGCTCTGTCGTCATTCTGAAAATTCAGCTACGACCATGGAAAGTGCGCGTTCGGTTCATCCCGACGTGAGTCCAGGAGTCTCACCGGCATGAAAATCCTGCTCGTTCACAACTACTACAAACAGCGCGGCGGAGAAGACGTGTCCTTCGATTCAGAAGGGCAAATGCTTCTAAATCACGGCCATGACGTGCGCTTTTACACGCGTCACAACGACGACATCGATTCCCTATCAAAAACGAAAGTCGCGCTGCAAACAACTTGGAACCGGCAAAGTTTCAACGACATCAAATACATACTTAATGAGTTCAAACCCGACGTCATCCACTGCACCAATCTATTCCCTTTGATATCACCATCCGCCTACGACGCTGCCCGGGAATTCAATGTCCCCGTTGTACAATCTCTGCGAAATTATCGACCCGTTTGTATCAACTCACTGCTTTTCCGAGAAGGTGAAGTCTGTGAAAAATGTGTTGCCAAGACGATCGCTTGGCCCGGTATCGCAAACCGATGCTATCGCAACAGTCGAATTGGCAGTATGGTCGTCGCCGCCGCCAACGGATTTCACAAGATGCGAGGTACATGGCGCAATAAGGTTGACTTATTTTTTACACCTACCGAATTCACTCGTCGGAAGTATGTCGATTTTGGATTTCCGGCTCACAAGATTGCGGTCAAGCCCAACTTTCTATTTGATGATCTTGGGATCAGCAGCGAGAGTCGCAAATATGCGTTGTTCGTTGGCCGGCTATCGCCGGAGAAAGGAGTCGAGACTTTGCTTTCCGCATGGAACCATTTAGGGATCGACTTGCCCCTGAAAATTGCCGGCGGTGGAAAGCTGGCGAAAGTCGTTCGACAAGCTTCCATTGAAAACCGAAGTATAGATTACTTGGGCGAGCTAGCTCACGAAACGGTGACCCAGTTGATAGGTGAAGCTAAATTTTTGATCATGCCATCGGAGTGGTACGAAACGTTTGGCCGGACGTTAATGGAGTCTTTCTCGCGCGGCACGCCGGTCATCGCATCGCGTATGGGAGCAATGAACGAATTGGTCGAAGATGGTTTCAATGGTTTGAGTTTTGAACCAGGCGACGCAGACCAGCTCAAGGAGCTGGCTTTGCGGTTGGCCAATAACGAAAGTTATCGTCAAGAACTCGGTATTAACCGCGAGCGACATTTCTCAAGGAATACACTGTCGAAGCGAATCATCGCATGCTGATAGACCTCTATGCCGATGCCATAGCGACCAAACGTCAATCTATCAGTGCAAACAATCCTCAAGCTACCGTCGGTTCCAAACCCTTTTAGACTGGCTGCGAGTATGCGGCATCTTGTGTCAACGATAGGCTGGGTTGGAAAAGTCATACCGGCAACCTGCGTCCCATTTGCTGCGCTGGTTACCATGAGCTGGAATTCCACCTGCTTCTTTAATCATCCGCGCCATGTGAAGCAAATTCCAAGTCATGAATGTCGTATTGCGGTTGGTGAAATCGTTCTCCGGTCCGCCGGAACCTGGATCCAGATACGAAGGTCCGGGGCCAGCTTCGCCAAGCCAATCCGCGTCGGCTTGCGGGGGAATCACGTAACCCAAATGTTGCAAGGAGTACAACATATTCATGGCGCAATGCTTTCCACCATCCTCATTGCCGGTAATCAAAGCGCCGCCAACTCGACCATAATACGCGTATTGTCCATGCTCATTTAATACGTGACTGGTGGCATACAAACGTTCGATCACCTTTGTGCAGACCGAGGTTTTCTCGCCTAGCCAAATGGAGGAACCCAAAACCAAGATATCTGCTGCCATGACTTTCTCAGAGATAGCTGGCCAATCATCTTTTTCCCAGCCATGTTCAGTCATGTCAGGCCAAACCCCCGTCGCGATGTCGAAATCCACCGGCCGAAGATACTCCGTGCTTACGCCGTTCTTCTCCATGATCGCAATCGAAATATCGATCAAGCCTTGCGTGTGAGACAGCTCGGGTGATTTTTTGAGCGTGCAATTCAAAAACAGCGCTTTCAAGTTGGAAAAATCCCAACGGCTTTGTGAACACAACTCTTCTTGCTTTTCATTTAACGTCATGATTCCCTTTCAAAGTATTTGATTGCTCACAGTCATCGACTGATAATGGTGCATTTACTTACAAGAATCTCACCAACTTCAGAAAAAATCCACTGGGGTGGCGTTGCGCGGCCAACTTCAAGTCGTTCACCGGTTGCGTGCACGAGCCGACCGCAAGATCTGGCTCGAGACTTTCATCAAGTCTTTGTGATGTGAAGCGCGAATACTGAACTGTAGCTCGCTTACGGCCATCATTTGGTTGACCAACTCTTGGTAAGGCTGGTCCGCGACGTCGACCAACCCAATATTGTAATTCTCACCGGGCCGACCCAATGCGTTTTGGTCGACATATGCAAACCAATGTGTGCCGACAATTCGAGGGTTAGTTAAGCCTGCCGCAACGTAATGAGAATAAGATCGTCCGCGTTGCATCTGATTGTGAATGGGGACCAAGCTTGGTCCCGGCACGCCCGCGTCGAGACATCCGAAGTGAAACTCCGTGATCAAAACTGGTTTGTCAATGTGGTTGGGCATCGAGCCGACACCGGCTTCGAACCAATAATGATTGACGCTGTAGACGTCGACATATTTTGCTGCCGAATGCGATACTGGCCACGGGCACGTATGAATTCTTGACCCAAGATACAAGTGATTGGGAAACTCGCGTTTACATTCTTGGCGACATATTCGGTAATATTCATCCGAATAGACTTTTAAAAGCTCGTCAAAATCTTCAACGCGCTCTTGCGTACGAACAAGCAATGTTTGATTGCAAAAAAGCTGCTCCCAATTCTTAAACTGACAATTCCATTTAGCGTTGAGGTCAGCAATCCCATCGTATTTAGATTTCAAATGCTCAACCAATTCCTGTTTGGCGGGACTCCAACGTCCCAATGACAACACCCCCGGAATGATTTTTTCCGACCAATGGATCTCGTTGTCAATAAAAATCCCCAAGCACCAAGGGTCGTCGCCAATCTTGGCCTTGAGTTCTCGTAAGCGATCTCGACAGCCCCTAACGAATGATCTCGAGAACGGATCGGGAACTTTTTCTTTGGTATCGATCCAGGAATCACGCTCCAAAAAGGGCCCCCAAAGATGAACAATGGGTGTGTACGCGGTTTGCTTTAACGCCATGATATCGTGATCCGACCAAGCGCCCAACGTGTTGAGCCCCCAAGCTCGAAACCGCCGATGCACACGGTCAGCCGCCAATCCTTGCCAATCGGATCCATACTTGCGAAACAAGTTGCCCCGATAAAAGGAAATGAATTCTCGATCGTCTCGATTTCGATTCACCATCGCATTGAAAATGGGCTCACCTGGTTTGGGCAGCCAGTCAAACAATTCGTTGGACTGTTTGTCCCAAGGCGTGGCGCCTCCAAAGCGAACCGAATTGCACCCCTGGGAGAGGAACAGTCGGCCATTAGGATCAACAAACCACCATTTCCCTCTATGTTTTTTCGTGCGAAAGAACCCGGTTGCTTTTAATTGTGGACCAGATTCCCAACCTCCCCAAACATTTAATTTCGGTTTTCCAGATGAGATTCTTCCTAGCGGGCCAGCTTGTTTTTCTTTGCCGGCGGCGGTGATGGATTCGTGAATTTTTCCGTCCCATGCAAGGTTTTTGACCTGACCAAATCGGTCCAGATACGGCAAAGACTCCATGGTCAGCGATGTCGGCTTGTCATAGGGAAAGGCCAATTGAATCGAAGCGATCACCAAATCGACTTGCTTGGCTTCTGAAACTATCTGCAATCTTAATCGTTTAACCGTTTTCACATTGAAAGTTTTCCAGTGCGTTCGATGGCCGTTCGGTTTCGAACTTTGACTACTAAAAACGGCAGCTCCCTCGTACTGGTCTTGAGGTCTCGGATAGGCGATACCCAGTGTCTGCAACTCATTGTTAAACAGAAACACTTGGCTGGATGAACTGTCTTTCCAGTCTTGGGCGTCGTCAGAAGAATCCAGTCGGGCCTTAATTTGCGTCAGCCCCTTTGTGTTGCTTTGGAAATCGATGCGAAAATAACTGTGTTGGCTCAAATCCCAAGATTTCATACCAACGCGTGGCTCCAACCACAACGTGACCTGTTTTTGGTCATGCCAACGAATTCGGCATCCCTTGTCCGTCGCGTCTACGGAAACAAAATCAGGGGCATCGACAATTCGATACTCTATCGCTTGATCCCCTTTGAGCAACTCATTGACGAGTAGGGACTCAGAATCGGCCGCATTGGTTTTAGGGTTGGCAACGGGTAGCAGCAGCAACAGCGCGACAAAAATAAATCTAGTCATCGTTGATCGCTTCAAATGAAACTTGTCCACCGCCACTGATGCGTTGGCGAGTTTCCTTAGACACCGCTGCTTTACAGATCAACTTCGCCCCGTTGTGAACGACCACTTTGGCATCGCCGAGCCCGCGTTCGTGTTCGACCACCAATTCACCGGAAGCCACCTCAATCGTCCCCGTCAACTGGCTGGCGCCCTTGAGATGAATGCGAGACTGGCCTTTTTTCACCACGTTGAGCAGAGGCACCAATTCTTTAATGCCGCCGGAAATTTCAAACTGGTCTGTACCATCGCCGGCAATCACCAAATCGGACATCAACTGAAGTTCAAGCGCAATATCGAATCGTACACGATGATTCCTGCTGGTGGATTCAAGTTTCAAAACCGGCAAGTCACCTTCCAAATTTGCGGTCAACAGGCAAGGCTTGCCGCGCAACACACCCACAGAATCTCCCAGTATGGGATCTTCTCGCTTGCGAAAACGGAGGGTATTGATCATGAATGGCAAACCGCTTTGCCGAGTAAGATCATTGGTTGCGATGAATTGCCCTTGGCGAATCGGACGAAAAACTAACGTTGTATTTGCGTACCCATCCCAGGGCGTCAGTGTCGCCGCTCCGGTTTTCAATTGCTCGTCCGACCACATCTTTTTTTCGCTCCAGTTCGAGACCGGTTTAAATGATTCTCGGTATCGAAAACGAGTCGTCTCATTGGGAGCTTTCCAAGTCGGTCGCATCATCTGAACGTCGAACGCTGTCAATGCCTGCTTCATCTCGGCGACGATTTCGGGCTGTCGCTCAAGCTGGTCTTTCGACAAGTCTTCTGAAATATTGGTGTCCAAATCAAACAACTTGAAGCCCACTGGCTTGCTGTGATATAGCTTCCACTTGCCCATCCTCAAACTGGCTTGTTGATTGAAGCCTCTTCGCAGATACAAATACTTGTGGGGTAGTTCTGGATTGTCGCCATTGAAGTACGGCATCAAGTTGACACCATCGAACTGCTTTTCTTGAGGTGGTTTATAACCCGACGATGCGAGCATGGTTGGCAGAAGATCAACAACATGAACCGGTTTGTTGTAAACCGTTCCTTGAACTTCTGGCTTGACGCCAGCGCCGGCAACAATCAACGGAACGCGAAACCCACCTTCCCAACTTGAACCCTTGCCGCCTTTGAGCACACCGTTGCTACACCCATTGGGATCTTTGTCGCAACAATCGCCACCATTGTCGTTGACAAAGATCACTAGAGTTTCAGATTCGATACTATCGCTCGAATCTCCGTCTCCATTGGGATCTTTGATGGCTTGTAGAATCCTGCCGATCTCTCGATCCATTGAGAGCACCATCGCCGCATACTTGCGTCGCTTGCCGCTCAACCCACGTCCCATCGCATCGATATACTCAAGATCGCTCGGCTTGGCTTCCATCGGTGTGTGAGGAGCCGTAAACGATGAGTACAAAAAAAACGGCTTCTTTTTTGCGGCGTGTTCAGATATAAAGTTGACCGACCAATCGCCAAAAACTTCGGTAACGTATCGTCCCTGGAACTCTGATTCCACCACCTCGTCTTGAATGATTCCCTTCGGGTTTAGATTTTGGTAGCGGAGTTTCCCGGCATCCACTGTATTTCCCACCCAATACGATCGGCCACCGGACAACAGGCCTTGAAAATGATCTACTCCCATATGGTTGGGACGATTGCCTGCACGAAATAGAATCCCGTTCTGAACGTTGTCCTCGTGCAGGCCGAGATGCCACTTGCCAATAACCCCCGTCGTATACCCCTGCCTTTGCATCCGTTTGAACATCGTGTCCTGCTTGGGGTTTAGTCCCACGGTTGGGGACGTTCCAATAATCATATCGTTTATCGGAATATTCGCTTCATATCCAATTCGAGCGTTGTATTGCCCCGTCACCAAACTGGCCCGTGAGGGGCTACAAACCGAACCAGCGTAAGCATCCGAAAAGACGACTCCGCGTTTGGCCAACCGATCCAGGTTTGGCGTCGGAATCGTAGTACTGCCCTGAAAACCAAAATCCGCCCAGCCAGCATCGTCAGAAATAATTAAGACGATGTTGGGCGCTTTCGATGATTTGTGAACGGCCGGTGTAACAACACCAAGTGCGACAATGAGAGCTAATGTTGGAATCACGATAGATCAATTCTCGACTTCTGCATTTGCATCGACCGTATCGAAACCGTCGATGGCCAGTGACTGATCCACCAAAGAATACTTTTCCATCAACCAAGCAGAAATGCCTTGCAAATCAGAAGACTCTAAGGCGGAATTCATGATCAGAATCTCAGCAATATCACCCACAATGCCGCTCTCCCCGTCTAACAAACTCCCAATATAAAACGACTTTTCCATGGCGATAGCGGCCCAAGCATCACTCCGTCGGACGACCTGGCCGTTAACCAACAATTGAGAAACATTATTCTTGCGATCGTAAACCATCCCCAAGACTAAGGGCACGCCTTGAAGATCGGTTCTAATCATATTCCAGGCTGCATGAGTCTCTTTACCATCCTTCCAATAGCCGTTCACTTTACTAGTCAAGTAATTCTTCGGATCACGAAACAAACGAACGCCATAAGGTGAACTACTACATATTAAACCTGCATGTCGCATCCGCCGCAGCTGCTGCGGCAACATCTTAACGACGGCAAATAGAGTTAATTGGTCGCCACTGCTAAGCGGTTCGGTAACCATGAACTCATTGCCCATAAATCTTACCGCTGGACGGTCGCCAATGGCTTCGGGAACGAGAAACGGACGTCGGTTCGATTCTACTTGCCATGCATTCTCCGGTTTCCAATTTCCGTTGGCGGTAAGATCTTGCCATGAGACAACGCGTGAAGATTCATCGGTTTCGACGTACTTGGAAGCGTCGTACCACAATATTGGCTGGTGCTCGGATCGAAATGGGACATTGCTCGAGACCATTCGGTTGTCGATGGCTTCGGGTAAACGCAAGAACGATTTCGGATTCGCTTGCATTTCGACGGCCGATTGCAAGTCGTCGACGACGCGCGACGCTTGGTTGGCAATCAGTTTCAACGCATCTTCTTCACGATCCAACGCGGAATTTTTTTCAAATACAAGAACTTCACCCTCAAACACATGCGTTTCCGATGTACCTGTCAAATCGACACGCATCCCAAACTCCGTCCCCAAATCAACCGATTGGCAAGAGGGGGTTTCGATCGTGAAACCCTTCGCTTGAGGTGGCGCTTTGGCGGTCAGATTACCAAATTGCAAAAAGCCTTTCTTGTCAGAGACAATTTTGAATTCCGCTGGCCCTTGAATCGCGACAGTGGCCCCGCAGCCAAATTCAACGCTCAACAGACCCCGTTTGACCGACAAAACTTGCCCAGCATTCAGCTTGTCAGTTGAAACCGAATTCCAACGAGAGAAATCGACATCGCAATCTATCTTCTTCACAATCTTGGCTGTAAACGTCTCGGGTTCAAAACGACCAGGAATCAGCATCGCTGCCAAGACGACCAGCGCGGCAGCCAAAGTCAATAGGACAGCAACCGTCGGCCAATTGCGCCAGTCATTGCGACGAACCGAAGAAAACGATAGGCTCGAAATTTGAGTGGATGACTTGGATGGCGCCAACAATCTAGAAAGACGCGAATGAGTTTCCATAAACTCCAAATAATGCTGCTTGGCACGGTCGCCTTCAAGAAGAACGTTTAATGCCTCGGCCTCCAATGACGTCAGTGTGCCTTGGCAGTATTTCTCCAGCAATTCATCCATTCGTCGCTCGTCGCATGTTCGGCTCATGACATTACCTCACTCAATCGTCGCGCTATACACTCCTGTAGCGTCTTGCGAATAGCGCTCAAGTTTTTGTAGACCGCTCGTTCGGTTTTATCAAGAATTCTTGCCAATTCAGCAACCGATTTGTTGAAGTTGTAACGATCCCTCAACAAATTTTGGCTACTCGTAGTCAATTTCTCAAAACACTTGCTCAGTGCGTCTTGCCGCTGTTGATCATCCAACTTGCCGCTACGTTCCAAAGCCAATTCACTCAACTCCTTGAGAAGTTCCAGGCTCAAACAGAAATGTTTCTTCTGGGTTCTCAAATACTTGAACGCCTCGAATCGAGCGATTCCGCAAGCCCAATTGGTAAAGTCTCTTTGCTGGTCGAATTCCGGCCATTTCTGCAACAACACGATACTCGTCTCTTGCAGAACGTCTTCCGCTTCGTTGGTGGCCGGCAACAATAATTGAATAAAACCCAGAATCTTCAGTTGCGACCGGGAGTAATGCCACATGAAACTTTCCAGATCGTGGTTTTGACGGTCCACAGTTTGTTGCCCAACAGTCATCATCGTACGTCTCCGGTTTTCATCGCGCGAAATGGATGAATACTGAACCATAAAATCCAATGATTTTACATTTTTGTGGAGTATAACGGAGGAGATCCAACCTCACTGATCGCTCAGTGTTGTTTTTTTCAGATTCCAGAAATTTTTGGGTTCAATTCACGGCCCCACAGCGCGATAGTTTTTGAGACCAAATTCCACGAGTTTACAGCACTGGGAGCAAGCAGATAAATGAAGATTGGCCAGCAATACAATCCTTTAATGAAATTCTTTTTCGTCGTCGTCCTGTTTCAAATGTGTTCCATGGTTTCAGCAGACACCATTGTGACGGCCCCCAACGGAGTCACGGACTTTTTTGGTAACCAGAACGGTGTTGCTGATGCGGGCGATGCTTCCGGTTTACTGTTTGACGAGGCACGTGCTGGCGGAGGTGACACCGCTGCACAGGTGAATTTCACTCCTTCTCGCTTTTTGTCATCGGTCGCTGGAACCAATGATAATTGGGCCGCTGGCTTAGCGACCGGAACGCCGGGCACCATTGAATTTACGGGACTCGGTTTCGCACTGCGCGGCGGAACCACAGCCACTGAAGCTTCGGCAACGATCATTTACCTCGGCGCCGATGGAGCGGTGGGCGGTGGAGACGATGAGACCGTTGGGATGGTCACTGACAATTTGAATTTCGCTGCAACCAGCGAATACGCTTGGAGCTTCTCAAACCCACTACAATTCCAATGGGATGGAATGAACAATCGTTTTCGGTTCGAACTTTCGGGAACAAACGGTAACTTGCGATTTAAGCAGCGCCCCGTTAATGAATCTCCGTCTGGCCAAGGTGGTCTGACATTAAGCGTCGGCGGCAGTTTCACAGCCATTCCTGAGCCATCGTCCATGTTGGTATTGGGAATCGCTGCCCTTCCAATCGCTTTGCGACGAAAGAAGTAAACCAAGAAGGACTCATTTTTCTCTTTCAGGACTGTGCCATGAGATCAACAAAAGGATTTACGCTTGTCGAACTGTTGGTGGTCATTGCGATCATTGGCATTTTAGTTGGCATGCTACTCCCGGCCGTTCAACAAGTTCGCGAAGCCGCGCGGCGGACATCATGCTTGAACAATATGAGACAAATTGGATTGTCGGTCCACAATTATGAAAGTGCTCAAAACAGACTTCCGCCAGGTGGCGTCAGTGCGGGTACACTGCCCGTTGAAATTTCAGTCGCCGTTGTATTGTTGCCCTATTTCGAGCAACAAAACATCCGCGATCTCGTACCGCAAGAGGGCGACGATCATGCCGACTATACTTTTTTGGCAAAGAACCGAATTGACGCGTTGATCTGCCCCTCGGCTATCGACGAATTGATTATCGGAAGCGACAACTTTTGTTGCCATTATTTCGCGATCACCGGTCCCGTCGACAACTTCGTGACTGGTGACGGCACGGGCGGAAATTACAATGGCACGGACTATCCTGAAATTGGAATCAATGCTGGACATGGACCGACTGGACTGTCTGGTATTTTTTCACCGCGCCGTTTGGACAATCAAACTCCTGCCCAACGCGGGGCTTACGAATACAACACGTCACGAAAATTTCGCGACATTCACGATGGAACCTCCAACACGCTGGCGTTCGGAGAGATCAGCTGGGACCAAGACCAGAATGTTCAGGGTAACCAACTGATGGAGTATCGCCCTTGGACGCGAGGACCAACGAGTTCCGTCAACATCTCCTGGAACTGGGGAGCGAAACCGATTACCGATAACCCAATCAATGGGAAAATCTACCTTGGATCCAATCGCGTGTCTTTCGGAAGCCAGCATCCGGGTGGATGCAACTTTGTATTCGCGGACAACTCGACTCGGTTCATTTCCGAGACCATCGACATGAACTCGTACTTTGCGATTGCCAGCATGAATCAAGGTGAATTGGTTCCGGAGCAATGATGAAAGAACGTTGCGGTTTTAATTCCGAAATGCTTCTAGTCGTGGCAGTGATGATGGCTGTCCTTCAGTTAGGCTGCAGTACCGCGAATCACTCGGCATCATTCGACGTCAAAGGAAAAGTAACATTTGACGGCGAACCCATTCCGGTCGGTTTCATCCAACTCATTCCGACGGGAGGAAAAGGGGTTCAGGGATTCGCTCGAATCGAAGATGGTGTTTACGACACTGCGGGCGGTGGCCAGTGTCGCGGCATTGAGCCTGGCGAACATCTTGTCAAAGTTGTTGGCTACGACGGCATCGCATACGAAGACGATGAAAATGAAGTCAATGGCAATGGCACCCTGCTTTTTCCGCAATACCAAATCAAAAAATCGTTTGAAGCTGAAAACACGTCTTTTGACATAAACGTTCCTCGAACTTGAAATCAATAACTTAACCTGGAGTCCTCATCATGCCGCAAATTTTGCGCCCATTTTACGTCTTGCCTGTTATTGCTTTGCTCGCATTATGCGGGAACATAGTTGCTGATGAAATCAATATCGCTACCGATGGCATCACCGATTTTTTTGGAAACGGCGACGGAATCGTAGACGACAACGACGCGGGTGGTCTTCTGTTTGACGAAGCTAGGACCGGCGGCGGCGATACCGCTGCTCAAGGCAGCTTCAATCCATCTCGATTTCTTGAACCCAATGCCGGCAGCAACGACAATTGGGCCGACGGTCTGGTTCCAGGGACAGGCGGCATGATCACGATCACCGGTTTGGGGTTGCCATTTCGCGGTGGAACAACGGCCACAATTGTCACCGTTACCGTTACGTATCTAGGCGCTGACGGAATGGTCAACACCAATGACGACGAAATCGTGGGAATCGCAACCGACGATTTGAATTATTCTGTGGTCGGAGAGTATGCATGGCAGTTTACAACTCCAATGGAATTCGATTGGGATGGCCTGAACAATCGTTTTCGATTTGCCATTACCGGAATTGATGGCAACGTTCGATTCAAATCTCGCCCGGTCAATGAGTCGCCATCTGGTCAAGGTGGTATTCCAATGAGCGTCGGCGGCAGCATGGATTCCGACATGGTGCTGTTGGGAGACGTCAATCTTGATGGAGTCGTTGACTTGCTTGACGTTCAACCTTTTGTAAGCCTAGTAACGACGGGTGGTTTTCAAGTCGAAGCCGATATCAATATGGATGGATTTGTTGACCTGCTTGACGTCCAGCCGTTTGTTCAAATTTTGACCGGTGGCTAAAACCGAATGCTCCACCCAATTGGTCCACCTCACAACCGGCTGGTCACTGGAACGTTTTGGCTTCTGACCAGCCAGTTGTTTCTCGGTATCCTCCATGCGCAACCGGCCAACATCGTGTTGATCGTTGCGGATGATGCGGGCTATGTTGACTTTGGATTTCAGGGTTCGTCAGTCATTCCGACCCCCAATCTAGATCGACTTGCCAGCCGAGGCGTCCGTTTCACCAACGCATATATTCAAAGTGTTTGCAGCCCATCCAGAGCCATCCTGGCGACCGGGTTGTACGGAGGACGGTTTGGCTACGAACAGAACATTCCGTCAGATTCATCGGTTATTGGATCAGGGTTGACCATTGGACTTTCGCCATCGCAAACCACAATTTTTGACCGGATGAAGCTACTCGGTTATCGAACGCTGGCCGTCGGCAAATGGCATTTGGGCTTTCACGCCGATGACACGCAAGGTCAAACGTTACTCGCACCTGGAAACCGTCCATCGCAACAGGGTATCGATCAATTCTTTGGCTTGCTCGGCGGTTCACGCCCCTACTTTATCGGTAGCCAAACCAGTGCCAGCAATCGCTTGATCACAGAATCTTTGGGTTCAAATGGAATTGTCCAACAGACAATTGTTGAATCCGACTTTGATGGGCAATACGTCACCGACGTGATCGGTGAACAAACGGCAAACTATATTTCTGAAAACTTTCAATCGGGTCCGTTTTACATAGTCTCGTCATTTACCGCTCCGCACACGCCGATGCAAGCCAAGTTGGAAGATCTGGCAACGATCGACGGATTGAATTTGGGACTGTCCGGAAATCGGCGCATTTACGCGGCAATGCAATTCGCAATGGACCGCGCGATCGGTTCCATCATGGACCGACTCGATGACCCGGATAACGACGGCGACACCCAAGACTCAATCGCCGATCAGACACTGGTCATATTTGTTAACGATAACGGTGGCGACTGTTGTGATGGCAATACAAACTCCAGTTTCAATGGCGTCTTGAGAAATGGAAAAGGCAGTATTTGGGAAGGCGGTATTCGAGTCCCTATGTTGATGGCCGGAGCGGGCATCGACGCCCTACAAGAAGGCACAGATTACGACGCCCCAGTTCATGCGATTGATATCGCCGCTACGTGTTATGCCGCTGGCGGTGGCAATGCCGAACCCGATTTCTTTGATGGGGTTGATCTGTTGCCATACATCAATCAAGTCAAAACGGGCGACCCACATGAAATCGTTTACATCCGACGGCCAAGTAGCCGAGGACTAGCTTGTCGCGCCGGTAATTTCAAATTGTATCATGATCGCAATGTGGGTTTCGCATTGTTCGATCTATCCACAAACCCTGGCGAGAACCTAGGCAACAATCTGATCGATCAATTTCCGCAACTTGTCAGTGACTTGAAGCACCGGGTTACCGAATTTGATGTCCAGTTCGTTAAGCGTGGCTGGAACATCGACAACATCGGTATCGATCAATTTCGTTTTCGCGAAGGTGCGTTTGCCCAAGCCAACTGGGACGCTGCTAACGGATGGACCAATTTGAGCGATGACAATGGAGATGGCCAACAGAGGCTTCAATCGGACGATGGCACTTCATCGACTCATCTCGTGTTTCGCGCTAAGAACGGAGGCGACTTTGTTGCCACCAATAATTTGACGCGAGCCAATGGCCTTGAATTCATGGCCAACCAAATCGAGTTCGTGACTCGTCCGGAAGGATTAAATGGCTCGCGATTGGGAATCATCGACGGATTGCCGGTGATGCTGACTCATGCACCCAACGGTGCCCCGGCAACGATCAAATTGAATTCCTTCGACGGGTCGCCAAACACCATGACGTTTGATTGGCAAACGGACGTATTGCTGTACGACGATTTGATTATCCAAGGCAACGGCAACGACGTTTACATTTTCTCGGGGAGCCTCCGCGAATACAGGCCAACGAGAAACATCACGAAAATGGGCAATGCCTCGTTGCATCTCAGCGGCAGCAACGAGCTCTCGGGGACCATCGAAGTCAGGGAAGGGCAAATCGGTGCGACCATCTCTGAATCGCTTGGGACCGCGAACTTGTTGATTCAATCCGGAGGCACAATTGAAATGGCAAAGCCGTTAGAATTGGCTGGTGAACGGGTGGTTGCTGGATTCGGGACGTTGGCTGGAGATTTGATTAGCAACGCGCAAACTTCACCCGGTGATGAAAACGAAACCGGGGTTTTGACGATCACTGGGAACTTCACCCAAACGTCGGGTGGCCAACTTTCAATCTGTGTCGACGGCATCGATCAATTCGATCAACTCTTGATTCAACAGGATGCGTCTTTGGCAGGCTCCTTGTCCATCGATACCAAGACGAAAGTAGCCGCTGGAACCGAACTGCAAATCGTGCCCATCGATGGCAGTATCGTTGGAGCCTTTGATTCGATTGAGAACACGGGAACTGCATCATGGCTACCGGAATATCGCGGGGATGGCGTTTGGATTGTCGCTCAAGCGACGAAAGAAACGACGACACCCGTTGATTCTATTTCGATTTCGAATGGATTGATCGAACAAGGGACAACGGACGACTTGGTTCAATCCGATGATCTCGTTTTAGCGATACGAGCCGACCAACCCGAATTCGTGGACGCGCCACCCATTGAGTTTGAAGTTATGGGAGTTGCTCCAGCTCAAGTCAACAGCCTACGTATCGAAATTGAAATTGCCACCGCCACACCCAATCTTGAGTTGAACATCGAGGCATTCAATTTTACAACGAACCAATACGAAAAAATTGATCCACCACAAAGTTTGCTGTTGGACCAAGAATTGGTTGTGGAAATCACCTCTGCGGCCGACTTTATTGAACCCGGTACAAACCAAATTCAAGCGAGAATATATGGCAACTCCATCGGACCAACGTTGATGTTTCCCTGGAGTTTTAATCTGGATCGGTTAGTTTGGATTTCCACCAGCCTGTAAACATCCGTCGATCGGCGACGAGAATCACTATGAACAAGCAATCAATATGCGGGACCACTGCACTTTTGACGTTGATAACGATTCAAGCCACTTTGTTGACTGCCCAAGACGTCAAACGGGGGTGGGCCGGAAGCAGCGCCGCCCAAGCCAATGCGTCGAACGCCAGATGGGTTTACAACTGGGGATACCAACCGCCGGCCGGCATCCATGGTGACTATGTCCCGATGTTTTGGAGTCGCTATGGTATTCAAACGCGAGTCGACGCGATTCTAGGCTACGAAAATGTTCAATACGTCTTGGGTTTCAACGAACCTGAGCGACCCGACCAAGCGAATATGTCCGTCGCCGAAGCCATTCAAAAATGGACGGAGATCTGCGAAGGCCTGGACGGCTCCGGCATCAAGTTAGTCAGTCCGGCGGTATCGGACACTGTAGATGGTCGAGCCTGGCTGGCAGATTTCATGCAACAAGCAGCAGCCAACAACTTGGTCGTCGACGAAATCGCTTTCCATTGGTATGGATTTGTAAATCCCGCCAATCCCGTTTCATCGGCGAACAGTTTCCTAAACAAGGTCGATCAATATCACAATGATTACGGTCGCAATGTTTGGGTAACGGAGTTCGCTGGACTTGATTTTGCAGACCAATTTACCACTGAACAAATGCAACAGGCCAATGCAACGTTCATGTCGGTCGCGATTCCCGGCTTGGAGTCCAGGCCGTACGTCACGCGATATTCGATGTGGGCGCACAGCGATGATTCTCGCCCGTTGATTCAAGACGCGTATGGCGCCTGGAAGACGACGGTGGTCGGCGACAATTACCTGCCGACCTATTTTTCCGGTGACACGTTGACGCTCAACAGCGAAGGCGCATCCACCGATGTCGCGTTTCTGCGTGGTGGAGAAATCGTTGCGAACGGACCAACAGACAATGCGCTAAAAGACATTTATGCCTTGAGCAACTATGACAATAGCCTGCTGGCCAGTTCAATTGGTGGGGAACACGACTGGTCATTGACGGAACATGGAATCATCACGATTGAAGAGAACGCGACGCTAAGAAAAATCGACAACAATGCAATTTCCGTTCGAAATGCGACGGTACGCAACGACGGTTTGATGCGATTATTCGAAGGCGGCGCCGGAATATTCTGGATTCATGGTCCTGAAACGACGACACTTGGCAGCGGACAGTTTCGCTTGGACGCGAATAGCAAACTCAAACTCGGCCGATCCGGTGATACACAAGGGTTCGCCATCGCCTATCCGATTCAATGTCGCGGCGGAGAAATTGAAGTCACTGGAAACGATATTCGTATCCAAGGCGATTCCACGTTGTTTTTACAAACCCGAATGGACATCGCGGGGTCGTTGCATGTCGAAGGTAACCTATTGCGAACATCAACCGGCGGTGGCAGTGGATTGATCAAACAAGGCCAAGGTACGTTGTTTCTTTCCGGCAACAACACGCACGTCGGTGACACGATCGTAAATGACGGCACACTCGTTTTGAATGGCTCACTAACAAATGACTTGATTTTAAATCAGGGAATCGTTCAAGGTGCAGGACAAGTTGGCGGCGCACTGCGAGTCGCTGGAACTCTCCGGCCTGGTAACAACGTGGGCGCGTTCCAAGCAGATTCATGCGAGTTTCAGTCCGGTGGAATTTTGGAAATCGACTTGGGGCCCTTTGCCGCGGTGGATCGTTTAGTGGTGAATG
The DNA here is from genome assembly GCA_965263475.1 of Mariniblastus sp. Taxonomy (GTDB): domain Bacteria; phylum Planctomycetota; class Planctomycetia; order Pirellulales; family Pirellulaceae; genus Mariniblastus. The sequence continues at coordinate 2,404,950 of OZ253677.1, forward strand.
GCCCACTGCTGATTCATACCGACTCGACATTGCGCGTTGCGTTGATACCCGGCCATACGCCAAAAATCGGCGATGTCTACGATATTGTGGATGCCGACGTCATCGGGGGTCAGTTTGGCACTATGGAGTTGCCAACACTATCCGACGGACAATGGGATTTGGAGCTGTTCAATCTGTTCGGAATCATTCGCGTCGTTGCCAATGATGTTTTGACTGGGGATGTCAACTTGGACGGCTCTGTCAACTTACTTGATGTTTCACCATTCATACAACTGCTCACCAGCGGCACATTCCAGCCTGAGGCAGACATCAACCAGGATGGGCTTGTCAATTTGATTGACGTGGAACCGTTTGTTCAATTGTTGGGCGGCGGTTAAGATACTGACGGCTGCTTCGACGTCGTGAGGACGGCTCAGCTGGGGATACCCTCATTCGACAAGTTGCCAGTGGGCAACGAAAACGGATGTTCCTTCGTGCCATATCGTTAACCAACGCCATCTCAATACGAGTTCGCAACGTTGCATTCATGTCTGAAGTCACACAAATCTTGAATCAACTCAAAGACAGTCACGACTCATCGATTGTCGATCAGCTAATGGCGTTGGTGTATTCCGAATTGAAACAATTGGCTGCAGCTCGGATTGCAAATGAAAAACCGGGACATACGTTAGACGCGACAGGTTTAGTTCACGAGGCGTATTTACGGTTAGTCGGAAGTCAGTCATTTGAATCGCGTCGCCATTTTTTCGGCGCCGCATCAGAAGCAATGAAACGAATACTTGTTGATCGGGCACGCGCAAAAGCGACGGAAAAACGAGGCGGAAACCTGGCGCGTGTTGAATTGGAACCCAACCAGTTTGTCGAGCCTTCCACCAATGAACGGTTGGAACGGCTGGCGGAAGCTTTGAACCGTTTTGCCCAAACAGACCCAGCGAAAGCGGAATTAGTAAAGCTCCGGTATTTTGTCGGGCTAAAAATTCACGAGGCGGCCGAAATCATGGGCATTTCAACTGCGACGGCCGATCGCCATTGGGCTTACGCCAAAGCTTGGTTGCAAAACGAGTTGAAGTAGTCGGCGCTCGATTCAAGGGACACCGCAATTTGCCGCTTGATTTGGCAAACGCGACCGACAAAATTTTTTGATAGAAAATGCCCGTCGTTTTCGCATATACAATGGAAAACTACGCCATTTATTGTGAGATTACAAATGCACGAAGCAGATATTTTCGCGCGAATGATCGAAGTCAGCGACCCCCTGCGACGTGAACAATTGCTAGAGGAGCTCTGCCAATCTAATCGAGAATTGCGCGAACGGGTATTGAGTCTTGTTGCGGCTCATGAAGCCCCCGATACATTTTTTGGCGATCCTGCTGGACTCCAATCGGACCGATCGAACCTGGAGGAAACAAACTTCGGTGGACCGGAGCAACCTGGTTCAAGGGTCGGCCCCTACAAACTGCTTCAAGAAATTGGTGAAGGCGGCATGGGCTTGGTATTCATGGCCGAGCAATTGGAGCCCATCAAACGCCGGGTTGCATTAAAAATCATCAAACCTGGTATGGACTCGCGCAAGATCATTGCTCGTTTCGAAGCCGAACGACAAGCCCTGGCAATGATGGACCACCCCAACATCGCTAAAGTATTAGATGCCGGTACAACAGGCAACGGCCGCCCCTTTTTCGTGATGGAATTGGTCAATGGCAAACCCATAACGGAGTACTGTGATGAAGAACGGCTGACCACCGAGCAACGCCTTTCGCTGTTTATCAACGTATGCCGTGCGATTCAGCATGCTCACCAAAAGGGAGTTATTCATCGTGACTTAAAACCTGGCAATATCCTGGTAGCCGAATTCGATGGAGCTCCGGTCCCGAAAGTCATCGATTTTGGGATCGCCAAAGCAACAGGCCCCGGATTGACCGAAAAAACACTGTTCACAGAGTTCGGGCAAGTCGTCGGGACCATCGAATACATGAGCCCGGAACAAGCACGTCGCAATCAATTGGACGTTGATACGCGATCGGATGTGTATTCATTGGGAATTGTGCTTTACAAATTGCTGACCGGTCAAACTCCATTTGGAGCCGAACGATTTAAACAGGCGGCATGGGATGAAATCCTGAAGATCATCCGTGAAGAATCGCCTCAGCTTCCCAGCGTAAAAGTTGGCAGCAGCGATTCCCTCCAACAAATCGCCAAACAACGATCCATTCCCGCCAATCGATTGACCTCGCAAATCAAAGGCGATCTCGACTGGATTGTTTCTAAGTCTCTAGAAAAAAATCGTGACCACCGGTACCAATCCGCCTCCGAATTGGCCGATGACGTCGCGCGGCATTTGCAAGAAGAGCCCGTGTTGGCTGCGCCGACAAGCTCATTGGAAAAATGGCGCAAGTACGCACGACGTCATCCACAGCGTCTGACCACCATCGGTCTGATCGTCGTCGCCTTGGCCGCTGCCATCTATCTGGGCCAAAACGCAGCCAATCAACTGAAAGCACGAAACGCGCGGCTGGCGAAAGCGATAAGTATAGCGGAAGTATCACTTTACCAAGCAGAGAACTCGGTCATTGGCGATAATGCAGCATGGGAGGCAGCTGCAGCTCGAGTCGATCAAATTCAACACCTATTGCGCAGTGGAGGGACTGTCAGTCGAGACGTGCGCAAAACAGCGGATGAGTTTTTGGCGCAGTTCAAGTTTAAAAAGTCGGAACGTGAAATTGCCGAGCAAATCGAAGACGTTGTGATTCGTGGGGCTTCGAACCCCGACCTAAAAAGCTGGCAGGCAATGGAAGTGGAAATGCGCGAGTTCTTTAAAGCCCATGGTTTCGATTTAGATAATGAACAACCGTCGACGATTGGAACCCGCATTCGGGACGATCGTTCATCGGTGATGTGGGCCGATTTGTTGGAGCTGTGGATTGGAACCAAAGGACAGATGGCGATGCTGGGAGGACCCAAATTGAACGCCGCCATGATGCAGCCATGGGCCGACGCGATCTACGTGGCCGATTCAGATCCCGTGCGAACGGGAATTCGAAGATTCATTTATACACCTCCTCCACAACGGGAAAATCTAGATCGATTCATGCAAGGCGTCAAACTCGAGACGCTGTCTCCTCGGACGTTGGCCTGGCTCGGAACGTGTTACGCCATGGTTCAAGACAATCAAGAATGCGATCGCGTCTTGCAAGTGGGCCTCAAGTTACATCCTCGCGATGTGATGTTGGCTCACGATTACGGTCACATGTTGTATCACCAACAGCGGTACCACGAAGCCGCCAGGATGTTCCACCGCTGTTTGGTTTTGCGGGATGACGTCCCGGGACTGTGGATCAGTTTAGCCAACACGCTCGATGCTCTAGGGGAAAGCGAATCGGCAAATCGTGCCAACCAGCGTGCTCAAGAATTAGCAAACGAACTGGCTGACTCAGACAGGTCGAAGGATTAAAAGTCGCCGGTGATTTCTCCACCGGCAATCGTGCCGATGCTTCGCCAAGTGACCAGGTCAATCGTTTCCGAAACCGTTCGCGTCGCTCCGTCAATGAAACCAGTATTCACGACACCCGGATGGTAACTTCGGGAAGTGATTGCTGCGTAAGTCGCCTTGTCGGTACTGTTCCCTTCCTTTTCTGAATTGACATCAATGTCATACATCGCGCCTTGGTACTCATAGGGAACGACAGTATTGGGCGTGAACACGGTGGTGATCCCCGAATGATGCACACGACCGTCACACCATTCGGTATGGCCGGTATTTTTGTGTAGGCCAGGGCCCAATTTAATCTCGCCGGAATAACTTGCAAAGAAAGCCGGATCCGTCGGCGGTACGGGGCCGGGATCTTGTGTATTGCGGATGTACGAGGTAAACGCTTTCACTTCAGCGACGCACAGGCTGTTGCTTAGTCCATCATGAACCGCCGCAAATTTGACCCGGCCGTTAACATAGAATAGCCCATCGCCTTTTTGACCTGTCGCTGGATCATAGACTAGCCAAGATCCAAAGTTGAAACCGTAATTTTGCGGATAGACCTTGGGAAGCCCCGTCGAAGTATCGATCCGCACCAAGTCATTCACTTCGCTGGCACATTGATACACTCCGATACGCGTCGTCGGCACACCAGTTTCTACATTAACCGGATCGCTCCATGCCGCGTTAAAATCGATCAGATTGAAAGCGTTGGTCTGTTCACAATACGGCAATAACTGAGCATGAATCGACCAGGAGCCGTTTCCAGTTGCTAAACCGCCTTCGTCTAACTCGTAGCTGGGCGGAAGGTGCATTCGCGTCGATTCATAGTTGTGCACTTTTAACAAAATCTGCTTGATATTGTTTAAACATGAAGTTCTGCGGGCCGCTTCACGTACCGATTGGACGGCCGGCAACAACATTCCAATCAAAATTCCAATGATCGCAATGACAACCAGCAATTCCACCAGTGTAAATGCTCTTTTCACTTTCATCTAACTCCACGCATTATGTCGTCTAAATCGTGAATCTAAGGCACCGCACTCTTTGTGCCAACAGATCAACCTATAGATTATTAGCAATTGCAAGAGTATCAATCAAAGACAGCAAAAACAGCTGTTCATTGAGTCGACACCTGTCAGTCAAAACGACACAAACACTGGGAATTTCTAATGAGATGGCCACTTAGCCTGCAAGTTCTGACGCGGATTTTGTTCTTGCTCGTGTTTACCGTTTGTGCGATCACGTACGCCAACATCCGATCGGCAATCCAATTGAGCCGTGCCCAAGAACAACAACGGCTCGATCGAATCGTAGAACTAATGCGGACCACTCAATTCCCGCTGACATCAACCATATTGGAAAACATGAAATCCTTGTCAGGCGCCGAGTTCGTATTCGCAGACCAAGCAAGCAATGTGCTTTCCGCAACGGATAAGGCACCGATAAACGCCCTTCCGAAACTGTTTGCTTCAACAGATACCGACCTCATTTCAGCGAAAAACCAATCGTACTACTGTGCATCCATCTCCAAAGGTTCGACGCTGTCTGGGAAACAGCTGACTGGCCATTTAATCGTATTCGTTCAACGAGAGCCCGACAGGCAGGTATGGTGGCAAGCCAGTCGTTCACCCATGTTAATTGCGACCGTCGCACTGCCAATTGCGCTGCTGGTAGGACTCGCGCTTGCCGATCAAGTGACCCGTCCACTGGCCCGGCTGAAAAATCAAGTCCACCAGATCTCGGCCGGTGACACGCGACCTTTACCCGTCAAACGCACCAATGATGAAATAAAAGATTTGGCAATATCGATCAACGAGATGGCAATCCGGCTCGAAGAACAAGAAGTCGAGTTAAGAGACAACGAGCGACTCAAGACACTGGTTCAATTGGGTAGCGGTGTCGCTCACCACCTGAGAAATTCGGTGACGGGTTGCCAAATGGCCGTCGAGTTGTTGGGCAGCCAGTCACAAACGACGGATTCTAAAAACTATCAAGTGGCGATTCGGCAATTGGGGTTGATGACGAATTACATCAAGAAATTCCTGCTGCTGTCCAAATCCAATACCGCAACGACACACATCCAAGAGCCGGTTGACTTAGTTCAAGTACTTGAAAGGATAGTCTATTTGCTAGAGCCTTCAGCCAAACACTTGAACGTCGAACTTGACGTTCAAGTCAACAGTGACGGTCTGCCTGTTACGATCAATCTGGATGATGCAGAACAGCTTTTCACAAACTTATTGACCAATGCCATTGCCGCTGCTAGAGGTGCAGATTCGAAATCTCTCCAGGAGGATGCCAGAGTTGTGGCCAAACTGAAACAAATAGATGAAGGTATTGAATTCGAAGTTGTGGATAACGGACCTGGACCGCCACATCACATTGCCGAAGACTTGTTCAAACCATTTGTGACCGGTTCTACCGAAGGAACGGGACTGGGTCTGTCTCTGGTCAAAGAGATTGCCGATAGAATGGGAGGGGATATCCGCTGGTACCGCGATTCTGACAGAACGGTTTTTGTGTTTCGCTCCATTGAGCAACCGCAGGAGAATATCTCAGGATGAGTCGGGTTTTGATTATTGATGATGAAGAAAGCATTTGCTGGGGATTGACGCAATTGTGTGAGCAAATGTCGCTGGAGGCGCATTCCGTCTCCACCGCTGAAAAAGGTCTTGCGCTGCTGGAAGAACTTCAATTCGACTTGATCATTTCTGATGTTCGGCTGCCGGGCAAGGACGGGATTTCGGCGATCCAAGCATACAAAAACAGCGAACCCGACGCCCCTGTCTTGATCATTACCGCTTTCGGCGATTTGGAAACTGCGATTGATGCAATCCAGAATGGCGCATTTGAATACATCGTCAAACCGTTTGAGCTAGATAAAGTTAGATCGATCATTCGACAGGCTATTGCCACTCGTTCACTCACGGCGAGCTCGGCAACTGAGGGTGTTGCGGAGCCAACGCAAGCTCAAAACGCAGGTTTGGTTGGATCGTCACGAGTCATGCAAGAAGTGTTCAAACAAATTGCATTGACGACAACGACTCGGTCACCGGTACTGATCAGTGGTGAAAGCGGCACCGGCAAAGAATTGACGGCTCGCTCGATCCACCGTTTCGGAATTCACTCTTCCGGGCCGTTCGTTGCGGTCAATATCGCCGCGCTTAACCCATCATTAATCGAAAGTGAGTTGTTCGGCCATGTAAAAGGTGCGTTTACCGGCGCGGACTCGGATCGCATCGGTCTGATCCAGCAAGCCGACGGGGGCACTTTGTTCTTGGACGAAGTCGCTGAAATCCCGATTGAACTACAAGTCAAATTGCTACGAGTTTTAGATCTTGGTGAGGTGATCCCCGTAGGCTCAAACCATTCTTATCAGACAAATTTCAGATTGATCTCCGCAACGCATCAGGATTTGCTTTCGCAAATTAACCATGGTGATTTTCGCCACGACTTGTTCTATCGGCTCAGGACTTTCGAGATTAAACTTCCTCCACTGCGGCAACGAAAAGAAGATATTCCCGCGTTGGTAAATTTCTTTTTGAGCCAATTCGAGGTGCCTTCAAAAATTTCAGCGTCGGCCGAATTTTTGGACAAACTAAAATCAAATGCTTGGCCAGGCAACGTTCGTGAACTCCAAAGCGTCGTTGCGCGTGCTTCCACGTTGGCGCGTGGAGGTATACTTGTTCCGGAACACGTTTCTTTTGACGAAACGACCATCCACCTACCAGCGAACCACTCAGACTTAGTCCAACAGTTGCAGTCCGTTGTCAAGGAGTGGACTAAACGAAACTGGAACGACAGCGAAGCCGAGCCGCTCTATGAAAAGTTAATTTCCATTATTGATCCCGCCATTCTACCAACCGCTTTCGATTTGAGCGATCGACAGTATTCGGCAGCGGCGCGCAAACTGGGCATCCATCGAACGACACTGAAAAAGAAGCTGGATGATTCAACCGATTCAAACCTACCCTAAACAGTTCTAGAAATCACTCACATTGCCGTCGGCAATTTCCAACGCGGATTCGAGCGCAGCCTTGGGGACATTGGTGCGTAAAAACGAAACCGGACCATCGCAACGCACGACGTTGCATCCGCCGTTGTGAGACTCCAAGAGTTGCTTCCGATTTTGCCCCAATTCCGTCAAAAAATTTTCATAGGACAGATCGCGCGGTGACATCCAATGCACCCGGTGATTTTTTAGCTCGATAGCGCTAATTGTGTTGGACGTTCCATCCGAAACCTCCGACAACAACGTTCCATTGCCGCTATCGTTGAACAATAGGCCCTCACCCACCACTCCAATGTAACTCGTTTTGCCATCATCGACTCGCGAACGGAGGCGCTGAGAACACTGGAAACAGGCAGGCGTAGGTTTGGCGTTGGCCAAGTTTTTTGGATGACTCCACGGCAAAGATAAATCGATGTTCCGGTATCGAGCATCTTCTTCGATGTAGGGAAGAATCAACGTTCGCCAAGAATGTAGCGGTTTCCCGTTCTCATCGATCGTAAATGCAGGCGGAAAACATCCGTGGTCTTGTTCGTAATGCAATAGCGCCAAACCAATTTGCCGTAGATTTGACGAGCACAGACTTCGTTGACGCACCCGTTGAGTATTACCTGAAGAACTTGCAAAACAGAGCAGCCATACCCAAAGCAAACCGGTAAGTAAAAGCGACTCCGGCGAAACGCGATTTGTGCTGACCAACAAAACAACATGCAGAATGCCGATGGTCAACATCGTGATGGGCTCTGGTCGCGTCCATGCCAACAAAGCTATGGCAATGTATGCGTTCCAAAACAACAATGACTTGACCGTAAATTGTCGGGGCGCGGTTTTTTGCGTGGTTTCGTCGCGCACTGCAGAGCCTTTTTCCGTCAAGTGCATAACCAAATCAACCGCAACGGCTCGATTCGCGTTTCACTTGGCCGGTGCGTTTGATCTTAGATTCTACGGCAACTCCTACCGAAAGCAAAAAACCCCCAGCTTCAAACGGATTGTTCAATAGGTTGTTTACGGACGGACAATCTGTAAATTCCAGCACTCGCTCGTGGCCTCATCCGCTCGTCAAGACGACGGGCAACTCGATTTCGAATTTTTGTATTGAATCGAGTGACAACGTGCTCCCACTCCAGAACCGTCTCGATCGTAGGCAAGATGAGATTAAGGGGCTAGAAACAAAATAGAAACCGTCCCGCCAGAAATACAGAGGGCAATTAGTCGTCATTTGCGTTCGCAAATCGAACTTTGATATCCTGAAAATCGTCGTTCGCTTCCAGGTTTCTGAAATCCGGATCGCTCAAGATTCGAGCATCTCGATAGCCAGCCTCAACAGCTTCAAGCAACTTCTGAATCGCTTTTTCCTGATTCCCAGCCAACGCCCAGAACTGGGCTTCAAAGTAAGCACGATCGGGTTTTCGCAACACTCCTGCCTGGTCCGTATATGCCAATGCATCCAACATCGTTTGCTTGGCCTCGGGTTCCCCGGTTTCCGACATAAGGAGCGCTTTGGCAAGCCGAGCATTGGCACCAATAGACTTATTTTTTTCGGACAGTTCGTGATTCAGGACAAACTCGATTCTCGACTGTGCCGATTCGTAATGTCCGCTTCGGCGTTCCACTTGAGAAATCATCAATTGATTCGTCAACATTTGGACATCGACCTGTTCGCCGAGGCGAGCTTTATCCGCAGCTTCAATTTCTAGGGCAAACCCTAGTGCTTCCTCAAATCGATTCATTCGAATTAGTGTAACGGTGTGATTATTGATCGCGGTTATGATAAGTCGATGATTTGCTGGCAATCCAGTTTTCAAGATTTCAATGGCTCGCTCACCAGATACAAAAGCATCTTCCAAATCCCCCAAACGCTGCTGGATTTCAACGAGACCTGTCAAAGATTTACCGACATTGACGTGATTCTCACCTAAGACTTCCGTCGCGATTTCGAGATCTTTCAAGCGAGACGCCTTTGCTTTTTCAAAGTGCCTCAGTTTCAAATAGACTTTCGAGAAATTGCCATGCAGGACGGCTACTTGCGGATCCAATTCACCATGAGTTTCGACGGCGTGATCGAGTGCCCGGGCAAAGGCTTCTGCAGCCAATTCGTAGCGGCCACTTAAATAATCCGATACGGCGATATTGGCGCTTAGTTTCCAATTGTCTTTCTGATCCGTTTGATACTTTTCGATGATATCACGAGACGTGCAATATGCCTCTCGAGACGCCATTGGGTCATGCGGCCGCAGCAGGATACCAAGATCGTTATAGCAATTTGCCAGCTGTCGATGGTGCGTTTCTACATCTTCTTCCAGTATCTCAATGGACGCTCGCAAATGGCTTTCCGCTTCTTCGTCTTGATCCAAATGCCTCAAAAGCCGGCTAAGGTACTGGTAATTTTGAGCCAATCTTGAATCGTGCCGATCGAGCAACCCTACATTTAGCTCCAGCCCTTTTCGCAACAACTCTTCGGCTTGCCCGTAGCTTCCGACATCCGTTAGCGAAGCCCCGATCAATGTCATCAGCCGCGCCTTGACTTTGGGTTGTGATTCAAGTCCGTTGACTATTTTTTCTGCCGCATGCATCAAAATCTGCTCGGCGGTCACATCACTACCACGCAATTCGCTTTGACCATCGGTTAGGGTTTTCGGAATCTGAAACATCGCTTCCAAAAAGTCGGCGACTTCGTTGGCAACCTCCGCTTCGACCAGAGCCTTGTCTTCGGCGAGACGCGACTTTTTTTCGGCTACAGCGGCGCGAATCGCAGCGTAAGAAGTTGCCAGAACCCCAATCAACAAAGTCACGATCACGGCCGATCCCCACGGGTTCCGTTGTACCCATTTCGCCAAGCGTCGCGGTGCGGATGCTGGACGCGCGACCACCGGTTCGTTGTTCAAAAATCGTTCTAAATCGTCGTGCAAATCCGCTGCCGTTGGATAGCGATCCATCGCTCGCTTTTCCAGGCACTTGGAAACGATGGCGGCGAGGTCACGCGGAACGGATGGGTTCAATTTGTCGGCTGTGATCGGCTCTTGCGTTCTGATTTTCTCGACGAGCTGAATGAGATCGCTGCCGGAAAACGGGGCTTGATGAGTCAACATCTGATACAGAATTACGCCCAAGCCATAAACATCCGTGCTCTCACCGATGCCGTCTTGCGTTGTCCTGGTCTGCTCCGGCGACATATAGGCCGGCGTACCGAGCATCGCACCCGTATTCGTCAGGTCGTGATTGGTGTCATCGTGGACGGCCGCCAAGCCAAAATCGACGATGCGAAAACGGCTTGCCAAATCGCCATTTCCCGATCCCTTAGCGACAATGATATTGGACGGTTTTAAATCTCGATGCCATACGCCACGTTGATGCGCGTGTTGGATGGCCTCTGCCAATGAAGACACGCAAGCCGCACTTTGCAGGGCAGACACATCGTGTTGTTCCAGCCAGTCCGTCAAACTGATTCCATTCACCAATTCACTAACGATGAAGTCGACGCCTTGGTCGTGCCCGACTTCGTAAATAGGAACAATGCCGGGGTGGCTCAGGCTCGCGGCCGCTTTCGCCTCGCGTTCGAAACGCAGTTTAGACTCTCCAGAAAGTGCCGCCGACAGCCGTGGAATTTTTACCGCAACGTCGCGATTCAGCTGCGTGTCTCGCGCGGCCAACACAATTCCGTTGCCGCCTTTTCCGACCTCTCTGATAATTTCAAATCGACCCAATCGACTCAATTGCGGTACCGGCAGTTCGGGGGTCACGGCGTGCGTGACGTCACCTACTGCATCCCCAGTTTCAACTTCGGCATGCCCGGCGACAAACTCAGGGCGGTCTTTGAATTCGTTCAACAACTCAAGAACCGGTTTTACTTTTTGCACACGTGCGCTAATTTCCGCCGATGTTTTGTCATCAGAATCGCTCTCGAAACCGTTACTATTTTCCTCGAGCAATCGGAGGTCTCTTTCTAATTGGTCCGCAAACTTGCGATCATTGTCTGGATGGATTGAGTCATTCATCGTTCGCATCCGGCTCGAAGATTCCCGTCAATAATTCAGGGGAACTGGAAGACAATTGAGCTTGTAATGACTCCAAGGCACGGGCCCACAATTTGCGCGCTGCATCCGCACTGCGATTCATCCGTTGCCCAACCGCTTCAAAATCCAATTGTTCGAAATTTCTCAATTGGATGACTTGTCGATGATCATCGCTTAAGCCACTCAATGCGGCCGACAAAGCTTGAGCTCGTTCACGCTGCATCGCATCGCTACTCGGCGTCAAATTTGCATCAACCAAACGATCTTTGACCGATGATTGTTCTTGCAGATTCAACTCCAGACCGGCATCACGCTTTCGAGTAGCGAACTGACGGCGATTATTACGCAGATCGTTGACCAAAATTGTTTTTAGCCAACCCAGAAATTCTTGCTCGGACTCACCGCGAAATTGTTCAAAATTCTTCTGGGCCAACATCATCGATTCCTGCACGACGTCAGAAGCCCCCAGTTTTGCTCTGAGGTTGGCGTCCAGATCCTGGTTGGCAATCAACAACAAATAGTTGCGGTACTTCGACAACAACCGTCCAATGGCATCGCGATCACCTGACTTACCCAATGCGACCAATTCGGAAAACTCCTCTGCAGAAACGGACTGGTGGTTTGGTTGGACGTCGTTCAAGTCTACTTTCTCCAAGACAAACTGGTCGCATCAACCGGACGCGCGTTTTCAGCATTATGTACCAAAATCCAGCAATTTCCTAATGAGTCCTCAGTAGCGTTTGGCACTACGAATTTTGATGTTTTTTCCGAATCGTTCGTCCGCTTCGCGTCCACCAAAGCATCTGATGCTTCGTGCGAGGCCGATTTTCAAACGTTACACCTCGCGAATTCTCAAACACGATTCGAAAGAAATCTAATGAAACTAAGACATACTCTAGCAGTGGCATTGGCCATCTTTCTTGGCCAATGCAGCGTCCACGCTCAAGTTCAAATTGGTTCAGAGTTTACGTACCAGGGACAACTCCAACAAAACGGCCAAGCCGCAGATGGCTTGTTTGACATGAGCTTTCGTTTGTTCAGTGTCGCAGGTGGCGGAACCAGTATTGACGAAGTCATGATACCAGATGTAACGGTGACCAACGGTCGTTTTACCGTTGAGTTGGATTTTGGGTTTGACGCGTTCGACGGACATGTTCGCTGGCTGGAGATTGAAGTTGACAATGAAACGTTGTCGCCTCGCCAAAAAATTACCGCGTCGCCGTACTCTCTTTATTCGACCAAGACACGCGGCGTCGCGGTCAATTCAGATGCGTCATTCGTCGGTGTCGGACGAGACGCACCGGTGGACGACACAGAAGTCTTCGGAATCGAAGCTCAAACCGGATCGGGGCCAACAGCATTTGGTGGGATGTATGTTCGTAGTACTGGTAGTTTGTCCAACGCTTATTATGGTTATGACTCGGGGACGCTGTTTACCGGTCGTCATTGGATTGATGGGGTTATTGGTGGTTGGAGACTGGAATCAACAGTCATCTCCTCAGACGAAACCGTCGAGCTGCTCAACACTCAGCGCAACGGGAATTTCCGGACGGCGATAGATGACTCTGGCTCACCTCACATTTCGGTTGCCAATGACCAAGTCCGACTCGGCTCCCGAGGGAGTTTTGATTGGCGAATGTATGTCATGCCTAGCGGTTACGTAGGAATCGGGCGAGACGAACCCGTTGTCGATACGACTTTGGGCCAAAGTTGGCTTGACGTTGACGTTCCAGCCAATGGCGACCAAATCGGCGCGATGTATATCAACAATAACAATCCTGGCTCGCGTTCGGTATTTGGATATGCTGTTGAAGGAGTATCCAAAGCTGTGATGACCTATGACGATAGTTTTAATACGTGGTCACTTGATATAGGCCCCAACGTCATCGACGAAATCTCTGTTAATGGAAACAATGGCCGAGTAGGCATCAGCACGGTGTCTCCTACAGCCCTGCTTGATGTCAATGGGTCCGGTCGCGTCCGTTCCAATATGGACGTCGATTTGAGCCTCGATGTTGGGCAAAATCTGTTTGTCAATGGAAACGCATTTAAACCAGGGGGAGGGTTTTGGTCCAACTTGTCAGATGCCCGACTCAAAAAGAACATCAAAGACTTGGCCGATGGCACTTTAGAAAAAGTTCTATCGCTACGCGGAGTAAATTACGAGTACAAGGATCCTAAATCGATCAACGAACTTGCCGGAGAAAGAACAGGCTTCATCGCTCAGGAAGTTGAAAAAGTGTTTCCGGATTGGGTCGAGCAACATGATAGCGGATACAAAATGCTGACCATTCGCGGATTCGAAGCAATCGTTGTTGAAGCAATCAGAGAGCTTCGTGATGAAAAAGACAAACAGATCGTCGAGCTCGAAGCGGAAAACGAAGATTTGCGAGACCGCTTGGATGCTCTTGAAGCGGCTGTTGCTGAGTTATTGGCTAAGTAATTCCACCTGGGAGGAAAAATCATGTTTAAGTTCAATCGCTCGTTACCCTGCCTGGTGGTTGCGGTGACCTTGTTCCTGGCATCACCGACTTTCGCCCAGTTCGAAATCGTTAGCTATTCCATTGATGGCGGCGGCGGGCTGTCCGAAGGCGGAGGCTTTACCGTTGCAGGAACGTCGGGCCAACCCGACGCCGGCGCCGAAGCATCCGGTGGGACCTTCACGGTATCCGGCGGTGTGCAACAACCCGAGCCTTTTATTCTGGGCGATGTCAATGGCGACGGTACGGTCAACCTCTTGGATGTTTCTCCGTTTGTCAATGCAATTGCCAACAACCTGTTCATCCCTGAGGCAGACATCAACGAAGATGGCGTTGTCAATCTTTTAGACGTCGACCCATTCGTCAATCTGTTGGCAGGCGGTTAACTACTGCTGGAGGCTAATGGTAAGCAGGCGCCGCGCGCGCCTGCTTTTTTTATTGCCCGGCACAATTGTTTGAAAATTCTCGTCCGATATCAAAACGAATGCCGTCTGGAGTTTACCAAGACATTCAGACCCCAATAATTTTTTGATTGAATCGTACCCATGCGAATTTTCCGATCTGGCATCGTATTTTTTCTTGCTGGTTTAACCTGCATCGCATGCGAAGCGCAAAACTTGGTGGGTTTGGGTGATTTACCGGGCGGCAATTTTCAGAGTACTGCCTATGCGATTTCTGTCGACGGCTCGACCATCATCGGCGAGTCTGAAACCGAAGGCGCCGATCAGCCCTTCGCATGGACGGCGGACACCGGAATTTTCTCGTTAGGCGTTCTGCCTTTTGGTACCGATGGGATCGGTTATGGAGTCTCCGAAGGCGGCGTTTCAATCGTTGGATCCATCCGGTTTCCCGCCGTCAATCAACAAGCGTTTGTATGGAACGCCAACGATGGTTACCTGGCCATTGGAAATTTGGGCGGGAACGGTAGCACCGAGGCCTTTGGAATTTCGGAGGACGGCAATGTCGTTGTCGGAGAAAGCTTCAACACGAACGGTCAGGACGAGGCGTTTTATTGGTCGGTTACGACAGGAATTCGCGGCCTGGGAAACTTGGCAGGAGATACTTCAGCATCCAGTTCAGCCAATGCGACTTCGGCTAACGGTCAAGTCATCGTCGGTTCCAGTGAGAATTCGGCGGGCGATTGCGAAGCGTTTTATTGGACTGATCAAACCGAAATGGTCGGCTTGGGAGACCTGCCTGGTGGCTCGATCTTTAGCACGGCGACGGATATCAATGGCAATGGCACCGTTATCGTCGGATACAGCCGTAGTGCCATCGGAGACTTTGAAGCGTTTCGTTGGACGGTTGATCAGGGCATGGTCGGCTTGGGGCTGTTTCCCAATGACCAACCTAGTATCAACAACGCGCAGGAGGGTATTGGACCTTTCACTCAAGCCCGCGGCGTCTCGGCCAACGGAGAAATCATTGTTGGTGAAGGCTATGAAACCGTAAACGGTCGACAGGCTTTCATTTGGAATGAGGTATCTGGAATTCGATCGATTGAATCGGTATTGGCAGAGTTCGGCGTGGAAATTTCCGATTGGCGTTTAATCGAGGCTTACGACGTCTCTGCCGACGGACGCAAAATGGTTGGCGAAGGACGCTTCAGCGGCACGTTTCTAGGTGACGAGCTGCAACAGGCTTTTCTTGTTGACTTCAACCACTTGGATTTGACGTGGACAGGCGATGGCGCTGGAGATTGGGATGACCTTCAAAACTGGAAAGCCCGTTTATTTCTGCCAGGGCCGACGGACCATGCCATTTTAGATTCCACTGAAAATTTTACCATCGTCAATGGTCCAACATCACTGACCCAAGTGCGCGAATTGACAGTTGGAGAAAATTCAGAGGCACAAGTTGCCTTGCGTTTACAAAACGAACAACAGCTGGAGGTTGTTGAACGCGTAAACATTGGAACCCAAGGAAAGTTAACGGGGAACGGTCATGTTAGCACTGATGAAGTCGACAACCTTGGTGAAGTCGACTTAAACGAATTCGGCCTGACACTGGCGGCATCCGTTTTGGAAAATGGCGGCTTATTGTTAGGTTCCGGACGAATTGACGCGGTCGTTCTCAACCAATTTGATGGTGAAATTCGGATCGACGACGGCGAACGCATGTTGTTGAACGGGGAATCCCATTTTAACGCTGGAATGATTCAGCTACTTGGCGGGACACTCGACATTACCCAGTCTTTTAACAACGCCCCCACCGGACGGATCGTGGGACGGGGCGCGATTTTTGCCGACGTTGGCATTGGTAACGTCGGCACCATCGCGACCAGCGGCGGATTTACAGACTGTTTTGCCCAGGTCTTCAATAGCGAAGGCGGAACTTGCATCACTAGCGGTGGTGGCACGACGACATTCTATGAAGACGTCGAACACAACGGGCAAGAAATCCGAACTAGCTTCAACAGCTCTACCACTTTCTTCGGGAGCGTTTCCGGCGATGGCCCTTTCACGGGAACGGGCAACGTGTTTATGGAAGGCGATTTGCAACCGGGGAACAGCCCTGGAAGTGTACGGTTCGAAGGCAACTTAGACTTGTCGGCTTCTTCATCAGTTGAAATCGAAATTGGCGGCACCAACGCAGGAACTGAATACGATCAACTCGTGATTGAAGGCGACTTGTTTTTGGAAGGTGAGTTAATTGTGATTCCAATCAACGGCTTTCGCTTTGCTCCCAACCAACGATTCGAGATCTTGACGATCGTTGGAACGCGAACTGGAATATTCAACAGCTTACCAGAAGGTGCATTGATCGGTACGTTTGGCGGTGTCGATTTGTTTATCACGTACAACTCCCAAGACGGCAACGATGTCGCTATCGTTACTTCTCAAAACTGTGGGACGCTTCGTAATGGACAATTGATAGTCGATGGAACCAACGCGAACGATACGATTGCCGTAACGACTACGGACAATGGAGTATCTGTCGTTGTAAACGGCTGCAATGAAGAATTCGGCAAAGTTGAATCATTGGTCGTCAATGGTTTGGATGGCGACGATCTCATAACCGTTCAATTCCCTGGCGTTACGGTGTTTGGTGGCAACGGAAACGATACCATCACAGCCGAAGGTGCGGGCGGCAGCATCTTGCATGGCGAAGATGGAAACGACACTATTGTCGGCGCGTTGGGCCGCGATGAGATCTTTGGTGGCCCCGGCGATGACGACATTGATGGTCGCAACGGTAACGATTGGATCGATGGCGGAGCGCCGCCGCTCGAAAACCCAGGTGTGAACACATTGCGCGGAGGTGCTGGATCGGATACGATTCTGGGTGGATTGGATATTGATTTCATCATTGGTGGAGGCGGTTCCGACACCATCTTTGGCTACGATGGCAATGACTTGATTACCGGCGGTGACGGCGGCGACCAAATTTCTGGCGGCGGCGGCGATGACGACATCAGCGGCGGTAGTGGATACGATACAATCATGGGTGGTCCCGGCAACGACGATATTGGCGGCGGCGATGGTCAAGACTTGATTCAGGGCGGACAAGGCAACGACACACTCAACGGCAATCGCAGCCACGACGTTATCGAAGGTGGAACGGGAGACGATACGCTCACCGGCGGTGAAGGAAACGACTTTCTCGATGGCGGGCCAGGCAACGACACCGCGACGGATATGGGGGAAGCGGGCGAAATTAACATCGAAAACGGCTTGTAGAGCATCTCGATGCAAACATGGCTGCGAAAGCGCGAAATTAAACCCCTGACAATTCCAAATCTCCGGTTACATTGGACTTCGTAAAGTACTAGGAGATTTCGAATGCGAAAATATTGGTTGTTTCTTTTCGTCGTATTAATGCCAATCCAAAGTTTGCTGGGCAATGACGAAGCTAAAAAAGAAGAACTACTCGCCGGGCATTCCTATCACGGGGAAGCGTTCAACGAAGGCCCTCGGCAAAAACCATATCTGATGCCAGGCTTAGGTCAGAGTCAGTTCAAGATATCCACAAGTGACGAAACCGCTCAATCTTATTTTAATCAAGGCATCGACCAGCTGCACGGCTTTTGGTATTTCGAAGCGGAGCGCTCGTTTCGGCAAGTCGCGACGCTGGACCCGGGATGCGCTATGGCATACTGGGGTTTGGCCATGGCCAACGTTAATAACGAAGATCGCGCGAAAAAATTTCTCAAAGAAGCCCGGCAAAAGCTAATGGCTTCAGATCGCACAACTAGCAATCGCGAATCTTTGTACATTGCGGCACTTGAATCATTCTACAGCGAACAAACCAAAGACGAAAAAAAGCGCGCGATTAATTTCGTCAAAAAATTGGAAGAGATCGTTTTGAAGTTCCCCAACGACATCGAGGCGAAGGCCTTTCTGGCCTGTCAAGTCTGGATGAACAAGCGAAAAAAAGTTGAGATCTCTAGCCACATTGGAATCAACTCGATTCTGGACGATATCTTTGAGCAGAACCCGCACCACCCTGCCCATCATTATCGCATCCATTTATGGGACTACGAAAACGCGGAGGTCGCCGTGCATTCGGCGGCAAACTGCGGTCAATCGTTGCCGGCGATCGCGCATATGTGGCACATGCCGGGTCATATCTTCTCGCGACTTAAACGCTACGAAGACGCCGTTTGGCAACAAGAAGCGTCGGCTCGTGTCGATCATCACCACATGATGCACGACTGGGTATTGCCCGACCAAATCCACAATTTTGCGCATAATAATGAGTGGTGTATTCGGAATCTGATTCACGTTGGTCGGGTGCAAGACGCGGTGAATCTGGCGACCAATATGATTTCGCTGCCTCGGCATCCGAAATACAACGTGTTGGATGACTACGGGAGCGCCCGATATGGTCGCCAACGGCTGTTTCAAGTCTTGAGTACGTACGAACAATGGGATTCACTGCTTGAAGCTTGTCAAAACGGACTGTTGGCAGAGACCGATTTACCGCTGGAGAAAATTAAACGGCTTCGATTGATGGGGCGGGCGTATTTTCGTTCCGAGAAACTCGCCGATGGAGAGCGCATTCTAAAGCAATTGGAAGACGAAAAAGCTCGTGTCGAACGGGAAAAGAAAGAAGCCGAACAAGCAGTCAAGCAAACCGCCGCAGAACAGACGAGCAAGCTTGTCACGTTACACAATTGGATCAAAGATAAATTGCCGCAACGAATCGCCACCAAGTACGACGCCAGTTTTAGGAATTCGTTGCGTCGCGACCACCGGAAACGCGTCAACCGTGCAAACGCAGAGTCGACAAAACCTCTGGACGACCAACTCAATGTGATCCGTCGCGCGACGGACGAGATGTTGGGCTACCAAGACGTCGCTCAGGGCAAATTTGCTGAAGCGTTGAAGAAACTTAAAAAGGCCGGCGAAGTCGACGCGATCTATCGCGCCTATGTTCAACACAAAGCTGGTGATACCGAGATGGCGATCGAGGCAGCTGAGAAGTTCGTGAAAAGTAAACAGAATGAGGTGCAACCATTGGCGATGCTGACATGGCTGTTGTGGGAATGCGGACGTCGTGATGCGGCCACAGAGAAGCTCTGCCAATTGCGCGAAACTTCCAATTCGATCGACATCGCATGCGATTTCTTTGACAAGCTCGCCCCGGTCGTTGCTTACGCAGGATTGGAAAGCGACTGGCGAATCAATTTGCCAACCGCTGACGATATTGGAAACCGCCCCGCGTTGGATGACCTAGGACCATTTCGATGGCAGCCCATTCAAGCGCCCAGCTGGGAGTTATTGGATTCGCGGGATCAGCCGATTTCCTTGCACAGCTACTCCGGAAAGCCGGTGATCGTGATTTTTTATCTCGGTCATGGTTGCCTGCATTGTGCCGAACAGCTGCAAGCTTTTGCACCGAAGTTGAACAATTTTCTGGAAGCAGGCATTGAAGTCGTCGCCATCAGCACTGACGACCGCAAAGGGCTTAAGATTTCCATTGACTCGTACGGCGAGGTCCCACTACCCATTCAATTGTTAGCCAATCCAGAAATGGATGTGTTTCGCCTGTATCGAGCCTTCGACGAGTTCGAAAACCAACCATTGCATGGCACATTCTTGTTAGACGCAGAGCGAAACATCCGGTGGCAGGACATTAGTTACGAACCGTTTATGGATCCCGATTTCCTGTTGAAAGAATCCAAGCGATTATTGGGAATTTATTAAGTAAGCAGAAAAAACCTCGGATAACCGACAAGGTACGTGGTTTGTAATTGAAAACAGCCGTAAATTGAACTACCTTACATTTTTACTAATCGTTGAGGTAGTAACCATGAGATTTCTTTTCTTGTTGGTAAATTTTGCCATTTGTGCTTCAAGTTCTTATGCACAAGAATCTATGACTTTGTCCGCGATCCCGGGAGGTACGCGGCCGGTTTATGCGATTCAAGCCCCTAGTGACAGCAATCGAATGTTTGTCGTGGGACAAGGGTTTGGCAATGGTGATGCCAGAATTCGAATTTTTGATATGGCCAGCGATTCTTACAATAAGACTCCCTTTTTGGAACTTACGAATGAGGTGGTTTGCTGTACGGAAGCCGGGCTCTTGTGCATGACCTTCCATCCCAACTACGAAAGCAACGGCCTGTTTTACATCACCTTGGTAAGTGAACCCAAGCCAGAGCAATTTCAATTTGAGCTTAGAGAATATTCAAGGCAGACTCCAGATCTTGCTGATCTTAGTAGCAAACGCACACTCCTCTCCATTGAAAAATCCTCGCAACAACACAATGGTGGCTGGCTGGGATTTGGCCCCGACGGCTTCTTGTATGTAACGACGGGTGATGACAAGGTTGCCGATAACGCTCAGGACATCAATGACAACTTGAAAGGCAAGATTCTAAGAATCAATCCACAGGGCAGTAACAGTTCTAATGGTCAGTATGGTATCCCTGCTTCGAATCCATTCGTTGGCAAATCAGGTGATGACGAAATCTGGGCCTACGGACTACGAAATCCTTGGCGGGGTAGTTTTGATCGCGATACTGGAGATTTCTATTTTGGCGACGTTGGTGGTTCTGACATTGAAGAAGTGAATGTTCAACCGGCCAACAGTAAAGGTGGTGAGAATTACGGCTGGAAAATTCGAGAAGGCACTCTTGGTGATCCATTGCCTGGTGCGATTGATCCAGTTTATCAATACGAACACGGCTTTGCAGCGAACCAAGGAATGTGCGTGATTGGTGGTTACGTTTATCGAGGCCCAATCCCGTCTCTGAAAGGCCACTATTTTTTTGCCGACAACCGTCGAGAAAGAATCTGGTCGTTCAAATGGGACGGGAGTAACCCGACGAGTAATGATGCCACCAACATCAACCAATTCATCAACTGGACCGGTACCATTCAAACGTCAGCTGGAGTTATTCCTCGCATGTCTTCTTTCGCCGAGGATAACTTGGGTAACTTATACATCGTCAGCCATTCCGGCAATATGGTTTTCAAAATTGAAGACGCCGTGGTTTCTACAAATACTGCTTCTTCGATTGCGTTAGCTTTAGGCGAACAAGTCGATGGAAAAATTTCTGACTCCTTTGAATCTGACGACCAACGAATCGTATATTCTCCAAAGTCGCCTCTACAAAATCCGAAGGCCAACGTTCGGATTTTATGCGAAACAAATGTAGAAACTCAAAACCCAAATTATCTAGAGTTGATTGTCGAAGCACATGCTACGACCGTTGGGCTGGACACTAGAATCGACTTATTCAATTGGTCGACAGGTGAATACGACCGTGTGGACCAATTCAACACACAGACGGCGGATCAGTCACGTAAAGTCTCGATCACGAAGGCCGTATCGGACTATGTCAGGACCTCCGACAATTTTGTTCGAGCCCGCATCGATTGGCGAATCGACGACTTAGTGTTGTTCTTTCCATGGGAGATCAAGTTGGACCAAGTGATTTGGAATACGGATTAGCACTCGCCCATTCAAACGCGGTTCCCAACGTTTTGTAATCTATGTATCTTCATGGTTCAAACACCTACTTGGGAATTGCACAATGTCTTTCAACTTAAATTGCGCGCGCCGACGTTGGTTACAGGTCGTGGGCGGTGCCGCCCTTGCCGCCGCCACTCCAATGGCACCTATTTCATTTGGCAGATGGCAAGACGAACAGAAGAGACTTCGCTGGTTGACGAGCGACCCCAGAAACGGCGAACCAGTCTTATCGGAGCTCGTCAAGACTTGGATCACTCCGGTCGAACATTTTTACGTGCGCAGCCACGCTCTCAATCCCGTTATCGACTCCAAACGATTTCGGATTCGAGTCGAAGGCAAAGTGCGGCAACCCATGGATTTCAGTTTGGATCAACTCGCCCAATTGAAAAGAATTTCGACCACGGCGACCATGACATGCGCCGGCAATCGCCGGACCGAATTCAATCAAGAAAAAAAAGTCGGCGGCGTTCAATGGGGAGCCGGTGCCATTGGCAATGCGAAATGGCAAGGCATTGCGTTGGCCGATGTGCTCAAATGGGTCGAAGTATTAGACGAAGCCAAACATGTTTGGTTTGAGGGCCTCGATCAAATCCAACGCCAGAACGGCGTGATCCCATTCGGTGCTTCCATCCCAATCGAGAAGGCGATGATCGCTGAAGGCCCCGGCCGTGTCCTGCTGTGCGACAAAATGAATGGAGAATCGTTAACGGCAGACCATGGTTTTCCGCTACGGACTGTCGTTCCTGGCTACATCGGGGCGCGAAGCGTCAAATGGCTGGGCAAAATTGTGGTCAGCGACCGTCCTTCGCCCAACCATTATGTTTCCAACGCATACAAAATCGTACGTGACCAAACCGCGCTCGAATGGAAAGAAGCCGGTCCGATTTATCGTTTTCCGATCAACGCCGCCCTCTGTTCACCCCTCAACGGATCTCGGCTTAAACCCGGTACGATCAAAATTTCGGGATACGCTTTGCCGACAGGATTGTCGGGCAATAAGATCCAATCGGTTGCGGTTTCTACTGATAACGGCAAACGATGGAAAACAGCTGCAACTCAAAATAACGGCACCGATTTTTGCTGGAGTTTGTGGTCGTTAGACGTGAAGATCGATGAATCAGTAACCAACATCCTTGTCAAGGCACATGATTCATCCGGAGCATTTATGCCCCAACGAGTTCCTTGGAACGCCAAGGGCTACCTGCAAAACTCTTGGTTCCATTCGAAAGTCAATGTCAGTGGCTAACACCTGCTGGAACAACGTTCATGATAGTTGCTGGTGCCGAAAACAACTGGTGACGTGGTCGTTGACCATACCCACGGCTTGCATAAACGCATAGCAAATGGTCGTGCCGACGAACTTAAAACCACGCTTCTTTAGATCTTTGCTCAGTGCGTCGCTTTGCCGGGTGCTGGCTGGAACTTGTTTAATCGTCTCGTATTTGTTTTGAACAACCTGGCCATCAACGAACCGCCAGACGTATTGGTCGAAAGAGCCGAACTCAGATTGGACGTTAATAAAACACCTGGCGTTCTGGCGTACGGAAAAGACTTTCAAGCGATTGCGAATGATCCCCGGGTTGGTCAAGATTTTTTCGAGCTTGTTGTCAGTCAATCGGACAATATTGCGATAGTCAAAACCGGCAAAAAGTTTTCGATAGTTTTCGCGTTTTTGCAGAACCGTTATCCAACTCAATCCCGCTTGAGCTCCTTCAAGAGTTAACATTTCGAACAGTTTTCGATCATCTCGTACCGGAACACCCCATTCCGTGTCGTGATAAGATTCGTAAATCGGGTTGCCAACGCACCAATCGCAACGATTTTGCTTCATTTGAGTACTGCTCGTTCAACAAGTGAATTCTCGGTCGCCAATAGTTTGTGAATTTGAAATCGGGGCATAGAATAAACGGATTCATGCACCGCGTCCAACTCGAGAGCTCAAATGCAACGCCGAGAATTTCTGTCGACCACCGCAACCGCAACGGCTATCGCAACCACATCATCCCTTGGAGCATTCAATCTCATGCAAGATGCAAATCAATTCAAAATGAAGTACGCTCCGCATTTCGGCATGTTCAAGAATTTGGCCGGCAACGACCCGATCGATCAACTCAAATTTGCTGCCGATCAAGGGTTTACGGCATGGGAAGACAATGGAATGAAACGCCGCTCCAAGGAAATGCAGGAAAAAATCGCTAAAACCATGACCGATTTGAATATGCAGATGGGCGTTTTTGTCGCTCACGCCTCATTTGGTAAACCCACGTTTGTGATCAAGAAAAAAGAGGTTTGGGAATCGGTTTTGAAAGACATGCGGGATTCGGTCGAGGTCGCAAAACGCGTCAACGCGAAATGGATGACGGTCGTCCCAGGCAACCTGGATGAAGGTGGCGGTCGCCGGTTGGCCATCGATTATCAAACGGCCAATGCGATCGAATTGTTGCGCCGTTGCTGTGAAGTTTTTGAAAAAGATGGATTGGTCATGGTGCTGGAGCCGCTCAATTGGTTCGCCAACCATGGTGGTGTATTTCTGAAAGGTTCACCGCAGGCGTACCAAATCTGCAAAGCGGTAAACCACCCCTCCTGCAAGATTCTATTTGACATCTATCACCAACAAATTACCGAAGGAAATTTAATTCCCAACATCGATCAATGCTGGGACGAAATCGGCTATTTTCAATGTGGCGACAATCCAGGCCGCAAAGAACCTGGCACCGGAGAAATTAACTATCGCAACGTTTTTCGCCACATTCACCAGAAGGGTTTTCGTGGTGTGATGGGAATGGAGCATGGCAATTCGAAAGTTGGCAAAGATGGCGATGAAGCCGTGATCCAGGCCTACCGGGATGCGGACAATTTTTGATTGCGACTGAATTCGAAACAACCGTTGCTACTTTTTGTCGACCTTCATTTCCGTCAACGTTTTGACAACTTGTTCGCCTGCGTTGCGCAGATCGACTTTGTTTTCGATGTACGCAATTTTGCCCTCTTTGTCGACGTAGATCGTCGACCGAGATGACCACCGGCCCTTGAGAATACCGTAGCGGGATGCCACCTTCTTATCCGTATCGCTGAGCAGCGGATAATTCAGATCCAATTTTTCGGCAAACTTTTCGTTCTTGTCCGCCGGATCGCAACTCGCACCAAAAAAAGCGACGTCGAACGCTCGGATCTTATTCCCACTCTCACGGAGTGATTTGCATTGGATCGTTCAGCCGCCGGTCAGCGCTGCCGGATACCAAGCGACAACCACAGCCTGCTTCCCTTTAAAATTAGACAACTTGTAGGTTTTGCCATCGGTCCCCGGCAATTCCCAGTCGGGCGCAACTTCGCCCACTTTGACCATGCTTTCTTTACCAGACTGCTCTTGGGCATTGGCTTGCCCAAAAGCAAATGCGAACACAATCAACAAACTAAAACCTATTTTCATGTCTCTCACGGCTATTTAGTATTCGAGTGGATCAAAACCAAGGTAATAGAATTTTGCGATCGCTCAAGCACAATTCCTAGTCGCTAACCGTGGTTCTCCGTATCTGACAACTTACTAAACTAACGGAAGTTTGGTAATTCCAAAGACTTAGCTCTTGATACAATTAAAGTATGGCAGCTGGAAGACCAAGAGAATTCGACGAAGAAGAAGCGCTTGAGGCGGCGATGACCGTTTTTTGGCGACGTGGTTTTCAAGATACCTCGGTCGACCATTTGCTCGAGGCCATGAACTTAAACGCGGGTAGCCTGTATTCGACTTTCGGCGATAAAAATGCGTTGTTTGAACGAGCATTCGATCGTTATGAGAAAAACGTCTTTGGCTCGATGTTTCGTGCTTTAGATTCTGACGACAGCCCGTTGGCGGGGTTGCGGAAAGTCGTCGGTTCATGGCCCGATGCCATGATGAAGCATAAAGGTTGCCTTTTAAGCGCCACTATCGTCGATCTGCATCATTCGAAAAAAATCGCGAAACGTGCCCGTGCGGTTATCCGAAAAGCCCAAGCCGCCTTCGAACGCAAACTGCTTGAAGCAATCGAAGCTGAGGAGCTTCCCAGAACGACACCTTACAAAGAATGGGCTGCATCTTTAGTCAATACGGCTCAAGGACTTACTGTGATGGCCCGTGCTGGAGCTAGTCGCCAAACGCTTCAAGGCATCGTGAATACGGCACTGCTACTGCTGAAGTAAAACAACTTCGCCTTGAAATTCGCGCTTTGCTATCATTTTTGAATACTGATTCAAAATTTAGTAAGCAAGCCCACATTGGTGCTGCCGATTTTATCGGAAAGTAAAAAGCTTGCTGCTTTTCTCGTTTTCGCCGTAAGGCCGCCGATTCTCCATAGTCTCAAACGCGTATTTTTGAATTCGTTTTCAAAAATAGAGACTTAACCTGTTTTCTGGAGAATGTTTGATGAAACTACACGCCCTCGCCGCTATTACCGTTGTTTTGACAGCCGGAACTGTATTTGCCCAAGGAGACCAGCAAAAAACAGAATCGGGGTTCACGCAGCACCAACAGGCGCCCAATGGCTTGGAGCCGATCTGGGATTTTTACAAATCCAATTTCGGCTTCGTCCCCAATTTGGGTAAAGTGATGGCAGGGTCACCCGCGCTGATCAAGTCCTATTTGGATACACAGAAGAACTTGAAAGAGCATGGCAAGCTGTCGCAAACGGAGATTAACGTGGTTCAGATGGCAATTGCCGTCGAAAACAAATGCGAGTATTGCACAGCGGGCCACACGATGGTTGGAAAGGCATTTTTTAAGACACCCGAAGATGTGATGACAACTGTTCGCCATCGCCAAGTCGTTAACGACCCGAAACTCAATGCGCTACGAAACTTTTCGATCGTAGCCTATGCCAAAAAAGGGGAAGTGTCTTCGCAAGAGCTGCAAGAATTTCTCAGTGCTGGCTACACCCGTGAACAAGCCCTGGATGTGGTCACCTGCATTGCGGCCAAAGTCATGAGTAACTATACGAATTCATTGGCCGAAACGCCATTGGATCCGCAGCTTAAACCACTGGCAAAAGGTTTATCGTTTGCGCAGAACTGAGTTACATCCTTTTAAACTTTGGCCAACCTGTGGTCACAAACCGCCTACCAACCACCCTCTGTTGGGCGGCGCGGCTTTTTCGTTTGATACGTTGAAGCCGCTGCCGCTTTTGAATAATCAAATTTGGCCAAGGGAAGGGGAATCTTGTTGGTCGTTCTTGTTGCCCCCGGCTGCGCTAGCCCGAGTTTGATTGATTCGGCGCCCAGACAGCGTCTCTTCCAAAGCAACTTTTCTTCGCTAAAACCAAACTGGCTTCCAAAGCAGACCGTCCAGCGCGACGTGACAAAAAAACACACTTCTCAATCTGTTTTGTCGTGCCAAAAGCAGAGAAATAAGAAAAGCCTCAGTAAAAAACTGAGGCTTTCAAATTACTTCCCTACGTCTACGCTGTCATGCCTCCGTCGATAACAAAGGACTGCCCTGTGACGTAGCTCGATGCACTCGAAGCCAAGAATGATACCGTTTGGGCCACTTCTTCAGGCCGACCGGCTCGTTGCATCGGCGTCATATTCGTAAACGGCGTCGGGTCTCCGCCGGTCGCCCGATCCAAAAGATCCGTGTTGATCGGCCCCGGTGCGACACTGTTCACACGAATATTGTGTGCAGCGACTTCTTGCGCGACCGAACGAGTCAACCCTTCCAACGCGAACTTTGAAGCCACGTACGATGAAAACGTACCGAACCCGCGATGACCGGCGACGGAAGTGTTGTTGATGATCGATCCTCCGCCCGACTGGATCATCCAAGGGATCACAGCCTTCATCGCACGCCAGGCGCCAATCACATTGACCTCAAGAATGTTCCGAAGATTCTCTTCGGATTCTTCTTGTAAGGGCAACAATTGATTACCCTCGGTACCTGCATTGTTGAAAAGCAAATCCAAAGAACCAAACTTTTTAAATGTCGACGCCATCAATCGGTCGACATCCTCGGCTCGGGTCACATCGGTCGTCAAAAAAACGGCCTTGCCGCCATCAGCAACGATCTCTTTTACAACTTTTTCACCTTCTGCAGAACGTCTTGCTGCCAGCACGATTTGCGCTCCAGCCGACGCCAATACCTTGGCTGCGGAAGCACCAATTCCGTAGCTGGCCCCAGTAACAACCGCTGTTTTACCCTGCAAACTTTCATTCGACATTTACTCTTCTCCTAAAAAAAGGGAGTTTGTACCGATCGGTACAAACAAGGTCAAAAAATTTTACTCTACCGCGCCACCCTCCAATACCGCCTTGGATTGGTTGAACAATGCGTTGATGGTCGACCGGGAAGCCCCGGCTTTGCCATAGACTCGCATCGCCATCGTCAACCCTAGCAATACTTTGGACGCGTCGGTCGCATTGACGGAATCGGGAATGGTACCCAGTTTCTGCCCTTCGCGGATCAGCGTCAAAAAGACCTTTTCGTGGAACTTAAAAATCCCCTGCGATTTTTCCAATAGCTCAGGATCCGAATGAGCCCGTTCCAAAACACAATTGACGACCAGGCACGATTTGGAACGCTCGTCACTTAGGCATTCTCGACGAACAAGATCCATAATCGCCACGATCGCTTCTTTGGGCGATTTTCCAGCAGTTTGTCGATCGAAGGAATCGAAACGATCCTTGAAATACTGATCAATGGCTTGCATAAAAACCTGATGCTTGCTTCCAAACGTATCGTAAAAACTGCCTTTTTGAATCCCCATCGCCTTGAGCAACTGTGTCATCGACGTGCCTTCATACCCCAGCGCCCAGAAGATTTCGACCGCTTTTCGCAAAGCGACCTGCGGATCAAACTGTTTTGTCCAAGGCATAATATTCTCCAAAGTCATACCCATCTTAGTTAGTTTGTACCGACCGGTCAATACTTATCTAGAAAAAGGAATTGATGTGTTTGTTGCGGCAGCAAAGCGCTCAATTCGTCGCAAACCCGAACCAAAGCATCCGCAATCCAATTCGCGCTCACTAGTCTTTACAAAATGGGGCTCGACAGCAGCTTGGTCAATTCTTTGAAAAAAACCGGAAAACGGCGCGCCAGTTTCCAACCAATCACGCCCTCCTAGATAACGCGACTGTTTCGTCGCCAACTGATACTAGGAGAATTTAAATGTTTAAGAACTTTCTAAATAGTTTCGTAGTTTTAGCAGTCGCCCTAATGGCGAGTACCAGCAACGCTCAATTCACACAAATTGCCGAGGTTAATTTTGATGATATTCCGGCGATTGGAATTCCTTTGGGTGGTTCCTTTGCCAGCGGTGGCGTCGACATTGACGTGCTCAATGGTGGATTCGTCGGAGGCATTGGCGTTTCGATCGAGAATCCCGTAGCCCCCTTCTTCTTGGCGACTTTTCCGCACGTTGCAACTCCCAACAACGTCGGTATGGACTTCAATATGCCGACCGTCCCAGGCCCAACGAATATGATTACTTTTGATTACTTCAACCAAGGCGGTGCGGTATCATTGGAAATCAACGGTGTCTTGGTCGGCCCGGTTGGCAACTTTCCTAACGCCGTGGCTGTGGGCGGTGCATTTGTGACCAACAACTTTGCGATGGTCGGCGGCAATCTGATGGGGACCGTTCGGATCACATCGGCCACGCCAATTACTAGCTTCTTGGTCGGTGGTCAGGAAACACAGTTTGATAATTTTAGGTTCTTTGAACGCACGTTGCTCGGCGATGTCAATTGCGACGGCGAGGTCAATTTGCTGGACGTCAATCCATTTGTGGAACTATTGGCTTCTGGTGGATATAGCCCAAAGGCAGATATGAACATGGACGGAGCCGTCGATTTGTTAGACGTCAACTTGTTCATCGACGCCTTAAACTAACGAGCTTCGAACGACGAATCCATTTTTTGAGACTGCCGCCAATTGGTGGCAGTCTTTTTTTATTTCGTTTTCCTCCTTGGATTCACATCCCCTTGGAGGCGCATTAACCGTCGCTCGCCATGCCAATGCTCAAGCATTCGACTTTTCCAACACATTTTGAAATAATAGGTTGGATCGAATTCGAATAGCGGTAACACGTGAACCAAACCACGCGACATAGTTTGTTAATGCGAATCCGAGACCAGGCGGACGCGCTCGCATGGTCTCAGTTTGTTGATATTTACGGCCCGCTGATATATCGATTTGGCCGCCGCAAAGGCCTCCAAGATGCAGATGCCACAGACCTGACCCAAGACGTCTTTCGTCAGGTTGCCCAAAGCATCAGCAAGTTTCAATACAATCCGGAAATCGGAAAATTTCGTTCCTGGTTGTTTGTCGTAGCCAGTCACGCACTCAGCCGAAACGTCTCAAAGGCGCAAAAACAGCCACAGGCAAGTGGCGAATCGAGCGTGTCGAACTCGCTTGAACAAGTCGCTGCTGTAGAT
Organism: Mariniblastus sp.; assembly: GCA_965263475.1. Classification (GTDB taxonomy): domain Bacteria; phylum Planctomycetota; class Planctomycetia; order Pirellulales; family Pirellulaceae; genus Mariniblastus. The sequence continues at coordinate 2,435,244 of OZ253677.1, forward strand.
GACGACGATATTTGGGAAAAAGAGTATCGTGACCATCTTTTTCATTGGGCCTGCGACCAAATCCAAAACCAGTTCAGTGAATCGACTTGGAGTGCTTTTTGGGGTACTGCGGTCGAAGGCCAGAGGCCTGCCGAAGTCGCCAGCCACTTAGGAATCAGCGTGGGTGCTGTCTATATTGCCAAAACGCGAGTCATCCAGAAGTTGCGGGATAAAATTGCGACCGTTGACGAATCAATTTAGGGTTGTTACATGGCAAACAAAATTAACTGCCCTGACGTAAAGTGGTTTCGCCTGTTGGCCGCCGGGCGTTTGACATCCGAACAAGAAAAAAAACTGGAACGGCATTTAGAGAAATGTGAAACGTGTCAACGCCACGTCGATGAACTCAATGACTTAAGCCAGTTTGAAACCGATACGGCTCATCGGGTTTCAAACATCGTCAACATGGACTCCAAAAATTTGCAGAACCGTTTAAACGTTATCAAGTCCGAAGAACCGACCGAGCTGGCCAAGGTGAATAACTATCTGGACGTTCAACCTTGGCTGCAAAGCTCATCACGTGGCGTGGACCAGATCGCCGAATTTGAAATTATTGATTTTGTTGGTCGGGGCGGGATGGGCGTTGTATTTAAATGTTTGGATACAAAGCTCGAACGTACGGTTGCACTAAAGCTAATGTCACCGCAGATGTTGGCTGAAGATTCAGCGTCGGAGCGTTTTCTTCGTGAGGCCCGTTCGGCGGCCAAAATCAATCATCCGCATGTTGTTACGGTACATGCGGTCAATGAGGTGCGCGGCCTGCCCTATTTGGTCATGGAATTTATTGAAGGCCACTCTCTAGAAAACAGAATACAATCCGGCCAAGCAATGACGTTTTCTGAGGTTTCACGGATCGCGCAGCAAGTGCTGGCTGGACTCGCTGAGGCTCACGAGCAAGGTGTGCTTCACCGCGACATCAAGCCAGCCAACATCATGCTGGATTCAAAAACCGACAATGCCAAAATTGCCGACTTCGGTCTGGCTTGTTCAATGGAAGGTTCCAAGTTAACCCGAACCGGCCTGCTAATCGGAACTCCCGAGTTCTTGTCGCCAGAGCAGGCCATGGGACTAGAGACGGATGAGCGCAGCGACCTCTTCAGCGTCGGTTGCGTGTTGTACGCGTTATGTTGCGGATCATCGCCATTTTCGGGAACGTCAGTAATGGCGACGCTCGACAATGTTCGCTCCCTTTCACCCAAGCCAATTGCTAACCTCAACCGATCGGTACCCGGTTGGTTTGCTCGTTTAGTTGAAGAACTACTGACCAAGGAAAAAGAGTTGCGCGTACCTTCAGCATCTGCTGCTCTCGATCATTTTCAGTTGCATTCTACTGTTCAGCGTGAGACAGCTTTACAAATTGACCTTTCCACAACTCAAAAAATATTGCAACACAAACAGGAACGTCAGAACAAATTCTTGCACGCTCTGTCCATTTTCACTTTGGCTCTGTGCTTGCTGATTTCAACCGTGTTCTGGTGGTTTTATAGCCGACAAACCATTGATAAAAATCCGACCGAGAACACGACGTCTACCAACAAAGATTTTGAAGATCACAACGACTTACCAGGACTTTCGCCAGATTCGGATAACGTGTTCACCGTTAACAATTTTGACGAACTGCTCGAAGTCGTTGAGTTACCGCAAGCAAACATCAATATAATACTGCCGTCTGATGCTTGGATTGGTATCGATGATTGTGTTGAAATAAGTAACAAGAATGTCACCATCAGCACCTGGGGACAAACCCCTGCGGCGCTGGCCATACAGACGTTTGAAAAGCCTGCATTTGTGGTGGACCAAGGATCATTGAAACTGTCCAACGTGTCGATTAGCGACCTTGTCGAAGAAGATGCGAATGAGGACGAGAACCGCGACACGGATGATTTTGCTTCCATGATTGTCTGCCAATCGGCCGCATTTGAGTTGTCAGATTCGACCGTGGATTGCCATCAAAATCGCTTTTGCGTTGACTTAGAAAAATCCGATGCACAAGTCTCTGGTTCTCGACTGTTGGGAAGCGAGCGTGCGATCTTGTCAGTCTCAGATGCAAACAACACGTATTTCGAATTCGAAAACTCATTGTTCATAGCACCCGTCGCGATCCAAACCGACGATGGTAGCCAACTTCGATTCAACATCGACAAGTGCACATTCCTTTCGGAATACCTGATCAACGCTTCCGTTGGGACACCACGATCAAAGTTGTTTGATTTGAAATGTGCAGACAGCGTCTTTCTATCAACCGAAGCAATGGTATGTGTAAGCGAGTTGGAGAACACCAACACGATCAAAACTACGATCCTGAGTAATTTATTTCGATTCACTGGCCAGGGGAATCTGCTACCCCCGGCTTGGCTTTTCGTCGACGATGAAGAACACGAATTGGAACTTCTGCTGAGTGATGTGTTTCCTGCATTGCCTGGCTTGGGAAACCAACCGATCGCTCCGGCACTACTTCAAATAACGGAATTTGATGAAATCCTTGAGCAAATCTCCGATGGAGAATTTGGATTCGCCGATCGACTTGAAGCTTACGGCGAAGTCGGCGCCAAGATCGAACTCTGGGAAAAACGGTTCCGTTCAGACTGATTCCGTGAAGTTGCGTCGGACCCTGAATTGCGTTGGGCCGAGAAATATATTTCGTTTTTCGTGAAAGAATGGCCGCGGGGCTGTCTATCTAATTGCAGAGAGAGATAAGTCGCTGATTTGGTTCGCTATGCACCAATCGACGAGTCCCACGAAATGGTTCCCTCTCTGGGACTCGTCATCAACGACGCATCGGCACTGCCTCGTCACTTTGCCGTTTACTCATCAAACTCAAATCCGAATGCAAACGTTACAAATCTCACCCTTTTTCGCTTCCGCCCTGTTGGCGGTCGTCGGCTTGATTGTCAATTGGCGGATCGAAATTTGGCGCCACCATCGTCGGCTTCGTACCAAAAAGTTACGAATTCACGTGAACGGGATTCGCGGGAAGTCGACCGTAACGCGTTTGGTCGCGGGTGTGTTGCGTGAAGCAGGCTATATCACGGCTGCCAAAACCACTGGCAGTGCCGCGTGTTTTATCGACGCCGATGGCCGAGACCATGCGATCCAAAGGAACGGCTCGCCAACCATCTTGGAACAGGTTGAGTTCATTCGCCGCATCGATCCGCGTGTCGAAGCGATTGTTGTCGAATGCATGGCCATACGCCCCGAGTATCAACGAGTTTGCGAGAACCACATCGTCCAATCGAACATTGGGATCATCACCAACATTCGCGAAGACCACCAAGACGTGTTGGGTGAAACTTTAGAGGAAATCGCTTGCCACCTATTGTCGACGTGCCCGCAAAACGGAGTCTTGATAACCGCAGAACAAAATCCCCAACTGCTGCACCTGTTCCGAATCGTGGCGGCACAGAGAAATACTCGATTGATCGTAGCCGATCCAGCGCTGGTAACAGATTCCATGCTATCTAGGTTCCCCTATGTCGCATTCAAGGAAAATGTCGCCATTGGTATCGAATTGGCATCGCTCTTGAATATCGATCCCAATCGAGCACTGCACGGAATGCTAGAGGCACCGCCCGACCCCGGTGTATTGCACGTCGCGCACCAGGCGATCGACGGCACCCATCTGACCTGGGCTGATCTATTTGCCGTCAATGATAGAGAAAGCGTGATTGCTGCTATGAAACGCGTGGCACATTTTGCTCCCGATCGTGCCGTAGCCATCGGGCTACTGAATAACCGGCACGATCGAGAACACAGAGCAATTCAATTTGCCAGGATTGCGGCACAGGATTTAGAACTGGATTATGTCGGAGTAATGGGCGCTTATGAAAATCGCGTGGCAACCGAATTGGTCCGTAACGGATTTGACCCAGACCGCATTATCCGTTTGGGGGCACATCGGCATTTGACGGGCGTCAACCTGCTAAAAGTAATTCTCCGACGCGCGAAATCCAAGCATGTATTGTTGGCCGGACTTGTCAATATTCACACCGATCAAGCAGAAAGCCTGCGCGAATTATTCGACGAAAAGGCGTTTGGGGAGATCAGTTGTGAGCCCCATTGAGTGTTTTTCGCCTGATCTCGTGCGGTTTTCGTTTTTGATTGGAATGATCCTCTCGGTATGCCTATATGAAAAATCGCATATCACAACCGGAAGTATCGTCGTACCAGGATTTCTTGGAACTCACGTTTTTGACCCGGGCTTAATAGCCGTCTCTGTGTTGAACGCCTGGATTTGCTTCACGTTGATTCATCAATTGCTGCCACGTATTTTGTTGACTTCGACAAATACGAAGTTTCAGTCGTTGATTCTCGCTTCCGTAGCTCTTCAACTCGTTTTTGACTTGATCGTAGACCTGCCTTCCGAAATTGCGTTGGCGGGAAATACGTTCCGAGGCTTCGGATATGTCATACCAGGTTTGATTGCTCACGATATGTCGCGCAACGGTCCGGGCAAGACAGCCGGTTGCGTGCTGGCAACCTCGTATTCCATTGGAAGCCTTGTTTTCCTGTCGGTTTGGTTTTGTCCAGAGTCGTCGCTAAACCTTCAACCCAAAACCGTCGCCGCAACGACCTTTGATTTGCCGTTGTTGCTCGTGTTAAGTACGTTTGGTTCAGTGGTTATAAAATCAAAGACCTCTTTTCGCAGCGGTGGCTACATAACGGCCGCCTATTTTGTCTTTTTCAATGGTTCACCTGTCATCATCGCGGCAATTATGGTGGTTTCGTTAATAACCTATTTGGTTTGTTGCCGCCTGTTGATCCCTTGGATGATCATTTTTGGTCGTAGAAAATTTGCTTTGGTTTTGATCGTCGGCACCACCTTGATGTGGACCACTTCCTTGATCGTGGGAACATTGGGAATACCGCTGCCCTACGTTGATCATCCCAGTCATGCCGCGTTGATCGTCCTGCTCCCAGGGCTAATTGCCAACGACATGCAACGCAGCAGTATTCCGCGCGTATGCTTTGGGCTGGGTTTGCTTTGCAGTTGGGTTTTAGTCGTCGCCGGTTTATTCCACGAAATCACACACTTTTCAAGACCACAAATCGTTATCCCTTTGGTCGGTTTGCTTGGCAGTTCGGCGCTATGCGCATGTTGGTTTCAAAGACGTGTGCATAAAACGGCCAACGCGTCCCCCTTACCTTATTTTCCCATGAACCTTGAAAGGAATTTCCATTGAATCTGACCGAATCTCGTTCTCGCCCGTTCTACACGGTAGCTTTGACAATGATCGCCCTGACGGTTGCTGCGGCGTGCTACATCTGGGGGCAACCGTGGATACGATATCACCAAGACAACCTTGTCATTTACGATTGTCAATTGCAAGCAAGTTCGTTCCCCGTTGGTGCCAAATATGCCGGTCGAATCGAAAACGTCTTGGTAAGTGTCGGCCAAAGAGTTCGCGCAGGAGATATTGTCGCCGCGATGGACACCAGTGAATTGACAGCAAGAATCAAGCGGGCAACGGCGGCCATCGAACTGGCCAAGGCCCAAGTTGACGCCGAACAGGTGGCGATCGAAAAGTCCTTGGCGACGATGGCGGCGCAACAAAACTGCTTGAATGCCAAGCGCAACGTCGCCGCCAGACGATCCAATGCGATCCGATTAGAAACCGAATGGATCTCGAAGCAACTCGCGCGGCACCAGAAACTGGCTCAGCGAAGATCGGTTTCCAACGCTCAACTCGAAAACGTATTGCGCGAGATGCAAAAGTTTCAAAGTAAAGCCGAAATCGCTAGCGAAGAAGATTCAATCGCCCGTCTCGATCTGGCGGCTTTGGAATCAAAAATCGAAGAGATTCAAGCTCGCAAAACCAAACTTGAAGTCTTTCAACAACAGGTCAACATCGCGGAATCAGAACTGGAAATCGTTCGGGAGCAACAACGGGCCGGTACCATTCGGGCAACCAAGGACGGCACGGTCATCGATGTGTTTGCCGGCGCGGGTTCCTCTATCAAACTTGGTGATCCGATCGTCCAAATCCAATCGGATAACGTATGGTGTGAGGCCTGGTTGGACGAATCAAGTCTGCGCATGGCTCAAACCGGCTCGATCGCGACGATCCATTTAAAAGCGTTCAGCAACGCGAAACTACAGGGGACCGTTGTCAGTATTCTCCCAAACACCATGGTCCGAGATCGGACTCCAAACGAGTCCGGCAACCCGGTCCTTCAACCTGATTCGAAGATTTGCCTCAAGATTGATATTAAGGAAGCAGAACAACTAAGGCTGTTGCCAGGGTTGACCGGAACCGCGGCGATTCGCAAGATATCGCCGCAAAACGATTCGCCTGAGCTTTCTGTGAAGTCGATCGCGCAACGATGAAACAATTGAGATTCCGAGAGATTTCTACAAAAACGATGGTCATTAGTCGTTGGCTTCGCGTGTACAACGTTAGGTACGTAGAGAGAGAGTACCGGCACTGCCTCTGGCAAGCGGCACCAGTTGGATTCAAAATCGAACTGGTGCCGATTTTTTTTGCGAACACAGCAACGCCCGACGCCGGAAAGAAACTACCCAAGAAATCGAGACTGCAACTTGGGATCTGGCAATTTGCAGATTTTTTGCCGGCCAAATAGTCGATACCGATTTCGAGCAACGATATCATAGGCCCAGTCCGTTATCGTCCGAGGCATCAGGCGAAAAACAGCCAGCCATCGCCAAGGCAACTTGAGATATCTGACAATCCGGAAAACAGCGCCGCTTTTGACATCGGCAGTTCCGTTTTCGACGAAAACGACCGAGTCCAACTGACCCGTATCCAAACTGTACTCGGTCAGTAGTCGTCGTCCTAGGTCGGATTGCAAAGCGGCAAAGTAAATATTCGCGCGTTCCTCATTGGCCAACACGAATTGAACCCAATGATTGCATAGGTTGCACTCACCGTCATACAACAAAATAGATTGCAGTTCGTTCATCGAGCTTCCAAACCGTTAGGGCAACGCCCAATACCAATTGAAAAGGTCAAACGGCGGTCGATCTTTTGGTGGTTGATTTTGATTACTCGAAATTCCATCGACAAAAACGAAAGTCGCATCGGTAATCACGTCATCAGGATAAATGTACTGTCCATCTACATTCTCAAACGGCGAATCACTAGGGTCCAAAAAATCCGGCCCTTGAGGTTCACCAACTTCGATACCCAACAGTTGATATTGGAAAGCGCGATATGTGAACCCCAATGAATTTCGACTTCGATAAAAAATTGGCTCGACTTCAATCGTATAACTTCCGGGCGGACAGAAGGTAGTCCCTGCAGTTCGGCGGTCGCCCGGTCGCGCCACCGACCACCGACTGAAAGATCACTTCCGAATCGGCATTGTATACGGTCAGCCAAACCATCTGAATGGACTGCCTAACGTCCGGTGATTCCACTGCAAACTGAAATACTTGTGACTCGGCCACGTGCAACGAATGATAGACTTTGCGACGTGGATGAAAGAATCCCTTAACGACGTTGTCCTCCATGGATTGATACTCGATCAGTCGATCTGAGTAGGCAATCGTAAGCTCGTAGTTTCCTGACACAAATGGCAAAAAATCATCTGATCCGACTTGGATGAAATACTCCGTTTCAGGAGCAATTCCACTGACTTGAATTACATACTCTCCCAATCCATTGGTCACGACTTGCGAGTCCACTTCTACAGAGTTCTGATCGAGCACTTGGACAAACGGAATCATGCCGCCAATGTCAACTGAACGCAGTGAAACACTCAAGAATGTATTCGGTTCATTGAATTCTGGTGTTTGAATTAAGTAAAAGTCGACATCAGTATCGTCACTCAAACTGCCATTGAAATGAAAACGCGAACCCAATGAATAACCTTCTTCAGTTTCCAAGACTGCGGCCGTTGTTTCGTCGTCATCCGTATGGAGGTCGTCGTTGAACAAGTACCCTTGCGGATCAAAAAAATACTCGGCGATATCATCCTGCTCCAAAAAAGAAAACTCCGACCGTTGAGCCACATCAATAATCTCTTGTAAAGGGACTTGGTTATTGTTGTCGAGTGTCACAATCAATGCATAGCTACCGAATTGGCCAGGCTCAGCGTCCAAACGAATAAAAATATTGTCGTCGACTTTTGAATCAATCGTCAACGCAAACGAATCCCCACAGTCACTGGTCGCCGCAGCTGACGCAATCTCCTGCCCGTCTCTGTCGATCAAAGTGATTTGCGGCGACAGGGAGCTTATCGACTCTGTATGGATACGGAATGAAATCGGGCCTTGGTAGTCTTCTGGCGCCGAAAACTGAAAGACATCGACATCCCCTCCGCCGCTCAAATCGCCAAATGCCAGCGCCGGAAAGAAACCGACCCCAGACAATTCGTTGTCCATCTCAATTTCGGTCGCCGTTTCCAAGGTGTCATTGGTTGATTCCAATTCATTGGGGTCAAGTCGACGGTCGCCATAGGATGCATGAAATGTGGCGATGTCACTGGGCGCCAATTCCGTCACCGTGGTGCCCACGAACATGATCGAAATAGGGTCGTCCGAGTGATCAAATCCCAGTGCATGCCCGGCTTCGTGTAATGCTACGGAGTAAAAGTGATCCGCGTCGTTGAAATTGCCAACGCTGTTGAAGATGATGTCACCCGACCAAGTGCCATTGACAAACTCACCTTGGTTCAGAGCGATTGCGAGAATATCTGGCGCCAGCGGAATCGCACCAATGCGAACATCTCCAAATCGAGGGTCGCCAAACGTACGGCCAGGAACACCAAACGCCTGGCCATTGTCAGCTTTGAATCCAACGTTTAGGTTTCCATGTTGAGCCCATTCATTGAACGCCTGTACAAAAACTGTTTTCATTGCTTCAGTCGAATAAAAATCTCCGAATGATTCAAACAGGGTACTTGGGGACCCAAAGATATCGGTGCCATCGGGTGCTAGACTGATCGTTAGTCGGTCTGCCAGTCCAAGCGGGCGGAAAAAGTCAATATCATCATCGTCCGAGAAAGCCATGCCCGAGACACAGAGGATCAGCAGGACCGAGAGATTGATGAAAAGATTGTATGAGCTTGGTGATGAATATCGCATCATCGGCTACTCCGATCGCAAGGACACTGCTATTTCTTATCAAAAGTATAATTAGACGATCAATGATTTGATTCAGTCCACCGGTAGCACCCATCGACAACATACTAGCGCTCATCCTGTTCAGCCAATGATTTCAACAACTGCTCTTTGAATTCTTGCAACACGCGCTCGGCTGTTCGTTTCGATCGCCCAGTCTTGTCCGCGATTTCCTGAAGTTTACAGCCTTGAATACGCAATTCGATGATTTTCCGGTGGACGTTGGAAAACGATGACAACAAATCATTGACTGTCATCCGGAGCACTGAAAACGCGGTGTCGTCTGTATTGACTTGCGCATCCACACTGGCTCGAATTCCCTCCAACGACTTGGAACGGCGGAAATCTCGTTTTTGGGCGCGGTGAAACTCCGACTTTTTGCGGATCTTGTTCAATGCGATTACCAGTAGCAACTTCCACAACTCGTCACCATCGACCGCATGGTACTGACCCGTGGCCGCCCGGCGAAAGAAGGTTCGAAAGACCGTCTGAACGATCTCCTCAGAACCCACTTGGTAAGACAACGATTCGCTCGTCTGATACGAGGCCAACCGAAAGATCCGCTCCGAATATCGGACGTAGAGTGAGGTCGCCGCATCTTCTTCGCCTCGACGGAATCGTTCGAGCAACAAAGAATCGGATTGGTTTTCGAGATCTTGGGCTGGTTCGTGCATCTTATGAGCGTTGAAGTTGCGGGATTCGCGATCATGTCGAGCGGCGGGCGAAACTTCATTTTAGTTGGAATTTAAAGAAAAACATGGGACGGTAACGATTACTATGCCGCACCCTTTAAGAGTCTCAAGCCACCCTCGATTCCGCCAACGATTAGCGAAAAACTTTTTTTATTTTTCCGTGTCATTTCGCGCCGCAATCGTGCTCTCAGCATTGCATCCCAATTTGTAACTCGAATAGCAAAAAAAGAAGCTCATGCCCAAAATCCCAAACTCACCCGTTTTGCCGAAAAAGGTTCCGCATCTGGCGACCAAACCGCAACGTGATTTGGATGATTTTGTCCGCAGTGGCACCAAGATTCGATCGGGCGGCGACACTCAGTTGCTGCCCTCGCGAGCGGCAACTTTTACAAATGTCACAAAATTCGTTCGATGATGGAACAATCCCCCGCTCGCACAGAACCTTGATTCGGAAATAGCAGCATCCCCAATCTTTAAAAAATTATAACTCGATTCAAACATGAAACCGAATATTCCAGTTGAACCCAACCATCACGAGCGCTATCAAAAAGCAATTTTTTTGAGTCTCGTCACGATGTTGATGGTCATGTTTCCGATCGTTCAAAACTTTCGTGAGAACCCAGACGACGGATTCCCTTTTTCCTACTACCCGATGTTCACCAAACAACGCGGAGAAACGACCACGTTAGTTCATCCCATTGCCGTTGATCGTTTTGGCAATGAAACAAACTTGGATTATCGTTACGTTGCCCGCGGAGGTATGAACCAAGTCCGTAGGCAAATCCGCAAACGAGCGCGTCGTGGCGAAGCCTTAAATTTATGCCAGAAAGTCGTTAGAAGAATTCAAGCCGATGGCCTAGGCGATATCTCGGAGGTCATGATCGTCAAGAACGAGTACGACATGGCTGCGTTTTTCGAAGGAAGCAAAAAACCGATTCGCCGCGAAGTGCTGGCGATCTGCTCGCTACCCTGCGCTGCAACAGGAGACGCACGATGATCTCCGTCAATAAATCACTTAAAACTTTAAAAGACCGCTGGTTCGCGCCCTTACCAGCCGCCAGGCTCGGTTTGCTTCGAGTATTCATTGGAATCTATTCCGTTTGGTACATTTGGACGCGAAGGAAATTGATCTTGGGTTTCGCAAACAAGGACTTGGACTTATACGAGCCCGTTGGCGTACTCCGCTTGTTGCCCATTCCTCCAGACGCCGTCTCGGTTGAATGGCTGGTGCTGGCGACCGTGTTTATGGGCATGATGTACATTCTTGGTATCGCCTTTCGATACTCTGGACCAGCTTTCGCCCTGCTGCTGTTGGTGACTTTGTGTTACAGAAATTCTTGGTCCATGATTTATCATATGCACAATTCACTGGTCATTCACGTGGCGATCATCGGTTTGAGCCGATCTGCGGACGGATTCTCCGTAGATTCTTGGCTGCTTTCGTCCTCCCAAAGAAAATCGGTTCTCTCGAGCTATGCCTGGGACTACGGGTGGCCAATCCGATTGATCTGTGCCGTTACCGCAGCCACTTATTTTTTGGCGGGCTTCGCTAAAGTCGTCGGGCCAGATGGCCTGGCGTGGGCATCTGGCGAAAGCCTCAGAGCGCAAATCGCCGTCGACTCCATCCGCAAGGAGGTCCTCGAAGGCGGCGCGATGCCAATGGCCTATTTTCTGTACGACCAAATTTGGCTATTTGCAATCATGGGGATTGGAACGTTCCTATTGGAATTAGGTGCCCCATGGTTTGCTTTACATCGATATTCTGGACGACTATGGGCGATCTTGACGTTTTTCATGCATTGGGGAATCTACCTGATCATGGGCATCAAATTTCGTTACCACATGTCATTCATCATCTTCCTCTCTTTCTTTCCGTTAGAAGCATTGCTTCAAGAGTTTAAGCACGCTTGGTCGCTCTCAGCCAGCAACGCGGAACCTCAGTCCAAAAATGACGCCCTTCAATCTCAAGGAACGAACCATGTTAAAACACGCTAATAAAGCTTTTACACTTGTCGAACTACTCGTCACTATTGCCATCATCGGCATCTTGATTGGCATGCTACTACCAGCAGTCCAATCGGTTCGCGAAGCCGCGCGACGAACCCAATGTTCCAACAACTTAAAACAACTCAGTTTGGCGATGCACAACTATGAAAGTGCGTTTCAAACATTCCCACCCAGTCGTCTGTTACCCAACGACAATTTGATTCCCGCCGATTTGACTCACGACTCAAACGCCCAAAGCGCGTTGCAATCTTGGACAACCACTATCCTAGAACACATCGAGCAAGGCAACCTCGCGGTCAAAACGAATTTCTCATGGTTTGATCGAATTAGTTCCGACAACTACGTCGCGACTTCGACTTCGATTCGTACATTTGTTTGTCCTTCGACCCCCAATCAAAAGCGAACCGACCCGTATCATGTGATTGGGGCTGCGGCCGGTGATTACGCTTCAATCCATCAAGTCGACTCCGACGTTTACACCGAGGTACTTGGCATATCGGCTCCTCCGAAATCCAGTCGATACGGAGCTTTAACCCGGTTCAAGGACAACCGTTTGAACTCGTTCCACGATGGAACCTCGAATACCATTTTTTTGGTGGAATCTGCTGGCGCCCCAGATAGCTACGTTGCCGGGCGCCCAATGAACGCGCAACAGTTTCAAGTTTACGACGGGGGCGGAATTGTCGAATTTGCTGGACGCCTGGTTGCATCCTCTGGTACCGGTTGGGCCGATCCGGCCAAAGACTTTCGTCTGCATGGCGCGTCGTCGGATGGTCTAACAAAAGTTGGACCAAGAATGGTCAATGCGATCAATGTAGGCGAAGCCTATGCCTTTCACACCGGCGGCATGAATGCTTCATTGGCCGACGGTTCTGTTCAATTCGTCAATGAGTCCGTTGCCGCTCAAGTATTTGTCTCGTTGTCCACTCGACGCGGCGGTGAAACGATTGCCGATTTTTAAGCTCAGGCCGAAAACTGGCTCTCAAACCAGCCGGTCACTCGGTCGCAAGCTGCCTGGCGGTTTTCGATAAGCCGGAACGTATGCTCGGACTTGGGGTAGTATTCCACTTGGAGCTGCCCCTGGTTCGGACGCAAACCATACATTTCCTTGAACTGAGCACGGCCGCAAATATCGTCGTATCCATCGGTATACAAAAACAGCATTCGCACGCCGCGATCCAACATCCCCTTTAAGTCCTCTATCACCAAGTCCCGATCCAAATCGTCACCAAAAAACTCACCTTCGGCCAAGGTTTCGCCTTCAGATTCTTTCGTCTCGCTGGTGTTGCTCAAACGACGCATAAGGAAGTTCTTCCAGTAGCGAAGATTGAACAATCGCGACATATACCAGCGGACGTAGAATCCGAAAGTGCGAAACACGATGCCATCCATAAACACCGAACCAACGATCCGAGAGTCGTTTACGGATACTTGGTGAGCGTTGAACGCGCCAGAGCAAAGACCCAAGACAACAAATTTCTTCGTTCCTGTAGTAGCCTCCAAGTGATCCATCGCATCAGCGACGTCCACTAGCGCTCGTGACTGTTGAGAACCCAATTTACCCGAGCGAGGTCTGCTATCCCCTAATCCGGACAGGTCCATTCTTAACGTCTTGAAACCACGCGCCGCCAATTGCCGAGCCAGGTCTACATGCAGACGAAACGGGCCCATACGATGAACGATCCCGGCATTTAAGATGATCGCTATCGGAGCATTGGTCACCGAAACTTCAGGATCTGGCTGCGTCAAAATCCCAAACAGATTCTGTTCGTCGCCAAACTGACAAATGATTTCTTGCATCGTTTTACCCTGGAACCGGAATTTCAGATTTCAAAACTCCGAATCGATCCAACCGGTCAAACGTATCAACCGCCCGATCGACAACTTTGCGGCTCGTCTCCGGCCTCAACCAGGCCGTCTCCAACTGCTTAAGATCGCTCCAAGAATTATCGTCATGAGTAAACTCGATTTTCCGCATCGAGTTAGCGGCAAGCTGGTACGAATCTTGATTGAAATGGGTATCAAAAACAAAATGCGGCAACACCAGATCGCCCCAGTCGATTCTCGCTTCTTCCATGTCCTGAACCAGCGACTTGGCGTACATTGAGCCAAGTATTTCTTCGGCATGATCACTGTTTTCAGTGACCATTCTGCAAATCCACATCTTCAACATCTGCTGGTGCATCATTCGCATTTGCGTTAGATAACGCTGACCACAATGTACTGGCTCCCATAACAAAAGGGAGTTCACGCTGCTCATGCGTTGAGCAGCCTGAACTGCCAGGGTTGCTCCCATTCGCAAACCCAACAACATCGCAGAACTCGCGCCGCTCACTTGGCAAATCCACTTCGCGGCCGATTGGACATCGTACCGCCACACTTCGCGCTTTCGGATATCTTTCAGCGTTTGTCCTGAATCTCCAATTCCCGAGTAATCGAACCTTAAGACATGAATACCGCGTCGGGCCATCTGCGCCGCTACCAATCGTAAGCACCAATGCGTTCTTACGAACTCTTGTCCGATCGGCGGACAAATTACAACCGCTCGGGGCGCCGACCGTTCTCGGCCACGAGCTTGGTGGTGCACACAAAGCAATTGGTTGCCGGATTCCGAATTCAAAAACTGTGGTTTCATGGTTTCGAAAGTTTGCGTTGTTTGCGGTAAGCCCTAGTCCCAAAAACCAGTGATACGCTGAAACAGACTCTTGGCGGAAGCCTGGGCCGGTTGTTCATCCGGATTCGCTGCCGTTTTCAACTCGGATGACCTGGATGATTCCACAGGTGTCGCGTCGACGGCATCCATGGGTTCAAGCTCACCATTAATCACATCGGCTAGTTCATTGACGCGTTCGGCAAGTTGCTCCAGGGTCCCAATCAGAAACTCCGGCGGTGTCAATCGCGCGCCGGTTTTGTCTTCGATCGCCTTGATCGCCTGCATCACCAGCATGGAATGGCCACCTAGATCAAAGAAATTGTCATTGATGTAAATATCTTCGATGTTCAGAATCTCGCGCCACACCCCAGCAATAAATCGCTCGATGGCGGTCTCCGGATGACGCAAATCAGATGCCGATGCTTCGTTTGTCGCGGTTGGAACTGGCAAAGATTGGTAGTCGATTTTTCCATTGTTTGTTTGTGGTAGCGAATCCAACTCGACAAGGTGCTGAGGTACCATGTAATACGGCAATGTCGACCGCAGCGACTCTCTCAAATCATTGGCCGTTGTTTCACTGTTTGGCTCAGCCACCCAATAAGCAACTAGTCTTGTGTCTCCAGGAACATCTTCACGCACGATCGCAACCGCTTGGCGAATTGCAGTATGTGATTTCAATGCCGATTCGATTTCTCCCAACTCGATTCGAAAACCGCGAACCTTCACTTGTTTGTCGTTGCGTCGCAAAAATTGAATGTTTCCGTCTGGCCAAAAACGACCCAAATCTCCAGTTCGATAAAGCCGATGATTGCAATAGTTGGCAAATGGATTGAAGTACGGGTTTTCAACAAACCGTTTTCTAGTCATTTGTTCTTGGTGTAAATAGCCAAGCGTCACACCAGCTCCGCCAATGTAAATCTCACCATCGGCACCGGTCGGAACGGGTTGTAGGTTTTTATCAAGGATGTAGATCTGGGTGTTCGCGATCGGCTTACCAATCATGATTGGCGAATTTGTATCGTTAATTCGAAACACCGATGACCAAACCGTCGTTTCCGTCGGTCCGTACATATTCCATAACTGATCGCAGCGTTTTAGCAGTGGATCGACCAAGTCTTTTGGCATCGGCTCACCGCCGCACAACACTTTTAAATCGTGGCTCCCTTCCCATCCGGACGCGATCATCAATCGCAACGAAGCTGGCGTCGATTGAAACATTGTGATTTCGTATTGATCAATCGCATCGACGATCTTCTGGCCGTCTGATGCAACCGCTTTGCTGGCAATCACACTGGTTCCGCCAACAACCAACGGCAAAAACAGCTCCAAGACGGCAATATCAAACGACAACGTCGTGACGGCCAAAACCGAATCATCAGCGCCGAATCCAGGTTGTTCGGCCATCGAATGTAAAAAGTTGACTACCGCACCATGTGGAATTTGAACTCCCTTGGGCTTGCCAGTCGAACCCGAAGTGTAGATCACGTAACACGTCGATTTCGCTTGAACTTCAATCTCCAGTGGCTCACTGGAAAGCTGTTCAAACTCAGACTTTGCTTTTTCGAATACGATGCTCGGTATGCTAAACTCGTTGGCAATCGGTTCTACCGATTCCGTACAAACGACCAACTTCAATTGCGAATGATCGCACATATATTGCAACCGGTCGCCAGGAAACTCTGGATCGAGTGGTACATAACCAGCTCCGGCTTTTAAAATGCCAAATAAAACAACCATCATGGTTTCGTCGCGCGGGACACAAACGCCGACAAGATCACCGGCGCCAACGTTTGCTTGTCGAAGGTATCGCGCAAATTGGTTCGATTGGGTGTTCAGTTCGGCGTAGGTGTACTTACGGTTCTCAAAACGGACTGCGACCTTGTCGGGAGTCGCTTGAGCTTGACGCATGAATTCTTGATGTAGGGTATTGGTCGCCTTGAATTCTCGCGCGGAATCGTTCCAGGCCACCAACATTTTTTGCCGTTGGGCGATTGATAAAATCGGCAGTTCTCCGAGCAACGCATCGGACTGACTCACAAGGTGACCAAGAAACTCTTCGAATCCGGTCATCAATTGTTGCATCAAATCGGCTGAAAACAAATCGGTATTGTATTGAATCTGGAGTTCGACCGATTGATCGTCTTGAATGACTCCATTGACAAACCATTCGAAATTTTCAAAGAGCCGCGGTTCAATCTGAACTTCGACGCCCAATCCCTCGAACCCGATTTCATTTGAGTCGATGGAAGGATCTAAATTGAATGAAATGGCGACCATAGGAGGTCGACTTGGGTCTCGGGGGGGCGCAACGTCCGTCAAGATCTTTCCAAACGAATATCGCTGATGCTCGAAAGCATCTAACATTTGGCTGCGGGTTACTTTAAGTTGGTCCGTGAATGACTTGTCGGTGTCAATTTGAACCCGCAGCGGCATCGTATTGACACAATGCCCAATTAGATCGGGTTGATCCATAGCCATCTGACCAGCGGTTGGAACACCTACACAGAAATCATGGCAGTTAGAAATCCGCGCTACGAATACGTTAAACGCCGTCAGCATCGTATTAAAAATGGAACAGCCAGACTTGCCACCCAGCTTTCGCAAAGATTTGACAACTTGCGCATTGATATGATGATCATAACGCCGGGCAAAATAGGTGCGTAACGCTGGTCGATGCTTGCTCGTCGGCAAATCAAGAATCGGAACCTGGTCCTCGAACTGTTCGCTCCAAAACCTTTTGTCAGCTTCCGCATCAGCAGATTTAAAATATCGGTCCATCGCCGTTGAATATTCTCGGTAGGACGGTGCTACGGAGACCAGACTGGAAGCGGCACCGGTCTCTTCGTTGTAGAGTTGGCCCAAATCCCTCACCAGAACCGATAACGACCAACCATCCAGCACGACATGATGAGCGGCAAACGTCAGCCAGAATGTCGTTGAGTTGACTTTTTGTAACACGGCTCTGAAGAGAGGTCCGTTCTCCAAATCGAATGGTGTACATGCTTGATCTTGAAGAAGATTCAGACGGTGGAACTCGACTTGGTCATCGGGTTCATCACACCAATCTACAAACTCAACTGACAGCTCTTGTTTTCGCCAGACTCGCATCTGCAAACCATCGTTTGAGAACGTCGAACGCAGCGAATCGTGGCGGTCGATCAACAGTTGCAGGGCCTTCTTCAGTGCTTCGCTGTCTAAGGCACCGGCAAATCTTAACGAAGCGATTTCGTTATAGGCGCAATTGGCTTCGATACTTTGTTTGCTCGACAACCAGATTTCCAGCTGGGCTTCTGTTGCTGGAAAGACATGGCTGTAGGTCGTCGTTCCAGCGAATGTCGGCCCAACAACCGGTGCGGTCGTCGAACTTGTTACTGTCGAAAAGTTTGTTGTCGTCACGCGATTACCTTTGAAATATAGATTGGATGCGATTCGAGTGATCGGGGCTCAACTAAATCGTCTGATTGACTTGAACGAATTGTCCGGGATTCGCAACGTCTGCAATAAACCATCCCGGATTTCCTTGACGGTCCCTACCAATTTTTGCGTCCGCCGTCGGAGGCTGGTTGGGATCGAATTCGACGAATTTCTTGTAACCGTCGCCGGGCACAAAACCCACTCGCTGCAAGTCAACAATGACATCACGGAATGCCAATACAAAAGCGTCGACATGCGCTTGCGTGTGTTGCACGTTTAACAGGCAGGGACGGTGATCCCAAATAAAGAAGCCCTTCAATCGAAGCTTGGCAAAAATCAATTCGCTGTATGGAAGTTCTTGTTCAAATTGGACTTTGAACATCGAGCCAAAGTTAGCCAAATAAATGGGGGCGCCCAACTCTTCGAATAATTCGTTCAGTTGCTTTGCCATATTGGCGGCCAACGCATTGAGTCGATCGTAAAGCCCTTGGCCTTCTCGTTGAATGTAACCAAGAATCGCTTTGGCAGACGCGAGCGTCAATGGATGACGTACAAAAGTTCCGGCGAAGTACGTCATACCAGCTTCGGGACGGCTGTCGTCCCCGTATTGCCAAAAGCCACCGTCGAGACCGTCCATGTATTTGGCTCTTCCACCAATCAGCCCAATCGGTAGTCCTCCACCGACGACTTTTCCATATGAAGCCAAGTCTGCGCGAATTCCAAAGTGCTGTTGTGCTCCGCCAGGTGCGATTCGAAATCCGGTAATGACTTCATCAAAAATCAATGCCGTGTCAACATCTTCGGTCATCTCGCGCAATTCGTGCAAAAATGCCCTGGGCTGCAATTCCGGTCGACGACTCTGAACGGTTTCGACAACGACTGCCGCCAGATCATCCAGATTGTCTCGAATTTGTTGCAGAGAATCCTCCGACCCGTATTCAAGTATCAACGTGTTGTCGACATGCTCGCGAGGAATTCCAGTCGCAGCCGGAAAACTTTTCAGCTTTTTGTTACCGCGAACGATCACTTCATCCAAGATGCCGTGATAATCGCCAGTGAACATCGCAATTTTCTGCTTACCGGTATAGTTGCGCGCCAATCGCGTGCAACCAAGAACGGCTTCACTTCCTGTGTTGGAGTACGCCATCCTCTCATTGCCGGTCAACTCGCAGAACATCTTGGCGACTTCGCCGGCCAATGGCGACTGCGGGCCGATCGAATAATCCACCGGCAATTGAGCGCCGACTGCATCGATAATCAAGTCGGTACTGTGTCCCAGAAAATTGGATCCGAAACCGCACGTCAAATCAACAAAACCATTGCCATCGAGATCAAAAAGTTCTACGCCTTTCGATTGGTCAATTACGATGGGAAACGTCATTTCTTTCATGTTCGGCCGAAAACCGGAAACCGTTCTTGGATCGGCCATGTATTGCCGATGCTCTTGCGCGTATTGCTTGCTCGCCGGCATCAATGATTCCGTTTCCCTGATGATTTCATCCAACTTCCGTTGTTGGACATCGGTCAATTGATCGCCGTTCAAGTTAACGCGAGCGGCCGCGCCAAATGCTTTCTTTTTGCCGCCCTCTTCGTCACTCGTTTCGGACGACTCCGTGTGGCGTCGTTGATTGTCAATCCGTGGTTTAACGTTGACATTGGATTGGGCAACTGTGACAGGCTCTACAGCAGTCACAGGCTCTACAGCAACCGGCTTGGATAACGACTGAGTCTCAACCACTTCCGTCCCACCGAGCAACTGCAGTTGCGCGGCCATGATTTGAAGCTGGTTGTGGATGATCGATTCGGTGACC
Organism: Mariniblastus sp.; assembly: GCA_965263475.1. GTDB lineage: Bacteria > Planctomycetota > Planctomycetia > Pirellulales > Pirellulaceae > Mariniblastus. The sequence goes on from OZ253677.1 coordinate 2,454,939, forward strand.
GAGTTTTTGCCAGGTTGTACCTGTATCGGCGCCACCATCGTTGCTGAACTTGCCGGAACCGCGGGCATTTCATTGTTAGATTGGCTCGTCTCAACTGGCGGCGATGGATCAGACTCTGGAACAGAGACTGATTGCGGCGACCGACTATTTTCGATCACCGATTCCACAGCAAACTTATCGGCTGGTAACTTGCTATCCAGGAACTCCGCTAAACGCTCGACGTTCGGTGTATCTTCCATGAGTTGTCGAAATGTGACATCCACCTCGAAGCCGCGTTTAAGCGCTGATGCGGTTTGCGTCAAGACCAGCGAGTCCAACCCCATTTCAAAAAACGTGGTTTCATGATCAAACTCACTTAAATCAAAACCCGAGCTGTTTTCAAAAACGGCAAAAATGTGTTCGATGATTTTTGGAAGTCGGTTCATATCAAAATTTCCTGGATGGCAGGTTTCGTTGTTGATTTGTGTTGTTGGTTTCGTCGTACTGTTTTCCGTAGTGGTTTCGCCAACCGGTTGAGGCGCGACAAAATATTTCTGTCTTTCAAATGGATAAGTCGGAAGCGAAATTTTGCGGCTCGCGTTTGGCAATTGGGAAAAGTCAATTTCGACACCCAAAGACCACAAATTTCCAACAGTATGCAAAAACGTTTTCCATTCCTCGCCGTTCTCAGTCGTATCCGACATGGTCGGAAAAGCCAGGTTTGATTTGCGATCCTTGGCGTGTTGCATTGCCAACGTCGAAAGCGTCTTTCGGGGCCCCAACTCCAATAGCAACAGTTCCGAATCATCGTTCCAAAGTTGCGTAATCGCGTCTGAGAAACGAACTGGCTGTCGCAGGTGCTCGGCCCAATACGCCGGATCGGTCGCCTCTTCGTCTCGCATCCAGTTCCCGGTAACGGTGGAGAAAATGGGGATCTCTGGCGTTTGCAACTCGGTTTCACAAACGAATTTCGAATAGGGGTCAACGATGGAGTCCATCATCGGTGAATGGAATGCATGCGACGTAAACAGTGGTTTGCAAATCACTCCCTCCGACTCTAAGTTCTGTTGGAGCGATCGGATTTGATCGTCGGGACCGGCCACCACGCACAACTCCGGCCCGTTGTACGACGCGATTGCCATCTGCCCGGACATCAGTGGTTCGAGCTGTTTACCTGGTAAACGCACAGAAATCATTTTGCCGCCCGGCAGCTGTTGCATCAGCTCGCCACGCTTCGCAATAAAACGCAAGCCCTCTTCTAAAGTGAAAACGCCAGAAATACATGCAGCGACAAATTCACCGATACTGTGACCCACCAAGGCGGTCGGCTGGACGCCCAATGACATCAAGGTTCGCCCCAGCGAATAGCCAATTGAAAACAATGCGGGTTGAGTAAACTGTGTTGCTCGAAGAATCTCCGAAGCGCGCGGTTCGCGATCGCCAGTTGGGAACAACACGTCTCGCAGATCCCGATCTAAAAGTGGGATGAGCGTATCGCAACACGCGTCCAAATTTTCTCGAAAAACCGGAAGTCGATCGTACAGGTCTTTACCCATTTGAATGTATTGGGCCCCTTGACCTGGGAACAAGAATACAACGCCGCGAGAATCCGACAGGGACTTTCTTTGAATGTAATCAGGTGCCCGAGACGCGGCCAACTTCTGGCTCGCTTCGGTTTTTGTGGATGCGATGCAGAAGCCCTTGTAGTTGAAAACCGCTCGACCGACGTTCAATGTTTCAGCAATGGACGCGAGAGGTTCGTCGGTAGATTCAATAAATTCCACCAGGTCTTTGACGATTTGAGCACGCGCCGATTCTGTTTTGGCTGAAATCGTAAGCAAATGATAGTCATCACTTGAGGGTTCCGACAACTTGGGAGCTTCTTCTAAAATCACATGCGCGTTTGTTCCGCCAACACCAAACGAACTAACGCCTGCGCGACGTGGTTCAGATTGACGGGGCCAGTGTTTCAATTCGTTGCTGACAGAGAATGGCGTTGCCGCAAAATCAATTTGAGGATTGGCTTGTGTGAAATGAAGTGTCGCTGGGATCTTTTCGTGCAGCAATGATAGAGTGGTTTTCACAAAACCTGCTACGCCAGCGGCTGACACCGTGTGTCCAATATTGCCTTTGACCGACCCGATCGTGCAAAATTGTTTGGACGTTGAGGATGCTGAAAACGCGCGGGTAAGTGCTGCGACTTCGATTGGATCGCCAATAGGAGTCGCCGTTCCGTGGGCTTCAACATACCCAATCGACCCCGCGGACACGTTTGCGTCGCGATGAGCCATCGCGATTGCGGCCGCTTGACCCTCGATGCTGGGAGCCGAGAAACTGGCCTTCTTGCCACCATCGTTGTTGATTCCAAACCCTTTAACGACGGCATAGATTCGGTCATTGGAATCAATCGCATCCTGCAAACGCTTCAAAACAACGACTCCAGCGCCATCGGAAAACAGGGTTCCCGCGGCTTGAGCGTCAAACGGACGACAATGCCCATCGGAAGAGAAGATACTCCCTTCTTGATGCAAATGCCCGCTGTTTTGAGGAAAGTGTATGGACACACCGCCGGCAATCGCGGCGTCGCAGTGCCCTTCTTTCAAACTCTTGCAAGCTTCGATAATCGCTACCAGGGAGGTTGAACAGGCCGTGTTTACATTGACTGCGGGGCCTTTAAGATTCAACCGATGCGCTACCCGTGTCGCGATGTAATCTTTCTCGTTGTACACACTCAATTGAAATTCGCCGACTTCATCGACGATCTCAGGTCGCGACAACAGATTCTTCCGCAAATAGGAAGATTCATAGCTGCCTGCCCAAACACCAATCGCCCCATTGAACTTAGCTGGAATACAACCGGCATCCTCCAAGGCGGTCCACGATAGCTCGAGCATCAACCGTTGCTGTGGGTCTACAAGTTCCGCCTCACGTGGCGGCATGCGGAAGAACTTAGCGTCGATTTCATCGGCAGATTCGAGCACGCCTCGTGCTTTGACGTAATTTGGATCGCCCACCAAGTTTTGTGGCAGCGTCGCATCCAACTCCGACTCGCTAAAGAATCGAATCGACTCTTTTCCCGCGACTAAATTCTCCCAAAACTCTTGGAGATTGTCGGCGCCTGGCATCTTTACGGCCATGCCGACAACCGCGAATTGATGGGTGGCTTTGCTATTGCTGCCGGCCTTGCCTTGGATAGGTTTGATGACGTTCGCCGTGGAGTTTGCCGACGCGATGAATCCACGAATCGACGGCGAATCGAAAAACTCGGCGTTAGAAACATGCGAAGCCAATATTTCGTTACCATATTTTACGGCTTTCAGAGCCTTGATCGAGTTCCCGCCTAACTCAAAAAAGTTGTCGTTGACTCCGATTCGCTCTAACTGAAGCACGTCTTGCCAGACCTCGGAGATCTGCTTTTCGGCTTTCGATTTGGGGGATTCGAAATCGTTCCCGAGATCTGGACGGTCAGTGGCTGGCGGCGGGAACGCCTTGCGATCCGTTTTTCCGCTTGGCGTGTAATGGAATCGGTCGACCACCATCACCATCGACGGCACCATATAACTCGGCAGTTTTTCCGACAACGAATGTTTGATCACTTGGGTATCAATTTTCTGTTGCTCGTGAGGCAAGACATAACCAACCAATCTTGGGTCGCCTGGATGATCCTCTCGGACAACCGCGGCCGCCAGTCGAACCGTGGGGTCCGCCACCATCGCGGCCTCGATCTCACCTAACTCAATCCGATGGCCATGCAGTTTCACTTGCGAATCCACTCGGCCCAAAACTTCGACGTCTCCACTCTCCAAAATCTTGGCCGAATCACCGCTACGATATACACGTTCCCCAGCAAACGAGACGAATTTTTCCACCGTCAATTCTTCTCGATGCAAATAACCGAGGGAGACACAATCGCCGCCAATCCAAAGCTCGCCTTCCTGTTCAGGTGGACAAAGTTGGCCATGCTCATCAACGACATAGGCGGTTGTGTTGTGCAGCGGTGTACCAACTAGAATCCGGTCGTCGGCATTGGCAATTTGCTTGCAAGACGACCAAACGGTTGCTTCCGTAGGCCCATAGCAGTTCCAAAGCTCGCCGCAGCGTTGCAACATCGGCGCAATCAGGTCTCGAGGAAGTGGTTCTCCTCCCGAGATAAATTTCATTGCCGGACCGCCGTCAAAATCCCCTTCGCAAATGATGCGCCACATCGATGGCGTCGCTTGCATGAACGTGATTTCGAAATTTTCAATGGCTTCAATAAGCCGCTTTTGATCCTTGGCCGTTTGGCGATCGATAATCGCCATTTGACCTCCCGCAGCCAGCGGTAGAAACATCTCGACGACCGACAAGTCGAACGAAAGTGTGGTCGTCGCCAAGAGTCGGTCGTCAACTCCAAATCCGGGCCTTTGTTGGAAGGCGTACATCAAATTCACGGCAGCACGATGAGGAACTGCCACGCCTTTCGGTTTGCCAGTCGAGCCTGATGTAAAGATCACATAGGCCATATGCTTTGCGGCATCGATCTTGATGTTGGGCGAATATTCGCTGCATTCAGCGATGCGGTTTCTTGCGGAATCATAATGGATCACATCGACGGCAAATTCGCTTGTGATGTTCTCGTGAGCCCGATGTGAGACGACGTGTTTCAGTTGAGCCGTTTCGACCATGTACTGTAGACGCTCCCCTGGATAATCAGGGTCTAGCGGCACATATCCTGCACCAGCTCGTAGTATGCCGTTCAACATGACGGGCATATCCAGATTGCGATCGCAACACACTCCCACCAAGTCGCCCGGTTGAACGCCTCGTTGGATCAAATAATTGGCGAGTCGATTCGCAGCAGCGTCGAGTGCATGATACGTGAGTTGCTGATCTGCACAGAACACCGCTACTTTTCTTGGATGTTGTTTGCAAGTGGTGGCAACAACATCATGAAGTGCCAAGTGCCGCGGGTACTCCAGATTGACTTGATTGAATTGGTTGTAGAACGAGCGTAAATTCATCGGTCGCCACTCCCAGGATTGGTTAACCAGCAAGCAGTGTAAACATCTGATTCGGTAACTCGGTAATGGACCGTCAATTCACGGCCGGCATATGTTGAACTTGGGTTGTCGGAGTTCATTCGCAGTATCAAGACCTGTTTATTCATGCTGGCTACGCGAACGTCATGAAAACCAAAAAACTGACCATCTATTTGGTAGACGCACTTGTAGACACTTTCCTTGGCCGAAAAAATCAGCGTAAATGCTTGTTGTTGACCGAAACCCAATCGCGTTGCATGGCGTTCTTCTCGTTCCACCAAGATCTCATTCCACAATTGATTAAGCGTTAACAAGTCGGCGATGGGTTCGGTGTCAATTCCGAGCGATAGGTATTCCGTGACTCGACCAACGACGGCCCAGGCAAAATTGCGACTGTGGGAAATCGAACCTGTCGTTCCTTGAGGCCATACGGGACATCGGTCCACGCCCATTGGGACTTCGGAGTTGAGTCCAAACTTGCTCAAAGCAAGAGCGGCACAATACCGTCCCGCTCGAAAATCAGAATCACGTTTCGCTGGACCTTTCAATTCGTTGTCGCGACGCCGGAAAAACTCGCTTTCGAGATCGCAAGGCAATTCAAGCGGCACATTCGAACGCGTCAACCCAAACGGGTCAGGCGTCTGATGGATTTGTTTCGAGTTAACCGACAACATGAAACGGCAATTCACATGACACAACAAACATTACAGCCTCACGAACCTAGCGGTCTTGACCGTCTAGAACGCGACCCGAAAACATAGGTCGCAAAGGCCGACCGACTTCGTTCTATTGAGGCAAACCGAAAACCACAAATTAGAACCGGTAGGTTTGTATGCATTGAATCGATTGAAAGCGTAGGTGTAATAACGTCACTTTTAATAATGGATGTACAGAAGCATCTCCAGTGAAAATAAACAGCCCCCGACGAGGGCCACTGTAAAAACAACACGAGCGTGTCTTTTTCAGGCCAATTAGTAATTCATCAAATTTGGCGCCCTAACTTTCAAAACTGCTCGTCGACTCCTACCTATTTATCGAAACCACAATGTTCGAAAATCTCAATCTCGATGGCGATCAAAAACCTGTTGATTTGGGTACTCGTTCGACAATGATCCCAATGATCAGCTATATCGGAGTCGCAGTTTGGTCAGCGATGGCCTGCACTGGCATGACGTTGCTCACTCAGTATTCGTTTTCGGGAGAGAGCCCCGTTCCGACGAGCCTCTTAAAATGGCCTGGCAAGACGACGATTGAAGACAGGGAAAACCGATCCCATCTATTGGTGTTTCTTCACCCCAAGTGCACTTGCAGTCTGGCAACCATGGACCAGTTGCGCGACATTCACACGAAATTTTGCAGCCCAACGGTTCAAACAACATTTGTATTCTTTTGCCCTTCACAGGCGCCCGACTCGTGGGTAGCAACCAGTTTGTGGCAGTCGGCAGAAGAGTTTTCGGGCGCTCGATGCCTTGTGGATCGAAACGGAGTGGAAACCCAAAAATTCGGTGCCTCGACTTCTGGCCACGTCATCCTGTTCGATCACGATAATCGCCGTCTATTTACCGGGGGCATCACGCGTTCCAGAGGGCACTCGGGAGCCAACCCCGGCGCGGAAGCGTTGATCCGACACTTGGGTGGCGATAAAGATCCAACACCGAGTTTCCCAGTGTTCGGTTGTTCTATGCTGGTAAAGGCGTAGGTCTCCGATGCATAAATCCGCAGTCGAACAAGCAACGTCGGAGAAAAGCCAACGATTGGCGTTGGCCCTCCACCATCGAAATTGCCAGCAAATTGACCGCATGTTTGTTGCCTTGATGGCAATTCAATGGATCGCCGGAATTGGTGTCGTGTTGTTCGTATCTCCATGGACTTGGATTGGCGAACGGAGCTTGGTTCATACCCATTTGTGGGCCGCCGCGATCTTGGGAGGCATTGTTTCTTCGGCACCTATTTATTTTGGCGCGGTTTATCCTGGCAATCCCATCACACGCCATGTGATTGCAATTGCGCAAGCATTATGGGGTGCCTTGCTGATTCACTTGACCGGCGGTCGTATTGAAACTCACTTTCACGTTTTTGGCTCTCTTGCTTTTATTGCGTTCTATCGTGATTGGAAAGTCCTGTTGACCATGACCGTGGTCGTTGCGGCAGATCACGCGATTCGCGGGATCTATTTTCCGCTTTCGGTGTATGGAGTTGTCGAAGAGAGTCCTTTTCGTTGGCTCGAACATGCCTTGTGGGTGGTGATCGAAGACATCGTGCTGGTGCTCTACTGCATTCGCAGTCGTCGTGAAGCGCAAGCTGTTTGCGACAAACAAGCCGAGTTAGAGCAAACCAACCAAATTGTCGAACAGAAGGTCCATGAAAGATCTGCCGAGTTGGAAGACACGAAGTCATTTTTGCAATCCATTATCGATTCGATCGAAGCACATATCTGCGTTCTTGACGAAAACGGAAAAATTTTAGAAACCAACGCTGGCTGGAATCGCTTCGCTACAAAACCTGGCAATAGCCGGATGGGCAAAGGTTTGAGCTACATCGATATTTACCGAGGTGCAAACTGGCACTCCGAAGACAAAATTGATCATCTCGCCCACGGCATCGACTCCGTCGTTTGTGGCGAAAGTGAACAATTCATCGACCAACACTCGTTTCGCTCAGCGAGCGTGGAACAATGGTTTCAAATCCACGCGACCCCCTTAAAACATCACCAGCGTGGCGCCGCCGTGGTCGCTCATTTTGATATCACGCAACGTGTCCAAGCTCAAAATCAACTAATAGAGACCAGTGAACATTTGAATCTCCTGTCGCTGGTGGCTCAGTACACCGACAACGCTGTCGTCATCACCGACTCGCGAGGCAAAATTGAATGGGTGAATGCCGGATTTGAACGTATCACTGGGTACAACGTCGATGAAATAAAAGGTAAATCGCCAGGCAGTTTTTTGCAGGGCCCCAACACAGACCCTGAAACCGCCGCATTTATGCGGAATCAAGTTATCAATAAAAAGGGATTCGATGTCGAAATCATCAACTACACCAAATGGGGCACTCCCTACTGGGTTGCCGTTGAAGTTCGGCCAATTCACGACGAACAGGGAGAACTGGTCAAGTTCATCGCGATCGAAAGCGACATTAGCGAGAAAAAAGACAGAGAGTTTGAAAAACAATCGTTGTCCAAGCAACTGCAAGAAGCGGCTCGTCAGGCCGGAATGGCAGAAGTCGCCACAGGTATTCTGCACAATGTCGGCAACGTCTTGAACAGCGTCAATGTATCCGCCAATGTCATTAAAGACCGGCTGGACTACAGCGTCGTTCAGAAGCTCGATCAAGCCTGCGATGTTATTGAAGCCAATCGAAATGACCTGGCAAACTTTATGGAGACCGGTCGAGGACAGCATCTACCGCGTCTATTGCGGCAAATCGCCAATAGTCTTAGACAAGAGAGCATTTCACAATTAGACGAAGTCAAATCCTTGACCAAAAACGTAGATCACATCAAAGAGATTGTTTCGATGCAGCAATCATTGGCCAAGAAACACTCCTCGACCGAAAGTGTTGCGCCTGCCGATTTGTTTGAAGATGCGATTAAAATTCACCAAGAGTCTCTCGAACGTCACTGCTCGCAAGTCATCAAAAACTTTCAGGACGCTCCAGAAATCAGAACCAATCGCCATGAAGTCATTCAGATTTTAGTCAATCTAATCAAAAATGCCCAACAAGCCGTACGCGACAACCACGAAGTCGAACGTTCCATTTTTTTGAATATCAAATCGGTCAATGAAGCCGTTTGCTTTGAAGTCATTGATACCGGAATCGGAATATCAAAAACAAACTTGAAAAAAATATTTCAGCACGGTTTTACGACCAAGAAGGATGGCCACGGTTTTGGCCTGCATGCCAGTGCGAATACTGCCAACTCACTTGGGGGCAGTTTGTCGGCTTTGAGCGATGGACTTGGCAAAGGCACCACTTTCAAACTCACACTTCCGTTGAGCGGCAAGAACAAAGGCTAGATGGTTTCGTTGATCCGGGCCGGCCGGTCAAAACGAATCGTCTTGACGCGACCGAAACGCGAACCAATGGGGAGTAAGTTTTTCATGCAATGATTGTCGGCGTCCTAAATTTTTTTCCTGTGATTGGAACTTCGAACAATTCCAAAGGCAGCTAAGAAATACGACACGGCCACAACACTAGCTATTCAGACAGAACAATTTACCGGTTTGATTCGTCGCGCCAATTTTTTTGCGTCGCACGAATCCCGGACGTAAGTTTGATTGCATCAGCGGACGCTGTGAAAACCGATTGAGCCGTCGTACGTGTTGAATCCATTGAAGTGAAACAAATACGAGACTGAAAACGCGATGAACGCATCAAACCAAATAACACGAATCCTAACCATCGACGACAACCCCGCGATTCATGAAGACTTTCGAAAAATTTTAGTCGATGAAAAAAATCAGCACGAACTCAACGACGCCGCCGCCAGTTTTTTCGGCGTCGAAGCACCAACCACGTCTGGAAAGATTGATGCCGACTTGGATTCAGCGCTTCAGGGCAAAGATGGCTATGCGATGGTTCAAAAAGCAGTTTTGGCCGGCCGTCCTTACACATTGGCGTTTTGTGACATGCGGATGCCGCCCGGCTGGGATGGATTGACAACGATTGAGCACCTGTGGAAAGCGGATCCAAATCTTCAAGTCGTCATCTGCAGTGCCTACTCGGACAAAACTTGGGCAGACATTACGGATCGTCTGGGCCATTCGGATCAACTGCTGATTCTCAAGAAACCATTTGACAATGCTGAAGTCTTACAAATTGCCGTTGCATTGATCGAGAAACGACGGTTGATGGATGCCGCCAACCTCAAGCGTGAGGAATTAGAGCTGGCCGTTGAAGACCGCACACAAAAACTAGCCGCTGCTCGAGAAGACTCCGAACGACTCATCGATGCAATTGATTCGGTGCTGATTCAAGTTGATAGTTCGCATGTCGTTCGCCGCTGGAATCACCAAGCCATGCAATTGTTCCGTGTCTCTGCCGGTGAAGCGATTGGTACCAAATTCTCAGATCTTCCGGTGGAATGGGAACATGACGGTGATTTGAAATCTCTAGTGATGGACCCAAGCTTAGAGACCTCGAAACGTGTCGTCGCAACACTGCAACAGCCGTTCAATGGTTCGCGCGTTGTTAACGCTGTGATTTATCCGGTTTGTGTCGACAACAAATACGAAGGAAAACTCGTTCTCGCCAGCGATCAAACGGAACAACGGCTGTTGGAACAGCAGTTAAACCAAGCCAGTAAACTTGAATCGGTCGGCCAACTCGCCGCCGGTGTCGCTCACGAGATCAACACCCCGATGCAGTACATCAGTGACAACTTGAACTTTGTTCAGGCGAAATTCGAACGACTAATTCAATATGTCGATAAGGCCAAAGAATTTGTCGCTGCCGCTGAATCGTCACCGATTGGCCCCTCAGCAATCGGCCCGATGAAACGACTGGCGGTTGACCTCAAATTGGACAAAATTTCGACCCAGATTCCCGAGGCGCTCAGCGATTCGGTAGACGGCGTTGGCCATGTTGCCAAAATCGTCAAAGCCATGAAGGAGCTCTCTCATCCAGGCGGTGATGAAATGATCAACGTCGATATCAACCGCGTGATTCAGTCTACCGTCACGGTTTCCACGAACGAATGGAAATACGTTGCCCGAACCGAGCTGGACTTAGCCTCCGATCTACCATTGGTGATGGGCTTCCCAGGCGAGTTGAATCAAGTGTTCTTGAATTTAATTGTTAATGCGGCACAAGCGATCCGCGAAAACGCAGAAAGCCCGGACCAAACAGGAAAGATCGCGATTCGAACCTACGCGGATAAAGAATCCGTATTCGTTGAGATTGAAGACACCGGCGGCGGTATTCCGCAGTCGATTAGAGGACGCGTTTTCGATCCATTCTTCACCACGAAAGAGGTCGGCGTTGGTACTGGGCAAGGGCTCTCAATATCTCACAACGTGATCGTTCACAAACACAACGGACAGTTAGCGTTTGATGTCAACGAAGGTGTTGGCACAACGTTCAACATCCGGCTACCGTTAAACCCCGAACAAACCAAATTGCAAAGTCAATCGGAACATTTGGTAACCAGTTGAATCATGGACGTACTCTTTGTTGACGACGAACCTCAAGTTCTGCGCGGCATTGCGCGGATGCTTGATGCAGCCGATCTAGATTGGTCGTGCCATTTCGCGGAAAGCGGAACGCATGCCTTAGAGGTTATGGAAAAGAACCCGATTCAGGCACTCGTGACCGATATGCGGATGCCCGGTATGGACGGCGCCCAGTTGCTCTCCATTGTGAGCGAACAGTACCCCGAAACGGTCAGAATCGTGCTGTCTGGCGAAGTCGATCGCAACACCGTGTTTCGCGCCGTCAAACCGATGCACCAATACTTGGCAAAGCCCACCCGAGCGCAAGAACTTATCGACACCATCGCGCGATCGACAAACTTGAAAGGCATTTTGGATTCAGTCCAACTCGAAAAAATGATCGGTAGCGTGGTAACACTACCAAGCCTTCCAGAGACATACCAATCGTTAATGGACGAGATTGAATCCGACAACCCGTCACAAGATTCGATGGGGGAAATCCTAGCGGTCGACCCCGCCATGACAGCGAAGATCTTACAGATTGTAAACTCCGCAATTTTTGGTCTGCGAAACAGAATCTCGTGCCCAAAACAAGCCATTTCTTTGTTGGGAATTAGCACGATCAAATCGTTGACACTATCGATCGGTGTTTTCCAGGAATACGCGGGAAACCAAGAGATCGAGCTGTTTGTCTCAAGTATTTTTCAACACAGCCTGGAAGTCGGTGCTTTTGCTCAAAAGATTTATCAACATGAAACCAACGATGTCGAGTTGGCTGCCGAGACGTTTACCGCTGGAATCCTCCATGACGTTGGCAAACTGCTGTTCTTGTCCATCGATCCGAAACGATATCGCGAAGCCATTGACCTGAGCCAAAATAAAAAAATTACCACGTCCGAAGCCGAAAAAGAAATATGGTTTTCTGATCACGCAGCTGTTGGCGCGTATTTAATGAACATGTGGGGATTGCCCCAATCGATCGTCGAGGTCGTCGCCATGCACCACGACCCAATGTGTGCCAATGACAAGGATTTTTCGATGCTCACCGCCGTTTGTGCTGCCGAAGAGATTTGCCGTTCAGAATTTGGAAAAATCGACAAAACAACTGAAGAATATCTTTCCTCGATCCATTGCTTAGAAAAATTTGATTCTTGGAGCAGTTTTTGCCTGGACATGGCAACAAGCTAAGGAATATGAAATGAACAACGAAAAAGTTCTATTTGTGGATGACGATCCGAACATTTTAAAAGGTGTGATGCGTCAATTTGAAGACGAGTTCGATATCCACGTCGCGGAAGGGCCACATGAAGGTCTTCGTGTCGTACGAGAAGACGGACCTTTCGCTGTTGTTTTTTCAGACATGCGAATGCCGGATATGAACGGGATTGAGTTTTTGACTCAGGTCCAAGACATCGAACCAGAATCTATTCGTTTGATGCTAACGGGATATGCCGATTTGGAAACGACCATTGATGCGATCAACAAAGGCCACGTCTTCAGGTTCCTGTCCAAGCCATGCAGCAACGAAGTTCTACGCGGCGCGATCGAAGACGGATTGAAACAATTTCGATTGGTTCGCGCCGAAAAAGAGCTTGTCGAAGGGACTTTGATGGGCAGCGTCAAAGTGCTTTCAGAAGTTCTCAGCCTGGTCAATCCTGCGGCTTTTGGTCGAGCGTCTCGCGTCCAAAGATTCGCGACCGCAATCGCCGAGGACATGAAGTATGAAGATATGTGGGAACTAAAGATTGCGTCCATGCTCTGTGTGATCGGTTGCGTGACGTTATCCGAGTCTGTTCTGGAGAAGCTGGCCAAGCACGAACCTCTATCGCCAGCAGAGGAAAACGCGTATAAGCAACACCCCGAAGTCGGCAGAAACTTGTTGTCAAACATTCCGCGCTTGGAAAATGTTGCCCAAGCCGTTGCCTATCAAGAAAAACAGTTTGATGGAGCGGGCTATCCCAATGATGAACTGTGCGAAAGCCAAATCCCAATGGGCGCCCGAATCTTGAAAGTCGCGCTTGATTTTGATATCGAGGAAAATTTAGCGGACAGCGCGTACGACGCGTATGCCAACATGCTAAATAATCAGGCCGCCTATGACCCGACGGTTCTAGCCGGTTTGAATAACGTCCTGGACCAGTTATGCACCAACGACACGATCCAGATTGAGGTTTCTGAATTGCTGGCTGGTATGATTCTTGCCGAAGACGTCGTTGGACAAAACGAACAACTACTTGTCGCTAAGGGCCAGGAAATCACCCGGTCCGTTCTCAATTTTCTTTTCAATTACGCTGAACACTCTGATATCCGCGAACCCGTAATGGTCTTGGATCAGTCAGAATGTCGATCCAATCTTGTCAATTCTTAGGAAGCTCAAATGAAATCTGATTCCAAATCGATCCTTCTCGTCGATGACGATGAGAAGCTCATGCGTTCGCTTGCGCGTACTTTTGATGAAAACCAGTTTGTCGTCCATCAGGCCGTTTCCGCAGCGGAAGCGATGGTCATCCTGAACCACAATTCGATTGACGTGCTCATTTGTGACAATCAAATGGTAGGAATCAACGGCACCCGACTTTTGTCATTTGTCAGAAAGAACTACCCAAACACATTGCGTTTTATGTTGACCGGCGACATTTCACGATCGCAAACCGTTGTAGTAGAAAACGAAATTGGCGTTTGCGAGGTCTTTGAAAAACCGTATAGCGCCGAAGCCCTGTTGGAGTCGGTTCGACACGCGATGAGCGTCGCCAACTAAAAAGCACGCCAGTGTTCTAGTCGAGTCAGGTTAAGACCCCACCCCGATGGATTGGGAAGGGGGCTCTACCTTTGTCTTTTGAGCGAATTCAATTGGCAGGCAACAACGTCTTTGCGCAACGAATCAAATCCAAAAACTCGATGCGATATCCGCCCCGATCGTTGCCGATGTTTCGGGCAGCCGTTGCTGCCACCCACTCTAGCGAGCCACTTCCACGATGTTGGGAGTTTCGCAAGATCATGCCGAACGAAGCCACCGTGGCCGCGAATTGAAAATCTGGTGATGATCCAGAAAACGATTTGGGTTCTTCATCTAGAACGAACTGGAGCTCGCGACTTCGGTTGGCATCAGGCTGTTTGTAGCGCAGTGAAACGGTCAGTAACTCACCAGCATGCTCTCGTTGCTGAGTCTCGGAATTCTCAGGAGACCATTCGGCTTTCTCCGATTTCTGGTACTTTAAAGGTTGGTTCGCGGCAACCGTCGCAGCACGAGCATTTTTCGCCGGCACCAATTCATACAACGCCGTCACCGTATGTCCCGCTCCAATCTCTCCGGCATCTTTGCGATCATCGTCGAAGTCGTTGGCCGCCAACTTGCGGTTTTCATACCCTATCAATCGATAGGCAGCGATTTCACCGGGGTTGAATTCGACTTGAATCTTGACATCTTTGGCAATCGTCTCCACAGAACCTGAAATCTGTTCCACCAATACTTTGTGCGCTTCTCGATAGCCATCGATATAGGCGTAAATGCCATTCCCATTGTCGGCCAGCTTTTCTAGCTTAGAATCTTTCAAGTTCCCGGTGCCGAAGCCAAGTACCGTCAAGAACACGCCTTCGCTCGCCTTTTCTTTGATCAGCTTTACCAAGGCGTCATCATCGGTTACCCCAACATTCAAATCACCGTCGGTCGCCAAAATAACTCGATTGGTTCCGTTTTGGATAAAGTGTTTTTGTGCCAACAAGTAAGCCATCTCCATGCCCGCGCTACCGTTGGTAGAACCGCCGGCACTCAGGCTCTCGATCGCTTTTTCGATTTTAGGTTTATCAGTCCCGTTGGTCGGCTCCAAAACCACGCCGGCATTGCCAGCATAGGTCACGATCGTAACCGAATCGTCTTCGGTTAACTGCTGAACCATCATTGTCAAACCCTGCTGCAGGAGCGGCAGCTTATCTTGGTTTTGCATGGAACCCGACACATCCAACAGGAACACTAAATTCGATGGGCCGCGTTCGTCGCGGTCAATCTCTTTGCCTTTCAGTCCCACACGCAACAAATGATGTTGGTCATTCCAAGGACAAGTCGCCAATTCCATGTTGACGGAGAATGGGTCTTCCCCTTTGGGCTGCGGATAGTCATACGAAAAGTAGTTGACAAGTTCCTCAATGCGAATCGCATGCTGAGGTGGACGTTGGCCGTTCTTCAAAAATCGTCGCATATTCGAATAGGAGGCAGTATCCACGTCGATCGAAAATGTTGACAACGCGTGCTGGCCTTTGACTCCAATAAACTCGTTTTCCTGAATCGGTTCGTACTGTTCGCCGCCTTGTACATCGAAACCAAACAAAGCTCCGTTTGCAATCGACAGAGGTCGACCAAGGTAGTCGGTGTCTGGAGAAGCCTCGGATTCATGGCGACTATCAAAGTCGGAATAAAACCTGTAGCCGGAAAAATTTTTGGCAGTAGGGGCCATATATTGCAATTGCACAGTTCCCACTGATTCGTTGGCAAGAGTTTGTGGGGGCGACGGTGCGGCTGTGCGGAGCTGGTCAAGCATTACCGCAAAATTATCGGCACCGGAGCCTGTGGACGCGTTAGAATTAGCATCTTGCGAAGAAAACAAAACGCCAGCAGCAACTTGATTTGAGGCTTCCCCTAATTGCAATGCCCTGCCGTCGTTTGCCACAATTTGCGATGCCAATTCGCTAAGTCCATCTCCATCCGCGTCAGGGGCATCCCCACCGGGCGCTACTTCATTTACTGCTGAATTTGCTTTTTCAACCAACTGAAATTCAGTCGAATCCTCAGCGGTCGAATTTGGATTTGGTTTTACCTTTGGCTCTCCACTTGTCGTTAAGACATCCGCTGCAGAAGATTTCGCGTTTAATATCGACGAAACTCGTGCTTTTTCGTCTATCGGGTTCGTTTGCATCATCAGTGCCAGCAGCCCCAAAGCCAACAACGCACAGCCCGCCAAGGCAATCCTGGAAATAGGAATCCAACTTGTCTTGCCGTCGATCGGATTGCCCGCAATGGCCGTCGCCGATTCAAATTCGGATTCGCCAAGTTTGTCCAGCACTGCATCACTCAGTCGCTGATCGGCAGCGGGCAGATCTTGTTCAGCTAACTGCTTGACCGCCGAGCCAAAACGATTCACTTTTTGTAAATCGTGACTCAAAGAATCTGCGATGCGTTGATCGGTTTCTAAAGCATCAACATAGGCATCAATGTCGCGTTGGCTCGGGGAGCTTGCTGCGTTGCCATTTTGATCCGGAAACGAGTTTTGATTTTCGTTATTCATGATTCATTCGACCCATGGGTTTGGTTGAAGTTCGTGTGGCGGTTTGCAAATGGCAAGCCGCCGTCGTCGCTCCAAACTCCTTCTTCAACACTTGGATCACCCGATGTATTTGGACGCGAATGGTTACTGCTTTCTTGCCGACAACTTCTGCGATTTCACGATGCTTCAAACCGTGAGACCACAAATCGATGATCTCGCGATCATGTTCCGGCAATGCATCGATTTTCTTCTTGAGGGATTGCAACCATTCGCGTTGCTCGACTTGGGATTGTGGGTCAACGGCATTGCCCAAAGACATTTCAAAGTGAGCGGGGTCGGTCGTGATTTGCCGACCGTTTTTCCGATACTCATCAAAAATTCGGTTTCGGCAAACCGCGTAAAGCCAGGCTTGTAACTGTCGGTCGCTTTTGGTTTGATCCTGCTCACACAATTTCATCAAGGCGTATTGAACCACATCCGCCGCCATGTCGAGATTCCCGCCCAGCATTCGAGCTGCGTAGCGCTTCAAAGGACGCTCAAATTTGTCGAGCGCCGAAACGACATACTCGCGCTTGGATTTACGAGACAACGTCATATTTTGGCGTCTTTGTTTACAGTGAGTTTGATTAGCAACACCTTAAAAACGGGCTCGGCACTAATGTGTTACCCGTTTTTCTCTATCGAAACAAAAATTTCCGTATTTCGCCTGGACACCGTTTTAGCATGCACAGGATGCGCGAACCCAAGACCAGCGGTGTTGCATTGCTTAAAGAATTGCGGACTTGCTTGTAAACTCTGCGGCCCAACCTAAAATTTCGTAGCAACTCCCTAAAACGATGGATTGGGCGTATGGATCCACTTTACTGGTCAATTTTACTTCTCGCCGGCGGGTTTCTCGTTATTTTTCTCGAGGTGTTCGTCCCCTCGGCCGGTATTCTCGGCCTTGTCGCGGGGATTTTGTTGGTCTCGGGCGTGATCGTCGGCTTTATCGATAGCGTGCAAACCGGCATGATTGGATTGATGTCGACATTGGTCATGTTGCCAGTGATGTTTTCATTGATGATCAAGATATGGCCACACACCCCAATTGGGCGACGTATCCTGATTGGCCCGGTCGCTCAAGAAGATGTCGAATTGACCGGCGATTACTATGATGAGATTAAATCGCTACAGGGACGGCTGGGGATTGCCAAGACAAAAATGCTTCCCAGCGGTATTGTTGTCGTCGATGGCAAGAAATTTGATGCCGTCACCGATGGCCTGCCCATTGAAGCGGATGAAACGATAAAAGTCATTTCGGCGAAG
This sequence comes from Mariniblastus sp., assembly GCA_965263475.1. Lineage (GTDB taxonomy): Bacteria > Planctomycetota > Planctomycetia > Pirellulales > Pirellulaceae > Mariniblastus. The sequence continues at coordinate 2,472,648 of OZ253677.1, forward strand.
GGGAACCGAATTGTCGTCGCCCGCTACGAAGGCGAAAGCTCGGATCCGGACGACCTACCCGCCACCGCTGGCTCGGACCTGTTGTCTAAACCGTTGGAAGAATTGGGATTGGACGCGATCGACGAATAAGTCGTTTTGCTACGATTCGGTTGCAAGCTTCGTTCGCAGCGCTTTTAATCCACGATAGAGTAAGCCGGCCACGGCGGTTTCGCTGCGGTTGATTTTACCTGCCGTTTCGGCTAACGACATTCCTTGCAGATGGTGCAATAAGATAACCTCGCGCTGCTTTTCCGGTAATTGTGCCAATGCCTTGTGCAACCGAACCAAGTCTTCAGAACGCACAGCACACAAACTGGGAGTCGTTTGTTCGGACGAAACTCTGTCCCCCACGCCATGAGCGAATTTGGAGCTTTCGGCCTCTAATGGTTTCTCGCGCGAAACGTCACGTTTCTTTCGGCGCAACGTTCGGGCCGCGTCGGTGATGTTGTTGGTCAACATGCGCCCCAACCAGGCTTCCATTTCTGTCGTCGTTTCGCCGTGAAACTGGTGCACATTCTCAAACGCCTCTAGCAGCGTTTGTTGCACCACGTCGGACGAATCAATTTTGGACCGCAGATCGGGCGCCATGTTTTTAGCGCGGATTCTCAAGTAGCTTCGGTAGCGGGCCAGGTTTCGGATCGAATTAGAAGCAGGTTCTTGACGTTCAGACATTCGATGGCTCGGTCGCCGCTCTATCGTTGAATCGTGAAACCCATCGCTGGGATCGGGGACTCGTATCATCAGATTTTACACTATCAATCGGGAAATTCATAAAAACGCGCAAATGTCTGTTCAGTGGAGCGCTATTCCCGAACCGAGCAGGCGCTAATAATTGCTATTTTTTTGAGTTCTTTTTCGGCACTCAATTTCAGGTCAAATACAGGCCTCCATCCAGTCAAACCCCACCAGCACCTGCACTCTGTTTTACAAATCGGACTCTAACAGTATGCGATATTCTAGAGATCCAATGTCAATTATTTGCAGCCGTTGCCCCGTTCCCAGCACCACTTCTTTTGCACGAATTGATTTTTTGCGCTCTTGGTGTATCCACTTGTCGCCCATAGACATAACCACATCAACTAACTCGACGCACAATTTTTAAGCCTCGACTAACTTTTCGAACGAGTTCAACTACACGATGCAAACTCTAATTACGACTCTTGCCATTTTGTTGGTAATCGGTTTGGCAAGCTCGTGCTATCTTGCTGGCAGCAAGCGTGATCCAGTTCTTGACGCCGCTCTCGACCAAGCCGACGGCGACGTCAAAACTGCGATCTATTTGTTAGGACACGTCGCCGAGAATGACAACGGTGAAATAGACTATGTTTCGCTTCAAAAAACCATTCCCCAAAGTAGGCGCCATCCACTCCGTATGAACGATGGAGTACTGCGCTGCCTCAGTGAGTTCAATTCGATCAAAACCTTGATTGTCGGGGCGCCCAACGACATGACCGACGTTGGCATGGCCTACATCGCCAAACTAAACAATCTTGAACGACTAAATATCTCGCTGGTAACCATTTCTGACCGGGGGCTGAAAGAACTATCAAAGCTGCAACGGCTAAAACACCTAACCGTCGATTCAAGTTGCCTAAGCGACAAAGCGATCTCGGAATTCGAAAACCAACATCCAGATTGCCTGGTTAGATACTTGAGGCTTAATCGCCATCGCTGACACGGCTAGAATCAGCTGTTCGGTGAGAACGCCAAACTTCAAACCACTCTTTTGAGGACAACAGCTGCGCCGATTCGTCATTCAACCTTTTGCCAGATACAACCGTTGACATCCATTTGAGTTCTCCGTCTTGAATTTCAGATTCATACAATTGGTCTAGCTTCAGAACGAACATGCGGCGCAGACCGCCACCGACGACAATGCGTTTCGAGTCAGCTGAAACCAGAATTTGCGATGCCGCCTGTGGAACACGCACGGGCGGCATCGCCAAATCCCCACCCCTGAGGTTCCAAACGTAGAGATTTTGATCGCTGTCAAGTGTTACCGCGAATCTCGAATTGGGGGTAAAACAAGCATCCACCAGTTCCGAATCGTGACTCAAAAGCAACTCGCTCTGTCTACCTGAAGCGACATCGAAAATCCTAGCTTTGCCGTCCTGACAGGCAGTGACCAAGCGAGTTCCTGCCTGATCAAATCTAGCCGATACCACCGCGGAATCATGCCGCAAATCTTCTCCAATGGTCGCTCCCGTATCGGCGTCATAGACTCTAGCAATTCCCGATCTACCCAAGGCAACCGAAATGAATTTTCCATCGTTAGAGTACTCCGCCGATTCAACTTTTTGACCGAGGTTGTCGATCACCGGGAAATTCAAGACTTCATTCTTTACATTCCAAACCCAGAGCTTATCACCGCAACCCCATACCATTAGTTGTTTCCCATTTGGACGAAAAGCGACTTGCCCATTAAACTTGTCATCCGGCATTGCCGAGAAACCGGCCAAAGCCGACACCGTTTTTTCCCCAGGGTTAAGCGTCGTCACTAGCTCGAACGAGGTTGTGTCAAAAACGTGAACCAGCATGTGTGCGGTAGCTATCGCAACACGCTTGCCGGCAGGCCCAAATGCGACTGAACGTGGCTCGGTCGAGAGTGGAATTTCATCAGTCAACGGCTCGCACTCAGGGTAACTCCAAAATTGGACATGACCAGCTTCGGCGTCATCGGTTGTGCCATTCGGGTCTCTTGATGCACTTGCATGAACGGATATCAAGAGTTCGTGAGTTGGGGAAACCTCGGAATCTAGAAATTGAAAATTCTCGAGCGATTGTGGCCCGGCAGTGCCTGTGACTTGCCGACCACTATCGATATCAAAGCTGCGAACATTTCCAACATGCCCCGTCGACTTGGTTAACCCGCTGATGATCCATTCATTATCGGACACCAGTTTTGCCAGAGCTCCACCTCGGGAAACCGCGACTTCCTGAATGTGTTCCGCGTAGTCCGGCAGGCTCCAAACCCTTACCAATCCGTCGTTTTGAATCGTGATCAACTGGCTGCCTTCGTCCGAAAAAACCATCCGGCGTACGACGCCTTGGTGCGGAATTTCGCAAAGACAGTCATTTTGATCAAAAACCCAGGGTACGTCGTCGCAGGGCTTGGAAAATTGAGATCGGTGAATATGCCAGAGCTTAACCACCCCATCTCTATTGCAGGTGGCGATCAAGTTATTGGGGCCGACAATCGCCTCGACCACTTGACCATCATGAATCAAGCGCATGAATTCTTTTCTTTTAGATGGCTGATCCGGCACGGGAGGCGAATGCAATACGCGGCGAATCGATGCCATTTCTTTCTTTCCAGTCGCGTAGTATTCTCCCGTGCTTGATGCAGAGTAGGCGAAATCCCCAGGTTCCGAATAGAAAAACCGTATCAACTGGCCGTCTATGGCGTTGTAAAAATGAATCCTCGTCGCCTCGTTTCTGATCATGATGGATTGTCCGGCCTGTACGAACAGTGGCCAAAAAGGCCTCCGGTTTGGATAACGGAAATGCTGTCGTTTCATCACACGACATGGAATTTTGGCAACACTTGATATACTGTTTTTCTCAATAGCTAAAAGATCAGCAAAAGCAGCCAGCCGTCCGGTTTTATCGGGTTTGCCGTTCTTATTTTGATAGACGACGATAGCCCGGTCACCTTGTTCATTGAACGTCACGTGTTCGACCGCTGTATCAAATATTAGTTTCGGTTCAATGAATCGGTCAAAATCAGAATCCCAAAACGCCACCGTATGCCCTGATTCCACCGCTACGAGTTGGCCATTGGCTGAAACCGAAACACCACTAACGGCACCTTCGATTTCGAATTCTCGTTCCACTTCCAGCGTGCTTGCGTCGGCAAAAATACACTTGTCATCGCGACACCCGACCAGCAACCTTTCAGCCGAAGAACAAAATCGAGCACAAGTGATTGCTGGAAAATCTCGGTTAAGCTCCGTCACATGCCCGCTCGTACAGTCCCAAACGTGGAAACGATCGCCGACCTGTATGAGGGCTCGATTTCCTCGAGAATCCAGCTCGACGAAATCATCGAATCCCCATTCGAGATCATGATAATTCGAATTCAATTGAACCGCATAAATCGGAACCGCGACGTTGTTAAATATACTTTTGCATCGAACCAAATTTTCTTGATATGCCTCTGTTTCCGCATCGAGCCGCTGTGCCACATGAGCGTACCACAAGAGCGATTCAGGCAAATTGCCGTCTCGCAAATTCCGTTGGCCGTTGGACAAGAAGAGAGTCGTCTTATTTTGATCTGCCAATAGTAACGCGTTTTGTTTCGCTAGTTTCTGTTGTTCAATATCGAATTCAAGTGACTTCCGATGCCGATCATTTTGTTCCGAATCGATTCGAGCGCGGCGTTCACTAGCAGCCAAAAAAATGGCCGTTACGGTCGTCGAAATCAGTAAAGCCACCACCGCTAACATCAAAACGCTAACGATCGGATTGCGCAGACACCACCGCCAAACACGCTCCAGTTGCGGCACCGGTCGCGCGTTAACCGGTTGGCCCGAAAGAAACAACTCAAGGTCATCCGCCAATTCAGCCGCGGAAGCATATCGTAGTTCCGGCGCTTTTTCCAAACACTTCAAACATATCGTTTCTAAATCGCGACCAACATCGCTGTTGTGAATACGCGGCGAACTTGGCGGTTGATCAACAACTTTGCGAATGATTTCTAGACTGGACTCGCCGGTAAATGGGGCTTGCCCGGTGATTAAGGCGTACAGGATCGCACCCAGACCATAAACATCAGTCGCAACCGTCAAATTCTTGGCCTGGCCGGCTGCCTGTTCGGGCGCCATGTAAGCCGGCGTGCCAATAATTGCCCCTGAAACGGTCAGGTCGTGATCGCGTCCCATCTGCTTGGCCAATCCAAAATCCGTAATATGAGGTTCGCCGTCAACGTCCATCAACACATTGGCCGGTTTCAAGTCGCGATGCAAAATTCCCCGCTGATGCGCGTAATGCACGGCCATCGCAACTCGCTTAGTGATCGCCGCAGCGTCCTCAGGCCGCACGGTTGTCTGCTTGCGGTATTCTTTTAAGTTGCAACCTTCGATTAGCTGCATCGAGAAAAACATGCGCCCCGCATGCTCACCAATCTCGTAGACTTGGACAATATTGGAGTGGGTTAGCGCGGCAATGGCTTCCGCTTCAACTTGAAAACGGTCGCGATCTGTTTGGTCGCGGTTAATCATTTTTAACGCGACCATGCGATCCAGGCTGAGTTGATGGGCCTTATAAATGACACCCATGCCCCCTGACCCAATCTGCTCGATCAGTTGGTAGTCACCGACTTGAATGCCGCTTTCGTTTTCAGCGACGCTTTCAACGCCACTTCCAACTTGTTCGGCAATCTGTTCCATCCCTCCCCAGTTGGCCAGAAAGTCCTCTAGTTCCTCTCTCCATTGTGGGCACCGTTGCATCAAGTCTTGAATCGCAGGTTCATCGTCAGATTCCAAAGCCAAAATGCAGTGGTGAATCGCTTCGTCAATATTTGACGGTAACGAGGGCGCATTGTCGGGAATTTGCTCGGACATTGTTTAGAATTTTAACTTCAATTTGAGCGTCAAAGACGCATTCAACTTAAGCGTCCATTAGTCGGAGCGACAACCAATTTGATGTTGGGCGCGCGGTTAACCGAAAAAAACCAAAATTTGAAGTTTATTTGGATAACAATAACTGTCGACATGCGGATCAATGAGCAAATTTCGACAAGACACGGAATTTACTTTTTTGAGGACTTTCTCGAATCCAAACCGAAGGTCAACGCGTAACACAATCTACAAACAAGTTCCCTTTGATTTACAGGAATTGAGAATGAAAAATTTAGTAAAGTATTTCGCATTTCTGCTCGTCGCAGCTGTCGTTTCAACAAGCGCTTTTGCCCAGTCCTCTTCCAAAGACATTGTCGATACAGCGGTGGGTGCGGAAAAATTCAAGACTCTCGTCGCAGCGGTTAAAGCAGCTGGCTTGGTCGATACGTTGAAAGGCGACGGCCCATTCACCGTTTTTGCCCCAACCGACGAAGCATTCAAGAAAGTTCCAGAATCTGCGTTGAAAGACCTGTTGAAACCGGAAAACAAATCGAAACTTCAGTCGATTCTGAAATTTCATGTGGTTTCTGGAAAAGTAATGGCTGCTGACGTGGTTAAGTTATCCAAGGCAAAAACGGTTCAAGGCCAAGAGGTCAAGATCGAAGTCAAGGGCGACACTGTGATGGTCAATGGCGCTAAGGTCTTGAAAACAGACATCGCTTGCAAAAACGGCGTGATTCATGTGATCGATACGGTTATCATGCCAAAAGCCGATGGATCTGGCAGCAAAGACTCGGCTGGTAAATAATCAAATGGTTACAGCAATCGGGCAGGCGGAATTTCGCCTGCCTCATTCATCGAAATCGAACACTGCATTCAAAGGATCGTCATCGTTGTCTGTCGTTGAAGAAAATACTCTTCCCAGAATTGCCAATGGTGAGCCGACTGCGGTTGCGGATTGTCTGAATCGCTACGGCGGGTTGGTTTGGTCACTGGCGAGAAGATTTTCGCCGGACGAACAAGCTGCCGAAGATGCGGTTCAAGACATTTTTGTTCAACTTTGGAAGAATGCCGATCGCTTTAACGCCGAGATTGCGTCCGAGAAGACATTTATTGCGATGATCGCTAGACGACGATTGATTGATATCAGCCGACGGAAGTCGTGGCCTTCATCCGGCCAGATTGATTTTGAATTGCTCGGATCCCGAGAGAGATCTGGTTTGGAGCAGGCCGAAATTGACGACGAAGCGGCCAAAGCAGCCCAACTACTTTCGGACTTACCTGACGATCAACAAAAAGTTATTCGGCTCTCGGTTTACGATGGTTTGTCACATTCAAAAATTGCCGAGCTCACCGGAATTTCATTGGGGACTGTCAAAACCCACATTCGACGCGGACTGATGAAACTCCGGAGCGCTCTGTTTGACGCGGGGCAACTGACTTCTTTGCTGGATTTTGGAGAGGAAGCTGGCCAATGACGCACTCTCCAACTCAACAAATGGCCGAATTGATGATCCAGAAATCTCTTTCGGGTTTGAATTTACAGGAACAACAACAGCTCGATCACTTGATCAGCGAACACAACGTGAGTGACGACGAGCTTAAGCACGAGATGGAGCGCATCGAGCTGGCCGTTGCTGCCGCAGACTTGGCGTGTTTCCAGAACGATACCGAGACGATTCCAAATCACTTGAAAGATTGTGTTCTGGTTGAGGCAGGTAAGTTTTTTGAGTCGCAGACCAGCTCAACGGACACTAACCAGGTCACTGACGAACGGATTTTGTCACCACGATCAAAATCGACCGATTCGGGTATCAACGGTTGGATGGTTATGGCGATTGTCTCTACCGCTGCCTGTATTTTATTGTTTCTGAATTCGATAAACTCGTTGGCAGTAACAACGCCTTCAACTCGTGTCGCGATGGAAAAATTCTTGGCATCCAGCCCAACCGACTTGATGGATGTTCCATTGTTACCGGGGCCAGATATCGCCGGCGTAAAAATAACCGACAGCCGATTGGTTTGGAGCGATGCACGGCAGGAAGGCTACATGCAATTTAAGGGCCTATCCGAAAACGACCCCAAGAAAAACCAGTATCAGTTATGGATTTTCAAAGACGCCGCTCAAAAATATCCGGTGGACGGAGGTGTTTTTGACGTCACCGATGAAAATGCGATTGTTGCGATTGATCCAAAGATATTGGCGAAAGGAAAGTTCTTTGCCGTGACGGTAGAACCTCCCGGTGGAGTCGTCGTCTCCGACCGCAAACGCATCGCTTCGGTCGGCGAGAATCTAGCCGCCGCCCTAGCCGCTACCGACAATTCAGACGACTGAGAAACGAACGCTGGACTTTCAACGAAGCGTCTGGAAATCGCTGTCCGAAGCCGTATTTTCGTGATCCGCAAAACGGAAGTAATCGAATCTATCAGGGTGAATCATACGCGTCAGCCACGAACGTTTTGACGCTGGCTGGGACAACTCGACCAACGCGCGCAAATCCCTTATCAATTCCGGATGATCCCCATAGTACGAATGCCCGATCAAGCTGGTATCGATTTCCGATACGTCAATGGTGTCCAACCCCTCCATCACGACCAAGTTCTCGCCCGCCAAACCGGCTCGATTGTGACCGTGGATTTCAGTAGACGCCAATAGGGCGCGATCGCGAGACGATGCGTACAAAGTAACGCTCTGGGCCAGCTTTTTAGCAGACGGAACGTAGCGACTGCGAAAATCATTGACGCTGACATCTGGTGCAGCCATTACCAATTGGCCAAACATCTTGTTGTCACCACGTGTCGAACCCACAGCAATGCGATCTAACGCTTGCAACAATGCGCGGTTGCCCATGCTATGCGCCACAAGATGAAGGGTGGTGCTTCCGGTCTCGCGAACAGTATCCTCTAAGAATGTCTGTAGTGCCACTACCGTCGCATCCGCGTTGGCCATGTCTTTGGTGTAGTCTGCCAGTGCACCGTGCGACGTCCACGAATAACAAATCGGTGCACCGTCAAACTTCAAATCATGAACAATTTGTGCTGTCCGTTTGACGGCATTCTCAAAACTCACGTTGTATCCATGCACAAACACCAGCGCTTGGTCACGTTCGGCTTCTCCAATTGCATCGTTCAACTGATCGTAAAACACCTGTTTGTCTTCACGAATGACTCGATGAAGCATGACGTGTTTTTCAGGATCTTCCTTGAACTCCAGCTTGAACAATGAAGGACTATCGAGGTGACCAATTTTGTGATTTGGCGGAATCGTTACTTTGCAGGTCCCATAATCCAGCGGTCCATGCGATGAAATGGGTCGCATCTCAGCTAAGTATGAAGCATCACCGTGAGCAGCCAATCGTTTTTGCTTCTGCCATGCCACCGTCGCCGATTGCCCGAACACCAGAAAAACAACGAGAGCTGCAAATGCAACGGATCCGTAAAACGCTTTTTTCTTCGAAAAAAACACGGCTCCAAATGTAATCAAATAAACGGCCAACGCGACCAATGCCCACATGTGAGTATCCAGCCATTCGCCAGCTGCGATGCCAAACTTCGATTTTCGGTCAGTGGCATAGAAAACGGTCAAGGTCGTTTGCGAAGGCGGTAGATCGGTTTCGACTTCCGCGGGAGCCATGACTGCCATCCGTTGATTTGGTGAGTGGCTTTCAAACTCAGAACTTTTCAATGCAATCTTGGGACCGGCAGCTGGCGCTGATCGTGCGATATGTGCCATGCGAGGCGCCGCCTTCATCTCCAAAGGCTGAAGATCACTCGATGATACAGCGGCCGCAGCCTCGATTGCAAATTCTTCCGATGCGAGTTCTTCAGTTTCCATCGGCGCAAATTCGAGATCCGCAACGTCTGACCCGACCGCCAATTCTTGCCCTATAGTCACCGGTTCCGTTTGCACAGCCAGCTGGGAATCGCTGTCCTTCGATTCCACCCGTGCCTGCTCCGGCGGAGAACAACCCAATAACGAAATCAGCACCAAAGAAAACCCAGCCAAACTAACCGGAAAACGACCCGCAATCGCCATGACAAATCCCAATGAGTAGAAAAAATTCGCGGTAGTGTGATAAATTTCATCCGGTCAAGTCAATGGAGTTTTTGGCCGTAAAAACAAACCGTCTAGCTGTAGCGACGCAGCAACGCAAACCTCCAGCGAGTTTTTTACGAATTCATCACATTATCAGCACGACACGCCGGTTTTGAGGTCGCGCATTGAGAACCAGCACGGTATGCGCCGGCAACAACAACACTTGCAATAGAATGTCATAAGGCAGGTGTGTGGATCTAATCCGCATGCACTTCTTCAGCCAGCTGTTTCAACCGCTTGACCATCGAGTACAGTCCGTTGCGGCGCTGCGGACTAAGGTGCTGATTCAATCCTAACTTTTCGAACAGTTCGATCGCGTCGGAACTCAAAATTGCTCCGGCAGTTTTGCCGTTGTAATGGGCCAGCAAGATGACAATCAAACCCTTCACAATAATGGAATCACTATCCGCCTGAATTTGGATCACTTTACTTGCTGAATCGACGACTTCTGTCTTCAGCCAGACCAAACTCATACAACCTTGAACGATATTGTCATCGGTTTGCAGAGACTCCGGCAACGACGGCAATTCGCGGCCCAAATCAATAATCAAATCGTAGCGCTCGTCCCAATCCTCAAGCTCATCAAACTCTTTGAGCAACTCGTCTACCGTCGGTGGAAAATTCGTCATCTTAAAACCCAGAATTGTTATCGATTTAGATGATCAACAATTCAACTGGGAAAACAAGGGCTATCACGACCGGGCGACAAAATAGGGAATTCTTTGCTTTGTCTTCAAGTCAATGCATGACGACCGTTGCGTTTTGAGGATTCTGTTAGTTTGGCGTCTGCCATCGCGAGACTTCCGACATAAAAGCATCCTCCATCCGGATCGGTTCAAAATCTGGATCCGCCATGACCAGCTGAAAATATGCCGGTGTTGTGATAAAGCGATCCAGGTTTGCGACTGTTTTCGAAACCAAGTCGTTTCGTCTTTCTAGTTTTGAATCATCTTCTTTGGCCAACCGCAGCAATTTCGAGTACGCCGCTGCCAACAGAAAATTCGAGTATTCCCCTACCAATGGATCATCAAAACTGTCCATCGCGATCGAGTCTGCCATCGTCAACGAATCATCAAATTCTCCGGTCGCGGCTTTTTGGTATGCGATCAAAGCACCGGCGTACTTCTGGACATCTGTATCCAATGGCAAATCTTGCTGTCGATCAAGATGATCATTTGCTAGTTCGATGGTTTTCGGGAGAATCGTACTAATGGCAATGGCTCGTTGTACCATCTGATTCGAAGCAGCCATGGCTGTGGGAATTTGCGCCAACAACGATTTTGCTTTCTGCGCATGTTTCAAAGCAATTTCCAAACGGCCGCGCCGCATCCCGATTCCCGCCAGATAGACGGCGGCTTCTGCGGCCGGCAACAAAAATCGTGGATTTTCCGGATTGCCGACGAGAACTTCTTCTTGGATACGAATGTCATTTTCCCAAGCCGTTTCAGCCTGCTGCAGATCATTCAAAGCCAATAACGTCAACGCTTCGGTGCTCCAGGAAAGACCCAGGTTGGAACGCGACCAAGAGTTCTCAGGATTAAGCTCAACAATCCTTTCATGCATTTTTCGCGTATCGATCGCAGATTGGTTGGCTTCTTCCCATTCGTGTCTTTGCACATGAATCTGAGTCATTTGACCCAGCGCAACCGCTGCGTCCAGCAAATACTCGCCGTTGTACGGATCCAGCTTCAACAGACGTTCACTGATTTCGATCAGTATGTCTAGATGCTTTTGGGCGCGATCGATTTGATTTACCAGCACCAGTTGATTGGCCAAGCCGGAATTCGCGATCGCGAACGAGCGCGCAAAAATGGGATCGTTGTTGATCTCGCTTTGAAATGGTGCCATTAACTGAACGGATTTTTCATAATAATCGATGGCCTCGAAATGACGGCCTAGGCTGGACAAGACCGAACCGATGCGACCTAAAATTCTTCCATGATCAAACCTATTCTCGGCCGTTGGTTCCAGTTCCGCAATCGATTCCCGCAGCTGTAGTACTTGTTGGTAGTCTCGAAGGGCATCTTCAAGCTCGAATCCAGTGACTTTCGCATCGGTCAAACCCAACAGCGCCGTTGCTAGATCGATCTTTCCCTGAATTTCATTCGGATATCTCTCGTTGATTTCCCGGGCGGTCTGTATCGCTTTTTGATAATAGTCTTTTGAAGCGTCGTTGTTTCCCCGAGCCAATTCAATATCCGCCATGCGCAAGTAGGCGGTACAGTTGGCATGATCGATCGCAAATAAGGAATCTCCATCGGCGACGACTTTTCTCAAACCCTCAAGTGCCGTTTCCAAAATCGCCTGCTTCACTTGAATCGTTCCCGGTTTTCCTTTTAACTTGTTTTGAATATCGAAAACCAGCTCGTTCAAAGTTTCAACTGCCAACGCACGCTGCTTATCGGCCTCCAATGCCATGCGTTTCGATTCCTGCGACGCCAGAATCGCCTTCTGACTTTCTTTCGAAATTTGCCGTGCCGATACCAAAGATACAATTGTCGTTGCTATTAGTAGCGTGGCGACCATTCCCGACAACCAGGCAATCGTTTCATTTTTCCGGTACCAGCGACTTGCCGTCTGCATCGCGGTTTCCGGTTTGGCGACAATCGCATCACCATTTGTCGCGGCAATCAAGTCCTGACGAAATGCATCGGCCGATACGTATCGGTTCTCTGGCCGTTTGGCCATCGCCATGCGGCAAATCAAATGCAACTCTCGAGGAATATTCTCGTTCAGTTTTAACATCGATACCGGCTGTTCTTCGGCGATCTGTTTCAAGACTTGGTGAGTCGTACCGTAAAATGGCATCGAGCCGGTCAAACATTCGTACAGCACACAACCCAAACTGTATACGTCGCTGCGGGCGTCCAACTCGGCGCCAACGGCCTGTTCGGGACTCATATAAGCCGGCGTTCCCAATAAGACTCCCGTCTTGGTCAACTGCGGAACGGATTCTCCCAACTGCGCCAATCCAAAATCCGCCAGCTTGGCGCGCCCTTCATGGTCCATCAAGATGTTGCCCGGTTTGATATCTCGATGCAGCATTCCGCGATCATGAGCCGATTGAACGGCAGTGGCCATTTCGATACAAATCATAACGGCGCGATCGGTCGGCAAATAGCGAAACTGTTGGATTTCAGCGGACAAAGTCTGGCCCTCAACAAACTCCATTGTGATAAATGGATTGCCGTCATCGTCCGACTCAATTGAGTACACGCGAACGACTTGGTCAATTTGTAATTTGGCTGCCGCCTTGGCTTCGCGAATCAAACGGCTTTTTTGGCTACCGCTGGTGCTGTGAATCCGTTTGACCGCGATCTTGCGATTGATCTCAGGATCAAACGCAAGATAAACGACACCCGAACCACCACGCCCCAGCTCCTTCAGCACCGAATATCGACCAATCGTCTTGGGCAAGTCCTCAAATTCGACTTCGTCTAAGCGATTGGCGTCCAGGCCGTCTTGAGAAACCTCCGTGTCCGCCGCGATCTGCTGGGTTTCGGTAAACTGAATCGCGTCGCGTTGCCCGGCGATAAGTTTATTGGAAAACTCTTTTGCAATATGGGAGACCAACTTGCGCGCTGACTCTCCCCAACCACGATGACTTTGCCGATGTACCGCCTTTAAATCGGGCGAACTGGTCAACTGGTCCAATCTTCGTTGACAGGATTGGCATTGGGCAAGGTGCTCGCGAACTTGGACCGACAGCGAATCATCACTTTGCAAGTTGAGAACCGCTTTCAGAATTTCATCGTTCGGGCAAACGTCGCGATCAATCGGCGCTGATCCATCCACAATCATCTCCAAGCATCCGGACTTCGTCTTCAATTCTCTTCAAAACCCGAGCCTTGGCGCTGTAAACCAAGTCGATCGCCATATCCAATTTCTGGCTGACAGCTGACGAGGGTTCATTCTGTATCCAGGTCATTTCAAACGCTTTCCAGGTCGTGGTGTTTACCGATTTTTGGACGCGTTCCATAGCCGATCGCAACAGTTCGCTTTGCCAAGCATCAACCCATTCGGCGTCGCTTTGTTGGTTGATTCCCATTTCTTCGGGCTCAAGCGTCGGAACCGATTTTTTGCTCCAAAATCGATTCAACTGCCGTCGCGCTAAGGTCGCCAACCAATTGCGAAACTTGCCTTGTTCCGGCTGGTACTCGAATTTTTGAATACTTTTGGCAACCTCCAACAAAACGTTTTGAGTCACATCGCCAGCGTCCGCTTCTTGTAAACCACGACGGGTCAAAAACCGAAACACGACGGGCGCGTAAACTTCACCAAACTGGGTCCAAGAATCGGAGTCCGCTGGATCCCGAATCCGTATTAATAAACTGGCCCGCGTCTCTGGTGGCACCGCAGAGGTTCCCTGTTGGTGTATTGCTACTAAAAGTCCTGATCTGATTCCAGCTTGAACCACTTTTTGCAATTTTCCACAAAAAAAATGGTTCCGATACTCAATTCGAAATTTTTCATTTTTTTTAAATCAGATTGGGCAGGTTTCGCTCAACCAATCGTAGACGCGTTGAATACACACGTTTTTGCGAATTTTATGGGGAAGACTTAGATGATCTGGAATTACTTTTCGAAACTCGGACGGGCCTGGCTGGCTTTAGTCATCGTCGCCGGAATTCCGGTCGCCGCCTTGGGGCAGACGACTTGGACCGGAATGGGCACCTCGACAAATTGGTCAATTATTGACAACTGGGATACCGGAGTCGTCCCAACCGGGATCACTGACGACGTCATTATCGGTGCGCCGTCGCCAACAACGCTTAACATTAGTGTGGACCTCAATTCATTAACGGTCGATGCGGATGGCGTTCTCAACATTGGCAACAGCTTGAACTTGAATTTTGGAGGCACGGCGACAACGACATTGATGAATCTAGGCGGGGTCACCGTCGGTAACAACAGTGACTTTCAAATCGCTGGCACTGCCATAAATATGGGTACGATCGATTTGACAACCGCGGGAAATTTTACTTCGCTTGAAATTGATGGCCCTGTAGAACTGACAGGCGGCGGCACGGTAACGTTGGCAGGCGCATCAGGGAACAGCCGTCTGGATGGCGTCAATACTGCGTTTCTGACAATCGTTGATCAGACCATCCAAGGCAACGGAAACATTGGCGGAAACACAGCGGGTTTTTTAAACCAAACCAATGGAACGATCATTGCCAATCACGTCGGTTTGACATTGAACGTCGATCCAAACGTCGATGGTTTCGCGAATCGCGGTACCATGCAAGCCACCGACGGTGGTTTCCTGCGACTGGATGGTTTTGGTGGTGGAGCTTTCGACAATGTCGATGGAACAATCGAGGCGCTTGCCGACTCCACGGTTGTGCTAGGCCCCAACATGGTCGTTGACGGCGGCGTCATACGTTCAACAGGCACCGGTTCCGTATTCATTCCGGGCAGCCAGAATGTGTTCCTTGCCGATCTAACTTTGGATGCCGATGTTCTAATTGCAAACAACAGTGATTTTGGCGTCACAGGCAACATCAACAACGTCGGCACGATCACTTCCAGTTCTGCTGGAAACCAAACCGGATTGGAAGTCCAAGCCGATGGAGCGACGTTAACCGGTGGCGGAACAATTGTACTGGCCGACAATGCCAACGCCCGCATCGATGGTGTCAGCAGTGCCGCGTTAAACATCGAAGACCAGACGATTGAGGGCCGAGGTAACATCGGCGGCAATACGATTTCGATTGATCTTTCGTCCATGGGTACTATCGATGCGAACGTATTGGACGAGTTGTTAAATGTCGATCCAAACTCTTTTGGGATGATTAACGACGGAATCATGCAAGCGTCAAACGGTGGCATTCTGCGGATCGACGGCTTTGGTGGCGGCGAGTTTGACAACACCAATGGAACAATGCGTGCCTTGGAAAATTCAACATTACTCATTGATGCCAACGCAATCATTAATGGTGGGCAAATCATTACAATGGGGACCGGCAACGTGGTCGTCCCTGGCAGTCAAAACGTATTTCTAACGGATGTCACCCTCGATGCGGACATTTCGATTGGAAACAACAGTGACTTTGGTATCACTGGAACGATCAACAACATGGGAACAATCGAAGCTGTTTCCGCTGGCAATCAAACAGGGCTGGAAGTTCAAGCTGATGGCGCAACGCTATCGGGCGGGGGAACCGTGGTTCTCGCAGACAACATCAACGCACGTATTGATGGCACTTCCAACCCGACCTTAATCATTGCCGACCAAACCATTGAAGGGCGAGGCAATATTGGTGGAAATACGATGTCCTTTACGTTAGGAACCGATAGTTCGATCATCGCTAACATTGCCAATGAAGTTCTAAACGTCGATCCAAGTACTGACGGTTTCATCAACAACGGCACGATGCAAGCCGTTTCTGGCGGGATCTTGAGAATTGATGGATTCGGTGGGGGAGTTTTCGACAATGCAAATGGAACCATCGAAGCACTTGATGGATCAGAAGTTCGATTGGATGCCAATGCCACCGTTGACGGCGGTATTATTCAATCAGTCGGCTCGGGATCGGTCGACGTACCGGGCAGTCAGAATGTATTCGTTTCTGATTTGACAATCGCGGCTGATGTGACCATCAATAACAATAGCGACTTCGGCATCACAGGCTCAATCATCAACAATGGCATGATTACGTCGGTCTCACAAGGCAACTTCACTGGCATCGAAATCCAGGCCGATGGAGCCACCATTTCCGGCAATGGAGAAATTATTCTGACGGGTCATCCCAATTCGCGGATTGACGGATTTGCTCCAGTCACGATTCAGGGCAACAAACTAAGTGGCATTGGCTCGGTCGCTGTGGACGCAACGCTTGACAATGTCACATTGGCAGCGGGCGCTTCGGTCGGTACGCTGACGTTCAACAACATCACAAACCTTTTAAACGATACCACGGTTGAGTTCGAAGTCCGTTCGGCAAACGCCACACCTGGAACCGACTCCGACCTTATCATTGTCAATGACATCTTAGATTTAAGCGATGCTGTATTGACGATTGAGTTAAATTCGATCGACACCAACGGCGACCCGGCGGCACTGGCCGACTTCGACGCCAATGGCAATTTCAGTTTCATGGTCGCCACGGCCGATCAAATTGAAGGATTTTCTCCTGGCGACGTCTCGATCGACACATCGGGATTCCAGAATGCGTTCACCGGCGTATTCTCCGCGACGATCGGTCCCAACGGCAGCGACCAAGCCTTGTTCATCAAGTACGGTCCATTTCCTCTGGGCGATGTGAATCAGGATGGCATCGTCAATCTGTTGGACGTGTCGCCTTTTGTGGATGCCATTACGAACAATTTAATGTCGTTCGAAGCGGACATTAATTGCGATGGCGCTGTCAACTTGCTGGACGTTGGACCATTTATCGACATCTTGAGTAGTTAATTCATGGGCAACGGACAACGGGTGGCAAGTTGCTTGCAACTCGTCATTCTCTCTCTCTCATGGCGGAAAGTACACTTCCGCCATTTTTATTTTGGCCAATGGCCACTACGAGACTGATAGATGTAAACCGACACTTGCTGGCTCAATCTCGGCGCGCGAAAAAAAATACGAACAAGAAAAAACGAAAATATCAGGCGTCGTTCAGCCAGACACTCTTTGGTTTTGCCCAATATAGCACAACAACTCCTCGCACGTCGCGTCACAAATGCTTTTTAGCTCCGCCAAAACCGCGGCATCGATTGCTGCAGAATCTCCTGTAGCGATTTGTTCAATAGACTGACAAACGGCAGCACCTGAGTGTACGCCGAAATAGCCGAACGAGCTCTTCAAAGAATGTGATGAAATTTTCAATCGAGGAATGTCCGCATTCTTAACTGCGTCGAATATCTGTTCAACCAATCGCGAAGAATCGCCAATAAACTCTTCGGCGATGTCCAACAGAATCGATTCGTCTCCGCCAGTGGTTTCCAGAGACTTCGTCCAATCGACCGTTCCTTGCAGGGGCTTACTCGCAAACGCTGGCTTGCCAGGTCCTGCCGTTTGATCATGCTGCCAAACCCGAGCGATCTCTTCGTACAGTTCGCTCGCTTTCATCGGCTTGGCCACGTAGCCATCCATCCCGGCATTCAAACACTTTTCGCGGTCGCCTTGCATCGCATGAGCCGTCATCGCGATAATTGGAATGGTTTTGCTTTTAACCCATCGACTTCGAATGGCTGCAGTTGCTTCCATGCCGTCCATGATAGGCATTTGAACGTCCATCAAAATGACATCGAATTCTTGTTTCAATGCCGCTGCAACCGCTTGCTGTCCATCGGAAACCGTTAAAACCATGTGCCCGTTCTTGGCCAACAGCGCTTGAGCTAACTTTTGGTTGACCAAATTGTCTTCGGCCAACAGAATTTTTAGCGTTGGAATTCCGACCGTGGCCGTTTCGGTGGCCGGAGTGTCAATTCGAGTTGTTTGTGTCGACGTTTCGGCAATCTTTAATTGCACTTGCACGTGGAAACTTGATCCGCTCCCCAACACGCTTTCGGCCCATACTTTGCCATTCATCAATTCGGCAAGCCGCTTACAAATCGATAACCCAAGTCCTGTCCCACCAAATTCTCGAGTTGTTGTTCCATCCGCTTGCTCGAACGCGCCAAAAACCTTGTCGATGCGATCCGGTGGAATTCCAACGCCTGAATCTTGAACCGTTAAACGCAATGTTAATACATCGGCAGTTTGAAATTCGGATGATGCGGTAACGGTTACATGCCCTTGCTGGGTGAACTTAATTCCGTTTCCAACCAAATTGATCAGCATTTGACGAATGCGCACCGGATCCCCGGCCACGGTTCGCGGAATCGCTGTATCCACTCGCCATCTCAACTCCAGCCCCTTTTCGCTAGCCCGGAACTGGAGCGGTTTCATAGTCTCGTCAAGAAATTGGTGGAAATCAAACTCAATCACCTCCAGCGACAACATATTGGCCTCGATCTTGGAAAAGTCCAAGACATCATTGATTACTGTAATCAGCCAATCGGCCGAACTCTTGACCATTCGCAAATAGTCTTCTTGAGTCGGAGTCAATCCGGTTTCCAACAACAAATCCGTCAAACCCAAAATCCCATTCATGGGTGTACGTATCTCGTGACTCATGTTGGCTAGGAATTGGCTTTTGGCCTCGTTAGCTGCGTCAGCCGCTTCCTTTTGTTTCATCACTTCTTCGTTGGCCTTGGCCAACAATGCAGATTGCGCCAAAAACAAGTTATTCGCGCTCACGAGAAAGAATCCGATCTCGCCAAAATCCACAACGATCGGATCGAAAACGCTTTCCATGTCCCGCCGACTCGCCCGATCAGCAATCGAACGAATCGGATCATCAGATGACACAACCCAAGGCAAAGTTCCCCTGTCGCGAATTTCTCGCATCGCGCGCCGTTCATAAAGCGCGAATCCAAACCGTCCACCGACCAGTTCCAAAAACCGGTCACGTGAATACAAAGCAACTGGTCGCCCCTCTTCCAACAACAACACACCCGGTAGATCGTGATGGGCTTCAATGTGCTCAGAAACCGACACGATCAAAGTGTCTAGGCGGACTGCAAATTGAGAGCAAGGCAGCGAACCAATCGCCGAATTGAAGTGAATCTGGCTCTCGTCAAACATATGGAATTGAAACGATTAGTGATGACACGTCGCCTGTAAAATGGTCCCAGTATTTTTCCGGCTGTCTTAACGCCGTAACACAATTGTCTCGTTGAACGCAAACGAAACGAAACCGATCCGTTATGGTATCCAATGCGAATTCGCTATGCCGGCTGAAGTCAGAATTTAACAAGACTTTAACAATACGGATTAACGGCGATTCCAAAACCAGCCTGATTTAGTTTTTGGCTTTTCTTTTCGTGCCGTGAATCCCCATGGCTCTCCGTTAACTCCAATCGAACCCTTCATTTTGGCATGCGTAAAATCGGCAAACACAATGTTGGCATGTGTCATCCTTGCTTGCCGCAAGTCCGCCTCAGTAAATTTGCAATGCGACAAATCACAATCACAAAAATTCACAGCTGTTAAGTTGGCAAACCGAAAATCACTATGCGACAAGTCACTGAAACTCAAATCAGCTGCCGTACAATAAGCATCCCAAAAATTACAATACTGCATCTTCACGCGGATCATCGTACTTCGTTCCATCCGAACTTTGCGCAATACACTTTCGTCGAATATGCTATCAGCAACATTTGCTTTTACTAAAGATGCCTCCGTAAACGAACACTTGCGGAAGATACAATTTCGAATACGTACTTCTTCCATATTCGCGCGTGAAAAATTAGCGCCCGAGAGATTACAACTGGTTAACGTCGAGCCCGCTAAGTTTTGACCAGAAAAATCGGCGCCCTTGAGATCCTTGCCATCTAATGTAAAAGGCCCCAATTTGGCGCGCTTACAGCGCAGCATGGGCTTACCGGTTTCGACATGACAAATCGTAATCATCGGCAGGATACAGTGTGGACAAGGCTGTATTTCAAATACAGTTTTACTACAACCGATCAAAAGTGCAAACTTTAATTCTGGACTTGTTACTCGCACTTGGTCAACGCACTCGCACCATCGGATTACGGCTGGATTTTCCCCTGAAACGATGGCTCCCGAAGTGAGATTGCTCAAGCAATGCCGACAGTTTCGAAAATCTTGGGGGACTCACTGAATTTTTATGATTCGTTTTCGTTGATTTCGAATGACAGCAATCGTCAACACGGTTTGGCTTGGAATATTCGATAACAAGCGGTGCACATCATCCACATCGCTGACGATGCGATCGTTGATCTCGACGATCAAATCACCGGGCTGTATCCCATTTCGAGAGGCCAAACTTTGATCTTCAATTTCGACGACCTCGACGGCCGTATTCGACAACAAATCAAATTGTATGACGTCGTCGCGATGAATTCTGACGGTCGTTGCCGCGATGCCCAACTGCCGGCGTCTTATCGTACCGTGCTCCTTCAACTCATCAACGACCCATTGGACAGTGTTGCTGGAAACCGCAAAACAGAGTCCTTGCGCCATCGCGATGATCGCTGTATTGACACCAATAATTTTACCTGTTGAATCCACCAAAGGGCCACCCGAATTGCCCGGGTTAATCGGCGCTGAATGTTGAACCACATTGTCGATCAATCGACCGTCTTCACCTCTCATACTGCGACCGGTCGCACTGACAATTCCAGATGAGACCGTTGATTGAAGACCGAGCGGACTTCCAATCGCGACAACTAGTTGTCCGACTTGCAATTTTGCTGAATCGCCTAGCTCGCAACTCGGTAAGTCGGAAGCGTTTAATTTTAGCAAGGCGATGTCATTGGCCGGATCCGCACCCAACAATTCGGTTGCAATGCGATCGCCATCGGACGTCCGCGAAACAAGCTCAACATGATGACTGGCCACATGATAGTTCGTCACTGCCAACCCATCATCAGAGATCAAAAAACCAGAGCCCGAGCTCTTCTGATCTCGGCCCGAAACATGAATCACAGCTGGCGATGTTTTTTGAACCACGCCAATCACCGCCTGAGAATAAGCATCCAACAAAGGCGCATCCGATTCAACTCCCTTGGGTAATTCAGGGTTTCGTGGATCATTCCCCGGCGTATTGATAAACTGCATAGCGAAATCTCGATTCAAAGTAAGTGTCGTAGGAATTGTTCGAGCCAAACCTAGCCGTGACAATAGACTGGGTGGAAATCTCGCTTCCATTGTTGGCCAGTTCACTGGAATCAAAATGCAGGCGCTACAGCGCCAATTTTGCAGTTACGAATTGGGTCAGCCCGGTATGCCCTTTAACGACTGCCTTGGATCTCTCGTGCTAACCGGCTGAATTCGGCTTTTAGCTTTGTATTTTCAAATGGACGGAGATCCGGCACAGACAATCCCGTAATCGAATCGAAGGCGCGTCGAGAGACAGAAATTAACGATGCGATATCTTTGCTTAAAGAAGCCGTTTTATATGTGTTGGTCGCTGTCAAAATGTTTTTTTTAATCTTTTCGTTGGCTTTTTTCATTTCATACTTTTGCTGGTTCAGACTGGTCTTGTAAAAAGATGCCGCCTGAATCGTCAATTCATTGCTATAGATGTTGTTCTTAAGTTGCTCCCGGTCCGCCCCCTTCTTAATTGCTTCTCGCGCCTCCAGAATATTACTTTTGGCTTGCTCAACAAATTTGTCTAGTTGTGGGTAATATTCTTTGTCTACCTTCTCGACGAATTTCAATTGCAACCGGTCCACCGCGTTAAGCAACATGAGATAAACGCCATAGTACTTCTTGGCCGTTTCGAGATCCTCCCCCGATTCATCGGTAAGACGTTCCAGGTCAGCCGCAAAGTTCTTCGCATTGTCAAAAATAATCGAGATTCGTACAAACTCGTCGCCGGTGATCGATTCGAGCAAGATGTCAACATTCTCTTCACTAATCGACATACCGATGTTGTTAAGCTGTTTGACCAAGTTTTGTTTTTCGCGAGCGATTTCCTTTTCCGCCTGTTCAATCCGTTTCTCCTGTTTGGCAATCTTGCCATCGTATCCTTTTTTGGAAACACTCAACGGATTGTATGTCGTTTCTGGCGCAGAAATACGATATCGCTTGAACTCGGAAATACGGTTTCGAGAACTTGCGATAAGCTTCCGCAAGTCGGCAATTTTTTGACGCCGATCATTGATACGAGAAATTCCCAACGCTTCGGCCGCGACATCCAAATAGGAGTCGACGCGTTTCTGCTGCGATTCTTTCGTGCGACTGAAATAGTCGTAAAACGCAAGTTCGTCCTCGTCTGGCAATTCTTGTTGTTTGTCGTATAGACCGAGCGCCGTTTCTAGCGCGCCATGGGCTTGATCAAAAAACAGATCCGTTTTCGATGCCGAATCGCCAGGTTGAGCAAACGCAACTGGAGAAATTAGCAACGCGGCAATAACTGACAAGTAAAAACTAATAGACATAAATACGCTGCAATCTTGGATTAAGTCGGAACCCCGAAAGACAGTTTCAACAACGGAACGAAATGGTATTCAACCCCGAGCATGGATGAAAATCATTCTCCCCATACCGATGACTCGGTTCGAGTTCAAAAGTTCACTCTGGTATGTTTTAACGGTTGGACAAGTTAGCCACCTTGTATTCAAACGCGAATTCGCGCACTTTCAAACAGTAATTCGTAGCTCCGTGGAGATTATTGAGGTTCCTCTTGGGAAACATAAATTGAGCCTTGAATACCCAATTTTCGCATGAAACAATACCCAATTCGAAGAATTCGGTCAAAACCGTCATTTCGATGAAACTTGTTTTGATTGGTTGGACCCAACCCCATTAGTAACCAGGTAAATGATGAGAATTGAACCTCTCGGTGACAAAATTGTAGTGAAGCGCATGGAAGCCGAAGAAAAAACTGCCGGTGGAATTGTGTTGCCCGATAGCGCTCAAGAAAAACCTCAGCAAGGTCGCGTCCTATCGGTTGGCCACGGCAAGCTGCTTGACGATGGCTCGCGCGCGAAGCCTCAACTGGGCGAAGGGGATCGAGTCTTGTTCAACAGCTACGCTGGCACCGAAATCGAAGTCGACGGAGACATCCTACTGATCATGAGTGAGGCCGACGTTTTGGCGGTTATGAACTAGACGGGGTCTTGCAAACTGCACTAGCCGAAATTGACGACAAATCTGCGATTCTTAAAAAGTCTCGATTCAGTCGGACCGCACATCAATATCAATGGCACCCAAAGCATAAAATTGATCCGCCTGCAGCTCGCCCCGAATGTGACAGGCTCCGGAACATTCCTCCGGGATATCCAAAGGAAGTGTAAATGGACCGCGCTCGATTTTATGGACCACCGTTTGACAAACGAGATCTTGCGCTTGGTGGTAGGCTTCCTGGTATTGTAAAAATGATTGGTGCGTCGGAACGTATGATTTTCGTCGCCCTGGTCGTTTTCGAAAACGATCGCGTCGATAGGTCAGTTCGATTTTAAGATCTCCAGTTCGTTTCGATGTACCCGACACTTTGATACTTTGTCCGGCAAAACAGGAATTCGGAGCCGTCAGTTTCAGCGGATTGGGGCGATGTAACTTTAACAACGGATCGCCCAGCAAATGCATTAAATGTACATGTTCTTGCCGTTCATCTTTTAGTAATTCGGGCAACGGACTAAACGCCTTACCGATGGATTGAATCAACGTATGATATTCCGATTTGTTTGGATCGAATCGCACCAACGCTTGCTTGCTCGTTTGAATCAACTCCCCCAACGTATCCGCTTTGCCATGAAAGTAACCATCGAGAAACTCAATCGAAAGCACGCTCATCGCATACGGCATCGAAACGCGACTACTACTGACAACCGCGATCGGCCCTTTGGATTGATTGAACATTAGCTCGGCAAGACCGTCCTTGCCATCATCAATCGCTGCGGTGTAACACGAAAGGCAAATCGCGATCGGTGACCCCGATTCGCAAGCCAGTCGCGCTACATTTTGTTCGTTCAAAATTTCGTACTGACGGTCCGGCAGTTTCACCCGATCCAGCCGCTTGCGGGTACCGTGGCCAATGTAAACCCAAAACAAACTGCCTTCGTTAAATTCCGAAATGGTCGTTTGCGCAAATCGCCGGGGGTCGGGACAATAAGGACTCCGCCAGCTTCCGTAAATCATCGACACGTCATAAGCCGATGGTATCAAATCGGTAATGATCCTCTTTACCGTTTGCTCGATCATCTGATCAAGGAACTTTCCGAAACCGCCTACGCCAGCCACAAAGCGAATACGACGCTGCCATTGTTGGGAATTTTTTTTTGATTCGTAGGCTATGACCCGACGTATATATCTCGCCAACTGCTCTTTTGAATCGACTGGAATACGGCCGATGTTTAACTCGACGATGCCATCCTGATCGAGATCCGCATAATTATGGTCGGTGGCAATTTCGGGTTCCGATCCGAATTTCACGTTTACTTCTGCCGCGACATAGTCGGTCGGAACTAAATTTTGCCGTGGTACATTTTCGTCTGCGGCATCACCGACGAGCACGACATTCTTTAAATCCGAGTTGCTGGCGAATGCTTTAAGTTGTTCGCGTAAGCCATTTGCTGTTGAAGATGGTTGCTGTATAGCAATCCGGTAACCTTGTCTCCGACGATAGTCGACCCAAGTTTTTAGCGTTTCTTGGAAATCGACCGGACAGATCACCAACGTATCGTACGGTTCATTCGAATCCGTCACCGAAGCTAATGCTAGCCAACAGTACAGCAAAATCATGCATCACCTGGGTCAAACCTAAGCTGCTCAAGCAGGCAAGAGTCTGAACCAATCCGGCAACCAAAGCAACACGAAAGTTACAGGAATGCAAATCGTCGTGGCCGCCACGCCCAAAGGGCGAAAAACAACCGTAAAAAAATCCAATCCCCCTGCTGCTTTTACTTACTCAGAAATCTGCTCCAACAATGATTGCACCGCAGCTACCAGACTGTGCCACTGGTAGAGTATAAGCTCCGTATGAAATCGGCCCGCCTCGTCGCGACCGTACCCAATTTCACTAACACAAATTTCTGAGCCCATCGAATCGACAGCAATCACTGCCATTGCCAGCGATGCGTCGCTTGCATCAGCTGCTTCATATGGATCCGCCAACGGATCAGTTCGTCGAACGACTTGATTCAGCAACCACAATGCCGCGCCTTCCGCGTCGGCAGCATTGACAATGGATTGAACGTCACCCGATTGAAGGTAGTACTTGGCCATTTTTGTATCCTTGAGTTGAATGAAACTTTCCTTTGATGGAATCGTTATCAGCCAACCTCGGGACACAACCGGTCCGATAGCATCGACACGTTTGGTCAAAAACAGGCGTTTGCTAAAAATCTTTGAAATGAAAGATGACGCAAGCAACAAAGATCATCAACCCCATAAAAATCAGGCCGCTCCTTAAGGGCAGCCAGGGGTTGTCGGTTTCAAACGGATTGCGACGAAGGTCCACATCATCGTTGTCAGCGGTATTGCCTGAGGAAGACAAATGCGTGACCACTTTGTAAAACTCGCCCGGTTTGGGGAATGCTTTATAGATCGGAGCGATCCCGTATCGAAAAGATTTCTCCAACCAGGTACCGCCCGGCGCTAGCCGGTTTCCTCTTTCGTCGGTGGCCAAATCGTAATCCGTTGCTCGATCGGTGTTATCACTGACCCACAAACGATTACCGGCACCAAATCCAAAAGCACAGATCTCTCCCTGCCCCGTCACATCGGCTTTTTTCATGGTTTCTGGATGGTCCGTATCGAGTAACCAAAGGTTGCCATTGCGATATCGAACTGCAAAAAATCGTCCAGTCATCGAGCCCTCGATGGTATCAACGGCGGATCGGGATTCCGGTTGATACTCGTTGAGCTCTTCTAGCGCTGTCGCATCAACGGAAATCACTTTCCCGTTGCCAAAGACCAGGACGATCGTATTGCCCTTGTACTCCATAATGCAACTCATGTCCTTGTCGAACGTCGCATCGATTTCGAGCGACGCATGCTGGACGTATTCACCTTCTGGACCGGAGACAAATACGGTTAGTTTGCCGCGTCGATAGACGGCAATGCGTCCGTTCTCCGGATTAGCCGCCACAAGATCTTTGGAACGAATTCCAACGCGTTTGTTTGGACCTACAGAAACAAACAATTTTTTCACAACGTCTTCTTTGCTGTTGGTCTCGTTTGGCTCAACCGATCCGTTTTTTTTCGCATCTTGTTGGGCTGCCCTGGCTTTAAGTGTCGCCAAGACATTTCGGTCCAAGCGGAAAAATTCGCCGTCACTGGTCGCCACTAGCAACTCACTTCCCGCTTTCATCAGTCGCAATGACTCTCTGGGAAACTCGCCGACTTGCAGAAACTTCAGATCTTCGCTGTTTGCGACAAACAGTTTTTTGTTGGCGGCCAACAGGTCCGCGGTATAGGTCGTGGCGATCACTTGAGACGAGACTTCATCGTATACCGGTGTAAAACGACTTGCCGCACCTGGAACACCAGGAGCCGAAGGAATGTTGCGCATGGGAATGATGTAGGAGTTGACCCCGAATTGAATCTTGGCTTCGTCGGTCATTTGAGCTTCCAACACCGGCGCCCATTCATTGCTTCCTTCATCCCATTTTTTCAGCTGAAGCAACGAGTCAACCGCAACCACGCGACCGTTGACTTCGCGCAAATCGAGTAACTCGCTATTCCCCATTTTGATGGCGAAGAACAAATACGTATAGCCTACGGAAGTACAGAGTGTCCAAAACAGCAACGTCAATATGACGGACACAATTGGGCTTCGCCAAACCAAGCCAACCAACGCCGACACGGAAAAATAAATGGCAAAGACCAAGACGTACAAGGGAATACTAAACAGTATCGCTCGATCCCAAACATCCATGGCCAGTCCCAGCCACAGCCACACGCCCAGAAACAAAAATGCAGCACACAATAAAATAAACACGCAACCGCCAACAAACTTTGCCAAATACAACCCCCATCGAGAAATGGGTTTGCTCAATAACAAATTTAGCGAGCCTGGTTCAAACGTATCGGGAATCATATTGGCCGTTACCAGAATCGCGATAAACAGGCCAATCGAAAGCACGAATTTGTCGAAGTAAAATGGCAGTTGCGAAGTCAGGTTCTGGGCAAATTGTTGATGGGTCGAACTAGTTGTCAAAAACTCGGCTTTCCAAATCGCATACCAAAACTCCAATGCCGTCTGACCTTGCTTGACCGCCGGGGAAACAGACTGGGCGATCAACAGTCGATTCAGTCGTTTCATCCGTTCATCGTTGAGGTTTTCGACGCCGGACTCCAAGAGCCCTTCGGCTTCGGCAGACAGAACGCGTCCGCTCCAGTCTTCTTGACGATAAAAGTCACGATCCTGGATAATTGCGTTGAGTTCATCGATCAACTCTTGATAAACAAATGCCTCTTCGACCGAACGGTTGCCCCCGCGAGGCCCTCGACGACGGGTTCGTTTCTTTGCAACGGGCGTCTCCATCTGGTCATCCGATTCGGCTTCGGATTCGGCTCCTGAAGTTTTGGCCGCCGGATTCTCACCCAATTTAAGCAACCGCTTTTTTAAATCATCCGACAATAACTCCCAAATTCGGGCGATCGGTTTTTGTTTTTCGTCTTGATACCGATCCACTAACCGACGCGCCAATTGATCGGGCGTCGTATTTTCGTTAGCGATTAATTTCCAATCTAGTGTCTCGCGCATGTGAAGCGGTGCGAGCACCAACAGCAAAAACGCAATCAAAAAAAACAGCACATACAATACCCGCGATGCCATTGCCGCACGAAACGAGTCTTTGATGATTGCCAAATAGGGTCTCATGTTTTGACGGTTCCTTGTTAACCTACCGAAGGATCGCGAACAATTTGCAAGAAAGCGTCCTCAAGAGAAAATTGCTGACGTTTGAGCGACCAAATACTGATTCCATTTTGCCGCAACGAATCAATGACCTTGTCCAATGCTGCTTGGTCGGCAACCGTCAATTCGAACGTCGAGCGGCCGGCTTCGCCAGCGCTCAAGAAGGTAAATGATTCATGTTGCAATGCCTGCGAAACCGCCTTCGATTCTCCTGACACTTCCAACGTCACTCTGGTTTGCGCACTTCCGCCCTGCCCGACTTTGGAGTTAACGAATTCGCCAATTTCACTGACGTTGCCACTGTACTGCAGTTTCCCACGATCCAATATCGCCACTTGTTCGCAAGTCATTTCGACTTCTTGAAGAATGTGGCTGTTTAGAAAAATCGTCACGCCTCTGGTCTGCAACTCGCGAATGATCTGTCTCATTTCCGCGCGAGCCCGAGGGTCCAATCCATCGGTGGGTTCGTCCAGTATCAGCAAGGGTGGATCATGGAGCAATGCTTGGGCGAGCCCCAATCGCTGCAACATACCTTTGGAGAACTTTTTGACACGATCTCTCGCCCGGTCTGCCAACCCCACCAACTCCAACAGCTCATCTCGTTTCTCACGGACGAACGAATTGGACAAATTACTCAGATTTCCGTAGCACTCCAACGCCGTATAGGCCGTCATGTGCGGGGGGATTCGCAAATGTTCCGGCAGATAGCCGACCAATTGACGGCCAGCACGACTGCCCGCGGCGTGCCCCATGATGGTCGCGGTTCCCGCCGTCTTGCGAATAATGCCCAAAAGTATCTTGATAAAAGTCGTTTTGCCAGCTCCATTGGGGCCCAATAACCCGAACACCTGCCCTTTACGAACTTCAAAACTGACTTCGCTGAGCGCCCGAAACTTCTTGCGAAAAACAAAGCCATCAGAATACGTCTTGGACAGTGACGAGGACGAAATCGCAATAGATTCGGACATGAAGGTTGGACAGAGGCTGTAATGATTTACTAATAGTCAGCGTTAAGGAATGACGATTATAGTAGGTCCTTGGCTCGTTGAAAGGCGAACCGTGTTGAGGGCCCCTGGTTTCCACGCAACTTGGGATACTTCGAATTTCCAAAAAAGTTTCAACATTCAACCATGAACATCGAATCTACCCATACTGACCTTGGTGAATACAACTCTGAATTACAAGGGCTACTGTTTGAAACCAGTCCCTACGGCAATTTGGATGCGATTGTCCAACATGACCATCGAGCGGTTTATTTTTACCTGAATGGCGACGAGTCGTTTGGCACAAGGGCCTGCTGGGTCAAAAATTTGATCCCCGGGCCATTGGTATTGAATCAAGATGAGATTACCGCCGGTGTACCTCCATTAATGCCAAAACCCTATTGTACCAACAATGAACCTCAAGCAGTCCCCGTGGCAGATTCGTTGCGTATCATTTGGTTGGAGGAAGGTAATGGAGCGGCCCTATACGAAGACACTCAATTGCTGGCCGTCATTCCGCCTTGGAGCGGAACCGACGGTTTTCATGGGTACGCCAAAGAATGCTCAATGGAGAACCCCATAGCTTGGCCTCTGATCGAATTAGAATCTTTGCTGATCCGGATCGCTCGGGCACAGGAATTTTGGGAATCTTGCCGCTCAGAAACGAAGCACCCGTTCGCTCACCTGCAACCTGAATTGCTCGCGATTTACAACCGTTGGTTTGGTGTTGAGGGCCGGTACTTTTCGCTGGATGGGGGTCATTTCCCGCCTCGCGGGGCGATGCTGTATCGTTGTCCAGATCGCATCGCCATGGTTTCTGTTGGCATGTCCCTACGCCCTCAACCCAATGTTGAAATGTCGGTCGAACATCCAGCTGATCTTCGGCGGATCGAACTGGGTATCGAGTTGCCTGCGCAAGTGCCCGACGACCAACTACAGCCACTTCTCGAACAATTTAGTGGCCTGGTAGCGTTTCCTTGGCAAGCCTTTACCTGGTTTGGCCAGGGACACTCCTGCCAATTCCCTCAATTGCAGCAATGGCTTGCCTGCGACACGGTCAGGTTCGAAGCCGCGACGAATGAAAATTCTACCAGCGGGTCTTTGCAGCTTGAATTTCGCGGCGACCCCATTCAATTCTTATGGCTCAAGCCAAATCTGTAGCCAAGATTGAACTGGGCGTAACTCACCATCATTCAGTTGTTTAATTGCGTGCTAAGCCGTTGAAAACAAATTTGCGGATGTTTGCAAAATATGCGTTTACCAATTATCGAATCGTTGCATAAAATGCATCTTGTCTCTGATCTACCTCCTATTTGATTTGTTAAGGCCATCCTTTGTCATCGACTGTCCGATTGCACGTCACTCGAGGTGCAGACACCGGTAAATCTTTTGAAATTGAAAACAACCAGATTCTAGTTGTCGGCCGTGGTAGCAGTAGCCAAACGAGAATATCGGACCCTGAAATGTCACGCGTTCATTTCTCTGTCGAATATTCCGGTGGGCGCATTCTGATTTCCGACTTGGGCAGCTCGTCAGGGACGTATGTCAATGGAATCAAGTTGACCAGCCCGATGGATGCGGATACGGGCGACGAAATCATCGCCGGCGCTACTCGGATGTTCGTGTCGCTGGTTGGCAATATTGAATCCGACACGATGGCCCCTTCACGAAACTCAGTTCTCAGTGAATTGCACAATCTGGTTGGCACCTGGATGGGCGACTATTTCTTGAAACGCATCATTGGTGTCGGCAATACCGGCCTGGTATTTGAAGCGATTGACGAATCAAAGAATCGCTTGGCGGCTCTCAAAGTCTTCTCCAAACTCTTCAGCCAAGACGCCTGCCGCCGTAATCAGTTTGTTGAAAGTGCAAAAGTCTTTTGCAAAATTGTCGACCCGCACATTGTCCGTCTTTACCAAGCAGGAAAAAATTCTAACGCTTACTTTTATTCGGCGATGCAATTGGTCCAGGGCGAAAGTTTGGATTCTTTGATTGACCGAGCCGGCATTGAAGGCATGTTGGATTGGAAAGAAGTTTGGAAATGCGCGTTTCAAATTTGCGGTGCGTTGGTTCGCACGCATGAACACAATGTGTTGCATCGAAATCTAGTGCCACGAAATATCATGCGGCGTTTTAGGGACGAAATCTACATGCTGGGTGATTTTGCCATGGCGACGCCAATTCAGCCCGGTACCGAACGTTGGTCGGGACGCGAATACATCGGCGAACTCAATTACCTCCCCCCCGAAAGAATCCAAGACGCGAAAGCTCTGATTCGTGACAACCTCGATAACTTGTCATTGGGTGGAACCATGGACATCCGCAGCGATATCTTTGGACTCGGAGCGACCTGCTATGCCATGCTGACCGGCAAACCCCCAGCCGACGGCGTCGACGTTCCCGAAGTGATCGCCAGCATTCGGACCCAAATGCCACCGCTGCCGACAAATTCCCAAATGGCCGTCAACGAGCAATTCCAATCGGTCATCATGAAAATGATTGCCAAAAACCCGCAAGATCGTTTCCAAACCCCAAAATTGTTATTAAAAGAATTAAGTCGAATTGGTCGCCTAAACGCCCTAGATTTTTAACCGGCGACCATATATTTGCGTGACATTGGCGTGGCGAGAGTCACTCTTAGAAAACGACAACCGTGCATCGAGCTCTCTACCAATCACAAGGGGTACACAAATGCGAATGACGAACCATGCTTTTATCTCTGCCGCCGTATTGGCATTCTTCAGTTTTTCGTCGGTTTTGTTGGGCCACGACGGCGCGAGCCTGTCCAACCAATCTGAGAGTCAATGGGGTGGAGTTTCAGGAAATCAATCGGGTCCTGCGAAAACCGGAGCATTCGCAACCGAAACGGGAATTCGATCCGCCGAAGATATCCATTCCGTTTTGCAAACACGAGTCAAACTTGAATATGACGAAGTCACCTTCATCGAAGTGATGGATGAGTTGCGTGACCAACACAAGATCAACGTCATCTTGGATCAGTCCGCGCGGGATGACTCTTTGACCGAAGACGAGTTGGTGACCCTTAACATCGAAAATGTAACGCTTGCAACGGGTCTGCGACTGATGTTGATGGCCAAGAATGCCACGTACTTGGTTGAGGACGAGGTACTGCGGATTATTTCGCTGGATGTCGCTACGGACCCAGAATACTTCAGCCGGCGAATTTTTGATTGTCGCGAGCTGCTGGCCAATATCGCGCGGCTCGACAAACGGGTCGGACAAGCTTACCCCCTCGGCTACTATAAAAATAACCCGACCGGGCCCGGTCGTGGTTCCAGTAAAGGTGGTGGAGTATTCAACGTCGCGCCAAACCAAGGGCTTGGTGGCGGCGGTCGTGGTGGTTTCAGCGGCTCGCAACCCGCATTTCGAAGCGCAGAGCATGAAATCATCGTAACGGGCCAAGGTCCAGTATTTGTGGGCCAGCAAACATCTGACAAACAAGAGAAACTCGAATCCGGCAAGGCAGCTACAAGCGCGGCCCCCAGTCTTCTGGTTTCCCGCGTAACTCCGGAAGGATTGCTGATTGAATTGGTCCGGACATCCATCGACGCGGAAAATTGGAGCGAAACCAACGGTGACGGAACGTTGTCCATTGTTGGCGGTTTGATGGTGGTCAATCAATGCCAACAAACGTTGGACGAGCTAGAGAGTTTTCTGGAAGAGCTAAAACAGCGGATGAAATAATGTTAACGTTCAGTGAATAGAGATTGTGCATAGCCGCAGCTTCCAAGATAACTTTCCGTAAGTTATCGACCTACGAGAAGCAGGCAGACGGGAATGTCGACATCGACTCCATCTATTGAGAATATTGCAACAGTAATTCCACTGCTGCAACAGTTGAAAGATAACATTGAACGAGTCATTCGGGGCAAATCCGCGGTCGTGGACCATCTATTGGTTTCATTGATTGCGGGTGAGTCAATTCTGATCGAAGATGTCCCGGGCGTTGGCAAAACGACTTTGGCAAAAGCCTTAGCCGCCTCTTTGAAGTTAAAATTCCAGCGCATTCAGTGCACCCCGGATTTGCTGCCGGTGGATGTTTTTGGAACATTCATATTCAACCCTCAAACCCATGACTTCGAATTCCGGAAGGGACCCGTTTTTTGCAACATCTTGCTCGTGGACGAGATTAATCGAGCGTCGCCGAGGACACAGTCTGCATTGCTTGAAGCGATGGCCGAAAAACAAGTGACCATCGATGGTAAACCTCATAAACTTGAATCACCATTCATGGTAATCGCCACGCAAAACCCAACCGGTTCCCACGGCACGTTTCCACTTCCCGAATCACAACTGGATCGATTCTTGATGCAGGTCTCGATGGAGTACCCCGACCGTGAAAGCGAGTTGGATCTCTTGTATCAGGAATCGGCAGCACCGACGGTTCAAGCTTTACAGCCGGTCTTGGACTTGCAACAAGTGGCTCTCATTCAGCAACAACTTGAGCATGTTGCCATCGAACGCAGTTTAGCAGAGTACATCTTGAAGCTAGTCGAAGTTACTCGGACGGACGATCGAATCGTACTTGGGTGTAGCCCACGAGGATCTTTGAAGCTGTTCCGGGCGGCCAAAGCCAAAGCGCTGTTGACTGGCCGCGACTTCGTTTTGCCGGATGACATTCAAGCGGTGGCTCCTTGGGTGTTGCGTCATCGGATCATCACCATGGAAAAAGACCGTCGAACATCGGCAACCTTGTCACTGCAGTTAATAGAGGATTTGTTGCAGTTGATTGATGTCCCAGTTTAAAAAGTTCTTACTCTCGTTTCCGACCTTTGCATGGGTGAATCAAAAACTCAATAAGTTTTTGACCGCCGGTGGTAAAGTTGTTTTTCTGTCGACCTTCTTTTTCGCTGCCGGCGCAACTCATTTAGACACTCCCGTGTACCTGTTGTGTGGAGCATCCGTTTCCGTGTTGTTCATTAGCTTCGTGACCGCGCGGTTTTTGCGACCGAAGTTGATCACAAGAAGTCAACTTCCAGAGTTAATGATTGCCGGCGAACGCGCGTCTTACTGTTTACAGATTTCGAATTACGGCAAATATGCAGCGTACGAACTGGATGTGTTTGCCGCAGACGCCAACGCTCCAGGTGTTTTTACGCCAACCACCAGCGATCGTCCAAAACGCGTTTCTTCGGTACTGCCGTCCTCGGCTAACACGATTTCTTTGCCGATCATGGCATCTCAACGTGGCCGATTCGAAGGCCCGGCGCTAAGCATTCGCTCTGCGTTTCCATTCAACTTGGTTCATTGTACCGATCGACATCAAGGTTCTGGAACCGTCCACGTCATCCCGTCATTTCGAGAATTGGTCACATCCCATTTCATCAGCACGTACGAATCCAAAAAATCCGGAAACATCGACAACTCAAGAGCCTTTGCGGACCAAGAATTTGTCGGCAGCCGAGAGTACACGCCGGGCTTGGATGTTAAGCGTTGGGACTACGCGGCTTGGGCGCGCCATCAAACGCCTTATGTTTGTCAATATGATGACGAAGGATTTCAGAACGCCGCTTTAGTTTTTGATGATACGCAGAAACGGATTCAAGAAACTGAATTCGAATCCGCCATTTCACTTTTGCTGTCAATAACAAAAAAACTGATCGACCATGATTACTCGATCAGGTACTTGATTATTGGTAATCAAGTTCATGAGCTAACGCGGCGTCAAACACCGCAACAGCAATTCAACGAGATCGGCAAACATCTGGCCAATTGTCAGGCGCGAACAACCGACCCCAATCGAAAACGACCGACCGAAATCCTAGCAGACATGTTGATCGTCCACGTATCGACCAACCCGCTTGCCTTTCAACAAGACTCGCATGACATTGCGACTTTCGATTCCGTTCACGATTTTCGTGTTTTCGTTTGCGGAACAGCGGCAACCGACCTTGCTGAACCGTTTCATCGCGTATCGGTAAAGGAGATCTCGGAAGGTGCGGTACGACTATGAGCATGGAGCGCGTGTTCGCGGCAATCCTGGTCGGCCTGCAAACATTTCTCGCAGTAGAATACTCCGAAGATGTTGGTTTTGGTGCGGCGGTTGGAGTTGCTTGTTTATTGAGTATTCGATTTCAATTTCCGATTCGACGATCGATACACCTGCTGCTAGGTTTGACGGCGTTTGTGTATTTTTTGATGCAGTATCTATGGAACCCTGCACAAATCCAGAATGATTGGCTACTGCCTGGAAGCATCGCAATTTCGGCAGCAAAAGTACTGATCTGTTTTCAATTGCTAGAACTGTTCGCTCGAACAGGCAATCGTTTACCGATCCGGTTTGATGCCTGGGTTATGAGCGGGTTTTTGATTAGTTATTGTCGCGTTCTTACATCAACCAATTGGTTTTTATTTCTTTTCGTCTCTGTTTCGGCCGTATTCACTTATGCCTTGTTTTGGAAATCAAAACAATCGGAAGAGCGCCCGCAAATAATTCGTACCGTTGTTCAAAGCCCATGGTACGCCGTGTTCGCAACCTGCTTGTTGATCGGCACAATTTATCTTTCAAACGTCGCAAACTCTTTGGCTGGAACTTTGCGTTTTCAAACCATTGGTAGGCTTGCTGAATTGCAGGAAAGCAAGATTGCTCGAATCGCCTACTCCGCCTCAGGGCGATTGGACGACGTGACCAAATTTCAACAATTTGCCCCCGATGACATCGCGTTGAGAATCAACTGCGAATACGAACCCGGCTATTTAAGAGGTCGCGTATTTACCAAGCTGGGGCGATTCGGATGGTCGCGCAATGACAACCGATTTCGAGCTGTGGACGAGTATTCAGGCGATAACGAAGAGAAATCCGATCTTGGTTTTCGTGATGCAAATGTCTTTGAAATCATGCCCTCGTCAACCCTACCCTATCGAAAAATTTCGGTCAAGAACGACGAGAATCATATGGGAATGGTTACGTTTACACCGAATGACTCGGTCTTTTTCTCTGCCGCGGCCGACAAAGTCCTGATCGATCAAAACAATGTCGTCTCGGACGGTGTCGACCTGCGCTTCGTTTATCATTCATTGGTAGCCAAGGTCCCACCAGCAACAATATTGAGTGATGAATTTTTGCGTGCGACAACAAAGGTTCCCAATTTCCTCGACCCACAAGTCGCTCCGTTTGCAATAGAACTGGTCAAAGACTGTACGTCGGACCGCCAAATCATCGATCGCGTCGAGCAACATTTCAAACAAAACTACGTCTACTCTTTGGAGCCGAAAAACGCGAATGGGTTGGACCGAATTTCGAACTTGATTCTCAACAAAACCCCTTCGCATTGTGAGTACTTTGCAACCTCCGCAGTTGTTTTGTTACGACTCAATGGCATTCCAGCAAGATACGTGACTGGATTTCGCGTTTTTGGCGAAGCTGAAAACGACTTGGGCAATCTGTGGTACGCCAGGAACAAAGACGCGCACGCTTGGGTTGAGGCATTCGATCGTCAGCGGAAGCAATGGGTAACCGTTGAAGCAACCCCCGGGGAATACGCTCCGAAGTCCATCTGGGACGATTCGACGGTGTCACCATCCGACATCCTAGCCAGCAATGCGAATTCGGATGACAGCAGTTTGGAGCGGCAAAGTTTGCTGTTATACGCCAAGATTCGAACTTGGTTGCGAAATTTACAGGCGTTTTCAGGCCCGGCTAATGTAATTGTATCCATCGTCTTTCTCGGTCTCGTTGGTTGGCTCATTTCGAGCTATCGCCAAAACGAAAACAGGAACACGTACCAATTGAGTCGCCCAGCGAAATCACTGCGGCGACTGGATCGCAGACTCAAGCAATACAATCTTGTACGTGACAACTGCGAAACGTTGCACCAATTTGCCTCCCGCTTGAAAAATTACGCCGGCAAGGATCAAGAATGGGTCAACAACGCTGCCAGTGCTTATTTGACTTACGCCAAAACGCGATACCGTGTGAAGAACTAATGGCGAGACTATCCCACCGATAACTACAAACTCAATTCAACTGGCAACGAATGCTAAATAGTAAAACATCCAGCCCGTGCAGGCTGTCATGAACATCATCGACGCCGCAATGCGGCCGCTAATGCGATGAAATCGATTAAAATCCGCTGCCTCGTAACCGCCCCTAAAACGAGTTAACGCCATCCAGATGACAACTACCCACACGATCGGTGTTGGGATGGCAAACGCCAAATGTATCCATAACGAAACGTGAACCCAGCCGGATTCGTAATAGGGCGACGGTTTGGCAATCTCTCGCCAATCGGTAAAAAACCGGACATCGATTTCAAATGCGATCAAGGCCAACGTTAATACGACCATCGTCGTGATCTGAATGAACCGATGTAAATCTCGATTGCCGGATCGAACCTGGAAAATACTGAAGCTCAACACTGCCGTAACGCCCAACATGGCGACACTGACAAAATCCAACATCAGCGATCCCCGTGTCGGCAAAAATCCGTTGGCCAACAGCAAGCTAGCAAAATCAGACATCAGAAGTTGGAAATCCAAGCAAATAAAGAAGAGAACTCGCATTTAAGCCTACGACAAACGTCGGAGTCCACAAATGGCAACTTTAATTGGAGCCACAAATGCTAGCCAACAATGGTCGCGTCAAACCGTTGTTGGGACTAGCTTGCAAGAATTGAGCCGAACGTGGCAGTGACGGTCCACACCGCGAACGCCTCGTCAGTGGGCTACGCTCTGGACATGTTTAGGATCTGGCCAATGGGCATATTGCCGAAACCACGCGACAACGCCGCCAACAGTTGGGATCGGGTGATCCGCCCAATGACTTTGCCGGATTCGACGATACTGCAGTACTCGGCTTTCATATTTGCCAGCCAAGCAGCAACCGAGTCACCGCTGAGCGTAGAGGGTACGCTAATCTCCTTTTGACCAAACTCAAACGATTGGGTTTGAGAATGCTGCGCGTTTGGTTGTCCGAAACCAAATGGGTTTTGCGGCATTGAAACCGGAACGCGTTCGCTCCGCATGACTTGCATTAATTCCGCCTGGCCGGCGAAATAAACAAATGCAGCCAGCAAAATCAACATGAATTGACCGCTAAACAAACCAAATAATCCGAGCGCGATAGCGCAATATTTACCAAGGGTCGCCGCCAATTGAGTTGCCCGCGTGTAGGGATAAAACATCGCCATGATGCTGCGGAAAACGCGGCCACCATCCATCGGAAACGCAGGGATTAAATTAAAACCAACCAACAGTAAATTATAAATTGCCAGCGTCGTCAAAAACCAACCAAAGAAGTTCGTTGTACCCACGCCACCAACAAACAGGCCAATGAAAATGGCTCCGGCAATCACGACGTTGACCAGCGGACCGGCGACGGCGATCCATAGCTCCTGCATTGGTTTTCGCGGCATGTGTTCCAAGGACGCAACACCACCAATTGGCAAGAGCAAAATATCGCGCGTGCCAATGCCGAATTGGCGAGCGGCAAAAGCGTGCCCCAATTCGTGCAACAACACACATCCAAATACGGACAACACTAATGTAACCGCCGTCAGAGCCACTCCCTGCCCGGCCGCAACATTGGAATAATATGCCAAAAACGGCACGATTAAGAACGACCAATGAACGCGAATCTTAATCCCGCTGATCGAACCTAAATTCCAAGCATTTCTAAACATCTTTGACTTTCATTTTTCGTTTAATTCACCGCATTTTAGATACGAATCGGCATACATTGCCGTTCAGCTAAAACGTGGAACCGAAAGGTAGTTCGTTTTGCAAACGACTTCCTTGCATAATTCATGATTCCAAGCGTAACTTGGGCAAAAAACGGGCCATTTCGTCTCCAAAACAGTTATTTCCACAGAATTCATGAATAGCGTGAAAGGTCTGCCAAACCCGGTCGTGTATGGTAAATGAAAGCAAAAACACCCCAAAACCCTTAAAATCATTATCTCATTGATGTCCAACCCACCTCGAACTTCGGTCAGTTTGATATTGCGAGTCGCCAATGAAAGCGACGTGGCGGCTTGGCGGCAATTTAGTGAAATCTATCAGCCACTTGTCTACCGAATCGCCATTTCTCGTGGTTTGCAGTCGGCCGACGCCCATGATTTGGTTCAAGAGGTCATGA
Organism: Mariniblastus sp.; assembly: GCA_965263475.1. GTDB lineage: Bacteria > Planctomycetota > Planctomycetia > Pirellulales > Pirellulaceae > Mariniblastus. The sequence goes on from OZ253677.1 coordinate 2,511,803, forward strand.
CCCGTGTGGCCCGCTCAGTATCGGGGTGGGACCCCGATCGCGGCAAAGGCACCTTTCGCGGTTGGATCAGTAGGATCGCCCGCAACTTGATCATTGATTTCATCAAACATAAAAACCGGTTGCCACGTACCAGCGACCATTCCGATGTGCGTCGGTTAATTGAAACGGCACCAGACCAATCGGCCGAATCGAATCTGTTCGATTTGGAATATGAAAAACAAATTTTCATTACGGCCGCCCGTCAAATCCAAGACAAATTTGCGACCAACACGTGGGCGGCGTTTTGGCGAACATCGGTGGAAAACGAAGCGGTACCGAACGTCGCAAGAGATTTAGAGATGACGCGTGGCGCCGTTTACGTGGCCCGCAGTCGCGTGATGGCTCAACTCAAGCAGTCCGTCAAGTCTCTGATTAGGTTGGAGGACTAGCGTGAATACACTCTCAAATTGCAACCCTGTGTTGCTTCGCAAAGCAATCGACGGAACGTTAAACGCGAAACGTCAAAGCGAAGTCGAACTGCATTTGGATGGATGCCCACTTTGCCGAAAAAATTTGGAACAACTGGCCGCCGAAGCGCAGGATTGGGCAAAGGTCAGCGACTACTTTCTGCCTGACAATTGGGAGACCGACCCGCTCGTCTGCCAGCCCACCGTCGCAATTCAAGTCGCTCGCGGCGGTCTCGCTTCGTTTCAATATGAAATTGCCGACGAATCCAGTTCACGTCCAGCAACCCATCAAGCCCTTTCGCCTGCGTCGCATCCGGAGATGCTTGGCCGGATCGACAGCTTTGAAATTGAACAAGTGATTGGTCAAGGCGGAATGGGTATCGTCTATAAAGGTTTTGACACCGAATTGAATCGCCCGGTCGCCATCAAAGTTCTTGCCGACCATTTGGCCGCCAATGGCGTGGCTCGACAAAGATTCGCCCGTGAAGCCCGCGCTGCGGCTGCCGTGATACATCCCAACGTGGTTCCGATTTACAGCGTCAATTCTTCGGCCGATCGGCCGTTTTTGGTGATGAGCCTCGTGGCTGGCCGTTCGCTGCAAGCCCATGTTTCCCAACAGGGGCAGCTGCCAGTCCGAGAGGTCGTTCGCATCGGCAAGCAGATCGCTTCCGGACTATCGGCCGCTCATCGCGAAGGCTTGGTCCACCGAGACATCAAGCCAGCCAACATCTTGCTAGAGAAAGACGTTAGTCGGGTCATGATCACCGATTTTGGGCTGGCTCGAGCTGCCGACGATGCGGCAATCACCCAGACGGGGTGGCTCGCAGGCACGCCCCACTATATGTCGCCTGAGCAAGCCAGCGGTCGAGAGATCGATCAACGCAGCGACCTGTTTTCACTGGGCAGCGTGTTGTATTTTATGGCGACCGGTCGAGAACCGTTTCGCGCCGAAATTCCGGTGGCCGTGTTGCAAAAAATCACGTCTGACGAGGCCGAGCCAGTGCGGTCGGTCAATAGTGAAATTTCAAGTACGCTTGCCAAACTGATTGACAAGTTGATGTCAAAAAAACCGGGCGACCGTTTTGAGACGGCGGAAGATGTCGAAATCGTATTGACTCAATATTTGGCTCATCTAGAGCAACCGCGCACCCAACCGAAACCAAAAATCAAACTCGCGCGCAAGAAGATTCAAACCGCTACCTGGTCGATGGCCGGTTTGAGCCTGTTGGTTCTGATCGGGATTGCCTGGTTCGCCCAATCGCCGTCGCCGTCGCCATCGGAACCGATTGCGCCACATTGGCCTTCCGGCTTGCAATCGCCGGTTCAATGGGAAGCCAATTTAAATGAACTGGAAAACGCGATCGAGCAACTTGAACGCGATATTGAGCAACCCCATCGTCCAACGTATTGGGACCCCATTGGTTCCGAAACGCAATCTTTGGAATCAAACATTCGTCAACTTGAATCCGTACTCGACACTAATCGATAAAGGAAAGAACTATGAATCGTCCGTTTTTTAGCGTACTCATCGCCGCTTTGGCCGTTGTTTTGTCGTCCACAGCGCCTTCCAACGCGTTTCAAGACGCGGACCAAACCTCCGCAACCCCAGAAAACCGCTCTCTAACTCGAGCCCTGGGAATTGCGCGTCCCGGATTCAGTCGACGGGGCAAGCCGAATCCAATGCAAGAAGCGATGCAAGCATTGAAGGAAGCCGAGGGTGATGATGCAAAAGCAGAAGCAGAAGATAAAATTCGCGAATTGCTGGAAGTGCAATACGATCAATTCTTGGATGCGAACAAAAAACAGATCGAAGAATTACAAACGCGACTGGATAACTTGAAAGATCAACTCGAGCGTCGACGCCGAGCTAAAAGCAAAATGGTCGACCTAGAGATTCAGCGTGTTATCAACGAGTCAGAAGGTCTAATCTGGCCGAACGACAAATCCAACGGTAACCGAGCCAACACGATTTATCGCAATTTCGGCCGGACATCGAGCCAAAACCCGTTTGACTCAAGCATCCGACGCGTACCGGCTCCGACGGCGGCTACCACGGCGCCCGCTGATCCCATAAGGGTTCTACCGCGCAACATTGGTCGATAGACGGCGCGTACCGTTTCGACGCCCAGGTGCCTGCAAAGGCACCTTTTTTTGTGCGCATTGGATCGTTCCGATGGTAACGATTGTGCGGGACCAAGGCCACAAAAACTTCGCTTAATCGAAACAGTCTTCCTGACGCGCGAAAATGGTCATGTACGCTTGCTCAGTCAATTCTACGGCAACTTCGGGGCGCGAGTGGCGTGTTCGTTTATTTGCCTCACGTCTAGGATCCGAAGGGGAATCGAGATGAATCGTTTAAGTTTGATTTTGGCGTTGGGCGCAATGTTGGCCGTTCCAGCGTTTGCCTCAGCCGATTGTGGCTGCGGATGTGATAGTGTTCCAGCGACCGTTGGTTGTGGCTGTGATGCACCATGCCACACCGATTGTGGCTGCCAAGCTTCCGCCTGTAACGACGGTTGCAATGATTGTTGCTGTAAGCCACGTACGCGTTTGCGTTTGGTTCGCGTTTGCAAAGAAGTTTGCCGCACTCAACGTGTTTGCACCACCGATTGCTGTGGTTGCCCAACAACGAAACGCGTCCGCGTTCGTAAGTGCGTTTCGCGCGTTCGACTGGCTCGGGTTGAAGTTCCACGCCGTAGCCGATGCAATGACTGTTGCGATCCATGCCAGACATCGTGTGGTTGCAACTAAGCAGAACATCCCATTTGAAAAAACCCGCCCGTAACACGAGGCGGGTTTTTTTGTGCGCCCAGTGGAGTCGATTCTAGAGGTGATTATAATGGGGAGCCAAACGTATTCGCTCTGATGTTGCGGAAACAACCTATGTACGCCGGTAGGCGCACATGACCAGTCACGAAGCGCCAGTTTGGATGTTGCGCCTTTAATACCAGCACGAAGCGCCAGCGAGTGAATCCACGCATGATCCCGGAAAATTCACTCGCTGGCGCTTCGTGCTGGTATTGATAGAACCGAATCATCGGGTTTGATAATTCTTTCGAATTGCAATTCGATCGAATCGCAATCGATTTTGATTTTACAAAGGACCACCGGAATGCGAATTTTGCTTTGTTTTGTTATTCTGCTTCTGACCATCGGATGCGGTATCGAAGTCAATGTGAACGACGATGGCGTGCGCGTCAAAGCGCCAGGTGTCGACATCAATGTTAACGAGGAACAAGACAGTGTGAGCGTCAAGGCTCCAGGCGTCGATATTCAAGTTGAAGACGAAGACGTCAAAGTCAAGGCACCAGGCGTTGACGTACAGGTAAATGACAACCGATCGCCTAAAGATTCTCCATCTTCATCGGAGGAAGACGAGACCGATTCGGATTCCACCGCAGGTGATGCGGATGAGCGATGATTCAAAACAGGTCGACCAATACATCGCGAAACAGCCAGAATTTGCCCGACCAATTTTGGAGAAGATTCGCAAAGCCGTTCATCATGGCTGCCCCAACGTCGAAGAGGCGATTAAATGGGGCGTTCCCCATTTTGTTCACCATGGCTTGCTCGGTGGGATGGCTGCGTTTAAGAGCCATGTCAGTTTCGGATTTTGGAGATCAAAAGAGTTGGACGATCCAGCCGGATTGTTTGAAACCGGCACGGGCAAGAAAGCATCGATGTGTAACGCCCGATTTGAGTCGCTTAAAGAGATGCCGACTCAAAAAGTGCTGGTCGACTATGTCAAACGGGCAGTAAAACTGAACGAGGAAAGCCCCAGCAAGAAAACCGTTCGGAAAAAGATCGCAACTAAAGCACCTGCAGATCTACTGGTGTTATTGCAGAAAAATAAGCCTGCAAAGAAGTTTTTCGATGGCTTGGCCCCCAGTCACCAGCGGGACTACATCGAGTGGATCGAAGGCGCCAAAAGAGACTCGACCCGTCAAAAAAGACTGGCCACCGCCGTTCAGTGGTTGGCGGAAAAAAAACGTAAAAACTGGCAGTATGAGCGTTAATTCACATAAAACTTAGGGTGGGCAATCAAGGCCACAAATCAGGCCGGCGATTTGGCTTCAAATCTCGCAAACGACCTGAATTACCATTTAATTGGGCTAGCCTTTAACGCAGTCGATCACATTTTTGCTTGACCGGAAATCATTGATAACGATAATACGTGGATATCCGAACGTTACAGTATTCTCAATGAATCGGTCAAAATTCCTAAGCTATTTGCTGCTTGGATACCTGGGATTGTTTTTGAACCTGGGTCCTGCGATTCATCGTGCGCCGATGTTTGGTTTGCACGATCATGCCTTCGGAAAAGAACATCTGTGTGAGTGTGGCCGTGATCATCCTCGCGACACTGGCCAATCGGATGCTTCAACAAGCATGACACTTCCGGCTTGTGATTGCTCACTTTGCACATTCTTCAAGCATTACAACGCTGCATTTGATTTCGAAAATTCTGAAAATTCAAGTGTTGCGCTGTGGTCAATTTGCCCGGTTGTCATGGGCCAAGTCGATGCGATTTATTCGGCCACGTTTGCGCGTGGCCCTCCGACGTCGTAACCCACTTTACTGGGCCGCGAGCAATCGACTCGCGCAGTTACCTGTCCCTCTCTTCAAGGATGCTCGCTTCGCAGAATGGCGACGGTTTCTAGCTGCCATTGAAGTTGACAGGCTGATGAGGTTTAAGATTATCCCCATGAATTTGTTTTCCAGATTGCTGTTCGTTGCGTACTTGGCCCTGTTTGTGAACCTGGGTCCCGACTTCCACCGCGCGCCAATCTTTAGTTTGCATTCGCACTGCTCCAGCAGCTGTTCGTCGTGTAATTCGTGCATACGAAGCGAAGAGAAAAATTCTAGTTCAGTCACCCGACCCTGTGTTTGTTCGATTTGTCAGTTCTTTGACCAATTCCATGCGGACTGTTGTCCGGTCCAAACGCTGCTGCCGTCAGGCGCCGCGAACAAATTCAATTTTGATGTAGACCAGAATTTTGCGTGTTTAACGATCGTGCCTGTAGCCCGTGGGCCCCCGGCAACGGTGTTCATGGTCTAGGTTTAAATTTGAGATTCAAGATTATTAGTCGCCAGTTGGAATGTTTACGGAGAAGAAATGATGGAGAAACAGGACTGCCCGCGTATCGGATTTACGCTCGTGGAGTTGTTGGTCGTCATTGCTATTATCGGGATTCTGATTGGTATGTTGCTGCCTGCGATCCAGAGCGTTCGCGAAGCGGCGCGGCGAACGAGTTGTTCGAACCGCATGCGACAAATGGGTCTAGCCGTTTTGAATTTTGAATCGACAACAGGACAGTTCCCAGTGAATCAAGTAGGTCCTGGAAGACCCGACGGAAGCGGAGGGTACGAATCTGGCTATTACAGTTGGCTGGTCCCCGTACTCCCCTATATGGAGCAAAACAATGTCTATGACTCGATCGTCCGTGACATTAATAATGGCACTGGTTTTGGATTTATGATTGATATCAGTCATCCCAATGCGGTTGCTGCAAATACTTTAATTGATACCTTTCTTTGTCCTTCCGACTTTGCGCTTCTCGAAACCGAACTTGCAATGGGCTCTGCCAACCCCGCCCCAGATAATTACATGGGCAACGCGGGCTGGCCCTCGTATGCAACCGGAATTGATGGAGACCGAAATACACCCGGCAAATTCAACGGTGTGATTCCGTTTGAACACCCTTCGCAAGATGTCCAATGGCATGACAACGAAGTTGGCATTAGTGATGTTTTTGATGGTACGTCAAATACGGCAATGATTTCCGAACGATTGGTCCAGAATGGAAACTCTCCTGAAGAGATCCGGAATTACGATCGACGCTTGGAATCGTTTCATGTACCTGAAGTTCCTGGGACGTTGGCAGACATTTCTGCCGAGATCGATCCTACACAAACTCACTCGCACGTCTTTGAGTCTGGCCATATTGGTCGCGCATGGATATCCGGTTTTGCTTTAACGGCACCGACTTATGTTCATGTCAAAACGCCCAATACGCTGATCGGCCACTACAACACGTCGCAAACCGAAGGCGACTTTGTGATGGCTCCCAGTAGCCGACATCCTGGCGGGGTAAATTTGGTTGCCGTCGATGGCTCAGTACGCTTCGTACAAGACGCTATCGATCAACTTACTTGGTGGAAATATGGTGCGCGCAATGACGGTCGGGTACTAAACTTGGAGTAATTACTACGATGAATTTAAAGACGATTTTTTCACTTTCATTGGTATCGCTGTTTGCTGGCGTTGCATTCGCTCAGCATTCGGATATCGAATTCGGTTACGAAAACGGCTCGATCTTTTTCGAGTCAGATGGACCAGGCATCAACGCCGCTGGCGTTTTTGAGTCTGAGTTTGAAATCTTTCCTATGGACGGCACCAAAATCGCTGAAGATCCTGGATTTGCCTCCAACTTTATGGAAGGCATGGAGACGTTCGAGGTTGCCAACGGCGACAGCATTTTTGTCAACGTCAACCAAAGCGCTCACTTCGGTGGTTTTCTAACTTACTTCAACCCGCTTTCCGGCGAATTTGAATCGACCAACGCCACGTTCACGATTCAAGACAACAGCCCGATGGTTACGAGTGACCTGGTTGTCAGCGAAGGCGGTTTGGCCGGCGACTTGTCGCAGTTCGTCGTTACTTCCGATGGTAGCGAAATCGACTCACACGTTGACTTCGTTTTGTCCAGCGGAGCTGCCGACGGCGCTTACGGATTGTTGTTGAACATTGAATCAGACAATGCCAGTGGCGAATTGACAGATGCCACATCGGAAGCTTTCTGGGTTGTCTTTAACAACGGCCTGGACAAAGACGTTTTTGAATCTGCCGTTGGTCGCTTTACGGTCGTTCCGGAACCCGGTTCAGCTGGTGTCATTGCAATCGGTTTGTTGTTCTTCGCCCGAAGGAAACGAAGCTAATTGGTTAGTTACTTAGGTGGGGTTTGAGTCCATCTCCAAACCCCATTTTTCCAACCCAAGATTATGCAGGTTATTCAATGAAGAATGCATATTTGGTACTAGTAGCGCTCATTGTCGCGCTCGGCTCGACAACGAATGCGCAACACTCTGATATTGATTTCTCGTACGAAGACGACACGATCGTTGTGCGTGATGGTGTTCCTGGCAATATGGACGGTCTTCAAATCTTTGAAGGAAACTTTCCGACTTCAGGTTTTTCCATTCGCTTTACAGAGAACCCAGGATTCCTTGCCGAGCAACTCAACGGCGACTGGGTGACGCCTGGTGATGATATCGAGATCGAGGTCATGGGAAGTCCTACGTTGGGCACGTTTTTAACCTATTATGATCCTGTGCTCGATGCGATGGCTCCAACAGATGCAACGATTACCATCAATGACAACGCCGCTTCAAATACGGCTGATTTGGTGATTGGGAATCTTGAAATGGATGGCGCTAATCCGCAGTTTATTCAAACAGCGGATTCGTTTTCTGAGGTTCACTCCCATATCGACTTCTCGTTGTCCGAAGAAGCCGAAATTGGAGCTTACGGAATCTTGTTCCGTTTGGTTTCTAGCAATAACGCGATCGAAGACTCTCAACCGGTTTGGTTGGTATTCAATTTCGGATTGTCTCCTTTTGATTTCGATGAATTGGCCATTCCAGCGTTCGTTGGCGACGAGCTTTTGCTCGGCGATGTAAACGGAGATGGCGTGGTTAATTTGTTAGATGTCTCTCCGTTTGTGGATTTGATCATCAACGGTGATTTTCTGCCGGCTGCCGATATAAACGGCGACGGCGTCGTAGATCTCCTCGATGTTGGGCCTTTTGTCCAAATTCTAACGGGATAATCCGTAAATGCTTGCATTAACGCAACAACCATAGGCGGTTTCGGCCGCCTATTTTTGTTTCTTGTTCCGATTTTGTGTGATATACTTAAAGCCATTCCCTTTTCGGAGCAATTTGAATCATGAGCAGAGTTATTCGCGATCGCGCCGCATTCACATTGGTTGAATTGTTGGTCGTGATCGCCATTATTGGGATCTTGGCTGGAATGCTGTTGCCGGCGGTCCAACAAGTTCGCGAAGCGGCGCGTCGAACGGATTGTTTGAACAATCTAAGACAAGTCGGCTTAGCGACCATGATGTTCGAAGAGAATCATGGCTCGTTTCCTGCGGCTCGAATCGCCCCACCGATGGCTTTGGAAGAACAGGAAATAGAGGGTGAAGGTTGTGCGTCTTGGTTCGTTCACTTAATGCCCTACTCAGAAATGAATGGCATTTATCAGCTGTGGGATTTCGAACTCGAATTTGAGAATCAAGTTCCTCAGGCGACCACCATTCCTTGGCGAATGTTGATCTGTCCCTCACGACGGACCTATGGGACTGCAAACATGATAGGCGACGCATTGCCGCCTTCTGGAGGCGGTGGCGGCGGAGGCTGTGGCTGACTGGTTCCTCCCCCCCCGCAAACCGCAGTTGGCGGTGCAACAGGAGATTATGGTGGAAACCATGGCGACACTTCGCCCGGCCTGACAGGAGATTCCACCGACTATTACTTCCCGGGAAACGGAACCGGTGTGATCAACACGTGCCGAGGTGTCTTTGACAGTGAAGGAAATTTGACGTTGAACTGGAAGGATAAAGTTGCGTTGAAAGACATCAATGACGGTACTAGCAATACCATTCTCGCTGGTGAATTGCACATTCCATTGGACAGCTTTAATCTAGCGCCGATGAATGGTGCCATCTTCAGTGGACAAGAACTGGAATCGCATACCCGTGTTGGTGGACCTGGGGCTCCGTTGCTTTCCGATTCGACGCCAGCAGGTCAGATCTTTGGGTTCGGGAGCTCGCATCCCGGAGTTACCAATTTTGTGTTTGCCGACGGCAGTAATCGCTCGATCAAGAGTTCGTGTGATACTGTATTGCTGGGAAGACTCTGCCATCGAGCTGATGGCGAATTGCTAAGTGATTACTAACGTAAACGATAGATGTTTCGCTTTTGGTTTGTCTTCGGTTTGTGCCTCGGTTTGTCGGGATGTGGCGATCCATCTGAGCGGTTGTATCCGGTAACTGGGAAAATTGTCTTTGCCGATGGAACCTGTGCCCAGTTCGGGAACATCGAATGCCGTTCATTTTCAAAACCACCGACCATTTCAAGAAGTAACATCGGGAAAGATGGTTCATTTGATCTAAGTACCGTTGGAAAACGTGGTGTCATCGCCGGTGAACATCAAATGTTGATCGTTCAAGTGATCTCACGGGCGAAACGAAACATCGTCCATGATCACGGCCATGAAGTCGCGACGAAATACCGCCAATACGAATCCAGTGGACTCAAAATTGACGTCAAGCCGGACGGAAAAAACCACTTCGAATTGACCGTCGAATCCAAATAGAATCCTGGATCAAAGCGATTGGTTCTTGGATTCGATTCGTCTTAAGACGTCGCGTATTTCAGTCAACAATTCGATCTCAGTCCCGTCGCGTTCGACGACAGCAGCGCCTTTTTGATCTTCACTACTGCCGACCACCAAGTCTCGCTGCTGCAGGACTGCGTCTCGAAATTCACGCCCCTTTTTGATTCCTGCCAATTGCACCAACGAGTTCATCGTCGATTGGCCGGCCGTTTCCACCGATATCGCTTCAATACCAAAGTATCTCATTATCGGACCTTGGACGATCCCCAAGTCGGTGATTCGATCCAATGGAACGGTCTTTTCAAATTTGGTCCAGATCCCCTTTTCGACCTTGAGTGTGCGGTTCGTCAGGGTGCACTTATGGCTATCCAAATAGCGTCGTGTGACCCATTTCCCAAAAAAGTACCAGATCGGCAATAACACAATTCCAAAGACGGTGACAACACAGATGATCGCGCCGTTGAGCAACCAATAGCTGGTTACCGAGTCATTAAATTCAGCGTCCCAGATGACGCGCTCTTTCATTGACATAGATCTCGATTGTAAATGAACAAGGATAAACCAGTGATCACCTCAATATAATCGGTCAGCGGCACAATGTCCGGGGGGTGGTCGCACGGTCGGTCAGTAGTCTAACGACGCGCGTGTCACACAACTTCGCTCATCATCACGGACGATAAACAACGAAATTGGCATCAGCTAACCTGTATTCTTCAAATGCTGTATTGTACGGGGTGATGAGCAGTCTGCCTCCGCCAATTACACTGGAAACCGTATGCCGAGTGGCGTTGTTCGCGCTAACGACCACAATGTCTGACGACGCCAATGGACTGGAAAAGGTTATTTCATAAGTATCGAGCTGGTCATCAATCGCTTTGATTCCGGCTCTTCCCAAACAAGCCCCTATCGGAAATCCAAAAAACAAAGCGCACGCATGCAAAAAATTTCGGATATTTGCGAATTCCAGTTTCGATAAATACCGACTGCAGAGGGTGCAATTGAGCTTCGCTCTCGTTTCCCAACATCTACAAGTTCCCCTTGAACAAGAAATAGCAGATTCGCAGTAACAAAATGTCTCAGACGGTGACTACTTATGCGATAGCGCCCTTTGACAGCCAGTTACAGGTCGCCGCTCCATAAATTACCGGTGGTCTTGCGTTCGCGGCCGTCGCAGCGCAATTGGATAAGACGGAATCGCTGACCAACACAACATCATTCTTCAGCGGCAAATGTCGGGGGGGGTTCGTTTGAAAGACAGAACGGTTTCAACGATTTTTTTCGTCGCCGTTTCGGTCTGGTTCACCAAAGTTCTCTTTTCCATCCTGATCGGATTCGCGAACTATTTCCCGCCCAACTTCAAGTCCGGCTTTCTGCTCGGCCGGGACGATTATTTTTTTGGGATCTACCAATATGCCTTTTACGCCCACCTCTTTTTTGGGCCGACCGCGCTTTTACTGGGTACGGTACTGTTTCTTCAGGGTAAGCAAGTAATCCGTTTTCGGCCCAGGATTCACAAATGCCTCGGACGCTGTCAGGCATTGGTGGTCTTGTTGGGCGTTGTTCCCAGTGGCTTAATCATGGGCGCTCCTAAATTCGTCGGCATCGCGGCATCCTCCGGATTGATCGCACTTGCCGTCGCAACGGGCTGTTGCATGTTTCTAGCCATCGCGCATGCGATGAATCGAGACGTCCGCCGTCACGGCGAATGGGCGGTACGTTGTTATTTGCTGCTGTTGTCTCCACTGATCCTGCGAATATTAAGCGGTGTCTTCTTGGTCGTAAACGTAAATTCTGATGCCGTTTTCGCAACACTCAATTGGGTCAGCTGGCTGACTCCGCTGATGATCTACGAGATATGGATGCGCCATCGAAATACGGGTTCCGAATTAACCACGCCATCGTTTCAAAGGAAAGAGGTCGTCCTATGAAGTTCTTACCCTCACCCGCATGCTTGGATCGTCGAGCCTTTACGCTACTAGAATTACTGGTCGTCATCAGTGTAATCGGAATACTGATCGGAATGATGCTTCCAGCGGTTCGCAGCGTCCGCGAACCGGCACGTCGCACCGCATGTTCCAACAACATGCGACAGATCGCTTTGGCGATGCTGAATTTTGAATCGGCTCACGGCCACTTCCCAGCGATTATGGGTGAACCACAATTGCTGGAGCTGTCTGGTGCCGAGGACAAGTATCGTTTGAGCGGCGTCTTAGTACTCACGCCCTTTATTGAAGGCGAAGATATCTGGAATCAGATTAAGCAACCGATGGTGGCCGAAGGGGTTGAGTATCCACCGTTACCTTCACCGACGGACCGGAGTTACCCCGGTTGGCAGCCCAAAGTGAATAGTAGCGTCACACAACTTTTTCGCTGTCCCAGTGTGACTTCGGGACCAGAATGGTATGCCGAAACCAATTACGTGTTCTCGATCGGTGACGTCGCCCAAAACATCCATCACCCCAAAAAAATTCGCGGTACCAATGCTGCTGGATTCAACGTCAAGTTAAGCGACATTCGAGATGGAACGAGCCATTCCATATTGCTTTCGGAAGTGATGACGGCGGACGATTCTCTCGTCAAAAGCAAAGTCGTTGCGGTGACGTCGGCGGAAATATTGCAAAACCCACGCCTATGTTTCGATGTGATCAATAAGGAAGATCCTCGTTACTTGGACGAAAGTTGCAAACTGGTGCCATTGGGTCGTGGTGGCAATTGGGCCGATGGTTCGGCGGTATCAAGTATGTTCAACACGATCCTGCCACCCAACAGTCCTAGTGTCGCGATTGATAACGACGCGCCTGCCGATGGTTTTTACTCCGCCAGCTCCAATCACGCTGGTGGCGTCAATGCCGCGCGCGCCGATGGTTCGGTTTGCTTTGTCTCCGATGACATTGACACCGGCGATCTATCCGCAGCCCCAGTCAATTTGGACACCACGACCGGCAACACTGCGATACCCAGTCCGTACGGCGTTTGGGGTGCCTCCGGTTCAATCGCTGGCGAAGAAGTGGATTACCAATGGTAGAAAAATTGGGGTAGAGAGTATGGACGAACAACGACGAACGGTGAAGTTTTCCTTGCTGGACGTCTCCATTGCGCTGGTCTTATTGCTGTTCTTGTTGATGGCTTTACTTCCCAACGTGCACCGCCCACACTCGGCTGCCAAACGGACTCAGTGCACGAACAACCTCCGACAAATCGCGTTGGCCATTCAAAATTACCAATCGTCTCATCTCTGCTATCCGCCTGCGATGGGTTGGTACCCGGATGGTGAAGATGGACATCTGAGCGGGCAATGGAGTGGCTTGGTTCATCTTCTTTCCGAGATCGAAGAGAACGTTCTTTATGAGGCCGTTTTCGATGCGGCAAACGACCTTCCACCGCCAACGGACCCGGAGTTTAACGTTTGGCAGGCGAAAATTGACATCTTTCGTTGTCCATCCGCACCCGCTGGTAAATCTGAATTCGCCCAAACGAATTACGCCTTTTGTGTTGGCGATGTGGCTCGAAACATTCATCAGCCAACAAAGATTCGAGGCGCGTTTGCCTGCGGCTTCCGGACGGATGCCTCTCAAATCAAAGATGGCACCAGTAACACCATCCTGTTGGCTGAAATGGGAACTTCCACGGAGCGACATTTGGTGTCACAATTCGCGAAGCAGCAAATGCAACGGATTTTGGACAACCCCGCTTTGGTCTTGAACCTTGGCGATGCATCGAACCCTCAATATTATCGCGAGAATGCTAACCTTCATGAGCCTGGTCGTGGTGCATGTTGGGCCAACGGCGCCGCCGGCTATGGGATCGTCAACACCATCTTGCCCCCCAATCGCCCCAGTGCATCGGTCGCAGGTTTGGCCGCCGACGGAATTTACACTGCGGGGAGTTTTCACCGAGGTGGTTGCATCGTTTCCTTGGCCGATGGATCCACGCGATTCGTTGCCGATACGATTGACGCGGGCGATGCGAACTCGGCCAGCCCGACCGGCGAACAACTCCAGCAGCCCTCCTTCACCAGCCCGTACGGGGTTTGGGGCGCACTGGGTACCGCCAACGCCTCGGAGCCCATGAAAGATCTAGAGTGGTAGTTGGGACTAACCGCCAAACAACTGCCAACGCGGCCCGAATCCTGGATCATTAGTCTGAGTAAAACTAGCAGTGGCACTCGTAGTGATCGCTTCGACAAACACAACGTCGAGTTCCGCTCGGCCCCAACTGGTCTGCAACGTAAACGCATCAACTTTAGGAACTCCGGTGATCGTATCACCGTTCTTTAGCACAACCATCGCAGCATCTTCGCCATCAACATGGAACCGGATTCCGCGAATTTGACCTAGGGAAATATCAATCGCGCCAAACTTCGTATCGAATTTGATCGAATCCGATAAGTCCATTTGACCAGCAATCGTCTGGTTCTCGGTCGACAATTTAACAAAGTGTTTCGCCGCAGCATCATTTGACATCGGCACCTGGCGGCTGGCCGATCCTTGGGAATTCAAAGCGGGAACAGGAGGCGCGTTCTCGTCGTTACTCTTGACTTCGTATTTAATAAATACTCGTGAAAATGCTGTGCCGTTAGGAATCTGAATTCGGATGGGTTGCTTTCTGGCGGTGTCGATAATGGCATCCGTCAAAACCACTTCACAGGCATTTCCATCAAGACTAACTTGCGTATCAACGATGACGGCCTGATCCGTGACGGAGCCACTGAATTGCAATTGAATCGCGGCGATATTGCCGACCATGTCTGGGCCCAATTCGTTCGATTGGATCATGCCCAGGGACTTTAAACTGGCGACGTTACTGTCATTCAAATTCAAAACAAATCTGGAGCTGCCGGCCGGCTCATCTTGCCCCGAGCAAAACGAATTGGGAATCAACAACAACAAACTTGCTAACCATACCAGAGACGTACGTGTCACAACATTCTCCATATTCAAGTAATGCTCTATTGGTTTGATTGGTTTTTCTCAATGACCCAACGCGGGTTTTCGGCGCCGCTGGGCACCAACTTTACTGAGCGATCTCGGGTTACCGAAACCACCTGTTCCAGCTCAATCGTCTCGTTACCCCATGGCGTTTCGAACTGTATCGTGGCTGGCCAGGCATGTTTCCCGGAGATATTGTCGCCATTGCGCATCACAATGCTCGCCGAGTCATCGTTTCCATCACCAAAAAAAATCCCCTCGATCTCGCTGTAGGGTAACTCAAGATCAAAGATCTCATTGGTCAATCGAAATCGGGTGCTCCATGGGAAGCCAACGGCAACGCCGTTGTTTGGTTTAAGCCTGACAAAAAAGTCTCCAGCAATTGTTCGTGGCGGTCGGCTTGACGCCGCAATTGTTTCGTCGTTGGCTGGGACGATACGAAATGTTTGAACGTCGGACTGATAAACATCAATAGTCAATGGTTGATAGTCCAGCCGCTCCAGTGAGTGCGGCGACAACGCAATTTCTACCACGCCGGTCTTGGTAGTTATGCGCGGCCGAATCGTTAATGGATCCGGCTTGAAACATTCAAATTTTTCAATGCGAATGGCACTGACGATACGGCTATCCTCAGGTACCTGTATCAAGATCGGTTCACCGCGTTGGAATTGCTGCAGCACTTCATCGCTTAAAATAGAACGCAACCGAACCCGATTAGGATTCGGTTCGTATTGGTACAACTCAGACTTGTTTTCTGTATCCAGGTCATCCGCATCCAGCAAACCGAAGTCATCTTGAGCCAACGCTGCGCTGTTAATGATGGCAAGAGGTGCCACGCAAAAAACAAAACTCCGTATTGAATTTAGCAGGTTCATATCCGTGAACGTTCTAGTCATTCGGTCGCAAACGCGAACTAGTTTCCGCCGCGACTAAAATTCGATCGCGTATTGGCTCGATTATTCATTGGCTGTCGCCCATTGCTACCTTGATTCATCATTTGGTTTTGTCCAGGTCGCGGTGCTGTGCCGCGCGTGAATCGCCAGCCTCCGGATGGGTCGGAGAAAAAACTGCCAAACTGACTTCCGGAAATCGCATCGATCGAACTGGCATTGATATGTGCTTTGCCCCAACTGGTCTTGAGGTGCAATTCGTCCATCTGGACTTTGCCAGTTACCATGTCACCATTAATAAATGCAATGACTGCTTGATCTTTGTTGGCCTTCATCTTGATGCCTTCGATCTTGTCAAAAGGAATCGTGACTTCTCCAAACGCCGTAGTGACTTTTAAGTCCGTGACGTCAATGATTTGGCCTTGAAGCTCGGTGGACTCATCGACTTTGACATAAAAAATTCGATTGGCTTCCTGAGCATTGGAACTAACGGCTGCTCCAGCTACGATACAAAATGCAACTGCAAGGGTTGAAACAAATTTCATCGATTGGTCCTTTGACGGTTTCAGTCTGAACTCTTTTTCTAACGACTCAAGACATGGATTATCGTCAATCGGACATATTGTTCCAACAAGGATTTGTCGATTTCTAGACTGGAAAAACCGATTGTGCGGGTTGTGGCCCTGATTTACGGGGCCAGTCTAGATTTAACCCACGTGCCTGCATTCAAGCGATACACGATTCGATCGTGCAAACGATTGGTTCGACCCTGCCAAAACTCAAATTCATTCGGCTTCACCAGATAGCCGCCCCAAAATTCGGGCAATGGAACTTCCGCGCCGCTCAATTCCGCCTCCAAGGCTGCTGCGCGTTTGGTCAATTCGTCTCGATCGGCCAGCTGTTCCGACTGTTTCGACACCGCAGCTCCAATTTGCGATCCTCGGGGACGAGAATGAAAATAATCCTCCGACACTTGCCGTGAAGTCTTAGTCGCTGTGCCGGTTATCCGCAGTTGGCGTCCCAAGTGCGGCCAATGAAATGCCAACGAACAATTCGGATTAATTGCCAGCTGTTTGGCCTTGGCGGATTCGTAATTCGTGAAAAACCGAACGCCCTTGTCGTCGATGCCTTTCAATAGCACATATCGTACCGCTACCGAACCGTCCGTCCCTGCCGTCGCCAATGCCATCACGTTGGATTCAAACCAAGGCCCTGGAGACGTTTCGGTCGCATGCTCCAACCACGACTTCAATTGCTCGATTGGGCAATCACCCAAGGCATCCAACTCAATTCCTTGGTCCTCGTACTCTTTTCGTATTGTTTGAAAATCCATCATTCGAATGAAACCTGCCTCGCTGTTAATCCTGCCACGCAAAAACCGTATAATCTATTGGAAGCTAACATCGATAGGTGGCTAGCACCCGTCGACGATATTGGTCAAAAAACAGCCAATCATTATCATACGTCTCGTATTGCAACGGAATAGAAATCATGACAGGAACTGACGCTTTGGCAAACGACGGTATCAGAACCGAACGGGATTCGATGGGGGAAGTCCAGGTTCCCGCCAATGCCTATTACGGTGCTCAAACCCAACGCGCTGTCGAGAACTTTCCGATCTCCGGTTGGAGAATCCCTCATGCGTTGATCCATGCGATGGGTCGAGTCAAACATGCGTGCGCGGTTGCCAATCGCGATTTAGGCAAGCTAACGGGCACTGGCAAAAACCCGCTCAATGAATCGCAAGTGGACGCTTTACTGGCTGCAACACGGGACGTGATCGACGGCAAGCTTGACGAGCATTTTCCCATCGACGTCTTTCAAACTGGCTCTGGTACGTCGAGCAATATGAACGTAAACGAAGTCATTGCCAATCGTGCCATCGAGATCAATGGCGGCGACCGCTTCGTTGCGGAAAAACCAATCCACCCCAACGATCACGTCAATATGGGCCAAAGTACGAACGATACTTTCCCAACCGCCATCCACGTGGCAGTGGCCTATGAAATCAAAAACGAGCTGTTTCCTGCATTGGAAAAATTTGCCCAGACGCTGAGCGACAAAGCACAGCAATGGGACCAAGTCATCAAAATTGGTCGCACGCACTTGATGGACGCGACGCCGCTCAGATTGGGACAAGAAATTGGCGGCATGGCCCGACAAATCGAATTGTCGATCGCCCGCGCTAAATTAGCACTTGAATCGGTTTTGGAGTTACCGGTTGGCGGAACTGCCGTCGGTTCCGGCATCAACACGCACCCCGAGTTCGGAAAACGAGTTGCAAAGGTTTTGGCCAACGAAACGAGTATCGACTTCATCGAAGCCGTCAACCATTTCGAAGCCAATGCCCAGCGGGACGGCTTGGTTTCTTGCCATGGTCACTTAAAAACAATCGCGTCAACCTTGTTCAATGTCGCAAATAACATTCGCTGGCTCGGTTCGGGACCGCGTTGTGGCTTTTATGAAGTTGCATTGCCTAGTCGACAACCTGGCAGCTCGATCATGCCTGGCAAAGTCAACCCTGTGATGTGCGAAAGCATGATGCAGTTTACGGCTCGTGTGATCGGTAACGACCAAACCACTACCGTCTGCGGCGCCGCCGGGGGTCAATTTCAATTGAATATAATGATGCCCGTGATGGGACACACGGTACTGGAGAGTATTCAATTGTTGGCCAAAGGAACCGACGCTTTCGTTGAATTCTGCGCCACCGAAATGCAGGCCAACATTGAGGTTTGCGAGTCGTTTGTTGAACAAAGCTTGTCGATGATTACCAGTTTGAATCCGTACATTGGTTACGAAAAAGCTTCCCAATTGGCAAAGGAAGCGTTTAAGTCTGGCAAAACAATTCGCGAGTTATGTACTGAGCAAAATATCTTGCCGGAAGAAACATTAAATGAAGCTCTGGACCCGATGCGGATGACCGAGCCCCAAGAATAGAATCACAGCAATCCAAGGATGGACGAATGATTGACAGACGTTTTTCAAAACTACAAGAACGAGCTCGTATCGGTTTGGTGCTGGTCGTTGGGATCCTATTGGCAACTTGCAGCGTTGCTCAAGCTCAACTCTTGCAGCCGGTTTTGGACGATCAAGCCATTGAGACAACCAACGTGGAGATTCAAGAGATCTACCATTTAACCGAGGGTGCTCGAAACGCTGTCGATTACGAGCGCATCGTGAAACGTAGTGAACGACTATTGGATCAAGTCTTGACTCCCAAGGATGAAAAGTACTTGCGTTCATTGGTCGCTTGGTCGCGAAATCGGCTGGCCCAAAAGTACCTTCAAAATGCGATCTCGATGCGCGAAATCGGACTCCAGCGACAATCCGATGAACAATTGGATCTCGCGATCAATCAATTCGACACCGTTATCGCAGCCAGCCCGTTGACATGGCGGGCCTGGATGGGGCGGGCCCGTATTCACGCGATGACTGGTGAATACGAATTGGCTTTGGAAAAATTCATCGAAGTCACCAAACGAAAACGAAGTCAAACCCAGGCTTGGTTCAACGCCGCCGAAATCAGTTTGCATTTGAAACGGTTTGAACAAGCGATCGACTTTTACTCACGTTTGATTAAGGAAGATCCCACCGATGTGCAATCGTTGACCGGACGAGCGCACGCACGATTGGCAAGCGAAGAATATCCAGCGGCGATTGCTGACTATTCGACGGTCGCCAAACTGCATCCCAATAATGAAATTGCGCTATGTAATCTTGGGGACGCCTATGTCTCGGTCGAGATGTGGCACGAGGCGTTTGAGCAATTTGAGGCGGCGTCGCAGTTGGAATCGGCTCAACTGGGCCGTGAGCGCTTGGCAGAACTGTTGCTCAATGGCGACGATGATACTGTGCGGAACATTCCTCGCGCGATCCAACTGACCAACCAATGGATCACGGAAAATGGTGCAAACGAATCGCTTTTGAAGATACTTGCGACAGCCTACCAAAAAAGCGGGCAAACCGGCTTGGCCGACAAAGTCCTTGGCCGAATTGAAAAACTCCAGCGACAAGCCCGCGCTACGACCAATACCAAGTAGGCACCACAAATCGTGGAAAGCCCTTTCCCTTAATTATCCCGTTGATTTTATTCAGCCTGGCACCGGTTTCAAAAGTCCGAACCTGTGTCGGTTTCGTGGTGTCCTGTAATCAAAATGATGCGTTTGCGTCACCTTGTCGCAGAGGTTGCCTGTTTTTGTTTAAAAACGGTTCGTGAATAGGACACTTTTGATTTTGTCTTTTTTGGCATCCGTTTTGCAACCAGATGCGTATAGTTCAAACAGAACAGAAAGTTGGTACGAAAATGAGAAACGAAAATCAAAATACGAACTGGAGTCACGAGCCGACGGATTCGGTACGTACGGCACCTCAAAAAGTTGATGAAACCCATACATCGTTTTCCGATTGGTTGGACAATGAACTGGCAGCTGTCGAAGCTCGCTTTGAGGACTTTGTCACCAACCGTTCAAAATTGCGATCTTTCGGACGGTAACGAATTCGAAATCAATGATTAGAAGCCATGCGATCGGTACGGTTTCATTCTGCTGTTGTCGGCGTGTCATTGCGACGCGCATGATATCTCTGTAACAACGCGTCGGTTTCTGCAACGCCGTAGACGGCCTTCAACAACATATACGGCCGCAGCCCCAGCACCTTTCGCTTTTTTTTGGCAACCGCGACGGCATCGTTATCGCATTGCTCGCAGACAGGACTGTCCGGATTCATTTCACACCGGCAAATCGAACAATGCGGTTCAATGGTCCAATGCACTCCATCGGAATGCCCGGAGGGTACCAATTCACTGACCAACGTCAGACCATGCTCAATGCATTGTCGGGCAGCATTCACAAACTCGGCAATGCGGTAACAAGGATCGTTCGCTGAAACCACGTGGTCCAGAATCGCTGTCAAAATCGTTAGCGATTCAGCGCTCCAGATGTTTTGCTGCCAAATCCGATACCATGCTGAGCGAGCAGGTGGCAGTGGCTCAAACGTTTGCGGTGCCACCTTGTACGCGGATTGGAATTCTGAAATCCAATCGACATTTCGTTCGGTCGAAAAAAACCAGCCGTAGCATCCAGCCCATCGATCTTTGCCGCCAATCGATACATTGGCCGGACAACTCAAACAGTTTTGACGAATCGTCTCGGCATCGCCAAAAACCTGTAACACTTCATCAATCGGAAACCCTCGGGCCGAACCAACATCCTGGTTCAATTCTGGATGGATACACACGCCATCGACGATGCGTTGCTCGATTAGCCCCAAGGAAACTTCACGAACGCTGCGAAGTTGACGAAACACTTGATGGGGAACATCTTCTTCAACGGGGATGCGAAACGGACATGCCTGGAGAATCGCCCATCGAACGAAAGCTGGCGTCGGTCCGAATATCGCGGCAGCACGTTTCATTCGCCTTCACTTTCATGCGCCTTCGCGTCAATGGCGAAAATGGCGACGTCCGGTAAGCACCATGGGGATCCCGTGCTCGTTGCACGCTGCGATTACTTCGTTGTCTTTCACACTTCCACCAGGTTGAATGATGGCGGCAATGCCCGCATCGGCAGCCGATTCGATCGAATCGGGAAACGGAAAAAACGCATCCGAAGCCAAGACGCTTCCTTGCGCACGGTCGCCGGCCTTACGAATCGCAATTTGAACGGAGTCGATGCGACTCATCTGCCCAGCTCCAATGCCGACCAGGGCTTCATTTTTGGAAAGTGTGATTGCATTGGATTTGACGAACCGGACCATGTGCCAGCCAAACGTAAGTTCCGCCATCAGCGAGTCCGAAATCGGATCCGTCGTTGCGACTTTCCAACCCTCTGTGTTACTTGGCCCATTGTCCGCGTCTTGGACCAGCATTCCGCCTGCCAGGTTGCGGAACTCCCACATTGGTGCGGGCGGGGTCAATTCTCCCACTGAGAGTAATCGGACATTCTTCTTCCATTTAGGTCTAGTGGTTAAGATCTCTGCTGCTTCACTATCGAAACTGGGGGCGACGATCGCTTCGATAAACGTTTCACCTCTACAGAGAAAATCCGCAGTTTCGGCGTCCACTGGTCGATTGAATCCGACAACTGAGCCAAATGCACTGACTGGGTCGCCGGCAAAACCGCGTTCGGCAGCCGTGCTCAAATCATCGGCACACGCAGCTCCACACGGGTTGTTATGTTTGATAACACTACACGCAGGTTTTTCGATGCCTCGAACCATGGCCAAGGCACTATCCAAATCCAACAAGTTATTAAACGACAACCGTTTACCATTAGATTGTTGGGCGTTGATCAAGTTTGCCTTGCCGTTGCTGTCGGCAACATACAAAGCTGCCTCCAAATGACTGTTTTCGCCGTAACGCAAATCCGCTTTTTTCGTCATCGCCAAACGAAGCGTTTCGGGAAACCGTTGGCTGGAATCCTGTTTGGAAAAATAGCTCGAAATAGTATGGTCGTAGTCCGCCGTGTGATGAAATGCAGCGGCCATCAACTGGGTTCGCGTCTGGAGAGTCGTTGCCCCCGAATCTTTGATTTCTTGCAATACTTTTTCATACTGATCAGAGTCGCAGACAACGGTCACGAAACGGCTATTCTTCGCCGCAGCTCGAATTAGGCTCGGTCCCCCAATATCGATCTGTTCAATGGCTTCGTCACGGGTGGTTTCCGGTTTGGCAATCGTTTGGGCAAACGGGTAAAGATTGACCACAACCAATTCAAACGGCAGGATACCATGTTCGGCGATGACAGTCATATCGGATGACAAATCGTGTCGACACAATACGCCGGCGAAAATTTTCGGATGCAATGTTTTGACGCGACCGTCCATCATTTCCGGAAACTGTGTGTATTCCGATACGTCGGTGACCGTTATCCCGGTCTCTTGCAAGTGGCGTTTGGTACCCCCGGTGCTAACGATTTCAATACCAGACTCAACCAACCCTTTCGCAAAACCAACAAGACCCGATTTGTCACTGACACTGATCAGCGCGCGTTTGACTTTTGGCGATTCCATCGACGACTCCAAAACAAAAAACCACTTCGCGGAGAGCGAAGTGGCATTCCAGAATTTTTCGATTGTCGAAATGAAGCGCCAGTTCGTCAAGCGCTACTGGTCGGATTTAGGGACGTCCGAAAGGATCGTCGTCACCATCATCTCCACCGCCGCTGTCGCCACCAAATGGGTCGCCGTCATCTTTGTCGTCTCCCCCGCCTCCAAAAGGATCATCGTCCCCATCGTTGCTATCCCCGCCAAAGGGATCGCCATCACCGGACGAATCGTCGGAACCCCCAAACGGGTCGTCGTTTGACGATTCATCTTCGCTGGCAAACGGATCTTCCTCTTCAGACGTTGCGAATGGGTCATCTTCTTCGGTCGAGGCAAACGGATCGTCCTCGTCAGCCGCCTCTTCCGCAGGATCTTGTTCCTGTTCTACGGGTCGATTCGCGTTGACTAACAGTTCGCCAAGATCCGCATGGAAGACAGGATAGGTATTGGCCGCCTCACGATAACAACGCAGTGAACCTTTGCCGTGGCCAACATAGATTCGATCAGAGTCTACATTGGGTAATACTAGCGTTAGCTCACGCCCTGGAACCGATGCAACTTTAGCACCGGTGTTTGGATCGAGCGCAACCAAGTTTCCGATGGAATCCAACACATAAATTCGATTCTGGCTCATGCCAACGTACTTGCTAATGCCATCAACAGGTTTTTCCCATCCTACAGTTGGCAGACCGCGTTCGGCATCAATTCGGTACAAACGATCTTCAATTGAAATACAGAACACGCATCCGTCACGTACAAACGGGGTCGTTCTAATCCGATCTCCTGTGGAATACTCCCACAAAACGCTTCCACTGGCCTCGTCGAGGGCAAAAATCGATCCACCAACGGTATTCACAAAAATCGTGCCTTGTCCATCGGCACCGGCACCAATAAAACTGCTACCCGTATTCAAACGAAATTGAATCGCCCGAGCTCGGTAAGGCGCAACTGCATAGAAACCGTCCTTGGTCGCCCAAGAAACCGTATTGCTGGTCAACAATGGCTGTGAATTCGAAGCTCCAAACGATAGGAATGATTTCGAGAATTTTCCTTTGCCTTCGATAGAAAACACTTCTAGGCGACCATTGATTAACGGAACGTAGATATTCTCAGCACCAACCGAAGGCGGCGCGCTTGGCGCCCGATTACAATCTCGGTGCCACAAGATTTTACCTTCGGCCGCCGACAAACAGTAAACGGTTGACCCGTTAACGACCGCCACATGAGTTTTGCTGGAACCGACTCCAGCGGTACGATACTTCGGATTGCCGACGGAAGTATGCCATAGGTGTTCACCGGTATCGGCATCCACTGCAATGACCCGCCCACGGGTCGTTACGGTATAGATTGTTGATTTCGGAAGAGTAATTGGTCGAACCGTGACCGGGATATCTTGCCGCCTCTTAACGGCCAATTCCGCCATGACGATCTCTTTGCGAATGTTGGCCCACTCTTCGGCACCTTCGATGCCTCGCTCCTTCCCGAACGCATCTAATTCGAATTGCGAAATTCTTTCGACATTGCCTCCGTATTCGACAAGAAAGAAACGCGTCGCCAAATCCTCGTTGATTTGTAGCTCCATATTCACGATGTCGCTACGAGCACCAACTTCGATCTGAGTAAACCACTCGTTGACTAAACCCGCTCGTTCAAAACTGGCGCCATCATTGGCACTGATCCACCCATTGGCAAACCAAACGGCGACGCAAGTTAAAGAAAATGCAAGCGCTGAAGATAATTTTGATTTCATGCCTTATCCGGAAATCGGTCTGTTCCAAAATTGCCTGTAATGGTTCATTTTATCAAGCGAGCACAAGAAATTCCCTACAAATTTGACAATGTCATCACGATTGAAGGCAAATCAGACTGCGTGGGTACCCCATTCGTCAAAATATGCATGCAACGGCCTAAGATTTGAATGTGTGTACGTGATTTCCCGGCCCAGTTCGAGGATTCAGCCCGATTTTCGTTGAAACGCGTGACGAATTTTGCGGCAAAAATCAGCGGACCATAGCAAAGAACGGGGGATTCGGTTGTACGACGACGAACAGCGGCGCCTTTCACCGTTTGAAAAGATCGACATGCCAGACGTGCCCTAGACAAAACAAGGTGGAATTTTAGGATTGACGAATTCAATCGGCCCCGCGCAAAGTGATCCAATGGGTTCTTCCAACCCAGAATTTTCAAATCAAACAACCAGTCAAAAAATACTGGGGTATTTGAATTTTTCGTCCGGGGCGGATGATGCGAGCTTTATAAATTACGTCGACGCAACATTCAGATTCCTTGACAATTCGGATCCAAACGACGCAGAAATCTGTACAGCCAGTCGTTTTTACGAGTGGCTGAAATTTGAGGTCGAGCGGTTATCCCTGGCGACCGATTCAACGATCAAAGATCTTTCGCAAGCGGCTTCCGTTCTCGAGTTGGCCTTTGAGTCCGTGCTTCCGAGTTACCTGGAACATCACAAAGCCCTGTTATTTCATCAAAAACGGGATTTCTTGTTCAATTCATTTTTTGTAGTCCGGGTACTTCAATCCGTACTGCAAGCTGGCGCTCCGTGGAACGAGAAAGACCGAATCGTTAGTTTTGCGTTGAACGAACTTAACAGTTTTCTCGGACATCGTCCGGTCGCAACACTGGAATCTCAGCAAATTCAACCCTATGGTCACGAATGGATTGGGCCGATTCCAATTTACTTAGCGGGCATCGGCGTTGCGCATGGTTCTTATACCGACCTAATCGAGTCCGCCATCGAAATTTTGGGCGACACCAACCCGACCATTTTGCGCGAGGCTCATTTTGCGTTGGATCGACTGGCTGAAATCGGAATCGATCCGAGAGCGTTTGATTTTGATCATCCCATCAACAAACGACCCAACCATCACTTCGGGCAATGGGACGCACACAACGTTTCGAATTCTGGCTATTACCAACGCTTTATCATTCACCAGGTGACGCTCGATGCGTTGCTGGGCCGAGTTGAGCGGAAATCCGGGGATGACGAAGAGTTGAATCGCCAATTCCGGTTTGAAGCCAGTGCTGTCTTGGCTTGCACTATGTTGATGGCTTCCGGAATCAGCGGCTCGGCCCCAGACAGCTTTGATTCCAATACGACGTTGGCCACCTTGTTACCGATCATCGCCGGCTATCGTGACCAGTTTTATCAGGAATTGATCGACAAGTTGTCACCGGAACACAAAGATCGTTTGTTACATGAAGCGGAGGCCCGCCGTCAACCGTTCGGCGCTGCGCGGCAAGATTTGAATCGTTTGTTGGGCAAACGACGAGCTTCGCAGTTGGTCAATTGCCGATTGGCATCGATATTCGCGCGCATGGGTTTTTCTGAGGCGGCTGACCAACAATCCCAAATCGTTCCGGTCGCTTCGGCCAGAATCCTGTGCCAAATCGATTGTTTACTGAGTAGTGCCAAACAGTCAGCCAAGCGGAAAGAATTGAAAACAGCATACGAAATTATTCCGCGCGTGATGTCTTTGCTTAAGCTGGGAGTCGACTGCGGAGCGATCGTTGATCCCTGGAATATCATCGGCTTTGATGCAAACTACAGCCTATTTCCAGCGACCGAAAATTCGGTTCCCGACCATCGCGTCTACGAATTGGTCGACTTGGTTGAACGCATCTTGGGAATGTGTTCGTTAATCTGGAGTGAGGCCGCAGCGGTCGACAATCAAGATATTTGCCATGCGATCAAGAATGAGTTTTCGGACATCGTCGATTGGTGGCGCAAATATGCAGCTCACGAAGTCATGTCGGTCGATGCCGTCGACCCGGAAGAGATTTTTTCGGCCGCAGATTTCGTTGCGCAAGCATTGAACCTCTGGCATAAAGGCGGTGCTGCTGCAGGTGATATTGAGTTTTGGAAACAGCACGCCGAACTATTCGATTCCCCCAAAGCTTACCACTTGGTCATCGAAGCTTTGATGGACCGCGGCGATTATCAAACATCTTCCGCATTGCTGGTCCATTGGCTCAGCCAATCCGAATTGGTACGCCTGCAACATGGCGACAGCTCGTTTCACAATTTGGTTTGGCGGTGGATCACCGAACAACGAGATCGCTTAAAAATTTCAGATTTCGAACAACGCAACGAAATTTGGAATCGGATTCGCAAATTTTACGACTTTATCGAGGCGAACGCCGAGCACTATGGCCAGGTACCAATGTTTCGAATCGGTCGAAGTATTCCCAAAGACCAAGACGAACAGCTGGAACCCGAAGACGAGCCGATTGACGAAGCAGGCGATTTGTTTGAAGCCGCTTATGAAGGCATTGTTTATCACGATTCGACCGACGATGGCGTCGAAGGCTCGATATTTGATTCCTCGCAACAAAGCGATGATGAATTGGAAGCGGAAGTGGACCGCGTCATGGATCGACTCGAGTTTCTAGGAACCATTTCGAATTTTTGGCGAATCGCAGCCACGTTTCCTTTGCCCGTCGATAACCGCGACCAATTGAATGAATCGGCTACGAAGCAACTGAACAATCGCCGCAATATATTGGCAAGTTGGATTAGCCACGCCAACCAGATTCGAGCAAATCTAACGGGTTTGCTCCACACTGTTCTGGACTACAAGCTCCCGCAAACGGGTATCGATCACGAGTCGCTGGTTCAATACGATCGCTATCGACTCTACAAAGAATCCTTGTTGGACCGCATCGTCGAAACCTGTGTTGAAGCGGAACACGCGACCAGCATGTTGGCGGCTGTCATCGCAGCGATCGACTATTTGGTCGAGAAAAAACCGGTGACCGAATTGGGAGAAGGCGTCAATGGAAACGCGCCGCTGGTTTCATTGTTTGCAGCCGTCTTATTGATGGACTTGCGCATGGTCGAGAAGCAGTTTCCTGATGCGATCGAGTATTTGCATACGCAACCGCTGTTGTATGTTCCATTGAATAGAGGCGGTTCGCCGGCTGAGATAATATCTGCACGCGTGCTCCAAGAAGAGATTCGCGACTTGGCCGGCAGCCTACCGATTCTTGGTATGTTCGTTGAAACGTATGAACTCGTTTCAACCGCCTTGGCGATGGAGCGGAACCACAGTTATGCTGGCAGTGCCGTTACCGAATTCGACAATTTGTTCGAAGTCGCGTACACCGCGCTGGTCAAATGCTTGGTTCAATCGACCCAGCTTTTCCACGCCAAATTGGCTGGAAATCCCGAGATGGATGACCAAGAAGCGGCAGTCGAAACCGAATCGGTACTGTTTGAGTGTATCGAAATCGTCACCGAGTCGTTGTCGATTCTCTGGCTTAATCACAGTAAGACGCTACGTCTTTCCGTCTTAGAAAAAGTTTCCGACAACGCTTCATGGGACAAACTGGTTGAATTCATACAGCGCTATGGATCGGGCTTGTTCACTCAACAGTTGTTGCAATTGAATAACGCCCGCGCTATCTTGCACCAAGGCGCCGAAACTTGGCTGCAAAACTGCCGCAACGCGCCCGATGCAGTGGACCTGAGATTGTTCGATGAACTCGACAAAGCAGTTTCCATGCGGCAAGCCGGCGGCTACCTGACGCTGATCTTGGAGGCAATTTGTGAAAACTACAATGAGTATCGCGACTACAACACCACCACCACGCAAAGCGATCGCGGCGAGTTGCTGTATATGTTTTTCGATTTCATTCGGCTGCGCAATCGATTTGATCGTGTCTGTTGGTATTTAAAGCCAATCGTTTGGGGCCACGAAATCCTAGTTCGGGACGGTCAAAATTCGGTTGCCAGAATGTGGCGCCGTTCGTTGCGCGAACAGATTGGATCGGAAGCAGACAAGTATCTGGAATTGTTGGAGCAGCTAAGAGACAAATATTCGATGCAGATGGCGTCGGTCGGCAGACGATTGGAAGGTCGTTTCGTCCACGAAATGCAAATCGATCGACTGCGATCTTTGGTCAAACCCGCCATGGGCAAGCCAGGCAGCAAGACGTCCAATCGGGCGTTTGAGAAACTTCAACAAGAGACCCAAAAGTTCATCCAAGCCACGCCCGGTGTCGGTGTCGACTTACCGGCTTGGCTGGCGGCTCTCGAACATGAGGTTCAACAATTCCATTTGCCTTTGCGTTTGCGCACAACCAGCAAAGAACAAACACTGATTCGACCGCTAGACATTCCCGTCGCTCAACTACGAGAACAATTGGAATTGCTTCCTCGCAAGGATGAGGCTTAAGGTCACGCCGATGGATGTGCGGAGTAGGCGATAACCGCTGAGTCGCTTCGGCGAATCTCCATCGGTCGCGCCTGCCAAACACCGCTTAATGGTAACGAGATGCGTTTTTTGATCTCGTCAATGCGACCTTTGTCCTGGCCGCTTTTTTGATCGAACATCAAGAACGCTGAGTTCCTTTCGACTCGGGCTAAATAGTCGCCAAACGCGACTTTCTTTTGATCGGCGAAGCCCTAAACTGGTAACGTTCCAACGATCTTTCGACTAAATATCTGAGCCACCATGCGTCACTCATTTATCCGTACTGCACTTCGCTTTCTCGGCGTCGACAAACTGTATGAAGATGTCGTCGTCAAAGACCGGTTGACCGATATCAAGCCAAAAATTCGAGCCGACATCAAATCTTTATTGGAGAATGTCAATCAGAACAACCCCTACTTCAAAGGGCGCTTCAGTGCATTTTTGGAGGACTCAAGACATGTAGACGACGAAACTTTTTTCGAAATGTACTCGAAACTACCAGCGTTTTCGAAACAGGATTACGCCGACGCCGACCAACAGGTAATGCCAACGCAAGTCGTACAAGAGTTGTCGGGAAAAGAACTGCTGTTCAACGGGAAGCCAATTCAGTTTCTTAAAACGATCCGTTCGGGCAAATTCTTGATGCCGATGGCAACTGGCGGATCAACATCGTCACCGCTAGTGGTGCACATGACAAAGTACCATACATTTTCGATGCTCTACACGTTTTTCAAATGTTGGTATCGCATGGGCTGGCGACCCGGAGATCGAATGTTGGTCTTTTATCCGCGCGATACTTATAACATTGACGACATGGCACGGTACAACAAATTCAGTTGGATCACTGGATTTCGCATTTCTCTATTCAGCAAGATTGACGCGCCCACGATCCGCGCTTTGACGAATGAGATCAATGCGTTTAAGCCGAAGATTTTCTTGGTGTTTCCATCGCCCATGAATATGGTGGCAGACACGATCCGAAAACAAAGTTTGCCGTTGACTCACCACCCCGAGTTAATCAATTTTAGCGGTGAGACGTTTTTCGATTGTCAGCGGAAGAACATCCAAGATGTTTTTTCGCGTAGCAAACTCGAAGACTCGTATGGCTCGGTCGAGTTGGGAGAGATTGCCCACGAAACCGAAGATGGCTTGGAGATTTTCGCCAATGTCGCTTATGTCGAGACGGCGCCAAATGAGCAAGGCAAACCGGAGATGATTTGCACGCGTTTGGATCTCGCTGATTTTCCGTTCATCCGCTACAAAATGCGTGACGTCGCCAACATCGAATTTATTCGAAGTCCCGATGGCACCGAGCGGTATGTAATCACGCGTATCGAAGGGAAAGATACGAATTTCATCCTGTCAGATTCGGGCGAGAAGTTTTATCCGTCGTTTTTCAATCAATTTGTCAACGACCTCAACCAACAATTTGAGGATCATATCGTCGAAATCAAAGTCTATGAGCGTGGCCAACGAGAGTTAGAAGTTCAATTTATCGTTAAAACAAACGAGCACAATGACTCGATTCGCGTCACCACGGAACAAATGCTGAAGGAAAGAATCAGCCCCAATATGTCATTCGACGTTAACTTTGTTGACTTCATCGATCACGACTATCGCCGCAAATACCGCGTGATTGAACGCATTGGCGACGTTGAATATGCTGGAGGAATTGTCGGCAACCAAACGAAGTTGGACAAGATCAGCGCTGACAACCATGAAACGGCCTCGTCAAAACAAAAAGTTCAATAGTTCTCCCATGCGGCAAACCGCTTGAGAAAAACACGGAGATACCGGCTCTATTTCAATCCAGACCGGCCGTTATAAACCGTCGCGCCGCTGCTGCCGAAATCTCGCAAAACAACACAAGCCTCGTCAGCCAATACGCCTCCTTGAACACGAATCCCTCGTTGTTCAAGTTCATTTTGCCATTGCGGGTGAATGGGACCTTCGTCAAATCCAGTCAGCATTTCAACTTGCTCACCCGCAGCGCCGATCACCAAATCGACAATGCCCGACCAAGGAATGGCCCCAAAACACATGGCACACGGACGTGCATTGACGACCAACTGATAAGCCGCGTTGGGCTCGGCACCCAAATCAAAATGACCGAGCTTCTGTTGCGCAAGAGTCAAAGCAACAATTTCTGCATGAGCCGCAGACATACAGTTTGGGATCACTCGATTCACTCCAATCGCAACCGGCCGACCCGAGTCTCTTTCGAAAACTCCTGCCGCAAACGGACCACCCGTCTGTTTCTCAAAATTCAAACGTGAAAACCGAATCACGTGTCGCATACGCTCCTCGACCGCAGAAATCGTCGCGGGTAACGCCTTGAACTCGTCGATCGTCCACTCGGGAAGCTCAACACGAAAGGCGCGGAGAGGATCGTTAGCGTTCATGCGGTCTCGACGTCGCTTTCAATCCGTCGCGCAAGCTCATCAGCGCCGTCATTGGTTTCGATTGACTGGGTCATTTGTTCTGGACTGGAAAGTGTTTTTTGCCAAAACTCGCGAGCCTTGGCCACGGCTGCGGCCAGCACGGTTCCGTCAGCATAATCGCCTTCGACACTGCCAGCCGGAACACCTGTCATAATCTCGATCGCTTCGTGGATGGTCGTAACGGCATAAATATGGAATTTACCTTCCCGACAAGCCTCCGCGATATCCGCACGCAACATCAAATCAGCGGCGTTGGATTTTGGAATCACGCATCCCTGTTCTCCGGTCAAGCCAAAGTGGTCGCAAGCGTCAAAGAACCCTTCGATCTTTTCATTGACACCACCAATTGCCTCGACGTGGCCATGCTGGTCGATCGCTCCGGTCATGGAAAATCCTTGGTTAATCGGAATACCTGTCAATGCGCTCAACAAACAAACCACCTCTGCGCCAGACGCCGAATCCCCATCAATACCTCCGTAACTCTGTTCAAACGCCAACGATGCGCTAAATGCCAATGGATGTTCGTTGCGAATCAAATAGCGAAGCAAACCACCAATGATATGAAAACCTTTGGTATGAATCGAACCAGACATTTGGGCACGGCCTTCAATATTGATCAAACCAGCGCGTCCAGGCCCGATCGTTGCCGTGATTCGAGCAGGAAAACCGTAAGTCAATGGACCCGAATGCATCACGGCCAAGCCATTGATTTGTCCGACGACAAATCCTTGCGTTTGGATCAAAATCGTTTCCGACGCAATCATCTGCTGAAACTTTCGCGACGGCAATGAAGCGCGATGTTTGGTGCGCAAGACGGCTTCGCGGACATGTTCGCCCATTACCATTTTTCCCTCGGCTAGAAACGCCGCTTCGCGAATCAAGTCCGCTATGCGACCAAACTTTGCGGTCAACTGATGGCGCCGCGATGCGATTCGAGCACCATGTTCGACTAATGCCGCAACCGCAGACTTGTGAAATGAAGGTAATTCTTCACTGCGAGCAATATTGGCAACCACTGAGGCATACTGCTCAATCGCGTGATCAGAGCGATCCAGTTCACTATCGAAATCGGCCAGAATTTTAAAGTGCTCGCGAAAATCAGAGTCGGCTCGGTCCAGCAAATAATAGGTTTGCATATCACCAATCAATATTACCCGCACATCAATTTCGATCGGCTCGGGCTGGATGACCACGTGCTGTCGCATCCAGCTCATCTCCGGTGGAACAATTTCCAACAGTCCGGTCCGAACCGCTCGCATTAGCGACCGCCAAGCACCCGGCTCTTCCAACACGTCCGCAGCATCCAACACCAAGTAGCCGCGATCCGCATTCAACAAAGCTCCAGCCGAGATGCCACGATAATCTGAAATCGCGACGCCGCCGGGACCCCACTTGGGTTCTACGGTGCCCAACAGATTAATTAAGCTCGGCGAGCATTCGAATACAACCGCTTTCGACGTAGCGTCCTTATGGGTTAATACGACATTGACCCCGTACAACTCACTCAAGTCTCCGACCGACGGCTCTCCCTCGGCAGGCGGATCGATGCGAAATTCGACAGCATCGTCAATAACGTCTTCCAGAAATGCATGGACCGAGGGATTATCGAATTTGCGGAAGATTGGCGCGGCAACTTCGCGAATCAATGTCGATGCCAGTTTGTCGCGCAATTCGACCAAGCGTTGATTCCCCAGGCGAAACGCTTCGGCTACTTGTTTGCTGACTTCTTCCAGCTGCTTCTGAAACTTAGGAACCAACTCCAAGTATTTTTCCAATTGCTCCTGCGGTGCCTTGCCCTGTTCAATCAACGTCTTCAATTGGTTTGGAGGCACCGGTTCGCCTTGGATCGTCGGCATGATCACCGTTTGTGTCATCGGTCCATTTTGAATTGGAACCAAAGCCAATTGGCTCGCCGCCAATTCGTTTTCTAGTGGCTCCGATATTTTTTTTACGTCCGCCTGGACGGTTTCTCGCAACTCGGACAACTGCGATACATTGGGCTCCGAATCGAGTGCTTTTCGCAACCCGACTTGAATGAACTCGGCCAATTCCATGACGACTTTGCGGAAAATCGGAGCTTGACCAGGCTGCAAGGTTATCAGACGTGGGCTTTGCGGACGGTCAAAATTATGGACGTAACAATAATCGCGTTTCTTCTCAGTCGTCGGCTTCAATTGCTGAAGGAGTTCTGAAACCATACGGCTGCGACCCGTGCCTCGAGAACCACGCACATATACATTTTGCCCAGGGGCATCGCATTGAATCCCAAACATCAGTGCGTCGTAGGCTGTACGTTGACCCACCACATTCAATGCGGGCTCGACTTCGTCGGTGGTTTCAAATGGCAAAGTATCGGGATCGCAAGTCCAACGTACTACTTCGTGGGACAGTCGGCAGGGGTGATCGGTCGGCATGAATCAACAAGGCATAAAAAAGTGACGAATCGAATGCGTAGCATTGTACTGCGATTCGCCGGAAACGCGAACGAGGCAAAGCGAGCTTAACGACGACGATGAGGGCGAATCCAACCACCAATCAAATGCGGTAAATCGATCGAATCTTTTCCGTAGAAATCGACAACAACATTTGCATGGCAATGGCCAACCACTCGACCGGTTTGAACAACAAAAAAGAAAGACTCGCGAAAATTGGAGTCTGGCGGCAGATCGATGCCACAATCGGCCCCCAGCGATCGTAGACGCTTCGAATCGGTTTTTGTGAGCCCAGGGAACGATTCGTTTACAGACGATTTCCAAGAACTTGCAACGAGCCATTTGCAGGTTTCTTTTTCTGCCATCAGCCTCGACCACGGCTCCGACAATCCAAGGATATCCATTAGCAGCAGCACAACAGACGTAACAATCATCGGGTGGCTGCACCGGCAATTTATTGTATTCTTCGATCACCGAAACAATGGCCTGTCGCCAAGTTGCCGCCATGAGTATCAACCAGCCAAACCAGCACAACAGTTTATCTCGGGCGCTTGATTGCAATCGCCTCAATTGGTGTTGGTACAGCAAAATTCGGGTTACGCGCAAGTAAGTCAAACTGGCCATCGTGCTCGATCCTGCAACAATATAAAAAACGACAACTGCCAGTAACGATAATGGCAGATCGAAGTTAAGAGCCAAAGCAACAAATACCGCACAAACGGTTGTCGTCACCAACAGCTGCTTGATCGTAAATCGATACTTCGGTCCAAAGTAATTTCCAGCGATCCAAACTAAGACGGCCTGGACACCCATCACTGGCAATGCCATGATCGGGCCAACAATAGCCGTAAAACTAAACAACACGCCTGTCAAAACGGTCGCCGAAAGCGCCCCCAAACCAACACCGATTTGCAACGGTAAAAACCGATATGTGTCAGGATTCCAACACCAGATACCAAGACAAACCATACAGGCAACTATTCCCGGCAGCAAAAAATAGAACGACGGTGTATCGAGCAGAAGTTCAGCATACACTTGAAACTCGCCCGACTGCCACAAACTGTTGGCGCCGATGGGACCGGGCTTCAGGCCAAGAACCACAAAACAGATGATTGGATAGATCACACCGGTAAGAAAAAACTTGACACGTAAGCTGATCGTTAGACGAGCCGTCCAGAACAGTGTCGGGACAAATTCCTCCTCCCAATGTACTTCACGCAACTCTTGGTTCACGAGATGGCGTGAGCTTTGAGGTCATCCAATGAGACGAATTCGATAGCCGACATATGAGTTGATTCTAAATTAACCGGCGGCGCACAGCCCGCCTCCAGAGCTTCTTTCCAGCGCGAAACGCACAAACACCAACGATCGCCTGGAACCAAACCAGGGAACTCATACTCAGGAACCGGCGTCACCAAATCATTGCCGACGCTAACCGTGAAATCGAGAAACGCTTGGTCGACTTGGACACAAACGATATGCAAACCGTAGTCCGTTTGCCCCGTTCGACAATAACCATCGCGATAAAATCCGGTCATCGGATCGGTGCAACACGGTCGTAATTCGGTTCCCAACACGTTTTTGGGTAGTTTAGTTTCCATGCGATTTATTTTATCCAACTGTATTGGCCTGGCTTTAAAACAAGCCGGTTATTTCGCCGTTTTCATCGATGTCAATATTTTCGGCTGCGGGTGTCGCCGGTAGACCGGGCATCCGCATCATATCACCGGTAATCGGGACCAGAAAACCGGCACCGGCCGCAATCTCGATTTCGCGCACCGTGACGCGGAACCCCGTTGGTCGTCCGATCTTACTGGGATCATCCGACAAAGATTTTTGAGTTTTCGCGATGCAAACCGGCAATCCTTCGAGCCCCAATTTCTTAATCCGTTTTAAATCGGATAACGCCGTCGCCGAATAATCGACGCCATCGGCACCATAAACGTTTTTACATACCGTCTCGATTTTTTCGCGAACAGGCTGTTCCCATTGATACAACGGTTGAAAATTTGAACGGCCGTTTTCAATGCGGTCAATAACGGTTTCCGCCAGTTCGACGGCACCGGCGCCGCCCTTCTCCCAGACGTTGGCCACGACGGCAGTCACTCCTTGGGATTCACAGAAACTTTTGACCTCTTCAATTTCTTCGCTGGTATCACTTGTGAATAAGTTAATGGCGACGACCAATTCCAGCCCAAACCGTTTCACGTTTTCGATGTGTTTACCTAGATTACAAAGCCCGGCTGCAACGGCTTCGGCACTCGGCGCCTTCAAGTTCTTGGGATCCGCACCGCCGTGATACTTTAACGCGCGGATCGTGGCGACAACGACCGCAGCACAAGGCGATAATCCGGCCGAAGCACATTTGATGTCGAGAAACTTTTCGGCCCCCAGATCGGCACCAAAGCCGGCTTCCGTAACCACGTAATTCGAGAGCGACATTCCCATCTTTGTCGCGATCACCGTGTTCGTCCCTTGCGCAATGTTGGCAAACGGACCTCCGTGAATAATCGCGGGCGTTCCTTCGATCGTTTGAACGAGATTCGGTTTGATCGCGTCTTTCAAGAGTGCCGCCATCGCACCACTGGCTTTTAAATCTCGGGCGTAAACCGGTTCCCCTGAAAACGTGAAACCGACGAAGATGTTGCCCAGCCGATTTTTCAGATCCGAAAGGTTCTCCGACAAACACAAGATGGCCATGATCTCGGAAGCCGCCGTAATGTCGAAGCCGGTTTCGCGCGGGATACCAAATCCTTTACCGCCCATGCCAACCATCACTTTGCGAAGGGCCCGGTCGTTCATATCGAACACCCGTTTCCACGCGATTGTTCGAGGATCGATACCTAATGTCTTGGACTTGCTTTGTAGGTTGTTGTCGATCAGTGCCGCCAACAAATTGTGTGCCTTTTCAATCGCGGAAAAATCGCCGGTAAAGTGCAGATTGATTTCTTCCATCGGCAGCACCTGAGACCAGCCACCACCAGCTGCACCGCCTTTGATTCCGAACACGGGTCCCAACGAAGGCTCCCGCAGGACTACCGTCGTTTGTTTGCCGATGCGATTTAAACCTTGCGTCAAACCGATCGACATCGTCGTCTTGCCTTCGCCTGCCGGTGTCGGCGATATCGCGGTTACTAAAATCAACTTGGACTGCTGAATTTTATCGGGGTTCATCAAGTCTAATGGCAGCTTGGCTTTGTATTTTCCATACAGCTGCAATTCCTCATTGCTAACGCCCAATTGATCGGCAATCTGTGTGATTGGCGACAATTCGACTTGGCGGGCAATATCGATATCGGAAGGTACTTCGGTCAACATAGTGGGTGTCCTAACATTCCTAACATGCAACAGCTCGAACCAGGCTCCGATTCTAGCGATTTTCTAGGGCCGACGATGCATCACTTTTCCACAAAACCACTTTCAAATTGTGAAAATATCGCCGCTGACAAACCCAATAATTGCCACCATCAAACGAATAACCCACCTGGCATCCATCGTGTATTTCCTGATTGTTGAACTATGAAAACGAATTCGAAACACCCGTTGTTAGGTAAGGACTTCCTGGCTTTCACTACTTTTTTGGCGCTGTTTTTGTTGAGCGACCCGCAAATTCATGCGCAATTGCCCGGCTCATTCGATGCGTCGAACGATGTTGCCAATCCGGCGAGTCCAACCAAAACAAAGACGCAGTTCATACGTCTGACCAAAGAAGCTGGCCAACCAAAAGCTTTGCAGACCTCGGTGACCAGATACATGAGCCAGGATGGAAAGCTATTGGTCGATTTGATCGGAGTGATTCATGTTGGCGATCGAGAATATTACCGAAAACTGAATCACCAATTCAAACTTTATGACTCCGTACTTTATGAACTGGTGGCCGCTCCCGAAAACCAAGTCCCAACCGGACAACAATCCAGAGCCAGCGGCAACCCGATCAGCTGGATCCAGAATTCGATGCAACAATTGCTGGGATTGGAGTCTCAATTGTCGCATATCGATTATACAAGGTCCAATTTTGTCCACGCCGATTTGACGCCCCGGCAACTTCAGCAAGCGATGGCGAAGCGCGGCGACACCGCTTGGTCGCTTGGTTTGCGCGCTTTAAGTGAAATGATGAAAAATGGAAACAAAAAACCGGCCCCAATTGGTCTGAGTGAACTGACGGATGTTGAGGACTTGCTGAGTTTGGTGCAGCATCCGCAAAAACTCAAAATCATGATGGCCACCCAATTCGCTTCGAGCGAAAGTTTGGAGGCTGGGCTGGGCGATTCGCTGAACCAACTGTTGATCATCGATCGTAATCAGGCCGCGATGAAAGTTTTGAAATCGGAAATCGATAAGGGCCAAAAGCGAATCGGCATTTTCTATGGCGCCGCCCATATGCCCGATTTTGAAAATCGCTTAGAGACGGATTGCGGTCTGATCAAAACTAAACAAGCATGGGTCGATGCTTGGGACTTAACGCATGGCAAAACGAACGAGTTCAATCCCGCGGACGCCCTATTGAGGCATTTGTTGAAGATGCTGGATGAATAATACATATCAACAAATCCACGAATTGGCAGTTGGCCTAACGTTTTCCAAGTTCAAAATCGAAAACGGCATCACCACCCGGTTTGACCTCGTATTGCAGATCCGTTTCTGAAGCGATCGAATACTTCTGGCTGATCCGCGGCGGAATCGGATTGTCGCGAGAATTTTCAGCGAACACATCGATGGCCGTGATGCGATGGCTGCCCACTTCTGCTCCGTAATCGTGACTCTTGCCTCGATACTTGAGACGGTACTTGCCGTTCTCATCCGTAATCGCCTGAGACAGTTGCCCTGCCCCAGCCGCAAGTTTTTCCGCAGAAATAGAACCCGGTTCCGGCGTAAAAATGATTTTCACTTCATTCAAAGGTTGCCCATCCTGAGTCACCGTACCCGTCACTTCAACGATCTCAATATCAGGACCGCCGCAGCCTACTAGTGCAATGCAACCAACAAGCCAAGCCAAGGAAAGAAATCGGTTCATATTCAGCTATCTCACAAAAAAAGCCTGCTTGAATCCAAACAGGCTATATCGATTCATTATCAATTAAAAGTCAATTGCCAAGATTTCGCCTTCTTCACGCGTGCTGACCGCCTGGAAAGAAATAGCATCGATCGTTTGGTTAACAAATTTGACCGAACCGTCACTCAAGCTGAAGTTGGCACCACCGGGATGACCGCTACCATAAGCGGACATACGAATATTTACGTTTGAATAATTTGCAGCCGCATCATCAGGTGTTTGGTAATTGATCGGAGCATCCAATCGGGTCGAGCCGAAAATATGGGTCGTGCCGTTACCGCCGCCGATCCATCCCCAGGCACCCCATTTCGCGATCGGGTATCGGCTGAATGTCGATTCTGTATTCAAAATACGATCAAAGTTTGGATCGAAATGGTATCGCTCGCCAAATAGCAATGTGTTTGAAGTCCCGTCATAAATATGAGCTATTTTACAAGGCTTCGCGTTTGGTCTGAGGTTTGGAGTATCATCGGGCGCGTCTGGCAATGAACCCGGGCCAGTCATGAAGAATACACCATTGTCTTGCATTCCAAAGTCTCGGAAGTACGTCGAGTGCGTTCCACCGTTGGCCAAATAGCTAGTCATGCCGTGCCATCCGCGAGAGTATCCCGGAGATGCCCAATCTAGAAAGACTGGATTGACTTCAAGTGGATCCGACGGACACATGTAAGACGGGATCACTTGTGCGGTCGCGATTTCATTGATATTTGCGTCCATTTCGAACCGGCCAGCTGAATCGACCGTGTTCATTTTGGCAATGTTCACGTCCAAATCAAACTTGAACAAGTTGAAGACGTTGCCCTGTTCCATGAACGGCAAAATCTTGGCGAAAACCGTGTATCCATACCAACGTAATGTATACGGCTGACCGTTTTCGTTTGGATCACTGGCAGAGCAGTAAAGGCCATCGGGAAACTCGCCAAATGAGCTTTCGTAGTTGTAACAAGCAAGACCCAGTTGACGCATGTTGTTGGCACACTGAGTTCGACGGGCCGCTTCTCGAACCTGCTGTACCGCTGGCAAAAGCATTCCGATCAAAATTCCAATAATCGCAATTACGACCAATAGTTCCACGAGCGTGAAACCAGACGATTTGCGCGATAGATTTTTATTCATGAGATCACCCTGTAGAAGATAGGTAGATAGGTGCATGCAGAGAATGGATAATTAACCGAAGATTATAAGAAAACCACCTTTAAACGGAACCCTTTTTTCCGGTCTAATTGCTGAACCGAGAGTAAATTGCCGACAAAATTGATTTTTTGGATCGTGTCTAACGCTCGCTACCCTTTTACTGGTTAAGGGTTTTTCACAATTCTAGGTATTACGACTTGCAGGTCGCCCCAAAAAGCACAGTTTATGGATCCCAAAAACTCGAACAAAAACGTGGGAAGCATTTGGAAGTCCCAATTGCCGCTGGAAACAGAAACCTGTTTCTTTATTCTCGTCAATGCGCTGGACGTTTTTATGACTTACACGCTTCTCAATCATGGACCGGAATTCCAAGAGTCCAACCCCGCAGCCAACTGGCTGTTGGCTCAATACGGATTCCGCGGCATGGTCTATTTCAAATTTGCCTTGGTTGCTTTCGTCACGGTCATCGCGCAGATCATTGCCCGCACCAATCCCAAAACAGCGCGTGCCTTGCTGATCGCGGGAATTGCCATCGTCGGGATGGTTGTTGTTTATAGCAGCTACCTATGGGTCACGTTCAGCGGATACTTTGGCACAACTCCACCGTTGGAATCGTTGTCGAGTTGATTGCGAAGGTGCGATGGCGCCGGAGCTTCTTCGGTTGGCTCCAACCAGCCGGAGGCCCCTATTGAGGTCAGTCGCAATGGGCTCTGGTTTCATTTAAAATCAAGCGCTGTCGATTAACACGACAAGCCAAAAGCCCGTTTTGTTGTAGCGCGATCATTCAACCGTCGCCTCGGAAATGTCGGAATTAATACCAACACGAAAGGTACGAGCACGAAGCGCCAGTTTCGATGTTGTGCATTGAGTACCAGCCCGAAGCGGCAGCGAGTGAGTTCAACTGCCCTTGCGTATTCAATCACTGTGCTTGTGTTTGGTTCGCGTTTCTCGATGCCGCTTCAACGTGATTTGCAACTCGATTAGATATATGACCAAGACCCAATCCAACAAACGAAAAAAGACGTTGGCCCAAAAGGCTGACAAGTACAAGTGCTACGAAGCTTCCGTACAATCTCCGGAACACGAAATTGAGTTCTTTGAGCAAGCCTATCGGGACGCTTTCAAGAAAAAGCCCGCGACCCTTCGCGAAGATTTTTGCGGCACGTTTGCCGTCTGCTGCGAATGGGTGAAATCCGACAAATCACGGACGGCCATCGGTGTAGACTTGGATCCCGAACCACTCGACTGGGGGCGAGCCAACAATTTATCGAAGCTTTCCGAAGCGGAACAACAGCGAGTCCGTATCTTGCAGCAGGATGTCCGCAAACGAAATCGGCCACAAGTCGATATCTTGGCCGCGCAAAATTTTTCGTTTTGGATCTTCAAAACGCGACCAGAAGTAATCGAGTACTTTAAGTTTGCTCGTGCCAATATGAGTGCGCAAAGCATCATGGTTATGGACATGATGGGCGGTGGCCAATGCTACGACGAAAACCACACCGACGTGCGGACGATCAAAAAAGGCAAGAAAGGTTTTAAATATTATTGGAAGCAAGATCGTTTCAATCCAATTACTTCAGACGCCCGGTTCTATATCGGCTTCAAATTTTCCGACGGCAGCCGCATCAAAAAGGCCTTCGAGTACAACTGGCGGTTTTGGACAATTCCGGAAGTTCGAGAAATGCTGGCCGAAGCCGGATTCAGCGACAGCCATGTATACTGGGAAGTTGAACAAGAAGACGGCGAATCGGAATGGAAAATTCACACGGAAGCCGAAAGCGACCCCAGTTGGATCAGCTACATCGTCGCAGTCAAGTGACGCATCAATCCAATCCAGCGATGAACTGGTCCAGTGATTTTTGGTATCGCGGGTCGGACGCCCAATTGTGTTGACCACCTTCGACAACGTACAAATGCTTCCACCCCCGCGCGGCTTCGTACAGCGAAACACCGTGCGAAAATGGTATCACTTCGTCGGCGCTTCCGTGGCTGATCAAGACAGGACCTTCGTACATTGCCAGATTGGCTAAAGAATCGAACTGGCTGACTAGCAAGCGATTTGCAGGCACCAGCGGAGCATGGTGTTTTACGACCTCGGCCAAAGATGTAAATCCGTTTTCAATAATTAATCCCCGAGCTCCGTCATGGGCCGCCAATTCCGATACGACGGCAGCTCCCAACGAACGGCCCATCAAGATGATCTCTGACTCGGGTTTGCCGATTTCATTGGCCAGCCAAGCCCTCGCCGCCCGCGCATCTTCGTAGAGTCCTGATTCGCTCGGTTTGCCCGCGCTCCTACCATAGCCACGATAATCAAACACTAATACGGATACTTGATGCCGTTCCACGAATGCGGTCAATGGATCAAGCAACGACGTCACGTTTCCATTGCGGCCATGGGCAAACAAAATGAACGCTTGGGGATCTGGATGGCGGGCAAACAAACCATGCAAACGCAAGCCGTCATTGGACACAAACCAAACATCGGAAATTCGAGGATCGTCGTAGGCCCGCCATTGAACCGGGTAAACCGACGGGTTGTAAATAAAACGGTCTTCTATCGATTGACAACCGATCAAGACTGGCAATGTTACACCGAGACTTAACCAGGCATAGCGGTGCATCAATCGATAACGCAGACCTTGAATCACTTAAAAACCGATAATGACGGAAACGGGTTCAGTCTGTATATCGGTCAAGACGATGCTACGGGGCTACTATTTTGCGGCCGGAGGGATTTCCATTTCCCGAGCCCAATTCACCAGCCACTTGCTCTGAATGGAAAAATCGTGTTCTGTCGTACCCATCGGTGATTTAAAAAAACTGGACAAATACGTCATGATGCCAGTTTCGCCAGCACGATCCGCTAGCTCGGCAAATCGAAACAGGTCCAGAACTAAAGGGGCGGCCAATATGGAATCGCAACCCTGCCATGTAAATTGCATGGTCATCGGTGTGCCCAGAAAACCTTTGAAATGGATGTGATCCCAGGCCGTTTTCCAATCGCCCAAACTTTGGATGTATTCGATGCTGATGTGGGATTGAGGCTGGTACCCCAGTAAATGCTCCAACATCCGCCCTTTGCTAGAAACTTTCGTCGCTTTGTTTTTTGGGTCGTCGAGAATTTGGCCGTCCATGTTTCCAAAAATATTGTGGCCGACCCAGCTCATGATCTCCAAATTTCGATTGGCGAAGGCAGGAGCAAGAACACTCTTCAAAAACGTCTCGCCAGTTTTGCCGTCATGCCCCATATGGCAAACACCGTTCTGTTCCGCCAGGTCTCGTATCGCCAGCAAGTCGTTACCAACTGACGGAGTAAAATTGATGAACGGCATGTTTAACCTCAGCGCACCGATGGCGTACAAGCAGCTGGAGGGAAGCGAACATTCATTGCGCTCGATCAATTTGGAAAGCTCTGACCAACTCGCCGGAATTCCATCGTGACTGGTCGGAGGTTCGGTCGAGGCCAGGTTGATTACCACCACAGAGTCGCACGATTCGCGATTCTTAAAATCCAACAAATCCTGTTCAATTTTCGCCAAAGCGTCGGCAGCAAATTCAACAGCCACCGAATGTTCCGGGCTGCTCAAGTTCTCAATCGCTGCCCCGGATTGGCACAGGATTCCCGGACAAATCGCAGCATCCAAAGCGGCCAATTCCGAAGTGCACTGTTCAACGATGGCGGGAGATATTACGGGGTTGGTACCTTGGCAAAGCTGCTGAGCTTCTGTGGTATAGCTCGATTGGCGAATTTCATGTCCGCCTACGGCGATTTGGTCCCAATTCAAGAGGTCCAAATGTTGAAACTGGGGAAGAGAACTGACGACCCCACATTGGTCAACCAATTGCTTTTTCAAGGCAACCAACCCAACAGCGATCGTCGTCGATACACCCCCGTAAGCACCGATTAACCACAATCCGACTTTTCGCGACATACAAAAATTTTCTAATAGGAATTACAATGAGAAATGAGTTTCGCGAGTGGGTCAGTCGCGCCGTCTTTGTCCGAACCTGCGTTACAAAAACGCGATTCCATGTTTGGGGCTTTGCGTTTGGCAACCGCCCCGTAAACTTTCGATTTTCCCACGCCAATCAACAACGTCAAGGCAATCTCAAATGTTTGAATCCGCTCCAGTAAATCCTCCCGACTCTATTTTTGGATTGACGGAAGAATTCCGAAGTGATCCAAACCCCAACAAAATCAACTTAACCGTTGGAATGTACCAAGATGAAAACGGGCAAACGCCAGTCATGGATTGCGTGAAGCGGGCGAAAGAGATCATCTTGGAAACCGGCGAGAGCCAT
Organism: Mariniblastus sp.; assembly: GCA_965263475.1. Classification (GTDB taxonomy): domain Bacteria; phylum Planctomycetota; class Planctomycetia; order Pirellulales; family Pirellulaceae; genus Mariniblastus. Next base: position 2,556,088 of record OZ253677.1, read on the forward strand.
GTCTACCTGCCGATCGCCGGTATGAATGATTACAACAAACGGATTCCCGAGTTGGTATTGGGCACAGATCATTCAGCCAGTGCTTCCCAACGAGCCTATTCAGCTCAAACACCAGGCGGAACGGCTGCGCTTCGAGTTGCCGGCGAAATGTTGGCGAAACGATTTAACGTTCAGAACATTTGGATGAGTGAACCGACTTGGGCCAACCACAAAAATATTTTCCCCGCCGCCGGACTAAACACCAGAACTTACCATTATCTGGACGACCATGGAACTAGCATCCATATCGATCGGCTGCTCGATAGTCTCAAACAAGCAGAGCATGGCGACGCCGTTTTGCTGCACACCGTTTGCCACAACCCAACAGGAGTCGATCCTTCAGAAGAACAATGGCAACAAATTTTTGATGTGGTATTGAGTAAAAAACTGATTCCAATTTTTGATTTCGCCTATCAAGGTTTTGGGGAGAGTGTCGACGCCGATGCATTTCCGATTCGCGAGTATTGTCGGCAAGCAAATGACGCTGTGATTTGCAGTTCATTTTCTAAAAACTTTAATTTGTATGGCGAGCGTGTCGGCGCGATTACGGTCGTCGGCCCGAACGCTGAAGATGGGAAGGCGGTTCTAAGTCAAGCCAAGGCAATCATTCGCGCCATGTATTCCAATCCGCCCACGCACGGTGCCGCGATCGTAAATACGGTCCTAAATGACAATGAATTGAAGCAGCAGTGGCTTAAGGAATTGGACGCCATTCGTTCACGGATCAACGACTTGCGAGTACAGTTCGTCGCCGCGATTAGCCAGCAGATTCCCGACCTCAATTTTAGCCACATCACCAATCAACGCGGCATGTTCAGCTATTCTGGCATTAGCGGTGATGTGGTAGACCGGTTGAAAAACGAACATTCAATCTACTTGTTGAGAAGTGGCCGCATCAATATCGCGGGCATGAATTCAAATAACATGGATCGGCTATGCGACGCAATCGCCTCAGTCTTGATGGTAAATAGCTAGACGATTTGCCGGCAGGGCCGTTCAATTTTGCAGCCGGTTCCAACATGATTTGAGCGCGATGCGCGAACCGAGAGGTTGTTCAACCGACCGCTCGCTAGCGCCTTTTGATGCGGCGCAACATCAAAACTATGGCCTCGGGCTGCTTCTGCCGACCACGCAGTTGATTTACAAAACGGGAACCAAGACATTATTCAACAAATGCACCACTCCGTTCTTGGCCCGAATGTCCGTCGCAGCCAAAGTCACGTTCGCGTTCAGCACTACCGCATCGGTGGTATCCACGCTGAACGTCTGACCAAGCAGCGTTTCAACGTCGTCCATCATGACAAGTTCTTCCGCAAAAATCTCGCCAACCGCCACGTGAAACAAGAGAACGTCAGTGAGTTGGTCGTTGCTCAATCCCGCGACGACGGTGGAAATCTCTTCAAATGCGCTGTTCAATGGTGCAAAGACTGTGAACGGTCCATCGCCAGCTAAGGCCGCATCCAACCCAGTCGCTTGCAATGCCCCGACAAGTTGTGAAAGCTCTGGGGTCATGGACGCCAATTCGACGATCGTGCCCAACCGAGCACCGGATTCAATCAAATCAGTAAAGACTAGATCGGTTTGCGGCAAACCGCCGGGAACGTCGCTACCCTCAAAACTGAACGTGCGTGGCGTACTGCTGAACGAGCTATTACCGGTAACTTCCAGAATGTCGTTACTGCCGCCACCGAGTGCCAGCAACGGGGCATTAAAATCAGATTGATTCACAAACAAGTTGTCAGCGCGACCGCCAAGCGAGATGTTGGCGGGTCCGTTGACCGTCAGTCCGTCCGCACTGACAAAGTCTGAACCCCCAGATGTCGAGATCCTAACCCTTGACTGGTGTATTGAATTTCGAATCACAACTCGGTCGTGTCGTGCGCCCGAGCGAATGTTGGTGCGACCGTTGATCGTCGAATCATCGACGCCCACTGTGTCTTCTCCGCCTCCACTGATGATCACTAAATCCTCACCAGTCTCAACCGTTTCAACGGAAATAAAATCGGCTTGACCGCCCGAATCAATACGAAGATTGCCGCCGATATCGGAGCGAAGGAATCCAATTGCGTCACTCCCTGAACCACCTCTCACGATGGCATTGCCAGCCACATCGACATCTTCAACCGAAACCATATCGTCGCCGGCACGAAGAAAAATTCGCAGATCTTCGATGACCGCGTCAACAGCCACTTCGTCCATGCCGTTCACCGACGTACCATTGGCCCCCGTAATTTCGATGTCGCCATCATTGTTAGTCGATAAAATGATTTCATTGTCCTGGTTGTCGCCCGACAAGATCAGCGAATTTCCAGCCAATATCACGGCAACATCACCCGCCAACAGCTGGCGGTTTTCGAGTTGCTGGTAGGAGTTGTTAGAGTATTTTGTGGCACGTTTTGTCATGATGAGAGTCTTGAACGAGTATTAGAAAGTTGCGTTTAACAAGGGACGATACCGTTTTAAATATTCGGTATTAACTATGAATTCCGCAATTTTGTCGCAGTGCCGCACCAGCGACAGAAACGGATACTCAGTCCGCAACACGACCAACAATATGAGTAGTTCCAATGTACCTAGATTGCTGTGGCCAGAGGCTTTTGCATCATGGTCCCAAGTCGTTGCCGGTCCGTGTTTTAGTCGAGAACAAAGCACCCGTTTCAAAAAACAACGTACCTCGATCGATAAAAAACAAAACCCTTTTCGATCCGAGATCGTAGGAAAATAGAGATCAGGCTAGCGATCGGGATAAGCGGTGACGACAAATTTGCCGTTGTCCAAGACCAACGTCAATTTGCTGCGCGGCGGATAATTTTCTCTTCGTCCCCGTTGCCCGCCCAGATAACCGATCTTTCGTCGCATGTCGACGGTATGCTCAACGCGAAAATCCAGCCGTTCATCCGGTTTTGTCTTGACACGATTCGATTTGGATTTGATCAACTCGTACGCTTCATCGATGATTTTCAAGATTTGCGCTTTGTCGCCGTTGAACACGCTATGTACCGGACGGTTGCGATCGTCTTTGGCATGTCGCATGACATGGTCAACTCGATGTTCACCGCGACTTTCACCGTAGACCAAACCGGCGGGCGAGCGCAACCGATTCTTTTTACCGGTGGGGGTCAAATACGGTTTTGACGCGTCACTTTGTTTCGTCTGAGATGGCGGTTTCGACTCGGTCTTTGTCTTGGGCTTTTCTAAAGTCGCCGTGCCCGATTCCTGTCGACCATTGATCTGCGGATCGATCGACGTCCGCTGCGCAATGATTGCTTCATCATCATCAGCGGCAGCGTTCGATTGCGTTTGGGCTGCCTGGCGCTGGTCGCGAATCGAGGGTAGTTCAATACCCAACCAATTCTCAAAATAGGGTTCACCATAACCGTAGACAACGACGACGACCAGGACGCCGAGCCAAAACAACCTTCGCCAATTCAATTCTTTTTTTGGATTATTCGTCATCCTTTAATGGTATCGTTCGGAGCGGAATTTCACCACCGGATGGCGTAAACATCTGCCGTAGGTATTCTTCGGCAACGTTTTCTGGGATGAAAGCAACCGATCCGTCGACACGGACCACGTTGAAGCCGCCATCGTGATACCCTCCGAAATCCGGCAAAGGCTGATCCGGGTGAATTTCGATGTCTTCTGGTTTCGCCCAATGCACATCGCGCTGAGCTTCAATAGCCATGATTGTATTGCTGGTGCCGTCGCGAAAATCGGCGAGCGTCAGATTCTCTTCTTTACCGTAGGCGCCGCCGGGACCGGTTAGCAAAAAGAACGAAGTGTTGGTGGTTTCTTTATCATCCGAATCGGCGCGGAAAAAATCCGGCATCTCGGAGGTCACTTCCAAATTGTGTGGACTATCCCATTCCTGCGAAAAGTCATATTTCTGGTAGATATCGTTGCGTTCGATAAACGGCAAAATCGCAATTCGCCAGCTATATTTTTTGCCGGTTTTTTCGTGGATCATCACAGACTTGGGTAGGTGACCATAAGCACTTTCAAAATTGAGGCATCCTAGACACTGCTGACGTAAATTGTTGGCCGCCTCGGTGCGTTTTTGCGCGGTGTAGACTTCTTGAAGTGGTTGGGCGATCGCCTTGAAATCTAACTTCAATGACCCAACAACGTTTACTTGATTGCGGCGCCTCTCGATCTTGATGGAATTAAGAATCTGTTTGCCTAACTTCATCATTTCTAAATCAGCAGGACGGGATTTCATCCGGTTATCCAGTTCGGAAACTGCTTCTTCGATTTGTTTCTTTGCCAATCCAACAATCGCTTCGGCCTGCCTAGCGTCGTGGCAAAAAGCAGTCGCCTTTAAAGCCGATTTTTTGCCGAGGTCTCCTCCGCCGACCGCAAATTTGACGTTCTTTAGCGCTTTGATCCCTTCCGGAGCAAACTGCAATTCGTCCTCGGTTACTGAAAAAAGAAAGCTAAAATCCTGGTCGGCGTACTCTCGCCATTTTTTGTAAAACTCTGACTTTCGAGCGCCTGCCTTGCCAGCTTCAATCGCTTTTCGAATAGCAAGATCGTGATACGACCAAGCGATCGTTTGATCATCCAAAATACACGCGAAGCGATAAATCCCGTCCAAAGGGGTTTTCATTTCGAAAATCGTTTTTCCATCGAACTCGGTTTCTGATTTCACGGCGTGAGTCGCCATATCAAAACGTTCTGAATTGGGCTCGGTGGTGCGCATGAGCATCAACGAATAGCTCTGAGAATACTCGGCCCCCTGTTGCTCCGACTTTTCGCCCCACTGAGCGTGAACAATCGCGTCCAGTTCAGTAGGATCGGCCAAGCTGAATTTCAAATACCGATTGAGCGTCCGATCGAACATCTTGTCGAACAAGGGGCCTAAACTGCGTTTGAAATCCGCGATGACGGGGCGGTCTAGAATCTTGGCCGGGCGAAAGATCGAAAATTTCTGCGCCAACGCGGGCACATAAGCCAGCAAATCATCGTCGTTCTTCTTGTCTTGCGCATTCAGGTTCTGGGCAACGCATGCCGCCCAACAGATCATCAAAACCGACAACTTTTTCATAGCTCGCCTCTCAACAATGAATATGGGTCGTTCTCGTCGACGAAGCAAAGCGTTCTGTACCGCAATTTGGAATATTGGACTGGATTCAAAAACACGTTCGCCCCGGATAAGCGGGCTTTTCGGCGCGGGTTGGAAAATATTGGCAAAATTATTTTTAAAAACAAAAAAAGGCGGCCGAAAGCATCGACCGCCCAATCGTAAAACTAAGTCTCAAAAGTAGTTTATTGTCGAACACCAGTCGCCGGTGTGTTGGCACCCGTTCGGGCGCCGCCGGTTTGAGAGGTTCCCGAAAGGAAGTTGTCGATTTGCGAACCGGTACGCAAACGATCGAACTCATCGGCCATCGCGATTTCAAGTTTCTTTTCGAAAATATTCTTTTGCAATTCGTCGCGAACCGCTTCAAAATCGGTTACTCGCGGCGTCGTACGTCCCAGGCAATACATGATGATCCAGTGTTCACCGACTTGGACAATTTTGGATAGCTCACCGGCTTTCAAATTGAAAGCTTCAGCTTCCAGTTGCGGCCGTCCACCGTGCTGCTGAATTGGCGGCACTTGACCGTAATTATTCCGCGACATCGGTTCGACCGAATACTGATTGGCGAGTTGACCGAAGTATTTTTTGTTCAAGTTGTTTTTGGCCATATCCCAAACTTTGAGTGCCATGCGGTTATCGGACAACACAATCGCCAGTGTTTCAACACGTTCACCGAAATTGGCCTCAAATCCTTTTTTCAGATCGTCTTGGTTGACTTCGACGCCAGCTTCCACCAGTTTTCGCAGGGCAACCGAGGGCCAGACTTCATCTTCGTAGTAAAACGGTATCTTCGACGCGTCGTTTTGTGTGATGTAATTCAACCATCGTTCGACATCGATTTGGTTGTTCGTTTTAAAGTAACCAAACGAGGCCGCAGCTCGGGCAACTTCTTGCTCCAAGTCTTCTTGAGTGACTTGCATGTTGTTCTGTTGCAGCGACTGAATCAGTATCAAACGATTGATTTCAGTTTCGAGCATTTGATGTCCAAAACGAGCGATGCACTCTTCCGCCAAGTAACGTTTGGTGATTTGAGTCTCGTTGACCAGCGCGGCGACACCAGGCATTTGTTGACGGAGCGCCTCGTCATTCATGACATTGACGATTTTTACCGTTTGCTGAAGTCGCTTGAACAATTCCGTGGAAGCCTCAGCCAATTTGTCGTTTCGCAATCCGTCGGTGATGCGCTCCAATACTTCAGCGCGTTGTTCAGGCGCCAATTGCGCGGCAGGTTCGCGTCGCTCACCTTGCAAGATGATAAAACGACCTTCGATCTCTAAGATATCGGAGATTTGACCTGGTTGAAGCGAGAACGCAATTTGTTCGAACTCGGGCAAACCAGAATTCAGGCGAATGTAGGGTAGCAATCCCGAAACAGACGCGCTGTTCACGTTAATGGAGTACTCTTTTGCAAAGCTACCAAATTGCTGCGGTGCGGCTTTGACTTGCTGCAAAATAGCTTCCGCTTCTTCACGCGTTTTTACGACAATTTCGCGGACTTGAACCTTTGGGCCAAACTCGAAATCCATCCGTTTCTGGATCTCTTCTGGCGTCACTTCCAACTCGGTTGCCGCCAGTCGCCGCAAGGCAAGTTCCGACCACACGATGTCGTTCTTAAAACGATTGACAGGAATTTTTCGTCGCGTCGTGATCAATTTAATGTAACGGTCATCCGACATGTTGAACTTGCGGGCACGATTAACAATTTCATCATTGATGTCTTTTTCCGTGATGGCAATCCCGCGCGATTGGCATTCGGCGTAGACCAACTGTTTGTTAATGACGCTTTCGAGAACTTCTTCGCCAAACCGCCGCGAACATTCCGTGGCCAATTGTTGGCGGGTGATCTGTTGACCGTTGACAACGGCCACCGTTTGAATCTGCTGTTTTTGATTTTCGGCGCCAGGCTGGTTTTGTTGAGCAAACAAAACGCCCGTACTGAAACACGTCAAAACGATTGCCGCAGCAATTCTTGTAGACTGCATTTGTTCCTCCATGAACAAAACCTGATTCTCAGGTGGTAGTCACGCAACATCAGCTTCGGCCGCGTGAATGAGTTTTGCAAGGGAGTCGAAACACTTTCCAACGTCATCCAACAACGCATCCTAAATGTTTCAACACAATTTCGGCGGGAAGTATAGAAAGCGATTCGAAAACGGGTCAAGAGCTGTCGGAAGCATCGGCAGCATTCTTTAATGCTATTCGCCGCTAGCTATGCTTTTGGATTTGCTTAGACTGCACGTTTGGATTGCTTCTCCATCGAAAACAGCAGCTTTTCTGCGGAAAATATCTCGACCCCCAAACGACGGGCGTTCAGCGAGACCCGTGCGAACCCCGGTGCCGCTTGAGCAAACTCTGTCGTTTTCACCCAACTCACCGATCGCAACTTGGAGCCCGCACCGCTGACCAAATGCAACCAGCCTCGCCCCGTATCGTGCAACTGCAAATCGTGATCGTGGCCACTGACGTAAAGATCAATGTTGCCATCAAATAGCTTGGCGAACTGATTGAAGTTGCGTCGACTACGACCGTGTTCTCCACCGGTATACAACGGATGATGTCCAATCACGATTTTGTAATCGGCCGAACTGGTAGACAATTTGTGCCGGAACCAATTGACTTGAGCTCTCGTCGAATGGTCCCCTTCGTCGATCGGTGTTGTGTCAAGCACGAAAAATTGCACGGTGCTACCGGACCCCACAGATTCGACAAACGAATAGTAAGGATTGGGCATGTGCCATCTGGAATTCAGCCGCGAATATTCGACTTGCGCCGCGATATTGCCGTAGTAATCATGGTTGCCCAAGCACACATAAAACGGATTGGGAAAACGGCTGGCCGCAAACGGTTTTTCGAAATGCATTTGCCACAAAGGATCATCGGTCGATGCGACCCCTTTATCATAGAAGTTGTCGCCAACCAAGAAAATTGAATCCGGTCGTTGACGGCGAGTTTGAAGATGCAGTTGCTTTAAAACGTGTTGACGATTTTGGGATGCCAATCCAGTATCGCCCAAGGCATAAAAGCAATAACCTTGGCCCTGGCGGTTTGGCTGAAGTGGTTTCGCTTCTGGCAGTTCCGGCGCACCAATCGTCCGGATCGTGCCGTCACCGTGTTTGATTCTCTGGTAAGCAAAATACCCAGCAACTCCGCATGGAATGGCCAACATCGATTTCAATAAGCTGCGACGGCTGAATAGCAAACTCATACTAACCCCAGTTTTTTCAAGCGACGCAGGTTACCGAGATCCGAGGATGCCGTCGAGATAAACTGGCGAATTGACAGCACTTTACTCTAGGTTGGTTTGTCGGAGTTTTCCAACATACCTTCTGTGACAGGTGGCTGTTCGTCAGGGTCAACGATAAAGCGATACGCCAACATTCCCGTAATGCCTCCGATTATGCCGGCACCGATCCCGACAAAGTGGGTGATGCTTATCATGAACGCTTCGGTCCGGTCAAGTTCTTCAACCTCAAAAACTGCACTGCCGTCAAAGATTCCCCAGCTCAAGGTAACCATCTTCGTCAAGCAATAACAAAAATGCGCAAAGCCCGCGAACATCGACCCCAGAAAAAATGCCTGTCGCAGGCCACGGGTGTTGACCACACCCACAATCAAAATCGGTGGCAGAACGAACAGCGAAATACCAGTCTGAATGTAAAACCCAATTGGTTGCGGTATGGCAAAACTAAGGGCCAGAAACAAACACAAAAACCCCGTCCCAACCAACAGCTTCGAGATCGAAAATCGCATGGTTCGTTTACCAATTATCCACGGGAGCTTGATTGATACTTCAACAAAAGTCGGTAAATTTTATGGCTGACCAAACTATTCCATGGAGTTGCAAGATGCAAGAAAACCGATATTCACTCGACGAATTTGTAAACAAGACGCGTGACCGCGATCTGCAGCAAGGCCTGTTTGAACTGGAATCCGAGCGGATGCTCGACATCAATCTCGATGGTGAAGTTTGGATCAAAATGGGAGCGATGGTGGCTTATACTGGCCAAGTTAAATTCGTTCGCGAAGGTATTTTGGAACAAGGCATCGGCAATTTGTTAAAAAAAGCCGTTTCTGGTGAAGGCACGCGTTTAACCAAGGCCGTCGGCAATGGTTCCGTTTTCTGCGCCGATGCAGGTAAAAAGATTACCGTATTGAATTTGAAAAATCAGGCGATTTGCGTGAACGGCAATGACTTGTTGGCGTTCGAAATGTCTCTCGATTACAAAATTAAAATGATGCGAAAAATGACTGCCATGTTGGCTGGCGGTTTGTTCAACGTTCGCCTGGAAGGCACCGGTATGGTTGCGATCACCAGCCACTACGATCCTCTGACCTTGCCCGTCACACCAAGCGAACCGGTTACCACCGATCCCAACGCGACGGTACTGTGGTCCGGTAACTTGGAGCCCACTTTCAAGACCGATGTGCAGTTGAAGACGTTTTTTGGTCGTGGTTCTGGAGAGTCGATTCAGATGGAATTTCGCGGGGACGGTTTTGTCGTCGTTCAACCTTACGAAGAAGTTTACTTCCAGGCCGGATAGTTAATGTCGTCGAAATCACGTCTGCGAATCGGTTGTCCAGTGTGGGCATGTCCACACTGGCGCGGTTCGGTCTATCCGAGTAAATCTCCACGGCCCAACTGGCTCAAGGAATACTCCAAAGTTTTTTCGACGGTTGAAGGGAACAGCACGTTTTACGCGATTCCAGCGTTGGATACGTTTAAACGATGGGCCGCTGAAACGGTTGAAGACTTTAGATTCGTGCTGAAATTTCCGCGAGTGATTTCACATGAAAAAAAACTGGTCGGAGCCGAGTTAGAAACGGACCTGTTCCTGGGCGGTTTGGACATACTGCATGACGCCGGCAAGTTGGGACCATCGTTTTTACAACTCGCACCGACTTTCAATCCGCAACAAGGAATGAGTCTGCTACGAAAATATTTGGAGCAGTTGCCGGGGCAGTTTCCTTATGCCGTCGAAGTACGCCACCAGGATTTTTTTCGGCCGCCCTTCGAAGACCAATTGAATTCCATGTTGCGTGCATTCGGCGTCGACCGCGTCATTTTTGATTCTCGTCCTCTCTTTAGCCAACCGGCTGCCGACGAAATCGAAGCCGTTTCGCAACAACGCAAACCGAAAAGCCCAATCATTAAAACGGTTACCGGTACGCGACCCATCTTGCGCTTGGTGGGAAGAAACGATTTGAACCTGGTTCATCCCTGGGTTGAAGAGTGGTCGCGAGAATGTGCATCTTGGCTCAGCGACGGCTTAGAGCCCTACGTATTTACCCACGCCCCCGACGACCGTTTCGCGCCGGAGTTTGCCCAGTTGTTTGCCAAGGCTTCGAATACAACGGGCTCTGTCGCTACCAAAATTCAGTTTAAAACTCAGCCGAAAAAAGTTCAGGGTTCTTTATTTTAATTCCACTATTTGAAAACGAGCTTAGCTTTCAGACTCTCGTTTCAAAAAGGGTATTGCAAAAGTCCACCCCACAAAGCGAGTCTAAACCCGAAATAAGTTACCTAGCTAAGAGCGCGTGCTTGGGCATCGGGAACCTGCCCAATATGGCCCATTTGAGATGTTAAAAAACCATCAAATACGCAATATCTGCATGCGATGGTGGTCTGAGGCGTCTATAATCGTGGCTCGAGTTTGTTGCGGTGTTCGCATCGATGCTGATCTATTTTATCAAACTCACAACTGCAGTTAATGGCTGGATGTCGCCCTCTGACTTTTCAGCCTCAGAAGAGACCAAATATTTGGAGCATAACAATGAAGTTACAACGTGTTGGTGTATTGGTCGCCGGCTTTGCAGCAATGGTATTCGCTGCAACTGCTTCGGCCGATGTAATGATTAGTGAATTGCAGCCGAATCCTCCGGGTACGGATCCTGCGACTCAAGAACTTGAGCTGTCTGGAATGGCTGGTGATATGTTTACGGGGTACGTGTTGTCAGTAGACACTGACTTTTCACCTGGAAATACCGTTGATCGTGCGGAAATGATTAGTGGTACATTTGATTCAGCAGGACTCTTGACCGTTTCCATCGCCGACTTGGAAAATCCTTCTTTTACGTTGTTGGTCGTCGATACATTCACCGGCATGACTGGTGACATTCTGGATTCGAACGATGATCTAATGACATTGGGCATCACCACCGTTTTTGATGCCGTCAACACTCCTGATAGTCCCGGCGATGCTTCGAATTCCATCATTTCGGCTCTAGGGGTTGGAACGGATTTGGGTTTCACTGGTGGCGAACCTGAATTGATCTTCCGTGATAGCATCACTGGTGAGTTCGTTCAGCTAGACGACGACAACGTTTTCGCCCAAGATGGTACGCTTTTGGGAAGCCAAGCAGATTTCGGATTGAGTATCGCGGGTACTTTCGGCTCAGTTAACCCTTCAGTTGTTCCTGAGCCATCCACATTCGCAATGCTTGGTGTGTGCGGTTTAGCTTTAGTTTCTCGCCGACGTCGCTAAGTTGCAATTTCAACTTGTAGAAACAATGAAGCTCAAGCGATTTGCTTGAGCTTTTTTTGTGCGCAGATTTGTTTCCCGCCGTTATTCGTGATCCCACTTGCGTACCCAGGGGTCTTTCAATTCGAACTGCAATTCTCGCAGCCTTTTCTTGTAATCATCCAAGACTGAAAGATAGCCGGATTGTTCGGCCAAGTTGTTCGTCTCATTCGGGTCGTTTTCGATATCGAACAACTCAAACTCAGGCCGCTTCAAATATTGAATTACCGTTTTCTGTCCGTACGGCGCCTGCGACCCTTTTTGATATTGAGATTGCCAACTGGATGCTTCCCACAAATCAGCAGCAAAGGGAAAATCGAGTGGGTGAGCCATATTCCAGATCAGTTTGTATTTCTGATCCCGAATTGAACGCATCGGATAGTACATCTGAATCTCATGAAACGTATGCGAGCCAAAGATGAAATCATTGATTTGCTCGTTCGGGCGATCGAGTAGCGAAAGCCAAGATGTTCCCTGGTAACTGCGAAACACATGGCCGCCGGCGCGATTATCATTGAGGTCCTCGTTTCGCTCGAGCCAATATTGATTGGAGTCTTGCCATTTCGCAGGGCCGTTAATCCTGGCGTCCAAAGCGCCGGCAAAGTCCACCAGGCTCGGAGCAATATCGACGTGACTGACTAAAGCATCCGAAACCAAGCCGCGATTTTGCACGTAGGGATTGCGAACCACCAATGGCACTTTCAAACCTGGTTCGTAGACCGTTGTTTTTCCGCCAGCGAATGCCATTCCGTGGTCAGAGGTAAACACGATCATCGTTTTTTCGTAAACGCCACTGTCTTTTAAAATCTCGATCAGCTTGCCCAATCCCTGGTCGATTCGTGAAACCGATTGGTAGTATTGCGATAGCTCCTCTCGGGTTTCGGGGGTTTCGGGCAAAAATTTTGGGACCGGAACTTGATCGGCTTCGTAGAATACTTCTTCGACTTCAAAGTGCGGACTACGATTTGGCTTGTTCCCAAAAAGATTCGGTTTTAGGTCCAATTCGCTCCGTCGATTGACCGCACCACTGCGATGAGGGTCAGCCGTGCAGAAATAAAGGAAAAATGGTCGCTTGTCGTGGGCCGCAATGAACTTGCGACAGGCCTTGGCCATTAAAACCGGATTACGAATGTTGGCGCTCAGTTTCTTGTCAAACGGAAACACTTTCTCGGGACCGACATGAAACTTGCCAATCCGGGCGGTCCGGTAACCGTGTTGATTTAAAACAAACGGCAGGGAGAGACTGATGACGTTGTGGAATGTGGCGAATTTATGAAAATGATGTTGATGCCCGTACTGCCCGTTTAGATGATTGTGCAATCCGGTCAGCATCACGCTTCGGCTGGCACTACAACTGGCAGTCGTGGCGTAGGCGTTGTCAAAGCGAACCCCGTCCGCCGCAAGTCGATCGAGACTGGGCGTTTTCGCAATTGGGTCGCCGTAACAACCCAGCGTCGGGCTCTCATCATCGGTAACGAACAAAACAATATTCTTCTCGGTTTGCGCGTTGCAAACGCCGCACACCAAAAAAAACACGCTCAAGCACCGAACTAATTGCTGCATGGATTGGAGCATCGCATCCAAGACGATAAAGATCTAGAGGTTGGCAAATGAATTCAAAATATTCTACGCCACAGAAGACGTTGGTTTCGAGATTACTCGGTTTTGTATTGCCAAATTGAAGAATACGCCTGCTGTGAATCAAAAAAATCGATCAGGGCTTCGAAAAAATCATTTTTACCCACCGTAGAGCTATCGCCGACGATGATTAATTTTACTTTGGCGCGGGTCATCGCCACGTTCATCCGGCGTGTATCGGCGAGAAATCCAATCTCACCTTTCTCGTTCGATCGGACCAACGAGATAAATACGACTTCCTTTTCTCGACCTTGAAACCCATCCACGGTGTCAATTTCCAAGCGATGCTCACCCCCAAAGATCGCTGCGGCCAACTCGCGGACTAGTCGAACTTGCGCCGCATAGGGGACAATGACTGCGATATCGTGTAGCGGCACGCCTGCGTCGTGGAAAGCTTTGACACGTTGCAAAACAAAACGAGCTTCTTCAGGGTTTCGTTTACTTTCTCCATCCGGCTCGGTTTCCTCATCCCAACCGGCGCCCGCGGTATCGATGAACGACAACGGTTGTTCTTCATCAGGTAAATCCCAGTCTTTATACGTATCCTTAATGGTTCTGTGGCCGACCGTTGCATGGCTCGTGAGTTTGGCATCGTAAAAATGGGCTGAAGAAAACTGCATAATTTTGTCATTCATGCGGTACTGCACATTCAACATTCGACTTACCGAATCTCCGTAAAGCTCGACCAGGCGTTCCATGAGACTGCGTCCAAATCCTTCCCTGGCCGCCTGTTTCGAAATCACGGTTGCCGGAAGTTGACAATGGTCCCCTGCCAAAATGACTTTCTCGCTGCGACCAATGGGGATCCAACAAGGCGGTTCGGTGCTTTGACACGCCTCGTCAATGACTAGCAGGTCATAATACCGTTCGCCAAGCAAGGAATCGTCGATCGTCGTGGTCGCACAAACCAATTGAGCCTGGTCCAAGACGTGTTCGGTGGCTTGGCGCTCCATGACTCGGGCATCGCGGCGAAGTTGTTTCGCTTGTATACGCAATTCCCGTTTTTGATCTTTAGCCGGGCGAGCTCGAGTGTAACGATCGGCGCGACGAAATAATGCGTCCGCCTCGCGCAACATCTCTTTCGCTACGCGCATGTTGGGATCCAATGTAGCCAACGCATCGAGCGTTCGGTTTTGCAGCGATGGATCGACGCGCGCCGGATGACCAAGCCGCACTGGTCGTTGGCCGCGATCCTGTAACTTGAGTACCAGGTTGTCCACGGCAGTGTTGCTGGGCGCACATGCTAGAACTCGGTCACCTCGAAGCATCGCCTGAACGATCAACTCCACGATTGTCGTCGTCTTTCCCGTTCCCGGGGGCCCATGAACCACGGCAACATCTTTGGCCGACAAACCAAATTGAACCGCTTGCTGTTGCGACGGATTCAGGTCCGTTTGACTCAAGTCAATCGATTTTAGCTCAGCGAATTCAGGGTCCCGTTCGCCCAACAGGATTCCACGCAGCTCCCCTAGCCGACCTCGCGCTTCACGAACCATCTGAATCGCACCCACGCAGCGCTTGCGGCTAATTTCATCAGCGGCCAAGTCAATTCGAAAACTCTCACCTGCGGGAATTTCCCGCAATGAAACTTGGAGCGATTCACGCTGGCGTTTACTGACAACACCCGAATAAGACTCGCCGTCGTCGTCTAGATAACGTGCCAACAAGACCGGAGAACCAACTTTCAGTCGATTCCACGGCAGTACCTGTGTGCGATTTCTTCTGGAAAACGTGACCAATACGCGACCGCCAGTCCCCGGATCGGAATCTTCAATCACTAAGTCCAACAACGTCTCACCGGTCAATTCCGCGTCTTTGGACTGACGCATTAAACGCTTCGCCGCAATACGCTCGGCTTCGGCTTGCGATTCCAACTGAAGCCAGTGCAACAGTTGATCAAAATGGTGTTCCGGTGATGGCAATGGACTGGCTCGTTCCGACTCAAAAACAAAACAACTGTCGAATCTCATTCGATTTTGAACTCTATCGTCCGGGTCGAGTCGGACGGTTCAATCTTCTGGTTGGAAACACTCAACGTGTCCGGTCTTTCCAAACCGATTTTGACAGTAAATTTCGAATTTGAATAAACCGGTGGTTTGAAGCGGTGGGTCGCGGCGCGAACGGTGTACAAAATTTCGTCATTGCTTTGATCGACGACCTGAACGACCGGCTGGCGGCCATCTGCACAAACAATTTCGCGCAAGAAGCCCATCGGCGCGCGACCGTCGTTGTCACGTTGTTGGATCGTAATGGGCCAACCCGGGTACTGCGCTTTATCGCCATCATCGGAATTCGCAAAACGAGGCCAAGCTTCAAATGTTACCGTGCGGTCTAATTTATTGAATCGAACGATTCCGAACCCGTCGCCACGTTTTCGCGCGTCTTTTCGATCGGTTGGATTGGCATAGGCCAACATGCTGATCTTGTTGCCCAAACCGTCCTGATAGTCGCCAGTCCAGGGAAGTGGAGAGCCCGCAAGCGAATTGGCGCCCGCTTGTTTGGATTCCGGCTGCCACCATCGACCGTAAATCGTATTTACGATTGCTGGACTCGTGAACGCGTAAGGCCCATCTCGTTGTTCGTCGATTCCATGCTTAACCACGACCGATAAATGTTGGTCTCCACAAAGATGCGTTGACCACGCCCGTCGAATCGCTCTCAGGGCCTCGTCTCTTCCGGTCTGTGGCCAGCCATTGCAATCGAGATCAGCGAGCAAACGGTTGTTCTCGTTGCCGTGCAAATGAACCGCACCGCAAAACGCGGTTTGACTCAAAACGCATTTCATTTGCGCCGCGGTCCAGTCTTGACTCCAGCGCTGCAAGAAACGAAGTTGCCGATCGCCGAGTAATTTGAGTCCGGGAACATCGACGGTTACGGGGTCATAGTTTTTGTCGTTGATATGATCTGGTCGCGGCCCCATCTTGGGAATTTTTCCTTGTGGACCACTCTTGAATTTCCGGTCTTCCACGATTGCGAAATCAATTCCACCGACATTCAGACGGGTAAAGTACACGGAAATTCCACGTTCTATCGGTTCTGGATCGTCGCAGTCGGGCAGATGCCAAGTCTGGCAACGTTGGACCATATTTACATACTTGGCGGGAAAGAAATAGCCTCCACTCGGTCCGGCGGCATTGGTTGCCCGTTTGCCGTTTTCACCCCAAATGTTAGCTTGCCCGACGTCGTGATCATCGGGAATCGTGATCACGGGACGGTCCATCAACACTTCTTTGAATTGCATCCCAAATTCGAGCCAACCATACGTATGTTCTGTGTGGTGGTACGATTGATCACCCGCAAAAAACAACAAATCCGGATTCAATTTCTTTAAGTTTTCGACAATCTTCGGTCGCGGGCCCGGGCTGCGACTACTGTTACAAGAGAGACTGCCAACCACAATAACGTCTTTGTCGATCGGGTCTTTGCGAATCAACCCTTCCAACTGGGCCCTGTCACCATGCCGAATTCGGTATCGTTGATCGATCGAATCGTTCCAGTCGTGCACTCGAAAATGCGCGCTCCACCCTAACTCGTTAACCTCTTCCGATATCGCGGGGGACCACTCGCCATTCCGCTTAAACTCCAAGTGCACGACACGATCCTCCTCGGGTTTCAATGGAAACAACTGGGCCGTCAATTTCAAGGTTCCGCGGTCGTGCGTGTATAGTGCAAAGGCTAAGACTTGATCTCTGGGCACGTCGAGATTCATCGGTTGCCGCTTGGTCGGCTGGCGTTTCCACCAATCGCCTGTTGACCGGGACTCCAATTTAGGAAATTTTTCACCGAAAATAGATTGTTGACCGAATGTGAAATCAACGTGAAGTGATGCCGCGACGAAAAACGCGGCCGCTAAAATGGGAATACTTGGCAGTCGTTGGTATGAGGCGACTAAAATCATTGGGTGTTCTCAAGAATATGGCAGAAGATATTCATAACAAGGCTATCAAAACCAAGAGAGGTGAACCATCGACCGCAGACGATTCTTAGCCAATTTAACCGCGTGCTCGATTGGCGCTTACGCGGCAAATTCTAAAACAACACGGGCGGCAGCGGCTTGGGTATCGGACGACCAGCGTTTGCCCAACGCAACTCACGGCGTATCTTGCGGTGACGTATCGACTCACCAAGCAACGATTTGGAGTCGATGCGATCGACCGGCGCGTATGATCGTGGAAATATCCAGCAACGAACAATTCAAAAACGCTCGACGGATCGTTGGCCCGGATGTTCTGCAGAACTCTGATTTCACGGGTAAGATCTTGCTAAAAAGTTTACCTAAGGCGAACGAACTATATTATCGGGTTCAGTTTCAGGATCTCGACCAATCACGCAAGCGCGGCGCCCCTGTCGTTGGTCGCATCCAACCCGTGCGACTCGATGACAACGACGTGAAATTTGTTTGGTCAGGGGATACTGCGGGCCAAGGATTTGGGATCGACAAGGCCCGCGGAGGCTTACAAACCTATCGCGCCATGCTTCAATTTCGGCCCGATTTTTTTGTCCACTCTGGGGACGTCTGCTACTCCGACGGTCCAATTCCAAGCGAAATTAAACTTGATGATGGATCCATTTGGAAGAACGTGATCACTCAGGGGACATCCAAAGTCGCGGAAAGTCTGGATGAATTTCGCGCCAACTTCCGCTACAACCTGCTTGACGAACACGTCCGCCAATTCAATGCGAACGTGCCGATGTTTGCGCAATGGGATGACCACGAAACCACCAACAACTGGTACCCCGGTGAGCGACTGAACGACGACGGACGATATCAAGTCAAGAGCGCCTCGTTGTTAGCTGCACGAGCCAAACAAGCTTTCTTCGAGTACCTGCCCATTCGCCCATCATTGCGTCAACAGATATACCGCAAGATTTCCCGTGGCAAATGGCTGGACCTGTTTTTCCTGGATTTACGTTCATTCAGAGGACCGAATTCAACGAACGATCAATTAGAAATGGGACCGAATTCCGATTTTATGGGTCGTCAACAACTTCGCTGGTTGAAACAAGGATTGGCAACAAGCGCGGCAACGTGGAAATTTATTTGCAGCGACATGCCAATCGGCTTGATTGTTGGCGATGGCGAGGATTTTGAAAATTGTGCCAATGGTGACGGCCATGCCAAAGGCCGAGAACTCGAAATCGCCGCGCTGCTACAATTCATAAAAGCCAAGGGCATCAAGAACGTCGTCTTCATTACGGCCGACGTGCACTACGCGGCTTCGCACTATTACGATCCCAATCGCGCCCAATTCACAGATTTTGATCCGTTTTGGGAGTTCGTTAGCGGCCCGCTACACGCCGGCACGTTTGGACCCAACCCACTGGATAACACGTTCGGTCCGCAAGTTAAATTTTGTTCGGTTGATAACGACCTTAAACCCAATCGTCCACCATCGGATGGACTTCAGTTTTTTGGTGGCGTCAAAATTGATGGCCGAACGGGCGTCGCCAATGTCGCCCATTTCAATCGAAACGGGGAACGTTTATGGAGTGTCGACTTAGAACCCGCCGCCAGTTAGTTACTTGATCTCCGTTTGGTGGTCATTGAATTACAAGCCAAAGTATTGATGGATAAATTGCTTGCGATCACCTTCGTGTTGCACGTATTGGACCATTGCTAAGAGCTTCGTTTGATCCCGTTTTAGCTTCTCGGCTGTTTTTACCGGATCTGACATCCGATCTGGAAGCGGATGAGCCACTTCAACATGGAGCGGATCCAACTCTCCAGTTATGACGCCCCAACGTTCCATCATCGCCAGCGCCGTTTCCAACCGTCGATCATGTTTTTGTTTGTGGTGCAATCGTTCGCGAACCCATTCGAGGCCGTACGCGTTGACTTTCTCGTTTTCGAAATCGAGGATCTCATACAGTCGTTTGTAGTAATCCGCGTCGGGATTGCTCCAACCGATAAACTCCATTTGCGTTGCCAAGTCGCGCTCGTCGTACAACAACAAACATTCGGAAGGTTTGCCATCCCGCCCTGCCCTACCGATTTCTTGATAATAGGATTCTAGCGAACCCGGCAAATCCGCATGTAACACAAGCCGAATGTCTTCTTTATCGATTCCCATCCCGAAAGCATTCGTGGCCAAAACTAAATGG
This sequence comes from Mariniblastus sp., assembly GCA_965263475.1. Lineage (GTDB taxonomy): Bacteria > Planctomycetota > Planctomycetia > Pirellulales > Pirellulaceae > Mariniblastus. The sequence goes on from OZ253677.1 coordinate 2,575,465, forward strand.
TTGGCCTCGTTCATAAATCGCTCTTGGACGAACCGACGATTTCGCCGTTCCAAGTCACCGTGATAAATCAGATGATCCACGTTCTCACGGTGCAGCCAATCACTAAACTCCATCAATTTGCGTATCAACGTAAAGTAAACAATCGAGCTGCCGGCTTGTTGTTCTCGTTGCGTCAAAATTGCCTTTAGCTTGTCATCGTCGTCCCAAACATGATCGACCGACAGATGCAAATTCGGGCGATCAATGCCTTGATGGAAAAGCTCAACGTCGTTAGCTTGCAAACCCAACTGTTTGACGATGTCTTTCTGAACATCCGGAGTCGCTGTCGCAGTTAACGCGATCGTGACTGGCTCGCCAAGCTCATGACGAATCTCTCCTACGCGGGTGTAGTCGGGACGAAAATCATGCCCCCATTCGCTGATACAGTGGGCCTCGTCGACAGCAAGCAAATTGATATTCCGCTGAGCAATCACGTCTAAGAATTCCGGCTTGCGAAATCTCTCTGGCGTGACATAAAGAATATCGAACGTGCCTTCGGCCAATGCGCGATACCTGGACAAACGCTCTTCGCGACTCAACGACGAATTCACGAAGGTCGCTGACACTCCTTTACCCATCAGCACGTCGACTTGATCTTTCATTAATGCGACCAGAGGCGAAAGCACTAGCGTCAAACCGCTGTCCGATGCGTTTTGCGCGATGGCGAGCGCTGGTACCTGATAGCAAATACTCTTGCCCATTCCGGTTGGCATAATCACCAATGCATGCTGCGAATACGACAACCGTTGAATCACTGCACGCTGGAGCCCACGAAACGCCTCATGGCCGAAAGTCGTTCGCAAAACGCGTTCAGCTTCATCCATTTTGAACAATTGAGTCGCACCTTTTCCAAAACTGTCTAAAGCCCGCAAAGGCCAAAAATGACCTATAATTCATTAGCCAATGGAATCCATCTTCACTTTCAACATTGATTTGCGTAATATTCCTTAGTTTTATAAAGATTAAGAGGACTTAACCTCGATGAAAAGAAAGGGCAAATCCATCTTTTCTGGAGCCGAATTATGAAGTTTTCTTTAAGAAATCTGTTGCTCGTAATTGCCTTTCTGGCGGCCTGGCTGGGCGTCATCTTATCGGAAAGTGACAAAAAAATCAGATCCCATGCCGTCAAAATGAATCAAGAGCGGATGCTGATTGAGAATTCGGAAAGGTTTAAACATCCGATTACGCAGGATGAAATCAAAAAGGCGATTCGATCGAAGCTAACAATGAAGTAAGCGGTCGCAAATTGGCTGAATGAGAAGTTTGAACTGCAAACACCAAACCTATAGCTGTTTTACGGTTTCGCTTTCGTTGTAAAGCGCAGACTTTCTGTAATGAACACGGCTACTTCTTCCCTCGTTCACAAAGCAAATGCTGGCAATTGAACCAAGCGTTGCGTTCGTCATTCCGGATGTGAATCTGATTGCACATTAGATGCTAGCCGATAGGGAGTTTATTGCGGCGCTCAAGGACGAGCATGTGTTATTCATCAAACTACTTATTGCTGATAGGTGTTGGTCCACTGAACACTTCATCCTGTTCTATTGCTATTTTTGTTGAATCTGAAATTTACTCGATTGAAAAGACTCGTTACGTGGCAACGTCGTTCTTATCGGTGTTGGTAATTTCGTTTGTGTTGCTATCGCAAAGTCTTTCGGCCCAAACGGTTGATACGTATGACGAAAACGGAAACGCTAACCCGATTCATCAGTTTATCGACGAGTTATTGCCAGCGGAATTTAAATTTGACGAATTAGAAAACACTTCAGACGGTTCCGTAGTTGAGGTAGGGAGAACTTCGATGAGCCTCCCGACACCTTTGCGTGTTGCGACACTGGATTCGTCGTTAAAGAAACACTCCATTCTCGTTCGCAGACCATCTCCGCTAATAGAAACCGTCGTCAACGAGAAACAGGCAACCAGAAAATCGCAGATCGCACGTTGTTTGCGAATGTATTATCGCATGCCCGTTGACACCGAAAACTGGCGTCCCTGGACGATCATGCATGGCTTGCTTCCATTCGGTCAACAGTCACAAGTCACCTACCAGGGTAAACAGTACCGCGCTGTCGACTACCTTTGCAGTAACGCCATTGGCAACGATACAAGAATGCTGTACTTGGCCGGCAACGATACGTTTGGCGTTTCCGTGGGCCCAGGGGTGCAAGGTCACGAGGGTCAGTTCTTGGCCATGTTGGCCCAATCGGATGTCGCATTGAGTCAACCAATCAACATCAATGGTAAGCGTTTCACGGTTGCAGATTTGGTCGAATACGAAAAGCAAAGCTGCAAGCAGAACACAGAATTGACTTTCAAACTGATTGGCCTGTCACACTACTTGGATTCTGATGAGATTTGGAAGAATACGTCAGGGCAATCTTGGAACATAGAACGGCTGATTTATGAAGAACTAAAGCAACCGATCAACGGCGCGGCCTGCGGCGGCACTCATCGCTTGATGGGTCTCAGTTACGCAATCAATCGGCGAACCAAACAAGACCGCCCGGTCAACGGACAATGGGGACGAGCCCAAAAGTTTATCGCAGAATACCAAGAATATGCGATGCGTTATCGAAACCCTGACGGAAGTTTCAGCACCAATTGGTTTGTGACAGTGGAAGCTGAACAAGACCCAAAGAAGCGGCTCTATACCACTGGTCATATCATTGAGTGGCTTTCATTCTCGTTACCGCAAAAGAAACTAAATGACGCGAGACTACAAGAGTCAGTCGACTACTTGTTGAAATTGATGTTGAATGCCGAGGCCTTGGATTTGGAGATTGGCCCCAAGGGTCACGCCTTGCATGCTTTGAGAATTTATGAGGAGCGATGTTTTGGCGAACATTGTGATCTGGAGGACATTACCCCCGCCGATCTGGCTTTGGTGAAAAAAGCTCTGAATCGACAAGCCAACATGAAACCTCAATTTGGAATGCCAATGGGAACACCAACTCAGAAAGTTTCCTATCCCGGAAATTCTGGATTCGGGACGCCTTCACGCCGTATGTTTAGGCGTCGTTAGTGGGCCGACCAATGACTCGAACTTGAACACTCAACTCGTTTCAGTACGCACCCCTTTACCCTTTATTTAGGAATCCGAGATGCGAATTCAATGGTTAAAATGGTCTCTGATGGCCAGCCTGTGTATCTGCTCAAGCCAACTGTTTGCTCAAATGGTCATCCCTGGGTCGGGTACAAAGATCGACCAAGTTGGAGATGATTTTGAAGATCCGCGATGGAGTTACCAATTCAATTTGCCAAAGTGTTTTAACAACAAGGACACGACGACAGCGGCCAACTACCCGGGCGGAGCCTCCGCCAATGGACGATGGTTTGAAGGCATGAAGCGTGGCCAGCCCGATGTGATTCGTCGAGTAACCCCGCCTGCAGGCGGGATTCCGGGTAGCTCCGGAGCATTGCTGCTGACATCGCTGAAGACCGGTGGACAGTATCCGACTTATACTTTGCAGCAAGAGGATCTGATCGCCAATGTGTTTAAGCGTGTTGGTAAAATTCCCGTGACTCGCAGACCGAATGTCGTCACACGTGTTTGGTTTCCACCTTTCGAAGAATGGGAAAACCGGCCCGGCAATTGCCACTTTGCGTTTCGCCTCGCTCTTGAGCAACGGCCATATGTTAGCCAAGGAGGAGATGACCATATCTTCTGGCCGGGAATCTTTGTCAATATGATCCGCAACCCAAAAGCTGCGGAAGATGGAAGTCCATATGCGATGTACATGTGGATGAAGGCCTCGGGTCGCGGCACTCAAATTCGCGGCCCACAATCGACGCAAACGGGTTGGTGGACAATGGGAATGAGTGTTTCACCTGACGGGAAAGTCAATTACTTTGCAAAGCCAGGGATCGAAGACTTGACCGCCAACGACATGATCGGATCCGACTATCCATTTGGGAACCGGGCCGTCTTGTTCCGCAACTTTTTCTTCAATGTTTGCAACGGGGACAACGGAAGATCTTGGTCAGGACAATTTGTGATTGACGACCCAACCATGTTCATCGCGAAGTAATTCCGTCGGCTTGTGAAGGAACCAGGTTGAGCGTCGGTTTTAGCCTGGTTTGTTTAAATTCAAAGTTACGTCCGCCTCATCCGTTCGATCGCTTGGCTTTTCTGCTGTTGTTGATTCCGCAGTTGGTGTTTTTTAATTTGCGTTTCTTTGGCTCTCTCTAAAACACGCTGGTACGTGGATTTGGAAATAGCTCGAAGCGCGTAAAGTTTCTTTGCCAGCTCTAACTCCGTGGCCGCTAGTTGATGCTGTTGGACGACGGTCAACCATTCCGCCGCGGGTTCCGAAATCTCGCCCGTCGATTTCCGCAATCGGATTTCGGCAAGTTTGAGTCGGTGCGACGAACGCCGAAGCCGGTGTTTTGAAAGCGAGCCCGTTTGAAAAAGTCGCTCATCTCGCGAGTGCGCGTTTTTCGCAAAGTTGTATTCAAGTTTGGCGATTTCCAGCAAATTGCGGTGGCTTAGCTGCGGTGTTTTCAAAGACTCCAATTCCAATTCTGTGACAGCCAGTTCCAACTCTAGCAATTCTAATTTTGCCTTGGATATCGAGCCCCGTTGCTTCAACTCGCGACCCACGCGCAGCTCTTCATTTAGCCGCGCTAAGGTCGCTTCGGTGTCGCGAATTTGATCTTCTGGTAACTGCGCCTTGGGTTCCAACACAATCTGTTTCGGCGTTTTGGTTTGCGAAAAACCAGACGAGCTCAATCCGCCCAGTAGGGCCAAAACGACGAACCACGAAATTGAATGGCAAGCAATAGACATCTCTATATACTAACGCATTTCTTCCAGGACCAACAATTCTTGTAAGTGTTGTCGAATCAGTGCGTCGAATTTGTATGACTGAAAACATTGCCAAAGACGAAGCCGCTTCAAGAACGACTTCGAAACCGAGTCTGAAACGTAATTCCTGGGTTCTGACTTGCTTGACGTTGGCAGTCATCTTGGTCTGGGTTTTGTATCGAGATCAACTCACTTTGGAGAATCTCGCCGACCAGGAGTTGCAATTGCGATCTCGTTTTCAATCGGCCCCGTTCGTGTTTTTTGTGGGCGCTTTTGTTTTATACGTCGTCGTTGCGGGCCTCGCCTTGCCCGGAGCCGCAGCCTTGAGCTTGGCATATGCGTGGTTCTTCGGTTTTTGGCCGGCGTTTGTCCTGATCAGTTTTGCCTCGACGCTGGGAGCAACGATTTCGTTTCTGTTGAGCCGATTCTTTTTTGGTCGGGCTATCCAAAACCGATTTGGAGATCGCTTACGGTCGATCAATGAGAATTTCAGAAAAGATGGCGCCTTCTATTTGTTTAGTTTACGGCTGATTCCAGCAATTCCGTTTTTTGTCGTCAACTTGTTGATGGGCCTCACATCCATTCGTGTTTGGACGTATTGGTGGGTAAGTCAAATTGGCATGTTGCCGGGAACTGCTGTTTTTGTTTATGCGGGCGCTTCGGTACCCAGTCTACATACATTCGTTGAAAATGGTTTGGGCAGTATTTTGTCTCCTCAAATCGTTGTCGCATTTTCGGTGTTGGGAGTGTTCCCGTTTTTTGTCAAGAAAATGATGGATCATATTTCTCGCACACGTCCGCCACAAAACGATCAGTAATACGTTACAATCACTGTTATGATGGACGATTCCCACGGCGAACAGAACTTTCAAACCACCCAATGGAATCTGGTCGTTTCATCCCGGGGTACTGACTCAGCGGTTCGAAAACAATCTCTCGGCGAATTGTGTCAAGTCTATTGGTATCCTCTGTTTGCCTATTTGCGTCGCAAGGGATACGGTACTGAAGACGCCGCCGATTACGTTCAGGGATTTTTTTATGAACTTATTCAAAAGCAGTTTTTGGATTCCGTCGCGCCAGAAAACGGTCGATTCCGATGGTTCTTGATGTCTGCGCTGAAACGGTTTGTCAGCAAAGAGCTTGACAAACAAAATGCCCAAAAACGAGGGGGAGAGCATACCTTGTTTTCTATTGATGTGGACGATGCTGAACAGCGGTACCAATTGGAACCAACCGACGGCTGGACCGCAGAAAAATTGTTTGATCGGCGCTGGGCGCTTGAAGTTATCCAACAAGCGCTGCAATGTTTAAAGCAGCACCAAACGGCGAAAGGCAAGCTTGAACTTTATTTGGCGCTCCAATCCACCCTATCGGTCGGACAGATTTCTCAGGCTCAATATGAAAAAATCGGTGCAGCATTTGAGATGTCGCCCGGTGCGGTCAAAGTCGCCGCCCTCCGATTGAGGGAACGTTACCGCAAAACATTGCAAGAAATCGTCGGCCAAACCATTGCCGAATCCGAGGTGGTCGACGACGAGCTCGAGCAGTTGTTGTCTGCCTTGCGCGGGTGAGACGCAAAACCAAGCAAAAAACCAAGTAAAAATGGGGCATTTAATTTTCTCCCAGTTTTTTTGTAACCTGTAGAACGTTTTCCGTATTCGTTCCATAGCGAATAGAAAACTAAATCCAATTCACCGAGACATCCCATGAGCTTGCCCAATTGTCCCCAATGCGGAACTCAAGTTAACGATGATTTGCCAGGCGGTCTTTGTGCCGCGTGTTTAATCCAAGTGGCTCGTCAGTCCGCGAAAGACTTAGGGGAAACCGTGGGCAGGGACCATGAAATCGCGAATCCCAACTTGGCGGAGTTGGAACGACTTTTTCCTGAATTGGAAATTATCGAACTCGTCGGTAGAGGCGGTATGGGGGCCGTCTATCGAGTACGGCAAAAAAACTTGGACCGGATTGTGGCTCTGAAGGTGTTTTTGTATCGCCCTAACGACCCGGAATTTGCCGCCCGATTTCAGCGGGAAGCACGTGCGCTGGCAAAGTTAAAGCACCCCAATATTGTTACCGTCCACGATTTTGGCGAACGTGACACCATGCACTATTTGATCATGGAGTTCGTCGACGGTTTAAACTTGCGACAAATTACGGCCGAAGAAAGGCTGTCTCCCGAAATGGCATTGCAGATGGTTCCGCTGTTGTGTGACGCGCTTCAATACGCACACGATCAAGGCGTTATTCATCGAGATATCAAGCCCGAGAATTTGCTGTTGGACACCGATGGTGGCATCAAAATTGCCGACTTCGGACTGGCCAAAATGACCGGTAGCGGCAACATGGGAACCTTGACTCACACTCGACAGGTCATGGGAACATTGAACTACATGGCGCCTGAACAGCGCGAACGGCCTTCCGAAGTCGACCATCGCGCGGATATTTACTCGCTAGGCGTGGTCATTTACGAAATGTTGACTGGTGAACTTCCCATCGGACGATTTTTGCCGCCGTCGGAAAAGTCAGAGCTCAATGCCAACTTGGACGAAGTCGTCATGCGAGCATTGGAAAAAGAACCCAACTTGCGGTACCAGCAAGCCAGTGAATTTAAAACTGGGTTTGAATCGCAAGGCGAATTTGCGAATGCAACTCAACATGTCAATCAATTCGCGTCCCCTAGTCCACTGCATCAGCCTGTCAATGCGCCCGTGCAGCCAGTCAAATACGAATACGAGTACGAAGAACAAGAGGCTCGTCTTTTGTTGACGATCATGAGTGGCCGCGAAAAGAAAGGAAATTGGCGCCCCGGCAATCCTCAATGGGTTTTCACGATGATGGGTGGAACGGAGTTGGACGTTTCTCAAGTTCAAGCTCCAGAGATAACGCTTAATTTGTTTACAATGATGGGCGGAACCGAAATCGTTGTTTCCCCCGATGCTGAAGTTGATGTCGACGGTTTCATTCTGTTTGGAGCAACTAACGAAAACATCAAGCCGAGCGATGATCCCGTCCGCCAAAAGGTTCGAATTCGTTCTTGGGGCGCGATGGGCGGCTGCGAAGTCCGAACGGCGAAGCCAAAAAAGAAAAAACGGCTCAGCCCCCCGACCAAAGAAGCACCCGCCACTTCAATACAACATTATCGTGAACCCCCGACACACAATATTACCTTTCGATCGGGCTTAGTTTTTGTTTACAAAATGTTCGCCATATTGACCGGCTTTGCCTGTGCGATCCTGTTTTTGTTTCAAGGCATGAATGTGGTCGAATCCGACGATGCGCGATTGGCCGCGATCATCGCGGCAATTACATGCGGCATGCTGTGGGCTGGATTGGGTTATTTTCGCCGAATTATCGGAGCTGGCCCCGAATCCGACGACGAAGATGCGATCCGCGAGTATTATTCCACTTCAGTCATCGGGACCATGATTCGGAGCTTGGCTTTGATGTGCGGCTTCGCCGTTCCAATGATGTTTGTCGCCGCGGCATTCGCAAGGCACGAGAAGGACGAAATTAGAACTGCCGCTATCGTTTGTGGAATCTTATGTGCGGTTCTGTATGTTGCCGCCTCGTATTTCGAAGAATTCTTCTACGGCAAGCTGAAAGACGAGTAAGTCTCGCTCGAACTTCGAGCAATCTGTATACGAATTCACAAGTCGCTGGCGTCCGTTTCATTATCGATTCAAAATCCGACCTCGTTTAAAATTGCTCCATACGAGTCAGGAGTAGAAACGTGAGTCGCGCAAAATTAATTATTGGATTGTTGTTGATGGCGGTGTTGGGTCTGTTGGCACGCCCCTGGGTGGATGCCTGGATACCTGGCCAGATGCAAAAAAACATGCCTGATCTGGGCGGCATCTATGAGCGGGCGGCAATGCACGAAAGCCCTTCCAGAAATCCCGTGATTGTGGTCCCGGGAATGATGGGATCACGATTGCAACAACGCTCGACCGGCCGAACAATTTGGGGTGCGTTTACGAAGACATCGATCGATCCCAGCAACCCAGAAGATCTCCGCCTGATTGCTTGTCCGATCGATTCAGAATCCGATTTGGATCGCTTCGACGATGGCGTTTCTGCCGTCGGTGTCTTGGATACGCTAAAAATTGAACTGGCAGGACTAAGTCTCAATCATCAAGCCTATTTAAACATTCTGCGGATGCTGGGAGTGGGTGGATTCCGGGACGAGGAGCTTGGATTGGCGAAAGCGATCGATTACGGAGAGGAACACTATACTTGTTTTCAATTCCCCTACGATTGGCGGCGCGATAATGCAGAAAACGCGCGCCGGCTGCATCAATTCATTTTGGAAAAGAAAGCGTATGTAGAAGCCGCGAGACTCAAAAAGTACGGATCAAAAGAACCAGTACGATTTGACATTGTCGCGCACTCGATGGGCGGACTGGTGTCGCGTTACTATTTACGCTACGGAGATCAAGGACCAGCTGTTGACGGGAATCTGCCAGAATTAAACTGGTCCGGCTGCCAACATGTCGACCGTTTGATCATGATTGGTACTCCCAACAGCGGATCGGCTAAATCTTTAATATCGATTCATGAAGGATTTTCATTTTCGTTTTTGTTAACCAAGTACCCCAGCGGATTGGTTGCGACCTTGCCCTCAATCTATCAGCTTCTGCCTCATGGCCCAGATTCCACTGTGTTTGATTCAGAAACCGGTCAAGCGCTAGACCTATTTGATATTGAAACCTGGGATCAACGAGGTTGGGGGTTACTCAATCCGAAACAAGACTCAACGCTCCGACAACTCTTGCCCCAGGTAATATCGGAAGAAAATCGGAGAGCCTTGGCCAGATCGCATGTACAAGCCTGCTTGGCCCGAGCCAAAGCACTGCACAAAGCGCTCAATTTACCGGCAACTCCACCGCCGACAACCAGTATCCATCTTTTTGCGGGTGACGCGATACCGACCGTCACGACTTTAGAATCTCAATTGCAAAACCAAACGCTAAGCGAGCGCTCGAGGTCGCCTGGTGACGCAACGGTCACCCGAAAGTCGGCTTTGGCGGACCAGCGTACTGAATCGAACTGGAGCCCAACTATTCAGACGCCCATTTTTTTTGACGACGTTCGTTTTCTATTCGACGACCATTTTGGTTTGACGCGTGACCCAGAATTTACTGACAACGTGTTATTTTTGCTGTTGGAAGACCCGACGAAGCAACCACGGACTGCGACAATCGAAGGCACGTTCAAGGCGATCAATGGTCCTGCCGCTAACGAGGCCAAAGAATCCGCAAATTAAGATGACGAACGCAATCGTCAGCAAATACTCTGTCTCATATTCTGGCGGCTCTAGAGTTATTCACGCAAAGTACTACACTAACCGAATTGCAATTCGGAAATGGATTCGGTGAACGCACCTGTTGAAAATTCGATTAAACGATACGCCCGTATGTTAAGTGACATACGACGGCATATGCATCGTCATCCGGAGGTATCCGGTAAAGAATACGAAACCACCAAGTACTTGGCGTACGAACTTGCCAAGTATTCCATTCCTTGCCGACTGGGTCCGGATTCGCGCGGTTTAATTGTCGATTTGGGAAACCCCGACGCGGATAAAAGACTGGCGATTCGAGCCGACATCGACGCCATCCCCGTTCAAGATCACAAACAAGTTGCGTATCGCAGCACGGTTGCCGACGTCATGCATGCATGCGGACACGATGCGCATTCGAGCATTCTGCTGGGAACCGTGCTGACGCTACACGAAGTGCTTTCCGACAAGCTCAAGAAGGGAGCAGTCCGAGCCATTTTTCAACCCGAAGAAGAAGTTGCCAAAGGTGCCACGGCAATGATCAATTTTGGTGCGCTTGAAGGCGTCACCGCAATCGTCGCCGGCCATGTCGATCCGACACGCGACATAGGCAAAATCGGATTTCGAGCCGGCATTAACACAGCCCATTGCAATGAAATTTCAGTAGCGATTCGCGGGCGCGGTGGCCATGCAGCGAGACCTCACGAAACGATCGACCCAGTCGAAATTGGATCTCGATTTATTTTAGAATGTTATGCGGCGGTGCCTCGGTATACCGAACAGGCCAAGCAAGTCGTTGTGTCATTTACGTCGTTTCATGGCGGAGACTCCTACAACGTGATCTCTGACGAAGTTCGGTTGTCCGGAACGATGCGTAGTTTAGACCAACAATCGCGCGAAGATGCCATCTGTGCAATCAAAAACGTTGCTGCAAAAATTGCTCAAGAAACAGGTGCAACCATCAAAGCAAATTTTGGCGTCGTGGTCCCATCGCTGGTCACCAACCCAGAATTGACTGCGTTTGCCAAAGGGGTGGCGGCCGAAATTTTCGGTGAAGACAAAATCGAGGACATTCGTGAACCCAGTATGGGTGGTGAAGATTTCGCTTTTTACTCACAATGCGTACCGGCGTCGTTCGCACGAATTGGCAGCCGGGGACCCGATGTTGGAAATCTTCCGCTGCACAATTCGAGTTTTGATATCGACGAGCAATCGCTCGTCGTCGGCGTGAATTTATTCACAAATTTGGCGCTGCAATACTTGTCTTTAGAAGCGACGAATTCCAATTTGCCGGCATAATCAGTCCGCGCAGGCCCAATCGCGAACGATACCGGACAACCAGTATTTGATTTTCTGGGCCAACCAGATCGGATTGATACCAATGAGTTGATTTTCGATTACGATAAAGTTTTCAAGTCGGCACCTGGTCTTCATTTTGGTTCGGTTTCATGCATCGCAGATTTATACTCACGCTCGTTTTTGCTTTCATTTCGTTACCAACTCTTGCTATTGCACAAGACAAAGACGAACCCAGCGATCCGTCTCCAGGAGTGAATTCTGGTCTAGTTTCCGCTTTGAAGTTTCGCGGCATCGGTCCGGCCTTGATGTCGGGTCGAATCTTAGACATTGCGATCGACCCGGAACGGTCAAGCACTTGGTATCTCGCGACGGTCGGCGGAGTTTGGAAGACAACGAATGCGGGGGTCACCTGGAAGCCGATTTTCGACGGCTATGGATCCTATTCGATCGGTTGTGTTGCCGTGGACCCCAACGATCGTTTTACGATTTGGGTTGGAACAGGAGAAAACAACTCGCAGCGTAGCGTCGGTTACGGGGACGGTTTGTATAAGTCGACCAACGGCGGCGCATCGTTTACGAAGGTCGGCTTAGAAAACAGCGAACACATCGGGAAAATTTTGGTCCATCCAGAAGACAGCAATACGGTTTTTGTCGCGGCGCAAGGACCGTTGTGGAAAGAGGGTGGTGATCGAGGACTCTACAAGACGACCGATGGCGGAAAAACTTGGGATCGGGTTTTGAACATCAGTGAGAACACGGGTATCAACGAAGTTCACCTGGATCCGGAAAATCCCGACATTATGTATGCCTCTGCGTATCAACGTCGGCGTCATACCTGGGTCTTGATCGACGGTGGTCCCGAATCCGGCATCTACAAGTCGACCGATGCGGGTCAGACTTGGAAAAAAGCCAATCGAGGATTGCCTGGCGGAGACAAAGGGCGTATCGGTATGGCCGTTTCACCCATCAACTCGGAAGTGGTTTACGCGATCGTTGAAGCCGCCGAAGGACAAAGTGGTTTCTACCGCAGCTCCAATCGAGGCGAATCTTGGCAGCGCATGAGTTCCTATGTATCTGGAAGCCCGCAGTATTACCAAGAAATTGTCGCATGTCCACACAAGTTTGATCGTATTTATTCTCTCGATACCTATATGCACGTTTCCGAAGACGGCGGTAAAAATTTTTCCCGATTGGGTGAAGCCGATAAACACGTCGACAACCATGCGATCGTTGTCGACCCCAATGATCAGGATCATCTATTGATCGGTTGTGATGGCGGTGTATACGAGAGCTGGGACCGCGGTCGAACATACGACTTTAAGGCGAACTTGCCAATTACACAGTTCTATAAAGTCGCCGTCAGCAACGAAAAACCGTTTTACTATGTCTACGGCGGTACTCAGGATAACGCAACGCAAGGCGGACCATCAAGAACGAATAATACCCATGGAATTCGCAATAGCGATTGGTTTATCACCGTTTTCGGCGATGGATTTGATCCGGCAGTCGATCCCAGCGATCCAGATACGATTTATTCTCAATGGCAGTACGGCGGACTAGTTCGATTCAATCGCAAAACCGGTGAGCGTGTTGATATTCGCCCTCAGCCGGCCGCTGGTGGCGCACCGAATCGTTGGAACTGGGACTCGGCCTTAATGATTTCGCCGCACGCGAGCGAAAGAATTTACTACGGTTCTCAATTCTTGTATTGCAGTGATGATCGTGGCGACAACTGGACGGCGATCAGTGATGACTTATCGCGCAACTTGGATCGCAACAAATTGAAAGTCATGGGTCGTGTCTGGGGCGTCGATGCAGTTGCCAAGAACATGTCGACATCGATGTATGGAACGATCGTTTCGGTAAGCGAGTCTCCCAAGCAGGAAGGTTTGATTTACGTTGGGACCGACGATGGCGTGGTTAGTGTCACCGAAGATGGTGGAAAGAACTGGACCAAGATTGAAACGTTTGGTTCGTTGAACGTTCCGGAGTTCGGATACATTAATGATATCGAAGCTGACTTGCACGATGCGAATACCGTTTACGTCGCCGTCAACAATCATAAACGCGGAGACTTTAAACCGTACGTCGTCAAATCGACCGACCGTGGCAAGACTTGGACTGAAATCACTGGCAATCTGCCAGAACGTGGTAGCGTTTACACACTAAAACAAGATCACGAGAATCCTGACCTTTTATTTTGTGGAACGGAATTTGGTTGCTTTTTTACGATCGATAGTGGATCCAAGTGGGTGCAGTTGAAATCCGGTATTCCAACCGTTGCCATTCGAGACATCGAGATTCAAAGGGAACAAAACGACCTGGTCTTGGCGTCATTCGGCCGCGGCTTTTATATCCTCGATGATTACTCGCCGCTGCGAGAAATTGACGACGAAATCGCAGGCAAAAACCATATTTTCCCAACTAGAAAAGGAATGATGTACCAGCCAGCCGCGCCTCTGGCAGGTTCTGGAAAAGCGTTTCAAGGCACGAATTTCTATACGGCGCCCAACCCAGATTTTGGTGTCGTGTTCACGTACCATATCAATGAATCAGTAAAAACCAAAAAGTCCCAACGCAAATCCAAAGACAAGAAAAACGCCGCTGCAGGTCGGGACGTTAGCTACCCCGCTTGGGACGAACTAAAAGCAGAAGATCGTGAGCTGGCGCCGAAAACTTGGCTTACCATTCGAGACGAAGCAGGCGAAGTCGTTCGCCGCATTGCCGCCAGTAATTCGAAAGGGGTCCACCGAGCCACGTGGGATTTTCGTCACGGCTCCAATTTCCGTGGTCCTTTGGCCGTTCCGGGAACATACACGGTCGAGCTTGTCAGAATGACCGCAGTCGATGGTGAAGAAGGCCCGATGGAAGTCAAGAAAATAGCCGAACCGGTCGCTTTCGAAATCGAACCCCTGACCTTCGGGCAAACCAGCGAACCGGACCGCGTGGCCATCAAAGAGTTTGCCGAACAAGCATTGGAGTTGTCCAAAGTAATTAATGCAGCCAGTTCTGTATTATCAGAAACTCAGAAACAACTTGATGCAATCGAATCGGTCGTCCAGAGCTCAATCGAATTGGAGCCGATCGCAATGAACCAGGTGCGTCGTCTGGAACTGGAGTTGATGGACATTCGCGAGAAATTCAACGGTGACCCTACAAGAACCCGTCGCAATGAGTCCGCATACCCCGGATTTAGTTCACGTTTGAGAACGATGACTTTCGGAGCCATGGGATCCACAGAAGGTCCAACGGGTACTCACATTCAGCAATACGATATCGTTGTCGAGGAATATGAGGCGGTTATTGGGCAATTGAATGAACTCACAGAAAAGAAGATTCCCGAGTTGAATCAAATGCTCGACGAAGCGGGTGCACCTTGGACACCGGGTCGAGGTATTCCCGACATCCAGAAGTAGTATCTAGATTTTTAGATCGCTTGAACCATGGAAACGCTCACTACATCACTTTGCGTGCTTGCGCAAGTGCTGTACGAGCAGACTTAATTCAAACCTGAGCGCGCCGACTTCCTGATGGTGTAAATAACGAGAAGCCGATTCAAAGAATTCTCGAGTCTGGTGCTTTGCCAGTTCAGGCAACTCGAGATCGAGAATTCTCGATTTGCATGACTCAAATCGCCGTATATTGACTTGATTTCCTGTGATCAACTTTAATAGTGCTCGCAACGAACTGACGGCGGAGTTGATTTCAATGAGATTGGCTGATGAGACTGCCATATTTCGTTCCTTCTAGAGAAAAGCGGTTCTGCAAAAAGTTGCAAAAACCCGAGAATCTTGTTCCAATATTCATATCCTCGCATTTCGAACCGACCTCCCTTCAATAAATTTGCATTCTCACAGACATTCTCAGATTCAAGCATTTTCTAATGAATAACAGCCCAGCTTCAGTCAGCATTTTGTTAGAAGACTTGAAAAAAGGAAACGAAGAGGCCAGTAGTGAAATTTGGCGTCGCTATATGAAAGAGCTGATCGCAGTTTCCCAAAAAAAACTTGGTGGCAGTAGCAAACGCCATACCGACGAGGAAGACGTCGCGATTTGTGCTTTTAATGCGTTTCTGATGGGCGTTCGCAACAACCGGTTCGATAAACTGAATTCTCGACACGACTTATGGCAAGTGTTGGTCATGTTGACCGATCGCAAAGCGGTCGATCAAATTCGTCGTCAAAAATCGCAAAAACGCGGGGCAGGCCAAGTCCGCGGTGAGAGCATTTTTGAAGATCGCCGCAACCAAGATGAACATGATCGCGCGATGGGAATTGCTTCCGTGGCAGACTTACGACCAACCCCCGAGTTTGCGACTCAGTTTCGTGAAGAAGTACAGAACTGTCTTTCCAAACTGAGCGATAAAGAACTTGGTAGCATCGTCTTATTGAAATTGGAAGGTTTTACTAACCAGGAAATTGCTGACCGATTGGAATTGAGTGTCAGCACTATCGAAAGAAAGTTGCGAGTGATACGCAAAATTTGGACGTCTTGAGCGCAACTCGCAAACCCACTGCATGTGGTCTTTTGTACATTGGACCGAACTTTCATTGATCGGTTGTGTCAGACTAGCAGTCGGTCACTCGCAACAAACAAAATGCTCGATGCGATTCTGCATTCTCGATGAGCAATCACAAAAATTTCTTTGACGGCAAGTACCGCCGTTTTGCGAGTAATCGGATAGTTAACTTTGTCTCGCACTCCATCGAATACCAATCGCCGTGATCTGTATTTGACCCTGCATACTTAAAGAGGAATTATGATGTCCAAAACCACTATCACCCTTTTCTTTGCATTAGTATTTTCAAACGCTGCCGTGATTTTTGCAGACATTGGCGGCAACCATCTGATCCCCAACTCTCCCGGAAGATGTTGGCGAGTTCACCACCGCAATTTTAACGTATCCGGAAATCTCGATTCCGCGATTATGTTTAAGTTTGTTACGGTCGGAGGCACGGGAGAAACTGATGACATTATTACTTATGAGTTAACGTTTAAAGAGAACTTCGACAAAACCAGTGGTGGTTGGGATGAATCGAAAACCCGCGTCTACACTGGCTCGGGGCTGATCAAGACTATCAGCCACGGAAGGGTTCGATTTGAAATTTATGTGGATCTTGGAAACGGTGAACCACCACTGACGGTTCAAGGATATTATCATCCTGGCGAAGGCACGTCTGATTACGATGACCGCATTGCGATCGGATTTCCGCCGGAAATCACGCAAGATGTGGCCGCCGAAGATGACTGTAATGAAATGCTAGGCGAAGGCGGGGCGTCAACAAACGGTTTAGGTAGCTAAGGGTTCTTCGATAGAGGCGATTCAACCAGCCTGAATTTTTCAGGCAATAGGGATTTAACAGAATCGCCAAATCGTTGATCGTTAATTGCATCAATCAAACCCGGTTGGCCAAACATATGCAGCAATACAGCAACATTGGCCAATCGGCGTTTTTGCCGGTAATTGTCAACTTGCTTTCCTCGTTCCCAAACCATACTACCAAAATAGGAGTCATCCAAAATATCGATCGAACAAGAATTACAACGAGGTCGGTAGCCCGCATCCAGCCGATCAAAACTGATTCGAGTCAGTTCAGGTATTGAATTCGCAATGTCCAGCTGGCTTGTTAGATGAAGGTCGCTTCGACATGTTTTTACAGTACGAAGAAAATAATTGTGTTTCGCAAGAAAACGGTGAAATTTGGGTCGATCTCGAACAATATCGAAATCTTGATCGCCAAGCATATAACGATAATCATAGTTAGCGCAATCTTCAAATACCTCCAGTGCCTCATCAATCAATTTTGTTCTTCGTTCTGAACGCTCGCCCAAACCCTTGGCTAGAATTAGTCTCGATCGACCCATAGCTCTTTTCAATGCTTGATAGTAAACCTCATCTTGTTGCACAGTTGTCTTGGAGCATTCTCTTACGAGCCAATCGTTCATTTTATCGAAAATTGCTTTCGCTTCCTTCATTTCTCCATTTGTGACAGCAAAACGCATCTGATGGTTGGGAATCGTGATGTTGCTCGCAACGGTGGTAATTTCTTGACTTGAAACGCGTTGCAATTCAGTCTCAAACTTTTCCTTGTCCCCCACAACAGAATAGAGCAACAGTATTTGCAGCGCCTCAAATGAAACCTCTTTCAAACCGGATTGCAAACGGTCTCCTATTTCGCTGGCCTCAGCGATTCGGTTCTGCCAGCGAAGCAGAGTCATGGCGTTGTAGTATTTTCGAGACTTTTTTTGCAGAATTTGTTTTTCCGGAATCCGCACATTGCCATACGTTGAACCGCAAATTCGACGTGTCATCCGATTAATAAATATCCAATCTCTTTGCGTGCCATCGTAGATCGAATGTTGGCAATCAGCATATTCACCGCCGATATTTGGATTTCCTAAATCACGTTTGCTTGTGATGGCAGGAAAACAGAACGAAGGCAATGATTCACCGTTATCGCCCGACCGATCCCAAACAGCCGTGTATCTTGGCACGCCTGCTTCATCGACTCGGACAAACAATCGCGCAATCTGGCAACCGTCTTCGCAATAAGAACTAACATCTTTGGCGTAACCCAAGTAATCTTTTTCCCACTCGAACCATTGCTCAATTTGATCGTTGTCTCGTTTCATCAAAAGAGAGTTGAAATTCCATTGACCATCGGATTTCTTGTAACAGGAGATATCTTGAATCAACCATTTCCCGTCATGATATCCTCGCACATGGTCTTCAAATTCAACTGCATCGTCGAGCGAAACGATCTTGAACCAATCGTCGAAACTTCCTGACATGTGGCGTAGCGGACGTTGCCAAGAAATGGCCACCCGATACTCGTCTTCAAATAAGAACGGACGAAAACTGACAGGTGTATAACCTTCTTCAAACGCCAACTTCAGAAGATCCGCACACGCGTCGGGGTGGATTGAAAACGCAACGGCGCCCGAGTGACCGATCACCCCGTTCAATTCAGCAAACCTCTCTTTCAAGATTGAGGTCGGCAGCGGGGCGACTTCAGCACTGTATTGGTCTGCCAATTCGCGGAGTTTTTCTAGAGTAGCATCCGAATCCCCACTGATAAATTCAACGTACCCTTCCAATTCTTCCGCACGACCATCAATGGCGATTCTCAACAAGTAGTCTGACAACCCCCAATTTGCAGCGACAATCGCACGACGAATCATCCGTTCACTACTCAGATTTGGATCGCGATCTAATGCCTTCACCAGCTCCGCTTGATAATCACGTTGTCTTGCGGATAAGAACTGCGCTAAAATTGGAAGTTCCTGTCTTTGCACATCGAAAATTCCTGCAAAAACACTGTCCCAATTTGTCGATTGCAGTTTGGCCAGCAAAATCGCCAGCCTGAGTTTCTTTTGTTGGGCAGCGCTGTCGGTTGGATTGCCACTGACTTTTCGAGTCTGATACTCACCGAACCTGGTTTTAATTCGACCGACCAATTCGTCAGACGCATCGACGAGGCCCTCAGCCTCTTTGATAACGGTAACCAAGGGCATGTCCAAGATTCGATCGATGTAATGCTCCTCGCTGAGAGCCGTCCAATAGCTCTGCAGACCAAATAAGGAAACGACCAGCATCATGCCAATAGCCAAGAACGCCGGCGTGTGTTTCCGCAGGCTTGCGGTCATCATTTCTTTTTGGCTTGGCGTCCAATTTTTCCATTTGGAAAACGTCAAGAAATGGACCGTCTCAGGTAAGGTCGGCAAGTATCGGCGGTGCCCAATTTCTTTCCAAACGGTAGCAACTTCCGACATCCGCGCGTCGACTCGACCGCTGATACTGCGCTGTTGTTCCGAGTCGATCCAACGCCGCAAAATAGGAACAAGATAGTCATGCGACAGTTGGTAATGAACGTCCGCCTGATCGCCCGCTTCGGCGACTTCGACACCCGAGGGAACCGTCGGCGAAACCAAGCGAAGCTCTTTGTCAAGAATATCTAGAATTTCACCGAATTGCCCAGCCTTCTTTCCGCCTCCAACGATTTCCTGCAATCGAGATTGTGGCAACATATGGCCTTTGAGCAGCGAACCCGATTGAGGCAGCAACGCGGACAGGCATTTTTGGATAACGCGCGACAACGAACGATAACGAACCGGAGCGGAAGGATCGACAAAAGTCTCATTTAAAAAAGAAACTCCGACTCCGCTGGCCCCGCCAATGTCGCCCAACACAGCAACCGTCCACTCTTTGTTCTTCAAGGCTTCTGCAAACAACGCCAGTCGCGCTCCGACGACTTTACCATGCTCCGTCATTTGCGATATCGCCGTGTTCAAGAACTCGGTTTGATCTTCGGAAAGAGGACCGTCAAATTTGCCGTAGGCCTGCCCCAGTTTCCCTAGGATCGACTTGGCAAACTCAGGTTCAAACATGTTGACGACCCGACAATTCTCGTTTTGAACCAACGGAACTTCCAACTGATCCATGAACAAGCTTGCCAACGGCCAATAGTCCTCACGAATCATTAACAAACATTGGATGGAACCACCATCACAATGCCGCAACGCACTGAGCAGCTGAGTTTCAGTTTGTACGCCGTTGTAAGCCAACCATTGCTCGAATTGATCGATGATGACGACCAGTTTTTCTCCTTTGTTCAAGTAGCCACCGTCTCGAATCAAGACGAAAGCCTCCGGCAACGACACGTCTTGAGGCAAGCGTCCAAAGCGAGACTTCAAGGCTTTTAAAATTCGAACCTCAGTCTCGCGCCCGGTAGATTCGACATAGACGGGATGCACATGATCCGACAAAACGGGTATCAAACCCGCCTTAACGAATGAAGATTTTCCACATCCACTGGCACCATAAATCATACCGATGGGAAGTACATCATAAGCGCCCAAGTTTTCGATCTGGCTCTTCCAAAACAAAACACTCTCTGGGATACCGCGATGATCGCGCGGGCCTGGAAGCATCTGCAGAAAGAAGTCTTTGTCTTCGAACGAGAAGGCTCTTAGGCCTTTGGGAATGATCGCTTCGTTGGCTACGTCATCACAGCGATCGGACTCGCTGTCGCGCGATTGAAACCGTTTCAAATCGGTTATTAACTGATCCACACTTGGATACCGATCGTTCTTCTTCTTGGCCAGGCACTTCATCACGATGCGGTTCAATTCGCTTGGCAAGTCCGAATTTCGTGATTGCAACGATTGTGGTGAGATGGATTTGATTCGGTCAAACACTTCATCTGTTTCTCTGGCGTCGAACGGACGAATCCCGGTCAACAGTTCGTAGAGAATTACGCCGATGCTCCACAGGTCGGATTTAGCGTCCGTGCGATTAACCTCGCCACGGACTTGTTCGGGCGACATATAATTCGGTGTTCCACAAACCACTCCCGGCTGAGTACCAAGATTTGTAGTATTTGTCGCCAAACCAAAATCCACGATCGTCGGCAGACCTGACGAACTGACAATAATGTTACTGGGTTTTAAGTCTCGGTGAAAAGTATTGCATCGATGGGCGTAACCAATCGCGTCAGAAATACCGATCACCAATTCGACACTCTCGACGACGTTCAAGTCTCCTTTGGCCAACAGTTGGCTCAGCGTTCGTCCTTCCACAAACTCCTGGACGATATAGACGCGGCCATTTTCCGAAAATAAATCGTAGATCGTGGCAATTCCATCCGCTTTTAGATTGGCGGAGCTCTGTGCTTCTTCAAGAAACCTCGCTTTGACTTGCTTGGCCTGCGACGTTTGGTCACAAGCGACTTTGAGAGCCACGTCTCGCTTGAGCGATAGGTCTCTAGCTCGATAGACCACCCCAAACGATCCCGACCCGATGAGGCTGATAACTCGATAACGGCCTTGTACTTCTTCGCTTGGCCAGAGCTTCAAATTGGGGTCAAACGAATGGTGCGTCAAAATGGTCCGCTGCTGGTCTTCATTGATGTGGGTCAAATCATCGCGAGTAAATACTTTTGTCGTCAAGTCACCCAGTTCCGGATACTTGGCCCGATACTCTTCCATTACACGATGGGTTAGTGACCGTCCTTGAAACTCCAATTCCATTGGAATCATGACACTTAACAAGTAAAGCCGCGACGGTTCTTTGAACTCTGGTTGGATGAAATCGGTCAGCTTAGGGCTATTACCTAATTGGAGTTCGCGTTCGAATGCACTGCAGATGGATTCCAGGGTTTCCAATTGATCATTAGGCAAATCAAAAAAGCTCATTGAATCATGCATGACCGATGCTTCCCCAACCTGAATTTTGACGCTCAAAAACTGCACTGAACTGAAAACTATTTTAGCCGTTGATTTCAGTTTCCAAAAGAATTTCGTTGGTTTCATTTATGTGAACATTCCATAAAATCATTGGTAGGCAGCCCCTGATCGTTTAAGTCCGCCTCAACAACTCTCGAATGCGAATGGAGAAACTATGGCGAAGGCCATTTGGAACAATCAATTGATTGCCGAAAGCGAAAATACAGAAATCGTGGAAGGAAACGTCTATTTTCCTCCTGAGTCAATTGACATGGCGTATGTGCGCCCCTGCTCGGCGACCACGTCTTGCGCGTGGAAAGGTACAGCGAATTACTACGACTTAGTTGTCGATGGCCAGACCAATGAACAAGCCGCTTGGTATTACGCGTCACCAAAACCAGAAGCCGAAAATATCAAGGGTTTTGTCGCGTTTTGGAAAGGAGTCACGGTAGAATAAGTCGTTCACTCACTATCTGGAGCGAATATGTCCGAAGCCTCGCAGTCCATTGTCGAGTCCTCTTCACTAGAATCTCGATATCAGCAAACTCGGGAGTTCACCAACCAAATCGTCGCACCTCTCACTCCAGAGGATTGCATGGTTCAATCCATGGACGATGTCAGTCCGACCCGTTGGCACATCGCCCATACCACCTGGTTTTTTGAGACCTTTGTCTTGGGACGCCGCGACGATTACCGTGAGTATGATCCGAGTTTCAATTATTTGTTCAATTCGTATTACAACACGATCGGGCGACAATTTCCGCGGCCGCAGCGAGGATTTATTTCACGACCTGGTTTGCAAGAGATTAAAAACTATCGAACCTATGTCGACCAACACCTGATCCAATTCCTGGCCAAGGGCGAATTCGACGATCGCACTAAAGCGACGATTGAAGTCGGCTTGAACCATGAACAACAACACCAAGAATTGATGTTGACTGATATCAAACATGTGTTGTCGTGTAACCCTACTTTGCCGACTTACTGCGATTGGGCGTTTGATGATTGCGGTGATCCATCGGCCAGATGGGTTGAATTTCAAGCAGGTATTCACGAAGTCGGTTTCAATGGCGATACGTTTTCATTTGATAACGAGTCGCCCAGCCATCGTGTGTTCTTGGATAGGTTTCGCATTGCAGAAAACTTGGTAACCTGCGGTCAATACTTAGAGTTCGTGGAGTCCGGAGGTTACGCTAAGCCAGAATATTGGCTATCCCTGGGATGGTCCACGGTTCAGCAAAACCATTGGGACGCCCCATTGTACTGGACGAAAAAAGGGGATCACTGGTATCAGTTCACATTGGCAGGATTAACACCGGTCAACGAAGACTGGCCGGTTTGCCATGTGAGTTACTTCGAAGCTGATGCGTTCGCGCGTTGGGCTGGAAAACGATTGCCAACGGAATTCGAATGGGAAGTCGCATGCCGCTCTCAACCGAATCAATTGGTTGCTGCCCCTTTTGCCGACCATTTGGTGGCTAACGAAAACGCAATACACCCAACGCGGTCACCGGAAGGCATGTTGGGTAGTGTTTGGCAGTGGACTTCAAGCAGTTATGGCGCATACCCAGGATACCGACCGCCAGCCGGTGCGATTGGTGAATACAACGGTAAATTCATGTGCAATCAATATGTACTCCGCGGCGGCAGTGTCGCGACGTCCAGCCACCACATCCGGCCGACGTATCGCAACTTCTTCCCCGCTGACGCACGTTGGCAATTTTCTGGCCTGCGCTTGGCCGACTAAAAATCGCCGACTAAGAATCGATAAATGTAAATTCGGTGTTACAACCGTTACAGCATTGCCGCTGCGGCAACCCATACCGGCACACAACGGCAACAGTTTGTGCGATTCGCAACTATAATAACAGTTTTTGAGTTCGTTCTTGATTTCGTTCTTATTTACGGTCCATGCGATACGGCTTCCTGCTTCTGATAACCCTGTACTTTGCTGCTAGTGACGCGTTTGGACAACCGGAGAGTGTTCGCAAAGTGGGGCAATTTGCCGGCGCCGGCATTGTCGAAAATATACAACCAGGTGAAATCACCATTCGCAGATCCGACGGCAAACAAAAATCGTTTTTGATTCAAAACAAAGATGAGCGATACCTGTCGCTCGATGGCAATGAACTCATAGTTCCGATGCCGTCGCGAATCAACGTCTTTGGCTCATTGCCGGGCAGCCTACTGGAAAAAGGAATGGTGCTAAAGTTCCGGGGCGAGATTAACCGCGCCGGGCGAACCGGGAAGCCGGTTACTGAAATTCAAGTCATTTCCGGTGACCAGTCCAGTGTTTCGATCAAGCCGGTGCGGATGCCAACCGGCAAAGAAATGGTGCCTTGTGACTTCATAGGAATCGTCCAAGCCATGGCCAACAACTCGGTTTATCTAGTTGTGCCGAGGTCGCGTCTGACTCCGAACGAACGAGTAACCGTAAAAATTGCCGATGATGCATTCTTTGATATTCGTGCGGATGATTTGAATCGAGTTCAACAAGGCGATAAAGTCGTTCTGTTTCGAGGCGATACTCTTGAAAACGGCAAGATGGTCATCCGTGACATTCGTGTTGAACTCTCGCCCAAACGGAAAGTGACCACGTTGTCCTACACGGACCGGCTGTATCTGAAACACAGCAAGCTTCCCGACGTCTTATTGCCACCGCGCGAAGAACACTCGGATCATTTCGTCTTGCATACAGATATTTCGAAACGCAGTTCGAGAGTGTTATTGGAAAAATTGGAAACGATGCATCGGTTCTTATCCCGATACTATGGCGTCAAACCCAATGCCATCATTGAGTGCTATGTCGTGTCCGATCCGGAGAACTTCACGCGCGCTGTCCCGAGATATGCACTCAATAAAATCCGAGCCAGATCTGGATTGACTCAATACCGTTCCAGAAACGGAGCTCCTGGAAAGCGCCCGCGAACCGTTGCAACGGTGTATTCGTGCGACGACCAAAATATCGTACAGCATGAAGCGGTGCACGCGTTCTGCAGTATTGCATTTGGTAGTGTTGGGCCAGTTTGGTACGCCGAAGGGATGGCTGAATTAGGCCAATATTTTGTGCCCGGCGAAGAAGCAATTCAAATCGAGCCCGTGATTGTTGAATACTTGAAGGAAGCAAAAGTCAAAGACATCGAAACAATCGTTCAAGCGAATCAAATCACAGGCGATTCTTGGAAAGCGTATGCCTGGCGTTGGGCGCTATGTCAACTATTAGCCAACCATCCAGATTACTCCAAACGATTTCGTGAACTTGGCAAGAATCTTATGCTGGAGAAAAAAGACTCGTTTGGCAAAGCATTCGGCAAACAAATTGAAAGAATCAAATTTGAGTACCAACAATTTCTTGAACATCTTGATAATGGATATCGTCCCGATCTGTGTCGTTGGCAGTGGACAACAGACGTAACGGCATTAAACAAACGCGTATCATTCCTCGTTGATTCTCGGTCGGGTTGGCAAGCAACAGGAATTTACCTGGACGACGATCAAGACTATGACTTCGCCTGTCCAAATTCTATTGCAAAACAACAGCAAGGTTGGGTTGTCGATGGATCACGGCGCAAGGTTGGTCCCAATGGCAACGCGCGCGGCGACGGGAAATTGATCGGCGCGGTTTTCACCGACTATGAACTTTCCGACCCCTTTGAGATCGGCTCCCGACTAAGCGGTTTTCGCCCAGCCAGATCGGGGCAGTTGTACGTTCGTTGTCAAGAAGCGATGAACGCGATTGCTGACAACGAAGGTGCCATCAGGTTCTACATCAGAAAATCACCCGACAAGAGCATCGAGTGAATTTTCAGTACCGCTGATGATTCCGGACTAGCGTTTGGCCAACGCATCGCGAATTTCGGTCAATAACTGGACTTCGTCCGATGGCCCGGCGTCGGCCTTTTCTTCTTCCGCCTTTTTCATCCATGCAGAAGCGACTTTTAGGGCGACGAAAATGACGAGAGCAATGATAACAAAATCTAAAGTGTTTTGAACAAAGGTACCCCAATTGAGAATGATCGGTTCCTTAACCAATTCGCCGGCTTCGTTTTTCACTTCGGCGACTCCGATCTTTGTGTTCAACGACGACATGTCCGGAACTTTGGCAATTTTTGCAATAAGCGGCATAACGATATTGTCTAAGAATGACTTGACAATTGCAGCAACGGCGCCACCCATTACAATGCCGACTGCCATGTCGATTAGATTACCTTTAAATGCGAAGTCTCTGAAATCTTGAATAAAACCCATGGACGAGTTCTCCTTGGAAAGTGGTTTGACCGGTGATTGGTCAGTAGAATATCCCGACCGAACGGCCAGGGTGAAACGTATCAGTAGGCAAGAAAATCAAAGGTGAGATTCTGAATAGGTAATTGACACCTTCATCGGTTTTTTTGCAACAGCATAATGCACTGCCAATTTACAATGTGAGATTTATCGAGGCAAATCATGAATACTGTTCCCAAAGTGATGGCGGAGCTAAAGAAAAAAGGTTCGGCCCAAACCAGAAAAATCTACAACAACCACGGGGCGGGTGAAGATATCTACGGAGTCAAAGTTGCCGACCTAAAAGTCATCGCCAAGAAAATCAAAGGCGAACAGGAATTGGCGTGCGAGTTGTTCGAGACCGGTAACGTCGACGCCATGTATCTTGCCGGACTCGTCGCCGATGGAGCACAGATGACTAAGAAACAATTGGACTCCTGGGCCAAAAACTCTCGGTGGTACATGATTTCAGAATACACCGTGCCTTTCGTTGCGACGGAGAACGGAGCCTGTATTGACTTGGCCCGCAAATGGATCAAGTCCCGAACAGAATGTGTGGCCGCCGCAGGCTGGGCGACGTATGCCGGAGCACTTGCCATGTTGCCTGATGACGACCTGGAACTGAGCGAAATTAAAGACATGCTCAAACAGATCGAAACGGAAATCCATAAAGCGAAGAACCGTGTTCGCTACACCATGAACGGTTTTGTGATTGCGGTTGGCGCCTACGTGCAACCACTGTTAAAACAGGCAAAAGCAACGGCCAAGAAAATTGGTGCCGTTAGCGTCGAAATGGGAAACACTGCCTGTAAAGTTCCCCTCGCGACGGACTACATCGAAAAAATTGAGTCCAAAGGACGAATTGGAAAAAAACGCAAAACGATCAAATGCTAACGTGGAAACTAAAGAAGTAGCCAAAAAACTGATCCGATATTGCCGCGACAAAAAACATCGTAAGGCCGTCGAAGAACTCTATGCCGACCAATGCGTCAGTCGCGAAATGCCAGGCATGCCCGATGAATTCACGGAAGGCAAATTGGCGATCATTGCCAAAAACAACAGTTGGTTTGAAACGGTCAAAGAGTTCCATGAATGTGAAGTTAGCGACCCCATTGTTGCTGGCAGTTTCTTTTCCTGCATGATGGCCGTTGACGTCACGTTTTTTGGACGACAACGAATGCAAATGCAAGAAATATGTGTTTTTGAAGTAAAAGACGGCAAGATCGTCTCCGAGCAGTTCTTTTTTACGATGCCCGAAGAGCAATAGCGATATTGCCGTTGTTTGAATTTCTGCGATTCTATTAAACTGCCAGCTTCGAAATAGGACTTCTAAAACGTCCACCTGGATCAGCGAATGGAGTTGCTGTGATGTCGAGGCAAACGATCTCTCATGTTTTATTAATCACGGCGGTTGCGGCAACGCTTTTTTTCACAAGCCTGGGCAAGGCGAAGCTGTGGGACCGAGATGAACCCCGAAATGCCGGTTGTGCTGCCGAGATGTTGCAACGTGGCGACTGGATCGTCCCCATCTTCAATGACGAGCTTCGGCATCAAAAACCAGTGCTGCTGTACTGGTTGATGATCGCTGCCTATTCGATGCTGGGGGTTAATGAATTTGCTGCCCGCATTCCTTCTGCATTACTTGCCGTCGGAACGGTCTTTCTGACCTATGGAATGGGGCGTCGTTTGTTTGATTCATCAGTCGGACTGCTGTCCGCCATTGCGTTAAGCTCTAGCATTATGTTTTGTGTGGCAGCCCGCGCCGCAACTCCCGATTCAGTGCTCATATTCTTCAGCTCGTTAGGCATCTACTTCTACGTGATCGGAACGTTCGCGAACAACGATGACGGATTGGCGTTGAAAACTGAGGGTCATTGGTTTCCGCAAAATTTTGTCTTCGTGATCTTGATGAACGTTGCCTTTGGGTTGGCCGTGCTTGCCAAGGGACCTGTCGGATTGGTTTTGCCAACCGCGATCATTGGCATGTTCTTGCTGATCCAACGAGTCGCTCCATTGCCATCAGAAAATGCCCATTGCGAAGGCCGGCTTTCACGCTCGATCCAAATGATGCTGCGCGTCATCCATCCGATCCATTTTCTCAAAACCTGTTGGTACATGCGACCAATTACGGCTATTGCGGCCGTACTTGCAATCGCAGCACCATGGTACATTGCCGTCGGTATTCAAACACAGGGTGATTTTACAAAGCTGTTTTTCTTGACAGAGAATTTGGCCCGCGCGACGACCGTTATGGAGAATCACAACGGTTCATGGCTGTACTATCCCACAACCATCGCAATTGGTTTTTTTCCTTGGTCGATATTCCTCGGCCCGGTTCTATTTTTGATTGATCATCAGGTAAGCCAACGGACAAAACACGCTCCAGCCGTTACATTTTTGGCGTGTTGGGTTGCAGTTCAAGTTGGTTTGTTTTCGATCGCAGAAACGAAGTTGCCAAGCTACGTTACGCCGTGCTACCCTGCCCTGGCCATACTCACCGCATTTTGTTTATTAAAGTGGATTCCTACGGTAGACGTGCGTGGCATCCGTTGGCAATTCGCCGCACTTAGCGCTTTTGTTCTGGCGGGTGGCGTCACGAGTATCGGATTGGCAGTCGCGTCGCGACAGTTTTTTCCGGAAATTTGGTGGATCGCTGCACTAGGACTGATACCTGTGATTGGTGGCGGTATAGCCATTTATCAACTGTATCGACAGCAACCTCAACACACATTGTACTCGACTGCGACCAGTGCCGTATTGTTCTGTTTATTCATGTTCGGCATTGGCACGGTTGCGGTTGATTCCACGCGACAAACTGAAATCGTTTTGAATGATGTCAAACAAAATGCAATCGACGCCCCAGTTGCAACTTACCATTGCTTGGAATCAAGTTGGGTATTTTATGCTGAGCGTCCCATTTTCGAGCTACATCGAGGCGAACGGTCACCAGAAACCCCGACTTCCTTAAGCCGCAAAGCGTATTGGAAGAAAAAACCAGTGATTCCCCCCGAAGATTTTGTTGCCACGGCACCCAACGCAATATTCATTACAACAGACGAACATGCCGAAGAGCTAGTTGGGCGTCTTCCAGCTGGTTTCGCCATAACTAAAGAGACGGATTTCTTTCTCCAGGAAGGTCGCAAACTGGTTCTGATTTCTAACGGCAACCAAGAGAAAAAACGAACTGCGTATCGTTCCAAATCCACCGTCCGGTAACCCCGGCAAAAATTTGCATATACAAATTACAAACGTGGCCAATTGTTGATGTTTCGATTCGATGAGAGAGCTTTCGCCAGCCCAACGCAGATTGTAGCACCACAGGCCAAGCCAACGGCAACCAAGAATCTACTCGACGTTTCCCTAAGCAACTCGGTATCCCTTCAACTTGGTCGTCATGCACTTGCAGAACGATGACCAAATGCATCCGAGAAGCCAGTTGATTCAATTTCAACCGAACCTTTGCATCGGCTTGGCGTCTAAAAATTCAAGTCCTTGGAGTGTGTCGGAGCGCACGCGACCGTGCGAAGGTCGAAGATCAGGTTCGATTCCTGGCGAGGACATACAAACCGGCGCTGGAGCCAGACGGTAAGGCAACTGCCTGCAAAACAGTTACAAGTGGGTTCGATTCCCACCGGCGCCTCTTTGAAAGCAAGGACTCTCGACGTAGATTCCGGTGGCAACGCTATCCTGCGACAGATTACTCTTCCTACCGCAGTCGAAGAACGTTGTTCCGTTTCGGTTTTTAACGTCTATGTCGAGTTGGTCGATGTAGCTCAGCGGTAGAGCATCAGATTGTGAATCTGACGGACACGGGTTCGAATCCCGTCATCTCCACCAAGTGTGGCTGGAAACCACCAGGATGTGCCCATGCACGTCGACAACAACCCAACGGCGATCCTCGGACGAATTGCCTGCTGTTTGATGGCAGACGAATGAGGAAGCCAAGCTCCCGAATTTCGATTCGATCGATACGGCAACACAGGATTTCACCTTGTAGTTTGTGGATACCGTGTTCGACGATGCGAACTGAAAACGGTAACGATTGTCTTGTAGTCGGTCGCATCCATTGCGGTGCCACCAACCATTTCAATTCGAACCGTGGCAAGTTCGGATCAACGTGCACTCAAGCAAGCTCCGTGAATAACCGTGGGACAACCATGCGTCGATTGCCCGCGGGTTCATTTAAATCACGACACTCACAAGGAACAAAAATCAAATGATTAAGCGAATCCAAATTCGGCAATTTGAAATGGGTCTCCGATTTCACGATGGCGATTTCCACTCGTTGATGTCGCCAGGTCGATATCTCATGTTCAACCCACGTGGTCGCATCAAGGTCGACATCGTTTCCCAACGCGCTCCATGGATTGAGCATGAACACTTGGACATGATCGTTAATTCCGACGCGCTCCAAGGTCATGCGAACGTATTGGACTTGAAGGACCACCAACGGGCTCTTGTCTGGATTGATGGTCGATTCCAACGTGTCTTGGGCCCAGGCCTTTACGCTTACTGGGAAAACATGCGAAAGGTCCGTGTGGAAGTCGTTGATGCGCGAAACATCCGGTTTCAACACCAAGACTTAAACGTAATCTCGCGCCTCGCTGGCGTTGGCACCCTGTTGGATGTTTGCGAGATCGGTCGACAATGCATGGCTGCGTTGTATATCAACGGTCGTTTCCAAGAAGTCGTTGGCCCTGGCCAGTACGCTTTTTGGAACGGCATGGCCGATGCCCGGCTGGTCGAAGTCGACATGCGGGAGCAAATGGTCGATGTTAGTGGCCAAGAGATCATGACTGCCGACAAGGTCACCTTACGTATGAATGCCGTTGCAACGTACCGTTTGGTTGACGTCGAAAAGTCGCTTAGTTTGACTGGCGATTACCGACAATCGCTTTACCGAGAAGTGCAACTAGCTCTGCGGGCAATCGTGGGCGCCAAGGATTTGGATGCGTTTTTGGTAAGTAAGGATGACGTTACCACGGAAATTGAAAAAGATGTCCGTGAGCGCACCGCCAAATTCGGCCTCGAAGTTTTGTCGGTAGGAATCCGCGACGTAATTCTTCCCGGTGATATGAAGGACTTGATGAACAAGGTCACCGAAGCAAAGAAAGCAGCTGAAGCTAACTTGATCGTGCGTCGTGAAGAAACTGCTGCGATGAGAAGTCAAGCGAACACTGCAAAGTTGCTGGCTGACAACCCGACTTTGATGCGATTGCGAGAACTAGAAGTCCTCGAAAAAATCGCCTCCAGCGGTAACCTGAACATCGTCATGGGCGAGAACGGTTTAGCCGATCGGGTAGTAAACTTGTTGTAAACAAAAGCTCTGCCATTTTGTTGGCGGAGCTTTACTAATATCCCGTTCTCTCAATAACAACTAGAAATCTTTCTTCTTGCCGGCATTGGGAAGCTCCCGAATCAACTGTTTCGTTTTGTCTTGTTCACGAATCCATTGGGCGACCTTCGCCTTGCTACCGTTGGATTGCAAGAACTTCACCATTCGTTCCTGAGATTGGGCAACATACCAACGAAAACGTGGTTGCATTTCGGCAACACGTGCAGCGAGTTTCGTTGCGGAACTGGCAAGCAGTTTTTCAGCTTTTTCAAATTCGCCCCGATCAGCCAGAATCGCTCCGCGAATGCTGTTTGCCCTCAAGGTATGAACTTCTTCCAACTTGTCGTTTTCCAATGCTTGCTGAATCAATGCTTCGGCGTCCTTGAATCGCTCTAGCCCAACAAGTGTTTCAGCCAGAGAAATTTGAGACCAGCCAAAGTCAGCCGACGATTTTCTTTTCGGATCATCAATCGTTTGTTGCCATTTTTCGACACTCTGTTTCGCCGCTTCAAATCGTTCAAGTTCAATTTGCAGTGCTTGGATCGAGCGCAGCGTATCAACCGTGTTTGAGTTGGATGCCCCAAATTTCTTCTGGCGATGCAAATACAAACGATTAAACAAGTCGAGCGACTCTCGGGGGCGTCCTGCTGTACGATAAGCAGAAGCGAGGTTCGCAACCAAACCCATTGTGTATGCGTTGCTCGGTCCTAGAGTTGTCTCATAATTTTCTAGCGTTTTTTCAAACAATGGAATCGCTTCATTCAGTCGTTTCCCGGCCATCAATGCTTCGGCAAGTCGAGTGGTTGCGATCAAAGTATCGAGATGTTGATCGCCTAATTTTTCCGAGGCGACCTCGACGGCTTGTCTCAAAATCTTAACCGCTGCGGCATTTCGATCGGCTCTGGTCAACGCCATTCCCAACACATACATACTGAGAACTGAGTCCGGATGGCCTTCCCCTAATTTTTTTTGTTTCATTTCCATATTCTTCGTAAACAAAGCGATGGCATCATCAAATCGATTCGAATCCAAATACCCTCCGGCAAGGTTGTTGGCAAACGCCATGGACGTCGGATGGTCCTCCCCCAAATTTGACCGATAGACTTCGTACGATTTCTCTAACAAAGGAATTGCCTGTTTTAGTTGTCCCATCGATTGCAGCGCCCTCGCCAAATTATTCATCGCCGTAACCGTGCTTGGATGATTGTCACCAAATCGCTTGCGACGAACCGCCAAGACGTCCTCCAACAAAGGAGCTGCAAGTTTCGCCTGTCGGTTTTTGTTGTAGGCAACTCCCAAGTTGTTTTTGGCGGTCACAATATACTGGTGCTCCGAACCGAGCATGTCTTCGTAGGAATCCAAAATGTCCGCAAACATTTCAATGGCTTCTGCCAACCTTCCCGACTTTTGGTGGCTGAAAGCCATACCCACCAATTTTCCGATGAGGCTAGGACTGTTTTCGCCATACCTGGCCTTGTGAAGTCGAATTGCCTTTTTGTAAAGCGGGTATGCCTTGTCGACATCACCGTGAACCGAAAGCGCGGCGGCCCAATTGCTAAGCGTCAATAGCGTTAACGGATGATCTTCACCAAGCCGCAGTTGAAGACGTTCATACGAATCCTGGTGGAGCTTGATCGCGTCGGTATACTTGCCGGTTGACAAGTAGTTCGTAGCCAATTGATCGATCGCGATCAGCGTATCTGGATGATTCTCGCCCAGTTTCTCTTGTCTGGCCTGAAGCACTTTTTGGCGAAGTTGCGTTGCCGTACCAAAATCCCCCGTCTCTTCATGGGTCATGGCAACGTTGTTCAACGACTTCAACGTGTTGGGATGGTCGTCTCCAAATTCTGATTGAGCGAAATCCAATGTTTGCTCGAACAATTTCAGGGCTTCTTTGAAATCGCCTATACTTAAATAGTTGGATGCCAAATTGTTCATACTGTTCAACGTATCGGGATGATGTTCACCCAGTGTTAGACGACGCTTCTCCAATAGCTTCTGGTTGATCTCCATGGCTTCACGACCGCGACCGCCCGATTCAATCGCCAATGCAAGATTGCTCCAACTGCTCAAGGTTTCTGGATGGTTGGGGCCCAGCAGCGCCGTAAATCGATCATAATTCTCCTGTTGCAACTGCAATGCGACATCCAAATTTCCCGCTTGTCGGTACCCGTACGCCAAGTCGTTCATACTGCGCAAGGTCTCGATGTCGTTTTCGCCTAATTCGGATGTTCTCAAGTCAAAAGCTTCTTTGTGGGCCTTGATCGACTCATTGAAAATCCCTAACGCCGCGAACGATTTCCCCATTGCGGTTAGCAAAGTTGCCTTGGTGATCGAATCTCCCGCCCAATCGGTAGCTTGGATCTGAAACAATGCCTGTTGCAAAAATTCACTGGTTGTCAACTTTGCCGATACACCTCGGTTTGCTGGATCCGCATAACGAAACGACGACACGAAAAAGTCGACCACTTTTTGATTGCGTTCAGCCAACTCCGTTTTCTCTTCGGCCAAGCGGGACTTCTCATCCGCAAGTTGGCTTTTTTGTAGCGCGAGTCTTTCCGATTTAGTCTGCGCTAAATTGGCAATTTTCTTCTCTTGGAAGGCCCAAACCATCCCGTAACTGGTTCCTGCCAAACCCAACAGAATCGCAACCGCCACGCCAGCAACACTCGCTGCCAAAGTCCGATTCTTGCGCACGAATTTACTCATTCGGTAGGCCAATGAGGGAGGCCTAGCTAACACCGGCTCTTGGTTCAGATATCTTTGTACGTCCGCAGCAAGGCTAGATGCTGAGTCGTATCTCCGCTCACGGTCCTTCTCGATCGCTTTCATGACGATCCAGTCGAGATCACCGGAAAGCATTTGCGTCAACTTTCGCGGGCTGATACGGCGCCGTTCTGTAACCGTAAGCACTGCCTGTTTATTCGTACTTAACTGACTGCTTGGACGGGGCGCTTCTTGTTCACGCACCAGTTGAAGTGCTCGAAGTACCGCCTGGTTTCCGATGTTGTTAGAACCCAAGGGAGTTGCACCGGTCAATAACTCGTACAAGATTATGCCTAAGGTATAAACATCACTGCGCGTATCGATATCCAACGAATCGAGTTCCGCCTGTTCCGGGCTCATGTATTTGAGCGTGCCCAGTACTTGTCCGACTTCGGTTTGCAGTGATTTCCCCGTCAGGCGTCGAGTCGCTTCCAGCGCCTTGGCCAACCCGAAATCAATTACTTTGGGAAAGGCTTGATTGTCAATCTCAGCAACGAGAATGTTGGCTGGTTTTAAGTCACGATGCACGATTCCTTTTTGGTGTGCATGATGCACGCCTTCGCAAACTTTCACGAAGAGCTGCAGCCTGTCCGCTATCGCCAATTTTTGATAGTCGCAATACTCGTCCAAAGGGCGGCCCTCGACTAGCTCCATGGCAAAATAAGGCTCACCATTGTCGGTTGCGCCTGCATCCAAAATCTTGGCGATGCAAGGATGATTCATCAGGGCAACGGCTTGCCGTTCTGCTTCGAAACGAGCGATTACCGATTTGTTGTGCATGCCCGCCTTGATGACCTTGAGTGCAACCTTACGCTTGACTGGCTCTTCTTGGTCGGCCAAGTAGACCGATCCCATTCCACCTTCGCCAATCGGATGAAGAATCTTGTAGGCCCCGATTTTGTTGGGCTGCGGAGTTCTTACGGACGTGGGCTGCTCTTGATCACTCTTTGATACCTCCGTCTTATCTAGCTCGTTCAAAAGGCCTGCGAACTGAGGCAGTTCTATTCGGTATCGGTTTTGATTCGCCAAGGACTGTTCCGCCGATAGCCATTTACTTTCAATCCAAAGTAACTCCCGAAATAGTTCAGCTTGCTGTTCAACGTCATCAAGTTCGGCCAAAAAATCGCCGATGTTGGGTGACAGGTTGTCTTGTACTTCCTTTTCGAATCTTACGCAAATTTGGTCTATCCGATCCGGCTGATATTCTGAACTCATTCCCGCGTCACAATCTTGGTTCGTGTTTTGTCAATACGGCACACATGTGCTAACAAAAATATGCGATTGCACACATGCGTTGGGGGCCGAAACTGCTGAAACTGCTTATACGGCTACATGACCGGAAAACCGGATTCCAACACGGACCGGTTTCTCAAGCGCGCAGCCGCAAACGACAAGCTTCCAGTTTATATTACCAACCGCTTGTCGGAGCGGACATCAAATTGATTGATCCAGCTGAACTGACTCGCTATTTGCAAGAGCAAAGGACTTGACACGGGCTAATGAAACGCTGAAGTAACACCGCTCCGGTAGTCGGAACTTGCTACAAAACTAAAATCCAACCGAAAATGGCTGCACTTTCTATCCTCGAATGCTAGTCGAACCTCGTCTTTTTGAGTGGAATAGGCCACGTTTGGCTCGCAAACGACAGGTTTGCTTTCGGTGGGGATCAAACGCTCTTTCAGCTCGCGGAGTCGTTCGATCGCCTGCTCCAATGCGATATCGACAGTCTCGGTTAAACCTTGTCGCTGTTGATTTTGAGCAAGTGCAACAGCCAACCCAATTTCATCAATTCGTTCCGCCAGCCATAGTTTTTCATCTTGCCCAAGTTCATCGGTTGACGTCTGATTCGACAACACGATTTTGTTGGCTTGAACAAGTTGGTCGGTAGACCGCGTTTTCAATTCATCACGCAAGATCCGAACATCTTCAGGTGCTTCGATGCCAACCCGAACCGTGTTTCCTTTGGTCTGAATGATCTCTACCGATATCCCTACGCTGGGAAACAGGATCTTTTCGCTTGGGCGTCGTGACAGTACTAACATTACGGTCTCCTTTCCAATTTTTTTGGGCGGAATGAACTTCCGCATCAAAGAACAACAAGCCACATTACGTGCCAATAACGCGCGCCAGCATCTTGCCGATCACGTCCTGCTCAAAGATTTCCATATCGGGCATTGCAGATAGCTTCGTTATCTACAGTTAAGAACTCTTGTCAACACCAGTTAGTGTTCAAAACAACACTAAACTTCAAGAATCCTCGATTCTGGTCGTTTCTACCGGGTTCGTTTGTTTCTCGCAGCGATTTTCGACGTAGAGCTCAAACGAGCTTCCCGCAAATCTGTTGACTTGCAACTCATACTCTAGCTGAGATAATTCATATTCGCACTGCTTCCTTTTTTTGAGCCGCCAAATGAAAGTCTCCATTCTCGTATTCGTCGCAATTGCAACTTTAATCACCAATTGGTTGCCAGCACAAATCAACGACGATGTTCGGCAACGCCGCCGCGATTTCATAGAGAATCTGTTGAAGGTTGTTGTTGAATCTCAACAAGACCGGGACATTCAACCGCGCCGTCCGGATCGCGCAGGTGGACGACTCCCCTCCATCCCACCACAAAGCCAGATCACAAACCCCAAACTCAAAAAGTGCCGCAGCGCACTGACCAGTTTCGAACAAGAATGCAGTCAACTGATTGTCGAATTGCGCAAAGAAGAACGCCGGCTGCCTCGGCTGCGACCTCTGTTGGCCGACGCGATTGGAATTTTGGCTGCGATCAAACACCTGAATACCCACGCGTCGCGGCTCAACAGCATTCAGCCCTTGGTTGACCCCTATTGCAACTTGGACGCCAGTTGGCGACTATTCCATCACCGTTTGAATCAAGTCCGTGATTTACCGCAGCCCTGCATGCGATGCCTGACCAAATGCAACGGATTCAATTCGCAATTGACAAAAATTTTTGAAATCCAACCTCAAATCAATCGTCACGAATTGCGTTACTACTGTGCCGAGATGAGTTCACATTTTCAACATTTGATACAGGACATTTACTACGAGTTCAATTCGGAACAAGAACGACGGCAACTGATTCGCGACTGCCAAGCCATTTACGCTCGTATTAACGAAACCGTACCTCTTATTCAAACCGGCCGCTATGATTCCATAGTAAGTATTTATCGCCAGTGCGCGGATCAATGGAAACCACTAAAGATTCGGTTGTTGGACTGCCCTCGCGAACGCATTCGACGACACTGCCATACGATCGAATCCTGCGGCAATCACATTCGCGAATTGCTATGGATTCCTGTAGAGTTCGATCACCAATATCTGGCGAAAATTTGCAGTCGTCTACAGCGCGATGTGGACCAAATTTTTTCTAGCTACACGCTGAATGACCTGCTCGCAGTAGCGCAACCAGGATTGTTTCTCGGGCAATGTCGTGAGTTCCAGAAACAGGGGGCTCGATTTGAAGCATGTATCAAAACGTCATCGCCGTTTGAGCAAATTGCAACGCAGTTTCAATTGTTCGCCAACGCATGGCAAGCGCTCAGAGCAACACTTGAAACTCGAAAAGTCGCAAGAATCGAGAGAAGGTTGGCCGCGTGTGATGAGCACTTCGAAGTCTTTCGCGAGACATTCGGAAATGGACCGCTGATCGACCATTACACGATGCTGCAAATTTGCGCCGATTTGGACCAATACAGCTTACAATTGGACCAAATGATTCACCGACGTATTGTTCAAGGATACGAAAGGAAGTTCTCTAGTCAATTCAAGCGGGTCGCCGAAAAATTCCAACAAAGTGTCCACGAATTGCACGAACACGCCGTTTCTAATCGTCGGCATGAATTGCACGCTCAGAAAGATCTCCGAAACGCTTTGGCACACTGGAACAAATTGAAAGCGAATATTCGTCAGTGTAAAGAAGTCGACCGGCGCGAGTTGAATCAACTGCGCAGTAGAATCGAACCGCTCATGGCAAAGCTACAAGTCGTTTATTTCGATGCAAGCTGACATTCCTCCTCGGTTGTGTTTTTTTGTTCCTGAGCCGATCATGGTGACTTCGATGGAAATCGCTTTGTTCGGACACTCGCGGTTCCAAGTCAACCCTTTCGACAAAATAACACGGCCATGATTTTTTTCTAAACGTTGAAGTTGAAAATACCAAATTCCTTACGGTTGATTATGATGGTTGCTCCGGAACTTCATCAACCATTTTTTGCGAAAATGACATCTGTCGAAGCTGAGCTCGAATTTCTTATCCAACGATACCAATTGGGAGAAAAACCCAACTGGGAAACGATTTTCGATTTAATTTACGGCCGACTGAAAAACGCGGCGCGAAGAATCGCAGGCATTCCCTCAGGCGACCCCTCACTCGGTGCTTCCGCCTTGGTCAACGAGACCTTCATCAAGTTCGAGCAAAACGATCAATTGAAAAACATCCGAGATTGCCAACATTTTTTTGCTTTGTATGCGTTGATGATGCGTCAAACGCTAACCGATTATTATCGCAAAAAGAAGCAACTAAAGAATGGTGGTGGCTTGAGCTGTATTGAATTTGATTCGGTGATTGACACGTTGGCCGCGCAAACATGTGATTTCGGTGACTTTCAAGAATATTTGGAGATCCTCTCGCAGCAATATCCGCGACCCAGCCAAGCGCTGAACATGAAGATCTTCCTCAAGATGAGCATCAAAGAAATCGCACTTGCCAGCAGCGTATCCGAGTCGACGGTCGAAAAAGACCTGCGGTTTGCCAAAGCTGTGTTGCGAAAAATGATCTCGGATGACTTGTCATCGGTCAAATGATTCTTGGAGCAAAATCCGACCACGGCTACGACGACTACGCTCTAAAAAATATTCATATCAAGGGTCTTAGACGTTTTCTTATCGCCAGAATCTCTTCTACACCCAACCGAAAACGGTCTCCACAATTCTTGGGCGTAAAAAATCTTGCAAACTTTCGTGCATTTCCGTTCGGTTTCGCTAGTCTATGGAGATTCATCCAATTGTCTCCTTTTGCGAACTCGAAATGAACAACCCATTTGGTGTAAGTTTTGACCAAGAGCAGATTCAAGCGATATTTGATGAGCTTGTCGATCTAACGAACAGCCGCAAACACTCGCGCGTTCAGGAAATTCGCTCGGTCGAACCTCAACTTGCTGACCTCGTTACCGAGTTGTTGAGAAAGGATGAACGCAACCGATCGGAACGGTTTTTGGAAACGGACGAAGCTACGATTAAAGATCGAATTCGACCAGGTGATCAGGTCGGTTCGTTCAAGATCCAAAAACACCTCGGCCAAGGCGCTTTTGGATCAGTGTTTCTTGCAATTTCTGAACTCGAACAACAAGTGGCCATCAAGTTCCTTAACCGTTGGGAACAAACCGAAGAAGGCAGACAACGTTTTCAACAAGAAGCCGAAGCGTTGGCAAGGCTAAAGCACCCCTGCATCGCCAGCCTCATGGATCGGGGACAGCTCAAAGGAACTCCGTATCTGATCACCGATTATATTGCCGGAACCACACTAAGTCGCGTTGATTTTGATAAGGAAGAATTTCCGGTTGCCGGTCGCGTGCGTTTGTTGATTGATATCTGTGATGCCGTCCAATTCGCTCATCAAGAATTGATTCTCCACCGAGACATCAAACCTGGAAATGTTATCGTTCGCCAAGATGGTCGGGGCGTGTTGACGGATTTTGGTTTGGCAAAATTTCTCGATAACAATGCCGACCGCAATCTGACGTACACGGGACAACTGGTGGGCACGCCAAAATTCATGTCACCCGAACAAATTGAGGGCAAGAGCAGCGACAGCACGTCGGTTGACATCTACGGTTTGGGCGCGCTGATGTACTTTTTGCTGACCGGCAATCCGCCATTTCGCGATGACGGCCTTACCCAACTGGCCGACAAGATACGTTACGAAATGCCGCAGGACCCGCGTAAATACAATGATCAGGTCGACAAAGACTTGATCAACATTTGTTTCAAATGCCTGCAGAAAGATCCTGCCGACCGTTACACCTCGGTAGCGCTTTTGAAACAGGATCTAGAGAACTGGGCATTGGGCTACCCCGTCACGGCGCGGTCGCTCAATCGGGTTACTCATCTTAAATATTGGACCAAGCGAAACCCCAAAATAGCGATCCTTTCGGCCATCTGTTTTCTTGCCGTTTGTGCTGGTTTTGTTTGCTCAACCTATTTTTGGCAGGTCTCGCAAAACAGCTTGATCGCCGCACAGCAACAGAAAAGCGATTTGTTGGAAACAATCCAAACGCTCGTTGAGAAAGAAGCAGATTTTGATGACGGCAACAAAGACGCCGAATTTCGCTTTCAAATTCTGTTGACCATTGTTGACGCCTTCGATCGGCTTGAATCGCGCGAGCAACTCGATGATACGCTAATGAAAACTTCAGCGGTTGCCAGACTGAAACTTGGAAGACTGTATAAATCACGCGGCGAAAAAGAGATTGGAGTGGGACATATAAAAGATGCCCAAGCTAAGTTTCAACAGCTCTCTGACAAGCATCCATTAAACATCGACTATCGCTATGACATTTTTCATTGTTTGGATAGCAGGCATGAAACCGAAGCGGCCCATCAATGCCTGCTGAACATACTCGCCAACGATGATTCGAACATCTATCACCGCGATGCATTGAGCCATAGCTACATGAAAATGGGAATGGAAGCCCTCAGCCAATGCCGCCTCGACGAAGCCGTTGATTTTCATACGAAGGGTATCGAGTTGAGCGCGCAGATCTGCCAGGAATGCGATCCTGATCGTGTCCCTTTTTTCAACAAGAATTTTGCCATGCAGAATTTTCAACGGTTTCGGGCGCATGCCCGACTTGGTCATTGGGAACAAGCCGAATCAGACTTAATCCAATCAAGTCTCGCGTTTGCCAAAAGCTACGACAGCATGAGTGAAGACCAAGCAGTCTTGAGTCAA
Source organism: Mariniblastus sp. (assembly GCA_965263475.1). Lineage (GTDB taxonomy): Bacteria > Planctomycetota > Planctomycetia > Pirellulales > Pirellulaceae > Mariniblastus. The sequence continues at coordinate 2,616,432 of OZ253677.1, forward strand.
TATTGCAATACATTGTTGGTTTTGGCCGGCTGGAACTATTTTGATAACGACCACGCTTTAGCTGCCGAAGCCTTGGGCAAGGCACGTTCAGTATCAAAACGATATGTCGATATACATTGGACCCACTCGGACGCCTACCAAACTCGCTTTCAAACGTTGATTTATCAGTCGGTTTTTGCGGCCGAGAACATTGGCACCGATACACTGTCGCAACTCAAAAAGGAGATTCGCACACTGCTGGATGAATGGCGATACCTCAATCCGGAATCCAGGATGTTGCACCAGTCTGTCGCACGATTCATTTCTGATCCCAATCTGAACGACGACCCAGAGCCGGCAAGAGCCATTGAACTAGTCCAAAATGGGCGTGGCCGAGCGTATGCGATCTTTAGAATTCGTTTAAAAATTATGACTCAAGACATCGAGGGTGCCATTCAGCAGATCGGCGAATCGCTGAACCTCAAACGTGGCGTTAACGCGTATCTGGCCTATCTAAAACAATCCCTCGTTTCAGGACCGGAATTCGACGCTGAATTGCGTGTAAAGCAGCAAGCGATCTCTGATAGTGTCGCTCCTTTCCATGATGTCATTTTGATCGAAAAGCTCCTGGATGCACTTTAATTGAAAACCCATCTTCCCACTTGACCGTCGTTCAGGTCGATAAAGTACAAGTTGCCATCAGGCCCTTGCTGGATGTGTACGACAATTTGAGCACCCGTGGAAAATGTATCGACGCTGGTGATGTTTCCTTGAGTATCAAAACTGACGTTTCGGACGATTCCTTGTCCCAAATCATTGAAGAATAAATCTCCCACGTATTGCTCTGGATACGTGCTGCCGGTGTAAACGTCACCAAGTATGATTGCGTTGATCCCTGTGTCGTTATGATTCAGCGCGAAAATAGCTGGCGTTGCCTCGGCACCACTATTGTAAAATGCTTGAGCTTCAGGCAGATCTTCGTAAAGTCGTGTCGGCAAATTTTGACCGCTGCCGCCTTCGTAAAATGGCCAACCAAAATTGGCCCCGGGACCGGCCGCGTTGATCTCTTCCCAACGCGTCCACCCGACGTCCCCGACGTACAATTGCCCCGATACAGGATCTACCGTGATACGGAACGGATTTCTCAATCCATACTGGTATACCTTGGAACGGTTCGCGTTCGGCTCGCCATTGTAAAACGGGTTGTCGGCAAGTCCCTCACCCGTAATCGGATCGATTCGCAATATCTTGCCGCTCAAGTTGTCGATGTCTTGTACACGTACTGTACGTGGGTCACGCGCGTTGTAGGACGTTCCATCGCCAATGGACACAAACAGATTTCCATCGATCCCAAACTCGATCGCACCGACGGTATGGGACTCACTATCCGATGCTACAAAGTCCTGAATATTGGTACCATCGGGATTGATGCCAGCTGGTGGTTCGTCAAAGTCGTTGGTGCTATTGACGAAGCCATTGAAATTCTCCCATGTGCTGTTGGTACCCAACAAAACAACTTCGCTACCTGGAATTGCTGTCTTGTACTGATTGGATGGATCGGCCGTTACACGTATCAACCGACCCGCCCGGTTACCGCGACCGTCAGGGCCGGCCAAGCCAGTGAACCCAAATACCTCGGGCGGATCGTAAGTAAACAGCAAGTACACATAGGGCGTGTTTTCGAAATCGGGATGGACGGCCAAATCTAACAACCCACGGTCCCGCACTCCGTTGACCATATTCCGAATATCGATGAATGGTGTCGTTTGTTGAACGCCATCACGAACGGTGAACACCAGACCGTCTTTCTGCGAGACGTATAAATTTCGACCGTCCGGCGACCATTCTAATGACGTTGGATTGTTCAGTCCGTTGATCAACGTCTCCGTTATCAAGTCGCCCGTCGGAGGTAAAACGGGCGCGTCCGCCGCATACAACTGGCTTTGAGGAATAACCTCCAACGTCTGACTATCGCTCTGCCAGCTCAATTCCATAACGGCTTGCCCGCCTCGTTCGTAATACTCAATGCTGATATCATACAGAACTCCGGCCTCCAGCGCGATTGTGCCGGTATGCGTCGTTGCCGATTGATCGATGAACTGGTCAATGAGCAACAAGTCGTTTACCCATAATCGAATGCCGTCATCCGATCGGGTTACAAACGTGTACTCCTCGGAATAAATTGGTTCGACCTGACCACTCCAGCGCACCGAAAAATTATCTGCGCCGATGCCCGTAATGGGCTCGCCATTACCCCAATCAAAATCGACCGTCGCATCGGTTCGAACGGCATACAAATCAAGAAAACCAAGCCCGTCAAAATACTCACCAAGCAAGCCGTCGCCCGTTGAGGCAACTGAATCGTTGTCGTCAATTGTGACCGTCGCGGTTCGCGGCGCCAACAACGTCAACGGTCCGACGGCATTGTCAATCGTTACATTGAAACGCTCTTCACCCTCGATCGAACCGTCATCCAAAATGGGAATCGTAAACGAACGGACACCGGATTCGCCGTCATTCCAAACGATTGTCCCTGTTACGTTCTCGAAATCCTGCCCCGCAACCGCGGTATCGCCGATAACGCTAAAATCGACACTCACAAATCCGTCCGATCCATTTTCACGAATCGCTTCGATCGTGACAAAGCCATCTGACTCGGCCACCGAATACGCGTTCGTCACCAATCGAACGTCACCGCCGTCAACGTTGCCACCGGCACCAAATTGAAAGTAGCCTTCGGTATGCAGCGTTTCACTTTGCCGAAAACCAGGTTGAATCCCGTCACTCGATAGCCACGTACCAGTCGAAAAGACATCGCTGTTTTCCGTTTGATAGGTTTGTCCGTCGATTCGAATCCAATCGATGATTAAGTTGTTGTCGATCCCTAGATCAGGGTTGTAAACGTCATTAAGAAAATCGATGCGTACGTCTTCGGCGGTAACTGTCGAGTCGGCAACGAATGTATAGATTGAATGGCTAGTGGTCACTGCGATTGTCCGAACAACCGAACCAGCAATCGACAAGTTAAACTGCTCGACACCTTCGTTGCCGCGTGCGCGAACTTCAACGGTTGAACCTGTTGGATTGGTGGTCGCAAACTGAAAATAGCCATTGGTATGCAAGATTTCACTTTCTCGGAAACCCGGCTGGATACCATCTGCCGCCTTCCATGTTCCTGTCGAAAACACTTCCGGAGACTCCGTTTGGTATTGCACTCCATCGATCGTTACTGAGTCAATCAGTACATTGCGATCGATTCCTTCGGCGGGTCGGTAACGGTCGTTCACGAACTGCAAACGAACCTGATCGGCGGAAATTGTTTCGGGAGTTTCGTAAACCAAAACTTCAAAGCTACGGTTAGAGGCTTCGCTATTGAGATTCCAAGTTTGAACTGCTTGTTCATCAATTTGCAGTTCAATGATTTCTTCGCCTTCAAAACCCGCGGCGAGTACTTGGACCGTCGAAAGCAAACAACGGCTCTCCAGCGTTTCAACGTGGAACAGAAATGGTTCAGATGGACGAGGGTTGCCGCGATAAGAATTAGAACGCATGGTTTTGGATCAGCCGAGTTGAAAATCAAAGAAAGACAAACGACAAGTCTAAATTCGGACCTCACAACTTTCCAGCAATTCAAGGCCGCAAACGCGAATTCATGAAATCTTTAGATTGTCGGTACATGCCCTGAAAACAAGCGATTCGGTTGTTCGTGCGCAATTAACCATTTTTTTCGCCAGACTTGACCACCGTAGCCACTAAGCGAACCGTCGGCGCGAATGACTCGATGGCAGGGAACCACGATTGCGAGTCGATTGTCGCCATTGGCACGGCCGACGGCGCGTTGAGCTTTGGCGTTGTTGATTTTGGCGGCAATTTTTTCGTAGCTGCTGGTTCGACCAAACGGAATTTTTAGGAGTTCCTTCCAAACCGTCATTTGGAACTCAGACCCCTGGATCGACAACGGAAGCTCAAATTGCTCTCGACGGCCTTCAAAATACTCAGCCAGCTCCGATTGAGCTTGCAACATAATCGGGTGATCGCCGTTGACCAAGGCGCGGCGGAAGATTCGAGTGATGCGTTTAAACTGCGTTTCCAACATTCGTCGATCCGCAAATTCAAGCAGACACAAACGGTCATCGACGACAGCAGCCACCATCGGTCCAAGCTTTGTCAATATCCGGTTCACAACCATCGGTGCCCCTGCGGCATTGGTCAATTTGGAAGGCACCAAACCTGACCATTTTTTGAACGCCGCATTGAATCCACTCTTGGATTCGAATCCGTTGTCGTAAGCCGCAGCTATTGTTTTTTTGCCAACCTGAATTTGTCCCATCGCTTGCCCCAATCTGCGCGATCTCATATATCCGTGAAATGTCATCCCATGATTTTGTTTGAACCAGCGTCGAACTCGAGCGGGTTCAATATCGAATCGTTTGATGTCCGCATCGGTCCAACGGCGACTAACATCGTTTTCGAACTCTGACAACAACGGCCTCAACCATGCCGGAGTCGAACCCGCGGCTTCCAACGGCCGACACTTTTTACAGGGTCGAAAACCGGCTGCAAGAGCATCGTTTACCGTACGGTAAAAATCAACATTTTCCAGTTTTGGTTTGCGGGCCGAACAGACCGTCCGGCAAAACACGCCCGTGGTGCGCACCCCGACAAAAAACAGGCCGTCATATTGACTGTCGCGTTCACAAAGCGCTCGATACATCTCGTCGACGCTCGGTAAATCGAGAGACCGTGTTATCGTTGTAGTCGTCATGACAGTATTCTAGAAAACTGCCATAATACAGCGACCGATAAATGAACAAGTAATTCAATTTCTCCATTCGAACACTAACCATGAACGCGACCGCCGTTGAAGAATCCAATGTCGTACGACTTCCTGCACGAGCTGACGTCCCAGCATCAGATACTTGGGATCTCTCCAAACTTTTCGCTAACGATCAAGCTTGGGAAGAATCGTTCAACCAATGGGAAGCGATGATTTCCGGATTCGAAGCTTACAGGGGAACATTGAGTAATTCAGCGGCCGACCTGGCCGCATGCCTGCAATTTGACAGCCAAGTAGATCGGCTAGGTGAACGTCTGGGCAATTATGCTTTTTTGCGAACCGCTGAAGACCAGGCCAATACCGATTACCAGCGAATGATGGGCAGGTTTCAAAACGTCGCAACGAAATCCGCTGAAGCGGCCAGCTTTATCCGGCCAGAAATTATGGCCATCGATTCCGACAAGCTCGATGAATTCATCAAGCAACCAGAATTGGAGTTGTTCAAACTAGCGCTGCAGCGCGTGATCCGCTACAAACCGCATACGCTGAGCGAAAAAGAGGAGCAGCTGATTGCGATGCAAGGTGAAATGGCGGGCGCGACGTCGAAGATCTTTCGCCAATTGACCGATGCGGATTTAAAATTCGGCACCGTCAAAAATGAGGATGGCGTCGAAGTTGAATTGTCGCAGAGTACCTTTTCGCAGTTTTTGATTTCACCCAATCGTGAAGTTCGGAAGACGGCTTTTCACCAGTTCTATCAGCAGTTTCAAGCTCACGAAAACAGCTTGGCAGCGATCTTAAACGGCTCGATTCAGAAAGACATTTACTATGCGAAAGCCCGTGGCTACGACAGCGCGCTGGGCCAAGCCTTGTTCGCCGACAACGTACCTCAAAGCGTTTACGACAATTTAATCGCTTCAGTCCGAAAGAACCTTCCAGCCCTTTACAAGTTTTACGACTTGCGTAAACGAAAGATGGCACTGGAGACCATTCACCAGTATGACACCTACGTTCCTATTTTGTCCGACTTGGACGTGGAACGCACTTGGGATCAAGCCACGGATACCGTGTGCGAATCTCTGGCTCCACTAGGTAGCGAATACGTCGATGTATTAAGTGCCGGCTTGAGAGGGCGCTGGTGTGATCGCTATCCGAACCAAGGTAAACAAAGCGGGGCATTCAGTTACGGCACGTTCGACGGTGATCCCTACATCATGATGAATTACAAGCCCAAAGTCCTCAACGACATGTTCACGTTGACACACGAGGCCGGGCATTCGATGCATTCTTACTACTCGGCAAACCACCAGCCGTTTGAGTATTACAACTACACCATTTTCGTAGCGGAAGTGGCCAGTACTTTCAACGAACAATTACTAAGCAAACATTTGTTCGAAAATGCCAGCGACGATCGCGAACGCGCGTATTTGATCAATAACCAAATCGACGATATTCGAGCGACGATCATCCGTCAAACGATGTTTGCAGAGTTTGAAAAAATCACTCATGAGATGGCAGAAGCTGGTGAGCCTTTGACACTGGATGCGTTCAAGGATGTTTATCGCAAGCTGCTGGACGACTATTTTGGCCCTGTGTTTACAATCGACGACGAACTTGCTTTGGAATGTCTCCGGATACCGCACTTCTACCGCGCGTTCTATGTTTATAAGTATGCCACCGGTTTGTCAGCTGCCATTGCTTTGAGCCAGCGCGTGCTTAACGGCGGCGAGACGGAACTGATGGATTATCAAGGGTTTCTCAAGGGCGGTTGTTCGAAATTCCCGCTGGACTTACTTCGTGACGCAGGCGTCGACCTTGAGAGTCCAGAACCGGTCGATACCGCATTGCAACATTTTTCCGGTTTGGTCGACCGTTTGGAAGAATTGTTGTAATCCGTGCGTTACATCCTGAACATCGACGTACAATTAATCTAACGACCTTAGTAATACCAGACCGCGACGCCAGCAAGCAAATTGCCGAATCAAACAACCAATTGCGCAGTACCAACACGAAACTCCGTTTTGTTGTTGTGCACCGAGTACCGGCACGCATTGAGTACCAGCACGAAGCGCCAGCGAGTAAATGACGAATCGAACTCCACTCACTTGCTCGTACCGGCCAATCGGCGCTAATTACTACCAGACAGTCATCCATTCTCGAATCATCGAACCAACAACGTGATATCACTCGGCCTTAAACTGATCTTTGCCAGCTGGTTAGCCGTCTTTCTGACGACCGACCCCATCAAGTTCAGCCAGCCAGAGCAAGATTTTTGGGAAACTCGAGACCAACTGGAATCGCAATTCCGAAACGAATTGGAGGCATTGGCCCACCGTTTTGATGAACCAAGTTCGCTAATTATCGCAGCTGCACCGTTTTTGATTTCTCGTGACCCCAAACGCCAATACATATTTCTACCGGATGAGAACATCATCGATTCCGATCGCTTCGAGGATTTGTCGGCGGAAGCAAAATTGGAACTCCAAAAAGTCCTCGATACATATGCGTCGCGTTTGTTTAGCTTCGCAAAATCGAATGCTGGTCGGCATGGTGCTTGGTCATACCAATTGTTGAACGAAATCCTATTTTACTCACCCAATCATCCTGGGGCGCGCGAGGTACTGGGTCACCGAATGGTTGACAACGATGGTGCGAAGGTATGGCGGGTGAAGTCCGACCGTCTACGTGTGAAACGGGCTACCAAACCGGAAAGTGGTTTCAATTGGCCAGCCAAATCGTATTGGATTGGCTCTACAACACATTTTCACATCGTGTCAACTGCTGGTGAGGCGCAGACTCGAAAGCTGGCGATTCGGCTTGAACGCTGGCACGATGTTTGGCGACAAGTATTTTTTGATTACCACAACAGCAGCAAGAACCTGCAACGTTGGATCGCCGGGTCGAGCAAACCGACGCCCTCGGGACGTAAATTCAAAGTCGTCTTTTTTGCTGATCGCAATCAGTATGTTTTATCGCTGAAAGACTCAATTCCTGGAATCGAAAAGTCGACCGGATACTATAACGATAAAGCAAAAAAATCTTACTTCTTTGCAAGTGACGAAGGGAGCATACGCGATACTTGGCGGCATGAGTTAACTCATCAGTTGTTTCAAGAATCAAGGCGCAGCACCAACACGCCGTTCCGCAATCATTACCTTTGGCTAGGTGAAGGCATTGCCATGTATTTTGAATCGCTTGTTGACCATGACCACTATTTCACGCTCGGTGGATTCGATGCCCGACGACTCCAATACGCGAGATTGCGCCGATTGAAAGAACAGTTTCGGTTCCCCTTGGATGTCCTTTCTAAGATGAACATGATTCAATTTCAATCGTTACCAGAAATCCAAAAAGTCTATAGCCAATCCGCGGGAGTCACACAGATGTTGATGACGGCGGATCGTGGAGCTGATCAGTCGAAACTGATTCAATTCTTATCTTTGATTTATCAAGGCAAGAAAAGGCTACCGTCGTTCAATTCTCAGCTCGGCCGGAGTTTTGAACAAATTGAAAACCGGTACGAAGCGTTCCTCCGGATCAAGCCCAATGAAATCAAATTCTTTGACGCAACGACTGAACGGCAAGAACTGGCGTTGATTGGCGTTCGACTAAATGAGGGGACCTTTGATTCCTCGGTGAAATTCAAAAAATTGGAATGGCTAGATCTTTCCGGCAGTGATATTCGGGGCGGTGCCTTGAAAGGCTTGAACTCGGTTCAAAAAATTGACCAGGTGTTTCTTACCGGTGCGTTGATTGATGACGATACGATTGCCGCGCTAGTTGAAGTTGCGACTTCGGGAATTGACATTAGTGGCACCAAACTAACCGACAAACAACTCATCGAATTGGTGAGGAACGCTTCGATGCAGACGTTGAACATCGTCAAAACCCGGGTCACCGAACAAGGAGTTATTCAAGCCTTGTCGAAACGGCCCGACTTGCGAATCTTGTCAGATTTCAATCAACCGGGAAAACAATAGCTGGAGACCACTCCGGAACCAGCTATGTAATCCGTTGACCGTTTTCGGCTGTATGCTTACAATTCTCGATTCGATGGTGGCTGTAGCTCAATTGGTTAGAGCACTGGATTGTGGTTCCAGGGGTTGGGGGTTCGATTCCCCTCAGCCACCCTCTTTCTCTCGGGCAATATCGGCCTGACCGGTCGCATAGTACCTGTTGATTGGATAACACACTTCTGGGCCAGTCTTTAGGTGAAAAACTTGCGACCTGGCTGGCCGCGATCTAAAATCGTCATTGGTTCTTCTCCGCTCTATTCAGTGACCCTCATTCGCATGTTTGAATTCAAATCGCGTTATCGTTTGTTCTGCTTGATTTTGGTCGCCCACCTGACTGCTAGTCTTGCCACAACCTTGGGGCAAGACCAGACAGAGAGTAAGCCAAAACCCAAACGCAAAAAAAACCCGGTGATGCAACCAGTTGAAGATGTGCCCGGGTTGCCGCGCGTGCTATTGATTGGCGATTCGATTTCGATGGGATACACGTTACCGGTGCGCGAGATGATGAAAGGTGAAGCCAACGTCCATCGGCCATTGACCAACTGTGGCCCGACAACCAAAGGACTGAAGAACATCGATCAATGGCTCGGTGATTCAGAGTGGGATGTGATCCATTTCAATTTTGGATTACACGACCTGAAGTACATGGGTTCCAAAGGTGAAAACTTGGCCGACCCGGATGACCCGACCAGCAAACCTCAAGTTTCCATCGACGAGTATAAAAATAACCTAAGCCAAATCGTAAATCGTTTGAAAAAAACACGCGCCAAACTGATCTGGCGTTCGACCACGCCAATCCCACCAGGTGCACGCGGGAGAGTTGTCGGTGATTCAGCCAAGTACAACCGGGTCGCCAAAGACATCATGGACGAACACAATATCCCAATCGATGACCAATATGCGTTCGTGGCTAAGCACTGGGAAGCCATTCAGCGCCCCAAAGATGTGCATTTTACGAAAGCGGGCTCTCAGGCACTGGCCAAACAAACCGTTTTTGCCATCCGTCAAGCCTTGAAAATCAAACAGTAATTTCGATCCTTGATCTTCCGATCGAAAAACAATGGTGGCGCGACCTATCCGTTAACCTAATCGCGTTTTGTCACACGATCATCGGCGACCGATCGCATGTAGGCGATTAAATCTGCGATCTCGTCCTCTGTCAGCGAATCCAACAATCCACTGGGCATCATCGATTTGCTGGACGGCTGCATTTCTTCAATGGCCTCAGTTTTGATGCGGGTCAACTTGCCAGGTCGAATCATGTCCTCCTGGATCATGTACTCATTGCGCACTAAGTTCGCGACGCGCCCGGAGATAACGCGGCCATCCTCCAACAAAAATGTGGTTGCCTGATACTGGTCCGAAACTTCTTTGCTGGGGTCAATGATGGTTTCCAGCAGGTCTTTCGTACCGAATCGACGACCAGCATTGGTCAAATCAGGCCCGACGATTCCCCCCTGTCCTGCGATTTGATGGCACTTGTAGCATTGCGTCACCGCGAACATTTTCTTGCCGTTTTCTAGGTCGCGGTTTTCAAGCGAAATTCTTTCCAGCTCGCCCACGGTCCATTTTTTGACGAATGGGCGTGCTTTGATATCGGCATAGGGATCGACTGGCTCCAGTGGGCGTGTTATTAGCTGAGCCAAATTGTTCCATTCTTGTTTTGGCAGCTCTCCGGCAAACTTCTGCCGAATGTTGATCAAGTATCGGCGAAACGAATTTCCGCCCGCATATTTCGTTGCATCAATAAACCAATTTAAGAACCGTTTTCTCGTTTCAGTGCTCCAACCGGACCGCACGTTGTGCAACATCATGGCAAAATGAATTTGTTGCTCTTGGGATTCCGAAGCCTCCAACAAGTCCAACGTTTTTTCGACGATGCCATCCGCCTCGACCGCCGCCAACACACGCGACAATTCTCGATTGACCATCTCGGAGCTGTGCGGGTAATACTCCGCGAGAGAACTGACAGAGCGGACCGTATTTGCTGTGGGCGCGCCCATCCGAATCAACATCAACGCATAATTCCGTAACAGATGAAGCTGCTGCGATTCATTCAGCGAGGCAAAATCGAACTCTTGCAGTGCATTGGCCGTGGCATCTTGCAGCGCGTTATCTGTCTGCAGCCGAATGAGTGCAAGTATCGCCGCCAACTTGATTTGGACGTTCGGCTCGTTGAAAGCTCGACCAAACCAACTGCGATCTTCGCTCAACTCGATCGCCGTTCGGGCGGCAAAACGAATACTCCGGTTATGGGAGCCCAGGTACGCCCAAACTTCATCAAAACGATCGGCTGGGACGCCACCTTGATGGTAGGCTTCCAGTTGTTTTCGGACGTCTGTTTCCAACTCAATCGGTGGCGTCGCAACTTTAGCCAATGTTCGTGTGACATGTTGAATGCGATACAACGCGGATTTTGATCGCCGCCCCCCTGTCAAAAAGTACATGGCGCCGTCAAACGGGTTGATGATCAAATCAGTGACCGGCAAAACGGGAGCCGTGCAGAATGTTTTTTTGGTCGCGGTGTATTCGCCGTTTTCGAATTTCATATCAACTTGGTAGATGATTCCATAGCTCCAATCGGCGATGAACAGAGCCTTTTGGTGCTCAATGGGGAATCGAGCGCCAGTACCAAACGTGATTCCCGTTGGGCTGCCCGGCCCAATGTCAATGACCGGTGGAACGCTATCGGGAAAATAAGTCGGCCATTTGCCCGATCCATTGCGCCATCCAAATTCGCTGCCGCTCGTGACATGGCAGACACGAGTGGGCCGATACCAAGGCAGTCCGATATCCCACTCCATATCCGCGTCATAGGTAAACAACTCGCCACGCGCATCAAACGCGATATCGTATTGATTTCGAAAACCAACGCTTATCAATTCGAACTGCTTGCCATCGGGATCGGTTTTACAGATCCAACCGCCCGGCGCTTTGATACCGACCGCGTGCCCCCCCGCATCAGGTAATCGAGCCGTAAGCTGGTCTTCTTGCCAAACACGCGGTACCCGTGATGTTTCCGGATTGGGCAACTTCGTATGGTTACCAGCACAAATGTACAACGACTTTTTATCTGGACTCAGAACTACTGCATGCGGCCCATGTTCGCCTCCGCCATCAAATTTTCTAAGCAATTCGACATTGTCATATACATCGTCCCGGTTGCTGTCGGTCACTCGGTACAAACCGGCCGGTCGCGTCTGTTTGAACTTGGTGCCGTCGGGTTTGATCTGATCAAATTTTCCTTGGTGGGCAACCACGTAAAGCGCGTCAAACGCACACAACAAACCTTGTGCAAACCCGAGCTTAACTGGGATCGGTGAAACTTCGATGTCATTGCCGGTAACGGTCACACGATAAAGACTGCCGTACTGGTCGGAGACGATTAGTCTTCCTTTAGGATCTGACGTCATCGAAACCCACGATCCTTGCCGATTGGGAACCTCGTACAACAAATCCGCTTCAAAGCCTTCGGGCAAATTCAGTTCGACGCCTGCATCCGATCCATAAACGAAGTTACAAAGAAAAAAACATACGAGCGAAATCAAGCTTTGTCGTGTCGTCATCGGTTGTTTATCTACTATGGGTTTCTAGTGGGTTGCAGAGCGATGCAACCTCCCGAAAGATCTAACAATATGGTAAAACATCGGGCTCGAAATAGCGAGCAATGGTTTTCTTGAAAGTTCGATGGCCAACACCCAAATCAACGCCGTTCACGATTATGTAGCCGTTCACAACCGAAATGCATTGGCTTATGCCATCCGAACGGCCGTATCGTTGGGAATTTTTGAAGCTCTTGATTCTGGCCAAAAAAATGCCGAGCAATTGGCCACAGAGACCTCCGCCAGTAAAGACGTATTGCCGTTGCTGTTGGACGTATTGGTCAACACTGAATTGATCGAAAGATACGGTGACGATTATGCCCTGTCGACGGTAGCCCGGCTGGTCCCCAATCGCTTGATGGATTTTGGTGATCTGCATTGGTGCCATTTGGAAAATTTCATGCGATCGGGCGTGTCACTACCTGCAAACAAAAATCTAGCGCACACCCAAGCTGACTTCTTAAACGGATCTGCCGCCAACGAATGGATGATGACACCGGCGGCATTGGATGCAGCGCAAGTGCTTGACATGGGTAATACCCGAACCGGTTTGCGAATTTTGGAAATCGGTTGCGGTAGCGCGATCTTTGGTTCGACACTCATCCATCGAGACAGCGAATCTCGCCTGGTCTTGTTGGACACGAAACCAAACCTCCAACGCGCGGAAAAAACGGTAGAGAGCATTCAAGTTCAAGACCGAGTTGAATTGGTCGAAGGCGACTATCGCGAATTTAAACTAGATCACCAACCCTTTGATATCGTGATCGCGACCAACGTGGCTCATTTGCACACCGGCGATGAATGCTCGGCGATTTTTAAAAATGTCCGCCAACACCTCAAACCTGCCGGTGAGTTTGTGGTTGTCGATATTTTTCCAGGCCAGCAGGACGGCGAAGTTACCCGCTCGATCGTTGCTTTGGAAATCGTGTTGCGGACGGAACACGGTGGACTGCATGATCCGGCCCGTTTTCAGCACACGTTGATCATGAATGGATTTGATCAAGTCCGGTTTGCCCACCTCCCAGCCCCTCCTCATATCTGGGGGCTGGTGTTGGCGCAGCGCGATTAGACAACGCCTTGCAGGACAGATAGACTATTCGTCGCGAGAATTGGCGTTAGTCGTCGTCATCATCGCCGCCTGTTTCGATTTTTCTGCGCTGCAAATCAAGTTGATCTTTCGAAGTTGGGGATTCGTAAGTGAGCGTGACTTTCGAAACGACGCTGATCATCGGATTCATCGGAGGAGTCTTCGGGCTAAAATCAGAGTATTGCTCGTCACCAGCGTAAAACGTCGTCCAAGGTCGTGGGATAAACAATTTGTTGTAAGAGTTCCAATATGAAATATATTTTGATGGATGATTTGGATTGTCTGCATTCACTTTAATACTTCGATATTGCCGCGATGGCGTGACAACCTCGATTGAATTGTCAACGTTCAACACGCGCGGTGTTTCGTCAAACACGGACAACAAGATCTCCGACTTAGATTTTGCGGATTCCAATGCCTTTTTTAAGGCTTGAGTCTTGTAGGCGTCTAGATCGTCATGCCAATAATCAAACGACACCACTTCGCTGACGCCATTGGCAAACGCTTTTTCGATTGCTTTCAAAGCAATCTCTTCGTTGCTGCAAAGAATGTGTAAATTCGTTTGCATACGAAACCCGTCTTCAAATTCTTGCAGAAACTGAGATTTCTCTTGTTTCTTCAATTCCCATCTGTAGTCACGATTGACGACGATAAAATCCTCCACGACATCCTGCTCGTCAATTTTTAACTCGCTCATCCCGCGGCGAATGTTGGCGATACGTGTCTTTATGGTCTCGTTGCACTGACTTGCCGTTTCAGACTTGTTCGTCAATGCCAACACCAACCGAAGCGACTGAGGTTTTACATTTATCTTAGCCGTACCCGAAACGCGTAAGCCACCAGTATTGGCTGAAAAAATCCGACCAGGATTATTATAATGCTGATAGCCGACACCAGCAGCCGCACCGCCGCCACCAGCTCCAAAGCCTCCTCCTTGGGCGCGAATTGAGTGATTGCAAGTAGCAACAACGACAAAAACCAAAACATGACAGAAGACTGAACAGCGCATAGAAATACCTTTCTCGATCGCCCCAACAACATAACTCTTACGCGTTTATTTTAATTGGGTCACATCGAGCTGACACTGTTTCTGCCATACTTTTAGATCATTGATGGTTAAAAAACACAGGTACGACGCAACCCGTACGTTGCCACCATCTAGCGAAAACGACCAATTCATTGCACCACAAAAAAGACAACGGCCAACCGGTTCATCGTCTTTGTGTTGATCGTTTCGAAACTTCCTGGCTCGCAACAACCGCAAAACAAAGCTCTAGTTGTCATCGTCCATTTGTGGTCTCCCGCCAGGTCCACCTCGGCGTCCACCTCCTGCACCGCCACGGCCACCTCCTGCACCGCCACGGCCACCTCTACCGCCGCGTCCCAATAACTGGGACATGTCGGGCATTAACTCTTGAGCCGTGACGGTACCACTGTTGTCTTTGTCCAGCGAATTCAGCGCCTTGACCGCATTTTCGATTTCTTGCTTGGACAGTTCTCCGTTTCCATCGGCATCTAAGGCTTTCATGATCGGCAAACTGGCAAGTAACATCGCCATCCGTTCGCTACCACCCGGTCCGCCACGGCCACCACCGGCACCACCGGCACCACCGGCACCACCGCGGCCGCCACGACCGCCGACACCGTCCTGCCCGTCCTGCCCACGCTGACCTCGACCACTGAGGCGTCGGTCCATCATCGTTTTGAATTCGTCTTTGGAAAGAAAACCGTCTCCGTCACTATCCATTGACATCAATCGTTGTGCCCGGCTGCCAAGTTCGTCGGCTGACAGTTTCCCGTCTTTGTCGGTGTCTTTCTCGAAAATTCGATTGATTGCTTCTTCCGCATTTCGCGGACCTTGTCGATCTTGGGCGACGCCTTCGCTGGCAAGACTTATTGAAACGGCAGTGATTAACAGTATTTTTTTCATTTGGTTCCTTTGGAGATTTGTCTTTTAAAGAGTTTAATTTTTGGTTCGAGTAACTTGTATGGATCGGAATCGCGATTCGAGCTAGCGATCAATTTTGTCTTGTTCCGCTTCCACACAGTAAAGTCTTTTGTTCGATCGGATAAAGATCTGTCCATTGCTGATGGCTGGTGTAGCGCTGAACTCTTCGGATGCATCGGTAACGCGATTGACCGCAATCGTCTCTAAATCTTCATCCGCAGACAATACAAACATGTTTCCGTTACGCTTGATGTAATAGAGCTTGCCATCGGCGACAACCGGTGACGAATAATCACCGCGAAATCCTCGCCGACTCCCATTTTGGCCTCCAGATGATTGTGATTTCTCGTCGAGGCGAACGCGCTTGATGCGATCGCCAGTCTTGGCGTCAATCACTGTCGCGACCCCGCGTGAAGCGATAAACATGCGGTCTTTGTAAATGACCGGGGTGGCGTAACTGCTTTGATCACCACCTTTCCAGATCTCATGAGTTTCCGTGACGTCGCCTTTTCCTCCGGCTTTGACGGCGAACGAGCAACCGCCATCTCGACCACCGATTGAACCATAGGCCACTCCATTGTCCGCCGACACACTCGTGTAAAAAGATCGGCCCTCGATGGGCAAGAACCAACGCAGTTTTCCATTGGTCGGGTTCAAACCCCACACTTCGTACGGCACACCCATTACAAGATCACTACGGCGATCGTTCACTTTTACCATCAACGGCGTGCTCCAGGATCCACGAAATCCTTCGGCGGTTTGACGCCAGACCTCTTCTCCTGTTTTCTTATTCAAAGCGACAATCGCTCCGCTTTCGGCTATGGCTGGAACGATCACGAGGTCCTGATGAACAATCGGGCTTGAAGCACTGCCCCATCGACGTTCATCCGATTCGGTGCCGACATTAGTATGCCATAGCTGTTTGCCTGCCAAGTCATAGGCGTACACGCCACATTTCCCCAGAAAGACGAAGATTGACTTGCCGTCCGTCACCGGGGTATGCGAAGCGTAGCCGTGTTCCGGGACGCCCATGCCGGTATATGTATCTTCCGGAAGTACTGCATCAATTGTTTTTTCCCAAATCCGTTTCCCGCCGTCGCGATCAACGCAGACAACGTGTCGCTTGAGATCTTTGAGTTCACCAGGAGCGCGACGATCCAACCCGTATCCGGAGTAACACGTCAGAAATACTTTATCACCCACAACGATCGGGCATGACACGCCAGCACCCGGTAGTTCGGTTGACCATTTCAAGTTTTCCTTTGGGCTCCATTTTGTGGGAGCCGCTTTTGCGCACACACCGCTACCATCGGTTCCTCGAAATCGCATCCAATCTTCAGCTTGAAGTGAAAGCGCCAGGCATCCTACAAATACGATGGAAGCAATAGGGAAAAACAAGCGAATAGACATCGAAGGTCTCCAGATTGAGGGTGTGCGAGACGACGTTGTACAACTATCTCTGAATATCTGCCAGATAATCCACTGGCATTCTGGTTTAAATTTAAACAGCCATTGTCGACAGCTGTTCCGAACGGTACTAAACTCCGTTGCCTTCATCCGGTTTCGAGCATTCAGGCAAAAACGCAATTTTATTCTTGCGCGGCTCGACGGTGCTAGAAATCACCTGACAGGAGTTTCGTTGCCGACGCCATTTAATACGCTGGTTCCACCAACGCATTGATCCGATTCAAAATCGAGGAACTTAGTTCCAATTCCATCGATTTGGCCGTTTCTACGATCTGCCAATCTCTTTTGGCTCCACACAATGCCGCCGTAATGAACGGTTGCGCAACGGTCCACGCGACCACAAGTTGGGAAATCGTAAAGCCGGTTTCCACAACAATTTCGTCCAACCGATCCAAGATGATTTGGGCCTTCTCAAAACGTTGGCCACGAAAAATATCGTAAGTTCTGCGTTTGTCGTCTGGATCAAACTCGTAGTCGCGACGAATCTTCCCGGCCAACAATCCTTTCATCAAAGGCCAGTAACAAACAATCGCGACGTCTTTGGCGATACACCAAGGAACTAAATCGGCCCTGATGTGTTGTTGTATGAGATTGAATGGCGGCTGGACCGCAACGATGGGGCAAATCGCATGAAATGCTTCGGCTTGAGACACACTGACATTGGATAAAGCTGCATATCGCACTTTGCCAGATTGAATCATCTGTTGAAATGCGACGGCAGAGTCTTCAATTGGGATCGTCGGGTCCGGCTCGTGCAAATACATCAAATCGATGTGTTCCGTTTTCAGCCTTCTCAGACTTTCATCGCATTCGCGTAGTAATCTTTCCGCGGTGCCGCGTGTTACTTTATTTTCGTCCGAGTCCCAATGCACGCCGCATTTTGTCGCCAGCACCAGTTCGTCGCGTCGGGGTCTCACGGCCTGCCCCAGCAGTTTTTCGCTGATCCCATCCAGGCCGTAACAATGCGCCGTGTCAAAAAAATTAATTCCCGAATCGATAGCAGCGTCGATCGTTTTCCGACTTTCCGCTTCGGTCACATTCAAACTGGTCATCCCAGCGATCGGCCAGCATCCCATTGCGACAGACGTAACACGCAAATCCGAGCTGCCCAGACAGCGCAGACGTGGACGGATGTTCAATTTACTTTCCCTGTGAAGCTGGTGCTGAATGGAGCTTCATTATCACTGGCGAATGGCCTCTGAACAGTGGCGTTTTCTCGAACCGAACAAACAACGGACCAGCTTATCGCTGCCCGGTTTTTCCAATCGTTTCAGACATGAATTCGGAATCCAATGCATCCAAACTGTTGATCAGCAATTGAGTTTCGTCGGTTGATTTCTCCATCCACATCAACCGAACGGATTTGGGCATGCCCAACGAATCAAAGCGATCCGAATCAAAACAAGATAGCAACCCACCAACGATTTTACGATTGATGCTCGGGTTTGCGGCGTAGCGGTTGCAAACACCATTCAAGTCTTCGCCGAGAGCAGCCGAGTACAAAACTTGGCGCGCCGAATATTCTCGATGGTTCGCTTCAACCGATTCTTCGGCAAAGTCCTTCACACGGTTGGCTTGAAAAGCGAACTTTTGCGAAGCTTCAATGTCGGGGAGTTGCCCCAGCAAGAGGTCGGTCCAACGCTCGACTTTGCGCCGCAGGGAATTCAATTGCTCGAACATCTCCGAGCCGACCGATTCATTTTCCAGAAGTAAACGCATCGCACGATTCTTGGCTTCGAGATGGCCAATGTGAATGCTGTGCGCAATTCCCGTCAACTCGCTGGCGGCAAAACGAATATCATGAGCCACCATTGCCGCGGACCAAACACGTGTCAGCATTTCCGATACGAAAATTTCCTGCACCACGATTTCAATTGCGGGCCACGGGTCATGGTTGCCAGACGCGTTACGAACGTCCTGCTCAAACATCTTCAACGCTGTCATCCAGCGATTTTGTCGACATTTTGATTGCGTCCAATAGTCATTGCATGTTTCAACGGTCAGCGATGTCGATCGTTGAATGAGGGCGACACTGTTGAATGCAGCCCAAGCTGCAATTTCGGCCATTTGTTTCGCGTGCATCTTAGTTTCTTTTGAGTCTGTGCAAAGTTCCGAAAGTTTTACAATGGACAGGAATCGCAAAGCGGATGCCAATTCTCGATAGATACGATATGATGCGATTTCCAAGGAAAAATCGCCGACCGAGATCCAAGCATGTTGATTAAATTCAACGCGATGTTTTTTTTCAACACGATGGTGGCTCACAAATGCAAACCTCAACCAGCACCCAACGGACATCCAAACTCATGGACGGTCATTCTTCGCAGCCCATCTCTGATTTCATGGAATTACATTTTCGGCATTTTAACGCGCGTGAGACTTTGGATGCCTCCAAGCAGTTTAAAGCACTCGTCGATTCGGGAGGTAAGATGCTTTTGGCGATGGCCGGCGCTATGAGTACCGCAGAGTTGGGTATCTCATTGGCTGAGATGATCCGCAACGACAAAATCCATGCCGTCTCATGTACCGCCGCCAACCTCGAAGAAGATGTATTCAATCTGGTCGCTCACAACGAATACAGAATGTGCCCCCACTATCGCGACCTCTCTCCAGAGGAAGAAACCAAACTTCGGGACGACGGAATGAACCGCGTCACCGACACATGTATTCCCGAAGACGTGATCCGTAACTTGGAAGGCCATTTTATGAAAGAATGCGCCGACCTCGCCGAAGCCGGCCTGTCGTTGTTTCCCTATGAAGTGTTCTACAAGCTGTTCGAGCAAAAATCGCTGCACCCGCATTTTCAGATTCCCGTTGAACATTCTTGGCTATACGCGGCCTATGAAAAAAGGATCCCGGTGCTTTCACCCGGCTTCGAAGATTCGACGTTGGGCAACATTTTCACTGCCCGTGTTATGGAAGGCAAAATTGGATCGCACGCAGCGATCAAATCGGGTACGCAACAAATGGAGCATTTAGCCAACTGGTATATCCAAAACGATGCGCAAGCACCGATTGGTTTCTTTCAAATTGGAGGTGGAATCGCCGGCGACTTTGCGATTTGTAGCGTGCCGATGATTCTCCAAGATTTGAACCGCAAAGTTCGATATTGGCAGTATTTTGCGCAGATCTCTGATGCGACTACTTCGTATGGTTCCTATTCCGGTGCCGTTCCTAATGAGAAAATCTCCTGGCACAAACTGGATGCCGATACGCCACGTTTCATGATCAACTCCGACGCAGCGATCATCGCCCCGCTTGTTTTCGCTTATGTCTTGAATCAATAAACGACGAGATCGATACATTGAATCCCAACCAATCTGTCCAACAGTACAACCGCGCAACCTGGGATCGAATTGCCCAGCAAGGCGATAAATATTTCCCAGCGTTGACGGAACAAGAAATCGAGTTGGCAAAAACGGGCAAGATCAAAATCAAGGTTACGCCAATCCAATGGGTGCCCGAAGATTGGTTGGGTGATGTATGCGACAAGACTGTCCTCTGTCTAGCCTGTGGTGGAGGACAGCAGGCCCCATTGTTCGCCGCTGCTGGAGCGGATACGACAGTTTTTGACTTTAGTGAGCAACAGCTGCATCGAGATCAACAGGCCAACAAAAATTTCGACTTGGAAATAAAAATCGCGCACGGCGACATGGCCGATTTATCGATCTTCCAACACGATCGGTTCGATTTGATCATCAACCCGTGCAGCGTTTGCTATTGCCCCGACCTCAATCCCATTTGGAATGAAGTGGCTCGCGTATTGAAGCCGGGTGGACGATTTATCACTGGGTTTACTAAACCGGTCAATTATTTGTTTGACCCGATCGCGATGGAAGAAAAAAATATTTTGGCTGCAAATCGGAAGATTCCGTACTCTGATCTTCATTTAGAAAAAATCGAGCGTGAACAAATTATGGGCGGCGAACGCCCTATCGAGTTTGGCCATTCGTTGGCCGATCTAATTGGCGGGCAGATTGCGGCCGGCTTGCGGATCATCGGATTTTACGAAGACCGTTGGGGTGGCGATGATTTGCTGAGCGAACACATTGACGTATTCGCCGCAACACTGGCAACCAAATAGAATCTTTCAGGCTAATTCCTGATCCAATCAATCGCACGTAAAAAGGCTGTGCGACGCTAAATCAAGTCATCCAGCGAAGTCCATTCGACATCTGTTCTGGAGTGAATACGTTTGGCAATCTCTACCGCTTCCGGAGCATCTTTCAAAATCGAAAACGCGAGGTTAGCTAGAGAAATTTGCTCCGCTTCGAAACATAGAACGAGGTCACCTGTCGTGCCATAGATCTCTTTGAGCCCGATATCAAAACAGTCCGAAATCACCTTCGGAATCGCCGAACCGCTTGAACTTGACGGTTGCCCCAGCAGCAGTGTGGCGCCTCCGCCGCAGTCGGTGACGAACGGAGTCGCTTCATTGAGCAACTCATTCAACCACTGTTTCATGGCGACGGGCTGAATGTTGTTTTTGGAAATTACCTTATCGACCGAGATTTTTTTGAATGCGTTGGAAAGGACCGATTGAGCAGCCTCTTTAATCGTTGTCGGTAGAACTTGTTGCCAATTCAACGAATCGCTCAAGACATCCAAAAACTGACCGCCATCGCTACGAATGGCCTCAAGTACAAGCGACTCAATTTGCTTGACATGTTCGGCTTGATTCTCATCAACACTATCGACCAACATTTGTTGAATCGTCGGTGTGTATTTTGCGGAACGCTTGGGTAGTTCCTTGGCGTTGAATCCGTCGCAAACGACTTGCAGTTGCAGCTTGAACTTTTTCACCATTTCTTTGGTCGAAGTCAAGCAACTCTTAATGACGCGATACTGGTCGTTGCAGCAACGCAGCGCAAACTCCTGAAACCGAATTTGACCGTAACTCTTAATAAACTTGCTGACGAAGTCCGATGCGAGATTTTGAGGGTTCGCCGCCGCCAGTTCGAGATGTTGTCGCAATTCTCGCATGGTTGTCCCATAGGAATGGAGTCCATTAATCACGCTTTCATGTTCTCCAGCGATCTGTTCCCAACACGATTCAATTGCCTTCTCCGTATTAGCAAAGCTGATGCAATTTGAGTTCAGCAACTCTAACACCTTGATTGATACTTGGTCTCCGATGCGTTGGCCTTCGATGCTCATCTCGTTTTCAACCGCCAAGTATAGGTCGGTCGACTGACCTACTGAGTCTTGTCGCCAGTTTGGTGCATCGAGAATGGCATCAAAGTATTTGTCAATGGTCGCAAATCCGGGAATGCCTCCGCTCTGCCCCAGCTGCACGACAGCATTGTCAATCATGTTTTTACCTTGCTCCCATTCTTCCAAATGAGAAACGATTGCGATCGATCGCTTGGTGGTTTCCTCAAGGCTGAGTTCCAGTTCTTCAAAGGCCGCGGCCGCGAATCCGTTTGCATTGAATAGTTGCTCACGCGATTCGTTGATCCATTGGTCAATGAGTCGTTTGGACAGCCGCTCCACTGCCTCTTGACCTTGGACCTGCAGGCCCGGGCCACAAACACTGACTCCGAACGAGCGAAATCCAAATTCTTCGTGTTGCTTCTCTTTCTTGCGGTTGGCATCAAAGAAGACGTTGCATTTCGTGGTTGTCGACAAACAAATATATTCGGCAATTCTATCGAGATCGGATTGACTTGATTGCTCGGTTCCCAACCTGAGACCGTAGGCGTGATCAAATGGCAATTCATCTTCGAATTCTGGTATCCCCAAACGACTGTCACCTGGGTAACCACCGTCGGCGAAATGGCGCAGCTCTGACAAATAAGCGAATGCGTTAGCGGTCGCCAAACCGACTTCTCGGCCGACAGCTTCGTTGCCAAACATCAACATGCCGATGACTTCGCTGTCTTTGATTCCTTGTTCGGCCAACAACAGCCGGATCGTGTACGCCATGTCATTGATCATGCCGCTGCCTAGTCCACCGGCAATGTTGGTTAGCAATACAACACGAGGTCGGATCGCTTCTGGCGGATTGATCTCAAACGTCTCGCAACTTTGGGCAATATGTTCGCGTCGCAGCACGTCGATCAAACAATTGCTCACCTTGTCACAAATCGCTTCGAAATGATCGACGAAGACCAGTCGCCCCAATGGCCGAAGGCCTTCGGTTTGTTGACTGCGCGGGACGTTGTAGATCCATCGTCGACTGATCCAACTAAGATCCAGTTTTGTTTTTTGTCGATATTGATCGGATCGTCGCAGCGGTAGCGCCAGAGTTTCGCTGACTTTAATGTTGCTTGAGTTGCTGCCGATAGAGAGTTTTGCCAGCGAGTCACGGTCAGAATCTACACACAACATACCCAAAGACGGAATCGAGTTGGCATCCCCGTGTCGGGCGACCATGCGATTTTTGATTTTCTGGATTACGCGAGACGCTGAATTTCCAATTCCAATAACAAGCGTCGGTTGAAAACATGCTGCCGACGGATCACATTCGGGGGCATCGAACGATTCTAAATCGACAGAGTTAAACGTTAATCCGCTGTTGGAGAAGAGTTCCGTGTGTTGTTTCGATTTGGTGTCCTGAAAGACTACTGTTTCGCCACCGGTATCGAGCGATTGCCGAACATTGGCTCTACTTTTGATGACCCGTTTCCGCGTTTTCCGATTGGACAACTGCTCGACAAATTGTTTGCACGTCTTGTATCGATCATGCGGCTCTTTGGACAATGCTCGAGCGACGATCGGTTGGTCGCTGATCGGCAACATTCGAAGATCAGGCTTGCCATTCATATGTTGCGCGGCCAGTTGCGCGGGAGTACTACCTGGAAACGGACGAACCGTTGTCAACATTTCCTGATAGACGGCGGCCAGGCTATATTGATCGCTGGTTGTGCCAGGACGACCATCGAACATCTCTGGTGCAGCATACGCAGGCGTCATTCCCGACATCAATGACTGAGATGTTTCACGGATATCTTTGACCAGTCCAAAGTCAGCGACTTTGGCATGACCAGCCACCAATAGAATGTTTTCTGGTTTGACATCCAAATGCTGCAAGCCGAGATTTTGATACAAATAATCCAATGCATCGGCGGCATCGCGCATGTAACCAAGCAATTCATCCCGTGGTACGCCGGTTCCGCCTTGATCAATATACTCGTTGACCAACTCTGCTAAGCTCTTATCCGCCAATTCACTGACGACCACGAGCTTGGAGTTAACGATTTCGAATCTCTCAAGGGAGAGGATGAATGGGTGCCTGGCTTCCTTGATTCGGTCCAGTGCTTTAAGTTCCGACTGCGCACGTTTTTCGTCGTGAAAACCATGGATAATTTTGATAGCCTTTTTTAGACCACCAGGGGCTTCGGCTTCCCACACGTCTCCGTAACCACCGCTTCCGATCTTGCGCGTCAGGGTGTACCCAAGGATGGTGTCTTGATGTTGAATGGTATCAGTCATTTTGGATCGTTAGGTGGGGCGATGTTTTCTTGATTTAAGACGGCTGTGAAGTAGCTGGTCACGACTAAGTCGAGATACTCTTTTCTCAGCTCCAATTTCAATTCGTTATAGGTACAGAAATTACGGATCTGATTCAACAAATCGCGTGGGTGGCATCTTCTCAGTCGACGACCATTCGGTAGGAAATGTGTTTTGATAAGGTAATCCACCATATCAGCGCGGTACTCGCAGCTCATATTCGTGCAGTACATTTTGAATAGATTGTGAAACTCTTTCTGCGATGGATCTGAAATTTCTACTTTGTAAGGAATGCGCCGCAAGAACGCTTCATCAACGAGATCCGCAGGTTCGAGATTGGTAGAGAAGATAATCAACTGCTCGAAAGGTACTTGGATTTTCTTGCCGGTAGAAAGTGTCAAGAAATCGACGCGGTTTTCCAAAGGAACGATCCAACGGTTCAACAGTTGTTGCGGCTCTATCCGCTGCCGACCAAAGTCATCGATCAACAAGCATCCGCAATTGCTTTTCATCTGCAGTGACGCTTCGCTGACGTTGGAGTTGTTATCATGACGAATCTCCAACGAGTCCATCGTCAGCTCACCACCAACAACAACCGTCGGCCGTCGGATCTTGAGCCACCGACGATCGGTCGTATTTTCAACCACCAACTCACCATCATCGTTGGTCGCAGGCCGGTGATACGCCGCGTCGAACAATTTGATGATCTGGCCATCTTCAAAGATCGCGTGTGGAACCCAAATCTCTTGCCCAAAACACTTCGTCAAACACCGGGCCAGGGTCGACTTGCCATTGCCAGGCTCACCGTAGAGGAACAAACCGGCTCCCGAATTTACAGCTGGCCCCAGGCTCTCAAACAATAGCTCATTGATGGATATATCTTTGAACGCTTTTCGCAGCTGGTCTCGCTTGGGCGATTCCGAACGTATCGTTTGGGCCTCCACTGAAAGTATATAATCCATCAATGGAACGGGTGCTGGTCCGACGTAGGCACAAGTTTGCTGAGCCACTCGCGCGCGATCACGGCCCGATTCAGTCAAGCTATAGGTATAGTCATTGAGTGGAGCTGAACCCTTGTGAACAATAATTTGCCGTTCACGAAGAGTTCGATACGTATTCTCCAAGGCGGTAAACGGCAGCTTGATGTCGTTCGCCAATTGCCGGCCACTTGATATGCCGACCACGGCGAGTCGTTTAATCAATAACGACTCGATCAGGCTAACTGGTAGACCGGTATCCGCTAAGTGAGTTGGCTCACTCGGGCGGAACGACTCGTCGGACAGAATAGTCGCCAACAAGCTGCTACCGGTTGGATGGGCTCCGAAAGTTGTATGTGTAGTCATTAGATTTTCGCTTCTGTTTGCAACTGAGCAGAAAAGTGTAGCTCATAAATGCGCAAAAACCTCAATTCTCTGTTGGCCGTCACCACCAATACAACCCGCAAAGCTAAACCCACAAGGCGTACAAAGTTGTTCAATATCACAGAAAAGAAATTGGCTTCTTTTTTAAAAGCTACTCTTTGCATGAGGCTCCATTCACGCGAATCACCCGCCATTTATTTCACTACGTCAAAGTAATCATGAATCAGAACCTGCCGTTTGCCCTGGAAGAACCAACCATTAAACAAAGTGAGAGGTGGTTGCTTTCCGGTCAGATCAACAAATCGGATCCGGTACGAGAGTATCAAATTCACGAAGGTAATTTTTCGGTGGGTCGACGATCGGATTCATCACTTTGCCTTTCGGTTGATTGCGTTTCCAAAAATCATGCAGTTATTCAATGGCAGCCGGCCCATGGCTTGGTAATCGAAGATTTGGGAAGCACCAATGGTACGTTTGTAAACGGACAACGCATCAACCAAGCCACTGAACTAAAAGATGGTGACTTGATTCAATTTGCGTCGATCGTATTTCGTTTGTGCAAACAGGGGCACATTACAGAACACCAAACGATCCAACAGGACAATTGCGACCACGCATTGGCGCTCATTCAATTTGACCGACTCATTGAGAGCGGCGCATTCATTCCCTACTTTCAGCCGATCGTTTCAATGCACGATCAAGCACACATTGGATATGAAGTCTTGGGCCGGAGCCGAATCTTTGGATTGCAGACGCCTTTGGAAATGTTCCACGCCGCATCGCAACTAAACTTGGAATGCCAGTTGAGCGAAGTGTTTCGTTCACGAGGCATCGAAGTCGGTTTGCAGTTCGGCAATGCCACCAACATTTTTGTGAACACGCACCCTAAAGAGCTGGGAACAGAAGACTTCTACAAAAATCTGTATGAGCTGCGTGAGAATAGTAGCCAGACGATCACGTTGGAAATTCACGAGCGAGCAGCTACCGATTCGTCGATCATGGGTCGGTTGTCGTCGATTTTGAAAGAACTCGAAATTAAACTGGCCTTCGATGACTTTGGTGTCGGTGAAGCCAGGTTAGTTGAGTTGGGAGAATACCGCCCGGACTTCTTGAAGTTTGACATGCAACTGACGCGATCCATCGATGTCGCAACACCCAAGCGATTGGAAGTCGTCAAATTGCTGGCCAAACTCGTTTTGGATCTGGGAATCCAACCCCTTGCCGAAGGCATCGAAAACAATGAGTCTCACGAGATATTGGTCGATATGGGATTCACATTCGGACAAGGTTTTCACTACGGCAAGCCGCTTCCGATCGAGAAGTACTTGTATTGAACCACGGCTCGCAGATGTCCAATATCTGCGAAAACGGCGATTTTTCGGGGCAATTATCGAAATTATTGCCTTACAGAGTCCGAAACCGTTTGCTACAATTCGGGGCTTCGATTGGAAAAGAAACCCCTCAAGGGAACGGCTCAATGGCCAAAAAAGGTAAAGGTAGAAAGAAAAAACTGGAAGTAATGCACTTGGTTTGTGAAGAAACCGGTGACTACAACTACACGGTTCGGCGAAAACCGGGTGGCGAGAAATTGAAATTGAAAAAGTACTCCCCCCGATTGCGCAAACACACCATCCACAACGAAAAGAAAAAGTAGTTGTCGACTTCAATAGCGACGTAAAGCTTGCCCCAACGGCAAGCTTTTTTGCTGCGCGGGTTTCTCATCGCCGCTCCACTTCATTACCATATAATCGTCAAGGCAAGACTACCAATCAGCGAGGATTTCATGCCACTACGATGGAGCGTACAACAACATGATGCGGAGTTGATTCAGTCGATTGAACAGACCTGCCGCGTCTCACCCGTGGTGGCACAAATCTTGGCCGTTCGCGGCTTGACTCACCCCAATGAAGTCAGCTCATTCTTCGATCTAAAAATGACGGGGTTGAGAAACCCAGCGGAACTGCCCGGCGTTCAAGCTGCGGTCGACCACATATTCACTGCCATCCAACAGCAGCAGAAGATTGTTGTCTACGGAGATTATGACTGTGATGGCATGACCGCCACGGCCATCTTGTATCAATGCATTTCTCGGCTGGGCGGCAACGTGACTTATTTTGTCCCTAGTCGTCTGGATGACGGATACGGACTTGGACGAGATGCACTGACCAAACTCAAGGATCGCGGTGCAGATTTTGTCGTCACCGTGGATTGCGGCATCACCAGTGTTGCTGAAGCGGTCTATGCCAAAGAATTAGGACTAACGATGGTGATCACGGACCATCACGTGGCCAAGGGCGAGTTACCTGATGTTGCTGCGATCGTGCACCCTGCCCTGCCGGGCACCAATTATGCTTTCGCGGACTTATGTGGCGCCGGAGTTGCATTTAAATTGGCTTGGGCACTGTGCCAGCGATACCACGGATCCGAAAAACTCCCGCCTCCTCTGCGGAACTTTCTGTTTTCCGCAATTTCGTTGGCAGCAATTGGTACCGTCGCCGATGTTGTGCCGTTGCTGGGAGAAAACCGCATTATCGTCAATCACGGTTTGAACTTGCTGCGGGATTTTGCCAACCCGGGACTTAAGCACTTACTCCAATTGGCCAAACTGAACGACAAGCCGCGTTTGGACGCGGAGGATATCGCATTTATGATTGGTCCGCGATTGAATGCGGCTGGCCGATTGGGCCAAGCCCAATTGGGGGTCGAACTGCTAACCGTCGAATCGGATGACCGTGGTAAGGCACTAGCAGATTACATCGAACAGCTGAACAAAAGTCGTGACAGCCTCGACAGAAGTATGTTGCGATCCGCCAATAAGATGCTCAAAGACCAATTTGATGTTTCAATGGAGCCAGGCATTGTCCTCGCCAGCTCCGATTGGCATGTTGGGGTTATCGGAATTGTGGCGGGACGATTGGCTGAAAAGTACCATCGCCCCACGGTCATGATCTCAGTTGACAAACTGGGGCAAAAGCCAGCAACGGGGTCCGCACGGTCGGCATGCGGAGTCGATTTGTTGCAGGCTGTCGCTGGGTGCAGTGAACATTTGATTAAATTCGGTGGCCATCGGGCGGCAGCAGGGCTCAGTATCGACCCCAATAAAATCGATGAGTTTCGTGAGGCGTTTTGCCATCAAATCACTCTGCAAACGTCCCATTCGGAAATGATTCCAGAATTGGACATCGATGCCGAAGCTCGGTTGAGCCAATTGACGATACGCACGCTCAACGAATTGGAAAAACTAGCGCCGTTTGGACAAGGAAATCCTCGACCTGTGATGTGTGCTTCCAATGTAAAATTAGCTCGCGAGCCAAAAACGATGGGTAAAGAGGATCGTCATTTAGACCTCCAATTGATGCAACAGGATGTCAAATTGAGAGCGGTGGGATTTGGTAAGGGCGAATGGATCCAAGAGTTGGCAGATACCGGCGGGCACTACGACTTCGCTTTTAAACCGGTGATCAACGAGTTCAATGGACGCCGCAAAGTCGAGCTACATTTAATCGATTTCCGCAAATCGGAATCGTCATGAAGGTTGGGCTCGATTCGCTTCCGAAATTCTGGCCGTACGAATCCGATTGGTCGGAACAACTCGATAATGAATTGCGCAGCGATAGCTTTTTAAGCCTGCAAGATTTCATCATTCATGCTCGCTTTCAAAGCACGGTCTTTCCACCCGAGCCCGATGTTTACAACGCGTTCCGGTTCTGTTCATTCGCCGCAACCAAAGTCGTCATCTTGGGGCAAGATCCTTATCACGGCAAGGGACAAGCACATGGACTATCGTTCTCGGTCCAAGGAGACCAAAGATTACCCCCATCACTGAAAAACATATTCAAAGAGATGCGCGATGATATTGGCTGCGACAACCAAACGGGAGACTTAACCCCATGGTCCCGGCAGGGCGTATTTTTGCTGAATACGGTTTTGACGGTAGAATCCGGCCAGGCACATTCGCACCGCAACCGAGGCTGGGAATTGTTCACCGACGGTGTGATCGAAAAATTGGGACAACGAGAAAAGCCCGTTGTTTTCGTGCTTTGGGGAAATCACGCAATCAAGAAAAACGTCTTCGTTGCCGATCACCATCGCATCATCCAATCGCCGCATCCTTCTCCTCTATCCGCACACCGCGGTTTTTTTGGTAGTCGACCGTTTTCGAGAATCAACGACGCGTTGATCGAATTTGGCGATACCCCCGTTCGCTGGCAACTCTAGACCGAGACTCGCCAAGTATTTTTCACGTGTTGCGCGGATGCCATTCGCGTCAACACCGATTTTCGATGCTTGCGCCATCAGCACAGGCCGGTTTTTTTCACATTGGATCAATTCCAAGATGCGGCTAATATTCCGGCCTCCCGTATTTCGTTCCTGTTCGCGAGCCGCATGCCGTTTTGAGTCGACGACGCATAAAAAATCGAACCTCGAATCGCGTAAGCCTGAGTTCACAAGCTGAAAGTGATGGACTTGAACTTGGTGTCTTGCGCCCACCGGGAAGGCCAGAACGTACTCAAAAACGGCCGCGCCGAATCGAGTACGTTCAAGAAACCTTGAGACCGTTGGTCTGTTTGGTTTTTGTTGCGCCTTTTCTTTTGACCTATGAAATCAGTTCGATTTTTGGTGACCAAATGTCCGCCAAAAGTGGAATCGATCAATGGCTACGCTGGTTGATGGATCAATTCGGAGCCGGACACTTGGTCATTTTGCCGTTGGTTACAGCGGGTGTCTTGTTGAACTGGCACCATCAAGTTCGTGACTCCTGGGCCATCAATCCCAAGGTTCTGGTGGGAATGCTTGCCGAATCCATTGTGCTCGGCATCATCCTCTTTTTCGCGGGCAACGCGGTCGCGCAAATGACAGCAGTGAATCCCAGCGATACGCGTTTAGCACTGGCTGATGACCAATCAACAATTTGCTTAGGCACAACGATAACGTTCATTGGCTGTGGCGTTTACGAAGAACTTGTTTTTCGGTTGCTAATGCTCAGCGGAATGATTTACTTTGGCAAACGTATGTTTTCGACCAAACAAATCCTACCGATGGCGATCTTGATCACAAGTTTCGCGTTTGCGATTCTACATTACGATTTGGTCAACCCATCGGGAGCGACATTCGATTTTTATGGTTTCGTCTTTCGTTTTTCTGCCAGCGTCGTTTTCTGTTTCTTGTTTTTGTTTCGTGGTTTTGGGATCGCCGTTGGTACTCATGTGATCTATGACGTCATGACACAATTTTGAAAGTCAAGAAAATTTTGTGGCATAGCGCAAAACTTTTTTTGTCAACGACATTAATTAAAATTTATTTTTTGTTGAATCCAAACATGACGCTGATAAAGTTCTCTTCTGACCGATAGTACATCTATCTATAATTGTTTCGCAACAACCGTTTTGTGTAGTATTTTTGAATTAGTATTTCGTTATTCTGAAAGTTAAATTGTGTTAGTCGTCCGTCCCAAAATCGCAGAGTTGAATTTCATTCTGTTCGGGCGTGCGATCCACCCAGAACTTTTCAACGCTTGTGCCTCGCGTCAAATCGAGCGAAGTAACTATACACTTGATTTGAACATTACCAGCGATGGCCATATGATCGTGTTTCGCCACGCGGACTTGACGTTGGCCGAAGTGAGTGCAGGCCACCTACACCCATTGCCGGAAAAACGAATGTTAATGAATCATGCCATCAAAGGAAACCAAACGGACCAATTGGTTTTCCGAGATCTAGTTGGCTATGAGTGTGAATTTCAGCGGGAAAAAGTGGCGGCCAAAACGGTCCTGGCCATTCAGCAGCAACTGTCTGATTTCGAATGCCAAGGCTTGGTGCACCGTTTTCAATCCAGCGGCAGAATGGCCTTTGGAGCCATCAGCTATATCGACATTCAAGCGTACC
Source organism: Mariniblastus sp. (assembly GCA_965263475.1). Taxonomy (GTDB): domain Bacteria; phylum Planctomycetota; class Planctomycetia; order Pirellulales; family Pirellulaceae; genus Mariniblastus. Next base: position 2,648,007 of record OZ253677.1, read on the forward strand.
AGAATCACGTTCAAGTTCGTTCTTTTCACACGTTCCCCGACACTTGCTCGATCGTCAAAAGCAGTTCTATTTTCCGGGTGAATCTGGCGAGCTGAGAACGTTCATCCCGGGCATTTACTCGTATTTTCAGATCAAGCTACGGATGATCCATTGAATCAACAAAGCTGCAGCCATAGCGACCGGCAAAACGTACGTCCATATTTGATCGATGGGCCGCAGTCCATTTCTCACCCGCCAAACTTGGAGGCTTTGCCAAGGGATTTGGACGACAAAGAACAGGTAGACCAAATAGGCTGCCGGGTTAAAGCTCCAAGCATCGAAAAACCGTCCATGACTGATCGAAATAAACCCTCGCGTTAGACCACAAGCCGGACAATTGATTCCAAGTAACAAACGAGACGTACAACTTTCAGGTAGTGGTATCGATGATCCGGGAAGATAGACAAGTTGGTTTCCCTCGGTCTTCATTACCGCTGAAAGGCCCAACACGACAACGGATACTGCGAGAATCACCAGGTGCGGTAAACGGCCCAGGCTCCTATTTCGGTCAACCCGTTCCGCGACGACAACTTTGCTGGCTGGATCTCGATGTTCTGTCATTGGTCACGCCAAAATCGAGGAACGATTAAGACAAGAACAGGGAAAATCTCGAGGCGACCCAACATCATCAAAAAAATGAACAGCGATTTGCTGACGACTCCGAAGTGTCCGTAGTTTTGAGTTGCGCCAACGGTTCCTAGTCCCGGGCCAATATTGTTGAGCGTTGCAATGACAGCGCTTGCCGAATCCAACAGCTTATTTTCAGCATCCACACCCCAGGTGGCATTCGGTTCAAAACAAACAACAATCAAAAAACCGATCACGAACAAAATCGTGATTAATGCAAAATAGACCAGGATGGAGTGCCGTAAGTTTTCATCTTCAACTGGCTTTCCTCCCAATCGCAATAAGCGCACGACCTTGGGATGAAAGGCGTGTTCCAGTTCGATACTCAATATTTTTCCGAACAAGACGTGACGGATCACCTTCATGCCCCCTCCGGTACTACCCGCACATCCGCCGACAAACATCAAGATCAACAACAGAGCCCGATTGAAATGGTTCCAGGAATCAAAATCACTGGTGCCATATCCCGTCGTCGTCAGAATCGAAACGACCTGAAACAAGCCATAACGCATGGCGCTCACGACGGACTCAAAATCGTCGTCGCCAAGACTTGAACCGCAAACGACGACCGCCGCGGTACACAAGCCAATGATTCCGATGTACGTTCGCCATTCGATATCGCGCAACAATTGAAGCGGTTGGGCAAACAAACACAATGCCAACAATGTGAAATTGGTACCGGCCAGAATCATAAAAACGATAACGGTATATTCGACCGCTGCACCGTTGATACCTGGAATGGAATCGAAGTGCCCCAGGCTGGCGTTGTACGTGCTGAACCCACCAGTGGCCATCGTCCCGAAGGCGTGACAAACCGCATCAAACGGCGAAAGCCCGAGCAGAAATAAAACCGCGGCAAGTACAACGTTCAATCCAACATACATGGCAGCAAACAACCAAGCCGTGTGTTGTATTCGCGCCGCCGCGTTTTCATAAGTCGGTCCCGGCACTTCCGCTCGCATCAGCGTTTTCCCGGCCGAGCCCTGCCCCAAAATTACAACAAATAGCACGATGATACCCAGACCACCTAAGAAATGGGTACTCGATCGCCAAAACAAAATGCAGCGAGGTACCAAGTACGGATCCTCAAGATCCGCTAAGACGGTCGCTCCCGTTGTAGAAAAACCAGATTGAGATTCAAACATGGCATCGATGAAACGCATGGGCACCCACTTCATTCGATAATTGGACGCCCGATCCGCGGGTGCCAAACGACTGCCTTGGCCGGGTTGGATGAGCCACGATTGAAAAGGCGGTCGGCCCGAGAGTCTTTCGAAAACTTGGACGGCGTTTGGAACCCCAGCGCGTTTTTTTAGCTCGGCCTGACTCAACCCTTTGGCAGATGTACGAGCGATCGCTTGCAACACCGCGAATTCATCCGGTTCCACCTCGGTTTGGCACCATGTTTCCCAAAACTTGACCTGCGGTGCAACAATCAAAACCTGCTGGGAGTCTTCGAAAACTCGAATCGATGGGCCGCGGCAAGTGCCGCTAAAAACGAATGGCAGCGCGCCCAAGACGGTCGCCAGTAGCCAGCTCAACCCAACAACGGCCATCGCTTCTTTTCGAAACAATTTTCCGCTGGCTCCGTGACCTAACGCCAGCAATAGACCTCCCGTCAAGATGCTGATCAATGTGCTATACGCCAAACCACGAAACCCCTCGACTTCAAATCGTTGAGTCACCACATTGGAATCCGTATGGAAGCCAAATCGAGGATTCGCCCAAATCAAACTGGCAACCATAAACAATCCGATCAAAAGAGAAAGAATCCCTAACAATCGAAACAACAACTTGATGTTCATGGTTTAAAATCTTTATTGCGTCCAAACATCCGATCGTTTTAGTTTGAATGAGTGGTCAAGTTCTTCAATACGATTTCTATCATCGTAAACCTGAGATTGTCGCACGCGAGCTTCTCGGTAAAACCCTGATTTCCACGATTGGCAAGAAAAGGTGTGCCGGGAAAATTGTGGAAACAGAAGCTTATCTCGCCGACGGCGACAAGGCTTGTCACGGTTTTCGTGGAAAAACGCCAAAGAACCATTCCATGTTCGGCCCCGCCGGATTTGCTTACGTCTATCCGATTCATGCCCAGTTTTGTTTTAACACCGTGACTCAGAGTGAGGGCCAAGCCAGCGCCGTATTGATTCGTTCTATTGAACCGATCTTGGGAATGAAAACGATGAGATCGCGGCGCGGGACAGCTTCCGCCCTAGCACTATGTTCGGGTCCGGGCAAATTGTGTCGGGCGCTGGGCATAGACAAGTCGAGCGACGGTGCCAACTTGACGAGCAAACGCAAAATTTGGATTGAAATGGGCCCGTCGCCGGTCGACCAAACGATTCGTCAAACAACGCGTATCGGAGTGACTTCAGCAACCGACTTAGAACTCCGATTCGTAGTCAAGGGCAACCCTTTCACAAGTGGACCACGGTACTTGAGCGATTGACATTCCGCGCGATCGATTACGACTCCAGTCGTTTAAACGCCCAGTTCGCACCCAACAGCGCTGAAACTGGCGAGACCGCCATCAACAAAATCAATTTCGTTTGTAGCGCTGAATCGGCACCAATGGCAAGTTGCAAGTATTGCACGAACAATATGGTCGCAAAAAAAATCGCCTGCGAGAACTTGCCTGTCGGAGCAAACGCAACCACGGCGTATCCCAAACCGAAACAACTGACGACCGACGAACCGACCAAAACCCAAAACATCGACGGGGGAAAAACGCGCGTCGGATCTTCCGCCAAAATCTTACTGAACGCTTCAGGTTCGCCCATGATGATGCGCATCGAATCCGGAAACGCGACGTTGGCAATTGCGAACAACAATACAATATTGGCAACGTACGCACCCGCGACAACTAAGAAACTCTTGAACAACACATTCGGAGCAATGCGAAATTCCTCATTTGCTGGAACATCTTCTTTTGACATCTGCTGCTGGCCCAAGAGTTTAATAACGCGTTAATACTATTTACAGTTTTCTTCATCTTTCAGCTTTCGTCAACGGATCGAATATATTAATCAAACTCGCCAAATTGACGATTAAATACTGGCGGCACACCGATTCAAACGAGATCAGAAGTTAGCTCGTTTTTACTATTTTTTTCGCGCTGGAAAAACAATGCTCGTAGCACCGAAAGTTAGCCATGGTCCGACCCCTTGAAGTTGCGTTGCTGGTCAAAACTGACGCGGATTGGCATCGAAATGTCTTAATGGGCGCTTCCCAGTACTCCGAGGATGCCGGCGGCTGGAACTTTACCGTTCCTCCGGCGGACATCAATGGAGAGGTTTTTCTTCCGGAAGATTGGGACGGAGATGGAGTTATTTGTCGCGCGACCAGTGATGAACTTGAAGCCGCGGTGTTGGGCAAGAATGTACCGGCGGTCAACATCTCTTGGCTCGACAGCACGACTAATAAAATTCCTCGCGTTTGCTCCGACCAAAGAGCCTGCGCGGTGATGGCAGCCCGGTTTTTGATCGAAAAACAATATGAAAATTATGGCTATATCGGTTTCCCACCATGGCGAAACTACTCCAATCTCATTCAAGAAACTCTTCAACGAGAATTACAACAACATGGCCATGTCCTTCACAATTACGAATTGTCTGCCGACGCACAACAAGACCACGGGATCAATGCCGAAAAATTGAGCGAATGGATCCAAAGCATGCCAAAACCCGTGGCGTTAGTCGTTTGGGATAGCATTGTGGGTCAGAAAGTCGTCAGCAATTGCATTGCCAATGGGCTCGAAGTCCCAAACTCTGTCGCTGCCCTGTGCATTGAGCATGATCCGTTGTGGTCAGCATTGGCACCCGTCCCAATTTCCAACATTGATCAAGACCCCTGGCGCGTCGGGTTTAACGCGGCCAAGTTATTGCACCAGCTGATCAAAGGCGAAAAAGCACCAGATCCGCCGATCCAGATCCCTCCCATATCCATCGTGCAGCGGCGATCGACTGAGGCTTCGTCTGTGAAAGACCCGATTCTTGATCAAGCTGTAAAATTCATTTATGAAAACGCGAAAACGGGAATCACCGTTAAAGATTTATTGAGCCACACCGGGATCTCGCGTCGCGGCCTGGAAACTCGATTCAAAGATGAGTTGAGCTGTTCGCCCGCAGCCTTTATTCGCCGCATCCAATTGCAAGCGGTTGCAAGGTTGTTGAGGACCACCAATTTGACGATTTCGGTGATCGCACATCGCACTGGGTTTGCCTATCCGGAAGTTCTAATGCGCGCATTTAAACGCGAATTCGGCGTGACACCAATGCAGTTCCGAGGTGCCGGCTCTGCCAAGGCTGCCGATTCCAAAATTCAACTGCGCGAAACAGCGCTTTGAAAACGCAGTTGATCATTGACTTTGGCGATAATGTCTTTCATTCTATGTTTTTCCGATGGAATAGCTGAAGGCCAAAACAATGGAATTTATCCTGAACAAAATTGTCGAAGTTTTCAATTGCCGTGGTGGCGAAAAATACGCTGACGAGCACGTAACCCAACTTCAGCACGCGTTGCAATGTGCGGAATTTGCAGCCAAAGAGGACGGCTCTGAGACGATGGTCGCGGCAGCACTGTTGCACGATATTGGTCACATTGTTGGAAAGCAAGACCTACCAGCCAGCTGCGATCAAGATCTGAATGACGATCACGAAGCATTGGGTTATGAATTCCTGTACGTTCACTTCGGTGATGAAGTCGCTGAACCAGTTCGGCTTCACGTGGCCGCGAAACGATATCTATGCACAACCGAACCCCGTTACATTGACACGCTATCGCCTACATCGCACAAAAGCTATTTGGATCAGGGCGGAGAAATGTCGGACGAAGAGCTGCGTGAATTTGAAAGCAATGAATTTTTTGAAGCTGCGGTGCGGCTGCGGAAATGGGACGATGCCGCGAAAGACCCCGAAAATATCGATTTGGAGATCGAGCAATTCCTGCCGCAGTGCCGGTCAGTCCTGGAAAAACGCCAGTCCCTGGTTCGCAAATAGCCACCGTCGAAGTGCGCAATTTCTTCACTTCAAATTAACGTCCAGCACGAAGTGATCATTATTACGGCGAATTCAAAAAAATTTTGCCGTCGCGTTTTATTAATTGGACAAACCAGATTGATCAATTGCGTAATCCTACTGCTCAATTGTTGCAAAACGCGACGCTCTTGTTGCGAATCTAAAACATTTCTTAATGTATGATCGTTCCTCCGCAATCGGTTAACTTTGTCTTCATTGTCCAGAACAATTTTCTTCACATTTTCAGTCTAACTTTTTGGCGCATTTGTGATGAAGCCGGATATGCATGTGTAATCAATCGCTGCAAAGCCATCGCATGATTCCAGCTCCATCGGAAGGCCTGGCGTTGTTGTTCCTGTACTTGGAATATCCCATCGTCGCGTTTCGGTAACGAACAACCATCTCAATTCGTCAATCCGAAAGCGTAGGGCAACGCCCCATTTTTAAACCCCAGATAGTCTTTCTTTGATTGGAGAAATAATGAATCGAGTATTTCGACTCGCTTTGCCTGCGGTGATCGTTGTTTGCATGTGCGTATGCAACAATCGTTCGATCGCAGACGAGGTCGCCTTTGATGATTTTGAAAACACAACGCTTGTACCATTCACGGTAGCTTCGGGTACCACATCGGAACCTGCCTATTTCGGCTGGACTGCGATGGATGTCGATTCTTGGTTTGCCGAACAGGGCGATCAAGGGCGAGACACCTGTGGTTGTTTGGGAACCACAACCAACAACACGGCCATGATTGCCGACCCAGACGCCTGGGACGACTTTACCGCAGGCACCATCGGCACTGGTTACAACTCTTTCGTCAGCCGTACCTACGATCTAACTGGTTTCGATTTCAGCTCGGTCCAGATCGATATGGTTTACGAATTCCGTGCCGAAGATTCTCAAGTCGGAACGATCGAAGTTTCTTTTGACGGCGGCACAACTTGGCAGTTGCTTGAGCGTTTCGACACGGCAACGCTCGGTGACGGAAACTACGCCGACAGCAATGGCGGAACAAGCGGGACGGATGGCCAAGGGACTTATAACGCTGGGGTTGAATTCAATGCAACTTCCTCTGAAATGATCCTTCGTTTTGGAATGATCGAGTCGGGCAACGACTGGTGGTTCGCGTTCGATGATATTCGCGTGACAACGGGCGATGGTTTCAATGAGTTTGAAGATTTTGAAGGATTACCGTTGGAGCCTTTTGTTGAAGCCGGCGATGGCGACGGAACAGACTGGACCAACGACATTCGAACAGGAACGGCGTTGGAATGGGTGATCGACAACACAGAAATGGTACCTGGAATCCTAGGCGACGGAATGGAAACTGACTGGACGCGCGATATTCCAAATTGGGTTGTCGACAATTCTGCCAACCTCGGCTTCTCGTTCGAAGGCGGCTATGATGGTTGGGCGGCTATGGACGTTGCCTCATGGGAATCGGAACAAGGCGGTCAAGGTCGCACATTGTTCAACATCGTTGATCCATTTAACACGGCTATGGTTGCTGATGGCGACGCATTTTATGACTACGATTCCAACTTCGACATGACTGACGGTGCTCCTGACAAGGCTTTGAACACCTACGCCCGTCGCACCTACGACTTGAGCGCATTTGACAGCACGACACTATGCATCCAATTTGAATACGAATTTCGAGTTGAGAACGCGCAACAGGGCGTCGTCGAAGTTTCGCTCGACGGTGGAGCAACGTTTACGCGATTGTTGGAATTAGACAACATGACCGTTCTTGGCCAAGACAAAATGGGCAATGACATTATTGCGCAAAACGGCGACGTCCTAGCAAACTTGGCCGTCTTCAAAGCGGGCCAGGACTTCCCAGCCGATGCCGCAAACACATTGATCCTGCAATTCGGATACTTGTGTGCCGACAACAACTGGTGGTTTGCATTCGACAATGTATTGGTCGAAGCGGATGCCGCCAAGTTCGTTCTGGGTGACGTTAACTGCGATGGAGAGGTAAGTCTTTTGGACGTACAACCATTCGTCGACCTTGTACTCACGGGTACATTCGTCACCAAAGCTGACATTAACATGGACGGCACAGTCGACCTACTTGATGTAGCACCTTTTGTGAACTTGTTAACCGGCGGTTAATGGATGATGGAGAATGGCCGGTACAAGCCGGCCATTCTTTTTTCGGTATTGCAGCGCACTTTGGCTGTTTTCAATCTGCGATTGAAAAATAACAGCCCCTCGTCAAACCTGGGTCAGGTCAGCGCGCATCAGGCATTGAAACTCTTCGGGAAAATTTACCGAAACACGAGCGTGTACGGCCCCCTGTCGATCAAAAAATCGTTGCCGTCCAGCACGCGTGAAAACACCTTCGTGCCAGACGTTGGGATGGATGTACAGCCCTCGAGTACCATCAAACGCAAAACAAACAAAATCTTCTGGAGACACATCATCCCCCGGCAACGCCAAGGGAACAACGAATGGTTTTTCCTCCAGTGGAAAGAAGAGCTGACCACCATCGGGATGATAGTTCGCGTGCCATAGGCAAACCGCATCTGGAGGATTTTCATGTCCTTCGTCCGCCTGTGTGGGATCGGTTGAATAACCGATAACGTAATGCCCATCAACCGCTTCGTTGCGGCCATACAAAACATCACCCTGCCAATAGCTCTCGAATACGCCCTGAGTCGTTCCGGCCTCGTCACCTGAATCCGTATCCACCTTTCGCCAACCCGTCGCCGGCCATCGAACGATCTCGATAGGAAATTGCTCGTAGGAGCGCTTTTCAACCAGCGAGCCAAACCCCTCAAGCGATTCTTTGGTCGCTTGACGAATCGGCATCTCGATCATTGACATGCCGGCTGGAATTTGAGGGTTCAGGTAATCCGTGTTTGCGGTGGTCATAAATGTTCAAGCTCAAAAAAACGAAGCAACAGGTTGTATATCCTTTCTCCGCCGGCCAACAGCGGATCGTAATGAAACGATAACAATTTATGCAAATCGTCAGTGTTGGTGCGTATTTCATCATGACATACAGGAAAGGGTCTCATCCAATTCGCGCATTCATCGATTATTCATCGTTTCGTAATTCGTTGTTAAGGGTTTATCGAGTACCGTCTGCTTTCGTGTTTGTATTGAAGAGGTGTGAGTTGAAAACCGTCATTGCTTCCAAAATCGCGATTGTTCTGATCTGTCTTGTTTGCGCAGGTTGTGGTGACCCTCCATTATTTTCGTTGACCGGAAATGTAACGCTCGGAGGGGAACCGAAAGAGCGGCTGATCGTTTATTTCGACCCCATCGGTGAGAAAGTCAACGAGTTCAATTTGGGTGTCGGCGAAACCGATGCAACCGGCAAATTGACGTTACGATCTACGGCCGGAAACGGGTTAGCAACTGGAAACTACCGAGTGTCGTTTACTTATCCGGTGTCCGAATCGGGCAAATCCTCAGGGCTATCGGATGACAAGAACGAAGGATCCATGGAGGAAATCAGGGACTTAGTCCCCCCGCCCTATAACGATCGGCAAGGTAGCCCAGTGGAGTTTTACATCAAACGAACGGACAACGAATTTAATTTTGATATCCCAATTAACTAATTCCTTATTCGTATCAAAAAATTTCGGAGTACTAACGATGAACAAATCCAAAGGTTTTACTTTGGTAGAGCTGCTGGTCGTCATTGCGATCATTGGTATTTTGATCGGCATGTTGTTACCGGCGGTTCAAAGTGTTCGAGACGCGGCTCGACGAACCGCCTGCAGCAACAACTGTCGTCAAATCGGTTTAGCTGTGCACTTGTTTGCTGACGCAAATAGCGAGCATTTACCAATGCTTGGCGAAGCCGGAGCAGGTGGTCACTGGACATCATTCATTTTGCCATTTATCGAACAAGAGAACCTTCATGACCGATTGTCATGGGGCGGTGTGAATTGGGCCCGTTCGGTGGCCATTGCCGATGCCGATATCAATTCACCTGACGCGGTTGAACGACACGTCGCTTCGTGTGAAAACCCGCCTGAGTTCTTGCGTTGTCCGTCTACAGCGGTGCCTGAAAAAATCTTTGACGGTTCGACATGGAGCCCGCCTTGGTTTGTGGCGGCTCGCGTCCCCGGGAACTACCTAGCGGTCGTAACCGGCATTCAGCCCAATGACTGGAAGCCATCTTGGGGTGGCGGAGGTCAGACCATTGGAACTTGGGGCAATGGCAACACGACTTTGCACTTCAGTCAACTCGACGGCATGTTCTTGACCCGACCGGATGGGATTGGTGCCGAAAACCAGATTACCAACGGTGGCTTCGCCAGCGAAATTCGTCTTGCCGATGTTCACGACGGACTATCTAACACTTTGATGATTGGTGAAGCTGAATCCGACCCGCAACTGGCCGCGATTGCTTCCAATCGCGAAACTTTGAACACGGGCAAAAAAGACCACTGGGCCATGGGGGGTGACGACATGGATAACTGGGAAGGAACGGATTGGTCGGAATGCGGTGGCTCGACGGCGGTTGCCATTAACTTCCCGCGACCCGGGCCTGATTTTCCCAGCCCGTTCGTCTTGAATGGTTCGGGCGAAGAATCAATTCGGTGGGCAGCCTATGAAGTCAGTTTCGGCAGCAACCACCCGGGCGGCGCCAACTTCTGTTCTGGTGACGCATCGGTCCGGTTCGTTGGCGACAGCATTGATGGCCTGATCCTCAGCGGATTGGGAACACGTGACAATGGAGAAATCGTTACCGAGTTATAGAAAGCGATTGTGCTTCGGTAACAGCATTTTTGGATCTGGAGCGCCACATTCGGTTGGCGCTCGATCCGCACCTTTTCTGGTGTATTCTATGCCGAAATTTCTGCCGGCTCTTGTTTGCACCAGCGACTATTGATTTCCCCGATGACCTGCGGTAGATCCGCGATCGAGTCGATTACGAAATGGGCCCCGGCCGCTTTGAGTACACGTGTCGACTCATTTTTCAAACGCAAGAGCTCGGCGGGTTCCAGGTCGCTTAGTTCTTGTTCGGTGCGTCCCATCAAATTACCAGACAACGCCACGCCAACACTCCAAGCGCCGGCGTTGACCCCCGCTTCAATACCCACGACGGTGTCATCCACCTTGACGATCGAATCCATTGGGTAGACATTGAACCGACGCGCGCATTCGAAAATCAACCAAGGTGCGGGACGACCAAATTCGGCATCATCCGCACACAACACGACTTCCGGAGAGTACCCTTTGTCGGCTGCGATTCTTGTGACGACATCCATAATGGATCGCGTGTAACCGGTGGTCGACGCGACCCGGATATCGTGATCTTGACACCAATGAAACGTCTCAATCGCTCCAGGAATCAAATCGCAATACTGCGATATCACCTCCGATTGCAAAGGCAAAAAATTCTCGTAGAGGCGATCGATGTCCGCTTCATTGGCAGCGGCCCCGGTCGCTTGTTGCCAGCGCTTAGCCAAATCGGCGTTGGCCATAATAGCCTGAATATGTTCTCGCTTTGCCATCCCCATGGGTTCACGGGCCTCGGCAATACTGATCTGGACACCTGCATCGGCGAAAACTTTCTGAAACACCTTGGCCGGAGCCAAACTGCCATAATCGATCATCGTTCCTGCCCAGTCGAGCACGACAGCGCGAACTTGTTTTTTCATTTGATCATGTCCAATCTTTGAATGTCTGCTCTGCAATCCCAAATGACAACGTCATACCCGCTCCCCCAGGAGCGGTAACCACCTGGCAATCTTTATGAGGTTGTAATTTGACAATGGGTTTGTCGGGATGTTTGGCATAAATTCCATGCCAACGTTTTCGAATCGCAAGGTTGGGAATACGAATCAATTTCTGGATCTCAGCTAGAATCATTTCGTCAATTTCATTGGAATCAAATGGCGAAATGTCTTGATCGTAGACGTGAGAGTCTCCGATGACCACTTCATCGAGATTGTTCATCGCCGCCATCACATGGATGCCATAGCGATCAAGTTCCGGCTGTTCGTGAGCCACACGTTGGCGCACCAATCCAAGCGAAGGGCAATCCTGGAAAGATTGATAATGTCGCAACGTCAAGCCTCCGGCGATATGGGGTCCTAACTTCCAACCCGAGTTCTGTGGAACGGTGGATAACATCTGAAGCTTGCACTTTCTCAGGCCCGCAATTCGATACTCAGCGGGAAACAAGGTTTCGAAATCCGCGCCGCTACAAACGACGACTCGGTCTGCAGTGTACGTTTGGCCGACGGAAGTTGTGATCTGATTCTCGTCGGATACCTCAACGACGGTCGTGCCGAAATGTCCGACCAATTGCTTTTGCTCCATTAGCCAATTGGTAATCCCAGGAATGGCCTGTCGCGGATTGACACATAGTTCGGTGGGGCTCCACATGGCACCCAATAGTCCGTCGGGATTAACGGCATCCGTCTTGGTCAATGTCTGATCTGCATTGAATAACTCCAACGGATATTCCGACAACTCGACAAATTCCTCCAATACGGCCCATTCATCGGCACGGCGGGCGATATGTAAACTGCCGCAGGGATTCACCCAGATCCCGGCTTCGTCGCTCAGGCGCAACCAGCGTTCGCGACTGATGGATGCCCAGTCATACCATTGGCCGGTGGGTTGCCCGATTGGCCATACCATCCCGAAATTTCGGATTGACGCGCCCATGGCTTGATTATCGCGTTCAAAAAGCACCACGCGATTGCCGTTCTCTAGGGCAGCCAGCGCATGGGCAAGTCCAAGTATCCCTGCCCCAACAACTGCGACGTCAAATTTGTCTTCGTCCATCATGCCGTGGTTATAACATTGCGCAACGGTTTTGGCTGCATCGACAAAGATAATCTCATTTTTGTCAGGTTCCAAGATGGACAAACTCACATCTTGAACTAGCACGACGCAATGCGCAATTTGCCTGATAATTCGCGCGACCCCATCGCGGTCGAGTTTGATGTTATAAACAATTGTGCATGGCCCGAATCTGCATTTTCAGTGCAAAGACGTCTCACCCGGTCTAAAACAAAAACGCAATCGAAACAAACATGATCTCTCATTATCTGATTCGCTACTTGTTATTACTCGTCTTGCTTTCCTCCGGTCTGCCAAGTGCTTCGTTTGGACAGGACATTGAAAATGTGCTGCTTATCACCATGGATGGGCTTCGTTGGCAAGAATTGTTCTACGGGGCAGAGAAGCGTTTGATCGACAAAGAGTCTGGCAAAGTCAAAAACCTCGAGTCCACGCGGAACAAATATTGGCATGAAGACCCGAAACAGAGACGCGAGTTGCTCATGCCTCATTTTTGGAAACGGTTTGGTCAAGAGGGTCAGATTTTTGGTTCACCCGATCACCAGTCAAAGGTGACCGTCTCCAACACACAACTTTTCTCTTACCCGGGTTACAATGAATTGCTGTGTGGATTCGCAGACCCCAAAATTGATTCAAATGACAAAAACTACAATCGCAACACGACGGTTTTGGAATGGTTGAATCGCAAACCTGGATTTCAAGGTCGGGTCGCAGCATTTTGTTCTTGGGACGTTTTTCCTTACATCATCAACGATAAACGAAGTGGTGTTTACGTTAATGCAGGTTGGCGACCGCTTGATTTTTTTGAAAACGAATCGATAGGATCCGCCTACGCTGAAATCCATCGGAATTTGCCTCATTTCTGGGACAACGTTCGCTATGACGCTTTTACCTTTCGGGGCGCGTACGAGTACATCAAAATTAAAAAGCCACGTGTCTTGTACGTTGCGCTAGGTGAAACCGACGATTGGGCGCACGAAGGTCGGTACGATTTGTATCTGGATTCTGCGAAAATGAACGATCGACTGATTCATGAATTGTGGCAGTTGATTCAGACCATTGAAACTTACAAAAATAAAACTGCACTGGTTCTGTCTACCGATCACGGTCGCGGCGATGGCCGCGAAGGCTGGAAAAATCACAACGACGAATGGCCCGGATCTGATAAAATCTGGATCGCCATGGTTGGGCCAGGCATCAAGGGTTTGGGGTTTCGATCCGATACCGTCGGTACTCAAGCACAGATTGCTGCGACCGTTGCGAGACTGTTAGGTTTCGACTTTACCACGCATCATCCTTCGATTGCGAAACCGATTCAATGGATTGAAGAATAACCAAAGGTCGATCAATCAACAGGTCAACGAATGAGCGCTACCGAAATACGTCAAGGATCGAACAGGCAACCTCAGCAATGGACCATCCAATCGATGTTGCTTTGGATATTGGTTATCGCGCTTGCCATCCCCTATGTGTTGGCGATGGTCCCCATTTCTTCTAACCCGGTCACAAAGTTTGGTCTAGACGGAAACGAAATCCTTGCGTGGTTGCAAGAGTTGGATCCCAATGCTGAATTGTCATCAGGCGGCGGAGGCGGCTTCGATGGGCAAGACGCATACAATCAGGACCATGAGTACTGCTTTCTTTCGAAAACATTGACCGAGAAAGAAATGTTCGATCAGATCGAACAAAAAATGCAGCAAAAAATCAATGCGGGAAATTGGTCGATGAAATCTTTCATCAGCGCAGGTAATGACAATCTTGGATTTCATTTCGTGAACTCTTTTGCCGCTTATCGGGTTTACATTTGGAAAATCCCGCTCAATGAATCCGATCAAGGCATCATCAAGTTTAGTCCAGCCAACGCCATTCGAATCAAAACGATATCGATTGGCTATTCAGCGTTTCATGGCCGATGGCCGGCGCGCGAAATCGATCTGGCGAAACCTTGAACGTTATTTTTTTCGTTGGAAAGTCAATTTACTGGTCGTCCCCGCCATATTTGGGGGCACCCAACGAATGGTGTCTTTGTCGACCCATCTGACGACATGTTGCGTTGTTTGCATTTGAAGCGTGCATTGGAGTTCAATTTCGGAATCATCGGCACGACGGACTTTCCAAGTTCCTTCCTTCAAAGAGTCGATCTTTCCCATCTGGGTTTTAGTAATCAGTTTACCGGTCGCCAAAAACTCAACGGTCATGTTTGATTCGGACGTGTCGTCTGCAGCGACATCTTGGGACACAAATTCCGCTGTGGCGATTTGCCAAGTGCCGACCAACGGACTATGAATCGAATCGCTGCACCCAGCTAGCAGACAAATGGAAACCAACCCGGACGTCGGCACAATTAGTTTCGGCCACTTCATTTCTCTTTACTCGGGATGTTTGTGACATCATGTGATAGCACTCACGATAAACTTTGGCAATTGGAGCGGTTTTTCTGATTACGGCAAGACGACGTGACGATATTTCATTTTAGAACAAGCCAAGGCGTTCCGCGCGTTGGCAATGATCGTTACCGGGGGGTTACGGAATGTCGATGTACAAGTATTTGTCACTAATCACTGTTTCTTTGGCCGCGTTCATGATGAGCGGCTGCTGCTGTGGCCCTTATGGTGCCTGCGGCGGAGGAGGAATCGGCGAATGCACAACCGGTTGCAACGACTGTGAAGGCGTGGGTGTTGGCGGACCACCGATGGCGTATGGTCCAATTCACCATTTGACTCAAATGAGAAAATCTCTTGTTTGTGGCACTGGCTGCGGAGAAGTTTACTACGGAGAATGGCGAAGCACACCTCCTGACGCGTGCGATCCATGTTGCGATGATCAATTTGTCGGTGGCGCTGTTCCATGTCGACCATTTTGCTGGCAATGGCAGCCTGGTCAATTTTTGTTTGGGAAGCTTGGTTCACTTTACGGCAAACGATTTTGTGAAGGTTGCGGCAACACGTTTGACGCTTGCGGCTGTAATTTCCTAGGTTCTCCTGGCCATGTGACGAGCCACTGCGGATGCGACGGATCGGTAGCGGCCGGCAACGGAGGGTCCGGATGTGCGACCTGTAATTCATCTTCAAGTTCACCGACGGCGACGCGAATTGCTGCTCCGCCCCAGCCGACTTCGAGCCGTACAGCGCGCATGAATCCAAGCACGGCAATGCAGCGCGGTGTTAGTTCAAGCTACGCGAAACCACCGACACAATATCGATAAGAATCAATTTTACGAAACAGCCTTTAAAAGGTGCCGTCTGATTCATGACGCGATCAGGCGGCATCTTTTTTTTGCATTTCGGTCGTTTCGAACCATGCAAACTCGCAAAAAACGCGATTTCAACGTTGTTTTGGGCATTGTTTGGTGAATTCAATTTTTTTGAAATTCTCGTGTAACCTTTTCTGACTCTTCGTTTAAATGAAAATAGACATTGAGATACGAAAAGTGCGAGATACCTGATGACGGCCGAACGAATTTGTAGCACCTGCGGAAAACGGATTCCAACGAATACTCCCGGCGGCACCTGTCCTGTTTGCATGTTGGGGTTAGGTGTCCACGAAGCGACTCGCGACCAAAACGAAAGATCCGGACCATCAACTTCGTTTGCAATCCCCAGTGTTGAACAACTGGTCGGCAAGTTTCCAAATCTGGAAATTGAGTATCTGATCGGCCAAGGCGGTATGGGGGCCGTATATCGAGCCCGCCAGACGAATCTGGATCGTACGGTCGCGTTAAAAATTCTGTCGCCGCAGCTAGACATCCACCCAGAATTCGCAGAGCGATTCATGCGGGAGGCCAGAACGCTGGCAAAATTGACTCATCCTCATATCGTCACGGTCTATGATTTCGGCGAAACCGACTCGATGCATTACCTGGTTATGGAATTCGTCGATGGCGTGAACTTACGAGATTCAATCGAATCGACCCGATTCTCACCTTCGGAGGCCCTGGCGGTCATCAGTCAAATTTGTGACGCACTCCAATACGCTCACGACCAGGGTATTGTCCATCGGGACGTCAAACCTGAAAACATCTTGGTCAACCAACAGGGTGTCGTAAAAATCGCTGATTTTGGGCTGGCCAAGCTGTTGGAACCCTCAGAACGCGATTTCACCTTGACGAATACACGACAAGTCATGGGTACATTGAAATACATGGCGCCAGAGCAGATTGAAAAGCCCGAACAAGTCGATCATCGGGCGGATCTGTATTCCTTGGGTGTCGTCTTTTACGAATTGTTGACCGGTGAACTGCCGATCGGGCGATTTGCCGTGCCTAGCGCCAAAGCCGAAATCAACAAACGCCTGGATGATGTCGTTTTGAAAACGCTGGAGAAAGAACCCGACCAGCGGTATCAGCAGGCCAGTCAAATCAAAACGGCAGTTGCCGCAGCGCAGGTCGCTCGTGAGCAAATGGAACGAGTCGCAGCGCAAGAACCACCTGGTCAGCCCCCGGTAGAAGCCGTTTCGACCGTACCTGCCCTGCCCTTTAAATCTGACGATGTTTGGGGCGGCATGGCCACTTGCTATGGGATTGCCCGAATCCGCGAACCCAACGCATTAGAAATCGAATACGAGGTTCAGGACGGTTTCGGTGTCACGAAGACGTCGGCCACGACGATAGAGATTCCAATTTCAGATTTGGCATCAGTGACATTTAAAACTGGCTTTTTCCGAGATACGGTTGCTGTGCAAGCGGCAACGATGTCCGCTTACAACGAACTTCCAAGTGCCAAGCGGGGAAAGTTGAATCTTTACACTGAAAAAACAGACTTGGAAACGGTCAATCAATTTATCCAACGCATGAACGAGTTGATACCCAACAATCAATCATTTTCTCCGGCGTTTAACGTGCCCACGATACCTGTGAAGCAATCGGAACACCATTCCACTGCGCTATCAGATCACGAAATTGATGCCTTTGATGAAGCCATCCGATTTCCCCAGTTGGGCATGCTGTTAACGGGCTTGATGCATCTGTTTTTGGCATTCTTTGTTTCTTATTTGTATTGGAGCGATGTTAGTAACCGACCCGTGAATGCGGTTTTCGCAGAAATTCAACATCAGATGGGAGAAGTCCTGTGGCTTGATGGCGTTACGGAAACATTCTGGACGGCTTTGATCTCATGGTTGTTTGCATTAGTTTTGTTGTCCAATTGGCGGTTACTTAGCCAACGAAGAAACTTCTCGTTGGCCATGTTGCTTTCAATATTGGCTTGTGCCCCGATCCATCCTTTGGCGGTGATCACTTTTCCATTGGCCGTTTGGACGTTGGCCGTTATTGACAACCCCCTGTGCCACAAAATTTTTCGCAAATCCAATGAACAGCGATTGGCCGCGTCCGCCGCGACCAATCCTTGGGTCAAGGCTGCCTTTTTTTCTTTATTGTGGTCCGTGATCGTCGTCTTGGGATTGGGGATCATTTTGTTGTCGATTTATTGGTCCGCCGGAGATACACCAAAGCACATAACCCCTGACCAACCTGTAAACCGTGTTGCCGTTTCGCAACCTGATACTTCCCCGGACGTCACCACCGCCGTTCAAATCGCCCCTTCGACCAAAGCCGAATCTAGTTATCGATTGTCGTTTTTCTTCATCATCACTAGTGTTCTTTTTTTAGGGCTGGTGGCCATCGTGTTTTTTGGAATTGTCTTTTATGTAATTTCGAGAAAACGACAAAACTCAATTCCGAACTAGATTGGCTCGCGTCAGCAGGAATTGTAATCGCGACCACAACAATTTGAGAAGTTAGTACCGGCTTACTTTGCAGCCGCTATAATTAGCGCTGAGTAAAGCGTCTGTTTGTTCAGGGATATCATGTTCGATTCAATGATTCGATACAATGTCGCGTTTGTAGCCGGCTGGTTCTTGTTGTTGCCGTTTTTGGGTTGTGAATCTGGTCGTATGGCCGAAACCAGCTCCGTTGCCGCATCCCAAGCCACTAACGAAGGATCCTTAGCGGATCCAGGACCTGTGAGCGAGAAACCGACGACGAAAGCCGCCACTACGGTTATCGATGTTTCAGAGACTGGCGATTGGCCACTGTTTCGAGGCAATGGAAAATCACAAGGTGTCGCGACCTCCAAATTGCCTGAAGAATTGGATGTGATCTGGCAACACAAAGTCAAGAATGGAGCATTTGAAGGTACGCCAGTAGTCGTCGGTGGTGAATCGAAGTGGGCTTTTGTTGGCGATGCTGACGGAACCATGTTTGCGTTTGATTTGGCGAGCGGCAAAATCCGGTGGGAGTTTAAGTCAGAGATTGGCTACGTCAGTGCACCGGCTTTCCAAGAAGGAAGACTTTACGTAGGTGACATGGACGGCAAGTTTTATTGTTTGGATGCCAAAAGTGGAGACAAGAAATGGGAGTTTGCTGCCGACGACTCCATCGATTCCAGCGCGAATTTCCATCGGGATCTCGTTTTGTTTGGATCGCGCGACGCGTGTCTCTATGCGTTGAATGCGGAATCGGGCGAACAAAAATGGAAACTGGAAACAGCCGATCAAGTGCGCTGCAGCATTACCGTCGTTGATGGTCGTGCGTTTGTCGCCGGATGTGACGGCGCCCTTCACATCATCGACTTGGACAGCGGCGAAGAAGTGGATAGCGTGATGATTGAGTCTCCAACGGGAGTAACGCCAGCCGCCAATGGAGACCATATCTTTGTGGGTACCGAGCAATCTGGTTTTTTTGCGATCAATTGGAAAACGGCCAAAACGAAATGGACGTTTTACGGATCATCGGGAAGCGTATCCACGCGCTGTAGCCCCGCCGTGACAGACGATCATGTTGTTTTCGGTGCGCGAGACCGCAAGATGTACTCCTTAAATCCTGTCAGCGGCAAAGAGAATTGGTCGACCGAGCTAAAAGCCAACGTCGATTCCTCACCTGTCATCGTTGGCGATCGCCTGTTTGTGGGCTCCACTGATGGTCGTTTTTATGAACTGGAACTAGCCACAGGCAAAATTGTTTGGCAAAAACAGTTAGATGGTGGATTTGTTGGGTCGCCGGCGGTCGGATTTGGTCGGCTCGTTATTGCGACTGACCGAGGTGTTGTTTATTGTTTGGGAGGCAACTAATCTGAACTCACCAACTCAATGCGATCCCATAGAATTTCAACTGATCTTTCCGCAACTGGTTCTCGATGATCGACGCATTGTGATGCGACAACGGTTGCCAAGAATTGAAAACGAAACATAGATGACATCCGAAACAACAAAAACCGAAGTTGGTAGTTATTTCATTTCAAACTACCCTCCTTTTTCCGTATGGAAATCGGAACGTTTGCCTGAGATAAACGATGCGTTAAACCGAGCTCCGCGCGACGATACGCCATTGGGACTTTACTTGCACATTCCCTTCTGTCGCAAGCGCTGTAAATTTTGTTACTTTAAAGTCTTTACGGAGAAAAACGCCAAAGAAATTGAAACGTATGTCTCGGCACTATCGCGAGAGATTGAATTGGTCAGTACATTGCCCGTCATGGGCGGGCGTCCTTTCCGGTTTGTTTACTTCGGTGGCGGGACTCCTTCGTTTTTAAGCTCTAAACAGTTGGTTTCCCTGGTCGACCGATTACGGGCGAATATCAATTGGGACGATGCCGAAGAAGTCACGTTCGAATGTGAACCGGGCACGTTGCAAGAAAACAAGGTCCAAACGTTGAAAGAATTGGGAGTGACTCGTTTAAGTTTGGGCGTTGAGAATTTTACTGACAAGATCCTCGAAGAAAATGGTCGCGCCCATTTGTCGAAACAAGTTTTTCAAGCCTGGGACTGGATTAAGGCCGCCGATTTTCCAAACGTCAATATTGATCTGATTTCCGGTATGGTTGGAGAGACCTGGGACAACTGGAAAGACAACATTCGTCAAACGATCGAAATGTCTCCTGAATCCGTCACTATTTATCAAATGGAATTGCCTTTTAACACCGTGTACTCGGCCGATATTCTCGGTAACAAAATTGCTACACCAGTCGCAGACTGGCAAACAAAACGAGATTGGTTGAATTACGCGTTTGATGAATTTTTGAATGCCGGATATCACATCAGCAGTGCTTACACTGTCGTGAAAGACCCTTCCAAAGTCAATTTCAGTTACCGCGATAATTTGTGGCAAGGTTCCGATTTACTGGCTACCGGAATCGCTAGTTTCGGACACGTTGGTGGAGTCCATTATCAGAACAAACCAAAATGGGAAGAATATACTGGTGACCTATTAGACAAGAGCGAATTGCCACTAGGTCGAGCTTATCGCCCGACGGCCAAACAAGCTTTGATCCGCGAATTGATCTTAAATTTGAAAAAAGGTTATCTGGACGTCGGTTATTTCAAAGACAAGTTTGACGTTGACATCACCACCGAGTTTCAGCTTGCGTTTCAAGACCATGCCGCCAACGAGATGCTAAGCGTAGGACCCGACCGAATTGAGTTGACCCGCAAAGGACTTTTGCACGCCGACGGCTTGCTGCCGGCGTTCTTCGAGGCCGAGCATCAGGGAATTCGGTATACCTGATGAGCGAAATCCTGACGTTCATGATGGGAGAATTCGAAGCTGAATTTCCAACGGATCGACTCTACGCCAAAAATCACATGTGGGCCAAACGATTGGGCGACGACCACATTCGATTCGGGTTTTCAGCGTATGCGGTGCGTTTGCTACAAGACGTTTATTTTCTCGATTGGTTGATCGACGCACCAGCGGGTTTGGACGAAGGTCAGGAGTTCGGTTCGATTGAAAGTAAGAAAGCGGAAAGTTCTCTGTATGCTCCAGTGCAAGGTCAACTGGTTCGATTCAACGAAGATTTAATGGAAGATCCCTCGACAATCAATGTGGATAAATACGAGCGTGGCTGGCTATTCGAAATGGAAGCCTCACCGGCAACGTTGATCCAACCCAACGAATACATCGACCTGTTGGGCGAAGTTTGGGACAAGACGCAACGGACGATTAAAGGCCAGCTCAACGAGTAGCAGACGCGTACGATTCGCAAGATCTCGATCTTTTATCCCGGCGGCCAACTCAGTGGACGGCCACCGAGTACATGAAAATGCAAATGGTCAACGGATTGTCCACCGTCTTTGCCACAATTGGCAATGACACGATAGCCATCGGTTTCTAATTCTAGTTTTCGTGCCACATCGCGAACCGTCATCAACAAATGTCCCGCCAATGCTTGGTCTTCATCGGTCAAGCTGGCAACGTTCAACACCTCTTTTTTGGGGATAACCAAAATATGCACCGGGGCCTGTGGATCGATATCTCGAAACGCCAAGCAATGTTCATTTTCGAAAACGATGTCGGCGGGAATCTCTCCGTCGACAATTTTCTTGAATATCGTCTTCTCGCTCATGCTTCTCTTGCAAAGAACTTTTCTATGGAAATCGCGCGGTTTGTCGAAAGCGAAATCACACCACAACGTATTGGCATTGCCAATGATTTATTGTCATTGACTAAGGCACCTTCAATGGCCGAACCGACCGGGGCACCCGACTGGTCGCATAACTGTCCTGCGCCAATTTGTTGATTGATCCAGTCCACCACTTCATGGTCGGCTGGGGCCAGCTTGCTGTTGGTAACGGGGCACCTTAGCAATTCAAGTGTTTTTGAGTCTATCGCTTTCATAGATCTCCATTTTAGCAATTAAGGAGGGCGAAAAATCAACACCAAGCACCTGCAGATCGAGATTTTCCCGTTCTTAGGCGTTGATAACGGCGAAAATCACTCGAAATTTATCACGTTTTATTGCTGTCAAGCTGCCTAATGGAATTATTTCGTGGCAATCCTTTTCAATGTTGCTACAATCTTGGGCGTTTAAAGGGTCGACGGTTACTTGTTGCTGTTCGCAAGTTGACCTCGGCAAAAAGATTTTTTGAAAGTTGTAGAGATGGCAGAAGGCACGATCAAGAAGCTAGCGGAAAAAGGCTTCGGATTTATCGACACGGGATCAAACAAGGACTTGTTTTTTCACATGTCAAGTTTGGACGGTTGTCGCTTCGAAGAGCTTCAAGAAGGCCAAAAAGTTGAATTTACTCAGGGTGATGGACCAAAAGGTCCGGTTGCTGAAAACGTAAGGATCATTTAATTATCTTTATTCTTCGACACATTTTGAAATTCAAACCAATCGTCGGTCCATTCGGATCGGCGATTTTTTTTTGCCGATGTGTTTACTCCTTGCCGCGCGATTCATCTAACCATTGGTCCGTGCTATACGAATCGGCCCGTCGACAAGTCTCTTCTAATTGATCCGCGATCGCCGCCAATTCATCCTGCCATGCTTGTTTGTCAATATCCGGCGGGCACAACATGGCAAATTCGTCTAACAGCAACACCATGCGCAGCAAGTGTCGAAAAATCATGCCTTCTTGTTTTTGCAGTTTGTTGCTTGTGATGTACGTGTTGAATTCGCCATTGTAAGTCAAGACTTCGCCCGCGACCCAGCAAGGCCAAACACGCAAGTCATCGACCGTCGGAAAATCGTGTTGAAAGAGACGTTGCAGTTTGTGGGGTAACGTAAGGATTGGCACGAAATCATCATCGTACCAACCGCGGCGATCCTCTTCTTGATCTTCTGCAGGCAAAGCTCCCAACTCTTCTGCTGACGCCAAACCTAGTTTCAACAATTGCGGATCAAGTCGATCGGTGGCCAATGGCCCAGGCGGTAAGTCTTCGTGCTTTGGAATGCGCACCGCTTTGCCCAAGGACCGCGGTAACTCCAACAAGCTTTCCATCGCCATGATTCGTTCGGTGCGATCGGCGATCCCAAGATGATTCATCAAAAAAAGACCATACAGAGGATGTATACCTTTTAAGAGCAACAAGTCTTCAAGTTTCTCGGTTGGCTCAGCCGCTTCTGCTTTGTAGACAGGCTTCACAATTTCGGTAGGTGCTTCATCGCGTTTGTCGAGTTCGGCTGTAGAAGTAAGCGGCGCCGTTTTCGGGGGCTGTCGCTGCCCCAAATCCAACATCAATCCTGTTTTTGGCTGAGCCTCATTCTCTGTTTCAGGCGTTTGGGCGGGTTGATCCGTTGAATCAATATCGCCCAAATTGGGTTTGGGCTCCAGATTGACGTAGCCCCCGCGATACAACGTCATCAGCATCTTGTCGAGCTGTTTTTGGGCGCGCGTTTGTGCTTTATCATCCAGTAAACGACCCGCAACCAACTCTCGAATCGGTTGGACGTCGGGGGATAGATCCAACATATACACCAACATTCGCCAGGGTAAGGGGCCGCGGCTGGCCAAATCAGCAGGTGGTGATTCGACCAATTTCTCAAATTGTTGTTGCGACCAATATTGCACGCCATCCCGTCGTTTTGGCATTTTTTTCTTGAGTGCTTTTTTGGCCTTCCGCAGCCCTGGATCTTTCGAGTCTTC
Source organism: Mariniblastus sp. (assembly GCA_965263475.1). Classification (GTDB taxonomy): domain Bacteria; phylum Planctomycetota; class Planctomycetia; order Pirellulales; family Pirellulaceae; genus Mariniblastus. Next base: position 2,671,826 of record OZ253677.1, read on the forward strand.
GGGGATTTGATCGTATTTTTTTTTCCAACGCTGCAACTTAACGTCATCTTCGTGGGGCAATACGTAGACGTAGCCGCAATCATCGTACTGGGGACGACCGGCACGACCAAACATCTGGTGGGCTGAACTGGGCTCAATGACCTTCATTTTGCCAGGAGGTCCTTTCAAAATAGTCGGCAAGACGACGCTCCGTGCAGGCAAGTTAATTCCGGCAGCAAGGGTTTCGGTACAAACACAGAACGAAAGCAGTTTCTCTTGAAACAGCGTCTCCACGATCCGTCGATAACGCGGTAACACACCTGCGTGGTGTACCCCCAAACCTCGCTGAAGGATTTGTTTTAGCTTGGGCCCCGCACCCTCCGACCAATCGTATTCACTTAACCGAGCAGAGAGTGCTTTTTGTTGCTCCGGATTGACGACCTTTTTGCCCTTCAAGAATTCGGCGATGGTCCAAGATTGCTCACGATTAAAACAGAAAATCAATGCAGGTGTCATTCGCCGATCCCCTTCACCTTGCACCATTTCTTCAACCAGTTCGTCCAATAGTTGATCTTCGGTCCAACGAAAATTTAAAGGCACTTTGCGTTCGTGACTTTCGACCAGCTGCAGGTTTCGATTGTGACGGGCGCGCAACCAACCATTGAAATGCATCGAATTGCCAACGGTTGCGCTCAGCAACATCGTACGAACCTTTGATGGCAGTAAGCTTAAACCAAATTCCCAGACGATTCCTCTTTCCGGGTCATTAAAGCTATGAAACTCGTCCATCACGACCGCCCAAACTTCGTTGAAATCAAATGCCGTTGGCTGCAATAGACGGTTCAACAAAATCTCAGCCACCACTACCAGCACCTTTGCGTCCGGATTGACTTTACGATTCCCGGTTACCAAGCCAACTTCGTCAGGTGAAAAACCCCAGCCCTTTACCGACTCACGCAATTCGTTGAATTTTTGATCGGTCAATGCAATCAATGGCGTCGTGTAATAGATTTTTTTGTCGAGCTTGAGGGCTTCATAGATCGCGGCTTCGGCAATCAGAGTCTTGCCGGTACCGGTGGGCGCACATACCAACGTACCTTGGTCGGACGTAAACCAGGCCAATAGCGCTTCCTCTTGGACCGGGTAGGGATCAAACGGCAACAGATCAAAATACTGTTGGGCTATCTCATCGCGTTGTTCTTGTAGATCTGACACGTTCCCATTTTCCTTGCAATTGCCGTGGATTACTACTGGGGATCAAGTTCGAACGATAGACCTGCAACGCACGAAGCCCCTCCTTTTCATTGGCAGGTTGAAACCGGATTGGTAAGCTAATGTCAATTCTGCTTGAAATTTTGGATGTAAACTCATGGGAATGTTTGAGTTTTTTGCCATTGTCATTGGCGTTTTCTTTTCTGCCATTATCTGCGGTCGTTTATCTTTTCGTCCGTTATTTGACGCGTTGCATGTCGATCAGGCAAAGCGTTATCCCATAAAATTTACGATTGGCGATTTGATTGGGTTGGCCATCTTGATTCAAGCGGAACTCACCGTTTATTCAACGTTCAAAATCGTGTTCAAATCGCAGTCCCTATTGTTGCTGACGATTGTGTGTGTTCTGACCGTCGGTTACTGGTGGGGTTGCCTCTGCTTGCTGTACGAATTGCGAATCCGCGATACGTTTCGCCGCATCACGTTCTACACCTTCGCATTGCCATTGGGAGGCCTGTGTGGCCCCTTAGCGTGTATTCCGACTTGGTATTTTGGCAAAACCATTATTGCATCGGGGTACCAGCCAGGACGATCTGATGTACCGTTCATTTGCTTCACTTCGGGGCCGCATCGTTTTCAATTTTTTTGGTCAGAGAATCACCCTGAATTGAGTGTTGAAACCGCATTGGGATTGATTGACGCCAGTAGTGCTAGCTGTCATCATTTTTATCCCAAGGACGTCGAATTGATCTGAATTTTTGTGATCGTTGATTGCCCAAACTGGGATGCCAGTGCAATGTCGATGCATTTCGTAAACTACAGTCGCGCCACGACTTTCAATAGGTTGAGCCGATCGGTTAATACCGGCAGAAGCCAATCCGCATAGCCAAGACGAACTTGGTATTTGATTTGCACGTATGTTTTCTGCAACTTCATTTTTTACGAGGATCAAGAATGGGAAAGAGAGCAACGCGAAAATCGCCCAAGCGTTCTAAACCGTCGTCCGTTCTGGGAAGCCTATTGCTGGAATTGGTCGCGATCGCTGGTTTCTTTTGTTTGATGTCGGCAGCAAACGCAAACCGAGAGGCAAACGCCGTTGAACAGCCGTCCGGTTACGGTTCGGTGCTGCAAGGATACGTGTCGGATCAATGGGTTCGGTTTGGCCCGCTGCGAAGATGAGGCTGAACCAGACGACAGATTATTTATTCAACGACTTTTCATTCGCACGAAGCCACGTCTGCCGGCGCCCACGATGGGCTATTTCTTGATCTGAAACTTCCGACAGACTCAAGAAAAAAGGGCGATCAATAATGACCGCCCGATGTGTTTATAGTCTTGCCAATGGAACTTAGTACAAAATGGAACTTAGTCCAAAAATCCAACCAACTCTTGGCTGCGGCTAGGTTGCTGTAGCTTGCGAACGGCCTTGGCTTCAATTTGACGAATACGTTCGCGGGTCACTTTGAAGATATGTCCGACTTCTTCTAGTGTATAGCTATAACCATCACCCAGCCCGTAACGCAGTTTAATAATTTCGCGTTCCCGATAGCTGAGAGTCTTCAAGACGGTTTGGATACGACCGCGGAGCATTTCTTGAGAAGCGCCCAGGGATGGATTCTTCGCTTCGCCATCGGGTAACAAGTCACCAAAATGGCTGTCTTCACTGTTGCCGACAGGGCGATCCAAACTGATCGGGTAACGACTCATGGCCAATACGCGGCGCGCTTCTTCGATGGTCGTTTCACTGCGACGGGCGACTTCTTCCAGTGTTGGTTCGCGGCCCAGCTCCTGCAGCAATTGGCGAGAAACGGTACGAACGCGAGACATGGTTTCGACCATATGAACCGGAATACGAATGGTTCGGCTTTGATCGGCAACCGCTCGAGTGATGGCCTGACGAATCCACCATGTCGCATACGTACAAAATTTAAATCCACGACGATATTCAAATTTGTCTACCGCACGCATCAAGCCGGCGTTTCCTTCTTGGATCAAATCCAAGAAGCTTAATCCTCGGTTGCGATACTTTTTGGCAATCGAAACAACCAAGCGCAAGTTTCCTTCGGACAATTCACGCTTGGCTTGTTGGTATTGTGAATAGATTTTCTTCAAGAACCGGACGCGGTTACGCAAACTTGTCGGTGATTCTTGGCACGCCATCAGGATGGTGCGAATTTCGTTCATCCAGGGCTGGCGTTCTTCTTCGGGCTTGCGAGCTTTTTTGTGTTCGGCAATTTTTAGCAATAACTCATCGACTCGAGAGCTAAAATCTTCAACCGTCCGAATCATGGATTCAATGCGTTGCGTTCGCAATCCGAGTTCTTCGATCAAGCGAACGGCCCGACGACGACGACGAGCTAAATTTTGCCAAGCCTTTTTTCGTTTGGACTTTGAGCGTGTTTTCGAAAACGCCGTTAAGAAATCATGCTTGTTGCGCTTGAGCAGAACATTGAGAGTTCGCAAGTTATAAGGAATGCGACCCAAAATCTGTTCCTTTTCCAAGCGGTCGGTGACCGATACTTGGACCGTGCGATCAAACGGCAATTCCCCACGGTAAACTCGCAACAACGTCTTGAATGCGGCCTGGATGACGTAATCACATTCGAGCAACTTGGTTCGGAATTCCCGCCGCGTTACTTCAATTTTCTTGGCCAACGAGATTTCCTGTTGACGCGTCAACAACGGAATCTCGCCCATTTGAGTCAAATACATCCGCACCGGGTCGTCTGACCATGACTCCGTTTCGTCAATACCGGCCAACATTTCTTCGTTGTTACTATCCTCCGAATCTAAGTTTTCATTTTCCGGAGTGATTGGATCGGACGGAGCGTCATCCGTTGTTAAGACTACTGACTCATCAAAGGGTTGGCTGGAAACTCTCGTACGTGTTTTTTCTTCAAAATCTTCAAGTAATGCGTCGTACAAAGTCGCACTCCTACGGCAGTTTTTTTATTAAATTGACGGAAAACAAATTGGTGGCTCTGGTTGCGGCAATCGGTGACCACAAAAAGAAGTCTACCACCTTTTTGAAAATTACCCGGATCTATGAGACATTTGGAAAAAGATTCCGATTAGCCAATCAGTGACATCTCAGTCGACAACAAAAACAAGGTGTTGGAAGGAGCAAACACAGCCAAGATAGACATACATACGCACATCAAACACTTTGACTTCTAATATCTGCTGGATCCAATCCCGATTGCTGATCTCCTACTGCACTGTCAGGATCCGTTAATTTTCAGAATCTTTCACGTGTCCCAATATTGGGTACCCATCATGGGTTGGTCTCAAAGGAAACCTGCTCCGTGATGTCGATGGCTCGGGAGAGAACTCAAGAAATTCTGGGCGATAAAACCCAAGTTTTTTTGGCTGAGTTGATCAGCAGGAGCTACGGGATCACGGTGCTACAATTGTACATGCACCGGTTTCGCGGTCCAGCTAATTTCTATCGGTTAATTTCGATTTTGTCGTTTACCAATCCAGCGCGTGTTCCGCTTACCAATTCGATTGAACATGCTTATTTCATTTGAGAAGCAGCATCCAAACAATGATCAATTTTGGCTAGAATTCGTATTCGAAAGATCGGTTTATTTTCGAAACGCCGTTGGCAGACCGTAGCCCCAATACTTCTATTTGGTTCTCGAGTAATTTGAAATGCCCCCACAATACCTATACGGCTGCAACCAATGCCAAAAGAGCTTTGAAATCTCTGAAAAACTTGCTGGAACCACACAAAACTGCCCATTTTGTGGCCATCCGACTAGCCTGCCAGGCATGCGAGATATCCGAAAACTGCCAACCGCCAATACCGCTGCCGGAGATACCGCAACCGGGCGAAAAACAAGATCATTCAGCGAAACCAGCTCTTGGCTTTTCTCTGGTGGACTCTTAGTTGCTGTCACTGCGGGTTTGCTCGGCATCGCGTTATTGATCTACGCGCAATCGCTATCGACTGAATCGAGACTTGCCGAAAAAATCGCGTTTGGCAATCAACAGATTGAGCCGTTACCGGCCGGACTGTTGTGGGATGCCTGGGACAAAATGACGATAGATGGTTTGCCCGATTGGAAAGAGACCGAAGACAATCGATACAACAAACAATCCGTTTATCTTTCTTACGTCGCATACGGTTTGTTCGGTGTAGCACTCATCGGTGCCGGCTCAGTCGCTTCATCCCTGTTTCGGGGCAAATGATTTCGTTCTTTCGGCGTCAACAAATCAACCGCGCTGCAACTTGGATCACTTGGGAATTGCCTGGTGCAAATCGATGTCGCCCGGCTCGTTGATCACTCGACCTTCCATACCGCCGTCAACGAATAAAATTTGTCCGGTAATGTGACCCGCCACGCGGTTAGACGCCAGAAACACCACCGCGTTGGCGATGTCTTCGGCGGACGCAAATTTTCGCAAAGCAATGGTCTGCAATGCACGTTTCATACCTTCTTCATCCGCAGCCAAGCTTCTGGCCATTGGTGTCATGGTCCAACCGGGACAGACTCCATTTACACGACCCAACTTGGCTACTCGAGTGATTTCATTTTTGAGAGATTGAATCAATCCACCCATAAAACCACTCTTGGCCGTTGCATAGTCCGCATGACCTGCCTCCCCAAACTTTCCCGCCGTCGACCCGGTAATGACAACAACCGGATCTTGTAGACCCCTAGCAACACAACGCCGCATATGTTCTCGCACGCAAAGAAAGACACTGGTCAAATTCACCGACAAGGTCTCATGCCAACGGTCGATGGGCATTTCATGGATTGGGAGATCTTGTTCAGGCCATTTGCCGGCATTGGCAATCAAAATATCAATCGCCCCCAATTGTGCTTCCGAGCGATCGAATAATTCCACGACGTCTTGCTCAATCCCCAAGTCCCCGCCGATCGAAACACTTCTCCCTTCACCAAACGATGCCACCAGCGCATTGGCTTGGCTGGAGTTATTGTGGTAGTGAACAACGACATTGGCGTGTTCGGCAATCATTGTGCGAACGATCGCTTGGCCAATGCCACCGCTACCTCCGGTGACTAACACCGTTTTCTGTCGTAATCCTGTTTCCATAGCTATGTCTGAGCCTGTTCTCGAAAAGCCAAGATGGAAACAACCAGCAGACCAATGATCCCCACAATGTGAGGTATCAACCCTATACTGGACTCGCCGTACTTCAAGACAATCAACGTGTCGGAAACCGGCACGATGGTCAGGATTAACATGTACGGTCCCAAACTCGCCCGAAAATGCGTCAACAAATACAAAGTCACGCAACCGAGTGCGAAATCTCGCATTCCCGTAGCCAACAGATAGGCGTACCCGTTATCGTCCAGCGGAAACACGCCATATCCTTTGGCTGCGTCCGGGTAAACGAAACACTGGACGGACAACAGCAAAAGCCCGACACCGGTGACCCAAGATCCGACCGTCACGATCCAATGGCGAGCAGGTTGTGAGTCGCTTTGTTCCATCCTGATCAATTTGAAAACGGCGTCTCGTAATGTTTCAGATCCGCGATTGGATAATAAATTGGGTCCCTTGGAAACCGGCACGCGCTCGAATGTTTAAGAAAACGAGAAAATGAGCCCAGCGAGTCAAATTGTTGACCAGAACCCATCTGAAAACTGGCTTGACGCTAAAAATTCGGATAGCATTTGGGCAGAGCTGCGGGGCTCTTTTTTCAACTTTTCAACACCGCCGATACGGCCGGTGCAAAAATGATTCCATGAGGAGCAATATGTACATTCATCGCAAGGTATCCCTAATAGCTGTTGTCTTGGCCGTGATTCCGGCAAGCCTGAGCTTTTCTCAATCCCAAAATTTTGAAGCAACCGCCAAATGGATCCCCGATTCTGCGAACGCCATCGTGCTGGTTCGTTCCAATGAGATTTTCAACAGTCCATTGGCAAAGCAAGAAAACTGGAAGACAGAACACATTCGCCAGTTCAAATCGGGCGCTTCGTTTATTCCGTTGGCAGTGGATCAGTTTATGATGGCTTCCCAAGTTGATTTCGAATTCGCCGAACCCGTTTGGCAAATTGCCATTTTCGAGCGCTCGGACAACCAAGTCGACATCGTCAAGATCTCAGAACGTATCGGTGGCAAATTGGAAAAAGTCGCCGATCACGATGCAGTCGTTTTACCCAACGATGCTTATGCAATTAAGATCGATGACGGGACGCTTGGCGCTATGGTTCCGGCCAATCGACAACTCACTGCACGTTGGCTGCGCAAAGGCAAATCTTCTGCGTCGGCGCGCACTTCACCGTACCTGTCGCAAGCGATTAAATTTGCCGACAAGAATGCCCATATTATCGTGGCATTTGATTTCTCAGACTCCATTAGCTTTGATGTCGTCAAAGAACGGATTGGCGGGGCTGGTATTTGCAAAGACAGCGATTTGGATGCGGTTTGCCAGGCGGTAGCACAATTAAAAGGTGCGACTTTGGGGATCACAATTACGGACAAGATTAACGCAGCGATTAAAGTTGATTTCTCAAGCCCACCTTCAGCGCTGGATTCTAACGGTAAAGCGATTCTGGTATCGGCCCTCACTGACAATGGTTTGATGATCGATGACATCAATGAATGGGAAAGCAAAATCTCTGGGAGCCAAATGATGTTCTCCGGTCCGCTTTCAAATGCAGGGCTACGCCAGATTGGCATTTTAATTGAGCACCCAATAGCTGCGGATTTTGTATCCAACGATCCCTATGGTGATGACACGGTCGATGTCAAAACACGAACGAAACAGTATTTTGATTCGATCCAACATCTGCTCGAAGACATGGAAGGCAAAGAAGCCCAAGCGTTGAAGACGTATGCCAAATGGTTTGAAAAATACGCCAAAAAAATCGACGATCTTTCGGTCGTCAACGTTGATCCACGGGCCTTGGAGTTCGGAACCTACGTTGCCGATTCATTCCGTGAAATTAGCATGCGTTTGCTAGATACAAACATTCAAAAAGTGCAAACCCAATCGCGATATGCCGACCGTGGCTACACCACAACGGGATACTATCGTTACGGTTACGGACGCTATCGTTCCGGCTATTACTACAATAACAGCCGCAATCGAGCCCGCGTTTCGGGACAAGCGAGACTGGCTGGCGAGAAAGCGGCGATGGAAATTGTCAATCAAATTCAGTCTGAGTCCGCGAAAGTCCGAAAAGAGCTTTCCCAGAAATTCAACTTTGATTTCTAGTTCAATTCGATTGCCTCGATCGTCCTACAGCCAAAAATGTTAAGCATGCTGGAAAACTCAGCATGCTTTTTTTGGCTAATGTTTGTGGCATCATATACACTCGCTATTGAAGTTGCGTTGAACGTTCAATTGGATAGTTGCTCATACGCTTCATCGGTATCGATGGGGAGCTGATTCCCGAAACTCCCTAAGATGAACATGGCGACCGCCATCACCAGATAGGCCACCGCGTATTGCATGACAATCCATCTCGTGCCACCATCGAAAATCGAAGCGTCAGATAGATTCCATGGCAAAAACATCTGGTCACCCGGCAACGGTGAGTGCATAACGCCGAACAGAACCAACATGCCGCCAAACGCAAAGTAGATCGATGCGCTATAGTACTGACGATCGACAATCTTTGCGGTTGCCGATGCCCAGATCAGGCTGGTCATAATGAAACCGCCGGCAAGCACGTTTAACTGTAGCAGCAAGTCCTGCAAACGTTCTGGCAACCCGCTCGAATCCGGACCAACAAACTGGCCCACGTAAATCATGATTAATTTGGCCATCGCCGGAACACAGGCGACCGCCAAGGCAGCATAATGACGTTTGGGAGTCGCGTGAAAACTCTGCGCCGTGATCTCGATCCCAATGAAAACCAGAATCGGCAACACCGCCGCTTCAGGAATCCAAGTCAACACGAGTCCGAAATAGCCGATCACGCCTGCACCGGCGACAAAAATCGCGGTCGCCAATGTATACGCAGCCCGTCCGCCCATCGCTTTGTAAGCCGGGTGGCCGATGTACGGTGTCGTTTGAACAACGCCTCCGCAACACGCCGCCAGGATCGTTGCAATCGCTTCGACCCCAATCACGGCATTGGTATTGAAATCATCGCCTACCGATTTCGCGCTTTCAGCACAATCAATGCCTCCAATCACCGTCGCCAACGCAAACGGAACGATGTACGGCATGTACCCTATCGTCAAGGACATCGCACCCAACCACTGGAAACGAAACGCCTCCAACCATTGAACCGGGAACCAAATAACTTTCGATTCATTAGGTTCCGGTGGAAGCATCTTTGTGCCCAACGCACCGTCGGCCAAGATCATAAAATACCAAATCCCACAACCGACCAGAACCGCGCCTAATGCTCCAGGAATTTGAAGCGGCAATTTCCCGCGCCCGATCAGCGTAACCAGGACGATCGCCAAGGAAGCGAATCCGACGACGGGATTGGCACCCAGCTTCGGCATCTGAGTAAACGTGATCAGACACAAGGCAATGGCCGCCAGCGAACCCAACAAGCCCGCCCGGGGAAACACATTCTGAATCCACTTCGAACCAAATGAAAATGCGAGCTTGATCAGCCCCATCGTCAACAAGGCACAAATCCCGATGTGCCAAGCTTCGGTCGCCGCCGCGGCTTGCAGCGCGTCACCGGTTAACCCTTGGTCCGTGAATTTTGCCAACGCCGCCTGAAACGCCGGTCCGATCACCAGCGTTGTGACTCCGATCGTGCTGGGGGTGTCCAGCCCCAACGGCATTGCCGTCACATCAGTCTTGCCTGTTCGCTTGGCGTAACGAAACGCCAACCAAAAAAAAAGCATGTCCCCGATAAGGACCCCGATCGCGGTTCCTGGAACCATGTAACGAAGGGCAAATTCTACAGGGTAGCCAAAGATTCCGGCTAACATCCCGACCGCTAGCACCAATCCAGCAATATTGTCTAACATCAAGCCAAAAAAGGCATTTACGTCGCCAGGCGCGGCCCAAATGTACCGTTTTTCACCCACTGATTCTCCGTTCGGCACGGGGATTGCGATCCCGGTTATTCATCTTGAAACGATCGCGAGTGTAAAACGCACAAAAAGGGCTGTCAAACCGACCAAATGTGTCGATGGGCCGCTCGATAGTGCAAACAGTGACACATTTCTTGGTTAAATAGGAGCCGCATCGAAAGAATCGCCCGGGATTGGCAAAAACTGGCCGTTCAGCGAACTGATTCGTATAAGATGCGTATAACATCATGCAAGCCACGATTCACGATTTGCATTTCAACCACATCCGCCAGCTTACCGCCAAAGAGAACCCCTTGACCGACGAAGAGCTACTTCTCGAATATCGTCAAACCGGTGACCGCGAGCTTTACGCGCAATTGGTTTATCGGTACGAACGAGAATTGTTCAGCTACCTTCGTCGCTATTTGGGCAACGCGGAAATGGCTGAGGACGTGTTTCAAACGGCATTTTTGCAAGTTCATTTGAAATGCGAACAATTTGAGGCAGGTCGTCGATTCCGACCGTGGCTGTACACCATCGCAACCAACGCAGCGATTGATGCTCGTCGTCGCAACAAGCGGCACACTACGGTCAGTCTCGACACGCCGCGCGAGCAAGATAGCGAAGACGTTGGTCGGTTGGTGAATTTGTTAGAGAGCGGTGATTTGGGGCCCTCGGACTCGATCGTTCGAGATGAAGCGAACCGTTTGGTGCGTCGCACATTGGACCAGCTTCCCGAGTCAATGCATGCGGTCATTCAATTGGTCTACTACCAAGGCATGAAGTATCGCGAAGCGGCAGACGTGCTGGAAATTCCAGTCGGAACAGTCAAAAGTCGCTTGCATTCGGCCATTACCAAATTAACCGATGTTTGGAAAACGACCCAAGTCGATTGATTGTCGGATCAACGGCCCTGGGACATTGAGTATACGAAACCGTGAAAGAACCCATCCAGGAAGATTTGCTAGGTTATGTGTTGGGTGCACTGGACGCAGATCAACACGATGCCGTTGAAAAACGAATTGCTGAAGACCCGCAGCTTGACGAACAATTACTTGAAATCAAAGCTCAGCTGGCACCTCTTGAGCTCGTGAGCGACTCGACCGGTAGCCGACCGGGATTGGCTCGTCGCACCGTTGAGATGGTGGCCAGTGAAATTCATACGGCCGAATTGCCCGAGCCGCAAGTGGTCGCTCGCTCCCAGATGCCAATCCAAGAGCCGCTACAAACCAATTCTACCTGGAGTATGAAAGACTTCTTGGTCGCAGCGGCTTCTTTGGCAATTATTGCGTCCCTGTTGTTCCCTGCGATTATCTATGCAAAACGGCAATCCAGTATTGCCCATTGTGGAAACAATTTACGTTCGATCGGGATGGCATTTGCCTCATTTAGCGAAAACAATAACGGCCGCTTTGTCGAAGTTCCAGCCAACGGTCCACTCGCATTTGCCGGCATTTTTGCACCGATTCTAAAAGAAGCCGAAGTGGTCGAAGACGATAGTTGGTTTACCTGCCGTGCCGTCGATCGCGACCAACCCTTCATGATCCCATCAACCGATCAAATTCGACGTTGTTCCACGGGTGAAGAAGGAGACCGATTCCGCCGAATTTCAAGTGGCGACTACGCCTACTCGTTTGGGCATTTGGATGGTGACAAGTATGTGTCTCCAAGAAATTTAGGACGTTCCTATATGGTGATTGCAGCCGACAAACCTTCCACGGTGTCCATCGGTGGCCCCAGTGATAATCACGGTGGCCACGGTCAAAACTGTTTGTTCGAGGACTTTTCCGTGAAGTACGTGAAAGGCAATTCGTACGGCAGCGATCCCATTTACTTGAACGCTCAAAACGTCGTCGCACCCGGCATCGGTTCTCGGGATTCGGTAATCGGCGCCAGTCATTTGTCACCGTGGCAAGCCGTCGCGGCAACAAGTATTAACCTTGCTGATTAAGGTATCCGGATACTGAGTTCGCGGCTGCGATTCTGGCAAAAAATTTACCGCACTTTCTGTACGAATCCGGGCTAAAATCTTTGCACAGCTGTAATCTGCGCGTAAAGACAAATTGAAGCAAGAATCAGCCAGATATTTTGAAAGTTCAACAACCACGCACCGGTGACATTCGTCTTTTGCAACTGCCAGAATGCGAGGGTGGTTATTGCAATCGTGAACAAGTTGCCCAAAAGACCAACAACCGGAAGTTGAAATCCCATGGTGTAAATCGGATAGGCATATACCGTGGCAATCAAGAACAAGATTGTCACAAACGATCTCGATGACGCTCCCTTTTGTCGGTAGGTATTAGTTGCTAGATAAACCATGATCGACGTCAGAATCAACCAAACTAAACCAACGATTTGATTTATCCAAATCAATTGTTGAGCAATTTCTTCAATCATTTGAACTCCGCTCCGAAAGCTTGTTCTTTTCAGTTCGAACGAAAGTAAACTCCAGATTCAGAATATTAGCTAGAATCTCGAGAGTGGTTTCGGATGAATCAAGAAAAGCAGGTTTCTGAATTTGACACCGAACGGACAACATCAAATATCTTCAATGAGTTGTTCAGTAGACTTCACCGAATTCTGCTTTTGGTGGAGGATAAAATAGCATGCGGCCGGTCGACATTGGTTAGAATGGTGAAGGATTTTGGTTAACCGGATACGAATTGCCATGCAGATGAATCACCACAGGGCGAATATCTCAAGGCTAAACAGGATTTTGAAGCCTCGTTTTGGTTTGCGACTGATTTTCGTTTTGATCGGATTGGTAGCGGTTATACTCGGTGTCATTTTGCCATGGCACAATCGCGCAGCGCAACAACGCAATGCTATTAAAACTATCGAGATGTACGGCGGGCGTGTCGCATACTCATTTCAATACAATCAAAAATCCTACCCCTACCTAATTTCGAATCCTGGAGAAGATCCAAATATTTTCTGCCGATGGCTCGGTTCAGAGTATTTTCGCGAGCCAGTTTATGTGGTTTTGAGCTATCAGCCAGATGAGTTCCTCGCAATAAAGCGTCCACCTGTCCGTTGGATTGGCAGAGATAGTGAATCTTTTGCCGCGTTGAATACGATCGGTTCTGGGGTCAGGCACCTTGATATTCGATTTACCAACCTGAAGGAGCTTAAGTTTCTACGAAAGTTACCGAACATTGAAATACTCGATATGCGGGGACAAGGAATCGTTGACATTGGACCTTTAGCGTATGTGCCTTCGCTGAAAAGACTTTATCTTTCGCGCAATCCCATTAACGACTACTCAGCAATTGGTGGGCTATCGTCACTGGAAGTATTGGAAATGAGGTGGCACAATTTGCAGAATCTGGATGTCCTTAATGAGTGCGAAAATTTAAAAGACGTATGTGTGCCGGGTAAGCGACTGAAAGACATCTCGGCACTGGCGAGCAAAAAGAAACTTACGACCCTAGACGTTAGTCATTCCAAAGTCTCTGATATCTCGGCACTCGATGGACTCAACCTAAGAAAGGTCAACATTGAGTTTACTGAAGTTTCATGCATTGACCCTTTGAAGTCGAGTAACGCTTTGGAAGCGTTGGATGCAAATTCGACTAAAATTTCGAACTTGACACCACTTGCAACGAAAACGAAACTCTTGCGACTGTTCGTGGCAAACACTGAGGTGAGCGACCTGACTCCTCTGAAAAATTCAAAAGAAATACAGCACATTGGTTTTACTGGCACGAACGTCAGTGATGGCTCGGTGCTACTCAAAATGCCTAATCTTAAGCGTTGTTTCGTTACACCGATCGTCGCAAGTACCATTGGTGACAAGATTCCGTTGTCGAACAATTAGCGGATGTTGTCCACCATTGCTGCAATTCCAAACGGTCTCGCGCCACACTGCGATCTCCAGCAGCTTGTCTTCACCGAAGCGGATTAGCCGACATTTAAAATTTCTACCAGTGGTTGAACATCAAGCGGATTTACTCATCCGTCCCGATCCATACCAGCCGCAGTATTGCATTTTATATTTTGCCAAAATCCCTTCAGCAGCAATCCAATAGCCGAAAGATAAACATCTACGACTCTTAATTACAATATTGTTAGGCGAAACAACTACCGTGTACCTCTTCAATGGGTGAGTCATGAATGAACCAAAGTCATTTTATCCAAGCGATTTTTCGTTGCGAGATGTTCCGGGATTCCTCGTTTCCTATGTGATCATTTCGGCGATTTGCGTGTTGTGTGGACTGACACTTGAAGGCCTTCCTCCGTTCTGGGCTGGAATGACCTGCGTCATGGGAATCGGATTGCTTGGGGCTATGATGCTTCTCGGTTTAGCAACAAATAAACGGAACGAATGATAGTAGATTTCGCGTCAGGTTGGCTTCACCGAAACGGATTAGCCACTGATGAAACCGTCTACCGCAAACAAAAAAATCAGGCCGGAGCAGCAGCTACGACCTGTTCGAATCGCCATTCTTCGTCGATTCAACTATTTCGACAATGAACTGGTTTGAATCGATGCTTTGTCACCGACAACAATTACTTTCATGCCTTTTTCGAGCAAGTCCAACTCGTCGATCAACAGGGGTTGTTTTTGTTCGATCGTCCGTAACAAATTTTGAAAACCGTTTCGCTGTCTCCAAGCTGTCGAGGCGAAGTCGTATTGGAAATTTCGGCCAATATCGTTGTTCAACAGTTTCGACGCATTGATTCCATAAAGCCGTGTCAAATCTGAGCCGTAACGGGCAACGAATTCATAGCGTCGACGTGCATAAAAATCCGTTGCTCGTTTCAATTCACCGTCGTTGTACAACGCACTTCCGCTGGCAATCGTGTCGCGCACAAATTGTCTGTAGCTGTCCCAGTTCTGGTCCGTATCAACAGCTTCCATGGGTAGTGGAATAACTCCAGCAATTCCATGAGCAACACCGTTTCTAGCCAACATATCCGTCTGCACAACATCGACACCCTGAATCGAACGTTCGTTGCCAGCTCGTTCAAAGTCGAGTCTTGCATTGAGTGCAGATTGGAACCGACGGAAGGAAATGGAATTCGTGGTTAAAATAGTTCGACCACGAACAAAGTGTCTTTGCAAAATGCCTCTAAGCCTTTCTAAATTTTCCGGTCGTCGTAAATCTTGAAGGAGCGATTTTGCTTCAATGCTCTCAAAGGCTGCATCATTGGGAGCAAACACGGTGATTTTCTGATTGAATTGCCCCAATAAATCATAGACTCCACCAAGCTTGCACAAATCAAGAAAGATGTTGTACTGATTTTCCGCGATTAGACGATCGGCAAGACTGTCTCGTTTTGGTAGTAGCGGCCGGTCAATAACGTGCAAAAATCCGTTGCGAGCCACCGCATCTGCATCGATGATATTTCTTTCGTCGATGGTAGGCCCGCGTTCGCGGCGACGAAAAATCAGAAATTGGTTGTATTGATTGACGACCGTCGTGCCGGGCGTGCCAAGTGGTTGTACGCCATCAATTTTGCCTACCGTCCGATCGCCTTCAACAATATGACTACGAATGACGTCGGAAAGGAAGTCCAGCTTTTCGGGGCTCATCAACGCTTCAACGGTACCTGTAGGCAAGCTTCGAAACGCTTCGTCGGTGGGAGCAAAAACGGTGTAAACTTTATGCCTGTTTTGAAACAGCTTACTCAAACCACTGCGTGTGATCAGCTTGGTGAGGATTGTAAATCGACCGTCGTTTTCCAATTGCTCGAACAAGTCCAGCTCAACCGGGTCAAGCACATCATCGATAAAGTGAACGATGCCGTTGGAGCAAACCAGGTCGACTTCGGCAATTCTGGTATCGTCAACCAATGAGTCTCCCGCGTCATTTCGTGTGACTTGAAGATATTGACCAAGGCCGTTTTTAAGAAAGTCGACTTGACCCACGATGTAGCTGTCGACTCGCGAGTTGTGAACTGCGTGATAGGTCAAAACGCGTTCAAGCCAATGTTTGTTCTTAGGATCGAAAAGCTTCTTCCTCGCCGACTTATCCATGCGGCTAAACGCGTCATTGGTCGGAACAAAAACGGTAGTCGATCCGCTCGGTGCAAACAGTAGTGCTTCTGCTTTATCCGTGTTTTTCAGAAGTTGAATAAATGTCGATGCTTTTTCGATTGTTTCCAATCGACGCCCAATCGTAGCTTCTTCTTCTGGATTCTCTGCCTTTGAACAAGTCGCACTTACTAAAGTTACAAGCAGTACCATGCAATTAATTGAAAATTGTCGATTCATCTGGAGCCTCTTTCTGGATTTTTCTTGAGAACGTCTAGGGATTTCGCAGGCAAGAGCGCTATGGATGCAGGCAAACTGGAGATTTGATATTTTTTGAGGCGAGCGGAGACAAAATCACATTTGATCCAGAAAACGAAACACCGTTCGGTTTGACTTCACTGGTGCGATTTAACGATCGTTCCTCGGACGTACGCCGTTCTCAGTGGTTTGGCGATTCCAGATATGGCCGAACACCAACGAGGCAAGCAGCACAACCGAACAGAGAGAAAAAATGGCTCCGGGAAGGATATATGCTTCTCCCTTAATGTCTTTGGTAGCTAGGTAAAAAAATTGCTGGAATGAGGAATATGCCAATGCCGCACTAATCGCGACAGTAAACCAGCAATAGAAATCACTTCCACGCGCGACTGCAGTGGCAAGTGCGATCGCCAAACCAGATCGAAAAGCAAAAGTAACGGGAAAGAAATTACCAAACGTCCAGTATCTAGCAAAAAACCAAGAGGCAACACCAATCAGGAATAGTGCAGCAATCGTGAGATGGAGTTTATTGAAAAACACTGCTTTCGCCAAAAAAATGAATTTGTGCGGGCGGGAGATCGTTGAGATTCAAACGAGCGAATTTCGTATCAATAGTGTTGAACCGTTACCAGTCAGGTGGCTTCACAGCTACCGTTTCGGACAGCATTTTTGCTTGACTTCAGCTGGTCAATTGTCGGAATTTAATGAATTTTTCGAAATCTAATCTACATAGAAACTTGTACAATTTGTCCACCAAATTTCAATAAATTTCTATGGTGCCGTCTATGAAAGCGTGGATCCTTTACAAAAGTACAGCCAACTCGGTGAAACCCGAGACCTATGAAATCAAGCGATTTGAGGAAGTAGCGCAGAGGTCTGATATCGAATTGACGGTATTGCAGCCCGAACAATTCGATTTGACCGTAACTCGTGAAGACAAACGCAGCATTTTGGTTGAAGGTAAATTGGCGGACCTTCCTGATGTATTGATCCCCAGAATGGGAGCGGGCACAACCTATTTTGGTCTCGCGGTTATCCGTCACCTAGAACGACTTGGCTGTTACACCCTAAATTCCTCCCAAAGTATCGAAACGGTTCGAGACAAGTTGTATTCGCACCAAATACTGGCCGAAAACAACATGCCCGTTCCCAAAACGATGCTTGTAAAGTTTCCGATTGATGTTGCGTTAGTGGATCAGCAACTCGGATTTCCAGTCATTGTAAAAACTCTGTCAGGTTCACAAGGAAGTGGTGTTTTTCTATGTGAAAGAAAATCGACATTTCTTGACCTGATGCAATTGATCGAAGCTACGAATAAAACTGCGAACATAATACTTCAGGAATTCGTATCCGAGAGTAAGGGAATTGATTTACGAGTATTGACGCTTGGTGGAAGAGTCGTAGCCTGTATGAAAAGAACGGCTGCCGAAGGTGAGTTCAAAGCAAATTATTCGACCGGTGGGCTAGTTGAACCGTACGAAGTCACTCCTGAAATCGAATGGCTTGCGACGCAAACAAGCCAACTACTGAATCTCGATATGGCAGGGATTGACCTTCTTTTTGCTGGGGACCACTACAAAATTTGCGAGGCCAATTCATCTCCCGGGTTCGAAGGGATCGAAAGCTGCTGTGAAATCGATGTGCCAAGCGATATCTATCATTTCATTCGGATTCGCAACGGTCTAATTCAGTCTCAGCTCCGCGATACGACAGCCAGCGGGCGAAACGGCAGCATGCAAGTTGATTTGGAACCCGAGACTACACAAAACCTGAAAGGCGATTTATTTCCCCAAGGTGCAGCGAAAAACCCAAATACTATCGGAGTCGAATAACTTTCAAACGAGTATCCCGTCAATTCGGAACGCCTGAAGATCCATGGTACCCCATCGCTGCCCGCCCATTGGCTGGCGTTAGCTAACGACGCCGGCGGACCGATTTGATTGCGAAAAGACAAAACAGACAATAAACCGTCAAATTCCTGTCACCCATCTTGGTCGGGGACACACATTTCCAATGAGACACGTGTTTTGAGCGTTTATCGTAGGGTGATAGGATGGTTGTTATGGTCGAAAATTCACTGGTCAGATGGGTACGAGAATTTCAAACGGGCAACCGTGAAGCATTCGCGAAGCTCGTCGCGAAGTTTCAGAATTTAGTGACTTCGGTTGCTTATTCTCGGACAGGAGATTTGCAACGCAGCGAAGACATCGCGCAACAGACTTTTTTGATCGCCTGGCAAAAACAGGAAGAGCTGAAACAACCAGAACGCTTTGGAGCTTGGGTGCGCGGCATAGCCAGCAATTTGGCGCTCAACGAAGTTCGATTGAAAGAAAACCAAAGCCGAAAACGTACGCAAAACCTTGATGGCGCTCCCGAGCCAAGCATCAGTGACGAAGTCGATTCGGCTGCCATTCGGTCGGAACAAAACGAACTACTGTGGTCGACGCTAGAACGCATCCCCGAAATCTATCGTGAACCCATCATTCTTTTTTATCGCGAAGGTCAATCCGTTGCCGCGGTTGCCGAGCAGATGGATTTAAGCGAAGACGCCGTTAAACAACGCCTGAGTCGCGGGCGAGCAATGATGAAGAACGAAATTGAATCTTTGGTCAAAAACATGTTGTACGAGACGCGACCTCAGGAAGCATTTTGCGCCGGCGTCATTTCTCTACTTTCAACCAATGCGGCGCCTAAAGTGGCCGCTGTAGCCGCCGGCAAGGTGACGGCCGCGACGGGTTCAAAATCTTTGCTTGGGCCGTTGGGGGCAGGAGCCACCACGGGCGCGACAGCAGGACTGTTGGGAGCTTTGTTTGGTTTAATTGCCGGAATCGGCGGCGCCTGGATTGGGACTCGCCAAGGCATCAAACATGCGACCTCGGAAGAAGAAAAAGACCTGCATTATTTGATGTTCAACGCCTCGGTTCTGTTGTCGCTGGTTTATTCAGCAGCTGTATTGTTGCTGGTGACGGTGTTTCGAGATGCCAGTTTCTATACCATTGGAATGATATTCACCAACGCCGGTTTCTTCCTCGCACTCGGTGGAATCATTTTTGGTTTTATCGCGCGTCAGAAAAGGCTACACCAAGTCTACGGCAAGCCACAAGCCTACACTGCTCAAAAACAGTTTGCGTTATCGCCGTTGATGCTTCGGATCAACTCAATGGGTTCAATGCTGGGTGCCTGGGCTTGGATTGTTGTTTTAATGATCATCATTAAGGCATGGGTGCTTTTTGGAGTCTCTTTGGCAGGAATGACCCTGTTCCTTGGCTTGGCGTGGATATTGGCCCCAACCAAACGCAGTCGAGCAGAAGCCTTAAAACTGAATGCGAACCTGTGCCTCTTTGCGATGCTGGCAGAAGGTGTCATCATGGGAGCAGGCAGTTGGTTTGGTTTGTTTGGCAAGGTCAAATCTTATGACAACGTGCCGCTGTGGGCTGTCGCAATCGCCGTCCCGATCTTCGGGTTAGTCATGTTCGCATTTCTCCGATTTTTGGCCTCACGTCAAACCGAAATTTTGCCTCACGGGCCAGAAGAATAACGTCCGTTGGGCCGCTCTGAATTTTCAATCACCCCCAAACCCAACTCGTTCGCGTTGTCTCAGCAAAGCGTTGCCATTTTTCAATGCGGATAGACACCAAGGCGAATCAATGAGTCGTTAGCGGTTTGATCTTTTTATTTACGACCAACAAACTAAAAAAATTTGCGAGCAATGGATGGTGCAAAAGCGCCTGATACGTATCACCGATTCAGGAGAAGCTCATGCTTTCGACCAAAATAAATAGCTACAGCTCGATATTTGTTTTGATTATCTGCTGCCAAATCGGCCAGGCACAGCTAAAAGTTTGGAACGGTCCAGATTTAGGAGACTGGAACAGCGCGTCTAGTTGGAGCCCCGCTGGTACGCCCGGTATTGGCAATCCAGTGATAGTTGGGGTTCTGCCTGGGACGGCAAACAGCTTGATTAGAATCAATGACGCCGAAGCTGCCCAATCGGTTGAGCTCGTCAATGGTGGCGATCTCTTCATAACTTCTTCGGACTCGTACTTGTTCGTTTCCGGCTTAACGTCGGTTGGAAGCCAGGCCCCGGACGCCATTGGCCAGATCTTTATCAACGGTGATGCATGGGTGCACTTTGAAACGGGGCAGATGGTGGTGCAGAACAGAGGCAGATTAGTCAACTATGATCGAGCCCTGTTAAATTTTTGGGATCACTTAACCAATGAGGTTGGTGGGGAAGTCCGAGGGAGTGGAACGTTTCAATTCTTTGGTGATGTCGGACGCGCTTTAAACAACAATGGCTTGTTGAAGACGACCGCGGACGGCCTAACGTTACAACAATTTGGAAACTCACGGTTTGACCTGGATGGTAGCGGCGAAACCGGCTTGGTGATGATTTCACTGGGCAACAGTGGTTTTGGGCAGGACCAGCTTACGGTCAATGGAACGGAGCTGTACGACGATTTTTCGGGCACACTTGAAATGTCGACCGCTTCGATATTGACGATGAATTTGACCCATGAGTGGGTTGCCGACTCAAACAGCATGATTTTGATCGAAGGCAGGGATCAGAATGCCCAAGGGAATACACTGATCGAGGGCGCCCCGTTCCGATTAGAAGGTACGATGACGCTGATCGATGGTTTCATGAACCCGGGAAATCCAGTCGAAATTACTGCTCCGTTTACGATTGGTGATTCAGCGACGATCGAGTTGGAACAGAATCATTTTCTAAGAGTGTTGGGACCCACGAATGTTGAAGGCGGTATCCTGATGACACCTTCAGAGTCAAGTTTTACGTCAAGAATCTCGTTTGTGGGGCCAACCAGCTGGAGTGGCGAAACACATGTTTTTGGATTCTTGCAGCAAGGGGGTGACGTCATTGTCAATCAACCGGCCACCATCCATGCGGGCAGGATTGACCTGGATGGTTTCGGTAACACCCACTGGGACATCAATCACAGTTTGACAATCAATGCATCTGCGGTTGATATGATAGGCAACAAGTTCGATGGTGAAATTTCGATCGAGTCAGTCCCGGCTTCACTCACGCTGAAATTGGTTTCGGGCGAAACCTGGATTATGGCGGGTCACTTGGTCATGTCCAACACACTTCCAGGTCCGATTACCAGACTAAAGGGAACGCCAATCGAGGTTAGAGGTTCGGTCGTTTCACGCAGTTCCGGTGTCCAAGTCGATGCGGACACGACCTGGACAGCCACGAGCACAATGGAGTTTGACAACCAGAACTCAGAGCTCATTCTGGCTGCCGATTCCTGGATCGATGCCGACACAACACTGGTCGGCGCGGGAACTTTGATCAACGGCAACACAGGCAACATGATCTTGGATAACGGATTTTTTCAAACCCAGGTACCGCTGGTGAATCGAGGCCGACTGCAGGTTGCTGATGGACCTGGGATTGGCGTAGTTCATGAATTCGTCAATGCGGCGTCCGGGACTTTTCAGGTGGAAATTGGTGGCGACGTTGCAGGTTCCGAGTTTGATTTGTTCATTGTCAGTGACGAGGTTGCGGAACTGGATGGTCGGATCAGCGCAAAACTGATTGATGGATATCAGCCAACCGTTGGCGATCAATTCACTGTCTTTTCGGCGCCGGTCGGGATCAACGGTCAATTTACGAATTCACCCGTTTCGGTTGCTGGTGGTAACGGATACTTCTGGGAAGTTCTTCACAACCCCTTCGATGTCACACTGCGTTTGACCGATATTGTTCCGAACGTATTCCTTGGCGATGTCAATCAAGACGGCTTCGTCAACCTTTTGGACGTGCTGCCATTTGTAGAAGCACTCAATAGTGGAGTCTACGAAATCCGTGCCGACATCAACTGTGATGGAGTGGTTGATTTGCTCGATGTCGCGCAATTCGTCGATTTACTCTCGAATTGAGCGGCAAGTTGGATTTGGCAGGCTCGATAGTGGTGGTGGTTACTTACGGCGGCGCAGTGATGTACGCCTCTCATGCGCTTAGGAATCTGACTTGTCTTGGATTTCAATTAAGCGTTGGCGATACAATTCGGCTTTATCTGACCCAAGCGTTTCATAGCATTCGACCAACGACTTAAGAATCGATGTTTTGTCGTCGATATCATCGAGAACAGATTCGAAAAGCTCGACCGCCTCTTGCGTTTTGCCGAGCTGTTTCAATGCCGTCGCCTTGGTGTCCACAAAGTTGCTCATGCCCGTAAAATCATCCGGGGCCTGCTCGATCGCTTTCTCGATCAACTCCAACGACTTTTGCGGATCCTTCTCGGAACTGATTAACAAACTATATGCCAAGTTATTCAAGTAAAAAATATCGTCGGGGTATTGTTTCACAAGAGACTCATAAAAAACACGATAGCTGTCCGCGGCTTCGGCAAAATCAATGGTTAGATAAATATTTTGGACTTCGATCGGTTGGGCATTCTCCGCTGCCGTCTTGATCCAACGTTCCCAATTTTCTTCGCTCTTATCAACGCCTTGCCCATTGAGGTAACACAGTGCCAATTTAAACTGCGCAACGCGAGAACCGGTTTTGGCGGCTTCTCGGTAGAGCTTCACCGCCGTTTTCTGGTCTTTCGAAAACCCTTTCCCCGCGAGGTAAAAGTCAGCCACTTTGATGCTGGCTGACAAATCGCCGACTTTAGCAAGCTTGTTGTACCAGCGACTGGCTTGGAATAAGTTTTTTCGAGTGCCATCCCCTGACTCGTATCGAGCCGCCAACTTTCGCATCGAAATCAATTCGTCCAATTTGGCAAAATGCTTGTCCCACAAGAAGTCTGCTTCGTTCTTGGGCGTCTTGCCATCCATTTGGTTCAAAACAATCGCCGCCATTTTACCGTCGAACGCTTTCATCTTTTCAAAAACCGCTCGAGAATCTTTGGTCTTCCAGATCTGCTCTAACATTAGTCGACGAGTCGATTGAAGCAGCGGCAATTGTGGCTCGAATTCCTTGAGTTGTTTCAAAGCCTCCACCGTCTTTTCGGCATTCTCTTCGGTCGGATTAAGAGTGAACAAACCAGTGTAAAAACTGGCCCCCGCGGTCTTTGCTTCCAAAACGACTTCTTTAGCCGAATCATCCAAACCTTCGTCAATCAACTCCGCGTATTTGTCAAATTCACTGGTGTTGAAATCGGCATTACGATAACTGATCGAGAACAATACCCCGTAACTTTGCAACCTCGAAATGGTGGCATAAATACGTTGAGGTTCACCGATGCTTGGATCGCTTAGAATTTGGTCTGCCAATTCTATACGCCGCTGCTGACTGTCCTTAATTTTGGACGCATCGCCCTGAAACTGCAGCAGCCCGAAACTGCGAAGCTCACGTATCGCTTCCATCCAATCGGGTGCATCGCCCTGCTCATCGGTCTGTGCGGAAGCTGCAACGACAGTTGAAGCTACAAGTAAAAATACAACGAATTTTTTGAACATCGCTAGTCTCATTCTCTTTTTCAAGCAAATCCATTTCACTTCGCTTAACGCGATATTTTATTGAAAAACCTGGATCAGTCTAAGGGGAATTGGTGTTGCCAACGTGTCCAAGCAGGAAAGACCGTAAAAATCCCGAAGAACCATACATGTTTCAGCTGCAGGCATCGCATTCCGTCGCCTAAGTTAGAATTCGACATTTTGTCGGATACAATGGAAGGGTCGCCTCATTACCTCGCAAACTGCCTAATGAATACTCTTTACGCAATTTTGTTGTCAGCCTGTTTTGTCTTCGTTGGCGTTTGGAACCCGCAGGCGTCCGGTCAGCATTGCACTTGTATCACGTGCCAAGATTATCAAAGTCAGAAAACAGAAGCGCGGCGAAAATATTGGTCGCATCTGAGGCGTTCTGTCGACGCCCGGGCCAACCCCAACGGTCCTCAAGCTTTGCTGGGCGGCAACCAAATCGTATTTTTAGATTTTGACACCGGTGACGATGGAGACGTCGATTACACGTCTGAACGTCGCGAAGCGATCCAGTTTGAACTTGAAAATATCTACGCTCGATTCAACGTAAGTTTCACACAGCATATGCCAACCGGCGATTTCTCAACCATTTTTTTCAACGAAGGTTCGCCGGGTGGGGGAATTGCCGAAGACATCGATTTCAGAAACCTTAACCCGAATGACAACGCCGTACTCAATTTGAGCGGCATCGGACTAGAAGACAACGAAATCGTGCCCGCCAGTTCGCTGGTCGCTGCTCACGAGTTAGGCCATTTAATGGGGCTGAGACACGCGGACATGTTTGGCCCAATCGGTGAAGGCATCATCGCTGGCTTCGGTCCCTTTTTTGAACCAGACTACACCGGCCCAACGAATGCATTGACCGAAGCCATGGACCACGTCATGGTCACGGGCGCATTTGGGATTCCGTTCTCTGCATTTATCGCGCCCAGCTGGTTTAGCGAACGCTCGGCAACGAAATTGACGTTTGCCGAATTTGGTCAAACAATCATCGATCAAGAAGAAAACGATTCGTTAGAGACCGCTCAAGATCTTCCCTGGCAAGCGTTGCAGGTTCCCAACACCATCGTTAGCGGAACCAATGCCGGCGATTTTGACTTTTCGGTCAGCGCTGCGGTTGTTGAGGGAACATTGGATGATCCCACCGACCCCCAAGACGTGTTTCGATTTGCAGCCAAAGCCGGCGACATTATGAATATACAAGTCCTGTCCAACGTTCCCGATCGACTATCCGTCAACCCGATTGATCCCAATGTTTCGGTATTCGACATTCAAGGTAATTTTATTGACTACTATGGTGTCGATGCATTCAACGAGTCCGAAATCAAATCACCCGATTGCAATATGATCGATTTGATCGTACCCACAGACGGCAAATATTTTATCCAAGTCGACACCAACAACTTTAACTCGGGAGTATACGAGCTGTTGGTTTATCGATTCAACGGATTTATCGGCGATGTGAACGGCGATGGCGGAGTGAATTTGCTCGATGTCGCGCCTTTCGTCGATGCCATTTTGAGCGCACAGTATTGTCCCAACGCGGACACTAATTTTGATGGGGTGGTCAATATTTTGGACGTTAAACCGTTTGTCGACTTGCTAAACGGTGCTTAATCGGTCATCAATGAGCACATGAACGAAAGTGCTAAACGCAGACCTCACAAACCCGAAATCATGAGCCCGGCTGGGCATTGGCCGGAACTCAATGCCGCCGTCGCAGCGGGCGCCGACGCCGTGTATTTTGGCTTGCAGCATTTTACGGCTCGTGCCAAAGTCGGGTTTTCTATTGAAGACCTCCCCGCGGTCATTCGGACGCTCCATCGACACGCCGTCAAAGGGTTTGTAACGTTCAACACTCTCGTCTTCGAACATGAACTGAATCAAGCTCGTTCCGCCATCGTGGCAATCGCCGAGTCGGGCGCTGACGCCATCATCGTCCAAGACATTGGGGTCGCAACATTGGCACGCCAAGTCGCTCCCGGTTTGGATATCCACGGTAGTACACAAATGTCGATCACGAGTGCAGAAGGCGCGCAGTTAGCAGCTTCGCTTGGCTGTTCGCGAGTCGTGTTGGGTCGCGAATTGTCCATCAAAGACATCCGAAAAATTGCCAGCACGACCGATGTTGAGCTTGAGGTATTCGTACATGGCGCTTTGTGTGTCTCGTATTCGGGACAATGTTATAGCAGCGAAGCCTGGGGAGGCCGCAGTGCTAATCGTGGTCAATGTGCCCAAGCTTGTCGACTCTCTTACGACTTGATGGTCGACGGGCAACGACAAGAGCTCGGCGAATTCCGTTACTTATTGTCGCCCGGAGATTTATATGCGTTGGAGCAAGTTCCTGAGCTGACCGAAACGGGCATTGCCTGTTTCAAGATCGAAGGACGCTACAAAGGTCCGGAGTACGTGGCGTTGACGACACGCGCTTATCGCAACGCGATTGACGCTTACTGTGACAACTTGGCAACAAACCCAGAAGTCACCAAAAAAGAACTGGAACAGGTTTACTCGCGTGGTCTTGGGCCTCATTTTGTTTCCGGCATCAACCACCAGTCCGTCGTCGTTGGACGCGCGCCACGCCACCGTGGTCTACGAATCGGCACCGTCTCTCAGGTCGAAAAATCGGCGATTGTGGTTTCAGGTACGGATGAAATTCGGCCTGGTGACGGTTTGGTCTTTGATAGTGCTACTTGGCGCAGCCCCGACGAAAAAGAAGAGGGAGGTCACGTTTATGAGACCGAAGACGTAGAACCTGGTTTACAGCGGATTCGATTCGGCCATGGTCACATCGATTTTAAACGGATTCGAAATGGAGATTGGGTTTGGCGAACCCATGATCCAAATCTAAATAAGAAAGCCAACGGACTGCTTTCCCAGTCGCCAAAAACGACCCCTCTCCGATTTTCGGTCGAAGCTCAATTCGACGAACCATTGCGAATTGTGGCTCATTCGGAAACAGGTGAATCGGTCGTTTACCAGAGCGATCAACGACTGGCCAGAGCGACACGTCAAGCATTGGATCACGAACAACTGGTGCGGCAATTAGGACGCCTTGGCGGGACACCGTTTCATTTGCAAACGCTCAAATTCGAATCGGAGAAACCTGTTTTTTGCCCGGTCAGCTGGCTTAATCAAGCCCGTCGTTCTTTGGTCCAGCAACTGGTTCAAATTCGCGAAGCCGTCGATGTGGCAATGTTACCTTCCCAAGTATGGGATGACCGCTCCGTTACTTCGGTAACGGCAGACAAAGAAATTCAACCTCAACTTCATTTACTCGTTCGCAACTCAGAACAGTTAGAAGCCGCGATCGCTTGTCAGCCGGCTAGCATTACCTTGGATTACCTCGAACTCTACGGATTGAGACCTTCCGTCGAAAAAATCAAGCAAGCGAATATCGAGCCACGCGTCGCCAGTCCAAGAATCTTGAAGCCGAGTGAACAGAAGATCGTACGGTTCCTGCTTTCATTAGGTTGTTCTTTGCTCATCCGTTCTGGCGGGCTGTTATACGATTTAGTAAACAACGAAAAATTTAAACACGTCCTCCCTGAATTGCATGGCGACTTCAGTTTAAACGCCACCAATTCCGTCTCCGTCCAATCGTATTTGGAAATGGGACTCGGCCGCATAACTGCAGCGTATGATTTGAACCGCGATCAAATTGTTGAAATCCGTAAACGACAAGCACCTGGGGCCTTAGAAGTTGTCGGTTTTCAACACCTACCGGTCTTTCATACCGAGCACTGTGTGTTTTGCCGTTTTCTTTCCGACGGCACGGACAATACGAATTGCGGGCACCCTTGTGAAAAACACCAAATTCGCTTACGAGACAATCAAGGACGCGAGCATGCGGTTTTGGCCGACGTCGGCTGCCGCAATACCGTGTTCAATGCCGAGGCACAATTCAACGCGAGCGCAATCGCGCTGTTTTTGGCCAAGGGTGTACAACATTTACGGATCGAGTTTGTACACCAAACTGCCAAAGAAGTTCAGGCAATCACCAACGCCTTCACAGAATTCATGAAGGGCACCCTTGCGACGACCGAGTTTGAGAAAAGGGTGAGTTCCCAGTGTTCGCACGGTACGACCGTGGGAAGTCTATTCGTCCCCAAAGACTTTAAACAACTCGTGCAACTCAGTTAAGTTACAACGATCCGCGAATTTTCCTAGCAAGCGAGTAGTTCTCCATCACCCAACCCAATCCACTAACGCTTCATGGAAGTATCTTTAA
This sequence comes from Mariniblastus sp., assembly GCA_965263475.1. GTDB lineage: Bacteria > Planctomycetota > Planctomycetia > Pirellulales > Pirellulaceae > Mariniblastus. The sequence continues at coordinate 2,699,908 of OZ253677.1, forward strand.
AAACGCAGCTCACCTTCAGTATCCGCTTGTTGAGATGCTTCGAACACTGAACTATTTACAGCCGCAGTCAAAAATGCCTCTCCAGGTCGCTGCATAAGCTATGCTTTTGATACTTCTCTTCTTTTTCAAAGGTATTCGCCATGCACATCGCACCCGCGAAGATTGAAGCGGACTATCCAATGATCCTCTGTGTCGACGACGACCCTCGGGTTGTCGACGCGCTGGGAAGACAGTTGCACTGGTACAAAGTTCGCGTCACAAAGGCTCTACATGGCATGCAAGGCATCTGGTTGTCCCAAGTCGTCAAACCTGACCTCGTGATTACCGACTTCAAGATGCCGATGTGTGACGGTCATGAGTTGCTGAGGGTCGTCAACTATGTCCCGGTTGTCGTCGTCACCGGTTATCAAGACGATGACCTACGCGAGTCATTGTTGGCTGCGGGCGCGGCCGACGTGCTGTACAAACCCGTTGATTCACGCTGCCTAATGGATGTAATCAAGAGGTATGTCGAACTCAAAAAAAGACGTTGACGAACGTTCTTGAGATTCTTGCAGATCCGTTCATAATCGTTCCCAAGCAATAAAGGGACGACCATTTATGAACACAAATTCAGACCCGACTCAGCCCATTCGAGAACAAGCCAGCCAATACGCGGGCGTGGACCATGGCATGGCTTGCACGCAAAGTTCTTTCAAAGTTGGCAAGAGTGCTTTTTTGTTTATTGGTGAACAAGGTGGGCGTTACAAAGCCATGTTCAAGCTATCCGTATCGAGGCCTGAAGCTGAGCGTTTAGCAGAATCAGAACCCGACGACTATCAAGTCGGCAATACAGCATGGGTAACCGCCCGATTCTCCGCTGACCAACCAATGCCTACGAAGCGGTGGCAAAAATGGCTTGAAGAAAGCTACCAATTGTGTCTGCAATCGCCTCCAAAAAAATCTTCGCCCTCAACGGCAAAAAAGAAACCGCCCCGGAAATCGAAATAAGAATCAACCTGCCGGCTACCCTTGTAAAAATCATCTTGCGTGGTGCTGCAGCAAATCCTCACGCAACACCTCTCTCAACCGGTTCAGCAATTCATCACAGTGGTGTTGCGAGAATACCATCGGCGGTTTTATTTTGATGGCGTTGTGGTCTTTGCCGTCGGTACTCATCAAGACTCCCAACTCACGCATCCGGTTGACCAAATACGAAGCCTGTTCCGGCAACGGGCAATGGTTAGCGTCAACCAACTCAAAACCTAGAAACAACCCTTGGCCGCGAACATCTTGGATGAGTGGAAATTCTTGGGAGAGATTTCGCAACTCGTTTTTCAAATAACTTCCAACGTTCTTCGCATTCTGTTGCAGGCCTTCATCCTGGACCACCTGCAATACCTCACGACCTATCTTGCACGACACGGGGTTACCTCCAAATGTATTGAAGTACTCCATGCCATTGGCAAACGCGTCGGCAACGTCACGCGTACATACCACGGCGGCCAAAGGGTGCCCGTTTCCAATTGGCTTTCCGATGGTAACAATATCGGGAACGACGTCATGCAACTGGAAGGCCCAAAAGTGACTCCCGACGCGGCCGCAACCCGTCTGCACCTCGTCAGCGATACACACGCCACCGGCTGCGCGAACCATCTTGTAGGCACTCGCCAAATAGCCCTCGGGCAATTCAATCTGGCCACCGCAACTGATAATGCTCTCACAAATAAAACCGGCTAGGCTTCGACCAGATGTCGTGATCGCAGCGATTTGTTCCTGAATATGGTTGGCGTACGTTTGGCTCGTTTCGTCACCCCGATAAATTCCGCGAAATTGATCGGGCAACGGTACGACGTAAGTAGACGGCGGCGCACCCAATCCGCCCTTTCCATCAAATTTGTAAGAACTGACGTCGACACAAGCATTGGTATTGCCATGATAACCCATTTCGACGGCAATAAAGTCGGAGTGTCCCCTGTAAGTCTTGGCCATTCGGAGCGCTAACTCATTGGCTTCACTGCCCGAGTTGACGAAGTGAACCACCGACAACTCAGCGGGAAACGTTTCCAATAGCACTTCGGCAAATTCATTAATTGCCGTATGCAAATAGCGCGTATTGGTATTCAACAATGCCATTTGGCGTTGCGCTGCTTCAACGATTCGTGGATGCTCGTGGCCGACATGCGCAACATTGTTGACCGTATCCAAAAACTTGCGGCCGGATTGATCAATCAGCCAAACGCCTGAACCTCGGACCACATGCAGCGGTTTTTGGTAAGCAACGCTCATCCCCTTGCCCAGGTAATCCCGTCTAAACTCGATCATTTTGTTGGTCGACATCGAACTTGACTTCATCGTCGCCAATTGTTGAAACCACTCCCCGGGATCGGGGCAAAGGCTTTTCCAGGTTGCAATCTCATTTGGAAACGCAACTCCCGGGAAATCATGGGAATTGCCCAGCAGGTCTAACATGATTTGAAAATGCAGGTGAGGCGCCCAATTTCCGTTTTCATTCGAGGCACCGACGTAAGCCAATAGCTGGCCTTTCGACAAATAATCTCCGGGAGCGAATAATTCCAAACTGGTTTTGGATAAATGGCCGTACAACGTGAAAAAATGATCACCATTGTCAAGTTCGTGACGAAGAATAATCGTCGGTCCATAGTCTTTGTGATGGTCGTTGTTGAAAACACTCAACACAACGCCATCGGCAATGGCATGAATGGGTGTACCTGCCGCCACCCAAAAATCCGTCCCCAAGTGAACCGTGCGATACTCGGGCCCGTTATTACCCTCCTTTGCAAACGCGTCCGTAGAATAAAACGGACGCGTTTCTAGATAACCGCCGGCCACAATCGAATCTGGTTCTTGTTGTTTCAGTTGTGACAATTTGAACTCGGTCAATTCAAGATTTTCAAATTCCTGCTCGTGTCCTAGCCAATTACCCGAAACACTCATATCGACAAATTGAATCGAATGACCATTTAAACTCGGGAATAGCGTGTTAACCGACACCTGGTTGCCAGCGGCCCAATCTTTAAATCGAACGCTGTTTGGATGGGGCTCGAACTCGCATGCCTCGCGAAATCGAAAGTAAGCGAACTCGGGTTGAACTTCCCGCCAAAGATTCAAAGCGGTCCAAGCCGGTGCTTCGCTGATCAACAAATATTCGTTTTCCGGTTCACGATCGCGGTTGATCGCCGCGTGAGTCAAAGAAACCACGAATCTCATTCCGACAAGCGCGTACAAACACTCCAATTCTTGCTCCTGGAGCGGACAGGCGGAATGAAACCCAGATACCACAGCTATCGCGGCGGAAACGGGATCTGGCTGATCAATGATGGCGTACGCAATGGTGATCGCCAACTCATTGATGGTTTGAGAGTAAACTGCATCTCCAAAATCAATGATGCCTACCAAGCTTGGATGGTTCAATTTGGTGTCAACAACAATATTGTTGTCATTGATATCTCCGTGGATCACCGACTTTCGAAGCTGCAGATAGTGATCACTCAGCCCAGCAAACAACTGTTGAAAGTACTTGATCTTTTCTTGTTGTTCCGTGTCGAAACGCTCCAAGTGTTCAACTGTCCAACTTGATGAGGCCAAGTCCCAACGATGATATCGATGCGATTCAGGACAATCAAACCCTTGCAGTGCTAACGTCATTCGCCCCGCTTGTTCCCCCAGTTCGCGCCGCAGCCGATCAGTTTGTGGAAGGACCTGGGACCACAACCGCCCCGGCAGCCAAGTCATCAGTCGAACATATCGCCTATGCCCTGCCCCATCGTCGAAAGCGGCGATTTCGTTTCCATCGAAATCAAGCATCACTCGAATCGGATGGGCGACGTGGTTGGACCTCTCGACATGGCGAAGCATGGCGTTTCGCCAGCTCAATTCGACCATTTCCGTCTCCGGTCGACTGATCTTCATCAGGAATTTTTCGTTGCCCGAGATCAATTTGAAATTGAAGTCGATTTCTCCAGGCAGACATTTTGCAGATGCTTGCAATCCGTATAACTTGGCGGCGATTGCCGTCGCCTGATCGGGACTTATTCGGAGAGAGGCGTATGCGTTATTCATGAATGCATCTTAAATGAGCCGCCTTGATTCGGCGATAGATTCGTTTTTATACGGAATTCAGCTGGTTTTTCGCCCCACTGTAATCTAACGGCAAGGCGCTGTTTACAGCCTCGTTACATCAAACAGCAACCAATCACGGAATAATATCTTCGTGGAAGGGGAACTTTTAACTGCAGCCGGCCGTCACATAAGCACTCGACCGACCAGCCATTCCTTACGAGGTTACCGAAAATGATGAATTTTAACAGTTTACGAATCACGCAAGAGATTTGCACGGCATTTGCCGTATTGTGCATGACACCACTAGTTTTTTCGGAAACATCTCAGGCCAACGATGATCGCTTGGACGAGCATCAAGTTTGCGGTGAGTACGGGACGACTATTGAATTCGCCAATTCTCCGGTAGAAGCTGCCAAACGCGCGTTGGCCGAAGAGAAGCTTGTTTTCGTCTTACATGTTTCCGGTGACTTCGAGACCCCGGAGTATACGTGAAACAATGCCGAAGCGCTCCGTGTGAACGCATTAAACGATCCTAAGCTCGGTCAATTCATCAACGAAAATTTTGTTTCCGCATTCCAGAAAGTTGGTACGTTCAGAATCGTCGGGCGCCAAAAACAAGGCGGTAACGTGGCTTCGTACTTCTGCGCCCAAGATGGCCGGGTGCTGCATGTCGTGGCGGGTCCAGTCAATGCCGCGGTTCTATTAAAAGAAGCCCAATGGGTGGTCGAAACGGTTAAACAAGCCCTCGAGGTAAACAAAACGTCCGGCGAGTCTTTCAAATCACAATTACGAAAAGCCCACGCAAAACGACTGCGCAGTGACCACGGCTTGATGGTCGACGCGGTCACCTTTGACACCCCATCTCAGGCAGATTCCGGCGCGCTTTCCTTCCGTGACCCAACTGGCAAGACACTCGCTCCTAAATTGCCACCACCTCCGATCCAAGGTCCTGATGTCAGTTTCGATGCGGCCCAATTAGCCGCTTTCAACGCGCGTCAAGATGCTGCCATCCGATCGGCGCAGGAAATTGAATTAGTGCAGTGCAAACGCGGTCGTGTTTGTCGTGGTGGCGGACTCGGGTTCGCACTCAACAATCAAGGCCGTGTGCACCAAATCTTATCCGCTCATTCTATGAAGAAAATTGAGACGATCTACGGTTCCATCTTTGAAGGGATTCTTGGAGAACGCGTAAGCACTAAACCGGTCATCGTCGATTCTCCTTTTCCATGGGTAACTCAAACGAACGGCGCGTTGCAGGCAAGACGCCGTTAATTCAATTCGTGTTGTCAACATCCCAAAGCATAACACTCAAAAGAAAATCATTTCGAGGATATTATGAAACGACTCATTTCCATTTTGGTTCTGGTCTTGGCACACTCAGGAGTTATCCAAGCGAATGGGCTTCTGATTCCATCCGAACCAGAATTGCCCGCATTGGCCATGTTGAACCATGTTGTTGAAATCAACATTGAGGACCAAGTCGCGATGACCAAAGTCATGCAGACATTTCGCAATCATACTGATCGCGATTTGGAAGCGACTTATATTTTCCCGATCCCCAAAGGTGCCAGTGTACGTGATTTTGTCATGTGGTCCGATGGAGAGCAGGTTAAAGGTGAAATGGTTAGCGCCGTTGAAGCCAAGTCGATGTACAACAGCATCATTCGTCAAACCAAGAATCCTGCTCTTTTGGACTACATTGGTTCCGACTTACTGCGTCTAAAGGTCTTTCCGGTCAAAGCGGGGGCTGATCAAAAGATTGCAGTAAGTTTTACCTCTGTTGCAAAGAAAGAGCACGACGTCGTCGAATACATTTATCCACTCGAAACAAACCGTGAATCCGCTTCGACGTTGGAAGAATTTCGTATCACCGCCAACCTAAAATCACAGCAACCCATCAACAACATCTATAGCCCCTCGCACGAAATCCAAATCACCCGCATCAACGACCATGAAGCAAAAATTCAATTCGAAGATAGTGCGGTTCGGTTAGATCGAGACTTCCAAATATTTTTTACCAGCAACACCGACGACATCGGCATTACGGCTCTGCAGCATCGGCCTGTGGTCGACGAAGACGGTTATGTCATGTTTCTGATGTCGCCACGCGCGGAACTCTCTAAAAGCCAAAAAGTTCCTCGCGACATTGTGTTTGTGATCGATACATCGGGAAGCATGCGGACCGATGATAAAATGAATCAAGCGAAACAAGCTCTCAAACATTGCTTGAGCAACTTGTCCAGCGACGATCGCTTTGCCGTGATCAATTTTGCCTCGACGGTCAACAACTACCGCGATCAATTGGTCGCCGCATCGGAATCACATATTCAAAACAGCAAAAAATGGGTCGACAACCTGTTTCCCAGTGGCGGCACAGCCATTCATTCGGCTTTGATGTCCGCCTTGAAAATGCGAAGCAACGACAAAGGTCGCATGTTCACCGTCGCGTTTTTTACTGACGGACAACCCACGATTGGTGAAACGGGCACCAATAAAATCTTGGCCGATTTACAGAAACAGAACTCAATCAACACCCGCGTGTTTTCTTTCGGATTGGGCAACGATTTGAACGCAGTTTTTCTGGATCAATTGGCCGAACAAACACGAGCGATCAGCAGTTACGTTCGACCCGATCAGAACATCGAAGCCAAAGTTTCAAGCTTCTTCAAAAAAATCCATCACCCGGTCCTCGCGAACTTGAAACTTTCGACCGGATCGGAAGATGTTCGTTTGACCGAAGTGTATCCTCCGCAATTGCCAGATCTTTTTCATGGTGACCAGTTGGTCGTTCTAGCCCGTTTTCAAGGCGTTGGCGATGCCGGTTTGGTACTCCAGGGCAACATCGGTCCACACGTCAAGGATTTCTCTTATGACGTCAGTTTTGATCAGCAAAACGACTCCAAACCGTTCGTTGAGGAACTTTGGGCCCGCAGAAAAGTTGGCTATTTGCTCGACCAAATTCGAATCAATGGTGAGCAAAAAGAATTGGTTGACGAAGTTGTTATTATCGCCAAACGTTACGGCATCACGACTCCCTACACCAGTTATTTGATCATGCCCGATGCCCCCGCGGGTATCGCCATGTCTGGTGGTCGTGGCGGCGGAATGGGAGGTGGCGGAACTGGCCGCTTGAACTACTTTGGCGCCGCTCCAGCTGCATTGTCGCCAAGAAAAGACGGCGAAGATCAACGAAAAGTCCTCGAGTTGGCCAAAGAAGTCCAGCCCAGTGCAGAACTGATCGCCGGCAACCGAAACGCTTATCAACAACAAGAACTCGACAGTTTTGATTTTGCCGAGTCGGAAAGCCTATCCCGAAACCGTCGAGCGTTTCAAGGAAAGATGGCTGACGCAAAAAGGCTGAAGTCAACACTCGACAGCGCGATGTTCAATTACCAACGCGGGCGATGGGCCGACAACCAACGGCAAAAACTTGGAGTCGACCTGTCCTTGTGTACCAACGAACTGAAGTGCCAAGAAAAGCTTGTTGCGTCGGCCGTGCGAAATGTATGCAACCGAAAATGTATGGAATTTGGTGGTGTGTGGATCGATGAAGCGTTTGACGCCAAAACCAAAACGGTCGTCGTCAAAGCCCAAAGTGAAGCCTACTTCCGAATCCTGGAACGGCACCCCGAAATCAAAGACGTTTTTCGACTGGGCAATCACCTCGTTTGGATTACGCCCACCGGAACCGGTTTGGTACTCGACTCAACCGACGGCAACGAAACCATGAGTGACCAAGACATCGATCTTTTGTTCGCAAGCAAGTAAACCAATCGGAGAAACTATGAATACGAAACGACCTCTTCACATTTTGTTAGCTATCGCAATCGCGTTCACCTCGTGGATCCCAGCTTCCGCGAGCGAAGCATTGAAAACCGACGCCAAGAAACGACGGCCCAAAGTTCAAATCGCGATCTTGCTCGACAATTCAGGAAGCATGAGCGGGTTGATCAACCAAGCCCGTTCGGAACTCTGGAAAATCGTCAATGAGTTTGCAACTGCCAAGCAGGATGATGCCAGTCCACTCTTGGAAGTCGCGTTGTATCACTACGGTTCTCCGCCAGCCACCCAACTGGTTCCTTTGACCGACGATCTGGACAAAGTTTCCGAAGCATTGTTTGGAATCAACATTAGTGGTGGCAAAGAATATTGCGGTCAAGTTATTGATATGAGTGCCAAGAATTTGGCTTGGAGCGAATCGGAACGTGATTTGAAGTTGATCTTTATCGCCGGTAATGAACCGTTCAGCCAAGGCCCTGTCGATTATCGTCAAGCATGCAAATATGCGATCGAAAAAGGGATCATCGTTAACACCATCCATTGTGGCAACGGCATTCCCGATGGCTGGAAAAATGCTGCGACATTGGCCGACGGAAAATCGATCAACATCAACCAGAACCAAGCCGTCGTCAATATTCCGGCACCTCAGGACAAAAAAATTGCTGAGCTGGGCATCGAACTAAACAAGACTTATGTCGCCTACGGAGCGCGAGGCGTCGAATCCAAGCTTCGCCAAGAAAAGCAAGATAGCAACGCGGCAGGTGCTTCTCCATCGGCGGCACGACAACGAGCGTTTTCCAAGTCGTTGGCGTTGTATCGCAACTCTAGCTGGGATATCTGCGATGCCTGTAAAGAAGGCACGATCGACTTGGCCAACATCGAAGTCGAAAAATTGCCAGAGAACATGCGCACGATGTCTGTCGAAGAACGCAAGGCTTATGTGAAAAAGCTCCAAGAGGAACGCACGACGATTCAGGAGCAAATCAAGTCGCTCAATAGCGAGCGCGAAAAATTCGTCGCCAAGAAGCGAAAAGAAATGGCCAACGCCGCGTCTGAAAAAACATTGGACGTCGCTTTGATCGAAGCAATTCGAGCGCAAGCAACCGCCAAAGACTTTACCTTCGACAAGTAAAACTTAATCTCAATTCTCACCCGGTAGAGAGTGCTCAGTCGTGTTGATTGGGCACTCTCCTATTTTTGACACATCGGTTCCCCGCCTCAGCTCGTCATCATGGGTTGCTTGCCCGCTGAATGTTGCCGACTGTGAATAAGGGCATCAAAAACGGTTTTAGCCATAATAAAAATTACCACGAAAATCGTTGAAGAACCCAACATCATGACGACGAAACCACCCATCAGAATACATACGTGCAGCAACACGATCCGTCGATAAGGCCGAAACATTTCTGCGACTGGGCTCGCCTGTAAGTATTGACCGTTGAACAAATAGTTTCTGGCAAACGATATTCCGTGACTGATTACCAGACCGAATAGTGCGAAAGCACCGCCAGGCGGAATGGAATTCCAAAACGTCTTCAGTAACGAAATTGGAAAAGCACGTTGATCCACAAAACCGAACGGACCGCCTTCGGTCAACAACACCAACAGCATCACCCCATGCACAAAGCAAAAGAAGAAATAGTGAAATGTAAAAAACGGCACCATGAACCATTTGATGCGTGCCTGGACCTTACGCTCGCTTAGGTGTGGCATGCTTGGTGCGTTGTTGTTGGAAAACAATGGATTTTCGGCCAAAACATCTCCCGAGGAAAAAGCCAGCCGCAGAATTGCGTACAGGCCGATCACCAGGTTCTCCCACCAATAGAACAAGATGAGATTGCCAATCTCCCAGTCAAAAAACAGGCTCAACAACAGCGGAATCAAATTCGCAGCGACTAAACCGAGCAATGCCGTCCGGTCGGTAGACGCCACCCAATCCAACATTCGTTTCCAAAAAACGTTGGTCGTACGCGTCATCATTCAATCTCAAGCGTCGGTGTTGGTTGATTCATTCAAGGAAAATTCAATTGCTCGAGCAAACCCACTTACGGCTTGTTCGCTAAACCGAAAATACAATGATGGTTCAATAAGCTCAATTTCCATAACCACCCATTCACCATCAAACTCCACGCAATCGAATCGCGCATACAGTAGTTCCCAGGGCAAATGACTGGCGATCTTGTCACCGAACTGTTTCAATTTCAAATCGGGCTCGCATGGATGAATCACACCACCATGCTCTTCCTGGACTCGAAAATCTCCCGACTTCGGATTTTTCACGACGGCATGCGTGAATGCTCCGTCAATGTAGAATAATGAAAATTCCCCACGATTCAGAATCGAAGACACAAATGGCTGCAACATGATCGATCGCACCGCAAAAATGTCCGGCAACAAGTCGAACGCGTTGTCGAAATCAATCCAATCCGATTTCGCGATTCGAAATGTATTGTCCGCATTAGCGCTGATCGTCGGCTTTAGAACGAACGTATCGCTTTCGATCAATTCAATCGCCGCATCCAGTTTGGCCTTGTCAAATCCCTCGAACCATTGAGTCGGGATGGTCGGCAGCCCAAGGCGTGGTAGTTCGCGCAAGTATGATTTATCGACGTTCCAACGCATCGCTGCGAGCGGATTCAGCAACTTGGCTGAACTCGATTCAATCTCATTCAAAACCGAGAGGAATGGCTCGGCATGTTGTTGATAGTTCCAAGTCGACCGAACAATCACCACATCAAATTCATTCCAGTCCACCGACTTATCCTGCCAATCCACCATTGCAACTGCAATGCCCGCATCGTTTAGAGGTGAAATCGTGAGTTCATCGTCCGAAACAAAATCAGACAAGTCATTCATCGTCAGAAAAGCGACTTGCCCGGTGATTCTTGAATCAATCATCTAGCTTTTTTTGTATCGGAGTGCGGCAAGGCGTTAGGCTCTCGTCGAGTGGCGACCAGAGGGGGAACCGGACAGTCCATCGATTCGGCCATGGCGCGGAACAATTCGACTTCTTCAACGGTCAGCACTTTGTCATAGGCGATCGCCGACACCGCTGCGGCCAATACGTTCTTTTTGATGGCCGGTGTCGCCGACGCCAGCTTGCTCAAGGCTAAAGACAAGTTACGGTGATCGAACTTGGGAACGAACAGCGAATCCGTGTTCGCCGCTCCAAACAGAGATTTCATCGATGATTGAAAAACCGTTCGTTGTTCGGTCTCACTCGTTTGGCCAACGCACGCCAGTATCGAAACAACCTGCCCCACTTCGACCTTTATCGAATCCAGACTCCCATAGACGTTTTGTCGTGTTCGCGCGGATTTAAAGCAGCGATCCAAATGAACGATTAAATGGTGAAACAAAAAGAACTCGAACAAGTCGACGATTTGGTCGGCGACAATTAATTCGCTAACGGTTTTACGAAAAACGGGATACTGCCCCGGCGACATGGCCGAAAGGGTTCCCTGGATGATCTCGAAAACACCCAACCGCAGGTGTATGGGCAGTTCGTCATACATTTTTTTGACGGCCAGTGTATTTTCCAAAGTCCCTTTAGCTTCAGATTTTTGGATCAAATTCAGCTGTTTTTGATAAATCGCGTCGTCTTGGTTTAACAGCGACGCAAACACAACGCACCGCGCCGAAAACGTGTCGCGAATCGCTTCCAAAAATGGTGCTGGAATCTCATCAACTAAAAGTCCCGAAAACTCAACGTCTTCTTCGGTCGGAATGCCAATACCCGCGATCAAGATCAATGGATTGACGGGGAATTTCATTTTTTCAAACATGCCAAACCGATCGGAACCCGGCAGGAAGTCCATCAGTTTTTTCTTTTTGTCTTGTTGCTCCTGTTTTTTGTCGGCGCGCGATTGAGTACGAATGCGCAAACGCTTCTCTCGAGCCGTCATGAAGGCGGGAAAGTCACCATCGAATTTTTGGTCGATCGCGCGGATTCGGTTCAACAACGGGGGGTGCGTCGCGAACATGAAATTAGATGCGCATTGCCCGAAAAACATATGGCTGATCTGTTCCGCATTCGCGGATTTAAGGTGCGAACCGGCGGCAGTACCTCCGATAGTTTTCAGCGCGTCGCCGATTCCATCTGGAATCCGCGTAAATTGAACCGCAGAAGCATCCGCCAAATACTCGCGCTGCTGCGACACCGATGATTTGATCCAGCGACCGAAAAACAGGCCAATTGATCCAATCAAATACAAGCCAGCGGCGACAAAATACATCACCAAGATAAATCCGCCGCTGCCTTTATCATTGTCGCGAGAACCACGCATCGAGTGGTGGGCCGTGTGGCTCAAAAAATTGAACATCTGGCCGCCAATAATGCTAATCAGCAAGATGCCGTTCAAAATCGCAACCATCCGCAGACTGAGTCGCATGTCTCCGTTAAGGATGTGACTGAACTCGTGGGCGACCACACCTTGCAATTCCTCACGAGATAGCTTTTCTGCGGTGCCTCGATTAATTCCAATTACGGCGTCATCGACGGTAAAACCAGCCGCAAACGCGTTGATGCTATCTTCATTGTCGAGAATATATACCGGCGGTACTGGCATCCCGGAGGCCAAAGCCATTTCTTCGACGACGTTGGCAACTTTTCGATCGGTCAATGTGCGGGCATTGCCAATCACGCGGCGTCCGCCCATCATCGCAGCCACCGCTTCGCCACCGCTACTGAGCTCCAGCATTTTTGTCGCCGACCCAAGGACAACGACAACCAACACGCCACCCGCGACCCCCAAAATCAACCGCCAATCGGCAGCGATTGCCATCATTTTGTCCGGCCGGTCCACGCCATTGGCGGCCGATAAAGACAAAACAACCACGGCAAAAATCGCGATGATGATTGCAACGACAGCGACCGCGAACAAGAAAACGAGCCATTTCGTTTTCTTGCGCGCAAGTTCTTGGCTTTCAAAAAAATCCATAACTAGTCAAAGCTGACTTTAGGCGCTTGACGTTCGGTCTCGGTGGCTTCTAACAAGTTGGCTTCTTGGAAGCCGAGAAAACCGGCCAACAAAACCGCCGGAAAAGTTTCACGGTTGGTGTTGTATCGAGTCACCGCGTCGTTGTAGCCCTGCCGGGCGTAAGCAACTTTGTTTTCCGTCGCCGTTAACTCTTCCTGAATTAGCAACATATTTTCGTTGGCTTTTAAATCTGGGTAGTCTTCGGCCACCATCAACAGGCGACCAATCGCACTGTTGAGCTGACCTTCAGCACTAGAAAGCTGTTGCATCGCGTTGGAGTCACCAGGATTTTGCGCGGCCGCCTGACTGGCAGAAACCGCTTGATTTCTGGCCTGAACAACCGCTTCCAGCGTATCCTTCTCATGTTTCATGTAACCCTTGGCCGTTTCGACCAAATTGGGAATCAAATCATGACGACGAGTTAGCTGTACATCGATCTGTGCAAAAGCATTCTCGTAACGGTTTTGCAACTTGATCAATTCGTTGTAGATCTTAGCTCCAAACGCCACCACCATGAAAATGACGACGGCGAATCCGCCCATCAAGGCGAGCAAAATTCCTATCCAACCCATACGCGTATCTTCTCCGTTAATGAGATTCAAATTTTTTTTACCGTTTGCCAGACATCGTATCAGATTTTCACGCAAACCGTTTAGTATTCGCTGTTAACGGAAAATTATTGCCACAAAAAAAGGCGGTATGCAACCGCCTGAGATCATTTGCAAACAAAAGCAAATTTTCGGTTCACTTCTCTAAAGTGACTTTAATCGAAGTTGGCGTCGATTCAAAAATTGAATCGTCTTGAAGTCGTACAATCAATTCTGCACTTCCAGCAACGGCATCTTCCGGGACCCGCACGGGGCCGTGATACAACATGCCTCAGCAACGTTGATCAAACTCACATTCGACCGTTCGCGTTTCGCCGGTCGTGTCTTGATACTGTAGCGTCGCTATTACGATTTCTTGTTTGGGCAAGATATGTCCCAATGTAGAACAAAACGAACTATGGCCTTTACCAGGCCAGCCAAGAAACACTTTGAAATCCGTTTGACCACCGATCTTAAGCGGCCGTTCAATCCACCGCTGAAATTGAAACTTGGTTTCCGGTCGAAAACAAACGATTGGCGCTTGCTTTCTGGATTCACCGAATTTCATGTATGTCCCTGGATCCACGGGGTAACCGCCCCCTAATTTAAGTTCGCCATTGAATGTGGCTTTCACCATCGCGACCCCCTTTTTCGCGTCGGAAACGCGAATGGAGATATCCGAAAATTCATATCCATCGCGAACCGAAAGCTTTGCGATTTGGATGGATTTCTTTTCGATTTTGAACATCTCGCCATCGTCGGTCAAATCCCCATCTAGATTCAGGTCAACATAGGCTCGATCATAGGCGTTACTGTCAGCAGATTTATCCAGCACCATCCAAACCAGTTTTTCGTTCTTTGACCCAAACACCGCCAACCCGTACAGCGGTTTTTTCGACTCGTATTCCGGCTCCTTGGTCAATGACCGTTTCAAATGGATGTCGGTTAGTTCATTGCCCTGGTCGGCCATCACGTTCTTTCCATCACTGGTAAACATGACAGTAAGAATCATGGCCACGCAAATACTCTTCCAGCTTCCAATCATACAACCTCCTAAAAGCACAACCGTTGTTTGTCACCCGCCATTGTAACAACTTGAATTTCACAATTCTAAAAATGAATTCGCGACCATAAGTCGTGTTCGAAAAACAACTTCCGAAAAATGATATTCGAATCAGTCATTCGAGTTTCACCAAACCGAAAACCACCGTGGAAATGGAAAGGGTCGCGAAAAGCATTTGGGCTATGCCTCTTTACCATGGCTTTCTGGCTCCACCAACACATCAATCGCTCGCAATATACGCTGTTCACCGACGCGATTTCGAACGGCCAATGCGTAAACCCAGAGCGCGAGATTGACCCATACCAACATCGTGGCCGCAAAAATCAACCGGTGCGTTGGCTCAGCCCAGTCGATAAACCAAAATACGAATCCGAGACCGACGACTTCAGCAATGCCACAAATTCCAAGTAGCAATTTGAACCACAGCTCGTTACGGGCCATCGATTTCAAAGTCTCACTGCGAATTGAGTCGAGGTTGTTTTTGACATTCATCATTTTACCTTTCGTTGATAGAAAAATAGACGTGCTTGCGAATACACGCAAGTGAATAACTGATTCTTGATTTAGCGGTTCCCAGCGGAATTCCGAGAATGTCAGCCACTTCTTCTGTCGTAAATCCACTCAAGTAGTGCAGACTTACCGCCTCGCGGCCTCGCGGAGATAATCGTTGTAACCACTCTGGAATTCGATCGATCAAGTCTTGGTGAACCGTAGTCTCAGTCATTGGTTGCAAAACTTGGTCGATAAATTCGGCGTTAGTCAACGCGTTGCTGCGTTGTCGTGATTTGATAATTTTGAAAGCCTGTCGACTAGCAATTCGAAAGATCCAGGCTCGAAATTGCTTGGGGGCACGAAGCCATTTGAGCTTCTTTGCAACCTGTAACAACGTCGTCTGCAATACATCCTCCGCATCGTTCCGATCGCGCAACATATTGACGAGAAAGGCAAACAGTTCCTGCTGGCATGAGGCCAGTAAACGATTCAACGCGTCCCGATCACCTGCCTGAGCTCGCAAGACCAACATGATTTGCCGTTTTGTGGATTGATTGCTTTCCATCACTCTTTAAGAGCATTCAAGATCTGAATTCGATCGAAACAAAATTTGAAAATTAAAAAATTTTGACTGGTTGCTGCCAACTTCAATGTCTCGGATAGATCTCAAAAACGTGTCGAAGTCTAGACAGGAAAAATTCATCCAGTCAGGGAATCCAACCATTGAAAGCAAGATTGATGTTGCAACGCGCGCCGGAAATGTGCTTTTTATCTTTTTTTCTCTCAGCAACGGCCATCGCGTTTAGTGCGGTATTAATGGTCCCAGAACCTAGCGTTGGTCAAATCGATGTCAAATTCGAACCGATACCGAACACAGACATCAATAGCCCGAACCCCGTTCAAGCGCTGAACGTCGCGTACGACGAGATCAATCCGAACCGGCAAGCGTTTCATCTATTCTTGCCTGATACCAAAGGCTCATTTCCGCTGGTGATTTACTATCATGGCGGTGGCTTCACCGGAGGCCATCGGGACACGGTTTTCGTTAAACCGCGACTCCAAAACAGCATGAAGTTTTTTCTTGAGAACGGCATCGGTTTTGCCAGCGTCGGATATCGACTGATTGAAACCGACCAAGCGGACGAGCAAGGTGTGATCAAATGTTTGGGAGACTCCAAGCGAGCGCTTCAATTCATTCGCCACTACTCTGCGGAATTAAAAATTGACCCAGACCGAGTTGCGTTGATGGGAGGGTCTGCAGGCGCGGGAACCGCACTGTGGCTGTCGACTCGTGATGACATGGCCGAACCGACTTCCCCAGATCGAGTTCTGCGCGAATCCACGCGCTTCGTTGCAGTTCAGTTGAGTGGATCTCAAGCAACCTACGACATCCCCAAATGGGAATCCGTGGTATACAAGGACTTCGGGACAACCGTCGACGAAGTGGTCAAGCTAGTTGGTTTTGATCGTATATCGAACTTCTATGGCGGCATCGACTCCATTGATCAGCTGACGCAAGACCCCGACTTGATTCAATACCGGCAAGATGTTGATATGTTGTATCACTTGAGCAGCGACGATCCCCCGATCTATTTGGAAAGCCGCTCATCGGCCGAGCTTCCCGAACAAGATTTGTTCCATCACGGGGTACATTCAATCACAATCCAGACGCAAGCGATTGCTGCCGGTATCCCGGAAGTCAAAGCACGCATCAACTTTATGGAAATCAATACTTCCACAGGCGAATGTGCGGACTCATTTTTGGCCAGGCATCTTGGTGTCGCGTTGGAACTGAAAGGCGACGTCAACAACGACAGCGACGTGAATTTGCTCGACGTCGCACCCTTCATTGATGTCTTGTCCGGTGCTGCACCGTTTGATTCCAAGGCCGATGTGAACTGCGATGGCCGCGTTGATTTGCTTGACGTCAATCGTTTTATCGAACTGTTGAGCAATTGAATCGGAGTGACTGAGCGCCGATATTTCATTCACGTTTTTCGTGATCCCCATGCGAGATTTCGGAAAACTGGTCAAACAATTCTTCAGCTTTCGCGGTTTCCGATTCAATCAAATTAGATTGCTCTCCAGGATCGGTAGCAAGTCGGAACAACTGAAATGGTTTCTCAAACGATTTACCTTTTGGTTTCTCTCGGCCTCCTGATCCGTTCCCCAAAACCAACTTCCACTCGCCCGATCGAATCGCCAACATCCCAGACCCGCTTTGGTGGATGATCGGCGGTCGTTCATACGACTGACCAGCAAACGCATTGGCGAAACTGAAACTGTCTTCCGCGCTTTGTTCATCAAACTCGGTCCGCGTCACTTCCGCGGCGGTCGCCAATATATCGGTGTGGCATACTGCAGATTTTGAAACTAAACCTGCCTTGATTCGGTTTGGCCAATGAGCAAAAAATGGGACGCGATGGCCCGCTTCCCAGACGTCCGCTTTCGTTCCACGCCAAGGCCCATTCGCGGTGTGATTGTCAGGATGAAAACCCTGAATCTTTGCGTTTTCAACATGATCTTTGGTCGCGTCCTGATTGCGATACATGAACGAGCCATTATCGCTGGTCACGATCAATAACGTATTCTCGGTTGCCCCCTTCTTGTCCAGCGCCCTCAAAACTTGACCCACTGTCCAATCCACTTGAGTCACAAAATCGCCGTAGGGACCCAATTTCGTTGAACCTTCAAAACGAGAGTGAGGAAGGACAGGTTTGTGTGGTGCCGTCAGCGGGAAGTAAAGAAAGAAGGGTCGATCGGCTTTTGCATCGGAGATAAATCGGCAAGCCACTTCGGTTAAAAGGTCCAGCGTTTCATCCATTTTGAAGTCCGGTGCGATTTCGCCTTTGCGATAAAACGCCGGAAACGGATTTTTGGCAATCTGCTGTTCCGGAATTTGCGTCACCCGGTCATTCCGCACGAATACGTATGGACTCATATCCAGAGAGCCCGGAACAAGTAGTGAATGATCGAAACCCAAGTCATTCGGCCCATGCGTGATCGGTTTTGAAAAATCGACTAGATTAGGTTTGCCACCGGCGATCCCCATGTTATTGATATCTTTGGGCGGCTGGTCGCGCCATGCCCAACCCAAACCCAAATGCCATTTTCCAACACACGCCGTTTGATAACCTGCCGACTTCAAAACAGTGGCAATCGTCTGCCGATTCTTCTTAATCAACGGCTTGCTATAACCGCCCAGTACCCCACGTTTCATCCGTGATCGCCACGGATAACGACCACACAACAGTCCGTACCGTGTCGGTGTACAAACCGCACTGGGCGAATGAGCATCGGTGAAGGTCATGCCTTGTTTCGCCAGACGATTGAAATTGGGGGTTGCAATCTTAGATTTTGAATTTAGCGGTTGGACATCCCCATACCCCAAATCGTCGGCCAGGATCACCACGATGTTCGGCGAATCAGCACTCGTCGAAGCAATCAACATCGTCGTAACCAACGACGTCAATATCAGCATTTTAAACCGCGGAGAACAAACACATTCCTGCAAACGTGGCGTTGGGAACAACATGAATCCACCCTTATTCCGCTTCTCGCTCTTCGATGGCCTGGATCGACAGCTTGGCAAGCTCGGAGATTTCTCGATTACTACTTTTCTTTGCTTTTTTAAGAATCGACAGAGATTTTGACGTGCCAACTTTTCCAAGTTGCTCCACCGCAAACCGAGACACGTCAAAATCGTTGGATGGAGCGATCTTGATCAAAGCATCCTCGGCAAGAGAGCCCATTTTTCGCAACGACTGTATGGCGAACTTCCCTACAAAAAAATCGTCAACATAACCTGCCACGGCATCCGCTCCCTCTTTAGTCGGGAAATCACCCAGCGCATTAAAATAAACCTCTTTGTTGAGACTACCCCGACCGGATTTCTTTAACAAGTCAATCAGAATCGGTACCGAATATCGTCCACCCCAATTGGTCAGAGCATTCACCATTACGCCCGGCTTGAATTCGTTGCCGGAAAGCGCTTTCTCTCGAAGGGCTACGGCAACCTGTTTGCGAACAGCCGACTCGACCGACTTCGGATCGACTGATGCCAGTCGTTTTAACGCGTCACGCGCTTCAAAAGTATCCCCGTCTCGAAGCAACTCCAAATTGGCCGAGACGTAGTCCGGGCTCCGTGAATCTTCGTGCGGCTGGTTTCGAGGCTTACTTCCATCCCACTTCAACAATCGTTTTGCATCCATCTTGGACCCGATGAGTTTCGCGAACTCACGGCGAAGCGCCGCATCCGAGTTGATACGTGACAGCTCTGTATCAATCTCTTGTTCAGATTCCGTGACCGCCTCATCCATTTCTCGTTGCAATGTGTCGGCAACATCATCGGGAATTCCAACACTGCTGATTCGTCGCGAGCGATTTTTGAACTGCAGTTTACGCAATTGAGATTTCAATTCGTCGGCGGCATACTCAACGTCTTGCGGTGATTGGATGGACTCCAACTCTTGGACGATATCTTTGTATTGTTGCTGTTGTTCCTGAATGTCGTCCTTGATCTCTGCAATCTTACTTTGTTCTGCTTGTTTTCGTTGTTTGGCAACCGCCGCTTTACGTTCCTTCTCAGCGCGTTTCGCCTCAGCGATCAATTGGTCTTGATCCGCCTGAGACAACGTAAACTTGACAATGCGGGCATCCCGATCCATATCTTCTTGCGTACCGACTCTGATACTTCGAATCAATCCTTCAAAATCCTCAACCGGCACAACTTTCATCCAATACGTCCCGTTGACAACTTGAGATTCGACGTCAACAGCGCCAGCGACATCAGAGACTTTTTTCATGAGCATGTTTTTTATCTTCGATCCATTCGACAACCCCGTGAATGCGACGTAAGCCGTGACGTCCGCATCAAAATGATAGCGCAATTGCCTCGAGTTGAATTGGCGGTTACTCCAAGTCGTTATGGCCGTTCCATAGGATTCCATCGCACGGCCGAGTCGACTTCGGACATCAAACGAAAGCTTGGCAGTCGATGCATTTCTGGTAACGATGAGAAACTCTTGTACCTCTTTTTCTGCTTTCTCTTTTTGCGTTTTCTGAAAGTCTTTAAACTCTTTGGCCCACCGATCCTTGTCTTTGTAACTGATGTAAATCTTGTTCTGTTTCGTCGTCGAGAGGTCATCCACTCGATTGTCTGTCTTTTCCCGAAGATCTTCGATGACTTTCTCGGCAGATCGATCATCGCGAATGCCGCGAATGGCCTGCTTTAGTTCGGTCATAATCTTCCAAGCTTCCTTATCCAGTTTTTTCAACTTGGCGAGAGCCTCATCGACCGTCGAGGTCTTGACCTGGGGCGTGTCGTGATACGGGTTTTCTTTGCTCAGTTCCGAGCGGGACATATCGGCAATCGGCGAGTTTTCACAGCCGGCGAATACTAGCCATTGAATTGCAATCAGCGCAATAAAACATCGAGGAAACGACATGGTACTTTTTTACTCCAGGTTTGACTCGATTCATATTAACAAGAATTTACGCTTCCGTGTACGGCTTCGGCTCGTTAATCAAACACAACTTTAACCGTACGTATTTTTCTCGACTAGAATTTTGAACTAAACTATAATCCTGTTTTACCAATGCATATGGATTCCCCAATGAGATTCACCGTCGTTTTGTTGTTGCTCGTCGCGAATTGTAGTTTCGGACAACCGCCGATTGCGTCCGACGCATCTAATTCGACATCACCCATCGTTCGAGGTCAGCCGATACGTTTGCTTGCGGACAACTCACTCGAAGGCTGGACGAACGGAAATGGAGAAGCACCCGGCCAAGGCTGGTCCGTTGTCGATGGCGTATTGCACCGCAGTGACAAACATGGTGGCGATTTGTACCACGAACATTGGTACCAGGATTTCGAACTGGAGCTCGATTTCAAAATCGCTGAGAATGGAAACAGTGGCATTAAGTACCGCGTACAAAGATACGGAAAACGTAATTTGGGTTGCGAGTTCCAAGTCCAAGACGATAAAGGACGCGACCACAACAAACATGCGACCGGCGCCTTGTACGCTGTTTACGAGCCATCACCCAACAAGAAACCTATCGAACCGATGCAATGGCACACCGCCAAAATCGTTATATGCGGGAAAAAGATTGAACACTGGCTGGACGGGGAACTTGTCGTCAATGCACGATCGGGTTCTTTGCAGTGGCTCCAACGAGTCGAAAAAAGCAAGTTTCGCGACGAACCGTTTTTCGGACAAAACCGCGAAGGACGGATTTTTTTGCAGGATCACGGCAGCCAAGTTTGGTACCGCAATATCGTAGTCACTCCCCTGTCTTGTGCATGCGGCAGTTAATCCCTGCAGTGCCAAACCTGCACGAAGCGCCAGTTTTGATGTTGATGTTGCCTTGAGTACCAACACGGAGCGCCAGCGAGTGAGTCCATATAAATTTCCGCAAAAATTCACTCGCTGGCGCTTCGTGCTGATATCGGGTGCTAAATATCTATCTTCGATCAAGACCTAGTCAACGACTCGTGCCTGCTTACCCGCCGAGCGAACGTAGCAAATGCCGGAGTTCGTCGTCGACCTGTTCTGGCCCGGCAGTAGTCTTGGCGATTTGTAAACGCAACTGTTGACCGTAGCGCTCTCGTAGACGAAAAATTGCCAACTTTACCGCACCCTCCTTTAAATTGAGCTGGCGGCCGAGGTCAGCATAAGTTTGATCGCCTTCGCCAGCGATATAGGGCTGCAAATGCTCAAACCACTCCTGTTTGCCAGACTCGATATACTGCTGCTCTAGGTTTTGCATCACTTGGTGTAGCAAGGCTAACGCCCAACTGCGGTCGTAAATACGCTCTGGTGTCTCCGAGTGATGCGGCTCGTTTTGAAATTGGTTTTCCGCCGTTTCAAAATCCAGCGTCAAATGCAACTTTTGTCCGCCACGCTTTTCAGCATTCTCGCGTCGTCGGTAGTTTCGCAAAAAGTTCGCAAGACAACCCAACAAGAAAGAACGAAACTTGCCGCGATCTTGATCGGCCCGGCCGATTGTGTCTTTGACCAGCAATTCACTAAAAAACGATTGCGTGATGTCCTCGGATTCCATCACCGAAAATCCCTTGCAACGCACAAATGCATACAACGGATACCAATAGGCTTCGCACAATTGGGCCAGTGCGTCGGAAGCCACCGCCGAATCGTTTTCATTCGCCTGAACGATCAAGCTCCACGAAGTCGTGTGAAATTTTCGTTGTCGACGAGTATCGCCGGGTTTTGTTGAGTCTTGCATTGGACCTGCTCTACGGAAATTCCCGGACAACCGAAACGGCTATCGAGAAGCTAGCATCTGGGTTTTCGATTCATATAGCTGCATTGTCAAAAATACAACTATACTCTGGCAGCCACTAAAGTGCGGAAAAACGGAGTTTCTGCGATGAGAACAATTGCAATAATCAATCAAAAAGGCGGCGTTGGCAAAACCACGACCGCAGTAAATTTGAGCGCCGCGTTGGCGGAAGCGGGGCATCGCGTATGGCTGATCGATTTGGACCCCCAGGCGCACGCGTCGCTACATTTGGGCGTCGCCATCATGGACGAAGCTCCGACAACCTATGACGTGTTGACTGGTCAAAACGATTTGCAGTCGACTTGCGTTCTTGTTGAAAACAATCTCTGGCTGTCACCATCGCATATCGATCTGGCCGCGGCCGAAATGGAGTTAGCCAGCGAGGTCGGCCGCGAAATTATTTTGCGTGAATCGATGTGCGACATGTCGGTGGACTTCGACTATGTCATCCTGGACTGTCCACCATCGCTAGGCGTATTGACATTGAATGCGTTGACAACCGCGAGTGAAGTTTTTTTACCATTGCAGCCCCATTTCTTGGCGTTGCACGGGCTCAGTAAGCTCTTAAAAACGATTGAACTGGTTGCCAAACGGCTCAACCCTACGCTGACGTTGTCCAGCGTGCTTTATTGCATGTATGACCGAGGCACCCGGTTGGCTGCGGAAGTTGTCAATGACGTCGAACAGTTTCTGGTTGAAGAACGCCACACCAATTCGGTTTGGTCCAGCGCTCATAGTTTCGACACGCGCATCCGCCGCAATATTCGCTTGGCCGAGGCCCCCAGTTACGGTCAATCGATATTCAGCTACGCTCCGGAATCCAACGGAGCACAAGACTACCGTTCGCTGGCAATGGAAGTTCAAAAACAAACGACTGCTTCGGTCGTACCGTCGTTGAATCACCCGTCGTTTCAACGCGTTTAGTTGACCTCATTTCTCGAATGTTGATTGCGCACGAAGTTGTCAATTAGGCCACATTCGTGCTCGATTTGATCACACGTAAGCCGGTGTTTATGGCACGAATTGCCCAACCGACTAAACGGCTGTAAAGCTTTTTCCACGAACGACTTACGCCGATTTTTCCCAGCGCCCATCTCGCCTGGTTCATGTTTTGCCTTTTAGCTCTGGTGAATCCATCCTGGCACTTCTTACAAGGGAATGAAACATGAACCAACTTCAAAAGACCCATTCGATGTTATTGGCAACAGTCGTCGCACTTGGTTTGACGTCCACGGCGTCCGCCGATCGACCGCTTCCATACAATCCGAATTACGATCAAATCGTTCGCCATGCAACCGACTTGGAGTACGTTGCGTCCAACCTGAAGGATTGTTTTCGCGACCAATTTCGCGGTTCACGGTTGTACGGAAAGTTGATTTCCAAAGCCAACCGACTTCGCAACCGCGCTCGTAGCCTACAGCGCCACGGAGCATCAAGAGGCAATTGCAATTGGGGTCATGAGATTCGCCAACTTGACGACTTGGTTTGCGGACTTCGCGCCGGACTGGATGAAGCCGTTCAACGCAGTCGAACAGGATACGATCGACCGATTTGTCGTAGCGCCATCCGCACGGCGTCCAATTTGTTGAACAAAGCTGAATGGCATGTAAACGCACTACAACGATCCTTGGTTCGAGTTCAGCGGCCATCGAATTTCGGCCCGCACTGGAATGCACCCATCGTTCCCCGACCGGCACCTCAATTCGGACCAGCACCTGGTTTGGGATACGGAAATGGCTTTCGAACCAACGACTTTCATCGCAACCAGGTGTTGGCGAATCGTTCACGAACTTTGGGGCACAGCACGCGAGGGTTCAGCCGAATCGAGCCTTACGGCAATGGCTTGGCGGTCAACATCGGAGGATTTAGGTTCCACGTCAACAATTAAGCTGGCAATCTCGGACCTCCAATCGGCCGCAAACGCTACACTTTCATGAACCTCGCCCCAACCGATAAACTAGGGTCGCCGAATTTTGGCGACCTTTTAATTTTTCATTGCGAGCCTATTGATGAGCCCGGCAGAACGTTTGAAACAAATACTCTTGAAAAAGAACTTGAACATCGCGGTTGCTGAGAGCCTGACCGCCGGTCTCGTACAATTTCAGATCGCTTCGGTCAGTGGTTCTTCAAGCTATTTTCTTGGTGGGATCACCGCCTATAACTTGGATCAAAAAGTTCGCCAGCTACACGTGGAACGGAGCCACGCGGAGTCCGTGGACTGCGTCTCATCGACCGTTGCCGAACAGATGGCCTTAGGAGTTCGGCAACGATATGATGCCGTCCTCAGCGTTTCGACGACCGGCTATGCCGAACCCTACCCCGAACGATCCATCAATGAACCTTTCGCCTATTTCGCGTTTTCCGATGGGAAGAATCTGGAAGTTGGTCGAATCGAAGCGCCTGATCGTAGTCGCGTAGAGGTGCAATGGTTCGTCGCTACCGAAGTTTTGAAACATTTGATTCGTTGGTTGGAATCTTCGAAATCGAATCCCTAGAATGCACCCAGCGACCGCGACATGGGGCGAGTAGACAAAACAACAAACTTCGCTAAGCTTATCCCAGTTTTGTCCATTTCAATGGAATCTTCATGCAGACGACTTATCCCGATCTGGCACAATTTGAACCGCAGCTTAAGCGTAACGTTGAAGAAAAAGTATTTGATTTCCAACGGCAACAGCGTCTTAAGCATCTGATTTTTGCGGCCCAGCTCAATCCTGAGCGGCTGGAGAAGCTGCGACAAACGGCGGACATGATTCGTAGCTTGGCGCGCGATCCAAACACGAATCAACGCTTGAAGCTGCTGCTCGCTCACAAACGTGCCATGCTGTATTTTACCCAACCGTCGACGCGGACGTTTTTGTCGTTCATGGCCGCGTGTCAGATTTTGGGGATCACCTGCAACGAAGTCCGCGACCCGAAAACGTCCTCTGAAGTCAAACGCGAATCGCAAATGGATTCGATTCGGATGTTCAGCAGTTACTTTGACGTCATCATCATGCGCAGCCCGATTGTTAACTTGGCCGAATGTTGTGCTTACATGATGAATCGTCTGGAAGCTCAAGAGATGCGTGCCGTGCCAACCATCAATGCGGGCAGCGGCAGCGATGAGCATCCAACCCAGGCGCTATTGGACATGTACACCATTCAAAGAACGTTTGATTTCGATCAATCAAATGAAAATGGCGGGTCGAGGTATGAGCAACTGAAATCGAAATATCCCAACCTTGAGGACGGTCCCGCAGGCAAGACCTATCTGTTTTGTGGTGATATTGGACGAGGTCGAACCGTGCGTTCGTTGTCCACTGTACTTGCCCGGTACCCCAACCAACGCATGTTTTTTGTTGCCCCTTCACACAACGTGTTGAAAATGGATGGCGAACTCAAATCGCGGCTGACGTCCGCGGGGGTCGAGGTTTTCGAATTTAATTCACTTGACGACAAACTGGATGGCGAATCGATCCTGAGCCAAGCCGATTGTGTTTATATGACCCGGATTCAACGCGAACACAATTCGACCGAAACCACGCGAGAGATCGAATCGATTGACCTAGAGCCGTTCCAATTGAGCCTGGACCGAGTTCGTCAGCTGAAAGAATATACACCCATCATGCACCCGTTTCCTCGGGACAGTGTGATTCAGGAAATCCCAACTGACGTGGATTACGACCGGCGCGTGATGTACTTTCGCCAAGCAAGAAATGGGATGTGGGCGCGCGCTGCATTGCTGGTGCATTTATTTGATGCCGCTGACGAGTTGTTTGTCCAATACAATAACCGATACAAATAAACCCGAATTTTGCTTGACTTTGTTGCCCGGTGCCGCAACATTCTTACCGATCGCCGTTTTAAGAACGGTGTGCATTTTTGTATCACTCGTTGGGGATACCCCAACGCATCGACGCAATTACTCATTTCGATTAAGTGAGACGCGGTGCGCCTACCGACGCACAATATCTCACAGAAGACGAGTCTGGTTAAAACGGCGATCTCTTTTGACAGATTTTTTAAAAGCTATACAAGTTGCCATGGCGAAGAAACGGCGTATCGACCTGAAACCCAAGATGCGACCGGTTGAGGGAAAACCTGGAGTATGGAACATTGCTCCGCTAGTCCATATCAACGATTTGGCGGGTTGGCTGGGTATAGCGCGACGAACGCTGTTGTGGTTATCGAACGGGGACACGACTTTACGACAAGAACATTACGTTTACCGCTGGATCCGCAAACGAACGGGCATGCGTTTGATTGAATCGCCCAAGCCATTGTTGAAAAAAGTTCAGCGTCAAATTTTGCATGAGTTGCTTTGCGATATTCCAGCTTCGACTCACGCCCATGGTTTTATAAAAAAACGAGACGTCAAGACATTCACTGCGGAACACGTGGGTCAACCGCTGATTCTCAAAATGGACCTAAGAAACTTTTTTCCTTCCGTCGGTGCCGGCAGGATCTTCCGGCTTTACTCGCGGTTGGGTTACCCAACGGAGGTCGCTCGCGTATTGACGGGACTTTGTACGACCGCCACTCCAAGCACGGCATTTCAGTCGCTCCAACAGAGCTCTGTCCAGGGGCAGCGATTGAGGGAGGTTTATGCGACAGGGCATTTGCCTCAAGGGGCGCCGACTTCGCCGGCCTTGGCCAACTTCTGTGCCTACAAATTAGACCAACGGCTGGCCGGATTGGCCGCGAAACTAAACGGTCGATTTTCCCGCTACGCAGACGATTTGCTATTCTCTTTTGATGATACGATCGCCCGCAATCGACAAGCTAAAAACTGGGTCCGCCGTCTTGCTAACCAAGTCGCCGTGATCGCGATCGAAGAAGGTTTTGATGTCAACTTTCGCAAAACCAGGGTTATGTCCAAGTCTCAACGTCAATTATCAGCAGGCATCGTGCTGAACCAAAAACAAAATCTTCCCCGCCAAAAGTATGATTGTTTGAAGGCCATTATCCACAATTGCCTCGTCCATGGGCCGACGACGCAAAACCGAGCTTGTCAGACCAACTTTCAAGACCATTTGTCCGGTCAGATCGCCTGGTTTGAGCAAATCAACCCGGCAAAAGGGGCGAAATTGAGAAAGCGTTTCGAGCAGATTCGGTGGGCGAATTACAGCTCCACTTAAACCGTTTCCCAATTTTTCCGTGCAATCGTCACAGCCCGATGGTGCGAGACGTTGCCAATTCGGTAACGCTATGAATGCTCGGTAGCTGCATATTTTTCGGCGTATAGTTTCCCTATGTCCCTAGTCGTTCCCGCAGTCGCCGAAATTCTCTACCTGACCCAAAGAGGCTCTCCGATGGTCGTTCGTGACGTAATGTGCGAGTATTTTGCATCCGCCCACATCAATTCGACGGTGGGCGATGTGATGGAAAAAATGTTAGACGAGGGTTTGGAAACACTGTTAATTGTCGACGACCGGTCGCAATTAGTCGGTTCCATCGAGGAATCGTTGCTCATGGTGGCCGCATTTGACGAGCAATGGCGGAATAACCCGGTCAGTTTGCACATGGAACGTAAATTTGTGACCGTCCGCCCGGACGAACATGTTGGACAAGTCATCGAAAAATTCATGCTTCATCGATCAAGCGAGTTCCCAGTGTTAGCCGAGGGAAAGCTGATCGGGGTACTCACGCGTCGCCAACTGTTGCGGGCGGTTTTGGGGAAAAAACAAGAAATCCGACCAAACCATTTGGCAAGTTTGGCCGTTTGAACAATCGTTTGCGTTTCGAGAACCCGTTTCTCCTTTCGACGCAGAACAACATTCGATCCCTCGAACAGCGATTCGATTCCGGATCCGTTTCAAAAAACTATGACCCTCAGCGCGGATTCATCTTGCTGCGATCTCAGGCTTTGAAAAACGTCATTGATCCAAAACCTTGTCTCGGATAAACAGCCAACACCGCGGTCGCGTTAAAAAAAGATGCCACCTGATTCATAAAATTGAATTCACTTTTTTGGCATCAACCTCAACCAATGTTTGCGACCGCAATTAAAATATTGTTTGAAACTGTAGCAAACATTATCATTACTTCCTCGCGGTGAAATCAGATCACCCGTCTTGCCTGTTGATGAAACCGGATCTTCGAAACAAGTATCGCCAGACACGGATGAAACGCGCAAAAACCAAGAAAAAACCAGTCAAAAACTGGCAACGCATGTCTGATGAACAATTGTTGGATCAGCGGATTTGCGATTTGGAGTTGAGCATCGATGGATCGCTCGTGGAAAAATGTTTGCAGCGTCTTTACCGTGAATTGGATCGCAAAAAACTTAAACTAAAACCTCATTGTTGGTTAAGCGACGACTGGTTTTCGCCAGATGGAATCCCCGGCATCGCGGTCCCCTTTTACATGGCCCATCCCCGACTGAAAAAGTTGGAACAAAAACAAATGCTGGAAGTCGAAGGGGGGACCGAAGCTTGGTGCATGAGAATCATGCGACACGAAGCTGGGCACGCTTTGGATACCGCGTATCGGCTCCATCGACGCAAACAATACCGAGAGATTTTCGGGAATTATAATGCGCCTTATCCGGATTCGTATCGGCCCAAGCCGCACAGTAAAAACTATGTGCAGCATCTCGAGCCCTGTTACGCGCAAAGTCATCCTTCAGAGGACTTTGCGGAGACATTTGCCGTTTGGCTTAACCCGCGTAGTGGCTGGCGTAAGAATTATGACGGCTGGCGTGCCATCAAAAAAATTGAGTTTGTTGATCAATTAATGGACGCGATCGCGGGTGTGACCGCTCCGGTTCGATCGCGTGCCCGGGTCGATTCGGTCAATCGAATCACGACAACACTGCGTGAACATTATACCCAACGCCACGAGAGATATGGTGCCCGCCAGACCCACTCATTTGACTTCGATTTGAAAAAGTTGTTTTCCCAGTTTGCCAAAACTCGCGCCACGAAGTCCGCAGCCAGTTTTCTCCAGAAAAACAAGGCAGATTTGAGCCGCAGTGTGGCTCTATGGACCGGTGAATATCGATACAATATTGGCCAGTTGGTACGTGAAATGATTGAGCGTTGCCGGGAACTGGACTTGCGCGCTAGTGGAAACGAGCGCCAGTTAAAACAAGATGCGATCGTCATGTTAACCGTACACACTATGAATCGATTGCATGGCGGTCATCACCGGGTCGCATTATGAAAAAACTGCGAATTCTTGTGCTTGTGCATGAATCGCTTATCCCGCCAGAAACTACCGATGGCTATTCCGAAGACGAGATATTGGAATGGAAAACGGAATACGACGTCGTTACGACGCTACGCGAATTCGGCCATCAAGTCCTGCCCATTGGTTTGTATGACGATTTGGGACTCATCCGGCGAGCCATTGACGACTTTAAACCGCATATCGCCTTCAATCTGTTGGAAGAGTTTCATGGTGTCGGCGTTTATGACCATCACGTGGTTAGCTACCTGGAATTAAAAAAACAACACTACACCGGTTGCAACCCCCGCGGCCTATTGTTGTCTCACGATAAACCATTGGCCAAAAAGATCTTACATTTTCATCGCATCCGCACGCCTGGTTTTTTTGTCTGTAAATTGGGCCGCAAAGCGAAGCGCCCTGCCGCATTCGAGTTTCCGCTACTGGTCAAATCCGTCTCCGAAGATGCTTCGCTAGGGATCACGCAGTCATCCATCGTTTACGACGATCATGCTCTCAGCGATCGCATCAATTTCGTCCACGAAGAAACCGAAACCGATGCCTTGGTGGAATCGTACATTGAAGGTCGCGAGATTTACGTCGGTGTCATGGGCAATCGAAGATTGGTGACGTTGCCAATTTGGGAGATGGTCTTCAACAACGCGCCCGAAGGCATGCCACAAATCGCAACGGCTCGCGTCAAATGGGATACCGAACATCAAAAGCGACTCGGCATCGAAACGCTGAAAGCCGAAAATCTGGACTCGGCCACCGAGTTGCGCATTTTGAAAACCTGCAAACGGGTCTATCGTGCCTTGAGCCTTAGCGGATACGCGCGAATGGACTTGCGGTTGAACAAAGATGGCGAAGTGTTCATTCTGGAAGCCAACCCCAACCCCAACCTCTCGTTCGGCGAAGATTTCGCCGAATCGGCCGAAACCGTTGGGATTGGCTACGAAAAACTGCTGAACAAAATTATCACCCTCGGCTTGAACTACGAAGCTGAATGGCGACTGGTTTAAAGCGCTCGACCGACTGTTAACCTGTGCGGCATGGCCAATAAAATCTGAATTTTCCAATCATCCAGGTCGATAGTCTCGAATGTCAAATACTGATTTTGAGCTATCGAAATGGCATTATCTGCGGCGATCAATAATCTGGAACTGCTCCGTGTCTGCCAGTTGGCGATTGCCCGTTTGGCGCGATTTACGTCGATGGACGAACATCATGTCGGCCAGTCCTTCTTGTGCATCGAAGACAACTTCTGTGGCGTTCGCTTTCAAAGCGGGAGCTTTCAAGCACAATGGATGTTTGGTCAAGATCGCATCGAATTCTCGCGAGGCGACCAAATTATCGACCAGATGATGATTGCCGAACATGAAACTCAATCCCGTCGTGCCGCCTAAATTCTGTTTGGCTGGCACTGTTTGGCTGGCACAAGGAAAGCTTTAATCTGCGCATAAAAAAACCGCGAAGAAAACGCGGTCGTTTATCATGTCTAAGAGAAACTCTATTTCTCTTCGTCTTCTGGCTTCTTGACTTTCTTCTTCTTTTTCATTGATATTTTCTGTACGCGTACCTTTGGGATACCCAGTACTGGCTCGCCTTCTTTCCAGCGATCCGTCGCAGCCAATTTCGCCAACCGCTCAGCGCGCGTCAGGACATTGCGCTGCTTTGTCGCGCCCGCTTTAATTTTTAGGCTCTTGTCGATAGTCATATTCTCACCATTGGTTCCGGGAATCGGAACGCATAAATATACGGACAGATGCTGGCAGTCACAAGAGCATTTTTTTCCATAAATCCACGCAAAAATTGATTTTCATGCTCTGGAATTCGATAACGAAACTGGCTTGACACCCGCAAAGTTTGCCGAGGCCGTACAACAACCTCGTTTTTGTCAAAGTATGCGTTTTGACCAGTGTTAAACGCTGGGGGGGTATTTTTGTGAGGGTTGTGCCTGTCTCAACAGTGGTCCACCGTGTGTCGATGATTCCAACCAGCGACATCTGTACGTGTCGTGGCAATCGTATGTTGAAACAGGTTTAAGTCGATTTTCGACGAAAATCAGAATTGGGAAATGAAATGAAGACCGTACGAATTTTAATGGTTGGCGCGTTATGCGTCGGATTCGCCACTCTGGCGAACGCTCAGAATTCAGGAATCTCTCCTGTTTATATTCCAGGTACAAATCTGGACATTAACAACGCCGTCAAAACGGTAGACTCAAAGCGATCCATTACTCAGTTCGCTTCGACGAAATCGATCACAGGACGAACTTCCACCACCACGCAACCCATCACTGGGCAGCCTATCCCCAACCCCAGTGCGATCGGTACATCTAGCGGATGTGGTTGCGATTCCGGCTGCGGATGCGGCACCGGTTGCGACAGCGGCTGCAATTCTGGTTGCTGTGGCGATCGCATTGGACGCAGCTTCTTTGGACGCGTACGAAACTTGATTCCAATCAAATTCAGCTTCGGACGTGGCAACTCAGGTTGCGACCAATGCGATTCATGCTCGCCAGGTAACTGCGAGTACCTAGGCGGACCATTGGCTCGACTGTTGCCGGTTTCTGTTCGCATGTGCTCGAACCACTGCTGCAAGTACACTTCATTCTTTGGCGGCTATGTTGATCTCGAAGATTACGACGGGATGATTGCTCCGCTCGATCGATTGGTCGAATTTAACGGTGGTTGGCAAATGGGCATCAAGCGTGGTCGTGTTTTCGAAAACGGCTTACGTCTGGAAAGTGAATTCACATTCCGCCACAACACGATTGATTCCTACAGCGTCGGTAACTTTGTTGGCCCCGATTTTGTTCCGACAATGACATTTGACGCGATCGACAGTGTCTATCAAATTTCATCGATGACCAACTTGTTGGTTGATTTGAAAGGCTTGACCACCAACGGATTTACACCGTACGTTGGATTCGGAACCGGGGGTGTTTATGCCGACGGCGACATCATCGTCCCAGCCACGGGGGTCAACCTGTCCATCGACGATTACGCTTGGGCTTATCAATTGATCGTTGGTGTCAATCGCAGCATTTCCAATAACGTCGTCGGTTTTGCGGAATACAAATATTTCGGAACGAGCGGAGTTGATGTGGATGAAGCCGGTGTTGCCGTCGGTGATTTCGATCTGCAATCCAACAACTTGATTGTGGGCTTGAGCTTCATTCGACCAAATCGTTGCTGCCGATAGGGATGGACTCTTTGCCAACCCAACGAAAATCATCTCGTCTGCAGACAAGACTAAAACAGGCCTAATTTGTCAGGACCGACAGCAAAAACTACGATTGTTTTTTGGGACGCGGGACTTTTCCCCCGCGTCTTTTTTTGCGCCGGCCCCGTTGTTTTCCGCCCTTGCGATTGGATGTTTCGACTGATGACAAAGGCTTGCCGATGGAGTCCTGCATTTGACCAATGCGGTCGCGCAAACTAGCCGCCCGCTCGAAATCCAATTCTTCAGCCGCTTGCAGCATTTCTTTTTCGAGTTCAGCGATGTATTCCTCGGTAATGTATACCGTTTCATCCGCGCGGCCGACCATTTCGTTGGCTTCACGGTGCGCCTGCAAGTCGGATTCGATACCGACAGCAATATTCTTGCGAATGGTCGCTGGCGTGATGTTGTGTTCGCGATTGTAGGCCTCTTGGATCGCGCGACGACGAGCGGTTTCCTCGATCGCGTTTTTCATCGCAGCCGTCACTTTATCGCCATACAAGATGACTTTCGCGTTAGAGTTTCTCGCCGACCGACCAATCGTCTGAATCAAGGACGTTTCACTGCGCAAAAATCCTTCTTTATCGGCATCCAGGATCGCCACCAACGAAACCTCCGGCAAATCCAAGCCCTCTCGCAACAGGTTAACGCCGACCAAAGTCTCAAATCGACCGGCGCGCAGATCCTTCAACAATTCGACTCGTTCAAACGCATCCAACTCGCTGTGCAACCATTTGCATTGAATTCCGTTTTCGCAAAGGTAGGCCGACAGGTCTTCGGCAAGTCGCTTGGTCAAGGCGGTTACCAACACGCGGTCACCAGCGTCTCGGCGTTCACGTATCTGTTCCAATAAATGACTGACTTGGCCACGCGCGGGGACGACTTCGATTTCAGGATCTAATAACCCGGTCGGACGAATAATCTGCTCGACGACTTCACCTTGCGTCTGCTGCAATTCGTAGTCACCGGGAGTCGCTGAAACGAACACCACTTGTTTGATGCGACCCTCCCACTCTTCAAATTTCATCGGCCGGTTGTCAAGCGCCGAGGGCAGTCGAAATCCGTGCTCAACCAATGTCGTTTTTCGGCTGCGATCGCCGGCATACATAGCACGAACTTGTGGAACGGTGACATGCGATTCATCGACGATCAACAAAAAATCATCCGGGAAAAAGTTATAGAGCGATTCAGGAGCTTCTCCTTCCTGGCGACCCGACAGCGGACGGCTGTAGTTTTCGATTCCAGGACAGTGCCCAACTTGCTCCAACATTTCAATATCGAATCGGGTTCGGGCGTTTAATCGCTGAGCCTCGAGAAGTTTGCCCTCCTTTTGAAACCATGCCAAACGGTCTTTTAACTCTTCTCGAATCAACGATACACCGTTTTTGATCCGATCCTCCGAGGTCACAAAATGTTTGGCCGGATAAACAAACAACTGATCATGGGTCGAGATCGTCTCTCCACTGACGGGGTGAATGATGGCCAATTGCTCAATTTCATCACCCCAAAATTCCACTCGATATCCGTACTCTTCATAAGACGGCCAAATTTCAACGGTATCACCTCGGACCCGGAATTTGCTGCGTTCGAAAGCGACGTCATTTCGCTCGTACTGAATGTCCACCAACTTCGCTAACATCTCATCACGGTCGATCGTATCGCCCTTCTTCACAGCAACCATCATGCTTTTGTAGTCGTCTGGTGAGCCAAGTCCGTAAATGCTGGAAACGCTGGCAATGATGATCACGTCCTTGCGGCTGACCAAAGAACTGGTGGAAGC
Organism: Mariniblastus sp.; assembly: GCA_965263475.1. Taxonomy (GTDB): domain Bacteria; phylum Planctomycetota; class Planctomycetia; order Pirellulales; family Pirellulaceae; genus Mariniblastus. The sequence continues at coordinate 2,734,333 of OZ253677.1, forward strand.
CAATCGCAATCGATCGATCTCCTCATTGATCGAAGCGTCCTTTTCGATGTAGATATCCCGTTGTGGGATATAAGCCTCGGGCTGGTAGTAATCGTAATAGCTGACGAAATAGTGAACCGCATTGAGCGGAAAAAACTCTTTGAATTCCGAATAGAGCTGCGCAGCCAAAGTTTTATTGTGCGAAATGACCAACGTAGGTAGCTGGACCTTCTCAATCACATTGGCCATGGTGAACGTCTTACCCGAACCGGTCACGCCCATCAAAATCTGGTGCTTTGTTTTGTTGTTTAACCCCTTCACCAGGGTTTGGATCGCTTCCGGTTGGTCTCCGGCGGGCTCAAATGGCGCTGAAATCTGAAACATCAATTTTTCTTTGGTTGAAATTAAGTGCCCGAGAGCCGAACGCGGGCGGACTAGGACAACCCCTTATTTTAACCGTTCATCGACGTAGGTTTGAATGGCAGCTCGCGTTTCGTCCGAATTCCATATTTTTAAGTATCGTGCCATCAATTCCCGGCGGTTGGCATCGACCATTCGCATGATCGGGCCGGTGCGCTGCTGCTTTGTGATTTCAAACGTAGACGATGGAATTTCCGTTAATTCTCGGGCCGCCACCACAGCAGCTTGCCGAGAATCGGTCGCGCAGTGATCGGCCAGCCCTTGATCAACCGCTTCTTGGCCAGTGTAAGTGGCCCCCACGGTTACAATTTTGCGAAAGGCGGTCGGTGTCGCGACGTGTCGCACAATCTCGATTGCCGTCATGGGTAAAGGCACACCCAATCGCGATTCCACGATTCCAATTTGAGCGTTAGGCACGATAACTCGGACGTCAGCAGCGGTCGCCACCATACATCCGCCAGCAATCGCGGGACCGTGAATCTCACTGACCAAGGGTTTGGGGAAGCAAAATACACGCTGAAACAAGTCTTCTAGCCGAATCATAAAAGGTTCAACGTATTCGGGGCCTTCCCGGAGAAAGCGTTTGAGATCAATACCCGCTGAAAACACCCTTCCATTGCCAGTCAAGACGACGGCCGAACAACCCGATGCGTCCCGATAGCCTTCCAATGTTTGAATCAACGCATCACAAAACTCGATGTCCATGGCGTTGACTCGCCCGTGATCCATCTGGACAACGTGAACCCCACCAATTTCGGTAACCTGAATCAAAACCCACCTCAAGACTAAGCAGACAATACGAATAGCTGAGACCGCGAATGCTGGCGTAAAACACGTCCCAATTCGAAACGGCGGTCTCAAAACGAGAGAGTTTTCGAATCCGCCCTGCGAATATTCGGTGTTTTAGCCGATTTTTCCATTTGAGACTTTTGGCACGCTTGTTGCGATTGTTATTTTCCGGAGCGAGCAACAAAGGTCCAACCCGTTCTTATCTCCCCGCCGTCTTCGGACCGCTCGTTCCCTTTCCTACATTCATTACAGTACGCGGCCGATCCTGTTATTCATCGGTCGCGTATTTTTTTGATTATTCGACAACTAAGCCCTCGCCAGAAACGTCGAAAAGTTAAACCACTTCAACAATACTTCGACCGTTTCAAATCCGGCATTGCGGAGCATCTGGATATTTTGCTCGGTCGTGCGAGGCACCAGGACATTTTCCAAAGCATCACGCTTGCGAGCAATTTCCAACTCGCTGTAACCATTTCGACGCTTAAAGTCAAAATATAGTTCTGTCAATCGACGGTCCAATTCTGAATCATGATGGACCACTTTCTCACTCAACAACAACATACCACCGGGAGCCAGTGAAGTACGTATTCGGCTCAACATGTCTTGTCGCTGGTCGGGTTCGATAAATTGCAATGTATAATTCATTAGCACTGCGGATGCATGGTCGATTTCAATATCTTGAATATTCCCACAAACGACCCGCGCAGACCCTTTCAGCCCAAGTGCTGCTTGCTTCTCTAAAAACTTGTCCAACATGGGTTGCGAATTGTCGACACCAATCAATTCTAAATTGATATCAGGGAGTGACTGAGCGAGATGAATCAGCGAGGTGCCAGTCGAGCAACCCAAGTCAAAGATTCGAACTGGATCGTGATCCAGCAATTCTATCAACGTCGGTATCGACCGCTGGACGTCGGCGTAAAGCGGGATACTTCGATTGATCATATCATCGAAAACCTGTGCTACGTTTTCGTCAAACGAAAACTCACCAGCTTTGGGGGCATGTTGGCTGAAAATTCGGTCGGTTTGCACGTCTCTGTTTTGTGAATACGATGGGGCGAATATAATAGGGAAAACGATCTGGTGGCAAGCTTCAAATGTTGTTCTGGCAACGTCCTGATTTACTCAAAGAATTCAATTCGGTCACGGTTGACTTGAGTGCGGTTGATCGGATTCGCGAACGACAAAACGAAAAACTTGAAAGACCTTACCATGTCAGCCAAGCTGAGAAATTGAAACGGCTTCCTCGTGCCGAAGATTTGTCTCAAGCCGTCGTAAGTGACTTGGGCGAGGCCCATGTTACCATCGGATCTCAGAATGATCTAACGCAAGAACAACACGAGTTAATCGAACAGGCCATTTATGCTCTGATGCCGTGGCGGAAAGGCCCGTTTCGACTGTTTGGCCACGAAATTGACGCCGAATGGCGGTCGGATTTGAAGTGGGATCGAGTTCTACCCGCTCTGGGCCACCTTCGCAGTCGCAATATTTTGGACGTCGGATGCGGTAACGGTTACTACATGTTTCGAGCAGCCCATCATCAACCCAACGCAATTGTTGGATTCGACCCGTCGGTGCCTTTTTACTTGTCATTTGAGCTGATACAGCGATATCTTCAAAACGATCGTCTGCAATACGAACTTCTGGGCGTTGAACATCTCGATGTGTTCGACCAAGCATTCGATATCGCTATGTGTATGGGAATTGTCTACCACCACCGGAGCCCCATTCAAATTCTCAAACGCTTATTGAATACGCTGCGGGTTGGTGGAATCGCAATCATTGAATCGCAAACGATACCGGGGAACGGCTCGCTGGCTTTGTTCCCCGAAGAACGATATGCGAAAGCACGTAACGTATACTTTGTGCCCACCAAAGACTGTCTCGTCAATTGGGTGAAACGATCTGGTTTCAAGAATGTCGAAGTCGTCGACCATTCCAAAGTGACGACCCAAGAACAACGATCCACGGAATTGATGGCGTACGAGAGCTTACGTGATTTCCTTGATCCCGATGATAACAATCTGACGATCGAGGGTTATCCAGCACCGTATCGTACTGTCGTCCGCGGTGAGCGACTTTTTGTCTGATGACGCACAAAACTTCTGGTTTAGCGTAAAAACTTATCTGCCCAACCGAACGTCCGTTCTTTTACCGTTTCGAAATGCGTTACCATGTCGTCCATCAGCGAATCAATCGCGCATCGCGTGTTTCCGATGACAACCAAATTTTGGGAATAGATCGACTATGAACTTAAAATCACACGTTTACTGGCAACCACTCTTGCTTGTTTTTGCGGCCAGCCTGGTTGTGGCCGAAGATTGGCCCGAATGGCGAGGACCGAACCGTAACTCCACCGCGCCAAACCAAAAACCACCCACGCAATGGAGCGAGACACAAAACATTTTGTGGAAAACTGAAGTACCTGGCCGCGGCCATTCTTCACCGACGATCGTCGGCGACAAAATATTTTTGTCTACGGCGGAAGAAGCAAACGAAACTCAATCGGTCATTTGCTTCGACAAGCAGAGCGGAAAGAAATTGTGGCAAACTAAAATCTTGGAAGGTAACTTTGTCTCGAGAATTCATGGAAATAACACCCATGCGTCACCGACAATTGTTACCGCCAATGAAAAAATGTTTGTGGTTTTCAACAATGACCAAGCCGTATTTATTGCCGCGTTAGACTTTGACGGCAAACGCCTGTGGCAACAGAAAACCGGTGGTTACATTCCCAAGTACCCTTTCGGTTACGGGTCGTCGCCTTGCATTCACAAAGACCTCGTTATCGTTCTCTCGGATTATAGCAAAGATGGCTTCTTGGTTGCTTACAAACAAGACAGTGGTGAAGAAGCGTGGCGTACAAACCGTGGATTCACGTCCAGTTTCGCATCGCCGATTGTCACCACGATCAATGGTGAAGATCAATTGCTGGTCACTGGCACCGAACTACGCAGCTACAATCCCAACACGGGAAAAGAAAACTGGAATGTCGCTTTGCCACAATGGCAAGTTTCTTGTGGCACACCGGTATGGCAAGGCGACACAATTTTCGCCAGCGGTGGATTCCCCAATCCCGGCACCTACGCGGTGTCGGCTTCTAACCGCAACATCATTTGGGAAAATCGGGTGAAAGCTTATGAACAGTCCCTATTGGCTCACAACGGGCATATCTACTGCCACTCCGAGAATGGCGTTGCCTACTGTTGGCGTGCCAGCGACGGAAGGGAGATGTGGAAAGCACGGGCAACGCCTGGGCGAGTTAGCGCATCGCCCGTACTTGTCAACGACCTGGTTTACATGACCGGGGAGAAAGGCCAGACGACCATCATCAAAGCTAACCCAAACCGTTTTGAAGTGGTTGCGAAAAACCGACTCGGTGGTTCCGCTTTCGCCACGCCAGCGTTTGTCGATGACCGAATCTACACTCGGGTTGCCACAAGCAAAGGTTCAGAAAATCAGCTGTTATACTGCATTGGCAACAAGTAAATAGAAACAGCTTGAACTATTGGGGTGCAAAACTCTCGAAAATGTTTTGCACCTCTGATTCTGCAAGTGTGAGCTCCGGTGAGTTACATAAAAAGGTCAGGCAAAACGTTTTTCCATTCGTATCGAACAAGCATTGGTAGATCACGAATTCTGTATTAGGGCCGTTCTTTGTCTGGCCATCGACCCAAATCGTCTTTGATATCTTTTGTTTCTTGCCACAAATCATCCAATCCAATTGTGCCGGATCCGCCTTCTTTTCTACACTTCCGTAATCGCTGCCAAGGATCGACCTGACGGAACTCTTGCGCATCTTATTCCGATTTTGTTCCGCGGAGCCATACTGCGACGTGAACATGACATTCATCCAAGACATGTAAAAACGGTGTTCACTGGCACTGAATTGTTCGGCGTCCCAAACTTCGATTCGATTTTCCAATGGTGATGTCAACGCACGCGCAGGATACCAGTCCGTCGAATTGGGAAACGTCACCGAACCGATTCTTGACATGGCAAGCTCTACTTGCTCACGCTCGTACGTATCCACCGATAACCAAAGCACAACGAGTGAAGCAAAAAAGAAAATGGAAACCACACTTCCAATGACCAAACCAAAGCAGCCTCCCGAAAAAACGCCACCGATCGCCGCCCATTTGGACCCTGTCGAAATCGGTTGATAGCGCGATCGTAGAAACGCTTTGACACCAAAGTACATCGCCAAAATCCCAAGGGTACTTGCCACCATACCTAACCCCCCAGAAACCCAGGGTCGTCCGGTGAACAACAGCACGAATATCAAAACGAGCACAGCAACTGCGCCGATTCCCAAATAAATGCTGTATTGCGACGCTTTGCTGCCAACGGATTCTTCCCCAGGGGACTGTCGAATGATAATTTGGCTACATGCCGAACATTGGTACTTTCGGTATTTGGGCACGTAATCGAACAACAACTCTTTGTCGCAGTGATTGCATCCACTCACGTCGCCTTACCCATCACTTTCTCATCAATCGAGTACCCAACAAGAAATCGGGGATACCTCGACTTGGATTCAAAACCGCTAACAACATGCCGCCAAAAGCAACCAGAGACACGAATGAGAAGCCTGCCAACAACCCAATGACGACGGCAGGATCAATCGAGTCAAGATCTACCGGTTTGCCGTCGTTCGAGGCAAAGTTAAAGTAAATCAAATACATCAGACCCGTCATTAATGCGACCCATGGCGACCAAGCAATTAGGCTGCGCAAGGTTGCCAGCCATCGCGCCGCTGGTTTCTTGTCGCGTTGGTTCCGCAGGGAAACATTGGTCAAACGCATTGCCGGGCCACCGTCAGCAAAAAATCCATAACCACCGACGATCAAAAACCCAATCGTTGCTGTCAGCGCGGTTTGCGGCAACAGCGGCAAACCGGACAACAAAAAACTACCAATGAACACCAGCGAACTCATAAACGAAAACTCAATCCCAAACGAAATCGCTAACATGCCTGCTCGATCGATCCAGTTCCAAGACGATTGTTTTTCGATCGTCTCGTTCAACTCGCCGACCAACCAATCAAACACGCCTTTCTCGTTGCCCCGCTCCTTTAAGGATTGCGATAACTGCATCAACTCGACCGGATGGTCCTGGTGATCCATATATTCTTGAAACAGTTGCACACAAACGTCGATAGCATTTGTTTTTGCATCGGACGTCTCCGACGGTGGCTGATATTGGCCGCTGCCAACCAATAAGTGGTCAAGAACTCGAATTCGCCCGGTGTGGTCCAGCCAAAAATGGCCGATCGTTAATTGCTTAGGGATTAAATCACTTTCCTCCGAATTCGCCAGTTCATAAGCAATATCTCGGAACAGTGGACAGGCCGATTTCCATGAACAAGCCGAACCTCGAATCACTTCAATCAAAGGAACGCCAGGTACGCTTTCGGTAGAGTACCAGTGTCCGTCATCATCGCACGACTGATTGATGATTCTCAAACGGCTCGGTCGGGTCAGATGCCGACGCGTTTCATCGAACGGTGAATCGGCAAACCCAGTAAACAACCATAGTGGACGTTCCAACTGATTGTCTCTACCCAACAAGCTCTTGTGACCGCTTTTGGGTTCTTGAAATTGGCCCACCACTTCATGATTGCCAACCGCCCGTCGTGTTATCGCGACCGGCACGACAATGGCGGCTTGATCTAGCAGTCGCGATTCCAAATTGCCGGACAAACGCACGACCTTCGTTCTCGTCAACCAATCGTGAACGGCACGGTAACCATTTTCTTTTCTCGCGGTCGAAATGATACCCAACAACGTTGCCCAGACTAAGACGCGGCCTGTTCCTTGGGCTTTGAATGACACCGCCATAATTTCAACTGCGTCGGCCATGTCCGAATTCGACAAATAGAACATGGAAACCGATTGATCCACAATGATCGCTAAGCCTGGAACGATCAGCGCCCTCAACAAAGCCATCATGATCGACGGCGATTCTGACGATGCATCAACCACACGCAATCCAAACAGCCATTTTCCAGGCGTTCGCCCCCATTGCGATTCGCAAATGGCAAAAAACGAAACCATGAACATGACATAGATCGAAATTCCAATCAGTTGTGGATTCAAGCTAACGTTCATCGATTCGAATAAGAAAAGTAGCAACGGACTGACAATTCCGATCAAAAATGAACCGATGATAGCCAACGTCAAATTGTCAAAAAAGAACGCACCCATTCTGCGCCCCGGATCCGCCGCCATTGAGCCACGCGTCGAAAACGGCAACAAACCATCGCGAACCATGTTCAAATTGAAAGGTCGGCGCTCAGGATCTTTTTCCAAAGTCTGGGCAACCAAACGAACCAAGGGCTTAGGTATCCCTTTTGCTATTTCACTTAATTTTGGTGGTATGTCCGACGCGATGCTGGAAATCACTTGTGCCGGATTACCGACGAACGGTGCGCGGCCAGTCAACAGGTAAAACAATGTTCCGCCTAGAGCATAGATATCCGTACGCTCGTCAACGTCGGCATTTCGAATCTGTTCCGGAGCCGCGTATTGTGGCGTCCCCATAAACGTACCCGTTTGCGTCAGCGATGAGTCACCCAAGAAAGACTTTGCCAACCCAAAGTCCCCGACTTTGATGCGACCGTCTCGATCGACAAAGCTATTGGATGGCTTTAGATCTCGGTGGACAATGCCTGCATTATGCGCCACCAATAATCCGTCAATGATGTCCAATACATAATCGACCGCACGACCTACCGGTAACGGGCCCTCGGCCGCGACAACGTCTTTTAGCGTTCCACCATCCATCAGCTCCATCGTGATGTAAAGCTGACCATCGTGCTCTCCCGACTCATACACAAACGTTGAACGAGGGTGGTTAATCGATGCAGCGATCTGACTTTCGCGACGAAACCGTTGAACCATTTCATCGGTCCCGCGCACGTCAGGCGAAAGCAATTTGAGTGCTACGTTACGACCGCTTTCAGTATGTTGAGCTTCAAAGACGGTGCCCATCCCGCCTTGACCTAACTTTTTCACCAAGCGATACGGGCCGACCGATTCCAACTTGAATTTTTCGACGTGCGCTTTGGTGACCGGACCGGTCTGGTCAGGCGGCAACGTCGCTTCTTCCCGGTCAACGGGGGTCTCGACCGAACGCGCGAGTGTTTCTTCGGCTTGTGACTGTGCAAACGAACCCGTCAACGAACATCCGCACTCACTGCAAAATTTGGGGGCCGAATCGTCGTATTTGATGCGATGTTGGCATTGTTCGCACTCGATGTAACTAGACAATTCAGTTCAACCTGCTTTAACTCAATTTGCTGGTTCGTTTCGGGTTGGTGAACACCCACCCGCAACGAATCTTTTCCTCGCACGACTTTTTCGAGGTTTACGACCTGGATTCGCACATTATTCGTCGGACTTCACGTATTCTTGACTCGGATCTCTCGATTTACAAGCGAACCTGCCACTTGGTCGCCTCGGTTTGGAAGGAAAAAGTCAAAATCCGAGCCATCAGTCGAAATTCAAAGTTTGACCGGCAAAATTCCGATACACTTGATCATTGATTGTTTGTCGTCATCCATTGCAAAGGACCCGGATTCGATCTATGCCTGAACGTTCCAAATTCCAGAAAAACATCATCAAGAATTACTATGAGAACCGCGAGAATATCGCATTGCAGCGCGCTCAGGAAATCGTTACTGAATTGTATCTTTCCGAAGGCAAGAAACGGCAACAACATTGGAAGAACCTTGAAACTCATTTGTTAAAACTGGGTACCAAACAAGAGACGATCGATCACCTGATCCAACAAGACGATCCCCAAATCGCTGCCCAAATGATCGAAAGGCTCGCCAAATCCGCCTGAGATCCCGATGCTCAATTCTGAAGAAATAAAACAGATCCAACCCACGATCAACAGCACACGACTCATTTGCTATGCGTTGATTATTGGAGTTGTCGGCGCGGTATTGGCGATTTCATTGGCCATCGATTGGTCAAAGCTAAACACAAATTTTATGAGCGTGTTTATGTTTTTTGCGGTTGGATCTGGAATGATGGCCATTCCCGCTGCCTTGATCGTGCCAAAGCTTGTGGGCGATTTGTTAACCAGCAAATTGTCGGCAGAAAAAGGCAAAACTTCACCGGAAGAGTTGGCCAAAGTCTTCCAAAACAAGACCATCGTTCAATTTGCTTTGTTGGAAGGCCCCGCGTTTATCAATGTTATCCTGCTCTTGGTCGAAACCAGTGCTTTGATGATCGGCATGGTCGCAATTTTGCTGGCGCTTATGATTTTTCTCGTACCTAGCAACGATTCGGCTTATAGCTGGATCGAAGAACAGTCCGCATAGTGACTTTCAGTCGCTGGATTTCTTGATTCCAACCTCGTCTTAGGTTCGAATGGAAACAGATCTTGTGAATTGAAATGTAGGTTAATCGCTTTGAATCAGATCAACGAACCACAGCGAATGCAGTGCATGGAAATCTGGGGCGGCAATCGCGCGATCAATCAAAGTTTCCGCGCGCCGGGGATTGATATCTTCGTGCACAGTGATCCGTTTGGTGATAATCAATCTGGTGGCGATCTCTATTATCTGACATCCTGCGCGTCGGGTCGAATTTCCAGGTTTTTGCTGGCCGATGTTTGCGGGCACGGCGAATCCGTCTCCGACGTCGCGATTGGTCTCCGCGATTTGCTGCGAAAAAATGTCAACACCATCAGCCAAGAGCGTTTCGTCAGCGAAATGAACGCGCGTTTCGGTGAAATGGGCGATGACGAAAAATTTGCGACTGCTGTAATCGCGACCTACTTTGAACCCAACCGCTCACTTTCCATTAGCGTCGCCGGCCACCCGTATCCGCTTTACTATCGCCAGGAAACGCGAACTTGGTATCATCTGGATCCGGCGGGGACCGACCGAGGGATGGAAAATTTACCGCTAGGTATCATCGAAAATTCAGCTTATCCCGGCCGCCGCATTCAGACCGAACCCGGGGATATGTTTCTGCTTTACACCGATGCCTTTATTGAATCGACCAATACCCAAGAACAGATGCTGGGCATCAGAGGTCTGTTGAGCTTGCTGAACGAAGAACCTGGTTTGGCCGTCGAAGGTATTGTCGATTACTTGCGAGAGCGCATCACTAAACTCAAACAGGATAATCTGCAAAATGATGATGCTTCGTTGATCTTGGGGCAAGTGACCCAAACGCGCGTTCGTTGGCAAGACAACATGATGGCACCCGTACGATTGACGCGCAAAACGCGCGATCGTACACATCTGGAAACGTAATCCCGTGTTAGAGACCGAGCTGAAAAACGTTCTTTAACCGATTCTAAAAAAACTTGTAATCAATCGGTAGCATTGGCGTCTCATCAAACGAGTCTCCAATGGCACGGTCAGTCAACAAGTGTCTCCCAAGCATTAGGCTCCCCACAAGCCGATTGACCGTGCCTGTTTTTTAGCCAGCTGCGAGGAACAAGACTCGAAATCGCTTCGCTGGAATCAATTCACTGGACTCTCTTCAGATTCCCAATTTGTATGGAATGTACCGTCGCGGTCAATCCGCTCATACGTATGTGAACCAAAGAAATCGCGTTGAGCTTGAACCAAATTCAGTGGCAATCGTTCGCTGCGGAACGCGTCAAAGTAATTGAGAGCTGAACTCAAGGTTAGCGTTGGTACGGCATGGTCCACTGCCATTCGCACGACGTTGCGGCAGGCATCCTGGGAGTCGATCAAGCGATCCTTAAACACGGGAGACAGTATCAGGTTCCGCAGTTGCTTATCTTCCGAATGAGCGTGCCGAATATCTTCAAGCAGGGCCGCGCGAATGATACAGCCGCCGCGCCAAATACGTGCACACGATTCCAAATTCAATTCGTAGTTTTTCTCTTCGGATGCTTCGGACAACAGGCTTAAGCCCTGAGCATAACTGACAATGAACCCAAATAACAAAGAGCGGCGTACCTCGTCGACAAATTTCTCTTGATCGGCGCTGCTTAGCTTTGTCGAAGAACGACTCTCCAATCCAAAATGATCGCTGGCCTCAGCACGCATTTGCTTGAACGACGAAATGCCACGCATCGTGACTGCCGCATCGATGGTTGGAACCGGAACACCCAAATCCATCGCGTGTTGCGATGTCCATTTTCCGGTGCCCTTTTGTTTTGCTTTGTCCAAAATCTTGTCGACCAGTTGACCATCGCCCAAATCGTCGGACTGTCCAAATATTTCGGCCGTGATTTCAACCAGGAATGACTGCAACTCCGACTGATTCCAATTCTGGTAAGTCGCCTGCAACTGTTTGTTGTCCAGTCCACCGATACGCTTTAAGATGTCGTAGGATTCGGCTAACAACTGCATCAGAGCATATTCGATTCCGTTGTGAACCATTTTGACATAATTGCCAGCCGAAGCATTCCCCATGAAATCGACGCAAGGATCGCCATTCACTTTGGCCGCAACCGCTTCCAAAATGGGCCGAACGTTTTCGTATGCGTTTGGGTTTCCGCCAGGCATGATACTTGGGCCACGGCGTGCTCCTTCGGCGCCGCCAGAAACACCGACCCCCAAATATTGAATGCCTTTGCCATTCAAATGCTCGATACGCCGGTCCGTATCTTCGAAATAGGAATTGCCGCCGTCCATGATCAAGTCGCCTTCACTTAAACGAGGCAACAAACTTTCAATCACCGCATCGACAATTTTGCCGGCCGGCACCAACAACATGATTCTGCGTGGCTGAGTTAATCCTGCGACGAACGCCGCGGTGTCGGTTGTACCACGGACGGTTTTCCCCTCGGCTTCGGATTCCAACGCGGCTGCTTTTGCAGAATCGGTATCCAGGCCAATCACGGAAAAACCGTTGTCCGCAACATTCAAGGCAAAATTGCGGCCCATTACGCCCAGACCAACCATCCCGAAATCAAATTTATCTGTAGTCATCGTTAGCCCTGTTTGCCGATAAGTGTTCCGTGTTTTCTAAGAAGAGTGCAAGCCGTATAGTAATCGGCCGAAAGCTGCTTCTCATGTTGTCAACTTATTCAATTTGTGCAAAGAGCGCGTTTTGTTCTGGTGATGCGCCGTTTCGTTCGTTGTTGCTGTTAAAATCCGACTTACGAATTGAACTGGTCACCCTAGAAACTCAATGCCACACGGAGATTTGTTTTGGATCCGCTCATTTTTGTAGTCTTTGGTGCCTCCGGTGATTTGACGCGCAGAAAACTGATTCCTGCCGTATTCGATTTGTTTCGCGATGGCCATCTCCCAGAAAATTTTGCCGTGCTTGGAATCAGCCGCAGCGCATTATCGGATGACGATTTCCGCCATTCGGCATTTCTTGAAAGTGGCCATGTCGACTTTAAAAATATCGACAATGAGCTGAAACAAAAATTCGCCAGCCTAATGTTTTACCAAGCCATCGATACGATGTCTGGCGATGACTACTCGAAAGTCAAATCACGCCTCGACGAGTTGAACGCGACGTACAAGACCGATGGCAATTATATTTTCTACTTGTCGACGCCACCGTCTTTGTACGAGTTGATTCCCGAATTTCTCGCGGCCCAGCAACTGAATCAACATAACGGCAGCTGGCGTCGCTTGGTCATCGAGAAACCGTTTGGTTACGACCGCGAATCCGCCCGGAATTTGAATCAAAAAATTCGTCAACACTTTGATGAAGAACAAATCTATCGCATCGATCATTACCTTGGTAAGGAAACCGTTCAAAACTTGTTGGTCACCCGTTTTGCCAACGGAGTGTTCGAACCTCTTTGGAATCACAATTACGTGCATCACGTCGAAATCACTTCGGCGGAAAATATTGGCGTCGGTGGCCGAGGCGGATACTACGACAAATCCGGCGCTTTGCGCGACATGCTGCAGAATCATTTGATGCAAGTCGTCGCCCACGTCGCGATGGAACCGCCAATCGGACCTGATGCGGCCTCCATTCGCAACGAAAAAATCAAGCTGTTCCAATCGCTCCGCCCCATCGACGAAAGCAAGGTTTTGGACAACGCGATTCGTGGTCAATACATGGCTTCAAAAATGCGTGGCGAACCGGTTTTGGGCTATCGGGACGAAACAGGAGTTCCCGACGATTCCAAAACAGAAACTTTCGCCGCCGTGAAGTTCTTTATCGATAACTGGCGTTGGTCGGGCGTTCCGTTTTACGTTCGAACGGGTAAACGTTTGCCGACGAAAGTGACTGAAGTAACGATCACGTTCAAAAAACCTCCACATACGCTGTTTAAACGAGTGAGCGACGTTTTCAAATCAAACAACCAATTGGTCATCCGAATTCAGCCGGATGAAGGACTGATGTTGAATTTCGGCATGAAGATTCCCGGCGAAGGGTTCCAAGTCAAAAACGTCGGTATGGACTTTCACTACTCCGATTTGACGGATCAAGACGTTCCCGAAGCGTATGAACGTTTGTTGCTGGATTGCATGAAAGGCGATGCCACTCTGTACGCCCACGGCGACAGTGTCGAGTACGCCTGGGAGTTTGTGGAACCGATCATCAACGCTTGGTCGTACGATCCAGATATCCCCGTATACGGATACCCTGCTGGTTCCTGGGGGCCAATGGTTGCCGATGACATGATTCAGCCGGCCGATCTGACTTGGCGAAATCCATGTAAACGATTGACCTCGGACGATACGTTTTGTGAACTGTGAACTTTAAGACGATCGCATAGCGATTCAGATAGTTGAACCGATGGAAATTTTTACGTTTGAAACTCCGCAAGATGTCGCAGAATCGTTCGCCGACCGGATCATGCAACAACTTGATTCGGCAGTGACTAAATTCCAAATCGCGCTCTCCGGTGGATCGACGCCGCAGATTCTGTTCAAGCATTGGGCTTCGTTCAATGAAAAACCAGACCGCTGGAATCGCATGCATTTTTATTGGGGCGACGAACGCTGCGTTCCTCCAGGTCATGCGGACAGCAATTACGGCGTAGCCAACCAGTTGTTTTTTTCACCAGCCTGTATCAATCCATCTCGAATTCACCGCGTGTTGGGAGAAGATGATCCCGCGGTCGAGGCCCAGCGGTACGCCGAATTGTTGCAGAGCCAATTGCCGAATGTCAATGGACTGCCGCAATTCGACGTCGTCATTTTGGGTATGGGCACCGATGGGCACACGGCCTCTATTTTTCCTGACCAGATGCAGCTCTTAGATGACGATCGAATCTGCGCGGTCGCCACGCATCCGGAAACCGGTCAACAACGAGTCACCCTTACCGGGCCGGTTATCGCCAACGCCAAGCAAATCGTGTTCTTGATCACTGGGCACAGCAAGAAGGAAAAATTTGCAGCCATTGAAAACCAATCCATTGAATCACAACAATGGCCAGCTGCCCGGTTCTTTCATTTGCCCAACACCAAGGTCTATATCGATCGATTGGTCGTCGAGTTGCGCTAGTTCATTTTGTTTACCGGCCAAGCCATTAGCCATTCGCCGCGTTGTTTTCGGCCTTCTGAAACCGCCAACGCGCGATCGTTGTCGGAAAGCTCTTCAATGTCGCGAATGCCGCTAAAATCAGGCGGTTGCCATGTCAAGATCGTATGTTGATAGTTTTCTGGCAGTCGATCAATTAACTGTTGTCTCAACTCAAGCGATTGGCCTGCGATTCGGTCGTGCAACTCGACAATCATGGTCGCTCCCGTCAACTGGCTCAAGAAATTAGCCGTCAACAATTCAAACTCGGCGCCCTCAATATCGCAGATCATCAACGAATTTTTGGAAACAAATTCGTGCTTGGATATCTCTTGTCCGATGTTTTCGTCCGCCGTGCCAAGAACAATGACTCGATCATCTAATTGATTGTTTTGCGCGTAACGCGTAATGGCTCGCTGTCGTGTCGCCACGGCTTCGAAACAGATCGACCGCCGAACTAGCCCACCTCTCAACAATCCCAACGTAAAGTAGCCGTCGCAGGCGCCAATGTTGACAAGGTCTCCGAAAGGACCATGTTGTTCAATCGCGTTGACGACCACAGATTCATACAAACCGAAAATCTTCAAACCCAACTGACCCTTGGAGGCCGTGTTCTTGCGATCGAGCTTGAGCCCAGCAAAGGGACCACGTTGAACTTCGCCTCGATAGCGGTCAAAAAGCGTCTTGGACACGCGACGGCGACGAAGTTTTACGACTGCTTTTTCAAAGGACTCGACAAGGCTAGACATTCACCATTCCGGTATTTCAAGTTCGTAATTCCGGGCGGTCGTAGGCAACCGCAAGTTTCCGATTTTTCGCCGACAGAATTCTAGATTTAGCTCGCGGTGTCCAGGTCAAACGGCAGGGGCAGGCTATGGGCGAACGCGATTCCGTTGCCGATATTCCAATGTTGCCTATCTTGCCGACAAAACGCCTAACACAACTGATAGCACTTCGCATAAGATGCGATGAGAAATGTTGTCACGCTCAATTTGGTCCCGCGTCTGATGCCAATGTCATTCCGTTTTTCTTCGATCGATCACATCACTTTGATCATTTCCGATATTGAACGAACGCGTCACTTTTATTGCGAACTGCTGGGAATGCGGCAGGTTCCGCGACCCGATTTTGATTTTCCAGGCCTGTGGCTGAATCCCACCGATCCAGAACCGGGTGAACCGGTTCGCGCATTGATTCATGCGACGGTTGAAAGTGACTTAGCCGGAAAATCGGGCTGGGGTGATCAGGCGGTCAAGAGTCTTTCGCGCGGACATCATTTTGCATTTGAAGTTGAAGATGCTTCATCGGCCTGCGAGCAACTGCGATCGCAAGGCGTTACCATTGCCATTGAACCTCGCCAACGACCCGACGGACCCACGCAATTTTACGTTCAAGACCCTGACGGTCATGTGATCGAGTTTTTTTCAATGAATCAATAGCAGTCCTGAAAGGCCGACCGGACCCTGTCGCCCCGCTGGGGCTCGGACCACGAGACTTTTTGTTCCGTAGGCTCACGCCTAGGGCTACAACACGACGTCCTTATCGAAGTCGCACCGAATCACCTTCGGCGACTTGAGTTTCTTGTAACATGCGCACCGCAGAAATGTTTGATTGTGCTCGCATCACTTGGCCACGGCCCACAGCGGTAGTGCCTCGATAAAACACCATCACATCGCCCGGTTTCAATCCATCATCAGTTCCAATTGAAACCGCAGCAAGGTTGTTCTTGGTGCTCAATACAACACCATCGATATTGGGTGGCACCGAGTAAACCGTTGGAGGCGGGAGCGAAACGGTGTCATTCTTGCTTTGCCAACGATCGTAATTGGATTTCGCCAACCAACCGCCCAAGAACATGGCGACCAACAGGGTTAGATACAACAAGTGTTTGACTTGAAACTTCATGTCATTGTCTCGCACATTTATCCAAACAAATACTATTCGATAAGTTCCCCTTCGATCCAAGAACCGCCCTGTTCAATGATCAATTTCGAAAGAACGCTAAGGCCTTCTTGAGCAGTTCGAATTTTTTCGGTGTTAGGCTTACCGCTATTTTTGAGAGTCCATGTTCGCGAACAACTCGTTTGCGGCTTTCTGAATCTCCTCCGGTTGCATTTCCCGCAAGACAGTTGCGATACCCCATTGATGCCCAAACGGGTCTTTGACCCGCGCAAAACGCTCGCCCCAAAACATATCCGTTGGTTCCATTTCTACCTTGCCTCCGTGTTCCGCCATTTTTCTAACCAGTCCATCACAATCGTCAACGTAAAGATGAATCCCAACGGTGGTTGCACCCGTCGTTTGCGGGCTGGCTGTGCCGCCGTGTTCAGGCAACTCTTCGCTGAGGTAAAATCTGGTATTTCCGATCCTGAATTCACAATGCATTATACGGCCATCAGGCATGTCCAGACGCACTAAAGGAGCTACTTCAAAAACCTGGGAGTAGAACTCCACCGCCTTGTCAGCGCCTTGAATACTTAGGTAGGGCAAGATCTCAAATTGGTTTATTGGGGGCATGGTTACTCAATCCATAACATCGCGACCAACAGGTTTAGATACAACAAGTGTTTGACTTGAAACTTCATGTCATCGTCTCACATTTATCCAAACAAATACTATTCTATCGATTCCCCTTCGATCCAAGGCCCGCCCTGTTCAACGATTGTTTGCGACAGATCGCTAAGGCTTGCTTGAGCAGCTCGAATTTTTTTGGTTAACGAATCGATCTGGTCGTTGGCGATCTCCAGCATCCGGCGGTGCGTTGCTGTTGGCCCATAGGTACTGCGGTCGACACCGCGGGCGACGCTGAACAAGCGGTCGTTGATGATCGGCTTGAATTTTTCTCCCGGGATCTGTCGCGTTTGATCACCATTGAGCTCGTTGTGGAGATCCTCCAGTCGGTGATGAAGCTCGAGCAGCTGTTTATCCAAATTGCCCACGGCGGCCGGTGTCTTCTCCAGAGCCAATTTCATCCTCTTGCCTTTGGCCACAGCCCCAGCCAGCGCGATCTTAATTTGAGTATGTTTGCGAACGGCCGATTCATAGTCGCGCCAAAACTGTGCAACCTCGTTCGCTGGCGCGCCTTCAAGCGACCGTGAACGCAATGGTTTAACCTCAAAACTCTGCTTACCAAACTCTTTCGTTTCCCCGTCGCGAACGATCGACAGCGAAACGGAGTATGTTCCCGGCGCACACATCTGACCCGTCGGTGGCTCGGGCCACATCGGTGGTGGATCGGCAATTAACTTGAGCGCATCCGGTTCCGGATATCGCAAGTCCCAAGCCGTCCGGTGAAATCCTTGTTTCGTTTCGCCCGGAATGCGTCGGATGACGTGGCCTTCGTCGTCGCGAACCGTCAACCAAACCTGGGCACCTGAGTCGCGACGTTCCGCTTCCAAGACCTTCCAACCTGGAAACTGCATCGGCAACTTGTCCTTCGCCCGGCGTTTCTCTTCGTCTTTGCGAAGCTCCGATTTTGGCTTCAACTCCTCTTTTAAATAGTACGTAAACACGGCACCAAACGGAGGATTATCGGCGACGAAATGCCCCGCGCCTTGATCTCCGCGCTTGCCGTCAAATCCCAAGTGCGGTCGGGGGAAGTACCACCACGCATCGCGAGTCGAAAACAACGCTGCGTCTTGCGCGAACGTCTCTTCCTTCACTTCTCGCAATGGGCTCATATCGTCGAGGATGTAAATACTCCGGCCAAAGGAAGCACAAACCAAGTCGTTCTCGCGACGATGAATATGAATGTCTCGAAACGAGATGGTCGGCAAACCACCCTTGAGTTGTGTCCAATTCGCACCGGCGTTTTGAGTGTAATAAACCCCGAATTCGGTCGCCGCAAACATCAACTCCGGTTTGACATGATCTTGAACCAACCGCCATACCAACAACCGTTCTGGCAGATTTCCAGCTATTGATTGCCAGTTCTTACCACGATCGGAACTCTTCAATAGATAAGGTCTAAAATCGCCAAATTTATGATTGTCTAACGCGATGTAAACGGTATCGGCATCGTGCAAGTCGGCTCGAATATCGTTTACGAATGCGGTCGCAGGTACACCGGGCATGGATCCAACTTCCAGGCGGGTCCAGTTCTCACCTCCGTCTTCGCTAATCTGAACCAAGCCATCGTCCGTTCCGGCATATAATAAACCTTCCTGCTTGGGAGATTCGGCCAGCGAGGTGATTGTGTTGTAGGTACTCATCGCCAGGAAATCCCAGGCGTTATCCCAACTTTGTACGCCACCCATGATCGGCAACTCAATTCGGTTTTGGTCTCGCGTCAAATCGCCAGATACTGCCGTCCATTCATCACCCCGATTATCACTTTTCCAAACCCGCTGGGAAGCAACGTACAAACGCGTCGGACTGTGGGGCGACACTAAAATAGGAGCGTCCCAGTTGAACCTTTCAAATGGATCGTCCGCTCCAGCTTGCGGCTGAATATCGACAATCTCTCCAGTGGACATATCAATTCGAGACAAAAATCCTTCTTGGCGCTCGGCATAAACGATGTTCGGATTGCCCGGTTCAGTCGCCGGCTGATGTCCATCCCAATCCAATACGACACGCCAATCCGAATTCTGTATGCCCTGTACATTATCTGTTCGCGAAGGACCGCCTTCGGTCGCATTGTCTTGAGTGCCGCCGTAAATGTTGTAAAACGGCTCCGCGTCATCGAGTGCGATTTTATAGAACTGAGTCACGGGCAAGTTATCGACGAAACGCCAATTCTCTGCCAAATCAAAACTTTCGTACAAGCCTCCATCGGTTCCGCACAACAAATAATCAGGGTCGTCCGTCCGAAAAGCCAGTGCATGGTTATCCGAATGTTTATGTTTTTCGCTGACGCGACGAAATGTCTTCCCGCCGTCGTCGGAAACTTGCATCCGCACATCCATCAAGTAAATCCGATCCTTGGTATGCGGGCACGCATAAAGCTCCTGATAGTAATGCGGCCCCGTACCTCCAGAAACGGTGTCCGATTGTTTGGCCCAAGTCTGACCGCGGTCATCGCTGCGATACAACCCACCGGTTCGTCGATCAAGCTCAATTGCCGCGTAAAGCGTATCGGGGTGGTGAGGAGAAATGGCCAACCCGATCTTACCCATGTTCGACTCGGGCAAACCTTCTGTTAATTTGATCCAGGTTTCTCCGCCGTCATCGCTGCGATGCAAACCGGTTCCAGGACCACCGCCCAAGTAGGCGGCTATGGTTCGATGTCGATCCCAAGTCGCGGCGTACAAGCGATCTGGATTGCGGGGATCGATGGCAATATCAGTCACCCCGGTCCATTCATCGTTGCCGAGCGTACGTTTCCAACTTTTGCCACTGTCGGTCGACTTATAAAAACCTCGCTCACCGCCTGAGTTCCAAAGCGGGCCCTGAGCCGCTACAAAAATCACGTTGGACCGACGCGGATGCACAATGATTTTCGAAATGTGTTCGGTCTTGTGCAAACCCGAATTTCTCCAATGTACACCGCCGTCGTGACTGCAATAAATCCCATCTCCAAAACCCACGTGACGACCACCAACATTTTCACCCGTTCCGACCCAAACCGTGTTCGGATTGTTCGGATCGATGGCGACACAGCCGATGGAGTAAGAATTCTGGTCATCAAAGATCGGCTGCCAAGTGACACCGGCATTGACCGTTTTCCAAACCCCGCCGCTACCGACACCGATATACCAAACATTGTCGTCGCCCGGATCAATGGCAATGTCCGCAATGCGGCCAGACATAAGGGCCGGTCCGATGCTGCGAAACTTCAAACCGGAAAAGTTGGCCGAATCCCAATGGTTCGTTTTGACATCTGTGTCCTGTAGCGCCCAAGTCACGGCTGAAAAATACAAAACCCCGAAACAGAAAACTAAGTATCTCATTGTCAAACCAAAGATTTAGATGTTGTCAGATCTTGGCGTCGCGAACCGCGACACCAGTCGTTATTTTAAACTAACCAAATGTCCAATGTGAAAACCGCCTTGATTTGCAGATATCTTTTGGTTTGTTGGAAATTTCGACTTTTTATGTCCCGGGCATCGGCCCGCTGGATTCTATATCGACAAGAAGAGCAGACGAACTGAAAACGGAGGCCAGATGAGGAGAATCAATCAAAATTGCTAACCGCGAAATCTTCCAGGACGCACGCGGAGGATGGAAGCCACGACTCAGATATCACTCTCCAGATCTGAGTCGTGGCATTTTTTGCGTTGGTCTAGGTTATTACATTCCAAACGGCTGCAGTGTTGTACAATTGAGCGGTGCAGATTCGTATTGCGACACGCAACACCTTCAAAAAAATTTGACGGATAAATCGAGACTGAAATGAAAAATATACTAGTTCTTGTCACCACTGTTTTATTGTTCGATTCGGTTGTCGTCTGTGGCCAAGATCAAACGGAAGTTACCGACGGCAAGGCCAACTCCAAAGTATTTCCGGCGAAAGTAGATCGCGAACTTTTCGAAAAAACGACGAACCAAGCAATCAACTATCTGTTGAATAAAGGGCAAGATAGAAACGATGGATCGTACAGCAAAAAATTTGGACCTGCTGTAACCGCGATGTGTACAACCGCATTGCTCAAAAATGGCGTACGCACAGACCATCCACAAGTTCAAAAGTCTTTGAAACTTCTCGAGACATTTGTTCGGCCGGATGGTGGCGTTTACGCAGCCAGTAGCAATCTGCGCAATTATGAAACCAGCATCGCAGTCATGTGTTTCGTTGCGGCCAACAAAGACGGCAAGTACGACAAAATAATCCAGGAAGCAGTAGGATTTCAAAAGAACATTCAATGGGATGACGGAGAAGGCCACGACCGCGCCAGTACATTTTATGGCGGCCAAGGCTACGGCAAACACAAGCGACCTGACATGTCGAATACATCTTTCTTTATTGACGCTTTGAAGGCGGCTTCGGAAGACGAAAACAGTGCGGCGATGAAAAAGGCCTTGCAGTTCGTATCGCGCACCCAAAACATGAGTAGCGAACATAACGCGATGGAGTTTGCCACCAAAGCCACCACCGAAGATCGTGGAGGTTTTATCTATACCCCAGCTGGTCAAGGCGAAAGCAAGGCCGGCGACGCTCCCGATGGTGGTTTGCGGAGCTACGCCTCAATGACCTATGCAGGGCTCAAGAGTTTCCTTTACGCCGGTTTGGACAAACAAGACGTTCGAGTTCAAGCAGCCATGGACTGGATCCAACGACACTATGATTTGACGACGAATCCAGGCATGGGCAAACAGGGGTTATTTTATTACTACCACGTGTTCGCCAAAGCTTTGGACGCCAATGGAGAACGATTTTTGCAAGAAAAAGACGGCTCGCAACACAACTGGCGGGCTGAACTGGTTCAACATCTGGCGTCCATTCAAAAGCCAGACGGTTCTTGGATCAATGAGGCCGATCGCTGGTATGAAGGCGACCCCAATTTGGTGACCAGCTACAGCTTGTTGGCCTTATCCTACTGTAATCCGGAAAAAGACCGTTAGGGCATCGTCTCTAAACTATCGCCTAACCAGCCCGTTCGTGCATTTCAGTATTGGATCGAGTGTTGGGGGACGTCAATTTGGATGGATCCGTCTTGGACGTCGGGCCGTTCATCGATTTGCTGACCAAAGCCGAATCAATTCGAAGCGGACTTCATCCAAGTCGGAGTTGTCAATTTGCTTGATGTCGGTGTCTTCATAGATTTGTTGGGTCAACCGTAGTGGTTGCGACAAGAGGCTCCAAACAATTTCTATACCCCTGCCAGTTTGCGATTCCCGTCGGAAGCAAATGGGAAATTAGATTCGGCGAATAGCTCGCCGATGTTGTCCATTAGTTTTTGATTGATGTCTTCATTGTCGGACGTCGGTTCGGCGAGGTCTTGGATGCTGGTCGAGAATGCTAAGCCTAAGGCGACGTTGGCCTGGCGAATGACTTCTGCTCGATAGGGTCCGGCGCAGTCGGCGAACTCGTCAAATGCTTCCTTGTTCATCGCAAAACGTTTGGCCATCACGCGATTCGGTAACTGGCTCAACATGAGATCCGTGACGTGCTCAGTCAACTTAAAAAGTTCACGGAATTTTTCCGTTCGGATTTTGATCGCGATTGGGGACGCGGCCACAATCTCTAAAACGCGTTTCTTAGTTTCGGCGTGGCTCGCTAGGATTACTTCGGCAATATTGCGGACCTCAACACATTCGGAATTCGATGATACAATGGCCATCAAAATTCGGTCCATGGCATCAGACAAAACGAGTTCGTCGGCAACCGACAGCAATTTTTTCCAGTCGGCGTCAGGCGCATCCTCACGTTTTACCAATCGAAAATTCAACCGCGATTCCAAATCGCAAACAGCGGACTTCCAGCGTTGCACTCGGATTTTGGAATCCGGCCAGATCTGCAACGTCAGTTTTCGCCGCATATTGAAATCGTCGATCGATGTTTCGCTATTTTGCACGAGCCAGCAAATGACGTGGATAAACTGTGACGCATTCATGTATTGGGACCCCGACGAAGTGGATTTGGCTGGGGAAGCCCAATACGCGAATCGAGTACCACTTGAAAATTGCAGCGAATCCTTCAAAAACTGCCCCTATTCGATGCAAAATGGCAACGATCTGGTTGCTTTTGTTAATCATTTTCCGATTCCCGGCCGATCTTTTCCTCGGAGAACGGGCCGGGCGAAAAACGAGGTTTTGCCTTGACAATTATGTCTTTATGGCTGAAGATTCGAGGCTCGAAAAAGTTATTGGAAAGAACAAACGATGAAAATTCACGAAGGCGATACGGTTCAGGTTATCCGCGGCAAAGACAAAGGTGTCACTGGCAAGGTAATTGCGGTCGATGACCTGAAGCAAATGGTGACTGTCGAAGGTGTTAATCGCGTTTATAAGCACGTGCGACCCAGCCAAAAAAACCCACAAGGTGGTCGTCTGAATAAGGAAATGCCAGTCCACGCCTCAACGGTCATGGTTTTGTGCCCCAACACAAACCAGCCAACGAAAATTGGATATCGTTATCTGGACGATGGCTCAAAAGAACGATTCGCCCGGAAAAGCGGTGCGGCGTTGAACGTTGTTTCTCCGCCAAAAGAAAAATACGCCAAGAGCTAGAACTCATTGTCAGACGTTGGCCCGATTAAATCGGGCTTTTTTTTGCCTATTTGATTTCCGACACATTCAAATCAGCCTGTTGTCGATTCTCGGGACGGTCCATCGTTCGAACCGTCACTTCATCCACTTTCGCTGATCCAGCTCCCAGCATGGAAAATGCGACGGTAAGTTCGCCGTTCCGTTCGGCAACGCGGTACAATGTGAATTCCTGCCACCCGTGAGTGGTTTGAAAGTTCAACGCTAGGTCGTCGCCACCGATAGAATCGGAGATTTTTAACCCCAAGCCTTCTCTGGAATCCAAAGTAACATTCACGTAACCGTGTACTCGAATCAATTGACCTTCTTTGACATCGACTCGCGCCGAACGGATTCTCAACGGTGTCGACGGCAAGATTAGAGGCAACTCAAGGTTTGCCTTCAGTCGCATCGCCAACCCGTAAGTCCCATCCAGCGCGGCGTCTTTTTGCAACAAAACTTTGCTCGAAATTCCTGTCGCTTCTTCCCGTTGATTTGTCCAGCCCGCTTGTGTCATTTGTTCCAGGCTTTCGAAATCACCGCCGGTTAGGCTGTTTGGATTCCAAGTTGATGACTGCAACGCCGACGCTAGTTCCAAGTGTTCTGCCAACAAGCCAAAATGCCGGATCAAAGGCGATGAAACTTTCCCGTTCAATTGATCGGTCTGTCGATTTAACACTGCATTTCGCGCCCGAGCTAATTCAAAATCGGCGCGTTCCAGCAGCCGCAAAGCTTCGCTTGAGTTTCCCGTTTCGATCATTCGAGCCGCGGTGGCCAACCCGTTGGTGGCCGACTCACGGGCACTGCCAAGCATCGGATACCCCTGGCCCGAGGCCGCAATTCGTTGTTCCACCAATCGAAAATAGGCCAGTGCTCGTTCGCTGATCTGAAAACGATCCCGTATCAACATTCGATCCGTGTCGAAAAAAGATCTGGCCTGTTGCACTGCCAACGGATCCTGAGTCAGCAACAAACATTGTGTATAAGGACAGTTTTTTAATACGATCATTCGCCCTGCCCCATCATTGCCAGATATCAAATTAGCACCAAGTTCGTCAACCTGATAGATGCGATCGCCAAGATTACCTGGGCTGGAGAACTGAATGGAACTGGGTTCTGTGTTCCCGCAGGTCCAGTTCTCTTGCCCCGTCTTTCGCTGCAGAAACAACAATTGGGATCCGGGTATCTTAGCCGCGTGGACGCTCACGTTGCCGTTCACTTGGATTTCATTTACGAGCCCAGCTGCAACCCAAGGCTCAATCTGTTCACAATGGCGCAATAGCCATCCCATGCTGGCGGCCCGCATCCGGCTGTACACGTCTGTAAGATCAAGCCGCGTTTTTGATCGGAAACGAACGCCGCGCGCTCCGCCACAAATCGCCTCGTATAACTGGAACATCAGCTGTTGATGTTCCATCGGAAGTGGTTCATCTCGCCCGACGAATTCAATCACTTGTTGCGTCAATCCAGACGGAAGCTCCGTCTGAATATCCACCCAAATTGGCATCGAGACCTGGTCAACTAGTTGATTAATCCATCGCCCGTAGTTTCCAATTGGATAGTCTGTACCTATCGTCGCCATGCCAAGTGCCGCCAGATCCAGTGGCCGAGCAAGCGAATTCCAGTGAGACTGAATGTGGCCAAAAACGGGGCGATCGTATTCATCCGCATCGCGCGCTTCATTCAAGGAGCGATTGACGGTTTGGATATCTCGATCGGATAATCGCTCGCCGACGGACCAAGCTAGAATGGATTGGTAGCTGGAATCGATTTTGCGAATCGACGCGGACGGTGGTAGTGGGCAGACCAACCACAGCCCCAGTCGTGCTGCCTCTTTTCGCTGCGCAAGCGTCGCGGGAGCGGTCAACTGAATCGTATTGAATCCCAGCGATTGCAAAAATGAAAACGGTTCTCCGTTAAATTGGATCGCTCGGACGAACACGGGTTTGTCGTCGACCAGCAAAACGGTTCCGTCGATACGAAATCGCTCTTCAGGTTCATTTGCCGATGGTGCTTGAGCGCAACAAGAAATCCAGTCAGCCAGAACGACGATGATCGACAGCCACAATGTTGAACTTTGGCAACACATTTTCAGATTTGAGCCCGGGATGTTGATGCAATTCAACCAACTGAAAAATCGCGTTGTTATTGACGCAAACTGGACTTTTATCAGTGTTTAGATCCGCCAGCCAGATCAATATGTGGTGCAAAGTCAACATGCGTGCAATTCCGTAGCACGCGCGCCAAACAGGCATAAAACATTACTAGTAAAAGACTTAGCGACGATTTACAAGTTGAAAACTCAAGTTTGGCACCCTGCCTGCTTTTCTCTGACTCAACGAGACGACATCAATGGCTATTAAAAAACAGAGAACAAGAGGAAACAACATGGATACTCAACCCAGCAACCGCATGTCAAAGAAAACTGACCAACTTCCCGTCGACTTAAATGAACTGATCACTAAAGTTCAAAGCCTGCCCGAAGAACACCGATCTGAAATCAAACCTTCTCTCGATCGAGTGATCGAATACACCCGCCGTCGTCGACGAATCCTGAATCTGATCCAGGAGGCCCTCAGCCAGCTGCGATTGGACATGAAATATCTGATGTTTGACCTGGAATCGACCAGGCGAGAGCGAGACGATTACAAAAACGCGTTAGACGGCGGCATCTGACCCGTTCAAAATTTGGAAATCAAGCCAATCAGAACACCAAACTCTCTGTTCTCTCCGATTCCGGTCCGGGAATTTTTCCGGGCCGGTTTTGCTCTCAAGAGCGGCAAAAATGAGCAACAATTTGCCCATTTTAGGGAGTTGAGATAAACTGGACAGTTGCAAATGTCACGAAAATTATGGTTTGATTTTCCTTTTCTCCATGGTGATTGCCACCATTACTCGGAACGAACCTCAAATAACAGAATCACCGAATAGATAAATGCCGGAACTGACCGCTGATCAGCTCGCGCAACGTGCGCTGGAATGCCGATTACTCGAAGCTCGAGCTATAGACCGCGCGGTTTCCGATGCCGGCGGAAGAAATGCATCGTATGAAAAGCTGCAATCGATTTTTCTGCAGAAAGAGCTCCTTACCAATTGGCAGATTCAACGTCTTATCGAGGGCCAAAGAAAGGGATATTTCTACGGCAATTGGAAAGTCTTATATTTGGTTGGTGCCGGTACGTTCGCCCGAGTGTATCGAGGGTGCCATACAAAGACGGCAGACATCAAAGCCATCAAAGTTCTCCGCAGTCGCTACAGTGAAGACTTAGAAACGCAAGACAGTTTTCTGCGGGAAGGCAAAATGGTGATGAAGTTGCGTCACCCCAACATTGTGCCGATCTATGAAGTTGAAGAAGAAAAGGGTCGTACCTACATGGTCATGGATTTTGTCGAAGGTCAAAATCTCCGGGACTATGTTCGAGCTCATAAAAAACTGAAAGTCAAAACGGTACTCAGTATCGTTCGAGACCTGGCAGCCGGTTTGGACTATGCCTTCGAACACGGCATATCTCACCGCGACTTAAAACTTTCCAACGTGCTGCTTTCGACCAAGGGACAAGCAAAACTAGTCGACTTTGGCCTAGCTGCCGTCACATCCGAAGATGCCAGCGAAGAATCGTTCAACCCGCGCAGTATCGACTATGCAGGTTTAGAGAAAACGACGGGTGTCTCTCGTGACGATAAACGAAGCGATATCTATTTCCTTGGTTGCATGCTCTACCACATGCTGACGGGCCATTCGCCGCTCACAGAGACTCAACAACGCAGCGAAAGGATATCGCCGCAGCGGTTTCGCGAAGTCATACCCATCACCAATTACGAGCCGAATTTACCTCACAAAGTCGTCGTGTTGTGTCATCGTTTGATGGAACTCGATCCCGAGCGCCGGGCGCAGACTCCTGGTTTGGCCTTGAAAGAAATTGACAACGTGATCGAGGCCGTCGATGCGGGCGACGTTGAAAAATACGATGCATCTTTGACTCAGCGACATTCCGAAGAGTTTGAAAAACTGACAAAGAAAGAAAATGAGGGTGACGGCAAAACCATTCTATTGATTGAATCGAATATCAAAGTTCAAGATTTGTTGCGAACCAAATTGAAGGAACTGGGTTACAAAGTCTTGATCATCGGCAACGCACAGCGCGGGATCTCGCGTTTCGAAGATGTTCAGCCTGGCGAAGAGGCCCCGGCGAATGTTGTTTTGTTTGGAAGTGCTGGATTGGGCCGGACCGCCATTGAAGCGTTCGACTACTTTACAAAGTCGGCCCACGTCGCCCATGTCCCAGCAATTCTACTGGTCAAACCGGAGCTCAAAAAACTGGCATCTACTTTGACAATGCAAGACCATTCGATGCAGTTGGATCTACCGCTGAAATTCAAACGCGTTCGCGCCGCATTGAAAAAACTGCTAGCCAGTGAACAAGCAGAAACCTAGCCCAAGATCGGATTCACTCGCGGCCATTTCATGCTGGTCTTGCTGTGCAGGCCAGACTAGCGGACACAACATTCGATTGTTGATAACATATTAATTCAGCAATTGTTTTCAAACGTGATATTGGACAGTCCGATGGCATTCACAGAAGTTACTAACGAGTCTTGGTTCGGTCGCATTGGTGGAGCATTTAAAGGCATCGTCGTTGGCGGCCTGCTCTTTTTGGTTGCGTTTCCTGTCCAGTTTTGGAACGAAGGGCGAGCAGTTCGGCGGATCAAAACGCTAGCCGAAGGCAAGGGAGCTGTCGTTGCCGACGTTACAACGGAGACCATTCTGCCTGAAAACGAAGGCAAGCTGGTTCATATGATCGGGCTAGCGACCGCGACCGGCACGATCGCCGATTCGAAATTTGGCATTTCCGTTGACGATGCCCTGAAACTTCAACGCAACGTTGAAATGTACCAATGGCACGAAGACGTCAAAACCAAATCGAAGAAAAAGCTGGGCGGAGGCAAACGGAAAGAGAAGACGTATTCGTACTACAAAGACTGGTCGTCCAGCTACATTGACTCTAACGACTTTCATGACAACAGCCGTTCCGAAATCGATTCCGGCAACCCGAATATGCCCTTTCAATCGAAAACCGAGATTGCCGACAAAGTTTTGGTCGGTGCTTTTCGTTTAAGCGAATCGCTTACCAACATGATCGACAGCTTTGAATCGCTAGACGTATCGGGCCAAATCGAAAATCTTCCAGATGACTTCAAAGACAGAGCACTTGCTCATAGCGGTGGTTTTTACTTGGGAGAAGACCCCGGCAAGCCAAAAATTGGTGACATTCGTGTGTCCTACGCCGTCGTCCAACCGACGACAATTAGTTTTGTTTCACAGCAACAGGGTGAATCGTTTCGTCCCTACTCGGCGAAATCTGTTAGTGGAACGATCGAGCGATTGGAAATTGGAGAGCACTCGGTCGACGAAATGTTCGAGCACATGGAAAACGAAAACACGATGCTAACGTGGCTCATACGCGTTGGTGGCCTGGCATTGATGGTAGTCGGCATTGGCTTGGCCTTATCTCCGCTTGTCGTGCTTGCCGATGTTGTGCCGATTATGGGGGGCGTTGTCGGTGTTGGCACCTGGTTGATTGCCTTTCTGGTCGGATGCGTGTTTAGCTTGATGACGATTTCCATTGCTTGGGTCTTTTACCGACCTGTGTTCGGCATTTGCCTATTGGCGGTGGCGGTCGCGATCGGAGTGTTTGCCTATACTCGCACCTCCAAAGCGTCGCAGGTCAATTTCAAAACCGAAGACGGAATTCCTGTCATTGGGTGATTGGTTACAAAAAAAGCCTGCGAATCAAGCCGCAGGCTAAATCGAAAAGCGTTGTGGTTGGACGGTTAGGGGCAGGACTTGATGACGCTATCGGCCGGCAATCACGCTCCGTTCGAGATGTTGGACCCGCATGGCGATCGCGCGACTGGCAACTTGAATGCCGACGCGTAGGGCAGGATCATTGTCGGTTTTGGCTTCCGTCTGATTCCGATCACTAACTTTAGCGGTGTACTGAACATCGACATCGGGCTTTACCCCAACTTCGCTGATTGCACTGCCGTGTGGAGAGTAAAACTTAGCGGTCGTGAGACGGACTCCACCGCCGGACACATTGAGCGGAAAAATCCCTTGCACACTACCTTTGCCAAAGCTCTGAGTACCAACAATCGTTCCGCGTCGATGGTCGCGCACCGCTGCCGCAAAAATCTCGCTGGCGCTGGCCGAGTTTTCGTCGATCAACACCACCAGCGGCACGCGCCAAGTATTGTTCATTTCAGCGCGGTGGGTGTAATCTTCAATGGGGTTGCGGCCACGAGTCGAAACAATCACGCCGCTCGACACAAAACGGTTTGCCACGTCGACCGACGCAGACAACAATCCGCCAGGGTTACCGCGAACATCGACAATCAAACTCTGCATCCCTTGACCGTGCAATTGCCATAAAGCCGCGTCAAAATCACGCGTTGTCTTCTTTTGAAAGTTGGTCAAACGGATGTAGCCAATGTGTTGTTCTTGATCAATAATTTTGACGTCTTCGACGCTGGGGATGTCGACACGTCGACGTTGCAATCGGACCGATTGGGTTTTCATACCCTCACGCTTAACCGTGATCGACACAAAACTCCCTTCGATGCCGCGTAACATGTCGGCTGCTTTTTCACTTCCGGTATCTTTGACCGACTGCCCGTCGACCGCGATGATATGATCATTTTTAGCGACGTTGCCGGCGTGTGCAGGACCGCCAGGGATCACACTGACAATCTCAAGGTGATCTTCGTGCGTTCGTAACTCGACTCCCAAACCCACAAAATTGCCTTCGATCTGGGACATCGCTTCACCGTACTGGCTGTCCGACATATACGATGAATAAGGATCCAGCGCAGCGATGGCCCCGTTGGTAAACTCGTAAATCGTGGATTGAATTGGTAGTCCAATATATTCGTTCATTCGTTTGGCGACGGAATTGGCAACCACATAGGCATCGTGGCGACTGCCAACGGTTTGACCGGCCAATGACTTACGAACTCTATTGACGGCCTGTTGAACATTGGATTCATCTATCGCTGGAATATTGACCTTTCGAAACTCAGACGAACGAAGCGCCACTTCGAGACTATGCAAGCCAAACGAAGCCAGCCGCGCCCAATCGGGCTGATCAACGTAGTAAGATTGGATCTTTAACAGGACCTCTGAGTATACATTGAGCGATTCGGTGCCGTTTGAGTTGGAGAGGGCTAAACGGAAACTGTTGTCCGAATAGCGTCTTTGTAGATCATAGTGGATTCGAGCGATTGTCCGCTTCTCGATTAGTTGCTCGTGTCGAGGAAAGTTCTTGATCGCTCGTTGATAAAGACCCAGGGCTTCACCCCAATTGCCTTTAAGTTCAAGCTCGCGCCCTTGTTCGATTAATTGGTCCGCAGAAGCATTGGCTTTTGCAGTCGCGAGATGGTTTGGCGAAATTTCATTTGCTTGAGCCGAAAGGGTCCGTGGCTGGAATACAAAAAGCGTGATGGCCAAGCATAACCAACGCGTGAACAGGGAAGTCCTGTAGAGTATATCCATAAATCTTTATCCATTAGTGCGAGACGCACTGACTTGCCGTTCATCCAGTTCAGTGAACAAGGATCACGTAGAGTCAATTGCACTCTAAGTGGGCAACTTGAAATCGTCCTGATTCGCCGTTGGTGTAACCTTGGAGCGAAGCAAATCCTGACGCTTCAAATTGTATCAGGTTACGGCCCATTTCCTTCCGCGCCCACGATGGCGTCTTCGATTCTGAATCGATAGAAAGAAACGACCGTAAAAACATAGATCACGTTTTGACAGCGGTCAAAAAAATCCAAAGGACTTTTGGCCGCGCGATCCTTACAACCCACTCAATGCAATTCCGACGACACAGTCACGACAGTTGCGTAAACTATTTGGCTGTGTTTTCCTTGTTCACGCGCGATCGAATACAAAAAAATTCTTGCGTTCTTACACGCGTCGAAGATCGGTTCATGGATCCGCTACTTTGGAATTCGCGAATCGTTGCAAGGCGCTTCCGATGCAGCCCACTTTACGAACGAAGTTCGCAATGGTTCATTTTGGCAATGGTTCAATTTGGGTTTAAATCGCTCGAAACCAAAGCAGGCCCCAAAGTACCCCGCCCATCGCCAGATCTCGTCTAATTGAACAGAAAACGTGTTTTTGACGTGTATCCAGTACCAACACGAAGCGCTAGCGAGCGAATCCGACCTTAAATTCGCCAAATTCACTCGCTAGCGCTTTGTGCATGTATTGGTCGATGCGGGCGGCAACCTTCCTTGGACGCGACTGCCAGCCTCGTAAGCAGGCAGTAGACTCCCCGCGCAAAAGAGAAAACGCGCTCGTTCATGACGCACGCGTTTAAATCGTTTAGACGTCGGTGCTGGATTTTAAAATCAAGCTTCGGTAGGCATCATCGAAGGCGTGGTGCTGTTCCCCAGGCCCATGGGGGCCGGAACCGCTGCCGCGGAACTGGATCGACGCCGTCTGCGCTTGACCTTCTTGGCCGCCCATTCCTTTGTCATGATTTCGAAAACTTCGGGAGACTCATAACGAGCCACCGTTCGACTCTCGGGAATTGGCCCAATCAGCCCGCGATAGACTGGCATACCTCTCAATGAAAGATCGGTGCTGCTGTCGTCGATGCCGATTTTCTCGTGCGTTTGATCGAGCTTGTCGAATGTCTCGTATTCCATGTTGCGAAGCGAACCATCCGCTTCATGGGTGACTACGCGAATCGTTTTCTTTGCCATTGCTTTCCCTTCAGGTGATTGGAGGTCTCGTCCAGCGTCCCGTGACTCCAATCAAGGGGAAAACTCGATCCTTCGATCGCTGAGCGTCTTGTGGTTCATCGACGCGAATCCAAGCGTGCAAACACTCAATTCCAGGGCGTCATCACAACACGGATAAGCGGTACAACAATTAACTTGGGATTACAGCAAAGATTACAAAAAAACTGTTTCCGATTCCGGTTGTGCCGATTCTGTTGAAAACCACCACCCAACTTTGTGGGTACGGTAACTAAGCGACTTAGCGATATAATCGTAAGTATCGATTCTTAAAGAAGGCAGATCGCATGATGAAACGTCTCATCGTACCCAACCGCTGGGATTTGTTTTTGGGCCTCATAGGGCTCATTTTGGTGATGGGCGTTGCATTCCGAATGGTGTCGTCTTTGCGTTTTCGATGGGGAACGATGCCTCCGGAAATTGTCGTCGCGTGTTATTCCCCATTGCTCGTGGTCGCAGCCGCGGCCGCAGCTTGCCTGGCTTGGAATCGATTCAAACTGTGGCGACTCGCGTTGTTGACAATCGTTACCATCGCCAGCCTTTCACTACCAATAGTATTAAAGCTGGCCTTTCACTGGGATCCCTATCGCATGGAACCCTATCAGCAGCAGTTTGGCTTCATGCCATCGACAAGTTTGGAGTCGACGTTGTTGTGGTCGTCCCTCGGAGGCTGCATTCTGGTTGCTGCTACGTTCGCGATCAGTAGTGCTTTGGTAGTGTTGTTTCGCGTTGTACCCGTCGGGTTTTCACGCTTGAAAAACCTATTTAGCCGCTCGGTGGTGGCTTCCAAAATCTCACGTACCGGATTGTTAATCGGGACTGCCGTCTTGTTGTTCGTCCTAGTGATGATCAACAATATCCTGTTGGCCAACGGATTCAATGTTTATGCATCTGGTTTCCAACCCGGCGGTTTAACTGAAGCTTTGGTTACCATGAGTTTCGGGTTCGTCGCATTTGGCCTTCTCGTAGTTTGGCCCAGCTGGGTGTTGTTATATGGCGAAAAACGTTGGGCTCAATTTTTAGGTGCAACCACCCTGTTCGTTCCGGCAACTGTGTTTGTAGTTGTCAGTGAGTTTCGTTCGAAACATGAATTGCCATTCGAACTCGAATTTGGCTTGTATGCGCTGGGCGCGATCTTGTTTCTGGCCACTGTTTTAGCGGTCAAATCCGACGAAGACTCACCTAAACACCCATCGCTTTGGTCGCTTGTCGCGACTGCTATGATTGTTGCCCTGTTATTGAGCCCTGCTTTCTTCGACTACGCGATGCTGCAACCCTCGATAAGCCGCGCCAACCACACATGGTCACAAAAAATCCGAATGGCGTTCGATTCCGGTCGACTGATGTGGAATTCCAACCGTCGTTTGCGAGGTGCTAACGGGAATTACACTTGCCGGTTTGATCGCCATTGCGATCCAAGCATTTTGGAAAACTTGGATTTTTCTGTCCAGCCAATCCACTTGGCATTGGAAAACGTGAACCCAGAAATCAACTTTGATATGTTTTCAAACCGCACCATCGGCGGAATGTCGTTTCAAGATGGCGCCCTTGGCAGACCTCAGTTGGCCCACCTTTCAAAGTGTCAAAACTGTTTCTTGGTCAACGTAGAAATGGTTACCACGGACAACGAGCCAATGCTTCTATCCTCCCCGAATATTGGAGTCTATGTAGACGAAATTCCGCACGACAGTTCTTTGCTTTCTTCGATAAATATTGGCAATCCGCAAACCACCTTAACGGTATATTCCCTGGTGACCAACGAGCAATGGAACGACATTGTCCGATTGAGTCAGCAGTGTACTGTCAACTTGGCTGGGGGAGTGCCGAGACGTTTCGATGCCTACAAGAAAGATCAATCGGGGCGATCACTAAAGAACATCACGATTGGGGCGTGGCAACCTCAGGGCAACATGAAGCCGGTTTCTCGCGACTTCCTCGAGTTCGTGATGAAAACAGATGTCCAAATCAGTGCTCAGTCCTTGTACCAAATCGACTTTTTTTGGGACCTGGCCTTTAGCGTTCCCAATCGATTGGACATGAGTGTGCTGCCCTATCATGCCAACTGGCTGTCGAATAGCAATCTAAATAGCGAGTCTTTACAAAAGTTCCATTTGGCATTTGGTCATGATGCCGGCGGCAAAATTACTGATTTGTTTTTACCCAACTGTTATGAAATCGAACAAATCCCGGATGCGCCTACCATCCGAACGCTAAGTTTTGATCCCGCTTGGCTGGGCAGCGATACTTCCAGTTGGAATACGAACCGGGTGCGCGAACTCGAGCAGCTCACTCAATGCACGGCTCTCGAATCGTTGTATTTTTCGGACGTCAAGCTGGCTCCGAGATCATTTTCATTCTTGGGGGCGCTAAAGAAGTTAACGCACTTGCAAATTCCCTCCTTGGATAGAAAACAATACAGTGGCCCGGTTTTCAATCAATGTTCAAATTTGGAATCGCTGACCCTTCTGGGCAAACCTGATCCGATTTCCATTCGAGAAATTCAGCAACTGACTAAATTAAAAACGTTAGTCATCTCGGACGTACTTAACGAAATATCAAATCCGACAATCTATCAATCCAATCTGCAAAAACTCTTGAATCAAGTCGAAGTTCAAGTCGTTGCATTTGAAAACTTTAAACCCTTGATTCCCCAGCCGTTTATCGACCATCAGCAACGCGTTCGGCAAGAACTGGTCAATGAAATTGACTTGGATCGGAAGTAGAAAGCCGATCCATTTCAACATCACGACCAGAGTACGTTAAGATTCATCACAACTTCGATTGATCGAACGCGCATCAACCATGTCAAATCCCGCAAAAACCGTCTTTCGGCTTTGGGCACTGGCCCCCGTTTGTTAGCCTCCGAAGCGGAAGTTCTTATTGAAAGTTCTTTTTCTTAGGAGTTGGCAAGTCATGAGAAATGTCAAAGCGTTTACACTCGTCGAATTACTTGTTGTCATCGCCATCATTGGCATTCTGATCGGTATGTTGTTACCGGCCGTGCAAACGGTTCGTGAGGCCGCACGGCGGACCGATTGTGCGAACCATCTACGGCAGCAAGGCATTGCAATTCACAATTTTGCCAGCGTTTTTCCCGAACAAATGCCAATGTTGGGCGAAGCGGAAGAGGGAGGCCACTGGACCGCCTTCATTCTTTCGTTCATCGAACAAGACAACCTCTACGGTCGACTAGAATTTGGCGACAACCATTGGTCATTTCCGGAACCCACTTGTGCCAACCTCGAATCGCCGGACCCTCGCGAACGGCACGCCGCGTCGTGTTCCGTCCTATTTGACGTCTATCGCTGTCCATCCACGGCGGCACTAGAGGCGATTCCTGTCGATGCCTCCGTTTGGATGCCACCTTGGTATATCACCAAGCGGGTACCATGCAACTACTTGGGTGTTGTGACCGGGATTCAGCCGGTCGACTGGAAACCGGCCTGGGGATGGGGCGCCCAAAATCGTCCCGAGTGGAACGGCAACCCAACATTAGGTCATTCGGAACTCGATGGCATGTTCATTACTCGCCCAAGAGGAAGTGGAACGGACAACCGGATTGCCAATGGCGGCATGGGAGGTGCCGTCAAGTTTCGCGACGTTATTGATGGGCTTTCCAATACGCTAATGATTGGTGAGGCCGAGCCAGATCCAATGTTAGCGGAAATCAGTTCAACGCGCGAGACCCCGAACACGGGTCGCAAAGACCACTGGGCAATGGGTGGTGACGACTTCGATGATTGGGAAGGAACGGACTGGTCGGAAATGGGTGGCTCGACTGCCGTTGCCATCAACTACAAGAGACCCGGGGATCAGTTTCCATCCGCTTTTGTAATAGATAGCTCGTTGGAATGGGGCGCCTATGAAGTCAGTTTTGGAAGCAACCATCCTGGCGGTGCCCAATTCTGCAAAGGAGATGGTTCCGTGCAACTGTTACGTGACACCATTGACCCGACAACCCTGAGTGCACTCGGCACACGCGCAGGCGGGGAGCTCACTGCCGAAGAACTGTAGGTATGCAGCCCCAAGTTTAGTGGCATTTGTTTTTGCCAAGCAATGCCTTGGATGCGTGTGTTAGTATCCTAGTTTGTTGGCCAGCCGATCGAGGCGATCCAGGTGCGGTTGGAGGGCTGGCAAGTAATTTTGCCAACGTCCAACAGCTCGATCATAGACGGGTTGCAACGCTTCTTCATAGGAAGGCGAATGCACTGCTTCAGCAGGGACGTTCGCTGGATAGTTTATTGCTGAGTCTGGCTCGAATCCCAAGAACCTACCACATCGAGCCAGTTCGTTTTCCGGATTCTCGACTAAACGCTCGTATTTGACTTCCAGTTGCTGGGTATCGGGAACAACATCTCGAACGCAGTGCCAATAATTCCACTCTAACTCAAACCGAGTTACCGCTCGTTCTAACTCAACTTTATCGACAGTAAAGTCGTTGACTGGCATATAGGTCATGAAGCAACTAACGATGGTGTCCCGAGGATCGCGCTGGGCAACGAGTACCTTACCGCTTGGAATTGTTCGCAAGTAAGGAATCAACAAAGGCAACAACGACGGGTTTTTGTCGATCAACCATTGCTCGTCGCTCCAATCTGGAAAAATCGACTTGAAGCTCGACACATACGAGCTACCCACCAGGCGAATATGGTTCGCATTTGTCGAGTCAAGAAAATCCACGCTGATATTCTGTGGCGACGTATTTTGCAGCAGAAGAGGATAACTGAGCTGTCCAAATACAGAAAATTCGTCAGCGTTAATTGCCCCTGCATTCGAACCTAATAAATTGCCCAAGAGCGTCGTCCCGCTTCGCGGAAGCCCGCTGAGCAACACGGTCCGGTTCGGTGTTTCGTTGCCTGCTTGGTCCGCCCAACGACGCAAGTGTTCATCTTTCAATTGGTCGGCCAACTGCAACAATCCTGGCAAGAGTTTTCCACGACGCTCACGCTCCAATGCATCGTGTTGCCGCGTCAATTCGTTGCCTTGCTTGGCTGCTTGCCAGGCTTCAAGGTAGTCTTCCTCTTGGTCAAAGATCTTTGCCAGCTCAAAGTAACAGCGCGTTTTCGTCATCCAAAACACTGATTCATTGGCCGTCAGCTCGAACAACTGGTCCTTAGCTTGTTGGTTTTCTCCAAGCCGCCGATCCAATCTAGAGTTTAAAAAAATCGCCTCCTGGTCATGTCGGTTCGCGTGTAAACGGGTCTGAATGTGTTGCTTGGCTTGTTCTAGATTACCAATTCGTTCGTGAAGAATGGCCAGTTCCAGGTGGGCTTCCAGGTTTTGTGGATCCAATTCAATGGATTTGTTAAAGCAGTCGATGGCTTGAGGAATCCGTTTCATCAGACGGTAGGTTTGACCTGCCAGGAAATTGGCACGTGAACTACGCGCCCCAACCTCTTTGACCGTATCCAAATACTTCATCGCGCGAGCGTAGTCAAACAGCCTGCCTAACGCACGACTGGCATCGATTAGGGCAGGAATATTGGCGGGGTGTTTTTCGACAATGCTTTGAAACAATCTGGCCGATTCGACACGTTTGTTAGCGGACCACAAAGAACGTGCCAGTTTCGTCTCTGCCAGGTCCTGGAAAATGGTACTTGATGTTTTTCGAGTTTTCTTCTTCTTGCGTTTCGGTTTGACAGCCATCTCACTCATATCCAAGTTGTTTTGCGATCGGATCCAATGCTTGTAGAAAAGGTTTTAGGTGTTGTGCGTAATTCTCCCAACGACCAACTTGTGTATCACGGATTGGTTTTCTGACTTCGGCGAACGTCGGCGAATGAATATATTGTCGATTTTGATGGTTAGCGAGATCATTCGTGGAATGTTCTTCTAGCTGGCTACCGATAAACTCTCCGACGTTTCTAATCGTCGATACCGTGTCATTGCACAACCGGTCATAGCGAACTTCGCAATAGGAATCGGGATCCATGTAGTTTTTGGCAAGCAACCAATTGTTCATGAAATTTCGATAAAATAGCGATCCCGTACCCAATGACAAAAAAGATGCGCTCATATCGCTGAGTGGAAAGTATCGCATAAAACAACTGACGATGACGTCGCGAGGATCCCGCAAAGCAACGATGAACTTTGCTTTGGGCGTTAATCGGAGCAACGCGAAAAGAAACGTCAAATGCGCGGGTTTCTTGTCTATTAAAATCGTATTCGTTTTCGACTCTCCGAAAAACGGAATCATTAATCGAAAATAATCCCCTCGTATGCCTCCCAACTCTTGACCGCTTAATTCATCGAGATTTGCCAATGCGTTACTAGTATCACCAACCAACTGCGGCATCGTATTGTGCAAAAATATGTTTTGTTCCGAAGCGACTTTAACATCGGCAAATCGCTCCAACCGATGCCCCAACAGCGTGGTACCTGATCTTGGATGACCAATTAAGTGCACCAAGTTTGACGTTGGCAAATTGCCGCTAGACTCATGCCAACCCTTCAACCGTTCAGCTTGCATCGCTACATGAATTTGTTTAGCCCAGAATAGCATTTTCAATCCCTGTTGGGAAAGCTGCTGCGCTCCGGGAACTCGCTTTTGAATTTCCTTGGCCTGACACGCTGCCTCGTAGGCCTGGTTGTAGTTGCCAAGTTTGTCTTGACACTGAGCCAATTGATAAAGCGCTCGGATCGCCGTTCTGGGATCTTCAATTCGGTGGTGCTGCAAGATATTGTGTACAAGTCGATTTGCTCGTTCATACTCGCCCTGATGCTCCAATACCCGAGCCAAAACAAGTTGCGGTTCGATTGGATCAGGCTCTAAATCGATACAGTCATTAATAAGCGCTTCAGCTTGCCCAAAATCGCCAACCAATTCGTGATAGACGGCTAGATCGGCTAACACATGAGGGTTTTCAGCAAACCCGCCTTTCA
Organism: Mariniblastus sp.; assembly: GCA_965263475.1. GTDB lineage: Bacteria > Planctomycetota > Planctomycetia > Pirellulales > Pirellulaceae > Mariniblastus. The sequence goes on from OZ253677.1 coordinate 2,773,767, forward strand.
ACAGTGTGGCAATCGCAAGATCAGGTCTCTGTAAGTCACTGAACAGGCGGGCAATGGTTCTAGCCTGTTGCGTATCCCGAATGGCCTCTTGAGTCCCCGCTTCAAGTATATCGATTGCCGCAGCAAACTCAGACTTTTTGCGCAGTGCTCGGACCTGTTCTACGATTTCATTGATGGATTCCGCTGCAATTTGGTTCATTGTTTATTGGCCCCGCACAGTGTCGATTCGATAAGTTCTAATTCAGACGTCTGCGACTAGCGAAAAAAACATCGGTTTTTGCGGTTGTTTGGCCTCAATTTCGCAAATGATCAGTGTTTCGGGCGTTTCTATCAGTTTTTATTTGCACGACGTTAATGATTCTCCAACTACCCATTCATATTCGGGACTTAGCCTGTGGTCTTTTCTGCGCAGAAGGTTTGCTACACGTTTTGGAGAGACAATGAAATTTAACAACTCACTGGCAAAAATCGCCCGTCAATTGGGCTACACCGTTAAGCGAAAGCCGTTGGCAAGTGCCGCCATCTTGGCTGGATCGATGATGTTCTGTGGTTCGGCAAGTGCTGACGAAGTTGACTTCGAAGATTTCGAAAATTTACCTTTAGAACCATTTGTGGTTGCTGGAAACGGTGACGGCACCGATTGGACCGCTCAAATTCGTTCAGGCACGAATCGTGAGTGGACTGTAGACAATTCCGGTATGGCGATCGGCACTATTGGTGACGGTACCGATTGGACGAATCAAATCCGCCCTGGCACCGATCGCGAATGGACGATCGACAATTCTGGCAACATGGGTATGTCGGCGGAACTGGCATTCGATGGCTGGGCAGTGCTTGATGTCGCATCGTGGATCGAGCAACAAGGTGTTCAAATTGGCCGAACATTGTTCAATATTGAAGACCCGAACAACAAAACGTTGGTTTGCGACGGCGATGCGTTCGACGATTTTTCCGACGACTTGGTAGACAATGGGGTCAACTCGTACATCTGTCGCGAGTACGATTTGACTGGTTTTGATAGCTCAAACGTGAGCATTTCGTTTGAATACGAGTTTGCAGCTTACGCGGACCAAACGGGTCTTTGTGAGGTTTCGTTTGATGGCGGGACCACCTACCAGACACTGCTTGAATTGGATTCCACAGTCATCGGAAACAGTGTGGTCGTCGTTGATTTCGCGATGCTCAACACTGGAGCCCCAGGTGCCGACTCGATGAAGCTTCGTTTTGGCTACGTTGAAGCTGACAATGACTGGTGGTTTGCCGTCGACAACATCATGGTTACTGCAGGCGGTGGTTTTAGTGACTTCGAAGATTTCGAAGACTTGGACTTGATGCCATTTGGCGCTGCAAACGAAGGCGGTACCACTGAACCCGCGTATGACGGTTGGACTGCGATGGACGTCGATTCATGGACCAATCAGCAAGGTGTTCAGCTCGGACGAACGTCTCTAAATCCTGGTGTTAACAACACCGCCTTGGTGGCTGATCCTGATGCCTGGGACGACTTCACTCAAGGCGCGACTAACTTGGGCTATAACTCCTTTATTTCTCGTTCCTACGACCTGTCCAATTTTGATGTCAGTACGCTCGAGATCAATTTCGACTATGAGTTCGCTTCCTATGACGTGCAGCGTGGTACGGTTGAAGTATCTTTTGATGGTGGCGCTACTTGGGAACTCCTGTTAGATCTTGATTCGGCGATACTTGGAAACAGTGTACTGCAAGCCGGTGCAGACGGCCCGGATGTCGACGTCGTTGTTCCAGCTGAGTTTTCAGCTTCTGCAGGTGATTTCAATCCCACATCATCCGAAATGTTGCTTCGCATTGGTTGCACCGTGGCGGACAACGATTGGTGGTTTGCGGTTGACAATATCTTGATCGAAGCCGATTCAAAAGGCGGATTCTTGCTTGGTGATGTCAATTGCGACGGTATCGTCGACTTGTTGGACGTCGCACCATTTGTTGATCTCGTCATCAACGGCGGCTTCAGCGCAAAGGCCGATATCAATATGGACGGCGCCGTAGATCTACTCGACGTCTCGCCATTTGTTAACATCCTTACCGGCGGCTAAGGACCTCATTTATTCTGAGAACGAAGCCCGGTCCCAGTGACCGGGCTTTTTTTTACCTCGAACCTGGACCGCTAACTGATTGAAAATAGCTGACGAGTAGCAACACGATGACCGTTGCGATCGCACAAAGCATCATGGCGACCATCAATGCGGCGAACAGGGGCATTAGAATTTGAACTGCCCCCGTATGAATCTTGGAACTATCTGGAATAGTCACCGCCATGAGGAAGACGACCAAAACGATTCCGATGACAAATAGGACTGCACCTTTTGTCGCCCCTTGATAATCACTTCGACTGGGCGCCATATGGCTGCCTACGCAAAGCACCAAGTAAACGAAAATCCAAAACTTGATATCAAAAATCGACTCCAAGCGGAACAAGACTTGGAACGTATTAATTAGAAAAGTGGGTGCCAGTGAAGATGTCGACAATGGATCGGGTGACGGCAACAAAAACACGGCCGGATAAAACAGCCGTAGCAAAATCAACAGAACCATTGAACCGCCGATCAGCGGTGCGATGGCAATGAATAGATTTCCGAGTTCCTCAAACCAATTACCCTTGCGCCAAGAATGTTTGACATAGCCCAAGCGGCCAGATTCCAAATCGGGTTCAAACAATGAAATCGCGTCGATACGGTGCCGGAAAACCAAACACATGGCTGCGTGACTCAACTCATGAATCGGTGTCCCGAGCCATCCCGTCCACAAAACGCTGCCCCAGCCAAATCGTTCCGCCAAGCGGTATTGAATCGTCCTTTCGAGAAAATGGACGACGATTGCAAACACAATCAGCGGACCAATGATGATCGCTACCAATCCAAAGTAATTAAGTAAAGCGATTTGTATCTGTGCTACGATGAACAAAAACTGTGGCTCGTGATGGCTCATTGTGTGAAACGGGCGGTCATTGGCCGGGGGCAATTGCTACTTTAGCTTGGCCACAAACATGTTAGGCTATTTGGCGAAAAAAGTAACGTCAGCGCTGGAACCGTCGAGATGGAACTCCATGATGAATAAACCAAAACAGATGCCTCGCGAGAATTTGAAGCCCGGTGAAGTCCTGTGTGACTACTGCACGGCTAAGTGTTGCCGGTATTTCGCGTTGCCCATCGAAGAGCCCGAGGACTTTCGTGGATTTGAGTACTTAAGATGGTATTTATTGCATACCCATGCCGCGGCGTTCGTTGAAGACGACACCTGGTACTTGATTGTCCATACTGCCTGCAAACATTTGCAACCAGATAACCGTTGCGGCATATACGACACGCGGCCTCATATTTGCCGTGAATACTCGACAGACGAATGTGAGTACGAAGATAGTTATACCTACGAACGCTACTTTGAGTCGCCCGAGCAGGTCTTTGAATATGCCGAAGCCGCATTTGCGAATCATCCGAGTCATCCAAATTTTCGCAGCCCTAAGCCAGGTTTGCCCATTTTATACGCGTTGCCTGAGGCTTGAGCTAAGCGCGTGTAGCTGTTACCTAAAATAGAACGAACGACAGTGAATCAAAAGACTTTAATCCAACCAAGAACTCTAAAGGGCTTTCGTGATTTCCTGCCGGAGACAATGATCCCTCGTGAACGGTTGATGGAAACCGCTAGATCCGTATATCGCTCGTTCGGCTTTGTGCCGATCGACACGCCAACGCTGGAGTACACCGAAGTCTTGTGCGGCAAGGGCTCCGAAGAAACCGATCGACAGATGTTTCGATTTGAGGATCACGGTGGGCGCGATGTCGGAATGCGATTTGACTTGACTGTGCCGCTGGCCAGATTCTCGGCCCAACATGCAAACCAACTGGGAACGCCATTCAAAAGGTATCACATCGGTAATGTGTGGCGAGGAGAAAAGCCGCAAGTGGGGCGGTACCGAGAATTCGCTCAATGCGACTTCGACACAATCGGAACGACATCGATCTGTAGCGACATCGAAACTGTGCTCGTCATCTTCGACCTGATGAAAGCTATCGGTTTTGAGAATTTCAAGATTCGGATTAACAATCGAAAGATCTTGAATGGGCTACTGGAAAAATTTGAGTTGGGCGAGCATTCCGTTGCGGTGCTTCGTTGTATCGATAAACTGCCAAAAATTGGTCCCGCTAAAGTTCGAGCAGAGATGGTCGACGCGACTGGAGCATCCGCTCAACAAATCGACCAGATATTGGATTTTTCGAATTTGACCGGAACCAACTCGGCAGTCATTGCCAACTTGGAACTTATCTGTGCCGATAGCGTGTTGGCCAGTCAAGGCTGTACTGAAGTCGTTCAGGTGGTCGAAGCGGCACATGCACTGGGAATCGACGATCGGTTTTTGAACATCGATGTTTCCATTGCCCGCGGATTGGATTACTACACAGGTACAATTATTGAAACATTTCTGGGAGATTTGCCGAGTATCGGTAGCGTCTGTTCGGGCGGACGATACGACCATTTGGCCGAGCTTTTTACCAAGCAACAATTACCAGGAATTGGGGCTTCACTGGGTTTGGATCGTTTGCTGGCGGCGATGGAAACGTTGAATATGATTCCCCCATCCAAGACAACGGCTGATGTCTTAATCGTTCATTTTTCACCCGACCAATTGAGCCATTATTTGAAACTAGCCCAACAGTTACGGGCCGCTGGGGTTGCCGTCGAGGTCTATCCGGAGCCCAAAAAACTGGGAAGTCAATTCAAATACGCCGATCGTCGAGGAATCCAAGCCGTAATCGTTGCCGGGGAAGATGAGATTGCCAACTCAAAAGTTCAAGTAAAATGGATGGCAGACGGATCCCAACACGATTTTGAAATTCATGATGGAACGCACGCCTTGATAGATTGGCTTAACAACAAAATTTGACTTGAAAACTGTGATCAAACATGAACTACAATGATTTTCTAACATTGGCGCAAGCAAAGAAAGTACTCGAAAGTCAATCGGAGTATTATTTGGCATATTCGTTGATCGTAGCGATGGTTTTGCTGGGTGCGATCGTGGTATGCGTACCACGAATTCGCAAGAAAAATTTTGTTGAACCAGAAACGCCAGGCGAAGACAAAGGCGCTAAGAATCGCCGCTAGGATCCCTTTTGTTGATCAGCGCGAGCATCCAAACGACCACGAAAACCAATACAGATACGAAAACGATGGTAGGCCGCAGAACATTGGGATCGGATAAGATGGCTCCCGTCGCCAGCAAGGTGCCCCAAATCAGCAGCAGGCCAACAACCGCGGCAACAGCCGTCCAACTCGAGAATCTATCTTGTTGGTATTGAGAGGTTTTTTTGATCAATGTTTCACCGTAAAACGTACAAGAAAGATTGCCGACTGAATCGCGGTAACGAAAATTTCAATTCGCTTTTCTGACCGGTCGTGTTCTTTTGCAAAGCTCACATTTTAAAGTAGTTGACATGGAGACTGAACCAAATTTCGAGTCGATTTTCTGAAGACAGTGTTGAATTAGTCCAACAAGGTTTTCTTATTCGAAACCTATTGTGGATTTGCCCATTGGCTTTAATTTTAGTCGCTGGAATCGCCATCTATCTGGGTGGTTTTTTTGCAATCGATCATTTCAAAGCCCCTGCCGAAGCAAGTATCAAGGCGATTTCAAATTATCGTCACATTACCGACAGGACCGGGTTGCCCATTGAATTGGTCGACACCGAATTTTCGGGACGTTTTGAAATGCGGAATCATCGAGAATTCGCGCTGCTCGATCGATTTCGGGTGAAAGGCCCCAAAGCTTCAGCTACGGTTTACGGGACGATGGTTCGAACCAACAACGATTTTGGCTGGTTGTTGTGGCAACTCGCTGTCGATTTTGAAGACGGAAGCACTATCATCGTCCCAAAATCGGCCGAGAATTAAATTTGGAAATTGGTAATCGTAGTTACGCTACTGCGAAAACCGGTTTGTTTCTGCAACTAAAATCGGCTCCATCGGCAAGTATGTACTCGGAAACGTGTTTTTTTTATTCACCTGGGTCACGAGTTTCGTAAAATACGGGATGGCCGAATTGGACCGAATTCCAAATTTGAATCATCAATAAACCGGACAATGGTTAAGCAGGACAAGAAGCGAATACTCCGATCGAATAACGGCTGGGTGTTCGTTTTGGGTCAGGGCGCTTTGATTTGTTTGTTGCTGGTCATCAATGGTTTCGTCGTTCGCTCAACGATTAATTTAGACTGGGGTGAAGAAATGCGAATCTCACAAGCGATCCAGTTGATTTTGCCAATGGCCATGATTTTTGTTGAACTTTGGTTGTTCGATTTAATATTCGCTGGATCGACAATCCAAAAAACGTGACCAGCAACCTCATTGAATACAAATCTATGTCAAAACGTATCGCCGTCGTTATTTCGCAAAGCCAGAGCAAGAACCCGGCCAAGAAAAAATTGGAAGAAGACATCATCATGGGTTTGATGATGGAGCCCGGTGTCGACGTAACTGTTGTGCCAAATTTGTATGATCTCAGTGCGGACAGCACCGGCATGTTGGCTTTAAAAGGTGTTTCCGGCAATATGGTCTTGTGTGCATGGATGTTTGAACGCGCAGCTCATTGGACGCTAGATCGGAACGGCGTTCACGGGCATGTCGGTCTAGTGACTTTGCGGGACGACGATCTAGACGATGACGAAGAAGAGTCGATAGAAAATGAAAAAGAACGTGTCGTCGACTCTCGGCAAATCCCAAATCGAAAAATTTATTGCTTGGATCTAAGGATTTCCAACAAAGCCAAAACCTACATCGACGAAATCAAGCGGATTCAACTCGAGAATGCGACTCAAGTGGTTGGACTAGGCGACTTGATTCAAAACAATGGCCACGCGGCGAACGGAAACCTGGCGGCTCAACCAACACAGGCTGACTCAGATGCCAACCCACCAGCTTTGTTAAATCGAATCGAAGATCATTCGAAAAGACGATGGTACCCGGTCATCGACTACAGCCGTTGTACCAATTGCATGGAATGCGTCGATTTCTGTTTGTTCGGTGTTTATGGTGTCGATCGTATCGATACGATTCTTGTCGAAGAGCCAGACAATTGTCGCAAGGGTTGCCCGGCTTGTAGTCGCGTTTGTCCTGAAAACGCGATTATGTTTCCGCAACACAAGACACCAGGAATCGCTGGCTCAAACGAGTCGACGGCCAGCTTAAAAATCGATTTGTCACAGTTGTTCGGTGCCCCTGCGGAAGGCAAATCGGCAATTGAAGTTGCCGCGATGGAGCGAGACGAACAACTTGAACTTGCTGGACGCCAGACCGTTGGCATGACTGTGGGAATCGCCAAACGACAAGACAATCGAGACGACGGTCCCAAAGATGAATTGGACGATCTGGTCGATGAATTGAATGACTTGGACCTCTAGCCCGATATTGGTCCGGGCGGAATTTCCACAGACCGGTGCTCCAATTGCCCGTCAACCAGAGGATGAGTTGTTTTGCAATCGACGATCGATTCGAAAAAACGAAACGGAATTCATTACACACCTGCTGACCTAGCCCTTTTTCTGTCCGCACAAATCTGGTCTGTCGCGGCATCCCAAAGTCTGCCAACAATTCGGATTCTTGATCCGGCTTGCGGAGATGGACAACTATTAGCCGCGATGCTTCAGTCCGTTGGAAAAACGGTATCCGTCGAGTTAGTCGGCTACGAAACGGACCCGCTGGCTGCCAGTACCGCGGCAAGAGAGCTCGGTTCCCAGGCCGACTGCCAGATCCACAACCAAGACTTTTTAGAGTCCGTAATATCAAACGATCAACAAGACGATTTTGACATTGTCATTGCCAATCCACCGTACGTCAGAACACAAAATCTGCCAAACCAACAAGTGGTCAAGCTTCGTAATGAATTTGGGCTATCTGGTCGGATCGATTTGTACCAAGCGTTTTGCGCGGCGATCACACGAAAACTAAAAATTGGCGGGACGCTTGGACTGCTCACTTCTAATCGATTCATGTACGTCCAATCGGGACGCGCGATGCGCCGCAAGCTTTCGGAAAACTATAAACTAAAGAAGATTTTTGATCTTGGCGATACGCGCTTGTTCTCGGCCGCCGTGCTACCGGTCATTGTCATTGCTCAACGAACAGATCAACCAAGCGCGCCGGGGAATTGTGAATTTACGCGGGTCTATCGGAACAAAAATGATCGTGTCTCGACCTTGGAAAATGAAAAAGAACGCGTTGAAGTTTTTAATCTTGTCTTGGGAAAACAAAATCAATCCCCTGACCCTTCGTTCAACATCGAAACGGGCCGATTGGCATCGACAACAACCGAGCAACCCTGGGCAATTGCGAATGAAAAGAGTTTGTCGTTCTTGGCCGACGTTGCTAAAAACCAGTCTTTTAAATTCTCAGACTTGGCGGAAGTAAAAGTGGGTATCAAGACGACCGCGGACTGGGTTTTCATACGCGAGCATTGGGCGCAATTGGAGCACTCACCAGAACCTGAATTGTTGCATCCATTGATAACCCATCACATCTGCAAAAAATGGAGACTGGACGAATTTGAAAAAACCGTTTTGTATCCCTACCGATTGGAAGAAAATCGCAGGGCCGTCGATTTGGCCATGTTTCCTCAGGCAAAAAAATACTTTCAGCAGCATCAAGAACGGTTAAAACGTCGGAAGTATCTCGAAAACGCGGGACGAGAGTGGTATGAAATCTGGGTACCTCAACAACCCAAAGATTGGCGAGATCCGAAGATCGTCTGGCCGGATATTTCTGAACAACCAAGATTCTTGCTGGACGAGTCTGGAGCCGTCGTAAACGGCGACTGTTATTGGCTCAAACTCAAGAAAGGCGTTGATCGAGACTGGATGTACTTGATGCTCGCCGTCGCCAATTCGTCATTGGCGGTCGAATTTTACGATTGCCGTTTCCACAACAAGCTGTACTCCGGACGGCGGCGTTTTATGACTCAGTATGTCAAAGAGTTTCCATTGCCAAATCTTGAGAAAGAGGAATCCCGTGAATTGGTAGATCGGGTCAAGACGCTGACTTCGGGCGCGTCAATCAATCGAAAACTAGAAGACGACTTAGATCGTTTGGTTAGGCAATCGTTTCAGTCGTCATGAACGAAATGGATCGCTCGCCTTCTGCCTATACAAAAAGCGACGCGCGACAACGACAGGGGTACCACCCCACTCTATATTCGTGTTTGCCAGGAAAACGCGACACTCGTTTTAGATTTTCTTGAAATCTCGTAAAAACTGGACCACCTCGGCTGAATTGCCACATTTTCGACAAAAACAAGCTGGATTTTGCAGAGTGGTTTTGTTGTGATTAAAAGGAGCATTGGTCACTACCGATTGGACCAGAGATTTCTCAAACCGAGGCAGAAAATTGAATTCGGTGAATGACTCAGAATGGTTACAAAATGTCAGTGGTCTCTCCAATGACTACGAGGCTCGAGTCGTCGAACAGTTTACCGAACGGCTGATTCGATTGGCTAAATCGAAACTGCCAGTTCGATTGGTTCGCCGGTGTGATCCGGAGGACATCGTCCAATCCGTTTTCCATAGTTTTTTTCAAAGAAATCAGGATCGTCGCTTCGACATTCAGGATGCCAACGATCTCTGGCGCCTGCTGGCCGCGATGACTTACAAAAAATCGATGCAGGCCATCGAATATCATTCCCGAAAAAGGAGAGATTACGGTCGCGAACTTCATGCCGACAACGGCATATCAACAGCTGAATCGCAAGATGCACACGACGACGCTTCCGTTTCAACGATTGCCATGATGGCAGAGTTGTTGGGCCTGTTTAGTCGAGTTAGTAAAGATCGACTTCGAACATCTTTTGAAACGATCCGAACCTGGTAGCGTCGATCAATATTGGGGTTGGTTTGAGGCATTGGATTCAGAGAAACATCGCAAGGACTTGATACGTTACGAATTAGAGTTACGAAAAAAGTTTCGCTGTCCTTTGAACCCTGCTGAACTGAAACAGCGCTTTTCCGAACACGATTTGGAACACGTCGATCTGGACTCGATCAACGCAAGTTACGCGCAGCAAACCATGATCGCGTCGGAAGACGAGTCGGTGAAAACCGATGCCTCGGTTGGCTTGTGGCGCGTTTCGCAACGCTACACTTTCCATTGCTGAAAAAACATGGCTGGCATTTCCCTCCGACCATCGGAGAAAAGCTGGTCAAAACAACCCTACGTTTGATCCCTAACATCTCTGCGATTCCGGAATCCTTGGACAGGGTGTTGGGTTCCGCAGAATTACTTGGGGAAATGGTAAAGCTGCACCCCGAAGGTACGCTGTGTGCCTTGTATGCCGAACGGCTTGCGGCTCAATACAACATGCAAATGGGAGCCGCCAACGAGTCGGATTTGGCAGCCGCTCGCGATGCGCTGATCGCATTCGAACAATCGATTGAGACGCCCGGTTGGGTACGTAGCGTTAAACAGACCAGCCAGATTGGAATTCTTGGTACTTCACTAGCCCTGTTTCATCGTCACCAAGACGAAGTGGAAAAGAACCACAAGCGGTTTATCAAGGCGTCCTCAGCCATCCATCCGGCATCCGTTGCCAATTTGTCAAACCTTCGAGCGATCGCTGTCGGTCTGATTACGATCAAAGCTTATGACCAAGCCGTTCGCTGGTGCGATCGCTGGCTTGAAGTCGCCGGTGATAGAAACTTGGATGCCGTCTGGCATCGAGTCGTGCTAGATCGTTGGAGAGAACGTTGGCTCGATGTCTTAAAACAGTGCAATATTGCGATTGAGACGTTTCCAGAACACGAACCCCTTCAAGGGCTTCGCAACCGAGCAATCATTGAACTCCAATCGGAAATCGATTCCAAGTCTTCCAACTAGTGCAAGTTGCGCTTAACTGTAGCGGTCTTGGCGTCGAATGTTCCAGCAAAAACTGACCGATCGACGCTACACTAAAAAGCAAATGCGCTAGATTGATGTTGTTCCGCGCTAAGGTTCTCGTTGAATACGAAAACCGAGAATGTTGAAACCACAAGCTTCACGACCGCCATTTTTCTTATCGAAATACAAACACCAGTTGGAGCTGATCGATTGACCAATATTCGAATCCGACGCGTTCGGCACGGCAATAAATTTTGAAATTGGCCCACTCATATGAGAACCTGTTGCGTTGCTAGAAACGGTTGGGATTGCTTTTTTAACTTCACCGTCGACAACCAAAACGACTTTTTTTTCACCGTCACTTGCCATGCGTCGATCGATCGAATGCCACCCTTTGTCTTGGATTTCTATTTGAAACAAACTATCTGGTTCCGGATTTCCAGAGACTCTAAAAGTTTGGTTTATTGGTCCTGCGGCAACGTTTTCAACAACTAATGTCGCCGTCACATCTGGCGGTAAGTAGATTCGAATTTTTGCGCAATCATGGCTGTTGTTTTCGAAAAGCACCACTTGATTCGTCGTCGAGAACAATTCTGCCGCGATCTTGGCTCCATGTTTTTCAGAACTAAAAATGAGCTCACCCACATCACGAAACAATTCGGGAATCTGCTTGCCCTTTAACTTGAGATCCTGTTTACTATTCTCGAATGCCTCCATTTCCCGCTGGGATTGGTCGCGGGCTGCCTGCGCCGCACGATGTTCGCCCCGTATTCTCGTCAGATCACGCCATTGATGACCATTGAAACCAAGCATTATTGCCGCTGCTGCGGATAACAGCGTCCATTTCCAATGCGATCGCTTGTTAGTTTTCATTTTCGGTCAAACTCCTGACCACCTGCAGCACAATTGCCGTGTCGCCGCCCGACGGTTGAAACCGGAGAATTCGAGGCAAATTGTCCGAGACCGAGTAGTCGCGTTGCTCCCAAAAAAAGAAGTTGGTGCTGGAGTAACCCCGAGTCTGCTGACCCACAAACTCGCGAGAAAATCGCTCCGTCGAATCAATCTGCACCACTGCCGATAACTTCGTATCTACCTCTTTCTCTGGCCATCTGAAACGAAACGAGAGCTCGCTTTGTCCAGCCGGTAAATCGACTTTTGCCGGCTCGACCGAAACGAATTTACCAACCGCGTCTTTTGTCATGTAAGGCCTATCCTCAAACGAAACCTCGATGGCTAATTTCCAATCATCAGGCACATGAAGTCGAAACGTTTTGATGAACTGATCGGACTGGAACTGCGGCACTTCAATCATCGAAAACTCGTTATGCTTCACTGCGAGCCGATACTTCGCATCCACATGAGATTCAAAACGACTCAGCAGTTCCTGTCTTGCATGGGTCAATAACTCCAAGCGACCATTTGTTTCAGCTAGCCTCGCCGTCACAGCGTCTCGTTCTCGCAAGACAATTTGTGCCACCCGAGTCGCTTCTCTCAATTGCTCGATGTCGGCCCGCAGAAAACTAGCCTGGCGACTTTGCAATACCGCGTTGACGATCAGAGCGGCAAAAAAAGTGACAAACACCAAACTCAGCAATGTGAATCTCATCGACCGTCCAATACTTGAATCATGCGGACACTGTTCACGAGCCGTTCGAGTTGGAAATAGATACCTTAATCAAGGAAATCGCGATCTTTTAATCGTTGCGGTACGTACTCTTCGGTAACGTAACTGATGTCCTTGCTAATCAAAGATTCCACTTCCAGTTTAAAATCGTTCGAAAGCATTTTCTCGATTTCTTTCTGCCACGGTTTTTTAAACTCGAACCATGGATATTTCGCGATCTGTTTGGCTCGTTTTTTATCCGAATCACTGAGTTTAATTTGCACGCTCGGCGACAAATCACAGCGCTCGTAATCTTTGCTGCGAATGCCCATATAACGCGCTTGAGGGATTGCCATCCGTTTAGACTCATGCGCCAAATTAATCGAACCCTGTTTCAACACGCTGTAAATGTAGTACCCCCACGGGTCATTATCGAGCAAACAGTAAACCGGCAATTTCAATTCATTGTGCATGCGGTTGAGCATCCGTCGAACACCACGAGGCGGTTGCCCGCCGCCGTGTGAGACGATGCATTTGTGTTTCTTCCAAAATTCGTCCTCCACGAACCGACTAAACACCGTATCTTTTTCGACATGTAGGATGAATTTGCAATTGTGTTTGACGAACTTGACCACCTCGGGTTCAACGATGGAAGGAATACTGTATCCGTTGCGTCCGACGCGACTGCAATTCAGTTCTTGCCCTGAATCGTTGATCGTGATGTCTCCCATCATGTTACCTTTGTTGGAGGCATATAGATGCAATTCCTCGCGAATCGAATCGAGCGTGACTTCCAGGTCTTCAATAATCGGGTCACAATCACTTTGTTCATCGAAGGTTTCTTCTTTGGTTCCTTCGATTGTATGTTTCAGCATGTAGTACAAACCTCGAATACTGGTTGTCTTACCCTGCTGAATCAAGCGTTTACACCCGCTTCCGACCAAAACCGTCTGCATATAGCTTTTCGCTTGCGACAAATTAAACAGCTCGCGGCGGTTTTTGTTGCTTCCCATCTCGAGAATTTTTCGAGACTTATTGAATTTCACGTTGGAAAGCGAGCGGCTGGGTACATCCAAATGTGGGGCACGACTATGATCGGCAACGCGAGCAATATTATCGGCCATGCCTTTGATGGCAGACATCGTCCGCTTGTCTTTGGCTGAAAGTTTAACCGCACCATTGGAAGACTTCTTGGGAACTACCTTCTTTTTCTTAGCCATGTTTGTTCAGTCTGTATGTATTTGAAGTTTTGGTCCGTTGCCAACTCGCATCATTTTTTACGCGTCCGAACCGGCTTCTTTTTTGCTTTCTTGTTCGCCACATTCTGCTTGGCTCCACCAAACAGATCTTTCTGGACTTCACCATTGCCATTGGAACTGGAGGCTCCCGGCTCGGGAGAATTCGGATCCACGATCAAGACGTTGTCACCGTACAATTGATCCGAATCTTCAATTTTTTTACCGTGCTTGTCCAGTTTCGTATCGGCCTCTTGCGTTTTCCGCTCTGCCACTCGCAATAAGTCGTCGTAAACTTTCTGTCGATCGGATCCGCTGATTTCGTTGACGGCCGTTGCAACTTCGCCAAGGTACCGCAAGAACACACTCCGCCGTTCCCCTTCCTGTTTGATACTTTTGCGGCGTCGCATAAACATGCCCAATTTTCTTCCAACTGCTTGCACGCCTAACCGAATCTCTTTTTCAATTTCAGGGTAGGAGGCAATCGCTTCTTTCGATTCGCTTGTGAACGGCACCCAAACGCTGGCCATGTGAACCATTAACGTGAGCGGGCCGTTAGGTAATGAACCCCGCGATTGGGTCAGCCCATAGCTCCGCCAATTGGTTTGCATGATGGTTTTGGTGATTGCGCAATCCCCCATTTTGAACTGAAGTGGGACTCGGTTGGCGTAACGCAAAAGTTGCATCGATTGCGATTCACTTACACTGACGTGCTGCATGGCTTCAAACAAGTCGTCCGCTTCGGACGATTTCAATTTTGCTGGCGACTGACGTTTGCCAAGTTTTGTCGCTGCGACAATTTTATCAGCGCCTTCATTGCCGAGGCCGTCAAAAGTGCTAGTTAGAAACTGTTTGATTGTCCGCGAGTCCGTTTGCTCTAGCATGGAGCTCAATTCGTCGCGCGAAATCTTCTTCGTCGAAACGGCACCGCCATAAGCCAGTCCGACTTCAATTTGAAACGGGTTGCCTCGATAAACCCCAGGCGGGCGCGTCGCCGCCGTATAAAACTCACCCGGCACGACATGGTACAGTCCCTTCAAAATCAACTCTTCGCCAATCGGGCAAATGCAATCCGTCGATGGCGCCCCAATCTTGGTTTCTTGAATTGCTTGGTATAGTTTGTCGGCATCATTGCGACCAATCTTTTTGATCGAAGCCCGCGTGCTGAGCGCCGCAGCTTCACAAATTCGGCGCGCTACCGCTGGGCTAACTCGCGAAAAATTGGATGTCAGGAATTGTGACAACGTTGAACCATTGGTCTCGGCTTTGATCATATTGACCAAGCGACCAAGTTCCACGCCGTAGGGATGCGGCTTGATCTCTTTGGGTTCGGGCGGTAACTCGGTCGTACTGCGGTGATACGAAACTGAATGGTGGTCAGGATCGGTGTAGTGAATCGTTACATGGGGATTGGCGATGGCGGTTTGCTCGAGGTATTCGTCAACGCTGCCTTTTCCACGCTTGTGAGACCCTTCTAGCTCGATTGTGACGCGAGTCCCGCTAGGAACCGGCTTGCCAATCTCAAGTTCATTGTCGTTCGCATCGTCGTTGGTCTTGGCCGCTGGAACTGGGTAATGTGAAATCCAACGAATGCCTTTTTTCTCACAGTACTTAATCCCTTTTTCGCCGGGCGGAATATCTTCGCCGTCTCCTTTGCCGTTCAGAATTTCAGGATTGTTGGACTTCGTGTTGATTTGGATTTCGAAGTAGTGCGCGGGTTTGCGAATCGAAATCTTCGAAACAATTTTAACTGGTTTTCCAGTCGTCAATTGCCCGTACATTCCCGCAGCGCTGATTCCAATTCCTTGTTGGCCGCGACTCATGCGCAAGCGATGAAACTTGCTGCCATACAACAGCTTGCCAAAAATCAACGGGATCTGTTTCTTGACGATCCCGGGCCCGTTGTCTTGTATCGCGACTTTGTATCGGTTGTTTCCGGCAGGCTCGATTTGGACCCAGATTTCCGGAGGGATTCCAGCCTCTTCACAGGCGTCGATCGAGTTATCAACCGCTTCCTTCACCGTGGTCAGCAGCGCTTTGCGTGGATTGTCAAAGCCAAGTAAATGGCGGTTCTTGGTAAAAAACTCGCTGACCGATATGCTGCGCTGTTGAGCCGCCATCGATTCCGCGGTTGCACGTCTTCGTTTTCGCGTCGATTTTGCCACTAATGGCACTCCTTTACCGTTCGATCCAAACCGCGAAGTTTGTCTCGCCTCTCAAACACGGAACCAAACACATCGTAAACGTTAATTCATCACTTCGGCGTGATTGACTTAGCGCGCAACGTTTTGCGTTTGTTTGTTCCAATTTTTCAAATTACAACACCTACTCGACGCGCGTGTTTCAAACCAATTTGGGTCCGAATTCGCTACTCGCGCTTCAAGCTCGTATTGATACAGGTGGCCAGCATGCGCCACTCTTTGATTGAGCGGGCCATACCTAAGCCCCATTCCGCGCGTCAAAGACGGCGGTTTGGGCGAATTGTACCAATCAGGCGGTTTCGGTTACAGACGGTTTTTCCGGTTATAGCGCGGGTCGATTCAGATTGCACGAAAGAACGGAACATTTCGCTGGAAGCAGTTTTCTCGTATCGCCGAAAAAATCATCTGAATCCAGTGGATCCACGTGTTTTGGTTACATCGATCGTTTTCGCCGTTTTTTGAACAACGTGGTTCGGAATCAACAAGGATGTTGGTCAATTCAAGTTTTATACAGGAGCCAGGTCGATGCAGATCCGGAACTTATTCGTCGCGATCGCCTGTTTGGTGGTCATAGGTTTTGTCTCAGAACAATCGCAGGCTCAACGGCCCAACAATTTGTTCTCGCAATATTACACCCCGTCAGGCGCCAGCCAGGTCCATGCGGCCATGTATCCAGCGCCTCACCCGGTCCCTCATCACGTTGGATCTTCTTATTACACGTATCAACCATTGATGCCACACGAATTGATGTACGCTCACGGGCGGACTTATTACAATTATCACACAACGCCCGCTTCTTACTATTGCAATCAGTGCGGTGGCAACCCCCGCAGCGGATACGGCATCACGAAAACAACGGTACGATGGCAAAGTGGTTGTAACGCAGTCGCTCCTTTAGCCGGCGCGTTGGCTCCGTTCAACAATTTCAATTATTGGTGGCACAAGCACAAAACGGTCGCCCGCAACCCACTGAATCGATTCTTGTCTTGCACCAGCGGCGGATGTGGCTTGGGCAGTCGACTTGGTGGTTTTGGTGGCGATTGCGCCAGCGGAGACTGCGGCTCCGACTACGGTTTCGGCGGATGGGGCGACAGTGGTTGCGCCGATGGAAGCTGTTCTGGCGGATGCGATAGTTCTTGGGAGTCTTATGTGGCGCGTTGGGAACAAAAGAACCGTGAAGCGGCAGCTCGAACGGCTGCCGCAATGCAAAACCGTTACAGCCGCTAATTTGAAAAGGAATCGAAAATGAAAAACACAATATTCTCAATCGTTGCTGTGGCGGTATTCGCTGTCGGAACCACCATCGCATCAGCCCAATGCTCCAGTTGCGGTGGCTACGGCGATGGCTTCACCTCTGGCGGCACAGGAATTCCAGACAACACCGAACCATCGGGCATCGGCGTGTGCGTCGACCAGTGCCGTTGGCCATGTCGGGGCACAAACCAATTTACAAATGGTAACGCCAACGTTGCATGTCCAAAAATCCGCGCTTTGCATTACCCAAACGCCGTTTACCGGGGTTATTTGGCACATCGCGATTCTTTCCATCCGCACCCCTACTACGCTTACAGTAAGGCTGGCATCGATGCGTCTCGAGTCGATCAGTGGAATCGAGTTCGTGCTTCGCAAACCGCATGGCACGGCCAGCACAACTACTGGAGATTTAACGCTCCAACGGCGTTGGTTGTACCGCCAACCGCATCGTTCCAATCGGTATACTCTTGGGGGGTCGGCGGAACACAAAGCTTGCCGATCAATCATCAATTCGGCAGCACAGCTCCGGGTGGGGTTGGTGGAATCAGCCAGCAGTTTCCCTCCGCTCCGTACTGGCCATCGAGTACCCAACAGATGGGCGTTTATCCAGTGCGTACACCCTGGTCACATATCCGTTAGTTTCATATTTACTGTTGGATCCAAGCGAGAGCGGCAGTACATCTGCCGCTTTTTTTGTTTATTGACGTGTCAGACCTTAGAATTAAAGGTCGGCCATAACTAATACAGCGAAGATCCCAATGTCGTCTACGGAACCAAAATCTAATCAGCGCTCTCCTGCGAAGCTGAAAAACGGGCTGCGGCGGTTTATTTTCATCATTGGCTTGCTATCGCTAACCATTTTTGGCTTTTGGTACATATGCATCCGAATGCCAGGTGAATCAGCCAAGGCGTTGGAGGACAACTCTGACCGATCGACCGCAACTGAATTGTCCTCCGCCATTGATTTGGAAAACCAATTAAAGAACTACGTAAAACACCTCAGCCTGCAGATTGGCGAACGAAATCTTCAGAACTATCCGGCGTTGTGCCTTGCCGCCGACTACATTGAAGGTGAATTCAAAAAATTTGGTTATTCGGCCCATCGCCATACGTTTCAAGTCAACAACCTGGATTGTCATAACATCGTGACAGAGGTACGCGGAAACGTCCGGCCAGCAGAAATTGTCATCGTTGGAGCACACTACGACACGGCACCAGGTACGCCGGGCGCAAACGATAACGGCAGTGGCGTCGCATCCATGTTATGTTTGGCCAACATGCTGCAAGACTTCGCGCCGGACAAAACATTGCGTTTTGTTGGTTTTGCCAACGAAGAACCGCCCTATTTCCAAAACCGTGGCCAGATGGGCTCTTGGGTTTACGCCGAATCATGTCGCAAATCGGGAGATAAAATTGTCGCGGTACTGAGCTTAGAAACGATGGGCTACTTCACCAACGAAAAAGATAGTCAACACTACCCTGCCCCGCTAAACATGTTCTATCCGTCAACCGGAAACTTCATTGGTTTCGTCGCCAACCTTGAGTCCAGTCAATTGCAACGTCGCGCGATCAAGGTGTTTCGAGAAAACACATCTGTCCCCAGCGAGGGCGCGGCGTTACCTGAACTCATCACTGGCATCGGTTGGTCCGATCATTGGTCATTTTGGCAAGAAGGTTATCCGGGAATCATGGTCACCGATACCGCACCGTTTCGTTACCCCCATTATCACCAGCCGACAGACACGATCGACAAACTTGACTACGCGATCTTGGCCAAAGTGACGTCATCGTTGAAATTCGTTGTCAGAGATTTATGCTCGACCAAAAACTGAGTGAATGTTCTTTCAATCGGGTGATCGATTGAACCAATGATGATTGCACTAGAGCAAATTCCGAGACGGTCTAGCGCCATTGAGGCGAATTAGTTAAAACAGGCAACCTCAAAACAGGAGGTTGTTATGAAAGCTTACTCAGAGGATTTGCGAGTTCGGATATTACGTGATTCTGAATCGGGAATTGGGACCCGGGAAGTAGCGTTGAAGTATGACGTTAGCGAATCTTGGGTTCGACGTTTGAAACAACGCCAACGCGAGACCGGTGAGATAACGGCGCGTTCACAACGGAGTGGTCCCCATCCTAAATGGTTGGACCATTGCGATAGAATCGAGAAACTTGTCGAGGAGCAACCTGACATTACCCTACGCGAGCTATGCGAAAAACTTCCGATTGAAATTAGTATTTCAACATTGCATCGTGCACTCAAACATCTGCAAATCACGTTTAAAAAAAAGTAGTGTATGCCTGTGAACAACTCCGTCCCGACGTAAAAACTCAACGTCAATGGTGGGAATCCAAAATGCTCGATACGCCCATCGACAGTTTGGTGTTCATCGATGAAACCGCAGCCAATACGAAAATGGCGAGAATGTATGGAAGGTCTCGCCGCGGCAACCGCGTCGTAGGTCGTATCCCTCACGGCCACTGGAAGACGACAACCTTTGTGGGAGCCATGCGGCGAACAGGCTTGGTCGCACCGCTGGTTATCGACGGCCCAATGAACGGCGACATCTTTCTGGCTTATTCCCAACAGCACTTAGCTCCGACTTTGAAACCAGGCGACGTTGTCGTCATGGACAACCTTGCTGCTCACAAACGAATCGGAGTTCGTGAGGCGATTGAAGCGGTCGGAGCAACACTACAATTTCTCCCTCCATACAGCCCGGACTTCAACCCCATCGAGTTGCTCTTTGCAAAACTAAAATGGTTGCTGCGAAGTTCTGCCGAAAGAACCATTGACGCCCTTTGGGATCGTATTGGAAAACTGATTTCCAAGTTCAAGCAAACCGAATGCACCAACTACTTCAAACATTGCGGCTACGCTACAGCAACCTGAAAAACGCTCTAGCGACTCGGATTCGGGTTTAACGATCGCGAGCATCCGCTGGAACCCACGCTCGATACAGCTTTTTGTTGTCATCGCTTTCGATCAAGTGTCACGTTGCAACCTGGTAGCTTCAATCTTCTAACAACGGCCCGCTACGATGATGAATTTGTTTGGCCACGCTGGATCCTCTGCGAACAGCCTGTGAACCGAATTTATCCTTGATTTGGTCGCTCGCTCGATCCATTCGAGATTGTTTCTCTATAACCTCTTGATCGAAAAGCAGTTGTTGCGTTTTATCGACAGGCCGCGACAAACGGGTCACGCCAACCCCTAGCAAACGAATGCCTGGTGATATCCGGGGTTGATTCTGCGGGGCAATGGCATCGACCAGCACGGACTCTGCGACGTTGGAAAGTTGAATCGATGAATCCGTCGGCCATTGCAATGACGAGGAACGAGACAACGTCCGGAAATCGCTATATCGAATCTTTAACTGTACATTGCGACTTAGAATTTTATGACGCCGCAGTCGTCTTGCCACCTGATCGGTCAACTCCAATATCCATACGCGCAACGTTTCCACGTCTTCAATGTCGGTCGAAAAAGTCGTTTCATGCGAAATTGATTTTGCGTTTCGGTCTGGCACTACGGGACGAGAATCGATGCCGCGTGCCAAGTTCCAAAAATGCTGACTGTTCACACCAAACTGAGTGCGCATCGATTGCTCAGTCAGCTTTTTCAAGTCCGCGACCGAATAAACCCCCAGAGCCTGAAACTTTTCTTGTGTGACTTTGCCGATGCCCCAAACACGGGAAATCGGCAGCGGATTTAAAAATTCTTGTACGTGTTCAGGAGCAACAACGGTCAAGCCATCCGGCTTTTGCAAATCACTAGCCACTTTTGCCAAAAACTTGTTGGGCGCCACACCGGCCGAAGCGATCAAGCCGGTTTTCTGTCGAATCCTTTGTTTGACCTGTTGAGCAATTGAAACGGCATCTCCAAACAGTCTTTCGCAGCCCGACACGTCAAGAAACGCTTCATCAAACGCAATCGGCTCCACCAAAGACGTAAACTCAAAAAAAATTTCGCGAATCTGTTTCGAAATTGCCGCGTAGTGTTCCATTCTTGGTTTGACGAACACCAAGTCAGGGCATTGTCTCAACGCTTGCGCGGAGGACATCGCGCTGTGTACACCAAACTTGCGTGCCTCGTAGCTGGCGGCTGAAATCACGCCCCGACCTTTCGGCGAGCCTCCGACCACAACTGGCTTGCCTATCAAGTCCGGATTGTCCCGCAATTCAATCGCCGCATAAAACGCGTCCATATCCAGATGGATGATCATGACACGCTCCTAAGTCAATCAAACAATCGCTCGAATTTTTTACTCCAGCCCGAATCGCTCCACCCTGGCGTCGTGGCCGACAAATATTCTACCAGTTTACGGGCTTCCTCTGGCTGTTCATCAGCAACCATCAAAGCAACCACATTATATTTGGCTTGGTACCAAGTTTCGCCGCCGTTCTTGACTTTCTTGGCTAATCGCCGCCACTGTTGAATCGCCTGATCGTCGCCGTTTTTGGTCAATGCCCGAGCGAAAGCCAGTTGAATTCGCAACGACTTGGGGTACTTTTTAGCTAATTCAGACAATCCAGCAGCGTCCTTTTTCAACGGATCTGTCGAATTGGCTTGTGCAACTTCTTTTTCGATCAACCAAAATTCGCGACTCGCTTTCTTACTGGTGACCAGCGCTTTGTCGCAAACCATGACCACAACATCCGCCAATTTCGTTTGTTCGGCTTCGGTCAATGTCGCTTTGATTCCTGTTAAACAAACCCGCAATAGTGCCTCCTCGTTTGGAAGTGCTTTGACCGTGCTCATCAAACCAGCCAAACCGTCGTTACTTGATGCTGCTTGTTTCGCTAACGCAATGACTCGCCAAATCAAAATATCTTTGATGCATTGGGCAGCGGGGATCAAACTCAAAAAAGTTAATGCTTGCGATGGATCCAATGCTCCTGTCGACAAGCCTACCTCGACCACAGCCACACACAATTTTTGATTGGCTTCATGCCATGTCTCACGGGCTGCCAAGTCGACCATGTCGATGAACTGTGCGGCGACCGTTTTGCCGGTATCGCCTGTTTTTCTCGACTCTGTGATCCACCGCTGGATGGCAATTCTTACCCGCTGTGCCGCCTGCAATTTCAAAGTTTCATCTTGAGAGACGGTCAGATAAACGTCGATTGCTGCTTTCCATTGGAACTCTTTTTCCAAGGCATTGCCCAGCCACACTCGAGCTTGATCGGCCGTTGTTCGCGCGGGCCAGCGGGCGATATGAGTTTCTAGCCTCCCAATCAATAAGTCTTTTTGTTGTTGCTGTTGCCCGAGATTCCAACAACCGCGCAAGTGAATCGCGTCGGAAGATTGTTCGTCGACAAATCGGTCGGCAACCTCGAACAATGCGACGCTCGCCAAGTGGAATTGTTTGAGCTGCTCGTGGCTTTGAGCCAACCTGACCACGATGGCCATTGCTTGACGACCGTCTTCGACAGACTTCGCAATCTCAGTCGCCTTGGCATAAGCACGAACCGCGTCCGCAAAATTTTTCTTACGAAAAGCACTGTCGCCTTGTCGAACCAAGATCTCCCGATCGCTTGTGTCCGCGTTGTTGGATACATCCCCTGCAACCGCGCCAACTAACACAATTTCTGCGCGTCGGCCCCAATATTTTCCATGACTCAATTCAATCTGTTTAACCAAATCGGTTGCCCGTTTCTGTTGTGCTTGTTTTGCTCCGGATGCCGCGGTAGCCGCATCCGCCATCAACAATTTCAAAACCGCCAATCGAAGCTGGGGTGTCGGTTTTTCCGTTTGCACAAATTCATCGATAAGTTCTGGCCACTGTCTTCGGATTCCAAATTCGACTGCTGCTGTGACTCGTTCGGTCAGTAATGACGTTTTGATCTCGTCGTTCAAAAACTCTGATGGCAAGGACAAAATCAGTTTATAAAACTGGCCTTGGTTGTTCATCAAACGCATGCACTTAGCTCGCGAAATTTGGGCCTCCCACCACAGGTCTAACTCGGAATTCGAGCTGGTAATGACTTCATCCAAACGTTTCAAAACCTGGGACAGTGCGTCGATTCGATTCAATTTGTCATCTGGGTCATAAAGCTGCGCCTTTTCCAAATTGACAATGGCTAGGCGATATCGAATGTTGTTTTGCAAATTGACCAATTGGTCTTGAGTCAGGTCGGTCGGCGACTTTGACGGGGCGCTTGGAATTCGGTTGACTATCTCTCGTTCGATGTCCCTTAATTTTTTTGTCGCCAAACGGAATTGCGTCAGCGCGTCAAGCTGTTGAGTCGGTCGAGCAATTTCAGCCTGCAACTCTTGCTGAATCAAATTTCCATACGCGACGTGAATGAGTGCGTCTTGGATCTGGATCAAGAGTCGTTTGGGGTGGTTGGGAAATTGATTCTCAAAATCAACCAAGAATCGGAACGCCGAACGCCAGGCTCGAGTCCTTTTCTCTGAGGTTGTGGAAATCGCTTCAGCCACTTTGACTTGAATCCGCTCCAAAACAATCAAGTATTTGTCCGCCGTCGGTATCGCTTCAGACACTAGTTGATCTTTGCAATAGAGTTCTGCTAATTCAAATAGACGACGCTCGCGAAGCCCGCGAATGACTTCTACCGTGTCTTGGATTTCGCGAGAGTTATCCTGAGCGCTCAATCCGTAAGCCCAAGGGCTAGCCATTAAGATGACGATCCACCAGGTCAATTTAATTACGTCGACCATCCCTATCATCCTTGACTTGGATCGACAGCGAACGACACCTTAGAAAACCCCGCAACTTTCGATGCATCGTAGGCTTCAATGACAAACCCGAGCGGGACTTGATCCTCTGGATCGAGAATCACGGGCTTGTCTGAGCGAACGTTTGAAATGATTGTAAGACGTTCTATCAACGCACCGATATCCCCGACTGCTTCGTCATTCAATGACCAATTTGGTTGTGTGCCATCCCAGCCGATTTTGACAACCACTTCATCGTAATCGGATTCAGGTGTAGGTTCGGTTACCTCTGCAGGCTCACTTCCCATTTGTGCCGACAACTCGCTGGGCAGGATTTGTTCGACGATTTGAAAACTGGCCGTCCAAACAAAAAACACAAGCAACAGGAATACGACGTCGATCATAGGAGTCATCGCCGAATCAAGATCCGTGCCGATCGAACGCTGATTGACCAAAGGGCTTGGACGTCTCATTCCACTTCGTCTCGATAAACCGCATACGTCACATTCCAAATTCCGGCACGAGTGCAAGCCAGCATGATCGGTTCAACCGAGGAATAAGGTGCCGATCGACTACCGCGGATTCGAACCTCTACAGAGTTGGATTCTGTTTGCAATGCGGATTCGAAAATGGACGGCAAACTTGCTTTGCTGACCGATCGGCCACGGACCCACAAACTGCCGTCTTTTTTGACGTTGACTGTGACGCGAGGTTGATCTTGTTGGCGATCGTCACTTCCGGATGAAGCCACGGGCAGCTTGAGTGCGATTTGGTTTTCCTGTTTGGCCAAATGGCTAGACACCAAGAAAAAGATGATCAGCAGAAAGACGACATCAATCATCGGCGTCATGTTGAAGCCGTAGCGCCGGATCGGTTTGTAAACGGGTGCACGCATGTTGCTCCTGATCTATTTTTTTGCTTTACGTCTTAGCGGCGTAAAGACATGCTGTGCCGTATAAGCCGCTTCGGCGACAAATTGGTCGATTCGATTTCGAAAAATGGCAAACGCACCAATGGATGGTATCGCCACGATCAACCCGCCAACGGTCGTGACCAACGCCTGGTAGATCCCTTGCGCTAATTGCGGCGCACTTGCCAGACCTTGAGTTGCCGCTACCTGCTGAAATGCAACAATCATTCCGATCACTGTCCCCAGCAAACCGACCATCGGGGCCATATTTCCGATCACCGACAAGTATTCAATCTTTCGAAACAACCGGGCGGATTGTTCCGCTAAGGCATCTTCCAGAGATTTCTCGACACTGCTCCAACCAAATTCTAATTCTGATATTCCATGCAACAACACGAACGACAACAAACTTGGGCTTGCATTGCAGGCTTGTTGCGCTGCGGCCACGTCACCTTTCAATAGTGACTGCCTGACACTCTCACCAAGTCCTTCCGGCATTAAGTCATTCCGGCGGATGGTCATTAAATGATCAAAAATCAAATAGGCAGCCGTCAACGACAACAACAATAAGACCACGATCATGATCGCCCCAACAACACCACCTGAAAAAATGATGTCAAGAATACCAGCCGGCGGCGAAGCCTCCGAATCATTCGGCTCTTGCGACCAAGCAGGATTTGCGAACAACACAGCGATCATGAATATCGTCAACGGAATAACCTGAAGCGAAACCACAGTGTCCGTGATTCGACGAGTCCAATTCAAAATGGGTCGATCCATCCAAAGTCTCTTTTCAAAATTACCTTGCTGTTTCACATTTGAATCCCACAGCGGTTACAGCTTGCCTCGAGCAAATTCGGCATATTGGCTGGTTGGAAAATCTTGTATCAATTCACGCCATACTGAAACCGCTTGATCCCGGTGTTTTCCATCATCCATGATCGTACCGCATTGAAACAGTGCGAATGCGCACAACGATTTTTTTTGCGGGAACAAGATAGGCACTTTAAGCAAATTGATCTTTGCTTGATCATGCTGATCCAATCGTTTCTGAGCCATACCCAACACAACCAACGGTCCGGATCGCAAGGTCGGTTCGATCCGATTCAGTTGACGACTCCAGCGATCCACATCAACCTTTGTGGCCGATTGACTGCGTGTTCTCCATAGCTGTGCTGTCGCCAATTGGGCAATGCGTTTGTCCAAGTCAACCGCCAATGATTCCAAAACAGCGACGGCTTGGTTTTGGTTTACTGACAATTGCCAGCTGGCACCGATCAATTGAACCGCCGGATTTTTTGATTTCATCCACTGGTTCGACTGGACCGACGACGGCGGCTTCAACTCACCGATCGACCAAGACAGCGGAATCAATGGGAAAAACCGTGTTTGCGAGTCTGCATCGTAAATTTGCAGAAACAATTTCGCGGCGGCTGCGGGGTTTTCCAAGGCATCGAACACCTCGATCAACTCGGACTTGATCATTGCCTGAACCCATTCTCGATTCTCGACTTGGATCGCTTCACGAAAAGATTTAATGGCTCGGGGAAATTGACGGTTCGCGACAGCGTGCCGCGCGGCTTCTAAAGGTATTGGCCAGTTGGTTTGTAGCTCGAGAACGTCATTTTGGTCGATCGTTCTTTCACGGGAGCCATTAAAAATGGTGATCGAGCTACCTTGCCACCGGATGATTTCACCTGTTCGTTTTGTCGTTCTTCCATCCGGCCTGCGGATCACAAGAACGTCTTGCGCATCAACCGAATTTAAATCAGAAATCCCGAACGAACAAGCAATTGCAACACTTACCCAAAACCATTTCATACGATTTGTTACTCAAATGCGACACGCTGCTTCGGTAGCGCCACGCGATACAGATTGCCCCGGTATGTGAATTCTAAGATGTCGGCAAAATCAGGTCAACGTTAGCACGACTTCGTTCAACGTTCTCTAAAGGATCGTACGTCTTTATAGGTATATTGCCCGCCACTTTGTTCGGCGACACGTTGGAGCGAGTAATCGTCACCAGATTTCCGACCGATACCAAACTCGATCGCGTTAATCACGCTGCCACCGGTGTTCCAACTACGGATCGCACTCAAGTCGGCAAAATTGAAACCGCCTTCCGCATCGGTCAACAAAAAAACCACATCGGGCCCGAACGCCAAGGCTTTACGGAGCGCATTCAAATGGTCGGTTCCGCCCTCCCCAGCGATCGATTCCACAAACCGCGTTGCCGTCTTCTTTTCGTCATCGGTTGCAAACGCCAGCCCAGCGCCGCGACTGCCGCGGTAAATTTTTGTTTGCACGTTATAGAAAATGATCTGAAATTGCTGCACCTCTCCAAGCGACGATAAACTCTCCAGCAAACTCCGTTTCGCCGCCCGCAACGGTTTCCCGCCCAAGTCCTCCATACTGGCCGAGCGATCAAACACGTATACGAATCGTGAGCCCGTTCCTTTGACACCGAATACTTCGGTCGTCACTTGGCCACCAAAATTCTGCCCTGAGGACTTGCCCAACGTCATGGAGTCCGCTCCAGTCAGGCTATCGGTAAACGCTTCTCCAACACCCGTAATTTCCGAGGTTCCGATCTCCAGCCCGGGCAAACTCGGAGGCAGTTCCTCGGACATCAAGGCGGGAGCCGCCGCCGCTTGCGATTCCGCTGCCATCCGTTCGGTCAAATCACCTTCATCCAAATATTCGGTCGTTTCATTCGACCGATCGACCAAGACAATCCCACCCTTCTTGTTCTCGATCGTCGCAGAACCGCTGGTTACACGAAAAGCAAACAGAAACAAACAGGCGCAAACCGATACATGCAGAATCAAAGACAATAACCACGCTGGCGTCTTTTTCCCCGGAGTATCAAATGTACAGGATCCAGTTTGCATGAGCGTCCTAGCGACCGAAAAGAACTTCCTCCAATATTCAATATAGAACGTTTCAATCGCGAGGACTACTCAGATTAGTTACGAGCGTCAGCGAGGATCCTGGTCAACAGAAGAGTTTTCTTGCGGTTTTTCATTCAACTCGCCAACGATTTTTTCAACCTGGGCAAGTTCATCAGGCGTTCCAACCGCTACCATTTTGCGGTCTTTATTTGAAACACGAAATCGATTCACGACTTTTCTAACCTTGCCCAACGTCTGTTGGTCGATGGACGAAACTGCGTTTTTGCTCAACTTGAATATTCTGGCATCGCCCCGTGCTACGACGGAAAACTTGCCCTCTTTCAATATCAACTTGGGAACTTCCGATCTTTGGATCAAGTTGTCCATTGAATTCCTCAAATCAGCAGCGTTCTCGGAAATCGGCTTCAGATCATTTTGAATCGCATTCCCGAATGCACTTTCGGACACGGAACGTTCGATCAGCATTGAGTTAATTTTTGCGACAATCTCTTGAGCCGACTTGTTTGCCGTCGCGTTTTGCGGATCAAGGAAAAGCAACTGGCCAATCCAGTAGTTGTTGGATTGTTGGGACAACGATTTTGCAATCCGCTCAATCAATCTTCTCGCCGTCTCATTTGAATTCAATTCCAGATGTGAATCCCACAAATGCCCGAACGTCTTTCTCAAAAACTCGAATGCAATCTGGAGTTCTCGGTCCGTTTTTGCATTTTCGGCCAATGACTTGATGATTCGGTCAATAGCTTGCTTCGCGGAGGCGGTTACCAGCGGGGAGGTTTTCCGCAGATCCAACTTCGATTGGATCGTGCTTCCGAACTTAGAACTTTGCAGGAAGTGTTGCCGGCTGCCTCGATTTCCGTTTGACATTTCATCCTCAAACACCTCGATCAGGCGATCAACCGGAAGAGTCCCAAAGAACTGTTGAACATTGGTATAAAAAGCCTGGTAGCCCTCTTGCGATGCCACGCCAGGTCCGCGACGAGCAATCTGCATAATCGTTTGGATGGTTTCATCACGCTCGTGTGGTTCGCGCGCCAGATTGGCCAAACCGATAATAGCAGGATTCAATTTCGAAAGATCTCGCTCAGATTTCAAGACTTCAATCAATTGGTTGTAGTTCTTTCCGTCAAACACCGGTATCGTCGAGACAGAAACGCCCTGTAATCTTCTCCAGCTCCTTCTCCAGCTGATGGTGTTGCGTCGCTCCACCCACAGTTTTTCGCGAAGCTCGCGGTTGATCGTTTCGCCCGATTTAACCGCCTGTCGCATCGCGTCCAGTTGCCGTTCGATGAACTCGATAAATTCCGCCGCGGCTTCCATTTTTCGTTCCGTTGAAGAGAGTTCCTGAAATCGTTTGTACGCGTTTTCAAACGAAACGGCATGACTATCGCTTTGGGGTGGCGATTCACCGGCTGGATTGAAATTGGAGTTTCGGCTTTTGAATTCCTTCAACATGTTAATTTGTTGCGTGAGCGATTGAATACCTGGGTGTTTTGGACCGAGTCTTTGGCTCCAATCGATTTTCTGACGCTCAAGCGAAGCAATCTTTGCCGCAATTCCGTTTGGGTTGACAACTTCCGTTTTTGGTTCATACGAATTTTTGGTATCACTCAATGCCGTATGACGGCGACGTCGAACCAAGCTCACTAAAATTCGAGCATCCTTGGTGAGGATCGGAATGCCTTCTGACGGTGGCAACTCAAAACCTTCTTGGATTTTTTTGGTTCCTCGCTTGGACGAACCGGTATCTTTGTATGCCGTTTCAATAGCACGTCGCACCTCGGCCAATGTTTTGCCCCGTGCCACAATCGGCTCGATCATCGGCAAGACGATTCGGCCGTCAGCTTCAACCGCGATTGGAAAACCGAGAGATGGAAAATCATTCGTATTGGGTCGCGGATGAACCGGCGGCTTTTGGTCGAATTGGCCCAATACACCATCGATAAAAACTCCCAATACATCGCCGCTATCCAACGGGTACGAATGGGTCGCGGAACGCCCCCGATGAATCAAATTGACCAATATCCTAGCCTGTTGTCGAAGAATCGGATTCTCGCCGGTTTTGAATGCATCGGTGATTGCTTGACGAATCCCAGACAACGTTTTGCCTTCCGCTTTGACACGATCTACCAATGGCAAATACACATACCCGTCCGCCTCGATTCGAATGGGAAAACCAAGAGTCGGTGGCAGTCCCGTTCGGGCGTCTGGAATATGAATGGGCGGGGATTCATCGAACGAACCCAGCACACCGTCAATGAAGACACCTAAGATATCTCCTGGCTTGACGTGGTAGGGCTTTGTCGGGTCAATGGGTTTGGTCTCAACGAGTTTTCCAGCAGGCTCAGCTTTTTTCGTTTTCGAATTGGCCATCTCCATCTGTTCAACCAGCACTCTAATTTTCTTGAACGTTTCTAAATCCGAAGAGACAATCAATTGGTTTTGATGCTCGTTGACGACCAATTTGGTACCCGATTTCTCGTCGCCAAATCCAAGCGATTTAAGCGTTAGAAAAACTTGATTCGCGTTCGCATCTCTCAAGGGAAACACCATTACTTCTCGAGGTGTTTTGGCGACCGGATTCTGAATTTTCGTTCGAGTAATCTTGACGATCTCGGTTTCCCCGCGCGACAGCGTCAAGCGATTTTTGTCAACCGTGATCGAATTTTCCGTCCCCAACTCTCGGATCTGGTAATTGCCGGCCTTGATCTCGATCGATCTCTCCGTTGCCAAATCAATGATCGAAACATGCTCACCATCGCCGATGATCTCGATCTTGACATCATCCACCAACGTTTCAATTTGGATTTCGCCTTCGTTCATCACGAGCCGAACGATTTGCTGACCATAAGCAAACCCTAGCGCGGCCAAACCAACACCGATTAGCATTGCAGCAATCAGTTTCCACAACGTCGATACAGTACGTCGTTTGGGTATCGTTTCGGCAAACTGGGTTTCGACAACATCAAATTCCCAAGCCTGCGGATCGGCATGCAGTGCCTGAATCAACGCTTGGGCTGTCGCCGGCCGCCGGGCTGGAGATTTGGCAAGTAAACACATCACCAAGTCGGAGGTTGCTTGATCAATCGTGGGATCGATCCTCGCCAATTCAAGTGGCTGGTCGTGTTGAATCGATCGCAGCGTCGCCAGCGCATTGTCGGACCGAAACGGTAACTTACCGGATAGCGCCTGGTACATCAGACAACCCAAGCTGAACAAATCACTCCGTTCATCCAATTGATCCCCGCGGCTTTGCTCGGGCGACATATAGCACGGAGTTCCGGCAATCATCCCAGTACAAGTCAACTGCGGATCCTCATCGTTTACCCGCACCAAACCAAAATCCAAGATCTTTGCCGGTTCGTCATTTTCGGGAATCCAAATATTGGCTGGCTTGATGTCACGATGAATCAATTTTCTTTGATGGGCGGCGGTTAATCCATTGGCGATCTGTTCAACCAGTTGTCGCGTCGTTTCAACCGACAATGTTTCGTGTTCAGACAGCAATTGCTCCAACGTTCGTCCCGGTATCCACTGCATTGCGATGTACGAAAGCGGCCCGTCGTTGCCGACATCATAAATCGTTACCACATTAGGATGATCGATCGCGGCAGTCGCTTTCGCTTCCGCGATGAATCGTTGCCGCGCCAACTCGCCCAATGACGGGCGTAACACCTTTAAAACAACATGACGATCTAACTTGGTATCGATGGCTAAATAGACGATTCCCGTACTGCCGGCACCAATCAGTCTTAACAGCCGATAATGATCCACCGCGCCGATATCGCCCGCCTCCACCGGCTCGCGAACCAAGCGTTGTACTTCTGCCGCTTTGTCAAGCGACAAATCCGCGGTGGGCACGGGACCAACGTCATCCACTGACCAAGCTTCCGCTTGTTGGATCGTTTTTTCGATCAACGCTTCATCCTGTCCGGTCGCATCACTCGGGTCATTTTGAATTGCATCGATCGCCAATTCCGTGAAAGTGTCCCCGATCGATAGATTCTCGATCGTTTCGACACAAGGATCGCATTGACTCAAATGGTGCTGGCAGTCTTCTATTTCGGCAACCGGCAGTTGGCCAAGCAAAAATTTCTTCAGATATGTTTGGTCCGGACAGGGGAGATTGGGTTCAGTCATGAAGGCCTCGATCAATTTGGCTCGTGCAACATTCGAAATTTGTTTTTCGATTCAATAGTGGTATGCGCGACCCAACGTCGATTTGTATGTTTTCACCAAAAAAATTTTAAATTAATCCACCAGCCCATTTAATTCTTCGCGAAGTCTCGCCAAAAGCCTGGATTTTGCGGCATAAATCGTCCATACGCTAACTCCGGTTTCAGCGGCAATTTTTGCAGCCGGCTGGTCACCAGCAATAAATTGGCGGACCGCCTCCCAGGTCTGGGGGCGAAACTCCGGCTTTAACGTATCCATCGCCGTCGCGAACAATGACCGCTGATAACTGACATCCCACGACGATTCTAACTGGGCGTCGGCCATGACCTGGTTCAATACTGTGCCCGTCGCGGCATTTCGGGAAACGGACTTGCGACGACAAAATTCTCGGAACTTGTTCATCGTGACCGTCTTTAGCCAACTGCGAAAACTTTTTGTGCGGTCGTACTCGAATTCCGGAAGCTTACGAAAGACGATCGTTAACACTTCCTGGACCAAGTCGGCAGCATCTTGTGGCTGCATTCCGGTCTGCCGCGCCCAATAGAATAGTAGTGGCGTGTACAGTCGAACAAACTTGGACCAGGCTTGTTGATCACTGGCCGATTTCAATTTTAAAAGCAAACTTTCAGATGTACTATTCATGGGTGTATCAAAGTGATCTTGCTAGATAGAGCATACACTAACGTGACCCTCTTCGGCAAAAAGATTACCAAGCTGAGCAGCCTTGATGAAAACGAGGCCGCCAACTTGATTGGATTCAAAACAGATTAACGTCGTTTTGTCTGTCGAAAGACTTTTGACCAATCCGCCTCTTCGGCGGCCCAGATCATTAACCAGGAAGATGCAAAAACAATTGCACCGGCCACGACTAAAGGATGAATCGTTTCGATTCTTCGTTCCTGTTGCTGGGGCTTCGGTCGATACCAGCGAGCCAAGTCGATCCAACCATCTTTGGTTCTTCGCCATTGAGCCGTTCGCTCAGGGCCAGCGACTACTGGCGTTTGGGTGATCGGTGCGGCATGGGCTTCGCAATTCCATAGAACGCTGGCCAGCAACAGCCATTGGAGACCAAATTGACACGAGCGAGGCAATTTCAATTAAACGACTTTTTAATTTACAGAAAAATGCAGAGGTATGACTCTCCTTTGTGCAAAGTCGGTGCCAATTTCAAAACTACAGTTTGGCCCACCAATTCGCCAGCCTTCTCAGACCCTTGTTTACATTTTTCATCGTCCTGATGAGTTGAGTTGCATTTTTTATTCAAGTTCTGGTTGCCGCCAGCCAATCGTCAAAGCGGACGCACGGTGGATATTCGGTAAAACCCCGGGACTCTTTTTGGTGACGTATCTGTTGGCAGTTCTTTGGGTTGCGAACAAAAAACCGGATTCTGTCCGACACGCAACGTTTTACCGAGTAGAATTGAATAACGAATCTGTTTTCCGGTGTTAGAAAATGTCAACGGCCGAACGAGTCCAACGAAAAAAGCTGATCCGCTGTGCCGAGGGTTACCTCGACTTGGTAATGGCGTTTGATGACTGCTGGCCGTTAGATCAGGAAAACAGGAACATTCTGGCCGGACGCGCGCTAGAAGCATTGAACCAGATCAAGAATCCTCTAGGACACAAGCCTTACATTCTGTTCCTCAAGGGCCAAGCTGCTCGTGCGGCTGACAACTATCAAAAGGCCATCCACTATTTGCAACAGTCGGCTCAGCTGGATCCTGATAACATCCACACTTTCCTTGCTTTGGGTTGGTGTTACAAACGAATTGATCGAACCGATCTCGCCATCGAAGCCATGGAAACCGCTGTTCAGATCGACAACGAAAGCGCAATCGCTCATTACAATTTGGCCTGCTATTGGGCATTGGCACGACAAGTGAAAATGGCCGTCCTACATTTGTCTAATGCGTTCGATTTGAATCCGGAGTTTCGGAACTACGTTGACATGGAAGCCGATTTCGATGCCATTCGTGAAGACCCGGATTTTTTGTCCAGTTTGGATATCATCGTTTAGTTCAATCGTCGTTGTTCCAGACCAATCCTAAGGCGAGATCTGAAGGTTCTGTCGCGCTCAATGCCAATACGAAGCGCAAATATTGATGCTGCTCGTCTTGAAGTTCTCGTTTGAGTTTGACATCTCCAAAAAATTTGTTTGCTGTCAAAGCGAGCATAGAAAAATTTTATTAATGTGATCGAACAAAAGAACCGCCCAAATTGCGTAGGTTGCTCGTGAAAAAATTCACAGAGCCGCTGTCCCAACGATTCTATCCAAGAATCATTTTTGATGGGAATGCCAATTGGGCTACGATAGAGTTGAGGAACGGAGAGGAGCGCAGCATTCGTTCAATTCTTTTAATCTAGTCCGGAGTAAAGCTCATGGCATCTAACCCTCAAACCATCACAGCCAAAGATATTATGGCACGGCGTCTGGTCACACTTCACCCGGAGAAAGATGTGTTCGAAGGGATTGACGTGTTGGTCAAGCATAAAATCTCTGGAGCGCCAGTGGTGGACGAAAACAACAAACTTCTGGGGGTCTTTTCGGAAAAATGTTGTATGCAAGTGTTGATGGACGCGGCCTACGACGGCCTCCCAACCAATCAAATTGGTGCGTTTATGGATGATGATCCGCATACGATCTCCGAAAACACAGAGCTATTGGTAATGGCACAGGTTTTCTTATTAACGACACGAAGGCGGTTGCCCGTGGTTACCGAGGACCAAAAGTTGATTGGACAAGTCAGTCGCCGAGACGTCATCAAAGCGGCATCTAAGTTGTTGGCAAAAACTCCTGTCAAAGAACAGCCATTACTGTATTTGTCGGCGCTGCATGAAATGAATAATACGCCTTCGGTGCGTTAAACGCTCGCGGCACCAGAATTGAGTTCTAGAACATAGCCCCATTGCGTCGGCTGTTGGTCAACTTTGCTGATTGGGCAAACCGTCAACTCTCTGTTTTGCTCAACATGCAACCGCGAGCTCGGCAAAGGACTCAAATTTATGGTCGCTGAATCAAAATTAAAGACGATCTGATTGTGAGATTGAGAATGACGGGCGGCTTCCGAAAAGCGGTAAGTCGTTTTCATATCAGGCTCGACTTCGTTTTCATCTTTTGTCAAGCATGCGAACTCGGCATAGACTTGAAGTGTATTCTTTGCTTTTTTCATAAGCAATGAGGACGAAAAGTGACTTTTTCCGGCCATGCCGACACCCAATAAAACGGGATCGTCTTCGATGTTCTGTTTATAGACCTGTTGCATCGCAGGACTAATTGGCCAGAGAACGTCCGCCAAACTTTCGCAGCTTACCACCAGGTCGACTCGTTGATCCGCGTCGATCATCCCAATCGTGTGACGATAGCGATCTTCGGACCAGGAAAACTCGGTGAACAAGCCAATTGTTTCGTTGCCCATCCTCTGAATTGAGGTCGACGAAGATTGCAATGTCACCGGTTTGTCTTTCTGATACCAACAGCTAGTCTTGAGCATTCAATCGATTCAAAATATCAACCACGATTTTAGGTCGAGGGTTAATTGCCGTGACCCGCCGAGATCGATCCAGAATTTGCACGTACGGCGTCTCATCAATTTCAATGGATTGAGCGAGTTCTTTGCCTTTTGGAGAATTTACATTCAGGTGCCAAAAATCAACCTGTGGCATTTCATTATCCAGTCGACGCATATTTTGCAAACCATTTCTTTGGTCATCCTCATGCAAGAAAACA
The DNA here is from genome assembly GCA_965263475.1 of Mariniblastus sp. GTDB lineage: Bacteria > Planctomycetota > Planctomycetia > Pirellulales > Pirellulaceae > Mariniblastus. Next base: position 2,809,353 of record OZ253677.1, read on the forward strand.
ACAACAAAGTCAATGGTTGCATTTCTAAAAACCGTATTGTAAACGCGCCCCAGCTGTTTGAATCGATTGTCTGAAGCTTTGTGATTTTTCAAAGAGATAAAGATCATTATCGTCGCCAAAGCGCCTGAATCGCGAAACGCCGGAGCGCGATTTTCAACGGTTTGGAAAAGATCCAATGGAAATTTGCTCCCCACCCAGGCCAAACGAGATTTGAGTTTTAGGAACTCGTCTTCCAGTGCGGGAAAGTCGTCTTTCTCCCGAAAACTATTGGCGACCGAGTCCAACATCTCCGCCGATTGACGGGGCCATCCCGACTCGGCGATGTCGCTCAGCTTCGACATGATCATTACATAATCTGATTGGGAAATGCTTTCGACTTCCAGAACTTGATCTAGTTTGCGTCGAAACTGGACCAAGAATCGATCCTTGAACTCTGTTGAGTCACTGGGAAGGTAATCCAACTGGCTGGCACTGGCCTCCAGGCAATCTAATTTTGCCAACTCCTCAATTCGGAAGGAAGTGTTCTCCGAATGAAGGTCGTTTAACAGATCTTCAAATCGGTTGGAAAAAAGCTTCGGTTTTCCCAACTGATCCAATCGTTGTTTTGCTAGTTCGGCAAGCTCAGTTAGCTCAAGGCCTGTTTTGCTATTGCGCACGAAGTGGTCAGAGAGATTTCTCACTTTTTCCAAGAGTTCATTGACCAAACCGATGTCATCTTTGGGGCTTTCGGTTTCAACCAACGCTACGGTTTCGGCGACGATTTCACCCATTCTTGCGTTCTCATTGACCGCAATCGACTCGCGAGAATCACTATCAAACGACACCGATTTGTAAAGGGAGGCCAGGTCTTTCAGCGCTTTGATTTGGTCGGCGTCAAAGACACCTTGTCGCAAACCCATTTTTGCCAATTCTGAACGTAATAGAAGTTCTTGCGAAACTCCGAAAAACTTTCTTTGGTTTAGCGGGGAGCTCGCGATCTTTTGGGCCGCTTTGATTTGGTTGAGAATGACGCGCGTCCGTGGTTCAAACGGGATACTTGGGTCAATGACCCATTCGCTGAGAACGGAAATCAACTGTTCCCGCTCGATGTCCTTGAGGAATTCGTCGAACTCTTCTTCCTCCCAACCGAATGCCTCGGCGACTTTTTCGTCCGGCAAGGTCACATCATCTCGCAACATTGGCTCGATGGCGATGTATCCACCAATCAAGACGGCCACCACGATAACGCACCGCAGAAATGCTTCCGCGAATCGGGCGATCGGTATGTCAACCGTTTGTTCGGAATGCATGAATTGCATCGACGACCGGCTAAAAGCGGCTCCGATGAAGGGGATCAAGCATAAAACTCGAAACAAAAAATGAGAAACGGGTATCACGATTGGATTGACTGAACATTGATTTCGGGTGCCTGTTTATAGTACCAACCGATCGGGCTTAAAAGTTCAAAGTCGAAGTCTTTTTGCCTAACCATCGGTTTTCACCCTCCATTTTAGAAAGGCATCCAAAAAGCCTTGAATCTCACCGTCGAGTACTTTGTGAAAGTCGCCCATGGAATACCCGGTGCGAGCGTCTTTTACGCGTTGATCCGGATGCAAAAAATAGTTCCGGATTTGCGATCCAAAACCAACTTTTGCTTGTGTTTGGTACTTTGCGGCCTCTTCGGCTTCCCGTTTCTCGTCTTCCAATCGTGCCAATTGAGCCCGGAGCATTTTCCAGGCTTGGGCGCGATTTTTGTGTTGGCTTCGTTGACTTTGACACTGGACGACGATTCCCGTTGGAATATGCGTCAGCCGAACGGCACTGTCCGTTTTGTTGACGTGTTGCCCACCGGCACCACTGGCTCGATACGTATCGGTTTTGACATCTTTTTCGGCGATTTCGATGTCCACATTGTCGGAAATCTCGGGTGATACGTTGACGGCGGCAAAACTAGTTTGTCGTTTGCCGTCGGCATTGAACGGGCTAATGCGAACCAATCGATGCATACCGGATTCACCTTTGAGGTAACCGTAGGCCATGGGACCACGAATCAAAACCGACGCGCTGTTGATTCCCGCTTCGTCGTTGTCATTTCGATCAAGAAGGGTCACCGAATATTCGAACTTTGTTGCCCATTGCGAATACATCCGCAGCAGCATTTCGGCCCAGTCGTTGGCGTCGGTTCCGCCATCTCGAGCGTTAATCGTCATAATTGCCGCGCTGGAATCGTGAGGTCCATTCAACAGGGACCTCAATTCCAATTCATCAAGTTGATTCTCAATAGAATCGAGTTCTTTAGAAATTTCAGGGCCAATCGAAGGATCTTCTTCACCCATCTCCATTAAGGCCGATAAATCGCCTACGGCAGAGACCATATCGATCATCGGATTGACGATGGCTTTGAGCGATTTCAGTTCACCAACCGTTTCTTGGGCCAATTCCTGGTTATCCCAAAAATCGGACGCCGCCATTTTCTTTTCGATTTCCGCGACTTGAGCACATTTGCCGACATGGTCAAAGACTATCCTTCAATTGGTTCAGTCGCTGTTGGATCAGTTTTGAGCGGTCAGTCAGTTCGGCGTCCAAGAAAATCTCCTGTTATCTGTTTCGCAAATTCCCCGAATTGGGCCCTTGCGAACACACGTTTTGGCCTCTTTTTTTACGCAAAAACGGGTTTTTTGCAATATTAGGTTCCAAAAGTCCCGGTTGTAAATCAAAACCTGGCGTCGTCACCGGCCAGTTTTCGGTTCTGCCTGCTTTCGGCTCCTAAGTCAAATTTGTCTGTATACAATGGACTTAGAGGCATCCACTTCCACTAGATTCCTTTCCGGCGGCGGACAATCCATTAAACTCAATAGTCTGTTCGTGCGTCGTTTTGAGGACGGCCAACCACACACGGAACGGCCAACCATCGGCCATTGGTCCCTACACATAAAAACAAGTTCCTCGTCTGAACGTACACAGAGGAACGGAGACATAAATGAAACCAAAATCAGCTCCTAAGCCAGCGAAAGCTGAAAACGAGTCCAACGGCAATGGTGGTGTTGTCGACATCGACAAAATGGTCGAAGACATGGTGTCCAAGTACACCAAGGTTAAAGAAGAATTACCGGTCGACAAGTATTTTCGCGCGTTGGTCAAACTCGAAGGTAGTGACCTCCACATGAAAGTGGGCCAACCACCGATCATTCGTGTCCACGGTTCGCTCAAGCCGCTCAATCGAGGCGCCGTTGGCTCAGAGGAAATGACTCGCTTGTTGGCGCCTATGTTGAACGAGCGAACCTACAAAATTTTTCAAGAAGAAGGGGGTTGCGACTTTGCCTATACAGTCGATGTCGATGGCACAAATTGGCGCTTCCGCGTCAACATGTTGCAACAGCTCGGTAAAATGGGATTGGTTGCCCGTCGCGTAAACAACTTCATCCCGGATTTCGAAGGATTGAATTTACCCCCGATGATGGAGAAGTTATGCCACTTTGAACAAGGCATGATCTTGTTGGCTGGCGTTACCGGATCCGGCAAAAGTACAACCATCGCATCGATGCTGAATTACATCAATCGTACTTACTTGAAACACATTTTGACGCTGGAAGACCCAATTGAATTTGTATTCACCGATGAAAAATGTTTAATCAATCAGCGTGAAGTTGGCATCGATGTAGTTGATTTTAGTATCGGGATGAAACATGCGGTTCGTGAAGACCCCGATATTATCTTGGTGGGTGAGCTTCGAGACGAAGAAACGTTTTTGACAGCCATCAACGCCGCCGAGACCGGTCACTTGGTATTTGGAACCATTCACGCGTCCACCGCGCCGTCGACCATCGGTCGTATTCTTGACCTGTTCCCCGAAGACATGCATGGCGCGATTCGCAGCGCGATCGCGATGAACATGAAAGGCATCATCGCACAAAAACTTTTGAAATCGATCAAGCCGGGAGTTGGTCGAGTGCCAACATGTGAAATCATGACCTTTAACCCGATGATCAAAAAACTGGTTCTCGAAGAAGGTGATCATAAGCTGGCCGATGCAATTAGAATCGGTGAAGAGGAAGGCATGCAAGACTTTACCAAAAGTCTCAAGGACTTGGTCGATACGGAATTGATCGACCGGCCGACTGCATTCCAAGTCGCGCCCAACAAGGAAGAACTCAAGATGCGGCTTAAAGGCATCCAAGTCTCACAACCCGGAATCATTTAATGCTTCGCCGATTATTGCTGATACTCGTCGTAACAGTAGCGCTGACGGTGTGCACTGAGGGATTCGCGGTCGAGCACCACCCGCTGTTGGTCGCTCAAGACCATAACATCGATCGTGGGCCTGGCGGCTACTTGTCTTGGATCAAATTGCTACTAGTAACAATTTGTTTTTTGATTTGGGTGCGCTTGACCGACTGGGTCAATCGAGACTCACAAAAAATTGGGAAGTACTTGGACCAGTCTCCGGAAACATGGAATCCTATCGCATTGTTGAGTTTCTTGCTCGGTTTTTGGTGCGTTGTTTCGATTCCGACGTTTTTTGCCGGGTTTCCGATCTACTTGTTGTGCGCGTTTGCTCCGTTTACGGCCTACTTTCTAATTCGTCGCGGCAAATTTTTGGAAACGCCAACATTGGTGGATCGGTTGAAAGACGGACCAGACACCGTCGAAACATTACCCCAGGACGAAGGCGTCGAGATCAAGTTCACACCGGCGGGCAGCAGTGGCGAGGATCGGCAAAAAAACTTGATACGAGCTCGTCGCGCTGCCGCTTTTTTCGACATGAAGTCTCTAATCGCGGATGGCGCCAAGCAGCGAGCCGAGGTCATCATGTTGGATTACACGCGAGACCAAGTGAATGGCCAAATCATGATCGATGGCGCGTGGCACCCCGTTCCAGCGATGACACGAGAAATGGGTGATTCGGTTCTGGTCGCTTTAAAGAACCTTGCGGGTCTCAATGAAGTGGATCGCCGTTCCCGACAACAAGGCCAATTCAATGCGGGGCTAGACGGCAAGAAGTTGACATTGGATTTGATGACTCAAGGCACCAAGACGGGCGAGCGAGCCCAACTCAAGTTCGTTGAAAAACGAAAATCTGATTTCACGCTCAATCAGTTGGGCATGTGGCCTGAGATGATTGAGCGGTTGTCGAACTATACTGCGAAACCGGGTATCGTTTTGATTTCCGCGCCGCCGCGACAGGGGCTGACGACCAGCTGGCGGGCGGTTTTAGGTGCGTCCGATCGTATCACCCGTGACTGGATTGCGGTTGTCGATGCAGGAATGAGTTATGAGACGGACGTCGAAAACATTGCGATTCATACGTTCGAACCTGGTGGAGAAGCCCCCGAGTCGAAGCTTCGAAAACTCTTACTTTCGCAACCCGATGCGTTGGTCGTTCCCGATATTGCCAATAGTGACCTGATAGACATGCTCATTGAGCAAGCCAATACGCAAGACCGAACCGTGGTGACGCGAAATCAAGCGAAATCGGCGGCCGAAGCTTTGGTTCGCTTGTATGCATTGTCGCAGGACAAGAGAAACTTTGTTCAAGCCATACAATGCGTGGTCGGTCAACGTTTGGCCCGCCGGCTTTGTGATAAATGCAAGGTCCCTGTGCGAGTCAAACCCGAACTGATTCAAAAACTTGGCGGCGACCCGAGAAAAATCAACACATTGTACAACCCTTACAAGCTACCGCCGGTCGAGCAGCGCGTTGACGAAAACGGCAAACCAATTGAGATGTTGCCTTGTAAAGTTTGTGGTGGCATTGGCTATATCGGCCGGATATCCATTTATGAGTTGATCAATGTGTCTTCCGAAATCAAGGATTCGTTGTTGAAAAAACCGAGTGTGGACCGCGTTCGCAATTTGGCGACCAAGGCGGGGGACCTGCCCATGCTACAACAAGGCTTTCGTTTAGCATTGATGGGAATTACATCGGTTTCAGAAGTTCAACGTGTGATGAAAGATTGAGATGGCAAGATCAAAAAAACAAGAATTGCCACCGATTCAATTAACGGCGGCGGGCGAAGATGAAAAAGCACAAAAAGCAAACCTGGAACGAATCATTCCGTCACCTGGCTATCCGACTTGTGTCCACGTCATCTGTGACGCCATCGAAAAACGCGCAGACACAACCGTTTTTGATTTTACGCCCCAGTTTGTAAACATCCGCTATCAAATCGACGGGATCTGGCACAACATGCCGCAAATGGATCGCGAGACTGGTGATTTCATGATGGCGACACTCAAGCAACTGGCCGGTATGGATTACCGCGAACGACGCGCTCGCCAAGAAGGGAAATTCCAAGGCCTGTTGATGAAGCGCAAGTACAAGTGCCGCGTACTTTCTCAAGGGGTTAAGTCTGGCGAAAGAATCGCGCTATATATTAACATTCCCCAACCCTCGGCCGACACGCTCGAGGACATGGGCATCCAGCCAAAAATTAAAGAACGTTTGATGCAATCGTTGAACAAAGACAGCGGCATCACGATTGTTTCGGCGATTCCCGGCGAGGGTTTTACCTCGACTTGGCGAGCAACGTTGGGCGCTTGCGACCGTTTGATGCGAGACTTTTATGTCCTCGAAGAAAAATCAAACGTCGAACCAGAAGTCATTAACGTCCAGTCCAAGACGTACGACGCATCCAAGGGTGAAACAGCCTTCACCCCGATGCCCGCATTGCTATTGCAAGAACCGAACGTATTGGCATTTACAGACCCTACCAGTGGCCAAATTATCAATCAAATGGTGGGGTTGTCGGAACAAAATTTCCAAGTCATTACACGTATTCATGGCAAACATTGTTTGGATGCGCTTCTAAGGTTTTTGGCTTATAAACCCGATGTCAAGAAGTTTGCAGAGCATTTGACCTGCATCGTATGTATGCGAATGGTGCGTAAGCTGTGCATTACCTGCCGTGTCCCCTATGTGCCTCATCCCCAACTGATGGCCCAATTGGGAATTCCACCGGGGCGGGTACGTCAGTTTTACAAGGCGTTTGAATATGAGCCAGGCATGGTCGATGACAACGACGTTGAAATTGATCCTTGTCCCGAATGTTCTGGCGTTGGATACAAAGAAAGAACTGGTATTTTTGAAGTCCTGACCGTCACTGACGCCCTGCGAAAAGTGATCGTCACGAATCCAAAGATGGACCAGTTGACGGCAGCCGCGCGTTCCCAAAATCACATTTCAATGCGCGATATGGGGATCTTGTCCGTTGCGACTGGTGTAACGTCGTTGGAAGAGTTGCAGAGAGTTTTGAAGAAATAGCCTTATGTCCATTCTCTATTTGATACTGATTTTGGCGATCGTGGTCGGCATGACTTGGTGGTTGGGGTCATGGAATATCATGATCAATCTGATCAACTTTTACATTTCCGCTTTGGTCGCGAGCAGCTTTTTCGAGCCATTGGCTGATAAACTTGAGGGTTTCGACGATACCTTCACGTACTTGGTAGATTTCGTCGCGATTTGGATGCTGTTCGTCGTCTGTTTCGCCGCGCTACGGTTGGTCACCGACTTTTTAACTCAGTACCAATTGCGTATGAACATTTGGCTGGAATACGCGTTGCGGACAATATTGGCATTTTGGCTGGGCGCGGGATTCGTGTGTTTTACTTTTTTTACGTTTCATTTGGCACCGTTTCCGCCGGGAAAACCCGTGGTTAACAAAACCAAAAAACTGTATGGGATCGGACCCGATCAACAATGGATGGCCTTTATCCAGAGCCGTTCCCGAGGCGCTCTTTCTCAGTCCAAAGAAGGGCTGTTTCTTTCAGAATACGATCTTTTTGTTCATCCTGACGACAAAGAACTGGGTGTCCGCGTATTTGATCCCTTTGCCGAATTTGCCACCAGATATATCAGCCGACGACAAAATTTGTCCAAGAGCTCGACATTGCGCGTTTTGAAGTAGCCGAATTCGACAATTCTATTGGCCAGGTCGTTGGCCGTCCTTATTATTATCGTTGCTGCTCGCAACCGATTGAGATCGTTTTCTGTATTTTTGCTGTTTATGTATGCGGCTTTTTACTCGGAATGCGGTTTTCTTCGAACTCTTAGGAACCAAACAATGCAACGCACGATTTCTCGACGATGTTTGGAATGGGCCTCGCTCTGTCTGGTCGCGTCATTGACCAGCGTGACCAATGCCCAGTCCGAAACGAGTGCCTTTGCCGAGGGTGAATTTCAAGTCCGTGAGAATCAGGTACGCCGATTGTTGCGATTGGACTCAGATGGGAAATTGCTAAGTATCGCAAGATCCAATGAAGAAACTTCAGTAGAGGACGATGCTGCCAGCAAGCCATTGGAAGAACTCTTGAGACTTGGCGTGGATCGTCGCACCGCGCTCGACTTGGCGCGACGACGAGGTTCCGTTGGCCACCGTTCGGGCGCGCTCGGCCGACATTTTGCCCTGCTGCGGCAAGGCTCTGGTTCGTTCACACAATCGACTTCAGGAAAAAAATGGAGTTCGACGATTCGAGACGCGCAGCTGTCGGCATCGCTGCGACTCAGTGGAAAGTCCGTACAACTTAAATTGCAGGAGAAAAAAGGAAATCAGCGCATCGCTAGCCTGGAAGACAATGGTAACGGTGAAGTCAAGCTGGTCTATTCCGGAAAAGACTTTTCGATCCACTTGACGCAAGCTGAATCGGGTACCATCAGTCTGACGCGCAATTGGGATGGTCAAACCGATGTTTTCGAAGCCGACAACTTTGCCGACTTGCAGCAAAAACACTCCGAATTGGTCAGCTCATGGTTAGTGCCCGTTTTGAACCACGCCGGATTCCAAATGCCGATCACGATCATCAGTCCGGCCATTCAAAAAACTGTCTTGAACCGACTCCTTGACCTGCAAAAACAATTGCCGACAGAGTTTGATCAGCTGCTAAAGGCACTGAACTCGGACAGTTTCCAAACCCGTGAAGCTGCAACAGAAACACTTCGCAGCAAGTTGGCCGTTTGGTCCGCCCGGATCCAACGCGAAATTGATTCAGAAAAACTGCCCATTGAAACACAAAATCGACTGCGGATTTTGCTGTCTCAATCCAGCGCAAAATCAGCGTCCGATTTGGTTCGAAAACACCGCCTTCTTGATGATCCTCAATACCTTGTATCGCTTTTCGACATCGCCAATGAGAATGAAACCAAAGCACTCGTCAATCATCTTCAATCCATCACCAATCTGGACCATACCAACGCCGACGAGTGGCGAAAATCGATTTTAAATGACAACTGATACCGTCGTTGCCTAGCGGAAAGGGCAATTGCCGCCACTGCATACGGGTTGAGGGTAATTCCAATAACTCGAATAGTTGACTGGTTGCGGTGCAGGATGAACTGGAGCCGTGGCAGGGACGCGACGGCTGTTACCAATCACCGGTGGTTTCGCAACGGTCGCCGTTGACGATTGGTACGTTGACGATTGGTAATATCCTGGTTTTGGCAAAGGCGCCACATTCCGATTGCGGGTCACCACAGCTTGGTACGTCGAAACATTTGCCGAGCAACCACCGTAAAATTGGTCATAGGAGATCGTTGGAATCGAGTAACTATGGCACGTCGTTGGATGAGCAATGGAAGTCCAACTCGACGAACATTGGGCGACGACATGTTCGGCACAAAAACTAACGGCCAAAACGGCTCCGACACGAATTACCTGCTGAATCTTTCTCACGTTCGCTCCTCATCGTTGTTTTATCACGCATCGCCAACTCGCGTTGGCAGTCGCAACATTATGATTGCGAACTGATCGATATCTGTTCCGTTTTGTACATTTGCTCAAAGAAACCGTCCGCGCGATGGATCTGGTGACGTAGCGAACGTTGGCGCATCCGAATGATGGGAACGCATTCAATTCTCTAATGAAAACGTGATCGCTGAACCACGATATGACGAACTCTACAAATTGAAAATCTGTTGGTCACTGCTGTTGGCTAGGTCGCCATATGATCAACCAAACGACCAGGAGAACCCATCGCATTGTAACCGCCATCGATATGTAGCACTTCGCCGGTAATACCATCCGACATTTCGGACAAGATAAACATGCCGGTTTTGCCGACTTCGTCGTGGGTAATGTTACGACCCAACGGAGCCACATGTTCATACATCTTCAACATATCATTGACGCCTGCTGCGCTGCCGGCCAAAGTTTTTAACGGTCCGGCACTGATTGCGTTGACTCGAATTCCGCTAGGGCCAAGATCATAGGCCAAGTATCGGGTGGCCGACTCAAGTGCTGATTTGCAGATGCCCATGACATTGTATCCTGGCACGCATTTTTCACCGCCAAAATAACTCATACAAGCGATCGATGAAGACTCCGACATGATGGGACGGGCCGCATTACAAATCGCGATTAGGCTAAACACGCTGATATCCATCGCCATTTTGAAACCATCACGGCTGGTTTCAACGGTATCACGTTGTAAATCATCACGATCGGCGTAAGCGACACTGTGCAGCAGAAAGTCTAGAGTGCCGAATTCGGATTTGCATTTTTCGATGATCGTTTGAATGTTGGCATCATCCTGAACGTCCAAAGGTTCCAAGAATTTGGCTTGATCCTTGAATTCACTCTTGTTGATACACTTTTCGACCCGCATGCGGTTCTTCTTCTTTTCGTCGTCGGCACGATCGGGCAAATGGGTAAACGCACACTGCCCACCTTCGGCCATGATCCCTGCTGCGATCGACCACGCAATCGAGCGATCATTTGCCACACCAATGATTAGTCCTTTTTTGCCTTCGAATAGACCCACGATCGAACACCTGATTTAAATGGATTGTTGAATGTAATCAAAACGACTACGCTTTATTGCAATCATTTAATAGCAGCTTTTAATCAGTACAACAATTCCAACAACATTTCCCCTTCGGTTTTTTGGCAGATAACGTACCGGTGACCACGAATTTTGAAAGCCAGATCGAGCAGATCGTCACCGACGAACTCGGCGTCAAACTACTACCAGAGCTGGTTCCAATCGCCTTGACCGCCGATAGTAAATTGGGATTTCTGACAGCCACCGCCGAGCGCACGCTTTCCAGAATTGCCGGTTGCCAGAGCCTAGCGATCGTGCGGGGCGTCAAAGGGACGTGGCGTGTCTTGGCCCAAGCCGGAAAGAATCAAACGCTGCCATTTGACCTGTTGGCCGAGTCACTGGATACCGAAGGATTTGTCTCGCAATCCAATTGGTTGGCCATCCCTCTGCCCGCGCGTTCCACTGGTCGTATTTTGTTGCTCCACGCGACGACCGATTCAATCAGCCGGCCTGCGGCCGAATCCTTGGCTGCCGCCCTATCGATCGCAGACACGGTGTATTGGAAACGGCGCTCGCCGGACAAACGTGCCGAGCGGTTGGACGCGATATTAGAAATGACTTCGCGCTGGAACCAATCCAGAGAAACCGATCAGCTGTTGATAGAAATCGCCGAAGCATCGACTCGGCTTCTGCGGGCTGAACGCGCCTCGATTTTCCTGCTCGACGCCAGCGGCCGCATGTTGATTGGTAGTCCTGCGCTGGGCGTCGAATCTGGCGAGATTCAAATCCCCGCTGGCGTTGGTGTCGTTGGCAGCGTGGTCGAATCGGGCAAGCCTCAACGCGTCGATCACGACATTGCCACTGAACAAGAACAAATCAATCGGGAAATCGACACCGAGCTGAATTTTGAAACGCGAACATTGCTTTGTGTGCCAATGGTCAACTCCGACGGCAAAACGATTGGCGCTTTTGAATTGATCAACAAGATTCAAGGTAATTTTTCCGACGAAGACGAGATTGCGCTATCGGAATTGGCGGCGCATGCGACGGTGGCCATCGAGAACACCAAGCATGTTGAACAATTGGAAACGACGACGAAGGTCGTTGCCGATGAAGCCGCCGACCAAGTTCAGTTGATTGGTGAATGTGGCCAACTGCACGAATTGAAGCAAACGATTGAGCGGGTAGCCGATACTGATTTGGCGATTTTGATCACTGGTGAAAACGGAACGGGAAAAGAAGTTGTCGCGCAATTGATCCATTACTTGAGCAATCGCCGTGACAGAGTCTTGGTTGCCGTGAATTGCGCGGCGATTACTGAATCATTGCTTGAAAGTGAGTTGTTTGGTCACGAAAAAGGGGCGTTTACCGATGCCCATCAAACGCGGGTCGGGAAATTCGAATTAGCCGACCAAGGTACGCTGTTCTTGGACGAAATCGGAGATATGAGTCTGGGCGGTCAAGCAAAATTGTTGCGTGTACTCGAAGAGAAAATCGTTGTTCGAGTGGGCGGTTCGACAAATATTTCCACATCAGCTCGAGTCGTCGCGGCAACCAATCAAGACTTGGCAAAATTGGTACAGGACAAGAAGTTTCGTGAAGACTTGTTCTTTCGACTCAATGTCGTCACCCTACAGATGCCGCCGTTGCGAGATCGCGGAGACGACATTTTGTTGTTGGCCGAACATTTTTTGAATGAGTTTTGCAAAAAGGCTCGGCGACAGATTTTGACACTGGGACCACCCGCCAGAAAGAAGCTATTGCAACACGCTTGGCCGGGGAATGTTCGCGAGCTCCGCAACATGATGGAGCGACTAGCCTATCTTTCCACCGGTGATACGGTTAACCCAGAAGACCTTGCGTTCGTCAATTCGCCTCGCAATGAAGACATTATCGCAATGGATGCGCCATTGAGTGATGCGACGAAGCAATTTCAGTGCGACTACATCCGTCGGCATATCGATCGAGCCGGTGGCAACATGACTGACGCCGCGGAAAAATTGGGCCTGCACCGCAGCAACTTGTACCGCAAGATGCGTCAACTCGGGATGAGCGAAGGCGACTCGGAAAGGTGATGTCGCTTGCGGTTGATTGATGGAATGCTTGCCGGGCACTACAATTTTTGAACGGCTTTTGCCATCGATCGTGATTGCAAGGGCCGCAAAAATCAGGATAGCAAAGGCTGCGAACATGGCGCAATGGTTGAACAAAGTCCATCAAGGTGACTGCGTTGAATTGTTTAAACAGGTCAAACCAAATTCGATCGATTTAGTGTTTGCCGATCCGCCATTCAATATTGGATATCAATACGATGTTTACGATGACGCCAAACAAGCCGACGAGTATCTGGGGTGGTGCCGCGAGTGGATGAGCGGTATCAAGAAATGTCTTAAATCGAACGGTACATTTTGGTTAGCAATCGGCGATGAGTTCGCCGCCGAACTAAAAATCACGGCTCAGAAATTTGGTTTTAAATGTCGGAGTTGGGTAATTTGGTACTACACATTTGGCGTCAATTGCGCGCGTGGCTTCAGCCGGTCCCATACGCATTTGTTTCATTTTGTGTGTGATCCCAAAAACTTCGTTTTCAACGCCTCGAATCCGCAGGTTCGGGTTCCGTCAGCCCGGCAACTGGTTTACGGCGACGCCCGCGCCAATCCGAAGGGCCGTTTGCCTGACAACACTTGGGTGATCCGGCCGCAAGATGCACCGGACAGTTTTCGTGACGAGCATGATACGTGGTACATGCCTCGTGTCGCCGGCACGTTTAAGGAACGTGAAGGCTTTCATGGTTGCCAAATGCCAGAGCAATTACTGGGGCGAATCATTCGCACCTCCAGTCATCCAGGAGCTATTGTGCTCGACCCGTTTTCCGGAAGCGGAACAACACTGCGGGTCGCCAAAAAATTGGGGCGTCAATGGGTTGGTTTTGAGCTGTCGAAGGAATACGTCAGCCATATCAAAAAGAAAATGAAGGAAGTCGCCGTCAATGATCCGTTGACCGGTCCTGAAGACCCGCTCAAAAGTGCTCCCGCGACGACACGCGGCAAACGACGTAAGAGTAGGTCCACCGATAGTGAAGTCAATAACGCGGTAATTGAGGCGTTTAAACAGGTTGCCGATCGACATTCAGTCGACTATTTGCTGTGCGAACCCGAACTGGGCAAAGCGTTTTTAACGGCGGTGCGTAAAACGGGAGTCGATGGCAACGAGGTATTGTGGAATAAGACTTTATTGAAATTGAGAAAATCCAAAAAACTCCCAGCGGGCACCCAGCACAAATCTCGACTGACGTTTAAGGATATGGATGGCTATCGCTTTGCCAGTGAAATCGCAATGCGTCTGTTGTCCATCGATTTCGGTTTGACGATCGAAAATGTTTTATGCTGCCGTGATTACGCCAAAGAATTTGATCGCATCGCCGGAGAGTTCGCGCCGGGCTATAATGCGTTTCAATACCGCTGGGCAGCGCTAGCCATTCGCAAACGAGCAGGCAACGCTCGGCGATTGGGCGCAACCAAGTTTTCGAACTGGCTGCGCGAGCGGCTACCCAAAAAAATCGGTTTGGAAAAAGCGACAGCTCAAAAATATGAAGTCCCGGGGGTTTACTTGCTGGCCGCGAACGGGGATCAAAAATTATACGTTGGAGAAAGTGAGAATCTGGCCGAGCGGATTCGGTTGATGGTCGACAACGAAAACTGGCGAGAACTCGATCCCAGCGGTGTCGTGGTGGTGCCTTTAAAGACGTCTCAAAAATCTGCGATTCAATCGGTGTTGATTGGGCGTTGCAATCCGTTGCTCAATTCTCAGTTATTGCATCCAAAGTCGGAGACCTGTGCAGTGTAGAAAACCGAGGTCGATTTGATCGCATTATCGAAGCGGATTTGCGACAATTTAGCTTTCGGCGTATTTTGTTCAGTGTCAGCAGTATCGCGATTAGGTTGGCCTTGGTCCGCTACTTTAGTGAATTTGCATACCTGTCGCTCAGCGCCTTCGTCCTGTTCAAGCTAGGTTGCGGCGGATTCGATCGCGATCACCGGCCAATTTCCCAACAATGCTGGCTGGCTTTCTCATACATTGAATGCCCTCGACGTTTTTCTGGTCGCGGTTTCATTTTGTCTGGGCATGTTCGGCGTTGCACAGATTTCAATTATTGGATAGGTAAAGATTTCAAGTAGTGGACGGTTTACTAGGTGTCGGCCGTGCGGCAAGATGGTTGGTTGGGTTTGTCCTGGTTTAAAACGAATTACTGTAGAATTTGCCAACCATTTTTTGGCTTGACCGTAAAAGACGGTTAGGCAACAGTAGCAAATACGGTTTATCCAAATTGGAAATATATGAGACAGCATCGAACCAATCAGAAATGGATCACAGCGGCATTTTGCCTGCTGACGATGCTGTCGGCGTTTACGCTTTCAAGTAGCCACATTTCCGTGGAATCTTCTTCAGAAGTAATCGAATTGGAAAACATTGAAGAAGCCGTTCCTGTTCGACGTGTACGACATCGAAGATACGATCGTATAGCCTTGATGTCTGTAAATTTGCCTGCCGTAAAAAAGGGTTCTCAAGTGATGCTTCGAGCGCGATCGGAGCGCGATCAGCTCAATGGTATCGGCGGCTTTTTAACGACTTGACACTTGATGTAAAAGCGAGCGCTTTTACTATCCAAAACGGTGCTAGACTTCACAGTCGCAAAGCTGCCGTGTTTTTCATTGATTCTGGTGGACCAAATTATTTCAAGTTTGTCGATGTCTTTGTGCAGTAAAAATTGAACCCCTTTGAAAATCATGTCGAAAGAAACAAAAAACTCAGATCCGAATCCTCAGCTATTCGGTAGCTTTCGAGAAGATTTTCTCGCCTCCATCGTTGTGTTTTTGGTCGCCTTGCCGCTTTGTATCGGGATCGCTGTTGCGGTTGGGGTCAGTCCAGCTCGAGCTTTGATCACAGGAATCATCGGTGGCTTGGTGGTTGGGATGTTTGCTGGTTCACCCTTGCAAGTCAGTGGGCCAGCGGCAGGATTGTTTGTGATTGTTGCCGATTTAATTGCCAAAGGTCGTCAAAGCTTTTTGTCACAGGCCGTTGAGGGTTCAGCCAGTGAAGAAAAAGCGCTTGCTTATTCGCTGATGGTCCTGGGAACTTCAGTATTCCTGGCCGGTTGTCTGCAAATCGTCGCTGGAAAGTTGCGATTCGGACAATGGTTTCGAGCCGTATCACCGGCAGTTATTAAAGGCATGTTGGCTGGGATCGGCGTCTTAATTCTGGTTTCACAGTTTCACGTAATGCTGGACCACGTAGCGCTTTGGCATGGCGAAAAGGCTCATGGCGGTTTGCAGTATTTGGCCACAATTCCTGAAGCGATCGCGAAGTGTTTCTCTGCTGATACGACTGCCAATCATCACTTGGCCGCATTGACAGGAATCGTGACGATTTTGACTATTGTCGGATGGCCAATGATCGCACCCAAGCAACTCAAGGTATTGCCGGCGGCGTTGGTGGCAATTGTAGTCGCGACGGTTTTTGCAAGCGTCGGGGGATTGGAAATCCAAAAACTTAATGTTCCGCCAAACATGTTCAGTGAAACGACGTTACCAGTCACGTCGACTTGGTTTCAATTGTTGTTTGACCCGGTCGTTATCAACGGTGCGATTGTGATTGCGATCGTGGCCAGTGCAGAAACTTTGCTGTGTGCAACGGCTGTGGATCAGATGCATTCGGGCGTGAGGACGAATTACGACCAAGAATTGACAGCCCAAGGGGTTGGCAATGTGTTGTGTGGTTTAGTCGGTGCCTTGCCGATGACTGGTGTGATCGTGCGTAGCACGGCCAACGTAAACTCTGGCGCGAAGACTCGAATTTCGGCGGTCTTGCACGGGCTGTGGTTGTTGGTTTTTGTGGCAGCCTTTCCTTTCGTTTTGTCCTATATCCCTCGTGCCGCGCTAGGTGCGTTGTTAGTTCACATCGGCTTCAAGTTGGTGAATATCAAACAAATTCGCGAGTTATGGACGACCAGCCGTAGCGAGGTAGCAATCTACTTGATCACGTTAACCGTGATTGTTGGCGAAGACTTGTTGGTCGGTGTAATCGTTGGCATCTTGCTCTCGGCCGCCAAGTTGTTGTATCGATTCTCGCACTTAGAATTGAACCTGATTGAGAAAGGCAACATCGTTCGAATGGAAATGGAGGGAGCGGCCACGTTTCTGCGTCTTCCGCTGTTGGCAAAGACGCTCGAATCTGTACCGGATTCGGCAGAATTGCACATTGACTTCGAGCATTTGACCTATGTCGATCACGCTTGCTTGGATTTGATCATGAACTGGGCCAAACAACATGAAGGCACCGGCGGCAAATTAGTCATCGACTGGAGCTCGCTACATGGTCGATTTTCAGAGGATCCCAAAGACGGTATTGAGCGAGTCAAATTGGCGCGGCAGCATGGAAATCCTGTAGCGGATGGTTCGACTGATTCGGCCGACGATTCGTTGGAAACTCAGTCCGTTTAACGGCGCATTCAGTTTGCCGCCGGTCAATCCCCAATGCCCGTGTTTGACCGGCGGCTCCTGATCCAAATGCTATCGGGGATTCGCTGGAAAAGTGGGCGGTTCGCTTCAAAGTTTCTCGCACAAACGATCACCTGGGCATCCCATTCGGTTCGCCCGATAGGAATCTAACAGTGCCCCTCTCCCCCCAAATTTCCTAAAGGCTCAAAACCCTACCGACTGCCGAACTATTAAGAAATCGAATGCTTAATGATTTCGTGGCTTTCAATTGCAACATCCTGGGCAAGTTGCATTTAACTGTGGCGGGCGTGGCGTCGAAATTTCCAGCAAAACCTGACGGATCGACGCTACACCAACAGGAAATGCGCTCTAGCTAGCGTTAACTTCAATTTCATCTCATTAGTATTTGTTATCACAAATAGCTGTCAGTGAATCTCGGTTCGCATACGTTTGCAAGAATTTTCAGTTCATTTGCATTGAAAATACTCGCGAATGCCAACCATTCTTTATTTTTAATAGAAACCAAGGCACCTGAATCCTCGATCTGCAATTGTATGCGTTCGCGCTTTTTATTCACAATTGTTATATCAAATACTTTTAGACACCCGACAGAAGTATTGGAATCTTCAAAGAACTGTTTTTTTACTCTTACTTTTGCGGGTTGATAGTAAAATAGCCGACGCTGTCGATTCACAAGAGGAGAGGAAACGAAACGGTTTTGGAATTGCCTCGACCTCTGTAAATTGTTCGTTTCTATTCAGGAACTGCTCGAATGTCTCACCAAAAGGGATTTACCTTAGTCGAATTGCTGGTGGTTATAGCCATCATTGGAATATTAATTTCGTTGTTGTTTCCAGCATTTATAGCCGTTCGCAACGCCGCTCGTTCTACGCAATGCAAAAGCAATTTACGATCCATTGCATTGGGATTGTTGGCCCGCACGGCAAACGATCCGGCTGGTGCTTACTGCACGGGTGCGTTTGATAACGCTCGAGATGGCTCGGTCGAGTTATATGGGTGGGTGGCCGACTGTGTCGCTCAAGAGATTCTGCCGGCACAATTGCTCTGCCCCTCCAGCCTTTGCAAAACGAGTGAAAAAATAAATGACAATGTCGCAGGATTTACTGGACCGAACCCGACGTCCAGTTCAAAAGGTCCTCCTGCGCGTCGCGGATCGGGTTTGTACTATCAGGGGCCGTTGACGGGTTCAGAAATTGCCACCTTGTTGTTCGACGAGGGAATCAACACGAACTACGCTTCCGGCTGGTTTTTAGTACGATCCAAGCCAATCGTAGTGGATGGAAGTACGCTTGGAAGTTTGAAAGAATGGTGGAGTGGTGCGAGTACTTCAGCGGTGCAGCATTGTGTTGGCCCACTTAGAATTAGCTTGCTGGATCGAGGGACCATTCCAGCAAGTTCCATTGCAATTCTTGGCGATGCCGGAGTTGGGGATCGTGCCGACGTTAGCGGTGTGTTGGACACCGGCGGCGACGGATACCTGCAAATCAACATTCCGGCGCCCTACAATTTGGCCGAAGGTGACGGCGCTTGCGAATCGTCGAACGACGGGCCCTCGTATGTCGACGGAAATACTGGCGAGATTCGTTATGCGAATGGCCCTCAGTCGCGGCAATATTTAGAACGATGGGCCCAATTGGTCGAGGGTGATCTCGGTTTGTGTGGTCAATCGACCGACAATCGTCAGGACACTCGGGACTTTTTCGCGTGGCATGCAAAAACCATGAATATCGCATTTGCTGATGGAAGCATCCGCAATTTTGTGGATGAAAACGGCGATGGATACATAAATCCTGGATTCGATCCTACGGTCAGAGGATCTCAAAACCCCACGACTCTGGACCACGGGTACTTAAGTGGCGAAGTCGAGATCAATGGTTTCGAGTGGTTCACGGGTACATTTTTTGATACCTTCAGCACCGATGCGGGTGGACCGTCGTTTCAATCATCACCCTGTCTGTAGATTTTTGGCCACCCCGCAATCAAAATATTTCCTCCCAATTGGCGACAAACGACCAACACGATTGAACAGCAGAGCCGACCATCCTTTGCGAATGTTTGACCAATTTGGTGGATTCAATTGTGTTGACAGTCGATAACTAATCCGATCCTGAGCAAATTTGCCTATTTTTCCCCTCGACGGTGACTGGATCGGCGGCTAGAATCTGCGATTCGCCAAAACTCAAAAGACGAAGAAATACCGGTATTTTAGAACAATGTACGCGATAATTGCTGACGGTGGACGTCAATACAAAGTCGAAGAAGGTCAAACACTCGAGATCGATTTTCGTGAAGTCGAAGAGGGCGCTGAACTGACGTTCGATCGCGTTTTGGCGGTTTCTGATGGCGAAAGCTTCAAATTGGGGAGCCCAACCGTTGCTGGTGCGGCCGTGAGGGCCAAAGTATTGGGTGAATCTAAAGGCGAAAAAATCTACGTTCAAAAGTTTCGCCGTCGTAAGAACAGCAAGCGCCGCACGGGTCACAGACAGAAATACGTCAAGGTTCAGATTGGCAGCATCGCCAGTTGAACGGGTATCTGGCTCAGATTTTGGTTACTTTCCGCCAAGCGTCTTTTTAGTGGATTGTGCTGGACCCGGCATAAATTCCTATCGAGAAAATCTTACCAGCGTGAATAATAGTTACGTCGCGCTGGTCGATCAGTTTGCTCTTATTAATTAGCGAACTGAGTAAAACGGTTCGTATTCCAGGTGGCACCTGTAGCGGATTACCCAAATTGAAACCGAATTCGTGTTGCTTGACCCAAACAGTTCTGAGATTCCTGGCATCATTGGCAGATCACCAGCGATGTTGGACGTCTTTGACATGACCCGTCGAGCGGCCACAAGCAATGCTTCGGTATTGCTGCTTGGCGAAACGGGGACCGGCAAAGAGCTGATAGCGACCGCGCTACATCAATTGAGTCACCGTGAAAGTGGTCCATTCGTCCGAGTTAATTGCGGCGCTCTTACCGAGAGCTTGTTAGAAAGCGAGCTGTTTGGACACGTCAAGGGCTCATTCACCGACGCTTTTCGCGATCGTACGGGTCGTTTTGAAGCGGCTCATGGCGGAACTATTTTTTTAGATGAAATCAATTCGACCTCCTCGACGTTGCAAGTGAAGCTTCTTCGCGTGCTGCAAGAAAAAGAATTTGAACGTGTTGGCGACACCAAGAGTGTTCACGTCGATGTTCGCGTGATTGCCGCCAGCAACAGAGACTTGAGTCGTGAAATATCAGCAGGAAGGTTTCGCGAAGACCTGTTTTGGCGGTTAAATGTGTTGCCGATTCACTTACCTCCACTCCGCCGACGTCCCGAAGATGTACCTGCATTGGTAGGGTATTTCTTGAAGATATACAGCGAGCTCAATGAAAGCGCCGTTAACGAGATCCATCCGGAAGCCTTGGATGCGTTGACGACCTATCGCTGGCCAGGCAACGTTCGCGAGTTACAAAATTATATTGAACGAAGTGTGGTTCTGGCCAATGGACCGGTCCTCACTCCCGACTTGTTACCGCGTTGTGTCTTTGGTGATGCCCCAAAAGCGGACGATGCCGTTTTCCGCGCCGTCGATGACGAATCACTGATTCAAGAGTTTGTGTATAACGGAATTCAAAAAGCCAAATCGAGCGCTGTCGACCTGCATAAGCGGATTGTCGAGCCGGTTGAAAAAGAACTGTTGCGACAAGTTTTGGATGCGTGCAATCAAACTCAGACCAAAGCTGCCAACAAATTGGGTATCAATCGGAATACGCTTTATAAAAAAATGAAAGAATATGGTCTTGAAAAAAACAGTAGCAAGTCTGAGGAAATACCTCCCGATAACGGATAGTGCCGTAATCCTTGTTTGCTGGCTTAAAAACGTTTCACGACTCCTTTGAATCAACGATGGACTGGCTGGAAAAAATTTCCATCACGTGTTTTACGGCAAGTTACCTAGTCGTACTTGCGCTGGAGATTTCCCGCACGATTTTCTTCGCCAAGTGGTTTAAGTGGATTGCTTTCTCGGTCACTTTGGCCGGAGTATTTGCACATATCGTCTACCTAGGTTTACACCAGGAATTGGTGATCGATCGCAATGGCCTGTTGTTGAGCGGTTGGACTGGCTGGTTCTTAGTGGCATCGCTGGTCACGATTGTAATCTATTTGGCATTGCTTCTACGTCATGGTGATTCGATCGTTAGTTTGTACTTGGTTCCGCTGGCTATCGTCGCCATTGCAATCGGTAATTGGCCGGGCCAACATAATGAATTTTCTATGCGCGAATCGCGATCGATTTGGAATACAATTCACGGATTGTCGTTTTTGTTCAGTACCGTCGTCATCGGCATGGGATTTTTGTTTGGACTGATGTATTTGATTCAGTCTTGGCGGCTGAAAAACGGTAAAGTCCTACGAATCCGCATGCCGTCGCTGGAGTGGTTACAAAGCTTTGGAGAAAAAACGCTTTGGTCGTCTGCTGCATTGTTAAGCATCGGTGTAGTTTCTGGAGTCGCTATCAACATCGCCAACCGTTCCCAAGGAACTGGCGTTTTGCCGTGGTTTGATCCGGTGGTTTTAACTTCTTCGATTTTGCTGTTTTGGTTGCTCGGTGCCATCGCATTCAATTGGTTCTTCCGTTCAACTCGACCGGGTCGCAAGATTTCCTATTTGGTGATGTCTTGTTTTTTGTTTTTGGTTTTAGAAATTGGCCTCGTTCTTTATTCAGGCCATGCCACAGAAGTCGTCGATTCCGATCGATCGGTTGCTCATCCTACGATCCAACAGGAGCAATCATGATATTGCAGATCGTTGGATGTAGCCATCACAACAGCAGTGTCGATGTCAGAGAACGACTCGCTTTTGACAATCAAAGTGTTGGTAAATTTTTAAAAGATTTCTATTCCCAGTATCCGACGTCGGAAGCCGTTTTACTTTCGACATGTAACCGCACAGAGTTTTACGCTGCCAGCCAAGCGGGCGATTCGTGCCCATCGACATTGGACATGAGAAAGTTGTTGGCCGAAGCATGTGGCCTGCATACAAACGATGTCGATCCGTTTTTATTCGATCATGTTGATATTGATGCCATTCGCCATTTGTTCACGGTTGCGGCAAGCTTGGACAGCATGGTTATCGGTGAAACGCAGATCTTGGCGCAGGTCAAACAGGCCTACCAGCTAGCATCCGAAATCAATAATTCGATCCCGGTGACCCATCACGTCTTCCAATCGGCAATTCGGGTGGCCAAACGAATTTCCAATGAAACCGACGTTCACCAAAACCGGGTCAGTATTCCGAGTATCGCGATTGGTGACTTTGCCCGGCAGATTTTTGAAAGATTAGACAATAAGAAAGTCCTGGTGATTGGCGCCGGCGAAATGGCCGAAGAAACATTAAAGTACGTCCAATATTATGGTGGCCGTGAAATCATCGTCGTCAACCGGACTTTGGAATCGGCTCACGATTTATCGAACCGATTTTCTGGCACTGCGGTTGACTGGGTTGAGTTGCCGAACCAGTTGGTTGATGCGGATTTGATTATCAGTACGACAGGTGCTCAGCAGCCGGTCGTTACCGAATCAATGTTTCGAGAGATCGAGCCTGCGCGCCGCCAACGACCGTTGTTTGTTTTGGATTTGGCAATACCTAGAGATTTCGAACCCCGTATTGGACGCTTGGACAACGTATTTTTATATTCGATCGATGACCTTCAGGCTCAATGCGAACACAATCGAAAATCGCGGAAAAGTTATTGGCCGAAAGCAAAAAAGATCATCGATCAGGAAGCGGAATTGTTTATGAATACGCTGGTGCATCGTTCCAATGGGCCAATGATTGCTCGTCTAAAGCAGCAAGCCAATTCTGTAAAGGACGCAGAGCTTCGGCGCCTGATGAACAAATTGAGTGATATTGATGAGCAACAACGTGATGAAATTGCAACCGCGTTTCATCGACTGACCAACAAACTTTTACATCCGCCACTCGAATCGTTGAAAGAAGAATCTGATTCGGCAAACAAGAATCAGCTGTTCGATGCAATCAAACAGCTGTTCAAACTTGGCGACTAAGCTTTGATTCTGATGTTCGGCGGCACCGTTTGATCAAACGGATGTCTGCCTTTTCCGGAGCGGCAAAGTCAACATCAGTAACGCCGCCAAAACAGATGTCATGGCCGGTTCAGGAATGGCCCGTCCGACAAGACGCTCGTTTTTGTTTGTATTCGTAAGTGGTATTTGCTACTCGTTAGTCCCACTCTTCGTCATCTTCTTCTTCCCAGTCTTCGTCGTCTTCTTCCCAGTCTTCGTCCTCATCTTCACCCCAGCCTTCTTCATCGTCTTCCCACTCGGCGTCGTCATCTTCTTCTTCCTCGTCGCCGACTTCTTCCCATTCGTCTTCCTCGAAACCTTCGTCGGCATCTACATCGTCTTCGTACTCTGAGTCTTCGTCGTCGTACTCTTCGCCATAGTCTTCGTCGTCTTCTTCATACTCTTCGTCGTCTTCTTCTTCATACTCTTCGTCCTCGTCGTCTTCATACTCCTCTTCTTCGCCGTCCTCGTACTCTTCGTCCTCATACTCTTCGTCGTCGGAGGCGAATATTTTTGTCTGTAAGAGTTCATCCAGTGATTCAGTCTGAAGACTTGAAATGCACCAAGCGGGATGAAGCAAGTTCATGGTCAACGGCTGAAGAATATGGGTCACTAAATTGTCTCCTAGCTAGTTGTTGGATTCCGACGGCGTATCGTTGGGGTCTTTTGACACTTTCGATTGGTCTGAAATTTGATCGGAATTATGCCAATTCGGCAACCCTTGACCGACCAAGTCGTCAGCAGCTGGCAGCTCCTCTTGATTGCTCACTCCAAAATCCCTTAAAAATTCCTTGGAAGTCGCGTACAAGAAAGGGCGCCCCAACTCTTCGCTGCGCCCAAAAATCCGAATATACCCCATTTCCAGCAGTTGTCTTAACATTTCACCGCTGGCCACACCTCGAATCGCTTCGATATCCGCTTTGATAACGGGTTGTCGATATGCGACAACCGTCAAGGTCTCAAGAGCGGGCCGGCTCAGGCGCTTTGGCGAGGGTACATGTTCTAACTGTCGCAGCCATTTCGAAAACTGAGGTCGCGTCAGCAGTTGATACCCACCGGCGACTCGCTTGACTTGAAACGCCCGTCCAACTTGGTCGTAATGTTGGTTCAGTTCCGATACCATGGTTCTCGCCTGAGTTCCATCCTCTAGGCCAGCGAATTGGCTCAATTTCCGTGACGAGACGGGTCCTCGAGCCATAAATAAGACCGCTTCGATTCGCCTTCGACGCGCATGCGGATCCGGATCCCAATGGGCCGTTGGATGTTCGGCTTGGTTGGCGTTTTGACCCATTAATATCGAATTACAAAAGACCTATTGAATGATTTGGTGGCTATTGAACGATCGGTTTTCTTATAATGACTTCGTGAATAATAAAGGCCAAAAACTTGACCGCCAAAAAATCGTATAACGGATGCTGGACGCTTTTTGCAATAGCAGGATGCGCGATTCCTTTCGGCATTTTCCTATTTTGGTTCGGCAACATTTCTGGTGAAGAATTTTCACCCGATGATTTTACGCGCCGTCGATTCCATTACAACAAAATGCCACTTTTCGGCATTGTAGTTCAGGGCATCAAATACGATGACACCACGCCCGTATTTGAACAAACACTATTTGCTGATGGTTTTCTTGGAAAAACAACAAATGGCAATCAGGCTTGGCACTTGATTTCGGATAACACATCGGATCAAGACTCGCCAGATTTTGATGCCAAGTACCTGACTGCCTACTTGGACCTAGTTGACGATACTAACATCAGCATTTGGGATCAATGGAATCGCAAATACCCAAATCTCGCTGTAGAATTTTGGCCCATTATTGCCGGTTTGGCGCGGGAGTCCCTCTATTTAGATGCGTCGGACCTGATGTTAAACGCGATGTCTTTGCAGCCTAGCGACCTTTCTACATTTGAATACGAACTGAAGAAAAAAGCAGTGGCTGCTTTGAAAGCGAAGGCTGATCAGGCTATGAGCGATCAAAATTATCAAGACGCAGTGCGTTTGCATTCCCGAGTTATCGAAATTGAACCCAATCGCGAATCGTTTTTGAGTCGTGCAAACGGCTACAAAAACCTTGGTGATGAGGAAAAGTACCGTTCCGATAAAAAAGCCGCTGACGATTTGATTGAATGAATTTTATTTATCTGGACAACAACTCGACAACCAATATTGATCCCGATGTGGCACGGCAGGTAAACGAATGTATGCTTGCCGGTTATTTGAATCCGGCCAGCCAACATCTGGCCGGTCAACGATCTCGTCGACGGTTGGAATCTTTGCGCTGCGATATTTTGAGACTTATCGGTGCCACCTACCAAGGGATGCAAAGCGATCAACTTTTTTTTACCAGTGGCGGCACCGAAAGTAATAATTTGGCTATTTGCGGCTTGGCTTATGATACCTACGGAAAGTTGCCTGATAACAATCGGATAATCGTTTCGTCGATTGAACACCCAAGTGTTCTAGCCATAGCGGATTATTTATCGACCGTCGGGTTTGATGTCGCAAGGGTTATTTGCCATAAAAGTGGTCTGGTTGATTTGCAGCACTTAGAAACATTGCTGCAAACGCCCACTCGATTGGCTAGTATCATGACGGTTAACCACGAGACTGGAGCTATTCAACCAATTAAAGAGGTCGTCAAGCTATGCCGCAAGTATGGCTCATTAATCCACACCGATGCCGTTCAAGCCGTGGGTAAAATTCCGGTTTCGTTTGGCAATTTAGGCGTCGACGCGCTGTCGTTTACGGCACACAAATTACATGGTCCGAAAGGAATTGGGGCGCTTGTATTGAAGCATTCTTTATCCCTTTTCCCGCGATTGTTTGGTGGATTTCAGCAACAGGGAATGCGACCGGGAACCGAAGATGTTTGTTTGCCTACTGGATTACTTGCATCGCTTGAAAATTTTACCAATGACCAGGTTGGCCGTGCCGAGCGCGTGTTGATTTTGAGAGACGAGCTAGAACGTTCGCTGAATGAAAACTGTGATATTGTGATTCATGCTGACCAATCGCACCGGGTACCCCACACGTCCAATGTTTCATTTCGTGGGATCAACCGGCAGGAATTCCTGTTGGCTTGTGATCTGAATGGAATTGGAATTTCTACCGGATCGGCGTGTGCAAGTGGTTCAAGTGAGCCGTCCCCTGTATTGGGCGCGATGGGATTGGATAAAGAGGTCATTGAAAGCTCAGTTCGGATCAGTTTATCGGCTTTCACTTCACGCCCAGAAGTTGATTTAGCATGCGAACGTATCATTAATATATATAACAACTTACGGCGATTAAAAAGTCTTTGAAACCAGCCGGGTACACCTCGCAGAACGCATCGAAAACCGCTATATTATTGGGTTCGTCTTGATACCCTGTTTTGTTGGTTTATTGACCGTCTTTGGATGCTTGAATCTTTGCAAAATTCGTCATTTTTTGTGCCGTACTCCGAAATCAAATCAGCGAACTGCTGTGGTGAAAGTTTCGAGTTTTCTGGGCAGACGTTTGGCCGTGGGTTTATCGGCGACAAAGACAACATCTTAGTTAAATACCTGTCCAACCCTGAATCCATTAAATGTTCTGACTGGCCGTTAGTTCTATTTGGCGTTGCTGGCACTGGAAAAACGGCGTTGGGCGTTTCAGTCACTGCCAAACTCGGCCAACTAAAGAGTCAACGGACGATTACTCTGACGGCCGACGGATTTCGTCGAAAGTTTAATGCAGCTCTCGATACGAACTCGTTAACCGAGTTTCGTAATTTATTCAAATTCTCCGCTGCTGTGTTTATTGACGACATTCAGCGGCTTACCCAATATCTGGCTGCTCAAAATGAACTGGTTGGGCTTCTTGACATTCTCAAAAATCAAGAAGTACCCGTTATTTTTACCACCAGCGATACTGAAATATTGAGTTTGGATCCTCGACTGATTTCGAGGATTACATCTGGTTTATGTTTGCAAGTGAATCGCCCGGGTTTTATTGCTCGCAAGACGATGTTTCGCCAATCAGCAAGTCTTACCAATCTGGAAATTGACGACGATACCGTTGAATATTTAGCTTCGACGTTTGTGGTGACCTACCCAAAAATCATGTCGTTTTTTCATTGGTTTACGATTTGGGTTCGGTCGTCGCGCGGGGATTCGCCAGCAGTGATTGATTTACCATTGGTATTAGAGTTTTTGTCGTCCTCTAATAAATCTGATGCCAGCACGACTGAGAACATCCTCAGTTTGGTAGCTAGTTCTTTCAAATTGAAAGTCAGAGACTTAAAAAGTAGCTCTCGGCAACAGACTGTTGTATTGGCGCGAGGCGTATGTGTTTATCTGCTGCGTACGCTTCTAAAGATGAGTTATTCTAATATTGGCCAAGCAATCGGTGGCAGAGATCACTCGACGATTATGCACGCGTTAAGTCGAATTCAAAAAAACATAAACTCCGATCTCGAACTCGAAAAATCAGTCGAGACTATCAAACAAAACGTATTGGAACACTGTTTCCTGAATATGGAGTTAACCTGTGAACAACCTGTTAATTGAGTCTGTAAAAATGTCGAAATCGTTTCGAAATTGATAACAAATTTTTTATGTCGTGTTGAACGCAAACATATCTGATCTCGTTACTGACAATACTCAACAACCAACAAACCAGTTACCAACACTAATCGAATTAATTTAACTTGATGTTATTTTTGAATTTACGTTTGATTGAATTTGAGTTATTGACAAATTTTTTGCCCTATAAATAGAACTACTAAGAATAAAACATTTAATAGAGATAAGGACGCTTTGTGAAGATCAAAGTCAATCGAGAATCATTTCAGAGAGTATTTCAAATCGCTTCGGCAGTTGCACCGACGCGAAGCCCAAAAACCATTTTGCAAAACATCAAACTGGATGTTTCTGCAACGGAAACTGTGTTAACTGCGACGGATATGGAATTGGGAGTTCGCCTTCAGGTACCCAACGTAGACGTAGAGTCGCCAGGAATAGCAGTAATTCCAGTAGCGCGGTTGAACTTGATTTTGCGAGAGTCTTCGGATGAGTCGTTGACGATAGAAGCCGACTCCGAAAAAACCCAAGTCACGGGTGCTAACAGTCGTTTTGAGTTGTCGGCCCACAATCCAGATGAGTTTCCGGAAGTATCTAGTTTCGAGGCTAACGATTATTTCGAAGTGACCGGTCAGGTCCTCAAAGAGATGATTAAGCGAACTTTGTTTGCCACTGACGCGGAAAGTAGCCGCTATGCCTTAGGCGGAGTGCTCTTGGAATTTGAAAAAGACAACATTATCGCCGTCGGTACAGACGGTCGACGTTTGGCAACCATGCAAGGCTCGATCAGTAAAGTCGGTAATCCGGTGGCCGAGAGCACAACAACCATTGTACCATCGCGGGCGATGCAACTGATTGAGCGGTTGGTCCCAGATGGGGACACGCCTGTCCGATTGGCGCCACGATCCAATGATCTGTTGATCCAAGAATCGAGCAACGTATTTTATACGCGACTGGTCGAAGGCCGTTTTCCAAAGTGGAGAGACGTATTGCCATCGCGCCAGGAAACAAATCGAATCGATATACCAGTGGGGCCAATGTATTCAGCGCTTCGACAAGCAGCAATTGTTGCCAGTGAAGAGAGTCGAGGTATCGATTTTACATTCAAAGACGGCACGTTGGTGATGACCAACACGACCGCCGAGGTCGGACAATCGCGGATCGAAATGCCCGTACCGTTTGAAAGTGACGAATTGACGATCACGTTGGACCACCGCTATGTCGCCGATTTTTTGAAGGTGCTTCAACCAGACAAAACCTTTACATTTGACATTGAAAACGGTGAGCAAGCCGCGTTTTGCCAAACGGATGACAATTATGGCTACGTGATTATGCCACTGTCGAAGGAACGACGCTAATCGCATCGACGAGCTTAGAGATGGTATCCGAAGAGAAATCAGAAGCAGAATTGGATTTCAGAAATGCGGATGAACTGAACCAACAACGGCGAGTTTATAATCGCAAACCAAAACAAGCTCGAGATGTAATCAATAACGTTATAGCACGACGAGGGATCGCAGTAGAAAAATCGAACCATCAGTTGCAAAACGTTTGGGATAGCGTTGTCGGCATGGATATAGCCAATCAAACCAAGCTTGGTAATCTTCGCCGTAACATCCTTGAAATCATCGTTACCAATTCAAGTTTGATGCAGATCCTAGGATTCAATAAGCACCAATACATCGAAAAACTTAACCAAGAAATGCGAACCGGAGAAATCAAAGATATTCGGTTTCGGATAGGAAGAATGGACTAATCCATGGCAAAAAATCAGCCTAAAGCAGAATACCAAGGAGAAGATCTCCAACGATTGTCCGACCTGGAACACGTTCGGGAGCGACCCAGTATGTATATCGGCGATACGACCGGCCGAGGGCTGCACCATCTGGTCTACGAAGTCGTGGATAACTCGATTGACGAAGCAATGGCAGGCTTCGCAACCAAAATCAATGTAACGATCAATAATGATGGTTCGATAACAACGCAAGATGACGGTCGCGGAATACCCGTAGATATCCACGACCAATTGACTGAACAAGAAGATCGCGAGATCACCACGCTTGAGGGCGTCATGACGTTCTTAAAGTTCGGAGGAAAATTTGAAAAAGGTGCTTACCAAACATCGGGCGGTTTGCACGGTGTCGGGGTTACAGTAGTCAACTTTCTATCAGAATGGTGCGAAGTCGAAGTCCATCGAGAAGGCAACATTCACCAACAGAGTTACGAACGGGGTGTGCCAACGGGTCCTGTCAATCGCGTGGGTAAAACCGATCACGTCGGAACAAAAACTACGTTCAAGCCCGACGCCCAGATTTTTCAAACCACGAAGTACGAATACAGTATCTTGCACAAGCGACTCCAAGAATTAGCGTTCTTGAACAGCGGTGTTCGAATCATCTACAAAGACGAACGCAATGGTGAAGGAGATGAGTTTTATTATGAGCGAGGGATTATCGAATATGTCGAACATATCAATCGCTCGAGCGATGCTCTGCATTCGGAAGTGATTTATACCACTGGCGACCAAGATGGTGTAGGTTTTGAAATTGCCATGCAATATTCGACGGATATCACCGAAAACGTCCATTCTTATGTGAACAATATTCACACTCACGAAGGCGGTACCCACGTTTCAGGATTCCGTACGGCATTGACTCGAGCGTTAAACAGTTACGGCAAAAAGAACAATGCGTTCGGAAAAGTGGCCGTTACCGGAGAAGATTTCCGCGAGGGATTGACCGCAATCATTTCATTGAAAGTCCCAGAGCCACAGTTCGAAGGTCAAACCAAAACAAAACTGGGCAACAATGAAGTCGAAGGCATTGTTAGCTCGAACATGGGTGAATTTCTGAAGACGTATCTCGAAGAAAATCCCAAAGTCGCCAAGATCATTATCAAAAAGGGAGTTCAAGCGGCGGAAGCCAGGGAAGCCGCTAAAAAAGCTCGCGAGCAAGTTCGTAGAAAATCTGTTTTAGGTGGAGGTGGCTTGCCGGGAAAATTGCGAGATTGCCTCAGCAGTGACGTCGAAAAATGCGAATTGTATCTGGTGGAAGGTGATTCTGCCGGCGGCAGTGCCGAAGGCGGACGACTGAAAGAATTTCAAGCGATCCTCCCGCTTCGCGGTAAGATTATCAATGCATACAAAGCTCGTGAGGACAAAGTACTAGCCAACGAAGAAGTACAAAGCATTATTTCGGCAGTACGCGTTGGCATTGGCGAAGATCAGGATATATCAAAACGCCGATACGACAAAATCATTATCATGACCGATGCCGATGTGGATGGTTCGCACATTCGCACCTTGCTGCTGTGTTTCTTTTATCGGCAAATGTACCAGTTGATTGATGCTGGAAAAATCTACGTCGCTCAACCGCCGCTGTTCCGAGTGAAACACAAAAAAGATACGTACTACGTTCAATCGGATGACGAGATGAAGCGGCAATTGATGGAACGCGGCCTTGAAGGCGCCGTATTGGAAACGGAAGAAGGCCAAAAAGTCGACGGCAAAGATATGGAAAAACTTTGCCGAACATTGAGTGGTATGGAAGAAGCCATCACTGCGTTGGAACGTCGTGGAATCAACTTGCGAACTCATTCAGAGCGTCGCAATTTGGAGACAGGGCGCCTCCCCGTTTTTCATGTTTTCCACGGAACGCAGGAGCACTGGTTCACGACCCGCAAGGAATTGGATGACTACCTGAAAGAACAAGAAGAGAAACTTGGCGATGAATTGACAGTCGAAACGGGCGACGATGAATCATCCGATCAAAATGGCTCGTCAAAACCGGTGTTGCAAATCGTTGAATTTCACGAAGTCAAAACGATTAACTCGGGTCTGCAAAGTCTGACAGAAATGGGATTCGATGTTGAGTCCTTGTTGGCGGTAGAGCGAACCGGAATGCAGCTACCTCGATTCCTGATTCGGCGAGGAGAAACGGAATTTCCGATTGAAGACCTACGAGCGCTGCCGGGTACGATTCGAGCAGCCGGTGAAAAAGGAATGACGGTGACGCGATTTAAAGGCCTGGGCGAAATGAATGCCGAAGAATTGCGAGAGACCACTCTCGATCCAGAAAATCGTACGCTGATTCAAGTAAAAATGAGCAACGCCGCCGACGCGGATGACATGTTCCGGATTTTAATGGGCGATAAGGTCGAACCGCGACGCGAATTTATCGAAAAATACGCGCTGGAAGTCAAAAATCTCGATGTGTGATTTTGGGGCTGTAGCCATATTCAGATCAAAAATCGTGAAACGCAAATTCGCCTTAAAAACCGTCATCAATTCGCGAAAAACATTGGCAGTGTTAAAAATAATAATTTAACACCTCGATTGTCTAGACATGCAGATGATTTGAAATAGCCTGTGGCCTGTGGCCTGTGCACCCTAAAGATGGTGTACATTTTTCGAATCGTTTTTTACACCTTTGGAGATCTGCCATGTCTAAACGAACTATCTCTTTGAGAGCGGTGATTTTGATGGCCATCGCTGTTTCATTCGAGGCAAACGTATCGGCACAATACTGCGCTCCGGTACAGTGCTGTCCTCAACCCCAAATGCAATGTTGCCCCCCAATGCAAATGCAATGTTGTCCTCAACCGGCAATGCAATGTTGTCCACAGCCTCAAGTCCAATGTTGCCCCCAGCCACACGTCCAATGTTATCCAGCCGGAAGAAGATTTCGAATTAGAGATCGGGGTTTTCGACGAGTGTGTCCAACTTGTGGGGCCGTGCATTCACAAGAGGATTGCCAAAATTGTTGTCGAGATATCTACGGCGATGCGAATTCATTAAGCTACAACAACTGCGTTTGGCAATGTCGATTCGCAACGGGACCATGTGGTCAGAACAGCGCCTATTTCCATGACAATTATGTACCGACAAGCTGTTGTTCGAGTCCTAATAGTTGTAATTACAGTTCGAGATGCCGTCCGACTCGCCCTCGATTGTTTAGATTTCGACGATGCCGTTAATTTAACAAAACAGGCCCCTTAATTGGGGCTATCTATTTCATAAACGATTCGAAAGCCGAGGTACTTCACACGTCGGCCCAAACGAGTAACGGACAAATGATTGAATTTGCAAGAATCTGGGCTAATATCCGAACCACCGCCTAATCCGTGAATGAATGAATTTTCGTCAATGGGTTCACTGGGTTGGTACATTTCTGCAACGTTGCCCAAAACATCGAATAGACCCAAACGGTTTGGAAGAGTCACACCCACATCTTGAATCAAATAAACGCGGTTTTTTACCGAGTTAAAACGGTTCCAAAAGTACGACATCGCAGCTTCACTATAAGGGTTTGTGTGAAAAAAATTGTCTTGAGAAAAACGCCCTGCTCTGGCGGCGTATTCCCACTCAACGCGAGTTGGTAATCGAAAACCGTTGCAGTTGTTGCTGAGTTTCCATTCCCTTACTGGACCGATAGGAATTTCGAGACCCAATTGGTCAACATTGATCATATTGTCGGTAGGTTCATAGCAGTTTTTTAAACCCGCCTTGGAAGACATCCAGTTGCAAAACTGAACGGCCTCCTCATAGGTGATATTGTCAACGGCGCAATTCTTTGAAACATACCGAGCATTATTGAACACCCAAGAATTAGCGTCTTTATAAAGTTTCCTTTCCAAATAAAACTGCTGAAATAAACCCGCCGTTACTTCGGTTGTAGCAATGAAATAGGGCCTCTCGACATTTATTTTTTTTTCGCCGATCGACATTTGTCCGGCATCAATGTGTACAAAAGTCAAATTGCCATCGAACCACCACTGTTGCCCCTCAACGGGCAATTTAGATTTGGTTATTTCAAAGGGAACTTGCCATTTCCTGAGCAGCCACTCACACGAAGAGTGAACTAAAGCTGATTTGGAAGAATTAAGATCTCGCATCGCTTTTTGCTTGATTGCGGAAAAGCCTACGTCATCAATTTTGGACGGACGAATTCCCCCAAGACACTGATAAATTCCTGAAGTTGTCGGGGCGTCAAATTCGTTTTCTAAAAACACTTTAAGTAACGGATTTAAATCCGAACGCCATTTAGAAAAACGATGGATTAAATCGGTTCGATTTGTTGGATCCGACGTGAACTCAAACGTGCCTGGCAACAAATCCTCGGGTTTTAAAAACATCCGTATGGTAGATAATTTGGATCTTAACGATGCATCGCGAATGAGCGGAAGTCTTGTGTCGACCAACGGAATGACTTGATCTCGATAATTTGATAACGCATTGATAAAGTGAGAACTCTCGCTTGGTGAAATGGATTGGGTAGACTGAACCAAATCATCAATTTGCTCGTTTGTCGCTTGCTCCAATGCGGCGATACCGATCAGTGAACGCTGTTTGCCATCATCATCAGATTGTAATACTTGATCATTCAATAACTGCCCAAACCTGACCGGACTTCGTTCCATCATTTCCAAATATTCAGGGATACTTTCAGGATTGCACCTTAGAAATCCTGCAACGACACTTGACGAGTCTCTGACAACGATATTATGCCAGGTGAAAATGAACATTCCGAAAAAGATAGATGCAATCAGTATGCGAATACCAAAGTATTTCGAGGCTCGGGAAAGAAGTTGTTTTTCGTTTGATCCTAGGTTTCGTTTTGGTACGTTCCAGCTAAAAGAAAGAAACTCAAACAATCCGGGCAGATACCTGGTTTCTTTATTTTCGATCCAGGCAACGGCGAGTTCTTGTAGTCGCTGATGAGATCGTCCGGCGAGCGTACGACTTTTTTGTAGGTGCAACCATTCGCGTATTGCTGGAACCAAATAATCGTGAGCCAATTGATAAAATTCAGAACCCTCTGCCTGCTGAATACCGCGGTCTGGTTCAGTGGGCGTGATCAATCTTAGCTCGGTGTCCAATATCTCAATGACTGAAGCAAAGTCATCGCCATGTTCCGAAAGTTTGACGGAACTCGCCAAACTTGATTTAGATTTGAGGCTTCCTTTTATCAGCACACCGGGGCTCGGCAACAAATGTTCCAAAACGCCAATCAACTGCTGGCCATAGAACTTGTATTTTGGGTTTTTCGCTTGATCCCCAAGGGCTTGTTCCAGGAAAGAGACGCCAATATTTTTGGAGTTTCCAATTTGTTTAATCGTTTCGGAGTCCCAAGTCTTGTTTTTCACTGTCTCGGCAAACAGTGCGGAGCGGACGCAAATCACCGCATCTTTCTCCGCCAATAGATCCACGGCCCAATCCAGAAAGTGGTTCGCCGACCGGGAAATCTCTATTTCATCATCAGGAAGATTGCCGTAAGCCTGTCCATACTTGGTCAGCACCTCTTTGGCGTGACGCTTGTTGAACAAATCCACGCTGGCAAAATTCTGTCGTTCGACCAACTCGATCTCCAATTGTTTGAAAAACCGAGTGATTGCCATCCAAAAATCCTCACGGGCCAAGATCAGTGCTTGGACTCGGCTACCATCGCATTGACGCAAAGCGTGGATCAGTTGGGAGTGTTCGTCGATAACATTGGCATGCAACCATTGTTCAAATTGATCAAACACCACAAAAATACGTCGGTGTGCGGGCAAGTATTTGCCACGCCGAATTTCGGCAATCAAATCGGGCAACGACAAATGATTGGGAATGGAAGGCACCTGATTCCGCAAGGCCTTCAAAAAGCGAACTTCCGTGTCCCGCGGGCTGGATTCGACATTAACAACGACAATATTTGTATCAAGCAACGGAATCAGTCCCGCGTTTACCAGCGAGGACTTACCGCAACCGCTCGGGCCGAAAAGCAAGCTGACAGGATTTGATAACGCCGGATTCTCAATCCGATCTTTCCAGAATCGAATATTGTCGGGTAAGCCATTGCGGTCTTTCGGTCCCGGTAACAGCTCCAAGAAAAAATCGCAATCACTTTGGTCAAACGCAGCTAGGCCTTTGGGAATGAGTCTTTTCTTTTCCGGCGCCGCTAACCGCTCGGGCGCCGCTAACCGCTCGGGCGGCGATTCAAGTGGATCGGAGGCGCTCGGTTGTGTTGGAACGGCAACGGGACTACGCATCAGGTTCCGCAAGTCGTCGGCTAAATCAAACGCCGTCGAGTAACGATCGTTAACGAGAACAGACAGGGATTTCAAACAAATTCGTTCCAGTTCGGGGGGGATGTCTTTGTTAAGTTGCCGCAACGGGCAAGGTCGCCCAAAAAGAATCGCTTCACTGATTTGTTTGACCGATTGTCCATCGAAAGGATAGTTGTCGACCAGCATCAAATACAAGATAACACCGATGGACCAGATGTCGGTTCGACCGTCCAGCCGATGGGCTTCTCCCCGAACTTGTTCCGGCGACATAAACCGAATCGTGCCGACCATTTCTCCTTCTTTGCCGCGCAATTGGGGTTCATAAAGCGACAATCCAAAATCAGCGATTACGGGATCGCCGTTTTGGTCAATCAAAATATTGGCCGGCTTGAGATCTCGGTGAATGATACGGTTTTCATGAGCGTAACCGATTGCCGATGCAACTTTGGCAATAAAGTCGACGGTCTTGGAAACACCAAAACGATTGTTCAGAAGCGCATGGCGAAGGTCGCCGCCTTCAAAAAACTCTTGCACGATGTACGGCAACTTGGAATCTAATCCGACATGCAAGACTTTCAAAATATTGGGGTGATTCAACAGGGAAGCATTTCTGGCTTCATCCATAAAAAAATCAATGTCGCTCTTCCGCCCTTGCCGACCCAAAATCGGAATTTTGATTACGACACGGCGAGGCAAATACTCATCTCGACCCAGGTAGACAACGCCAAATCCCCCGCCACCCAATTTCTCTTCGACGAAGTAGTCCCCAATTTTCTTGCCGACAAAATCAATCGGCTGGTCCAAACAGTCGTCTTCGATGACTAACCGAGTCGATCCTCTGGTCACTTCCAATTCGTCTCGCTGCCTGAAATCCGCAAAGATCTGCTCAACGAGATGACGAAAATCAGGGATCTTGTTCAAGTAATCTTGTTCCAAGCTGTTCAAATCACGACCGTTGATGTCCAAATCCAACGCCAACAGTTCTTTCAGAAAAACGGGCCGCGCATCGTCGTCCAAATCACGCAAGATGATTGCGACTTCAACGGATTCGCCGGTTGACCAACGAGACTCAATTTCATCGCAAAGTTTGTCGATGGCTCGCCGGATTTCTATCTTTTTACGATTCGAATCATAAGATTCGTTGTTCATTGCCACTCACTCATTAGATCCTGATTGATCATCGTAAACTCTATCCTTGGCCAAGCAAGTTTAGATGGCAAATTGAGATTTTCATCGAGAACGAGCGGCCGAGCTTAAAGGGCTCGCAAACAATTTTGCGTTTATTACTATGCGCCGAGACGTTGCTGTCTGCCAACAAATACGTTTGTTGCCAATCCTAAGAGAGTTAGAGATGACTGAACCGAATAAGCCCAATTCCGACACAGAGCTGTTGCATCACGTAAAACGGGGGGATAAGCCAGCGGCAGAAAGGTTGTTTGCAAGATATTTTGACCGGGTGATTCGGGCAGCTCGGCGCAGGATAAATTCACGACGGCTGCGAGGCACCGGTTCCGAAGACATCGCTGCAAGTGTCTTTGAAAGCTTGTGGAAAAAGGCGGAGAACCAAGAGTTCAGCGAACACCAATTGATTAGCTCTGATGAGTTCTGGCGGTTTCTTTCCCATTTGGTGCGCAGCAAGACTGAGAACCACCTGCGGTACGAGCATGCGCAGAAACGTGGTGGCGGGCGAGTTCACGGCGAGAGCGTGTTGACTAAGCCAGAAGAAAAGAACGAAAGATTGGGGACACAAGCGGTGACAGAGATGACCCCTTTCGAAGTCGCTGTTTTTCGTGACGAGCATGAGCACTTCATGCGAATTTTGGACGACGAAACTTTGCAAGAAATCGTCACGTTGCGGATGGAAGGACGAACACTCAACGAAATCGCGGAAACTTTTGAGAAAAGTGACCGTTGGGTCAAACGAAAGCTATCGCTCATCCGACAGATTTGGTTGACATCCCAGC
Source organism: Mariniblastus sp. (assembly GCA_965263475.1). GTDB lineage: Bacteria > Planctomycetota > Planctomycetia > Pirellulales > Pirellulaceae > Mariniblastus. The sequence continues at coordinate 2,847,217 of OZ253677.1, forward strand.
AACCGAATAGCGAGTAGAAATCGCACGCCCTAACCTTTACAAGTAAATCCGCCGTTGCCAGAAAATTTTCAAAATAGTTGTCCCCTTCTTGCCGCCTTTAGTGGTTTCCAAATAGCAGCGACTGACAAACTTTGGTCGCAACCAAGCTCAACTCAATGGAGACAAACGTGAAGACAACATATTTGATTTTTGTTCTTGCTTTGACCATCGCAATAGCCAAACCTACCTCAGCCGGAGAAATCAATTGGCGCGGAAACGCAGTCGGAACGACCGCTCAACTAATCGAATCCCCTGGACTGTACACAGAAATGTCCGGTTGGGGCGGCGGACAAATCGGCAATTTCACTTCTTTGGGACAACACTGGCTGGGAGCAGACTTGTCTTTGGAAGGTCAAGCCACTTGGGTTACCCAACAAGGCGATCTGGTGTTTGTTAGTTATCACGGTCGAATTGAAATCACCGAAAACCAGACAATGCCGTACTTGATAGCTGGCAGGATTGAAGCCAACGGTGGTACCGGCCGCTTTGTTACAGCGAAAGGATCGGCACCTCTGAAGGGTTCAATGTCCGGCAATCTCGACCAATTCAAAATGGAATTCGAAGGCCGATTGTCGGTACCCGGCAACACGACGCAATCCGGAATTGTCGAGCTATCCAGCCTGGAAGCTGCTTTGGGACAAACCGTTCCGTACACCATGACATCGCTGGGATCGAAAACAGCAACTCATTTCAAGACGCATACGGGTTCCATTCGTCCTACTTGTTCGCCGACGATTGACGATTCCAATCCCAAACAGACTGTAGTTTCCTTTGCAGCGACATCGGGGACGAACATTCGATTGGGTCGTCCTGTGCACATGATCCAAACTCCCGATGGCCAATTGTACACTGAATTCGATGCACAAATTCGAGTAGAAATCGATAACCAGTATGGGCTGGCGGTTCAACACTTCGACGGTTCTTATTCTGTTCTTGGAGGAACCGGAATCTACGCTGGGGCATCCGGAGGTTTTCAAGTACAGTATTCGACTCGACCGTCGTATGGTGATGGACCAGTAACCGGAAAATTCGAACTGGCAGGCGACATCCAGTTGGCGAATGATTCAAAGAATCGCAAACGTCGACCGTCGGCAACAGACATTATTCAAGATTCAGCAACGTCGTTTGCAACGCGTTAAATTGAAAGTGTCGAACCGATTAAAAACCCTGTTGAACGACGATTCGTTTAACAGGGTTTTTTCGTAAACGCAAAAACATCCACATTTGAAACGAAGTTGCGCGAACCGAGCCGTCAAGATTTTTCTCTATTTGCAAAGAAAGTTGGTATTGAGAAACCATCAAAAATTTACTGGACATTGCAAAATTAAATTAATAAGTTGTTGCATCAACGATCTAAAAAAACCGTTTCTGTTTCAACAATCTGGAGAACTAACATGACAACAAGATCTGCTGCGATAGCATTTGTCTTGACAGTATTGGGTATCGGGCTGGTGGCCAACGACTGTTTTGGCCAATTATTTTCAAGGTACCGAACCAGATGTTGTCAGCCGACTGCATGTTTACCGTGTCACTCCCGAACTGTGACGTGCTGCCAGTCGAGATTTCAACATTGCCATCCGTGTTGTCAACGATGTTGCCATCCTGTTTGTCAACCTTGCCGACCAGTAAATTACTGCCCTCCCGTGAGCCCCTGCGCTCGCGTTCAAACTTGTTGCCCAATTGCGCCTGTTTCGAGTTGTCCAAATAATGTCTTTCCTTCGATTACACCAGGCGGCCAGGTTCCCACTCCGACGCCCATTCCATTTGGACAGACGCCGACCGAAAATGCCTGCAAAGCATGTTGCGCTAGCGTGTCAAACTACGATTTCGGGCAATGTGTCCAAGAATGCTTGAGGGGAGAGGGACCATGTGGTTTAGGCGGAACAAGTCCGTAGCCCAATTTAAAACGTCGAAAAGCGATGTCTCTTCAGGGGGCATTGCTTTCGATCAGTTACGAACGGGACGGACGACTCGAAATCCGGCAGCCCGTTTGCGGACCCCGTTGTAAACCGGGATCCGACCATAGGTAGCAACGCTTGGTTCGAAAATCTGGCACGAATTCGTGTTGAGAGTGAAATCGCCACCATACAACCATAAATAAATCAAATTACTACGTTTTGTCGTCTCAAACTTTCGGCTGGGATGGTAGCACGAATATTCGCCAGCATTCCCCAAAATATCAAATACACCGATTGGGTTGGGGAACTTGGATCCAACCGAGTGAATGCGATTTTCGCTGTTGGCAGAACACCAAACATAATTTTCGTAGCCGCGAAAATAGAGATCTCGGCAAAAGTAGGACACAGAGTCAAACCGGTTAGCGCGAGCCGTCATTTCCCATTCTTGGCGCGTTGGCAATCGGTAGCCGTCGGCATCTATCTGTAACCTCCAATAGGAAATCTTGGGCAACACATCGGTCACGTTTTCAGCAGACCGATAGTTGCCGTCGATTCGAGCCCTTTTAAATTCAAGATCTTCGCCACAGTCTTGGTAAGCAGGCACCAGTCCAGAACGTATGGAAAGCCAATTACAGAATTGTACGGCATCTTCGATCGCCAATCCGCAAACCGCCTGATCGGGGTTCGAATTTTTTGGCAATAGAAGATTCGTTGGGCGATCGGCACTGGTGTCAGATAGGAATTGAGCAAACAACTGATGGGTGACTTCCTTGGCACCGATGTAAAACGGTTCATGAATTTCGTCACGCAAATGAATCGGTAGGAATTGTCGCTGATTGGGAACAATTCCCGGTTCAATTCGCACCATCGTCATGCCGAGTTCGTTGACCCACCATTGCGGCTCATCTTTCAGGTCGTGCCAGGGCAATGCTGGCAAGGCTTCATTCCATTGCTTAAGTACCCAACCCGCGGCACCATGGACCGCTGAGCTTTCCGAATCGCAATACAGTGTATTAATTTGGGCCAACAGTTTCCCATAAGTCACAGCGTCGAATTCGTGTTTTGACAACTGGCCGAGCATTAGACACAGCCCATAAAGTTCTTCGTCAGTACGGTTGGAACTCAAAAGATCGAGGCAAAGTGACAAGTCCCCATGCCATTCCCGGAACTCGTAAATGAGTTCAGATCGGCTGGTGGGATCGAAATCTACATGCAGCAAATCAATTGGCTTTGCGGGGTCCAAAAACATCGCGAAGATGCTCAGCCGCAATCTTTCCGCAAGCTTTTCGTTGTTTGCAAGTTTTTCGCGAATTAAAGGGCGTGTCAACAAGGCATGATTCGCCAAGCCTTGAAACAAGTTTTGACTTTCATCGGCGTCGATTCCCGAAATCGAATCGACCAAGTCACGGATATCGTTATCGCCGGCTTGCCCCAACATTGCCAACAAGATTCTGGCACGTTCGATTTTTCCTAAATCGAATTCATTGTCGGCCATGCGTCGTCGAATTATCCCGGCATAAGACTTTTTGGCCATCGTGATGTCGTCAACCAAAACAGCGAGCTCGGCCGGCTTGGCATTGATCAATTGAGAAGCCATTGCTTGGCGATGTTGGCGAACTACCAACCCTATGGCCAAGCACACAAGACCAATTACCAAAAAAATTCTACTGCCGTAAAACCAAGCCGCCCGGTTTAACAATTCCCGACCGTTTTGAGAAACCTGTCGTCTTGGAACGTGCCAAACCATCGACATGAATTCCAAGAGCCCGGGCAAGAAACGTCGGTCCTTGGTATGCCGCCAACGCTCTGATAATTCAGTCAATTTCATCAAGGAACGACCCTGGATCGATTGTCCCCTGATGGTCTCTATCCATTCGCGAATCGACGGGACCAGGTAGTCGTGCGTTAACTGGTAAAAAGACGCATTCGTATCTGAATTGGACGTGCCGGCATCGGGTTCGGTGGGAGTAATCAAACGCAGTTCGTTGTCGAGCATAACGATGACGGTTTCAAAAGTGTCACCGTCGTTCGTTAACCCAGTCGCGTCGGCCAACTCTTGTTTGGATTGGAATTTTCCTTTGATATCGACACCGGCACTTGGGAGCAGCGCTTCCAAGACGGCAATCATGGGTTCTCGATGAAAGCGATACTTCGGGTTACTTGTAGATTCGCCGAGTGTTTGTTCAAGAAACTCGATTCCAACATGTTTGGCGCTGCCGAATCTCTTAAGGGTTTCAATTTCCCATGGTTTTTGTTTAAAGATTTGCGCGAACAGCGCGACCTGAATACACTTTACCGAGTCGTTTTCGGCCAAAATGTCAATCGCTTTATCGAGAAACAGATTTTGCGAATCTGAGAAATCGGTTGAATTCAATGGCAAGCAACCATACGACTGACCAAATTTGATTAGTACGTTTCGAGCATGTTGGCGGCTGAACAAGTCTATCGTGGCGAAGTTTTCTCGTTCGACCAAATCGAGTTCCAATTGTTGGAAAAAGCGAGAAACGCCCAACCAAAAATCATCTCGAACTAAAACCAAAGTTTGCAATCGTTTGCCATCACTTTGGCGCAAAGCATGAATCAGTTGAGAATGCTCGTCGACAATGTTTGCATGCAGCCATTGTTCAAACTGATCGAATACGACCAAAATGCGCTGGTACGAGGGCAAGAAGTTGCCATTTCGAATTTCGAAAAACGCTTGAGGCAACGACAAATCTGTCGGCAACAAAGGGATAGCGTGGCGTAATGCCTTCAACAATCGCACTTCAGTATCGTCTTGAGTGGATTCGATATTCAAGACAATGATGCTGGGGTCTAGCAGCGGCAACAGACCAGCTTTCAAAATAGACGATTTGCCGCAACCACTGGGACCAAATAGCAAACCGACCATCATCCCGCGATCTGGATCTTCAATGCGATCCTTCCAAAAACATAAGCTCTCGGGGATACCATGTTGATTCTTTACACCAGGCAACAGGTCCAGAAATGACTCGTGGTCCGTGCACTCAAAAGCCGACAGGCCTTTTGCCACCAAACGCGGCGTTTCGGTTTTCGCTGCATGTTGTCGCAACGAATTCGGCGCCGGTTGTAAACACGAGTTTAAATCTTTAGCCAGATCGAAGGCAGTCGAGTAACGTTCCTTTACCCGTGGCGCCAAGCACCGCAAGCAAACGCGTTCCAATTCAGGGCTGATATGGCGATTGATGTCGCGCAATGAAATCGGGCGTTGGAATACAATCGCATTGCTGATTTGTTCGAAATCGTCACCATCGAAGGGGTACTTTTCGGTCAACATAAAATACAAAATTACCCCGACCGACCAAATGTCGGTGCGCCCGTCCAATCGATGGGCTTCACCTCGAACTTGTTCAGGAGACATAAAGCGAATCGTCCCGACCGTATCGCCTTGCCGACCTCGAATTTGAGGTTTGTGAAGCGACAGCCCGAAATCAGCGATGACGGGTTCCTCGTTTTTATTAATCAGAATATTGGCGGGTTTTAAATCTCGGTGAATGAGGTTGGCTTCGTGAGCACAACCGATCGCTTCGGCGATTTTGGCAGTAAACTCAACCGATTTTTTGACTTCAAAAGCCTGTTTTTGCAAAGCCCGACTTAGGTCTCCGCCTTCGATATATTCTTGAACAATGTAGGGCATTCCAGAATCAACACCAACATGAAGCACTTTTAGAATATTGGGGTGATCTAATAGAACTGCGTTGCGCGCCTCGTCCAGAAAAGATTCGACTTCGGTTCGATCGGCAATTTTTCCTAGGATTGGAACTTTGATTACGACATCACGTGGCAGGTACGGATCGCGAGACAAGTAAACCACACCGAACCCGCCGCCACCGAGACGTTTTTCGATCAAATACGGCCCGATTTTCTTGCCCACAAAATCCTGCACGGACAACGTTTTCGATCGATTCACTAAGCGGGTCGACATGTCGGTCAAGTGTGTGGCAACATGATCTTGCATTTCATCAAAAATACGGTCGAGCGTTGCGCGATACCCCGGCAACAGACGCTCATATCGACTGCGCAAATTGTGGATCGACAAATCCTGCAGACTGAACTCTAACGGAATGATCTCCTGCAAAAAACAAATTGCGGTGTCACGATCTAAATCGTTGGCAATGGTTACCGTGTCGGGAGCCTGTCCGCTGGCCCACTGCGTTTCGATCTCATCGCATAATCGGTCAACGACACGGCGAACTTCTACATCTTTCGAATCCGAGGGTTGGTGAGAATCACTGATCATCGGGGGCGTAGGCCTCAGTCCAGATTTGTCGAGCGAGTCGCAATTTGCGTTCTACCGACGAGACGCTGCGACCAATTTCCTCGGCGATTTCGGCATTGGTAAAACCTTGGATTTTCGCATTCACAACTTTGATTAGAGATGGGTCGTCTAAACGAGCCATGACGGAATGCAACTCATCTAAGAAATCGACGCGCTGTTCGTGATTCAATCCAATTTCCGCAAAGTGGTTCAGACCTGCGGAAAAGCTATCGCCATGCACATTCCCAGCGCCCCGTTTTTGAGCATGTTCGCGTCTGACATGGTCGATCGCTTTTCGTTCGACGATCGTGACGAGGAGATGCCATACGTCGTTACGATCGTCAATACTCTCATACCTGCCGTTTCGAACGCAATGTTGAAACGCGTTGATGGCGCTCAGGGCCAGGTCTTCCTCGTCTCGAGTTTTTCGATCTTGGGCGTTGACACGCTCCAAGGCCAGTTTTTGCAGCGGCTCAAAAAACCGGTCCCAAACCTCTCGTACGGCCGATTCGTCGCCACGTTTCAGTTTAGACAACATCATCGAAAATGAACCATTTAAACTCATTGGGCCGTATTTTCCGTTCACGTTAGAAATTGTTCAATTTTGACAGGTCGTTGGATAGAATTTACGAAGGAATGGATCGAGTTTCTACGATTCTTAGAGCAGATATTAACAATTTCTAAACAAAATTATGAATCTTCCTCTAAATCCTTATCAATCCAATCGTGAACCAGTCCTCACTCAACGACAGCAGTCATTTTGATCCGATCGTTGTCCATCCGATCGAAACAGAATGCGAGCTCAAGAAAAACAACTGCTTGCTGCGGCTACAGGGGTTTAAACAGCTTCTGGAAAACAATACTTTGGCAGACGATACCAAACGGATCGTCAGGCGCAAAATCGAAAAAGCCGCGCGGTTTCTAAAATCTAATGAATTTGGCGCCTGTTCCTATGAACTAGACTCGCTAGAAAACCTGCGCCCAAATCGTTAAACGAGCGACCGCGTGATTACGTGCCCGACAAGTCGTCGGTGGAAGTTTTTTCCCGCACGTTGGTTGTCGTCCAAATCTTTAGAATATCGACGTTGACCGACTCGGTTATAAATCGGACGGAACCATCCGCGAGGGCAAATTGCGCTCCTGCACCATGGTTGCTGGTGAATGGTGTCTCGTTGACTTTATCGTTGACCGGATCTGTCGAAGTTCCAACGATGTTAATTCGATGCACTAACGACTTAGACGAATAAGTGTTTCTTAGTCGTGGATCCTCGATAGTCCCGCTATATAAAGCACCAAATGCCCAGCCAACGAGAATCGGGTCATCGATACCTTTACTACCCTTTGATCGCGCGATTTCGCCAATGGCTAACGTGTTAGAAGTTCCATCCAGGATATCTTCTGAATCGATCGCCAGTCTACCCGAGAACGTACCTTGCAAGTTGGGAGCATAGACGCCTTCCAGGGAAACACGTCCACCAGAGGGTGCTGTTCCCGCGCCGACGCCAGCAGCCCCGGAAGCATCAAACATAAGTTCCGCATAGTTTGTCGAGTCCGTTGGGTAAATGCGTGGTGGATTATCGAGCGAACGCCCTTGGCCAATCGGGCCCGCAATGCCGTAATAATGACTCGTGTATTCACCACTGTGACGATCTGAGCCGATCACGACTTCGGAATTGGTCAGGCGAAACGACGGGTTACTAGCCGGGCAGTGAAATGTAGGAATATCGTAATCCGACAACTCCTCCAATCGTTCGGCGAGGCTTTCTTCAGGGGAGCTGACTAGTTCTTCAATGAGACGCTCGGACGGCCCCCGTTGGTTCATATACGGCAGGATGCTCGTCAGAAAACTTCCGGCAACGGGATTACTGAAGGATTTCGGGTACTCGCTCGCATTTATGTCCAACCAATGCCATTCCGCGCCTGCCGTTGGAAGATGACGATGGGCCGATTCATAGTTAAGCACTGCCATCTGAATCTGGCGAATGTTGTTTAAGCATGAATTGGCTCTCGCAGCATTGCGAACCGCAGCAACCGCCGGAAAGATCATCCCAACCAAAATGCCGATAATGGCAATCACGGTTAACAATTCAACCAAAGTAAAACCAGCTACGGACACAGAGTGCCGTTGGTTATTGACCATTTGAATTCCTACAACTGAAAATCCGGTGATTGAGATGGAAAAGCGATATCCAAAACCAGCAGAGTATATCGAAAATTGAATTTCGTTTATATGAATTTTTTGTGAAGGTCATCCCGGATTCAACACTCCTCGGATCGTATAGAAACTATCCCTAAACGAAATCTACGGATCTTAATTTTTTCTTTGAACGGGTTTTGCACAATCTGAATTCCGCAAGCATTTCATGGACGCAAGTCCAAATTTGATGGTTCTTTTGCTTTCTTTCTTTTTCGCAAACAAACCTGGTTTCTTCATGTGTTCTTCATACCTCGTCGGTACGATTCTCCGCTTGAAGAGTGGCTCAGGATCCGTATTACGGAGGCCACAGAAATTTTGTTCGTTCTTTACAGGAGAGTTCTTAGATGACTCAAAAGAAGGGTTTTACCTTGGTTGAGTTGTTGGTGGTTATTGCGATCATCGGCATCTTGATCTCATTGCTATTCCCAGCGTTTATCGCTGTACGCAACGCAGCACGCTCTACTCAATGTAAGAGTAATATGCGTTCTATGGTGTTGGGTTTGTTGGCACGTACGGCCAACGATCCAGCAGGTTCTTACTGTTCAGGCGCGTTTGACAACGCTCGTGACGGTTCTGTCGAATTGTACGGTTGGGTCGCTGACTGCGTTTCTCAAGAGATTCTTCCATCGCAATTGTTGTGTCCTTCTAGCTTGTGCAAAACCAGTGAAAAAATTAACGACAGCGCACAAGGATTTTCTGGTACAAACCCAACTTCGAGCTCAAAGGGTCCACCTGCTCGTCGTGGCGCTGGTTTGTACTATCAAGGTCCTTTGACTGGTGCTCAAATCGCAACTTTGTTGTTTGATGAAGGCTACAACACGAACTATGCAACCGGTTGGTTTTTAGTACGTTCTGAACCGATCATCACTATGGGTTCTACTCTTGGAAGTTTGAAAGAGTGGTGGAGTGGCGCTGGTACAGCAGCCGTCCAATTCTGTGCAGGTCCATTGCGTGTTGGCCAATTGGACGGTGGTTCAGTCCCAGCAACCGCAATCGCTATTTTGGGCGACGCAGGCGTTGGCGACCGAGCTGACTCTGGTGGTAATTTGGACACTGGTGGAGACGGATTCTTGCAAGTCAACATCCCAGCTCCTTACAACTTAGCTGAAGGTGATGGAGCTTGTGAGTCGTTCAACGATGGTCCATCATTCGTTGACAGCTCTGACGGAGAAATTCGTTACAAGAACGGTGCTCAAACTCGGCTTAACCTAGAAAATTGGGCACTATTGACAGAAGGCGAAGTTGGTCTTTCTGGCGAGACAACTGACAACCGCCAAGACACTCGTGACTTCTTTGCGTGGCACGCCAAGACTTGTAACGTCGCTTTCGCCGATGGTAGCATCCGTAACTTCTCTGATGAGAACGGCGACGGATTCATCAACCCAGGCTTCGACCCAACGGTTGGTGGTACAATTACGCCAACGACGCTCGAGCATGGTTACCTCAGTGCCGAGGTTGAAGTTAACGGATTCGATTGGTACACAGGTACCTTCATTGATTCGGATCTTTCTTTGAAGAAATACGAAGGTGCATAGTCCTTCCGTTTAATCGAAAGACACAAGCCGGTCGCCGTTTGGTGATCGGCTTTTTTATTTTGACAGGCAAACCTTAGATTGATTCCCTGAGTTCCAGTCGGTAGTTGTCCGAAATGAGCATTCCCGTTTCGGAATTTTAGTTGCCGCTAGACGACAAACGAATTAAAAGCTTACATTGGGGTCAGCAATGGCAACCAAAGCTATCGGCTAACGAAACCGATTCAAATGAACTGTATTACATGTGAATGTCGAGTTAACCTGACCGACGTGCTGAGCTGGGCGACGGTGACGTTGCTCGTGATTGCTTTGGCTGGCTGTGGCAAAGGTCATGAAAATTCAGTTGATCATTCGGCAGACGATTCCAATACCGGCAAAAATGAAGAGCCATTGAATATGATCGTGAACTGGCCAAGTCTTTATGGGCCAGATTCGAATTCGAGTGTCGAGCTAAGTTGTTCCCCGGCCAAGCGGTTTGACCCACAAGTCGTTTGGACGACCGGGATCGGCAGAGGTTATTCGGCGCCTATCGTCGCCAATGAAAAAGTATTTGTAATCTCGCGCTATGACGACCAGGAATTCGTCGAGTGTTTGGACCAATATACCGGAGAAAAGCGCTGGGACCATTCTTACAACACGACGTTTAAAAGTACTTTTGAATACAGTGACGGTCCTTATTCTACTCCCTTGTTCACAGACGGTCGGATTGTTACCGTTGGCGCACAAGGCTTGTTCAACTGTTTTACTGAAAACGGCGAATGGTTGTGGAGTAGAAATTTTAACGATGAGTTTGGAGTCGCAATCAAAAAATGGCCGATCACGACAAGTCCGATCGCATTCGACGGCCAAGTCGTTTTCAATCTAGGTTCACCGAAAGCGGGCATTGTCGGCATTGATTTAGCTTCTGGTGAAATTTTGTGGTCCGCAACCGACCACTCTTACAGCTACTCGTCCCCCATCGTAGCTAACATTCACGAAAAAACGCTTGTTTTTTCTATGACGGAAAACGGTCTCGTTTGTTTGGAGCCCCATTCGGGTGAAGTGCTGTGGGACATTGAACATCGTCTTCGCCAAGAAGATCGTGCCAATGCGGTATCGCCGATCGTAATTGAAAACAAAGTTTGTATCGTCACCGGACCGTCGGTCAAACCAGGCTTTCGTTGTTTCGAGATTCAGCCGGATGGAAGCTATACCGAGCCCTGGAAAAACATTCGGCTACTCAATAGCCAGTATACTAACCTTGCCCATTTCAAACACTTTTTGTTTGGTTTCACACCAGTCAAACAAGGAGGACCTGAACTCGTTTGCATCAATCTTCAAAAAGGAAAAAAAGCTTGGTCGATGAAACCGAATTTGGGTCGCGGCAATTTGTTGGTCCTGGGAGACTGTCTGATAATTTTGGGCGAAGATGGAACTTTGGCAGGTTTCCAGATCAACGGTCAAGATAAATTGACGGAGGTTTTCCGGTTGTCCGAGCCAGTGCTCAAAAAACCTTGCTATACCTCGATGGCATTTTCGAACGGACTGCTCTACGTTCGCAATGAAGAACAGTTAGTCTGTATCGATCTAGGTTTGGTTGAACGCAACGATGACTGACACAACTCCAGATCTGAATTCGAAGCCGAGTTCGCTTTGGCCGAGTGGGTTGGCAATGCTGCTTGTGATCGCTTTTGCGGCTCAAAGTGCAACCAGCATGCTCGACAAATCATCGACCTACGATGCCCAAGTCTACGTTCTTGCCGGGATCGGGTATCTGCAAACGGGCGACTATGCGCTGAAACAGGATGCACCGCCACTGATTCCGTTGCTGGCTGCCGTGGCGACCAAATTTTTGAGTGGTTCTCAAGAGGTTCATTTGAGCGAAGCCATGGCATCCAAGTTCCCAGAGATAAAACAGCGTTGGCGGAACCGCGAGTTTTCCAGTACCGAAGAATACGATTTGGCCAGAGCGTTTTTTCGCGAGAATGATGAAGGCCGCCAAGTTCGACTGATTCAATACGCCCGCTTGCCGATGATCGCAATCGCCTGTCTTTTGGGCGTCTACATTTATCGTTTCGGAAAAATACTATTTGGGCCCACGGCAGGCATTGCAGCGCTGTTTTTGTTCGTAACGGACCCCAATATGATTGGACACGCGCGGGTAGTGGCAGCGGATTTGCCACTGGCCTGCTTCTTTCTGATTTCGATCTACTATTTTTACAGATCGGTCACAGAAAAACCGGTGATAAATGTCGTAATGTTAGGCGTGTCGTCCGCAATTTGCGTCGGTGTAAAACTCAGCGGCCTAATCCTCCTGCCGACTTTATTGATGCTTACCGCAACGCTATTGGTTGTTCCTCCACAAAAAACAATGGAGCTGTTAACAGACAACAGTCAAGCAAGAAAATGGTTGCTGCAAAGAGCGGTTTTGGGCGCGACGTTGGTCAGTGTTTTTTCTTTGGCATTCGTTTGTGTCTTGTATCGCGACTTGCAAGGACCATTGGTATATTTCGAGTCGACCAAGTTGATCTATTCCAACGTACCAGAAGACTACCAGTCGTTTTTGTTCGGTAAGTTTGCGCCTCAGTTTTGGTACTACTATCCCGCTGCATTCTCAGTGAAGAGTCCGCTAACAACAGTGGTCTTAACCGTTCTTGCGATCGTTTGGCTGTTTCGAGGTCCTCAGCTCGATTACCGTTGGCTGGTTGTGCCGATCATTTTCTACGGGCTGGTTTGTTGCTTTGACGGAATCAATATTGGTCTTCGAAGAATCTTGACGGTTTTTCCGTTGATCTTTCTGTTGATAGGCAGAATGGTTGGTGCTTGGGTTTCGGTGAACGACAAAACGCGTCAACGCGCTGCTTGGTCTACCCTGGCTTTCGTATCGCTGTTGTACGCATGGACGGCTGTGGGGATCTACCCGGACCATTTAAACTTTTTCAACGTTGCCGCCGGGGGGCCCACCAACGGGTACAAACATCTAACGGAATCCAATGTCAGTTGGGGTCAAAATTTACCCGCGTTACAACGGTATTTAGAAGCGGAGGGCATTGGCCGAGTCCGCATGAGTTTCTACGGAAACGAATCACGCGAATCCTATGGGATTGAAGACGACGGTTTCACGGATTACGAAGTGTACTGGCCAATACAAGACGTTTATGTGATGAGTGCCCACTCCTTGATCGTGCATGCTAAAAATCAAGACGAAGGCAGCGATTGGATGGCAAGGTTTCAGCCCCGCCAAGTCATCAGAAATTCTTTGTTTATTTTTGATTTGCGGCAGTTTCCGTTTGAAACGAAACGCGACGCCAAAGACGCGTTGCGAATCGCTCGTTGGCAAATGGAAAACAAAAAAGCTTCTGATTCCGTTGTAAATTTTCAAGCGTATTTAAAGGAGTTTCCACAAGATCGACAGGTTCATTTAGAGTTGGCCGACGCAGCCGAATCGTTTGGACATCATCGTTTGGCGAAGCATCATCGAACCCAAGCTGAAAAATACAACCAAGAGTGAACCCTCGGCGATTGAAACGGTGTCTGATATCAAATTCCATCAACAAGTCGTGGTTGTCGTCTTCATCACGTTGTTAACGGGGTTGGGGGTTCGCAGTGTTTGCACCCAAGACGCACGCTTTGGTTGGGGAATGTTTGTACACAAAACAGAGTACGAAATTTCCTATTATCGATTCGAAGGCGAGCAGGCCGTCAAATTTCGACCCCTCAAAGGTTTGAAAGGTGAAGTCGCCAGAAGATTGACGAAATCCAGCTATACGTGGTACGGCATTGGGGCGGTGCGAAGTTGGGTGCAAGCCTATCTGAACTACCTGTCGCAAAATGAAGATGGTGTGTTCGAAGCCGAAATCCAATATCGTATCAACCATCGAGACGAACAGGGGGTGATTCGTCTACAGTCTGTTAAACCGTCAGGCCAATGGAAGAATGATGATTGACAGATGGAATCGATTTTGGTTTGAAACTCGAATCGTCGACACGTTGGGTCTTATTCGAATTGGTGTTGGGATTGCGTTGTTGATGAAATTGACCGGTGCGACTTCTCCATTCATCGACGGCGAGTTGAATATCCAGGTACCTCAATATACGTTTAGCAACGACTCGCAATTCTTTCTGGATGGATTTCGATTGCCATTGCCTGGATTCGAATGGATTCCGGCGCTAAGTTACAACACTTTCTGGATTCTTGACCTTGTCGTTTTATTGCTCGCAGTGGCTTTCACGTTGGGGTGGTTGTTGCACATTTCAGGTCCCGCGTTAGCGTTGTGCTACGGATACATCTTCGTTCAGTCACAGTTCTTTTACCACCACCATGTGTTCGCTTTGTTTTTGGTGTTGATGATCTTGGCCTGGAGCAAAGGCGTGCGGCGCTATAGCTTGGACTCAATCATCGAGCCGGTTGATAACTCATTCAACATCATGCCCTTACGTTTGATTCAGGTTTTGGTCAGTAGCATTTATCTTTTTGGTGCGATCGTCAAAATGAACTGGGGTTGGGTTTCTGGCGAAGTGATTGAAGTCCTGGTTGAATCTGGACGGGTGCGTGGTGCAGCGGGTGAGTTCGTTTTGGGATTCCTTCCGTACTGGTTGGTAGGCAGCGGTACAATCCTGCTCGAAATGTTTTTGGCCTTCGCGTTATGGATCCCCGGTCTGAGAAAGCCTGCGTTCTTGTTCGGGATTGGGCTGCACGTGGGTATCGACAGTGCGATCGAAGTCGAAGTATTCGGCTTTCTGATGTTAGTCCTGTACATTGCATTCATTGATCCTGAATCCAATCGATATCGATTTGTATTTGATTCGCGTTCCGCAGCGCAGCGGCGAATCGTCCAACGATTAAAGTTGTTGGATTGGTTTCAAAGGTTCCGTTTTCAGCCGGTGTCCGTTCAAACTGTTGATGCGGGGTCAGAATTTGCCTTGTCGCAATTGAACAACTGGCGTGATTGGCTGGAGATCCTCGAAAAGTTTCCGTTGACTTTTATTCCGGCGTTTTTAACACGAACGGTTTGTCAGGTTTTTCGCAAGCGAGGACAGGTCCCTTAAGGCTTGCCGCGATTGCGTAGTCGAGCCTGCTGGACTCGTTTTAAATTGCGAACCGCTTCTGGGTTCGAGTTACTCGTTCTTGCCGCCTGCAGGAAGTGGAATTCCGCCTTCTTCAGGTCTTGGTCGGTCATCATGATCGCGATACCAAGATTGTTATGAGCTTTCCAATTGAGTTCATCTAGCTCGACCGCTTTTTCCAATAGAGCGCGGCCTTCTTTGAGCCTCTGAGCATTAATCAGCGCGTATCCGTATTCGACCGATATGAAAGCGAGTTCTTGATCGTTGGCTGCCAAATCTAATGCCGATTTAAAGTAAGTTTCGGCTGTTTCAAGATTGCCGGAATCGACGAACATCATTGCGGTTTGTAAATGTTGGGTATAAAACTCGTCCCCGTCGTACCACTTCGCGAACAGCGTTCTGGCTTGTTCGATTTTTCCTTTTGAAAAATAGAGAGTACCTAACCGAGCGGCGATTTCGTTTTCGATTTTGAACTGAGGTTCGATTCGTTTCTCCGAATTCTCAAACACATCGAGTGCCGTTTCAAAATAACCGATCGCCTTGTCAAATTTGCCTTGCTTGGCCAGTGTCGTCCCTAGTTGAAAAAAGGCGCGAGGGTTATGAGGTGCTTTTGCCGCAGCATCCTGCCATAATGCTTCTTCGTTCCGCCACAACTGGCAACGATTGAAAGCAACGAAGGTCAAGAGCAAGATTACGACCGACAAAAACGCTCGCCAAACGACTACATTCTTGATCAATAATCGCGTGACACCGACAAACAACAAGACGACCGACGCCAATGGCAAATACATCCGATGTTCAAATGCAAGGTCTGTGATGGCGAGGAAGCTTGAAGTCGGTGCCAAGATCAAGAAAAATGAGACGATGAGTAAACCGGCCGTTTTCCGCTTGGCCAGCAGATAAATTCCCCCGCTAAACACGATCGAAAGCGATGCGGCTGGCAACGTTGCACTGCCCAGGTGTTCAACGTAGGGATACGCATGATCGAGATTTTGACCGAGCGGCAAAAACACCAATTTCAGGTATTGCAGCAGAACAAACGTCTGTGAGGCGAGATAATAGATAGATTTTTCCCATCGGCTGTCGAAACCCGTTGCGCCCCATGGATTGTTGGACCACAGCAACCACGCAAACCAAATCCCAGGTACGAACAAAACAGCAATGGCGGGCAACAGGAACCTAGATTGTGCGCGAAAAACTTCTTTGGTTTGAAATACGAAGTAGTAACACAGGAGGACCGCCGGAAGCGTGAATCCCACTTCTTTTGTTGCCATCGAGGCAACTGCGGATGTGCCAACCAGTAACAGCCAATATTTCTGCTGTGATTGGACATAGCGACTGAGGCCATACAGCGAAATCAAAAAGAACATCGCCATCAACGATTCAATCCGCTGAACGTGATATATCACGGCTTGGGTCTGGAGGGGATGCACTAACCACAGCAACGAGCCAACGATTGCAAGATTATGCGGTTCGTCAATCATTGGTCTATTCTGCGTTTTACTTTCCGCATGTGCTCCAATTGAAATTAACGACAACGAATTGAAAACCAATAGGTACAAAAAGAATCCGGTGCAGACGTGGATTGCCAAGTTCGTGAAAAAGAAGGCTTCTGGGTCATTACCGCTGAGGTGGTAGTCGATGGCAAGACTCAAATTCGCTATCGGCCGACGATCATAAAACCAGCTACCCGACCAGAGGTCCCGGAGCTGTTCGTTGTCTTGGATTTGTCCGGTCGAATCAAAAACGAAAGGAGCGTCTTTGGATGGATAGTAGATGACCAGGGAAAACGCTCCGAGAATCAACAAGGCCCATAACCAACCAAACTTGTTTGAATTTGCAACCTCGCGGCTTGACTGATTATTGCTTTTTCCCATCGCTTCCGGTTGCTTCGCGTCTGAATCTGGTAGGTACGTGGACACCAATTTACATCAAGTTGGCGACAATGGGCTCCAGAAATTTACATTCGCTACATGAAGTGAGACCGAACCGAGGCAAGGAACAAACCGAAATTTCGTATGAGCTAAGGTCGGAATAAAAAAACAGCGTGGCTTTCAAGGCCACGCTGTTTCGATTTGCTGTCGAACACGAACAAGATTCAATTCATAGGGGCAAACGCGTCCATCAGCTGGTCGACGGGTTACTGTCGTTCGCCAATCTTACTGCCAATTGTTAAGTCGATCTAAATCCGAAGTGAAGACTTTAAAATTTACAAAGTGGTCGTTTGAGGGTGCGAAGACACGGCGGTTGTTAGCTTGGTCGAATCGGCGGTAAAGCGGCTCCTTGAACAAAATAGTGGAACATTCTTGACTCTCTGGTCGTACAAATCCGTTTTTCTAGATTTCTGCGAAAAACGAGCCGTCACCTTCATATTACGTTAACAATTGCCAGTTTTAATTCCTGATTCTTTGAACCTTGGCAGGATCTATCTTAACTAATGAAGAGCGTGTGGATCGTCGTTCCGGCCTATAACGAGAGTAGTCGGATTGACCAAACATTGATCGGATTGAAGGCGTCCGGATATCACAATATTGTGGTCGTCGACGACGGCTCACACGACGGCACTGCAGAAACGGCGGCGAAGTGTGACGTTTGGATCTTAAGGCATTTGTTGAATCGCGGGCAAGGCGCCGCTTTGGTAACCGGTATCAGTTTCGCCCGTTCTCGTGGCGCCGATATCATTGTTACGTTTGATTCCGACAACCAACACGACAGTCGCGAAATCGAATCAGTAATTGCCCCCATTTTGAATGGCGAGACGGATGTCGTGCTTGGCTCGCGCGTTTTGGGGGATTCCAGCGGAGCGCCACTTTCTCGACGCATGTTGTTGTATTTGGGCACGATGTTTACGCGACTGACCACTGGGATGAAAGTGACGGATACACACAATGGATTTCGTGCTTTCGCAGTTGCAGCGCTAAACAAAATTGTGATTGCGGAAGATCGCATGGCTCACGCTTCGGAGATCTTGAGTCAAATAGCGAAAAATCGCTTACGTTGGAAAGAAGTACCGGTTACGATTCGGTACTCGGAGGAGACGCTGGCCAAAGGCCAATCCAACATGGATGCCTTTAAGATTTTGATGCGATTGATTGTAGCGAGAATTGTACGGTGACCCCATTTCAAATATTTGGCGTCGGGTTTTTAGCGTTGCTGATTCTTGGGGAAATCTTTCTTCAAGTGAAGGGGCTGACGCGAACGCGAGTCAGTCTAGCCAGAACGGCGACGTGGATCTTGGCGATCGTTTTCATTTCCCAGCCGTATCTGGTGCAATGGATGGCGGTCCAATTTCGGGTTGGCCGTGGCGCCGATTTGTTGCTGTATTTCGTCGCCATTGCGTTTGTCGTTGCAACGTTTGTGTTTGCGCATGTGTTAGAACGACACCGCATACAAATCACGAAGTTGGTTCGAGAATTGGCCGTGAGAGAGCCAATGTTTACCCCAAATTCATCCTACCCCGAACGGGACGAGCCGCTCGACCGCTGAAACCCTTCCAGTTTGCTCGGCCCCAATCACTCTTCCTTCGTATCCGAAGGAAATGGTTATTGGTATGTCAAAATTAAAACTCAAAATTCGCTACGGGTGTCACCCAGGAGGACGGAGTGCGCGCTGACATAACGTCGATGATTGACTAACTGATGTTTCGATTTGGGTGGAGAAAAGCGCCCCAACTGTTCAAACCCTCTGCGATGTCGACTCCTGCCGTTCATTGCCAACCTTTTAAGAAGACTTTCTTGAACCTCCTAGATGTCAATTTCTATTCAAATAGGATTTTATATTTGTGGATGTCATCTGGTAGGACGGAGTGCGCATCGACCCGTTGGTTCGGGTTCTCACGGTAGATGAGCATAGCTCAAAAAACCGCAAAAGGTGGCGTTTGGATTGGCGCGTCGCAAGCTGTTTTACTTTTGATTTCGTTGCTAACGACGATTATTTTAGCTCGTCTTTTGACCCCAGACGATTTTGGCACGTTTGCCATAGCCAATGTGTTCTTGAGTTTCGCTGCAATATTTTCAAATGCGGGAATGGATTTGCCGACCATTCAAAGCAAAGAACTAAACAAACAACAGATCACCAACCTTTTTTGGATTTCTTTCCTGACAGGAATTTTGATTTGCTTGGTAATGATCTTGGCTGCTTTCCCGATTTCAATAATGTTTGGCTATCCGGACTTGTTTTCGCTCATTTCGCTGGGCGCATTTTCGTTCCTTCTTGCGTCAATTGGAATTCAAAGCAAAGCTCTGTTAAAGCGGAATTTCCGTTATCGAAACCTGGCCATCATCGATTGTGTTTCTGGTGGACTCGGCAGTTTTGCTGGAATCATCACTGCGGTATTCACCAAAGACGTTGTCGCTTTGGTCGTCGTTCCCGTAACAACGATGGCGTTTTCATCACTCCTTTCCTGTTTCGCTGAACCTGTTCGTGTTTCACGACCGAGCCAGATAAATGAAACCATGCCATTGGCGGCGATCGGTGCAAATCTGACTGGCTTTAACTTGCTGAACTTCTTCGTGAGAAAAGGTGACGACTTAATTATCGGGCTAATTTATTCCGAGCATGCATTGGGTATCTACACAAAGGCGTACAGTTTGTTGTTAATGCCGATTACTCAAATTAACTCGCCGCTAACCACTGTCGCCGTACCTGCTTTGTCAAAGGTTCAAGGCGACGCACCGCGGTTTAGAAATACGTATGTAAAACTCTTGTCGATTGTCGCAATGTTAAGCATTCCATTGGTCCTGTTTTGTTTTGTAGCTGCCAATGAAATTGTATTGCTAGTATTAGGAAACAAATTCTCAGAGAGCATTTTGGTGTTTCGATTGTTAGCACCTGCCGCGATGGTCAGCGCGTTGAATGTCTCAACGGGATGGGTGTTTGCTGCGACTGGTCGAACAGACAAACAACTGTGGACAGGACTGGCTGGAGCCATTGTTGTTATCTCTGCAATCATCATTGGATCACTGTACAGCATACAAGGAGTGGCACTGTCGATCAGTCTGGCATTCGTTGTCGTTCGAATTCCTCAAATGATGTATTGTTTTCACGGCTCTCCAGTAAGCTTTAAGGATTTCTTTGATGCCGTGAGCCTTCCGTTTTTAGAGAGCATTTTTGCTGCACTAACGTCTTTGTTCTTTCTTGTTGTTTTCGATTTTGGGTTAGTTGGAAATTTCTTCATGTCAGCAACGGTTTTTGCGTTTTCCTACATCGCAACGATTTTCTTGATTAAGTCAAGTCGATTCACCGCAATGGATTTAATGAATCGTGTTTTCGGGTGAATTCAATACTTGCTAAAGTGACTGGACTCAAGAACTGGTTTTCTCGTTGCATTTATCGGCCACACGCAGAGCCGGTATTCGTATTGGGCAATCAAAAAAGTGGAACAACCGTCATCGCGGCACTGTTGGCAAAAGCGATCGGCAAACCTGCGACACTTGACTTTTTTCACCACAGTGGACCTGAAGATGTTGTACGTTACGCTCGAGGGCAGTTATCGCTCGAACGCATTGTTAGAAAAAATGTTGTCGAATTCAGCCGACCGATAATTAAAGAACCCGACTTGACGTTCTTTGTAGAAGATATCAATCGCAAATTCCCTTTGTCTCCGGTCGTATTTATCGTACGAGATCCAATCAATAATATTCGCAGCATTTTAAATCGGCTTACGATCTCCGGACAAGAAACCCATTTGACGGTTGATCAATTTGGCCGATTGCCGTTGCCTTGGCGAATTTTAATTTCGCTGACCTCCATTCCGAAAAAACATCAAATTACAGACTTGCAAGTCCGCTCCGAGCCGAACAAGGTCTTTCATTTGGATGCACTCATTTATCGATGGGCAGCTTGCGCCAATCTAGTTTCAAACTTGTCTTCCAGAGTGGATACACACACAGTTCGATACGAGGATTTCGTAAACGACAAGACCGGTTGCATTGCACGATTAGTCGATCGTCTGGGAATGCATCAGATCAACGATGTATCAGAAATGGTTGAAAAGCAGTACCAACCGAATACCATTTTGGAGTCTGCCACCGGATTTTTCAGCGAATTCAACGATAACCTCATCCGACAACGACTAGATCCGTTCGCTGTAAATCTTGGTTATGAGGTAAAGCAGCTGAAATGAAAAAGTCTGTTACTAAATCCGATATCGAAAATTTTTATGACGCATTTGGCGAACGTCAGCGCCGAGATTTTATTTTCGGCAACGAAAGAGTTTCTGCTGCGATTTCGTTGATTAATAAATTTATCAACAAATCAACGAGAACGATCGCTGACATAGGTTGTGGCTGCGGCCAAATTGCCTGGGAGTTGGCATCCGAAAATCGCGATCTTGAAGTCCACGGATACGATATTTCACCGAAGAACATTAAGATCGCGAATGCCATTTTTGATCGCCCAAACCTAAGGTATTTCGTTTCCGACTTGTCTTCTCCTCCGGACGAGCCTTTTGATGTTCTATGCCTGATTGATGTTTATGAGCACATTCCGAAAACGGATTGGCCTGGATTCAACCGAGTTTTGGCCGAATGCCTGAAACCGAATGGAGTTTTAATTTTGACCACTCCAACGCCAATTCATCAAAATTATCTACGGAACTTCGAGCCAGCAAGCCTGCAAGTCATCGATGAAACCGTAGAACGAAAAGACTTGTTTCAGCTTGCGGATGATATTGGTGCCCAACCCATTTTTTTTGAATGGAAGTCTATTTGGAAAAAATATGACTACACGCATTTCGTTTGTTCGAGAACCGTTGATTGCTACTCGCCGATAAAATCAGAAAGCAAATGGAGTGAGATTCTGTCTCGCAAAATTCGACGGCTGTATCGAAAGCGTCTCGTGAATGCCGGCCTCAGGAAATTGGAAAATAGACGCTGATTCAATGCAAAACGTCACGTTCGTTGCTCCCTGCCTTGGCGGGCGAAGCGAAGTTTGGATGTATCGTCAGGCAACGGAGATCAATGCTAAGGTTAACTTCGTTTGCAAATACCGATCTAACGTCGAGAGTTTTCCTGCACATGGATGTGAGGTTCAGATTCTCCCGCAATTAGTACAACGCCGGCAAATGCCTTTATTGTTTTTGAAATTGCAAACCGCCTGGCGACTTGTTCGCAACAGCGAAGTCCCCCATTACTTTTCCGGCTCAGTAAAAGAACCGGCTTGGTGGCAAGATGAATTCCAACGAACCCATTCCAAAGTGACGCTTGTCCACTATGGAACCACGGCGATAAAATACGCGAAATTGTTTGCACGTCTAAAGCAACCATATGTTATACACTTTCACGGTTACGACCTATCGCAAATGGTTCAAAACAAAACATATCGAAGCCGAATTGCCACAGCCGCTAATGCTGCAAAGGCATTGATTGTTGTTGCCGATTACATGCGGGATTGGCTGGTTGAACATGGGATCAGGGCTGAAAAAATTCACAAAATACCGTACGGCGCACCCGATAATTACCTTCAAGAACTCGGAGTTAGGCAAAATGACCAGGTCTGTACTTTCTTGATGGTGGGTCGACTGACGCCGAAAAAAGCGCCAATTCTAACGATCAAAGCCTTTGAAAGGTGTTACCGTCAAAATCCGTCTGCGAGACTGCGCATCATTGGTACTGGGGAGCTGGAAAAAAGCTGCAAAGACTTGGTTCAAAATTTGGGTATAGCACGCGCTGTTCAATTCCTAGGTGGCCAGCCCAGTGACGTTGTGTTGCGTGAAATGCGAGAAGCATCTGTTTTTGCGCAGCATTCGGTCACATCGGAACGGGGCGACAAAGAAGGTTGGCCAGTCTCAATCGCCGAAGCCGCTAGCTTAGGATTGCCGGTCGTCAGTACACGGCACGCTGGAATTCCCGAGCAAGTCATCCATAACAAAACAGGTCTTCTTGGCGATGAAGGTGATTGGACGCAAATGTCTGAAAACATGGCGATATTGGCAAAGGACGTTCGAAAGCGTCGCGAATTTGGCGAGGCCTCAAAATCACATATCTCGCAGTGGAAAACAAGCCAACAAATCGCGAAGCTGCGTGAGGTCCTACTCCATTGTGGCGATCACAACTGATTGAGCAATAAATGTTTAACGCATTGAAACAACTCGCGCTGCACTTTCTGTATCCTGTAAAAAAGAAAGAAGCGCACGAATTCAATTATTGGAAACAGCGGTTTGATGCAGAAACCGAACTGGCTAACGATCACTTTGAGTTTTTCTATACAACTCATTTTGGATTCAAGAAAGAATTCTACGATGACAAAGTCATTGTCGATATTGGCTGTGGACCGCGAGGCAGCTTGGAATGGGCCGACAATACCAAACGAAGAATCGGGGTTGATCCTCTAGCAGAACAGTACAAAGAACTGGGTACTGGCAGGCACGCTATGGAATACTTATCGTGCCCCGCGGAAAAAATTTCGCTTCCGTCGGAGACGTGTGACGCTGTCTTTTCATTTAATTCACTCGACCACGTCAGTAGTGTACAGGGCGTATTGAATGAAGTTGAACGGTTATTAAAACCAAACGGTTTGTTTATGCTGTTGGTGGAAGTTAATCAAACTCCAACTTCTTGTGAACCTCACGAGTTAAACGCTAAAGACATTATCGAAACGCTAGTTGGTCGAATGCAGTGCCTGCAGCTTGCTCATTTCAAACCAATCCCGGGACAAGGAATGTATCCTTCAATCCAAGCCAACCTCACAGTCGCTTCGCCGGAGCGTTGTACCGAAAAAGGATATCTTTCAGCAAAGTTTTGTAAATTGGATGTCTAATCCATTGCCCCGTGCAGTTAACACTAGCGTTTCAGTGGTTATCCCTTGCTACAATGCCGAACCATTTCTGCGTGAAACTATTGAGTCCGTTTTAGCTCAAACCGTTCCGGTTCTTGAAATCATCGTTATTGATGATGGTTCAACGGATCAGTCAGCAGCCATCGCACAATCTTTCGGCGACCAAGTTCGTCTGATTCAGCAGGAGAATTCTGGTGAATCCGTCGCCAGAAACAAAGGTATCGAATTGGCGAATGGCAACTGGATCGCTTTGCTGGATGCCGATGACAAGTGGCACCCAGAGAAAATCGAAAAGCAAGTATCAGCGATCCACGATGATGCTGTGGTTTGTATCCATACGAATTGGCAGACCTTTGGAACTGAAAACCAAGCCGTTGACCTTTCTAAATTTGATGAAGAACAACGATACAACGTGTGCCGACTCGCAGTCCAAAGCGGTATTGCTCCATCGAGCCTAATTTTCAAAAAGTCAACCAACGCCCGATTCGTAGAATGGACGACTGCGGGAGAAGATTTATTGTTCGTGCTAGATTTGTTATCAAAAGGAGCCTTTAAACTCGTTCCAGAATTCTTGGCATATATACGCAAACACTCCAACAATCAATCAAAGCGATTCGACATCGAAATTGACTGGTACAATTCAGTTGTTCAATGGATGGCACGTACTGACTCGATAATTGGTCAAAAGCAGAAGCAGCAAATTGAATTAGATTGGCAGGCTCGTTTGGCGAACATGGCGGCGTGCATGTTGTATCGTGGTCGGATGAAAGACTTCAACAAGTTTCGAACTGAAGTGAATTGGAAAAAATCGTTCTGGTTCCAGGTCGCCAAAAAATCGCTGTATCAGTTCGGCCTAAAACTGAAAAACGGCAAGACTTGATTCCTGATCGACATCACGTTCAATCCGACATCTCCGTTATTGTCTGTTATTACAAGCGGCCGCATTTGATTCAGCAGACGCTTAACAGCGTGCTAAGCCAAACGTTACGGCCTGGGGAAATTCTCTTCATCGATGATGGCTCCAATGACGGTATCGAAGAATTCGTCAAACAATTCCCTGCCATACGTTACCATCAACATACCAATCGCGGTCTTGCTGCCAGTCGGAATGTAGGAATCAAACTCGCCAACGGAAGTCGCATTCTCTTTTTAGATGACGACGATCTGCTTGCCGATAATTGCATCGAAAAGATTCGCGACTTGGGAGACGATCAGTTGACCGTTGGCGCGCTCGCTTGCCAAGAGTTTACGCAGTCGATAACGAATCGGGGTTCGGTGCACCGGTATCCCGAAGGCCAAGCCTGGTTGCCGCAGTTGTTTTTGAGCACATTGCCGGTTCACAGTTATTTGTTCCCGCGTCAATTGCTCGAAAAAGTCAATGGCTTTGATGAAACCCTAAGACATTCTGAAGATTGGGATTTGTGGCTCAGACTTGCAATCGCTGGCGCCCGGTTGAATTACCGAGGCGAAATTGGCAGCTACTACCGGCAACATTCCGATACGATGAGCAGCGATCGATTCGGGATGATTTACGCGCGCGGTAAAATTTTATGCAAAGTGTTTTCGCAGTTCCACGAAATGCCACAGTTCTGGAGCGAGTGGGCTCCCCATTTCTTGCGCGTCCTGTGGGCCACGCGAAGACATTTGAGTCTATATGCAAGTCGTCAACGGAGTCGGCGTTCTGAAGTCGACAGCGTCATGGATCGTTTAGATGGAATCGCGAGGGCGCTACATTCAAACAACATCCGAATCGGCCATGAATCGCCAAAGTGGGTGGCCGGGCTCCACCGCTTGGCTGGCCCGCCCGGTAGCTTGGCGGAGAAAACGGTTAGCCGGGCGCTGGCTTTGATGGAATACCACAGCGGAAGAATTTGAGTCTCACGAAAACAGACTGTAAGTTGGTTGCTGTTATTGAACCTCGTGATTGGGGGCATCACCCGACATACGTAAAACTCTTGTGCGAAGACTTGCTCAAGAAAGGGATGAAAGTCGTATGTTGCTATCCTGAACCTAACAAGATTTTGAATCAGCTAACTGGAGTTGCAGACAAAGTATCCAATTTTCATCCTGCCAAAATCGATTTTCCGAGGCTCCATGAAATTCGACGTTTGTTGCTCAGGTTGGCACCTCGATCCTCTTCCCAATTCTGGCTGTCTAATCGGTTGTGGCAATCGGCAACGGAAGCTATTGAAAAACATATCGCGTCTCAGAACCAGGTGCCTGATATCGCTTTCTTTCCGATGCTGGACGACTATCTTGTCGGCCAACCCAATCAGGTTGATCGCTTCCCTTGTCCCTGGACGGGGGTCTGCCTCTATCCGAATTGGCTGTTGACGTCTCCAAGACAAGTTCCAATTCCATTGACCAGCAAGCAATGCCTGGCCGTTTTCTTTCTGGACGAATCATTAACCGGTTTGGCACGCGAACTCGTCCGCAAGCCCTGCTTAGAATTTCCTGACGTCACCAACGAAGATGTGGCCGCGACACCATTGGATTGTCTGTGGCAACAAAGCATCGATCAAGTTGACGCCAAGGCAAAGAAAATTGGTTTATTCGGCGTATTAGATTTTCGTAAAGGTGTCATCGAGCTTGTCGAAATTGCAAAACGATTGGAACATTCCGACTACCAGGTTTTTATTTTCGGCGAAGGAACGGGTTGGGTCGGCAAACTTCAAGCGACACTTGCGGCACGAAGAATCAAGAACCTACAACAGACCAATGTGCATTTTGTGCGTGGATTGATTCCCGATGGCGCGATCTTCAATCAATTGGTGCAGCAGATGGACTTGGTGTGGTTGGGATATCGTCACTATCCTTACAGCAGCAATCAGCTGACCAAAACGGCGATGTTGAATACGCCAGCGATCGTTTCTGAAGGTGGGCTCCTGGATCGAAGAGTCCAAGAATACAGCTTGGGGTTAAGTGCTCCAATCTTTCAGCCCGACGAAACCGCATCCATGATTGTAAAGTTTCTAGATTCAGTGGATGAGAACCCCAGGTCCTTTGCGGCCTACTTTTCGAAGCATTCACAAAATCAACTTAGCATATCAATGAATCAAGTATTGGAACTCGTCTGAAGTGGTTGCGAAAACAAGGCATGATTAACTCGTTTGACGTATTTGATACTTTGATCACCCGAAAAACCGGGACGCCCAAAGGAGTGTTTGCTGTTGTTCAAGAGCGGTTGGAACGTCAGTTTCCGAATTCAAAGGTCGCTCGCAATTTCTTTACTTGGCGCGTGCAAGCCGAGCGAACCGCTCGAGCCGATTCGATTCACGAAGACGTAACCTACGAAGAAATTTATGCCTGCTTTCAACAGTATGCCCAAGATGCTGAATTCACTTCGGCGGCCAAGTCGTTGGAGTTGGACGTCGAACTGGAGTTCATCGTCGGCATCCAAGAGAATATCGAATTGATTCGGTCACTCATGTTGGAAAGTAAACGTGTCATTCTGATCTCGGATATGTATTTGCCGTCAGCGGAGATCAGAAAACTATTGGCTAAATGTGCTCCAGATATTGCCGATTCGTGTCCGCTGTACGTATCCGGAGAACTTCGCAGGACGAAATCCAGCGGGTCCATGTTTCATCACGTCGCAGAACAAGAGAACATCGATCTAAACCAACTGCGGCATACCGGAGACAACCGATACAGTGATGTTCAAATTCCCCGATCTTTAGGCATCGCTGTGCAGATTTTTGAAAAGGCTCATCTGAAGTCGTGGGAACGAATTGGCCAAGTCGAGTCTGATCCGCTTTGGCAGAAAATCTCCGGGGCCGCAAAACATTATCGTTTGTCATGCGAATCAACAACGCGACACGGTATTGGATACTCGATTGTCGGCCCGATGATGGGGGCTTACGTCGCCTGGTTGTTGCGACAAGCGGATCGTCATGGGGTTGAGTTGCTGTGTTTTTTTTCCAGAGACGGCTATCTCCTGAAGAAATTGGCGGAAGCCATGGGAGGATCGCATCACGATGCGTCTTGCCAATTTAAGTACCTCCATGGTTCGCGAATGGCGTTCCGTAAAACGGCGCTCAATCCGTTTGACAACGAAGCTCAAAAATGGAGCTTGTTTACCTTCGCCCGGAATACGATCAACGGCATCGAACAGCGTTTGGGTGTGACTCCTGGATCGATCTCAAAACACTTTCCTCAGCTTCCAGCAAACGAGCGCTTGTCGGCAAAATCGTTGACGGACATCAAACAGGTATTTCGCGACGAAACGTT
Source organism: Mariniblastus sp. (assembly GCA_965263475.1). Classification (GTDB taxonomy): domain Bacteria; phylum Planctomycetota; class Planctomycetia; order Pirellulales; family Pirellulaceae; genus Mariniblastus. Next base: position 2,875,210 of record OZ253677.1, read on the forward strand.
GGTTGCGCAGATTCAAGAGGCCTCCAAAATTCAAAAGCGTCTGTTTGCGGACTATCTGAATCAACAAAACATCAATACCGACCAGAAAATCGGTGTGGTCGATATTGGCTGGGGAGGCACGTTGCAGGCTTGTTTGAAAAAGACGCTAGGTGATACCGATGCATTAAATATGATGGGCTTCTATTTTGGTATTTCCGACGACCATTTGGAAAAGTTAAAGACGTCCAAAGATGCCGTTTCATTCGAATACGAGCATCACGGCTGCAACGTGTTTTATCGCGACGCCAAGTTTTTCGAGATTCTTGCGAGCGCCCCCGAGGGAAGTACAGTCGGATATCAACGAGACGGCGAAAAGGTGTCGCCCGAACTAGATGGTCAAGGAAAGCAACTGATCCAATGGGGTTACGAGGACTTGGTCGCAGGCGCCTGCGCCTTCGTTGCGGAACACGCGGAGCTGTTGAGATCGACAAGCCATCAATCGTTTTGGTGCGATTTCGCCAGAGCTTACTTGGGCTACCTGAAAGGCAGCTCCCTGTGCACTGAGTTTGTCGAGAGTCTCGGTTCGTATCCGTTCACCCCCGACTCCGACGAAAACGGGTTACTGGAACTGGGGCCAGCCCTATCCGTCGGTGACGCTATCAAATACATCTTTGCCGGACCGCAGCGGCGCGTTGAGATAACACTTTGGCCGCGCGGATCTTCGTTAAGAAGTTCTCGTTTGGTGAAATGGATCATGGGTGATTTAACCGGCAAGTACCTGCGTTATTTGGCCAAGCCTTGGTATTTGTATGAGCTGCTACCTTATCCCGTGGTCATGAAAATCATGAGATTTACGCCCAAGTTTGTGGTCAAGTTTTTGCAACGTCGCATTTACGGTTGCGAAATACACTAAACGATCAATGAAGATCGTTTCTGAGATGAGTCCATTGAAAAATTCTGTCGATAATGTTGGCCGGTAAACAAAGCATCGCCCACTCAACCCAATATCGCATTCGAGCGCGCAAAACCATTTGTTGGGACAGGTGATGCTGTTTAAGACGTATCGTTGCACGCAGTTGATTTTTTAGGCTGACCGATTTGACTTGTTCCGAATGATGCCGATATCTCAATAGGCGAGTTGGTAGATTCGAAAGCTGACTTCCGTTTTTGATCATTCGCAACCACAATTCATAATCTTCAACGTGACGAAAATTACCGTCGTAACCGCCCAACTCCAACACGGGTTGTTTACGAAACGTTGCTGCTGGGTGGGCGATGGCATTCCTAAACTGCATTCCCATCGACACCCGTCGTGAATCAACGGGATAGTCACGTTCGGCATACCGTTCACCGCGTTCATCAATGATTGTAAGCTGACAACCAACGAGGTCGATTTCTGGGTGGCGTTCTAAAAATTCAAATTGGCTGGAAAGTCGATTGGATTCGCACACGTCGTCGGCATCTAGCCGGGCAATGATGTTCGCCCTGGCTTCTGCCAAGCCACGATTGAGCTGCTCGACAAGTGAAGAACGATCGGGCTGTAAGAAATATCTGATCCGCTGATCTTCGTATTCGTTGATGATTGCTTTGGAGATCCGGTCTGAGGGATCTTCAACAATTACCAATTCCCAACGGTCAAAGTCTTGAGCGAACACGCTGTCGATGGCCTCGACCAAGTAATCCGGATCCGCATTCCAGATGGGCATCAGAACGGTGATTTCCGGTAACGACATGGGTTGGTTTAAATAATTGGGTTTTGACGCAATTGAACTAAAGCAGGTTAATCATGTATTCAATGGAAACAACTCTTGCTCGTACAATTTTGTGGCTTCATTGAATCTAAATATTCGCAGCGAGTATCGCCCTAGAATGATGACTAGTGTCAAATGTCAATTTTATCGGCCAACCGATTTTAACGAGTTCGATTTGCAATGAGTATGTTTCACCGAACAACTGTGGCGTCCATGTTCGTTTTGTGGTGTATCACGATTGGATTCCTTAATTCGGCGATTGCCCAAGACGTTGACAAGTCTTCGACTTTGCCAGCGGTCAAGCTGGTCGAAGGAAGCGAAGCATTGGTCCAATCGACGTACAAGCTCTGGGAAGAGTCTTATCAATTGATGGAACAGGGTGAAGAGCTTGCCAAAAAGAACCCCAAGCTGCCAAAAATTGCGAAAGCCTGGGGTAAATCGTTGGTGTTGTCGAATCAGGTTCAAAGAGCGGCGGGGCATTTGGTTTTGCTGGGAGAACCTGCTGGTGTTGATTTGGGGATTCGAGGATTGGCAATCGAGAATAAGCTCATTCATTTTCGCGACGTGCAATACAAACAAATTGGACTCGCCCTGCAACCATTGGCCAAACAGGAGTTCCAACGAAACGGAACACGAATCGGAAAAACGATCCGCCAGATCCGTGACCTCATTGGCGAGGAAAATTACGAAGAGGCAGAAAAAGCGGTCTTCAAACTTTATGACGACGTTAATGGCTATGGTTTCTTTCTGCATCCCAACGAAGGAAAACGACTTTATCCTCAATTTAATTCCACGGTGAATGCCACTCGCGTCATGGCGGAGGTTCGCCGGGCAACTTACACAGAAATGCTGACCAAGAAAGTCAACACGCTGACGGTCGGAAGTGGTGAATACCAGAAAAATATCAGTTCGGAAGTGGAGCGTTTTTTCCAGTCGAATTCGGCCAAAGAAGACGGCCAAACCGGCCCAAAATTCTTGCAGTCGTTACTGGAAAAAATCAACAAACGCTATGTCGATTTAAGCCGCGCCAAGGCGATTACTGCATTGTTTCGCGACGCCCCGCTGCGAGAAAAAGTCGTGAAATACGTCGGTTCTGTAAAAGAGTTCCGCGACAAAATTATTCTAAAATTACTTTCACAGGAGCAGCTCGTTAGCAGCGCCAAAGATGCGAAAACCATCCATACCGAGTATCTGAGTGTATTGCCCAAAATACTGATCGAACATGCAGAAAACGGCGCTATTGATCAGCGGCTGATACAAAATTGCCGGCAATCCCTGACGAAGATTGTGAAAAAGAACGATGCCTATGCCGACCGCGTTGGTGCGTATCGAGATGCGACCAACGAATTGCTGTACTGGCGCAAGTCCGTTGCAGCGGAGAATCGGATTGCGGCCAGTGCCGGCACAGCACCTGTTTCCGCTCTGTTGCGAGACAACGTCGATCGACGAACGAAACACCGAACGTTGGGCACGCTGAACATGAAAGAAGACCATGCGGTTCCATCAAATTTACGGGCAGGATTGCATTTGACGTATCCTGGCATCCAAAAGAGCCTTGTCGGCAAGCATGCGATTTTCGATGGACTGAGCTATCGTGGAAAAATCGGTTTTGTATCCATGGTCGACCGATACTGGGCAAGATCGGATGAAGCATTGGATTTGGCGCCACACGTTCAGCGCTTGAAGCAAGACTTGATGATCACCGATTCGCAGCCGCCATTGACCATTGAATCAGCGGTTGTATTGGCTTCGGCGGCTCGTCCGTTTATCGCCCATGCGGATTGCGAGATTGTTGAAGTTAAAATCGAGTCGTTAATTGACCGAATCGTCAACTTGCCAGAGAAAGCAAATTTTATGTTGCCGGCCGGCCGGAATCTTGGCGATTTCGACATTGGACAAATGGTCCTTCGAATCAAACTCAAACCTCGGTGGGTACAACACAGCCACTTTTTTGCCGATTTGAGGCGATCAGAGCTCGTGGGAACCCAAGAGGCAGCCAATACGGCATCCGATTGATGCGAAAAATTGGTTTTCGGTACTGGATGCAAATTCTCGAGCGATCGGCATGACGCATAGCGATTCGGAGATCAGGAAGCGCGAGGCATTGCGCCGCAAAGCGATTCCATTTCTTGTTTTGGCAACCCTCTCGTTGTTGGTCTTGGTGATCTATGTCCCCGCATTTGATGCACCATTTATTTTCGATAGTCGTAGCCACATCGAAAACAACGAGAAAATAAAAGACCTGTGGACGGGCAATTGGTTTTCCGGAACTCGATGGCTCGCTACGTTTTCGTTCGCACTGGACCAAGCGGTGCACGGCGGCAAGGTCTGGGGGTTTCATTTGACTAACGCAACGATCCATATCAGTTCCGCTTTCGTGCTGTTCGGTTTGGTGTACACCGTGTGTGGTGAAGCAAACCGATTGAAATCGCTCTCTGAGCAAAAATTTCCTATCGCCTTTTTTTCCTCGTTGATTTGGTTTGCCCATCCGTTGCAAACACAATCGGTGATTTACACCGTTCAGCGTATGGAATCCCTGATGGGGTTGTTTGCCTTGATTTCGTTGTATGGATTCGTAAAGTCCTTGCATGGCGAGCGGACGGTTTTCTGGTTGCTGGTTTCCGTTGCGGCTTGCTATTTGTCGGGGTTTTGCAAGGAGGTGGCAATCTGCATACCGTTCTTGATTTTTACATTTGATTTTGTGTTCTCGGCGGACTTCAAGACGGCCTCATCGGCCAACGGTCGCCAACACCTGGCCGCGATGATGAAACGAAGATGGTTTTATTATGGTTGTCTGTTGGGCGTATTTTTGTTGTTCGCGTCCCCACTCAACAACTACATCAACTATTTGCTGTCGCCACCAGATGCCAATGCCAAGATAACCCTCTCGGCAACGGCACCCAGAAACGAACGGATCGAGGTCGGATCGAGTGTCGAGGTAGGGCAAGAACCTTTTAGTGCAGTCATCGATATCGCGGGTATGACGCCGTTGGACTACGCCCGCAACCAACCTGCGGTGATTTTGCATTACATCAAGCTTTGTTTTGTCCCCGCGAATCAATGCCTTGATTACGCATGGCCGATACGGTCGATTAAAGAGACCGCTGTTTCTATCGCGATCGTGATGGTTCTGTTGGCGCTCGCGATTATTCTGGCCTGGCGTCGCCATCCATTAGGATTTTTTCTGGTGAGTTTCTTTGTGGTGCTCGCGCCGACTTCTAGCTTTCTTCCGATCCTGGATCTCTGTTACGAACATCGGATGTATTTGCCTTTGGCAGCAATCGTGGTGCCGTCGGTAGCACTCCTGTTTCAGGCGTCCACGACATTCAAATCGGGGATCGGATTGGCGTCTTCGATTTGCGGCGTCGCTTTATTAGTTCTGGTGTTTCAATCGCACCAACGTTGTCAGGTCTACCGTTCTCGCGTCAGCATTTGGGGTGACGTTGTACAACAGGCGCCGCACAATCCAAGAGGGTATATGAACCGTGCTCAAGCCTACTATTTTGAAAATGAGTTTGAAAAATCGCTTGCCGACTACGAACAATGCCTGACACAAATGAGCGCGCCGAAACTAAAAATTCCACCCGTGATTGATATATCGACGGTTCGCAGAAACTTATCGATGGTTCAAAACAACTACGGATTGTTGCTGCTGCGACAAAACCAAGATGCATTGGCGCGGCAGCATTTTGAATTGGCCATTGAAAATCACGACCAAAATGCGAACGCCCACAGTAGCCTGGGGAACTATTTCTTTAAGAAGGGCGCGCTCAACGAGGCTGCAATTGCGTATCGAAAGGCACTTCAATTGGACCCTGACTTCGAAGCGGCCGCCATAAATTTGGAGAAAGTCATCCAACGCAAGGCAACCGAAAGTCCCGAGGGGCCTGGCCATTAGCGTTCAAGTTTCGTTTGGCCGTTTCGGTCGTGGCACTGCGATGCCAGCGACCGACGGTTGCCCGCGGCGCGCCATACGTAAATGTGGCGCCCCATTGGTCAATCCGATCCCGACCGGCAAATAGCGCGGTCGGTCTGTCATTCAAAAAATCGCGACGTGATGGACGACTAAATCTGCTTAACCGCCGCTCAAGATATCAATGAATGGCGCGACATCAAGAAGATTAACTTCACCATCTTCATTGACATCTGCTTCGCATTGGTATTGCTGCTGAGAGATTCGATCGACGAACGGTGAGACGTCTAGCAAATTGACATCTCCGTCCAAGTTGACGTCACCCAACATGCAAGGTTCTTCGATCACGATGTTGGCCGCAACAATCGCGACACCGCCATTGAAGTTGGTGGAGTTCTCGAACGTGATGGAATTGACCGTTCGCCCCAACGAGTTGGGAATCCGAAATATTGATTCCGTTAGCAGTAGATCCGGCCCATTGTTGCCTCGGTCCACCGAATCGGTACCTGGAAACGCGCCGATATTGGGTTGGCCGTCGAAAGGTGCAAACCAATCAGGACCGGCCGCGTTAAACGTTTCTTCGGAACCGTCGGTGAATCCAACCACCACATCAAATGCCCCTCCCCCGTTACTGATCTGAAACACCACTGACAAATCGGCCAAGTGAGTCAATTGAATGGGTTGTGCCAACGGCGTGGTTTGCGGCCCTTGTTGGTTCGGGTTGGGCAACCAATTTGGTTGAATGCCAATGTCGTCACCGTCTGGGTTGTTGTCGAAATCGTAACTGCCGCCGTTGACGGTGTTGCGATTGCCAAGATGCACGATGTCTAATTCTTGACCGGAACCGATCAACTGATATTGGTCAAGGATTGGGTTGGATGGAATGCCGCCGCGAAAATCCAAAGCTCGATCCGATATAGCGCGGAAGCCGTTAGGGTGGTCTGGATTGGTGTTAGGGTTGGCCGATTCGTTGGCGTGAACAATTCCGTTGAAGTTGTAATTCAGATCGATGTTAAACACGATTGGATTTTCAATGGGATCATCGTTGGGCGGGTCGTCGATAAACAGATCGGACTCTTTGACACGGATGATGTAGGCGCCTGGTACGCTGGGCAAAAAGCTTCGGGGGTCTTGGCCAGCCACCACCAATAACTCGCCGTCCTCATCCTCACCGATGGCAAAAATACGATCAGGCAACAATGAGTCGGTGTCTGGTGTACTGTCGCCCGTCGTGTCAATCGGGTAGATGCTTCCATCTGGATCCAAAACGAGTGCGAAAATTTCGCCGTAGTCAGGGTCCTGCGGATCCACCGATCCATAGAACAGCCGACCGTTGGGGAGAAAATTACCGAAATCGGCAAACACGTATTTGCCTTGCAATTCGGGAATCGCCGAGCCTCGATAGATCAGGCCACCGACTACGGTTCGACCAACCGAAGTTGTATATTCAAAAATCGGAGGCGTATGCGGAGACGGACCTTGCAAAGGTTGATTGGAATTCATGCGTGTGCCTTCAAACCGTCCCCAGCCTCCGTTAGTCCCAGCGCCAATCATCGAAACTTCTTCTCTGGAGCTTTGGCCAACATCACCAATGAACATATCGCCATTGGTTCGATCAAATCCAATTCGATAGGGGCTGCGTAGTCCATAAGCGAAAATCTCTGCCAAAGTCGAAGCTTGGCGGTCTTCGACCGCGTTGTCTCCATTGAACGGATTGCTGTCGGGGATGCTGTAAGTGGGTTGGCCAGCATTTGGGGCGTTGGAATTGGACGTAACGCGTACGACCGAATGCGCCGTCGGATCAGGGTCGATTCGCAATACATTGCCCAAAATTGATCCGAGGTTTTGCGAAACGGAACCGTCCGGACCACAACCATCACCGGCTGTGATGAACAACAAGCCGTAGTTTTCATCGCCTGGCTGAGCCGACGGATCGAAAGCTAGATCCACGACGTTGTGACAAAACCCTGGCTGATCCACTCGCAACAATTCGCGGGAATCAGAAACCGATATGTTGGGCAGCGAGTTGACGTTTGCTTGACCTACAATGGCCGAAACATCCCATTCGCGTACGACGTCTTGGTGGACTTCACCGTTGAACGGAAAATCGACATCGCCATTGGACAGACCTCCGTTGGAAGCGGAATCTTCCACAGTTATGGTGTAGAGTTTTCCATAGCCAAACTGAGCGGGATTACCGGCAAAATTCGGATGCAGCGCAATTCCCGTCATGCCTGACTCTTGCTGCATTTCAAAACCAGTCTGAGACGAATTCAGCAATGGTGCGTTTAGTAATTGATAACCATCTAATCCGTCCGGTTGCATCACGCGGATCGTCGCGCCTAACGTGGCCACCAAAATTCGGCCAGTTCCATCATTTAAAATGGCCGTTCGAGTGGGAGTCAATTCAAAATCGGGTTGACTTTGATTCATTTCGGGGTCCCACTGGACCAATGTTTCCATGAGTACAGGAATCGTCCCATCGGCGACACTTGTCGTTTGTCCCACCACCGCTGCGTCGGGAAAAAAAGATAAAACCGTTGTTGCTATTAGTCCGGCGAATAATCGCATTCGGATTGTGGCCATTTTGATTCCTTGGGGTAGCGACCGCGTCGCCTTGTTTAGGGGTGGGGCATCACTTGCATCAATGTGGGACGAAGTGCTGTCAAAGAACGATTACTGGCTTATTTTGTTCCTCAAAGTAGCCGAAAGTCAACCAATTTTCAATTATTAAATTGTTTTTTGAAGTCAAACGATTATCTTAAGTCCAGGTTCGGAATATTGAGGCCGGTTGATTTAACAGCATCTTTGTTTGATTGGAGAATGACTATGAGGCATACCAAGGCGTTGGTTGGTCTAGTTGCAGTTTGTGTTTTGTTTGCGGGAAACGCCGAGGCCCAAATTTATGTTCCTGGCGATCCCGTATTGGCGATTGATCTTGATGGCGACAGCTCATTTCCGCCTGGGGAATCGCAATTCAACGCAACGGATCAAGATTCGAGCACTAAGTATTTGAACTTTGGCGGCCGCGGTTGCGGATTTATCGTTACTCCAAACTTTGGTGCTTCGACAATCCAAAGTATTCAAATGACGACTGCTAATGACGCTCCAGAACGCGATCCAACGGCATTTACGATTTATGGAACGAATGATCCAATCGAGCAAGAAAACAACGCAATGTGTGATCTGACCAACTTTACAGAGATCGCATCCGACATCATTACGCTTCCAGATGATCGTTTTGCGCCCAGCGATATCGTCAACATTTCAAACTTTGCGGAATACACTTCTTATCTGATTATCATCGACGACATCAAAGACAAGAACTTGTTTGGCATCCTACAAGTTGCTGACGTTCAGCTATATACAGCTGTCGATGGTGGTGGCGATCAGATTTTGGCCTCTGGTGACTTTGCCGTCGCATGTTTTGATGTACCGGCAGTATTCAGCAATTCGCCACAATCAGAAGTTCCAACGAATACGATTGATGGAACTCCAGAAGCCAAGTACTTGAATTTCGGTCAAGCGAACTCAGGATTCATTATTCGCCGCGCAGACAATGCTCCAGTGACGATTGATGGATTTACAATTACGACAGCAAACGATTTCCCCGAACGAGATCCAGCAAGCTACGACATTTTCGGTACAAACGATCCGATCACTAGTAAGCAAAACAGTGATGGTGAAGCCGAAAATTGGACACTTGTTGATTCCGGAACTTTGACGCTGACGGACGATCGTTTCACTGAAAGCGATCCTATTCCCGTTGCCAATACGACGGCTTACACGGCTTATCGAGTTGTTTTCCCAACGGTTAAGACTCCAGCTGGCGCTAACTCCATGCAGCTTGGCGAAATGACGTTCACCGGTGAAGTTGGTGACTCTGGTATGTTGGGTGATGTTAACTGTGATGGTGTCGTCGACCTATTGGACGTCGCACCTTTCGTCGATCTTGTTATCAATGGCGGCTTCAGCACCAAGGCTGATATCAATATGGATGGCGTCGTAAGTCTTCTCGACGTCGCACCATTTGTTGATATTTTGACAGGTGGCTAAGAATATCAACCTTGGCTGAGTAGCTGAATCAATTTAAACGAAAGCCCGTTCGCTTGGACGGGCTTTTTTTTCGGCAAGTCAAAGCGTGATGTCATACATAAAATATGGCATCCGCTTCATACCCAGTTTCTCATACACTTTTTGGGCGCGTTCGTTTTCTTGTTCAACATACAACCGGATGACCTTTACGTCGTCGCTCTCGGCTAGACGTTTGACGAAGTCAAACATTTGCGAAAAGATCTTTCGCCCGCGAAATTCCCTTTCGATAAAAACCGATTGGATGTACCACATGTTTGTATCGCGCCAGTCGGACCATTCGTAGGTAATCATTAAACTGCCGACGACGTTGTCGCAATGACTCGCCACGACGTAAAATCCTTTGGACCGGTCGTCAAATACTTTTTCCACTGCCCGTTGGACGATTGTGATGTCCAAATCTTTTGATTCCGTCTCCTTGGCCATATTGACCTGAAACTGTGCAATTCTAAGCGAGTCGACCAAGCTTGCTTTTCGAATTTCGATGTTCATCGGCTGTTCGGTAGGATTGAGCACAAACGACATTGGCGGTGATAGCAGATAATTTGGTTGACCTTGCTTCGAGTCAAACCCAATTCTATTCTCGCCCCGCCAAAATATTGCCTAAGTTTTCTCAATCCTCAAGTCCAACTGACGCGCAATTCGGATTACATCAAGCGATGAAGGAACGAACCCTTTCCCTCTGGATCCTACTTTTGTTCTTGGCTTACCCAGTTCAAGGGGATGAAACCAACAACGAGCTGAAGTCGTCAACGGCTTGTGATGCTTGGGGTCATTGCTGGCAACCAGGGGAACAAACATATGAGTTGGATCGCAGTGTCGGTGATGCTTTGCTATCGATCGATGACCTGAGGCGAATCTATGAGTCAACGCCAGGCGACCCCTATGTCGCAAGGCGTGTCGAGACGGTTGTGTCGATGTCTCCCATACAGCTGGTCAGCTACGATGAGCCAAACGTCGACGACCAAGACGAGGCGGTCCCGGACGAAAAACAAGGCAAAGCGGATGCCGAGGACGCGATACAAATTACCGAGAACGGAAACATCTACTTCAATTGGGACGTGGACAAGCTTAGGGAAATGATTGCCCAGCAAAAAGAGGCTATTCAGGCGAATACTCAATTGAGCGATGCGGTCCGCGCTTCGCGACTTCAGATCTTAACTTCCGCCAACGAAGAATTGTTGCGGCTGCTGGACTCGACAAACCAAAACATCCAATACAAGAAGCTAGTCAACAACGTTGAAGAGGACCAAGAAACGTGGCAAGCAAGACTGCAGAATATTAGTGAACCACTCGTCCCGAAAATTACGGGTGATACGATGTCCGAACAATTGGCCAAGGAACTGATCGGAAAACAAGGCAAATTGCAAGCAGCAAAAGCGAACTTGGGCGAAATCGAAAAACAAATGGATCGACTTTCTGGCCGAATTACGCAGATTCCAGCTGAAAGGTCATCGGCTAGCGAGAACTTGGAACAAATCCAAGAGGAAATTGCTGAAAGATCCACGCAAGCGGATGCGCCTGATCATCAGCTGGCGTTGTTGCTACTTGAAGTCAGGCGCAGAGCGGCGAAAGCTGAACTCGAAAAATTGAAGAGCGAAGAGGCTCGACAAGAACAAGGCGTAATTATTGACACGTTGCAACGAGATTTTTATTCGCGCGAAGTCAGCAGGCTCCAGGACGAAGTGGCCAATTGGGAAAAAGCGCTCAAGCGTTTGCGGAAAAACGAAGTTCGCGAAGACCAATTAGCCGCCAGAGAGGAAGCAGAAAACGCGCATTGGTTGCTGAGCCCGTTGGCGCAAAGAAACGAAGTGCTAGTTAGAGACCGACGCGTCGTTCTCGATAGATTGCAGCGACTCAATTCCGACCTCGAGACGATCGTGGCAGAGACGGAGTCTATCATTAAGAGGCGAACGGAGATCACGAACAAGATTGAGGCGGCTGGATTGACTGGAACCAATGGAATGGAGCTTGTTGATTTGCGCCGAAACTTGCAATCCACGGGCGAGAGTCACATTCAAATTCGCGAATTGCAAACGGAGTTACGACGAGTCAATTTATCCAAAGTTGGTCTAAACGAAGAGCGGGACGGGTTGGCCGATCTTGCCGCCGCGGTACAAAAAGAACTGAAGATCGGGGAGCAACACGTTCTGTTTCCCAATGCGATTGAATTCATGGAGTCCAAACGCGAGTATCTTTTTCAGTTGATCAAAGATTATCAATCGTATGGTCGAAAAATTAGTGAAGTTTCCGAAGCCCGGAAAAAGTTGATTGATGAAATCAATGAGACCATTATCTATATCGATGAAAACGCGATTTGGATTCGTAGCGCCGAACCCATCTCGATCGCGGATGTGAAATCGATAGTTAGCGAATTGGATAGTTTTTTCGACTCCGATTCGTGGGCTGAATTGGTTGCGTCATCCCAACAGCGGGCGCTCAAACGACCTTACGAGTTATCGTTTGCGGCGTTCGTATTTGTCGTCTTGGTTGCAATTAACCGCCGGGTAAAACGGTACCTCTTGCCGCAGGGTGAAGTCCAATGAATCGTGCGCCTGAGATGCTCAATCCGACGCTACTGAATAACAAAAACGAGTTTGGGAAGTACGGTCCGACGCTACTGGCGGTCCTCAAGGCCGTAGCCTCGGCAGCATTCTTTCCAGCGGTATTGTTCTATTTGGGCTGGCTTCAGAATCCGCCATTTGACCGTCAGACGTTAATTGGTGCCGTCGGGCATAGCTTGATATTGTCCGTCGTGCCACTGTTGTTTCCGGTGTTGATTCTGTCCAATTCGATTGCCAAAGATGGGCTCGCGGAACGATTTCTTCGCTGGTCGCCGAATGTCTGTACGGCAATCTCAAGAACGACGCACGTGATCGCTTGGTTTTGCATTCCATTAATTTGGTTGTACAGCGCTTTAGAGACTTTCGACGGTGGTCGACTAAACGATTCATTGGGTCGTTTCGCCTTCATACTGTCGATGGGGATATTTGCCGTTGGCCTTTGCCAAACCAATGTTTTGATCCGCAAGTACTGTGCAAGTTGTACGCATCAAAACAATGAAGAAGGGCTCGGGTTCTGGACTCGTTTGTTGCTTTCTACGATTTGCGTATTGCCCGTTGTGATGATTTTGTTGTCGGCGACAGGCTATCATTTCACAGCGATACAGCTTAGCTGGCGGATGTTTTGGACGTTGGTCGTGATCACAGGGATTGCGTTGACGACGAGTTTGACCAGTCGTATGTTGTTGATCATGCAGTATCGAATGAAGCTGCAACAATTTCAAAATGGCGGCAATACGACGGACGAAAGTTCACTCGATATCTCGGAGATCACGGCCCAAGTCAATCGCTTGCTGCGGGCTCTGGCTTTGGTCACGGTTGTCGTTTTTGCTTGGCAAATCTGGTCAAACGTCATTCCAGCCGTCGCCTACTTGGAACAATTCAACCTGTGGCAAACATCGGCGTTTTCAATGGACGGGACCACCAGCTATGTGACTTTGCGTGAAGCGCTGATGTCCGCCGGGCTGTTAGCCATTACATTCGTGTTGAGCCGAAACCTTCCTGGAATCCTAGAGATTGTTTTGCTCGACCGCCTGCCTTTGGATCGGGGCGGTCGTTATGCCATTTCATTTATTTGTCGCTATGTCGTCGGTATTTCAGGCATTATGTTGACATTTCGTTGGCTCGGTTTTTCTTGGACGACGGTTCAATGGCTGGCCGCCGGTTTGACGGTCGGGCTCGGCTTTGGATTGCAAGAGATATTCGCGAACTTGGTTTCCGGACTGATCATTTTAATCGAACGGCCAGTTCGAGTGGGCGACTTTGTTACGGTTAATGGCGTGGATGGGCATATCTTGCGGGTGCAGCTTCGAGCAACGACCATCAAAGACCTGGATCACCGCGAACTGATAGTTCCCAACAAAAAGTTTATTACAGAAGACGTGATCAATTGGACGTTGAGTGATCGCTCGACGAGAGTCATTATCCAAGTCGGGATTGCCTACGGGAGCGACACCAAAAAAGCGCAAAAAGTATTGTTGGATGTCGCCCGTCGGAATCCGTTGGTAAAAAATATTCCGCATCCCGAAGTGGTCTTTCTCTCGTTTGGGGAAAGTACTCTCGACTTCGAACTACGTGTGATGATTGCAACGCGTGAGGTCTACTATCAGGTAATTCACGAGCTCAATATGGAAGTCGACGCGGCATTTCGAGAGAACGACATCGAGATTGCATTTCCTCAGCGCGATGTGCATTTGCACGGATTGCCGTACGGTGCGCAGCCCAATGGGGACAAACGGCAGAAAATCCTACCGCCGGTTTCGACCGATAATACCGTTTCTGCGGATTCAAGAGTCGCGTAGCCAATTTCATCGCAGGACCGGCCCTTCGCTCAACCCAATTTCGGCCGGTTTCGGCCCGTTTTGTCTTCCAATCTTCAAATTCAATCGCGGCTTTCGGAATCGTAAGGTAGATTTCGGGGGTTGTTCCCGAGGCGTCTCGCACTTGGTTGTGGCGGTTAAAATGGGTTGGTTTTATTTATTTCTTGCGATCATTTTTGAAGTTGTCGGTACGACTCAATTGAAGCGTACGGAAGGGAATTTCTTTTCGACGTCCGGCATGCTGATGCTGTTGTTTTATGCTGTAAGTTTCTTTCTCCTTGCGTTAGCGCTGAAAAACAACATTGAAGTGGGAACGGGTTACGCCATTTGGTCCGGCGTCGGGACCGCTTTGATCGCCGTCATCGGCGTGATTGCCTTTCAAGAACACTATTCGCTGATGAAGTTTCTTTGTATCGGATTGATTGTTGTCGGCGTGGTCGGATTGAAACTTGATGACAATAAATTTCATACAGAATCTGAGAGCTCCAGCGCCGAAAAAAAGGAGCATTTGTACAACCAACCACCGCAGGAAGAAGTTTCAACGGAACTCGAAGCTATCTCGGTTTAAATGATCTTCTCTCTAAGCCTCTGCAATGGCTCGAAAAATCCGTCTACAATGACGCGGTAAGGAGAAACCAATGAACTCAAGATCATTATTATTGCGTTTTTGTCTGGGATTTAGCGCTTTGATTGTTTCCGGCGACGCCATGGCTCAACAGTCGCCGCAGACCCAAGAGCAGATCCAAATCCAATCTAGCCTTCAGTACTGGTTGTACCTTCCCGATGGATACCAGCAGGATGGGACTAAGAAATGGCCTTTGATGCTATTCCTTCACGGTGCTGGGGAACGCGGCAAAAACTTGGATGACGTCAAGAAATGGGGCCCACCTAAGTTGGTTGAAGATGGCGAATCGTTTCCGTTTGTGTTGGTATCGCCACAATGCCTTGCTGGGCAACGCTGGAACATCGAACACCTTAAACAACTGCTGGATCAAACCATTGCGAATCGCAAGATCGACGAAAGCCGAATTTATTTGACGGGGTTGAGTATGGGCGGTTACGGGTCTTGGGCAATGGCCGCGAAACACCCAGAGTTTTTTGCGGCCGTAGTGCCTATTTGTGGCGGCGGCGATCCGCGTCAGGCTGCCAAACTTTTGAAAACACCCATTTGGGCATTCCACGGTGATGCTGATCGAGTCGTTCCACTGTCTGAGTCTCAAAGTATGGTCGAGGCGATCAAGTCGCAAGGCGGAACCAACGTCAAATTAACCGTCTATGAAGGCGTTGACCACAACAGTTGGACCCAGACGTACTCCAATCCGGAGCTCTACCAATGGATCTTAAAGCAAAAAACGAGTCGCGGCCAATAGTGCAGTGCAAGATCGCGAATTCGATTTGGCGAACTAGTTCGCGCGCATTTCTTTTGTGGAGCGTCGATTCAACGTCCAACGGACCCTAAAAGCAGTGGAATTGCGAATCGTTGGTTTTATCGACGGCGCGACGCCAACAAGCAACCTGACAATCCACAAATGAAAACCGCCGACGTTGGTTCCGGAATCGTGACCACCGCCAATCCTGCAAAGTCAATTCCTACGTCGACTGGCGTCGCGGCCGCACCGGAAGCGGCGTCGATCGTCGTAAGTCCTTCGTTCGCAAAACCAAAAGCCGCATAAATCGTGTCAGAATCATCGAAAAACCCGATTCCTCCGGTGTTCGTAGAAAAACCCAGGCCACCAACAATGGTTGTATCCCCTGTTAGTGGATCGATGACAACCAAATTATTGTCGGGTGTATCCGCCAAGCCATACAACACTCCCGAAGGAGAAAAATCGAGGCCAGCGACACCGCTCGAAGAAATCGTGCCAATCTCGGTTGTGATACCAGTTGATGGATCGATCGAGTAAAGCGATTCTCCACCTCCGTCGGCACTCATAAACAAATTCCCGGATCCATCAAACGCCAGGCCGACGTCAAACACGTCGACACCAAGAAAGCCGACAGCCGTACCGGCACCGGTTGATGTATTGATTGTAATAAGTTGATCGGACGCGTGGTCGACACCATACAAAACACCAGTTCCAGGCTGAAACGCTAAACCAGATACATTGGTAAACCCCGTCGCGCCAATCAGCGTCGCCGTCGATTCAGAAAAATTGACCGAATACAACTCTGAATTTTCAAACGAGGTGGCGAACCCTATGACATCCGCTCGAGCAGATTGGTAGGACAAGAAAAAAACTGGAGTGGTTACAACCAAAAATACAAGCAGCTTGCTCATGAAATTGCCGATCGCAAGAGTGAATAGATTGACCCAATCATGATGAAACAAACAACTTGATATGCAAAGTCAATCAAGTAATTGGTTTTCAAGAGAATATGAAGGTCTACTCACCAAAACAGGCGCTTTGTCGTTGGGAAAAAACTCATGAAGGCATTTTGCCAGCTGCGATGTCTTTTTCATATTGGTTCATCATCGGCCAATCGACCGCGCAGGTCCCAAAATCCGCCATGTGCAAATACCCTTCGACACGCTGAATCGCTGCGTCAATCAGGCCATTGTCTTTACGAAACATTGGACCATGACTGGGCAACAGCCATTCGACATTCGATTCCTTGATACGTGTCAAGGAACGAATGAACGATTGCAAATCACTGCCATGATGAGCATCAATCGCCCCAATACATCCATCTTGATAGATGTTGTCTCCACTGAACAAATACTTTCCCATTCGAAATGCGAGTTGGCTGTCGGTATGTCCTGGTGTCAGCCACACTTCTAGCTTTAAGCTTCCCACTTCGATGACGTCACCATCGTCAATCAGATGTTCGACGTCCACCGGAGGCATGGCCATATCAATTCCCTGCGCTTCGATATGAGCAAACGTCTTGATTCGATCGCCCGTACGCAACGGCTCCGCCGCCAAGGGGTGAGCGGAAACTTGACATCGCAAGATTTGTTTGGCTTTGGATAAACCTTGAATATGATCCACGTCGGCATGAGTCGCAATCAGCGTTTTGCATTGCGAAAAAGGAAAGTCCAATTCTCGAATCAACTCAATAATTTCGTCGACGTCTTCTTCGTATCCAATGTCGATCATCACCCATTCGTTCTGGTCGAAAACCATATAGACGTTGCAACCAAGCACATGGCCCAGTTGATGATTGATTTCGATGATATTGGGGAAAATAGGCTTGCGCTGAAGCATGTTCAAAATTAAGTTTTGACCGACGAGTTCGCTATGATTTTAAAGCCCTTGCTCTCTATCAGCAACAACCAAAACCTAAGACATAGACGCCAGCGCATCGACAATACCGCTTTGGTAATCCGGGAAAACAAATTTGTAATCGATATGACGCAGCAATTTACGATTACTGATTTTCTTGTCAGCACTGGCTCGTTGTGACACATCGGGTTGCGAAACGACGGACCAGTCAATCGGCAGCACGTTCAATTGTTTGGCGATGAATTCGTAAAAAACGCGTCTTAGAACGGGCTCTCCGTCGGAAACCAAAAAGGTCTCGTTGACGACTTGTTCTTGTGACAGGATGTCAATGATGTGGGCTGCATCGGCCCTGTGAATCAAATTGACATGGCCATACGGGCTCAATTGCGACCAGTCACGATTTTGAATGGCTTGCAGTCGCGGTGTTCGACCTGGACCGTAAATGCCCGCGAGTCTCAATATCGTGCAACGGTCCGCTAGTGCGGAATCACGAATTAATTGCTCGGCGTCCAAACACGCTTTTCCACCAGGGCGCAACGGTTCTGTTGACGTGGATTCATCCACCCATTGCCCGTCACATTGCCCGTACACCCCTGTCGAACTAATGTAAACAAATTGTCCGGAAAACAGTTGTAGATGACTAAGCACGTTTTGTAATCCGTCGACATAGACGTCGCGAATATCGTTGTATCGCGCGCGATCAAACCCCACGGAAAACAATACCACGTCTGCATGATTCGGAACGCATGCAAGTGAATCGGGTTGTGTAATGTCCGCAACACACGCTTGATAACCTAATTTGTCGAAACGATCGGCATTGGATTGGTTGCGCGTGACCACGGTGACTTCGAACCCGCGAACTTTCCACAGTCGGGCCACCTCGGATCCTAGGTATCCACAACCAAAAATTAGGCATTTCATGATCGTTGTCAGGAGTTCGTAATTTGCGAGTTATTTTGATTGTCAGCTTGCAAATTTCGAACGGCAAGCCGCCAAAACAACTCATTTGAGTAAAATCGACGGTCCCGCCGGTCTAAACTTTCTACTCTCTAGCGAGGACGGTGCTAGAATAGAAAGCGGTTCGACCGTAACGGAAATGTCGAGTTTATCGTTTTGGCACGTTCTTGAATACGCAGACGAATTTTATGATCCATAGGAATACAGTTGCAACTTGTTGTCACGTGTTTATTTTGTTGGCTGCACTTGGGACCGCGAATCCCGTGACTGCCCAGGATGACGAGTTTGAATTCAATTTAATCACGGCTCCCGCTGGCAATGCCGGATTGGAATTTCTGAATGCCGGGACCGGGCCAAGTTCGGTTGCGCAGCTTCGCGAAATGCAGAACGTTTTTTCTGGGTTGTCAAAATTGGTTGCTTCGGCGACCGTGAATATCCAAGTTGGTGAGGCCCAAGGAAGCGGTGTTGTTGTTAGTCGAGACGGATACGTCTTGACCGCCGCCCACGTTATTTCACGGCCTAATCTAGAAGCCAAGATTACGTTTGCTGACGGAACAACCGCGAACGCACAAACGTTGGGTATCAATCGCGCATTTGACTCGGGTTTGCTCAAAATAACAGATAAGGGAAAGCACCCATTTTTGGATATCGGTGAGTCCAGTCCATTGGAACGCGGTCAGTGGGTGATGGCCATTGGACATCCTGGAGGTTTGACCGAAGGCCGTGGTCTGGTCTATCGGGCCGGAAGAATTGTCGATATCAACGACGCCTATGTGACGACCGATTGTGCTTTGGTTGGCGGAGATTCAGGCGGACCGTTGGTTGATTTGGACGGTTACGTGATTGGAATTCACAGTCGAATTGGTGGCCGATTGAACGAGAATTTTCACGTACCGATCGATGCGTTTTCGATCGAATGGGATCAATTGGCCAATGCCGAGATCGTCGGCAGTTCCAAAGCGCATCTCGGGATCCAGCTGGATCGCGAAGATCCCAACGTTAACAAAGTTAGAAAAGTCGAAAAGTACGACGCTGCTGGCCGAGCCGGCATGAAAGCTGGGGACGTGATCATTCAAATTGCTGAAGACAAAACGGAACGCCCCAGCGATTTGCGACGAGCGATGCGAAAACTAAAGCCCAATGACAAAGTAAAAATTCGGGTCCAACGTGGTGAAGAAGAAATCGAACTTGAAGTAACTCTAGGGTACGGTTAATCCAATTTGAATTATGAAGAAGAAACTCTTACTAGCGATTTTGATTTTTGCGTTTACCTTCGATGTTGCGATTGCGCAGACGGAGGATAAACCCCCACAATCTGAACGGGAAAAAGCCGATTCCGTTGAACAAGAAACGACTGATGAGCCGAAGCAGGCCGATGATTCGAATAAGAATTCCGACGCCGAAGAGAAGAAAAAAAATCAGTCGAAGCGCCGCAATCGGAAGAACAGCTTCAGCAAGAAAAATGACGCGTTTGTCAGCGTGTTCAAAACGGTGATCGGTTCGTCTCGCGATTCGGTGGTTGAAGTGATCAACGGAAAAAAACAAATTGCCTTGGGTACCGTTGTCGGCAGTGACGGGTTGGTGCTAACAAAAGCCAGTGAGCTTAAGGGAGATGTGAAATGCAAATTGGCAAACGGAACACTGTTGAGTCCTGAGGTTGTTGGAATTGATCCAGACACCGATCTTGTTTTGTTGAAATTGAATATCGCGGGTTTGGCCATGGCTCAATTCGACGACTCAGAATCTCCCGAAGTTGGCTCGTGGATCGTTACCGTCGATCAAGCAGAAACACCTCTTTCGGTCGGCATCGTAAGCCACAAACCTCGTAAAATCAAAAACAACGTACCCAATTCGGCCGTGATTGGAATTTACCCTCGCGATCGGTCGGAAGGCGAAGGTGTACGTATCAATCAGGTTCTCGATGATACGCCGGCAGAGAAATCTGGCTTGTTAGTCAACGATGTGATCAAGACGATCGATGGCGAAGAAATTGAGAACATTGAAAAGTTGCGGCAAAAATTGTCCGAATATCAGCCAGGCGACGAAATCAAACTCGAGATTCTGCGAGGCAAAGAGGAGTTGGAAATATCGCTTACCTTGGGTCGTTCACGCGTCAATCCAATGATGGACCGAGGCAATCGACAAAATCGAATGGGAAGCATCCTGAGCAAACGGCGCAGTGATTTTCCGTTGGCCTTGCAACATGATTCCAGCTTAAATGCCAATGAATGTGGTGGCCCAGTCGTCAACATCGACGGAAAAGTGGTTGGAGTTAACATTGCCCGCGACGGCAGAGTATCGACACTGGTTTTACCCAACTCGATCGTGCTCCCAATTATTGCTCGACTAAAAACCGGTGAGTATTCGCCCGAAGTTGTGAATCAAGAAAGAATCGAACGCGTCAAAAACCAGTTGGCGGTTATCGAGTCGGAAATTGGTGATTTACCAAAGCAAAAAACTAGAAAAGATATCGAATTCAGCGCCGGTGCAGCGATCGAATCAGAAATTGCCAAGCAAATTAAAGATTTGGAATCGCGACTTAAAAAACTAAAAGAACGTCAAAGCGAACAGAAAGAAGCGAATCGTGAGATTGGCGATTCGGTCACGGAGATTCGAAAAAAACTTGAGGACAAATCGAATAAGCGCGAGCAACTCAACTTCGAGTTAAGACGACTCAAAACAGGAATTCGTTAGACGCTGCGGGGACCACAAACAAACCGACCACACGGAAACGGGCTGTCGGTTTCGATATCACCAATTCTATTGAGCAGGCAACTGCAATGCGGCCAGGACCGATTCCCACTTTACAACGGCCATGGCTTGGTCGTCGTGAATGGCCGCAAAAAACCCCATCGGAAATCCTGGCAGTGGGCGTTGACTTGAACAGATGCCATCGGTATTACCGACGCCTTCGATTTTAAGTGTTCCTAGGTGTTTCCAATTCTGTCGATCAAAAAATTCAAACTCGGTTAAAGGTTCCTTTTGGTCAGAAACAATGATGTAGCCACGCCCGTCATCAGGTTTTCCGTGTCCAGCAAGGTAATAAACCCAAATGCCTTCGGCATCATCTTGAAAAATACCCGCCCCGAATCGGTTCGTCCCATTTTGTTTAAATGGCTGCAACTCGGGAGTGTATACGTTCACACCAGTTCGATCGTTCTCATCGGGAACATAGAGGCATTGATAATACTCGTCGCCGTACACGGTTTCCACATCGGTTGGCGAATCAAAAAGTTTGATTTGCTCACCCGTTGCAGCTTCGTGTATCGAGATCTGGCGGTCACTAGTTACATAGGCCAACGTGCTTTTCCCTGGTCGCTTCAATAACCCCACATTCGGTTCGCTCAATAAATCTCTGGATTTGTTTATGAATTGCATTTTCAATTCGAGTTCCGGCAAGGAATACACGAACGCAGAAGACGGTTCTTTGCCAACGGCAACGTAAAGCAGGTCGTTATCTTGATCGATCGCGATACCGTTTACAGATCCATTCTTCCATTCTGGTCGACGCATGGGTTTTTGTTCCTCTTGGGAATGAATCTTCCATACTTCAACCGTCTGATTTTCTTTGGCTGACACGAATAAAACTGTGTCTTCGGGTCGGTCCGTTTCCCAGACACCGATGGTATCCACGTTCTCTCCAGCGCCAGATAACAGAAAATCCGGCTCAATTTTCACCGCCGTCTTTTGGATTTTCGATTGAACGATTGAGGTGGAATTCGGCGTAGTTTGTTCCGAGCGAAGTCTTTGGGGAACGTTGCGTTTCGGTTCGACCAGCTTGTTGATTTGGCCATCTCGTTTCTGCAGCTCGAAGGCATCGTAGAGTTCGCCGATCGCAGTGCGCGCTTCAAATTTTAAATGCTTACCTTCTATATGAATGATTTGATAGAGTTGCGTATCTTCAGCAATTCGTTTCATGAACGGGTAGCGCGTATTGCTATACATTTTTGGGCCGCTGACGGAAACGACATAGACGGTTCCGAATTCTGAATCGACGTTAGTCACGCCGACTGGAGCATTGGTGTCACCAACACTAACAAGATCTTCGTTAGCGCTATCTCGTTTGGCAAGCTTGAACGACTCGGGTTTTGCTGCCGCGGCAGGTACATCAAGTCCTGTGCGGCCATAAGTGTGGTCATGCCCTTGCAACACCAGATCAACCTTGTACTTGTCAAAAATGGGTTTCCACAACGCACGCAATTCTGGGTTGTCTCGATCTTTTCCGGTTGAGAAAATGGGATGATGGAACGTGCAAACGACCCACTCTGATTCGTTTTCGGCGAGCACGCGCTCCAGCCATTCTGCTTGAACCTCCTGCATTTCGTTACTATTCAATCCAATGATTCGGAGATTGTGATAGGTCGTTGTAAAGCAGGTCTCTTCCAAACCACGCGGTCCATTTTCAGGAAACGTAAACACTTTTCGCCAATGGTGCGACAGTTTCCGACGTTGGCGATCGCCCTCGCGTATTTTGACATGCTCGTGGTTTCCGGGAATAGCAACGCTGGGAGTCATCGCATTTAGCCAGCCACCAGCGCCAAACCACTCGCCCCATTCGGCATCCGACTCGGCACGGTTGACAAGGTCGCCCGCATGCAACAAGAATGCGGCCTTTGGCGCATCGCGATACGCTTCGCGAATCACGCGCGACCACATGGAACGAACGTCGTTTTGAGCATCGCCAAAGTAAACAAAGCTAAATGCTTCTGGCTTCGCGGTGGCCGTTCGAAAATGAAACCACTCGCTCCAGTTTACGCCATCACCAACTCGGTAAGCGTACACTGTATCGGGTTCCAAGTCTTTAAAAACAACACTGTGGTAATGAGCCGTACTCAAATTTGATTTGAGCGCCTCGGACTGGGCCTCAACCTGTTTGGCGTTCTCCGGAAAGTGGGGACCTGCTTCGGCAGCACAGATTTCTGCAATTCCCAGTGTCACGTCAACCGATGTTCGCCAGTTTACAGCCTGAGTCGTGCTCGGATCACCATTCAAAGTCAATACAATTCGGTCTGGATTCGCTGTCGGTTGATACAAATCAGACGCGTCAACTTTGGCGACACCATGAACGTGATGATCATCAGATTCGGCCGACAATAAAAACGGTTCAAAAAACAATAATACGAAGGCGGCAGAAAAAAAACGTACGTGCAGGAATGGGGTATTATTCATTAAAGTTGCTCTCAAGTTGCGTCATTGTCGACATGTTTCACTGTATCTTGGTGCCTAATTTCAGCAAGAATTGGATCTTGCATAACAATCGACTCCCAACGTTCTAGTGGTTCGTTGAAGTCGCCGCCCGTTTTAGCTTCCAACGGCATAATCCAGTCGCTTGGCAATTTTGCTTTCGTCAGGTCAACACTTGGATTGATTAACAACTGAGGTTTTCGTCCATTGAGAGAGCTAAGAATGAACACTCTCACTTCAACCTCGGCGATGCCCAATTTTCGATAGTAGTCCTCAATGAACAAAGCAAAATCGCGAATCATGAATGGGTCTCGTGACATTCGCATTAGCTGATGGAGCTTCAGGTGCTCTTTGACGCTAAACAACGCCCACTGATTGGTGGCTTCATTACGCGTATAGAACCGGACTGCAGATACCTTTCCGCGCAGCTTCATATGCCATGAGAAATGATGGTTTCGCTCAGTCCAACTCGTGTTTTCATTGACGGCAAGATGCCGCAAGGGAAGAATTACTTGTAGCCCAACAAACAAAGCCAAAAAACTGTAAAGCAGTGGCCGCAGACGAGAAGCACCTGCCAGTTTGTACGATGAGATGGCCTTCTGTTGACCAAAAAAAGACGTGAGAAGTTTTCTCGGCCAATCTGGCAAGAAAAAAATAGTCGTTGCTAAAATCATCAACCACGGAAAAACGCCAATTCGAAACAAAGAAGCATTCAGCAGATGAAAAACAAGACACAGACCGAACCCAAGAATTCGTGTCCTTGAGTACAACAATAAGGCAACAATCAACAAATCAAACAGCATGCCTGACCAGACGAACGCCAAAACGAACCATTCTTCGGTACAAATCGTTCCGATTAAAAAATGGTCTTGTTTGGCCTCGAGTACTTGCCTCATTGGAAAACCAGCTAACCAGTCTTGGTTGATTTTGGCAACACCACCAAAAAAATAAACCAAGCCAATCTGAAATCGAAGCATCCAAAGTGACCATCGAGGTACCGTTTGCGGCGTACCCAATCGTATGGCGTCAAAACTCAGAACTCGATGTGCTGGAATCAAAGTGAACAGCAAACTCATCAAGCAGATGAAATAATAGTGATTTTGATAAGTTGCCTTGTCGAGCAAAAATATATATGTGAATCCGACAGCAAATATGATGCTATTTAGCCGGTAAAATACGCCAAACAACATTCCGGCGGCAGACATTAACGTAATCAAAAAATGTACGTGCAACCCGCGTCCTGGCCAGGACCGAATCCATTCAAACCCAGAGTACGGAAAAAGAAAACTAGGTTCGTAGTAGTTGTAAGCGATCTTATCCAACACAATATGGAGAGCCAGCCAATACACCATAACGACTGCAAAGCTGATGCGAAGAAAAGCCACAGAAGCGCCATCAACTGGCTGCTCCAGAAAATCAAAGGCTCGCTTGATTTGACTCACACTTAATCGTCTTCCTCATCGTCATCTCGATCGGATTCTTCCTTTGGAATCGCGACCAGCTCAAGCTCATTGGAACCTGCCTTAATCTCGATTTCTCGAAAGTCAGGGCTTATCTCGCAATGATGACGCGTGTCAGTAACACCATAATCGGAATCGTCGTCATCTGGTTGACGCGCTTCCCTTAAAACAACGCGATGCCTTCCAATCACAGCACCGTCACCAGTTCCGTAGGTCGAAAGAACAAATTTACCGTCAGTGATACTGCCAAACGCTGGCTTGCCAGCGAGCGCTTTCGCGTTTTTTGGAATCGGGGTAAATTTTAACATTCCGTGCGTCAGTGGTGTGCCGTCAGCGGTCTTAACCGTGCCGCTTACTCGCGCGACTGAGAATTCGCCTTTACTACCGCATCCGGTAAGCTGCAGCGAAATCAAGGTAAAAAACAAAAATGAAAACGACAAATAACGTTGGAACATCAAAATTCCCCTATGAGTCCGCCGTCCAGGCGTGAGCCAAGGTTGAAGTAAGTGTCGGAATTCAGATTCTCATTTAGGAAATGAACACTGCCATCGCAGAATCCGAATTGAGCACCGCCCGGATGGAAACTCCATGCACAATCGTCATCGACCGCATTCCACCAAGCGCTAGGTCCACCACCTTCCCAGCAATTGATGGCGCCAGCCACTCGATCTCCAGGTTTGCAAAATATGGGTTCATCTGTCTGAGGTGCACCCGCCCAGATCGGCCAGTCGTCTCCTTCTTCGCCAGGATAAGAAGATTCGCAAAGCAAAACTGTATTGGCACTGCCATCGATTATATCAGGGAACTTGCACTCGACGACTCCCCGTGCAGCGAGTCCGTCGCGACGTTTCATTAAAACACCGTCATTGTCCGGGCCTGAGTTTCCTTTGTAATCGGATGTCGCATATCCAACGTGTTCTGGTCGGGGGTCTTCAGACGGAAATGGTTTCGGAGCAGAAATCGACTCGGGAACAAAATCCAGTAGCCCTGAACTTGGACAGCGATATACCGGCAACAGGGTATCACCGCCGACAATTCCTGGAGGCGCATCTGGGTTAGCCATATAGGCGTCCCTAAAAACGCCGGGAGAATCGGAAATTTGCGGCATAAGACTGTTTGCTAGATTTACGGCCTCGTTGAAAGGCAGGATTTGCGCGGCCCAACCCCAACCGTCGTCATTGTCGCCGCCAGTAGCTGCGGAAAGAGCTCCAGCTGGAAAATGACCCATGCTACTTTCGAAATTATGAATCGCCAGTACCGACTGCCGTAGATTGTTGCTGCAAGAGGTTCGGCGGGCCGCTTCCCTAACCTGTTGTACAGCAGGCAACAGCATCCCGATCAAAATTCCAATTATGGCGATCACGACCAGCAACTCGACCAGCGTAAAACCTCTCGTTCTCATTTTATACTCCATTGATTTGGGCATCGCATTTGGCACCCCTCGACGCATTGCCTGGACAATATAGTTTCCAAGTTGCGGTGCATCAATTGTTAACTGGTTGCAGTTTTCTGCTGTTAAGACCACTGACGCAAGAGCAAATCTTCGGGAAAAAGTTGAGTCACGGTCCGCCTTAAACAATTCCTCGTGAGATCATCACGGTTTCTTAGCAATTGAGGCGTAGCTTACGTTTGGCTGCGCGAGTAAGCGTAAGCGCGATCTAAATTTCTACTTTGTGACTTCGGGAGAAGCATCCATGTCTTCGTTGACAAACATTTTAAGATTTAACCTCGCTGCGTTCGCCATTCTGGCATTCGTTCCCCAATCCTTATGGGCGCAGATCATTTTCGAAGATGGCGGAACAAGCGTCGTCGATTCTGTCCTTAACGAACATATCATTGTCCGAGATAGCGCGATGGGTATGCCGACCACTGTCTTGATTCAGTTGGGGGCGGATATACCTTCCTTTGACCCGAATGGTGAAGATACCAGCATCTTTGTTGAAGACACCTCGATGGTTGAAATGTCGGATGGAATGACCGATGGTGGCTTCAATTTGTTTGACGATGCCGTTGGAGTCTTTACCGGTGGAGTAGTTGGTGACGAAGTGCAGTTGTTCGGCAACGCGATCATCACGATTGGAAACCCAGACGGAATGGCGATGGTTTTGGATATCGAAGATGACTTGGAGTTGGCTGACAACAGTATGGGTGATTTTTACGAAGGTCGCGTCTTCGACGATGTCGAAACAACGGGCTCGGCAGTTTTGAACATCTATGACGGAGAATTTGACGAGGATATTGAAGCCTTTGATAGTTCAACCATTAACATTTTTGGTGGCGTATTCAATACAGGTTTCTCGGATCTCACAGACATTGAAGGTGGCGAAATTGCCGTCGAGGACGACGATATAATAAATTCGGCGTTCATCAATATCCATGGTGGCACATTCATGGGAGCCCCAAATCTTGACGGAGATTTTGTTCCGGATTTCTGCGCAGAAGGCAATGGAACGATGACGATTTTTGGCTCTGATTTTGCTATCGATGGGGTTCCAGTTCCATTTGGAGACATCACCGTGGCCACGGGCCAACTAACCGGTACTTTGGAAGACGGAAGCCCACTCGATAACGACTTTGAAATCGACGACAACGCCCGCATTATTCTTGCAGAGGCAACCTTGCTACTGGGTGATGTCAATTGTGACGGGGAAATTAACATTTTGGACGTTGCTCCATTTGTGCAAGCAATTACCAATGGCCCATTTTCAGCCAAGGCTGATATCAATCAAGATGGTGTCAACGACTTGCTCGACGTCGCCCCATTCGTCGCTTTGATCACAGGCGGTTAATTCAGCGCTATCCGGTTGGTGTTCTTTACGGCAAGATAGCCAAACAAACTAATAAGACTGGAATGGTCGTGTCAATGATGTTGACGCGACCGTTTTCTGTTTACTGAATAGTCGTTGTTGTTTTAATCTACCAACTGTCTGAGACGAAGTACGCCGTTCTAGCTATAGCTAGAATGCATTTCCTTTTCGTGTAGCGTCGATCCGTCAGTTTTTGCCGGAAAATTCGACGCCACGACCGCTAAAGTTCAGTGCAACTTGTACTCGTCATCTAATGCTTTATCAGCAGCGCCTTTTTTCTTTGATTCCAAATAGGCCATCAAAATCGCTTGAGCCGCAAGTTTGTCGACGCGGCTTTTTTTCTTCTTGGCCGACAATTTACTTTCGCGCAGCATTTCACGAGCAAACGCAGTGGAGTACCTTTCATCAACCCAACGGACAGGAACGCGCGTGGTCTTGGACAGCCATTGGCCAAACTCGCGAGCTTCAATCGACTTGGCGCTTTCGTCACCGCTCATGTGCAGCGGCAACCCAACAACAAACCCCACGACCGCGCTGTCAGCGACCAGTTTTACAAAGTACTGACCATCCAGTTTTTCGTTTCTTCGTTGATAGGTTTCGAGCGGGCTAGAAATGGACTGGTTCTCATCGCAGATCGCAACCCCGACTCGTACCGTTCCAAAATCAATACCAATCAGTCGGCCGCGTTTTGGAAATTCGCCCTCGGTAAATTCAGAATGTGTTAAAGTCAACTTACGATTTGGGAATCGGGGTGCGTTCAGATTCGGAAACGAAATAGCCGTGTTCGAGAAACCGAAGTGTCGCTTCCAGCGTCATCGGTTTCCGCATCATTGTACTGTGCAAAAGGGGCTTCACCAAAGAGTCTGTAGCGCCCGGCAAACGTGTCTCGCTAACGCTTACGGTAAAATCGTCTTTCCCGTACAAAATAAAATTACTGATCTTTTGCTTGTCGGATTGACCTCCAGCAATAATGCCAAATTCAAATGAGGGCGTCGCGAGATGAGGCTCTAATTTCTCCCAGCCGTCGCCCAGTTCGCGGCCCGCTGGTCCAGCGATCATGTTAAACATGAAACTGCGTTTCAATACGGTCGCCATTCTGGACCCCTGATTCGGCGGGCCGATCATTACCATTCGTCCGAATTGCGGCGGTTGGGTTGTTTTTGATTCCGACAAATCCGACAAATAGTGACGCACCACAATGTTGCCCATGCTATGAGCGACGAAATTCACCTCGGTCACTTCGGAGCCCAGCGAATCGATGACGCTAGACAAAGCTTTCGCGTGGTATGCGACTCGTTTTCGCGTGCTGGCATACTCAAACGGGACCGCCGTCAAGTTGCTGTTCTCTTCAAGAAAGCGGCCGAGTTTGAGCATCGAGTCGGTGGTGCGAATTAGGCCATGCAACACGATGACGACGCGACCTGGGTAACGCTTGATTTCACCCGCTTTCAGTCTTTGGTTGAGTGCGTCAGCACATTGATCTAGAGTTCCCCAGTTATGGCGTCGATTCTGTTTGTCCAACATACGATAGTGATTGGAGACTGCATTCTGCTGGATGCGCCAACCGCCTACATTCTTTATATCTGTCCAGAAGTGCTTGCCACCCAGCGTTTTCATGCCCGGACTCGGCTTTGACGTTTTGGTTGACTCGCTTGTTGTTTGGCCATTGGAGGAGGTTGGAACGACGAAAAAAAACAAAACCCAAAAAGGAACCAAACGACGGAGCGAATTCCCATTTCCAATGGTACTAGATTTTCGTTTCATCGTTGTTCTATGACGAAAAATCATTTGCTAAAGATATTCATTCCAATGGCGATCTTCAAGTTCTTTAACGATCTGTTTGATTGCCGCTTCGTCTTGGCGGTTGGCGATTAAGGTAGCGTCCTCGGTTTGGACCACAATACATTCTTCCATTCCAACAGTAACGATCAAATGACCGGTTTCCGAATAGACAATGCAGTCCTTGGATCCAATGTTCAAGTGTTTGGCATCGACGGTGTTGCCATTTGCGTCGGCACCTCGCACTGCAGGTAAGGCTGTCCAGTTACCCAGATCATCCCATTCAAACGGTGCTTCAACCACGCAAACATTTTCGTACTTTTCCATGACGGCGTAATCGATGGAGGTTCCTTCGATGGCACAAAACTCTTGATGAAGTACTGATTCGTACTGGTCGGTTCCAATGGCTTCAGCAATCTTATTGATTTGGGATGCAATTCCTGGTTCGAAATTGGCAATGGCATCGAGAATGGTTTTGGCTTTCCAAACAAATATCCCAGCATTCCAATAAAACGTACCCGCCTCCAAAAAAGACTTTGCTGTTTCCAAATTTGGTTTCTCGCGAAACCTTTCCACGATAAACGAAGGAAACGGTGCGCCGTCGATTGGTGTTGCCGATCGTTCGATGTATCCGAAGACTTCTGCGGGATAACTTGGTTTAATGCCAAAAGTAACGATTCGAGAATGGTCCTGTTCGACCAATTGAACGGCATTTAGCAAGGCGTTTTGAAAGACGGTATCCGGAGAGATAACGTGGTCGGAAGGCATTACAATCATGGTTGCGTCCGGGTCTCGGTCCACAGTCAACGCGGCAGCCAATGCAACACAGGGGGCCGTGTCCCTCTTAGCCGGCTCGCCAATGATGCTCTGCTCAGCGATTTGCGGAAGTTGTTTACCAACGGCTTCTACCAATTTTTGGTTTGTCAAAATCAAAACATTGTCGGCCGGACAAAAACCCTCTAAACGATCAACGGTAGATTGCAGCATGCTGCGTTCACCGGATAGTTTGAGCAACTGTTTTGGGCTGAGTTGACGACTAGCGGGCCAAAACCTTGTGCCGGCCCCACCAGCCATAATTGTCGCGTAAACATTACTTGCCATGTCGTCTGCCCGGGAATCTGTGATCCATATATATCAAACAAAGTAGGTATCGGACGTGATGGTTTCCGTGGTCGACACTTTTTCAGCAAGTTGCTTCGCATCGACGGCAAAGTGCGGATTGATCTCGATTTTGACCGCCTCGTCCACTTCGACGCCGCACTCTTGAAACCAGCTTTTGTGCAATGCGCTGATCGCATCACGCACGTGTTGGGGAGTTTCTGAGGCTGCTGGAGGAGCGTTTTTGACCGCACAAAATCCTTCGGCAGGATCGACTTCACAAATAATGGAATTCTTCGCAGAAGGCAGTAGGTCAAAAATGAACTTCTCAAATTTGACGGCGTTCGGCTCGTCCGGTTTGACGAGTTCGCCGGATTCATTCAAGAAAGGTACTTTTTTGCTGGCTCGGTGGAACGGCAATGAATCCGCATTGGCATTGGACGCCACCAAGAACGGCAAATCAAAAACATGCACAGCGATGCTGCCAGCCCATAATTTCAACGAACCATCTGCGTTGGTCTTACGCGCATGTTCTTCAGGCAAGTCACTGTATTCAATGATTTGAACGTTGCCGTCTACTGAAACGACGTTGCCGACTTTTTGCAAGGGATTATTTTTTCGGACCACTTGCGACGTCATTTCTGATTGACGCAAAATGTGATATCCGATCAGAGCTGGTTCGCAAACTTGAATCAAAGGATTGTCGACTTGTCCATAAAATACGTAACGGATGCCGCGTCGTTGCATATCGGCAAGACAACCTGAGCGATGCAACGCCGCCAAAGTCCCGCCATGGCCATCTGGGCTGACAAAAATCTCGCCTTGGTCGGCCAGCAGCAATTTGCCATCCGCATCGATGGCGGGCATTACACCCTGGCAAAATAGCTGCACATCGTCTTTACCGAACTCGAAAAAATTTTGTTCCTTCAAGAATTGTTCCGACTCTTCATGCGTTGGCGGGCTTGTCATAATGTACATCGGAATGGTCGATTCAAATTGATTGGCGCGCGCCTTTACCTTTTCCATGATCATTTGGTACAGCGAACGACCGCTGATGGGACCGATCGGAAACATGCCTTTAGGGTGCTCAAAACCAAGTCGACTGCCCTGCCCGCCTGCTACGAGAATCATGGCAACTTGTCCAGCGGCGATCGCCGCTTCGCCAGCTTTGATTGCGCGGACGGATTCTTCGCCACTGCGGAACTCATTCAACGTAATCGCCGGAGGAAGCTCCGCTTGAGAAGCCAATGCGCTCCAGTCTTGTCCATTGTCTTCACCACGAATCAACGACTCAAGTTGTTCAAAATCAATCTGACCAACTTGGTCGGCAAGTTGACCACGTTGTCGATCATTCAATTCATCCCAAAATCGCAAGACGTGGGACTGACCATGTTTTTCAAGTCGTTCTTTCAATTGCATTTGATCGAGGGAGCTGTTAGTCATTTTAGTTTTCTAAGGATGCCGTAATGACGGTTTCAATAAAAATGGTTCTCGATTCGTTGGATATCTCGGCGTTGGCCAATTCGAGCCGTACGCCAAATTTTTCACAATCGGTTGTACGGACTCGGAAGCCCTCTTCGAAAACAACCGACTCGACTTCTGGTACGCACTGTAACGCCGGATGGATCGGAATGTTCAAGATATAACGGTTTTGTCCCGATTCAAAATCACATCGAAACACCCCGACAATGGTCTCCGTACCCGCATGTTGCATCCGAGTGATTTTTTGTGTGATCCCATGTTGCATCAATGCATCGAACTCCGAATCTGGGGCAACCAGATCCGTTTCCTCGATTCGCGATTCACTGCGTTCTGACATGAGTTTGCTTCAATAAAAAAACGAGTAGCGATGACTACTCGTTCAAGATAGTTGATTTGTCGTCCGTTCAAAACGGCAGTTTGGTTTACGTTGTCGCCTCGGCGCTGGCCATTTCTGAAATCTTTTGAGCGGCCTCGGTGCTTTCCCACGTGAAATCAGAATCGTCGCGACCAAAATGGCCGCCGGCAGCAGTCTTTTGGAAGATTGGGCGACGCAAACGCAAATAATCAATGATCCCGGCTGGAGAAAGTGGGAACACCTGCTTAACGATCTCGCAGATTTCCGAGTCAGAAATCGAACCGGTTCCCTGCGTATCCACATGAACACTGACCGGATCGCTGACGCCAATTGCATACGCCAATTGAACTTCACATCGTCTGGCCAAACCAGAGGCAACGATGTTCTTGGCGACGTGACGGGCCATATAGGCCGCGCTGCGATCGACCTTTGTCGAATCCTTGCCGCTAAACGCACCACCACCGTGTCGGCCCCAACCACCATAGGTATCAACAATGATCTTCCGCCCAGTCAAACCGCAATCCCCGTGGGGACCTCCAATCACAAAATTACCGGTGGGATTGATATGATATTTGATCGAATCAGTTGCGATCGAGCCCGACTGCAATACCGGTTCAACTATCTCAGTTTTGACAAAATTCTCAATAGTTGCTTGATCAACATCCGGAGAGTGTTGCGTCGATACAACAACGGTATCGATTCGATTCGGAGTGAATCCATCGTACTCTACGGTTACTTGGCTTTTGCTATCGGGACGCAACCAATCGACTTTTCTATCGAGTCGAGCTTGAGTCAATGCATTCAAGATTCTGTGTGACAGTGCGATCGGCAACGGCATCAATTCTTCGGTGTCGTCACACGCAAAACCGAACATCAGCCCCTGGTCGCCAGCACCCACGTCTTTGCCAGAATCGGAATTGGCGTCGACGCCTTGCGCGATATCGGGGCTTTGCGGATCGATGCGAACGATTACTTCACAGGTGTCCGCACCGATGCCGATGGCCGCAGCAGTGTAACCGACTTGACGAATGACATTGCGAACAATCGTTTCGACATCTTTCTTGATTGTCTCGTCGTCTTTGCCGGTCATAAAACCTGAAGTAATTTCACCAGCAATAACGACTAACTCGGTCGAAACCATCGTTTCGCATGCAACGCGACTGTTTTCGTCGGCAACCAACATAGCGTCTAAGATCGCATCAGAAATCTGATCGGCCAATTTATCGGGATGGCCCATGCTGACCGATTCACTTGTAAACAAATATTTTCCTGAAGACACGAATTCGTTCCTTTTCTAGTTCGAGATTCTTGCCCGCCACGATTCCGATTCGAACCCAGACCCAACGTCTTTCAACCGGCATAATGAAGCAAATAGTTCTGACAACACGTTAAACCCGTTTGTGCGAGCAAAACGCGTTGTCCAATATAGTGGCGAAAACGAACAACATATTGTACTGGCACCCCCACCATCGCCCAATATGCTAAACCATCCGATTTCGACAGATTATGCGGCTTTTTGCGAAGTAAATGAACCGTTGGCGACAGCACGTAAAATCGTGGACAACCGATTTACGGTTGCCTTGGTCGAACCCCGTTGAGTCTGGACCAGGGTTTGGCCGCGCTTGGCCATCGCGGCAATCTCTGGGTCAAGCTGAAGTGCTTGGGTCAGAACTGCTTCCAATTGGTCGCTATCGTGAACGACTCGAGCCGCTTGTTGATTCAACAACAAATCGACCACATCGTTAAAATTCTCGGTAAAAGGGCCAAAACAAACAGGAACCGCAAAGGCCGCAGGTTCGATCATGTTTTGACCTCCGCGTCCGCCCATGCTGCCACCGACGTAAGCTAAGTGGGCTTGGGACCACCATTGTTGAAGTTCCCCTATGACATCGACAACGACGACGGCATCAGGAACTTCGATGTTCGATTTGGACCGGAATACTGCCGGCAATGAGCTTTCGGTCAATATTCGCCCCAACCGATGTGCTCGATCGGGGTGTCGCGGAACCAGCACCATCCGCAAATTTTTGAAATTCGGTTTGAGTTTTTCGTAGACGGAAATCGCTATGCGATCTTCGTTCTCTTGAGTACTGCCCGCGACGAACAAGAACTGGTCCGAACGGATTCCAACCGCTGACATAAACGGCTGGATCGTCCGTTCTGCCGCTCCCCCAGCCAATTGATCAAACTTGAGATTTCCACAAATGCTGATTTTGTCCGATGGCATTCCGATATGTTGCAATCGGCTTGCATAGTCTTCGGTTTGTACGATGGCCAAATTCAGTTGCTTTACCAACCAAGTAAACAGCCAGCGCAGACGTTGGTATCCGCGGTAACTTTTCTCACTGATACGGCCATTGATCAACGCCACTGGAATGTTCTTGGATCGCGAAATTGAAACGAGATTGGGCCAAATTTCAAGCTCGGTTAGCAATAGAACACTGGGCTTAATGCGAGCAATCGTGTTCTTTACCGCCCAACTGAAGTCGGCCGGACAAAAGAAAACGGTCTGGTCCGCGTACTTTTTCTGAGCTAGGTCATAACCGGTTTCGGTTGTCGTCGAAATGACGATCTCGAATTTTGGGAACCGCTCGAGCAGTTCATCGACCAGCGGTTTCAGTAAATTGACTTCGCCAACACTGACGGCATGGATCCAAACGCAAGGACGCTGGGATTGTCGGATCGGAGCCAACCCGAAAAGCTTCTGGCCCCAGCCGCGACGGTTTTTGCCTTGAAACAAATAACGCCAAGCAATCCATGGCGATATCGCACAAGTGATCGCTAAATAAACCAAGTCAAAAATCGCGCTCATTGGGCGGTCCCTTCCCTGGGGCAGGGGCTATTCGCGATCGCGTTTCCGCATGCAACACGACTTAAACTTTTTGCCACTTCCACACGGGCAAGGCTCATTGCGACCGACTTTGATTTCTCGATTGCGGATCGTCTCAACTTTCGACCGACCCTGCTGTTGGTCGGCGATGTCTGCCTGCTCTTCCGCGTATTCGCCCGGAGACAACTCGGGTGCGTCGTCGTGCCGAGCACTGGTCTCCACCAAGGTATTGCTGACGAATTGTTCATTCATCTGTTCCATACGGAAAATCAAATCGGTTACCCGTTCGCCAATGCTTCGCCACAGGTTCGTAAACATGCGCATGCCTTCGCGCTTGTATTCAACCTTGGGGTCCAATTGTGCCATCCCCCGTTGGCTGACTGCGGAGCGAAGATAATCCATTGCCAGCAAGTGGTCTTTCCACGCGGAATCCACGATTTCCAGCAGGACCGTTCGTTCCATCCGCCGCATTTCAGGATGATAATGATCTTCAACAATGGCTTCCAAACGCTGTTCGAGATCGTCTTTCTCCAGTCGCTCGACATCTTTCATCGGCAAGTCGTAGTCCAACTCTTGTTTGAACCAATTCGAAAGCGATTTGGCTTCACCGTTTCCGTTGCGAAGCGGAACGGCCCCTTTTTCGGAGAGTTTGGCGACCTGTGTCTGCAGATTCGAAATCACCGATTGGGCGCGACGTTGATGATTCTTGCTCTCAGAAACCAACAGTTCGCGAATCTCATCGCGCTGTTTATTCTTCAGGTCCTCAATCGACATTTCTTTTTCAAAACGTCGACTTGCCCATTCGACTAGACCTTCACGGTCGATTCGGTTACCTGGTCCTTGTTGTTGGACAAATTGATAGAGGCCGGCCATGACCGGATATTCGGCTTCCTTCTCATCATATTTGGCCGTCGCTTTTTCGATGACCAGGTTCTTAATTTCTTCGTTGGTGTGTATCGACTGGACGTCTTCCAACGCGATTTCGATACCGAATTTAGCCCGAACCCATGCCAGTGCGGTTTTCAAGTGATAATCAACATCGAGAATATGAGCTCCTTCATCTAAATCGATTTTTTGGATGGCAGCTCGAGCTTTTTCGATAATCAGCTCATCGACCCGGTCTCGTCCAACTTTTTTCAGATCGCGGTCTTTCAGATTCAAGTCCCATCGGATGTTGGCGAATTTGGCGACCGCTTCCCAACTCCACTCACTTTCGTCTTCTGACAGTGGCAGGTTTTCTTCGATCGAACCCAAGACTTCGGTTTCTGCCAACCGCTCCGCCTCGTCCTTGGCGATTCGAATGGCTTCGTCAGCGGTCACGTTTTTGAACATGCGTGGTTCTAACGCGGACGTCGACAATCGGTTTTCGGCAAACGCGGCAAACGATTCGATGCCAAAGCTGGGTTCCAGAATCGTCGACAGATGGACATCGACCTGCTCAGTGATCATGTCCAAGACAATTTCGCGACAACTGACACCATCAAGAATGTTTTGGCGGAACGTATAAACACGCTTCCGCTGCTCGTCCATGACTTCGTCGTATTCAAGCAGGCTTTTGCGAATCTCAAAATTGTACTCTTCGCGTTTCTTTTGGGCACCGTCCAGCCGTCGAGAAACCATTTTGTTTTCAATCGGCACTTCGTCTTTGAATCCGCCAAATTCGAGAACACGTCGTACATAGGGTCCAGCGAAAATTCGCATCAGATCGTCGTCCAGGCTCAAGTAGAATCGACTACTGCCGGGATCTCCCTGTCGACCACATCGACCGCGAAGCTGCAGGTCGATTCGCCGCGCGTCATGCCGCTCCGATCCAATCACATGCAAACCACCGAGCTGTTTGACACGCTCTCCCTCAGGCGACATGTCGTGTTCATTATCGATCTCCTCGACCAACGCATCCCATTCTTCGGTTGGCACATCCAAGCGGGTCGGATACTTGTCTTGCAATCGGGCCCAGGCCATCGTTTCGGGATTACCGCCAAGAACGATGTCGGTACCTCGACCGGCCATGTTAGTAGCAATGGTTACTGCACCGCGTCGTCCGGCCTGGGCAACAATTTCGGCTTCCCGTTTGTGGTTTTTCGCGTTCAAAACTTCGTGGGGGATCCCGCGACGTGTCAGCATGCTAGATAGCACCTCGCTTTTTTCGATCGTTGTGGTGCCAACCAGTACTGGTCGCCCCGCGTATTGGACCCTCTCGACCTTGGTTTTCTGAAACGTCTCTTCCGATCCGTCTAATTTGGACGCGATAGTGACCGAGGAATCGTTGTCATCTTTGATTTTGCCGACACAATAATCTCCGTTTTTGAGGATGACCATATCGAACTTGTGTGTATTTTCGACTTCCTCCGCGATCGCCTTCCATTTGAACTTCTCCGAACTAAAAATCGTGTCCGGATGTTCGATTCGCTGTAGCTTCCTGTTCGTCGGAATCGCGATTACGTCAAGCTCGTAGATCTTCCAAAACTCGTTGGCTTCGGTCATCGCGGTACCGGTCATGCCACAGATTTTATTGTATAGCTTGAAGTAATTTTGCAGCGTAATGGTTGCCAACGTTTGTGTTTCTTCTTTTATCTTTACGCCTTCTTTGGCTTCCACGGCTTGGTGTAAACCATCGCTCCACTGACGTCCGTCCATCAAACGACCAGTGAACTCGTCGACGATTACGATCGTGCCATCTTTGATAACGTAGTTGACATCTTTCTTATAAAGATTGTGTGCTTTTAAAGCATTGTCGATCATGTGCGGCCAATCCATGTTACCGGCCGTATAGAAACTCTCGACACCCGCCAATTTTTCGGCTGCACGTACGCCTTCATCGGTCAACGTGACATTGTGATCTTTCTCATTGACCGTGTAATGCAAGTCCTTTTTCAGGGACCGGGCAATCTTGTCGGCCTCCGCGTACTTATGAATGTCCGAATGCGCAGGACCAGAAATTATCAGCGGAGTTCGCGCTTCGTCGATCAAGATATTGTCGACTTCGTCGATGATTGCGAACGCTAATTTGCCTTGGGATTGTTGAAACCGTTTTGGGAATCGATCATCATCGCGCGCCGCTGGACGCATGTTGTCACGCAGGTAATCAAAACCGAACTCGTTGTTGGTTCCGTAAGTGATGTCGCATGCGTAAGCCAATTGGCGTTCGCTGGCTTTCATGTTGCCCTGGATCGCGCCCACGGTTAGGCCAAGTCCCATATACAGCGGGCCCATCCATTCCATGTCACGACGCGCCAGATAGTCGTTGACCGTTACGACATGAACGCCTTTTTCTTCCAACGCATTCAAATACGTTGGCAAAGTTGCTACCAGGGTCTTACCTTCACCAGTCACCATTTCAGCGACCGCACCGCTGTGTAACACCATGCCACCAATCATTTGCACGTCGTAATGCCGCATGCCCAAGAAACGTTTGCCACCTTCACGACAAACCGCAAATGCTTCAATGATGATGTCGTCGGTCGTCTCGCCATTGCGCAATCGTTCTTTGAATTGCTCAGTCTGTTCACGAAGCTGCTCGTCAGTCATCGCCTCATATCGAGGCTCCAGCGAGTTGATGGCATCTACTCTGGTTTGCAGTTTCTTTACATATCGGGCATTGGACGAACCGAACAAGTTTGTCACCGTTCGTTCGAAACCCCGCACCAACCCGCCAAAAAAGTCGGTGATGGCGTCCCAATATCGTTCCATATTTTCCATGATTTATTATTCGATCCGCAATTTTGTCAGTCAGATCCGCTAAGTAGGCAGCTCTAGCGGCATGAATTGGCAGATTTTACCAATCCCTTTGTTTGTCTTTCCGGCGTTTGTTCGTAAGTTAGCTACTCGTAAAAGATTATAATTCCCGGCGAACAGGGTCAACTGAAAACAATTTGGTGGAAAACCCCGTAATTTGCCCGCTTGCTTTCGTCGACAAAACGTCGCCCTCGCCTGGAATTGCAAAAGACGTGCCGTAATTCGATTGCGGCCCGCTCTTATTCGATCAAAAGTGAGATTATAGACTCTATCGTTCAACCGAAAAATTGCCGTCATCGCCATCTTTTTATGAAACTGAAAAAACAACCATTCACCACCGATATCTCAGGAAAAATGATCCTGCTCGGCACCGGAACGTCGGTCGGGGTCCCAGCCATTGGATGTGGGTGTCCGGTTTGTCAAAGTGATCATCCACGCAATAAAAGAACTCGGTGCAGCGCGATTTTGGGTTTGCCTGAGGGCAATCTGTTAATAGATACCTCGCCCGACCTCAGGTCACAGCTGTTGCGAGAAAAGATCGGAATTGTCAACGCTGTGGTTTACACGCACGAGCACACCGATCATCTGTTTGGATTTGATGACCTGCGATTGTTTCAGTTTTATCTGGGGCATGCGGTCCCGCTGTATTGCAATCCGGTCGTCGAGCAACGATTGCGTGAAGCATTCTCGTACGCGTTCACCGATGAACAAGGAACGCATGATGGCGCGACGCCGCTCGTCCAAATTCACTCCATCGGCGAAGAGCCATTCGAAGTCTTGGGCGCGACGATTATTCCGATTCCTTTAAAACACGGACCGGCTTTCAATGTATTGGGTTTTCGAGTTGGTGACGTGGCCTATTGCACGGACGTCAATGCCATTCCGGAAAGTTCAATGGAAAAACTGCGAGGATTGGACACACTGGTGCTCGACGCCCTACGGCCGGAAAACCATGTGACGCATTTCAGTATCGATCAAGCTATCGAGATTGCCGA
Source organism: Mariniblastus sp. (assembly GCA_965263475.1). Classification (GTDB taxonomy): domain Bacteria; phylum Planctomycetota; class Planctomycetia; order Pirellulales; family Pirellulaceae; genus Mariniblastus. The sequence goes on from OZ253677.1 coordinate 2,915,232, forward strand.
TGAATTGAAGCCACGTCAAACGTTTTTGACACACTGTTCTTGCAAAATCGACTATGACTCCGTCAGCGCAAATCTACCTAGTCATGTCGCCTTGAGTTACGATGGTTTGCAAATTCCACTGGTGTAATGGATGGTTTTTAAAAAGATAAGCACATCTGCAGTGTGGAACAGAAAATGGTCAATGTCGTCGTTCAGCGGCGGTCCAGAAAGTTACCATTTGCTTTCAACGACACGCCTTTTCAAACGAAAAAAACGAATCCAATTCGTTGTCAGATTTTCTGATGAATACCAGCACGAAGCGCCGGCAAGTGAATTTTGCGGAAATTTGCCAATTGCGACTGCACGAAACGCTATCGCATCGTGCGCATACTTCAAGCGCGGCATCTAGACATGCACGTGCATTGCTGACAACTCGACTTGCCAAAAGAGAATGATGTCTGAGCTGAGTCCCGGAAATCTCCCACCAAGACGAAATGTCAACAATGAGCAGCGCGATTTTGAGGTTTGTAGCGGCGAATGGTGGCAAAAATTTACTTGACCAAACCAGAGATCGCGAACTAGAGTTGAATATAGGGTCTTCGTTGCAATCCGGAGGTTGCCACTTGTCAAAACAATCGCATCAATCGGCCATGCAAAGATATTTTGCAGGGCTTGCTGAATCGACGTTCAATACTCAGTTGGGTATTGTGGATCCCCCGATGATCGATTATGTCAGCAGCTTGCTAATTCGGTTTGTTCGCAACGATGTTGTGCATTCATTCCGCAGTGTGACCGGTAAGCCCATGATGACAATCGCGGAGATGGTTACCGAAGCGTCCGCCCGATTGGGCGATGCTAAGCGGGAATTGCATCAACACATTGGCGACTTCACTTTGTTTTGGGCGGGGGTTTACCCCGAGGCATTAAGAAAGCCGAGTGAATCCGCCAGTGACCAATTTGAGACGTATTGCGCCCACGGCCGACGGGCTTATCGAATAGCCAGTTGCATTGAGACCTCGCGTGAAGATGCCGCTGACCCGGATGTTTTGGAGCGACTGAGTGACCGTTTTGATCTGTGCTGCTACGGTCTTCGCGAAGTACGTCGGCAATGGGAAGAAGGCAACGATTCGGAATTCGGACCGGGTACGATTCTGCTGAACTAGACTCGCGTCGAGAGTTCACGACACCAAACCTTTGGTCACCATCATAAAGACGTCTTCCAGAGTCGGTTCTTTTTCGGCAAAGCTCTTAACTTCAACGTCGCTAGTGACCAATTCACGCAACAATTTCGCGTTATCATGGTCGGCGGTCGAAAATTCGATAGTCACATGTTCACCATCGACTTGGACGTCTTGAACTTCCGGATTGGAACGCACGATCGACAAACCCCGATCCAAGTTGTTTCCGAAGCGAGCGTCGATAATCTGATTGCCGCGAATGCGTCGATACACGTCTTCGATGGGCCCATGCATCAAGAGTTTTCCCCGTTCAATAATTCCAATCGACGTGCAACAGTCTGCCAACTCCGTCAAAATATGACTGGAAATCAATATTGTCTTGCCCATCCGCCTTAGTTCTTTTAGCAGGGCTTTGACTTCCACCCGTGCCCGCGGGTCCAAACCGCTGGCTGGCTCGTCGAGAATCAAGACCGGTGGATCATGAACGAGCGTTTTGGCCAGGCAGAGTCGTTGCTTCATCCCCCGCGACAATCCGTTGACGTAGTCATCGCGCTTGTACGTCAAGTCCAGCAGCTCCAATACATCTTTGATCACTCGTTTCCGTTGGGTGCGACCAATACGATAAGCGACGGCAAAAAAATCAAGGAACTCCCAGACCTTCATCCCGTCGTAGACGCCGAAGTTGTCAGGCATATAACCGACACTCTGCCGAACCGCCATGGGCTCTGCAGAAACGCTGTGGCCGTTGATTTTTCCATCGCCACGACTGGCCCGAAGTAGCGTTGCCAGAAATCGGATGCTCGTACTTTTTCCGGCTCCATTGGGGCCGATAAAGCCAAACATTTCTCCTTCCTCAATCGTTAGATCAAGGTTCTCTACTGCAGTAAATGCGCCGTAGTCTTTACCAAAACCATTGAGTTCAATCATGAATCGGTTTACTCGTCTTCCTCGTCCAATAGATCTTCTTCTAAGGCGTCAAACTCAGCTTCTTCGTCTAGCCAATCCAAGTCGGATCGTCCCTTGGTAAAATCTGCCACCGTGTTCGTGTCAAGACGCGGGGTCTCAAATTTTGGCCGGCGCAAATGTACAACGACCAGCGTTTGTTGTTGCGTCTGCGTCGATGCTGGATTAAATCGATTGTTGCCGATGCTTTGATCAGACACAGCGATCAATCGAACTTCTCCTTCGGCCAAGGCCAAATTGTTTGCCACCTGACGAAACAGGGCGCTTACGTTGACTGATTTTACTTTGTCAATCCGCTTCATAATGGTTCGGAACGTCTCGTACTTGACCAGTCTTTCTTCCAAACTGTCGGCACCGGACGGGTCCGGCTGTTGAATTAAAAACCTCGTAAATTCTGACCATTTGTCCTGCAACTCCGGAACCTGTGCCCGAATGTTCTTGACTCGAACGGCGACCGTTCCGTCGACGTCAACTTCATGCAGCTCCTCCAAGCGATTCCAATAATCTTCGGCTTGCAGTTGGGTGATCAGGACACTCGATCGGTTCCAAGGGTCGGAAGCTTGTGAAATTTGCTCGAACTTAAGCTCGGGAGAAGACGAAGCCTCCGGCAAATCACCAATCCAGGCACTTTCCAAATTCCCGTTGATCCGCCGCAATACGGCCGCTTCGGCTAGATTGAGTTTGGTGCCGTTATCGACTCGAAATGGACCGGTATCTTGGACCCAAGAAAAAACACCCTGCATGTCGTGCATCATTTCGGTATGCAACATGCCGGTTGAGTTCGATTGAACTTGAAAATCCTCGAGGCGATTTTTAATGGTCTGACGGATCGTAACTGGTTTGATTGTGGTTTCTTCTTTTTTCCGATAACGGTCACCCAGCGGCAATGCAACGGCTGACATATCATCAAGTTCTAAGTCGTATCCAGTCGACAACGAAGTGTAGAGTGCAGAATACTGGGCCAAGTGGGCCCGTGGATAATCGGCATGGACTTCCAAACAGGCAACTTGCGAGTTGCTACGAACAAAACCAATGTCCAGGGAAGCCATTTTCGCAACCATAAACGCTCCGGCGATGGCAATAAAAGGAGCGGCTATCCAAGCCCATTCCACACGTCCAATGGCGCGAAAGAACAACCAATTGGCCGGCACCAGCACCAACAAATAAATCGATAGCATCTTCAAAACGAATTCTGAAGATGGTGGTGAAATTCCAGCCGCTTGCCTGAGGGTGTCGCGGGCGGCCGCCGAAATTCCGCTTTCGTCGTTCCAGCCTGCGGTGCCCGACCGCGAATCATGGTTGAAGCCACCGTAGTGCCAATGGTCTTCCAAATTTCGGCTTTCCTGTCGATCTGCATCGGTTGTTCGGAATCTTTCACTATCGAACTGGTCCGGATAAGCACCCGATAAATCATTATTCTGAAAACCAAAGCCGGAAATCATTTCCGTTGTCACTTGAGCGTTGCCTGGCGTGGCCGAAACGGTTTGCGTGTGATTGGATACTCGATGAACTAAGTCGCGACTCAAGTATCTGAGCGTGGAGCCCAGCAGCGGGTCAAATATCGTCGTTGCATCATTAACCCAACAAAACGACAACAAGCCATCGGGTGTGTTGCCGAATCGCCGCGCTGGCCGACGCAGCAAAGCCCCATTGAAAAAACTTGGGTAGCTGGCCCAACGCCAAACGGGCTTGTCGTCCATTGAAAATGCCGTCGCAACAATTCTGCCCCGGCCAACCGCACGTTCGGCAACAATCTTACCGGTGTTTTGCACGAACGATGCCTTGGGTTGTAACTCAAGGTCGACACCAATGATTGGCGAATCTTTGTTGACAACCAGATTGCTTTGCAATTCCAGATTTTTGGCTTTGATGGACCAATGTTCGTTGATGGCGGCAAAGTCCTCCCGGGTGAAGTTCCGGCTGCTCGTTATCTTCGCCGGCAAAAAATCTGCTAAGAAACTGTTGCTCAATTGATCCAAACAATCGGGGCCACTCAAAATCAATTGACCACCGTAGTGCAGCCAGTCGAGCAGTGCTTGTTGTTGCTGTTCATCCAATTGGTCGACATCCAGATCGTCCCAAATGACGTACGCAATTGTCGTCCAAAACAAGGATTGTCGCGGAAGCGCAATCGGCTCTTCGTCAGGCCGGGTGGCAACCACTTCATAAAACTTGTGCGCGCGACCACCGGTGTCTGGAATCAGGAACTTGACACTGTCAATCACTTTTATGTAGCGGTAAGCATCCGCTCGATTGGTCAGCAGGACCATGTGGTATTGATGCGGACGCATCAGGCGTACACCGTGGACTTCTGTAAATTGTGCTAGTCCTCCAGAGTTCCGTTGCATGTTGAATTGGACGTTAGCAAAAGATCCTTTCGTACGACGCGGCAAATAGACGTTGGTCGCCAAGTTCTTTGGCTCCGATTTGGTCACCGAAAACGGGCGCGAGGCGACGGCGAAGTAATCCGTGTTTTCAATGGGCACTGAACTCATCGACGGAGTCGTGCTATTGGCCGTTAGATTGCCCTGCGTGTCAAACTTATTAGCCGTTAAACGATAGTCGACCGTTACCCAGTGACCTTGTTTCGACGTGTTGTTGCGCGTCACGTCAGAGTAGTTACCCGGGTAAACGACAGCGGCCTCTGTCTCGAAGTTGGGCTTTTCGCGCTCTTTCTTTTCTTCCTCTTCTTTTTTCTTTTCTTCTTCCGTCTTGTCTTTGTCATCGTCACGACAACCTTGGCAACCGGTAATCATGACCAACGAAAAACCCAACAACATCACTAAAAACAGCCTCAGAGTTTGGTTGTATCGCATGTCGGTTAATCAAAGGGATCTTAATGACGAAAGTAAAATGCATGCCCACAGGATGCGATTTCGAAAACGAATCGATTCTAGCAGGCCAATTGACAAACTGAGATTCGCGAAAGTTCTCCACGTTAGGATTTTACCGCTCGAGCACGCCAAGGGTAATAGCTGCACATCGAGAATCTACCGAAAACGAATGCATCAACTAAACAGCTCAATCTTCGTCCAACAAAATTATTTCTTGGTCCAAATTTCGATCGTTTGCCTTGGATTGCGGTGGATTGGAGTCAAAATTATCTGTCAAACGCCTGGAAATGTTGTTGCTTAAAAACAAGAACGACCACAAACCAAATAGTAACAAGACCGACGCGGTATGGAGTCCGGCGACGCTACTCGCTGGTATGATGCGATGGGTTGGATCGCCGGTGCTCAAGTCGTACTGCGTGAGCCGACCTGCGACATCACCAACGATTAATTGGCCTGGGGCAGGAAAAAAGTCCATCGCCGAGATGTCATTGGGATGCTCAATTTCTAGCACTGGTGCAATGTCGTTACTCGGAAAGATGTGACCAAACCATTTTTCTTGCTCGAGATACTTCTTGATAAAACCCGAGTAAAGAGATTCGGTTTCGAAAACGCGGATTGTGCGAGCGCACGAAACCGCGACCCATCGACCATCGTCACTTAGGCGAACCCGCGAATTGGTGTCGGTTTCGACTTCGAGCATGATATCAATATAGTCATGTTGTTTCGGATGGTCATCGATATGCATACTTACGATGACGCGATTGCCGTCTTTAACTCTGGCTAGAAAGCAACGCCCGCCGCTGACGTCGGTGTCATAACGGACCAACGGCTTTTTGGTAATCTTGGACGCGCCATGGGCCGGCAGCGATCGCAAATCTGGGATGCGATATCGAAATAAATAGTTGCCGCCGATACTGGCAACAAAAGCGGCAGACATTGGAGATTTTGGTACCACTCGCAGCTGCATTTCACAATACGCTTTCTTCGTTTGGTTTCCAACCACAGGAATCTGTGGATGTGGAATGGGGAGTTTCAAATTCTCAAATGGGTTTTCCAGGTTGGATTCGGGTTCGGCTTGCTGTTCGGCAACAGCGGCTTCGCGTTGCGACCAATTGATGATGGGGTGCGGTTCGGGTGCGATCACAAAAGGAGAGGGTTCCGCAATGCCATTGGGACACGCGAATGGGTGCGGAACCTGTTTTTGCAAATCGGCAGAACGAAACGTTTTTTCTGGATTTGCAGGATTCATCCAATGCAATTCTCCGTCGACATCGAATTCGATGAATTCTCTCGGTATCTCAAACTTGAGGACACCGTTTACGAGCACGAAACCGCCATCGTCAGAACTGTCAAATGTAAAAATTGGGCTCCCACAAAAATCTACGTAGAGCTGTTCTTCGAGCAGCTCTTTGTCGAAATAGCTGAGCTTGGAACACTGGTCCTGACAGTAAAACAAGTGTCGCTTCGTATTCTTGATTCTATTTTGCGAAAGAAAAAAGCAGTCTCGAGTGACTTGTTCACCGATCCGCAGACGATCACGTTGAACGATCTGTAACGTCTGCAGATTCGTCGAATCTAACAATGAAATGGTGCGTTGGAATGTCGATGGATGATGATCTGCGGCGTCCCATTCCAAAACACTAACGGCTACGGTTTGATCGGCAGCACAAGAAATAGAAACGACGCTTGTTCGATTCTTGACGTGCCAATTGGAGTTAGAAAACGCCAATATCAATCCAATAAACGATACTGCGAAAAGCAAATTGCGGATCGAGAAACGCATGCAAACGGCCAGTATTGAAAAGACCGGAAAATTCTAGCACAGAACTGGTAAGCATCCCATCACAAATTGTCGATCATTCACTCTTGATGGGAAATTCGACACCCAGAACACTACCGTGAGCGCCATGTACTAGCCCGAAGTACATTCGCTCATTGTGGCGTGAAATTGAGCCGCCTTTAGCGTGTTGTCTAACAACATGGTGACGGTAAGGGGGCCCACACCTCCGGGAACAGGAGTGATAAATTGGGCTACGTTTAACGCTGATTGGAAGCAGACGTCGCCTACCAAACCGCTTGCCGTGCGGTTGATTCCGACATCGATTACGATGGCACCGGGTTTTAACATTTCACCGGTGATGAATTCCGGTTTGCCGATCGCGGCTATCAAAACGTCTGCGGATCGAGTGTGAGTTTGTAGATCAGCCGTACGGCTGTGGCAAATCGTCACCGTCGCATTGGCGACCTCGGACCCCAAACCAATGTCTTTGCCCGTCAACATCATGGCCATCGGCTTGCCCACAATATCACTGCGTCCGACGATGACGACGTTCTTGCCGCTTGTCGAAATTTGGTGCCGGGACAGAAGCTGAACAATCCCGTGAGGCGTACACGGCAGGAAACGCGGGCGGCCTTGTGAAATCAATCCGACATTATGGGGGTGAAACGCATCGACGTCCTTGTCTGGACTGACGGCGTCAAGCACTGCCTGTGTGTCGACTGCCGCGGGCAATGGCAATTGAACCAAAATGCCGCTGACATTCGAATCGGCGTTTAATTGGCGGACTTTGCCGAGCACGTCTTGAGTGGTCGACGAATCGGGCAGGCGATGTATCTGACTTTGGATGCCAGCCCGTTGACACGCTCGTTCTTTGTTACGAACGTAAACGTGACTGGCTGGGTCTTCGCCAACCAGCACGGCTGCTAATTGCGGAGCCACATGTCCTTGGGCGATGAATGTTGCAACGCGATCTTTGATTTCTAGTTGGATTTCTTTGGCAATTTTCTTGCCATCCAGTATTGCGGCCGGCATCTTGTCTTTTCGAAACGTTTAGTTTAGGAACCACTACCTTGCGAAGCTGTATCTGTAGCGCTGCCAGAATCATCAGCTGTAGAACGAGGCTCGAGATCCGCGTCGCCGTCATCCCCCGATTCAACGCCAACGGTGGTTAGAATGGCGTCCGGATCCGATACGGAGTTGTCAACTTCATTATCAATCAACTTTGTCAAACGACTGATTTCTGCTTCAACATCGGCTTGGTTCAAGTCGTCGTTAAAAACCGACATGAATCGTTTCGCCCCATCCAGTTGAACAATTCGTTTGTACGTCAACTGTGTCACGTCGTCTTTGCCATCGAGACGAAAAAACGAAGTCTGATTGATTTGATCGCTGCGATATTTGAATGATGCGACTTCGTTCTTGCTAAAGCGAATGACCTGCCCACGAAATTGAATCGGCTCGCCCTCGATTTCAATCACGGTTTCCAGCTCGGCATTTTCCTTTATGGTCCCAGCACTATCGGTATCGTCGGTGGGATTAATTAGAACGGTTTCTTCGAGAAAACCGCTCATCCACTTTTTCTTTTGTTCGGCTTCGACCAAATAAGGAAACAGCTGATACGGCCTGGCCTTTAAGGTCACGATGATCCCGTACTCCTTCTTTTTTCCACCGATAAACCAAATACTGGCGGAAGCAAGAAACAATCCAATAAAGACCAAGATCAAGAGTTTCGTCAGATTACTCATCGAGCGTTTTGTGCCGATCTAATTTTTTAAGCGTTACGGTTATGGTAACCAAACTAGTAATGAATACAACTTTAGTCGCTCAATTGCCACTGGAGAAGGTCAATGTCGGCCTGCCAGGGAAACAAAATCGTCGGTCCGGCGCGGTCAAATGAAATACGCGCAAGCAACGATCCCGAACCAGGGGTCACAAACCGAGTCGGATTTTTAGATACCGTCACTCGCTGAAGCCGATCGTCTGTCGCTGAGACAGAGCAATCCAACAATTCGAATTTGCCGGCAAAAAAATCAAATAACTCAATTTTCTGCTGAACATTGGGAGTATTGACTTTGGCCTCGATGACAACAGTCAATTGGTTGAACTCCGTAAATACTGTATTGCCGCCAATGGGAACGACAATTTCCGCTGGAGCCTCTTGGTTCGGCCCAACGGAACGTACCGAGAAGTAACGGTCATCACTTTCCAGCAAGTCTACGACACGGCCCGATACCAGGTCACCATGTTCCAGGCTGGCAAAATTCGGACTGACCTTGTCGATTCCACGTGAGACAAAAAACGAAACCCAGCTACCGCCGACAACCAGCACAAGAGCCAAATAGAAAGGATTCATGGATTCTCCTAGTTTGTGGTTTTTAAAACATTAGACTCGATCCAGAACGAATCATCAAAAAAAATCACATATTTGCGAACCATTAGCGATCCATTTCGTCCATCTATAGTGAACGGAATTGTTACAGACCTTGGCGAACAAATGATTGGTCATTTACCCATGAAGAATTTTAAAAATATACGACCATTCAATTTTGAACCCAGGTAACTCCGTAAAGAACATGAGTCGTCTTGACCCGGTGAACCTGACACCGGGTTTTTTTGTGCCCCCCCTGGTTCGGTAGCTTAGACGGTAGAGCGCCTGGTTGAAGCCCGGGAGGCAAGGGTTCGAGCACCTTCCGGACCACTCTGGTTGGCAGTACGACGGCGGTATCTCGAGTCGAAGTGCAGTTGGAAGCACGCGTGGTTTGGGTTCACGAGGGTGCGGGTTCGAATCCCGCGGACTCGACTGCAACTCAGCAAACAATAACGGGTTCAATACTCCGGTGGATCGCTGCAGGTAAGGGAGCGAGATTGTTAATCTCGTCGATACAGGTTCGAGACCTGTCGCCGGAGCTTTAGAAAATCAAATCATACAATGGGTAGTCGAGGGCTGGTCGCCCAGACTCGGCTGATAACCGGGTCGCGTCAAGTTCAATTCTTGAGGCTACCATTGACCTTTCGCAACCACCGGAGCCGAGATGATTCTTCGACGACTAAAACCTTGGTACGACGTCATTCGAGGTCGTGGTGTCAACGGTTAACACGGCTGACTTTTAATCAGTCAGATGAGGGTTCGAATCCCTCCGGCCTCATCACTTGGATGCGCACGGCATTCCTGTCGCTTCCTGCTGTCTCGCGGATGAGCCAAATTGCCCAGATCGAAAGCACAGGCGTGTAGCTCAGTGGTCAGAGTGAATGCCTTATAAGCATTGGGTCGAAGGTTCAATTCCTTCCGCGCCTATTGGATCGCCCTGTGGTTGTGATGGATGCATGCCTGTCTTCGAAACAGGTGGACGAGGTTCGACTCCTCGACGGGGTATTTGTTACTAACGTTCGATACCGTATTCGTCGATCTTTCGATACAACGTCGCGCGGCTAATCCCTAGCAATTCCGCTGCCTTGGGCACACTACCGGAAGTTCTTTTCAGCGCTTCCCCAATCAGCTTGCGTTCCCAGTGATCGATTTTTAGCGTAGACAGCTCGCCGTCCCCCGAATCGCGGATTCCCAAGTCTTCGATTTGAATTTGCTCTCCCTCCGCCATCACGATGGCGCTGTCGATGACGTTTCTCAATTGACGAACGTTGCCCGGCCATTGATAGGCCAGCAGTCGCGAGTTTGCTTTTTTGGCAATCTTAATTTTTGGTTTGCCATGCAACCGGCTGAAGTGATCCAAAAAATAATCAATGAGTAACTGGATATCAGATTCGCGTTCTCGTAACGGCGGAATCACAAGCTCATAAACCGACAGACGATAATACAAATCTTCTCGGAACCGTTTCTCTTTAACGAATTCTTTCAAATCGCGGTTGGTCGCACAAATCACACGCACATCGACATGAACTTCTTCCGTTCCCCCGACCGGCAGAAATGGGTGGCCCTCCAACGTGCGAAGCAGTTTGGCCTGACCCTCCAACGTCAACTCACCAATCTCGTCCAAGAATAACGTGCCTCGATCGGCTTGCTGAAACCAACCAATATGATCACGATCAGCACTGGTAAACGACCCCTTTTTATGGCCAAACAACTGACTTTCCATCAAATCGCGTGGAATCGCCGCGCAATTGACGCTGAGCATCGGACGATCGGAGCGTGGCGACGCCTGATGGAGTGCCCGCGAAACCAACTCTTTACCCGAACCGCTTTCACCTCGAACCAATACGCATCCTGATGCTTTGGCAACGCGTGAGATTTTTGACTTTAGCTCGAGCATTTTTGAACAATCGCCTCGCAGTTCATCCGAATGGGCCGACTTTTGCACCAACTGTTCGTGCTTGGCTTCGAGCGAAGCTTGGCGGTTGGCGGTTTGCAAAGAACGCACCATGATGTTGGCCATCGCACACGCCAGTTCCATGTGTGAATCATGAAACGACTTGTTCTGACGATACAAGTGAATGGCTCCAATCACATCGTCATCAGAAATCAACGGAACGCAAATCGAGTCCGCGTACTGACTCTCTTGTTCCGAAGTTCCGTGCTCCACACGAATCGCATGGCGCTGCTTGATGACGCGTTGTGTCAAACGGTCGTTGAGGTTTAATTTGTCGGCGTCGTCTTTCGGGTAAACATGCTTTGGCTTTAAATCTCCTTCATCATTGAGCCATAGGAAACCAGCGACCGACGCATTGGTGCGTTCAAACAAACGTGACATGCAAATCGCGACCACGTCGTCAGGGTCCACGATGCCCAACAGCTTAACACTGAGTTGAAACAAAAAGAAAAAGTCTTGTCCACGATTTTGACTCTTCAAAAAGTCCAGCGTGTATTGTCCCGTTTCACGTGGGTTCATCGATTGATCAAAAACGATGGTGCCGCCGGTGACGGGTTCCTCGAACGGCGCTTCTTCGGTTGCGGGTTGTTGGCGACTTTGAAACAGAAACATCGATGAACCAATTCGAATCTCGGTGCCATCGACGAGCCGCGCGTTATCGATTTGTTGACCGTTGACAAACGTGCCATTGCTACTTTGGTTGTCTTGAATCCACCAACCATCCTCGTCCCGGAAGACTTCTGCGTGAACGCGCGAGGATTGTGGATCATTTAACACAATCTTGCACTTCCAATCCCGGCCGAGCAAATTTTTTTCCGCAGTATCCAGCTCAAATCGGGCCCCGGAAGATATTCCTGCGTTCATCAATAAATAAGCTGGCACGTTTCCCTGCATCTAATTTTTAGTTTGATTCGAAACGAGAGATTATAAATGTGAGTAATGTCTTCGTCGATGAACTGTCCAATTAATGCAAAACATCGTTCTGTTGGCGTCGGCACCCGGTCGACAGAATTACTTAAGAAATGTGCAAAATTTTTGGCGTTGCAACGACACCATTAACGCCTACAGACCATTAATCGATCTTGCCGATGATAAATGGAATCACTAGGATTCACCGGAAAAACAATGTTAAGATGCGGGTTTGAGAAAGCTCGGGCAAGATAAAAACTGAGAAATAGGATCGAAACATGCAGAACAGAACCACTAGTCTATTCTCCCTTTTTGCATTTGCTTCAATTTTTGCATTGCCGGTTCTGTTTCAATCATCGGTACTCAATTCTCAAGATCCGAAACAGGACCGAGAATTTGGCCAACCCAGTCGGGCGGAGCGTCAAGTTTCGTTGCTGGTGTCTCGCCTGATGCAAAAAGATCACTTGTCCCGCCGTCGCTTAGACGACTCCATTTCCCGTCGCGCGTTCAAGATGTTTGTTCGGGCTTTGGATCCGATGAAGATTTATTTCATGCAAGCCGATATCGACGAGTTCAGAAAATTTGAAAACGATATCGATGATCGCATGATGAGCGGAGATTATTCGATTGCGTTTACGATATTTAACCGGTTTTTGGAACGCTTGGACCAACGAGTCGACACGGCCATCGATTTGGTCGACAAGGAGTTCGACTACACACTTAACGAAGAATTGATTACCGATAGCGATTTGATGGATTATCCGAAAACGGATGCGGAAGCTTTGGATCGTTGGCGCAAACGGATCAAATACAATTTGATGGTATTGAACAACGAAAAAAATTCGGCTTCAGATACCGATCCGAAACAACGCCTAAAGAACCGTTATAAATCGTACGCGCGACGAATGCATCAAACGGATAACAGCGATGTTGTTGAAATGTTCATCACGTCCATTACATCCAGTTTTGATCCACATACTTCGTACATGTCCAGCGAGACTTTTGAAAATTTCATGATCCAAATGCGTCTGCAACTGGAAGGCATCGGAGCAACGCTTCAAGCCTCTGAAGATGATGGCTATACCGTCATCAAACGGATTATTCCCGGAGGTGCGGCGGACAAGCAAGGCGACTTGAAAGTTGAAGACAAGATCGTCGCCGTTGGTCAGGGTGAAAAGGGTGAAATGAACGATGTCACGGGCATGAAACTGGACGACGTTGTAAAACAAATTCGCGGTAAAGCTGGCACGAAAGTCCGGTTGGCGATCCTGTCGGAAGATTCTGAAATCAAGACGATCTCGATTGTTCGAGAAAAAATCAAATTGGAAGATAGCGCCGCTCGAGGAGTGGTGTTCGATCAGGGGAAAAAGCCGGATGGCTCGCCCTTCAAGGTGGGGGTTATTGATTTGCCTAGCTTCTATGCGGACCTGGAAAGTGCGGGTCGCCGGTCGAGCGAGTACAAGAGTACAACTCGCGACGTGGATCGCATCTTGGGTGAGTTCCGCGAACAAGACGTCGATGCGGTTGTATTGGATTTGCGTCGAAACGGGGGTGGAAGTCTACGTGAAGCCATCGATTGCACTGGGCTGTTCATCAACAAAGGACCAGTGGTTCAAGTCAAAGATTCGCTCGGCAAAATTCAGAAGTACGATGATGTTCGTGCGGGTATGAGTTGGGACGGGCCGCTGGTTGTATTGACGAGTAAATTTAGTGCGAGTGCCAGCGAGATTTTGGCCGGAGCGGTCCAAGACTATGGTCGTGGAATCGTGGTTGGTGATTCGACCTCACACGGAAAAGGGACGGTCCAAAGTTTAATCGACTTGAATCAATTGGTATTTGGCCCCGAAGACCCTCTGAGAATTTTCGGTGCGCTCAAAATTACAATGCAGCAGTTCTACCGTCCAAACGGCGACAGCACGCAAAAGCGCGGCGTCCTCGCTGATATCGTGTTGCCTTCGATTAGCGATTACATGGACGTTGGTGAATCCGATCTGGAGTATCCCGTCGAGTTCGACAAGATTCCAGCGGCGAGTTTTCGTCGCATGCAATTGGCCAACGCCGATTTGTTAGAGCAGATCCGCAAATCATCCTTGACGCGTGTTAAAGAATCCGACGAGTTCAAAGACAGCCAAGAGAAAATCGATGCGTATCTGGAACAAAAAGAACGTAAATCGGTCACTCTAAATATGGAAAAATACTTGGCGCGTCGAGAAAAATTGGATTCCGAAAAAGAGGACAAGAATGCGATTGATGATCAAGTCAATCACTCAAATTTGGATATTGACCGCGATTACTATCTGAATGAAGTTCTTCAGATTGCGGTAGACTATACCGAAGCTCTGAAACAAAAAGTGGCTAACAAGAATTGATACCGTGGAAGAATCGTATCCAATCTTGTTTTGGTATCGCTGGACGATGATTTGAAAAATGAGAGGATGAACACGCGGCAGCCAAAGTCGTTTCGTTTTGATTTTTGGGTGGGCTGGGCATGCCCGACATCGCCGAGCAACGCATTGCATTTTTCCCGTCGTAACATCTTCGCTGACGACTGTGTGGCGCGGTGTCAATTTTATTTGACCAGTTGAGTATCTGGAAATTGGGCTTGCCAGCCAAACCAAAATGATCGATGAGCGGGAATTCGTTTGAGCCGAGTTGCACCGTGGGTCAACTCCGTTTCTTTGACGTTCCACGTTTCGCCATCGGTATCGAACGCCTCGTCGGTTTGATTCCACGAGTCAAACATGACGTCTGCGCCGTCATAAACGCGATGGCTTCCCGCCGCGTCGGTCAAAACGACAAACCGCTGTTGGCCAAGTTGTCCGTGGTACACGGTGTTTCGATTTAGCAATTCTGTCGAAATCGCCAACGAATCTGAATCATTCCGAAGCGCAAGAACCTCCGCTTTGTTCTTCAATCGTCGATCCAATTCAGGAACGCCAAACATCAATTCATCTGTCGCGAAGTAATTTCGATAGGCAACACCTTCACCATAATCTCGACGAAAACCCGTTTTGATTGACAACACGGAAGTGTCAGGGTGTTGCTGTTTCCATTGCCCCCAATTCGTGGTGACGACGTAGCCTCGTTGCAACTGGATTCCTTTTCCAACCAGTGGTCCAAGTACCGGCTCACCGTGCAATGTCGACCACATCGATTTGGTTCGATGGTCGTACATCAGTTTATTGGAGCGATAAAGAAAACCACTGGTTCCCAATTCGTGATGTTGGTTCTGATAATCAGTCTGATACACGATCAGAGCGCCGCATAGCGTTCAGTACACGCCACAGACGGACTGGCCACCAATGGTGTCCTTAAACATCTCATGCCAAGCCAGAATGCGTTTGGGATAACATCGGGCGTCGCCATTGATAACCACCCCAAACACGATATTGGAATCGGCCAGCCAATCCGCATCCTTTGCGGCGATCATTTTTGGATTCTTTAATGGTGGGATGCCATCACGGCGAACACCTCCCCAACGAATTTCATCCAATCGAATTTTCGCGTTTTTGGTTGTTTCAAAGTACTCGGCGAACCGGGGGTCGACCCGTGAATACAACAATTTCTTGAACGTGGCGTAATCGGGATGCGGCCGATACTCTTGTTGCCAAATCCAGTCGTACCACCGGTTCATATCGGCGCCAAACGATTGGCTTGTTCGTTTGGCGAGGACCTCCAAAATGCGTTGTCGAATCTCCTGGCTTCGGCAAAACCGATAAGTTTCAACCAGCATCACGGCAGCACCAGGATGCCACTGGTTTTCAATTTCCTGGAGCGATGCACGCGCACCGGGTTGCAATAAGTCCAGAAACGTGTCGACCGCAGTGGCGTTTGGCGGTCCGCTCCGATGCTGAGAATTGCAGGAAGTTACAATCACCAATGTTGGGATGAATGCGATTGCCAAATAGGTCTTGGGATTCATGCTTTTCTGCCAACGAAATCGATGGGGCCGACTCTACAAACCGATGCGCGTTTTCGCGGCGTTTTTGATGCCGCCGGTCTTGGTTGATTGGACGAATCCAACTACGTGGAAATTGGCAGGCTGGAAATTTGCGGGGAGTTCAATGGTCGTGCTGCCCTGCCCTGTCGGCTTCAAAATGGTTTCCAGATGACGGACGACGTTGACATGCCTCAAGTTGCGCCGAGCGTTCTCGCCGGCAGTAACGGATTGCTGTCCTTGGTTTTGAACAAGTGCCAAGTTGATAACGTCGCCGTCTTGAAGGCCGTTCGAATTCCACTGAATCGCCAATCGCTTGTTTTGCCTCTGGGTACGAAGATTCAGAGACGCGGAAGGAGTCTGTTTAAGTGCTAACTCGATGGCGCGGTTGGTTAACTTTTGATTACTGCCGTTAAATTCAGCGGCGCCGTTGACAACTAATTGTGGTGTGTAGACCTGCTTGGAGCGAAACGCTCGAGCGTACTCTCGCTGGCGATTGGAGTAAGCTTTGTCGCTGTAGGGGTCATCCCAACCTAGGTAATTCCAATAGTCAACGTGGTAGGAAAGCGTATAAACCCGGTCTTGATTGGGCAATGCATTCACGCGTGCTAGATTGGCGTCGGCTGGTGGGCAGCTGCTGCATCCCTCGGAGGTAAATAACTCGAGCAAAACAAAACCTGGATTTGATTTGGTTCGAGACATTCTCTTGCTTGCGCGATTGGAGATCGCTCGATTGGAACTTGCGGTTCGGGAGGCGGCCGAAGATCGCTGGTTTCTCGTTTTCGACGAAGATTGGGCATGGGCAAAATGGGGCGTCGTCAATAATACTGCGGTCAAAGACAAAGCCATGAATAATCGAGCGGGGATGCGATTCATTAGATCTTCCTTACGGCGGGGTAGATTAGCAGTTATGGATTGGACGCGGTTGATTCCGATCTATTACAAGATTCCAAATCAACGAAACTGAAAATGTGCCTTAAATGACATTCGTGCCGGTAGTGATCGCCACTCGTTAACCGTCAGAAAGCAGATTGACAAATGAATCGACATCTAACAGGCTGACAACGCCGTCGTTGTTTAGATCGGCCTTCGTCGAGAAACCACCGTTGATAATAATGTCGACAAAAGGCGCCACGTCCAGCAAATTGACGATACCATCGCAATTAACGTCACCCGGTAGAATTTCGGCACCGATGATCGTCAGCGTAGCCGCTGACGAAACCACGGGATTGGCGGGGAATCCGGGATCCGAAGGGTTCAAGAATACAGAAAATATCGAACCGTCGGTCAAAGTCGCAGAAAATGGAACGCCGCGAACACCGACGACCATCGATTCGCCTGGATCTAGAACGAAGGTCTCGGTTCCAATCGAGAACTCGGTACCGGTCACGTTGATTTCGCTGCCAACCAGTGCGCGAATCGAATTGACGTTTCCGCCCCGCAGGTTGATCACACCACCACCGAATACGTCCGGAAAACCAGTCACAGTTCCCCCGTCGATCGTGACTTCGCTACCAGAAAAAACGCCAAAGGTATCGAGAGTTCCTCCAGTGACTGAACCGACCGAGCTGAAGAACTGAAAAAACGGTCCAATATTGCCGCCAGAGATATTAACGATATTGTTTGAATTGGTAAAACCGGTCGGCACGCCCGAAGCTCCCAACGCGACTTCTCCGCCCAAGATATTGAGTTCGCCATTGGCAAGATCGACCGCTAGGCCAATCGTTCCTCCGTCAAAAACGTTCACCGTGCAGCCCGTCGGAAATATCGTACCGTTTGGAACGACAACGCCAGCCTCCACTTCGGTGTCTGCATACAGAGAAACTGGATGTTGTGCGCCAAAGCATACGATCGTAATTAACAGCACCGGAAAGAATTGGTTTTGCGTTATCATCGCATTCGCTTTTGCAGGGTAAGAATTCCAGCATTCATATGATGGTCGTTCGACGTTCGAAAAGCAGTTTGCTTTCAACAAAAAATAATCTTTTTTGTCTTACTATGGCGAAAGCGCGGAGACCATTTCTTTGGCAAACTCGGAAATGTCGGCCGAGCATTTTGCAGCGCCCTGCTCCGGATGTTTTGCGATTCGGCGTACAATGGCGGAGCCGACGATGACGCCATCCGCGTGTTGGCTTAATTGCGCAGCTTGGCTGGGCTGACTGACGCCAAATCCGACGCAGATCGGAGTGTCCGTTTTCTGTTTCAGCCAAGCCAACCGGTCGGCCAACTCGTTGGGCAATGCGCTTCGTTCGCCGGTGATGCCCGACACGGAAACATAGTAGATGAAGCCCGTAGAGGTCTTCGCGATTTGGACGGCACGTTCATCCGAAGTTGTGGGTGTAATTAACTGCACCAGATTGAAATCGTGTTTGACGCACAGTTCTGAGAATGCAACCGATTCGTCAACGGGCATATCCGGTACGATGGCACCGCTGATCCCCGCTTGTTTGGCGGCTTCAATAAAAGCCGCTGGGCCGTACCGAAAAATTAACGCGTAACTGACCATCGAAACGATTGGCATTTTGATTTGGCCGGAAACTTCGGAGACCATTTCAAATATTTTGGAGACGGTGACTCCATTGGATAAGGCTCGAGTGTAAGATTCTTGTATTACGGGTCCGTCGGCAATGGGGTCGCTATAAGGGAAACCCAACTCGACCAAGTGGCACCCGGCCGAGTCCAGTTCGATCAACAGTCGTTTTGTAAACTCTAAATCGGGGTCGCCGGCGGTCACAAAAGGCATAAACGCGGTTTGCCGGGTTTTCTGCAACTGCGAAAAAAGCTCGTCAATGGCCGTCATGTTGCGCACTCAGCCTTTCAATTTCTGCGGCATCCTTGTCGCCGCGACCAGAAAGACAAACCAGGACAATTTGATCTTGCGAACGTTCAGCGGCCAACTTCATAGCAGCCGAAATAGCATGGGAAGATTCCAGAGCTGGCAAGATACCTTCCGAGCGTGCGGTCGTATGAAAGGCCGTTAAGGCGTCGACGTCTTCGGCCGCCGTATATTGTACGCGGCCAGTCGATTTCCAAAAACTGTGTTCCGGTCCAACTCCCGGATAGTCCAATCCGGCGGATGCCGAATGGACATCGAGCGTTTGACCGTCTTCATCTTGCAGCACGTAGCTATAGCTGCCATGCAGGATTCCAGGCTGGCCGAACGTCAGCGGCGAGGCGTGATTGCCGGGTTGGGAATTTAAACCACCGGCTTCGACCCCCACCAGCGGGACATCCGTCTCGGTCGCGAACGGATGAAACATCCCAGCCGCGTTGCTTCCGCCGCCGACACAGGCAACGACCAAATCGGGCAAACGAGTAAATTCCGTTCGGCATTGTTGAATGGCTTCACGACCAATTACCGATTGGAAATCGCGAACGATCAACGGAAACGGGTGCGGCCCGACAACGCTGCCTAGAATGTAGTGGGTGTCATCGACGGTCGCCATCCAATCACGCATTGCTTCGTTGACGGCGTCACGCAATGTTTTTGAGCCGGAAGTGACGGGGCAAATTTCTGCGCCCATCATCTTCATCGCACGGACGTTGGGTTGTTGTCGACGAATGTCTTCTTCACCCATGTACACGACGCAAGGTAAACCAAAATGGGCACAGGCCGTAGCGGTTGCGACGCCATGTTGGCCGGCGCCAGTTTCGGCGATGACTCGCCCCTTTCCCATCCGCAACGTCAGCAGTGCTTGCCCTACCGTGTTGTTGATCTTGTGGGCACCGGTGTGGTTTAAATCCTCACGTTTGAACCAGATTTGGGCTCCGCCCGCCAATTCCGTTAGTCGTTTTGCAAAATACAACGGCGTCGGCCGCCCGACAAACTTCTGGAGCAAACCTTCTAGATCTTTAACGAACTGAGCATCTTGCTTCGCTATCGAGTATTCTTGGGCCAATTGATCCAAGGCCTTAATCAACGTTTCGGGGACATAACGTCCGCCAAAATCGCCGAAACGACCTCGAGCATCGGGAACATTCGAAAGATCTAATGACGGTTGGGACACGGCAAATGCAACTAGAATGGGGCCAAGGGTGAGATTTTCACCTAGGGTCAAGTAACCGTCAATCGGCGCAGGCGATTAACCTCAGACAAAGTCGCTTGATTTAGTAATCCCAGCAACGGATCCAGGCCACCAAGAAGTTGACCAATCCCTATCCAGAGGCTGCGTTCGTCGTTGCGTCGACGAAATTGGAGCGATTGTGGAATTTCACCATCCACGATTCCAGTGCTTCCTTGGATAAGTAATCTTCTCGTACCAGGTATTCCCAGATGCTTTCTTTGAAACTCTGGCGCCCAATCAGCATCTCGACTTGCTCCTCAACCAAATAGCCCATTCGAACAGCAACCTTACCAAAAGGTTCAGGGTCGTCAGCCTGTTCGCGAAGAATTTGGTTGATGTCGGAGATGGTGAGCATTCCACTATTCAACGCCATTTTTCCAATCGGTTCACGACTTGCGTAGTAAGCACCCATCGCGACGATTAGTTGCTCATTAGTGATGACGTTGTTGCGGCAAAGAAATTCGCCAAACCACATGACAGCCTCCTCAAAAACATTATTAGATGGTGTTGATGGCAAAAAACAGGCTTACCGAGAAAACGGATGCATCAAACACAAAAGATCAGCTACAACAGAGTTTTCGGGGGGAGTCGAACCATTGGACGAATTAAATTACGATTCGTCGGAAAATTCGCCGCGGAATTGAAAGGATTATCGGAAGAGAACTCAGAATTGGATCATGAAACCCGCCGACTTTCGGTATTCGTTAAATCCATTTCAGCACGCAGAATGCCACCATGCCAGAATTGCCGGAAGTTGAAACGATGTGCCGCGGCATTCGATCCATCATTGGCGGAACGATTGTCAAGGCGGCGCGTACACCTTGTTGCAAAAGGCCAATTGATATTGTGCCCCGGATTGATCGACTCAACCGTCGAGTGACGGGGAAAACGGTCAGCGATATCGAACGTTTGGGAAAGCGAGTTGTCATTCGTATGGACAACGACGATCGTTTGATCTTTGAACCACGAATGACGGGGATCGTACTGACAGGTCTACCGCCAAATCAAGAACACTTGCGTTTCGAATTGACTCTGGAAGGTTGTCCGAGAGAGCGGCTGTTGTTTTGGGATCGACGCGGATTGGGTAAAGTGACTTGGCTCGCCAATGACGAATTCAATCGTCTGGTCGAAGACGGTCGGTTAGGTCCCGATGCGATGTCGGTCACTGCGGAGCAATTTCGCCAGCGCGGCAAGTCCAGTAAACGAGCAATCAAAGTTGCATTGTTGGATCAAAAGTTCATTGCTGGAGTCGGCAATCTATATGCGTCAGAAATCTTACATGTTGCAGGCGTGGACCCACGAGCTCGTTGCAACCGTTTGACTGTGAAGCAGTGGAATGCGATACACCAATGTATGCTGCAGGTGTTGAGGCTGGCGATCCAGTACGAAGGATCGACATTGGCCGATGGTACCTATCAAAAAGCAATCAATGACCCTGGAAGCTATCAGAATCAGCACCGAGTTTACGACCGTGAGGGAAAACGGTGTCTGAGTTGCCGAACTGGCACAATTAGGCGGATCGTCCAGGCCCAAAGGTCGACGTTCCATTGCGGCAGCTGCCAAAAAAAGTGAGACCCTATACCGGTGATCCGGCGAAAATTGGCGCCGCCGGTCGATCGATTAGAATAAAACATGATGTGGAGCTTCGGTATGTATGAATCCCAAAGAATCACGTTTTTCCGCGAAAGATCGCAATCAGGGCAACGTGTTTGTCATGAACGCTTCTAAAATCAAGAAATGCAGTGGCTGATTTTGCGCTGAATTGGAAGGGAAACGGTTGAGGGTAACGACTGTTATCTAGTAACGGCTAGAAATCCTAAGTATGAACGCCTGTTTGAGTGACGATACATGAAACCTAACTATTTGTTGACATCGATTTTTCTCGGGTTTGTTATATGCCAGTTTGTGACAAGCCAACAAGCAAAGGGGCAAGAATCGGTCGAATTGACGGCCAAAGTGACCAAGGGGGATTTGAAAATCGACGTCGAGGTAACGGGTGAATTCGTTGCCGACGACAAAGATGAGATCCGCATGGAGCCTTCGAAGTACAAGGGCGACTTGATCATCACTAAAATTTTGCCGGAAGGAACAGCGGTTAAAAAAGACGAAGTTCTGATGGAGTTCGATACCGACAAGTTAGACGAAGCGTTGGAAGAAGCTCAAAACGAAGTGACTGATGAAAACGTGGCGGTCAAGAAAGCTGTTGCCGAGTTAGAGTCGGCAAAAATTGATGCCGAGTCGAAACAAAAACAACTGGGAAAAGAGCTTGAGTTTCTAGAGCGCGAGTTAGCTGGCGCGAAAGAAAAAGAAGGTCTTGAGTTAGCGAAGAAAGAAAAAGAGATTGCGGATGCAGAATCCTCTCTCGCCGATGCCCGCGTTGATTTTGAGCAATTGACTCAATTGTATGAGGAACGTGAGTTACACACCAAGACAGAAAACATGTTGATTGAGCGTTCCAAGAAACGTTTGGTCGATCAAGAGGAAGGCATCGAGAAGAAGAAGAAAGAACTACGGCATTTCAAGACGTATGAGCTTTCCAAGGCAGCTGAGGAAAAGCAGCTGGAAATCGACAAGAAAAAAGCTGAAATCAAAAAAGAAAAAATCAAACTCGAGGCGGCCGTTGCGGAAAAACAAGCGACGGTCGACAAAGCCAATCGCAAGTTGGACAAAGCGAAAGAAAAAGTGGTTGGTCTTGAAAAGGACAAAACGCAACTCCAAGTCGTTTCCCCTCGCGACGGGGTCTTGTTTTACAAGACACTAGGAGGCAACAAAAACATGTATGTGTTTGGCGGTAACAACGACAAAATGGAAGTTGGTGGACGCGTAAAGACTCATACGATTCTGTTGACCGTCGCGACGATGGATAACTTGACAGTCAAAATGCAGGTCCGTGAAAACGACGTGCAACACATGAAAAAAGATCTACCCATCACCGTCGCTCCGGATGCCTTTCCCTCCATGAAATTGCCCGGGAAATTGACCAAAGTGGATCAAATTGCAAGTCGTACGGACGTGTTTTCCAATGCTCGGCGATTCACCGTTCGCGGCAAGTTCGAAAAAGGAGCGCGCGAATTAAAAACTGGGATGAATTGCCGTGTGACGGTTCATGCCGACATGATTCCCGATGCGGTTCAGGTACCGATCGTTGCCGTGGCCGAAGAAGGTGGGAAATATTATTGTCACGTAAAGACTCCCAGTGGCTTTGAGAAACGAGAAGTGAAAATCGGGCTTTCCAATTTTGAGAATGTCCAAATCAAGGAAGGTTTACGAACCGGAGAAATTGTTTACTTGAATGATCCCAGCGACGCGAGCTGATTCTGGTCCAGGCTTACTTACGAATAACATGATCGAAACATACAAGAACAGACGCGCATGACAACTTTGATTCAATTGGAAAATATTTGCAAGACTTACAAAATGCGTGGTGGCGACGTGCACGCTTTAAAAAACGTCACGTTAGACATCGACAAAGGTGAATTTGTTTCGATTGTCGGAACTTCGGGATGTGGCAAGTCGACGTTGTTGTACGTGTTGGGGGCGTTGATTGAGACGACCGCTGGAGAATATCAATTCGATGGTCAAAAGGTGAATTCCATGTCGGACGTTAGTCGCGCGTCTTTGCGTGGTTCGGATATCGGGTTCGTGTTTCAATCATTTCATCTGGTGCCGCAACTCACTGTGGTCAAAAACGTGTTGCTGGCTTCTCGTTATTGCCAGCCGACCAACGGGCGATCCATGACGCGTCGCGAAATTAAGCAGCGAGCTTTGGAGTTGATTGACAAAGTGGGTTTGACGGATCGTAAACGACATCGGCCCATTGAGTTATCCAATGGCCAAATGCAGCGTGTGGCCATCGCTCGAAGTTTGTTGAACCAGCCCCGCGTTCTGTTGGCGGACGAACCGACGGGAAATTTAGACATTAAGACTCGCGACGAGATTTTTGAGACGATGAAGCAGATAAACGCGGACGGAACCACCATCATTATGGTGACTCATGATCCTGAATTGGCTGACAAAACACCGCGACAAATTCGATTGTCCGATGGGGAGGTGGTCTCGTGAATATCATCTCTTTGTTGTACGAAGCCATTGGCAACTTGATGCTGCACAAGATGCGGTCGCTGCTGGCGGCGCTGGGCATCATTTTTGGTGTGGCGTCGGTGATCTGTATGCTGTCGATCAGCGAAGTCGCCCGACGTGACGTGGTTCAGCGCATTCAGCGTCTTGGTGTGAATAATTTGATTTTGGACACGGTTGAGCCCGAAGAGGCCCGAGCCAATCGCCGGGCCCGTCTTAATGCACGAAACAGCAATGAAGAAATCAAGGTATTTAAGTACGGAATTACGCGACAAGACCTGGATACGTTAACGCGGAATG
The DNA here is from genome assembly GCA_965263475.1 of Mariniblastus sp. Lineage (GTDB taxonomy): Bacteria > Planctomycetota > Planctomycetia > Pirellulales > Pirellulaceae > Mariniblastus. Next base: position 2,939,575 of record OZ253677.1, read on the forward strand.
TCGATGCGATCAGTGACGTCGTGCCCATTGCCAACAAGTCGGTGGATGTGGCCAGCGATAAATTTACAGCCAATAGCAATGTCGTTGCAACGAATCCCGCGTATTGCGACGTGATGGATCATCACGTACGTTCCGGGCGTTTTATCAATTCGATTGATCAAAAGAACCTCGCAATGGTTTGCGTGCTGGGTCATCAAACCGCTCGCGATATTTTTCCGTTGGCCAATCCGATTGGTAAGGTTGTCAAATTGGATGGCAAGTATTTTACGGTCGTTGGCGTAATGCAGCAGAAGGGCGAAACGGGAGCTGCTGGTAAAATTACCGACCCCGATAAATCGGTTTATTTACCCTATGAAACGGCCTTTATCCGATTTGGACTGGGGGACGACCCGTCGATCTTTTCTATGGAACAGCCAATTGAGATTAACCGAGCAATACTGCGAATCGACGACACGGCAATGCTCAAGCCAGTTTCGGATATTGCATCGAATATGCTCGGTCGCCTGCACCGTTCAGAGGACTTCAGCGTTACGGTCCCGCACGCGTTATTAAATGAACAAGAAAAATCGGAGAAAATATTCCGCTGGGTGATGGGATCGTTGGCGGCGATTTCTTTGCTGGTCGGCGGCATTGGGATTATGAATATCATGTTGGCCAATACTACTGAACGCAAATCCGAAATTGGTTTACGTCGCGCTTTGGGCGCCAAACGCAGCGATGTCGTCACTCTGTTTATGAGTGAAAGCCTGATGTTGTGCTTGCTCGGTGGAGCGCTGGGAGTGGCCGTCGGTTTTGGGTTAGCGCAGCTGGTTGGTCGATTGGCTGAATGGACGGTAGTATACCACGGTTGGTCGATTCCGCTTGGAATCGTTGTTTCGGCTTTGGTCGGATTGGTTTTTGGAACCATACCAGCACTTCGCGCTGCCCAACAAGATCCTGTATTGGCCCTGCGTTCGGAATAAGACGAGATAGGTTGCTCAATGAAAATCGGAATGAAATCCCTGTTGTGCTTGGTTTGTTTTGTTTGTGGAACGGCAGCGACTTTTGCTCAAGAAACCGTGACTGCGACCACGGGTGAGCTCAACCTGACGGTCAACGTTCCCGGCATATTCGTGGCCGATGATAAACAGGAAATTAAGGTCGAACCTGAAAAGTACAGTGGTGATTTGGTAATCACCACGATTGCGAAAGAAGGCGCACGCATCCAGAAAGGTGACCTGTTGCTCGAGTTTGAAAATGATCAGGTTGAACAAGCCATCGAAAACGCCCGCAACGAGGCTACGGACGTGGGAGTTGAGCTAAAGAAAGCGCAAGCCGAGCTAGCGACGACCAAAATCGACATGGACACAAAGCTGTTACAAGCGGCGGTTGAATTGCAACAACTGCAAAAACAAGTTCAGTCGGCTATCGACAAACAAGCGATGGAATTGGCAGACAAACGCAAGGCGATCGAAGATGCCGAGTACCAATTGCAAACCGCTGAAGACGACTACGAGACGCTAAAGCAGATGTACGAGGAGCGCGAGATTGACCAGCCAGTATCTGCCGAAATTCTGTTCCAACGCGAGGAAAAGGCGATCGCCAAGAATAAGCACCGCATTGGTGTGCTTCAAAAGGAACTGAAATATTTTGAATCCTATGATCTTTCCAAGGACCAACTTGAAAAAGAGTTGGCTGTCGAGAAAAAGAAAGCGGAAATGGCCAAAGAGAAGATCAACTTGGAGGCTGGTGTGGCAGAGAAACAAAGCTTGGTCGACAAAGCGCAACGCAAGATGGATGCGGCCAACAAAAAAATCAGCGAATTGGAATCCGATCTCAAAAATTCCCAGGTGCGATCTCCCAAAGAAGGCATTCTGTTTTATGGAAAAACGGGTAACGAGACGCCATCGGGCGTCATCATCATGGGAAGAACGCCAAACGATATTCGAAAGGAATTGAAGATCGGGGGTCGAGTTCAAACCCACAAGATCTTGATGACGGTCGCCCAAATGGACCGGTTGTCAATCAAAATGACGGTTTCAGAAGACGACATCAAGGACTTTAAAACCGATCTGCCGATTACAATTTTCCCGGATGCCTACCCGGGCGAATCCTTTGCTGGCAAACTGGTTAACGTTGACGTCACTGGAACGTCTCCCCGTTACATCGCCAACGCCGGCACTACGTTCAAGGTGATCGGTAAATGCACTGATGATGCACCCCAATTAAGGTCGGGCATGAATTGTCGTGTCTGTGTTCATTGTCAAAATGAACATGGAATCGTATTGCCCATTAGCTGTGTTCATTCTTTGGATGGCCAATTCGTATGTTATGTCAAGGGGGCTGACGGACCGCAGCAGCGCGATATCGAAATTGGAAGTTCAAATGCGGATCAAGTGATCGTTGTCAGCGGGATCGAAGACGGCGAAGAAGTTTTTTTGACCGAGCCAGCCACCAAGTAACGGAGTTGTAGATGTCGATTCGACAAAGGACTATCGCGCTGAGCATTCTTTTATTGTGTCACACTTTCGTTTGGGGACAGGACGAACAGGCGAGGCCTCCGGTGGAAAAGCCAAGCAAAGATGTTCATAAGTTACGTCCTCAATTTCCAACCGAAGTGCTGTACGGAAAATCGGTGATCGCTGTACAGGATGGCCTGAATTATTTGGCGACGACTCAAAACAAAGACGGTTCATGGGGTTCCCACGACCCCAAATTACCGGATTGGAAAGATTTGGCGTTTTCGGTTCGAAATCGCGCTTCTCATGACGCGGTGCGGATTGCCTGTACCGCGATATGTGCCGACACGCTGATGAAGCAAGAAAGCCGGACCAAGCAACAACAGGAGGCGTTAGACAAAGCGATCCAGTTGTTGATCCAAGACCATAAATTTACCTACGAACCAGGTACCAGTTTCAATACCTGGGGTTACGGATACAAATTGGCGTTTTTGTTGGAGCTGTCAAATGCGCCAGAAGGAAAAACGTTCGGCGAAAAAATCAAAGCGGCGGCGCAAACGTGTGTCGATGGTTTGAAACGCTACCAACAGCATACCGGTGGTTGGAGCTATTACGCGGGACCATCTGGAAACGCCGACAACATGTCGTTCAACACTTGTTTGTTCGCCCTTTCTTTGTCGCGAGCCAAAGAGATGGGTTGTGATGTGCCCGACGGAATGATCAAAGACGCCACGCTGGCGGTCAATCGGATGCGCGCACCCAATGGAAATTTCGCTTATGATTCCCGGTTCGAAACGAACAAGAGCCCTTCAGCTTTGAAAGGGGGTTTGGGCGGCGGTGCGCGAACCATGGCGGCCACTCATGCCTTGTACAAATTGGGTAGATACTCCACAAAAGACCTACAGATTGGTCTTCGTGTATTTGATGACGGCGAGAATTATTTGGAGTCGGGCCGCAAGCTCATTCAACCGCATTCTGCGCCACATCAGATTTCCGGATACTTCTTTTTCTTTGGTTACAATTACGCGACCGCTGGTGCGGAGGCATTGGGGGACGCGGTGACACAAGAACGATGGGATCGCTTTTGCTGGACCATGTTACGAACGCAGGAAAAAAATGGATGTTGGTGGGATACGGCTTGGGCCGACTACGGCGAAAAATGGGGGACGGGTTTCGCTGTGCGAACGTTGCAGCGCTATCTCAATGAAACCGGGCGTCGAATTCCAGAGTTGGCAGAGGCCAATGATTTGGCACGGCGAGCAAGACAAGCTATCGAACAAGACAACGCTTCAGACAATGACGGCGAAAATGACGAGAATTAACGTTGGTGTTTTATTGGCAATCAGTTGGTTGTTGGGCGGTTGCGACTCGAACGAATCGGTAAACGGGATAAAAGTCGTCCCCAATTCTAAACTGACCGACCCGTCGGTAACCGAGTTTAACAATCTTGGCTGGTTGGGTTTACGATGTTACCCGCTGACACATCGTCTTTCGTTCACCGATCCGAATGATGCGGAGTCAACGGTTGCTCCAGGCGGTTTGGTCGTCGCGCAGGTTTTGTCGGGTTCGAAAGCAGAGACGGCTGGATTCAAAAAAAATGATGTGATCGTGGCGGTTGAAGAGAACTGGCTGCCAATTAATGACGATCCGACCCTGGATGTAATTGAGCAAGTGGAAACGCGAATCACCTCTGCAGAAGCTGAGACATTGATCAAAGTTTATCGTGACGGCGAGATCCAATCGTTGACCATTTCAAATTTGGCAAAGTCTCTGGATGATGGTCTTCCCAATGCCGTTGCTAGATTTTCGGATGCGGCAATGGCAGGACTGAAACAGTTGGTTGCGATGCAGAACGAAGACGGTTCCTTTGGGGATGAACGTTGTTCTCAAGATTCAAAACTCCAGATCACCGCAGTTGCCGGACTGGCGTTGTTGTCGGCAGACAGTAAGGAGTTCCAGCCGGCGATCGACCAAACCAAAGCATACGTCGGACGTCGATTGGACCAAATGAGCAAGCCATTGGATGCCAGTGGGGCAAAGAGCGAAAAGCCAGATTCAGATGCCGCCGACGATTCGTCGGTCAAATTGGCGGGCGCGACGACGAGGCAAATGCCTGAAATGAATATCGAGCCGTTGACGGCGGCTTACGTGGCGCAGTTCCTGGCGGAATCCAAAGTCTCGTTGTTGGAAAAAGCTTGGATGGGCAGACTGATTGGCATCACATCATCAATGAGCAAATCGCAATCGGAATCCGGTGGTTGGAGTCTTAGCGAGGGACTGGAATCGGATGCGGTCGACGTCGCAGCGACGTTTGCGACGAATCAAATTTTACTGGGGATTGGCATGCTGGAACGCGTTGGAGTGTCTGCCAATCCGGAAACGATCAAAAAAGCTTGCGGATATTTATCCTCACAACTGACGGCACGAGCAGGCAGTCCTTTGGACCGCCGGATAAAAGCGGCACTGACCGCGGGTACCGGAGCGGCCTTGGTTGCTATTAATTGTCAACCTTCGGATGCGTTGTTGGAACAATCTACCGAAGATGGTTTGGAGTGGGTCGATGAAATGTATTTGTCTCCCAGTTTGAATTTACCTGGATTGTTGTCGGTTGCTATTTTGGCGAGACAGTCGGGCGATGAACGTTGGTTATCGTTTCATGAAGGAAACAAGTTGTTCTTGACGGTCGTTTCGGAACCAAATGGGCAGTTTGTTGCTTATCCACGCGAGAATCAAAAAGCGTTGGACTTTGAGGTTCACTGCGACGACTCGGCTTGGCAGGCAGCTCATTTCTGTTTGTTGTTATCAATGCAATCGGGGCGTTTGGAGTCGATGACAGGCACAAAAAAATCTCCGCTGGGGATCGCCCGCAATGGAGCCGGTGAAGCGTCGAAGACGAGTTCGATGCGGCCAGGCATGCCAGCCGGAATGCCAAGCAACGCAAAAACGATGTCCTTTACATTGGACAACTTGAGCGGTGAGGGCTCGATCGAAGATCAAATTAAGGAGAAACTCAAGGAGATGGGCATCGACGCAGACAAAGTCAAAATGGGTACGAGCGGCTCCATGCCCGCAGACAAGAAAAAATAGTCTCTTTAACGAGGGCGGTTCTCAGTTCGAGTCTGTGTGTCCCCGGAAATTCTTGACGTCTTTAGTTGCTTGTTGCGATGCTTTTGCACCAATAGGCTGTCTCGGATCGAGCCGTTGGTATCAAACATATGCAATTTTAACTGCTGGTTGGCAAGTTCGATCAAAACGTAGTGGTGTCCGCGATGATTCTTGGCACTGAAGAAGGCCGGCGTCGGTGCAAAGTCTTCTAGGTTTCCCCCTCCACCGCCGGCTAACAAATGAATCGTTCCGGCTTCGAAATTAACTTTGCGGTTCTTGATGGGGTGCGAGCGTTCGTATAAATGCAAGTGTCCAAACATCACCATGTCGACACCAAATTCTTCGTAAAGCGGTACGATTTTTTGAACGGCTGGATCACCAAACGTAGTTGTGCCTTCCCAAGTGTTGCCGTAATCGTCTTCTTCGCCAGTGTAGCTGGCATGATGATGGCAGGCAAATTTCCAGGTCGCGTCACAGTCTTGCAGCTCTTTCTTGAGCCATTGATATTGTTTACCGCCCGGTTCGAACTCCGTCTGGCGTTGATTGCTGTCGAGCATAAAGAATGTGGCATCACCAAAGTCGAAGCGATAATAGTTTTCGGGCTCGGGATACATATGGTAGTGGTTGTACCAGTATAGGTCCCCTTCACCATTTCCTGGCACATTAAAAAAAGGAACTCGGCTGGTCAATTGGGTCATTCCAACGAAGTATTCGTGCGTCCATTCGTAACGATGCAACTCTTTTCCGCCGTCAGTCAAGTCACCGAGGTTGATGACGAAATTGGGTCGCTCTTCCCAAATTTTTTTGCAAAGTTGATCATTGACATGGGGTCGCGATTCCGTGTCTCCGATGACGGCAAATCGAAACGGCTCGCCGTGGGCGACTGCCGTTTTGAACGTCAATATTCCGGAATCAATCATGGCGTCGCCAGCTCGGCAACGGATGCGATAGAAGTAAGGCGTGTTCGGTTGAAGATTTTCCAATGTTACGCAGTGGAGGCGCGACGCATTGGTAAGTACCCGTTCATTTTGCAAATGGGCATCGGTTCCCCACTGAATGGTAGCCATCGAGTCTCGATCGGTCTCCCAAACCAAGTTCATTTGATCGGTCTTGGCATAATTCAAATACGGTCCCGCCGTGAAATGAAACAAATCGGCATACCGTTTTCCTTGTTCCACCAAACGCTTTAGACTGTTGAAATTTTCTTGAATCTTTTTTTCAGTCAGCGGTTGGGAATACAATCGCAAACGGTGAACGAGATTGGACCATTGCATGAAAGGTTCGTTTTTCATGTAGGCTGATAGTTCAAATTCCACCTGCTCGGGCCAAGCCAAATCGTCATGGTGAAGATGACCACGGGCCACTTCGTCCCCATTGACAAAAACTTTGACGTCGTGACCGTCGTAGGTGACGACTTGATGCACCCAACGTTCTTTATAGCCAGACCATTTTTTCATGCGGCTTTGTAGCTGCAGCAGTTCGCCGTCTTGGCCTTGCATCGTGAAACTGGATTTCCAATTGTGAAACCCCAGACTCCAAGGCACATTGCCTCCGGTTCGCTTGTCTTTTGCAGAAACAAGAACTCCGACCGGTTGATTGACGTGATGAAGGATCCACGTTTCGATCGAAAAACTCTCTTTAGGTATGGACTCTGCGGGTAGCAAGTTGTTCAGGCGTTGGGTTGGTGATTCGCCCTTGAATCGAATTGCTGCGGTGTCCAGTTCGATCAACGGATGTTCGCCCCGCGGCAGTCTGACGCGGGGACCTGGATGGTTACTCGCGCGACCGGGTAACTCGTATTCCGGGACAAACGTCCAATCGGCAATTGGGTCTTGCGAGACAGCGTCATTGGCACACAGCAGGGACAACAAAGACAAAAATACACAACAGGCTACAATTCTCATGGCGGCTCATTCACAGATGGATTCGTCCTAGAAGCCGTTGATTTATGGTACTGAATTGATTTCGTCCAACGGCTTGAAGCGGCATTTTGTTAAGGTTCGAATTCGTTTGAACGGTGAGACACGGCCTCAAACGCAAACTAGACTAGTTATAGGATTCAGGCAATCCGCGTGTCAAAATAACAGCAACGATCCGGTTTGAAATTGCGCGAATGGTCACGGTAGATGCGCAATGATTGAGGCCGCTGTTAACCGGCCTTCACAATCTTAGGGGCTCAATTCTAAGGAGCGTTCTTTTTCAATTTTCGTTGTAATGTTCGCCGCGGGATATCGAGCCGCCTGGCGGCTTCCGAAATATTGCCTCCGCAATCGGCAAGTACGCGTTGGATGTGTTCCCATTGAGCGGATGCCAGTGACGGAGGTGGAAATTCCGGCTCAACTTCGTTTTCGACTTGTTCATTGAAGGCGTGCAAAACGGCATCCGCATCTGCGGGTTTCGTCACGTAATTGGTGGCTCCCAATTTTACGGCTTCAACCGCGTTGGTGATGGAGCCATAGCCAGTTAAAATCACAATCTTTGTGTTTGGTGACAGCGTTTTAATTTCTTGCAACAGCTCCAAACCGGACTTGCCGGGCATTTTTAAATCGAGAACGGCGAGATCAGGTTTGTGTAGTTTCGCCTGGGCAACTGCCGTTTCGAAGTCGGACGCAACGAACACCACTAAGCCACGTCGGGAAAACGATTTTTCGAGTCGCATTCGTAGCACGTCGTCGTCATCAACAACAAGAATGGATCTTTGTTCTTCCATGGATTGCTCGCTTTACTGGTTTGAATTGGATGGTACCGTGACCGTCACGGTCGTACCGATGAATTCTTCGGATTGAATTTCGATTTCGCCTTCCAATCGTTGAATGACATTCTTGGCCAGGAATAACCCCAGCCCCATTCCCTTGCCTGGTGGTTTCGTCGTAAAAAACGGTTCGCTAATTCGTTCCAAAATCGCAGGCGACATGCCTTCCCCCGAATCTGAAATTTTCCACAACCAATGATCGGTTTGATGCGTGATCGAAACGGTCACTCTCTTGCCTCGCAAGCTCACGTCCAACGCGTTTTGAACCAAGCCTCGCAACGCTTGGCATATCGAATCCAAAGGGACTCTCAATTCTTTAACCGCATCTTGCGCGGATAAATTCAAATCAATTTGCTGACGTTCCGGTAATTCATCTAGAACCTCATCCGCAAGGTCTTTTATAGTAACATTTTGAAAAGCTTCACCGACGGTTTCACCTGCATGGGAAGACATTCTATCCAGAATTTTCCGGCAGCGTTCCAATTGACTGCGAATCAGATGGACGTCTTCGATGACCTCTTCAGCTCCGGGAAAATTGGGCGGGTGTTGGTTGAACGCTGATTCGACGTCTCCGGCGACGACTGCGATGGTCGAAAGTGGTGTGGCCAATTCATGGGCGGCACCGGCAGCCAGCGTCCCCAACGCCTCGATCTTTTCACTGCGAGCTTGTTTTTCTTGGGCGACATTCAAGTCGATTTGTTGCTGACGCAGTTCTCCAGTCAGTCGAGTCATAAAATAGACGATGACGCTTGAGCAGGTCGAGAATGCGACAAAAAGACCCATCTGCGCCAGCGACGCTTGGCCCGTTTGCCGAATCGGTAAAAGTTGCAGTCCGTAGTCCAGTTGGTCCACTTGAAAGTGTTCGTACATCAACAAGCTAAAACACAGCACCGACAATCCGTTGAGCCACCATGCCCATGAGTGGCTGAGCACCAGGGCACTCAAACTCAGGTTCACGAAGAAGAACAATGAAAATGGATTACTGGGTCCGCCAGAGGCAAACAATAACGCCGTCAACGACAGCATGTCCATGACCATCACGATCCCCAAAATTTGATCCCAGGCCAAGTTTCGGCGGTTTTTACTGCGAAACCACCGCGAAAACAGGAGCGAAAGGACCAAGTTAGAAATTGCGGTGACAGCGATAATTGTCATCAACGCCCCGATCATGGGTACGTCGATTTGCAACAAAATTTGGACGGCGGCGATGGTGACGAGTTGACCAATGGCGGCAACCCAGCGCAGCTTGATCAGCCAGGACGCATTGACGATGAATCGTTTGGACGGGGTTGGCATTGGTTAATCGTCAGCGATAGAACCGGTTCAACATAAATATCAATTGGTGTCTTTTGCGTTCCGTATTATATTCTATCTCGTACGACTCTATGATTCAGATCACTTTAAATTCAACATCTATGACTGAAGTGGAAACCACGAATGCGCTGCCCAAAGTGGTCCGCGAAGCCCCGACATTGTCCTCATCGGGTTTGACCCGTTTACTGGTCGCGATGTGTATTGTACCGATCGTTACGATCGCGAGTTTGTTTTGGTATATGCCGCCAGTCGAAGACGGTAAACTGGAAGCGTCGATCTCGGCCGACGGTTTGCCTCCGGCTTCGTTCTATCAGACCAATCGCGGCGATAAATCAGTCATCAAAGACGCGGTCTTGATTATTAACAACGATAGTGAACAAGATTGGACCCATTTGAATATTCAAATCAACAAGCACTATCAGATTTACGAAAAAGAGGCGATTCCAGCTGGTCAATCACGTCGTTACCGCCTGGATCGATTCATCACTCGAACGGGTGCAAAATTTGACATCAGTATCAATCCACTGAAATCTGTCCGTATCTATGCCAGGCGTCCCACCAAAGATCGGGCGACGTTCTTTACCGAATTTGATTGGGAGTCGGTTCAGTGACTGCAAGGGTTTTGATTACTGGAGTTAGCTCTGGGATCGGCCATGCGCTTGCCGATCAGTATTTGTCGCGAGCTGATCGGGTTCTGGGAGTTAGTCGACGAACGCCCAGTGATCTTGTTGATCATCCGAATTTTAAGTTCGCGACGATGGATCTAACCGAAGTGAACGCTGTGCAATCGGGGTTGCCGAAACTTTTAGATTCCGTATCGGAGTTAAACACGGTGGTTCTGAATGCTGGGATCTTGGGCGAGGTATCAGATATGAAAGATTCCAGTTTGTCGGACTTGAGGGCATTGATGGACGTCAATGTCTGGGCGAACAAGATCGTCCTGGATTCACTATTTACCAATTGTCCATCCATTGAGCGCGTGATTGCGATATCATCCGGTGCTGCGGTCAACGGAAACCGGGGTTGGAGCGGCTACTCGATTTCAAAGGCGGCGCTCAATATGTTGATCATGCTATACGCTCGAGAGAACGAGGACACGTTCTTTGCATCAGTGGCGCCCGGGCTGGTGGATACGGCCATGCAAGACTATTTGTGCGGCCAGACCGATGATTCCCGTTATCCATCTTTGGATGCCCTCAAGTCCAAACGAGGAACGGATGAAATGCCGGATCCTCCTGCGGCCGCCAGAAAGCTGATCGCTATGTTCGATTCTATCGAAAAATTCGTTCCATCCGGAGGATTTGTCGACATTCGCCATTTGCCTGAATTTGCTTGATTGTAAAAAATAGAGTTGGTGATCCGGTGATCGAATTGGTAAGTTATTTTTGGTAATAGCTTTGGCGTCGATGACGAACGATCCCGTGATCCGTCCCGCCGTGTCATGTCTCCTCGGTGCAGTATGAGCCCCGCAAAAAAGATCCTGGTCGTTGATGACAATCCGGTCGATCGACATCTTGTCGGTTCGCTGTTAGGAAAGGTACCAGGTTGGGACGTTGAATTTGCTGTCGATGGCGCGGCCGCACTCAATCAAATGTCCGAGATCGATCCTGACATCGTCGTGACGGATATGAAGATGCCGTATGTTGACGGCTTGGAGTTGGTCAAAACAATTCGACAGGAGCATGGCCATATCCCGGTCGTCTTGATCACGTCTCACGGATCAGAAAAGACGGCGTCCGAAGCACTCAAGTGCGGCGCGGCCAGTTACACGCCCAAGTCAGCGCTTAGCCAAGATTTGGCGCGCACCGTCCGACAAGTTTTGCAGATGTCGGAACGAGTTCAGTTTCCCTCCGGTTTGCCTGATCAGCCGATTCCTGAAAACATGGCCTATGTTTTGGACAACGACTTGGGACTGATTGGTCCACTGATTGAGAACCTGCAAGCCTCGCTACCGAGTTGGTCGGATCGGGATCGGCTACAAATTGGAATGGCGATTGACGAAGCATTAGTAAATGCGATGCATCACGGCAATTTGGAAGTCGATTCGAATTTGCGGGATACCGACGAATCACAATACTATGATCAGATCCGTGATCGTCGTTGTAAGGAACCATTTTGCAGTCGTCGGGTCAGCGTCCAAGCTGAGTTTTCGGACCAACATGTTTGTATCCAGATTTCGGACGATGGACCTGGATTTGATCCAAGCAAAGTAGAAGATCCGACAACAGATGAGAATGTACAACGAATCGGTGGTCGCGGTTTGTTTTTGATCAAGTCGTTCATGAGCCAAGTGTCGCACAATGGTTGCGGGAATCAAATCACCATGACCAAGCTCCGTTGCAATTGAAGCATCACTGACGTTACATGGCCAATGGGGTTCGCTCGGTTGTGACATCATGAGTGATTAATGGTGCACGATCTTGCCTTGCCAATCCCAGCGATATTCTTGCCAAGGAATTTGAACTCGAAGACGGACGAGAAAAAACGCAACGGGGGCAAAGGGGGCAGAATTTGAGTGGAATTGTGTTTTTCCGAGCAGTCTTCAACAAGTAACGCATTTTGCGGCTTGAAAACATAGATGGCTTGGAGAATTCGATGAAACGTTGGATGGTTCTATTGTACGGGTGCACCAGTTACCTGATTTTTTTCGGCGTATTTTTGTACGCTGTACTTTTTGTAGGAAATTTCTGGATCCCCAATTCCTTGGACAGTTCTCCGCGAGTAGATCTCTTAGCGGCGATTGGCATCAATTTGGGGCTGTTGACGATGTTTGCGGTGCAACACAGTGGGATGGCACGACCAGGATTCAAAAACTGGTTGACTCGTTATATTCCTGAACCCGTCGAACGTAGCACATACGTGCTGTTGTCCAATATCGCGATGATATTGATTTTTGCGTTTTGGCAGCCCATGGGCGGGACCGTTTGGTCCGTTTCGGGCCAGTTCTTGGCGGGCGCGATCTACGGGCTCTATTTCCTGGGGTGGCTGGTTCTGTTCGTGTCAACCTTCGCCATTTGCCATTTTGATCTGTTTGGGCTTCGGCAAGTTTGGCTGTATTTTCGAGGACGTCCCTACGTTCCGCACGAGTTTCGAATTCCAATGATTTATACTGTGGTACGGCACCCAATTTATGTAGGTTGGCTAATGATCTTTTGGGCGGCCCCCGTGATGACATTTTCGCATTTGTTGTTTGCCGTTGGAACGACTTGCTACATCCTGGTGGCCATTCAATTGGAGGAACGAGATCTGATCCAGCAATTCGGCCAAAAGTATACTCAATACAAACAACAAGTTCCGATGTTGATTCCCGGAATCACACGAAGTCAATCCAGAACTGGTACCTGGAATCAGCCAGCTCAACCGAAAGCTTAGTCTAATGTCCCATTCAAGCATCGAGAATCCAGAACTGTTGGATAAAGCGAAGGCGGGTCAACCTCAAGCATTGGGAGAGTTGCTGCAGAGTTGCCGCGAGCAGTTGCTTCGGATTGTCAAGTTTCGGATGGATCCGAGGCTTCGAACCAGACTGGATGCGGATGACGTCGTGCAAGATGCGTTTATCGAAGCGACCCAACGATTTGAAGACTATGCGCGAAACCAAGAGATGCCGTTTTTTTTGTGGATTCGATTTATCACGGTTCAAAAGTTGTTCCAAATGCATCGGCGGCATTTGGGAGCGCAGGCCCGAGATGCCAATCGAGAAATTTCTATTTACGCCAAGCCTCAGCCGCACGCAACATCTGCGATGTTGGCAGCGCATCTATTAGGCAAACAAACCAGTCCAAGCATGGCAGCGGTGCGGGCCGAACAAACAGAGCGGGTCGAACGAGCGCTCAATTCGATGAGTGAAATGGATCGAGAAATTTTGGCGTTGCGACGTTTTGAAAGACTAAAAAACGATGAAGTCGCTGAACTGTTGAATCTTTCGCGGACCGCTGCCAGCAATCGATACATTCGCGCGCTGGAGCGATTGCAGAAAGAAATGAAAGGGACCGAATCCCAAGCGTGAACTTGCCAATATGAACCACCCTGAAAATAAAATCACGATTGAAGCAATTGTTGATTCCTTTTCTGCGCGCTTGGAAAAAGGGGACCGACCGTCGATTGCGGAATATAAACAAAAATACCCACATCTTGCCGAACGCATCGATGCGATCCTGCCGGCGCTAGTGGTTCTGGAAAACGTCGATTCCGATCACGAAGACCGAAAACTGGCGGTCGATGATTCGATTCCGGAGGTCCTGGGCGATTACCGTATCATTCAAGAAATTGGCCGGGGTGGGATGGGCATCGTGTTCGAAGCTCAACACGCCACGATGCGACGCCGCGTAGCACTAAAAGTACTTCCCAAAAGTTCGGCCGAAAAACCTAATTACTTGTCTCGATTTCTGACAGAGGCTCGATCCGCTGGCCAACTACACCATACGAACATTGTCCCGGTATTCGAAGTCGGTGAATCTGAGGGAATCCATTATTACTCGATGCAGTTTATCCATGGTGATAACCTAGACCATGTCATTGACGACATTCGCAAGCTCAGGCAGGAAAGCCATAACAGCGGCAACGAGTTGCGGACGACAGGTCAAAAACGACATTTCGAGCCGAAACACCATTCTGCTCGAAGCCGCAGCATTTCGATGGCGATGCTTGGTCATGAAGTTACAGAAAATGCAGTTGGCGACCAGGTAAACGGGTCGGTTACGAAAGCTCGAAGGCTGCATGAGGACTACAGCCAGGAAATGGAAAATGGCAGCAACCACGCTTCAGTTTTTCGAAACGATGGCATGTCTCAAGGTCCAGGTTCGCGGAGTGAATATCATCGTCGAGCGGCGGCCATTGGCAAGCAGGTCGCAAAAGCCTTGGCACATGCGCATGAGCATGGCGTTTTGCACCGCGACGTCAAACCTGCGAACTTGATATTGGATACCGAAGGTACGGTTTGGATCACCGACTTCGGTTTGGCGAAATTGGACTCCAATGATCTGACGCAGACAGGAGACATCATCGGTACGCTTCGGTATATGGCACCCGAACGTTTTAACGGTGTCGCCGATTCGCGTAGCGATATCTACAGTCTTGGACTGACGCTGTATGAGTTATGCACGCTACGATGTGCTTTTGAAAACGATCGCGGCACGCTCGTGCAAGACGTTGCCAATAGCAGTTCGGTTGTTCAACCGCGAATCATTGATGAATCCATTCCTGCAGATTTGGAAACCATTATTCTCAAGGCGATTGATCCGCAGCCGGACCGGCGTTACGCCACCGCCGAGGGGATGGCGAGAGATTTGGATTTGTTTCTTGCCGATCGCCCCATTTGCGCCCGCAGGGCCACGTGGGCCGAAAGGTCCTATCGCATTTGTCGCAGAAACCCAATCGCGTCGTCGTTGGCGGCCTGTCTGGTGGTGCTACTTGTGGTGATTACTGCGGGATCGATTCAGTTCGCACGCAGTGAAAGTAGAAATCGGAAGGACAGCCAGAAAAGTCTGTTCTATTCGAAGCTCGATCAAGCAAAAATGCGGCGATACAGTGGTCGACCGGGCCAACGGTTTGAAGCAATGCAGGCGATTCGTGATGCTGTTGAACTGCTCCCAGAGATGGAATTTCAGGACGCGGAGATTCGCGAAACCGAGTACTTGTTGCGCAGTGAAATTGTTGCGGCAACCAAGTTGACTGACATTGACCGAAAATGGACACATCAGTTTGAAGAAGGATGGGGGGAGAGCACAAGGTGCGCGATCGATGCGACAGGTAACTTGTACGCCGAAGGCCACCAAGAGGGAACGATTCGCGTTCGAAGAATCTCAGACAACAAAATCTTGCACGAATTACCAGGTGCTAAAGGGAATGATCCCGCCTGGGGTATTTATTTTAGCCCGGATGGTCGCTACTTGGTCGCCAAGTACCATCAACCCAATGTCCACAATGAGCTATTGACGGTCGTTTGGGATGTCCGCGATCGTCAACAGGCCTATGTGACACGACGTACTCGCGACATGTGTTTTTCGCACGACAGCCAACTGCTGGCCATCGGCTATTCCGATCGCGTCGAATTGGTACGGCTGGATGACGGAAAGGTCATTCGAACTGTATTTCCCGAGTTTACCGTTGCCGGAAATGTATCTCAAGTAGAACTGAACCATGATGCGACCGAAGTTGCGATTAGCCGAGCATCGACAGGAATTATCGAGTTTTGGGATATTGGTCGAACGCCATACTTGGAAGCGTCGGTTGATTGCGGCAATCCAGTACTGTGCATGACTTGGGATTCGAACCGTGAAATCTTCGCGGCGGGAGCCCACCAAGGGACGCTGCACTATTGGTTGGGAGATTTAAGCAAAAATCCAGAGGTCATCCGTTTGCATCAAAACAGTATTTATGAGATGCACTTGCATCCTCAACGCGAATTGATTGCGACGTCCGCCTGGGACGCAACGACACGGTTTACGGATCTAGTCGCAGGTAAAGAAGTGCTTTCCGTTGAGAACCATAAATTGGGTTACAGTGGCTTTTGTGCCAACGGTCGATTGGGCCTTCAAGACGAAAACGGCGACTTAGGTGTCTGGCATGTGGCGTTGCCCATGATTCAAGTGTTTTCGGCGCCGGAAAACGAACCGGGTTTTGCATGCTGTATTCACCCCGACTACAAGAATATCGTGGGCCGTACGATCGGGCAAAGCTTTGAGTTTTTAGACGTTCAGTCGCGCCGCCGCTTGTTGGTAAAGCCCGCCATCAACGTCCGAGCGATGGTCTTTTCGCGTTCGGGCGAGTATTTTTTCGCCAGCGGCAAAAATGGCCTGTGGCGCTGGAAAGTGAATTGTGACGGAAGCCAATTGAAGCTGCTGGACGAAACGTTGCTCGTCGACCAAAGTACCGGATCCATCGATCTGGCGCATAACAATAACTGGCTGCTGGTCGCCGTTGGCAGCCAACTTCGCTTGCTTGAATTTGAAACTGGCGATGTCGTCAGGGAATTTGGGACCCATGGCAACTTAAACCGATTGAGACTAACAGCCGACGATCGGTTTGCGCTTTCGGGAACATGGCACGGATACGGAATCAAAATCTGGGACGTAGAAACTGGCCAATGTCTGCAAACCGTCAACGAAAAAATCGGCAGCGCCAGCCCAGTACCGCATCCGACCGATCCGACGCGGTTTTTCGTTGGCCGGAACCAGACGTCGGAGTTTTCGTTGTCTCGCGCAAGAATCGAATCGACGGACACTCCTGCAGTTTGGAATCGAAAACTCAAGCACGAGGGCATCATTCATTTAACGGATCTGGGCGAAAACATGCTGGTTCAGACCAACAGCTTTAATTTGATTCTCATGGATACCGAAACGCAGCGAGAATGGGTCAAGATCGTGTCGGCGAGACAATCCAGGATTATTGGCAAATGTCTTTCTTCCGATCGCAGTACATTGGTGTTGGCATGTTTCGACAATCTTCAAATAATCAACCTCAATCGACTTCAGGATCAATTGCGAGAACTTGGACTGAATTGGGACTGAGGCTAAGGTCAGGTTCGTTGATTGGTCATGACTGCGTGGTTCTGGATAACTTCAAACGCAGTTTTAGCATTCGCCCGGCGTGGGCTTTGTTTTCATGTTGAGACTGATGTTCTAAAATCCGATCCAATCGTTGAACATCGACACGACCATCGATTGCCAGATCATAAAGTGCTTTTGACGCGTAGTGTTTGATACTGACCACGTGTTCGTTATCCTCGAGCCAAGTCAACAGTTGAGGGATGACCTCGGGCTCTAATTTTTTGGGAACGCCCAAATACCAAAAACACTTGGCTACGGTTCTTTGCATACCGGGAAACGGCATTTGGTCACGCAGATCGAACAGGATTGGCAGGCAGTCTGCAACAACATCGGGCGCGAAGTCCAGCAAATCCCCAATGAGCCACGTGAATCTTTGAGCCGTCTTCTGGTGACCGTGCAGCAACGTCATCAAACTCGAAAGAGGAATTTGTTCTCTAGATATTCGCTCCGCCCAATGTTTGCGCAGGCGGGCATCGGACCCTTGCAAAAGACTGGTCAGTTCATCCATTAATTCGTGTCGCATACGAACATGATGAAGCAAACCCATTGATCTTTCAATTGAAAGAGTCCGAAGAGGTTGTTTTTCGTTCGCCTAATTCGATTTCTGTCGAATTCTAGAACGAGTTTTCAAACTTAATGTCATCCAATGCCAATTGCCCAGGTTTAGGCCAAGGTTCCTTGGTGCCTTTGCCGACCGCAACCATGGGTCCCATGACGTGGTCGCCCGGCAGTTGAATTAGCTCGGCAACTTTTTCAATGTCAAAACCAATCATTGGGCAAGAGTCATAACCCATGCCTTTGGCAGCCAACATCATCGTTTGCATCGCCATTCCAATCGATCTTTGCGCTTCGTCACGCTGAAGCCATTCACGGCCCTCGTGGAACGGCCCCATCCAGCCGACGAGCAAGTCGGAGACTTCTTGAGGCGCATTTTGCCAGTAACGTTCCGGCTGTTTTTTCCAAGCGTTGATATCGGCCGTGAACAAGACCAGCAACGATGCGTCCGTCATTTGAGCTTGATCGTTACCGAATTCTTGGCGAATCTTTGCTCGCAGGTCCGGGTCTCGGAGGACAACGAAACGCCAATGTTGAATATTAAAACTGGTCGGTGTCTGAATGACAGCTTCGAAAAGCTTGTTCTCTTCTTCCGCCGTCAATTGATGGTTTGGGTCGAACTGTTTGATCGAACGACGATTGTAGATTGATTCTAGTACTTCCATCGCTTTGCCTCTTGGATAAGTAATTGGTTCCATCGGGAACTTAAGGGAATTTAAATTACGCTGATAATTACCATCGATAGAGCGACGGGGAATAGGACGTCGCCTTACATTTTCGATCCGTTTTCCGATTGACCATTTTTTTGGGGGGTAATTCCAGTCGCATCATCAATTTTTTTGCAAATATAAAAGCCGCAACGAAGTTGCGGCATTTGAGTTTGCACGTCGAGCTTTGCCCAACCACCGCCTATGTAGCGACGGCGGTCAAAGCGTCGAGATATCTTCCTTTGTCGTTCAGTCCGACGATCGTATCGATGACGGTTCCATTTTTAAACACCAACACGGTTGGTATCGAGCTGACGCCATACTCGGCCGCGATTGCTTGAAACTCATCTACGTTGAGCTTGCCGACTTTGGCTTGGCCCTGAACCTCGTCGGCGACTTGGTCGATGATGGGGCCCAGAGCGCGACAGGGTGGGCACCACGGGGCCCAAAAATCGACGAGCACCGGTAAATCGCTTTGCAAAACTTCTTGGTCAAAATTGGAGTCGGTGAATTGAGTGGACATTTTGGTTCCTTTCAGGATGTTTCTAATTAGTTCGGTCGTTAGTCGGACAGAATTTCAGTACCATGGGTCACCGCAGCACCCGCTCGCAACGCCGCTGCGATCAATACGGTTTCTGCGATTTCTTCTTGAGTCGCTCCTGCCTTTTCGGCGTTTTGTCGATGAATTTCCAAACAGTAACTACATTGGGTAGTCAGCGCTACAGCCAGAGCGATTAGCTCTTTGTTTTTTTCCGAGATGGCACCGGCGGCCATTACGGACTGGTTGAAGGTTTGAAAATTCTTCCAAGCATCGTTAGCGGCTTGGTCTAGTTTGCCTAGTTTCTTTAAGTTTTCCATCGTTTGCATTGGGATGCTCCTTTATGCTACCTACCAGAAGGTAGGTTTGAGGATAAAAAAAAATCATTGTGACAGTAAACGGATTAACTGATTCGCGATTTGTGTCAGTCTTGCGCGACCTCCGTCGCACCGAGCCACAAGCATACCGCCTTCGACCGCTGCAAACACCATTCGAGCCATTGCTTTGGTGGTTTTGGCGGGACGAATGGAACCATCGTTCATACCTTCGACGAGGATTGTTTCGATAACGTCAACATTGCGGTCGGCGAATCTGCAAATCTGGCGACGAACATCTTCATCAACACTTGAGAATTCTGCCATCAACATTCCAAACAAGCAGCCGCGGCAGATCGTTCCCGACTCTAAGTTCGCGACAAACAGATCGCAGTAACGCTTGAGTTTGGTCTTTCCATTGGCGCGACATTTTGAAAGGGATTGCAATTCTCGATTGAAGACTGCGATTTGACGTGCGGTCAGTGCCTTTATCATTTCTGCCTTATTGGCAAAGTGGTGGTGCACGCTGGCCTTACGAATCCCAACTTCGTCACTCAAGTCCTGAAAACTCATGGCGTTGACACCATGACGTTCAATCAGTTTCTGAGCTACATCAAGTAGTTTTTCTCTCGTGTTGTTTAGTGTTTTCGCCATTTTTACCTTCCAAGTGGTAGGTAGACGTGCGTCCGCTGGCTACATTACAACCATCGCTAATTTTTTTGCAGCATGAACGTACGGTGTTAGAGAGGCCGAGTGCATCCCTCATGGGTGTGAGTGAGCCCTGGCGGGCCAGCATCGTATAGCATTTCGCCGTTGACGCCGGCTGGCAGCACTTGCGATTGCGTATGCACGGTCTACGCATTTGGGCCTGAGTCTTGGATTCCGCGATATTAACTGCCATGTTAGCGACATCGAATGCCACGCCGGCTTTTCCTAAACTGGATTTGGCGGGGGCCAAGGTAACATCGGTGACGCGGATGCGCTGGGCCAACGGACATGCATGTGGAATCGGTCGATCCAATTTTTGCTGTCAGGATGGTATCAATGATTTCGGCCAGCCGGTTATTTCTTGAAGACCAGAAAATAGTTTTCCTCTAAACCGGCCAGTTTTTTTTCTTCAACGAAATTGAATCCAGCATCTTGAATTTCAGCTCGAAAGACTTCTTTTCCAGCACGTACGTGGTCTAGCAACCAGTCACGGGTCTTGCCCTCGATTCGTTCAAAATCAATGACAATCATGCGACCTTCGGACCGTAGCGCCCGATAGATCGAAGCCAACGTGGATTTTGGGAATTCGAAATGATGGTAGGTATCGCAGACGTATACCAGGTCGACCGATTCCGAGGGCAAGTTAATACTCGTTTCAGCGCAGACGACGCCGGTAATGTTGTCGAGTGTCTCTGCTTCTGCTTGGGCAGTAATGTGTTGTACCAGTCGCGGCGCGATATCGATCGCAAATACCCAGCCTGTGTCGCCCACCGCTTTGGAAAACAGCCGTGTGAACAAGCCAGTACCCGCGCCAACGTCCGCAACGACTTCACCAAAATTGACTTCGCAGGCATCCAAAATCTCCGCGCGTTGCAGATAAATTTCACGGCTCTCCAATTCAAAACGTTGAATCATTTTGTCAACATCCAGGTCGGCCGCTTTGAATCCGGAGTTGATTCCAGGTTTTACACTTGTTTCACCATTTTTAACGGATGGCGCTGTTGCTTTTTTTCGTTTGATGTATTCAATCGCTTTTTCTTCGATGAACGGTGTTCGCAAACCGATTTCCTTGGCTTCTTTCAAAGCTTTATCTAAATCGACGCCTTCATCCAATACGCGAAACGGCAACCAGACGCCGCCGACACGATTGGCTGAGCCGCAATGAAACAACGTTTTTTTTGATTTGTCTCGGAGCAATTTGCGGATCCTATCGAATACGTCGTCGGTCAGTGCTTCTGGTGACCGGAACGGAACTTTGACAAAGTCGATCCCTTTTTCTTTGACCGCTTTCTCTTCATCCCAGTCGATTTCACCATCGGTTCGCAATGTGATGATGCGAAGAAACTTGGCATCGGAAATCAACTCGAGATCGCCGGGTGTAAACTGACCGGCGAAAAACAAGTCCCCCGATTTATGGACGTTTTTTGTTTTACCCAATTCCGCAGACTCGATCGGTTGGGTTTTTTTGTCTTGTCCGAACAAACAGGCGTTTATCGCGACGCCCAGTAAAACCACAATAGCGGCTATGGGTGTAAAGTGAGTGCGCATTTCAATCCAAATCTCATGTTGAAAACAAAACAGTTACCAAAAGCATACCGTGACGGGTTTTCCGTTGGAGTATCTTAGGCATCGAATTTTACCAGAGCCACGCATTCGATGTTCCCTGCTTGATCCCCATTTTTTAAAATCCGGCCCTTCAACTACGTTTAAGGATCGGTAAATCTATTGATCAATAGGCGCAAATCATTGGAAAATGAGCAGCACCTATTAACTCGGCCGATATATCTCGCAAAAATTATTAACCCAGTAGCCCGTACACTAGTGTTTCTACGAACATCGTTTCTTAAGGACAAACTCGAACCAAACTCGAGTTGAGAGCCGAACTACGATTCTTTTCTGGAGAGCAGAAAACAGAGAAATCGCACAGTTGCCAATTGAAAAAACAAGCTGGCGCGATGTGGGCCAGCTTGACACGTTTAAATCACGAACTCTGGTTCGCGGCTAACGCCATGAATTGCCACGGTTCCATTGACCGTGTTGCTTTTGATGGTTGAAAGTTTTGTTTTTGAAGGGATAAGCATATTGGTATTTTCCCTTGTATTTCCAATGGTTCTGGTATCCGTGAAATCCGCTCTTGTAATGGCTGCCGTAGAACTTTTTCCCATGGCTGTGTCGGTTATATTGTTGCCAACGAAGAGCGTTGTGAGCGTATTTTCCTTTTTGCCAATTTTTGTGGTTCTTGAACTGGGTCTGGCCGAACGAGTGGGTGGTGAAAATCATGCCAGCCGCCAACGCTACTAACAGCATCGCAGCATGTTTATAATTTGGTTTCATTTCTAATTCCTTTGTGTTTTTGACAATTGTTCGAGCTGCAAGAAAACAACCCGTCTGTCGTTTGACTGCCGATTGGGTACACGATCCACAGAATTTTTTCTCGGGGCAAGAACGCAATTTTTTGATGCTTATTTCAATTTTAATTCGCGAGGGATAGCCAATGCATGTTGATACCTAGACCGGATCGCGATCTTTGCGGATTGAGCTGCTGGCCTCGATTCGAAGATTTCTGCGTCTGAAAAGCAATATCTACTACAATGGTGCCCCCAGCTTAATTGACCAAATTAACGTCGATACGTATTTGCAGCACCGTGATAAACCAGCTAATTAGAATTGTTGTTTTGGGCCTGTTGGCGATTGCCGGGTTGTATTTGACATACGTAGCGTTTTTTGATTCGGCGATCTACGACTTCCGTGAAGATTTTGGTAGCGCTTCAGAACAAGGGAGCATCAAAGAGACGCTGGACAAATACAAAGAGTTTCAGCGTGAGCTTGAACGCTAAGATTTTGGAAATTTAATGCGTGAACGTGGGGTGCTCCCGGTGGCGGAGTCAGCTTTTCTTGTTCCAAAGTTCGTCGTACTTGTCGGCGTCCTTGATCACGATCTCTTTTCGAGATGAAAATGCGACTCGGCGTTCGCCATCCGAGCCGCTTGCCTCAAATATGATGGCCCGGTCGGTTTCGCTTGCGTTTCCTACTATTCCATACTTGATTCTAAAGCTCTCGTTGTCGCGTTCGCTTACGAACAGATCGTCGATTTTGGCAGGCTCCACACCGATCCGTCTCAACGATCGTTTGGGTTGCTGCGCAATGAAGCGTTTAAAATCCGATCGGTTTTCGGGGCCATTTCCACGGTTTTGAATTTGATACAAGCAATACAGATTAGTTAAGCATTGCATATGGTCGACTTCAATCAACTCTTCTTTCAGATCGCCCGTCTCAGCAGACGAGCAACCTAGCAATGAAATACATAGCCCAGCAATTGCCACTAATCGCATCGTGCTTTCCCGTTCCGATTTAAACAAGCCTACTTACAAATTTAATAATTTCTTAATCTCATCGCGCGTTCTGGGGATTCGCGATAGGAAGCTGCATAGCTAGTCAAATGCTTACCAGTATTTGCGAAACCGTCGCAAAGTTGAATGCGCATTTTCCGAATCTTGCCGATTGCTTGGTGTTTGTCAAACCAGATGTGTTAAATTCGCATGTCCTGAAAATCGGTCTCAACAAGTCATGTTCGCCGCTAACAATAGTGTGCCGTAAAAAAATCATCACTTTGGTTCAACTTATCCTGTGGTCGTGTTGGTTTATCGCTCCGCACGCTGGTGGTCAGGAAAGTATTTTTGTTGGATACGGCAATCCGGCGCGGTGGAGCGATTTGGTCAATTGGAAGCCAGCGCGATTACCCGACGAAAATAGCAAAGTCATATTAAGTGAAGATTACGGGTGCGTCGTCACTATCGATCGAGACGCTGTAGCCAAGATTTTAGAAATCGGCAATGACGACGAAGTCATTTTAAAGTCCGGACGGTCGCTGTTGGTATTGGAGGCCTTTCAGAACGATGGGGTTTGTCGACTTGAGAGTAATTCCGACAATGGCAATCAGCTGACTGAGGTTCGGATTTCAAACGATGTTACATTCGAAGGCGATGGCGTGATGCGATTGTCGGTTTTTTTCGACAACCGCGTTGTCGGTGTCAGTGACTCTTCAAGGTTAATCAATTCGAGCGAACACTGGATTTTCGGAAGCGGTCAAATTGGTGCAAACACCCTTGCGCTGATCAATGACGGGGTCATCAAGGCGGATCAGTCGGTTCCATTGCGCATCGATCCGGTGGATTCCGTAGATGCTGGGGTCGTCAACAATCATTTATTGGTCGCCACTAACGGGGCAGAGCTGCAGCTCGCTGCGGGTTGTTTTGACAATCGCAATGGGCAACTGATCGCGGAAAACAAGTCGACGATCACGTTATTGAAAGATGCTGCGATATCTGGAGGCGAACTCAAGACTGAAGGTAGCGGTCGGATACTTGTTCCCAGCGGGAGCTGTCCAAGGTTGGATTCGATTACCAACAATGGGCTTATTTTCAATCCAGCCAGGAAGACGGCAAGCGAAAGACGACCGATGTCATACTAGACGGGCGGAATGTGTTGATTGATGGCACGGGAACTTGGCGGTTGTCAAATTTTTTCGGGAATCGTATTTATGGATTCGACCCCGAATGGGTATTGACCAATGGCAGCGAACATACGATCGCGGGCAGCGGTCAGTTGGGGAAGAACTTTCTGAAGGTCGTCAATCATGGGGTCGTCATTGCCGATCAGTCTGTACCGTTATTAATCGATCCAGTCGATCAAGGGAGCGAGTTTACTTTTGTAAACAACAACTTGTTGGTGGCAAGCAAAGGCGGCGAGTTGCAATTGGCGAAAGGTCGTTATGATAATCGGCACGGCAAGATGATCGCGAAAAACGGCTCAAAAATTAAACTTCTCGATGGCGCCTCGATCCAAGGCGGGAAACTCGAAGCTGAAGGCGATGGTCGGTTTCTGATTCCGCAGGGCCAACGCCCGACCCTTGAAAACATCACTAATGATGCAGTTGTTATGCAGGACAACACTGGGGCAGATGCAGCAGAATTTACTGATACGGTAATCGAATCGGAGGCCGTGGTGCTCGGTGGCAATGGCCGTTGGACAATGACTCCCTCTTTGAACAACCGCATGTACGGACAGCAGCCAAACAACACGCTTGTCAACGGAAAAGAGCACACGATATCGGGAAGCGGTCAATTGGGCTTAGACTCGATGCGACTGATAAAGAAAGGGCTGGTCAATGCTGATCAATTGGTTCCTTTGCTTGTAGATCCGACAAACGGCAAGGAATTTGGAGTCGTCAATGAAGGATTGATGCTTGCCTCCCACGGTGGCGATTTACAACTCGGTAATGGGCGTTTTGACAATTCAAATGGTGTTATCTCAGCAGGCCAAGGATCGACCGTGACTTTATTAAATGGGGCGACTCTTTATGGCGGTAAGATTGAAAACGACGGTGACGGATACGTCTTAGTACCGAACGGCTGTTTGGTAAGAATTCACTCGTTGGTCAACAACGGTTTGGTCCTGCAACAGAACGACGGTCGCACAGCTGGCTTGTTTAGCGATGTTGTAATTGATTCGGGTGAGGTCGTATTGAATGGAACGGGAACCTGGCGTCTATCCGAGGCCCGAAATAATCGTATGCTCGGCGAGGCCGGAAACAAACTGGTCAACGGTAAGTCACATACGATTGCCGGCAGCGGCACGGTTGGCATGAACGAATTGCGGATAACCAATCAAGGTACTATCGTTGCCGATCAAGAAACGCCTTTAGTCATTGATTGTTGGGAAGAGAGTGAGTTTGGGATCATCAATGAAGGCTTGCTGATCGCTTCCGGTGGCGGTGAGTTGCAAATTCGATCAACGAGCATCAACAATCAAGATGGAACGATTGCCGCAAGTGATGGTTCTCAAGTTTCTTATACGAATTCAATTTCGCTTGAGGGCGGGATCTTAGAATCGACAAAAACTGGCCGCCACTTGTTTAAAAACGGCGGTGTCGTGCACCTCGGTTCGCTGACCATCAATGGACGGCTGTTGCAAGGTACAGATTCGTCGACGGATATGGAGTTTACCGATGTCGTATTGAGTTCGGATTCAGTGACAATCGATGGCAAAGGTACTTGGCGTTTGTCTAACTCGCGAAACAACCGCGTTTACGGTTTTGACCCGACGTGGCAGTTGATCGTGGAAAAAGAATCGACGATCGCTGGCAGTGGGCAGATCGGCACCAATTTCATGACTCTGATTAATTGGGGTTGCATTCTCGCCGATCAATCAGAGCCGATGTGGATTGACCCAAGCAATCACGAAATCGACGAGATTGGCTCGAACGCGATTAACCACGGTATCTGGAGATCAACTGGGGAAGGTTGCATCGTGTTGAGCGACGGTGTGTTTTGCAATGAGCTTGATGGGCGCATAGAAATTGAATCGAGTTTACAGATCGCGTCGACGGCTGTCCTTGAGAATAAAGGACTGGTAACCGGCAGCGGAAGCATTTCGGTCCGTCACTCTGGTGGTTTCGTTAATCGCGGGACCATTGCTCCGGGAAAGACTGTGGGTGTCTTGAAATGGATTGGGGATATGCGAATGGAGACTGAATGCAAATTCGAACTTGAGCTGAAAGATAGGTCGTCGTTTGATCAGCTCAGTGTTACTGGATCGCTCTTGGCCGGTGGGTGTATTGATGTCAGTGTTGAGGGTTCATTTGTTCCAAACAAGAATGACCAATTCGTAATTGCAGCTGCCGCGGCTATTGATGGAAAATTCTCATATTACCGAGTTGGCGATCAGACGTTCGAGATTATAAATGACACGATCGAAACTAAACTGGGTAGGTTTTCATTGATCTATGAAGACCAAAAGATTGTATTGACCGGATTTGAAGCGTTTGGACCAGATCGCGAATCGCGGCGTTACATCACGAAGTGAACCCCTGCGTCAGTTTGAATTCAGGCTTCGATCGCTTGGACCGCTTCGCGTTCCGTCGGATAAATATTGAATAGCTTGTCGAAGTTGACCAGCCGAAAGATTTCCAAAACCTGGGAGTCAATTCTTGACAAATAGATCGTTCCACCGGCTTTTGCGATCCTGGATCTTGCCCGAACCAAGACACCTAGTCCTATACTTGATACGTATCCAAGATCGGAGCAGTTGATCACGATTTGGTTGTTGCCAGCGTTGATTTCATCTTGGATGCAGCTAAAAAAGTAATCCGTGGCATCATGGTCCAATCTACCACCAACTCGTACTACGAGTGTTCCGGCATCAGTCTTGTGTGTGTTGAAGTCAATCATTTCGGTTGATCCAATAAAACGCTGGGAGTTCAACTTGTTGATGATTTGGAGACGCATAAAGTTAGACAACATTACGTACAAAAGCAGATTGAATCGAAAGTACTTCCCGATCCAAGAGTTTTTTAGCCGTTGAGAGGAATCCGTTTTCTGCCATGTTGCGAGACCAGCTTTCGGCAAACACCAACGTCTTGGCCAAACAGAATTTGCCAAATTGTGGATGGGGCTATTTGCCAGCGGTTTCAAAGACAGGCGCCAGTTCGTTCGGAGTATTGACCAATCGAACCGTAAATCCCGCCGGCAGTCGCAATTCGCGATTGTCAATTTCAAGCGTGACACGGCGTGCTCCAGTCGTGGCTTCAATCATCGGAGATTGGAAGACAACTTTTGCCTCCAACTGGCGGCCTGGCATTGGCGCGTTCACTTCAAGTAAACAGAATTGGCCCACCGATAACTCTGCCGTATCTTGAAACGACAAGTAAATATCCACGCGAAGTGTATTGGATGAAATAATTTGAAGCAGATCGGTATTGGAGTTAACGGCATTTCCAGGACTAACCTTCAAATCGACAATCTGTCCATCAAACGGAGCTCGGATGAAATGTTCGTCTAGCTCGGCGGTTGCCAGCTTCAACCGAGCTTGATTGGACATCTTGGTTTCTTTGACCGTCCTTAGGTTTGCTTTGGCGCGTTGGACCTGATAGGCGGATTCGCGAAACTCTCGATCGTTAACCGCTTTGTCGTGGAAAAGTTCTTGAATTTTTTGAAAATTTGATCTCGTGAACTGCAGCTCGGCCATGGCACTCATCTTTGGCCCAATATCTTGCGCGGCCAGTTCCGCAATTTCTTGCCTGGCCAAAGCTGAAGCGCAATGCAGTTTGACCAACAATTGACCTTTGCGAACGAACTGTCCGTCTTCGACCAGGATTTCTTCGACGTGGCTCTCGATGTTAGAGCGTAGAGTCACATTGTCTTTAGGCAACGCCAATCCATAGCTGCTGATTTTGGTTTGCAACGACTGTCCGTTCGCCGACGTGTTGCTGATGGCGACCAGCCCAACGATCAGCCAGTGTTTCAATTTGAATGTATGCATGACTAATAACTCAATCGAATTTGGTTGTAGAATCGGAGAAGAGATCGGTACAGATAGGTTCCCAACGAGTCGTGATCGTTGTCGAATCGAATTTCGCACAACATTCCGTTCTTCAGAAAGTTTGCGTCACATTCTGGGTCAAGTTTGATTTCCAACTCAAAAAAGGGCTCGGTCGCTTCCAGGGATTCCCCTTTAACAGGGACAAATCCACCAGCCAAATGGGTCAATGCCCGATAGGCGACCGTTTTACTGCCCGACGCCGAAACAGACACGATCTTGCCTTGGCAATCTATCGCCGTATTGGCGAGAAATCGGCAATGGACGGTTTGGCCCGTCGCTGGTCGAATTGTCGCCAGGGAGTGGTCGTTTGCCACCGCTTTGACAACCCATCCGGCCCCACCGATTCGGAATACTTCGCCGCCGGGTTCGACAAATTGCCCGATTCGAAGTGGAGGACTTGTCTCGATGGCGATACCGTTGATGGGAGCAACTACTTGATCAATTGTGGAGCGATCACCGATGGATGCCAATTCAAAACGGGCTTGTTTGATTTTTTGTTCGGTCTTGGATGCTTCCAAGAAATTTTCTTTTCGGTCTTTTCGATAGGCGGCTATCAACGAGTTGAGTTCCGCTCGTTTCACTAGTCGCAGATTTGACTGTTCCAGATTTTCCAACCGTGTCAGGGGCATGCCATCGGTCACTTGCTGACCTGGCTCTACGGAGATCGCGTTGACAAAGCCGCCATGTTCGGAATGTACCACAGCCAAAGTCGCCGGTTCGACAATGCCTTGAGCCTGCGCGCGACCGGGAATGGGAATCGAATACAAACCCAGCGGTACAAAGAACAACATCGCTGCCAAATAGCCAAAAGCCAAGCGGCGTTGATCGGCAATTTCTTCGGACCAAATCAGATAACCTGCGATCTTCTTGATCATTGCGCCAATCGAGGTCAAAAAGTAATACAATCCGATAGCTAAGCCCGCGATCCAAATTTGAGTCGCGATCAGCATTGCGATCCCGATCGTCAACGATATTCGATATAAACCCGCAGCGACTCCGTATGAGATCAAGATGGTCTGCAGGAAACGTGATTTACATTCGGGCATAGGTAACCGAAAGAACAAAAATTTGGCAAGATTTTGAACAGTAAAAGCGGATCGGGTTTTTAGATTTGGAATACCCACCAAGTCAGCCAAGACAAAGTAACCGTCATACTTCATCAACGGATTGATATTGAACGCGATGGTGGTCACGCTAGAAACGATCAAGGCGAAATTGGCGACTGATTTTACGAATGTGTTGTCGGTCAACACCCAGACAAAGGCCGCAACAATCGAGATCATTAGCTCGAAGTAGATACCGGCCAGATTGATGATTTGTCGATGTTTTCGCTTGGGCAATGACCAACTTCCGGTCGCATCCATGAAAGCGAGCGGTGTACCCATCATTAGCAGGATACCGGCATTGGGGACGGAGACTCCGTAGTGTCGACACGCGTATCCGTGTCCCAGTTCGTGCCATAGTTTGAGAATGGCCATTACGGCCAACATGATTGGCAAGTTTTGGATCGCCAGAATGGAAGACAGATCTGATGTGAACGCTTGCCAATGCGCCGCGATCACGCCAATGGCGGCCAACAGCCCAATCAGCCACACGACGAAAAACATTCTCGTGAACAAGAAGGAGACCAAGTGATAGGTGTTTTTCAAAAAACGGTCGGGGCAACCCAGCGGGACTTTGAGGAACAATAATTTCATTAGTAGCCCGGATTTTCGAGCCTGGATCTTGCGTTCGAATTGATGATAAAGCTTGTCGCTGTCAGTGATTGGTAAACTGAGTAGATTTCTTTTTTGAAGTTCAACGACGTAACCGTAAAAGGACTCGCGTTCTTGCTCGTCGAAGACGCCTTTCTCAATTAATGACTCACAAATTTCTCGAAGTGGTTTGTCATCACATAGACTCGTGAATACTTCGTAGTCCGAAGGAGACAAATTATGGCCGTCGAACGTGACGGGGTCTCGAACCACGTAAGAAACTTCATCGAAGAATATGTGTCGGCTGACTTCCAGGTCGTCGCGGGCTCCGACAAAGGTTCCACCCAATTGTTCGGAAAGAGGTGGTGCCTGGTTTTGCTCTACAACCATAACCTCAATCTCGCATAATCGATGACGGGATGGAGGTAGACCCACCAGACCGGTTGATCACCAGTATCAATTTTGACAAAGCCTTCCATGCCAATTTTCATCCAGCTTTGTCGCGAGCCAACTGACGCATCTGCGACAACAACATTGGCATCACCAATGACTTGGGAGGATGGGTTGATGGCATCGATTTGACAAACGGAAATAAGGTCAGGCCGGGCTCGACTTTGAAATTCGCCAGCTTGGCCGACCTTGAGGTGTCTGACTTGATGTTCGGGAGTTTCGATTTCCAAGTGCCAACCTTGCTGGTCAGCAATTTCAAGAAGCGGTTCTCCTGTTGCCACGAATTGTCCCACACGACGATGAATGTCGGTCGGCAGGACGATGCCATCGGTTTTGGCTCGGATATTGGAACGCTCTAAATTCTCTGTGACTAGTTGCAATTCGGTTTCGAGAACGGCGATTTGTGTTTGCAAAACGAAAGCGGCTTGGATTTTCCGATCCTGAAGCAGCGCATTGCATTCGATTCTTAAAGAAGCCATCTCAGTCAAGATTCGGCTTCGCTCGGTGAGCAAGTTTTCCTTGTCAAAGCTGAGGATCAGTTGGCCCCGTGATACGTGCTGGCCTGGTTTCACCAACACTTCTTTAATTAGGCCGTCAAAAGGACTGGCCACCGTTTTGACTTGATTTGCTGCGATCTTGCAAGGCGCGAAGATCTCGTGTTTGGTTTTTCCGAAAATCATCCACGCTAAAAAACAACAGGCAGCTGTGGCGATCAGTTTTTTGCCTAGGCCGTTCCAACTGAAACAGTCTTTGGCAAGAGCAAACAATGAATCGGCGCCGTGTCGAATCAGCGTTCGACTCGCTTTGTCCACCAGTGGAAGCGCTGGGGCGAAAGACTCGCCGAGTACTTGAGCTCGTTTGATATCTTCGGGAACGAAAGGTGTATGCGGCTTTCGGCGCAACGCCAAAACGGCAACGCATTCTCCGTCAATTCGCAATGGGATAGTGGCTACACAAGATCCACCGGAGATGCGATTCCAATAATGGTGGATTTTACAGTTCGAGGACTCGCATTGATCGACCAGCCGGCCGTCGTCCTGAAACACGCTCGTTTCATTTCGGTCGAGACAAGTAGCCATGGCCTGGTGAACCGCTTGCATCCCCGGCGTACTCTTGGGTATTTCGGCAAGACCCGATACGGCCATCAGTTTGACGTCATTGCGTTTGACGATGCCGATGGCAACTTGTTCACAGCTCAATTTGCTACACAAACTGTTGACGATTGCAAAACACAGATGGTAGATCGAGCGATAATCGGCCGCTCGAACGACAGCCGGTAACGCGTTTTGAGTATTTGGTTGAGGACTGGCTTGCTCTGCTGGGGCGTTGAGTACGACCAAATGCAAGAGTTGATTCAGTAGCGCTAGCTCCGTGCGCCCGTCGACACATCTTAACGATGGTATAACAAGTCCAACGGCTCCGAATGATCGACCAGAGGAAGACAGCACCGGAGCGGCGATGATGTATACCGAATCATGACCAGATTCATCGGAGTATTTCTGGAGAACCGCCGTTTCATTGGATTGCACTCGCAAGATAAGCGAATCTAAGTCCTCATGCCATTGGCTCAAGAATCCGTCCCGTTTTTCGTAAAAACGCTCTAGCGTCCGAGGACCCGTTTTCAAATTGAGAATACCCGTGACACCATGGAAAAATTTACCAATGGTCTCGAAACACCGGCTAAAGTAATCGGAACGTCGCAGATTTGATTCCGCGATCTGACACAAATCAGCGACTACTTCATAAAATTGACTTCCGTCAACTTCGGAGGAAACTCGATTTGGTTTTGTAGCAACCGTCATATTAGGTGGAGTGGGTGGGAAATGTGAGTTGGGCAGACATTTTGTTAGGCGGGAGGTTAAGGGAACACGGCGTCAGCCTCGACACTGTCTTCGGTTTCTGGCAATTCGATTGGTGTCAGGAAACACATACCAAACTCAAATGCGTTTTCTCGTAACAGCTGACCCCTAACGCAACGAGCGAAAACGGGATCGAGTTTGGTGTCTTTGGTTGGTTGAAATTGGATCCAATAAATAGAGCCGATTTGCACGGGTTTTTGGGTCAGCAGTCGACAACCGCCTTTGGATATGTCATGACACTCCGCCAGCCATTGCATGGAACCACGGTCGATGCAGTCGCTGGGGTGGATGATTACTTTGGTGCGAATTTCAAATCGCGTATGTTTACGCTGCGCCATAATGGCTTCTTCGTTGCTCGATTGAAGCGACTGTACAGCTTCAATCGTGCCTGCGCTGGAATCTAACTGGCTCAATCTTTCGCCTACCATCTCTGCCCCAAGTTCTCAAAAACGAAAAAAGTCTGGTATCGACCTTTTGAATCTAGATCCCAGTTAACAGGGAATAACTGTTTTTTGATGAATCGGTCGATTTCAATGGTTCGAGCTTTAGCGATATTTCAGGTTGTTACAAATGATCATGCGTCTGGCACGGTAGTTTTTGTAAGAAAACCAACAACGCCGACGGTAATTAATTCGCACCTCCACAAAAAACCTATGCTTGTTTGGCGGCGGTTATGCAAACCGCAATTGAGAAGAAATTTTTGTGGTCTGCAAGGACCGCGCGCAACAAGGTACACACATGTCGAACGACAGCATTGATGATTTTGATTTCTTGGATGAGCTACAGGGACTAACTGAGGGCTCGGAACAATCGAATTCTAAGCACAGAAAACAAGCAGACTTCCACTCTGAGAAGCTTGAAGAGCGAGTTTTGTTCTCAGCGACTTGGGTTGATGCCGATACCGGTGAAGAGTTATCCAACTCGACTGCCGATGATGACGTGTTCACTGGTACCGACGGCAACGACCAAGCGTATGGTCGCGGTGGCGACGATATTCTAGAGGGGCTCGACGGGAACGATCGGCTCTACGGTCAGGATGGTGATGACCAGATCGATGGAGGAGACGGCAATGACGACCTACGCGGCGATTTCGGCGACGATGTGATCGAAGGAGGAGACGGAAACGATCGCATTATTGGTGGTGCTGGAGTCGACGAACTTTCCGGTGGTGATGGCAACGACCTGATTTATGCCGACGCCGAAGACAGCGTGATTGATGGCGGAGCAGGACAGGATCGCGTCATTGTCCAAGGTGGCGGCGATTTTCAAATCGATATGAACGCGACGAGCATCGAACGCGTCGATGGCGGAAGCGGAAACGATGTCATCGATGGGTCGGGTATGACCGAGCGCGCGGTTCAGGTCGGGAATGCAGGCAACGACACGCTGTTGAGCGGCGGCGGAGATGACTATTTGGATGGAGGCGTGGGGGATGACGTCGTCGCGGGCGGATCAGGCAACGACCGGATCAAAGGGGGTGAAGGCGCCGACCAATTGAGCGGCGGGGATGGCAATGACCTTATCTATGCCGACAGTGAAGACACGCTGGTATCTGGCGGAGACGGCTATGATCGTGTGATCGTTCAGGACGCGGGTGACTTTTCTTTGGACCAAAGTGAAGCCGGCGTAGAGTACGTTAGCTCCGGTAGCGGCGACGATTCGTTGGACGCGTCCGGGATGACTGAGCGTGTCCATCAATTCGGGAACGTCGGTGACGATGTCCTGGTCGGCGGATCTGGTAACGATGTACAGTACGGCGGCGTCGGCAACGACCAAATATCAGGCGGCGACGGCAACGATACCATTCGCGGCAATGAAGGAAGCGACCAATTGCGAGGTGGCGATGGAAACGACCTCATTTACGCCGATGCCGACGACTCACTGATCGATGGTGGTGATGGCACTGACCGAGTGATTGTTCAGGGCTCCGGAGATTTTACGATCGATCAGCTCGCGACCAGTGTGGAAAGGGTCACCGGCGGAGTGGGCAACGACACGATGGACGCGACGGGCGTCACCGAGCGAGTCACTCAGTCGGGTAATTTGGGCGACGATGTTTTGATCGGTGGCTCGAATCACGATTATCAGTATGGTGGTGACGGCAACGATACGATCTTTGGCGGTGACGGCAACGACCGCATTTATGGCAACGATGGTGCGGATCGGCTCAGCGGAGAAGGCGGCAACGACACGATTTTCGCAGACGAGCATGACGTCGTTCATTTCAGCGGTGACTACGACGATTATGAAGTGACCGATCGCGGCAACGGTCGTTTCACGGTTCGAGACCTTCGCGATGGTTCTCCCGATGGATACGATACGCTGCTGAATGCAACGACGATCCAGTTTGCAGACGGCGTGGCAACGATTGACGGCGGCGAAATTGAGTTCGAATCGGGTGAAACAGCGACAATTGAGGACAGCCCGGAGATTGAGCCCAACGAAATCAACGGCAGCGACAACAATGACAACCTGCGTGGTACGGATACCGTGGATTCGATTTCCGGCGGTGATGGCAATGACACGTTGCGAGGAAACGAAGGTGCAGACGAGCTTCGCGGTGGGGATGGAAATGATCGGATCTATGCCGATTCGGAAGACTCAGTCATCGATGGCGGCGACGGTTACGATCATTTGTCCGTCGCCAATGGCAACGACTTTAACCTAGACCAAGCGGAATCCAGTATCGAGCGTGTGACCGGCGGACACGGCAACGACACCTTTGACGCGACCGATATGGATGTTGCGGTTACCCAATCCGGGGGTTACGGCAACGATAACCTATTGGGCGGTTCGGGAAACGACATTCAGTATGGCGGCGGCGGTAACGATGTTATCTCCGGTGGCGATGGGAACGACCGGCTTTACGGTCAATCAGGTGCCGACGAACTTCGCGGCGGGGAAGGTGACGACATCATTTATGCCGACGGCCAGGACACCGTTGTTGATGGCGGCGAAGGATCCGACCGAGTCATTGTTCAAGGTGGCATCGATTTCGAAATTGACCAATCCGCTTCCAGCGTTGAGCGAGTGGACGGCGGATTTGGCAACGATTCCTTGGACGCCAGCGGAATGACCGATAGAGTGACGCAGCTTGGCAACGCTGGCGACGACACTTTAGTCGGCGGTTCAGGCAATGATTCTCAACATGGTGGTGATGGTAATGATACCATCGAAGGCGGTGACGGAAACGATACGATTCGCGGGAACTACGGTACTGATGTCCTTTCTGGCGGCGCCGGCAACGACAACATCTCGGGCGGCATTGGGGCCGACCAATTGCGTGGCGGCGCTGGCAACGACATTATCTACGCCGATTCTACCGATACAGTTATTGATGGTGGTTCTGGTGTCGACCGAGTTATCGTCGAAGGCGGCGAAGATTTTTCAATTGATCAAGCGGCTGCGAGTGTTGAGCGTGTGGACGGTGGCTCAGCGAACGATACGCTGAACGCGGCCGGTATGGTCGACCGCGCGACGCAGTACGGTAACGGCGGAGACGATGTTCTGACCGGTGGTTCTGGCAATGATTACCAACGTGGCGGCGATGGTAACGATACGATCATCGGCGGCGATGGAAACGACCGGATTTTTGGCGATGACGGTGATGACATCATCGAAGGCGGTGCAGGCGATGACTTGATCTACGGTAACGCCGGAGAAGATACCGTTAGATTCGATGGCAACTGGAGCGACTACGAAGTTACTTACCGCAACGGACGTGTGACCGTCCAAGACCTACGAGATGGTGCGCCAGACGGACGCGATGTGATCTATCAAGTCGAGAACCTAGTCTTTGCCGATGGAGCGGCGACGGTCAGCGATGGTGTTGATTTCGCACACGATGCGATGGATTTTAGTGGTGGTACCGTAACAGAAAACGCTGCGGCCGGTACATATGTCGGTGAATTTTCGGTCGACCCTAATCAACCATTTGAATACGAAATTGTTGACGAGAATGGCAATATCGATGCGAATTCAAACTTTAAAGTCGTCGGAAATCAGATCGTTGTCAACGAAAATGCGGACATCAATTTTGAAGAAGGAAATGTTGTAGAATTTCTTGTTCGCTCAACTGCGGAAGATGGCGATCAATACACTGAAACGTTGGAACTCCAGGTAACCGATGTTAACGAAGGTCCGGTTGCCAACAACGATACGAGACTGACGTCGTTCAAACTGGTCGAAAAATTTGACGACGGAAATTTCGACGATTGGGAACCGATCAGTTTAGGAAACGATACTTACAACTGGAGCGTCAACAGCGATGGTGAAGCGGCTGAACAAAGCAACAGTGGAAAAGGTTTTCTTGGCTACGATGTTTCCCAAAGCAATACAGTCGCCGCAAACGCAACTGAGTACCAAATTACAGTCGACGTGGACGCCAATACTGGGAACACATACAACAACGGTGTTGGAATGGTGTTCGGCTATGAAGACAATCAGAATTACTATCAAGTGAGTTGGGACAATTATTCCGAAAACTATTCGAACAGCAGTGCTCATAAAGATTTCACGCTGTTCAAGGTTGAGAATGGAGTTAGAACCGAGCTCGATAAGATCGACGCGGCAGAGTTACCCGACCAATTTGAGTTAAGCCTATCGGTTTCCGCAGACGGCATTCAAGTAGAGGTTGACGGATCGGCGATGTTGGACGCAACCGCTGAAACACCTCCAGTAAAAACGTTTGGCTTGTATACGTTTGACAATGATCGCGGCGTTTCTTACGACAACGTCCAATTGGAGGTATCGAGCCCACTTCAGACTAATGAAGACACTTCGTTGTCGTTCGATTCAGCAATGCTGTTGGCCAACGATGTTGACGAAGATGGCGATGCAATGTCGATCAAGTCTGTCCAAGATGCCAAGCATGGAACGGTAACATTGAACGATGATGGTTCGATCACATTTGAACCGCAAGAAAACTACAACGGCCCTGCGACCTTTAGCTATACCGTTGAAACCGCCGATGGAATGGAGTCGACAGCGACAGTAACGATCGATGTTCTTGCACAAAATGATGCGGTCACGGACATTGAATTTAGTGGTACGGTCACTGAGAATGCAATTGCCGGAACCGTCGTTGGAGCGTTGAACGCTACCGACGTTGATACTGATGAAAGCCATACGTTCGAATTCGTAGACGAATCCGGAGTCGTTGTTGACGATGCGAACTTTGAAATCGTTGGCAATGAAGTTCGAGTTAAAAGCGGTGCCGACATAAATTTTGAAGCTCAGGATTCGATTGAGTTGAATGTGCGAGCGACGGACTCGGCCGGCAGTCAGTACACCGAGACAATTGCTATCGACGTGACCGATGTGAATGAAGGCCAAATCGGTTCCGGAGAGGCATTTGAAGTCAGCGAAGACGGCAGCGTCAGCGGCAATCTGCTGGCTAATGATGTTGATATCGATGGGGACGTGTTGAGCGTCGCCAGTTTTGAACAACCTGAAAATGGCACAGTTGTGGTCGACGAAAATGGTGACTTCGTCTACGAACCAAACACAAACTTTAGCGGTTCGGATTCATTTGAATACACGATTGCCGATGGAAACGGTGAATCAACCACACAAACGGTAGAGCTTCAAGTGAACGCGGCCGTCGACAGCGCCCAAGTGGACGTTGACAACGCTAGCGGGAATGAAGACGAAGCTATCGCATTGGAGATCCAGGCATCCCTCGTCGATACA
Organism: Mariniblastus sp.; assembly: GCA_965263475.1. Classification (GTDB taxonomy): domain Bacteria; phylum Planctomycetota; class Planctomycetia; order Pirellulales; family Pirellulaceae; genus Mariniblastus. The sequence continues at coordinate 2,977,626 of OZ253677.1, forward strand.
GATGGCAGCGAGCGTATCGCCCAAGTTACGGTTTCAAACGTTCCCGAGGGAGCTCAACTATCCGCTGGCACCGACAACGGAGATGGGTCTTGGTCGATTCATCCGAAGGAACTGGAAGATTTGACCATTACGCCGCCTGAAAATTTCCATGGCGAATTCGAACTATCTATTGATGTGACGACAGAGGAAGGTGTTACCCAAATCGACTTCTCGTCCGATGTTCAATCGCATGGTGGCAGTCAGGATCGCAATGGCGATTTTGACGTCCAAGAGAATGGCGACGTGTTGTTGATTTCCGAAAACGGATGGAAGTCAGTTCCCGGAGAATTTGTAATCACCGATAACACGGTCATTGAATTCGAATACAAGAGCACCGAGATGCCAGAACTTGCTGTTGTTGGATTCGACAATGATGCCCGCTGGAACAATGGTCCTCGCAACTCTGACTTCTTTAATGTTTTCGGCCACCAAAGTCATGGCGATGCCGCCGACAATGCGTATCGAATTTATGACGGCAGCGGCGAGTATCAAACGATTCGAATTCCCGTTGGGCAACATATGTCCGGTGAATTCGACCGCATGACCTTCTTGAATGATGATGACCAAGCGAACTCTGCTGGTGTTGAAGGCAACAGTTACTTCCGCAACGTTCGCATCTTCGAAGACGGTGAAACCAGTACCGCGACCATCAGCCAGACTTTGACGGTCCAGGTCGCAGCCGTCAACGATGCAGTAACAGATGTCGCTTTGTCAAACACAACCGTCGTCGAGAACGCGAGTCCGGGTACCGTGGTTGGAACGTTATCCGCCAGCGATGTCGATTCCGGCGAACGCTTTGTGTACGAATTCGTCGACGACGAGGGCAATGCTGTCGAAGATGCAAACTTTGAAGTCGTCGATGGTGAAGTCAGGGTTAAATTGGGAGCCAACCTAAATTTTGAAATATCAGAATCGCATACTCTAAACATCCGAGTGACCGATTCAGGTGGTGCTGAGCACACGGAACAATTCACGATCGATGTCCAAGACATCAATGAAGGCCAAATTGCGAAAGGTAAATCGTTCGCCATTTCGGAAGACGGAAACGTCAGTGGCAATCTGTTGGCCAATGATGTCGATCTTGACGGTGATTCACTAGCTATCGAGAGCTACGACCAACCTGGAAACGGAACCGTTAGCGTCAATGCCAACGGTGATTTCGTATACCAGCCAAACGCGAACTTTAGCGGCACCGATCGCTTTGAGTACACGGTCACCGATGGCAACGGAGCCACGTCAACACAAACGGTAACGATCAACGTGACGGCGGTTGCGGATGCAGCCACGTTATCAACGCTTAATGTGAGTGGAAACGAAGACACCGCAATCGAATTGTCCATCTCGGCTGATTTGGTCGATGTGGACGGAAGCGAAACGATTTCAGACATAACAATCAACAACGTTCCTGCGGGCGCCGTACTTTCGGCAGGTACCGACAATGGCGACGGCAGTTGGTCTTTGGAAGCGTCGGATTTGGATGGCTTGTCCGTAACGCCAGCGGAAAACAGTCACGATGATTTTGAACTACAAGTTGCGGTTACCACGACCGATGGAGTGTCAACCCAAACGGTGCATTCTTCGTTTGATGTAGAAGTATCGGCTGTAAACGATGTCGTGACCGATCTGGCGTTGTCCAATGCTTCGGTCGAAGAAAACGCTGTCGGCGGTACCATCGTGGGTGCACTTTCGGCAACCGATGTTGACGATGGCGAATCGTTTACGTTTGATTTAGTGGACGCTGATGGCAACATCGTCGATGACTCCAATTTTGAAGTAGTAGACAACCAAGTCCGAGTCAAGCTAGGAGCCGATCTCAACTTCGAAGCGGCCCAGTCGCATACGATCAATGTACGAGTGACCGATTCTGGTGGTCTAACGCGAATCGAATCTTTTGACATTGAAGTCCAAAATGTCAACGAAGGTCAAGTTACGGCCGGTGAATCATTTACTATCGGCGAAGACGGCAGCGTTACCGGAAATCTGCTTTCAAACGACTTTGACCTCGACGGAGATCAACTCAGCGTCGAGAATTTTGAACAACCGGAGAACGGCAAAGTCAGCGTTGATGATAACGGCAACTTCGTTTATCAGCCCAATGAAAATTTCAGCGGTTCTGACTCATTCGAGTACACGGTTACCGATGGAAATGGCGAAACTTCCATTCAAACGGTAACGGTTCAGGTGGACGCCATTGCCGACGCAGCACAAATTGAAGTTACGGATGCCAGCGGTAACGAAGATCAAGCTATTGATCTGAACATTGAAACGGCTCTCGTCGATGTTGACGGAAGCGAACGGATTTCCCAAATACGAGTGCTTGGTGTACCGGATTTTGCTCAGCTTACGGCGGGAGTGAACAACGGTGACGGTAGTTGGACATTGGAGGAAGAACAGCTCGACGGTCTACAACTGAAGTTAGAGGGTTTTGGCAACGATGATTTCGATTTGAATGTTGAAGTGACGACCGTCGATGGTAACGACAGTACGGCGACGCACGCCAATACGATCAAGGTCGAACTTGAGCACGACACGCTTAACAGCACGCTATCGCAGCAACCTGAGTCGGATTCGGATAGCCAAGCCGAATCTGAGGACGATAACTTTAACAACCAATACGTTCTGGACCGCGTCATCGCTAACGTCGACTCATTGGAAGACTTTGAAGCAGCCTACAATGAGATCCAGGCCTTGAACCAGGAAATTAGCGAGCTTAATTCAGGCAGCGATTGGGAGAATCCAGAGTTTGAGTCGTTTCAAAACCAGCTAGAGTACGAAACCAACGAACGGCAAGAATTGGAAAGTGAACCTGCACTTGAAGACTCTGCTGAGAACTTGGTTGTCGAGTCCTACGAGGTTCCGGAACGAGAGGACCTCGAACGCGACACGTTGGAAGAGTTTGACTTTGACGAACTGTCAGAATTACCGATTGAGATATCCGGGTTAGGTGATTTGGCTGAGTCTCGCGAGACTTCCAATTTGACCGCAGCATCATTGCTACTGATGGTCACGACACGCGAAGATTCGCGCCAAAAGCTGCTGAACGTTGGCAAAGGCAAGCGAAAAAATACCGACAAAAACTAAAGGATGACGACACGAGATTTGTAGTAGCTTCTACTTGATCTGACAGACCAATCTAATTTACTGCATCGGTGTTTTGCCATAACAGCTATGCGGTCGTTCACGGTTGTAATACTGCAACCATTGATCCAAATCGATTTGAAGCTCTGCGATGTTTGGCCGGCAGTCTCGCTCGATCCGCCTACGCGAACCTCACTCAATACTGGCCAAACAACATTACAAACCTTCAAGGAATTAGACTAAGTCTCGGCTACTTCAACTCACGTCTTTGTGGGCTGGGTTTTGAGAGCAGCTCGCAAGCGATTGGAATCAACAGGTTTACTAAGAACAGGCACATCGTCGACCTCATACCCGCTGTATCCAGTCATCATGATGATTTGAGTTTCGGGACAGTTTTTTTGCACCCATTCTTTCAACTCCAATCCTGATCGACCCGGCATTTGGATGTCGCACAAAAGCACGTTAGGTCGGCCGTTGACTAAATTTCTTCCTTAGCGGCTGCATATCCGTTGGCAATTCGCACTCGATAGCCAAGCGAAATCAGCCGCAGTTGCGTTATTACGCGAAGGCTTTCGTGGTCATCCACGACCAAGACTTCTTGGCACCCTGATGAGCGATCGACGTGAACTTGCAGAGGATCGCTACTACGATGCGTCGTTCGGGTCACTGACGATTGGATCGGCAATCGCAATCGACAGGTTGTTCCAACTCCGAGTTGGCTTTCAACTTCAAAACTTCCCTTGCTTTGGCTCGCAAATCCCACAACCGAACTCAAGCCAAGTCCAGTTTCCTTTTTTTCCTTTGGTCGAAAAGTGTGGTTCGCAACACTTCTGAACCTGAGCGTCGCTCATTCCTTTTCCTTGGTCCCAAACTTCAATGATAACGTAATTCCTTTCTGTTCGAGTTTTAACGTTATTTTGTCGTTGGGTGTACATGCGTCGCGCGCGTTGGTCAGTAAGTTGAGAATCGCCGTCGTCAGTTTGGATCGTTCGAGCAACACTCTTGTTCCCGACGCTTTGTTTTCAGTTGTAAAACTCCTTTGATGGCTTCCCAGCGTCGCCATAATCAGACCGTTCACCGATACCAGCCATTGGTCCAACTCAACGGTTTCCGGCTTGGCAGGAGATGTTCTTGAATAATCCATCAATTGGGCGATTATGTCCGCGCCTGTCTTTGCAGCACGATCGGCATTGGCGATCAAGCTCGCGAATTCTGGCCCCATTGATGACGCTTCGATCTTCAAAAGTTCATTGGAGTAGATTACTACACTCAATAGGTTGTTAAAGTCATGTGCGATAGCTCCCGTCATTGCACCAATCGCGATTTGTTTCTCTGAACGTTCAAGATCAAACTGAAGGCGATTGTTCTCTTCGATTTCATCGCGAAGAGATTCAGTTTGTTGTTTCAATTGAAGCGATAACTCCTGGTTCATTCTTTGTTCTTGTCGCCGCAGTTTGCGGCCCAGTCGGTTTTGTGAAACCAGCGCGCCACCGAAGATTAGCATCAGCAAAATTCCAAAACCCGTGTTTCGTATGTTACGTTCATTTGCGAGATGTCAGCTTTTTTTTCATTCTCTAGTGCCAGTTTCGTGAGCGGTTCAAGATTTCTATCACCAACTTGCGCTTGCGAAGGTCCAGTAAATCCAAGGCAAACGAAGCACATGGTAGGAAGCAGCCAACTCCCAGTCTTATGCCCTCGCCGTAGCCAATGCCATTTGTTTCGATCCGTCATAGCGACTCCTGGCAATTCGATTCCCGTTTTCTACAGAATAATCGGGGACGCCAAACCTACAAACACGGATTTTGTATACCGGTCACAACAAGCGAATCAAAAAAGTAAAAAAAATCCGGAGAACAGGCGGTTTATTGCAAGTCTTCGATGTGTAAACGCAAGCGTTGGTCTGAGCCAAAGTATCAAATTCAGGCGATCGGCCGGTCGCCGTTCAGCACATAGTGGTCGTGTAAACGTGTGATTTTGTCGACCGTCGGGTGTATTTGGTTGGAGCCGAATTGCCCAATCAATGCGCAGGTCGCGAAAGCTTGAGCGGTCGATTCGTATTGTTGTTCCCATTGACGATAGGTGTGTTTTTGTTGATCCGTTGAAAAAGGATAACGGCAAGGCGGTCGAGTTGCACCGCAGCGCCATGGTTTGGGGGTTAGCCGCGCGCGATAGCAGTCCTGTGATCGGCACAGTGAAACATAAAGTTTGTCAGACCCTAAAGACTGCAACAACCGTCGCGACCTAGCTTCGTTGGCTGGAATGGTTTCGTTGGTAACAACAATGCGATAGCCATTGGCCGTTCGATATAGTCGCAGTCCCAAGTTCGAATTTTGGCTGCAATGTTGGGCAATGTTGTCGATCAATTCTTGTTCGAACGATTTGGTTTCTGGAGCGTTCATACCAAACAGATTCAAGATCGAAGCGATTGGGCTCGGCGCATTCGATTGATCCGGTTTATCGATATCGGCAAAAAAAACATCAGCAGTGTTGAGCACCAGGCAACCATAATGATTGCGGCTGATGATGGCGCTGCACAGACCGTCTTCTTCAAAAGCCTCAATGATTTCTTCGCGAATCGGATGAGCGTTGCCATAGTATCCTTGGTCGCGTGGGACTCCGTTGGCCATCGCTTGTGCCGTAGACTGGGCGCGCTGTTCGGCGACCCGGAGAGCGTCCTCTAGGCTATCATTGGAGTAGCCATAGCATGTGACGTCAAAATCACCCACGTTACCGCTGGCGCTTCGATTTGCTTGCGTCCAAAATTTAAAAAATTGCATATTCGTTTCTCATTCATGGGTGTCGATTATGCTACTCCATTTTCGTGCAAGATAACGATACAACACGGCGACAATTTTTTCATATTTTTGTGGATTCAATTCTCTGGCAGCAGTTGACCAAAAAGGAAACGTTACAAACCGCCTAATTTTGGAGACGAAACTATGATTCGCCGTTTATTTGCCTGGTCTTTTGTCGGCCTATTATTTGTTTCGCAGATCGCGATTGCCCAGCCGGAACCCGCGCTTGATTTTACCGGCGAGGACACAAACGGGTTCCAAGCCAATTTGACTTTGGGTTGGAGTTTTCAAGTCAATGCGCCTGTGCGGCTGACAGGGCTCGGATTCTTTGACCATTTTGAAACGGACGAAGATGGGCTCTCGGCAGATCATTTGATTCGCGTCTGGACGGATCAGTTTGATGCGCCAGCTTTGCTAGCGCAAACCACGATTAGCAATTCAAGCACTACGATGAATTCTGCTGCCGCCAATGGGCGATGGCTGCTCAATGAAATCATGCCTGTCGTGTTGTCGCCTGGGCAGTACGTGATTGGCGCGGACGATCCGGCCTGCGCCGCCAGCTGTGACCGATTTCGTTTGGTCGTCGAAGAGATGACAATCCCAGAAATTACGTTTCTGGAAGCTCGAACCGCATCGCCGCCTGGACCGCCAATGAGTAGCCAGCCTCAGTTGAACGGAGGTTATTTTGGTCCGACGATGGTGGTACAGCCACTCTTGATGGGCGACGTTAACCACGACGGAGCCGTCGACCTGTTGGATGTTGCTTCGTTCGTAGACGCAATCGTTTCGGGTGGGTATATCATTGAGGCAGATCTCAATTTCGACAGTATCGTCGATTTGTTGGATGTCGATTTGTTTATCGAGATTCTCGTATCGTCCTAGATCAACCCACGTCAACGGCGCTGGGCCACTGATTGGTTTTTTACAGGCATTATCGTCCACCATTGAATCGCTGCCAAATCTGATACCACTGGTCTGTACTGATTTTGATAGGCGTATGATTTTCAAGTCGTTGGTTGGAAATCAACTGGCTGGCAATGATTGTATCTTCCAAACGCATCGCTTCGTGAGGCGAAGTGTCCTCCAGTGAAATGACCGAGTTAAAATAGTGCCCGCCGTAGACCAATGCGAAACGCGAGTCTGGAGTCACCCGGATGTGCCGCGAACCGAGAGAAATCTCAGTCGGTCGCATGGCAATGGTTCCGTCGCTCGTGTTCCAAACTTTGAATTGACGGTCTTGACCGATCGTAAGAATAAACTTCGAGTCGGGGGAGAAGACGGCGTCTAAGACATCGGCTTCGTGGTTCAATTCGTTGAATATCAGTTCGCCGGTTTGTAGATCAAAAACCCTTGCTTTGCCGTCGCGACACGCGGTAACCACTTGCTTTGAATCAGGGCTGAAATGAGCTTTGTATGTGACCACCGTATGCGGCAGCTTCTCGCCAATCTGTTCGCCGGTGATCGCGTCGATAACCGTGACGTATTTGTTTCGGCCGCCGGCAAGCACAATGTAATTTCCGTCGGGTGAATAATCGGCACCAGAGATTGGCCAACCGCCGTTAGAAAACGGCTCGAATCGCAGTTTTTCTTTTTCGATATCCCAAACAAAACAACCAACGTTGTATTGGCTCCAAACCAAAATGGATGTTCCGTCGGGACTGTACAAGAGTTGTTGATTTGCTGCGTGTTGAGGAAAATGAGAATAGCGGCCAAAGTCGTATTTTTGCCCGTCTCTCAGCAGTTGTTTTTCGATTTCAAAGTTTTCGGTGTTGATCAAAATGACATCCATGTTCGCAGTGCAAACCGCGATCTGATTCTCAAACGGGTGGTGCTCGACCCATCGAGGTTCGGTGTCCAACTGAATTTCGGCCTCCAGTTTTGAACAGTCTGGCCAGCTCCAGAAACAAAGTCGACCTGCGGAACCATCATCGCTAACGAAACCGGTACGTGATCGCTCTGGACGGCTGTGCAATGTGATCAACGAACGATTGTTGTTGGAACAGATTGCATCGATCAAGGTTCCGTCATTTTTCCTGGTCAACTCTGGAGTGGTCGCCATCGACTTTTGCGACTGAACCGAGTGCATTTCGACATTTGTGTTAGCGGAATACCAAGAGCTTGAACCCGTAGAAATGAAACGGTCGTGATCGAGTACACGCAAGAAATTACGACCGCCCGGTGTCGGCAGGCGATAACCCGTGTCATCCCGTTGGAGGGTTTCAAACACACGGATCAATCCGTCGATTTGAACGGTAACGAGATAGCGAGAGTCACTTGAAAATTTGACTTGCCGGACCCGGGTCTGGTGAGGCAAAATCGCGAGATGTTGTTTTTGAACCGCCGTTGTTTCAGTGTCAAAATCGGGGGACCAAATGCGAACATTTTGGTCCCAGTTTCCAGTGGCCGTCAACCCAGTCCGACTGATATCACAGTTGGTTGTCCGGTAGGCATGTAGCATCTGCGTCAAAGGATCAGATAACGCGGATTCGTCCGCTTGGTTTTGGTCTTCTGCAATCGTGGCCACATTGTCGACTTCGTCACCGCCAAAGTGGATGCGGCGGACTTGTGCATCGTTCTCGCTGGACAACAACAACAAATCGTTACTAACAGAAAACGAGTATGTAAGATGGTCCAGGGTAGTTGACTTCTGCAATTGCCCTGAACCGACATCGTAAATCTGAAAGTCGCGAGGGTTCGACCGGAGCAACAGCGCGCGTCCATTATCCACAAACGTTGGCCAAAATGGTCGATAATACTCGGTCGGGCGAGTTCGATAGATGTTGGTTTCCAGGGTCGGTTCGCCGTTACCGGCCAACGAAAACAACCTGGCTTTGCGATCGGAAGCGACAGTAACCAGGTCTTGGTGCACAGGACTAAAGGCCAAGTAAACGATTTGACCCCCATGAGACTGTAATTGCAGAATTGAATCTCCCGATTCTATGTCGAGAATTTGCATTTCCGTCGAATGGGCGACTGCCAACATCTGGCAGTCGTGTGAAAAAGCGACTTGGGAAACGGGGCCTCCGGTTTGTATCTCTTGAATCGTTGCTTTGGTGTCTGGGTCGAGTCGCATCACGCGTCCGTCTTCACAGCCCATGGCAATTTCGTCACCATGCGCACTCCATGCCGCGCTCCTAACAGAATCGCAAACATCGGCAAGATCCCACAATTCGTCCTGCTCAAAATCCCAAATCACAAATCGAGAACCGGCCTGAACCAACAGTTTTTTTCCGGCCGGTCTAAAATTGATGTCATCCCATCCTCCTTTTTCAACCTCTCCGAAAGATTGGGCCAGTAGTGTTGCGGCAACTAAACGGGGGTGACAGTTGAACCAACTGTTCCAGCGACGCAGGTGGCTTTGAATTTGTTCTCGGTCAGCCACTGTAGAACGCGCCGATTCGGCGAACCATAAAAGTGCACCAGGGACGTTACCCGTTTCGGCTCGCCATATTCCATTGGACAGATGTAGGGCAGACTTTGTTTTTCTTTCCTCAACCAACGCGGCATCGACTTCATTTTTGAGCGTCTTCTCTTTTTCTGCGTTTCGGTCCGAATTGATGCGCGCGTTGCGTTCACTAATGGCCAACATGAATGACGATATAGTGGTCGCGAACAATAACAAAACGGCCGCCACTGACAATCCAGCCAGTGCCGGATTGCGACGACACCAACGCCAAGCTTTTTCCAGACCCGGTACTGGCCGCGCTTGGACCGGAAGACCCGACTGAAATCGAGCCAAATCCTTGGCCAAACTCTCGGCTGAGACGTAGCGGTGCTCAGGTGCTTTTTCCAAACACTTTAAACAAAGCGTGTCGATATCGTGGCTGAGTTCCGGGACGATCGCTCGAGGTGAACGCGGTGGCTGCTCACCAACTTGTCGAATCACTTCCAAAGTTGAGTCGCCGGTGAAAGGTGCCTCCCCAGTAAGCAGCGCATAGAGGATCGCACCCAAGCCATAGACATCCGTAGCTACCGTCAAGTTCTTAGTTTTGCCTAGCGCTTGTTCCGGAGCCATATATCCGGGTGTTCCCATGATGGTTCCAGAATGAGTCAGCTCGACGTCCTGATCGATCCGCTTTGCCAATCCAAAGTCAGTAATGTGTGGTTGACCATCCGCGTCCATCAAGATGTTGGCGGGCTTGAGGTCGCGATGTAGGATTCCCCGTTGATGGGCGTAATGAACGGCCCGGGAAACGGTCTCCACGATTCGCGCAGCGTCTGTCGCTGTGACTTTGTGTTTGTTCAAATATTGTTTGAGATTGCAGCCATCAACATACTGCATCGCAAAAAATAAACGACCTTCGTGCTCACCGATTTCATAGATGGAGACAATGTTGGGATGCGCCATCGCCGCAATGGCCTCGGCTTCCAAACGAAATCGTTCTTGGTCGGACTGGGGTCCAGAGATCATTTTCAGGGCTACGATACGGTTCAGGCTAATTTGACGCGCTTTGAAAATCACGCCCATTCCGCCAGCACCAATTTGTTCCAGTAGTTCGTAATCGCCTAGCGTTTTTATTTCAACGGGCAATGCTGTTTGGGAATCCGATTCGTCTCCATGAAGCGAATCTGAAATTTGAGCCACCCAGCCTTCCATTCCTCCCCAATCGTTTAAAAACTCGCGCAGCTGGTTTTCATGTTGCGGGAATTCTGCGATTACGGAATCAATCGAACCTGCGTTTCCGTTTTCCAACAGCTCAATGCATTTTTCAATCGCCGTTTCAAGAATCGGGTCCTCGCGTTGCGTCGAACCACGATTTGTATCGGAGGAATCATTCATCAGTTCAAATTCGTTCGCAGCGCCTTGAGTCCACGGTACAACAAACCGGCAACCGCGGCTTTACTGCGCCCCGTTTGCTCCGCCGTGGCAGCCAGCGATTTACCTTGCAAATGGTGAAGCACGATGACTTCTCTCTGTGACTCAGGAAGCGTTGACAAAGCATTGTGCAAATGCGAAAGGTCTTCAGAGCGAATGGCGCAAAGACTTGGAGTGGTCTGTTCCGATTGAATGCGATCAGCAGCGCTTCGTGCGTAGTCCGAACGATTCGATTCTAGCGGCTGTTCTCGAGCGACGTCCCGTTTCTTTCTTCGCAAAGCTCTCGCCGCGTCGGTCATATTGTTTGCCAGCATGCGTCCCAGCCAAGCCGCCATTTCTGGCTCACTATTGCCGTTAAATTGATCCAATTTTTGGTGCGCTTCCAAGAGAGTTTGCTGCACCAAATCAGAAGAATCGATTTTGGAACGCAACTCAGGCGCCATCCCCAGCGCTTTGAGATAAAGGTAGCTGCGGTAGCGCCCCAGGTTTCTGATCGAACTGTCATGTTGATGAGATTCGGACATTCGAAACCTTGGTTCTAACTCCAGGGTTGAAAGTTCACGAGAATGATTTGAAACAGGAACTCTAATCATCGGATTTTACACCAAATTTGCGCAAAGTACGGAACTTTCCCCCACAGGACAATTTCGCATTAGCCTATAGGCGCTGTTTTTTCGACAGCGCAGCGCAGAATTTCAAACATTTTTTGTCGCCGCGTAAAACCAGGTAGTTGCGCGAAAATTCTCTTATCTACCGTTTGAAGAAAAGCCGTGAGCAAGATTTGGTTGTTCGGCGCCTGGTCACTTGTCGATCTTTCGTCGACGAGAAACGAGCGATTTCAATAATCTCAATCAGGAGCTTGCCATGCGATTCTCGAAAATCTTGTTTTTAATGTTTGTGACGTTGCATTTAGCGTCAACCGAACGTGGGTTTGGACAGTTGAAAGTCTGGGACGGCCCAGCCTTGGGCGACTGGACCGATGTGTTTAGCTGGAGCCCAAATGGGACTCCCGGACCTGGAGATACGGTTCGCATTGGATTCGTGCCCGGTACCGAATACAGTCGCATTCGATTTGAAACTTTCGAATCGATCAACAATTTGGAGATTGGATTTGGTTCCGAGGTCAACATCATGGCTCCAGGTGCACTGCTGGATGTCGCAGACACGGTAACGGTTGGTGGCATGCATGACGGCCATCGGAGCGAGTTGTTGGTCCAGCCGAGTGCGGGGACGCACTTTCAAACCGCGATCATGACAATTGAAGCCGATGGTGTACTGACGAATCTTAACTTCGGGCATTTGAATTTTACAGATCGCCTGGTGGTCGAACCCTTTGGCGAAGTCCATTCTCGCGGCACCTTTCACTTTTTTGACGATACAGGAGTTGCTTTCAATCAATCTGGTTTGTTGGACACGCGAACCGGTGGGCTGACGTTGAATCAACTTGGAGATGCACTTTTTGATCTGGACGGCACGTTTGGAGATGGTGTTTTGCGAATCGATGGTGGTAACGGCTTTTTCGGACAAGATCACTTGACGGTCAATGGGACGGAATTGACCGATCCATTCTCGGGGACCATTGAACTCGCGACCGCATCGATTTTGGATATGAACTTGGCGAATGGGTGGATCGCGGATGGGAACAGTGAGATCTCAGTTTACGGCTCCAATAGCAACTCTGACGGAAATACTCGAATTTTAGGTTCTGACTGGTGGTTTGGTGGAACCATGACGCTGATCGACGGAATTAGCAACACCGGTCACCCCGTCGAGATCTACCCTGCTACGACGATCTCCGATACCGCGGTTTTCCATCTCGAACAAAACAATTTTTTGGATTTCTATGGCCCGACCGTATTTGAAGGGGGAGAGTTTTTTATGGTTTCGTCACAACTGAGTGACGGACACGTCCGCTTGCTTGGCCCTACCCAGTGGCGGGGCCAGGTCACCGTCTTAGGTGCGATGTCGCAAAACAGCGATGCGACGGTTAGCGAAGCAACCATCATCGACGCGGAGCTGTTCAACATGGATGGAGATGGACCCATTCAATGGGACGTTGGGCATCGCCTGTCCGTCAATACGGCGGCTTTAGATATCAACAACAATAGCTTCAATGGCACTTTGAATATTGGAGGCGGAATTTTCACGACGGTTGAGATTCAATTGGATGAACCGGGCGAGAGTTGGGAGATGGCGGGACAGATGGAGCTTTCAAACTTTCTTCCTTTGCCATCCACCAAACTCAGCGGCTCACCCGTTGAATTTACGGGCTTCGTTGGTGTGAACGATATCGGCATTCGAATTAGCGCCGACACTCATTTTACCGATCAAGCGATTGTCGAGTTCGACAATCCGTCAGCTAGTTTGGTGCTAAATGGCCATTCGCGACTCGATGAAAATCTTACGCTCAGCGGAAGTGGTGAACTGTTCAATGGAAGCCCAGGCCATATGGTGTTGGCCGATAACTTTGATCTTGCACCGGTCAGTCTGGTCAACCAAGGCCTGTTGGAGGTTGAGGATGGGCCGGGATTTGCCACGGCCCCCGACTTTTCGATGGCTGCCAGTGGAAGCGTTTTGTTTGAATTGGGCGGCTATTCTGCGGGCCCTGAATTCGATCGCTTAAACGTGGCTGATTCTAGTGCGATTATTGATGGTCGCATCATGGTCAAACTCATTGATATTGGTGGTGGACCGTTTCAACCTGCAATCAACGATACGTTTGTGGTTTTGACGGCTCCTAGCGGCGTCATTGGCCAATTCACCAATTCGCCTGTTTCTGTCGTTGCTGGCAACGGCTACGTTTGGGAAGTGATCCACAACCCATTTGATGTGACACTGCGTTTGGACGCGATCGTACCGGATGTAACTTTGGGCGATTTGAACCAAGATGGAATGGTCGATTTGTTGGACGTCTCGTTGTTTGTTACGGCATTGAACGACACAAACTATGAGATTCGCGCGGATATCAATTGCGACGGCATAGTCGACTTGTTGGATGTGCAACCGTTTGTCGAACTGCTAACCGGACAGTAAAGGCAGGTTGTTGACAGCGAGGCGCTCCACAAACCGAGCGTCTCGCCGTTCCGTCGATTGACGACCGAACCTCAACTGGGCCCCGTCGTCGAACCATCCGACTTAAGATTGAAATTGATGACTTGGTCGGTGTCTAACACTTCGACGCGAATATGGCTGTTTAGATGGTAAACGTCGGGCAAACCACCCGCTGTCTTAGCAGGTTCCTCGATGGTGACTCCGTTGACTGAGTCCATATCGCCGGAGACGTCTTCTGATTCGGCGTCTTGTTCGACGGGGCCGGGAAACAGTTCTTTTTCGCTAAAGTTTCTTTTGCGAATTCTGACCGTTTTCAGACCCTTGGTGACGCCCGCTTTTTGAGAATTGAACATCAACGAATACTCGCCATTTTTGTTCGTCTTGCCGTAGGAAAACGTTCCCTTTTCCGATTGAAAGATGATGTGATGGTTGGCTAAGGGTTCCCCTTCCAACTTGACGGTTCCCGACACGGTTCCCAAATCGAGTTTGTGGTAGTCCGTGCTTACGGTTTGGTTGCACCCCAAGATCAAGGTCAACGCGGCCACTCCAAACAGCGTTCGAGTCACCGCCTTTTCCACCGACCAGTTGCGTGTTCTTGATTTTCCCATGTTTTTAACCTTCCGTCAGTCGTTTTAAAAATTAGGGACAACTTCAGCGCCGTTTCGGCTGAATAGCGTTCGATAGGTGTCCAGGTTGATGGATTCGTTGACGAATTGAACGGAACCATCACCAAATACCATATTGAGACCTCCCGGATGGTAACTGCCAAAGGAAAGTTCCATCCATTGTCCCAGGCTGTCGGGTTCACGCAGACGCAAGTTGACTTGAAAGTACCCTGTACCGACAACTTCTGAAAACTCGTTGTTGCCATCGATTTGAGGGGAGCCAATTGCCCAATGATCCATGCCTTGCGAGTCTTTGACAAATGCGGGATCGCCCAGTGATTCGGCCAAAAAAACGGTTGTGGATAAACCATCGTTGATGTCGCGAAATTTGATGTTCGTCGAGCCAAAAAACACACCATCTTGCTCGTCATCGTCACGGAGATTGAGCGTACCGGCGACTTGACCGCTGGTATTGTCGGAGGTTGCTAGGCTGCCTGCGTTGGCGCGATAATCTGAAATAGCACGATTGAGAATGTTGTTGTAGCTTGTCGGCCAATTGGTCGGCAGCGGAGATGTCGGGCATTTAAACGTGCTAATGGCTTGCCCTGCCGCCATCGAGTTGGGGGTGGAACAAACGCCGCCTTGGCACTGCCACTGGCCGTCACCAAATTCTTCGGGCACCAATAAATTGAACAGGTTTTGTTGTTCGATGTAGGGCAGGATAAACGCGCCCCAGGTCCAGCCCAGAGTGTCCCAGCCTGGTGGCAGCTCTTCCATGCTGCTTTCGCATACGTGAAACGCCAGACCCAACTGTTTGATGTTGTTGGCACAAGTAATTCGACGGGCCGCTTCGCGGACGGACTGGACAGCTGGCAAAAGCATACCAATGAGAATGCCAATAATCGCAATTACGACGAGGAGTTCGACTAATGTGAATGCGCGAGAACGATAGATTCGTTTATTATTCGTTTTCATTTTTGACCGATAGAAAAATTGAGAAAGCACATCGCAAAAGACTGCTGCCATTCAATTGGAAGTTCGGCATAGTTTTAAAGCTGCTTGTTTTTGCGAACAAAATAAACACGAGGCTCGGAAATGGCCTGTCCAAATTGACAGGCCATTAGTGAGCCATAAGATTAGCCAACCAAAATTGCCACAAACGGAGCTACGTCAAGTAGATCCACAATGCCGTCTTGGTTGATGTCGGCGGCTGGAATGAGGTCGCCATTGGTAATCGCGTCGACAAATGGCGCGACGTCCAACAAGTCAACAACACCATCACCATTCACGTCACCCAACAAAATGTCTTTGCCTTCAAACGTAATTTGTAGTGTTGGTGCGAACGCGGTTGCCGATGAAGGGATGATCGCCCAACCGTTGGTGCTGGCAGTAATCAATACGTTGAAGCCGAAATTATCGGCACCGTTTTGGAAATCCTGTATAACGCTGGTTACGTCGTAGCACGCTTGCGAATCTTGAATCAGGCCAAATTCTAAATCGATCACTTCGCCGAATGTCAAATCGGCGAACGAACCCGTTCCATCATAGTCCGTCAAAACCTGTCGAACGCCGAAAGGATCATCGGTGGCTGAGTTCGTGCTGAATTCACAACTCGATGTTGTGAGAATCAGTTTGGCATCAACAATAACGGCATCATCAGCAACGGGTCCGCCGTCCGCCGCAAAGATACTATCGAATCGCAACAACGCCTGCAGATCAGGGTCGCCATCGGGATCTCCGTCTAAAAATGCTCCACCTGAGTCCAGTGTGTCACCATCGGAAAACGTATCAGTAACCACGTCGACAACAAACATTGAAGTGGATGCGTCTCCGGCTGACTGCACAATTTCGACGGTTGTTGTCGGGGTCGATCCCGGCATTGTATCGTCATAGACGATCGTCAACGCAGGGCCCAGGCTAGGATCAAAAAGACCTGAAGATGTGAAGATGTTCCAACCGTTGGTGGTTCCAGCAGAAATCAGGAATCCATAATTTTCTTCGCCGTCGACCCAGGCCTGAACGATCTCGGTCACATCGGTTTCCGCGGGAAAGCCGGGGTCGAGTCCGACAAAGCCATTGGCCAAAGGACGCTTGGCTTCGCCTGCCATGAAGGTAAATCCAGAGACCGCGGTTTCATACGTTGTCGAAGCGTCAAACGGGACCAACAATTGGCTGACACCGAAAGGACCACCACTGCCAGCAAAGGGCTCTTCCGAGGTAAAAACGGAGAGCGTCGCGCTGATGACGTTCGCTCCGCTGGGAATGCCATCCAAAATTCCATCAAACTTCATCCAAGCTTGAGTGTCTCCACCCGAAGTCGTTGGCAAATCGCAGCTGCCGTCGATAAACGCATTTTCGACATCCGCCCCGAGCGTTTGAAAAAAGAAAGTTTCAATGACTTTCCCGTTTTTATCTTCTACAGTTCCAATCCCTGTATATATGTCTAAAAGACCATTGTACCCATTAACACCTTGCTGAAACGTTACGGTTGTTTACCCAAAGCATGTGCATGCAGCAAGTGCGACTACGGCGGCAGTCATATGTAAACTGCTAACGATTTTCACGTTGATCACCTTTTCTAAAAAATAATTGAAGGCTGAAAATGATTATCTCAGCTGCACGTTATGGTGAAGTGCCAAAAGCTCGGATCTCGATTCGGTTGACTTCATATACATGAGATGGTTGGGACGCTACCACTCAGTGTGAGCCCTGAGATCACGCGTTACCGCAAATAACGATAGCAATTGAGATTCTGAACATCTCAAGAAATCCACCACCTTTGGTCAAGTCGCGCTAAACGAGTTCATTCAATTTTCACGTTGCCCTCAACTAAACTTGACTTGGCCAAGCCGTTTGTTCGGATACTTACAATTGATGCGTTGCGCAAATTACACTACGCACGCGAAGGACTCAAAGCCACGCGCGAACCTAAAGCGCAATCGGCAATCGAATTGCGCAAACTGATTTTTTTCGGCAGCAAATCGATAGTGTTTGCCGCCGCGAGGGAAAATCAAGCCGAGTCCGTCAGTGATTGGTGGCCGTGCCAATGTTTTGCAGTATCGTGTCGAATGGGTCGGAGTGATTCCAATATGCGTTAACCGGATCGTTGGCCAGCCGATCGCGGTCGTTATACCCAAGTTCGATAGCTGCACTCAAATGACGAAGGGCGGCGGCCTGCAAAAGATCTGTTTCGCTTGAATCGGAGCCCATCGAAGTTAGTTTTTTGGTAAAGTATTTGAACGACTCAACGTAGAACAAGGTCTCTTCGCTTCGAATCGTAAATAGTCTTTCCCAAGCCGCAACAGCGGACTGAAAATCTTCTTGCGCGATCGCAAAATCCGCGATGGCGGTCGTCGATTTGATCGCTAGACGCTTGGGGCTTGCCCGAAAATTGCGTCGACGATGACATTGTTCGAAATTGTCTAGTGCCAACCCGAAATATTGCATTGCCGCTTCCGCTTGGTCACTTTCTAAGACATACATTCCCTTGAAATACTGGCCCTTGCCCAGTAACGCATACATTGGTCCCCAATCCGGATGCTGTTCGACTGCATGGCTTGCCAACTGGATGGCTTCTTGAACAGCCTTGAGTCCGATCGCTCGGTGCGAACCTGCTTGAAGCTCGATTTGTGCTCGTTGAACGAGCAAGTCAATTTCGGACATTGTTCGAAATCTTCCAACTGGGAGATCGTTGATCAACGCCAGGCCCTCGTGACAGGCAACAATTCCGCGCTCGGGTTGATCGTGTCTCGTGCAGTGGTAGGCGATACGGATTAATAAATGAACTCGACGCCCGGTCGACAATCCTGGCGATACTTTTTCAATTTGATCGTGAATCAACAATGATTTTTCGTAATGTTCGATTGCAAGCGTTGGTTGGTCTCGCCGGCAAACAGCGTGACCAAGATTGGAATGACAGTCTGCCAACACGAGCATGTTGCCAGGGATTTTTTGAAGCGAATCCGGAGCTTGGTCAAATACTTCGATGAGGTTTACATAATAGTCGATGGCTTCCTGGTGTCTCGTCATGGACCAGCTGACGTCTGCCAATTCCAACATCGAGCGAAGTCGCATGGTGTTGTAGAATTGATCATTCGGTTGCAAGCTCAATAACGCCTGAATTTTTTCATAGGCGGTTAGCATTGCCGTTTCGGCAAGTTGGTAGTTTTGCTTCCTATTTTCCACCAGCCCAAGATGTCGGTAGTAAGTGTATTCTCGATCCAGTGCGGTTTTTCGACTTAGTCTCATTTGGTCCCATGCGAGTGTTTCCTTCAATTTGGCAAGGCGATTATCCAAGTCAGATTTCGAACCATGCTTGAATGCTAGATTGAAGGCTAGGAAAGTAGCCTCGTATCTTTTTTTAGCGATCGCTTCTCTTTCCGCGTCATCGATGTTTCCAGATCGGGTCAATTCAATCGCGATATCGACATACTCAGAGGCCTGATCGTAGTCTCCGAGCAATCCAAAAATTCGAGAGATACGCAAATAATTTTCGATCAACGCAACGTCGACATTGATCTGAGCAGCTTCATCACGAACCATACTTTGATGAATGGCCAACATCCGATTCAATACTCGAATCTGTGTTTCATCGAGCTGTTGATGATTCTCGTCGGGGCCAAATTCGGCCAAAATAAAGTCAGCCATCGACTCAAGTTGTTGCAAATGACTAACCGCGCGCAAACGTTGCGATTCCGACGCGACCAGGTGTTTCTGGGATTGGCGATATTGCCAAGTTGTCAAAGACATGCCTAATATCAAGCTGCCGATGATTAGTGCTATTGATGCGGCGATTGCCGGATTTCGACTCGACCATCGAGACAGTGCACGAATGGGGCCAGCGCGTCGGGCACGGATAGATTGGCCATTGAGCCAGTTTTTTAAATCGCTGGCAAATTCATAGGCTGACGCATAGCGCGCTTTCTGGACAGGGTCCATGGCTTTTAAGCAAATTGATTCGAGGTCTCGCGAGATGGCCGATCGAAACTTGCGTGGCGAAATCGCCCGCTGGAAACTGACCAAGTGTAGTGTTTCCATATGCGTCGCTCCCTCGTGTGGCAAACGACCGGTCAACAACTCAAACAAAATGACGCCCAATGAATACACGTCACTGGCGGCGGAGATGGCGGACGCTCCCCTGGCCTGCTCGGGCGACATGTATGCCGGTGTTCCGACAACAGCGCCGTCTATGGTCAAAGAGTATTCATCCGCGTTCAATTGTTTGGCCAAACCAAAATCAGTGATCTTCACTTGCCACGAATTGGCGCCGTCGATCGACCTATCGTTTTCCGCAAGTGCTAACAATACGTTGCTCGGTTTGAGATCGCGATGCAAGATGCCTCTTTGATGGGCATGTTGGACGGCTTCGGCAAGTTGAATAACGATTTGAGCCGCCAAGTCTTGCGTGATTGTCGGTTGGTGATCGCGCATCCAATCCGCAAGTGTCGGCCCGTCGCAATACGCACTGGCAATGTACTGCACTTGGTTAACATGGTCCGTTTCAAGGATCGGAATGATGTTCGGATGGTTTAGCAACGCGGCCGCCTTTGCCTCGCGATTGAATCTCTCTCGTTCGACGTCCGAACGAAGGCGGCCTGGTTTGGGTATCTTGATCGCGACGTTGCGATTAAGGCGAGGATCAAACGCCAAAAAAACGTTGGCAAAACCGCCCTCACCTAACTCTTTGACGATTTGAAATCGACCAAACTCCAACGGCAAATCGGGAGCTTGAAAGCTGCTGGTGAATGATTGCGAAGCATCAATCCAATCCTTTTCGGTGGGTGCGTTGTTGTCGTCTAGTGGGGTTGCCGCGGTGCCGCCAGAATCTATCTGTTCGACGTTGCATCTTATCTTGTCAAGATAGCCGACACATTTTTTCAAACGCTGCAGTTCATGCGCGTCGAAAATGTGCGCAACTTCATCGTTATTCGCGTTGAATTTGTTCTGCGAATATTTGCGTCGCTGATCAAATGGCTGGTGTGGCTTGCGCATCCAAACATTCTCTGACGAAACGGGTTCGTGGTGAATCCTCTATTCTAGTCAAAATGGATGGAGAGCAAAAACATGGCTAATCGAGCGTATTCGCCATCTCTTGTGTTGTGTCGGCAGTCTCAGCCAACCCAGTTTGAATCGAAAAGCCGAGTTGTCTGAATTTCATCTGCAACGATGTTTAATACGCCATTTGCTCTCAATCTTTTCCCTAGGGGTGTTATGAGAAGTTTTGTTTTACTTGTTGTCGTGATCTAGATCGCATTTCCTTTTAGCCTAGCGTCGATCCGTCCGTTTTCGCTGAAATATGCGACGCTACGACCGCTACGGTTAAGTGCAACTTGCGCTAAGGGTAGCCGGAGCCTTGCGGTTTCGCGAATTCTCAGGATACAGTGGTAGTTGACCTGACGTTGCAGATTGACAGAATCAGTAGTTTGTCAGACTGCAATTGAAGAATCGGCATGGAATCGGAAAACAAACCCTCGGTCAAATTGTCTTTAAACGAATTGTGTCGCCACCTACCAGCGGCGGAAAACGGTTTTTGGATTAAAGAGCTGGCTTGGCATGGGTTTCGAGAAGACGAAAATCAACTGGGCCATGTTGCGTTGCGACCGCCAGATCGGTTGATTGCTCGATGTGAGGACTTGTTCGGTGGTTTTGGAGGGAAGCGGCTGTTGGAGTTGGGACCGTTTGAAGGTCAACATTCGATCGCATTGAGTCGGTTGTCGCCAAAAGAGCTGATTTCGATCGAAGCCAATCCCTATAACTTCTTGAAATGTTTGATCGTCAAACAACATTACCAACTCGATAACACGAATTTCTTCTTAGGAGATTTCGTTCGATTCTTGAAAGAAAGCACCGAGCAGTTCGATTTTATTCTAGTGGCCGGCGTGTTGTACCACTTGTCTCGGCCCATTCAAACGTTGGACCTGGTTACGGAATTGACCCATGCAATCGGGATATGCACCACGGTTTACAAAGAAGATGATTGTCCGTTTCAATTGACCGGTGCGACTCGTGAAGTCCAATTGGGTGACCAACCACCGATCGTTTTGTACGAACGCACCAATGCCTTAAAGGCCCGCGGAAAGAAACATGGGATCGATGAAAGTGCCTGGATGTTTACCGAAGAAGACTTGCTACGGTACTTTGATTTCAAGGGCTGGGAATACCAGACGTTTCCCTATGTTCGCAATCCGCAAGGCGGGCCAAGGGTTCGCATGTACGCGCAGAGGGTTTCGTAGCGGTGCGGATACTAGAAGCCAATCGCTTGGACCAACTAGTCGCCGATGGAACGGTCAAGAAATAGCAATTCGAAGAAGCTAATCACTCCGTTTCCATCTGCATCCACTAAGTGTTGGATGCGACGAAGAGCTTCCGGCATTTCCTGTTCGGACAATGCAGAGTCGCCAGATTGATCATACTTGTGTAGCATCTTGCGGGCGAACAATCGTCGCGTGTGACCCGTTTGGTATCTCAATTTGCCGTCGTTTTTTCGTTGTGTTTGTTGGGCTTCAACGTGGAATTCTTTTTTCGAAAGATGACCGTCGCCATCGTTATCGAGGACTTTCAATGACGAAGCGGCATTCCTGATTTCCAATTCGGAAATGACACCGTCTTTATCGATATCGAGAGCCATAATCAGTGGCGAAACCGTTTTGCCAGGGCCACAGCATCCGCAGAGATCAGCTGTGTTGTCTACTTTAGCCGATGTTTTTTTCGCGCCAGCAGTTTGCCGTTCAGGCTTTTCTGATTCTGCCGTCGCCGATGTACATATCAAAGCCAACAACGAACATGCAAAAGTGAATCGAACTAAGTTTTTCATTTCTTCCTCGAATCGATTGGTACCGCCGAATACGACGTAAATAGCCCAACTTCATTATAGACAGGATTTTTCCCTGATTTCCATTGAATTTCAAAAATCAATTCTTCGAATTGCATTACCTGGTGAAATCGGAATTTTCACTGATTTGCGAACGAATCCGGTCGACAAAATCGCATAAAACGATTGCCGTTGCCCCCCAAACCTGGTGGCCCATGACGTCGAAAAAATCCACATCTCGGTCCGTTTGACCGGATTGGAGCCGACCTTTTTTCAATGAATTAGATGCCAAGAGGTGTTTGATAGGGACTTCGATGACCTCCGCGACTTCGGCATCCGATTTGTGGAATTCCACGCCGTCGGGATGCCAGGCGACGAAAGGATGGATCGTAAAATCGGAAGGCGGAATATAAACGCTTGCCAAATTTCCGATGAGTTCCAGTTCGGATCCAAGGACGCCGAGCTCTTCTTCGGTCTCGCGAACGGCCGTTTGCATTAGGGATTCGTCTGGGTCTTGCTTTCCCCCCGGCAAAGAAATTTGGCCGGCGTGGTGTTTGAGATGGCTTTGGCGCTTAGTCAAAACCAGAAAGCTATCGTCGTGTTTGTCGTAAATCAGGATCATTACCGCACCGACGCGGCCCAAGCCAGGTAGATCATCTGGGCGTTGATCCGGCCGTTTAACGATATCGGTAAGGATCGATCGTTTCGTAAAATGCCCTTTCGGAATTTGAATCGACTGATGTAACAACTTCTGGCTGATTTTCATTATCGGAATTCTTCGTAAGCAAGATTACTTGGCTGCGTCTAAATCATGTTACTTAAATTGGAACCGTCCAAAGGTTAGAATCACGAACTTCTGCGGGCAACACCAGGATCAGATATCTATTTGATCGAGGTGATGTCGGGCGAACGACATTCTTATGGAATTGCATTATGAGCGTTGCAAGTGGCAACAAGAAACCAAAGGGTCCTTCCTATTTCGCAACCGTACCAGCGCAAGAAATTTTACCGATTGTTGATAGCCGATATGAGTCGACGGTCCGTGGTATCTTCGTCATTGGCGATGTCACCGGTTTGCCGCTGGTCAAAGTCGCCGCCAATCAAGGTCGCGAAGTCGTCGAAAAAATGGAAGCTTCCGGTTTATTCAAGCCTGTGGTTGGCGACGAAGAGCGATTGGATGTCGTCATTGTCGGAGGTGGACCGGCAGGTATTTCTGCGGCGATCGAATGTGAAAAGCGGAAATTAAAATACGTCATTTTGGAACGAACCACGTTGGCTAACACGGTCCGCACGTTTCCACTAGGCAAAAAAGTTTATGCCGAACCGCAGACAATCAAAAACATCAGCGAATTGGATGTGGATCGAAACCTAGATCGCGACGATTTTCTGCAAATCGTCGAGCAAACGGTTGCGGATCGCGAATTGAAATACAAAGAAGGCGCAGACGTCAAACGGATTGTCAAAGTTCAGGATCGGCATTTCGAAGTGGAAACCAAAGATGGAACTTCGTTTCCGACGCGGCAGGTTTTGATTGCGATTGGTCGCCAAGGCCAGCCAAGGAAATTAGATATTCCCGGTTGTGACGACTGTAAAAAAGTCACTTACCGGTTGCATACGCGTGAGGACTACAACGACGAAGACGTGCTGGTCATCGGTGGTGGGAACTCCGCAATCGAGGCGGCATTGATGCTGAAAGATCACAATCGGGTGACGATTTCGTATCGTGGCGACGACTTTTTTCGCGCCAAGGAAGACAATCGCAAATTATTGGATGAAGCGATCGCGGCTGGAGAAATCAAGGCTCTGCTAAAAAGCAACATTAAAGAAAGTCGTGAGGGCGAGGTCGACATCGAGGTTGACGGTAAACTCGAAACGATCAAGAACGACAAAGTGATCGTGTTGATCGGTCAGCTTCCCCCGGTCGAATTTTTGATGGGCACCGGAATGGAGTTGGACGGGATTTGGACATCGAAACGGGTGTTTTGGTCGATCTTTGGGATTTTGATCGGTATCTTTCTCTATTTCGGATCGAAGAATTTCGTGCTACATCCTGACGACAGCGGCGGGCATTGGTTGATTCCCGGGTTTATGAAATTTGCCAACCCGGCCAATTCATTGATTTGGGATTATTTATTTCTGCGTGCGGCTCCACTGATTGGAGCGGTGACGCTGGGAGCGGCAATGGTTCAATACCTGATGAGTGGCCCCGGCAAGAACCCTCCGTTCCGCGTTCCATTTGTCAAACCTATTTTGACCGTTTGCATTTTGATGTTTTTGGTAGGTACTGTCGGTCCGAGTGTATTTACCCTGGATGAGCACGAAGCTGGCGACGGCCCCTACTTTCTCGACCTCAGCATTGATCTGTCGAGGCTCGGATTTGAATCGATGGGCCGGGTCGGCGTCGACAATCTCTACGACGTGACGTCGCCGTCCGATTCGAAAGTGATCACTGGAAAAGGCGGCCGATTCTTTTCGAACTTGGCGGGATTGTATTACCTGTGTTACTTCGGTGGGATCGCGGTGTTCGGTTTGTATTGGGCGATCAAGGCCAACAACAGGATCATCTGGCGGCGCAATTTAACGATCATTCTTTGCCAATGGACATTGTGGTGGGGAATTCCGACGTTCTTGGTGGTGTTATTTGGTCGCAACGCGTGGTCGCCGGTTTTGCTGAAGGCAATCAATGCGTGGCCGTTAAACATGACCGCGTTTCAAGTCAATCCTGGGGCGCAACCTGGCGATCCCGAATGGTGGTACATCGTTGGCGTCATTGGCGTGGCCTGGGCAGTCGTATTAACGTTCATTGTGATTCCACTGTTCACCATTCGGTTTGGCAAAATTTATTGTTCGTACATTTGTTCCTGCGGTGCGCTGGCGGAAACCGTCGGCAATAGTTTTCGCCACCGTGGTCCCAAAGGCGATACTCCAAGGAAGTTAGAAAAGCTTGGATTCGTCTTTGTGTTATTGGCGACGATCGCAACCATTGCTGACTTGTTTGCGCCAGCCGGCGGCGGATCTCGCATTTTTGCTGAGTACAACGTCTGGGTCGGAACCTTCTTGGCCGGAGCACTCGCAATTGGATTGTATCCATTCCTCGGTCAACGGATCTGGTGTCGGATGTGGTGTCCCTTGGCGTTCTGGATGAATTTTTGGGGGCGTTGGTCGAAATTCAAAATCACACCTGAGAAAGGCAAGTGCATCGACTGCAATGTTTGCAACCAATTTTGCCAGATGGGAATCGACATAAAATCACGTGCCTTGCGTGGCGAACCTGTCACGCTGAAAGACACGCCGTGTGTCGGCTGTGCCGAATGCGTGGTGCGATGTCCAATGCAGATTTTACATTTGGGTGATGTTCCGGAATCCAAGGGCATGGTCCAAATCGGCTCTGAAAAGAAATCATAGAAACAGAAACTTGAGTTAATTATGGCGAATCCAAAAGAGTACTACGGTGGTTTTTTCTGGCTGGCGGCAGTTTCGCTGATCGTGCCACTGTTTGTGGGTTACAAGGCGTTCGATAAGGTCCGGCCTACGGTGCGACCAAAACTCAATCCTGATGTTAGTGGCGTTAGCAATGGGGTCTGGGATTACTTGTTGAAGCAATACGTCGAGAATGGTTTGGTTGACTACAAGGGACTCAAAAAAGATTATTTGTTCGCAGAGTATTTAAAGGAGCTTGGCGCGGCCCAGCCTGAGAAGTTGCCATCAGATCAACATCGGCTGGCATTGATGTGTAACGCATACAACGCGTTCGTAATCAATGGCGTGATTTCGCACAAGATTCCTCCCAATGTAAACGAATTCAGTTCGAATGAGGTTGGGTTCTTTGACATCAAAGAGCATATCTTTGCCGGCAGGACGATCAGTTTGAACGAATTGGAACACGGTACAATTCGTCCAACCTTTAAAGAGCCTCGAATTCATGTCGCCTTGGTTTGCGCAGCGCGCAGTTGTCCCGCCATTCGTGCGGAAGCCTATACCGGCGAGCAATTGGAACAGCAACTTCAAGATCAAAGTTTGTTGTTTGCAAACAATGAAAAGTATGTTCGTCTTATCAAAGATGAAAAACGCATTGAATTGAGTCCGATTTTGTCTTGGTATGGTCAGGATTGGGACGAACAGTATCCCAATGGTGGCGCACTTCAATGGCTGACAACATTGGTCGAATCGGAATCTTTGAAAGCCGCAATTCAAAAAGCGATTGACAGCGACAGCGAAATTAAGATTGGTTATGCGACTTACGATTGGGCGCTGAATTCGCAATCGGATCCCGGCAAATCAAAGGGGGGTGGGAAAACGTCTGGATTTGGTTCGGGTTCGATTCCGGACGAGTAAAGTTCGTGAAAGTCACGGCGATGGCGTCAATATCGATTCACAAAAAAAAACCTCGCATTTTTTCCAAATAATTGAAGGGTACTACTTTTTTCAATTCACACTTGAAAACCAACCTCAATGATGCGTAAGATTTTCTAAGTCAACGTGGATGATGCGAAGCGTAGATGATGCCCTGTGTTAGATTGTGTGGCATCTTAGTGAGGCAACCGTTCGATAACGTTGGGTATCGACACCGTTTTTCTGCAAGAATCCATCATGAAGTGTCAAAAATGTGAGAAGCCCGCGACGTTTCACATCACTGATTTATCAGGCGATGAAGTTCTGGCGTTGCATCTGTGTCCCGATTGCGCCAAAGCGTATTTGCAACCCGAGGAATCGGAAATGGACGCCCCTGCTCCAACCACGATGGGATTCCTGCAGCAACAGTTGAAACTTGAGCAGACTGCAGAAGACCTAAAAGAGTTGGATGCGCGCGAGTGTCCGGTTTGTGGAATCACTTTTTTTGAGTTCCGTCAGAATGGTCGGCTCGGGTGCCCGCACGATTATGAGTATTTTGGTAGCGAACTGGAGCCTCTATTGTTGAACGTACATGGCAGCCAGGAACATGCCGGCAAGCGGCCCAAGCGAAGTGCTGAGGGGTCAGAGGATCTGACTCGGATCATTCGATTGCGTCGCGAAATGAAAGATGCTATCGAACAAGAGGATTACGAACGTGCATCGGAGCTGCGGGATCAAATCAACTCGATTGAAGGAGCGGGCAGTTGATCTTTGACGATCTGGTAAGCGGATGCGGAGAATGGCTCAAAGGAAGTGGGCCTGAGTCCGACATCGTAATGAGCAGCCGTATTCGTTTGGCGCGCAATCTGGCGGACTTTCCCTTCATCCAGCGCTGTAATGATATCGATCGTGCGACCATCGAAACGATCGTCCGCGAGAAACTTTCAGGTGACGATCGACTTGAGAACCTGACGTTCATCAACGTTGCCGATTTGGAGAATCTCGATCGGCAGTTTTTGGTCGAACGTCAGTTGATCAGCCGTGAGCATGCCGATGCAGATGGCGCTCGCGCAGTCGCCATCGATTCCGACGAAAATCTCAGTTTGATGGTTAACGAAGAGGACCATTTGCGTTTGCAGGTCATGCGAAGTGGCCTGGATTTGCACGGAGCTTGGGAGCAAATTACGGAGATCGATGATGTTATTGAAGAGCATCTACCGTACGCATACCACAAATCACTGGGTTATTTGACCGCTTGTCCGACCAACGTTGGAACGGGGGTTCGCGTCAGTGTTTTGGTCCATCTGCCGGCTTTGGTGATTACGAAACACATTGAGAAAGTATTTCGCAGCTTGCAGAAAATCAATCTGGTCGTGCGCGGTCTCTACGGAGAAGGCTCACAAGCGATGGGTGATTTTTATCAAATTTCCAACCAAATCACGTTGGGCAAAAGCGAAGAGGAGTTGATCAAGCAAGTCGGCGATGTGATTCCGGCGATTTTGCGGTATGAGCGAAAAGCGCGAGATTACTTGATCAGCGGTGAAAACCAACACGATTTGTTTGACCAAGTCAGCCGAGCTTACGGGACCCTACAAAACGCCCAGCAAATTAGCAGCGAAGAGACGTTGTATTTGTTATCCCAGGTTCGCATGGGCATTAATTTGGGCTTGATCAGCGATTTGGAGATTCCGGTTCTCAATAAATTACTCATCCATACGCAGCCGGCTCATCTCCAGAAAATTCGGCAAACCGAATTGAATACGTCTGAGCGGAACATCGAGCGGGCCAACTACCTTCACAGTCATCTTCGTCGCGCTGGCAACGGTGAAGCGGAAAACAACTGAGCAAGCTCGAGGGTTTCCGTCGGCAGTTCCGCATAGCACCAAACACGGTTGCCGGTTTGATGCCTGGCCGAGCAATATCAACTCCCGCTAGCCCTCCGGCGTATCCGTCATATCCATAGTCGTCCAATAGAACGTTGGCGGGGGCAAATGCTGCCGGGTCCATGGCCAAAGTGATATCTTCACAGCCGTCGTACGAAAACAGATGCACCCAACAAAAGGCAAACTGGAAATCGTCTATCGAGAACGTTTCATCCAAACTGACAATATAAAACGGGAGTTGCCCGTTAGTGGATTCGAATTCCAGCGTATGTCCACCAAGTTGAACCAGATGGTCCAAACATTGAATGCGAAGAGTCTCTTCGCGGAGGAGTTGAACCAGCGGAAAAAAATATGCCAGTGTTAAAAGAACCAAAAAGACTACGGTTATGGCTTCGACGAGCGTAGAACCAACACGTCGATTCATTCTCAACGGGCATTACTTGGGCTGCACCAAGACGAGCCATGGGGTCCAGTATGGCGATTCACACGGTAGCCACAACCGTTTTGTCGCCGATTGGGATAGATTTTTGCTAGACATTGGTCGACAAGTTTGTCCGTTAACTCTGTGAAATTCGGCATGACAGGATAAAATGACGCGTCGTCTTGTTGCATCCCAGCACTTTTCGTTTGGCCGTTGAGCCGACTTGAACTGAGAAGCCAATTGTTTAATTATCTCAGTAGCACACGTTAAGAACTTAATTGTAGCGAATGCGAGCGAGCCCAATGGCCACCGACTTAGACCTGGAATCACGTGTCCAACAAGCCAAAGACGCTTTGGACCAACACACTTATGAAATTGTTCAACGTCATTTCCATGATTCCACAGGATGCCCGTTCTGGCTGGAAAAGAAATCAAAGTTGAGTTTCGATCCGTTGACTGAGGTCAAATCGTTTGACGACCTGAAAAAATTTCCGTTGTTCGAAGACGAATGGTTGCGAGGTGGTCCGGTCGAGCGATGGCGAATGAAAGATATGTCTCACCGTCCAACGTACGTCTTTGAAACTGGCGGGACGACGGGGATACCAAAGAGTCGTGTGGTGGTTGATGACTTCCGTATCGATTACGAGTTGTTTAGCGATACGTTGCCCGAACAATATTTTCCGCGTGGATCCAACTGGTTGATGTTGGGCCCATCCGGTCCCCGACGATTGCGTCTAGCCGTCGAGCATTTGGCGCAGTTCCGCGGTGGGATCAGTTTCTGCATCGACCTCGATCCGCGTTGGGTCGTCAAGTTGATCAAAAAAGGTTGGATGGATCATCTGGAAGAGTACAAGAATCATTGTATCGATCAAGCGATTACGATTTTGACGGCCGGCCATGACGTTAAATGCATGTTTGCAACGCCAAAACTGTTGGATTCACTGTGTACCGCACTGGAGGACCGCGGGACGTCGCTGCCGGAGATGGGAATTACGGGAATCTTTTCTGGTGGTACGGAGTTTACGCCGCAATGGACCCGATATGCCGTGGAAGAATTGTTAGGCGGGCCACCAGAAGAGAGTGGCGTCTATATGACACCAACTTACGGGAATACACTAATGGGATTGGCCTGCAGCAAACCAGTAACTGCGGAAGAGAAGTATAAAATTTCCTATTACGCTCCTCAGCCGCGGGCCGTTACCGAAGTGGTTGCTTTCGACGATCACAATTCGGTCGTGGGTTACGATGAAACAGGGCGTGTCAAATTAACGACTTTGACGCCCGAATTTTTTGTGCCGGGATTTTTGGAACGTGATGAAGGCGAGCGCGAGAGACCCTTCGATACTTATCCTTGGGACGGTGTGAGTGGCGTTCGGCCTTATCACGAATTGGCGTCATCGACAACGGTCGGTGTTTATTAACAACACTTTTATGATTACTCAGTTTAAATTCGTAGGCACGGCATGTTAGAGATTCCTGTCATTCGCTGGGGTAAAGATTATGAATCCCTGGAAAAGTCAGAAGTGGTACACTTTGCGACTGGTGAGGCAATCGCAAATGTGAGTCAGGCCAATGGAGGTCTAGTGACTCGAGATATGCGCAAGGCAGATCGGGCACGAGAAATCTTGAAGCAATTTTCCTGCGATGATTTGATTGCTAAAGTGGCCCGTGCGGCTGATTTATTCGAGCATGAAACATTGCCCCTTGGTAACGGCCAACAAACACCTGACGATTTCGTTGTACATCAATCCGCATCGACTGGATTGCCAGAAAACATGTGCCGCGCCAACATGAAAAAGAATTGCTTCGTGTTGAGAAACATGCGTGAGATTCTCGACTGTTTGACGCGCGGCTTGCCGTTGGATATTTACACGCGTGGCTATGGCAAAGAGTCCCGCGGGGTGATCGTGAGCTATCAAGCGCAAACCCCTGTCTTGGGCGCGGTTTTGCCTTCGAATAGCCCGGGCGTGCATACGCTTTGGTTGCCGGTGGTCGTGTTGCAAATGGGTTTGGTCTTGAAGCCGGGTTCGTCCGAGCCGTGGACCGCCTACCGCGTCGCGTCGGCATTTGAACAAGCCGGTATTCCGAAAGAAGTTTTGTCGTTGTATCCCGGCGGGCACGATGTCGGCCAAGCCATCATGACCGCGTGCCGACGCAGTATGATTTTTGGTAGCGAAAAAACGGTCAACCAATATGCGGGTAGCCCCAAAGTCCAAGTTCATGGGCCCGGTTTTTCCAAGATCTTTTTGGGCGATGACTGCGTCGATCGCTGGGAAGAGTATTTGGAGATGATGGCCGAAAGTGTGTACATCAATGGAGGCCGCAGTTGCATCAACTGCAGTGGGATCTGGGCGTCGCGTCATACTCAAGAAATTGCTCAAGCGCTGGCCGAAAAGCTGGGTCCCATCGAACCGTTGGCACATGATCATCCGGATGCAGGTTTAGCAGCGTTTACGACGCCCGGCATGGGGGTTGCGGTCAAGAACATGATCGATGTGGATTTAAACGAAGCGGGAACTGTCAATTGCACTGCTGATTTTGGTGACCGTTTGGTTGAACATGAACGCTACAGTTTCTTGCGGCCAATGGTAGTGCATGCCGAAAATCCCGAGTGTGGTGTGGCTTCCAAAGAGTATATGTTCCCGTTTGTTTCGGTGGTCAACTGTCCGCAGGATCAAATGATTAAGAAAGCTGGTCCGACATTGGTCGGAACTGCGATCACCGCGGATGAAAATTGGATTCACCAGCTGACCGATGCGACGAATATTGACCGTTTAAACATCGGGCCGATTCCAACGAATCGTTTGAACTGGCTGCAACCACACGAAGGTAATTTGACCGAGTTTCTGTTCCGTTCTCGGGCGTACCAGGTAACAGAGGAAAAACTGGCGGCTGTCGGCGCTTGACGTGCGATAGGGCGAGGCAACATGAATTCAAGTACGTCGACGACTGAACCTTTGGTTTCTGCTTTTGACTTTCAACCGAGGACTCGCGTGGTTCGTGGAGAACATGCGATTGATCGGCTGGGAGAACTGGCCAGTGAACTGGGTGCTCGTCGCGCCATGTTGGTGACGGATCCTGGAATTGTGGCTGCGGGTCATGTCGAACGCGGTTTGTCGACGTTGAAGAAAGCCAAAATCGAGACGGTTGTTTTCGACGGGGCACGTGAAAACCCGACCACCGCAGACGTCGACGCCGGACTGGCGATTGCCAAACGTTTTGAGCCGGAGTTGTTGATTGGATTGGGGGGTGGCAGCAGCATGGATTGTGCGAAGGGTGTTAACTTCGTTTACACCGGTGGTGGCACGATGCATGATTACTGGGGAGTCGGCAAAGCACTAAACGAGATGTTGCCAATGATCGCTGTCCCGACAACGGCGGGCACCGGGAGCGAGTTACAGTCGTTCGCGTTGATTTCCGACGCCGAAACTCACGTCAAGATGGCCTGTGGCGACAAGAAAGCAAGTTGCCGAGTAGCGATACTGGACCCCTGTTTGACATTAACGCAGCCGGAACAAGTGACGGCATTGACGGCGGTCGATGCGCTATCGCATGCTATCGAAACGTATGTGACTTTGAAACGAAATGAAGTTTCTTTGTTGTTTAGTCGCGAGTCGTTTCGATTAATCGCGTCCAATTTCGAAACTGTATTTGAAGAGCCCGACAACCTGGAGGCGCGGGCGGGCATGCAGTTAGGTGCGGCCTATGCGGGTCTCGCGATCGAAAATTCAATGCTGGGTGCCGCTCACGCTTTGGCCAATCCACTGACAGCGACTTACGGCATTGCGCACGGCCAAGCGGTTGGATTGATGTTGCCGCACGTGGTTCGGTTCAATGGCGTCGAGTTCGATCGGGCTTACGTTGAATTGTTGGGGATTTTGGCTTGGCAAGACAATTCTTTGCCGGGTGCGTCCGATCGTTTGGCGCAATTGGTTACCCGATTTGTTGCAAAGGCTGGACTGAAGACGAAACTTTCTGATTTGGGAGTCGAGGAATCCAAATTGTCCGAATTGGCTGCGGCCGCAGAAAAACAATGGACGGGTAATTTCAATCCGCGCCCGGTCGACAGCGAATTACTGTACTCGTTGTACCGAGACGGTTTTTGATTTTACGTCTGGTGCTTACTTTTTGCCGACGGTGATGCCCGCCCAATCATCTGTGCGAAATGGCGATGCCGGCAATCCAGATTCGTTGGTCAAATTACAACCGACCGGGTTGTTGGCCCAGGCATAGCGTACCGCCACAGGATTTTCAATCGAATCCGCAAACACCAAGATATCTTGGCCATCAAACCTCGCTTCAGCCCAGACAAAGTTCTGGCGCTCGTCGGCAATCTCAAAGCGAGTCAGTGGTTTTCCGTTCGCCGATCGCAAGCCATGGGCATACTCAAACGACAGGCGAATCTTATTGCCTTCAATCGACATGTTTTTGTAGCGCGGACCTGAACAAATAAGATCAAATCCATAGTCGTTTTTTAACGCCATCAACGCCAACCGCTTGCCGACGTCTTGTTTGTTTTTGGGGTGGATATCGCGCGCCTCACCAATATCGATGATCACGGCTTCACCGGTTCGCGGAAGGCTCAACGTCATCGATTGAGCTTCTCGAAGTTCCGCCCAAGCACTTGGCTCTGGCTCGTTCGTCGCTTTCATAAAATTTGCAAGTTGCACCCAATAAAATGGAAACTCACGGCTCCACTGTTTCCGCCAATCGTTGATCAACAAAGGGAACAGAGTTCGGTATTGATGCGCACGACCTGCGTTTGATTCACCCTGGTACCAAATGGCACCCCTAAACGCGATCGGGAGAATCGGGTGGATCATCGCGTTGTACAACGCGGTTGGATTGTTTGGACCGTTGAAACCAGGACGTTTTGGTCGCGTGGGGAGATCAAACATCGCCTGACTTTTTTGAAATCTCCACGGTCCGGACAACACCACCGAATTCGAATTGTCGCCGGTCGATAATTTCAGTTGTTTGGCGTTTCCGTGCATTCCACCAGCGCCGCTGGTGTCGTGAACTTGGACGGAAATGGTCATTGTGGATCGGCGGTTTATCTCTGGTTTGATGTCGTAGTTTCGTTCAGTTTGCCAACCGTTTGTTTGACCAACTTTGACGCCATTGACGAACGTACGATCATTGTCGTCGATCATTCCTAACGACAACTTGAGGGGCTTACCGACCATCGGCTGGGGCAATTGGATCGTCTTTCGATACCAGGCGACCCCATCGAAACCTTGGTAGCCTTGATTCTCCCAATGTCCAGGAGCTTGAATGGTTTTCCATTGAGAGTCGTCGATATCTCCGGCGGCTTCGGCGACCGATTTGGCCAAAGCTTCATCGTGTTTTGTTTGCCAAGCCTTGATTTCTGCCTCAAATTCAAGCGATGCAGATTCGAGGTCCTTGGCTTGGTTCTCAAGCCGAGGAATCCGGTCCATGAAATCGGGGTGAGATTTCAACGATTCGCCGCTGGTCCAGGCTTCAACGATCGTGCCACCCCAGGTTGTGTTTACCAAACCGATGGGGACTTTTAATTCTCTGTGTAGTTTGCGCGCAAAATAGTAGCCAACGGCTGAGAATTCACCGACGGTTTCGGGGGTACAAACTTTCCATCCGGTGGTTTGGCATTCTTTTTTCGGTGCCATCGACAACGAG
This sequence comes from Mariniblastus sp., assembly GCA_965263475.1. Taxonomy (GTDB): domain Bacteria; phylum Planctomycetota; class Planctomycetia; order Pirellulales; family Pirellulaceae; genus Mariniblastus. Next base: position 3,012,111 of record OZ253677.1, read on the forward strand.
CGAACGACCTTCATATGACGAATCATCGGATAGTCACCGTTCTTGCGCTCAATCTCTGGGTTACCGGAACGATTCACGGTCCACTCCATATTGGATTGTCCACTGCAAATCCAGACCTCCCCAACTACGACATTGTCGATACGAATTTCGTTCTTGGGGCCAGTAGCTACGATTGAAAAGGGTTCGCCCAGTTTCATTGGCGGTAGCTTCACTTGCCAGTTTCCCTGTTGGTCCGCCGTGGCGGAGCGCTGTTGGCCGCGAGCGCGCACGGTCACCGTATCACCGGGGCTTGCCCAGCCCCAGATCGGGTTCTCGACGTTGCGTTGCAAGACCATGTCGTTTCCAAACGGGCTGCCCCACCGAATGTCGCCATGGGCGATATTTGGCAGGTAACAGTAGAACAAGCAAACGACGGCAAGCCATTGCCGGAAAATCGAAAAACACATTTGACAACTCGACAAAAGAAGCACAATTGAAATGCCTAAACTGTAACGAGCATGGCTTGCAGTTTCCATCGACAGTAAAGTTGCGAACTTACTCTGACGCAGGCGTTGCCAGTCCCGGATTCCAAGATTTGGAACCAAAGCTTAAGTTTGGCCAGAATGACAAGAACGCCTGGATACAATTAGAGGCAGAGAGATAACCCCTAAAGATCCAGACGCCGTATTTTGAATGGCTCAGGTTTTGAAAGCCCAAAAATTGGACAATTCTTCACAGTCGAGCCAACTCGCGTTGATTCGACAATTAAAACTAATGGCGAGTTCCGCCATCAACACCTAAAACGAAGAAATAGTCTGAGCGCCATCGCAAAAAAGAGAATTTGCCGGAAAAATTCCAGAGCAACGGGAAAAATTAAGGCGTCTGAATGCGGTCCATTGAGAGAGGAAATTGCATTCAGACGCCAGACTAGTCCGGTAAACTGTTAAGAAAACAAGACTTAAGGCGGGCAGCTTTCGTTCCGGGCCTACTCAATCTCTCGCAAAAGGGCTGATTCGCCCTTCGCGCAGCAGCGAGTTTTTTTCAGAAAAATGCGAAGATAAAACCGCTGAATATCAAAAATTCTTAATAATCAACCCGAATTGATATTCTCGTGCATGCAGCGATTTATTTTTGGGTTTTGATTTGCGCCGTCCAAGTATTTTTGGATGGCCCGAAGGCCGCGACTTTCACGGTGGCGTTCTTAGCGGTCGACAAATCGATCGAAACTGTATCAACCGAACTGGTTGCCACAACTTGGTAGAAATCCGCACCATCCCAAACACAGACTCCGCAATCCTTCACGCCCGACACAACAAGTTTGGATTCTTTGAGCTGGGCTTTGCTTTCAATTGGCGTCACGGCTCGAGCTCGAATATCGAGCGTCGGATCTCCCAACAGATTCAATTCGCATTGGACAAAGTGATAACCGTCGGTTTTGCGGGCATGGGTTTCCATATCGTTTTTAGCGGATCGCAATGCTTCGCCCAATGTCAGGTTTTCGTTCAGCGCATGTTGCCAAAACCGAGTAAGTGTTTCGGTCGTTCCATCCATTTTTCCTTCGGTCATCATTTTGGCAAAATCTGAGCGCTCATGAAAAACGGGAATCCCTTCGCGTGAAGGTGCAATAATCGCGATCGCTCCCGCAGATGATTTGCGTAACATCGACTCGGTGATACAGGGGTCGCGAAAGGAATCAAATTGGCCGGTGAAACACGAAACGGTGGTCATGACGGGATAGGCATGTTCATTGGTCAACTGCTCGACGGTCTCTTTGGTGACCAATGAGTCGTTTTCCAAAACCCACAATTGGTTCAATCCGTGACCGTGCATGTGGATCTTGCCATAGTTTCCCTCGTTGATCATCGATAGCCAGTTTTCGGCGACCAGGTCATGGTCCCCAGCATCTTCTTTATCCCACGGTGTGTGGTCAACGAAAAATTGTTGGATTTGGCTTTCCGTCCACTGCGCTCTGACGTCGCTCTTGCTGGTATTGAGTTTTGGATTGGCGTGTTCGACGGCGCAGGTATAAACCATTTGCTTAGCAAAATCGCCAAGCGGATATTCTGACTCATAGTCGATGACTTTAGTTGTATAGTCTTTAACGTCCTGTGCCGTTCGAACCGGGATACGACCGATCGTTGCTTGAGGGTGGGTATAATCAACGTCATCCATGTCATCAGCAAACTTGCCGTAAATACCATCGTCATTGGTATCCCAATCACGTTGGCTCAAATAGTAGATGTCCGTCGGCAGGTTTTTGTATTTGAAAAACTCTGCATGGTGCGTGTCCCGGTCAGGAACATGACCACTGCGGCCTTTTGAGTCTCCTCCCAGAATTACCCACTTGGTGTTCTGGTGTTCGATGTGGTCCAAGCAGCAACTGCGAATTTTAGCTTGGACATCGCGACCGGAATAGGAATCTTTGATTTCTTCGACGGTGACAATTTTGGCCGGTCGCCCGGTCCTGGTTTTCCAGTTGGAAAAGTTGTTCCAAGCGTCTTTAAGTTCCTCACTGGTAATTAATAGGACATCCGCGCGATTTTCAACAAGGCACTTCCCGACGTCGGCGTACGTCTTGGATTCGTCATTGGCACAGGTCCAAGTATCGCCAAGAACGATCGAGAAAAGTGCAGTTTGTCCAATGAGCATTAAGTATTGATTCATGAGTCGATTCCAGTCCAAATTATCGTTACCATATTGTAATCGTTTTCGAACACCAACGAAATTTTGTAACGAGTGACAGGAAGACAATGAGCAAACTTTTGAAAGTGGATTGGCGGAAAGCGATTGTTTGTCTTCTGTTGTGTTTTGTCTTGCCAGCTACGGTGAGCAGCCAAGATTATTCGCAGCCATTGGAAGAACACGAGGTTTTGAAACAAACGGTCGGAGTTTGGGATGCCGAAATTGCAATCCTCAATCCCGGTGGCGAGCCAACGCGATACAACGGGGTCGAGACGATCAAGATGCTGGGGAAATTCTGGACGACCATCGACTATGAGTTTGAATTCATGGGTCAAATGGCGAAAAGTCACGGGACCATCGGCTTCGACCCCGTTTCAAAAAGATTCGTGGGGACCTGGCATGAGTCAACCAGTCCATTCATCGGGTCACTAGAGGGGACCTATGATAGTGCGACTAGCACTACGACTTACACGATGAAAACCAAAAACATGAATGGCAAGCAGACAGAATACAAGGTCGTTTTCGTCCAACCCGATGCCGATCATCGAACGTTTGAGCTGTTTACCAAGCCGTCTGGTTCAGGCGACATGGTCAAAATCGTTTCGACGAAATATACGAAACGCAAATAGGTTCGGCGACGCGCCGATTCATTCACTGACTTCAAGCTTTACACCGAGGCCATCAGCGATCCGGTTGACAAAGGCAAAATAGCTGACGCAACAAGCTAGATCGTGGATCGCAAGGTCATCAAATCCGTTTTCGCGCAATGCGGCCACGTCAGCGGTGTCGATGGACCCAGGATCTTTCGTCAGTTTCATCGCGTACTCGATAAGTGCCAAGTCAGGTTTCGTGAGGTTCGTTTGGTTCGGTTGCGTCTTCAGCAAATCAATGAGAGGGGCGATCTTCGTGTCGTCGAAATCATGTTCTTTTTCGAGCAGTTGCCGCAGACCGCGACTATGATGAACCGTTCAGTATTGGCACGCATTGGCGGCCGAAACTGCGACGGCTACCATCTCTCTTTGGATTCGCGATAACGGGCTGGGGCGGTGCATGATTTCGACGTACAAGTCGTAATGCATCCGCATGATCTTAGAATGAACACCGTGGATTTGAATAATGTTGTCTTGGTCGGCAACGCGATCCGATTTTGGAATTTGATCGTCGTTCTGATACTCGATAAAAGCCATTGCTACGACTGTTGTGTTACCGCATGATTTTGAGCCAAGGCAAACCAATCGATCTCAGAACTCATTTCAGATTGTTCATAGCGGACGCGAGTCAGTACGGGGGTGTCGGTTCGCTGAGCAATTTCGTGTTGATTGCTGTCGATGCTAATGTCCCCTTCAAAAATTTGAGCGTCGTTTAGGACAATTCCGGCGACCTCCATACCGTCACGAAAACAGGCAGCCGTAATTAATGTTTGGAGCGTCTGATTAATGGCGCCCAGGACGTTGGCTGAAACCAAAACCAACGGATAACCAAACTCAAAAGCCAAATCGGCGACGAACTCGTCATCGGTAATTGGCGACATGAGTCCTCCAGAGCCTTCGACAACCACGATATCGCAGTGACCCGTCCAAGCGCAGACACCCTCTCGCAGCAATTTAGGATCGACTTGTTTGCCTTCGGACTTGGCGGACAAATGCGGCGAGATGGGCGCCCGGAATCGTTGCGGGCAAACCACTTCCGTACTCAATGGGCGTCCGGCAGCATCCCATAGGACGAGCGCGTCTTCTGCAACCAATTGATTGCCGTCGTAAACGCAATCGCTGGCGACAGGTTTGTAGACTCCAACTTTGTGTCCCGCCGCCACAAGAGCTTTGGTGATCAATGCTGCGACATAAGTCTTTCCGACTTCAGTATCGGTACCGGTGACAAAAAGGCCGACGGGGGGCTTGTTTAGCATTTCGGAGATGTCTCGTATGATGAATGGCCTGTCCACTGTTCGCCGTTTGAGAGAAAAACACTACCAGTAAACGCGATCAGTGGAAAGTTGCGATTTCTTAATTTCGTCATTTAATCATGTTAGATCCAAACGACCAACCTCAATGCCCGACGGTAGCTGCGATTCAGTCAAAATGCGAGGACGACCAGCAAACGAACTTGGACCGAACGGTTGAACAGATTCGCAAGTGCGCGGAACAGGGCGCTCAGATCGTCTGTTTGCAAGAGCTATTTTTGACACAGTACTTTTGCCAATCCGAATGCCATGACCATTTCAAGTTGGCCGAGTCGATCCCCGGCCCGACTACCGAACGGTTTCGCGCTTTGGCCGCAGAATTGAAATTGGTCCTTGTGGTCCCAATATTCGAAAAACGAGCCGCTGGAGTCTATCATAATACGGCCGTGGTATTGGATTGCGATGGCACAATTGCCGGAGTGTATCGAAAGATGCATATTCCCGATGATCCCAACTATTACGAAAAATTTTACTTCACACCGGGCGATTTGGGCTTCAAAGCCATTACTACGCGCTATGCCAAAATTGGCGTCTGTATTTGTTGGGACCAATGGTTTCCCGAGGCGGCTCGACTGACCGCATTGGCCGGAGCCGACATGTTGGTTTATCCTACCGCCATTGGTTGGTTAATCAGTGAGAAAGAGGAATGGGGAAGTTCACAACTATCTGCTTGGCAAACAGTTATGCGGGCTCACGCGATCACAAACGGCATTTTTGTCGTAGCCCCAAACCGCGTCGGCGTCGAAGGCGAAATTGAATTTTGGGGTCATTCCTTTCTTTGCGACCCCTATGGAAATGAGCTGGCCAGCGCCAAGGATACCGAAGAGACCGTCGTCCTTGCGGAATGCGACTTGAGTCTCATCGAAACTGCGAGAACGCATTGGCCGTTTCTGCGCGATCGACGAATCGATATGTATGACGATTTAACCAAGCGGTTTCGCGATGGTTAGGCATTCGGATTCGCATTTTGCTAAATCGCTTGGGTATCGGATGCCTGCCGAATGGGAGCCCCATTGGTGTACATGGTTAGCTTGGCCGCACAACCCGGAAACCTGGCCCGACAATCTGCTTGCCGCTCAAATAGAATTTTTAAAATTGGTTGGAACTATTGGCAACGATGAGCGCGTTTTTGTCGTCGTACCCAACCAACAAATCCCCCATTTCAACCAGATGAAAGCTGAGATTTTGGGCTCGCAGAAGGTGGAAGTGGTCGAATCAGCAACCAACGATGCGTGGATCCGAGATTTTGGGCCGACGTTCGTAACGCGTCAAAATCAATGGCTCGCTATCGATTGGAAATACAACGCCTGGGGTGGCAAGTACCCTCCGTTTGCAGACGATCAAGCGTTTGTTTCTCGCACGTTTGACGATCCGGTTTTTGATCTGCCGATCGAAAGTACTCTCAAGATCTTGCATTCCGAGTTGTGTTTTGAAGGTGGCGCAATCGAAGTCAACGGCCAAGGTTTGGCATTGAGCACGCGTTCCTGTGTGCTCGACCCCAATCGAAATCCTGACTGGACGATTGATCAAATCGAACAAGAGTTGATGGATTGCCTGGGGATTGAGCAATGCATATGGCTTACTGGGGATGCGTTGCAGGGCGACGATACCGACGGTCATATCGATCAATTGGCACGCTTTGTTTCACCCAATCGCTTGGTGTATGCCTGGGTCGATGATCCGGCCGACGAGCAGTACCCAGCAATCGCTGGAAACTTGGATGACTTACGGTCGTTTTGTGACTCTCATGGAGCTATCGAAACATTGACCCCCCTGCCCTTGCCCAAAGGCATCGTCTATCAAGGCCGTCCGTTGCCGGCGAGCTACTGCAATTTTTATTTGACCAATCGATCCGTTCTCGTCCCTCAATTTGGAGATATGAAAGCAGATGAAAAAGCCCTAGAGATACTGGATGCGTGCTTTGCGGACAAAACCGTTTTGGGTTTGCCGTCTTACAATTTATGCTGCGGTTTGGGTTCGTTTCATTGCCTAACTCAACAGCAGCCTGCCCTTTATTAGAACGATCCCAACGGATTTTCGTGTTGGAAGTTGCCGATCGAGTGTTCTAAAATAGAGTTAAACACAAAATTTGAGCACCGGCGTTAGGCGTTCAAATCAAACCGTACAACCTAGCGACGCAAAAGCTAACTCAACGTGATGTCAAATGCTGATATGTAATCCCAACACCATGGAGATAATCTGACGAATGCCACTGTATTTTTTGCTGATCATTGTTTTGTTAGGGTGTACGTCCAACAATGCGCAATTTTCCGTTGCCAATGCTGAAGTGATTGATGACGACTCCGATTCCAAGACCGTTAAGATTGGTGGAATCGATTGGTATGTCGATTACGATGCCGCTTTGAAAGTCGCGAAAGAGAAAAATCTGCCAGTTTGGCTGCACTTCGGTGAGAATCCGGGATGAGCGGGATGTCGACATTTCGCCAGCGGTCCGCTGCGAGACAAAACGATTGTTGCGGGAGCCAAAAAATTTGTTCCGGTCTTCGTTGATACCCTTTCCGATCTCAAAACGACAAAAAGATTCGGAGAAAAATATGGAAGCTATCCCGTGCTTCGTGTTCATAACCACCAAGGAAAAGAAATAGGTGGTCGCATTGACGGCAATCGAGTTGCGGGAAAGATTCCGGTCAAGCAGGTACTCGAACAATTCGCAATCGCCAGCCGAGCGTTTTCTGTCACGGGTTCTAAACCAAAACTGGGGTCGAAGTAGCAAAACGAACCGCTGCGATCGGTTGTTTTAGATTGAATTCTGTATTCGTGACGCGGCGTCGAGACCACTTTGAATGCAAGCGGGGATGCCAACCCCAAAATACGAACTGCCCGCGATTTCAAGTGCTGGAAGTTTGGAGATGGTTTGCTGGATTTGGTCGATGCGTTCCAGGTGCCCGACGGTGTATTGGGGCATCCGGTCGTTCCAACGAAGCACCCGATAGCGCACGTTTTCATCGGTAGTGAAACTGATCAGCTCGCTCAATTCTTCGTCGACGATGTTGATTAACGTTTCATCACTCGCATCTTTTAATTGCTGTGCGGCCTTGCCGCCGATGAACACACGAATGACGTGGTGTCCCGATGGCGCGCGATTGGGGAACTTATTGCTTGAGAAACTACAAGCAATGATTCTTCGATTTTCGATTTCCGGAACGACAAAGCCAAATCCTTCAGGTGGTCCTACAAAATGATGGTCTTGGCAAATGACGGCAATCACAATCATCGATCCATATTGAATCGCTGAAAGTTGTTGTGCCAGTGATTCATCTTCTGAAGCCACCAAGCGAGCCGCTACTTTCGCTGGAGTCGACAAAATGACTGCATCATAGTCATTGGTTTTGTTGGCAAAACTGAGCGCCCAGTTTTGACGGGTCCGTTTGACTTGGTCGATAGGTTGGCTGGTTTGAAGTTGGACGTTTGGAATGGCGTCGATCAGTGCACGAATGAGTGAACCGAATCCATTTTGAGGTGTTACAAACATACCATAGCGGGCGCCACTCGATTCTTGCTCTTCCGAACGATGGCGATTTTTTTGTCGGGCCGCCTTGATCAAGCTACCGAATTGTTGTTCCATCCTCACGAATCGCTCCAAAGTCGCCCGGACGCTAAGCACTTCGGCATTGGCCGAATAGATTCCGGAGACGAGCGGTTGAACGATACGTTCAAATACTTGTCGGCCAAAATGGCGGGTCGTAAACGTTTTCAAGCTTTCGTCTTGGGTAGAATTTGTCTTGCGATGAAAATACTCCATCAAGAAACGCAGCTTTCCCCAGGAACTTAGCAAGGGAGAAGTCATGATCGAATCGAGTCGGTTAGGGGCAAGCAGTGAAAACCCCGCCGGTGTGCGGCAGAGTTTGCCTTCGCGGACGATACTTGAGAAACGATTCTCGGGAATGGTTGGGATCAATTGGTCTGCAAAGCCGATTTGTTCGCATAGCTGGATCGCCGAACTCGGGTCCGTGACGAACATGTCCGCGCTGTGTTCTATTAAGAAGTCGTCTCGGTTTTCAGTACTCAGGACACCGCCTGGAGAATCGGCGGCCTCAAACAGTGTGACACGAACATTTTTATTTTGCAGCGCGAATGCGGCGGTGAGTCCAGAAACTCCGGCTCCGACAATGGCAACTCGTTTCTGGTTGTTCAAAGGGGCGCACCTCAGATTTCGACCAACGTTGGTGATTCTGCCTGAAAAGCGGATTTGCAGTGCACAAATCCACAGCACTTTCATCGAGCATGGGCGTTAACGGTGACAGTTTCAAGACTGGATTGATATTCAATCTGGTTATTCAGATTGTGCTCACTACGGAGACAAAGGTGAAATCGAAAGTTACGAAATGACGAATTTTTAAATTTGGCATAGCGCATAAAGGCACAAACGATTGCTGCAATAGCGATAAACTGGGTGGAAAGAGTTAAAATAAGTGAATTTTTCTACCAAAATTTCGTTAAAACATGCGAATATTGTCGCGAGTCTGCTCCGCATCAGAAGATTTTCGATTGAATTTCGTTATGATGTAGGTAACGCGTTTCTTTTCGTTTAAACGAAAGATTTTTGGAGAATTTTATGAAGACTGTACAAAAGTACTGGGTGCTTAGCCTATTCATGGTGGCTGGGCTAATTTTTACCGGTTGTGGTGACACAGCTGGTGGTGGTGGCGAATCTTCTTCCTCTTCGTCATCTTCTGAAGAAGGTGGAAGCAGCGAGGGTTCAGGAGAATCTAGCGATGATTCTTCAGAGGACTCAAATGAAGGTTCTGCCGATAACGCATCGACCGATGCTGGCAATGGTGAGTTCCAACTCGTTTCTCTAAACGTTCCTCACATGACTTGAGGCGGCTGTGCCGGTCCGGTCCGGGCTGCATTGGCTGAGGTTGACGGTATCGACAAAGATACCATTGATACCGACACAAGTAACCGAGTCGTTTCTTTCAAGGCAAAAAGTGGTCTAGATCTAGACAAAGCCTTGGCAGATTACAAGAACGATACCAGCCATAAACTGGGCGAGTGGTCGAAGGTTGAAAACTAGTGTGAGATAATTGCACTTTTAAATTAAAAAACCACTTAACGAAGTAGATCAACAGCTGAAATACCAGCTGATACGATACAGAAGGGCTGGTTGAAATTAACCAGCCCTTTTTGTTTGTCTTTTCCATTGTATCGCTAGCAAATCCAAACTAAACGCAGCTTTAGCCTCAGAATAAGCAACTTGGCCTAGTCACCGCCATTTCGAATTTTCTAGACTCCACCCCCCAAAATCTACGGAGTCTTCATGTCCAATCAAAATTCGAAAAACTCGGCCAGCACTTTCGTTGAAAATCGTTCTCGCAGCCGACGGTTTTTGCTTTCGGCATTCTTGTTGATAATGGCACTGGGCGTTTTCTTTTTACCTGTCATCGTGGTCAAATCTCCGCTCCGCAACGTCATCCTTGACTATTCGACCCGAGACATCAACGGGGAAATCGAAGTTGGCAGCGTTTCGGCCGGTTGGTTGTCTCCGATAGTCATTAGCAATCTTCAGCTATATTCAAACGATCGCCAAGAAGTGGTTTCGATCCAAACGGTTCGCACCTCTCAATCTTTGCTGTCGTTTCTGCTCGGAGGCGATGTTGGGACGGTTGCCATCGAACAACCAACACTCGATTTGAGTTTAAGAACCGACGGCAGCAACCTGGAAGATGTGTTGGTTCAATATTTGCAAGCGGATGAAGCGAACGCGTCGTCGTCACTACCGAAAATGGAATGTCAAATTGTCGATGGCACGATTCGTGTTCAATCCGATTTGCTTTCCGGTTCCAGTTTATTCCAAGACATCAACGCCAACATCCGAACGGCGCAGGCTGAGGGACCACTTGCCGGTGAAATTCAGTTTCAATGTTCGACCCAGTCAGAACATGCCGGGCGCGTTTCAGCGAAATTCTTGATCGATCGAGGCAGTCGAGCACTGGCTTCAAACCATATCGAAGCAAACTTGCAATCGGATCAGTTGCCACTAGAGGCGTTGGCCCCAGTGTTGACACGTATTCTTGGGCCAGCCAATTGTTCCGGAATCCTAAATGCCGATGTCGAAATCGATTTAGATTTGGCGACCGGAAAGTTCGAAACCCAACTTGAAACCTTCCACGCCCGCCGAGTCGCGTTGGTTGCTCCGGATTATTTAGGACGTGACCAACTCGTTGCTCAAAAACTCAATGCGACGGGCCGACTCGAGTTGAATTCGCGTTCGGCGATCGCGGATCAGTTCAAGGCGGATTCAGAATTCGCGAAGATTCACGCGGATGGGAAGTTTGATTTTGAACAACTCACCAAGCTCGGTTCGACCGCCGAAATTCCAAGGGAACCTTTCCGCTTGGACGGTGAAGTCGATTTGGCGCAATGCTTAACCATGTTGCCCGAGACGATGCACATTCGGGAAAATGTTCAAATTGAAGGCGGGTTGTTCAAATGGACAATGGGAACCCGCGTCGAAGGCAGAAGCAATCGGATGGTTGTCAACGCGGAGACAACGAATTTTCGATTCAAACACAACGGAGAATCTTTTACATGGAACCAACCCTTGCGTGCGGTTGCCGTTGCTGCCAATAAAAATGGCCAACTCGTTCTGGAAGATTTACAACTCAAATCTGAGTTTTTATCTTTGGCGGGAAACGCTTCGATCGAACATGGGAAAGTTGGAATTGAAGGCGATCTTGCCAAGTTATTGAACCAAGTTGGGCAACTGGTCGATATCGGCGAATTTCAACTGGCTGGTTCGACCCAGGGCGAGCTGGTCTGGGACATGGTGTCTGCTGCGAAGGGCGACACTGCTGAATTTCCCATCGAGCTCAACGGAAATTTTTCGTTGGTAGAGCCAATGGTAAGTATTGCGCCAGGGAACACTTGGAGAGAACCACAAGTCCAGCTGACATTGAAAAGTACATGCGTTTTCAATCGCATGACGAATAACTTGGCGGTCAACAAAAGTGCCCTCAACATTCAAGCCGGCGACCAAAGCTTTAACGCCGAATTGGCAATTCCCATTGCCAGCCTTTCATCCGATTGGAAATATCAATTCAATTGTGTCGCCAACGGTCCGATTGAGAAGTACCTGAAACAGGCTCGCAGCGTGGCCGAGTTTCCTGAATTCGCGTGCACTGGAGAGCTGGAAAGCAAATTTATGTTGACGGTCAATCCGCAATCGTTCCGATTAAACCAAATCCAATTTCAAGCTGCGAATTTTGGGTTCGACGGGTTCACGCTGCAAATCCGTGAGCCTCGAATCAGCGGGCGCGCCAATTTAAAGTATCAGTTTGATGATGGCGATTTGTATTTCACACAAAGCAAATTGAATTGCTCGACCGTTGCCCTTAACACGAAGCAGTTGCGGTTCAAGTTGAAGGAAAAAATATTGGCCGATGGCGCAGTAGTGTTCCGTGGCAATGCCAACCGTATGTCTCAATGGATTGGATTCTCGATGCCAGGAGATTCCGTGCGATGGGATGGGATCGCCAATGGTACGGTAACGTTCAGTTCGCAAACCGACCGATTGGGTGGGCAGCTTGCCGCCAAGGTCAAAGAGCTGGTTTTTGTTCAGCCCGCTGCGGCCCAGCCGGCTCGACCAGGCGTTCAAACGGTTTCACAGCAACAAGCTTTCGTGGAGTTTTGGAGAGAAGCAAACGCGCGGCTGACAACTAAGTTTTGGTTATCCGACGATTTTAATGGTCTGCAAATCAAGAACGCTTCCCTCGAATCGCATTTGGCCAATGTGCAATTGAGTGGCAGGATCAATGAATTGGCATCGACGATGCGCGCGAATTTGCATGGCCGATGGATGGCTGACTGGAAAGCCGTGAATCAAATGTTGCGTGATTCCTTCGGCAATGCCGTCGTGCTAACAGGCGAAACTTGGCAGCCCCTGAAGATCAAGGGCCCACTCTATGACTCGACCGGAAATTATGCCTGGATTCCACGGCAGCTGACTGGCGAAACCAGCGTACAGATTAAGCATGTGTCCTTGCTTGGTGTCCCAATGGGAGCCCCGCAGTTCGATTTGAGGCTCGATCAATCGTTAGCAACATTTGCTTCAGCCAAAAAGAAATCCATCATCGATCAACTCCTGGCGTCGCAACCGATTGTCGATTTACGGCAAAATGAACCGGTGGTTTACCTGCAAAAAGGCCAATTGTTGGATCGTTGGAATGTTACGGTTGAGGACAGTCGGACGTGGCTGAAGTTTGCCGCTCCATTGATTGCCGACGCGACTTCAGCCGAAGGTCAGGTGTCCGCGACTTTGGATGGAGCAGCAATTCCAGTATTCGATCCGAACCAAGCGTCAGCTCAGGGTGAATTGCATCTTCAAAATCTAACAATTGGACCAGGCCCATTGGCCCAGCAATTGATTCCGTTGGTCGATCAAGTTCGGAGCATTTTGAAACCCGCTGCTTCCCCCAAAGCTTCTCGATCGACTTGGATTCAATTGGAGCCCCATCGCTTGCCGTTCATGATCCGCGATGGACACGTGATTCATGAAGGGTTTGAAATGAAGTTCAAAGACTTCATCGTGCGAACGTCGGGCAGCGTTGGTTTCGACCAATCACTGCAACTGGTAGCCGAGATTCCCATCCTTAGCGACTGGGTTGAAGGTGATCGCGTATTGTCATCGCTGGCGGGTAAAAGCATTTCCATTCCGATTTCGGGTACGCTCTCAAAACCGCAAATGGATCGTCGCGGTGTATTGCAAACGACCCAACGGATGTTGGCTGAAACAGCCAGGGGCGTGGTCAATGAAAAGATCAATCAAGAAGTTGGACAGTTTCAGGAAAAAGTCGGCGGTCGAATCCGAAACGAGCTGAATCAAATCCAAAATACCGTCAACGACAAAATCAAGACGCAGTTTGAAGACAAAGTGCAGAACGAACTACGAAATGGATTTAAAAAATTGTTTGGCGACGATAAGAAATAGTGTCGAGCGATTGCCTGGATAGTGTTTTTGTGACATTTTAAAACCAAAAGTGGTGATTGAAGTTAACTTAGGTCGCATTCAGATTTAGAATAACGCTTTTTGATCCGGCAGAAATCGAACGCATTGTGAAGTTACATTTTCTCGGCACCACCGGCTATCATCCGAATAATTCACGTCAGACGGCGTGTTTCATGTTGCCAGAAATTGGTGTGATTCTTGACGCCGGTACCGGTATCTATCGCGCACGAAACCTAATCGCAACTGACGAGTTACATATCTTTCTGTCACATGCTCATTTGGATCATGTGGTTGGACTGACGTTCCTGTTCGACATTCTTTACGACAAGGATGCGAAAGTATCTGTCCATCTTGAGGAATCCAAAATCGCAGCAGTCAGAGATCATTTGTTTCACAAAGATCTGTTTCCGGTGCTTCCCGAGATGGAGATGCGGCCGATTACTGACGGCCCCATCACGCTTGCCGATGGTTCAAAAATGACGACCGTGCCATTGAAACATCCTGGTGGAAGCATCGGTTTTCGCATTGATTGGCAAGACCGCAGTTTAGCGTACATAACCGATACGGTGGCGGACGCGGACGCACCGTATGTCGATTTCATTCGTGGCGTTGACACGTTAATTCACGAATGTTACTTCCCCGACGGCTGGGAAGATCGAGGCGAATTGACTGGTCACAGCTGTTTGACGCCGGTTGCTCAAGTGGCAAAACGAGCGGAAGTTGGCAACGTTTTCCTCGTCCACATCAATCCGATGGACGAAAATAGCGAATGGATTGACGTCGACTCGGTCGCATCGATCTTCCCAGCGATGCAGGTGGCTTTCGACAATCAGTCGATCGAAGTTTAACGTCCTGGCAAAAATTTGGTGTTTTGCCGGTCATGCGTACCCGCAAACGGTTCGAGTTTGCCGAAAAATCTGGTTCGTGGCATCAACGAAAGCCTATCAGTTGGTTGGATCAAGATTAATGTTCTAGAGATGCTTCGTCGGACGCATCGAAATAGGTTGCCTTGGAAAACGGCGATACAGTTCCTGATTGCTGCGAAACGAAATAAAGAAAGTATGGGTACCCCCCACTTTGGATGACTTTTGCTTCGCGAGTAAGAGATGGATTCGAGCTCAACACCAGCTGGCCAAATAATTGATTCGCTGATTCGGTACCGAAACTGGTGGTTGGTGCCGACGGTTGTATGTACGGTGTTCTCTGTAGGTTATGCGCTGCTGGGGACCAAAAGTTATACCTCGCGGCAAACGTTAGTGGTTCGCGATGACTTGGTTGGAACGTTTTATAAACCAGGACGTTTTGACTCTCTCGACTCAATGAAATCGGCGCAAGAGACAATCCTGGAGATCTCTCGGCGCCCGCAAGTGATTCGCGCGGCATTGGAAAAATTGGGTGCGCCGGCAATGACTTCGCAAGAGGCCTGGTTGGGCGATGAAAACATCTCCACTATCCAAGGGGAAGTACAAATCAGCGCTCCCAATGGTGCGGAGTTTGGTCAGACAGAAGCGATTGTCTTGTCCGTCAGCGAAAAAACGAGAGATCGGTCCGGTGAATTTATCCGATTTATGCTAGATGAGATCGAGAACAGTCTGCGCGATCTTCGCAGTCGCCAATTCAAAAGCATGCGGCAAGAATTGAATCAAGCGGCCAGTATTGCATCTCGTTCTTATCTGGAAGCTGCCGCCCGACTGAAAAGCTTCGAGAAGAAAGTAGGCGTTGACCTAAGTACTTTGATCAGCTTGAACGACAGTCAGGCCGGCACCAATAATCTGCAGTCGGAACTGGGCACGTTAAACCTGGAACAGCGACGTGCTTGGTCGAGCCTGCAAGACGTAAAAAAACAGGTCGAGATTTTAAACGAGGTCAATGGCAGGCCCGATTCACTTCAAGAGGTGCCCCAAGAGCTGCTGGAATTGCAACCCACGCTCGCGGATTTAGCCAAGGGTTTAAACGATGCAACGTTGAAGCATTCAAGGATTCGCAGTCGTTTTACATCGAGTCATCCCAGTGTCCGGGAGGCTGCATTCGAAGTAGAAGACCTCAAGCAACGGTTTAAAGACAAGCTGTTCCGAGCGCAAGCGTCATTGAATTCTCAATTAGAAAATCGTGAGCGCAAGTATCAGGAGCTGACGAATCAGATCAATGAAAAGAAGTTACGGTTGGGCGAATTGTCCAGTATGCGTGTGGACTATGAAACACTCAAAGCCGAAGTCGGCAAAAAACGTGAAATCAACGGTAAAGCACAGGCCAGCTTGGCGGAAATCGAGTCTCTTGGTGGGGCCGCAGAAAACGTCAGTTTGATCGCCCGTATCGACGAACCTCAAACGGATATTTACGCCGATGGTCCATCCAACAAGATGATCGTTTTCGGCGGGATGGCAGCCGGTTTGTTCATTGGTTTCGGACTTGTCATGTTCGTCGTACCTGTCAACGGTGCGATGTTGACCCCGGCCGGTAGTGGCGACGTCACTGATTTGCGGGAGGGACCTATTCGAAACACGACCGAATCGGGATCGGAGCCAGTTAATCCCCTACCTGAGACAAAACGCACCCGTGGCTCAAGGTCAATCTCGGAAATCATCCAAGCCAAGAATACAGTTTCAGAAAACGCGGCTGAACCCTTACCTCCTGCTGAACCGGCCCCAGAACCAACACCTCAAGAGGAAGTTCTAGAACCGGAATCCGTCGCAATACCGGAATTCGTTCCCCCTGAAATCAAGGCGACGCAAACACCAACACTGGATCCAACGCAGGTGCCGCTGGATAGCGAATTGAACGAAGAGAAACTTGATGAAGAGAAACTTGATGAAGGGATAGACCAGACAGGCGAAGTTGCTCATGCTGGCGAGCCATTGCAACAACACGAAATCGTCGGCCCTTCAGATTTGGGAAGTTTGTCGGTAGAGCTTGGCGATATTGGTCATCATCATGACATTCGTTCCGAATCGGAAATGATTGAAGACGCGATCAAGTCGCTCAGCGACGATGACTTCGAAATGCCCGCGTACTTCTCGGATGAACCAAACGTAGTCTCAAGTCCCCGTCCACTGAATCCAGAGCCGCTCGCCTCCATTCAGGTACCGGCTGTAGAAAACCCAAATACGGATCCTCAAATCGCAATTCCGTCGCCCATTGAATCGCAACTAGAAACCAGCGAAACGGGAGTCGATTCGGATGCGTTCTTAGAAGATTTGAAAGCAAGGATTGTTCAAGAGGCACCATTGATTGGGGCTGTCAAGAAGCAACAGGACTCAGAACCGAAAACACAGGATGAGACTGAGGCGTCGGATTCGGTTGACGTTGATGATTCCGATCTTGAGTACATGTTGACCGAAGACTATGTCTTGTCCGAAAGTGACTTGGCAAAATTGCGGATTGGGCAATCTGATACGGGCGAGCTCGTGGAAAAAGTTAACCAGCTGGACCAAAACGAAATCATCATCACCGACGAATTTGATGTGCCCATTGAGACGATAATTGAAACTGAAGACTCGCTAGAGTCGCCGTCGGCATTTGAAAATTCGAGTGTCGAATCGGAGCCAACCGGTTTGCCGTTGAACACGTCGATACCAAGCTCATCCGAGACAACAGTCAGCGGATACGAGACGGAACCCAGTACAGGTCAAACACAACCCGATAATCGACCAACGGCAACCACGGTTGATCTTAGAATGTTGAAAGATCAACTATCTGGCAAAGGTCAAGCCAAGAAAAGCGAACCCGACAACAAGCGGAAAAAAACGCTTTCTGAAGTGTTAAATAACCCAGACGCGGAAGAGCCATCTGTACAGGAATCCAGTCAGATAGACCATAGTTTGACCGACCTCGCGAACTCGATTCGCGATATGTGCAAAAAGCCCGGCCAATAGCATTGAGTAGTTGGACGGAATCGTTGCCCAACAGGACGAATTCTCGGTTTCAATTAGTAAGCATTTTGTTGTCGGAACACGATGCCAATGGTTTGAAACAGGATCTTGACATCTAGCCAGATGGACCAGCTGCGAATGTATTGATGGTCGAAGAAAACTCGTTTTTCCATCTTGTCGAGCGTTTCAGTTTCGCCGCGATAACCTTTGACTTGAGCTAAGCCCGTGATCCCTGGTTTTACTTTGTGGCGTAGCATGTAGCCTTCGATTTCTTTTCGATAGTATTCGTTGTGCGCTGTCGCGTGGGGTCTCGGACCAACCAACGACATATTGCCCAACAGCACGTTGATCAGTTGTGGTGTTTCATCGAGCGATGTTTTCCGCAATATCGCGCCGATTTTGGTAACTCGGCTGTCGTTGGCCGTCGCTTGTTTAACGTTCGCGCCGTCGTCGCAACAGGTCATTGTGCGAAACTTCCAAACTTTAATTTCGCGACCGTCCAGGCCGTAGCGACTCTGCCGAAAGAACACGGGGCCTGGGGACGACAACTTCACCAACAGGCCAATAATTGCCATTGGCACAAATCCAATTAGCAAAAACAGGCCGGCCAAAACAACATCCACGCTGCGTTTGAGCGCCCCATCGATCCCATAGAACGGATTCTCAAAGATACTGACGACGGGCAGTCCTTGGAATTCGCTCCACCGCGAGTGCAGCAGTTGGAATACAAACAGGTCTGGAACTATGTAAACCGACGCCGTTGTATCGCTTAACTCGGTAATGAAATCTCGAATGCGTTCTTCTGCCCGCATCGGAATGGTAATAAAAACAGCTTGGACATCCCCTTTTTTCGTTTGTTCTACCAATTCACTCGTGCGACCGATCTTCTGACCGGTTGCGTCGTCTCGGCGATCATCTCGGTCATCAAAATAGCCTACGAATTCATAGCCCAGATCAGGTGAATTTGCGATGGATTCATATAGCTGTTCGCCAAGTGGGTTGAGTCCGAGGATCGCAAACTTGCGTGTCCGAATTCCTCGACGGATCATCCATTTGGTCGCTAAACGAAATATCCAACGAAACAACAGTGAGATTAATGGGCTAGCCAACGTCCAGAATAGCAGCCCCGAACCATGGATCTCTGAAGAATATTCAGTGAATCGGCCAATGGCCGCCAGCGCGATGAAGGTCAGCACCCAAGCGATGGTCGTGCAAGTTGCTTCGCGTGCAAAAGCGATGCCCCGCCAATTGCGATACACGCCCAACAGTTCTGCGGTCCAGCCAAAAATACCAATGGCAAGCAATCCTACAATGATCGTTGAACGGCTGTTCGAATTGGGAGCCAACAACAAAAGAATAATCAAGCCAAGTACGATCGCCAACGAATCGCAAAGCTTAAGCACCAGCTGAGGATAAGAGTCGTACGAGCGAATTTTCTGTTTTTGATCGGCCAAGGTACCAAGCAGCCTGTGAAAACGAGCGCGAATTTCGTCAAAATGCAGCGCGATTTGTGGCAAACCGTTCGCTACGGACGCGACCGTCGAAGGCAACGATGCACAGGACGGATTTATTTCGCAAAGATAGGTTCCCGGAACGCGCTTTTCACTCGGCTTTGAGTGGAAATTTTGGAGAGACCGTCGAATCGGTTTTGCTGCACTACGTATGCCGATTATGACAATCATTACGTCTCAGGGAATCGCCGAACCAGAACGCTGCTCGCTTGACCTTGAGGTGTGATATTCAAATTGACAAAGGCATCGCCAGGCGATACGTTTCGGTCGCGGACCACGTTGACCGGGCACTCGGGATCGGGTTGATCGTAATTCAATGTTGGAAACAAGTGGTTTGCCTCGAGCGCCATGACCGATGCAACAAGTTCGACCATTCCACTGCCAGCTCCCAAATTACCCATGCAACTCTTGGCAGCGACTACTGGAACTTGGTCTCCTAGCGTTTCCGCAATGGCCTGCGCTTCCTCTCGATCACAACGAATGGTACTCAAACCGTGAGAATTCACATGGCCAATTTGCTCGGCGATTGTCTGACCCGATTCGAGGCTACCCAGGATGACGTTAGCAATGGCTTGTTTATAATCGGCGACATATTGGCGATTGGCAACCGTTGAAGAACCGTAGCCAATGACTTCTGCCAAAATCTTGGCACCCCGCTTTTTCGCATTGTCGTAATCTTCCAAGATAATGGTTCCAGCGCCTTCCCCCATTACCATGCCTTGTCGTTTGGCATCAAACGGTCGGCTTAATTGGGCCGGCGTTAGTGACTCGCCATGGTTGCTGAATTGCGCGAGTTGTTCTTGGAGTGCCACGTGAACACTTCGCAAAGGATGAATGCGAGAACCGGTCGCACCGACAACCATGTAGTCGGCGATTCCTCGTTTCAAAATTGTCGTCGCTTCGGCGATGGCGATATTGGCCGAGGCCTCGCGAACGGTCAGAGAGTTGCTGGGACCGCGAAGATCATTGTAAATCGCGACGTGGCTCGCTGGCATATTTGGTAAGTACTTTAGCAACCACAGCGGCTCGACTTGACTCAAACCGTTTTCTCCCCACAAAGAAAAATCGAAGCTTCCGTCGGGAACACAGTTCTTCACGCCAGTTGTAAATTCACTTGGTTCGGTAATGATGTAGTCGCAACCAAACATCGTTCCAATGCGAACGGGGTCGTAGACTTCAGGAGATAAGCCAGCATTTGCGATCGCCAATTGGGCCGACGCCACGCCCATTTCGATCTCACGACACATCAATTTGAGGCCTTTTTTGACGTTGCGTTTCAGCTTCTTTTCTAGCTCACCAAAATCGTCGATGTCCCCGTTGAAAAATCGGGCCTCACCACCAATCTTTGACGGCAAGTGAACATCTGGAATTCGTTTCAAAAATTCAATGCCACTTTCGCCCGCGCTCAATGCACTCCACAATGTCTCCGGAGAATTTCCTAACGGGCAGATCACCCCCATTCCAGTGATCACGACACGGCGATTGTTTTGAGCCATTATTTTTAATTCAACTAATTAGAAATCGGAGTGATTCGGTCTCTTAAAAACGCAATGCGTATTTTAAAGGCGCGGGAAATCGCGGTATAGGCGACTTCAAGTCCGACCATATCGTGTTTTGGTGCGTAGCGAAAACCAATACGAAGTTCGTTATCGCCTGGGATCTACCGGAACCGTTCGGTTTCTGGCGGTATTGGCAGGGTTTCCGGTTTCGAGTTCAGGACCACGATATTCAATAAACAACAGAGCGTCGGCCCTTTGCCGGTTGCTGCCCAAGAAATTGGGTAGGTTGACCGGCAGGCTGTTTTGGGGGCCCGGAGTGGCAACGACGCCGCAACTTAAGAGCAAAACTTGATCGTTTTGCCAACGGAAACGTTCTTTCAAACGCCAACTTACCAACTGGGGAATTTGCAGACTGATCTTTTCCGTCGTCGCTCCGATCGAGCCAGGCACATCGACTTTGACTGTGTTCAGTTTTTCGACTTGGTCGACGTGGCAAGCGACGGCGGCCTCGATGGTGTTTCCATCCAGCGAAGTCAAACTGCTGATTTCCAATGTGTAGCCCTCATCAATCGTAGTAATCAGAGGTTGATACGGAGGGATCTGATTGCCAGTCCAGCGAAAATTTCGAATAAATTGAACGGGTCGGGTGTTGCGAAGGACTACGGACTGGCCGTCGTTGGTGGCGATTCTTCCGGTACCATGGTCCTTGTAGTCGCCGCGCCGCGCTAAAGAAGCTCGTAGCAACGCTGCGTTTTCTTTGGTGACCATCCAAGCCTCTACACCTGGCGATTGAACATCAATGGGTTGAAGAATGGGGTAAGCGGACGAGCGCCAGTTGGGTTTGCCAATGGTGACCAATGATACTTCGATATTTTGAATTTGTCCCTTGGTGTGAACAAAACGATCGACGATTCGATGTACACGTTCCTGGATTTCGGGCGTATGGTAGACGCGCAGTTGGTTCCTATCCGCGTTCAGAATTCCCAGCGGTTGATTGAACCACATTTCCGTACCCGTTTCTTTGAGAACCCAATCTAAAATAGCTTGTTGAGGATCTGGAATGCCTATCACTCGAGAAGTGTACGGTGAAATATCGTATTCGCGCCAAACTTGCCCAGCGTCGTTGGGCAGTCGTGTCATCGATTTGGTGACGCGGGTGATCACGCCGCGCGGCAAAGGTTGCTCATTGGGCTCCACAAACTGTCCATCAGTGGTGGACCGGCCCGTTGCCCCAGCACTGCTACGGTTGTTGTTTACCGTTGCCGGCGATTGGACGTTGGATAGCGGGGTATTGGGAAGCGCTAGGCCCGCCGATGGCAATGTCGACGAGCCAGTCTGTAGGTTGATACCGGTTGGTGCGGTGGAGTTGTTTTGCGGAACGCGTGAGTTGCTTTGCGGTGAATTTGGTATCGGCAATCGTTGCTGCGGGTTTTGCAGCGACTGCCGGGGGGGGATGGTGCCGGGCGTCGACTGGGCCTGTCTGGCGATCGTGCCAACCTGAGGCCGCCAAGGTGCCGGGTTGGAGCGTGTTAAGTTACTTTGCGTAATCCGACTTGAACCATTGCTTGGGATAACTTGTCCAGATTGTGCGGTACAAATAGTGCCCGGCACGAAACAGAACAACACGGCGCAATAGGCGATGGTCCGCTGAGATGAAAAATCGGCAATCATGGATTACCTCGACCTTGATATGGGGGAGGGTCAAAATAGGGAATCGAAAATTCGGAGGAGTATAGAAGACATTAAAGTCCCCGAGCAAGGTGGATTCTGCAGTCGAAAACACGGGATTGACGGCCTGGGTTGTCGACCGAAATTGAATGAACTTCAGTATTGGTTAAGCGACCGTTAGCCGGGTGAGATCCCAAAAAAGGATCCAATAATGCACTCGCGAATTACGCACCAATCGTGCAAAATGTTCAATTCATGCCCTCGTAGCTCAGCTGGATAGAGCAACTGACTTCTAATCAGTAGGTCGCAGGTTCGAATCCTGCCGAGGGTGCTTTGGCGGGCATCCGTCGTGGTTCCGCTACTTTTGAATAAAGAACAGGCTCACTCTTATTCCCGTATCTTGAACACTTCGTTTACCGATAACTGCCAGTTTTTGCAAACATCTCCACTTTCAAACGTCTCACCGGAGTGTAAGACCTGGATTTCCGATTTGCTTCGGTAGGCCCTAAGCGTTTCGTTCTTTGGGTCGGCGACCAGTACGATATCGAAACGTCGCCTACCAGCCGTCAATTTTGATACCATGGAAGATGTTTGTCCGAGCGATAGGAAAACTGGCGGGCCAAGAAAATGAATGATGTAACGCAAATTCTGAATTCATTGGAACACGGCGAATCATCGGCGGATGAGTTGTTGCCGATTGTTTACGAAGAGCTTCGGAAATTGGCGGCGTCACGTTTGGCAAACGAACCTGCCCAAACATTGGGGGCGACCGACCTGGTGCACGAAGCTTTTGTTCGGTTGGTTGGGAATGACGCGGAGCAGGAGTGGAATGGCCGGGGGCATTTTTTTGGTGCTGCTGCCCAGGCAATGCGCCGAATTGTCATCGAAAATGTACGGAAGAAAAACCGTCTCAAACGGGGAGGACATCATGTCAAAGTCGAATTTCGGGAAAGCCAATTCGGATCCGAAGGCTGGGATGAAGAAGTGATGGCGGTACATGATTCTCTGGGTCGACTCGAAGACGAGAACCCGGAAATGGCGAGGCTGGTCGAGCTGCGGTACTTTGCCGGACTAACTTCCAAAGATGCCGCGATCGCGCTGGGCGTTTCGAAGGCAACCGCCGATCGAAACTGGGCCTACGCTCGTGCCTGGCTGCACCGGGACATCAGAAAAGAATAACAGATAAATGGTGAGTCATTTTCGAACTGGTTGACGCACTGCCAATGGCGATGAGCCAGCCAAAACTCATGCAAGTACGAAAATGCTGATATGAACGAGCAAGAAGTTTTTTTGACTGCACTGGAATTGCCAAAAGAGCAACGTCAGGAATATTTAGCAAGCGCATGCGCGAATGATCCAAAACTTAAATCGGCAGTTGAAGAACTGTTGGATCTGCACGAGAGTGACGCTGACTTTATGTCCGTTTCTGCCGTTGTCAGCGCTTTAGACGACCAGACGACACTGCGATCGGGTTCCAAGGTCGGCCCCTATGAACTGAAAGAGCCACTGGGAGAAGGTGGCATGGGCGTGGTTTTTCGTGCCGTCCAAAAAGAGCCGATCGAACGTCAAGTAGCGATCAAAATCATCAAAGCAGGTTTGGATACCAAAGAGGTTGTCGCCAGATTTCAAACGGAACAACGAACGCTTGCCTCAATGGACCACCCGTTTGTCGCGAAAGTTCTTGAAGCCGGTCAAGCCACCAATGGACGCCCATTCTTCGTTATGGAGCTGGTGGATGGGATGCCGATCACAGAGTTTTGCGATGTCAGACAATTGACGATGAAACAAAGGTTGGGGCTGTTCATCGATGTTTGCAAGGCGATTCAACACGCACATTCTAAATCTGTGATTCACCGCGATATCAAGCCAAGTAACATTCTGGTTCGATTGGTCGATGGAATACCCAGACCAAAAATTATCGATTTCGGTATCGCCAAGGCTTTGGACCAAGACCGAAAAGATCGTGACATCGTTACTCAAGTCGCTCAAATTATCGGCACGCCACTGTACATGAGTCCGGAACAAGCGGATGCCGAGCAATGTGACGGACTGGACACGCGAACCGATATCTACTCGTTAGGCGTACTATTATACGAGTTGCTGACGGGCGTTACTCCGTTTGATCGAGAACGGCTGTTGAAAGCAGCCGACAATGAAGTTCGCAGAATCATTTGTGAAGAAGAGCCTCCCAAGCCAAGTACCAAGATCAGTACGCTTGGCGAGTCGGCAACTGCGGTTAGCGATTCCCGAGCGACCGACCTGAAAAAATTGCGACGGGCCTTGCAAGGCGATTTGGATTGGATCGTGATGAAATCGCTCGAAAAGGATCGGGAGTGTCGCTATGAAACAGCCGTCGCGTTTGCCGACGATCTGCAACGATTTTTGAATCTCGAACCGGTACTGGCTTCGCCTCCGAGCCATCGTCGGCGGTTTGGAAGATGGGTGCGTCGCAACCGCACGCTATTCGCTGTTGCCGCGACCATGTTGACGCTGCTGGTGGCCGGTGTCGTTGGCACATCTTTTGGTTTGATGAAAGCCATCGGTGCCAATAACCAGTTAGAAGAGTCTTTGTTAAACGAAGCAGAGTTGCGAAAACAGTCGCAACAGAATGCAGACCTCGCCCTGCAAAAGTCGAAAGACGCCGAACGGCAAACGCGGGTCGCCAATGCCATTATTCAATTCTTGAACGAAGATTTGCTAGACGCTACCTCACCGGGAATCGCACAGCTTTCCGGCAAGGATGTGCTGGTGCGCGATGTGTTGGATCAGGCCGCCAAGAACATAAAAATCGCCGCGGAACCTGGGGGAAAATTTGCAGACAAGCCGCTAGTCGAAGCAGCCGTTCGCCAAACGATTGGTGCGACGTACACCGCGCTTGGCCTTCGCGTGCAAGCCATACCTCATCTCGAACGCAGCTATAAGTTGTTGCAAGATCGAAGTGGTTTGCCAAGTTATTTTGCCGATGTACGAAAAGAAGTATTGTTTTTGCTGACCACGGAGTACGGCAAGCTGGGCCGTCTGCAAGAGGCGGAACAATTTGGCTCTGCGTTAGTGAACGATCGGATCGCGAACTACGGCAAAGATCATTATGAGGTCGCACTGGCCGAAAGTGCGTTGGCCCAGGTTTTTTACAACCAAGGTCGGATCTCTGAATCCATTGATTTGTTCGAAAGATCAATCCGTATTCAAGAGGCAACCAAAGGTCCACAGGATTTCGCGTTGTTGACGACCCAGGCAAATTTGGCATTTGCCTACTTCCGAACTGGGGAACACGACGACAAAGCACTGCGTCTCGCAGAAAAAATGTTGCCAGCGGCTGAAAAAAGCAATTCCGATTTGATTCGCGCGGACATCCTAGAAAGTCTTGGTATGTACCGTGCGAAGAATCGCGAATTTGATACCGCGCGCGGACATTTTGTGAAGGCCAAGGAACTGCGGGCCAATATATATGGTGAGAAAAATCAGTTCACCAACTCGTTGAATGTTGCACTAGGAACTCTGGCGTCGATGCAAGGTGACTTTGAACAAGCTTACAAGTTCCAAAATCTGGCGTTCGAAATAAGTACCGCAAACGATGTTCCACCTGAGTCAAACACTTTATGTGTGCTGCGAGGAAACGTGGCGTGGTGCTTGATCAATCTGCAGCGTTTTGCTGAAGCAGCAGAAATTCTCAGTCAGCATCTGGTAGAAACGGACAATGCTCTTGGGCACACGCATCCATTGGTGAAACGAAACTACGGCATGTTGCAAACCGTTGCTGACGAACTAGAAAAAGAATCGAAGATGAAACTTGTGGTTCCATTACGCCGCTCGTTGGTGGTCTATTTCCAGATTTTGAACGAATCAGGTTCTGCGACGGCGCAAGATTTATTCGATCTGGCGCAAATCTTGGGGAATCCAGAAAATCAAGATTTATACGACCTGGATCAGGCGATCGGGCAATTGGAGTCCGCCAAGTCCAAATTGGCGGAGCAGGAAAAGCCCAATGAGGCATTGCAAAATCAACTCGAAAAGACGTTGAAGAATCTTCGAGAGCAATCGATTGGTGACCAGTGAATGTAAAGACTCCGCTCCTCTAGCGTAGCCAATGAGCATTCTTCCGCGGTCGCATTTGATGTTCCTGCCTCCTTGGCAAGTTCACTCCTCGTCAATCGACCGGAAAAGGATTTGTTTGCGAGAAAAAAAGCGATTTCCTGAGTCAATCGCGACTTCAAAAACGCACTGATATTCGACAGATGGCCTTCCGGGCCAAACAGGTATTAGCCAGTTCAACCTTTTAGCGGTCACCAACCTATGAACACGAATCGATTCTTAACGCGTCGTCTTGGATTTTTCACCACGCCAGCTCTGATGATGCTCGTCATTACAAATACGCTTACAGTTTCCAATGCCCAAATTCGCACTTGGACAGGATCCGTCGATGACCAATTTTATTCTATCGCTGGAAACTGGTCGCCAAATGGAATCCCAAACAATGCCAATGAAATTTGGTTTACTGGCGCATCGACAGCTTCCAGTGGTTTGCGCATCTTCAATGGCCTCGGAGTAGGTGCGATGCGCGTTTTGGATGGCACCACGGTCAATTTTCGGCCAGAAGGAGTTTTTTCCAGCACAACCCTCGAAGTCGGTGGTTCGTCGACTGGAAACTCCGGGTCATTTACGACATTGAACCTATTAGACTTCAACAACGGCACACGACTTTCTGTAGCGGCGGTCGAAGTCGGGGGCTTCAATCCAATGCTGCAAACCACCGGAAATTTTGGCAACATGCAAGTCAACGCCGGTACGACTTTCGATACCAATATCTTAGTCGTCGGTAGTAGCGGCAATACTGGGTTCCTTTCAGCAATTGGCGGAGGCTCGATCAATGCGAGTCAGCTATTTGTCGGTCGCAACGTCATCAATACTCCAACTTCCGGTTCGATCATGATCCAAGGGGCCGGGGCGACATTGAACGTGAGTGGTCACACGATTGTCGGTCAAACGTTTCCAGGAGGAGCGCCAACCGACGGAACGTTGCATTCGGCAGGCGGCGCCGTTTTCCTGACGACCGTCGACGTTGGTTCCGGTTCGGATGCTGCCGGAACCGTATCGGCCAGCTTCGACGGCGTAGTGATGGGGTCAACGTTTAACTTGGGGACAATTGACGGCGAGGGAGTAGGAATGTTGATTGCTAGTTCTGGTGGTTCAATTTTTGCCGATCAGATCCACTGCCGATCCGACAACAGCCTTATTGAAGTTGATCAAGGCGGTTCAATTATGACGACGGCGATCGTTGTTGATGCAGGCAGATTGCGGGTCAACGGTGGGTACTTTCATACCGATTCAGAATTAAAACTACAATCCAACAGCCAATTTGACATGTCCAGCGGTATCGCAGAATTTCTCAACCTCTGCGCTCAAGAAAATAGTTCGATTGATTGGATGGGAGGCGAGATTCAGTTGACTCAGAATTCCGATTTAATTGTTGCTGATGAAGGCTTGTTTGACCGACAAACCATTATTCCTTCCGACGGAAAACTGACGACTAGCGGCTCGATCGACGTCATCGGTGAACTGCAAGTCGACGGCGTATTGTCGACGCCATGCGTTTGCTGTACGGGAAACTTGATCTTGAACGATGCAACCATTGACGGCGAAGCGGAGTTGTCAGATAGTTGCCAAGTGTCGGTTGATGGTGCCGTCACATTCAACGATACCGTGGTTGGCGGCGGCCAGTTTTTTGGTGCAAATTCAACGGTGCGTTTTCTAAACCTCTACGCACCAGAAACCGACCTCGGCGGACCCACAACGATTCATTTTGATGGGAACGTTGAGTTTGCGTTGGGTTCCTTTGTCGCTTTGGCCGTTGTCAATTCCAACCAATTTGATCGTTTGCAGATTGGGGGCGATTTGCAGATTTCGGGTGATGTCTTGTTCGGATTTCCCGAGAATTTTGAACTGGATCCAGGCGAGGAAATCTTCGTGATTGAAACGGATGGAACGGTCGCTGGCGAGTTTTCGAATCTGCCTGATGGTTCGATTTTCACTGCGGAAGGAGGAACCCAAGAGTTGGTAATTAGCTACTTTGGCGGCGACGGTAACGATATCGTTCTTCGACCCACTATCCTCCTGGGCGATGTTAACTCAGATGGATTTGTCAATTTGCTTGACGTCCAACCGTTTGTCACCTTGATTACCAATGCTGCGTTTCAGCCCGAAGCCGATATCAATGGAGACGGTGTCGTGAATCTGCTGGATGTTGAGCCATTCGTAAGTTTGTTGGCTAACTAGGACGAACCAAGCACGAATGTCGGGAAGGCACAAACGAATAGCACTTCCGTCTTCGAGTTATCGAAACTTTGGGAATAAAAAAGGCCGGCTTCTTCCGAAACCGGCTGGAACAGTGCACTTAAGACTGGGAGAGACTCAAGCGCCGGGTTTTACCTGAACAGTAACACCTCATCTTTAGTACGATCTGCGCGAGCTTTTATTGCTCCAAAAACGAAAATCTTCCGTGTAAATGTTGCAAACCGTTGAAAATGAAGGACTTAAATGGATAAAATTTATATCGAAGGATGCATCTTTTGTTAGGTAATTGACACACCGAATCGCTGTTGGAACGGATCGAAGCAGAAATTTTATGAACGGACCAAACGTGTCATCGTCTGCGAAATAATCGAGACATGAATACGACACAATACAAAATCCCGTTGGGAACGGTTGTCAAAACTCGCAACATAGAATTGGAACTCAAAATGCGGCGCTATCGCACGCGACGGGAAATCTGGTTTGATGAGCGATTGAACACGGGTGACGGTGGCTTGGTTTCCTACTTTTTGCACGGTGATTGGTTGATCGCGGTCGAAACCGAGGCGGTTGAAGTTTCCCAAAGGACTCCACTACGGGCTGCTTCTTAGTCTTTGGCCGGTAGCATCAAACGGATCAATCGCCAGCGCCATTTACGAATCGGCAACGACAGGCAGCTTACAAACGAAAATCGTTTCGGCATCACCGATTGAATTGGTTTGACTGTGTTCGAGTTCGAGGCTTCCACCGTTGTACTGAATCAGTTTGTGGCTGATGGCTAGTCCAATTCCACTGCCCGATTCCTTTCCCGATTCGAAAGCATTGAACAGTTTGCTCGTCATTTCTTCAGGTACGCCAGGGCCATTATCAATGATTTTGCAAAAAAAGTGATTGGTCTCATCGTTGCCTGTAACCACTCGAATGGTTCTCGTTGTTTGCATTGTCGATACCGAATCAATGGCATTGGCCAATAGATTGACAAGAACCTGCTGAACTTCAATCGCGTCGACAATCGCCATCGTGTCAAATCCCGCAAGATTCAATTGAAGATCCACTTCATTGGCTAACAGCCTTGGCTTCATCATGGCTAAGGCTTCTTTCAATACTTCGTTCAAATTCGTTTTGGTTCGTTCGGCGTCCTTGTTAGAAGAGAATCTTCTTAATCGATTGATGATATCAGCAGCAAACTGGACTTGCTGTTCTACTTCAGCAATCAAACCCAATGCGTGGGGTTCAATTTCTGCGTCTTTGATGGTTGCTCGTAGCGCGTCGACCAGAATGTTTATGGATGAAATTGGTTGGCTGATGTCGTGGGCCAAGCCAATGGCCATTGCCCCGACACTGGCAATCCGATCGGCGTGTGCGAAGCTGGCAAAATTTTCAAACGTGGATTGGGTAGATCGAAGTTCTTGAAGGCTTTTTTCTAGATCGAACGTTGTGTTCTTGAGTTGCGTAATGTCGGCACAGATCACAAAGTATCCGGTGACACGATCCCGTTTCCATCTTGGCAAGTAGTTGATTCGAAACCATTGGTCCGCCTGTTGATACTCGAATTCAACGTTTTCGCCGCGCAGCGCGGCTTCAATTTTCTCGCGCGACTTTTCGTATTCGGTTTCCCCGTTTAGCTCTCTTACGGTTTTTCCGATGATCTTGTCTTTCGGCAAATTGAATCTTGCGACATAGCTGGCATTTACAAACTCATACCGCTGTTCACTATCAACCAGTCCAATAAATACCGGCAGCGAATCTAGGATTCGGGAAAGTAAATCGATATTGCTCATCAACTATTTGTAACCGCAATGATAGGCGGGAGACTACAGGTAGCCGTGGTGTCGCGCGGTAAAATTGTTAAGACCTCAGGCGTGCCTGATCATAATTGATCTAAAAAAACAGCCAACCTTTTGAATAAAAACTTTCCGTTTTTGAAACAAATTTTTGCGGCTCGGTGCCATCGATGCGCGGGTGCCAGGAAACTTGTTTCCAGCTTTTAAATTACTGAGAAGAAAAATTAGATTGCTTGGTATTTGCCTTAGTCAAACTGATAGGAAAAAGCGCCTAGTATTTCTCCGACTTGGGTCGTGTGACAATCCGTACAGCTTTGCACAGTGACGATCGCGCCCAGGGCCAACGTCTTACCGTCGCTCTGGCGTTCAGAAAATAAAACTTGGTTGGATTTTAATTGGGCCATCGCTCTGGTTTCGAATGCATTAAGGTCTCGGGTTCGTGCGTTGTTTTGCGAAAGCTGGTCCATACGTGGCATGTGGTCTAGCACATAGACTCGTGGTTGGTCGTATCTGAACATGCTCACGAGCTCCATGCGCTTGAGTTTTTCGGCAAGTGCGGCGTTGCTAAAGCCGTCGGTACTGACATGAAAGGCATGCGGAACAAAGCCAAGCCGCTTGCCGTTAGCATCGGCCCAACCAAAAAACCCTGGATACAAAAAGTCGTGGAGTCGTTGAAAGTGGAAGCCTCGAAGATCGCTGCTTTCGTTGGCGATCGCCCGAAGTGTTTTCTTGAGAAAGTTCAATTCGCCGGATCGATCTCTCGCATTTGCATTTTTAGAAACAAACGGAATATCTTGCAATTGTGTCCCTAATTTGTCCCACCGGTACGGCAAACGGGGGCCGATTCGCCCCAGTCCAAAGCCAGACGATTTAATGAAGCTTTCGACTTGGGCATTGTGCAAGTTCCTCAGTTGTGAGATGCGGGAAAAATAATTTTGTGTCAGTCGCTTTAGGTGGTGGTTGTGCATCTCGTTGAATTCACTCCATTCGATTTCAAATTCAAGTGAATCTTTGTGAACAGAAAACTCACTCGACGACGACCTGGATTCGTAAGCGAGGCGCTTGGCCATATCTTCTGGGCGAACTCCACTGCGAGCGGCCAGCAAATCGCGAAATTGAAGGTTGCCGGGAATAGCCGCCGTGGCAAATGCGATCAGGGTTATTCCTAAACTCGTATATGCTGCGGATTTTCTGTTTGGTGGGTTATCGATTCGAATAAAAAACGACCAAACGAAATGAAGCAAACTATTTAAGATTGTGGCCCCGGAAAGTACGCCAAGACATCCTAGCGAAGCGAAAAAAGTCCAAATGCTGACCACACGTGCGGCTCTAATGCGCCCGCGAGGAACTTGAATGACAAAAAAAGTGCTCAAGATCGCTGCGGCTACGACACAGAAAACGACAAAAATATTGGGCCTTCGCAAGTAAACAAAGATGGCCAAAAACCCAGACAGGATTGCAATGGCGACTAGCAGGTCACCAATCGACCAGCGAAAATGGGGTTCAACAAACTCGGGATCAGTTGTTTGATTCAAGGAACAGATGGTGAATAGATCGGCCGGGTGAAACTCAATATAAATTCTATTTTCGGGGTTGTTTCAGATCAACTTTGGGGAATCGTCTGTTGGCGACACGAGATGTTCGCCGGCAACCGTTTAAGAGGAGTCGTTGTGGCATTGCGAGGCGTCATTTGTTTATGGGTGTTGTTGCCGTTTTACGCGGCAATCGCCAGCGGAGAAAAACCCAACATCATATTCATTATGGCCGATGATTTGGGCTATAACGACTTGAGTTGTATGGGCCAACAACATTTTGAAACGCCACATATCGACGCGCTGGCACAGGGTGGGATGCGTTTTACGCAATACTATGCCGGATGTACCGTTTGCGCGCCATCGCGAGCTTGCTTTTTGACCGGCTTTCATACGGGGCACGTTTTTCAAAGGTTTAATGGCAACGTTCAATTTCGTGAGGATCCCGCTGACGTAACCATCGCGACCGTTTTGAACAAAGCTGGATATCGAACCGCGATGATTGGTAAATCGGGTTTGTCGTGCAACAGCAGTGATTTGGAACTGCCCAATCGCAAGGGTTTCGATCACTTTTTTGGCTATGTCGCCCATGCCGCTGCACACCGCTTGTATCCCAAGAGGCTGATTCGCAATGGTGAAATCGTGACCTATCAAGGGAATCAAGGAAAAGAAGGCGACGAGTATGCCGGAGACGAATTCTTGCGCGAATCGTTGGACTGGATCGCGCAAAACAAATCCGAACCCTTTTTTTTGCATTTAAGTCTTCAACAGCCGCATGCCGATTTGCAAGTTCCAAATTCCTATCGACAAAAATTTATCGGAAAGTTTGAGGAGCGACCTTTCAAAGGAGGGCACTACCGCGCCGAACAAAACCCGAAGGCTACGTTCGCGGGCATGATCAACTATTTGGATGAATCGGTGGGCAAGATTGTCGCTGAAATCGAAAGGCAAGGATTGTCTGACAACACGATCGTCATGTTTACCAGTGACAATGGACCGCACTATGAAGGCGGTCATCATCCGGCAAATTTTGATTCCAACGGTCCTTTGCGAGGTGGAAAACGCGATCTTTATGAAGGCGGCATCCGGGTTCCATTTATCGCCAGTTGGCCAGGAAAAATTGCACCGGGAACGACGTCGGATTTAGTGAGTGCATTCTGGGATTTTCCGGCAACGGCCTGCGAACTGGCTGGCCTAAAGCCCTTGCCCAAAACAGATGGTATTTCGATGGTGCCCACTTTATTGGGAAGGGGTTCGCAGAAACAGCATGGATCTTTGTATTGGGAGTTTTATGAACAAGGCGGGAAGCAAGCGGTCAGAGCAGGCGATTGGAAGGCGATTCGGTTGAATGTTAACCAAGACCGAAACGGCCCCCTTGAGTTATACAATTTGGCCAGCGATATATCGGAATCCAATAACGTTGCCGACAAGAACCCCAAAGTCGTTGCGCGAATGGCACAAATCATGCGAGATCAACATGTGCCGTCCTTGGTCGTCTCGTTTAAACCGAGAGTCAAAAACCAAAAAACCAAATTGGGGCGGCGAATTACAACGGGCAGGACTTTGGATCGTTCCAATTGGAAGACGCTCGAAGTAAGCAGCGAGTCAAAATTCAATGGTAAACGTGTCGGCAATGCGTTCGATGGTAATGTGCATACGATTTGGCATACGCAATGGCGTAACGAAAAACCGAATCATCCACATCATTTCGTTGTTGACATGGGTTCAACAAACACGATTTCGGCGATTCGCTTGTTGAACCGCCAGGACGGAAATACGAACGGTGGTATCCGTGAGTTTGAATTCTATGTGTCCGATAAGCCGAATTTTCAAGAACCTGCGTTTGCCGGTTCGTTGGAACAACAGATCGATGAACAACGCGTAGAACTTGGGAAGTCCGTTACTGGCCGCTATTTTAAATTCAAGACCAAGTCATCGACCGACGCACTGCCATTCGCTGCGATCGCTGAATTTAACTTAGAACCCTAGTTTCAATTTTTTTGGCAAGGTCGAAAAAAATATCAGCCCGAAACACCGAGTTTCGGGCTGATAAGAATCCGCCATTCGCATTCGTGCCGATTAGTGTGAATTAAACCTTGAGTTCGGTTTCCCAGTAAGATTCGCTGACGAATTTTTGCCAGCTATCGATGGGGCACTGGTGCCGCGAGAATCTCGGACTCCATAGCGGTTGAACTGGAGTCTTGAGCAATCGCATGCTGGCTTCCTTCGGTAAGCGATTCGCCTTGCGATGATTACAGCCGATACACGCCAAAACACAATTCGTCCAGTTTGACGTTCCACCTTTCGATCGTGGCAACACATGGTCAATCGTCAGTTCTTTGGGCGACGGTTGTTTGCCGCAATATTGACACATGAATCGGTCACGCCGAAAGATGTTGCGCCGGTTGAAAGTGACGGACGAATTTGGGAATCGGTCATAATGTGCTAACGCGATCACTTCAGGAACCCGAAACCGTTGATCAACGGATCGAACAAAGGGTTCATCGCTGCTGGGGGTCAACGCTGCCCAATCGGTCCAGTCGTACAATTGATACGATTCCGGATCGACGAAGCGAGCCCCACCGGAGTAAACCATCGAGAACGATCGTGCCACCGAAGCAATATTGACCGGTTGCCAACTGCGATTCAAAACCAGAGTTGGACGTTGAAGTGCATTGATTGGGTTCACGGTTCGCTTCCAATTTGAAGTTAGGGTATCTGGTGGGAGTCGAACCCAACGCTACGACTTTCACAGAGTCGCGTGCAATAACCGTTACACTACAGATACCGTAGGATATGATGTTTTAGAAACCGAGGCGGGTTGAAAGGTTCGTGGGAATCCAAAAATCCGCACGGATTCATTGATGGTTTTTTGCCAAGACGAAAACGGTGTCCAATGACGGGTCCCTCGAATTCCGAAATCCAAAGAGCGCAAGATGATTTCCGAGAGGCTTGGGAATCAGGCAAAAAACCTGAGCTCGCTAAATATGTGAGGTCCGTCAATCCAACGGAATTGTATGAATACTTGCAAGCACTGATCCCAATCGATATCGAATTTCGCGCGGTTTCGGGAGAAATCGTCGACTACAAAAACTATGAATCTTTGGGCGAGCACGCGGCGCGAATCGCAGCGGCCTTTTTTTCAATCGATGAAACGCCGGGGCCGGACGAACAAAAAACCATTCAGTCCAGTTTGCTTGATTTCCCAGCCGCATCCAAATCTCAAGATTTTGCCGATCGAATCGATCCAACCAATAAGGTGGTTGGCAAATATAAACTGATCCAGCAGATAGGTGCTGGGGGGATGGGGGCGGTTTGGATGGCCCAGCAAGAGCAACCTGTTCGAAGGCGCGTCGCATTGAAGGTCATTCGCGCGAACTTGGGGTCTAGCGAGAGCATCGCCCGCTTTGAAGCGGAACGTCAGGCATTGGCGATGATGAATCACCCAAACATCGCACAAGTTTTGGATGCGGGTACGCTGGACGACGGTAGCCCGTTTTTTGTGATGGAGTTGGTTAAAGGTATTCCGCTGACTCGATATTGCAACGAGAACCGCCTCGATATTCGCAAGCGTTTGGAGTTGATGATTCCAGTCTGTGATGCGATTCAGCACGCGCACCAGAAAGGGATCATCCACCGCGATATTAAACCTACCAACATCTTGGTTAGTGTCCGTGATGATCAACCAGTTCCCAAAGTCATCGATTTCGGCCTGGCAAAAGCGTTGGAACATCAACACAAATTGACGGAACAAACGATGCTGACCGAACAAGGTCGAGTGGTCGGCACGCTGCAATACATGAGTCCTGAGCAAGCCGGTAGCAACGAACTGGATATCGACGCTAGAACCGATATCTATTCGTTGGGGGTCGTGCTCTATCAATTATTGACCGGATCGACGCCTTTAAAGCGCGATGTCGTGGCAAACCACACATTACTGCAGATCATCAACATCATTTGCGAATCCGAGTTGACTCGACCAAGTGCCCGTTTGAAACAGGATGCCGAAGAATTAAATGTCGCCAGTCGTCAACGACAAATCGAACCCAATCGTTTGATTCAGTTGCTCAAGGGCGAATTGGATTGGGTGGCGATGCAAGCGTTAGAAAAGGACCGGACCAAGCGATATCAGACGGCGAACAGCTTGGCCGAAGATTTGAAACGGTTCCTCAACCATGAACCGGTCCAGGCCCGACCTCCTTCGACCGCTTACTTGGTCAAGAAATTTGTCGTCAAGCATCGCGGCTGGGTCGGTAGTGCGATTTTGGCGACGGGTTTGTTGTTGGGTGGCATCGTGACGAGCACGTATTACGCGATAGACGCCAACCGCCAGAAGCACCGCGCTGACAACCAGTTGGAAGTCTACAAAGCGTTGTTTTCCAGTGCCAATCCGTTGACCGGCGCGAGCAAGGGTATGACGGCGTCTGAGTTGTTACAGAAAGCCGAAACGGTCGTCTATGAAAAAATGAAGGGTGATCCGATTGGACAAGCGGAGTTATTGCATTTGATTGGAACCACTTTGCGTGGACAGGGGCAAATCGAAGCGGCGATCCATGCGTTGCAAACGGCTTGGGATTTGAGAATCGACTGTTTGGGGCCTGACCATTTGTTGACGTTGGAGACGCAATCGGAATTGGCAATTGCTTACCAGACCCAGAGTTTGGATCGTATGTTAGAGTTGATGAATGACGTATACGAGCGACGAAGCCAACTTTTGCCGGAAGATTGCGCTGAACTCTTCGAGACGCGTCATCTATTGGCAACTGCATATTTTGTTGCATACAAGGAGAAAAAGAAACAAGGGGACGAGCAGCAGCGATTGATCGATCGCGCACTTTTGATTTTTGAGGAGAACTTTCGAATTCAAACATCGACTTTCGGGTCGGACAATTTGGATACATTGAAAACGTTGACCAATCTAGCCAACGCCCATCTGAAAAAAGGAAATATTCAGCGCTCCATTGAACTTGGTAAAACGGCTTTGAATGGTTGGCAGCATCAAGTCGATGCGGCGTCCTCGGAATCGTCCCGCAATTCTGCTTGGGTTCGTCTGTTGATAACGAAAAATAATTATGCGGAAGCGTTGGAACAAAGCAACGATCTTGAAGCAGCAATCAAACTGTACCGCGAAACGCTGCAACAAAAAGAACGACACTATGATCCCGGTCATATGTCCTGGCGTACGACCTTGCGGCTGCTCATCGTGTGTATGATCAAAGCGGGGAAAACGGAGTCTGCCCACACGTTATTCCGCGAACTTTACTTGCGAGTCCAGCAATCAGAAGATGTTTTTGACCGCGTGACGGTACTCAAAAAAATGAAACAAGAATTGCAAAAAGCATTACACGAAAATGAAATCGACGCCGCTTGGCTAGACGATGTTTGAACCGTTTTGGAATCGCCAGGTCTATCCGCCCGAAAGGATTTGAATGAATCCATCGACGTCCAGCAAATTGACGAAACCATCGCCATTGATGTCTGCCTCTTTGAGAAACTTGCTGTTGCTCAAGACGTCAACAAACGGTCCTACGTCTAACAGATTGACTTCGTCGTCCATGTTGAGATCCCCCAACTTAAATTTTGGTGGCCCCAGTATTTCAATAGTGGCGAACAGCTCTCTGGGCGGCCCAAATACATTGCCGGCGAAAAACCACGGGCCAAATTCCGGGGCGGTTTGACGAACCGCCGATTGATTTTCATTCCCTTCCGGAAAATCGTTCGTTAAGTGGATTCCATCGAAGGGGCGCAAATCAAATGAGAAAAATACAGGAGTCAGGCCGACAAAGTACCGCGTGTTTTCGTCAATCACAATGTTCTGTGGCAGTAAGTTTTCAACTCGGACTTCAATACGATCGTTCTGAAAATCTTGACTGAATATGGCGTTGACGGGTATCCCCATGTTTGGGTTATCGATCGGAGCAGGCAACGGGGTTCCGGTGCCGGGAACAAACACGTTGACGATCGCCGGGCCCGGAATTTCAAATTGGCCGGTGTCAGGGTTAAACTGAGCGTTCGGGAGAAATTCAAAATCGACTTGCGCATCGTTACGATAAAACGTCTTAATGGCGTTGATCGTGCCGGCTTGTCCAATTCGCGGCATACCCGGTTTGCACTGCACAAACACTTGGGCCAACGCAAAATCGGCAATCAAAAAATCAGGTCCTAGCCCTGTCGTAGCTGAATCGGGTACCAGCGCCGTCGACGAACCGTTCGCCCGTGTCCTCCAAATGACCTCCTCGGCATTGGCAACATGAAGGAATGATGGTGAGACGACTAAACACAAGGTGATCAAGAAAATGCGCATCGGAATCCTAACGTCAAAAAATGAAATGTCGTCTCTAACAATTTTATCTTAGGCGAATTCAATTCACAAATGAAAGTTCATTGAAGGACATATGAACGAAAGGAGCGTTTGGGACTGGTTCGGCGCGCATAATTGCAAAATTATTTTTTGCTGAGAATAACGAATCGTTAGCGTTTTTCGACAAATCGCTTGTTGAAACCAATCCCAGGCTGCGATGTAATGAGAGTCTTTGGGTCAGACGACGCGTTTTTGCCAAACGGATAAACTTAAGCGATGGGTTACGAGAATCGAGACTACGCTCGCAATGATTTTGGAGGTTGGAGTGGAAGTGGTTCGGGCAGTTTTCGCGATTGGCCGGTATGGAAGAAGATAGTCGCTGTCAACGTGGCGGTGTTCTTATTGCAGATCTTCTTTACTCGCCCCGGTACGCTGGAGGATTTCGTGTCTTCCGATCATGAGCGTGAACAACTTGAATTGGCGATCGAAGAGGGCTATTACGAAGAATTTCCGGCAGTGTCACTGGTGCAAGAGTGGTTCAAGTTGGACAGCACCAAAGTGCTGCATGGGCAAATCTGGCGTTTGGTGACCTGCGGGTTTTGTCATGCCCGCCAAGACATTTTTCATATCCTTTTCAATATGTTGTTTTTGTTTTGGTTTGGCAGCCGCTTGGAAGACCGTTATGGCAGTCGAGAATTCGCGGCGTTCTATTTTTTCGCTTTGTTGGCTTCGAGCTTTGCGTATATCGCATTGGATCTATATACAGCAACCATGGTACCGGCGATTGGTGCGTCGGGTGCTGTTTGGGGTGTGGTGGCATTGTACGCCTTGCTTTATCCCCATGAGACCATTCGGATCTATTTCTTGTTCCCTGTTCCAATTTGGTTGATGGCAGTTATTTATTTCGCTTATGACATTCATCCGGTGCTATTGAGTCTCAGTGGTGAAACGGTTCGCACGGGGGTTGCACACGCAGCCCACGTGGGTGGAGCCGTTTTCGGTTTTCTGTATTACCGTGGCGATTGGCAGTTGATGCCATGGATTGACAAACTGACCGGTCGCAGGCCTGAGTGGGCAAATTCCAGCGGGACCAAACGTGGCAATGCACGTGTGGTACCGATGCATGGGCCGTATAAAACTTTGGATACGCCTGACGAAGAAAGAATGGATGCGATCTTGGAAAAAATTTCAAACCAGGGTCGCGAATCGCTGAGCGAAGATGAGGAGCAGTTTTTGGCCTCGGCCAGCAAGCGACTTCGCGACAGGTAAAACGATTGTTCTAGGATGCAAAAAAGTGGACGACCAGGGACGCTAGACCTCATGGCTCGGCATCGCACGTCCCCGGTACACCGTACCCAGCTACGTTTTAAAAATAATGATCGAGAAGGGATTCGAACCCATAAAATCGCCGCGCCCTCAACGTAACCGCTTTGCCAGTTTGCGTACTCGATCAAGATAAATTGCAGACTTCGGAATTGAACCGAACGAT
The DNA here is from genome assembly GCA_965263475.1 of Mariniblastus sp. GTDB lineage: Bacteria > Planctomycetota > Planctomycetia > Pirellulales > Pirellulaceae > Mariniblastus. The sequence goes on from OZ253677.1 coordinate 3,051,641, forward strand.
CCGACCTTATGAGAGTCAGTTGAGCGCCAGCCCGTCTGCAATGATTTTCTCAGTGGCCAAGGAGAGATTCGAACTCTCATTGCTTTCGCACGGCGGTCTAAGCGCCGCGTGTCTACCGGTTGCACCACTTGGCCATTAGTTGTTTTGGTCAGTTGTTTTGACTAGGCAGTAACTACGAAATTCCTATCTCTGAATTGAAGTTGCGCTGGTGCCTCGCAAGGTTTTTTTGAGGAGCTGCTTCGCAATTCAGAATACCTCGGACGGGAATCGAACCCGCGAGTCGCAAGACACCAGATTGAAATTCTGGCCGCCAATACCATCACAGCAAACCGAGGCACAAATCGAAATGCTGCGAGCTCTCAATAAATGCCAGGCGTACCATGGCGAATTCTCCCATTATTAAGGTTCCAATTTTCAACCCGAACAATAGCACGGAAGGGAATCGAACCCCCAAAATCACAAAGGTTTGAACTTTGCCGCTTTGCCAAGGTTTGCGTACCGTGCCAAAAAGTAGCGCCCTTAGCGGGATTTGAACCCGCGATCTTCACCGTGACAAAGTGACGAGCACTCCAGACTGCTCCACAAGGGCGTTCATGCAATGTACCCAGAACAGGATTCGAACCTGTACTCACTCGGGCTTAAACCAAGTCGCTCACCGTTGGCGTATCTGGGCAACGGAGTATATGACGTTGTGGTCGCGAACAAGTTCGCGCAACAAAAAAGAAATTTGGTGACCAGCGCTATTCTTCATCGACGCGAAATCGCAAGATGTCGGCGGGGTGTTGGCGATTGCCAGCTGCATCAAAACCTTTGACACCAGCAATGAATCGCCCTGAAGGCAAGTTGATATTCAACGCCCAGTGCGTCGCTGAAGTCAATTCGATCGGGATTTCGAACCGCCCCTGCTGAAAATTCTCACCATCATAATATTGGTTGGTGCCGGCCTTTCGGATCGTCATGCAAGCTCGATCAAATTCAACACCATCAAAGTACTCACCCGCCAAAGTAATGTTGGAACTAAAAACAGGCCGATTGGTGCCGTAATCCATAAATTTGACAACCGGTGGTTTGCCGTCTACGGCGTTGACATGAAAGTTAATATCGGTTGAGAAGCGATTGGAGGCGTCCATGCTGCGATAGGTAAAAACGAGAAAGTCATGACCGGATGCGGTTTCTGTCGCCAGCCGCGTTTTGAAATTCCAAACACTCAAGGGTTGGTTGTGGTTGCGCGGATTGACCGAGTGCCCGAACCAAGCATCTTGCCAAGAATCTCCGTTCCAAAATCGCTGCGTGGTCGAACTGCGGACGATTACCTGCGTTTGCAGGATGCCGGCGTCGTCCTCACCATAGCCTCGTAATTTAACATTTTGGTTTTGAACTCGATTCTGAAAACGCTGGTCAATGGTCGTAATCGGTTCGATCGACCGATTACGAAATCGCCTGACCGCTCGTTTTAACTGCTGGCGTTGTTGAACTGACAGTGATGCAAAAGTGTTGTTCAATTGAAATGGGTCGATCGACAAATCATAGTATTCGTGTTCGCCATTAGCCCAACTGACAAAAATCTCGTGGTGGCTTCGGAATGCGGTGTACCCGTGTTGAATCAATCTGCCAAAGTGGGGTCGATTGGCCCAGTTTTCGATCATGATGCCTTCTTGCCAAGTCTCTTCGTCGAAGTTTTCCGGATTAGAAAGAAGGGGTACAAAGGATTGGGCTTCGACGCTGGGAGGAACGGCGGATTGCGCCAGATGCAAAATCGTCGGACACAAATCGATGTGGGCCAATAAATGGTCGGCGGAACGATCGGCTGGAACGTCGGGGCCGGTCACAATCAACGGTACGTTGGTGGTTCGATGGTAGGGGTCGATTTTTCCGCGCAGATTGTGGTGTCCATTTTGAAAACCGTTGTCACTAGTGAGCAAAACATAAGTGTTGTTGGAAACACCGGCTTGATTCAGGGCAGCAAAAATTCTTCCAACCATGTCATCCACCGATTTGATAGCCCGCAAACGACTCATATAGCTGCGTTGAATCCTTTGGATGTGAAACGGCTTTAACTCAATGCGCATGTGTTTGGGTTTGTCGCTTTGATCCAACTCGAACAAGTCAGGGCTGTACGGCATCGCGTGGTCGGCAGCGAAACTGACGTATTGATCTTCAACCATGTCTTCGGGCAAACCGGTGTTCGCCGCGTGTGGTGCAATGGGCGCGACGTATAAGAAAAATGGTTGATCGCTGCCGCCATGTTGTTGAATCAACTCGACGGCTTGGTCACCGTCAACAGTCGTTTGGTACTGATCCGGTGCCGTGACGATGTGTTCGCCGGCCGGGTTGTTTTTATTGGTGAACCGAGTGCCGCCATAATATCTAGCGCCCAGCGATGCCCGGAAATCATCCCAACCTGGAGGGACTTCAAAATTGAAATTGTGGTGATGGTACTTACCAACATGCATGGTTCGATAGCCAGCGTTTTTCATCCAAACGCCCAGTTCATCTTCGTCGTAACCACGGGCAAGGAACTCTTCGTAGCCGCCGGTAAACCCGTTGCTAATATTGCTGCTTGGTTGATTGACTTTTATTCCCGTGTTGAAAGCGTATTGGCCACGAAACAGCGCCGCTCGGGACGGACCACAGAACGGTGTCGTTGCATGCATATTGGTAAACTGCAATCCATTCTTGGCCATGTTGTCCATGTTCGGGTAAAAACGGGACAAAATTTGGGGAAGAAATAAATCGTTATCGGCGTCGTCCAAATTGATAAGCACTATGTTTGGCCGGCTATTCGTATCCAGGCCAGAAGCCTGCAACGCGGTTGCACAAGCAACCAATAATATGCAAAGAACGACTCTGTTTAAATTCAGCAGCATGGGTGGCCTCAGGGCTACGAAATCCCGTTATCTTTATCATGCTATCAATGAATGATTCCAAGTGCCATCAAATTTGATTGAAGTTAATATAGCCGCCTAAAAACTTGGAAAAGATAGGATATACGGGTGCGCTGGATACCTTTTTTACCTTATTGAAGTTCGAGGTTGAGAGTAAAACTCTGCCTTCGGAAGTACTTTGCCGTTTTTGCAGTCGTTGCCAACGATCGTTCATTGGCTCAAGATTTGCGCGAAAATCGATACGTCTAACAAGTTCAGATCGCCGTCTTGGTTTACATCCGCTTCCGTCTGATACTGACCGTTAGAGATTAAATTGACGAACGGTGAAACGTCCAATAGGTCGACGATTCCATCACGGTTCACGTCGCCATACAAAATACATTGGTTTATCAATAGGGTAACACCGTCGCCCACGGAATTGGCCGTACAAACATCCAAGTCATCATCGCCATCCAAATCTGCCATGGCGACCGAACCAACAATAAACGTTTGAAATGGGCTAAACGTAGCATTGCCTATTCCTAGTAGAATGGATACCTCTCCCGGTTCGAACTGGTTGTAACGATATCTGTAATGGGGTCCCCATTAAGATCGCCAGCCCACAACAACGACATCGATGTATCCATCATAATCGAGGTCGGCCGTCCCCATCATTTTCCAGGACGCGAACATTGTTAAAGCAGGAATCGGTAGCGAAAACAACGTCCATATCGAGATCGCCATCTTTTAGGAACGGTCGCGCGAACAATCGTTCCGGCTTCGATTTGTTGCATACGCCCAAGCGATGAAGTTGTAATTTTCACCCAGCAAATTACACCTTCAATTCGATAGATTTTGAATGGTCCGAACACTTTTTCTAGAATTTCGTTCAGTATCTCGCGCGACGAGTTGTCGCGTCCTGCAACGAACTGAACACGGAACAAATGGGAAAAGTAATGAAGTTACATTGTATTTTAACCGTTGTCGTTTTTTCTTGTTTCAATAGCCAAAGCGCGTGCGCACAGACACTCGTTTTCGAACTTGAAGGGATGGCTGGTCCCGGTCTTACTTCAGCCAACGAACCGGGAGATGTTGTCAATGGCGGATCCGGAGATATTGGTCCGGGCGGCGTGTCTCTGGATTTGCAATCCGGTGATTTGTTCGTCGACGTGGAGTGGGGGTCCGGGAACGGATATACCGACTTGTCCAGCGACATTGACTTTATGAACATTCATGGGCCAACTTCTGCTCATGCTCCGGATAGTTTCGTTGAAAATGGCGAAACGTTTACCGGGCTTAATGGATTCGATCCATCGGCGTCAGATGGCGGCTACATGGGAACCACGTCTTTCGCGACCGATCTCCGTGGATTGTTAGAAGGTCGATACTACGTCCATTTGCACACGTTCGAAAATGGTGGTGGAGAAGCTCGAGGCTATTTTATTCCAGAGGTTGTGTTGGGAGATGTCAATGGTGACGGAGAAATCAACTTGCTGGATGTGTCCTCGTTCGTAGATGCGCTCGCCGGCGGTGACTTTGTGGATGCTGCAGATCTAAATCGTGATGGGTCAGTGAATCTGTTGGACGTTTCTTTTTTTATTGACCTTCTAGCGAGCTAACACCGGTCGCAAATACGCGGTGCCGATCACTCTGTCCAAATTCGGTGCGGCTCGCGTGCTGGATGCTGTGTTCGTTTGGCCAGAACCCGGACGTAAGGTGGTATGAAACAACTACGATGCTCAAACGAACCGGGCGCGGCTGAGAGGTCGGCGTGGTCAGGCTCGATCAGATCTGCGATCAGAAATCCAGCTCGGCACATTTCACCAATTAACGATTGCCAGCTGTGGCTGAATTCGATCGTGCCAGGCTCGCGCACGAGATTCGTTGTCTTAACACTGGGTAGAGGTCGCTGGGGGTTAGTGATTGCAGTCCAAAAGTAACCGTCGCGACCCGGTTGAATGGACGACTGTAAGCTCGCCGGTTGTTTGTGTTGGCTGATGTAGATTCCGTCAGCGCGCGTGACTCGCGCAACTTCATCAAAAACGGGTCGCACATCTGGGACATAACAAGTGCTAACCGGTTGGATCACGATGTCAAACGAATCATTTTCAATCATTGATAGATCCTCCATGGTGGTTTCGATGGTTCGCAATGAAAGTTGTTTTTGTTGGGCAACGTGGCGATCGATTTCCAACATTTCAGGGCTGATATCAACGACCGTAACGTGGGCACCGGTGGCCGCGTAAACTGGACCTTGACGGCCACCGCCGGCTGCCAGGCACAAGACGTTTTTGCCATCGATCGATTCGCCGAGCCAGCCCGGACCATCGACAGATGCCAATGGGGCGATAAAATCTTTGTCGTCTGCTGGTTTCGCAAAACGATTTCCTGATTTTGCCAGCTTGTCCCAGGCGCGTTTGTTATGAAAACGATGATCCAACGGTTGCATTGCTTTGTTCCCGGTGCTGTCAATTGATTGCTAGTTTTGAATTTTCTCGATCGGTGCGATTTGCAGAAACCGATGCGTTTGGATTTGCTTATTTTGATAGCTACATTCGAATGATGGAAGAAACCGAATATGCGTTTCTTCGCAGTCGTGGTTTGCGGGTGGTTTTAAACGACGGTAAAGGGATCATCGGATTTCCGCGATTGACAGCAAGCATCGAAATCGAACGGCCACTTCAATTTCAAGATTCGGTGAATGTCAGCTTAAGTTTGACTGCTGTTGACGGCAAGCAAGTGGTCTACGATTTTGAGATTTGGCGCGATGGATTGATGGCAGCTTCCGGTCGATTCGAGGTTGCCTGTTGTCGATTCCCTGCAGGAGAAAACCCCTACGCGATTTTGACTCCTGATTTTGTGTTGGAAAAATTGACCAAGGATTTTGGAAAAAATAATGAATGATCGAGAACCCAATTTTGACGCGTTGATATTGATCAGCTTTGGCGGCCCGGAGGGCCCCGAAGATGTGATGCCATTTTTAGAAAATGTGCTTCGCGGCAAGAACGTTCCGCGCGAACGAATGTTGGAAGTTGCCGAACACTACAATCACTTTGGTGGTGTGTCCCCTATCAATGATCAAAATCGTGAATTAATTGCCGCGATCAAAAAAGAACTGTCCGACAACGGGATTGAATTGCCGGTTTACTGGGGGAATCGAAATTGGCACCCCATGATTCCCGATGCCTTGAACCAGATGAAACGAGACGGCGTTAAGAAAGCCTTGGCGTTTTTTACGTCGTCCTACAGTTGTTATTCGGGCTGTCGGCAATATCGCGAAAACCTGATGGATGCTCAGGCAGAGATTGGAGACGGTGCCCCAGAGGTGCACAAGCTACGTATGTATTTTAACCATCCGCTCTATATCGATGCATCAGTGGAGCGGGTTCAAGAAGCATTTGCAAACGTAGCAGAGGCCAACAAAGAAAAGACGCACTTTGTGTTTACCGCTCACAGTATTCCGAACTCGATGGCTGAAGGGTGCAAGTACAGTACTCAACTGACGGAATCTTGCCGGCTGATTATGGACAAAATGGGCGATTACTCGTGGGACTTGGTATATCAGAGTCGTAGTGGTCCGCCTTCGCAGCCATGGTTGGAACCCGATGTATGCGATTTTATGGATGAGCTAAAAGCCAAAGGCGTTGAAGACGTTGTTGTTATGCCAGTCGGTTTCGTTTCCGATCACATGGAAGTATTGTTTGATCTCGACACCGAAGCGCAGGAGAAATGTGACGAACTGGGCATCCGCATGCAACGGGCGAAATCCGTTGGCATACATCCCAAATTTGTTTCAATGATTCGGCATTTGATTTTGGAGCGTACTTCTGGCGCGGAAAAACTGGCAATCGGCAATATGCCGCCCAACCATGATGTATGTCCGGTCGACTGTTGTTTGCCCGGAAAACGTCGTCCGGCTCAGGCCGCAAAGTCATAGTTGGTCAGCGATGACATGTGAAACCAAAGGGGTATGGAAAGTTTGGCGAAGACGTGCGTTCAATTTGAGTTTGAACCCGAACTTTTGTTAACCCAGCAACAATGCGATAACAAAAGGCCGGACATCCAGCAAATTGACTTCGCCATCCTTGTTCAAATCGGCTTCGACGCGGTACGTGCCATTGGACAACAAGTCTACAAATGGTGCGACGTCCAACAGGTTGATCGATCCGTCTGTATTTACGTCGGCGACAATGAAATCGGGGATCGCGACCGATAGACCGGTTAGCATCGCGCCGCCGCCAGTCGCAGGATTGACCGTGATGCTGATTCGTGAGCCGGCGGTCAGTAAGATCTCGTCTTGGTCGAGTGTCCCTAATCGCAAATCGAAATTGTTGTTGCCATTGTCGCTACGGGCGAATGTCAGCCGATCGGCTTGAGTAGCAAATCCGTTGGTTTGGTATCCGTTGAGGTTGGTAAATGGATTATCACCGGAGACATGTTCGATCACGACCGTTTCGGCGCCTCCGTTGTCGAGTTGATTAAAGCCGATTCGCTTGATGACGATATCACGATCAAAAGCGACGACGATTCGCTCTGGGACCGTTAGCGCTCCGTTGATACGGCGTTGTTGATTGATACCACCGGTGTCCAAGTCTGATCGAATTCCAACTCCAACATTATTGGTTTCAAACTCGGGATCCTGACCCGCCGCTTGAACCAACATCCGAATCCCAAGCCGATCCAGGACGGCCTCCGACTGGCCGTCGAGAATGGCGCCGGCAGACGGATTGTCGAGCGCGAAATTAACTTCCGGAGTATGAGACACCGGTGGCACCGTTGCGCCGGTTGCGCGTACGGTTGGCAATGCAGCGCCTGCGTCGTTCAGCCATGCATTGATTTCTTGAGATAGGCAACTGGCTACAGAAAAATCTCGAGTTTCCAAACCGTTTTCAGTGAGGTTGCTGGTTTCGCTAAGGTCCGCGGTCAAGTTGTACAAGTCAAATGTGCGTTGTTCGTAGTTGTAGAACATTTTGTACCGCGTTCCATCTGGAGCATCATGGATGGATGCGGTGAAGGGTGTCCGGGCGTTGTTCTGGTAGCCTGGAAAGTGATAAAAAATGGAGCGACGATCAAGCTGGTTCGAATCGCCGGTCAAGATGGTTGCAAACGATGCTCCGTCGATTGGATGGGTGTTTGAGCTGGGCAGTTGTGCGCCGGCCAGTGCGGCGTAGGTACGGTAAAAATCGACGGCATGTATAACTTCGTCATTCACGACCCCGGATTCAATCGTGCCGGGCAGATATGCGATCAGTGGTACGCGAATCCCTCCGTCAGTGAAACTGCCTTTACCAGCGGCCAAAGGAAAGTTATCCGTTTGACCTGTCGATCCACCGTTATCGGAGATGAACACGATCAAGGTGTTTTCCGCCAAGCCGTTGGATTCGACAAAATTGACTATCCGGCCAATGGCTTGGTCCATACCTTCTAGCAGTCCAGCAAACCCAGGTGAGTCGTGGTTGGGATCCGATGTTGGCGGGATGCTTTGGAATTTTTCTTCGAGATCCGAGCGAGCATTGATTTGAGTGTGCACGGCATTAAAGGCCACGTTCATAAAAAATGAATTTCCGTCACTCGCGCGGGCGGTCAAGAAATCGACGGCCGCATCTGCCATGGCATCATTTAGGTGTTTTGGGGTTGCTGTCAGGAAGTTGGGGTCGTTTCCATTGGCAATCGGAATTAGAAAATTATCGATATAATTTTGTGTGTATGGATTTGCATAGACATCTAACTCTGGACTGTGTGAGTTGCCAAATTGCCAAACACCGGGCTGAACTTCTTCTGCGAAATAAGGAACAGTGCCACTGGGGGCACCACTGTTGGTACCGCCGATATTCAGGGTGAACCCGTGCGAAACGGTGATTTGATTGGTGCTGCTGGTGCAATGGAATTTGCCAAAATGCGCGGTAATGTAGCCGGCGTTTTGCAGTACTTCCGCAATCGTTATGGCATTGTTGTCAATGGCATTGGAGTTACCAGGAACATCCAACAAAGTCGAGTCTCCGACCCCGTTTAATGCACCAACGGTGTAGACTCCGTTACGCGACGAGTATTGGCCGGTCAGCAAACAAGCACGTGTTGGTGAACAAACGTGTTGGACGTAGGCGCTGGTAAACGACATTCCTCCGCTCGCCAACGCATCGATATTTGGAGTTTGGTAAAAATTGGAGCCGTTTCCCAAATTGGTCGCATCGGTACTCAGATCGACCCAACCCAAGTCGTCTGCAACGATCTGTATAATGTTGATTTGCGCGGTAGCGATTGAGAACGAGATCAGTGCAGTGGCGAGAAACGTGTATCCAGAGAATTTCATGTTTGAGCTCACGGTTCGATAATTGTACAGAGACGTACACGTTAACTTGTCGAAACAAGGACTGAGAAAAAAATCAATTCGGATTGGTGTTGCGAAACATCAGCAAGCGAGAATGTTCGCAAATGCCATTGGCGGCGGCTAATCGTTTTCGGGGGCGAGCTCGATACCAGCGTTGGTTAATAATGAATGGAATGCCGCTTTGGGTGCGCGCTGGTAGAAACTACCTTCGTGGACTGATCGCTAATAACCTCTATTTAAAAGCAGAAAAATCAAATGACATAGTCGGTTACAACCCCATCCTTTTCAAACGGTGGGAACGATATTGGTCGTCCTGACCATTATCGGCTTATTGCGTGCACACCCGAGGATTGCGAATGCGGTCGCCAAGTTGGTTGCTATCTTCCAAATCGGGCTGTTGCTGTATCTTCATTTTGCGACCGGTGGATAAACTACCAATCGAATGTTGTTTGCTGGGCAGTTGAATTATTCATCGCAGCACGACGTCGTTTGTCCGCTTTAATTTGTTTCCTGGCTTGAGCTTGCAGTTCGTATTGTTCGATCAACTTGGGCAACAAATCAGAAATACTGGTCAAACCCCCGCCCCGTGGTTTTGCCGCTGAAAGTTGTGGAATGTTAAGAGATTGAATCATGGTTTTGCCTTTCAAGAGCTAAATTGCTGTGACGAAAGAATGATTGGTCGGTGGCGGGACACATGCGGTCCACAAGGTTAGAATTGGGTTTTAGCGGCATTGCTCCTGACCCATGTATTCGCGTCCAATGGCGTGGCTGTCGTTTCCTGATTTGCCAAGTCGCACGGATTTGGACCGGATGTGTCACACGAAGAAAAATCATGAATTTGAAAATTAAAACTGCTTGCAATCGAGATTGTCCGGATGGCTGCGGTGTTATTGCGACGATCGAAGACGGCAAAGTGACTCGCTTGCAAGGCGATCCCGACCACCCAGTAACCCGTGGTTTTTTGTGCCACCGAACCAGTCGATTTCTCAATCGACAATACGACCCCAACCGAATTACCCAAGCGATGATTCGTCGTGACAAAACGTCGAATCAATGGGAAACGGTCAGCATGGATGTTGCGCTGGATCGGGTTGCCGAAAAGCTCGTGCAGTTTCGTGAAGAATTGGGTCCGGCGTCGATATTGAATTATCGCTGTGGCGGTTCAATGGGGATGATGAAACACGTCACCGATTATTTTTTTCAAAAGTTTGGACCGACAACCGTCAAGTCCGGAGATATTTGTGCAGGCGCCGGTGACTGGGCACAGGAAACCGATTTTGGAACGCAAGACTCCAATGACTTTTTTGATTTGTTAAATGCCCAAACGATTTTCTTGTGGGGCAAAAATATATTTGTGAGCCAGGTGCACTTGTTGCCGGTCTTGAAGGAAGCGCGCGCCAACGGGGCCAAATTAATTTTGATTGATCCGGTTAAACACCGAACCGCTTCGGTTTGTGATCAATATGTTTCCATTGAACCCGGTGGCGACGCGGCTTTGGCATTTGCGATGGCACAATGGTGTCACGAACAAGGTCGACTCGATCCAGATGCAGGCGACTATTGTGACAACTTGGAATCGTATTTGGAGTTGATTCATAGTCGATCGATTACCGAGTGGTCGTCATTGGCTGGTTTGAATGTCGAAACCGTGATCGAGCTGGCGCACGACTATAGCAACGGCCCGTCGACAATTTTGCTGGGATGGGGCATGCAGCGTCGTCGCAATGGCGCTGCCATCATTCGCGCGATCGACGCGTTGGGTTCAGTGACAGGAAATATTGGTAAGCCTGGGGCTGGCGTTTCATTTTATTTTCCACGCAAAGGCGCCTATGATTTGACGTTCTCAGATGAATCCAAGGCGCCTCGCGCGATCCCCGAACCCCTCCTGGGCCCAGGCATCGAAAACGCGAACGAACCGCCAATCAAAATGGTCTTTGTTTCCGCTGCCAATCCGGTAACCAACTTGCCGGACTCGAAGATAACGGCGCGAGCGCTGACGGACCGTTTCACGGTCGTCGTCGATATGTTTATGACCGATACGGCGCGGTGTGCCGATGTGATTCTACCAGCGGTTACGATGCTGGAAGACGACGATTTGATTGGTGCGTATGGTCATCATTATTTGAATCGACTCCAGCCGGTTGTTGAGCCACCCGGAGACGCAATGACCGACTATCAAATCATCCAGAAGTTGGCTCAGCGCGTTGGATTAGAATCTGAATTTGGTGGCGATTCGGAAACATGGCTACGGAGGATGTGCGTCGATTTGGAGAACCACGGGACTTCGCTTGAGGCCATTGGTACGGAAGTGGTTCGCAATCCCAAAGCCGCTGCAGTGGTTTTTTCCGACCGCAAATTCCCCACACCCTCAGGAAAAGTCAATTTGGTGACGGAATACCAACACCCGAACAACCGATTGCCAAGCGAGTTTCCGTTGCGATTGGCGGCCATGTCGACAGACAAAGCGCAGGCGGCACAATGGCAACCGGTCGATCAGGAAGGACTGGCAGAAATACAGGTCCACCCGGAAGCTGATGATCGTTTTTCTGATGGCGATGTCGTCCAAGTATGTTCTCCGACTGGCAGTATGAAAATGCGTATTCGGATGAGCCGCAATCAACGTTTGGACATTGTTTTGATGGATAAGGGCGGATGGTTGTCCGCCGGTCGTTGTGCAAACGCGATCACCCCCGGCGAAGCTTCGGATGAGGGACTGTGTGCGGTTTACTACGATACGCCGGTTCGACTGGAACCGGGCGAGTAGAATCGCAACTTGCCGGTTGAAAGGGATAAATCAAGGCATTCTTGTTGGTTCGCGGGCAATCGTCGCAGCTGGTTTTGCACGCCAGCGAATAACGGTAACCACTAGCAGTGGATTTTGTGCCCAATTGGTTGCCTATTCGTAGAAACTTGGAAACTTTAAAATCGATTCCGGGTATCCCTGAGATACAACAACACACTACATCAACCGGTGAAAAAGATGATCAAGCGATTTGATTCAATTGGCTTATTGGTGGCCGTTTTGGCTATCGGCACAGCGTGTCAAGCGGTGCCGAATGATTCTGAAGACGTTAAGGAATACACGATTGAACAATTTTTGAAGACGACCAGCTACGGCGGTGCTTCATTTTCTCCAGACCATTCCAAGGTCTTGATCAGTAGTGATGAAACAGGCGTCTCCAATGCCTATTCGGTCAATATCACCGATGGCAGCAAGCAACAATTGACCAAATCAACGGTCGATTCGATTTCTACGATCGACTATTTCCCCAGCGATGAACGTATTTTGTACACAGCGGATCAAGGTGGCAACGAATTGAACCACATTTATGTTCGATTGACAGATGGCTCCACCAAAGACTTGACGCCGGGAGAAAATCTTAAGGCTCAATTTGGGGGCTGGGCTCACGACCGAGAATCGTTTTTCATTGTGACCAATGAGCGTGATCAAAAGTTCTTTGATGTTTACGAATACGAAGTGAGCGACTATTCACGAAAAATGATTTTTAAGAACGACAAGGGGTTTTTTCCCGGATCGATTTCTCGCGATAACAAGTGGATCGCCTTATCCAAGATCAATACACGTGATGACAGCAATGTGTTTCTCTACAACAGAGAAGACGAAACGTTGAAATGTATCACCGAACATGAAGGCGATATTAATTATACGGCTCAAACGTTCACGCCAGACAGTCAAGCCGTATTGATCGCTACGGACAAAGACAGTGAATTCAATTATTTGATGAAGTACGATTTGGATTCGGGAAACATGGAAGAAGTGGCGAAAGTCGATTGGGATATTAACAACGCGTTTTACAGCTACACCGGGAAGTATTTTGGATACAGCTTTAACGAAGATGGAAAAACTCAGTATCGGTTCTTTGAGAGCACGAGCGGCAAAGCGGTCGAATTGCCGACGGTTGAAGGAGGTAGTTTGGCGGGCATCAATCTTTCCGACGACGAGAAACATATGACGATGTACGCATCCAGCGGAAAAATGCCGCGGGATTTGTTTTACTATCAATGGGGTTCCGATGCACCAAAGCAATTGACGCGATCGCTGAACCAGGAGATTAATTCGGAACATTTGGTGGATGGAAAGGTTGTTCGCTTCAACTCGTTTGACGGCACGGAGATTCCTGGGATTTTGTATGTGCCACAAACCGCGACAACCGAAAACAAGGCGCCTGCATTGGTGTGGGTTCACGGAGGCCCGGGCGGCCAATCACGCTTGGGTTATCGGCCTTTGATTCAGTACTTGGTCAATCACGGCTACGTTATTTATGCGATCAACAATCGCGGTAGCAGCGGTTATGGCAAAACGTTTCAACAGATGGATGATCGCAAACACGGGGAAGGCGACTTGGATGATTGCGTCTATTCCAAAAAAATGTTGATTGAGACTGGCTTAGTTGATCCCGAGCGGATTGGCATCATTGGCGGCAGTTACGGTGGCTATATGGTCTGTGCCGCGCTGGCTTTCCGTCCGGACGAGTTTGACGTCGGGATCGATATTTTTGGGGTCACCAATTGGCATCGTACGGTCCAAAGCATTCCGCCTTGGTGGGAAGCTCAACGCAAAGCTTTGGAAAAAGAGCTGGGTGATTTTGACGATCTCGAGTATTTCAAAAAGATTTCGCCTCTTTTTCACGCCGACAAAATCAAAAAGCCATTGATGGTCCTGCAGGGTGCCAATGACCCCCGCGTCTTGAAAGTTGAGTCGGACGAAATGGTGGCCGCCGTCAAAAAGAATAACGTACCGGTGGAGTACATTGTTTTCGATGACGAGGGGCATGGATTCCGTAAGAAAAAGAACCAACATCGAGGCTACAAAGCGATTTTGGAATTCTGCGACAAGTATTTAGTCAAATCTGAAACTCAATAACCGGTGTCGAGGCGATATTGCCTTGTTAACACGATTGGTTTTGGTTAAATCAAGGTCTTGATGGTACCTAATTTGAGACGTGAAGACCTTGATTCATTTTCCATCTAAACCTGAGTTCCAACAGTTGGCCGCAGACGTCGACGCGGTTCCTGTTTATCGTCGATTATTGTGTGATTCGTTGACACCAGTATCGGCATTTAAACGCATCGATTCAGGCAACGAAGCGTGTCTGTTTGAGAGTGTCGTCGGCGGAGAAGTGGTGGGGCGTTACAGTTTTCTGGCGGCTGACCCGACTCGAAAGATACTTGCCAAGGGCAACGACGTTACCTTGATCGACGAGTCCGGTTCGACGACAAAAACGGTCGACAACCCTTTGGACGAATTTCGGCATTTGATCGAGAGTGTTCGGGTCGCCCCCTTGGACGACATGCCGCCCTTTACCGGTGGCGCGATTGGGTACGCCGGTTATGACGTCGTGCGTTACGTCGAATCATTGCCCGACGCACCCGATGACGATCGCGGTTTGAGCGATCTGTCGTTCGCATTTTACGACTCGATGTTGGTTTTCGATAATATTACGAAAACGTTGACGGTCATCTGTTTGGCATGGTTGGACCACCACAATCGCGACGCAGCGGCGGCTTGGCTGGACGCCGTCGAACGTATTGATCAGTTGGTTGAGAAACTGAATACTCCCGAGACCGATTTGTTGACGGTTGATGCGGGTTCTGAGTCGAAACAATCCATTCAATTTGAGTCCAATTTTACGCGTGACTCATTTAAGTCGGCAGTCGAAAAGTGTCAGGACTACATTCGAGCCGGTGATATCTTTCAAGTGGTTATCAGTCAACGCTTGGAAGTCGAAGTCGAATGCGATCCGTTTGAAGTCTATCGGACGTTGCGGGTCTTAAACCCGAGTCCGTTCATGTTTTTTGTCCGCACGGAGGAAGCCACTTTGGTTGGTAGTTCTCCGGAGATCATGTGTCGGGTTGTCGATGGCAAGATGACCGTCCGACCGCTGGCGGGTACCCGGCGGCGCGGGGCGGACGCGGCAGAAGACAAACTGCTGGAAGAGCAACTCCTTGCCGACGAAAAGGAGACAGCAGAACACGTCATGTTGGTCGATTTAGGGCGAAATGACGTCGGCCGAGTTGCCCAGTTCGGATCGATTGAACTGCCCGACTTAATGGTGGTGGAGCGTTACAGCCATGTGATGCACATTTCTTCAACGGTCACAGGTCAACTGCGTGATGACTGTGATGCGTTTGATGCGTTGATGGCCAGCCTTCCCGCCGGCACCGTAAGCGGGGCCCCTAAAGTTCGCGCGATGGAGATCATTGACGAAATCGAGAACCGTCGTCGCGGCCCCTATGCCGGAGCGGTCGGGTATTTCGACTATTCACAGAATATGGATACCTGCATCGCGTTACGGACGATGGTAATTGTCGATCAAACGGCTTACGTTCAGGCGGGCGCAGGAATCGTGGCCGATAGCGATCCGGATTTGGAATACGAAGAAACCCTCAATAAGGCTCGAGGGTTGCTGAGAGCGATCGAGATGACTCACCAACGACTACAGACCGATTCGGTTTGAGTGGTTGATATTGAGATGTGTACAACGCGAGAACACAATCAATAATTGGTCGCTGCTCTTCCGGGCGTTCGACCTTCGTAGACGGCAAACTCAGCCCAAATCGGCATGCGGTTTGAGATCGCCATGGCGTCGACTAGTGTTAAATTGAAACGCTTCATAAAGTCAAAAACGCCGCTTTCTCCGGAAAACTCGACGGTCGCGTGTTCGTCGTAGAGAAAGTTGTCCAGTTGCAGATCGTTTTTCGTGTTGGTCGCCGTTGCGAAAATTACTGGCCGCAATCCATTCTCGTGGTGGAGTTTTCTCAACTGCAGGTCATTGGCGAGGAAGTCTCCTGCCAAAATAACGTCGTCTTCGCCGCGCCCGTCCAGCCGAATGGCACGAAACAATTCACCCAGATGCGCCAGCTCTTTGTCAGGTTCACTGGCATTCAATTGCACGTTGGCCAAGGTAAACGTAAATGCTTCATTGACCGGGACATTGGCTGCGCGAAACCAAGCGACTAACGGCTCGAACTGAAATAAGTCTTCGGGGTCGTTAACGGTGTACCAGTGTTGGTCTTCCAAAACGATCGATTGTTGATTGAAGATGGTGGCAAATTTTTGATTTGTACCGCGTTGGTCGACAAACCGAAAATCGAAACCTCGATTGTTTAACTCGTTGACCAATCGAGCGATCGATAGCGATGAGTTGTTTTGGATCGCCATCACATCGTATTGTTGGCAGATGTCGGCGGCCCGTTTGACACGATTCGTGCTAGCTGTGGAGTCCAGTTTAAACGAAGCCACTCGAATGACCGAGCCCTGCGAGTCGTTTTGGTTGTTAGCAATGCTTCTGTAAGCTGGATAGCGTTCCGCGCGAAAATTCTTACGGGGCGTATAGTCGGACGTCTTCACCAATTCAAACGGATTGAATGAATTTTCAGATTCACCAATCAATTGACTTTTGGCCAAGGTCAAAGCATCGGTCGTTGACTGTATTTGTTGCCGGTTGTAGAGCAACCAACCGCCAACAAATAGCACTAGAACCAACAGGACGGTTTTTATGATTCGAATCATATCGGACGTTCATATCGTATCGGTTTTGGGGGTAAAGTATCGAGGTGGCGCTAAATCCTAGGCCAAGTCCAGGCACCTCTTCAACGACATTTACATTTCATCGACGAAGTTGGGCGATGGCGAAAGAATGATTTGGCTTGGCGATAGAATGTATCGCCGAGCTGCGAATTTACGACGATAATGGCAATTATTTCGCGCCAGATGGGATTGCATTCACGATGTCGCCGGAACGACTTTCAATTCAGACTTGGCGTCACGACCGATTGTATTGGGGCGAAAGATTGTCAGTAGCAGCGACGGCAGGAACCACGCCATCATCAAGCCCCCTTCAAATCCATGCCAGAATTGCACGCCCAACATGATTGCTGCGGTGTAGGCGAATAGCGTGCCGAGGTTTTTTTCTGATGGCCAGAAGACAAACGAGACGCACAGCGAGACAAAGGCAACCAGAATCGGAATTCGATAAATCGCATCCCAGCCTAAGCCCCAGATGCCGTCTAGTCCTTCCATCTTAGGGACCCAAAATCCGAAGGTGGTACGCAATTGGGCTGCGAAATGTGCTGTATCGCTGGAAGTCAACGCCAGCGATGCGATACACACAGTAATCGCCAGGACTACGCCGCCAACGAAAGGTCGGACACCGCGTTCCCAATAAAAACTAATCCACAACGGAAGTAGAAAGATAGGATAATAAACCGAACCAGATGCAAGGCCGATAAATATTCCAGCCAACCAAGGTCGGCGGAAACAGAACACTGCCCAAACGAGCATGGCTCCGGGCAACACGTGCGAAACGTGTCCCATAAATTGAGCAGTATACGGCAGCAACAAGTAGACCGATGCCATCCCAAATCCGACGCGAGCGTTACTAAAGTGGATATGCCCAATCAGAATCAGACCGAGTACCAACATACTCTGGCTAAAAATGGCCAGCGACTTGGATGCGATTGCGTATCGGCGAACTTGTAGCCCTTCATCTGCGTTGGCTTCAAGCAACTCCTGTCCGTTGGAAAACGTCGGGATAATGGGGAACAATTGAAATAGAGGCAGTCCGGGTCCACGTTTCTCAAGTTCTTTGGTTTCATCTTGGCGAGCGACTTGTCGCTTGATCATCTTGATCGAGGATTTGGCGGCAGCCAGGTCTTCGGCGGTCGGTTGAGCCGTCAATATGTTGGCATACAGGAACGTCATTAAGCTGCACATCAGAAAAACCAGTCCACCAATACTCAAGTTGGGCGCCAGTAATGGGCGTCGGACCAAAAACGGATCGATTAAGGTGCGAATCAAGAAAATGAGACTGACCGACAGTAGCCAACAATAACCGACTCGTTGAATGATCTGTCCACGCGAACTGGTCGATTCGGATCCCAATTCGACCCGAGGGTTTTCTTTGTTGATTGGATTGGCTGGCAACAGGCCTTGCGTGTTGTTGGGTTCAAGATCGTTACTGGTCTCGACCGGTACGGATGCTACCAGCTGGTCGGTTTCGGCGCGTTTACCAAAATCGATGAGGATGATACCCGGAGCCAGCAAGATGATCAGGACGAGGTCAAAGTTTCTGACGCTCCAGAATCTGTTGAACTTGAAAAATAGAGCCAGCATTAACAACGACGAAAAGTAGGCCCAGGTTGTCGGGGCGATTTTTTCGTAGGCGAACGGATAATCTGGCATCTTGAAACAGATACATTTGGGAAACGACGTCTTCAGATTAACCGTAAATACCACTTTGGCAAATACACGACTATCAAGACAAGATGAAGAAATGCCCATCAGCGACGCGAGGACGCGATTTTTTTCCCGTCCTTGTCGTCAATTCTGATTCAAATGCGTCGTATCTCGAAGGCTTAGACGGCCGGCGTTGAGACATTCTGCTCGTCAATCGACTGTGTGACTGGCTTGGAGCCATCGTTGTCATTGGCAGTTTCAGATTGGCTGTCTGAGGAGGAGGTTGAACTGCCAGCACCATCTTTGACGCCCAGTACTCGGCCCATGATGAGCGCGAGAAAGGCAATGCCGCCCGAGAATAAGGCGCCCATTTTGGCGGCACCTTGAGCAGCAGCACCTGCTGGAGTGGATGATGAAAATGCTTGACCGGCCACAAATAAGGCCACCGTCAGCCCCAGTCCCGCGACCACGCCCGCGACGAGCAAATGCTTGGCTTTCATGCCCTGTGGTAACGGGAACCCAATCAATTGACCGATATACGAGAAGAAGAAAATTCCAACGGTTTTGCCAACCAACAGGGATAGCAAGACAATCCAAGTCAACTCATTGACATTGGAGAACGGTACGCCGGCGTTGGCAAACGCAAAAAAGAACAAGCCGAAATCGACGAACGATTTAACCGCGTGTTCAAAATTGTTTAACGTATCGGTTTCTATCGTAGTGACGTCATCGCGGAAGAGACCTTCGTCGTACTTGGGTCCGGGCAACAATGGCACGATGGGGACCAATGCCAGAGCCGGATGCAAGTGCGCGCTAAACAGTCCCCACCAGCTCAAGCCGCCTCCGACAAAAATATAGGGAATCCACGATTGAACGCCGGCGGTTCGCAGTCCGTAGGCTACGGCCATACCAGGCAAGATCCAAAGTGCGTTCAGCCATTCTGTGGGGTGTGAGGGGTCTGGATAAAAAATTGCGATGATTGCGAGTCCAATACCGTCGTCGGCAACTGCCAGCAACAATAAGAAGGCAATCGCTGGGTGCCCATTTCCAAACACCAATCGCGCAATCAGCCAGGCGAGCGCAATATCGGTGGCGGTTGGTATCCCCCAACCATTGGTCCATTCCGCGTTACCCATCATTGCGTTAAACACGAAGTAAGCGCCGACCGGACCTAAAACCCCACCGATCGTACCAAGCAGTGGGTTAATTGCTTTGGAGACTGGATTTAGAGCTCCGCCTGGTAGACAGGCTTCGGTAATTTCTTTTGCGGCAACTCCGAAAAAGAGCACCATGAACAAATCATTCACTAGAAAATGTAGGGTCGCATAGTGGTGCCACCAAGGTTCATCCGAATGGTTCTCTGAGCCAGCGTGAGATGTCGCTTTATGATCAAGTTCATCGGATGTGTTTGCGACGTGTGAATCATCGTCATGTGCGTGTTCGTCTTGCCCATGAGATTCGTGATCGTGATTGTCGGCAATCGCGTGATCATCACCGTGGCCATCGTTATCGCTGTGACCATGAGCTTCATCATGACCTCCGGCATCGGCAACCGTACCATGACCATGAAACTCTTCGCCGGTGAAGTACGACCAAGTCCCGTCAACCAATCTGTGGTAGGTATCGAGATCCGTATTGGCGACCGCTAGCGCGACAAAAACACCCGCCAACAACGGGATTGAAAACTCCTGGACGAGTGAAACGTACTTGTTCCCGCCGTGTGAATGATCAGACATGATTTTGGTTACTTGCAGTGATGATTCTGGATGAATTCGAAATGCATTGATCTAACAGATCTTCGCCCATATCACAATTGCATTCCCCGGCTGAGTGGGCATTTTGAAGCCTGAAAAAGGGAGATTTTCTGGTGGCAGAGAGGATGAATGAAACGATTGAATCGGTAGTTGTGCTTTTTTTACGTGCAGGGCCGAGTAAATCCTATGGTCGGATTGTTCGCCCAAATTTCGACGATGAGGGCAAGTTCAAGCACGAGTGAGCAACACGGCTTGGCCTGAGCGATCCAACGGTACGAGAGATCGCAATTCGCGCCAAAGCCCGAGTCTTGAACACCTGTTATTTGTTCAGTCAAGATTTATTAAGTTGGTAGAACCGATCCCCGTCCGAGCGAACATTTTCTGCCTCATTTCTTTGAGTTTTATTTGATCACCGACCAGGGACGAGGGATTACTTTTTGATGACCACATAGAATTTCATTCCACACCGCATCAGTTTTTTGTCGGCGGTCTTGCTCTCAGATCTCTCGGGTTTTTGCAAAAGTTTCGTTGTTCGTTTCGTTTTTCGTTTTGGGCTCATATTTGGTCCTCAGTTCAAAATAAATGTATCGACTTTACTGTGGATTTGAATGCGAATCCATCCAAAGCATAGCCCGAAAACGAAAGCGAGTTAACGGAATCAAGCGGGGACGGTTAAAGTTACAGAACAACTTTTCAATGGACAGTAATGAACCAATCTCAACTCATTTCGGAACAGCGGTTGCGTCAAAAGATGGTTCCGCCCTCTCTGTCGCGAGTCGTTGTTGTTCATGGCTGGGCGTCAAAGCGTTTTGACATGTGGCTGTTGTGTCGCCGTCTCAGTCACATGGGGTACGACGTTGTCAATTGGGGCTATCCATCGTTTCGAGATTCGATCGAGCGACCGGCGGCTTCCTTGGCTGAAGCCTTGGTGGATTTTCAGCGCAGTGAACGTCCGCATCTTCACTTAGTTGGGCATAGCATGGGAGGCATTGTCATTCGTCGAGCGTTACTGGATTTGATTCCAGATAATCTGTCTCGCGTTGTTTTGTTGGCGTCTCCCAATGGTGGTTCGTTTGTTGCCCGCCGGTTGCAGCCCTGGTTAGGTAGATTTTCAAAATCTCTGTCGGAGTTGTCCGATTGCGAGCACAGTTACGTCAATCAGCTAGGTAGTCCTGACGGATTGGAAGTTGGGGTCTTAGCTGCCACTCGTGATCGCGTCATCAAAGAACCGAATGTCCACTTCCAGGGCGAAACGGACTTTGCCACGGTGCGTTGCGGCCACGGAATCATGCCTTGGATTAAGGATACGGCGGTCATGACTCACCGATTCTTGATGACAGGCCGGTTTGAATTGGCGAATCGAACTCGCCTTGAATCAAGCGTCTGATGCCTGATTCAGTATGGCCTTTAACTTTTGAAGGGTTGTCCAGATGCGGTTGGTGGCGATAAAGCGTCATCGTCAAAATTGTGTCGTTTACGAGTTGGCGTCTCGTTACGTTCCAATTAGCCTGTAGAGATTGCCTTTGAACTGCAACCTGAGATCGAGAAAATGCGCAACGGTTTATTTTTTTGTTGGCTAATTCTTCAAATCTGTATGCCGACATTCCTCTTCGCCCAATCTAAACGACCCTTGGAACATGAGGACTATGACATTTGGAACCGAATTACCGGGTCGCAATTGTCTGAAGACGGCCAGTGGTTGATGTACACGATCCGGGACGGAAAAGAAAAGGCAACGCTGAAAATTCGAGACCTCGATTCTTCAAAAGAATATTCGATCACCAATGCTGCGGGCCCGCGATTCGCGTTTGACGGAAAGCATGTGGCTTACCGTGTTGTTCCTGATAAAGATTTGGTCAGGAAACTTAAGAAAGACGAAAAGAACAAAGATCAACTCCCGCAAGAAAAGTTTGAGGTCTTAAATCTGAATAATGGCGGCACGATTACGTTACAAAATGTTCAGTCGTTTGCGTTTCCTGCCAAGAATGGTGAATGGATCGCTATAAAATTGAAAGCAATTGAGAAGAAGACGTCGGCGGAAACTTCGAAGTCCAAGCTCTCGGAGTCGTATGAAGTTACCGAAGAAGGACTGATGTGGCCAGGAACGAACAAAGAACAGAAAAAAGAAGGTTCAGGAAAAAAACCATTGACCAAAGAGGAAGCGAAACCTAGTGAGGAAATGACGTCTGAAAAGAAAGGCCAGGAAGACAAGAAAAAAGACAAACCTAACGGTACCGTACTAGTCTTGAAGAACCTAAATGACGGTCTTGAACTTCGCTTACCTTTTGTGACATCCTATCGTTTTAACGAGAGCGGAAGCGGGTTGTTGTTTGCGACATCGAATAAGGACAATGCCAGCCAAGATGGTGTCTGGCACTTTGACCTTGGTTCGCGTGAACGCAAACAGATTGTTTCTGGACTCGGTAACTATAAGAACCTCACCTTCGATAAAAAAGGAACGCAAGTAGCATTTTTGACGGATCGCGACGACTATCAAACTAAGGAATCTAGTTGGTCTCTTTATCATTGGCGGAAAGGGCAATCTGAAGCGCGGAAGATCGTTGCTGAAACTAACGAGAGTATTCCGGACGGATGGTGGTTGTCTTCTACCTCGTCACCATTTTTCGCTGATACCGGTAGGATGTTGTTTTATCACACCGCACCCAAGCCAGAAGAATTGAACAGCAACGATGATGAAGACAAAGAGCCGCAGGCGAAACTCGATCTTTGGCATTGGCAAGACCCGTTGCTGCAACCTCAACAGTTGTTGCAGGCGCAGGCTGAACGAAATCGAAGTTATTTAGCAGCGTTTAATTTGCGAACGCGAAAAGCGGTTCAACTGGCGACCAAAGACGTTCCGGATGTCTCTGTAGATACGAAACGTGATTCTGAAATAGCCGTTGGGATCTCGGATAAAAAATATCGCAAAATGATCTCGTGGGATATTCAGGGGTACCGTGACGTCTACGTTGTGAACCTGAGGACAGGCAAACGCGAATTGGTCTTGGAGCGGCTACGTTCGCGACCGCAACTGTCGCCCAACGCCAAGTACTTGATGTGGTGGGATACGGAATCGAAAAACTGGTTTGCTAAATCGACTCGGACGGGAAGTGAAACGAAAAATTTGACAGAAAAAATCAAGGTGCCACTCTACAACGAACTGCACGATACGCCGTCTGATCCACGGGCGCATGGGGTAGTTGGTTGGACCGAGAAAGATCGACACGTGTTGATTTATGACCGCTACGACATCTGGCAACTGGATCCCGATGGTCAAACCGACCCGGTTTGTCTGACAGAATCATTTGGGCGCGAAAACAGAATTCGACTGCGGAATCAACGATTGGATCGTGAAGCGCGGCACATCGACGCCGCGAATTTGTTTTTGACGGCATTCAACGAAGACAATAAAGACAGCGGATATTATCGAATGCGGGTCGCCACAGATACTCAAGTGGATTCGGAATCAAAGAAGAAGCCTGTTTTGGAAAAAGTAATCATGTTGCCCGAACAGTTGGCAGGGTTTAGTAAAGCACAGCAATCGGAACGAGTCGTATTCACTCGCAGCACCTATCGTCGATTTCCTGATTTGTGGGCAAGTGATATGAGCTTTAAAAAGATTCAACGCATTAGCGATGCCAATCCACAGCAACAGGACTACGCTTGGGGCACGGTTGAGTTAACCGAGTGGAAGGCGACCGACGGCCAAACGCTGTCCGGTTTGTTGTACAAGCCTGAGGCGTTTGACACAGCTAAAAAGTATCCGTTGATGGTATATTTTTATGAACGCAACTCTGACAATCTTCACCGGCACTATGTTCCGGCTGCTGGACGTTCCATTATCAACTTCAGTTTCTACGTGAGCCGCGGTTACGTCGTCTTCGTACCCGATATCCCTTACAAGACAGGCGAGCCGGGCCCCAGTGCTGCCAACGCCGTTTTACCGGGAGTCCGCCACGTCATTGATCAAGGCTTCATCGATGAAAAACGAATCGGGATGCAGGGCCATAGTTGGGGTGGTTATCAAACGGCGTACTTGGTGACACAGACGGACATGTTCGCTTGTGCGGAGTCCGGCGCACCGGTCAGCAATATGACCAGTGCGTACGGTGGGATTCGTTGGTCTACCGGGCTGAGCCGAATGTTCCAATATGAAAAAACGCAGAGCCGTATTGGCGATACTTTGTGGAATGCTCAGGAAAAGTATATCGCCAATTCACCTTTGTTTTTTGTCGACAAAATCAACACGCCTTTGTTAATCTTGCACAACGATCAAGACGGTGCGGTTCCTTGGTATCAAGGTATTGAGATGTTCGTAGCCATGCGTCGGCTTGAGAAGCCGGCTTGGCTGCTGAATTACAATGGCGATCCGCATTGGGTGATGGGTCGCGAGAATCGACTCGATTTTGCTAAACGCATGCAACAATTTTTTGACCACTACCTGAAAGACAAACCAATGCCAAAATGGATGGCGGACGGCATACCGGCTGTGGACAAAGGAAAAGCGTTTGGTTTCGAACCCGTTGAAGCGGAAGAATCAGGGTCGGGTAGAGCAGAGGAAACAGCAGCGACCAATTGACAGAATTGAACTGACAATTTGATGCTGGTAACTTGTTGATCAAGTACCAATTTTTTAAAGAACATTTTCAACGAAAAGGGCCAGTATGGACTCACTAATGCCAAGGATTTCAAGTTTGCTAAAGACCATCATTTGTGTCGTCATTTGTCTTGCTACTTTGCAAGAAACCAACGGACAGGAACCGGAAGTCAGACCGCCAACCTCTGCCGACGGTACTTTGACTTGGAAGTTCAAGAAGGGCCAAGTCTTGAAAATGAAGATGGATCAACGCATCAACATGACGATGGAGTTGGCGGGAAGAGAGATTAAGACCGCAAATAACAGCGTAAATGAACTTACGTTGACCATCTCCGATGTCGATGACAAAGGCACAGCCAGTGCGAAAAATGTAATCGACAAAATGGTAATTGATACTTCGGCGCCCGGTGCCGAAATAAAGTTCGATTCGTCTTCGGATGAAGAACCGGAAGGGCCTGCACAAGCGGTTGCGAGCGTTATCAAGCCGATGATTGGCGCCGAAATTTCCCAAAAAATGGACCGCAATGGCAAGGTCTTTGACATCGATGTTCCCAAAGGCATGCTCGATGGCATCAAATCGGGAAATCCAATGATGGCTCAAATGTTCAACGAGAATACGATCAAAGAAATGACTTCGAAATCTAGTCTCGTGTTCCCTGGCAAAAAACTATCCATGGGTGACAAATGGGACATTTCTTCCGAAGTACCCATGGGGCCGGCCACAGTCAAGAACAAGACGGACTATGAATATTTAGGCGTGACCGAAAAAGACGGAAAGGCACTGCACGTGATTCGCGGGAAAGTGTCAATTGCATTTCCCGACGGAATTCAAGGTATGGAGGTCGATGTCGTTGATGAAGATTCAACCGTAATGTTCTATTTTGACGGGAACGCAGGACGGATGGTACGTTCGGAACTGGATCAGAATGTCACTATGGAAATCGCGGCCGGTCCGCAACAGCTGGTGCAAGAGTTGAAACAAAAGATGGTCATGGAAGTCAAAGAACAAAAGTAATTTTTTTGATTTCAATAGCTGACAAAAAGCAAAACTGTAGCCCGGACCGGAACCTGATTGGAATTCAGGACCCAGCGTCCGGGTTAATTTTTTTCAACCTCCAGTGTCCCATTTCTTTCCGTTTCCCGCCTGTTAGACACTTTGGAGACTTCTTGCTAACCTGGATGTCCAAATTGGCAGCCGGAAGCTTTGCTGTTGAATCGCACGAGTGAACCAATGACGTACAATCCTTACAGTTCAGGTCATATTTCGGAAAAGTATGAGTCGCAAACACGATTGGCAATGCGGCATTCCGGATTCGGAATCGCATCGTTTGTCTTAAGTTTGGTTGCTGGCTTTTCGATGTTCGTCGTCGTTGTAATCGCCGGCTATGTCGAAACGACAAGCCCAGGCGGAATGGATGAAGAATCGACTGTGGCGATGCTGGTTGGGCTTAGTATCATTGGCCTATTCATGCTGCAGCTGCTCGCGTTGGTTCTTGGGTTCGTCGGTGTTTTCCAAAGTAACCGACAAAAAGTCTTTCCAATTCTGGGCATCGTCTTTGCGGGTTTATCCATTCTG
This sequence comes from Mariniblastus sp., assembly GCA_965263475.1. Classification (GTDB taxonomy): domain Bacteria; phylum Planctomycetota; class Planctomycetia; order Pirellulales; family Pirellulaceae; genus Mariniblastus. The sequence goes on from OZ253677.1 coordinate 3,077,959, forward strand.
GGAGTTGGATTTCTGATGGTGATTGGACTTCTAGCTGAAGCGGGCGCTTGATTGCTGGCCGCAGCTGACAACGAATGTTGCTGCGACACACGGATAGCCGACGGGTTTATTGGCTATCGTTGAAAAAAATTTCACAGGTTGAATCCAGTCTGGGGCTTGAATCGAAATCGTTTTCGACAAGCCCATTTCACAACTCAACTGGAGACAACGATGAAATTCTTCGTTCCTATTGTCGCGGCAATTTTGTTTTCGGCATTCGCTCAACAGTCATTAATAGCGGACAATAACGCTTCGCAACGCGATATTGTGGCCACCGCCGCCAGCAACGGTTCGTTCAATACTCTGGTTAGTTTGTTGGTGGCTACTGGCTTGGACGATGCATTGTCTGCAGATGGTTCATTTACCGTTTTTGCACCTAACGATGAAGCATTCGCAAAATTGCCGTCGGAAACTCTGACGGCGTTGCGGAAACCTGAAAACACGGAAATGTTATCCAGTATTTTGAAGTATCATGTGGTTGCGAAGGAACTTAGCGTTCCCAAAAATCGCCCATCTCATCCACTGAAATCCATTGCAAGTTTGCTGGGACCGGAGATTCGTTTCCAACGCAACGGCTCAGAGTTGCGAGTCAATGACTCCAAGGTCATCGCCCGAAATATCCGCTGTACTAACGGCGTCATCCAGGTAATCGACGCGGTGTTGATGCCTCCAAAATCGAATACGATTGTCGACGTGGCGGCTGAAGCCGGTACTTTCAATACACTACTTGCAACAGCGAAAGCCGCTGGATTGGTGGATGCATTGACCGGCAAGGGACCATTTACGGTTTTCGCCCCGACCGATGAAGCCTTTGCGAAACTACCCAAGGCGACCATTCAAAGCCTGCTCAAGCCGGAAAACAAAGAACAGTTAGCCACGATTTTGAAGTACCACGTGGTTGCTGGAAACGTCTCCGCGTCCGATGCCGTCAAAGCAAGTGCCGCAAAAACGCTTGAAGGTCGTGAAGTTCGCTTCTCCATTCGCGATGGCAGCTTGAATGTCAATGACTCGATCGTCACTGCTAACGACATCGAAACCTCAAACGGAGTCATCCACGTGATCGACACGGTCTTGATGCCGCCCACACCCAAGAAAGTGACGATACGCGCCAACTATACCAAGAGTGTCAATCGAGATGGAATCGAAGCCGACATCTTGGAAGTCTACTGCGCTGGCGGTGGCAATGTGCGTTTGACTGGCATTCAAGCCAACAAGGTAGTGACACGGGTTAGCGGTGGAGGCAATGTGACGTTGAAAGGTGCAGCTGGTCAGCACATCGCACAAGTCAGCGGCGGAGGTGTTCTCAGCGCACGCGATTTGGAGAGTGGCAAGACTCAGATCAACGTCAATGGTGGCGGGGTTGCCTCGGTCAACGCGACGGAAAAACTGAAGGCAAGAGCCGCAGCGGGCGCCAAAATTCGCTACGTCAAAACTAGCGCCGAAGTCGAAAAGAACATCAACCGCTGGGCTGAATTTGTCAGCATCCATTGATCGGAACCGGTTTCATACATCGCGGTTTCCGTTCGCAAAAGCAATGCCCCGACGGTTAAATGAAGTGCAATTCTGCAATTCGCACCCGTTATCAAGCTCGAGCCGAAAAAACCTAAAGCGAAGAAAGTTTCAAAACATCCACGCTGCTCCGTGGATGTTTTTTGTATTTCTCACGCAAGAAATTGAATGTAGATTTTGTATCGAGTGGCCGTGTTGCTCGAATCTTTCAGCCACAGAAGAGCACGCAAGTATCAATCGGCACCTAGCTAAATTTTGGTTAGGGAATCGCGCCCCCGCGGCCGCGTGGATTGAAACAACCGCCTGGGATAAACCAAAATCCGAGATACGGATCAATCAGTTCCTGGCCTTGGGCGAGCAGAGTTGGCGTCCTCAAATTGAATCATAAGAACTTCTTCAGGAACATCTTCGTTGCGTCCCAGTACTCTTGGTGATCGTCGAATTTCTCCCAGAGGGCCCGCGAGCCATGGTTTCCTTGGGTCTTGGGAATAAATTTCGCTTTTCCATCGACTTCAATCGCTTCAAAAATACTGCGCCAATTTTCGTATTCGTTCTTCGCGGAAGTAATAAACGCTGGCTTTTTAATTTTCTTCGCCGAAGTAGTGATCCAATCTTTGGGTTTTCCCAACCGAGCAAAATATTCTCCAGGAGCAAACGAAAGTGTGCCGTCCACCAATTCAGGGTGTTCTCCCGAGATGCGTAGTACCAATGCGGAACTGTAGCTGCTGCCCCATAAGATCAGTTTTCCGTCGGCAAAATTTTCTTTGGCGTATCGAACCGCCGCAATGATATCCGGCTCAGCATCAACGTATGTATCGTTTCTGTTGGCCGACTTGGCCCGTTTTGCGGTTTCGTTGACGACGTTATTAATACCTTTGCCAGACCGTTGATCGATGGCCAGGCAATTGAATCCCATTGCATTGAGCTTGGGGGCAATCTCCCGATACTCGCCCCGCGACCAACTCGCTTGATGGCACAACACGATAAACGGTGTCGCCTTGTCTGCGTGTTGCCGATACAAATCGGCAGTGATTTTCAGCCCGTCTCCCGAATCGAACTCGACGGTCTGAAAAGATTCTTGGGAACTACCTGTCGATGCGACAAACAGGAATAAGGTGCAAACAGCCCAGGATGGCAATGTATTCATAGCGGTTCTCATTTGAAGTGGTTTTGACCTTTCCGAATTGGAACGCCGGCACGGATCAGCGTCAAGCAAACAACTCGAATTGTTGATCGTTGTAGAAAATCTAACCATTTCGACGGTGGCCGATCCTCGTCGCGCACGATTCTTAAGCGGTAGATTCGATAAAACGAACGAGTGACCGCACCATACAGCCGCTGGCGCCCGCATCGACCCAAGGTTTCGGTTTGTCATGGAAACTTGGTCCGGCAATATCGATATGTACCCACGGAAAATCGCTGACAAATTCTTCTAAGAACTTGCCTGCGGTGATGGCTCCACCCCAGCGGCCATCACCGACGTTTTTGATGTCAGCGACTTTGCTTTTTATCTGCTTGGCAAACAACGGATACATCGGCAGTTGCCAAGCATACTCTCCGGTCCATTCACAGGCATTGATCACATCGTCACAAAAGTCCTGCGTGTTTGTCATCACCCCGCACGTATCCATACCAAGTGCCACGACACAGGCGCCAGTCAAAGTTGCCAGATCGATGATTCTGGTCGGTTTCAATTCGGTTGCGACGTTCAGCGTGTCTGCGAGAACCAATCGACCTTCCGCATCGGTGTTGTGAACTTCGATGGTCTTGCCATTGCGCGCCGTCAAAACATCGCCCAATTTATAGCTATCACCACTCACCATATTTTCGGCCAGCCCCATCAGTCCCACGACATTGACCGGTAGCTTCAAACGTGCAATGGCTGACATGGTGCCAAGAACAGTGGCTGCTCCAGTCATGTCGCACTTCATATCAAGCATGCCGGCACTGGGTTTGAGCGATAGCCCTCCCGAGTCGAAAGTGACGCCTTTGCCAACTAGCGCCATTGGTGCGTCACCGGAATGGCCGCCGTTGTATTTCAACATCGCCAAACGCGGTGGTTTACTCGAGCCTTGTGCAACCGCCAAGAACGCACCGCAGCCTTCGTCGGCGAGTTTCTTCTCGTCCCAGATTTCGACTTCCATTCCAGTTTCCAAGGCAACCTGAGAGCATTCTTCGGCGAATGACTCGGGATAGATTTTGTTTGCCGGCAGATTTACCGTACGACGTGACAAGTTCATCGACTCGCCGAGAATTTGACCGCGCTCAATTTGTTCATTCGTAGCCTGAGACCAAAAAATATTTTCAAACGGATGGTGTTCTTTCTCGTTGCGAAACAAGTCTTGGCCGACGCATCCAACGACGCTACCACAGATCGCCTGGTCGAGTTCGTCAAATTCCAGATAGAATGCGACGGTCGACCGTTTCTTAGTCGCAAGTGTCTTGGCAGCAGCCCCTGACGCTCGAAACGCCAAGCCCGGATTCAAATCTTTCCTTTCGCCAAGGCCGACGACCAAAACCGGTGAAGCCTGAACGCTGTTCAATGTCAGAAGCACCGTTGTCGAGCACTCATCTGTCGCGATTTCACCGCTATCAATCAACGCGGATAATTGTCCGCCAGACGCATCGTCAAGTACCATCGCTGGTCCTTCTAACGGGACGTCTTTGAACACACCCACGACAACGGCGGAGTCTCGGATTTCGGAAATGGAGGCGTTGGTTGATTTAATTTGCATATCTTTTCTCGCTCAATTGCGATTTTTTTGCGATAGTGAATTCGAAACGATGCACAGAATATCAAAAACCGGCCATCCTGTCTTTGTGGCAAGGGATTCGATCGAAGCTATCGTTCCCTTTTGTGTATAATGGAAGATTGGAGTTACTGGTTTAGTTTTCGTATGGATCTAAATTCTGTCAGCGCGTTATTTGGCAAAATCAACGAGCCATCGGTTAAAGACGAGCTGATGACGTTGATGCAGGGCTACTTGCAGACCATTGCCGAGCAAAACGTGGAATCATCTCTGCGACAAAAAATGGGTACGTCGGACATCGTTCAACAATCATTTTTGCAAGTGATTGAACATTTTGAGAATTTTCGAGGTGAGTCGACGGCTCAATTCAAGGCTTGGTTAAAAACGATTGTCATCAACGAAATCAAGAAATCGCGCCGTTCATTCTTTACGGTAAAACGGGACGTGAAACGAGAGACCACGTTCGCCGACCAGGCCGAGCCAGTACCAAGTCAAACCAGTCGGTTTGCGACACCGTCGACAGAAGCATTGGCGTCGGAGCGAATTGAGACGTTTCACGCGGTGCTGCAGGAATTGTCGGGCGAAGACGCCATGGTGATTCGATTGCGCAGTATCGAAGGCCTCACGTTTGAAGAAGTTGGTCAGCGGATGAATCGCTCGAAAGATAATGTTTCCAAGCTTTGGTACCGGGCGGTCATCAAATTTGAGGCGAAACTGCGTGCCATTCTTGGTAACTCAGTTTGAAGGCGATGGGTCGCGTTTGACCCTAATTCAACGGCCTTTCTTACTATTTCAAAAAACCCCCCCATTTTTTGTCCATTGGGTTTCTTGTTTGGAATCTGGTTCGTGACACAGATATACGAATTGAAAGATTGACAATGAAAACCGCCAGATTTGCTGCACTGTTGCTGACGCTGTTGCCGTTCAGTTGGACCGATTTCGGTTACGGTCAAATTACCACCGATTGGAATGGTCAAGCCGGAGATGACTTTGCAAACGCCGTCAATTGGAACAATGGAGTTCCATCATCTGCTGATACGGCCCAGTTCAACCTGATGGGTACGAATCAGGTTTTTTTGAATAAAGATTCCGAAATTTTCAACCTCCGCTTGTTTGGGGGCGCGGAAGTTTTGATGTATGGACAACGCGAGTTGACGACGTCATTTGTAGAGATTTTTCAGGAAGCGACGCTAACGCTCGACGACCAAACGGGATTGGTTTCCAGCGGAGGCGTGTTTGTTGGTAATTTCCAAGATGGAACATTCGAAATTCAGGGGTCAAGTATTTTCAAATCGACCAGCGCCGTTCAAAACGTGATCGGTAAAGAGCCAAATGTAAATGGGACCGTCACAGTGTCCGGTGGGGGATCATCCTGGCAATCAGGCAATCTGGTCGTTGGCGAGGAAGGTAACGGATCAATCGGCGGTGATACTGGAAGTTTTCTGTTTACTGTTGATGATGTCACCGTTGGCAGGTTTACGACCGCCAATGGGTTAGCGAGTCTAAAATCTGGTGCCCAATGGGACGTCGACGGCGATTTCATAGTGGCCGATGGATTGAATTCGACAGGCAACGTGGCTGTCGACGGCAATCAATCATTATTGGAAACCGGAGATGCAAGCTCTGATGATTTCATCGTCGGAAAAAACGGTAGTGCCTCTTTGACGATATCGAATCAGGGGCAAGTCGATTCGCAGACAGTAATCGTGGGTCAGATGTTTTCCGGTGACGGGGATGTCTTGATCGAATCGGGCGGACGATGGAATATTAATGAAGATTTGCGAATTGGCCAACAAGTTGACTCTCAAGGTAAAATCACGATTATCGGCACAGGTTCCGAACTCAACAAACTTGGTTCTGAAGCAGTTGTAGTCGGCGAATTCGGAACTGGATGTCTGGAGGTTCGCAATGGCGGCCAAATGAGTACGGACAACATCGACATTGGCTACGAGGAAAACTCGAACGGAAGCATGAAAATTGATGGTTCTGCGCACGTTTCAGCTAATCGAGTAACGGTAAGTAGGGGTGGAGACGCGTTACTTGAAGTTGACAATGGAGGTTTGCTTGATGTTGTTGATCTCGATGTAAGAAAGCTTGGAGTGGTCGTTGTGAGTAACGGTGCGCACGTCAACGTGCAAGATAAACTGCGAGTTCCAAGGGCTGTTCCTGGCGGACTGGGTATTGCATCCATGATCGTCGAAGATGCTACGCTTGACGTCGACACTTGGGAACTGGGTTTTAACGGATTTTGTGAGGGGCAAGCATCGTTGATCAACAGTGATGTCAACGTGGGCAGTTTTTTTGGCATTGGGCCGCAGGGGGCGCTAACCATGCGAAACTCATCGGTCACGGTAAATAACTTCAGGATTTCAGGAGGAGAGTTGTTGCTGGATGTCGGAAGCGCTGAAATCGACAGCAGTTTTTTTACCTTGCTGCCGGAAGGATCGATCAGGGTAACGACTCCAACCCCTGTGAATTTTCTTGGAGACGTAATTTGTTTGGGCGAACTATCGATTGCGGGGAACAGCCAGGTGAACATGCATCGTGTTTGGACCGGCTCTGGTTCTATCGTCGGAACGGGAGAATTGGTTTTGAAAGGCGACATTGAACCGTCTAACGAGGTGGAATTCGTATCCGTTCAGCCCAATGTTACGATGGATTCAACCAGCATTCTTGAATATCAGGTTGGCGGTGCTGCACTGATTGATCATGACACGTTTTTGTTCCACAACGACCTCGACATCGAAAGTGCCGGCTTGACCGTGGAGTTTACTGACGGATTTCAGCCGAGTGTTGGGCAAGTATTCTTGATGGCGGATGTCGTGGGTGACTTGACCGGTCAATTCTCGGGCTATCCTGAGGGCGCCGTCGTCGCTTCTTCCAACGGAGTGGATTTGGTGATCAGCTATTCGGGCGGCGATGGCAACGATATTGTTTTGACGGCAGTTGAGGCGGATACCCTTTACGGTGACGTAAATTTGGATGGCGTGGTCAATCTTCTGGACGTCTCACCATTGGTTGAGAGAATTACCGTTGGGCCATTTCAAGCAGAAGCCGATTGCAACATGGATGGTTTGGTCAATTTGCTTGACGTTGCGCCATTCATAGATATTCTGACAGGCATGTAACAAAAGTTGCGACCTATTCGGCATCGTTCTTTTCCTTGGATCGAAAACGACATGACTTCGAAGCATCAATCGGGCACCCAAGATGATGCACCCAATTCTTTGGGGCCCGATGTTGCCGCGGAACTCGTGCGGTTTCAAGACGGGTTGGCGTTTATCAATGCGGTCCGAAACGATTTGCGATCCGGTCAAAACACGGAAACACCGGCAGATTTGCAGGCCACCGATCGTGGTAATGTACCGGGAAATCGACATGCTGCGGCGTCGGAAGCGCCGGCCAACCTCGGTCGCTTTGACATTCGTAAAACGCTCGGCAAAGGTGGTTTCGCGTCGGTTTACCTGGCTTTTGATCCCGTGCTTAATCGGGAAGTTGCCGTTAAAGTCCTGAACGCTGGAGATTCCGTTTCGGTCGATTCGAAAACCCGTTTTGAGCGCGAGGCCCGAGTTACCGCTCTATTGAGTCACCCGAATATTGTTCCGGTGTTTGACGCCGGGACTTGTAACGGCGATTCATACATCGTGTCAAAGTATTGCCAAGGAACTTCCTTGCAGCGATGGATCGAAGACCGCGATGGGCAGATTGAACTGCCTCTGGCGGTCCGAATTGTTGCGAAGATTGCGATGGCCGTTGAATATGCTCATCAACGAGGAGTCATCCACAGAGACTTAAAGCCAGCCAATGTCATGGTTGAGTCGACCGAAGAAACCAGCGAGGCTACGCAAGTGCCTGATCAATTGAGGATCACCGATTTTGGGTTGGCGAAGTTGGCATCCGACAAAGATCAATTGGAAACAGTGGATGGAGCTATATTGGGGACGCCGGCCTACATGTCGCCTGAGCAGGCTGAAAGCGACACCGTAACGGCGGCATCGGATGTCTATTCCATGGGTGTGATCTTGTATCGTTTGATCACCGGCAAACTGCCCTTGGTAGGTGAGACTCATCTACAAACCATCTACGCCATCGCTCATGAACAACCGAATTCACCCAGCCACGTTAACCCGGCGGTGTCTCGCGATCTCGAAGCGATTTGTCTCAAGTGTTTGCAAAAACAGCCGTCGCAAAGATATCGCAGTGCGTTTGAGTTGTCGGTTGATCTTCAGGCTTGGTTGGCTGGAAAACCGGTTTCTGCGCGTTTGGCATCCCTGCCGGAGCGGGTCGCAAAGTGGAGTCGACGCAACCCGGTATTGTCATTGGCTTTGATCGCGACAACGTTGGCATTGGTGTTCGCGATCATACAACTACACATCGCCAATACGAATTTTGAGCGCGCTCAAAATGAAAACAGAAAAGCCAATCGAACCATTCAATTCGCTCAGGATACGATTTCAGAGATGGTGTCGCAATTGGGGCCTTCATCCAGCATTCCGGTTGAGTTGCGTCACCGTTGGATCGAACGCGCGGTACAACTTCAATTGCAGCTATTGAGTGATGGTCCGAAAAACCGTCGCGTCATCTACGAAACGGCGGAATCCTACATTGCGTTGTCTGTTTTGCATGAGGAATGCCGCGAGTTCGATCAGGCGCTCGCAGCCCTTGACGAAGCGGATTTGCTGCTGGCGGTTGTGCCGCCCAATGAAAACAATGTCGACGAACAGCAGTCGTTTTCTCGAATTAAAATGCAAAAAGCTGATTTGTTGATTACGCTCGGCCGTGACGACGAAGCATTGGAAATCTTGGATGTGACCGACGTCCGTGCATCGACGATTCATCAACAGACTTCAAAAATACGTAAACAAGCAAGGCTGTTGGCCAACGAAGGAAATTTGGAGCAAGCGTGGGTCAAAGCCAACGAAGCTCGACTGATGTTGGAAGCGACGCCGGGAAACATTTTTAGCCGCGGTGGCTTGGCTGACTTGTTGTATGAAATTGGCCGCATCGAAATCGATTTGGGGCGCTTTCGCGAAGCCGAAGATACTTTGGTTCGCGCCGGAGAAGTCTATGACGAGGTAGCCACCCAAATCCCGTATCACGAAGCGTTTTATTGCACGGCAGGTCTGAACCACAAGGCTCTGGGTGAGACCCGCAACAAGCTGGGGATGCAAGAGTCGGCAAAGGCTTCCTTTGAGCGATCAAAACAAATATTCGATGCGCTCGTGCAAAGCAACAAAACTCGAGCTGTCTTTCAAGAATACGCGGCACAAGTGGAATATGCGAGGTTCGAAATTTTTTTTGACGAAGCCAATTACGGTCAAGCGGAAAGCGCATTGGACGATGCGCAAACTCACTTTGAAAATTTGCCATTGCCCATTTCAACAGCGGGCATTGCGAAAGACAAGGTTGCCAATGACAATCTGTTTAAGAAAACAATGGCGATTGAAATCTTCAAAGCTCGCGTGTTGTTGGCAGAGACGATGGACAAGGAATTCAAGCCCCGGCATCGTGAACAGGCAACCAAAATCAAGAAGTACTTGGAAGATTGTTTCGGAGATCACGGATCAGACTACCAGTCGCTAGTTCAACGACTCGGTCGACTTGGCCCGTGAGATCGTTATTTGACCCGCCAATCGCTGTCGTTTAACGGGCTGTCAAAACTTCTCGAATTTTTTTAACGGACTCCTTGGAAAAATACGGGTTGGCCCGCAAGGCCGCTCTTAGCAAATCGCGACCCTCCGTCCAGTTTCCATTGGCCATTTCGATCGTACCGGCGTGAAACAGTATCGTCGCATTCTTGGTTTGCGTCGACATTGCATGACGCACATGTTGCAAAGCCGCTTGATGTTGGCCAGCTTGATGGAGAGCCCAAGCCAATACGTCGTGAGTGTAAATATCGGCCCGAACTTCTAAGTCGTCGGTCGCCAATTTGACGGCGTGCTGTATACGTTGATTGTGGTTGGAGAAGTAAACGGCCCTTTCGCGAGCGTGTGGAGGACCACTTATGGGATCCTGCTCCTCTTCAAGCATCATCGTTTCTGCTTTGTCAAAAAACTCTTGAGCTTCCTGGTCGCGGCCGGTGAACGACAAAAAATCACCAAATGCAATTAGTACCGGCGGTTCCTCGACTAGCGAAAGTGATTTTTTGAACAAATTTTCCGCCCGCTGTGGTTGATCTTCAGACCACTCGATTCTTGCTAGTAATGCGAGTGCCTGCGGATAGTCTGGATGGGACTTGAGTGCTGCGTTGACCTCGTCACGAGCCGACTTGATTCTGCCCGTATCAAAAGCAAGCTGCGCTGATCGCAGTAAATACCAGGCATTGTTGTCGTCGGTATCGCCCAATCGAGACTGCAATGTCTTCGCTTCGTTCATCGCCGCCATGGCTTGGTCCACTTCACCAAACGTTTCGTGATATGAGGCCAGTCGAACCAAGGCACTCGGTGTTCTGCCGCTCGCGACTAGCTGATCCATGGTTTTTTTGGCTGCTTTATACTGGCCTAGTTGCATTTGCGCGTCGAACTGAATGGCCAACGCAGCGGCGTCGCCGGGACGATCGTTCAAGAAATCGGAGATCTGCGTTAAAGATTCTTTAAAACGATGTTGCGTCAACAAGCCGTGCGACAACAATATCTTGGCCGATGAATGGTTCGGCTTTTTCTTCAACACTGTTGCGAACTGCTTTTCGGCCAACAACAAATCGTGAAAACGATCGTTTTCTTTGGCACGGCGAAGATACAATTGCCCCAGAACGAGGCGACTGGAAAGATCTTGATCGAACTTCTCAACACGACTCTCAAAGAGTGCGATCGCCTTGTCCGTTGGCATCATCGGAGCGCGTTGTTCCGCACCAGCAGATCGGTCGCGGTTTTCGTCTTCGCAGTTCTCAGCAGGGAAAGTCAACAATAGGGCAAGCAAGCAAATCGTTTTCATGGTTTTCGTTCAATCATGGGTTAAAAAATGGCGCCACCGGTTGGCAGCGCCGCTCCAGGAGCACGTCACGTTGAGCCCGCTTCAATCGTGGGCCTCTGCTAGAAACGGAAAAACGTCTTGAAATGGAATGTCATTAGCATCCACCATGTCGCCAGTTACCGCACCGTTGGACAGTAGATTCAATTCCGCATCAATCACGTCGTCGGCCAAGCCGCGACCATTTAAGAATCCGGCTGGGTTCGAAAGATCCACCGTCAACACGTCGGGTAACAGAATGGACGTCAGTGCTTCTGCCGTTGCGGTGTCTCCTCCATTGAGCCCTTCAATGGATGCCTGAACCACGTCGCCAAACTCCGCGAAGTCGTTGACCGGCAAACCTGCATTGAAGGCATTTTTGAGTTCCGAAGGAATCAATGCGGTATTGATGGCTGGACGCCCCATGCGATCAAATTGAATGCCTTCGATCGTTGTCCGGACAGACAAACTTACGTTGAAATTTCCAGAATTCGTTATATCAGAGCTGGGGATTTCGATCACGATTGCGGATGTGTTCAGTCCGGCAAAAAAGTCTTCACCGGTGAAAGCGAAGCCATTGTTGAATCCGACCAAATCGAAAAAGAAAGGATCGTCAAACAGGTCGCAGCGGATTTGTCCGCCACCAGGGGTTCGAATTCTAGCATTCTTGTTGCCGGTCGCGCCTCGCGCGATCAATGCACCGTTGCGTCGCAATGTGAACCGTTGCGTCACACCGTTGCGTCCCGGGCGGCTGAAACGCACTTCATAGGTCACATCCGGATTGGCATCGCTGTCCAAATCTAAATTGAATTCGTACTTGGCTTCTGGGTTAAATGTGATGGGTGACATGATTCCGGCCACCGGATTGACGGTCATGATCATGATCGTTTTCGTTGCGTCCGTCGGCGATTGAAAAATGTAGCTATCGTTGACGTCCAGTCGTCCATCTTTGAATACCAGTGGCGCGTCCAGGTGGTCGGATGCTGGTAGCTGGAACGTAAAGCCGACTGCTGCCGCCAGGGCAAGTAAATTCGCGTATCTATTCATTGCTTTGTTACTTTCTTCTTCGGATGGTAGACATAAGAGTTAAACCACAAATCAAAATGGCGCTGTTTGGTTCGGGGACCGCAAGCGAAACTCGAAAAGCGTCGATCGAAACGGCCGACGATGGATCGGCAAACAACGAAAAACTGGAAACGAAATCGACGGAGGATTGAGGATCGGCGAGCAATTGGCTGTCGTTCAATACATTCAGGCCAAAGGCAGGATCGACCACGGCATTGGTTTCAGCAAGCAATTGGCTACTTGGATCAGAGACAGAGTTAAACAGATCGATCAAACCGACATCGGCAGCCTGCGGGTCGCCCAGTGAGAGATCTGTATTCGTTCGCCCCCACGAGGTACCCGTCGTTTCAACATCGAATCCAATTTGAAATACGATCGAATCATCGCCTGCGTCCAATGCAAACTGCCCGTTTCCAATGAAAACAAGGCCGGAAGCTCCGTCGGTTTCAACAAATACTTGCGAAGTATCGATAGAGCTGGTTCCGAGATCTGCAAGCAACTCAAAATTGGAGAACGTAGAGTTGCCCTGAATCAACTGATCTCCGTTTAGTAAATCGTCAAGACTGCTGATGTCCGCCACAGCGGACGACGCCAAAAGAATCATGCACGAAAATAACGCTATGCAGACGGTTAGAGTCCGATTCATGTGTTAGTTCCCAATAGTGTGTTGTCAAATCGTGTTTAGTCGTAACTGTTACGCGGCAACATCGAATCTGTGATAGAAAAACTGATTTCCAAGCGAAAGAATTGTTGGTTGGGATAGTTCGGCCTCGACTTTGGCGCGGCCAGGGTCGTGACGCTTTTTAAATGCCGGATATCGGTCGATTTCTGCGGGTCATTGCGACTCCGATCAGCGTGAACAGTCCCATTGCTGCGCTTGGTTCAGGTACGGTTTGTACAGCCAGAGCCGTAATCCGAATGCCGCCATCGATTTCTCCAATGAGCGTGGCTTGACCGGTGTTTAAGTCGATCGTGTAGAAGTTGCTAAACGAACTGTCCGCCGTTTGAAACGCGCCGTATGCAATTCCTGAGAGTCCAGAAATATCGAAACCGCCCATGGCAGTAATGTCGATGCCTAAGTCACCCACCGATTGTAAGGTCCCTGCCGAGTTCGCCTGAGTCGCCAACAGGTCCAAGCCTGTGTCGATGGCATACAACTGGGTGACATCGGCGCCTGCAAAACTATTGGTGTATCCAATATGCGCGACATTCGGGTCGACACCAAAGTTGGAATCACCTGCGTCGTAGAACAGGTCCGTGACTTGAACAATTGCACCATTATTCGGATTGACGACATAATTATTGTTCGTGTCGGTATCGATTCGACTGCGGTCGATCGTCGGGTTGAAATCGTAACCGAATGCAGAGCCGTCGAGCACAGTGTTGAAAGCTGGACCCACTTGAGTGGCTACGCCTTGATTACTGATTTGATAGAGCCGATTGCTACTGCCAATACCGTACAACTGATTGTTCTCAGGTCGAAAATCGATACCCAATATTTGCTCGTTGGCTTGCAATCCGGTAATGGCAAACCCCGATTGCAAGTTGCTGGGAGTGCTCGAGTCCCACGAAACAAGAAATTGGTTCTCGGTGACTCCCCAAACCAACTCGTCCGCGTCTGCTTCGTAGATCGCCCCGGTTGCCATCAGGCTGACAACCATCAAAACAATTTTTTTCATGATACTATTCCTAGAATAAGACTGATTTGACGCTGTTACGTGTGTCCAGCGGGACTGTGACGCAGATTTTGCAAGAAGCATCGATCTAGGATCAAACCGTGGATTTTGCTAATCCGAACGCAGGGCGTTCGAAAAATAAGCTCAACGCATCGTGAAGATTTCTTGTTTCGTTCTGGCGACCTGGCGATGGCTCAACGAAATTACATTCTGTATTTGCTACTGCAGCTGATGATTGGGGTTGGCTGTATCGCGAATGGTTTCGCTCAATCGGGAGTCCAATACCAACTTGGCGACATGGTTGTACCGTTGAATGAATTTAGCGTCCCCAATGAGATTGGGAATCCAACGATTGTGCCAGCAGCCCCGAGGCAAATTCAGTTGGCCTGGTTCCTTGGAATGGAAGGTTCCAAGCAACCTCAAGATTTTGGCGTGAACGCCAATCTAGGAGGGCGAGTCAGTGGCAGTTTGAGTGGGCCGTTATGGGAGCCGTATGGGGTTGGTTATCAGTTGGGAACGGCGTTTGTCGCATCCGCAAACGCGGTCCAAGTTTTTGAATTGTTGGGCGCTTCGGTGGATCGGACTCAGAGCTTTACGACGGTTGGAATTTTTCAACGCTCAAACTCGGGATTCCAATGGGGTTTTGTGTACGATTTTCTGTTTCAGGATTCGTTTGACAATGTCAACTTGGGTCAATGGCGAATTCGTTTGGGGCAAGAGTTGGGGGCCAGTTTTGAGGTCGGTGCGACCGTGAACATCAGTGATCGTTCGGATACCGGAGAATTTCGTTCGTCTCCGGTCGAAATCGAGCCGATCGATCAGTTCTCGTTTTACGTCCGAAAGTATTGGGAATCCGGCGCCAATACAACGTTTTGGTTGGGTCAGTCCAGCGGTCATTCCGAAGACAACGCTGTGATCGGTTCACAACCACGAAAAGAAAATACTGTGCTGTTTGGCGCCGAGATTTATGCGCCGCTCAACGATTTTTTGGCGATCTACGGCGAGACCAATATCATCGCGCCGGTCGATACGGGGGCCGTGGACGCGTATCTTGGATTGGATATATCGACTTCGCGAATCACTTGGGCGTTGCGCAATGCACGG
The DNA here is from genome assembly GCA_965263475.1 of Mariniblastus sp. Classification (GTDB taxonomy): domain Bacteria; phylum Planctomycetota; class Planctomycetia; order Pirellulales; family Pirellulaceae; genus Mariniblastus. The sequence continues at coordinate 3,093,050 of OZ253677.1, forward strand.
TTTCGCAACATTTTGCCCGTCGCGTCGAGTACTTCGTTTACCAGCGATCTGCGGCAACGATGATGGTCAAGTTTACGATCCAATCGTAAACACCATAAACGCATCGTCGAACGCTTGTTCTTGTTCGGCTACAACTGAATTTCGTAATTCGTCATCAACTAACGAGCGGTGAATCAACAATTGGCCGTCGTGCAAACGTTGAGACATGGCTGTTACATTACGAATTGTTTTTCCAAAGAACCTTCGTGTTGGAGGACGTCCCGATACTTGGTAGTTGGCTTGGCTCAAAACCAATGAAAACGGGCTTTTGTCATGCATGAACTTTTTGACGAACGCGACAATCCCAATCGCGCGCGGCCAATCCGAAACACCAACGGCGATCACTTGATCAAATGTTGTGGCCACGGATGACATACGTCCAAAATGCTCATTCCAGCTGTCAACAAACTGGTTCCAGATTTGGCTTGCGTTTGATTCACCGACTCTCGAAATGAGCTCTTCAATCGCTTCGCTTCGAATAGCCAGGATGAAGCCGAAAATATTATGGACCACTTCGTCGAGCGACCGCCACTGCGACTCAAAACGAGACCGAAATTCAGAGTTCTCGAATAATTGCTCAACGGTAACAGCGTGCTGACGATCCACGGATCTTTCTAGTCGCACCATCAAACTGCGTTGTGATGCATTGGAAAAGCTGCAAGGCAACAAGCCGGTTGCAACGGTCTGGTCGGAGTTGCTTGGCAACGGCAACGCCAAGTTCAACGTGTCTTTGCCATCGGTATCTCGCGCCCACAGAGTCGCTTTGGATTCCAATTGAGGGCTTCGAGCCAGGTAGCGGCCCGGCTCAAAAGGAATCTGCACTTGTTCCACTTGGTTATTGGAAAGCTGGATTTGAGCAAGAACATGGGGCGAATGAAACGGGCCACCGACGCAATACGTTCTTCGATCAACCGCACGAATGCGTGGGTGAATGGAGAAGATCAATTCCACTGAGTTTGCAAAATCAGTAGGAAATTCTAATTCACAAACTTGGCAATACTGATGAGACTCAAGTTTTTGCAGCGACTCGACAGTTGCCGTTGCCAATTGGCACACGGGACAAACAATGTCCCAGCAAACCACCAACAATTCACAATCATGTGCATCGAAACACAGGGTCAAGAAACTTTGGGTGTCCAATTTCAGTTGCCGCGCCAACACCAAGGGTTGTATACGTGACACGCTTGAATCCGATGATTGATTCAAGTATCGCGCTAGCGCAGAAGTGGATTTACTAGGGTGCCCAGACGCAGTCAACTGATCGACGGCCTGGTAAAGCAACTTGGCGTCAGTTTGCGAATTGTTTTTTGATGGAATGGCAGCATCGCAAGCAAAGCCGTCGGTCCGAGTTGCCAGTTTCTCGATCTCGGCATATACGCGACCCAAATCACGGGGCGTCATGAATCCAAACTGAACGGGCGTAAACACCTTTCCGAACCATCCTTGGGGCCGAACTTGGAACTCGTGAATCAAACGCGTTCTGTTATCGGCTAGCTCCTCTAGAATGACCGTGTTCGCGACCCAGCGAAAGGGTCCCGATTCGAATTCTCTCAGCACGCTCATTCTCTGATTCACGATCCACTCGAACGGATGTTCGCGCCATTCGACTTTGAGCCCGTTAAAATTGGTTCGCGCCATTAGCTTGCGGGTAAGTCCTTTTCCTTCGAATGTGAATTCTGGAGCTGGTAATCCCATCGCACGATTAAAGCGATCCGTTTCAGCAACGTACGGCCAAACGCGATCGGGCGGGCAATCGAACGTTTTTTCGAATGTATAAGTCTTGAAATTGGTCTCGGGAATGGCAGGAAACGCTGCGAATCGCGTCGGTTCGTGATGGAGAATTGCCTCGATATCGGCCAGCATTGCGGACCCGTCGGGGTATCGGGCGCGAGGTTCTTTAAGAAGTGATTTCAAGACGACATGATTCAACACATCGCTCACATTTGGATTGATGCGTTTTAAATTTCTAGGTGTTTCCTGCCGGTGCATCAGCGCGACTTGGGTCGCGTTCTTGGACTGAAATGGTGGTCGACCTGTTAGTAAATGGTACAGCGTACAGCCCACAGAATAGACGTCTGACGCTGGCCCCACATCTTGGCCGCCAAATTGTTCGGGCGCCATGTACATGGGCGTTCCCAACGTCGCATGAGTTTGTGTCATCGCCAAAGATTGAGATTGGGAGATATGCCGCGCCAGCCCGAAGTCGGTTAGGCTTGCTTTGACGAATTGGTCCGACGAAAACGCAGAATCGGATGCATTTCGCAACGTCAACAATACGTTGCTGGGTTTAACGTCACGGTGCAAAATGCCTTGTCGATGCAAATCGGAAACTCCCGCCAATACATCTCGGATCAACTTGAGTGAGGTATCCATTCCCAGCTCAAAAACACGCGAGATAACGGATTCCAGATTCGGACCGGAGATATATTCGCTGACGATGAAATCCAAACGATCATTGCAGCAGAATTCAATTTGTTTAACGACATGATCGGATTCGATCTGCGCGTGCAGGATGGCCTCTTTTCGAAATCGTTTTTTTTCCTCCAGAGTTCCCAAGATTCCGTGTTTTAGTAACTTCACCGCTACCGTTTGATGTTGCGGATGGGTTGCTTTGTAGACCACCCCCATGCCGCCCTGCCCGACTTCTTCTTCGAGTCGGTATTGGGCAAGTTGGTAAGGCAGCGCCAGCTGTTCGGTCAGAAAAAAATCGCTTCTATCACCCCCTCGATCCACGAACGAGGGTGCATCGATTGTCGGCTCAGAACTATCGCTAGGCGATTCATCGGATCGGCGATTGATCATCGTTTGTTCGATGGATGATGTGACGGAAAATTTTAGGCATCCGAATTGACGGTGTATTTTAGCAAGCGTAGATCAGCCAGTTCGGCTTGTACATCGTCGGGGGTAGCGCAATGCGAAAGCGTATTGGTAACCTCGGCCAACAGTAGCTGGCAAAATTTTGAGCGGGCCCGCTTGAGCATCTGTCGGATGGACGCAGCAGTAAACGGTTGTCGCAACTGATCAGACAAACGCGTCGCCATTTGTTCGGAGTTGATTTCCGGCTGTTGAGCTCTTAAGCGGAGCAATGCGAAGTAGTGGTTTTGCTTTTCGGCTGCAAAATTTTCCAACTGTCGCCAGGTCCTCCGCAAGATTTCTTGACGCCAATCTTCATTAAATGACTCATCGAGAGATTCAACCGGCTGGTGCGCATACGGCTCAAGCAACGGGTCCCAGTTTTCTTTTTTTCGTTTGCGAAAGTAGTCGTTGACGCTGTTTCGCAAAACGGTTTTAAGGTAGTCACGAAAGCGACCTCTAGCCGGTGAGGCATTTTTCAAATCGCCGCGACAAAACCGGTAAGCAAAATCTTGGGCTAAGTCTTCGGCCGCTTGGATATCATGAGTTGCCGCTAATAAATACCTTTGGATCGGCAACCCATAGCGCATTAAAATACGTCGCTGAGCCTCCAGTCGGGAAGCTTGCGAGCCATGGCAATCGTTGGCTTTCAAAATTTCAGACCATCGTGTCTGAATCTGGCTCAGATGAGCGTCTGGTATTTGAGTTGGCATGGTAAATTCCATCCGAGCTTGACGACAAACCGCGACTTGATTCTATCGTAATCTGTCAGCCAGTCTTTGCATAAGAACGAGATTTGGAGAATCTTTTAAATTTCAATTTTTAGGCGTCACGGATTTTATCGAGCCTCGTATTAGATATTGGTGCGTTTTTTACTTTCTGGTCAATGCGATTTTATGGTTGGTAAATTTTCAACTGGGTTTTGAGGCTCTTGAGCTGCGTTTGCCGACCGTGGATTGGGCGGTTCGCGACTTATGCTGGGAGAATAAGTCATGCTGGCCGTCGCTTCGCTCTGATCAGTCTCGTGTTGATGACGAAGCGCATAACGGTTCCAAGCTGTAAAGGAATTGTTAGTGTGATTTTACCCCTAGCCACTGGGCTGCCAATTTCGATCGGGTGGCTCGAAAACGAAGGAAGGCACAAGGTTTGTCGAGACCATCTGGTTATCGATTTTTCTATGAAATCAGATGATTGATTGCGTTTGATCGTGGACTCGCGAATGGGCCTCGAGAAATCGCCGCTTTAGATTGCGTCACGCATCCCGGCCAACTCTTTCTCCAGCACAGCAATCTTGTTTTTCAAGCCTTGAATTTCCGTCGCTACCTGCGATTTGGGAATGCGTTGATGAATGTGTTGCGGACAATTGATATCCCAAGCCTTGATTTGAAAAACGATTGCCCGTTCAACCTTGCCCGGATAAGAATCATCAGTCAGCAAGTCCAACAAATCCGAGTTGTCATCAACCACTCTTGCTTCGCCCCAGATTTTGACACGTTTGCGATTCTCGTAATCCATCAAAAAAATAAAAGAGCGTGGGTTTTCGCGCAAATTCCCTGTTGAAATAAACTGCTGATTGCCGACGAAATCAGCGAAGCCCAACGTTTTTTCGTCGATGACTTTTAAAAATCCTTTTGATCCGCCGCGGTATTGAATATAAGGCTGCCCCTCGGCGTTCGATGTCCCCAAGTAAAACATGTCCAGGCGACTCAAAAACTCGGCCAGCTCAGGCTTTACCGTCGATTCCCAGCCACCATTCTGTTCCATTTTCGAGTACGTTCGGCGCGAGCCGTATTCTGTTTGAAGTGCTTTTACCGTTTTGGTAAAGGCAATATCGCTGGTGATTTCGTTCATTGCATTTTCCGCTAAGATAGTTCCTGTTATCACGGTTACCCAAGTATGAGGACTTGGGGACTAAACATCTTTCCTCAAGATTCTTGAAATTCTCAAGTATGCTAATCTGCGATGAACATCTCAAAGGTCAAAACTGAGCAGGAGCCGAGAATCGACGATTGGGTTGCGCGCCTGTCCCAAGCGGGGCCGATCCAAGACAACGCTCTGGTTGAATTAGCGGATTTACTGAGTGGCCGCCTAACAAGAGCGTTTAAAGGTGAGTCGAAAGTCGATTCAGCATTTGTCGCTGATGCCGTCCAAGATTCATTGACTTCCATTCTAGTTCGCTTCATCAGTTTGAAGGCAAGAGTAAATTCACGACTTGGGCGACGACACTGGCTGTGCGTATAGCTATCCGCGAGATGCGCCGGTTGCGATGGAAAGATAAGTCACTGGATCAACTATTGGCTGATCGACCGCAAGTCGTAGAACGTTCCAATTCGGTAAACGCGGTAGAAGCTAGGATGGAATCCGATCAAATGATTGAAACCATGTACCGAATCATGCGGGAAGACTTGACCGACAAGCAGCGTGAAGTCTTGCAGGCTCATCTCAGTGGAATGCCACAAGCCGAAATCGGAAGGCGCATGGGCAGCAATCGAAATGCAATCTACAAACTTGGTTTTGACGCACGTAAAAAACTAAAAGAAGGAATGATAGCGGCCGGTTATTCGGCAGCGGACCTGGAAAGTCTCGAGGTGGCCGAATGAAGATAACAAACGAACAAATCAAAGGGCTATTGGGAGCCGTAGCCAATACCTCCAACCAAGAAATTTCTTGCCAGACTTGTGAAGACCAAATCTCTCAATTTGCTGAAGCGCAATTGAGCGGAAAAGAAATTACGGCAGCGCTCAAAGCGATTGAAGAACATCTCAAGATTTGCCCCGAGTGCACCGAAGAACTGCAGTTCATCAAACGAGCATTGGAAGATGATTTGGGTTGATGGCGAAGCAGATCAAGCCTTTCAGCTGGTTAGAATCGCACAGCGTGTTTTGACCACGTCGGTGGGAGCGGAGCATCGGTATCACTTGGAGTCGCTGACACGATTTCCAAAACCGCGGCGATGACGGAGGTCGACTAGCCAAATCCGGATCGACAGGTTCTCGCATTTGGCGTCCCGAACCCCGACTAAAACGGAAGCTTCGATTGCCTGGTCGCCTGACTAGAGCTAGGGGAACGTGTGCCAAGGACTCGGCCAGCGGCCGCCATGCCACTTAGAAAAGCACCCTCGATCCGCGAGCCACAGGCCCAATCGCCACAGGCAACGATGGAGACAGCATCATTGGTAAAACATCCAGACCCTGACGATTCAACCGGAATCGCAAACTTCCAACGGTGCGACTGAATATGGATATCCCGTACAGGCTCAATCCCAGCGACTTTCCAGAACTCCGTCAGCATCCGCTGCGCCACTTCGTTGGCATCATGTTCCCAATGCTCAGCCGTCCAATCTGGGTTGGCGTGAATGACCAGTTGCTCGCGATCGCGATTGCGTCCAGGCTTGGAACCGTTGCGAGCCGCCCAAGAAAGAAAGCTGTTGTGCAGAAACGCGCCCACCCATTGATCCGTAATGGGTTTCTCAAATGCAACCATTGTTGCCCAGCACGGCTTCATCTCGATCTGTGAAATTTGGCCAGCCAATCCTGGAAAATCGACGAGCAATTCAGTTGCCTGACCGGCCGGTGCCGAAACAATTAAACGATCAAACACGCCCAAACGGACACCTGATTCGCCCAACAACTCGATGCGCTCGCCAGCGGTTGCCACTTTGCCAATTCGTGTTTGGGTCGTAATTTCAATGTTGCGAGCCAAATGCTTGCAAACAGAATTCATACTGGGCTGCCCGACGAATCGCGCAACGGAGCTGGATTCCGCTTGAACAATCCCGTTTTCGAGCACCACGATTTTGTGTTGGCCGCCAAGCTGTGCATCGGGCCAGCGGGCAACCAGGCCTTGTTCCATCCATGATTCGACGTAACGAATAAAACGCGGATCGCGGGCAGTGAAATATTGGGCACCGTGATCGAACGCAAGTGCTTCCTGCTGGCTTCCAGCACGGCGAGTGGACATCCGTCCTCCGACACCTCGACTTTTCTCGAATACTGCGACGTGACAGCCATGGTCCTGCAGGGTCCTGGCCGCAAATAAACCTGATATCCCCGCCCCGACGATGGCGACATTCAAAACAGGATCGAAACGAGGCGAAGTTACTTTCTCGTGATACTCCTGTGTATCCATGCGACTAGCATGAACGGACGTTGGCCGCTGTCTTACGGTTCCAACGATGCTCTGCTCTGGTTTGAAAGGGCGATCGAATTGCCCCAAGCACCATAGAATGCCTCCGTACGATGCAGGATCCCGCCCATCGAGAGCATATCGATGATTCAAATCGAGGATCGTTTGGAGAGCTTCTTCCGGATCTTGCTTCCAGTTCAAGATGGCTTTGCCCCACGTCATGCGAACATTGTTATGCAACTCGCCTTGCCGGAGTAGCGACTTTTGAGCTGCGTTCCAAAATTGGTCGTCGGTTTCTCCGCGAGCTAACGTCTCCCATGAATACGTCTGTTCTCGGTGGTCGGCCGCATGCTCTCGCAGTGTCTCTCGCGCCCAATCAGGAAGTGCGGACCATTGGTCGTGGTCCTGACGATAGAAACAAAATGCGTAGGCGAGTTCACGCCAAATCAAAAGTTCATCCAGGTATTTTTCCGACCCGGCACTATTAACCTCAGCCGTTTCGCGGGCGATTCGGAATGGCGACACCATGCCGTAGTGTAAATACGGAGACATTCGACTCACCCCATCGAGTAAGGCGTGGTTTCGCTGCTTTGCGTATCGGCCGAGCCCCTGTTCTTTAAAAACGTTCCAACGCCGATAGCCGGCTTTACTTCCTCCAATCGTATCGACAACCGGGCCGATCGCGTGATCAATTTCGCATTCGGCAATTTGTTGGGCCAAATCAACCGCCTGCAAATCGAGCGGCGCGAACGGCAGCGTCGAACAATCAAACGATTTCACTGCGTCGTCCAACACGTCTGGCCAGGCACGCGTCAAACGGTCGGCATAAATGTCTTGTGTGGCCGATCGAAACTGAAATGCCCTTGTATGAGCTTTGCCAATTAACTGCATTGGCGCGACACACGCCGTATCGACAAGAATAATTGGGGTCTCCGTCTTGCCAGCAAGTGCTGCCAAGAAACGACGCGGAGAATCGACAGGCATATCCTCCGTAACCACAACGCTTGCCAACTCGGATAGGTTCGCCAGATGCGGCCGCCTGTCATGACGATTCGCTAGATGGAAAGCATAACTGATTCCCAACCGATCCATTTGAGTTTGCACATCGCGAGCTCCTTGCAACATGAACATATGATGTCGGTCCGAAGCAAATTCATAGTGCTCCGAAATCGCATGATAGACCAACAACGGAATTCCTTGCCGAATTGAGATCCAACGGGCCACGTCCAATGCTGGATTTTCATCGCAGCGAACGGCCGTTCTCATCCAATAAAGCACAAACTCTGTAGAACTCTCGCCGGCACGGATCGTTTTTTGTTCGAGAACCCTTGTCCTTTCCAACAGATGTTTCGGCAATGCTTCAATCATATCGTACGCGTCTTTTCGGCAAGAACACGAACCAACATCCAAACGACTAGGCCACCACGAGCAGTCCATCCAATCGTCCGAATCCAATTGGATTGGACCAGCCACTGGTACACCTCCGGATCAAATCCCGTGACCAATTTTTCATGACAGGGAACCTGGATGAAAGCGGTTGAGAGCCACATCAACAGGACCAACGCGATCCCTAACCATGCCAGCGATTTGTCGATGCCTTTGATCGGATGCGATAACAGCATTGCCGCGGTCACAAGCTCAACCAGCATAACAGGACCGACAATATAAGTGATGTTGCTTTGATGGCGTTGCTGATAACGGACATAGTTTTGTTCGCCGACGTCGTTGAACAGAGGGTAGTGCACCACTTGGACCATCCATATCAGCCCAACCATAAACAGTGTCGCGGCCACATTTCCGATTAGAATCTTTAGCGATGAATTCATACGTTCAAGACAATTTGAGATTAAAAAAATGAGTTTCGACTGCTAAAGCTTCTGGCATTTGCCGCAGGCGAATATTTTTCGGTTGGCCAGTTGCCATGATTTGATAGGAGCGTTGCATGTTGGACAACTCGAGCGCTTGTAAATGTTCAATCTTTCTTTAGCCTTCAAACCACGGGGTACTCTTCCATTGGCTGCAAAACCAGCAGTAATAATGCGGTCGTGCTTGACGCCAATCTGAAGTAAGTCGACCGTTAAAGACCACAACTTGTCAAACGTTTCGCGATCGATTTCCTGGGCTGGCAACTGCGGGTGGATGCCAAGCAAAAACAAGATTTCTGCACGATAAACGTTTCCGATTCCGGCGATGACCGATTGATTTAGGAGCAAACTCCCAATCGCTGATCGACTGGATTGCATTTTCTCCCAAACGACGTCTTTGGACGCGTCATCGCGAAGCGGGTCCTCTCCCAACCGGGATCGCAATGCCTTGTGCGCAGCCCGATCGATTAACTCACAACAATTCGGCCCATTCAAATCAAACGATTTTTCCTTGCCAATCATCCGGACTCGTACGGCACCCCTTGGCGCGGGGGGTGGATTTTTGTGCACACGGAACTTTCCATAGAGCCCCAAGTGCACGTGCCCGATGAGATCGCGACTCCAGTGGTAAAAGAGATGTTTTCCATACGCGGAGACCTCGCGAAGCTTCTTTTCACAAACTTGTTCAGCTTCCTCCGCGAATCTGCCTTGCGGTGAAGTCACAATCAACTTTTGACCAGCGAACCATTTCTGGTGATCCCGAGCGACTCGATGGATAGTGTGTCCTTCAGGCATTTGGCTAGTAGAACGTTTTTCAAAGGGAACGTTTCGGTGAGACGTTTGCCGGCACTTAAATTTCGTATCTCTGATCCGCGTTGTCGATGGTTGCGAAATACGGTCTAACATACATTGTCAGTTTTCTTCTATACCATCTAACCGCAAGAATGATCAACGAATCACTGAAAGATAAAACTTACATCATTGCAGGCGGCAGCAAAGGCATTGGCTTGGCGCTGACCGACCAATTGCTCGATTCTGGCGCGCTCGTTCACGTCTTTTCTAGGACAATTGGCGAACTTGCTATCCGAGATCGGCTGCGGCATCACGTTTGCGATTTTTCGACCGACGATTTCGAGTCGATGGATTTACCGGAAACGATTCACGGCGTTGCTTACTGTCCTGGTACGATCAATTTGAGGTCGTTTCGCGGTCTGAAGCTTGACGAGATTCGAACGGATTTCGAAGTCAATGCCATGGGTGCCGTCAAATTCCTCAAAGGCTGTCTAACGGGGCTCAAGGCGGGTGCGAGCCCCAGCCCGTCTAGTGTGGTTCTGTTCAGCACTGTCGCGGTCGGTTCTGGGTTACCCATGCACGCGTCGATTGCGATGGCCAAAGGCGCCATTGAAGGTCTGACACGATCGTTAGCCGCGGAACTGTCCCCAAACACTCGGGTGAATTGCCTGGCTCCCGCGTTAACCGATACCCCACTGGCCGCCAACTTCTTTTCGACGGACGAGAAGAGGGCGGCAATGGATGCAAAGTATCCGTTGAGACGGGCTGGCACCGCGACCGATTCGGCGAGCATGGCGTCGATGCTGCTCAGCCCCGATAGTGGTTGGATCACTGGTCAGATCATTGGCGTCGATGGAGGCATGTCGGCCGTTCGGGGTTAGCCCGAAGCCGCGATGGAACCGTGCGGTCGTCTGAACCATGAACCTGCTTGTCTTTCCAAACCAACTTTTTGCCGACCATCCGGGGCTCAAGCTCAAACCTTCACGTGTCGTCCTGATCGAAGACAGCCTGTTTTTTGGCGATGCGTATTACCCCATGAATTTTCACAAACAAAAATTGTGGCTTCACCGAGCCACGATGAAACGCTATGAACAGTGGCTCAATGCGCAGGGAATAAACACCCTGTACATCGAACACAGTCCAGAACAGGATTCTTTGGAAAAACATCTGAAGAATATCCGCCGCTCAATGACGTCCGCGCCAAAGAAATTTATTGTCGCCGAGCCATCTGACTTTGTTCTCGAAAAACGACTCAACCGTTTCTGTCGCCGACTAAAAATCGCATGTCAATTCGTCCCGTCGCCGGGCTTTCTAACCGAACCTCATGAAAACCAAGAGTATCGCGCCGGCAAAAAGCGTTGGTTTATGGGGGACTATTACAAGTTTCAGCGAAAACGACTCAAAATTTTGGTCGACGGCGATGAACCCGTCGGTGGCAAATGGAGCTTTGACGAAGACAATCGCAAAAAAGTCCCAAAGAAACTGTTGGACGACATCCCCAATTTATTGAAGCTAAAGCGCGACGATTTCGATTGGGAAGCCGTCGAATACATTGAAAACAAACTTCCTGAAAATCTGGGAACTATCCAACAGCTCTTTTACCCAACGTCACACGCAGACGCCAAAAAATGGCTCAAACACTTCTTGCAGCATCGTTTGGAACGTTTCGGACCCTACGAAGACGCGATCGTGAAAAACGAATCATGGCTCTGGCATAGCGTGTTGACGCCAGCGCTCAATATCGGATTGCTCACCCCAAACCAAGTGGTTCGCGAAACACTGGCGCATGCCAAACGTTGCGACGTTCCGCTGAATTCGCTGGAAGGTTTTCTGCGTCAAATTATTGGCTGGCGGGAGTTCATTCGCGCGACTTACCAGGACCACGGGGTTGCGATGCGAACGACCAACCATTGGAACCACGACCGAAAAATACCAAATAGCTTCTATGACGGAACGACAGGTATCCTACCAATCGATGACACGATTCAGCGAATCCTCGCAACCGGATACTGTCACCATATCGAACGTCTAATGGTGTTGGGCGGTTTCATGTTTCTCTGTGAGTTCGATCCCGATGCAATCTATCGCTGGTTTATGGAAATGTTCGTCGATAGTTACGACTGGGTAATGGTCCCTAACGCGTACGCCATGAGCCAGCATGCGGACGGAGGACTGATTACGACCAAACCCTATTTCTCTGGCTCTTCTTACATTCGCAAAATGAGCCACTACAAGAGTGAAACTTGGTGCGATATTTGGGACGGGTTGTACTGGCGCTGGATTTGGAATCACGTGGACGAACTTACGAAGAACCCGCGTTGGGCCATGATGTGTGCAATGGCCAAGAAAATGGATGCAGGCAAACGACAGATGCATATCAAGAACGCAAATCGTTTTCTTAAAAAGTTAGCTGCGGCTTAACGCTGCGAAATGTGTGAATACGCCCAAAAACCCTGAGGCGATTCTGCCCACCATGCGATCGAAAAAAAATTTACGAAGTCGAACCAGCACTCGCCTTTTGAATCAAGGCCCATGTGTCAAGCGAACGGTGGAGTGAAAGACGATTGCAACGTACCAGATCTTCGTACGCTTCTTCGTAGCTCGCGACTTTGGTTATTTCGACAACCTCAAGCCGACCGGGCGACGGCTCTTCAAAATGATTTCTCGGGCGGAAGCCGTTGGGTCTTCGCACAATGATCAAAAGATAGTCGGGTTGCTGCATTCTCAAGCGGTTGTCCATCATCTTAATTCATCCAACAAATAACGAACGGAATTTACGTGTAACTCGAAAGGTCGAATCTCTGCTGGCGACTTAGAGGCCGGCTTCGGTGGACTGGACAATCGCCCAATAGCGCAAATTGAGCTCCAGAGAATAGCGATTACATCTCAAGACATCATCCAATGCCTCTGAGTAGCTCGCGACCGGAAAGGAACGCAAGGTTTTTAATACCGGCGGTGTGGCGAGCAAGCTTTCCGGTGTCCAATTATTGGGTTTTTCGACAATGGACAGCAAGTAGTCCGGTTGCAATACGCAAATTCTGCGGATATTTCGTCCTTTTCCAATGTTCATTAACGAGTTCCAGTGGTTGCGGTCGGCACAAATCACCAGGTGTTCAACCGCAGGGCATTCGCTTGAGGCAACACGAGTGGATTCAATGGACGTTGCCTAGTTGTCGATTGGCGTGCGGGCGCCTTTTGATGTTGCGCATCGTGCTGTTGTTCATGAGAATCAAACATTGAAAAACGCAGTCGATTCGATTCATTCGTTTGAAAATGGCAATTAAACCGATACGCGCAACATTAAATGGGCGCCTAAGCCAATCGAGTCCGGTCCGGCCAAATTTGGCTATTACTTTTTCGGGGAAGTGAAAGTCTTCGCAGCTTTTAACAGTTGTTCTTTTGACATCCCAACCAATTTTAGCTGAGGATGGTGGACTAGTTTCTTGACGCGATACTCGGCCTTCTGGGCTTGCCCGCTGTGCATCTGCAGTGCAATCTTACCACTCAACTCGCCTGTGGGATCGTGGATGGCGACGGAAAGTTTGCCGTTGATGGCCGTCCAAATATGATGGCCAACTGCCAAAATTTCGTACCGATTCCAGTGCTCTGGTTTGACCGCTTGCTCGCCGCGATCTGTCCAATCCAAACGCCCTCTTCCATGTTCGTGATAGAGTCTTCCCCATACATCGCGTCCGACGTCCGCTTGATATCCGAAAGCGAGATTACTGTCGGTTGACAGCCGTTTGGAACGAAACTGAATACCGGCGTTTCGCGCGTTGGGAGTCAAACGAACGTCGATGGCCAAATAGAAATCGGTTACTTCAACCTCGGACCACAAAAACTGATTTTCGGAAAATGGCTTGACGCTGTAACCAACGATCGTTTCGTCCTCAACCGACCAGAATTCCGAATCACCGTTCCAGCCTATCAAGTCTTTGCCATTAAAAAACTGTGTATCGACTCGCGGCTCTTGGGCTCGCGCTGAAAAAGCACAGCTCAAGATTGTCGCCAAAACAATAAAGATAGTCTTCTTTGAAGCACCGTTTGACATGTTTGGAGTCACTACTTGATCAATCAATCGTATGGAGGTTTTGTCTGGAGCATTGTAACGCGCGTCGTGAAATAAATACGCGGCAACGCAAGAAAACCAACAGTCCTCATGCGCGCCCTCAAACGCTCCTGGTTTATTTTCTGGGCATAAACGATACACCAGATTCACCAAATCAATGAACGATTTGGTACACTGTTGAGAAACTGTTTTACAGCACCATCCGTAGTTATCCACTCATGAACCATTTTGCAAACAAGCTTTTGTTGATAATTGCTATTTTCCCTTTTGCCTCTCCGGCGGTTGCCGAAGAGGGAATGTATCCGATCAGCGCGATCGATAGCCTAGACCTAAAAGGAAATGGGTTAGAGTTAACCGCCGATCAAATTTTCAATCCTGACAAAACCTGTTTGGTGGACGGAATTTGTCGGGTCAACGGTTGCACCGGTTCATTTGTCTCGCCACGAGGTTTGATCATTACCAATCACCATTGTGCATACCGCGCCATTCAAACTGCAAGTACTGCTGAGAATGACTGGTTGAAGCATGGGTTTTTCAGCCAATCCTTGGAAGCAGAAATCCCAGCTCCAGGGTATGTCGTCCGAATTACCGAGTCCTTTCAAGATGTCTCGGCACAAGTACTTTCCGCCGTAGATGCCTCGATGACCGCGACCGATCGCAGCAAAGCAATTGAAAAGCGACGCAAAGAACTAGAAAAGAAAGCTGAAGACGAAAATCCTGGCATGCGCGCTGACATTGCCGAGATGTTTACCGGCAAGTCATACGTGCTGTTTCTGTACACCTACATTCGCGACGTGCGGCTGGTATTTGCTCCGCCTTCGTCAGTGGGAAATTTTGGTGGTGCCGTTGACAATTGGGAGTGGCCGCGTCATACCGGTGATTTCTCGTTTATGCGAGCATACGTTGCTCCTGATGGATCGACATCGGAATACAACAAAAACAATGTGCCTTACCAACCCAAACGATTTATCCAGGTTTCACCAGCGGGCGCCAACGATGGAGACTTTGTTTTTTTATTGGGTTATCCTGGTCGGACAGCTCGTCACAAAACCGCGTCGTTCTTGGAATACGAACAAAATATCCGATTGCCTTTTATCGTTGAGCTCTATAACTGGCAACTGGCAACGATGGCTGAAGCGTCCAAGCAGGATCGTGCGGTCGCGCTCAAACATTCGTCTCGCCGGCAAGGACTCGCCAATGTTGAAAAACGATCGCGCGGACAGCTTAAAGGACTTGTCCGCAAAGACATCGTTGCGACCCGGAAAACCGCTGAAGCCAAGTTGCAGCACTTCATCCAATCAGATGCCAATCGCCAACAAAAGTACGGCTCGTTGCTTTCGGAGATCGATGAAGTCTATCGCGAAATGAGTGAATCGGCAGAATACGAATTGACGTTATCCAACGTTGTTTCCGCTTGCCGCGGATTGGCATTGGCTTACGCGATTTACGATGCGGCATCGGAGCGAGCCAAACCTGACCTGGATCGAGAATCGGCCTACATGGACCGAAACATTGATCGCACGATGGACCGAGCCATTCTCGGCTGGAAAGACTGGCATCACGACACCGACAAAAAAATGTTGGCCGAGATGAAACGGAGACTTCGCCAATTCCCGCAAGCGCATTCGACGCAAGTGACGAAAGCTTTTCTCGATGACAACGCCTTTGGCGATCAGTCGTTCGCACAGTCGAGATTCACCGACGAGGCGTTGGTTCGATCTCTGTTCAATAAAACGCCAGACGAATTGGAAAAAATTGACGATCCGTTTTTACAGGCTGTTATCGGGCTTTATCCTGAGTTCAAACGAATGCGAGAGCAAGGCAAAGCGATTGATGGCGAACTGGGTCGACTATACGGCGAGTTGATCGACGTTAAACAGGAATTCCAAAAAGCCAGTTTTGTTCCCGATGCCAATGGAACGTTGCGAATGACCTACGGACAAGTTAAAGGCTATTCGCCTGAGGATGCAGTTTATAAGTTTCCGGCAACCACGTTGCGAGGCGTGATTGAAAAGACCACCGGCAAAGCACCTTTTATTACTCCCGACCGCATCCAAGAACTTTACCGCAAACGAGAATTCGGCAAGTTCCTCCATCCGAAACTGCAACAAGTGCCAGTCGCACTGCTGTACAACACTGACACTACTGGAGGCAACTCGGGCAGCCCGATTCTAAACGGCAAGGGCCAACTCGTCGGCGTAAATTTTGACCGCGCCTTCGAAGCCACGATCAACGACTTCGCTTGGAACGAAAGCTACAGTCGGTCTATCGGGGTAGACATCCGATATGTTCTGTGGGTTACAGGCATGGTCTACGATGCCCAGCGTCTGCTCGACGAAATGGGAATTAAGTAGCGGAGCCATTTGAGTTTGCTAGTGCAAGTTGCACTTAACTGTAGCGGTCGTGGCGCCGAAATTTCCGGCAAAAACTGACGGATCGACGCTACACCAAAACGAAATGCGCTCTAACGCAAACCTCAACGATTTTGTGTCGACGGCAAAGAAACGCAAAGACATTGCGATTGAATTTGCTGACTTGTGGAATGCCAGATCACCACGACGCGAAAAGCGGTAGAACAAGAGAAGTAAGTTCAGCGAGTAGGGCATTAGTTGATTGATGGTCGACGCAGTTTGGCGGCCTGACTACGCTGTATCTTTGAAGTTGGGAAGCGGATTCTTTTGCCATCTCCAAACCAATCCATCATCCGGATCGATGACTTCACCGACCCGCTCAAAACCACACTTGGTTAAGACTCGCGTGGATGCGTTGGCTTCGGGAAGGGTATGGGCGTAAACCAAACGGACTCCCACATTGGAAAATGCATAGGTCACCAGTGCCGTGGCCGCTTCGGTCGCATACCCGCGTCGTTGAAAATCAGGATCTACAGCATAGGCGATCTCAACGATTCCATCGGCATCCGGGGGACCCTTGAAACCGCATTGGCCCACAACCCTTTCGTCATCGCGTTTAATCATTGTGAAACCCAGAACCCACGGGTCTGGCTGCGTGGCATTGCGGACCATGGCCAACCAGTCGTCCGACACTTGCGATTTGTCCTCCGGGGACATTGCATCGATGCCCGCAAGTGCCTGCTCAATGGATGGAAGAACGAATTCGAGACGCTGCGTTTGTAGCCGCTTAGAATTCATGCGAGTCGTTTCCTGTTTGGTCCATGGGCAAGTGCTCATCGAATACCAGGTGATTTGACAAATTGCACGGACCGCCCAAAAAATTTCTCCGCTGAATCCTGAATCACAGGTTGACGACATCTAAATCCAGTTCCGCCGTTGAGTCATCGACAAACGTATCATCACCTTCACCAAAATCCAAGAATCCAGACAACAGCACTGTATCGAAATTGATCTCGAGATCGTCCTGTCCCTGGTTAAATAATCCGGCAAAAACCATGTCTAGCGCCCGAATTCCGAGACGAACATCGTCGCTACCAGCTCCTCCGCGATAGGCACCGTGGGTTCCGTCGAACCGGCCACCAATGTCAACCAAGTTGTTACCGCTAGTTTCTTGAAAATTGACGTATACATTGCCGGCAATCATGGCACCTGGGTTCGACGTGAATTTCGTGTTGACCCCGGTCGCCCCGCTGATGACATTCAACTGGTTACCGATGATCGTGTCGCTAGACAGGAAAACAGATTGTTCGTTTCCAAGCGAGCCATTGCCGCCGAGGTGCACATACATTGAGCCGCCAATTGTGGTGGTGCTTTCAAGCAAGAGGTTGTCAGCCGCCAATCCGCCCTGGTAGATCAAGTCACCCAAGACGTCCACTTTGCCTTGATTGATCAGAAAGCTGTCCTCGGCTTCGCTCGTGGTATTCACATAAAGATTCCCTTCGACTCCCAATGTATTGGTGACAACGTATTCGTTGATGTTCCGAATCGTTGCGTTGCCGACTACGTCAATCTCGTGGCCTCCGTCATCGATCGTGTCATCTTCGGACCTTAGATTGACAAACAGATTTCCTCCGACATCCAAGTCCGAATTCACTGCTAAAGCCAGATGTTGACGACCATTGGATCCACCAATCCTTAAATCACCTTGTATTTCATTGGCAGCGCCGGTGAAATGGACATCTCGATTACCGCGACGAAGCTTCAGATTCAAATCGCCGGACAGTACTTCATCCAACTCGAGGATAAGATCAGAATTTGCCTCCGCTTTGGCGTGGTAGCGTAAGTTCGTCACCGGAGTGAATTCTTCAAACCCACCGCCATCGTGAGAGAGTCGAATCGCCTCATCAATCCCATTGTTGTCAATCAATACATCGCCAGCATCGACTCGCTGCCTGATCGCCAGGCCATCGTTCTCAACAGTATAAAAACTTGTAAATCCGTTGTAATCAAACAAGGATACATCGGTTGTAAACGGTCCAAAATAGGAAAAGGAATCGTTTCCGCCGGCAAAATCGGCACGAACAATTTCGTTGTACTCTGCGATAGAAGATAGTTCCAGCGTGTCGTCGCCTGCCCCAAAATTGGCAAAAACATCGACCGCTGACCCGGTCGTTGAAATCAGCAGCGTGTTATTGCCATCCCCTCCGAAATATCGCAAAGACTCACTGCCAGCAACATGTTGCAACGTCGTTAGATTCGTTCCATCACCAAGATCGATGTACGTATTGCCTCCGATGAATGTCGCTGGATCGGTAACAACGTTATCCGTGGAAGCATCGACATTGGATTCTACCTTGAAGTTGCCCGCGATGGTCACACCGCTATCCAGCGTCGCGAATTGAAACCCGCCCGTTTGATTTCCACCAAGATCCACTCTCAAGTTGCCAGAAACACTCTTTACCGGCGCTCCGTTCAGCCGAAATTCATCCTGCCCAAGGCCGCCCCGGAAAACAAGCTCCCCGCCGACACTCAAAACGCCCTCGATCGCGAGCAGACTGTCCTCGCTTTCCGAAGAGACATCGAAAACGAAATCTCCGCCGACGTTAAGTTGGCCGAATTCAACCAAGGAATTCGTGTTGACAACGTGTAAATCTCCTAGAATCTCGATGACTTCATGCAGGTTGCTGATTTCATCGTTGCCTGCACCTAAATCAATGTGTAGATCACCCGTGGTCGAAAAACCCGCCAACACATCTAGTGTTACCCTTTGCTCACCGGCTCCGCCAACGATATTCACGTCCCCCACAAAGTCGTTGAATCCGCCGTTAAAGAATAGTCCTCGACTCGTATTCCCTAAATCAATGTTTAAGTTGACTTCCGTTACCGCGTCGTTGCCAAACGCCAAGTCGGCCGTGCTGTCGTCAGACAAGTTGATATTCAGGTTGTCAGCTTGTGAAATGCCTTGCCCATCAATTTGGTAGACTTGCGATACGGGGTTTGGGAAAACAGACAACGGGCCGGCTGTTGCTGTCGATTCCGTCGCCGTCAGCGTTGACGAATCAGCCAGGTAATCGAAATCCCAGTTGTTCAGTGAGACGATCTCCGCATCGAACGACAAACGTTCTTCAGAACTGGAAAAGAATCCGTTTCCCTCTCCATAATCAATGAACACGTGGCTCAAAGATTCAAATACATTGAGTTCGACGTTGTCGTTTCCGCCAAACAGCTCGGCTTGATAATTGGAATCGCCAGCGCTATCAACAAACAATTGAAACGAATCCATATCATCACCGCCGGAGTATAACACGTCGCCATCGATCGACGACAATCTCAAGAAGACAGAATTCAGCCCAGCTCCGACATCAACATTCAAATCACCGGCGATCGTTGTCGAGCTTGCAAAAGTAATGACGACCGAATCGATATTCGTTGTATCGCCAGATTCGACATTCAGACTACCAAAATGGTTTGTACCCTCAACAAAGAATCGCTGGTTTTCCGCTCCAGCCGTGAATCCATCTCCCAGTGAGAAATTCACAGCACCGTCAACGACGACGTCACTAAGCTCAATCTGGTCGGGATCGTTGTTGCCAAAGTAAGTCAAATCGCCGGTCAGTTCCACGTTGTTCGACCCCGATCTCAATTCAAACACATTTTCAAAAAAATGATTGGAATTGTTTACCGTGACGTCGTTCGTAACCAGGCCTTCGTTGATCTGAATCGCGTCCAAATTTTGCACGACAACATCCTGGCCAACGGTGACGAGCTCATTCGCGAACCAAGTGTCCTCCAGGACCCCGGTGTCAATCCTCAAGTTGCCGCCAACGTCTAATGGATTCGTTGACGTCAGGTCCAGAATTTGCTGTCCGCCCTCGGCACTGATCTGGAGATCGCCGCCAATCGAGTTTTCTGAGCCAAAGAAACTCAGTAGACGGTTGCCATTGCCCATGTTGATCGCCAAACCACCCTCGTGAACATTATCAAGCTGAACTCCGACGGCATCAGAGCCGTCCAACAGATTGACGACCACATTGTCAGCAACAGGTCCGAAGGTGGATGTGCCAGCGAAATCACTGACCTGAAATTCACCACCCGGTCCGTTGTTGTCGATCGTCACGACGCCATCATCAGCGGTTTGCGTAATTTCGAGCGTTGTTCCATCGAAAACCGACATGAACGCGAACATTCTTCGCGATTCGAGAGACTCGTATTGATTTGCGGATACTTCGTTTTGAGCGCGATTTCTTCTTACCGATGATCGACGAACCATTGTTTTCTCCAGTTGAAGGTGTCGTTCTTATCAGGCGATGATTCATCGAGCGATTAGCGCGAGAAACAAAAAGATTTCGGGAAAGCAAACGAAGATAAACCAAAACGTTGGTTGGATCGTCGCTCGAACAAATAGCAAGGACGGGTCTCACGATGTTAAGTCCCACCGCTTCCCGCAGCCGCCTGTCAAGAAACGCGTTCGTTTCTAAAGGTTCTTCCGTTTACAAACAAACGTACTTCGCGGCTGCCTGATTGAGCCTGTCATCAAGGATTGATATTCTTGAGACAACCCATTGTTTCTAACAGGAAAGCGTCCGATGCTATTCATTACCAATCGAGCACTTGAACAAAGTCACCGCAGCCGTGCAAATCGAGAAATATCGTTTGACCTTCGAGATACCAATCCGCTGTCATCCGTTTTCTTCTGCCGCCGCAACGGACCCAATGAATATCTGGAAGTGACATCGCGACCGTTTTTTGATGAATTGCGACAATCACCGGCGGAACAGTTTTTGTTTTTATTGCACGGTTTCAATAGCTTGCCGGAAAATCGGATTTTCCAGATGGCTGAAGAGCTACAGCAATTGTGCGACGCCGAGCAGAATAACTTGGTCCAGGTCGTACCATTGATTTGGCCCTGCGTTGATCCAGATTCGAACAACTTGGTTGAACGATACTTTGATGACCGCCATGCCGCGCTGGGTAGTGGGATCGCGTTTGCGCGAGTTTTGGGGAAGTTCAGCGACTGGCTGAGGGACTGTGAACAAGGCGACGGTCGTTGCGAAAAACGTTTGAATCTCCTGTCGCACTCGATGGGCTGTCGCGTCTTGCAAGAGTCATTGCAAGTTTGGTCAACCGAAGAATTGCGCGTAGATCCACCCAGGGTTTTTCGAAATATCTTTATGCCAGCGGCCGACATTATCAACGAAGCCCTAGAGTCGAGTCAGCGCGGTCGGCTGATCCCTGTCGCCGGCCGCAACGTTGTTGTTTATTTCGCTGACGACGATCGGGCGCTCCAAGCAAGCAAGATCGCCAATGCAGACCAATTTTCGCGACGATTGGGACACACGGGCCCGTTTAACATGGCGGCCACGCCGGCAAATGTCTTTGTCAAGGACTGCGACGCGTTCAACAGCAAGTACGACGACGTTGGGCATTCGTATTTTTTGCGGGACGAGAATCAGCAACCCGGTCTCGTTTTCAATGATTTGTTCAGGGCCATCCAAACGGGTCGTGTTCCGGGGCACGGCTCCAGCCAACGTTCGTTTGTACTTTGAACGTTTGCTTGGCTTTTTGGCAGTGGGAATCAAGGCCTGCGCTACCGCAGTTGGTCCGGCGATTCAATCAACGCCGTCGTCGCCATTGAGTTCTGAAGACTCCTTAACTTCGGGCTCAGATGATGATTCACCAAAGTCCAGTGATTTGGAATCCGGGATCAACCCTTTTCCTTCCACAAACTTTTTTGCCTCTTCGAGGCTCGTGAAATCAAAAAACTCAACGCCGATTTGAACGTAGTGACACTTTTTGCCATTGGAAATCTGGTTCGCGATTTCACTGTTCGCGCCCGCTGTACGAATTCGGTAGTGCCCGTCAGCTATGGAATTGATCATTATCGTAGTGCTTTAAATATGTTTGGATGATAGAAACAAATCTCCCCCTTTTGAGGCGAGACATGACGGCTACTAGCGGCGATTGTTTTCTCGTGGACGCGCCTCATTAACGGTGATTGCACGTCCGTCGATTCGATGAAGATTGAGACTTTCGATCGCGTTTTTCCCGTCCCTTGGATCACTCATTTCAACGAAGGCGAAGCCACGAGAATGACCTGTCTCGCGATCTTTGATCACTCTTACAGAATCCACTTTCCCGTAATCGCCGAAAGCTGTTTCTAATTCTGATTCTGAAACATTAAAACTCGAATTGCCAACATAATGATTCATTACTGAACTCCAAAAAAATCTTGAAAGGCAGGGAATCCGACAAAGAAACACACTTGTGTTTACTACCAAGGAAGGTGGGCATGCCCGCCGCTCTAGTCAAAGGCACTAGAACAATCGAAAAACGGTCAATTCAGCAAGAACCAGAGGAACTCAGACCAAAATGAAATCAAGTCAATCGCAACTATCTCGTCAACGGTCAACGAGTCCCGGGAATCTCCCATCCACTTCATTGAACAAACATCTGCTCACGACTCATCATTGTTTATTTGTCGTCGTGAGTCGATGGCAAAACGAATCAATACCTTAATATTCAAGAAAGAATTGATACCGGATCATCGTCGATTAATTGGCGTTCTGAATTGGGCGATTGCAGTATTTATGCCGGCGAGTTACCGGATGCAATACAGGTATTTCCGTCCGCGCAGAATCCAACTGTCGCCGATCGCTACCGGAGCGGGCCTCGAAGACGTCATTCAGGTGGTTCTGGCAATGATTTCGCAATCCTGCTGGGGCCAACCAGAACAGTATCACCGTCACGCGATACAATAAATTTCGACCGGCATAACCCGTAAAATCATCATCACTTCGAGGGTTGAGGATTCGCAGTTAACGTAAGCTAGAATTCAAATGTTATGCGATCGAATCTAATTTGCCAGGAGATAAATCATGGGTGCTGAACCATACGACTATTTCGTTGCTTACGAGGAAGATGCCCAATCGGCACTCGATAAGCTGCGATCCCAAGTGTTTTCTAAGGGTGAATATCGTGGTGCGGAGTACAGCCCTTCGTCGCCAGATGAAGCACTTGAGATCATGGATGCCGATGGAACTGGGTCGATTCTCGACATTCAACAAATCAAATCCACTCCCGAGTTTTGCTGTGCGGCACCATTTAGTAACGAAGAAATGGAAGATTACTTCGGCACTGACAAGCCAACCCGTGAAGACTTGCTAAGCAGTGATATGTTCTGGGACGATTTGGAGCGTGGGCAAGCACGATACGTGACGGTGTATGAAATGGGAAGACCGAATGAACTATACTTTGCAGGCTATTCGTTCGACTAACGAAGTTCAAAACGACCGAGGCCTGAATTGAAGACAGACAGGACTCGTTTGTTGCAGGTTGAATTCTCGCAACGTTTTTCTTGTCGAAACGCAATTTCCCCGGAATTGATTTCTCCAATCCAAGGCCCGAATATTCCGAATTCCGGGTTCAATTCTTCGCTGGAAAACCCGGAACAGCAATCTCAACAGGAGCTCGCAAAATCTTGGCAGAGGACTCGGCGCTTTAGTCAGGATCGGCGATTCCCATTTTTCGTAATCGATCGAAGCAACTCAACACTCGCTCCCGCTCTTTCTTCGATGCTAAGATTGGAGCCACCATGACTGTGCTTTGACAATCTGAACACAAAAAAAATTCTACGCCCATTTCACACTTGTCGTCGTCTAGTTCACGCCGCCAATCTGGGTGTTTCTCGAAAGGTTCGCGCCGAATAACAATCTGTGTCTCGGGGTCGCGACGAACTAGGTCAGCGGGTACACCATGAAACTCGGCATAATGGAAACGAGCCTTTGCAATGTCCAGCGCCCAGTCCATGTTTTTGTAAAAGTTGTCTCGATCCATCGCAAACAATTGGTTGGTTTCGTCACTCGAGAGCAAGTGCGCTTCCGCGTTCAATTTAATTCGTCCGCATTCACCTGCAATAGTAACACGTTGGAATCTAACACCGTGTGCGATGAAAAGGCCAGTCGTCTTCAGATCCGTAATTTGGGAATCGCACAGAAAAACGGGACCACATTTGCCTGCTTGCTCTGTGCAACCAATCAGTTCAACGTTTCGCAAAAAAGTCCGATGTTCGACCTTTTTTGATGCGGCAAGAGAATAGCTCAAAAACCTGCAATTTACGAACCTCAAGTCGCATAGTTCGACTGCTTGATCATGACCAAGCCTTCCTGTAATCCGCTGATCGACATACTCAATCACATGCAGCCTTTCTTATGATCGCTCTGGTTGCCCATTCACAATTGCTCTTTTCAAACCAGGGTTACTCTCTGTTACCGTGAACCGTTTTCACCAGCGGGACCTCATTATGAAACTGGAATTTTCGTTTTGTATCCCAATTTCGTATCCCAATTTCGTTTCTGTTCCAAATATTTATTCGTTGAATCAGAAACGACGGGTCTAACTTCTACAAGTTGAACTTGGCTATCGGATACAGTGGAGGTTGACATCAGGGATGTTGACTTCAAATCCGCCAACCAACGCGACTTTTGCCGGCGTTTCCACGAGTTCAAGTTCTTATTCCCAACGGGCTCGGAATTTTTTACGATGTATTGGCAATCACTTAACTCAAAAAATCCGTAAATTATTCACTTGCTCGAGCCGATAGTTGCATATACAATTAAAAACATGCGAGACAACCTAAACAACAACGAGTTTCCAGAAGCCGATGAGATCGCAAAAAATTGCTTGGCCGTACGGGCTAGGATTTTCAGTCGCGATATGACCCGTTTGTATGATGACGCATTGCGGCCACTTGGCTTGAGAGTAACCCAACTGAACATTTTGGTGGCCGTCGCCAAGATGGGGCAAGCTCTACCGACCGATATCGGTAAGCATCTGCACCTGGACAAGTCGACATTGTCTCGTACGTTGGCGCGCATGATCGAAAATGGTTGGCTCCAAGAGTTGGCTGCTGACGATGCGCGTCGTCGCCCGGTTCGCTTGTCGAACAAAGGAAACGAGCTTGTCCGCGACGCCTACCCCCTTTGGAAAGGCGCTCAAAAGAAAGGCAAGAAAATATTTTCATCCAGTAGTTTCAGTTAATTTTTATTTGCTTATTTGGTTGTATATACAATCAATGTGTTTAACAAAGGAAAGAGTATGTCCAAGCAATTCCAACCTCGGAAACTGAGTCGTCAAGCGCTAGAAACCATCGACCGAAAGTTCACAGCCGTTTTAACGATTTGGTTTATCAGTGTGCTACTGTCGGCCTGGTTTGGGCTCTACGAACAACTGTCGCCCAGTACCCTTGTGATTCCAATTTTCGCTGGAATCGCAATCCCTCTCGCGATTTACTTTCGATCAAACGCGTTTCAGCAGTACATCCGTTCCATCCCTTTAAAGCACTTAACGCTGTTTCATTTGTGGCGGATTCCTGCTGGGGTATCGTTTCTATTCTACGGTTCGCAAGGCTGGTTGCCCGAGACATTTGCTCGCAATGCGGGTTGGGGTGATTTGGCAGTCGGTGTTTTAGTTCCACTTGTATTGATGGTCCCTGGCGGGCGAGGCAAATACGCAGCGTTTCACATTTTTGGGATCCTGGACTTCATTGTTGCTTTGGGAACCGGGATCATATTTGCGCTAACTCTGGTTCCCACGATGGAGAACATTGCACAGCTTCCGATCGTCCTGATACCGATGTTTGGCGTCGCGGTGACCGGCTCCCTAAGCGTTATGACGCTGCATCGCATCGGAGTTGAATACGTGGAAGAGTCGGTATCAAAAGAGTCCGCCAAAACACCCATGGCGGAGCCAGCGGCACGCCATGATTCCAATGAACCAAATGCGACAACTGCTTACAACGGTGCCTGAACCGGGATTCCCGACCGAATCGAAACAACATTTCCAATTTACAAGAATAGATGTTTGCAAATTTACCGGAGAGTAAGGAAAGATGACAACGAAAAGAAAAGTACTCGTCTACGGAGCAGGAGGGGGGCAAGGCGGCGCCATTGTAAATTCTCTAGTCCAGGCAGAATACCAGGTACGAGTGATTGCCCGTTCGAAGGCTACGACCGCGCAATATGATGAAACAGACGTAGAGGTTGTGCGTGGCGATTTGGAAGACGTCGATACTTTAATTGCAGCGTCGCAAGGTGTCGATGCGGTGTCGATGAATCTACCAATCGTCTTCGACCTGGAGCAAATGAATCGGCAAGGTCGAAACATTGTCGACGCGGCCGTCCAGGCTGGGGTCCAGCACATCGTCTACAACAGCAGCATTTGCGCGCCTGACCAACCCATGGGTTACGAATTCTTTGGCGAAGGGATCAACAGGGTGATTGAATACGTTCGAAGCTGTGGTACGTCTGCGATTGTGTTACGACCTCCACTGTATGTCGACAATGTGCGGGCCGCATGGACCGCCCCCTTCATTGAGGCCGAGGATGTTTTGTCATATGCGATCGATGATCGGATAGAACTTCCCTGGATAAGTTTTCATAACTTGGGCCAATTCGTCGTCGCAGCGATCGAGCGTACTGACTTGTGTGGCGAGTTATTTGATATCGCGTGGCCTGAGCCGTTTAGTAGCGCCTTGATTGCAGAAAGAATCGGTGCCGCGCTCGGTCGAGAAATTCGCTACGAAGCTTGTACGCCCCGCGAATTGGCCAACCGAGTTGCCCCAGCTTGGGGTGAAGCGGCCGCGGATCATGTCGATTCGTTGTACTCACTGATGAATGCAAACGATGGTGCGTTAGCCAAGCGTGACTACCAACGTGCGATTAGTCTCTTGAAACCTGATCTCGAATCGCTTGACCATTGGGCAATTCGTTGCTTTCGAGACCTGACAACGATCGTGGCCTAGTTACAGATCCGTCCGCAGCAACGGCAGTACCACAAACGGCCAACCTGTCAAACACTACTAAGGTATTCCCATGACGACGATTCCATTCTTGGCGGCAGCCGTGATTCTGTTTCCAACCCTCGCCGGCAGAATCGCGGCGCGACATTCAAATTTCAATCGCGGCCAGCTAATCACGCTGTATCTCTACTCGGCATTGATGTTCACCTGGTTGTTGATTGCCGCCGTTGCCGCATATCGAGGCATCTGGATTCACGAAGAATTCCTGGGTTGGTTGCCCGGGCTTTGGTTACCACTGGTTCCGGTGGCGATCGTTCTGTTGCCCTTATTGCTGCCTGATGTTCGAAACAGAGTATTTCGAGTTGGCCAATCAACACCTTGGAGTTGGTTTGCGGCTGTTCAAGCCCTTCGTACAGCGGCCATTGGCACGGCGATCAAGACTTATCGTGGCGAGTTTCCGGAAATGGTCGAGTATTTACTTGGCCTACCAGATTTATGCTACGGGATTTCAGCATTGTGGGTTACCAGGTTGGCGAGTCGAAACAGTTTGACGAAGACTTCTTGGCTTGTCTGGAACGCAATTGGTGTCGCCATCATCGTTCCATGGGGCATGATGGTGATCAACATGAGTTTGCCCGGTCCATTTACCATTTTCGATGAAACACCTTCATTTTTGGTAGCACTCGAATTTCCATTGTCCTTGGCACCCACTGCAATTGTTCCCTGGCTAGTTGTTTTCAATTTATGGGCGATTTCTTCGACACTACTTCCGAATGAGCCGGCTAGTTCGTTTGGAGCCAACGGATAACCAAGACGGGACCGATTCTTTGTCGGTTGCAACGGGAATCATTCGTTTCAAAGTTTGAATTGCTCGCGAAAGCCGACCTTAGAAACTCCACACACCAAATTGATTCGACTGGCATAGATGGCATTGCTGCGTTGGAAATTTTTTCGTCCGTCAATCTTGACTCGATCTTAGATTGGATGGACCGTATTCTCGAGAACGAGCTGCTCAAAGCCATCGTTTTATCGACGCTTTGCCGGTTGCCGGAGTAAAATCCCGTTAACCAGAATAACTGGATGATACGGTTCCCAGTGCCTGGGAATTTTTCTCTAACAGTTTTTTTGCGGCCAAACCGATTCTCCTGGAACAATACCCAATAGTCGCAGCGCGAAATGCGCTATTTGGATCACAGTTTCAAAACTTGTTGTTCGACATGGAAATCGAAAAGCATCAGAAATTCGCAGAAGAAATGGTGCGTGCTCAGGCGCGTCTTTTTGGATACATCCTCTCGCTTGTGCCTCACCGCGCGGACGCTGAAGAGATATTTCAACAGTCCAGCCTAACGCTATGGGAAAACTGGGATCGTTACGACCAATCGCTTGACTTCTTCCCTTGGGCCTGCGGTATTGCTCACAATCACGTTCGAAATTTTGTTCGGAAACGTCAGCGTCGACCGATTTGTTTGGACGCGGACATGGTCGAAGTCCTTGCTGATCGCAGCCGCAAATTGCAGCAAGACGATTTGTCTCGAATCAACTTTCTGCGTCAGTGCATCAAAGAATTGCCTGAACGCAATCGAAACGCGATCACAAGCTTTTGCAGTGGCACGTCTGTTGAACAGATTGCCCTTGCCCGAGATCTGACCAGCAACGCGGTCTACAAATTACTGCGGCGATCACGCGCTTTGTTGCATACCTGTATCAAAGGCAAGCTTGCGTTAGAGGGCGCGTCATGAAGGTCACTCGTGAATTTTCCGAATTGCTGCAAAAGATATCCGATGGCACGGCAACGGCTGAAGATTCGGTGCGATTGAACGCATCGATGCGCGAGCATCCGGAACTGCAAGAAGAATATTTGCAGTGGATGGCAACTCAGGCTGCACTAAGTTGGGAGTATCGCGAAGCCTATCAGTTGGGTGCCAACGACGAAAAGCCTTTGCCACTGGTTGAGGTGATGGCAGCAGACAGTCCACGGAAGGGCATCATCGTAAATTTGGTGCGTTGGGCCTCTGGGGCCGCTGCGATCTTGTTGGTGGCCTTATTTGTATTCCGACCGGAAAATTCGGCGATGGCCAGTCCGACAAAACTTCTACGGGCTTCTTTGCAAACGCTGGCAGGAACGATTGAACGAGAGTACCTCGTGGATATCGTTTGGGAAGATCCTGAAATCGCCAGAAACATTACGCCAAAAAATATTCGCGTCACGACCTGGAAAGATCAGTTCTGGTTTGAGATCCTCGGCAAACGTCGAGTTGTGATTGGCAGTGAAAATGACGGTTCGATGTGGATCTCTCTGAGCATGTTTCGAGGGATCGAGCTCGACGAAGATGAAATTGGGCCAGTCCTGCACGACATCAAAGATTTGTATGGCTTGAAGTTGCAGTCCATGTTGGAGGGGATTCTGCGGGACCATGAAATTGAGATGGTTGCGCAGGATGAATTCACGTCGACCATTTCCGCTACACCAAGATTGGAATCTAGCTGGATTCGTAAGGTCACTATTGAAATTGATCGAGAAAGCAAGGCGATCCGAAAGCTGACGGCACGCCGCGAATCGGCTTTGCGCGGTTTCTCGACGGTAAGTTTCACACTTGCCGCGACACAAAACGTTGACGAAACGAAATACGAACTGATGGGTCATCTCCTTGCCGACGCGATTGTGCTTGGTCCGGATAAACAACCCGACCGGCGTCGGGAGGTCCTGTTGAAAATCCTCGGTCCTGTCACGCGAGGTTGGATGTATCGTGAGCCAGAGGCTGTCAAGTGATTCTCGGAACTACAATAAACAAACGGTTGTTGATTGCACTTGCGATTGCGTTCTGCTTTACCTTGTGGCCGGGAAACGTCACCGCGCTCAGCCAGGACGACACCGGCGAACGGTTTCGTAGATTTGATCGCAACGGTGACGGTCAGCTGTCAAAAAACGAAGTCGACCGAATCCCGCCGTTGAAGAAAAGGCTGCGCGGGGCGGACAATGACGGCGACGGCATTTTTACCGTCGAAGAAATACGAAAACATATGGCTCGCAATCAGTCGTCATTCCACAGGCCTGCTCAAAATGGATGGTCGAAGAATGGCAATGACAACAAACAACGGAGGCAAAGCGAAGGCCGAAACCAAAGGGCCGGTGAACTCAAACCGCTTTCCGACTGCGACGCCGTCCGTGATGCTTCGGGTACCGGCCAAATGTTCGAGTCGATTCATGTGCCAGGTTTTACTGACTTTCGCGAGGGACTCAATGGGTATGCGTTTGCGGATCTCGACAACAACGGTTACCTGGACATCGTGACGGTAACTACCGAACCGTTCGCACTCGATGCCACCTGGACCGACGGTCAAGGTGATGTCACGCGAACGCGTGATCCGAAAGATCGCTTGCGGATGTTGATGAACTATGGTGGCTTTGAATTCAAATCCACCGAATTATCGATTGCGGGCTCACCTGCGACACCGGACGATCTGAGTCAGGGCTGGCGCGGCGGACAGATCCCGGCACTGGCAGATTTCAATAACGACGGTTTGTACGACATCTTTATCACGAGACAATGTCCGATGAAGGGAGGCCGGATCAAGCGTGGCATGACGCCCGTCGGCTGCAGTTTGTTTATGGCGGAAGAAAACTATCAGCAATTTCGCGATGTATCGAAACGGTATGGTGTGCTTAACGAGCTGGCGTACAACCGATCGGTCAGTTTAGGAGACGTGAACTTGGATGGCTTTCTTGACATCGCGCTGGGTGCTGACAATGTGTTCAACGCATTCGAGGGCTTGCCCAAATCAGCGCTGTTCTTATTTCAGCCTCGCGATAAGCAAGCAACTGAGTTTGAAGGAGGAAAATTTGTTGACGTTGGTGGGACGGATATGGTTCCTGATTTTGGCGGCTTTTATCACGACAGTAAACGCGATAAAGCTGGACCGGTTATCTCGCTTCGCGACATCGACAACGATGGTGATCTCGATCTTTTGCAAAGTTACCACGTGATGCTTCCACCGATGATGAAGCGAAAGACGAGGTTCTCACCGGGTGAATACCGTCATGGGATTTTCAATTGGCGAAACGAGATTAACCAAACCGATGAATTTCGTTTCGAGAAAATCACTGAAAACGGATTTGCTTGCGAAGCGAGATGCCGGTTCAATTCCAATAAGAAGAGGTTCGAGCCAGAAAACAAACAGCGAGCTCCAGGACTACCTTACTTGTTCTTTGGTGACGTCGACAACGATGCGTTACCCGATGCCATTGCGTTTGGCATGACCGGATTTGGCACGGAATCTGTCAGCTCGCGGTTCTGGAGGAACCTTGGCGATTTCCAGTTTGAAGAAGCGTCCCAACAATCCGACCTTGGCGTGCTCAACGATAGCTACCAAAATTGGTTTGAGTTCTTTGATGCCAAGTCTCCCCGTCAGGAACTTTCGAAACCTCGCGAGACCTCACGAGTGGTGGGTTCGGTTGTCGGACACAATCGTCTCCAGCGGCCGCCGCAGTATTCAGACGCCGTTTTCGCAGATTTCAATAACGATGGTTGGACCGATTTGCTAGTGACCGATCGCATGGAAAACGAACGCATCGAAACTCGCAGCATCTTGCTGATGAATCGGGGTGACGGGACGTTTGAACCGGTGCCAACAACCATTTCGGGAATTGATGCGACGGGGCTGTCGGCGGAAGCGGTCGATTTGAACAATGACGGGTTGATGGATCTGGTGATCGGATCGGATCCTGATAATAGTGGTGAAGCGGTCGACATGCGGCGCTACGAGAGCATTGTTTATCAAAACACTGGCTTGCATGGAGCTGTCGAGAATCACTGGCTAAAGTTTCGTTTCAAACGGCCTGCCAACGCGAAAACGTTTGGAACCCGCATCGAAATTTACGAACCAGGCACGGAAAACTTACTTGCGGCTCGCAGCATTCACAACAATCACAGCTACCGCTCGGGTGCGCCGCCGGAAGCCCATTTTGGTCTTGGCAAGCACTCAAGCGCGGATGTTGCCGTTCATCCGATTGGGGCAAAGTCGTTTCGCTTCAAAGACGTGCGTTCGGATCGCCATTTTGAAATCGATCTCGCTAGACGCAGTCTCAACGAATTCACTTTTGCGAGCAGGCCTGTGAAAAGCCCTCCGAAAACACGCACGGCTGGACCAAAAAAGCGAATACACGGATTCCGGTTTCTTCGGGAGGAAACATTCTCTTGTGGCGGGCAGACTCATTGCGTTCAAATTTACCGTTGCGACGTATTTGCCAAGGCGCTGGGGCTGAGCGATCAAGAAACTGACATCGCCTGTGAATTCGTACTGGTACCCTCGGGCCAATTTACGATGGGCAGTTCCAAGTCGGAACAGAATCAAATGGCTCGATCACGTCCCGAACGTCATCCAATCTTCAATTCTCGTTCTCGTTTTTACAATCGCACCCAGGAAAGTCCGCAGCATGAAGTTAATGTTGGTGGCTATTTGATCGCTCGCACAGAAGTGACTCAGAAATTGTGGCGACGTCTCGCTGGTCTAGCTCGGCTTTCAGATTCGCCGTCGTTTTTCAAAAATGCTGGCGACCGAGCTCCCGTCGAACAAGTTTCATGGTACGACGCCGAAAATTGGCTTGCTGGCATCAATCGAGTTTATGGATTAGCGTTGCAACTACCGACCGAGGCGCAATGGGAATATGCTTGCCGGGCTGGGACTTCGACTGCGATCTACAATGGCCCAATGACGATTCGGGGCCATTGTAACTGTCCGGAGCTGGATGAAATCGGGTGGTACATGGGAAACTGCGGCGTCGACTATTTCGGCGGAGTGAATTCATCGAGGTGGAAAGAGAAGCAGTATCAACATCGCAGTGCTGGTACCAGTGAAATCGGATTGAAACGTCCCAACGCCTTTGGGCTGTTTGACATGATCGGCAACGTCATGGAATGGTGCCAAGATCATGCCCATGCGAACTACCAAAACGCGCCAAATGACGGCAGTGCATGGCTCGGTGGGGACTGGATTCCAGGTAGCGCTGTGAACGGGCCACTCAGTCGCGACGATTCGCGATCTGGAAAACTAGACAGTGAGCAAGATCAGCCGGGGCGTGTTCGGCGCGGTGGCAGCTGGCGACAACTGGCTTACAACATTCGTTCGGCAATGCGAAGTTTTCGCGGGCCTGATTTTGCCGACAGCAACCAAGGATTCCGGGTCGTGGCAGCGATCGGTAAATAAGACAACATCGATGAAATCTAGAATCCTAACCTTATCAAACCCACTTTGGAGTAGCTTTACCATGACAGACGTATCTTGCTTTCGATTGCCGCTTTCGTTCGGGTTGCTAGTCTTGTTCTCGGCAGCAAGTCCTGCTCAGAATTACGACCGGCTGGATAAAGCCTTCAAGCGAATCGACCAGAATCAGGACGGGAAATTGTCGGCCAATGAGATCGGCCGTTTTGGGCGTCTGAGCAGCAAAATCGCCGGAGCGGACGAAAATGGTGATGGCTTCGTTTCCAAGTCAGAGTTTCAGGCGAAGCTCACGGGCGGTTCTAACAAGTTAAAGCCGTCCAGGAAAGAAAAATTGGCGGTGGGGACGTCATTGCGAATCGTGCAAGTTGGAAATCTTGAGCGGCGGTACCGAGTCCACGTCCCAAAATCTTACAATGAAGAAACGCCAACTCCCTTGATTGTCGCGTTTCATGGGGGTGGCGGTAATCCGCAGAGCATGATTCGACTGAGTGGCTTGAACGAAAAAGCTGAAGAAGCTGGATTCATTGTTGCCTATCCTTACGGAACGGGGCGGCAGCCGGATCGACAACTGACATTCAACGGTGGAAGCTGTTGTGGATATGCGAACCGCAAAAAGATCGACGACATTGCATTTACGCGAAAGTTGCTCGATGATCTAGCTGGCGCAGCCAACATTGAAGCGAAGCGAATTTACGCGACTGGAATTTCTAACGGTGCTATTATGACCTATTATGTTGCGTCTGAACTTTCTGACCGGATTGCCGCCATTGCCCCGGTGGGAGGACCAATGATGACCGACACTTGCCGACCTGTACGACCCGTGTCAGTAATTCATTTCCACGGGACGGCTGATGAACTAGCACCGTTTAAAGGAGGACATGGAAAAGGTTCTCCGGGCGTCCCCGCCTTCGTTCGACCAAAATTCAATTCGGTGGAACATTCTGTTCAGAGTTGGGTTAAGGCCAATGCCTGCAACTCTAAACCGTTAATTGAAGCGCTTCCCGATAAAGCCAACGACGGAATGAAAGTCACTCGCAAAAGCTGGCGCGGTGGCAAACAAGGCTCCGAAGTTATACTATTGGAAATCGAAAACGGTGGTCATACGTGGCCTGGCCAACGACCTGTTTCGGAGATTCTGGGACGATCCACGATGGACATATCTGCCAACGACCTGATGTGGGAGTTTTTTCAAAGACACCCGATGAAGTAGCGTCTAAAACAAGGTGCCGAAATCATGAATATGTTATTCGCTGCGTATTCGGTTTGGCAAGTGTGGCCACAATTTGTGCGGACTCCTGTATTGGAAGTCCGAGACAGTTAGTGGCGGCGGAATGCTATTCATAACCCTTCCAAACGTGGCCCTGACCGTCGTCAAACGAGATGTGGAGACTTAGAGGCACTTAACCCACCTGAAGCTCGTCTCATCATAAATCCAATTTCGTTCAACAACTCCTTCTCAGGGCCATTCCAACGGCACTGTTGACGTTTTTTCTCGCTCTTTTTTATAGAAGACTGGTTCACCCTCGCAATTTACATTCCGCGAATTATTAGCGGCCAATTTTGCAGCGAATGAACAAGAACTGTTGAAGTGGCTTCGTTGGGAAATCAAAACGCCTTCCGGCCGTAAGCTTTCGAATTGAATAACAGAAGATGAAAAAAATTACTTGTTTGCAAGATTTCGATGCTAAGCAACATGAAACGTTTAGAGCGCGTCATCTTGCGAACCGCTCAATCACGGAACACAACGCACTACGAAAAGGAAATGCAATGAGATTAACAGTCTTTGCTATCGTGGCATTGCTCACACTAACAAATTGGACTCATGCCCAGCTTTTGACGACTTGGCGTGCGCCGCGTATCGACGATGGCAACCCCATTGAGGACTTCAACGCTGCGTGGTCGTCCGACATTTCTACCGGCGATGTATTGGCGTTGCCTGGACTGGGCGCTTCGTCCTCGATGGCCGCCGACAATTCCCTCGGTCGCGTTTACACTTCTGGCGGTAGTTCGATTAGAACGTTTGAACGCGACAGCGATGGCAATTTTGTGGAACTTTCAACGGTAACAATAACTGATGGCAACGGTGTCCCAGCGGTAAGTGGTCAGGTTTTGTCGATGGGTTTTGCCGGCGGGCAAATCTACGCCTTTGCAACTCAAACCCAAAGTGATGCAGACAATGGCTTGGGCATTTCACCGGGATTGTATGCGATTGATCCGGTAACCGCGGTTGCAATTCAGCAACCATCTCCCGTACCCGGTCAGATTTACTCAGGAATGGACTACAACCCGCGAGATGGTTTTATGTACGCCGTTCGCGGATCGGTTCCGCAGGAAATCGTCCGTTTTGATCTTAAGTCGTTTACCTTGTCTTCTGTCGTCAACATCCCCTTGGAAGCGTACGAAGGCGTTACCACTTCGGGGTTCGGCGGCTTGGCTGTAGGCAATGGCACAGTTTATCTGAGCAACGGGCGCAATTCGCTAAGCGGAGAGCAACCGATCGTTTCGTACTGTATTGAGTCGGGGAGATTTCTCGGTAGCCTTGAATCACCTTTTAAGACGGGCGAGAACAGTTTCTATCCGGCTGGCGCGACATTCTTCGAAGCACTCGGAGATCCCAATTTTGATCCCTTTCGCAGAATGCAGATCGCCAACGTTGATTTCGTGACGCAAGTTATCGAAGTTGCCAACCTGTCTTGCAATTCAATTGATCTATCCGGCTGGCGTTTTTGCTCGCACGATTTCGATCAAGACCGACAATACACGTCGCCTTCGGGATTGAACGGAATCGAATTGCAACCAAGCCAGTCAATTTTCGTTCACTTCAACGACGATGCACCCGCCAGCGAACCAAATCGAATCAATCGTTCAGACCTGGGGAATTTTGCTTTGCCACTGGATCAAGACGCCTACGCCATCCAGTTCTTTGCGCCGGATGAAAACGGCCAGGTTCAATTCGGCAACTCGTCGCTAATTGCCGATCACATTCAATGGAACTCGCTCGGCAGCGACGTTGGATCGGCAGCATTTCGTTCGCAACAAGCTGTGGATGCTGGTTTATGGTCTGGCGTCGACGACTTTATTCCCACAATCGACCAGTCGACGCAGATCGAGTTGACAGATTTGACCGGCGGCGAATTCAGCGAACCACTCGACTATCTGGTAGATGGCATGGGCGGAGGGACGATTACAGTCACCAACACCAACGATTCGGGATCGGGGTCGCTTCGACAAGCGATGGCCATCGCCAATGCTGTGCCCGGAAACGACACAATCGTCTTCGACGAATCACTGAACGGAACAACCATTACTTTGACATCTGGTCAGATTACTTTCGATGACGGTGATGGAATTAACATCGTTGGACCAGGAGCAAACTTACTGACGATTAGTGGCAACAACAATTCTCGTATCTTTGAATTTCTCGATAACGCTCCTACAAACGTGTTTATTGATGTATCGGGTTTACGTTTTGCCCATGGAACCGCTACCCAAGGGGGAGCTATTAAAAATAGTACGATTTTGGACATCATCGGCTGTGATTTTGATGGCAATACGGCCGAAAATGGCGGAGCCTTATTCTCTGATCGGTCTCTAACCGTCTACAACTCCGTCTTCCGCAACAATACGGCCAGCGAAGGCGCTGTGCTTTACTCTGATGGCAGTCTAAACGAACTGATCAACACGACGGTTACGGCAAACTTCGCAACGCTTTCAAATGGAGCACTGATTTTTAACGAATCGCAGGGTGGTCGAGTCAGGCTTCGCAGTAGCACCGTAGCGTTCAACGATGCTGCACCAATCGTTTTCGAACAGCAAACCGTCTCGATGGTTGAGAGCTTTGTTGAGAATTCGGTGATTGTCAACAACCGAGCCACTTCGAGCACGGTTTTCTTGCCTCAAGCGGAAACGAACTTTTTGGAAGTCGATGGTGACGCAATGCTAGGAGCCTTGAGTGACAACGGCGGACCAATCTTGACCATCGCTCCGCTGCTCGGCAGTCCGTTACTCAACGCTGGCGACGAATCGCTTTTGCTCCGGGACTTCTTCGATTTCGATCAGGATGGTAGCGAATTCGATGATTTACCAGTGGATGGACGCGGCTTTGGGTTCCCTCGAGTCCTCGATGGCGCGATTGATATCGGAGCCATCGAAGGTGCGGTTGAGGTTCTGTTTGAAGTGGGAGACATGAACTGCGACGGCGTTGTCAATTTGCTCGATGTCGGACCCTTTGTCTTGGCAATTGGTGACCCGTTGGCCTATGCCGACGCATTCCCGGGTTGCGATATTCAACTTGGCGATGCAAACGGCGACGGTTTTGTCAACCTATTGGATGTTCAGCAGTTCATCGACTTGATTTCCGGCGGCTAGTTTCCGAACGAAATCCCAAACGAATTACAAGAAAACTAGCTAGAGCGCTTTTCCTTTAGTGTGGCGTTGATCCGTCAGTTTTTACTGGAAAGTTCGACGCCACGGCCGATACAGATAACCCATGTGGACATAAAAGGCCCTGGAGCTTTTCAGCTACGGGGCCTTGTTTAGTTATCATTACTAGTATTTTACCGTAGGCGAGAGCAATTGGGCTTTTGCGATCTGCGAGGGTCCATTCAAGAAAGTTGGCTACTGCAAACAGGTGGTTTTTGATTGCCAAGGACTTTCGTTGAAAGAAAGCGATTGACTACGGCACAGGCGATGGTGGATTCACTGCCGTGCTGGCAAGGATGTTGACTTTCGCACCAGGGTTGAACTAAGCCTTTGTTGTGGCAGCGATTGAAATGGAAATCAGCGTGCGACTCTTTTTGAGAAACAAAATCGCATCCATTGTCGTCCTTTACGAAGAAAGTTCGACCAGCTTTTCGAGAACTTGCGGCGCGCGTTGAGTCATCTCCCCTTTTTTCCAATTGACAAAGAATTGGTGGCATTGCTGAAGCAGTTGATCCGCTTCGTCGTTTTGCCAGCTTCGATAAACACTCGGCCCAAAGCTCCAACATCTCATGTGAGCCTTTGAACTTTTTTGACGTAGCATGCATGGTTTCGTATTCACCGAAAAAGACATTGGCGTCGCTGAATATCGCGGTACAGTTTCTTCATAATTGCCTTCATTCATCCATCTGCCTACAGCCTCTAGTTCCACCCATCGAAGCACACTTGACCTGTCGGTCAAATTCATTATGCTTATTGACCGACAGGTCAACTGC
Organism: Mariniblastus sp.; assembly: GCA_965263475.1. Lineage (GTDB taxonomy): Bacteria > Planctomycetota > Planctomycetia > Pirellulales > Pirellulaceae > Mariniblastus. The sequence continues at coordinate 3,131,353 of OZ253677.1, forward strand.
ATGCAATTTTATGAGGCGAAAATGAATGCCAACAAGAATAGCAAGACTGCGGTCTTGTCGGGGTCGACCGGAGGGATTGGTGGTGAGGTCGCCAAAATTCTCGCCGGTCAAGGGTGGAACCTAGCGCTCATAAATCGCTCTTCCGAAAAGTCCGCGCGGCAGTCGGCGGATTTGCTTAGTGCGTATCCCGACATATCGGTCGCCACGTATACCGCCGATCTACTGGATCCATCCGAGATCAAGAACGTCTGTGCCGAAATCAACAAAACCCACAACGAACTCGACGCTGTGTACAACATTGCTGGGCTGCTGACCGACAAGCGGCTTAGTAGCACGAATGGTATTGAAGGTCATTTCGCGGTAAACACAGTCGCCCCCTACCTGTTGACGCGATTGTTGTACGATTTGCTGGCGGCCAACAAGACCGCTGGCGAGCATGCTGTAGTCGTCAATTTTGGCTCGTCTGCGGTGAATTCGGTCAAGCAAATAGACGCCCAAAATTTGGCCGATCCGTCTGAGGTAGGCGGCCTGATGGGTGCGTACGCAAACTCAAAGCTGGCTCTCATGGCAATGACACTCGCCATGACAGATGAATCCCAAACGGGCGTGATGTTTCAAGCGGTTGATCCGGGGCCCACCCAAACGCCCATGACCAAGTCGGGAGACGGGATGCCATGGTTTCTAAGACCACTCGTTCCATTCATCTTCAAATCACCAGCAAAGCAGGCCAAACGGCTCGTCGTACCTTTTCGTATCTCATCCCAGTAGTCTATACGCAAAACAAACGGCCTAGGCTTCAAGTTTTCTTGAGGGGTTTACGGTATGCGGCTTTTCCGAGAGAGACCAGAACTCAACGAATCCATTTCAGGTAAAGTTCGGATTACCTCTATTTGAATGACGTGATCCGCACGCCTTAGTTGGCATTCCCCAGCTTCATCGCTTCGGCGAGTTTCTCGAATTCGATTTTCAGTTCAGACAGATTACTTTGATGCGTTGAGGGATACTTTGCAATGAAATTCTGGCAGCTGTCCAGGACGCTTTTGGCCTCTTCCAAATTGCCAACTTCTCGCAGGCACTGGGCCCATCTCACCAGCATACGGTGATGGTGCGGTCCTCGGTAATGTTTGATTCGGACCGCAATTTCTGCGTACTCACGAAAAAGCGCTTCGGACGCTTCGAAATCTTGTTGATTGAAGTAAGTAATGGCAAGGTTCATCACGGCTCTGAGCGTTTCCACATGGTCATTGCCGTGTAGTTTTCGAGTTGTGTCGAGGCAGTCTTTATGAAACTCTTCCGCTTCTTGGTGGCGTTCGAGTTGGGTGAGGATTGCACCGACGAACTGGCTTGCTGTTGCCGTTGTATGATCGTCGTTGCCGTATTTCTCACGCTTTTGCAACAAATCATTGGTCGCAAACGCCAATGCCCTCTCAAACTTGCCCTGCCTGAAGTCCAGTCGGCTTTGAGAGCGCTTGACGCTATAGCGTTCGCTGGGATTGCTTGCCAGCTGAGCGGCGTCGTTCAGCGTCTTTTCCGCGGCTTCCAATTCGTTAGTCCCTCTGAGTGCATCGCCCAGAAGCAATGTCGCCTTGAAACGCAGATTGTCCAACTTTGGATCATTCGAACCGGACGCACCCATGGCAATCAGCACCTCCTGCAGTTCCGGCTTTGCTCCACCTGGACTGCCGTAACGGAGTCTTGATTCAGCCCGCTGAACGCGGGTTTCCAAAGTCTGAAAATGGGATGCCCCAAGCTCCGTTTCCAAAATTCCGATGGCGCTCTTGAGGTAGCGATGGCATAGTCCAAATTCTCCCAGGCCGCGGTAAGATGCGGCGAGCGAACGCAAAAGTCGCGCACGCACAAGCGGCTCTGCGATTTCATCGGATTGGACACGGATCGCAAGATCCTCCAGTAGGTCACGAACGAGGAACTTTTTTCCACCAAATCGAGCCGGATTCGCGCGCTCAATCATCGATTCGAATAGCTCTGCAATTTGATTGGCGGTCTTCTCACGTTTCTCGGCAAGGAGACGTTGCTGTCGTTCTGCCTCGGCCGATTCGGTTGCCCGCTGGGCAGAGCGTTCTGCGAGGATGGCAAAACGCGACGTGATGGCGATACCGCCAACCAGCAGCAACAAGATGCTCAATCCCACCGCCACCGCCACCTTGTTCCGCTGGGTAAACTTCTTCAGTCGATACAGTGCTCCGTCGCCACGGGCCAGTACCGGTAGACCTTGCAGGTACCTTTGGATATCCTCGCTTAACTGTTGCACTGTCTGATAACGCGAACTCGGTTCCCGATCGATTGCCTTGGAGACGATCCTGTCGAGGTCGTTGCGAAGCATTGATTGAAGCCGCTTGGGCGTCGAGCCCCGACGACTTGCCATGGCTTCGGGATCGACAGGGGAGCTTTCTTTCTGTCCCGCCTGGGTCGTTGGTTTTCGTAGCACTATCTCACTCGGCCGAATCGCTTCACCGTTGCATACGGCGTTCACGATGTCGGCGAGCGACTGGCCGTCAAATTGATGCGGCATGCGTCCTGTGAGGAGCTCATAAAGAATGACGCCAAGCGAATAAACATCACTGGTCGTGGCGGTTGGTTGGCCATTGAGTTGCTCGGGGCTTGAGAAACCCGGTGAAAAGGGCTGTTGCGTTTGGGTGACATGCAGCGAATTGGCTGATTCATCAGCAGTCAGTTTGGCGACGCCAAAGTCAATGAGCATCGGCTGGCCAGATTCGGTAACCAGCAAGTTGCCAGGCTTGATGTCTCGATGTAGCACCGCATTTTGATGAGCAAACTGGACGGCCTCACAAGCCTTGCAGAAAAGCTCAAGCCGCTGGCGAATGGGCATGTTTCGTGAGTCGCAATAATCCGTGATTCGCTGACCGTCGACGAACTCCATGGCGATGTACGGCTGCCCGGAATCCGTGGTTCCTGCGTCGAGGATGCTGGTGATGCCGGGGTGCTTGCCAAGCGATGCAAGAAACTGCATCTCATGGCGGAAACGTCGTTCTACTTTCTCACCGCTGACCGAACTGCGGATCAGTTTGATGGCGGCGAGTTGTTGAAAGTCCCCGACACGTGAGCCCAGATAAACATCGCCCATTCCGCCACTACCAAGATGTCGACTTAGCTTCCATGGTCCAAGCTGTTTGTCGCACATCGAATCAATGCTTGAGGCTGCCGTCGACAGATCGGCAGGCGGATGTTTCAGGAAAGCGAGTGTTTCGAGTTCTCGATCCTGATCCAATAGCTGCAGAACTGATTGCTTGAGTGGTACGTCGTCTCTACATCGAAAGTCAAGAAAGGAGTCAACTTCAGAGTCACCCAACGCGATGGCTTCGCAGAAGAGCGAATGAATGAGTTGTTTTCGATCGTCGGTCATTGGGAAATCGCTACGATGCATGTTTCGTCTTTAGCTGGAGCTGAACGGAGTTGGCTTAAAACGGGTTCTGCGAACACTGCAAATCATCTGCCAACCACGCTCGTGCAAATCGCCAATCTCTTTCAATCGTTGTCTTCGAAACGCCCCGGTGAAGGGCAATCTCTTCAATTGTCATTCCCAGAAAGAAACGCAAATGCACCAAATCGGCATGACGCTGGCCAAATTTCGCCAGCCGCTTGATGGCTTCATCCAATTCAATGATGTTAAAGTTATTAAGGGTTTCAAGACTGTCGATCACGTCATCAAGATCGACACGAGTGTAGTTGCCACCACGCCGTTCCGCGTTTCGCCTGCGAGTATGATCAACCAGCACGCACCGCATCGCCTGGGCGACTGAATGAAAAAAGTGTTCGCTGCTAACCATCTTCTTGAGTGAGTTAACGCCCATCAGACGCATCGCGGCTTCGTTCAGCAATGCAGTCGGCTGCAAAGTATTGCCCGACGCCTGGTGTGACATCATCAGTTTGGCAAGTTTTCGCAGCTCCTTATACGTCGCCTCAAACAGTTTGTTTTTTGCGTCAGCTTCCCCGGCCGCAGCTGCCTGCAGCCACGTTGTCACACTGGTGTTTTTCCCTGCGGCGATCATGTCATTTGCTCCATGAGTTGGAGGAAGCGAAAGCGAATTCGTTCGACAATCCGCCAGCTACCGTTCTAAAAAAATGAAGGACTCGACTTCTATTTCGCGTTCTCGTTATTGGGGAGGTCTATCTTCTTTTTCTACATCGTGATGTATGGATCTCCACTCCATACTAACCGTTGGCTCCCATCAGGGGCCAATTTTCCTGAAAATGCTGTTTTTCTCTGGTTTTTCCGCGGTTTGCGGGAAACGTTGCAAATTTCGTCCTTTGTCGCCGTTCATTCCCGATTTCCGCCCCAATACACCTCCTAAAAAAATGAAGGTCACTTTTTGATGCCTGCGTAGGGAACAGATAGAGAAGTCTCTTTTTTGTTTTCGCCGGAACCAAGAGCATTGAAATGCCCAAGAACTTTCACAAAAAACGTCGACAGACGAGTTACGCAACGACCAACAGCTATCAAGAGCTTGAAGACCGTAAAATGATGGCCACGTTTATGGTCAGCAACCTTGGTGATGGCGTTGTGAGCGCCGCTGGCGATCTTCCGGGCAGCCTGCGACAGGCGATCTTTGACGCCAACGAGAACCCTGGCGCCGACTCGATAGAATTTGCGGGCGATGCCTTGACAGGCACCATCACTCTTGTCGAAGGCGAACTGCAAGTCACCGAATCGGTCGACATTGTCGGCCCGGGAGCGGCTGATCTGACCGTCAGTGGAGATGATACGACGGGTATTTTTTGGTTCGGTGATGATAGCGGCGCATCGACGTTTAATGTTTCAGGTTTGACGCTTACCGGCGGCAACGGGGAAACGGATGCTGGACTGCCGAACTCATTCGGTGGTGCGGTCCTGTTCTTTGATCAATTTGGCGGCGACGACACGCTGAACATTTCCGACTCGGCGATTGTGGATAACACCGCTGTGCGTGGCGGTGGATTGCATGCTGTGCTGGGAACCCTGAACATCACGGACACAACGATCTCTGGAAACAGCTCGACTCGAGTCAGCGGGGCCACGGGTGGTGGCGGGCTTTCGCTGGAGCAAGTCGACACGACGCTGGAGCGTGTCTTTGTGGACAACAACACCTCAAATCGGCCGGGAGGCGGGATCGTCAGTTACGTTGAATCGGGAACTCAGAATGACGGCGATGCCAATCTGACCATCATCGACAGCTCGATCACCAACAACAATGCTGCACAAGGAGGCGGAATCAACAACGAAACCGGCAGCGGCTCCTTCGACGCAAAGCTGACGCTTGTGGGGACAACGGTGTCGGGAAATGAAACGACTTCATCCGGAGGCGGCATCCGGGACAGTGCTGGTGTCATCACCATCTCGAACTCATTGATTGCCGACAATGTCGCAAACAATGTGGGTGGCGGTATCTTGACGACGAACACGGATCTGTCGATCTTCAACAGCACGGTCAGTGGTAACCGTGGGGTTGACAGCAGCGGTGGTGCCTTGCGAATTTTTGGTAATCGCAGCCTTGATCCCGCTGGGACCGGTGAGAGTATCACTCAAATCGTGAACTCGACGGTGGCCTTCAACGAGTCAGGCTTCAATGGTGCGATCTCGGGAGAAGCCCAAGCAAACTCCTCGGTGACAATCGGCTTCCAAAACTCAATCTTCTCCGACAATACCGGATCGCCCAACTTCGGCTCATTCTTTTCCGGAACGACGTTTGTTTCCGCAGGCCATAATATCTCGGATGACAACAGCGGTGATCTTGTCGCGACGGGTGATCAGCCCAACACCAATCCGTTGCTGTTGCCACTGGCAGACAACGGGGGCCTGACAAGAACGCACGCGTTGAGACTTGAAAGTCCCGCGATCGACGCGGGCAGCAACGCGCTGGCAGTGGATGCCGATGGGAACGCGTTGGCAACGGATCAACGCGGAACGGGCTTCGATCGAATTCTCGATGGCACGGTCGATGTCGGTGCATTCGAGTCCGAGTTTTTTCAAGGCGACTTAATCGTCAGTTCTGCAACGGACATTGTCGACAACGACTTTTCCAGTGGCCAGCTTTCACTGCGTGAAGCCGTGTTGATTGCCAACGCACGTGATGGGGTGGACACAATCACGTTCGACGCCGCGCTCAATGGTCAAACCATTACGCTGACCGATGATGCTCTCACCGGCGAACTGCAAGTTACTGAATCGGTCGACATTGTCGGCCCCGGAGCGGCTGAGCTGACGATTAGTGGAGCTGATACGACGGGAATTTTTTGGTTCGGTGATGAAAGCGGTGCATCGACGTTCAATGTCTCTGGGTTGACGCTTACCGGCGGCAACGGGGAAACGGATGCTGGACTGCCGAACTCATTCGGTGGTGCGGTCCTGTTCTTTGATCAATTTGGCGGCGACGACACGCTGAACATTTCCGACTCGGCGATTGTGGATAACACCGCTGTGCGTGGCGGTGGATTGCATGCTGTGCTGGGAACCCTGAACATCACGGACACAACGATCTCTGGAAACAGCTCGACTCGAGTCAGCGGGGCCACGGGTGGTGGCGGGCTTTCGCTGGAGCAAGTCGACACGACGCTGGAGCGTGTCTTTGTGGACAACAACACCTCAAATCGGCCGGGAGGCGGGATCGTCAGTTACGTTGAATCGGGAACTCAGAATGACGGCGATGCCAATCTGACCATCATCGACAGCTCGATCACCAACAACAATGCTGCACAAGGAGGCGGAATCAACAACGAAACCGGCAGCGGCTCCTTCGACGCAAAGCTGACGCTTGTGGGCACAACGGTATCGGGAAATACAACGTCTTCATCCGGGGCTGGGATCAGAGACAGTGCTGGTGTCATCACTATCTCGAACTCATTGATTGCCGACAACGTCGCAAACAATGTGGGTGGCGGCATCTTGACGACGAACACGGATCTGTCGATCTTCAACAGCACGGTCAGTGGTAACCGTGGGGTTGACAGCAGCGGTGGTGCCTTGCGAATTTTTGGTGATCGCAGCCTTGATCCCGCTGGGACCGGTGAGAGTATCACTCAAATTGTGAACTCGACGGTGGCCTTCAACGAGTCAGGCTTCAATGGTGCGATCTCGGGAGAAGCCCAAGCAAACTCCTTGGTGACGATCGGCTTCCAAAACTCAATCTTCTCCGACAATGCCGGATCGCCGAACTTCGGCTCATTCGGATCCGGGACGACGTTTGTTTCCGCAGGCCATAATATCTCGGATGACAACAGCGGAAATCTGTTCGCGATTGGCGATAGGATCAACACGGACCCATTGCTGCTTGAGTTACTTGACAACGGGGGCCTGACAAGAACGCACGCACTGGAAATCGGCAGTCCGGCAATCAACGCTGGCAACAATGCATTGGCGGTCGACGCCGAAGGAAACCCGTTGGCAACGGATCAACGGGGAGAAGGGTTCGAACGAATTGTGGACGGAACACCTGCCACGGTGGATATCGGCGCGTTTGAGAATGTGCCCTTCGAAGGTGAGCTGGTTGTCAGCAACACTTCGGATGTTGTCGATGGTTTGATCGGTGAGGGCCAGCTTTCGCTTCGTGAGGCGATTCAGATCGCCAACGACCGCGATGGATTCGACAGCATCACCTTCGCCCCGGATGTGCGAGGGACGATTACGCTGACCGGCAGCGAGCTGGAGGTGACGGATTCCATCGAGATCGTTGGACCGGGTGCGGGCCTTTTGACTCTGGACGCCAATAACGATTCACGCGTCTTCAATTTCGGCGACGTATTGGCTGCTTCTGAATTCTCCGTTTCGGGTTTGACGCTGACCAACGGCGATGCCCGCAATGGCGGCGGCATTGAAGACCACGGTGGCGCCATTTTGTTCTTTGATTCATTTGGCCAGGGCGGCGAGGACTCACTTCAGATTTCCAACGTCGTGATCAACAACAGCTCTGCAGCCGTCGGTGGTGGGCTTCGTTCGGTGCTTGGCTCGCTTGACATCAGCAATACGACTTTCTCCAACAACGAAGCGACCGGCAACGTCAACGGGTTTAGCGGCGGCGGACTCGCACTTCAGCAAAGCGACACGGAATTGCGAGACGTCACCGTCACGGGCAACACGGCGCAACAGCGGGGTGGTGGGATCGTCAACTTTGTTGGTGTGGATACCCCGACAATCGGCGATTCGAATCTGACCATCATCAATGGGACGATCACCGACAACAGTGCAAATATAGGCGGCGGCATTCACAACGAGACCCGCACCAATCTGGCAGAAGCGTTTTTGTCGGTTGCTTCCACCTCGATCTCCGCGAACCAAACAAGTTCCTCCGGAGCAGGGATCCAAAGCGATGCGGGCACGGTCGCGATCACTTCTTCGCTGATTTCCGACAATATCGGGGGCCTGGCGGGTGCGGGCATTTTCGCCAGAAACGCATCACTGGAAGTATCGAACAGCACCATCAGTGGAAATCGCAGTGCCAACAACACCGGCGGAGCGATCCGACTGTTCGCGTCAATCGGTACGGATCCCGATGGAACTGGGCAGAGCGTCACCGAAATCCAGAGCTCGACGATCGCCTTCAACACTTCAGGAGGCACCGGGGCGATCACCGGAGAGGCACTAGGCAATTCCTCGGTCGTCGTTCGATCTCAGAATTCGATATTCGCGAACAACAGCGGATCACCCAACTTTGGTTCGTTCACGTCGGGAAGCGGCGTGACGGCGTTTGTTTCCGAAGGTCACAATCTCTCGGATGACGGCACGGGGAACCTGACGGCCGTTGGTGATCTGTCCAACACCGATCCGTTGCTGGCTCCACTGGCGGACAATGGAGGGCCGACATTAACACATTCGCCGGTACTTGGCAGTCCGGCAATCGATGCAGGGAACTCGACGTTTGCAACGGACCAGCGGGGACTTGATAGGCCGTTTGACTTTGATGTCATTCCCAATGCCTCGACCAGCAACGGCAGCGACATTGGTGCCGTTGAAGTGTTGCCGGCCGAGGCATCCAGTCTTGTGGTGACGACCGATCTGGATGTGGTCAATGCGTTTGACCAGTTGACCTCCATCCGCGAGGCCATCGCGTTTGCCGACAGCACTGCCGGTGAAGATACGATCACGTTTGACGGCAGCCTGGCTGGTTCGGTCGTTGAGTTGGACAGTCAAACAGGCGGCGGGTTGTTGATCAATGACTCGCTGGTCATTGATGCCTCGACGCTCTCAAACCCGCTGACGATTGTCGGCAACGGCAGTAATCGAGTTGTGGACTTTCGTGCCTCAACGGGCGATCTGACCATTGACGGTCTGACGATTACTGGAGGTGTTGCAAACGACGGAGCGGGCATCCTGTTTCAATCTGATGGCTTACTAACGGTCAGAAACAGCACGATCAGTGACAACTCGAGTGCAGACGATGGAGGTGGAATACATGTCAATGGAGGCAGCCTCATAGTGCACAACACGTCAGTTGTCGGAAACCTGGCCCAAGATTTCGCTGGAGGTATCTTTGTATCCTCAGGGGATTTCACGATGACAGAAAGCACGGTTAGCAACAATATTGCGTTAAACGGCTTTGGTGGCGGATTGCAATTGGAATTTCTCACCGCGACCATAACCAGTAGTACCATCGACGGAAACTCGACTCCAAATGCAGGGGGCGGAGGTATCAACAGTCCATTCTCGGATTTGACGGTGATTAACACCACAATCAGCGGAAACACGTCTGGCGGGTTGCGCTTCGGCGGCGGTGGTATCCTTTCAGCACCCACCGTATCTGAACGCACAACCCTAATCAACAGCACGATTGTCCAAAACGAAAGCGCTGTGGGCGCTGGTGGCATTTTCACTGGCACACCGCTAACGGTCGAAAACTCAATCATTGCCGACAACACTCTAAACGGCGTTTCGTCGGACATTGCAACGGACCAAGTGTTTTCAAATCAGCTCACGATCAACCACAGCTTGATCGGCAACGCCGATGGTTTGGGCACCATCAATGGTAACGTCGGCAACCTGTTCGGCACCGAGGCCAATCCACTGGATCCAATGTTGGGTGAGCTGGCCGACAACGGTGGCCCAACCCTGACGCATGCATTGCTGCCCGGAAGTCCTGCCATCAACGCGGGCAGCAACGATCTGGCGGTTGATTCCAACGGCAATCCTTTGTTGTTCGACCAACGCGGCGAAGGATTCGACCGAATCCTCGATGGCACGGTCGACATCGGAGCAACCGAAGTACAGGCCGATGTGTCAAACGCACCAGGTATTGAAAGCATCGTCATACAGGATGGATCAGAGCAGCGTAGTGTGATACGAGGAATCACAGTCACGTTTGATTCGATCGTCAACGTTGCTGATGGAGCATTTGAATTGACGAACGAAGCTGGCCAGGCAGTTGACATTGCGGTAGCGCTGTCGCAAGTTGGCAACCAAACGATTGCCACGCTCACTTTCAGTGGTGCATTGACGGATTCAACCGGTTCCCTCGTCGACGGCCAATACTCACTGCGAACCATCGACGATCTAATCACTGACAATGCAGGCAACACAGCAGATTCCAATGGGGACGGCACCAGTGGCAACGATCGACTGGATGATTTCTTTCGACTGTATGGCGACGCTGATGGCGATGGCAGTGTGGGTTTCTTTGATTACGCCTTATTCCGCAACGCGTTGTTCTCGCAGGAAGGTGATGATGAGTTCGACATTGCTTTTGATGCCAACGGCGACGGAGTGATTGATTTGCTCGACATCCAGGATTTCCGTGACAACTTCGGAGCAACCATCTAACTTCTACAACTTGACTACTTTTAATCATTAAAACACGTTGGACGCAAAACATGAAATCGCAATTTTCACCAACACTCGCAATAATGCTACTGTTCGTAATCACTGCAATACCTTGTACCCTGAGTGCAGATATCGAACTGGCATTTAGTGCCGATGGCTCGATGACCGATCTAAGTGTCTCACCTGGCCAAACGGTCGAAGTGCCTTTGTTCCTGGTCCAGGTTGGCGACCCGATTCAAGGAGCTGACCTGAACACCGATGGCATCGTTTCGATGGGGGTGCAGCTTGAATTCGATTCAGATGCCGACAGCGCGTCTGTCATCACGGCGACTCAGGAGGCCTCGTTCTTTGAGTTTCAATTATCGGAAATTCAAAACGTGACGGGTGAAGCCGCGTTTGCAGGCGCGATTGACTTTACCGCCCCTCCCCTAACCGGATCATCCATTTTATTGGGAACCTTCACCTTCCAGGCAGGGGAACCTGGCAACGTCACCTCGATAGCTGCGACTCTTCCAGATATCTTGTCGGTTCAAGGCCCATACGTGATTTCTGGTTCCGATCCCCCGATCGCACTGGACTCTATGATTGGTACCTCAATTGCCATGGCAACCGTAACGTCCAGTTTTGAGCTCGGCGATATCAATCGCGACGGCGATGTGAACCTTCTGGACGTCGCTCCATTCATTGACCTAATAACTAGCGGTCTATTTCAGTGTGAAGCCGATCTAAACTCGGATGGTTTAGTGAATCTCTTGGACGTTGGTCCGTTCGTCGATGTTCTTAGCAACTAGAGATGCTTGTGGATGGCTTGCGGACCAAGTTCACAAATACGTTTGATGGTTCAGTTTTTGTCGATTAATCAATTGGTGCTCCTATTTACGGCTGCGAAAACCGCGGCTAGCGCCTTGCGGTTCAACTGCAACATTGTGGGAGGTTGAGGCTCCTGCCGAAACAAGAAACTCAAAATCGTCTCTGGGGCGAAAATGTCTCGGCGTTAGCCTCGACCTCCCATTTTTAAGACCCAAAACTACTCAAATGAGTAACACCGATTCTTGAATATTCTTGAATCGGTGCGGCGAGAGCCGCAAGAAACATTGTTTTGAAGCCTCTGGTGCCTTTGGCACCCCAAGAATAATAGTACGATCCGATAAAAATTATCAACACAATCAAAATCCTTGAAGCCATGCCATGAAATCGATACTAAAAACTGACTCATTATGCGGTTTACTTGCAGCACCGCCGACAAATTAAATCGTGCATGGCGACCCTTGAACCACCGTTTTGGTTAGTTCAATGTGAACCCTAATTTTTCAAACTGGAAATCAAGTCTTCCCATCCAAATAGTCGCAAGCTTAAAGCTTAGTCTGTTCACGACTCAAACAAACCAAAGGACACAAGAAATGATAAAAATACCCGTCCGATTCTTTTGCCCATTACTAAACGTATTCATGTTGTCCCTTGTCGCTCCGGTCTCTGGGCAGGTATTTGATCCCGGGCCTTCCGATCCGGCGTTGTTTGATACCGTCATCGACTTGCCGCCCACTCCGAACTTGGGTGGAAACATTGGCGGTGATGGTATGACCACTCAGGTCAACGTCGCCGATGGAGGTCGGCTTACGGGATCAACCGACATTCTTGCTGGTGCCGAGGTTAACTTGATCGGAGGATCGGTCGGACCGTTCTTGGATGTCCGAAACGGTGGAGAGCTTACTTTGAGTGGCGGATCGATAGATCTTGCCGCGCAAGTGTTTTCGGGTGGCTTTGTCACCATCACAGGTGGGAACACCAGGTTGGGTTTTGAAGCGCGATCCGGAAGCACGGTCAATTTCAATGGCGGGACGGTTGGCCAGCGATTCGACGCCCAATCCGGCAGCAACGTCACGATCACGGGCAGCCGGCTCGAGCTCAACGGACAACCGATTATTGATCTCCTGGACCCACAACCGGTATTCGTTGACTTACAAGAGGGCGACATCCTGACCGGCGCCCTGGTTGATAACTCGGCGTTCATTTTCTCGCACGAAGGACGCGATCGACTCAACAATGTGCGGTTTGTACCCATCGATGCGACGATCGTCAGCCCCGTGCCAATCGTCGTCGACACACCCAACCCCGACCGGCCATCGGGTTTGCTTGAAGGGCAAACGATGATCCTTCGCGATGGAGGGATCCTTGGCGAGAACTTCGAAGTCGTCAACGCCACGCTGAACATCGAAGGAGGTTTTCTGGATGAAGGTCTGGGGTTAAGCGGGGGTGTGGCCAATATGACTGGCGGCGAGTCAGACGTCTTTACGGAGATTTACGACGGCAGCACGGTCAACATCAGCGGAGGCAGCTTTGGAGGCTTCCTGGATGTGTTTTCCGGTGGCGAGTTGAACGTCAGCGGCGGCTCACTTGGCGGTTTCTCGGTTGCACATGCTGGCAGCGTCGTCAACATTAGCGGTGGCGTCGTTGACAGAAACTTCGATGCGCTGGCCGGCAGCACGGTCAACCTGACCGGCGGTGCGGTCGGTTTTGGTTTTAACGTCGAAGCTGGCAGTAATGTTACGCTCCAAGGAGGAGAGTTCCTTGTCAACGGCACTGCGGTCAGCGGATCGACGCTCACCCTCACCGAAGGTGATAACTTTACCGGTACGCTTGCCGACGGCTCGGCATTTATTTTTTCCGATGTGCTGGGCGACGAAATCGTTGGACTGAATCTTGATCAGGTTTCATTGCCGCCACTGGACCCGACGCCGCAGTTTGTCGACACCATCAATCCCGACCGCCCCTCAGGACTGCGTCAGGACCAAACGCTGACATTGCAGGCTGGAGGCGAGTTGCCTAGTCATTTTGAAGCCGTGAACGCCACGCTCAACATCGAAGGCGGATTCCTTAACGGCGATGCGAACTTCAACAACAGCATTCTGAACATGAGCGGCGGCGAAATTGATCGAGCACTGACAATGCTTGGCGGCGAGTTGAATCTGAGCGGCGGCTCAATAGGCAATCAATCGGAATTCCTTGACGGTTGTGTTGTTACGATTTCAGGTGGTTCCATCGGGAATGAATTTCGTTTCGAGAATTCTGTGCTGAATGTTTCCGCAGGGACCATCGACGAGGAGCTAACTATGATGACCGGTAGCATTGCAAACATTAGCGGCGGAGAGTTCGGTTCCGATTTTACGACCGAAGCTGGCAGTGTGGTAAACATCAGTGGGGGCAGTTTTGGTAGCGACAAGTTCTTTGATTCAGATAGCGAAGTGAACCTGTCCGGATCAAATTTCATGCTTGACGGTGTATTGCTCGACGACAATCTGAATCCCGGCGAACCCATGACGATCGACGCCGTCGATTCTTTACTCTCTGGAACCTTTGTCGACGGTTCGGAATTCACTTTCAATTTTTCCGCCACCGGTTCGGACACTATTTCCAACAATGCGACATTGACTATAACGCTGGTTCTGGACGGCGAGCCCTTGCTGGGCGATATCAACCTGGACGGCAACGTGAACTTGCTGGACGTCGCCCCCTTCGTTGATTTGATTACCGCCGGACAATTTCAAGCGGAAGGCGACATCAATGGCGACGGCATCGTGAACTTACTCGACGTTGGGCCGTTTGTTGACTTGTTAACCGGTGGAGGAAGCGGCTAGGGCAGTTTCAAAATCTGCATAGGAGAGGTTGAGGCGTTGAGACTCCCACCGCAACCTGTTGTTCCACAATCTTGTTTCGGCGGGAGCCTCAACCACCCAGTCTTGAGATGCACTCAAGACAAATTGAATCGTGCTTTGTGACCCTTGGGTGCATGCTCGTCGAGCATTCACCCATCGGTCCATTTTCGATTCGTGAAAATTCTGTCCCTGTCCAGCCAATTTGGTTCGTTAAAAAATGAAGACATCAGTTATACGATTAATTTGAGACTGGTTGCCTCATAGCTAACAAAATGTAAGTTCATTTTCATTTTGCATGGAAGAAAGCAACTTGCATTGTAAACCTATTGTGTTCGCATTGGGACTTTGAACTCACAAAACCAACGCTCTTAAAAATACAGTCACCAATCGATCACCAAAACCACTTTGGACATAAAAAGGCCCTGCAACTTTTCAGATTCAGGGCGTTTGTTAGGCATTATCGCTCGTGTTTTACCGTAGTGCGGGTGAGAGGATTTGAACCTCCACGTCCGTAATGGACACTAGAACCTGAAGCTGCGAATTGTTCGTTGAGTTTTGATTGGTTTTGTATTGCAAATCGTTGGATTGTCGACGTTTACGCCGAGCAAACGTTGCATATCTAGATGATCGATATTGCATCTAGGTTGTCAACATGATCACCAATCGATCACCAAAAATTCGCTTGTATTACACGTGTTGGCACATGTTGGCGTCTCAACACGCACCGCTTTTGAGTTCGAGACCCACTTCGTTCACTGAAAATTGGGGACCGAAACTCAAATCCTGGAATTCGTAGTGGCCCTCCGAAATGCTCAAACGTATCGTACGATCAATGGGAATCGAGCCGCTCAACAAGTCCTTTGAGGGACTCGACATGATCGGTCGAAAGCGAGGCACTTCCTAGACGGTCGACAGCCCGCTTCCGCAATTGATTGGCCTCTTCGATTTCTCCTTGAGCCCGCAGGCAGAAGGCAAGAAACAACTCAGCTTGTGTCAACTGGGCGAGATACGACTTGTCATTTCGCCAAATAGTGATGGAGTCTCTCAGGAATTTGATGGCGTCGTCGTACTGCTGGTTCTGCAAACATTGTTGAGCACAATTATCCATTACCTCAGCGAGCAGAGGATCCGTTTTGGGTAGATGCCGGCACATCTCCTTAAGTGCCAACTTTTGAAAACGAAGTTTGCAAGCTCGAGTCGTTTTCAATTTTGCCAACTCGACTTCAGGAATGTCGGAAAGGCTTTCACCGTTTAATTGGTCAGCGTGGGTGTGTTCTGATGCGACCAGCTCACTGATCCTGGCGCTGGTCAGGTTCTCATGGTTGATTCCGATCTCACCGACGACTTTTAATCTGCCTCGTTCAACCACCCAACTCCAGTCACCCTTGACCGCCAAATTTTCATCTGCGCTGGAAAGGTATTCCATGCTAAACAGTTTTGCAGTATCGATTTTCCGAAATGAGCTGAGCTCGGACGGAGAGAGTTCTTTCAACGCTTCGTAGTATTCGTGCGTCGCCGTCAGAAATGCTTTATCGACAACACTTCCACGGTTAAGGGCAACGGCACGCAAGCGTTCTTTCTCAGCATGCTGGCGCTGCTCCCTAAGCTCTTGTTGAACCTCAAGGACATGTTGCAAACGTTGATTGGCACTTTGTTCGGCAACGATTGCCCGGTAGGCCAACCAGGAAGCGAGGACAGACGAAGTCAATATCGTGAAAACAAATGCGGCGGAAAGAAAAGAAATCACCTTGTTTCGTGCAACAAACTTTCGTCCACGATAAAACAGGCTCGGTTTCGCGGCGTTTACCGGATGCCCGGCAATGAACCGTTCCAGATCTTCGCGAAATTCGGCGACGCTTTGATATCGCTCTTCTTTGTCGATTTCAACGGCTTTGGAACAGATCCAGTCCAGTTCGCCACTGACCATTTTTTTGAGTGTTGCCGAGTTCAATCCGCGCTTTTCTGCCAAGCTTTGAACGGTTTCATCATTCATACTTTGCAATTGACTCGACGGACATCGACGAATGCCGGTCTCTTGGACCATTTTGAACCAACCAGATCGGGTCGTCAGTTCAGGAGACAGTTGCCCCACCAGTAGCTCAACCAAAACCATACCGAGAGAGTATACGTCCGACCTCGTATCGATTCCATGGTTGATCCAAGGGGAGTGCTCCGGGCTCATGTAGGCAAACGTCCCCATACAATCGTCGTGGTTAGTCGTGAATTGATGTGCGTCGAACTGAGGGCTGACGGCCTTGGCGATACCAAAGTCAATAACTTTGACGATCGACTCGTCGCCACGGGTTGTAACCAGGATATTGGATGGCTTTAGGTCGCGATGGATTACACCGCACCGATGCGCATGCTCGATCACAGAACACACGTTGGCGACAAGCTCCAATCGCCGCCAGACATCAAGCTCTCTTTCTTCAGCGTATTCTACAATGGATTTGCCATTCTCGATCAACTCCATGGCGAAATAAGGTCTGCCATTGGGTTGGATTCCGGCATCTAGAATCGTGGTGATTCCAGGATGCTTCATTTGCTGAAGCACTTGCTTCTCCACTTCGAATCGGCTGAGAATTTTGTGTGAATCCATTCCAGGCTTCAGGAGCTTTAGCGCAACTTCACGTTGAATCGGTTTCGTTTGCTGGGCGCGATAAACGAGCCCCATCCCGCCTTCTCCGATTTTCTCAATCACGCGGTACTGGTCAATATTGGTTCCCAGCAAGTCGTCTTCGACATCTGCTGTTACGGCCACCGACGTGTATTTCTGAAACACCTCTTCGGATCGATTGAAGACTTGTTCCTCAGGATTCTGCAGAATCTGATTGTGTGACTCAAGAAGTCGAATTAGCCGTTCACTTTGAACGCGATTCTTAGCTAGAGAAGTAACAATTTCAACTTGCTGATCCCACAATGAAACAGACGTTGCCTTGGAAAAAATCAGATCGTCGCTTGGGTTCATGATGCTTTAATCAATAGCGTTTCTTAATCGACCAATTCGAAATTGTTCAAGTCTCAGGCTTGATGGGTTCGAGATGAAATTTACGGAGACAAATCTTAATCTAGCCTCAAATACTGCCCATTTTCTGGTGGAGCCAGGCTTTGGCAAACGCCCAGTGGCGTTCTACAGTGGCGGGCGAAAGGTCAGTAACCTTGGAAATCTCGCGTATCGTCATGCCCGCGAAAAACTTTAACTTAACGATCTCGGCCTTGTTCGGATGACTCAACTCAAGACATTCCAAAGCTTCATTGAGATTCAAAATTTCCTTTGTGAGTGGATCAATCTTCAACGAACACTCATCAAGATTCTTTTGTAAAAACGCTGCTCCTCTTTTGATTCGATTTTTTCGACGAATGTGGTCAACCAAAGTATATCTCATGGCTTCGGCGGCAGCGTGAAAAAAGTGTTTGCTGTTTTGCCATAGACTTTGTTCCGAATTTGAGAGACGGAGCCATGTCTCATGCACCAATTCGGTTGGACGGATAATCGAGTTTCCGGCAAGTCGCCTTGCCGCAATTTTCCTCAAAGTGTCATACGCCAATTCATACAACTTGCCCGAGTTGACGCGTTCACCTTGATTCATTTTTCGCAGGCAATCAGTAATCGCACCCATAATTTTTGGCCTTAACCGCCGAACAATAAAAACTACCTAGGACTGTTATGATGCACATCAGTACCAAATTCTGTGCCAATCAATATCACAGGTTATTTACAGCGTCTTTGGCGGACCGTGTTGCAAAAAAAACTCATAGCCGAAGTGTTGGGTTGACATTTCTCAACATGGTCATCGAACAAGAGTGATGCCGTTGCAATTTCTTGGACAAAGTATTCCGCTTCAACGAAAAGAACATAGCTAAACCTTCAAACGAAAAAAGTTGAACGGCGTATGCCCACTACGGATCCATCACAGGCGATAAGAATCCGCCAACGAAAAAAGCCGCCTCGAATTCGATGCGGCTTTTCGCAACTTGAATTGTTCAAGAATAGTAACCAACCAACTGGCCCTTGAATCAACGCCTGAATCGCTCGTCTGCGAGCATCCGCATGACTCTGTCAGTATTGATGGGGTAGGAGACTCAACCACTTTGGCCTGTAAAGTCCAGCATGGAAGACGTTAAACTCGCCGCCGCAACACAGGCCGCGCACCCACACCCGTCTTCGTGAGCGTGGGAATGGCTTTTGCCGCTGTCGTGTTCGGCCAGCATTTCTCCATGCTCGTCGTGGCCGCAATCATCGCCATCGTGGTTGTGATCGCCGCGATTAAGACCGGTAAACTCAGCTCCTTGTACATCACTGTAAAAGACGTAGTTCAAGGCTTCTGGAGCAACGTCGGCGCTCGAAACTTGAACCGTAGGCAAATTGGCTCGCAGGATTTCGGCCACCGGTGGGCTGGGCGAGAAGAAGAAATCGGGTTCGGCTGCTTGAAGCGTCAATGAACCGCCGCCCAGGAAGCGAACTTCTTCTACGCCGCTGACTCGCGCGATGCTACCGTCTTGGGCGCGAATGACAAAGTTGCCACCGCCGTTGTTGCTCACTTGAGCACCGCCTTGAGTTCCCGCAACCACCACGACGTCGAATCCAGTACCGCCTCGAATCGTATTGTCGCCCGCCCCGCCGATCAGCGTGTCGTTTCCACCGCCGCCGTCGAGCGTATCGTTTCCGCCGTTGCCAACCAGTTCGTTGGCGAACTCGTTGCCCGTCAAAATGTCGGCGTTGTTTCCTCCGATCGCGTTTTCAACAACGACACCGTTGGCGATTAAGTAGCCCGTCGTTAAAGACTCAGATGTCGACAGGAACCCGCCACCGCCGATTTCTCGCTGCAGCGTTGCATCGTTCAGGTTGATCACGGTGCGAGAGGAACCGGTGTACCGAATCGCGTCCGTACCGCCGTTATCCCAGATCGCTTGTATGCCAGCACTTTGGCGTCGGTCGTCGTTGAACGTGTAGACATCGTCGCCCAAAGCGTGCGTCGAGTTGATTCCGTACATGAACTGGAATGCAGCGATGTCGAACGGCAAGTACGAACCGGGCCACATCTGCTGCACCGTCTTCGTATCAAACTGTGGCGTAAACGGATTGTCCTCGGCCCAGAAGAAATTGGCGTAGGTCATCACGGAATACAGTTTTGAATTGAGCCCAGTTGGTCCCGAAGAAATGAAGGCGTTTTCGCCGCTGATCGGCCCAAAGTCGAAGCCGTCGGCCGTCGGATGATCAAAGCCCAGCGCGTGTCCCAGCTCGTGATAAAAAGCTTCGGAAAACTGACCTGGATAGACGACGTCAGTGATCGTTTCCATGCCATTGCTTGGGTTGATCCCGACTTGGGTATCCGTTTTGACTCCGCCATTGTTAGGCGTTCGCGAGATGCCACCGCCTCCGGTTGGGTTCAGCCTGAACGTGACAACCGCATTCGTGCGAGGCTGTTCGACGAATCGCAAGCCCGTATACGTCGTCACATCGGCCATCATGCCTTCGTAGAAATTCCGCCAGTTGCCTTCTTCCCAGTCATTGATGCCGTCGTTGTCCAAGTCATGCTCTTCAAAGGCCCACGTGATCACATCGGCGTCCCATTGCATCGACCAAGTCAACGTGTCAATGATCGGGTTGCCACTGACCGGCGTGTTCTTGGCAGGTCGTCGATCGGTGGCGAAGGTTGGTGAGGTCGCCACTTCGTCGTCGGGGTTGAACTTCAGTGCTTCGGTGCCGACCTTGTCCGGATTCCCGTCGCCGTTGATGTCGGCGGTGATGCTGCTGATGGCACCAATGAACTTGGGGGCGGAGTTGTCCGTTGAAATCCCGACCATCAAGAACTTCCGTGGCAAGTCGGGAACTGCAACGGCTTGGCGTTCAGCGAGCAGCACGTCGTTCTTGAATAGCTGCATCAATCCACCGTTGGTGACCTGGGTTCGCCAGGTTGCATTTTCGTTTTGTACGATCGCGCCGGGAGCGTCCAACGTGTAGAGCTGGCCGTTGGAAAAGAACCCAAACTGCAAGTCGTTACTCGCGCCAATTTGGCCAAGATAGATACTATCTTTGTTGAAGCCGTTGCCATAGTCGAAGATTCGCTGCGAGCTGAAGTTCACCGCGTTGAACTGAGCCGTGACTTCGGTGAAGAATGACAAACCGCTCGTCGTCGGTGGCTGCGGCGTCGGTGGCTGCGGCGTTGGAGGCTGCGGCGTTGGTGGTTCTGGAGTCGGAGGTAGTGTGTTGCCTGGGACGACAAAGACAAATGCCGTAGCCGAGTCGGCACCACCGTTACCGTCGGAAATCGTGTACTGAATCTCGGTCGTCACACCGCCAAAGCCTTCCGCCGGAGTGAAGACCAATTGGTTATTAGCGATGGACACCGTGCCCTGCGAAGACGGCACCGAAGCGTCCGCGATCGTCAGCGAGTTGCCGTCCGCGTCGGTATCATTTGCCAGAACGTCGAGAGTAATTGCGGTACTCGCGTTGGTGACGTTTCCTGGGTCGTCATTCGCATTGGGAGCGACATTCGGCGTTGGTGGTTGCGGCGTTGGAGTTTGCGAGTTGCCTGGGAAGACATAGACAAAAGCCGTGGCCGAGTCGGAACCGTCGTTGCCGTCAGAAATTGTGTAACGAATCTCGGTGGTCACACCGCCAAAATCATCCGCGGGAGTATAAACCAATTGGTTGTTAACGATTGCTACGGTTCCCTGCGATGAAAGAACTGAGGCATCCGAGATCGTCAGCAGGTTGCCGTCCGCGTCGGTGTCATTTGCCAAAACATCGAGAGTGATTGCGGTGCTCGCATTGGTGACGTTTCCTGGGTCGTCATTCGCATTGGGAGCGACATTTGGCGTCGGAGGTTCTGGCGATGGAGGGTTGGGCGTCGTGTTTTGGCTCAAGTCCGTTGTGCCATCGCCGTCGATGTCGGCGCTAATCGAAACGACTTGGCCAATCAGCGGCGTATCGGCCGACCAATTCGATTCGCCGACCAGTAGATTCGCTCGGTCGACACCTGGAACCACCGCAGCGCTGCGTTCACCAACCAGCGTTCCATCTTTGAAGAGTTGCATCACACCGGCGTCTGTGACCTGAGCTTTCCAGGTCGCCGTTTCACCTTCAACGATTCCACCGACCGCGTCGAGTGTAAAGATCTGGCCGTTGACATAAAAGTCGAATCGCATCGTGTTCGACCCGCCCAGTTGAGTCAACAAGAGGTTGTCTTGCCCAGGGCCATTGCCAAAGTCAAACACTCGCTGCCAAACTCCGCCATCGAGATCATCAAATCGGACGGTCGCTTCGGTCACAAACGACAAACCGGTTGAAGTCGGTGGCGTGGGCGTTGAAACCGGGGACACAAACACGAACGCCCTTGCGGTATCGGTATCCGTTCCATCCGAAACGATGTAAGAAATCGCCACGCTCGCGCTGTCAAAACCATCGGCTGGCGTGTAAACCAACTGGTTGTCGACGATCGCCACGGTTCCTTGCGCCGCAGGCAAGCTGGCATCGGCGATGGTCAAGTCATCATCGTCGGCATCGAAGTCGTTGGCCAACACATCCAAAGTGATTGCCGTACTGGCCTGCGTCGTATTGCCGACATCATTGTTGGCGACTGGAGCAATGTTGCTTGGGATTGGAGGTTCTGGCGTGGGAGGTTCTGGCGTTGGCGCATCAGCGAATTGGAAGAAACCGTTGGTGTGAAGCGTTTCCGATTCTCGGTTGCCCGGTACGATGCCGTCGGCGGCTTTCCAAGTGCCCGTCGAAAAGACGGTTGGAGCTTCGGTTTGGTAGTCGATGCCGTCGACATTGATCTTATCGACGATCAAGTTCGCGTCGATTCCCGCTTCGGGTTCCCATCGATCATTGAAGAACTCGATTCGGACATCGCTCGCACTCACTGTATCGGTGTGCGTATAGGAAAAGGTTTGATCGGCCAACGTCGCGTCAAAGGTCGCTACCATGCGGCCATTGATCACTAGGTTAAAACGCTCAGTCCCTTCACTACCACGAGCGGCGACCTGGATGTCAGAACCATCCGCCGCACCCGGTGTTCCAGGCTCCCCAACTTGACTCGCCGGGAATTGGAAAAATCCATTGGCGTGCAAAATGTCGCCACGACCAAATCCGGGAACGATGCCATCGGCTGATTTCCATGTGCCAGTCGAGAACACTTCGGCGGACGCAGTTTCAATCGTTTCACCGTCGACCACGATTCGGTCGATGCGAACATTTCGGTCGATGCCCGCCGCTTCGTCATAAACGTCGTTGGTAAACGCGATCCGAATTTGGCCGGGTTCGACGTCTTGGTCGGTCGTGTAGGAGAATCGAACGAAATCGCCTGCGAACGCATCGCCGCCAACATTTTCCCAAGTCTGAACCGTCGCCCCGTCGATCTGCAGTTCGATGGTTTCTTCGTTCGTCACGCCTGCGGCAAAGACGTCGACCGTTGAGAGCATTTGGCGTTGTTCGAGGGCTTCGCACTCAAGGTGCAGTCTGTCTTGATGTTGCTTTTCGTTCATAACTTGGGTGCCGCATTGCTGCATGAGAATGAGATTTATTGAATGTTGATTCGCGGCGCAGTCGCTGCATGGGGACGCCGACGAACGCCATAGCGTGGGAGTTGCAACGAGCGTGAGACAGGCTCTGCAACATCCGCACGCTCTGAGGTTGTTCGCAAAATTCAGCAAGCCCTGACTTGTATTGCCAAGCTCGAAATTCCGAGGAGTTCGAGAGCTTCAAGCTTCAATCAAGGCTTGCTGATACGTATGCTTCGTCTGAATGATAAGGTTCAGACTAAATGGGATAAGCTGCGACGGCGCGGGCTGCTGCAACGTCAAACGGGACTCCGTTCTGAACGTCTCGCCCTACTTGGTACGTGAGGTAGGCGCCACCAATGTCACCCTGGAGATACGCTCTATTGAACGCAACGCTTGAATAGGGGGCTGCTCCGCTGTCGATGAAGCTCTGGATACCTGAATCCGAGAGGTCATAGTTTCCGGGAGGTACGATTTGATCAGGGGAGTCATACCTCACAGGGAATGGATAGGCTTCGAATCCAGCCGCTGGCGTTCCAGTGAAGATTCCTCGCGAAGTCGTATTGGAAGCCGCTGGTGCTGGAGCAGGAGTTGTTGGAGCTGGAGCTGACGTCGTACCGCCATTGATTCCAGCGACGCCCGCCGCGAAGGCGCCCTGTGCTCCAGGAGCCAGCGAAGCGAAGATTCCGCTGAGATCGAGCACCTCACCGGTCTCCGGGTCAGTAATGGTAAAGCCAGTATTCGGCGAGCCAGCTGGAGTCGATGGGACGACTGGTGCAACTGGTGCTGGCGCCGGAGTTGGTGTCGCACCGCCATTGATTCCAGCGACACCCGCCGCGAAGGCTCCCTGTGCTCCAGGGGCAAGCGACGCGAAGATTCCGCTCAGATCGAATACCTCACCGGTCTGTGGGTCAGTAATCGTCAGGCCATTGTTCGGCACGCTAACCGGAGTCGATGGGACAGCGGGTGCCGGAGCTGGTGTTGTACCGCCATTGATGCCAGCGACACCCGCCGCGAAAGCGCCCTGTGCTCCAGGGGCAAGCGACGCGAAGATTCCGCTCAGATCGAATACCTCACCAGTCTGCGGGTCAGTAATCGTCAGGCCAGTATTCGGCACGCTAACCGGAGTCGATGGGACAGCGGGTGCAGGCGCCGGAGTTGGCGTTGTTGGTGGCAAAGCTCCGTTGCTGATAATGACGCTCTCACCACTGCCGATGAATTCGACTCTTTCGATGTCCGTCAACAATGCACCTTCAACGGTTTCCAGATTGGTGAAGTTGTACCGTCCGGTTGGTTCGTCAAGGAACACGTCGTAGTCAGCTCGTACACCGGGCAATCGGACTGTGTCGAAACCACCTTCACCGAAGACAAAATCGAAACCGCCTCGTGTTTCAAACACGTCATTGCCAGGAGTTCCTTCAAGGACATCATCGTTCTGAGGCGTCCCTGCAATGACACCGCCAGGTGCTGGTGCAGGAGCAGGAGTTGGCGTAGACGCCGGAGCCAGCGTGTCGCTTGGGAAGACATAAACAAACGCCGTGGCCGAATCGGAACCACCGTTGCTGTCGGAGACCGTGTACCTGATCTCCGTGGTTACGCCACCGAAGCCTTGTGCTGGAGAGTAGACCAACCGGTTGTTGACGATGGCCACAGTTCCCTGCGAAGTCGGAACCGAAGCGTCTGTGATCGTCAACGAGTTACCATCGCTGTCGGAGTCATTTGCCAACACATCGAGAGTGATCGGGGTGTTTGCGTTAGTGACGTTGCCTGGATCGTCATTGGCATTAGGAGCTGCGTTGGGCAACGTCGGAGTGGGAGTCGGCGTCGGTGTCGCAGAGCCGTTCAAGTTGGCGATGCCCGCGGTGAATGCTGCCTGTGCTTCGGGACTAAGCGACGCGAAAATACCGCTGAGGTCGATTTCCTGACCTGTTTGTGGGTCAGTAATGTTTACGCCGGAATTCGGCTGACCAACAGGAGTCGTTGGGGCAACGGGTGTAGGAACCGGCGTTGGTGTTACGGAGCCGTTCAAGTTGGCAATGCCTGTGGCAAATGCTGCCTGTGCTTCGGGGCTAAGCGACGCGAAAATACCGCTGAGGTCGATTTCCTGACCTGTTTGTGGGTCAGTAATGTTTACGCCGGAATTCGGCTGACCAACAGGGGTTGTTGGGGCAACGGGTGTAGGAACCGGCGTTGGTGTTACGGAGCCGTTCAAGTTGGCAATGCCTGTGGCAAATGCTGCCTGAGCTTCGGGACTAAGCGACGCGAAAATACCGCTGAGGTCGAATTCCTGACCTGTTTGTGGGTCAGTAATGCTTACGCCGGAATTCGGCTGACCAACAGGAGTCGTTGGGACAACGGGTGCAGGCGCTGGCGTTGTTGGTGGCAACGCTCCGTTGCTGATAATGACGCTTTCACCGCTGGCAACGAATTCGACTCTCTCGACGTCAGTCAAAAGTGCGCCTTCGACTGTGGCGAGATTGGTGAAGTTGTAGCGCCCGGTTGGTTCGTCCAGGAACACATCGTAATCACTTCGCACGCCCGGCAATCGGACGGTGTCAAAGCCGCCTTCCCCATAAACGAAGTCAAAGCCGCCCCGGGTTTCGAAGACATCGTTGCCTGGCGTGCCAACCAGGATGTCATCATCCTGCGAAGTTCCTACGATCACACCGTTGGTGGCAGGAGTTGGAGTTAACGCAGTCAGACTCGCGCCATTGTTTGAAAACTGAAAGTAGCCGTTACTGTTAAGTGTTTCGGACTGCCTGAAACCGCTGACGATCCCGTCTTCGGCTTTCCAACTGCCAGTCGAAAAGACCTCAGGATCCTCGGTCTCAAATGTCACGCCATCGACGGTAATTTTATCAACGGTCAGGTTGGCATCGATTCCGTTGGCTGGTTCCCAGCGATCATTAAAGAATTCGATTCGAATGTCGTCGGCAGTAACAGTTTGGCTGTGAGTGTAAGCGACAGTTTGGAACTGGGGCGTAACGTTATAGGTGCCGACCGTTTCACCGCCGATGATCAAGCTGAAACTCTCGGTTCCCTCGTCACCCTTGACGGTTATCTCGATTTGAGATCCAGCATTGGTATTGGTGCCAACGCCAGTATTGATGACGGGAAACTGGAAATAGCCATCGGAATGCAGGTATTCACTGGTTCTGAATCCATCTACGACTCCGTCATCGGCTTTCCACGTTCCAGTTGAAAATACATCGGCGGACTCGGTTTGAATCGTCTCTCCATCGACAACAATCCGGTCGATTCGCACATTACGGTCGATTCCATTTGCCGCATCATAAAAATCGTTGGTAAAGGCGATTCGCAACTCTTTCCCATCGAGATTTTCGCTGGTGTTATAATTCAACCGGGTGAACTGACCGCCGTAGGCGTCTCCACCAAGGTTGGTCCAGGATTGAACGGTGGCTCCGTCGACTTGGAGTTCGATTGTTTCTTCATTGGTTACGCCCGCAGCAAAAATGTCGACGGATGAAAGCATCGTCCGATTTTCGAGCGATTCCAGACTTAAATTTAACTTATCGTTGTTCTTCATTGTTGTTACTCATCATAGAAAAAATGTGGGGAGCCGCGCCCAAACGGACGCAAATCGAGAACAAAAGCCACCCCAGAAGATCAATTAGGGGTGGCCATTCGTTTTCAAATCGCCGATTAGGCAATGTCGTCGTTTCTGACAGCAAACCAGACGTCTTCGGTCATGATGCTTGTTCCGTCTGCTGTTTCGGCTGACGATCGCATCCGACCTTCATAGTCCAATTGCATTTCGGTGCTCAAGGAAACAATCTCAAAGTTTTCAAGCAACTTGAGTTCGCCCAATTCGAGAACCGCGTCACCGTCATCAATCCACAAGCCAAGGCTCGACATCTCGCTACCAGAGACTTGTCCATCGCCATTGGCATCCAAAAGCGATAGCTTCTCGTAGCCGTTGTCATACAGGCCACCTTGATCACCAAACAGAGCTGATCCGTCAATCTCGTAGTTCGGTCCGATCATGCTCGTGTCAACCAAGATTCCGTCTCCGTCTCCAGCGAACCACTCGATCGTGTCCAGTGTTCCATCGGCGTCGATGTCAAACTGAACCGTTTCGCCAATCGAAGATCGAAACGCACCTCGAACCGTCGTTTCACCGGTCACGCCAATTTCACCGTCGCCGTTGAGGTCAAGAGCGATTGGAGAAACGTCGTAGACGTAATACGCCTGGTCGTCGAAGATCTCAACCGTTTTGTCGATCAGAGTGAAGGGCTGAGTCGTTCCTTGAGCTTGAACGATGTCCAATTGGAATGTCTCAAGATCTTCAAAGACTTGGCTAAAGAGTGCTGGATCCGGTCCCCAATAAGTGAACTCGCCCCAAGCATCAACTTCGAAGGTATCCTGCGAAACGGTCTGACCCGCTCGTACCGTCAGCGTTAGCTGACCTGGAACGGTCACGCCATTTTGCGACAGAGTGTAATCCAGAGGATCAGCGTCCCGGATGGGCAGACCCTGTGCCGTTGCCGCCCCTCCCCATCCAATTCGCTGTGTGGAGGCCCCTGGGTCGGAGGTTCGGTTGGCCGTGATGTCATTCGTGTTGACAACGAAAACCGTATCCTGAGTCACTGGAGTATCGGTCTGAATGCGGTAGCTCTCCGTTTGGAAAGGCCGACTTGGGATATCAGTTCGGTACTCTGTAATGCGATCCGCACCGATGATGCGTGCCACGTTTGGCGGAGCGACAATGTCATCGCCTGGATTATTGACCGGGTTGGTACCTTGTTGGTTCACTTCCACGCCATCGGGAACCGTGCCATCATCGGTATCGGTGTCCAATGGATTCGAACCGATCTGATTGACTTCCTGACCATCGGTCAAGCCATCTCCATCGGTGTCCGGGTTGTTCGGATCCGTTTCACCAGAACCCGTCGTGCCCGTTCCACCAATCGTTCGTGGAGAAGCACCATCCCCGTTCGGATCTTCCTGACCATCGGTCAAGCCGTCATCGTCGGAATCGGGATCAAGCGGGTTGGTTGTTGTGCCAGGATCGGCATCGGGACGGAAGAACAATGGGCCGCCGAACGAATCAGGACCAGCTCCTCCGGGTCCAACGCCGACTTCAGTGCCGTCCTGAATGCCGTCATTGTCAGTGTCCTGGTCGAGCGGATTGGTGCCAAGGCCTGCTTCGACAACATCGGGAATACCGTCATTGTCATCGTCGGTGTCAACATTGTCTGGTCTTCCGTCCTGGTCAAAGTCAGCCAGAATATCATCGTTCGGGTTGTTGACCGGGTTGGTACCTTGCTGGTTGACTTCCACACCGTCAGGAGTCGTGCCGTCGTCGGTGTCAGTATCGAGTGGATTCGAGCCGATCTGATTCACTTCTTGACCGTCGGTCAAGCCATCTCCATCGGTGTCCGGGTTGTTCGGATCCGTTTCACCAGAACCCGTCGTGCCCGTTCCACCAATCGTTCGCGGTGAAGCACCATCAGCGTTCGGATCTTCCTGACCATCGGTCAAGCCGTCATCGTCGGAATCGGGATCAAGCGGGTTGGTTGTTGTGCCAGGATCAGCATCGGGACGGAAGAACAATGGGCCGCCGAACGAATCAGGACCAGCTCCTCCGGGTCCAACGCCGATTTCAGTGCCGTCCTGAATGCCGTCATTGTCAGTGTCCTGGTCGAGCGGATTGGTGCCAAGGCCTGCTTCGACAACATCGGGAATACCGTCATTGTCATCGTCGGTGTCAACATTGTCTGGTCTTCCGTCCTGGTCAAAGTCAGCCAGAATATCATCGTTCGGGTTGTTGACCGGGTTGGTACCTTGCTGGTTGACTTCCACACCGTCAGGAGTCGTGCCGTCGTCGGTGTCAGTATCGAGTGGATTCGAGCCGATCTGATTCACTTCTTGACCGTCGGTCAAGCCATCTCCATCGGTGTCCGGGTTGTTCGGATCCGTTTCACCAGAACCCGTCGTGCCCGTTCCACCAATCGTTCGTGGAGAAGCACCATCCCCGTTCGGATCTTCCTGACCATCGGTCAAGCCGTCATCGTCGGAATCGGGATCAAGCGGGTTGGTTGTTGTGCCAGGATCAGCATCGGGACGGAAGAACAATGGGCCGCCGAACGAATCAGGGCCAGCGCCTCCGGGTCCAACGCCGATTTCAGTGCCGTCCTGAATGCCGTCATTGTCAGTGTCCTGGTCGAGCGGATTGGTGCCAAGGCCTGCTTCGACAACATCGGGAATACCGTCATTGTCATCGTCGGTGTCAACATTGTCTGGTCTTCCGTCCTGGTCAAAGTCAGCCAGAACATCGTCGTTCGGGTTGTTGACCGGATCCGTACCTTGCTGGTTGACTTCCACACCGTCAGGAGTTGTTCCGTCATCGGTATCGGTATCCAGGGGATTCGAGCCGATCTGATTCACTTCTTGACCGTCGGTCAAGCCATCTCCATCGGTGTCCGGGTTGTTTGGATCGGTTTCACCAGAACCGGTTGTGCCTGTTCCGCCAATCGTGCGAGGTGAAGCTCCATCCCCGTTTGGATCTTCTTGACCGTCAGTCAGTCCATCATCATCCGAATCGGGATCAAGCGGGTTGGTCGTTGTGCCAGGATCCGAATCGGGACGGAATGAAATTGGACCGCCGAACGAATCGGGACCCGCGACGGTTCGACCAACTTCTGTTCCATCCAAAATGCCGTCATTGTCGGTATCGGGGTCAAGAGGATTGGTGCCGAAGGTTGGCTCGTCGACGTCAAGGATACCGTCGTTGTCATCGTCGGTATCCACGTTGTCTGGCTTGCCGTCCTGGTCAAAGTCAGTCAGAACATCATCATTCGGGTTGTTGACCGGATCAGTACCTTGCTGGTTGACTTCCACACCGTCAGGAGTCGTGCCGTCGTCGGTATCTGTGTCCAGAGGATTGGAACCGATCTGATTGACTTCCTGGCCGTCGGTCAAGCCATCCCCATCGGTGTCCGGGTTGCTCGGATCCGTTTCACCGGAACCTGTCGTGCCCGTTCCGCCAATCGTCCGTGGAGAAGCACCATCGCGGTTGGCGTCTTCGTCACCATCAATGATCCCATCGCCATCGGTATCGGGGTTGAGGGGATTGGTCGTCGTCGATGGATCGGCATCGGGAATAAAGATAATTGGACCGCCGAACGAATCGGGACCAGGATTGGTGACACCAGCCTCGGTACCGTCCAGAATACCGTCATTGTCCGTGTCGGGATCAAGCGGATTGGTGCCAAGGCCTGCTTCGACAGCATCGGGAATACCGTCGTTGTCATCGTCGGTGTCAACATTGTCTGGTCTTCCGTCCTGGTCAAAGTCAGCCAGAACATCGTCGTTCGGGTTGTTGACCGGGTTGGTACCTTGCTGGTTGACTTCCACACCGTCAGGAGTCGTGCCGTCATCGGTGTCGGTATCCAGGGGATTCGAGCCGATCTGATTCACTTCTTGACCGTCGGTCAAGCCATCCCCATCGGTGTCCGGGTTGTTTGGATCCGTTTCACCAGAACCGGTTGTGCCCGTTCCGCCAATCGTTCGCGGTGAAGCGCCGTCAAGATTTGGATCTTCTTGACCGTCGGTCAGACCATCACCGTCGGAGTCTGGGCTAAGCGGATTGGTCGTCGTTGTGGGGTCCGCATCGGGACGAAACGAAACTGGGCCGCCAAAGGAATCTGGCGTTCCCTGTGTCAAACCGACTTCAGTCCCGTCCTGAATACCGTCACCATCACTATCACTATTGAATGGATCGGTCCCGAACTGGTTGATTTCGACCTGATCTGCAATTCCGTCATTGTCATCGTCTTGGTCGATTGAATCGATCTTGCCATCCTGATCGAAGTCACTGCGATCGACTTTCGGCATAACCGTAATACATGCCTCGGAAATCGTTCGAGCACCTTGCTCATCGGTTACCGAGTACTCAAAGACAATTTCCCCAGTGTTATTGCCGGTGGCGGTAAACTCAAAAGTACCGTCGGCGTTGAAGTTAATCTGGCCAAAGGCTGGTTGTGTCAAAAGCTTAAACACAAGATTGCCGTCGTTCCCGTCGGGGTCAAAGTCGTTGGCACTGACATCGCCCCAAATCGTCTGACCTTGCTCAACATCGAAATAATCCTTGTTAGCGACGGGGGCAAGGTTGGTCGAGCCGCCAGAATTGCCGTCGGCGTATTGGAAGTAACCGTTGGTATGCAGCGTTTCGGATTCCCGATTTCCGTCAACGATGCCGTCTTCGGATTTCCAGGTTCCGGTTGAAAAAACTGACCGATCTTCGGTCTCAAACGTCTCCCCATCAATGATGATCTTGTCAACGGTCAAGTTCGCATCGATACCACGCGATGGATCCCACTGGTCGTTCGTGAATTCTATGCGTACATCACTTGCACTGAACGATTCGCCGTGTTGATACGAAATCGTTTGATACTGAGTACCGACACTGTAGGTGCCAACAACCTGGCCTTTGATCAACAGGTTGAACTGCTCATTGCCCTCGTCGCCCTTCACGACGATGTCGATACTGGAACCCAAATTCGTTCCACCGCCATTACCGTTGCCGATCTGGAACTGGAAGTAGCCATCGGCGTGGAGGTATTCGCTTTCCCGGAACCCATCGACGATTCCATCAGCCGCTTTCCAGGTACCCGTCGAGAAAACATCTGACGATTCGGTTTCATACGTCACGTTGTCGACCACGATCTTGTCGATGCGTACGTTACGGTCAATTCCGGATGATGGATCATAGAGGTCGTTGCTAAACACGATCCGCAGCTCTTTACCGACCAGGTCCTCTGTCGTATTGAACGTCAACTTCTCAAAATCGCCACCGTAAGCGTCACCACCCACGTTGTTCCAAACCTGGACCGTCGCACCATCTACCTGCAACTCGATCGTTTCCTGGTTCGTCACCCCAGCTGCAAATACGTCCACCGTAGAAAGCATCATGCGGTCTTCGAGCGGCTCAAGTTGTATTCTGAATAGGTTGTTGTGGTTCATGATTTCTAGCTCTATGGGTATTGGGGAACGTCGCAGAAAGAGGGCAAAAGAGGCCTACATCTTGAAATTCGCCAACAGCCCGGAAACTGCCTCATTTTTCTAAAAGAAAAATGAGAAGAACTTTATGCGTCTCGATTCGATGGCACAGGCAGAACTTTAACAGCCAGAGAAATCGACGCATTTTTGCCGTGCGCAGAATGGCGTTTGTAAACTTGCTCCTTCGGTAGACCAGCAACTGGTGGACACCGTCGGACCCTAGACAGCCCGTTTCGGGAAAGCCATATCATGGAAATGAAACAGCATCACACATTCAGGCAACAGTCAAGACCTCGCAAGTAGGAAAGTACATAGCATGTTGCTTGAACGCAACATCAACGCATGGGCTGTGATGTATTCAGGCAACAGAATAGTTCGCTGGTTGTTGGATAAGATGCCAATTTGGCTATCCAATCGAGGTTCGCTTGGATTGGCACAGCAGATGCATTAACGGATCGCGAAGCCCAGTGCTTGGATGAAATATTGTCAAAGGTTCAGGTTCATTATGTCAAATCAGAAATTTCTTTCGTTGGTAGTGCTTTCAGGCTTCACCGCGTTCGCTTCTCAATTGAATGCCCAGAACGTAAGAGGCGAGTCGCGACTGGTGGCTATCGCTAACACGGTCGTGGCTGCCGAGTCGCCTGGAATAATCAGGGAAATCGTCGTTCAACCGGGTGCGGTGGTCGCGAAAGATGAAAAACTGATCCAACTGAACGATGAGATGTTCACTGCGGAATACGACGTGGCAACCGCTGATTATGAAATTGCGAAACTGGACGCTCGAAACCGTGTCAACTTAGAGTTTGCCGACAAGTCAGCTGAAGTCGCCGCAGCTGTCCTAAACAAGAGTGTTCAGGCAAACAAGATCTTCTCGAAATCCATTCCTGATGCAGAAATTCAGCAGTTGCGATTGGAATTTGAAAAATCAAGGTTGTCTGGCGAACAGGCTCGGCTGGAACTTGACATGGCCCAGTGGACAGAAACGCTGAAAAAGAGAACGGCTCAGGCGGCTCAAGTCCGCTTGGACGGACGCGTCGTTCTTGCTCCATTTGCGGGCAAAATCGCGCAAATCTATGTTCAGCCAGGACAATGGGTGAACGCTGGAGAGCCAATTGTGCGATTGGTGGATTCTACTCGTCTGCGAGCTGAAGCTTACCTGCATGAAGATCTAATAAAGCAAGTAGGAATCGGCCAGAACGTGTACTTCGAATACACACTCGCTGACGAAAAATCGCGAGTGCCCGCCAAGATTACCTTCGTCGGTGTTGAAATTGTCGAAGGGATATTCCAGGTATGGGCGGAATTCGAAAACGCCAAGGATCAGCATCTGCCGGGTACCGAAGGCGTGTTAGTCATTCCTGAAACAGTGGAAAATAGTCAACTCAAGCCATAGGCTTAATTGGTTGGCGCTAATGGGCAGAGATTCGCGACAGGAAAGGGTCTTGCCCCATTTCGAAAGCACTCCGCTGAACTTCCTCGTCTTGGCGCAGAACAATCATGCGATCCGTCAATTGAATCTTTTCCGCTTTTTGCTGTGCGCGACGAAACATGGGAAAAAGTCTTTGTAGCCGGGCCTGGGGAGTACCCGCAAAACGCTGTTTAAGTTGGCGTGCTTTTTGTTCACCGAAACCAGTTGACAGTATTTCATCGCTTAGTGAGACAAAAATTTGAAAGCTTCCTGGATCTCCCTGCCGCGCACCTCGCCCGATGAGTTGCCAATCGATCCTTTGGCTTTCATGGATTTCCGTCAAGATCACATGTAAACCGCCTGCTTGGCGGACATCATCAGACAATTTAATATCCGTTCCTCTTCCGGCCATATTGGTCGCGATTGTAATCCGTGGACCCTGGGCCGCATTCGCAATGATATCACCCTCGCGTTCGAGCTGCTTTGCATTCAACACATCAAAGAGCAATGAAGCTTCATAGAAATACCGTGCCAACTCCTGTGACCTGGCCACGCTCCGAGTACCTACCAGCACGGCTCGCCCCTTTTGAATTTCCAAGGCGACGGATTCGGTGATAGCCGCCAACTTTTCCTTTTGGTTTTCAAATACGCGAGGCTTGTATTCGGTACGTTGTACAGGACGGTGCGTTGGAATTCTGGTGACTTTCTTACGATAGACAGACGCGATTTCTTTTTTGGAAGTCCATGCAGTCCCCGTCATGCCGCAGAACATCTTGTAGCGTTTGAAATAGGACTGAATCGTAATGCAGGCTGCCTGGCGAGTTTCCGGAGCGATCTCGACGTCTTCTTTGGCCTGTACGGACTGCTGAATTCCGTCTTGCCATTGCCTGCCTTCGGCAGGGCGTCCGGTATATTCATCGATGATTACGATTTCTCCGTCACGGACTACATAGTTCTTGTCAAGCTCGAAATAGTGTTGGACTTTCAGGGCTTTTTCAACGTAGCCGACTAACTCGTGAATGGGCACCATGTTTGTGCTATTGTTGTGCGGCAAAGCTCGGATAAGTCTTTTGCCTTCCTGATTGATCTCAAAGCTTTGTTGTTTGGCTCTTTTTTCAAAGTGAACACCATCGGCAAATTGAGAGCAATGTTCGGCTGCCCACCGAAAGCAATCGGCGACAATCTGGCTTTCATCTCGATCCTGCATCCCAATAATCAAAGGCGTTCTGGCCTCGTCAATAAGAATGCTGTCTGCTTCGTCAACAATCGCGTAGCGAGTACCACGCATTACTGGCGAAACGTTTCCACCATTCATGCTTTTCAGGCGATCACGCAGGAAATCGAATCCGAATTCTTTGGCCGAGCCATAGGTAACGTCGCACTGGTATGCTGCAGCCCGCTCGTTCTCGGACATGCCATCTCGCAAGAAACTCACGCGTTGGCCCAGCAAATCAAACAGCGGTCGATTCAAGTTGCAGTCGCGTTCGGCGAGGTAGTCGTTAAACGTTGCAACATGGACCCCTTTCCCGTAAAGCGATAACAAGTAGCCGACCAGTGACGCGGTAACCGTTTTACCTTCTCCTGTCTTCATTTCTGCAATCCGTCCCTTGGTCATATCGATGGCGCATTGCAATTGGACATCGTGAAAAACAAGATCCAGTCGCCGCCGTACGGCTTCGACCACCAAGGGAAATCCGTGAGTCATGAGTTTCTTGAGTGGCATTCCGCACATGGCCGAGTGCTTCAAAGCCAGACTCTGGCGACGTAATTCGGCATCAGAAACCACGTTGAGCTCGCGGCTCGAATCCCAAATCTTCTTGATAATTGTCGCGTATTTCATGTTTTTCCATGGATCGTAAGCTATCTTGATTCTGTGAACTATACAGTCTGAAAAATATAGGTCGGTTATTGTCGGCAGGCGGTTAAAGTTGAGTACGGTTTTTAAAGAGTTTGCGCGGTCTTTGGGCGATGGTGATCGCTTTGAAGGGGCAGTCAAATACCTTGTCGAAAATCTGGGAGCCTGTGGTGCAGTCGTTTGGAATTGCGGTAACCGGCCATTTCAGATCGTCGCCCAACACTATTCTGGAAAATCGATCGAAATGTGGTGCACCGAAGCACAACACGTCGGTCTGCTGACACAAGTCAAGAACAATCGGCGTGCTGCAATCGTTTCAAACGACAATACTGGCACAGCGCCTCCAATCCTCATTGCACCGATCGATGTCGAAGCTCCATGGTCAAACTACCTCATTGAACTCATTTATGCCGACCAAGCCGACGTCCCTGATCCTTCTTCACACCTGAATCAACTTATTGGCATTTGCAATTTTCTTCGCGGTTCGTCTCCAGAATCCAACATTCAAGACGCCGATTTTTTGGCCTCCAAGTTCAAACCGGATCGGGGTCTTAATACCAATCTTAATATCAATGCATTTGAGAAATTTTCCAGCAATTTGCATCAATCGATTGACCGCACGGAAACATGCTTGAACGTGGTCAATGAGGCCCGTTTGTTAACGGATTGTGATCGCGTCTCGGTTGTACTTAAACGTCATGGCAAATTTAAAACCATGTCCATCAGCGGACAGCCCAGCGTTAACCGGCGAAGTAGCACGGTTTTGACGCTGGAGAAACTGGTGGACTCGGTATTAAATACTGGCAACGAATTCTGGTTCCCCAGCACCGAGGAATTGGCTCCACAGATCCAATTGGCTTTGGACGATTATTTTGAAACCAGCAATACCAGAAGTATTGCGATTCTTCCGATCACGGAATTTCCGGATCAGGCAGAAGAGGACCCCGATTTCGATCGGTCAAATAGTGACCCGAATACCATTGGCGGAATCGTGTTTGAACACGCTCGGATCCAGTGGGAAAGTCAGCAAGTCAAACCTGCGTTGCGAATGACCGTTAATCACTGTGCCATCGCACTGAGAAACGCCCTGACCCACCAGAGCCTGTTTTTGTACCCCCTATGGCGCGCCC
This sequence comes from Mariniblastus sp., assembly GCA_965263475.1. Taxonomy (GTDB): domain Bacteria; phylum Planctomycetota; class Planctomycetia; order Pirellulales; family Pirellulaceae; genus Mariniblastus. The sequence goes on from OZ253677.1 coordinate 3,167,687, forward strand.
TAGGGGGAGTTCGTGGGTTGACATCTCGCAAGACTCTTCCAAAGACAATCATATTCGCCGCGATATTGACCGTGGCCTTGCTGGCATTAACGTTTTGGAAAACTTCCTACTATGTCTCTGTCGAAGGGGAATTTCTGCCTGTTCAAAGGCGAATGATCTTTCCGCAGACCGAAGGCGAAGTGGCCGAAGTACTTGTCAAGAATGGGCAATTCGTACAGGCGGATGAGACCCTTGCCATTCTGAGAAGCAAAGACTTAAACCTTAAAATTGAAGACACCAGTGGAAGATTGGAAACTTTAATCGAGCGTAAAGAGTCGATTCAGCGTAGAAAATTTGAGGCCAACGCGACAGACCGCGCCATAAAAGACGAGAACCTACGGGCCATTCAAACGGAAATAGACTCCCTGAATCGCCAACTGGTTGAGTATAAGAAAATGGCAGCCGATCTTCGAATTACCAGTCCGATTGCTGGCCAGGTGATTACCTGGGACGTCGAACAGGTACTTAAAGGCCGCATGGTTAATCCGCAGAACCAGCTAATGGAAATCGCTGACACGTCCGCGGATTGGGAGTTAGTTGTCGAAGTCCCAGATAAACACGCTGATCAAATTCTCAAAGCTTGGGCAAATGGTTCGGGAGAATCGCCCAAGCTGGAAGTCAAATTCTCATTGGCTTCCGAACCGGGCAATTCGTATTCGGGGCAGGTGATCGATATTGGTAGCAACATTCAGTTGAATCAAGACAATGAACCCGTGTTACGAGTCAGGGTTCAGCTGGATTCGACAGCGGTTGCGGTGAAGAAAGCAAGATCGCGCGTGTTTGCAAAAATCTACACCGGAGAAGACAAGAGTTTGGCATACCTCTGGCTGGGAGAAATTCCGGATGCTTTTCGCCGCTACATTATGTTTTATTTTGTTGAATAAGACCCAGGCGACGAATTTATCTTGCAACTGAATCGAGTTCCCAAAGTAATTTAATGGCCACTATCGACCCGACTACGATATCTTCGGACAAAAGAGATATTGGGTTGCGCACTCGGCCAGATCTGGTTATCAACAAAAGCGTTTACCAGGGAGAGTACTGCTGGATCGTCAAAGATCCGTTAGCGATGAAGTTTTTCAGGTTGCGCAAGGGCGAAATCCTTGTTCTCAATGCACTGCGGGAAACGATCAGTTACCATGAAATTCGACAGTTGTTGAATGTTGAATTTCCCGAACTCGTCGTGAAACTGGAAACGGTCCGACAGTTGATTTCGCAACTTCATCGCTCGGGGCTTCTTATTTCCCAAAGTTCAGGCCAGGCCAAACCTTTGGGCAAAAGGAAAATTAAAGAGCAACAGCAAAAATGGATGCAAATGCTGATGAGCATCTATGCCCTCCGTTTTCCCGGCTGGGACCCGAATCGCTTCTTGGATTGGCTGTACCCCAAATGCCGATTTTTGTTTTCAATTTGGTTCACCTTCGTTGTCGCTTTGACATGCTTGGGAGCGGTTTTGCTGGTTGGCCTAAATCTTCAGAGCTTTCAAGCCAAACTTCCTGAGTTCAGCCAATTTTTTGCCGCCGAAAATTTATTGCTCATGATGGGGCTGCTTGTTTTCACCAAATCCATCCACGAACTTGGGCATGGTTTGATGTGCAAACATTTTGGCGGAGAATGCCACCAGATTGGTTTTATGTTGTTGGTTTTGACCCCAGCCATGTATTGCGACACTTCGGATTCGTGGACGTTACGAAATCGTTGGCATCGGATGGCTATCGGCGCCGCTGGCATGTACGTGGAACTCTTTCTGGCTGCGTTATGTACGTTAATTTGGTGGTTCACCCAGCCAGGCTGGCTGCATTACCTGGCATTGAACATCATGTTTTTGTCATCCGTGACCACGTTGTTGTTCAATGCGAATCCTTTGTTGCGATACGACGGGTACTACATTCTGTCGGACTACTGGGAAGTCCCCAACCTGGCCCAGAAGTCACGATTGTTGCTGTTGTCAAAACTCAGGACGTGGGCCGTCGGAATGAAGCCCGTTCCATCCCATTTGCTGCCTGAAAAGAAATTGATTTCAGTCGCTATTTATGGCGTCTTGGCGTTGGCCTATCGGATTTTTGTAATGATTGCGATTGGCTGGTTTATTCATGAAATTATGCAGCCTTACGGCATGCAAGCGTTCGCACATGTGTTTATTTTTATGTCATTGTCCGGATTATTGATTATGCCAATTTTCAAACTGGTAAAGTTTTTCTCCTTTCCAGGTCGATTCAGGGAGGTCGACAAAAAACGAACCTGGATATCAGCTTTTGTCCTAGCGGCGTTGTTGTTCATAATTGGTTACGTTCCGTTACCCCATTATGTTTGGGCCGACTTCATTGTTCGTCCAATGGGTGCTCAGAACCTAATCGTGACTCACGAAGGACATCTTCAGCAAGTCAATTTTTGCGAAGGCGATTTCGTTAAGGAGGGCGAAACGATCGCAGTCATCGAGAATCACGAGTTGAAGCTCCAATATGAAGAGCTCCTGGGGCAACTGGCCCGGTTGGAATCCGATCGAATTGCTTTTGAATACCTGAGCACATCGGAGATCGATTCGGCGAGGAAGCTGGCGGAAACGGTCGCCGAGCTCAAGGGAGTCCGGCGCCAGTTGGACGTTATGGAGAACAAAATTGACGAGCTGGAAATTCAAGCCAGACGATCAGGTCGTTTATTTGCGCCTCAAAATATTGCTTCTAGCTATCTCGAAACTGGACAATTGCCGTCTTGGAGCGACACGCCATTGGCGCCCAAGAATCAAGGTGCGTTCCTGGAAGCCAACACCCTGCTGGGTAGCATTGGGAAGAACGAACAGATGGAAATCATACTCGTTGTAAACGAATCTGACGTTGAGTATTTGTCGGTCGGACAACCCGTTACCGCGCTGTCGAAATCCGCTTCCGATACTTTCTTGCATGGAGAGCTAACGGTCGTAGCGGATGACCAATTGGATCTATTGCCACGTGAATTATCACAAACCAATCGAGGGCCTATCGCCGTTGAACCCGATTCCGAAGGAAAAGAAAGACCGCTGCTGAAATTCTATGAGGCCTATGTTGGCCTGGACAGCAGTGAATTGATGGACGCCAACGTCCAGTTGTTGCCAGGATCGATCGGAAAAGCCCGGGTCCTCGTCGGTCAAATGTCGATTGGAAACCGACTACTGCGTTACGTTCAATCGATCATTAAATTCCGGTAGATGCGGCGCTAAAGCGACAAACCAACCTGGTAGGCGCTTAGCAAATTGCCAGACTGGAACTCAAGTTGTAGCCGACTACGCTGAATGGACAATACTGTATTAAAGTAAGCTCTTTTCGCTTCGAGCAATTGTTGCTGAACGATAAGCAATTCATCGATGGAAATCACACCCGTCTGTAAAGTGGCGATTCGAGCTTTTGCTGCTGCCATGGCAGCTTCCATTCGACTGGATTGAAAATCTAAATCTTCTTGATGCCGGTAAACCGCTTGAAGACTGCGCCGAACCTCAAAGCGGATCTGTTGCTGTTGTTCGTCCATGATTGCTTTTTCCCTTTCCAGTCGAAGCTGCGCGTTTCTCACGGTTGCCTTCGCTTGTCTGGCACCGATAGGAATCTCGTAGCTTACCCCAAATTCCGACTCAAAGTGGTCTCCAGTAAAGAAGTCCTGATAGGCACTGTTAAATCTTGGACCGTCTCCGGTCAAGTCGTCCCCAAAGCCGTTGTTGCGGACGGTCATCAGCAGATCAAGTCGCGGTAAAACAAGATTGTGCAAACCTCTCAACTCCAATTGAAGTTGTTCGATCAGTGAGGACTGTTGTCGGATCTCAAAACGATTGGCGATGGCATTTGATTCCAGATAGTCCGAATCAAATTGCGTGGGAGCAATGAAGGGCATTTCAACGGGATACAACAATTCGTCGGCAATTTTTTCCAGCCCCAGCAAGCGACGCAAGTTCGCATCGGCTTGCAGAACTCCAAGCTGACCATCTGAACGATCGCCCTGGATATCCGCGTTGACTTGTGATCTCAAACGATAGTACTGTGCCCTGGCCAATGCTTCTTCGTCGGCGGCACCACCTGTTAACCCCTGCGCGAGTCGTGCTTTGGCGGCTTGCCATGTTTCGAAGGCAAGTTCGCATACCTCAACGGAGGCTTCGAGTCGCCGGTAGGCCAAACTTAATTCCCAGTAACTTTCGACGATCTCTCGCACCATGTTTTGAACAGCGAATTCGAATTGATATTCAGCGATCTCGATGTCCTTCAGTGCGAGCAGAATACCACGATTGTTAGGCTGTCCGGGAATCGCGTTGGGTCCCAAGATCTGATTGACTTCGCCTCTGCCCCTCAAAAGCGGCTGGCGGAGTGTCCCCTCCAATGCCGTCGTCCAGGAATCCTGGAATAGCAGGACAGGGTTGGAACTGTCCGAGTTCTGTAGCGAAGATTGCAGCGACCACTGGGTTCCGTGCCGCCCTATTTTGTTGATACCAGTTTCCAGTTCTGTAACGTCATCACGAATCTCATTGGCTCCTCCTCCGAGTGTCGGATTATTAAAGACATCGTCATTCTTGAAGTAAAATGCGCTGGATGAAAAGGTTGGGTCGAATGCAGAAACCGAAGCGTCAAAACCAATTAACGGATCGGTGCGCTGAATCAGTGGATCAAATGAACTAGTGACACTCTGGGGATTATTGACAACCGTGGCATTTAGGCTTCTGAGAACCTTTGCATCGCTGAATGCAATCGAAATCACTTCTTCCAAGCCGATCTTTACGTATCGAGTATTTGGGCCCAGATAATGAGCCATTGAGCTTGGGCTGTCTCGGAGGTTTTTAGTGTCTTGGACCGTTTCGTCGAACTGTGTTTCCACAGCATCCAGACGAAATTCGTCGACAGGATGTGGCGTAACTAATGGTACGGTATAAGCATGCGACTTGGTCGCGTCTTCAATGAAACAACTGGCCACCAGCGAACCAGGTTCGATGGTTGGAAAAGCCCATTCAATATCATTTGCCTGATGGAATACCTCATTCAAACCAGACGGAACCGATACAACGGTTATTGTTTCCATCGCTGGACTACTGCTACTCGCTCGATAGACAGCAACAGACGATTTCTCGACCTCGCTAGATTTGCAAGAAAACCTGGGGGTTCGGCATCCGCACAGCAAAGCAATCAACAGTGAATACTGGATTCCAATTATCAGTACGGAAATAGTCAATTTGGACATAGCCAGCTATGTTTTGTGGGGCGGAGTTGGTTCATTCATGTATTTTTGGTTGTATCGAAGAGTTCAGATAGATAGTTGATATTCAAGCTGCTATTCCATTTTTGCTTCTTGAGCATATTATTCGTTATGGACCATCCAAGCAGGATTAACCTCATAAACTGCCGTATGTCGGGTTTCCCTCAAAGTGAATTGGCAAGTCGGGTTGCGCGGAATATCAAAGGTATTCTGCTGCGTCTTCAACAATGCAAGAATTGGAGTGATGCCATGGATTATGCCTCAATTGGATTTGAGCTGAATTTATGTGGAAATCTCGGTTGCAACGACCGACGAAAAACCAACGACAATCCAACGCGATCACCAATCGATCACCAAACCACATTTGGGCATAAAAAAAGGCCCTGTAAGTTTTAAGCTACAGGGCCTTTGTTAGTCATTGTCGCTCGTGTTTTACCGAGTGCGGGTGAGAGGATTTGAACCTCCACGTCCGTAATGGACACTAGAACCTGAATCTAGCGCGTCTGCCAATTCCGCCACACCCGCGAGCAATGCGTTTCATTGAATTCGCCATTCACGATCTATAACAATTCGTGAATCACCTAAGAGTTTACCGAATCGCTAACGCAACGGAAGACGGATCTTTTAATGAATGCGGTGATCCTTTTCGCGACAAAACGATGCGGTCACAATAAAATCTTCAAAGCCAACGCGCGGCCATCCTGCCGAGTGTCGGCGGACTCTTAGGACGCCTTGCGGCGGCGATAACTAATCAGCCCCATGGCCGCCAATGCGATCACGCTGCAGCTCGCGGGTTCAGGTACGACATTGAAGTTAATCTGAAGCTCGACGGCCCCGACATCTCCAATCGGGATCTCATCGGCAAAATTCAGACCGAAACTGCCATCCCAGCCGCCACCAACTCCAGCGGTAAAGTTACCGAAATCGATGACATTGATCGTGCCGATACTCTCGGCTGCGGTATTGAAAACTTCAATCTGTGCCTCTTCGGCAAACAGCGGAGCTGCCAACGCTACCGAGTCAATTCCACCACCGACGAACAACCCCAAAGTCGTCAACTCAACCCCCGAATTGCCGATGATCCCTGAGGGCATGATGTTGCCACCGATCGACTCGATACGAAAAATCAAATCGTAGTTGTTGCCACCGTTATGTATCAACGAGTCGGTCGACAGAATCATTCCGCCACCAAAATCGGGTCCAATGATCTCGCCGTCGCCATCCACCACCGAGTTCTCGTACGGCCCGCCCGCTATTTGGAAGCCGGTCTCCGTTCCGGCGCCGGGTGCGATAAAGAACACATCGCCATCCAGCGGTCCGAATTCATCGGCAATTCCAATCGTTGACAGCATCAAACCCAAACAACAAAAGACACAAAATACGCGCGAGATCATAGTTGAATCCAAAAACAAATAAAATTCGGTCTCTCTATATGGTAATTGCCAAAAAGCAAACAAGCCTTGACTAACCGCAATGCTGAGAGCCAATAAACCCCTGTCGGCAAAAAATGGCGGTCATACCGCCTCCCATTTTAAAATTGGAAACGCAAAATTAGAACAGTCTCAAATGAATAGGTGCGCACATTTAACGAAAAAACCCCGGCAAAAACCGGGGTCTTAGTATCTGCAGTGCAATTTATCAGTTTGATTAACGACGGCGGCGAACTACCAAGCCAACCAAACCAAATGCCAACAATGAAGCCGAAGTTGGTTCAGGAACCGCGACACCTGTTGCGCGTATAATCCAGTTGCCAACGAAGGTACCAGAGCCGTTATCAAAACCGTCGACCAATGGGGCACCATCCCAATCCGCGGCACTGGCAACATCCAATGAACCGCCAACGGCGAATTGCAAGAATGACTGCATTTCACTTCCAGGCATTCCACCATCCGTCGCATTGTCAATTGCCGACGGGAATACACCCAGATCGTATTCCAAAGCGATGAAGAAGTTGCTTCCACCAGAGGCGTCTAGGCTACCCAACGCAATCGAATCCAATAAGCCATTGTTGATGAAATCGTCATTAACGATGGTGTGTGTTCCACTAGCAAGAAGAGTCATGGAAGCATCGGGGGTTCCGTCAGTATCACTAAATACTGCCCAATCAACCATATCGCCAGCAACGTTTGCACCAAATCCGACCTCGAAACCTGTCAAGATTGGGCCCATTGCATCTACTGCAAAGGTATTCCCCCACATGTAGCTTCCCGCTGTGTCGATGCCGATGGTCGTCTCGGCAGTGCCATCGTCAATTTGATAATTGACTTGGGCTTTGAGATTACCAGCAAACAGTGCACAGGCAATCATTGTCAAAAACGCAATTCTTTTCATGTTGTATTCCTTGTGACAAAAAATCCGAATGCAATGCCTTTAACGCAAGTGCAGGTTTCAAGGATAGTTAAGGTTCTAGGGATTTCCACGAATACCGATATTTTTGAATGTTTTTTCTTCACATTTAGCGAGGCAGTGGCCCATATTGTGGGATTGAGGACACATGTTGAAAAAGGTGAGTCGGTGAGCAAAGGCCAGCCCCACAACCAGATTCCGGCGGAAAAACCTAGGCCCAGTTTTCGTCGGCTTAAACGCCGATTGTTTTTTTATTTTCTCCTGCCGGCCGTTCTGCTGGTCACGGTCGCTGGCTATCTGATTACGAAGCAAGACAATGGCTCACGGTCCGACGAACAAAGCGAGAATTTCTCCTTCGCCCAAGTCCTAAAATCGTCCTCGCCAGAAATTTTGTTTCGATTTATCGCCGGGCTGAGCGACCAGGGGACCGACCCGCTTCCTGTCCGATTGGAGAAACTGGATCAGAAAATTCGCTTAGCCAATCGATTGGACGAATTGAATCTCGTCGGACCACAATCCGACGAATCCAGGTACATCGCGCTAGAATCCAGGTTCTTACTAGAAAAGCTTCGGATCCAAAACGATCTGTCGACAAAAGTGACTCGCGAAAAATTGGAGCTGATCGCGAACGCCTCTCTGGACGCAGAACATGACGCAACGGAACAGCTCGCCAATTTCGTGCAGGCCTATCTAGGTGCCTATGATCTGTCCCAATCCGACAGCAACCACGTTGCCAATTTATCCGAGATTCGTTTTCGGGTCGAATCCATTGGCAAGCAGCCGGAATCGAGCTTAAATGCCGCCAATCAACTGTTTGAGTTGATACAAGAATTTGACGGCGTTGCCAAAAACACAATGGCTCGGATTCGCATGGCGAATTTGTTCATTGATCTTTTCGAAGATTCGGAGGACCCTAACATCGCAGCGCTTAGCGAAACAGTTCGGAGCGAAGTAATGGCGCTAAGACACGAAACAGCCATGCATCCAAACGATGTCAAAAAACTAATCAACAACGTGTGCAGCGCCAACATCGACAAAGCAAAACAGCTCATCAACAAGCTCAATGAAAGTGAACCGAGCAACGCCAAAGTTTATTTGGACTTGGTCAATGCAATTATGCTCATCGGACATGCCGGAGACATGTCCACATCCATCGACTTGACCAAGAAATCTGCAGACCTGTTTCGCAATCGCTCGTCAGCCGGCCGGTATCGCTCTAGTTTCGATTACCTGGAGAAAAGCATTGGGAGCTGGAACCAGGAAATTTCAATTCACTTGGAACCAGGCAAATCACCGGAACAACTTCCCCAGCTCGTTTTGATTCTCAAGCCAGGTGTATCAGGGACCAGCCGCACTGCAATCAACGAATGGTCAAGTTTCACGAATCAAATGACGGCAGATGGACAGCTGATTCTGACGGTTGTCTTTCTCAACAACAATGATTCAAAAATTGAAGCCTCAGAGTTGCGATCGTTGACAAACAGCAAGGATGTTCCGTTTCGATCCATTAATTCAAAAATCGCTGAAAGATTCACACAGTCGTTTCCGGTTCCATTTTCACCCTGCTTGATGTTATTGGATAAAGAAAACCGCCTTCAAAAACTCAACGCTCCCCGGCCCATCATGCAGTTTTTCGTCTTGGAACTTGTCGGCGCCCAAGGTCTTTGAGTACGTGTCAGCGACAATATTTGATCGCCGAGTTTCGCATTACGACGTTAACCGACGGCAATTGGAAACGCCTCGTTCGAGCGCCAATTGCGACACGTCCATGCCGCCAAAGGGTTCAAACGGAGACCACTTGCAGCTTCACCGTCCAGATTCAAGAATTTGCGTACCGGATTCCAGCGGAATAGAAAGACGATTTTTCATTTGTCAGGGCCAACGAAGCGCCGCGAAGAATGCGTTTGCGCATTAAAATTTCGAACCGAAGGAGAACCTGAATCGCCGTATAATGGTCATTAAACTGAGGTAAAACTTCTCACCCGTTGAAAATACCACGGCCTCTTCGTGGGCGAACGACTGGCGCTAAAATAGGCCAGCGATTTAGTAGTTATGTTCAAATTAGATTAATCGATTGTGAACCCCCGAGAATTTGCGGTTGAAATCGTCCAGAATCTTCAAGGTGCGGGATTCCAAGCGCTTTGGGCGGGAGGTTGTGTGCGCGACCAATTACTGGGAATCCCTCCCAAGGACTACGACGTGGCGACAAACGCGACACCGTCCCAAGTCCGTTCGCTGTTCGGCAATAAAAAAACGATTGCCATCGGTGCGTCTTTTGGGGTGATCACGGTCATTGGAACCAAGCAATCGGGAAATATCGAAGTCGCCACTTTCCGACGCGACGCTAACTACTCTGACGGACGGCGACCAGATTCGGTTGAATTTACGGACGCACGCGAAGACGCACTTCGCCGTGATTTTACGATCAACGGGATGTTTTTCGACCCCATCACGAATGAACTGATTGATTTTGTGGATGGGAAAGCCGATATCGAATGTCGTGTTATTCGAGCCATCGGAGTACCCGAGAATCGTATCGATGAGGACAAATTGAGAATGTTGCGAGCCATTCGTTTTGCGGCGACCTATCAATTTGAACTAGACATCGATACTCTGAACGCCATCCAAAGACACGCCGAAGAAATCAAAGTCGTTAGTGGCGAACGCATCGGAGCAGAGATGCGGCGAATGTTGGTTCACCCCAATCGCGCAGTCGCGACGGATTTGTTGAAACAGTCCTGTTTGCTTTCCACCATTTTGACCGATGGAGAAAAGCTCTACGAGAATCGAGCCAATTGGAAAACGCGTTTGCGATGGCTGGCAGCATTGGGCGACGATGGAACGTTCGAACAAGCTGCATTTATTTTGCTTTCACGGTTGGTGAAAGTACAAGGTGTCGAACCCACTACAGCGCGATGGAAGTTGTCGAACACCGAAGCGTCTTCGATACTGTGGTTCGAAAAAAATTTAATGACATTATCGCGGGCGCACAGTTTACCTTGGTCAACGATTCAACCTCTGTTGATTCAAAAGAATGCGAAACCAGCCGTCCATTTACTCGAGGTCCAATTTGGCGAAAACCACCAAGGGTTCCAATTTTGCCAGCGTCGTCTGGCCTCTGACCCACAAGATTTAAACCCCAATCCACTGATTGATGGAAGCGATTTGTCGCGTGAAGGAATTCCAAGCGGACCAATTTATTCGACGATCCTCAAACGAGTTCGGATGGCTCAACTGGATGGAGAATTAGAAACGAAAAAAGACGCGGTTCATCTGGCGGTAAGTATCTATCGGTCGCAAAAGTGAAACCATCAAACACTAGCCGCGACGCCCAGGGGCTCGAACAATTTTTGTCAACTCACCTGCATCCAACCAGTTCAATTGGCACTCGCCGCAACTATTGACCACAACCGTACCCGGGCCATGATAGGGATGCGTGTACATGTGGGCCTGGCAAGCCGGACAATCCAACACGAGGTCCAACTGTTTCACGTCCATCAATTCAGGAATGTCCTCTCGGCCTTGGTATTGACCACGCAATACCTGGATGATGCTTCCGAACGTTGCGCTATCAATCAAAAATCCTTTGCATTCCACACAACCACAGATTTGAGTACCAACCAAGTCGCCGACATACAAGTGGGGTTCGACACATACCGGGCAAAAGAAATCAATCGCGCGATCTGACCAAGTGATTTGATCGTCGCCCTGACAAACGTCTTCAATCTTGTTGTTCATTGCAGCGAATCCAGCCAAACGATTATGATCAAAGTCTAGCTTTGGCTTACGTTTGACGATCGGATTTCGCTTGTCACAATCACACATAAGCCCCTTGTTGTGGGTGGATCATGCCAATTGAACGAAATTTAAGCGTTGTGATTTCCGGGATACTCTTGATTAACATCCGCCGGAATCAACACCGTGAAAGTCGGCGATGATTTTCCATGTTTCTTCCGGCGATTCGGAATACTGAAACAATTCAAGATGCTCGTCGCGAATAACACCTTCGTCCGCCAAATACTGAAAATCAATCATCTTGGTCCAATAATCTTTGGAGTACAAAATAATTGGTATCTCTTGCAATTTGCCGGTTTGACTCAACGTTAGCGTCGTGAATAGTTCATCCAGTGTTCCAAACCCACCCGGGAAAAACACAATTGCTTTCGCCCGCAACAAGAAGTGCATTTTTCGGATCGCGAAATAATTGAACTGAAAACACAATCCAGGCGTGATGTAGGCATTGGGTTCTTGTTCAAAAGGTAGCTCAATGTTCAGCCCAATACTGCGAGCACCCGCATCGTAAGCGCCACGGTTGGCGGCTTCCATAATCCCTGGTCCGCCACCGGTCGTAATAATGAATTCTCCTTCGTCCATATTGCAGCTTTGCTGGGAGACGACTTTAGCAAACTCGCGACACTCTTCGTAATAGCGTGCCTTGGCCATGACACGCTCGGCTCGAATCATTGCGCGATTCGCTTGAGGGTCATTGGCATCGTTTTCGATCATCGCTTTGGCATCGGTCATCATCCGTTCGGCATCATCGCGCGGTGAGACCTGGGTCCCTCCAAACACCACAATCGTTGAGTTAACACCGGCCTCATCCATTAGCATTTCGGGCTTCAGCAATTCCAATTCCAAACGCAATGGGCGCAAATCTTCACGTTGCAAATAGTCAAAATCCAGATACGCCAGACGATAACTGGGATGCTCCATAATATCCTTTAGGCGCTCGCTTAATTCGTTTTGACTCACTAGAGGTTTCCTCTTCAATCATGTGGTTTGAATGGGTCTTAAAAATGGCAACTCAACGCCAAGTAACACAGATCTCTTCGCGCCCTTGGGGCGAATGTTGTGGTAACGTTTATTTATTGCAAAAACAATCCCAGTTCGCGGCGTCAAACTTGTTTTAAAGAAACTTCGACGGCCCACTGCCGCAAGCTGCAATCCTTCGAAATTTCCGTTTTCATTTATTGAGATTGGTGAGTGATTTTCAAGTCTTTGAAAGCCACTCGCTTTTGTTTTTGAACTCAATTTTCTTTTAAGGAAAAAACTTTTCTTTCCAAGTAATACCGCAAATGGTGATCGCCCCCAAACGATGTCAGACAAAACCGGTTGTGCGACAAATAAGAACTACCAAGTGACCAAAAAATTATATGGAACTGTCATGAACACACTAGCCAAAACCATTGTCATCGCTTTAACATTTGCCGTAGCAAACTTCGTTAGCCCATTAAGCTCAACGAGTCTGTTGGCTGAATCGCCGCAGGTTTATCATCGTCGAGTCGACATTGAAGGCCTGGAAATTTTTTATCGTGAAGCAGGACCCAAAGATGCACCAACGATCTTGTTGCTTCACGGTTTTCCGACATCGTCCCACATGTTTCGCAACCTCATTCCAGATTTGGCGGACAAATTTCATGTCGTCGCGCCCGACTACCCGGGCTATGGAAATAGCAGCATGCCGACGGTTGATGAATTTGAATACACGTTCGATAACCTTGCCAGCATCGTTGAGAAATTCAATGAGAAGGTCGGTTTGAAACACTATTCGCTTTACTTGATGGATTACGGAGCGCCGATCGGGTTTCGCTTGGCCGCAAAATATCCAGAACGAGTGGAAAGCCTGATCATCCAGAATGGAAACGCCTACACTGAAGGCATTGACAATAAATTCTGGGAACCGATTAAAACCTACTGGAAGGATCGTTCTCAAGAGAATGAAGTCGGATTGCGTTCTTTCTTGAAATTGGATGCTACGAAGTGGCAGTTCACCCACGGTGTCCGAAATATTGATACGATCAGCCCGGATACATGGAATCATGTACAACCCTTGCTCGACCGACCTGGCAATCAAGAAATCCAACTGGCTTTGTTTTACAGCTACGGAAGCAACCCGTCACTTTACCCGAAATGGCAACAATACTTTCGAGAACATCAACCTCCAACACTAATTGTTTGGGGCAAGAATGATGAGATTTTTCCGGCTGCTGGAGCTTATCCTTACAAACGCGATTTAAAAAACGTTGAGTTTCATCTGCTTGATACGGGTCATTTCGCACTAGAAGAAGAAGGCGGCTTTATTGCGGCAAAAATCCGAGCGTTCTTGTCGCGCGAAGAAAAAAAGTAGATTCATCAAACTCGGGACTTACAGCGGATCGCCTCCGAGACTTCGGTTTCGGAGGCGGTTTTGCATTGCCCACGTTGGCCTACAATCGAATAGACGATTGAGCAACTACATGGGCTTCTCCAACATTTTTCATTGGTTATAGGAACAATGTTTTGCTAGATTGCATACAGCGATTAAGAAGAGTTTTTGGAGTGTTTGTGAGAATGTCGTTCACATCGAAACACATCTCGTTGTATTTTCTGGTTTGGGTTGTTGCAGTAGCCAGCGCTGTTGACGCCGACAAGCCAAACGTGATTTTTATCATTACCGATGATCAGGGTTATGGAGATTTGTCGTGTCATGGCAATCCGGTGCTAAAGACGCCCCATTTGGATGAGCTCTACCGTGAATCGGTGCGTTTGACTGACTACCATGTCGCTCCCACATGTTCGCCAACGAGGTCAGCGATCCAAACAAGCCGTTGGCCCAACCGCGTTGGTGTTTGGCATACGGTGACCGATCGCTGTATGTTGGACGAAAATGAAATCACGCTGGGCCAGATGTTTAGGGCTGCCGGGTATAAGACAGGAATGTTTGGCAAGTGGCACTTGGGAGACAACTATCCCTATCGACCGGAGGATCGAGGCTACGACGAAGTGCTTCGGCATGGTGGCGGTGGCGTGGGGCAGACGCCCGATTTTTGGGACAATGCGTATTTTGATGATACGTACTTCAGAAACGGGAAGCCGGAACCCCAACAGGGATTTTGTACCGATGTGTTTTTTCGTGCTGCACAAGATTACATAGCCAAGCAACAGGATGCTAAGCAGCCGTTTTTTGCGTACATCGCAACCAACGCCCCGCATGGACCGTTTCACGCTCCGCCGAGTTTTAGCCAGCCATTTGAAAAGATGGAAACAGGATTGGCTAATTTTTTAGGGATGATTGCCAACATCGATGACAACGTGGGTCGCCTGCGAGAATTTCTGGACGATCGAAACTTAACCAAGAACACGATTTTCGTTTTTACGACCGACAATGGCACGGCAATGGGTCACAAAGTGTTCACCGCCGGGATGCGTGGGCACAAAGGGAGTGAATACGATGGCGGTCATCGCGTTCCATTTATGATTCACTGGCCGGAAGGGAAATTGGCCGGCGGACGCGATGTCGAACCGATTTGTGCTCATGTGGACGTGATGCCGACTTTGTTGGATTTGTGCGGTATCGAATTGCCGGGACGATTGCAGGTCGATGGGCGGAGCTTGAAACCTTTGTTGCATTCCGACGATTCCAAATGGCCGGATCGAGTTTTAATCACCGATTCGCAGCGCATTCCGGATCCTAAAAAATGGCGCAAGAGTAGCGTGATGACTTCGCGTTGGCGGTTGGTGAACCAAACGGAGTTGTACGATATGTCGAACGATCCTGGGCAGCAGAACAATGTTTCGAAGGAACATCCTGCGGTTGTTGAGCGATTGCAAACGGAATATGAGGCCTGGTGGCGGAGTCTACAAAAATCTTTTGAACGCAAACATTACATTCATCTTGACCCGCCGTCTGGCGAGGTCGTCAATTTGACGGCTCATGATTGGGCGACTCGTGGGGGTGTGCCTTGGAATCAAGCTGCGATTCGTCGAGCGATGAACAACTCCAAACATCGAAGTCATTGGAATGTGAAAATTAATCAATCCGGCCGGTACAAGATTTCGTTGCGTCGTTGGCCTCGTGAATCGAACGCCGCCATTGACGCCGCAATGGCACCGGGCGCCGATGTTCCGGGGAACCAAGCGTTACGCGCGACACCGGGCAAAAAAATTCTACCGCAAAAAGCCCGTTTGCGTGTCGGCGACCGGGTCGTCGAGTCCCAAATTTCCAAGGGTGCACAAGAGTCGGATTTCGAGCTGGAATTGGCCGCGGGAAAATCGGAGTTAGAAGCTCGGTTTGTCATGGCTGACGGAAGCGAAATTGGTGCGTATTATGTATACGTAGAAAAACTGTAACCACGGACGCCGCCAAAAATGAAATCTTTAAAATCAGTCTTGCCCTTTGGATGGATGATCTTGCTTTTTCAAACGGCATTTATCCATAGCCAGGATGTGTTGGTCGAAGCAGAGTCATTTGCCGAGCATGGAGGTTGGAAACTGGATACCCAATTCATCGACAACATGGGGTCGCCCTATTTGTTGGCACATGGTTTGGGGAAGCCTGTCACAGACGCGACAACAACTGTTTCGTTCGAGGAAACCGGAGCGTATCACGTATTTGTTCGAACCAAGGACTGGGTGGCCATTTGGAACGCGAAAGGAAAACCAGGTCGGTTCCAGTTGGAAATAGACGGAACAACTTTGGCAACGGAGTTTGGAACGGAGAATCGAAGTTGGTATTGGCAATACGGTGGTGAAATCGGCATCAACAAACCAGAAGTCAGTCTGACTCTGAAAGACTTGACTGGTTTTGATGGCCGTTGCGACGCGATCTATTTTAGCAAAACGAAGACCGCTCCCTCGAATTCATCTGAGGTTCTTCCGGCGTGGCGACGCAAGTTGTTGAGTTTGCCAGCAAAGGCTCCAGTGATTGACGGCTATGATCTGGTCGTTGTAGGCGGCGGCTATTCCGGGATCGCTGCCGCGTTATCGGGAGCTCGATGCGGCTGCAAAGTCGCGCTCATCCAAAACCGCGGGGTGCTTGGCGGTAACGGTTCGAGCGAAGTACGAGTCTGGTCCCAAGGCCTTGTTCGTCGCGGAAAGTATCCGCGCATCGGAGAAATCGTCGAAGAGTTTTGCGATCGCGCCAAAAAATCACCAGGAACATATGAGGAATTTGGGGATCAAAAGAAAGAGGCATTGGTATTGGCTGAATCCAATATCGATCTGTTCTTGCATCATCATGCCTTTGACGTGAAAACGAGTGATAACCGAATCCAGTCCGTCGCCGCGCTCGATACCAGGACCGGCGAGGTCAAATACTTTGCCGGACGCCAGTTTTGTGATTGTACCGGGCATGGCACTATTGGTTATTTAGCCGGTGCCGATTTCGAGATCACTCCCAACGGCCGCATGGGGATGAGCAACATGTGGGCTTGGGATGAAGGTGTTGACGACGTAGCGTTTCCCAAAACGCCTTGGGCGCTTGATCTGGATATGAAAGATTTTCCCTACCCTCGAGATCACCATGGTCAATGGTTTTGGGAAAGTGGATTCGACAAAGATCCGATTGGTGAAGCAGAAGCGATTCGCGATTGGAATTTGCGCGCGGTTTACGGAGCGTTCAACGCGATGAAGAATCGCGATGGCGCCGAGCAACACAAAACGGCATTTTTGACGTGGGTGGCCTATGTCGGCGGCCCGCGAGAATCGAGACGTTTGATGGGCGACGTCGTTTTGAATCAGGATGACATCGTCAACAAGAAAGAGTTTGCTGACGGTTGCGTCCCCAGCACTTGGTCCATTGATCTACATTACCCGAAAAAGCAGTTCGCGAAGAAGTTTCCCGACAACCCGTTTATTTCCATCGCGGTTCACGATCGCAGGATCGATCGGAATTTTGGTTATCCGGTTCCCTACCGCTGCTTTTACTCTCGCAACATCGAGAATCTATTTATGGCTGGTCGTTGTATCAGCGTGACTCATCAAGCGCTCGGTACGACGCGTGTGATGAAAACATGCGGCATGATGGGTGAGGTTGTCGGCAAGGCAGCCAGTGTTTGTCAGGCCCGGAATTGTATGCCGCGAGACGTTTATCAAAAATATTGGAGTGACATGGAAGCCTTGTTGCAACTTCCGGGTAAAGCTTTTCGAATTTCCGTTGACGATACGTTTACGATTCCCAACACCTCAATGCCTTTGGCACCGAGCGGTCGTTCGAATAAGGGAATCGATGCGAGAACGTTGACCGGGATTGTCGTCGACAATGGGGCGGCCCATTTCAAAGGCAATTGGACGTCCAGTACCAATTTGCCAGGATTTGTTGGCAACGACTACGTTTACGCCGCCGAAGATTCAGGTGCATCGGCCAGTTTTTCGGCCAAAGTAAAGTCGGCTGGCAGATACGAGTTAAGGATCGCCTACCA
The DNA here is from genome assembly GCA_965263475.1 of Mariniblastus sp. Lineage (GTDB taxonomy): Bacteria > Planctomycetota > Planctomycetia > Pirellulales > Pirellulaceae > Mariniblastus. Next base: position 3,185,455 of record OZ253677.1, read on the forward strand.
ACCCTATTCCAATCGTGGCACCAAAGTACCGATCACCGTTGCGACCGGTGGCCTGGAGCGGGAATATCGAGTGGATATGACAAAGCCCGGCGATGCGGTCAAAGGATTTCAATCGATTGGTCAATTCAAACTGGAAAAAAACCAAGAGTGTTCTGTTACGATCGGCAGTCAAGATGCCGGTGGGACGGTTCACGTAGACGCGGTACAACTGATTAGAATCAAGAAGTGACGAACCGCCCCCCGAAATTGCAAATTCAACGAATTGGTTTACACGTAGTAAGAGTCGCAATATTTGCAGCCATACTCGTACTGATTCGGCTGAATCACCAAAGTTATCTATCCGCGCGTCAAACTCAAGGCCAATCGCCGCCGTTGTCGGTCGCCCAATCTTTGTTTACCGGAACACATACGATAACCCCCGCCGCGAACCAGAAAAATATTTGGTTGGTTCGTGGTCGGTCGAACGAAGAATTGGGTTTGGTCATGCAAACGTCCCCGTACAGTGACCGAGTGGTTGGCTTCTCCGGTCCAACAAATTGTTTGATCGGATTACAAGAGAACCAAATGTTTGGAGTGCGGATCCTCTCCAGTCAAGATACCCAAGAGCATGTCGCAAAAGTTCTGGCGGATTCTGAATTCTGGGGTAGCTTTGTCGGCACCGATATCGACCACTATTCCGCGTCCCAGATTGACGCGGTATCGGGAGCTACCTTGACGAGCATGGCAATTGCAGAATCTGTCGCCGTACGGTTGAATCGACAGACGACGCGCTCATTGCGATTTCCAGAGCCCATTGGACTGACGGACATCCAGCGATTGTTTCCAAAGGCTCAGAGCTATACCGCGCTGTCTGGGTACGCCGGCGTTTGGGATGTCGAATCTGTCCAGAGACACCGCATAGGTTTGGTCGTTCGAATTTCACCAGTGGCAGATCGAGTGATTGGGTACCAAGGTCCAAGTGATGTGCTGATCGGGTTTGATGTTGGAAAACGATTTAAGAATCTGTATCTGCGGTCCAGTTTCGACAATCAACCTTATGTCCGTTACATAACAGAAGATCCTGGCTTCGAGCAAATGTTTTCGGGAATGAACATTGAGGAACTAGCAGAAATCGATCTAGAAAGTGGCGACTACGACGGTGTTTCGGGTGCGACGATGACGAGTCAAGCGATCGCGAACGGGATCAAAATGGCGTGCCAGGATTTCATTCAGCCAAGGGCTTCGAATTTCGAGGGTTGGAGTCGTTTGAGTGCGAGAGATTATGGAACCATCGCAATCGTGTTGTGTGCTGTCGCGCTCAGCTATTCGCGGCTGCGGGGGAGTCGTGTTCTTCGCCTGCTGTTTCAGTTTGCATTGATTGGATACCTTGGTCTAACCAATGGTGACTTACTTTCACAGGCTCTATTGGTCGGTTGGGCTCAGAATGGTGTCCCATGGAGTCATGCTGGCGGGCTCGTCGTATTGTGTTTTGCCGCATTGGTTTGCCCAATCCTGACAAGGCGCAATTTGTATTGTACCCATTTGTGCCCGCATGGCGCGGTACAGGAGATCCTCAAGGACCGATTACCATATCGTATCCCGTTGTCGCGGCGAATTCGACGGTGGGCCAAACGGGTTCCAGTATTGTTGTTGGTTTGGTGCGCGGCTGTCGCGATGTTGCACTTGCCGTTTCGCCTCGTCAATATCGAACCGTTCAACGCTTGGGTGTACTACGTTGCCGGGTGGGCGACGATTGCGATTGCGATCGTTGGATTGGTTTCAGCATTGTTCGTACCGATGGCCTATTGCAAATATGGATGTCCGACAGGTGCGGTTTTGCAGTATTTGCGATTTAATTCTAGCAGCGACCGTTGGGGGCGGGCGGATACGTTTGCTTGTTGCCTAGTGGGGTTTGTATTGGGAGCGCAACTGTTGCCACGCTCGATGATTGGTATGTGGTCGATGTAGCACGAGTCGTCCCTACTCTTGTTCTTGATCGAACAAGATGGTCCACCGTTGCTTGATTTGAGCTGCGATTCGTCGCACTGTGCGTTCGGAGCAATTCATTTGACCGGCAATCTCATCATTCGTATGGTTTTGTAGTTTTAGGTCCAAGACCTGGCATTCCTGAGGATTCAAATTGGACAACAGTTGGTCCATTTGGTCCGAAAACATCGCTGCGTCTACGGGGGTTTGTTCTTTACCGGTCAATTGAATATTTGGAGCATCGTTGTTTTCTGGCGTTGCATCCAGGTATTGTTCTGACTGCATCCCTCGTTTTTGTCGCGAGTGATCTCGCGCAGCCCGTCGTGCCTTGGTCAACGTAATGGCACACATTAAACGCCACAACGCATCGGCGTCTGGAACGTCAAATTGACCCGCCGAGATTCTGCGGAAAAACGTTCGGCACGCGGACTGAACCACATCGTCCGAACCCACACGTCGCTGCAGCCGGTCGGACAGGTGGTTTTGGGCGACGCCCTGCAGCATAGGCCCAAACTGATTCCAAAAATCAGTACAAGCTTGTTGGTCGCCAGTCCTTAATCCGCTGATTAGTTGATCCCATTGCTTGGTGTCCATTTTCTCATCCAGAAATCTCAAAACGAATGTCCGTTATCTATTCTGTTCGGGAATTCATTGGTGTACAGACAACAAAGAAACTTAATATCAAAGGAAATTACGATGAATCTAGTAGCACTTCTGTTTTCCTCGGCAATTTTGTTCTTTAGTCCAGTGGAAGCACCGACTTGCTTGGCGAACTCCAATCCAACTCACGCCACAGCACAAACGCTGGAGATTCCAGAAATTACGATGATGGATCGGTACGAACGTTATCTGCCGGAGCCCGGATTTCAACATTTTCCAACTCGAAACGCTTAGCCAAAAAATCATGCGATATCGAGATTAACAATGCCGCTCCAATCCACTATCCTCGATGATTCACCGACAGGGGATTTTTGGATGGAAAGAAACGTACAAATTGATGGGTATTCATTTTCGGTAGACGATCGCAAATTGATTTTGGATGGCCCAGCATTGGATGCTCCGATTCAAATTGTTTTTAGTCCGTTGGAAGCCAACCAATTGTCGATGTTATTGAACAAGTTGGTTCCCGACGACTTTGGTATTCGCTCTGACTTTCGCGTTCCGGTAACAGTGGGGATGGGATTGCAGACTAGCATCGAGATAGACGAACGGTCGTTTGGAGTTCAAACGACAAGCCTGAGTTTGTCTGGCTTGTATGCAAAATCTGACAATCAGCGAATTGGCTTTTCGGGCGACAGTTGTACAGTGAGTTTGTCGCTTGCCGAACACTCCGTAACGTTACCGGCGCTCATCACGCGCTCCAATCGTTTGGGGGTGGGTGCAACCTTCGCCGATTCAACAACGCCGGAGGAATTGTCAAGTATTGTGATGGCTTTGCAGCGCAAATGGATTGCTGAACAGTCCAGCGAGTGAAAATGCGTTATCGAAAAACGTCCTCGTACATTTCTTCGTTGAAACCGACAACCAGTTTCTTGCCCACCTGAAGCGTCGGTGCACGAAGATTGCCGGTTGGGCCCAACATTAGCTTCAGCAACTCGTCTGCGGTGGGCTTGTCTTTCTTCAAATTGAAATGGACGACTTGTTTCCCTTTGGCGACATAGATTTCAGAGGCCGATTGGACCAATTTTAGCGCCTCGGCTTTTTGAAAGGTTTCCTTTTTCGCGTTCACCTCGGACTGAGGGGTCAAATTGTTGTCAGCAAGAAACTCTTGCGTTTTCCCGCAAGTCTTTCATCCCGGGCGATGATAGCTCCAATTTAGCTTTGGCATTTTTCAATCCAGTAATTGTTACAGTGATCTAGGATTGCTTTATACCGTTAAATCCGAGATTGCGTAACGACGGCACATTCAAGTTTTGGTGTTTTGTAAAAGCGGCTCAAATTTTCCCTCGTCGGTCAGGCAAATAGTAGCCTTCTATAGAAACTTTTCTCCTCTTATTCAGCAAAACGAAATCCTTAGTGGTGCGGTGATTATGAAGGGCGTGGTGTTTACAGAGCTCATTGAGCTAGTCGAACAGAGATTCGGCTACGAGGTGGTCGACAAGATGATCGATGATTCTAACCTAGAAAACAATGGTGCGTTCACGGCAATTGGCACGTACGACCATTTGGACTTGATAAAGATGGTTACTTCCTTGTCACAGCAGCTTGGGGTTTGCGTTCCAGATCTTGTCAAAACATTTGGCAAGCATTTATTCCAGGTATTCTCAACGAACCACGCCGACAAGCTTGCGGGAATCGCTTCTGCGTTTGAGCTGATTGAGAAGGTTGAGGGCTTTATTCACGTTGAGGTCCGAAAGATCTATCCCGATGCTCAGCTACCATCGTTCGAGTACGAGTATCTAGACGAAGACGTGTTGGTTGTAAAGTATCGATCGGAACGACCGTTCGCCGATGTTTGCGAAGGTCTCATTGAGCAATGCATCGAACACTTTGGCGAGTCGATCTCAATCGCCCGTGCTGATGTGAACGCAGTTGGCACGGCAGCTGATTTTACGCTTACCCGTGAACGGAGATTCGCTGAAGTCTAAGGAATGCGCAGATGGATGAAGTGAAACTGTTATCTCGGAAACTCGAAAGAGAGCAAGCGGCAAGGCGCGAAGCTGAGTCGATACTCGAAAATAAGAGTCTGCAACTGCACGAATCCAAAGTGGCGATTGAATCGGCCGCCAAAGTGCTGCACGCTCAGAACGTAAGAATTCAAGCGATCGTTGATAGCGCGGCGGAAGGGATTGTGACGCTTGACTTCGGTTTCTGTGTCGTTTCATTCAATCCTTCTGCGGAACGAATTTTCAAAACGAGTGCAAAAGCAGTTATCGGACAGCCGTTTTTCCATTTGATCGACGACTTGGATCCCACAGCGATGAGGCGGTTCATGGACTCTGAAGAAACGCGACAAGATCCGAAAGAATACAAAACCACGATTGCTGGTGAAAAAACGATCGTGGAAGTAACCACTAGCAAGACCGTTGGAGACGATTCGAGTTCGATGATCGTTATTGTTCGTGATCGAACCAAGAGCAAGTTGATGGAATCGCAGTTAGAAATTGCTCGAAAAATGGAATCGATTGGTCAAATGGCGGCTGGAATCGCTCATGAGATCAATTCACCAATGCAATACGTCAGCGACAACACTCGGTTTTTAAAGGAAGCGTTTGCCGACATTGAGAGTTTGCTACGGCGATATCAAGATCTCATTGCGTGCGTACAAAACCAAGGCGATGCAGATTCCTTGATTGCAACGATCGAAACTGAATACGAGGAAGCGGACCTAGATTTTACATTGGAAGAAGTTCCTCAGGCGATTGAACAGACGATCGTAGGTGCCGAACGCGTATCGAAAATCGTTCAGGCGATGAAGGTGTTCTCTCATCCTGGAGAAACCAGCATTACCGAATTTAACCTGAACGACTCGATCCAAAGCACGGTCGATGTATCGAAAAATGAATGGAAGTATGTGGCGGAAATTGATCTGGATTTGGAGGAAGATCTACCGTCGTGTTTCGGCTATCCCAGCAAATTGAATCAAGCATGGTTGAATTTAGTGGTCAACGGTGCCCATGCGATTGGCAAGCGGATGGAAACGGAGACCGACCACCAAGGCGTGATTCGAATATCGACCAAAAGTCTTGGCGACACGGTTGAACTCGAAATATCGGACAATGGTTGCGGTATTCCAGCCGATCAAATCAATCGAGTATTTGATCCGTTTTTTACGACCAAACCGGTCGGCAAAGGAACTGGCCAAGGCCTTTCCATTACCCACTCCATCGTTGTGGAGACACACGGTGGAAAAATAAAGCTCGAATCTGAAGTTGGAGTGGGGACAACGTTCAGAATCCAGTTGCCCATCCAAGTATCTAGCAGTGCCGAAGATTCTGCGGTGTTAACAGGAGTATAGTGATGTCAGAAAAAGTATTGATCGTTGACGACGACGCGAATCTATTGCAAGGTTTAAGACGTCAACTTCGAAAAAAATTCGATATGAAGTTCGCCGAAGGAGGCGTGGTTGCTCGGGATTTGATCGATGCCGGCGAAGAGTTTGCGGTTATCGTTTCCGATATGCAAATGCCAGATTTCAATGGCTTGCAATTGCTTTGCCATGTTCGCGAAGTATGCTGCGATACAACTCGAATCATGTTGACCGGAAATGCAGACCAAAAAACGGCCACCGACGCGGTCAACGATGGTGCGGTATTCCGGTTTATCAGTAAGCCATGCGATCCCGTCGAATTGGAAACCGCGATCAATGATGCGCTGGAGCATCATCGTTTAGTGCGCGCCGAAAAAGAAGTCCTTGAGCATACGCTCAAAGGAAGTATCGAATTGATGACCGACGTGTTGTCGCTGCTCAATCCAACGGCATTCGGACGTGCCAATCGAGTTCGTAGCGTTGTCAAGTCGATGTGCAAGACATTGGGGCTCAAGTCAGGCTGGCAGATTGAAATGGCAGCCACATTCGCACAAGTTGGGCGTGCGACGGTGCCAGTAGAGGTGCTAGAAAAATCTTATGCGAACGAACCACTGACTGAGGAACAAGCGAAGATGATGGAAGAACACCCCATCGTCGCGGCGCAATTGGTTGGTCGAATTCCACGGCTTGAATTGGTCGGTGAAATCATATCGCGAAAACCGAGCGAAGCAGCAGCAAGTGACCGGGATGACCCAGTTCAGTGTGCTGCAGACTTACTCGATTTAGTGCTAACCTACGACGCTTTTTCGACGAACCATGCGCCTTCGGACGCCGTCGCAGAAGTCAGAAAACTGCCGCGTTTTGGCGACCGCGAGGATTGGACTCGCGCTCTTAACAATGCGGTGGCCGAGAATTACGAAGTCCGCAGCTTGTTGATCGACGAATTGCAACCAGGAATGGTACTCGATGAGGATATTTATGATTCGGACGAGATCCTCGTGGTGACCAAGGGGCAAGAAGTCACTGAGTCTTTGATCTTCCGACTCCAGAACTTCAAGAAGGCAAACCGGAAAATCACCGAGCCTATTCGGGTTCGAAACGACGTTGAGAAAGAAGCGGCTGTCACGGCCTGATCCCAGTTTCAAATTCAAGCGATGAGCAGCAAAATGGAATCTCACATGCCTGTAATTTTGATCGTCGACGACGACATCAACATCTTGCACGGATATCAACGTGTATTTCGCAAGCACAAAATAAATGTATTTACCGCGCAGTCTGCAGAAGAAGCTAAAGACGCGCTCAAGCGATCGAAAATCGACGTCGTGGTATCGGATGAATGTATGAAGGGGTGCCGAGGCACTGAACTACTGGCATGGGTGGCGGAGTATTTCCCAAACGCTGTCCGCATCATTTTGACTGGGCAACCGAGTGTGCCCAGCATGGAAGTTGCGATCAATCAGTCGAAGGTATTCCGGTACCTACTGAAGCCGGTTTCTCCCGAAGAACTACTGACCGTGATTGTCGAAGGACTTGAAGCCGAGCGCGATGCTCAGCAAAAGGCTCCAGTCACACTGGCACGATAGTGTTCTTATTCGAATTCGACGGTAGCTTGACGTGTTCGGTTGACGTGCAACTTGGTGACGTCGGGGCGGGAATAATGCCCGCTGGGGTCGAAATTCTGTCGTTCACGCAATACAAAGTTGTGATCCAACTCAGCCTCCACCAATTGTTCGTCCGAATTGACGGGTTCGACGATCCATTGTCCATCGGGTCCGGCAATACATGTTCCGCCGTCGGAGAAGACTTCGGGGCTGGCGGAAATGACAAGTTCTCGATGCGGAAAAGAATCTGGAATGTCAGTTTTAGATAGCACACCCGAAACACTGAGCACGAACGAGCGCGATTCAAACGCGACGAACGGCGTGTTGTTTTCCGTATTTCTGCGTGAGCCCGGCCAAATTGCGACATGCAAGTCTTCGCCTTGGGCATGCAGCGACGCCCGTGCTAAAGGCATCCAATTTTCCCAACAATTGAGTCCGCCAACGGTAAACTTCCCAAGGGGGAAAACTCGCAATCCATGCCCATCGCCGTGCCCCCATGCCAAACGCTCTTCGTAAGTCGGAACTAATTTGCGATGGACGTTTTCGACCACTCCAGATCGGCTGACACGGACTAACGAAGCGTACCCCGTATGACCGCCTCGGTCTTGAGGTCGTTCGTAACAACCCACCATGACTTCAATTTCGTTCGACTTGGCAACCTCCGCGATTGGATCTAGGTGCCCCGATTCGATGCAAACGGCCTGATCCAAATAACACGAGTGAATTTCCTTTTGCACCTCTGATTCGAAACGCGCGCCGTCAGTGTTGGACAGCCAAAACGGGTATCCGGGAACGAGTGTTTCACCAAATGCCACCAATTGACAGCCGGCATCGGCCGCTGTTTGAGTCCAGGCAACGACTTTTTCGATCGTTGCTTCACGATTTAGCCAAACGGGTGAAATTTGTGCTAAGCCCACCTTCAAGTTTTGCGTCATTTTTGATTTTAAATCCGTATCGGGTTTTCATCGCATCGGTACTTATCGCGAAGCGCGTGACGTCTTCGATTTACGCGATTGTCTCGGGAACGCTACATGTTGTTGAATTTTGACAACATTTCAATCTGAGTTGGTGTGAAACGCCTGAATTCAACCTTATTTTCTGTTTGGCTTACATTTTGCAATCGAGTTCTGTGAATCACATTTCTAACTGGTAAGGGAGTCACATATGCCTCAAATGATGAGCGAAAAGTACTGGCTTGAAGCGGTTGCAATTGAGAAGGAAGAAGAGCGATTGGCTAAAAAGCGGCAAGACCTATTTTCATTGGCGCAATTTGCGATCGCATGTGGGTTAATGGGCATCGTCGTATCGTGGCAATTGTGGTTGCCACAGGTGGCTAAAATGACCAACGCGACGGTTCAGTACTTCCAATCCGCATTTATTGGATAAGAAATTCAAGCAACGTCGTCACCGCAAAACCAATTGAATGTGTTGGCGTCACGAAACGCGCCTGCCCCAGTGGGCCAATGTCAGATCGTAAACCTTGCCACGGTTTCACAACCGTGGCTTATTCCAAGCTGACGCAAACCGGGGTTGTTCTATTTACTCTCGCATCAGTCTTTGAGACTCAAGAGCTTGATCAAGTTTTGTTGGCAGGCCGGCTCGATTTGTGATTCGCTCTTCGTCATCATCGTCATCCTGCGATTCGCTACGAATTCCGGAAATCAATAGGCGCAATGACTGCCATCCCAGGATTGATAAAGATAATCCGAATCCTGTCATCGCCGCCCACAACAATATCTTGCCAAACGAGCTATTGGATTTCGGAAAGCCACTGTGCAAGACGAGGCTGCGGGCAAAGTCCATACTGGAATACTTCTCAGCCAAGCGATTGTATGCATTGGCGTCTAGTTTTTGAGATGTAAACCAGTAATTGGCTTCGATTCGCGGGGAGTTTATTTTCTCAAAAAAGGCGTCTTTGTTCGGGGTGTCAGCAACGACCAATAGAATTGCCCGATAGTTCCGCCCCAACTTTTTTAGTTCACTGGGAAACACCGGAACGATCACTCGGTCCCAAACCCCGTCATCATCTAGGTCTTCTGGAAAAAAGTGTTTGCCCGGTTGAAAGTCAATCAAGGTAAAGGTGTATGTGTCCTGTGGGATGGATTCAAGCAGAGATTTGCACGTGAATTCTGGTGGCGGTGCGTCAGCCGTTTTTTGTTCGGCAAGTTGTTGTTGGTATCCGAGGTAGGCTAGAAACGCGCATACCACAGCTCCGCAAACGCAAAGCATGATAATGACCAAACGATTCATGGCAGACTCGAAACGGATTACAACCGGTGAAAACTAACTTGAAATTGTAGGTTTTCGTTGCAGGCAATGGCAACTTAGGTTGGAAAACGAACCCAGCAATGGTCCGGTTGTAACGATGTTATAGATTGTCCAGCAAGCAGACGATTTCTATTTTGCTTTTTGAATCATACCTTGCAACTCTGATTCGAGCGACGCCCGAATCGTTTTGCTAACCAGGCCATTGAGTTGTCGAAACATCTTCACGATTCGGTCGGTCTCGCGTTGATTCAACGTCGAATTTCGTAAACGTGTTTCTTCATCAGCCAATCGGATTTTTAAGTTCTGACCGGATTCGAGTTTTTGAAACTGTTCGAGCAATTCACGGGCCTGAACGATCTGGCTCTTGTCCAATGCCGCCTTGATTTGCGATTGGAACAACTCGCGCTGGGCGACCAAATTGAGGATTTCGATTTGAAAACCATTGGCGATCCCTTCGGCATTCAGCCGCGCTTCATCGTCGGGAACTGGCGTTTCTAATTCATCATACAACCCTGGAATGATCGGCAATTTCATTAGCGGACGTGAGCCGCGTTTGACATAAACAAGTCGCAACCCTTCTTGGGTGGGGGGGATCTCGATCATCCCACGCCAGTCCGTCAGTCCAAGGAACTCTGATTTATCTTCTTTTGTAGCTCCGGGCGGTCGCGAGAAAATCTCGTAACCGCTCAAGGGTCGTTGGTCGGAGTCACGTGAAACCAGTTTCAATTGCGTGGACGATTCAGGTGGTCGAATGACCAGTGCTAACTTCTGGGCGCGCTTGCTACTGCGTCCTCCTAAAACGGCCCGTTGTCGTGAATGTAACTTACACTCCATACGAGAACCGACCGGAGATTCAACCGTCAAATAGGTAAATGGTATAGGTTCTAATTCGGCGAGGTCGCCGTTGCGATCGACTTTGCGAATGACCGGCAAAAAACGATCTTGCGGGCGAATCCAAGCGGGTGAGTTTTCAATCGGCGTTGGTGGTGAATTGAGTTCAAATACGTCGCTCTGTTGGCAGGAATTGACAGCTCGAGCTCGAATAAAGACTTGGCCCTGATCGGTAACTCGATCAATTCGAGCAAGCGGCATGAAGACCCGTTGGATGGCAGCGATCAAACCCGAAGCTAGGTCTCGACTCTGTGCACAAGACCGCTCAAACATGGCGCCCCACTGGCCGGTTTGCGTGTCGTACTCGCGAACGCGATACTGGATTGCCCCGTGCCGACGTACTAAACCGATCACGATTAGTTTGTCGAATGGTTCGGTGATATCCGTCGCAATCAAACTCGCCAGCTTTTCTTTATCTTCAATGGCTTCCAATAGGGGCACTTGAAGCTGTGTTGGAGCTGGCGCAATCTTTAAGTTCCATCCGCTGGGATCAAGCAATTCTGCCCGGCGTATGATCTGCCGGTTAACAGCCGGCAAAACCGCAGCGATCTCCGGTGAATCATCGCTGCATGTCCAAACCTGAACTTGATAAGGCCGCGATTCCCAGGGCAAGATGAAATCGTCATTGGCCGATGTCTCGGCAACAATCAATATCGTCACGAGCCAGGATGCGAAAATCCGTTGGCAGCATTTCAGGTTAAAAACTTGCGCGGGGGTATGATGAAAAATGTTCAACTCAATCTTCCTTAGCTTCCGATCGAATACGCCAAAATTCAACATTCTCGTACAAATGAACAGGGTTTTTACCAATGCCCGTCAAATTTTTACGATAAGCGAAATGGTCCTGGATTTGCCACAACGGAATCACTGCTAAATCGTTGGCGGCTTGCCGATGCAGTCTTCTCAAGGTCTTACCGGCCATTTGCCAACTTTGGGAATAACCGAGCTTTTGCATGTTTTGTTCAATAGGTGCGCTCACCGTTTCAACCACGCCATCTCGCCCAAACAACAATTCGGCGTTGGTCAATGGCTCTTCCATCGATATCGCATAGTACAAGAAATCCCAATCGTCATCGTTAGGAATCGTTTGCCCGACATCGAGTTTCCGCAGCACAACACTCAACCCCATTGCTTCCCACATTTGCTGGATGTTCAAACTGGCCGTTTCGGCGATTTCGTCGGAGGTGTGAGCGAGGACGATGGTTGGGAATTCAAGAGACGGATTTTCTTCTCCTTGTTTCATCAGCATTGTCTTGCGAGTTTCAAGCACGACTTGCGTTAATACCATGCCCAACAAGTCATTGAACGGTTGAGGTACAACACTAATGTTGTATCCATAAGAAACTTGGTCGTTCTCCTCGGTACCAACGGGAAACGGTCCGCTCAACAGTTCACAGCCGCTGATTTCCTGTCCGCCACAAATAATCTCTTTGAGGATTAACTCACGATTGAGTCCCTGTTTAAGGCCATTGCGAAACGTACGATCCGACATGAATTCATTGCGTTGATTGGGCACCAACATGTGCACGGTCGGGACGATATAGGATCCAACTTTAATGGCAGCGTCAGCTTGCAGTCGACTGATGTCAGAAAGTGAAATCCGATCGACAACGTCAATTTCACCATTGATCAATGCGTCCACGGCCTGGGACGACGAAGGCAACTGCCATTCAATGATTTGTGGGTTTTGTGCGTTTACTGGGGATTCGTAGCGTTCGTTTCGCTCAAACACCATGACCTCGTCATTTTTTTCGGTCATCACGTACGGACCATTGGGGACAGGCGAATCGTAAAGGAATTGGAACAGCGCTTCGGGCCGCACGAACGCTCGGCTCAGCTTGATCACAATATTGAATTCGTCTTCGATTTCGATCGTATGGACGATTTTCGCGAATGGGACGTGATACTCTTCGTTGCCGACGGTTCCCCTGGCAATCAGTCGCCGGGAAAACTCATAAGCATCAAACGGCGGTGCTGAATCGGTGCTTTTCTCGGGTTCGATTGTAAAACGAAAAATAAATCCATCATCGTCAAGCTGTTTTATGGAACCATTTATGAACTCGTACTTGCCGCCGTCATCCCCCGGGCCTTTAAATTCAACCACGCTTCGTTGCGTCAGTTTGCCGATCCGACGTGCGCCCCAATTGTCGAGCGAAAGGGGATTGCTTTCTTCCACTCGTTCGCTGACCCCAACAAAAACGATCGGGAATTGCTGAACGATCTCTTGAAACAACTGCTTCGCTTCTGGACGACCAGGCAACACGCTATTTGCTCTTCGTGCATTGAGGTGCGCCAGTTTTCCGTTACCTTGACTGGCAATCTGCCGGGCTTCGGCGAGCATTTCGTTGCTGCGGTCCAGTAGCCGCCGTCTCCATTTGTCAGCAATCGGTTTTGCCGCGTCTCCATAACGCAATTCCATCGCGTCGATGGCGGCACGGACAAGTGCAAACTTGCCGGCGTTGAACTTTGACAAAATGTTCTTGTCTTGTGAATCCAAGATTAGGTCGATGGGGCGCTTGCTGATTCCTTCGACTTCAAAATTAGGATCGCGCTCATAAATGTCCTGGAAAATGGTCAAGGCAAGCTCAAAACTCCCGTCCAAGTAATTTTTTGTACCGTCGCGGAACAACAAGTTTTGAATGGTGCGTTGAACTCTCGGATCGTTTTTGCCGCCATGATCATAAATGTAAATCAGATTGCGGAATGCTTGGCCAAATTCTTCCTTGCGGATATGTTCGTTGGCTTCTTCTTGCAGCAACTGGATATAAGAACGGTATTTGATGATTGCTTGATACGGGACTTCAAGTCTTTCATCGCTCAGTTTCGGAGCCTCGAATACCAGGTATCCGTCTGCGGGAATGGGTTCTGGAATTGGATTGTCGAGGGGGCGGATTTGAAGAACTACATTCTTATTCCGTTCGTCGAGTTGAATCAGATCAAACGGCTCCTGCTCGATAATTGGCACCTTTTTCCAGGCGGCTTCCTGTCCATTGGTTGCAGATTGCCCGACGACCATCAATAACATCGTGATGGCAACACAATGATCAAATATACAGCGGGTGATCAAACGCATTGTGGTTTCCATTTTCAATGTTTACTGAATATCTACTTTGTGAATCGTGCCGTCGGAGCCTGCAAACAGGGAGCCACCATCGACGGTCACGGGGCGATGAACGATCGGTTGTTCGATTGCAAATTCGGATTCAATATTCCCGTTCGACGCGTCGAGCGAAACGATTTTGCCATTCCCAAAAAACAACTTGATCAGGTTGCCATCAGCAACGGGCGTAGCAGCCAAAGAGTCGCCAGGCAAACTGGCCGCCCAATTTTGAGTCAAACGAGTATCGAAACAAACAAGGCTGTTGTCCGCGAGTCGAACCAATAGGCGATCACCAACCAGCCAAGGCCCACCTTTTAGGGCATGCGCAAGTCCCGCAGAGCCGTTGGCGGTTAGTTCGGTGCTCTGAACGTCGAAGCTAAGAACTTTGTCACCGTCTTTTGATTGAAAAACGCCAAACACTTGGTTATCCGCCGATATCAATGGAGACTTAATGACGTCCGCGATATCGAGTTGAGCGACATGGTTCAATACTTTGTTGTTCGCGGCATCAATCAAATACAGACTTTTGTTGGCACCGATCACGAAGCGATTGTCTGCCAGTTTGGCCGGTCGTTTCCAAGGGATTTTTTCTCCTGGCGTTACCGGTGGCAAAAATGGAGTTCCGATAACCTTCGCGTTTGACGGGTCAACGCGATTGACTTGCCCTTGGGCAGACGCAACGATCAAGTCGTTTTCAATCGAAATGGGGCGGCAAGCAGCTTCGTCCGCCGGTTTGGGAAGACGTACCAACTTGCTCGAACGATTTTGGGGGTCGACAAACAATAGGTCTGCACGGCCGGTCGGGCCCACGCAAACGCGATTGCCGTTGGCCAATTCAATCGTCTCGTCGAACAGTAAGTTTTGCACGATATTGCTCGACTTTACTTCATCGGAAACCGCTTGATTTGTCGTGCTGTTTGCCGGAATGGAATACAGCCCGCCCTGCGAAGAAACGGCAAATATCTGATCCCCAATGACCATTGGTGGGCCGGCTAGCGGGCCGCCCAAGTCTGTTCTCCAAGTCTGTTGAAGGGTTGTGCCGTCAACCGCCGAGACGCTGGTCATGCTAGAACCCGAACGTTTGCGAACGTGAATCAACGACTCACCAATTTTGAAAAGCGGGCCGATAAATGTATCGTCCGAATTGGCAATGACTTGTCGGTCAAATGCTCCCAATGAACGACTGACCTTGTAACGCATGATTCCGTTGGACGCCACCCACAACTGACTACCAGCAGTTGCCAAATAGGTTCGGGCATTGTCTCGGTTCTCAAACTTTTCCGCATCGAGAATGCTGACCGGATTGGTTTCGTTCGCGGAATCGATTTGCAGAATTTTCAGGTCGCCATCTTCGGAGTTGACAACCATGAACCGTCCGAATCGCGTCGGCGCCGAATTGACAAGACCGCGAGTCAGGGGGCGAATCCGCTGCGGAGTCATCTCCATTTTCTTCGATTCAGCGTTATAACGCAAAACGTAGAGATCACATGCACCTGATACGTTGACACAAATCAACACATAATTCTTCCAAACCACAGGTGTCGCAAAAATGCTTCCAGGTTGATGCCCAAGATAAATGACATCCTGACACGTTAAATCTTCTTCGTTTAAAATGTACAAGTTCGAGTAATTGCCCGGTTGCAAGATTAATTTTTGACGAGCAAACCGGACCATAGGAACGCTGGCGTTCTGGGGTATCTTGACGGACGCTTGAATGGAACCATCCGCGGGATTGATGCGAAACAAATTGCCGCTTTCCGCTGTCAGGAAAATCGCGTCTTCATTGACTTGAGGTGTCAAAAAGGTCTCGCCAAATTCAGTGCGCCAAACGACTTGACCGTCGTCGGTGTTTACCAGCAGCAGATCGTTATGCAATTGGTCGGAAACCAAAACCGTATCGGATTCCGTAGCGACGGGTTGTATGAAAGTCTGGTAACCGACAAATCGTCGCCAACGAATCGAACCGTCCCCGGCGTCCAGTCCGTAAACCGAACCATCGGCCAAAATGGGGAGCACTTGTCCTTGAAGTGATTCAATGGGTGTGCCCGTTTTCGATGCGAGGATGATACTGGAAGCAATAGCGCTGGGGCGATCGTTTTGAGCAGGCGAAATACTCGAATCGATAGTTTTCACCAGTTGAGCTTCTAACTGGCTCACTTGTTTCATTTCGTTCTGCAATTGCTCATTGGAACGTAAGTCGCCATAAGCGCGAATCAAATTGTTGTAGACGGAGAACGCTTGGTCGGTTTGGCCCTGATCACGCAATGACACAATCTCAGACAATGCCGACTCAAAGTCGTCTTGTTTCTTTATCAAGATGTCGCCTTTAGCGATTTCTTCATCGATTTTCTCTAACAGGTCTGCGATCTGAGCCTGTTTTCGTCGACTATTGGGAATATAAACCGGGTCATCAATCAGCTTCTTGGCGTTTTTGGCCTTTGCCAGTTGTTCGATCAAAGCTGGTTTGGAGTCCTGTTTGGTGGCGCGCTTCGCCATCGCCAAAGTTGTGTTGGGTAGAATCACACCTAAGTCTTGCCGAATCGTTTCTAAATCGATGTCTTCGTCTTCGATCAATGGCGGTAACCATTTCTCTGCCCGCGCAACGGTTTCGTCCCAGTTCTTCTGTTTGAATGTTTCTGCCAACAAAGCTTGAACCCGTGTCACCCTCGCGATTGGAGCTTTTTCGTGGTTGCCATGTTTTTCCAAAAACTCGTCAAACTTTTTGATTGCATCACCATAGGTACCGTCTTCGAAACTTTTCACCGCCGCGTCAAAGCGATCCACCGCAGTAATCATCGAGAGTACGAAGGTCAGCAATGTACCGGCGACTAGCAGCAAACCGAGCACGCCAAAACCAATGAATACCCACTTTGTCGCCCACTGGTCGCTGGAGTCCAATTTCCCATCAAAACCGCGTTTGGAACGAGTTGTGCTGGGGCCGGTTGCTGCTGATTCCCATGATGAAGCCATGGGATCGGCAATTGGGTCCAATGGTTGTGACAAGAAATCTTGTGGCTCGGCTGCCATCAAAGTCGCTTGATCCATATCGGGTGACGCACCGACGCCAACGATTTCTGTTGGCGAATCCAGCAAGTCCTCTTCTACGGGTTCATCATATTCGGCGACTTCGACTTCTTCCTCTGGCGGTGGCACAGTTTCGACGACGCCAGCCATCAAGTCGTCCGTGTTTCGGCCCTCCGAATATTTGAGTTTAGTCTCGAGTTTTAGCTCACGCTTGATCTCGACTGCTTCATCCTTAGTGAGTATCTCGTTTTTGATTAGAAAAGACAGGATCTTCTTGATCGTGATGTTCGTTTCCGGTTTCTGAGACTGGCGGCGCAGCTTGCCAAGGATTTTGGGATCGATTTTGTCGAGCGATTCCAGTTTGTCTAAAAGTGACTCAGGTGTCATGAGTATCTAAATTTCAATAATGGATTTTTGATTTGTCAGTACCGCAAAACTTTGTCGTCAGTAATCCTCTTCGGTTACGACGGTTTCGATCCGCTCCATGCCAACGGCATTGGCGGTGTCTAGCACTTTCACCACTTTGCTATGGAGCGCGTCAACGTGGGCACGGATAATTAAACGTTCCGCTCCGGCGATGTTTTTGGCTTCTCGAAGGACGTCACGCATTTCGCGATCGCTTGGTGCTTCGATTTCTTCGGTGTCACGAGTACGAATGTAAAATGTATTGGTTTGGTCAATGATGACCTCGACAAAATCGTCGTTGTTGTCTTCATTGGTCGCATTGGTGCTGGGATCGTCGACTTGGGAGTGGGCTTGCTCAAATGATTTTCGCAGCGTGAACGAAGCGGTCACCATGAAGAAGATCAGCAACAAAAACGTCACATCGACCATGGGCGTCATGTCCAATTCGTCTTCGGGGATGTCTTTGCCCGCGCCAAAATCCACGCCCGGATCGGGATCGACTTCCTCGTCTTGAAATCCTTTCCAGTTTCCACCGCCGCCACCGCCGGTACCTGAATCGCTATCCCGATTTCGGTTGCGATCGTTACCCGAAGTACGAGCAGGCTGCGGATCGCGCATGTGGGTTGAAGCTTCGTCACTGAATCTGCCAGGCGCCGTCAAGCCAAACTCCGGATTGGAATCTTTTGCGTCAACTTGGCTGCTCATATTTTTACTCCTCCTCAACGCCGAAATAGAGTTTCCGCTCTTTGGCCAATTCCGAACGCGCGACCCCGCGTTTAATCGTTTCGATGTCTCCGGTCCGCGCGTTACCATCGCCTTTGATCAAGATCGCCTCAACCGTTGGTCGGTTCGAGATTTCGTTTTCCACGTATTCAGCGACCTCGGATTCGATATCCAAAGCACCTTGAACCTTGATCAAGTTGGATTCGTCCGGCGATTGACCCTTATAAATCTTGGACGGACCACCTGGCGATTCCGTCGTTACCACGAAAATCACGCAGTTCTCTTCCGCGATCGAACTGCCGCTGGCGGCTTTGGGCATTTGCACCGGGATTTGCGCATCCATCTTCGAAACAACAACGAAGAAAGCTAACAGCAAAAACGTGATGTCGATCATTGGCGTGATGTCTAGATCCGCATCCTCGGTTTTTGTTTTCCGAGGACGGATATCGACATCGATGTTCTCCATCGTGCTCATAATCAGCCATACCTTTCAAATACGAAACTTAAGAGCTGACCGGGTGACGGATCGTGGCTTCCTTGAAGATTTCCAAGAACTGATTCAGCCCGTAAGAAACCAAGTCTTCCATTTTGCGAATTTCGACATTGATGTACGCGGTCGCCAGGACCAACGGAATGGCGATCGCCAAACCACATGCCGTGGTAATCAAGGCAAATTGAATGTCCAACGCAAGTTGAGATGGGTCAACGGCTTTATTGGGAACCGCCAGTTTGGCAAAAGCGCCCATCATACCAATGACCGTTCCTAACAGTCCGATCATCGGAGCTGCTTTGATGACCGTGTAAACCCAGCTCAACCGATACTCGAGATCTTGCAGGACGTCGCGTTGGAAACGATCGGCGACCAACTTTTTGACTTTCATGAAGCCTAAGCCCCGGTTGCGAACGGCCAATTGAGCTAATTGGCAAGTCGCACGACGATCGCCTTCGCAAACGTCGCTCGCACCGTCATAGTCGCCACGGCTCAATGGTTCTTCGACGGCTTCCAAAAAAACCGTTTGCTGTTCTTCCGATTGAAATTGCTTTTGACGAACACGAGTAAAAACCATCACCACGCAATACGCTCCCCAGAGAGCGACCATGCCCAAAATGACATAGATCACGTTTCCGACGAGCCAAAATATAGTATCCATCGTTACCTTTTTTGCTGCTGTTTTATTAAGAAGTGTCTCAGTTGTGTTTCAATTCCGAACCGTTCATTATGATTGCGCTAGTCGCGAATCGTATGCAAGATTCAGTCGTTTTGTTGTCAAGAGTCTCGATCTGGGGTCAATGGAACTCCATGTCAGAAACTTCGAACGCAAATCCATTGCCTGATCGAACAATTTTGAACCGCGTTGTGCGAACTTGTGTCAACGTTTTTCCTACTTTATTCAAATGTTGACGCTCGGTCGCTCGCAGCAGTGATCGGGTTGATTCGGGGATAAATTGAACCGTGAAACAGTCATTCAAACTAATTTGTTGAGACGCGACCAGCTTTTGGTCCCACGATCGAAGCTGCGCGGATTCGTGCACAAAGTACAAGGACTTGGAGGCGTTTTCAGCCGCTCGATCCGAGTCGATCAATTGTGTTGCGGAATCAAGACTTCTTAACCGCCATAACTCGTTGGTTTGTTTGGCGATGACACCGAGAGCGATATCGAAAAAGTCAAGCTGTTTTTTATACGCCCCAACATCAACGACATCGTATTCCAATTTCCAGCGCTTATACTCTGGCTGGATGGCTGGATGTGTGGGGCTGTCTAATCGAGTGTCGGGCGACGAACCCCCTGCTCGAAACGATGGAGTGGCCTTGATCCGACGCTCGACGTTTGAGACGGCCTTCACGACGGAATCCAATTGTTCTTGCGTCGTGGGTTGATCGGAACGAGTAAGTTCAATTTTAACGTCGTTGGAGACCGCTTGAGTAACAGGGATATAAGTTGGTTGTTGAGCTTGTGAGACGAATGACCCTGACGGCTGCATCGTAATCCAAACCAGAAACATCAAGATCACCGCCGTCGCCGCCAGCAAGAGGGACGAAATCAGGAAAGCGTTTACCGAATCGTAGGTCGAAACTTTGGTTTCAATCGGTCGAGAAAAATCTTTGTCGATCATCGTTCCGTCACCGCCCTATTGATAGTCCACCGACTTGATTTGAAATTCATACCCGTTCCCAGTCTCAACGACTTTGAAACGCGTGCGCCGCACGTCTTCAAGGTTCTTGCCGGCGTTTTGCAAGAACTGGCCCTCGGCATTTCGCAAGAGTTGTCGCGTGGCTGACGGGTAAAACTGAACCGTAAATCGATTATTCATGTCGACCGAACGGGCCTGATTGAATAGCCGCTCGTCCCAACGGCGAAGTTGGATTTTTTCGTGAATAAAATACAAGCTTCGCGAATCGTTTTCCTCTTTACGAGACGAGGTAATGATTTGGCCTCCCGGGCCCGGTTGCCGCAATCGCAACACTTCATTGGTACCGTTAGTAATCAATCCAATATCAATGTTGAAGAAGCTCAGTTGGTTGGCGTAATTAGTGATGTCTGGCGTGTCGTATTCAATTTTCCAACGTTTATGTTCGGGAACGCCGCGGAAATTTCCGTTGCCTGGACCACCATCGCGCGATCCAAAGCCTCCGCCCTTCCCCATTTCAGCGGCGTCGCCGTCGCGTGCTTCACGGTTGGCTTTGACTGACGAAACGGCCTCGGTCAATGCTTCCAAAGCGTCGGCAAGTTGTGGTGTTTCCACTTCGGGAAACTCTTCGACCCCCGGTTCATGAACATCGTCGGCGACGCCTTCAGGTTTTTGATCCCCAAACGACGGGTCAACGATAAAATTGGACGGGGCCGGTGGACGATTGTTTAGTAACATCGTCAACCAAATCAGAAACAAGATCGTTACCAATGTACCAACGACCGTAATCGACGAGATCAAGAACGCGTTGACCATATCGTACGAGGAAACTTTAGTTTCAATTTGTATGTCGTTTATACTTTTGCTCATTGATTCAACTTAATCAAGCAGTTCCGCTCCGGGACGAATTTTCAAGAACCACTCCGTCCATTTATTTTTAACGGCCTGGTATTCGGCATAACCCGCGTCGTCAGAAATCGTGATCGAATCTAGTTTGCGACTGATCAATCGAAGACCGTTATGGGCTTCGCGACAAACTCGCAGGTTCGGGTCCCCGAGGGCATAGATCAATGCCGGAACATTGTCCATGTCTTGCTGCCGAGCCAAGAGTTTCACGGCAATCAGACGCTTATAGTAGTTTCGATTCGAGACCAAACCGCGCATGTAATTGAGATGTTGACGACGAGTCTTCGTCGAGTCTCCAGTGAGTTGGGCCACGGACTTGGCGAGCGATTCCTGCACCAATTGGAATTGTTGTTCATCAATATCATCACTGTCCAGCAGTTGCATCACGTCGTCCAAGCCTTTGACCGCACTGAAGGCCTTCATTCGTCCGCCTGGGAGGATTTCCAATCTGGTGTTTTCAGCCAATGTGACGCCGCCATTTAAATTACCTTGTCCAGGAGGCGGAACCAAAATTTCGGTGGAACGAACCAAAAACAGGACCGCAAAGCAGGTCGCTCGAAACTCGCTTTCGATGTTGCCGGATCGAGGAAACAAACCGGATTTTTCATCTTGGATGGACTTGTAATGCTCCACGCATTGGTCGTACCAGTCAGGAATCTCGCGCACAGCACCCTCACTTTGTTCGCGAAAATACGCGTAGCGCTCAAAAGCAAACAGACAGTAGTTCGAGTTGGCAGGCAACGGAACTTGAAAATTTTCTTTGACAAATTGGTTGCCGCGACCCTTGATCGTTTTGACGCGACCGGCGCCGACGGAAACACGCTGTGTCGATCCGGCGCCAACCGTCCTTCGTCTCGCTCCTTCGCGATAGATTGAAACCGACGGTGGCAATGCAGCTGCGGAATCAAACGCAACTTCCGCCGTCGACCGCGCAATTCTAGGGCTCAAATTTAAAAAATCTGCCAACAGATATACCGTCGACAACGAAGCCATATGAATCGACATCGAGTTCGGGGCAACTACGGCTCGACCGTTGTCATAGATATAGCCCCATGTTCCACCACCGACGTTGTTACCATCCATCAACCATTTCAATGACCGATTGGCGACTTGTTCGTCAATGTCCAAGCCTCTGCTCTTGGCAACCCAAAGTGCCAACCAAACAAATTGTGTTTGCGATGTATCCCCGTCGTGAGTCAGTCCGCTGCTCGGGTGAATGTTGCCTCGGTAAGCAAAACCCCCACTCTGAGTTTGGCGCTGGACGATAAACTCGAGAATGGTTTCAATTTCGCTGCGATACTTTTGTACGCCGAGATCACACAGCAGGATGACGGCCAGCGACGGATAGTAAAGCTCGCGTTCGTGTTTGTCGTTGTAAGGGTCAAACTTTTTCGCATCAATGTCGCGTTTAATAACGCCAACGGCTCGTTCAACAAGCTGGTGATCGGAGGGCACTTCCGCTTCATACCTTTTCGCGGCCTCGACAAGCGTTAGTGCGGCGAAGGTGATATGCCCAGACGAACTGCCCATCTTATTGATGGAATCACCAGTCAACCCATTGATTGCGCGGTCAACCATACGTTTGACGTCAGGGTGATTCGGGGTGTACTTTTCCTGGGCAAAAATCTGGCCAGAATTGACGTAAAGTATGCAGGCTACGGCAATTGGCAAAAACCAACCGAAACGCCAAAAATGAATTCCTCGCATACGAGTGCCGTGATGGTTTATGGGTAATCTGACACCAACGGACGTGCCGGATCCGTTGTAAAATGAAATTGAGCGAGGTTGGAAGCTTTATTAATACTAAATTCGTCATATTCGATTGTCAACGCGCCCGAAAACTCCTAATCAAAAAGGCTTGCCGTTTTCACAGCGAGTAATTTAGATATTCTGGAGTATAACGATTGACAGTTTTGCTGTTGATGAACTACATTTTTGCGTCTAAATCGCTGTTTTCATCGAGTTATCTTGAGAAATCGCGTTTTGTAGCCTAAACGCTCAATCGGGTCAGGTAGCTCAGTTGGTAGAGCAATGGACTGAAAATCCATGTGTCGGCGGTTCGATCCCGCCCCTGACCACTTCTTATTGCCAGACGACGTTCTTCAATTTCACGCCCAAACTTGCTTTCATGCTTTCATAATCGCGCGGTTCAATTTCGGTTTGAGGCGGCAAACTGTGCTTGTGTAGCAAATGGTTGACTGCCAGAAACAATCGTTGAGAACGTTCTGCAATCAATGGGCTGGGATTTTTTCTGTTGCTAAAGCTGCTGGCCTGTTTCTCGATGCATCCAACATTTGGATGCCGGACTCACTATCTAACGAAATCAGCAGTTTTGTTTGGCATGCATCGAACAGTTTAGTCCCACGAGAACGGGCATCCGAAATGGCGCATAAAAAACTCCCAATGGAATCCACGGGTTAGGCGGCATTGGGATCGTCTGAAGAGTAACGTCAGTTTAGTAGCACGCTTGGCCACGACTAACAGGCGGAAAGTTTAGTCGGAGTCTATTGATTTTCAAATGCTCTGTTTCGTTAATTTTCTGTATCGAATACTTTACGACTCTTAACACTAGATTAATGCTAAAGCATGCCAAGCCAATGGCAAATTCCGATCATTGCACCAATGCAAATTGCTAAGACTAAGATAAACCAAACGACAATGACCGACCCCATCCAAAACTGGCGTCGTTGTTTCTCACGGCGCTTGCGTTCTCTGGATCGAGAATTGCGCATTGGGTCAAACCCAGCAAAGATACTCATCCCGTCTCCAAGTTTTTTTTGTTGGCCGGCGATTTACCCGACAATTTTACAAGGACCGTAATTCGTCCCAACATCAACCCAAGTTTGGGATCGCTTGGCCGACAGTGCAACCCCGAAAAAAACGCGTGGATCTTCTCGTTAACGGCTTATTCAGTTTCTGCAGGGCGTCGATCGCTTAGTCGCCGCAAATGGGATTCAATGTCGATCATCCAATCGATGACGTTGCGCAGAAAGAGATACCAACAAACGATAAAAACTCCGAACGCCAAGTATGTTGCAGCCAATAGAATGCTGGAGATCGTAATTAACAAGTAGCTGCGCGATTCGATCAGTTTTTCTGTACCGAAGAGCATCCAGATCGGAGTACTCAAGATAAAAAGGCTTGCGCCCACGCTTCCGATCATCGAAATCACGATCAGGACGTTGACCAGAATTGAGGCGATTTTGAATCCCCAGTATTTCGTTTCTTTAGGGCCGCGCAAAAGCCTGCCAAGCAAGCTCGGTCGTTTGACGGGAGTGGCCGTTTCGATTTGAGGTGCGACGGTGGGCGTTTCGACGATGGTCGGAGTAGAGGTCGGTTCGTTTTCGATGGGTGGTGGATCCGATGGTTGGCTGTCGTCACGAACTCGACGTCGCTCTGACAACCGTTCTTCTTTTTCCTGGCGGGCTTGGTCTTTGGCGGCTTGTTTCTTTTGTGCTACTTTTTCGAACAGCTTCGCCAATAAGATGCCCGCTTCATTCCATTCTGCTTTTCCCTCTTTGGCAACGAGCGTTTTTTTCTTGAGTTTCCGCTTCTCGATCATTTCGCACAACTCAACGACGGTATAAGGACCGTGCTGCTCGCCGTTGAACTCGTTCAGAACAAAAAATCTGGGATTAGCCATTGATCTACCGCCAAGAGGATAGCAATCGAATGGGTTCAGGCTAACCTGCAAACCAAAGCAACTCAATCAGTTTTGTCGAATTCGAACGGAATCGAGTCCGACGTGTTTTCGGTGAATCGCGTTAAGTCGTTATCGGGGATTGAAAAGATGAGAACGTCCTGTTCTCACCAAGCGACTTAAACCCAGTTAAGTCTGGCCAACCCAATGGCTAGATGCGGCGAGCGAATTTCAAGAGACTCGATGATTCGGCTTCCAGTTCATTCATCATGCTGTCGAAACTGAAGTTTAACTGAGGCCGAGCTTCGCCGATTTCGGAAAAGATCCGGTCAATTGGATCCGACTCGTTGCCGCATCCAGCCAGGGATTCATTGCAACTTCCTATTGTCGTGGCAAGCACTGAATCCTCGCCCTCGGTGATGGGATCGGTCAGTGGTTTTGCAGTCAGTTCATACGTCAGGGCAACGTCGTTGATCGAGTCGACCAGGATTTGGTACTCAATTCCTTGGACCGCATCAAATACGAGGTCGACGCCATCGTTGGTGTTGCCTTGGACTAACAAATCGCCGCGATCATCAAACACTGAAATCTGGGCGACCGATTGATGGCTTTGGCTATCGGCGTTCAATGAAAGTTTTAACGGTTGACTGCAATCTGCCGTCAATCGAAACGCATCTTGGTCGACGCCTGTTTCCAAACTTCCGGTCGCGGTCCACGAATCATTATTGAAAACCAGAGCTGTCGCGTCGTTTCCGATGCCATCGGCATGATCGTCGGCAGGCTCCGGCGCCAGATTAAAGTTGGCGACCATCGCGTAGTCGCCGGTTTGGCCTGGGTCGGCAGAAAGACTGACGTAGTATTGTGAATCGGCTTCAACGCCGAAGCTGAGTTTAACGAATTCATTGGTCGCGCCGTCAAGAATCGATTGTCCTTTGTTATCGTAAACCGATACATTCAAATCCAGGTCGCTCTCGGGCGATACATCGGCCAACAATAAATCCATTGAGCCGTCAAAATCAGGAGTAAAACGAAACGTATCGACATCTCCAGAAGATTCAAGGCTGCCGAACATATCGGCCTTCCCGGTCGCCAAACTGAGCTCTGTTGATTTCTCACCAACTTGGTTGGCGTGCAAGTCGATCGCAGTATCAACGGTTGGCCCCATCTCCATTGGATCTTTCTCTGGCAAATTAGAGTCCACTGGCGATAGGTCCGTTGCTGGATCAGATTGTGATTCATCGGTTGCGACTCCCGATTCTTCTGTTTCGACGTCACCGTCTGCGGTCGATTCGACATCCAGGCTGGTTGGAGTGGATTCAGCGACGTCGATTTGGTCGTCAATTTGGTTGTCAACTGCATCGATTTCGTTGAACTCGGTTAGTTCCGTTGCGTCGATTGCTGGCCTTTCGGATTCAGCCGAGCTGTCACAGTCGGTCTCGTCAGCATCGTTGTCAGCTGATGCAATAACATCATCGCTTGCCTCGGCGACTGCTGTGTCCGCAGCGGAGAAGCCCACCGTTAGCTGATAACTCCCCTCGCTCCCCTCGTCTGATCCGACCGTCAATTGGTAGGCTTCACCGGCGTCAACATCTACCCGCAACGTATGAAAGTTGTCGAGTCCTTCGGTCACGGTCGCCGAGATCATTTCACCGGTCGAATCTCGCAACTCAACGATCGTAGATGCATCGCCAAACGAAGTGGCTACAACGATGTCTACGGTTCCGTCTTCCGGTGGTTCGAATGTGTGGATGCCTTCTGGATGCTTTGCATCGATCGTTTCAAAGACCCCATCGGACCCATCAGACAGATCCAATTCATGGATGCGCTGTGCCGCATCCTCGCCATAGGCGAAAACTTCGGTCGCATCGTTGGCGGTAATTTCGGTCGCGTCGTTGGCGAGATTATCCGCGGCGGTGTCTATGGCCTCCATCGCCACTTCGCATTGAGCGATTGGTTCGATATCGACGTCAAATGGCATGATGTCAGCTGCTAAGTCGGCAGCCAACATTCTGCGCTGTTCCAAACTTTCGAAACTGAAACTTTTAGAATTTCTTCGACTCATGGTTCCCACGGCCGAGGTGGCCGCCCTGTTAAGGTTAAGAAATGACGGGGCGGGGACGAAGCACGACACGTGCCAATTCATGCTCAAAGTTGTGTCAATCTCACCGCGTGGCGAGTAAACTTCAGTTGAGAAACAAGTTAGTAGTGATGTCGATTAACGCAATCGTGAATGAGCAACTTACGCTTCGTGAAAACGAATGAAAGAACTACACGACGCGTCGGCAAAAACCGACACCAAAAAATAGAGCCTGCTGAATCAGCAGGCTTAAGTGTGGAAGGATTTCTAGGGCACCGAATCGGCGATTTGCGAAAGGCCAAAAACTAGTTTGCAGCACTAGAAGGCTGCGTTGCCAAGTTCGAGTTCATGGTTGACACGGCACCGGCAACACCTCGCGCGGCAAGAAATGGTGATTTCTTTTTTGCTTTCGTGGGCAACAGTAGCGTAAAACACGTACCTTTGCCAACAGCACTTTCTACACGAATCTTGCCGCCGTGAGCCTCAATGATGTTCTTACAAGTCGACAATCCCAATCCAGTACCACCCTTACCAGATGCATCGGGTCCATCTTTGGTAGAGAAATAGGGCTGAAAGATTTGACGCATCTTATCTTCGGAAATTCCCGTGCCAAAATCACGAACGCTCAACGCCACGACCTCGTCTGCAGGGATTTCCTTCAATCCGACCAACAATCGACCACCTTCGTCCATCGCTTGTCGGGCATTGATCAGTAAGTTCATCAAGACTTGCTGAAGCTGGTTGCCAATTGCTGGTACATCTGGGACCTCCTCGATCTGCATTTCCACCGCGATACGATACTTGTGCATCTCTCGCTCAAGCAGAATCATCGTTTCGTCAATCAGTTTATTCAGGTTAGTGGGCTCAAAAGAATTACTGCGATTGCGTGCCATTGCTAGCACTGAGTTGGTAATTTTTGATGCCCGGGTGGACGCGTTCAAAATTTTGTCGATTGCTTTGTCTCGGGTTGCGTCATCACGATGTCTTATCGCCATTTTGGCATAGTTCATGATTGTCATCAGCACGTTATTGAATTCGTGAGTTGTCGTGCTGACCAGTTCGCCCAGTGCGGTCATCCGTTGCATCTGGTCGATCCGCTGACGTAACTCTTGGTTTTCTGCGGCAAGTTGTTCTATTTTTTGTTGTTCCGAAGTGGTCACTGGGGGTTAAACCTTTCTGGATCGTGATTTGGAAATAGAAACAGCGGCCGTTTGTGGGTCTTGGGCCACCGATCAGAATGAGTCAATCCTTAACGAAAAACATATCGTCGAAACACATTGCTGGACTGAAACTGAGGTGTCTATAATCGCCCACGGCTTCGCGGACGGAATCATCAGCGTCGTCCGAGCAAATTAACAGACTGGATTACCTTGCCAAAAAGACAGGAGGTCGTGATGAGCGATGGAAAGACGATCGCCCGGCTCAACCGATTCTTAGAAATTGTTAAAGAAATGGGGTTTGAGGTACGGCAAGAGCTGTTGGATGGAAAAGGTGCCGCGATTTGTCATATTCATGGGCGGCCTTGTCTATTTGTCGACGTGTCCAGCGGTCCCGCGGTGCAGCTTGAGGCGATACAACATGTGCTCTCGTCGTCCAATTAACCACCGGTCGGGCAATCTGAAACCGTTATTCTTGATACCAACATCTCAAGAATTGGTGCCATCGGTTCGGTGAGTCTCCTGTTCCAATTGAAGCATCCGCCGAACCCTCTTCCCATTTACTCCAAATGTTTGGCAAAACGACCGTTTCAAGATTGATTAGCTTGACATTGCTGTCTGCCAGCCAATGATTAGCGGCTACAACGGCGTCGTCAAACGATTCGTGTTCGCCGGGTTCAAAAAAACCAGGCGCAGCGATTTGTTTGGGCACGAAGTCCTTGTACTTCAACATGGTGATTCAATCTTGTACAGCTGGTTGGTTTGGATGTACTTTTCTACCGCGCGCGGAAGGAGATAGCGAATGCTTTTTTGATCGCCGGTTCGTTCGCGAATATCGGTGCTGCTGATGTCAATCATTCGACTGCGAATGGCCATTTCGCGAGCCGCATGAAACGATTGATCGTCCATGAATTTTTCAAGGCCAGATAAATCAGCCTGTTCGTTCGCACTACCATTTTGAGTTCCAGGTCGCCGGACAACCAATGGCGTCGACAACTGGCATATCTGTTGCGGGTCTTTCCAGCGAAAAAACGAATCTAACGAATCTTCGCCCATCAACAAGAATAGCTCGACATCGGAATAGTTCGCTGAAATTTGTCTCAAAGTGTCGACGGTATAGCTGGTGCCCCCGCGTTCGATTTCGACCGTCGAAATCTCAAATTCGGTGTGTCCTGCCAACGCCAAGCCGAGCATTTCAATCCGTTGTTTGTCGTTGGCCGTGGGGCCCCTTTCTTTAAGCGGCGAAGTTGCGGCAGGAATAAACAAAATCGTGTCCAGCTGCGCTTGCTCGCGGCATTGTTCTGCCAAAATTAAATGACCGTAGTGAATGGGATCAAACGACCCACCAAAGATTCCTAAACGCATTGAAGGACTCGAACCAATTTTGAAATCTCCGGTCATAACATCGCATTACATTTATGACAACCACCACCGAACTTCAAATTTCGGCAAATCAGGATTCGGCGCATGCCAGAATTCGCAACCGGTTTTGACGGTCAGCAACATCGAGCAAGGCCAAAACGGATTGGTCGAGAGAGCTCCAAACTTCAATTGAATTTGCGTCGCGAGAGCGATTTTCTGATATGCTGCTTATCGAATTGCAGAATCAATAATAAATGTAATAACTGTACGGCCAAATCTCGGGACGTGTTCTGAATATGGACCAACAGCAGAATCTCTTTGAAACACAGCCGGAGCCATGGCTGTTGGACGACCAAGATGATTGGTTAGTAGCGCGGGTCGTGTTTCCCGAGGCGCCTTTCGGTCCCTATGATTATTCGATTCCCGATACGCTAGAGTCCCGAGTAAAACCAGGTATCCGCGTTTCGGTTCCGTTGGGTCGATCGAACCGGGCCGTCCAAGCGTATTGTGTTGAAGTCTTAAATGCGGCTCAAGATGCGGCGCCGGCGATTGCTCGGCAAAAGCTCAAGCCATTGACCAAAGCCATAGATGAACGACCGTTGTTGGATGGACCGCTGCTCGATTTAGCCAAATGGATTAGCGACTACTACGTATGCCCTTTGGGGACCGTCATCGAAACGCTGGTACCGCCCGGCGTCCGCGAGGGTGCGGGTACACGCGAAGTCATGTTTTTATCGCTGGCACCAGAGTTGGTTGGCCATTTAGATCAATTGAAAACAACGCCAAAGCAACGGGCCATTTTGGATGCACTTCAGGCCGGCGGTTCTGACTGGACCTTGCGCGAGTTGGCTGAAACGGTTGGCTGCACTACCGCTCCCATCACGAATTTGCGGAAAAAGGGTTGGGTTGTCGCGACAACCAAGAAAGTTCGGTCTTCCCACCGTATTCCAAAAGAAGCTCGAACAGAAAACCTGAACCTAAATCAAGATCAAGCGACAGCGCTGTCGGAGGTGTGTGATGCCATCGACGCTGACGAATATCGCTGTTTTTTGATGCATGGGATTACCGGTAGTGGCAAAACAGAAGTATACATACGCGCCATTCAAAAGGTGGTTGAGTTTGGTAAACAAGCGATCGTGCTGGTTCCCGAAATCAGTCTGACGCCCCAGACTCGCCAACGGTTTCGCGCTCGTTTTGAGCGCGTCGCGGTGTTGCATAGTCATTTAACGGCGGCCCAACGAGCCTGGCATTGGAACGAAATCGCGCAAGGAAATGTAGACGTTGTGATCGGCGCGCGGAGCGCCATTTTCGCCCCAACTCCACGTTTGGGATTGATTGTCATTGACGAAGAGCACGATGGCTCATTTAAGCAAGACAAGGCACCTCGCTATCATGCGCGTGATGTCGCAGTACAACGAGCCAGAAATTCTCAGATTCCGATGATTTTGGGCTCGGCCACACCGGCGCTGGAAAGTTGGCATTTGGCGGATACGAACGAATTCCGATTACTTCAGTTGCCTCGCAGGGCGATGGATCGGCCCCTGCCGGATGTCGCGACGATTGACTTACGTTTGGATTACGAAGATCGCAAGCGACGTGGGGCGATCAGCCAGAAACTACTGCAAGAAATTAAAACGGCTACCGCCAATGGCGGGCAAGTCATTTTGTTGTTGAACCGCCGCGGTTTCTCGACGCGGATTCAATGCCCTGCCTGCGGCAATGCGCTGCATTGTTCAGATTGCTCAATCCCATTGACGCATCATCGTGATGGCGACAAAGCCGTTTGCCACTATTGCGATTATGCGATGCCGGCCCCCCGCAACTGCCCTGATTGTGGATATGCGGCGATACGGTTTTCTGGCATCGGTACGCAAAAATTGGAAATGGAAGTTAAAGCGCTATTCCCTCATTCGGTTTGTGCAAGAATGGACACCGACACAATGCGTAAACCGGGCAGCCATGAAGATACGTTGACTCGGTTCCGCAACCAAGAGATTCAAATTTTGGTGGGCACCCAAATGATCGCCAAGGGATTGGATTTTCCAAACGTCACCCTAGTCGGGGTCGTCAATGCCGATACGGCGCTTCACTTTCCAGATTTTCGAGCCGCCGAACGAACGTTTGGGTTGGTGACCCAGGTTGCTGGGCGTAGCGGACGCGGTGAAAAAGGCGGGCGCGTTCTAGTGCAAACCTTCAGTCCAGATCATCAAGCCATAATGGCTGCGACTCAACACGACTACGTGAAATTCGTTTCTTTCGAACGGCGGTTGCGGGAACAGTTTGGTTATCCGCCGTTTGGAAAATTGACACGCATTGTCATTCGCAGTGAATCGGATCATTGGGCCCGAGAAACCAGTGAACAAATTGCCCGATTGGTGCAGCAAGCGGCTGATGAATTGCAATTGAAGCTGAAGTTGTTGGGCCCGTCCAAGGCGACGGTTGAAAAGCTACGTGGGAAGTATCGTTACCATTTGTTGATCCGCAATTCCACGAGTGTGGCGATTCAACCGGTGATCCGCAGAATCGAGCCCCGGATCAAGACGGTTGAAGACGTCCAATGGATTGTGGACATCGATCCGCAAGACATGCTTTGATGACACGGTTGAGCCAGCCGATTTTCGTTTGTTTCACGACAAATCAAAACGATGTCGTGACAGTCGGTAAAAATGACCTGGTTTATGGATTGACCGAGATCTACAATTTAGATTTAGCAGAACCGGTTCACGGTTATTTCGTTGCAAATTGAAAAGACTCCAACAGTGGTTGCTGGCACTCTATGGCCTATCGTTCCTTAAAACGTGTCTTCGATGGTTCGAATTTGGAACGCAAAACGTTGGTCCTCTCGTCCGTCTTGATTTTCGTTTTGTTGGGAGCCAGTTTTTTTTGGGTCAATCGAATTACGGAGAATCAAATTCGTTCAGATTCAGCTTCGCGCGCGCACGATCAATATGTTTCATACTTGTTGGACGTGCACTTGCAAAACGTAGCTGTAAAACATGAATACGATAAAGAGTTTGTCGATCA
Organism: Mariniblastus sp.; assembly: GCA_965263475.1. GTDB lineage: Bacteria > Planctomycetota > Planctomycetia > Pirellulales > Pirellulaceae > Mariniblastus. The sequence continues at coordinate 3,217,698 of OZ253677.1, forward strand.
AATCAGCCTCGACGTCACCGGTTATGAGTTTAGTGCCGAAGTTTTGGCGTTGAAGCCCGGTCCAGAGCGACTGGACGTCGATCCAAAATTGGCAACCGATCCCTTGGACGTGCAAAAGTTGACGGAATTGATCGATGCGGCTGAGGCCCGGCAACAGCAATTGGTCTATCCCGAACGAGACAAAGACTCAACGGTTGAAACCGCAGACTTGTTCTTAGACGAATCCCCGAACTTCAAGTCGATGCAACAAGGAAAGGAATTCGTTTATTGGAAGGCGATTGAGTTCAAACCCAATTGTATCAATTGCCATTTGGTTGGTGGGCAGGAAGCGATTGCTGAATTGGGCAAGTTGTCTTTTGAGGACCCGCCGCTCAAGGACCAGACCATTCAGAATGCGAATCGAAATGCGCAAGTCCTGTTTGCAAAAATTCGGTTGCCCTATGGCGACACCAAAAGAGCAATCAACCAATCTCGCGCAGTTTTGATGACGACGGCGATCGTAACCGCTTTCGTTTCGATATTGGCGCTGTATGGCATCTTGCGCGTGTGGGTGGTGAAGCCGCTTCGGCACCTTCGCGACGTGACCGAAGAAGTTGGCCATGGACGGACGGATGTTCGTTGTGCGTTAGAAACGGGTGACGAGTTCGAAGAACTTGGGCGATCTTTCAATCGAATGCTGCGACACATTTTCGACACGCAAACAGCGCTTAGTAGCGCCAACGCTGATTTGGACAAGAAAGTTGACGAACAAGCTCAATTGAATTTGCATCTGTATGAGATGAACAAAATCAAGAGTGAATTCCTGGCCAATATGAGTCACGAGTTGCGGACGCCGCTGAATAGTATCATCGGTTTTTCCGAAGTGCTGGAAGACGTCGACGCGCTTAACGATCGCCAGAAACGATATGTCTCCAACATCCGTAAGTCTGGTCGACTGTTGTTGGACTTGATAAATGATATTTTGGATTTGGCGAAACTTGAGGCCGGAAAAATGGAAGCAACTGCCAGTGAGTTTTCGTTAGCTGTATTGTCTTCGAGTTTGTGCGATATGGTTCGACCCTTGGCCGAAAAGAAAAACATTCAACTGGTGCTGGATGTCGATTCGGATACGCCGAACGTATTCCAAGATCAAATCAAGATTCGACAAATACTAACGAATTTGCTTTCAAATGCGATCAAGTTCACTCCCGAAGGCGGCCGGATTCACCTCGATGCGATTCGAGATAGGGATGATCAACTGATCTTAAAAGTGACGGATACCGGTGTCGGGATCGCGCCGAATGACCAAGCCGTGATTTTTGAGAAGTTTAGACAAGGACCGGCGGCTGTTGGTGACAATACGTTGACGCGTGAAGTATCGGGGACTGGATTGGGGCTATCGATTGTCAAAGAATTGTGCATTTTGCTGGGAGGCACGATTGAGTTGGAAAGTGAGGTTGGCAAAGGAAGTATCTTTACCGTTTCGTTGCCGGCCAATTTACGGTTGATGCCCAAAATTAAATCAGAGCTTTCCAAAACGATCGATGAGATTACCAAAGGAAATCGTGTCGATTTTGGTAGAACCAAAGATGCCCCCAAACCACCTCCGATCATGGAGATTCCGGCAACTCCAATCGTTGAATCGGCATCAACGCCTGATCCGGTTGCGGGCGAGCAAATGGAACAGTAAGCTGCTGTAGCTATGGATCAGCTTGAGCTGACCGTCCTTTTGCATTGGATAATGACCGTGAAGATCGAAGTCAATTTGTATACCGATGGAGCGTGCAGCGGTAACCCAGGACCCGGTGGTTGGGCGTATATCATCGAGCATATTCCGACCGGTACTGTCTCAGAGAATTTTGGCGCGGTTGTTGAAACAACTAACAATCGGATGGAACTGGAAGCTGTCGTGCAGGGTTTAAGCTTGCTAAAAAGACGATGTCAGGTTGAATTGTTCACTGACAGCGTCTACGTCGGAAAGGGAATGACCGAATGGATGCCTAAGTGGAAGAAGCAAGGTTGGAAACGCAAAGAGAAGAACAAATTGGTTCCGGTAAAGAATGAAGACTTATGGGTGAAACTGGACAAATTAGTAACAAGTCACCAAGTAAAATACACCCGGGTTGCTGGGCATAGTGGCCATCCGCAAAACGACCGTTGCGATGAATTAGCCGTACAGGCTTATCAACAATATCTTTGAACATGATCTCGTTGCGCCCGCCGTTTTCGCGTCAATTTAGCGTGCGAGACGCAATCCCATTGCTTGGGTAAAACTTTTTTCAAATTTCGTGGCAGAAATCATTTCGACGCCCGTAACCCTTGTAAATCTCACATTTATTCCGAAAAAGGGTTGTCAAATGTTTTACGAATTTAGAATCAGTCGGCTTATTGTGTCATTATTTTTTTGGATCGGTGTCGTTGGATGTCCGATCTATGTTGACGCTCACGAGGTGTTTTCGATCGATCGGCCTAGTGGCAGTCCTTTCGGTCCGGGCGACGTATTGATTCCAGCTCCGACCATCGCGATTGCGGATTCAGCCATTGCTATGTCTGCAGCATTGGAAGATGTTGAGATAGATGGGATATCGAGTGGAACCGACGATGGAACCGAGCTGCTTTTCTCGGTTGATTTGTTGTCTTCGGGCGTTGCCGGCACGGATGTATCACTCGAAGACATGGGGGGGGCGTTTGGGCCTAACGACCATCCTGCCGACATTTACCGCAATCCCATTACCGAACCTGGTGCAAATATTTTGTATCGTGATGGCAACGGCGTTGATAACCCGTTAGAGGCACCGGATCCTGAGTTGGGATTGCGAGAGCCATTTTCTGCTGTCATGGACAATACCGATGCTTATGACGCCGGTCCGATTGGACTTCCCAACTATACGGGCCCGATTTACTTTTCAGTCGGAGCGGCAGCCCCCGGGCCGTTTTCGACCGATTCGATTTTCTTGGTTCCGATTCGCGGTGGTCCGGTTTTACTTTACGTCGGCGGTTTGAGCATGAGTCTAGCCAGCGATGACGATATCGATGCCCTGTTTGTATTAGACGACGGTGATCTTGCATTTGGCGGCTCCGACTTTATCGGTTTCTCTTTGTCGCGAACGTCGCCATCGCTGGAAGCGGGGTCTCCGTTGAGCCTTCGATTTGCCGGTGGTGCGGCTTTGAGCGCAGCGGATGTATTTATTTTGACTGGGACAGGGGGCGCTTTTTTAGTTCCCGCATCTTCACACGGATTGTTGTTCGACGACAATATCGACGCGTTGGATCAAGTTCCTGAAATTGGTGACGAATTCGTCCTGGGGGATATAAACGGTGATGGTGTCGTCAACCTGCTGGATGTCGCGCCTTTTGTTGAATTGATTTCGACGAACACATTCTTGCCGGAGGCCGACATCAATGGTGACGGAGAAGTTAATCTGCTCGACGTTGAACCATTCATTGAGCTTTTGAGTGGCTAAGAGCGGTTCCCGCTCAATGGGTTGATGCCCTACCGCTGGCCTGAGCGAATGGTTCTGTTGCGACCGAACCGTTGGCTCTATGGCCGGTGAAGTTGTCGGCCTGATTTGAGTTTGCAAATACGATGGATTACCTTTTAGCAGACCAATCGCCGAATCAAGCGTCGCGATCTTTCTCGCAAAACTATTGATACGCAAGCCATGAAAACATGCCCTTCCGACATCGAACTCGTCAAGCATTCGGAAGGCAAATTGTTGGCCGATGAAAAAGTAAGAGTTGAGCAGCATTTGCTGCATTGTTCGAGCTGTCGCTCAGCGTTCGAACAACATTTGCAAAACCAAGAGCTGTTCACGGACCTGGTCACGGTTTGGGAGTCGAACCACTGGGATACAGATTGGTCATTGAGTAGAAGTCAATCGGAAGACCAATTCCGACAATCGATCCAAACGCGCGGGTACGAAATTTTGAAAGAAATCCACCGCGGTGGACAAGGCATCGTTTATGCCGCGATCCAATTGGCAAATGATCGAAAAGTCGCCGTCAAACGCTTGGAGTTGCGAGACTATTCTGTCGCTGAGCAAGTTGCCCGATTCGAAAGAGAAATCGATCTAGTCACCAAGCTTGCTCATCCCAATATTGTAACGGTTTTTGACAACGGAATGATCAACGAATGTCCGTATCTCGTCATGGAATTTGTCAATGGATTGCCGTTGCATCGGTTCGTTCAACAGAACTTCGCATTGACAGGTGAAAACAAAATGGCGGCGGAGTCATTCACAAAACTCTTGAGTTTGTTCCTTCGTGTTTGCAAGGCCATTAGTTTTGCGCACCGACACGGGGTCATCCATCGCGACCTCAAACCGAACAACATTCTCGTCGACCAGCTAGGTGAGCCAAAAATTCTAGATTTTGGGCTTGCCAAATTGATCGACGAATCCGTTCGTGAGTTGACGCAAACGGGGCAATTTTTGGGCACGTTGGCCTACGCCTCGCCGGAACAAGTTCGGTTCGGTTCGGTGAAAGACATGGATACCAGGACCGATGTCTATTCGTTGGGTGTCATTTTGTTTGAGCTGGTCACCAGTGCCCTGCCCTACGGTGTTGACGAAGGACTCTCTAGCACGATCAAAAATATCACCGAGAAGCCGCCACGTCAACCAAGTCAACTGAACCGAAGTGTGGATGACGACGTGGAAACCATCGTGTTGACTGCGCTTGCCAAAGCGCCGGACCGGCGGTACCAGTCGGTGGAACAGATGAGCAGCGATATCGAAAGGTACCTACGCGGACTACCCATCGAGGCCAAGCGAGATCACCATTTTTACGTGCTCTACAAATCACTTGCGCGTTTTAAATGGTATGTGTTTTCGTTGGCCACGTTAGTCGCAACGATCGTCGCAGGGTTGGTTGTGTCACTTTGGTTTTGGAGTCAAGCGGTCGAACAAACGGTGATTGCCAATGTGGCCAAGGACAACGAAACGGAAGCCAGAATCCAGGCGGAACTGCAAAGCTACATTGCCAACATTGTGGCCGCTAAAGTTGCGGTCAGAAACAACGATGTCGCAGAGGCAAAACGAAGATTGGAGGCTGCGCCGGAAAGCTATCGAGGTTGGGAGTGGGAGCATTTTCGACAACAATCTGACCAGAGCCAGCAAACAATTGTCGTTCATGAATTGTATATCGTTGATTTTGAATACCTGCCGGAACCGAACCAAATCATCTCGATTGCAGGCGACAATAGCGTAAAACTTTGGAACCTGGCGGACTCTTCGGTCGAACACGAACGCGAGCTTGAGTTTCCTCCGATCGATTTGGCTGTGCTGGAACCGGGGGCAGTTGTAGCAGTCGCGACAAATCAAAAGATTTATCTACTCGATGGGAGAACACTGAAGACCATCCAATCGTTGTTGTCTTCTCATCCATTGATACAGGCTGAGTTTCTTAATCGCAACGAGTTATGTATCTTGAAAAGACGTACGCAAGATCAAACGGAACTTGTTGTTTGGAATTGGCGCGACCAAACCGAACGGGTCATTGAAGTTCCGATCAACAATATCACGAGTTTTAGTGTTGATCGTATGAAACGCCAACTGGCTGTTGCTGGTTCGGAAGCAGGAGTTTTCTATCTCGATGAATCGAAATTTCAAAACGTTGAGATTTCGGAGTTCACCGTTGGCTCGCATTTTTTGAACCAGATTCAGCAAGTTGCTTGGGTCAATACTGCCAATGAAGTGATTCTGGTTGACCGAGAAGATTTGGCAGTGAATTCAAGATTGGTGGGACATACACAAGTGCCGAATGACGTGATCGTTTTGGATCCAAGTACAATAGCAACCGGGGCGACCGATCGAACGATCCGTTTGTGGGACTCCGAGTCTGGGCGAACGAAGAAAGTTTTGCGTGGACATGATCAATCGGTCGTTGGACTCAAACGGATCACCAAGACTCAAATGGTTTCTGGTTCACAAGACAGTACGATTCGGAAATGGGATCGTCGCGTCGCTGTACAGCCAAGGATTTGGTCTGGGCATGACCAAGCGGTCCGTGATTTTGATTTCGACGAATCCAAACAATGGGTTGCATCCTGCGGAGAAGATGGTCGGGTAATTCTTCGCGACTTGGGTTCCGGGAAATTGCTGCGTGTCTTGGAGCACGACCAGTCCGTTTTTTCGTTGAGTATTTCTGCATCGACAAGGCAGTTGGCGGTCGGCGGTGACGAACCGTTTATTCGGGTTTGGGATTTGCGAAACGGTACGTATGAAAAGCTGGTTGGGCACGAAGACCGCGTGCATGCGGTAGACTATTCGGAAGACGGCCGGCTATTGGTTTCGGGTTCTCGCGACAAAACGGTACGCGTATGGGATATCGAGACGATGCAGTGTATTAAAATTTTTAAAGAACATGATGATTGCGTGCATGCGAGTGTCTGGCGTCCAGGTTATTCGCAAGTTGCTTCACGCAGTCATCAAGACATTCGTTTGTGGAACATCGACGCGACGACGGATACGTTAATTTTTTCTCATCGAATCAGCCCGGAAGATTATTCACTTAGTTTTGATTCGAGGGGACGATACCTTGCGGCCGGCTCAAGTATTGCGGGGTTTGGCCGTGGCTATTCCAAGGTATTCGATTTATTGGGGGATACAGATCGTCCGGCCACGTTGGAACGTCACAACACCCCAGTCAACGCTTTTGCGTTCTTCCCGACTGGGCAAAAAGCAGTTTCGGCATCGAATGAGTCGCTGAAGCTATGGGACTTGCGCTTCTCGGTCGAGTTGGCAAGTTTGGATTTGAATTCTAGGGTTCCATACAGTTTGGCGGTGAGCCCAAGTGGCACTTCTGTGCTGGCGGGTATGAAAAACGGCGAGGTGTGGGTTTGGGATTCAGAGTAGTTTGTCGTTGACTGACTTCCATCGGGGTTCTGTCAATTTCAGTGTCCGCATCGCAGACGTTTCATCTATACTGGCTGCATGGACACCACCCGTGCTAGTTTGCTGCTTCGTATTCGGGATCCCGATGATTCGGTTTCCTGGGGTGAGTTTTACCGGATTTATTCCCCGTTGATTTACAGATATGCCCTTGCCCGTGGCCTAAACCATGCCGACGCGGAAGAGATCCGATCGTCTTGTTACGAAACGATCATAAAAAAGATCGGCGCTTTCGACTACCAGAAAGAGAAAGGGGGCTTCAAGGCTTGGCTCCGACGCGTCGTAACCAATCGTGTGATCGATTTGCAACGGAAGCGTAATGCGCAACCAGGGCACCACAGCCAATTGAATCAACTCGCTGCAGGCGGAAAGTCTCCCGAGGAAATGTTTGACGAGCAATGGAAGTCCAATCACTTGAACTATTGCTTGGCCAAGTTGAAGCCAGAATTGAACCCCACCCAATTTCAAGCTTTTCTGTTATTGCTTGGCGGAGCCAGCGTTGAATCGGTTTGCAAGCAACTGTCGCTCAACACGAACCAAGTCTATAAAGCGAAGTCTAAAATCTTGCAGCGTATCCGTGCGGAGTTGCAACAAATTGAGGAATTTACATTCGATCCACAAGCGTGAACTTGGCAGCGATTTTTCACTGGCCAAACCATTCGAGAAGTAATCGTTTGAAAAATGTTTTGGAATTTGAGCCTGCATGGCCGCATATCGTTTAAGTTGAGCGTCGATCCGTCGGTCCCTGATTGAAATTTCGCCGCCGCGATCGCTAAGTGCAACTTGCACTAATGACCTCAAAGTAACCGTCGGCTAATTGGGACTGTTCGAAACTCGCAAATTCATTCAGGCAAAGCTCGCGGGTATTGATCGCGGGGTCTGCAAGGCCGTATGGCGTCAGGCAGACTTCTTGAATGTGGTAGTCCACTCCACAAAACGGCGCGTTCAACGTCGTACGGGAAGTGAATTTCGCTTCGAAACCGTGACGGTCGGCGATTTCTCGAACTTTGTCGGCGTGGGGCTCAAGGGGTTCAATCGAGGTAAATCGAATGGACGTCGTTGCGGGAGCGGAGTTGGCTGGGGTCATATTGTGTTCCGTGATTCTTTCGCGGGGAAGGTAAGAAAAGTTAGCTTACTCATTGCAGCTTGAATGAAATTTGATGAGCCTTTGCGGCTAAATCCACGATGAACGGAAATCCGGGGATTTGGTCGACGAATCGGTTGCGGGTTGCGAAAAAATCTGCCGATTCGACGAACCTTCGTCGCAGAAGGAATAATCGTTACGATGTGTCCGACAATGACAGCAATAGAGTTTGGGCTTTCATCGGCCAACGGGTATTTGCCGGGTTTCTGTTTTCTATTTGCGAAGGCATAATCATCGTGACAAAGTAACCAAAACAAAGGTGAACGCCATTTCGATCCAGTGCTATCTAGAATCAGAAATCGACAACGAGTTGGCCAGGATGATTGCTTCACTTGCATGTCGTTCATTTCCATCGGACAAAACCGTCCAGGACCGGATGCAGCAAATATTAACCCAGTCCGGTCGGCCAGAAGATGAAATTCGGACGACAAGACGGTTTGTTTTGTTTGACAAAGATGGACAAGTGGTTGCTCATGCCAAGACCTTTGTCCGGACCATCCGGCACGATCATGGACAACTGCCGGTGCTTGCATTGGCGACCGTCTGTACCGATCCGGATCTCCGTGGTCAGGGCCTAGGTGCGAAAGTGACAAAAGCAGCTTTCCAACAGATCGCATTGTCAGCATGGCCGGATGTCAGCTTGTTTCAGACACCGGTCCCGGTGTTCTACGAAAAATTAAATTGCCGATTGGTCGATAACATGTTTGTTGACCGAACCAATGTTGAGGCCCCCGAAGCGTTTCCTTGGCGCGACGACAAAGTCATGATTTTCCCCGCGGACTTCAACTGGCCGGACGGAGTGATTGATATCAATGGCTCGGACTATTGATAACGGTTGTGGCAGGACCAGTTGATTGAATCGAACTTTATATGCATACTAAATCAAAAATTGCTCTCACGTTAATTCACTTGATCAGCTTTGCCACTCTTGCGGCAGGCCAATCGCTCAGTCTGTTAACTTGGAACGTAGAGTCCGGTGGCGCCGACCCAGCCGTCATCGCTAAACAGCTTGCTCAACTTTCAGGGCACCAAATTTATGCATTGACGGAAGTTGAACCGACTGCGTTTGAGCGGTTCGAAGAAGCTCTAGGTGCTAACTTCCAATCCGTGCATGGCACCCACAAAGAAAACGATTGTTTACAATTGATTTATGATGCGTCACAGTTGGAACTGCTTGGTTGGCAAGAAGTAGAAGCGTATGACGGCATTCAATTCAATCGGCCCGATCGAGCGTTACGCTGTCCTTTGTTGGCTCGATTTCGAGAGAAAATCAGTGGCAGCGCATTCCAAGTTGTCGTCAATCATTTGGCTCGGGGCAACGCAAAATTCAGGACGAAACAAGCGGTTGGTTTGCGGGAATGGGCAAGAAATCAATCGGTAGCCACGATTGCGATTGGTGATTTTAATTTCGATTTTGAGTTTAAATCACGCAAAGGCAACCAAGGGTTTGACGCGTTCACTCGCGATCGGGTCTGGAAATGGATTGAGCCGCAAAAACTGGTCGATACCAATTGGTATGACGGGAATCAAGATGGCAAAGACGATTATCCAGGCAGTATGCTGGATTTTGCGTTCGTGGCTGGCGCGGCGAAGGAATCACAGTGGTTGTGCGAAGTGATCGTACGGGACGGCGATTTTCCGGATGATCAAAAAACGAGCGATCATCGACCGGTCGTGTTGAAGCGCGTGCGATGATATATGTCGATTCGACGATGCCTAGAAACTCAGTTCGCTGAGCTTTAATGGAAATACTTTGACTGTTTTTCCATTGGCATTGACGCATTCAAACGTGACCGTTGGATCCGATGGCACAAGATCGAAATTAAGCTGGCCCCAAAAATTACCGTGATTGTATGACCAAATTGCCTGTTTTCGCGTCTTATGCGTATGCGCATTGGTCACTTTAGCCGAGACGAATTCGTAGAGCGGATACATTCCGGGATGGTGGATTTTCCAAATGTCGGACCGGTGTCGGTCGCCGGAAATAAGTACCACGCCTTCGATTTTGTTTTTGGTGATCCAGTCAAAGATTTCGTTCCGCTCGTCGCGGGCCCACGGTCCTGCCCACGAGTCATTGCCGCCTTTGTCAGCTTCATCGGCCCACATCGTCCCGGATGCGATGACTTTGAATTTCCCTTTTGCGTTTCCAAGTTTTTTTAGCAACCATTTTTTTTGATCGCGACCCAGCATCGTTTTTTCGTTTTTATCTCGATAAAAACGTCCGTCTGTCATAAAGAAATCAACGTCGCCAAGTGAAAAAGAATGCCAAGTGCCCGGCATGGCTTCGCCACCACCGTAATGCGGGTTGTTCCAGTTTTGGCGGAATACATTCCAGTTCGGACGTTTCCATTTGGCCGTAAGTCCTGAACCGCCGGCCGAATCATCCATTGCCATGTCATGGTCATCCCAAACCGCATACATGCCAACGCTGTTCACCAATTTCGCAAATGCAGGACTGATATGTCGACGATAGTAGAACAATCGCTGAGCACCGCGACGGTGCATCACGTCAATGTAAACGTTGTCACCGAGACCCAGATACGCCAACGGGCGACTCTTAGCCATGTTGTGCCAAGCGAACTCATTTACAGGAACGTAACGTGAGCCAGAACCAAAAGCGACGTGAAACTTCACTTTGCTTCCCGCACGAGGTGCCGTTTTGAACTGAAAGCTGGGGCGTTCGATTGTCTTTTGATCCAAAAGAACCGCATACCGATAATCGGTAAATGGAGACAGATTTTCAACGGACAATACGGCCGTGAAATCATGGATCGCCGCGGTTGCATTGATTTTCGAAAATTGTTGTCCTACCTTGATCTGTACCTTGGCGGGGCCTGCTGTTCGAACCCAAAACTTGGCTGACGTTGGTTGGATGTCGCCAAGCATTGGGCCGTTGAATAGTTTCAAGTCGTGCTTTTCGATGATCTTCACAAACTCTGGTTCGGCCAGCAGATCAGTCATGCCGCCTTCGGCACCGAACCGACCGGATTGTCCATTTGGGTCTTGTCCGTACAGTGCATCGATCATGTACGGATCAATATCCAACATTACCGGATCGGTTTCGCCCTGAGTGATAGGGACCTTTGGTGCAAACGTCAGCAATCCTAACAGTGCAGGAGCGATAAAGTAGGTGCGGTTCAACGAAGTAAAGCTCATTCGACATCCGAATCGTGACAACAAAATTGACATACGGTCGCATTGTACATGTTTTTCTTTCGAGTTTAGTCAATGAGACGTTGTCACGGACCGCCATCTTTTACGATCGCGAAAGGCCACTGGTTTGAAATCGCAAGACCAAGTTGGAACACAGAGTGATCCAAGCCCCGTAGACTCGCGGAGAAGTTTCTGGCGTAATCTCGCGAAGTTGTTTTACGCAAGGCGATTTTCCAAGCGCTGTTGAGGGGGACGGCGGCTCAAGTGAGCCAAATTTATCACACCGAATTGGGGCCGGCCCATCTACTTCGTAGAATCTAATTTCGCCATGCGACCATTGGTACAATCGCAACCGTACACCGGTTGACCTGATAACTCGATTGCCGTGTTGAAGGATGCGGTAGATGCCGCATTGGGGAATAGCCAGCATGGCAGCATTCCCCGTGAGATTCAATCAAGCCAATAGAACGTGGGGCGGTCGGAGTTTGCAGTTTTACTTCAGTTTGACAGCTGTACCATAGGCCAGCATCTCGGCGGCCCCAGACATGACTTGAGATGTTACAAAACGCAAATTGACCACCGCATCGGCATCTACTTTTTCGGCTTGCGCTTGCAACCGTCGCAAGCTCTCGTTTCGGGCCTCGGTTAACATCTCGGTGTACTCTTTTACTTCACCGCCGACTAGCATTCTTAAACCAGCCATAATGTCTTTACCAACGTGCTTGGCCCGAATCGTATTACCGCGCACAACGCCCAGTGCTTCGGAAATTTCCCGACCGGGTACATCGGCTGTCGTCACTATCAACATGGATTACTCCTCCTCGAGGGTCATTGGCTTTGGGATGTCGATTTCGATCTGGGAATAGTAAATTCGTTTCGGGTCTCCGAATCTTTCGATGGAGCGATAAATTTGTATTGGTTTTCTTTCGACGGACGTTCGAACAAGTTCCTGTTCATTGAAATTGATTGAGATGGGACGATCCATATCGACCAAATCGTCGTTCAACAAAACCGTTAATCGACTCGTTCCAGAAATCGCCTCGATTTCAAAAACTTGTTTCGCGCGTGAAACGACAATCGTGTTGCCGGCTCTGGCTTCCGAGGATTGGACGGCCAACCAATAAAAGTCGTCGCGGACTACTTCGTCTTGAAACCAGACTATCTTTTTGGGGTTGACATCGCGCTGGAATCGAGACATCCAAGGTACCGCGACGGCATCTTTTCTTTGCATCCAGTGTCCGAGTCCTTTATGAATTCGAACTTGGTGTTGATAGCCGCCGGGGTCATCTCTTTGCAATTGGGCCAGCTTTTGCTTCCATTGGGATGCAATCTGGTTTCGCTGGTAAGCGCGATCGTGTTCGCCCATGTGCAGCGCGAAACCAATGTTGCGCAGGCCCAGTGGAGACGCGTTGTTCGGGTGCCCCGCCATCATCGCTGCCGCAGCCAATAAATCGGCCATCCGCGGTGCCAATTGGTACACTCCGTCACCACCAGCCGAGTAGCCCATGATGTAAACTCGATCTGGATTTACGTCAGCAAATAAAATGGCGCTTTGAATGATACGCCGGAAAAAGGTGTCGATGTGCTCTTTGTGCCACATGTTCCAGGCATCCGTTGGTGCGCGCGGCGCCAGGTAGACTCCTTCTTCCGGTTGATACAAACGAATTTGATTTCTCCACTGACCGTCATTGACTCGGGCTGCGGTACCTCCGCCACCATGCATAGAAATAAATAATCGGCGTCCGTCGGCTGGTTTTTCGCCAAAGACTTTGTAGTCAAACTTCATCCTTAAATCGCCAAGCTGAATGACTTTATTGTCCCACTCCGTTCGGCGTTCTTTACGCAGCTTGTCCGCGTAATCGTTCCAAAGAAGTTTCGCAATTTCCACGGCTTCGGATTTCGATATTTTCTGTTTCGCTGCCAGTGTTGCTTCGAACGGTTGACGTTCCGATTGTGGAGTTTGCGTCCACGTTCGAATCTCGTTGACTGCCGAATCGTTGGCCATTGTTAGGGACGAGAAGCAGGTGGTCAAAAGTACGACTAGGTATGACATCGTGAGCAGTTTCCAATTCGTTTTGATTTCTAGTTTTGTTGTTGAGCCATTTTAAGATCTGACCAAGACGTGCTCCGCATTAGTCTTCTCGCAGATTCTCTTCTTGCTTCTTATCTTCCAAACGTTCCCAAACAATCGAACCAAACAAGATCAGGAACCCAACGGCGGCTAGACCAAGGCCGATTTGCATCGCGGCGGGAAGCGTTCCAAACCAATCGATGAGAAGTGGTACGACTTGGCGTAGCGGCTCGATCAACCAGCTGAGAATCACGAGAACACCAGAGACAATGAGTACAACACCGATGATTCGCAGCAGTCGAGTCATTGGGTTAGGTCTCCTTCCAGTCTGGCTTCTTGGACTCGTTCCACGATCATCGAAGTGGCAAAAAATACGACGCCGCAAAAAACCAAGCCGATCCCTATCTCAAGTTGTCGCGGCAGCTCAATGAATTGCAGCATAAATGACGCGCTGCGGAAGAGGCCAGTTCCCGCCGCTAACAACAAGCCTGCTCTCCACATCAACAATCCAGCAAGCTGGAATGAACCATTGTAATTTTTACCGTTCATAGTTAAAGGTTTTGCAGAGTCATTCAATCGGTGTTTGGGGCGTAGTAAATTACCTTAAATGGCGTACGCAGAATTAACCACCTGAAACCAGAGTTATTGGTCAAGAATTGCAAGTCAAGTGGCTTCGATTCGAGTTGCGAAAGTCTTGCCCATACCTGCAAAAATTCAAAAGTTTTAGCGAGTAGTTTGCGCCCATTCCGGGGGAAATAGGTGTTGGAGTGCCACACTAGATGCGTCATTTTTTTCGCAAAAAATGCAGTGAATGAGTAAATCGGTTCCGGTTGTCATCCTCGAATGGTCAAGGATCGCCCCTAAAAGCGCCGATATTTATTTAGTCGACGTAACAGCGGCTTAAATCGATCGTGCTCGATTTTTTGAGAAACCAAATCGCCGACCTGGATATAGTTCAATAAAAGAATCTCTTTCTGCTTGAGCCAGATTACCGATGATCCATTACGACACTACTGAAATCGAACGCCTGATTGACGAGTATTTGAACCGGGAAATTAGTGCTGCGGATTTTGAAGTATTGCAGTGCATGCTGGAAAAGAACGCCACAGCGCGCGCGATTTATTTGGATCGCATTGAGCTAGATACTCTGCTGTTCGATCATTTTTCGACGCCCAGTTCGCCGCCGGTCGTTTTTGATAGAAGCGCGCTGAACCCGCCAAGTTTCTCGGCCGACAACGTATAAACGGTGCCCAATAGCGGGATTTGACACGGCAAAGACTCGCCACTTAATTTGTTTACCAAAGCGGCCCAGACATTGGAATGTATTGCCCCAGCAACCAATGTTGTTTCATCTGCCTACCGATTATGATGCCACTTTCTTTACAGTGGTGAATCAGTTTGTACCGGCGAGAATTTGTCGAGTTAGTTCGATTGGCAGGGCCCTTGGTGGTCGCCCAGTTGGCCCAAAATACGCTGTCCTTTGTTGATACATTGATGGTCGGACGCCTTGGGAACGAGTCGTTAGCCGGAATCGCACTCGGCGGAACCGTTTTCCACTTGGCACTGATTGTTTTGGCTGGAGTAATCTTTGGCGTCAACCCTGTGGTTTCGCAAGCCGTCGGGGCTGGTGACCGGGTTCAAGCCGCTGTCGCGTTACGGCAAGGATTGTGGATCGGTGCGTTTTTATTTCTGCCAGCGCTATACTTTTATTGGAATGCCTATCCTTTCTTGATTGCTTTGGGGCAAGATCCGGAAACGGCCCAGGCCAGCAGCAATTATTTGCGCGCGATTTCATGGGGATTACTTCCGGCGCTTTGGATCATGGCAATACGTGCGTATCTAGAAGGGAACTCCAATACGTTTCCAATCATGATCGTGGCAATTTTCGGGATTGGTGCCAATGTCGTTTTGAATTACGTGTTGATGTTTGGGAGATTCGGTTTTCCGCAGCTCGGGTTGGTCGGTACCGGCTACGCCAGCAGTATCGTTTATGCAGGCTCGTTCTTGTTGCTCGCTGTTTACGTTCATGTTCGCTATCGCGACGATCACCTGTTCACTAACATTCACTTTCCAAATCTCGAAATGATTGTTGAGTTATGTAAAGTGGGTGGACCCATCGGTATGACCTTGGGATTCGAAGTTGGGATGTTCAGTGCGGCGGCATTGGCGATGGGTATGTTGAGTTCAAACGAATTGGCGGCCCATCAAATCGCATTGCAAACGGCTTCAGCTTCCTTCATGATTCCATTGGGTATCGCGATTGCGACTTCGATTCGAGTTGGCCAAGCGATTGGTCGCGGGTCGGTTGCCCAGGCAAGGCTGGCTGGAAACACAGGGATGCTGGTCAGTTGCGCGGCCATGAGCTGTTTTGCGGCCTTATTCTGGCTATTTCCAAAAACAATCATATCCATCTATATCGACGTCAACGAAGTAGAAAACACGGTTGTCATGCAACACGCCGTCACGTTTTTGGCGATTGCCGCGATGTTCCAAATTGTAGATGGACTTCAGGTTTCGGCTTCGAACGCACTCAGGGGATTGAAGGATACAACCGCAGCGATGGTTTTGACATTGTTTTCATATTGGGGCATCGGAATTCCGATAGGCGGCTTGTTGTGTTTCTCGTTGGATTTGCGAGGAAACGGGTTATGGTGGGGGATGACGGCTGGCTTGGCCGTGGCCGCAGCGTTGTTGACTTCTCGTTTTCGATATCAAACGAAAAAACTGATGCGGCAAAAATCGCAATCCTAAAACCGTACGTTTGCCAGATCTAAGTTTGCGCCATGGATCGGATGACATTAAACCGACAGACGCTACAGTTCTTTTGGGATTGGGTTAAAATGCGGACGCGTGCTTCTGTTGTTTAAGACCTAAAGATTGAGTGGAGTCCAGTTATGTCTCGCTTTGTGTTGCTGCCGTTATGTTTGTTCAGTTGCGTTTGCCTTGCTTCGTCGATGGTTGTGGCAGACGAATATAAGAGCGGGATTCGCTGGCCGGAACCTCCGGTTGTCGATCCTGGCTCGCCGTCGAAAGCACCTTCTGACGCCACCATCATATTTGATGGGACGGATATGTCCGGTTTCAAAAATGGTGAGAGCTGGAAAGTTGAGAACGGCTACATGGAAGTCGGTAAAACAAACATATCCTCGAGGCAGGCATTTGGAGACTGTCAGTTGCATCTGGAATTTTGTTCCCCCGAGGTCGTTAAAGGCAAAGGTCAAGGCCGCGGCAATAGCGGTGTTTACATGATGGGGAAATATGAAATTCAAGTGCTTGACTCATACGACAACAAGACTTACTTCGATGGCCAATGTGGCGCGATTTATAAACAACAGCCACCGACCGTTAATGCTTGCCGCGGGCCTGGCCAATGGCAGTCCTATGACATCATTTTT
This sequence comes from Mariniblastus sp., assembly GCA_965263475.1. Taxonomy (GTDB): domain Bacteria; phylum Planctomycetota; class Planctomycetia; order Pirellulales; family Pirellulaceae; genus Mariniblastus. Next base: position 3,234,330 of record OZ253677.1, read on the forward strand.
ACGGCTCCCCGTTTTAACGAAGATGGAACGGTCAAAAGCAAAGCCTACGTAACGGTCCTGCACAATGGGGTTTTGATCCATAATCACTTTGAATTGCAAGGCGGGACGTATTGGGAAAAACCAGCCAGTTATTCTAAGCACCCAGAAAAACTTCCGTTCGTGCTGCAGAATCATGGCAATCCGGTGCGTTACCGCAACATCTGGGTCCGCGAAAATGTTCAGCCGGTTATTGGTGAGAAGCCGGTGGCCAAGACAGAGCAAAAAGGATAACGGCTGTGACGGATTGCGGTTTCCCAATTATCGCCTACGAAGTTTCGGATTCCCCGCAACAGCGCGGTCGGAAGCACGGGGAGTCCTTTCGTGCCGGGATTGTTGAGCTCGTGGAGATTCGGACCGGTTTGATGCGGGCAAAGAATCCTGCTCTAACCGAGGACCGAATCGTCAACTTGGCGATGGAGCAATGGAACGCAACAAAGGCATTTGATCCTGACCAAGCAGAAGAGCTGCAAGGGATCGCCGATGCGGCCAAAGTTTCAATCACGGACGTCGTTGTTTTGAACAACTACACGGATTTTCGCGATATCCAAATCGATGACCAGGGCTGTAGCTTGGCGTACGTCAATTCAAAGTTAGGTCCGGTCGTCGGGCAAACTTGGGATATGCATGGAAGTGCCAAACGATATGTTTGCTGCATTGATCTTGAACACCCGTTGGTTGGTCGGACGATTTTGTTCAGCGTAATAGGTTGCGTCGGGATGATGGGGTTTAACTCTCTAGGCGGTGCGATGGGCGTCAACAACATCAACACCGACGGCGCCCAAGCCGGCGTATTGTGGCCAGTGATTGTGCGATCGGTCTTGGAACAGCCGAACCTGTCAGCGATGGTGGGCTGTTTGACAGAGTCCCCAAAAACTTCGGGTCACAATTATCTACTCGCCTTTCAGGACCAAGGCCAAATGTGGGAAGTCGCGCCAGGGTGTAATGAGTGTGTCGGAGAAAAGCGAGGCGGTGAATACGGCAATATATTCCACACCAATCATTGCTTGGGCGCAAAAATGAAGTTGCGCGAAACCTCGATATCCCAGAACTCCACCACCCACATCCGATATGATTTGCTGACCAAGAAGATAGGCAGTGTGGAATCGTTTGATCAGATGTATGCCTTGATGAACGATCACGAAAATTACCCCAAGAGCATTTGCTCCAATTTTCAGTCAGATGCGCAAGATCCGTCGATTACATGTGGCGGTGCGGTAGGGCATCTGCTGGACCGTCGCGTTGTAATGTGGCGCGGCGACAAGTTACACGACGAGAATTTTGTCGAACACGAATTCAATTTGTATCCAACATCAGGTTAGGCTTTGAATCCGTTCTTTTATTCATGGACGAAGCAGAGCACTGCCGTTAATTTTAACGTTCAAGCGGCGGAACACGACGAATTTGTCTTGGCAGACGGCCGACGCGTCTACGACTTTATCAGTACAAGTTTCCAAGCGAATTTTGGTCACAGCAATGATACGATCCGGTGTCAAATTGAACGGCAGCTTTCGCAAATGCCCATTGCGTCGCCCAAGTCGACGTTTGAACTGAAGGCGCGAGTTTCGAAACGCCTCATTGAATTGGTCAACCGCGGTCCAGGGAAAATCTTTTACACCGTCAGTGGGGCCGAGTCGGTCGAAAATGCCTTGAAGATTGCGCGGCAAATCACCGGCCGGAAAATGGTCTTGGCGCGGAGAAGAAGTTACCACGGTGCGTCCTTGGGCGCACTTTCGGTCACTGGTGATTGGAGGAATGAACCGCATTTGACGTTCGATGAAGCGACCGTGCGAATTCCCGAGCACGACCAAGATCCTGATTTGAAGCAAACACGACAAATAGTTGAGTCCACCAATCCCGACCATATTGCTGCGGTAATATTGGAAACGATTTCTGGAACCAATGGCATGTCTGTTCCACCGAAGGAGTGGTTTTGGGGCATTCAAGAGATGTGCCGCGCATACGGGATGATGTTGATCGTCGACGAAGTACTCGTGGGTTTTGGCCGTTGTCACAATGATTTCGCGTTTCATCGCTATGACTTGACGCCCGATTTGGTTTGTATGTCCAAAGCCATAACTGGAGGCTATATTCCCTTTGGCGCCGTTTGGACTGCGCCACAAATCGCGGCGCATTATGAAGACCAAGTGTTGTCGTGTGGATTAACCAATTACGGACATCCGCTGGGGCTGGCAGCGTTAGATGGCGTCTTGGATTTGTTGTCTGACCCCGAGTTTCGATCCAACATGCAAACGCTTGAGGAAACATTCGGGGCCGAAGTCTCACGATTTGAAAAACGGGCTGATGTACAAGAAGTTCGCTGTCGCGGTTTGATGGCGGCGATATACTTGGACCACCATGCACCTAGCTGGCAAGTTGCGTTTGATGCAGGGTTACATTTGTTTGGCAAAGAAAACTTTATGATTCTGGCGCCGCCCTATGTTTCCAGTCCTCAACGGATCGTGAAAGCTTTGGAAAAGTTCGAAACTCTTTTGGGTTAACTCAAAATGGCCGAGTCAAAGATTTACGACAGTGCAGAAGCAGCGCTTTTCGACGTTATCGACGGAATGCAGTTGATGAGTGGCGGCTTTGGGCTATGTGGGATACCGGAGAACAGTATTCGCGAAATTCAACGACGCGGAATTCAAAATATCCATGCCATTTCCAACAACATCGGCAACTCAGGCAAAGGTCTGGCGTTGTTGTTGAAGAACCAACAGATTTCGGCGGCGACTTGTACTTATGTCGGTGGCAATCCAGATTTGGAAACGCAGATGTTGGCTGGAGAAGTGGATGTGACACTAGTTCCTCAGGGCACTTTTTCCGAGAGGATCCGAGCTGCAGGCATGGGGATCCGGGCCTTTTTTACTCCGGCGGGCTATGGAACCGTGGTGGCCGAAGGGAAAGAGGTGCGTGAATTCGACAGGCCCTGCATTTTGGAGTTACCGCTGCATGCCGATTTTGCCATTATCAAAGCTCAGCGCGGTGACAGTTACGGGAACTTGTGGTTTAAAGAAACCGCTCGTAATTTTTCGCCGTTGATGGCAATGGCAGCAAAGACTACTGTTGTCGAAGTCGAAGAGCTCGTTGAATTGGGTGACATTCGTCCCGAAGATGTCCATTTGCCTGGGGTGTTTGTTCAAAGAATTTATCAGGGTTCTGATTATGAAAATGTTATCGAAATTCCGATTTATGCGGAAAGTACATAGCAGGCTGGCACGAATGTTGGGCCGTTTTGGGTCAAAGCCATTCATATAATGAGTCGGGCACGTTTCAGATTGAAAAGTCTGGCAATCGAACGGTTAGTAACTCTAGACTATAGGCATAGGCAATTCTTTTAAATTGAGCGTGAATCATGATTCGACAAATCGCATCCTCAGCTGCCAATTCGATCGAACACCGTGAATATCGGAACGACGAGTTTTGGCAACAGATACCGGCCTGGAAGAATGTATCACGTGAAGATTTTGGCGACCATCTTTGGCAATCCAAAAATGCTGTTAAGAAGTTGTCGGAGGTCAAGGATGTTTTGGCTGAACGTATCAGCGATGAGTTGATCGCCGATATCGAAGCTGGACTTAGAATCGCGCCGATGAATATACGAATCACGCCCTATGTGTTTTCGTTGATCGATTGGGACCATCCAGTTGAGGATCCCTTGCGGAAGCAGTTTTTGCCAATCGCTTCGCAGATGCTACCGGATCACCCCTATTATTTGGCGGATTCGTTGTACGAAGATGTCGATTCACCGGTGCCGATGCTGACCCATCGCTACCCTGATAAAGTTTTGTTTCTGCCGCTGACAACCTGCCCGGTTTATTGTTCCTACTGCACACGCAGTCGCATCATCGGCGGTTCGACCGATTCGGTAGAAAAAGATACCTATGGCGCCAACCTGGAACGAGCGGAAGCGGCATTCCAGTACATTGAAAAAACCGAACAGATTGAAGACATCGTGATTTCGGGGGGGGATGCTTTCAACATGACTCACCGTCATATCACAGCAATTGGGGAACGTCTACTGAATATTGACCATGTTCGTCGGATCCGTTATGCGACCAAGGGGATCGCTATCCTGCCGCAAAAAATCACATCTGATGAGAAGTGGTTGGAGGCATTCTTAAATATTCATCGCATGGGGCGTGAAAAAGGAAAGTCTGTAGTAATTCACACCCATTTTTCGTCGCCGCGAGAAATCACGCAATGGAGTCGAGATGCAATGACGCGTCTGTTTTCAGAGGGAATAATTGTTCGCAACCAAGCCGTAATGCAACAGGGCGTCAATCATGAAATGGATGTGATGATTCGCATGAACAAGAAATTGTCCTTTATGAACATTCAACCCTATTACGTATACATTCACGACATGGTTCCTGGTTGCGAGCATTTGCGAACGACGTTGGGAGAAGCCGTTGAATTGGAAAAGCAGGTCCGTGGTTGTAGTGCCGGATTCAACACGCCAACTTTTGTTTGTGATGCTCCTGGCGGTGGCGGCAAACGACACGTTGCTTCTTACGAGTATTATGATCGCGACAATGGAATTTCAGTTTGGCGGGCACCGAACGTAAAACCCAACGAACTATTTATTTATTTTGATCCGCTGTACAAGTTGAGCAGTGAGGCTCAGGATCGCTGGTCCGACGCAACTCAACGCGAAAATATGGTCAACCATGCGATCCACAGCGTCGATATTCGATTGACGAACACGGAGTTGGCAAAAATCAGCAAACGATTGGAGTCATCGTACCATCAACCGAAGTAACGACGGTTGTAGCTGTCGACAGATTTGCAATCTGGTTCCTAATATGCCCACTCTGCGAAATATCCAAACTTCGGGAATTCGTTGGTTATCCGGCGGCCCAACCTGATGTAACCACCCAATTTCGCAGACGCGAACCCGCTAGTATCGGAGTAGCCGCCAAACTGCGACGGCCAACCGGCTTTCGTAGCAGACTTGTGTTTTTCTTGAGTTATGATTGATAAGAACGTATCTGACTTGATGGCCACAAAATGTACTTTGCAAGATCCATTGCCCTGTTGTTCGTGTTTGCAACGCTCTGTACTGACATCAAAGCTGAGGAAACGCCGGTTGCATACGAAGTCGATCTTTCGAGCGCTCGAAACCATTACATAACGGTTTCTGCGAATGTAAAAGCGACCGGTGATTCGACTGAGTTGATGTTGCCCGTCTGGACTCCCGGATCTTACTTGGTTCGAGAGTACGCCCGGCATATCGATTCATTTGTTGCCAAGGATGAGCAAGGCAATGCGCTGTCCTATGATAAGACCCGCAAGAATCGCTGGACCGTTGCATCCAAAGGTGTCGAGCGAGTCGTTGTTACGTACCGCGTGTACTGCAATGAACTGTCGGTTCGCACCAACTTTGTCGACAATCAATTCGCGCTATTGAATGGTGCACCAACTTTTGTCACGGTCCCCAAGTATCGTGAATCAGAACATCATGTGAAATTAATGTTGCCAAGAAAATGGAAACGAACTGCTACGAGCTTACAAGCAGGCGATGCCGCGCATGTTTACGTTGCCGAGACGTATGACGAATTGGTCGATAGTCCGATTGTTGCGGGTAACATTTGTGTATATCCATTTGAGGTTGCCGGAGTTCGACATGAGCTGGTCAACGTTGGTGAAGCGGGTTATTGGAACGGCAATCAGGCTGCTGCGGATTTGGCAAAAGTCGTTGCGGCCCACCATGAATTGTGGGGCGAGGTTCCGTACTCGCGTTACTCATTTATCAATGTCATTTGTGGACGTGGCGGCGGGTTGGAACACGATAACAGCACAGTCATGTTGACCCGTCGATGGAGTTTTCGAGACAAGGATCGGTATCTGAGTTGGCTTTCGTTGGCCAGCCACGAGTTCTTTCATACTTGGAACGTACGGCGACTGCGACCCAAAGCATTGATGAAATATGATTATGAAAACGAAGTCTATACGCCAAGTTTGTGGATTGCTGAGGGGATCACCAGTTACTACGAAGATCTCCTGCTCGTTCGAGCAGGTCTGATGGACGAGGATGAGTTTTTGGATCGTTTGAGCGGAAATATTTCGTCTGTGCAGAATCGACCCGGCCGCTTGGTGCAGAGTTTGAAGGAATCGTCGCTGGACTCTTGGATCAAGTTTTATCGGCCGAGCGACAACTCAGGTGAGACGCAGATCAGTTACTACTCCAAAGGCGCTGTGGTCGGACTCTTGTTGGACACGGAGATTCGCGCGATGACGACGGACAAGAGTCTTGATGACGTGATGCGGAGAATGTACCGCGAGTTTTCGAAAGTCGGGTATCGACCGAACGACTTTCGCAAAACCGTTTCGGATGTTTGCGGCAGTGATGTGTCAGCTTTTTTCGAGAAGTATGTTGATTCGACCGCGGAATTAAATTTTTCAAAAGTGAAATCGCATTTTGGGCTCCGATTTCCGGGCGATGGTGACGAAACATCGCTTGATGAAGCAGAATCCGACGAAGCTGAACAGGAAGTCGAGGAAACCTCTGAATCAGATGACAAGGATCAGGAATCGGATCAAGAGACAGAGGGAAAGGGTTGGCTTGGGTTTTCACTTAGCGGTGGCAAAGTATCTGACCTCCAATTGAATTCGCCAGCAACCGAGGCGGGCTTGAATGATGGGGATGAGCTGATTGCTATCAACGGGATTCGAATCCAAGGGAGCCTGGAACGTCGGTTGAAGCAGTTCCAGGTCGGCGATGAGTTGGAGTTGCTGGTTTCAAGACGAGAGGTACTTTCGACAGTCCGACTCACCATTGCGACCAAACCCAAAAAGGTGAAATGGAGTTTGAAGCGGGTATCCAAACCTACAGATGCTCAGAAAACGAATCTGGAGAACTGGTTGTCTGGTTCCAAGTCTTCAGGCAACGAGGCGACGGGCACCATACCGTGAACATGCCTTTTCGAACGAGTTGCAAACGCTGTTGCAAAATCCAAGGTAAGCCTTGATAACAAACAGATAGGAATTAACGCATTTTTGTTCACGACGTCGGCCAAAATGGATTGGGACGCCGCAGCGTTTTAGCGGATTAACCCTGGGCATTCCCAATTCCTTTTTTGGACGAAACTCGCTGCGACTATTTGTTTACCTTTGCCCAGTGGGTCGAGGCCTTGTTGGCTTGCTCCACGTCGGAGCCTTTATTCCACAGCATCAAGGCGTCCACGTTTTTGTTTTTTAGAAACAAATTGAGTTTTCCATTGACGATTTTGAAGTTCGTTGGATCGACCGGAAATTTGTCACCGATTGCCATACCAAAAGCACACCAGCCACCGTAAGCCGGCACGTATTTGGCAGGTTGTTTTTCAAACTCTGCTTTCGCATCCGCGTTCACAAAATAGTAGGTAATACCCTTGTAATCGCTGGAATACTTCGGTTGGCCTTTGATAGGTTTGTTGGCGGCAAAGTAGGCAACTGGGCAGTAGCCTTCCAGGGCCAAACCGGAGCTAGGTACATTCTGGTTGTTGAGGTAGGCGCGAGAAGATTGAGATTGTGCGTTTGCTGCGGAAGCTAGGCCAAGCCAGGCGACAAAGGACACAAGAGCGACTTGATTGAGCATTTTCATGATTTTACTCCTAACGAGATTTAAAATGTTTCTTAACAACGCTATGGATGAGCTCGGATTGAAGATTCTTACCGGTTGGAGTCACAAGAATTTTTTTTGAAAAATCAAGTAAGATTCAGCAGCTCAAGCGCACCTAAAAATGAGTCAACGGTCGAGCCTCAAACGGGTTGGTTTCGCCTCACTGACAACATCACTGCAGATCTGATCGCGCTGTCGCCGCGAACAGAGGATTGAAGATCTAATCCGGTGGCCCCGCATGCTGAATTTTTTCAAGCAACCTGGCCAAAGTTAAATTGCTTTTTTTCCTGTAGTAGCAGGAGCAAACTTTAATAGAGATTTATCGTCCGAATTTGGTTTGAGCTTAGATGAATCAAACGCCTGTTGACAATTGGGTTCAACGACTGACTGCCAATCATATGCAGCAAGGTGAAGCATTGTCAGCACTGAGGGAACAACTCATTCGTCGCCTGAGTCGAGCGTTTGCGGCTAACCCAATCGTGAATGAAGCGTTCATCGAAGACGCGGTTCAGGAAACGTTGGTGATCGTGTTGAGGTCACTCGATGAATTTCAAGGGCGGAGTCAGTTTACCACTTGGGCAGCGACAATTGCGGTCCGGGTTGTGCTCACGGAGTTGAGGCGGAGACGTTGGCAGGACGTGTCTTTGGATCAGCTGATGGCCAACAATTCATCATTCGGCGGTACCGAAGCTTTCACCGAATCTGAGTTTCAAAGAACAGAATTGGTATCGGAACTGCATCGTTTGATTGCTGAAAAACTGACGGACAAACAACGCATGGTGTTGCAGGCCGAGTTACAGGGGATGCCGCAGGAAGAAATTGGCAGGCGTTTGGGAAGCAACCGCAATGCCATTTATAAGTTAACGCATGATGCGCGTAAGCGCTTGCGCAAAGTATTGGTTCAAGCTGGTTACTCAGTTGAGGATATGGTGGTGTTGATGGGAGTCTCAAAGTGAATATAACCGACCATCAAGTGAGATCGCTGTTGGAGATGTTGGCTTTGACGGAGCCAGACGAAGTCGACTGCGATGGCTGTTTGCGACATATGGCGGAGTTTGCTGAAGCCAAGCTGGTTGGTAAGACCATTCCCGAGGGGCTGAAGTGCATCGAAGACCATCTGCAAAGGTGTGGCGAATGCCGCGAAGAGTATGAAGCGTTGCTGACAGTGCTTGGAGGCGATGTGATTTGGGATGAGTAGCCTCGAATCACTTTTGTCAGAGGTCCGAGCGTGTCGCCAATGCGACCGTTATCTTCCATTGGGGCCACGACCGATTCTCGCGGCGCACGAACAATCTCGAATTCTTGTCATTGGACAGGCGCCGGGAATCAGAGTTCATCATTCGGGCGTTCCTTGGGACGATGCCAGCGGTAGCAGGCTGCGAACCTGGATGGGGCTTGATCGTGAAATCTTTTATGACACCCATTGCCTCGCATTGGTTCCGATGGGGTTTTGTTTTCCGGGTTCCGGCAGCGGCGGAGATTTTCCTCCCAGAACCGAGTGTAAAGACCTTTGGCATGAACGTTTATTGCGTGAATTGCAGCGAGTTCAATTGACGCTTTTGGTCGGTCGGTTCGCCCAAAATTTTTGCCTTGCCAATCGAAAGCAGTCGACGCTTACCAAAACGGTGCAATCGTGGCGGGATTACCGTCCCAAGATAATCCCCTTGCCGCATCCAAGTCCGAGAAACAACCGTTGGTTCAAAAGTAACCCCTGGTTTGTCAAACAGGTTGTGCCTTATCTTCAGCGACGTGTCAGAAAAATTTTGTCCCACCGAACCTAAGACGAATCTGTGCGACTTAGTGATTTGAAACGTAAGAATTCTTGCTTCCGCCTCGCCTCAGGTGCAGAGTTTTAAACCCAATATTTAAAATGCAGGAGCTAGTTATGGATATTCGCTTTGTCACGAAACAGGTTCATGCCTATCTTGACTATCCGGTTGCCGCTACATTAATGGTGGCCCCCCTTCGTTCTTGGTCTAGGCGCATCCATCCCAATGGCGAAATGGCTGTCGGTTGGAACCGGTGCGGCAGCTTTGTTGCTGACGGTGTTGACGGATCACAAATTGGGAGTCTGGCGCGTATTGCCTTTTGGGTTCCATTTAGTTGTTGATTTTATGGTCGGCGTCCTATTTTTGGTGGTTCCGATGCTGTGGGGATTTTCCGGGCTCGACGCAATGTATTACATCGCGAACGCCGTCGCGGTGTTGACGGTTGTCAGCCTTCACAAACCAGAATTTGATCGGGTTATCACACCCGCCGAATCTAATTCATTGGCCGCGTGATTTCGCAGCCATCGAACCGAGCTGGTGCGGCCCAACTGCAAGAGTCACGTTGACGGACTCTTGCGTTGGCGGCACTTCGATTCATTGACCCTGTAGTTATTGTTTCCTTATCGTAGGCGTCCAGAAAACTATATTGTAATTTTTATTTACTATCGAACGCACGAAACGATGGTAATGAAAAAAAGGCAACCGAGCTGCATTCTCACTCGGTGCCCGAAACGCAAAAAATGAGAAAGTTTCTGAATTGCTAATCGCGCTGAACGTCGCCCACTCCGGTGAGTTTCTCGCCAGATAATAAAAACGTTCGACTCCACCATTTAATTTTTGGCTGCGGAACAAAAAGGCCATTGGAAGCGTCCACTGAATTTGAGAAAATCATGGTGTTGAATCGCAAACCATGTAACGATCTGAACGAAGGCCTGTTTATGAATCGCGTTGTCCCAAGCGGATGGTCGAAAACGGAGATTGCCGATCAAGTTGTCAGTTTATTGGCACCCAATAGCAGCTTGAACCTGGGTATCGGTATGCCGACGTTGGTTGCTGAACGTATTCCTCCAGAACGAAATATTACGATTCATAGTGAGAACGGTGTTCTTGGCGTGAGTGGTCGGCCAACTCGAGACACGGTTTCGCAGACGTTAATCAACGCTGGCAAGGAAACGGTTTCGATCGGTGCGGGAGCAAGTTTTTTCGATAGTGCGACTAGCTTTGGCATGATTCGTGGAGGCCATATCGATTGTTGTATCTTGGGTGGCATGCAGGTTGACGTCGAAGGAAATCTTGCCAATTGGATGATTCCCGGTAAAAAAGTTACGGGCATGGGAGGTGCGATGGATTTGGTGCATGGAGCCAAACAAATCATCGTGATGCTGACTCATTTTTCCAAGAGCGGCGATTGTAAACTGGTTCGACGGTGTGACTTGCCCTTGACCGGAATGAACGTCGTTCACAAAATTGCCACCAATCTCGGCGTCTTTGAAGCCACCGGTTCACGGTTTAAAGTGTTGAAGCTGGCCGCCGGCGTTGCGACAACAGATCTTGGCATTGCCGATGCGTTGTTGACGTAGCCAGTCTTGCTGCGCACGGACATCTATTTATTCATGGAGAGGCGGATTTCTGCAGCAAGCTCGCGGTATTTTTGCTTGGTGTCGGCTGGCAATTCCCGCCAATCGATATCATGAATGGCACCATGCAAAGCATATAAATAGGCCGCGTTGCAGCATTTCCAGCCACGGCCATTTTTCTTCCGGGCCAACAACATCTGCACGAATGCATCTTCGACCCCCACCTCGATGAGCTGTTGAGCGGTAAAAATTCCCGCCGAATTCAAGTCAAACTCGCAAGCGGGCCCGAGATTCCTCATCTCCGATATCTTTCTGTCGTCAGACATTACCATCGCATTGGGAAACAAGTAGAAATTAAACTTCGTTTGCTTTTTTCGGAAACGCTACCTTAAAAATGTTATGCTCATGTGCCGACAATGTCGAGCGTGATCCGGAAGAAGATGTCGAGTGTTTTGAATTCATGGAACCAGACGAGTTTTTTGACAAGTTGAACCAAAATGGATTTGGGTCGACGGCCGCGTTCGTGCGCCACTCCCAATTTGAATCGTTGGGATTGACCACGATTGAAATCGCGAACGCTCTGGTGCGCGAATGTAAATTGACAAAATACCAGGCCAACGTGTTGCTCAACGCAACCGGTGAACCCTTACGCTTTGGCGAGTATTTGATTCTGGAGAAAATCGGGCAAGGCGGTATGGGCGTCGTATTTAAGGCCCAAAAGCAACTCACCGATCAGCGGAGTAGCTACTCCGGACTGGTGGCGCTAAAGGTACTGCCATCTTCGGTTTCTAGGATCGAATCGGCAATTCGGCGCTTCAATCGGGAAGCCGAACTGGCTGCTCAATTGGATCACCCGAACATTGTCAAAGCATTCGATTTTGGCAATCAAGACGGACGGTATTTTATATCGATGGAGTATGTTGACGGCGAGAACGTCACGCAGTTGATAGAGAAACGCGAAAGTGGATTGGCGTTGCTAACGGCATTTGAGTGGCTTCGCGATGCGGCCAATGGGCTGAAGTACGCGCATGATCATCATGTTGTGCACCGCGACGTCAAGCCGTCCAATTTGTTGGTACATCGAAATGGACATCTCAAAATTTTGGATATGGGATTAGCTCGTAGCTTCAGCAGCGACGATGGGCTCAGCGATGAATCGCCAAGTATTGAGCTGACCATGACGGGAACGGTCTTGGGGACAACGGGCTACATGGCGCCCGAACAGGCACTGAATTCAAAAAAGGCGGATCATCGTTCCGACATTTACAGTTTGGGTTGCACGTTCTATTACTTTTTGGTGGGCAAGCCGATTTACGGTGGCGATACGATGGTCGAGAAAATTGTTGCGCACCGGGAAACGCCAATTCCCAATTTGTCGAAGTATCGTGACGATATTCCAGCAGCGGTTCAAAAGTTATTCAGTCGGATGGTCGCCAAAAAATGCGAAGATCGATACCAATGTTGTGGCGAACTCGTTGAAGACATTGAAAATTGTCTCAAAGAGTTTGGTCATATGTGGATGATTCAAAGATACCTGCAGGAAAAAAAAGGCAAGCAGCGTTGAGCGGCCGAGCGAGTTCCCGAGACCACGTGGGCGCACAAAAAAAGCCAGAAACCCTGGAGAATGAAGAGCGACTTAACCTGAGGTGGTTGGGTTCCTGGCTTCGTCCGCTGGTGACAGCGAACTAATGAGGCAATAAATGGAGTAAGAGGAAAGAGGCAATAGCTTCGGGAGATCAAGAAAAAGAAGATTCCAACTTACTCCGAACGACAATAAAGCAAGCAGCGTGCCAAAACGTTATAAACCAAAAAACCCTTTATTTTTGGATTCGATTAAAGCCGATCAGGTCGAATTTGTCTCGAATTGAGATGAAAATCCCGTTTTGAGTCAATCTTGAACTGAATTGGCGACCTTGCAGTACTGAGCCCTTGCAGTACTAGAGCAAATTCCGAGACGGTCTAGCGCCATTGAGGCGAATTAGTTAAAACAGGCAACCTCAAAACAGGAGGTTGTTATGAAAGCTTACTCAGAGGATTTGCGAGTTCGGATATTACGTGATTCTGAATCGGGAATTGGGACCCGGGAAGTAGCGTTGAAGTATGACGTTAGCGAATCTTGGGTTCGACGTTTGAAACAACGCCAACGCGAGACCGGTGAGATAACGGCGCGTTCACAACGGAGTGGTCCCCATCCTAAATGGTTGGACCATTGCGATAGAATCGAGAAACTTGTCGAGGAGCAACCTGACATTACCCTACGCGAGCTATGCGAAAAACTTCCGATTGAAATTAGTATTTCAACATTGCATCGTGCACTCAAACATCTGCAAATCACGTTTAAAAAAAAGTAGTGTATGCCTGTGAACAACTCCGTCCCGACGTAAAAACTCAACGTCAATGGTGGGAATCCAAAATGCTCGATACGCCCATCGACAGTTTGGTGTTCATCGATGAAACCGCAGCCAATACGAAAATGGCGAGAATGTATGGAAGGTCTCGCCGCGGCAACCGCGTCGTAGGTCGTATCCCTCACGGCCACTGGAAGACGACAACCTTTGTGGGAGCCATGCGGCGAACAGGCTTGGTCGCACCGCTGGTTATCGACGGCCCAATGAACGGCGACATCTTTCTGGCTTATTCCCAACAGCACTTAGCTCCGACTTTGAAACCAGGCGACGTTGTCGTCATGGACAACCTTGCTGCTCACAAACGAATCGGAGTTCGTGAGGCGATTGAAGCGGTCGGAGCAACACTACAATTTCTCCCTCCATACAGCCCGGACTTCAACCCCATCGAGTTGCTCTTTGCAAAACTAAAATGGTTGCTGCGAAGTTCTGCCGAAAGAACCATTGACGCCCTTTGGGATCGTATTGGAAAACTGATTTCCAAGTTCAAGCAAACCGAATGCACCAACTACTTCAAACATTGCGGCTACGCTACAGCAACCTGAAAAACGCTCTAGTCCAATCACAAAAAAAGCCGCAACCATGGGCTGCGGCTCATTGGGGCCGTGGGACTGTTCAGTCTCGTACGCGGACTTTTCCTTTTCGCGTCACGATCACTTTCGCTTCGTGATCGCAACATTCCCAACAGAGAGTCGCAACTTGACGGCCAAACAATCGATCCTTCCAGGTCACTTGCGGTGCTTTGTCTAGACAACAGACCGGTACTTTCACACAAGCTTCGTGGATGCAGCCCGTCGGGTCGATCAGTTGAAAACTGATTTCGGTTTTCGGGGTTCGCTTGCAACGGCACACCAAACGGCGGCACGGTGTGCAATCCGCGACTGCCGCACCATGCAAAGCCCAAGGCTCACCGACAACCGGGTCGGCAAAAGTGCCGTTTAGCGGTACCGGTTGTTCTAGCGCTGGAGCTTGAAATTCGGGTGCCGCAACAATCGGTTTTTCAAGCACGGTTTCTTGTGCAACGACCGCTGGACCCTGATCCCGCAATATGGGTTGCGGGTCTTGGTTCAAGACTGAAATGGACTGGCTATCGTCGTTTCCAGACAACGCGACGGCGGCCAACGTCATTATTCCAAAGAGCATTTTCATGTTGTTACCTGTGACATGGGTCGTGTCAAAAACGGCCCGATTCAGGCCTAATTTCATTGTAGGCTGGTTGATACGGCAGTCTAGGCAGGTTTCCTCATTTCAAACGGGATTCTGTTTTGCGTGTCATCAACGACAAGTATCAAATGAAAATACTTGATAAACTCTAGTTTGAATTGGGCACTGCGTAATAGCAAGCTCCGGGGCAGGGCCACACACACATTGATCGTTGGCGTCAAAGTGCGAAAATGAGAATGAGCAATGACTGAGAAACACCATCGCATCAACGACATCGAATTACCCTCAACCGATATTAATTGCAAAGCGTTTTATGGAACGGTATTCGATTGGCGGTTTACCGACTGGGGACCAGACTACGTGAGTTTTCAAGGCGCTGGAATCGGCGGCGGATTTCACAAACACGATTCGTTTGTTCCACAAACTCCAGGTGCGCTGGTGGTTTTGTATTCCGATGATCTTGCTACCACACAATTGAAGATTGAGGCTGCCGGAGGGAAAATCTTGATTCCGTTGTTCGAGTTTCCCGGAGGCCGGCGATTTCGATTTTCAGATTCGTGTGGCAACCAACTAGCGGTTTGGTCGGTGTAACGATGGCGAAACGGTTAGGCTTTGTCTCGGATTTGCATTTGTTTAGCGATCGCTCAGTCGCGAGCGACTATCATTCCCTCATCGAAAACGTAGTCGCAAATTGTGATGTCTTTGTTCTTGGGGGTGACATTTTTGATTTCAAATGGAGTCGACTCGAGAACTTGGCCACATCGCTGGCTTCGGCCAAACACTGGTTATCCGAATTGATCCAATCCAATCGCAATTGCAAATTCCATTTTCTGATGGGGAATCATGACTGTTCGGTTTTGTTTGAGAAAACCCTCGAATGGTTGCGCCTTGAGCACGATAATTTTGACTTCAACAATGACCATCTCATTCTTGCTGATTCCTTATTCCTGCATGGGGATGTTGTTGATTGTGGTGCCACGGTGCACGAGTTGAAAAAGTTTCGCCATGTGTGGGCGAACGAAGAGCCAAAACCCAAATCTGAAATGCACAATTGTATTTATAATTGGGTGGTGGCCAGTCAAGTTCATCGACCGGTTGCCAAGTGGATGAACTCACAGGCGCGCGTATCGAGAAAAATTTTTCGATACATGTCGGACGTTGGAATGGATCGAGCAGCGATCGACCGAGTGTTTTATGGTCATACGCATCACCAAAACCGTTTTACTGTCGATGGTACTGAATTTAGGAACGGCGGAGCGGCAATTAAGGGTTTGGCTTTCGAGGTTGTCGAAACGAAAATTGGTTGACGATGTCTATGAATTCCGAGTCCTCTGATTCCAACGACAACAAAGCGGACTGCTATGCGTCTGGCGAGCGCGCGGCGATGGTTTGGTATCAGCGGCTCCGCGAAAAATGGCTTGGCCCGTTGTTGAGCTGGCTAACTCGGATCGGTGTGCGCCCAGATCATTTGACCTATATTGCACTCTTTCTTGGGCTGCTGTTTGGGCCGTTGTACTTTTTTTATCCGTCGATCGCCTTTGGGTGTTTGTTGCTGCATACGTTACTTGACGGATTGGATGGGCCATTGGCGAGAGTACAAGGTTCGGCTTCTAAGGCAGGCTCATTTACCGATACGATGTGTGACCAGCTTGTGGTGGTGGCCGTAACGCTGACTATGATGTGTCATCCGTCCGGATTCATTCCTGTACCGGTTGGGACGGTTTATGTGTTTCTCTATACCATCGTAGTGGCGTTTGCGATGGTCAGAAACGCCATGGGCATTCCCTACTCTTGGGTCGTTCGACCTCGCCTAGTCGTTTACCTCTGGATTTGTTTGGAAACTTACGTTTTTGAAGGCACGAATTTGGCTTATTCGACCAGATATCTGCTCTGGATTGCCAATATTCTATTTCTTTCACGAATGATATCTGGGTTCTCAAAGATCAAATCCACGTTAAAATAATTCGTTTTTAATCGCTAAAAAATTAACCGAATCTTGGCTTAAATCGTCGCCGTGAAATTTCTGAAATTCAATTCACCGATCGTGTTGTTAGTTGGCGCTTATGCGGCGGGGATGGCGATCGTGTCAATCGGCTGCATGGAAGAAGCCGACTCTGTCTCGCAAGAATCGACGGGACTTCGCATCGAGGGATCAAAAGATTCTGTGGAGGATGTTGAACCGGCGTTTGCCAGCGTGAATCCAGAATAGATTCCGATCCGTCCCCCGGATTGATTTCCAATTCATCGAAGTCATATGTGCCAGCAATAAACGCTGGCATTTTTGGTTGGTTGTAATTCCTTTCACAGGGTCAATAGTGTTGAACTGTTCGCCCGTAGGTGGTCCGAACAAAAATGTGACTGGATTTAATTTACTCGCTTGAAAAATTGAAATCGAAAATAATAATGCTGTGCAATTGAATTCCCGATAACTAGTGTTGTCGCCCTAATACAAAAAAAATGTCTTCGAAAACACAACAAATTGAAACTCGAATGGCGCAGCGATGCTGTTGCCTGTGTTGTTGTTGTGAGACCCGTTTGGAGGCACTTCGTTAGCAATTTGCAATAATGAGAAACGCAAAGACCGCAGGAGTGACCTGCGGTCTTTTTTTTTGCCCCATAAAAACAAACCCGAGAATTCCATGAATATGACCGTTGATTTTGAGCGACTGATGCGCATCGACGCCCCAGAGCCCAAGGTCTCTGAAGAAAGTCAGCCGATCGAACTTGTCGAATGGTCAACCGAAAAGTTCGCCGATCGACGTACGGTGATGACCACCGCGTTTGGAATGGAGGGCTGCGCACTGATTGACATGTACGCCCAATACACAACGTCCTTGACCGTCGCCTACATCGACACAGGTTTCTTTTTTCCTGAGACATTGCAACTGATTGAGAAGATCAAAGAAAGATACTCACACGTTGCGTTTGAAAAATGGGAATCGCCGATCACGGTGAAGAAGCAGAATGAGAGTTACGGTGAGGCGCTGTGGCGAGATAATCCCAATTTGTGCTGTCATATTCGAAAAGTTGTGCCGATGAAAATGAATATACAGCCATACGATCTTTGGATAACCGGGCTGCGAAAAACTCAAACGCAGCAACGTGCCCATACGCCGGTTCTTTCCTGGGACTGGAAATACCAGATTCTAAAGTTCTGCCCGTTAGTCAATTGGACGCGTGCAGACGTATGGAAATACGTGCAGGAAAACGACGTTCCGTTCAACCAATTGCATTTGCAAGGGTATCCCAGCATCAGTTGCTTCCATTGCACCAAAGCAGTGCCAGGCAGCATGCCAGAGAACGACTCACGCGAAGGCAGATGGGAGGGCACGGAAAAGACCGAATGTGGACTTCATTATTCGATCTGATTGTTTGAATTACCTTTAACTCCCGCAACAAAAATGTCAGACCCAAGAATTGATTCCATGCAAAAACCGAAAGTGTCTAAAGTTGAAGTCGCCAAGATTCAGAGCCAGTATCTGCGTGGTACGGTCGACGAAGTGTTGCGAGACCCCACCACCGACCATTTTGAACACGATGATCTCCAATTGCTGAAGTTCCATGGAACATACCAGCAGGATGATCGAGACTTGAGGAAGCCTCGCCGCGAGCAAGGTTTCGGCAAAGCGTACAGTTTTATGTTGCGAGTCACTTTGCCCGGTGGGCGTTTGACCGCGCAACAGTATCTGGATCTGGATCGGATGGCTGATGATTTTGCGAACGGCACGATTCGTTTAACGACGCGACAAGCCGTGCAGTTCCATGGCGTATTAAAAACGGATTTGCGCGAGACGATTCGTCAAATCAATGAGTCTTGCATGACGACTTTGGCGGCGTGTGGTGATGTTTGCCGCAACGTGATGGCGTCGGCCCCTCCGTTTGAAGATGAAGTTCATGAAACGGTGCGGCGTACAGCCGATGAAATTGCTGTCGAGTTGCGGCCGGCAACCAAAGCTTATCACGAAATCTGGGTCGACGGTGAACGCCAAGTTACGACCATGGAAGAAGAACCGTTTTATGGTGAGTTGTATTTGCCGCGAAAATACAAAGTTGGTGTCACGGTGATGGGCGACAACCAGATCGACATTTATTCATACGACGCTGGTTTGATCGCGATTGTTGAAGATGAAAAAGTAGTTGGATTCAATGTTTTGGCCGGAGGCGGCCTGGGGATGAGCCACGGACGCCAGAATACCTTTGCTCAAATCGCGCATGAAGTGGGTTTTGTGGCGACTGACAACGGTGTGGAGGCGATCAAGGTGATTGCTTCGATTTACCGCGACTTTGGTAATCGCAGCGACCGCAAACAAGCGCGGCTAAAATATTTGATCAACGACAAGGGGCTGGATTGGTTTTTGGGTGAATTCAAGCGCCGTTGTGCTTTTGACGTGGCAGCTCCGTGCGTTATTCCCAAAGCGCACAACCAAGACTGGTTGGGCATTCACCGCCAGAACGACAAGCTGTGGTTTTATGGGCTGTTCGTCGAAAACGGTCGTATTAAGGATGAAGGCGATTTCAAAATGCGAACGGCCATCCGCCGGATCGTTGTCGAAACGAATTGCGATATTGTTTTGACGGCGCAGCAGAGCCTGATTTTTACTGGCTTGAACAAACTTCAAGTTGAACGCGTCGAACAAATTTTGCGCGAGTACCAGATCCAGTCGGTCGATGAGATTTCGACATCGGTCCGATACTCGATGGCCTGCCCTGCCCTGCCGACCTGTGGCATGGCCGTTGCCGAGTCCGAGCGAGTGGCCCCGCAAGTGGTCCGCGAATTCGAAGCTTTGTTGGAATCCGAAGGCGTCGGTGGTGAGCCGATTACATTTCGGATGACCGGTTGCCCGAATGGATGTGCCCGACCGTACACCGCCGATGTGGCCTTGGTCGGGCGCCGTCCAGGGATCTATCATTTGTTTGTTGGTGGTCGTTTGGCTGGCGATCGAATGGCGGACTTGTTCGCAGCAGATATGAAGATCGAAGCCTTGGTTGAAACCCTTCGGCCGCTGGTTCAGCAATGGGCGGCACATCGTCGACCCCAAGAAGGCTTGGGTGATTTTTATCAACGCATTCTAGGACGCAGCGAACCGCGGCAACGGGTGACGGGAAAAGAAGAGGCGACGTTTGATTCCGTTCAGCCGCAATTGGTCCAGTTGCAAACGCAAGCGGAACGCCGCTCGGCTTGTTGAAATGAGTACGGCAATTGTGCTTGCTGCGCACGGTTCATCGAAAGACCATCGCATCAATCGACCCATGTTCGCGATCGCCGAAACGATCTCGCGGGCTTTGCCTGACGTGTTAGCGACTCCGGCGTTTTTGGATGGTACGCCGGACGTTCGCACCATCATTGACGAGATCAATGCGGAAGACGTCTTGGTTGTCCCCTTCATGGCCAGCCAAGGGTACTACACCGACGTGGTCTTTCCGCAGGTGTTGCAACATGATAGCAAGCGTATTGGATTCGCAGCCGCGATCGGTTCGCGCTCCGAGTTAGCGAGGTTAGTGGTCCAGAGAGTTAGCAGTTTGGCGATCTTGCAGACTTGGGAGCATGATTACACCATCGTTGTCGTCGGTCATGGGACTCGAAAAAACAGGAATTCCTGCCGGACCACGATTCAACTAGTGAAACAGTTGCGGGTTCAATGGCCCCTTCGAAAAATTGAGTTCGCGTTCATCGATCAAAAACCAAGTATCGAACATGTCGTAAACAAACTGGATTCCCCAAACGTCTTGGTCATTCCCTTCCTCATGGGCTTGGGGCCTCACGTGACGGAAGATGTACCGAAAGCGTTTGGTTGCGAAAGTATCGGTCAAGCGGTCAATGGAGATTTTCAATTCCCATTTGTGCAGTCCATTGCTGATGGACTACAACCAGCCAATCCAAAGCTACAAACGGTTGCGTACGACCGCCCCATTGGTGTTTATCCAACGATAGCGTCGCTATGCATCGATTCTTACAGGCAGTATCGATCGAAACTTGAGTTCTCAAAGGAAATTGCATGATGGCTCAGACTAATGGTGAAGTGTTTTTGGTCGGAGCTGGGCCTGGAGATCCGGAATTGCTCACCGTCAAGGGACTGCGGCTCTTGCAATCCGCAAACGTCGTCGTTCACGATCGTTTGGTCAGCAACGATATGCTGAAGCTTTGCAACCCAGCGGCCGAGCTAATCGATGTTGGAAAGTACCCGGATCATCACAGAATATCGCAATCTGAAATCAACCAAATTCTTGTTGAACGAGCCAGGCAAGGTTTGCAGGTTGTTCGATTGAAGGGCGGTGACCCCTTTGTATTTGGTCGCGGCATGGAAGAACAAATTGCTTGTCAGGATCATTCGATTCGATGCCATATTGTACCCGGTATCAGTAGCTGTATTGCAGGGCCAGCAAGTGCGGGAATCCCTGTAACCACACGTGGTATGGCTCGATCATTTGCTGTCGTGACTGGCCAAACCGACCCCAATCTGCCGGAACATGATATTGACTTTTTGGCCTTGGCATCGCTGGATACAGTCGTATTTATGATGGGGCGAAAGAACTTGCGAGAACTTTCCCAGGCTTTAATTCGAGCGGGCAAACCGGAAGCGACGCCTGCCGCGTGCATTCAACAAGCCACCATGAGCGGGCAAAAGTCGGTCGTCGGTAACCTCAGCACGATCTGCGAACTGGCCGATCAAGAGAACTTGAAGAGCCCAGTAATTACAGTCGTTGGCGAAGTTGCCCAATTCGCGGCGATGCATAGCGCGACGGTGAATCGATTTACCGAATTAGCCAACGCCAACCCGCCAGCCGCTTGCAGTTCTTGACGACTTCGTGATTTCACTCACATCGTTTTTCTGAAACGTACTTCAAGTTTGCGTTTGAGGTGCGGTGCTTCACAGGCATTTGGCGAACGATAAAATCTTTTTGTTTTGTTGTAAGAACTGGTCGCGCTGATTCTCTAACGACTGTCTCCAAGGTGGAAGCGGGATGGTCGAGCGATCGTTCGACCATTCCTCCCTTCTGTTTTCTCAGCCCCCAATCGAGGTCTCACGAATGATGCTGCGCGATTACATTTTCTCGGTCAATAGATTGCTGCTAATGAGTTGTTTTTTTTGCAACGCGGTATTGCAAGCCCAAACACCACAAGGCGCTGTCTATGTTCAAACCAACCGCAACGACGGCAACGCCATTGCAGCCTTTGGCCGAAATCTTGACGGAACACTAAATCACATTGGTGATTTCGAAACTGGCGGACTCGGTTCAACCGAGTTCGATGGTGGCGAAGGTTTGGATCCATTGATTTCAGCGGATTCCATCATTGCCGTGATGGACGAGCAATTCTTGGTTACCGTAAACGCCGGTAGTGATACAGTGACGTCGTTTCGAATTGAATCCGATTTTTCATTAACCAAAGTCAGTTCGGTTTCCAGCGGCGGCGTTGGGCCAAACAGTTTGGCCTATGACAATGGCCGGTTATTCGTTGCCAACATTGATCGCGATGGGTTTGCATTGGGTGATCCCAATGTGCCACGAGGCGAGCCGAATGACGAAGGCAACATAACGGGATTTACGATGAACGTGTTGGGAATTTTGACTCCGATTGCCGGTTCAACGTTTGAACTTGACAATCGTCCTGCGGATATCGGATTCTCAGCCGATGGGACGAAGTTGATCGTGACTTCGATCACTGCTGGTTCGGCGGCGTTACCCGGTCCTAACGCGGCAAATTCGGTAGTGGTCTTAGGGGTGGACCCAAACGGTTTGGTCACCGGTATGTTGGGCTCGGCGACGGGCACAGAAGTTGGTAACGCGGATGGCCGGAACTTAGCAAGCGCTATCGACTTTGACACGACCGTGATCGACGGACGGGAATTTGTCGTTGTTACGGAAGCGCGGGAGTTTAACTCTGAAGGCGGGCCTCCCGCGCTGCCTGCTTTGCAAGCCGGTTCGGTTTCTGTTTACGAGTTGAACGCCGACGGCGGCCTTGTGGCCACCGATTTAGATGTCGCGATTGGAAACCCCAACGGTAGTCCATTCGATCCCTCTAACCAATTGACAACATGCTGGATTGATTTTAGCGACGATGGACAGACTTTTTATGTCAGCAATGCTATCAACGCGACAATCAGTAGCCTGTTTCTTGACGAAGACGGGCAAGCGACGATTCTTGAAGCCGTCGCTGGTGCAGGCGTCTCTGGTTTTTCCGGAGGCGGCACAACGGGGCCGGAGGTGTTTGGAACAACCGACGGTTTTATTGACTTGGATGTTTCCAGCGATGGCAAATTTCTTTATCAGCTCGAAGGCTTGAACGGAGCGATCAGTACGTTTCGCGTAAACGGTGGCTCGCTTACATTTGTCCAAGAGTTGAGTGGATACCTGCCTGAAATCGATACACAGGGATTGGTTTCGGTATCCGGGCCGCCAATTGGAGGTGCAGTCTATACCATGACCAATGGATTGCTGTCCAACGAAGTAGTTGCCTTTGCTTTTAATCCGGGCGGAAAACTTGCATTGATCGGCAATTTTGCAACGGGCGGTTTGGGGTCAACAGAATTCGACGGTGGCGAAGGTTTGGACCCGCTCATTTCTGCCGATGCCATCATTACAACGCCAGAGGGATGTTTGGTATGCGTCAATGCAGGCAGCGACACAATCACCTCGTTCTTAATCAACGACGACTTTTCATTGACCAAAGTCAGTACCGTGAACTCTGGAGGCGTCGGCCCGAACAGTTTGGCGTATAGCAATGGTCGCGTATTCGTTGCCAATATTGACCGCGATGGGTTTGCGTTGGGTGACTCGGACGTCCCTCGAGGGGAACCGAATGACGAAGGCAACTTGACTGGATTCACGATCAACACGAACGGAATTCTGGTTCCAATTTCTGGGTCGGCCGTTAACTTGGATAACCGTCCGGCAGACCTTGGGTTTTCAAATGACGGCACGAAATTGATCGTGACTTCGATTACAGCAGGCTCGGCGCAGTTACCCGGCCCCAATGCTGCGAATTCGGTTGCGGTTTACGAAGTCGACGTTGATGGCGTTGTCGGTGAATTGGTCGGTTCAGCAACGGGAACGCCGGTAGGCAACCCGGACGGGCGAAATCTAGCAAGTGCGATCGATTTTGATACGACCTTGATCAACGGCCGCGAGTATGTTGTTGTAACCGAGGCTCGCGAATTTAATTCCGAAGGCGGACCGCCTGCCCTGCCAGCGCTTCAATCCGGTTCGGTATCCGTATACGAGTTGTTGTCTAATGGGGCGTTGGATGAAATTGCTTTGGATGTGTCTATTGGTGATCCACTGGGCGATCCATTTAGTCCAGCCAATCAATTGACGACATGCTGGATCGATTTTTCAGACGAATCGACGTTTTATGTTTCCAACGCAATTAATGCCACGATTAGCAGTTTTACAATGGACGAAAATGGGATCCCGGCAATTTTTGAACAGATCGCGGCGGCTGGTGTTTCTGGTTTCTCGCAGGGAAGTACGACTGGACCTGAGGTGTTCGGCGTTACAGACGGGTTTATCGATTTGGATGTTACCGCCAATGGTTTGTACCTCTACCAGCTTGAGGGTTTGAACGGAGCGATCAGTGCCTATCGAATCAATGGCGATCGTACGCTGACATTTGTCCAAGAGGTTGGCGGCTTTTTACCGGAAGTCGATACGCAAGGCCTAGTGACGGTCACCAACGCGGCACCGTTGTTGTTGGGTGATACCAACGGCGACGGTAAAACGAATCTTTTGGATGTCGAGTCGTTCGTTGTGGCAGTCGTGTCGGGATCTTACACCTATCAAGCGGACATTGATGGCAACGGTGTAGTCAACATCCAGGACGTCAGTGGATTTGTTGATCTGTTGGCTGGATAGTAAAAGACTCGACAAGCATCGAGATCCACCAAAATATTGGTACATTATCACTTGGCTGGGAGGGCATTGGCTTTCGCAGCCATTTTTCATAGATTCTTGAATTCAAACGAAACATAGTTTTGAAATCGAATTTAGTTTCTGTCAAACTGAAGGTTCCAGCACATTCTTGTTTGATTCAACGTTTGAACTTGATGGCGGCGTTGACGAGATAGGTTGACCGTCTACAACTAGAGTCTGCTGAAAGTGGAGCTTGCGTCCTCATAACCGAGTCGACGTTTGCTCCTTGACCAAATCCGTTGCGAGCGTAGCTACAGCAGCAAATCCTGTTATGTCTTCTAGAGGCGAGATCGAAAACCGTTGTAATTTGCGCATCGTTCGCAAAATTGCATCTGGCGGTATGGGGACGGTGAGTGAGGCGATTCAAGAAGGGGCTGGCGGTTTTGAAAAACGCGTCGCCATCAAAGAAATTATTCCGAGTGAGAATCAAGACAGATTTGTCGAGATGTTTATCGGAGAAGCAAAATTAGTCGCCAATCTCGTGCATGAAAACATCGTGCAAATTTACCAATTGAATGAGGCCGACTCGCATTTTTATATCGTCATGGAATACGTCAATGGGTTGGCATTGGCTGACTTCGTTGACATTCATCGGCGACGCGGCGGTGACGAGCGCGAAGTGCCTTGCGAATTGGCCGTTTTTATTGCCAGCCGCATCGCACGAGGTTTGGCTTACGCTCACAATCGAACCGACCCTTTTGGTCAGCCGCTCGAAATCGTCCATCGTGACGTCTGTCCGAAAAACATATTGATCACGGCAGAGGGGTTGCCGAAGCTTGGCGATTTCGGAATTGCTTCTGCTGTCAACATGCAGTTCGTTTCCGAGGGCCAGCCTGCAGTCGGTAAATTTAGCTATATGGCACCCGAACAAGCGGCTTCTGAAGCGGTTGATTTCCGGGCCGACATTTACTCGTTAGGATTGGTGTTGTTCGAACTGCTCACCCGCAAACGGGCTCGAGAAAAGTGGGACGAGAACTTGATGATTGCAGCGATCAATGGATGGATCGATTGGGAGTTGTTGCCCAAGAAAACGCCGGGAAAGTTGTTGAATTTGCTGAAGACGATGTTGGCCGAAGACCCTGACCAGCGGTTTCAATCGACCGACGAGTTGGCCCAAGAGCTTGAATTATTTATCTATGGCAAGGGCTATGGCCCGACCGTAGTGACGCTCGAAAAATACATGCGTCAGATTGCGCCAGAATTATACGATTTTCAGATTGCTTCGTCGGTCCGAGATGCCAACCTCCGGTCGCAAAGTGAAGCGACGACGGCGGTCAAGCCCGAAGAAAACACGCGGATGCATTGATCTCTGTAAAACCGAGAGAATCTTCCCTTCAGAATTCAGCCGCCAAGACGGTTCAGTAAAACCTAACTTGGGCTAGAATCTCTGCTTTACTTCAAGCATGGCGAGAACTCGTCAATAGGTGCCCCGCGTGATCGATGTCGAGAGTATTCTAGGTTCCCAGGGCCGCATCGCAGCACGGTTACCGAAATACGAATTTCGGGAACAGCAGATTCAAATGGCGAATGCGGTTGCCGACGCAATCGACACCCAACAGCATTTGATTGTTGAGGCTGGCACCGGAGTGGGGAAAAGTTTTGGATACCTGGTGCCCGCTATCTTGAGTCTGGCATCCGGCACTGACGGCTTGGGGCAAAATGAGAAACGCCGCATCGTTGTATCAACACATACGATTAGCTTGCAAGAACAATTGATGTCGAAAGACATTCCGCTATTGAACAGCGTGATACCGTTGGAGTTTTCAGCGGTTCTTGCCAAGGGGCGAAACAACTATGTCAGCTTGCGACGAGTAAAAAACGCGATCGAAAAGGCGGATGGCATATTTGGAACCGATGACGAGCATTTTCAGTTGAAACAGATTAGCAAATGGAGTCGCGAATCCGCAGGCGGTTCTCGAAGCGAGCTAGACTTTCGCGTGTTGCCGCAAGTCTGGGATGAGGTCCAAAGTGATACTTCCAACTGTATGGGTCGGAATTGTCCGACCTACGAAGACTGCCATTACTATCGGGCACGCAAACGACTGCAAAATGCCGACCTGATCGTTGTAAACCACGCTTTGTTTTTTGTCGATTTGGCACTGCGAAAAAAAGGAATTAACCTGCTTCCCGACTACGACATGGTTGTTCTTGACGAAGCCCATACGGTTCAGGACGTGGCCAGTTCTCACCTAGGTATTGGCGTTACGCGAGGGCAAATCGAATTTACGCTGAACAAACTCTACAACGAGAAGCGAAACAAGGGGTTGTTCGTTTCTCATAAGAATTATGAGGGCGTCAAGCTGGTTCAAAAATGCAAGCAACAGATCGAACATTTTTTTAGCGATCTTATGGCTTGGGCGTTGAAACAGCGAAATTCTCAGTATGGAAAAAAGTTGTCACAGCGCGTGCCTCGAGCCGAGGTCGTGGAAAATTTGTTGTCACCAATTCTCTCGCAGTTGGCAAGCATGGTCAAAGATCGCGGAGACGTGATCGAAGATGCCAGTGAGAAGTTAAACTTCCATTCTGCCGCCGACCGGTTGACCGCGGTCGCTGCCGAGATTGAAGATTGGCGGCTGCAACGATTGGATGACGGCGTTTACTGGGTGGAGTCAAGCACCAATCGGTTTGGTCGTGAGAATGTTAGTTTGAAGGCTGCGCCGATCGATATCGGTCCGGAGTTGAGGACCCATTTGTTCAACAAAGTGAAGACTTGTGTTTTAACCAGCGCGACGATCGCCGTTGGATCGGATTCTTTTGAGTATTTTCAACAGCAGGTTGGTTTGACTCAATCGGCGACCAAGAAACTGGGAAGCCCGTTCAATTTTCGCGACCAAGCTCGATTGATCGTGATCCAAAACATCGCGGATCCGACCCGTGATAAAGACACGCATCAGCGCCAAGCGATTGAGGCGATACAGAAATATGTTTCCCAAACCGATGGTCGCGCCTTTGTCTTGTGTACCAGTTATTCGTTCCTAAATCGGGCGGTCGCTGACTTGACGCCGTGGTTGGCTTCGCAAGACTTGGCAGTCTACAGTCAAAGCGCAGGCATCGATCGCAGCCAATTGCTCCAACAATTCAAACTCAACCCGCGTGGCGTGCTGTTCGGCACGGATAGTTTTTGGCAGGGCGTCGATGTGCCGGGCGATGCGCTACAAAACGTGATCATTCCCAAGTTACCATTTAGCGTGCCAGACCAACCGCTACTGGAAGCTCGGTTGGAAGCGATCAGAAAACGAGGCGGAAACCCCTTCAACGAGCATCAACTTCCCGAGGCGATCATTAAATTCAAACAGGGATTTGGCCGGTTGATTCGCAGTCAATCGGATTCGGGAATCGTTGTGGTTCTCGATCCCCGAATTCGCAACAAACCCTATGGTCGATACTTTGTCGAATCGCTACCGCAATGTAGTGTCGAGTCTGCGTATCTCTAGTATCCGAATTGGGTGCTCGACTTTTCGACACATAACCCTTGCAAACCGAAAAAACGGAACTCTGTGGGGGTCAGGTTAAGGCTTTTAACGGCTAAATGTTGATTCTGCACGCTTCCAATGAACTTTGACGATTTACGTTGTTGTAGTGCTAGAGATATTGAAAACAAATTCAGCATCACGCATTTCATTCATTAAGTTGCGGTTGATCATGTCTGTTGCCAAACACATTTTGTCGTTCGTTTTGATTATCTTGTTTGCAGGTTGCGCCTATGAAGAAGTGATCCCCGAAACCGATGTGGATGACTCCTATTCGGTGGAAGAAGACCAGACAGCGATGTACAACGATTATGAAGATCGCGAATCGATTTCGATGGACGCGCCGTTGCCGGCAAAGAGGACGTTTTCGTTGAAGGTATCCGACGAAGACAAAGCAGAGGTCGCCACGGTTACCGAGGACGAACCACCGAAGAACGACGAATCGCCCGTTGAGCAAGATGACGATACCCATGCGTCGCAAACAAAGATGCCGGAGAGGTTTGTCAACTCTCTTCGTGTTTGGAAAGACAATCAGGGACTGTTTTCGACGAACGCGGAATTGTTAGCCGTCGGCGATGCCAATCAATTTGTGACTTTGTTAAAGGCCAATGGGAAAATAGTCCAAGTCCCATTTCATCGACTGTCTCGGCATGACCAGAATTTTGTCACTCAGTTTATGATGGCCGTAGAAAGCAACTCGCTGCTGCACTGACGTCGGTTTGTCAAATACAAGCTTAGGTTTCCACGTCCGAATCGGATGAGTCTTGGCTTCCTGGAGTTGCGCTCGCTTCAGCTTCAGCCGGATTCGGGTCATTGTTGTCGTCGCTCGGTATCAGTCCCGGTGCGTAATGTTCGATAACGTCGAATAATTCGTCGTAGTGACTCGACTTCCATGTCAGTTTTCCGCCTTGATGACCGACAAAACCAATTCCGGCGGCTAAAACGATCAAACCGAGCTTCCAGCCGATGCCGTCGTCCGGATCACGGTTTCTCGCGCTGGCGGCGAACAACGCCAGAATCAACGCGAATGCAGTCGCGATCAATGCTGACGTCCGGTGCCAAAATACGCGGTGATCGGTGTTCTTGAGTCCTTCGACTAACTTTGCCGATTCAACATACTCGCCTGGCATTTGATCCAAGACGAACCACCATCCCGTTACGCAGGCGGCGATGGCTCCAAAGGTACCCAGCCACAAACAGTAATACGCGCAATCGCTCATGACAAAATTACCGCGCAAGCTGAGTAACGCGAAAAAACCTGCTGCCAAGAGCAAGCCCATCGGCAAATGCAACACGGCCGGATGCAACGATCCGATCGCGTAGTATACGTTGGGTCCTGCTTGTTGGTCATCCTGTGGTTGGCTAGTGTCGGATTCATTCGCTGCTTCCTGATCGCCGTCTTGGACCGCAGTTAGCATTAGACCTTCAGGCCACTCTGCACCTTCGTTGATCCAAGTCTCGATCATCGAAATATCAGAATCGTCCAGTGGACCGCCCTCATCCGGAGGTGGCATCATCTCGTCTTCATGCTCAGATGTAATGTACTCAAACATTACGCTGTTTTCTGCATCGCCCTCTTCGATGTAGTCCATCGCCAGATCGCGCGAGTCCAATCGGCAGCCGCCCTGATCGTCTTCTTCGCAATGACAACGAAGACAATTGTCTTCCAAGATCGGCTTAATGTCGGTGGCAAAATCGATGGCAATTTTGTCGTTTTGGCCGATGGATACAGAAGTGAATAGAAAAATGAAAACAATAGAATTGGCGATTCGCATCGCGTCTCGCACTGGATTCGGAACGAACATATTTTTTGTTGATTGAATTGAATTTGGGCAGATTGATATATTAAAAATTAGTAAGACGGATGCTTGCTCAATGTTTTGGCTTCGGCGACGGGCATGACGAAAATCTTGCCATCGCCGAGTCGACCGGTTCTCGCGATTTCGGTCATTTTCGTCAAGACATTTTCGACGATATCGTTTTGGGCCCAAACCGAAACTTCCACTTTGGGAACGAACGCCAATGAATACTCATTTTCGCCATAACGATCCAGATAGTTTTTCTGTCTGCCGTATCCTTTGACTTCGCGAACGCTGATTTCATCTACGTCCAATGTGGCGACTGAAGCAATTAATTTCTCCGCCAAAAAAGGTTTCACCACTGCGACAATGTGTTTCATACACCAAATTTTAGGATAATCCAGATTCGGCACAATTTCAAAACCTTGGTCTAATCTTATGATTTCTAGATACTTTTGGCGTAAAATATGACACAGATTTAGCCTTTTCAGGCGCCCCGTCAATAATGGTTTAGACGGATCGAAGGGGAGCTTTACGCGAGCGAGGTTCTGTCCTGATGTTTGAGGTACTGAATCTTCGTTCACAATCGTCGTTTACGCGAAATTTACAGTCTATTTGGCAGAGTGTTACATGCTCAGGCGTATTTTTTTGAATTGCTGGTTCGGATGGGTTGGTTTTGCGGCAGGGCCCGCGGGCTGGGCGGAAGATAGTCTTGTTAATGAGCCAAACCGACGCGAAATCGCTGAGTTGGCGAGCATTAAAATTGACGCTTTAATCGGAGACAAGCTTTTAGAAAACGGTCAAACGCGCAACCCGAATTCCGACGATGAAATTTTTGTCCGACGCATCTATTTAGACATCATCGGTCGTATCCCGACGATTCAGGAATCTCATGCATTCCTCAGCTCGCAAGATCCAGACAAGCGCAGGAACTTAATCGATCAATTGTTGGATTCCTACGGTTACGTAAGTCATCAATTCAATTACTTAGCCGATCTATTGCGAATCAAAACGAAGCATCGCAACATCTTGGGCCAGCCCTATATCGAATTTGTGAAAGACTCGTTGGAATCCAATTTGGCCTATGACAAACTGGCACGTGAACTGATCCAAAGCAGCGGTCCAATGTTGGAGCGTGGGAATGGATCGACCGGTTACTATCTTCGCGATTTGGGTATGCCGGAGGACAACATGTCCAATACGATACGCGTTTTTTTGGGTACCCGATTGGAGTGCGCCCAGTGTCATGATCACCCGTACGATCGTTGGACTCAACGCCAGTATTATGAAATGTTAGCGTTCACCGGTGGCATGAAGATGAAAAGTTCCGGCACGGCGAACATCACCGAAAGAATGAATCGAGTCATCCGCGAAAATGAATTAGACGTAGATCGCCAGACTCGCAGGTTTGTACGACGGACGTTGTCGCCGCTGACTTATAATATACAGGGCTCCGGCAATGGACTGGCTCAATTGCCCGAAGGATTTCTTGGTGACGACGGTGAAGAAGGTGAGATCGTCCGTGCAAAGACGATTTTTGATGATCAGCGCCTTGTTGAATCGGAAGTACCTCAAAAAGTCACGAACAAGGGACGGAATCGGAAGAAGGGACCGGCTGCAATCATTAAACGTGCCAAAGAGGTCGGTTCACGCGACGCGTTCGCAAGGTGGCTGACAGAAAACGACAATCCAAGGTTTGCAAAAGTGATTGCGAATCGACTTTGGAAACGGGCTATGGGCGTTGGATTGATCGAGCCAGTTGACATTTTAGAAGATGCGACTGTGGCATCGAACCCTGAGTTAATGCAGTTCTTGACGGAGCTCATGATCGAAACTGGCTTCGATATGAAAACTTACCTGCGGTCAATCTATTATTCAAAAACGTACCAAGCTGAATCCTATCCTGCGGACATCGGCGATCCGACGAAGTACCATTTTCCCGGTCCGAGTTTGCGCCGGTTGACGGCGGAGCAAATCTGGGACTCGCTGTTGACACTGACCGTCAACAACATTGATAAGCGAAAACTAAATACAGCGCCAAGAGATCTGCAATACTTCGGTCGTGATATCTATGAGTCGTTTGAGAACGTTCAGGAATTGACCGACGAAGAAATACTCGAAATGGCGAGAACGCTCGTGGAAAGCGGCCCCAGAGGACTAAGAACACTTGCCAGCGAATCTCAAATGCAGCAACGGGATTACCGTCAGCAACTGGGTCGAAAATTGAAAGAAGTTAAACAAGCGATATCCAAAGCGAAGCGACGTGATGACGAAGCTTCACTGAGGCGCCTCATTGCGATGCGAACTGAGTTGACGGCAGAGATCGGTACAACGAAATCGAATTCTGGCTTATTGCGAGCTTCGGAATTGAGTTCACCAGCTCCAGCAGGGCATCTGTTGCGAGAATTCGGGCAAAGCGATCGAGAAGAAATAGAAAACGCCAATCTTGAACCGTCAGTGACTCAAGTCTTGTCACTGATGAACGGCTACATCGAAAAACAAGTTATCCAAAATGTAAATACCGTGTTGATCAAAAATGTCATTTGGCAATCTGAGCCGGAAGACAAGATCAAAGCTGTCTATCTTACGATCTTGAGTCGCCTCCCTAGTGAACAAGAGACCGTCATGTGGCTGGCTGATGTAAAGCGGTCCAAAATTGGTTTTTCCAGAGATTTAATTTGGACGTTGGTTAACTCGAATGAGTTTCTTTTTAATAAGTGATTGCGCCATGAACGAATTTGGAAGAAAAGCCGACTTGCAATCGAGACGCGATTTTATGACTCAGGCCGCCAACGCGTTTTTGGGTGTTGGTACTTTACCCGTTTTGAATTCGTTGGCATTGCCTAATCACCAATTGTCAAAATCTGGGGCTGCCCAATCGGTCGTGTATGTTTACCTGACCGGTGGTATGAGCCACGTCGATACTTTTGATACGAAACCCGGGATGGATGTTCAAGGTCCGGTTGAATCGATCGATACGTCCGCAGACGGAATTCAAGTGAGTCAATTTTTTCCGGCACTTGCCAAGCAGATGCACCATTTCGCGATTATCAATTCGATGAATTCGACGCAGGGAGCTCACGCTCAAGGCCAATACTACATGCACACGAGTTATTTTGTGCGTGGTACCATCCAACACCCTAATCTCGGTGCCTGGTCGTCTCATTTTCTGGGCAAGCGAAATCGTCTATTGCCGTCTAACGTCAAGATTGGGGGTGGTAGTGATAGCCTGGGTGCCGGTTTCCTCGAGTCCAAGCATGCGGCGGTTCCGATTGGCGATCCGGCTGCGGGGTTGAAGAATAGCGATCGTGCCCAAGGTGTAACACCGACTCAGTTTTCCAAGCGGATGGTGAGACTGAGAAGGATGAACCAGGAGTTTCAATCAAGATACAACACGAAACAGACCCGTGCGTATGCCGAGATGTACGACGAGGCTGTTCGGTTGATGAAAAGTGGCGATTTAGATGCTTTTGATTTAACCAAGGAAGCGGCCAAAACTCGTGCTCGTTACGGTGACCATCGTTTTGGTCAAGCTTGTTTGTTGGCCAAACGACTCGTCAAGAACGATGTTCGATTTATTGAAGTTAACCATGGTGGCTGGGATACTCATGACAACAACTTTGAACGGGTTGAAGAGAACTCCCGGTCTCTCGATCAAGGACTTTCGGCATTAGTAACCGACTTGGAGGCGGAAGGTTTACTCAAGAGCACGTTGATCGTTTTGGCAACGGAGTTTGGGCGCACTCCAACGATTCAATCTGAACGCCTGGGGCGCAACCACTATCCTCAAGCGTTTACGTGTCTCATGGGCGGGGGCTGTGTGCGTGGTGGAATGAAATACGGTAAAACGGACAACCAAGGTCGCGAGGTCGTTGAAGACATGGTTTCGGTTCCTGACTTTAACGCAACGATTGCCAAAGCGATAGGGTTGCCCCTCGAAGAAGAAGTGTATTCGCCGTCGGGGCGACCGTTCACCGTGGCGGATAAGGGCCGTCCGATCGACGCGATTCTGGCCGGCTAGACGGTTCTGGATCCAGGCTCCACTCGCGTTTGCCGATTGATTTCGTCGATGTACAAATACAACATCGTACCGACACAAATCAATGTGATCAGAATCAAAATTGATCTCTCTCGGAATCGAGTTGGTCTTTGGGCCGGTACGCATTGACTCATTCCTCGATTTTTCCAAGTCAGGCTAACCCGCCTTTGTCATCGTGCGCCTGGCAAAGCTGTAAGCCCACAAGATTGGCGGCGCGGTTAGGTCTTAATGCACTTCCAAGTCCAATGTCGGTCGGAAGTGGCGGAAACCGTAGATTCCGAGAAACCGAATTGCCCTACCAGTGATTGGATTTCTTGTAGTGACAGCGCGGCCCGTAGGGAATCATCGAACATCTGACGCGAGTGTTCGTTTTCTTCGCCGGCATATGTCTGAACCAATGCTCTCACATCTTCGTCGGTGTCTGGACGCATCAAGTCTCGGACAAATATGACACCCCCTTGAGCGGTGGCCCGGACCAGTTCCTCAATGCAACTTTTCGGTTCGGGTATATGATGAATGATGCTGTTGGTCATTACACATTCAAAGGCACCATCTTCAAAAGCAAGTTTCTTGGCATCTAGTTTCTTCAGCTCGATGCGTTGCTCCAAGTTTTGATTGGCCACGTTTTTTCGAGCCAACGCCAACATATGTTCTGCCATATCGACGGCCGTCACATTGCAGGATGAGTGTGATTCGCAAAGCATGATGGGTATCAACGCCGTACCGGTTCCCAAATCAAGCACGCTCGTCAATTCGATCGACTCGGCAACTGCAAAATCTAAAAGATCGTTTACAAAGTTGCGATTGACTTCCGTGTGATCCATCGCGTTGTAATCGGTAGCTTCTTCGGCAGTATCCATGACTTCAGGTTCAAGGACTCTTTCAAGCGGCACGATCTTCTCCAATTCCGTTCGATGCAGATTCGACGCATCGTTCAAGCCAATTTAGTTGTGAAATTCGATAGAACTAGCATACAAAAAAAGTCGGACCCTTGGGGCCCGACTTAAAAGGAAACGTGTTTTTGGGAAAACATTTTTTTTGCGTCTAGCGTTGAATGCCGCCGCCCGCATTGGCAGAGCGAGCGTTCATCTGCTGGCTCACCATGGTTGTTAGGTCGAGTCGGTGATGGTAGACGACGGTGCGATTGACGCCTTTGATAACTTCCGCTCGATTGGTGCGGTCAATCGGTGTGCTGTCGTAGCGGAGGACCAGCGAGATCTTGTGTTCTTCAGCGATTTTACCAACAACTTCCTGCATGGTCTTATACGTGTCATAGTAAATGCCAGCCTCGCGATTCAATAACTCTTGTTCGGAATGCCGAGCTTCGGTGCGGAGATCCGACTGCCGACGCTCAAGTTCTCGTTCGCGGCTCTTGCGCGATTCAGAACCGACTTCCAGCTCTTGCAACTTCATGGCTTCCTGGCGAATAGCTTCTTGGTCGGCAGTAATCTTTTGTTTTAGCGCATCTGCTTCAGCCTTGATTTGATCCATCTTCTGCTTGAAGACTGGATATTGATCAAATACTTTCGCGACATCCAGCACAGTCACCACGCCGCTGGCGTCTGATTTATCCTGAGCGTCGGCTGGGGTCGTTAGGGCAAAAGAAAGAGTTAGTACTGCAAAGATTTTTGCGTATTTGGAATTCACGTTTCGTCCTCCTTGACGATCTATTAATCCGTTAATTGGTCGACGCCGGGATGCGGCAATTCTTGCGATTCAAAGTTTTGTTGGCTTGCCAGCCTGTTATTGGATGTCAAGCAATTTGCGTACCATTAAGATTCAATTTTGCTAAGGCCGATTTTCTGTGGCGAAAAGCGGACTTCGCCCAATTGAACTAGTAGGATTTGCAGAAGGGTTGTAAAGATTACTTGCATTGCGATCAATCCAGAAATTTCAAATGCAAGCGGTGACGTCGCTAGCAAACGTGGGTGAAGTCTATCTCGCCGCATCCACTGGTTCGGAATCAAATAGGGGCAGGTAACGATAATAGACTTCGAGAATCATCACCGCCATGGCGGTCGTGTATAACCGGCCGCCGACAGAACCGTATTTTTCTTTGAAGAACCAACTGCCGGCTGAGTGTCCTTTTTTGGCTTGTGTTCTAACGAGATAGTCTCGCATTTGTTGATTCCATTGATCCCAATCTGAATGTCTAGCGTGGAACAACGCAAGCGTCGCGTAATAATTAAAGTAGATGTTGTTTTTTGAAGGGCCAAGTTTAACCAGGTAGCGTGAGCCCTCAAACACACCTCGATGCTCACGACTCCAACCGTGATACATTTGGATCAATAGACCGATCGCAGTCGACGTCGGATCCGCGTCCTTGCTTTTGTAACCAAATTGGCCTGTGCTTTCGTCACCCACCGACGCCAGAAACAGGCGCCCTTTCTTGATCGTTGCCGCGGGTACGGAAATGCCTGCCAGTTCGCAACTCTTAAGCGCCATCATCTGCCAGCCCGTCACAGTGGTATCCCCTGGCTCTCCTGGTGAGTAGCGCCATCCGCCAGCTGAATGTTGAGCGGTTACGATGTACTCCATGGCAGAATCAATTTCTGGTTTGAGTTTTGGATCACGGGTCATCGTATAGGCTTCAGAAAGCGCGATTGTAGCGATCGCTTGTGCATACATGGTCCCTTCCGCCAGATTTCCACCCCAATAAGACTTTCGAATACGGCTGATCAAATAGTCCAAGCCAGCCTGCACTTGCTGTTTGTATGGTCCACCTTTGTGTGTATAGCCGGCACCCAAGAATGCCATCAGAGCCAAGCCGGTAGCTGCTGTTGTGGTCTCTCTCGTCGCTGGATTTCGGCAACGCCCCTGACATGGTCCTTTGGTAAAATCCAAACGCCAACTGCCATCGGCAAATTGATGGTCGGCTAACCACCTTAATCCGTTTTCCACCGCCAATTCGCTCGCAGCAGTACCACCGTATCGAGCCGCGAGGCTAGATCGTGAACCACTTTCTCGACCCTCTAAACCGCCACCGAGAGGTTGAATTTGCTCGGGTTTCACAGGCGTTAAATTCTCGATGGGCGATAAGTTGGATTCAGATTCTTGGTCATTTGAATCAGCGATTGTCGGTAAATCCGTTTCTTCTGCCAACGAATTATCGATGGCCTCTTGTTCTATTACGGAATGGTTGTCTTCAACTTCGACAACCATGTCGACAATCAGCTCGTTGTCGTTGGGCGGCTCGACATCCAATTCCATTGGCGCTGTGATTTCTGCAATCATTCCCAATTGCCCAGGTTCCCGTTCTGCGAAAACGAACAACGCCAGTAACAACATCACGGCCATGTGAACCAAGAAGCTGACACCCGTCCCTGAAATTGTGTGCACATGCCGTTGGAGTCTTGACTTGTTGGTGTCTACCGAGTCGTCATCGACACCTGCTTGGATCCGAATCCGATTCGATATGTTGCCCCGTCGTTTTGTTACAGCTTGATTTTCAGTTCGTGTTTTTCGCGCAGCCTGGGGCGAACCGGGGGCCATCGAATCCTGCTTGGATTTTGGATTCGAGTTTCTGTTCATATCGACCCTTGGTATCCGCAAATACGGTTGATTGTCTTGACTTACGCCAACAGACTTTTCTATTTCTAGCTAATTGGTTGCTGATACACCGGTTGGCTCAGGGGGAACGAACTTGAGCATTTCAAATCCGTGTGGCGCCACAGACAATCCAGTCGCGATTCCTGATGCGGCCCTTTGGGGACGACGATCTGATTCTAATGACCAGACATCCGTCGCGGTCGTGTCCAATCTTTCCATTGCCACTGCGGCCAGTTCTCGAGGCATCGCATCGTCTATGTTTAACTCGCTCCAGGGGATTGCAATTTCTAAATTCCATGACTTGGCATCTTGAGCGGATGCAATGAACCAATTGGGATCCCATCCCTTGGCCCCGGCACAGCTGTCGAACGCGCATCCGCGTTGATCAACTTCGAAACAGAATGCCGATTGGAGGTCGCGGTCAAAGTCCAGTTTGATTCGCATTCGATCGTGCGACGATAAGTCGACGTCTCGTTGACGTTTGAAAATCGTGTCCGCATATCGCAGCGTCGCGATCTTGTTGCAGCGAACAGCAACGAACAAAAACTCGTCGTCGTAAGCCAACCAAACCACATCGTTGTGAGTCATCGTTTTCGAATCTTTGGGCCGGACTGGCTTGAACTGTGCCAGGCCATTGGCAATTGCGTCTTGCCAGATTTTGTCGTTGAGACGTCCATCCAATTTAGGCCGTACTTTCGTGAAGTAGCAAAACTTGCTCACCAATCGGGGTTGATCACTGCGCGCGTCCAACTCTCGATTGGCTGCGAAAGCGTAACCGGAGTTTCGCCGGGCATTACGTTTGAGAGACTTAAGCAAGTTTCCGTTTGAGATGTCGTCTGGTAACTTCTCGACAATCATCGCTTCCATGAACTGTACTTTTGCCTCGCGCGCAAAATCAGGATCTCGATTTTTCAGTTGCGACAAATATTGGCTGGCTTTGCGCGATCGATGCTCTTGGACCGCCTTGATCATGGCATGACGCAAGTCATCATTAGAGTTGCCAACGGTCGCTACCGAAGAGCCGTCGTTTGTCGACTCATCCACTTCCCAAACGACAAGTTTGACGCCATTGGTTTCACTCGTAGAAGGCGAAGAACTGGCAAAACTCAATTCCGTATCTTCCAGTTGTTCTAGCAATTCTTTGTCATCTGTTGACTCGGCTGGAACTTGAATGGAAGCCATCACTTCTGCGCTTGAATAGTATTGAGCGAGCCACATTAACGCGGCCGGCGTTAGCGCGTGGTCTCGGTATCGACTGATCATTTCCTCAAGCGAGTAAGCGGCTGCTGCTAAGTTTCCATGATCCAAAAAAGCCTCAGCCAACTGCATTAGCCAAATGCCCGTTTCTCGGGCCTCTATTCCAGTGGCGAAGCTGCGAATTTGAAGGTTCAACTCGGCCACTTCATCAGGCGTAACATACTTCATATTGAGTAGCTTCCGAAACTCGATGTTTTTCAATGGAGCGGTTGCGATCGAGTTAAGATTGCCCATCCGAAATTCGCCACGCCGTTTCGGAATTGAACGTCCGAGTTGTTTCAAACCGAAGAAAATGTCGTCGCGTTTGGAGGACACAGATCCCGTAAAGGTCTCAACGACGTACGATTCATTGCCAAACATACGTGCCGATTGGTCGACCAAGCCGCGCGATATTGCGATATGATCCTCTAGCAAGCGACCGGTCCGGGGGAGATACCGACTGCCTTTGAAGTTGATATCCGCTTCATCTTTTTGCCGAATTAGATAGCGGTCAACACTCCATGTTTCCAACGCCAATTCGTCCATCTGGTCCGGGTATGATTGAGGATCACCGGCCAATTCAATCGCGGTACGACACAGGGCATGTAGCTCGTTGTCTGATACTCCGGGGACTCGGTTGCAAACAACGACATTCGGACGCAAGGATCGGATCGACCGAACTAATTTGTAAAGGTCGGATTCACGAAAGGGAGATTCATCTTGAGTTGGTTGTGAATGGCCCATTTTTACAAAAGTCGAGCAGCCCAGTCGAGCCACAGCTGCTTGCGCCAAGCCGCACTCCATTTTGGAATGTTGGCCCAGCAGAATCACGCTGGATAGATAATCACGTTCGGTGCTGTAGAAGCCAAGTAAGCCAAACGGCAAGTGGTCGACCTCTTGCGAGACGACCAGTATCGAAGTTCGGTCTTCTGAACTGCGTTGGGTTTGCCAAGTTGCACCCCCGTCCATTGTTGACAGAATGACGCCACCCCCGCCAACCGCCCATCCTTTGTCCCGCGTTGCAAAGTGTAGCTTCTGAATGGGCAAATGGTAGCTGGTCAAATGCATGTCGAGCTTCGATCCCGTGCGCGCATCCATTGAAACGACGGTCGTGCCTGGATTGCCAGCGACCCACACGCGACCAGCACATATGTTTACGGTTGTAAAATCGAAACTACTAAACGGCTGGTTTTGTAGAGCTTGTGGCCGTTTCCAACTTTGACCGGCATCAGTGGTTTGCAAAATGGCGCCACCGTTTCCAACGGCCCACCCGATTTTGTTGTCGAGCATGCGGACCGAGCTTAAGCGTGCGGCACGGTCGCCAAAAACGACTGAAGGTTCAAAACGTTTGCCCGTAATTCGACCGATTATGCCGTCGTCATCAATGACCACAAAACCCTCCGGAATCAATTCACCGTCAATCCAGTTCTTAGCTGGTTTGACGTCTTGAACCGACCAGATTTGACCGCCTGTCGAAGTTGCGAATATCCCGGAAGTATACAGGTTGCCTGAATTTCCGACGGCCCAGCCTCCCAACAGGTCTTGGAAATGAATGCGGCTGATTTCTGGCAACAGATGCCCTTTGAAAGGGTGCCACGACTGGCCTCCATCGTTGGTCGTCAACAACACGCTACGCGACGTTTTTAAATAGGGAACGTGATAGGACCCCGCGACCCAACCGCGATTCTCATTCAAAAAGAACACCGTTTTGAACGAACATGTTAGTGGGTTTAATTCGTGAGTCTGTGATATCGGCCGTAAGTTGCCAAGTTTCTGCTCCAACGAACGATGCTCGTCAAGATCCAATCCAACACCTTGGCAAGTCCGCCAGGTTTCGCCGCCGTCGGTGGTACGCAAGATTAGGCCCTGGTCACCGACTGCCCAGGCCTGCTTATTATTCAACGAGAAAACGTCATTGATTGTCGCGTCCCATTGCCAAGTTTTTGGGCGAATCTCCCGACCGTGATCTGCCAATACCGACGATTGGATGAACAAGATGACGCAGCCAATCAAGAGACAAGTTCGATTTGAACGCATAGTAAGCCTTTGCCAGAAATAAAATCCGGCAGACCATATCAGGACGACCTTGTCGAATCTATAGCCAGCAAGAAATCAGCTAGCAGCTCGCTTGGAGCAATATGACGTCAATATCGCGACACGAACTGGACTCACTGAAGTGCTTGAGCATCCTGGCGGTACTTTGCTGCCATCTCCTCTTGGCCCAGTTGTTCCAACAGTTTGGCGTACTGTTGGTAGGCTTGGGCGCGGCGAGATTTTTTGGCTTTGCGATGATCAAGTATTTCGATCGCCTGCAGGGTTCGATCGGCAGCCACTTGTATTTCTTGTAGTCGTTCGAAAACGGCAGCCAATTTCAAAAGGTCGTGCGCGACCGTGGTATGTCCGCCAAACTCAAGTTTTCCGAGTTTTATCGTTTTCTCCCAAGTTTCAACGGCTTTCTTCAAGTCGAATTGAGTAAGGACTTCGGCCAGTTTGCGGTTCGCCGTCACCCGGATCTTGATTTGGTACGGTGGTAGTTTGTCGGCGCGTTGTACGGCGTCTTCAGCAAACTGTTCAGCAACTAGTGCATCATCTTCGCGCAAATGAATGTCGGCCAACATTGTCAGGCCACGAACCACGTACTCGTCATTTTCTCCCAAGGTAAGTTCTTGCATTTCAATAAAGCTATGTGTCAACGCTTTGGCTTCGTCCAAACGATCTACCTCAATCAGTATCTCGGCGAGTCGATGTTTGGTGTTAGCAATCACGAATCGCCGTTCGGGGTGATCGCGCTCTAAGATCGTTAGCGCATCGCGCACAACCGCTTCCGCTTCATCCATGAGTCCCATGCGTCGAGCCGCGACCGAATATTCGTTGGCGACATGGACTTTTCCAAAAATGTCTCGGGCGTAAACGTCTTTGGAGAACTCCAAACACTGTTGAGCAATCTCCAATGCTTCATCGTAACGTCGCTGTTCGTCGCGAATTTTGCGAAGTGTTCTGAGTGCCGACATATGCACACGCGGAGCGCGATCCTTACTGTGACTCAAGACTTCTTCTATCGTCGATTCTGCGGGTGCTAGTTGGCCTAGTTCGATGTTGCAGCCGACCGCTCCAACTCGGCACAACATGGATTTGGGATGCAACTCACCCAAAGCGGATTTTCGAATTTCGTAAGCTCGCGCGTATTGAAACCGGGCCAAACCATATCGCGACAGGTTTTCGTATATGCGCGCTGCGGTCACACGCAGATCTGCTTCCAGTTCCGGTTCGTCCGCAAGCGCGTCGACTGAGTTCATTAACTCGTCCAAGTGCTCACGAATCTTAAATCCAGACTTCATGCCTCGGAACGGATCGGCTTCGGGTAACATGTTTTTTAGCACATTGGCCACAACTCGCAGTTTTCGGGTTTCGGCCTCCGCAATTTCCTTAAGCTCAATCGCGTCTTTTTCTTTCTGTTGTGCGACCAGTTTTTGATGGTCGGCAATTTTTCGCTGTTCATTGGCGTGCAACATTCCCCAAGTCGAAGCGCACACGGCGACAACCATGGTCAATAACGTCATGACACCCGAGCCAACAGCCACGCGATTGCGTTTAACGAACTTGCGAACTTGATATGCCGCTCCACCTGGGTGTGCCGAAACGGCCTGATCGGCAAGATGTCGCTCGAGGTCCATCGCCAATTCGGAAACGGACTGGTAGCGTGCGTCGCGATCGAAACTCATTGCCTTGCCGGTAATCCAATCGAGATCCTCATTGGAGTCGGGCAGGTCAGAGCCTTTTTTGTCACGAATGAATTGGGACGGAGGAACAAAAACGGGTTCACCGGTTTGGTAATTTAATTCAGGGACGGCGCCGGCCAACAGCCGGTATAGAAGCACACCCAAAGAATAGATGTCCGAACGTGTATCGATATCTTTATCGTTGCGCCATTGTTCCGGACTCATGTACTGAGGCGTTCC
The DNA here is from genome assembly GCA_965263475.1 of Mariniblastus sp. Classification (GTDB taxonomy): domain Bacteria; phylum Planctomycetota; class Planctomycetia; order Pirellulales; family Pirellulaceae; genus Mariniblastus. Next base: position 3,276,845 of record OZ253677.1, read on the forward strand.
AATCATGGGGTATTTCGATTCAGTGGCACGATGCTCTTCCCGCGCTTGGATCACCGTGGCGATTCCAAAATCAATCACTTTGGGAACGATTTGCTCATCGCTGAAGCCGAGCAAGATATTGGACGGCTTTAGGTCCCGATGAACGATACCCTTCTGATGGGCATGCTGAACCCCTCGGCAAATCGTTATAAAAATCTCTAATTTTTGGTTGATGGACAGGGCATGCTGGTTACAAAATTGGTCCAGCGATTCACCATTGACCAATTCCATTGCGAAGAACGGCCGACCGCCTGGAGCGACGCCAGCGTCCAATACGGTGGCAATATTGGGGTGGCTCATCATCGCTAGAGTTTGCCGTTCATCATCGAATCGATCGACAATGGATTCCGAGTCCATTCCCAACTTGACGATTTTCAGTGCGACTTTGCGTTGAATCGGTTCCAATTGTTGGGCTTGCCAAACGACACCGAAACCGCCCTCGCCAATTTTCTTTTCCAGTCGATAGCAGCCGATGGGATCGCCCGGTTTTTCGTCCACCCGATCGGCAACCAGGCCGATGGCCGGAGTCGCGAGAAACTCTTCTCCGGTGTCTTCATGTAACTGCAGCAACCCTTTGATCGATGCGAGTAGAGCCGGATCTCCATTGCAAGCCGTTTGGACGAACGCCAAGCGCTCGACAGCCGGCAATTCCAAGGCTTCGCAAAAGATCGTTTCTTCAGATTTGGATGGATTCATTTGAGCTTCCGAACGGAATCCCCCAGATTTGTAAATCACATTTGACGTGACAAAGTAGCAAACTGCAAACGAAAACGCAGCAATTGGCACCTACTATTGTGTCATGCGTCATCGAATCAGAAAGAGCTCAAAAAGTTTCCAATTATTTCAGAATGGGCGATCTCATTCGTCGATTTCTCGCTTGAGCCATACCTTGGAGTAGGCCCAGCTCCGTTTTACCGTTGCCGGCGAAATTCCCAGCGCGTCGGCGGTTTGTTCGATTGTCATTCCAGCAAAATACCGCAGCTTGACCACGGCGGCATGATTCCCGTCTTGCGCCTCAAGTTTCGTCAGTGCCTTGTCCAGCGATTCAATGTCTACTTCGGGCGATTCGATCGCAAAGTCGCCTTCTTCCAAGGCTACCTTTTGATTGTCGCCTCCCCGTTTGAGCCGTTTCTTTCGTCGCGCATTGTCGATCAAGATGCGCCGCATCGCTTCTGCGGCCGCGCCAAAGAAATGGGCCCGCGAATCCCATTTGACTGGCGTTTGGGTTCCCGTTTCTGCCGTATCCCCGCCGTCTTGCGATGGCGTTTCCAGCGTCGCTCGGTTTCTTTTGCCAAGTAAACGAAGGTAAGCTTCATTGACCAATGCGGTGGTTTGCAAAGTATGCCCCGGTCTTTCGGCTGATAGTTTCGACGCGGCAATTCGTTTGAGCTCGTCATGAACAATGCGCAACAATTGGTCTTCGGCGCTCGCGTCCCCGTCACCTACCAATTCCAATAACCGAGTCACTTCACTCAAATCTTCAACCTATCCGCAACGTATTGTGTTGCGCCCAATCTTCGATCACGATGCTTCCAATACAATTACCATTTGAACTGTGGTGCTAGTTTTTTCACCGTTGTCTACACGTGAGATCCTCCAGCGGATTCTAGCAAGACGCGCCAGCGAGTGAATTGATTTTGGATTCGGCTTTATTCACTCGCCGGCTTTTAAGCTGGTATCGCCGTGCACCATCGAAAATGCGCTGGATTCCAAATCTTACGGTCGAGTCGAACGAAACCAATCCGACCGAAGAACTAACCGGACCAGCTATATGTTAACTCAATTCAAATTCCAGATGACCCTTGAAATCGTGATTCAATCCGGACTTTTGCGAACAATTCCGAATAGCATTGGAATTCCCCAAAATGCGGGTAAACCCAAAAGCCCAATCAACGCCCAGCGAGACACAAATTGACCGTGATTTCTTTCAAAAAACATACCGGTGTTGTCGAGCTCTATATTTGGTTAACGCTGCGTCAAGAACGTTTTTAGGTCTGCCGGTTCGTTGCCGGATTGCACATCTACAATATTTCCGTTCATCGTGCATACGTGGGTTCCATAGTAGTACGTTCCAAAAGAGTGTTCATAAAGATGTTCGGTGATAGTTTTATGATCCGAAGAACTGAGAAATTCAACAGCATCGTTGATGGATAAATCTTCGGGCTGATGCCAATCGATCGGGTGGCCGGTATGTTCGATCAGCAAAAACGGATCCATGCCTTCTTCAATTTGAAGCGTCGCCGATCCTAATCCGCTCGGTTCGTAAGCCGTCTGGGAACCGACAATCATTTTGAATGTTGTCTGGTGGGATTCGGGGTCATTACCGGAGAGTCCAGGTTTCCATTTGTATGTGTTGAACCAATCTCCTAACTCATCAAATAGCTTTTGATTTTCAGGAGCATTCCAAGGTTGGTCGAAATCGTATGAGACGTAAAAGTCGTCGGCGAACTCGGGTTCGAAATAGGGCAGAATCAACACTCTCCAACTGTGCATCGGGTTACTATTGGCATCGGTCGTATATGCCGGCGGAAGATGGCCTTTTTCTTGCTGATAGTTCCGAATGGCTTGGCTGATTTGTTCGAGTTTCTCTCTGGCATCGTACTGTCCACTTGAAGAACTGCCCCAGTTGGATCTGGGAAATGAATCGAAATGCCAGACGATCGAGCATACGATCCAGGCGATTGGCAGGAGGCTGAGGATCTTTCGTTTACCGGACATTCGGCAACACCAAAAAAACGCAAGCCAACACAACAACCCCAACGTGGGAACGATCAATGGAGTGGAAATCTCAACGAGCCAATCCAGTCGATGAGGCCAGCTCTCTAAAGCGTTCCATGCCGGTTCGGTTCGCAGTACGAAAGCAACTTCGGGTAGTGTTGTCGCGAACAATGCGATGCAATACAGAAACGGCAAAACACCAAAACGCATATCCTACTTTCAATTCAATTTATGCGACCAAAGTTTTCACCGATTCTAGCACAAACATTGTCATTTGAAGTTCTTGGTAACCCATTGCTATGCCGTCGGAATGTCTTTGCGACTGAATCGCAACAGACCAACTCCTGCGGTAAACAAGGTCAATGCAATCAACACGCCCAAAGATCCGATCGGCCACTCGCCGGTCCGTACGATATCTACCGGACGAAAATAGTTCAACAGCCCGAGATATCGAATCGACTGGAACGAGGGCAGAAATGGCTCGACAAAATTTAAAACAACCGAGACGAAGGCCACGCCAACAATGACTCCGACTGCCGGTGCACGGCGGTTGGAAAGACAGCCTACCATGGTCGAAATTCCGCCGATGGCCATGTTGATGGCAAAGAAGTTGACCGTTGGTGCGATGTAACGATGGAGCTCTACAACTTCATCGGTTTCAAAAATTTGCATCCCAATGGCGACACCGATAATGGGACACGCCGACAAAACAGCCGCGATAACCATCCAAGCCAAACCGTTGGAAACAAAGATTACTGAACGACTCAGTGGTAAAGTTAGCAGCAAATCGGCGGTACCACGTTCGACTTCACCCACGGTCACGCGCGTCGCAGTTGCGATAATGGTGCCCCAGGCAAGCATCAATACCATCCCATGGGTAAACGCAACCGAAAACAGAGTGTTGATTGAGATATCCCCTTCAACTTGGATACCCAAAGTCGCTTCGAAAATTTTTCGAATAAAGCCAACGCTGGCGACAAATTCCAAGACCTCCGCACCCATGTTTAACATGGTAAACACGATCAAGACGACGAACCCAGTAATTCCCAACGACGCTAGCGCCAATGTGACCAGTGAATCCGCGATTGTTTTTCGAAAAATGGCAAAGCTGATCATTCTTCACCTCGCGCCGTTTCCGAGTAGTAGCTGATAAACAGATCATTCAAATCGGGACGTTCGATAATCAAGTCGTCAATTTCTTTCGATTCAATCCATCGCAGTAATGGTTTGATGTCGCCAGGCCAAGTTCCCGTTATCAGGCCGTTCTCGTTTCGGAAGACTTTTAGTTTGTCTGGCGGATCCAGCGGCGACGTTTTGTTAGTCGCCTCAATTCGAATTCTGCGAAGAGCACGACTCTTCAGCTTTTCAATCGACTGTTGCTCAACGACTTTGCCAGCTCGCAAAATGATGACTTCGTCGCACAAAGATTCGACTTCGTTCAACGAGTGGCTCGAGAACAGGACCGTACGACCCTCGTCTGTTACTCGTTTTAGTTCTTCGAAAACGATCTCCCGAACCAATGGATCCAACGCACTGGTTGGTTCATCCAAAATCAACAATTCGGGCTTATGCATCAGCGCTTGGATCAAGCCCAATTTCTGCCGCATCCCGGTCGAGAATTTGCGTATGGTGCGGGATAAGTCCAAATCCAGAACCTTGGCCAAACGAATCGCTTCTTCAATACAATCTTGCTGCCGGGCGCCGGCAAAAAAAATCAAGAAGTGTTTTCCCGTCATGTTGTTGTAAAGATGAACATCACCGGGAAGGTAGCCGATTCGTGCCCGAATAGTCTTGCCATGGGTATCGACTGGTTTCCCAAATATACGGACTGACCCGGAAGTGATCGACAGCAAGCCAACGAGAATACGAATCGTGGTGGATTTACCTGCTCCGTTGGGGCCCAAAAACCCAACAAGTCGCCCACGCTCGACGGACAAGTTAACATGGTGCAGGACTTGAAAAGGGCCATAGGATTTACAGAGCGATTCTATTTCAATGATTTTCATTGTGTAAAGTCAAGAGTAATTGCTACTAAGTATTCGTTGATTATCCGAAAGCATTCATTCTATCTGTTGAAAACGAAAATGTTTTTGAACGTATGAAACCAGATAACAGTCTGCTGAAACACCTTGCCATCGTGGTTGCGACCTATTGTGTTTTGGGTTTTGGCGGTGGCGTTTTAAGCGTTTCCTACGCTCAAGACGGAATTGTCGTCGGGTCAATCGGGTTGCTATGTATTTTATTGAATGCGGTCAATTTGTGCGCCCTATGGGCCGTCATGGGCCCATTCCAATATTGGAAAGCGGCGACCATCTCTCTGGTTTTTTTCTTGTGATAACGGTAGCTTCTTGGTTTGGTGTGGCGTTAGGCGTTGGGTTTGAAGTTGGTGTTGGGCGAGATTTAATTCGGATGACTGCGTTTGCTCCGGCATTCTGGGTGGCAACACAAATCTTGTACGGCTCCCTTCGTTGGTAGCAAATTGGAATATCTATCTGCCGCTACGAGAGTTTCATTCCAGGGATTGCAATTTTGATTGTAGCCTCTTACTTGTTTGTATTTGCGCCCGCTATCTATTTCATCCTCAAGCCGACCAAGGTGCGGAACTTGAAATCGCGGATAAAAAACTGGAAACACCAGTGTTTGACGCGGTGTCGTACGGTCGAGATCAGTCACTTCAGTTGCTCATTGCCGTCAAAGTCAATCTCGAACACGCAAATTATCGCGGTGACACGGCGCTGTTTGCTGCTGCGAGAGCCCGACATTTTTCGACATTTCAGTCGCTAATCCAACCAGGCGCCAATTCAAAACATGAGAATCATAAAGGGGAGTCGCTGGAGGATGTATTGAGTCGGTCTCGAAAACGCTCTCCCATAAAAGAAGAAATGTTGCAGTGGCTGCGCAGTTACAAACCACGCACAATTCGCAAGAAGTAATAGTCTTTCGCCAAAGGTTAGTGCTTGTGGCCGGATTGCGCCGATTTAATTCCGCCACGAATCGCTCCCGCTTCGGTCGACCCATAATTGCCAGCAAACATTGGATCGACGGCACGGCTATTGGGCATACTCAACCAGACTCGCAAAATATGGCGGCGGCGATCGGGTTCGGGATAGTCTTCGAATTCGCTGCGCCGATGAAGTGTGATCCAGTTATTCATAAAAACAATATCTCCGGGCTCCTGCCGAAACGTGACATGCATTTCGGGATCTGCGGCAACCTCTTCCAGAAAATCCAACGCGTCCGATTGCTCGTGGGTCATGTCGGGCAGCGCCGGGTTGCTGTGGGCACGTTCAATCAGCACTCGCAAAAAGTTGGCCGCAAATTCGCCTTTGAAAAACGAGAATATTGGTTGTTGGGTATACGGTAATTCGTTTGCCGTATCGATCGTATGTCGTTGATAAAAGTACGGCTGTGTTAATGTTCTCAACAGCTCCGGCCGACGATCCAAGATCGCATTGTAAACCGCTGGTGAACTAACCAGTTGATTTTCGCCACCCGATTTGGCTTGACGAACACAGAGAAACCCGATCACGTCGCAGCGATCGGTATGAAAACTAAGTTTCTTCTTTGTGTTAGGCCCCCGAGCTCGGGGATCATCGTCGCTATATCCCGCGTTTCGGACGCTGAACACTTTTTCTCCCTCGGCACTTTGCGAAAGTGGTGTACCGACCATGCGCGACATCGCAAGAAAAAAATCGCTTAGCTGTTCGTTGGAATATTTGGAGCTGTCGAACCCGCGAATCCGCGTTGCACCACATCCATCTTCCAAATCGCGGCGCGTTGTCTGCATCCGCAGATTGATCGCCTTGCCGATCACAGTAGAACGATCGCTGGGCTCACGGTTCAACCAACTATCAATCTCACTTAACTCCTCCGATAGCAATTCCTGGTGCCAATCGTCTCGTTCAAATATTTCGTTACCGATCCAAACAGCTGGAGAGTTGACGCGTGGGAACTTCATGAAATCGAACTCGATATAACGGAAAGAATAGGTTGGTGGTGACGCAACATCGCATTGATGAAGATTCGAGTCATCATAGTTCAACATTCCACTTGCGTCCAACAACAGAGCTTGGAGCGAATTACGAGTCAGCGCGAATTGATGCTACACGTCGATACAAGCACAAAGCGTACAAAGCGCCAGCGAACGAATCCGATTTGAAACAACGCTGCCAATTATACAACGCACCTGTCAAAAGAGTGTTGCGCAATTTTCATTTCGACAAATTCCGCTAAGCATTCGATGGTGCGAAAGTTCTGGGATATCAGATCGTCACCGAACAGGAATAATCCTATTTCCGTTTCGACCAGTTCCACAAGATCCGCAACTAATTGATCGTCAAGGTAAGCATGTGCAACAAGGTCGGTTTGCAAGTCAACGTCAACATCGGTCGTGACGGCTTGCACAAAATCGATAAGAAGCGTTTCTAAATTATCGGGCATCCCATCCTTCCCGTATCGCCGTCAGACTGACCGTCAACTCTGGCATGTCATGCAGGTGATTTGCTGCGCGATTGCGGCGCATTTATCTATTGATACCGAGATTGTCCAACAAAGTTCCGGCGAAAAATTCCACCACGACCAAATCGCCTAATTTTTCCGATCGCTGTTGACATAGATAGGCCATTCACGTGGCTGGCGTCAACCTCGCGCTCGGCCCGCGACAACTTGCTAGCGTTTGTCTTGCGCAATCCATTTTGCGACACGACCTTCAGAGCCGCTGGCCCAACCATGTTTGCCGTCGGTCGTGAACGCAACGGCGTGAAATCCGGTTTGGCTGGCAGCTTTCCAATGGGCTCCGTCGTCGTAAGAAATGTCGGTTCCGTCCGGGCCCACGCTGATCCAAATCGGCTTGCCTTTCAATTTGGCGCTGGCGACTCCACTGCGGTATCCGCGAGGCGGCGTACCCTTGGGGCGCGACCACGTCGTACCGGCGTCTTTCGAAACCGCAATGTTGCTGACTCTGTTTTTGGGGTCCAAGTAATCGCCCCCAACGGCAATTCCGATTTTTGAATCCGAGAACGCCAGCGAGAAAATTCCGCTGCTGGGATTACGCACAAATGGAGCCTCTGCCGTTTTCCAAGATTGGCAACGGTCATCGGAATAAAGAACGCGGCTCGTCGTTTCAACTTGGCCGTCCTCCCCGCTCCCCAACGCGATCAAGCACCGGTTGCCAACGAGAATCATATTGGTTCCACTAGCCGCAAATCCACCTTCACCTCGCTCAGCCTGTGGGCGACGACTTCCCGATAGCTCATTCCAACTGCGTCCTCCATCGTTGGTTTCGACCAGCAAGACACGACCATCGACAGGGTCACTCATCGCAATACCATGTTTGTTATCCCAGAAAGATAACGCATCGAAAAAGGACTTTTCGTTGGGATGTTCGAATGTCATTTTCCAGGACTTGCCGCTGTCGTTGGTCAAGTAAACGCGTGCGGGTTGTCCCGCCGATAACACAACGGCTTGGCGATCATTAAACGCGTGGATATCACGAAAGTCGAGCTCTTTAGCCGAACCCACGGAAACATTGGTCCACGTGGACCCGGCATCGGTCGTTCGCAATACCGTACCTTGGGTACCGCTAACCCAAACCACATTACGGCTTACCACGCAAAGTCCCCGCAAGCTTGCATCTGTCCCAGTTGGTTTTGCTTCCCAAACATCTTGAGCTGACGATAACGAAGAAACAAATAACAAAACGGAAATCGCAGCGTTGCAAATCTTCATGTCATCCCTATTCAACGGTGTCCACGTTTTTCTGAATCTAATTATCCGCTAAAATTTGCCCGACTTGAACGGGATGTCATCATGAATACACAGAAATTTCTTTGCATACGCGGCTACATGAAGTCGGGAACGAATTGGCTTGGCAGAGTCTTGAACTGCCATGCTGATATCTGTTGCATTGGAGAGTTTCACTGGCATACGTTTTTTCAGGCACTGAATGCAAACGTCGTGCGAATTGCGCCTAAGCGTCGTCAATGGTTGGAAAACACGGTGGGCCTCCAACTACATGACATGGTACGCAAAAGTCTGGTGGCGCTGGCTGACACTAAGGCGGAATGGATTGGAGACCGGACGCCTACGACACTTGCGCCGGTCGTGATTCCAGAAGCGCATCACTTTATCATGGTCAGGGATTTTAGAGATGTGATCGTTAGCCGCATGTTTCATTTGTACAACCATCCGCGCGTGACCACATTGTTTGATCGTATTCCCAGTTTGCGGCAAGGCTTGGAGAATTTTCAACGCGACCCTTGGTTTTTTCATGAGTTTCCCGATCAGCTGTTGCGATGTGAAGAAGTGGTTCGAGACAGTGCCCGCGAGTGGAAAGCGTTTTTGGAAGCCGACCGTGAAACGATTCAGAATGTGCCCGGTCTCAATGTCATGCAGGTTCAATACGAACAATTGCATCGCCAGTTCGAACCGATCGTCGAAAAAATCTTTGGTTTTTTGGGATTGAGTGTACCAACGATGGACCCAGCGGTTTTGCCGGGGCAAACCAAAGAAGACCCCAATGCGCTGCGGCGAAAGGGGCAGGTTGGCGATTGGAGAAATTACATCGACGCAACCATCAAACAATGGATCAACGAAGAGGTGTTCGACGATCTTCAGCGACTGGGCTACGTGGATTCACTGGATTGGTGATCGTGTTCGCGACGCTGCGCCGCCAATTCCCGTCGAATCGCATGTTGGCGTGTTTTTCGGTTTTGCATCAGTTGTCGGTAACCCCTGGCCAGATGCGGTAACCGGAAGACGGACCAAACCACAATCGCCAACACCAACGCAGGCAATAACGAAGATACAAAAATAATGACCGCTTTTCGGTAAACGGAACCTTGTTCGTAGAACGCCAACAAGTATTCCGGGATGTACGTCCAGCGCGACTGCAGCGCATAGGACACCAAGCAGGCCAAGAGCGTGGTCAGGACAAGTAGCTGAGCGATGCTGAACTGCGAAGCATCATTCGGTTTGCAGACTGACATTGAGAGGCAACCGACTACATTCTACAACGTTCGTTTACAGCGCGGATAACTTCCCAATACCGTTAACATCTTGCAATGGGCTCGCGCTTCGCCAACGATCTCAGCAAATTGGGAGTCTTTCTTGTGTCCCAACGCATCAACGAAAAAGGTATAATCCCAATTGACTGCTTGGCTAGGCCGTTTGTCGATGTGGGTCAGGTTGATACCGGATCTTTTGAAGACATTCAATACATCAACGAGCGAACCCGGACGATCATCAGTCGTAAACATGATGGAAGTTTTGTCGTCGCCAGAAACTTCGGTTTCGCTTTTCGATAGAATCAAAAACCGGGTAATGTTGGAAGTTCGGTCTTCAATTCTTTCAAACAACGGATGCAGTCCATAAATTTCACCAGCCAAAATGCTCCCGATCGCCGCCGCACCTGACGATGGATCGTTATCGTTGTCCTGTTTGGCTCGTTGAGCGGCGGCGGCAGTGCTTTCGGCCGGGACCTGTTCGGCTTTGGGGTATTGCGTGATCAACCAATTGCGACATTGCAACAAAGCTTCCGACTTGGAGTAGATACGTTTCACTTGGTCAGGCTTGCAATTGGCCAGCAAACTGAAATGAACTTCCAACTGAACCTCACCATATATGTTCAGTTTGTCGTGGTAGGTCATGAACGCGTCAAGCGTTTCGGTGATGCCACCACCGGTACTGTTCTCAATGGGTACCAATCCGTAATCGACATGACCGCGGGCAACTTCTTCAAATACACCATCAATGGCGCGCAGATTTTCAAATTCAACGCTGGAGCCAAACTGCCGCGTGGCAGCCAAATGGCTGTAGGTTCCGACGGGCCCTAGATAACCAATGCGCAGCGGTTGTTCTAGCGCAAAACTACCGCTCATCAGCTCTCGATAAACGGCTTCGATGGTGCGGTCTTGGATCGGGCCGTCATTCCAGTCCGTCACTTTTTTTAATACTGCGGCTTCGCGATGAGGTGCGTAAATCGGAATCCCCACTTCGCGTTTAATCCGGCCGACTTCGACGACTTGTTTGGCGCGTTCATTGATCAAGGCAATCAACTTGCGGTCGATTTGATCAATGTTGACGCGTAGTTGATCCAAGGGCTCGTTTGAGATTTCGTCAGTCGTCTTTGTCATTTTTCGGGATAGCAATATTGCTGATGGAATGTCGTTATATGGAAAATGGAACATTAGAGTCCTTTCCGCCAAACACAATTGTAACCCAGGTTGAAGCAAACTGGCGAGCGGTGAACTTTTCCTTAAAATGATCGCGAGTACTGGTTTGACGCCGGAACTGCGATTCAAGTTATCGAAATACAAGGTGGGATAGAAAGATGCCGAGTCCGATCAAATTCGCTTTGATGTCGATGCTCTCGACTATTGTAGTCACAGGGTATTTCAACCGGTTACATGCGCAAACCGAAAATCTGGAGGCTAAAGAAAAAATGGATTCGATTTTGCTGCAGGAATGGGATGGACCTTTTGGAGGCGTACCGCCTTGGAAGGCGATCAAAATCGACGAGTTTCTGCCCGCTTTTGACGCGGCGATCGCGATGGCCGCGGCAGAAATTGAAACGATTGCCAACAACACAGCCGAACCGACGTTTGAAAATACGATCGTTGCATTGGAAAACGCGGGGCGTGCACTGAGCCGTGTGGAAGCCCTGTTCGGAGTTTACCAATCCAACTTAAACTTGGGCCAAGTTCCTGATATTGAGCGCGCAGTCGCCCCGAAGTTGTCCCGACATGCCGATTCGATCACACAAAATGCCAAGCTATTTGCCAGAATCGCGAAGATTTATGAAAGTAATGCTTTCAAACAGATGAACACTGCGCAACAACGACTGGTTGAAGATCGCTATAAAAGTTTTGTCCGTCGCGGCGCAAAACTATCTGAAGCCGATAAGGAAACATTGTCGGAAGTCAATTCTGCCTTAGCTGGCTTGTTTACGCAATTTAGCCAGAACGTATTGAGTGACGAAGGCGGATACGTGACTTGGATCAACAACGAAAACGATCTGGCTGGCTTGCCGGATAGTATCGTGGCTGCGATGGCTGCAGCGGCCAAAGAACGAAACGGCGATGGCGCGTCGAAAGGGAATTGGGCGGTCACCAATACGCGCTCTTCGATGGATCCCTTTTTGACCTATGCCGACAACCGTGAACTTCGGAAACAAGTTTGGACCAATTATTACAATCGCGGTGACAACGGAGGTGAGAATGACAACAATGAAATTATCTCTAACATTTTGAAATTGCGAGCTGAGCGAGCCCAATTGTTGGGCTACGAATCTCATGCTCACTGGCGCGTCGAGCCGACGATGGCCAAGAAACCCGATGCGACGATGGATTTGATGATGAAAGTTTGGCCCAAGGCCGTCGCTCGCGTCAAAGAAGAAGTCGCTGATATGCAAGCGATTGCCGACCAGGAAGGTGCGAACATCACCATCGAACCTTGGGATTATCGGTACTATGCCGAGAAAGTTCGCAATGCCAAATACGATTTAGACTTTAATCAAGTCAAACCCTACATGCAGCTGGACCAGTTGCGAGATGGCATGATGTGGGCGTCGGGCCAACTTTACGGATTCCAATATAAACAACTGAACCACCTTCCTGTGTTTCACCCGGACGTCGAGGTCTGGGAAGTCTCTCGAGATGGGGATCATGTTGGGCTGTGGTATTTTGATCCGTATGCGCGGCGAGGCAAACGCAGCGGTGCCTGGATGACGGCCTATCGAATCCAAGAAAACATGGGCGAGAAGACGACACCCATTGTCAGCAACAACTCAAATTTTGTGAAAGGAAAGCCAGGAGAACCTGTGCTGATTTCGTGGGATGATGCGGTGACACTTTTTCACGAGTTTGGGCACGCCCTTCACGGGTTGTGTAGCAACTGCAGTTACCCATCCCAAGCAGGCACGTCCGTTGCTCGCGACTATGTTGAATTTCCTTCGCAGCTGAATGAGCACTGGCTATCGACTCCGGAGATTCTGCAGAAATTTGCGGTACACTGCGAAACGGGGCAACCGATTCCGCAAGAGCTTCTTTCAAAAATTGAAAACGCCGCGACATTCAATCAAGGTTTTTCTACGGTTGAGTATTTGGCAAGTGCTTTGATCGATATGAAGCTGCATCTAGTCGGCAATGTTAAAATCGATCCGGACAGATTCGAAAAAGACACGTTGCGAGAGTTGGGTATGCCTCGCGAAATCGTGATGCGACATCGAACACCACAATTCAATCATTTGTTCTCCAGCGACGCTTACTCGGCAGGATATTATAGTTACTTGTGGTCGGACGCGCTGACGGCCGATGCCGCTGAAGTATTCGAAGAGGCTGGATCCTATTACGATCCAAAGATTGCCAAAAGTCTCTTGGATAACGTGATGTCGGTTGGCGATACAATCGATCCGGCGGAAGGCTTCAAGAGATTTCGCGGACGAGACGTTGACACCAAGGCGTTGCTTCGTAAACGTGGTTTTCCAGTCGATTAAAGAGTTTGTATTGCCTCGAGGATTCTCACGTCCGTGAACGGATGCCAAAAAAGCTGCCGCTTGATTCTGTCTTGCGCATCCGGCACCAATAAGAGGAAGGGGGCAACGGAACGGGGGAGATTCCGTTGAAACCCCACAATCCTCTTGAATCGTTTTGTTATCGGATACGGTAAACAAAATCGAGTGGTCAGTTACGTTTTTTTTGGTACGCAACTCTGCGATTCGACGGTACCGCCGCAATCTCTTTTGCTGAAAATAGGGCTATCGCGCGGAAGTTTGACCCCGACATTGCTTTCTGTTAGAACACAGTGTCTTCCAAGCTTTGTCTCTTCCAACCACGAACCAAATGGGGCGCTATCGTATTGGAGAGAACATGAAAAAACGTCTTGCATTCACGCTGGTCGAATTGCTGACCGTTATTGCGATCATCGGCATTTTGGTAGGCTTACTTCTTCCGGCTGTTCAGATGGTCAGGGAGTCCGCGCGACGCGCGGCATGTCAAAACAATATCCGCCAACTGGGTTTGGCACTTGAGAACTATCATGCCGTGCACAACCGGTATCCGCACGGCTGGAATGCTGAAGGCGGACCCGGTCATTCGGGATGGAGTTGGTTGGCCTACTCATTGCCGTTTCTAGAGCAAACTCCAATCTACGAACAAATCGATTTTAGTACGCGACTGACCGACTCGCGATTCGAAAATCTGTTGGGGCATCGCATGGAGTTTTTGTTTTGTCCGTCAGCTAAGGATATCGATATTGATACGTTTGCGATCAAGGGGATTTTGCCGACCGACCTGCCACCGGAGGAACAATTTGAGTTTCCGTTTACCTTGGGACGTACTCAATACGTCGGTTGTGTGGGAACCCTGTTTACTCCAACCCAAATCCTGAACGGGTTATGACCCCCACAGTTTGAAACCGCCGTGAGCGGGATTGAGCAAAACGGAATTTTTTACGCCAATAGCCGGACCAGTCATACCGACATCTTGGACGGTTCTAGCAATACCGTTCTCGTTGGCGAACGAAGTGCCCCCATTTTTAGTTCGACATGGAATGGTGTGGTTCCAGGCGGAGACAAATCTTCCTGGCGCGTCGTGGGATGGACCGGAGAACCGCCAAATCATTTACCAAGTGACCAGTCAGAAATTCACTTCCACGAATTTGCTCAATTCAACAGCGCACATGCTGGCGGGTTGGCCATGTTTGCGTTTGCCGATGGAGCAGTGAAAACAATTCCGCGAACCATTGATTTTGAAGTGTTTCATGCAATGGGTACAATTAGAGGTAGAGAAAAGATTGAAAACTGAGACGGCTAACGTCGTCTGGTACAAAAATATGTAGCTGGAGCTCGTGATACCCAATTCGTTTTATTGTCTTACCAACAGTTAGTGATGTCTCCACCGGCTTGCTCGCTCTTGGGACAGCGAGTGGTAGACCGAACTCCAACTACGCAAGGGCCGCGGAATTCCACGGCCCTTGTTTTTCAATGGCTATGATTTGGCCAGCGAGCAATTTTGGGTTGAGAACCGTCACCAGCTTCAGAGCAGTTATTCGGATTTTGCGAATTCCGGTTTGAGCTCTAGATGCTTCGCCAAGAACGCCCATAAATCCGCGACTTCTTCAATGATCTTCGCCGTTGGTTTGCCAGCTCCGTGTCCGGCTTTTGATTCAATCCGAATCAAAGTTGGGTTAGGTCCGGTTTGGGCCTCTTGAAGACGAGCAGCGAACTTGAAGCTGTGACCCGGTACGACCCGATCATCTGTGTCGGCAGTGGTCACCATCGTGGGCGGATAGGCGGTTCCGTCTTGAATATTGTGATAAGGCGAATATGCCAACAAAGCTTCAAATTCTTCTTTGCTGTTGCCACTGCTACCGTAGTCATCCACCCAAAATCTGCCTGCAGTCCAGTTTTGAAATTTTAGCATATCCATCACGCCGACTGCTGGTAAACAAGCGCCGAACAAATCGGGTCGCTGCGTCATACATGCCCCAACGAGCAAACCCCCGTTTGAACCTCCTTGAATGCCAATGTTCTTGCTGGAGGTGTAATCATTTTCAATCAGCCATTCAGCAGCAGCAATGAAATCATCAAATACATTTTGTTTCTGAGTCTTCGTTCCCGCTTTATGCCAGTTTTTGCCGTACTCGCCTCCGCCTCTCAAATTGGCCATTGCGAACACGCCTCCCATTTCCATCCATTGCAAACGGGAAATGGAAAAACTGGGCGTTAAAGAAATGTTGAATCCTCCGTAACCGTATAACAGCGTTGGATTCTTGCCATTGAGCTCAATACCTTTTTTGTGGGCGACGAACATTGGCACGCGCGTGCCGTCTTTGCTGTGATAGAAAACTTGTTTGACTTCAAAATCATCTGGTTCGAAATCGACTTGCGCCTGCCGAAACAGAGAGCTTGTACCCGTTTTCAAATCGTAGCGATAAATGCTGGTCGGGCGATTGAAACTCGAAAACGTATAAAACGTTTCTCTATCGCTCCGTTTCCCGTCGAATCCCCCTGCAGTGCCAATTCCGGGGAATTCAACTTCGCGGATAAATTTGCCAGCGAGATCAAACAGCTTGATCTGGGTCTTCGCATCCTTTAAATAGTCGCAGACAATGTAGTCTCCAATCATCCCGACGCTATCCATGGCTTCTTCTGCTTCGGGAATGATGACGTTCCAGTTCTCTTTCTCAGGGCGATTGACGTCAATTGTTAAAATACATTTTTTTGGCGCCTCAAAATCGGATTTGAAATAAAACGTCGATCCTTCATTGCCAAAAAATGAATACTCGTTTTCAAAATTATCGATCAATACGTTCAACGGACCATCTTCGTCTTCGAGCGACTTGTATAAAACTCGATAACGATCATCCGTTCCCTTCCATGTGGTGACGACCAGATATTTGCCGTCTTCAGATACCGATGGCGAAAATCCCCACTTCGGATGCTCGGGGTCTTGGTGCACCAGCTGATCTTCACTCTGTTTGGTGCCGAGCCGATGATAATAGACTTTTTGATTCTCGTTGGTGCTTTGGAACGCCTCACCTTCTTTGGGTTCGTTGTAACGGCTGTAGAAAAATCCTTTGCTGTCTGGCGTCCATGAAATTCCCCCGAATTTGATCCAGCGAATCTCGTCATCCAGCTTTTTTCCGGTTGCGATTTCTAACACCTGCCACGTCCGCCAATCGGATCCTGATTCTTGAACGCCATAAGCAACGTATTTGCCATCGTCGCTATAGACCGTACCACCCAGCGCCACCGTGCCGTCATCGGACCATTGATTAGGGTCAATCAGAACGGTCGGTTCGTCGTCCAATGAATCCATCTGGTAAACGACATTCTGATTTTGCAGCCCATCGTTCTTCGAAAAGTAATACCGTCCGCCTCGTTTGCGCGGCGGACCGAACTTTTCATAGTCCCAAAGTTCGGTTAGTCGTTTCTCGATGGCCTCCCGGTACGGCAGTTTGGCGATATAGGCTGAGGTCAATTTGTTTTGGGATTCCACCCAAGCACTAACATCTTGGGAAACGCGAACATCCTCTTCCAACCATTGAAACGGATCGGCAACGCGAACTCCAAAATACTCGTCAACCTTGTCGACTTTTTGCGTCTGGGGATAACTCATGGTTTCGTCTTCTTGGGCCTGGGCAAATGGTGACACGCAAAAAACTGCTGTCAAAAAAATCGACAGCAAAATTGAAGTCGTGCGGCTGCATTGAAATAGTGTTTTCGGCATTTCTTGGGTCTCTTATCTAAATTCTCATTATCGTTTTTTAAATCGCCAAACGGCCTTATTTTCCAACGGATTGATCGCAATTTCAACGGTTGGGGCTCAAGTACCTGAATGCCAGTCTCTTGATGTTGCGCATTGAGTACCAGCAGGAATTCGCCAGTCTTGGTGTTCCGCATTTAATTCCAGCAGGAAGCGCCCTTCGTGCTGGAATTCATGAGAATCAAATACTCAATACGCAGTGGATTCGGTTTTTTTGCGTTTGAGAGCGGCACATTAATCGGAAACGCGCAACATCAAAACGCCAGTCAACAGGGTGACACCAATTGGCTAGCACTCTTGGAAAATACGAAAAACTGGAGGGTCGGGAGCAATGGCTCGAGTTTATCGGCTAATGAGAATTTGCTTGATCCACAATCCCTGACGATCGAATTAAGAGATATCGAATTCAATACCAGGGGGGAACTCACTGCCTTCTCGTCAATTCAGGAGTGAAATTACATGCGAATCCAAAAACACATTCAGCTGACGATTTGTCTGGCAGTGGTACTAAGTCTGCCGACACTCGCATCAGCTCAACAATCAACCAGAATTTTGCGAGCCGGTAAATCGATGCTTGACGAACTCGATCCATCATCGATTGAGTCTGAAGAGATAGATTCAACGGCACGTCCAAATATCAATCAGCCCGTTTTCAAACAGGCGAGTACTCCGTTTGGTTCAACGGACAAGAATCAGAAGTTGGTCCCACCTAAAAGTACATCCAATAACTTTGGTGTTAAGGTCCAAAATCAAGGCATGCTTCAGCCCAGCGCGATCGGTGGTCA
This sequence comes from Mariniblastus sp., assembly GCA_965263475.1. Taxonomy (GTDB): domain Bacteria; phylum Planctomycetota; class Planctomycetia; order Pirellulales; family Pirellulaceae; genus Mariniblastus. Next base: position 3,294,651 of record OZ253677.1, read on the forward strand.
ACAGGTGCAGCCTTCCTTCCTGCCAAACGAAAAGCCGTTCCCTAGTTCGGGCATCGTTAATAATAATATCGCGACTGCCAACAAGAAAAACGGGAACCTCTACGCGACCCAAAACACTCCCACAATCCAAACCCAGATTTCAGCGCCCCGATCGACCATCATTAATCAACCTGCGCGATTTTTCATCGAAGCGATCAACGTTGGCAAAACCAATGTGTCCGTGTTCAAGTTGATCGCGACGCTTCCCGATCACGCAACGTTCGTCAACTCAAATCCACAACCAACTAACGTTGATGGTCGACGCTATGAATTCACTTTCAATGGATTGAACGTTCGCAATAAGCAGAACATTCAATTGGATCTGATGCCGACCGAGAAGCTTCCACTGAATATTGAAACTCAAATTCAGATCGAGAGCCAGCAACAGTTCGCGGTTGCCGTTCAACAACCGGTTTTAGAAGTTTCCATTGATTCACCAATGACGATCCAAACTGGCAAAACTGTCAAACATAGCATTACGGTTACCAATATTGGCGATGGCGTTGCCGAAGGTGTTCGCATCGAAGCAAATCGTCCTCAAGAAATGGAAGTGGGTTCTGAGCCACAAAAAACGTTGGTGCCTAAGTTGGTTCCAGGCCAGTCGACCAAATTTGTTCTGAGCAGTTACGCGATTCGTGAAGGACAATCAGACATCACGTTCCAGGTTTCTGCCCGTGGAGCCGAAACAAAACAGGCCAATGCACCGGTTCGGATTATCCGCCCTGAATTGGGAGTCCAAGTGTTTGGCCCAGGCCAAAACTATATCGGACGCGAAGGTATTTATACCATTCAGCTGGAGAACACGAGCGAAATGCCGATCACGCAAGTCGCGGTTCAGTTGCAAGTGCCCAATGGGCTCGTCATCGACACCATTTCTCAGCAAGCCAAAATCAACAAGAATAACGGCACATTGTCATGGACTTTCCCACAGATTCCTGGCAATCAGAAACAGGTCATTCAGTTCCGAGCAAAATCGGTTGCCGTCGGCAATCAAATTTGCAAGGTCGCGGTACAAACTAAAGAAACCGCTTCACGTGAAATGCAATTACAAACCCAAGTCTTAGGCCGGGCGGACTTGAGTATTCGTGTGACCGATTCCGGTGCTCCGGTCGGTATTGGAAACAAATCCGATTTTGTCATCGAGATCGCCAACCACGGCAGCCAAAATGCCGAGCAAGTCGAAGTTCGAGTTGAATTGCCAGGTGCTTTGATGCCGGTCAATCAACCCGGCTATTCAGTTGACCCGTCAGGTAACTTTATCACGTTTGACAATGTGTCTGTTGAAGCTGGCAAGCGTAAAACGTTTACATTCAAAGTCGTCGCAGTGACGGAAGGCGAACACATCGTTCGAGGAACGGTAACGTTGCAAGGTTCGACGCAAACGATTAGCAGTGAAAACAGTATTTTTGTTTTCGAAGCTGAGAATGCAAAAGTCAGTGACGCTTTGGTTCCAGACGTCATCCGCCGCTAATTGACAGCGACGAATAACTGAAACCACTCTACTGTCTAACGAGAAACGGAACCAGGGCCGACGATTAATTCGTTGGCCCTGATTTATGTATCTCGTTATAAAACTGTGACGCAAATCAAATGAGCAGGACGTCGTCCAAGTCATCCATGTCGGCGGTCGAGAAAAACTCGTCCATTGGTAAGCCTACCGCCGTCCCCGCCGTACCTAAGTTTGGCAGTTCAATATCTTCGAACTGAATGATTTCGTTTCCGTTGGTAAACGTGACGAAACCATCGCCAGCTTGCGGATCGGTGATGGATAAATTGCGGCCATCGTTAGCCTGGAATACGACGGTCAAGCGGTCACCCACGTTACCGGTTGGGTTATTGCCATCGAAGAAAAATCTCGTAGTTGGACTAGCGGTGACCTGAATCAAGTTGGCCGCCTGAGTACCGTCCAAGCGAACGAATTCGGTGCTCGCATCAAAATTGATTCCCGCGAAATTCTCTCGAGGTAGGTTAGCTGGCCCGGCAATCGGTGAGATTTCGTTAGGTGTAACCCGATAGCTGTAAGGTGCAGCTGCGCCATTGTCGTTGGCGAACAACCGGTCTTCCCCGTTAGCGTTGTCCGACCCACCAAAAATGTTCAGCGTGCCACGAATCAAGCCCAGGTTGCCGTCATCAGCATTGGCGGTGGAACCAATGTTGAAGCGATCGTTGTCGCTATTGCCAAACAGATTGTTGGTTGTGCCCGCGGAAGTCTTGTTCACGTTAAAAGTGTCATCCCCGCTTTGACCCTGTAGGTTAATAACGTCAGCACTGGACCCACCATTGACCACAAATGTGTCGTTGCCGGCACCGGCGAATACTTCACTGAGAGGGCTTCGCGAACCGAAGAAAACGATTCGGTCGTTTCCGTCAGCCGTGTTCAAAGCGATGCTTTCTGTATTTTGGTCGAACACAATGATTTCGTCATTGTGCAAGAAACGGGTCGTACGAACGGCAACGCGATCGGAACCGCTGGTTCCAGTCACCGTCGTAGTGTCATGGCCAGCATCGTCTCCGCTGTCTTGCGTAACAACTCGGCGCTCACCTTGGGAACCAATAAACACGTTGTAGCTGTCGCTTCCATTCTCACCATCCAAGAACAGTCTTCCCTGCGCTCCGGGTTCAACACGGAATGTTTCATTACCGCTACCACCGTGTGCGTCAATTCGCGTCATATCACTCACTGAGTTAAAGACAAACGAATCACTGTCGTTGTTGCCAAACAGATTCAAATCGTTGATGCCCGCCGTGCCATTGATAATAAACGAATCGTTGCCTTGATTTCCGCTGAGCGATACGACTGGGTTTGGAGCCCCGTTGACGGTAAAGATGTCGTTGCCCCCGAGGGCATCAATTTCGATAGCATCCAAGGCGATGTTGAACGACAACGTCGTGAAGGCATCTGAGATAGACGTCGGTGTTAAAACGATGTTATCGGCACCGTTTGAGCCAGACAGATTGAGCAAATCAGAACCGGTTGTCCCGGTGTCCTGGATAACGATTTCTCGCTCGGCATTTGAACCAAACTGGAAGTTATAAGTATCGGAATCTTCGCCGCCATCAAATCGGGCGTCACCAACAATTCCATTGTTGATATTGAAAGTGTCATTTCCACCAAGTCCATAGACACGTAGCGAGTCGTCAGCTTTGACTCCAACGACATCGAATACGTCGTCGCCAAGATCGGAGCCTAAAATGTGGATACCTCCGATATCATCGTTGAAGAGATCAAAACGTCCGACGAATGTGATTGGATTGGCGGTTAAGCCGGTTATGGTGTCGTTGGTGATCGTCACCGTTCCCGCTGTACCTGTCTCGTTGGAGATGTTGAGCTGGTTGCGTCCGCCGCCACCGTCAACCGCAACCACACCAGTGATACCATCGACGTTGCCACCAAAAATTGGAGCGGCAGAAGCCAGAGTAATAGCGTCGGCGCCGTTGCCGCCGAATATGTTCAAATTGTAGCTGGCTTCGGTCACGTGGATTTGGTCATCACCACCGAAAGTCGTCAAGGTAAAAAGGTCAAACAATCCTTCGTCAAAGTTGATCCCTTCATTGATACTTGTCAGCGACGTGTTGCCCAGCGTTACCGTTTCGGCATTCGACGTGCCGGTAACTCTTATCGTATGGCTTTCTAAATCGTTGTCGGTGTCGATGATGTTTACGGTTCGGTTCCCCGATTGAGCCAACTCGATTTCATAAGAGTCCGATTCGGTACCACCCATCAAATCGACATCGCCGATTACATTGCTGTCAATAAAGAACGAATCCGCTTCCGATCCGCCATCAATGTGGCTGGTCGTGAACTGGGACGACTCATTGATTTGAATCGAATCCATGCCGGCGCCACCCAGGATGTCCAATTGTGAAACGCCGACGGTTCCGCCAACCGTGATGTTATCGTTGCCTTCACCGGAATCCAAAATGATCGTGTCCGCGGGAGCATTCATCACGACGATGTTGTCATCACCGGCCAACGTGCTAATCATGATGGTCTCGAAAAACTCATTGACCTGAATCGACTGGTCAACGGTCGAGATTTCGAATTCGGACAGCGTAATATTGTCGATACCCAACGTGGCTTGAATGTCGAGCACGTCATTGCCAGAAAAACCGGTGTCTTCAATGGTGATGTTCTGGCTTTGCAGGCTGGTCAAGAACAAGGTATAGGTATCGCCATCGCTGGCCCCGTCGATCTGGATATCGCCCAGGATATCGGCCGTGTCGTTTTCGTTTCCGATTACAAATTCATCTTCGCCAAGACGTCCGTCGATCCGCAAGCTATTGTTGGCGAGGAATGATGTTATGACGAAACGGTCATTGCCGCCATTAGATCCAATGATTTCAATCAAGTCGAATACGCCGGTATAATTCAAAACACCGCTAAACAAACCGATGATTTCTTCGTTGAATATCTCGACATCTTTGGCTGGCCCCGCTTCGTTTGAAATCAAGATTTGGTTGGAGCCAGATTGATCTTCGATGGTGAGATTGTTGTTGATGTCCTCAAGCGTACCGAGGTTGATTGGCGCGTCCGAAGAGACGAAAAACTGGTCGTCACCGAGTCCACCACGCAGAATGACTGGGAACTCTTCATCAATCGCCTGAACATAAAATTCGTCGTTTCCACCGCGTCCATCGAAACCGAATTCTTCGATTCCAACGAACGTGAAGTTTTCCGAAACAAACGAATCAGCGTCGACCACAAACACCTCGTCTAAGATGGTGCCAGCAATGATCGCCTGGTCGTTTTCCGAATCGATACTGTCGACAATCTCAACATCACGATTATCGATGCCGCCGACTTGTTCGATGATATAGTCATCGTCGCCTTCGCCGCCATTGACAATCACTTCCGCTTGGCTCAAATCTTGGATCACAAACGTGTCGTCTCCACCAAGACCAAATACGTTCAGCGTGTTTTGGTCAAGGAACGACTGCAAAAAGAATGTGTCAGGTTCCAAGTTGTCGGAACCAAATAGCGTCACATCAAATGTGCCTGCCGAGAAGAAAATAATTTCGACGGGCCCTGAAATTCGAGCACCCAAAACGAGGAACTCGTCTGGTCCCAAACGTCCAGCGTCACTGACGACCAACGAGTTATCACCTTCTCCTCCATCGACAGTGAACAATCCACCGATGTCTGCCAAGACGCCCAAATTGTTCGGTGCGTCCGACGAGAAATTAAATACATCGTTCCCAGTGCGTCCTTCCAAAGTGAAGTCTGAAAGTGCGGCGCCATCATTGGATTGAACGTCGAAAACGTCATCCAATACCGATCCAGACAACGTATCGAAGTCCATGAAATAGAACATTGCGCCATTCTGTTCCAAGGTCGACGCGACAAAACTATCTGCGGTTGCTGGTGTCGAATTGAACGGAGAAATGTCGGGACTAACGATCGTGTAATTCGCGACAAACTGGTTGAGCGCTTGAATGCTGTCGTTTTCGTTGAAGGTCGATCCCCGGACTAAACTAATGTCACGGAACTGGTCCAAGACTTGATTGAATTCACCAATCGGACCATTCAAAGTTCGCCCGTTAAAACCTTGATTTAACGAAGCGGAAAACAGTTGGATGTCTGTCGGTTCAATGCGATCGGTTAGGTCAAGCGTGTTGAAGCCTGTGCCGCCATTGACTGAACCGCCAGTTCGAACCGCACCGGTAAACACGAAGCGATCATCACCGGCTTCACCACTCACATCGCCCGCGAGCACTCCATTGACGAAATTGAATAGGTCGTCGCCAGAACCACCCACTAATGTTTCAAATTCGACAAATGTATTAAAAACGCGATCAAGCACGGGTATGTTAAATCCGTTTTCCGTCGTGATCGAAAAATCACCAACGTCAATCACTTGATTGCGAATCTGAAAATCTACATTCTCGAGGGTTCGAGTTTCTAGAGAATCGAATCCGCCGCCACCGATTAATTCGAGCCCTAACGGCGGTGTTGGATCACCAAAGGTGTAGTCGACAATAAAGGTGTCATTGCCTCCAGCGCCATCGACGGTGATTAGGTTGAGCAAACTCAATTCGGCACGATATTCGACGACTCCATCAAAGGTCACTTGAACAAAATCCGTGTCGACCGGGTCCAAGCTAATCACGATCAAATCGCCATCAGAGGTGCCGGTGATGATGGGTTCCAATTCAATGGGAGTGATCTCTGTCAATGCAACGGTCCAGCCATTGTCTTGGTTTCCGTTGTCGGTTTGATTCGCGATCACAGAAAATAATGAGTTCGGGTCTGACGGATCAGGGCGGACGCTGCTATATCGGCCCCATAAATTGTCAGTGGACGGGGTTTGGTCAAACGGCCCATCGGCTGTGGAACGATTCAGGATAGAAAAGTTTTCCATTTGAATCGCGCCTTGAACGCGAAGTCCGACCGCGACGTAGGAGCTAATTCGAAATTCGGTTAAATCAAATGGGACGTTGACTTCTGGGGTAACCAGTTGCTCTCCGTCCAAAATTCCAAAATTAGCCGCCTCGAAGTTAATCGAGCCATTAAACGTCAGCGCCACCAGGCCGGCGTCACTAATTGCGATCGATGGGTTGTAATAGTCGATGGCACCTTGTTCTAACGTGTTGTCAGGATCCGTTACAAAATCGACGTTCTGAGCCTGGTCAATAAAAAAAGTTCGATCAAGAATGACTTGCGTTTGCAGCGCCGCCGGCGTTGCCCCAGTGGTATCCAACTCAAACCAGTTGATACCGTTGCTGCGCGTATCAATCATACCGGGTACAATATCGAACCCGATCGTTTGCGCGCCAAAGACACTACCATTGGACTCAATCAGCCCCATATTCAATCCGGACGGGACCGACAGGCTAAGCATCGTGTTACCGTCTGCAGACGGCTGGAACATTGGGTCCGGTTCAACAAACGGGCCTTCCATTTCACCGGAGTCAATGTCGACATCTTCGGATTCGGTTAAATTCGCGTTGACAGCGTCAGCGCCTTCAATGCGAAACGCATTTAATGTACCAGGAGTCAGCCGTTCGTTCGGCGGCAACGGTGTACCTTCGTTCAAGTCGACAGACTTGGCACTAAACGCCAATACAGAGCCATCGGATGCTTCAAAGTTGCTGGCAAATTGAATGTTGCGACCGTAGTCAAAAATGCTCAAATTGTCATGACGCGTCAACGCATTGAGCGTAGGGTTTGGTAAAAACAAGTCTGCTTTAGGAATCGAATAAATCGAAACATCAACCAAGTTGCCATCGTCATTAAGGTTTTGAGTCGCAAAGTACACGCCGTCGGCATCGACACCGAACGAGACGTTGGTGTGCTTTAAGACGCCCGTAATATCGGTAACAAAGTCAAGCTGTTGCCACTGACCGGAAGGATCCGATGTTTGTGAGAACGCAACGTGGATTCGATTCCCCGCAAAATTACCTTCACCCGCGCCTGTGGCTGCGACAAACCAACGATCGATTGCCCGGTCATAAATTACTCGAGGCGCTTCGAGCGTATCGCCAAACAAATTAGCGCCAGCGTCGATGAAGAACTGATTCAATGAAGTGGATTCGACTAGCGTCGCGTCGTCACCGTCCGCTCTTTCAAAAACCGTAAAGGTCTGTTCGCCAACTTCGACATAGTGTGTGGCATTGACATCCCCTTCAGCATTTGGGAGTTGCGAAGTAATGCCGGCCGTACCCAAGGTGGCTCCGATTGCATTAAAGCCGACGCCCGCGGTCAATACTTGGCGGGGTTCTAGCGGGTCGTATCCAAGATTTTGCGAGTACTTTTCATTCCGACGAGCCATTGTCTTGGACCGGCGCTGCAACGATTTCTTACGACGATTCATCTATACTTCTTCCGAGTTCCGGGATAAATATCTGGAATTAATAAATCATGAGGGGAAAGCTGTAAGTTAGATAATAATCGGACGGCTTCAATATTGCGAACATTTCACGCCCAAAGACGGAAATCCTCGCGGTTTGAAGGCTTTTAAAATTCCGAATTTCTAGCTTCTTGGCAAATTTTTGGCCGAGACGAGGACCATGGAAAGCGAGGCGAATTAACGGATTCCAAATTCTGGCGAAAATTTGCTTGTGGCTGTCGATCGCGCTGATACTCAACGCCAATAACAGGTTTCGTCAACGTTTTGCCCCGTGACAACCATTAGCTTAATGAAGCGATTTCGATTGTCAACTTTGAGACTTTGCATGCAGCATTTTCGGCCCATGAACTGAGCTTCAGATTGTAAATCGGCCAACATATGCTTGCCTAACTTTCCAGTTCGTTAGATTTAGTGATTCTATTTGCGCTCGGTCGAGCTTTTTGCCTTGTCAGCTCGTTGTCAATCCACAACTATAAACGGTAACGAAAAAAACACACGAACACGCAATCAGGACGCGTTCACTCCTGAAATTGCTGCTCCGTCCCTCAACCAAAGTGCTGCCCGTTTCTGAGTCCTGCGTTTAGATTCAGTCAGTTCGACACAGGACCACTCATGAATTCTAATCCAATCGCCAATTCGTCGTTGAACGAGACTTTTCTTCAAGACGTATTCCAAGGACTCGGCAAGCGTCAAAAAGAACTCAACTGCAAATACTTTTATGATGAAGCCGGGTCGAAGTTGTTCGATCAGATCTGCGAACTGGAAGAGTATTATTTGACGCGGACCGAGCGCAAAATCATTCTTGACAACGCTGACCAAATGGCTGACCAAATTGGTTCGGGGGTGATGCTGGTCGAGTTCGGCTCGGGTAGCAGTTTAAAAACTCGAATCTTGCTTGACGCACTTGTCGATCCAGTGGCTTACGTGCCGCTGGATATTTCCGAAGATCACCTGATCAAGACAGCGGACAAGCTGCAAGCCAATTATCCGGACCTTGAAGTCTTGCCACTGATTGCCGATTTTACGAAATCGTTTGAGCTTCCTGACGCCAAGCGTGAACCGTCCCACGCAGCCGTGTTTTTTCCTGGATCAACGATTGGAAACTTTTTGCCACAGGCAGCGGTCTCGATGATGAAAACGATTGCCAATATCTTGGGCCCGCAAGGCGGGTTACTGATCGGTATCGACCTGCACAAGGACAGTAAGATCCTTGAGGCGGCCTACAATGATTGCCAAGGGATCACCGATCAGTTTAATTTAAATGTGTTGCATCGAATTAACGACGAGTTGGAGGCAGACTTCGATGTCGAGCATTTCTCACATCAAGCTGTCTACAACGTCGAACAAGGACGAGTCGAAATCTACATTGTCAGCGAACGAGACCAGGTCGTCACTGTCTTTGATCGACGGTTTGAGTTTTCGGCCGGCGAACGAATTTTGACGGAGTACTCTCATAAATACACCATCGACGGCTTTGTGGAATTGGCGTCGCAAGCCGGTTTTTCACTACATAAACACTGGACAGACGAACGAGAGCTATTTGCGGTTTTGCATTTGGTCATGGAAGACGATTGAAACGTATCATTTAGCAGATCTTTGGGTCGCTGAAACTTGGGGGGCGTGTGTTACTGGCAAACAGTTTCGAACTCTACCTGTTCCTGTCGATTGGGGTGCTTGCCGCCGTCTTGCAGATTGGGTTTATCGTTTTTGTGTTGCGATGCTATAGAAAATCCAAGTCTGGGCAGGCGATTATCCGTACCGGATGGGGCGGGAGCAAAGTCAGTTTTGATGGTCTAGTGGTGATCCCCATGCTGCACGCGACCGAATCGATCGACATCACCGCCAAACGAATCGAAATCGATCGCGCCGAGGCCAATCCGTTGCAGTTTGCCAATGGTTTGGCGCGGACGAAGGTTGATTTTGTGATTCGCTTGGGTCAGACCGAGGAGGACGTCGCCACCGCAGCGCAGCTGTTCGGCAGCGAGAAATGTGGCGATTACGAGTTCTTAGAATCCCATTTCTTGCCGATGTTTAGCGATGCCCTGGAAACCGTTGCCGTGAGTCTCCAAATCCCAACGTCGACGACGACGAAAACAGAATTTCGCGAACAATTCATGGAACAGGTTGGTGTCGGGTTGAACGGCTTTGTGCTAGAAGATGTTCGTGTCTATCATTTTCGTCACGCTACAATAGTCGATGAAACTGGGTGAAAAAGAATTTCTAGCATGGTTTAGTAATGCAAGTTCGTTGTCGATTTTGTGGTCAAAAAATTCCAGCCAACTCTGAGCGCTGTGAACATTGCGGCAAGAACCTGGAGCCGACCAAGGCTTCAAACAGCACGATCGATGTCTGGCAAAGTAAAACGGTTCCTGCTTGGGTGATGTACTTGACATTGCTACTGGGCGTAGGCTGCCTCATTCTGATGTTTTCGCGCGGATGCGACCCGCCGATCCAGGAGACAGAACAGGACGCAAGCCGGCTGCGCATTAATTTTGCGCAACGGAAATCTAGTAAGATGACTATTTCGAGTTCGGTATGAATGCTTCATCGAATCCATTTTCGTCACCAGAAACGGCGGCGTTGCCCCAAGAAACCGACGTGCAAAAACTGACAAAGGTTGCCCGGCAGTTGCTGCGGTTTCGTTACGATCCGCCGAGTATCTCCGGGATGTTACTCAAACCAGCAGCGTTTCCATTGCGGATTTTTGTGGCAGCTATTTGCATTAGTCTATTGACGTACATTTCGTTGAATTTGAGAAATGGACTGGGTACGCATTGGCCAGTTGCGATGGCTGCGTTTTTTGCTGGTTCCATGTTGCGAGACGTCAGCTACGCACGAGTCTACGCGAAATGGTGGCCAGCTAACGCACATTTCATGAACTGGGAACGAATTGAGGCCTTTGCCAAGGAGGATGCGGTGTTGGCTGAATCGGAGGAAGTCGTCGCCGCGACGGTGGAAGAACATTCCGCCTAAAAACATGGTTGTTATATTATCTTGCTTTGAAAGCCCTCAACACTCGCTCTCTGGCCTGCTGATGATCCACAATAAACTCGGGATACGCCGTCGACAATTTTGAGAGTGCCAGTTCTAGTTTCGCAGCATCATGTAGTGCCTTGTTGGGAACGTCGGTTAATTCCGGGCAGAATTTCTTGATGAATTTTCCTTCAGAGTCAAATCGTTTGCTTTGACTAAACGGGTTAAAAATCCGGAAATAGGGAACGGCGTCGGTGCCCGTTGATGCGGACCATTGCCAACCCCCATTGTTGGCTGCCAAATCGCCGTCGATCAACTGTTGCATGAAGTATCGTTCTCCCATTCGCCAGTCGATCATCAAATGTTTGCTTAAGAACATCGCCGTGACCATCCGCAAACGATTGTGCATCCAGCCGGTTTGATTCAACTGACGCATTCCGGCATCAACAATCGGGTAGCCGGTTTGTCCCTGTTTCCAGGCTTGGAAGTCGTTTGGGTCGTCGCGCCAAGGAATCGAGTCGGTTGCCAGTTTGAATGGTTGGTGTCGACTGACTTGAGGAAACCCCACTAGCACATGAGTGTAAAAATCGCGCCAGATCAACTCCGAGATCCAAGTCGTGGGCCCTTGCTCACCGCGCATTTTAAATTGATTGGCCTTTAACGCCACATTCAAACACTGCCTTGGCGATACGACGCCGGCAGCCAGATAAGGCGACAACAGACTTGTGCCATTGACCGCCGGTAGATCACGAAAATCGTGGTACTGTCCTATCGATTCTCCGAATCGTTCCATCCGATGGTTTGCTTCCAATTCACCGGCTGGCCACAAATCAGGTCGACATTCAGCAAAGTCAAATCCGGTGACGCGATTGGGAATCTGCGACGGCAAGATCGACTGCTTGGGTTGTTTTTGCGGACTTGGACATAGCTCCAAGAATGCGCTGGCCTTCGATTCCCAATTTTTACGAAATGGGGTGTATACCGAGTAAAAACGCCCGTCTTTCGTCGTGATCTCTCCGGGCGGCACAATCACGCGATCGTGGAAACTGTGGCAGGCCACTCCATATTCAACGCAACGTTTTTCAACCTGCCGATCACGATCGCGCTCGTTCACTTCATATTCTCTATTGAAGTACACGGAAGAACATTCGTTTTGCGTGGCGACGTCAAGAACCGTCTCTGTGGCTAATTCAAATCGGTCGATGGATTTGACAATTAATGGAATATTAAGTGTTCTCAACGCGATGGATAGCTCCTGCAAATTGTCGAGCCAAAATTTGACTTTGTGCGGTGAGTCATCGTGTTCCAGCCACTGTTTGGCCGTCAGCAAGAATAGGCCAATCACTCCAGATTCGGATGCTTGGCACGCACGATAAAGTGCCGGATTATCCAAGATCCTTAAGTCGCGTCGAAACCAAACAATGGATCGCATTAATACTCCCATAAGATGTCGTGCACGAATTTATCGTACGACGCAGAGATCTGCTAGGCGTACAGATCCAAACCAGGAGTTGGAACAACAAACCACCCTGCTGCTTCAGTAGCGGTCATCGATGATCAGCTGTTTTCGCTAATCAGTTTTTCAAAAAATTCGGTGAGCTGTTTGGGTGGCGAGCGAAAAAACCTGGCTTTGGTTTCTCGCTGAATCAACTTTATCAATTCCCGTTTTAATTTTTTCGCTCGAGCATCATTGGTCGCGAAAATACGCTGCAAAACCATGGAATGATTTCTGCGCAAACGCAAACCTAAATTACTCGCTTGCGTCTCGTGCTTTAGACCAAGGTAAAGTTCAAACATGCACAATGTGTCATACTCGGATTTTACAACAACCAGTTCACGCGCTTTTGATGCTTTGCCTCGCAATTTTTTCAATAGGCTAACAACCCGATTTCGCTGTTCGAAAAAGAAATTGACAATTTGCATTTCAGTGTTTCGATCAACCTGAAAAAATTCGTACCCCGTATCTGGCTCGAGAATCAAAGTCATGATTGCACATCTCTCCTTGAACCTAAATTTACATCTTTCCGATGCAGATAGGCTTTAGTGAATTTAGTGATTAGTCCCGTTTGGCAGAGGCAATTTCAAACAGGTTGCGCTACGTGCCGTCATACGTAACGCATCAACATAAGATCCTAGAACCATTGTCGACCTTCGATTCTGCTCGCCAACATATAAAAATCAAGCAAATGGAAGGCGAATGTTCAGGCTCCTTAACAAAATGGGGTGCTGCAACAAGACTTTCTATCCAAGATGATTCTGACGGTTTCACCGATTAGCGACAAGACGTCACTCAATTTCAAGCGACGGTCCGATGCCAGCCGCCGTTATTTGACGCAAAGTACTGGTGGACAACACCTTGTAGCTTGCGGTGTATTGCCAAACGAATCCACACAAGCAACACGGTCAAAGACAACACAATCTTGGGTTGGTATAAACTTGCAGTTACAATGCGAGAACTTCACTTCCCCTCCAAAGATTGGTACGGAACAACAATGTCTACAAAGAAGAGCTTTTTGATACTCACTCTCGTGCCGGCGCTATTTGTCGGTTGCTCATCAGAGACACAACAAACGACCGCTCGAATGGAAGGTGTTCAGGATCCGATTCCTGCGGTTGCTGCTCCAGTCTCCGTCGATGCCAATCGCAGTGACTTGACAAGTTCTAAGAGCGAGCCGATCGATTTGTCTGCTGAAGGCAGCTTTGTCAAAGGTACCGCCGAACCGACAATTATTGACACCCGTCTTTTCGAACAACAGATTCGCAACCGCGAACCATTTCAGGGCGAGATCCGATCCTCTTCAGATTTCCGACCGGCGGCTGTGGACTTACCGGCGACGGAAACAGGAATTCCCAACGCTTTGGTTGCAGGGAGTTTGAACGAATCGACGCGGGTCGTTGAATTGTCAAGGTTTCCTGGGATATCTCAAACCCAATGGACGCCGCCGGACCCGGCATTGGCAGTCGGTCCCAACCATATCGTCCAAACGGTCAATATGACAGTCGCTTTTTATTCCAAGTCGGGCGACTTGCAATTCCAACAGCTGCTCAATGACACGGACGAGCCAGGTTTTTTTGATGAGGTTGGGCAGGGTGATTTTGTTTTTGACCCGAAGTGCTTCTATGACCATTATGCAAATCGCTTCTTTATCATCGCTTGCGAAGTCTACGACGAAATCGATGAATCTTATATTACTTTCGCTGTTTCGGATGACGATGATCCCAACGGAATTTGGTACAAGTATCGAACCAACGCGGTCGTCGAAGTTGATGGAACGCTGTACTGGGTCGACTACCCTGGATTGGGTTTCGATCAAGACGGGATGTATGTTACGGCCAACTTGTTTCGACTTGCCGGTAACGGACCAGGCTTTGCAAATAGTTTGTTTCGTTCGTTCCCCAAAGCTCCGCTGTTGAATGGGGAACCAGCACAATTCACCGATATTCGCAACAGCGCTGCGTCTTCCGTCCAAGCCGCACAGTGTTTTGGTGAAAACCCGGCACCCTATTTCGTGTCGCGAAACACGTCAACACGCTTGCGGGTTATTGCATTGAACGATGCGTTTAATTCACCTTCATTCGATACCCAATTCGTTGACGTACCCGAGTACTTTTCTCCACCAGACGTGCCCAACGGAGATGCCGGTAATTTTTTGAATCCCGTTGGAAATCGAATTATGAATGTTCATTGGCGTGATGGACGGCTTTGGACATGCCATGCGATTGCGGACGATACCTTTAATCGGGCAATCGCGCGTTGGTATGAGATCGCAACCGACAGCTGGCCTGATTCGGGAACACCCAACTTGGTGCAGAGTGGTAACGTGGATTTGGGCGAAGGCTACTCAACGTTTTTCCCCGCGGTCTACACCGACGCTGTTGGAAATGCGGCAGTCGTGATGGCTAGAAGTCGCGCCGGTGAATTTGCCAGTGTGGTGGCCGCCGGTCGATTGGCTTCGGATCCGTTGGGAACCATGAGTCAGATCATCGAATTGGAGTCAGGATCTGCAACGGCCGACGGTCGCTGGGGGGATTACTTCGATATTGCCTTGGATCCGAGCGACAATGCCACGTTCTGGGTAACGGGGCAAATCGCGGAGTCGTTTGGATGGCAAACTACACTGGACAGCATCAGGTTATTCTTGCCTGGTGATCTTAACGGTGACGGCATGGTTAACTTGTTGGATGTTGGGCCATTTATCGATTTACTGGTTGCCGGCGATTACGATCCGGCTGCGGATTTGAACAACGATGGGGTGGTTGACCTTTTGGATGTCGGCCCATTTGTTGATTTGATTGCTGGTTAGCACCGTCTTTTTTTAACGAATCGTTTCTATCGACAACCGCTTGACGCTGGAACAAGCGTATTGATTTTAACGATTGTATGGCACGGTTCGCAGTTGCAATGACAATTCCTTGATGCAATTGAACTTTGCTGCGCTTACTGTAAGCAAGAGTTTGCTTATGCCACCTTCCTTTATATCTCCGTAAGTTCTTTGTTCTCGAAAATGAATGCTGACGTAGCGGCAACTGAAAACGCTTTGGAAGACGTGTTTGTCGGACGTCAGCCGATATTTGATTCGAAGCTGAATACCTACGCATACGAGCTACTGTTTCGTTCTAACGAAACGAATTCAGCCAATTTTGTTGACGGCGAACGTGCGACCGCCGAGTTGATGCACAACGTTTTCGCTGAAATTGGCATCCACCAAATCGCCGGTAAATTCCCGGCGTTCGTCAATATTACAGAGGACTTTATCCTCGGTGGTTATTGCTTGTCGCTTCCCAAGGAACGCGTCGTTCTGGAAGTCCTTGAGGATGTCCGACCCACACCAGAAGTTTTAGACGCGTTGCGAAAACTCAGATCCAAAGGCTATGTCATCGCACTAGATGATTTTAGATTCGATCCCAATTTACTTCCTTTGGTCAAATTGGCTCATATCGTTAAAGTTGATTTGCCGGAGATTCCTCAGGATGATTTGCCGGTACATGTTGAACTCCTACGGCAGTATGACGTTAAGTTATTGGCTGAGAAAGTGGAAACGCAAGCCGAGTTTGAACTCTGTAAAGAGCTTGGCTTTGATTATTTTCAGGGCTACTTATTCTGCAAACCTTCAATCATCAAGGGGCAACGTGTTTCCAGCAGTCGCATCACCGTGATGAGTTTGATTTCTAAACTGCAGAACCCAGGTGCTTCGCCCGAAGATATTGCCAAAGCGATCGAAACTGAGCCTGGTTTTGCCGTAAAACTACTTCGCTACGTCAATTCTGCGTTCATTGGTCTGATTCACGAAATTGAGTCCATTCAACATGCGGTGACACTTGTCGGCGTTCGACAGATCAAAACCATTTGTAGTCTTACCGCATTAGTTTCGGCGACCGATGGCAAACCTACTGAGTTAGCACGAACCGTTTTGATAAGAGCCAAGATGGCTGAGTTATTGTCGCACCGTCTGGCCTACAGAAATCCAGAGCGCTATTTCATGGCTGGGATGTTCTCTGCTTTGGATGTGATCTTGGACATGCCCATCGAGTCGGCAATTGCCACGGTACCGGTCAGCCAAGAAATCCGTGAGGCCATCCTGAATCGTGCTGGCAATATAGGTCAAGTATTGGACTGTGTTCTCGCACACGAAGCTTGTGACTGGAACAATCCGTCATTGACAAGATTCAATAACGTTTGCATACGCGAATCCTACTTGGCAGCGATTCAGTGGGCCAATAAATCTCTGGCGGTCTAAACGCCAGTTGTGCTGAGATGATGCTTTTTGACGATCCTCAGTCGTTTTCAGAAAACAACGCTTTCGCGCGAACCCCAGTTTCGCCGACGTGTCTTGGTTTACTTAAGATTCCCTGCGTTTAACAAGAAAGTGGTGCATCATGCGATTTCTAGACGACGAAAACTTCAACGAACAGCCCTTTTTTTGAATCGATGAGCAAGCGGCGACGGGGTTACCCATCGGAAACCAACGTCAAGACGGGCGTTCGAATGGTTCACGGTGAAAAACTGTTGGAAGAAAAATTGGGACGCAACGATCCGTGCCCATGCGGCAGCGGCAAACGATTTAAGAAATGTTGCCTGAAAACGGGTTGCTTTTGACGGCGTGAATCGCGATGACTACTTTTAGGGAGTCGTCTTGATGTTGAGCAAGCGAATGAAAAGACTTGTTCAAGGATTATGAAATCACTTGGATGGCGAGTCGCAATTGCGAGCTAAATCATGGGTACAACTCAGGGCAACTTCAAGAAATATCCCCGGACCTGCCATTTGTTTGGCTCTAAAGGCACCGCCGACGACAAACACCTAGGTGAACAGGAGTCCGAGGCTTTTATCGCCAATGACTCTTTGATTGTCGAAGAGAAAATCGATGGCACCAATGTCGGAATCCACTTTTCAGATCGCAACGAGTTGGTGTTGCAATGTCGCGGTCATCTGATCACCGAAGGAATGCATCCGCAATACGATTTGTTCAAACAATGGGCGTCGGTCAAAAGAACGGTTTTGGAACCGATATTGGAAAACCGATACTTGTTGTTTGGTGAGTGGGTCTATGCGCATCATTCGATTCTCTATCAAAAGCTTCCGCACTACTTTTTTGAATTCGATGTTTACGACAAAGAACAAGCAGTATTTCTCGATTTGGAAAAGCGGAAATCATTGCTGGCAACGACGGGGATTCAAACCGTTCCCGTGATTCACATCGGCGCGTTGACGCGCGAAACGTTGTTCAATCTGATTGGGCCTTCTCGGTATGACAGCCGATTTGAAAATCCACTGACGCGTCAACCCGACAACCTGATGGAAGGACTCTATCTGCGAACCGAGGCAGGCGGATTCGTCACCGGTCGGGCAAAGATTGTCCGACCTGAGTTTGTCGAGAAGATTAAACAGAGCACCCATTGGCAACAACGAACGATGGTACCCAATGAGCTTGCAGATGACGCGGATATCTGGTCATGACGAATTGGGAGCAACTCAAAAAGTTTCAGCCGTCTGACATTATCGCTTGGGCCGAAGACCAATCGTGGTGTCATGCCATGATGAATTGCCAGCAAGACGCAAATTGGCACGCTGAGGGCGATGTTTGGACCCATACCAAAATGGTGCTCGCCGAATTGGTGAATCTTAAGGTTTGGCGATCGCTATCTCCGCATGAGCAGCAAGTCCTCACTTTTACGGCGCTGTTTCATGATGCAGCTAAACCGTTGACCACCGTCACCGACCAAGAAACTGGACATATTCGTTCGCCAAGACATGCCGTCAAAGGCGAACATTTGGTCCGGCGGATTCTGCGAGAGCTGGGCTGTGATCTGCAAACGCGTGAAGAAGTTGCCCGGATGGTGAGGTTTCATGGTCGCCCCGCATTCTTATTGGAACGCGACGACCCAATTCACGAAGTCGTTCGCCTGTCTTGGTTGGTCAACAATCGGCTATTGTATTGGTTTGCGATTGCCGACTCTCGTGGTCGGTACACGGAAACGACATCTCGCCCGGAAGAAAATTTGCACTATTGGAGAGAGCAGGCGGAAGAGCTGAAGTGTTTTGACCGGCCATTCGCATTCGCGACTGAACATGCGCGCTTTAGCTATTTTCGGCAGCAGCAACCCAACCTGCATTATGTGCCGCACGAAGATTTTTCGTGCAAGGTAACCGTCGTCTGTGGTTTGCCAGGCAGCGGCAAGGATACTTGGCTGAATCGCTATCGCAGTGAATTACCGGTCGTGGCATTAGATGAAATTCGTAAGGAACAGAACATCGAACCTACCGACAACCAAGGGTTGGTCATTCAACACGCCAAAGAACGTTGCCGAGAGTACATGCGTTCGGGGATTTCGTTCGCATTCAATGCGACCAACATTTTGCATCAGACGCGAAAGCGATGGTTGGATCTGTTCTCCAATTACAACGCTCGAATCGAGCTGGTCTATTTGGAACCGCCGTTCGATCAGATTTTGGCACAGAATAAAAATCGGCGGCAAGCGGTGCCCGAATCCGTGATCCAAAAATTGGCCGATAAGTGTGAACCTCCGACATGGCTGGAAACTCATACACTCGTCATAATGTGAGTGAAAACAGGGACAGGTCCATTTATCAACTTTGTTTGGGCAGAGACGCACGCGACACTATTATTAATGGCTTTTGGGCCGAGGGAGGCGGCCATGCCGGGACGCATACGAACAAATATTTTCTTGAACTTGGAGAAGCGTTTCGTAATGTCAACGATGCCAAGTCAGCAAAAGCGGCGCTCAATAGAATCTGGAAGCATGTGAAATCAGGAGCATTTCAGTGATTAGAGTCTCTGAAATTTTTGAACTAACTATTGTGACCGATGATCCACGGTTCGAGGGTTTTGCCTTGGCCCAGTCGAAATCTGTTCTGGGTAGAGATTCTCTTGATGACGACTTAACGCCCGGCTTCGTGGAAGCAGAGAAAAACACAAATTGGCGACAAGTAAAACTTGGGGCTAAATGGAAACCGCCAAAGGTAGAAGGGCGAGTTGCGGAGTTCAATGATTTCCCAGGTATCGACATGGTCTTACCTGCGTTTAGTCAAAGGGCGGTTGATGCGCTTAAGGATTTACTAGAACCCAATGGCGAAATCTTACCACTCAGATCAAATACGAAAACTAAGTTTTATTTCTACAACATCCTGAACATTGCCAACGTGTTGAATAAGTCTAGGTCCGTTTGCGAGTTTTGGTGCCGACCGCCGACGACTGCCGTAGACATCGAGCATTTTGAATTTCATAAAAACAAAGTTCAAGAACTTTCAATTTTTCGGATTCCACAACTACCGGTTTACACATTCGTTACCAACGTCTTTGTCGATCGCGTCAACGCCTGTGGCTTAACGGGATTTGATTTCACAAAAGTATGGCCGTTGCCAAAAAGTGTTGATTGGAGGATGCAGGGGAAGAAGGCTTGGAAAAAGCGTATGCAATTGAAGAAGGAAACGGTTGTTGTTCGCTTGCCTCTTTCAGGCAGCGCCGGCGAGCGCCAGAAAATTCGCAGGCTCGAAAAGACGTTTGACGAAACGTTGCTGCCTTCGGACATGACAAAATATGTTGGAGTTTACGAAGGTTCCGATGAGGTGGACAACGAATTTCGCATGTATTTCAGTTGTCCAAATGCAAAAAAATTGTTCAACCAGATTCAAGGCAAAATCGAACAACTGAGCTGGCACTGCGAAGTCTGTGTTTGAAGGACAAATGTTTGATGCAAGTGCAAAAGAAAAGTCGATTTCCGTATGAATTGTTCCCGGCCAGTCCGTTTCGAGAGCACGATCTTTTGCCGCCTTGTATAATGCGCATATCCGTCAAGTCTGGTAAGGAGTCGATGTGCGTATTCCGTCAAAAACTCACGTGTTGATTTCTGCAGTATTGTTGAGCTTGAATTGCTGTTGATCGACAACCTTCGGTGTTCAGCTGCGCTGCGAATATCCGAACTTGAGTCTGGATACCGGTGGTCGACCGTTCTCATTTTCAACCGGCGATTTGAACGGCGATGGGTACTCAGATTTCGTTACGGCGAATTTTTTTGAAGATAGCGTCGACGTCCTACTGAGCCGTGGCAATGGATTTTTTGAAGACGCGATAACGATGCCGTCTGAATTTGGACCCGCGTGGGTAGCGATCGCCGATTTTGATGGGGACGGCGACTCTGGTGATAGACTAGATGCCCGACTCACTTGATTCGTGATTTTATAAAGTGCAGTATTTCAGAGTGGCTTCCCATTTCCAAGGAGTTACCTTCCGTTTGGGAAGCGATCAAGTCGTCTCGAATGGATTGGTATTCTTGTTGTGCGATCTGCTTGCGGCCGCGAATACGTTGGGCCTCGGCGAATTGAATGCGCTGAATCAAAGCTGGAGAAACTTCGTCGCTTTCCATTGAACGGGTAACGATATCTGAAAAATTGGGCCCTGGGCTCGGCGCAGCTTTGCGGTTCTGATCGCGCACCAGCAACGCGATGCAACCGATGATGCACCCCACCGTAACGGTCAACTGAACTGACGTTTTTCCGAACCCGAGTGTTTTCGCATTCCGAGATTTATCGTCGGTGGTTTTGGTAGTGTTGTCGATCGACCCCGCCACTTCAAACTCGGCGTCGACTTGTTCATCATCCAACTCCAAGTAGCTTGCATCTGCTTCCGCGTCGAAATCTAACAATAGCTCCGTGTTTGATCCGATCTGCAAGATGTCCGTCTCAGGCCATTCGACGACGTCATTCGGTTTTACGATTTGTGCGCCCACGTAAATACTGTCACGACTACGATTGTAGACACGGCAATTCTCGTTTTGAAATTCGAGTGTTAATGCGTGCTCTGGTACGTCGGCGGTTGGCAAGCAAACATCTGATTGAGGGTCGCTGCCAACTCGGGCAACGCGGCTCTCGATCAAGTGCGATGTGCCGGCGGCGATTCCAGATTGAATCGTGATTCGGGCGTACATGGTTTGTTCTCTTGTTTGGAATTTGCAAAAAATGGGTTTGCGTATTTAGCCTTCGAGCAAGGTAACGATGACCGGCAACAGTATTGGGGCGACAATGACCAGTAGACAGGCGACCATGGTGATCATGCCGGGGAAAACCATTTGCACCTCTGCTTCGGAAGCCGCTTTCTCGCCCCATTGCGATCGCTTCAATCGCATTTGATTGGCTTGTTCGCGAAGAATGTTGCTCAATGGAGTTCCCAATTCTTCGCCTTTGGTGATCGCGAATACGATTTCTGAGACATCGTCGTCGGCCATACGGTCTCGGAACCCGGCAAGCGCTTGGCTGCGAGGTCGGCCCAGTGAAATCTGCCGAATGACTTCCGAGAATTCTTGGCCAAGTGGATGTTCCGTATTGTCCGCAACCACCGTCTTCAAACTGTCTTCGAATCCCGCACCTGCTTCCATCATTAGTGAAATTTGGTCGATCGCGAATGGCAACCGCAACTTCAAGGAATTCAAGCGGGATTTCGCTCGGCTGATCACGGAGTTTCGTGAAATCGTTGGATAGGAACAACTGGTTGCCACTGCAAACATCAAAGCCAATAACGGCATTCCCATCAGCGCGATAAAAACGAAAATCACAACACCGATCACCATTGCCTCGATCGATTTGATTGCCATCCATTCGGCGGGTTTGAATGGGGGCATGTCGACCAGTAGCTTCAAATAGTGTTCCAAACGATCTGAAGAATGGCCTGCCGGATAAAAAATACCCAGCTCATCGACAAGCGGTTCTAAGCGTCGGTACAAGCAGTTCGCAGTTCGCAATTTCGATCGCCGGGTTTCTTCAAATGACACGTGAGTCCGCCGCTTGCCATTGGCGATCCGATAGAACAAAACGGTGAACAACCCAATGCTGACGCCGGCCAACGTACAAGCCATAGGTAACGCAATGGATTGGAGTTCTAGCATGCATGGTCCTTACAATTCGATTGAAAGAATTCGGTTACTCCACCACACGCTGGCGAGGACCAAACCCATCACGACCAGCAACACCAATTGCCCGATCAACGATTGAAAGACCAACGCCGTGCCTTCAGGATGCAACACAAAGAAGCCGCCCAGGAAAACAAATGGGAAAACCGCCAGTAAAATTACAACTTTGCGACCACTCGCCGTTTCCGATTCCAATTTGCGTTCGATGCGTTGGTTTTCTTGTAAGGTCTGACCAATTTTTTCAAGCGATTCGGTGATACGACCACCGCGACCAAGACTCACACACAGCGCAGACGCAAACAAAGTGAAACTGTCCAAGTTTAAACGCTCTTTTGTCGAAGCGATCGCTTCTGCCAGTGAACGACCGTGTTGATATTCGTTGACAATTCGCTGCAGCTCACGAGCCAGTGGTTGAGGGACTTCACTTCCCACCGTTTCCAGTCCTTGCGCCAGTGACAAACCCGCACGGCAAGCGTTGGCCAACGATGTCGTTCCGCCGACCAGTTGATCGCGGAGCAACGTTTGTCGACGCGCGATCATCAACTTCAAAATCCATCGTGGCGCGAACAGTAACAACAACACGACAGCCACCGCAATTGGCCACATCTCCAAGAGCAGAGCCAACACTACAAAGCTGCCAATGATGCTGACACCCCACCACCGGAGCAATGAACGTGTTTGTTTGTCGTCCCATGACAATGAGTTCAGCACAGGTTTTAGGTCGGCCACATATTGTTGTGCGATTGTGTCCCAGGCTCCGACAAGAGAAAACCCAGCAATCGCACCAGCGATCAGCATGATTCCAGTTGTGGTCAATGGGATCATGGCTGTCCTCCGTGCTCGTGATAAAACGAATCCAATCTAAGCGCGCCGGTTTCGATCAGATCACCCACAAAACTGGGTAGTCGGCCCGTTGGTTCCAATACCCGCTTGTTGGGATCGGACGTGCCTTCCAGCAAGTACAAATCTCGCAGCTCGATCGCGCCTGATCGCGGATTCACGCCTGTGCATTCTGTGATTTGGCTGATCACACGGCGGCCATCACGAAGTCGTTTGAGCTGGACGATGATATCGATCGCAGAGCCAATTTGTTGATGAATGGACGATACCGGCAAGTCGGCAGCCATCTGCACCAGCACTTCCAATCGTCGTAGAACGTCGGCTGCGGTATTGGCATGGATGGTCGTCAAAGAGCCGTCATGACCGGTGTTCATCGCTTGCAACATATCCAGTGCTTCCGGGCCTCGGCATTCCCCCACGACGATTCGATCCGGTCGCATGCGCAGCGCATTTCGGACGAGGTCGCGGATGGAATACTCGCCGGCGCCTTCGACGTTTGCTTCTTTCGTTTCCATTCGGACGACATGTTCTTTGTTCAACTGAAGTTCTGCGGTGTCTTCAACGGTTACGATTCGTTCTTGGTCGGGAATAAAATCGCTCAGGCAATTCAAAAGCGTCGTTTTCCCCGTCCCTGTTCCACCGGAAATCAGGATGTTGCGTCTGCACAGCACGATAGCGCGCAAAAATTCTGCAACGGTCCGAGTCAAGGTTCCATGGGCGACGAGATCGTCGATCAGCATTTTCCGATAGGGAAACTTGCGAATCGTCAGGGTTGGCCCGCTAACCGCTAAGGGGGCGATCACGGCATTGACGCGACTTCCGTCGTTCAGCCTTGCATCGACCAAAGGTTGAGACTTGTCAATTCGGCGGCTTACGCGCGCCACAATGCGTTGGATTATGGTTTCAATAATTTCGTCTGAAATAAAACGCTTGCCGGAATTTTCCAGCACTCCATTTCGTTCGATATACACATGCTCACGATCGACGACCATGATTTCCGAAATGCTTGGCAGCCTCAACAAATCTTCCAATGGACCGTAACCAAAGACGATGTTCTTTATTTCCTTTTTCATATAGCGGAGAGCCAAATACTGACGGAATTCTCCATGTAGCCGTTCGCCGACAACCTCCCATGAAGGCCAGAAACCCGCATCGATGGCGTCGATACGTTTTTTGTCGGGAGTCTGCCCCGTAATTTTTAACAAGCCGTACATGTATTCGGCCGTTGATTCAAGTTCCTGTTCGCGATCTGGGACGATCGTCAATATTTGACTCCAATGCCGCGCCGATTCAGATGGCCCGTTTTGTGACCTCGTGGCTGCATGAGCAAGCATATGATCACGCAGACCATGTCCTGCGGTATGCGTTACTAATTTGACTTGATTCTTCTTTAGCAGATGGTTTCGTGCGATGTTGTCGATCGTCTTTTCGAGCTCCAATAAATACTCTTCGTTCTCGCGTTGGCCCGCTGAATCGGGCGTTAAGTTCATCCTTTGCAACAGTTCGACATGAATAATTCCAACCACGTTGGACATCAATTCATCCAACTGTTTTCGTTCCGTTTCTTGATTCCGTTCAACTTCAAATGGCAGGTCTAAAGTGAGCGTAAACGGGAACAGGCTGATCGACTGATTGGTTCGAATGTCGCATCGCTCGCCGTTGTAAAGTTGGCGATCGCCAAGCTTGATGCCGTTGATTCCCAGTGCCAGCAGTTCCCAAACACCGTTGCGTTTATTCAAAACGGCAGCTTCACCGGCCACAAAAGGGCTATCCAGGACAACATCGTTGTCCGGGTTGCGGCCAATACGAACCCGGTTGCCTGACACGTCGGCAACATTGCGTTCGGTGTCGATCACGTTGTTGAACCAAATTTTCATGAGTCTCTGGTCGTGCTTTAAGATTTAGTACTTGGGGCGGGCGGGAACGACGAATCGAATCCTATCGCCTTCCAACAACACTCGCGGCACATTGGCAATGCCGTCCAATGAAACCGTTTGATAAACGACTTGTTTAGGTTCGGCGACTTGCAATCGCCCATTCGGTTGGGCGGACGGAAGGACCTGGACCGCGACGATCGGCAGTTGACCTTCATCGCCTCCGCGATCTGGTCGAATCACATCCAATAACTTCCGTGTGCGGCCGTCGAAGTCGGCGTCAACGGCGATCGTTAGGTTGTTTCCGTCGGTGCGTGCATAATCGAGTTCATCATCGCTTCGTTCTTTGAATCGCTCGCCAACACTGATCAATTTGAATGGTCCGATCACATCCCAATGTGAATCCTCGTCTGGTGGCTGAATGTCACGATGAAATACGACGTCCCCGGCGACATAGTCACGATGGGCCTGGGTTCCCAACAAGATCGCACGGTTCTGCCAGGGCACAAACGACTTGCGAAGCGATTCGTCGCGCCCAGGAATGGGAACGGCAACCAAGTCTTCTTCTTCGATTGGGTCGCCAGCGGAGATGTCAGTTCCGACGGCTACAAATTCGTTTGGCGTCGCCAACCCCGAAAGCCAAACCCAATTCAATCCAGCCGCGACCAGTCCCAGCAGCGCGGCCAATCCAAGGCCCATCAAATGTTTCATTTTCTGCGTTCCTGTATTTTCAAACTGTTGTTTTCCGACTCAGATCAACCATTGACCGCATCCAAATCGTCTTCTAGATCTTCGATTTCTGCACGGATTCTCTTCACGCGATTTTTCAATACCTTTTTCAATGCATCAGATGCATCATTGTCGAGGTTTTTTTGCGCCTCCTTGGCTTGTTCGAATTCATTTTTCTTTGACTGAAGTTCACGGCGAATTCGATTTTTTAGTTGCGTCTTGCTTTGTTCTGCAGCGCTATCGCCTCTTTCAAGCGACGATTTTGCTGTTTCACCAATTGTCGTAATCTCGCGGATCACAACGGCTCCCATGTTGTTCCAGATACTGCTGGATTCGTTTTTGAATTGTGTCAATTGGTTGCTGGCATCCACATAGCCGTTTTGCAACGAACCTGTTTTGGCGTTGGCTGCAGCAATGGCATACAGCTTCCAGTTGGGTGATTCGTCCAATAGAAGTTGTTCGTGATCCCATGCCGCAGCCATCACATCGTGCGACGATTCGGGTACATCAGCATCGTCAAAAAGTGGGCTCACTTTGACGGTTTGAGTTGCTTTGTCGTTGACAACGTCGTCTTTGAGAAATAGCAGTGCGGTCCCGTTGGAGTCAGAGCGTTGTTTCCAAGTTTTGTGGCGGGCCACAATCGTGACGTCCGTTTGAGCGATTACTGCGTTCCCCAACCAGACTACGCCGATGATTAACGCCAAAAGAATCGGCAGGCATAAAACCAATTCCAACGTGGCGACGCCGAGGCGAAGGATGGATTGACACTGACGATTCCAACCTGAATCACGAGTTTTGGCCTGACGTGTCGTCATTGATTAAACTTTTTTCCTTAAAAAAGTAGCGGCTTCAGCTGAGTTCGCGGATTTTGGAATTGGATTGCAGAACAGAACACGCATTAGTGATGCCCCAGTTTGTCAAAATACTGGGTTGCGTGTTCTAAGTTCTTACGTGCGTTGCCACTGGCTGTTACAGACGCTCGCTTTAATCTGGAACTTCTTACTGGCATCAACTTGGCCTGCCAGTTCAGCTTGACTCTGGCGACATCGTTTTGAGTCGAACCATCGAAAGCTTCCCAAGGCCATTTTGGAGACGACTGATGCGATGGAGCGCCCCATTCTGAAACGTCAACTTCAGGATCCCAGTTCAACGTGTCCCAGCCGATCTTCTCTTGTAGCCGTCCACGGCCGGAACCTGGCTGTTGCTTGTTGGCGTTATAAAAAATGGATTGCGCGTAAGCGGTGATTCCGGAATCGGAAGGCGAAGGATAAAGCGAGTTCGAAAACAAGGGCTCGTAATCTCGATGGGCCACACCGATCAGAGTGAACAGCGTTTCAGCTTTGCTTTTTGCCGAAGCATTCTTGCCCACCCATGTTTCGTATCCTTTTCGGTCGCGCGATCCACCACGAAAGGTGTCTTCCATCACCAACATCCACAGTGGCTCTTGACGCTTGCTCCACGTCACGGTGTTCCCTGATTTTCGAGTCCGATAGCCGCTGCGAAATTGCCAAGCTTTGACCAACGTATAGCGATTGGTCCATTTGTCGAAATGTTCCGCGGCATTAGATTTCCGGGTCCATTTTTTTAGCCATGCTCGAATCGGCGCTCGAAATGCGTCGGTCTGCGGGTAAGTCGCACGAACCCACTGCGTATAGCGCTCCTGACTTTGGTCCATTTGTCGAGGAATGCTCTTTGTGCTTGGGTTGTCTGATTGAGTCGGCAGTTGCCCAGCGGATTGGTTCAAATTGGCTCGCTTCGTACGAATCTCATCAATTTTTTCATCAATTTCGTCGACGCGTTTTTGTTTTGTCTTTCGGGACGCTTGAATGTCCTTTTGCTCTTTTTCTAATTGTGATTTCTCGTTCGCATCGACATCGTCTTGGCCCAGACGTTCTTCAATATCGCGTTCGAAATCGTCCAAGTCTTCAAGATCCTGTTTCAATTTGTTAGTTCGTTTTTGCATCCGGTCCATCGCCCGATCGAGCTTTCGCTTCATACTGCCTGTGTTTAAATCGGGAATGGGCAACACGGCAGGTTTGTCCTCACCCCAGGCGGTGGCAGGTTGACTGGTTCCCTGCATATTGGGTTTCGGTTCGGCGACAACTGGAAGTTTCAAATCCGCAAACTTGGGAAACAAAGACGCCTCGACTTCCAGCCGTTTTTCTAGATCTACGACGAGCCGCTCGGTTGCCTTGTTTAAGATTCCGGGTTGGGGTTGATTGGAGCTCGCATCGATACCTGCGACGAAATTTGCATGTTCAACTAGCGTTGGCACGAGTTGTTTCTCGACGACCGACTTCATCGGCTTGAACGACTTGGCGATTTCTTCCAACGCCCTCAGGACAAACCACTCCTTGCCGATCAAAACGATGTTCGCCGTCCCAGCAATATGAACAACGTACGAAGCCGCCGCCGTCGCAAAACCCCAAGGTGGTGGAACCAAAAAACCAAGGTTGGCGAGTGATTTGGCGGGCAATATCAAAGCGAGCTGCCGCTTCAACGTCATCCGCGAATCATAGATCGTCGCAAACGCGCTCATTCTTCCATCCGAAGGCGAAGTTCGCTTGGTCACAAAGTCGACGATCCGACGATCGATATTGGGTATCGGTGATGGCGAATAAATAGAGGGTATCACTGGTGCCGTTTTGGACAGCGCTCGAATTAAGCGGTCCAAGGTTTGGTTCTCTGGTGTGTTCTTCTTGACGGATAGGTCGAGCTCCGGACCGCCGAGCGCTTCATGAACCGCTGATATCGCTGTCGCTTCGCCTAACAGATGGTTCGTTGCGGTTACCGCGTTCATGCCGCGCGCCATCCATAAAGCCGACGAATAGGCAATCGAATCGGCTGCGTTCTGGGTTTCCAGTTTCTCGTTGGCGACGTGTCCGGTGTTCCCGATCAGTCCGGCCAAGGCGACCAAAACCAGCATCATCATCGAGGCCAACAAACTGACTTTTCCCGATTCGTCGGTATGAAATTCTTTAGTCCAATCTGCCATATCCGATCCCCAGGATTTGTCGATCATTTTTTGGGCCTTCGTTTTGAAGTGTCGCCCTGCTCTTCAGCGGGAAGGAATAACCATCGCCATCCGCTTCACCAATCCATCGGCCAATCCCCGGGATATTGAATCGAAACCGGTACTCGACGGTGACTTCGATTTCGGAGTCATGCGAGCTAGGTGGGCCCTGTACGTTTACTGTCAAACGATTGGCGGCGTTTGCATACTTGGCGCGGATGTAGGAGTCGGCGCCCGATGCTTGGGCGAATGATGAATGCGATTGAACGTACTCCGATGCGGCCGCCGGTGGTGAACCTGTTTTGCCCATTCCACTTGCAAAGGGTACAAAGGACTGAGTGGCTGCTTGTTCAACTCTGTACTTGGTATCGGACCAATTGTCCGTTGCGGAAGACCAAACACTGGCTGTTCGGGCACCGGAGTAGGCGGCATAGGTCGTACCCAACTTGGCACTCATCATCAACGTCGTTTCCACGATGACGCACACGAGCAACATCAGGATTGGAATCACCATGACGTAGGACAGCGTGTAAGCACCGCCTTCTTCATCAATGACCAGTTTCCGAAAATTCATCGAATTGCCTCATACAAACGGCATGGTTAACGAGCCAGACAGCGCAGAAAAAACATAGCGGCAGATTCTGAACCCAAGGAACAAAAGTCCGCCTGCGATGGGGACGGCAATTGCCGTGGCCAATACCAATTGCATGCTGGCGGCTCCTGCTCGATTTCGCACGCGTTTGTCGGAGCTTTGCATCAAAGACTCCGCAATATCATGGGAAAATCAAACAGGACCAGTGCCGTTGCGATCAAAAAGAAACCTGCCAACGGAATCGGTTGGTCTAAGAGTCGTCGCTGTTGGTCACTGGGCGATGAATAGACCTGGGGTAAAAGCTTGGTTGCCACCGTGCGAAACAGGGCGGCAAACAATTTATGCGGTCCCCATTTGAAGCTGTTCCAAACAAAAATTGCCGTTGCTGCCACAATGTAGGTGAAAGCGATGATCAACAGACCTGCATCCATTCCGACCAACGCTCCGATTGCGGTGGCAAGTTTAACGTCGCCGGCACCTCCTCTGGCCAATGAATAGGGAATCAGCATGACCAGGAAACAGACAACGCCCCCGGCAAGGCTGCTTGAGAGCCCAATCGCCTGATTGGCGGTCCACCATTCCGACGCCCAATTGTTGGCGATCGCCCAGCCAAACGTTGTGTAGGTTACGCAGTTATAAATTTTTCGATAGCGCAAGTCAGTTATTGTCGAGACCAGCAACATCAATGCCAGCAGAAACCCGCTGAACGAGCCGAAGGGGCCAACCGTAGATTCTGGCACAGCTAGCCAGACCGGCGCAAGGACGATAGGAGCGATCGCTGCCACGCACCAAAATTGTCGCGCCGTGAGTTGATGGAATTTGAAAGTAGGAGAGGATTTGGCGACCGAAGACAT
This sequence comes from Mariniblastus sp., assembly GCA_965263475.1. Classification (GTDB taxonomy): domain Bacteria; phylum Planctomycetota; class Planctomycetia; order Pirellulales; family Pirellulaceae; genus Mariniblastus. The sequence continues at coordinate 3,324,836 of OZ253677.1, forward strand.
CATTCGATTCCGATTTGGTTGGACTACGAGATATTTTTGCCTTTGAGTTCATTCCATTTTTCTTTGAGCCAGTCCATAACTTCTTGGCCAACGGTCATCACGGCGATCAAGACGATGGCAGCGATGGCTACGATCATGATGACTTGAACAGCCTCGATGCCGTCTTCGTCGTTGTGGAAGGATTCGATCCAACTGGAAGGTTTGTTTTTCATTTTTGAATTCCTGAATTCCGGAACGATCTGTTTACTGACGTACTTACGCATGCAGATTCGCGGTGTTACAAAAAAGTTTTCTTGCAGTTCATTCACCGAACAGCGATGCCGTCAGCATTATTCGATCTCGGGCCGGCGAACGAGTGGCAAGATCCGAAAATGTGGGCTGGTTTCCACAAGCCTGCAATGCACCGGTGATTTGACCGTCGTCGGTACGACTATCGGCATGAAAACGAAACAAGTCTTGGAATAGATATTTGTCTCGCTCGTCGGTCCCCAAGCATTCACAGATCGATTCCACTCTTCGCGAACCATCACTCTGCCGGTTAATACACACGATCAAATGCAAGGCAGAAGCAACTTGTAGCCGGGCTACATGAGCTGGCAACGCAACGTCACTCATCATGCTGAGCGTTTCCAACCGCACCGCGGCATCTTGCGATGTCGTCGCATGGACCGTCGTCATCGAACCAGAATGGCCGGAAATCATCGACTGGATCAGGTCCAAAGCCTCTCCTCGACGAACTTCTCCAACCACAATTCGATCAGGCCTCATGCGTAACGAATCGACAAATAGATCTCGAATCGAAACTTGGCCGCTTCCATCTGGTCGAACGGGTTGGGCTTCTAAGTAGACTGTATGCGGTTGTTGCAGCTGCAATTCTGAACTGTCTTCGATGACCACGATCCGCTCGTGTTCGGGAATTTCGGCGGAAAGCGCGTTCAGCAAAGACGTTTTGCCGGATCCTGTTCCCCCAGCGATCACGATGTTGCGATGTAATTCGACGGCGACGGACAGGAACTCAGCAACTTCTGCGGTCAGACTGTTCCATTCGACCAATTTCGCTAGATCGAAACTTTCACGGCGAAATTTTCTGATCGAGATACAGACGCCATTGCGTGCACTCGGCGGCACAATCACGTGAACTCGCGAGCCATCGGGTAATCTGGCATCCAGGCTGTGACTGTCGGTGTCCAGCGAACGCCCCGCGAATTCGGCGATGTTTCTGGCCGCAGCAAGCAAATTGGCTTCTGAAGAGAATGAGGCGTCCGCACGATTCAATCGTCCCGACTGTTCGAAGTAAACGGTTTTCGGGCCGTTGATCAGGACCTCGGAAACCTCTGGATCGTCCAGCAATGGGAGCACTGGCCGGAGAAAATGCCGGGTTGATTCTTGGTAAATTTCTTGGTGTTGCACGATAAAAGCCTGCGATTGGACCACGGCCCGACTTTGCTGCTTGAGCCTTTCCCCTTTCTTACGCGGCCGTCGCAAGATATTTCAGTCGTTCCAAAAAAAATCTGTAACAGCGTCCCGGCGTGCGCGTAAGAACCCCGTTACCAATCCAGTCGGACAAGAAAATGGCAAAACATCCAAACTACGAGCTACTTGAAGAAATCGGCCAAGGCGAAAACTCGGTCGTCTACCGAGCCTGGGACGTGTTGCTCAGTCGTGACGTCGCGGTGAAGGAACTGAAATCTGAGCCCGGTTCGGATGCCGGTCGCGCGGCAGTCGAACGCGTTAACCAATTCCTCAAGGAAGCCAGTTTTCTTGCTCAATTCGAACACGAAAACGTGTTGCGAATTCATACCGTCGATCAAGATCGCGGTTGGATCGTGATGGAGTTGATGAAAGGCTCACTTGCCAACCAGATTGCCGCTGCGCCGATGGCTGCTGGTACCGTTCGCAGCGTAGCGCGCCAGATTCTGGGAGCGCTCGAATTTTTGCATTCCAAAGGCAAAGTTCATGGTTCGGTTCGTCCTTCAAACATTTTGATCAATGATCAAGGGACGGCGAAGCTCAGCGATTTCGAAGCGTCGGGTCGAGATGGCGAACTGAGAGCGCCAACCGGTAGCAAGAAGTACCTCGCCCCCGAATTGATTCGGTCGGAGTTCGGCACGTTCGGTGAAGCCGTCGATTTGTATTGCCTGGGGTTCACTTTGTTGGAGCTGTTGACTGGTAATAAGTTCGATTCGCTGTTCCCCGGAACGGGAAAAGGTGCCATCGATGCGGATGTTGCCTGGATGCGTTGGCACAGTTCCGATGATCCGATGAGGCCAGTCAAAGAAGTCGCACCGAAGATTCCTAACGACTTGGCCGCCGTGATTGACCAGTTGTTGAAAAAACCGGTCGACGAAAGGCCAGCTAACGTTGCCGCCGTCTTGAAGTTGCTGGATGATGCTCCTTTCGTGCCTGTCCAAGTTGTCGCGCCATTAGCAAGCAATGCGAAACATGACGATGTCACCGCGATCCTGCCGAGCAACGCGGTCAAGCTTCGTGAGCCGATTCGCAAAAGGAAAACAAACCAACAGACGGTTGCTGCGAAGGCGACAGGTAAAGACAAATTGAATGAAGTTCTCGGTAAACCGTATGTGTTATGGCCTGTTTGTATCGGCATATTGGTCGGTGCAGTACTTATTGGATTGTATCTACGAAGTGATCGCAATGAAGAACTGATACCGGTCGCGGACGATGGTAAACCCGAATTGGTAAAACCTGAGTCCGAACCAGAAATTGAGCCGTTGCTCGTCCGCTTGAATATTCTACCGGACGCGACAGAAACCACATTGACGGTCGGCGGCGAGCCTCGCGATTTGAACGAATTGAAACTGGAACCGGGGCAGTACGAAATCGTTGTGCAGAAAAACGGGTTCCATTCGCTCACTTCAACATTGGAAGTCGACATCGAAAACACGGCCTTTGATATCGTGTTGGAAACGATTGAACCGAAACCAGAAGTCGTCGAAATAACTGAACCGAAATTTCTGGATTTGCGCATTACCGTGTCTCCGCCCGACGCTGAATTGGTTATCAATAACGGCGAAATCGAACTGGAAGACGGCAAGCTTCGATTGGAAGAGGTCGATGGATTCCAACTGGAATTGTTCGCGCAGGCGGTGGGGTACGACTCAACGACACAGCGGTGGTCGATGGACCAACTTAAGGCTGTTGGTCAAGAATTGCATATGTCTTTGGAAAAGTCACCCGTGATGGAAAAGAGTAACGGGTTTGCGTTGCCCAGTTCGCTGATCCCGAAGCCTGGGACTCAGTTTGACGAAGAGTCCGGATTGCCGATTCGAGCGATGGCAAAAGCGTTGCAAGACACGAAACCGTTGGAACTGGCATTGGTCGTGGCCGGAAATTATCTGTTTGGTATCAGCGATGGCGAGCTACGTACCTGGGAATTGCCCAGTGAAACGATTGAAATCTCACAGCCGTTTTACATTGGAATCACAGAAGTGACCAGCGGCCAATACCTGGCGTACGCCAATGAGAGCCAAGACGTCAACATGAATGCCGTCGCCGATAAAAGAACGCCAATTACCAACCTGACTATTCGCGAAGCGGCCAAATTCTGCGATTGGGCTGGTGGGCGGTTACCGACAGAAAAAGAATGGGAGGCGGCGGCACGGGGGAAACGCGACACTGGATTTCCATATCCGTGGAGTTTTTCGGGCGGTGAAGATCTCGCTAAAGACAAATGCAAACTGTTCCGTGGTGAGTCCGAGCAAGAAAACGGTTTGGTTGAGGCCGGCTCGCTTGTTGGCGGCGTCAATTCAATTGGCTTGCTGGATCTCATTGGAAACGCAGCAGAGTGGTGCGACAGTCAATACGATGCGGAACAGTTTATTGTTAAAGGGTGCAGTTATCGAATCCCTCCCGGAGATCACGTTCGCACAACGTGGCGCACGGCGGCGAAATGGAGTGGTGCGAAAGATATTGGTATGCGTTTGATGGTTCCCGTCGTTGACCAACATCAAGCGAGCGAAGCAATGGCATACGTTCCGCCCACCAATATAGATTCGCTGCTAGTGAGTGCTGGCGTCGCCGACCAAAACGACGAGCCGGAACAAGTCTACACGAAAACGGTCAAAGAAATTGCCGATGAATTCACCGGTCCGGCAGAATTGGTTATCGATAGTGGTGGCTTTATTGCTGAGATCACCGACGTCCGCTTCAGTCCAGATGGATCCCATGTTGCTGTCAGCGGTAGCAAAGTCGTTCGCATTTGGGACGTCAACAATGGGGCATTGTTGCATACGCTTAGAGGCGATATGTCGCGAACCTCTTACGGCAACGTCAACGCGTTGTCGTGGTCTCCGGATGGAAAATATCTCTTGGTTGGTGTTAGTGACTATCGAGATCACGGCAACATCCGAGTTTACGCCACCGACAACATGGAAGAAATCGCAGAAGTGTTGACCGGCCACAACGCTCCAACTCGCAAGCTATCTTTCTCGCGAGATGGAGTACTGTTGGTATCTGCGGATTCTGATGGAATGACGATCGTTCGCAATTGGCAAACCCGTGAAATTTTGCAGCGGATTCCTGCGCGTGATCGAGAACAGCCCATCCATGACATCATGACATTTCCGACCAACGAGCCATTTTTGCTGAGCATTGATTTTGAGGGACCGCAGATTTATTCGGCCTTGAAAGGCACTCCGCTCGGGGCCAAAGATCAGATGCCGCCTCGGATTCGCGGCTGGTTGATTGATGTTTACAACAAACTAGTTCAACTTCCCTACGGGGCACAAGCACAACCTCGCGTGATGGATTTTCGTATGGAAGAGGGCCGTTGGGCTGGGGCGGGAAATGCGGTCGTGGATGGCCGTAGTCGATTCTGGATTCGTGTCTGGGAATCGCGAGAACCTGTTTCTTCGGCAGTCCCAACGGCCGAATTGGCCGCCTATGACAAACACCGCTGGAACGTCACCGCGATTGCCTTGCAACCCAATGGGAACCTTGTCGCCAGCGGTGACAAATTCGGTGAGGTTCATATCTGGGACTCCAAAACCGGTCAGCGAAAATTCAAGTTTGCAGGGCAAGGTCGACCGATTTACGACGTCGCCTTCGACCAAAACTCTTCACAGCGAATCGCATTCGGTACTCGACCTCACGCACCCCAAGATTGGAAACGTAACCAACACGGAGTCGCGAATCGAGTTCTCGACTTAAGAGAACGTGCCATCGCTGATGTTGAGCAACGCAATGGACTGCAATTACGGGGTGAGCAAACGGCTATCGGCACCCAAGAAGCGTCCGTTCGTCGCGAGAACGCACATTACTTTGTTGAGCATTTCAACGATTCACAGGCCCTGTCACGCTACCGAATCAGTTCGGGACGCAACCCAACGACGTATACGCTTCTCAATCAACCCAAACTGGGCGTCGAGCAGCCAATTGTTTTTGGAGACAACGAGGGTTTGCTGGCTCTGTGGGACACCGCTGGCGATGAACTGAAACGTGCTTTCATCGGACATGACAATTATGTCTCAGCGATCAGCGCTTCGCGCAACGGAAAACTCATCGCGACATCGTCGACCGATCGGACGATTCGACTCTGGAGCCTGGAGGAATACAAACCGACCGGCATTTTTGATTTTAAGTTTGAAAACAGTTCCGTTCGGGAAGTTGTTTCTGGGACGTCTTCTGAGCAAGCGGGCGTTAAAGTCGGTGACAAGATTATCGCCGTCGATGGAAAGTCATTGACCGAGATGTTTGAACTCATGCTGATGGGTAAGTTCGAATATAAACCTGGGCAAACGGTGCCGGTAACGATGGAACGCAACAATGAAGAACTTAATTACGACATGGTTATGGTAGAAGGCTACGATTTCGTCGAACCCATCTTAAATTTCTACATGGGCGATGATGGACAGTGGATTATTTATCATCCGCAAGGCTATTACGACGCGTCGCCAGGTGCCGACCGATTGATTGGTTGGCATTCCAATCGTGGTTATGACAAATCGGCTAAGTTTTTTGAAGTTCAACAATTTCGCGACAAACTGTATCGACCCGATGTGATCGACGGCATCTTGGAAACAGGTTCACTGCAAGCCGCCTTGGCAAGTATCGACGGCAATGAACTTGACCGCGAGGAAGTTGACTTTCGTGAACCTGCCGTCATTGCGGAACATCATCCGCCCGGAGTTAAAATCACTTGGCCGACTGATCGCTGGAAAACGGAATCGCAAACAATGACCGTCAAAGGGGAAGCCACGAGTATCAATGGCCTGCCGTTGACCGCGCTCACTTTACTGCACAACGGATCCGTTGCGAAAGTTTTTCGTCCGACCAAAGTCAATCAGCTATCAATGAAAATCGAGCACGATGTCAAGCTAGAAAATGGACCCAACGATTTTGTCTTGATCGCCGCCAACACGAAGGCCAGTTCACAAGGCAAAAACATTGTCGTGGACGTTGAATCCGTGAACGGATCGCTGCTTCGTGACGCAGTTGTTCTGGCAATCGGCGTCACTGATTTTGAAGAATTGTCCCGTCTTTCTCATGCCCGAAGCGATGCGACTGCATTCGAATCAGCGATGAAAGCACACGAAAATGGAAAGCTTTACGGAAACGTAAAAACCAAACTGCTTGCGGGAAACGTCTCTGATGACGAAGTCTTGGATGGCTTTCAATGGTTGTCCGAAAACACAAAAGATGGCGACGTCGCGATTGTGTTTATCACATCGGCAGGCATCGTCGATCAAAGAGGCAACTTCTATATCGGGACGACGAACACTCGGGAAACCAAGGTTCGGTCAACAGCCGTATCGTGGCGCGATCTGATAGATACGCTGCAGTTAGACCTGCCGGACGCGAAACGCATGGTGTTCCTGGATTTGTCGCCAACTGAGAATTCGATTCGGCCCGGACTTAGGAATCCATTGTTGGACTTGGCATCGCCAGACATGGGAACGGTTTTCCTGTCGTCCAATACGCTACAGCAAAGATCGGTTGAACTTTCGGCATCAAACAACGCCGCTTTTCTGCGAGCTGTCTTGGATACCGTCGGCGACTCGACGTTCGACACGAATCCCTCCGGCGATCAGTTGTTGAACCCCGTCGAGTTAGCAGCCGGTGTCACATCACGTGTCAAAGCCATTACTCGTGACCGACAGCAACCCGTTTTCTTTACTCCGGAGATCGCCAAGTTCGCCAATATTTTGGAAATACAAAACTAGAAATCGAAACTCGAAAACACAAAAGGAAATTCACATGAAACGGTATTTTGGAATCGCAGCAATGATCAGCCTGTTCGCAACCACAGGTGCTTCGGCCCAGGGAAAGTTCTTTCAACAAATTGAAAACGAAGTACGCCAACACGGACGCCAGTTCATCGAGCAAGAATTTGGCGGCCCATTGCGACAAGGCCAAGATCAAAAAGAGGTGTTTGGCAGTTCGCTGCCATCAGAAAGCGGGCGGGACTCCGGAGGTCAGGGCCGAGTATATAACCCCGGAGATGGTAGCTTCTTGTTGCCTGGAAATGGGGGCGGGCAGACCATCGTTCAGCCGGGCTACACCACCGATCCGTATGGTCGAGTCATTTACCCAGGCGATCGTTATCAACCCAACGGAAACTATATTCAACCTGGCACCCGCGGAACGATCGTCGGTTCGACCGCATCGCCTGGCAGCCCGGTTCCCAGCCAGCAATTTATTTTGATTCGTTGCCCCCAAGGCAACACCGACAGCATCAACTATACCCTTTCCTCCAATGGGAGAAACTTTGTTTACACAATATACGCCGGACAAGAGCAACGGTTTCCCGTCGGTAGCGGGTGGACCATTACCTACATGGAAGGATCGACGAAGAAGCGATACAAATTGGAAGGCGGAAAGGTATACAGTATGCGGCAGAAAGACAGTTCGAATTGGCAGTTGTTCGCCGTCCTCTAGGTTGGGTCGATTTGCAAGCGGACCCGTTTTACTGGTCCGTTTGTTGTTTTCGAAATTGTGACAACGCCGCTTGGCAATACTCCAGCAGCTGCAGGTCCGCTAGTTCTTCCTCGATTTGATCGGCAGAATTGGATTCCAATGAATTTGAAATGGTCTCAATCAACAACACGGAGAATTTTTCACGAGCGCGATGCAACAACACGCGAACGTTCGCTGACGAAATCGTCTTGTCCAATTTCTCGCTCATCGTGCGCGCTAGTTCCGCTGAACGCATCTGGGGATGGTTCACACGTGTTTGAAGCACCGTATACCATGCCTTGCCGGATTCAATTTCAAGGTCATACAAAGCATCCCAAGCTTTCTTCAGCATTTCGTCGCGCCAAACTTGAGCGAATTGCTCGTCGTGAGCGACTTCATCTTGTGCTTCGGAAGGTTCGAAAACTTCGACGTCCAATTGGATGTCGCCGCGTCGATTTCGTTTGCGGTGATAATCTGCGATTTGTCGAAACAAAACGGTCCGAATAAACGTTCGAAAACGACCGATCTCGGGAGAAGCCTTATGGAAATCGCCGCGAACGAACTTAATGGCAAAGTCCTGGTAAATATCGTCAACAACGGCCGGGTCTCGGATCTTGGCAGTCAAATACCTTTGGATCGCGTTGCCATATTGTTTCAACAATTTACGTTGCGCATCTCGGGCGACGTCTTCATCCGTCTGGTGCGCTTGATGCACAACCGACCAAAGCGTCTCGATTTGACTAAGTCGTTCCAATTCTTCCATGCTTTCATGTTACACTGGTGTCCCGCTCCACGTCCATGTCATCGACTGATTTGAAAATGATACGCTCGATCACCAATGCTGATTCATACGATGGCAAACAGGAATTCGCTCCTTCAAGAGTTGGGAGGGACGGCCAATGATTGAACGAAATCAGGAACCAGACTTGGCTCTAAAAGCCTTTGAAAGTGCGTGGGAATCTGGCGTGGTGGGTGATTTTGCGAATTCCATTCCCACAGAGGCCAATTCGAACACGGAGTTGCTGACCGACCTGGCGTGCATTGATCTTCAAAACCGTATCCAGCATGACGCCGATACGCGCGTCGAATCTTATACAACCGCATTCCCGCAATTGGCCGACGACGACTTGGTGATTTTGGAGTTGATTCGTACCGAGTACTCTTTTCATCCGGATCGAGATTCCTTGAATTCCGATGTTTATTGCGAGCGGTTTCCACATTTGTCACATCAGATCGAGATGATGTTTCAACTAGAGTTCACCGGCTCCAACGGAGGGCAAGCCCCAATCTCGCAGGCATCACGAATTGCTCGCTATGAGCTGTGCGAACGCGTTGGGCAAGGGGCTTTCGGTTACGTATATCGTGCGCGTGACCCCAAATTAGACCGCGATGTCGCCGTAAAAATTCCTCGCACCAGTCATTTCCTTTTGCCCGAAGAAAGCGAACGCTTCTTGCGTGAATCTCGAAACGCGGCGCAGCTTGATCACGCCGGTATCGTGAAAGTTTTTGACACCGGCCGTCATAATGGTACGCCGTTTATTGTCAGCGAGTTGGTTGAAGGCTTGACGCTTTCGGAACTGGTTGCAAATCACGAATTTGAATTTAAAGATGCTGCCTCGATCGCGCTGGAATTAGCCCATGCCCTGCAACACGCGCATGGTCGCGGCGTGGTGCATCGCGATTTAAAACCTGCCAACATTATGACCAGTGGCGACCTCCAAAATTTGCAGCCGCGAGTGATGGATTTTGGTTTGGCTCGCAGAGATCAATCTGATGTGACGGTCACAATGGAAGGTCAAGCGATTGGGACGCCAGCCTATATGAGTCCCGAACAGGCCCAAGGGGATCTAGCTGCGGTCGGGCCGCAATCGGACGTCTACAGCCTGGGTGTGATTCTGTACCAATTGCTTTGTGGCGAAGTTCCGTTTCGCGGTAACGTGCAAATGTTGCTGCAGCAGGTCATCAACGACGACCCGATGCCACCGTCACGTTTTCGTAGTCGAATTCCAATCGATCTGGAGACGGTCTGCATGAAAGCGATCCATCGAGAGCCGGCCGGTCGTTATAAAAACATGCAGGAATTGGGAGACGATTTGCAGCGTTGGTTGTCTGGCGAGCCGGTCAGGGCGCGGCCAATCGGAGCAATCGGGAAAATTTGGCGGTGGTGCCGCCGTCGACCCGCCATCGCGGCTTTGACGTGTACGTTGGCGTTGTCGGTGATGGCGGGCGTCGCAGGTATCGCATGGCAATGGCGCGAAGCGGAATTCGCCCGCATGGCGTCCGAAGCGGATTTGAGTGACGCGCTCGAATCGGTGGACCGCGTACTCGGACACCTCGGTTCGGACACGCTGGCGGACGTCCCCCAAGCGAAACAGCTGCGAGCGGACGTGTTAAACGATGCTTTGGTTTTCTTTCAGCGATTCCGCAAACGCAACCCCGACGACCCACGTGTTGCGATGCAAGTTGCCAACGCCCATCACCAAGTAGCTCGGATTCAATACGCCTTGGGCAAACACGAAGCAGCCGGCAAGGCCTTCAAAGAGGCGGTCGATGGCTATCTGAAAATCAAAGACCGCGCACCTGATCGCCCGCAGTGGCAAGAAGCAGCTGCCACGGCTCATTCAAGTTACGCCAGTTTTTTGCGCAACCAATCCGAACGCGAACAGGCTGTCGAACAACAGCGAAAATGTCTAGCGATTCGAAAAGTACTTCGCGATGAAAACCTGGACTCAGGAAAATTGGCCGCAAAGTTTGCAACCGCACAGGCGGATCTCGGTCGAACATTAACCGAGCCAAACGAAGTCAAAGCTCAGTATGAACCAGCGATCAAGCAATTAGTCGCGTTAACCAAGAAACACAAAGGCATCGGTTACAAACACGATCTCGCGCGTGTTTTGAACAATTACTCAATTTTTCTTTCGCGCATCGGAGAAAACGGTAAGACCGAAGATTATCGCGAACAGGCTATCGAACTGTTGGAATTAGTGGTTGCCAATAACCCAAAAGATGAAAAGAAACGATCAAATTATGCGAATTGTTGCCTGCAGCTTGTAAAACATCTGCGCAAGGAATCTCGGTTGAGTGCGGCAGCAAAGTATCAGAAGAAAGCGGTTGCCGCATATCAGAAACTGACCGAAGATTTTCCGGCAACACCGCGTCATCGAGACCGTTTCGCGACGGTGCTCAGCGAAGTCGGAATTTTCGCGCGCACCCAAAAACGATACGCCGATGAATTAAAAGCGTATCGAGAAGCCGTTCAACAACGTGAAATTCTTGTGGCTTTGTTTCCTGGTAATCGTGACTACCAAGGCGCACTCGTTGCCGATTTGGATGATTTAGCGAAAACGCTCGTTGCTCAAGATCAAAGAGCGGACGCCGAGGTGCGACTACGAGAAAAATTAGCGCTGCATCGTAGACTGGCAACCGACGGTTCGGTTCGGGATAAAATCCGACTGGCGATGGGGCTCCGAGACCTGGGATCGCTGCTCTCAAAATCGAAATCAAAACGTAAGGTCGAAGAATCGAAATCGGTTCGCAACGAGTCCGAAAGACTGGTCGAAGATTTTAGCATCGAACAAGTCTCACGACTCGATCTATCGAACACGGAAAAATTGAAAGTGCTAGGCTCGTTGGTTTCGCTCGCCAAACGTGACAATGAGTTGGAACAAGTCGACCAGCTCTATCGTGCCAAAATCAAATTATATGAAGAGGACGCTGCCGCCGATCCGAACAGCTTGGGACCTCTTGCGCAACTAGCCAATCACTGGTTCTACCTCGGTGAGTCCTTGTATGCATTGCGAAAACTCGACGATTCGATCGAAGCGTTTTCCAAAGCGATTCCACTCGATGAGAAGTTACTGCAAAAGGATCCGGATTCTTCAATATATGCCTCGCGGCTAATATCTCACAGCAGCAAGTTGGGGCACGTGCTCTATTTCAATGGCAAGCCAAGTGAAGCCGTCAACGTCTTGCAGCGTTCACTGGATATCGCCAAGACTTTGTACGAAGAACGACAGAATGAGTCTTTTCGCAATGTTCGTGTGTTGTTTGCGTACCTGCAATTGGGCGATGCCTTGTCGATGGAACAGGTCGACTTTACGGCCGCTTTAGCGGCTTATGAACAAGCCATTTCGATGTGCGACATACTGAAGAACCAGCCCGGTTTTGAAAAGCTAGAAGCGAAAGTTTTGAACTCGCTAGCATGGTTGCTGCTGACTTGCCCTGACGAATCACTTCGCGATGTGAGCAGAGCTATTGATCTATCGAAGCAGTCCATTGAAATGACACCTGAGAACGGCGGCCATATCAGTACTTACGCATTGGCGCTTTATGAGCGAGGTGAATACGCTGAATCGATCAAGCAATTTGAATTGTCATCGAAACGGAATGAATCGTTGTCGCCATTGAATACATTGATTATTGCCATGTCAAAGGCCAAGCTTGACCAGCCTGAAGCAGCTAAGGCGTCCTACCAACAAGCGATTCGATTGTCCAAGGCTATTCCCTCGGAACCTGGTTTGTTCGAACAGTATCGCCAACAGGCCGAGAAGATCATTCCGCTTGACAAAGAAGACCAAGAGTGAATCTCAAGAACGACCGAATACCTGTGGGTCGGCGCAGAATTGGATCGACTTGGGTTATGTCCGTTGCTTCCTCATGAAACGATCGCCCGATTCAAATTTCCAATCTTGCCAGCCCAGACGTCGATAAAATCCGACAGCACGAAGTTCTTCGTCCATGTCGGTCGTCAGCCAAATCTCTTCCCAATCATTTTCGAACAGCCATGTTTCGACATGCTGCATGAGTTTTTTACCAATACCGCAACCTTCATATTCTTTCAGGACCGCGATCACCCAGATTTCGCCGATGGACTCGTCGCCAATCGCGAAACCGACGATCTTTGCATCCGATTCGCAGAGCCAACCCTTGTGCGAGTTCTGTAACAGCCTCGCTACCGAGCTAGGGTGGATTCCTAGATCGAGCAATTCCTGACGACCGTTGTCATTGTGCCAAGTCGCGACACGCAATTCGAACACTTCTTCCAAGTCGCCCGTTTCAATTTCGCGAAATTTAAATGTGGGATTCATTTCAAAATTACAACAGGCAAATTAGGATTGTTTGTATTTGTTGTAAGCAATCCATTATTGCGATTTGTCCAATTCGTCCGACGAGGTTCTTAGAATGGCGGGCCGATCGAAGCCGACCCGCCATTTTGATGCTTCGATGCTTCGGTCCAATCCTATTTGGTCCCGACCCAAACCGTCTGCATTTCGTTTAACTTCCCGTTAGCAAGGCAACAAACGGATCGACATCGAGCAAGTCGACGACGCCGTCACAATTCAAGTCCGCTTGTAACTGGTAGGTTCCGCTGGTCAGCAATGCGACGAAAGGGGCAACGTCAAGGAGATTGACGACGCCGTCAAGATTGACATCGCCAAGGTAAACATCCGGTATCGTACTGACCAATTCGACCGTCACATCGTTGGTGCCATAAATCACTTGCCACTGGTACCCTGTCCCGTTCAAAATAGAAACGGGTTCATTATCAAACTGGCCAACGATCCCGCCCGTTGCCACGAGAATCGTAAATTGATCCCCAATTTCGGGAGCGATGGAATTGATCAATTTGACCCCCAGCGTACCGCCCAATTGGGCTGTACCATTGATCTGTAATGCGTCGTGTTCGTCGGCAATGACATCGCCACTGATATCCACCAACCACAAAGATTCGGGACCGAACTGCATTTCGTTGACCGTGGCGATTCCGGTCGGATTTCCAATCTGCAAGGTACCGTGATTCTCCAATCGAGTGTTGTTCAGTGAAACCGCGTCATTCAAATTTAGTCGACCACCTGTGCTGACCTCAAGATTTCCGGTTCCCAAGAAGCTGGCACCCGCCGCAATTTCCGTCGTTGCATCCGTGACCAAGCGGATGTCTGGAGCGGTATAGTCAACAACACTTGAATTCGCGAATGTCATATCGGACGTAACGCGTATCGATCCGCCCAGCAAATTAACATTGCCCGTGACATCAATCGGAGAACCTGACAAGCGGACGGCCGTGCCCGGCAGCAAGTTGTTGAGATTCATTTCTCCGGCCATCGTCCAACGCGCCAACGGATCCTCCAATTCAACTGCGAGTCGTCCGAAGATGCCGGCGATATTGAACGTGCCATCAAACGAATTGCTGATCGTTGAATCAACGCTGGTTGTATTGAGCGAAAACACGTGATGGATGTTCCAGTGGGTTCCGCCATTACCGTCCATGTCGAAAACACCTGTGTTGACATGCGACAAACCGTTTACTGTCGACGTTCCTGTTTGACGAATAATCCCGTCCGCATTGACCGGACCTTCCCAAATGGTAATCCCAGCAAGTTCAACCGCGCCATCGGAGCTGTTATTGCTGAAAGTACTGAAATTGGCAGACTCAATCAACGTGCCGCCCGCAAAGACTAAGTTCGCGTCCTTTTCGAGCGAGAACGTCCCTCCGTCAAGCGTCGTGTTATCAAACTCCAATTCATTCTCTGATTCGATAAAGATTTCAGCGCTCGAGCCAACGATAGTGGGGGCCAAGATTTGATGGTCACCCGGTCCTTGAAAGGTATCTGAAACGACTTCCATGGTACCATTGAAGGTCCAATTTGTGCCTTGGATTGACGTTGGTTCAGGGCCACCGATCAGCTCGACTTCACTGTTCGCATCCGCGGTCCACCCACTCGATAGATTCATGTCCAAGGTTTGTCCAAACGAGACTTGAATGCTGCCGCTAAAACCGTCTGCCAGCTCGGTGCCGTTGACTGTCATGTCGCCGTCGAGCGAAACCAATCTTACTCGGCCATCGCCGGTAGACCCATCCAGATCCATCAGGCCGTTGCCCAACTGATTGAGCGTGATCATCGGTGAACCATTGGTAGAAACTCTGCCATCATTGCGAAATACGACTCCTGAATCTCCCAGGAAGTTCACGACGCCGCCACCGAAAAGTACAGAATTTGTGTCCGTTTCCAATAAGCGAACGACGTTTATGACTCCTGAATCGATGCGAAGCCGTCGTTGGTTGAGAATGTCGCGCGTTGTAAACGTGTTGTTTTGGACTTGTAAGGCGCTACCGCGCGTGCTACTTCCCGTTATCAAAGTGTCGCCAATGACAACCATGGGGTGGCCATTGGTTTGCAGTCGCATGCCATTGTAGATCTGCAACCCTAGAATGTTGGCATTGTTGTCTAGCGCCAAATCTGCAGTATGCGCTTCCGGCAGATTTCCTATCCTTGCGATGTTGGTCGGTCCAGGTAGTAGCGCAGGTGTCCAATTTGCGGGGTCCGACCAGTCGCCCCAGCGTGTGTTCCAGTCTCGAAACTGGGCCTGACTTGAGTGGGCAATAATATTCCAAGACAAAAAGAACATGGCCAACTTAATAAAAATTAGTATTGGTTTCATTTGCAACTCCAGATCATTCGGGTATTGAATAGGCGATTTCTGAGAACAGACTGGGCGCAGTATTCTGGACGCCAATCAAAACGACTAAAAACCACGCGATTGATCCAACAGGCGCGCGTTTTTTCGGCTCCAACTTGAAACATTGGGTTGGATTTAGTAATTGAGAATCGAATATCGTCTGGTTAGAATCTCGGCAAAACGTACATTTTCCCTGCGACAGCCAAAGTACCGCCTATTTGCTAAATCGCTAGGCTGCCAATGATCGAGATTCGGGAAGGAAAATTAACGGACGCAGAAGCAATCAGCAATTTGGTCATCGCGTGCACGCGACACCATATCGGCCCAACGCTTAGCGCATACGGTTTGGAACGCTTGGTTGATGCGATGTCCACCGGTCAGCAAAAAGAACGGCTTGTCGGTGACTACAAATTTTTTGTGGCCTTCAAAAACAAAGAGTGCATCGGCGTTTCGTCGATCAAACGACCGGACCATTTGTATTACTTGTTTGTCAGCACGGAACATCAAAAATTTGGGTATGGGAGAGCCCTGTTTCAATTTGTTTTCGAGTTTGTCGTCAACGAAACGGAATCAGAAAGCATCACAGTCAATTCTTCGTTGAATTCAGTCCCGTTCTATTCACGACTTGGTTTCGTCGAGGCAGGCCCTGTCAAAAACGATGATGAAATCGTATTTCAGCCAATGTTGCTAAAGCTTGAGCGTTCCAACGATCGTTGAAATGACATCTATCCACTTGAATTTTCGGCGAGCAGATGCGCAACAAAGAGCGCCTGTCGAGTAAGAAGCGCGTTGCGCCATTTCGAATTAACACGATTATCAAGCGAAGGGCAGGAAAATGAATGCAATTGGTCAGACAACAATGATATGGATCGGCTTGGCTGCGGTCTTGACTACGTCCGCAGCGGAAACAGGTTCCGAACAAAAGGATCGAGACGTTCCGACAATCAAGTGGGACACAACCATCAATAAATTCCAATTCGACAGGGACAAATTTCTCGGCCAAAGGTTAACGGTCAAGTGTCCGCCCGCGCCCAGGGGGGCGGACCTCACAGGAGTTTACGGGACAGACTACTATCCGAGTGAAAGTTCTATTTGTGTCGCGGCATTGCACGCAGGCGAAATCACAACAGAGGGCGGCACGGTGACCGTTCAGCTAAATCCTGGAGGATCGGAATATACTGGCAGCGACAGAAACGGAGTTAAGACATTAGATCTGCCGGCCACGAAACGCAGCCTATCTTTCGTGGATGATTCATCGTCAACGATCGAGGAAGACCACCTTGCACTGCTCCCAAGGATTGATTGGGATACAAAATTTACTCGATCCGGATTTGCATACCGACACCTTCTGGGCCAACGGATCATGTTTCGATGCCCACCCATGCCGAAGGATCGAAAAATGCGTCTGGTTTATGGAACCGATACCTATGATTTTTCCAGTTACATTTGTCAGGCCGCTCTGCATGCCGGCACGTTAACCACTGATGGCGGTATTGTCACGGTTCAAATCGAGTCGCGAATGCCGAAGCTGGTCGGCAGCATAAGGAACGGGGTCGAAACCAAAAGCAAATCTGGCGGAGACCGAACGATTTCGTTTGTTGACCGACAAACAAAATAGCCAACTGAGGAATCCATGGACTTCGAACGAATTCGTTCTGAGTCCATTAGTCTGTCTGTAGAAAGGTCTGCGATCTTTGTCACACTTTTTTGCTGTTTTAATAGAGCGTTTCGCGGAACGACAATAAACACGAATCACTACGGAGTGGCCATATTCTAGCTCGTTTGTCGCAAGTTAATGATCGAGAGCCCTGCTGTAACGACTCAAGTCTGAGAGTTGCCCGAACGCGATCACAAGTATTGGAAAACTGAACTCTGTTTCAGACCTTCGACGCGAAAATACCGGTGTTAATCATCGGCGGCTGGCGGTAATGGAATCAGCAACGAAGTGCGCTCCAGATACAGTTTATATTCTGGTAGATTTCCCCATCGTCGGTGGGCTCGCTTCTGTAGCATGGGAATACCGCTGATTCGCGTCAATAAAACGTAAACGAAAATGGGCGAGACAACTGCAAACCAACGAGTACCATCCAACACCGGCAACGCCAGAACCAACATGCCCGTCCAAAGCATGATCTCGCCAAAGTAGTTTGGGTGCCTCGACCATGCCCACAAACCCGTCGAAATGAACTGTCCTTCGTTGGCTGGGTTTTGTTTAAAAGCCGATTTCTGGTAGTCGGCAATTGCTTCGATTGAGAATCCGACCAGCCAAACACTCAGCCCCACTATTCCGAAAAAACCGAAGCTTGCATCTTCTTTGGCAGTAATTACTACGAACGCGGCGGCCGCCGTCACCGTTACCCATAAACCTTGGATCGTCCATGTCATCAAGAATTGCCAAAAGTCGTGTTTCATTTCGTTGAATCTGACGTCATGGCCATCGCGTCGAATTCGCCAAAATAAAAACGTGCCCAGTCTCCCCGCCCAAATGATCACCAATGTCGCTGCAATCCAGGCCCGTGTGTCCAAATCTTCGGCAAGCGCTACACCAGCCGCGACGGAACTGATGTAGGTGAGTGCACCCGTGAGATCAAAGTACTTTTCAGTGCGAAAGAGGAAGGATGGAACAAAGGCTAGCCAATTGAGTCCAAAAGCCCAGGCCACGAGCATGGCAAATATGGGAACACCTCGAAATTGGTCGCTGCCGTAGCTGCCAAGCCAACCAAACAAAAGTCCCAGTGCAATACTGACGAATATACCGATCAACCAAATTGAGATGCGGCTAGGGTTCCGGTTTAAATTTTCGGTTGGCTCGTTCATTTTTTTCGCTCAGTATGCTTGTTTGATCGGCGACAAACATTCCGCCCTTTCACGTTTTTTTGGAAATACGTGTTCAACGACGTACTGGATTCATCGCTGAATTCGAAGTACGGAGATTAAGTTCCACAAAACGTTCGGTAGCAAGCTGTGAATTCGGCGGGAGCCGGCAAAGCATACCGAGCACGCAACGGATTCGTGTCGAACGGGTTCTGCAATACATCCAGTAGTTCTTCAAAGAGCGACAGATCGCCCTTTTCGGAAGCCGCGGTGAGCGCTTCTTCGACCAGATGGTTGCGAGGAATGTAGAGCGGATTGGCTGCGCTAATCGCAGTCGCCGATGGGGCACCGTCCTGCATTCCTTGCCACCGTTCCAACCAAGCGTCGATTTCGGTTTGCGCGGAAAACAACGACCGAAGCTCCTTCGCGTTGCCTTCCGCTGCGTCTGCCAGATGACGCCATGCAAGCGTATAATCCACTTGGTTTTGGCCAAGCAAACCAAGCCAGTCGTCGACCAACGCGCGTTCATTGTCATTGACGCCGTCAGAATTGGCCAATCCCAATTTTGTTCGTGCACCCCGGTACCAATGTTGCTCAAACGTCGGCATAAAGGTTTCGAGAACGCCCGTCGCGCCATCAATGGCGCGTTCATTATCTTCTTTGTTTATCAACGGCAATATGGTTTCTGCAAATCGAGAGAGGTTCCAAACGGCGATGGTCGGTTGGTTTAAATAGGCGTAGCGACCTTCACGATCGATAGAACTGAATACGGTCTGCGGATTGTAAGCATCCATGAACGCACAGGGGCCGTAATCTATGGTCTCACCCGAAATCGTCATGTTGTCGGTGTTCATCACTCCATGGATGAATCCGACCAGCATCCAGCGCGCAACCAAAGCGGCTTGACGATCGACAACCGCCTGCAGCAGTTTCAGATAACACGGCGAATCTTCAGAGAGTTCGGGGTAGTGCCGATCGATCACGTAGTCCGCCAATTTCTGAACATCATCGAACTGACGGCGCGCGGCAAAATATTGAAACGTGCCAACGCGTACGTGGCTGGCGGCGACGCGCGTGAGGACCGCACCGGGCAATGGTCGTTCCCGCACGACTGGTTCGCCAGTGGCGACCGCGGCAAGAGCGCGAGTGGTGGGTATTCCCAGAGCATGCATTGCTTCACCAATCAGGTACTCGCGCAGCACGGGCCCGATGGCGGCCTTGCCGTCACCACCTCGAGAAAATGGGGTTCGTCCTGATCCCTTTAACGCGATGTCGCGACGGCCTCCGTGCCGGTCGATCACTTCGCCCAGCAACAATGCCCGGCCGTCTCCAAGCTGCGGAGAAAAACCGCCGAATTGATGGCCTGCATAGGCCTGGGCAATCGGTAGCGCATCGTTGGGCAATTCGTTTCCTGAAAATATCCGTGATGCGACATCCACAGTCAGCCGTTCCAGGTCCAGCCCAAGATCGCTTGCCAGCGATTGGTTGAATTGTAAAAGTTCCGGTTTGCGTACCGACTCCGGCGAAACCGACGCATAGAATCCTGGTAACTGCTCGGCATAGCTGTGTTCGAAGTCAAACGCGATCGCACTCGTAGGTGGGTTCATTGGTGATAGGCTTTGTTTTGGATGGTCAACGAAGAAACAACAACCCGCTATCGTACCAAGAGTTCGGGGTGCTTAAAGCGACGCTTGACAGCGTTGCAAGCGGCGATGGTTTAACGCTAACGCTGGTTCGGTATTTACTCAGTCACGATTAAAGCAAACCGTGGCTGATCTGCGGGTTCAACAAGATTTTTGTTGTGCTTTTTTTAAAGAACTTCTATCTGAGAATTTGGCCGTAATCCAAGCCTTCCGTTCTAGCGTTTTCGAGACAGTTCGAGTAGACGTGAGCAACTCGTTGTGTTTCCCCAATCGCATAACCTCAAGATTTCAATCAGTTTGCATCTCGGAAAATTTAGTAATCGCCTGTTTTAATTGGGCTACATTTTGAAATCTTAGCGCGGGATCTTTCTCAATGCACTTCTCGATCACGCTGGTCAAATGCCTGGCGGAATCGGGCAACTCTTGAAACGAAGGTCGCCGATTAACTTGCATGTCCAGCAGTTCTTGCATCGAATTGGCAACCATCAGACGACGACCTGCCAGGCATTCATAAATGACAAGTCCAAGGGAATAAATATCACTCCTCGAATCAATTTCTTTTGATTTAATTTGTTCTGGCGACATATATGCCGGCGTACCGGTTACTTTTTGAAGACGATACGTCTCATGCTTCATCACCGCGATTCCAAAGTCAAGAATTTTGACGACCTCCGAGTCGCCTCCAATTTGTGTCAGATATAGATTGGCTGGTTTGATGTCACGGTGGATCATGCCTTTGTTGTGTGCTTCGGCTAGGCCATCACAGATCTGGCTGACAATGTGTACGGTTTGGGCCGAAGACAGTTTTCCATCGCGAATCTTTTGGTCTAGTGTCATACCTTCAAGATACTCCATAACGCAATAAAATTCGCCGGAGTCGGTACGACCGTAATCATAAATTTGAATGGTGTTCCAGTGGTTTAAGGATGCGGACAGCTGGACCTCATGCTCAAATTCGGCAATCTTTTCGATATCGTTGGCGATTTCATTGCGAATCAGTTTGATTGCTGCGGGCCGTTTCAACATTCGGTGTTTCGCTTTGAAGACTCGTCCCATTCCTCCAAAACCGATTTCGTCTAGTATTTGGTATTGGCCGTAGTACTTGGCTTCGGCAGCTTGTCGTCTTACCGACTGAAATAAATGGGCGGCATAAGAGACGATCGTTGACATTGCCAACGTCATCGTTACCGAGATGATTTCCGGATAGCCCGGGATTGCCTTTGATATAATTTGGCAGTGGAAGTAGGCTGTGGTGGCCGGGCAGAATCCTGCAAGCGTCGTGAATATCGCGATTCGTTGCCAATTGGCTGGAATGTATAGCCCGTAAACCGCAATAACAATTGCAATCGAAAAACTGACTAGTGCAAAAATTGTCGGGACTTGGGTTAGTTCTCCTGCGGCAACCCTTTCTTGAACCTCTTGTACCAAAATAACCATGGCTTCAACAAGAAGTATCATCAGTACTACGACTTCGATGGCTCGTAGTTTTAGAAACTCGACGTCTTGATTCTTGGCGAGATAAAACCAGGAGCAACTACATACTAGAATCGCAGCTAGCCGAGACAAGAATTGGACTGGTGAAATTCCGTGCAGCAAAATGGAAGTGAACTTTACGGCGACCAGGAAAAACAGGATTGTAACATTCATGTGCAACAACCTGCTTCGCAGAAGTTGTCGAATTGACTCGTTGAAATTATGAGTAAGGCTTGACGTGCGAATCCCTAGATTCTCACGCTCCGATAAAATTAGTGTTGCCTCGGTTGCACTCAAGCCAGTCTCATTTCCGCTAAGTTCCGAAGATCGATCTTTTTCGTGGAAGTTCACGATTTTCCAATTCAAACGTTGGATTCACTCAATTGACACGAAGCGATTTTCTCCGCGAGCATGTCCTGATTTCTGTATTCTTCGTTGTTAAATGCTTCGCGTGAACCAAAGGCAAACTGAAGGCCGATTTTCGCGTATGAGCGAGTCTTCAATAGGCCGTCATACATTTCGGGCGCGATCTCGCGAAGCCGCCCGAGCCTGTGCCACGGAATCGCTGCTAGATCGTGATGCTCGACATGCAAGCCAAAGTTAAAGGTGATCCAATTCAACCATCCGTAATACGACAAGGTCGGCTGGTAGCGACTCTTAACTCCATAGAAGTGGGAATTGCTAAGTATCAGCCCAAAGGCAAGTGGGTGGAGAAATCCAGTCATAAACAATGCACTCATCAGCAAATAAAAAAGCGACTGCCAGCCTGCCAGAAACATGAGCAATGCCGCCATCGCGATACTCAGTAGAGAATATGTCACCGCCCAGATTTCGATTCCGTATTTTTTGTACCCGGAGATCAGGTGCTCGTCAGCCAAGATGGCCAAAGCCAGTCTGCCAGGAATAGCGTCACGGTTGGCAATCGCGGAAGCCGCGTAGACGGTTAGCCCGACTATTGATCGAACCAATTGCGCGATCAAGACAAACAAAGTCACCGGCCAAAACAACGGCGTCGTGATCCAGGTTATCCAAGGTCGCAATCCTGGCGTAATAGTCCAACTAAAAATCCTGTCTTTCATTGCCAGTAATATTGAACGCCTTCGTTTAACGAAATCTTGCTTGGCCCCCAATTCATTGTGGTGTACGTGATGTTCAATCCACCAAGTATGATGGGCGGGTAACATCATCGGCAATGATGTGACCGTGAACAGCCAGCGGTTCCATCGTTTGTTCTTAAACACAAGTCCATGGTTGCATTCGTGGGCAAGGTTAAACAACCCGAAATTGGCGATAGTGCCAAACGTGTAAGCAACCAACAAGATTACCCACAACGATTGAGAGGCCAACAGAATAGCGATCAAAATTTGGGCCAAGGAAATTGAAACGCACCAAAACGCCGTCAATCGAGAACGTCCGAACAGTGATTTAATTTCAGGGTGCGCCTTTAAAAGTTGTCTTGCGCGATTGCGATGCCAAATAGCATCAGGTTTTTGCGTCTCGTCAACTTTATCGCAAATGTCAATCTCAAAACCGGGGAAGACAGGCGCCACTGCTCCCAGGATTCGCCAATGAAATTTGAGTTCGAAACCACCAGGAGCAAGTTCTTGGTTGCCGCTAGATTTTGTCAAGCTGTTCATCGAACCCCCATAGTCGTCCAGTAAAGTGGCGCCGTCATCGCGATGAATGGCACGGCTGTGATTTCAATTCGTGTCGTCGCTTGTACAGCAATCTTGGAATCCATTCGGCCGGCAGACACAGCAGTTTTCTTAAGCAAAAGGGTACCCGAAACGGCTAAGTAAATACAGAAAAGCGAAATTGGCCGGGGCCAATTCCGTAAAGCGAATGTTATCAAATATAGAGGCTTTTAGACAGACTTTGAAAGCTCTCAAACGATTGCCTTGCGCAACAGGGGAGAAATTTGCAACTTGTTGCGCGGCGGCGATAGCGGCTAAATGAGAAAACCATCAATGTTTCTGTTTGGTGAATATCAATTTGGGAGTGCCCTCGATTGTGAACCGCAGCAACATGATTTCAAAGAATGTAAATTGTTCTTGCTATTTCTGTGGACAGCCAAAGTGTTGCCGTCCAAAGATTCATTTGTTGGTGTGTTCGAATTTGTCAAGATTCTGGGCATTGGTTGGAACGCGGTAAGGCGCCTTAAAATTCAATAATGACGATTTTTGAATTTTTGCAAAAAAAATGTTCTGCCGAATACTCGGCGCGGATTTTAAATCCCAGTAATAGCCGAGCGGTGAATAGCGAATCAATCGATCGGTTTCAGATCAGGCCGTAAAAAATATTTTTTTCTGTCCTCATGTCGGATTAAAATGCGCTTAACGTCAAATGGGAGCGAAATTGCGAAACGACGAAGAAATTCATGCGTTGATTGATCGGGCCGCTGACGGCGATGCGGTTGCTATGTCGACACTTTTCGAGCACTACCGAGAACCATTAAAAAAAATGGTCCGTGTGCGTCTCAATCGCCGTTTGTATGGCCGGGTCGACGAATCGGATGTCGTTCAAGATGCTTACTTGGAAGCGGCAAGGCGGCTGAATGATTATGCTTCGGGGCCACGGACGCCGTTTTTTCTGTGGCTGAGAAAAATCACTGGCCAACGGCTGATCGACACGCATCGGCGACACCTGGGAGCCGAGGCACGCAATGCGGGAATCGAAGTAGCGCTTCACCAAAAACGGGCTCCCATGGCATCTTCCGTCATGTTGGCCAAAGCGTTGTTGGGAGGATTAACTTCACCCACTCAAGCCGCCGTCAAAGCGGAAACGCGAATCGCCGTTCAAGACGCGTTGGCCAGTATGAACGAGCTGGACCGAGAAATTCTTTCGCTCCGACATCTCGAGGCACTTAGCAACGTCGAGGCAGCCGAAGAACTAGAAATTGATACATCGGCTGCCAGCAAACGTTATATTAGAGCGTTGCAGAAGCTCAAGAAAATTCTCGACGAACTTGGGATTGACGAGTAACGTCATGTCAAAGGCTGAATCCTCTTCTGATGCCAAGCCGCTCCAACCACCGAGTACGATGACGCTGGAGGAAATTGCTGAAGAGTATCTCGAGCAGATCCGGGCCGGTGGACCTAGTGACATCGAAGCCTGGGTAACCCGTTATCCACAACTGGAGATGGAAATTCGCGATACGTTGCCTGCGCTGGCGGCGATGGAACAATTTGGTATCGAGCTGGAAGACTCACGGGCAACCGCACCGCGATGGACAGCGCCACAAGTAGAACAAGTTGGCGACTATCGTATTCTCGGTGAGCTAGGGCGAGGTGGCATGGGGATCGTGTATGAAGCAGAACAGCAATCATTGCGCCGCCGCGTTGCCCTAAAAGTACTTCCCAAAGTGACCAGCGACGAAATCGGGCTGGCGCGATTCCAACGAGAAGCCCGCGCGGCAGCTCGTCTGCATCACAGCAACATCGTTCCGGTTTTTCAAGTCGGTCAGGATGGCGGCCACGCGTATTATGCCATGCAATTGATCGAAGGCCGTGGACTTGATGCGGTGATCAAAGATCTGCGCCAGCTACCCATGGAGAAAGTAGATACTTCGCAGCAGACCGAACGTCAAACCACGACCACAGTTTCGGAAGGATCGTCTGGCGGCCTGCACTTGGATCGCTCAGAAGTATTACGCGGTCTGACCATTGGAACATCGGAAAACTCGGATCCAAGCAGCTTTTATCGCTCGGTTGCCCAAATTGGTTTGCAAGCTTCCGATGCCTTGGCCTATGCCCACGAACGCGGGATCGTGCATCGCGATGTTAAACCATCTAATCTGCTATTGGACGGTTCTGGAGTTGTATGGGTTTCGGATTTCGGACTCGCGATGACCGATGAAGGGCAATTGACTCGCACCGAAGACGTGTTGGGTACCATTCGTTACATGTCGCCAGAGCGGTTTCAACATCGTTGCGATGGGCGAGCCGACATTTATGCGCTTGGAATTACGCTGTACGAACTGCTCGTGATGGAGCCCGCCTTTCAAATGGTCAATCGGTTAAACTTGATCAAATCGATCATGAACGACGATCCACCAGCACCGCGAAAATTTGACCCCCGCGTGCCGTTGGATTTGGAAACGATCATTTTAAAAGCAATCGAGAAGGAACCGCGAGATCGTTACCAGTCATCTACTGCATTGGCCGAAGATCTCAGGCGGTTTCTCAACGACGACCCGATCGAAGCACGCAGGGTTCGCCCGATAGAAAAACTGTTGCGGTGGCGGCGACGCAACCAGAATCTGGCCACTGCGTTGATCGCGATCACAATGTTGTTGGTTTCTCTGTTAGGTCTGTTGAGCTGGACATCGTTTCGTCAGAATGAGCTGCGGCAATTGGCCGAACAGCGTGGAGATACACTGCTGAGAAATTTGTACTTTTCGCAAATGAATGTTGCGGGTCAAGCGGCCAATCAACGGTTTGGCGTTCATACCATTGCTGCACAATTGGCCGAGTGGACGCCCGATGGATCAAGCCAAGATTTTAGGAACTGGGAATGGTACTACCTGTACGGTTTGTCCCATAGCGAAGAGTACGTATCGGAACCGCTGGGCAATAGATTCTGTTGGGCCTGTGACCATAGCCCCGACGGACGGAGGTTGGTCAACACCAAGAACGCCTGGGGCATCCAGATTCGCGATGCGAAAAGTGGAGCCGTTCTTGCTGAAAAGGAATTGGGTACGTCGCGTTTCGTCGACTGGAGTCCCGACGGTACAAAGATCGCGGTCGGAGGCTTTGGCGATGTTTGCTTTGTCGTAGATGCCGCGACGCTTGAATTGGTACGCGAACTCAGCGTTCCAGACGGCAGAGAGGGGTGGTGTGTTCGCTGGCATCCCAATTCTAAATGGTTGGTGGAAATCAGTGAAAACTTTGACCATGAAAGAAAACAAGAAATTCGTATCCACGACGTCGAAAGCGGTCAACAACTGTTTGCGCTCCGACGCCCCGATTTGGCCCCGCGCGTTCTTTCATGGAATGACGACGGATCCAAGTTGGCAGCATCTGGTAACGGCAAGACGGGAATCTGGAGCTTTCCTACCGACAAACCAAAATTCGAAAAAGTCATTGATGGCGATGGAGCGACCTGGAGCCCGGATGGTACAATGCTGGCCGTCAACCGGGCTGGCGGCGTTTGGGACGCGCTCAGTAACCGAATTCTTACCACATCGAACGGATCGATTGCCTGGGCACCTGACTCCCAAAAACTGGCCATCGGTGGAACGGACGGTGTCATTCGAGTGTTTCATCTTGAAAGAGCGCACACTCACCCGCAACAGATCCTTCGAGGCCATCAGTCTGAAATTTGGTCCGTTTCATGGCAACCTGATGGACAGCACCTCGCGTCCTGTGGTCTTCGCGACGAGACCGTCCGCATCTGGAAGGTTGATGAATCGGATCATTTGGAGTTCTTTGGACTCGAGCGACGAGTGTACGTACCCGACATCAGTCTTGATGGAACGCGGCTTGCTTCGTCGGCTCAGTTTTACAATGCCGTTTGTGTTTGGGATGTGAATGGCAACAACCTGGCGACCAAGACGTTCCAGACGACCATAGAACAAGCCGTTCCGGATGCCGATGGAACCACGATTGCAGTTTGCGGCGCGCGGCCGCTTTCTAAGTTGCGCCTTTGGAACACTGAAACCGACTCGCTCAAGGAGATTTCCACGGGTCGCCATTTCCGCGGTTTGGCATGGAATCAACATGGTCAGTTGGGTGGCATCTCCGAATCGGGAAACGTGGTCATTTGGGACGCCGATGGCCAGATCATTCATGACATCGCAGGAGCCCATCAGGGCGGCCAATCCGTGCACTGGACTCCTGCAGGAGAACGAATAGCCTCCAGTGGAGACGAAGCATCCATCAAAGTCTGGGACTGTCGATCGGGGCGAACGGTTTGGCAAGTTGAAAATCTACCGAGTCCCGCGGTCGCCGTCCGATTCAGTCATGACGGCGCTCGACTAGCCACCTCCCATCAAAATGCCCTGATGATCTGGGATGCTTCAACTGGCGATCGACTCTCCAAGTTTGAACAAATTCGGGAAAACTTTGGCGGCGTTGACTGGAGTGCTGACGATTCGAGAATTGTATCAGGAAGCCCTTCATCGTTGGCCATCTGGGACGTCGAATCCGGACAAGTGGCATTGCGCTTGGACGCACCCAATCGTTTTACAAGAGTTCGGTGGGGTCCCGACGGCAATCGCATTATCGCCGGAGGTGAAAGGATCCATGTCTACAACGCGTCACGTGGTTACGCATTAAACCAGAGCGAACACTGACCACTATTGCATGGACCAATACAATCTGTTCTGTCATGAGTTCGTTAGTATTACTTGCAAGTGCTTTGCCCCAATGGGTGCCATGCCCTCGTTCACGTGGGCATGCTCACGCCAGCGAGAGCATGGCACCCTGATCTTCCAGTGGCGACGAAGCATCTATCAAAGTCTGGGGCTGGCTTTTGCATGGATCAATGCAAGCCGTTTTTACATAAGTTCGCTATTGTCATTTGCAAGTGCTTTGCCCCAATGGGTGTCATGCCCTCGTTCTCGTGGGCATGCTCACGCCAGCGAGAGCATGGCACCCTGAGCTTCATGTGGCGACGAAGCATCTATCAAAGTCTGGGGCTGGCTTTTGCATGGATCAATGCAAGCCGTTTTTACATAAGTTCGCTATTGTCATTTGCAAGTGCTTTGCCCCAATGGGTGTCATGCCCTCGTTCACGTGGGCGTGCTCACGCCAGCGAGAGCATAGTGTCTAAGTGAAGGTAGCGCACTTGAGCTCCAACGAGGACACAAAAAACGGGAATAACCAGGGCATTCATACCTCTGGATTCTGCACCGGAATTCGAATCAGCGGCGACGTCTTACCAGAAAGCCAAATGCGACAGTGGCTAACACGCCAAAACTTGCAGGTTCCGGAACGGCAAACACGGTCGATTGGGTATACGTAGTTGAACCAAAGGCCACCAACGAGCCATCGTTGTATTTGTTAAACCAGGCAACTGAGCCATCAGTTTCCGTATAGACATTCCAGGTCATGCCAACGGCGTCGGGGTCTTGCAAAACATCATTATCATTGTCCCAGCTACGTTCACTTCCACCAGGCTCAAGAACCAACGATTGGGCATCAATGTCAAAATGAAACTCAATGTCTCCAGGCCCGCGTGCCACACCGCCGATGGGTTGCTCCACACCATTCTGGATGGCGATGTCCTGATAGACCAACGAGTTGCCATTGAATATGCCAAACGTTAAAGTCGACAACGCGGATTCGTTGATAATTCCAGTCATCTCGGGCGTACTCCAATCTATCACCAACGAATCGAAGGTGTCGCCATCGATGGTGACGGGATTAAAGCTGATGGTGGTGGTGGCAACAATGTCCGCACGAGTGTTGTGTGCAGAATTTAAAAAGGTAGCGAAAATGAATAGTGCGACGGTAAATTTATGAGCCATGACGTAGGTTCCTTGAGAAACTGATTTTGTGTTTATTTGATGAAACAGCGGACGATTGAATCAGCGCCGACGGATAACGAAAACAGATCCGCAGAGCCCGCAGAAAAGCAAGACGGCACTGTTAGGTTCTGGTATCGCGCTAATGTTTAGGGTCACGGAGTCCCCACTCGGAATCGTAAATCCGTAACTGCCGGGTGATAGTCCAATCGACGTCAAAGATTGGCCTTGGTAGAAGCTTGAACCCGAAAGCGGGTTCCCCGAGACATATCCAGTTGGGACGAATATCTCTTCGCTTACCCCGAAAACACCAAACCCAAAATTGTCGCCTGATACTGAATTCGGAATAGCGAAAGCAATCCCCGGGCCAATGTTCGGAGGTAGTGTTCCATTGCTAAGGCCATAGCTGTCAATCACATCGGCAAACGTCGTCATTCCTCCAACGGCGACGAGCGACAAGGTTGGATTAATTGCTACAGTCTGGCCCCCTTGAAAAACGACGGAGAGTCCTTCCAGGTCAAGCGTCCCACTTCCGTCAACGGCAACACCCGTTGGCGTCTCGGCAATGTTTATGACAAGGTCCGCTAATGATTGACGTGGAAGGCAAACGGCTGTTGCCAATACAACGATGCGGATAAACAGAGTCAAATGTTTCATTTTGGTTCTCATTTCAAAACTGGATAGACTTAGTTGTTAGTTGTTTCCCAAGATCGCGACGAAAGGTCCGACGTCGAGAAGATTGAGCGCTCCATCCTGATTGCAATCCGCCTCCGCTTGATAGGTTGCTGTGCTTAGGCGATCGATAAACGATTCGACGTCCAGTAGATCTATGCTGCCATCCAAGTTGACATCACCCAGATTCACGACGCTGTCTACTGTTGCGCGGAGGATCTCACCGTCTGTTGCCGTTCCTGGAACGACTTCCACGACAACGTTTGAACCTAACGGCAATCCAGCCACATTGATGGTCGTGAATGGAGTCTGGAATTGAGCGCCCTGCGGCAGTCGGATCAAATCAAAGACATCATTGGCCACTGGTGTCTGGTCAAACACGACATCCAGCGTTCCGTTTAAGCTTGCTGAATCCGCGTCGATGGCGGCATAGGTGTCTGGAGCTCCAGCGGTATTGCTGGTAACTCGAGTTGGTCCATCGATATGGAAGATCAAGTTACTGTCGGAACCCAAAATCAGATTGCTGGTCGAGACGTAGCTAGAGTCGAGTTCAACCACGCCCGAGACCGTCCCGATGAAACCGGCCGTTGTGGTGCCAACTTCCAGAGTCGGAGTTTCCAAGGTCGAGCCGTTCATCGTCAAATTTCCACTCGCTTGCGGATCACCGCCCGTGACCGGGAGATTTTCACCTCGCAGCACCCCGATTTGGGTGTGATCGTCCGACGAAGTCAGAACCGCATTGGTGTCGTTGAGGGTGAGTTGGCCATTTGCGGTTGCCGTGCCGGCAAGGGCTGCGACGGCTAGTTCGTTTGGAACAAGTAAGCCAACCTCAAGGTCTTGACCAATGTTCAGGTTCTGAACGTTGGTAAGCGTCATCATTCCGGTCGCGGTTGCCACACCCGTGAATGACTCGTTGCTGAACAGGGTTGTGTAAAGAACGCCCAATTCGATGTCTTCTGTTACGTTCAGGTTCGCCACGTTGGTGACAGTCATCGAGCCGGTCGCAGTCGCTGAACCCGAGATGCTTCCGCTATCGGTTTGACCGGCGGAAAGCCAGCCCAATTCGATGTCCTCGTCGATGTCCATCGTCCCCACGTCCTCGATTTGAATCGTGGCTTCTTGGGAGATTGCTCCTGAGATCGTGATCGAATCTGAGCTGTCAAGAGTCAATCGCGCTGCGTCAATGTCTTCACCAACGTTGACGGCGCCAACGTTGGACAAGGTCAAATGGGCGATACTGGTGCTCTGTCCGGAAAAGTCCCCCTCGAGAATAATATTGGCCCGAGCGACCTCCAAATCACAGCCTATATCAAACAAGCCGATGACGTTGCTGATGGTCAATGTTGCGTTGGCGTTGAGAACCGCTCCCGCGTCGCTTTGGTGGCCAGTAATTCTCGCCATTTCCAAGTCCTCCAGGAGGGAGACGCTACCCGCGTTGTTGATGTTGACCATCGCGTCCGTTGTAATGTTGGCGTTGCCGTAGTTTAGAGAACCGCTGCCGATCTCTCCAATTTCCATGTCGTTGCCGAGCACCACAGTAGCGACGTTGTCGATCGTCAACGAACCGATGGCGTTGACGTTCTGACCGGCCCCCGCGCTGGCGTTCCCAACATAGGTGTCAAAAATGTCAACGACGGGGCTGACTTGAAACAAATTCGTGTCTTGCACGGTCACGCTGCCAGCCACCGTCTGGTTACCGATGCTGTCGTTGCGTTCCCCAGCGATGTTGAGGTCGTTGACAACGTCCAAGTCCACCCCATCGAGTATAAGCGTACCGTCGCCGCCGTTGACAATGTCGCCGACGGTCAATTCCAGCGCGGTCACGGGACCGCCGCTGGTCGCCGTCGCCGTGCCTCCATTATTTATGAATGCGTTGTCTAATACGGTTGGTATGCCGTTGTCCCAGTTTCCGACTGAGAAGAAATCAGCGGGTCCGTTTGCGGACCAGTTCGTTTGGGCAGCAGCGCCGCTGGATAGCAGGCAGACGACTGTAGCAAGGCTTGAAATCGTAGTTAATCGTTGCATTGGTATCTCCATTACTGATTCAGATCTCAGTTGAACTTTCAATTGCATTCGAAACTGCAACTAGCAGCCTCTAGGATGACATTTCCGGTCGACGCCAACTTTCGACAGGTTGGGGGAAGATTCAGCTTCAACACGCGAATCTTCGAGCAGCGACAGCATGATGACGGGCCTCAAGTGTGGGTCCTGGAATCGTTACTTTTGACAAAATGTTGCTTCGGAAATGCGGCGTCGCCGTCGGCTGATCAAAACAAAACTGGAGAGTCCAAGCATGGCGGCCGTTGTCGGTTCAGGAATAGCGTTGATGTTCACGGTAACCGAGTCGCCACTTGGAATCGTGAAACCGTAGCTGCCGGGAGTCAGTCCAATACTTGCAAAAGATTGGGATGCGTAGAAGCTCGTACCGGCAAGCGGGTCCCCGGAAACGTATCCGTCAGGAACAAATATCTCTTCGTTGCCGCCGAAAAGGCCGAATCCAAAGACGTCGCCGGAGACGTTAGTAGGAAAAAAAGGAATACTTCCTGGCCCGATGTTCGAAGGAATTGACCCCGTTGTTAGCCCGTAGCTGTCAATGGGGTTAAAAAACTTGCCTGTCGGTCCCAAAGCGACAACAGGCAACGACGGAACGATTCCCGTAGTCTGAAAGCCTTCGAAAACAATGGACAGTCCTCCCAAGTCCAGCGTTCCATCTCCCTCAATGGAAACTCCATTCGGCGTTTCAGCAACGGTGATCACAATGTCTGCTGAAACAGAGGGAGCAAATAATGCGATGGCAGCCAGTGTGGACGCAGAGGTTAACAACGAGATAGATTTCATTTTGGGTCTCACAGTTGCGTTAATTAAGTCGATATGAAAGTCAGATTTGAGATTGTTCTTGGTATTAACGGCGACAGCCCGCCGTTAGTTGATTTCGCTCAGAGCGCCACTGATCCAAATCGCCAATATCCGTTTCAAAAGAAATTGAAGTCCGAAGAAACTGAAGTCCGTCTACGCTTGAAACGACTTGAAGCAACGAGCAGGCCAGCCAGTCCCAGAAATGCGACCATACTCGGCTCAGGGACAGCCACAAAAGTTCGGAATCCTAAATCACGGATCGGATTGCTGAAGAAGGCACCGTCCAGTGGACCAAAGATAAATTCTTTCCCGCCAGCGTAAATGTCGGTTTGGCTGTCGTAGATAAAGTAGCTGCGGTTGAATGTTGTTGAGGAAGAGAGCTCAAAGGCCAGTACCTCACCTGGCAGGACAGTGATATTAAGTCCGCGGACATCAAACGTGGTATATGGACCGCTGGCAAAGTTGTCGAAAACGGGTATTTGACTAGGCGTTAAACTGACAGATCCAAGATCCTGTGTTCTGTCCGGTTCTCCATTGACGAGCGCGCGACGCATCGTCAATTCGAGATCGCTGTTCGGCACACCCTCAGGGCCATGCTGCACTTGAACGTCGACGGCGGCCAGGATACCACCAATTCCTACGGTAAAAGTTTGAAATGCTGTCTGAGCCTCGTCGATACTTGGACCACCCAAGCCCAGATTTGGGTCGGAGGTTCCGAAAGCGTCGGCGACCTGGTCAAGGACAAGATCCGCGCGCGCAAAGTCGCAGCAAAATGTAAGACCGACCATTGCCAAAACGACGAGCAGCAAGCAAATTACGTTTCGATTCGTGGCACGATGAAAAATCGCCATGGAAGGGGTAATCGTCAGCTTGAGAATCAATGTAGCTGCGTCTTTGTAACTCAGTGTTCGTCGATTACCTGAATGAGTAGATTTCATGGTTTCTCACGCGTTTCTAGTTGCATTGCATGGCGATGAGAAAACACAATTCCCATCGCACCTTGAAAAAAATGCGATCGCCTATCTCGTTATTTCCGGTTACCGACGGATTTCGACAGTCGTTTTGGCAACTTTTTGACGAACCATGCATTTTTGAAGAAGAGCACTGAAAATTATCGCCAGCCTCAAGTGTTTACTGCGATGCAACTGCAGCGGTTAGCCGCTGCTCGTTCTTCGGTTGCATCGATATACATGGTGAAGCTCGGTACGGGTTTGAAAGAATGTTTATCGAGTATCCGGCAGCGTCACGAATTCCCTTAAACTTTTGTGCTAGAATTGAAAAGAGATATGCTTGGCGGAATTTCAACTGCGCGTTGGTCCTGACCGCTGATTCCGTTTCCCGGTGTGCCGAAGATGGATAACAACACACAATCTCTAATTGACAGGGCTCGTTCAGGTGACGAAGCGGCGTTGACTGAGTTGTTTGTCCAGCATCGTGAGCGTTTGCAACGCATGGTGAATGTTCGCATGGACCGGCGGATTCAAGCACGCGTTTCCGAATCGGATGTTCTTCAAGAAGCTTTTGTCGATCTAGCCAACCAATTACCGAATTACGCGAAGTCACCGGAACTACCTTTTTTCTTGTGGTTGCGGCGGTTAACGGGGCAACGCCTGGCCAAAATCCACCGCTTTCACTTGGGGCAACAAAAACGAGCCGCTGAGCGAGAAATTCGAATCAACCATTCTATACCCGACGCAAGCTCGATCGTCGTCGCGGCGGCACTCGCCGACAAAATGACTTCAGCAGCGGGGCGAGCGATTCGCAAGGAGACGCAGAAAAAAGTTCAGGAAGTAATTGAGACCATGTCGCCAAGCGATCGAGAGATCATCTCATTGCGTAACGTGGAGCAACTTTCGAATGAAGAAGTTTCTCTCGTGTTGGGAATCTCAAACAAAACGGCGAGCAAGCGATATACCAGAGCGATTCTCCGGGTTAAAAGCGTGCTGGAAGGGATTCCAGGAATTCTGGACTGATCAACAATGTCTATCACTCCGTCCAAAGAAGAAATCCTTGAACGCATCGCCGACGAATTTCTTGACCGACGTCAAAAAGGCGAATTCCCTTCCATCGATTCCTATTGCCTACAGTATCCGGAACTTGCCGATGAAATTCCCAAATTTCTCCAGACCATCGAATTGATCGGAATGAGCGGGGCCAGCGTATCCGATCCGCAAATTCACAACGATTCATCCGTGGAATTGGAAACGATCGGCGGATATCGAATCGTTAAAGAAATTGGGCGGGGTGGAATGGGGGTCGTTTACGCGGCCGATCAGCCATCGCTCAATCGTCGAGTGGCATTAAAAGTTGTTCCCCGCAGATGGCTGAAGGATGATACAGCCGCTGAACGATTTAAGCGCGAAGCCCAAGCAACGGCAAAGCTACACCACACGAATATCGTGCCTGTCTATGAAGTCGGGGAAGAGCAGGACTACCTGTTTTATGCGATGCAATTGATCGAGGGTCGCAGTATCGATGAGCTCATTAAACGGGCTGATCAACAAGACCGTGCCATTGACCTGCCTGTGGAGGATCGTGATCCGCTTGGCAACCTGGAAACCACATCGTCTGCCACAAACTTGGCAGCGGCGACGTCAGGTGCTTATCGGACCAAACGTTACCGAACTGCAGCGAGAATTGTGTTGCAGGCAGCGGAAGCATTGTCCTACGCGCACAAGAGAAAGATTATTCATCGCGACATCAAGCCGTCCAATCTTTTGCTTGATGACAGTGGTGTGGTTTGGCTAACTGACTTCGGCGTGGCCAAGTTTGAAGACACCGACCTGACCGCCACCGGTGACCTAGTGGGTACTTTGCGTTACATGGCACCCGAACGATTTCGCGGAGAATGCGATGAACGGGCGGATGTGTACGCGCTCGGGCTAACGCTTTATGAACTGTTGTCGCTGCGGCCTGCCTACACCAATAGCGATCGATTAGCATTGGTCAACGCGATCAAAACGGGGACGCCGCCTCGGCTGAAATCGATCGACTCTCGAATTCCACGCGATCTGGAAACCATCGTGTTGAGAGCTGTGGATCCAGAGCCCGACCAGCGTTACTCCAGTGCCAAAGCGTTGGCGGAAGACCTGCGTCGGTTCCTGAATGACCGCACGATAACGGCGCGACGTCCGACGCCTGTTGAACAACTGGTTCGATTCTGTCGCCGCAACAAACAGCTGGCCGCTTCTTTTGCCACGATCGCAGCATTGTTGTGTCTGTTGTCGTTTGGCGCGGTTTACGCTGCGTTCTATTTTCGATCCGGGGAGAAAAGGCAGAAAAGATTGACGGATCGAGCACAGGCGGCAGAAGCGTCGTTGCAACAAAACCTTTACCGAGCACAAATGTTTTCAGCTTCAACGTCGCTGGGCAGTCAAGGCGGGATTGCCCAAGTGCAGCGGATTACCGATGCTTGCCACCCCGATCAGCTGGGTGTCGAGCTGCGCGGCTGGGAATGGTATTACTTGCGAGCGCTGTGCAATCAGAACGTACAGACCATCAAGACGACCGCCACCTTTGTCTGGTCGGTCGATTGGCATGCCGACGGCGAACTTGTTGCTACGGCGGACAACAGCGGTGAAGTAAAAATCTGGCGCGCGAATGACCTTGAGGAGATTCAGAAATTTAAATTCACTGGGCAAGGTTATTCCGTACGCTGGAGTCCCGACGGAACTTGTTTCGCAGTCGGCCACGGTACCGACGTATCGGTTGTCGACTTTGCAGAAGGCAATGTCATTTGCCATTGGCGGCAAGCGCACGAAAAAGATGTTACGGAAGTCAGTTGGAGCCCCAATGGTCGGCAATTGGCGTCGTCAAGCGACGACGGAACGATCAAAGTCTGGGAAGTTGCCGGGCGCAAAAATTTTACGATGCTTAAGTTGTCGTCGAATCATGGAGTAACAAATCTTGCTTGGAGTCCAGACGGCAGGCTGATTGCTTCTGGCGAGGCTTCCGGCCAGGTCAAACTCTGGGACGCGTCGACGCACGATTTGAAGCAGGAATTCAACGGCCACGCCAGCCTTGTGCGCGATTTGTGCTTCAGTCCCGATGGACGCCGACTCGCCTCGGCAAGCGAAGATCGAACGATCACCGTGCAAGACATTGCCGACGAGGAAGACGCGTACACGATTTTGTCGCCGTCGCCAGTTCACGCGCTGGCCTGGAGTTCCGGAGAAGGTGGTCGATTGATCAGCGGCAATTGGGATGGCACCGTTCGCGTCTACGATCCCCGCTCTAGGCAGGCAGTTAAAACGCTTTATGGACACAACGACCGTGCCTGGGACATTGCCTTGAGTCCTGATGGAAAAAGCTTGGCGTCCGTGGCTGTCGGAGGTGCCATCAAATTTTGGGACTTGAGTCTACCGGACAACAACTTGACCGTCACAGACTCAAACTTGCGTGGTGACCGAAGTTGTGCTTCTTGGGACGGCGCCGAAAGACTGGCCATTTCCGATGAAAATGACTTGATCGTTTGGGACTCGTTAGAAGTTCCATCGAGAAAATTTACCGGGCATTCAGGGAAACTGTCCTGTATCCGTTGGAGCCCGAACGGAAAACGGATCGCGACGTCCGCTTTCAAGGAACCCGCCCGAATTTGGGATGCCGAATCGGGCAAGACCATTTTCATTCTCGACACGGGTGCTATCGACACTTTCTCCGTTGCTTGGAGTCCGAACAATGACCTCCTGGCCGTGGCGCATGACGACGTCGTTGTCCTATGGGACGCCGAGACGGGGCAGGAAGTCGCAAGACTTGCGGAAGGCGGCGGTTTGCTTACATCGATCGATTGGCATCCGTTTCAAAATCGGATTGCGTTGGGCGGAGTGAATACGGATGTAAGAATCTACTCCACCAAGACGCTGGAATTGGTCTCGTCGCTCGCAGGTCATACCCAAAGTGTCGAATGTGTGCGTTGGAGTCCGGATGGACGATCCCTCGCTTCCGGAAGCTACGATCATGCGGTTCGCATCTGGGATGTTCAAACAAAGAATGAGCAACACGTGTTGCGAGGGCACGAGCGGATCGTTCGTTCTCTGACCTGGCATCCCTCTGGCGCTCGGCTCGCTTCTGGAGGCGGCGACGCGATGTTGCGTATTTGGGACACTCATGCTGGTGTCCAAGTGGTCGCATTGTCGGGGCATACTCAGTTTCTTCGAGCGGTCGACTGGAGTCGCGATGGCCGCAAGATCGTCAGCACCAGTTGGGACATGTCGATACGCGTGTGGGACGCATCAAGAGGGTATGATCCGAACGGGCGCTGATCTAGTTTCTCACGAGCCATTGCGGTCAGACTGCCAAAATTTCCACTGAAACATTCAGTTTACTAAAGTCCGTTTGTAATCGGCGCGACAAGAACATCAATCGCGTCAAAAACAGCATTGGCGCAACTCAATCAGCGGCGACGTCGCGTGAAAAGGCTGATTGCGACCATTGAACAAGCGGTTCCTGATGAGACTGGAACCACGATGGCAGTTTGCAGCCCGCGGCCCCTTTCCTCGTCGTATCTACGGAACAGGAAAACGAACGCTCTCAAGGAGATTTCCGCGGTTTGGCATGGAATCAGCATGGACAATTGGCTGGCATCTCCGAATCGGGAGACGTGGTCATCTGGGATGCCGATGGCCAGATCATTCATGACATCGTAGAGCCCATCAGGGCGGCCAATCCGTGAACTGGACTTCCGCCGGTCAAAAGTTCGTTAGTGTTATTTGCAAGTGCTTTGCTCCAATGGGTGCCATGCCCTCGTTCTCGTGGGCATGCTCACACCAGCGAGAGCATGCCACCCTGATCTTCCAGTGGCGACGAAGTATCTATCAACTTCTGGGACTGACTATTGCATGGATCAATAATCTGTTCTGTCATGAGTTCGCTAGTGTTTGCCTCAATGGTGCCATGCCCTCGTTCACGTGGGCATGCTCACGCCAGCGAGAGTATGGCACCCCGATCTTCCAGTGGCGACGAGGCATCTATCAACGTCTGGGGCTGGCTTTTTTGCATGGATCAATACAATCTGTTCTGTCATAGGTTCGTTAGTACTACTTCCGTGCTTTGCTCCAATGGGTGCCATGCCCTCGTTCACGTGGGCATGCTCACGCCAGCGAGAGCATGGCACCCTGCAATTAAGGGGACTATCCATCTATCAGCGTGCGCTGCGAATTACACTGGAAGTATGCGCTTCGTTCTAACGGCGCCGGATTCCAAACAACCCCATAACGCTTGCGGCAATAATCAATGCTGCGTTAGGTTCTGGAATTGCGCGCAAGTTGAAATTCGTTGATGAGACGAGGAACGTTTGAATCAGCGTCGACGCCTTGCTAAAAAACCAATTGCGACCGTGGTCAGCAGGGCGACGCTAGAGGGTTCCGGAATGGCAAGAACCGTCGATTGCGAGTACGGCGTTTCAACCAATTCAACAAATGATCCATCGACGTATTTGTCGAACCAAGCTGATGAGCCATCAGTTTCCGCATAGACATTCCAGGTCGTGCCGACTGCGGTGGGATCTTGTATTACATTATCATCATTGTCCCAGCTCCGTTCATCCAATGGGTCTGGTATCAGAACCATGGAGTCAATGTCAAAATGAAACTCAATGTCTCCAGGCCCGCGTGCCACACCGCCGATGGGTTGTTCTACACCATTCTGAATGGCGATGTCCTGATAGACCAACGCGTTGCCATTGAAGATGCTAAACGTCAAAGTCGACAACGCGGATTCGTTGATGACTCCCGACATCTCGAACGTACTCCAATCCATTACCAATGAATCGAAGGTATCGCCATCAACGGTGACGGGATCAAAGCTGATAGTGGTGGTGGCAACAATGTCCGCACGTGCAATATGTGCAGAACTCAAAATGACGGCAAAGATGAATAGTACGACGGTAGATTTGTGAAACATGATTTGGATTCCTTGAAAACACAAGTTGAAATTCGATTGACGAGTGGAGGGGCGATAGATTCAGCGGCGACGTCGAGCCAGAAAGCCGAATGCGACAGTGGCTAACAGACCGACGCTTGACGGTTCCGGAACGGCAAAAACCGTCGATTGCAAATACGGCGCTTCAACTCTTCCTCTAAAATCGCTACCGATGGTTTTGTCAAAAAAAGCAGATGGGCGATCAGTTGCCGCATAGACATTCCAGTTCGTGCCAACGCCTTGGTATTGTCTAACTTCGTGATCATTGTCCCAACTCCGCTCGTTTAATGGATTTGGTATGAGCATCATGGAATCAATGTCAAAATGAAACTCAATATCTCCAGGACCGCGTGCCACACCGCCAATCGGTTGCTCCACACCATTTTGGATGGCGATGTCCTGATAAACCAACGCGTTGCCGTTGAACATGCTGAACGTCAACGTCGACAATGCGGATTCGTTGATGATTCCGGACATCACAGGAGTACTCCAATCCATTACCAGCGAATCGAAGGTATCGCCATCAAGGGTGACGGGATCAAAGCTGATGGTGGTGGTGGCAACAATGTCCGCACGTGCGTTCTGTGCAGAACTTAGAATGGCGGCAAAGATGAATAGTACGACGGTAGATTTATGGGGCATGATTTGGGTTCCGGAAATGTCAGTTAAAAACAGTGCTTAGTTAATGACTTTTGGCAATATCGAACGATGTGTCATCGTCGCCGGCGGGCAACGAAGAACAGATCCACAAAGCCCGCAAAGCAAGACGGCACTGGTTGGTTCCGGTATCGCGTTAATGTTCACAATCACGGAGTCCCCACTGGGAATGGTGAATCCGTAACTTTCTGGAGTCAGCCCAATACTTGCCAGTGAGCCGCCTTGGTAAAAGCTTGAACCGGAAAGCGGGTTACCGGATACATAGCCATCGGGCACAAAAATTTCGTCGAGCGGAAAGAAACCAAACCCAAAAACATCACCTGATGTGTTGGTCGGAAGAACAAAATCACTACCCGGCCCGAGGCTCGTGGGCAGAGTTCCCACTGGAAGCGCATAGCTATCGATCGGGTTATCGAGTATATCCAGTCCGCCAACAACGATCGTTGACGTTGACGGGTTTAACCCTACGTTCTGGCCTCCTTCAAAGATGATGGGCAGCCCGACCAAGTCCAGCGTGCCGCTACCGTTAACGGCAACTCCCGTTGGCGTTTCTGTAACATTGATTATTTTGGGTCAACGTTCGCAGACGTTAGTGCTGGAAAAAAAGTAATCGCCGCCAATGCGGCTATGCGGGTTAGCAATGTCATCGATTTCATCTCTAGATCTCTGAATTCGTTTGTTTACAGCGGAATGGCGGAATCCGGAGTCGTTCGTTTTAGACAAGCCCGAAGCAAGCAAGTGGTTTCGCAGTTTTTCGAACCACTCGTTTGGGCGTTTTGGGCTTGTACTTAAAAACACGATTCAAGGAAGGAACGACTCAACAACTCGTTAAGCGCAACTGAAACGGATCAAGGACGTATAAAAATTCATTTTGCCGCGGATACGTCGAATACGCCTGCGATCGGGTCTTCGGAGAATCATCTGTTTGCCAGAACAAAAGAATTTCTGGATTTCCTGTCCACAAATTGGGGCCACTGCGCTTTAGGAACAAGTATTAAAAAACCGCAAGCGAGGCCTTAATCAGGTCCCGTCATGATCACCCGATGAATCGAATCCGGCCAATGCCATTCCATTTTTTTTGGTAAGCCGACAACTTTCAGGAAATCTCATGTATATAAAACCCAAGGCCGTAATCGGCCTCATTCTGTCGACTCTGTGCATCATAAGTCTTTCAATTCGTTGCGACGCTCAGCTCTATTTCGTCGAATTCAATGATCCGGACGGCCCCCACTGGACCGGAATTGTCGACACGTCCAGGGATCAACTGAATATTGAAACCTGGACAGAGAATCCCGGTGGTATGTCATTCTGGACGCAGCAGGATCTCCCCGCTGATTGGAACGCCAGAACTGTCGTGAATTCAGCCAATACTCGATTCGATATACCGTTAAACTGGGACGGCACCATCGATGACAATTGGGGGTTTACTCCATTTAACAACATCGCACAATTGAATTGGAACGAAGGCGTTTATACAGAACTGGGCATTGCAACAGGTTGGGGAGCTGGCTGCGGAACGATATCCAGTCTTGACACATCTGGATCAGAAAGTGACATGTTTTGTTTGCCGACCAGTGAATCGACGGTTGGCGACGCCGTTGGCACGGCAACCGTTACCGACCTTCAAACTCGTTTTTCGGTCGTCAGTGGCGACTTCTTTGCACCCGGGAACTGGGACAACGGCACACCGGGGCCAACGACAAACGCTGTGATTGCCAACGGAGGAACCGCGACAGCGACAACCGGGTCTCTGCAGTTATTGCAAGCAACCGTCGGTGACATGCGTAACGGTGGTGACGGTACGTTGGAATCCAATGGCGTCAGTATTGATATAGAGCGTGATCTGGTCATAGCCAGTTTGGTTCGAGACGCTGCCATCGGTGACCAAACTTGCAATGGGATTCTGACCGTCTGCAACGCCGATCTATTTGAAGTCGGTGATCAGGCACGCTTTGAAACGCTCGTTTCCAATACGATTGGTGGTGGCGATCAAGTCTTGGCTGCCACGGGTTCGTTGTCCCTCGAAAATGTCGCGACGGTAAATATGGGGACACTCGAAGCAGGAGGGACGGATGAGCCCATGAATGCGACCTACGGCAACTCGAATCAGACCACGGATGCAGATGTTTCAATTACTAACGCCGAAAACGTCAGTATTTTTGAGGATTTAGAACTGGCCAAAACACGTAGGGGGAATTCCGAAGCCAACGCAACTTTGAATACAAATGCTGACCTGCTGATCAGTAACATTAGTGGTAATTTATTCATTGGAGAAGATTTCGAGGTGGCGAATAACGGGCTTGATGGTGGTTACGCGGGAACGGCTTCATGTACGGCCACCGCAATCCTGAACAATATTGGTACGGTTTCTATCGGATGTGATTTCGATATTGGTTTTTACAGTGTCAGTTCCAATACGCAATCGGTACCGAGCTCTATCACCGTCAACGGTAGTGCTGAAGTGCGCGATGTGACCAACTTAAGCGTTGCTGACAACTTGGATGTCGCCTTTTTGCGGACAGATAGCGACAACAATGTATTTGCCGGTACAACGATGTCCAGCATTGGATCTCTAGTGTTGGACAACGTAGCGGAATTTGCAGTCGACGATCGCACGCGTATCGGAGTCCACAACGATGCAGATAGCGCGATGCCAACGACCGGTGCTGATATTGAAGTAGACGGTCAATTGAAAATGACGGCAACTTCTTTTGCGACCGCTTCGCTCGAAGTTGGAGAAAAACGAATGGGTACCGAATCAATGGTATCCGGTTTAGTCGAATTGAATTCGAGTCATTTGGTGACGGAGTTTTTGTCATTGGGCGAATCGGGTGATTTACGGTTTCAGCTTCAAGGAACCAATCGCATAACAACTTCAACCGTGGGAGAGCCAGGTACCTATTCCACATTGGTAGCCGCTGAAGCGACTTTGGGCGGCGAGATCATTGCCGAGTTTGACTTTGTTCCCAGTGCTGGAACGCACGTATTCGACTTGATTATCACCGACAGCATAACGGCATTGGACGACAGCACGATGGCAGCGGATGATTTCCAAGTCGTCGGGTTGAATCCAGGCTTCACCATTGATTCATTTGGAGTTATCGAAGACGGGGTAGACATCGTCCGCTTGCAAATTAGCGGTGTGCCGGTGCTGTTCGGAGATGTCAACTTGGATGGTGCTGTTAACCTTTTGGATGTCGGTCCACTGGTTGATCTGATCAACAATGGGCTGTTTCAGATAGAAGGTGACATCAATCAGGATGGCTTCGTCAACCTCAGCGATGTCTACCCCTTTATTAATATCCTAAGCGGCGGATAAGCCATTTCGAGGCGGGGACAATTGTCTGTCGACAGGCGTTTTTTGTCCCCGTCGGACTATCTCCTGCGAAAGGACAAAGCAAAAGCCAAAGTCGAAAATACCACCAATGCTGATGCCGGCTCAGCAATGGCAGTTATTGAAGTAATGGTATAAAAGACGGACGGACCGCCTCCTTGCTCGTCCGAGAATCCATTTCCCATCAGTGGCGTTAAACGGCGAAT
Organism: Mariniblastus sp.; assembly: GCA_965263475.1. Classification (GTDB taxonomy): domain Bacteria; phylum Planctomycetota; class Planctomycetia; order Pirellulales; family Pirellulaceae; genus Mariniblastus. The sequence goes on from OZ253677.1 coordinate 3,368,246, forward strand.
ACTTAGCGAAAGTGACTTCAGCCAAGTGACAAAACTCTTCGTTTTTTTGATGTGGATCTCAAATAGGATTAACGCAAGTGTGAACCGGGCGTCGTTGGACGCCTAACTGGTAGACAACAGCACGACAAATGGACCTTCGTCTAGGAGATTGACAACGCCATCTTCGTTGATTTCCGCTTCGCAAACAAATGTACCAGTACTGATGGCTTCGATGAACGGTGCAACGTCCAGCAAATTTACAGCAAATTTACAGCAAATCATCGCTCTTGAAGATGCACCAAGATATGCAGGGTTCCGGATAGTCCGATGTCTTCATTGTCAAATCGGAAACTGTCAATCGTATAGTTCAGATTCTTGACGAAACTGTCTGCCGGTGTTTGATGGCTCTGAGCACCATGGACTTTGCCGTTTCGAAAGAAGTTGTTTTTGAACTTTAGGGCGTTTCTCGATCTGACTTTGGAATGCTCGGCTTGAAGTCCGACAATTTTCATTCCTGCTGGTACAGTGAATGGTAGTCGTTGTTTATGGACTCCCTGAAAAAGCGTCCCATCGCCGCCGCTTCCTTCCCAGACTTGGTACTTCACGGACAACTCAAGTTCCGTTGCAGCTGGGCCCTTGGGCTTTACATCAAGTTCCATGCTCACATGAGTAAATTTATTCTTGTCGGTCCAGACATCGCCATCTCCAGCCACCAATCTCCAGTATTTCGACCCGTATAAACTGAATGAGCTGTGCAGGCTTTTTATTTGAGTCTTTTTACTGGGAGGAACGGTAGGTGGTTGAATATGCTCGTGTTTTTTGTCTAGGGTTACATGGATCGAGTGTTGTCGTTTCCTAGTAAAATCAAATTCTTTTTTAAATGATGCGTATCCATTCTTGTCAACGATCAGGACGAAACTTGAACGCGGTACTGATCGCAGTTTCACTTTGCCTTTTTGATCGGTTAGGAAAACTCGCTCATTGGAACTCAGAATCACTTTGGCATTCGCGACTGGATTTCCTTTGTTATTGCGCACGTAGACTCTAGTCGTATCGGCGGTCGATAAGTTCGCGTTTGCCATTGTGGCAACAGCGATGGCCATCGTTGTCAGTACTTTGTAAAACATGTTTTTTTTCCTTTTGAGAATTGTTTGACTTCGGGTTGGATTGGGCTGGCGAATCAGTGGATTAGCCTTGGCATCCACTGACGCCTACCCATAAAATGTTCAAACAGAAACGTGAACCGCCATCCAAAAAGAAATTCAAAGTCAGACACGGAGTGTAAAAAGATATTTGTGACCCGACGCGTAAGCGAAGATTGACCGTCGTTCACGCTTTGGTGATTTGAAGAGAGCATCTTAAATCCGCTACCGCCGACAAAAACAACTTGTCAGCAACTACGGATCTCGATCACTTCCGGCATAGGTCTTGGTGCCAAGTTTTAGCAACTCGTCATACCTTGGATGATCTCGCAAAGAATCAAAATCTGGGTCCTCATGAAAAGACCGCTCGCGCACGTCGCAATATTGGAAGCCGTTTTGTATCGCTAATTCAAGAAAACGAATCGCTTCGTCTGCACTATACTTCTTTGGCGCGATTTCTGATAAAGCAGCCTTTGTGGATGCGGCAAAATAGGAGAATTCGCCAGTCAAACGATGATTCTGTCCAAATTTTGCTTCCCATTCTTCCACGATTCTATTCGCATCTTCGATTCGTCCGAGATGTGCCAGAACATAAGCGCGCCGAACGACATTGCGAATCGGCAACGCTTTGTCAGGGTGTTGAGCTTGCAAGAAATCGTCGAGACGGTTTATGTCTTCAAGCGCTGCATCATATTGGTCGAGTGCAATGTGCGATTCAGTTCGACATCGGTAGACCGCTTCCAGGAGAATCAATCCCCACGAATAATTTGGGCTGCGTTTGCGAGCGCGTTCCAGTGTATCCACCGCGTCCGCGTAGTACGCTAAAGATTCTTCCGCCAAATCTTGTTGCCTATGAATGTTTCCCATATTCAATTGGCTGCTACCCAGGCATGCGAGATGATCGATGCGATGTGGAAATCGCTCCATTGCATCCGTTCGAATTTCAAGACTTTGTTTGGAAAGCAACTCGGCTTGCTGGAAATCCCGAGTCAAAATGTAGGTAACTCCAAGATCATTCAACAACACGCCTAAACGCAACTGCTCGCCAGATTGCAATGGCCCCGCCGCCGCAAGTTGCTCTAGTATCTGAATGGCATCGCGATAGTTCGATCGAGCCCGTTCTAAATCACCCAGTTGCCGATAAAAATAGCCTTTCTTCTGAATCATGCTGGCAAGCAACGCCAATGACTTTCGACTCGGAACAGATGAAGGCGTCAATTGATTGATTAAATCTTGCTGATTTGCTATCGCGGTTGCCATTATTTCAATAGCGCGTTCATCTTTACCTTGTTCGTCGCAAATTAAACTCAACGTATAGAGAATACTTGCTTTGTTCTCGCAAAACTCCGACGATTTACCAAATCGCAGCTTCAATTTTTCGTTGGCATTTTCTGATTGCAAACAGTGCCCTTCAGCCGCTTCGAGGTCTCCTGCCACCAGTTCAGCGGTCGCCAACTCACCCAGCGTTTCGACGAGTCTAGACGCATAGCCCACGTCATCGGGAAATTCTTCCGCCAAATCGAGATACAAATTGGCTGCAGTAGAGTAATGCTGGATGCCCAAGTCGTCACTTCCAAGGCGACTATGAATTTCAGCGATTCGCAAATTCGCGGCGGCGATACTTGTGCGCGTTTCCCGGTCGTTACCTGTCAATCTGGCAAGTTTTTCGTACAACTCAAGTGAATCAATGAGCGACTTTCTCATCGAATCGGTGACTTCTTCTTGACTGGCGAGCACTTCATCGATGACAAGACTGGACATCGCATCAAGTGCTTCGCGAGTAAGCACAAGTTGTTCCGCTGAGTCTTTTTCCGCTTTGGTTGCACGTATGGCCTGCCAAACACTTACACTTGTTCCAACGGCGACAACAATCGCTATCAATGACAAAGCAATAAACGCAAACTTATTTCGTTGGAAAGATTTTTGAAGTCGATAAACCAGTGATGCTGGCCGCGCAATGATTGGTTCGTTATGCAAATAACGTTTTAGATCCTCCGCCAGTTCCCGCGGGGTTTGAAAGCGACGAACAGGGTCTTTTTCAATGGTCTTGGAGACAACAACTTCCAGATCTCCGCGGATTTGGCGTTCCCAACTCAAAACGTTTTGATCCGGCGGCAAATCCTGACTGCGAAGATCCACCTGTTGGCTAGGCAACGTCGGATCCAACTCGCGAATAGCTTTGAGTGTTTCATACAGGGACTGACGACTTAAAAATTCTTTTGGCAGCGGAGTTCTCCCCGTCAGCAACTCGTACAAAATTACGCCAAGCGAATAGACATCGGACCTGGTGTCAACATGCTTTTGATCAGTACTAGCTAGTTCAGGCGACATGTATTGAAACGTTCCCATGATCGTTCCAATGGCTGTGCCGTCATCACGAATGCTACCCTTATCTTCGACCGCCTTCGCTAATCCAAAATCGATGACTTTGGGCGTCGCCTTACCGTCAACTACCGATACGATCACATTGTTTGGCTTCAAATCGCGATGAATAACTCCTTTTTGGTGCGCGTGTTGAACTGCGTGGCAAACTTCAATGAACAATTCCAAACGGTCTTGAATTCCCATTCGCTGTTGATTGCAATATTCGAAAATGTTGATTCCCCGTACCAATTCCATGACGAAATAGGGCATGCCCTGTGCCGTAGCGTCCGCGTCGAACAGTTTCGCAATATTGGGATGGTCCATGGCCGCGATGGCAGTTCGCTCTCGTTGAAATCGCTCGATGATCGCTGGCGAAGCGATTCGGCTGTTGATGACCTTTAATGCGACATCACGTTTGACCGGGGTTTCTTGGATAGCTCGATAGACTGATCCCATACCTCCTTCGCCAATCTTTTCAATCAACTTGTAAACGCCAAATGTCTCGCCCAACCAGCATTGATTGTCTTTCTTGCGCCCTTTTTCGGATTCGGTAGGCTGGAATGCAAACGCAGACTCAACAGTATCTTCGCCAAATTCAGAATAGTCGTTTTTGCATGGCGTTTCCCCACGTAACATCCGATACTCTAAATCCAGCGCAATCAGCTCACGTGCAAGTGTGTCTCGCTCAAGGCCGACAAACTTCAAGAGATAATGTTCAAGGCCTGTTTGCTTTCCAGTTTGTTGGTCTTCTTCAAATTGCTCACAAATCCTTTCCAGTTTTTGCAGCTGTGACAGACTCAAATCAGTGGTGTCTTTCACATTCTGCTTCTGATCTTGACTGCCGTTAATCATTGTTGAATTCGTTTTGTAAGACTTCAGTCCAAGTGCGACGGATCAGATTGAGTTTCCGTTCGACCGTTCTGACCGCGCACGCCACTCGCTCGGATATCTCCGCCACGGCATAACCTTCAATTCTTAGAATGGCAATGGTTCGTTGAGTGTCGTCGGATAACGCGTTCATAAGAGCTTCAAACTCGTCGGAAAATTGGGCGAGTAATTCTGGGTTCAAGGCCGAGCTTTCAATTCCTGCAATTCCGGGCGTTGGGTCTCCAGATTGACCACCTGTAATAAATATGGACTCTCCTTGAACAAACCCGCCACCTCTTTTTTTTCGAGTTTCATGGCGAACACGAGCTTGCGCTTTGCGGGCAGCGATACATGCCAATAATTTCCACAGGTCGTCTCTGGATGCCAGATCCGGGAACGCTCCTCGTTGGTTCGCAGAAAAAAAACTTTTTAACGCACTTAAGGCTACATCCTCTTCATCCATCGCCCGGCGCAATCGGTCGGGCAATTTCTTTTGCGCATACCTCAATAGTTTGGGAAAACAATGCTCCCAAAGATGATAGGCCGCCAGATCATCACCTTTTCCAGCGGACTCAATCCACGCAGTTACGTCGTCCTGGTTCATTCATTCCTGACTTTTGAACGGGTGACCTAAGAATTCATCTCATGATAGTGCCTAACCTGTTCCAAGTCGTCTAAAAAACGTTTGTCTTAATAGACCCAAACAGCGTTGCGCGTCGGACCCGCAGAAATTCATTTGACCATGGCGGATTCGAACCCGGGTTGATCATCTCTTAAATAACAGACCTAAAAACGCCACGTAGCAATACGCGATGGACCGTCCCTGGGTCCGGGTTCATACACAACAGCTTCTTAACGGAGAAATAGAGATGTTTTTCAAATTTTTGACGGCCGCAGTTTTTTTGATTTCAGTCGCGCCGAACTTGTCCGCTCAGGCAATTCGCGTCGATGTCGATGAGTTTACGGCTGGCGGTAACGTAACCGAGCAAGGATTTTTCAAGATTTCGGATTCCAGTTTGGTCCATAATTTTAATGGTCCGGTATCTGCTTTGACTATTGCCAATGGCGTTTTTATCAATGCCTTTACAACAGTTGACTCCAACGGTGGCTTTCGGGATCGAGGAATTTTGAATGACAATGTTCCACCCGGACCTTTACAAAACCTGTTAAGAGATTCGATTGGTGCTTCCGGGGCGGCAACCATCGGCATTCAAATCAACGATTTGCCTGGTGGAAAGTATCTTTTTAACACCTACCACCATGACTGGAACGTTGGATCCGCACCGAACAGTTTCGACATCTTTGCTGATGATGCGACGGGCGAAAACCAGGCGAAAGTCGTTAACGCGTCTTTTTCGAACGACACTCCATTCGACAACGGCCAGCAATTCCAAATCCAGTCCGGTGGATCTGTCTTTCTGAGAATCGTTGGAAGAGCTCCCGGCAACCTGGCGGTTTTCAATGGCATGCAGATCATTCCGATCACTGCAACAATCTCGCCGCAGGCAGTCGAATTTAGCGAAACGAACGTCGATTTCTTGGATCAGCATGAATTATTGGATGAGTTTTTATTCTACGAAATTGTTTACGACGGCGTCAGTGAATTGAAACTGGATACATTTGGAACGCCAGATTCTACGGACACTGAAATCGCGCTTTTCAATGCAGAAGGCATCTTGCTGGGACAAAACGACGACATTGATCCACCGAACCGACACAGTGAACTTGTTTTCGACAATCTGTCAGCGGGCACTTACTATTTGGCAGTTGCCGGTTTCAACACTTCGTTCAGCGATGGATTTCTCGTGCAGCAAATTTCTAATTCGTTCACGCCCGGAGACGTGAATGTAAACGTTAGCACAGCTGAGGTACCTATTATTCAACAATCGTTTGTGTTGGCGGGCACAAGCTTTTCAACATCCTTCGATTATGAGTCTCAGCCCGGCTCGGTCGACTTTTTTGAGATTGAGTATGACGGTGTTTCCCCCATAACGATTGACACCAACGGGAGTGTTTTCGATACAGAACTTGGGCTGTATGACGCTCAGGGTTTAATCATTGCAACGGACGATGACGGAGGATTTGGGCTACAAAGCCAACTGACCTGTCTGTCTGATTTGCCCGCGGGAACCTATTACCTTGCACTTGGTGGGTTCAATACCGACTTCCAAGATAACTTCGCGGTAACGACCAACTCCACGCTCGGCGGCTTTGCCAACGTAAATATAAACTCAGAAACTCCAGCAACCGTCGGATCATTCATTACAACCGGCCCAGGCTATGTGGAGACGGATACTCGCGCGATAAATCCCCACGAATTCTTCTTCTTCAATCTGCAAGTTAATGAATCGAGCCACCTGACGATCGATACAAATTTGACGTCGGAGGTGGATACGCATATCGCGTTATTCAATACCTCCGGAGACTTAATCACAGAAAACAATGACGCCAATGGCTCAGAGCAAAGTGAGTTAAATTTTGATAGCTTGCCCGCTGGCAGCTACTTTTTGGCGGTCTCTGGATCGACAAACTTCCAGGACTGTTTTGGAGTCTTTACCGAACATGAAGAATCAGGAACGGTAATAACTCGTGTGGCGATCGACGCCGAACCACAAATCCCTGGCGACATCAATTGTGATGGACAAGTCAATTTGTTGGACGTATCTCCGTTCATTGATTTCATTACCAATGGGGATTATTCGTTGAAAGCGGATTTGAACGAAGACGGCTTCGTGAATTTGCTTGACGTCGAACCATTTGTCGATTTGTTGAGTGGCTCATAGTAGGCAAACCGGCTTCTCCATACGAAGCGATTCGTCTACGGCGGTGTCCGAGACTTTTTGTTAGATTAAAGTTAGCTACAGTTGTGACGTCCATGAAATTTGACGTCGTTTAGATCGGCCGCACCAATTGGGGAAATTTTGGTGCGCCGATTCAATTCTTATTTTTGCAGTCGGCCCAGTTTGGGCCAAAAAGAAAATAGGCCTGTTGCCTGCAAATACAAACAATCAATCTCCGCCTAGTTGGTACGGCTGACGTACGATTCCAAGTTGCTCAAGTTCAGTTGTTACCTCTTGAGGCAACTTTTTGATGTCAAAATCTTGAAAATTCTCGAGACGACGAAATAGCTGCTGTAATAAGAGAAACACTTGTTCGGCCAAGTCGGAAGAATTGCTCGCGACGCAAAGTTTGTGCAATTCGATAGTTAGCTTCATTTGATACCGAGTACCGCGCGCTGACTCATCCAATTGGAACAAATTCTGCGACGCTTTGAATGACCGATGCAGATGGCCAAATTGTTTGCCCACACGATCACTTTGGCACAAAACGCTGATCAGGTTTCCTACATAACGTCGGTTGTCCGGGAATGCCTCGATCAATCTCTGAGCTTCGGCAATGGCCCTGTCCGAGTTAGCAACAGCAGAATCTGAATCAAGTCTTAACTCTGCAATTTTTGCCAATCGGTCAAATGCATAACTTCGGGAGAATAGCAACTCACCGGTTTGAGGTCCTGAAATTTCGTTTACATCATCTGTCAAAAAAATGGAACGATCTAAATGCAATTCAGCAGATGCCAGATCATTGGTCTTTCCAATTAGCAAATTGGCAAGGTTGTTATGGCATTTGACCAAGTTCAATACAGTTAATGGGTTGTACTGTTTTTCATCTAGATTTTTCGCAAACGAAATTGCTTCTTCATAGATCTGAATTGACGGTTCTAATTGCCCAAGGTTTTTCAAATCTAATCCCAATGCATTCTTCATGGAAAGTAAATTGGCGGAATACAAGACCGTTGCTGGAGAATTTGCGACAAGCAACTCGACAATACTTACAGCTTTACGATGCTGTGACTCCGCTTCCTGCCAACGTCTCTGTGCCGCCAATGTATTGCCTAGATTGTTAAGTGCGGCCGCATGGTTCATCAGGACGTCAGGTTTTCTTGCAATGATAGGCGTCATCTCTTCGTGAATTTCGATTGCTAACCGAAGTGCAGACTCCCCATTCTCAAATTCAAGATTGCGCTTATGAATTAGTGCAATCTCATTTAATGCTTTCGCCACGTCGAACTGAGAGTTTGACTGTTCTAGGTTCGACAATTTCAAAACGGAAGCGAGATACGATTTCGCCGATTCATAATCGGATGTTTCCGCCAACGTTCTGCCAGCCATAAACATGGTTTGAATCAATTCGCTCGACAATTTCGTCGACAATCCATGGTTGTCGACCAGCTCGATAGCGGATTCGAACGCGACCAATGCACTGTCGTGATCGTCGCAAAAAATCTCTAGCTGTCCACAGGAATTTTTCAAACTAACAAGCTGCCGCACTATCTCGGTTTTATCTAAGCCGTTCGGTGATTCAAGCAACCTTTCCCCAAGTTTCAATCCCCTTGTGATCGAGTCCCTTGCTTCGCTTGCCTGCCCTAGCGATGTTTGCAGCGCTGCAATTCGAGCATGAATTTCCAAAACTCGTCTCTGATAACTTTCTCAAACCGGTTGACTTCACCGGTGGCACTTAGCCGCCGTTCAGAATGTCAACAAACGGGGCGACATCCACGAGATCGACGTTTCCGTCTTCGTTGATATCTGCTTCGCAAACGAAACTTCCAGCGATAATGGCGTTGACAAATGGTGCGACATCGAGCAAATCGACATTGCCATCATCATTTAGATCGCCCCACAAGCAGTACGAAACACGCATTGGATTGTCGAGCGCATTGATGATGGGTTGAAGATCTGGCGGGCCGGGTGCAGAGTAGCGAACACCCGGAAAGGGTTCCGGCCCCGGTCCTCCGGGGTTATAGAATTGCAGGTAGCCGTCCTGACCAGCTGGGATCTCGACATGGGTCAATGACCGTGCTGCGTCTTCATCACCCTCCAGGATAATGTCAATGTAGTTATCCCTGTCTTCAACATAACAATCGTCGTAACTTACGTTGTTGCCCGCTGGCCGACCAAGGTCTGACAGTCCAATTACTCGGAGAGTCCCACCCTGCAGCTGATAGTCTACGTTCACATCCGTCAGCAAGATGGTTTGCCCATTGGCCCCCGAACCATGAAGTCGAAAGAAGTCTTCGAATTGATCCGGAGTGACGCTGGTTAAACCGTCGGGCGAGAATCCTCCGGTTGTGAGAATGCGGATTCGAAAGTCACCACCGCCATACAGTGCGAATTCGTCATTGGGTAATAGAGCCAATTCCAGCAGTGTCACCCCGCCTTCGCCGTTAGCTGCACTCCCCACGTGGTTCAATTTTGCACCGGCTAAAACGGGTCCTGAATCATAAGCAGATTGATTGGTTTCCCAAAAAAGCCCAACTCCGCTTTGGACGCCGCTGGGTCCTGCGAATAACAAGGGTGTTCCGTCGTCAACGATATCAAGCCTGACAGGGAATAATTTGCCAGGTTCGTTTCCGATTCCACGGTTGCCAAAATCACCAAATGCGGCAATCGTGTTACGTTCGTTCAGTTCCCAGTTCGGTGTCATGGAAACACAATTAGGAAAGACCTGTTCGCCATTACTGAGTGTAAAAAGGAAATCCTCTGGATTGACCGTTGAACTCAAAACGGGCCAGGAAAATACGATTGGCAAACCGTCGTCATAGTCTGCAAAGCCTCGAGAGACGAGCTCAATGGCTGTGCTGGTCACTGTGCTGAACAACGGCCCATTTGCCCCGACGCAATCCGGCTCCGCGTACCACGTGCCCATGGCATCAAGTACCGTTTCGAAATCGTTGTCAGGCACACCGATAATATTGTCGAATCCCATACCCGCAGAAAGAATTTTCAATTCGTCGTCCCAGTAGTCTGCCTCAATTAAGCGATCCGAAAACAGCTGGCTTTGCAATTGGCCAGTCGCTACACTCCATAGTCCAGTTGCAAAAAACGCCAGTTGCGAAAATACGAGGATTCGAATCATCTTTTTCTCCCGATAGCTGTCAAAACTGACTCAACAATCAGATCAACAAATCGCCGAGTTGTCTGCTAATCCCTACTGGTTGCTGAATGCGAGAGAATTGAGGACATAATTCGAGAAAGATTCGGAGACTTTTTATTTTGGTTTGAGCTGATGGCTCGACCGGCAGCTAGTTCAACATCGCAACAGATTTCGATTTCAACAGCCTGAGTTGGTAATCTCCGTTCGGGTGACTTCACCGAAGCGGTTTGGCGTCTCGGATAAAGTCCAATCGGTGTGCAAAACCGGTGTATTAGCCACCGGTCAGAATGTCCACAAATGGACCAACATCTAGCAAGTTCACGGCCCCATCCTGGTTGATGTCGGTTCAGTATCTTTGCTGTTCCTATCGCATTTTGTTCAAAATAGGCCTCCGCACGTGTCAAAATCTTCTTGTCGTCCAATAAATGGTTCGATGGGTCAGCATTCCATTTTCGATACCGGAAATCGTGATTAAGGGCGTCGTGCCATTACAATCAATTCGCAATTCTCTATCTCGATATCGCGGATATCGTTGAGTTTATCGATGTTATCCGAATTTGGTGTTTGGTCATCTAATGCCAAGACAAGCAGCTTCATCACACCTTCATGAGTACAGATAAGCGTATTGCTCGAACGTCTCTTATTCGACCGGGACAAAATTCCCGATAAAAATTCGGATCCAACTAGCCTTTCTAGAACACAGCCGTAGCTTTCCCCAAAGTCTGGTCGATAGTTGAAATCCCAAATTCTATCATACTCATTCGCCAAAGCCTTGACTCCAATTTGTTTCACTTTGGTACGACCTTCAAAAATGCCGACATGCCTTTCACCTAGCTCGCTGAATGCGCTTATATCTCGGCCGCCTACTAGTTCTTCAAGTGTTTCTCGAGTCCGGTCAGCCGGGGAGCAATAAAGATTTGCCCATGCTTCATTTGCTAACTTTGGAGCCAAGTCTTTAAGCTCGTTTACTTGATCAAGTCCGTTTTGACTAATATGCACTGGCAATTGCCCACTAAAGATTCCGCTTTCATTGAAGTAAGTCGATGCGTGTCGCATCACCACAACGACTTGTGAGTTGCTGGCTAGGGCTTGGTCAATTTTTGCGACGGCCAGTTTTTCGGCGTCGTTTTCATAGTCAGAAGGTTTTAATTTGCATACTACGTCGAACTCGCTCAAATGTCGTTGAAGGGCCTTAAAGTTTTGCAAGTTAGCTTCGTCTTCGAAATCTTCGAATTTTTCCAACCTCGGTGTCAGTTCGTGAGTTCGAACGTCCCATGTTCTGTTAAACGAACTCAGAACGTCCGAGCCGATCGAAGAATCGGTGCTAGATACAAACATATGCCCGTTCATCGCATCCTTGTCGGCCAAAAAAGTACCCCAGTAGGCCACTCCGTCTACCACGTAAGCCGGACCAAACGGCAGATTCGAGTAAAAACCAACTGCCATATCAATCTCGGCTTCGGCGAATTTTTCTACAAACTCACGAATCTTACCAATTCTCTTGATGCTGTAGGCTTCGCTCCCCTGCATTTGGGCGTCCGCAAAATCCTGCCTAGACCATAGGCGAGACGGATACAGGGTGGGGTGAATCAACAAGATTCGCATTTTGAATCGCTTTTTTTCTGCCGAAGAAACGTTGTTTCCTAGGTGATGCAGAAGCCCAGTCCACGCCGCCATATCTTGTTGCCAATTTGGAAACCAAGTTTGTAAAATTAAAACTTCCCTTTTTGCTGACTCGATTGCTTCGTAAATAACCGGTAGATTCCATTTAGATTCGACGCGTTGAATTCCTTTTTGACTTATTGACCTTTCCACAAAATACCATTTAAAGAACGACTCCACCTTGGGCCAAAGAATCCTTGCGAACAAGAAAGCCGCACCGATACAGAACAACCAAAACATCCCATCTCTGACTTTCTCGAAAAAGCCATCAGCAATCCACTCCGTGAACCACTCACTAAATCCTTGGGACGAGTTTCCGTCTGTGTCTACAGGTTCTTCATTAAACAATTTGCTATCCTTTATGTTTGGTCATTGTGCCGTAGTCGATTCGTTGGCAAATACTCCAAAGCCTCTCGAATTCGTTAGTGTATTTCTTGGCAATTGACTCTGTCCGCAATACAATCGCGTTTTCGAAGTTGTTCGATGCTGACTTGGTCCAGTTGTAACTGCCGGTTACTACGTTTGAGTCTAGAATGGCGAATTTATTATGCATCAAACGCCTTGGTGTGTCATGTTTGATGTCAATTCCCGCTTCTGACAGCTCTTTGATGCAGCTGCCGCTGAAAACGACGGTACGATCGTCCGTGATTAGCCTAACTTCGACTCCCGATTTATGTTTTCAAATCAAAGCATCAGCGATTATTGGCTCTGAAAAAGTGTAGATACAGGCCAAGACAGAGCGTTGAGATTGTTCGATCAACTCAACAACCTTCCTTCGTATCGATTTTCCGGGCGAAAACAAAACTTGGGTTTGCTTCGTAGTTTTTTGGTCAATCGCTTTATCTAACAACTTGATCAAAGGCAAAAACCAATTCATGACCAGACCATTCAAGTCAGTTCTTGATCGAAGCAATAATGCTGCGTCAGCGCGAACATGATGAATGTGCCATATTGAGATAGAAGGGTCGCGTAGCATATTGGAAAGCTCTTTGCCTTCCATTTTGGAAAAGATGCTATCTTTTACAGAATCATTAATAAAAGTAGATAGTCTTTTTTGTTTTTCCATCTGTCCTTTCAAATTGCCTAAATTTGGAAGTTCGAAAGCTCAGCTGAAATATTGGATTATTTTTGCCATCTATGGCAAATTAAAGAACGGAACTATTTCATAAGGTGTTCTCGTGGCTTTACAGTTTGGTCAACTTCACCGGATTTGATGGTTGGTTGCACGCCAATATTAGAGCAATGATACAGGTGACAAGACCTAGCTACTCAAACTGAGCGTTTTTTAGGCCGCGACAGCGGCCTCTTTGAGTAGATACGAGCGTAGTTTTGATTTCAACTTCTTATCCTTTATCCGATTGATTAAACGATTGGTTCGATCACGATTGACGCATTGCCGGAACTTTTGAATTTGCTGATTGAGAGTTGGCAGAATCACATCCTTGTTTTCCTGCTTGGCTTGTGCACCTTCTTCCATGATGGCTTGGTGGGTCAGCGTTTGGTGGGCAAGGCAACTCAAGTGCAGGTGCCGCTCGATCGCGGTTCTGCTCAATACCTGATACTCGCCAAGTCCCAGTGAATTTCGCAACTCCTTAAACAGAACTTCAATATTCCATCGCTTCTCGTAAGTTACGACAATGTCGCGTGGTTTCATGTTGATTTCGTTGGTGACGACTGAAAGCAACTCCTTGCTTGAAGGACCGCTGCGTTTGGAGCAGACCAGTCGAACCTCACCTGTCTTGCCGAGGGCTCCAATCACCGACGCGATTCGCATCCAACGCCAGCCACGACTTCGCTTAACACGAATACAGTGGCCGTGATAACGTAGGACTCCTGGAGCCAACTCTTTGATTTGCTTTTTCTTGCCACGACGAAACAGGTTGCGATTGCGGGCGGCAACCGAGAACCACTTGAAATCCCGTGATTCGCAGGCTTTGGTGACGTGGATTGCAAGGTAAGCTGCATCAAAGAGAACACGAACTTTCGTGTCACCGAGCCTGGGGAACCGTTTGATCAGATCGACGGCGATTTGGGTCAGCTTGCGGTATTTTGAACCAGCGTGGGCTTTGGGAATCCAGAGTTCGATCGCCCAAGGAATCGTGACGCCACGAAAGTAAATCGCTGCGGTGACAACGATATGACCGCGCATGAACGAATGGGTTTTCTGATCCCAGATCTTGGAGATAGCATCCATTCTCTTTCCACGTTTACGAATCCGCGTGTCGTCAATCAACAAGTAAATCGCTTCTCGTTTTCCGGGCATCATCTGATGGATGATTCGTTCAGCTTGAGATGCAAGAACACCAGGAGCATCCCAATCAGAAGATAGAAACCTCGCCTGGGATGTTCGGTGACCTTGATTGGGAATAGCACTGGCAAGATGTGATAGCTTGGTTGGCCGAGCATTGATCAACAGTGCCACAATCAAAAATCGAAAATGATTGAAGCCAATTCGGCTGAACCAACGACTCTGAGAACGAAATGTCGATTGCAAAAACTTCGGAATTTGGTCACATTGCATCTTCGGGTTCCCGGGAGGTTTAGGCACCACCCAATTAAGGGAACCTTTTTCTTTGGTAAACCCAGTTTTTACACGCTATCAGACTGATCAAATTCAGAAACGCTCAGTTTGAGTAGCTAGTTGCCTTGACCGGTGTCAGCTAAGTGCCGAATCTTGGTGCATTCGGGTTGACTTCACCGGTGAGCTTTAATTGCGGAACAACCCTCCAAGTAGTTGTCCGAAAGCCAACGCGGCCGCCAGTGCGAAAATCCCACCGCCCACGAAATCGGAATAGCCGACAAGCGAGAAAAAAGCCGCACTTATCGACCCAACACCCACAACAACCAATCCAATAACGGCTAAGCCTGCGATCATAGTGCCCCGTTGATATCTTTGCCGTTTTTCATTTGATCGCCCATAATCGTTTTCAGCCATTCGGGATTCCGACGATTCAGATTGAAGCCATTTGACCGCCGGAAACGAATTTTAACATCAGGATAACCGTCGAACTACTTGGCGGCAAATTTCGGAAGTTAACTTTGCTCTTTAACAGCGATTCGTGGATCGTTGTTTGTCTCTTACCAAGACCTTTTAAACTAGACTTTTAAGACGTTTTCGATTCCTAGTTGTTATACGCTGCCTTTCGGTTTCCAACTTTCGACAATGCACTTTAGGCTGCGTCCCATGCGTTCCATCCGATCCTCAAACTTCGGATCGTATCGGGTATCAGTGATCGACCAAACAGTCCAATCTTCACAAACTATGCTATTGTAAAAGGGTACAGAAACATGGCATGAGCTGCCGTTTGATGAATGGCTAGCTTTAAATGGAATTGAAAAATCCCCAGTCAGAATACCATTTTCAATTCTTTGGATTTTGGTTTTGAATTTCGTGTGTATCAATTGCTCAATAAATGGCAGATTATGGAACTCAGATGGATACTCAGCATCAGGGTCTGTATAACTTTGTGAATTGCAAACGTGCTGAAACGTTCCATCTTGATTCAAGCGAAAGGTTGCAACAAAGCCTCGATAATTGGCGGTGCAAAAGGATTGAAGCGATTCTTTTGGGGTATCTACATAGTAAGCGCCGTAACCTTGATAACTCAATCCGGTCAGGCGGGGATGTTTGTTCTCGAATCTGTCGGGGGCTTGCATAGTCATGAGATACAATCGTCGTCATTCATTCGCCATTCGGTCTGCAAAACCGGCGTCGTCAGGCATCTAACAGCAATGCCGAAATACCTCTTCAATGCCCAGCAGATTGACACCATCGTGTTGGTAAATGTCAGCCTTGGATAGCGCCCCAGAATGTTACATAAAATGGCCTAGGACACTCGCTGCCAGACTTGGTAATTCGAACGATTGCAATTTTGCCGGATGTTTTTCGCAGACATAGAAAAAGCCGTAATTCAAACTGAAAAACGGCATTACCTAACCTTGAGTGAACTGTTGTCTCGAATTACGGATTTTCGAAACCAAATATTTCCAGTTCTCCTCCACTGGAAATTCCGAGATCCTCTAGCTCATCGACTCCGGATCCACCGAGCAATTCTACGTCGATTGAGACGTCGACATCCATTACGATCAAATCATCGTTGCCACTACCCAGAACTACCTCCAGCTCGCCGCCAATTTGTAGAGTTTCCAGGTCAACGACGTCGTTGCCGCCACCCGAATTAATTGAAGCTTCCCCTATCGTAGAAGATTCGGTCACGTCAATTCGATCAACTCCAGCGCCCGCAAGGACATCAATGAACCTGAAATCGGAATCATCGACTATAATTCGGTCATTGCCACTGTTTGTTGCAAGATCCAATTCGCCAGTTGCTGTAGTACTAATCACGCGAATTACGTCACGAGCTTGGTGCCCGACTACGTCGATGTCGCCGCCAACCGTCGCTCCGGTGATTCGCAAGTTAAGCGTGCCAGAGTTTCCATAGATATCGCAATCACCATCAATATGCCAATTGTTAATGCGAATGATGTCCGTTCCGCTTCGGCCATATACCTCCAACTCTCTTGAAATCGCGCATGGATTTTGATTGCTAAGCAACCTGTCAGTACCTGCTCCTAAATCTACGGAAACTTCGCCAGCATCTAACCCCGAAAGTACAACCCGATCATTTCCGCCAAACGTGAGAATCTCTAGTTCGTTAATAGGAACTCCGGAGATCACAAGGCGTTCTTGACCGTTGACGGTCGTGCCGCTTCGGCCTCGGATGACAATGTTTCCGTTCGCAGCTTGCGAAACAACGATTGAATTCCCGAAATTGTCCCCCGATACTTCAATATTATTTCCTTCAACTTCAACTGCCACGTTGTTAGCGTGAACCTGGGAAAGACAACACATAGCGACACAAATCGCAGTGCAACAAAAATGTCTATCTCTATTCAACATCGAAAACTCCAATAGTTTGAGCGGATTGTGTAACGGTTTCCGCCGGTTCACTCCTTACACAACAACCAAAAAACCAAACGACTGATAGAAAAAATAAATACACAAGTCACTAAAGATGCTTAGAGCGCTCTTCGCCTAGAGTAAAGCAGCAGGTTGATTTAAACAGTCAGGGCGATCTCCCGAGAGCAAAATCCATAATTGAGGGATGACTCGTTTCGATAAGGAACAGTTATGTTTTCGCGAGCTTCACCGGTGACTCGACTTTCTGCCGACAGATGACTTCACCGGTGTCACTTAATTTCCACTGAGCAGGTCCACAAATGGAGCCACATCGAGAAGGTCTACGGCTCCGTCTTGATTGATATCCGCCTGGGCTTGGAAGCCACCATTCGTCAGCAATTCAACGAATGGGGCTACATCGAGTAAATCAACTGAGCCGTCACGATTTACATCTCCGAGCAGAATGCCCTCCACCGACAATCCAACACTGATAGGGTCATTGGCAATGATCAAATTGTCGAAGCGAACATCGTCGTCAACGTTTCTAATTAATGAGTAGCTGACGAAATTGGCAAGTTCGAGCCCAGGTTGCAGCCAAGTAATCGCTACCTCTGCTGAGTTATGCCCGGTGTTTGGATTGTAAAAATCCGATTCGTCAGGGTCTACCCAAATCGCAATCTGGCCGAATTCGGAATCCAGCAAACCAATCAAAGTATGCTCTCCATCATTACTCAGCGAACCAACTGTAGTCTCGGCAATCAACACACCACTACCACCATGTAGGTTTTCTTCAACAATCATTGAAAATAAATCTTCATTTAGAGCTCCAGCACCGATCAAGACTCGATTTCCGATTGAGTCGTTTGAATGGTTTAGATCTAGCCTGGTGTTATTATGCGGGTTTTTGAGACCGAGATTTCTGTAATCAAACGCAATAAACAACTGTGAGTTCTCGACCGATAATGGTGACGCAAACAATGCTGAGCTGCCAGCATTCGTATTTGGGCTTCCAAGATCGCCGATACCACCATTATCCAACACGTCGAGCGAAAGACCCAATGTATTGGTCGGAGAGAGCCAATGGCCTGAAAATCCGAAGCCACCAACTGGTTGTCCCAGTAGACTATCTGGCCCAGGAGAGTAACTTTCATAATCGTCGGTAGCGATGGTGTCTGCAAACATAGTATGAGGAATCAAAAATATAGACAGCCACAAAACTACGTAATTGTGCGTTCGCAACATCTCAAATCTCCAAAAACACTTCTTCTTTTTGAACGATAATTTGTAATGAATCTACTTTCAAATCTACAATTTGACGTTCGAGAAAACTCGTCAGCTGAGCTTTTCTCGGTCTGCAAAACCGGTCGCATGTACCGCCATGGCCAAAGCCAACCGGTTGACTTCACCGAAGCGGTTTGGCGTCTCGGATAAAGTCCATCCGGTCTGCAAAACCGGCGGCAGTTATCTTCCATATTTTTTGGCGAACCTGACTTCGACCGGGTTTAGCGATTCGTTGCTTGTCCTTGCCTTGGTGCGTCGATTTGAATGCTGATCCCCAGCTGCCGCGTTCGGATTGCCAGAAAAACGTAAATTTTTTTGCAAATGTGTGGACCCCGACGTGAATCAAATACGCATTGTTGGCAGAAGCAGTCTTCTACCGGCATGAATAGTTCAAAGGCGGCGGCGTCAGAGGGTGGTCACCAACGGGATCATGCTGATTCCTCGTTTCCATCATGACTTTTCAGATACAACGGGTCTGATTTCGCCACAAATTGCTGATGCGGAACAACAATTGACAGTTCGATTAAACTACACAGCCGGTAGATTTTGAGGCTACGATTGAACATTTTTAAATTTCTTTGGAGAGTGCAGATCGATGAAGACTCGTATTGAATACACCCAAGTTTGCTTTGCAGCATGTGTCGTAGTTGCATTTTTGCTGTTGGCAGCGCCTGCCTTGGCAGAAGATCTGCTGGTCGTAACAGTGAATTGCGATGATGATGGTCCGAGTGGCACGATCACAATAACAGCGACTGACGGGCTCTCGGCCGTGGATGCCTCCGGAAGCACGCTGACCGGATTCTACCTCGCCGACCTTTATAATTTTAGCGGCGACATAATTTCAGAAACTGGTTCTGGAAACCTGACAAGTGCCAACGATCTCTCCAGCGGGAGTCCGGAGCTGTACAGGCCAATGTCAAATTTGGGTTTGAATGTATACAACTACTCAACCAACACGACGTCAACATTTACCAACGGTGAAACTGCCTTTTCTGGCTCGGCGACGTGGTCAATAGATCTGAGTGAAATTCACGACCTGTTGGAAGCCAATAGCAACGGCAACATCTACTTTCCAGCAGATTCAGATGACGACATTTCAAATGCAGAGTTGATTGGAACGTATGTCGTGGATGTTCAGGTCTTTCTCGGGGACGTCAATCAGGATCTGACCGTCAATCTGTTGGACGTTCCGGTCTTTTTTCCAGGCCCCCCCTTCGTCTGTCAAAAAGACACCAATCAGGATGGATTCTTTGATTTTCTGGACGTCTCACCATTCATTGATATCCTGGCTGCTGTTCCGGATGCGGAATATCAATTGGCTCCAGTGGGACCCTCAGGAGATTTCTTCTGGTCGACGTCCGGGCTGAATCAGGGTGCCACAAACACAGAATTGGACCTGGAGCTGGCAGTAGGTGAAACAACAACGCTCTTTTTGTATTATTCGACAAACGGTCCCGCCGATTCGGATCTGTCTGTCGGTGCCGGAATCAATGTCGCCAGCTCGATGCCGGGGGTGATTGCGTTCGATAGTGCCGAAACCCTGGATTTTCCAATATCCATTGGGGGGCAGGAGCTCAACGAAAGATGGTCCGACCACTTTGGACCGGCGAATGAAGTAACAGACGATATCGTTATCGGACTGAACGCATTTACAGTGTTTGCAGGCGATGGCATCCTAGAATCCAATATCGGCAACCCATTTCTGGATGAAGGGTACGATCCAGCTGCCGACGCATTTCTGTTTGGTACCGTTGACATCACAGCGGCGGCACCAGGAAAGATAACGCTGTTACCTGGATTCAATGATCTGGGTATTGTCAACAACGACCAGTTTGTTGCAGCGCAATTTGCAAATGCCACCATCACCGTCATGTCAGACGTGTTACTTGGTGACATGAATTGCGACGGAGAGGTTGATCTGCTGGACGTCAGTCCATTTGTTCTCGCATTGACAAACCCTGCCGGGTACGCAGCAGATTTTCCTGATTGCGATATCAGCTTGGGAGACATCAATTCGGACGGTTCGATAGATCTTTTGGATGTCGGTCCATTTGTAGATATTTTAACCGCCCCATAATGAAATAAACTTGCCTTCGACAGCGTGCTGTAGTCATCGGCACGCTTTTTTTGCGTGTGCACAGTTGGTCCATCAAAGGTCAAGTTGCTAAGTTCGCCGGCCCCTTCAACCGACGCAGATTCCAAAATATGGTTCTGACACCGGTGGACTCGACCGGCAGCGTTTCAAATAGTGGATGTTCGCTGCTTTACTTGCCGAAATCAGACCGTCGAAGCGTGTGTCAGAGCAGTGGCCTGCTTAGCGTACAATTTCACAGCAATACGCTTAGTACCCTATCTGCGGTGATTGTTCCGCCAGCGTTGCTATCCGTAACTGTTTCGTTGACACGTCTATCGAATTTCGAGGCATTCGTCGTGTTTCTCAATCACGGTTCAATAATCCGACGTCTCGCTTTCCTCCACTGGCTCCGATCGGGAAGCGTTCGCCAGTTTCAACGGTACTATCAAGACGCTATGACTTCCTGACGCCCATCCCGCCGCGCTTCGTTACCTTCGCTTGGCGGTACCTCGGTGTCACTCGCTCGATTCGCTCCGCAACGGACGAGTGAACCGTCGCGGCCTGGAGTTTGGTAACCCGGAAAACTCCGTCCGGGATTTAGCCGAGGAGACGACAGGATCTCCCAAGTTCCTGGGGAATTCCAATTGTCCGTTTGCACATGTTCCATTCCGACCCCGGCTGGACGACAACGTCAGACAAATAAGACGTTGTTGCGCGGCCCCTGGTATGAAGAAAGCAAAGGCTCCAGCGAAAGAAGTTTCGAGGCTCAATCGCATGGCTTTCGGACTGGCTGTCTACGCTTCGCAGTGCGGATTGCTCCAACCCCACGCAAGACTCGCTTCCGGCTGCTTGTCAGGCTCTACCGGACGGGCTTCACACCCGCAGAATTCCAAAGAAAGGTTTCAAAGTTGTCAATTACATCTCATTCCCCTTTCCCAAGCTTTCCTTGGCGCAACTTCATCTTTCGACGGCACTTTTGTGCATAATCTATCGCATACCGGTTTACCAGGCCGACGGAAAAACGTCCTTCCAAACTGAAGGAACCAGTGCCACCCCGTCGCGACTACGAAAAAAGTGATTCAGCTGTCTGCTTGGGACAACCTCCATCAAGGTCTGCCTGCCCCTTTTGGGAGGCCCAGGTTCAGCCAAGCACGGTGAGGAATGCAATCTTCGATTAGCCAGTTCGATGCTTGTAACGCAAGTCCTCCGAGGAACCAACTTGAAGTCATTTCAGATCGTCATCGTCAAAAGCAGACGAACAAGACGAACTCCTACGCGCCAAGAATCAGCCGCTCAACGCGGCGACAAAGGGTTGAACATCAAGCAAATTGACAAGTCCATCCTGGTTCATATCGGCTTCGTCGATAAATGTTGCCGACGACAACGCATCGACAAACGGCATGACGTCAAGCAGATTCACAACCCCATCTTGGTTTACGTCACCAAGTAATGTAGGTGTGTAATTGAGGAGCAAGCGATTCGGTGAACCCAGATCAACGGAAAGATAAAACGTCCCGCCGAATGGATTTTGGAACAAATCCGTATCGACTTGGAAATCGGCCAAGCTGAAGCCGTTGACCGCGTCGGCTTCGACAATCGTGATTGATTGGGCAGCATCCGGGTCGAAATTTGCGAGTGGTCCCATATTAAGGCTTTGATCCAATGAAACCAATTCGATGGAAATGCTGCCGTTTGGCAAGTTGCCCGCGATGTCTAATGAATCGGCGAATTCAATCAAATCCCAGTCCGTGCCAGCGATTCCTGTAAACGCCGCGGCCTCGATTTGCAGCACGGTTGGCCCCGAAATTTCGGCGGGATCGTCAACTTGTAGTGTCCCTATGCTGTTGCCGGGCTCAAGTCGAACATCATTCAATTCAAGTGGGACTCTCACCGCACCGATGCCGGCAAGAGTACCTCCCGTTAATTTCAACTCACCCGTACCAACGATGGACGACTGCAAACCCTCCAATGCGATCGAGCCGTTACCCGTCACTTCCACCGAGTTATCGATGATCATTTGAGTGAAAGCACCTTCGGGCAGAAGCGTGATCTGTCCAGAATTGTTCAGGGAGTCAACGATGTTTAGTCGACCGCCTCCGCTAACATCCAGGTTCCCTGCCAGGCTTACATTTGCAACCGTCGCCGTTTGAAAATTACCAATACTGATCACTCCGGTGCCGTTTGATTCAATCGTACCGCCGAGCACGACCGCTCCTGAAGCCAAGCTTACTGTCGATTCCGTTTCCGCTCGGATGATGCCGTCGGTGTTGTCGTAGTCGCCCGCGTCCAGCAGTAATTCTCCGCCCTTGTTGGACCGTAGCAGCCCTTGGTTGACCATCGGGTCCGTTGCTCGAGGGTCAAGAATCAAAGTACCACCGGCCACATCGGCAACAATTTCTCCAGCGTCTTGGTTGATGACTTGAAGTGTGTCCATTCCGATTCTGCCACGGCCGCAGATGACGTTGTTGACGTTGGTCAGGATTCCATCATCGCCGGAAAGATCTCGCATTCTGTTGTTTTCGCTGCTCAAGTTACCCGTCAATCGAATGGTGCCCTGGCCGACTAGTTCGGTTTGTGCGTCGACGACAAAGTCAGCAAAAGTCGTGTTTCCGTCAATGACGATGGTTCCCCGATTGTCAATGATGCCGGCGAATTCAGGTCGTGATGCTGGTCGGGCTTGCAGCGTTCCTTCGATTATCAGATCGTTGAACACAGGATCATCGTTTGGGAGAACCTCAACGACTCCCGTATTCAAGGATCGAATGACTCCGCCCGAGATTTCAGCCAGGTCTTCAAAACGAACTGTGCTGCCGTCCTCGGCCCGGATTACTCCACCTGAGTTATTGAATTGGCCCGCTTGTAAAGCCAAGGTACCGCCAGCTTGAGCCGCGAGTATACCGCGATTAACCATGGGATCGCTCGGGCGGGGATCCAGAATCAATGTTCCCAATGTGTTATCCGCAATGATTTGGCCCGCTGGTTGGTTAATGACCTGCAAGGAATTGTTGCCGACACGTCCGCGGCCTCGAATCTGGTTGTCGAGATTCGTCAACACTCCGTCATCACCCATGGGGTCTTGTAAACGGTTGTTTTCGTTTGGCGGATTCCCGATCAGGCTGACTGTGCCACCGCCGCTCAACGTTACCGGACCGTCAATTAGTAGTTCTGAGAATGTAACTGAATTGATCAATTGCAATTCACCCAGGTTCTCAATGTTTCCTTGCAGTTCGAGGCGCGCGCTTTGATTGACTCTAATCGCGTCGATATTGGTGATATCGACCAACGTACTGGTGTTGAACGACAGAACTTCAATGCGCGCGGTGCTTTCGCTTTGAAACAATCCACCAATAATGACTGCGCCATCCGCCAAAGCTACCGAAGAATTACCCAACGCTTGAATGATCCCTTGAGAGTTATCATACGTGCCAAAATCTAAACGCAGTCGAACAGCCAAAGCCTCAAGAATTCCCCGGTTGGTATAATTCGACAGCGAAGGTTTAAAAACCAGAAGCCCGGTGGCGGAGACCCGGCCGCTGGATTCGTTGGTAAACGACATCACGGTGTTGTCGCCAATAACACCAGCGCCTTGGATGATCGCTTCGTTCATCAGGTGTCCCGTGCCTTGGATCCCGGTTAAGGGGAAATTGGGGCTGATAGGTTCGCTGATTTCGATTCGGCCTTGGCCTCGGTGGAGTACGTCGCCTGCTATAGCCAGGATGCCCGGTTGCCCTTCGGAGCGTCCGATCCCGATCGCTCCGTTGTTCTCAAGAATCGATAGTGTTCCCAAGTTAGACACAAACAGTGTGCCAGAATCGGTTCCGGCCGCGTCACCCGCATCAACAACGAGTCCGTCGACCTGGCCAGCGTCACCGGGAAAGATGATGGCCACAGAATCTTGCGAGGTATTATCTCCATCCACAAATACTTGGCCAGAATTTGGAACGCCACCGCTTGTCCAATTCGCTGGATCGTTCCAGTCATTCGAAAAAACCCCGGTCCAGACTTGGGCAGACAGGAAGCCGACTTGAAATACAGCCAACAAAAAGAAAGTCAGTGTAGCAGGTGATTGTAAATGTCGTCTCATTTCGGTTCCCTGGGGCGATAAAACTCTAAAGGTCTACAAATTGGCAGCCAAACAACCTTTCTACAGGCCGAGAATCGTTTTCTATCACGTGCCGAAAAAATAATTTTGGTATTCTGAGTGACGTCAACAAACAACTCGGGGGACGTCAGTTTGCCGTTTTGAACGCAGGAATTCTGGATTCTTGGCCGTGAGGTTTGAAATTCCTTGAGATATAATGTTTTTTTGATGCAAGATTGCGATAGATGCCTGGTAGATCAATGCAGCAGAACCATTCTCGACCGTCGAATGTCGAACCAACGACGTCGCCCAGTTTGCTGATGCGCATTAGGAATCCAGACGATGCAGAATCCTGGAACTTGTTCGAAGCGGTCTACGCTCCTATTGTCAGAAACTATTGTGAGCGCCGCGGCATCCAGTTGTCAGATATTGACGACATCACTCAGGAAGTCATGACCGCAGTGGCAAGAAACATTCAAAGGTTCGATTACCAACCTCAGCGGGGCCGTTTTCGAGCCTGGTTTGCCACGATAACCGCAAACAAGCTCAAGAATTTCCTTGCCAGTCAATCGAAATACAAAAGGCATACAGAACTTTCGGCAATCGCGGAACAGTTGGCGACAGAACCGTTGGCGGACACGCATTGGTCTGCGATTTTTTCCCAGCGTCTGTTTGATATTGCCTGTCAACGAATTCAAATGAACGTTGAATCGCTGACTTGGGAGTGTTTCCGCGCGACTTGGCTGGAAAACACCAAGGCAACTTTGGTTGCCAAAAATTTGGGGATCCCAATTCAAACCGTTTATGTGAACAAATCTCGAGTCCTGAAAAAGCTCGAAGATGAGTTTTTGAATTTGTCAGAAGATTGTCCAATCGTTGACGCGACCAGCAAGCAATGAACCGCGATTCGAACAGCAACATTGCCAAATGTCCGACACAAGAAATGCTTTTGCAGTTGGTAGAAGGCTCCGGTTGCGAATCCGCCGAGCTTGAACAACACTTGACGGTCTGCGAGCGTTGTATCAAAGCACTTGATGAATTATCGACATCGGCGCTTCTCGACGGTTTTCGCAGCAACGATAGATCTTCAATTGACAGGTCCTGGTTGGAACTAGCGGATCGGCCAAATGATCTTGGCAAGATTGGTGACTGGCATGTTGAACAAGAAATAGGCCGAGGCGGAACGGGAATCGTCTATCGGGCATTCGATGCCGAATTGAATCGGCATGTAGCGATAAAAGTACTGGCAAACGATCTGCGTGGCACTTCGTTAGAGCGTTTTGCCAGGGAATCACGTGCGGCTGCTCAATTGCAAAGCGATTATCTTGTGCCGATCCATTCAACAGGCCGGACGACTGACGGGCGTCCCATTTTGGTCATGCCGCTGATCGAAGGACAGTCGTTGAAAAAAAGGATCGGGCATGGTTGGATCAAATTCGAAACAACAGCGCGTTACATTGGCGAAATTGCCACCGCGCTCGATGCTGTTCATGAAGCAGGCCTGATTCATCGCGATGTCAAGCCAGGCAATATTCTCATCGATCGCAAAGACGGTCGAGCCAAGTTGACGGACTTTGGTCTGGTTCACTCAGCTGAACTGGATACATTGACGCAATTGGACGTGCTCTGTGGAACACCTGAGTACATGAGTCCGGAGCAATCGGCAGGAGAAGAAATTCTAGATCAAACCTCTGATGTTTATAGTCTGGGTGTGACCTTCTATGAATGCCTGACTGGAACCCCGCCATTTCGCGGCAGTCCGTTGCAAATCATGGCCGGTCATCGCGAGTCGCCACCGGTTCCGCCAACCCAGCTCAACCCAGATGTTCCCCGAGACCTCGAAACGATTTGCTTACGTGCATTGTCTAAATCGGCTTCCAAGCGTTTTCAATCGGCCAAAGCGATGGCAGATGACTTGAATCGCTTCCTGACCGGGCGGCCTATCAATGCGCGGCCGATTTCGGCCAACGAGCGGTTTTGGTTGTGGTGTCAGCGCAACACTGCTTTGGCATTAAGTATCGCTGGCATGTTATTTGTGTTGCTGGCGGGGACAACCGGCACGACTCTGATGTGGCTTCATAGCCAGGCGAATGCATCCAGCTACCAGAACGCGGCGGTTGAGTTGAAGAAAAGTCGGCGAAAGTTGCGACTATCGGTCGCCAAGTTTCAAAACAGAATTTTTTCTGACGAAGCGTTACACCTGCAAATGGGTAGATGTCTACGAACAGAATTGTTTCAAGATGTTCTTGGTTACTTGGACGAATTTTGCAAATTAGAACCGTCTCGATTGTCAGGAGAACTTGGGCAGGACGAGATCGCTGAAGATTACCTGGTCATTGCGACAGCAGCTTTTTCCGTCGGAAGTCTCGAAGAATCACGAATCGCATCCGACCGCGCGATCAAACGCCTGGAGCAGATTTTGGCTCAGCAACCATCAATCGGTTCGAATTTTGAGGATTGGCACCAGATGGCAATGGCCGCAAACATGAAGCTGCGGTCGTTATCCGATGACACAACGGTCGCCACCAAGGAAAGCTTGATCGCGCTAGCAAAGAAGTATTCAAATCTTTTGACTGAGTCCAGACCTGACGAATACCGGTCCCAATTGGTCAAGCTTGAGGTCGAGATTCTTGAATTGGAGGCGGATTCGGAGCTAGACGTTGTCAAATTAAAAGAGCTTTACCGTCGAGTCAAATCCGTCACGGACACACTCGTGGCGGATGAAACGCCTCCGTCCGATGAACGTTACCCAGTTGTAAAACTGTTGCAGCGCCGGGCCATTGAGTTACAGATTGAAGTCGGCTCGACCATTTTGCACCACTCGACTGACGTTGACCGAAGTGGTCTGATCGCTGAGTTGCACAACTCTAACGGTTTCTTAGCGCAGGTGTTGAAGGTATTTGGATTGCCTTTGGATGTGCACCACGCCAACGCTGCTGAGCTTGCACGAGTATCGGCCAATGATCAGAAGCAGGCTGGTGATGCTTCGTCAGCCCTTGAGACATCGGCGGCGGCAGAAGAAAAAATCATTCGGGCCATAAACATCAGCCCGCAAAACAAACGCTGGCGTGAATTGGCGGCGGAAATACAACTCGAGCAATCTCATTGGCTCGAAGAAGCTGGTGACGTATCGAGATCAAGAGGCCAAACCAATGCTGCCATCATGAATTTCATTGCGATTGTCGAGGCCGATCCTAAAGACGAAGGTAATCGCATCCGTCAAATTCAAGCGTTTGCACGGTTCGGTGATCTGTCATTGCAAATGGATGACCTCGATGGGGCTCAACGAGGTTACTACGTGGGATGTCAGGAATGCAATAACTTGAGAAACTCGCCACGCTACCAAGTCTCGGCCTTTCGCATGAAAATCTGGTTGCTTAACCACTCGATAGCGGCATTAAAAGCATCTGGCAATACGGAAAAGATCGAGCAGATCGTTGCTCTTCAATCCAATTTGCTGCAGTCAATTGCAAGCGAGATCAACGTTGATAAATTGGCCGAAGAAGTCAAAGCACAGCTAATTGCTTCGGCATTCAAAGGGGAGCCGATTTCGGTGCAACCCCATTTCGAAATTCTCGAGTAAATGGAACGATTTCCGGTTAGGGCTTAAGCACTAGTTATTGATTCAATCGTTGTCAAAACCAACCTGGCGACCACCGATGTAGATTGGAGAACGAAATTGTCGCCGATGCCGTATGCCATCTCTACGGCGTTTCGATGTCCCAGATGGCAAAGTAAACTATTTGGACTGAACACTTTTCTTGTGAGCACCTGTGACGTCGTAAACCTTTTGAATGCAGCTCCATTCGCGGACCTATCGACTGCCGAATAAATACGTTGTTGGTTTTGCAGACCGAAGCGTTTGCTTCACGTTCGAAACCGCTTCGAATTCATCGTTCGAACGCAGTAAGCGTTGTGCCAAAATTGCGAAATCAAGGATTGTTGACGGCGGTCGAATAGTGCGGCGCCTGGCGGGTTCAAGGGGCGGTCGAAAACAGCGGCGCGCAATGTTGTATTTTGGATGAGTTGTGAAGATAGCGAACTTTAGTTCGTTATTCTTCCCACTCATTCGAGGTACCGGATTGTACGTTGATATGGAATTTTGGACGGAAGTCCGTCGTCAGGTACTTGTAGGAGGCCTGAGTAAACGTGGTGCTGTAAAGCGATATGGCATCAGCTGGCACACGCTTCAGAAGATCCTTGATCACGAGGAACCGCCGGGCTATCGTCAGAAGCAGCCAAGATCCAAGCCTAAGATCGCTGAATTTTTACCGATCATCGCGGAGATTCTCGCCGCCGATCAGAAGGCGCCTCGCAAGCAGCGTCATTCGGCCAAGCGGATTTTCGATCGTCTTAAAGCTGAACACGGATTCACTGGCGGTTACACGATCGTTAAAGATGCCGTGCGTACTTGGAAGCAGTCCCAGAAAGAGGTGTTTCTGCCGCTGGTGCACAGGCCTGGTGAAGCTCAAGTGGATTACGGCTTTGCGCGAGTTTGGATTCGTGGGCAGGCTGAACCGATTCAAGTGGCAATGTTTGTGATGACGTTACCGTACAGCGGTGCCGTCTTCTGCCAGGTCTTCCATCGTGAGTGTACCGAGTCATTCCTGGAAGGTCATCGCCGAGCGTTTGAGTTTTTCGGCGGGGTGCCATGGCGAATCTCATACGACAACAGCAAGGTTGCCATCGCCAAGATTATCGGTAGCCGAGAGCGTAAGTTAACCCGCGAATTCCTGCGTTTACAGAGCCATTACCTGTTTGAAGAACATTTCTGTCTGGTTCGGCGTCCCAATGAGAAGGGGCACGTTGAGAAGCTATTGGATTATGCACGAGGTAACTTTCTGGTTCCCGTTCCAGTTGTGGATTCACTGGAAGAACTCAATGAACAGTTGATCGAGCAATGCCGCCGAGATCAAGAGAACCAGAGCCGTGGCAAGTCGGCGGATAAACATTCGCTTCTGGAAGAAGAACGCTCTGCATTTCTCGCGTTACCCGCTCGGGCATTTGAAGCCAGACGAATTACCCAAGCTGCCGTCTGTTCACAGTCACTGGTTCGCTTCGATCGCAACTCCTATTCCGTTCCGACCAAGTACGCTCACCGCAAGGTCACGGTGGTTGCGACTGTTGATGAAGTCCGTCTGGTGTTTGGCGATCGGCTCGTTGCCGTTCACAGGCGTTGCTGGAAGAAGGAGCAGTTTTTCTACCAACCGGTCCATTATCTTGGACTGCTGGAACGCAAGCCAGGCGGTTTTGATTTTGCTAAACCCGTTGAACAGTGGCAACTGCCAGAGTGTTTTGGGATTCTCAGGCGAAGGTTGGAAGCCAGTGATCCGAAACATGGAACACGTTCCTACATCCGTGTACTCCGATTACTTGAACGTTGTTCGCGTAGCCAACTAGCCGATGCGGTCGAGTATGCACTGGATATCGGAGTCAACGACCCCGACAGCGTCCGCGTCATCCTGGAGCATCGTCAAGAGAAGCCGGCAGAACTGTTCTCGCTCGATGGGCGTCCTCAGCTAAAAACCTTCAACGTCGAAACGACCAATGTTTCGGCTTATGCAGCGCTTCTGGGTGCACGCTGAATCCAATCGCACTCAATTATTTCCATTTCCAATAAGGAGTTACCATGAGCGATAAACGTGAGACCAAGACAACCGTCTTGATCAAACATCATCTTAAACAATTGCGGCTGCCAACGATGGCCAGCGAATGTGATGGATTGGCTGAGCAGGCGGCCAGAGACAACCAGGACCATTTGGCTTATCTACTGAAACTGACCGAACGCGAATTAATCGAACGAGAACGCAAGTCAGCAGAGCGACGG
The DNA here is from genome assembly GCA_965263475.1 of Mariniblastus sp. Lineage (GTDB taxonomy): Bacteria > Planctomycetota > Planctomycetia > Pirellulales > Pirellulaceae > Mariniblastus. Next base: position 3,398,357 of record OZ253677.1, read on the forward strand.
CTCAAGGCAGCTCGCTTTCCTGCCCATAAAACGCTGGATCAATTCGACTTCTCTGCACAGCCGTCGGTCAATAAACCTTTGATCTCTCAGCTGGCTGCCGGTGATTATTTATCATCGAAGGAAAACATTCTGCTGGTTGGGCCCAGTGGAACTGGGAAGTCGCATCTGGCCACTTCCCTTGCGATCAACGCCTGTTCACAAGGAAAACGGGTTCGGTTCTGGAGAGTGACAGAGCTGATCACGTGTCTGCTGGAAGCTAAAGAGGAACGCTTACTCTTGCGAATTCGCAACCAACTGGCCAAACTGGACTTGTTGATACTTGATGAACTGGGGTACGTCCCGGCAAGTAAGGCAGGTGCGGAGTTGCTGTTTGACGTGATTGCCACAGCGTATGAACGCAACAGCATCATCGTCACCACGAATTTACCCTTTGAGAATTGGCCCGAAGTCCTCGGCAACCAACGACTCACCGGAGCAGCCCTCGATCGACTGACACACCGTTGTCACATCATCGAGACCAAAGGTGAGAGCTATCGACTCAAGGACGCAAAACGACGAACCCGATCAAACAAGAAGAAATCGGCATAACCTAAAACACTCACCCCTTCATGTTTTTTTACACCTAGCGCCGCTGTTTCCCGCCGCCAGGCGCCGCACTATTCAGCCGCCGTCAACAAGGATTTCTGGCACCCGATTCACAGTCTCAAAAAACGGTCGTTAGATGAAAACATACCGCTTGGGCAAATTCCCAGTTATCCTCCTTTAAATTGAATTCGGATTGCCGTCCTATAAAACAAAATGCCACTAACCCATGATTTGGGATAACACGGCACGTTCGTGAATAAACGAGGAAGTGCGTTACCGGCTATTGCATAGCTACCGTTGGCAAGAAAGCTCGGACGAGATTAACACCAAAGTAAGGATAGCATCTTTGATGTGCGGAAGATAAATAAGGTGTCAGGAGCTTAAATGAATTGAGCACCAATCCTCATTTTCGCAACCTATTTACTTGTCTATCAACTTCGGGCAGCTTCAGTTTTTATAACAAATCCATGTTACTTTCGTGAATTGCAAAAAGCGCGCGCTCTGCTCACTTGACTTTACGGAAATACTATAATTCAATAGGACTTAGTACTACAGCGCAGAGTTGGTATTTGAGAAATCAATTGGATTTGGGAATCTATGTCATTTATGCACAAGGAGGTGCTTCATGGATGGTACTTGGATTCGTCAAATGAAACCAGCTTTGACCCGTTTTCTAAATCGTTTCTCTGATTGTTTTAGTCGAAAAGATACCCGCGCGCACATGCCAACTTATATAGAGGGTCAGCTTTCGAATCTTGATCGAAAAAGTGTCGAGCCGATTGCTTTGGCGGCGGGTGTCCCGGTTCGTACACTCTAGGAGTTTCTGTCTCAGTACGCCTGGGATGAAGATGCGGTGCGAGATCGCCTGCAACAGATGGTTGCCAACCAACGCGGTGGTACCAAGTCGATTGGAGTATTTGACGAAACGAGTGACGTTAAGAAGGGTATAAAGACTCCGGGTGTTCAGCGACAGTGGTGTGGCAAGGTTGGTAAGACCGACAACTGCATCGTGACGGTTCACTTGGCCTTTGCCAGGAAGACTTTCACTGTCTGCTCGATGGTGAATTGTTTCTCCCCGAAAGCTGGTCGGAAGATCGGCCGCGTTGCCGTGCTGCTGGAATCCCTGACGAGATGGTCTATCGACCTAAGTGGAAGATCGCTCTTGAGTTATACGACCGGGCGATTGATAACGGGATCGAGTTGGAGTGGGTCACCTTCGACGAAGGCTACGGCTCAAAAGGCCCGTTTTTACAGGCCTTAGACGAGCGTGAACAGTTGTTTATCGGCGAAGTTGCCAATTCGCTTACTGGCTGGCTGAAGAAACCCAAACTCGATTTCCCTCCGACCCAGCCTCGTCGTGGCCGCCCTCAACAAGGTGCAAAGATCGCCAACGACAATCGCAAGAAACTCCGGCAAATCGGCATCAATATCTCTAAAATCAAACGATGCGTTTGGGATTCAACCTAGCGCTGTAGTATTAGTTCAGCTAATCATTAACGATTTCTTATCATTGTTTCGGTCTAATGAGCAAAACTGCAGACGTCACTACTCGTGTTCGTGTAAGTGAAAAGGTTTCAACGAATGTGCTTCTGAAGTGTAGACGTAAGTGCTGCCTGTGCTATTTCTTAGAAAACGATCGCACTGAAAAGGATGGCCAACTAGCACATATTGATCGGGATCCGTCCAACTCAAACAAGCAAAACTTGGTATTTCTTTGCTTGCGTCATCATGACGAATATGATTCGATTCCACGACAAACAAAACGCATGACTCCAGGTGAACTAAAGCACTATAGATCAGCTTTGCAGCAAGAGCTTGGCACAGCGCCATCACAATGGGAACTTGTTATAGAAGGTCAGGTGTCAGAATACCCGCCCGAGAGGCTCAAATCACTTGTTGAATCTCTCCAGGAATTTACCGACGGATTGTCCATTTCAATCAAAGAGGTGAAACAAGGAAGCGTGGTAATTCATTTAGAAAGCGATTTTGAAGCATTCAAACAAGTTCGCGAAGCATTTAGATCCGGTCAATTATCAGCACGATTGGGCGCTAAGGTTGCAGCAGTTCGGATAAAAGATCAATTGAATGTAGAGTCAATGCTTTCTCTTGCAAATGAATTCGTTGTTAACGGAGATTACGAGAACATTGTTAAATGCGTAAATCCGGTTATCGAATCTATGCCATCAAACTCCAAGGCATGGTTTTTAAAAGCCGGAGCTCTTTTGGAAGAGCATTACCAGACTGTAAACGACCCCAACGATTTATCGTTGGTGCAATTGGCATATGCATGCAGTTGCCGAGCCTGCGAACTTGAACCGGAAAACGTGTCATGCATTGCCCAACAAGCTGCGATAATTTTCGAGTTAGGCCGACACGAAGAAGCGCTAGAGCGTATCGAAGTTGCTATTCAAACAGACTCAGAGGCCGGTCTCGCCTACTACAACAAAGGAGTAATGATGGAACACTTGGGGAAAGAAGATCAAGCTATCAAAAACTTCGAAACAGCTAAACAACTGGGTTATCCGAGAGCTGCAACTGCTTTGGCAAACGCAAAAATTAGAGCAAAAAGAAGGCTAAGATAGATTGACCTGCTCCACATTTTCGGTCCAACCGTTGTGAGAAAAACCGAAGATTTTCATCGGGCCAGGCTAGCTAGCCTGGCCTGATGAAGCGAAATCTCTAGGGGCCAGGTTGCCCAGAGCGCTATGGGGTCTGTGTTGATTGTAATCCTGTCGCCAGGATTCTGGACGGCTGAAGTCTAGTGTAACTCCATTGGAGCAAAGCCCATTGATCAAATGCTTTGGATGTAAACTCTGGACCATTATCTAATCGAATGGACTTGGGAAGATCTCTTGTGAAAGCAATTCGTTTTCAAGCGTATTGACCACTTCTCTGCCACCGATCCGTTGACCAACCTCTACGAAAACGGTGGATGCAAAACTGAAGTGCAACAATTGAGGTTTTGGAAAACCGAGCTGGCTTAATGGCATTCGCTAAATATGTGGGAGTCATTTTGCCACAAAAAAGATAGCGCCAACAAAAGTTGGCGCCATTGCAACGCAGGCACTTGCTTTCCAAAGCTAAAGCTCCAACAAATTCATTGTCGCTTTAGTTTGCAAGTTGCTTCTCTAACCACCACTCAAAATTTCTATAAACGGTGCAACATCAAGCAGATTGACTTGGCCGTCCGCATTGATGTCGGCCTTTGGGTCGAAACCGCCTTCAGAGATGACTTCAATGAACGGTGCGACATCAAGCAGGTTGACAACACCATCGCAATTGACATCGCCGAAAACGATTTTGTTGTATGTTAACAGTGTAAGATTTGCACCCGCATCGAAATCGGCACCGGATCCATAGGCTCGAATTGAAGCAATGTCGGCGAAGGCTCGAGTTAAACAAACGGTTTGGTACTCAAAAACTGATTCCAGTTCTACGGTTACGGAGTCGATTAAGGTTCCACTCGAATCATAGGCTTCGATAACACCGGTTGACGGATCGCCGGGCAGGAAATTGGCGTCTCTCATGTTGAGGCAAACGCAATTCGTTGTTGCCGAGAAATCAACCTCGAAAAATCTTGGAAACCCTGGATCGTCTGTCCAGATCCCATCCAAACCGCCGCCAGCGAATGCCATTATGAATTGGGTCGGTTCCCCCGGTGGAGAAGAGTTGGTAACGGTGCTCCCCGGGATGTCCGGTATATCTGCAATCAACGTCAGGCAGGGAAAGGCATTCGTCAGATCTGTGTTATCGACAAATTCACCCGGATCGACGTCAGTGGAAAAATCGTTGTAACTCCCGAGGGAGATGTTTGCACCGGCATCGAAATCGGTACCGGTTCCATAGGCTCGAATTGAGGCAATGTCGGCCACGGATCGCGTTAAACAAACGGATTGGTATTCAAAATCTGATTCCAATTCTACGGTTACGGAGTCAATTAAGGTTCCGCTCGAATCATAGGCTTCTATAACGCCGGTGGACGGATCGCCGAGGAAGTTGGCGTCTCTCATGTCGAGGCAAACCACATTGGTAGGCGCTGCGAAACTAACCTCAAAAAATCTTGGAAACCCTGGATCGTTTGTCCAGGTCCCATCCAAACCGCCGTCAGCGAATGCCATTATGAATTGGGTCGGTTCCCCCGGTGGAGAAGAGTTGGTAACGGTGCTCCCCGGGATGTCCGGTATATCTGCAATCAACGTCAGGCAGGGAAAGGCATTCGTCAGATCTGTGTTATCGACAAACTCACCCGGATCGATCGTGGTCAATCCAACATTCGAGGTGACTGTGAACGAACCTCCTTCGTTCAAAGTTGCGACCCAAAAGGAATACGTACCGGCCTCCAGAGTCAACGTATGTCGAGGATCGCCAAAGGGACCCCCAAACGGATCGTCTTCGGTATCATCTTCATTGCTGATATTTGTCAAACCACCGATATCACTTAACCAACCAGTGGAGGTGGTGTCGGTCCCAAAATCGACGCCTCTAACATCGCCAGAGTAGAGCGAAGAAGCCAGGTCCGGTGGTGCGGCTGTTCGATTGATGTCTATGTCTACATCGGTAGTCGAATCCAGCGAAAAAACAAACCAATTTGCGTCATTCAGCAGTTCGACATCCCAAGTGTCGGAAACGCTGGAAGGACCGGAATCACCAATTTGCAGCTGAATTGGATCCACGTCCGCTGATGCGGTTTGGCTCAACAGAAATACAGTCAGTAGGGTATAAATGCTTCTGTCAATTTTCATTCTTAAAAACTGGTCTAACATCATTCTCTTTCCCAAGCTAGTCAATGCAAATTCAAGGGAACGCCCATGGGTCCCTTGTCGTTGCTGAGCTTTACGTTGAGAAATATGAAACCTGCGCGAGCAGCCAATATTTTCTGAATATTTTTTTGGCCGAAATAGCAGCTCAATGGCAATCAACAATCTCTAGGGACGAAGAAAAGCTGTTTTTCTTTAGAAAGCAGCTATGTTGCGGTTGAACGCAATATAATGGCGTCGCATGAAACGATTGCGATTCCAACCGGTTTTCACTATCGCACCGATTTGGTCGTCGCGAAATCTAGACGTCAATGACTCTATTCGAGACCAAGGTTCGGCTATGTTTACTCGCGCGGCTCGGCCAGCCAAGCATCGAGCTCATCACGTTTTTGTTGGAATGATCGAGCGGTAGCGAGATCACCCAATTCTCGGTGAATTCCAAACAGATTGTCGTACGCGCAAGCCAACCCTTCTTTATAACTGCGGTCTTCGTCATCAATTTGAATTGCTTGTTGCAGCGATTCAAGCATCTGCATGCCATACGCCTTAGCTTTTTCCAGTTCGCCAGCTTGCCGCCAATAATCCGCCAAACATTCATAGGACAAAGAAAGGTAATCATAGGCCAGGGCAGTATTCGGGAAGTTCTGCAAATAGTCTTCAGCAGTCGCCAATGATGTTCGATAATACTCAATCGCAGTTTCGTGATCGCCGTCTTGCTGAGCGATGTCACCAATCATAACCTGGCACGCGTGAACTCTAGAAAGAGACGATTCAATCGTCTCTTTGCGCTCAACCCATTGGGCAACTTCCAGCGCTTCTTCTGCCCGTTCCATTGCCAATGCTAACCGTTGTTGCTGGAATAAGCATTCTGCAAGAGTCCACAGCGTTCTGGCAAGTCGATCCTGGAATTCTAGATTTTCCGGGTCTATCATCACCAGTCGGCGGCTGATTTCCAACGCCTGCTGTATACAGCTTTCAGCTGCTGGCAGCTGATCTTGATAAAACAAAACATTACCGAGTTCGGTCAGCGCTCGCGCTTGATCCAGTAGTACGGCCGGGTCCTTGGAAGAACCGTTGGGAGAAATATCATCAAATATTTCGACCGCACGCCGCAGATGTCTAACAGCTTGAACCTTCGCGTTACCACCACCTTTGTCTCCGACTTCTAGGTACAAAGCTCCGAGATCGACCATGATTTTCGCGGTGTCATGATTCGCGCGCGACTGAAATTGAGGATCTTCAGTAATCGCTTCCAAATCGGACAACGTGTTTACCAATAGCTCGCGTCGAATGCCCCGTGCTCCAGGGATGTAGCGCAGCTTTCTCTGAACCGTGTCAATGATCGTTTCAATAGTCGCTAGCGCCAGCGTCGTTTGTTCGCTGGCTTGTTCGGCTTTTCGAGTGGCAAGAACCGCGAAATACGTCGCAGTGGTGATTCCTAAAATCAAGCTTGTCAGAATTCCTGCGATCAATGTCGACGTCAACGGGTTTCTGCGGCACCATCGAAACGTTCGTTCAACTCGGGAGACGGGCCGCGCCAGGATTGGCTTTCCGTCGAGGTAACGCTGGAGTTCCTGTTGCAGCGCGTTTACATTGCGATAGCGGTTGCTAGGCTCTTTCTGTAAACACTTGAGACAAATGGTTTCCAGGTCCAAATCAACGGCTGGATTCAGTTTGCACAGATCTATTGGCGGATCGGAAAGCACTTGCTGCATGGTATCTAGAACCGTCGCTGCCTGGAATGGCGGCCTGCCCGTCAGCGTGTTGTAAAGGGTTGCTCCCAGTGAATAAATATCGGTCGCTTCATCGACTGCGGCGTTGCTTCCTGTTGCTTGCTCAGGCGACATAAAGCTCGGAGACCCCAGAATTTGCCCCGTTGATGTGATCTCCGAATGTTCAGCGTTTGACGCGAGTTGCTTGGCAAGGCCAAAGTCAGCGACATAGGGCCAATTTTCGTCGTCCAACATGACGTTTGCCGGCTTGAGATCGCGATGCAAAATTCCATGTTGATGCCCGTGCTCGATCGCTCGGGAAACACGCAGCATGATTGTGGCTGCTTCTCGATTTTCGAGTGGACCAGCGTGCAATTTTTCTTTTAGGCTCGTGCCATCAATAAATTTCATGGAAAAGTATTGCTGGCCTTGATGCGCTCCAACATCATAGATCGGAACGATATTTGGATGATCCAGTTGAGCCGCTGCCTGCGCTTCATTGAGAAATCTTCGCACCTCCTCTGGATGTGCAAAATTTCCTCGCAAGATCATTTTGATGGCGACATTGCGATTAGCTTGCAATTGTTTGGCCTTAAAAACAATCCCCATGCCTCCTCTAGCGACAATACTTTCGATTTCATATCCGGGGATTACGGGAACTGTGGGCTCGCTTAACAAACGGCATTCCGCGATTTCCGCAATTCGAGCGATTCGGTCTTGATTCCAATCAGAAACATCCGTCGAATGATCGACATTCATGATCGAAACCGTGTCGCCACTCTGCGATAGTTTGGCCAACTTTTTCATGCAGTCATTGCACTGTGATACGTGGGTGTCAACCTCAGCGGAAATCTCATCGTCAATCGATTCGTCCAGCAAAGAAACCAGTATCGCTTCGGAAGGACATTTGCCTTCTACTGTGTTTGGGCTTGGCGTAAATTTTGAATCGTTTGGGTTACCCTTGAATTCACTCATTGGCAGTGTGTCCGGCCCCCCAAACATTGATGGTCTGTATTCTACGTTTCGCTACTACCAACATTGAATAGATCTTCAGTAGTCGTATTTAGCTTTTGCACTTCAGCTGCAATCATATTTTGCACTTGGTATCTGCTGGAATAAACAGTCGGCAGTCGCATTTCCAGTTTTTCAGCGACGTCGGCACCCTCCCACTGATGAACGGCAGTTAGTTCCCAGGCTTCCCAGCGTCGTGCTTCAATTCGTGATCGCACATTCAGCTTAGCAATCTCAAAAACCTCTAAATCAAATTCATTACTGATGCGGGTTGCTAAATCCACGGGCGCGGCAGCATCGTCAAGCAAACTTGAATATCGATTTCCCTCCAAAGCGAATTCACGACGTTTGCACTCGCGAAAAAAATCCGTTACGGCGTTTTCAGTAATCCGCCGAAGCCATCCGCGAAATGTCAATCTTGCCTGATAATCAAAGCTACCCAGTTGTTTGGCAAGCTTTACCAAAACGTTTTGAGTTACGTCCTCAGCGTCGGCTGGTTGTAGGCGACGATTAAGACACCATTCGTAAATTCGTCGACCATATCGTTCCACAAAGTCTTGCCAAGCATGCGGGTCATGGTCGTTATTACGAAGCCGCAACAGCAAGCTAAGATTCGTTTGAGACTCTTGTGGCGTATTCATTGATGGGTTAGCTACCGAGCTTCAAGATGACCAAGGTTTCTTGCCTCAAATACTGGAGCAAACGTGTTTTTCAGATTCGCGACGATGCCGCTTTGAAGAATATTTTATCATCAAAGATCCCACAAATGAACTCATTGGATCGTTTCATGTCGATTTGATGTGAATTGTTCGAGCGAGAGGCAGAATTGTTTCTGGGCAACAGAACTCAATGTATCTGTACGTCTGGGATGACCATCGAACTTGGGTTACATCAAGCAACAGACCGATGCAATTTTCGGAGTACCGGAAACTGCATCGAATTCATCGTTCGATCGCATTTGCCAGAGTGCCAGCTGCGTCGACTTGGAAATCTGAAGCGTTGGGGCAAACATCGACGAGAAGTTCATTCGGTACCGAACCTTTTGCACGGCCAGCAAATTCGGCTACGAAGGTACAAGTCGAAATCGTTCAAAATGCCCGGCTGATTTCAGATATTCCAGTGCCGTTTTGTTGTCGAAAGTGTGTTTGTGGCCACAGGCTTCACCATTGTAGTAGATTGTTTCTTTGTCGCCGTTGATTAGGCGTTCCACCAGTGAGTCATTAACCAAGTCGCAAATATGATCTCGGGATCGAATGAATAGTTCTCGATAGTCAGCATCTGCCTTCAGCCAGTTGTAGTGCGTCTTACGTGTAATCTTAGCCAGCTTGGCAGCAGACTTGATCCGGCCGGTCTGAACGTATGCGATCAGAAAACACCTTTTGGAAGGGTGTGTAATTTTGTGTAGTCCGTTTTCAAACGGAATGAAGCAATCATGTGCAATACTTTCACATTTGATGCTAGAGCTGGTCATGATCATTTTACTCTTATTGACTAAGTTCTTTAGCCAACGATATCCAGAAATGATCAGCGTGCAAATCGCCTGTAGTTCCGTAACTCTCTTCGTGCTGAAGACGCAATCCGTTGTTCCGCTATCATACGCCAACGAAAAGGAACCCGAAACGGCGCGGTCTTTATGCCTGCTGCTTGTATCAATTTGACACCGATTAATCAAATAAGTAAGATTCAATCGGTGGAGTTACCAGCTCCGCAAACTCAAAAATCGCGATTATGAACCGGGTCTACCAGCCCGGTTTTCTTTTTCTCGCACCTCGCATTGACCTATAAAATCTTGCTAAAACCCGAAGAAAATGCCACTTCGGTGTGCACCATGGTTCACACTACATAGCTAGTATTTCAGCAGTTTCTCGTCAGTGATTGCGGAACGTTCAGCTAAGTACTGATAGAATTTGGGACTCGTAATATCAAACTGTGAATCGTTTGCAGTTACTATCGAACCGTCTTCACACGTTAGCGTCCAATCTGCCAATCCAATTTCATGGTCAATTTTGTGTTCAATTGCCGTTTTGAGAATCGGGCAATGCGCAAGTTTTATCTCAATCCTGCTAACGACACCATCAAACTCCATAACGTAAAATTCAATCAATTCTCGATTGATTTCTATCTTGTTTTGGTGCAATCGCGCCCGGTCAGTGTCTTCGTACAGGTTGTTATGAGTACCTGGAAGACTGTTCCACGATTCATCATGCTTTTTCGACCATTCAGTAAATGAGTCGTCATCAATTGCCTGGCCGATAGCAAGGTCCAAGAACGTGAAATTTGGTATTCGTTCAACTTCCGGTTTCTCAAAAGCTTGGTCCGCAACTAACTGGGCAGTGACGACGGATCCAAGTGTCAATAATCCAACGAATCCACCAGTAAGTAACTATGGTGCAAACTGCTGCGATGGCACACGCAATAAAATTCCAATTCCAATTCACAATACAACCCTCCACGCAACATAAAAAACAACAGAAATATCGTCTTTTGTCGACCAAAGTTTACACACCAGAACCAAAAAAACAAACCAACGTATGTACACTCGCCTCGCACACGGCGGTGCGGATGTATGCTCACGTTGTTGTTTCAGGATTCAAAGGACCCAAAACTAATTCACTGAAACATGTCCTCAATATCCCCAAAAACCCCGTTTTGAGTATTTTGAGAACTTATCGAAGGATGGATGAAAAAAGCTTCGGAAGGTCGCCCGGTTTTGACAACATTGGGCTTCGCAAATGCCCAGCCGTTATCAACCAAGACTTCCATTGCATCTTTAACGTCCTTCGACATTTTGAAATCTGCCCGTTGCCTTAAAGATTGGTGAATGTTCCGTACTGAAGTTTCATTGGCTTTATTCTTCTTTAGATACGACAAGACCTGTCTGGCTTTTGAAATCTCTGGCCGAACATTCGCGAGATCGTGAAACGCGATGGCGTGATCGACCAAGATGCGGCCCAATGCACCTGCTCGTTTCATAACATCTTGTTCGATTTCCACCGTATCTGGACGCACACCGATCTGCTGTCCAATTTGAATGATTACTGCGACGCGAGCAATGTTTCCAGCTAGTTTCCCTCCCCAGCTGCACAGTGCTTCGTCGCTAAGACGTCCGCCAGGTCCAAGTTGTTTCTCAATCTCCAGCTGAAAGTCCTTCCAAATGCGATAGGCCTCACGTGAGAGCTTGACTACATGCGGAACTTCTCTTTCATCTTTCATGTTGGCTTTGTAACCGATCAGTTCGAGCAGCCTTGATTCGTAGGAAACCCTTATTGCTTCGGGAATCGGATTCGGCTTTAGCTTTCTTTTTCCAAGGTTCGATTCTGGCATGGTCAGCAGAAATCGCGCGAAGAAGCCACGGTTAATCAAGAATGGTTTTTTCACTTGGTCATTAATCAGCCCCGGTTGCGGCGATACGCCAAGCGTTAATAAAGGATGCTTAAGATGTATCGGCAGCCCGCTTTTGCGATCGACCTTCTTCGATTCGCCCAGGTAGGATTTCAACATCAGGTCCAAATTGACTTCACCGTTGTATCTTCCCGACAGCATCCCGAACAAGGCATCTGCTTCTGATTCCAAGTAGGACAGTCGCTCGTCGTTGTTGCTCAGTTTCTCGGCCAACGCCTCGGGCGTTGAATCATCAAACAACATTTGCGGACACGTCGGGATTTTTGGCCGCTCGTCTTCAAGTTTTTTTATTTGTTGGACTGCCTCCTTTCGATCAGCAGGATCCGTGAGTTTTGAAGCCTTTTTTCGCTCGACTTTGATCATCTCTTCAATGGTTTGTCGTTCAGACTTAGCCATTTCAATCGCGGGGCCAATGGAGACCGCTTGATGATGCTCCCAGTTATTCAAAGGCTTTGCAAAAAAACCCAAGGCCGATGATTTTCGGTTCGACGGCCCGAGTGCGCTGATCGCCCAGATGTTGAGCGGCTCAAAGTAGCCAGTTTCGATCAGCAGCGAGAACTTCCCTTGAACCGTTGTGGCAACTGCTGGTAAGGCCAACATCGCAACGAATTCAACTGGCAACTCAAAACAGTCGCAGACGGCTTCGATCGTTTCGCCAAGCCAGCCCGTAAAAGTATTCTCTGGAAATTTAACCGATTGCCAGCGATCTAGTTCAATTGGCTGATGAGTTAACCATTTTTTAAAATCGGGGTTGTTCGAAAGTTCAAACGGATAATTGGCATAGGGTAGATGATTCATGACTACCCCCTCAAAAGTTCGCGAACTACATCGCTGCTACGTCGATACCGTGGCGACGAATTGCGAGAAAATACGTTTAATCGAAATACCTGCCCGACGACTCTCTGAATTTGTTGCGGAGTAATCGTTCGAAGGATCCCCGTTTTGCGAACCATCCCCGGCCAGAAGATTTCGCGATAGCCTTCGGGAAGGATAGAATCGACAAGCTGTTCGGCCAGCAGTTCACCTTTTTCACTAATACAATAGGGTCGATTAACGATCTCGATTTGAAGCGATTTCTCGCCGTAAACTTTGATATATCCGTCGGGATACAATTCAATGAGCGCATAGATTGTTTTTATTTCTGGAGTCATTGTTATAATTTAATTGCTAAAGAAATTTGGCCGGCTCTGCACGGCGCATCCGGCTTTTCATATGGCTCAGATGCCATCTGCCTCGAGAGATGCTTCCGCTTGTTGATGAGCTCGACCTAGGATCGTGGGTGCAATTTGGGCGTTCGATCCATGTCCATCTGCGGCGGCCGTTGATGCCGTAAAGAAACGCTGCAATGCCTCGCTTGAGGTATAGCGAGTTCCACCGACCAGGATAGTTTCCAGCTTTACCCCACGAGCACCTCTTTGGCGCCAACGATGTACTGTTGAGATGTGTGTCCGCTGGCCGATGTGATCTTCGCACCAAGCGGGAACATGGCCAATTCGAATAAGGGTCTCGTTTTCTATATTGATCGCCATTCCGAGCAACTCCTGTCAAAGGGAATAAATGTTGCTCGATTTTTCGCGTGGGCACGGACAGAAGCCTAATTTGGCGAAGTTTTACCTCAGCGGATGAAGAATCTGGTCGATTTAGAGCTTGCAACTGAAGGAAATCGACGATTCGCCGTTTCGAAACGAAACTAAAGGCCGAAGTTGGCAAGAGGACTGAATATTCAAGGCAAGATTCTCAATTCGACTTAAAAACGCCGTCCCGAAACAATAGTGTCCTGAAAGCCCTCTCGTCATATTTTTTCTTGCAAAATACTTGATGGTCAAACATCGCAGATTCAAGCTCATTTAGATTATATGTTTTCGTTTGCACAGTTTTGCCACGGTCCTCATACCATTCAAATTCGTTTCGCAATTTTCTAAGGTATCCTTGGATTGCATCTAACGTAATTCCCAGTTCAGCCTTGACATCTTCCGCTTTGATTTGGCGTCGGCAATCAATGTCAACTGCATTGGAGTGTAGCAATTTTTCGATATTGAAAAGGCAGTAAGAAGCGTCAGAGTCGTCATCAAAACTCTGATTCATCATTTTTGCCAATCTAGAGAATTCATCTTTGTTTTCCATTGCTGCAAAAAGAATTAAATGGAAGACTTGATCGTAGGCGCCTGCCATTGATCGTGGTACCTGGGGAAGGTATTGCTCGGACTCGTTGTCGTTGTTTGTGGATTCGACTATATGGATCGCGTTTCTGGCCAAATTTACAAACTTTTCTCTTCTCGAAATGCTGATTGCCAGTCGTTTGAACGCTGTTTCGCAAATATCTACTTCGAAACTGGAACGGTTGCAGAGTGACTCGCTCGCGCCGTTCTTTGCATCCACAAACTCACGGCGCAGAATAAAATATTCCCGGGATTCTCGTTCGTGTTCACGTTGAAGGATTCTTCTGTGTTCCAGTATTTTCTGGCGTTGTTTTTGACGAGACCAAAAATCCGAGGTCATGCTCTCACCTTAGTTCCCATAAAAATGGGAGTTCTTTTGGAAATAGGATTCTCGAAACAAGAGCCTTTTCAGCTGCTGTTCGTCGATTTCCTGTTTAATGAAAACCAAATGGTCAAATATCGCTGCCTCAACTTCGTGAACGTATCGGTTTGCCCGCTCTGATCTTCCACGTCCTTTGTACCAAGAAAATCTCGCTTCCAGTTGATTCAAATACTTGTCGATTGTTCTATCTGTCCGATCAAATTCCTCCTTTATTTGATCATTCGGAACTTTTCGTCGGTAGTTCTGATCGCCTTGGATCGGCTGAATGATGTGATCCAGCCAATGAATGGCGTAGCTCGAAACAGGAGAATCCAATCTTTGCCCGTGTAACTCGGAGGCCAAATTCTTGAAATCATTTTTCCGATTCGACACAGAAAACAATAAAAGGTAGAGAAGCTGATCATATCCTTGGCCATATCGTCTCGGTACACCGTCGAAGTATTCGTCTAACTCATTTTTTTCAGTCGTTGTATCGACTAAATGAAGTACGTTTCTCGCGAAAATCGCGAATAGGCTTCGTCTAGAGATGGATTCTGCAAGGTTTGCGAATACACTTTGACATCTTTCGACTTCCAATCCATCATCGCTGCAAAACAATAGAATGCTTGCTTCCCGCTTTAATTCCAAAAACTCATGTCTAAGTGCGTGATAATCTCGTAGGCTTTCGGCCTCGTCAGCAATCTTTGTTTTTTGTTGCTCACGCTCAGCATTTCGATGATGTTGGCGAACCCAAAATTCTTCCGACACTTTTCTCATTCCTCAGACGCGTTTTGTTCTTGTTGTGTTTTTAGGGTCACGCCTGATTCCGTTTTCCATTGAACACGTCCATTTGCATTGCGACCCAACATGACTCCGGCGGCTTGTGATGGCGAATTGAATGTGTAGTCCTGCTCGAGAACGTATTGATTGTCACTAAGAGTGAAAATCTCGCGATCGATAAGATTTTGTCTGATCTCCTGAATATGGCTGTGCATTGAAGGCGTTGAAGTCGTTCGTGCAACGCTTCCTTTACAAACAACGAATCCATCAGCAACTTCATATCCCGTCGCCTCAGATTCAGTGCTTTTTAAATGCAATAACTGCTTGGAGTTCCCGGCTTGTTCCGGTTTTGAAAACGCATTGACTCCCAAAATCGGTAGACACAACAAGATCTCATCCAAAAATCCTTCTGCTTCCGATATGTCCATTTCCGACATGTTTGGCGGTGATGGTAGATTCCCGTTATCCAATACACAACGCTTTGCACCTTGCGCCAATTGAACCAATCGCGATTCAATGTGTTGGATATGAGCTTTGTTTAGGTTTTTGTCTTTACTAACAAAGAAGATCGCCCGTGTCC
Organism: Mariniblastus sp.; assembly: GCA_965263475.1. Taxonomy (GTDB): domain Bacteria; phylum Planctomycetota; class Planctomycetia; order Pirellulales; family Pirellulaceae; genus Mariniblastus. Next base: position 3,413,704 of record OZ253677.1, read on the forward strand.
AAAAATCCTTGTTGGCGTAATGAGAATCCAAACGGGGTTTTACCGGATCGCCTTCGCCCACATAGATCATCGGCAAATCACTTTGTTCAGTTGGTCCGATCAGAATGTAAATTCCGGTCGTAGCAAAATCGGGTCTTCCTTTACTGTCTGGATAAATAGATCGAGGGCAGATAATTCCTTTGCCACTCCAATTGGACTTTTCAACTATCCGTAGTCCATCGGCCGCACCTGGTACAAATATTTTGATGGTAAATCCACGATTCATGTCGATTTCCTCGCTTTCTTGACAGAGGCGCTATTTTTTCATCGACTTCAGCTTGTCGAATTTTTCTAGGACCGCAGGCTTGGTCTTTTCCAAAACACATTCCAGGCGCCGAAGAATAGTAAATGGAAGAATCAAACGACCGTATTGGGATTGCTTAAAATCACCGCGAAGTAGATCTGCGAGGGACCAGATGTAGGCCGCTGTTTGAGAAAAATTGGTTGACACGAATGGCTTCAGTTTAGGTGAGATTGCGCCAGTCCGAGTACAATCAAGAATGGCAAAATTCCAAGCAGAAGATTTTAGTGGATAAAGCCATGGATTGCACCCTAAGATAGCTTTTCAAGATGATGCGATAAGCGATTCCATAGACTTTAGCTATTAGGGGGGTACGGGGGGCGGTATGCCCCTCAACTTTGGCTTGAATTTTCTATCCAATTCTGGACATGACGTCGATTGCCTTTTCCAAGTCACGCTCCGCATAAATTTGCGTTACATCGGCTTGAGCGTGACCGGCGACGACTTGGGCAGCTTCCAATCCGTGATTTTTGCGAATTTCAGTTGCGGCGGTATGTCGAATTCGATTCGGGGCCCATGGCTCAACATTCGCTTTGGCACAAGCTCTCTTGATTGTTTGATTGTAGTGCCAACGCTGGAACGGCTTCTTACATCTCCTGAGAAAGCAGTTTTGATTTTCGTCACGAAGTAGGTACTTGGCTAAGATTTTTTGTGCGGCTGGACCCATTACAATAACGCGATGACGATCCTTGTGCTGCATTTTGTGCGAAGACGGGTAGTACAGCCAAACACCTTTTCTAGTGTCTCGGTCGATGTCGACGGGTTTCATGTTCATGACTTCGCCGGGCCGACAACCGGTTAGCCTTTGAATGCGGATCATATCCGCGACAACTGGATTGACCAGTTTTTTGATCGTTAGCTCTATTGTTTCATCGTCGATTGGCAAAATTGGCGCGTAGTCTCGAGCTGCCGTCTTTCCTTTCTTTAGGCCGTCCACAGTCTTTAATCTTTGATAGACTTCAACATCGATCAATTCTCTAGAGACTCCCCAACGAAACATGCGTTTGATTCGGCCGATGTTCTGGTTGATATAGCGACGGCTGTTACCCGTGGCAATCATGTCGTTTCGAACGGCTTCCAGGGCGAGCGGGCCAAATTCAGAAACAGGTGAGTTGCCATATCTGTCTTTGAGGACTTTTACGGCAGCTTTGACGCCGGCCAGCTCATTGGTCTTCTTTCCGTCTTTGACGTAATACGACTTGGCAAATTTCCAATACGCATTGATCAGTATCGTGACAGTGATTTCGCCCTTAGATTGAGGAATCGTTCTTCCATTGGCCAACCATTCACCGATCAGACGGTCATATTCAGTTTTGCTGGTTTTTGTGCCGTGGGGGCCAAGATAGAAGTCTTTGCCGTTGAGGCTTACGACGGCTTGGCCCGTGGCTCGATGCTTGCGGTATTTAGGGGTCGATTTGGTCAGTTTGGGCATGATTGCTCCCGTGTTCGGTTGCCAAAACGGTAACTACCGTTTTGCGCTTCTTAGTAACGGGTCGCATTGCCGACCATCGGCAAGTAAGAATGTCGCTCTTTCGACCGCATTTTTGCGAATGAAGTGTCTTTAGTGGGGGTGACAGGAATCGAACCTGCACGTCCTAGGGACACTAGATCCTAAAGCGAATCTTTACGTGTTGAGTCGTTGTAGTATTTGAGTTGGAAATACAGTGGCAACAGCAGATTACAAAGAATTTGCGTTGCATCTTCGAATTATAAATATTGCATCCACGTTGTCAACATTGCCACCGATCTGCCACCGATTTTGCAAAACTAGAAAAAGTTCTAGTTTTGACATCAAATTTGTGGTTTACTGATCATGCATAGAAATAGTAAGTTTTGTCAACACGATCACCAAATGGGCGACAAAAATCTAAACCACCCAACGTGAATGCAAAGTCGGTTGGCATCAGCATTCAGGAGCACCCTTAGTTGCTCAGAACATCAACAAACGGCCCAACGTCTAGCAGGTTGACTAAACCATCTGAGTTTAGGTCTGCTTCGCATTGAAACATGCCGCTGCTGATTAGATCGACAAATGGAGCGATGTCGAGAAGATTGATGCTTCCGTCACGATTCACATCACCAAGTTCAAAACTGGATGTCACGATGGCCGTCGCGATCGAATTACCGATCATTGAATCTAGTACGACTGGAGGATTAGAGCCAGAGATCACGAATGGACCTTGAATTGGTAAAATATCAGGAAGTGTCGCGGTTACCAAAGTGGCATTGCCCATGTCGCCTGGTTGGAACGTGAAAGTTCCCAGCAAGATTGATGAGCCGGTTAACGGAGATTCCGTGAACCCGATCGCTCCAGCAAACGCGGCTTGTCCATCGGTATTTTCAATTTCCACGAGTAGCAATTCCACGAACGACGACTCCTGATTCACTGATACGACAGTTGTACTGCCTTCATCTGAATTAAATTCCAACTGGACTCCCATCGAGACGATTCCGTCAACATTCAAATCGCCGCCGGGAGTTGGTGTGCCAGTCTGAACCAGAAAAACAGGAACTTCAACAGTCTGGCCTGGCGAAACACAGAACTCTGCCGGTGTGCCGTCTGGGCTGAATGTCAATTCGAGATCGGCGATCGCTATGCTGGCGAGCGTTGTAAATGCAACGAAAAGCGTCGTCGTAAATGTCTGTGAAAAGTTGAAGTTCATTTTTTCCAATTCCAATTTGTGTTGTGAAATTCAAAGTCTTTGTTCGGAATCACTTCATTAATTTTGATTTTTGATTTGTGTAACGTCGCTTCGCAGATCGGCAGGTACATCCTTTAACGAATCGTCGGGAAGCACATACGATGAAGCCATAAGCTGGATATCTTCCTGGATCAGTTCAGGAAATTGACGGCCAGCGAGCAGCTCAACGCCAAAGATTTCCTGGACGGCATTTTCAAACTTAACGAAACCAACCGTTTCGCCACTGACGATGTTGACAATCCAGACACCGCACTGCCGCTGCTCATCTGTCGTTAATCTGTTGATCAGTGGAATGCCGCTAAAGACGGCGCTTTCTCGAACTTGTGACAGTCCAATGAAAGCAAGCGGCCCAGCAAAGCAGAGCCCTCGTGTGAATCCATTGAATTGGGCCAATTCTTCATATCGTCCATTCTCAAGATCTACGAATCCGAATTCGCCGGTCCCAGAGTTAAGGATCCACAATCGATCGTTGTACCAGCGTGGAGAATGAGGCATCGACAATCCGGTTGCGATGATCTCGTTCGATTCCACATCAATCAGAATACCGCCGCTCGATTTATTGTTACGCCAGCCACCCGCGTGGTCACTTTTTCCAAGTGCGGTGACATACTTGACTCGGCCGTCGCGAACGGCAAGTCCATTCAGGTGGCAACGGTCTTCAGGTGCAAGTTGGGAAATGAATTTCGGTCGCCAACGAGGTTCAAAGCTGTATTCGTTACTGCGAACGGCTAGGCATGAAAATGCGGTGTTGACGAACCAAAGTTCTGGAGGGGCTGAACCAGTGGCGGGTTCGTTGACATAAGCCATTTCATGAATCTGGATGTCGCCGGTTATATTCTCACGTCGCGGCAGAAAAACGGCATCGTGATTCTTTTCGCCCTTCAAACGATTGGCTACGGCGGGTACGTCGTGATATTCCTGAACGCTCGCCGCTGTGCCGATTGCCAGACGACCGGCGTCGACCGCCATACCCATCGGCTTGTTGAACATACGAAAATGCGTGTTCAGGATGCCATTCTCGTTCCGCAGCATGATTAATTTATGAGCTTGATAAGTGCTGACAACGAGAGACGAATTCAAATGTGCCAAAATCTGAGGGAAGTTGCTGGTGTGCACGCTGGCCAGCGGTTTTTTCTTGGATTTGTCTGCGATACTATTGGTTGCCGTTGGAAACGAGCGACGACTAGGAGAATTCACGGCCTCTCTTTCGGCTTCTTTCTCTAATGAAGAATCAGTCATGGCGAGGTTCATTAGATTGAAGCTCCAAAGTTGTCTCGGAAATCTTGAATGTCCAGCAGATCAATGACTCCGTCACCGTTGGCATCAAAAGCAATGTTGAAATCATCGTCACCGTCGTGCGAGAACAAGGCGTTGCGGAATAAGGCGTAGTCAAAGAAACCCACATTGCCATCTCCATCCGCGTCACCGTAAAGCCTAAAGAACTCATCCAGCCGATCATTACCGCTGGTCCCATCGCCGTCCGAATCGGCCGAGTTACCCATTTCGTCGGTGATCAAATCGTCGATGATTCGAAGCGAATAATTGCCGTCGATCAGTGAGCCCGTCGAATCCGTCAACGCACCATTGAAAGTCAGCACCGCGACCGTCTGGTTGTCTACTTGTGAAAGTGCCGCCGTAATGTCAACAGCTTGACCAGCTTCGTTCGTCAATCCAAAGGCACCATCGGCGACGTTGACAATCGAATCGAACGTCACCGTAATTTCGCGAATCACACTACGTTGTTCTGTTCCGTCCTGAAGGACAATACTCTCGACCGACGGTGCGCTGGGAACATCGACCTGTACTTCGGTTGCCCCAATATCGATTCGGCCCCCGACAACTCGGTCAAACCCGGTGCCACGTTGATCGAAATCAGAGATGCCGTTTTGTCCAGCCACGGCATCTGGATCGCCTGTGTCGATCGCTGGACTGCCCGCCATCAACAATTGCGTTTGTGTTGGGCCTCCATTGTCAGCAAGTGAATCCAGCAGCGGGTCAACGCCTGTAATGTTGCCGGCACCGTTAAGTGTTGCTCCAGCGACATCTTCAATCAGCGAAAAATCGACTTGGAAGTCACCCGACAGGTCATTGCCACCGAACATTGCTGTGTTGTTCGAAACAATTGAGTTTTCGAGTGTCACGATGGCACTTGCATTCGCACTCAATTGGATGCCGCCACCGTCGCTATTAGATGTGTTATCGGCAATGGTACTGGAGCCGATAAAAATGTTGTCGGCAAACGAGCCGACTCGGATTCCACCAGCATCTTCTCCTTGGTTGCCCGCAAACGTGGAGTTCACAATCGTCGCGTCGCTTGATAATCCGCGAATATACAATCCGCCGGTGCCAAACCCTGAAGAAGAATTTCCGGTAACACTGGAGTTGGTCAACGTCAGATTGTCACCAATGCGAAGTCCACCAGCACTAAAATCGTCGGTGTTGTTGGCGATGGTTGTGGCGTCGATGATGACGTTGGTCGACCCTTCAGAGTTAATCCCTCCGGCGCTTTGGGCATCATTGGACGAAAGGGTGCTGCGGGCAATCGTAACCGTTGACGTGTTTTCGACATTGATCGCGCCGCCGTACGATCCAGCCAAGTTTTGATCGAACGTGCATTGATCGCATTCAAGCGTCGCCTGCGCTAGAAAAACCGCCCCCCCTTCGTTGTCAGCAGAATTCAATTCAAAAGCTGTATTGGCAATGTCGACCACTTGGCCTGCGAAAATCGCCAATGCCCCACCATCAGATGACGAACCTGCGCCGGTCGATTGATTCATTCGGAAAGTCGAATCTGCAATGCTTAAAAACTCTAAATCGCCTACGTTATTAAAATCGGAACTGGCGAAGATTGCTCCACCTTCCGCAACTGAGGTGTTACTTCCGAACAGCGAATTCGTGATGTTTACCGTGCGGTTTTCACCCAGGAACACGGCACCACCTTGGCGTGCGTTGTTGCTTTGAAAAGTGGTGTTGTCGATGAAGATATTCTCGATTGCGCCGGCGTTGATAATTTCTTGAACAATGTTGATGGCTCCACCGTCATTCTCTGCAGAGTTGTTGACGAATTCAGCATCCTCAATCGAAATAGTTGATGTGGCATCAACAAAGATCGCCCCACCATCATCGGCAGCGGCGTTATCAAAAAACTGATTGCCAGCAGGGCCTTCTTGCGGTCCCAGTACAAAAGAGCTACTTTCCGATGGTTCGGAGGTGATATTGACCTCAGAGCCGTAGGTTGCCGCGATTGCCCCGCCATCGTTTGCAGCGCTATTGCCGAATTGAATCAGATTAAAGGCATTGAAAAATGCCTGTTGGAACAGCGCGACGCCACCGCCGTTGCCTTCACTAAATCCACCAGTTCCACCAGAAATGTTATTTGAAATTGTCGAATTCTGTAAGTTGAAAACCGCATTGAGTCCGAACAAGCCACCGCCAGTTAACGCTTCATTACCATCCACATTTGTTTGCTCAAGCAGCGTAACATCGGCGCCGTCGTTACTTACACCGCCACCGTCTACTTCTGACTTGTTGTCCATGACTGATGCATTGTCCAGCACAACGTCGGTATTCCCGCCTTGTGCGTGGATGCCACCGCCACTTCGCTCCGCGTTGTTATTGGTGACCGTCGAATTGGAAACGGTCACGACAGCCGTTGCACTTGTATTGTACTTTGATTCAGTCAGGACCCCAATGCCACCACCAAGCTGGGCCTGATTGCCATCAACTGAAGAGTTAACAATTTGCGTGGCACCGTTAATAACCGCAATCCCTCCGCCCAAATAGCTGGAATTGCCGCCGGTCACGTTTGAGTTGATGACCGTCAAGTTTTCGCTTGTGATAATATTGCCGCCAGCGACATCGGATGATCCGTTAGTTATGTTTAGCCCATCTAGGACGACATTCCTGTTGACCGAAGAGTTGCCATCGGCAATCTCGAAAACTCGTGATTGCCCTTGGGCATCGATCGTGATATCTCCATTGCCATTGATAGTCACATTACTGCTGATACCTAGCTGATCTCCTCCAAGGTTGATTGTTCCACCAGCAAGGCTATCTTCGAAAACGATCGTTTCCGCCGAATCAGGGCTGCTGTTCGCTTGCTCCAGAGCGTCACGAAGGGAGCCAGGTCCGCTGGCGTCTAAATTAGTAACCGTGATCGTCGTCAGCATCTGCCGACGTTCAAGATTTTCAAAAGTAAGCCAATCTGTTTTTGAGTGGCGACGTTTTCTATTTGCAGTGTTGACGGAAAGCAGATTCAGATTTTTTAGTAAGCGAGCGATCATGTGGACTACGGCCTCGACAAGTGAAAACGGCAAATCAGGAAAGCTATGGCGCCTGACGTGTGTAATTCTGTGCTCGGTTAGAAAGTTGACTCGAAAATTCAAAAAAGTTTTTGCTCGCTAACCATGATGTTTGGCGGCAAATTTCAGGTGAACGACTAAGCTCGAATTGACAAGTTAGTTGCACTCTCTTCCGGGAGTGTTCCGTACTGTTTGCAATTCAAATCAACTTGCACCCCAGCCAAGAGTTCCAGCTTGACGAAACTCTAGTGCAATTCGGTGTTTGAGACTGCATTAGTGTCGCGACAGAAATTTATCGCGCGTTTGAGGTCGCGATCTGCGCATCTGTGAAGTACCAGATTCGGGCGTGACTACCTTTTGCTGTGGTGCCTAGGTAGAACACGTTCAATTGGCTTGCACCACCAAGTTTGAGAATGTCGTCGCTCAAGATGCGTTTCCTCTTGAGCATTGATTCACACCACACAAAGTCATTTAAATAACGTCGAAAACTGGGATCCTCAATCTCCATATAGATTCCGGCATACTCTGGAAAATGGCCTGACAAGTGCAGCTTGTTCAAAACGTCGTAAGATTTGGTAAATACGCTCAGCGCCAATTGGCTACCGGATCCGAGGCCAAATGTCCGATGTTGTTTTCCAACGTAGAATCTGTAGAAGAAACAGGGGCGTTGTAAAAGTCCTACCTGAATTCTCCCGGCCGAACTCACGGCCTTGATTGCGCCTTGGCGATCCATAGCAATGACCATTAACTCCCTCGATCTCTGCTGTGCTTGTTCGCGACAAGTTAGAGCGCCTTCCCGGAGCCAGAATTCGATGATCTTGTCTGACAGCAAAGGGGTGGGGTTGGGCCAGGCAACATGAAGTTGCACGCCTTCGGGAGGTTCGACATAGGTACTTGTCTTACAATCTTGGCTGATCATAGGGCTCGACTCTCGTTAGATGTACGACATTCTTGATTCTTTAAAGTTTGCGATTTCTGACTCGAACTTTGTGATTTTTTCACGACGGCATGGTTTGGAAATAGTGGATTCGTGTGCGAGAGTGATTTAAAATGCGGCTCTTCTTTCCGGAGGTGACGTGAATCCAATTCCTACAACTCGAATCAGTCTGCTCAATCGCTTGCGCGTTTCGCCCGACGATTCGGGTTCTTGGTCAGAATTCGTCAGCATTTACGGGCCGAGAATCAACCAATGGTGTCGCGGCTGGGGGTTGCAAGCGAGCGATTCCGAAGATGTGACTCAAGACGTCATGGTCGCGATGGCTCGGCAAATGAAGGATTTTGAATACGATTCTTCGAAACGCTTTCGCAGCTGGCTGAAGACCATTGCGCATCGAGCCTGGGTTGATTTCTTGAAAGGTCGTAAAAAGGCGGTTCCCGGCTCAGGCTCTGACAAAGTACTGACGCTATTAGGAAACATCCAAACGGAAGAAGACTTCATCGATAAAATCATGGAAGAATGCGAAAAGAGCTTGCTGGAGGAAGCGATGTTGATCGTGCGACGCCGAGTCAACGAAAATACCTGGCATGCTTTTGAGTTGACCGCTATCTCTGCAGAACCTGCTGCCGATGTCGCTGAAAAATTGGAAATGCCTATTACGGCTGTATACAAAGCAAAAAGCCGGGTTCAGATGCTTTTGAAAGACGAAATCGAACAAATCGACGATTCTTTTCTGGATTGAAGTCAGGTTTCGAAAGAAATGCAGAATCAAATCGCATGAGCAACTGTCCTTTCGAATCGAAGAATTGCCCTGACGAAAGTCAGTTAACCGATCTTTTGATGGGGCAATTGGACGAGGCCAGCGAAGCCATGATCGAAACTTGTGTTTCGCGCTGTACCGTTTGCGAACAAAAACTGGCTTGCCTTTCCGATAGCGAAGAAATCCAGCGCTGGCAACAGTTGTTGTCTGGCGATGGAGCGATGATCGAGTTTTCGGCTGAGCAGAAAATTCAACAAGCGATCGAGCGGTCGGTGGGTGGCCAACCCAAACGGCCTCAACAAATCACAGCGGAATTGGAAGCCGCTGGCTTTCTTGAGATAAAAAAAATTGGCTCTGGTGGCATGGGAGTGGTTTACAAGGCCCGACAGTCAAAACTTAATCGTACCGTCGCAATCAAAGTTCTGCGCTATCGTTCCGGCGATGTGAATCAGCATGAACGAATTCTGCGAGAGGCTGAAGCGATTGCCAAGATCAAACATGAAAACGTATTGCAAATTCACGATGTTGGCGAAATCAATGACCAACCGTATTTGGTTTTCGAATTCATTGACGGTCCCAGCCTGAATAAGCTGGCTGCAAGGCAGCCTCAAGACCCGAACGCAACTGCCATGGTAGTCTACGACATTGCCAAGGGAATCGCCGCCGCACATCGACTGGGGATTGTTCACCGCGATATAAAGCCAGCAAATATTCTGATGTCTCCCAAACATCCACACGAATCGGAATCGGCATTGAATGCATTCGTGCCAAAGGTTGCCGATTTTGGTTTGGCCAAAGAAATTCATCACCCAAACGAAGAAACGAGAGGAATAACACAAACCAATCAGCTGCTTGGCACTCCTTCTTACATGTCTCCCGAACAAATTGCTGGCCAGAGAGAGACGATTGGATTGCAATCGGATGTCTATTCGATTGGGGTGATGTTGTATGAATTGTTGTCCGGCAGTTTGCCGTTTACTGAAAAGTCGCCCTATCAGCTGCTCAAGAATATTGAAAAGCTTGAGCCGATTTCGTTGCGTCGGCAGAATAGAAATTTGCCTGTCGACTTGGAAGCCATTTGTTTCAAATGCTTGGAGAAAAATCCACAGCGGCGATACGCCAACGCAGAACTGGTTGCTGACGATTTGGAACGATTTCTGACTGGGAATTCGGTGCTGGCGAAAACTCCGAACGGGCTGAACCGGACGAACAAGTGGATTCGCCGCAATCCAATGGCTACGTTGTTGGTTGCGACGGTCTTGACCAGTGCAATTGTTGGGGTTTTTGCATGGGCAAACTTTACCCGCGAGCTTTCAAGATTAAACCAGTCTTTGGCCGAACAAAACGACCGTCTGGTCAAACAGAAACAAATCACGGAAGAGGTTAACAGCTTTCTGCAAAACGACTTGTTGAAACAAGCGGCCACCGAATTTCAAATGCAATGGCAAACGGACGCTGGACAAGGTCCCGGCAGCTATACCAGGGACCCATCGCTCCGAGAAATTTTGAAACAAGCGGCAGCGCGCCTCGCGAGAGATGATACCGTTTTTGAAGACCAACCAGAAATCAAAGGCTCTTTGTTGCGGACCATTGGCGAGACGTATCTGTCACTGGGAATTTTCGATTCAGCCCATGAGTTTCTGACTGCAGCAATCGAGGTGTTTCCCGAACAAGAGCGACAACTAATTGCCGAAACAGAGCGCAAGTTGGCGCATTGCAATATGGCGACAGCGAATTTTTTGGCGGCCGAAGAACTTTTGTATTCCAGCCAGAAAAAGTTTGTTGACCTCGGCGGTGACTTTGAAATTGATGTATTGAATATCGATCGCGATTTGGCGGAAGTTAATATTGCGCTTCGTGGCGATCTCGATAAATCGTTGGAGCTCGCCCGCAGTGCTTACGAAGACTTGAAAGAGATACTAGGCGATTCGCATCCCGATTCGCTGGCGGCTGCGACGACGCTGGGCAAAATTAAGTTGTCAAGCAATCAGACCGTCGATGCTTTGAAATTGTTGCGCTTTGTTTCTGATGAAACGCAAGCACAGATGGGCCCTGCTCATCCCGTAGCGTTGGCTGCCAGGTTCGAACTTTCCAACGGATTGATTAGAACATTGGATCTGGATAGGGCCGGTGAACTGAGAACTGAAGTACTCCAGCTTGCTGAGGATTCCTTGGGTGCGGATCATCCCATCACCCTTTATTACCAAATATTTGCCTCACGAAATATCTGGGAAAACAGCCACAAATCCGATAACGCAGATGCAAAGCGAAAACAATTAATAGAATCAGTCGCTTTGCTCGAACACTCTAAAGACCGAATTGAACAGCTTTATCATCCAACTCATCCGATCCATTTCAAAGTCGCCGCGCAACTTAGTTCGGTCTACCCAAGACTTGGCCGAAACCAGGAATTATACGATTTGTGCGATCGGCTTATTGAACGTTTGTCCATCAACGAAGAATGGAATTACGACCGAATTCTTTCGTATCGGCTTGTTTCCTGTCGTGCGCTGGTTGGGATGGGCAAGTATGAAGAAGCGATTTCAAGATTGTCGGATTGTTTGGCTGACCTGAAAGCGAGTTCGAGTTACGGACCCGGGCATGAGCTAACTGCCGATGCGCAGCGAATGCTGGGAAACGTGTATATGAAGAGTGGTCAGTTGGACTTCGCCGCTGAGCATTTGGAACGAACGTATCAAACGCAATGCGAGATTTTTGGAGCGGATCATCAAACGACTCGAGGAACCGGATTGACATTGATGCTTTGTCTGAAGAATAACCAAGATCATGAATCCTTGTTGAAAATTACGCAGCACGTTTTGCAGAACCTACGTCCTGACATCCCAAAAAACCAAAATGTATATCTAACACTGCGACAAACGCTGGGGCATTCGTTATTGATGTTGAAACAGTTTGAACGCGCTGAGCCAATTTTTCGGGAGGTTGTAGATGTCTATTTGCAGAACTACCCAGACCGCCATCAGCCTTTTCAGTTTATGGCGCACCACGGTGTTGCCTTGTTGGAACTGCAGCGATACGACGAGGCCGAAAAGCGACTGTTGCAGGCTTGGGGCGGTTTGGGAAAAACAGTTGATTCGACGCCATCAAAAGCATGGCGACTTCAATTCATGAGTTCCATTGCCCGGAATCTGAAGAAGTTGTATGCAAAAACGGATGACTCTGAGAACGAAAAGATCTGGGAAGAAAAACTCAACAGCCTCACTAATCAACAACTGGCGACCGGGCAAAAATAGTTTTTCGAATTCTGATAGCATGGTTTTCACAATCAATACCGAAACTGTCATTGGGCGCTTTAAAACCTGCCACTGATTTGCCTCTTCTCGAGTTTGGATATGATATTCGATCAAAATTTATGCGGCTTAGATCCTGTCTTCGCGCTTGGCCCAAACTAGTTGGGCGATTCTAGGGCTTCTCCCAAGGCTGTTTGTTCGGCGCTCAATTCCAATTGATCACCAAAATCGTGTTTGCTTATCAACTGCGGAGTTCGGACGGCAACTCAGATTCGGCTAAGTTGTCCTGCTCAGCTCTGCGGACGGTAAGTACGTGAACGGTGCCGTTGGAGATTGTGTAAATTGCTCGATAGCTTTTGCTGCTCCCTGCCCCGACTAAAAATTGCCTGATTTCGTATTTGAACAAACGGTTTTCGGGAGCAACTGCAAATCTTTCGGGAAGTTCAGATAGAGATTCGATTTGGGATTCAACTGCGTCCAGCCAAGCCAATGCTTGATCAACAGAATGGTGTTTTGCCCACCATCTTGCGTTCCTCAGCAAATCGTCCTTCGCCTGCTGATAGACCAGAACACGATGCATGCTCAGTTCGGTTCTTTAAGAGAAGATCTTACGTCAAACATCGCCTCATCGAGAGGTTGGCCTTCACCGTTTTCCATCTGGCGAATTCCTTCCTTAATTGCAGCGATCGACTCTAGCTTGTTGAACTCATCTGCGGGAATGAGGACATACTTTTTGTTTGAAACTGGATCAAAAACTGGCAGGCTCATACCGTCAGTCTGTTCCAGTGCTTTTGATTGTTCGGGGGTCAATTCAGTATCCATACCCAAAGTATATCAGTGAGACCTATTATTGTCTCGATATTTCTGATTCCTCGAAGTTAAGCGTAACGCACTTCCTTGCGAATGGCCCAAGTTGGCAAGGATGCCAATAAATCACTACCGCGAGGGTTTCCTCGGCATAGTCGCAGCAAATTTTGGTTCCGACAAAGAGCATGTTTTTGAAAAATCATTCGAAAAATCGAGTAAACTAGGCGCGTTATTACCTTTGACAACCATCGATACGTAACGCTAGATCATTGTTCTAGTGCCTGTCGTTATTTGCCACTCATTTTGGATGATTAGCAGCTTCGCAATTCACTCAGTAATTCTTGGGTTTGCGTACGCAGTGCAAATTTGTTGGTTCGACATGGCAACAGCGTTGCAGATTGAAATCCGCAAATCCAACGTCGATGCAATGCTGCCGCCGATGCGCCCCATGGCAAAGAAAAAAGGACCTAGTGCAAAATTGCTCTAAGTCCTCGTGTGCCTTGCAAATGGGGGTGACAGGAATCGAACCTGCACGTCCAAGGACACTAGATCCTAAAGCGAATCTTGCCGTGTTGAGTCGGTGTAGTAAATGAGTTGGAAATCCAGTGGCAACAGCAGCTTACAAAGAATTTGCGTTGCATCTTCGGATCATAAATGTTGCATTCACGTTGTCAACATTGCCACTGATCTGCCACCGATTTTGCCAAACTAGAAAAAGTTCTAGTTGCCTTGCACGTCGTATATTACAACACTTTGATTGCAGGTGACGCGCTGTTCCAACCCCGCCCGTGTGTAGCTCAATAGCACTCTTGTTGTAGAAAGCTATAAACTCGTGTGTCGACTCAACACTTAGCGAATCACAAGAAATAAAGTCTTCGTTGCAAGCCGGAGCAGGTAAAATCTCCATCCGGTACCGAATGGAGATCTTGATGGATACTTTTTCTCAGAAGCCAATTCGTTTCCAAACTTTCTTTGCTCCTTTACCAATGCCCTTGCCAACTGTCTTACCACTTCGTCCAAGGGATTTTCCGGCCGAGCGGAACGTTCTTCCTACCAACGGAATACGTTCGGCTGCAAACTTTGCAGCAGGCTTGATCGTTTTGTTCCAACTTTTCCTAGAACGATTGCCGATATACTTGCCCACCTTGTTACCAGCTCTAGCAATCCCCCGGCCTGTTGCAACAGTGATTTTTTTTCCTCCTTGGTTCCATGCGAATTCCGCACCACCGAATGCGATTTGACTTGGCCCCATTACCGGAATTGGCACGCGAACTCCTGCAATTGGACCCGTTCGGTATAAACCAGGTCCACCAGCCTGTTTAGCGGTCCTTACAGCATGACCGACGGTCTTGGCTCCCTGGCGTATTTGCCGCAAACCGCTGTTCATGGTTCTGGTTAAACTACCGGGTGCCCTGAAAATGTCGCCGCTACTGTCAACGTGACGCCCTAACGGACCTTGGCAAAAAGCGGCATTTACGGTTGATAGAACGCCAACCAGCACTAGTCCTTGAATTGTAAATTTGATGCGTTTCATTTTATTCTCCGTTTCGGTCGAGCTTATCGAGTTCGAATGCAAGGCCACGTCGGCCCGAATCGAAACTCGTTGCGTTTTTGGTACGCGAATTCTCGACAAAGAAACTGCGCGAACGATTGATTGCAGGGGTTTAGGCCGCTGACAGTCGCGTTTTAGAGCTATAAAGTTGCCGTCTTAGAAATTTTTTGTTCTACAACTGAAATTTGTGTAGAAGCCCGACGTACCATGGTTGTGGTTTTAACGACAAAAAAATGTGGAAAGCGACCTCTTTGACCAGGCGATTTTCGCAAACGGCAAACAACTACCCGAATTACCTGAGACAATTAAATGCATGCTTCACAAACTAACAGCATATTGATCCGTGCACTATCAAATGAAACGGATAGCGAAGAGCTTTGGACTCAATTCTATGATTCTTATCGTTCGACGGTTGTAAAGTGGTGCCGCCAAGAGGGCGTACGGGACCACGAAGCCAATGACGTTCTACAGGCAACGATGGTCAAGATGTTCATGCATATTCACACATATGATCGCGACAAAGGCAAGTTCACGCCTTGGCTCAAGACAATCGTACGAAACGAGATCCGAGATCGTTTTCGCAAAGCGGGTAAGAGCGAAGTGATCGCTCCCATTGGTGGTAGTACTAACCAGCAAGTCATTGCAAATTACGAGGGCAGGCACGAACTCGAATCAAATCTTGAAGAGGAGTCGATTGTAGCTGAGGTGTTTAAAGCTGTTCGTGAAAAAGTCAAAGATGAAAACTGGAGTATGTTCATTCAGGCAAAGTTTTTGGGGCAAGACGCGAGTTCTTTAGCAAAAGAATTTGAGGTCAAACGGGCTACGGTTCATCAGAACGTCTATAGAATTTCTAAGATGCTAAAGGCAAAGTGTGAAGAAGTTCTTTGGTCCGACGATTCAGAAAACGAGTCGTTGGAAAACGGGTAGTTCGATGCGAGCGACAAATTCTTCCAAAACGTTTACCAGATGTCCTTCGAAAACCAAACTCTACAGATATCTCAATGACGGTCTTGATTCCCTAGAGATCGAGAGCATAGAAGAACATCTTGAAAGCTGCGACAAGTGTGATCAAGAAATAAAGACGATACTTGATGCGAGTGATTTCTTATCGCCTCAAGACCATGCGAAAACCAAAGACTTCAATGTTCCTCCGTCGATTGATAATTACGAATTACTCGAAAATACTCCAATCGGTGCGGGCGGTTTTGGCATTGTCTGGAAGATGCGTGACGCACGACTGAATCGAATGGTTGCCGTTAAAGTGATGAGATTTCGCGACTCTGAGAAGCCTTCGTTGACGAGACGATTCTTGGCTGAAGCCCAAATCAATAGTCAGCTTTGCCATCCTTTTATCGTGCCGGTTTATGATCTCGGCGAGCTCGTGGACGGGCGTGGCTATTACATTATGAAGTTGGTCGAAGGACAACAGTTGAACGAGTATTTTGGCGCGCCAACAAGTCATTGGATGCCGAGAATTCGAGTTTTCGCTGACATCTGCCAGGCCGTTGGACACGCGCACCAGAAAAAAGTGGTGCATCGCGACCTCAAGCCACAAAACGTGATGGTAGGTCAACATGGTGAGATTCAGATCATGGATTGGGGACTTGCAAAGTCAATGTGTGAGCAAGGGACAATATCAGGCGAATCAGAGAGTCCATCTGTGATGGAAACTGCAAGACTGGAAATTGACCAGACGGCTGAGGCAGCGATTGGAACCTATCCCTACATGCCGCCGGAGCAAGCCCAGTACGTTGGCAACACAAATACGATGTCCGATGTGTTTTCACTTGGTGCCATTCTTTGTGAGTTGTTAACTTCCGAGCCACCCTATACCGGTGAGCATCTTGACGAGGTTCGTCAACGAGCCTGCAACGCTGATCTACAACCTGCTTACGACCAATTGGATCGTTGTGGCGCTGACTCACGTTTGGTTGCAATTGCAAAACACTGCTTGCACCCGCGGGCAGAAGAAAGGCCAAAGGATGGTTTACAGTTATTCCAGCAAGTCAACGATTTTTGCTCTACTTTCGAATTAGAATTGGAAGAAGAGAAACTCCAAAATCAACAACGAGCCATCGAAATTCGTGAGGCTCGAAACCGCAAGAAAGTTTGGTTTGTGAGTTCGATCCTTGCGATTACTCTTGCGGTTGTCGCGACTTTTTTCGGTTTAATCGCAAAACAACAAACGCAACTTGCCGAACAGGAAGTCGCTCAAAAACGTGAGGCGCTGGATTTTCTCGTCCGGACCTTTGAGCGGATAGATACTGCAAATGCAAATGTCCGAAATTCAACACCGGCCGTCCGTCTATTGGTATTCGCATTCGAAGACCTGAAACTTAATCGTTCAGGAAGAATTTCACGGCCTATGGTACGGGCCGAGCTACTTTTTGAGGTTGGACGTCTTCTCAAGTTATACGGACACTACGGTAAATCTGAGGAAGCACTCCAGATCTCAAGTGACATCTACGCCAAGGAGAAAGGTAGAGGCTCAAAGGAGTTTTTTGATTGTCAAATTCAAATCGCAAGCAACGCAAGACACTCTGGCAACTACGAAGCGGCGTATGATCAGTTTGTCAAACTGGCCAAAAACTACACAATCGCGTTTCCAGACGATGGTCTTGGTATCGCTAAACGTTGGAATGATGTCGCCGTTTGCCTGGAAAATCTGCGGCGCTACGAAGAAGCGAACAGGATCTATGACAGGGTTTTATCGGCAAAACGAACGCATCTACCAGCTGATGATCAATCGGTACTTCTAACAGAAAATAACCAAGCAATAGTCCTTAGCCATCTCAGAAAATTTGATCGTGCGATTGCGCAGCTTGAGTCAGTGATTGAACGAAGGCAAGCAAAAATAGGACGGGATTCAAAGGCTACCATGGATGATTTGCATTCTCTTGCGTGCATCTATCAGAATTCCAGCCAATTTGAGCGATCCGTCGATATTTTTGAAGAAGTACTCGGCTACTTGGATCAGAAGTTGCCGCGAGATCACTTGGAAAGGCTGTCAACAAAATGGCTTTTGGGCACGAGTTATTGGAAGCTTGGCGACGATTCACGAACGAAAGCAATACAAGTTTTCGAAGAAGTGATGCAAGAAGCCAAGCCAAATGAGATTCATCCAAGCTTTCTTCAATGGAAAATGGAGTTGCATGAATACCATCTAGAATTAGGTAACAGAAAGCGAGGGTTGGAACTAAAGGCAGCTGTTCTGCTGACGCTTTTGAGGAAGGTCCACCAAACTGATAGTGCGCATGGGGTTTATTGTGCTGTGGAGTTGGCCAAAACTTACGTCGAACAAGGTGATTTTTTGGCAGCAAGAAACCTTGTTGCCAATACTTTTGATCTTTTGGAGACTCACAGCATCTCTTCTTTGATTCTTGCAGAGAAGGGTCTCGATCTTGTGCCTGAGTTGCAGAAACTCGAAACTCAGCTCGAAGCACTTCCGCTAAGCAAAGAGGCAAAGACAATCGCAAATGAATAACTGAAAGAAATGATTTTTTGTAGAGTCCGAGAGTACATCTTTAAGTCAACCTCTTTAACTCTGAACAGGAAATCAAAATGAAATCTCTATCAATTCAAAATCGTTTGATCACATTGTTTTGTTGCTTTGCGATGGCCTCGCATACAATCGTACTTTTCCAAAGCTTGGGCACATCTGCAAGTTTCCTAGAATTCAACAAGGACTCGTTTCGCAAGGCCTGGGTTGGATCGAACTCACCTTCCGAAAAGAAGCTGACCAGTCGAAGTGTTGGTGATTTGCCCAATCGAAGTGACAAAACAGAAAATGCAGTAGTCAATAAATTGGAAACTTTCAACAAAAGCCAGGTAGATTCTGGGTTAGCAGAACAAAGTGCTGAGCCAGCAGAAAATGGATCTGTTCTCGGTTCAACGAGACTTCTCGAAAAGCATCTCGTACGTCCAATCAGGACTCCCTGTGGAGTAGGTGGGTGAATCAAAAGACGCCGGATAGTACCGGTCGTGTTGCTCTTTACATTCAAGGTGTGATCATGAAGTTCGTTCATTTAGCTACCAGAAAAGCGGTCGGTAAAATTAGGAAGAACGGGATCCGCAAAGGATCCGGTCGTCGCGGTAAGGGGGTGTACGCCGTACCGCTTGTTTGGTTGCCATCGTTCGATGTGTCACGACTTCAAAGGGACAACACATTAGTCGGCTATATAGGTGAGAAATTTTCATCGAGCTTCCTTTGGCGGCATTTGTTCTCCAAGAAGAGTTGTCGAGGGAAAGATAATGCAGCAGTTGTTTTTGAAGCGAACGACAGTATTTGGCCAGCCGACCTCTACTTGATCTCTAATCCAGAAGTTTTTAATCAATTTCTTAATAACATTTTGGACTCCAAGGATATGCCTTTCGAACGATCTCTCGTTATTGATCAAAATTTGCAATTCGTTTGCTCAAGTTTTCGAATTCACTCCAGCAAACAGTTTGGCAGGGTTTTTCGACACTTGATGAAAACAGGCCAGGCTTACTACTCAGGTGGTTCCGATATAATTGAAGTCGTCTTTCGAAATCCGGTGCCTCCCAATCACATACAGAGAATTATTCCCCTATATCCAACCAGAAAAACCAAACGAAAAAGCAATAGAAACGATCTTTACAGTTCGTTTGGAAGTGTAGAGTTCGAGAAAAGTTGCAAATCAACACCAAATTAGTCTGCCGCCATTTAGATTGACAGCGGATCACACACCAATAACAAAACGAGACTAGGTCTTTAAGTGACAATGCTCCAGGACTACTTGGTGACCGGACTTGCGCAGTCGAATCGTCATCTCTTCGGCAAAGACAACACTTCGGTGGATTCCACTTCGACATCCAAAACCGATCGCAATTTGATTTTTGACTCTGAGCAACTTGTGAACACGCCTCAGGCAATTCGCAAATATTCTACGATTCGTTTCGTTTCCCAATACGGCCTTTTTTACAATCCGATCAATACCAATAGCGTTGGCCGGGAGTTGCGACTGAGGGTTTCGAATTCGATCTCGCAGGTCGAATTGGATATCGAAGTCGTAGCTCTCGTCATATTTGAAGCCAAACGACTTCACGACCACCCTTGCGACTAACTTACCGGAATTTCGGGGCATGTTCGATTACTGTTTTGGGAAACGCTTTTGTTTACACAAGTTGATACTGTTTGACTCGACACAACCGGAGAAAAGCGAAAAATTCATTCGCCCTTTATTGTTGCTTGTAGAGTTTGATCGTACTTTATCGTGGTGGCGTTTCGCTAAACCAAGTTCGATCAAAGCGTGAATTTATGGCCTCCATGGCTAACTTCACTATCGATCAGATTCAACACCCAATTTGCCATAATAAAGAACAGGAGTAACTATGAAATCCACTGATTGGGGGTCGGCCACAATCGAGGCTTTTTGCGAGCGAAGCTGGCTCAAGTTTTTCGATAGAAAATCTACTCGCGTTGTAGTTTTGAGCTTGGCCATTTCGTTTTATTGTTCAGCAAATATGGGAATTGCGGATGAGCTTTTTCTTGCGAGGCATCGGGTAAACGTAGGATTTATTCAAACACCTTTAGATATCGCGGTTGCAGACTTTAACAACGACGACCTACTCGATATAGCTTCTGCCAACCGATCAGGCGGGAATATCACGCTGGTTTTTGGAATTGGGGATGGGACCTATTCTTCCCCATTCCCAGTCGTAGAAGATGGTGAGCCGACTGATGTCGTTGCAAGCGATTTGGATTCCGATGGCAATGCCGACATAGTGATTATTGACAGCCTGGCAAAAAATTTGAACGTCTACATCGGTCAAGGCGATGGAAGCTTCAACATTCAACAGAGTATTTCGGTACCGGATTCGCCCAACGATCTTTTACTAGCAGATTTCAACAGTGACGGCATGCTAGATATCGCGGTGACATCTGTAGGCAATAGTGGAACTGGACTAGTTTCGATTTTTCTCGCGCTTGGATCAGGGAATTTCGTGCCAAGCCCATTTACTTCCTCCGTGGGAGACACACCTCGAGAGCTAGTATCAAGCGATCTGAACTCAGACGGCATTCTTGATCTTGCTGTTGCAAACTTTTCATCCAATTCGATTTCGATCTTGCTCGGATTGGGTGACGGTGGATTCTTGAACGAAGTAATAATTAACGTCGACGATTCTCCGAACTCAATTTGTGCTGACGACCTTAATGGTGATGGTAATGTTGATTTGGTTGTGGCAAAGCCTGAGCAAATTTCACTGTTCTTGGGTTTTGGTCAAGGCAATTTTGATTCGGAAATCACTGTCGAGACGAATAACTTCGGCAACTTTACTGCGATCAAGTGTGAAGACTTCAATCATGACGGTCTTCCGGATATTGCACTGCTGAGGGGCGCTGGAATATTCTCGGTACTCTTGAATGATGGTAATGCGGCATTTTCGCCGCAAGTGGCCTACCAAGTTGGGGGGCCACTTTCAATTTCGTTGAGTCTGAATGATTTTGATAATGATGGCGAATTGGATTTCGCCTGCGCTAACTCTTTAACAAGTGATATTTCTGTCGTGCGCGGAATTGGGGACGGACATTTCAATTCAATATGGGCGTTTCCGCTTTCGGGCGACTTTGCAATCGACATTACAAAAGCGGACTTCAATGGAGATGGAATCGAGGATTTGGCAACTGCCAACTCAAATTCAAATCGGGTATCCGTATTGATCGGTTCCGGATCTGGGCAGTTCTGTGAATTCGGCACGATTGAAACCGGGGCGAGTCCATTTTCTGTTGCGGCAGCTGATTTTGATACAGACGGAATGATCGATCTTGCGACGGCGAACTCTGAATCAGACGATGTTTCGCTTTTCTACGGAAATGGAAATGGCACTTTTTCAACGGCAGTCAACCTCACAGCCGGTGCTATGCCAGTATCAGTCGTTTCCGCTGACTTTAATGGTGATGGGTTACCGGACTTGGCGACTTCCAACTCGGCTGCAAACAACATTTCCATTTTCTTGAATGAAGGGAATGGCAGTTTCTTGCAGCCAGTCGATTTTAGCGTCGGTTCCGCACCTTTTGAAATTACGTCAGCGGACCTAAATAACGATGGTATAGTCGACTTAGTTGTAGCAAACAGCGGTTCACAAAACGTTTCGATTCTATTTGGAAAGGGCGATGGTGATTTCGTTTCGACCGCCGGCCTCGGCGTTGGCGATACCCCATACAGCTTGGCCGTTGGCGATTTAAACCGAGACGAGAATCTCGATATTGTCGTCGCCAATTCTGATTCAAGTAGTCTTTCTGTTTTTCTTGGACTTGGAGGCGGTGTATTTGGAATTGAGCAGGAGTTCGAGACCGGATTCGATCCATTTGATACAGCGCTAGCAGATTTTAACGGCGATGGCATACTAGATATCGCAGTCGCAAACTTGTTTATTTCCGTTCCGATCCCGGAAGGTTTTGAGGGTAATCTTGCAATTCACTTGGGTCGCGGGGACGGTACTTTTTCTGAAGTTTCGTTTTATGAAGCAGGCTTCTCTTTAGCACTAACGTTTGGAGATTTTAATGGAGATGCATTAGTCGATATAGCAGCAACCAACTCAGCTATTCCTGGCGAGAACGATGCGATCTCGATACTCTTGAACCAAAACAATAATTTCATATTGCTGGGTGACGTGAACTTGGATTGTGAAGTCAATTTGTTGGATATCGGACCATTCGTCGCGATTTTGACCAACCAGGATTTTCAATTTGAAGCAGATGTCAACGAGGACGGAGAAGTGAATCTTCTCGATGTAGCGCCTTTCATTGATTTGTTAACAGATAATTGAACTACGATGATCTTGATATTTAAATTCGATTTCATTTGATGCTCGTCCTCCGTGTGGTTGAAGAGTCTTTTTTACGTCAAATACAAGAATCTGATTAACCATGCATGTAATGCTGTATCATTGCTCTCGGTCGAAGCGGTTAGCCACGTCGAGGAATTCGGATAATCGCTTTTTAGCTTCGGAGAGTCGTTGAGTGCGAATTTCCTCTGGAATATCTTCAAAATTCTTCTCGATTCCCTCCAAACTGGAACGCAACATCGACTCTGCTTCAGCGAGCTTTTTGTTCTGGTGGAATAGTGCTTCACCCAGCAGAGACTTCGCAACGAACGTACGCCAGTGCTGCGGTAGGTTTTCATTTCTCCACGCAAGGCAGGCCTCCAATTGCGATTCAGCCTGAACGAATTGCTCGGCCCGAATTAAACAGATAGCTAAGAACTCCCGGGCATAGGCGGTTTGCTCTGATTCAGTCTCGACGTCTTTCAACAGGCGAAATAAAGAAACAACCGAGTTCAGTCTTGCTTTGTTGTTTTGATTGTTTAATAGATACAGGCAACGCGACAACTCCAACGCGACAACATGAGATTCGACAGATTCGGATCCTTTAATGTTCAGGTATCCATCCAAGGCAAATTCGATGGAATCAAGTGCATCATTGTACCTTTTCGCATCCATCAAAGCTTTGCCCAGAAAAAAACTGGTCAAGGCAATGTTCCAGTGATCTTGGTCGACTCTTGCTTCGTGCAACCGGAGAGATTTTTCGAAAACCGGTATCGCTAAGTCGGCACGCTTAATAGCCCTGTAAGCTAGTCCCAGGTTGTTCATTGCCGTGAGTGTCTTTTGATGATCATCGCCCAAGTTCGCCCTAAATATCCTTAGTTGCTCCTTGTAAATGGGGATTGCCTCGAGGAATTTTCCTGCGGCTTTATAAGCTACCGCCAGATTCGTCATAGAGCCCAGAGTGTCTGGGTGGTTTGTACTCAGCTTTGCTTTCCTCAGTTCTAAGGTTTTTTCATAGATTGGAATGGCTTCGTCTATTCGCCCTGCAGACTTATAAGCCATCCCAAGGCCGTTCATTGCATTCAGTCTAAGGGGGTGACTCTCACTCAATCGTCCTAATTTGAGTATCTGGCAATAGATCGCGATTGCTTTTTCTGTTTGATTGATTTTACGTAAAATCGAAGCGTAGTTGGCCATTACGCTCAATGTTTGGGGATGATCTTCGTCGAATTTCGATTTGTGGAGTTCCAGAACCCTTTCGAACATCGAAATAGCTTTCGTGATTTGACCATCCTTAAAGTACGCGGCTGCTAAACCATTCATTGTGGCAAGCGCGTCAGGATCGTCGTCTCTCATTGACTTCTTTTGCAATTCGCGAGTTCTTTCGAAAAGAGGAATTGCGTCGTTTAATCGATTGCTGGTCAAGTAAGCTACGCTCAGATTGTGCATCAAGTTGATAGCATCCGGACCACTCATTAACAATTTAGCTTCGCGAATTTTTTGTGCCTTCTCATAGATCTCAATTGATTGATCCAAGCGCCCTGCAGCTTTCAAAGCGACACCTAAGTTGTTCAAAGTTTGTAGCATTTCGGTATGGTTTGAACCTGCACTTTTATCATGGAACTCGAGAATTTCTTGATAAATCGAAATCGCTCTTGTTATGTTTCCCGCATTGCGATTTGCCGCTGCCAAGATATTCAACGCAGCATAAAGTTCTACCTCCGCACCTATTAAACTTGTCCTGATTTCAACCTCCGATTCGGCGGTCTCAATGGCGGCTGTGTATTCTCCGATGCCCAAGAATGACTCTGTTAAACTCCGTAAAAGCTCAGCTTTTCCCAATTCATCGAGTTCAGATCGTTCCAGACTTGCTTTTGCTTTGTATAGAACATCTTTAGCCAACATCTCTGCCTCGGCACCCTTGGCAGGGTCGATGCTACGAAAGGAATCCGTGAACACTTTTAGCGCCTCTTTTGACCGCCTGGCCGAATTTTCTGCAGCAAGCTTATCTCTAGCCGACTGCTCGGCATTTTTTCGGGCAGATGCTTCAGCATTGCGGGCACGTTTCGCCTCGTCGTCGGCGCGTTCTTTTTCCGCCAACGCAACTTGTTTTTGTTTTTGGGCTTCAGCAGTTTTAACATTGGCTTTAACTAAACCAAAACTGGTTCCCGCGATACCAGCGACTAGAAGGAGCAAGATGATGGATGAAGAAGCGACTAGACCTTTGTTTCGCCGAACGAACTTGCCAAGTTTGTAGCGCACCGAAGGTGGTCTAGCTTCCACTGCTTCGCCATTTAGAAACCGGCGGACATCGTCAGCAAACTCATTAGGTGTCGGATATCGGCGGGTGCGATCTTTCTCTAAAGCCCGCATAATGATCCAATCCAATTCACCTTTGAGTACTTGCTGAAGCTTGGAGAGTTCAATACTTCGTAGTCTCCTGGCTGAATCCTGGGCATCCCCGGAGGAACCGAGCCTGAGGCTTGGGCGTTGAGGTTCTTGTTCCTGGATTATCTCCAACACCTTGAGAATAGCGTTCTTTTCCAACGTGGCTTTTTCGATCGGTGTGCTACCTGATAGCAATTCATACAGGATTACTCCCAAAGAGTAGACGTCGGTTCTGGTGTCGACATCGATCGCGTCGAGTCGAGCTTGTTCGGGGCTCATGTAACGAACAGTCCCAAGTATTCGGCCAAACTCTGTAAATACTGTTTTGTCAGTTAACTTCGTCTGATGCTCTATCGCTTTTGCAAGCCCAAAATCGATTACCTTTACATTGGGTTTTCCATTGTGTAGCTGGACCAGGATATTTGACGGTTTCAAGTCCCGATGAATGATGCCCTTGTGATGCGCGTGTTGGACCGCATTACAGGCTTGCGTGAAAAGTCTCAATCGCGCGTTCGGATCAAGCCTGTTAGTGTCACAGTACGATGTAATTGGATCTCCATTGACCAGTTCCATTACGAAAAACGGGGAGCCGATGGAAGTACTGCCAGCGTCCAGAACTCTAGCGATATTCGGATGGTCCATCATTGCAAGCGCCTGACGTTCCGCTTCAAACCGGGCAACGGTTTGATTGTCCGCGACGTCTGACCTGACAAACTTGATCGCAACCCGCCTTCTTACAGGTTTTTCTTGCTCCGCCATCCAAACCGATCCCATACCTCCTTCGCCAATCTTCTGCAGCAGTTTGTACTGACCAATGATTGAACCTGGGGAATAGTCACCCGATTTAGTCTGTTTTATAAACGGCTTACCTTTGCCAACTAGGGATTCAAGCAAGCTCTCGCAGTTGTTGCATTCGTCTACATGATTTTCAATTTCCGTGGCTTCGACCTTACCTAATGAACCTTCTAAGTATTTTCCCAACTGGTCAACGTTAGGGCAGCGAAAATCAGTTCTTGTCATTTGGTCCATCTGGCTCTCGAAAAAATATGATAGCAGGATCGAGTTTAGCGGCTCATAACATGAATTCAATTGCCAAAAACAAAATGTTATTTGTGTGCGAATTCGGTTTTCCTTGGGCTGAGCGGCTTACACCTGTAGATACCGAACGTACTAATTCAACTGGTGTTGCTTGGCGAATAAGTTGCGAGCAAAGAACTGATTAAAACTAAGTAGTTGAATTGAAGATTCATTCGCCAGATGTAGCCCTTCGTTGCACTACTCTACCAATTTCGTATTTAGGGCAAGATTAAGCTGAGGAACCCTGGAACTTAACCAAATTCTGTCGTTTGTTTCATCATGGCAGCCGTTTTTTGCAGGAATACATGTAGATCGACTCCGTACATCTTTCAGCAAAAAAACTAGTTGGAGAATAACATGAACAAACAAAGTTTTGACGTCTATTTCGTTTCAAAGTTTGCGGTAATTTCTTGCCTGCTCACATGTACTTTTATTTTGCCCAACTTTTGCCACGGTCAGTGTGCAAAGAACGGTTGCAATCTTGTCGCTCCTTTGCCTGCAACTCAATATCTAGTTCCAAATCTTGGCACCCCCAATCAACCGTTGCCTCCTTTGCAGCAGCAATTTGATAGAATACAAGTGCCTTCGCAATCAGGTAACGAAATCTCGGAGCCTCCCGGCTTGGTCAAGCCGTCGGGCAGGGAGGCTCCTGTTAACACGGGCAGCCCAATCGTCCAAGGTGAACTACCACTTGGAATTCCAGAACCAGATAGGCTTTGGTCTAATCAGCAGCTTGGACTGACGCTCAGGTTTCCCGCGAATTGGTCGAAAAGTCAGTCAAGTTTATTTGTTGCGAGCCTACCCATTCCGGGGCTCAACATTTCGGAAGAGATTTCCGCAGGCAGCTCAGTCCGAGATCAGTTAATACAGGTTGCTACCTCAACGAACGCGAGTTTTCCTGAAGTCACTAGGCATATTCTTGATTACCTGTTGTCGGTAGAAACCGCTGTAAAACGTGGTCGCAGAACTCGCAATGGGCAGGTTTTTGAGACCATACGTTATGTCCAATCGCAAGGCGGAACTAAAGTCAATTCATTGCTGTTGTTTACGGAGCATCAAGGAAATGTCTTGGTTTTCCATTGTGCATGGACAACCAAATCATCAGATTTGAAAACCATTCTCGACTCGATGCATTTTACGCCCTCCGACTTCACAAGTCGGGATCTGACTAAAAAAAATGGTCCTCAATCGACGGGCCAATATTCAAATACAAAGCCTCATTCCGCGTCAAAAGATTTACCTGCGGCCGATACAACTGTGACCTCAACAGACTCTAGTCTTGAATCGATAATTAAGAATCTCGGCTACGATTTAAAGTCGAAAGACACCAAAGGAAATCACAGTTTTTCTACAGTCCATCCAAAAACGAAAATCGCTTATCCGTTTGTAGCGAATTTTGATGCAAACTCTCAAGAACTGGTTTTGCTGACCAGATTGGCTAAGGTGCCCAATGATGTTCTTGGGGCTTCACTACGAGCCCAAAGCCTAGAGAAACTCTCGGTTAGAAATACCAAGGCGAAGTTCCACTTCCATGAAGAACAACAAAACTTGAGTCTCGTGCATTTAGATCAAAATGTAGAAACGGTAGATCAAGAGTCGTTCGCCAAAAAAGTCTCGCACATGATTGAGGTAATTGAACGTACTCGATCGCTTTGGAATCCCAAAAGATGGCACATGCCACGTCATTACGGAACATGGAGGGCACCAATTGAAGGAAAATACTATGACCTAATCTTAAATCCGGAAGGCACCTTTAAACTGATTTTCTCCGAAGATGACAAACCAACTGAATTGTCGGGTAATTACGCCATTAATGGAAAACGTCTTGAGTTGACTGATTCAAGTGGTTTTGTGGTCGAGTCCGATTTGCACTTTGTGGATGGAAATCGATTCGAGTTGTCAATCAACGACGAATCTCTCGTTTTTGTCCGGCAATAAACCAACCAACATAAGGATGAAACCCATGAAAGCCTTGAATACCAAAACTACCATGCGAATGTTCGGTGTCTTTGCAGTTATTGGAATGTACTTTCAGGCCAATAGTCTGGCGGATGAAAAGACCTTCGAGGAAGCCTTGAAATCGACTGTATGGATCAACGTCCGGCTCGCCAGCGGTACGCGCTCAGGCTCGGGTGTACTTGTAGACGCTGAAAAACGCCTGGTCGTAACCAATGAGCACGTCGTAAATGGGCAAAAGGAGATTATAGTATTTTTCCCAAATCATCGCAGCGGCAGACTTGTTTCTGAAAAAGAGAACTACATCGCACAGAACATTAGAAACGCAATCAATGCTAAAGTCGTTATCGCGGATAAGAAGAGAGACTTGGCGATATTACGCCTGGAGCGAATTCCCAATAGTGCTTGCGCAATGGCAGTTGGCGAGCCAGCTCGACCAGGCCAAGAGATTCACACAATCGGTAATTCCGGAGCCAGCAACGCATTATGGGTCTACTCATATGGTCGTGTCAGGGCGAGATACTACAAGAAAATACAGAGCGAGGTTGCCCGACAGTTTCTTGCACTAGAAACTCAGCTACCAAGTAACCCGGGCGATAGCGGTGGTCCCGTTTTTGACAATAAGGCTAAACTCGTGGCAATCAATCAAAGCCATTCTCCCGTAGCCAGACTAGTGACGACTTCGGTGGATTCTTCTGAGATTGTCTGGCTACTCGAAAAAGCTCGAAATGGATCGTCGCTCCCACATAAAGAAAGCAATGATTCTCAGCCATCGCTTAGGAATCTAGGTTTTTTCTCCGGCAATCAATAGCTCATTGGTTGAGACCGTCTCGATCTAGGCTTGTCAGTTCAATCTGACGGGCCTTTTTCTTTGACCTATTGGCATTCCAAATATTGCGAGTTTGTCGACGGCCGAGTCGAGTTTGACCGTACATCTTTTGGTTCAAGTAGAGAAACATAGATCCAAAGAAAGGACATTGAGATGTTTGCAACCACAGGAAAGTTGAAAAAGTTTCTGGTTATAGCTTTCACGATACTGAATGTTTGGGCAGTAGGCGGGAACGCCCTGGCAGATCGACTAAAGGTTAAAGTTCGCGACTTTCAAGGTAACGAAATTGAAAATGCCACTGTCACCGCAAGCTGGCTGCCTGGACAACAATTCCGTACCGACGATGACGGCGAAGTCAAGCTTCGTGATACTCCGCGTGCGTTTGTCCAGCTTCGCGTGAGTGCGCCAAGGTTTAAAAGCCAACTAGTTCGCCGAGACTTTACTCGAGATAGAGAGTCCAGACTCAGCGTAGTGCTTCAACCATATAAAATCACATCCCCCCCCCGTTTTCCTCCAGATCGAGGTGCATCGCCACCGCACCGGCCTGGCTTGATTTGGGTGCCTGGACGATATGAATTGGTAAATGGACGGTACGTATGGAAGAACGGGCATTGGGAGAGCATAAAACGACCAACGCACTACCCAAACTACAATACGAATGGGACGCTAAGTATCTCCGTAGTGGGAATAGTCGCGGGAGTTTCAAAGGGGGAATGGATGACTGCGTCAGTAACTTCGCCGGGGCAACGTGTTGCTCGGAGGATAGGGATCAACAGTGCAGGTTTTGGCAGACTCGAACTACGACCAGGTAGATACCTCCTACGTGTCGCCAAGCATGGAAAATGGACTGGCATAGTTTGGCAAAAATCGGTTTGGGTTGAAATTCACTCTCGCGGCACTAAGCGCCTGACTTTTGATGGAAGGACCGGAGAGCAAACTGTTACCACTTATCGCGACCGTCGAAAACTTAACGCTAATCAAAACGATTTGTTTCCCGTTGGTCCATGACATGATTTACAATCAACAACTACGTAGCGCTGACCCGCAATTGGGTCAGCTTTTTTTATGCCCATCCTTTAATTCCCCATATTAAGTAACTCAATTTGAACTACCGAACTTCTTTCTCAACAGCCGACTTCCCTTGCGCGCTTTGACGTGTCGAGTTGTTAGGTACACGTAATTGAGCGAGCGTGCAATCCGGAGTCAAGTGACTTGGACGGAACTCGCGAAATCCCAAAAAGGAGAAGAAAGATGAAGTCTTTTAGCTTAGCCACACATTCATTCGTTTGCATTTTGGCAGTGCTCAGTAACTGCGACGTTTCAGCCGCTGATCGAGATCAGTGGATTGGGGAAACTCGAAACAAAGCGAGAATAGAATTTCGTCGTTCCAGATCAAATAACACGTGGCAACAATTGATCAATGGCTCGACAGATGTCTTGACCCAACAAAGCAGTGACCAAGAACGCACGATATTGCGAAACCGACTTGGAGAAACGATTGTAATTCTCCGAACTGAAGCTGTTAAATTTTCAAGAAACAACAGAGTTGTCAGCAAATTCAGAGGTGGTTGGAATGAGGGAGTTGACGGATTTCCTGGCGTTCCATTTGGTTACAACTATGTTGGAAGAGGGAACCGCGGTGGAGTTCCGATAAATGAATTTGACCGAGCTGCACAGCGCCATGATATTGGCTATGAAACTGAACCATTAAAGTTTATGGACGGACGGACGGATGCGAGGTTTGTTTTTGACAGCGCTCGTGCAGCCGCCAACCCTCGAAATGGTATGGGTGTAGAGCATCGAGCTTACGCCGCTGGCGGAGCGTTACTTTTCTCCCTAAAGCCAGCTATATATCACTCGAAACCTGTGTTTGGTAAGAGAATTCCAATTCCTGACCCGGGTCTCAATCCTACTGCACCTCTGAGCAGCATGCACCTTTACGCGGGAGAACAGGGGTGGAATCGGGTTGTAAAACCGGGCGCGAAATGGACGTACAAAAAAGCTATTAAGCCCGTTGGTAATAGTATTGGCAAAGCTACGAAGAAAGGCTTCAACGGCATGAAGAAAGGCCTGAAAAAATTTAACCCGTTTTGATCAAAACCAAGTTTTGTGACCTTCTCACGAAGAGCCGACTCGAATTTTCACCGAGTCGGCTCCTTGCGCACGTAAAGTAGGGCTTTGTTGTCAATCTCAAGCGCTCGTTCCAACAATGGAGCAAAAGTATTTGCCAACTGTTATTTTTCGGTTCGAAGCCAGGCTAGAAATTGGTTCTAGCTACTCAAACTGAGCGTTTCTGAATTTGATCAGTCTGATAGCGTGTAAAAACTGGGTTTACCAAAGAAAAAGGTTCCCTTAATTGGGTGGTGCCTAAACCTCCCGGGAACCCGAAGATGCAATGTGACCAAATTCCGAAGTTTTTGCAATCGACATTTCGTTCTCAGAGTCGTTGGTTCAGCCGAATTGGCTTCAATCATTTTCGATTTTTGATTGTGGCACTGTTGATCAATGCTCGGCCAACCAAGCTATCACATCTTGCCAGTGCTATTCCCAATCAAGGTCACCGAACATCCCAGGCGAGGTTTCTATCTTCTGATTGGGATGCTCCTGGTGTTCTTGCATCTCAAGCTGAACGAATCATCCATCAGATGATGCCCGGAAAACGAGAAGCGATTTACTTGTTGATTGACGACACGCGGATTCGTAAACGTGGAAAGAGAATGGATGCTATCTCCAAGATCTGGGATCAGAAAACCCATTCGTTCATGCGCGGTCATATCGTTGTCACCGCAGCGATTTACTTTCGTGGCGTCACGATTCCTTGGGCGATCGAACTCTGGATTCCCAAAGCCCACGCTGGTTCAAAATACCGCAAGCTGACCCAAATCGCCGTCGATCTGATCAAACGGTTCCCCAGGCTCGGTGACACGAAAGTTCGTGTTCTCTTTGATGCAGCTTACCTTGCAATCCACGTCACCAAAGCCTGCGAATCACGGGATTTCAAGTGGTTCTCGGTTGCCGCCCGCAATCGCAACCTGTTTCGTCGTGGCAAGAAAAAGCAAATCAAAGAGTTGGCTCCAGGAGTCCTACGTTATCACGGCCACTGTATTCGTGTTAAGCGAAGTCGTGGCTGGCGTTGGATGCGAATCGCGTCGGTGATTGGAGCCCTCGGCAAGACAGGTGAGGTTCGACTGGTCTGCTCCAAACGCAGCGGTCCTTCAAGCAAGGAGTTGCTTTCAGTCGTCACCAACGAAATCAACATGAAACCACGCGACATTGTCGTAACTTACGAGAAGCGATGGAATATTGAAGTTCTGTTTAAGGAGTTGCGAAATTCACTGGGACTTGGCGAGTATCAGGTATTGAGCAGAACCGCGATCGAGCGGCACCTGCACTTGAGTTGCCTTGCCCACCAAACGCTGACCCACCAAGCCATCATGGAAGAAGGTGCACAAGCCAAGCAGGAAAACAAGGATGTGATTCTGCCAACTCTCAATCAGCAAATTCAAAAGTTCCGGCAATGCGTCAATCGTGATCGAACCAATCGTTTAATCAATCGGATAAAGGATAAGAAGTTGAAATCAAAACTACGCTCGTATCTACTCAAAGAGGCCGCTGTCGCGGCCTAAACGCTCAGTTTGAGTAGCTAGTGTCCGGCAAATTCTGCCACTGAAATGCTCCTGATTTTTGATCTGTTGGAGCACCAACATCGTGCTTGATCTTCGTCATTGCCGTTTCGTTAGAAGTGCATTGAACTAGCGTTGAAACTGTATTGCAGGAATAAGTTTGCGAATCCAACGCAAATGCGACGGTGCCCCTGATTTGCCACCTATTACAAAAGAAAAGGACTCACAAACTTCGTCGTAAGTCCATGTGCCGCAATAAATGGGGGTGACAGGAATCGAACCTGCACGTCCTAGGGACACTAGATCCTAAATCTAGCGCGTCTGCCAATTCCGCCACACCCCCGTGTTTTGGAAACACAAATTGTATCGGCTGATCGAGGAACCGTCCATGCAGTTTCAATCCGGTTTTTGCCATTTGCACGGCAGGCCAAGTCACACCGAAATGCTCTAGTGGCATGGCTTTCCCGTGACGGAACCTGCCCGGGGTTTGTCAATCAATGTGAACTATTTTCATTCTTTTCACAGTTCGCAAACAAACAACTGGACTGCTGGTAAAATCCCCTTTTCGATGACCTTTGATAATCGCAGGCCTGTTACAGGTGGATTTGGGGCTGGTCTTTAACTCAATTCCGAAGCGTTTCGGTCGCCATTTCGCTGCCTAACCAAAGATGCGACCGAGCGTGGAAATTAAGAAAATCGCTCCGGCAATCGTGGCCAGAATTTTCGCAGTTCGCGTGAGTGTTTTCCCGGCTGGGTTTCTAATTCCAGATGCCATTTCGCCGAGATCGTTGCTGGCGCAAATCCATGTGATGATGGCCAACGTAATGCCTGGCACGCCCCAAAAACAAAACGCTAACAAGATAGAAAACACACCCGAGAACAACAACAGTACGCCACGATGCGCCTTGCCTTTGATCACAATGGGTTCGACCGCGTGAGACATCGGTGCCGGCGCGGCAAATGGATTGGAGCTTCCCGATGGCGCATGATCTAATGTGGGTTGATCATACGCGACCGGTTCGTTCGGTAAGGGTTGGTCTGAAACTTCCGAAGTGTACTTGATTTCAGGTAGATCGGTGCTGCCGTGAATTTGAGTCGGTAATTCTTGCATCGAAGAGCCGCGGCTGACGACTTCAACATCTGCCGCGCCAACGACTACATCGCTGACTGAAAACTCATCTTGATTGATCAAGCGATTCAGTTCTTGAATCAATAGCGTTGTATTGGCAATACGGTCATGCGGTTTTTTGGCGACCATTTTGCGAAACAACGGATCCAGTTTAGCGAGTTCGGGATTCTGTTCGGTTCGCAACTCTGGAATCGGCGATTCTCGATGCGCCAAAATGGTTTTGACCACCGTGTCTCGCGCGAAAGGCGCAATGCCAGTCACCAATCGATAAAGGGTACATCCGAGGGAGTAGATATCGGATCGTTCATCGGCGACGCGAGTGTCTTCGGCTTGTTCGGGAGACATATATTCGACAGTCCCCATGACTTGTCCTGTCGTCGTCAAATGCATCGATGCTTCGGCTCCCCCAATGCCCTTTCCTAGCCGCGCTAAACCCATGTCGAGAATTTTGACTTTGCCTTCATCATCCAGCAGCAAATTGGATGGTTTGATATCTCGATGAATGATCCCTTTGCGGTGCGCGTATTCCAATCCTTGCGTCGCTTGCAGCAAGTAGTCCAGTGCCAACGGGACAGGAATCGGGCCCATGTGTTCGAGGACTCGTGCCAAGTCATGGCCTTTCACATATTCCATCACCAAGTAATGGAACCCGTGATGTTCACCGGCGTCGTAGGCGTGGACGATGTTGGGGTGAGTCAATTGTGCGGCGACTTTGACTTCTTGGTAAAACCGCGCTACCGACGCCTCGGATTCCAAAGCGGTCACCGGCAGGATTTTAATGGCAACTTCGCGCTCCATCCGGCGGTGCTTGGCTAGCAATACGGTGCCCATTCCCCCACGACCGAGCTCTTCCAGAACGATATAGTCACCAAAATAAATATCGCTCGATTGGCCGGCTTTAAATTTATCGGCTTGGTAGCGGGTGATGCGTGCGTCTTGTACCAGGCGATCCAACAAAGCATCGACGCCAACTTTGATCTCTTCATCAAACTTGGTGACTTCTGCAGACGACAACAAACCCGCCGCCGTCAATTCGTGTAATACTTTTTTGGCCGATTCTGCCATGATCCCCAAAGCGCAAAAATGGAACGAGACAAGTGCCTCAGCCTGTCTACATTCAATTTAATTGATTTCAGTTATCGGTCCAACCGAAAACGATCGTGCGCAAGTTGTATTGTGGTTTCTGCGAGAAATATTTGAAGAAAATTCGACCAGATCTAGAAATGCCAAGACTCTTGAAGTCTTGCTTCGGGAAATTTGCTGGCGATGAGAGCACAAATACATGGAATCGGCTAGAATTTCGTCCTGTTATTTTTACCCAAAGGACTTTTCAAGGAACTCTCCTATGAATGCTCGCGAAGCAATAAAAGCGTCAATCCACACCGCCGATATGATTTCAAAGATGTATTTGGAAGATTTAACGGAAGATGAAATGATGCATCGTCCCCACGCGAAATGTAACCACATTAAGTGGCAGTTGGGTCATTTGATCGCTGCGGACAATATGATGATCAACGGTTGTTGCCCAAGCGCATTGCCTGAATTGCCGGAAGGATTTGAGGACAAGTATTCAAAGGAAACGAGCGCTTCAGACAATGCTGCCGATTTTCATTCGAAAGCTGAATTGATGGAACTATTTGCCAGCCAACGCGAGGCAGCACTTTCAACTTTGGATGCTTTAACCGATGACGACCTCAACAAGGATGCTCCCGAGAGCATGAAGTCCTACGCTCCGAGTTTTGGGGCTGCCTTTAGCATGTTGGGCATCCACTGGACGATGCATTCCGGCCAGTGGGCGGTGATTCGCCGGCAACTAGGACGCGAACCAATGATGTAGGACAGTCGCACCGGGTTGGCTGTAGCCAGCATGACATTGTCAATGGGCGATGCGGCCGGCACATCGACGGTTTGGCCACCAACCGTAATTGTTTTGTAATTCGATTATGCGAGAATGCTGCAAGGTTCATTTTTGTAGAAGTTTGCGGATTGCCATGTCACACGAAAACAAACAAAACGTCGCCGAAACTAGTGAGGGTCCAAAAGGTGGGATTGGAAAGGTCCTGGACTTGATCGAATGGGCTGGAAACAAACTCCCCGATCCGGCCGTGTTGTTTTTGCTGTTGATGTTGTTGGTGTGGATTTTATCGTGGCCGTTGTCCCAAATCGATTTTGAAGCCAGTGACCCGATCACGAAACAGCCGATTCAAGTCGTCAATCAAGTTACTGGGCAAGGTGTCGCAAAACTATTGACGACGATGGTGAAGACATTTACGTCGTTTGCTCCGCTCGGTGTGGTGCTGGTCGCTTTGTTGGGAATCGGCGTGGCCGAACATGTCGGTTTGATCGGTGTGATGATCAAATCGTTGTTGAGTATCGTACCTAAGTTTTTATTGACGCCTGCTTTGATTTTGGTTGGGATTGGTTCGCACTATGCCGTGGACGCCGGATATGTGTTGGTGATTCCGATCGGTGGAGTCATCTTTTACGCTGCTGGCCGTCACCCACTCGCTGGAATTGCCGCTGCTTTTGCAGGTGTTTCCGGTGGGTTTTCGGCCAATTTTTGGGTGCCCAGTGGTTTGGACCCGTTGCTGCAGGGTTTTACATTGGAAGCCGCACAGTTGTACGATCCCAATGTTGAAGTCAGTATCGTAAACAACAATGTGTTCACGGCGGCCTCCACGGGCCTGATTATTTTAGTTGGTTGGTTTATCACGGACCTGATCATTGAACCTCGCGTCGCCAAATTGGAAATTGACGGCGACCCCGATCAGATGCCAGCATTCGAGAAAGCGACAACTCGCGAAGTTTGGGGAATGCTCGCCGCTTTGGTGACCGCAGGATTTGGTGTTTGGGCGATGTACTGTTGGGCGGCGCCAGAGGACTCCGCCTTGCGTTATGAAGGCGATTTATTGAATTTCAAAGCGCCTCTGATGCAAATGATTGTCCCGCTCATTTTTTTGTTCGCAATCATTCCGGCGATTGTTCATGGCTATGTCGCGGGAACGGTCAAATCCCACAAAGACATTATTCAAGGCATGTCTAAATCAATGGAAACGATGGGATACTATATTGTCTTGGCATTCTTTTGCGCGTTGTTCATCGAGATGTTTGCGCAAACCAAAATGGGGATTTTGTTGGCGATTAAGGGCGCCGGGTTTCTCAAATGGCTGGACTTGCCCGGCGGGGTGACTTTGTTTGGAATCATTTTGTTGGTTGGAGCGGTTAACCTGCTGGTTGGTTCAGCATCCGCAAAATGGGGTTTGATCTCGGCCGTGTTTGTGCCGATGTTGATGGAGCTGGGAATTTCGCCCGACTTGGCACAGGCGGCGTACCGTGTCGGGGACTCATCGACGAACATCATCACGCCGTTGATGCCCTACTTCCCCTTAGTAGTCGTGTTTTGCCAGCGATATGTTTCAAAAACAGGTATTGGCACGCTCGTTTCATTGATGTTGCCGTACAGCATTGCACTACTGATCCTGTGGTCGCTGATGTTGGTTTTGTTTTGGACGTTCGAGCTTCCACTCGGCACCGATTCCAGCTACGTATACAACCCAGGGCAATAAATCAGCTTGACCATGATTGTTGCCGAACAAGTTTCCAAATCGTTTGATGGTGGCAAGACGTTTGCCGCCAAAGATGTTTCGTTCACAGTTGAGCGCGGCAC
The DNA here is from genome assembly GCA_965263475.1 of Mariniblastus sp. Classification (GTDB taxonomy): domain Bacteria; phylum Planctomycetota; class Planctomycetia; order Pirellulales; family Pirellulaceae; genus Mariniblastus. The sequence continues at coordinate 3,450,811 of OZ253677.1, forward strand.
CGTTCTGGCGCTGTTGGGCGGATCGGGTTCCGGCAAAAGCACGACGATCAAAATGATCAATCGATTGATCGAGCCGACGTCGGGCCGAATTTTGCTCGACGGCAAAGACGTGCTTGATCGCGACGCGGTCGAACTTCGTCGCGGAATTGGATACGTCTTTCAAGCCATCGGATTGTTTCCGCATATGACGGTTCGCGAAAACGTCGCAATGGTTCCGAAGTTGCTTGGTCAAACGGCCGATAAATTCACCAATCGTGTGGACGAGTTGATGGGATTGGTCGAGTTGCCGGCCGTTGATTTTGGCGACCGTTTTCCGCACCAACTTTCGGGCGGGCAACGACAACGAGTCGGTTTTGCTCGCGCTTTGGCGGGTGGTGCGAAAGTGATGTTGCTTGATGAGCCGTTTGGAGCGCTCGACCCGGTGACTCGTGATAGTTTACAAACGGAGTTCAAGTCTTTACAAGCAAAATTTGAATTGACGGCCGTCGTTGTGACCCACGATATGGCGGAGGCATTGCTGCTGGCCGATCAAATTGCGGTCATGCGTGATGGCCACATCGTTCGCATCGGTTCGCCGCGTGAGCTGCTTAAGGAGCCCGGCAATGACTACGTTGCTCAATTGTTGTCGACACCACGTCGGCATGGTGAGTTGATGAAAACTCTCGAAGCGGGCGAATAGTTGAGAACACCAAACGATGTTGTTTGCTCGGACCATTCACTCGGTAGCGCTCGGTACTCGTATTTTGATCGTCGATTCTATTTCCAGTTCAGCTTGAGGCGATTGTCCTAGATGACTTTGACAGAATTTTGGGAACGATTCGGACAACAGTTCGAAGCTTTGCCGGAGAGGCTGGGCGGACATATTGGCTTGTCTTTGGCCGCTCTGGTTGTTGGAATTTTGATGAGCGTGCCACTGGGGATCTTTATCTACAACCGGCCAAAAGCGGAAAGCTTTTTCATGACCATGGCCAGTATCATTCAAACGATACCCGGATTGGCGTTGTTGGCAATCATGGTGTTTGCGTTTGGTGGCATTGGCTGGTTGCCAGCGTGTATCGCATTGATCTTGTACAGCATCTTGCCGATGCTACGCAACACCGTGACGGGGATGCAAGGCGTCGACGCGGCCTACATTGAAGCCGCTCGTGGCATTGGAATGGACAACCAACAAATGCTGTTGTCGGTACAATTGCCCTTAGCCTTGCCGTCAATCGTATCGGGGATTCGCACGGCCAGTGTTTGGGTGGTCGGTGCGGCGACTCTGGCGCAACCCGTTGGCGCGGTCAGCTTAGGGAATTACATCTTTGTAGGATTACAGACCTTAAACTTCATTTCGATTTTTTTTGGTTGTTTGTTTTCAGCATTGTTGGCGTTAGCTTTTGATCAGTTGCTTCGTGGTTTGGAAGTGGCTGCACAAAAGCGCAATTTCAAATTGGCGGTGGTGATTGGTGCGTTGGTGGTCGGGCTGGCCGTTACTCCGCTGTGGCTGCCTCGATTGACAGCGTCGACGAATTCGAGGGTGACTGCCGGTGGCAAGGACGATCCAGCGGACGGTGACACCTTTGATCAGCCTATCGTGGTGGCCAGCAAAAATTTTAGCGAGTCCTATATCCTGATGGAATTGATTAAGGAACGGCTCGAAGAACAAGGTTTGCCGACGACGACGCGGGATGGTATGGGATCGGCTCTGGTGTTTAAAGCACTTTGTGGAGGGGATATCGACTGCTACGTCGACTACACCGGAACGATTTGGTCGAACTATATGAAACGTAAGGACTCTGCGGTGCCTGTGGCTATGCTCGTTGAAGTCGCATCGTACTTGAAATCGGAATACGATGTGATTTCACTGGGGTCACTTGGGTTCAGTAACGATTACGTGTTTATGATGCGGAAAGACGATGCGGTCGCTCGTGGAATCGAAACGCTGGCCGACCTAGCCAAGCACGCACCGGAATTGAAAATAGCCGCCGATATCGAGTTTTTTGGCAGGCCCGAATGGTCCAAAGTGCGCGACGCGTATGGCGTCGAGTTTAAAGAAAAGATAACGATGGAACCGACGCTAATGTACGGAGCAATCGACAATAAAAATGTCGATGTGATCGTCGCATTTCGGACGGATGGTCGAACGGTCAGTTTAAGCGTGATCGAAGATCCTAAAGCGGCGTTGCCACCGTACGATGGAGTACTGTTAGTCTCAGAAAGATTGGCCAAGAGTCATAAAGCGATGAAGGCGCTGCGGCCATTGGTTCAGTCCATTAGCTCCGAAAAAATGCGCGAGGCCAACGCAATGGTTGATGTTGACGATCAACCGATCGGAGAAACGGCTGAGTGGCTGTTACAGTGGATGTTTCCGGCGCCTGCCACGAATTGAATCCTGATTCCTGAGTCTCGTCAAAAAAGACTTTGAATCGCACGAAAATTTTGCGTCTCCAAACTCGATCGACGGCAGCACACGGTCAGTCGCTTTCGTTTTTTTTGGCTTTAGCGGCCATTTTTTTCAAACGTTCGAGCTGCCCGGCGGAAAAGATCTTAGGTGGAATGCTGTCAAATTTTTGACCTTGTTGAAATGCCTCGATCGCGTCGTCAAAACGTTTCATCAGCACTAGCGTGTTCAAAACACTCGCATGCGAATAGACGCTGTCCGGTGCATTACTCTTGTACCGTTTCGATGCGTCCAAAGCTTCATCCATTCGATCAAGCATGCAAAGCACTTGAACCAACAGGAAATTTGCTTGGGCAGTGGAAGGGTTGATTGAGATGGCCTTGTTGCACGTGGCAACAGCCAAATCGAAATTTCTTTGGTTCTTGTAAAGTATCGCAAGTTGTCCAAGCCGCGTGGCGCTCGTGTCGTAGTTGTTTTCGGCAAGCGCGTCTTCTCCTGCTTTTTCATAGATTTGGCCAAGATAAGCATAATATTCAGGTTCGCGCTTGAACATTTCTACTTTCGTTTTCGCAAGTTCGATCGCGGCCTCAAGTTCTCCTGCATCGACCAGAACATCCATCATGCGTTTCGTCACCGTCAGCTCTTGCGGAATCAAACCGAGCAAGACGTCAAGCTGTAGCTTTGCCAGGTCATACTTTTTCTGTCGACGATAGAGATCTGACAATTCATACGTGTACCACAAATTCCCAGGGTCCGCCTCTTGGGCAAGTTTCATTTGTTGCTCGGCTTCGCGAAGATTTCCGATTGCCCGAAACGCAACCGACTTTAAGTAACAGCCTTCGCCATCGTCCGTGATTTGGCCAACGATCCATCGCCTGGCTATCTCCACGGCTTCATCCTGCCTACCCGCTTCAAGATAAGTTTCTAGCAAGTCTGCACGAGCACGATTGGCTACACCTTTTTGATTCAATACTTTTTGCAGATTTTGGATCGAATCGTCATATTTTTTTTGGTGACGAAAAACGCGGGCGATTTCCGGCAGGACGGTAAGCTGCCGATCGGGGTGTTGTTCCAGTAATGATGCGTATTCGCGACCCGCGGCGTTGTAGTCTTCCATCTCTACAAACATGGAGCCAAGCTGCATGCGAATGGCCAAAGATTCACGTTGAGCGATTGCAGCGCGCATGTATGAAACGGCGTTGGTCGTGAATTCAAATTTTCGGATCGTGTTCGCCAATCGAAAATTTAACCAAAACGACGACGGATTCTGCAAATGACACTGTTTCAAAAATTCGATGACCAGTTGTGGGTCGACGTCCGAAACTTGATAAAAGAAGTTGCCAAAATCACTCAACGAACCTGAGCTGACTTGTTGGGTCAAATCAGACTGATCCATCGATCCCAGTATTTGTTTTGTGTCTTGATTCAGAACCGCATTCAAAGATACTGTTCGCCAGTCATTCTTATCCAAGGTTTTCGCGAGTTTCATATACCAGTCGCGTTCTTGCCAATTGTCAATATACAACAGCCCTCGATACACCGTCGTCAAAAACGCTTCCAGTGTTTTCTCATCCAGGGATTTCATCCGATCCGCCGCTTGTTCCACGGCTAACTTTGGTTCTAACCATTTGAATAGGCCGAACGAACGTTTTAGCGTATCACTGCAATCTGAGATCAGAAACGGTTTCTGAGAGTCGATTTCATGATTGAGAATCGCGGCGTCGACATCAAAATACAATTGACGCGTCGCACGATGGAACTCTAGGTTTTCGTACAACGCTTTGGCTTCCGCTTGATCGATCAAATTGGGGAACTGATTCTGAAGTTGTAAAGCCATTTCAATTTCTTTCAGTACCGGGTCCCATTCGCTCAGGTCCAGCAGCTCGGCAGACTTCGCCTGGACAAACAATTCGCGACTAGTCTGAATACGTTTTTGAAAATCTTCAGTTGCGGCCCGCCGTTGTTTCGCGATGTTGGCCAACAACGCCCCCAGGAAAGTTAAAGCGACGAGTCCGACGAATCCAAGCGCCACTTGGAGTTTGTTTCGAGTGGCCCATTTTCGAATCTTGGTGATCGCACTGACGTTGCGCGCAATAACAGGTTCACGCCTCAGGAATCGTTCAAGATCGTCGGCAAGCAGCTTCGTCGATGCATAGCGAGCTGCTGGAGATTTTTCGAGGCATCTCAAGCAGATTGCGTCCAGATCTTTCGAAACATTTCGATTCAGCGATCGCGTCGCTGGCGGATCTCGAGTTTCGATCATCTTGAATTGTTCAAACGTCGATTTTCCTTGAAAAGGAACTTGGCCTGTCAAAAGTTCGTACAGGATCACGCCAAGTGCATACACGTCGACCGTTGGCTTTGCCCAGTCCTCGGGACATGTGATTTGTTCGGGCGCCATGTAGCTAGGCGTCCCGACCAGTATGCTAGTCTTTGTTTTGTTGTCGAACTCGAAGCTTTTGGCCAATCCAAAGTCGGCAATTTTGGGTTCACAGTCTTTCAGTTCGAAGACACCGGGGGCATGGTCATTTGAAACTCGCAACAAGATATTGGCTGGCTTCAAATCGCGATGAATCAAATTCTGTTGATGTGCGGCATCCATCGCCAGCGCCAGTTTTTGCACCAATTGGGCGGCGGAATAGTTATCGAACGGCGCCGATGTTTTAATCACATGCGATAAGTCTGGTCCGTGAATGTACTCAAGCACGATGAACGGAACATCTTCGTGTTGATTTATTTCGTATATCGAAATTATGTTCGGATGCTGAATCCGAGCGATGGAATCCGCTTCATTTTTGAAACGCTCGACTCGATCTAGATCATCGGGCGCGGTCGAATGCAACATCTTAATGGCAACGTCTCGATTCAGCGAATGCTGTCGAGCTCGATAAACCATTCCCATGCCGCCTTGGCCGGCAACGGATAAAATTTCAAAACCGTCGAATTGTGGCGCGGTCTTCAGTAGGTCTGGCGATTTCTGTCGCAGCGATGAGCGCTGTTCATGCTGTCGCGTGTCGCGAATCAGAGATTCGGAACCATCGACAAGCTTTTGCCAATGTTCGTCTCTTTCGTCTTTACATAGATCTTCTAATGTTTGACCGCAGATCTCGCACGTGGAAACATGAGTTTCCAACGAGTGCTCAAGTTCTGAACTTATCGTTCCGTCGATGAGCGCCTGCAAGTCCATTCGTGATGGACACTCGTATTCGGTATTGTTGTCGGTGGATTTGCTCATGCACCGGCCTGATGCTGTTGGACTGATTTCGGCAGCTGATGCCCACGGCACTTGTTGGCAGCGACCATTATTCGTTCTGGGCTCAGCCGCAGATCCTGACGCCGATTTTGACTAAAACCTGGTGATTTTCAATCGGATTTTCGTTTACAAACTGTGCAAACAAGCCGACATCGCAAGGTTTTTCGTGTCGGAAGTTTAATCGGCGAAGCACGCGCATGCGAATCCATCTGAATGGAACGCGATCTGATTCACTTGCTCACGCCTGTTGATGTCGCGCATTGAGTACCAGCACGAAGCGCCAGCGAGCGAATCCATGTAAGTTCCCGCAAAATTCACTTGCTGATGTTTCGTTCCGGTATTCATGAGAATTAAATACTTAAAACGTCGTTGATCTGTTTTTGCGTTTGAGAATGGAATTTGAAAGGAAACGCGCAACATCAAACCCTGCGCTACGTGCTTGGGTCTGCGTTTGATGCCAATTCCGAATTTGTATTCCGCTAAACACAAAGTAGCCAATTTTGGTTCTTGCGACACGCTGGCAATGCGAATCTGGTAGACTCATTCGCAACGGAAGTCTAATCGCAAATGAAAAGAGAATACAATGTCCATGCAGAACTCGTCGAAGTCGATATTGACACTTTTGTTCTTGAGCGTCACCACACTGGGGATTTGTTCCAATGGTCTTGCCGAAGACTGGTTGAGGTTCCGTGGCAATGGCGGATCAGGAGTTGCCAACGATGCTTCTTTACCAACGACGTGGTCAGCCACTGCCAACCTAGGCTGGAAAGCTGAATTGCCGGGACCTGGGGCGTCGTGCCCAATCATCGTCGGTGACAAGACGTTCGTTACTTGTTATACCGGCTATGGTTTGGATCAACAAAATCCAGGCGACATCGAGAACCTGCATCGTCACTTGCTCTGTTTCGATGTGAAGACCGGAAAAAAATTATGGCAGAAAGACGTTAAAGCGGCTTTGCCTGAAGACCTGTACATGGGGGTTGGTGTCCCCGCTCATGGATACGCATCGCATACGCCCGTTTCTGACGGCAAGAACGTATACGCTTTCTTTGGAAAGAGTGGCGTTTTCGCATTTGACATGGAAGGCAATCAATTGTGGCATGCCGATGTAGGCAAAGAATCGGATCCAACGAAGTGGGGATCGTCGTCCAGCCCGATCGTCTACAAAAATATGGTCGTCGTAACGGCTTCGGCAGAAAGCCAAGCCATCGTCGCGATCGACAAAAATACGGGTCAAGAAATCTGGCGCCAAGAAGCCGAAGGGCTAGATGGCATGTGGGGAACCCCCACACTTGTCAAAGTTGACGACAACCGGACGGACATCGTTATGTGCGTAGCCAAAGAGCTTTGGGGATTGGATCCGGAAAATGGACAGCTACGTTGGTATGCCGATGCGACAGGCGCTCAACACGCTTACACAAGTGTGTTGAGCGATAAGAATCGAGTGTTTGCATTCACTGGTCGCGGTGGTGGCAGCGTTGCGGTCGACGTTGGTGGTAGCGGCGACATCAGTGAAACGAACACCGCATGGACAGGTCGAGACAACTCCAGTTTTGCCACGCCCGTCAAATTTGAAAACAAGGTGTACTTGGTGACCCGCAACATTTTGAATGTCATCGATGCGGAAACCGGAGAAAACATTAAAAAGATGCGACTCAAAGGCGCCAAGCGAACAGGAGGTCGCTTTGGCACACTTGATTACCCGTCGCCTCTCGTTGCAGACGGAAAGTTGTATTACCTGAATGGCAGCGGCCAGATGTACGTCTTTGAATTGAGCGACGAGCCAAAACAAATTGCCGTCAACCAAGTGACCAAGGACAAGGAAATTTTCTGGGGAACACCAGCGATCAGTAACGGCCGCATGATCATTCGTAGTTCGAAACATCTGTATTGCGTTACCGACAAAGGCCAAACGGTTTCTGAAGAAGAAAGCAAGTTTGCCCAAGCTGAAATCCGCGAGGATGCGGACGGCCAAGGCGAAGGGAATCAGCGAGGCGGAGGTGGAAATCGCCGTCGATTTGATCCCAGCGAAATGTTTGATCGCATGGACAGCAATAAAGACGGAAACTTGTCGGCCGAAGAATACGGCAGCAGTCCGATGGCCGACCGTTTGAAGACGTTGGACAAAGATGAAAGTGGCGATATTTCCAAAGAGGAATTCACGACCGGAATTACTTCTTTATTCCGACGCAGCGGAGGCGGAAGTGGAGGATATGGCCGACAAACCGAAGACACACGACCGGATCGTCCGCAACGCCCAAAAGCCGCGTTCGGCGAAGCAGGTTAATTGGGCTCGACGCGTCGGCTAATCGTCTGGCCTAAGCCAATACGTGCCCGAAACGCAGTTTTAATCGCGATTCGGGTTACGTATTTTTGGTTAGAAAGAAGATTCACAGTCGTTACGTACTGTCAAGTTTTTCAATTTCGTCGGTTAGCATTTTTTTCACGCGGCTGCGGGCTTTGTATACCGCAGTAACGGCCATATTCAATTGTTTGGCGACTTCAACACCCGGCATCGCATCCAACACGGTCATATGAAACGCCTTCCAATTGTGATCTTCGACGCGACGGCGGACCACAAGCATCGCCTGTTCCAACATTTCCCGCTCGCATTCTTCATCCATTTTGGCCACGAAGTCATCGCGAGTTTCGATCGACGCTAGAACTTCCTGCAGTTCATCCGACCCGGTACCAGCAGCTTGTCGACTTTTTGATTTGACAAAATCGACCCAAGCTCGATACGAAACCGTTTTTAGCCAGGCGCGAAAACGGCCGTTTGGATCGTATTTGAAATCTTTCATCTGTTGTGCCATCGCCAACAATACGTTTTGGGCGACATCGTCCGCGTCGCTTCGTTGCAATCCCCATCCCAGACACCAGCGCGTGATTTTGGGTTGGTAGATATTGACAAACCGATTCCACGAATCGGAATCGGCTGGGGTGTGCCGTAACTGGCTAAGCAAACTTTGACTGGTTCGAGAGGCAGGCATCTGCGCTTTGAAGATCTCTGAGTTAAGACAATCTGTCAGGGGATTCGCTATTCTAAACGAAACATCAATCCACGGGTAAACACCACATTTTTTTACCCGCCGACGTCCAAGATCTTGATTGAGATGGCGACTATAACGAGCCGACGCCGTTGGATTACAAAGGCCATACCCGCTTGTCGACGGATCAGGGGCGATTGGAAATGCCCATCTTGGCGGAAGAAATACCGAGAGTCGCGTTTACCAGGATGGTTAGTGTTTCACAATCGTTTCTTCAAGAATTTTCAAATTTTCGCGTCAGACTGTCGCTTGTTGTCGAGAAGGACTTTCGTCCAACCCTTAACGAATGAGATCCGACTTCGCTTTTAGGGTACATCTGCACAGAATCAAAAACAAAGAATAGAGGAAATTGACCGTGTATTCAAAAATCAAAATTCGCGCTATCATTGTCTTGCCACTTTTAGTCGCTGGCATTTTTGCGCCATCCGAGCGGGTTCGCGCTTTCGACGGCGGGAATAATGAAGAAGTTTTCGTGATTCCGTTGCTTGCCAATGGACAGACGATTTTTGCGACCATACAAGACGCTATTGATGCTGTTTGCGACGGTGGTTCGATATTTGTCAGCCCTGGCGAGTACAAAGAACGTCTTACCATCACGAACAAAGGCGTTAACTTCTTTGTCGATTCCAATGCCATTAAAGACCGCGTCATCATCGACGGTTGCGACATGGGCTCCGTTCTACTGGCGAGCAACGATGGCATGGCTCGCTCCGTGATGTTCAGTGAACGGTTCGAGTTTTGCAACGGATCGTTCGGGGCAATTGAGATTTTCAATGTTGATCTTACGCTCGAGCAGGTCATTATCAGCCTGAATTTCAGCCCGTTTGAAGGCGGTGGTGTTTTTCAAATTGGAGGATCGCTCAACTGCGACGGTTGCACATTCAAAGACAATCTAGCCGTGGGGCCGGGAGGGAATACGTTCGTTTTGGATGGTCAACAGACATTCACCAACACGATTTTCTCTAACAGCACGTCGGGTGATTCAGGCGGATCGACCGCAGCCGTTAGCTCAGGATCGCCAGGTACTCAAAAGAGTCTAGTTGTAATCAAAGACTCATCGATCGCGTCAAGCATCGCAATGGGCAACGGTGGCGGCGCCAGCGCGTTGGATGCTGAGCTTAGTTTCGAAAACGTCCGCATCTCACAGAGTTCAGCCGGTAACAGTGGCGGGGCGATCTCGATTTCTGGACCCTGTGAGTTGAAATCGGTGAACACCAGGTTGTTTTCAAACCAAACGTTTAATCTACGAGGTGGCGCGATTTCTGCCCAGGATGCGATCATCATTTTGATTAGCAACGCCATCGGCGGGAATGTAGCAAATGATACCGGCGGAGGACTACTACTGGAAGACTCGGTTGCGACCATCGTAAATTCGATCCTCAGTGGGAATTCGTCTGGTGGCGGTGGAAGTGCTGTCGAAAGTCAAAATTCTACAGTAGATATCATCAACTCCAACATCTTGAAAAATGGTTCAGCAGGGGGCGATAGTGCTGTGTCCGCAATAGCGAGTTCAAACTTGCACATCTGCAACAGCATCGTTTTTGAAAATGAAGTGGCAGCCATTCTTGGTGAAGCCGGCAGTCATATCCAAGTCGATTCATCCATTGTCGAGGGTGGCTATCCGGGGACCAACGTTTTAGATGTTGATCCAGGTTTTGTTGATCCGATCGGTGACGACAACGTTCCTTGTAGTGGTGACGAGGATTTTGGATTGAGCCAAAACTCACCAGCCATCGACTCGGGAAACAACGGGCTTTTCTTTCGTGACATTTGCGACATTGACAACGACGGCGATACCGACGAGTTTTTCCCTGTCGATTTGAACGGCAACGACCGTTTTGTTGCCGGTACGGATAACTTCAACCTGACCGCGACAATCGATATTGGTGCGATTGAATTTCAAGGAAGTGTCCCCTCAGTATTGCTAGGCGACGTGAACTTGGACGGCGTCGTAGACCTGCTGGATGTCAGTCAATTCATCGACCGCATCGCACAGGGAGACTTTCAAGCGGAAGCAGACACCAATCAAGACAATGCCGTCAACTTGCTCGATGTGGCTTCGTTCATAGAGATTTTGAGCCAATAGCAGCAAAACCCAGGGCGCTCCACTACGTTGGCAAACATGAGGAGCGTCGTGCCGGAGCCCTATTCTGAAGTCGTGCTGATGTCTAGCGGTTTTCTGGCATGGGGTGTCGTCGACAAGCCAGCAACGAATTAGCTAACGTCTAGGATTGAGGCTATCGCGTTCGTCGGCGTCGGTTGGCGAATTGGCTTGCCTGTTGATCGCCTGGCGAACTTTGTTGGGCAACTGATCTTTGGATGCCTGATACCACTTGAGCCGAACAGCGTCGGCGATCGACAACCGCAACTTGTTGCGGTTTTCCTCAATCTCGTTGTTGATCTTTTTCACCAACTTCTTTTCTTTTTCGGCGATCTTTGCGTCCAGTTCTTTTCTAGCGAGTCGAGTGACTTGTTGTGAGAACTCGCCACCTAGCTTACTGACGCGATCCAATTTGAATGACAACACTTCCAGATCGGCACGATTCACTTTCGGTGAGAGTACTAGATCGGGCGGGAACTTTGAGAGGTCCAGATCGATGGCCAAATCACATTCAATTGCCAACCTAACTTGTGCGTTTCCTTCAGCACTGAAACTGTATAGTTGGACTCCTCTTACCCATTTGGATTGTCGCGCTTCAAGTTTGAGTTTGGCGTCGAACGCGACCGAAAAATGAACATCTCCGTCTTGGTTTTGGGTTACACGTTCCAATTGCACGGCAAACTGCTGCTCGGGTGCGAGCAATTGGCCACTGTATTTTCGCCAAGTGCCGTGGTTGACCATTTTATACTTGCGCTTGGTTTCTAATTTTCCATCACCATCATCACGTCGCAAACGGACACCTGACCACCGCTTCGACTGTTGACCCCATTTTTTGTCATTCACATATTGGTATGGAATTTGTTTGAGAATGAGCCCAGTTAAAAATTGGTTGAGTTCACCGGAAACTTCGATCAGAGAATCTTCTTTTGATTCGTTTGAATTGTGCGTCGATAGGTGGACCGTCGCATTTTCTGAATATGGCCTATTTTCCAAGACCGAATAGTAAGTCTGGTTGTCGTGGATTCTTTGGTTTGAACTCGATTCCGTCGGCTGTTCGAATGTGCTTCCCCAGAATTCAGGTGCATTCAATTCTCGTTCGAATGCTTCGAAACCTTCGTCTTGTACGGGATCTTGAGCCGCAAGCTTGGTGGCCGCTAACAACACCATCCATAAAAGTTGCAGAATCTTGTACACAGTGGCTTTCAAAAATAGGTCCAGCTATATCGTCATCGGAAGAATTTCGATATGAATACGAACATTATCAGCAACTTGGCTGAAACAAAAAATAACAATTTTGAAAGCGGACCCAGGGAATGAAATTGACAGCACGCAGTCAATTCTTGATTTTGGCGCTTCTATGTTGTGGATGCCACTACTTTTACGATCAAATGGGTGATGCCAAACGGATCCCAGTTCCGGTCCCCGAGAAATTTCCCCATCCATTTGAAGGTGAGTTGTATCGAGTTTGGATGGGCAACGAGATTCAACTCAAATCGCGAATCCAAACGGCTTATTTGCTGTTGGAAGGAGTCAACAATCCCGACTTGGGGGCGGACATGGAACGGCAAGCCGTGGATTTTATGTATTCACTTTTGACCAACCCCAAGATTAGGGCAACCATCCAATCGGTAGACGAACAAAAGCGCATGTTTGCTCAAGTCTATTGCGGTGATAACCATATTAATCTTGAGATGATCAAGGCAGGATGGGGAACTTATGACGGAATCGAATGTGAGTGGTCCACACAGTTCGCACGAGCTCAAGAGGATGCCAAGGCGAAAAAATTGGGCATTTGGCGGTCTCAGAACACAACAAATGATTAAGATTCTGTGATATGCCTTTTGTTTTGGGGTTTTTTGTCTAGAGTCTAGAGATCTCTCTATTTTAGGTGGCGGGGAGATTTCCTTTTTGTTCAACATATCCTCACAAAATGGGTTTGACCTTCCAGGAGTTTCCACATCATTTGGAAAATCCAGAACAATTGCGGCCATGGTCGGCTGAGTGGTATCAGTATTACCGTCGGCGACTCGGTGATTCGGTTTGTGCGCAAGTCGGCGTCTATGAAATCCCTGACGACTTGACGCTTTCTGTTGTGATACCTGTTTTCAACGAAGAGTCATCCGTTGAAGACCTGGTCCAACGTGTTCTCAATGTTCCGATCCGAAAAGAGCTCATTCTGATCGACGACGGCAGTCAAGATCGATCGGTTGAAATCATCGAAAACTTGATTGAGGAAACGAATGACGATTTTGCTAACATTCGATTGATGCGACACGAAAAAAATCGTGGCAAAGGAGCGGCGATAAAGACTGGCTTTGAAGTGGCGACGGGCGACATTGTCATCATTCAAGACGCCGATCTAGAGTACGATCCACGGGAGTTTCCAGCGTTGATACGGCCGATTGTAGAAGAAAAAGCCGACGTGGTTTATGGAAGCCGTTTTCTAGGTGACCATGCGCATCGTGTGCTCTATTTTTGGCACTATCTTGGCAACCGTTTTTTGACGACTCTTTCCAATTGTTTTACCAATCTAAATTTGACGGACATGGAGACTTGCTACAAAGTTCTCAAACGAGAAGTCATTCAAGAAATTACGCCTAAGCTGAGACAAGCCCGATTCGGAATTGAGCCCGAGATTACCGCTCGCATTGCACGCCGCAGATACCGGATTTATGAAATTGCAATCAGTTATTCCGGCCGAACGTACGATGAGGGCAAAAAGATTGGATGGCGCGACGGAGTCAAAGCACTTTGGTGTATCATCCGTTACGGATTGGCAGACTGATTTGGATGCCCTAAGACTATTGGGTCGCGAGAAATACGGCACAGCTAACAAAAATCCATCCGACAAGTGCAACCCATTCGGCTGCCAAATAAATGTTGCCGAATCTTTTAAAAACGGATCGTTTGGGCGTTTTCCGGCCCCGAACGAGCACAGAAAATTCTTCTGCTTGTACCATCCAGATGGTCGCGAACGCGATGATTGAATAGCCAAAGAAGTAGCCGAATCCCCAGATCAATACCAGCAGATAACGTTTTATATTGGGCAAAAAGCCTCGTTTCGAAAATTGGTTCATCATTCTTTCCACTCAACCGACTATTCGTTGATTGCGCGTCGATATTGGAGTGAACCTGGCGGCAAAAATCCCCGCTATTCAGTGAAATTTTGCAAGAAAATCTACGAAATCTGTCCGAAACGCGAAGACTCCCCGTTCTTTCCTGTGAGACCCCAGATTTATGAGAACCGCCGAAAACAGGAGAGACCATGCGAATTCGTTTACTTTTTTTCTTGGCTGCTATTTTGAATTTGTCGCTGGTTCGTGTCGAACGGGCCGCTGGAGATCTTGTTACCTTTCACTACACGGGGACCGTCACCAATATTACTCAATTCAATCTAGACCTATTTCCTGGCGCGAGCGTTGGTGATCCCGTATCCGGGACATTTCCTACTCGGCGGACCTGTTAAATTACGACCAAGTCGACGCTGATTCTACTAGTACGACCTACGTCGATAACTCGCCAATTGACGTGTTTCATTGGACATTTTTGCTCGCTGGTGCAGACAGCCTATCGAGTAATAAAACCAACATCACAGAACGATTCTGGCACCGCAATTTCTCCGACAATTTCACCGGCCATATCCATGATCCAAACTTTCCGGTTGGCACCGTCGGCCACGTAAATTTTGCCTCTGGCACAATAAACCGAATAGAGCGTCGCGCCACCAATTTTCTTTTCCCACAGCTTCGTTCCATCCAATCCAACAATACCCACAAGACCGGAAGTGTAGCCACCAATTTTCTTTTCCCACAGCTTCGTTCCATCCAATCCAACAATACCCACAAGACCGGAAGTGTAGGTCGTATACAGGGTCCGTCCATCGGGCAAACGAAAGACGTTGTTGGGGAAGCGGAGGTTTTCGCACGTCCACAAGACGAGGCCCGTCGAATCGACCTCGACAATACGGTTGTTGCTTGAATCGGCAATCAGCGTATTTCCATTCTCCAGTCGATCGACATCAAACGGGTTTCTAAAACCATCGAATCGATTAACGATTTTTCCGGATTCATCATGTTCGGTAATCGTCCCATCTCCGTTGGCGACTAGAACATTGCCGTTTTCTAAATACTCCGCGTCCGAAGGAGAATTTAGCCCTTCCACGGTTCGGATCAGCTTATCTTTGCGAAACAGCTTGACTTCACCGACGCTTCGAAACGTAATCAGACTGGCGTTTTGGTTGACGTGCTGCGCATCATACGCTTGACCTTGTAACTTCCATTCTAAATTGCCCTGCAAATCGTACCGGCGCACCCCTTGAGAACTGACCGTGATAAGCAAACCGATCGGTTGTTGGTTGTTGCGAGCGAGCATGCGTTGAAAACTGGTTTCAGTGATAGGACGGTTGTCGATTAGCCATGCTTGCCATTTTGCGGCCGCCGCATCCCGTTCTTGCTCTCCGGCATCAAAATCAAAACCCATGTGCGTTTTCGATATCGCCCGTAAAAAATTGACTGCTGAACGGCGGATGCTGGTATCGTCCGAATGTAGCAGCGATTCAACCGTCTGTTGAACGGATTCCGTAGGGGCGACAAATCCAAACGACTCGATTGCCGCTATCGATACGTAGGCGTCGCTGGAAAAAAGCAAATCACGATAATTGTCTAATTCATGGCGCTGCAAACACCGCGAAAGCGCTCGAACACAGGTCGTGCGAATCAGTCGGTTTTCGTCTTGCGTACCGTTGATGATCTTTTGCCGAACGCTTGGTTGCGCACAGTGTAGCACGGCGTTACTCAACTCATCGTCAAAATCGCCAGTCAATCGGCTGCGGGACAATGCGAAAAACATATCCAGTTTGCTCTCCAAGTCCACCGTTTCGTCAAATCTCAACAAGTTGATTGCCGCATTGGTAAGCGTTAGCGTCTTGCTATTGATAGTTTTTAAGGCCCGCCGAGCTCGCATTTGCGTTTCGGGATCACTATTGGAAGCAGCGTCATTCAAAAATCTAACGGCCGCTGGTCCAAGGGACGACAGTGACGATTCCGCAGCAACCCTGGCCTTGAACTTCTTATCTTTGAGCAATTGAATTTGGCTCAAAATCTTTTTGTCCAAGGCTTCATTGGGTAAGAACTGCATCAAATAGTCACGCGCACCTGTGGCCGACCCATCGATGTCAAACTGCTCCAAGATATTGCGGTACTTTTCTACTTGAGTCCTGCGAAAAGCCTGCTCATATTGGTCTTCCTGTGAAGCAAACAAGACCAATGTCATTATTCCAATCGTTGTCAAAACAATATAGAACTTCAAAGAATTCACCTTTTCCTCGACGCCTATCTTGGCCTATCTGATTTTGGGTGGCTCCATGGGCGAGTCCTCTTCTTTGGGTGCAGGAGGTTGGCCCAAAACAACTTTTTCTGTTCTCGTTGTCTCTTCTAACGAGGATTCGAATTCAATCTTGATTTCGCTTCCAGCTTCCATTCGGCTGAGAATTTTTTTCAGTTCTTGAATGTCGTTCACCTCGGAATCATTAATTTTTAAAATGATGTCGCCGTGTCCCAAGCCAGCTTCTTTCGCGGCCGAACCAACGATGACTTCAGCAACTCGAACGCCTCGGCCATCTGGACTTGGCTCCGTCCGTACGCCAAGGAACGCGGGATAAATCCTCTCGCTATTTTTTAGACGCTCGATCACTTGTTTGATTGAGGACATCGGAATTGCAAACCCAATCCCTGAATCATACCACTCAACGCCAGCACCCAACGATTGGTTTTGAGGATTCAAAGGAACACACACGCCGATCAAACGGCCTTCGATATCTAGCAGTGGTCCACCGTAATTGGCAGGACTAATGTTGGCATCGGTCTGAACGGCTCGCCCACCAATGCGGTTTTTGGCACTGATGATTCCACTGGAGATTGCGGGGTTCACATCGCCATAGCCAACGCCTGCCGAAATCGCCCATTGCCCGACCCGAACCTCACTTTCGTCCACCGTTTCGGGGAGCTGGATGCCGTCAAACGACTCGATTTTCAATAAACAAATTTTGCGGGTGTCATCGCGACCCAACAACTTTGCCACTCGCCGTTGACCGTCGTCGGTGATCACTGTGATGACAGGAGGCGATTGAATAAAGTTAAACGTGCTGGTGATGATGTGGCCCTCTTGGGATATTAGGATTCCCGTCGTATTGCCCTCACCTTTCTTGCGAATGCCACCGATTCGTCCCTGAATCGCACTGACTCCGCCAAAAGACTCGATGGTTACCAACGAAGGACGCACGCGATTCACGGCCGAACGGAACGCTCTTGAAGTCAACGACATCGTTTCTAGGACAGAGTCGCCAACGAGTTCTTGCGCCGACGCAACGCTCCATGTGCCCGCAAACAAACAAAAGAACACAAGTCTACAAAGTGGTCGGTTCATTTCTTCTCCTTGGGCACTAACGTCAGGCGCAATAGCTCAGTACCTCGTTTCACGACGATGATGCATTCTTCGTCCGCTCGTAGCTTTTTTAGTGCTTCTTGATAATCACGAGCATTGCCGATCTTTTCACCTGCGATCGAAATCAATAAATCGTCACTTTTCAGTTTTGCTTGGTGGCCTGGACTACCACGTTTTACGCGGTCGATGTAGGCTGGGCTGTTTCTGCCGCCATGTGCGAACAATTTAATACCAAGTTCCACTTCAACGACGGCGGGAGCGGGCTCGAAAGATTCTACGGTGTCAGTATGAATAAACGTGTGCAGAACGGAATTTGGAATGGCATAGTTCAATCGGGTATTGGTTTCCGAGCTATTGATGATTTTCCCGATCAGCCCGACTAGCTGGCCTGCGGGAGTTATTACCGCACCGCCAGCGGCTCCTGGATTGCTTGTGATTTGATCGATAAGTACCAAATCACCACGGTAGGCGACGTCTCTCGAATTGAGTCGCGCTTCGATGCTGGTGCGCAATGAAATAACGCCAAGTGTGGCCGATAGTGGTTCCTGTTTGTCGGCAACTTTAAACGCGTTGCAAACAGCGATCACAAAATCTCCTTTTTGGCCGACTTCTTTTTCAGTGATCCTAAAATATTCGTCGGACTTTCGGGCAATTTGCAGAAGGGCCAATTGATGTACTCGGTCTCGTTTTAAAATACTCGCGTTGTGTGAGACTCCGTCGGATGTGACAACGCGAATTTGGTTGCCGTCCAGAAAAACACCTTGCGTGGTCAAGATTTGGCCTTGGTCATTGATGAACAAACCCGTGGCATAACCTTCAACACGTCCTGCTGACGCACCATATATCTTGACCATCTTAGGATGGGCCAGATTCAATGCCGATGTCAAAAAGTTCTGTTCGTCGCCGTGAGTTGGGCCCAACATCCAGCTCCCGCAAATGTAGGCCATTAAAATGATTACTCGCGCTCGCATGGTGCTACTCCCTCTCGCCTGATTCACGAACGGCTTCGGAGTGCGACCAAAGAGGCAATTCCATTTCCAAACGATCGACTGAGGTAGCCTCAATGGCCCACTTTTGAGATTCGGCAAGTCCGGAAATTTGATGCCTTTTTTTCGCAACGAATAGTCCCGATTCCGTGTTCCATTGGGAGAACGTAATACCGCCGAAATCATGTTGGCAATCGATGTCGGCTCCCGCCTTGAGCAATCGAATTTGTTCGTCACCGGCTGGATTTTCCATGCTCAACCAAAAATAAAATTGGTCATCGTCCTCATCCAAAAACTTCATTCGATACGCTTTTCTCTGTAGCGCTTTGTCGCTTCCGTCCAGTTTGAGGTTGCCGAGCGATTCGAGGTCAAACAGCTGATTCGCGGCTGCCATTCCAATCGCTTGGACGGCTTGTGCACATAGTTTCATCTCAACCAAAGACAATTCTTTGACGCTGTCGGCACCAATCTGGTAAAGCTTTCCATCACGAAAAACAAATTCAGTGCGCTCTCCGGAGACCTTGGATACGACCCGAAACTGACCGTTGGCTGCAAGTTCGATTTCTTGAATACCGATTGGTTTTCCGTCTGAGACAATGCGGTCTTTGATTCTCCAAACTTGGACTTTTTCGTTTTCTTGAGTGGGCTTGATAACAGCCAGTCCGGATTGCCATTTGGCAACAATTTGATCTGCGTATTGACGATTGATCGAGTCATGGCGAATCGTTCCAGGGGCCGCCGACAGTAATTCAATCATTTCTGCCGCACGTTTCGCTTGCTCTTTTTGTTCCGGTGTTTGGTCTTTATCGTTCGTCGGCTTTTTTGGCGGGGACGGTTTTTGATAGGGCAGTCCGTAAAGCCGCGTATGCACCGTCAATAGTTCTCCGTTTTCACGTTGCTTCAACAAGAGCGTCGCCGGCCAATCCTCAGGCAGCGTACAAATAAGATTCGTGAATTGGTTGGCGGTATAAATCGTCTCGCCTTCGAACTTTAATAATTCGTCGCCCGGTCGGACTCCCAAATCGTATAGCTTCGAATCTTCGAACAGATTGGAGCAAACGACTTTGCCATCACGGTCCTCAAAATTTGCGTCGAGCGTGCCATGCTCGACAAGTTTTGTCGCCAGAAGGTCTGGGATAAAATTTTTGATTTGGTTGGATGAAATGGCGTAACCCAAGCCAACATTGACGCGGCCTCGTTCTTTGAAACTGCCACGGCCATTAATTCCAATGACTCGGCCCTTGAGGTTGAACAATGGGCCGCCCGAATTGCCAGGGTTAATCGAACTATCGGTTTGGATGCAGTTTCCGTAAACCAATTGATTTTGACCTGCACCATATTGGTAACGCTTCACGCCGCTGACGATGCCCAGCGTTACCGTGGGCTTCTGGTCCTCGGTTAAAACAAATGGATTCCCCATCGCCAACGACCAATCGCCGACCCTGACGGTATCAGAGTCGGCAAGGGGAGTGAACGGGAACTTCTCTTTGCCCTTCATTTGAATGATCGATACGTCACCGCCAGGGTCGGTCCCAATCAATTCCCAACGATACATTTGACCATCCGCTAAACCGCCCCATCCTTTGGTACCGGCACCCATGATGACATGATGGTTTGTCAACGCAATGCCGGAGGGATCAATAATGACTCCAGACCCACCGCCCTGTCGTTCTTCACCATAAATCGCGATGACGCTACCAATGACTTGGTCGATTACATCGATGCGAAGATTTTCAATTTGCCTGACCGACGCCAATTGATCGGGAGAAAGTGTGTCCTCTGAATCAGCCAACAATGCCGGGACTGAAAACAAGACCGCTAGAGTAGCCAACACAAACTTGGGAAACAGCATTCCATACATGGATTCAACCAGAAATTAGTTAGACTTTGTAAACCGCGCATCGGCCCAATTCAGGTGGTCGGCCAGATCAAATTTTTCGCCCGGTAGCACGACCAATGCGACTTCGGTTACACCTTGAATATCAACAACGATCGGCTCAGGGTCGTCGTTTCCAGTAACGCGTTTTGACCACAAGCGTATTCCATCGCCTTCGACAACCACTTCACAATCACCTTGGCCACCCGTTTCCATGTCGATTCCGACGACGGCTCGCAAGTGATCAAAACCTTGGTTTTTAAAAACGATGGACGAGTAGGAACGTGTTCCAATGCCTTTGTCAAACACTAACACGCGACCATTGGAGTTGTATTTGAGTTGCAATGAATTGCCCAACAGGCTTTTATCACGCTGCCATTTTCTAGCGATCGTGAATTGATTTTGATACGCTTCACTCTGCGGATCCATGTCAGACAAAAAGCGAACTCGATCCGACTCAATCGTGATTCTTGATATCTTTGAAGCGGACAGCGACATGAAATAGTCTTTGGTGATCGCTAGCTGAAACGTGTTGTCGCTAAACTGTTTAATGTATCCACTAAATCGAGAACCGTCCGTTGCAATGAATTGCGCTCTGGTCCCTTCAGGTGATGAGTCACCCAGTAGCGCCGTTACGACCGCTCGAACCTTGTCTCGTGAAATTTTTCGGGTCTTACCTTTGAAATTCAAATGGACATGCGTCTGGTCGATGAGCTCCAAAATGCCTTTGACTTCCCGAATGCCGTTTTTGGTCTCGACAAAGATGCTGTCGTATTCACTAGAGCGATTCTGAATCGCGGACGTTACCCGATCGGAAGCCATCCAAACCATGCCGCAAATCGCATCGATGGGCAATTCGTACGCTGAACCGTCTAATTTTTCGATAAAGATTTTCTCGCTGGCAACGCGAACCTGATCGGCAACAACGAATCCGCCGGAGCTCAGCATAATTCGGCAGCCCGATACGCTGTCAACGACTTTTCGATTCGTTTCAATACTGGTGATTTGTCCGAGTGTGACGTTTGCAAGAATGCGACTGCCAATAATTTTCCCGGCGGGATCTATCGATTCAATCGTTCCTCGAATCGAAGAACCATTGACCAGGCGAATGCGAACCTTGTCCAGTTCACCATTGTCCGAAAATGCGAACGTCGCCAACGAATGTATCGCGCAGATGGCAATTACACTTCGAAACGAATCTAAGCGCAAAACAGCGAAACCAGAAGAACAGATTTGCGGCATAAATTCTTAGCTCAATTCGAGTTTACTGATTGGAACCGTCGCGATTGGCGGCTTCGTAATAACGCTCGACGATATCTCGATACCGCGCGGGCAACTTATCTTTGATGGCGTTGTTTGCGGGATCGCGACTACGGTCTCGCAGGCGACTCCATGGGCTCGCCGGGCCATTGTCGTATGCTTTTTTTACCACTTTGCCATTGGCGTTGTTGCTGGTGCCGCCTTGCTGACTCTTTCCTTGCTGTTGCGGTTTGTTAGCTTGTTGTTGCTCTGGTTTGCTTTGTTGCTGTTGTTGGGTGTTTTTCTGATCTTTACTTTGACTCTGGCTTGCTTCTTTCTTTTCTTGTTCTTTGATCAACTTCGCCAGCATGTTGACGATTTTTTGTTGTTGCTCTTGAGTCTGTTCTCCTGGTTCGATCAACGACAACTTGCGTCGCGAAAAATCCATCCGTTGGTAAACGTCTTCCATTTTGCCTTCTTTGATCGATCGCAGTTGTTGTATTTGTCGCCACGCAGCGACACGAAGTCGCTCTGGTGCGGCGGGATAAGACTGGATGAAATCCGTCAAAGTTTGAATCGCGTCGCTGTAATTTAGGAGACCCGCCTGTGCGATACCTTGATAAAATCTTGCGTGACCGATGTGAACATTGAAATCAGCCAATTCACTCTGGACTCGCGCCAACAGCGGTTCGGCGAGTTCGAACTGTTCTGCGTTCATCAATGCACGGCCCAGATAGAACGAGGCGTCGGCAGCCAAATACTTGTCGTCGGAATTGGCAAACGGTTGTAAGGCGTCGTGCGTGGCGGTGGCATCGTCTTCATCCGAAACTTCGATGGCCGAACCATATCCATCATGCAGCACAACCAGTGATTCTGTGATTGCATCACTCGCGGCTTCGGAGCCGTACTCATCAATAATCTGCTGAACTTCTTTTTTTTGTTGGCCATCCAAGACCGTCGAATCTTGTACATAGTCTGAGAAAGCACTCAACACTTGCTCGTCGGTTTCAGCCAAGCATGAGGAGAAACTGCCCATCAATACTAGCGCAAAGAAGGCGATTAGGGTTTGGTTGATTTTCATAATGTTTCCCGTTCAATGAAGAGATCAGTTGCTTTTTTCCATGATCTTCTCAGCCATGTCTTGTAGCTTCGATTGAGTGTCGGAAAGACTTCCAATTTCTTGATCCAGTGATGGATCTGGGTTGTCTTGCCCAGCTTTAATCGTGTCTAGTTGCCGCGTCTTGCGATTCAGACGCTGCTGTGCTGCTCGTAACATTTTAAGTTCCGCCGATCGCTTGAGCAACGGTTGATCGCCGCCACCACCACCGCCTCCGCCTTGTTTCCCTTCCTCTTTTGACTCTTCTAACGCTTCCAAAAGATCCAAGAGCGTCGATTCGATTTCTTGTTGCAACAATTGCGTCAGTTGGTCTGTTCGTTCAGATTGTAATAGCGAACCCGCATTCTTCAGGCTGTCGATCAGGTCCTGAACAAGTTCGGGGAACACGTCGCTGGTACCGTCTTCTAGTAACAAGTCGTAAGCTTGTTGACCCAATTCACTAATTTCGACTTCTTCAGCTGCCAAACGCAAGATGACCAGTTGATCACGTCGGTTCAATCGGCCTAAATTGGTTTTTTTGTCATCGATCTCGATCGTCAAAGCACTAGCCGAACGTTGACGTTCCAACATTTCAGTGAAACGCCCTTCCAGTCGCCTGAGTTTTTCTTCTCGAGTTTCATCACGGAGTTGATTCAGTCTTTCTTCAATTTCGTCCAACGCTTCATCTAGTTTTTCCTCCGCCTCACGCTGCTGGCGCTCCGCTTTCTTAGGGTCTTGATCGTCAAGGTTTTGCGATGCGTTCCCCATCGACTGCGAAGCTTCTTGCATCGCATTTTGGCCAGGTTGCTGTTGCTGGTTTTGTTTGCTGACTTGTTGTTCGTCGCCCTGTTCTTGTGGAACCGGCGCTTCGGCCATTTTTTCTATCAAATCCATTGCCTTATCCCGTGTGCGACGCTGTTTGCGGGCCATCTGCTCTATCGCCTCCGGCGGCAACGAAGCCAGTCTGCGACGCTCTTTCTTGAGCT
Organism: Mariniblastus sp.; assembly: GCA_965263475.1. GTDB lineage: Bacteria > Planctomycetota > Planctomycetia > Pirellulales > Pirellulaceae > Mariniblastus. The sequence goes on from OZ253677.1 coordinate 3,474,219, forward strand.
CATCACGCGCTTTTTCGAGCTCATTCAGTGCCTTCTCCTGCTGTCTTTCGGCGTCTTTCGCACGTCCGCTCCCCAGGTTTTCTTCGGCACGTTCTTGTGACTTGGTTGCTTTTTGAAGCGGTTGTTCACCAGGCTGCGGCGATTGATTTTGCTGCTGCTTGGATTGTTGTTGACCGGACTGTTGTTGACCGGACTGTTGTTGACCGGACTGTTGTTGACCGGACTGTTGTTGACCGGATTGTTGTTGACCGGATTGTTGTTGACCGGATTGTTGTTGACCGGATTGTTGTTGACCGGATTGTTGTTGACCGGATTGTTGTTGACCGGATTGTTGTTGACCGGATTGTTGTTGACCGGATTGTTGTTGACCGGATTGTTGCTGATCCGATTGTTCAGAATCTTGGTTTTGGGTGTCCTTGTCCTGCCGGTTGTCGTTGCCGTCACGTTTTTGCCCCGACTGCCCTTCACTCCCCTGCCCTTGTTGTTCCGGATCGCCTGAAGTATTGGATTCTTGAGATTCGCCGGCCACTTCCGATTTGAGATTCTCCGTTGCTTTTCGAATCTCGAACTGCTTGTCGGCGACTTTATCCATTGCTCGCAAACCAGCGCCATCGGAGTCGCGGGTCTCTTTGATCAGGTCGGATTGGCGTTCGATCAAGTTATCAAGTTTCTTGATTTGTTCGTCCAATTTTTTGAGGGCCTGTTCTTTGTTGGCAACCTTGCCGGTTTCCTTCCGTTGCGCCGTTTGCTCGCGCTGCAAATCCATGATGTTTTTTTTCCATTGCTCATATTGAGCAATCTGTTCCTGCTTGTTCAGTTTTTCTTCCTGGTTGTTCAGCAGCAACCGCACCAATTCGTTCAATTGGATGACCACTGTGTCGATGGCAACTTCCGCGCTATCCAGTTGACCTTCGTCCAACAGTTTGCTGATTTGGGCCATTTTGTTGGTAATCAAACGTTCTTTCGCTTGTTGGTACGCTTCGACCAAACGCTGGGCACGCTCAGGTTCTTTTTCGCGCAGTTTTTCTGCGATCGCCGTGAATTGGTTTTCCAACTCCAACATTTTCCGTTCAATCAAACGTTGACGGGCGCCAAGTTCAGACTGGCGTTGTTTGGTTTGTTCGTCTTGACTGACGGCGTCAGAAAGAAACACCATGCAACTGAATAAAGCAGCCAGGCAAGCAATAAGAACGGCTTTGATTTTCATTCGATCGTCTCACGAAATTCGATTCGATAGTAACCTTACCCATCATCAAATATATCATCTTCGTCAAAAATATCGGCTTCGTTCGGTTTCCGTTTTTTGACTTCACTTTTAATTTGGTCCTGCCCGCGTTTGATTTCCAGCAGTTTGTTGACAACTTCTTGGAACGTTTCTGATTGAACCATGGCGTTCATGATTCGTTTCATTTCTTCGAGAATTTGTTGGTGCAACTGAGTCGTACGCTCTACCGCAGGTAATAACGTGCTGTCATCTCCTAACAATCTGCGGCAATTGTCTAACTCACGAGTCGCCAATGCGATCAAGTCACGGTCTAGCGCACGAATCGGTTGAATGATCGCATCAAAACGTTGCTCCAGCGTTTGAGCGCCAGCACCTTGAGGTTCATTTTCATCCAAACGATTGTTTTGTGCCTCGACCAAGAATTCTTCAAAACGATTTGCGATCGTATCCAGATTCGTGCCGATTAGTTTTTGATTGCGTGTGAGCGATATCATCTGCGATTGGCGTTTGGCATCAAAATTTTCTTTGCTTTGTGCGTTTGAACGAACCATCGCAGCCACAGCCTGCAGGTCGGTCGAAAGCGCCAATTGAGAATCGTATGCCCTTTGAAACGCTTTCCGCTGTTCGATTTCACGACGCAACAAATCAGCCCGCAACTCTTCTTCGGAAACTATACGTATCAAAAATTCAGCTGAATCTGCCGAATTGGCTTCGCCAGGTTTTGTATCGGCTGCCCGCACCAACGTGCGGAAACTGGTCCCTGGGTCAAATCCAAACGGCTCCAAATCCAGGACCGCTACGTCTTGCGCTTCGCGGACAACTTGGGCATCCTTGGCGATCTCAGTGATCGGTAAGTCACGGGAGCCGAGTTCGCCGGATTTCTCTCCGGTGTCAGAGAACTTCCAATTGGAATGAAAACGAATCGAAGTCAATCCGAAGTCGTCGGCAGCACTATACGACACAGGAATTCGAGCCCGAGCTACTGCCAACCCACTGATTCCTAACAACGACGCGCGAACTTTTGGAGCGGCATCGTCTTTGATACTAATTGTAAATTTTCCCGGGCGAATAGACGCAAGTCCGGATTGATCGACCAAATGGAATTGATACTGACCACCAGACAATTCACCTGAATTCTCAGGTAAACCCATTTTATAAACTAATTCATTGTCAGTTGGACGAAGACGTTGTGCCTGATCGGCAAACCGCAGTTCGAATTCGCTAAGCGGTTTGTTTATTCTTGCAGTCGCCTTGATCCGGCTTCCCGACAAAACGCTATGCGGTCCGGGGCCATCTAGCCGTTGGTCGGGCATTTGAGCGTACTCCGGAAAAATCGCATACATTTTAAGATCCAGAATCGCTGGCGGTTCAACCAGCTGAACTTCAATCGTCTCAGTGACATCATCACCACCAATCGCCCGGAGCGAAACTTCCGAAGTCACGTTGTGCATTACAAACAAGTGTTCACGGCCATCCAATTTGCCGGTCGGCTTCATTTGATGAGTGATTTGACCGTTGCGGTTGTCGATTTCAAGCGAGACATCGACTTCTTTGATGCGACTGTTTTCAGTTACTTCTACCAGTAAGCGGTGGTCGGCACCGCGCGGCAAGACCAGTACACCGTTTTCCGCACCAACAACTTTCAGGTAGGTTGCTTGCGGCCATTGAGCATCGCCCAACATGACGTTTCGATTGAACCACGTGGCCAAGAAATCGTTTTGGGTAACCCCCCAACCGAGTCCGGCAGTGGCCGCTATGCCGATGACGAGTGCGACCAAATTCTTTGTCAATTTTTGTCGATTGAGGGCATCGGTAAAGTCGAGATGCTGAGCCAAGGCGATGCTTTTTTCGATGGTCGCGTCGGCCAACTCCAAAGAGACGCCTTTGGATTCCAAGCCACTTTTTTCGCGAGCCAGCTGCGCGCCAGAAATTAGGTTTTCACGCAACTCAGGGTGCTTTAGTTCCACTTCGTGTAGCAAAGCATCGTCGCTGATGCGATTCATCATCGGGCGAATTACCCGGTAGATGAACAGGCCGATGGCGAGTCCAATCATGACCCACAACATGATCGCTCGCTGCGCGAAATCCATTTTGAAGTAGCGGTCCAACAAAATGTCGAACGCAACAATCGCCAAAGCCATCAGCAACCAACGACTTAGTCCTTTTACAAGCACCCAGAACGTCAATTGACGGCGCAATGCCGCCAACCGAGTCGCGATTTGACGTGGCAGTGCTTTCAAATTGACGGAATTTTTATTCATGAATTCTTACAATAATTTGTACCATTTGCGCACGGCCCACTCGACCGTCAACAGTACGACGGGAAGCAGAAACGCGATGCCTCGAAGGAAGTGATTCCAATCCCACAGCGGTTTAGCCGGGCTTTTAAACGAAACCCGCTGGACGCGTTTGGGAATCGCTGCCGGGATACTATCGATTTCGTTCAACCGAAAATACTGACCGCCTGACTTTGTGGCGATTTCTTTGAGCAATTTCTCGTTCAACCAAAACGCGTTAGATTCAACCTTGGGCGGTACGACTCGATAGGTAATGGGTTCGATCAATTTGTTTTCATTTTGGTCATCGCTGAGCTCGATCGTCGCGCTGAAGACTCCCGTTCGCGAAGCGATGACGTTACCCTCGTATTGCCCGTTACCACCGGGCAGCAACTGCATTTCTACTTTTTGGGACAAACCGTCTTGGGTTTTGAGAACAGCGGTAAAGCTCGGCTTCTCCGACGGCACAAACTGTTCCGTCAAGACGCGGCCAACGAACAGAATTCGATCTCCCAATTCGTACTCGGTTTTGTCGGAATCAATGAACCCGCGACGGGATCCTTGCAGAGAACGATTTTCAATGAGGTACCGGACGACTTGGATCCAAAACCGATCAAAGAACTGTGCTTGCAAACCTGCCGGTCGCCATCGCCAAGTGCCTTGAAAACCCATATACATAATGGTACCGGCTCCGTAGCGACCGGTCGCGATCAAAGGAATATTGCTTTCGACGCCTGATTGGTTGCCACGTTCCATTAAAACCCTGGTGGTTGGTTTGGCGCCTTTGGATGGAAAGCTCCAATAAATTCCGGGCATTGAGCCCCAGCGCCGTTCGTTTTCACCGGCGTCACTGTGAAAACTCAATACTGGGTGATCCAGGTTGTGACGCACCATCAACATGTTCGATGAAGCACCGGCTGTGGCCGAGTTCAATGCGTCGGCGGTATCGATGTACTGCATGTCGCCCATCCGGACGGGCAGGATATCGCGTATTCCGGTCAGTCGATTTAGAGTTACAAACTCGCTCGTAAACTGGGGACCAGCCATAAACAAAACCCCGCCGGCTTTGTTCTTGCAGAACACACGCAAGGCCTCGATCCATTGAGCGTCAAATTCTTCAGGGTTGGGGTCCATCATGAGGATGACGTTGAATTGGCCCAGTTCCTCGATTGTCCGCGGCAAACGACTAATTGGAACGTTGCCTTCTTGAGGCCGAGTCTCGTCCATCGATTGCAACCAACAGCTCAAGTCAATCGTCTGATCGCGCTGTAGCAATCGCTGTACCTGTTGATAATCCCAAGACGGCAATCCCGAAATCAGTAGAACGCGTACTTTCTCGTCAACGACTTCCATCTCGCTTGATTGAAGTTGGTTGTCGTTGGTATTGACTTCGTTTTCGATCGTTTCTGTGCGAACGGTGTAAACGTATCGACCTGGCTGATTAACCGTGTGGGCGAAATCGATCCGGACGCGTCCTCCGTTATCGGGCAATTGAACGGGATTGGTTTGAATGACCTTGGCCGATTCGAGTTCACCAGTACGTTCGTTGACCTTTTGTTCGACAAGGCTGATCGCAATTTGATCGGGCAGGTCGATTCCGGAAGATGACGTTGCTTGCAATAGTGCTTCAATTTCAAACGGTTCGTCCGGATACGTTTTGTCACGCACAAAGACTTCTGTAACGGCGATGTTTCGCGGCGGGTTGGGGTCCCCGACGCCGACAACGTAAATGGGAATTCCGAGTGATTCGGCGCGCAATGCCATTTCGATAGGATCTTCAGATCCATTATGTTGGCCGTCACTGACGAGTAAAATCGAAGACAGATCCGCGGCATCGTCCAAGGAACTCCGGAGGGCTTGCCAAATGTCGGTGCCCAACCCGTCTGGCGCTAAATCCGGTACGGTTTCTCGTATGGTTTGTTCAACATCTTCCTCTTTACTATCGTCCGAACCCTCACCCGACGGTGCCGATTCCACGGACGATTGTTGCTGCGATGAATCCGAGCCAATATCCGACTTTACGATGGCGGGAATGACCGCGATTGGCTGGGTACCGTCCGAAAAATTGACGACGTGAATCGTTCCCTTTTGTCGAACCTCTTGCACCCAGTCTGGATCCCCAAGAGCTTTATTGAGCATGGTGTTCCGAGTGACCGTACCATCGGCAATTTTAGCTGCATCCAGCTGCAGTGCTGCGGCCAATTTTTGAACATGTTGATCGTCGCGGTATTTGTCTCCCCGTCCAAACGACAGCGAGGAATCGCGTATCAACGCGATGTTCGGTTTAATTTCATTAACCTGTTCATAAAACATGGAAGGTTTGAGCAGCATCGCGATTAGCAACAACAACACCGACAATCGCAAACCTGCCAGAAAAAGTTTCACGGGGGTCGGGCACGTTTTCTGTTCGCGCCGATAAAGCCAAAAAACTCCCGTAACGATCAATCCAATGATCAAGATCAAGACGAACACACCCCAAGATTCGGGAAGGTTGGCCCATTGCATTTGTGGAGAACCAGCGCGACCGGGTTCGTCGCCGGCTAGCCAATTCCAAGCAGTTGTTTGCGCGATCATCATGTCCTATTTCATTGGTTCCAAAGCGTAAACTCGATTGGCGCCATGAACCCAAATTTTGTCACCATCACTATACAAATTTCCAACGGGTGCTCCGGTGCCCAATCGCACACTCATCGTCCGCAGCAATTCTGGTTTGCCGTTGTCGCCGCCTAAGCTATAGAGGTGAATTTGATCTCCGACCGGAACGAAGACGCCATTGCGCGTCACCATCCCGCGGCCATAACTGATTTCGCCGGAGAACATCTTGTTGCCACCCCAAATCATACGACCTTCTTCAGCCAGGTTATAAGCCAAAATCGTCTCGTTCCCGCCGGCATACAAAATATCGTCGTACACACCAATCACATAATCCACCTTGGCTTCCAAAGGTCTTGCGTTGCCGCGCCAAATCATCTGGCCCGAGTTTCGATCGAGTGCCTCGATATGCTTGGCATCACTTGAAAAACAAACCATCTGACGACCAAACGGAATGATCGTGTCGGTCAACCAATGATTAAATTTCATTCGGTTGAGCTGAAAACCTCGCATTCGATTCCATTGATTGGACTGACTGTTTTGAGTGATGCCGCTACGATCGTAGGGTTTGGCAAACCGTATCAATCCGGTGGTTGGATCGAGAATAAATACAACGCCCAGTCCGCAACTGGCAAACAGGTCACTGCCATCGATCGACAGGTTAATCGGCGAATTTGGCTCAGCGCCTGTTTCGGGTTCATCGCATAAAAAAGCTTTCCAGACGGTCTTGCCGTTTTGTCGCGAGTCCAAGGCATAAATCGAAATCGCGCCACTTTGATTGACCGGGACGATCAACAGATCCCCAAACTTGATCGGAGCTGCCATAAAGCCACCGTTGGTCAACCATGGTCCTTCTTCGGACTCGTCCTCTATCACGGCGAGGGGCTCCACCTTTTTCTCTTTTTCGAATTCGTCTTCGATTTTTATCTGGGGCAGCGTCCACAAAAGTTTTCCGGTTTCCGCATCGTAAGCGGTCAACTGGTTGCTTCGTGATCTTCGATACGAAACTCCATACCCACCTCGAATTTTGGGTTCATAGGAAACGAACGAGTTGTCGAATCGAGACCCTTCGATTGTGTACAAAACTCCAGCTTGTAACGCCATCTGTGAAAATACACGATCGGCAAATAACTGGACTTCGTAAGTCTTGCTCGGCGTATCTCGTGAACTATTGGCAACGGACGAACTTCGGCCACGGTTTTGAGATTGAATCAACCATTGTGTCAGGCTGTCCATTTTGTATTTGTTTCGCCACAAGGGGCGCCACAACACGTCATTGTCGCTGGCGTCTCGCTTCCAAACGGTCAAGTCCAAACTGGTTTTGAAATAGACTTTTTCATCGTCGAACAACAACAATCCAGAAGGACGCCAACGGTTTTTCCGCCATTGTAGGATCATCCTTTCTTCTTCGGGAGTGACTGATTCTTCCGCCAAAGCAAATATGTCATTGCCCAACAACGGAGATATTGCTTTTAAATCCGGCCATTGAAGTGTTTTAGGGAGAAAATAATATTGCCATACGGCTTGCAAGTCACCGCGAAGATAATGGTCGGATAGTGCCGGCATTAAACCACTTCGACTGCGGTTGGCCAGTGGCATTCGCATGCCAGCTATTCGTTGCCTGCCTTTTTGCTGAGTCAATAAATCGGGGATGGCCGATTCAACTGAAACGAGGTTGCGATTGGGAATATCGCCTGCCACATTTTTAGCAAGCTCAATGGCTTTGCGGGCGTTGCTTTCTTCGCCCATCATGGCTTGGCAAAGTGCGATGCGCGTATGCACGTCGACCAGTGACACCGACGGATCAGGGTAATTGCGAACGATTTTTTCAAGCATGCGAATGGCGCCGACAAAATCGAATTGGTCCATATAAATCGAGCTCAACGTGAAAGCGGCGTCATCCCCGATGGTGCTTAAAAAGTACTTTCGAACGACTTTCCGCAATGCGTCTTGGTCAAACGGATCAGAGGCTTCGGCCAGGATCGCTTTTGCCAACGCGTCGGCGGTAACGCGATAAGACGCCAACCCTTCGTCTTGCGGAAGCGCGGCCAAGATCGCTTCGACGCGTTCCGACAAGGACACAAATATTTTGCCGTCGGTTGTATGCAGGGCATCGCCGCTACGTTCTAAAACGGATTGCCACAATTTTGCGGCCACACCAAATTGACCTTCTTTTCGAAATCTTTCTGCTTTTTCGAGAATCGCTTCCAGTTCAGGGTCGGTCTTTAAAGCGGCGGCCGGCTGAGACGATTGCCGAGACTGGCCCGGGCTGAGAAGTTCGATCGCGCCCGGCCTGATTTCTCGAATAATAATATCATCAGGAACCAATTGAGCCGAGGATACGTTGATAGCGAGTACCGATATCGTTGTGCCGATTGCGATGTCACGAATTGAGTTTAGCATGATTTTTGCCCTACCGTTTCGTTCCAAACCACCAACCTAAAAACTGTTCGGTCGCCAGCACCGCCAGTAACAGCCAAACAACTTGAGGCCAGATTTCGGTGTTGCTCCCGCTCACCGTTTCGTTTTTTAAATCTACTGCTCGGATCAATTGGATTTTGTCGTTAAAAAAATCACCCGTCAAACTTTGGTTATCCATTCGCTTGAGGCGGCTTTCTTGCGGGGCCGAATTCGTACCAAACAACACTTTGTTGGTGTCGCCTTGATGGGTGCGCAAACCAATTTCGTAAAAGCCCCGGCGTTCAATCTCATCGAATTGAACTCGGCAAAGAACGTCGTCTTGCGTACCATCCTCCTTGTCGCTGATCGGACGCGCGACGGACTCAAGTCGCTCACCTTCAGGGTCTTTCATCAACACGCGGCTTTCGTAAACGCTCAAATCGACCGGGTAAGCGATTTTTCCGCCAACTTGTAAATTTCCCGATTCGCCAACGGCGCCCACCAAATAATCGATCAAGTCCAACATGACCGGTGCGTACGTTGGACTGCTTGGCCACATCGACCAATCGCCGTCGGCCGGGACAGCAAACGTCACGACCCGACCGTTGCCCCAGCTTCTTTCTGCCATCGCCGGCGAATTGCGATCGTCGCTTAAACGCAATGGCACCGTGAACGAATCTGGGGCGTTCGATTCGTCAAATTCTGAATTCCACCAGCTAAAAACATCGACGCGACTCAAGCTGGTTTGATCGCTCTCCACAACAATACGAAACGCCGGGTGCACTTGTTGATCGACCTCAAAGTTTACCCACGACGACATCGTTGGATCTCCCGCGATCGATAATAATCCGATCGGTGATAAACCTTTGCCCGCATCAAAGAAGCAATCGTTGAATGTCGAAGCGCGGACCTTGTTGCCGGGCATCAGCACCAAATTGCCACCGTCTTCCACCCAGCTTTTCAGTGATGCGACACGATCGGGAGAAGCTTCATCGACGTTGCAGAGAAAAATGACGCGATACTTGGAAAGGGAAACGGTTTCCAGTTCGGTAACTGTCACGGTTTCGGTTTTTAAACCCGTACCCAAAACATTCAGACTGTTCAAGTAATGTGTTTCACTGCGCTCCGAAACGACGGACGGATCGCCGTCGACAAGCAAAACTGGAATGCCGTCGTAAATCCGTGCCGCACAATAGGCTGAACTATCGGCCAGCAACTGGTCCATCTTTAACTGGTTTTCCGTCATCGACGGGCGATCAATTTCGGCGACAATTTTGAGGTTTTCAAACGCGGGTAGGCTTTCGTCATTCGACGAAAAACTATCGGCTTCGGTTTTTAATAGATACGGAAAGACGACTTCTTGAGATTGGTTGGGCAATAAATTCGAAACGACTTGGTACTGCGGGGCGGCGTCGTTGACCGTGAAAACGATCCGCAAGCCATTGATGCTACTGTCGCCGAAATTGGTTACTTCTGTAGCGAACCGAATCACACGGTTAGCAACTTGGAGATCTAGCGGGCGCAAGCTGGTTATTGCCAAATTGGAGTCGTCTTCATTGCTGATATCGATCACAAAACAATCGGCCGTGTCCAAAGCGAGTTGATTCAACAATTGGTTAGGTGCGTTTTCTTGCTCGGACCCCGCCTGCATCCGCCAATCGCTTTCTCGCATATCCGAAAAAACATAGACGATGCGTGAGACGTTTTTTTCTTGGCTACTAAAATACCGTCGCAATTCACCGATCGATTGAGTGTAGTCGGCCATCCCGTCGGTCGGCGAAATCTTCTCAACCGAATCGAGTAGTGCCGGAAGTGTCTCTTTGGTTACCGGTTCGTTGGCTAGAATTGGTTGTTCCGGATTGCTGGTCAAAGCGACCGTCAGCCAATCCTCGGTTTCAGCGGAATCGGCAAAATCAGTTAACAGTCGAGTCAACGATGATTTCGCGATCTCAATGGAAGGTAGATCATCCTGGACAACTTGGCTGCTGAGTGAATCATCGATCAGAAAAATTCGCTCATACTTTTGGTCGGGTTGTAAGACACTGACAACATCGGACGGCAAGAACGGACGGGCCAACAATAGCCCGATCAAAAACATAGCCAAGCAGCGTAAGAACAACAAAATGAAGTTTTCAATTTGTACGCGTCGACGATTCTTCTTGTCCGCCTCGAACAGAAAATCCATAGCCGCCCAGTCGACGATTTTGAATCGGCGGCGATTGAGCAGATGGATGATGATCGGTGACGCGACAGCCAAAGCGCCGAGCCCCAACATGAACGGATTCATCAACCAACTGAACACAAACGACTCCGTTTAATTTTTTCTTCGGGATTTCGCGCGAAAACTAAGATAACTCGACAAAACTGCTGATAACGGTTTTGACGTGTCCATCAAGACGTGATCGATTCCCATCTTAGAACAGACTTTCTGCACTCGTTTCATGTATCGGTTGACCGCATCCAAATACGATTGTCTTAGAGCGCGGGGTTCGGTGTAAAGTTGGGCGTCGACTTCCAAACCCTTAAACAGCGTGTTCTCTTCGAAAGGAAATTCAAGTTCATCGTGATGCATGACATGGAAGACCACGACTTCATGTCTTCGCAAGCGGAACTGATTTAACGACTTCGCCAAATCATCCGGACTCAAAAACAAGTCTGAGAACAGGACAACCATTCCGCGCTTGCGAATCTTAGCGGCCAGCGAAAGAAAGGGGTCGGAAACATCCGTAGTTTGATCGGGTTCGACTTTTTCGAGTTCATGAAACATTAGTTTCAAGTGACTCGGATGAGACTTGGGTTTTAGATTGCGATCGACTTGATTGCTGAACAGCATCAAACCAACAGAATCTTGCTGCTGTTGCATCAAATAGGCCAGACTGGCGGCCGCGGTTGCGGCGTAATCAAACTTGCTCCACCCCGTCGTTTCTCCATACCGCATCGACTTGCTGCAATCGACCAACAGGTGACATTGTAGGTTGGTTTCTTCTTCATATTCCTTAATGTACAGTCGGTCCGTTTTGGACCAAACTTTCCAGTCAATATGGCGTAAATCGTCTCCCGGGGCATACTCGCGATGAGCCGCGAATTCGACAGCGAAGCCATTGTACGGGCTGCGGTGCTGACCAGTGATAAACCCTTCGACAACCAAACGAGCGCGCACGTCAATTCTCTTGATGCTTTCCAATGTCTTGGGATCAAGATATTTGTCGCCCGGCCGTCTAGTTTTTTCCATAGTGTCCCTGAGTGAGAGTCGCCCTCGTCAATTTTATGCTGCGAAATTGTTCGACTAAGAAAATGCTTTTGCCAATTCTGGTGCAACAGAATCGCCATCACAGCGGCCTGGTAATTCGTCCAATAGCTGATTGATGACATCGTCGGAGCGTACACCCGACGATTCGGCATCAAAGTTCGTGATCACACGATGGCGCAGCACGGGTCGGACGACAGCTCGAATGTCTTCCGTCGTGGTGTATGTTCGACCTTCAAGCACCGCACGCGCCTTGCCGCCCAAGAGCAAATATTGAACTCCACGCGGACCGGCGCCCCAACTGACCGATTCTTTGACAAAGCCGGGGCAATCTTCTTCGAGAACTCGCGTCGCACGCACGAATCTCAGTGCATAGTGAATCACGTGGGGTGCGACGGGAACGCGACGCACCAATTTCTGTAGCTGCAAAATATCTTCGCCGTTGAGGACGGTGTCTACGTTCACGGTGCGATCGGCCGTCGTAGACTCCGCAATCAAATACTCTTCATCGTAATTCGGGTAATTCACGAACACTTTGAACATAAAACGATCTTGCTGAGCTTCCGGCAGCGTATAAGTCCCCTCTTGTTCAATGGGGTTTTGCGTGGCCAATACAAAAAATGGAGAGGGTAACGAATTGCGTTCGCCACCGATGGTCACTTGTTTTTCCTGCATCGCTTCTAGCAATGCCGCTTGCGTCTTGGGCGGCGTTCGATTGATTTCGTCTGCCAAAATGATATTCGCAAAGACGGGACCCTTGAGAAACTTGAATTCACGAGCGCCGGTCGTTTTGTCTTCTTGAATGACTTCCGTGCCGATGATATCGCTGGGCATCAGGTCCGGAGTAAACTGAATTCGGCTGAAGTCCAGATTCAGGGTTTTGGCTAACGTCGACACCATCAAGGTCTTGGCCAAACCAGGAACACCTTCTAGCAAACAATGGCCTTGAGCAAAAATGGCAATCATCAACTGTTCGATTACTTCTTGTTGGCCGACGATGACTTTGCCCAATTCATTTCTTACTGTCGTGTACGCATTGCTCAATTTTTGGAGCGCCTCGGCGTCGGCACCGGAAAGCTCGGTTTGACCAGCAGCAGGTTTGTCGTTCATTGATTGCCTAAGTTGAAGGTGGAGGTTGAATGTGAACCCAACGAATAGTCGCCTTTCAACGAATAAAACCCATGTTAAACAGAGATTTTATAAGTTTGTTACGCCGTTTCGGATTCTTCTGTCCCAAAATTGCCGATTCATTCTAACCAAGATCGGACCAGTTTTGCAGCTAACCAGACTGTGAGTCGCCACGACTAACTTTGGTTTAATGTGAAATTCTGCCTCCCAAGCCGATATTTCGATACAAGTTGGAAAAAATACGAACGGATAGAATAATACAAAGCAGTTCCTTGAATTTAATGACACTTGTTCTGTTCACGTGAAAAACGAAGCCTCCTACCAATTCGATACTACGCAGCCCAGCGGCTGGAGGGCGGCTGGAATGTCGATTGGCATACACTTATTGCTCCTTGCAGTGCTTTTTTTCTTTGTCACGCGATTGTCGTCAACAGACACCGGCGAGGCGGTACGTTCGGGAGCGATCGTATTGGCGATTCGTCCAGATCAACAAAAAACAAAGTATCTGGATGAGTTAGACGATGAGAAAAGCGAAAATGTTCCCGTTCCGACGCCAGAATTTCCCAGCCAACCACCTTCCGCAGCTGAATTCGGATTGAAATTCGAAATTGATACTGCTGGCGCGATTCCATTGGATTTCAAAAATGATGCTGGCAGTATGACGGCCAACACGACTGGGATGGGCGCGTTACCGCCGTACGAATTGACCGACGGAGATTTGGAGTTGATTGAGGCAGATCAAAAACTGGTTCGTTCACGACAGCCGGTTGGGAAAGCAACAACGATCAGTGTTTTTGGGACAACAGGAATGACCGGGCGCAAGTTCGTATTTCTGATCGACCGATCCAAGAGTATGGGCGATCAAGGTCTCGGAGTTTTGAAACGCGCTCGGTCCGAATTGGACTTGGCCATCGGAGGACTGAAAACGAATCATCAATTCCAAGTTGTCGTTTACCATAATTCCACCGCGACGATATTGAAACGACAATTGTTGGCGGCAACGGAAGCCAATAAGAACTTGGTTCCGGGGTTTTTGAGCAATTTAGTCGCATTTGGTGGCACCAATCACAAAAATGGATTGTATGCAGCACTTGCCTTTCGGCCGGACGTGATTGTAATGATGACTGACGGCGGTTCTCCGTTTCTACACAAAGGGCAACTGGAAGCACTCACACGAGCCGCCGGCTCCACCGAGATTCACACAATCCAATTTGGTGCGGGACCGAGAACAGAGTCGGATCACTTTTTGATGGCGCTCGCGGAAATGAATGACGGTAGTTACCAATACGTTGATGTGCGAGACTGGCGCAATAAAAATCTTCCAAATTAGATATGGCTTTACAGAGTTCAATACTGATCTTCATCACTTTACTGCTGTTGCCTGCCAGGGCATGGGCAGATGAAGTCTTCGTATACTTGCGGAATGGTAGTTTGATTCAATTGCAAGTCGCCGATCCCCATTTCAGATGGACCGCCATCGACGCACCAGAAAATACCGAACCAGAAAAACTTCGTTGGCAGGACGTGCGTGAGTTGCGTCTGACGGATTCACATGTGGACGAACAAATCCGATCTGTGAATCGTTGGTTGCAGAATCTTCAGCATAGTGAATACGCAGTGCGTGAAAAGGCTGAACAAGAGTTGTCGAATCCGGAATTTACCGCCGCGTTTAAAAATTTGATTCGAAAGTTTGGCGAAGATGCGGAAGACGATGAGACACGCTATCGCGTTGGCAGAATTTTAGCAGAGATTTCAGATGGATCCGAGGAGTTTGGGGCGCGCTTCGATCGTTTAATCATGAAGGACGATTCGGTGCGCTTTGGCAATGTATTAGATTTCCAATTGGTGGGCGTTGCGTTTGCAAAAGCCGTGAAGTTCGGCCGCAAAGACATCCAAAATATTATCCAATCGCCCACAATTGAGAATTTCCCAACCGGTCCTAACGTCGTAAAAGTCAGCGCTTTTAATCAAATCGCTGACGAAAATTTCTATGATGAAGACGTTCACATCGTCGAGAGTTTTGAGATTGATCGCTTTGCCAACCCAATGACGCGAGGCGGCAACGTTGGCCATCTGTTTCACCACCAAGGTCTCCTGATGGAGACGGAACAACCTGGCGACATGGTCGTCATTGGATACGGTTTTAAATACTGTCCTATCGATGTTGGCAAACACTGTGTTTGTCCGTTTGATGAGGCATCGCTTTCACGACTTCGTGGAATTACAAACATTCGTTTTTGCATTCCCGATCAACCGGACGTTGCAGCCGGAGTGAAAGAGTTTGGGATTTTTCTGGAAAAGATTGAACACAGTCGAGACATCGTTGTCGAAGCTTACAACTGCCATGGTCAAATGATAGGCATGGTGGAAGCGACGGACGAAATCTGTGTGTTTGCAGGCTTCAAATCCAACCAGCTGATTACGCAGATTCGCATATTGCGGAATCCTGATTTGCCGGAATTGAGCCGTGATATCGATGAAACGTATGCTTTCGACGCATTGTCTTTTAGCAAGCCAGAAGCGATTGCGGAGTTAACTCGTTTGCGTGCCAACGCGCGGCCGTTTTTGGCAAAAGTCAATTTGGTCGGTGGCCAAAGTCTATTGGTCGACCATTGCCAATTGACGAACAAAGAAATTGCGTTTGCGAATCCAGTAAGCGGGACGCCCATGTTTCTCGATTGGAAAGACATCCAGTCGATCGCATTTCCCTATTTAGGTGTCGATTGGACGAAACCAAATTTTGGTGTCGGTAACGATCAGACAATGATGGTACAGCTTAAAGACGGTTCCATCGTGCGTACCGAGCGCGATGAATTTCGATCTGCGTTTGATTTCATAGGAGAACAATTTCCCGTCGATCGTATCGTTGGCGTTTGGCATTCGACTGCCAGGTTTCCGATGGCCAGCGATTTGGAATCGGGGAACCCGGTCCTCGTTTATCCCAGTTGCCGCATTGTTACCGATGGGTTTGGGTGGGAAGGAAACTCGTTCGGTTGGAAAAAGTCGACTTCTCAGAAGATTGTGCAGAATGTTATCAAAATGGATGACGATGAATTGCGTCGTGAGGAAGAAAAAGATCCAGACTTAACGCCGGACGTTGATTCGGTGCGGTTTTCTCGAAAGGGCGAACCAATTCCATCCCTGTGGTTGAAGCCACCGGTCGCGATTGACACGCGTCGGCCCCATGTGCGTTTGTTCGATGGCCAATATTTCGTATTGGGAGAGCCGGATGGCTTTCGCTGGGTCGCGCTTGATCCGGAAAAGAAATCCATCGAGATTGCGATTGGGGGCAATTCGAAAAAATACCCCCTCAGCCGGGTTGCTAGTATCGCACTTCCCAAAGCGACACCGGAACAGTAACCTCAGAGCTTCTAAAAAATGTTGAGGTCTTGAGTCGATGTCAGATCAATTGGACGTAATTGCCGTCGGTGCCCATCCCGATGATGTCGAAATCGGATGTGGCGGGACGTTGGCCATGCTGGTCAAACAAGGGTATCGCGTTGGTATCGTGGATTTGACCGACGGTGAACCGACTCCCAATAGCCCGAGCCCGGACGTCCGCCTGGCGGAAGCCATAAAGGCCGCGGACACATTGGGCTGCAGCCGCAAGGTCTTGGATTTTGAAAATCGCAATCTGTTCGATTCATTTGAAACTCGAGTCGCATTGGCCAAGCTATTTCGGATTCACAAACCGCGCATCGTATTGGGGATATTAGGGAAAACGCCGATGGCTTCACCTGACCATTGGCAGGCATCGCAGATTACCGATGCCGCGGTTTTCTACAGTCGCCTTTGCAAATGGGATCGTCATTTCGACGGGTTGCCAACGCATGTCGTTGAAAAGCAAGGCTATTATTCTTTGCTCCATTCTGAGTTTGCTCCATTCAATCGCAATCAATTGGTTGTCGATATCACGAAAACACTGGCCATAAAAATGAAGGCGATTCAATGTTATGAAACTCAGTTTCCACCGGAAAAACGGTACGTTATTGAACGAGCCGAAGCGATCGCCAAATCGGTCGGGTTCGCTGCCGGATTTGCCGCAGGAGAAGCCATTACTTCAACGCGATCCATCGGTTGCAAGGATTTGATGTCGGCACTTATTCCATCTTGATCTTTGGCAACGACGGGAATCGAGCTGAATGAGAAACAGTGAAAAAGTATTTTTTGAGAATAAATTGGGCATTCGGTTGTGTGGGATTTTGGACAGGCCACCAGTGGAAGCCAAGGCATTCGCCATTTTTTCCCATTGTTTTACCTGCACCAAAGACCTAAAGGCCATCGTCAAAATAAGTCGAAAATTGGCTGAGCTTGGAACGACTGTTTTTCGATTCGATTTCACCGGCCTGGGCGACAGCGGAGGCCAGTTTTCGGATACCAATTTTGATTCCAATTGTTCGGACCTATTGTCAGCGGTTGCCTATTTGGAACAGAGATTTCGCGGACCAGATCTATTGGTCGGCCACAGTTTAGGCGGTGGCGCGATGATCGCGACCGCCGCAAAAATCGGTTCGATCAAGGCTTTGGCAACGATTGCTTCGCCATCGTCCACCGAACATTTGGCGAATTATCTCAGCCAAACGAATCCAGACATTGTTGAGCAGGGTGAGGGTGCGGTTGAAATTGGAGGGCGAAGTTATTTGTTGAAGCGCCAATTGATTGACAACTTGCGCTCCCAAGATTTACCGACGGCGCTACAGAACCTCAATTTGCCGCATTTGATTTTTCATCCTCGCGAAGACGAAACGTTGCCGTATTGGCACGCCGAAAAGATGTTTGAATTGACCAGCGGTCCAAAATCCATGATCACCTTGGATCGCTCGGACCACCTATTGGTCGAACGCCGTGAAGACGGCGATTTTGTCGCCACGATGATCGATACTTGGCTAAGTCGTTTTATCGATCCGTAAATTGCTGCCGAATCGGTTTGCTTCGCGATGCCCAGTCCTTATATTGTGGCGGTACATTTTCTGTTTTTTTGAAGGTGGTTTGGGGCGATGATTCAACGATTGGTATGCTTCGTTTTTTTGGGTTGGATCGCATTTGAAGTAAACGGCCAAGAGCCCAGCAACGCGTTTAATGGCGACGACTTGTTGGCAGCGTCCCAGGCTGAAGACATCGCGCGAGTTAAGGCGATTCTCGCCTCCGGTGTCGATGTAAATTCGCAATCCAAGTACGGGGCAACTTCGTTGTATTTCGCAAGTGACCGTGGCAATGTTGAATTGGCTCGCGTATTGCTGGAGGCGGGTGCTGACCCCAACCTAACAGATCGTTTCTACAATGGTACGCCAATGGCATTTGCGCAAATGCGAAACCATTACGGAGTTGTACAATGTCTGATCGAGTTTGGGGCCGAGAATCCCGAGTCCATTCTATTTTCGGCGATTGGCACCAACAATCTGGAGTTGGCCGAAGCGGTATTGAAATCGGGTAAAGTCATCGGCCAAAATTTGGCGCTCGCCAAAACGAACGCGGAAGCCAAGGGCGACGAAAGATGGGCAAGATTGTTCGTAGATCTCGATGTACCGGAATTGGAAGTTTACGAACCGCAAGCCGAGGAATTAAAACGATGTATTGGGAACTATGAAATTTCTGGCACGACGGCAAGCGTCAAATTAGACGACAAGCAACTGGCATTTGGTTTCGGCGGCGCGCCGGGAACCAAGCTAAAACCGATTGGGAAATCTAGATTCTTGATGGGCCAGTCTGTACTCGTTTTCTCCGCAGACGGTGATCAAGCTGCCACCGTAACCATGACGATGGGTGGCAACACTTTCACGATGAATCGCTCTACAGCGGCGAAATCGCCATCCAACCCAACGCCAACCAAAACTGAGGACGTCGAGGTCAAATTCAAAAGCGATTCCGTGACGGCGCTGAAAGCCGACCTGGCGGTTGCTTCTAAGAATTGGCCCATGTTTCGCGGCAATGGTTCGCGTGGTATCGCCGAAGGTCAAAGACCTCCCATCCGATGGAATGTCAAAGCCAACGAAAACGTGCGGTGGAAATTTGACACCGAAGGATTGGGGTTATCTTGTCCGGCGATTTGGGAGGGTCGGATTTATCTGACGTCAGCGGTCAGCGAGAACGATTCCGGTGAGTTTCGAACTGGGCTTTATGGGGATGTCGATTCCGTCGAAGACGATTCAGAGTACGCTTTCAACGTTTACTGCGTCGACAAAGCGAACGGGAAATTGATTTGGGAAAAGACTGCTCATCGAGCCAAGCCGGCTGTTAAGCGGCACGCCAAGTCCTCTCATGCGAATTCAACGGTTGCCGTCGACGGCAAATACGTGGTTGCTTTTTTCGCTAGTGAAGGCTTGTATTGTTATTCGGTCGAGGGTGATTTGATTTGGAAAAAGGACTTGGGTATTCTCGATAGTGGTTGGTTCTATGACGCGGACTACCAGTGGGGTTTTGCAAGTTCTCCGATCATTTTTGAAGATCGAGTGATTGTTCAATGCGATATTCAAGGCGACTCTTTCATGGCAGCCTTTGCATTGCAGGATGGTTCTCAGATTTGGAAGGTCCGACGCGACGAAATTCCTTCTTGGTCAAGCCCGGTGGTACACCGGTTCGATGATTTGCCAATGTTGATTACTTACGGAACGACTGCAGCGCGAGGTTACGATGCTCGAGATGGACAGTTGTTGTGGGAACTCAAAGGCAAGCATTCTGAGATTGTGGTACCGACTCCATTTGTAGCTCACGATTTGATTTTTTTGTGTAGCGGCTATCGTCCAATTCGCCCAATTTTCGCCGTGCGCCCTAGTGCACGGGGCGATATTACATTGGCTGAAGGTGAAGAATCGAGCGAGCATATTGCATGGATGAAGCCACGTGGCGGGCCGTATTTGCCGACTCCGGTCGTGTACGGAGACTATCTGTATACGTGCGACAACTCGGGGATTTTGACGTGTTATCAGGCGACTTCGGGAAAACAAGTTTACCGAAAACGAATGACAGCACCGGGTGGGCGGTTGAGTTTTTCGGCTTCCGTTTTGGCGGCTGATGGACATCTTTATTTTTCGTCCGAAGACGGCCGGGTTTTGGTGGTCAAAGCCGGACCCCAATACGAGTTGGTTTCGGTGAACCAGGCGGGCGAAAATGTCTTGGCGACACCAGCGATTTCTGAAGGTGTATTTTACCTTCGAACACAGAACCGTTTAGTCGCGCTCGAATCTGATCAAGACTGATGTTATCGAGAAATTTCAATCCTTCTCAGAAAAACGATAGGCGTCATGCACATCGTAATCGATATCGTGTTTTTGTTTCAGCTGCTGAACGTACTCCAAGGTTCTAGTTGTATGCGGACTGGCGGCGGCGTGACCCGCGCTCTTGGGTGCGGGTTCAAATGAATGCAACGCTAATTCTTCGAGCATTTCGCCGAACGACATATTCTTGTGTTTCGCAAGGTCTTTCAGCAGATTCGCCAAGCGAGATTCGATGCGGGCGCTGATCTCGCTGCGTTTTACCGGAACAGGGGCGCCAAATTTCAAGTTCGGCTGCCCGAAGCGGATCGTCATTCCGTTGATGTCTCGGATATTGATTTCGCGCATTCCCCATTCACGGTCAGTCGGTGAGTCGAGGCACTCGACATCGCGCGATTGGTATTGGTCGTACAAAGCATCCACATCATCGACCTGAAAATAGAGCCAAAACCCATTTTCAGATTGGAATTGAGATTGAGCATGTTCGTTAAAGTGAACCGTCGCGTTACCAAACACGACCCCTCCATGCACCGGTGGTTCGCCCCACAAAAATTGAACTTCAAATCCCAATTGATCGCGATAATAGTTAACGGTTTCCAACAAATTGCTAACGGCAATTGTTGGGTAAATCGAATCACAATAAGCCACTTTGGATAGATTCATGGAATTAATCTTGATCCTTGAATTTGAAAAAATCAGGAAGCAGTTCGGCGGAGGTCCAACGACGAATTTCAGATGGTTGTTCTGCATCAAAGCTGACGACTTCGATGTCCGTGCCGAACTCAATGATGAACTGACGGCAGGCCCCACACGGTGATGCCAATGGCGATGCTGCAACAACAATTTTGCAAATTGCCCTTTGCCCACTAGAAATCATATTGCCGATCGCATGTCGCTCGGCGCATATGGACAAGCCAAACGAACTGTTTTCCACATTGCAGCCGACATAAGTACTTCCGTCTTTGGTCAAAACGGCTGCTCCGACTTTGAAATTGGAATAGGGAGCGTAGGCCTGTTTACGAACAGACAATGCAAGCGCGATCAATTGGTTTTCATCCAATGCGATACGTCTCCGTGATGAGTTTTGGAACATCTGGTCGGACGGGGGAAATTCCAAACGAAGCGGCTACTAATTCTTTGGCTAATTCTCGACCCGTGGATTCGCAGCACACGCGCGCGATCGTTTGGCCTTGCTCAACTGGGTCACCGATTTGCACTAGGACTTCGACACCAACATTGTGATTGATTTGATCGCCGACTTGTTTTCGACCGCCTCCCATTTCGACGACGGCGCGGCCGATTCTTTCGGAAGCGATTCGGGTAATGAAGCCGGTGCTATCGGCGGCAATGGAATGAGCTGCAGCAATCGGGCGTTTTCGTTGCAAATCACCGTCTTGGGACTGTATCATTTGCTCAAACTTTGTTTTGGCCGCACCGGTACTCAATAACAATTTGAGCTCGCGTTGTGCTTCATCAAGGTCTTTGGCAGAGTTGCTGGACACCATCACTTCGGCAGCCAGCGCAAGAACGAGCTGCGTCACGTCGTCCGGGCCACGATCGTTTAACACATCGATACACTCCGCAATCTCATTCGAGTTGCCGATTTGTCGGCCTAGAGGTTGGTTCATATTGGTAATTAGCGCCGTCGTTTTGACCCCAAATTCTGTCGCGACCGAAACGAGCGATTGGGCTAGACTCCTGGCATCTTCGAGCGATTTCATGAACGCCCCCGAACCCCATTTGATATCCAGAACTAAGGCATCCAATCCGGCGGCCAATTTTTTTGAGAGTATGCTGGCGGTAATCAGTGGAATCGAAGGCACGGTGCCAGTCACATCGCGGAGCGCATAGAGTTTCTTGTCGGCGACCGCCAAATTCTTTGACGCACTAACAATCGCACAACCGCATTCGTTGACCACATATCGAAACTCGCTGGTGGACAACTCGCACCGGAACCCGTGGATCGATTCGAGTTTGTCGAGTGTTCCCCCCGTCACCCCCAGGCCCCGTCCAGAAATCATTGGCACGTCGACGTCAGCGGCCGCGAGTAGCGGTGCCAGGGGGATCGATACCTTATCGCCGATGCCGCCAGTAGAATGCTTGTCAACGCGTGTGCGCGAGTTGGTCCACGTCATTTGTTCGCCGGAATGAAGCATGGCCCGAGTGAGCGACACGGTTTCCTGCAGACTCATACCTTGGAAATAGACGGCCATGGCAAATGCCGCCATCTGGTAGTCTGGCACCTCGTCCTTTGCATAGGCCGCGATAAGTGATTCGATCCGTTCGGGGGCAAGCTCTTTGCCATCGCGTTTGTCGATGATGATTTGGGCTACATTCATTCGGTTCGATGGGTGGCACGGATGTTACGAAACGGCAATTACAGTTATAAACTGGGATGACACGAGTTGGGATCATAGAAAAAGGAAGTTTGTGAACGAATACCAAGTTGATAAGAATCGCTACGACGGTCGCATGCAGTATCGACGGTGCGGACGTTCTGGGTTGAAGTTGCCCGAGATCAGCCTTGGGCATTGGCATAACTTTGGTGGTGATCAGCCGACCGAAGTCCAGCGGCAAATGATTTATACTGCGTTTGATTGTGGCATTACGCATTTCGACTTGGCCAACAATTATGGCCCTCCTCCGGGATCGGCCGAAGTCAACGTCGGGAAAATTTTGAAAGATTTGCCGCGAGACGAATTGATTATCTCTTCCAAAGCTGGCTATCTGATGTGGGACGGACCCTATGGCGAATGGGGCTCTCGAAAGTATTTGTTGGCGAGTCTGGATCAATCATTGAAACGAATCGATGTTGACTACGTTGATATTTTTTACAGTCATCGTTTCGATCCCGAGACGCCGCTGGAAGAAACTTTGGGCGCTTTGAATAGTGCGGTTGAGATGGGCAAAGCGTTGTACGTCGGGATCAGCAGTTATTCTTCGGAACAAACTCGTGACGCAGTTCAAATTTGTCAAGATCGGGGATGGGCCAATATCTTGATCCATCAACCCAACTACTCAATGTTCAATCGTTGGATCGAAAAACGATTGACCGCGACTTGTCGAGAAACGGGTATGGGGATGATTGCGTTTTGCCCACTGTACCAAGGCTTGCTCACCGACAAGTATGTGGATTCGATTCCGGAGGGTTCGCGAGCGCAGTACGCGCCACAGTTCCTTCGCTCCGAAGACATGTCTGAACAGACGATGGATGTTGTCCGTGGTCTCCAAGCGATTGCCAAACGGCGCGGGCAATCTTTGGCTCAATTGGCGATCGCGTGGATATTGAGGTTACCGGAAATCACGAGTGTCTTGATCGGCGCCAGCCGTGCCGAACAAATCACAGAAAATTGTCAGGCTACCAAGAATCGCGACTTCAATGCTCAAGAGATTGCCGAGATCGACCAATTGTTGAACCAGGCGGAATTACCATCTTCGTTGTGGTACCGGGAAGTCGAGTAACGTTTTTCAGTGCAGAACTTAGTCGTCTAAGGGAAAATTACCGAAAAGCCTATTAGATACAGTCCAGCCAATCGGCTTATCGTGCTACCAGTCTAGCCAGTCGCTTGCATTATGGAAATCTTTGGGCACCCATT
Organism: Mariniblastus sp.; assembly: GCA_965263475.1. GTDB lineage: Bacteria > Planctomycetota > Planctomycetia > Pirellulales > Pirellulaceae > Mariniblastus. The sequence continues at coordinate 3,497,894 of OZ253677.1, forward strand.
CGAGCTCTTCATCGGACGGCGGGCCTGTTAATCGAACCGGACCGTCCTTGGTGATGGCAATGGTGTGTTCAAAGTGGGCGCTCAGTTTTCTGTCAGCGGTGACGGTCGTCCACTCGTCTTTCAGCACTTCAATATCTTCGACGCCTTGGTGGACCATCGGTTCGCATGCGATAACGACGCCGGGCCGAATTTCAAAATCTTCCTCGGGACGAAAATCATCCTCCCAATAATTGGGTGCCTGAGGTGGCTCGTGAAGTTTTTTTCCGATTCCATGACCAGTTAAGTCTTTTACGACAGAATAGCCATGGCCTTCAACAAAGGCTTGCATTTCTCGAGCAACTTCACTCCACATTTGCTTGGTGGACAAACATTCGATCGCCAAATTCAACGTCCGGTGAGTAACGTCCAATAGCTTGATCGCTATTTCGTTTACCGCGCCGACAGGAACCGTAATGGCCGCATCTCCACACCAACCTTCGACGCTACAGCCGGTGTCCAGGCTGACGATATCGCCGTCGTTGAGTTCGCGTTGACTCGGAATTCCGTGCACCAATTCTTCATTAACGGAAATACACGTCTCGGCTGGGAAGGGATTTTCCTCAGGGCCGTATCCCAGAAATAGGGAGGTTGCCTGGTGTTCCGCGAACGTCTGGCGGTAAGCCAAATTTAATTCGGCGGTCGTCACCCCGGGTTTGAGAAGGCGAAATGCTGCCTGATGGGATTGCCAAACCACCAAACCGGCTCGTCGCATTTTTCTAATTTCGCGCGGCGACCGCAATTCTCGTTTGACTTGAGGCGAATTCATATTCAACGATGGGCCGGTTTCTTTTTAGGTTTGTAAATCTCAGTCGCCGTTCCATAAAAAATTTCGCCGGCATTCATGATGGTTTCGCTTAACGTTGGGTGTGGGTGAATCGTTTCGTTGATGTCACGAATCACGCATCCCATTTCGATCGCCAGCGTCGCTTCCGCGATCAACTCCCCTGCTCCACTGCCGACGATACCGCAACCTAAAACGCGTTCCGATTCCGGATCGATGATCCATTTAGTCATGCCGTCCGTAATTCCTAACGCTTGGGCTCGACCACTTGCCGCCCAAGGATAGACGCAAGCTTCGTACTCGATGCCAGCTGACTTTGCTTCTTCTTCAGTAATACCGGTCCACGCCAATTCCGGATCCGTGAACACGACGGCCGGAATCGCACGCTTGTCCCATTCGACTGGCTCACCGTGAATCACTTCAATGGCGAGACGTCCTTCGTGGTTGGCTTTATGGGCCAGCATAGGTTCGCCTGCCGCGTCTCCGATCACGAATATGTTTGACTCGCCTTGAGCACGCATTTGCTTGTCGCAAATGATAAAGCCGCGCTCGTCGGTTTGGAGGTTTGTGTTCTCGATACCGATATCAAAGGTGCGTGGCCGACGCCCAACGGAAACCAATACCCGATCGTAAAGCTCGGTTCCAAACTTGTTAGGGCCTTCAAAAGCGACTTCGATCTTATCGCCTTGGGCAGAAACACTACCGACTTTCGAATTTAAATAGATGCGGTCCTCGAATAATTTTTTCAGCCGACGTTCTAAAGGGCGAACCAGATCGCGATCTGCACCCATCAACAACCCATCCATCAATTCGACCACGCTGACTTTCGTTCCCAAGCCGGCGTACACGCTGCCCATTTCCAAGCCGATATAGCCTCCACCAATCACGAGCATGGTTTCTGGGATGTCTTCTAATTCCAGTGCTCCGGTTGAATCCATGACTCGATCGGAGCCAATGTTAAAGGCACCAGGCATTGCTGGAATACTGCCGGTGGCGATGATGCAATGATCAAACGTCAAGCGATTGTCTTCTGGAATCGATGCGTCATCCCCTTCGAACTCAAGGGTCGATGAATCAGCAAAACGTGCCGTGGCATTGATTACATTAACATTTCGGCGTTTGGCTAACTGGCCCAGGCCTCCGGATAAAGTACTGATGACTTTGTTTTTACGGGCTCGCAGTTTGTCAAGTTCAATTTTAGGGCTGCCGTATTCGATGCCCCATTCGTGATCGAGTTCGTCAACTTCGGAAACAACTTTTGCGACGTGCAGCAGTGCTTTCGAGGGAATACAACCGCGGAGCAAACAGGTTCCACCTAAGCGGCCTTCGGCTTCGATCAAGGTAACATCCATGCCCAAGTCAGCGGCCATAAAGGCTGCTGCATATCCGCCGGGTCCACCGCCAATGACTACAACTTTCGCATGCATATTTGTTGCCCTCAAAAAAAAACGGCAAGCCAAATGGACTTGCCGTGTGAATTGAAATCGAAATTAACGAGATAAGAATTCGACGACCGTGTTCGCATCCACTGGCAAGCTAATGTCGCTGGATCCTGGTACACCATTGACCGTCGCCGTTAGTGTGTCGGTGTCCAACGATACCCACTCAATGCCTTCGCCATCGATTCCACGTTCGCGAATGGAGTGGTAAAGTTTCAATACGTTTTCCTTGGGCCGCAGTGTAATTACATCGCCAGGTCGCAATGCGAACGAAGGCTTGTCAACTTTGCAGCCGTTGACTCGAAAATGGCCGTGTGCAACGCCTTGACGCGCTTGGGGTCGAGTCTTTGCCAAACCAATGCGACGAATGACGTTATCCAATCGTTCTTCGCACAACAGCAACAAGTTTTCACCCGTGTTGCCTTTTTTGCGCGTCGCTTTATCAAAGTAACGACGCAGTTGTTTTTCACCCAAACCATAGTAATGCTTGATCTTCTGCTTTTCCATCAAAGCCATACCGTAGTTTGACGGACGACGACCACGAATGTGCATTCCCGGTGGTTGATTCCCACGCTTTTCCATCGCACGTGATGCACCGGCGTTTTCATAAATCAATGATTGCAATCGTCGATTGACCCTACCTTTGGGTCCTGTGTATCGAGCCATTTCTTACTCAAATCCTCACAAAAGTTGGCTGTATTTCGCCATAATTAGATTTCTTGGAACCGCGTAATATCATCCATAGTTGCGGTTTTCACAAGAGCTAAAATGGATAATTAAACTGCATCCGACTGCGATTCGGCGGTGCAAACCCGATTGAGGCGCTTGGCCGACGAATTCTCCAATGGGCCAGAACAAACAGGCGAAACGATCTATTCAGACCGCGTGGGCCAGCGGCCGGCCAAATCGTTGAAAAATGGGCTGAGCCTGATCCCGCAGCTCCTGGGCTGTCAGGAATGCGCCGCAAACATTGCTTCCGACACATCTTTTCAACTTTTCCAATCGCTCACCCTGTAGCTCTCGACCTCGCACGTTTCGAATGAAAACCCCTTTGATTTGATCGGGGAATTTGCGGCATATCTTTTGGTAAATCTCTGGATCTTTTTCCCCAGAATCACCAACCAACAAAAATTTACGCCGCGGGAAATTCTTCAGCAGTTTGCGAATTGCCAATGCTTTGCCCTGTCGGCGAAACATTAGCTTTTTCAGAAATTGGTCCCGAAGTCGAAAGTTCCGCAAATGGACGGTGCCAACGGGGAACTCAAAATGCAAACGCATTTGCTCCAGTGCCGCATATAGCTGCCAGGGGCTAGAAGAAACATAGTGAAAATCGGCGCCCTCGGTAAACCAGTCCCGATACAGCTCAGGCATTCCGTCGACACATCGGAAATCCCTAACAAACGTATTGAGTAACAATTCTCGGCGATTAGTGACGTTGGAATCCTTGATCGTATCGTCAATATCAGAAACGACTGACAGCCCGTTTGGCCGCAACAGCATGATCTGGCATTCCACCGAGTCCGATGATGGATTCTCCGAGGAAATGCGGCCGTCCAGCATGAAGCTGTTGTGCTCGTTGACTTGCGCGACCGAGCGAACAAACGCGTCGTCCAATCGAAGCCAAGTGTCAAAGTGGCCGTTGCGGCGACTCTTCTTTTCCAAACGAATCCTCTGGCCTTGGATGTCGATTGCCATCCGATAGCCGCCTTGCGGCTCGACAAAAAAGGGCCAAGTCCGATTGCGAAATGTCTCGCTCTGCAATTCTCGGTCACTTGCCCTCATTACGTTGGCGAGCATCTTGAGCAACATTCGTTGACGCAAGTTGAGCGGAGGCGTTTGATAGGCAACACCCAGCAAATTCACCAACCAATCCCCATCCAGGGTTTGAAACCCGTAACTTGGATAGGAGTTGATTTTGGGTGGTCGAGTTTTCGTGCCGCCGAGCTTGATCATTCCAGTTTTGGGAATCGCAATTAATTTGAGTGATGAGTGCCAAACCGGATGCTTAATATATCACAATTGCACCTTCGTCCGCTTTACAAATCAGCACTTATCCAAAACTCCTTTACGAGACTTGAGGTAGCGAGGATCCAACTCTGAAAATTCGTTGGCCGTAACAATCACAGCGACTTTTCGATCTATCCGCTCATCCATTCCACCAATGTGTCCCCCAGTTTTTCTGGCGTATGGGAGTTTGTGAACTGTAAAGCCGACTTTGGGTCGAACATCTCAGTTTTGGGCTGATTCACTGCATTTTCCAAACTCTGCGTAAAAGCCGCCGAATTTGACGTGTCTACGACCGCCCCCAAACGAAAACGCTGGACGAGCTCGCCCATCAGTCCATATTCCGAAGAAAGGACGGGAATGCCGGCAAGCCCCGCGCGAATCAAGGCAGAACTCATTCCCATATGTCCCTGGTAGGTCGTCAACGCGACATCCGATATCTCGTAATAGTCTTGTACCAAAGTGTCGGTGATGTACTGGTTATTTGCTATCAGTTGCACGAGTCCTTCATTTTGAAGCGAATGGACTCGTTCCAACACGGAAGCTTCAATTTCGCCATCAATCTTTCCAATCAACAGCAAACAAACTTTGCGTTTAGTTGATTCAGCAAGTCCGCGTATTGCTTCCAGTAGCTGCACGGGGCCCTTGCGTGGGTCCAGTATGCCCAACAACAACAGAACTTTTCTGTCGGGTTCAATGGTTAGCTCGTTTCGAAGCTTATCGATTCTGCCTTGTGGTACTGGAGGTTGGACAAATGAATCCGGAATGGTCCGAACCCGCGCATGCGTGTTTAAGTTGTTTGAAATGAATTCAGCGGCGAATGGGTCGAGGCAATACAAGACGTCCAGATGTTTGAGTTTAAGGACGCGGCCCAACATCCATTTCTTGCGAAAGGCCTGTAAACGCTGCTTCCATGTCGGCCGATAGCCTTGAAACAAGTGGTAGTGAAAGGTTGGGCGAAAATAGATGCACGAAACTTGGCACGGAGCCGGTTGCCCCAACAACATTGGCAATTGGAAATGATCGGAATACATCAGCATTCCTTTGTTGACGTTGAATGACTCAGCGTATTTGCAAAAGATCTTCCAGCCGGAAAACTCTCGAAACTTGTTGTCCGGACGTGTCTGATGACTCTCTTCGTCGGTCATTGTGACCATTCGAATTCGGTCAGGCGCCAATTGGTTGACCTCATCGAAAACCAAACGATGTTGTTCCGCAAACAGCTTTCGTACGACGAACCAAATGCTACATTCGGGAAGTCGATCGACCCACAAATTGGCGAAATTACGGATGTAACTGGGGTGATTGCCACCCGTTTGCATTTCAAATGCCATTGCTCTGCGGGGAAGGTTGTTGTTCAGTTGGGACATAAGTCGCTTAGGGTTTTACGCGAGGTCAGTAGAATTCGATGTGTGGGGGTCCAACTTCAGTATAGTCAAGTATCGAATCAGCCCGTACGTTTCGACGATCGTCGCGGCCGCTGATGCCAAACACATCGCGATCGCGGCGCCATGTAAACCGTAGTAATGGGGGAGCAAAGTACCTGAAACCAGCGCCACGATCCCAAACGATAATTCGCCCCAGAATAGTCCCTGAGGCCGGTTCAGTGCGGTCATTCCATTTCCCGCGATGGTCGAAAAACTGACAATCCAATAGCTTAATCCGATGACCGTTGCCAAACCGGCGTAGCCCCGAAACGACTCGCCAAACGCAAGCCTCAGAACAAGATCGCCCGCAAACCAGTAGATACCGCACAGTAACAACAGGACCGCGCCGAAGACAAATGCCGTTTGCAACAATACTCTGACCATGGCCGGTGCCCCCTTTTGGTTTAACGCTCGTACGGCTTTGGGCAAAAAGAAGTAGTTGGCACCAAAGACAAACATGTTTGAAACATTGGCCAATGTGATACAACCTCCCAGTGTGCCCGCAGCGTTCTCGTCGATCGCCCAAACGACAAACCATGGCAACAAACCCATTGCGGCCGTCGGAAAGAAACGCGCCATGACCAACCATTTGGAAAACTGGAACGTGGTGCCCCAATCCGCACGGACTCGCTGACGCAAAACAACAAACGGAAACGGACGCAGCCAAAACCAGAATGCACAAGGTAAAAAACTGGCAATCCCCATGACTATGAATACAGCGAATACATTCAATCGGTCGGCAAAAAACAATCCGATTATCAAACTGACTTGAATGACCATCGCCGCTGCACTCAAGAACACGGCCATGCCATATCGGAATTGTGCACAACTAACGGCGCGCAAATGGTCGCGCAACAAAATGAACGGGGCGGACACGCTGAGCACGAGGCAGCATTGGGCCATCCCCAGCGGTGATTGCCACAAAGAAAATAGACTGGCCAAGACCGCAAACAAAATCGCCGCCAATACCCCAAAACAAAATTGGTGGACCAAACTGCTGCCCAAAAAAGAACGGCCATCACGTTCCTCTTGGTGAGAAAACACAAAGTAGGGTGCGGCCAATCCCCGTTCTTGGATCACACGCAGCACGTTAAAAATCGACCACGCTAGAAAATATAGATCGATGTCGCTGCGGTCAGGACAAAATTTGGCGACCAGAATGAAAGTGACAAAATTGTTGAGGCTGACAAAAGCTTGGTCGACAAGAGCAAGTAACCCTTTCAAATAGTCCTTTTTCCCGGTTGCCACCAATTCGGTCTTCGAGGTTAGGTCAGGGGCAGTCATAGGGATTGTGTTCGGCGATAAAGACCAACGACATGTTGACGATCCAGTATCGCCACGTCGCTGGCGGGAAGTTGGCGGTGTGGAGTCGTTCTAGGATAATGGGTGACACACCCATGCGCGCACCACCAATACAAGGCCAGGCACGTGCAGTTGCAACAATCTTGAAGTGGTATCGGTTCTAACGAATGCGCCGCATTGAGACCAACACAAATACGCTCAGCAATCCGCAAATACTCGGTTCCGGGATCGGTGTAACCGAAATAGAAACGTTGTCGATTCGAACATCAAAGTTCGTAAATCCATAAAAGAAGCCGGGCTCGAAAGTTGTTATGTGAAATTGGTCGACGCTCGATAAGACCGATGCAAACGTAGCACCAGCAGGAAGCATTGGTTCGAACGTTACTGGGTCTTCGTCTCCGAATCCTATCCATCCCGGCGGCAATTCCATCGCCGAAAAATCGTCGATTGTCAATTCGAAACGCGTCCAATCTGGAGTCGCAGTCGATGAAATTTCTCCGAGCTCAAACCAGAGGCCCGAAGAACCGCTGGGCCCTTGAATGTCTCGATCAATAAATACAAGGCCCAGATTTCGAGGAACCTCTGTACCAAAAAAGCTAATGGAATTGACTTGGATATCTAAACCGATGGTGACAATGTCAGCATTGGAATAGTCACCCAAGAATGCGGAATTTGAGTTTTCACCGATGGCACCCGTTCTTAATTCGGCACCAAAGGTTTCGAGATTGAAGTGGGCATTGCCAGCAGGGTTTCCCCCTGTTGGCTCAAAGAAAGCGTTGCCGGTGAAACCGCCGTCGCTTCCGCCATCAAACCCGATGTTGGTGTTAAACGGCTGAGCATGAAGCAGCGCCTGGACATAAAACAATAGCGCAACAAAAGCAGTCGCAAAACGAAGCAAATTTCTCATGACTCAATTCCTGGGTACGGTGCAACGGGTTCAGTGTAATGTTCGAGCATCTGGAGTCAAATTTGCCCAGCAAATTTAACGGCGGTTTGTTCAGCCTTTGGGCGTTTTAGTGTTGCAGCGTTTCGGCGTCGAACCACAGATGTCGTGTTTTTTAAGCGACACATCAACTTCTTGCTTGTGCTTTGGCAAGCCTGGCCGTAAGTTCTCGGATTTGAACCCTCCAAACGGTTGTCAATACATAATGTTGGATTCGCAGCAACGTGCTCATGAAATTGTCGAAGAGTTGCGTGCCGATATCGACTTTGAAATCGACGATGTGATTTCGCAGATCGTACTCGGGCTTCCCGAAGACTACTTTCGCGTGTTGGCTCGATCAGATCAAATAAAACATTTGAAGGCGCTGCTCGCGCTGGGTGTTTGTAACGTCGATCAAGAAGTGATGATGCCTAGCGACGACGAAAAATTCATTGCCGTGGTTGCTAGAAAAAACCATCCGGGACTTTTGGCCAAGATTTTGAAACGACTCCCCAATCCGCAGGAGTTGGTGGGGGCAAAGATCTTTACTTCTAAAGAACAGGATTTCATTATCGACCTCTTCGAGTTCAAATCCGAAGAACAACATATCGTCGACGCGGTTAAACATGTCGACCTGGAACAGAAATTGGTTGAAGTAGCAAGGTTGACCGGTCAACCACAAAAACAAATTGCACACTTCGCCTCTCAGTATGAACCCAACAGCCCCGTGCTGGATAATGAGAACGATCTTGCTTCACAATTTGTTGCTTTTAAAAATGTGTTGGCATTGGAACAGTTGTCGGTTCAACTGGACACTCGACAATCGCCGCAGAAACGACAGTTGACCGTGGCGACGGATTCCGCCAACGCATTTGAGGTCTTCACGAAAACGGCTTGCTTTTTAGCGGATCAATCTTGTGACGTCGATCAAGCCGTGCTCAACAATTTTTTCTCGGCGACAGGCAAACCCGTCTCGATTGCCAGTTTTAAAATTGCGGCCGATCCCGCACTGCAAGTCGAGCAGTGTGAATCTGAGATTTCCAAGTTGTTACAGACGGCTTAGTTGACGCGTTCTTAGTGAATCGTCGTTGGTTGCAAATTTTTGTGGCCGCGCTCACGCCGAATCCAACGACTGAGCGTTCCACGATGGAATTGGTTTCTTGTCGTACACAAAATTCTCTGGCAGCCAACGAAATGCTCTGAACTTGAATTTATGTTGAAATCAAGTTCGACAGTTGGCGTCTCAACTCTAGAACCAACACTTGTCCAGGAGCCGAACCGATGCCCAAGCCCAAAGGATTCACGCTTGTTGAACTTCTAGTTGTTATCGCCATCATCGGAATTCTTATTGGGATGTTGCTACCGGCCGTGCAAGCGGTTCGAGAAGCTGCGCGGCGAACGGATTGTTCCAATAAGATGCGGCAACTTGGGTTGGCCATACATAATTTTGAAGGCTCGTTTTCACAATTGCCCGATGGCTGGCTGATTAGTGATCCAGGCGACCCGCTGTCGTCATCCGGTTGGGGGTGGTCAGCCGTGATTCTGCCCTTTCTTGAAGAAACCAATCTCTCTGATCGAATCGATTTCGAATTACCGATTGATGACCCAACTCAAGTGGGGTTAGCCGCTAACGTGATTGACGGATTTTTGTGTCCTTCGGATCCTTTCCCAAGTTCTCTCGCATTCGATCCGATCGAAAACCCGGTTGGACAAGGTAGCGGCACGTCTGGGCCACCGCAAGAAACTGGAGAGCAAATCGCAGTAGCCAGAAGCAACTACTCCGGCGTTTTTGGCAACATCGAACAAACCCCTGATCCCTTACGCGGCAATGGGGTGTTTTTTGGAAACAGTTCGACTCGATTTCGAGATATCCACGACGGCCTGAGTAACACGATGTTGGTCGGTGAGCGTCGCAACGACTTGGGGACGGTCTCTTGGGTTGGTGTGGTTAGCGAAACGTCGGAACCGTTTGCTCGGATTGTTGCGGCGACGGACAACCCGCCCAATTTCAATGAAGTGGATTTTGAAAACTTCAGAGGCTACCATCCCGGAGGCATCAATGCGGTGCTGGCGGACGGATCGTTGCAATTCGTCACCGACAGTATCGATGCTGCCGTATTTCGAGGAATGGGCACGATTGCCGGCAGCGAATTATTCAACGCAAATTGATCGCTGTTAGGCCGCGTTTGTTTATGGTTGTTTGCAATCCCGCTTTGATAAACGTGTGCTAACAAGCAAACTGGTCCATGTCCAACCGAACAAAAAACACCCTCTCTCGTAGCGGGTGTTTTGCGTTTCTTAAGAATGTGAGGTCTAGCGATTTCGCAAGCTCGACCCCATATTCGACTGATCGGCATGATACAGGGAATGTGGGGATGGATCTTCGACACTCAAACCTAGCCAGCCGTTGGAGACCACGAACTGGGTCGCTTGGGCATTGGAAATCGCTAACTGTTTAGCAATTCCAGCTGGGATCATGGTGGCTTGGAAATTTTCTGGGAACAGCACTTCGCAGATAACTCCGATCGCCAGTTGGTCACCGACGTTCAAACGTTTGCCTTTGATGCGCAAGCCTTCATCACTCTGCGCCAGACCGATGTTGAATCCAGATAACATGTAAGGGTCGTATGTTGACTTGATTGTAAGGTTTTTCCACCGTTTGCCTTTGCCGATCTGAAAAGACCTCAAATTGACAACGATCGAGATCTTTTGCTCTTCCAATTGAATCCGCACTGGGTCAAACGGAGCGAATTCGAATTTGGCTGGTTTTCTAGACGCTTTCCCATTGGCGACGACAAATCCTTCACCGAATGCCTCGTTGATGTAGTCCACAAGTTCGGCGGTTGTGAATTTTTTGCCTGCCAATCCAAAACGACTCAGTGTATTGTTAAATGCCGTTTCGTGGATCTGCATGCTTAACAAGCTGCCCTTAACACCCCGTGGTCGCGCGGTATTGGCCGCCATTTGATCACGACCAGCCAGCCGGTAGCGCATGTTAATGCGATCTTCCGTGGTGCTGATTTGAACTGGATCGGGCTCCAGATCCATCGTAATCAACGGATGCAACAGGTTCTGAGTCAGATTAAGTTCGAGCTCGTCCAAAGCGTTTTCAATCTCACGATTGAATTTGATTTCCGCTTGGGTTTCCAATTGGTGTTGTGCGTACCGTTTTGTAGCTGGTGCTTGTTCCGCGATCTTGTTGCGGGCAATTTTCCGAGCTAACCACCCTAGCGGTGGAATATTGTCTAGGTTGGATCTTAAACCAACGACACGTTGTGCGATCTGAGACGTGGTCTCTGGTCGATACGCAAAAATCCCGTGTTGGCCAAATGCAAGTCGTTTTATGACACGAAAGCGAGAGGTACCTTCGTTTTCAACAACGATGCCGCTGCGTACCGCCGTTGTTCGCGATTTTACGTTTCCAAACGTCTCTAATTTCATAGAAATCTGCTCGGGGTCTGGGATTAAACTAACGCGAATCTGATTGGAGATTTGATTTTGGCCTACGACTTGAGCTCCCATGAAGTTGTCACGGTATGGTTCTCGCGTTACGGGCATTTGCGGCACCATTCGATTCAGCAAACGCTCAGAAACGGAAACTCGAAAGTTCGCGTTGCGGTAATGCGTTTGCAAACGCGAAGCGAGTTCGTGGTAGCCTGAGTTGTCCGACCACAACAGGCTCTGGTATGTATCATTCAAATAGAACTGACTGGCACCACTTTGGGTCAGTTCCAATTTTTCAAGTCGTTTAAGAAATTGTTCCAAGTCGACTTCGTCGGTCGCTGCAAACATCAGAATTCCGATCGTTGTCTCGTCGACGGCTGACCGCAAGTAATCGGTCTGTTCGCGGCTCAGCGAAGGAGAGAACAGTCTCGCCAAAACCGATCGCGCCGCCTTTTTCTTGGCATATTCGTTCGCGTTCAAAGCATTAAATACGTTCGCGGCTTCGGTGAGTTTCAAATATTCGGACCAGCCTTTTTCAACGCCGTCCACATTCAAACGGTATTTGGAAGCTAATAAATATTGGCCGATGTGGTGACCCTCAATGGCGCCAATGCGATTCGCATTCTGCGCGGAAAGCTTGTGAACGATCGGCCACATTTGCAACCGGCGTTGGATGGAGTAACGTATTTGGCGCAATTGACTGGCGACCTCACCTTGAGCTTGAGATGCCGATTGCACTCGCATGGTGGACAATTGAATCGTCAAGAAATCCAATTGTTCGATCTGCTTAGCTAGCTGATCAATTACGACAAAAATGTTTTCGTCTGAGAGGCCTTCCAATCGCTCAAGATTTTTGATGATTTGGATTGTTGAGTTGGCCCATGAAGCCGTCATCGCGTTGTCACACAATGCTTCCAATTCGCGAATTAGGGCATGCGGTAATTTCCATGCCGGACTGGCTTTCTGATCGAATTCGGCTGCGACCATTTGCAGTTCGGGCACGTCGACGACTTTACGGTCGAACTCCGCAGACTCGATTTGAGGCCTTGCAATTTGCAACTCATTATCGATGACGCCGCTGTCGATCCGAAGAAAGCGCTCTCCTGATTTGACAGGTACGAATTCAGGGTCGGTTTGAAATTTATGGCCGGTTTGCAGCTCGGAGCCGGTCTGAGAAAGCGGATGGGTCGATGACGGTTGCTGTTGAGCAACAGGTTCGGGACTCATCATCTCCGCGAACCAAATGTCAAATTCGTCCGATTCGATCGCGCTGATATCGTTATTTTTATTTGGCGTTGGAGCAGCTGCGGCTTGGGAAGCCAATATTGCGGGTTGCGAGTGAATCAGTTGCCTCAAGTCGGTTGGTTGCTCTGCAAGTTCACTGACTTCGTCGTCGTAGGACCACAGTTCAACGGTTGTCGAAGCAAAATTCGATTCTGCGCCGAGACTTGTTTTCTCGTCCAACGAATCAGAGTTGAGGCCAAAGTTGGCTCGAAGATTGTTCCTGAGCTGAGCAATTTCGGTGTCAACATTCTCAACTGATAAGTTTGGGATACTCAGTCCGCGGAATTCGGCAGCAAGGTCTGCTCCTTGCCATGCCCGAATAGATAGGATCGTCAAAATGCACAACAATAATGCCCCGCAAACCGGCATCATGCCAGTTCGTGTTTCCATACCAATACATTCCCTGTTGGTGAGCAAAGAGGCGGCGTACATCTTGCAGTTTGTTGTTTGAATAGAGGTCCGACTTGTTCATCGGGAACGACGCGACGTTAAATCGATAGCGATGTTTGAAAAGACAGCATTTTGTGTGCTAGCTCTTGTGAAGAATTGTTAGTTTTTAACGGTCGTGTGAAAGAAACGGCCATCGGTCGTCGGCCAATCATTCTTGGGAATCTTTGATCGGGTCGTTCTTCAAGGGAAACTTCTCCCGGCTATAGGTTCCACCAAGTTGCGCGACGAGTTGATCGCAACGCAAACGCATCGCGTTCAACTGCGATTTGAATTGAGGATCGTGCGCAAAGTTCTTGAGTTGGCTTGGCTCCGCCTTAAGGTCATGCAGAAATTCGTAGACAGGAGTTTGTTCAAAGTAGCGCGTGTATGTCCAGCGTTCACTACGAACCCCTTCGAACTTCGGAATCCGACCGGGAAGGTGGAATAGATGCTCACACAGAAACTCGTTCCTCCAATGGAGGGGGTTCTTGCCGTCGATCAGTTCCTTGAGCGAAAGCCCCTGGTGTGAAGGGGGAACTTTTAAACCGGCAAAATCGAGGATGGTCGGTGCTAAATCGATATTCAGAACCATTTCGTTCCGAACCTTGCCTGCCGCGTTTGGATTGCGTGGATCGAGCACGATCAATGGTGTTCGCAAAGCTTCTTCGTAGTGCGACCATTTTCCGGCAAAACCTCTTTGGCCCAGGAAGAATCCGTTGTCTCCGGTAAAGATAATGATCGTGTTGTCTGCCAGATTGAGTTTGGTAATGTTTTTGCGGATTCGTCCGACCACATGATCGACCCCACTAATCATGCCCCAATAACCGCGCATGTTTTTCTTGAATTTGTCTGGATGATCCCAGCGCCAATGAAATCGTTCGCGATGCATACTGTTCTGGAGAAATTTTGGATGCGTTGCAAAAATTTCTGAAGCCGACCATTTAGCCGTTGGAACGTCAACATCCTGGTACATGCCGTTTACGATCTTGGGAACCGGAAAATGATTTTGTTTGTCGCCATCTTCCGCATGCGGCGCGTTGAAACTGATTGAAAGGCAAAACGGGGCGTTTGAATTTTTTTGCTGTTCTAAAAATTGGATAGCTAGATCGCCGCTGATTTGAGTGACATGACGCGCCGTCCCATCGGGTTGTTTCTTAAAATAGGGGTTCCGCGACAGCGGCTTGAAGAAGTCAAAAATCTGACTGGGGCGGCCTTCTGTGTTGACACCAAACTTGCCAACAAAACCCATTCGATATCCAGATCGCTTCAATAGCCAGGGGTAGCTGCTTTCAATCCAGCGACGCTGTAAAGGCTTCGTTCCAAATGTATACTTGTGGCCTCTCTCATACATACCGGTAAAAATACTGGCACGACTAGCAGCACAAATCGGGGTCGTCACAAACATGTTTTGGAAGCGGACGCCGTCATTTGCGAGTTGGTCTAAGTTGGGAGTCTTTAAAATTGGGTGACCGGCGCAACCCAATTGGTCCCAGCGATGATCATCTGACAAAATGAATACAATATTGGGTCGGGTTTCGTTCGCAGCATACACGATCGGTTGGCAAATCGTAGTCGCAAACGAAAACAAGATTACACCGGTGACTTTTAAAAACATAGCAAAACGCACGGTTGAAATGGGGTGGCAGGAAATGTCCGAAAACCAATGATGGCCAAAAAGCGTGTTTTGCGATAGTAACTAAAAGGGACTTTCCTGTCGGATTCGGAAGCGCTACGATTAACGATGTGATCGGACTTATGTCATGGTTGGGTAACGAATCCAAGAGTATCGGCAATGTCTCAGGAAAAAAAATCATTCTTTCAGGCGCGTTTTTCGATTCCTAGCCGCGACGACAAAATTCGTGAAGCGGTCGGGGCGACTTTGAAGGCAATGGGTTTTCGTATTTTATCGGTGAGCACACGCGGGATGATCATCGAAGGCACGCAGAACCAATTCGAGGAATGTTTTGACACTCAATTGGAGATTGATGGAGAGAATGCCAAATTCAAGACATCGCCTCAAATTCCTGATGCGGTTCCCTGCAAAGATGCGTTAGTTTATTTTCCAACCAAACCTGAATATGGCGGCAAAGGCTCGCTAGAGGAAACGATTGACAATGTCAGGCACAGTACGAGTTCGTCTAGTACCAAAAAACAAACAAGGTGAATCTTTGACGATGCATTTGCACCAGTTGACTGGTGCGACGGCCAAACGTTATGCGCCCGATGCGGACCGCGCTGAAGTCGCCCGCAATGCGGCCATGTCCGTTGGAATAGATTCTACCGTATCGAGTCAGTTTGGTTTGGACAGCATTGTACCGCTGGATAAATTCGAATCGCATTTTGGTACCAAATTGGTCAACCAAAAGCGAAAAGAGAGTGAATTTTCAATGCTCTCTTCCGGGACGGATGAGTTTTGGGTGCCTAACAAAGAATTGGACGTTCCGGACGAATTGAAAGACACGATTGCGTTTGCTTACGTGCCCACTCCCCCTGAGTTTTGTGCGCCTTCGTTTGTTCCGCCTAACGCCAGTGTCTATCACTTGCGCCTGGGCGATGTGCTGCGCGCCTTAGGAGGAGGCCCTTGTCATCGTCGTGGATGGACCGGACGCGGCGTCCGCGTTGCGATGGCGGATTCTGGTTTTGCCCGGCACCCCTATTTTGCGAATCAGGGTTACAACATTCAGCGCATCGCAACCCCTTCGTTGTCGCACCCGGCGGTTGATCCTTCCGGACATGGAACTGGCGAATCAGCCAACCTATTGATCATGGCGCCCGACTGCCGGTTCTTTGGTATCAAACACAATGACTACTCTGTCGAGGCATTGGAAACTTCGTTGGCCCAAAACCCGCGTCTGTTGTGCAATTCCTGGGGCTGGAACATCGACCACCAATCATTCAATGATTTCCAGCAAAGTGACCCGAACTTGTATAACGAAGTTCGCGATATCGAAAGAACCATTACCGACGCGATCGACGACGGGGTCACGGTGATCTTTGCGGCCGGCAACGGTCACCGAATGTTCCCGGCGTGTATGCCCGATGTGATCGCCGTTGGCGGGACAACGGTCGAAGCAGATGGCGAATTAAAAGCTTCCAGTTACGCCAGTTCGTTTCGTAGTCAGTTATACCCCGGACGAGAAGTCCCTGATTTTTGCGGGGTAGTCGGTGAATCCGGAAATTCACCCATGAAAGGCCATATCATGCTACCGGTACCCAATGGAAGTACGCTCGAAGGCGAGAACCTGCCGAACAGTCAAAGTAACAAAGGCTGGGCCATTTTTTCTGGCACGTCTGCAGCAACGCCGCAGGTATCCGGGATCGTGGCACTGATGTTGTCGATTGATCCCAGTTTGACACCGGCGGACATTCGCACCATCCTTGCGGACACCGCTGTCGATGTTCAAACTGGAGAAACGGCTTTGGGAGATTCCGCCGATATTGGTCACGATTTGGCGACCGGTGCTGGGATCGTCAACGCAACGGCTGCATGTTTGATGGTCGAGCAATTGATGCACAATGACCCCTAGCGGGGTGTGGGCTTCTACTGAGTTGCTTGTCAGCACCAAAGGAACGACTAAATTGGACTGATCCTTTACGTTCTTGGATTGGAAGAGCTGCGAGCTATATGAATATTCGGCTGGCGTTGTTGAAAGTGCTGTCGTACGGGCTTTGCTTGTTGCCTGCGCCACTAGAGTCGCAGGAAGCCAAAACCATTTTTAAAAATCCATCCGTCGTTGCAGAGTGGGAACGAGCCGACGGCGTATTCATATCCTACCCCTTTAAATTGCCCCCTCGGGCGAGCCAGGATCGACCGTTGATTATTACATTACCGTGTCTGATAAAGAAAACGTGGTTGGCGCTATTCCGAGTATTGCGCCGAAAAACTATTTCACGATTGAGATTATTGACAGCAAATGAACGATGCTTTGATCGCGACTCAGAATTTCTTGAATACAGAAATAACTGCGGGTGAATATTTCCGGACCGTCCATTCAAATTGGTTTGGCAGCAACGCAGGATCAAACCTGGAATCGGATTCGACAACGATGAGGCTTTCTTCGGGGGCGGCATCGACAAATCCGCCTACTAATTCCATCACCGATTCTGTCGCTTTGACGTATAAGTCATAGGGTGGGCAACAAAACACGGCCCAGGGTTGAATCGGCCATTGGTCGCGATTGTTCAAGAATTTTCGCGACCAAAAAAACGTGTCCGATGCCGATACGGTGGCGTTCATTTCGGAATCCAGAGATGCGATGTTCTGTCGAATGATCTTCGCCGTCGGAAAGTGGCGCTCGATCATGTAAGCCCGTATTGCGCCGCGGCTGATCGCCTCCAATCCCATTGCACCGGTGCCGGCAAACAAATCAAAAGCTACCTTTCCGGGTAGCCAGCCACCTACCAAATTGAAAACCGCCTCACGTATATCGTCTTTCATGGGGCGAGTCACCGGATCGCCCGAATAAGCAATTTGGCGACCGCCATAGGTCCCACCGACGATCCGCAAGCGACCCGAATCTGGGGTCAGCTTGGGAGATTTCCAGCGTTTTAGGTCTTTACCTTTTTTGAAATTTGGCATTCGTGAAAAGATACTAGTGCGAATGTAAAACCAAACGTAAACGGCAACGTAACCAATATAGTCGCTGATGTTTTGACAAGCTGGCAAAACTAATCAAATTTCGGTAAGTCGTAGCCGATTCCAATTGCTAGGGAAACAAGGCAAGATATGCGGCTGTTTGAATAAATCAAGTTGCAAACTTACGGCCAAAAGTGAGAATGAAATTGCTTCGAGATATGACAGAATGATAAAACAACTAGTTGTTAACCGGATGAATACTTCAATTTTTAGATCTGATACGCGTCCCCCAGCCAGCTATATCTGGAGTTTTTTGATTTGTGCAGCGTGCCCAGCGACCGTCGCATTGTCATTGCTGTGCGGACCGGCATACAGCCAATCGGAGTCCACCGATCCGGAAATAAAAAAGTTGGAGGCCGAGTTCAAAGCGATTCAAGACGAGTTTCGGCAGTGCGTTGTGGATGTCCAAACAACAGGGATTCGCTATTTGAATATGCCGACGCTCTCGGCAGCCGAAGAATACAACGAGGAATTCAAAGAGCAAATGGAGAACGGCAATCAAGTTTTGACTCGCTGGATTCCAGTAGGCGAAAAGTTGTTTGATTCATTGTGTGAAGCGAATATCCGACCGAACGACAACTTACTTTCGTTTATGTCGAAGGTCACGGAAAAACATTACCGAGAATACAATTTTGAGCGCGCGTGCGCGATCGCCGAAAAAATGTTGGATTTCAACAAAGACGACGCGCGGTCAGGTTTCTTTTTTGTTCGGTCAGCGCTGCCGATCAATCGATTTGGTGTCAAGGTTGCTCGATGTCTGCAACAATTTGAAGAGTTCTTTACTAAAGAGAACGCCATCAGCGACGTTGAAAAGGCAAATTTAATCAATCTGGGCTATTTGTATGAGCAATTCCAAAAGGAAAAAGAGATCCGGGAAAAGGAGGCCGCTGCTGATGATTTGCCACGCGTCCTGATCAAAACGAATCGTGGCGATCTAGTAATCGAGCTGTTTGAGAATGAGGCTCCCGAAGCCGTCGCAAATTTCATTAGTCTTGTCGAATCGAAGCATTTCGACGGTCTTATATTTGATACCGTCATTGAAAAAACAGTAGCCCAAACCGGCAAAATCGACGAGAGCTTCGCGATCAGGGAAACGGGCTACACGATCAAAGACGAGTTTGATAAACCCAACGCTCGCAAAATTTTTGCCGGTTCGGTGGTGATGGTGAGTACCTCAAAGGATTCTGCGGATTCGTTGTTTTTTATAGCCCTTTCCTCGTTGGTCAATTTCCACGGAAAACAAACGGTTTTCGGTCGTGTTGAATCTGGGCTAGAATCGGCATTCCGTTTAACACATACATTCAAAATTGAAGAAGAAAAACAGGTTCCCTTGGTAGACGCGGAGCCTGATAAATTGTTGTCGGCTACGGTGATTCGTAAACGCGACCATGAGTACGTACCAAACAAAATCGAAAAGTAAGATTGTCGAGTTCGTTATGCACAGCCGTCTGTTGGTTCTAAGCTGGTTTTTCTGTTGTTTTTGTTGCGCGGCCTTACCCGGGCAAACAGAAATTCCTGGGCAAACTGAAATTCAGCCACCAGCGGGTTCTTTAACGAAAGGTTCCGCAACCAAGTCGGAGCAAGGTCGTGGAACAACAGATGCTGCAAATGTAGATGAACAAGGTTCAAGCACGGCAAACGAGGCTCCCGCAGTTGTAGATGAGGAAACCGACGAGGCATTTGAGAGGTTTGCACAAGCAATCCAGGAACTGCAGCGCAATGAACGCCGCGTCAGCCAATTGGTGATCAACATGCCCGTTGGTTTTGGAGAAGAGTCAACGGAACAGAAGGCCAAGATTGCGGCATTGAGACAGCGAAACCAGCAACTCAGCCTTGGATTGTTGCCGGCCGCAATCGATTCGTTTGAAAAGTTTCCTGGACGACATGAGCAAGTCAACAATTTTCTGTTTCAACATTTGCAAAACCAATTGACTGGTAAACGGTTTCCCGCCATTAAATTTGATCCATTCGAAGCCAAAGCGTTTTATCAGCGGATTGTCGATGGCGGTTTAAAAAGTGAAACGGTGAGTATGTTTGGCTATCGTATTAATTACATTTTAAACGATTTTGAAGCAGCGCGTTTGTACGTTATCGAGGCCCACAAACAGGGCTTTGCCAACGGACAAAAACTAATGAATGATTTGCGCGCGGTTGACGAACGTTGGCAACGCGAGCTGGCATTTAGAAAACAGGATGCCAAAGCCAACTTGCCGCGGGTGAAAATGGAATTGGATGTGGGTGATATGGTATTGGAGTTGTTCGAAGACCAAGCGCCCAACACCGTTGCCAATTTTGTTTCCTTGGTAGAATCTGGTTTTTACGACAAATTGACATTTAATCAGGTCAGCATTACCGAGGTCGCCATTGCAGGAAGTCCAACCGACGATGGCTTGGGCGGGCCAGGATATGCAATTAAAGATGAATGCGATGGCGACAATATTCGAAATCATTTCACCGGTGTCATATCGATGTACCCCACTCGAAAAAACGGAGGGGGCAGTCGGTTTTTGATTACCAAACAAATGCGGCCGGGCTTGGATGGCAATGTGACTGCGTTCGGACGTGTTATTGAAGGATTAGAAAACCTCTATAAAATCCAAGTGGTTGATCGGACTCGCGGAGTCTTGCCCAATTCGCCACTGCCGACGGTCATCAACAAAATGACTGTCTTGCGCAAACGAGACCATCAATACAAACCAGAAAAAATCGATAGTATCGCTACCGGGCTTGGCAATTGAAACGGAACTGTTTATTGAAACAGCCAATCCTTTTTTTTGTCGAATCATTGCGCGAATTTACCAGGAGGAATTAAGGACCGATGGTACGACAATTGTTAATTGTTTTCGGCTTGGCACTGTGCCTGTCCCACAATGCTTACCCCGTTGGAGCCCAAGACGCGACGGCAAACGAGGCCACGGGCGACATCCAAGAATTGTTTCGTCAATGGAAAGAGCTGGATGTCGAGTTAGCTCAAAAAGCTGCCGATTTCAAGGCGACGTCGGAGACGGAAGCGCGAGCGGATATCCGCGGGCAATACGAAGCATTGGTGCAACAGTCCCAAGCATTGGTCAAGAAGATTCGAAATAAAGCAATGCAGTCCTTGGGCAAGGATTCGCTTGACGAAACGACTTCTAAATTGATCGTCGGAATCATTATGAACGATTCCACGTTTGGACGTCACAACGACGCCATTTTGTTGGGCGACCAGTACATCGCCGCTGGTGGAGAGGGTAAGTTCCTGGAAACGGCCGCGCGTTCTGATCGACTTTCCATTTCATCCAAGGAACTCATGGAAGAGCTGTACTTGCGATTTCAGCAATCGCAAGAAGACAATTTGCCTCGCGTCAAAGTAGAGACATCAAAGGGTGATCTGGTTGTCGAGTTGTTTGAGGAGGAAGCCCCCAATACCGTTGCCAATTTCGTTTCATTAGTTGAGAACAACTTCTATGACGGACTTAAGTTCCACCGTGTCATCGAGGGGTTTGTTGCGCAAGGTGGAGACCCTCAAGGAAACGGATCGGGCGGTCCGGGTTACACGATCGCTTGTGAATGTTCTACGCCAGAAGCACGTGGGCACTTTATCGGGTCATTGAGTATGGCACACGCTGGGAAAGATACCGGTGGCTCCCAGTTTTTCATCTGCTTCGATCGCCAGTCCACATCGATATTGGATGGGAAGCATACCGTGTTTGGGAGAGTGATCGAGGGAATCGAAGTGCTGGATCGTTTGTCTCGCAATGCGACTATGCGAGCCCCAATCCCAAATACGGATACCGACATTATCAAAAAGATGGTTGTTGTTCGCAAACGCGATCACAAATACGTGCCCAAGAAAATGGGTGAAGAGCAGACTGAAGAAGAGGTCGAGACACCTCCTGTGCAGCCAACAACCGGAAACCAGGATACGGCTGTTGATCCAGCCAAAAAAACGTCGGACGAAGAATCCGAGGGCGATGGCGTTTGACGATGGGATTGCCGCTTCGCGACTGCACGAGGTGAGCCACCTGATCGAATCCAGTTATGACCCGAGCTGAGCGCGCCGCAATTATTCTGCGGCGGTTGAATGAACTATACCCGGACCCTCCAATTCCGTTGGATCATAGAGATCCATATACACTGTTGATCGCGGTATTGCTCAGTGCTCAATGCACGGATGTTCGCGTCAATCAAGTGACACCGGCTTTGTTTGAATTGGCCGATCGTCCACAAGCCATGGCGCAAGTACCGATCGAAAAAATTCGATCGATTATTCGGCCTTGCGGGTTGTCCCCACAAAAATCGAAAGCCATCTCTCGCCTATCCAAAATTCTTGTCAAAGAGTTTTCCAGCAGTGTCCCAGAAAGTTTCGAAGAACTCGAATCTTTGCCAGGCGTGGGACACAAAACTGCCAGTGTGGTGATGGCGCAAGCGTTTGGTGTACCGGCATTCCCCGTCGATACCCATATCCATCGCCTGGCCCAACGATGGGGCCTAACACAAGGCAAGAACGTCAAACAAACCGAAGCCGATCTAAAAAAGTGCTTTCCCGAAGATTGCTGGAATCGACTTCACTTGCAAATCATCTATTATGGAAGAGAGCATTGCACAGCGCGGGGATGTGACTCGACAAAGTGCGAAATCTGCCGTCTCTGTTATCCGAACCGAAGAAAGCCGAAAGTGGCGCGAAAAGCGTGAATTCGGTGTCACTGAGGTAACGTTACAAATCAGGATTTTGCAATGAAGTTTAAATGTCCGGTGTGTCAAACGATCCTGGAACTTGGATCAGAAACGGAACTTCGTTGCCACCAATGCGATTCGACGTTCAATCAAGAAAAAATATTAGCCATCCATCAACGTCGATCGAATTCTCGGAAGCCCGAAAGTGAATCCGACCATGATGCACCGACAATCATCCGGGAATCTTCCGGCAATCGACTTATTCAAAAGAAACAAAGTCAGGTTCGACTTGGGGTTGCGATCGGTTTCGGTTTGGTCGCCATCGTGTTAGCGTTGGCGGTGGCCGTGGTCGTCGTCAACCAAAACTCGAAATCGACGGTTTCAAAAAACGCGATGGAGCCGAGCGACGAAGTCGAAGTTGTGACCGAAGTGCCGGCCGAACCATCCTCTGAGTCGACCGGCGAGGATCAGCTGCCAACGGTCCAACCCAAGCGTATTCCATTCGAATTGGTCGACCGACCCGACTCACCGATCGGCAAGCCATCCAATCAGTTTAAGTCCAAAAGGATGCTGGAAAAGACCTGGTTTCAGGTCCGGCCCTATCTATTGGAGCTTTATGCGGAAACCCCCACCGGTCCCCAGTATGCGACCGGGGTCGTCGTCGATTCGCGCGGGTGGATCGCGACCAGTTACCATGCCATCAAGGGCGCGACCGAAATCCACGTCCGCCAATCGCACGCATCAGTAGAACGGGATTCAGATCGCTTGTCGGACAAAGTCCGAGGTTACATCGCGGTACAGCCTGAATATGACTTGGTACTCTTGGCGGTAAATCGGCGGCTGATCAACACCATCGAAGACCTAAGTTTTGTTCCAGAGAATCGGGTCGTCTCCAGTCAGTATTTGATTCAATGCCAGCCACCAACCCATTGGTTCCCCTATGCGACGATGGAGTCGAGGGTAAATGAAGCTGGGATCGTCGAGTCTTTGAGTGAATCAATTGCCGACCGCATACGATGGCGCAAGCTGGATCCGAAAATTCGTTGGATCATCCATCAGAATGTCACACCTCTTAAATTTGGAGCTCCATTGTTGGATGATCAAGGGAATGTCGTGGCAATCAATACCGCAACGTTCAATCACAGTGAATCCAGTACGGTGGCATTGCCTTCATCGTACGTGCTGGAGTTAAAACGAAATGCTTTCGACGACATTTTGCCGCTTCCGGTGGGGCCGTCTGACAATTTCGGCGATCTCGTGGAAGCCATGGAATCGTCAATGGTATTGCCGCTTGATTCGGAATCAAGGACTTTGAGCGAGCGACTAAATTCTCTTGGAGAACAATGCGATGCATTTCAGTGGTGGCCAGAAACGGTGGCTCAGGAAGCGGTATTCCGCGAGTTTTTAAGAGCGTTGGTGGAGGCCAAAAATGAGGCGAACGTGGATGCCAATGACAACGCGGAGACGTTGCTGTCGCAAGCCAACCAATGGGAAAGAAAGTTAGCCGATACGTTGGGCGTGAATGGAGCGTTGAGTGATGACAAACAGCGGGCCTTCAATCAAAGGTTTGTCGGTGCACGAGTTCCTGGCGAACCGTTTATCGGGTTCGCTTTTATCAGTCATTCGGCGATCAATTTACAAAAGATTGCAATCGCCGGCCGAGAGCCCCGAGAGGCCGTTGGACTGGCATTCAAAGGTATGTCGGCACGACTAATGGCCAACATAGAACCGAATTGGCCGCCGATGCCGGTGGACTCTCCGTGGCTGGTCATTGGGACAGGAATCCATGGTGGTCGTGTACGTTTGATCGCGCCTGACGGAAATAAATTGAATTTTGAGATGGGCAACCTGCACTTTGTACACCAAGCCGATTGAGGTTGTGACCACCGTAGCATCAAATTCCGCGATATCTGTGGTTCAAGCTTCGTCTACATTTTTGTAGATTTCGGCGTCTAGCATACCGTCCCACTTTGCCACGGTACAAGCCACTGCCAAGTCACCGGTGACGTTGGTAACCGTTCTCATCATATCGAGCAGGCGGTCAAACGGGAAAATGAAAGCGATAACAAGCAGCGACTCCGCTTCACCGACGTTGATCACGCCCAATACGGTCGCGGCCAACAACAGGCCTGCTGACGGGATTCCAGCGGCGCCAATCGATACCAGTGTTGCGGTCAAAGCCACGTTGACGTAGTCGGCGAACGCCATCTCGATTCCAATTGCTTGAGATGCAAATAGCGCGATCAGTCCCAAGTAAATTGCTGTTCCATCCATATTGATCGTCGCACCCAGCGGCAAAACGGAACCCGCGACGGATTTGTCGATGCCAAGATTTTTTTCGGCGCAAGAGATCGTGGCCGGCAACGTCGCGCTCGAGGAACTTGTCGAAAACGCAACGCTCTGCGCGTCCGCGATACCACGGATAAACGGCATTAGCGGTAAACGCAGAATGCCTTTGACAATTATGCCCCAATACACAATCGCGATTTGCAAGAAACAGCACAGATACAATGCCAACGCGAGTTTGCCCATATTGGCAATCACCCCGAATCCTTTGAGCGCCAATACCCAGGCCATCAACGCCATGACTCCAAACGGTGCCAACTCCATGACCAACATGGTGACCCGCATGACGACTTCCGCGGCCGCATCAAAAAATTGCTTCAGAATCTCCCCGGATTTTCCAGCCAACAAAATACCAATACCGATCAAAATGGCAAAGAAAATCGTTGGCAGGACTTTGCCGTCAGCCAACGCTTGAATTGGATTGGTCGGAATGATGTCGAGCAGCTGATCGAGAATCGACCAATCACCAGAAGCTTCGATTTTTCCCTGCACCGCCTTTTTTGCCGTTTCGCTGGCGTCCGAATACGAGACTCCCGTTCCTGGCTGTATAACGCTCCCCAAGGCCAAGCCTAACGAGACCGCAAAAAAAGTCGTAAACAAATACATCGCCAATGTACGAGCACCCAGTGAACCCAGTTTCTTCGGATCACCCATCGCCGTGATGCCCGCAACCAGCGTGGTCGCAATCAACGGAATCACCAGCATTTTGATCAAACGAACAAACGCGTCGCCAAACGGGTAGATCCACTGTTCTGCGAATGCGGCTCCCGTAAAGTTTTTTGAAAACGGTACGGCCGAAGCTTCAACGTCGTCGGGCAAGTCGTTAGGGAAGCCATAGTTCAATACAACGCCCATTACCAATCCTATGATCAGCCCAATCAACACGCGTTTCCAGAGGTCAATTGCTTGCCATTGTCTGATCATGGGTAAGGCCTTGGTTATAATTATTTTGTGAAGCAGCAAGAGGTATAAATGGCACGTTTTCAACACGCGATGCGGCAGGGCCAAATCGGTTCTAACCGGAAGAAACTGGTTTCGGGTCGTCCTTTCCGAAACGGCCCTTGAACTCTTCGGCCGGATACTTTTTGCGGTTGAGGTCCATTTTGCGATGGAAAGAAGACGCCAAATCAATATCCAATGTATTGGCCAGTGCCATCAAATAGCACAATACGTCGCACATTTCTTCGCCAATTTCGACTCTCTTGTCTGGGGCTGGGGCTCTGGATTCCTCTTGGGAGATCCATTGAAAGTGTTCCATCAATTCTGCCGCTTCGATAGATAGCGCCATGCTGATATTCTTTGGAGAATGGAACTTTTCCCAATTTCGTTCGTTGACGAATTGGTGCACGATTGCACGTAATTGGGAGAGGGTGGTTTGCTCGTCGCTGTGCATGAAACGTCCAAAACAAATCGCGTTACTGACACGGATACGATAGACGCTTTTGATTGAAGATACAATCAAGAGGACATTCGACGGATGGGTCGGGCCCAGTATGATTCTCGACGAAGCAGAGCGGCGGGCGATTAATTGCCAACCGCAAATTCGTCGGCCTGACCGGCTGCCACTGGATTGGCCATTAATGATCGAAGTTTCGGGCCACCGCTGGCATAGGCCTGCATCAGGCGGTGCGTGACGTTATGGTCGTCTGGCGCCTCGCCTTTGAGTTTCTTCCAGTCAATGACCCCGATATCGGTGTCGCTGATCAACTGATCCAACGACGGCAGAATCTCTTCTTCAATGCGTTTTTTTTCTGTTTCGGAAACTACAGCAATAATACCTGTTGGATCCTGCTGTCCGCTAATGTCTCGCTTTAAAAAGTTCCGTGCCGTAATCAATACGATTTTGATTCGAGAACGCGAATCATTGAGCGCGAAAACGGGTAACTCGACGTGATTCGGTTCATCGGTCTTCTGAGTCGGGCTACCACCACGGCCACCACCTCCGAAACCACCACGGCCGCCGCCGCCAATACCGCCTTCGCCTCCGCCGAAGCCGCCTCCGCTGAAACCGCCTGAGCCACCGCCCAGACCGCCAATTTGCCCGATTCCGCCACCTTTTCCTCCACCAGCTGCACCAGCCCCGCCCCGGCCACCACCACCGCCAAAGTTATTGCGTCGTCCGGTTTCAAGGTCTTGGTTGTTCCACAAAATGTTGCGGAACACCAAATCATCGACTTGTGATTGAAGCAACTTGGATTCGCGTTCCACGGCGTAGGCAGCGAACTCCAAAACGTCGTCGACCAATTGCGACGCGTCGTTTTGATTGACGGACGAGAATTTCATGTTTTTCAAGGCGTTGAGGCCATCGTAACGCAACCAAAAATCGTCACGATCAACGTCAGTGCTTCCTGTTTTCATTACCGTCGTCGCCGTCGATACCAAACGATCGGCCGTTGCGACGAAACCGAGAATTTGGGTGGCTCGTCGTTTCAACCAATAGTTCAAGTCATCATTCCAGTCATCCTGACCATTTGATTTGCCTTCAATGATCGCCGTAAATTCGGACTCAAGTTCGGAACCTAAAACTGTACCTCCTAATCGGCGGCTCAATTCGGCAAAACGTCGAATTCCGGAAATGGCCTCGATCTTTAGATACAACGGCGATGCATCATTCGTGAAAATTGTTTTCAACGCGTTATAGGCTGCATTGGATGGTGTCGGTGGAACGCTCGAACTACCGGTGTCGATGTCCATTAAACCCATCATCGCAACCATATTTACCCGAACGGCCGGGTGAAATTTTTCGTTGTTGGCAATCTCGACAATCCAGGGGAGCATTTTCTGAATCACCGTACGACGGTAGCTGGCAGCGCTGGACTTAGGCAACGTAAGGTCCATAAACGACTTCCGCAGGGAACCAAGTTGGCTCAGGGTCTCTACGTCGGTCTGTGTCATACTTGCCAACAAGTATTCACGCAAGTATTTGTCGCCAGCGGCGCCGAAATTCGGACTACCGAGCTTGGCTGCATCGCGAACCGAATTGCGACCGCCATTGATTGCCGTCTTAATCTTGTCGTATTCTACTTTGATTGCTCTTCGTTCCTCCCGTGAAGCGTCGGAAGGCACCTCCGGCAATACGAAATCCGGGTTGATCGACATGCTATCAAAGTTGTCTTGAGCGGAAACGACTGGGTTGGACAACAGCAGCATTGCCATTGTCAGTAACCACAGCCCAGCGGCCTGAACACCAAAATCGTAAACACGTGACTTAGAGTTGTGCGTCATTACTTTTGATTGCATTCGAATATTCCGATGTTGGACCTGGCGTTTGAATCAGGGTCTGGTTTCAAAGCAGGCCATTCCGCTGAATGGCAAATCGACTTGGAGTCGATCTGAATTGGTTCCGTGGTGAGCTAACTCCTCTATCTTCTAAGATAGCAGTCGGAAGCCATTTTTTCAATTTTGCCACGTTTTTCATTTAAAAAAATGCCGCTTTGAATTGAACTTTCTATCGCAAACCCGGACACGCTATATTACAGGTTCGTATCCGAAATCACTGGCTCGAAAGGATTCATCGATGATGTCGAGAACGATTACTTATTTTCCCGTCGTACTAACAATCGCCTGGTTTTGTAGTGATTTGTCTGCCCAGCAACAGCAAAGTAACGAATTATTTGCCGAGATTTTGAAGAGCGAGAACCAAGACATTTCCGAGGAGGCGGTGGACGAGATTCTTGCTATCCGGAAACGCATCGGTGGAATCGGGCTCCCGTCCCAGGAGTTTTCCGCAAAGGCGTCACAACCCGGTTCGGCACCGATCGCCGACCAAAAGCCAGCCCAGCTGCAGGCTGATACTAACTCGGGCCGAAACCCAAAGTGGAAAGATCTTCAGTTTAAAGCTGATTCCAAGGCAGTATCGCCGCTCAAATCGGGTACGAAAAAGATTCGTATTCGGCAATTGCGGGCTGTCGCCCGAAAAATGGATACTTTGGCTGCCGACTTGGAGGATCTGGATTTGTTCCAAGACGCGGATACGCTCCGAGCCCGGGCGGCAAGCATTCGCGGCGAAGCTCGGCGGTCAGCAATGTCGCCTGTTTACCGGCGATAACCCTGAAGGCCAGCCGCACAGGAAGGTGCACATTCTGGATTCGGAGGATTGACTTTTCGGATGTCTGTGCAATTAATGCATCCGAACTTCACATTCGCCATTGCCTCGTCGGGTTACCGCTTCGTAGTCACCCGATTTCCGACTATAGTAAAAGCGTCGAACAAAGCGTCGAACGCATCGTCAAATCCATTCCGGAACAGAAGGCAATCATGGCAGGCACTAACGGCTTTGTAAAACTCCTTATTGACCAAGGGATTCTTGGGCAAGAGCAGGTAAACGATGCTCAAACCCATGCCAAACAGACGGGCGATCCGATCGCCGTTTCACTGGTCAAACTTGGCTACGCAACCGACTCCGAAGTAATGGTGGCTCTGGCGACCTATCACAAAATGGAGTACATCGACTTGCAAAAAGTCGAGATTTCTGAAGACATAATAGAATTGATGCCCGAATCGGTTGCGCGGGAAAATGTCGTCTTACCGATGAGCGAAAACGACGGTCGGCTGAAGGTGCTCATCAGTGATCCTAGCGATGTTGATACGATTGAAAAGTTGCGATTCATTTTGAATCGTGATGTCACGCCCGCCCTGGCAACGCGTACCCAGATCAACGAATACATCAACCGATTTTATGGTCAAGTTGAGGGGGAATCCGCGGACTCGATCCTGCAAGAATTTACCGATACGGCAATCGACTTTACCGAAACGGTGGATGATGGAGAAACAACCAATGAGGACGGTGTCGACGAGAACAGTGCCCCCATCGTTCGGCTTGTCCAATTAATGATCACCGAAGCGGTCCAGTTACGGGCCTCCGATATCCATGTCGAGCCATTCGAAGAACGGGTGAGGATCCGCTATCGAATCGACGGCGTATTGCACGAGCGGGATACCCTGCCCAGACGTCAATTGGGGGCGATTTTGTCCCGTATCAAAATTCTCTCCCGAATTGACATTGCCGAACGGCGGCGTCCGCAGGACGGTCGGATCAAAGTATCGGTTGGCGAAAAAGAATTGGATCTGCGGGTCAGCGTGATCCCCACCAATCACGGGCAATCCGCCGTGATGCGCCTGCTGGACAAAGACAATATTCGAATTGGCGTTCGACAATTAGGCTTCTCCGAAGAGACGTTCAAAATCTTCAACGGATTGATCCGACGCCCCAATGGAATCATCCTGGTCACTGGCCCCACTGGGTCTGGGAAGACAACCACCCTATATGCTTCTCTAAACAGCCTAAACCGCCCAGACCGTAAAATCATTACCGCGGAGGATCCGGTCGAATATTACCTGCCTGGGATCAACCAAGTGGAGGTGAAACACAGCATTGGGTTGGACTTTGCCCGGATTGTCAGGGCGATGTTGCGTCAGGCTCCCAACATCATCCTGGTAGGTGAAATGCGTGACGCGGAGACGGTTTCGATGGGAGTGCAGGCCAGCTTAACAGGACACCTGGTATTTAGTACTCTACATACGAACGATGCGCCCAGTGCGATCACTCGAATGATTGACATGGGTGTCCCTGGATATCTGGTTGCCAGCAGTGTTGTGGCCATCTTGGCGCAGCGGTTAGTGCGGACGATTTGCCCTAAATGTCGGACGAAGCACACCCCTTCTCAAGAGATAATTAAAGAGGTCGGTTTGTCTCAGGAGGAGATTGACAATGCCACGTTCATGCGCGGTAAGGGCTGCTCTGGATGTAATAAAACAGGCTTTCGCGGTCGCATCGGCATTTACGAATTGATGCTGGTCGACAGTAAAATTCGCCGGATGATTTTTGATAATGAGTCGACTCAGATCGTTCGTGACTACGCCATGGGGGCGGGTATGACCACCTTATTTGGCGATGGGATTAAGAAAGTCTGCGGTGGAATTACAACGTTCGAGGAAGTTTACCGCGTTGCCAAGAAAACGGAGCAGGATGAATAAAACCACCCAAATTGGTGGTTTTCTGAATCTCGGGGCGTAAATTCAGCCGTTTTTGTGGAAATCTTGGTTCAAAATTAGACTTGTGGTTTGGCGATCCCAACAATGACGTTGCCAAATCTCTTTCCAAAACGACCACTTCCCCAAAATCTGCGGTCGCCGAATCTATAAATCCGCCTCGCCCGCTGGTTTAATAAAAGTAAGAGCACTTACTGAGAGAAACTTAGGAACAATCGATGGCCACAGTATTAATTGACAAACTGCTTGAAGCCTGTGTGAAGCAGGGTGCCAGCGATATTCATATTACCGTGGGGCAGCCGCCTGTTTTTCGTCTGCATGGTCGACTTCGCAAGTTGGAAACCAAGGTGTTGGAGCCGGATGACACCGTGGCATTGATGAAGAGTATTTCGCCCGAGCGTTGTCAGCGGGAATTACAAGAAGCGGGAAGTAGTGACTTTGGATTTGCATTTGGCGACAAAGCTCGATTCCGTGTTTCCATTTTCAAGCAGCGTGGCAATATTGCGATGGTGCTGCGTCAAATTCCCACCGACATGATGTCACCGGAATTTTTGGGGGTACCGGAAGTCTTCACCAAGTTAGTAATGCGACCGCGGGGGTTGATTTTGGTGACCGGTCCGACGGGTTCTGGGAAAAGTACGACGTTGGCCAGTTTGGTGAACTTTATCAACGAGCGTGTGGATCACCACATCATCACGATCGAAGACCCGATTGAATTTTATCACTACCATAAAAAATCGACGATCAATCAGCGAGAGGTTGGTGTCGACGTGCCGAGTTTTTCCGAAGCGATTCGTCGCGCCTTGCGTCAGGATCCGGATGTGATTCTGGTCGGTGAGATGCGTGACTTGGAAACGATAGAAGCGGCGATTTCGGCGGCGGAAACCGGTCACATTGTTTTTGGAACATTGCACACCAATAGTGCCCAAGGCACGGTCAACCGTATCATTGACGCTTTCCCGGGTAATCTGCAGGACCAGATTCGAACTCAATTATCGACATCATTGATTGGAGTTTTGGCGCAGACGTTGTTGCCGCGAGTCGGGGGCGGCCGGGTCGCATCGTTTGAGTCGTTGGTGGTGACACCGGCGGTTTCTAACTTGATTCGTGAAAATAAGACGTTCCGGATCAACTCTGCGATTCAAACCGGATTTAAGTTCGGCATGATGCTCAACGACGATTGCCTGTTTCGTCTGTGGGCTGAAGAAAAAGTGGAAATGGAAGATGCGTTGGGCAAGGCCCACGATCCTGATGCGTTGGCCAAGCGAATTGCCTCGGCTCGTCGTCAGCTGGAGCAAGGCATCCCAATTCTGGGTGAGGAAGAAGAGGATGATGACGAGAGCTAGAGTCGGCAACCGAGTAGAGGAAATTAGCGATGGCCGTTCGTAAGATAGGACAGATTTTTGTTGACCTCGGATTCATCTCCGATGACCAGCTTGACATGTTGGTTGAGGAGCAGAATCAGAATCCGGGGCAAATGATTGGGCGGATTGCCGAGGACATGGGATTGATCACTGATGATCAATTGGTCCAAGCGTTGGCCGAGCAATTCAATCTGCAACCGATTGATATCGATGGTGTGGTGCCGCCAGAAAATGCTCGCGAGATCATCACCGACACTATGGCACAGTTATATCGCGTCATTCCATTGCAGTTCTCTGACGGCGTGCTGACATTGGCGACTTGTGATCCGCAAAATTTATCGATGCAAGACGAATTGCGGCGGTTTGTCGGTCATGAGATTCGTTTGCTGGTGGCCACCGAAAGCCAAGTCTTGCGGACGATCGACAAATTCTTCAACGAAGAAGTCGAGAGCATCGAGCGGATCATCAACGAGCTGCAAGACGACGAGGAATTGAAGTTGGCCAGCGAGAAATTGGTCGGTTCGGGACCAATCAACTTGAGTGACGTTTCCGAGCTGGTCGAAAGTGCTCCGGTTCGCAAGCTGTTAAATATGGTGTTGTTGTTGGCGATTAAGGACCACGCCAGTGATATTCACTTTGAACCGTTCGAAGATGAGTTTCGCATTCGCATCAAAGCCGACGGTGTGTTGTTTGAGATGGTTCCTCCGCCCCGTCACTTGGCGTTTGCGATTACAACCCGCATCAAAGTAATGGCCAATTTGGATATTGCCGAGCGGCGATTGCCGCAGGACGGTCGAATTGAGTTGATGGTTGGGGGGCATCCGGTCGACTTGCGCGTCAGCGTTTTGCCGACGATGTTTGGCGAAAGTGTGGTTTGTCGAGTTTTGGACCGCAGTGTGGTTTCTTTGGACTTGGGCAACGTGGGGATGGATGAACGAACCATCAAGCAGTTCCGCGAAGTGATGAACAAGCCCAACGGAATCATTTTGGTGACCGGTCCGACCGGTAGCGGCAAGACCACAACGTTGTATTCAGCACTTAGTGAATTGAACAAGATTGAAGACAAATTGATCACGACCGAAGATCCGGTTGAATACGACATCGATGGGATCATCCAAATCCCGATCGATCACGATATCGATGTGACGTTCGCCAAATGTTTGCGGGCGATTTTGCGACAGGATCCGGACAAGATCTTGGTCGGAGAAATTCGGGACTTAGAGACCGCAGAGATTGCGATCCAGGCTTCGTTGACCGGCCACACCGTGTTTAGCACCTTACACACCAACGATGCGCCTAGCACGATTACGCGAATGAAAGACATGGGCGTGCAAACGTTTATGATTACGGCGACGGTTGAAGCAATTTTGGCTCAGCGCCTGGTGCGCCGGATTTGTCCTGAGTGCCGTGAAGAAGTCGAACCGACAGACGACGTATTGTTCGATTTGGAATTGAGTCGCGAAGAACTTGGCGACCGCATGTTTTACCGCGGAGCCGGATGCAATAGTTGTGCCAATACCGGATACAAGGGACGCGTCGGATTGTTCGAGTTAATGATCATGGATGACGATTTGCGTGATTTGATTATGCAGAATGCGCCAACGGATAAGGTGCGTCAGAAAGCGGCCGAAAAAGGCATGATTTTGTTGCGCAAGGCAGGCATGCAATTCGTGTTGGATGGAACGACGACGGCTGAAGAAGTGATTCGCGAGACGATCGTCGATGATTAACGAAACATTGTATCAATTGGAAACATTTTTCGCTGGAGCGAGACAAATCCGTTAGGGTGCAAGTGCCCGGACGTAACAACTGAGGTTTGAGTTATGCCGACATATCAATTTGAAGCCATGGACCCGCAGGGTCAGGAAATCCGCGACGTCATCGAAGCGCAAACGCAAGACGAAGCCCAGGCGACGATTCGATCGATGGGTTACTTTGTGACCAAAATCGCTGTTCAAAAACAGGCCGATAGCGCCAAAGCGAGCAGTGGTGCCAATCGCAAGACGTTTGCCTTGGGCGGGGCCGGCGGAAAGAAGCTGGTGACCTTTACGCGTCAGCTTTCCATTCTTCAAGATGCGGGTTTGCCGATTTTGCGTTCGTTGAAAATTTTGGAAGACCAAGCCAAGCCGGGTGCGCTCAAGAACGCGTTGATCGACGTTTGTGATGAAATTGAAAGTGGTGCCTCGTTGTCCGAAGCGATGGCCAAGGCGCCGCGTGTTTTTGACCGGTTGTACGTCAACATGATCAAAGCCGGTGAGGCCGGTGGTTCGCTGGAGACGATTTTACAACGTTTGGCCGAGTTTAAAGAACGGACGCAATCTCTGAAAAACAAAGTGATCGGTGCTTTGGTGTATCCGATCATGATCATTTTGTTCACGATCGGCATCATGGTGTTCATCATGATCAAGATCATTCCTGAATTTAAGGATATGTTCGAGGAGTTTGGAATCGACTTACCGGCAATGACCGAATTGTTGATTGCGATTTCTGACCGTTGCGTGAAGTTGTGGTTTTTGTTTCCGCTGATCCCGATCGCGATGGTTTTGTTTGTGTCGCTGGTTTGTAAGTTCCGTGCCGGTCGGATGGGATGGCATTTGTATTTGTTGAAGCTACCGGTCATCGGCAAGTTGGTGGAAAAGAGTAACTTGGCGCGAACCACGCGAACGCTGGGTGCTTTGGTTGCCAGTGGTGTACCGATCATCGAAGGGTTGACCATTACTCGTGAAACATCGGGTAATGCCATGTATGAAAAAATATTTAGCCGAGTCACCGATTCGATTCGTGAAGGGGATACGATCGCTAACCCATTGAAGACTTGGTGCTTTCCAAGTTTTCATCCGGTGACGTTGTTCTTTTTCATGATGACGATGGCGTTGCCACCGTTGGTGGTTTTGTTCATCAAAGTCGACCTGTGGTTCTTTGTGATGTATGGTTGCGGTGCGATGTGTGCCATCGGCGCGGCTTGGTACTTGTTGAATTTTAGAAAACCGGTCGTGGAAGACTTGGTGATCAATATGGTCGATGTCGGTGAAGAAACGGGTGAATTGGACGTGATGTTATACAAAGTCGCCGACTACTACGAAGAAGAAGTTCGTACGTTGACCGACGGGATGATGAAGATGATCGAGCCGCTGATGATTATCTTCTTGGGCGGTGTGGTGTTGTTCATCGTGGCATCATTGTTCATGCCATTGATCGCGATCATCTCCGGATTGACCAGCAACAAATAACAACGGTGGAATAGAACGAAATATGCGCGACCAGTACGAAGCGCATGCGAGTGAATTGCCGACGAACAACAAACAACGAATCAAAACGAAACTAAAACCAAAAGATTGCTCAACGATCTTTACCAATAACAAGTTACACCTCTCTCTCCTGTGGGAGGCACCTTGTCCTTTCCCTCGGGTATCGGGGGAAGGATGAGGTGACTTTGAGAGCGAGGAAAAAATAACCAGGCACATCTTCAGAACTTCACTGGGGAGGCCGACGACGCGATCTCGTTGGGGGATTGCGAACAAGAGACTAGTGTGTTTTTCGCCTGATGCTTGTGGGCTTCGGCGATGCAACACATCCAACCCAATCGCTGTTATCCGGCGGAACTAAATCACATCAACGTAATTGGAGAAATCCAAACATGACAACTTATCCAGCATCCCATCCTGTTCCAGCGAAACGCCAAGGTTTTACGTTGGTCGAATTATTGGTCGGCATGACCGTCATCGCCATTTTGGCCGGCATTTTATCCGTCGCCGTCAGTAGTGCATTTACACGTGCAAGAGTATTTGCGATCCAAACCGAAATGACCCAGATCGAGCAGGCCTTGGAGCAATTTGAAATCGAGTACGGGTTTTATCCGCCAAGTTTTCGCGATATGACGGCGGCAAGAATGGCCGCATTATTGGGACGTATTTCTCCGAACCACGGTGAAGGGAATGGAAGTGACGGAGGCAACTTAGAGACTTGGTGGACATCGACAGGAACCGACTTGGTAACTGCAGCCAATAGCGATCCTTCGGCAGTAGGAAGTCTGGCAGGTTCAGACCTTGTTTTTTGGCTGACTCAGCTTTCCAAAAATCGGCAGTTCCCCATTTCAGACACCGTCGGTGAACGGCAGAAGTTTTTTGAATTTAAAACCGAGCGGCTCAACTTCAGTCCGTCTGGAAATATTGCGAACTACTACCAACCTGGCCGCGTTCAAACTCCCTATATCTATCGCGATGCTAGTACTTACTTGCCGAGTATGCCCGACATGGACAATTCCAATGACGGGGCTTATGTGCGCACGGGGGTGACAAAGCAGCAGGTCATTGATGCAGCGTTTCATTTGGATTCCACGGTATCGGGAACGTCTTCGGGGCTAACGGTGGCAGGAAGTAAAGCTATTTTCGATGCGATTTACTTCAAACCGGATTCATTCCAGTTGATCACATTTGGGCTGGATGGCTTGTCTGGTGGACCGACCACATGTCCGACCCCAGCCAATGCCAATCCGAACACGATTTCGAATACTTGCGCACGTGGCGCTGACAATATCGTCAATTTTGGTGGCTCGGGGCCGATGAAGCTGGAAACCGTTGTCGTCGAACGGAAGTAAGATCGGAGCGCTGCCATGTTAAAAGTCTTTTCAAAAGCAGGTTTTACACTGATCGAGTTGCTGCTCGTGATGGCCATCATCGGCGTGTTGTCAACATTGGCTCTGGCGATAGTCAACGACGCCCAGTTCGATGCCAACGCCAACGCAACCCGCTCGCGGATAAGTATTGCTCATGTGATTTTGCGGCAGAAACTGGAAAGCTATGCGCGTCGGCGCCTGCCGGTGGACTTGGCTGGCCTTGATCTTCGTAAACGACGCGAATATCGACATCGAATTATCTCAGATATCGTTAACGTGGAAATGCCACGTCGATTTCAAAATATAGCCTTTCAAACGGATGCGCCTCCGGTCATGTTGAATACGATGCGTGAAGCGATTTATCCGAGCCAGGCATTTTTAGCTGGAGTTCGCAATGACAATGATCTCGATTCAACGCAGATGAATGCCATTGTAAATGATTTGGTCTTGGCAGGTTCCACTGCTTTTGGAAGTCGGTTTAAGTTATCGGCTGATCCGATAGACAGTACCAATACCTATCCGGAAAACGGCGCAACCTATTCAGTGGCGGACGTCACCTTTGATCCGACGAATGTAAATACTTTCCCCTCGAAAGCGGCTCGTACAACCAATAGCGAGTATTTGTACAACATCTTGGAAACGGCTAATTTCAACGGTATATCGGCCATTGAATCCATGGGCGACCGTTCGTTTGCTGACACCGATGGAGATGGTTTTTTGGAGTTTGTCGATTCTTGGGGGAGCCCAATTTGTTTTCAATTCGAAGTTGACACCAACGATGATGGAGTAGCGGATGCCTTTGGATTGGATCCTGGAATGAACGGACCCGGGATCGCAATTCGAAACATTAGGATTCGATTGCTTTCAACTGGAAACGGAATTGAAACCATTACCAACTAACCTTAAATCCCTCATGAATACTCTCTTATCTAAAAAACGAATTGGACTGACTCTAGTCGAGTTGCTGGTTGCCATGGCGGTATTAACCATTGTCACGGCGTTGCTGATACCTCGTCTTAGAATTATCAACGAAGATCGAAATATTCGCGAAGTCGCGCGAGTGGTTGGGTCTGCGTTTTCGACGGCGCGAGATCGTGCGATCAGCAGTCGTGCGGCTGCGGGGATTGTGATCGAACGGAATTTGAATTTTCTCGCCAGTACGAATAACGGGACGGGCGAACGGGTCTTCTACGCTGGAACGCGGCTGACTCAACTCGAAGAGATTTTGCCGCGTTTTCGTGGAGATGCTGGCAATGATTTCGTGATGACAATTGAAACAACGGATTCCAATGGTAATCCCGTGCTCCAATGTTTGATTAACCTTCCGTTAGATCATGATCCGGCCAATGACAGTTACGTCGTTTTGCCAGGCGATGAAATAATTATTGGTGATGGCGCCTCGCCTCCGTCCTACCAAGTGAAAGAAGTGTTGATGCCACGGACACTCACCTTTGCGGACTCCAACCCTGGCGACGGGATGGATGAAGATCTGTGTGGGACATTGGTCGGTGCGACTCCACTAGTGATCGATATGTTGCCGCTCAATATAGTTTTTGATAACGATAACAATAGTACCAATGCATTGGATCTGGGGATGCCTGATTTTGTTTCCGGTGAAGCAGCTCCGGGAATTTCGACACCCGAGGCCACGCCGGACATGTTTTTGGTTCCAAATGTTGATTGTTCCGGGTTTGCATTACGACAACTTCGAAAAGTATCATCCAGCAGTGTCGACTTACCGGCGGGATATACGATTGATCTGCGATATTCCGGACCATTTGATTCAGGGGATTGGGATGGCAATAACGAGACGTACACCGTTTTCGGTCTTGCATTAGATAACGACGCGGACGAGGCGTCTCGTGCCAATAAAGAAATTCAACTTTTGTTCGATTCAACGGGAAACTTAGACCAAGTTGGTGTCAATGGTGGCAGCTTTTTGGTGGGGCAATCCATTCACTTGTTTGTGAATGAGTTTAAGCCGGACGAGATTTTGCCCGACACTGCTCAACAAGCGGAATTATTGTTGAACAAGGCAAATGCTTTGTGGGTAACCATTGGGATGCAGGGGGGTACGAACATTGCCTATAACGTCCCGCCCGGGAGCGGTACGGTTGACACGTTGATCACTGACGCTCGCGGCTTTACTCGTATTCGTGCGTCTGCGGCTCAGTAGTTCATGTTATTGATATTCCTTCCAAAAGAAAATAAAAAGTCATGCGATTCCAATTACGAAGCGGCGTTACGCTTGTCGAGGTTCTGACCTCCATAGTCGTTGCGGTTATTGGTGTAGCCGGTGTTTTGGTGTTGATTCCGTTTGGTGTTCGGCAGGCAAAAATCGGTTTGGATTTAGATAGCTCTACGACGGTTGCCGAGAATGCGGTCGCGATGTTTGAAGTATCGGGCTACGGTCAATTCAGTTTTTGTGGCGGCGATGAGTGTTTGCCGTGGATCGATGCGACCGCCACGCCATCATCGCTGCTTTCACGCGACGGAAACGTGGCCTCTTGCTATTGGATCGATCCGTATGCACCCGACATGCTAAATTTTCAGGCCATTGGCAGTTTGGACATAGGTGTTTTTAACGCGGGTGATACGAGTTCGGGCGGCGTGCCGTATCGACCTAGAGTGACGCGTTTGATGGATTTTACCAGCGCTGCTGCCACGCCGACTGCGATCGGAAATGCGCTTGCCAACCGTCTGTTTCAAACGACTGATGATGTTGAGTTCGCGTTCGAGACATCTCAGGATGGAAACATTATCGATGAACTGTCCCCTCCTCAACCTATATTGGATATCGATCCCAGTCTGGCCGACACGATGGACAACGATGGTGATGGCGCCATTGATGAAACAGACGAGTTAGCAGTTCGCCGGCAGTCGTTAGGAAGTGTGTCATGGTCGGCAGTTGCTGTTCCGCGTAGAAACCTTGGTAATGTTAACCTAGGTGCGGTTGAAGGTTTCGACTTTCATGTGTTGGTCTATCGAGATCGAGATACTACCTCTCAAATGCCTCTGGCGTTGGTAACGGCGGGGCCGACCACGATCAATGGCGTAGGAACGGTTACTCTGGGGGCCGACATTAGTATCGAAAACGACCAGTGGATTATGTTAGTCAATTTTGTTGGCACAGCGACATCCCAACCCCAAGTTGGATTCTTTCGGGTCATTGGCTCGGACGAAACAAATGACCGAATCACCATCGACGGTCCTACGTTTAGTTTGCCGGCTGGGCAAAACACTTACGCCATCGCATTGCCCGGTGTAGTGAATGTATATAAACGCCAAATTGAATTAGAAGCTACTTCTTCGTTTTCATCTCAATAATCACTTTCCAAGCTCAACTCTCACGACTTTTCGCGATCAATGATCAAAGGTAACCAGGTAGGAATCATGAAAAAGAACCTGCGAAGCTTAAACCGAAATGGTGTCACCCTGTTGTTTGTTATTAGCATGATCGTGCTGTTCTTGCTAATGGGCACGACGTTTGTGGTTGTATCCAATGAATTCAGAAAATCGTCGCGCGAAAGAAGTTTATTAACGGTTAATGACATTGCCTCAGTGGGCGAACGGCTTGGCGATCGTTATGTCTTGCGAGCACTCTATGATTTGTTGCGAGGTCCAGATTTAAACGAAATCAATTCTCCATTGAGAGGACATTCGATTCTGGGCGATATGTATGGCTACGGAATGACCTCCTATGTGAGCAGTATTGAAACACTTGGGAATTTCGCCGGCCTGGGAACGGAGCAACAGTTCTTGAGGTTAGAGCTAAGAGGTGCTGACCTAAATATTTATGACGACGCAGCGTTAATCGTTGCCGGTGATTTGACCAATGCAAACGTCATTGGTAACGACGTCCTGACGGGTGAGACGGTGACGCTGGCTGATATCGGAAACGCGCCTGGTCGGTTCAACGGAAATTTACTTTCTTTCGTGTCTGGCCCGCTTGAAGGCTCAACATCACGCATCATCGATCACCAGGTGTTTTTTGACAACATGAATGCGGACGATCCAACGCATAAGTTCGTTGTCATGTTACTGAACCAACCCGAGACCTTTCGCGTCAGTCAGATTGACAGTTTTGTAGTAGATCTAAGTGAGGCAAACGGGACTCAGTTGCCTTCACGGGTCGTCGTGAACGGTCGACCATTTTCAGGTACTGGTGCGGGACGTTTCAATCCGACATTGGCCGGTGGTGCGTTGTCGGGGCAAGCACTTGAACCGAATCGTCAAGGCCAGACACGTGATGAACTTGTTGATAGTGGCATGATAGCAGGTGTAAGAGAAGGTTATTTTGCCATTGGTGACGGAACCGGTGCTCCGAGAGCCAATCCATTTGCGACCAATGAACCATACGATGCCGTTGACGAACAGAATATGTTTTTGGCTGCAATGGACTCCTCGGGTATGGTAACCGTACCGAGTTTTGACCGAGCCGGTTTGACTGGTCGTACCTTCCGAATGCAGCAGGGTGTGAATGCCAGTACAGCAGAGATGTTTGATACCGGTGACGTTATTGACCACAGCGGCGATGGCAATCCTGACGGTTTTTGGATGGATTTGGGATACCCGATATTTACGACTCAAGACGGAACCCGAGTCAAGCCATTGGTTTCTTTCTTGGTCACGGATTTGGACGGTCGCATGAATATTAATTTCCATGGCAATCGTTCGCAGCTCGCAACCCACAACAACTTTTCCAATCCAATGTTTGAAACGCCCTATGTGTCGGCAAGTTTGGCGAATTTGCGAGGCGGTGGCTTGGGGCCGGCTGAGGTTCGCATGGCCAATGTGTTTGACGATCCAATGCAGCAAGAGATGTCCCGCCTGATTGTAGGCAAACTGACGAACCCGGCCACTTCATCGGTTGAAGTCGAGATCCCAGGTCGATATGGCTTTGATTCCTTGCCATCGGGGGCGATGGGTTACCGATTGGCCGGTGGCGGCGGACCTTCGCCAGGTCTACCGGCTTACGTCGGGTTCGACGGAGCGGATCCGTTTGCGGTTTACAAACAGTTTGGGCTTCCGGTTTCGGCCGATGTGTCAGTTGATGCCGGTGTACTTGGTCGACATTATCAATCCAGAGCAATGGACGTATATGGACGATTCCGAACAGACTTTCCCAACATTGCGCTCAACGGTGTTCCCGTTGGTATGCCAGCTGTCGATGTAGGCGAATCGACATTGAATTATACGGAGCTTGCCAATAGTCCCTACGAAATTGATGCCTCTCCACCTGGAAAACAAATTGGCTTGCGATCAGACCAGTTGTTTACGCCCAATGAGTTAGAACACATTTATCGTCGCGGCGACGGGGATCTCGCTAATCGCTCGGACAACCGAATCGTCGAATTGCTTGAAGACTTGACTGGTTTTACGCCAAAGCTATTGGATTCAAGTTCAAGATTTGTGGCGACGACCGATAGTTGGGAAGTCCCTACCAGCTTTACCGAATTTTTAGGGACACAAGCGGACCCGTTGGGTACCTTGAGAAACGAAACTCTGGTGACCAAGTTGTATGATATCTTGAGTCATAGAGACGCGACCGGCACGATATTGACTGGAACTGCTGGAATAGGCGTCCCGATGCAAGCTGATGAACTGGTTCGGGAACAACTCGTGGCCGCCAATATTTCGGGGTTCCAACCGCAAACAAATACCACTTCGCAATTTAGCCGAGTGAGCCAACTTCAATTCGGAATGTTGTCATCCGACGTTCGCGCTGGTCGACCCTTTAACATCAATCGTCCGTTTGGTGACGGTTTGGATAACACCACGCCCAACGGAATCGTAGATGATGCTATGGAAACGGGAGAAGTTCTGGCTCGTCCGACAAGCGTGAGCGATCCGCTGAGTCCCAATTTGCAAGACAAGGCATTTGATCATGACAACGATTCCGTCGTTGGTGGGAACTCTTATCAAGCAAAAGCGCAGTTTGCTCGGCAAC
This sequence comes from Mariniblastus sp., assembly GCA_965263475.1. GTDB lineage: Bacteria > Planctomycetota > Planctomycetia > Pirellulales > Pirellulaceae > Mariniblastus. Next base: position 3,540,523 of record OZ253677.1, read on the forward strand.
TGTTTGTTTTGACTTTGCTTGCTACGGAGCTTGTTGATCGGGACGGCGATGGCACAATTTTCAACGCCGGCGAAACTGGGTTTGATGATGGCGACTTTATGGACTTTAACGACTCGGGAGCAATTGATCCTATTGACCGAATTGATTTCCGAAAGGTTGTTGCACAGTGGGTTGCAAATGTGGTCGATTATCGGGACCCGGATTCGATCATGACCGGGTTGGAATTTGACCTAAACCCTTGGAATGGTTGGGATGTAAATGGCGATCTAACCACCAATGACGGCGCGCAGACCGGTTTTTTGAATTATTTTGTTGCCTGGGGTGTCGAACGGCCTGAATTGTTAATGACTGAGGCGTTTGCAATGCACGACACTCGGATCGAGAACCTGGACACCGAAACTGTTTTGTCGAGCGATCCGAATGACGTCGATATGGCAGAGATTTTCGATGGTACGTTGATGGGAGATGACGATTTTGATAGCCGGCTTGTTCCCCAGGCCTCGGCGTTTATTGAGCTTTACAATCCATGGGCGGGCGGAAATCAACGTCAACCTGCCGAGTTCGATGCCACGCAAACGGGGATTGACCTAAAGCAAATCGCGACGAACGTAAGCACGGGCGAACAATATCCTGTTTGGCGAATTGTCGTTCTTAGAAATCAAAATGTATTTGAAAACGCGATTGCCGCATCGGATCCTATGGATCCACCACCCTTTATGGGCGAAGACGGCTGGGACCCGACTGATCCGCTTTTTGATCCAGATAATGCCAACTTGCTGAGCAATGCGGCTGACGACGGCATTCGTCGTTACATCTATTTCGCGCCATTAAATGTAATGGCCGGTGACCAGTTTATCGGCCCGAAGGTCTACTCCCCAGCAACGGGTGCTGGCACATTAGTAATTGGTCCAGGTGGATATGGCGTTGTTGGATCCGCAGGGCAACTCAATGGTGATGCTTACACCACCTTCATCAGCCGCAACCAAAACGCAGCTGGAGCACTGGATTTAACTCAAACCCGGCGTATCGAATTGGACCCGGTTGCGGAACAAGTCAGAGTTTGGAGTACCGACGAAGTAACCACAACGGCTCAAAACGTAAAAGTCTTGCCAATTGATAACGGCTCAGGCCGATCTTTAGGGTTTAGTGACCCGGTTAATGGATACTCGAGCGTAGGTATAGCTGATCCTCATCCCGATCCAATCGCGATGGAAGGTGAAATATTTCAAGATGCCGGTGGCATGAGTGTCATTTTCGACGAACCTGTAGACCGCTCTGCGGATCCTGATTTTTACTTTAATTACTTGCAGGAAAATAAACTCATCAGCGGTGCTTACGTGCTCGTGCTGCAAAGATTGGCTGATCCAACACAACCTTGGAATGCGGTTACAAATCCTTATCGAACAACCGATTCAACAGGGTGTGACTTGTATGCGTTTAATGGAATTGACAGTGCTGTTTCAGAAGATTCGATGCTCGAAGGTGGCGAAGAAGACTATTTTTCAACTTTTGAGCGCCGTTCTAATCGTCAAGCGAATAGTCCGCTAGGACAAGACGAAATGAACAACCGATTCAGAATGCTTTGGAAAACCGAATACTCTGGACTGAATCCCACCGGTACAGACTCGAGTAGTCAAATGAACGTGGCGATGCCAGCATTGACACATGTCTTTCAAAGAGAGCTCGTTCATAGCTTGGGCACAATGAATTCAGCGTACGTCAATGCAAACTCGCAGGGGCCCATTCCATTTACTTGGTTGAATTGGAATAACAGGCCGTTCTCAAGCGGCTATGAATTGATGAATGTTCCCTATACGTCAAGCTATCACTTGACGAACAAGTTTGACATTGCTCAGTCAGAATCGGGTGGTGGTTTCAATCCTTATAATCCACCGATGACTCCGGACGTGAATATCAGAGCAGATCTTCATTCAGGTGATTTTCCTCATCTGTTGAACTTTTTTGATGATGGAAACATTACGCCTTCGTTGTTCCGGCTTTTCGATTACATCGAAGTTCCATCACGCTATGTTGGAACGGAGACGTATTTGAACCCAGACCAGTACGTTGCCGCCGCAGGTTCAACGACGCAAATTTCGCGTGGTTTTGCGGCGCCGTATGATTTTGTTTCGAACTATCGCGTTCCGGGAAAAATTAACATCAACACGGTCTCGGATCCGGATGTTTGGAATGCAGTCGTTGACCCGTTTGGTTTGGGGCTAGCGACGTTAGCTCAATGGCAAACTTCGCTGACGACCGATGGGCCATTTCGACCTGCCGTTGCTGCCAACTACGGCACGACCTCGGAAAATGATATCGATACCGGGGTATTCCGTCCGATTGGTGGGGACCCAATGTTCGAATTAGATCTTGATAATGCTCAAGATCAGTTGGGCAATACAGAGCGGAACGCGTATTATCGTTACCACGAATATCAAAGGATAGCGAATTCAATAACGAATCGTTCAAGCGTCTTCGCGATTTGGGTCCAGGTCGGTTACTTCGAAGTGATTAACGAAGCGGGTAACGAAGTTGTTGGTAATGAATATGAAGATGTGAATGATGGAACGACGACCAACCGTGGGTTCTTCATTGTTGATCGTTCGATTCCGGTGGCGTTTGAGCCGGGTAAGAACCATAACGTTGATCGGGCGATTCGAGTTTCTAGCTTTATCGAGTAGCCTCAAATAACCCGAGTTGTTTGATCGAGTCGCGATCAATCAAACTCAATTGACTCACAAAAAAACCACCTGCCGATTTGGTAGGTGGTTTTTCTTTTTCATTTCGGAATACCGTCTAACCTCTAACCATCACGCACTAGATCGTCTTGCATTTCACCTAACATTGGCTCGTCAATTTTCGCTCGGAAAAATGACACCACCGAGGCTACAGAGACGTGCAGCTGGCACTAGCAGCCACAGCGGTTGGTGCGGCAACGACGAACGCGGCAACGACGTGGCTTGCAACGCGTGGTCTGGCAGCCCGAGTTGCAAGATGAAGTGTAACCGCAAGAGGTTCCACAAGTCGAACCACATGAACTGTATCCACAGGAGGTGCCACAAGTCGAACCACAAGTCGAACCACAAGTAGTGCCGCACGATGAACCATATGAACTGTAGCCGTACGACGAACCGCAGGATGAAGCGCACCCGCTAGAATAACTGGGTGTGTAACAGCTTGAGTAGGATGGAGTCGAACAGCAGCTGTTGCAAGAGCTTGCTGGGGCGTAATAAGTTGCCCCACAACTGTTGTTACACGAAGAACCGCAAGTGGAATAACAAGACGATCCGCAAGATGAATAACAAGGTGAAGAACAAGAAGAAACGCAGCAGTTGTTGTTATTGCATCGCTTGCGGAAGATGCAGGCGTCTGAAACGGCGGGTGCAAGAACAAATGCAGTCAATACGGCAGCTAAAACGAATCTTTGCATGATTTGGGTCTCCTAATTAAGACACGTAACTGAAACAAAGTTGAAGCTCGTTAAGTTATGGGTGACCACGGTGTATGTCAACAATGGGCAAGTTTTGCGGGCGGTTGTCATTCGAATTACTTATGATGTGGTGTTTCCAAGTGTTGCAGTTGCCGCGTGGCCTAAGGATGGCGGTAATTGGCAATCTGCCCCCGCAGTTTCGAAATTTATGGCTTGGTTTGCCACGAAACCAGCATGAATCGTGAGCGAGTGAAGTTTGCAGAAGAAACAACAGGTGTACTTGACGGCACTTCTTGCCGGCCGCGAACCTATTAACCTTGTAACACCAACGTGTTCCAAAGACTCGGGTCTTCAGCGATCGGGTACTCCAATCCGACGCCCAGAGATTGCGTCCCTAACTCACGGTCATAAACCAAATAATTGAAACCCATCATGCGATGTTCGGTTGTATCCCAACCGTTTATCGTCGAACCGGGAACAAAAATATTCATTTCGTAACCGGTCTTGGCTACGTTACTGGAGATCGACAACGGATATTGGTTAATGTTGGGCGAGTGTTCTTTGGCCCGATTGATTTTCAGCATCGTGGCCAGCGGCTTTTTTTGATCACCGCCGTCACCTTGCGGCAAACATAAAAACCAGTGGCAGTATCGTGTGGCGCGATGGACATTGTGGGTGTCTCGTGTATCGATCCAAAATTGCAGCCCATCGCTTTCTAGCAACTGGGTCCGTTTGCACCACAGCGACTGCTTCTTGCCGGTAACATGCAATGAAAAGTACAGGCCTTTTTCGTTCCATGATGTTCGTAGTTCTGCGAACGGTTTTCTCCCCGTTTCGTCGTTGCCGATGTCCGGCAAAGCAAAATCTTCGTCCAATGCTAACGGGCCTCGGCCCGATTCTGAAGTTTTTGCTTCAGGCGCTTTGGCGCATGGCAAGCGGTATCGAAACAACAGGCTGCTGGAAATCTCGGATGCAAGCGTTTGGTTCATACGTTTAGAGCTGAAATATTGGCTAAATGTTCGGCAAGGAATGTTTGCAATTCGGGTTGGTTGGCTTGCTCGACATCAACCAACTTAAACTTCATTGTATCGACCTTTTCATCAGTATCGATCGTCGCATCCTCGGCAAAGTCAACGACGCGACCCAATGACAACGAATCCTTAGGGCCTCGGATTTGGAGCCAGACACCATCCAATTTTTTGGTCAGAATACTTAGCCACGGGTGATCGAATTCGGGGATTTGGACGTGAACGACTTGTTTGTTGTTCCAAACGAATTCGGATTGCGGAGCGGTCGACTCAATCAAATTCTGTAGCGCCTCGAGCACATCGGTTTCCCAAGCAACTTTACTTGGTGACGAGAACCCCTTGCGCATGTAATGCCATTTTTGTCCCAATTTTGCCCATGGCGAATGGTCATCGATTTTCAATTCAACTCTTTGAGTACGATCGACAAAACTCCCGATGGCTGTATCAAGAAAATCCCAGAAGCCGGGAATATTAATTTCGTCCCAAGAGTGGGCTTTGATTTCGATTTCTTGCCATTGGTTTCGCTGACTGGTCAATTTCACTCGAGGCGTGTTGCCGTAAATCGGCAGCTCTTCCATTTCGTTCGCGGTTTTGAGCGGGATTTGTTCGAGCAGTTCGGGCCGCTTAAAGGTCCTCGGGCGAACGCGGAATTTCATTTTCACCAGCCAAGCTTCGCCGGTGATGGCATGGAAAAACCAACCGTTGGATTTCTTGGTTCCAGAGATTTCGACAACCGTTCGTTGGCTCCAATCGGTTTCAGAAAATCCGTCATGCTCCTGGATTTTATCTACCACGGCCGACAGGATTTTGCCGTCCCAATTAACAGGTTCGCCTGCTCGTCCGACGCGGTCTTGCGTATGCCAGCGACGGCCGTCTGCTTCCCAAGGCATCTTGACCGATTTGCCGACCTCGGAAATTTCCATGTCGTCTTTCTTCCAGCGATCTGACGAATCGTCGTATGGCTTTCGTTTTTGATATTTGCCAGATTTCAAAACCGGAGCCAACGCTTCACCTGTCCAGCTCGGCAAACGCGACTTCGAATTCTGTGCGTGCTCAGCATATTCGACGACCGTTTCAGGAGTCCCTTGAACGACGATCTGCCCACCTCCGGAGCCGGCTTCGGGGCCCAAATCAATCACCCAGTCGGCAGCCTTTATCATGTCAAGGTTGTGTTCGATTAAGACGACTGAATTGCCAATGTCGACCAGTCGTTGGAGAACTTCGAGAAGTTTGGCCAAATCTTCGAAATGTAAACCTGTGGTCGGTTCGTCCAATAGATACAAGGTTCGCCCAGTGTCCGGACGCGCCAATTCGGCCGATAGTTTGACTCGTTGAGCTTCGCCGCCGGAAAGTGTAGGTGCACTTTGCCCCAACGTTACGTAATCCAAGCCGACATCACAGAGCGTCTGGATGATGCGACGGATACGTGGAATGTTTTTGAATAACTTCACCGCTTCACCGCACTGCATTTCCAAGACATCGTTGATCGAAAAGCCGTTGAATCGAACGGCCAACGTCTCATCGTTGTATCGCTTGCCGTCACAAGCTTGGCATTTGACCCAAACATCAGGAAGGAAATGCATCTCGATGCATATTTGTCCGTTGCCGGCACATTCCTCACAGCGTCCGCCGGGAACGTTGAAGCTAAATCGTCGCGCCGTGTAGCCCCGGACTTTTGCATCCGGCAATTGCGCGAATAAATTTCGGATCAACTCAAACGCACCGGTGTAGGTTGCCGGGTTCGACGAAGGGCTGTTGCCAAGTGGCGTTTGATCCACGCGAATGACCTTGTTGATGTGGTGCAAACCGGCAATTCCTTTGTGGGTGCCCGGTGAGGTCGAAGCTCGATGAAGGCGGCGGGCGAGCGAGTTGTACAAGATGTCATTGATCAGCGAGCTCTTGCCGCAACCGCTGGGACCAGTAATGACCGTCAAAGTGCCAAGCGGAATACGCACATCGATGTTTTTCAAATTGTTATGCTGTGCACCAAGGATATCAATCGAGTTGGCTTCGACGACGGTTGGTTTTTTTGCCGGCTTCTTTTTCTTCGTAGCTTTTTTGCTTGTTTTCTTCTGTTTTGAATTTTCAATAGCTTCGATCGCCAAAGCCGGGCGGCGATTACTGGGAATGGGAATCGATTTCGCGCCGCTCAAGTAAGGACCCGTCACGCTTTTCTTGATCGAAGCGACCTTTTCCGGCGTTCCAGAACAAACCACTTCGCCACCACCGCGGCCCGCTTTCGGACCAAAATCGAAAACCGTGTCACTGCCTTCGATGACTTCTTTGTCGTGCTCGACCACGATCAACGTGTTGCCCAAATCGCGCAGTCGATGAAGGGCCCCGATCAGTCGCGTGTTATCCCGGGGGTGCAAACCGATCGTCGGTTCGTCCAATACATACAGCACGCCGCAGAGACCAGAGCCAAGTTGACTGGCAAGTCGAATACGTTGCGCTTCGCCATTGGACAACGACGCAGCCGTTCGCGATAGCGTCAAATACTCCAAGCCCACGTCATTCAAAAACTGAACACGATTGCGAACTTCTAAAATTAATTCCCCCGCAATCTTTTGCTCGCGTTTGTCGAGTTTCCAGGAGGAAACCTCTATGAGTAATTTACCAAGTGGCATCCGACAAACGCCATCGATAACGTGATCGCGGAACCGAACGGCCCCGGCATCATCTCGCAAACGGCTACCGGCACAACTTCCACATTCGACATCTCCGACAAATGCTTGAAGTTTCATTCGCAACGAGGGAACCAAACGCGAAGCTTCATCGAGCGTCGGATACAGACCTTTAAATTGAAACGAAAACTTCACCTTGCCCTTTTTGCCGGGAACATCGATCCAACGGTCTCCCGTGCCATAAAAAATTGTCCGACGATGACGGGCGTCTAACTGAGAAAACGGCACGTCTTGGGGAATCCCGTTTGCCTTGCACATTGCTTTGAGCATTTCTTGCGAGCGCTTTTGCTTCATGTTGGGCCAGAGAGAAAGGGCGCCGTTGGCTAAAGATAACTCGGGATTGCGGATGACGATTTTAGGGTCCGCTCCCGTTTGAGTTCCCAGGCCTTCACAATCGTTACACCAACCCAAACGACTGTTAAACGAAAAACTATGTGGCGACAGCGATTCGAAACTGCGGCCGCAGCTTTCACAGGCAAGATGTTGGCTGTGCGTGATGGTTTGCCAATGTACTTCGGGCATGTCATCGTTGGGTACAACAACGCGAATCAACCCATTGCCGATGGACAATCCGGATTCGACACTGTCGGCGATTCGTGAACGCGATTTGGCTTTGATCTCGATTCGATCGATGACGATCTCAACGTCGTGGACGGTTCGGCGGCTCAAGGATGGAACGCTTCCCACTTCGTGAGTAAATCCGTCTACGCGGACGCGAGTAAATCCTTTCGCACGGATATCTTCGAATAACTGATCGTAAGTTTGATTCGCATCCAACGCGATCGGTGCGGTCAAAATCAATCGCGTTCCTTCTGGCCATTTCATGACCTTGTCGACGACTTGATCGCTGGTTTGTGTGCCAATTGGGATGTCGCAACTGGGGCAATAGCCGACACCTAGGCGTGAGAAAAGAATCCGTAAATAGTCGTAGATTTCTGTGACCGTGCCAACGGTCGAACGAGGCGTCGACCCCAAATTCTTTTGTTCAATGGCGATTGCCGGTGAAAGGCCGTCAATCTGTTCGACACGTGGTTTTTCCAATTGGTTAACGAACTGGCGAGCGTATGAGCTGAGACTTTCGACGTATCGGCGTTGGCCTTCGGCATAAATCGTATCCATCGCCATCGAGCTTTTGCCGCTTCCGCTGGGGCCGCAGAAAACGGTCATCTCGTCGCGTTTGATATCGGCGTCAATGCGGCGCAAATTGTGTTGCTCGGCACCGCGAACTTTGATTTCGGTCGCCAGCTTGGGTGCAGATTTCTTACCCGTCGATTTTTTGGCTGCCGGCTGAAAACCTGTGTCTTTCCCGCTCAGCGCGTGTTTCAGAAACGAGCCTGTTTTAGATGCATTACATGCGGCTACTTTTTCGGGCGTTCCAGCAACCACGACTTGACCGCCGTGGACGCCTCCGCCGGGTCCCATGTCGATAATCCAGTCAGCGGTCTTAATCACGTCCATGTTGTGTTCGACAACCAGCACAGTGTTGCCCGCTTCGACGAATCCCTGCAAGACATTCAACAACAACTGGATATCGGCAAAATGTAAACCTGTGGTCGGTTCGTCCAGCAAGTAAAGCGTTTTGCCCGTACTCTTTTTGACCAACTCACGAGCTAGCTTAATGCGTTGAGCTTCGCCTCCGGAAAGCGTTGGAGATGGTTGGCCGATTTGTAAATAGTTCAAACCAACACTTTGCAGGGTGACCAATTTTTCATGAATCTTCGGAATGTTTTCGAAAAAATCGACGGCTTCATCGATCTCCATTTCCAAGACTTCGGAGATGGATTTTTCTTTGTATTTGACTTGCAAAGTTTCACGGTTAAATCTCTTGCCTTGGCAAACGGGGCAAGTGACCCACACATCGGCCAGGAAGTCCATCTCCAGTTTGTTGCTTCCATTCCCTTCGCAAGCTTCGCAGCGGCCCCCTTTCACATTGAAGCTGAAACGGCCCGGTTTGTAGCCGCGACGTTTGGCCTCTGGAAGTTGCGAATACAACTTGCGAATCTCGTCAAACAATTTGATGTAGGTGCCTGGGTTGCTGCGTGGTGTACGACCAATTGGCGATTGATCGATGGCGATCATCTTGTCCAGTAACTCGAGGCCCTCAATCGCTGCGAACTCGCCGGGTTCGCCAATGCCCTTGTTTAATTTTTCACGCAACACCTCGACCAGAATGTCGTTAACGAACGAGCTTTTGCCGCTGCCGCTGACGCCGGTCACGCAGACAAACATTCCCAAAGGAATCTCGATGTTGACGGATTTTAAATTATTATGTTTGGCGTCGAGGATTTTGATTTGGCGATCCGGCTGACGTTCACGCCGGGATTCCGGGATGGCAATTTTTCGCTCGCCGGTTAAAAATTGTCCGGTCACGCTTTTTTTGGCGTGTTTGATTTTTGCAGGAGCGCCTTCAAAAACGACTTCGCCTCCCCGCGAACCGGGTCCGGGGCCGAAATCAATGATATGGTCGGCCGCACGCATCGTGTCTTCATCGTGTTCAACCACGACGACCGTGTTGCCAAGGTCGCGAAGATTACCCAGTGTATTGATGAGTCGATCATTGTCACTGGAGTGCAATCCGATCGACGGCTCGTCCAATATATACAGCACGCCAACCAAACCAGCACCAATTTGACCGGCTAAACGAATTCGTTGGCTCTCACCACCAGACAGCGTTGGAGCGGTGCGATCTAGCGCGAGGTAATCGAGTCCAACATTCAACAAAAAACCAAGCCGGTTGCGGATCTCTTTGAGCGGCTCAGTGGCAACAAATTGTCGAGTGTCGTCAAGTTTCAGTCCTGAAAAGAACTCGGCCGCATCGGCAATCGACAATTGGCAAACTTCGGGGAGCGATTTGTTGCTCGAGCCGTCAAACTGGTTGCTGCTCGATTCCAAGCGATAGTGGCGAGACTGTTGGTTTAGCCGATCGCCTTCGCACAGGGCACAGTCTACATCGTTCATGTATTGTTCGAGTTCCCGAATCTTTGGCGCACTTTTGGCTTGACGATATTTATCGTCAAGTTCAGGGATGATGCCGGCAAATGTGCCGCCGTATTTCATGGGTGAGTTACCGCCGCGCCAGGTGTACGTGATGTGCATGTCGTCGGTGCCATACAGCCACAATTCTTGAAGTTCTTGGCTTAATTCTTCCCAAGCGGTTTCCAACATGGTGCCGGGTTCGAGATCGAGATTTCGCTCAACCGTTTCGGCAACCCCTTTGTAAATGTGGCGGCGCCAGCGTCCAAGATCTTGCCATTTTCCGAGTAGCTCAAAACAACCCTGTTGAAATGATCGTGTTGAATCGGCAACCAACAATTCGGAATCAAAGGTATAGACTCGACCCAAGCCATCACAACCATCGCACATTCCCTGGGGGCTATTGAAGCTAAACATCTGTGGTGTGGGTGGAGAAAAACTGATGCCACATTTGCTGCAAGCGTAATCCGCGGAATAAACGCGATCGTCGTTGGTGGGCTTTCGCTTTGGCGTCGACACTCCCCGTTCGCGTTTCGGTTTTGGCGTTTGGCCAGGTTCGTCTTCCAGGGTTACAATAAGTGTGCCCTTGCCGATCTTTAGTGCCAATTCAACAGCTTCCGCAAGTCGGCTACGCACCTTGGCCGATTGCGTCAGCCGGTCGACGACGACTTCAATGTCATGACGCCGTTTTCGATCAAGCGAAATTTCATCCGCAAGCGAACGGATCTCGCCGTCGACTCGCGCTCGGGAGTAGCCTTGTTTGAGCAAGTCAACGAAGACTTCGCGATGTTCTCCTTTTTGGGCCCGAATGACCGGAGCCAGGACAGCGTATTTTGTTCCGTTGGCAAGTTGTTGAATTGCCCCGATGATTTGGTCACGCGACTGTGCCGAAATGGGCTGGTCACACTTGGGACAATAGCCCTGGCCCACGCGGGCGTAGAGGACTCGCAAGTAATCGTAGATTTCGGTAATCGTACCGACCGTACTGCGGGGGTTATTTCCCGATGATTTCTGCGAAATCGAAATTGATGGGCTCAAGCCCGAGATCAGGTCGACGTCTGGTTTGGGCATTTGGCCCAGAAACTGCCGGGCAAAGCTGGACAAACTTTCGACGTAACGCCTTTGGCCCTCAGCAAATAGCGTATCAAATGCTAACGAACTTTTTCCACTTCCGCTGACCCCCGTCAAACAAATCAACTGGTTGCGTGGCAAGACTAAGTTGACGTCGCGCAGGTTGTGTTCCCTCGCACCTTTAATCACGATGTCCGAAATCGGCATAGCTGCTTTGGTTCCTGTCCCTAGAGTTGAACGTGGCGAAATAGCAATCGCCTTAATTCAGCCAAACCGCGTATTCTATGTGACGCCCCGGTCATGTCTCAAGCTAGAACAGTCGGTTTTAATAAAATTGCCAAGAAGTCAAATTGGAAATGTGTGAATGACAACGGTTTGCGTGAAACCTCAGAAAATTTTTTTTGGTTTTTTAGCGATTCGACAAAGCTTTATACTGCGATTAAACTTGGCATCCAAAACCAAATCAGCTTGAGGAAAATTGGGAACCGAAGATGTATAAAAATTCCTTCACGAAAATTGCTATTTTCTGTTTGCTTACTGCTGTGACAGCAACTTTGTCCGCCGAAGATGAGATGCTGGTCCTGTTTGATGGCAGCTCACTTGATCATTTTCGTGGGTATAAAGAAGAGAAGATTGGCGCGGGTTGGAAGATCGACGGTAAGTCTCTGATGTTTGACGGTTCCGGCGGTGGCGACATCATGACCAAGAAGACGTTTGAAAATTTCGAATTGATGTTCGAATGGAAAGTCGACCCCGGTTCGAACAGCGGAATCATGTATCGCGTTACTACGGGCGACGGTGCACCCTATTTAAGTGGGCCCGAGTATCAGATCCTGGACGACGCAAAACATCGTGACGGCAAAAACGAGTTTACATCAGCTGGCAGCTTGTACGCCATGTACGCTCCCCAAGGCAAGTCGCTGAAGCCGGTCGGTGAGTGGAATTCCGGCAAAATTGTGATCGATGGTGATCGCGTTGAGCATTGGCTCAATGGCAAAAAAGTCGTTGAAGCGGATATCAGTAGTGATGATTGGGGCAAGCGCAAAGACGGCAGCAAGTTCAAGACATGGGAAAAGTTTGGGGTGAGCAAGCGCGGCCATCTTTGTTTCCAAGATCACGGTGACAAAGTTTGGTATCGCAATATTCGCGTCAAGGTCAAGAAGTAAATGGGGTTCGCCTACTTGCGTTGGAAAGCGTAAAAGTAAAATTCCTCGACGTGCTCGATGGAGTCGCCGCTAGCATCTTCCGCTGAAAATGCGGTGACTCGAGCATCGAATCGTTTGAAGTAGTAGCCTCGGGACGACGAGAATCCGGAAATGTCCTCCACACGAGTGGACTCAATTCTCAAATCGGCAAGATCGTCATAGCGAAGTACCCAGTCGTCGCCGATTTTTTCACCAGCCGACAGCGAAATGAAGTCGGGCAAATTGTGAAATGTGACGGTATGATTTTCCGAGCCGTCCAGATCATCAAATGCGAAACGGAAGGGAAGTCGTCCGCTGGCTCCAGTGACGATTCCAAAATTGGCGACATCGACGTGTCCTCCATCGACGACGGCATTGACGTCGACGGTCAGGGTTTCTGTTAAATTGACATAGGCTGTGGATCCGTCAAAAGGCGTAACCGTCAGTTCAAAACTGGCATCTGAATTGGCTGGAGGCGTGATCGCTAAACCATCCAGTTCGGCGACATCAACATGGAAACTTCCGTCGGCTACGGAATTGCCCCCATTTAACGACGCTCCATCAGGAACATTGGACACACGGACGTGCGTGAATCGATCTGAATCCACTTTGATGGATAAATCGATGACTGAGTCTTCATCGCCTTTGGCTTTTGATTCGACAGCAAATCCCGGTTGTTCAACCTGAATTTGGACAAGGGCCGGATCGCTCGTTGAAACGCCGTCGGACACGGTGTAACTAAATTCGTCGGTACCGGAAAAATCTTTGGTTGGTCGATACGAAAACGTGCCGTCGTCATTCAGGGAGACTTCGCCGTTTTCCGGTTGCGTGAAATCATGGACGGACAGGGCGTCGCCATCGCCGTCCAAATCGTTGGCAAGTGCGTCAATTTTCGCTAACGTTTCATTGGTGCTCGTTGTGAATTGATCATTGACGGCGCGAGGAACTTGGTTTGGCTCTTCGACTTGGATCTCAACGTCAAACTGGTTGTTGGATTCATCGGATTCTGAAACCACTTGCTCGGGATCGAGGTAAAATCGCAAGATGTAGCTTCCCGCGGTTTCCGGTACAAACGATTCGGAAAATGGATCGTCGCTGCGCGTGTTAAGAAAGTTACCTTCGACGACGTTGTCTGGCGAAGCATTGCCGACCAGTGCTCCAGCCCAAACAATTTGCTCTTTGTCGGATTCGTGATAGATGTCAACTTCGGCGTAGTTGTGAAACGTTCCGCTTTGGCTGTTCTTCCAAGCGCCAAAAATATCGAACTGTTGCCCGACGATACCGGTTTGTTGCCTGAGGTTTTCGAACGTGGACTCGTCAAATGAGAAATCGGGTTGCCCTACTTCAAGTTGGATGATGGCACGAGCAGCGATTGTCGTTCCCGAATCTTGATAGTGGATCATGCTTAGCGTCAGCCGATCCCAGCCGAGTTCCGCTTTCCAGCTTCCGTCCAAGCCGCGAACCGACCCGTTTTCACCATTCGCAAAATAGTTGCTTTCAATCAGTGAGAAGCGGCCATCCTCGTAGTCGATCAGACTTGCAGAACGGTTGTCGGTGATTTTGTTGACATAGCCTTCGACTGCAAAAACGCCCTCGTTGGCATTGGAGTCAAAGTCGATGTTGACGACCTCAAATTCGTCTCCGACAGACAAGGCGAGACGATCGTCGCTGGGATTGAGTGTTACCAATTCTCCGTTGACGCGCACCTGGACCGAGCGGATGTTCGTTTGGACGTCAAGATCGTTGCGCGATTCCGTCTCTGGGGTTTGTTCGTTGACCGAGAATTGCGTGTCTTGAGGCGGTGTGTCCGGTGAAAACTCCAAGCCATTGGCAGAAAGCACGCAACGTTCTTCTAGGTTTTCAAACTGAAAATGGCGTGCTTGACGGCGACAGGCGGAAGCGGAACTACCAGTCCATGAAGCTAAGAGTTTTTGAATGAGGCCGGTCGGGTTTGTTGTTTTCGAAGATTTCATATCAAATGAGCGGAGGGGGGCAGGATCCTTTTCGAAAGCCTACTTCAAGAATCTTGTTGAAGCTGTAACTTTTACGGTTAGCATTGGCAATTGCTCCGGCCAAAATAGGTAGGGTTGTAACGAATGTTTCAATTAACTGTGTAAAAAACTTTACCTAGGAAGGTGCGAAACAGAAACGGGGGCAGGTCCAAGACAGAAACGGGGACAGGTCCAAGACAGAAACGAGACAGAAACGGGGACAGGTCCAATTAGCGAAGAGTTGAGAGAATCAAAGACGGCTGAAGAATTGACGTTGTTTTGAACCTTTTAATTTAAAATTGTTTGTGCAGTTCTGGACTGATCGAAGTGCGATCCATATCAAGTTTGGCATCGCGTTTTTTTGTTTTTTGCTTCACCGATTGTGTCGGGTATTGGGCATTCCTATGATATTCAAGACGCTTAAATCATGGTTACAAACAATTGGTGTCTTGTTTGCAATCTTTGTTTTTTGGCTGTTTGTTGCGGAACGTGACATGCGATTACTCGCACCTCCACCGAGCGCGACAAATCTAGAGACCTTTGCGGTCGAGATGCCAGAACCAACGCGGCTGTCACGAATCGATGACGCCGGTGCGACCAAAATCATATGGATCGGTGACACCGCATATTGGGCAATTCCATCAGGACCGTCTTGCTACGTATTCGATACGAATGGTCATTTGATTGAGTGGAATCCGACGACAGGCGATAAAGAACCAACCACTCGATACTTACGTGCGGCTTGGAACGCGGAACCTTTAACCGTCGACCAAGCGATTGCGATTGCAAAGCATGGAGCCGATTCGGCGGGACAGAAACGGCGAGAAAAAGGGACGGGTTCAATTGACGAAGAATCGTGATTGATTGACCCTGCCGCCGGGTTGAGACGAAAAGGTGTCAAGAAAAAATCGTCTAACGAATGACAAACTTAAAAATCAACTGCTAATTTGTGTAAAAACGAGCCGGATACTTAAATAAAACGTAGGAAATATAAAACGTAGGAAATGACAAATGAGTGGACCGTTCTTATTGGTGTTGGGGACCAACAACGTGAAGAAGCGAGCGGAGTTGATGAGGCTTCTTCAGTCTGACCCCATCGAAGTTCGGTCGCTTTCCGATTTTGCCGCAGTGCCCGAAGCAGAGGAGACTGGATCGACGTTTGCCGAGAACGCGGCGATCAAAGCAACTTTCTACGCCCAGCAGCTTCAGCAGTGGGTGTTGGCCGAGGACAGCGGCTTGAGCGTTGCTGCACTTGGAGGAGAACCTGGCGTTTACTCGGCACGCTTTTCTGGTGAAAACGCGACCGACGCGTCCAACAACGAATTGTTACTTGAACGATTACAAGGCATTCCGCAGGACAAACGCAACGCTTGGTACACGTGCCATATCGCACTCGCTGACAGTCGAGGTCAGATTCGAGCCTGTGCCGAGGCCGAGTGCCATGGCGTGATTCTGGACAAACAGTGCGGTGATGCCGGTTTTGGTTACGACCCTTTGTTTCAGATTCCGGAATACAAACGGACCTTTGGCGAGCTGGGCGATGACGTAAAATCGATTCTGAGTCACCGCGGTCGAGCTTATCGAAAATTCCTGCCGCAGTTACTCGCGGTCGCCCGCCGTGCTAGAATTTGAGCTTTGTGTTTCAAACCTCAAATCGCAAGAAAAACCTCAAATCGCAAGAATCATGCCTTGGAACGATCTGATTGGCCATCGAAAAGTTGTTGATAGATTTCAACGAAGCTTTGAAAACGGACGCTTGGCCAATACTTATTTGTTGGTTGGCAAGGATGGAATTGGGAAACGGCAATTCGCTTTTGAGTTGGCTCGCGTTTTGTTTTGCCAAAATCGAAGTGAGTTTCAAAGTTGTGGTACATGCCCCAGCTGTGTTCAAGTCCATTCGCGTACGCACCCTGACCTAATTCTAATTTCGAAACCCAGCGATAAAAACTTCTTACCCGTGGAGCTGTTTGTTGGGGACCGAGAGCACCGGCGTCAACGCGGTCTGTGTCACGATATTAATTTGACGCCGTTCAGTGGCGATCGCAAAGTTGCGATTGTGGACGACGCGGATTTCTTTAACGCCGAGAGCGCCAATAGTTTGCTAAAGATCCTCGAAGAACCACCCCATGACTCCGTTTTGATTCTGATTGGCACCAGTGAGCATCGGCAATTGCCGACGATTCTTTCTCGCTGCCAAGTGATTCGTTTTGAAGCGTTGAGTCACGAACAAGTTTTGGGAATATTGAAATTGCAACAAATCGAGTTTCAGGTTGATGTCGACAAACTGGCTGCAGCTGCCAGCGGCAGCGTATCGCGAGCGATTGAATTAAATGATGAAGAGCTATTCGCGTTTCGCAATGAGCTGTTTTCAAGATTGGCGACGATGGATCCTGCCGATGGGCAATTTTCAAAATCGATCTGTGACCATGTCGATAGCACTTCTAAAGAATCCGCCGTCAAACGAAAACGGATGGGTTTGATTGGTGAGTTTGCGGTCGAGTTGTATTCGGATTGCTTGCGATATTTGCACAATTCGCAACCCTCAAGTTCCGGCATTGAGCTTGAAACGATTCAACGCATTGCCAGCCAAAGATCGGTCGAAGTAATGTCCACAGTTCTGGCGGCTTTAATCGAACGAACGTTAGAGTTTCAAAAGCACGTAGAAACCAACATGGCGATGGCCAATATTGTACCGTCTTGGCTCAATGATTTGGGAGCCCTTTCGCGGCGCGAACAACTGGTCACCAATTAGTGATTGAATTTGGCTTTTTGAAACCGTGGGATTTCTTCGGACTCGACCATGATGGGCCGTTTGGTTTGGACGCGCCGCGAGCTGCCTCGATCCATTCGTGATTTGGTTTCGACAGGCGTGGTTTCTGACAAGACTGCGGGTACTCCGTCCGTGTTGGGCGGCGTGGGTGTCGGTGTGGGGGCGGGTGAGCTATGCAAAACCGCTTGCGGCTGAACAGTTCGAGAGGTTCTGCGAGAACTGGGGCGAGATTCAGCTCGAGGGTTGTAGAGCGGGTTTGCTGGCGGCGTATCCAATGCCACCGTGGTCTGCGTCGGCACCGGGGTACCCGCATCAGGCAATTCAGATTGCAGGGTAGTCGTGGCAGGCGGCTGTGGGTCGGATTGATTTCGTTCTACCGATTCCTGCGTCTCCTGCAAACCCGCCGATTGCGGCGGCCCGACAACAAGCGAAGTATCTGGAGAAGCTTGCGGTGTGGTCGGGCCGATCGGCGGTTGCTGTTCAGCCGCGTCTCGGACAATTGCGACATCCAGGTTTGCGACTTCAGATTCGGCATTGTTAACGATCATACCGGATTGAGTATCAGTTGATGGTCGCACGATCTGCTCGTCTTGTGGTTGGCGTTCGACGACTTGGTCAACATTGCGCGATAGTAAACTACTGGCGACGGGAATCAGCATCGCGACGACAGCGGCGGCCAGAATTACCCAGCTGTTTTTGTCAGATTTGACACCTTGTCCATCCAGCAAATAATCGACCAATTTGCTATATGATTTGGCGTCGGTAAAACTGCATCCCAGGGTATAACCTTCGTGGGTTCGTGTTTGCCAGCGAACCCGAGCTCCAACGTTCAAAGATTGATCTTCCGCGTCTTCACTTTCCAGCAGATCATCGATAGTGGCATCTTCATTGATCACAAAATCAACGATCTCTCCAATCGCGTGCTCGTGCGGGACTATTAAACAGAAACCACCCCTAGAGATATTTCGAATGAATGCCTCGCAGCCTTCGGGAGTTCCTTGGCGACGCAACTTGCCTTCGCCGACAATATCGAATCGAGGGTGCTGCCGCCGTTCTTGATTCGTACGTTTGGCGAGATAAGCAACCAAGTCTTCTGGTAGCGGTGGGTCGAGCAAGCAGCCGACTTGCCAGCGATTTTCACCTACGTTCCGGATATGTCGCACCCGTCCAGATCCGTTGTAAGTCAATTCAAAATCTTTGAATTCGAGGTTAACCTCTAACGTTTCGTCAAATCGTGCGCAGAACGGTACTTCGAACTTTCCACCTTTTCGTGAGAAGTCGATTAGGCTGGCGTAAAAAACGTTCTCATCCGAGCCATCACGTTTGACGATCGCGTCAAAACCAACGGACTCGTTGATTTCGAAACGTTTTTCTCGATTGACAAAATTGGATTCAGACAATGTACAAACCACATAAACAAATGGTGAAGGGCGGGATTTGGGCATCAAAAGCTAGATTGCGAATTAGCGGACGGATTCATTTATTTCCAAAGCAAAGGAAATTCCTCGATCGCCTTTCACCTCACCGTCAAAATTGGCAGCCTTGAGCGATCAGTTAATTTGTGCGGGTTGTCGCGATTGCAAGGTGGGCCAGTACAGTAATTCTTCGCCGTCGTCGGGTAAGCCAAAACTGCCGTTCTGGTTGTTCCGATATTTCAGTTTGTAGGCAATGAAACGAATAAATGCGTCTAAAAACGGATCCGATCGGAAAACGATATGGCCAGTTTAAAAACGATGGTGTGGTTCTCTATGACTTTGGCGGCGTGCTCAATCTCGCGAGGGAACGAAGAAGTCACAACACAGCGCGACGTCAGTCCTGCCTGTGCGACTCCGATTCGAATCAAAAGCCAAGAGCCAGCTGAGATTGCTGTTTGTGCTATCGAATTCGTCGGACCCAGCCATGTTTATCAAGTACCCAACAGAAAAGCGATTTTGAATTCGGTTCTCGACGTTGAATCCAAACTTTCACCTGAAAACTCGGGTTTGGCGATCGACATTCCTTATGTTGCTGATGGCCAAGCTTCCAGTTCAGAACTGCGCCTGACCGAAGTACCGCCCGAGTTGCATGTCGACCAAAACGCGCCGAGTTTGGACTCGAGTACTGGAATGACCGCTTCGGCGGATCGTATCCAATCGTTGCAGCCACTGCTGACGACCGAAATTCCATTGAACAAACATGAATTGGTTGAGCCTAAAAGGCACGAAATCGAGCCCGCCCAGATTACAGGAACTGTCAATAGTTTGGCCGGCACGCCAGCGGATGAACCGATTATGGGTGACGTAACGATGAACTTTTCCGATTCGAACGATCCGTCGATTGACTCCGGCGCTAGCGACGTCGCAGCGGAAAGAACGACAGAGCTACTACCGACATTGGCCGACGAAATCCCCCAATCAGAAGGCCTCGTCATTCATGCTCCCATGGTTCAGCCTTACAATCGCAATCAACATACGTTTGTTGTTGAAAACAAAGGCAGTAATTCCGCAACCGACGTGCTGGTTGAAATCAGGGTGCCAAAAACGGCTCGAATAGTCGCTTCACTTCCGGTCAATTCAGTTTTCTCACCGAGTACCGCCGTTTTTCGTTTCGAGGAAATTGCTGGTGGTGAAAAAGTCCAGGTTCACCTGACGGCAGTCGAAAAAAGTCAACGACCGATTTCGTTCGTTGCTAATGTTTCCGCCAAGTCAACATACCAATTCGCGGCGGCCAGTGACGCCGTCGGCGGGGAACTGGGTGACGTGACATACGATTTGAACTCATCCGAGGACAGTCATGGACCTCGCGCGGCGACTTTGATCAAAAATCCGTTCGTAAGCCACGATTCGGACCCCCAACAACGGCGATAACTTGCAGTACCGCGACCGCGGAATTCAACGCGTCATTGGGCGCTGGCCAACGTAGCTCTTGCTGCATCTAAAACCCGTTGTTGAACTTCGTCGACGGCTCCATCGGCGTCAATAACCTCGACTCCTGTCGGAAAACGATTCGATTCCACTCGAAATCCCTCGCGAAGATTTTGAAAATACTTCAATCCTCGCGATTCCATTCGGTCCAACGAATCGCCAAGACGCTGCATGCAGGTTGCGACGTCCAAATCAAAGATGAATGTCAGCTCCGGCTGCAGGCCACCGGTCGCAAATTCGTTGAGTTGCCAAACGGTTTCCGGGTCGAGGCCACCAGCATGCCCTTGATATACCACGGTGGATATAGCGTAACGATCGCAAACAACGGTCTTGCCAGCATTCAACGCAGGGCGAATCAGTTGGCTGGTCAATTGAGCTCGAGCCGTCATGAACATCAGCAATTCACTGCGCATGTCGATTGGAAAACCGTGATCAGCAAGCAGTAGTTCACGCATGCGATTTCCCAACTCGGTGGATCCCGGATCTTTGCAGTATTCGACGTCCAAGCCAAGTAGCTCCAAATGATCGCCAAACAACTTCAACTGGGTCGACTTGCCGGCTCCGTCCATTCCGTCAAATACAAAAAACATACTCGATGATCTAAATTGAGTTGGGCCAATGTGATTCGATATTTTCACCGCAGTTGAACCTAAGCGGAAGGGCGCTCGGCTGTTAATCGCGATGCGGCACAATCAGAAATTCCGCAAACTCAATGGAATACGCGAGTCTCGGAGGTCGACTCTGCTACGAGCCAGTTTTGTTTTCCGTGGCTTGGGGTGGCTGAAAAAGCGGATTGTGCCCTAGACCGCGCCTTGCCACAGACAATTGCCCGGCATGCATGCCTTCGTGATGGGCAATAAAGAAGAATACTTGTCCAATGTTCGGGGCCCCCGCAATTGGACTTTGAGTTCCAGCCGGCGGCGCCGGTTGTTCAAGTTCCGTTAAACTCAAATCATCGAGAGTCGCAAGCAATACGTCGCGCCGATCGTCAAAGTAGTCCAGCACTTCATCCACCGGAGGATATTCCTTGGGGTTGTGAGTCGGTTGGCTTCCAAACCAAAATAAGTCTCTCCAGCCGTCAGGTTCACGACTAATTCGTGGGCGAAACTTGGCCGCAAACGCGTTATCTGCCAAACCCAGATGACCGACAATCCATAACGCGTGATTGGCGTTTTCGTGAGTTTGAAAAAACCAATCGTGTAAGGTATTGAAGTCGGCCAACATCGACTTGGTCAATCGGCGGGCAGAAATCAAACTAGATTTTGCATGTGATTTGAGATCCATCGTTGTAGCAAGAACCATCGTGGAATGTGATCAACAAATTTTAGTGCTATCAGAAAACAGTAGCTGGTTTAAGTCCAAACGGAGTTGCAGAAGATTTTACCTTGTCACCTGAACCCATCGCTCTATTATTCGTATAACAGCTGAGCATGGAACTGGGGTTCTCCCGGATTTTATCTTGGAGAAATCACGCTTGGGACGGCATAGCGTCAGTCTCACCCGATTGAGACTGGATTGCCTCAGAATTGGAAAACGAATCGGCCGGATTAATCGACACAAGTCATATGGTTTAACAAATGTACGAATGTTTGTCGAAATTCTTTGGATTCAAGTTGAATTGTTCCGTCCAGTAGATATCAGTCGACCGTTAAAATCAGGTCCGACAACGTGATTTTTACGGTGTCATTTTAGGTTTCGGCTTTCCAAAACTTGATCCTGGTCTAGGGTTACACTAAGTCGTCGTCCGCTCAGGCCGAGCCTGCGTTTTAACCATTGAACCAGCCTACATTCCCGAACAGACTTCGGAGAAATAAATGTTCCGATTGAAAATTACTTTTTTCACCCTAGTTGTCACGTTTGCGCACTGGACGACTTTTCAAGATAGCGCCGACGCAGGGTTGTTGCGAGATTGGTTGAATCGTCGCCGTGCCCGCAGGGCTCAACAAGCGGGGCTTTTGGCCCAGTCTCGAGTTCCAGTAAGCGCCGTTAACCCACTTGGATTGCAGCCAGGCCAATGTGCGACGACATGCCAACAAACATGTTCTCGCGTGGTTGTGAATTACGTTCCTTGCACATCATACAGAACGACATACCAGCGCGTACCTGTAACACAATATCGTCCGCAAACGACAACGGATCCATGTACGGGTTGTTCGGTGACCTGTATGCGTCCTTGCACGACTTATTCTTACCGGATGTCTCGCGTGCCCTATACGACGTATCGTCCGGTGTATCGAACTGAGAATTACCGAGTGCCGGTGACGACCATCTCGAACAACTGCAACACCTGTGCGACAGGCGTCTGTGGGACTTCGACCTGCGATACCTGCACCACCGGCTTAGTGGGTCAGCAAGCTATTCCTAGTGGAACCATCACCACAGATGGAACTTTCGGGTCATTGCCCGCCGGCTCAACGGTTACGCCATTGCCGACGCCCGCCGACAATACTCCATCCCTAAATCCTCAGAATTCGAATCGATCTGTGATTGAGTCGAGTAACGGATCGTCGACACGATTTGAGATGCCCGAGCGCAGCAATTGGGAATTGACATCCAATACGAAATCTTCGAACAGCCGTGATTGGTCGGAAATTCCCGTTGCAGTAACGGCGTCGGCCAGTCCGGTTACTCAAAAATGGACGTATACAGTCAAGCAGGCGTCCTATGTCGCCATCGACACTCGCGAACCAGCGATCGTACAAACGATTCGGGGCGAATTCAAATCGCCGGAGGAATTGACGTTAGATGCGGAGTCCGCCGATCAGGCCAACAGTCACTGGGAAACTGTCGACTGGTAACAAAAAGACAAAACGTCCAACGGATGCGACGCTTTCGCATCCGTTTTTTTATGCGCAATGATAAAATAAATGTAATGCACATCCCCTTTCAATTTGATCGGAAGAAACAGTTCGATGCCTGCCAACTTAACGCAACAATATCACAAAGCGGAACAGGCTTACCGCCAGGCCAATACCCCGCAGGAGGAACTGGATTGCCTGCAAACGATGTTGATTGAGCTTCCCAAGCACAAGGGGACCGACAAGATGCAGGCCGAACTGAAACAGAGAATCAGCCGAGTCAAGAATGAGATTGCCGATCAAAGTAAGAAGGGGGCGTCAAAGGGTCTATCAACGCGAATTCCGCGCCAAGGTGCCGGTCGAGCCGTGATTATCGGTTCGCCTAATGCCGGGAAAAGCGAATTGTTGGCAGCCCTAACGAAAGCCAAACCAAATATCGCTGACTATCCGTTTTCCACAACGCAGCCGCTTCCTGGGATGATGCCATGGGAAGACGTCTACGTTCAACTGATCGACACGCCTCCAATCACTAAGGACGTTTTCGATCCAACCACACAGTCTTTGATTCGCGGTGCCGAGTTGGTCTTGTTAGTGCTTGATCTGGGAAGTGACGAAGGCGGCGATGCGTTGATGGAATTGTTTAAAAAGGTGAACGAGACCAAATCGCGATTGGGTCAAGCGACCGCCATCGATGAAAATGATATTGGCGTAACCTATACCGAGACGATCTTGATAAAAAATAAAATAGACTTAGAGGCAGCCGATGATCGAATGCAATTCTTCAATGAATTTCTCGACCTGGGTTTTGAGACAATGGAAGTCTCGGCGTTGCAAGGCTCTGGATTGGACGAACTTAAAAACCGAGTCTACAAGGCGATGAATGTGGTTCGTGTCTATACAAAGCTCCCGACCAAAAAAGAACCGGACATGGATAGTCCGTTTACGCTGAAACGAGGGCAAGATTTGACAGACTTGGCAGAACTCGTGCATCGAGACATTGCGGCAAACTTGAAAGGAGCGCGAGTCTGGGGATCTGAGGTTCACGATGGAACACAGGTACGTCCAGACTATGTCCTGAACGACCAAGACATTGTCGAGTTACACACAGGAAATTAGTTCATGGCATCGATTCTCGACAAGATTGTGGCACGGAAAAAATTGGACATCGCGGCGGCTCAACAAAATGTCTCGTTGGAGCGGTTGCAAGATCAGTTGCCAACCGCTCCGCCGGTCCGAGACTTTTTGACAGCCATTCAGTTTGAGCCGGGCGTCAGCTTGATCGCGGAAGTGAAAAAGGCAAGCCCATCCAAAGGAGTCATTCGCGCCGACTTCGATCCTGTAAGTATTGCTCGCAGCTATGAAATTGCCGGAGCAACTTGTATTAGCGTGTTGACTGACGAACCGTTTTTTCAAGGCCATTTGGACTACTTGCGTGATATTCGCAAACAGGCCGGGATTCCATTGCTGCGTAAGGACTTCATTATTGATACCTATCAGGTTGTTGAAGCGCGCGTTGCGGGTGCAGACGCTGTTCTCTTGATCGCCGAGTGTCTAGAGTCGAAACGATTGAAAGAACTGCACGACCAAATCGTTGCCCTGGGAATGACGCCACTTGTCGAGTTCTACGACCCTCAGAATTTGGAGTCGGTGTTGAATTGCGGTGCCCAATTGGTCGGTGTAAACAATCGAGATTTGAATTCATTCGAAACCGACTTGAATCATTGTATCCACATGAGACGACAAATTCCGAGCGACATAACAATGGTCGGCGAAAGCGGCATTTTTTGTCCCAAAGACGTTGCAATGCTGGCTTGTGCGGGAATCGATGCGATGCTCGTCGGCGAATCACTGATGCGATCAGAAGATATCGGCCAAGCGGTCGCAAGCTTATTGTCGTAGCCGCGGCAGCTAGCGGATTTGGTGGCGAGTGCGAGTCAGGCGTTGGATCGAACGCTATAAATTCCGCTCAACGCGACTTATCTTGCAAATATTTATAGATTTACGTCGAATTGCATGATCGGGTACACGGCGAAGTTGGACCCGATAGCGGCCAATTTTTGGATTTATTTTACCGATTTTGGGCGGTTATTCCGATTCGAATATAAATGTTGAGTCCAAGGAGTTGTTGTAGTTACAGCCAGGAACGAATCTCAACAAGCAGCCGGTTTAATTGGGCTGCAGTTGGTTTGAAACGAGTGCCATTCCAATCTTATCTTTGCAGCCGATAACAGACTCGGCCGTTTTTCACCGCGAGAACTGAGAATTATATGTCGAAATTTATGGAAAATGTGAAGACCGCTAACAGTGTCGTTCGCACCATGATCTTCCTTGTCGTCGGTGCTGGAGTTGGTTACGGCGGATTTCTGGGCTACACGAATTATGTCAAGCCAAGCATCGATGCTAGAGAAGCGTTGGCGGAATTCGAAGATTTAAAAGTCAGTTTTCAAATTCAGCAGGAAGAATTCGAAAGAATTAAAAAGCAAAATGACAAACTCAAGACGTCGATTCAGCTTTTAAAAATTGATCGGAGAAAAGCCAACGTCGAAGTCATGGATGTTGGCAAAAATGCGTTGGGCGAACCGACAATGATGGTTCGATTCACGGAGTTTGATGATGACGGAAACGTTGTTGGTGCGTCCAAAGATTTTGAGCTCCGTGGCGACAAGATGTACGTCGATTGCTGGGTCGTAAAGTTCGGTGACAAGTATGTTGAAGAGGCAGACGCATTGCGTTCGGCCTCGTTGTGCGTTTTCAAGGGTATCTATGGTGACTTGGACGGGCCCGTTGGTTCCCAACGACTCGATTCAGATTCGACTGATCAGTACCCTTCGGTTTACTCTAGCGACAAAAAATCTGAGTTCGAAGCCCAGATTTGGAAGGACTTTTGGAGATTGGCCAATGATCAAGAATCTCAGGTAGAATTGGGGATTCGAGCAATTCATGGTCAAGCGAACTACGTAAAGGTTGAACCTGGAAAAACCTATGAGGTCAATGTTCGTTCTGCCGGCGCTGCCTCTATCGAGCCCATACGCGATTAGTTGCAGTTCAAATTGATTCGAATTTGAAGTTTTGGATTGTTCCTCTTTTCCCCTACAATTACCAGTGTTGAAGACGGGCTGCATTGGAGGGGCGAGAAATCAGAGGCAACTTTTTCACTTGGCTGTTGTTTTGTGCATTTGTGGTTGGTACGGCCGTTCCTGTTTACGCTGTAGTGGAGGTCGATCGCCCAAATTTTATCGTCGTGTTCTGTGATGACTTGGGCTACAACGATCTAGGGTGTTTCGGTTCCAAGACCATTCGCACACCCAATCTTGACCAGCTTGCCAGAGAAGGCAAACGGCTCACGAACTTTCTGGTTCCGTCTTCGGTCTGCTCACCTTCTCGAGCGGCCCTATTAACCGGTTGTTATCCCAAACGCGTCGACATGCATGAACACGTCGTGTTTCCAAAGACGAAACGAGGTTTACATCCGCGCGAGCTAACGATTGCTGAGCATTTGAAGTCGGCGGGGTACCAAACGGCATGTTTTGGCAAGTGGCATTTGGGTCATTATCCCGACACACTTCCATTGAACCAAGGATTTGACACGTATTTCGGGATTCCGTATTCCAACGATATGAATCATCCCGATAACAAGCGCCCCCAAGGGGCATCGACGCGCGATGCGTCCTGGCGAGACCAATCCACCGTTATGCTTTGGCGAACACCCTTGGTCGAGGGCAATGCGATAACAGAATTGCCCACCGACCAACGATTGATTACACGTCGGTGTACCGACAAAGCAATTGAGTTTATTGAGCAAAACTCGGGCCAGCCGTTTTTTCTCTACCTGCCACACAGCATGCCTCACATTCCCTTGTTTGTGCCTGACGATGCATACGACCCCGATCCTCAAAACGCATTTAAATGTACGATTGAACATATCGATGCCGAGTTCGGTCGGCTGATGAAAACAGTTAGGCGATTAAAGCTGTCCGACAAAACTTACGTGATTTTTACTAGCGATAACGGCCCTTGGTTGCAGTTTAAGAACCACGGTGGAAGTGCGCGACCACTACGTCAAGGGAAAGGAACACCGTTTGAAGGAGGGCAACGTGTCCCCTGTATCGCCTGGGCGCCAGGCAAGATTCGGGCAGATACAGAAAGCGATGCATTGTTGTCGTCGATGGATCTATTGCCCACGATTGCCAATATCATCAATCACCCTTTGCCACCAACAAAAATTGATGGATTGGATGTCACCCAAACGTTGTTGTCCAACGCGCCGTCTCCCCGGAAGGAATTTGTTTATTACACGGCGAATGGTCGATTGACGGGATTTCGAAAGGGAAATTTAAAATTGTTGATCAATCCGATGCAGCGAAAAAAATCCGACAAAAATGCGGTCAATAACGTAATGCTGTTTGATTTATCGAAGGACATTTCCGAATCAGAGAATCTGGCCGATCGCGAATCCGAGCGGGTCGCCGAGTTGAAATCGTTGATGAAGTTGCGCGATCTCGAGATCACCACCAACCAACGTCAAGCTTGGTACGCGAATGAAAAAAATCCTTGGCCCGACTATCCGAATGGGTTAATACCTCGAGCCCGTTAATTGAATGCTTCAGAACCCGGACAAAGCGCTCGTGAATCAGCGGCCGCAGGATTTTCTTTTGAGCAAACTTCTACCAGGCTTGTCGTCGACGCATTGCCCAAAGTTACAATACGGGTAAGAATTAAAGGCCTCTTGACATTGGAGTCCTATGAATAAAAAGAAATCGTCTCCGCCAAAACGAACGACTGTTCCCTCTCTATTGCAGATGAAGGCTAACGGTCAAAAAATAGCGATGTTGACGGCCTATGACTACAACATGGCTCGCATTTTAGACGAATCAGGTGCGGACGTATTGTTGGTTGGCGACAGTATGGCAATGGTGGTCCAAGGCCACGAAAACACCTTGCCGGTCACTTTGGACGAAATGATCTACCATGCGGAAATGGTTGGCCGCGCGGCCCAACGCGCGCTAGTGGTTGTCGATCTGCCGTTTCCAACGAATCACTTGGGCGTGCACCAAGCCGTTGCGGCAGCGGGTCGCATTCTTAAAGAAACTCGCTGCCAAGCAGTCAAGTTAGAAGGCGGGGCGGATCAGGCCGATGTGATCGCAGCTTTGGTTGGTGCCGGAATTCCAGTCATGGCCCATGTTGGATTGCGACCTCAAAGCGTACACGCGATGGGCGGCTACAAGGTCCAACGCGAGGAAGAAGTCTTGTTGAACGATGCCACGGTCGCCCAGCAGTCGGGCGCGTTCAGTATTGTTTTAGAATGTATCCCTGCGTCGATCGCGGAAAAAATTACCGAACAATTGACCATTCCTACGATCGGGATTGGGGCAGGAAGCCACTGCGATGGCCAAGTCTTAGTGATCAATGATGTCTTGGGTTTAAATTCGGGATATGTTCCTAGCTTTGTCAAACAATATGCCGATCTAAATCAAATTATCTCCGAGGCCGCTAGCAATTGGTGCGACGATGTCCGCGAAGCCGAATTCCCCTCGCCGGACCAATCGTTCAAGTAACTAGGTACTGTCCTCAAACAGCAAATTGAGGTCGAGTTTGTGAGCGGCAAGGCGCGAGCCGCGGTTTTACTGTGGCTAATGCCTTGCCGCTCACTACCAGCTAGCGTTCCGGTATGGCTAGGCTTTCCGGGACATCCATTTCCAAGTACAGGATTCCCAGTCCGTGCGTTTTTCCTTGAGCGTCTGTCTTTAGGCTTTCGCTACCACCACCGCCAAGCGAGTCGTGCAAAATGAAATTCAATGCCAACAAGTTCGCGGCTTCGTAGCGCTGGACTTCGCCAAAGCAAATTTCTTTGAAATGTTCTTTAACACGGTCGGTCGTCAGGTGCAGTTTCAGGTATTCGTATATTTCAGCGGTATAGGCCACCACACCCACATTGCTGCCGTCACCTTTATCGCCGGATCGTGCATAGGCCAATTTCGAGAGCGGAACCATCATCGTACTGAAACCCTACAAACAAGAAACGCTATTGTTGTACCGCAACAAAGTTGTATGAGAAAGGGGCGCCAAATTCCTGGAATGTTTTGCCCGTCGTGAATTTCCAGGATTTGTTGTAAAACGCTTCAGACATCAAATACAAATCGGGGTGAGCCACGACCTGCTCCAATGCCAGGTACTCAGAAGCCGGATTTCCATCTTGATAGAATGCATTCAAAATCGGATTTGCCCAAATCACGTTCTTGTGTTTTACACAGTCCAGAGAATGCAAAGCAATTGCCCTCGGTTTCGACACGCGTCCAATATCGTCGATGATATTTTGATAAAGCTCTGGGTTGTCTTGAGGAACGTGCTCAAATACGGAAATTGAAAACACAAAGTCAAAATAGTTGTCAGGAAGCTCGGACGAAAAATCTCCCATATAGCTGCGAACCAAGCGAATGTCGTTCGTATCGATTTCTTTGGGGCCGTTGCCGACGCCTTCCAATTTATCAATGTTCCAACATTCATTGTCATCTTTGAAAAAATTGAGAATCCTTGACTCCCCGCCGCCAATATCCAGCATCCGGATCGGACGTGAAAAATTTTCCTTGATGAAGGCAAACGTGAGCAAGTCTTGATAGACCTTCAAGTTGCTGTCTTGGGGATCGACTTCGCGGCCGAACAGCTCGATGTCGTAGCCATGTTGCTTGAAATAATCGAAATGTCGATTCTGAGAAAACATCCAGCTGGAAAAATCGCTGGTAGCTTCGGAAAGATTGCATAGTTCTGGTAAAACCAATGACCCGTCCGTGTTCATCGCGTTCCTTCAAGAGTCGTATGAATTTCGTTTCATCCTATTTATCTTTGACTCAACATAGCGAATTTAGCGATTCAACTATAGACGGTTTCAGGGTGAAAGCACCGTGATTTCGTTTCCACGGGGTGTGCCCATCGATCGCCAAACCGCACCGGAAATCCCGTCCGACACTAAGCCCACCGAACCATCCATTCGGGAAATGTTGACGCCCCCAGGATGGTAACTGCGAACCGTTACTGCGGCATAGGTTGGACGCATCAAATCGCGGCCTTCTTGTTGAGAATTGTAGTTGATGTCGTACGTAATGCCGTCCCAGGTGTATGTGACACGAGAATTGGGCGTGAACACCGTGGTAAATCCCGCGTGGTGAACTCGGCCGTCGCACCAAACCGTATGGCCCGTATTGTCGGTCAAGCTAGGCCCAAGTCTTGGGTCACCAATTACCCCTTCAAAAAAATCTAGTCGATCAGGTCGCGCTGGATCAATGGTGTCGACATTGCGAATGTAACTGGTAAACGAATTGACGTCGGCCGTACACCAAGTATTGCTCAAACCATCAGAAAATCGCGCAATGCGAGATTTTTTGGATACCAAAAACGAGCCGTCGCCGCTTTCGCCGCTAACGGGATCATGAATGAACCAACTGCCCATATTGAATCCGTAACTCGTCGAATGCACATACGGCGATCCATCGCGATAACGCAATCCGGCATTCACATCGCTGCTACAGCTATAAACAGGTACTGCGTAGGCCGGCGTGCCGACAGCAACTTGATCGTGCCAATCGGTAGAAAAATCAATCAAGTCAAATACGTTGCCGTTTTCTAAATATGGCAAAATCTTTGCATGGATCGACCAAGAGCCACGGACCGTTTGACCGGGAAGCGTATCAAACGTTGTCGGATAATACTGCATTGCCGATTCAAAATTATGCAACGCAATCGCGATTTGCTTCAAGTGGTTTGCGCACTCGGTACGACGCGCCGCTTCGCGCACACTTTGGACTGCCGGCAACAGCATCGCCATCAAGATACCGATGATCGCAATGACCACCAACAACTCAGCCAACGTGAACGCGCCGCGAATTTTGAAACCCAAACTTGTCATCATTTCATTTTCCATAGGGCTCAGCGAATTTCAAGTTTCTTATCGGCGGCATCCTGGAAGTAAGCAATTAAACAATTGGGAGCATTAGATACTGCGGGTAACTTGATAACCGAAATGAACCGGACGAGCGGATTATGCAGCAGATTTAGTGTATTGTTGGGTGATCGGGTTAGAAGACCACTAGTAGTCACCGTCAGTCGTGTATCGGCGTTACCAGCGGTGATACGCCGGATGCCCTTCTTTGACGGCGACAAAAATACCGTGACCGGTGGCCGTCACTGTATCTTTGGCCGACAACGTCGCCTCAACTACGGCTTTTCGAATACTATATTCCACGACCCAAGCTTCGAGTTGCAATTCCGTGTTGCTCGGCGTCGGCGCTTTGAAGACTACCTTGTATTCGGCCGTCACGGTGCAGGGCGGATGAGCCGCTTCATTGACGATCATTAACTTCCAAGCGGCCGTCCAATTCATGTGGCAGTCCAACAACGAACCAATGATGCCGCCGTTAATCATTCCCTCAAAAGCTTGGTGATGATGCTCAGGTGAAAATCTGGCGATCACTCTATCTTGTTCTACGAAGCTCTTGATTTGCAGGCCTTGCTTATTGGCAGGCCCACAACCAAAACAAATCAAGTTGGGGGCAAACTGATCCTGCAAGCTTTTGGATACGTCCATATCTGCCCTACTTCAAAATGACAACCGACTGGCGAATGTGTTGGCACGGCAGGATTTCAATATGATCGAAATAGCGGCCCCATACGTTTTGGAGGTATTGGTTACAATGAAAAACTTGTGCGCGGTAAGGACCTTTGTGCGTAAAACGATATACTGTTCGTCCCGGTGGCATTGGACCCAAAAGTTTTTCTTTCACGTCGGGGTCAACCGTTTTCATCGACTCAATCAATCGATTATTGGGATTGTCAATTTCCTGTCGCAGTTTGGACCATGTGTCATTATTGTGGACCGTCAAATATGCGAATCCACCTGGACGTAAAATTCGCTTCAGTTCAGCCAGCCAGCATGTTTCGAAGGTGTCGATGTGTGTGAAAACGGAAAAAGCCGTGATCGCGTCAAACTTATGATCTGGGAATGGCAATTGAGGTAGGCAGTGGTTAGCGACCGGTTTGATCCGTGACGGCATATGCTCGCACAACCAACGGATGTGACGCGCGTTGATGTCGCTTCCCCAAAGTTCCGGTATCTCGCTTTGAAATGCAAAATGACGGAGCACCCGCCCCGAGGCGCAACCAAAATCAAATAGCTTGTTTAATTCGATCGAGTGTTGTTGGGCAACTTGCTTCACCTTGAGGAAATCGAGAAGTCCGGTCAACCAATAACGTCCCGAATAATTGGCACTATAGCCCTCGCGATCAGCTGCACTGGGGATCGGAGCGGTATCATTGGCGGCATAAGCCAAAATTTGGTCAACAGGAATGGGTTCCTGTTTCATTCGTTCCAATTCTTCAATAAATCCCGAAATCGGCGGCAAATTTTCAAACGGCGCGGTGTCGAGCGCGTTGCGGGAAATATCATCTTCCCAGTTCAGCGATCGAAACTCTTGCAGCAGCCGATTGACCAGGTGCTCAACTTGTTCCTTGTTCAAAATTCGTTGGTTATCTAATTCCTGAGTATTCACTGTTTTCAGTAACCTGCAGCCATGCCGTCTTTGCGTGATTCGGATGCCCCAAAATAAACATCGTTTTTGGCGTCATACATGATTCCCTGGTATCCGCCGAACGCCCCTTTGGCATATTTCATTTGATGTCCTCGGCGGACAAGTTCATCAACCACGTCCGACTTGAAACCGGCTTCCAAAGCAACCGTCCCGCCGTTGGACATCGTTTCTCCGGTCGGTTGAGACGAACCAGAATGTAAGATACGAGGCGCGTCGCCAGCTTCCTGGAGGTTCATGCCAAAATCGATCATATTCAACAAAATTTGCACGTGACCTTGTGGTTGCGTGGCCCCACCCATTACTCCAAAACTCATAAACGGTTTGCCGTCGCGGGTGACGAACGCTGGGATAATGGTATGAAACGGTCGCTTACCGGGTGCATAGGTGTTGAATTGTCCTTCACGCAAATCGAATAACTCGCCGCGGTCTTGCAAACAAAAACCCAATCCCGGCGGGCACATTCCCGACCCCATGCCGCGATAATTGCTTTGGATCAAAGAAACCATATTGCGATCTTTATCGGCGACCGTCAAATAGATCGTATCGCCGTGTTCGAGCGCAGGATTTCCCGCGTCATACGACAAACCCGCTGTTTGGCCAATCAAGGTCCGTCGCTGATTGGCATAAGATTTGGAAATCAGCTGCGCGACTGGAATCGAATGGAATTCGGGGTCGGCATAAAATTTGGCCCGATCTTCAAACGCCAATTTTTTGGCTTCGATAAATTGATGGATGTGGGTCACACTGCCAAAGCCTGCCGCCTTTAAATCGATCGGCTCCAGCAGATTCAAAATCTGTAATGCGGCGATCCCCTGTCCATTAGGAGGTAATTCCCACAAATCGAATCCGCGATAGTTTGTGGATACAGGTTCGACCCATTCGGAGCGATGGGTCGCCAAGTCTTCATATGACAAAAAACCGCCATTTTGTTTCATAAAGTTCGCGATGGTCTTGGCAACTTCGCCTTCGTAAAACGCACGGCGTCCAGCTTTGGCGATTTTTTGCAACGTTTGACCCAACATTGGGTTTTTAAAAATCTCTCCCTTTCGTGGCGCGCGTCCATTCGGCAAAAACGTTTCTGCAAATCCGGGATAGCGCGCCAAAAAACGGCTGCGGTTCCAGTAGTAGGCAATCAATTCAGAAACCGGAAAACCTTCGTGGCAATATTCAATGGCCGGCTGAAGTACCTGCTCCATTGTCAGCTCGCCAAACTTATCGTGAAGTTCACACCAACCGTCCACACACCCAGGAACCGAAACGGGCAACGGCCCAAGTGCAGGTATCTTTTTACCGTCTCCAATTCGCTTCTTTAATGCTTCGAGTGTCAAGTTTTTCGGCGACCTGCCACTGGCATTCAACCCGTACAGCTTCTGTTCTTTAGCAAACCAGACGATCGCGAACAAGTCGCCCCCGATGCCATTGCCGGTCGGCTCCATCAGCCCCAGCGTTGCATTGGCGGCAATCGCAGCATCGACGGCATTTCCACCTTTTTTCAAAATATCAATTGCGACTTGAGTCGCAAGAGGTTGAGAAGTTGCCGCCATCCCATGTTTGGCAATCACTTCCGATCGGGTCGAAAACGGTCGTCCGGTAATTCGATCTTGGGCAGCCACATCAACCGCCCAGCAACCAAACATCCAACAAGCCAAACAGAATTGCCAATGTCTCAACATCGATCGCTCCACCCTTGGGTCAAAACTAAGTTGCACTTTCTTCGACAAAATCGGCACCCTGCTTCGATGCCCAAAAAACCAATAACGCAACGCCAATCATTAGGGCGGCCGAAACCACATACGGCAACCCAAAAGGAATGAAGAAACTTGCTTTTAGCATCGGAATTCCAAAGGCAGAACCCATGATTCTGGCCAACGCATTTACACTTTGTCCGACACCTAACACAGTACCTTGTTTTTTGGGGTCTGACCAACGTGACAACAACGAGTACAAACTGGGCTGCAAACATGAGTATCCGCAAACGACAAAGCCAAGCGATCCGAATAGCCACGCTAATGACGCTTGTGCCGCCGCGTACGCCATCAAGCCAAATCCGACAACTTCAATCATTGCCCCAGTGATTGCCAAGCGATGTTCGGGAATTCGTTTAGCCAACGGTCGCACAACGCCGCCTTGCACCAACGCCACCAAAAATCCAATCAACGCAAACGTCCAACACACATTGCGAAAACTAAACTCAAAGGGCGGTTCTTGAAAGTCTTCCGAGCCCTTAATCAACATCGCGAGGGTGGTTTCAAAACTGGCGAATGAAAATATGCAAACGAAGAACCCTAACAACAGGACCGCGATCGCACGACTGCTCATTGCCGTTTTCCAACGCGATCGGTCCCACCAGCGACGTTGGTTTGCCGAAGCCGATTTTTCGCTCAAGGATTCTGGCAACTTAAATACCGCCAATACCAAAGCGACCGCCGATAGGATCGCAGCGACAAATCCCGGCCAGGGGCCAGGTTCGCCACCTTCTCCAGGGACCGCAAACACGGCAAAGAGCGGACCCAAAGTAAAGCCCAATCCAAACGCGATGCCGATCAACGCCATGCCACGGGCGCGATTTTCATTGTCAGTCGTGTCCGCGATATAGGCCTGTGCCGTCGACACCGTGGCCCCCGCAATTCCAGCGCCAATTCGAGTGATAAATAGCCAAGTCAGGCTTTGGTAGATCGTGGCGATGCCAAACAGCGTGTAAAACACAATCGAGCCAACCAGTCCGACCATAATGATCGGTCGCCTACCGACGCGGTCAGAAAGCGAACCCCAAATCGGCGCAAACAAAAATTGCATGATTGAAAAACTGGCCATCAGCATTCCAATCACCCAGCCGGACGGGTCTTCGCCGAATTGGTCGGCGTATAAAGGCAGCAGGGGCAAAACAATGCCGAAACCTAGCAGGTCAATAAAAACCGTCAAAAAAATGACGAGCAATGATCCAGTCTTAGGAGATTTTGTTGTCACGTTGTTTATGTCTTCAGTGCACGGGATTCATCGAAACGTCGAATCCAACATTTTCAAACAAATGCGCGTTTAGTAAAAGACCAGCTATGTCTCAACGACATGGAGCTCAATGGAACCCGTCCCAATGATTGCTTGGTTTGCTTGAAACTCGGTTGGCAGACTGCTTCTCGAATCCGGATCGCGGTTCCGGCTGTCCCACAAGACTTCAATACCAGAGCCTTGAATTTGGACACGTTTGAGGTCTTGTTTATCGGTTTGACATAGGCGCGAAGCGACGAACACCGTTTGATCTTCGTGCGTGTACTCGTAACAAAACAAATCGCTTGCGGCATCACACCTTACCTTGAGATTCCCCGCACTCAACAATCCGTCACGTTTCCAAGTTTTACGCTGCCACAATAGTTGTTGGTACCAGTTTAGCATTTCATTCTCGGCATTCGGGATTTCTAGTTTGCAATCCCAAAAGGCGCGTTCATCGCTTGGTTTTAGCGAGCCGGTCCAATCGTGTTGGGGAAATTCTTTGGTTCTTCCTAGGTCGACTGCTTTTCGCAATCTTTCCTCGATAAAGTCGGCAAAAAACATAAATGGAGATGCGGTTGCGAACTCTTCTCCCATAAAGATCATTGGGATGGCCGGATAAAGCAAAACTAGCGGGGCCGCCGCTTTTTGAAAATCGGCAGTGAGTAGCTGGTGCATCCGTTTACCTTGCGGATGATTGCCAACCGAATCATGAGTTTGTAGTGCGACAATCAGGGATTCAAGGTACAGTCGATCATTGAACTCGCCGTGAGTCGCTTGGCGGTCTGCTTCGTTGACCCGTTTCATTTTTGGGCCCTGATACAAATAACCGTGCGTCAGTGCCTCGCAAACATCATCGGCACCGTTGTAGGTTCGTGGCGTCAAGTGTTCACCAACCTGCCCAACAGAATAAATCGCGTGCATCAGATCATCGGCCCAAATGGCGCTGTACAAATGACGATCATTTTTTGTTTCAACGATCAAATCATGATCGTAAATATTGGCTTCACCAATCAGGTGTATGGCGCGGCATTGTCCCGATTCGTAGTCGCGCACGCGATCACAAATTTCTTGTTGAATCGAATATTCATTTTGGTCGAACATGTAGTGAATCGCATCCAATCGCAAGCCGTCAAAGTGGTATTCATCCAGCCAAAACAATGCATTTTCAATCACGAATTCACGGGCCTGAACTTGGTTGGGCCCGTCAAAATCAAAAGCACTTCCCCACGGCGTTCCATGTTTCTTCGAGAAATAATTTCCAAAAACCGACAGGTAGTTCCCTTCCGGTCCGACGTGGTTATAAACAACATCGTGGATCACGCTGATTCCCCGGGAGTGGCATTGGTCGATCAACATTTTCAGATCGTTGGGCCGTCCGTAATTGTGGTTGACAGCCCACAACCCAACACTGTCATATCCCCAATTCCAACGACCAGGACATTGGGCTAACGGCATCAACTCGATGGCGTTGACGCCAAGTTCAACCAGGTAGTCCAGCTGTTGCAAACACCCCCGAAACGTGCCGTCGGCACTGAATGTTCCGACATGTAGCTCGTAGATAATTAAGTCTTGCGTTGGGATTCCCGACCACAGGTCATCGCCCCAATTGAACGTTGAGTAATCGATTTCACTAGGCCCATGCACGCCATCGGGAAAAAACGTTGATTTTGGATCGGGGTATTTTTTTTCTGCGCCAGTGTTCAAATAATACGGGAAAGGGAATTTTCCGATGGTCAGTTGACCTTCGAATGTGTTCGCGTTCATCTCAGTGAGTTCGAGTTCGCCCCCGCTCGTCGGCGAAACCGATAGCCGATTCAGTTTGGGAGCCCAAACTTTAAAAGAACATTCGGAATCATTTTTTAAATGAAAACTGGTCATTGCGGTGGGTTAAATAATGCTTAAGTTGAAACGCCGTATTGTGACCACAAATCAAACTATTTCGATAGAGGCCTGACACACTGTGAATTCGGAACTAACGTTTGAAGACTATCAACAATTGGCTGCGGTTTACGATCTGTTGAGCAATCTCTGGCTCGAAGAAATTGACCTCGAGTTGTTGAACGCGTTGGCATCCATTGAGTTGAAAACCGCGATCAAGACACTTGGCGGCACGATCCCTGACAAGATTGATGAAGACACTGTTGATGAATTGGCGGTGGACTATTGCCAGCTTTTGATCGGTCCCAAAAATTGTGTCTCTCCGATTCAGTCTGATTGGCAGAATCAAACTTTAGCTGCGGAAACGGCTGCTTCGATAAAGAAGTACTTTGAACTTTTGCCCGGTTTTGAGCCGCGTTCCAATTTATCCGATCACATCGGTGTTCAAATGCAATTCATGGGTGAATTGTTTCAGCGCGCTGCCGATGCTGAAGACAAGAAACTGGTTGACGCAATTGCAGATCAATTTTTCCAAGAACATCTGTCTTGGACGGCGCCTTTTTTGGCGGAAGTCGGAACGCGTGCCAAAACCGAATTTTATGCTGGCCTTGCCAATCTGACAGCGAACTTTCTTAACCTCGAACCCAGCGAATACTAATGATGTCTCGAATCGTTGTTTTTTTGATCGGACTACTAGTAACACAACTCGTGTCCGCCGACGAGCCTTCAACATCGAAAGCCAGAAAATTCCAATTGAGTTATGGCGCGAGAATCCAGGGGGTTCCTGTTGGAAGTCGCGTTAAAGTTTGGTTCCCGGTACCTCAATCATCTCCCCTTCAGAAAATCGTGCGGCTCGAAACGGAATCACCTGCCGCGGTCAAGTTTGCTACCGACAAACGTTACCTGAATCAAATCGGCTTTTTTGAATTGTCCGCCGATGGCGACATCGTCGCGTTTAACACCGTCTATCGTGTCGAACGAAAAGAAGCAAAACCCGGTAGCTTGACTGAAAAACTCACCGCCGAACAAAAAGAAAAATACTTGGCGGCCAACCGGTTAGTTCCCATCGATGGCGAACCGACGAGATTGATTAAGAAACTGGATCGGGATCTGAATCCAATGTCGAAGGGGCGCAAACTCTACGATGTTGTCGAAGCCTATATGAGTTATGACAAATCCCAGCCGGGGTATGGAAATGGCGATGTGCTTTGGGCATGCAGTAGCAAAACCGGCAATTGTACGGATTTCCATAGTCTGTTCATATCGCTGGCACGCAACCAAGACATTCCGGCGCGGTTTGAAATAGGTTTTCCGATCCCAACCGACACGACTTCCGGCGCTTTGTCTGGCTACCATTGTTGGGCATGGTTTTATACCGAAGAAAAAGGCTGGGTTGCGGTGGATATTTCTGAAGCTGACAAACATCCCGACCAAAAGGAATATTTTTTTGGCCACCTTACCCCCGACCGCGTGGCCTTCTCAATCGGTCGCGATATCGAATTGCAGCCTACAGCTAATTCCAAACCATTAAACTACTTTGTCTACCCTCACGTTGAAGTCGACGGTGTTGCTTGGCCGCGCGATAAAGTGAAATTGGCAATTCGTTTCCAAGACCTGCGATGATTGTCAAACAATGCGATTTCAAACATAGACGCAATTTTCTTGTAAGGTTTTGCGTCGATCGACCTTCCATTAAACATGTGAGCCTTCTTAAACCGTCGCCTCCTTATTTATGAACAAACAAAATGTTTGTTGTTAAATTTTGGTTAACAGCAATGCGCTTTCTACTTTGCTAAAAGGTGGCAGATTAAATTTGCGGGCTTGAGTCTGTAGTTTGGCAAATCTGGGAGAGATATCGTTGTTCGTTAGCAGAATTGGGAATCGAATGTTAAGCACCTTGTGCGAACGTGTGGGGGTTGCATTTGATGTCGGCCTAAACACGTATCGTGTTTTCGAGCGGGAAAGTGAAAACGGATCATCCACATACGCAAAACACATGAAGTCGGTGGCCCAACATGTAAAAAACGGTGGTTCTCTGGCGGACGCGATCAAGGCCCAAGGCCAATACTTTCCTGGCCATTTCGGCGATATGGTCGAAGCAGGCGAAGAAAGCGGGCGACTTGAATTGGTAATGGAACGACTTTCCGATTACTACATGGAAATGGCAGAAATGCGTTCCACGTTTGTTAGCTCGATCGTCTGGCCACTAATCCAATTGTTAATCGCGTCAGCCATCGTTGGCATGATGATCTACCTGCCATCGGTTCTCGCGTCAAATGTGGAAGCTCAGAAAGATCTGTTAGGCTTGGGTCTAGTTGGTGAACGCGGTTTGATGATCTATCTGATTTTTCTTGGCGCCGCGGCGGCTATTGCGTTTGTGTTGTTTTTACTCGCGCGACAGGGCCACTTTAATTTTCTGGCCGACTGGTTTGCAAGAGTACCACGGATTGGGAATGTGTTTCGGGTCTTTCCAGAGTCTCGTTTCGTTCAAACACTTTCGTTGGCCATTTACTCTGGAATCGATGCTTGGTCGGCTGTCGAAATGTCATTCCGCAGCGCTGGTACACCTCAATACCTATCCAAGTCAGAGCACGCCAAAAAATCGATTCTGCGAGGTAATGAAATTCACGAAGTCCTGGAATCGACCGGCTTGTTCAGTAAAAACACAATTGAAACGGTCGAGACAGGCGAATCTTCTGGGCGACTAGCTGAAATATTGGAGAAGTACTTCCGACATTTGCGCAACGATGTACGTAAGGCGATGTCTTGGATAACCCAATTCGCTTCCACTTTAATCTGGTTGCTGATCGCCAGCATACTGATCCTCATTATTTTTCGCGTGTTCACATTGTATGTAGGAACGATCACCGACATGGCGGAATCAGCGATCCAGGACCGCGGACTAGAGTTTTCGAAACCAGTAAAATAGGAAATCCAAACGAATGAGTATTTCACCACTGCACAAGCAACTACAAAACAATGGTTTGGATTCCGAACGGAAAAGTCCATTGACGTATAGTACAAACCGAATCGCTGCCGAACTTTCCAAGCTGCTTCCCGAAAAAGAAGATTACGCGACGGAATTCGTTGACGGTTTGCTTAAGTTTGCGATTGAAGTCGGTACCAGCGACATCCACTTGCAACCGACGAGAGACCAATTTGAGGTTCGTTATCGCAATAACGGGGTCTTAGAGAAGCTTGGACAATTCAACGCTGGAACAAGTACGTCCATCGTCGCACGAATTAAAGTCTTATCCGATCTGTTGACCTACGTCAGTGACGTACCGCAAGAGGGCCGTATTGTCGATCCGATTCAGTCGACGGAAGTCCGCGTTAGTACGTTCCCGACGTTGCATGGCGAACGTGTTGTATTGAGGTTTTTTGGCAACGGCCGGGACTTTCTTCACTTGGATCAACTGGGGCATACGCCGGAGGTCACCGACGGGATTCGGGATACTCTGGATGAAACGAGTGGGGCCATTCTCGTGACCGGCCCAGCCGGCAGCGGCAAATCGACGACGCTATTTGCATCGCTCAGGCATTTGGTCAATGTGAATCACGGCAATCGTTGTTTGATGTCTTTGGAAGACCCCATCGAAGTACCCATCGAAGGAGTGTCTCAAAGCCAAGTCAACATTCCAGCCGGATTTGATCTGCATACAGGTTTGCGATCACTTTTGCGGCAAGACCCCGAAGTGATTATGATTGGTGAGATTCGCGATGCCGTCACTGCCGAAATCGCGATACAGGCCTGTTTGACCGGCCACCTCATGATGACGACCTTCCATTCCGACAGTGTCGCGACGTCAATCAGTCGACTGTTGGACCTGGGGATTGCCCCCTATCTCCTACGCAGTGGCATTGTTGGAATCATGAGCCAACGGTTGCTGCGAAGATTGTGTGAACAATGCAAAACTCAAACGCATGAACCATCGCAGTTTTTTGGACTTCCAGTTGAAAGTGCATTTGTTCCTGGAACTTGCTCCGCTTGCAACCAGACCGGCTATTTGGGCCGTGTTATTGCTAGTGAATTTTTACCGTTGAAAGAGTCCGGATT
This sequence comes from Mariniblastus sp., assembly GCA_965263475.1. Taxonomy (GTDB): domain Bacteria; phylum Planctomycetota; class Planctomycetia; order Pirellulales; family Pirellulaceae; genus Mariniblastus. The sequence goes on from OZ253677.1 coordinate 3,581,856, forward strand.
GGCGAATGCGGTCTTCGATGGACGTGACAGTCGCGCCATCTATCGTGTCGCGGTCGATCGTGGCATGAAGTCGTTGTGGGAGCGCTCAACGGAGTTGGTGCGCGAAGGTATTACTAGCCCCAGCGAAGTGCGACGCGTACTCGGTGTCGCCATGCGAATCTAATATCAGACGGTTCAACAGGTATACGATTGCGGCAATCAAAACCAACGTGGGTTGAATATTGATTGTGGCTGCGATGTTGGTTGACAGCCCTGCCAGTCCATACAGAACCAAGCAACAAACGATCAACCGTCGAGAAACGTGCCGCGTACCTCGGACCTGGGCGGCTTGGGAAAACACCAGCGCCATCGGCAAGAGCAAAATTGTCAAGTCATAGGGGTAAAAGTGCGGGCTCGCCAATACGGTAGCAAATACCAAAATACTAAATTGCAACGCGAATCTCGGCGACGAAGTCTCGATGGTTCCTGCCATACTTTGAGCCACCAAAGTCAACAATATTGCGGTTAAACTGAAGCACGCGACCGTCGTCAGCGTACTCTGAGTCCCCAGAGTCAAACTAAGGGCCCCGAGCATATGGTGCGCTTCGGCCAATCGATAACCTGAATTTGTCGCATAGTTTCCGGCGGAGATGCATTGCCAGAAATAGTCCGCACACAGTTCAGTTCCGGCAAGCAACGAAAGTGCGATTAGAAATACGACAGTTGTCATACAACCGGCAACGAACCGCCATTGCCGCTTGAACAGCATGGTGAATCCAATTACCAAACCTAAATGGGGTTTAAACGCGATCAGTCCGAAAACCAAACCCGCGTATCCTGGCCGTTTGTGAAACAGCAACAAATAGCTGCTTGCAAGTATCAGCAACAAAAATGCCGACTTGTGTGCGGTATTGATACTTAGCAATACCGGGAAAAATACGATTGTTGCCAGTAAGCATTTGCCCCAATGTCGCTTTGCCGGCGGATAGAACTCCGTCCACAAAAAAACGGACGCCAAAATTGCGATTGAAATTGCCGCCATCCAAATGATTGTTGCGATTTGGTACGGCAGCGATGACAAGGGGCTCAGCAACATGTAATAGAATGGTGGATAAACCATAGGGTAAAACTGGGTTTCAGGCCAAGTAAAACCCAACAGTGAGGCATCGTGCTGAACCTGTTGAAAATGTTCAGCAACGTACAATTGTGATCTCATTTTGGAACGCCAAATATGGCCCCCCGACCATTCCTGTAGAAAATCACTGCCTAATGGGCTCAGCCGGACGGCCACGTCAGCTTGAAAATTTGGCGAGAAAAGCAAAAACAGAGTTGGTAGTAGGATCGCAACCAACGCGAGGGTCACAACGCGATCGAACCGCGAGGACTCAGATTGGGAGCTTAGAGAATTTAGACTGGTCGAGCTCATTCTTGACCTGTTGATATCGAGACCACAAGATTAGCTCACCAACCATGGGATTTCGTCGACTTTTCCGATAGCGAAAAAAAAACCGCCACGGTTGATTCCTTGGCGGTTGAAAAATCGGATTTTTCTAATTGTCCTATAAGACCATGTCTTTGAGGCCTTTCAGAGGTCGGACTTTGACCTGACGGCTTGCTGGTCGCGGCTTTGCCCAAACCATTTCGCCGGTCCCGGGGTTGCGAACTTGACGCTTAGGCAACGCGGGTCGGTCTTTAACCACGATCTTGCATAGACCTGGGATCGTGAATTGCCCGCTGGCATTCTTTTTTGCGATGTTATTTTCAATCTCCGAGGTCAAAGCTTCAAAAACACCGGCAATATCTTTCTTCGTCAATCCGGTGGCTTCAGCCAAGTTGTTCATGATTTCTGATTTGGTGGGTGGTTTAGGACCAGTTTTCTTCGCCATATATTTATCCTCCGTGGATATCTCAAAACACGAAAATGTTTGTAAAACACGCTAAATCGCGACAGATTAGGACCGATTGAAGGAAAAATCGCAACTGGATGAAACCCGAAAACTCGGGAAAAACCGCAATTTTTGTCTAAAAAGCCCATTTTTTCCCGCAAAAACATGGTTTTTGGGCCAAAACGACCGCCTAATGTGGCAATTTTGAACGGTGCGCTACCCTATCGAAGTTAACCAGGTTCGCGAAGTTTGCGGCAAAATGTTGAGTTTCGCGGCACATGCCTTTACGTTTAAACGATAGCTTGCATTTCTTTTTCGGTGTTGCCGTGACGACCATTTTCAACTGCTTCTTGTTTGGGCTCATCGTTTCTTGCCCCGCATACCTGTTCGCCCAGTCGGAGTTCAAGCTAACTCAAAAGCAGTTCGAACAAACAATAAAACCTTTGCTGGCCAAACATTGCGGTGAATGTCATTCCGGTGCCGATGCGAATGCGGGGATCAATTTTGATGAATATCAAGCCATCGACAACATTCTTGACGATGATCAAAAGTGGGAAACCATTGCAGCTCAAATAAAAGCTGGGGAAATGCCACCTGAGGATTACGAGCCGTTAAACCCAAAAGATAAACCTCGATTGGTAGATTGGATTCGTTCGACGTTGGATTTGATTTCGTGCGAAAATTCTTATCCCGGCGTGGTAACCATTCGCAAACTGAATCGACGCGAATATCGAAATACGATTCGTGATCTTCTTGGTGTCGACGTGCCGGCAGCAGATGACTTTCCCGGCGATGACGTCGGGTATGGTTTTGACAACATTGCCGATGTATTGTCGCTACCGCCGCTTCTGATGGATAAATATTTGGATGCTGCGGAGATCATTGCCGCGCGGGCCATCCCGGCAACCGGTCCCCTGGACCTCGAGATTGCGGGATCCAACTTCAAACACCAGTCCAAGACCAATCGGGTCGCTTCCGGCGTCTTGTATATGCTGACCAAGGACACCGCCGAATTAGAGCTAGATTTTGATTCACCCGGTATCTATGCCTTCGTCGTTCAAGCCTACGGCACGCGTGCCAACGGCGAATACCCCCAAATGACCGTATTGGTTGACGATCAGGCGATCAAAACGGTCGAGGTCCAGGCGGTAAGGAGAAAACCTGCTTGGCACGGGTTTAAATTGGATCTTGGCACTGCCGGGGCAAAACGACTTCAAATTCGATTCGAAAACGATTTCTACGAACCGAGACCGATCGGAAGCCAAGATCGGAATTTGTACATATCCAAAGTGGTGATTCGCGGCCCCCAAAAGATCGACTCGCCATTGGGTTATTTGAACTTCGACGATCAGAGCCGAGAGGAAGCCCAGCGGTTTATTGAAGAATTTCTTCCGCGCGCGTTTCGTTCCACGGTTTCGGCAAGCCAAACGAAGAGATTCGTACAACTTTTTGATTCATTCGTTGCAGCCGGCGATTCGTTTCCGCTGGCTCTGCAAAAAGTTTTGCAGGCGGTTTTGATCTCACCACAATTCCTCTACAAGCTCGAAAAACCAGTTGAGCCGGACCAAACTCGCGAGCTCGATAGTTTTGAACGGGCCACCTCCCTGACGTACTTTTTGTGGAGCTCTACGCCAGACGACCAGCTGCTCGCGTTGGCGCGACAAAATCGCTTGTTGGACGCGGAAGTTTGGGCGGAACAAATTCGTCGTGTGCTGGACAATCCGAAATCTCAAGCTTTGATCGATGACTTTTTTGCCCAGTGGCTGAATCTTGAGTTGTTGTCCGACCTGCGACCCGACCCACGTTCCTTTCCGCAAGTCGATGCCGTCCTGCTCCGGGACATGCAAACGGAGACAAAAATGCTGATCGCCGACGTTTTGCGAAATGATGGATCCTTGTTCGACTTGCTGCAATCCGAGTTCACATATTTGAATCCGCGTTTGGCACAGCATTATTCGGCGGAAGCCCTACCGTCAGATGGGTTTGTCAAAGTGAAATCCCCCCCACAACGTAGTGGCTTGTTGACCCATGCCAGTTTCTTGACATTGACCTCCAATCCAACTCGGACGTCCCCCGTAAAGCGCGGCAAATGGATCATGGAGAACATTCTTGGAATTGATCCGCCGCCACCTTTAGCCAACGTGATTCCGCTTGAAGACCAGGATTCCTCCGCGGGCTCGCTGCGAGAGCGCATGCGAATTCACCGAACGGATCCGTCCTGCGCTTCCTGTCATGCGACGATGGATGCGCTCGGATTTGCGTTGGAGCATTACGACGGTAGCGGGAAATTCCGTAACCACGATAATGGGTTTGATATCGATGCTCGTAGTGAGCTACCCGATGGAGTCGTGTTAGAGGGTGCTGTGGGATTACAAAATGTATTGTCGACTACATACCAAGAAAAAGTCGTCCGTTGTTTCGCAGAAAAATTGTTGACGTACGCTATTGGACGCGGGTTGAGGTATTTTGATCGCTGTGCGATCGATAAGATTGTTGCCCGGGCGAAAGCTGGCGAATATCGAATTTCCGAGTTCATCAAGGCGGTTGCCGAGAGCGAACCTTTTTTACATCGTGGTACTCGTAAGATTGGAGTCCAAGATTGAATATCTCACGAAGAACGATTTTGCGTGGTTTTGGAACTGCGATCGCTCTGCCTTGGATGGAGTCTTTGGCTTGCTTTGGTGAACTGAATCGTGCGTCTTCTCAACCGCCGACTCGTCTAGCGTTTATTTATTTGCCCAATGGGATGCGGATGAACCACTGGACGCCGCAGGGCAAATCGGAATCGGGTTTTGAAACACCAAAGATTTTTAAGCCGGTCGACGCGTTCATGGATCAAGCGACGATTGTTTCTGGGTTGGCGCTAAGCGGCGCCGACCCGCATGGTGATGGAGCCGGTGATCACGCTCGCAGTGTTGCCGCATTCTTGACCGGCGCCCATCCTCGGAAAACGGCCGGTTCTCAAATCAAAAATGGCAAATCGATTGACCAAGTTGTGGCCGATCAAATTGGCCATTTGACACGTTTTCGCTCTCTTGAATTGGGCACCGAGAGCAGTTCCAAGGCGGGTCGATGCGATTCGGGGTACAGCTGTGCCTACACTTCAAATATTTCGTGGCGTACCGCAACGAGTCCGATGTCCAAAGAGATGGATCCGTCATCTTTGTTTGACCGGTTATTTGGCGGTTTTCAACAGCGTGAAAACAAGATCGCCCGCAATCAACGGATCACCAGACGGAAAAGCATCCTCGATTTCGTTCGCCAGGAAGCGAATCAACTCCATTCTCGATTGTCGAAAAATGATCGACAGAAAATGGATGAATACCTATTTGCGGTTCGAGACATTGAAAAGCGGTTGGGAAAAGTCGAGAAATTGGCGGAGCCCGAATTTGACCTTTCCGATTTCCAACGGCCATTGGGGGTGCCTGCTTCCTACGGCGAGCATGTCAAACTGATGTTTGACATGATGGTTTTAGCGTTTCAAACCGATTCGACCCGTGTTATCTCGTTCATGTTTGCGAACGCGGGAAGTAATCGTAGTTACCGTGAAATTGGAGTTCGCGGCGGTCACCATGACATTTCGCATCATGGCAATGCGATGGCCAAATTGAAAAAGATCACACAGATCAACACGTACCACATGAGCCTGTTTCGTCATTTCTTGGACAGGCTCCAGAACGTGAAAGAAGGTGAAGCGACGTTGCTTGATCACTCGATGATCATGTATGGTAGCGGTATCGCCGATGGTGATCGACACAACCATCGAGATCTGCCCATTGCATTGTTTGGTGGCGCTGGAGGAAATCTCAAATCTGGAAGACACATCCGTGTACGATCAGGAACGCCGCTAACCAATCTTTATTGCTCGATGATGGACCGCATGGGAGTTCGTATTGAAAGTTTTGCCGATAGTAGTGGCCGAATTGATGCGCTTTAGATTTTAGTTTGAGCAATTGGGTAGTAGATGAGTTGCAGTGATGTTTCGTTCATGCGTCGAGCCCTTGAACTGGCTAGGAATGGAGAAGGCTTAGTCGAACCCAACCCGATGGTGGGTTGCGTGCTGGTTCGAGATTCGCAAATTATTGGCGAGGGGTGGCACCAGAAATTTGGCGGACCGCATGCCGAAGTCAATGCGCTCACCGATTGCGACGATGCCAGTGGTGCGACGGCCTATGTAACGCTAGAACCTTGCTGTCACCATGGCAAAACCGGGCCCTGCGTAGAGGCTTTGATCGAAGCCAAGCTTGGGCGTGTTGTCGTGGGAGCAGTCGATCCCGATCCGCGCATGTCTGGCCAAGGCATTGACCGACTGAAATCGGCAAACATGGCGGTTGAAGTTGGCGTTTGCAAAACCGAAGCCATTGATTTAATTCGGCCGTTTACGAAGAAGACGCGTGATGGTTTGCCTTGGATTATTGCCAAATGGGCAATGACGTTGGATGGGAAAATTGCTACCGCAACAGGTTCTAGCCAGTGGATTTCCTGCCCCGGTTCCCGCCAAATTGTCCACGAATTGCGTGGGCGAGTCGACGCGATTCTGGTCGGGATTGGAACCGTTTTGGCGGATGATCCACTGCTTACCGCGCGACCTAAAGGGCCTCGTGAGGCCAAACGTGTGGTTATGGATTCGATGTGCCGAATTCCCCGAGGTTGCCAGATGTTGAACACGGCCCGTGATACGGAAGTCGTCCTGGGTGTATCTGAAGACGCCGATTCCGCGTCGATTGACGCGGCCATTGCCCAGGGCTGCAACGTCAAAGTTTGCCGAGGCACCAGCCGCAAAACGCGGATCTATGAAATGCTGCGATATTTGGCGGACAACGGCTGTACCAATGTGTTGGTCGAAGGTGGGAGCGCCGTGTTTGGTGCCCTAAATGATGGTCACCTGATCGACGAGATCCATTGCTTTATCGCGCCGAAAATCGCTGGAGGCGAACAAGGACTTACCGCGTTTGCTGGATCCGGTATCCAAGAAATGAACGATTCGAAATTTTTGAAGTCCCCGCTGATCCAACAAATCGAAAACGATGTTTATGTATCCGGCAGGATTACCGTTCAAAATTCGGCATCGCCCGTGATTCTCTGATTTTTTTCAAACCAGGTGACCAATAAGAAACCCGCCAGCAGATCAAATTGATCTACTAGGCGGGCTGCTGCGATGTGGATCGGCCAGTAGTGTTCGTTTAGTTTGTCAGCGCGTCTGCACGCGCTTCTTTAAGTGCGGCGGCTTCGCGAGTCAGTTTGAACTCGGGGCCTCGAGCGAAATACTGAATATCGTCGCTCAGAAAATAAGGACTGGGTAGAGTTTGTCCACCGACGCTTACCTGGCAACCTGTCGTCGCTAAACACGACGCCAATGCCATCAGACTCAATAACAAGGCAGCTGCTCGGTTTTTGATTTTTGATAACATGACTTTTTCCAACTCCGTTACGGTATCACGGTCCACATCACCGGACTAAAGGTCTTGATTTCAGGAAACAACTAATCTCCGGATAACCGTCAAAGTCAGTATCGGCGCCAATCTGACCGGACATTGAAAGAAAATCGAAAAAAACGTTTCAATCGTCATGTTTTACCTTGGGCATCCAGGTAACGCGTAAAATCCCGTTTGAAACGGAGTTAGGCGCTTTAGAATCGCGTCTTTCAAAGGATTTCGTATTTGAGCCACGCCCGCGAACCCTAACATGAATATAATAAGGCTTGAATTCGGGCGGGCATAAATTAGCTGCTGATTCCTGCTAGCTGCAGGAATCAGCAACATCTACAAGGGATCAGAGCGATGATTCTCTACAAACAGGCAATGGTTGTTTTTGCGGTATGTATTTCATGTGGCGCGAGCTTGACCGCCGCACAATCGCGTCAAGACTTGCCCGGCCAAGATTATTTCATTGCGTTTCCAGAATTTTATGCGGCCGACTATCAAGATGCGTTACGACGGTTTGTTCGTGGGGCCAACGGTGCGTTCAAGATTGGTCCCAGCGAGCGGTTCATGGATTCGGTTTGCTATTGGACTATGGCGGGCGAATGTCTGTTTCATCTGGGCAATTACGGGGATGCGTTGGCTTATTACGAACAAGCGCTTGGATTGACCAGCACGTATGCCAATGGACGATGGCAAGACAGAATTCGACCGATTCCACTGCAAACCATCCAACGTAGTAACTCGGCCGTTCAAAAAGCCCGCGTCACGTGGTATCAAACGCAACGCGGAGGTGACAATGTCTCATTTACATCGGAAGTCGGAATGCTATTTGGCCGAATCGACGCGGCCAGAGCCATCGTGGAAGGTGGAGTGATCCAGAACCCTGAGGTTCGACAAGTCGACCATGGCGAGATTATGCGTTGCGTCGCTCTTGCGCTTTATCGGCGATATATGATCCGAGGTGTTACGAGTCATATCGATCCCAACACCGCTAAAATTATCGCCGATTTAAGTCAACTACCGACTCAGGCCCCTGTTATTGGGAAATGGAATTTGGCGGTTCGCGGGTTGGCAAAAATGTCCATTGGACGAAACGCACAAGCGGCACAGGATTTACGAGCATCTTTGAAACTGGCGAACCAACTGGACCACAAATTAACTCCCATCGCCTTGTTGGCCCTCGGAAAAATTGCGTTTATCGAAGGCAACGCAGCCGTTGCCGGTCAGTTCGCGTTGGAAGCCTCTTATTCGGCGGCCCTATTTCGACAATTTGATTTGGTGGAGGATGCGCTCTCCTTTGGCAACCTCGTTCATTTGACGAAATCAAAATCGGTTTATCCGCCGCTTCCAGCTGCGATTGAGTGGTCTGCGTTTAACCGTCGGTCCCGTTTAACACAAACGTCGTTGTTGTTGCGGCTGGCCGACGATCATATCGAAGCCAATAACGCGGCGCAAGCGACACAGGTATTGGCCCAAGCCAAACGCTCGATGGCCCGCACCGATTTGGGCAGAAGCAAGCTTGCGGGTCAACTTGGCTATCTGAATGCCGCGCTGGCCTACATGCAAAACCAAGATGGATCGGCCGATTTGAGCCGGGCGCTTTCACAACTTCAAAACACGTCGTTGTGGCTGCTTCGATTGAGAACGATCGACAACTCACTAAAAGCTGGCGCAATCGGGCAACGACAAGCAGAATTGATGTATGAACAATTGTTGTTGGATCCAAAAGCCTCTCATTGGACCATCGATCCGATGGAGACATTGGCCTATTCAACCTCAGCTCACGTCGCAGCGATGGAACGTTGGTTTGAAATCGTTGCCGCTAGAAAAAACCACGAAAAGGCAATCGAGATTTCCGAACGCATACGACGCCATCGGTTTTATGAATCATTGCCACTGGCCGGACGTTTGCTGGCGCTGCGATGGATGTTAACGGCTCCGGCGGAACTGTTGACTCCGAACGCGACCGTACAACGCCAAAAGTTTTACAATGCCTATCCGAAATTTGCTCAATCGGTGCAACAGATCGAGGCGCTGCAAAAACAACTAGAGCTGCTTCCGCTGTTGCCGGATGATGGATCCGACGAACAGAAACAACAGCGTGACTTGTTTGTTGAGCTACTCCAGCTGTCGAGTTTCCAAGAAAACGTAATTCGCAGTGTTGCACTGAAGCGTCAACCTGCAGATTTTGTCTTTCCAACACCCGTCGATTATTCCGGGATCAGCAAAGGCTTGAAGCCTCACCAAGTGGCCATTGTTTCGTTGCAGACGTCTAGTGGCTATCACCAATATGCCATCACGCAAAATACACGACGCTATCTCGGAGTTATCCGGGAACGCGATATGCGGCGATCGGTCGGAAAGTTGTTCAAGTCGCTGGGCATCACCGATGTGAATAGTGCAATCGATTCATCGATCCTACAGTCAAGTGAATGGAAAAAGGCGGCGGCAGAACTCAAAAACTTGCTGTTCGAGGAATATCACGATGACCAATGGACTAACTACAAAGAATTGATCGTGGTTCCGGACGGCGTATTGTGGTACGTGCCGTTTGAAATTCTGCAGACCGGTGCTGACGAAGCGTCGTGGGTGAATCTCGCCGAGGCAGTCAAGATTCGTTATCTACCCATGATTTCGATGGTCACCAATTCCAATCGAAAACCTCAGGGTGACACGCGCATCGCCGTGGTGACGGGCAAAGTACATACTAAAGGTGAGCTTGAACTGACCGAACGCGGGTTCGAAGACCTAAAAGACTCGATTCAGAATGTTGTTCGATTCAACCGCCAAGTAAAAATCCCGTCGAACCTGACGAACTTGGTAACTGACACCATGATGGTCTGGCATGATACCAAAACAGATACCAAGAACGGCCCATTTGGCTTGACACCTTTTTTCTTGGACCGTGGTCGAGACGGAAGCACGCTGGGAAGTTGGTTGCGTTCTCCGTGGAGAGGCTGCGAACAGGTTATCCTTCCGGCCTACTCAAGCTTGTGTGCCGCCGGTGTCAAATCCAGAAGCAACGGCAACGAGTTGTTCTTGACGACGTGCGGGTTGCTCGCGTCAGGGACGCGAAGCGTGTTGATCAGTCGATGGCGCGCTGGTGGCCAGAATTCAATTCAATTGTCGCGAGAATTTCTCGTCCAGTCGCGCGACATGTCTTCTGTCGAGGCCCTGGAGGCCGCAACCAAGCACGCCCGAGAACAGGACTTGGATCTTAACAAGGAGATTCGAGTCAAACCCGCTCGTGATCTTCAAGGCACTTTTAACGCAGAACATCCGTTTTTCTGGGCGGGAAATTTGCTGGTCGATCTTCACGGTTACAACCCGCCTGCTGAAGAAGATATTGATCCCCCGGTCGCGGATGCAGGCACCGATCCACGTAACGACGCGGCTGGCGAAGAACAAGCCGCGGACGGTTCAACCATGAAAGCTCCCGACGTTATCGGAGCCCAGCCGGTTGCGCCGGCGGAACCCAAAACGGAAGAGCCGGAACCAAAAACGGAAGAGGCAGAGGGCTCAGGCTCTAAAGCGGCTCCGGACGAAGGGTCGGGGAGCCGATTGATCGACAAGCGTTAAATTGTAAACCCAAAGGCAGCTGACTTTCTCCTGGCCAATGGCGTCAAAACCCGAATTTGTCCCGTGTGTTTGCCAACGATATTTTTTTCAAATGGATTGTCCCTTTTTTTTGGTTGTAAACGCTAGGAAAAACAGCCAACGATCACAATCAAGATTGTCTTCAGAAAAAAGGGAAACCAATGAAAAAAACAACAGCATTCTTGGCCGTCGCTGCACTTGCCATAAGCTTTACAAATACCTCCTTCGCCCAAAATCAGAACCAAACGAAAACCATTCAACAGCAAACTCAACCCAATCAAAACCAACAACGAACAGTCCAACCTGGCGGCGGGCAAAATCAACTCTTGGTTCAACCCGGTTTCCGACAGCCAGCACCACGGCTTGGATTCAATGGCCAGATGATTCACGGCTACGGAATGAAAGTCGCTTCAGTAAACTGGGGCAGTGCTGCCCAAAGAGCCGGTCTCGAATCGGGCGATGTCATCATGAAAGTCAATGGCCGCGCGATCCGGTCACAATGGGATTATGACCAAGCCCTTCGGGACGCCGCGAATTTCAACTATGGCCAAGTCAATATGAAAGTTCGCAACGTTCGCTACGATTGGGGCCACAATGTACCAATGTTCGCATATGTTTCGACGGTGCTAGATGGATTCGCTAGTCCCATCGTACCGGCATCGCCGGTCGGCCCAATGGGACCGCGATCGCAACAGAACATGCCGCAGCAACAACAGCAACAAGGTCACTCGGTCGCCTTGCATCGACACCGGTAACTGATCATGAATTCACGGCGGCAGATGATCGCTACCCATTTCAAAGATAAAACCTTGGAGTCTTTCCAAGGTTTTTTTGTACCGCGATTGAACAACGATTGACCGCAGCGTCCATGGTTCATCGCGGGCTTTGCAACTGGTCGAACTCGTGTTTACCGGCCGGTCCAAAGCAACTTTTGCAATCCGCTGCGGCCGTTGATGCGTTGGGACGCATTGTTTTTCGAAATCTAAATCTATGAAGGCAACGACTGAACTTAAACAACTCTCTTGTTTCGCCAGAATACCAAGCTCCATGAGACACATATCCAAAACTTGGCAGTCCAGCATTCAATCCATGTTGAACTTCTTCGACTGGAAATTGCGAATTTGAATCTGCTAGTCGATTCGGTCGACGAAAACCGCAAGACTGGTTCGAAGTATATCTCACTTGAGGTTCAGCTATCATAGTCGTTTCATGAACTGGCCCTAACCTCTCAGGCGTCGAGAATACATCGAACTCGTTTGCCGGCACGAATTCTCGAGACCGTGTGGTTTCATCTTTTGCTGGCTGCTCCAATACGGATTGATCAGGATTTTGCCCCCAAGCAAAACTCGCGATCGCAAAATGAACCAAGCAATGGCAGAGAGTGAGTTTTTTCAGGTTAGTGTTCATTTTCATCCACCTGGCGAACCGAAGCCCAAGAGATCGTTTATTACTCCATCGACACGAAGTTTTCGCGCTATCCCACATTACCAATGAATGCAGCACGTGTTGGCTAACAGGAAAACTTTAACACGCCGGGCAGGTGATCTTCAAAGGCTCAGTCCCCAAGGTCGCCCTTGTGTTTGCCATCTTCGGTGTATCGCATGATCCCAAAGTAGACGAACGCAACGAAACAAATGGGAATTGTGATAAAGAAGACTGGTGAGACCATCACTCCCATCACACAACCCAGCGGGATCAGCGTGACCCAAAGCCACCAGGTCTCTTTCAATAATGCAGAATAGCGCTTCATTGGATTAGTTCCATTGTCGGAGAAAATTGCTTTGCCGTTGTCATTAAAACGAAGTTAACGCTGGAATATCTCCCAATGGCCAGCGTTAATGAAGGTAATACGAGTATCAATGCGTGACTCTTTACCATTATCAGCCTTGCTGATAACTTATTGGCTCTTCCGGGCAGCGTGGCATGACCTCTTTCTTTATCGGCGACCACTTAATCTCCCGGGACTTCGAAGTTGAATACAGCAAATTTAAATGTGGCGTAAGTGCGCCTTCATCATCAACAAACATACAAACTGGATTGAGAAACAAAATGGCAAAAAAATTCGTTTACTTTTTTGGTGGTGGAAAAAACGCGACCGACGGTGATCGTACGATGCGTGAAACCCTTGGTGGCAAGGGCGCCAACTTGGCGGAAATGTCAAACGCAGGCATTCCTGTTCCTCCGGGGTTCACAATTTCAACGGAAGCCTGTTCGGTTTACGAACAGCAAGGCAGCTATCCAAAAGAAATGATGCAACAAGTGAAGCAAAAGCTGGCTCAGCTTGAAAAATTGGAAGGCAAAAAGTTGGGCGATGGCAAAAACCCATTGCTGGTTTCGGTTCGAAGTGGTGCCGCCCAATCCATGCCTGGCATGATGGATACAGTCTTGAATTTAGGCATGAATGACAAATCAGTTCATGGATTCATCGCAAAAACGGACAACGCACGCGCGGGCTGGGACTGCTACCGCCGTTTCATCGATATGTTTGGTGATGTCGTGATGGGGCCCAGTTCTACGCTCGAGCATCATCACTTTGAAGAAGCGATTACCAAACTCAAGAAGAAGTACAAAGCGGCTCAAGATACCGACCTGACGGCGGAACAGCTCGAAGAACTTGTCGGTATCTACAAAGACATCTACAAGAAACATGTCGGCGAAGCATTCCCGCAAAACCCGATGAAGCAATTGGAATTGGCGATCAACGCCGTTTTCGATTCTTGGCAAAGTGAACGCGCGGTAAAATATCGCGTCTTGAATAAGATCACAGGTTTGATTGGGACGGCTGTAAACGTTCAAACCATGGTGTTTGGAAACATGGGGGACGATTGTGCAACCGGTGTGGCGTTTACTCGCGATGGCTCAACGGGTGAAGCGAAGCCGATGGGTGAATACTTGGTCAACGCTCAAGGCGAAGACGTGGTCGCCGGCATTCGAACTCCCAAGAACCTGGACGAAATCGTTGAAGAATCAGACAAAGGCTTAGTAAAAGCGGGCAAAGAACTCCTTAAGGTCATGGGACGTTTGGAAAAGCACTACAAATACCCCCAAGACGTTGAATTTACGATTCAACAGGGCAAATTGTATATGCTACAGACTAGAAACGCGAAGCGTGTCGGAATCGCCGGGATTCGCTGGGCGGTTGAGATGGCCACCGGCCTTGATGTCATTTCTGGTGACAAGCAGCCGAAACTTTTGAACCCTAAATCAGCGATTCAAACGGTGACCGGAAGCGACCTGGAACAATTGCTGTTCCCAATTTTCAACGCGACCGAAGAAGCCAAGAAAGCCCCGTTTGTTACTGGGTTGCCGGCTGGTCCCGGGGCGGCCGTGGGAGCCATTGTTTTAAACCCCGATAAGGCGGAGCAAATTAAAAAGAAAGATCCATCGGCAAAGTTGATTCTCGTTCGTCATGAAACTTCTCCCGAAGACGTCGGCGGTATGGGAGCGGCGGAAGGTATTTTGACGAGCACCGGTGGTATGACTTCACATGCGGCGGTCGTCGCCCGGGGTTGGGGCAAATGTTGTGTTTGCGGTGCCGGCGACCTTAAGATCGATTACAAAAAAGGTGCGATTTCTGCCAATGGCAAAACGTTCAAAGAAGGCGATGTTATTTCGTTGAACGGATCAACCGGACGCGTTTACGCCGGCGAGATCCCCAGTGAGTCATCTCCCGTCGTTGCGGCGTTGATTGATGGAAAGAAGGCTGCTCAAAAGCACTGGATTTTCAAAATGTACGAGCAGGTATCAGAATGGTCCGACAAATTCCGCAAAATTGATGTTCGAACTAACGCTGACTCGCCATCGGACTCCAAGAACGCGCGAGCATTTGGGGCAGAGGGAATCGGACTGTGTCGTACCGAGCACATGTTCTTTGAAGGTGATCGAATTACCGACGTTCGTCGATTTATTTTGGCCGACAACGAAACGGATCGAAACAAAGCGATCCATCGTCTACTTCCCCACCAACGCAAGGACTTTGAGGGCATTTTCAAAGCGATGGATGGAACCCCAGTAACCGTTCGTCTATTGGATCCTCCATTGCACGAATTCTTGCCTCACAATGAAGCCGACATGAAGAAAATGGCCAAGGAAATGGGGGTTTCCGTCGCCAAGGTAAAAGAGCGTGTTGCTGAACTGCACGAGTTCAACCCCATGCTGGGTCACCGGGGTTGCCGATTGAGTATCACGTTCCCTGTTTTGTGCGAAATGCAAACGCGAGCGATTATTGAAGCGGCTGTCAAAGTTTCCAAGAAAGGTGTCAAGGTGCTACCCGAGATTATGATTCCTTTGATTGGGACCAAAGCGGAGTTGGATCACCTCGAAAAAATTGTGCGTCGCGTCGCGAACGAAATCATCAAGAAAGAGAAATCCAAGTTGAAATACTTGGTCGGCACGATGATCGAAATCCCACGAGCTGCTTTGACCGCAGAACAAGTGGCGGAATCGGCCGAGTTCTTTAGCTTTGGTACCAATGACCTGACACAGATGACGTTTGGTTACAGCCGCGATGATATTGGTACTTTCCTACCCGATTACATCGACCAAAAAATCCTGGAATTCGATCCGTTCCAACGCATCGACGAAACAGGCGTTGGTCAATTGGTTGAATTGGCGGTGATAAACGGTCGTAAAACACGGCCCGATTTGAAATGCGGGATTTGTGGCGAGCACGGTGGTGAACCAGAGAGCGTTAAATTCTGCGTTCGAACCGGACTCGATTACGTGAGCTGTTCCCCCTATCGCGTTCCAATCGCCCGTTTGGCGGCCGCCCAGGCGGCAATTAGTGGTTGATAAAAACCGATTGATCACCGAATAATAGGAGATTCGGTAAGACATATTCACGCAGCGAGTGAGTTAAACTTACTCGCTGCTTTTTGTTGGAGTAAAATATGAACGAACAGATTTTGACGCTCGAAAAAGAAGCCGACGAGTTGCGGAACGAAGGCAAGTACCAGGAAGCCGCCGATAAATTACACGAAGCAATCAAGCAAGACGAGACGTTTGTCCGCGGCCATTTGGGACTGAGCGTCTTGTACCACCATTTGCAAGATTATGAGAAGTCTTGTTACCACGGTGAACAAGCCGTCGAGATTGAACCCAACGATACGTTCAACTGGTCGGCTTTGAGTGTGACATATCAACGTGCGTTTGAAGGCACGCGCGACCCGATGTACATTCAAAAAGCTGAAGAAGCGATGGCCAAGAGCCGTGGCATGTAGCGATTGTTAGAGGAGCTTACGTTGGTGTGAAACGGTCGGCTGAAACGGTCGGCTGAAACGTCGGCGTCTGTCCAGCATTCTGACGGATGCCGGGCGATGATTCGGTTGGACAAACAAGCATAAAACGTGATCAACACCGCTGGGACGAACAACAACAAAATAATCGGAGTCACGATGTTGTTGATGAATCCATGCGGTGGCTTCGTCGCGATCGCGACTCCCCAGGCGATGGCGGACAAAACTGGAAAAAACATTGATAGAGGGACAACATAAATGGCGTAGTTGCCTTGTCGGTATTGTCGCTGCGACGACAAATTTTCAAACTCATCGCCACTTTCCCGCCGCAAATCCGGCGAAATCCAAACGCGAATTCGACAATACCAAGCACCAAAAATTCCAATCGCACCAATCGTCGAAGTCGCACACAATCCGAGCGTCGCGGCCAGCGCCGTCGCGTTCAACAAGTCTTTGCGAATCGGCTGACCCAATGCATTCATGACTTGGACGTAAATGGCCAACGAAGCCACTGCCATGACTGAGCCCAGCAGATAACCAAAAGCGATGTATGCTGAAAAACAAATCCAGGCGCGTTTTCTGTGATCGTCATGATGGAACAACCACAAAGCCGTCGCGAACGGTTTAAATACAGTGACCAAATAGGGCAGTAAGGCACACATCACGGGGTTTTGAAACGCGAACGAAAGTGCTAACCCCAGGAAGGTCGAGATGATTGTCCATGACCAACTAGAAACTGACGACACGTTTTGGTGATCTGGGGCTATTTCGTTGCAATTCAGGCCTCGTGGATCCATTCGGCTAAGTATGAATCGCACGACCGTCGACGGCCAAAGCGGCTTCTTGCATGATCTCGGACAATGTTGGATGGGCGTGGCAACAGCGAGCCAAGTCTTCGCTGGTCGCGCCAAAGTTCATGGCGACCGCCGCTTCCGCGATCAGGTCACCAGCATGACTGCCAATCGCGTGAACGCCCACAATTCGATCCGTTTCTAAGTCGGCCAATACTTTGATTCGACCCTCCACATCACCAATGGCTCGCGCCCGACCGTTGGCTCCGAATGGGCAACTCCCTTTTCGATACGCAACCCCCTCTTCTTTGAGCTGCTCTTCGGTTTTGCCAACCGAAGCAATTTCTGGATGGGTGTAAACGATCGCTGGGATCGCGTCGTAATTGACGTGGCCGTAACCGGTAACCATTTTCTCAACGCAAGCAATTCCCTCTTCAGATGCCTTGTGCGCCAACATCGCCCCGCCGATACAATCTCCAATCGCAAAGATACCAGGGACTTTGGTTTCGAAATTATCGTTGACCAAAATGGAGCCTCGTCGATCAGTATCGATGCCGACGGACTCCAAACCGATTCCGTCCGTATTGGGAACCCGGCCAGCACACATCAGGACGCGATCGCACTCGATCGGATCCATGTCGCGACACTTCACGATACATCCGTTGCCTTGGCGAGCAGCACGTTCAACAAAGGCCCCCGTGACGAACTTCAATCCCTGTTTTTCGAAAGTACGCGTGGCGTGTTTGGCGATTTCGCCATCTAGCCCGGCCAAGACTTTGTCCATTGCTTCCAGGACAATCACCTCGCTGCCCAACCGACTCCAAACGCTGCCCAATTCCAAGCCAATGTACCCACCACCAATCACCACTAACTTTTCAGGAACCGCGGCATACGACAGGGCTGTCGTACTGTCGCCGACGAAGTCACCATCGTATTCGATACCTGGCAGCATCAACGGAACGCTACCGGTGGCAACCACAATTTTGTCGGCCTCGATAGTCTGAGGTTGGTCACCGGTCACTTCCAGTTTACCAGCCCCAACAATTCTTCCTCGCCCGACAACAGCTGTGACGTTGTTCTTTTTCAATAGCATATTGATGCCACTGGTCAACGTGTCGACGATCTTAGTCTTGCGCGACATCATCGCGCCCAAGTCCACCGAAACATCGCCCACTTGAATGCCGTGCGAAGACATGTGGTCGCGGGCTTCAACGAGCATATGACTCGACTCCAGCAGTGCTTTGCTAGGGATACACCCGACCCGTAAACACGTGCCACCGAACTTGGCATTCTCGTCGATAACGGCCGCCGACAAACCTAACTGAGCCGCTCGAATCGCAGCCACGTAGCCACCGGGGCCACCACCCAACACTACCAGATCAAACTTTTTAGACATCAAATCCATCGCCATGAGAATCGGGAGGTTGAGGCTCCGCCGAAACAAAAACACTGATCGGTTTCGACGAGAGCCTCAACCTCCCGCAGCGATCGATTAAACTTCAAGGAATAAGCGGGCAGGCTCTTCCAAGACTTCTTTGATGGTTTTCAAGAATCCAACGGCCTCCCGGCCGTCAACGATTCGATGATCGTACGTCAAAGCAATGTACATCATTGGTCGAATCACAACTTCACCATTGAGAGCGATAGGTCGCTCTTGAATCGAGTGCAAGCCAAGAATCCCGCTTTGAGGTGGGTTGACGATGGGGGTCGACAACAACGAGCCATAGACGCCACCATTGCTGATGGTGAAAGTGCCACCGACCAAATCAGCAGGTTTGATCTTGTTACCCTGTGCCAATTCGGCGAACTCACCAATTTTTCGTTCGATGTCTGCAAAACTGATCCGTTCTACGCTGCGAAGGACCGGCACGACGAGCCCTTTACCGCCACCAATCGCGATGCCAATGTCGTGGTAATTGCGCGAGATCACATCGGTCCCACGAATCTCACAATTGATCGCTGGAAAACGTTTTAACGCTTCCACAGAAGCCTTCGCAAAAAACGACATGAATCCCAATTTCACGCCGTGCTTCTTAAGGAATTGCTCTTTGTATTTCTTCCGCAAGTCCATCACCGGCTTCATATCGATTTCGTTGAACGTCGTCAACAAAGCTGCGGTTTGCTGTGCCTCGACCAACCGCGACGCAATCGTTCGTCGAATCATGCTCATTGGCTTGGAAGATTCTTCGCGGACAAAACCCAAGTCACCCATTTCCGCTTCCCAATCTAGGGTTCCGCCGGCTCCAGTCGGAGCCGGAGTCGCCACTGGTTTGCTTGGTGCAGGTGATACTCCGCCCGGCTTCAATCCCTTAGCCTCAATGTATTTCATTACATCTTCTTTTTGCAGCCGTCCTCCAGGACCTGTTGGCGTGATCGCGTCAGCCGAGATTTTGTATTCACTGAGGACACGTTCGGCGGCTGGCATGATCCAATTGGTATCCGTGCCTGCGGGCGCATCCTGGACAGCCGTTGTGCCACCACCGACTTGAGCGGCTTGCGCCGCGGAACCGGAAGCACTGGCCGGTTTCTCGCCGGGTTCTAATTCGCACAACACGGCGCCGACGTTGGCAAACTCGCCTTCAGAAACGCAAATCGTTTTGAGAACTCCCGCTTCGGGCGACGCCAATGCCTGTGACGCCTTTTCCGACTCCAGCTCCACAATGTCTTCATCACGTTCTACCCAATCTCCGGGTTGTTTCAGCCAAACCGCAACCTGGACTTCTTGAATGGATTCCCCAAACTCTGGTACTTTTACTTCGAACATAGTATTTCTCGTTTATTCGTTTTCCTAAGCTCCGGCCGTGTTGGTTTCACGCATCGTCGACTTCGCACCCAAGGCGGCGCTAAGCAATTCGTCCTGTTCCATACGATGTGACTTTTTCGAACCAGTCGATGGACTAGCAGATTCTGGACGATGGACGCCTGTTAGAGGCCAGTTCGATGACAGCCCGAATTCGTCCCATTTGACTTTGACAAAGTACCAAGCCCCCATATTGCGCGGTTCTTCCTGAACCCAAAAAACGGGTGTGTCCGATGGATACTGTTGCAAGATTTCCCGAATCTGTTTTTCGGGGAATGGATAAAGTTGTTCCATACGAATCAATGCGACATCGTCCCGTCCTTCCGACTCCCGTACTTTTTCCAAGTCAATCGCAACTTTACCGGACGCGATCAACACGCGTTTGGGACCGGCTGCACGTGTTAACTTGTCCGGCAAAACGGGGTGAAACGAGCCATCATAAAAATCGGATAATGGCGACATCACTAACGGTTCGCGAAGCAGGCTCTTGGGAGTCAACACAACGAGCGGCTTTCGCCACTTGCGCTTTACCTGTCGTCGCAACAGATGAAAATATTGGGCTGCCGTGGTCGGGTTCGCAATTTGTATATTGTGTTCTGCGGCCAGCGTCAAAAATCGCTCAATCCGAGCGCTACAATGTTCCGGTCCAGCTCCCTCAAATCCGTGTGGAAGCAACATCGTCAGCCCACTTAATCGCATCCACTTGTCTTCGGCCGTCGTAATAAACTGGTCAACAATTACTTGAGCGACATTCCAAAAATCGCCAAACTGGGCTTCCCATAAAATCAGATCGTTGGGTGAATCCAAACTATAGCCGTATTCAAAACCCAACACTCCAGCTTCGCAAAGCGGGCTGTTGAAAATTTCGACAGGTGCTTGGTCGTCGGACAAATGTTGCAAAGCGCAATAGCGGCTGCCGTCTTCCGAATCCGTCAGAACAGCGTGACGTTGACTGAACGTGCCGCGACCACAGTCTTGGCCCGTTAAACGCACGCGGTGCCCTTCAACCGCGAGCGAACCAAACGCAGCCAATTCGGCCGTCGCCCAATCCACAGGACGTTTTCCATCAGCGATCTCTTTGCGGCTTTGCAAACCCCTTCGCAGTTTACGATTCAAGTTGAACGTGCTGGGCATTTCAGACAGCTGATTAATTACATAAGTCAATTTGCCAGTTGGTACGCCAGTGTTCTCGTGATCGTCGTCCCGCTCTTTGCCACCGTAAAACCCTTCCCACAGACCAGCCCCAGCCTGATTATCAGGGGAAAACTTTTCGACCTTGGCTGCATCAAACTCTTGCTGCAGATTTGTCCGCCTGGTTTCCGCAATTTCGTCGGCTTCTTCCTCCGACACCTCTTGCATCTTGAGCAGCCGTTTAAGATAGCTGTCCCGCACCGTGGGCCGCGCGTCGATTGCCTTGTACATCAAGGGCTGGGTGAATCGCGGTTCATCGCTTTCGTTGTGTCCCAATCGACGGTAACAATACATGTCAATCACGACGTCTCGCTGGAATTCCTTGCGGAACTCCATTGACAATTTGACAACTTGTGCGACTGCTTCGGGGTCTTCGCCATTGACGTGGAAAATCGGAATCTGCAGCATCTTGGCCACATCGCTGGCGTAAGTCGTCGAACGACTCTCATCCGGATCGGTGGTGAAGCCCACCTGGTTGTTGACAATCACATGTAGCGTTCCGCCGGTGCGGTAACCGTTCAACTGACTCAAGTTCAGAGTTTCTTGAACGATGCCTTCTCCTGCAAATGCCGCGTCACCATGAATCAAAACGGTCATGCAATTCTGGCGCGCCAGATCACCACTGTGATCTTGTTTTGCTCGAGATCGCCCCAAAGCAACCGCGTTGACAAATTCCAAGTGGCTAGGATTAAAGCACAGTGAGATATGAATCTGTTTCCCACAGCTAGTTGTATAATCGCTGCTGTGGCCCAAGTGATAAAGGACATCGCCACGGCCACGCATGATTTCCGGGTCCGGATCATCAAATCCCCAGAAAATATTCTGCCCGCGTTTTCCCATGATGTTGGCAAGCACATTCAATCGCCCGCGGTGCGCCATGCCAAGAACCACTTCCTTGACATTCTGTTGACTGGCTTGATCCAAAGCCAGGTCTAGCAACGGAATTAATGACTCCGCACCTTCCAACGAAAACGTTTTGGCACCAACGTACTTTTTACGGACAAACTCTTCGAAAATCACGGCATCGGTCAATTTCGTCAAAATCCGCAATTGATGATCCCGAGACAACTCAAGCCGATTTTTGCTGCCCTCCATTCGCGTTTGCAGCCATGTCCTTACGTCATGGTCATCGATATGCATGAACTGCGCGCCAATCGAACGACAATACGTATGCCGCAGTTGCTCGACGATTTCTTCCAAGGTTTTGAAGTTGTCACCAAAAATCGTGCGCGCCGAAAACTTCTTTTGAAAATCACTGGGCAACAGACCATATGACTCTGGATTCAATTCGCTATTGGTCGGCCGCGGCATTCCCAACGGATCAATTCTGGCTTCCAAGTGACCACGGACACGAAAACCGCGAATCAACTGATCCACTCGGTCTTGCAATTGGATCACGCGACTGCGTTCAGGTTGTTCAGAAGAACTCGATGCACTGGATATCGGGACTGGCGAGGACAGGTTGGGCATCGCCGATGGGCTGCCATTGCCAGTTCCAAAATTGGAAAAGTAAGCCTGCCACTCGATTGGAATGGAGGTCGGATCCTGCAGATATTCTTCGTAAAGCCTGTCGATGTAATCAAGGCTAAAAACGTTCATGGCTTGCTGATATTGAAAGTAGAATCAGTTTCGAAATCGGCAGAATTTTTCGACGACTAAGCAGCAGTTAATTCATACACGTGGGACAACCGTGAATTTATCTAAATGTCAGACCGCGTGGTACCGCAACGTGAGAAAAAACGTCGAAAATCCGACAATTGCTGAAGATTCAGATTCATTGTCGAAAACCACCCAGACAATCCGAATGACCGGCCAACCAACATTCAAAATTTCAATACTTGGATCGCCTCTGGGAACAAAGTGGTTCTATTGCTCGCCCCAATCATTTGCAATGCACTCCAGACGACTATGACTGAGCCCCGTTTACCCGCCGAACGGGTCATTTTTCTTGAACTTCTTTAGCATCTCTTCATACCGATTTTTTTTTGACGCTTCCAAGGGGGCCGACGCACGATCAACAGCATCGTCACCGCCAAACGCAGAATCGAAAATGGCATGGGCGTGCCCTTTAAGAGATTCGTCATTCAGGCCATCTGCCCCCGATGGTCGGGCGGGTAAAACCGAGGGCTTTCGTCTTGCTTGGCGTTTCATATATCTTTCGTTGGCCTGCCGCATTTGCTCTCGGTGCTGCTCGACAACTTCATTGATTCTGGAATTTTCCTGGCCCATTTTCCTCGATCGCCCCATCTGCGAACTTGGTAAGGGGTTGCTCGGGGTCGGTCGCGTATTGGTCCGAGCCGCGTTTTGTTCCGATCTTCTTCGATGCTCAGACTGATTGATTTTGTCGATGTTCAAATCGTTCCGATTCTGAAACGCTCGATTCTCGACAATGCGGTCGGATTCCGTTTCGTTTTCGGAGTTGTTGCGTCCCAAAACATAAGCAGAAAAACCAAGTAGAGCGATGACAAGCAATCCGAACACGCCCACCGTTCCAGCGACCAGCCAATGGCGATTGGTTTCATCCGATTCGTCAAAAGCCAATATCGACATCGCTACCGGCGAATAGGCCTCGGCAGCAATTGGCGAAACGTTGGGATACCGTTTCATCGGTGGCCCAAATTCATCCAAAATCGCTACCGGTAGATCCGGTGCCTCGGCTAACTCATCAAGAGGCAATTCGTCTTTCATAATTGTACGTCGAATAAGAGAGTCGGAATATTGTCTTATCGTTGACATCGCGATGGCATCGGCGACACCAATAAGTCTTGGGTCGACTTCGAAAACTATCGAGTTTAGACGATCGACGCAGAAATGCGAGCATCGATGATTCAATTGTCAATTGCTTGGCGGACCTGCTGGAATAGTAAATCCAGCATTTCCTCGGTTAGTCGCCCAGTAAACGTGTTTTGTTGACTCGGGTGATAGCATCCAATCAAACCAATCGGATGACGACCAGACCGCAAGGCAATATGCTCTCCATGGAAAAACTTGGGACGTGGTGGTTGCAACCACGATTGTGATGCGGCAAACCGGAGCACTCCGTTCCAGGCAATCCCGCCGAGCGCCAGGATGACCTTGGGGCGGCATACTTCCACCGTTGCTTCCAAGTAAATTGAACAAGCCGCGATTTCGGCGGTGTTGGGTTTATTATCTGGTGGAGCGCAGTGACAAATGGATGTGATTGCACAATCGACCAGCTTTAGGCCGTCGTCCAGCGATTCTGAATTAGGTTGCGTACAAAAACCCTGGCGATACATGGCACGATACAACCAATCCCCACTGCGATCACCGGTAAACATTCGGCCGGTTCGGTTTGCACCGTGTGCGCCCGGAGCCAAGCCAACAATCAACAGTGACACTCTTGATTTCCCAAAGTTCGGTACTGGCTTGCCCCAATAATCGTCTTCGCGATAAGACTTGCGCTTGACCTTGGCCACGTTTTCACAATGATCAACCAAACGTCCACATCGACGGCATTCAATAATCTGGCGATTCAGTTCCGACCAGCGACTCACGATTCCGATGCGTCCGGTTTCACAAAGTACTTTTTCTTAGTTCTTTGATAGCGCACTTCTATTAGAACCACCAACGAAACAAGGATCACGATGCCGATTACCTTGATCCAAATATTCTGAGGGTCAACGTATTGATTAATCTGTTTAGCAAATGCAAACATCAAGCCGTTGCCCAGTAAGCTGCCCAGTAGAACGCCACCGACCGTTAGCCAGCGGCTCATTCCCAGCAATCGCCCAAAAATTGAGCCCCCGATACTTCCGGTAGTCGACGTCGGAAAAATCACAAACATCACCAAACCCAAAAAAGCCATCCGCTTGATCCAAGGATGGGCATTCAAGAGCGTTTTGCCGTCCCAAACGAGCATCGCGATTTTTTCACCAATGTAAGGAAGTCGAAACAAGATCCCCATATGAAACGCCACGAAGATGGCTGTCATAAAATCCATGTACGTGACCAGGCCAAAGATCTCATAGGGCTGCAACGTGATGTCAAATTGCTCATGCGTCTCGCCCTCCATACCAACCAAGATTACAAACCGTCCCAAAAAGGCCGCGGTTAAAAATGCGTGGGAAAGTAGCTTTTGAGGATAGGTCCAATCCACGACGATGCCCAAGAACACGAGCAACACCACCGTCACAACGGCGGGGCCCAGTAATGTTGTAAGCCACAAAACTGGATAGTTTTTGCGAAACGACAGCTCGAATTCATTGAATGAGCCCAACAACTCCTTTCGAAGCGCCTCTGGACTCTCTGAATGACCTGCCAACTGATCCATGAATCTCGCGAACTTCAATCTAATTGAAAGTTACGTGTCGCCGCACATTTTGCTGGGCATGTTTGTGGCAACAAATGAAGTATTATCTCACGATCCAACATTGTCGCAAACCATGTTTTGTCACCGAATTTTCGTAGAATTTCTGCCAGAAAACGGGTCCGGCTCGTTTAAATGTATCGTGAATTCAACGACTTCGTTTTAGGATTTTCGAAAACGAAAAAAGGAATCCCAACGCAACTCAAGTCGTGAATTGTAATTGCTTGGGAGTTTGGATCGGGACTTTTCGTTAACATTTTTTAACCATTGGAAACTTTGCTGAAAGTATGGATATTCTTATCACCAATGACGACGGTATCGGTGCTCCGGGCTTAGAACTTCTCGACCTCGTTGCCAGCCGGTTTGGCAAGACAACGGTTGTCGCCCCTAAAGTCGAACAGTCCGGAGTCAGCCACAAACTCACATTCGACAATCCTTTGGAATTCGAGGCCTTGGACGACCGCAAATTCCAAGTCAACGGAACTCCAGGCGATTGCATTCGAGTCGCCCTAGCAAGCTTGAACACCAAGTTCGACTGGGTCCTTTCTGGTGTTAACGATGGGGCCAATATGGGAGTCGAAATTTACTATTCAGGAACCGTTGCGGCGGCAAGAGAAGCGACAATCTTAGGCTTCCCTGCAATCGCATTGTCTCAGTATCGACGTGTTTATTCAAAACCGTTTTCATGGGACAAGCAGGTGTCCGTTGTGCAAAAAGTACTTCATCAGCTATTTGCTCAGCCGCCTTCACCCGGATCTTGGACCAACATCAATCTGCCCGATGCACCCAATACCGACGACATTCAAATCGTTGAATGCGAGCCTGATATGAGCCCCTTACCCAACCAATATTTGGAAACTGAGCAAGGCATGACCCTCCGTTTCAGCTACAGAAAACGAGGCCAACAACCGGGAATGGATGTCGCCACTTGTTTCGGCGGTCAGATCGCGTTGAGTCGGCACCGGATCGGCGAACGGTAGCCCCAGTTGGACGAAATTCAAATGACCATCTAATCTCAATTAGCGGTTGCTCTGAATACGCATTCTCAGTTGGTTCTGATAGTTGGTTCGTCCCGTTCGAGCATTTTGATCGCCTACCCGCCGGGGCATTGATACTCCGCGATGAACGTTCTTATTATAGCCGTTCCACAATGTCGTCGATTCGTCCGCGGGAACCTTGGTTGAATCTTGTGGAGCTTCTTTTTGGTTCGACTGCGGTTTGTCATCCAAGATGGATTGGACCTCTTCTTCAAGACTTTTCAGGTCAGCCGGCGGCAATTCTTTTTCGGGTGAATCATCGATGAATGCGGGTACCGAATTGCCCTTTGGTATGGGCGCTCCAACGCCCGGAGCCGGTCCCATTTCAAAAGCGCTCGGTTGGTGGATCGTCATTGGCGAGTGGTTTAAGCCGCTACGCAGGTAGAGTTCGGCACCTTGTGGAATCCCACCGCTTTTCAAATACGAATTGTGCTGAGAGTAAGGATTGTAGTATCCGATACAGGGACCAGGATTTCGCCAGTGGTATCCTGCGGACTGAAACCCGCCCAAATACCGAAAATCCTGATTCAAGCGAATTTTTGCTCGCTGAGCCAAAGTCACGTCCGCGAAACCGACTGTAACCAAAATGCAAGCAAAAACGAAAACAGGCTTAATCGACATTTCGTACCGTCCTTTGGCAAATGTAAAAATCCGTTGATTGCGTTATCGCCATACAAACGAAAAAAGCTTCACAGCGTTGGTGCTGGAAGCTCGTATTGTTCGGGTTTTAGGACCGGATATACACCCGGTTACTGATATGGCAAATTCGTTGGGAATACCGATGGGTGAAAGTGTTCCGATATCGTCGAGAGTAACACGATCGGTATCTACTCGGCGACCTCCCCCTTTTCAATCGGCAATAAGACTTCTTGGTGAGTCGTGCCGTTGATTCGATAGGTTAAATCATCTCTGGAAAAGAACTCGCCATCCGGTCCGGCGCTGCGCAGCCCTGCCGATTTCGAATCGATTTCGTACATGATTTCGTTTTCCCAAGGATCCAGGTGCTTAAGAGCCAATGCATTGCCGTCTAAGTCGGCGGGCAATTGTCCGTCGTGATCGTCACGGAATTGTTCAAATTCACTGGCAGCATAAGCCAAAATGGCATGGCCTTCTTCGACCTGCTTCGCAATCACACGGTTTTGCCGCGCCATATGTCGTTTGAACTCTTTGTGTTTCGCATGATGCACCGCACTGATTACAACGGCCGCCATCACAGCCATCCCGACCAACGAGAGTCCTGTACCGGCGATCGCCATGCCGCGAGGTTTTTTCCGTAAACCCATCAAGCTAATCAAAAACGTGATCGGAGCTAACGCGCCCAGCGAAAGGAAAAACAAAAAGATGCCGTTAAAGCCCCACCAATTGAATTCACGTCGACGACGTCGCGGAGATTCAAAACCGATGTATATGGGTTGAGAAGGTGTCGACTGACCTCCAGAGGGTCTTTGTGAAAACGGCACATGAAACGCCATGACGGGCTCCTGAAAATCGCTAAAGGCTCGTATTTCCTCAGTTATTCGGGGGCCCGAAGGCTTTATTTGGGTGCAATAAGAAAAAAAATCAGAATTGAATAAAATCTGACCAATTTAAATTGCTAGGCGGCAGAAAACACGGTTTTTAAGGATGAAAATGCATTTAATCGTCGTCCTCCGCGGCTGGGGAGAACAAGACTTTGGTTATACAAAACAGGAACAAAATCACTATGGTTCCGACAGAGACCGCCATTACGGTCATTGCTGCTGTGGTCATCGGTTGAGCCTCCAATTTGAACTATTTTGCGTCGTCGTCTTTAAAATCAAATCGGCCCTGGGCGGACCAGCGACCAACGGCAATCAATATTGAGACGACCAGTAATGCTAGAACTCCCAAGATCACGAACACGGACATTCTGGCGACTTCATCCGTGTTGAACTTTTCGATGTATCCGCCACTCGAATTCCTGATGGTCGTAACCAAGATCACGATCAAGAATACCGGCGTAATGTATTTCAATATGAAAGGCATAAACCCTGGGACATTGATTAAGGCACCAACCTTTAATTCTTGGTGGCCTTTGTCGACGCCAAATACCCAGCCATAGATGATGGACTGGATCGTTGCCAAAACGACGATCAAAAACGTGCCAACCCAAAAATCGATGGTGTCCAAAGCACCTAAACCTTGCGAGTAATAAATGACGAAACCGCTGCCGCAAAGCGCAACGACTCCTAACAACGTCGCCGCGCCCGATCTCGTCAATCCAAGCCCTTCTTCGATAAACGACATGACCGGCTGTAACATCGACAAGCTACTGGTAATCGCGGCAAGAAACAGCATAAAGAACCACAGGAATCCGAATATTCGGCCTCCAGGCATTTGTGAAAACACGTTGGGCAACGCCGTAAAACCCAACCCAAAGCCAGATTCTGCGGCAGAACCGGCGGCAACACCAAGGAAAATGAATGCCGCTGGAAGCGTGATTAAGCCTCCCAAACAGACTTCGAAAAACTCGTTAGTGGCACTTGCTGTCAAACCGCTCAAAGCAATGTCTTCTTTGCGACGGACGTAACTGGCGTAGTTAATGATCACGCCAAAACCAACCGACAAACTGAAGAAAATTTGTCCCGCCGCTGCCATCCACGTTTCCGGCTTCATCAAGGTTGACCATTCGGGATTCCACATGAAATTCAAACCGCCGGCCACCGACTGTTCCGGTAGCGACGGATCGGGGGTACCCAATGTCAATACACGCGCCAATACACACAACGCACACACGATCATCAGCGGCATCGCAAATTTGCAGAACGATTCAATCCCTTTGGTTAGGCCACGAAGGATCAATAGGAAGTTCAATACGAATGTAATCCCGACGAATATCAGCACCGGTGATTTGCCTAGGTCAAGTGCGTCGCCCTTTCCAGTAGCTCCAGTAAAGCCGTTGAAGAAGTCGGAATAGCCTTGGGCGTCCCTAATCTCCATCATGTCACCGGTCAAGTAATGCCATGCATATCCTAGGCACCAAGCCTCAATGACCACGTAATAGGTATACACCATCAATGGAATCAACAGCGCAAATGCACCGACAAGGCTGGCAAAACGGTTCTTGCACAACGACGCGAAAATCCCCGGCGCCGAATGGAATCCTCGGACGCCAGCATGACGCCCCATCGACCACTCCGCCCACGCCAATGGAATGCCAACCAACAACAGTGCAATGAAATACGGGATCATAAATGCACCACCGCCGTTTTGGGCCGCCTGGCCCGGAAAACGCAAAAAGTTACCTAAGCCGACTGCGGATCCAGCAACGGCGAGGACGACCCCAATTCGCGAGCCCCACATAATCTTCTCTGTTTTTGTCAGCTTGTCGCCCACGCGGTTTCTCCGTTTTCCGATTTCGTCTGATTTAGCTTTTTGCGAACACCATGGTCTGAGATCCAATCATCGCAGCCGTGCCTGCTAAAACCCAAAAGTCTATGGGAATAACCTCAATAATGTCAATGATTTGCGCTACCAATGGTTGAATTTCACACGGAAAAATGCGAGTGAAACGCAATGGAGTATATTTTTCACATTTTCTGTTGCGAATATTGGTTTAATTACTATCATGTCGGCGGTTCCTCCGACAATATGGCTATGGTTAATTCAATCTCGCAGAACGAACAGGACGTTATTCAGCTGTTGCTGGAACACGGCCCGTGTTCGATTGCCCAATTGGAAAGTCATCTCCATGTTACGGCCACCGCAGTTCGACAGCGGTTGACTCGTTTGATGGCGGCGGGCCTGATTGATCGACAGAGCGAGTCCGAAGGTCGCGGTCGACCGAATCACCGGTACGAGGTTACCGACCTGGGGAGAAAATCGACTGGCAATAACTTGGCCGATTTCGCCGATGCGTTGTGGCGAGAAGTGCAATCGTTGGAGGATCAAGATTTGAAGCGATCCATTATCGCAGGGGCCAGTAAACGATTGGCAGCCAGTTATTCGGATCGAATTCAAGGTCAACATTTGGAAGACAAATTGTTATCGGTTGCCGAGCTATTTGGTGAACGCAACATTCCAACGACGGTTGAAAACAATAACGGATTACCTATTTTGAAGGTCTTGGCTTGTCCGTATCCCGATTTGGCGAACGACAGTCATGACGTTTGCGAAATGGAACGTCAGCTGTTTTCCGAAGTTACTGGTGGCGCTTTGGAGCTTTGCCAATGCCGACAAGACGGTGACCGCTGCTGCACGTTTAAACCTACTAATCAAAATACAAATAACTGATTACTCAAGAACAAGAATATGTCTGAAATTCTAGAAATCAAAGATCTGCACGTTGAAATTGAAGGCAAGCCCATTCTTCGCGGTGTTAACCTGAGAATTGAAGAAGGCGAAACGCACGCATTGATGGGGCCCAATGGGAGCGGCAAATCCACGTTAGGCTTGGTGATCATGGGCCACCCCAATTACGAGCCGACTCAAGGCGAAATCCTGCTCAATGGTGAAAACATTTTAGACATGGAGCCCAACGAACGGGCTCGCGAAGGAATTTTCTATGCGTTCCAACGCCCCGTCGCCATTCCGGGTGTCAAAATGGCTGACTTCCTTCGCCATGCAACCACCAACGTTCGCAATCCTGATCGCAAGGAAGGAGAAGACTTGATTCCGATGCGAGAGTTTCGCAAGGAAATCAAGGACAAAATGGAACAATTGAAAATGGACGGCGAATTTGCTCGCCGTTACGTCAACGATGGGTTTTCCGGTGGTGAAATGAAGCGGGCCGAAATTTTGCAGCTGGCCATGCTGCAGCCGAAGTTCGCGATCCTGGACGAAACCGACTCAGGCTTAGACGCCGATGCGGTACGACTTGCCAGCCAAAGTATTAACGAAATCGGCCATAACAAGATGGGCTTGTTGATCATTACTCACCACGACAAATTGCTCGAACACAATCCTCCGAACTACACCCACGTCATATTAGGTGGCAAGATCGTTGAAACCGGAGGCAAAGAATTGGCTGACGAATTGCATTCACAAGGTTACGACAGAATTCGACAACAATACCCTGAAGCTGCACTCGTCAATGACGAAGCCAAAGCGGAACCGGTTGGCTAATCATTCAAAATCGTACAAGACTAGAATCTTAGAAAAGAAAGGACCGGAGCCGGCGAAACAAAGTCTTGCAATTTAAACGTTGCATGCGGCGATTCGCTCTTCCGCACTCAGAATCATGGCGACAGACTTAACCGAAAGCCAAGAATTAAAAGCCACGGAAATCAATAAGTTCGATTTTAAAACGCAAACGAACGCGGTTTTTAAAGCTCGCAAAGGTTTGGACGAAGATATCATCAACCAGATTTCTGACATCAAAAATGAACCGGATTGGATGCGAGAGTTTCGACTGGAAGCGTTCAGGATTTTCGAATCGAAACCTATGCCGGAATGGGGCGGCGATATTGAACTCGATTTTCAGGATATTTTCTACTACCTGAAACCGACCAACGAACAGGGTAAATCTTGGGACGATGTTCCTGAAGAAATCAAAGATACGTTCGAAAAATTGGGTATCCCCGAAGCGGAACGAAAGTACCTGGCTGGCGTAAAAGCCCAATTCGAGAGCGAAGTGATCTATGGATCCCTGAAAGAAGACTTGGCCGAAAAAGGTGTGATTTTCACCGACACCGATACAGCGGTTCGAGAGCACCCGGAATTGTTACGCGAGTATTTTGGTAAAGTCATTCCGTCCACAGACAACAAGTTCGCGGCATTGAATTCCGCGGTCTGGTCGGGAGGTTCGTTTATCTACGTGCCCAAGGGTGTAAAGATCGATTTCCCGCTGCAGGCCTATTTCCGAATCAACGAAGAGAATATGGGCCAATTCGAACGAACGTTGATCATCGTCGATGAAGGTGCTCAAGTTCATTACGTCGAAGGCTGTACAGCACCGATGTACACCAGCGAGTCTTTGCACTCGGCGGTCGTTGAGGTCGTGGTCAAAAAGAACGGCCGATGCCGTTATACCACCATCCAAAACTGGGCCAACAATATTTACAACTTGGTCACCAAGCGTGCGTTTGCGTATGAAGACGCGGTCATGGAATGGGTCGACGGCAACTTGGGAAGCAAGCTAACCATGAAGTATCCGGCGGTATACATGATGGAGCCAGGGGCTCGCGGCGAAATCTTGTCGATCGCGTTTTCCAGTGCGGGACAACATCAAGACGCCGGCGCCAAACTCGTGCACTGTGCCCCCAACACGACTGGCACCATTATCTCCAAGTCCATTTCCAAAAATGGCGGTCGCAGCAGTTACCGTGGGTTGGCGAGAGTTGAAAAAGGCGCCGTGAATTCGAAATGTAGCGTGGTTTGCGATGCATTGATTTTGGATCCGGACAGTCGTAGCGATACCTACCCTTACATTGAGATCGCCGAACAAGATGTCTCGATCGGTCACGAAGCCAGTGTATCTCGGATCGGCGAAGAACAACTGTTTTACTTGATGAGTCGCGGATTAAGCGAAGCCGAAGCCAGCACCATGATCGTTAACGGTTTTATCGAACCGTTGGTCAAAGAGTTGCCCATGGAGTATGCCGTTGAAATGAATCGATTGATTCAACTTCAAATGGAAGGCTCCGTCGGTTAATCCACCTCAGTCTCAATCGAAGTAACTTCAATCACAAGCACGCTCGCGAGCCGAACCGGGTTTCGGCTTGTCGAGACTCAACCCAAAATACAGATATGACTACCGTAGCAAACGACACCCAAACTAGCTTTGACACCGCAGGATTCCAGCAATTTGTCCAATCCGCGGACGAACCGACTTGGCTGACGGAAATTCGCAATCAAGCCTGGAATCGGTTTGAAGAACTTGCTTGGCCAACCAGCCGAGAAGAAGAGTGGATGCGAACCGACATCCGGATGTTCAAGTTGGACAAATACACAATGCCTCATGACGTGGAGGTATCGCTGCCGTCGGCTTTGCTCAATGCAGGCGTCGAGCTGGCGGGTCATACCGCGTCACTCAACGGGGTGTCGGTTGCCAGCGAATTTGATCCGGATCTTGCGGCTAAAGGAATCATCTTCGGCAATGCTCGTCAGGTTCTCCGTGAGCATGGCGACCAGTTGCAAAAGTGGTTTCACAAAGCCTTCGATCCTCGTTTTGACCGATTCTCTGCGTTGCATGCTGCTTTTTGGTCCAGCGGAACCATCCTTTATGTACCCCGGGGCGTTGTCCTCGAAAAACCGGTCCATTCGCTCTCGGCAATGACCGATGGCGGTATCGATTTGGGGCATACCCTGGTCATCCTGGAGGACGGAGCTGAAGCAACTTTCTTGGCAGAATGTCGAAGCCCGCACGTTGAGGCCGGCGGCATGCATTGCGGCGGCATCGAGCTAATCGTCGGCGACGGAGCCAACCTGCGTTACGTCAATTTACAAGACTGGGGTCAAGGCGTTTGGCATTTCGGACACCAAAAAGCGATCGTTGGCAAAGACGCGTCATTGCAATGGACTGCCGGTGCATTGGGCTCGCGTTTATCAAAAATCAACCAGCATGTTGAAATGGTGGGCGAAGGCGCCAATTGCCAAGTCAACGGGGTGCTGTTCACCGAAAACAAACAACATCTTTCTTACCACACGATGCAGCATCACAAAGCGGCACATTGCGTAAGCGATTTCTTGTACAAAGCCGCATTGCAAGATACATCGCGAACGGTTTGGCGGGGCATGATCAAAGTCGACGAAGGTGCCCAAAAGACCGATGGTTACCAACGCAATGACAACTTGCTGCTGTCGA
Source organism: Mariniblastus sp. (assembly GCA_965263475.1). Taxonomy (GTDB): domain Bacteria; phylum Planctomycetota; class Planctomycetia; order Pirellulales; family Pirellulaceae; genus Mariniblastus. Next base: position 3,615,883 of record OZ253677.1, read on the forward strand.
CCGCCGCTAGAGCGGACTCGATTCCTGGTTTGGAAATCGAAGCCGACGACGTCCGTTGTACTCACGGAAGTACGAGTGGCCGCGTTGACGATGAACTGATCTTTTATGCTCAGTCCCGCGGGTTCACGCGCATTGAAGCCATTCGCGCGGTTGTTACGGGATTCTTTCAGCAGGTTTTCGATCGCGTTACCATCGAAAGTGTCAAAGAAGCACTCGGCGAAGCCATCGCACGCCGTGTTCGCGATTACGTCTGACGCTTGCGTTGGCTTTCAAGGTTGCGTTTATCGATGGACACTTCGGTCTCGCGAATGTTCATTCGGAACTCAAGATTTTGCAATCGGCCTTAGATCCGTAAACCGCGTTTCGACTTCTTGGATCAAATGCGACTCTGAGAGCGCTCCGGAGTGTCTGCCAATCAATTTTCCGTTGTGAAAAAACAGCAGCGTCGGCAAGCCTGCCACGGAGTAATTTTGGGCGATTTTAGAATGGGTCCCGGCATCCACCATCACGACCGTTAACTGGGAACCGTAGCGTTTGGAAATCGCATCGATCGCTGGCTTCATCATGACACAAGGACCACACCACGCCGCCCAAAAATCGAGTAAGACGTATTCTGTACCCGTTAACGTGGACTCCAGTTTTTCGTCATCTACCAAATCGACCAACGTGGAATTCACCTGCGGTTTCCCAGCAATACCACCCAGTATGAGTTTCCCAAGTGCCCAAAAATTGGACAGTAATAAAACGACAAACAAGACGAGAAACGCAAGCAACGCCAACGGCCAGTTGACGACACGTTTGCCCTCGTTCGCCAGCCATTGTTCCAGGGAACAAATCTTTTCTAAAAGTTCGTCCATCTTCGGTGAACTATTCCTATCACGATCTAACGTATTTAGCGGACATCCGCTAAGGCAGCACGTATCATTTTTTCGAATTCAACGGGAGTTGGATAGCTCAGATCAGGTGAAATCAATACGCCAAAAACGATTCGTTTGTCAGCCGCAGGGCGATAGCCACGAGTTTTGGCGGTTGAAACGGCGGCTAGCTCCTCGCCGTCACAATTAAGAGACAAGATACGATTCGCAGCGCCGACGGTTCGCATAAGTCAGTTCGCAGCATGAGGTTGCGAATGGAATCTGAGCGTTTTTTGGATTTTGTAAAACACCCGTTACAATTTTAGAGGTTTAGTTTTAAAACGCTTCAGGGTCGATATGTACCGTCGTGACTTTCTTGCCTCAATTGGAATCACAATTCCGGCACCATTTGCCGGTGTGTTAAGCCGGCAGGAAAAAGAATCGGTTTTAGGTGTCGACCAATTAATTACTCCGAAGACCAAGTCGGCGATTCAAATTGGACTGCAACAATTAGCTAGAAAACAGATCAAACATGGGAGGTTTGCCGGAGCATTTGGGCAATCGGGTTACTCCGGTGGCGTCGCGGTAGCCGCACTGGCGGGGCTGGCGTTCATGTGTTCCGGTTCGTCTCCGATTGACGGAAAATACGCTTCCAATATCCGTCAGTGTACCGATTTCATTTTGCGAAACGTTAGAGATTCAGGCTATATCGCACTCCAGTCCGAAGTGTACTCTTCCAACATGTATGGCCACGGCTACGCGATGTTGTTTTTGAGTCAAGTCTATGGCATGGGTGCGAATGAAACGGTCAAAAAGAAGTTGACACAGGCGATCAAGCTGACCTGCGAAATTCAGAATCACGAGGGTGGCTGGCGTTATCAACCGGTCAAGCGCGATGCTGATCTTTCGATCACGGTTTGCCAGATTATGGCACTGCGAGCAGCCCACAGTGCTGGCTTCGATGTTTCTAATGAGGTGCGCGAGAACACCATGAGGTATGTCGAAGACTGCCAAAACGAAAACGGCAGCTTCAATTACACCCGCCGTGGAGGCCGAAAAACGGTCGCCTTGGCCGCCGCTGGGATTGTCTCATACTACAGTGCCGGAATCTACGAAGGCGAGCGCGTGGAAAAGGGACTGAAATGGATTTTTGAACGCCGACCAGGAAAAGCAAATGCCCGTACGGTAAGTCCGATGAATTATTTCTATGCCCATTATTACGCGGTCCAAGCGATGTGGCATGCTCAAATTCAAAGTCCACATTACTGGAACCGCTGGTTTCCCGCCATTCGAGACGAGTTGTTGGAAAAGAAACGAGGGAGCGAAATGTGGCAGGACCCGCGCGTGGGACCCGAGTTTGCAACGGCGATGGCCTGCATCATTTTACAGATCCCTTTCAATTATGTTCCCGTTTTCTCTCCGTAGTGTTCCGCATCGGAATGAAAGCTGGATCATCACTTCAACTGAGAGGTTTCTATCGCACAAATAGAAAACATGTCCGGCATAATCTCGTTTCGAATCCCAGCGAAAGTTGCTATTTCTCCATCAGCGATCAGATTTTGGGATACAGTTCACAATCACGGTATCGAAGTGGATCGACTGTCCGGTTACGACCATGCAATGACGGTGGCCTTGGACGATTGGTTGGCCACCGAATGCGCTGTCCCATCGTTGGGTGTGTCTCACGTTTCTCATGCGTCCAATACGATTTTGCTTGGTGGTGGACTATTGGATCAGCGCACTTTGAACGTATATCGAACACGGCTAATCAAAAAACAGGCTGATACTCCAGCAAGGAAAATTTTTGAAGCGTATGGCATCGACACCTCCGGCCAGTTTTACGAAAGAAACTGGCAGGGTTTCTTCTTGCGGCAAGCGGACCACCTCCCTGACCGCAATCAAAACTTGTTGATCGTTTGTGTCGAGCCGCTTAGGCGTTAGGGTTGCGGTAATCATGAAATCATTGTTTGTGTTGGAAAAGCGGCGCGGCGATCGTTTCGGCTCGATTTGAGAGTTGTGTTTCACTAGAATTCATGGCTTTCAGCCTCGAATTTGATTTCATCGTTCCGCTATGGCCGTGCCCTTCAATTGCTTTTCCGAATCTGCATTGGTGGGGATGAGTCGACAAAAAGTGCAAGACTTGAAGGGCTTCGACCGTCGACTGCACGCTTTGCCTAAGAATTCGAAACCGAGATCGGGTGAATTCGTTGCCAGGTTAGCTGAAGACGACATCAACGATGATGTGGAAGCCGTTTTCCAAGCGTTGCGCAAAAAATTTAACTTGAAACGCGTTGAAGCGAAGGTATCCAAGCCTGAACCAGGCTGGGGCGTCATCGAAACTCCCCACTTCGTTTATGCGGTTGGCGTCCAATTGGATCCTGACGACATTTCACTGATTTGGTGGGAGCGATCCATTCGACAAATCGAAAATCCAGAGATCATTGGCAAGGCTGTTTTTGCATCGGTGTTTGATTCGGTGTTTGACCGAATCGAATTTACCTTTACGGAGCCGATTGACTTGGCAACTTGGATCGATCGAATTGAAGCGCGAGAAGATCGTCGAATCGAGTTGAACTACGATTCCGGTTTGACGCATTGCTCCATGAGCGTCTTGGGTATTGACGCCAACATTCATATCACGGCCAGCGAGTTTTCCGTTGTTCGGCCAAAAAAATCTCCGACTCACGAAATTCTCGCTTCGTATCTGGAAATCAGCGAGGCCATTGAAGGCTGTTTTGTTTGATCAATCGGCTTCCAAATCCATGTGCCGTGCCTTGGGCACTTCTTGCTGTATTCGCTTTTCGATGGCATCGATCTCATCTGCCAACAGCTCGACAACATCATCGGCATACGCTCTGGCAAACTGATGTAAATCTGCAGCGGACTTAATATTGGGATAGGCTTGCTCGACTTGAGCGCGTAGTTTCTCCGCTAACGCTTCGCCATCGAATCGGATGTCAGCTTTGATTCGATAGGTCTCGGTATCCAGAATCCTCGTCTTCATATCGACGATTTCTTCGACGGCGGGATTCGCATTGATGATGCGGCGAACTTGGTCCCGGATTTGCGGCGGGATACTGGCACCAACCAACAACTGCGTATTTCGGAAAATCAACCAAATCGCAATCACACCCAGCAAAACGCCGATCGAAATTGAGCCGATCGCATCCCAATAGGCGTGGCCCGTAACTTGAGCCATAATGATCGCGCCCATTGCAATGACAACACCCAAACAAGCGGCGCTGTCTTCCAGGACAACCGCTACCGTTGCGGGATCCGCTTCGGACCTCAGGTAATTGAAAAATGGCTTCCCTTCAGATTGTTCCAGCACGGCTTGGACGGCAACGTAAAGGACGTAGCCTTCGACCGCCAAAGCAAAAACCAAAATGACAATCGCCCAGATGGATGATTTCACTTCATGATGTTCGCTAAACAGAGATTCGCAGCCGTGGTAAATACTGACGCCACAACCCAAAAAGAAAATTCCAACCGCAGAAATCAAAGCCCAGACATAGCGCTCAGCGGCGTAACCGTAATCAAAATCCGGATCGGCAGATTTTCCCGAGCGGACAATGCCCACATACAACAAAATTTGATTCAACAAGTCCGCCGCCGTGTGGATCGCTTCGGACAACATCGATGTCGACCCGGTAAACGCCCAGCCGCCGAACTTCGATAGCATGACCAATGAATTTCCACCGATGGCAGCAAGAACCGCCCCTTTTGAACCTTTTGTCGCCATAAACAAACCTAAATTTGTATCTTACCACTGCAGCTACAGCGCATTTCGTATTGGAAACTTGCGCTAGTATTGGATTCCGTTGCCCTCCAGTTTAACGCGATAGCACTTTGTCGATCAACATTGACCATTTAATGCAAACCCACCAAATTAGTTGTTAAATCAAACGACCCGTAAAAATCAGGTGCAAGGATGCATTTTAGAGCGCTCATTCCAATCATGATTACGAATGTCTTGTTGGTCGGTTTTGCAATTGGCCAAGACAATTTCAAAATTCCGAAACTGACTCCTGCCCGATTCGGCGATCAGCCAAAAGTCGTCAAGCCAACTTTTGAACCTGCCAATCGCGCCGATATTCAAACGCGGCCGGAAATCAACGTGAATGACCTGCGCGAGGAAAGCACCGCAAGCCAACCTCAGCCCAAGACGTTCCCAATGCCCGTGCAAACCCAATCTGGTTTCGACACGCAACCTCAACCACCCCAACCGCGAAACGTCAACGAACAAACGCTCCGGCCGGTTGCCAAGCAAAATCCTATAGAGTTGCTGGATCCCAACAAAATCGCGCCTCAGATTCGACAACCGAGTTCTAAATTCTTGCCGCCCATTGAACGGCCAGCACGACCATCTTCATCAACCCAACAGTCGTCCGCTACGCGTGAAAGTTCACCAGCGCAACTGAGACCGACCATCGTGCCTTCACTTCCCACCGCGGATTCCCAAGATTCAAAGATCACAACGCCACGAATTTCGAGTTCTTTTTCGGATACTTCTGACATTCGGCCGGTCAACTTTAACGCGCCGAAACGACAAGAACCTGAGAATCCATCCCAGGCGGCCACCAAACCAGCGAACATGATTTTGGAACGATATGATGTTTCATCCAACAAACATCCATTGCCTGGTGTCCCGGTTTCACTAAAAGAATTGATGACGTCGACTCCGCTGAAGCATCGAATGACAATGGTGCAACAGTATTGGGAGACCTATTTCGATTGGGCAACCTTGCAAAATCGAATTGCCTACTCAGATTGGCTGAATCAAATCCCGAATCCGCGTACTCGTTCAGAGCAAATGATGCTGCGAACTGAAAAAGTGATGTCGCAGGATGATGTGCTGGCGGCGGAAATTCAACTTGCCAAATCGCAAGCCAAACTTCAGCTAATCGCCCGCAGCAAAACGCAAGAACTGTTACCGCTACCGTTAAATCAGCCGTTGGTCACGCGTTACAACTCGCATTATCAATGGTACGCAGAACGAAACTTGATCCCGGCAACGTTACAGGGCATCAATGAGATGCTGCCGCGAACGTATGAGTTGATTGACAAACGAGCGACGTCCGCGGAACAAGCCAAGCAAACAAGAAACCAGGCGAAACAGGATTTTGCAGCCGGTCAAATTGCATTGGCAAACGTGTTGCAGGCTGGAAAGACTTGGCGAACTTCATTGCAAGGGTTTGTCGGTACGGTCGTGAATTATAATCACGCCATTTCGGACTATGCACTGACTATTTCGTCGCCGCAGAAACCGATAGAACAAGTTGTCGCGATGCTAGTTGCCAAGCCAAAGTCGATAAATGAAGTGGCAAAGCGCAACAGCGTCTTAGTCCGACAATCGCAATCCATCGCTTCATCCGCAAATACGAACCCGGTCCTCCAATCTAACCCGGGCCTTGCCCAACCTGCGAAACCTAACCCTTCAAATCAGAGCTTCAATCGCCTTGATCGCCGTGCTAGAAATCAGAACAGAACCGCAAGAAACAACACTCAGCCTCCAATCGACAATGGAGCGCCCCATTTTCAAAATCCTCGGGATCCATCCAAACCCGCGATTACTCAACCAGCGGCGCGTGGCTCCCAAAACGCATCTCAGGTCCCAACCGCGAGCCGCCAAAACTTCCAACTGCCACCCGTTAAACCTCAAACGGCGCCAAAACAGAACCTCAAGACTGGCAATGGCGGTTCGAATGCAACGAATTCAAACACCAATAGTTTTCAAACCGGTGGCGGCGGCCAATTTGGCGGATAACTACCAGATATAGTCAACCGAAACGGAACCCAACCACGTCAACCTATTGGACTTGGATGACCAATGATTTTTTGATCCAACCGGTCGTGTCATCGGACGTCCGAACACACAACCAGTTTTGACGCTCGGAAACGATGGGTAGCTCCATCCCGTTCGCCGATTCGATGCTTTCAAGCACTGAAAACTCGTCACCATCTCCGGTTCGTAATTCAACTGTGTCTGAAGTCACGACGGCGATCGCGGTTGAGGATTCAGGTGCTGATAGTAGTGCGATTCCGGCGGCTTGAACCAACCCGGAAAGGAACAACACGAATCCTAGCCAAGGCATCCGAATTCCAATGATTCGGACGGAGAGAGCACCCCAAAAAATTGCGGATGAAATTAGGGTCAACCAAAAAACAACGTCCTGGCCGAGCCCAACGAAAACCCCGTTGAGAAGTTGGGATTGTGAATTCCAGCCAAATAAGTCAGTGAAGTTGTTCTTTTTCACATCCTCGTGCCCCGTAGATTTCCGCGCATAGGCCAAATTTCGACGTAGTGTTCGGTTCCCAGGATCTAATCTCAAACCTCTCAAATAGCTGGCAATCGCTTGACTGGTTTGATTACTTTGGACTTGGGCATTACCCAGGTTCAGATAAAGCCTAGGGTTTTCGATACCCGAATCAATCAACGTTTGGTATTTGACTGCAGCGACTGCGAATTGATTGACCGATTGACTAGGTTCAAGGCCTTCAATGCCCGCCGCCTGGTAAACACGGTTGGCTGCTTGAAAAATAGATCGGATTTTTGTTGAGGAGAGCGCTAGATCATTTGGATCATCGGCCAACAAATAAGAGCCGGTTGCATGGAAGGCAAAAAGGACGAGTACCCAGCTGTTCGGCATAAAGCGGCGATTTGGCAGATCACTATGCTTTCGAATGTGCGGTTTGGACTTCTGTCGAAAGGTTTCATCGATAACACCGATCAATTCCTCGAAATCGGATTTCAGCCAAGAGAGATCATCATTTTTGGCACGGCTGGACTGATTGATGAGTTTTTCAGCCACCACGGCGAGCTCCGCCATACCATTTGAACGCAAAGTTCCAATGGACGATTGAACGCTGAGTGGTTCGCGAATGCGAAACCGCCGTTGGACGAACCGAGCAAATGCATTGGCCAAATCATTGGGTGAGTTCGCTGCACTGATGTCCATGGTTGCTCGCTGTTTGGCAGGCAAACAATGTTGGTAAAACGTGACGAAAAAACGAAAACTGCGGAACAAAAGAGCGAAACAAAACAGCATTGGTGGGACGATCAACCATCTCCAAACGTTTCCCATTTCGGTTGAATGAAAATCTGATTCCAAAATCGTTTCAGAAAACTGATTCTCGAAGTCAGGTGCATTGGTCGAATCTTTTGTCAGTTCGTCGTCTCGGTTGCCAGCGCTTGACCGCGCCCGACCAACAATGGAGTCCAGAGAAAGTTGCTCAGCATCGGAAACGTTGATTTGAATCGGTTCGGAGTAAACGGTCTTGTATTCCTCCCGTTTCGGATCGAAAAAGCTGAAAGGAATGGCTGGAATCGCATTGACTCCCGAGCGCCGCGGGCGAATCGTTGTTTCAAAAATTTTTGCTCCATTTTGTACAATGCCGGCAAGCTCCTGTTCATCCACCTTAAAGTCTGCCGTGATCGTCTCAATTTCAGCCAGCGGAGGTGCTTGAATCAGAGACAATGGGCCGTCGCCAACAATGGCAATTTTTAATGTAATTGGATCTCCCGCAGCCAAGTTTTTGGGTGAGGCATCGCTTAACATTCGATATGCGCCGACCGCGCCGCGGTAGTCTTTGGGCCGCCCGGTATCTGGGACGGGAAGGACTTCTGTCGTTTCGAACGAGGCTGAGGCGATGATTGGTCGATACTTGGAGACCGTAAGTGCTGACGATCGAAATACTCCTGCAAAAGGGTCTCTTGAACGCCTTATCTCGGTGGGATAATTCAATATGACTCGGACATTGTCACCGGTGATTTTGCCGGGCCGATCCGGGTAAATTGTTGCCTCGATTTGGTAAGCATAATAGGTGGTCAGTTCGCCATTGTCGTCCGCGCGAGTTACTTTCTTGCCAGTGGGCCGGGTGCGGTCAGCAGCCATTTCTTCGATTCGATCACCAAACGCTCCCCACAAAGTATTGTTGGAAACCAGTCGCCACATGTCGCCATCCGATAATGTGACATCGCGCCGCTGGTCACGGTAAGGTTTTACTAGAATTTCAAGTTCGAGATCCAGAGGTTGCCCCACGAATACTTTTTTTTGCTCTCCCGTGATTTCGACAAACATCAAATCGCCCGTTTCGCTTGTGAGGGCTACGAACTCATAGGGCTGCAGCGTATGAGATTTGCCGTCAACAATCACTTCCATCGTCGGAATTATGAATGTCCCAGGACGCAGCGGAGTTATGGCGTAAACCGCCGTCACACTCTGGCTTTCAGATCGGCGACCATTGATGATTGTGATGCGCGATGAACGCGTTGGTGTGCCCACCAGCTCCGTCTTGCAACCATCAATTTCGGGCGCGGCAGGCAACTCAAATTTCTCAGCATTCTTGATCTGAACTTGCAATTCAAAAGACGCGCCGACGTAGGTCTCGTCAGCAGAAATCAAGGCCTCAACTTGTTGCGTCCAAGCAATTTTGGTTGGCAGAGACATCGCAAGATAAACGCACATCACGGATATCCACGGGTTGCTCGCGCGAACCAAGAAATTCGACGGGTAGCCATAGATTATCGAGGTAACGATTCTCGCAAACATGCTAGTTTCCTTAATCCATACTTTCGTTTGTGCTACCAATCGCGCTCAACCGGTACCCGCCGTGATCGCTCTCGGCGCAATCGGCGGAGTCGCCGCATCAAATCGCGATCTCGAACCGATTGCAGCATCTTAAGTGCTTCTTCCTTGGTCATCATCCGTTGTTCGATCTCCTCCGGATTCGGCTGCGTCTCGGTTTCGTCCTGAGGCGATTGGTTTTCCGTCGTCAGTTCGCCGTCGGTTGGCTGACGTTCAGTGGAATCATCTGATTCACCGTTTGTTGCTCGCGAATCTTGATCTTCCTTTTCACCGTCATTGCCGGAATCCGATCGGTTTCGCTTTTCATTTGAAAGTTGTTGATCCTGTTGTTGTTGATCCTGTTGTTGTTGATCCTGTTGTTGTTGATCCTGTTGTTGTTGATCCTGTTGTTGTTGATCCTGTTGTTGTTGATCCTGTTGCTGTTGATCCTGTTGCTGTTGATCCTGTTGCTGTTGATCCTGTTGCTGTTGATCCTGTTGCTGTTGATCCTGTTGCTGTTGATCCTGTTGCTGTTGGTCCTGTTGCTGTTGGTCCTGTTGTTGTTGGTCCTGTTGCTCTTGGTCCTGTTGCTCTTGGTCCTGTTGCTCTTGGTCCTGTTGCTCTTGGTCCTGTTGCTCTTGGTCCTGTTGAAGTTCTTGAATTGCCTTGTTTGCCAGTTCGATATTGACTCGAGCATCTGGGTTGTCTCGATTGAGCCGCAATGAACTGCGGAAATGCTTGATTGATGTTTTGAATAGGTTAATTGCACTTTGAGGGTCTGACTCCATATTCTCAAGCCCTTGTGCATAATACCCATTGCCCAAATTGTATCGGCTATTGGCAGCTAGATTTGAATCGAGGGATTTCGCTGTTTCGGAAAACAAGGAATTGGCTGCGTCGTAGTTGCGGTTGCGATAGTGCGCAATGGCAAGGTTATAGTCGAGTTGTTCTTGCTGTCTCGAATCGCTTGCTACAATTTCTGAAAACAGGTCAATTGCCTCCGCAAGCTTTTGGTCCCGGACCCATTGATTGGCTTGGTTGATGGACTCGGCAAAATTCTGCGCAGTTTGTGCCCTGGCAGCGGAGCTTAGAACCAGAGTCGCCAGCAACACAGCGGCGTGGATGTTGGAGTTGCCAACTCGAGTTTTCGGAAACTGACTTACTGGTGGCGACGATGAAGTCTGAACGTTGCGAGGCGAATTGCTTTTGTGGGGGCGTGCCGGATCACGACGCAAAGTCGTCACCCAAACTTCTAAAATCAATAGTACAAACGCAACTCCTGCGAACCATTGATACCTTGGCGTATACGCGTCGATTTCCGCCGTTTCGAACTCGGCTTGTTCAACATTGGCGATATATGAATGATATACCTCAGCCATATCTACTTGCTTCGTTCCGGCTGGAATATAGGCGCCATTGGTTTCGGTCGCGATGGCTTGCAGGACCGTTCCATTCAATTTAGACCAAACCTGTTCGCCTCGATGAGTCAAAAACTGGTCGCGTCTGTCGTCGGAAGTTGGGATCCTTGAACCTTGTTCAAAATCGCCTAGACCAACGGTAAAAACCCGAATACCGGTTTCTTGAAACAAATCCTTGGCCAACTCCACCGGCTGGCTCTCTTGGTCTTCGCCATCGGTGAACAAGACAATTGCCTTATGATCGCCGGTTTCTTTCAGAAATCCATCGGCAGCCGTCTCAATGGCGGTGCCCAGTTTGGACCCACCCTTCGAAATCGAATGAGGACCAACAGTTTCAAGGGTCTGTTTAAAATCTTCGTAATGGCTTGTCAGCGGAACGGATTGTTTGGCCTCGCCACCGAAAACAACCAGTCCGACACGGTCTCCAACCATTTGCGACATCATATCCGTGATTTGTTGTTTTGCTCGGTCGAGTCGATTCGGCGAGGCATCGGTTGCCAACATGCTACGAGATACGTCCAAAGCGAACATCACTTCGATTCCTTTCTGAGGAACTTGCCGCGTCGTTTTGCCCCAGCGGATATCCATCAAAGCTAACGCCAAAAACGCGATCGAAAACCCCACCAGCACCATCGCAACAAGACGACGCAACTGATTTGGAATTGCAACCAGCGGCCTACCAAACTGTTGGGCTGCGAATTGACTGACGGTTCGGTGTCGCAAGTACATGCACCCGATTGAGAGCAACACGGTAATGAAGGAAAACCCAGCTAAAAAGATGTTGCTGGCATTGCCAATTTGAAGATCCACGGCCGACTCCTAATCTGTAAATTCTCTGAGCCAGGTGTGTTGCAAAATCGCTCGCGCGACCAAACAACAGAACGCGAGCAACAATACAGGGGGTAGCTCAAGAAATGGCAATTGATACGATTGGACCGCCAGTTCTCGATAATCAACGAAATGTTCTACCTGGACTTTCGACTTTTCTAATTTGTCGATCTCAGCGTAGATGTCTTGTAGCGAGTCAGTGTCGGTCGCACGAAAGTACTTGGCTCCGGTGGTCTTGGCAACTTGCTTCAATGTTTCCTCATCGATGTTTACCCGGACCGGAGTCAGCACGATTCGACCGGAAAAAAGTTGTTGCGGAAAGGGAGCCTCACCTTTGGTGCCCACACCAATGGTGTAAACCTTGATACCCAATGTTTGAGCCAGCTCTGCGGCGGCCAGAGGTTCTAGCTCGCCAGCAGTGTTTTCACCGTCGGTCAGCAAGATGATGATCTTGCTCTTTACTTTTTCCGATTGTCGTTTGTCGAGCATGTTCAATTTTTCGACGGCTAGCGCGATCGCATCGCCAATTGCAGTGCCGTCCTCGCTACGAATGTTTACGATCTCCGTAGCATTCAGGTTGTCGATCAAGAACGAGTGATCCAAAGTCGGAGGCGTGATCGCATCAGCATAGCCGGCAAACGAAATCAATCCAACCAAATCACTGAGCCTTCCGTTTAAGTTGTCATCACCCAACAGAAACTTGGCAGCAACGTTCTTGACGGCGGTCAGTCTGTCAACCGGTTGGCCATCAATCTTAAAATCCATTGCCCGCATACTGCCGCTCCGGTCAACGATCATTTCTACTGCAATGCCTTCGCTGTCCATGGAAGTCTGTTCTCGCCCTTCCCGAGGTTGAGCGAGTCCCAGAATCAACAAAAGCAAAGTTGCAATCGTCAAAACTTTGGGAACCCAGATCAAACGTTGACGTAACGTCGGTGCGATTTGATCGGCAATCGCCGTCGAACTGAACCGAATACTCGAATGGCGGCGTCGCGAAAAAAGCCGCCAGCTCGCCCATGGCAACAGTAGCAAAGCAAGAAACCACCAGGGTGAATGAAACATTAGCCGACCTCCTTAACAGGGGTGGAAACGTAAAGCTCACATTTCTGTACGAAATCGATGGCTGTATTGATGACCTGGTTAAGTTCAGTCGGGCTAACTTCGCGACCGGCAAACCGAGCTGATTCGGCTTGATTCATGATCGAACTCAAAATCGAAGCAGGCTGAGATTCATCTTTCGCGTTTGGCGATTGCAGATACTCGATGGTTGCAATGAGGTCACTCTTGGCAATATTCTTGCTCAACCCAAATCGAAAATTTAAGTAACTCCGCAGGACATCGACCAGTTGACTAAAGCATTCACCGGAGGAGAGCCTACCCGTCGGCAACGCCCGCAACTCAGAAATGGCCCAATCATTTGCGTCGACCCAGCGTCTGCGAGTTATCAGAAACGCAAGCGCCAAGCCTGTTACGACTGTCGCCATGGTGCCACCAACCGCCCACCAGATCCAGTTCGATGTTGTTCTGACTACCGGCAGTTCCACATCGATGGCATCCTTGATATCCCGAAAACGAAGTGGATCGGCTCGATTTTCCAAAACACTTTCTACGCGAATCTTTTCTTCATCCGTCCAAAAAAATTCGGATTTCCCACGCCAAGTGACGGCAATTTTTTGACTTGGAATCGTCAACTCGCCTGTCTGAATACTTTCAAGCACCAATCGTCGGCTCCAGATGCTTTGTCCAGGAGGCGATTCTGAGGGAACTCCATTGCGGTCGATATGTTCCATCACATCGAAGCCACCCAGCGTTGCTTCCACTTCTGAAAAAACCACTTGTGCGCCCGGTGGAGCGGTGATTTCGATTGCATATTCAAACGGCTCCGCCACCAATACGGATTCCGATGAGACGTCTGAGATTACTTGGATCTGCGCATTAACTTCCAACGACGAAACATTGAACACGGCAGTCAAGAACACGATCCAGTGACGGACAGCGTAACGTGGTTTCGGTACGAGAAAATACAATCGGATCATCGTTGTCGCTCGCGTTGGTGAAAATAACGACGCAATGGCTCAACAAGATCTTGTCCGGTAGTGATCCGCATTGGAGCGATCTGAAGTTTACGAAACATTTGTTTCCGTTGCTCCGCGACTTGCAGGCTAAGTTCCGAAAATGTTTGTCGGTTTTTTCGGCTGGCAGTGTCCAAAACGACGGTTTGCCCGGTTTCTGCGTCCTGCAACCGGACCAATCCAACGTTTGGGATTTCAAATTCCATCGGGTCACTGATCACGACAGGAATTAGATCGTGTCGCTTTCGAGTGATCTTCAATTGCGACTCAAATCCCTGGTCTTGAAAATCGCTGATAAGAAAGACGACGGCGCGGCGCTTAGAAGTTCGATTCAAATATTCGATGGCAACGCGAACGTCCGTACCCGTACCAACCGGTTGGCAATAAAGCAATTCGCGAATAATCCGCAGCACGTGTCGCGACCCTTTACGTGGCGGAATGCTTTTTTCAACGGCATCGGTGAACAGTGTCAATCCGACTTTGTCGTTGTTGCGAATCGCTGACAAGGCAATGGTCGCACCAAGTTCAGCGACCAACTCGCGCTTGGTCTGCAACTGGGTTCCAAAATTTTGCGACTCGCTCAAATCCACCAATAAGACCACGGACATTTCGCGTTCTTCACGAAACAATTTGACATAGGGTTCGTTTGTACGCGCGGTTACATTCCAATCGATTGAGCGTACGTCGTCACCTACTTGATACGGCCGAACTTCTTCAAATTCGATCCCACGTCCCTTGAATGCTGAATGCCACGATCCGGCCAGCAACTCGTCAACGTTATGCGAGCTGCGGATTTGGATCTTACGAATCTTTTGCAGGAGCTCTTTGGGGATCATCGTAACAACAACTTGATCGCGGATACCTACGGCAAAGGAACTTGACCGAGAATTTGCATCACGATGGCGTCGCTGGTCAACTCTTCCGCTTCGGCTTCGTACGTGACGACAATCCGATGACGCAATACATCCAGCGAGACATCGTAAACATCTTGGGGAATGACATAGGCACGTCCCAGCAAAAATGCGTTGGCTTTTGCAGCCAAGGTCAAGTTAATGGTCGCGCGAGGCGATCCGCCAAACTGAATCATTGGGCTCAGTCGCAATCCATAGGACTCGGGCGATCGTGTCGCCATCACAAGATCGACGATATAATTCTCTACCTTGTCATCAACATAAATCTCATCTAACAGGGTCCGCGCTGTTTCGATTTCCGTCGGAGAAGTGACGGGCTGGATGTCAATGGAGACATTTGTTCGGCCCATCCGTCGTAAGATCTGCAGCTCTTCCTCGCGACTCGGGTATTGGACGATGACCTTTAACATGAAGCGATCCGTTTGAGCTTCTGGAAGCGGATATGTGCCTTCCTGTTCAACCGGATTTTGGGTCGCCATTACCAAAAACGGCTTTTCCAAAGGGAATGTTTCGCCACCAATCGTGACTTGTCGTTCTTGCATCGCCTCTAGTAACGCACTTTGGACTTTTGCTGGTGCACGATTGATCTCATCTGCCAAAATCAAATTCGAAAAAATCGGCCCTTTCTGGACGACAAACGATTGGTCCTGAGGCCGGTAGATCTGGGTCCCAATTAAATCCGCAGGCAGCAAATCTGGCGTAAACTGGATTCGTTGAAAACCAGTATCGATCGCTTTTGCCAGGCTCGCTACCGCTGTCGTCTTTGCCAGCCCAGGCACTCCTTCGATCAAAATGTGGCCACCGGTCAACACTCCAATCAACATCCGTTGAATCAAATTTTCCTGACCTACTAAAACCTGATTGACCTCCGCGATGATCTTGCGGAACGGCGCGCTGGCGGCACCAATTTTTACGTTCAATTGGTCGATATGTTCGCGTGTTTCCATGGTTATTTTGTGGGTGAGTTCACCAACTTTGGGATGTTGACTATCAACAGTATAAGTCGTAATCGTTCTTGATTTTCCAACAGAAAAATATTGTTTCCAGCTCGATTTTTGGGGCAGAATTTGCCGTTTCAAATACCGCCAAACGTTGCCAAGCCAATTGGTCTAACTCGTGATAAAACTAGCCGCCTTATCGGCCATCTCAATCAACTGCTCAGTGGTCTCGACCGATTCGGGATTGGCGACCGCAAGATCAGCATAAAAATCGCGTCGCAGCCGTTCTTTATTACTCAAATACAATCGGTCGTAGTATTCCAAAAGCACGTCGACAGCTGCTTCGATTTTTCCATCGACGATGTGTTCAGTCGCCCGTTTTGCGTTTTGACCTCCCAACCGCTTGCGAATTCGCAGTGTGGCGTCGATGAGTTCGTCCTCCGAGGACGAACCGTACTGGTTCTGGATCAGCTCGTTACGGGTCGCTTTTGCGACATCCATAAAAATGGCGGGCGCAGCCCTTAACTGTGCAAAGAAATGGTGAGGCAATTTAATCGCCCCAACATTGCGGCTCTCATCTTCCACCCAAATGCGTCGGCTCATATCGAAACCGGCAATTAGAGCTGACAACCGATTCTCAAATTGTTCGACAGATGGTTGGTTATTAAGTCCCAGCCCTCCGAAGGTCGATCCGCGATGATTCGCGAGCTTTTCCAAATCAATCACTTGTTCGCCCGCGTTGGCCAGCAACTCGATTTGAATCGATTTGCCGGCGCCCGTGAGTCCGCTGACGACGAACAACTTCAATGGCTGCTTAAACGATTTGAGCACCTGTCGACGGTATGACTTGTATCCCCCTTGGAGAACACTCACGTCCAGATCGACCAATTCCGCCAACCAAGCGACTGAGCGGCTCCGCATGCCACCGCGCCAACAGTGGATTTTTATTTTTCGGTCGACTGCGGCGGAAATTAGCGATTCGGCCAATTCTCTCATACGCGGTCCAATTAAATTCAAACCGAGCAATATTGCTTTATCGCGTCCATCGTTGCGATAGCATTTGCCGACCCTGGCCCGCTGTTTGTCGTCAAACAATGGCACATTCTTGGCGCCTGGAATGTGAGCCTTGGAAAATTCAATCGGAGCTCTCACGTCAATGATCGGTGTGTCATCGGCAAAGTCGAGAAAATGTTCAATCGGAACGTAATTTGGCATCCCAATAGTCTACATTAACCGTTTTGAATGCGTTCGCGAATAACAGCTTCGCATTGGTCGATCGATATACGTTGCTGTTCAAGTGTGTCGCGGTCGCGAATCGTCACGGTATTGTCGTCCAATGACTGACCATCGACCGTAATGCAATAAGGGGTACCCGCTTCGTCTTGACGGCGATATCTTCGTCCAACCGCGCCTTTTTCGTCGTAAAACACGGTGAAATTTTTCTTCAGCTGCAGATAAACTTCCTTGGCTTTTTCTGGCATCCCGTCCTTTTTGACCAAAGGGAAAACTGCAGCTTTGATCGGAGCGATGCGCGGATGAAACTTCATCACCGTCCTCGTTTGCATTTTCCCTTTGTCGTCGGGCGCTTCGTCTTCGTTGTATGCTTCGCAAATGAATGCCAACGTAGCACGATCAGCACCCGCAGAAGGCTCAATCACATGCGGGGTGTATTTTTCGCCAGTTAAATCATCGCGATAGGACAAGTCTTTGCCACTGCCCTTCCATTTGGGTTTCCCGTTTTCATCCAATTGCAAAACCATTGGGTTTGATTTTTCGTCAAGCTTTCCTTCCATATGAGATCGCAAGTCAAAATCACCACGGTGCGCGATGCCCTCCAATTCACCGTACTCACCTTCTGCCATGAACGGAAACGCATATTCAATATCCGCCGTGCCTACTGAGTAGTGGGCCAATTCAGATGGTTCGTGCTCCCGCATGATTAATCGCTCGTCGGAAATCCCTAAATCCTGATACCATTTCAAGCGACGGTCGCGCCAATAGCGATACCAATCTTGTGAATGGTCAGGATGGCAGAAAAACTCGATTTCCATTTGCTCAAATTCGCGTGAACGAAACGTGAAGTTACGAGGCGTAATTTCGTTGCGAAAGCTCTTACCAATTTGAGCAATGCCGAGTGGCAAGCGATGGCGTGTACTGTCGAGTACATTCTTAAAATTCACGAAAATCCCTTGCGCGGTCTCCGGTCGCAAAAAAGCCGCCCCTTCTTCTCCCGACAGTGCGCCAACAAACGTTTTGAACATTAAGTTGAATTCTCGAGGCTCCGTTAGAGTGCCCATCGATTTGGCATCTGGACCGACCACCTCGTCAAAGGAGTCTACTTCCGTTAAGCAGACGACTTCCCCATCCCATTTGAGTTCGTCCAAACTCTTGGCTCGCAAATTAAAAAACTTCATCGCCCGCGCCTGCATTTGCTCGTCCTGCTGTTCACCAGCCTGCGCTGTTACAAAAGCCCGTTTGCCTTTGGCTTCGGCC
Organism: Mariniblastus sp.; assembly: GCA_965263475.1. Taxonomy (GTDB): domain Bacteria; phylum Planctomycetota; class Planctomycetia; order Pirellulales; family Pirellulaceae; genus Mariniblastus. The sequence continues at coordinate 3,633,964 of OZ253677.1, forward strand.
CAACGACCGACAATTTGATCGTGTCGGTAGCGTTTCTTCGATTCCCGACAATCAACCATGAAGTCATGGAACAAATCATAATGGCCGCTGCATTTCCACACCTGCGGATGCATGATGATTGTGCAATCCAATCCTTCCATGGCAAACGGGGAAGGGGCGCCAGCGGGTGTGCTGATGTCGTCGTGCCTAGACACCATGTCTTGCCACCAAGCATTCTTGACGTTGCGTTTCAATTCGACTCCAAGCGGACCATAATCCCAAAAGCCGTTCAAGCCTCCGTATATCTCACTCGATTGAAAAAGGAAACCGCGGCGTTTACACAGCGATACAATCTGTTCCATTTGCATGATTTGGTCCGTGAAAATTGAAATTTTGCAGTCCCGTTATATCGGAAAGCGCAGGTTCTGGGGAGAGCGGGAAAAGGACGTGAGGCCAAGTCGATCTATGGCGTTTCGGGTACCGCTGCATGAATCGTCCAAGTTTGCAGGTCTAACTCTGGCAACACCGGGATTGAATTGACGTCGGCGCAAAACTGGACATCGCGATCGTAACCCAACCTCATGAGATTGCGGCCACCATGGCTCTTGGCAAGAATCTCCCATAGTTGAGTGCCGGACTCCAATAAGGGCTGGATGGCTTGCCATCGACTGGCAGCGATTCTTCCCGCATCATCGATGTTGAGTTGGGAATTTGCCTGCAGCAGTTGATTGACGACCGCTCCGGCGAACAATACATCTTCATCGGAGACCATTCGATTCGTTCCCGCACAGGCAATCAACAATTTTTCGTGATCCGACGCGTTGCGGCATACCTCGTTTAGATTGGCGAAACTGCCAATCCAAAGCTTTGATGCCGATCTGCAGTGGTTCAGCGTGAAAGTGCCGTTGGTCGTGCAGAGCACGATCGGTTTGTTTTCGATCGCGCCCCGGGAATACTCCAACGGCGAGTTACCGAGATGGAAGCCTTCGACGATTTTTCCATTCCGCTCACCGCCCAATATCGCATCGTTGCCAAGTTCACGCGCCAACTGCCTCGATTCGTCGATTTCGGCCCGTGGATAAATTGTCGCAGCTCCATTATTCAGGGCCTGAATCATCGTGGTGGAGGCCCGCAAAACGTCCACCATCACCACCACACAACCATCACAATCGGAATCAGAAATCGACGATGGCACAAATCGGACATTTATTTCATGGATCATTTAACAAATCCTGGTTGGGCATCAACAAACAACAGGGGTTAATGTATGCTGAATCGCTCGGTTTAAGCCATAACGGCAAACCTGAAATTTAGGGAATTGATGATTACAGATACTCATTCCAACGTCGACAAATCTGGGGCAAGAGTTCAGCGAATGTTCGGTGAAATCGCGCCTAACTATGACCGGATGAATCATTTGCTGTCGATGAATGTCGATCGCTATTGGCGGCGAATAACGGTCAAGACGCTGAAGCCCAATTTGACGGACCCGATTTTGGATTGCTGTACCGGTACGGGTGATTTGGCAATCGCATTCTTGAAAGAGACACGTCAAAACGTACCGGTCATGGCCACCGATTTTTGCTTTGAAATGCTTGAGATTGGCGAACAGAAACGCCAACAAAAAAAATACGAGAACTTGAGCTTTATCGAAGCCGATACGCAGGAACTGCCATTTGATGATAACCAGTTTCAAATCGTTGCTGTCGCGTTCGGACTAAGAAATGTCGAAGACACCGACCGCGGGCTAAGAGAAATGGTCCGAGTTTGCAAGCCGGGCGGGCAAATCGCCATTTTGGAATTTTCGACGCCGCGCTATCAACCCATCAAAGGGATGTATCAGTGGTACTTCAAAAATGTGTTGCCGAGGATTGGGCAAGCCTTAGCCCGCAATGATTCTAGCGCCTACAACTATCTTCCGGATAGCGTCGGCGAATTCCCTTGCTATGAAAATTTGACACAGCGAATGGTCTCGGCCGGTATGACCGATGCGCGCTTTATTCCATTGACATTTGGAATTGCCACACTCTACGTAGGCGTAAAGTGATACCCTGATTGTGACTGTCAGCGACTGCGACGTGGCGTCCACTCGCTGATGGAAACTTCAACCTCGATGTCTTCAAGGTCGAGTGTATCCAGCCAAGTTTCCAGATCGCTGGACTGGTCGGCATCAAATGCACGATCGATCAACGGTTTGTCGTCGATCAATGCTCGTCTTTCGACCACGGGTTGCACACTCAACTTAGATATCGATCCCAGTGGCTGGGCAGTTCGAACGGGTGCGATCTCGACCTTGGCGAAATTCGACGAAGTCGCAACCAAGTTTCTTAGGTCCAAACGACTGTCTTGCGTACGACCTGATTCATCCGCACCTCCGCCGGGTGCCTCGCCACCACCAGGTGCTTCCCCACCATTGACAATCCACGCCGCTTGGTCGATATCGACAGACCAAGTGTTGAAGAACACAGGACCCGCCGCGTCATAGGAAATCCTGGCTGAAACTTCTCCAGTCCCGGCTTCGACGTACTGCGATGACGGGTCGAGCGAAACGTTCACGACTCCATCACTGAAAACGCCCACATTGTCGAAACTCAAAAACTCGAATTGAGTCAAAGTGTAATTATAAACTTCGATGATCTGAAGGATGTTGGCGGTGTTGGTTGACGCCTCGACTCGGAATTCAAGTTGGCTTGGCTCGTCCAATGGAAGGTTCGCCGTTACCTCAATTTGAATGGGGAATAATTCTGAGCTGGCTTTAATGTCTTGATCTAACTGAAGATCGACATCGTTACTGGTCGCCAATGAGGCCGCGTTACCTGCAGCCTGTTCTCCGCGGAGGATGACTAAATCATCAGGCCCGACGTCTCCGGCAAATTCCCCGTTAGTAAACTCCCCACCGGCGGCTTCAATCTGGCTTTGAAAAGCCGCAATGCCAGTCCACCAAGAAATATCACCGTAAACACTGGTGCTGGTCGTGCCACCAGACAATACACCAGCGATCACCCATTCGCCACTGACTTCAACTAGCAGCGGACCACCGCTGTCCCCAGGAGCCGTCGTCGCTTCAAATTGAATCGGAGTCGGGTTACTCCCAGGGATCGTATTGTTGCTGCTGCTGCCATTGTCAAAATCAGTCGAAAAGATGTTGGCACCACCAGCGCCTGCTGGAGAACCGTACCGATCGATAATATTTTCTCCGCCCCAACGAATGCCGTCCGAGCTGAAACCATGCCCGACACTGCCGAGACCGTTGAATCCATACCCGTGAAGGCCTCCGACTTCGCCAACCAAGGAAGATGTTTCAGCAATCAATCGCATCGGCGTCGCGATACTGGTTGGAACCGCAGCATTCAAGTTGGCAATCGTCACGTCGCCACCGTTCAATAACGGTGAGCCTGCGTTGCCACCGCCCGGATTGGACGCGCTGGTCACCGTTCGGACCAAAACCGGAGCGTTGGAGTTGTCGCCAAACCGAACTTGTGTCCCCGGACCAACACCACAGTGCCGCGCCGTCAATACCGTATTCGAATCAATCAACGTTCCAGTACAGCCGCCAAGGCTCACGATCGCATCGAACGGAGCCGCATAGGCTCGAGAACCAGCCGCTCCAATGGCGTTGTTGATGACGATTCGCGGGTGGATGCCAACCATCGTTTCAGGAACGCGCAGTAGGTCTTCGACAACTGTACCTGGCGTGTCTTGGTCGATGATCTCACCGGTGGATGCGTCGACGATCGTAAAATAATCAGCATCGTGACGCTCTCCGGCTTCTTCTGCTCCCACGAACGAATAGACTTCCCAAGCCAGTTTCGCATTGTCGTTCTCGACATACCAAATCAAATCCGATGTGTTGGCAGCTTTCGAATGGAATCCGTCGGCAACGTGAACGGCGGCAAAAGATCCAACGTTCGGTCGAAGCGAACTAAACGCCAAGCGATTGTGTCCGCGATCGTAAACCTCGATGTTTCCTTCCGACTCTTGAACGACCGAAATGTAAGTATTGTGAACAGGAACTCCGTTAATCGTCTGTTGAAACAATGCCGTCGTTGAACCGTTGTCTGTTTCCGCGGCAACGAGATTCAAATCACTACTGCCAAACTGCAAATAGGCAGTCTCAGGGTCTGCGCTAATTTCGTTTATAAATGATTCGTGCTGAGCCGGACTCAATTCAACGGTCGCAGCCAGCAGCATGCGTGGTTCAAGTTGACCGTAAGAGCTATCAATATTCTGGCGAATCTGTTTTTGCCGTGGCGTTTTATTCATGTTCCGACCTTTGTGGGGAAAGGAATTCAATTTTCCGAAGGAAAAAGATGCTGACGAGGCGGAAGTCCTTGTGCTAATAGACTAATTGAGGCCAGTTTTTAGTCAATAAATGATCGTTGTTCTTGGATGAATTCAACGAAAATGCAGTCACAAGCTTTCACCTAAGTTTGTCCATCTTTGCAATCTTCAATACTGAGATTATAGGGTGGAATGGCATCCATATGATGGTGGACTGGGGGCGCCGTTATTATTGGTCGTCCGACCGTTTGGCGTCGGATGGATTGGTATTCCCGGCACGACTTTGCTTGCGTTGGCTTACAGATTGGCGCAATAGAAACTCGATTTGCGCGTTAACGCTTCGCATCTCTTGGTCGGCCCATTCGCGCAACTCGGAATAAAGCTGTTTTGAAATTCGCAGCGGAAATGACTTACGTTCGTCCGGCATTGTTCACCCTAGAACAAATGGTGAAAACTCGAACCGCACGTGGTTCGAGTGTTTGGAGAGACTAATTGTAAAGAGTCCCCGTGTTGACCACAGGTTGTGCGTCGGATTCGCTACATAGGACGACGAGCAAATTACTGATCATGCTGGCTTTACGTTCCTCGTCCAAATGCACTACGTCTCCAGCTTCGAGTTCCGTCAACGCCATTTCAACCATTGATACGGCCCCGTGCACAATCTTTTGCCGAGCCGCAATAATGGCTTCTGCTTGTTGACGTTTAAGCATCGCGCTGGCGATTTCCGGAGCATAAGCCAAGTGAGAAATCCGGGCCTCTTCGACTTCGACACCGGCCTTGGTCAACCGGGCTTGTACGGCGTGCTGAAGAGCATCGGAAACTTCCTCCATGCCGCAACGCAAGGTAATTTCACCTTCGTCTCCATGATCATACGCATAATTATTGGCCAGTTGTCGTAACGCGGCTTCGCTTTGAACCTCAACATAGGCTTCGTAGTCATCGACATCGAAACTCGCTTGTGCCGTGTCACAAATTCGCCAAACCACGACCGCACCAATTTCGATCGGGTTTCCCCCTTTATCGTTAACTTTTAGCGTGGGCGTATTGAAGTTTCGTGATCGAAGCGACAAACGCGGTTTCGTATGCAACGGATTCGTCCAATGGAAGCCGCTGTTTTTTTCCGTACCGATGTACTTGCCGAACAGAATCAAAACGCGCGCGGCATTGGGTTGAAGGCTAAAAAACCCGCCAGCAATCACTGCACCGCCCGCCATGGTAAGAATTCCTGAAATTAGCGAAACAATGTGCAATACCGTCACGTTGTCGTTGTCACGCGCCACTTGTGAAATGAAGAAAACAACTAGCACGATCCCTAATGCGAACACCCCAATGTTGGCCAGCAACATCGCCCAGCCGTTGGCAGTACTTATCGTTCTCTCTTTTGTAAACTGACTCATCGAACGCCTTTCTAGTGCAGCGCACTTAACCCGAAACCCAGAATACGAATTGAAAATCGGTGACCGATCACCGAGAATTTCTGGTGTATCAAAGTGATATCATTGTGGTATCTTCGTGCGATTCGGTATTTGCTTGGAACAATTCCAAAAAAATTGCTACCAGCGCCAAATCGCACTGAACGACGGAGCGGTGATCGCGTAAAACTTCGTGTAATGGCTGAATCTACCGATCGCAGCCCAAACCAAGAATTCCACCCGTTTTGGACGACAGCGCAATGGAACCAACTAAGGCCAATGCTATCTCGGCCGCTGCAACTCGTTTTGTCGATAGTTTGACCGTCGCAAATTTCAAGACGCTTTCGGATCAGGTCGTCGAAAATTGTATTGGTCATTTGATTGATGGGGTCAACGGACATGCGGTCGCGATCTGGCTCCCCGAAGAGAAGGATGGCGATGAAGTGTTGACCATTGCTTACAACGTGGGTGAAAAAGGGCCAGAGGTTGAAGGAGTGATCTCACAACCGCTAGAAAAAGGATTGGTCAGCAAGTCATTTAAAGAAAAGCAAACGGTTTGCCACCAAGGCTTTTTTAAACACAGAGAGCAGAGTAATACAGTCGACAAAGAGCTCGGCCAAATCACGGCCCATCAAATTGCCGCGCCGTTTCGGTTGTTCCGTACGACAGTCGGCGCCATAACCGTCATTCAAACCTTGGGCGCGGGGGTAGAGCAGCATTCCGATTGGGGGTTCAATGACAATGATGTTCGTCGGTTCGAAGAGGAAGTCGAAGTGGTTCAACGATTATTTGAATTGAATGTAATCCGCCAATTGGACGAACCGGGCGCAACCGAGGCCATACCAAATTAGCCAGCACTGGCCTCGATTTCTGCCATGGCCTCGTCTGAGATGTTGAAATTTGAGGACACATTTTGAACGTCATCGTGATCGTCAAAATCGTCCATCATTTTCAGGACCTTGCGTGCGTCGTCGATGTTTAGATCGACGGTTGAACTGGGAATTCGAGTCACTTGTTTGGAAATACATTCGATTTCGGCGGAATCTAGTGCTTCGCAGACCGTCGCGTAGTTTTCTGGATCGCAAGTAATTTCAAAGCTTGATTCGGCGGCCACGATATCCTCAGCGCCCGCTTCCATTGCAATTTCCATGAGTTTTTCTTCTTCGACTACATCGGCGGCAACGACGAGCAAGCCTTTTCGTTCAAACAAGTAGCCGACGCATCCTGTCGCTCCCATTTTACCGCCGCTTTTTTCGAATAGCTTTTTTAGTTCTGGCGAAGTTCGATTGCGATTGTCCGTTAGAATATCGCACATCACGGCCACGCCGCCGGGGCCATAGCCTTCATAAATGATTTCTTCGAACGCATCGGCAGCCAATTCCCCGGAGCCTTTTTTGATCGCGCGATCGATGTTGTCTTTCGGCATACTCACTGCCCGCGCATCGTTGACCAACGTCCGCAACCGAACGTTCATTTCCAAATCGCTGCCCCCATTTTTCGCAGCCACCATGATCGCTTTACTTAACTTGCTCCAAAGCTTACCGCGTTTTGCGTCGGTCGCGGCTTTCTTATGTTTAATGTTTGCCCATTTACTATGGCCAGCCATTTGTCCTTACCTGTAATATCGTTGTGGTTGGATGTTCGTAAACGATTCGAGTTTTGTGACAGTGTAACTACCGTGGTTTCTTTTTAGATAACGAGCGTGAACTCGATTTCTTCTTTGTGGTTTTCTTTTTTGCGGGAGCTTTCTTTTTGGTTGAGCTCGTGGCTTTCTTGGTGGCTGTTTTTTTGGTGGTTTTTTTCTTTACGGTTTTCTTCTTTGTCGTCTTGGCGGCCTTTTTGACGGGTTTAGACGGAGCTTTCTTAGCTGCTTTTGCAGGTGCTTTCTTTTTAACCGTTTTCTTCTTGGCTACTTTCTTTTCTTGGGCGGTCCCCGATTTGGCTGTTTTCGCAACGGCCTTAGGTTTTTGCGGTTCGGCTTCCTCTTTCTTTTTGCGGCCGCCGCGTTTGGGGAATCGGTCCTTGGCATCCGCTGAAATCGACAAAATGATATCTCGGACTTCTTTGCCAAACGGCGATTTGTGAAATGCTGCCGCCAGTTGATGAACGACTGACGCGAATTCGACGCCTTTCGTTTTGGCAATGGTCCGTTCTAAACCAGGGACTTTGGCCTTCTTGGCTTCATCTTCGGAAACCGCACCAATCACGTACATCAAATTCAGCATCGCTTCATCTAACGGTATGAAGTGCCCGCCCAAAGCGACTTGCGCGGTATAGGAAATGATGAAGGGGCTGACGCCTCGAAACTTACTCAGTTGTTGAACTGTCTTTCTGAGGTTTTCCTTTTTCAGAAAGTCGATGTCGAATTTGTAATAGGTTTCAAATACACCGTGCAACGTCTTTTTCAAGTTGATAGCGGCGTCATTGGGGTCAGACAAACTCTTGACGTGTTCGCACAACTCATTGGTGGTGGTAACCCGAACTTCGTTCCAATCAAAGTAATTCTCTTCCAATTTGGCGAACGCTTCGTCGGCTGCCTCATTGTGTGAGTTTTCCAGGCAACAGGCGTACAGCATGTGTTCCAACACGCCTCGGCTCGAAGGCGGTGGAATTTGCGGGTAGTGTTTTTTGGCGATCTTAAAAAGTTTATTGATAACTTGAGCGCGGTTCGATGCTGACATTTAATTCTATGGTCTTGGTTAAAGTTGTGTTGTAAGCCGGGTCTGACTTATTCTTCTTCCGTTGTTTTGGGCAGTACTTCATCCAGAATTCGGGTTACCGTCATCGAGTTTTCCAGGCCTTTGTCGAGAACGAACTGAACCCGGGGCGTATAGCGTGTATCGATACGGTCACCGACTCTTTTTTGAAAATAGCCGGAGGCATGTTGAAGTCCTCGCAGGCAAAGTGATTTCTTCGTTTCGTCTCCCATCACCGATACGTGGACTTTGGCCATGCGAAGATCGGCGGAAACTTCAACAAAAGTCACGGTCACGTCTTTGACACGGGGGTCCTTGATGTCGGTCAAAATCGCCATCGAGACGACTTCACGAATCGCCTGCGCAGCCTTCAAAACGCGACGAGAACTCATCGGCTCTCCTTGTGTTTCGAACCCATCAATGGACCAGAAAGTTCGTTCATGGAACTAAATTGAAATTATGCTTGGACAAAATTTACAGAGTTCTTGCGACTTCTTCGATCTTGTAAGCTTCCAATGTATCGCCTTCTTTGACGTCATTGAATCCGACAAGTTTTATACCGCATTCCATACCGCGCTGGACTTCCTTGGCATCGTCTTTGACGCGTTTCAGCGAATCGATCGGGTAATCGCCGATAATACGACTTTCCCGAATGACACGTATTCTGCATTCGCGCTGGATCGTACCACGCATCACACGGCACCCCGCAATCGTACCAGTTTTGCTGATGTTGAACGTTTGCAAAACCATCGCCATTCCTTTTTCGACCACCTGCTCTTCTGGTTTCAGCTTGCCTTCAAGCATCGCTTTCAAATCGTCGGTGACTTTGTAAATGATGTCGTAGCGCCGGACTTCAACTTGAATTTCCTCCGCCAAAGACCGCGCGGCTTCGTCGGGGACGACATTGAATCCGATGATGACTGCTTGCGAAGCTTGAGCCAACCGGACGTCCGCGACCGTAACCCCACCGACCAATGCCTGGAGTATCTTGATTTGAATTTCTGGGTGGGAAATTTTGCCAAGTTCTTTTTGAATTGCCTCGATGGAGCCGCGAACATCAGCCCGAATGATTAAGTTCAGAGTAATCACTTCGGCGTTGGGGTCACGCAGGTCGCCCGATTCCAAACGACTTTGGATTTCTTCCAACGAAATTTTTGTCGTGATGCCTGACAGCGACTGTTGCCGGCTACGGTCTTCTCGAGACGCCGCAATTTCTCGTGCTTTGGCAATGTCATCCAAGACGTGAAACTTGTCGCCCGCACCAGGTGCGATGTCGAGACCGGTTAGATTCACTGGAGTCGATGGGCCGGCAATTTCTAATTTGCGATTGGGTCGTAGCGTGTCGTACATGGCTTTTACGCGTCCATGAGCTGCACCGCAAACGACGACATCACCAATTTTCAACGTGCCGTTTTGCACCATGATTTTGGCCATCACACCTTCGCCGGACTGTTGTTCCGCTTCTAAACAAGTTCCTTGCGCGGCACGTTCAAAGTTGGCTTTATACTCATGCAATTCGGCAGTGACTAAGATGGTCTCAAGCAACTCATCCATACCCGTTCCTTTAATTGCACTGGTGCGAACGACTTCGATCTCACCACCCCATTCACTGGGAAGAAGTTCGTGTTGCGACAAATCTTGCAACGCTTTATCAGGATTAGCGCCGGGTAGATCGATTTTGTTGAGTGCAACAATAATCGGAACTCCAGCAGCTTTAATGTGGCTAATCGCTTCCTCGGTCTGAGGCATCACACCGTCATCCGCCGCCACGACCAATACGGCGATGTCGGTGACGTTGGCACCACGTGCTCGCATCTCGGTGAAAGCTTCGTGACCGGGCGTATCGACAAATGCAATCTTTTGCCCATCTTTGTCAATCTCATAGGCACGAATGTGTTGAGTGATTCCACCGGCCTCACCGGAGACCACATTGATTCCGATGATGGCATCAAGCAAAGAGGTTTTACCATGATCCACATGACCCAAAAACGTGACAATCGGTGGTCGCGGCGAAAGATTTGATTCGTCTTCATCTATTTCGAAATCGGACAGTACCGTATCTTCTAACGATTCGGCCTGTTTCAGTTTGACGCTGACTCCCAATTCCTCAATCAATAGCTCGACGAATTCATCATCGAGTGTCGAGTTAATCGTTCGGTTGGCTTCATCACCAAGCTGTTTTGTCGTCAATAAAACTTTGACTGCCGGAACCCCTGCGGCTTCGGAGAATTCGCGAACGGTACAGGGCAACTGCAACTCAATTTCGTCTTTTCGAGGCGCCGCGGTATTGGTAGCCGGTCCTGACCGATGCCGTCGGCCACGATGGTGCATCGGTCGATCGTCTGAATCGACACCTGGTCGGGATCGGCGTCGCTTGGTGCGCTGCTGACGAGTGGAGCCGAGGCCAGAATCGGTCTCTCCGGATTCTGTTTTATGGCTGCCTTTGTCTCGTCTTGACTTACGATCGGAAGACGGCATTTCGCCGAAAATAACATTCTGTGGGCTGGCGGGCGTGTTGCTCCGCCCTTGACCCTTCTTTTTGGGCTTGTCAGTCTTTTGCCGCGTCAAATGTTCCAGCGGGGCGGCACCAGATCGTGCTTTGGCAATCGCGTCTTGTGGTAACGCAATGTCCGGCTTTTGGACTTTTTCTTTTGGTTCCGATTGAGTTGGCTCAGGCTGTTTAACCTGTGGCATTTCGGCAAGTTTAACATTTAAACCAGAACGCTTCTTGGGTTCCTTTTTCTCTGGTTTCGACTCACTCTTGTCCGGCGATTTCTTCCTTTGATTGAGGTCGCGGACGCCGGTTTCACGCCGCGATATCAAATTGTCGTTGCGAACGGGTGCCGTTGGCGACTTGGGCGCTTCACGTACCGGGGCGGGTTTGGCGACCGGTTTCTTTTCTTCGACGACCGGTTTACCCGGTTTACCCGGTTTGCTTTCACCGGACATATGTTGCTTGATCTTGGCAATTTCATCATCGTCAAGACTTGCCAGCGCAGAGCCCTTGCCTTTGATACCGCAATTCTCGCAAATATCAAGCAACTGCTTGTTATCAAGTCCTAACTCTTTCGCAAACGCGTATATACGAACACTGGGCACGTGGCGTGACCCTCCCCTGTTGTCAAGGTTTACGAGTTGCCAATTTCATTGCTACATAAACATTCTCCCTGATTTGACACGTTTGTTCAGGTCGGCAACCCAATTGACCAAACATGCGTCAAACAGCGTCCAACTTTAACTCGCCTCAGTCGCATCGCCCGGCGTTTCATCGGCGGGTTCCTTTTCGTCGGCAGGGCTGGATTCGTTGGGTGAGTTTTCAGATTCTGCCACAGCAACCGCGTCCGATTTGGCGACCGGTTCAGCCGCAGTGGTTTGGTTGGCAGCTGCCGCCGAAGCTTGTTGCTGTTTGCGAAGCTCCGCTTGCTCTTCGGCAATTCGCTCAGCTTCTTCGGCGCGGGCTTCTGCCTGGTCAACAATCGCGTCGACTTCTTCAGCCGAAATCCCTCCGAGTTCCATTAGAAAATCTGGCTCGATGACCGACAAGTCGTCGTAGGACAAATACCCTTCGCCGACCAGCATGTTCGCCAAATCTTCATTTACTCCTTCGAGGACGCTAAATCCAGCGACCGCACGTTCGATCTGTTGTTCCAGCTCCTCTTGAGTCATGATTTCAATGTCCCAGCCACACAATTTACTGGCCAGACGCACGTTTTGCCCGCGTTTCCCAATTGCCAAAGACAGTTGATCTTCTCGGACCAAGACGATGGCTCGGCCGATTTCTCGGCACAAAATGACTTCATCGACCTCCGCTGGTTGCAATGCATTTGGAATCATCACTTGCGGGTCTTCGTCGTATCGAACGATGTCGATTCGTTCTCCCGCGAGCTCATCGATGACAGTTTTGATGCGATTTCCACGGACACCAACGCAAGCACCCACACAGTCCACTTTGGTGTCGACAGAACTTACGGCAACTTTGCTGCGGTAGCCGGGTTCTCGCGAGATCGAATTAATCGATATGACGCCATCGGCAATCTCTGGAATTTCTGATTCGAACAAGCGTTGAACCATTTTGGGGCGGGTTCGGCTCAACACCACTTTGACGCGACTGCCCTGCGGTTTAACTTCGGTCACCAGGGCTCGGACTCGCTCGTTGGGTTGATGGGACTCGCCGGGGATTTGTTCGCTTCGTGGCAAAATGGCCTCGATGCCACCGAGTGTCACAGTCGTGACTTTACCTTCGTTGCGATGAACCGTTCCACTTACGATGTCATCAATAATCTCGTTGAATTCTAGAATCTGCGAATCGCGTTCGGCTTCACGTACTTTTTGAATGATCACTTGTTTAGCTGTTTGGGCACCAATTCGACCAATTACTTCTTCGTGGTCCAATTCTTCCTGGTCATTGCGCCCGGCGATCTGCCCGGACTCACGATCGATGATGAATTCAACGTCTGCCTCGTCTCCAAAATGCTTGCGCGCCGCTGACACCAACGCGGATTCAATGGCGCGAAAGACCACTTCTTTTTCAATGTTCTTTTCGCGATGCAGAGAGTCGACAATTCGTAATACTTCGTTAGCATTCATGATCCATCTTTCCAAAAGTTCTCACCGATGTGGCGTTGAACCAAAACACGATCGTCGATCGAAAACGCATTCTTGAAACGATACTGGAGATCCAGCAAGTTCATTGGTCGTGAAGATTCTGCTCGTCCAACAAAAAGGCCGCCGGATTCCGCACCAAAATTCGCTCAAAGAGCGTTTATGCGTTCACCGCCGGACAACCGTTGTAGCCATGGTTCGCAGCCATGGCCGTCTGTCGTATCATCTGGTCTACAAAAAAGCGTTTTCGCTTTCGGTCACAAACCAGGTTTTTCAAGACGCTTAAATCACGAGCAAACCTCCAACAAAACGGCAAGTTGCCCTCGAAAATGAGAGCCCAACCGTAAATGCCTATCCAATCGATCCCCTAAACATACTCAGATGCCATTCAAGGGTCAACTGCATCGTGGCAAAAGATCGGCCCTCAGTCCTCAAGGTTACCAAAATTCCTAACAATGGGTGCTTTGGGAGAAATTAAGCGTCGGCCACGGAGTTTCTCACGAATATCACGATGCAGCGTAGCCGTTTTTCGCTCAAAAACGACCCCGCTGGCCGACGCCAGTATTATTCGACCAATCGAAACACGCCGTCGTTTTCGTCGGCAATCCTTTTCATCGTCCAGCGACCGTAGTGACTGCCCAAGGCGACGGTATGGATCGGTACATGTTTCTCATTGGTACTGACCAGTCTTCGCTTGTTGTTCATCTGGTCTAAGACCAAAAACACGTTTTGACGGTCATCAAATTCGCCGTCAGACAATAGAAATATCGAATCCGGTTTCAGTGATAGTGCTTTGGCGAGTGCATCGGCACAAAACGTCCAATTGCCGGGCGTATTCTTACCAAGCCATCTCAACGCGCGATTGCGTTCCCGTTTAGAAGACGGCACCAGCTTTGCATCGTCATTCATGGCGATAAAGCCGTTGTTGTACAAGAGGATCAAGAATTTTTGATCTGGCTTTAACTCGTTGATGGATTTTTTTAGCTCTTGTTTAGCCAAATCCCAACGCTGCAGCGATCGACTCACGGTTTCACCCATGCTGCCAGAACAATCAACGATGTAAACAAAATCTGAACCGGAGCCATCGATTCCAAAGAAACTGGCGCCACCTCCTCCGCCATTTGAGCTGGTTGCGTTTGTTGAACTCAATCCTTCCGTTGCCAAAGATTCGAACAACTGGCCGTTGATTGAGGTTTTAAGTTCTGATGCGCTGGACAGGTCAATCAGAGACTCGAGGTCTTGATCATCGACAAGATCTGCATCGGAAATCAAAGTGTCCTCAGCAAGCGTCTCAATCTCTTCAGTTTCTAAGACAACTTTAACTTCGGTGATCGGTTCAACATGAACGCTGTCCGTGGTCGCCGCGATCAAATCAATGACCTTCTTGCCGCCATCACTGACCGAAACCAACGCCAAAATCAAAATCAAAGAAAGATGGAGAATCAGGCTGGTCAACCAACTTGGCACTCCGCGAACGGTGGATTCCCAAACGAATTGAGAATCCAAGTCTCGTTCCGTTTCACGATCGACGTCCACATTCGTGCGCGACGGTCGAGGTCGAGTCAATGGCGTGGTTGGTTTAACAGCGGAGGGATCGTTAGCATCGACTACAACATCTAATTCGGCGGTTTCAAAGGAGCCGACGGTCTCGTCTGCTCCAAGATCGTGGCGCATTTCTATTGGCTGACGTGCGGGTAAATCAGCCAACACATGCGGGTCCGAGTTTGTCGAATGTTTTTGAATCATCTGTGCTCCGAGAAACGGATAATACTCCAATTTCACAGCTTTGCGGCCTAGACCGTATGGAAGTAGTCGACGAGCACAGTCAAACGCTACTCAAATTATCCAACGAAAACCAAATAAATCAATTCTCGTCAGTTTCTTGCTCGAAATGCCTAAAATCACGCACCAGAAAGTGCCGCAATAAACAATTCCACATCCAGCAAGTTCACAGCTCCGTCCTGATTCATATCGCCTTCGGCTTGAAACAGTCCGCCCGTAAGTAAATCCACAAAAGGTCCCACATCCAACAAATCGACGGAACCGTCCAAGTTGACATCGCCCAACAATACCGGCGCGGCACATTCAATCAGTCTGATTTTGACACCATCGACCGCTGCTTCTACGACCGAGCCGTCGCCCAAATCTGACGCAAGAAATCGCACCCGAATCTGATCGGTTGGTTCAACGAAATCACTGATGTTGAACTCTTTGAAAAACCAATTCCCAGAGACTTCATTGCCACTCGGTCCCACCGTTTCGAGCGTCGACCAAGTTTGTCCATTGTTGTTAGAAATTTCCACAACCAACGTGTCCGATGCTGGCGCATTGCCAACGTCGTTGGAATACCATCGATAGTAACTTAAAAACGCGGAAGTCGCGTTGCCGTCGCCAACGGCATCCATGATCGGAGACGTCAAAATTGTTGTACCTCCATCAACATCTGAATTCCCGGCGACATTGTCGGTCAAGAAACATTGACCAGATGAATCCCCATCTTGTACTGGATCACCACGGTCGCCATCACCTTGAGGAACTCCGCGTTCCCATTGTCCATCTTCGGCCATTCCAGATACCGTCCAACCTAGATCGTTCTGGAAATCATCGACAAACGTCGAAGTCAACGACTCGGCACTGGTTGCCGAGAAAAACGTTGTTGGCGCGTTGGCGGGTTCACAGACTTCGATTCCATCGGCTGACATGGCACTCACAAAATAATTAACAACCGAGCCGCATTCGGTCGCGGGGAAAATGGCTTGATATTGATTGGGGGAGATCTGGCTCATCGGGAAACTTTCGAATCCACTTCCCAAATCCACATGTAACACGCCGGTGCCAGGTGCGGGCGTGCCGGCAAATCCGGTAACTGTGACTTCGAATTCCCCTGCACCTGTCGGGCGGATTATCTCCGGTCGGCCGTTGGGAAACTCAAATTCAATTGGAGTTAGGCGGACGGCGAACATTCCGTTTTGCCGGTCATTCACGATAATTGTACCGCTTTCAAAATAAGGGTAATTGGACCAGGCGCCATCGAAATCGGTGTCGTTATCAGTGACAAACGTATCGACGAATGCAATTTCGGTCAGATTCAATGGATTGCTCGCGTCCAATTGGAAAACGCGCAACCCGGCCGCGTAGTTAGCCAGGAAAAGTTTGTCGTCGCGGATATACAAATTGTGATCTACGGCGTTGGTCGGGCCTTGTACGAAACCCAAATACTGCGGGTTGTCGAGATCGAGGCAATCCCACACTAAAATTCGGGTTCGTCCTCCGAAGGCGTTTTCATCAAGCTCGTCGCCCAAGTAAAAGTAGCGTTGGTCTTCGGTCAACCAGCCTTGGTGGGCATAACCGGGTTCTGGGTAATTCGTCCTGGAAATTTGGACCATATTGCTCTTGTTTGTCACGTCAACAATCACAAAAGTGTCGTTGTCCGATTGAACCCTGCCGTTACAACAAAAAGCGATTTCTCGTCCCGCATAGTCTGGGTCGGGCCCGGTGTAATTCACAACTTGACAATCGTGGCAATAGCCAGCGCCGCCAAAGTTTCCGGCAAACACTGGGTTGGTTGGCTGATTAATGTCTACCGCATGCAAACCACCGTTGGCTTGGTCGGAACCAACGACGTATGCGAATCCAGAGTCTTCGTTGATCGCAATGTTGTGTGAACTGCCAACGCCGTCGTACCATGCGGTGTTGCTAAACGTCGAAGGGTTGTCGGGGTCGGCGTTCGGCAGTTGAGTCAAGTCAAAGACCTGCATGCCATGGCTGCCATTATTGTCCGAAACGATGAAAGCGTGGTCTTGAAAAACTTTCATGTCGCGCCATGTAGCGGTACCCGTTTGGGTTGGCAAAAAGCCCAAAAACAATGGATTGGTCGGATCGGAAACATCAACAAAAGAAGTACCGTGTTCGAGTCCGAGGATCGCGTACTCTCTGCCAGTTAGGCTATCTGTCCAGCCCCAACAGTCATTGGCAAAGATGTTTGAAGGTCCGCCTCCCATTTCATCCAACGTCAAATGACCAAGCACTTGTATTCGGTTGGAGGCAAATGGACCGCCGTTGCCAATACCGACCGGAGCGGCCAACGATGAAGCGTCGGGTGCGACGTTAGGATCATCATGCGGCGCGAACGCGAGTACGAACGGCAAGCAAATACAAAGAGCGCTGATGACGAATGCTTGCTTCCTCATTACAAGTCCTCTTACTACAGGTGGGGATCTGTTCCTTTGAGCATCATATCCAATTTCTGGGCGAAACTCCAGCAAAAGGTTTTTCGGTGAACGGATTCACTTTACAAAATTTGGGCATTCGAACAACTTTTTGCCCCCAAAATTGTCCGGTGACTACAATGGAGCAATACTTCTCTTGGTTATCAACCAATCCCGGAACATGAGAATGAAGACTAATTATTTGTATTGTGGAATTGCCGTCGCGTTTCTGTTGTGCGGCCCAATTCCTGCTTTCGCGGATCAAATCGAACTGATCGTCACAGGCGCCCAAGGCGATGGCTTGTTGCCCGGAAACATCGATCCACCGACAAGCTCAACAGGCTCTGGAGCGATCGGATTAGGGGGTATCGTTTACGATACCGACACCAATTTGTTAAATCTGGATATCGAGTGGGGATCTGGAAACGGTCATTCAGATCTGACGGGGGATGTCACGTTATTGCACCTTCATGGCCCGACGGCAGATATGGCGCCCAACAATTTCGGGCAGGTCAATTCGCAAATTTTGGTCAATCTCGGCAACTCGTTGAAATTTATGCCTTCCGGTTCAGCGGGTGGCTTGAGCGATACATTTTTTCTTTCCAACCAGCAAGAAATGTATTTGCTGTCTGGCCGGACTTACATCAACGTACACACAAATATGTATCCTATGGGCGAGATTAGAGGGTATCTGGTTGCTGCTACGGTTCCGGAACCTACATCGGCTGCGCTCGTTTTTGGGTTGTTATTGATCGCCCTGCAACGGCGTGAGCGGAGCGCCTTGTAAGGGCTTGAACGGAGCGCCCTGTAAGGGCTTGAACGGAGCGCCCTGTAAGGGCTTGAGCGCTAGTCGCGTGTCAACCAATCCCCAAGACCAACTTTCGAAAACCTCATTGTCAGGAAGCCACATTTAAATACGTAAACGGATTTGTTATCGTTTTAAATTATGGCAGAGATTGATGTATTGATCGTTGGTGGCGGCCTTGCGGGATTGGCGTGTGCCGCTGAGTTAATGAAACGAAACAAGTCGTTTCGGGTTTTGGAAGCGTCGAGTGAAGTTGGGGGACGTGTTAAAACGGACCTCGTGGATGGCTTCCGTTTGGATCGCGGTTTTCAAGTATTCTTGACGGCTTATCCAGAAGCTCAAAATGTGCTCGATTATTCGTCGTTAAATTTCAAAAAGTTCAAATCCGGAGCGCTGATCCGATTTGGTGGTGAGTTTTGCAGAATTTCGGATGTCGTTCGACACCCTGGCGATCTGCCTGGAAACTTGTTTTCAAAAGCGGCAAGTATTAGCGACAAATTAAAAATTGCCAGCTTGCGCAGCGAAGTCGCGAAATTGACGATCGACGAAATCTCTCAATTGAAAAATGTGACAACGCGTCAACGACTTGAGGCGTTTGGTTTTTCCGATCGAATCATCGGATCGTTCTTTCGACCTTTCTTTGGTGGCGTGTTTTTGGAATCGGAACTAAATACGTCACGCCGGATGTTTGATTTCGTTTTCAAAATGTTTGCCGTAGGCGATGTTGTCGTTCCAGAAATGGGGATGGGCGAAATCAGTAAGCAAATGGCCGCTGCACTCCCGGCAGATTCGATCGAGCTGAACTGTACTGTAAAACGCCTTGCTGAGGACCATATCGAGATTGTGGACGGCCGAATGATTTCGGCGAACCAAATTATTGTCGCAACCGACCAGCGTGGCGCCAGCAATTTATTGGAACGAGAGCCCGTCCGTTCGTGCGGTGTTTCCTGTTTGTATTTTGCCGCCAACCAATCCCCGGTCAACGAACCCATTATTGTGCTCAATGGGGACGAACTGGACGCGCCGATTAACAATTTGTGTTGCCTGAGCGATGTTTCGACCAATTACGCTCCGGATGGCCAAGCACTGATTTCCGTCAGCGTGCTTGGTGTGGATCACGGCGAATCGCTACTCGACCGAGTCAAAGAACAGGCCAAACAATGGTTCGGTCGGCAGGCCGAAACGTGGCGCCATTTAAAGACTTACGAGATCCGCGACGCGCTTCCTTCGCAACAGTGCGATCGGTTGGAACCAGTGCAAAAACCGATCACGTCGAATACCGGTGTTGTTCGCTGCGGAGACTATCTGGATTTCGCTTCCATTCAAGGTGCCTTACAGACCGGTCGTGCCGCGGCGGAAGCCATCTCCTGAATTTCCATTCACACGCTTGGCGACACCGCTGAGTTACGTTTCACGAAACGATAACCTTCCACGCGCAGCAGTGACAGCAGCAACACCAAAGTGAACCAGCAAGTCAACAACATGGCGACCCAATAGTAGACTGCATAGCCCGGTGCCTTTTGAATGGCCAAATACAGCAACGACGAACCCACCACCAGCAAGACGCCGAGCCTCCAGTACCGAAAATGTCCCATTAGAGCCCATACGCTTAACAAGGTGTGTCCCGCGATCGTACCGCTAATCACCAAAACAATTTCCCAAACTTCGTGTCGCGGTTTTAATGCCTCGACCCAGGGGTGCAGTAAATTCCAAAGGCCGCATGCCACGGCGACCATCGTCGTGCAGATCAATAAGTGTCGAATACCAAACTGAATCCCCTCCTGGTAGTCCTCGGCATTCTCGTCAGATACGCGTTGAAACCGGCCGAGAAAAAACTTGGTGCCCTCAAGAGTTAATACCACTGGAAGCGCAATGGCCGCGGGCATCAGGAACAACGGCCAATCAAATCGCTCGACGCAAACAAGCAGAATGCCAAGGACGCCTAACGCCAGCAGCGCAATTGGAAAACGACGCAAGCGATTTGCCAAACAGCACCAACACGCCACGATCGAAGACATCCCAAGCAACAAACCGAAAAAGAAAATGACCAATAGGTTAGGGGTGCCAGAATAGGTCTGCATGCAAACCGCGAACAAAAGAACACTGATGGCGGCGGCTGAAAAAGTAAATATCCACGCCGGTCCAGCGAAACGGAAGCCTCCCGTTCCGCCCAACCCAGAGGCCGGGTTCGGTGGCCTCGCGTCTGGCCATCCGCCAGAATGGGAATCAAGCGATGGCTGGACTTCGCTTTGGTCAACAGATTCGTTCATACTTGACTGGTGGAAATTATTCTCCGACGATCGGTCGGTCTTGAACCATCAAAAACCAACCACAATCGAGTTGGCGATTGTCGCGATTACGAATTTTAATGGGTAATGCGGTAGAAAGCCAATTTCCGGAATAGGATTGTCCCAGTGGATCGACGTAATCAACAATCGAAGCGGGTTCCGACGAAGCGATATCGATTTGCGAAAGGGCATCGTGCATCGCTTCGCAAATCTGAACCGTTTTGACTGATTCCGCCGACAGATCTTTGATGCCCGGATGGTGCAAAAGCGTCCCTTTTAAATCACCTTTCATCTCGACAAGGGTGGCGAATCGATGGTTTTGATCGTCAATTTGTTGATCGGCTTCGATCAAAGGTTCGAATTGTCCCATCTTAATTTCCATTGCCAAGACGGCGATCGTTGTTTGTTGGTCGGATAACACCGGTACGGACAAACAGCACAATTCTCGGTGGTCTGGGGCGCTAAAGTAGACCGGACTCAAACTCGGTTGGTCGATCGGTTTGATGGATTCATTATCCGGTTCTTTCGGTAGATCGAATTCTTGTCCATGAAAATAGCTTTTCAAGGCATGCCGTTGGTTTGCGTAAAGTTCGTCGAGACTCTGGTCGTCCCTGGCCAAGCATAATAGCTGGCCGTCGGCATTCAGTAAAAACCATGACTCCGATTCTAAACGCGTTTGAATTGCCTTGCGCCGGGATTGAAGCATTTGCAATATCTTGACTCGGTTTTGTTGATTTGGGTTCATGACCAGGGCAACTAAATCACTACTGCCGGCAAGGTCTTCCAGCGCCATTAATCGAGCTTCCAAGTTGTATTCAATGGTTCGGGCAGTCATCAAACACGTCAAGTTCAAGCTTTCCCCCTGGGCGGCACTCGCGGAAGTCAATAGCCTTTGTGTTTTGTTTTGAATACGCAATAGCTTTCCCGATGCGAATACTGAGAGGCCCATCAATAGTAATGCTGTTGCAAACAATGTGGTGAACAACGTTTGGTGTTGTCGAATGCGACCGGCCAGTTTTTCAAGCCATGTGTATCGATGGGCCGAGACTGGCGCTTCAGCCAAGTAGTTTTCTAAGTCCACTGCCATTGCGTCTGCAGTCGGATAGCGATCGGTTTTCCTTAACTGCATGGCTTTGATGCAAATCGCTTCCAGTGGCGTTGGAATCGACTTGTCGATTTTTCGCGGTGGGATAAAGTCGCCTTTCATGATGGCGGTTTTAATATGGATGGCCGAGTCGCCGTCGAACGCAAATTTTCCGGTCAGCGTTCGGTACAGGACCGTTCCAAGTGAATAGATGTCGGTGGCTGGTCCGAGGTTGTCGTGCCCGGCCGCTTGTTCGGGACTCATAAAGACAGGCGTCCCTTCACCTTCGCGCCCCGATTTTTTCGTTTCGGTTGATTGCGGCACCAACGTTTTTTCGTCTTTGACTCGAAATTGACCTTCGCGCTGAAACGGGATGGCAATGCCCCAATCGACCACCAAGGTTTCACCGTATTTGCCGAGCATGATGTTTTTGGGTTTGATATCGCGATGCACGATCCCGCGTGTGTGCGCATAGCCAATCGTTTTACATACCGAAGTCAATTGGATCAGAAGTTTCTGCAAAGCCACGCGACGTTCGCTGGGTCGCATATTGGCTTTCGTTTGGTGGTATTGTTTGATCACGTCGTCGAACGTGTCGCCGCGAATGAAACGCATCACATAAAACGGTTGGTCGGTATTCGTGATTCCATTGGCGTAAACTGGGACTACGCCGGGGTGATCCAAACGCCCCGTTATTTCGGCTTCCTGCAAAAAGCGTTGGCGGTCCTCCGGGTTGCGAGCGACACGTTCATGCAAAAACTTGACGGCGACTTCGCGGTTGAGTTCGTCGTCTTTTGCTTTGTAGACCACGCCCAAACCACCGCGATCGTGAAACTCGAGGTCGACCAATTGAGCGTCAACCTGAATGGTACGATTTTGCTGTGGAGGCGGTCTCTCCGGCGCTGGTTCTTCGTGGGCCTTGAAACAACCGTTAATTTTTTTGATCGCCGTGATCTTGCGAAGCAATGGCGTTAGCAACTCAGGTGAGTCTTTGCATAAAGCTGCCGCGTCCAACTCGTTTCCGCGCTCGAGGGAAGCTTCCCAGAGGTCCAATAGTTCGTCCAGTTTTTCATCTGGCTTCATCGGTAAACATCAAGCTAGATCCGGAAACTCGCCTTCGAAAACTTCGAACAGGCTCAATTTTGCACTCCGCCAATATCGCTTTACCGTTCGCGTGCTGACACCAATCACACCAGCAGCTTGTTCCTGAGACAGCCCGTTATAAAACAGAAGTTCGACGACCTCTTTTTGTTCGCTGGGCAAGGACTCAATGGCAGAGTGCAGCTCGCTCCATTGCGACAATTCTGCCGGTGCCCCGGCATCGTCATCGACAGCATCATAGGCGCCATGCATGGGAGCATTGGTTTGGTCAGGTGCAGATGCCATTTGGGTTGCATGGTTGGCGCCCATGCCCTCCGGTCCACCATAGTGCCGAGTTAGGTCGATCAATTCTCGGCGGATTTGCGTTGCCGCCAAACGGTAGAAATGCCGGGCGTCGTTGATTTGGACCTCGCCAAGTGCTCGATGTAATCGAATTGCCGCCCGCTGAAATACGTCTTCGGTCTGTTCCCAGCGATTGACGCGTCCATAACTATGTTTCATTGATCGAGTCAGCTTCATCAATCGGTCTTCAGCGAGCGCAACCAATTGATCGCGAGCAGAATCGTCGCCGCCATTGAGTCGTTCAATTAACGTTTCAAGATTGCTAGAATTGTCAGATTCGGAACTCAACGTGCCACCTCGGTGTTACTTCAGTCCCCTAATTCTACCTGCTGGCGGCGCGATAATGAAGTGTTGTCCTGCCGCTAATATCGGCTTCCGTTTTCGATTAAGGAAAAGAGTCTGTTCGCATGAGTCCGCTAACGATCGCTGTAGACTCGAGTTGATTCTTGTTTGGATACATTGACTTCGCGACCATCGGCCATCAAATTAACAGCAAGACGATGGTCGCCAGCCGTCATGCCTTTGCCGCGAATCGTAATTTCGATTTCGTCGCCTGGATTTAAGCTAGTGATTGGCGGAAAGACGATTTGCTGACCGCGGATTTCGTTGCTGATATTTCCCTCGACTGCTGTAGGCTGAATCCCAGGGGGAAAGTCGACTTGTAGGCGGACGTTGGTTGCCGTTTTTGTTCCTTGATTGACAACTCGCAATTTGTAGGCCGTATCACTGCCGATTTCGATAGGGTCGACTAGATCATCAATGTCAAAGAATACATCGACCAAATGTTCGACGTTGAGTTTACATACAGCTTCCGCTTTTTGCTCCAGATCCGAAACGACTTCGAAGTTTAAATCTTGATTGCCCGGTTCGGTCGGAACCGTCGTCAATTCGACATTGGCGACCAATCCCGGTTGTAATTCAGCCAGGCTCCAGTATACCGCATGCGAATTTTCATCGTATTTGCCGCGATTGTTGGCATCGATATAACGCAATCCGCTCGGCAATCGGCAGATCAGCTCGACATTGGTGGCCGGGGCAGTTCCGTTATTGCGAACTGCGAATTGGTGGGTCGCTTTGCGTTTAAGGTATCGGCGTGTCGGTCCTTCTCCACTGGCTTGCAGGGCCGGGGCAATGACCTCGAGGTCGACAGCATGTTGCGTTTGCAAGTCGCCGTTGGCTTGCGCGATCAAGACATTGCGATACTTACCGATCTTGGCGGCTTTTAATTCTAATCGAATTTGCCGCGATTGGCCTGGGCCGAGAGTCCCGACCGCGTACTCTAGCTCGCGAAACCCCTCGCTAAAAGCCAAACCGTCCGGCAGGTCTTCTTGAATAATCACATCCGTGGCCGGTCCGTCACCTTCATTTTTGACCTCAATATCCAAAATCACAGAGTCACCTATTAAAATTTTTGGCTGGGTCGAGTGCTTGATCGCCAGCACCGGTTTGGTCACTTTGGTACGCATGGACGCCATGGCAGAGAATGAGACTTGCGCAACGCTTCCTATCTCGCCGGGATTAAGAGGTTTAAGTTGTAATTTAATTCGTTTTTCTTGCCCCGGTTGAAGCGTATCCAATTCCCAGCTGATTTGTCCCTGAGCCCCGCGTTGCGGTTGCGGCACGGATTGAACGAGTTCCGTACCGGTAGGTATTTGGTCGAAGACTCTCACATTGTTGGCAGCAATGCGGCCGACATTTTTGACGACCAATTCAAAGTCTGCCGGTGTGTTAACTTGAATTTCTCGAGGGGCAATTTTTTCGATAGTCACCGATGGAGCTTGTAGGCCCTCCAGTTTTCGGTCGCCGGGAATGTTACGGGTCGAAAGATGGCGAGGTGACGGCTCGACCGACGAACGAAGATTGCTGCGCGCCGATACATTTTGGATTGGCGGGCTAGAGCGGATGCCCCTGGGTTGTGTCAAAGTATTGGTTGGATTGGGAGTTGTCGTGGTTGACGTGGAGATGGCGGGTGGAATCACGTTACTCGGAGTCGATTGTTTCGCGGATCCAAAAGGTTTTAGTTCTCTCGAGGCATCAAACGAACGATTTTGAGTTATCGGTGGCAGCGGGCTTTGCTGGCTGGTCGTCTGATTGGTTGTTGGCGCAAAGCCGTTCGAATTTTTCGGCAGTTGGTTCAAACGGTTTTGCTGCCGGCTCGATAATCCGCCGGCGTCGCGTAACGAATTACTCGTATTATTTGTCATCGTCTTGGGAGAAGCGTTCGTATTCCCAAATTGATTCGTTGATTGTTGGATCTGTTCCAGTCGGTTAGCGATGGACGTACTTGGTGTTTTGCTGGCCGGGTTTTTCTGTTGCGATAACGGACTAAACGAGGGGGTCACCGATGGCGAGGCGGTGCTTTGGGGCGCGGCAAAACTGGTTTGTGGTTTAGCCACTTTGGGTATCGCGAACGATCGAGAAGGTGGTAGCGCGTTGGGTTTCGAACCAGAAGTTTTGTTGTTTACTGGCGCAAAACTAGTTTTATTTTTCGGGTTGGATTGAGCGGACTTGTTACTGGCAAAACTGTTGTCAGAGAAGCTGGCCTTCTTACCGGGTTCGGATTGTTGCGGCTCAGGCTTGGAGATCGGCTTCAGTGCCAATGTGGTTCGCGATTTTTCGTTTTTTTCAGCATCCGATTGGGCCGCCGATTGCTTGGCAGGCAGTTTGTCATCGGTTTCTTGCTTGGCGATCTCGGTAGCATCGTCGCAGGTACGACAATAATTCAAGTAGTATCCAACGCCGACCGTACCGGCAACGACAAAGACACCCGCGGCGATCAACTTGCTGGTTAGAGATTTGCTAAATCCGGGGCTTCGTTCGTCATTTGATTCTGACATGACCGGCTATCCAAATTCCTTTTAATTTTAGCCAATGGAGCATCCACCCGTTCTTGGATTCGGGCCGTGACCTTCCATGGCGAGATTTGTTGGTTAATTAGCAAAAAAGGCAATCTTTCATCAAGATCACCTTTGGGATGCAAACATCGCGGTAAACGCTAGCTTGTGAGATTCAGTTGCGGTGGCTACTTCCGGCGGAGAAAACCGAAATGCCGATCCCATCGCTTGGAGGGATCTTCGTTTTGTTCGACCGTTTTTCGAATGGCGGCCTCTCGTTCTTCTAGTTGCAACTTCATTTCTTCCAACTCAGCTCTTTGTTGAAAGACGCGCGCCCTTTGGATCGACATTTCAACTTCGGCTTTCCGAAGTTTCTCCTCTAATTGCTCTTTCAAACTGCTGACGTCGTTATTGCCGTAGTCTTGAAAAAACTCGTTGATGTCTTGCGAGGCAGCGTCATGAGAAATCACTTTGGCTTCCGGCTCGCGAGTTGGATCGGGATTACCTTGCGCTTCTTCGGAACACAGGTCCAGCGGGATGTTTTTCAACTCCTTGGCGATCGGCCCGATCAAAATACTGGCAGAGGAACTGCTGGGAGAATTCCTTTGCCGGCGCAGTTCGAGCAGCTTGTTTTCGAAATTTTCCAAGCGTTCCTGAATTTTCTCGATGTCGCCTCGCATGTGCTGGATCTCTTGCCTGATTAGCATGTCAGCGGAGAAATCTGCGGCGATATCACAATTGTCATCGATCGGCAGTTTTGATTCTGCGAACATGTCAATACCTTGGCGGAAAAAGATGGCTGGGAAAAGGAGGTGGGAGGCGAGGCCTTTGTTGGTTGCCCATTCAAAATATAGGTCGAAAACGCCCTACGGGATAGCAAAATTTTTTGAAAGACAGTTTTTTCGCCTTATTTGATGGTCTCACTGACCCCAGCAATGGTTGAACGAAACGCCCATCGCCGTATCTTAATTGGCATTGAATCGGATTCATAAGCGGAATTTCATTGATGTCAGACCGACCATTTACCCATTTGCATTGCCATAGTCATTACAGTCTTTTGGATGGTGCCAGTTCGATCAAGAAATTGATTCAGCGGACCGTCGACCATGGGATGAGTGCGTTGGCATTGACGGACCACGGGAATCTTCATGGGGCATTGGAGTTCTACCGCGAAGCCAAAAGCAAAGGGGTCAACCCGATTATTGGTTACGAGGCTTATGTGGCAGCGGGGAGTCGACGCGAACGCGGAACCAATCAGGCGGGCGAAAGTAGCTACCATTTGACCCTGCTCTGCCAGAATAAAACGGGATTCAAGAATTTGATCAAAATGGCTTCGGCTGCCAGTCTCGAAGGTTTCTATTTCAAACCCCGCATCGACAAAGAATTACTCGAGGCCCACCATGAAGGGATCATTTGTTTGAGTGGCTGTGTCTCCAGCGAATTTAGCCGTGCAATTTTACGAGGCGGAAACGGCGCCGAAGACCACTTGAACGAGGCGCGGGATGTGGCTGCTTGGTTTTCGAATCTGTTTGGTGATCGTTATTTCGTCGAGATCATGAACAACGGCGTCGACATTCAACGACTCCAGATGCAAGGTGCGGTCGATTTGGCCAACGACATGGGGCTCCCTTTGGTAGCAACCAGTGATTGCCACTATGTTGATCGCGAAGATGCTGAAGCTCAAGACGTCATGCTTTGTATCAATACCGGTAAGTTTCGCACGGACCAAAACAGAATGAAAATGGAGGGCACGGAGTTTTACTTGCGCAGTCCAGACGATATGTACGCCAATTTTCCGGGGCTAGAAGATGCGGTTTCTCGCAGCCAAACGATTGCCGATTCGGTAGACATCGATTTGGAATTAGGGAATCGATATTTTCCGGTTTTTGATCTTCCTCAAAACGAAAGTCCAGAAGACAAACTGAGGGCGTTGTGTTTAAAGGGGCTTGCTGAACGATACACCAATAATCCAGAAATGTACGACAACGGGGAGTTTGCTCAATGCGTCAAAGATCGGTTGGAGCGAGAGTTGTCAGTAATCAACAAGTTAGGATTTGCCAATTACTTTTTGATTTGTTGGGATTTTGTTGAACAAGCCCGCCAGCGAGACATTTTGGCAACGGCTCGGGGCAGCGGTGTCGGGGCGCTTGTTTGTTACGCCTTGTATTTGAGCCATGTTTGTCCGTTGAAGTATGGACTGCTGTTCGAACGGTTTCTCGATGAAAACCGATTGGAGGCGCCCGATATCGATATTGACTTTTGCAAGCAGCGGCGCGGCGAAATCATACGCTATGTCAAGGATAAATACGGGGAAGATAGCGTTGCCCAAATCGGGACATTCGGAACTCTCAAAGCGCGGGCTGCGATCAAAGACGTCGGCCGAGCGCTGGGGGTTCCGCTGACCCGCGTCAACCAAATCACTGGCATGATTCCGGATCAGCTGGGAATCAAACTTGAGCACGCTCTCGAAGTCAGTGAAGAGCTAAAGCAAGTCTATAGCGGCGATCCTGAAGCGCGCGAGATGATCGATTTTGCGTTGAAACTGGAAGGACTGGCGCGAAATGTTGGAACCCATGCGGCAGCCGTTGTGATTGCTGATGGACCATTGACCGATTACGTGCCTTTGGGTCGCGTTTCGGGCAAAGAAGACGTGATTACCCAATGGTCCATGAAAGACGTTGAAGATGCCGGTTTGCTCAAGATGGATTTCTTGGGACTCCGGAACTTGACGATCCTAAGTCGCGTTGTCGAAATCATCAAATCGACAACGGGAGAGACAATCGACCCGCAACATTTTCCGTTAGAGGACGCCGAAACATTTGCTACGTTGCAACGCGGTGAGACCAAGGGCGTTTTTCAATTAGAAAGCGGCGGGATTCGCGATCTGTTGCAAAAAATGAAGCCGGACCATTTTCGCGACATCATCGCGACCAACGCGCTGTATCGGCCGGGTCCGTTGGAGGGCGGTATGGTCAAGGACTATATCGAGGTCAAACACGGTCGCAAACAGCCAGAATACTTGCACCCGGTCTTGGAAGAAATCCTGGCTGAAACCAATGGCGTCATGGTTTATCAAGAACAAGTGATGCAGATATTGAATAAGCTGGGGCAAATCCCGTTGGCGTCCGCGTATACATGTATCAAGGCAATTAGTAAAAAGAAAGAAGAATTGATTGCTCAAAATTATGAGCAATTCATGAAGGGGTCGACTGAACAGGGGCTAAAGCAGAAACAGGCGCAAGATTTATGGGATATGATTTTGAAGTTTGCCGGATACGGCTTCAACAAAAGCCACTCGACCGCATATGCTTTTGTGGCGTATCAAACGGCGTATCTAAAGACGCACTATCCGATGGAGTTCATGGCTGCTTTGTTGAGCGGCGACATCCCGGATCGGAACTTCACCCGTAAAGACTCCTTGGTGGAACACCTAGAGGATTGCGAGCGCATGAATGTTGAGGTGGCTTTCCCCAATGTCAACAGCTCCAGCGTCGAGTTTGACGTCGCGGAGGGCAAGATTCAGTTTGCAATGTCCGCGATCAAAGGATGTGGCCACAGTGCTGCCGAAGCTATTGTCAGCGAGCGTGAAGCCAACGGTGAGTTTCAAGACTTGTTTGACTTTTGTGAACGCGTCGACGCGTCGAAATGCAGTCGGGCGTCGATCGAGTCGTTGATTAAAGCGGGTGCGATGGATTGTTTGGGAGGCGTTCGAGCGCAATTGACGGCTGTGCTCGAGCGGGCGCTGCAATCCGGAGCGGCAGCCTTGGCCGATAAACGAAGCGGCCAAAAATCTCTTTTTGGCGGCGACGATGATGCCGTCGCTGAAGAACCAGAATCGGTTCATTACCCAGATATACCAGAATGGGAAGAACGAGAAAAACTGGCCGCCGAAAAAGAAGTGCTCGGCTATTACTTAACCAGTCATCCGTTGTCGCAATACGCGGATCAATTGGCTCGCTATACGTCACACAATGCGGCCGGAATGAGCCACGCGGGCGACCGTGACAAAGTCACCTTGGGAGGCATGATTTCGTCCGTTAAACACTCTCATGTCAAAAGGGTACGCGATCCCAACTCACCCACCAAATACGTGATGTTCGATCTGGAAGATGTCGAAGGCTCGATTCGATGTATCCAATGGCCATCGGAGTTTGCCGTTCAGGGCGAAATGATCCAGCCGGATGCAATTGTGGTGATTCAAGGCACGGTGGATCGCCGCGGCGGCGACGAAGCGAACTTGATTGTCGACCGAGTGATACCGTTGGATGAGTTGGATCAGAGCTTATCGCAAGAAATCAAATTGCGGATTGACGAGAAACAACATGGTCGAGACGTCTTGAAGCAGACCTATGAAATCGTGCGAGGCTATCCGGGCAAATGCAAGCTGACACTAGATTTGCAACTGGAGAATGGGATGCGCGTTCATTTAAAGAGCAACAAGCTGCGAGTCGATGTAAATAGCCAGCTGTGTCATCGACTAGAAGACCTGTTGGGACAGGGCGGATACGAAATGGTCGTCGACCGTAAGAGCTTGACCGCTAAATCTGAGCCCGCAAAGAAGTGGGGAAGTAGATCGTAGTGCTCCTTGTTTCGCGCTTGGATGGACGTTTTCATGATCAGCCAAGAAACGTGAACTTGGACACATTTTCGGTGGGCAAACCATTATGAATCGAGAAAAAGTTTCATCGGGAACACCATGGGAATCATTGGTCGGATACAGTCGAGCGATTCGCGTTGGCGATCGAATTGAAGTCTCTGGAACGACCGCAATCGACGGTGAACAGGTGGTCGGTGTCGGAGATCCTGCGGCACAGACTCGCTTCATCTTGGATCGAATTCAAACCGCGTTGAACGAATTAAACGCAACGATTGATGACGTGGTTCGGACGAGAATTTACGTTACTAATATTGACGACTGGGAACCGATAGGGCGTCTTCATGGTGAGTATTTTCAAAATGCTTGTCCGGCGGCGACTCTGGTTGAGGTTACTAGGTTGATACGTCCGGAGCTGTTGGTTGAAATCGAGGCAACTGCGATTTGCAGGTAATTGGTAATGGCAATTGCACAATGGATACTAAAATGGATCTTAGTTTTGTCGGGGTTGTTTCTGATGACAGCCTTTGCGATGACGTTGTTGCCCGTCGCTTGGATGGCCGCCACACATCGTTGGCTTGGGCTTGGTGAATTTCCGGATAGTTCGATCGTCTTGTACCTGGCGCGGTCCACTTCTCTGCTCTATGGCGTGCACGGATTGCTGATGTTCTACACGGGAGTCACGATCATTCACCATTGGCGGTTTGTTCGTGTGTTTGGCTGGTTGCATGTCTTGATGGGTAGCTCGATGTTTCTCATTGATTTGACCTCGGGTATGCCGAAGTATTGGGTTTTATTGGAAGGACCGCCGGTCGCAATTCTCGGAGTCGTCATCTTGTTTCTATTGACCAAGGCCGGCGATTTTTCCAACAGCGAATAAACGTGCAGCGAAAAAACCTTCACATGGCCTATCTTTGAATCGAGGTATTCGATGAGACTTTTACTTTTCAGTGATTTGCACCGTGATCAATTGGCGCCGAAAACCTGGTCAAACTGTCAGAGGACGCTGACGTCATGGTTGGTGCCGGTGATTTTGCTACGTGCCGTGAAGGAGTAAACGATTGTATTGAAGTGCTGCGCCGGTCCAAACGCCCGGCGGTTTTAGTGGCCGGCAATGGTGAATCGTTTGAAGAATTGTCGGGGGCCTGTCAGTTTTGGGAGAACTGTCACGTGCTTCATGGGACCAGTGCAAAAGTTGCTGGGGTCCGATTTTTCGGAATCGGTGGAGGAATACCTGTGACCCCATTTGGGTCATGGAGCTGGGACTTTTCGGAGGCGGAAGCCGAGGCGTTGGCTGCAGACTGTCCGGACCAATGCGTCCTCATTTCGCATTCTCCGCCTTTCGGTATTGCCGATGTGACTTCCGGTGGTGAGCATGCTGGAAGCTCAACGATTCGAAGCCTAATCGATCGTTGCCGCCCACGGTTGCTGGTTTGTGGCCATATCCATGACAGTTGGGAGCAACAGGTGCAAATTGAATCGACATTGGTCGTCAATGCCGGTCCCCGTGGGGTTGTGATCAGTCTGTAATGTGAACACGCTTGTGTTTTTCTTGTTAAAATTAAATTTACCCGCGTGTTTTCCGGCCTAGCAGGTGATGCGCGAGTTGAGTCGTAGTTTTTCGGACGGTTACGTGTTAAGCTTGAGAGGTCTCGTTCTTTCATTCCTCGACTTATTCCCGTAACGTTGGGAAAGAATTGTTATTCTGGAGCACTCAATGAATTTTGTCCGTTTGATACTGTTTGCATTCCTGTTTACTGCGCTAGGCTCAAACTCATCGGTTTTCGCTCAAAGCTTATCGTTGGAACGAGTAGCCAGCGGTTTGGCGAGCCCAACATTTGCAACGTATGCACCTGGTGATAGCGACCGGTTGTATATTCTGCAACGCTCGGGCGCAATTCGGATTTTGAACTTAAACACGGGGACGTTGTCGACGTTTATGACCGTTCCTGGCGTCGATACGTTTTTCGAAGGTGGGTTGTTGGGACTGGCATTTCACCCAGATTTCGAAAACAACAATTTGTTCTATGTCAACTTTACCACGAGCACGGGGGGCGGTTTCCGGACCCGAATCGCGCGATTCACGGCGACCAACTCAGATACCGCTAGTTCGGCGACACAACAAATCGTCGTTGAAATTTCTCAACCGCAAGGTAATCACAATGCGGGATGGATTGGTTTTAGTCCGGTTGACAATTTCTTGTACGTCGCCACCGGAGATGGTGGAGGCGGAAATGATCCTCTCAACGCAGGTCAGGACATTACCAATCAATTGCTTGGAAAGATGCTGCGGCTCGACATCAATGGCGACGACTTTCCTGGCGACAATTCTCGCAATTATGCGATACCCGCTTCTAACCCGTTTGTAGGCGTTACAGGCGACGATGAAATTTATCTGTACGGACTTCGAAATCCATTCCGTTGCAGCTTTGATCGCTCCAATGGCGATCTCTATATCGGTGACGTTGGCCAAGGTGCGCGAGAAGAAATCGATGTGATCCCCAATGGTCACACTGGCGGAATGAATCTTGGGTGGCGATTGCGAGAAGGAACGATCTCAACACCAGGTGTCGGTGGTTCACAGCCATCAGACGGAATCAATCCAATTTATGACTATGTCAGAACGGGGCCATTCGGAGGGAATTCGGTCACCGGCGGTACTGTCTATCGCGGACCTGTGACAGCCCTGCAAGGCACATACTTTTTTGCTGATTTCGGTTCCAACGGGTTTTGGTCTTTTAGCTACGATGGTTCCGACCCTTCGACGTTCAACGGAAACAACATAGACGAATTGATACGCTGGAACGGAATCTTTACAACGGATGTTGGCACGCTCAACAGTGTTGTCGCATTTGGAGAGGATCTAGTTGGCAACGTATACATCGTAGATTTGGGCGGCGAGATTTTTCGAATCGCAAGCGGTTTCATCACTCCGTTTGATGTGGCACTGGATTCGATTAACCCAAGTGTTGGTCAACAAGAATCCGGCACAATCGCTGAAGTTGCGACCAGCGACGACAGTTATTTGGTGTTCAGTAGTGCTGTCGCCGCTCCCGGACAACCATCAGTTCAAGTCGAATTCGTGGGAACTTCTCCCGAAACGAACATCTCTTCTTTGTTGCTGAATATCGAGTCGAATGTAAGCACGCCTCACGTTTCGCAAACCGTCGAGTTGTTCAATCATACGACCAATCAGTACGATCAGATTGATACACGGGGCGCGTCGATGACCGATCAGTTGACTAACTTGAACGTTGTCCAAGACGCGACAAATTACGTAGCCGCCAATGGCGAAGTTCGTGCCCGGGTCAGTATGACGGTGACAGCTCCCGTTTTGACATTCCCATGGTTCTTGAACGTCGACTTGCTTGAAATCCAAGTAACTCAGTAAGAATTATTCAGATTCAGCTCGAGTCCAAAGCAAAAGCCGTGGTTCAAATTTGAACCACGGCTTTTTGTCGATCCATCAGAAAGGTTTTTTACAAAGCCGCCCGAGAAGTAAACACATTCCACCAGGACTTTTTCTTTTCTTTGTTCTGTTTCGATGAGTATCCCCATGGGCGACCATTGGTACCAATCGAGTCGTTCATTTTGGCATATTCAAATTTTGCGCCGATAATTTTACCATCGGACATATTAGACCTTCTTAAGTCTGCCCTCGTAAAATCGGCACCACTCATGTCGGCCCCAAACAAATTGGCTGCCGACAAATCAGCACCGTTCAAGGACGCAGATTTCAATTCGCAAAAAAAGAAATCCGCACCGGCAAACATCCCGCCGGACAAATCCGCGTTGTTGATTTTGGCATGTCTAAACTGGGAACCCTGCCCGTTCGCGTGTTTTAATCGCGAAACATCCAGCACGTTGTCGCAAAAATTAGCATTGACCAAAGTGGAATTGGAAAGGTCCGAGCGCTGGATCACACAATTGACAAACCGGGCACAAGTAAGATTCGCGGAATTCAAATCCGCGTCACTAATACTACAGCCTTCAATATGGCAACCTGACAAATCGGCATTTCGAAGGTTTGCACCACGCAACTCGACGCCGCGAATGACGCAACCACGCAACGAGTTGCTGTCAATCTTGTGAATTACATTCCCGGTAATTCGATGTCTAATCTCAACCATTCATGTCTCCCGCCGCATTAACAACAAATCATGAGATCACGCGTGATACGAATAAGTTCGCGCTACTGTTCGGTACTTCCTCTCAATCGCAAACGATGTTCCATAATGAAGCCAATCTGTCGCACGCTTTTGAATGCTCTGACTACCAATAAGTTTCGCGATTCGTGGAAAAATATTTGTAGAAAAGCGACGAGCTATCAATCATTACCCCTCAAATTAATCGATTGATTCGCCAATTGCAATAAATAAAGCAGTTTATCGCGACGTCAGGATCGCTTAGTGTCGTTGAATCGTCCGTTGTTGCCGCGTATGGATGCCGCAGCCCAACCGTTTTGGCTAACCGATTCTACTTAACAGATTTGATATCGGTTTCAGCGATTTCGATTTGACGATAGGCCTGCAAATCAACCGAATCAAATCTGGCGGATTTTCGTTTTGCATCTTGAATTCGTTGGTGGTCCTGTTGGTCAAGTTTGAGGGCGAGCGTATGACGACTGGTGGCGCGAAACTCATCATTCCAGATTTCGTTGGGAACGATGCGTAAAGATATTTCGGACGGAAATATACCGGCCTTCTTCATCGTGCGATTCAAATGCATACGCACAAACGGTGGCATCGCTTGCGTTCCGGTAGCCGCCATCATGGTGAACGAATCCAGAAAACTAAAATAGAGTTTGAAAACAGCCTCGTTTTGTATGCGCTCGCCCTTACCAGTGTATGTGACGAACTTGTTACCAACCGAAACGACGGTTGGATTGTGTTTGATGTTTTCAGTCACTTGATCCAGGAAAATCGACTTCGTTTTTGAGTTAGCTTCGATTTCCGATTTCATCCCTTCGAAAATTCGGGCCAGTTGCAATTGATCCAACTCTAATTTTTGCTCACGCGGGCAATCCAATAGTACAAACTTACGTTTGTCGGAATCGAGAATCACAATTTCCACAACGGAATTGTTGCGAGGGTTTAGCCGCAGGTCGTACACCATGTTTTCGCTGAATAGCGTTTGGTTGATTGAAATCGGCGTCTTTGTTCCCGGTTCGAAGATTTGGGTTAACACTTTGAAAGATCGATGGGTTGCTGACCGATTTTCAGGTGTTTCTTGACCGGTCGACCAATGGCCATTCAAGCTCAAAACAACAAAGACAATAAACATCCAATAATGAAATGGAGAACCCATGGAATCGTTTGGTTGCTTTCGAAATGCGAGCGAACAAAATGGGAGATTACAAGGGAATCAGGTCCGGGTCCATAGATTTTGACAAGGTTTCTTACCCAATCCTTAAATCTTGATACGGGTTAGGCCAACCCTGGCGGTATTGAGACGAAACCATTGGTTGAATCCCAAACAACAAGTTAAAAACCGATAATCGAAACATAAGGAAGCTTTGCTGTTTGAGAAATTGAAAAATGCTATCAAATTCCTGTTGCCAGCGATTCAAGTACAAGATCTTGGGCAATTCGATAGTGTTTCTAAGTATGGCTTTGGTGGCTGTATTGCCAGAAGTGACTTCCGGGCAAACGACAGGTGTTGCGATTAAATTGTCCGACAATTCGTTGAATTCGATTGCTTGGGCATCCCGAACACCGCCGTCACGAATCCCTTTTGCGCTCTTGTTGCCTGGTATTTTAGGTGAACAAGTTTGGGACAGAAGCATCAAGCTCGGTCTGGAACAATCGGAGTTCTCAGGAGAAGCTTACATATACGATTGGACGCGGGGACCATTGATGGCAGCTGCGAACATTGGCGGCAACCATCAACAAGTGAGCCATGTCGTTAAGGCGATAGTTCAATTCAAGACAAAATATCCGTATCGCCCTCTTTACCTTGTGGGGCATTCCGGCGGTTGTCGCATGGTCGTCAACGTTCTGGAAAATCTGCCTCGAGTGGATCTCGTTGAGCGTGCGGTGTTGTTGTCTCCTTGTTTGGAATCTAACTATAATTTGACGCGTGCGTTAGCCATGTCCAATTGCGGAATCGTCTCATTCAATTCTCCGCTGGACGTCCCAATCTCGGTTCCGTTAACGGCGGTCCGAGGCATGTTTCAGGGACGGATGGATGTTTCGGCGACGGTGGCGGGATTCCGGCTGCCGAAGCAACCTCAACTACAGCAGATTTACGAGCAAAAACTTGTGCAAAAGCGGTTTCAAACTCGTATGATTTCGACGGGAAATCTTGGAGGTCATTTTGGCTGGACAAAACCAAAATTCGTTGCCCAGTTTGTGGCTCCGGAGCTGAAAAAATGAGCTTTGCTGTCCCTCACGTCGGCCAAAAATTGATTGCAATCGCCATTTGAATCGCCTAGTTTCTTGATTTTACGGTCAAACTCGCAATTCTTTGTGACGCCGGTGATTGGCCACCGACTTTCCCATACGTGAGTTATTCGACGCAGTTTTTAGTGATAGAAGATTCAGAAATCGTTGAACAGGCGCGTTCCGGTGATGCCAACGCGTTTGCAGAGCTGGTCCGTCGTTACCAGTTGGATGTTCGTGCGTTTTTACGTCGTCGACTGAATGACGTGTCGTTAGCGGATGATCTTGCTCAAGAGGTGTTTTTGGGCGCGATAAAATCTATTTCTGGTTTTCGCAAAGACAGTTCGGTACGTGGATGGTTGCTTTCGATTGCCCGTTACAAATTAGTCGATCACATTCGCGCCGAGTCTCGGAAAAGAAATGCACAAACGCAACTTGAGGAAGACTTGTTGGCTGAATCGGTCAGGCGTTTAGATCACGAGCAAGAGATTGATGAAGGCGTTTTGCAGTCGTTGAAGGATTGTATGTCTAGATTGCAACCCAACGCTCGTCGTTTGTTGCAGGACTTTTACTTTGACCGTATCGAGGCAACGGCGATTGCCAAACAGAACAATCAGAAACCCAGCGCCGTTCGAATGAACTTGTTGCGGATTCGTCGAGCATTGGGAAAGTGCATACGCAAAACAATGGGTGAGTCTTTTGAGTTATGAATGATCGTCTGGAACTCTGGTCGAAGCTAGTCGCATCTGGCAAGCTCACCCGCGAAGAGCGATTGCGGCTGGAGGAAAGTTTGCGCGCGCAGCCGCAATGGATCTCAGAACTTTACGACGACCGATCTGTGGATCGCCTCATTGCATTGTTGGGCGAAACGGAATCGCGGGATGCGTTCACACGAAAATGTTTGAGTGCTTTTTGGCAGGAGCACCAGAGCGATCGACCCGAAGAGGCGGCAGCTCAAGCGGTGGGCGGCATAGCTGAATCGCAGCTGCCTACAGCGCCAATTCTGAAACGACCATCGAGGCGATCGTCAGCGATCTGGGCGACTGGTTTATTGGCTTTGGCAACCTTGTTGGTCATCGGTTTGTTTATCGCACATTATTATCAGGTGAATACGCCGGACGTGCCCAATGGTAACATCGCCGGCGCCACCGATTCAACGGAACCGGGCCGGTTACCCGAACTAGAATTTCGTGTGCCTGCTCATGATCACGAGAAATTGGCCAGTGACGAACCTGGAATGATAGCTCCGGTTGATTCGAATGAAATTGAATTGCCGGAGTTGGATGGCAATCCATCTGGGGCTGGCAAGGTAATTGCGGAGCTTTTCGTATCCGACGATGCACGTTTTGAAAATGAGCGGGGGCGGCAAGTGGGTGCCGGCATTTACAAGTTGTCCCAAGGTCAAGCCGTTTTTCAGTTGGATAGTGGCGTGAGCGTTTTCATGCAGGGTCCGGCGGAATTGGAGCTGGTAGCGGCGAACCAGATTCGACCGATTCGCGGCAAGGTACTCGTGGAATCCGAATCTTCGGACATCGAACCATTTACCGTCGATTGGCGGGATGCCAGCATCGAAAAATTGATCTCGGCGACCGTCATGATCGACGTCGACGAGTCGGGTTCTCAAATTAATTTGAGCAAAGGCAAATTGGCATTGAATCAATCGCCTGACAGCGATGAAGCCATAGCTGTCGAGTTGGGAAAAGATGGACTTCAAAATGCTTTTGTCAACAACACTTCCAATCAGCTCAAGGAAAATCCAAAGGTCTTGATTGCACACGGCATGGGCGATCGCTACCTCGCACAAATTGGCGTTGGCAGCGAACGAAAGGAAACAACCGAGCCCAACGAGTTTGATGAGATGGTCCAGGGTTGGCTCAATCCGACTAACACCGCTGCCGCGCAAAATCAACTTCGCTCGCAAGTCATTGACTTCAATCGTCGTTTGCGACAATTGCAAGACCAGTTTGAGCAGATTCAAGCCCCGGGCAGCCAATCGGGGGTAAATGATAATTTTTTGCCCAGCCCCTTCAGAAATGGAAATGGCGTCCGGTTTCCATTCTCAAATTCGCGTGAGTTTCAAAAATTCAAGGAAGATTTGCAGCGGCGCGTGAATTTCTAATCTGGAACCCATCCGACTGAAGTCGGCATGACTGGCGGTTTGAGATGGAGCGGGAATTGATGGGGCGAAGTTATCTGGCTGACGGTATTTGCGGTTCTCAGTGGACTGACGTGGGTCGAATAGGCGATTCATCGAAAAAGAATTGCCCCTAATTCGCCGCCCAATCTTGCCTCCTTTTTATTTGTTTCTAGGATAACTTACTTATTGGGGCGTGTTGGTACCTCGGTGCCCATTTCCGTGACTCATAGATTGCATTTACGGTTCGGTTCAGAAAACTTACTTTGGATAATCAACCTCTACAAACCGAGTCGGATTCGTCGACTCCGACGCTCGAGCATTCGCAGGCGCTCGAATTCAACAATCCGCAAAAGAATGGATTGCTGGTTGCAACTTCATGGTTGACCATCTTGACGGTGGTCGCTGGTATTGCGGGACTGGTTTCTTATTCGCAATTTTTTATGCCGAGAAGCATGGAAACCTCGGCGGCCGAGTTGTTGGGTGTCAATATGACGGCCAAGATGCTGATGGGTTTTCCTCAATCTGAAAATGATGCGTTGCAGCAAGCAGAACAATTTGCGACTGGACCTTTAGAGCAGCGCTACGGGCATGCCATTTTGGTCAACGAGATTAGTGGCCCCACCGAAGCATTGGCTTGTTTGGACAAGATCGATCAGGCCGTCGAGAATGAGGTTGCTGCCAGGAATGAGGCGAGTGAAGAAGACTCGTTTCCGACTGAGTCACAAGAGAAGATCCGGGAAATCCTGGGATCTCTTTTCGAAAATTATTCATCGGGCCGTTTTGATTCGAGCCACGTAACCGAGGACGAGCGTGAGTTGTTGGAAGAGAAAATGGGCTGGGTCGCGCAGATCGCGCTCTATCCCAAAGACTCCCCCGATAAGCCCCAGAGGGCTCAACTAGAGCGCGTGGGTCAGCGGGTTTTTTGGATCTTAGTTCTGGCCATGTTGGCTGGAATTTGCGCCATTTTTGCGGCGTTCGCAGCTGTCTTTTTGTTCTTGATCATGATTGTAACCCGAAGTTACAAAGTTCATTTTGAAGAACGAAAACCGTACAGCTTCGTCTACATCGAAACGTTTGCCATCTGGGTCTTGGTGTTTTTTGGGGCCCAGATTTTGAGCGGTGTGATTGTCGAAATGGTCAACGAGCCAACATTGGGCCTTGCCTTAGGGCCGGTCTCGTTTTTCGGTTCATTGGTGGCATTGGCGTGGCCCATGATTCGCGGTATCCCGCTACGGATTATGCTAACAGACATTGGCTGGGAATTAAGAAATCCGTTTGTCGAGGTATTCGTCGGTGGGTTCTCTTATTTGGCGTTGATTGTGCCCATGATCTTTGGAGTCACGATTTCCGTATTATTGGGCTTGGGTTTGTCATTGCTGGTGAGTACGGGTGAATTTGAGTCGGCTGGTCCGGTGGGCCATCCGATTGCGGGCGAAATTGCAAAAGGAGGTCCGGCGATCTGGTTGGCCGTTTTTGTATCGGCCTGTGTCGCAGCGCCGATCGTCGAGGAAACCATGTTTCGTGGAGTGTTATATCGTTACTTACGTGATGCCACGCAGAACGCCAATCACGCTCGCTGGTTTAGCGTTGCGGTTTCTTCCGTTTTTGGTTCTCTGATTTTTGCTCTAATCCATCCGCAAGGGATCGTGGGTGTACCGGTCTTGATGACCTTGGCGATCGGGTTTTCGCTGGTACGCGAATGGCGGAACTCACTCATCGGACCGATGGTGATGCATGCGATCAACAATTCGCTGGTAACGTGCTTGTTGATTTTGATCGTGATGCAATAACGAGTGTCGGACCGTTGAGGGACAGCCCTCACGCCTCACCACGCTTCAGCAATTTCAATCGTGAATTGTTGGTCAGATCGAAAACGAGTTGCTCAGAATCCGCTTTCGAACGGGTCGATGTCAACAACAGATTTGGCAGCACACGATGTTTAAGTCGAACGACATGGTAACGCATTAGCAACCACCGCGACTCTTTCGATTCGATTCGAAATTCGTTGTAGGGGCGCAACCAGCTTTCCCCAAACACTCCGGACTTGTATTCGACACCGAATTGCTGCATTTGAATTCGGTCAAAGATTTGTTCGTGCACCAGCTGATTGAGCGAATTCGACTGATGGACCATTGGCAGCGTGGCGATCAAGGCCAAAATCGCCAGCCAGCTGAAAGGGAATGGTATCAGCCATACAGATACTAGAAACGCAACCGCGAATAAAAGAATCAGAATGATGGCTCGGACATGATTTTGAACGAGAAACTCGGTTTTTGGTCGCTCGTGTTGCATCGGAAAGAAACCTTGTTTGGGTCATTGCTGGAATTCTTACCGGGAAAATGGTTTCGAAATCCATGTAGATCTGATTCAGAAATTTTAGCTTGGAATTAAGAACGGGGGTTCTTGAAGTACCGTGGGGACGCAAGCCGCATCACCGCTTTTGACGATTGGTTGGTTTGTAATACCAATACCGGGGATTATCGTTTGACGACATTGGGCTAGTCGAATACAACTTGTTGCTTCCATTGCCGACGAGTGGACCTCGTGAGGGGGAGCCGCGAACCGGGTCAGGCCTGAAATATGGAGCAGCCCTAAGCGGGGTACTCTTGTACGAGGTCCTCTCCTCGGCAACGAACGGTGGGCGATTCGGGGATTGCGTTACCTGCAACCCCTCGCATCCTTGAACGATGTTTGTGTAAAATACCGGGCTCGAATTAGCGGAATTCAGCTCTGGTTGCTACATATGAATCAAGATTCCACGCCATCGGAATATACGGTTGTTGCACGACGTTATCGTCCTCAATCGTTCACGCAAATGGTCGGTCAAGACCATATTGCGCATGCCTTGGCCAATGCAATCAAACAAAACCGTGTCGGACATGCTTACCTATTCACTGGGGCTCGCGGTGTCGGGAAAACTTCGTCGGCAAGGATTTTCGCCAAATGTTTGAATTGTGTAAAAGGTCCGATCGAGATCCCCTGCAACGATTGTGATATTTGTCAAAGTGTTTCCGTTGGTGA
Organism: Mariniblastus sp.; assembly: GCA_965263475.1. GTDB lineage: Bacteria > Planctomycetota > Planctomycetia > Pirellulales > Pirellulaceae > Mariniblastus. The sequence continues at coordinate 3,675,728 of OZ253677.1, forward strand.
AGACATTGACGTGCTTGAAATCGACGGCGCCAGCAACCGGGGAATCGACGAGATTCGTCAATTGCGATCCAATGCCATCGTTCGGCCGTCTCGCGCACGGTTCAAGATCTACATCATTGACGAAGTGCATATGCTGACTCAGCAGGCCTTCAATGCCCTGTTGAAAACTCTGGAGGAACCACCGGAGCACGTCAAGTTTATTTTTTGTACAACCGACCCGCAAAAAATTCCTATCACTGTTCTTTCGCGTTGTCAGCGATTTGATTTCGCGCCGGTGCAAACGACTGCGATAATGCAACGACTGCAGGAGATTTGCGAGAACGAAAATATCGAGGCGAGCGAAGAAGCTTTAGCCGTACTCGCACGTCGCGCTGCGGGTTCAATGCGAGATAGCCAGTCTTTGTTGGAACAGCTGTTGTCCTTTTGTTCTGAAAAAATTGGCGTTGAAGATGTGCATCAATTGCTGGGGACGGCTGACGGGGGTCGGATCATGGCCATCGTTGCGGCGGTAGTATCAAAGGACCCTGGAGACGCTTTAAATCAGGTAGCTGCCGCGATTGAGGGTGGTGTGGACGCTGGCCAGTTGATCGTACAGTTGCTCGGTTATTTTCGTGACATCATGGCGATTCGCGTAGGCGCCGACAAAGAAACATTGCTGACCTGTGCGGAGTCGGATGTTGAGTCGCTAAATTCAATTGCCGACCAATTGGGACTGGAGACCATTTTGGCGATCGTCCAAACGTTGGACCACAGCATTTCGCGGATGCAAGTCAGTTTGCATGGCCGGACGTTGTTAGAGGTTGCAATCGTACGAATTTGCAACTTGGAGAATCTCGATTTGCTGTCCGACTTGGTGGATCAACTGGCAGGAGCTGGCAGTTCGACGGCGAGTCGGTCGGTCCCTTCAAAAAAAAACGCTGAACCTCGCTTAGAGCCTCCTCAAGTGTCCGCGCCACCAAAACCTCAAAATTTGGATGAACGTTCACCGCGATTGAAGGATGCAAAAACGACGGAGCCAGCGCGGCAGCCGCTAGAGTTGACGGTTGGAAATTTGCGTCGCGTTTGGGAGTTAGCAGCGGACGATGTTGGCGGAATGACGATCGACATTGCCCGCCAAGCAAAACAGTTAACATTGAAAGGTCATGTTATCATCGCGGAATTCGACGACCAGCACGTTTTTGAATTGTGCCGCAAAAGCAGCCGTGCTCATGAGCTTCAAATGTCCATCGAGAAAATGGTCGGCAAAAAAGTAAAGATTGATTTTGAGCTCAATGTTACCGATCCAGAAAAAAGACGGCCAAAAAAACCAAAATTGACTCGTGTTCAGATGATACGACAACTGGAACAGCATGAAATGGTGAAAAGTGCCATCGAAGTTTTTGACGCTGAAGTCGTAGAATTCAAAGACATGCGGGCAAGACCGTGAGTAACCATTTATGAATTGTGACGAATCGTATTTTCAAATTGTTTGTTTTAGTCGAAGTGTTGAGGAAAAAAGTTATGTTCAAAGGCCTGGGTAACATTGCCACGTTGTTAAACCAAGCGAAAAACATTGGCGGCCAAATGGAAGGCGTGACCGAAGGCCTCAAGGCCAAACAAGTGATCGGCGAAGCTGGCGGATCGATGATCAAAGTCCACGCCAATGGTTTAGGGCAAATCTTGAAGGTCGAAGTGGATCCCATTCTTGCCGAAAAGAAAGATGTCGAAATGATCGTCGATTTGATTCCCGCCGCGGTCAATGATGCGATCGCGAAATCAAAAGCCTTGCATGTAGAAGCCATGCAAGAAGTCACTGGTGGGATGGAATTGCCGGCCGGACTAGGGGACACATTGAAACAAATGATGGGTCAGGATCCGAATGACGACAAGACGTAGGGACGCGGGCTGATGACCGAGTTAACTCAATCCGTCGTCAATATGATCGATCAGTTGGCCAAGCTGCCAGGCATTGGTAGGAAATCGGCCGAAAGAATGGCTTATCATATTCTGCGGGTGAATAAATCCGAGGCGCTGGCGTTAGCAGATTCGATTCGCGATGTCCGAGAAAATGTGCGCTATTGCAAGGTTTGTTTTAATTTGGCGGAAAACGAGCTATGTAATATCTGTGCGGACAGTCGCCGTGACCCGACTTTGCTTTGCGTAGTGCAACAACCAAGAGATTTAATCGCCGTCGAGCAGTCGGGACAGTACAACGGTTTGTACCACGTGCTATTGGGTCGCATTGCGCCGCTAGAAAATGTTGGCCCGGATCAATTGACGATCGACAACTTAGTGTCGCGGGTTCACGAACAGAAATTTTCAGAAGTTATCATGGCAACCAATCCCACGGTGGAAGGCGACGGAACAGCGCTCCACATTTCGAATTTGCTATCAGAATTTGAGTTGAAGATTACGAAATTGGCTCGCGGCATTACCCAAGGCAGTATTTTGGAATATACCAACAAAGAAATCGTTGCCGACGCGGTTACCGGGCGGCAGCCGTTTTAGTCATCGCACTCGTCGGCCAAGGAGTTTTTTGGTCGCGATTCGCTGTTTTTGTGGAATTGAGGTAACGGTTGCAATTTTTACTTGTGACCAAAAAAAACGTAATTTCGGGAAAAATCCGACCTAAGTTTTAGGTGTATACGTGCCTCACAAAAACACCTATAAGCGACGAAACATTTGAATCATCGAGGCAGTTGCCCGTACAATGTGGGTGTCGAAACCACGATCAAAATTAAGACGTCGAGGAAAAATCGAGTTCGATGAAGATTTCGTTTGGACAACATCTTCAGCAAAAACAAACCCAGACTCTGGCTCCCCGGATGATCCAGTCGATGGAGATTTTGCAGATGGCCCAAGCCGATCTTGAAGAACGGATCGAACGCGAGCTTGTTGAGAACGATGTTTTGGAACGGGGCCAGAACGATGTTGAGCAACTTGCCAGCGATAATGAGAAGCGCGACGACGACCCCGCTGTTGACGTTGAACAAAAAGAACTGGTCATCGATTCCGACGGCGTCAATTCTGGCGATGATTTTGAACGGTTGTTGAATCTTGACCGAGACGTTCCCGACCATTTTGACGGCCCCAAGCCGTCATCCAATCGTATTCAAGAAATCGGCGATCGTCAGCACGACATGATGGCCAATGTGGCCGATCGGCACGACACGTTGCAGGACCATTTGCTTGAGCAACTGGCCGGAATCAAGTCGCAGATGGACAATCAGACTTACAAGATGTGCGAGCGGATCATATCGTCGTTGAATGCCGAAGACGGTGGCTATTTGCGCGTGAGTCTCCATGATTTACTACCACCGGAGTCGGATCCGCAAGATATCAAATACGCCAACGATGCGTTGGACCACGTTCAGCTAATGTCTCCGTTAGGTGTCGCGGCGCGCGACCTGAAAGAGTGCCTTCAGTTGCAGTTGGTCAAAATCGACGAAGAATTTCGCAGTGAAGTACGCGTTCTGATCAATGATCATCTGGAAGACCTACAGCACAATCGCTTGCCGCAAATCCAGAAAGCGACCGGTTTTTCGATCGAAGAGATCAAAGAAGCGTGGGCGGAGCTTAAGACATTGAATCCGCGGCCAGCTCGAAGATTCGCATCGCGATTCGTTCCGACAGTCAACCCGGACGTCAAGCTGATCCAGGATGAAGACGGAAATTACATTGTCCAAATCGATGAAGCACCAAGCCGCACGCTGCGAATCAGCGGATACTGGCGGAAGCGTTTAGAAGAGAATCAGGTCACACCGGAAGAGAAGGAGTACCTGAAGCGCAAGATTACGGCGGCTCAATGGTTGATTGAATCGATCGAGCAACGACGGAGTACTCTCAAGCGTGTCGCGCAAGCGATTGTCAATCACCAAACGCGATTTTTTGAATTGGGACCTGAGGCATTAGAACCACTCAAAATGCAACAGATTGCCGATGAGGTGGGTGTGCACGTGACGACGGTCAGTCGAGCCGTTGACGACAAATGGATGGAAACGCCCCGTGGGATCTTCGCGTTGCGATCGTTTTTCCAGGGCGGAACCACAAACGCCGCGGGCGACGATGTCGCCTGGAATAAAATTCGAATCGAGTTGCAGAAAGTCATTGATGGGGAAGACAAGGCAAAACCATTTAGCGATGACGAATTGGTTAAGTTGTTGAAATCCAAAGGTCTGAATGTTGCCCGGCGAACCGTCACCAAATATCGCAAGAAAATGCAGATTCCCAGTTCGCGACAGCGTCGCGATTGGTCGAAACCCAAGTCGTAGCCGATCGTGATATTTCGGATGTTCTAAACAAGAAACCCCTCGCCAGGCAATGTTGACGAGGGGGCAATTGAGTCTTGGGGAACATGTTTTAGTCTAGACGGCAGTATTCTGTTCCGGAACTCGCGCTGGCAAGTCACTGGTGACTTCATAGCGCTTTGTTTTTGTGCCGACGATTTGATTAAGCTGTTGCTGATCAATCCAAACGCCACATCCGCGATGGCAACGGTTGATGTATCCGCTGCGCAGTCGACTACGTCGAAGACGAGCGCCACATCGCGGGCACTTCACCTGATTTTTGCCGCAAACGAAATCGACAATGTTCATGTTGGTGACCCTTTTAGTTTTGACCAAGATCTAATGCCCTACATCCCTTGTTGCCCCGGCAGCAATACCAGGGCTGCAAAATATACTTGGACCGTTTCCGAAAGAATGAGTGGCACAAACCCAACGTTTATACCCGTGAATACGAAAGAGGAATCAAGCTCCGTCAGGTTCACTTTTTTATACGCAGCAGAATGGAATTGGTCGCAAATAAAATCCACGAAACTGTTGGTACCATTCAAAACCGCGATTCGTCTAGGATTGGAAAACCAAGAATCTAGGCCCACCAACCGCCGTTGATATGGAGCGTTTGACCGGTAACGTATGACGCTAGAGGGCTGCACAGAAACAGGATGACATCGCCGATTTCGCGAGGCTCAGCAAACCGACCGAGTGGCACGTTGGCCAACATCGCATTCCGGTTTTCTGCAGGGATCGATTGGCCCATTTCGGTGTCGACAACTCCCGGCGCAACGGCATTTACACGAATACTACGACGCGCCAGTTCCTTGCTTAAGACTTTGGTGAGCGTAATCACGCCTGCTTTCGCCGACGCATAGTTGGCTTGACCAAAAAAACCAGTCACGGCCGACAACGACGCGACATTGACGATGGAGCCGTTTTCAGCCAGATGTTCGGCCACAGCTTTGCAGCCATTGAAAACGCCTGTCAAATTGGTGTCGATAACATCTTGCCATTCCGAGTGGCTCATCTTTTTGAAACTTCGATCGCGCAAAATCCCGGCGTTGTTGACCAGGATATCCAGGGCGCCAAATTCACTGACGGCTTTTTGAACCATCGAGTCCATTTGTTCCGGATTACGAACATCCGCTGCAAAAAGAATAGCTCGTTCTCCCAGCCCAGCAACGGCTTGCTCGCCGATCGCTTGGTTGGGCTCGTCGGGGAAACAGTTAACGATCAAATTTGCACCGGCCGCATGTAGCGATTGAGCGGTCGCCAATCCAATGCCCTGTGCACTTCCTGTGACGATCGCGGTTTTGCCTGCAAGATCGATGGTTTTCATAATGGATACCGATGGGGTTTTTGTTGATTTACTTGCTGGTTAAGAGGGTTTGCCAGTTTGGTTTTCTTTTCTCAAGGAACGCTGCAAGTCCCTCGCGTGCATCACTGGTTTCTCTGGCTTCCGCCGAAACGGAAATCGATGTTTGAATTTGTTGGTTCAGATTGAGCGCCAGGCAACTTTTTAGGTGTTCTTTGGTGATTGCCAATGCAGAACGACTACCTGTCAGAATCGCATCGGTAAGTTGGCTGATTCGCCGCTCCAGTACTTCCGCATCAACGACATCGTGACACAGATTCATTCGCAGCGCCGTTTCGGCGGAAACACGCTCTCCCGACAGCAGCAAATACGTCGCGTTGCCTGCTCCGACTCGGTGCAATAGTAGCGGTGTTACCATTGCGGCGGTGATTCCGCGCATGGGTTCAGGTAACATAAAGAATGCGTTTTTGGACGCGACCAAAATGTCGCAGGCCAATACCAATCCCATGCCACCAGCTAGCGCCGGTCCAGAGACTGCTGCGACGGTCGGAATGTCAAGATTGACCAATTCCGTCAAAATTTCGCAATAGACTTCGCTGTCCCTTTGCCATTCAGCTTTGCCATCATCGGATTGAGCCCGTTCCTGCATTTCACCGAGGTCCATGCCGGCGCAAAAAACACTACCTTTTGCTGCTAAAACGAAAACTCGCAACGCTTCACCACGGCCTTTTAGCTCGTCGATGCCTGATTTGATCTCGTTGATAAAGTCCCGCTTGAGCGCGTTTCTCTTATCCGGCCGATTCAGTGTCAATCGGCCGATCCCATTGGAAAACTCAGATTGGATATATTCGTACATTTGCACTCCCAAATATGCCGAAGCCGTCGATTGTACGTGTCATCAGTAAATCGTAAACACGCGCCCGATACGTTTTCTAAATCGTGCGACTGCTGTAAACTCTTGTTTTGTATTAACAGAAAGAAATCGAATCATGGCAAAACGCGAGAAAATCCTAATCGCCAACGGTCAAGGCTTTTGGGGGGACAGTATTTTGGGGCCGATTCGACTCGTAAACGAAGGCCCGCTGGACTATTTGACCCTAGACTATTTGGCTGAAGTGACGATGAGCATCATGCAGAAGCTCAAAAGTCGAAATCCAGAGATGGGCTATGCGACCGATTTCGTCCAAATGATTCATCGTGTGCTGCCCAAGTGTCAAGAAAAAGGGATCAAAATCGTTGCCAATGCGGGCGGAGTGAACCCGGTCGCATGTCGCGAGGCGGTGTTAAGAACGATTCGTGATCTTGGTCTTTCTGGGATCAAAGTGGGGATCGTCGAAGGTGACGATATCTTGGGAGACCTTAGTTCGCTGATTGCCTCTGGAGAGCCATTCAAAAACATGGACAACGGCCAACCGCTAGAACCGTATTTGGACCAAGTGCGTACGGCCAATGTCTATATCGGTGCCAGCCCGATTGTTGAAGCCTTGGAAATGGATGCCGATATTGTGATCACTGGACGAGCCACTGACCCGTCGGTTGTACTGGCTCCGATGTGCTACGAGTTTGGTTGGTCGTTGGATGACATGGACAAATTAGCAGCAGGGACGATCGCGGGGCATATTGTCGAATGCGGTGCCCAATGTACCGGCGGCAACTTTGTGCATTGGCGTGACATTCCGAACATGGCAAAAATTGGTTATCCGGTTATCGAAGCTAATTCAGATGGTACGTTTACGGTCACCAAGCACGAGCACACTGGAGGTTGTGTTTCGGTGGAGACCGTTACGTCGCAACTGGTTTACGAGATGAGTGATCCGTCCAACTATATCACTCCCGACTGTGTTGCCGATTTTACTTCGATTCATTTGAATCAAAACGGTAAAGATCGTGTCGATGTATCGGGAATCAAGGGCAAGCCGGCGACCGATACGTACAAAGTATCGATTGCATTTCATGAAGGCTATAAAATTCTCGGACAACTGACGGTGGCGGGTCCCGATGCGGTGGATAAGGCGAAATTGTGTGCCGACATCGTTTTTGATCGAGCGCGGATCGACGGCGCTGATTTTTCTGATGACGAACGATTCGTTGAAATCGTCGGAACGAATGTCTGTCATGCAGGAATCGTCGATGCGCCTCCAGAGCCTGCGGAAGTCGTCTTGCGGATTGGAGCTCGTGGAAACGACAAAGAGAAGCTTAATCGTTTAGGTATGGAAATAGTCCCGTTGGTCACCAGTGGACCTCCCGGAGTGACTGGGTTTGCCGGTGGTCGACCTAAAGCGACGGATGTAATTAGCTATTGGCCCGCGCTGATTCGCAAAGACAAAGTCAAAACCAGCGTATCTGTTGAAGAAGTTTAGCCGAACGAATTCGCGGTACTCGCTCGCAGCTCATTTGGTGTTCCATGCTTTGGCCCGCTCGTAGACTTCAGCGATCTTTTGGCCGACGTAGTCTGCCATCGTTTGTTCGTCCATGTCGGCGATATCGTCAAATGGAATTGGATCGCCGACGATCAATTTGATTTTGTGTGGCTTGGGCTTGGATACACCGCGCGCCCAAGCTTCGTGGGTCCCATGAATTCCTATTGGAACGATCGGGACTTTGACGCGTTTTACCAAGGCGGTGAAACCGGTCATCAGCGGCAATAGTTCTCCGTCGAAGCTGCGTTCCCCTTCGGGAAACAATACCACGGATTCTCCTTTTTTCAATTTTTTCAACGTCTCCTTCATGCCTCCAATTCCTGTCGCTTCCCGATCGATGGGTATGCATTCCAGTGCGTAAAGGATTTTGCCGAACCATTTATTGTTGAACAAAGATTTTTTCGCCAAAAAGTTGACCCGCCGTCGCGCGATGCAGCCCACCGCCATGGGGTCCAAGTGGCTAAAGTGGTTGGGGCAGATTAAGGCGCCACCGGTCAAAGGCAGTTTATCGGTGTCACGAAATTGGTACCGAAATACGATTCGAAATATAAACAACGTCAAACATTGAATCGAACGATAAAACGCACGTCGCAATATGGGGCGTGGTGGGTCGTTGGAAAATAAAGTCATGGGTCTTTGAATTCAAATTTGAGGCGACCCAGGGATTGTAGATTTTTACGACTTGTTTTCCAATCGGTAACCGGGGTTTGTCCGCTGATTGCGATACTGGGTAAATCTCTTAATAGCGATATCCGTTCAACCTAAATTTGGCCAACACGATTAACTTGAAGATTAACCAAACTGAAATCGCAGATACTTTCGCGGAAGCGTTTACGATGCGTTACACGCGATTGATCGTTACGGCCATTGATCGCTATTGGCTTGAGGCGGGGCTACAGAGTTTTTGCGGCTATGCCACAAGCGTCATTGCTTGCGATGCGGAAGTGGGGATCGAAAATGCGTTAGACGAATCGCAAACCCCGGACGGTCGTCCGGGCGCCAGTGTCTTGGCGTTTGCATTTGATGCTGAGCGGTTGCAAAAGGCCGTCACCAACCGGTTGAGTCAATGCTTGTTGACATGCCCGACAACTGCCGTGTTTTCAGGCTTAGAATCTGAACAACAAATCGAGCTGGGCAACCACATTCGATACTTTGGCGACGGTTATCAGAAAAGTAAAATTATTGGTGATCGACGCTATTGGCGGATCCCCGTGATGGACGGTGAGTTCGTCGTCGAGGATACGGTCGGAGTGGCCAAAGGCGTTGCGGGCGGAAATTTGTTGATTCAGACCAACCACCAGCTGACAGGACTGCACGCGGCAAAAAACGCAGTTCAATCGATTGCTAAATTGCCCAACGTGATAACTCCCTTCCCAGGCGGCGTGGTGCGAAGCGGAAGCAAAGTTGGTTCGCGGTACCAAGGTTTGGTTGCATCAACATCTCATACGTATTGTCCGGCTTTGAAAGGTAGGACGGATACCGATTTGCAGGAAGATGCGACTTGTGTTTACGAAATCGTAATCGATGGTACAGATTTTGATGCTGTCGAGTCTGCGATGAAGAGCGGAATCGAGGCGGCCGAGGGGGATGGGGTGCTGCAAATCGGAGCGGGAAATTACGGGGGAAACCTTGGTAAGCACCATTTTTATTTGCATGGATTGTTCGAAAACCTCAAAAAATAATGTGTCCGATGTGGTTTGTTGTCTTACATTGAATGGACTTATCGAAGTTGGATGCGTAGGAAATCCCTGTAGAGACGATCATGAAATTATTTTGGAACCGAATCGTGACAATGGTAACAATGGCAGTTTTTCCGATGCTTTGCCTAGCGTCACTTCATGCACAAGACAACGAGCCTGCGAAGTCGGAACTTCTAGTGTCAGCCGACTGGCTTGCAAAAGAGATGCAGTCCAATGCAAATCTTTGCATCATTGATTTGGCGTTCCGAAAAACCAATTATGACATTGGCCACATTCCTGGCGCCGTGTTTCTGGATTGGAGATCGGACATCATCGATTCCAAAAATTCGCATTTGTATCGTTTGCCACCGAAACAAGCGATGGAAATGTTGATGTCACGAATTGGAGTTAACAAAGACACGACGATTGTGTTGACCGACGATATGTCCAGTCGCGCCGCAGTTCGCATGTACTATACGTTGAAGTATTTCGGCCACCAAGATGTACGCATTTTGAACGGAGGAACGGGAATATGGAAATCATCCAATCGGGAATTAACAAAGGAATTGCCAAAGATCAAGCCGACTAAATATTCGATTGCCGAAACGAATGACGACTATTTCGTGCGAATGGAAGTGGTGAAGCAAGCCATCGACGACGACGAAGTTCAAGTTATCGATGGGCGACCGGCCGATCAGTACACGGGCAAAATACCTGGCAAAGCGTTCCACAACAATACGCCGCACAAACGATTGGGGCATGTGCCCCAATCAGTCAACATTCCCTGGGGCGAGAATTTGAATCCAGATGGAACGTTCAAATCGTTGCCTGAACTGCGGGAGCTATACAAATCAAATGGCATTGATATCGATGGTGAAGTCATCACTTATTGTAACGAAGGCCTGCACGCAGCCATGCCTTGGTTTATCTTGCGTGAACTTTTTGGCAACGAGGAAATTCGGTTGTATGATGACTCCATGGCAGAATGGGCGAATCGAACGGACACACCGCTGAAGAAAACTTACAATCAAAGCGGCAAAAAATAGGCCGGTACCCTCTACCAATCGCCCGGAATTTGGTGCTACAGCAGGTGTTTGGCTTTGATTTGTAAATAGCTGTTAACCAGTCCTGCGGTCAATTGCTCCGGAAAGACATCCAACGCCATGGCACCCTGATGCTGTAAATCAGCCACGACTTGTTGGCGCCAATTGACAATTTTTGCAGCCGCGGCAGCCGAAAAGTAGAGGTCCGAACCCACTGGCGCCGGGCGCTCAAGGTGGTTTTCGATGACGTCAAACATTTGGTGGTCCCGCAGCAAGACCCCTAGTGGAAGATGGCGCGTGGTCAAATGGCTCATGTATTGCAATATTTGCTCAGCGTTAAAGCTATCAATCACGTTGGTGATCAAAACGACTAGGGAACGCTTCAGGCAGTTTTTTCGCAAATACAAGAAAGCTTCATCATAGCGAGATTCAACGTAGTTCGCCCGTTGATCAAACGAAGCGTGCAACAAACGGTTGATATGATTGACGCCGGCACGCGGTGGCGTATAGCTATGGATCGCATCGCTAAAACAAATCAGGCCGACCGAGTCTCCCTGTCGTAGTGCGACGTAGCTGAGCATCAACATCGCATTCAAGGCGTGATCGAACTGATCCATGCCTTTTGATGTACCAGTCATCATCCGACCGCAATCGACCAAAAAGACGATCCTTTGGCTTTGATTTTCTTGGTAGTCTTTGACGGTTAGTTTCTGCCGACGCGCCGAGGTGCGCCAGTCGATATGTTTGAAATTGTCATCGATCGTATAGTCGCGCAGACGTTCGAATTCGTTGTCTTGACCAATTTTTCGCGAACGCCGTACCCCCATCAAACTCAAACGGTCCGTTCGAGCCAGTAAGTCATACTGCGAGATCTGTTTCATGTCTGGGTAAACAAATACTTCGTCGTCGCATTCAACATCATAGTATCCGTGCCACAAACGAAATCGGCTGAGAATTTTCAGGTAAACACACGAGATCCTGAAACGCCCTCGTTCATTAGCGACGAACTGATATTCGAACGAGGATCGGCTTTGCGCCGAAAATGTGTGTTCGAATTTCTCGATATCAGGAACAAACTCATTCGGAATATCGTCCCGGATTTCGGCTAAGCATGTGCTTAAAGAATGGTTAGCGACGGTGAACAGACAGTCGTGTTTTTTACCGAGCGAAGCTATTTTTATGACGCTGCGGGTTACCCGAAAATGTCGTGCAGCGACCAGCAAAAAAAGATCAATCGTCGCCACGGCTACTAAAATGGCGAACAGGATACCGGGCAACAAAACGAGCGAAGGTGCAAATACAATAATGGCTGAAGAAGCCAATGGAATAAGCGAAAGTCTGAGCAATTGGTAGCTCGGAAATGCTTTTTTAAACCTCCAGGCCAATAACAATGGAATCGACATCAAACCCATCATGATGATGGGCCGATGGATGAGAAAATCTAATATCGCTTCGAAACTCGTCATCTAACTCAAGCCTTGACCCGAGGGACGGGCACCGTTTTTATCAGATCTCCCAATAACTGGTCGACGTTTTGCCCTTCGACTTCGGCTTCAGCGGTCAAACTGACCCGGTGCCGAAGGGTGGGTAAGGCAATCGTCACGACATCATCTGGTACTGCATAATCACGACCGGAGAATGCCGCCAAAGTCCTTGCCCCTTGCATCAGGCCAATACCAGCACGGGGTGAGGCGCCCATAAAGAATGCAGGCCATTCGCGGGTCAAACGGACCAATTTGTTGATATAGTCGACTAGTGTTGGATCGATTCGCACGGAGCTACTGGCTTGAGTAACCTCGACAATTTTTTCTGGAGACGCAACGGTGCGAACCTCGTTCTCTAGCCGGCGATCCAGATCGGTTTGTCCGCTATGCAGAGTCAAGATCGCTGCTTCTTGTTTTTCACTCGGATAATCGGCGATCAGTTTGAACATAAAACGATCCAATTGTGCCTCTGGCAAATTGTAGGTGCCTTCTGATTCGATCGGATTTTGAGTTGCCATGACTAAAAACGGCGGGCTCAATTCATGCGTTGTGCCGTCAATCGTAACGTTCTTTTCCTGCATGATTTCCAGCAACGCGGCGTGAGTTTTTGCTGGGGCGCGGTTGATTTCATCGGCAAGTAAGACTTGCGTGAAAACCGGCCCGGGCCGAAAGTCGAATTCTTGCGTCTTCATATTGAAAATTGGAGCACCAGTAATATCCGACGGCATCAAGTCCGCCGTGAATTGGATTCTTCCAAACTTGCATCCCAATACTTTCCCCAGCGTACGAACAAACAATGTTTTGCCAAGTCCTGGGACGCTTTCAATCAATACATGCCCGCCGGAAAACAGGGCGACCATCGTGCCCATGACCAATTCGTCTTGACCGACGAACAGTTTTGCAATCTCGGCAGTGATTTCTTGGTACAGCCGCCGAACAGGCGTGTCGCGGCCTTCATGCTGTTCTGGCGCAGGTTGTTCAACGCTTGGTTCGATCGCTGCTTCCGAAGCGGGAGCGGGTTCAACGATTTCGGTCGACGCTGCGGCTGGTTCTATCGGCAGTTCTGAAACTTTTATGACGTGTTGACACTGTGGGCAAATCACTCCCGCAGAGGTCAGCTGGACACGAGGAATCTTCAGCAAAGCGTTGCATTCTTGACAAACAAACTGAATAAAGCTCGATTGCGGATCCGTGTTATTCATGAAGGTATAATTAACTAATGTGGAATTCGTTTCATGGACTCGCGTTTTTATTTACGCGAACTCCGACGTTTAAATTCTTCAATCCAAGCTTGGGTGACTTCGACCGAGCGTGAGCGTTTAAGCAATTGTCCCATTGCTTCAATATGGTCTCTAAAGTTTGAAGTTTTCGTCTGCTTGGGTCGGCGAGGTCGTCCAAAGATTGGAAAGTAAACAAAGCAAAACAACAAGCAGCAGAAAAAGATGTGCGGCACGATATATCGTAACGGTTTCTGAGTGATCCAACTCCATTGGGACTGAATTTCAGGCACATCACGATCAAAAATCGGCAAATCGTACTTGCTTTCAATGAACAACACAGGTTCACCATAGTACAGATTTTCTGTCGCCACATCGATTAAAGATTCAGCCAGTTCTTGATTGCTTGCGTTGGTGAGCGGCAAGTTAAGCAAAAAAGATGCGTTACCAACGACAATAATTTCACTATCCCCCAGGCTTGCCTTGTTCAACGAATAAATCATCGGTTGGTCGTCCACCGACAACAGAACGGCGGCATCGTACTCGCCAAACACACCGCTAGTATTCACGTCGCCCGGCTTGGGAAGCGTCGCGTAATGCACATCAAACTCGTCGTCAGCAATGCTATCTGTCAATGGGCCTGATAGTTTTTGAGCCACAGTGTAAGGGTGAATCGCAAGGTCATACCAATCGCACTTGCCGTCGTTCGAGTCGTACGTGTTCGCCAAAAATTCGGTTGTTGCCCGATGAAAATCGCGTCGATAGTCATGTTCGGCACTTGCTGGTCGATCGGCCAGTGCTCTCCAATACGCCATCGTGGCATCGTAGTCTCGAGCGACGTAGATCAACTTGCGAAAGTCAGATTGCGACAACCATGTTTCTATGTGGTCGATTAACTCGTCAGACGGTGGTTGGAAAGAATCAGGCATCCAGATGACCGTATTGTAGCGTTCCCATCGTGGCGAGAACTTGCCGTAACGATCGACGTCGTGTCCGGTCGCTGTGATCATTCGGTGAAAAATCCGTGTACCGTTGACGCTGGTCGAATACTGCGCACCGGTTGGCCTGCCATACCCCGTCTGCAGCCTTTGCTCGCAACCGGTCAAAAACAGGAGGAGCATCCAAAACAGAATCCAGTTAGTTCGTTTGCGAATCATGAAACACCGGCCTCGGAGATGCGGCGAGCTTCATTTAGAAATGGATCCAATTCATTCCAGCAATTCGAAAAGCGTTGTGCCTCGATGTCGTGATTGCCAAAAAAATGATCTTCGAAGGGAATCATCAGCTTTTGGAAATATCCTGACAACGATGGGTGCTTGACGATTTCATTCATGTATTGACGGTTAGTTTTACTCTTTTTGAGTTGAATCAAACCGTGTGCATCCAGCGAAACCAAGACGTGACTGTACAGCAGCAAAGTTGCCCGTCCATATTTTCCGTTTTGGGCGGCGGCCTCAGCTTGTTGTCGCAAATCACCTTGCGATTGCTCCGCCAAAAGATGAAACGGCAGTTGTTTGACCCGCTCAATCAGGCGTTCATCGTCCAATACGCTGTTGCCAGGTATTTTTTTGGCATTCTTCGTTTCCAGTACAAAGAACATCCAAATCAATGCGATCACAATGACGAGTAACACGACAAACAAGAATCCCCAGACGAATATCCGAGCCCATGACAAATCGGGCGCAATCATTGGAGGGGCAGCTGGTGGAACATTGTTGCGAACTGGTTCAATTCGCTGGGGTACAGAGCCCCGATCCAATGATGCCGCGCGGCCAGGCGTTTTGCGCGGTAAATCTTGAAGTGAATTGGATTGCGAATCGTACCACGGAAGTCGATCTAATTCTGAATCGTAAACCAATGGAGAATGTTGAGCGTTTGCCGGCGATGCCACAATTGCCAAACTCGAAATCAACAGGATCCAAACCAAATTGCCAACGGGTTTCATCCGGTCGCCTTTTCCATTTTTAGCGCTTCGGATCGAATCAACAATTCAACTTCCCAACCTTCCTGTCGAATTCGGATATCGATGTAAGACAGAAAACGAGCGACGGCCAGCAACCCAGAAACAATCCAAAGCGAAAGCGGAAAGTAAAACACGGTCGGTAAGAATTCGCTCGTAGAATGCAAACTCAAAATCGAGTCGACGAGCAGCAACGAACCAAGCACGACCACCGTCAACGGCAGTGAAAATAGGGCAACAATAAAAAAACGTCCACTCAGCTCAGAGTTCGCAGCTTTATGCAGGCTTCTGGAGCGAACTCCATAACTGATTTGTCCACTGGCCGATTTTCTGACGGGTGTTTTTTCTAAAGCTAGGATTTCAGACGCAAACGGACGGGCCGCTCTTATGATCAAGCCAAGCAGCGACAATCCAGCAAACATTAAAATAAACCCGCCGGCGTCAGACGCCATTGTATTCCGGTCGATGAAACAGCACAAAATCATTAGCGGGAAAACCAACCTCAATACCCCATGTGCCCAAAAGAAAAAGAAGTTCGTCTTAAACGTCGACTTGATCGCTTCCCAGACGGATGGGGTGGCGGAGAACATTGACTGACCCAAATAGTTAGTAACAAATATCGAAGCCATCTGCGATTGGCTGTTGATCAATACTGCCATGATCAACCCGAACAACGCTAAATTTTCAGGGTTGTAATAATCAAAACTCAGTGGTCGAAGAAAAAACCAATTGAACAACATGAATGGCAAACAACCGATGAGCCATACAATCACAAGAGGTACGAAATGGTCTCGAACCACATGCAAAGTCAAATCAAGGATCTCAATCAGGTCCCGTTGTCGAATCGCGATATAGGTTTGATCAAATTGCATGGTGACCATCTTAGCTGCTGGGGCGCGGGTACCCGAGGATAACGAAGTAAAACATCAACAAAAGACTTGTAAAAACCGAGACGGACCCTTTGGCCCACCATGGCATGAATTTCTCCGGTGTCGGCGAGACAAACCCTTCAATTAACGCTGCCAAACAAAACAACACGACGGCGCACATGATAATCGGCAACGCTTCTCGGGCTGTCTTAAACAATGACTCCTTTCTATCCATGCCATTGGTAATCAACCAACTGAGTCCAATTTTTAATCCCGCGCCCGCAGAAAGCACAATTGCGGTCAACTCAAAAGGTCCATGGGCCGTGATAAAGGTCTTAAAGTTTATGCTGGCATCTCCCAAATCCGGTCGAAACATGTAGCCGATGATGGCACCCAGCATGACGGCATTGCTGGATAAGGTCACAAAGCCAGGGATCAAGAACAACATCGAAACGAAACATTTCAAACCGATACCGGCATTGTTAAAAATATAAAACCCCGTCATTACGGAATTTTGACCAAATCCACGACCGGCAAATTGTGAATAGCTTTCTTCCACGGAATCGAGTGTCGTCTGTCCAACAACATCGGCCGCAAAATTCGGCCAAATAGAATCGTTGTAGGACAGATAGGCTGCCGTTACGAACAACCCCCAAAAAACGATAAAACAAAAATGGACACAAGGTTCACTAAAAATTGCCTGCGGAGTGTCTTCGATCAAGACTTTGTACCATTTTTGCCACTGGTATTTGGAACTGCGGTATAGCTGGTTGTGAGCTACCGCAACCAAACGGTGTAAGTAGTCTATCGTTTGCGGCGGCAGATTGTAACTTTCTGCCAATGCGAGATCCGCACATGTGCTACGGTACAAATCTGAAAATCGAGCCAGTTGATCAGGGTCGTTTCGAATTTTCGCCCAATCATCGGTACACAACTGCTCCAGTTCTTGCCACAACGATTGTCGTTTTTCTATTAAGTCGGCAACTTTCATGGCCTCGATCCTCCCGCCGTAACAAAGTTGCCACGATTGGTTTGATTCGTTTCGTTTTCACCAACAAAAGTCTTGTAATACAAAGCGCACAACAACAGATCTGAATTCGTGTCGTTTTTCAAATCAAGGATCTCAATCAGTGGTTTCCCCAAATGATGCGCGATTTCGTTCACTCTCTGTTGTGACAATACTCGGCGCCGATCGACATAGGTTGCCAACGTCTTCGCCAAAGTGGGCGTGACGACAAACGAGTCGGGAAGCAACTCCGCCAGCTCGGCAACGCGCGGATCCGCGAATTTCGCCAGACCATGGGCCCATTTTTTTTCTTCAGCAATCACCATCGTTCCTGCCACTAAATCACCCACGCGTTGGAATTTTGGACTGAGAATCATGCAAATCAACCCAAATGCAAAAATGGGAACCAACGGATCGCTGCCGTACTCCGGACCAAACAAGAGACCGAACGAGATAAAGGGAGAAACATCCAACAAACGGAAAAAATTTCGTAATGCTGCTTGGGAGGCGTCAATGGAACTGCCGTCCACTGAAATGGTTCGAATTCTAGTTAACATTTTACCAAAGGTCTGGCCATTAAAATTTGTTTCCATATAGGCGCCGTAAAACCACAACGAAAAAAAAGCGATCGCCAAAATCACGCCACCAGCGATCTGCTCTAATATCTGGACGAGACCTTGAATCGCTGTGTTTTGGAACAAAGAAGAGAGTAACGAAACGGTGATACCGATGATCAGCAACAAAAACGCGAACGCACTGATCGTGATCAATACATCCGCGAAATAGGCTAAGAGTCTGCGGAACGGACCAGTGGCCTCGTATTGAAAAGAAATATTCTCAGGTGTCGATACTCGAATCTGGTTGTCCAGTACACGAGTCGATTTGGCGTTTTGAGTGGGATTGTGCTTTGAAACTACCGACATTTTGATTTAGCAAATAGAAGCAAGAACGCATGCGGTCGGAAAATGCACTTACAAAGCCAACCCACTCCAGTTTCCACTCACATTTTTGATCGTCGTATGCCAATTTTCAAGCGCGGTTCGAGCCAATCTACCGTTCAAAGGCTGAATCATCGGGGTGTCTAGCGGTTGGAAAATTTTCATTTTCCGAACAAAAACCTTTTCATTTTCCAAACAAAAACCAATATCATCAGATTTCGGAGCTGCGCGTTCGTGGATTCGATGGGGCCGACGGAACGGATTTCGATCACATCTTCATTAAATTGGGTAAGCACAGATTGCCCAGCAAAATGGGTCATTGGCGTGAATTTCGGCTAACCCCAGTTCGATTACGACCGGAAGCGACCAGTCAACCCGCCGGATATTGCTGAAAAACAACCGCAAGATGACCATGGTGGTCCGACGTTGGGCCATTTGCAACCAAACCGGTCGCGAACATACAGACTGGCGGGTTCGATATCAGCAACTCGTGCCATCGGTTGGATACTTGTCAAACAAACTATACGGCTTGGGAGGCAAAGGAGTTTTCAATTCCTCCGGGCACCGACAAACGAGACTGCCAATTCGGTGCAGCACTTGCCAAGCAATATAAAAGCCCAGATTGTTGAATACTCTCAAATTGGGTCCGGTGCCGATTAAGTCGGTCTAACGAGTTAGCCAACGCTCGGTCTAGTTCTTCTGTTGTGTTGCCAAACGTTTGTCGATCAAGCGTTGCAACGTACTCAATTCAATTTTGCGACGATTCAAGTCGAAAATCTCGGCGTCCAAACCCCCGGACGATCGGTGGAGTTGTTCGAGTTCACGCGAAACATGAGCGATCTTAGCGCTCGCTTCCGCAGAATGAGAAACGCGATCCAAAAATGCTTTGATCGCTTCGATTCGAGATTTTAGGGGCGCTGCCGCAAGCCGGCGTTGTACCAGATCATTGGCTTTCTCCGCTTTGAGTCGCTCGTTTTCTAAAGCCGACCGTGCCTTCGCTTTTTCGTGTTCGAGTTTGGCAATTTCAGTAGAAACACGTGCGCGTTCGTATTGCTGCAGCGTCATCGAGCCAGTATCTCTCAGTTTTTTCATTTTCTGATGCTCGGACAAAGCCAGTTGGTAACGCTGGTATGCCGTCTGGGTTTCGATCTCCCATTCCATTTTTTGTAGCTCGTCGGCCCTCTCAAGGTCAGGTTCCGATTTAGATTCCAAGATGGAAATTGTCTGTTCTAACGCTGCAAGCTCAAGTTGAGCGTCCAATAATTTTTCGATCGCATTGCCAACCAGTTGAGAACGAACTTGCTTATCCAACTCGCGAAACTCGGGTCGGACCCGTGTTCTCAATTCATCCAAGGAAACTTCAAGCTCAGTGATACGTTGGTTGTTGACGTCCTTGGAATTCACATGCTCTTCGATAATCGCATCCAGTTGCTCAATTTGCCAAACGACTGATGCCTTGACCTCTGCGATTGTGCGTTCTGCCAATGTCGCAGGCGGATACGTTTTTACCATCTCGACAGGATCATCTGCAATCAGCAGTGTCGGAGACAAAACAAATAGAACGGTCGCAAGCAAGTGGCTACGGTAAAACACAATCAATCTCCTAAAACTCAATTAAGTCAATGTTTGGCATTTGTAAGACGGAACTGCTAATTCGTTCTTTGACAAGAATTTGCTTCAGTTGCAGTCGCTCTCGATTCAATCGTGCGATTGTTTCCTTGAGTTCCTCGAGTTTTCCCTGCAACTCATGTTGTGTTGTATCGGTTTCCGTTTTCAACGCGACTAACGAACTCGTTGACGGCTCAAAATTTGCAACCGCAATAGATGCATTTGTCGATTCTGTATGTTCCCGTGTTGGAATAACAAACGACAGCAAGCCACACAGAATCAAAACGGATGATAATGCGAAGAAATGACTCGCAAAAACTCTCCGTCGTGCTTGATTGGAAAGCACGATTCGTTTCAAAGACGATTTACAAATCGCTACTTTTCGGTCACTTTCACGGATCCATTGGGGCAGTTCTTTTTTATTCATTCGTTGTCTCCAGCCCTTGTGCCTGAAGCTCTTTCTTCAATTTTGCTCGTGCACGATGCAAGCGAACATGAAATCCATTGGGGTTAATTTTTAAGCAAGCGGCTACCTCTTGGCTCGGCATCTCTTCGAGGTAATACAAGACCAAGATCATTCGATCGGTGTCTGGTAATTGCAGCAGCGCATGGTCAAGTTCCGGATTGTTGCTCTCGGTGATAAAGCTTGTTTTGATCGTCTGTTCATTTGGTAAAAGTACCAGCTGGGTAAATTTTTCAAGTTTGCGACGAATACTTGCCAACATTCGAAAATGATTTCGGCAGCGATTAATCGCAATTCGTTTTATCCAGCCCTCCAGTGTGCCTTGGCCGCGGTATAGGTGGGCCTTTTGCCAGACCACCAGAAAGACTTCCTGTAGAATATCATCGCTATCAGCATGCCAAGACGTGAGTCGTCCAATCAATTGGGCAATTGAATGACTATGCAAAGTGATAATTTCTGAGAACGCCGTTTCATCGCCATTGGCAATTTGATCGGCTAACGCCTGTTCCTTCGAACATGCGATACTGTAGCCCGCCCCGTTTAAATTCGTAGCGGTTTTCAGATTCACTGACAGGTCGCCCATCGTTACATTCGTGTCGTTTTAAGAGTTAGACACTTGCCGATTGGTCGACATTACCAGATTGAGAAAAAATCTCAAATTTCATGCAAACCACCAGCATTGGAAGTTCGTTGGCTAACCCGCGCTATGCAATTGTGGGCTATTCAGGAAAGAAATATCCAACGTTGTGGAACTCGTATTCCGATTCGAAAGGGTCTTCTTCGCGATCAGCGATTTGGTCAATTTCCGTTTCACAGACAATCCATCCCACGCAGTTTTCACTTTGGCAATGGCATTCGATCGCACAGGAAGCAGGCCAATTGTAGGCGATGGTCAGCTCTTCGTCTGGTAGGATTGGGCGTATCGCATATACAAACAAAGCACGGCGATTTTTCCCGTTTGGGCCTGGTTCATCCAGTATGTCAAACTCACAATTCGGGTCGCAACTATGGTTGAGATAGCGAAATGGCTCGTATGGTTCTAACTGCCAGCCATGTTCGAAATCAAAACTGTATTCCGTACTGCCTGTAGGTTCTTTAACGAGATCACCGGTGATTTCGCCAACAATAGCAGACTCGGGATAGGGTCGCGTCGCAAAAACACCTTTGCCAACGTGCGTTTCGTCAACACGAACAAAGTGGTTTTCTGGTTCATTCTCGTCCGCAACGTTTATCAACATTCTATTCCAACTCTCCTACTTCATCGCCCGCGTCGATCGTCAACAAGGCCATAAGTGTATCGCGAGAAATAGAATTGGGAATGTACCGAGTGGAACCATCGGCTAGCGTCACGTTCGCACCTCCGTCGTGCGGACTGTCTAGCAGTTCGTTCATTTGGTGGAGTGTTCCGCTCAATTGAGCCAACGACACGTCATTCGGTGACATCCACGGTAGTCGGTTGGGCCTAGATTCGACAAGCATGATCGTGTTCGAAGAACCGTCGCGTAAATCTTGAACGCACACAACATCTCCATCTGGTCTCCAGATCGTTGTCTCTCCAGAGATGCCGATGTAACTTGTGGTCACGTCATTTGATTTCAAGTTCGAATCTGGGCAACGAAATAGCTCGACCACCGTTCCACGTGGCGCGTCGTGAATAGGCGCCGACCAAGATTGCAAGCGGTCAATCGATTCGTGTAACGAGCCCATTTCTAACTCAGGCAATAGAAACGTTCGCCAACCGTGCAGACGTCTACCGTCCGATGAAAACGTGTAAGCAGGAGGAAACTGAAGTTGTGAAGACTGATAGTTTTGTACGGCGATTCCAAGTTGTCGCAATCGGTTGATACAACCTGACCGCTTTGCTTTTCTAATCTGTTGCGTTGCCGGTAACGACAAAGATAACAAAACCAATACAGCCAACGCAAAACCGATGACGTTTATCGCTCGGTTCTCAAAGAACTCTAGTGAATCTCGCATTGAATTTGCCACGACCTAGCGGATTATTGGGAAGCATCGTTTGCCAATGTAATATCGTGCTTCGACCGGCTCGAATAGTGTTGCTCCAATATTAGCACGAAGTGCCAGCGAATGAATCCGATTTCAATCGGACAAAATCTGGTCAACCGAACACGGTGTTCGGGATTCCGCTAATTCACACAACTTTTTATTGACCGGAGCAGACAGATTGGATGATTCCGCCAGTTTGACAATCTCGCCTTCGATCCACCGGGTTTCTAATGCCTTGCCACGTTGCATGCTTTGCCAAGTCGAACCGCCCGCCCGGCGCTCTCCATCGATTTTATCCAATTGAATGTTTCGGCAACGCTCAAGCAAAATGGTTGTGGCAACTCGTTTGATCTTGGCAGCATTCAAAACATCTTCGCCCTCACTTTGAGCTGCCTTCAAAACACTCACCCAATCGTCGGTCACCAGAGCTTGTGCGGTATTGCCCAGATTGGTGATCAATTTTGCATACCGCCAATCCAAGATGTTATCGCGAACCTCAGAGTCGAAACCTGCCGACCGCAGCAGATCGGAAATTTGCCGACTGAGCGACATGCCATCGTCACCTTGGATGGGTCCGATGTCTAAAACGCCTGGACAGTCCTTGCCATAAACGCGAACATCGCCGGCGAAAAGATGAGTCGATGGCATCCAAATCACGACCGACGCAACTGTCAAAAACCTCTCCGCAGCCCATTTTTCGCCCTGCAACCCATTGAAAGCACACACGACAGGCACCGAATTGCCAGCCGCGACAACT
This sequence comes from Mariniblastus sp., assembly GCA_965263475.1. Taxonomy (GTDB): domain Bacteria; phylum Planctomycetota; class Planctomycetia; order Pirellulales; family Pirellulaceae; genus Mariniblastus. The sequence goes on from OZ253677.1 coordinate 3,698,750, forward strand.
ACTTCATCCATGACCGCTTCGGCGTCGTTTAGCTTGGTCGCGATCATGCAAACATCGTGGTGCGACCAGTCGACCTCTTGGACCGTTGGAACGCAGGCAACTTTCGTCTCCAAAGTGCGGTTGGGAAATCGAACCTGCAGACCCGCATCGCGAATGATCTGACCATGTTCGCCACGAGCAACCAAAACGACATCGTGACTGGAATGGCAAAGCAATCCCCCGATACATCCGCCAACGGCACCGGCCCCTATTATAACGATTCGACGACCTTCCATGTTCGAGCTTCCACGAGGCAATAATTCGGTCGTCATCTAGGACCGCAAGAAAACAGTGACAAGCTTTGCACTCCGTCGTGCCTGCTTTATAGTACGAAGTTTAATCGTCTGTTCGCATGATGTAAAACGTGTCATGGATCCAAAAACACTACTGAATACCTATCGAGACGGTTTGTTGGAAGACGTGGTGCCGTTTTGGTTAAGCCATAGCCTCGATCACGAGCATGGCGGTTATCTGACTTCGTTAAATGCGGATGGAACCGTCATCGACACGGACAAAGGGATTTGGCAACAAGGCCGCGGAGCTTGGCTGTTTGCAAAACTCTACAACGAAGTCGAAACCAACGATGTTTGGTTGCAAGCGGCGGAACTGGGAGCCCGTTTTTTGCTCCAGCACGGGTTTGATTCTGCTGACGGACGGTTGTGGTTCCACGTGACCCGCGAAGGGCAACCGATTCGCAAGCGTCGATACTCTTTTTCAGAATGCTTCGCTGCAGTCGCGTTCGGCGAGTTGGCCCAAGCGACCGGCAAAGAATCTTACCGGGAGAAAGCGGTTCAGTGTTTTGCTGCGTTTGTCGACGCGACCACTCGAACCGATCCCGTGTCGCCAAAATTCACCGACGCTCGCCCTATGCGGTCCATCGGTTCGGCAATGATCACGATCAATACGGCACAAGAACTTCGTGAATCAATCGGGTTAAAAGACGCCAATCGATGGATTGATGCGAGTATCGAAACGATCGAACGATTTCATATGAGACCAGAAATTCGCTGCGTGATCGAGTCCGTGGGAATCAACGGAGAGCGGTTGGATCATTTTGAAGGACGACAACTAAACCCTGGCCATGCGATCGAAGCCGCCTGGTTTATTATGAAAGAAGGCCAGGTTCGATCTGACACCTGTTTGATCGAGATGGGCTGCCAGATGCTCGATTGGATGTGGGAACGTGGATGGGACCAAGAATATGGTGGGCTGCTGTATTTTGTTGACGTCGATGGTTTGCCGGTTTCTGAGTATTGGCACGACATGAAATTTTGGTGGCCACACAATGAGGCGATCATCGCCACTTTGATGGCGTTCCAATTGACTGGGAACGAAAAGTACGCGGGCTGGCACCGCCTGGTTCACGATTGGGCGTATACTCATTTTCCGGATGCCGAACACGGTGAGTGGTTCGGATACCTGCACCGCGACGGTACGGTCAGTTCAAGACTCAAAGGTAACTTATGGAAAGGGCCGTTTCATTTGCCGCGGATGCAATTGCTCGGCTGGCGAATTGCCGAGTCGCTATAAATCGGCCATCAACTCTCACGGAAAACCAATAGTAGTTTTTCGCAAACCGAACGGATGCGATTGCCACCAATCATTACAATCGGGATCGTGAACAGTCCAAATACGCTAATTACACGCAAAGCGTTTTCGCTACCGGTCATCAGTTCTTTGTAAATCACCAACAAGGCAATCGCCAAAAGCGGTACCGAAACCGCACACATTTGATAAATCGGGATCTTGCGAATCAGGTCGTTCAACCCCGAGGTCACCGTCGAGACGACCGATGCCGTAAAAGAATTCTGGATCAGAACGGGCAGCCAAATCCGCAGCGCCAAATACGTCGTGGCAAAAAAAGTCATCGCTGTAATCGCAATTCCCGCGAGCGTATGAGATGCAATGAAATCGACCCAATCCGTCGATTTCAATCGGCAACCTAGAATGGTCAAGATGGTCGGATAAAGGAATCCTGCAAACAGCCAAAATGAACCGCAAATAATCGCTTGAATATGGCCGGCGGCCAGTGTCCGATGCGTCGCCAATTTCAAATCCGGAATCTCGGATTGCCTCCTTGCCAGGCACAATTTGATCGCCGTGGGAACCATAATGGTCAATGCAATAAAAATAATGATCGCCGTAGGAAAGATGATCCGATTGACGACTAGCACAACGAATTTAAATGTCTCCTGCGATTTTTCCGGCATGGAATCAACTAAGTTAAAATTGCGTACAAAAATGGCCCCCAAAAAATTGAAGACGAAAATAACAAAGATACAAACAGTATAAAAATAGTTTTGCAGGTACAGCGTCCAATTGCCTCGGGCTGGGAATAGAAATTTTTCGGCGTCTCGATCCAAGCCGATTTTCAGCTGGTTCGCCAAATCGCGTGCGTTGTCAGGGCGGTAGTTCAACGTTGGTTGCAAACATCGAACCAGGGCGTTTCGTAACAATTGCGAATAATTTTGCAACGAACTGATCACGCGTTCGACGGAATGCTCCCGTTCCGCAATCATTGTCTTTAGGCCGTCAGTGCTGCGCGATTTGGTGACCGCGTAAAACGGCAACTCGCGAGTCAGCATCTGGTAAAGCAGCACGCCCAGCGAGTAGATATCGCATTTATGATTCAGTTGATCCGCATCGAAGTCATCATCCGGATTGAACGCGCGAATTTGCTCAGGCGACATATATGCCAGGCTACCGCCGAATTTGGAATCGCCAATCACAGCGTCCGCGGCGCTGATGTTAAAGTCGGCCAATTTGACGCTATAGTCGCTACCAATCAAAACATTGGCCGGCTTAATGTCGCGGTGAAGCACTCCTTTTTCGTGCGCATAGTCCAACGCACGGGCCAAATTATATCCAATCCGGCAAATCGTTTGCTCCCAATCCGATTTGAGGTACTGCTTGCGCGCAATCGATTCATAATTGGGCGAGGCGCCGCGCTCGATAATGGATTCATCGACACACTCGACAAAAAGTTTTCCACTCAATTCCTCAGCAGGAACGTTCACGATTCGTTTTAAAACATCGTGGAGTGTCCCGCCCTCCAAATATTGCATATACAGCAATTGCAAATCGTGTTCTTTGGCTCGACGCTGATCGAAAACACGGACAATATGAGGGTGGTCTAATTGTGCTAAGGTTTGTGCTTCCATATCATGATCCGCCGATACTTTCAAAGCAACCAATCGTTGCATTGATTTCTGGCGGGCGAGAAAAACGGTGGCGAACGATCCTTTTCCTAGTTCCGCAAGTAGCTCAAAATCGTCAATGGTGCCTCCGACCTGGACCAGCTTACGCGTTTTCGGCGCACCGGGTTTGAGATCAAAAACTTCTGTTTGGGCTGCCGTCGTTTCGTGCTGGACCAATTTGGTGATTGTTTGGTCGCTGCCAATGGAGCCAAGTTCAGGAATTTCCGAATAGTAATCGGTAATGTCGGCGGACTCACCTTTTGATTTTCGAAAATCAAGATCGGCGGCCACCAACCGCATCAAATCCGATACCGATAATTGGTTGCCAGTTTTTGCTAAGAATTCGACAACAGAACGAATCTCGCCAGATCGAAGGCCTTGAGTAAGCTGTTTCTCAAGCTTAGCGATGTCCGATTCGTCGGGATCTTTTTTCGTCGAGTCCGTCATGATGCCAAATGTAACTCATCGCCACGCGGTATCAAGTTGAATCGGAGCACGAAGGCAGCCTGTCGGCATCGAATTGATGTTGGGAAAGATGGGTTTGCGGGAATTTTGCCCACGTAGCGAAATGGTGCAGCACAATCCCGGCAGCAACGTTAACGTTTAATGAAACTGCTGTTCCAAATTGCGGTATGAATACCAATTCGTCACACATGCGAATTTGTTTTCGAGACAGTCCTTCGCCTTCATTGCCCATCATAAATGCGGTCGAATGCTCGAATGGATGAGTCGCGATCGGTTTGGAGCTTTGGTCGATTTCAACACCAAAAATGTGGCAGCCTTCCGCACGAACAAAATGGCAGGCTTCTTCCAATGCATAAAAGTGGTGGACTTTAGTCAGCCGGGTCTTGGCTGTTGCACCACAACGCGAGAAATCTTTTTTGCCTACGCAAACCGGCGTTGATCCAAACGCATTGGCCGTACGAATCAAGTTTCCAAAGTTAATCGGCTTGGAAATGTTGAATAAAATCAGGAAGCTTTTTGGCTGAGATCCAGGCGTCATTCTGGTCGCGGCTGTGTCTGTTCAAAAATGGAATCGACTACTCGTCCGATTGTATCGTGTTTTCGTACAATGGTAACAGGCGGTACCGGACTTCAAGCGACAGCAGGTTCATCGTGGTGACGTAGATCCTGCCGCCTTGAGGCCCCCAGCGATCGGGGACGGGTTTATAAGGATGCCAACTGCCGCGAAGTTCTCCTGACTGTTCTTGAGTGCCAACCAACAACGGGTGCAACGTTTGACTCCATTGTTGCCACAAATCCCCACCAGCATGCTTCATCACCTGGGTCGCATAGTACCAGTAGTACGTGTCTCGTTTGATAGAATCTGAATCACCAGGCATTTGCTTCAACAATTGTTCCGCACCCTGCAGAAATCGAGGATCGTTCGGGCCCCATCCAGAATAGACGCGCATCAATAGCCCGACGGATGTCATCGTCACCGAAGCGCGTTTGCCGTGGGACCTGGATCGGCCTTCAGAATCGGCAGCGTAGGGGTTGTAACGAAATTCAGACTTTGAATTGGGCACTTCTGCTACTTTGAGCCAATTTTCGATCCCGCGAAGCGTCTCGGGAGCAACTTCTAAACCAGCCAATTGACCGCTCTTCAACGCCATCATCATCCAGCCGGTAACCGATGTGTCGGTCGATCGTTTTCTTCGTTGAGCGAAGTATCGCCAGCCTCCCTTGCGGGGATGCTGCGTTTCAGCAATGTAATCCAAAGCCCGCTGAGCCGGTTCTCCAATCGCAGCGTCTTGCGTCATTCCGTAGGCTTCCGCAAGCGCCAATGCCGCAATCGCGTGACTGTACATCAAACAGGCTTCATTCGATTTTTGATCGGCGGGGACATACAAACATCCATCATCTCTTTGGCGCGAAACCAACCAATCGACTGCCCTATTGATTTGACTGGCGTATTTGAATTCACGGTGGTTGTAGCCGGCACCTTGGAACGCCAACAAAACCAATCCGGTTGCCGCGGCATCGCTGTCGAGTTGGTTTTGGAAATAGGGATTGTCGTCGTCAAACTGACCCAACGTCCAACTGCCATCGGACAACTGACATCGTGCGAGAAACTCCAAACCGAGTTCAATTGCTTTCTCGGTTTGTGGACCGGCGTCGGATAGATTTGACGGACTGCGTCCACGAAATGCTTGTTTGGCGATGGTCGCGTTCGAGTTGATCGAAGGCACGCCACCAAAATCGCGGCGTTTGAAGCGCGAGTCATTGAGCGGTGAGACATTGCCGCTTTCGGTGATCGCGTCAGCGGTCGTCCCGGCACGGCGGCTAACGGTCGTGCCCAAGCCGCCGACGCCTTCGCTGGCGGCGATTTCGACGTGGTTTTCCGGTTGCCGCATCGAAGTTTTGGATCCTTGTCGTTGCAATTCCAACGCACTTGAATCTGTTGCCGCAACTTCTGTCGACGATGCGCTGCCCGGCTCACGAGCAACGATCGAACTGGCCGTCGGACTCAATGCGGTTCCGGTTCGCGATCGCGACTGGGACGAAGAACTTTGGGACTCACGATCGATTTCGAAATCGCGATCATCCCGTCGATCGTTTTCGGTTTTTCCATTGGTGAACAATGGTAAACCGGCCATTGAACTAGCCGCGACTTTTGACGCCGTTGAAATGACAGAACCGCCGGTCAAAGAGTCGGTGGCGCGTTTCATCAATTTTGTCGTCGAAAAATCATCACCGTCATCGGCAACGTTGGCGACCTCAACCGCTTCAGTGCCTTCCATTCCAAAGTTGACACTACGTTGAATCCTGGGCGCGTAGGCGATTCGAGTACGGTCATTTCCTTGGCTGGTGGGTTCACCCGAAAGTTCAGCCATGGAGCCGGATTCAAGCGTGCCCTCCTCGCTTTTACGTCTTGCGGCAGCCAAGTTGCCCGTTGCAGTCGTGTTGGAAACCGACGCCACCGCGTCATTTGGCCGTTCCGATTTGCCTGCTTTGCCCTGCCCTGGCTGAGGGTTTGACGTTCGCGCGATTTGTGCGCTTGCGCGCCCCGGTTCTGCGGAAACTTGGGTGGACTCGGCGGGAGCCGTTGGTCCGGTTATCGCGCTACTGACTTGACTGGCGACATTGGGGACTTGGTTGGAACGACGACCACTTTGACGAGCTGTATCCTGAGCCATGGTCGTACTAATCTGCGGGGAGCCGCCGCCGCCGCGTCGATCTGCGAACGTTTCAGTGACCACTTTGGTCGCTCCGATGTCGAGCATTGAGCTTCCTTTTTCGGCAGCCCGTGAGCTTCGCTCCGCTGAAGCCGCGGCATCAACGGATGCCGAAGCCGCTTGAGCTGTGATTTCTGCTGGTGACGCCGATCCCGACTTTGTCGCAACTGCGGATGTTTGACTTCGCAAGACACGTTTTGACACCGAGGCCCGACCCCTTTCCAGGTTTGTCGATCGTTGCGATGAAGTCATGGCAAAATTTTCGGACAACCGGCTGGATTGGCGTTTGCTAGACGCGTTAGATGCGATTCGAACGGGACTGGGTTGACCACCGATAGCCCGTTCCAAATTGCTAGACCTTCCGGAGCCCATTTTCCCAGTAGTCGCTCTGGAAACCGCTACATTTTTGGGCTTTGGCGTTAGTCTTGATTGATTGGAGGACGCCGCGTCCGGGATGGTGCTTGGATTGGAGGTTGGCGTTGGCGAACGTGCGATCGATTGTCGTTGAAGCCTGCTTGGGCTGGCGGTGGGATTGACTTGGACCCTGCGTTCGTTCCGCCGTGTGGTTACCAGTGGCTTGGAGGTAGCCGATCGCGCCAACTGAGGCTGCGTGTTTTTTTGAGAAACCGTTTGATTGGGTTGAACACGACGTTGTACCGCAACGGACGTTTCCGACTTTCGAATAGTTTGCGCCGCTTCCAACGAACGATTGGAGCGGGTCGATGGTGACTTTTGTTCAGCAATTTTTGGGATTCGCGGCGTGCTTTTTCGGATTCTTGCTGTGGCGATGTTTGTTTGTTGTTGGACGTTTTGCGAGCGAGTCGTACGTCTTGATGCTTGGGCCTGAAGGGACCGATTTACCTTGGGTTGATTGGCTGAAGATTTACTTGCTTTCGAATCCGATTTGTGTTGTCTGGTCAGTTCGGTTGTCGAAGGTGCAGTGGTTGATGTTGGCCGAGGTTTTTGAACAGGCTGCGAATGCGCGACGGTGGGAATCGGTACAGACGTGGGCTTGGCATTCGTATTGCGACTCAATTTCGATTGCATCTTGGCCAATCGCGGTATCGAAGATTGCGGGGTCTGCCGTTTGGTGACTTGAGGGTCGACCGCTTTTGTTTTTTTGACGACCGGAATGGGTTGAGGTCTGACTTGTTCTCTGGTCGTCGTCCGTTTCTGAGGTTCTGGTTCTTGTTGATCTTGGACTTCGTGCTTAGCCGTCTCTTGAAAAACGAACTGCTGGTTGCGATTCGAGATCACGACTCGTCTTTCCGGCGTTCTGGCCACCATGATTTCTTTTTGTGGAAGCGTCGTCCCAAAAATGTAAGTCAACGAGGTGAAGATCAAAACCAGTAAGTGTATCGCCAGGCTAGTTAGGATTGCCAATTGCAACGACCGCCGCAAGAAGCTGTCATCCAAGCGGTACAGCAGGAAAATGGCCAACGCGGCTGCAGCCGGAAGAACCAGCAAACTGCCCCACATCCAAGGACCTTGGGTCAAGGTTGCAATCGCTCCGGCAGCGATACTGCACAAAACGACAATTGCAATCACAACAGGCCAAAACTGTTGATCGAACGAGGCAGCGCCCTCCCCGCGGATCTGTTCGACGGTGTGACGATATCGTTTCAATTCAGTTTCGCCTATCTCGTTGACCTGTCAAAGCTTGCTATTGTTCGGGGTTGTCTGTAGTGGCAGAGAAATCTTCGATACCAACTTTTTTGCATAGGTTCATGGCCGTGATAACAAAGTCCCAGTCGGTAGTTTTGTCGGCACGAATGACCACCGATTGCGACAACGGGTTGTTGTTCTTTGCACGATTGAGAATCTGTTCTACTTGTTCGACCTGGCGGAATTGTCCGTCGATAAAGTATTGCCCCTCCGCATCGATATTGATGATGATTTCGTTGACCGGCGCTGTCGCCGACAATGCTTCGGAGACGGTAGGTAAATTCAAATCCAGTTGACGTTCTTCTTCGGAAAAACGCGATGCCACCAGGAAAAAGATCAACAACAAAAAGACGACATCGATCAGCGGCGTGATCGTCAACGAACCAATGGCCGCGTTGCGTTTGACTTGTACGGCCATTATTTCGGAATCCTTGTTTTGGGCCGCTTACGTTGACGTTCTGGATCGGGAACGGATTCTAGTTGTGCCGTCTCAGGATTGTCACTCGGGTTAGGGGCAGTACGTTCGCCTGCATTTTGAACATCTGAAAAGCGAATTTTGCCTTCGAATCGCTCAAGCTGCGGCATTAAATTGAAAATCATTTCTTCAATCTGATTCATGCCAGTGATCACACGATTTTCAAAGAAGTGAGCCATAACTGCAGCGGGAATGGCAATGATCAATCCGAACATTGTTGTGACCAAAGCGGTGTAAATTCCTTCAGCCAAAGCTTCAGCGCGATTTTGTCCAGCGATCAATTGAGTGGTGTCGTAAAAAGCCTGAGTGATGCCCCACACGGTTCCCAACAACCCGATCAGCGGTGCCGTCGCCGCGGCGAGTCCGAGCCAAGAGACCATTTGCAACATCCGAGTTGCTTGGCGTTGGCTAGCCTCGGAAACCGCATTTTCCAGTTCCAGTTGCGGCCGGCCGACTTTGACCAGCATCGACTTGAATACATTGGACGCCGCGGAGGGGGATTTTTGACAGATTTCATACGCCGCGCGCGGATCAAGACCGCCAGGAGAGCTGCTCAGTCTAGCCAATTGCCGAACAAATCGCCCCGGAAAAATCTTCTCATGTCGCAGCGAGATCGTTCTTTCCAAACAGATCGCCATAACAGCCAATGACAAAGCGACCAACGGTAACATAAACCAGCCGCCGCGAAACAGCAGGGCGAGAAAGTTAATGCCTTCTGTCGTTTCCGCCGGAGCTGCGACTGCTACCTCCGATTCCGAGGTGACTTCCGGCGCTTCCTGCCAAGCGAAAGCCTCACTGCCGGAAAGCAGGACAATCGCACCAGCGATCAGCGCGATTACAAACAGGGGCATACTTGACGCCCAACGACCTGTTGTCATAAATGCTCCACAAAAGTGGTGTCAAATTAAATGGGTAAAGCAATTTTGTACTGCTTGATTACATCTGCTCAGTTGAGCTTTTCTAATTGACTCTTTGCTTGGGGAGCCAATTTGTCGTTGGGGAATTTTGCAATCAAATAATTAAAGTGCTTTTTGGCTTCGTCGACGTACTTGGTCATCAGCGGTTTGTCGGACTGGGCGGCGGACGCCAAGACCAAGTTGCAACGAGCCGCTTCGTAGGCGGCAAAAGCTTGCCATGGTTTTACCTTCTCTGATGCTGCGGTCCCACCGTATCCGTACCAAACCAACTTAAATCTGTTGATCGCGTTCTCAAAGTCTTTCTGGTCAAAATAAACTTCGCCCATCATGCACATCGAGCGGGCGCCCGTTTTGCCGGGATGCTTGGCAGCTTCGGTGTAGGCCTCGATTGCTTGGTCCGAGTTTCCAAGTGCGCGATGGGCGTCGCCAATTTCCATCATGGCATCACGTTTAATGTTGGGATTGACTTCGATGCTTGAGTTGTTCAACAGTGCATTGGCAAACTCGATCGCTTGCTCGTGTTCTTTGGCCAGGTTCGCGCTTTGAGCACCATGCAGGTAGGTCAAAATCTTAAAATTCGAGGAAACGGTTTTTGACGTCTCGATCACGGGCTTGGCGACCTTGTATTCTTGAAAAGCCTCCTGATATTTGTCAGCTTCATACAAGGTTTCCGAGACCATAAACAGCGCATCGGCGCGCAGTTGGCCATTTGGAAATTCGCTAATTTGATTGCGGAAAGAAGCAAGTGCTTGTTGGAAGTCCTTCTGCTTGTACTGGCTCCAAGCTAACTTGTAGATTGCTTTTTCCTTGATATTGTTATCCGTGCATGAATCAATGCACTGTTGGAAATGCGTGACCGCCGTGTCGAAATCTTTGGAATTGTAAGCCATTTGAGCGACATGGAAATTGGACTCGGGAGCCAATGGGCTGTCCGGCCAATTTTTGGCAATCGCCGCAAAATTCTGAACGGCGGAGTCATTTTTTTTATTGGTTTTTAGCGCCCACGCCAGTTCATAGTGATAGCGATCCGCCAATGCCGACTGGTTGGCAAATTCTAGCAACTGACGAAACGTCGCCACGACCGAGTCCCAATCTGATTTGGCGATCTGAGCGAGGCCAAGTTCGTACATCGCTTCTTCTTTTTTGGATGGATTTTTGGCATTGGCAAGATAGCCTCGGGCATCGGTTATGGCATGATCCGGATTTCCATTTTGTCGATGCGCCGAGGCGCGACCGACCAATACATCGGTCGCCAGCGAATGTTTGGGAAACGCTTCGATTAACCGCGAAAACGTGTCGATCGCATCGGTAAACTCGGACAGTTGCAAATGGGACCAGCCGATGCCATACATGGCATAGGGTGCAAATTGCGAGTCCTCAAAGTTTGCGATAACCGTCGAATAGTTGGTCATGGCCGCGCGGTAATTGCCGGCATCGTACTCAAATTCGCCCAGCCGATAACTTGCTTCTCCGACCAGTGGCGATTTTGGGAACTGGTCAATCAATTGTTGCGTCGTTTTTTTGGCTAGGTCTACATTTTTGTTTTGGTAAAACGCGCGCGACAACGTCAACAACGTTTCGTCCGCTCTTCGCCAGGTGTTGTCGGTGTTCGCGGCTTTTTGCAAAACCTCAACGGCTTTTTCGGAATTACCCAATTGGTAATAACTAGAGCCGATCCAATGCAAGGCTTCTGCTTTTCTAGGTTTGTCTTGCAAGGCAGCGACCAGTGGTTGAAGCAGCGCAATCGTTGGTTGATGTTTTTTTTGCAGGTACAACGACAAACCTTGCCGGAGTAGCCAATGGGGTTTCTTCGGATGGGACTCAAAACTTGAAATCAAATCGGCCAAGGTCGTTTCGGCCCGCTCCGGCGCATTGGCCAAAAGGTGACTGTCGGCTTCAACTTCTAGGGTGTCCGGCAGATAATCCGAATCCGGGTATTCTGCTCGAAAGCGCCGAGTCAACTTCGTGGCATTGTCGAATTGACCCGTTTCCATCGCGGCATAGGCGGCATTGTACAAGGCCGTGGCCGCCAAACGATTCTTCGGGTAGTTGTCGGTGATCTCCAGATAAAGATCACGAGATTCGTTTCTTCGATTTGCCAACGCATATGCCGCGTCTGCTTGCCCCAGCATCAACGGTACTTTGACATTTACGTTTTCTGTTTTTGGGATCCATTCCTTGGCGATTTGATACGCCCGCTCGGCTTGGTCGGATTTCAGATAAAGTTGCGCCAACCAGTGAGCTGCTTCGGACGCGAATGGAGACGGAACAGCTACCGCTTTTTCTAAAATCTGGCTGGCGGCGTTGCCGTTTCCAGCGCTCAAGTAGTCGCGGCCAGCAAATACACGAGCCTGTTCTGCCAGTTTAGAGCCGGCAATGCCAACGACGACTTCAAAAGCTTTTGCTGATTCCTTGTATTTTCCTTGCCGATGCAAAATATTGGCTTGTCGAAATTTAGCTTTGTCGGCCCATCGCGGATCTCTTGTTTGAAACACTTGCTCAAATCGTGTGGCAGCCTGGCCTAATAGCTGATTTGCCCGCTCCGGCTCGTTCAAATTTTCGGCCGATTGGGCTAACTCGACCAAAGCATCCGCCGCGCGAAAGCAAGCTTCGTTGAATAACTCATGATCGGGCGAGCTGTCAATAAAATCCGCATACTGTCTGATCGCGTCTTCGTATTTACCTTGTCGGCTGCGAATGAACGCCAAGGCAAACATTGCATCGGGTTTGAAATCGGCATCCGCGATCTTTAGCAGTTTTTCGTAGGATTCGGCAGCCTCCTGAAATCGTTCCAGAGCTTCGAACGCTTCGCCTTGAAAAAACAGTGCTTGGTCGACGTTCTCAAAGTTGGGAAAACGATTTACCAGCGAGACATAAGTCTGAGTTGCCGTGGTCAACCACTTTCGCGCCTCTTGAGGGCTTTCGTCGGTCAACTCACGGCCGAGTTTGACTTGGCTAAAACCCAAAAACAAATAGGCTTCAGCGAGAGAAACATTGGCCTTGGGGTCCAACTTGGACAGTGACCGCTCCAAGCGATCTGCCGCTTGGGCATACTTTTCGGTTTGGATGAAACATCGACCAGCATTCAACAACGCATATCCGACGCGGGACGACTCCGGGTAATCGCGAATTAATTCTTCCCATTTTTCAGCGGCCAACGAAAAGTCGCCCGCATTTTGAGCGTTGCCCGCCATTTGTTCGATTTGGCTGACCTCGGGAGGGTCGTCGGCGTGTAACTGAAGCTGATACATTAAGACCGGAACGACCAGAAAGGCCCAACGGCCGGACTTGGTAAGTGTTAGCATCTACGAAAATCCTGTCTTGATCGGTATGAGGTAGTAGTGGTCGCTGGAAGCCGAATGTTACGATCCGATCGTCTATTAAATTGCCAGTCCGTCGGCAGGTTTCGATGTAATTTTAGATTACTGGATAACTCCCGCTGGTTCTGTCGTTGCCAAAACATTTAATACTTCAAATCAACCCAATGATTCTTGCGTGTTCCGTGTTCCACTGGGAACGTCAAATGACGTACCCAAACCACAGCGCTATGGTTTTCGAATGTTCAATCAGTGGAGCAACAACTCTGTTGGCACACTCCCAATGGTTACTCTAAGATGAATCTCGAACCTTACGCGAAAACTTGCTCAGAGTTCGAAATAGAATCGCTTTTGAAATCCCCAAGCCGTTCTCATTCGATTTCATTTACGTGTTGACGTCGAAAACAGCTGGATGAGATGACCGTGTCGAGCAGCCATTGGGTTGCACCCAGCCAGTTTATACTTGGCCAAAATACGAACAAAGCGATTTTGTAGAATTATGCGAGCTGGGAACGCGAAAATGATAACAAGCTGGGCCGAGTCTGCCGGAAATCATGTACTTTGTCGAATAAATCTGGTTTTTCGGCACCGAATCTGGTTTTTCGGCACCGCTTGCTGGCTGCAACTAAGCCATCAGCCGTAGTGGTATGATGGAACTGGACACAACTGTCTGACGGTTGGATTTACGCCGGTTGTTGGCCAATTATGAAATTTGGTGAAAAAACGCATGGAAAACGTCCAACTTTGCCCTGCTTCGCCGACCGATACTTAGAATAATTGTATACAAAATCGCCTCGACAGTTAGAATCTGTACCAGTACTCGACTGACAAAATGCCTTGCCAAATTCAAGGTTCATCCACTCAAACCACTTTTCTGGATGAACTCGTACGTCGGTCAAACAACCTCATCATCCCTACCAAGGAACATTGATTATGACGACTTCAACCGGTCGCCAAACGCACTGCCTGCAATATCCAGAGATGAATCCAGCTTCCCTAGCGAGTTCGAGTTTAGTCCGTCGACGAATGGGTTTGACGTTAATCGAAATTTTAATCGCTTTAACGATGACTTTGATCGTACTCGGGGCAATGGCCCAGGCGTTCAAATTTGCCAGTGGCGAAATTGCTGAAGGCCGAGCCATTTTGGAGTTGGCCAATCGCTTAAGGAACGCCGAACAATTGTTGCGGCGGGACTTAGCAGGAATCACGGTTGATGTGCGACCACATACTCAAGACATACCGGATGGATATTTTGAGTATGTGGAAGGGACCCGAGATGACAGCGACTCTGTCCTCAATCCAAATGTCGCCGGTTATGGTGGAAACTATGCTGATGACGTCGATGACTATGTCGGCGACATTGATGACATCATGGCGTTTACCACGAGAAGTCTTGAACGTTTTCGCGGGCGATTTGGCAACACGATTATTCAATCGGAATACGCTGAAGTCGTTTGGTTTTTGCAACTCAACGACCTAGATGGGGATAGCAATCTCGATTTCAATGAATCTGTTTCTGTCAACCGCCGGGTGTTGTTGATCAGCCCGAATTTAAACGGGATTGCAGCGGGTACCGGTTTTGATCTGCCCTATGACACGGGCGAAGAATCTACGGCGACAGGACTCGCGGCTGCGCAAGAGTTTTTCATTGAAAATGACATATCGGCGCGTTGGATCGATACCGATGACGACGGTAGTCGCGATACGATCGTGGCCAATAGTCTTCAGGATTTGAGCCGAAGAGAGTTTCGATTCGCTCACAATTCTGGGACGTTTCCGTTCGAGTTCGATCCACAAAACACGGCCAATGCGCTTCGGCTGGGTGTTACCAAAATGGGCGTCGCGAACTTTAACGGAACTAGCCTGGATGTGGACCAAAGTGGTGACGAGATCGTCTTGACTGATGTCGCTGCGTTCGATTTGCAGATCTATTCGCCCGATGCGTTGATCGAGAGTTCTGGCAACATCGCGGTCAATCCGTCTGACGTTGGATACGCTGGTGGCGCGACGGGAGTTGCCCACGGTGGTTTTGTAGACTTGGCTTTGGGCAATGATTTTGCAACCGCCGGCGGATTCGCGTTGACGTCGCCTCAATTCACTACGGCTCCGGCCGAACGACCAGCGGGTGCAGCTGCGGGAATGCCATGGGGCTTTGCGACGTATTGCACTTGGACGCCGCATTATGAAACGGATGGAATAAATCAAGACATGGTTTCAGATAACTTGATTGATGAAGGGCGTGATGGTTTGGATAACGATAACCTAAACGGTGTAGACGACGATGGTGAAGCTGAGACGGCGCCACCATATCCGTTTCCAGCCCGAGGGATCAAAGCGACGATTCGAGTTATCGAAAAGAATACCAAACAGATTCGGCAAACCTCGGTCATTCATAATTTTTCCAAGATGTAATCGTGTCACCGGATGAGCGCCTCCCACCAAATCAACTTGTCTCGGATGTGGCGTGTGCGATCACTTGATAATTCGTCTACCAGTTCCCAGAAAACCGATTTGGAACCCTTGCCAATCGCGACGGGGACGATTGAGCTGATCCGAAAATTCAATGCTCCGACTGGGTTGGACAAGGGGGCAGTCGTCCACTTGAAGCTTCACAATTTTCCCGACATGATTCGTTGTTCGCTGAACCGATGTGAACTAGAGGTTGAGCCGAAAAACGGTGTTTACAGTTATCGGATTGTTGAAATACTCCAACCGCACAATGAACTAAGAGTGATTGGGCATTTTTCAAAGTCGGAAACAGAGCCACTTTCGGCAGTGCTACAGATCGATTGAACCCGGGAAAACACGGTTGAGAGCTTCCGATGCAAGGGGGCCATTCCTTGTTACAATGGAGTTTTGCCGTTTCTTGGAGTGGAATTCATGCCGATTGCCGTAGCTTGTCCGAAGTGCCAAAAAAAATATAACCTGCCCGACAATATGATGGGGCGTCAGGTTAAGTGCCCGGCTTGCGGAAGTCCATTCCAAGTACCTGCGCGCAAACAACCAGTGGTTGATCCTCGGCAAGCGGCTGTCCAACAAAAAAAACGTGCGGAAATGCAACAACGAGAGATGGAGCTCAGAAAGATGGGCGTCGCCGGCACGATTCAGCGCGCGCCCGATGTGTTTGAAGGGCTGCCCCAGATGCAGGGAACGGCCGATCCGTTGGCTAACTATCAAATTGAAGACCCAGGATTCGCAGAGGTCAATTACACGCGCACCGAAACGACCGACATCAACGATTCAGATGATCCAATGGCCGGAATGTTTGAGAATCCGGCGATCGAGAAAAGTAAAAAGAAAAAAACTAAGAAGCGCAAGAATAAGAAAACGGAATCTCCTTATTACTTAGAACCCTGGTTTTGGTTCACGGCCTTATTCTTACCGTTGTACGGGCTTCTCGCGCTACTTTGTTGGACGCAAGCCATTAGCTATGACACAGCACTCATCCTTGGTGTGACAACGTTGGCGCTTAACGGCCTCGCATCGATCGCATTGGGTGTTTTTGGAATAATCCTTATTTATCGGAATACACCGAGCGTTGCTCAAGTTTTGCTTTGTTGGTTTATTCCGTTCTATTTGTTCTATTACTTATCGAAACATTGGGAACCCATGAAGTCTTTTGGCAATGCATTACTTGCCCAGGCTTTGATTTCAATGGTATCCTTACCGGTCTTTAAAATGCTAGAAAAATTGGAGGAGATGGGCTGATGTTGTGTTTTCTGGATCGCACCAAAATTCTCAAGCTAACTGCTTTACTTTTTGTGATTGGGTGTTGCCGTTTCATTTTGAGCGGCCCAATTCAAGCCCAGGACATTGCCGAAAGTGAGAAACCAGCTCAAACACAAGCAGCGGAGAAACCCGAATCCTATCAATTCGAAATTTCGAAAAGCCTGGCGACGTCCGCTGTAAAATCGCAAGGCAATACCGGCACGTGCTGGTGTTTTGCTTCGACTTCGTTTATTGAATCGGAGTTAATGCGGCAAGGCAAAGGCGAAATTGATTTGTCGGAAATGTTCATCGTCAAGAATGTCTACTTGAACAAAGCGCACAACTTTTTGCGCCGTCAAGGCAAGACGAATTTTGGAGAAGGCGCGCTTGCGCACGACTATATTCGCGCGGCCAGCGAGCATGGTTTAGTGCCAGAATCGGTGTACGACGGATTGGAGCAGGGACAAACCAAACATGACCATGCAGAAATGTTCTCGGTCTTGGAAGGGATGTTGAATGGTTTGGTCAAACGCCGTCGGCTGTCGGATCGATGGCCAGTTGCATTCGACAGCGTGACGTCAGCCTATCTTGGTGAATCACCGACCGAGTTCAGTCGCGACGGTAAGACGTTTTCGCCAAAGTCATTCGCGGAACATCTGAGTTTCGACGCCAAAGACTACGTAAATATCACTTCGTTTTCCCATCGACCTTTCGGTGAATCCTTTGTCTTGGAAATCCCGGACAACTTTTCCAGTGGCTTGTTTCACAACATGCCAATTGACGATTTAGTGGCGACCATCGATCATGCCATCGAATCTGGATACACCGTCGCTTGGGACGGCGACGTCAGCGAACGCGGATTTTCGAAATCCAAAGGCATCGCCGTATTGCCCGCCAAAGGCCGAGATGACTTTTTGAAAGTACCTGGCGAAGAAATTCAAGTCGATCAAGCAATGCGTCAATCCACTTTCGAGGCGCATTCTACGACCGATGACCACTTGATGCACCTGACGGGCATCGCCCACGACCAACATGGCAACAAGTATTACTTGATTAAGAATTCATGGGGCTCAGTTGGGGATCAAGACGGCTACATTTATATGTCCGAAGCCTATGTCCGTTTGAAGACGATCGCGATTTTAGTTCACAAGGACGCGGTAAGATCAACCAAATCAAAGAACCAATCGAGCGGCTAAACGCGAATGGATCGTACGGAAGCGACGTACAAGGATCGCTGGGCAAGTTATAACTTTGTAATTTCGATCCTCTGGATTGGGTTCGTTATGGCGATCAGCTTTATGGAGGCGCCATTGCGGTTTCGGGCGGAGTCGATCACTGTCCCAATGGCTTTGCAGATTGGAAGACTTGTTTTTCACGCACTCAATGGCTGTGAAATCGTTTTCGCGGTTGGACTTGTCGGGTGTCACTTGCAGTTGGCATCCAGCAAGAAATCCAACTGGTTATTGTGGTTTGTAATTGGAATTCTCGTTGTTCAGACCGTCTTGTTGTTTGCCGTATTGGACGCGAGAACCAATGCTATCATTGCCGGTGAGTCGGTCGGAGAATCGCACGTTCATTCGATGTATATTGCTTTAGAGTTTGTAAAATTAGTGTCATTGGCGCTTTTAGCGCATAGTCAAATTCGCGATTTCAAGGCGGCTTTGACATCGGGCCGCACGAGTTGACAAACCGCTGGATGCGCTAAAACATAGAAAACGCCGCTAAGAAATTCAGGCGATTGGATTTATTTCAGTGCCAATTGTGACTCATCGTACTTTTTGCGTGCAGCATTAATTCGGATATGCTTATTGTTTTCCAATCAAAGTTGGGCTCAACTGTAGCGGACGGCGCTAGTGCCGAATTGGATTTGGTTGTTTAGTGCGTTACAAATCAAACTCGCCTGATGCAGTTTGGGTTATTGGCCAAGACAAAAAAGTATTGGCGATTCCATTTTTGATAGGGGCGACAATCTTTTTGATGATGTGGGGATCAACATGAAAATTATGAATCATTTTAAAATGATGTTGGCTGTTCTGGCTACGAGCGCGTTTTTTGTATCGGTCGGTTCGGCTCAAGACGATTGGCGGGCTAAGGTTCAAGAGGCGATTCAAAATTCTCAAAGTGAAGATTTTGAAAAAGCCGTTGAGTTGTTGCGGGAAGTGGAAAAAGAGAACGGAATTGATCCGTTTATAGCATTTCACTTGGGTTACAACTTGCACGCTTCTGGCAATTTAGATGAGGCAATCAAGTATCACAAGACGGCCATTGATTCGGACAATAAGGAAATTAAAGTTCTCGCGCTTTACAACTTGGCTTGTGCTCACTCTTTGAAAGATGAAAAAGACGATGCATTCAAGTATTTGAAAAAAGCGATCGGGACCGGCTACCAACGATCCGATCAAATTGCTCACGCCAAGCAGGATCCGGATTTCAAAAACATCAAAACGGATCCGCGCTGGAAAGATATGATCGCGATGATGGAAAATGGCGGCAAAATGCCTGAGAAAAAAGCGGGTAATAAACTGGTCGGTACCTGGGCGATGGAATCAGGCATGAAGTCGGGCGCCAAGATTGAAGATTCGCATCTTTCGGAAGTGAAGATTACTGACAAGACATTCACGATGCCCAGTCAAGGCGGTCAACCGTTTGTAATGTCTTACAAAATTGATATGGATGCCAAGCCAATGGCGATCGATTTTACGATTGATTCCGGTCCGATGGCCGTTGGCGCCAAAGCCAAAGGCATTGTCAAAATGGGTGACGGCGGCATGATGAAGTTGTGTTACGATCCACAAGGAGGTGACCGGCCTGACACGTTTACTTCGACGGATGAAAATGGCTACTTTACTTTTAAGTTAAAGAAGTCGATGGAGAAGACAGAAGCCAAAGAAACGAAAACTTTGGCTGCCAAGATGCAAGGAAAATGGAAGTGCATCAAAGGGATGCGTGCTGGCGAAGCAGTGGCGGAAGAACGTATGGCTTCTGTCATTACGATCGACGAAAAGGCGATTCGTATTCCGGTTGGGGAAGACGCTGCGTTCGTAATGAGTTATAAGCTTGACGAAAGCAAGACGCCCGCGACGATTGACATGAAAGTTGAAGAAGGTCCTGCACCTGAGGGCAGCGCGGCCATTGGCATTGTTAAAATGGAAGGCGGAAAGTTTTACCTTTGCTACGATTCGATGGGTGCGAATCGACCAGAGAAATTCAAGGCTGAAGACCAAGGTGTCTTTTACTTCGAAATGAAAAAAGTGGACGAATAGACTTCTTTCGTTTTGGAGCCAGTGGTATTTTCCCCGTCACGCGTTGACGGGGTTTTTTTGTTCCATGGTGGAAATTGTCGAGGCTTCCGGTCATACGGTGGCCAGTGGCTGTTCGGCATCTACGGTCGCTGCAATCATTACGGTCGCAACCGTTGCATAAGTTTTTAGCCAGGCGTCTTCGACTTCTGGAGTAAACGCGTCTCCCAATCCTTCATTTAATGTCCACAGCAACGCTTCGCCTACAATCTCGTAGTCTTCTTCCTTGACACCATAATCGACGTGCCGCAGGCCTAATTTTTGAACGGCAGGAATGATCGATTCCAACTTGGTGAGTCCGGTGACCGCAGTGCCAATCATGGTCATCAATTTTCGGCCCTGACTTTTCATATCGCCCTTAAATAGCCTTCGCAAATCGGGGCGAAGCTCAAACAACTTGCCGTAAAATAGCTCCGCCACTTGGTCCGCAGTTGGTTTAACTTGTTTCCAAGTTGATTGTACAAGTTGAATTTGTTCAGGTTTCATTCTTGGTCTTTCTATCTCAGGATGAAGTCTGCGGTAACGTCTGTGAAATTCATCTCGTCGATTGGGCCCGGGCAATTTTTTGATTTGCGAACGGGGTGCTGACTAGAGCGCATTTCGTTTTGGTGTAGCGTCGATCCGTCAATTTTTGCCGGAAATTTCGACGCCACGACCGCTACAGTTAAGTGCAACTTGCACTAGTGTTTCGGTTTGAGTGAGTAGTTCATCAATAGCAGCAAAATTTGCCGTTTGAGGAAGCAATGGCTGCAATCATTTTTGAAAAGATAGGTTACGGTTAACCGACGTCAACGAATTCCGGGCACCCCCTTCTTCATCTGGGACCTGGACCTGGACGCGAAGCAGCCGTTAGTCGCGCGAAGAAGTCGCTAAGCGATCGATTTCGTTCGGATCGGTTATTTCGCGCGCGATGAATTCGATCGCCAATCCTCCAGACGCGTTTTTCGCGACGAGCGTCGGTTGGATATAGCGCAGAGGTTTCGGGGCGCCTGGCATCTTAAAGCGATCCCCTTTCTGCAGGATTGGTCGAGGTTCCGACATCGTTCCGAACTGGTAAGTGCCGGCGACTTGGCAAGGAAACCAATACCCATTTTTCTTTTCGTCAACAAGATAGAATTCGGGATAGGTATGGCCCGGTATCCAAACGGCTCTCGCAGGGATTCCCTTGGCGCGACAGATGGCGATAAATAGCGACGACATTTCTTCGCAGTCTCCAATACCCGAGTCAAGAGCATCCAGGCAGCTGTGGATTTGAGAATCGAATTTGTATTCGATATTGTCTCGAACCCATTGGTAAATGGTCTCGACGTGTTCCCAAGCTGTGGCGTTGTTCGAAAATTCGATCTGTTGAGCCAATGTTTTTATTTTTTTGTCGTTGCATTCAATATAGGGGCTTGGTCTGAGATACTGTTTGATCTTGGATGGGATCGTTTTGGCCAAAAGCAGCTTGGACTTATCTGCAGGCGCTTCGATGAATCGCTTGTCGGCGCGGATGATGACAGTGCCTTGTGCGACTTCACCGGGCCCCAAGCGATTGGACTTTAAGATCAACTGGCGAATATTGCTCTTGAGGTTTTTGAAAGTAAGATTCTTGAGATTCGCGGTTTTAATTTGCGTCACATACGTGATGGTTTGTTCCGGCCAATCAATCGGAATCGGAACCGTCCCAAGAATGCCTGTCGAATTACCTTTGGAGGTGATTTTTAAACCGAACTCGTAGTAAACGGGTTGAGCATCACCATAACGCGGTCCAAAATCGTCTTCCGCTCGGGCAAATTTCGGTTGTGTTAAAATGACCGTAAGCCAAAGGCAAAGGCAAACGGTGATCCGGTTCAGCTCGCGATTTATTGGTTTGTGATTCATTAGTTTGCTGGAAGTAAGTCTCTAACAAATACAACGATTGGTTTGGCTTTGCCAGAACCAGTGACAAACTCGGCACAAAACTTTTGTCGCTTGTCTTTTTCAGGGACTTTGATGTTGTCGCCTTTTTGTTGAATTACTCTCGGTTCAGCATAGCTCCCGAATTCGCGTCTTCCCGCAACATTGCAGGGAAACCAGTGGCCCTGCCCCGATTTGTCGACTAGATAAAACTCGGCGTACTGGGCGCCCTCGACCCACACCATGCGCGCTGGAATCTTCACGGCGCGGCACATGGCGACAAAAAGACCAACGAGGTCTTCACTGCCTCCCTTTTTCTTTCGAAACACACTCAAGCTATCCGTTGGTTCTTGATTTCCGTATTCGATGTTATCACGAACCCAATCAAACATCGCTTCGACTTGGGACCACGCGTTTTTCTTTTCGGCAATGATCTCCTTGGCTTTGTTTCTGAGCTTTGCGTTACGATAAGTGATTTGCGGGCTGACGCCGACATAGTCTTTCAACTCACGCGGCACGCGGGCTGGGATTTTAAAGCCATCGGTGTTGGATGGAGCGTTGATTTGATGTGTCTTGACGGTGAACGTTACAGTCATCTCAATCAGTTGCCGCGCGCTCACTTTTGGAATCTGCGCGACCAACTGCCGAACGCCGCTGTTGAGCTCACGATATTCAACGGATGTCACTTCCGTTGGAATTTCTTCTTGATACAGTTCAACCGTTTGTTCGGGCCAATCTGTCGGAACGGGGATGGTGATGAACATGTTTTTTGCCGGCTTCGAACCTCCTTTGATTTTGACTCCGACCCGCCATCGATTGGTAACTGGATTGGAGTACGTTGCACCTGCGATAGAGGGGGCTTGTTCGTTGGTCGGCTCGGAATCGGCTTCGGTGCTCTGATCCTCGCTTACCGATGCGGTTGTCGTCTGTCGACCGAGAGCTGGATTTGCGGATGCCAGGACAAAAAGCAGCGTAAGGAGCGGTCGAAAGTCGATATTTCTAAACAATTGGATACCCGTCTGGAACGGCGCGGTTGCAAATTCAATTTTATGGCGCCGCTTGTTGTCGGGTTGAAAAAACTCTAATTATGACGCTCAAAACAAAAAAAGACGGTGGACTAACGCCACCGTCTATCGATGCTGCTGTCGGTCAGGATTGCGACAACAGAAACCGGAACTTTTACCAGACTTGACTTAGTTAAATGGTCCTGAGATCGGTGGCAATTCCAATTGACCGGTGCTATTTGTGTTTCCGTAAAAATCAGTACTTTGGGTCCCGGTAACTGCTGGTGGAGCGTCGGGAAAACTGGATGCTGGCAAAGAAACGGGAGGCACAGTTGCGGCAGTTTGTCGATGGTTGCCCCGAAAGATGCCGCCTAAAAGACCGTTGCCAACGGTACCAGTGGAAGAAACACCAGGATTGCACGTACCGGTACTACAGTTTCCTGTGTTACAACCGCCAATGAAGTTTTCACCCAAAGGCTGGCCGATAGGCGGTTGGCATGTGTTACAAGGTGCGCCCCGCATCCATCGTCTAAGCGGCCCGTTCGCACAACCCAATGTCGAACCCAAAATTGCTGTAATTGCCAGAATAACTACTAGATTTCTCATGTCTCACTTCCTTGCCGCCAGTGCAGCAGACAGTTCCTGAATCCTACGGCGGAGCTTGCGATCGCAATTCGCCAGTGAAACTTACAACCCAGTTAATGTTGTGCAAGTGAAACATGTTTATTTTTTGAAACAAATTCTTTCGGCGAATTGTAAAGACCGTGGGCGCGTAAAAACGATCTAATTCAAAACGCGAATTTGCGTTGCCATTGTTCAGTCATCTTACAGGATGCAAAATTGATTCAACCGGTATTGGCGTCATGAGAGTCAAATTGCAAACCGCTGCGGTATTGGTCGTATTTGGTCTGTTTAGCGGTCTGGCCATTGCGCAGCATTGTGAAAACTCGGTGCCGATTGTCGCCGCTCCGGGTGATGAGATCTGGTTAATCTCCGCCCGCGATCTGGATGACTGTTACCCGCCATGTGTCGACCAACTCTCATGCCAGTTGTATTGTGACGGTCATTGGAACGAAAGTTCAATTCAGGATTTGAAATCATTCGGTTCCGACAAACAAAATATCGTTTTTGTACACGGCTATCAAACGGACTTGTGCAGCGCAAAAAAACGCGGCTTGCAAGTTTACAACAACCTGTTCGGGAAATGTCGTTGTGTGGGCCCGGTTCGCTACATCATTTGGGCTTGGAAATCGGAGCGGGAGTGTCGACGTCCAGTTGTAGATTTTGATTTGAAATCAAGACGTGCGGTTGGTATGGGAGATGCGTTTGCATTGACGATAAACGAGTTGGTGGATGCCCCAACAACGATTGTGGGTTATAGTTTAGGCGCTCAAGTCGTCGTTTCCGCTTTCACCCGTTCAAATCTATATACCGGCAATCCGGTGCAAGTTGCGTTTGTCGCTGCTGCCAACGAGTGCTCGTTTGCAAGGGGGTGTAACCCATTGTCCAGCTGTGGACATATCGACCGTGCTTTGGTTTTTTACAACGAGGACGACATTGCGATTCGGACAGCCAATTTGATTTGCCGGCTCAAGCATGGACCCAACTTTCAGCGTTTTGAAGAATTTGCGAGTCGAAATGAATGCGCGCTAGGATCGGTTTGCGTCGTCGATATTTCTGACTTGTCGTCGCGGAAGCATTCGGTCGTTCGTTACACGTCGATTCCGACGGTACAAGCTCATATCCAGAATATGTTGATCCAGCGTTAGCGCTAGACCGATTTGTTCCGGTTTGAATGAGGCCACGATTGAGTTCCTTGCAACTGCCGGTGGCATGCCCTAAGATTGTCCCGTTTGTACCGAGCCTGCTTCGAGCATCATCATGCAAACTCTAATGGTCTATTGCATTTTGATCGCGATGTTCTCCACGTTGGGTGGAGCTCTACCGGCGTTGATCAAATTGACGCATCGTAAGACTCAGATGATATTGAGTTTCGTATCGGGCGTCATGTTGGGCGTCGCGCTGTTGAATCTACTACCTCACGCCGTTTATGTATTGGACGATCCAACACGAGCTTTGACCGTTTGTTTGATCGGACTTCTTTTTATGTTTTTGATGGTGAGGATGTTTCATTTTCATCAACACGATTCTCACGTCGAACATA
The DNA here is from genome assembly GCA_965263475.1 of Mariniblastus sp. Taxonomy (GTDB): domain Bacteria; phylum Planctomycetota; class Planctomycetia; order Pirellulales; family Pirellulaceae; genus Mariniblastus. Next base: position 3,723,592 of record OZ253677.1, read on the forward strand.
GCGACGATGAGATTTGTGCGCACACATGCAGCCATGAGTCTCACCAGCATGCGGCTGGACACGAACGTCCAGATTTTACTTGGGCAGGTCTGTGTTTTGGGCTTGCCGTGCATACGTTGATTGACGGAGTTGCCCTGGCGACGGCCGTTACCGCTTCTCAAACTGGCGACTGGGCACCGGCAGGTTTGGCAGTCTTTTTGGCAATTTTGTTACACAAACCACTGGATGCACTATCGATTACTTCGTTGATGGCGGCAAAGGGTTGGGAGCCGAATGTCCAGATGACCGTCAATATCGTATTTGCAGCGGTATGTCCGTTGAGCGCGTTGTTATTCGCTCTCGGCGTCGATTTTTTGGATTCTGAGTGGCGTACCTTAGCGCTTGGTTACTCTCTTGCATTTTCGGCCGGAATTTTTCTGTGTATCTCGCTGGGGGATTTGTTGCCCGAGGTACATTTTCATTCTCACGATCGTTTGTCATTGACGGCAATGTTGCTGCTTGGCGTGGTCGTTGCCTATGTAATTGAATTGGGTCATGAGCATGAAGTGAATCAAAACTCGAAAGAGTCAGCAAGCATCTCTCGAGTTTCTCAAACGGCTTTGGAAAAATCTCAGCGACAAGATCACTCTTCGGATTCGGGTTTTCGGCCGGCCAATTCGCGGTCAATCATGAATAAACCGTTGGGGCTGCCTTCGACCAAACGAAGTTGATCAATCACTTCTTGAGTGCTCGCCTCTTCTTCGACTTGCTCATTGACGAACCATTCCAGGAACACATCAGTCGCGTGGTCGGATTCTTCTCGTGCTAGATCCTTCAGTTTGAAAATACACTGTGTAATATGTTGCTCATGACCTAGGGCTTTCTCGAACAAGCTGAGCGGGGTTTCTTCGCGGACTTCCGGTCTTGAAAGCGCTTCTAATTCGACATCGCCATTGCGTTCGAGAATATAGTTAAAGAATCGATCGGCATGGCCCAATTCTTCGCCGTATTGCATCTTGAACCAATTCGCAAACCCGGGCAAACCTAGTCGCGATGCTTCTGCCGACATCGCCAGATAAGCATAGGCAGATTGAAGTTCTTCGGTAATTTGGTGATTAAGTGCAGATTGGATTTTGTCCGTTAACATGATTTTCTCCGGCGTCGGGAGACGCTTTACTTAGTCAATTTTTTGTTTTCGAAATACGGAATGCCCGCGCTTCATAGGACCCATTGGTATTTCGACAATTTGCCGCAGATTTAAAATAGGGGCCAGCTGATTTCGTGAGAGCAGGTATTTCTTGCCGATGGACCACTGAAGCACAGTGCTCATACGATTCAAAGCAACCGCAAATACTATCCCGCATACGCTAAGCGGCCAATAACAATTTGTGCGCGAAGCAAAACGTTGCCAGATAATTGCATTGGCCGCTCGTCACAATGAATTGAGCGGAACACTGAGAGATTTGCTCACGCGATCAGCGAATCGATTGGGGCGTTTTGTCGCACAAGCAATTTCATAAATCGTTCGATCGGCATTTGGTCTAATGCGGACACATCGTCGAACACCTGAACGACGGTGTTCGCCTGTTCGGCAGAATACAGTCCGGCAGCTGCATCTTTGAATTTTTGTTGTAAAACAGGAATCCCTTCATCGCGTCGAACGCGGTGGCCGATGGGGTACTGAATCTCGATTCGGTCAGTAGCACTGCCGTCTTGAAAATGAACTTGGATACTGTTTCCAATGGCCCGTTTTTCGAGATCATAATAGTCGGTTGTAAAACTCTCGTTTTCGCGCACAACCATCTTTTCTCGCAAGTCGTCAATTCTTGGGTCGGCCGCCGTTGTGTCCTGGTAATGATCCGCCGTTAACTTTCCAAAAATCAAGCCGATCGCCGCCATGTATTGCAAACAGTGATCCCGGTCGGCAAAGTTATTCAGTGGTCCCGTCTTGTCGATGATTCGAACGCCAGGCTCTTGCGTTTCCATTTCAACACGTTCAATTTGGTCCAATTTCCCGATCACTAGTGGGTGTAAATGAATCGCACATTCGACAGCTGTTTGGGCGTGGAATTCCGCCGGGAAAGAAATTTTGAAAAGCACGTTTTCCATGACATAGGACCCCAGTGGCTTCGCCAAGTTGACGGTGTCTCCACCGAACAAGACATCTTGGAATCCCCACTTTGGTGCAGTCATCGCCGTGGCATATCCCATTTCCCCTGTCATCGAGATCAACGCCAAGCGAACAGCACGACTGGTTGCATCGCCAGCTGCCCAACTTTTACGTGACCCCGTATTGGGCGCGTGCCGATAAGTTCGCAACGCACCACCGTCAATCCACGCGTGGGACAATGCATTGGCAATTTGCTCAACATTAGCCCCCAGTAATTTTGCTGCTACTGCTGTACTGGCAACTCTTACCAATAGAACATGATCCAAACCGACTCGGTTGAACGAGTTTTCCAGCGCCAGGATCCCTTGAATCTCATGAGCTTGGATCATCGCAGTCAAAACGTCGCGGACGGTCATAGCAGTGCCTTTGACACGCGACTGATAATCCGCACAAGCCAAAATGGCTCCAAGATTGTCCGACGGATGCCCCCATTCGGCGGCCAGCCAGGTATCGTTGAAATCCAGCCAACGAACGAGTGTACCGATATCGAAAGCCGCCTTCACGGGGTCGAGTTCCAGGTCCACGCCGGGAACACGGCAGCCATTTTCCAAGCCGGCACCTGGGACGATTGGGCCAAGCAGTTTTCGGCACTCGGGGTAACTCAATGCCAAAAACCCACAGCCCAACGAGTCCATCAAGCACCAACGCGCCGTTTCGTAGGCTAACGTGCTGTCGATATCAGAGGTGTGAACGTAGTCCGCGATTTCCGTAAACAATGTATCCATGATTCTCAATCCAACGAATTATTTGATGTTTGTTTCTTACGGCTGCAAATTTACTAAGCGGTTTCGATCACCATTGCAACCGCATTACCACCGCCCAAACATAAACTGGCGACACCGCGTTTTGCTCCAGTGCGACGCATGGCGTGTACCAGCGTGACAAGTACACGCGCACCGCTGGCACCGATGGGGTGCCCGAGTGAGATTCCGCCACCGTATATGTTGACTTTCTCGCGATCCAATTTGAGTTCATTCATGCAAGCGACCATTTGACTGGCAAACGCTTCGTTAATTTCGAAGAGATCGATTTGGTCGACCGTCAAATCTGCTTTTTGCAATGCGCCTTGGACTGCCTTGACCGGTGCAATGAACAAGTCTCGAGGGTCGGTACCCGAAGTAAAGCAGGATAGAATCCGAAACTTCCAGGGCGCTGATCCAGCCACTTTTTCGCTCGCGACAACTAACGCGGCCGCGCCATCGGACAACGTCGATGCATTGCCCGCCGTCACCGTGCCAGACTTGTCAAACACGGTTCGCAAGCCTGCAAGTCCTTCAACGGTGGTGTCTGCTCGTACGCCTTCGTCCTCATTTACAACGACATCGCCTTTACGGTGCTTGATCGTAACGGGCACTATTTCTGTGGAGAACAGGCCGTCTTTTTGGGCGGCGGCAGCACGTTGTTGGCTGGTCGCTGCGAATTGATCTTGGTCTTCTCGGGTGACGTTGAATTTTTTGGCGATGTGTTCGGCATGCATTCCCATGTGGCAATTCTCGAACGAACATGTTAGGCCGTCGTGCACCATAGCATCGGTCAAGCTCGCATCCCCTAACTTCATGCCCGATCGCAAAGCAAAAGCCAGATGGGGTGCGGCGGACATATTTTCCATTCCTCCGGCAACGATTCGATCGGCGTCTCCACAGCGAATGGCTTGGTCCGCAAGCATGACCGCTTTCAAGCCTGAACCGCAGACTTTGTTTACCGTTACCGCAGCAATCGAGGTTGGCAAACCCGCTTTCAAAGCTGCTTGACGAGCGGGAGCTTGACCGACACCGGCGGAAATAACGTTACCCATAATGACCTCATCGATCTCGTCCGGTTTGCACTGCGCGTGTTCAATCGCACCGGCGACTGCAACCGCCCCCAACTCCGATGCTGAAAACGACTTGTAAGCGCCCAGAAACGAACCAATGGGAGTCCGAACTCCGGAAATTAGATAAGAACTTGACATGCTATACCCCGTATCTTATTAAAGCCGCATAAAACTGGGCTGAACCAAATGTATTTGGGTCGGATAAATCGACACATTGCGAGGCGGATAAGGTATCACGGTTTTGTATCGGTTCCAATGGTCAAAAAGCCGCAATTAAGGGTGCGACAATTGACCAGAGTTTAACTTACGGAAAATTAAGGCGGGCGACAGCACGTTGAACATAATTGTCTTTTCGCCATAATGGTGCCGCCGCAAACCACCCATCATTCCCGTTCTTCGAATCCGGGTTGTTTGTTAGATGGACCGGGTTAGTGCCTCGATTCGGAGGCTGTTTTTGGCGACGGAAGCCCTTTGCCATTTCAACGAATTAAAGATCTCCAAGGAACAAAATAGATGTCGACCACGTTGACAGATTTGCAGCGAAAACAGATTGCACAAGCCGAAGAAATACTTTTTGATGGGCCGGAAAAAGAAGGGTTCGTTAAAGACCTTTTCTTTGGTTCATTTCGAACAGATTCGATTATTCCGTTTCCTGAGCTGCCAGAAGAGGCTCGTCAACGCGGCGATGAAATGGTTGAAAAAGTCAAAACGTATTGCCGCGAAAGTATCGATCCGGTTGCCATCGATCGTGACGCGAAGATTCCGGACTCTGTCATCAAAGGTCTGGGCGAGATCGGTGTGTTGGGAATGACTATCAGTCCAGATCATGGTGGCCAAGGTATGTCCCAAACGAACTACTGCCGCGTTATGGAAATCATAGGCGGGCACTGTGCTTCGACGGGGGTCTTCGTCAACGCACACCATTCGATTGGTTTGCGGGCGCTAGAGTTGTTTGGGTCCGAAGATCAAAAACAACAATGGATGAAGCCATTGGCCCAAGGCGACAAGCTGGCCGCGTTTGCCTTGACGGAAGTTGAGGCGGGTTCGGATGCGGGCAATGTGCGCACGCGTGCAACCCCGACTGAAGACGGCAAAGGATACAAATTGAGCGGTGCCAAACGTTGGATCACCAACGGGGGGATCGCCGATGTCTTGACCGTAATGGCACGAACTCCCGATGTTGCTGATCCCGACGGGAAAATCACAGCATTTCTGGTAACGCCCGACATGCCGGGTTTCAAAGTACTAGAGCAACGCATGGAGAAATGCGGTATTCGAGGAACCGCCACCGGACGCATGGAATTCAATGACGTTTATGTACCGAAGGAAAACATTCTCGGACCTGTTGGCAAAGGCTTACGGGTTGCCCTAACGGTTTTGGATTATGGCCGCACGACGTTTGGGGCCTGTTGCACCGGCGCCGCGAAATTCTGTGTTGAGCGAATGGTGCACCGCGCCAACAACCGTTGGCAGTTTGGCCGAACTTTGGGTGATTTTGAATTGGTCAAAAATAAAATTGCTACCGCGGCCGCGGACACCTACGCCATGGAAAGTGCGACCTATCATACTGCCGCGCTGATCGACAGTGGCGCCGAAGACTACATGGTTGAGACCGCGATGATCAAGGTATTCGCAAGTGATCAGCTGTGGAGGATCACCAACGACTGCTTACAAATTTGGGGTGGTGCGGGCTTCTTTACGGATCAGCCGTTTGAACGCATGATGCGAGATGCTCGCCTCAATCTGATTGGGGAAGGTGCGAACGACGTGTTAAGGTGTTTTGTTGCTGCCGTTGGTCTGCGTCATCTAGGAGTCGATTTGCAGAATACGATTGCCCATCCGATAAAGAATTTCAGCAACGTGTTAAAGTATATTCCGAGCGCACCCGATGTTCCGGTCAAACACGAACACTTGCGTTTCCACGCGCGAGGTCTGGCAAAACAGATCAGCAAGTTTTTCTTGTCTTGTGAAACCGCACTTGCTCGAAATCGTGAACAGATTATCGATCGTCAATTCCTGCAAGCCAGATTGGGTGACATTGCGACCGAGTTGTTCATGTATAGCTGCGTTTACTCGCGCCTAACGGCTCTATTAATGAACGGTACGATCCCAGAACCGGACAAGCATCAAGAATTGAAAACGGGGATGCTGTACATGCGGATGGCCAAACATCGCAACGAACAGCGGTTTGAAGAAATCGGCACCAACTATGATGAAGAGAAAGTCGAGGTTGCTGACCTCTGGCTCAATGAAGATTTTGAAACGAATTGGGTGCTCAAGGGCGATCAATCCTAAGCCATTGAGCTCAGAAACTAACAAGGTGCCTCGTAGTTTCATGCGAGGCACCTTTTTTCGTATCAACGTATGATTTCGGTCCAGCCGAACGAATCAAACCATTGTTAAACCCGAGCAACGAATCAGCGGCGGCAACGTCTTGTTCGACAGCGACGGACGCGGAACTTACAACATTGGCGCGGCTTGCAACATCGAGTTTCGCAGCAAATCGGTTGGCAACATCCGATGTTAGTAGAGGCGACCACCGGCGTACAAGGTGACGCCATGACCGTTGGGGGCTGACAACCACATCCGGATCCCATCAAGACGGACTCTTGCATTGGCATCGGGGCTGTGGCTGGAACCGGCGCCGGAGTCTCGTCGGCAGCGGCTTCCTCCGGTGCTGGTGCATTGCTCTGATCGCTGGCAGAATCCTGTGTATCGATTTCCGGTGCTGCGGCGTCATCCATCTCTTGTGTTGCCACAACATTCGTTTCGGCTAGCGTCGGTATTACTGGCTCTTGAACCATGGGACTCCAGGCCAACGCCATCAACAAGAACAAACTTAAACCAAATTGCATATCGAATCTCCATTAGAAATTTGTGGGTCTGATCCATCTAATTTAAAAGGATCGAATACGAAAAGCAAAAATCGAAGTTCAGCGAATCTCGAGACGGGGCGGCAAGAAGTCCGTAGCCGTACCGAAGGGATTTGAAACGCCAGGTGTAAACTGTTTCTACTAAACGGCTTGCAATTGTCGAACCACTTCAAACCAAGTACCGCAATTTGCCTCAACGGTCCAGTACTCGGCCAAATCGACGGACTCCAAAATACTTCTCAAAATGCAAGCGATGGGCTCGGCGGCGACGACCACGACCGTTTCCGCCCGCGCTTTCTTCGTTAGTTTTTTGGCGAACTTCGCAACCCGAGATTTGGTCTGTTCTACCGTTTCACCATCAGGCGGGAACACGGCTTCCGGTTGTTCTTGCCACAACTTGAATAACTTGGGTTGCGTCTCTTTGAGCTCGTCAATCCGCTTTCCATGCCACAAGCCGCAATCCAAATTTCGTAAATCCTCGTCGACTTTGGTTTTGATCTTGCAACTTTCACTCAAGAGTTCAGCGGTTCTTTTGGACGCCGCTGCGGGCCCAGAAAAAATACGATCGATTTTCAAGGTCGCTAACTCGTCGACCAATCTCTGGATTTGGCATTCACCATTTTCCGAAAGCGGTACATCTAAACTGCCGGCAATGCGCCCCTGCTCATCCAGTTCCGTTTGGCCTGGGCGGACGATAATCACACGAAGTGTTGGAGCGTCAAATGTGTTCATTGACTTCTCCCATTTCTGCGAACAGATGCGACCGAGACTGTTGGTAGTCTTCAGTTTTGAAAATCGCCGAGCCGACAACAAACAAGTCTACACCAGCATCTCGGGCGGCTCGAATTGTATCTCGGTTGATTCCTCCATCGATCTGCAACAACATCGATTCACCGGCGAGTTTTCGAATCTGGCCGAATTTCGGTAGTACATCTTCGTTGAAAGATTGGCCGCCAAACCCTGGTTCCACACTCATCGGCAAGACCAAATCGACGTCGTCCAAATTGGCTTCAATTTTTGAAACAGGCGTACCTGGATTCAGTGCAACGCCTGCTACGGCGTCCAGTTCACGGATTTGATTCAGTGTGCCCGAAAGATCGGATGCGGCTTCCGCGTGGACGGTGATCACATCCGCGCCTGCCTCCCTGAATTGAACCAAGTATTTTTCTGGTTCGACAATCATCAGGTGCACATCGACGATCAAATTTGTGCAGCTGCGAACGGCTTTGACGATGGTCATCCCATAGGTGATGTTGGGAACGAATACTCCGTCCATGACATCCAAGTGAAGCGCGCGAAAGCCGGCGGCCTCCGCCTTGCGAATCTCATGTTCGAGATTGGCAAAATCACAAAGCAGCATGGAAGGCAGAATGAGCGGCCGTGTCGCCCGCAGTATTTCAAGACATTCGTGACGCGTCATGAATTGGTTTCTGCAGAGTAAAACATATCGAACCCCGCCGATTCGAATCCAGAGATTCTAGCCACCGCCATTGGAGTCGCTAGATCAATTCAATGAACAACACCTAAGTGCTTTGTTGATAAGTGTTTGCGTTTGTGCGCAAAGCGTGCATTTAGCCGTTTTTTAGCTGGGATGCGATATTGACAGGCGCTAGAATGTTTCATCCGGCAGATCGGGTTTTCGGCCGTAAAACTGGCTCAAGTCGATTCCTTTTTCTCTTTGTTCGTCCTCTAGCAATTTCAAACGGACGTCAAACCGCTCAATCGTCCTGACCAATTTCGGGATCAATTCCTCATTAGGATCTTTGCGAACTGGTTTTGGTGCGGCCGAATAAGCGAGTTGTCGTTGGAGGGCTGCAAAGAAATAGAGCGTTTCTTTGTTTCGATTGGCCAGGGCGACACGCCCTTCTTTTTCACCGAACAAAAACGGGCCTTGATGCTCATCGTCGGCGGACAAATGACGATTGCGGCTGCGATAATGTTCACTGTGGACATACACCAAATCCGCAATGTCTACGATTCCGATTTTGTGGCGCACGTCGAGAATCCAATCCGACCATTGATGTTCGTAGATAGGGTCACGACTCATCGCTTCCAAGCCAAAATCGTAGCTCAATCGGTTTCGGCAAATCGATTCGAATTGAAAGAAAAACATTGCGACAATTTCGACTTGTTCGGCCCGCATTTTGGCTTCTTGTTCCAAGATCAACAGGGCCAAATTCATGTCGAATCGTCCGCGCTCATTTTCAGCTTCTTGGATCAAGTAAGTTTGAAATGCTGAAAAATAATGTGGCATCGATTGCATAGCTGACGCCATCGTCCCCACATGATTCAATTCGGCCAGCAAATAATCGATCGCATGAGGAAGATTGGTCGTTGCGAGAATTTCTTCACGAATGTGACGCAGCATCTCTTGAATCGGTTCGGCGGAGGCCAAACGATTGGACAATCCACGAAACAAATAGGCTTGCTCGATATACTCTTCGCGTGGCAGTCGTTGTCCGTGGTTGCGTCGAGATTTACTCATTTCAATCGCCGTTTCTTTGAGTCTTGCGAGAACTGTTCGTCCATAAACTCAATCGCGTTTTCCATCCATGAAAGGTCGCTAAACGTCGCAAAATGTCCTTTTTCGCCGATCTTCAGGTACTTGGTTCCGACTTTGGTGGCCGTCAACTTGTCGTGCATTGTCTTGGAAGCTGCTAGTGGGACGACGGTGTCTCCGCCACCATGCACGAATAAGAATGGTGGGTCATCAGCCGTCACGTACGTGATCGGCGCTGCCGTCTTATAGATCTGTGGATTTTTCTGCGGGGTATCTCCGATCCAATCTTCAATCGAATTCGACCGGATCCAACTAAAATCACAAGGGCCTCCACCGACGACAACGCATTGGACTCGCGTGGAGTGCTTTTCAAACGCTTCCTTGGCAGTGCCCTCGAGCCCATCTTCGTCGTTGGTGGTCCCCAACATGGCCGCTAGATGCCCGCCTGCGGAATAGCCGAAGGCCGCAATTTTTTCCGGATCAATTTTCAATTTGTCGGCCTTGGAACGAATCCATCTGACGGCCTGTTTGCAATCATGCACTTGTGCAGGGAATTTAAATTCGGGCGCGTGACGATAATTGATTGATACGACCACATACCCGGCAGCCGCCAGTTTCCAGGCGTGTCGGAGCATTTGAATTTTATCGCCGAATTTCCAAGCCCCTCCATGAATGGCCAATACGCAGGGAAACGGACCGTCCCCCTCCGGCAAATACAAATCACAAAGTAATTCGAATTCTTCATTTTTCTCGTAGAAGATGTTGTTTCGAGTTTTGAATTTGTAGGGTCGGTTTGCCTGCACCAGTTTATGTCGGTTGTTTGGACCGGATTCGTCCGCTTGCCTGGCATGCCCAATCAATGGAAATGCGATTGCCATCGCTAGGGCCAACTGGATTGAAAAAGGGTAGCTATTATTCATGTCAATCGATTTAACAAAAGAATCGTTGTAAGGACCTTGATGGGGACCGTGTCCCATCGGTTTAACTTACGGATTTACTGTTATGTCTTTAACGAACATACGTATAATGAACCGGAAATACCGATGCGAGAGCATTCACTGATGCTAAAGCATTCTATCCGGCCAATCCCGAGATAACCGAGTCCAAAATGACGTTTTCGAACATCCCAGACGCAGTCGAACAAATTCGCAAAGGCGGCGTCGTCATCGTGATGGATGATGAAAACCGCGAAAATGAAGGAGACTTTATTTGCGCGGCCGAAATTGCGACTCCCGAAACGATCAATTTGATCATGAGTGGTCGTGGCGATTTTTGCATGCCGGTCCTTCCTGAGACAGCGGACAGGTTGCAATTGCGACCGTTGGTCGAGAACAACACCGCCAAACTGCAAACTGCGTTCTTAACGCCTCTCGATCACGTTTCAGCGCAGACCGGCATCACCGCCGAAGAACGTTGCAAGTGCGTTCGAACGATTGCCGACCCAAATTCGAAACCGGAGGATTTTCAGCGTCCGGGCCACGTGCATATGTTGCTGGCCAAAGAGGGCGGAGTGTTGCGTCGGGCGGGGCACACTGAGGCGGCGGTGGACTTGGCACGCATGGCAGGTTTAGCGCCAGCGGGCGTACTGTGTGAGGTGTTGAGCGAATCGGGAGATCGTGCGAATCGGGATGAGTTGTTTGAGATTGCCCAGGAAAAACAGCTGCCAATCATCACGATTGAAGATTTGATTGCTTACCGTCGGTTGAGTGAAAAGCTGGTCATCCGAACTGCAGTCGCCGATTTGCCAACGCAATATGGTGAATTCAAAATTATCGCGTATGATGTGAAATACGAAAACCAACAGCCAATTGCTTTGGTTATGGGAGAACCAGACGAGCAGCAATTGGCGCCCCTGGTACGCATGCACAGCAGTTGTTTCACCGGCGACCTGATCCATTCATTGCGGTGCGATTGCGGAGACCAATTGGATCTGGCTTTGAAAATGATCGCCAGCGACGGACACGGAGTTCTCGTGTACTTGCCGCAAGAAGGTCGCGGAATTGGATTGGCCCAGAAAATAAAAGCCTATGCATTGCAGGATCAAGGAATGGACACGGTCGAAGCCAATCATGCGCTCGGCTTCAAGTCTGATATGCGCGACTACGGCATTGGGATCCAGATTCTTAAGGACGTGGGGCTATCCCAAATTCGTTTGCTGACGAATAACCCGAAAAAAACAGAGGCTTTTAATTTGCGGGGCTACAACCTGGAAGTGATTGATCAAGTTCCGATTTTGCCTCCAATCAACAAACACAACGCTCAATATTTGGCAACCAAGCGAGAAAAGATGGGGCATAACTTGCCGACAGAATGATTGAGTCGGGTTGAATTTCCGGCATTTTCGGGGAATGAAATAAATCACCTTGGCAAAAATAGGGTGTTTGTGAGAAAATCGGGTCAGTCGGAAACAAATTCTAACGTAATAAAGTTCCACGAGTTTAAAAACTCGCTCTCGATAATATGGCCCAAGCCCAACCGATTACTAACCAAAAGAAGAAGCAAAAGCGCGGTGTTCCTGAGGGTACATGGATTAAGTGTCCGGGCTGCAAGGCCGCAATTTTTCGCAAGGAAGCGGAAAAGCGTTTCAATGTTTGCCCCGAGTGTGATTTCCACATGTACCTCTCGGCCAGGCAGCGAATTGCGCAAGTTTTGGACGATGGCACGTTTGAAGAATGGGATAGTGAGATCCATCCGACCGATCCGCTGGAATTCTCGGACTCCAAAGCGTATGCTGACCGATTGAAGTCGGAACAGAAGAAAACGGGATTGTCGGATGCGGCGATTACGGGAACTGGCATGATTCGCGCTCGTCGTGTCGCGATCGGAATCACCGATTCTCAATTCATTATGGGAAGTATGGGGTCGGTCGTGGGCGAACGTTTGACTCGATTGGTTGAACGCGCCACCGAACAAGATTTACCGCTGATAATTGTGAGTGCCTCGGGTGGAGGTGCCCGCATGCATGAAGGCATTTTGTCGTTAATGCAAATGGCAAAAGTATCTGCCGCTCTGGCCAATTATGACAAAGCAGGTGGCCTTTTTATTTCCGTGTTAACTAATCCGACCATGGGTGGAGTCGCCGCCAGTTTTGCCTCGCTTGGAGATGTTGTGTTTGCAGAACCCAAGGCGCTTATTGGGTTTGCTGGCCCGCGGACGATCAAAGCCACGATCCGAATCGAGTTGCCCGAAGGATTTCAAACAAGTGAGTTCTTGCTCAAACACGGTTTTATTGATCGCATCGTGACTCGGGAAAAAATGAAGCAGGAAATCGCCCGCACGATTGATTATTGTGGCAAATAGTTCAGGCCAACGGGTTGTTTACTAGCCGAAAGCAACCGGCATCAACACATCGCTTGCGTTTTTAAGAGAGATGTTGGTGCAGCGAGTCAAGCAAAATTGTCGAGGCGCTTCGCGACACAGGCACAATGCCAACAATTGATTTTGGTTCAAAAATTTGATCGGACTGATTGTGCGACGGGTCGAGCGTCCCTTGGAGTCCTGATAGCTAAGCTCAAGCACGAAGTTTTCTGGACAGTGCATTGCTTTTTGGATCATTTTTATCATGGATGTCACGATTTCAATCGGATATCGTTTCGTTTCAAAGGAATTATCGACGATCGTTTGACACATTTGGTCGGCCATCGGGCTTTGAGCCATTTTTCTGGAAATAAACAAAAACTCTGGCGGTTCCTAGATTTCGTTTATGCTCTGTAATTACAAGAGAGAGAGGCAATCCGCAGCCGGCGGCGGATTGTTTTTACTTGCAGTTTTCCCCGTTTGATAACTCCATCGTTCGACAATCTGGCAGCCAAATTTTTGCATGAAATACCGATTGGATCTAAGAAGTTAGGTGTCCAGATAACTTGTTTTACCCTGCCAAAACCTACCGCTAAGCCCGATTAAACCGTTTTTCGTGGCGTCGCGTGGTATACGCTTGTTATTCGTTTTGGCCGGTCGAGTTATAATATCAGCTTCATTTAAATTCACTTCTTCTTCCTCTCGCTTTCATGGGTCTCTTCGAAAAAATCACTGGGGCATTACGCGGCAAAAGTCGTTTGGATATTTCAAAACGATTTGAATTGGACCGTCATGCGTTTCACGGAACGATGTCCAAATTTCACGTTGCCACTGATATCAAAACGGGTGAAGTGTTCGGGATCAAACTCTTGGACCTGGAAAAGACAAAGCACTTTCGCGAACGATTCAAGGGTCTTAACGCCCCGACCGAAGGTGAGATCGGAATGCAAATCGATCATCCTATGGTTGCCAAGACCGTCGAGTTCGGTTTTACCACCAAAGGGCAAGAGTATATTTTGATGGAATTGATGAATGGCCCGGGCGTCAATGTGTTGGTCAATGAAAAAAGTCAAGCCATGTCGGAAAACCGTATTTCGCTAATCATTCAAATGGCGAAAGCCCTGCTCGCGGTGCATGAAGCTGGATTCATCCATCGAGATATATGCCCGCGCAACTATATTTGCAACAAAGAACTGACAGAAGTCAAGTTAATCGATTTTGGTTTGACCGTTCCTGACAAGGAAGAGTTCCGACGTCCCGGTAATCGGACGGGGACTCCACAGTATATGTCGCCCGAAGTTGTTCGTCGTCGCCCGACCGATCAGCGTCTTGATTTGTTTTCGTTCGGAGTGACGATGTATCGGATGTTGACGTTTGAGCATCCTTGGGGATCAACGGACACGACCGGTGTCGGTGCCTTACAACACGATCAACGTCCGGCGATAGACATTCGCGAATTTCGTCCCGACTTGAATGACATGTTGGTCGACGCGGTACACAAATGCTTGGAAATCGATAAAGAAAACCGAATGCCATCGGCGCAACGCTTGCTCCAATACATCAAGCGTTTAAAAACCGAAGAGAAATAAGATTGGCAGTGGCTTAGATTTTGTTCTTCTGTTTGAATAGTCCACATGCAGAAGATCAAAAGCAAAAGAGCTATCCAAAATCGAGTTTTGCGCTGGTTTGATAGCAAGCAACGTGACTTACCTTGGCTGAAAAACCCGACGCCCTACCGCATTTGGGTCAGCGAGATCATGTTGCAACAAACTCAAATCGTTACCGTCGTCGATTACTATAAGCGGTTTTTAAAAAGATTTCCGACAGTCAAGGAGTTGGCCGCTGCCAATATCGAAGACGTCCTAATCCTTTGGGAGGGATTGGGGTATTACCGCCGTGCACGACAATTGCATACAGCGGCTCAAACGATCGTTGAGACATTCGGTGGAATCTTCCCGACTCAATTTGACGATGTCTTGGCGCTGCCGGGTGTCGGTCGTTATACGGCGGCCGCGATACTGTCGATTTCTCAGAATCAGCCGCATGCGATTTTGGAGGGCAATACGATCCGACTGTTTGCCAGGCTGATGGCGTTACGGCAAGACGTCAACAAATCGCAAACGCAAAAACTGCTTTGGTCGTTCTCGGAGCAGTTATTAAATGAAAAACGTCCAGGTGATTTCAATCAAGCATTGATGGATTTGGGACGCGAAGTTTGCCGCCCCAAAAACCCGTGTTGCGAACAATGTCCGCTGTCAGCGTTTTGTGCCGCTTTTATACGAGGTGCGCAATCGCAAATTCCCGCCAAAGACAAGCGGATTCAATACGAGGATTTGCGCGAAGCGATTGTCGTTGTTGAAAGGAAACAAAAAGTCTTGATGCGGAAGTGTCAGGATAACGAGCGGTGGGCTGGGCTTTGGGATTTTCCCAGGGTGGCAAGGGAAAGCGGATCGACGGTAAGTTCAATCTGCGAACGTTTGCGTGAGGAAACCGGTCTCCAATTCGAGATTCAGTCGCTTAACAAAACGATCAAACATGCAGTAACAAAGTACCGTATCCGTCTAGACTGTTTCCAAGCCGTAGATGTGCGCGGCCGATTGGCCAGTAAAAATTCATTTACTTGGTTCGCCAAGACAAAGCTCAAAGATTTACCGTTGAGTGCATCGGGCCGCAAAATCGCGGATCTGTTTGTTTGTTAGCCTGAGCTCCGTTAGTTCAGAGCATTGAGGTTGAGATTGGGAGCGGCAACGCGGACGGGTTTTCGCTGCTGAACCGGCGCCAGGTGCCTTGCCGCTTGCATTTGCAGCCCAGTTCGACACGAGCCAAATTTAGTACCAAGACTTAATCTAACTGAGTCGGTCGTCCGTCGTTCCTGGCCCCTAGAGACCACCAAACCTGTTGATCAATTCCATCTCGAATGAATCGGAGGGAGCCATCGACGGAAACAAGGTTGACGCCGCCAGGATGTCGACTGCTAGGGGCAACGACGAAATCACCTTCTACCTGAGTTGTATTGAAATGCCCAATGAATGAATTGGGCGTGTTGACGTGTAAATAAGTAGGTGCTGAAAGTGAGAACCCCGAAATCCATGCCCGCCCAATATGCCCCGACTCGTAAACGTGCGAGTGCGTCTGTAAAGGGCTGATTTCATCAGAAATCTCTTTCAATGTGCGAGCAAACTCAGTAATGTGAAACGATTCCAAGCGCGGGTCGTAGCTTCTAATTTCATCGGGAGAATTTCCCGACTGGATCAAACGTTCGGAGACCAACGCTGTATTGGACGTGCCGTCGAACACATCCCCAATTCGTACTTTTTCTTTATGCCACGAGACGGACTCGGTTGGATTGACAAGTGGAATCACACCATTAAATCGCCCCGGGTAGCTGCGTTCTCCAGAAAACCCTGTTGCGTATGAAGGCCAGCCTGCATTGGCGGCATAGTTATCGGACGCCGGGTTTGCGGTTCCCATCGCAATTTCATTGTCGTGAGTCGGGAAATCTGAAGGACAAAGAAACGTGTCTATTCTGGTGTTCGCCGCGCGGGCGTTGGGATGATTGCTATCGATCATGAATCCAAAACCGCTGCCGTTGCTGATTTCGTGCTGTATCAAGTCGAAAACGTTGTTTTGTTCAACGTACGGCAAGATTGGTACCAGCCAGCTGTAAAAGCCGCTTTCATAACCTCCGTTGCCGTCGGGCAAACCGGGGCCAACTTGATTGATGGGGAACTCGCCGAAGGTAGACTCGTAATTTAGAACGGCCAGCCCAATTTGCCGCATGTTATTGGAACAGGCGGTACGCCTTGCTGCTTCACGAACACTTTGTACCGCCGGCAGAAGCATACCAATGAGAATTCCGATAATCGCAATGACGACTAGCAGCTCGACCAGGGTAAACGCATGTTGTTTGGATGTTGGATCAGCTGCCATGTGTCCTCCCGTAAGAGTTTAAATACCGGCTATCAGCAAGTGTATTTTGATTCGAAAAACCGAAGAAAAGGTCGGTCGACCTGACGCAAGTATACCCTTATCGCAATTTCATTGCAAATGCAAAACGGATGATGTGTGGATTCGCGATGTTTTGTGATCGCTTTGGGCTGTTGCCATTCAATCGAATCAATTGCCCAGTAAAATAGCCAAACAGGCCGATCTATCCATTAGATCGACATTGCCGTCGAACTTAAGTCTGCGGCGAAATCGCCAGCAAGCAGCAGATCAATAAACAGATGAACATCTAGCAAATCGACATTGCAATCAAATTGTAATCTCCTTGCAAAAACTCACCGACCAATCGGATTTCATTCAGGACGAAGATGAAGTCGTCGCCAACGACCAACCTGTCGATGCGTAAATCTCTTTCGGTCAAAACGTTGCTTTGGCGCAGTGCGAAATTGCTCAAAGACTCGTTGTTGACATTTGGTGTACTGCTAACGATCGTTTTGCCAAAGGATTCAACAAGAGTTCAAAAATTTACAATTCGTTAACAAATAAGTAATCCCTTGCGGGCGGTGTTAAACGATTTGTGGCATTGTGTTTAGCGACTTCGTGGGCGCTCGGCTGGTTTGGGCTAAGATGCTTATCGGCTGAAAAAGAAATTATGGCGTGTTAGGATGTCGCTGGTTTTTTTGCCAGGCCTGGATGTCCAGGTGGGCTTCTTTTTGATGACGAGGATTCTATGAATGCAACGAAATTGGCGTTTGCCTTAATACTTCTTTTTGTGAGCGTTAGCAACGCTCAAGCACAGACGTTTTTTTGGTCCCAACTGGATGTCGGCCAGGGCGAGCTTTTGGATACAGATTTGGTCGTCAATGCCAATCCGGGGGAGAACGGTAGAGTCTATCTCTATTATAATCCGGAAGGTCAAGATCTTACTGTTGGCGGTTTGGACTTAGATTTTTCTTGGACCCAATCGGGGATCGCTGCATTCACGGATGCATCTCTACGCAACTACGACATTACCGTGGCTGGCTCGAATTTCGACGTCCGTTGGTCGGCGATTGCGGAAGTAACAGTTTCGGATGATTCCATCCAAGATTTTCGTGCCGTTCACGCCGTCGAAGGGTTGGGTCTTCAGACGGCATATTCGGAGGCGGCTGGCGGTCCTTTGTTAGACACGGGTTCGCAGGGAGAGTTCTTCCAAATCGGTTTTGCGGACTGGCAATCGCTTGATTATGGGGATGTCTCGCTGCAAATCGACGAATTTTTGGTTGTTGATGCAGGTGTGGTGATAACGCCAACCTTTCGCGGGTTAACGATTTCTGTTCCGGAGCCCAGTGGTGTTGGAATTATTGGTTTGGGGCTCTGCGGTTTGGCGGCGCGGCGACGTCGATAGTATCGGTTTTCATTGGATTGAATGATCAGCCGTCCTGGATTGGCGGATTAGTTTTATTGGAGAAGTTATGTATTCAAAAATTGTAGTTTCGGTGATGCTTGTTCTGATCGCCAACCTGTCTGTCGCGTCAGCGCAGTCATTGTTTTGGTCACCACTCGATCTTGGCGAAGGAAGCTTGGTCGATGACGACTTGTTGGTAAATACGAGCGCGGGAGAAAGCGGAAGGGCGTATTTGTATTACAATCCCGAAGGCCAGGACATTGTCAGTGGTGGGTTCCAAATTGACTTTTTCTGGGACTCGCCTGGAATCGTAGGATTCAGCGATGCAGAAGTACTGAATTACGACATCACGGCCGCTGGCGTGCCGTTTGAACAACGATGGGCATTTACCGCCAACCCGTTTGTTAACGAAAATACGGTGGTGGCTTTCAACGCTTCTGACAACGGGTTTGGGTTGCGTACGGCGCTTTCGGAAGCGGCAAATGGTCCTTTGTTGGATACGGGATCGCAAGGCGATTTTTTTCAACTGGGGTACATCGATTGGATCGCATTGGATGCAGGAGAAGTTTCGCTCGAAATTAGTGACTCGCTATTTGCCAGCGACAGCACGGAATTTTTTCCGAAGTTTCGAGAATTTTCAATCGTGGTGCCTGAACCTGGTTCGGCGGCTGGTTTGTTGTTGTTGACCAGTGGTGGATTGGCGGTTGGTCGGCGCAGACGACTATAAAATTCGACAATAAACACCGTCCAAGCGCTTGTACGGACGGATGGAACAGAATCACCGCCGACGAACTGGCGGTGATTCTGAACATCGCAATCTAAAACCATCGACCGAAGAAGCCGCGTTGTCTTTTTAAGCGAACAATGTCGTTGGTCGCATCAAATCCGAATTTTTGGGCGTTCTCGTACAACTCCAGCGCCTTGGCCAGGTCGCGGGCAACACATTGTCCTTGTTCATAACACGCTGCCAAACGATGCATCGCAGCAGCATGGTTCATACTGACGCCTTCAAATAGCATTTGAATGGCCCGTGAATGATGCATTGGTTCTCCATTGAGCAGTAAATCTGCCAGCACCACTTTTGCCAATCCAGATCCATGTTTGATTCCGGACTCTAGCAAACTTAAAGCTTTTAGTGTGTCTTGCCTCACACCGTCACCATGGATGTAACGCAGCGATAATTCGACGATCGAATTCTCATCTTTCAGTTTCGCGCCACGTTTCAACAGCTTAATGGCTTGTTTTTGATCCGGGGCCACGAATTTGCCTTGGAAATAGAACTCCGCAAGCGCTTTGCAAGCGGCTCCACTGCGATTCTGAACGGCCGACTTCAAATCGTTGATCAAATGATCGTCGGGACCACCCGAACTTGAAAAGTGAATTTTGGGGATGATCTCCGAGCTACCCATGGGAAACGCATCGACAAAAAAATCCGAGACGCGGACATTCTCGATGTCAGGACTGTTGAGCAACGCCATCGCCAGCGAAAGTGAGCAAACGGAGACTGCGTGATTCGAGAAAGAGCCGTTACCGATCCCGTCGCTCAGCTGTGTCGAGGTATGCTCCCACAAACGTTTGAGCTCACTGGTGGTTGGTTTGCGACCAATCCCATAAGTTGCCGTAACTTGAAAGGTATTCGTTTTCGCGTCCTGCGCAAAACGGACGCGGCCTCCAGTCAATTGGAGCGACGAGACAAATTGGTCGTCCATATAACTGGCGCACCAATCGTCATTTGAGTGGACGCCATGCAGCTTGGAAAACACGTCTACATCTTCGACCCGCGCGCGATCGAAGGGATCGCCTTGGTAAACGTGAGCTGGAATGGAAAGCGTAATGCGGGCCATGGGCGAAATCTTTTCTCAATATCCGATGCTACCCACTCATGTCGAACAAAGCAAACACATCCACCCTAAGGTGGATCGTATCCCCCTTTGCAAAATGGGTTGCAACGGCAAATTCGCCAAAGGCCCATCGCCGTTCCACGTATGGCGCCATACTTCCGTACAGCTCCAACAAAATAATGACTGCAGCTTGGCTCAAATCGACAGATGTCTCCGTAAAGTGGACTGATAGTTTTTTGATAGATCTTGGCAAAGAGTATCAATAGGTTGGCGGGGATTCGAATGATCCATACCACCATCCTGATCAATCCATCTGTTTGATTCATGGTTGAGGCCTTCGGTCCAATCTGCGTTTAATCTGCCGCGTTAACTTACCAAGCGAATGATAAATCGCTTCAAATTCGCAGAGGGCTCCTTTCCGCGGGCGAATCACAAGGTCTAAACCTGAAGGCAGTTGCGACTTTTGAAGTCGAAATGCTTCGCGGATTAGACGTTTCCAGCGATTGCGGCATACCGCATTGCCAACTTTTTTTCCAACGGAAAGTCCAAGTCTGGTTCGATCAAGCTTGTTGCCCAAACCTTTGACCACTAGCGTATCGTCCGCGGCAAAAACATTTTCACCATGGACGCGATCAAATTCCTGTTGCTCGATCAAACGTGCTGACTTAGGAAAACTGTGATCCGTCAAAACAAAACTCGATCGTTTACCACTTCAAATCGTTTCGAATGGCCGAGTCGTTCCAATCGTCGCTCAAATGCGACAGCAGTGCTTCGTCGCTGTCCGAGATTTCTTCGGGTATGTGTATTTGAAGCTTGACCAATAAATCCCCTGCCTGATTTTTTGATTTCACGCCCAGTCCTTTTAAACGCAATGTCTTTCCGTTTTGCGACCGACTGGGAACGGTAACCGTAACGGTGCCATGTGGCGTCGGCAAATCGACTCGAGTTCCGAAAATTGCCTCCTTTAGGGTTATCGGCATCGTCACCGTTAATTGATTTCCAGACCTTGAGTAATTCGGGTGTACCGCCACGCGGACCTTGATGAGCAAGTCCCCGCGCGGTCCGCCGGGAGTCGCCATTTCGCCTTGTCCCCGCAAACGAATTTTCTTTTGATCTTCGATGCCAGCAGGGATTTTAATGTTAATCGAATCAACACTGCCGTCTCGGCGTTGCAGATTTATTTGATGTTCGCCGCCAACGATTGCAGTATGAAAGGAAACGGTAATTTCTTGCTCAACATCTCGGCCCTTGGCCGGTGGTGGTGGCTGGTGTCCGCGTGCCGCTCCACCACCAAAATGTCGAAAAAGATTCTCAAAACCACCTGATTGTTTTTTTCCAGTGTTGGGACCGGGGCCATTGGGGCCGCCAAAAATCTGGCTCAGGTCAATATCCATGCTCTCAAATGGATGTCCACCGGGAAACGGATTTTGGCCCTGTCCCCCTGCCGCCGACTCAAATCCAGATCCAAATCGGTCGTACATTTCACGTTTTTCCGGGTCATTCAATATGTCATAAGCATGTTGGATTTCTTGAAATCGCTGCTTGGCGTTTTCTTTTTCTCGGTCAGACTTGTCGGCATGCAAATCGGGATGATACTTCCGCGCAAGTTTGCGATAAGCCTTCTGAATTTCTTCAGCGGTCGCCGTCGGTGAAACTTCTAAAAGCTGATAATAGTCGTCAGCCATTTCTTTTTTTTCGCCTTTCGTATACCCTGTTTTTACTAGTCCAGTTATCGGTGAATTTCACCCGCCCACCTCTCTCCTGATGCGGTTGAAACTCAGCGTTGCATTTTTGCAACAACTGTGGTTTCCACTAGATAGTTTGTTGACTTTTGTCACCATTCTATCGACCTCCCGTTTTTTGCCCATTTCCGTAAGTCCTTGCCTTTATGGATCTTACACCGTCTCAATAGGAGGAGTCAAAGCATGGCATTCTTTGTGCGATTTCAGCCTTCCGCAACCCGGACACACACACATTTAATGTCAAAAGAGGCTTTGATGGGCAAGATACCAACTGACGACACTTACTTCGATCTCCCTAATTCTATCGACGAACACGAAGTCGAAAATGAGACTGCCGAAGAAACATCGAAGTCTGAAGACTCGATCGACGATCCGGTCCGAATGTACTTGATGCAAATGGGCCGCATTCCACTGTTGTCTCGAGACGAAGAGATCTCAGCCGCAAAGAAGATCGACAAAGCTCGGCTGAATTTCCGCAACACGATGTTGGCGACCGATTTTATGCTGCGAGGTGCTTTTGAGGCCCTTCAAAAAGTTCTCAACGGAGAATTGCGTCTCGATCGAACGATTGAAGTTTCCGTGACTAACAAAGCAGAAAAGAAGCGAATCATGCAGCGATTGGTCCCCAACTTAAAAACGCTGCGACACCTTCTGGATCAAAACAAAGAGAATTTTCAGTTCGTGATTCGTACTGATAAATCACTTGCGGAACGCCGCAGCGTCTGGCGAGAAATGGTTCGCCGTCGCAACAAATGTGTTCGGTTGGTTGAAGAACTGAATTTGCGTTTTAGCCGTTTGCAGCCTTTGTACGAGCAAATGGAAGAAATCAACGGCCGCATGCAAGACTTGAATGCAATGCTGGAAGAGGCCAACGAAACGGGCTCTTGCGGAACCCAGAGTGTCGACGAAATTAAGTCGGAATTGGGGCACCTGATGATGCAGACGTTCGAAACGCCAGCAACACTGAATCGTCGTGTTATCAAGACGAACTCCCTTCGCCAGATTCAGGATGCCGCCAAACGCATCCTTTCGGCAGGCAATTTAAGATTGGTCGTTTCGATTGCCAAGAAGTACCGTAATCGAGGATTGAGCTTTTTAGATTTGATCCAGGAAGGCAACACTGGGTTAATGCGAGCGGTCGATAAGTTCGAACATCAGCGAGGCTACAAATTTTCTACCTACGCAACTTGGTGGATTCGACAGGCGATTACGCGTGCGATTGCTGACCAAAGTCGAACGATTCGTGTACCCGTTCACATGATTGATACGATGAGTAAGGTTCGGCAAGTGATGCGTGAATTGGTCCAAGAGTTGGGCCGTGAACCATCGCCAGAAGAAACGGCCGAGCGTGCCAACCTCTCGCTGGATGACACTCGCATCATCATGAAAATGGCTCGACAGCCGCTGTCTTTGGACCAGTCCGTTGGCGATCACGACGACAGCTATTTTGGTGAGTTCCTTGAGGATTATCGCGATGACGATCCGCTTTACGAAACGAATCAACAAGCGTTGAAATCACGAATTCAGGAAGCAATGGAGCACCTCAATTACCGTGAACGAGAAATCTTGAAGCTCAGATATGGCTTGGCCGATGGCTATTCCTATACGCTGGAGGAAGTTGGCAAGATCTTCTCAGTAACACGTGAACGCGTTCGCCAAATCGAATCCAAGGCGGTTCGTAAATTGCAACAGCCTTACCGCAGCCGCTCATTGTCAAGCTTTTTGGATGGAGTCGAAGTGGCTGTGGAAAGTCCAACGATGGAGAACTCGTAAGTACAAGTTGTGATTGGATTTGGAATTTAGTCTCTAGTCCGGGAGCCCGTGAATTCCTAATATTCCAATGCGACGCAAGAAGTGTGTCTCCTTGTGATTACACCGGTTGAATTTTTCAACCGGTGTTTTTTAATGGATAAAATTCGTTTTGTGACCCAGCCAACCAACCCCGCGAATGAGGAATGAGATGAGGCAAGACAAAGAATCTGCCGATTATCGTCCTCAAGATACTGAAACGGATCCCAGCCAAGTTCCTCTACAACTCGCCCCTCCAGATGGGTTGACACCCGATCAAGTGTTACACGGAGACCGAAAATCAAAACTGCCTCTTCCCCAACAAGATCGTGAAGCCGCAGCATCAAAATTGCAGCGACAAAAATATTATCGAATGTCGTTGTTGGAATTGATGGGTCTGATGTTAGTAATCAGTACCATTTTGGCCGCATCGCATTGGCTCCGTGGAGAGGTGTTTGCCGTCTCGGCTGGGGGAATCGTATTATTAATTCTATTTTTGGAAGCCTGGTTTGATCGCCGCTATCACGCGATTCTGTTGACGACTTTTTTGGTCACATACATCGCTTCGGCCGCCCATTTGGTTTGGGTCGGCTGGTAGATCTGTTTTTTTAATTCTATTTCTCTCGGGCTCCGTAGCTCCATTCGGAAGTGGTTTCGTTTATGATTTCATTCGATGCAAACCAGGGGAAAGATTATGCCTAATTTGACGTTGTTGGTCGCGATTGCTTTTGTGATTGGTGTTGGTCCGTTGTCTGCCGAGCAACGCCCGCCCAACATCGTTTTTATCCTTGCCGATGATCTGGGGTATGGTGAATTGGGTTGTTACGGTCAGACCAAGATTCGGACACCACACTTGGATCAACTTGCCGCCGACGGCATGCGGTTTACACAGCACTACAGCGGTAGCCCAGTCTGCGCCAGCGCTCGTTGCGTATTGATGACTGGAAAGCACACGGGCCACGCCTACATTCGCGGCAACACAGAAAAAGGAGGTTGGGGACCGGATGAACCTGAAGGCCAACATCCGCTGTTGAAAACGGAAACCACGATTGCGGAAATTTTAAAGGTCAAAGGTTATCGAACCGCGGCGATTGGAAAGTGGGGCTTAGGCGGGCCTGGGTCAGAAGGCCATCCTAATTTTCAGGGGTTCGATTTTTTCTACGGCTATTTGTGCCAACGCGTCGCACACAATTACTATCCAACCCATTTGTGGCGTAATCACGACGTCGATGTTCTGGGCAACACCTACTTCAAGGCGCACCAACGAATTAGTGCACCATATCAGGCAGATCGCGACTGGAAGCGGTATAGCAGTAAAGTCTATGCGACGGATCGGATGATTGGTGAAGCGGAGAAATTTATCCGACAAAACAAAGACCAACCATTTTTTCTGTATTACGCGACCAACGTTCCCCACGTCGCGTTGCAAGTTCCAGATGACTCTCTCAACGAATACAAAAACCAATTTGAGGAAATGCCCTATTTGGGAAACAAGGGCTATTTACCCCATCCGTTTCCGCGCGCGGCATATGCGGCGATGATCACACGAATGGATCGCAATATTGGTCGGATTCTGCGCCAAATTCGCGAGCTTGGGCTAGAAAATGAAACGCTCGTTGTTTTTTCCAGTGACAATGGCCCCACTTTCAACGGGGGTTCCGATTCGACTTTCTTTGCGTCAACAAGAGGATTGAGAGGCTTAAAGACTAGCTTGTTTGAAGGCGGTATTCGAGTGCCGATGATTGTTCGTCTGCCGGGACGTATCAAGGCGGGCGCCGTTTCAGATCACGTTTCTGCGTTCCAAGATGTCTTGGCCACGGTTTGCGAATTTGCCGAGGCCGATGTTCCGGTCGGCATTGACGGCGTTTCTTTTTTACCGACGCTGTTGGGTAACCCCAACAAACAAGAAAAGCATTCATCGTTGTATTGGGAGTATCGCCAACAACAAGCGGTTCGGGCGGGGGATTGGAAACTTTATCGGCGCGCGAACAAACAAGGTGATGTGAATAGTCTGTTGTTCGATTTGGCCCGCGATCCGAGGGAATCGACAAACCTGGCGACAGCCAACCCGGAGAAGTTGAACGAACTGATCGAGATCGCGCAACAAAGTCGAACGCCTTCGAAGCTGTTTCCATCACCCTTTGATCGCCAGTAGAACTGGGCTTGGTCAGTCGAATCGATCGGGTATTTCCTTTTGCTTGATTTCCCCAAAGATCTCGTCGATCGTTTCACCCTTGCTTGGCGTTTCGATTTTCTTTTCTTCTTTGCGGTCCCAAGTGACGCGTTGGGGCGTGGCCGATTTTTCGGCCAACAGCTCTTTCGAAGCCGAGATTACGGCAATCAATGTGATCGCGGCCATCATGGCGGCAGCAAACATGGCGACCAAAACATCAACTTCTGCAAATCCGTTATCCGTGATTTCAATGGTCGTCCAATACCAATTGAAGATCTGGTCCACCGAGTACTCGCGCGCGTCACTGGGCATGAGAAAGTTAAAATGAAACAACAGGCAGCCGCCAGTCAAAGTGATGACCAACAATATCCCCAGAGAAAACGTGAGTCGCCCGTTGACTTTGAATCGACCTCGCAGAGACACCGCCAGTAAGTAAATCGTAGATACAAAAAACGACGAGTAAAGACAAATCGAAACCAGTCCCCAAATGGCTTGGAATTGTTCGGAGGGACCAAAAAAGCGCCTGCCTGGCGCGCCCATTCCCACGGACTCCATCGCTTGTTCAGGCAACCAAGAGTAACCGAAAAAGTACAAACAAAAAAATGCGATGGCACAAAACCAAATGTTGCTCAGAACAAACAACAACCCCCGACCCGGCCCAGGCAACAGAAACGAAACTATCGACTTCCCCCAAATAGACTGAGGAATGCTGCGTCTGACTCGAGTAGAAATATTTGGCGACTCGCCCACCAACAGGAATCCCATGATGATCCAATAGTGAGACGTTATGAAAGTCAAAACCACGGATTGTTCGGGGAACATCGTAAAGCACATGAAACTGACCCCCCAGGCAACGAACAGTGTCTGTTGAATCAGCATCGCGAATCTTACAAAGGTCGATCGATTGTCTGAGTCAAACGAGATCATTGAAGCTGCGGCCGCGAACATCAAAAACCCGGTTGAAACTAACGCGCAAACCATGCCTGCGATTAAGAAAAAGCCATCGGATTGCGTCAAAAAGACCAACTCCGAAAACGCCATGCCGCCGGCAAATGCGCCCCACAGGGCATAGACGCCGATTTGAATCACAATCAAAATAATGGAGAAAGCCACGCCAAACATTCTTGATTTGGTGGCTCCGGCGAAAAACAACGCGATACAACAGAGCGTAAAACTACCACTGATGCAGACCACCATGCCGGTCGTGATTTGGGGTAGACTGAGACCTCGTAGGAGATAAGTGAACGCGATACACGGCGCAAGAATCGAAACGTATACCAGCATTTGAAGCAAGCTACTGCCCAATTTGCCGGCAACGATTTGACGAGCCTTCATCGTCGTTACCGACACCAATTGGATCGTACCGTCTTCAAACTCGCGGGCTAAAGAACGATAAGTTCCAAACGGAATTACGATCGCCAAGGGAAATCCTAGAATCACCCAATAGCCGGTCAACAGCGAAGGTCCGGAGCTGTCAAATTCAGCAGACGGACGATTGATGGTCAGGCCAACGAGCGTCCAGACGGCGATCGCCAACAACAGCAAGAAAAACGTCCAGAAAAACTGGCGACTCTTCAACGCTTGCCGCGTTTCCTTTACCAAAATAGGACTAAACCAATCGCTGAACCAATCGGTTAAGCGATCCAACGTCGACGTTTTTTCACTGGCAATGCGAAGTTCGGTGGGCTTGTTGGCAATTTCAGAGTCATTCAAAACGCTCACTGAACAAGTCCTTTCGTTACACTTAGGAACGCATCCTCCAAAGACTTTTCCTTGGTACCAAAGCGTACCACTTTGATCTTTTGTTGAACCAGATGCGCCAACAACTCGGCTTGTTTTGCTAAGTTGTTCTCGAACTCAAATGAGACGCGTTGATCCAATACGCGAACGTTTTCAATGGCGAGCGATTCTCGCAAGAACTCAGCCGCAGCATTGGCGTCTTCGATCACTTCGATTTCGATCGTGGTTGCAGCGGCTTTAGAGGTAACGACGGGTGAGTCGTGGGGAGAAAGGTTTTGGCCGCTGAGTATTTCTTCAACCGTACCGACGGCCAGCAGTCGTCCTTTCTCGATGATCGCGACTCGATCACACATTTCAGCCAATTCAGTCAAAATGTGACTGCTGATCAAGAGTGCTTTTCCGTCGCGAGCCAATGCGACAATCATTTCGCGTAACTCGATCCGTGCCCGCGGGTCCAAACCTGCTGCTGGCTCGTCAAGAATCAAAACTGACGGATCATGAATTAACGCTCGGCCCAGGCATAATCGTTGTTTCATCCCTTTGGATAAACCGTTAACTGGCTTTTGAGCCAAGCGGTCCAATTGCGTGAAGCTCATGACTTTGGAAAGCGCTTCGCGACGTTCGGCTCCGCGTAGACCATAAGCACGGGCAAAAAAGTCAAGGTACTCTTCACAATTCACGTTGGGATAAGTCCCAAACCCATCGGGCATAAAACCGAGCCGACGGCGAACGCGGTCTGGGTCGTCAACGACAGAAAACCCATCAACCCAGGCATGCCCACTGGTGGGAGTATCCAACGTCGCCAGAATTTTCATGGTCGTGGTCTTGCCAGCGCCGTTGGGTCCGATGAACCCAAACACTTCACCCGGTTGAACGTGAAACGACAATTCATTCACGGCCGTTGTCGCATCGAAACAGCGTTTCAAACTTTGGATTTCAATAACGGGCCCGGAATTTTTCGCCGGACTACCATTTGCCAATAACGACATGCAGTTGATGGTCCTCAAAAAGGGCTTGCGGTTGTGGATTCGGGACGAATTCACTTGTCTTGGCGATGGCGAGATAACCGTTGGCGGGTATCAAATTATTGAGTTTCCCGCGTTTTAACTCGTAAAGCAGGTCATCCGATCGTCCCCATTTGGAAAGCGATTCATTTTCCCAGCTTTGCACGTATTCCCATCGGCTGCTGTACTGCGAAGAAGCTTGCGCCGGCGTGTCGGGGTGCAAGTTTGCTACGATTTTCGGCACGATCTTGTTCAGATCCCCGATTGTGGCGGCCTGACATGCGGCTGTGGACTCGCCCGCTACGTTTTCGGTAAAATAAAACTGATCCTTATTCCGGACGATGACAAGTTCAAAAGGCGTGAGAAACGCATTGGTTATTGTTCCGCCGGCTCCGTCTTGAGAACGAGAAAACGCAAATTGTTTGTTTGTCTCAAAGCAGCCAGCGGTTGTTAGCTGAAATGGTGACCGAGCACGTATTTCGCCTCCGGTAATTGAAAGTTTGTCTGCGCGGATTCGTTGTCGGGAAGGTGGACTGTATTCGCCTCGCGAGTCGTAAACGAGGGTTTGGCTGTCGAGGATGGACTCGTTTGGGGATACGCCTGAATAAAACACGCTGCGGGCATGGTGAACGCCGGAATTGGCGGTATGGTCGATTTCGGAGACGGATAAGACTCGTCCTCGGGTCGCAAAGCCATCGCTAATAATGGCGTACAAGAATAGCGATGCGACCGCAAACAGCGAAAACGCCGGAATTGCGAACAGCAACAAGTACAGTCGACCTGTACGACTAAAAACGATATAGAAACCAGGTCCAATTAATGTGACGAAGCCTGCGATCAGGATTTGAAACGCTGTCACGGGAGGGTCACCAATGCCCGGAATTCGAAAATCTGGCTTGAACTTTTGCTTCGAACTTGATCTCCCAACGGTTGATAAAGCGGAAGACTGCGTCAGGCAATTGAACAACGGTTGCCATTGTTGTCGTTTCCATGCCGTCAGGTCGTCGTCGACGAGGATGATTTTTCCAACAAGAAAGTCTCGCGCGATAAAAGCGCGATCGGCAACCGTATCGCCGGAAGCGTCGAATTCTTCGAATACGCTCCCCAATTCATCGACCGCAAACAGATGGTTACTTTGGTCGACCTGCCACGACTGAACGACCGCGAATCCACCCAGCTTCTTGACGCTGCGGGATGGGGACTTCCAGAGCCGGTCGCGGGGTGGACTCCCCGTCACCAACCGCCAAACATTGTCACGATCAGAGAAACCTTTGTCACAGTCAAAAACGACCACTTGACCGCCAAGCGAAACCCAATTCTTGAGAGTTTTCAGCGCGGATTCCGAATTCGCGATTTGCTGGAGGTCGATTTTGTCAACAAAGATCGCTTGAAATCCAAGCAAGCTCTTCCAGTCTTGGAAAAAGTCCGCTGGGTGAATGCATTGAAAACGGCAATTGCTGTTTTGTAAAAACGAAAGATTTGAAGTCACGGCGCCGCTGCTGATCAAATTCAAGGACTCATAGACATCCAGAAGCTCGATGAAATTGGGGAGCTTATTTGGGTCATTGACTCCTAACCCGGTGAAACTCATGTTTACGGCTCGGCGCCGATTCGCCGTCAACTTGCGACTGGGAATCGCCGAAACATTGGATGAAACCAACAGGTTAAAAGGCAGATGCGTCTGCCAGTTTCCGGAAGTCGAACTGTTGTGTCTGAGAAAGTCTCGAGAGTCGTAAATTCCGTTGTCGTTGTCTTCCAAGACGATCTGCGTTTGATACCACCCGTACCCCCAATCGGAACCATGGGCAACTTCGACAGAGCCAGAATTTTGTCCCGCCGGAATGACCAATTCTTTAGAGACCATGTTTTGAGTGGAGCGATAATTGGTAGTCCGCGCTAAAACTTGCAATTGGATATCGCGTTTTGCGGGTTTCAAATCGGGCGTCTTGACAACGATTCGAACGGCTCCGAAATACTCTTGGATGTCGACTTTGTAAGTGTCGTAAGGACTTTGCGACCAGCAGGTAGCGTTTGAAACTGCGAGAATCAGCGAACACGTTGTCAACAACGACAGCGACTTTGCTACGGTACCGCTCATTCCAACTCCTCTGAAATTTTCGAACGACGGTGGTTCGCGCTGAAAACTACTGCCTTGGCCTTGGCAAACCAGTAAATGACCGCAAAAACGCATTGATAAAAGACCATCAGAGCTGAGAGTCCGAAAACGGCAACGGTCACGCCCAGAGCAAACGTATTGCCACGCAATGCCAGGGATACGACTCCCAAAAACAAGGCGACTACGATCATCAACAGCATTAGCTGTTGAAGGGTGATTTTCGGAGCTGCCATAAGATGGTCTGGGTTAGCCGTTAGTCTCTTAAACGGGATTGTTCGTCATGGAAACGAACAGATTATTACAATAATAACTTTTTTTCCGTTTTCTGGGACCAGTTGGGCGCACGACAACCGTCATAAAATGAAAATTCGCGTCATCAGGAATACCTGAAAACCGGTTCCCAGAACCTTGGAGAATCCTCTGATTTATTATTCATGTAAAATATTGCCCAACTATACTAAACCTCTAGAATTTAAAGCGGTTTTTCAGGTCCCAAGCACCTTTAACCTGCTTCGTCTGTGAACAAAAGTTTGGCCACTTTCCATTTGTTTTTTATTGGCCGTCCTTTGAAAGGGAAAATTAATGAACTTAACGGGCAAAATTTTGACGTTTCTCATTCTCTTTTTGAGCGTTGCGTTTTTGGTACTTGCCGTCATGGTTGGAGCAACCCATCAAGAATGGAAAAAGATTGCGAAAGAAAATAAAGACAAACTGACCGAAGCGAAAAACGTCTTGAATACCTATAAGGGTAAATCGGAAGAGATCAAGAAGCAGTTGAACGCGGAACGCGTTGCTCGCCGTATGCAATTGGCCCAACTTGAATCGCAACTTAATTTGGCCCGGAATGAGCGTGACGAAAAAGAAGCGTTGTTGCGTAAACAATTGGAAATCAGTACCAAGAACCAAGAAGCCTTGAACAATGCTGAAAAACGATTGAATGAAAAGGATTCGCAAATCGCGACGCTACGTACTGACAACAAATCGCTGGTCGATGATATTGCGAAGCAACGACAAAGCGTGGTCAACTTGACCAACCAAGTTTATACCTTACAAGGTGAAATGGATCAGTTGGAAACGTTAAAAATGGAACTGACTGAAAGAGTTGCTTTGCAGGAAAAGGTCATGAAGGCGACAGGGGTCAGCGAAACCGAACTTACGGATCAAATTCCACCAGAAGTCGAAGGCGTCGTTTTGAGAACGCGAGACAACTTGATCGCGATCAGTGTGGGTAGCGATGACGGTGTGAAAGCGGGACACGTTTTCGATATCTACCGCGGTGAGCGTTTTATTGGAAAAGCGGAAGTAACACGTGCCCGAGACAACATGTCTGCGGCAAGATTAGTATCAGAATTCGTTCAGGCACCTGTAGCAGAAGGCGATTATGTCACAACCAAGTTCTGATCTGGATTTCGACTCGCCTGAGTTCGCTGAATCATTTGAATCTACCCTCGAAGACGAAGGCCAGGCGGCCATTTCCATGGCGCCGCCTGCTCCTCGTTATCGAAAACAGGGATTCAGCATCTATTCCGTGATGTTGGTCCTCTCCTTCCTTTGTTTGCTGGCTGGCATGATCATCATGTTTGTCGAAGCTGGCAAATATAACTAGTCTTGGAGTTGTTATGTCTTCGGATGCCGAACCTGTACTCGACGAATTGGAAAACTTGGAAGAAGCCAACGAAAATGTCGGCCAAACTTCGGAAGAAACGGCTACTGCCACTAGTTCTCGATCATCATCCCGATTGGGATTTTTGTCGAGCATGACGATATACGACACCATGCTAGTAGCTTCGGCGCTGTCGGTTTCGGTCGCCATCGTCCTAATGGTAATGGAATTGTCCTCATTTGACGGATTGTTCTTTCAATGGCGAACCACTGAGGCCGAGGTTAGCCCAATTACGCTTCCCTAAAACCAACTCGGTTTCAGCCGCTTGGTTTCGATGTCTAGCGGCTGGTCGTAAGATTTTCAGTCGGTTTTGGATAGATATTGAATCGTTTTCAGATAAATGATTTCTCGGATCGCATAAGCACAAGTCGCCGAATCTCCGTATAATGAGCCAAAGCCCAATTGGGGTGCGGTTATATTGAAGCGGAGCGTCTGGTTGGATACAAAAGCAACGAATCTGGGGTCATCGGAACAAGAGACAGGTATTGATCCGGATCAGGTCAAGGACTTAAATACCCACGTCGAAAAACTGTTGAGCAGCATCGAACGGGTCGTCTTAGGCAAACGAAGCGTCGCTCGAAACTGTTTGATCGCATTGTTTTCCGGCGAACACGTCTTGCTTGAGGATGTACCCGGAGTTGGAAAGACGTTGATGGGTAAGGCCATTGCCAAGTCGGTCAAAGGAAGTTTTAAACGTATCCAATTTACTCCGGACTTATTGCCCAGCGATATCGTTGGTAGCAGCATTTACAATTCGTCGACGCATCAGTTTGAGTTTAATCCGGGGCCGATTTTCAGTAATTTCGTCTTGGCCGACGAAATCAACCGCGCGCCGCCGAGAACGCAAAGTGCCCTATTGGAAGCGATGAGTGACAATCAGGTCAGCGTTGATGGCGTGACCCATCGATTGACTTGCCCATTCATGGTGATTGCGACTCAAAATCCTTATGAATTTGAAGGGACTTATTTGCTGCCCGAGAGCCAGCTGGACCGATTTCTGTTTCGAATCTCGATGGGCTATCCGGATCGTGAATTTGAACAACAAATTCTCAACAACCATCGACCTGGCGAGCCAGTTGAAAGTTTGATTCCGGTGTGCGATCTCGAGTCATTGACTCAGATCCAGTCGGCTGTCCGCCAAATTGCGGTCGAAGAGTCAATTTCGGCGTACATGATGGATATCGTACAGGCAACCCGACAAAGCTCGAATTTGAGCGTTGGGGTCAGTACGCGCGGCGCCCTGTTGTGGTATCGCGCGATTCAGGCGAGTGCGTTCATCGCGGGTAGAACCTATGCCATCTCGGATGACGCAAAGGAGCTAGCCATCAAGACGTTGGCGCACCGGGTCAAACCAGCGGGCAACGTCGGACTGACCAATCGTGTTGAGCTAGAGTCGGTCGTTAGCGAAATCGTCGGCTCGGTTCCGGTTCCAAGATAAATCCTCTTAACGGGTGTTTATGAGCCAGTTGAAGCAACGAACGATACGATTGTCTTTGCCGATCGAAGGTATGATCTTTCTAGTTATCATGGGTTTCGTCACGATTTGCGCGGTGCTTCGCAGCGTAAATATGCTGGTTGTGGTATCTGGCATGATGGCTGCGGCGTTGCTTTTTTCATGGCGAATCAGTCGTCACGCAGTACGCAATGTTACGGTGCGAAGAGACGTGTCAGCGCGCGTGCACGTCGGCCAACTGGTTCAAGTTCGCTGGCCGGCAGTTAACCAAGGCAGCCTCAATATTTATAACTTGACGATTACAGATACGATCCGACAAGTGGTTTCTAGACTGGGTGCCGTCGATAAGACGAACCGCACCAAACACACCAGGACAACTGGGGTAATTCGTTTTCGAAAAATCGCAGTACTCGAAACGGTGTACTCGTCCTACAAATTGTTATTTACCGAGCGCGGGATTTACGAGTTTGGCCCATCCGTCGTGGAAAGCCGATTTCCACTCGCGTTGGTTAGAAGTTGGTTCCGAACTCAACAGTTTCAAAAAGTTTATGTGGCTCCTCAGCTCGGTAAGTTATCGACAAACTGGGATCGATTGTTTGTCTCGAACGACAAAGCGTCAACGTCGAGGGCGGCGTTGCACGGAATCCAAGAGGAAAACTTTTTTGCGATTCGAGAATGGCAAAGTGGCGACAATCGACGCAAGATCCATTGGCGATCATCGGCCAAGAACCGCCAGCCGATGGTAAAGCAGTATGACCGCGTTTCGGAACAACATCGTGCGCTGGTTGTTGATTTGTTTGCCGAGCCGCGTGATGCACAAGAATACTTGAAAAGCATTTCGTTGTGCGAGCAAGCGCTGCGGTTTGTCGCCACGATTCTCTCGCAATGGTCGGACGGCGCCCAAGGCAATTTGCATATTGCGATTAACGGGCAAGAATCCGTTTGTTACTCATCTGTTTATCATGTCGATTTTTTACGGCTAACGATGCAAACACTTGCTTGCGTACAACCGGGAGAGGGCCATGGATTCAAGAAAAACGTCGAGACTTTGCACGAATATATGAGCCAAGACACGATCGGTTTGGTTGTCAGTACGCGAAATTGGGAGGACGTCCCTGACGAAACTCGAGTCGAGATGCCACTTCATTTTCGATGGCTGAATGTCGACTCACGAGAGTTTGGAGGGCTGTTTCGGTGCCCAGAGAAACTGGAGGCAATCGGCGATGTCGAAGGGTAACATCGAGAGCTATCGCCATTTATCCAAGATTCAATTGGCGATGACATTGTTGGTGACGATTGGTGGATATGTCCTTGGCAACAGCATTAACAATCCGAGCATTGTTGTTGCCAGTTTCGTCGGGCCGGCCGTAGCGTTTTTTGTCGTGGATCGACTGAATTGGATTGAAATTTCCGGATGGAAAGCGAATGTCCTGTTGGTGCTGATTTTGGTCTATTCAATGCAAGATTTCGTGGGTGGTGACAGTGCCACCAAATTGACATCGGTCGCAGTGTTGTTGTCTTATCTGTTAATTGCTTTGTGTTTTCAAAAAAAGACCCCGCGGCTATGTTGGCAAATACTAGTGCTCAGTATTTTGCAAATGCTTGAAGCGGCTATTTTCAACTTGAATTTCGAATATGGGATTTTCTTTGTCTTCTACTTTTTCGTGGCGACGTCTAGCCTAATTTTGCAAAGCGATTATTCGGATTGGAATAAGATACGTCGTAGCAACCAGAAAAACTTGCAGTTGTCCACGTCACTTAGCTTAAGCCATACGTTGCCGGCGTCCCTTTCGCCGTTGGTCGCAGTGGCAAGAAATCATCATGGGCAAAACCTATTTGATCGTTTTGGGATGTTGCTCCCCTGGTTAGTCGGTTCATTGTTTTTTTCATTTATCTTGTTTCATTCGCTGCCTCACACGCGACAGGATTGGGCCGATCAATTTAGCTCTGAATTTACGGTGACCGGGCAGTCCAAGAGTGGCGAATTGATTAACGCAGGTGTGATTGGACAAACCAATAAGCTGCTGTTTCGTGCTCGCTTCATGGATTTGGACTCCGAAGACTTGATTCCCGTTGTCGGCAAGCCGTACTTCCGTGGCATGGCGTTGTCGAAGTTAGAGATTACCAATGGCCGTTCAGGATGGCGAGCGCCTTACGAGCATGTATTCAATAATCGCAGTTATTCGGCGCTGCCTCGTTACAACAATCGACGCAGCAAAAACGTTCGTGCGGTCAATCTTGAAGTCGTCATCGAACCGGTAGCCGATCCCTTGGTGTATACCACGACTCCATTTTTTCGCAAAGCCAATGGAGATTCGGAAATTGAACTATGCCGTGATTTATCAGCTTTGACCCGACGAAAATCGAGGATGGGGAGTACCATTGCGTCCTACAAGTACGAGTTGACGACGTTTTTGGATTCGGTGAATCGTCCACTCAGAGGTTACCCTTACCGATCAACGGACCTTGCTGGAAATTTTCCTTCTATGGAGGACGGCTCCCCGGAACACCAGTTGTTGACGGAATTTGATCCTCAATCATTTCCGCAATTGCGACAAATCGCGGAAGCGATTGCGATGCGACTTGACGATCCGACAAGCGCAGAGCTGTGTCAAGCGTTGTTGCGGCATTTTTCCTCGAGTAACGGTTATCAATACACCATCGATTATCGCAATGTCGACGTCGACGAACGGTTGGATCCTGTCGAGGACTTTGTCGCCAATCACCGATCCGGGCATTGCACGATGTATGCTTCGGCGTTGACCTTGATGTTGCGGTCGCTTGGAATCCCAGCTCGATATGTGGTTGGATTCTACGGTGGCCAGTACAATAATTTGACGGATTGTTATGTGGTGCGTGGGCGGCACGCCCATGCGTGGGTCGAAGCCTATATCGCTCCCGAAGACTGTTCACCGGCGATGATTGAAGATGGAATCGCACGACCGGAATGCGGTGCTTGGCTGACTTTGGATCCGACCCCACCGACATTCGACGAAGGCGCTTCCAGCGAAGCATTAGATTTGGCTCGAACGATTTGGCAAGACTATGTGATTAGTCCAGATCACAACAAACAGAGTTACAGCAATGCAAACAGTTTGTTTATGGCGGGCAACCGGGGTTCCCGATTCACCGAATTCGTCGAAGATTTCTTTGAGTCGATGACCGCCAACCGGTTGACTCAAGCGAGCCTTGTTCTTTTAACGATTGCGTTGGTGTTATACCCAGTTGTGCAGAAAAGGCGTCGGGAAAAGCAATCGTCCGCAACCAATCAAAAAATGTTTCAAGGTGTATTCGCTCGTGCATTGTCGGCGGTGTCGCCAAAATTGGCCCGTTGGTTGGCCGGAAGCAGACCAGATGAGATCGCGTTTTATCAAAAATTTGAGTCGATCGTTTGTAAATACACGGGATTGAACCGCTCGCCTGACCAGACTCAATGGGAATTTTCTGACGCAGTTCGCGAGTGTGTCGCAGATCAAATGCCCGATTGCATGCAAACGGCACCTATCAATGAAATTCTGCAGCGCGTGACGGAAGCCTTTTATCAAGCTCGATTTAGTCCAATTCCACTGGACAAGACGGCGGTCGACGATATAGAAAACCAGATTCAAACATTGGACAAACTTTTAAAGACGGGCAAAGTATAAGCAATGAAGATTGGAATCGTGGGGTATCAGGGGGCCGGAAAAAGTTCCTTGTTTCAGTGGTTAACTGGTGTCGAACCGGATCCATCGTTGACACACTCGACTCAAATGGCTGCTGCCGCCGTGCCGGACCAAAGAGTTGAACCGTTGTGCGCAATTTATCAACCCAAGAAAATAACCGAGGCTCGAATCAACTTGATCGATACTCCCGGGCTAAGTCGCGATCACGAAGGTTCTGCTGGGAAACTTGCCTTGATCCGCGAGGCGGGCTGCATGATTGTTGTTGTGTCAGCGTTTTCCGGAGCGAATGCCCGAGATGATCTGGTCAGTTTTGAAGACGATTTATTGATCGCGGATTTAGATATCGTCAGTGGTCGTGTCGAAAAATTGCGGGAATCCGTGAAAAAACCGAGGCCCAATCGAGACAAGGAAATTGCTGAATTGGAGGCTTTGGAGCCGGTCCTGGAACAGCTCGAAAGCGGTAAATCAGTTCGCGATCTGGAACTGACCGATACTCAAGCTCAAGCCATCAAGTCATTCCAATTGTTGACCGACAAACCACGGTTTGTGATTGTTAATGTCGCCGACGACGAAACGGACCCCGGCAAAAGTCTGGAGGGGTTGCCAACGGAAGTCAACGCGGTGGCGTTTTCCATATCACTTCAATTGGACTTGGAACAAATGGATACCGCTGAGCGTGATGAATTTTGTACCGAGATGGGTGTCAATCCATACAGTCGCGACCAGTTGCTGCGGGACATTATGGTAGCTTCGGGTCAGATGCTGTTTTTTACCGCCGGTGAGAAAGAGGTGCGGACTTGGTTGATTCCCAAAGGTGCGACTGCTCAAGACGCGGCGGGTGGTATTCACACAGATTTGGCGCGCGGGTTTGTTCGAGCAGAAACGATGTCGTGCGATGACCTGTTCCGACTTGGTAGCGAGCGTGAAGTCAAAGCTCAAAATTTGTTGAGAAAAGAGCACAAGGACTATGTGGTTCAAGACGGCGACATCCTCCACATACTTTCTAGTACTTAGTCGATGAGACGTTAGCAACAGCAGAATTTGCCACTATGAACACGACCGAAGTCCCCGGCGAAGCGCCGCAACCTCCGGAAGCCGTCGAAACAATCGAAACCGTTGTTTTGCAACCCAAACCTGCTATCGAGTTTCAGCGAATGGATCCTCGGCAAATCACGCTAAGCCGAATCACCGGGTTAATTTTTGCTGGTGTCGTTAGTGTGGGCGTTATGGTCGGCTTGGTCGTCGCGTTTTTCTTCTTGGGATTCGATCGACTGTGGATTCTGATTGCGTCGCTTGGGTTGGTATTGGTCGTGTTTTTGTTTTGGATTTCTTACGTCTGGCCGATTTGGGAATTCGAAAGGACGTCATGGCACTGCGGTGAAAATGGCCTCGAGATTCACCGGGGAGTCTTCTGGCGTCACCGAATATCGATTCCTGTAGCACGCGTTCAACATGCCGATGTTTCACAAGGACCGCTGCAGCGTCGATTTGATTTGGGCCGGCTGACCGTTCACACCGCTGGAACTCAGAACGCTTCGATCGATTTGGAAGGCATCTCACATTCGACTGCCATCGAGTTGCGCGACAAGATCGTCAACCAAAGAAAGTCGGTTGATGTCGTCTGAAAACGAAAACGACTTGCCGCCCCCAGGGAATCAAGACGAAGCCACGTTGGGCGCGTTGGTACCGGGTCCGGAACCTCCAATCGCTGAAGTTGCCGACGTCGAAGCTGAGTTGGTTTCGGAACGCATCAAAGGTTCGGCTAAGTTTGGTCGTCTCCATGTCCTTTCGATTTTTTTCGATGTCGCCTCGCACATTCGGACATTCATACTTCCTGCGATTATCGCTCTGTTTAGCGCTGCCAGCGAAAATTACGGTGGCCTATTCATTGCCGGCTTTTTGTTTTTTCCAACGTTGATTTCATCTTTTGTTCGTTACTTCAGTCTGCGGTATCGGATTCACCAATCGGAACTGGTTGTCACCGAAGGGATATTTTTTCGGCGAATTCGTACCGTACCCGTCGAACGGATTCAAAATATCGACTTGATTCAAAATGTACTGCACCGAATTTTTCAAGTCGCTGAAGTGCGCATTGAAACGGCCAGCGGGACTGAGCCCGAAGCAACGTTGCGCGTATTAAGTTTGAAGAAAGTTGAAAACCTGCGCACATTGATTTTTCAATCGCAGTCTTCAAACCCCGATTTAGATGAAGGGCCCGAACGGACGCCTGGGCTTGTCAATTTGCCTGATTCCGAGGAATTATTGACTATTCCAATCAATTTGTTGATTCGCGCTGGGTTGGCAAGCAACCGCGGAACGTTATTGCTTGGTGTTTTGTTGGGTTTGTATTTTCAATTTGATGAACAAGTTGAACAGTATTTTGATTTGCAAGATTTTTTGAAATGGTTTAACCAGCAATACGATACATATACGATGGTCCTTCTCGTCATAGTCGCGTTTGTGATCGTGTTGGCCTTGTTTCGATTGCTGGGAATCGCGTGGTTCATTTTGCGATTTGCGGGATATCGGTTGACGCGTTCTGAAGAAGATCTGCGGATACAGTGTGGTTTGTTTACCAAAGTAAGTGCGACGGTTCCGCGCAAGCGAATCCAATTTATCAGTATTCATCGCAATTGGATCATGCGTTGGATGAAGTTGGCATCGATTCGCATCGAAACGGCTGGTGCTGCCGGTGGTGGACGAGAAGATGCGGCGAAAACGGTTTCCAGTCGCTGGTTCGTTCCCGTGTTACCTGAATCCAAAGTCAATACGTTGATTGAAGCTTTAAGACCCGGCTTGGAGTGGGATGAGCATGAGTTTGATTGGCGTCCGGTTTCGCCTTTAGCTGCTCGTCGAATGTCCCGTATTGCATTGATTTCGTCGTTTGTGATTGGTGGGATTGGATTGGCGATAACGCGACCTTGGGGGTGGGCTGCCGGTTTGGTGGTTGCGCCGCTCTTCGTTTGGCTGGCCATCCGACGTGCTCGATCTCGAAAATATGCGCGCACCGGGCAAGTCATTGTCTATCGTAGTGGAATCTTTACAAAAAAAACGAGTTTGACATTTTTTGAAAAAATCCAAACCGTTCTCGTCTCTGAAACTCCATTTGATCGTCGTTGGAAAATGGCGACGTTATGCATCGATACCGCTGCCGCCGGGCCCGCCGATCACCAGATTCACATCGATTTCCTAGAAAGCGAGTTTGCCCGGCGTGAGTTTGATGCCATTGTTAGAGATGCTTCGGGCCAATTGCCGGTTTTCAACTAGAGCGCATTTCGTTTTGGTGTAGCGTCGATCCGTCAATTTTTGCCGGAAATTTCGACGCCACGACCGCTACAGTTAAGTGCAACTTGCACTAGTAGAGCGTCACGCTTGTATATTCGGGTTGGTGTGTTAGTGGATTTTTTGGATACTTGCTTTAACTCAAGGAGGAGTTATGGCAAACAAGAAATATCATATTGAATTGAGCCAATCCGAACGTTTGGAATTGGATCGCATTCGTAAGTCGAATGCTGCTTTGTGGAAACGCAAGCGTGCTGAGTGTCTTTTGAAGCTTGATCGTGGTGAGTTTGGTCCTGGTTGGATCGACGAACGGGTTTCCGAGGCTTTTGAAGTCACGACCCGTTCACTGGAGAACTGGCGTAAACAATCGGCAGCTGATGGCCCATTATCGCTGATGGAGCGAAAGCTTCAGACGAAGCCTCGCGTTTCTCGTAAACTTGATGGTGCGGGTGAAGCCCGTGTTGTTGCCCTTGCTTGTAGCAGTGCCCCTGAAGGTCGTTCTCGTTGGTCGCTCCGCCTTCTGGCAGAGAAGGTCGTTGAGCTCAAACTGGTCGACACGATCAGCCATCAAACGATCGCCAGGGTCTTAAAAAAACGAATGTCAGCCGTGGCGTAAGACGATGTGGTGTATTCCGCCAGAACAAAATGCGTCGTTTGTTTGTCAGATGGAGCAGGTTCTGGAAGTCTATCAACGGCCGTACGACCCACTAAGACCGGTCGTCTGCATGGATGAACAGCCCAAACAGCTCATTTCAGAGGTGCGTCCGCCGATCCCGGTTGCGCCAGGCCGTCCATCACGCACTGATCATGAGTATGTCCGCCATGGCAGTTGTAACGTTTGGATGTTTGTCGAGCCCTTGGGATGCTGGCGAGACGTCCGCGTGACGGACAGAAAAACGAAAACCGATTGGGCAATCCAGATGAAGAAACTGATTGATCACCGGCGATTTGCGACCGCCGAAAAAATTACCATCATTTGTGACAACCTAAACACGCATGCCTTAGACTCTTTTTATGAGGCTTTCACTCCGCAAGAGGCTCTTCGATTGATCCATCGCATCGAAATGATCCACACCCCCAAACATGGGAGCTGGCTCAACATGGCCGAGCCGGAATTAAGCGTGCTCACCCGCCAATGCCTGTCTGACCGCATCGATAAGAAAACGACTGTCCAATCGCGAAGCAAAAAATGGGCAAGAGAACGAAACAAAAAACAAAACGGTATCGATTGGCAATTCACAA
This sequence comes from Mariniblastus sp., assembly GCA_965263475.1. Taxonomy (GTDB): domain Bacteria; phylum Planctomycetota; class Planctomycetia; order Pirellulales; family Pirellulaceae; genus Mariniblastus. Next base: position 3,765,262 of record OZ253677.1, read on the forward strand.
ACGAAAAAGCCAGAACAAAACTGAAGCACCTGTACCCGAAAATTCAGCTGTGACAGAATACTAGCGTTGCAAACCGGATGGTTTCCCCAGTGCCACCGAACTTTTTTCTCGGTAGAGATCTGGCTTGATAGCGTCCGTCATTGCCGATGGAGTCGTGATACGACCAGGCCCCAGGAATTCGGCCACCCGTCGCGCTTGCTCGGCCGGTGAAGCGATTAGGTCGGGATAGTCGACAACTAGAACATCAATAAATTTTCGGCTTTCCAGCCACTGTAAGATCTTGGTCCGATGTTCCGTCAACCCTAATTTAATCTTTTCCGAGTCCGTTCGTGCCGGTTCATTGGTCAAACGTTCGATCATTCGTTGTTGAGAAGATACGACTTCATCCATAGGTCGCGACATAAAAATGACTTTGTAGTGATGGGCTATCGGAAGACTAGGTAGCAATGCTGAAATGACTTTGATCGCTTTTCCATCCAGCGATTCGTCGTTTAGTAAGCCGGGCTCTTTGGAAAGGCGTTTGACCGCTTCCCATTCCAGATAGCCTTCTGGGTTGTTTGTATCGGCGGCTCGTTCACCGTCGGTTTGGGGCGGCAGTCCACCGGCTTTGAGCATTTGCATCATCAGTGAAGTTCCTGACCTAGGCAGGCCGGAGACTAACGTTAGCGTACGTCCCGAACTTCCCGGCGTAACGGGTTGTCGCGTGCCTGCTTGCGGCCGTGGCCGCTGTTTGCGGTGAGATTCGAGTCTTTGATGCGATGTTGGGATGGTCGGCAAATCGAGCGTCGCTTCTTTGCGGTTGGACTTCTCAGTTCGTTTTTCACGATGCAACGGCGATAGCTGTTTGGCTGCTAGGCGGTGCTGGTCGGCGAGCTTGTGGTTTCCTAGTTGTTCGAAAATGAACTTCAGACGGCGATGGCTGGCGGCGGCATAGTCGGTGGACTTAAATTTTAATAGTGTTTCGAAAGCTTGTTTTGCCTGTTCGAAATTGTTGAGACGCATCATTGCAATCCCCAAGATCCAATGCGCGCGTTCGAGGCGAAACAGGATGACTAGTGCTGACAAGGCAGCATCCGCGGCAGCTTCGTTTCGATTGAGGCGAATCTCGACTTCCGCCAGGCCCAGCCAAGCGTGAGCATTTTCTGGGTCGACTTCCAAAGCCCGTTCAAAAGTCTGTCGAGCGGAAACAAAATCTTCGCCTTTGAGTTGGATTTTGCCAGCCATGACATATATCATGGGGGTCCTGGGATTCAACGCCAATGCGACGTCGAGATACTCTTTGGCGATGTCGAACTCACCCAATTCGAAACTGGTTTTGGCGAGAAAAACCCGCGAATAAACCGGCGGATTTTCAACATCCCGATACAGACCTTCCATAACGCGCTGAGCCTGGCGGAAGTAGCCCATTTCGAAACAACAGTGGGCCAGGTTTTTCCAGTAACGATCCTCCCAAGGCATGCGTTGGACAAGATCTATTAATACTTCGATCGCCTCGTCGTATCGATTGGTGGATTGATAGACTCGGGCCAGGTTGTAATCCAGTTCCAGTTGGCAATTTTTAGCCGCCCTTTCCAAGTCATCGCCCGGGTCTTCGATATATCCCAACGCCACAAATTGTTTCAGCAATTCTCTCGATTGAGCTTCATTGGTTTCTTTTTGATTTGCAGAGCGGTTTTGGGGATGCATCCCACAGTCGCCTTCGAGCTCTTCCCAGCTCGGAATCGTTTCCGGGCTCACCGGATTTTCAAACGCGTCGATGATCACGCGACCGTCCATGTCTTCGCCAACAGGCAATCCGAATTGATACAGGATGGTCGGGGTAATATCGATTACGTTCGCACCGTAGATTCGCTCGTCACGTTTAATGCCTGGGCCAGCCATAACAACGACGCCCAAGTCACGGTGCCAAGCGGCTGGACCGGCGGGTTCGGCTGGCGTCGAGAAAGGACGAAGGTTGCCCGATTGAAATCCATGATCGCTGCATAACACGATGGTCGTGTCTTCTCCTGCCAGTTGCATCAAGCGCTGCAGGATCATGTCGTGAAATTGATAGGCACCCTTAACGACGTCCTTATAAATTTCAAAGTCCGCGTCTTTGACGTTTTTCATCTGAGGCGGATGATAGTACATAAACGCGTGGCAGAAGTGATCGATGGCATCAAAATAAACGGCCGTCAAATCCCATTCGGTTTGTTCAATCAAGTGAGTCGCGATGGATTGAATCGAAGCACAGTCAGCCAACAATTTGCACGCCGTCGATATTCGAGAATCCAATTTTTGGTCGACGTCTTTTGCCTTGGGGATGAACGGCAAGATGTCTTCGCCTGTGATTTCGGCAGGGTGGATTTTCAGCTTGGCAAATTCGCTGGATTTCTCCGCCGGGTGAAACGTGCCTGGGGTAACAACGAGTTCACCGGTTTTTGAGTGTTTCAATCCGTTGAACAAATTGGAAACGACACAACCGTTGATCGGCTCGGCAGGATGTGTTGCCCACCAACCAATGACGTTACTGCGCAGACCATTCTGGTGGCAGATATTCCAAAGCGCTTTGACTTTGCGACTGGTGCTGGAATAGGGTTGAACGCCTTTGCCTGATGGCAACGGTTGGGTGAATCCGAGCACGCCATGTTTGTCAGCTGTCTTACCGGTCGCGATGGAGTTCCACAACATCGGCGACAGGACAGGATGCAATGTCGCGAGGTTACCCATCACGCCACGATTGATCAAGCTCTCCAAACCGGGCAACAAACCGGCATCCAGAAGCGGGTTGATGTGCTGCCAATCCGCCGCATCCCAACCGACGAGCAGAACCTTGTTTGCGATTCGATTTTGCATGTGCCATCATAAAAAGAGTTGTCATTAATATACGACAACTCTTCGACTTTCAACAAATGCAGATCTGACTCAAACGATCAGTCTTTCAGGTTTTTCCGGCGACGCGTTGCCAATCCTGCGGCTCCTAACGCCAAAAGCCCTACTGAGCTTGGTTCAGGGATTCCCGCCTGGGTTGGCCCGCCGTTGTCTTCGTATCCGATTTTGCCGATGAATATGGAGGCATTGTCAAAGTTGGCAGCGGTTACATCACCTTCGACACGCACTTCGACCCATCCAAAAACAGTTGAGCCATTGACACTAAACTGAACTCCGATGTAACCCGATGGCGATGCGGTAGTGAAGGCGCCAAAGTTGGCTGATGGAAGGTAACTGGTGTAAGCCATTTGCAGCGGGCCATCGCCGCTTGCAAACGAGAGCCCGGCAGAAATGATGTCGCCGGCCGCCAAATTATTGGGGCCGTAGGCAGGGCCACCTGCATTCGGCGACGGGTTAATATTGACGAATTGATCGTCGGGCCCGTTGCCTTCAATCGCGGCCCAGTTGGAGTAGGTGCCATACGCATTTGGCCCAACCGTTCGCAAATCGAAAACAAACTCATCAACCATGTCGCCATCGAAATCAATGCCGACGGGCTGTCCTTGCGTCACAAACATATTAACATCGGTGACGATCACATCAGCTTCAGCTGAAGTCGCGCCAAAAGTCATGCCGCCGGCAACGCCGATGGCAGAATACACACTGAACTTTTGAGCAAGTGTTTTTTTCATAGCTAGATCTCTTGAGATGGATGATCAATGATGAGTTGAAAGACGTCGCGAACCGCGAGTCTTTCATTTTAACTAGCAGATCTTTCCAACGCGCAGAATTTTATACGGTTCCAATGGATTCTTTGCTGAAATGAAGGGGCCAAGCCGATCGTTACAATCGGAAAATTCGTTAGAATTTGAAGCTCAGCGCTGTTGGAACGCGAGACTCAATACCTTTTCTGAAAGTCGTTGGTGTCGACTTGATGCGCAACGCGCTCGATGTGGTTTTTAATCTTATTGGCGTCGTCGGTCTGATGGGTTCGCTCGAGCAGCAATGCGTAAGCCCGCATCGTGGTCACTGTGCGGCTGTCCGATTGTCCAAATCGTTTCGTTTGCTCGCGATACACCGATTCCATAACCGGTTTGGCGAGATCGTATTTGCCTTGCTTGGCATACGCGATTGACAATCGATACTGATGGGTAAGTTTATCATCAGAGTCCGCTGCCATGGCATCCACGACATCCTTTAACAACGGCGCGGCGAGTTCGGGCTGTTTTCTGAGCATATAGATCGTTGCCAGACTACTTTTTGCTCGGTTTGTCAACTCTTGGTCGGTGCCGAAATCGCGCTCAAAAATGGTCAAGGCTTGTTTGAGGTGCTCTTCCGCATTGTCGGTTCGCTTCAAATCCAGCATTAAGACGCCAAGATTCAAACAACTATGCGCGTATGCGACATGATCGGTACCGAGTTCGGCTTCTCGGATATTTTTTGCTCGATCCAAAATCTCAAAAGCGACTTCCAAATTGTTTGCGCGATGAAAGATGACTCCCAACTGGTTGGCTTGAGTCGCGAAGGCTAGACTTTCACGTCCCCAAAGCTGCCCCGCAATCCGTGTGGCTTCTTTTTGATTCGCGGCCGCCGGCGTTAGTTTCGCAAGCTTGGTATAGGCGGCGGCTAAACCCGCATGTGCCATTTCCATTTCAGGGTGATCCGGAAGTTGGTTCTTGCGAAACAGTTCGATTGCGGTGTGATAGTGCTTAATTGACTCTGAATATTGAGCGATTCGCGATTCGAGCGACGCCAAATGAAACCAAGCTTGAGCCGCATCAATGGATTCGTCGCCAAACAGCTCTTCGATTTTGAGCACCAGGTCTCGACCGATTTCAACGGCTTGGTTCCAAGCCTTTTGATTCATAAGTTCGGATTGAGTCTGGACCAAATGCTTGATGTGTTGGTCTTGCTCAAGCTGGCTAGCCGTGAAATTGGATTTGAAAATGGCTCGCTTGTGGGCAACAACTGCGTTGAAAGCTTGCCAAGAAGATTCACCCAGGTTTTGAGTTATCAAATCGCGGATTTGATTTCGGACGTCCGCAGCTTGGTTATATTGCGATTTGTTCTCTTTCTGTTGTGCCAGTTCTGTCAACTGATTCAAGTCGTTTTTAAATTGTTCGGCTTGCTTGATAAGTTCAAGTCGCGCTGACGCAGAATTTTTATGGTCTGTTTCAAGTTGGGCTTCGGGCCCCGGGGATTGGCTATTACACCCGGCAATAAAGCCCAAAAATACCAATGCCAATCGCGATTTCATCGTCAACATCCTCTAAACATAATCTTCCTGCTTTTAAGTACAAAATTTGTTGCGTCGACGAAAGTCAGAATCAAAAGTGCTTGCATTGATGACATGATTTTGAGCTGAAGTGTATGGCGTAAAACGCATTCCACGGCTAACTGAATTCCATTGAAGCCAGTATTGCCAGTTTATTCAAACTTTTGAATAATTCGCCGCCGGTTTGCCTATCAATTCGGTGACCAGGATAGAAACAGGGTCAACTTCTTTAGGAATTCGGAGTTCACGTTGAACATTTTGCAGATCATTTCCGGCCGCGGCGTAAACGGCGCGCTCGTATACTGCAAAATTCTTAGCGAGCAGCTGGTGGCCCGCGGGCATCGCGTGACTGTTGTCTGTAAACCCAAATCCTGGATTGCTTCCAATGTTGACCGGCGCCATGTTGAGGTCGTTGAATCTTCGATGGCCCGTTTTCCGTTCCATGAATTTCGCAGGATCAAGTCCTTAATCCAATCGCAGCGCATTGAACTCATTCATTCTCACATGACACGGGCTCAAAATTTTGCCGTTGCCTTGAAGTATTTGACGGGCACACCAGTGGTGGCGACGGCTCACAATCGTCATTTCGAGTTGCATTGGAACTTCAATGATTTCGTGATTGCCAATTCAAGGTCCACGTATGACTATCATTCTACTATCAATCGGGTCCCATCGAGGCGGATGGCAACGATCTACTGTTGTTCTGACTACGAACGGTTTGAGGCCGTGACCCCAGATAGTATTGCGGTGGTGCGAAAAAAACTGCGACTAAACAATGATGACTTTTTGATCAGCGTCATTGGTGAAATTGCTATCCGAAAAGGTCATAAATATTTCTTGCAGGCACTTCCGGAAATTATCGAACAGGTTCCCAATTTAAAAGTTGCTTTTGTTGGGCGGTTTGGACGCAAACAACCTCATGTTCGGCAGCTCCGTCGATTCATTTTAGACAATGATCTGGCTGGTCGAGTTCGATGGGTCGGAAGACAGAAAAACGTATCGGATTACGCGGCTGCCAGTGAAATCACGGTCGTGCCGTCGATCGAAGAGCCGTTGGGCTTGGTCGCGATTGAGGCTTTGATGGCAGGTACTCCGGTCGTGGCCAGTGAAACGGGCGGACTAACGGAAATTGTGCGGCCCAACCAAACCGGTTTGTTGTTTCCTCCAACTGATTCTCTGGCTTTGGCGAAAGCCGTGATCCGACTTGCCAAAGACGCTGGTTGGCGCAAAGCGCTGGGCGAACGTGGGCGCCAACAAATGATCGACCGATTTGCGCCGGAAAAACTGATTGATCAAGTTGAAGATGTCTATCGCCGGTTTTTGCCTCAAAAACGGGCTGCATAGCATTCAAGCCCATTCCTGCGATTCACTGGCTGCTTTTTTGGCTTGGTAAAAAAATCGACTTTTTGGGTGACGCTTGCTCAACGGTCCCGACTTTTTCTGAAACCCAAATTAGAACAACGTGATTCGATATGAAACATTTGATCTGCTGCATGTTTTTGATAAGTTTCGCTGGGTTAGGACCAGCATGTATGGCCCAAGACGCAAGGACTTGGCGAAGTGCGGACGGCACCCAAGCAATGCAGGCCAGTTTTATAGAGTATGATTCCAAGTCCAAGACAGTTGAATTGGAAACTTCCAACAGCAATACGGTTAAAGTCCGTTTGACCAACCTTTCGCCAGCAGATCAAAGATTCGTCAAGTTGATAGCGCGAAAGAATCGAAAAGCAAGACCACTATCAATACAGACAGAAAAATCGGAAAACACGGTTGCCAAATCGAAACAGAGAGCCGCAAACGTGGGTCGCAAGTTGTTTGGCATCAATTGGACGCTGGACTTGGAAAACGCGTTGGTTGCCGCTCGTGGTAGGGAGACGCCGGCTGACGATCGACCGGTGATGTGGTTACGTGTGTTGGGTGACTTGAATGGGTACATGTGAAGTGCCGGCCATCGTATGAGAACCGTGTCGTTCTCAGAACCAAAAGTAAGAAACGCATTCAACAACTGTTTCGTAAACACTTTCACCAATACTTACGGCGACCCCACGGCTGGGAAGTCAATCAAACATCGTCCCAGTGAACCGCCGGGACCATGTATCCGCGGCAACGGCAAACAAAACGTACAGACGATTTTCATGACGCCGGAAGGCGAGATTCTGCATGTCGCGACTGGATATCAGTCGTCTGAAGATCTGCTTGAAGAATCTAGGTTTGCGCTGGAGTTGTTTAATAGTCTTAAAGGTGGGAGCCGGACTGAACGGGCGACGCAGGTCGTGCAAGCCCATCGCAAGCGTTTGGGGTCGAGCAATGGCAACCAGCGGTCTTCATTGAGCGAGTTTGACCATTTGGTAGGCAGAATAGCTCCTGGAGAGTTTGCTATCGGCAGCGGCAATCGCAACGGTAGCCGGACTCGATTAGGTCAGCTGCCGGGGCAAAATATGTTGCAACGATTCACTCAGCTGGGGGTCGATGCCGATCAGCAATTCTCGATCGAATATCCGTTGCTAGGTTACAAAGAGTTGGAAAACGATCCAGCCCAACTGGTTGGAAATGGCTCTAGTTTTTTTGGCAGCTCGTCGGGCGGAACCAATTTGTTTTCCAGGTAGCCGCCCCTTACTTGTCAAAGTGTACTTGGCAGCTACCCGTTTCACATTCATCAGATTTGCCAGCAATTAAGTACCTGTATTTGGCGACTTTATTGTAAAGGAATTGCCACAATGGTAGGGAAAACGGAATATGAAACAATGGAAACGCAAACCACAGGCGTGGTAATTTCCGAGACAAATACTTCAATGCTGCGGCTCCACCGTACCGCTTGCCGTCGGATGAAACGACGTAGATTTGTTTCATGAGTTGATCGTGCGACAAATCCGGGTAATTGCGGGCGACAGACGGGTCATGCAAAGACACGTATGCCAATTTCCCAGCGGCAAACCACTCTAGGTTTCCAACACTCCGTCTACAAAAGTTGCACTTACCGTCGAAAACGACAACATCCGCGGTCGGTAGATCGCCGATGCCGGGCAGAGTGTTGAAGGTCGGATTGGAACGACCAACTGTCGTGATTTCTGTAGAATTTTCCAAGACGAATTTAGTCGATTGATGTTTTCTGTTTAACCGAGTTTCTCGCAGCTACATAACTTTACGGGTTCGATCGTTCGGGTTTTCTGTTATTTCCAAATTCTAGGTGAAAATTTATCGAATTTGGGCCATATAATGCGGAACGGGACGAAAACTCGTCATCAAATCCTGGCTTTCCGATAAAAATCTCAAGGAAGTCAATTTCCAACTGTGGGGAAAACATGAATCAAATTCTCAAACAGGTCAATCGAGCCCAACGTCGCTTGTTTTTGTTGCATCTTGTTCGAACGCTTTGCGTTTGCCTGTTTGCCGGATTGTTTATAGCTGCGATCGGATTGTTAATCCCGAAGATTTGGCATCTCACAATGTTGGATTCTCAGTCGAACGCGGATGTTTGGAACATGGCATGGATTGGCGGTGGATTGGTGATTGGGCTGTTTTCGGCCGTGGCCTGGTCATTGTTGCGGTCTGCTTCGACCCATCAAGCTGCTGTAGAAATTGATCAACGATTTCAATTGAAAGAACGCTTGTCCAGTGCTCTGTTGCTTTCACAAAATGAAGTCGAAAGCGAAGCGGGGCAAGCTTTGGTCAAAGATGCTAGTGATCGAGCCGAGACGATCGACGTAAGCGATGAATTTCGTTTCTCGCCGTCACGGCAATTGTTGCTGCCCGTGTTGCCTTGTGTCTTATTACTCACCTTAATTTTCATTCCAAATGCAGTGGCCAAGGAAGTTGCCAGCGTTGAACCGGAAAAGAAAAAGATCGAAGTAAAGACTGCCGTTGAAGAAACCAAGAAAAAGATCAAAAAGAAGATTGAAGAGATGGAGGCCAAAGGTCTGAAGGATGCCGCAAATCATATGAAGTCCCTGGAAAAGAAAATTGACAATCTATCCAGCGACCTCAAAGAAGACGACAAGAAGAAAACACTGGTGGAATTGAACAACGTCAAAAAGCAAGTTGAAGATCGGCAACGTCAGCTCGGTGGAGATTCCATGGCACTGAAAAAACAACTCAACCAGTTAAAGAAATTTGAGAACGGGCCGGCCAAGAAAATTTCAGAGGCGATCAACGAGGGTGACTTCAAGGAAGCCAAAGAAGCCATCAAGGATTTGATCAAAGACCTTAAGGCAGGGAAGTTATCGGAAGCCGAAAAGAAAAAGCTTGCCAACGACCTAAAGGGCTTGGCCAAGGAGATAAAGAAGCTGTCGGAAAAACATGAGCAGGCTAAAGAAGAATTGAAAAAGAAGATTGAGAAAGCGTCAAAGCAGGGTGACTTGGAAAAAGCTGCTCAAATGCAACAAAAGCTTGAAAAGATGGAACAGCGCGACAAGCAGATGCAAAAGATGCAAAAGATGGCGGAAAAGCTTCAGAAATGCGCTGATTGTATGAAGCAAGGAAATGGCCAGCCGAAGCAAGCCGACGGCCAAAAACAAGGTGGAAAGAAGCCTGGGAATCAACCTTCTCAAGCGGAAATGCAACAAGCATTGGAAGACCTGGAAGACATGATGGAACAAATGGAAAACGAGATGGACGAGCTTGAAGATCTCGAAGACATCATGCAGCAGATCGAAAAAGCAAAAGGCGATTGTAACGGTTGTGAAGGAGGCAAGCCCGGCGATCAGCCTCGATGGAAGGATTGGGCCAAAGGTTCTGGGCGCGGCGGCGGAAAACGCGATAAAAAGGAAACCGAGACGGGGACGTACAAATCGCGCGTCAAAGGCAAGCTGCAAAAGGGCGAAACCATCGTGACCGGCAATGCCGATGGCAAAAACATCAGCGGTCGTTCTGTCTCTGAGGCCCGTGAAATTGTCAAGGCGTCGGTTGGAAAGAAATCGGATCCTTTACAGAACCTAAAGTTGCCCAAGGCTCAACGCGAACACGCGAAAGAGTATTTTGAACGTTTGCGAAAGAACTAATTGGCGGTCAGTTTCATGCAGCGAAAGTTCTTGTTCAATTGTCTGGCTGTGGGCGTTTTAGTGGGTAGTTATTTTGTAGCCAGTGCGACGCTGAATGCCTTGGCCGCCAAGGAGAACACAACTGCTCCAGTGTTTTCCGACACAAAGAACGATGCCGAGCTTCACTACCAAAACAAACGTTGGAAGGCCGCCGGGCAATCGTTCAAGCAACTGATCGAGAAAGATCCTTTAAATCCAGGTGCTCATGTCAATTATGCGGTAGCCCTTCATTTTCAACTAAAAAACGCAATTGATCGGGCAAAGAAAAAGCAAGGTGATTCATCGGAACGATCGGTGGATCCTGCTGTCAAAGAAATTGCCGATGCCGTTATTGAAGCAGATCGCGCGTGTCTACCATTCAAGAAGTATCGAAACATTTCGCGATTTCGTTTGGCCTTGGTTTACGGATACATCGGCGAAACCGAATCGGCCAAAGAATTCTTGATACTTGCTTTGCGTGATGGATTAAATCCGAGAAAGTTTCAGCACTTTATCGCGAATTTTCGGTTCTATGAATGTGAGGAAATACTAGAAGATCCGGAAGTCGATAACTTGCTGGAAGCCACTTGGGACCGTCAACGTGTAACTTTTTGAATCATTCCGGGTATTCGTTCGACAGGTAAGCCGACCACGTTGGATTCCAAGCCACGCAAGATTTTTACCCATGAAATTCCATCTTGATAACCGAAGGCTCCGGCCTTACCCATCCAGTTTTCAGAGTCCAGATAAATTCGCAGATCGTGCGTCGACAGTTCTGTCATTTCGAGCGTAGTCGTTTCCACGTGGGTGACGCTTTGAGACGTATTGCAATTGCACACTGTGACTCCCGTCAAAACACGGTGAATCGTTCCTGACAATTTTGACAATATGATCTGCGCGTGTTCCCGGTCTTTAGGCTTCCCCAATATCTGACCATCGCATTCGGCCACTGTGTCTGCTCCAATGACGATAGCTTCGTTCAAACCATCTGCAATTGCTTGCGCTTTTCGCAAAGACGCTTCGGCAACAAATGGCTCGGGTTGCAGGCGATGGGAAACGGATTTTTCGACCGATTCGTCAGGAACAATGACCTTAAATTTGTACCCGGCATCCGTCAACAACTGACGACGCCTTGGAGAACCACTGGCAAGGACTAAATTATAATTTTGAGATACGTTCACAGTGGGATCAGAAATTTCGTGCATCAAGACATTGACATCATTTTCGAGGATAACCATTTGCTGGTTCTGAGCAAACCGGCCTTACTTGCCACGATGGGTGTCAATGTAGACGAAGATAGTCTGGTCAAGAGAGCAAAACAATACCTGAAAGAGAAGTATGCCAAACCTGGAAATGTCTATTTGGGAGTGGTTAGTCGGCTTGACTCTTTTGTCTCTGGAGTTGTGGTTTTGGCTCGCACGTCGAAAGCTGCGGCGCGTTTGAATCGTCAATTCGCCGGCGGCCTGACGAAAAAAAATTATCTTGCGATTGTGCCCAAAGGTGATGGAAGGAAACAAGGGAATCTAACTGATTGGATTTCAAAAAATGAATCCAGGCACCGAATGCAAGTCGTATCCAAAGAGGTATCGGACGCGAAAGAAGCTCGATTGTCCTATCGCACGATTGGCGAGTTCCAAGACCTGAGCCTGTTGGAGATTGACTTACATACTGGCCGCAAGCACCAGATTCGCGTGCAATTATCGGCTACCAATCGGCCGATCGTAGGCGATCGTAAATATGGCAGCAGTGAATCATTCAAAAAGGGAATTGCGTTGCATAGTTTCCAATTGCGAATCGAGCATCCCACATTGAAAGAGAAGATGTTGTTTGAATCTCCGCCTCCCGCCTGGTGGCGATTGGAGCGATTCCGCTAGATAGGCCTGACGAAACGTAGGAATGGGCGTAAGATACTCGGCCCCTGGGTCGTCAAATCATTGGCAATTAGACGACACCAGATTAAAATATGAAACAACAGCATCCGGTTTCTGCTGAGCACTTCCCAACGAGAAAATGACCGACGAACGTAAATTTCGCGAGTCCGCTTTGGCGAGCGGTTTGGTGACAGACGATCAATTGCGGCTTGCGGTTGCGCAGATCATCCAGAAAAACGCCGGTCGGAATGTCCAAACGATCGACATTCCCGACAAAAAACTTGCGTCACAATTGGTAAAGATGAAAGTCATCACTGCGTATCAGGCAGACCAATTGATGTCGGGCCGCAAAAAGCTTAAGCTCGGCGCTTACCTGATCACGGATTGGATTGGCCAAGGTGGGATGGGCCAAGTATTCAAAGCCGTTCACGAAATGTTGGGCCGTGAGTCGGCGATCAAGGTATTGCCGCTCCATAAGAACACTCCGGATTCAATTGCAAATTTTCGACGAGAGATTCGTGCTCAGGCAAAATTGGATCACACGAACTTGGTTCGCGCATTTGATGCGGGAGAAGACGGCAACGTCCACTACTTGGTCGTCGAGTACATTCCCGGCACCGATTTGCGTCGCTTGGTACGAACCAAGGGCAAATTGACGGTACAACAATCGGCCAACATTGTAAAACAGGCCGCTGAAGGTTTGGCGCACGCTCACGATCGTGATTTGATTCATCGCGATGTAAAACCTGGCAATATCTTGGTGACTCCCGATGGTGTCGCCAAGGTTTCTGACTTGGGTTTGGCCTTTTATGTCAACGACACCAATGACCCGCGGATTGGAAAGATCGTTGGAACGGCAGATTATTTGTCGCCGGAACAGATAAAAACTCCGACCGAAGTCACAACCGTTAGCGATATATATTCCCTTGGTTGTACGCTGTACTATTCGATCACCGGCAAAGTGCCTTTTCCTGGTGGGACGCCTAAAAGTAAGGCTCGCCGGCATCTGGAAGAAACGCCTTGGCATCCGCGCAGGTTTAATGAAGAAGTCAGCGATGAATTCGTTGACTTGATTGGGGACATGATGGAAAAGTGTCCGGCGGAGCGGATTCAAACGATGGAGGAAGTTGCCGAGCGACTGGCGCCTTGGGCGAGTGAAGACAGCTTGCTTCTCAATGAAGAAATGGCTCGCCCTCGTTGGATGCCGGCACCGTTGGATGCGGTCGACGATCAGGATACCGATCCAAGTGATATCGCTGAGTTGGCAATGAGTGAGCTTAGCGACGCGTCGGTCAGCGGTCACATGAATGCGACGGTTAGCATGAATGATGCTGGGCAGGACACAGGATCCTTTATCTCCCAAGGCAAAAAACCGCCGCTACCAGTTTCATCATCCATTAGCGGACAGTACAAGACGGCCGGCCATCTTCCCGACGAAACACCGACGGTAAGTGTTCGAACGATGTTTACCGTTGGAATTTCTTGCGGAATCGTTGGTTTGGGGTTGGGCGTGTTGGTTGGTTGGTTGATAGGTGGCGGGTCTTAAACGCTCCCTCTTCAATTTCGCACCGGAGCGTCATTCCACAAGCGTTGCCAAACGGTTCGATTCTGCCGATAATCGCGGATTCTGAAAACGATAACTAACAGGACAATGAAGTTATGTCCCAAGCAACCATCATGGCCGGGATTCCGGCGACCAATGCAGCCCTATTCCATCGCATTCGTTTTAGCGTCGGCGACCCAGTCGCATTGATCAACATTAACGGTAATTCAACGTTGATTCTGCGCGATATCGAAATGCATCGCGCCAAACAAAAGGCGCGCGCCGATCACGTTGCATGTCCGGCAGATTTTGAGCCAGCCGGTGGTCTTTCTGGGGATCGAGAGACTGCAACGGCGCAAGCAGCCGCCGAATTTCTAAAGCAAAAATCGGTAGAGTCGGTGACGGCCGACCGTACCCTTCCCCTGATTTTCGCGGACGTGATTCGTCGGAACGGGATCGCAGTACATTGCGACTTGGATATGGGCGTTGAGCAACGTCGAGCCAAAGATGAACAAGAAGTGGCTTGGTTGCGCGAGTCCCAATCGGTGACCGAGGAAGCGATTCGTCTGGCCTGTGAGCGGATTGCGGGGGCCAGCGTCGATGCGGACGGGAGTTTGACGCATGACGGAGCGATCCTAACGAGCGAACGGGTGCGAACCGAAGTCGACATATTTTTGCTTGGCAAAGGATACGCCACGGTGCCATCCATCATTGCTGGCGGACCGCAAGGTGCAGACTGTCACAACTTGGGAAGCGGGCCATTGAAAACCGGGCAACCCGTGATTGTTGATATATTTCCGGCGAGTCGAGCCACGAGATACAACGGGGATTGCACGCGAACGGTCGTCCACGGCGAAATTTCCGATCAACTGCATAAGATGCATGCGGCGGTTGTTAGTGCGAAACGAGCTGGTCAAGATGCAACTCGCGCTGGAGTCACTGGCGAGCACGTGCACCAGCAAGTTATTTCAAAAATCGAAGAGCACGGATTCAACATTGGAATGCCTGATGATTCGATGCCAGATGAGTATTGCGGTATGGTGCACGGTACGGGGCATGGGATTGGATTGGATGTTCACGAGCCACCGCTGCTTGACTTTAAGGGGCCTGAGTTGGTCATTGGCGACGCGCTGACAATCGAGCCGGGACTCTATTCGAAAGCGATCGGTGGAATACGAATCGAAGACATGGTGGTCGTCACCGCAGATGGATGTGAGTCGCTGAATCGGCTTCCGGAAGGTTTGGACTGGTCCTAAACAATGTGGGCTGTGATCGGCAAGGCCGCGTTACGCTAATTCGAAATGGCATGAATAACGTAGTGGAAGTAGACCTTGCCGTTCAAGTCTCGTAGACGTCGCGTCAGGTCTGATCGGCCTGTTTGTTGGTTCTCAATAGCCAGCGACAAATGCCTACTATGCTGATCAAAACCCAAAATGACTCAATGACCAGAGACGGAAGGTTGGGTTCAAAATAAAGTGAAAATATAATCGCTGCCGCGCCGAATAGATTCAATATGGAGTAGGTAATCGAGTTGCTGGTCAGTCGCTCCAACTGCAGCAGTAAGTAGGCTAGAATAATGGTCGCCGATCCCAGAATTCCGATCGCGTTGTATGTGAATTCCATCAGCCTACATCCAATTCAACAAGACCAACGCGACACAGGCGATGCCAATCCCAAGGTAAGTCAATCGCCCTAGTTTTTCCCCCATGAACTGAGTTGCGACCAACGTCACTAGCATCAGGCTACCGGCGCTGACGACTGGAAAGACGATAAACCCTGGATACAGTTTCAGTGATTTAAGAATAAAATGCGTTTGCAATATGTTCGCAGCACCCAATCCCGAACCAATCAGCCACTCGCGCGTCGAGATGTGTTTTTTTCGATACAGTAAAAACGCAAGCGATGGAATGGCCGCGATCCCAAAAGCAGAGGTCAAATAAACTGGGCGTTCTGCTTCAAGACATAAATGCTTGAATGCTTCTTGAGCTAGGCGACTCAAACCGCAAAGCACAAAAAAACCAATGACGACCAAAGGGGTAAACCAGGGTCTGTCCGGAACTGTACCTTGACTAACGGCGTCCCCTTTTTTTCCGATCAGCGATAATGCAAGCAGGGCCAAGCCGACGCCAAACCATTGCTGGGCGTTCGGTTTTTCGCTCCACACCAAAACACCTGCAAGAATTGGTACACAAATCGAAAGAATGCTGATGACCGTTGAGTTTGCCACTCCGATCCATTTGATTGCATAGACACAAAAAAAGAACGCGACAAAATAGGAAACGCCCATCGTTGCGCCGGTGGTGATCGCCGAAGCACCAATCTCCTCGCCCGGAATACCATAGACTTCTATCAAGCTGATGGCCGCGGCAAAAATGTAGTTGATCATGCCCACCGAGACGATGTCCTCACGCCCGCGATTTTCTACCCACTTGATGCACAAACCAAAGAGCGACGCGAAAATAATGTTGGCGAACAGAAAAACCATCGGCACTTGGGCTGTAGGAAAAAATGAGTCAACGCGGAAAGTTCTAATCTATGGGAGACTGGCGTCCATCAAAACCCCAAAGTTTTTCGACCGCTTCCAATTCTTTGGTCTTGTTTTGCAGTTTTAAAACGCGAATCAAGCCGTTCAGTGATGGCCAATAGTTTGCACAATCGTCGAGCGACATTTCAAACATCTGTTGAGCATGTTCGTAGTCTTTTTTTAAAAACAGTCCGAATCCGATGTTGAACTTGACCCCAGCATTGTCAGGAACTTTGTCCATGATCTCATCGTACTTATCAAGTGCCTGATCAATTTTTCGTCGCCGCGACAACACGTTGGCATCGTCCAATCCCTCAAATCGCCCAGTCAATTTGCTGGTTGCATAGGAGCGATACAACTGCATCAATGCAAATGGAAAACCGAGCAATCCAAATAGGTTTCCGAAGACCATCTTCCAAGCGCTGCTGCGCATGCATCCGGAACATCGAATCGTCGTGTCGTGATGAAACCCAAACGTGAACACCAGGAAATAGAAGTAGAATACGGCAAACTGACGTGGTCGCGAGTACATTCCGCAACCCTCACAAATACGAAAATACCGTTCGTCGTTGTTAAACTCTTCGCGTTGAACGGAAAATAAAGTGTCACAGAATTCACAAAACACCTGGTCCGTTTCCGGTAGGCCAGACAAGACGATCGTCGAATCACAGAACGGGCAAATTGCATCACGATACGAATTCAATTCGCCAGCGATCGAGAGTCGCTCACGTTCTTGGTGTGCAACGGCGGCACTATGACTGGCATCAATCGCTTTTTGCAATTTCGCAACGTCCGTATCAAACACTTCGATATGAATGGACTGGGGCGAACCTTGTTTGACGAATTGCTCAAAAAAAAAGTTCTGTTCGTGAGTGGAAAAATCGATGATGTTGGCGACGACAACGGTGAATTCTCCCAGTCGGATGGTATGACCATCAAAAGAGCCGGTTCTAATTTGATTTTTTTTCCCAAGTCCGTTGTGCCACAGGAACTTGAATTGAATCGTATCTGGGGTCGTGTGATTCATTAAAGAATAGACCAATCGCTTCGTGGTGCGTCCTCAGTTTAACCAACATCACTGATGTCGAGTACCTTGGCGTATCTGGAAACGACCAACTTACGCAAACGTTGGTAATCTGATCGCGCCAAATCCGGGTCCGCCGCGATAATTTCGGCAGCTACTTGTTTGGCTTCCATCAAGACTTCTTCATCTCGGATCAAGTCAGCGATTTTCAAAGGCGGAAAGCCTGTTTGTTTCGTACTCAATAAATTCCCAGGTCCGCGCAGCTCTAGGTCCCGTTGAGCCAATTCAAAACCGTCGTTCGAGTCGACAAATGCCGTCAACCGATCTATTTCTTCCGCGTGACCGGCGGTCGGGAACGCAGTCACAAAACCTGGATGTTGGCCGCGCCCCACCCGGCCGCGCAGTTGGTGCAACTGCGAAAGCCCAAAGCGTTCGGCAGATTCAATGGTCATCACCGTTGCGTTGGGGACGTCAATGCCGACTTCAATCACTCCAGTTGCTATTAATACCTGTGCTTCACCACTGGCAAATTCCTCCATGGCAAGCTCTTTTTCTTTGGCGGACTGTTGCCCGTGCAGTAGCGCGACTCGAAACGCTTCCAGCGGGCCATTAACGAGCGACTCGTAGAGCGCCTCGGCGCTTTGGATATCAGAATTTGAATTTGTGTTTACAAATGGAGCCACAACGAAGCCTTGACGGCCCTGTTCAAGCTTCTTGCCGAAAAAAGCCCACCACTTGTCGCGATTTTCTTCGTTGCCCAGGTACGTTTTGACATTGCTGGAAGTCGATTCTCTTCTTAGGGTTGATACGTCCAAGTCTCCGAAAAGCGTCATAGTTACTGTGCGCGGAATAGGCGTAGCGGTCATGACCAGATAGTGGGGGTCGAATCCGGCTTGTTTAAGCGAGGCACGTTGGCGGACACCAAACTTGTGCTGTTCATCAACAACGGCAATGCCCAGGTTCGCAAATTTTATTTTGTCCGACAGGATCGCGGTTGTCCCAACGACAATGTCTACGTCTCCTTCGGCAACTTGTGTGTTCAATTCCCTTCGCTTCGCGGCAGACAAACTGCCTGTGCACAATGCGATCTTGACCCGACTACTGGCCAACCAATGCTTGAGAGTATTGACATGCTGTCGAGCAAGGATCTCAGTCGGTGCCATTAAAACGGCCTGGAACCCTTGAGCGACCGCTAACATCATTGCGGATGCAGATACGGCTGTTTTCCCACTCCCGACTTCTCCATGCAACAAACGATTCATTGGTACTGCGCGGCCCATATCGGAGGCGATCTCATCGAGTGCATTGGCTTGCGAGGCCCGCAATTCAAATGGCAACCGACCCAGAATTCGTGAACGAATTTTGGGAGTTAGCTCGATTTTGGGGGCGACACTACGGCTTTGAAGTGCATGACGACGCATTGCCAGCGCCAATTGCAAAATCAAGAATTCTTGAAACACGAGACGGCGACGCGCAACGTCTAGTTCATCAGCATTGATCGGCGCGTGAATCATTCGAATCGCGCTGCCAATGTCGCATAAATTGCGGTTAGTTTGCAATTCGCTGGGAACCGCTTCGATCACACTGTCACAATACTGTTCAACAATGTGATTCACAATGTCTCGCATTTGTGGCTGGTTGATGCCGTCGGTTAACCGATAAATTGGTAGCCAATGCTGATCGTCAAACGTATCCAAGTCGTCGATCCACGTGACTTGCGGGTGAGTCATTTGAAATCGACCCCCGCGTTCGGAAACTTTTCCGCGGAATTGGACGGACTGCCCGATTCGAAATTTGTTCAACATGTAATCTTGGTTGAACCAAATTCCGCGCAAGAAGCCGCTGGGCTGCCGGATTAATACGTAGAGGATATGCCGTCCTTCTTTGTTTTGTTCGTCGATATCGTCAACAGTGCCAATAACACTGGCCAATCGGTCTACGACTAAATTGGCGACTTCAACATGCTGGGTGAAATCTTCGTACCGGCTGGGGAAATAAAATAGGACATCGGCTGGCGTGCGAAGTCCCAATTTAAGAAGCAAATCGGCTCGTCGGGCTCCCACGCTTGTGACGAATTGAAGCGATTGCGTTAGCTCCGATTGCGGCAGTAGGTTTTTTGTATTGGGATCCGACGTCATTTGTGTTGACCATTGAAGGGCATACGATGATACCAGTCTCGCCACAGAAAGTGATTAGTCAATGCACTCAAAATCCATTTCAAACATGGTTTAAATTGCCTTTCTTGGTCGTTTTTTGTTGGCCGTTCAGCGGGCGGTCTTGAATGTACAGAATGGAGAAGCGGCGTCACAGGTCGGAAAAAGTCAACAGAACCTGGTTCAACTTCAAGCCCGGTCCGCCGCATCGGCAGATTGGTTTATTTAACGATGTTGCTAACTGACGTCAGTGGCTGTCAAACAACTTGTTGCGAGCTTGTTTGACAATCATTGCTGTAGCGGCATGATGCACCCGTTTTTCCGCTGAGATCGCATAGAATTTATCCAGCACGTCTGGTATCCGACCAACCAAGTGCACGCCATATTGTTTTTTGATCAGCTCTTCAATTGCCGAAGGCACGGGGAAGATACCTTCGCCTTGTTGACCAAAGACTTTCAACAGCGCACTATCTTCAAGTTCGGCGACGATATCTGGAAAGATTTCGTTGTCTTCCAGCCAAATATCCAACGAGCGTCGCACAGCGGTATGGTCGGTTGGCAACAAACAAGGTGCATCGGTCAGCGAATCAGGAAATCCTTTTCGATACTGTCTCGCAATCGCTGGCACGGCCAACATCGAAAGGCCGCATTCGCCCAGTTTGTGATTGTACACTTTGAATTCCATCGTTAGCGGAGCGGGCGCATCGGAAATGATTAGATCGAGCTTGTGGAGCGCCAAGTCGGTCAGCAACTCTGACAATTTACCTTCGTAGCAAACCGTGCGCGGGCGATCCGGCATATGCAGAGCCGGTTTGAGCAACTCGAAAGCGATGTGTTTCGGAACCACATCTGGTAAGCCTACGACAAATCTTTTTCGGTTGCCGGTGTGGCCGGTTTTTGCGAATTCACGCAACTCATGACCTATCGAAAAAATCTCGTCGGCATACTTGTGGATTTGAGTACCGAATTCGGTTAACACCAGGCCGCGTCCCTGTTTCTTGAAAAGTTTTTGGGAGAATGATTTCTCCAACTCTCGAATTTGAGCTGCAACCGTCGGTCTCGCTAAATGGAGCAATTCTGCGGCTCCGGAAATCGTGCCGGCTTTGACCGCCATCCAGAAATAAAACAAATGATGATAGTTGAGCCATTCCATGCAGAGGCGCCGTTGCAGAAGGAAACAAACGTAGAGATATTCTACGGGCGTTGTCGGATGATTGGTATTTCTTGATCAGCTGGATCCCGCTTAAACTAAAGAAAGATACTTGTTTTTTAGTCATTGGACGAACGTTTGATCTCTCCGGAATTCCACCCCTGGATAGTAATGGCCACCACCATCGGGGTGTTTGTCACGCTGATTTTGACCCGTCGGATCCCGCTTGACTTCTTGTTCATGAGCGGCGTTTTGTTGTTGACGATTTTGGGTATTGTGACTCCCGATAGAGCATTTTCGGGCTTCGCTAACCCGGCGGTGCTGACGATCGGCGCCCTGTTGGCGTTGACGGCTGGCTTACGGACGAGTGGCGTGATCGATTGGTTGGGTCGGCAGTTACTTGGTGGTGCGCGAACGCCTGCGTCTGCGCTGCGACGGTTAGGAGTCGTGTTGGTGGCTTCGTCGCCGTTCGTGTTGAACACGGCGCTCGTCGCGATGTGTTTGCCGATGACGATAGATTGGTGTCGCAAAAACGGTGTTTCCGCATCCAAGTTGCTCATTCCGGTAAGTTACTTTTCGATCTTGGGCGGCGTTTGCACATTGATCGGCACGAGTACAACTTTAGTGGTGCAAGCTCAGCTCAACCAATTTCACGCGTTGGACCCGCAGGTACAGCCGTTGGGCTTTTTTGAGATTGGTGCGGTCGGACTTCCTTGCGCTGTGGTCGGATTGCTATACATGATCTTGCATGGACATCGACTGCTTCCCGAACGCATTGAACCATCGCAATCGTTCGAGGAGGATCGACGCGAGTACTTGATTGAAATGACAGTAGCAGATGGCTGTCAACTGATTGGCTCGTCTGTGGAGGACGCGGGGCTTCGCCATTTGACGGGCCTGTTCTTGATTGAGATTGATCGCAATGGTGAAGTGATAACGCCGATTGTTCCAGAAGAGAGGTTACAGGCGGGTGACCGATTGGTGTTTACCGGCGCGGTCGAAACGATTGAGGAACTTGAGAAAATACCGGGGATGCTTCCCTCGGAAACCCTTGAGTTCGATTTCCATTCTAAATCTGTGGTGCGAAAATACCTGACCGAAGTCGTCTTGTCTCGATCGTCACCACTGGTCGGTCGGTCGATTCGGCAAGCCGAGTTTCGCAAGTTGTACGCGGCCGCCGTCGTTGCGATTCATCGAAACGGGATGCGATTAAGAGGCAAAATAGGCGACATTGTTTTGCAGTCTGGAGATACATTGCTGATCCAGACCAAAAATAAGCTGGCCGAAAGCTACCGGAACAGTCGCGAATTCTCACTGGTCCGGCCGCTGGGGGGCGCGGAAGTTCGGCGACACGACAAAGCTTGGTTGGCATCCTTGATTATGCTTGGCATGATTGCGTGGCTGATTGCAGGCAACTTGCTTGGCGGCGGTTCGACCTGGGCCTACCCTCCGGTGGCGGCATTTGCCGCGATCGCTTGTATGGTAGGATCGCGTTGCATTCGATTGTCAGACGCCCGCAATTCGTTAGATATCCAACTGTTGATGACTATTGCTTTCGCGATTGGGATGGGTGAAGCCATGAGTTCGAGTGGTGCGGCCGACCTGATTGCTGGTTCGGTGCTTTGGGTATCCGGGAATCCGTTTTTGTTGTTGGTGGCCACTTATGTTACGACAATGGTATTAACCGAATTGATATCCAATACGGCTGTCGCGGCAATCATGATCCCCATTTCTTTGTCAATTGCCAGCACGGCCGGGATGGAGTCGCGCCCATTAATCGTGGCGGTCGCTATCGCTGCTTCGCTGTCATTCGTAACGCCTATCGGCTATCAAACCAATTTGATGGTGATGGGACCCGGAGGCTACCTGCCACGCGACTATTTTCGGTGTGGAATCCCACTGAGCCTGATAACTGCGACAACCGCGCTGATCATCATTTGGTCGGTCTATTAGAAATCCGAAATGAGTAGGTTTTTTCTATCGTTCTAGTTATCAAATACTGCTTTTCCTTCCAATTCAAAGTGACGTATATTCCATAGTCGCGGGTAACCCAACGGTATTTGTTTGGCAGGTTGTATGAGTTCGGTCGGTAATCCAAGTTTTAATACGGAACAGATTTCGGCGACGATCCGTCGGATTTGCGAGCATTTTAGCATCGCATTTGCGGCGAATCGTCTATTGCCGAGCCTGGCCGACATGGATGATGAGCGAACGAGGTTTGATGAATGCGACCGGATGAATCTGGTCGGTCGCAGTTTCGGGATCAGGTTTCGCGAGCTTAACGGGGATATCCGTGATATCCGGAACACTGTCGAGAACACCGGTCCGGTGATGATTGGTTCGTTTTGCTCTCCGGATTTCGAACCTTTACTGATCATGGCTTCCGAATCGGGTGGCAAGTTCACCATTTTCGAAGATGGCCAGAACAAGGAAGTGAGTTCAAGAGTTCTGCGGGCAAAGATTGCTGCCTGCCCGGATTCTCGTTGGTACCTCATCCAGCCATTGTTATTGGCTGAAGATGCGTCCCGGTTTCACTATCAAACGGGGGAGACACGTGAGCCCATCAAGCCGTTGCGGCGGTTTGTGGCAATGCTCAAGCCGGACGGCAACGATATCCGCAACATCCTGGTGTTCTCCCTGGTTGTGGGGTTGCTCAGTCTAACTCTGCCTTTAGCTGTTGAAGCAATCGTAAACACGATCGCATTCGGCCGTTATCTTCAACCGCTAATTGTCCTGAGTTTGATCGTCATGGTTTTTCTGGCTTTTCGCGCTGGGCTAAAGGTCTTGTTGTCGGTCGTCGCTGAAATCATTCAACGCAAGCTGTTTGTGCGCACAGTTGAGGACTTGTCGTATCGTTTGACCAGAGTCCCGCTGGCAACTTGGCAAAAGTACCACGGTCCAGAATTGGTTAACCGCTTTTTCGATATCGTGACGGTACAAAAAGTCACGGCTAAACTTCTGCTCGATACGCTGATGTTGGCCTTGCAGACAATCATTGGATTGACGGTACTTGCGTTCTATCACCCATTTTTGTTGGGCTATGACATCGGTTTGCTGATTATGATGACGGTGGTCTTGTACTTTATTGGTCGGGGAGCTGTTCGAACAGCGATTGATGAGTCTCAATCCAAATATGAAACGGCGGCATGGCTGCAAGAGATTGTCCGGCACCCATCAACATTCAAATACAATGGCGGACTTGGTTTCGCGATTAATCGAGCTGACGAGCTTGCGGCCAGGTACATCAACCATCGCCAATTGCATTTCCAAATTTTGATTCGCCAGATTACTTTTGCGATGACGATGCAGGTCATTGCGGCAACGGTTCTATTGGCCCTGGGCGGCTATCTAGTGATTGAACGTCAAATGAACTTGGGACAATTGGTAGCTGCGGAATTGATTGTCACGGTGATTTTGGGTTCTTTTGCCAAAGTCGGAAAAGACTTGGAGAACTTTTATGATTTGATGGCGTCGGTTGACAAGTTGGGCAAGCTCTTCGATTTACCGGTCGAAACAAGTGATAAACTCCAGATCGTACGTCAGCCTGGCGCATACAGCATGACTTTGATCGATTTCCAGCACGATGGTTCGCCGGCAAATGTTGATATTGAATTTGGGGCGGGTGATATCTACTCGTTGTATGGGCCATCCGGTCTTCAGCGTCGACGGCTCATCGAAGTTTTTGTTGGGCAAGATAAACCTTCCAACGGCCATGTCTTGCTCAATGATTTCCGCGTCGATGCTATCGCGGCCGAGTCGCTTCAGGAAAAAATAAGCCTCGTAAGAGAGATCGAGTTATTCGAAGGAACGGTTGACGAAAATTTGCGACTGGGCCGCGCGAATGTGGGCTCAGCAGAGGTCAATGAAATCGTTAATCGTTTAGGTTTACGTCGCACTTTGGTAGGTTTAGAAAAAGGTTTTGCAACGCGACTGAGTATTTCAGGATACCCATTGTCTCCCGATCAAGCCATTCGTCTGGTGGTCGCGCGGGCGTTGATCACGAAACCTGGAATCCTGATTGTTGATGGCCTGTTGGATCGCTTGAGCGATGAAGAAGCGGAAGACTTGCTGCCATGCTTGAATGGTTTTGCCGAGACCACAACGATAATTATCGCTACCGGTCGACGTTCCATTGCTCGTTGGTCAAATAAATGTGTTGATTTGAAGAAGGCAAACTGGTTGCTGGAAGAGTTTGACGGTTAGTCAAGTGAGATTTGGTTAGGTGTTGAAGGTTAACGAATTTGAGTGGCATGCCGATGATTACAAATACAGGTTCCAGCCCGACGGCACCAGTTCTGACGCGGGATACGGCAACGATTCACCTTGTGCAATCGTCACAATTTGCCAGCCGTTTGGCGAAGCTGTTGCTGGTTGGTTTAGCAGTTTGCATTTTTGCGATGGGTTTCCTGCCGTGGCAGCAAACATCACGTGGAACGGGTGAAGTCGTTGCCTTCGATCCACAGGAACGAGAGCAAACGGTCAAGGCGACGGCAAAAGGAATCATAAAACACGTAGCGGAAGGATTGGTTGATGGGGTTCAAGTCCGAGAAGGCGATTACTTGCTCGAGATACAACCGTTTGCTGGGGACATCGTTCAGCAAATTCAGGCTCAGATCCACGAATTGAACACCAAAGAGGACACGGCCAAGGCTAAGTCCGAGGCGTATGCACAAAATATTATTGGATTTACAGAGGCTCGCGAATACACCGTTAAGGCGGCTACCGAATTGATTGAGTCGACCAAAGCAAAGCTCGAGAGTAAACGGAAACTGATTCCCGCCTATACGGCCAAAGAGCTTCAAGCCCGATTGAATCATGACCGTCAAGAAGGGCTTTGGAAAAAAGGATATAAACCGAAGAAGGAAGTTGAGAAGTTAAAAAAAGAATGGGACGTCGCCACTGCCGAACTCGAATCCGTCCAACGGGATGTGACCGCACTGGAAAAAGAAGTGCTCGCCAAAGAGAACAAATTGGAAGAGCAAAAACGGGTGGCCCAAACCAAAATCGATTATGCGAAGGCGATGGAGCAACAAGCCTTGGGCGAAATCGCGACGGTTCGCAAAGAGAGGGGCGATTTGAACATCAAACTGCAGGAACTGGAACGCTTGGTTATCAAGGCACCCCGCGATGGTACGGTGTTTCGGTTGAATGTCAACGAACTTGGCGACACAGTAAAGGAAGGCGATCCCCTGTTAATGATTGTTCCAGCCACGACCCGAAAAGCGGTCGAGTTGCACGTGGTCGGCAACGATATGCCGTTGGTACAAATCGGCCAGGAAGTACGATTGCAGTTCGAAGGTTGGCCAGCGGTTCAGTTCGCGGGCTGGCCGTCGGTAGCAGTAGGAACTTTTTCCGGCACGGTTGCGACGGTTGATGCAACGGACAATGGAAAAGGTGAATTTAGAATCCTTGTAACCCCTAGTGAAATTGACGATCAAGAATGGCCATCCGACCGATATTTGAGACAGGGCGTCCGTGCCAATGGGTGGGTAATGTTGCGTCGCGTCTCGTTGGGCTACGAGATATGGCGACAATTGAACGGATTCCCAGTGATCGTCTCCGAAGACGAACCGAAAAAAGAGAAAATGAAAACTCCAAAGCTACCAAAATAGGGCGTGTGGTCTTTCGTGTTCTCTTCGCTTCAATCGCTGCGGCGATCTTGATTCCGACGGTCGGTTGCCAGTTAAGTGAATCGTCAACCAGTCAGCTGGGTTGGCCCGAATCAACAACAACGGGTGCGGCGGCCAATCTTGATCTGAGTCGGGCGGCTTCCATGACAACCCGTGCCCAGTCAGGTGACCAATCCGAGAATGCTGACCCGGTGAATCCGGCGGCTACCGAGCAAGTGACTAGCTATTTGCAGTCCGATGTGGCAAGCCAAGACGGGGGCGCGCTCGCGCAATTCGATTCGGGTACAACGCAGGATTCTCGCGTTCCAGATTTTGAGCCGGATTTCAATTTGGAATCAAAACTAGATGAAGAATCGAGTGCGAACTCGAACGGAATTGGGCTGTTGTCGGTTCTTCAAACCACGTTGGATTTCTACCCGGAAATCGAAGAGGTAATGCAGGAGTTTGATATAGCCGAGGGTGAATTCCAGACAGCCCAAGGTAGCTTTGATACGAAACTGAAAGCAAACAGTGAAAACACACCAGTCGGATTTTATGAAACGTACCGAAGTCAGTTTGGTGTCGAGCAGCCGACGTTTGAAGGCGGTTCGTTGTTCGCCGGATATCGTTTTGGACGCGGTGATATTGAGCCTTGGTATTTGGAACGCAATACCAACGCTGGCGGCGAATTAAAATTTGGTGCGAATTGGGCGCTGCTCCGCGGAAAGCAGATCGATCAGCGCCGAGTCGCGCTCTGGCAGGCCAATTTGAAACGCAATGCGGTTGAGCCAACTGTGCGACAACGACTGCTGGCAGTTTTTCGCGATGCCGAAATCGCTTACTGGAGTTGGGTAGCGGCTGGGCAGATATATAATCGTAGCAAACAACTGTTGCTGGTTGCTAAGGATAGAATCAAGGGCATCGAAGAAAGAATCGCGGCCGAAGATTTAGAACGCATTGCCAAGACCGACAACGATCGAAGTATCTTGAGCCGTCAAGTCAAGTTGATCCAAAGTAAGGCCAAACTCGATCAAGCGGCCATCAAGTTATCATTGTACCTGCGGGATTCAACGGGGATGCCGTTAATCCCAGACGAATCGATGGTCCCAAATTTTGGCGATACCAATTTTGAGTTCTCTCGGTTGACCGAAGCATTTGTAGCGGACGCGTTGAGTTGCCGCCCTGAAATCAACTTGATTGATCTTGATATTCGCAAAATTGCAATTGACATTGAAAAGGCCAACAATGATTTGTTGCCAAAGTTGAATGCTCAAGTCGCGGCGTCGCAAGATTTTGGTCGCCCAACGAGCGCTTCAGCCGCGGCCTCTTCTTCCACGCAAACCCTGTTTGTGTTTTTTGACGAGAAAGACGAGTTCCAAATTGACGCGGGGCTGTTTCTATCCCAGGATCTCCAACGCCGGAAAGCGCGAGGTAAAATCCGTTCCCTGTGCGGTAAACGAAGGCAACTGGAAGTTAAACGACGATTGCTCGAACAGAAAATTGAAGCCGAAGTGCGCCAAAATTATCAACTTACGGTGGCCGCGCGCGAACAAGTTCAAGCAGCAAAACGTGCTTTTGAGCTGGCGCAAGTATTGGCCGGTGCAGCCCGTGATCGTCTGAACTCAGGCGATGTCGATTTATTTGAAATCATTCTTCGGGAACAGCAAGAGTTGGCGGCGGCAATTGAATATGCGATTGCTCAACTTAATTTCTTTACCAACCGCGCAAATTTGAACGTCTCAACCGGTTGTGATCAGTATCAGATGTACGATCAACTATTGAATAGTCGATAACGCAATCGAAACGAAGCCAACGGGTTAAGCTGGTAACCAATTGGCCACCAGCGAATGTTCCAGGGCCAGAGTCTAGTTTTGGATGGTTAGTTCGAACGGCATCATCAACCATGCGGTCGGTTTGCCCCGGCTGCGAAGACTGTCATTCAAAATCAATCGAGTTTGATTTAGTTCTACACCCGAACGTTGGAGCCAATGTATGGTAGCTGCCGGCAAGTTCGAAAAAATCTCTTCTCCATCCCCGCTACCGAGCAGACTGCTGATATCGACTCCCGATTTCGAAAGCGGTCGGTGAGCGACATTGTAGTCGTCTCCAAGTTTCGCCTTTTTCGCAATCAATGCGATGCAATCGTCGATGCCGCCAATGTGATCGACCAGGTTTCTTTCCAAGGCTTGCGCACCGGACCAAACTCGTCCACCGGCCAATTGATGAAGATCGTCGACGGATATACCACGTGCGTCGCTGACCAAATCGAGGAAGCGATCGTAGACCAGATCGATCATCTTTTGCATGCGATTGACATCCGCTTCCGACCAAGCTTGATCCAAGGCAAAAGCATTGGCCGAGTCGTCCAATGCGATGTTTTCCATATGGATACCGATTCTTCTCATCAAAGCTCCTGCACTCATTTTCAAGGAGAAGACTCCGATGGATCCGGTGATCGTTCCGCGTTCCGCAAACACAGGTGTGCCAATGCAGCTGACCCAATAACCGCCGGAAGCTGCCACATTACCCATAGAGACGACGGTTGGTTTGGCTGCAACCAATTTCAACAGGGCTTGTCGGATCGCTTCACTCGCTGTTGCGCTTCCTCCGGGCGAATTGATTCGTATGACAGCGCCTTGGACACGTTCTTCTAGGGCCAACTGTTCGATCATGGCAACGGTGGGACCCGAGACGATTGAGCCCGGAGACTTTTTCTTGCCATCCACAATCGCCCCACTTAGATGAACAATCGCGATGGTGTTCTTTTTAAATTTGCGTGACCTGGATGGTCCGGACATCACTTCGCTCATTAGCTGGAAGACGGACATGTCTTTTTTCTTGGCCTTCTTGGGTGTCACCCACTCCACGTCTTCATCAATGTCGCTCTTGATCGTTTCTTGCATGGAACCATAGGGGGCCGTAGCATCCACCAATCCGCATTGGAGCGCTTCATGAGGCATCAAGATTCTTTCCCGCTGCAAATCACGAACGTCTGATTTATTGATGCCACGCCCACGGGCGATTCGCTCGACAAGCGTGTTGTTGATCGACTCAAGCATGGCCATGTTATGGTCGCGCAGGTGTGAACTCATTTTCGCATTCAGGAACGGTTCGACGGCTCCTTTGAAGTCACCGGCCCGAACTACCGACGCTTGCACTCCCAATAAATCAAACGCATCACCAAAAAACATGGTTTGCATCGAGTTGGATGGCATGTCGATGCCTCCGAAATCTGCCAAATAGACTTTGTCGCAACAAGCGGCCACGGATAGCGCTGCGTTGCCAGCGTTTTCCAACCAAGCGTAGGTCGCTTTCGCTTCACTAAGTTTTCTCAAATGTCTTGAAAGTTGATCCAGCTGAGAGGAATTCATCGAGAACGGTGCGGAAAGATCGAATACGACATAATCGAATTTGTCGTCGGTGGTCAAGTCGTCAACAAAGTCGATTAACTTGAAGAACGATTTTTGAGAAGGGCCTCCACCGGTTAATAACTGTGTGGGATCAAAACTCGCTGGTTGAACGAGATCCACGTAGTTGCCGGATAGATTGATTTGTCGGACGCCGGGCAACTCTTCGTCGGTTTCCTGTTCTTCGTCGGTTTCCTGTTTGGCGTCGATTTTATCGACGGCCTTTGAGTCTGTTTCTTTTTCAGTTTGTCCGGTCGCCGGCTGCATCCACGCAACCAGCAACAAGACGAGCAAGTAAGAGGTTTTCTGTAAGGTGTTTTTCATGGCTTTCTCCATACGTTGATTGCTGCGTGAGCTAAACAGTTGCAAGAAACGCGGCACTTGGGGATTTATACAAGTTTACATCGTGATTCATTGGAAAGTTCGAACAAATCTGCCAATGAGTAGGCAAAACTCGAGCGTCCTGGCTGAACTCGATTGGTGATTTACAGCCGGTGAGTTTGTATCCGCCGTTGCCTCGAAAATTCAATGCTTTGAAGTCCAACGAGATCGTCTTTTCACTTCTTCGTAGTTGGGACAGTACATCGGACTAGCGCAATAACAAAGCTACGATAGTTCCAACCAAGAGCTACTCATTGCGCCGCGGTTGAGTTTCGAAATAGTTGTTGTTACCGAAAAGTTGCAACGGACTCAGCTAGTTGGTACGCGCGAACAATGCTTTTCGGATCTCCGCGTCAAACGAATCACTCTGATCGATCACATTGCGAAATTCCTCGCGATCCAATACGTAGCAGACGGTGTCTTCGGCGGCTACGACGGAGGCATTCCGCGGCTGATCTTTAATCAGAGCTACTTCCCCAAAGTACCGACCAGCTCCCAATTCATTGATGGGTACGTTGCCGGCCTGAGCGGTTTTGACAAGCACTTTGCCCGACTCAATCATAAAGAACTCATGGCCCTCATCGCCTTCGGTGACGATGGCTTCTCCGGCAGAGTATTCTCGGGTTTCCATTTGATTGGCGATGTCCGTCAGCGTGCGGGGGGTTAAGTCCGCAAAAAATTCTGTTTGGTGGAGAAACTCACAAACTTTTTCGGTGGTGCGGACATGATTGTCGTTTTTGATATGGCCGGCGACCATGTTGATGATTCGGTCCGCGACATCCAGAATTCGATTGTCATGGGTAACAATCAGCACGGTGCACCCGTCCCGGTCAGCCATTTCTCGAAACAGCGTGACTGCCTCACGCCCTGATTTTTCGTCGAGCGCGGCAGTGGGCTCGTCGGCCAAAATGATCCGCGGTTGATGAATTAATCCGCGGGCAATCGCGACGCGCTGTTTTTGCCCACCGGACAACGAACCCGGTTTATAGTGGATCCGTTCGCCCAAGCCCAGGCGGGTCAACATGGATTCGATTTTTGGTTGGACTTCTGTCGCATTCATGCCGACCAACTCGGTTGCCATCTTAACGTTTTGAAACGCCGTAAGCGAGCCGAACAAATTGTGCGCCTGGAAAATAAATCCAATCTTTTTACGAATCTCATTGATGCCGTTGACGGACATGCCGTTCAACTCTTCGCCCAAGACTTTTAGGCTTCCGTCTTGCACGGTTCTAAGCGTTCCGATCAGTGTCAGCAACGTGGTTTTTCCGGAGCCCGATGGTCCAGTCATAATGACGATTTCGCCGCGGCCTACCTTCAAGTTGTTTTCGAACAACGCTTGGGTCCGCGCGTCGCCATTGCCAAAAAAATGATTGAGTCCACTGACGGAAATAACGGGCTCATTGACGACGGGTTGGATCATGTTGAGTTCCTAAAACAGGTTGGCAGGGTCAGTCGATAGCAGTTTTCGCAAAGCAATGATTCCCGAAACCACACACATTGCCATGGTCAGCAGCAACACGGTAGAAGCGCGTTGGAAATTCAAAAACATGATCAAACCCGAAAACGTATTCACGAATCCAAAAATCAACAGCGTGATGGCCATGCCGGGCAAAAATGAAATTACCGACATGAAGAGCGCTTGGATGACCACGACGGCTCCAAAAAACGAAGTCGGAAAGCCCATCGCTTTGAACGTCGCAAACTCAGCCATGTGATCGCCGATATCGGTTGCCAAGACTTGATAGCAAATAATCAGACCGACCACAAAACCGATCAACGTACCGAAACTAAAAATCAAGCCAATTGGCGTGCTTTTGCCCCAAAAATCGCGTTCCGACTTCAAGAAGCCTTGTTTCGTATTGACGATCACATGTGGTCCGAGCTGCTGCTTCAGATCTCGAAGGACTTGTTCCCGATCGACCCCTTCTTCGACTCGGATGAGCCCGTAGTCTGCCTTGGCATTAATACTTCGGTGGGGAAAGTAGTTAGAGAAATTAGCGGGCGTCATAAAGATGTTGCCGTCGTTCGAGAAATCGATTCCCAAGTTGAAACAGCCCACGATTCGAATTTGCTTTTTAAAAAGCTCGCCGTAGGTGCTGCCTTTTGAATGGCACGTCTCGGAATTAAACTCAAACATGGGTTTGCTTTTTTTGTCCGCGATGGCTGTTCCCGGAGCATTCAATCGATTGGAAAAGCGCCGAATCCCCAGATTGTCGAAAACTGGGCTATGTAGATCGAATGAGATAACGCGAATGCGCCGAGCGGGTTTGCCTCGCTTCCTGAGATGCGACACGACATTCTCGAAAAAAACCGGCTGTACATCTTCAACTCCCGGCACGCTGCGTGCGGTGATAATTTTGTCGATCGGCATCAATTGCCCAGATGATAACATGAATCGCGTTTTGGTGCGGATAACAAAATCGGAATCGATTTGTTCAGCGATACGAACGTTGCTATCGAACAGCGCATTGCGAAAACCTGTCTGCATAAACATTAACAGCACCGCGAAAGTAATTCCGGCACAACGTACAAACAACCGAGCCCAATCTTCGGTCGTGTTTGCCCAAGCCAGTTTTGCTGCTTGCAATAGATACACGATTTTCCTTAAAACAAATCTGCCGGGTCGGCTTGACGCAGTTTTTGCATGGCGATTGACGCGGACAAGAAACTCATCAACAACGAAGAGCCAAACACCAAAACCATACGCAACGTGGTCATTGTGATTGGGAGCTTGGCCAAATCACCGACGACTTGGTACAACACCGAGGAGATTGCCAATGCACAAACGTAGCTGACAAATGCCAACACAAAAGCTTGTTCCATCACAGTTTTGGATAAGAATTGGTTGCGATAACCCATGGCTTTGAGCGTTGCATATTCTCCAATTTGTTTGGCAATGTCGGACGATAGAACGATATAGACGATAATGGCACCAACAATAAAAGCGACGATCGCACCCATCAAAAAAATAAAACCGATCGGGGTGCCCCATTGCCAATACGCGTTTTCACGAATTTCCAATTCTTGCCGCGTCAAAATGTCAATTGAAAACTGGTCGAAATCTGCAGCCTTGGGAAAACTCTGTAGAATGCTCTGTTTCGCCCGTTCTAAATCCGTGCCCGGTTGTAGCTGAATCAATCCCATAGCAACTTGATTTCGTGAGTAACCAGGAATTATTTTTCGGAAAAGATCTTCACTGACGATCGTGGCACCGTCGGCCGCCAACCCAGTTCCAATGTCGAACAGTCCAGCCAATTGACAGGCGACTCCATTTAATTCAATTTCCAAACCGATTTGTGTTTCAGCAAAAGATTCTTTGTTGTTGACACCTAGAAAACGAGGACGTGAAGTGCGATCCACCAAAATCGTTCCATCACGTTGTAATAAACTGAGATTGTCGACGACGGTTTGATTGGTAAAAGGGCTGTTGTTGGCATCGATGCCGATAATCAACATGCCTCTTTGAACTTCCTTTTCGGCATAGTTCCATTTGCCCAAGCTGACGTGCAACGGCATTACGTCCGCGATGGCCGAGTGAGACTTTAGCGTTTGAAGGTGTTGCGTATCGAAGCGACCGCTGTCGACAAAATTGTAATAGTCTGGCGAGCACGCAATTAAATCGAAATCCATTTCGTCATAAAACACGACTGCGGTGTCGGTCACGGCTCCCAGGAAGCCGAGCTGCATAAAAATCAGAATAATTGCGATGCTTATTCCGACAACCGAAAGAACGGTCCGCCAACCACCGTGAATCAGGTTATAAATCGAAAGCGGAGTCGTCATGCGGGTCACCAATCACTCGGAGCAACGATTGCATATTACTCGTTTTCGACGCCCAGGTCGATTTCAACATCGACTTGAAGGTTGACAAAATTTCGAATCTCGGCGGAATCGTCGAGCAAAATGGTGACGCGACCGGTCTTGCGATCGACGCTGGCGAATGGATTGGGGTCTTTCATTGACGGCGGGCCGATCATCATTCCGTTGGAAATGACTTTGCCCAAAATCGGTTTTCCCAATGCAACGCTTGTTACGATAGCGTTGTTGCCTGTTTTGATGTAGCGCAGGTTTACGTCGTTCACCTCCGCGACGCAAACCATTTTCTCGGTGTCGCCGATCAACAAAACGGGTTGATTGACGGCGGTGTCTCCGGGGCGAACGATGATATCGAGAATCTCGCCGCTTACGGGTGCTTTGATTTCACTTAGTTCGACGGCCTTTCGAGCTGCATCGATTGCACTGTCCAGTGTGGCAT
The DNA here is from genome assembly GCA_965263475.1 of Mariniblastus sp. GTDB lineage: Bacteria > Planctomycetota > Planctomycetia > Pirellulales > Pirellulaceae > Mariniblastus. The sequence goes on from OZ253677.1 coordinate 3,799,379, forward strand.
GCGGGAACATCGCGTTCGAACCATCGCGGACCGCCATAGCCGCGGCATCCAATTCAAGTTGCGCGGCTTGGCGAGCGCGATCTGCTTTTTCAGTAGCCAATTTGATCTCGGTTTTGGCTGCTTCGATCTTCGATTGGACTTGTGCGATCAAGAGTCTTTGCTTTTCCAAATCGGTTTGACCAATCATATTGGCGGTCAATTCATTGGATTTTAGGCTTTCCAATCGAACGAGTTGGTCTTGGGCGGCCGCACGTTGGCGGTGAAGCAATGCCAGGGCTTCCCCTTTGACTGCGATTTGATCGTTGATGGCGGTTGCATCAGCGACCGCCAACGCGGCGCCTGCTTGTTTCTGTTTGCCTTTGGATTCTTCAAATTTCATTTGACGCATCGCGTCGTACTGTTTCGCTTGTGCGACTCTCAGTTCGAGCTGGCGAATTTCCAGGCTGGCCAGTTTCACGACCGGTTGTCCAGCTGTTACTCGATCCCCGACGTTCAAGTTATATAGCGAGTCGATACGCTCGCCTTGGGGCGCGAAGACCTTGGCAATTCCGTTTTGTGGTTCCAGCTTTCCGATCGCACGAATCACAGTCGGTCGGCGAACAATGACAGGAGTCGCAATGTCTTCGTCATTTTTCACGGCTGCGGATTTTCGGGCGGCCTGGTTTCCCAAGAGCCAACCGCTTGCCCCGACGACGGTAATCAGTAAGAAAATTAAGAAGTTCCGCATTTCCTTTGGCAACCCATCAAGCTGTTTCTCAGCAGGTATTTCGCATCACCAGATCCATCGGCAATCTAAGCGCCGATTTCGACGAATATTGAATTCGACCGGATGAACACAACCGGCGCAAAAACCGATCTTAAGATATGATAGTTGTGCCGATTATCGGGAACAACAGTCGCAGGATGAGTCCGATGGGCGAAGGCCACAAATGTCGATCCATTGACCGGTGGCTTCAAGCAACTCGATTTTGGCGATTTCATACTCGATCGCAGACGAGATACGTCGGGAACGGACGGACTGCTGCAGGACCCAGTTCTGAATCGATTGCACAAATGTTCCTTGCGGATCCAACTCAGAGGCAGCCGATAAAGCAGCTTCACGTTGTTGCAAGCGCTGCAAATCGGCGTTTTCGAGGACCAATTCTCGATACCCTGTCTCCATTGCGATAGCCGCGTCGGTAACTGCAACACGGATCAGCTCCTGTCGAGCAGACTTGAGTTCTTGCATTTGTTGTTTGCGAATTCCTTGGGCGGGGGCGTTTTTAAGCTTCAGCTGTTGCAACAGCAAACACTTTTTAATCTGACTCGCCAAACCAACACCGAGACGGGGATCCAACTGAGTCAAGACAAGAAAACACTCTGGATCCACACCACAACATGACTTTGAAAAGCTCTTTAAATCCGGGCGCGTCGTAAACGCCAATTGGATTTCGTCTTGAACATCGACTTCTTCGTAAACGGGAAACAAATCAAATACTGGTTCAACGATCTTTAAGCATCCAGGTTCGATTTGTAACAACGCACTCAGCTTGGTGGTGATTTCGAGTTGGCTTTTTTTGGCGTGTAGAAGTTTGCGACCAAGTGATATTCGATTGGCGTCCAGTTCTTCTTCGGCATTGTCGGTCGCCAACCCTTGGTCGGCTGCGAATCGACTGGCTTCTCGCAGTTCATTCAGCCGAGCGAACGACTTGTGGATCAGTTCTTGCTGAAGGTGGATTTCGACGAGTCGCAGGAACAATTCTCCAGCAGCGCCTGCCGCCTTGTTGCGTTGTTGCAGTGCTTGGCCAGCAAGAAACCGGTCGAGACAACCATTGTAGCCGTTGGTGCAACACGAGGCCTTTCTCTCCCGATCGATGGCATCGGCAAGTGGAGCGTTGATTGCTGCGATACAACAACATTGCTCCAATTCCAAGGCGACTGATGAACCGTTTAGAAATTCCTTGACGGAAAACGGTGGGGTGTTTTTCAAATCGGTGATGCCTTGGAAGTCGGAATTGACCGAGCCAAAGCATGATTGAGAGTCCACAATCGGCTGCATGTCTGCAACGCGAGTGTCAATCTTGCAGCAGTCGCGATGGGCGGTAAACCGACAGCCGGGATACAGACAAATTGCCGTGATCACGACCAGCCAGCGAATTGGACAGTTTTGACGAATCATTTGGATCGTTAACAACGAGACACCGATACGACATAATTATCGAAATTACCGGCGATTCGGGATTAAAAGGTGCATCGCGAATAAGCCGTTTTATCGGAACTTGGGCGTTGCAAAGCGATTATTCGTTAAACTTTGACACTGTTAGTCGATCCTGCTCGGTGAATTGTGAATCGAACCGAAACAAAGTTGCTCAATCAACTCGCTTCTCTGAAGCAGAAGTTAGGTGACCGTTTTTCATCGGAGTTAGCCATCCGACGGATTTACGCGACCGATGCTTCGATCTACGAAGAGATCCCGCTGGCAGTGGCGTTTCCCAATTCGAACGAAGATATTCGCGAATTGATTCGGTTCGCACATCGAGCGCAAGTCGGTTTGATCCCGCGGGCCGCAGGAACGTCATTGGCCGGCCAGGTCGTCGGCAGCGGAATCGTCGTTGATGTTTCGCGGTATTTAAACCAAGTCATGGAAGTCGATCTCGAAGAATCTTGGGTTCGACTGCAACCTGGTGTCGTGCGCGATGAGCTCAATCGTAAACTTGAGCCCTACCGACTTTGGTTCGCGCCGGAAACATCTACTGCCAATCGGGCGACCGTGGGCGGGATGTTGGGAAACAACTCCTGCGGCGCCAACTCGATTCGGTATGGAACGACACGTGATCATGTGTTGGAGGTGTCAGGCTTGCTCAGCGATGGCACCTACGTGACTTTGGGCCCCGCCGATGCCAAGTCGTTCGAATCACGATGTTCAAAACGAGGCTTGGAAGGTGAAATTTATCGACAGCTGCGCGACGAACTGCGCAAACCGACAATCCGCCAAGCGATTGCGCAGAATTACCCGAACCCACAAATTCATCGCCGCAATACGGGCTTGGCCATTGATGCTTTATTGAAAACGATCCCATTCGGTGGCGTCGATGAATTTTGTTTGGCCAAGTTGATCGCCGGGTCGGAAGGCACATTGTTGTTTGTTACTGATCTAAAACTGCGATGCGAAAAACTGACCCAGACCAGAGCGATGTTATTGTGCCCACACTTTCATTCCATGGCTGAAGCGCTGGCGGCAGCGCAATACTTGATGGAAAAGCGCCCCGTTCGTTGCGAGTTGATCGACGAAAATATTATTGCTGGAGCGATGCGCAATCAGAAGCAGAACAAGAATCTCAGTTTCATTCATGGAGCCCCCAAGGCCATTTTAATGGTGGAGTACGATTCGACGGACCGAAACACGCTGCAATTAACGGTTGCCGACGTGGTCTGCCAATTGAAAGCAAAGAATTTGGGTTACGCATATCCAATCTTGGAAACTGAAACCGCGAATCAGGCTTGGGAGCTTCGCAAGGCAGGATTGGGGGTGTTGCACAACCAAACCGGTCCAGAGAAACCGATTGCATTGATTGAAGACATGGCGGTGGCGCTCCAAGATTACCCTGCTTTTGCTGCTGAAGTGAATCAGACGTTGAAAGAAAGTTTCGGGTTGTCATGCGTTCATTATGGGCATCTGGGCGCGGGGGAATTGCACTTGCGACCAAATTTAGATCTCAGCAATCCTGAACACCTCCAAATGTTGCGCCCCGTCGGCGCGGCGATGTCCCGGATTGTCAAGAAATACCGTGGATCCTTAAGTGGCGAGCATGGCGATGGTCGATTGAGGTCAGAATTTATCCGCCATCAAATCGGAGACGAATGTTTCGCATTGATCGAAAGGATCAAACGGACTTGGGACCCTGCTGGAATTTATAATCCTGGCAAGATCTTTGCCCCGGCGGCAATGAATATGAATATTCGATCGACGGCGACCGATTCTCAGTTTGCATCGAACACGATATTCAAGTACCGCGACAAAGGTGGCTTTGTGGCGGCCTCAAATTCGTGTAGTGGATCGGGAGACTGTCGCAAAAGTCATTTGGCAAGTGGTACCATGTGTCCGAGTTTTCAGGCGACCAAAAATGAGTACGATTCGACGCGTGCTCGCGCAAATTTGTTGCGTCAGTTAGTTTCGTCGCCCAATTTTGATTTGGAATCCGTACGAGGCACGGAACTTGATACCGTCGTCGACGCGATGGATCTTTGTCTGTCGTGCAAAGCTTGTAAGTCGGAGTGTCCGTCCAATGTTGACATGGCCAAACTAAAAAGCGAAGTGTTGCACGCAAGCCAAACGCGGAATGGCGTTTCATTAAAAACTCGAAGCTTGAGTTCTTTGGCGAGCGCATGTGGCCTCGTGCAATATGTTCAGCCGGTTGCCAATCTGTGCATACAGAATCGCTGGAGTGCAGCAATTTTCAAACGCATCATGGGGATTCATCCACAGCGGTCCCTCCCCAAATTGTCGCGGCCGACGTTGCGTACTTGGTTTGAACAACGCAATCATGTTTGTAAGCAGGAGGAAACCAACAAAAAAGTTTTGTTCGTTTGTGATGAGATCACGAACTATTTTGATGCAACGATTGGAATAGCAGCCATTGAAGTGTTGGAATCGCTGGGTTACCCAGTCGTTCTGAGTCCATTGGTCGACAGTGGACGTTCCGCGATGTCGACTGGGCGATTGAAACAGGCCAAAGCCCGTGCCCAGCAGAACATCGCGATAGTCACCGCTAGACTCGAACCCGGAATGTCCGTAGTTGGAACCGAGCCTTCTTCGATATTGGCTTTTCGTGACGAGTACGTTGATTTGGTCGAAGACGATCAGCTTGAAGACGCCGAGAAATTGAAGGGGGTGGTAGCCACGTTTGAAGAATTTCTCGTTCGACAGATCGACAATGGACACGTCTCCGGTGAGTTGTTCAGACAATCACAACATCCTTTGAGATTCCATGCTCATTGTCATGAAAAAGCCCTGGGTTCAACTCAGCCCATCCAGCGCGTCCTCGAATTGTGTTCCAACGAGGTTGAGGAAATTGATAGCGGATGTTGCGGAATGGCAGGTTTTTTTGGATATGAGAAAGGCAAGTACGACCTGTCCATGCAAATCGGAGAATTACGGTTGTTTCCGGCTATCCGGAATTCGACTTTCGATACAATAATCGCGGCGACGGGACATAGTTGCCGGCACCAGATCTTGGATGGAGTCTTTCGATCCGCCCTGCACCCGGCTCAGCTGTTGCGACGACATCTCAAAGGTTAGTGAGTTATCAATGCCCATCTTGAAAAAAGAAACGGATATCTTTCCGTCAGACCTTTGGGAAAACGAACAATTGTTGGCGGACCAATCCTTAAAGTGGTGGTGCATCTATACGAATTCACGCCGTGAAAAAGACCTAGTACGTAAACTTGTAGCTGCATCAATCCCGTGTTATTCGCCGGTTGTGCCCAAGCGGTATCGATCGCCCAACGGTCGGCTGCGTACTTCCTACATTCCATTGTTTCCAAATTATGTATTCATGCTTGGCCGGGAAACGGATCGTGCGACAGCATTGATGACTAACTGCATTTCAAAATGTGACTTGGTTACAGATCGAGAGCAATTGGTTCACGATTTGAAACAGGTGCATCAAATCGTTGCTGCGGATATTCCGCTTACCCCCGAAGCCAAACTCACCCCGGGGAATTATGTTCGCGTGCGCAGTGGCCCCTTTGCAAACTATGAAGGGACCGTATTGCGCAGAGAAGGAAAGACTCGGTTGTTGTTAAGCATTCGGTTCTTGGAGCAAGGGGTTTCGATGGAATTGGATGAAGCATTGCTAGAGCCATTGGATTAGTCGGCAAATACTGGCCCATCGTTGAATCCGGACGTTTGCGGAAAATAGGTCAATTCCGCTGTATTCCCTACGAACCACTAAATATCAGTGATTCGGTTCCATCGCTTTATTTCGCCCATTTTCATGTGAAATGGTTAATGATAGCTTGAGGGGTTCTCGATGAATTGAGTAGGTAAAATTGTCGATATTCGTTGACTTTTTTGAATGAAACGGGTGCACAATCAAATCAGGTGTCACCCAGAAGGACGGAGTGCGCGCAGACATGACTGACGGAATTCCAATAACCCAATCAAGAATTTACGTGGCGGGCCATCGAGGGATGGTCGGATCGGCAGTCGTTCGGAAACTTCAATCGTTGGGATGCTCAAATGTACTGCAACGAGACAGAAGTGAATTGGATCTTTGCGACCAATCCCAAGTTGAGTCATTCTTTGCCGACGAAAAACCAGACGTCGTTGTGTTTGCGGCGGCCAAAGTTGGCGGTATCCATGCGAACAATACTTATCCAGCTGATTTTATTTATTCGAATTTGGCCATGGCCGCCAATTCCATTCACTCGGCTTACAAGCATGGCACGAGTCGGTTTTTATTTTTGGGAAGCACTTGCATTTACCCTCGCATGGCGCCACAACCGATGCCAGAAGACTGTTTGCTTACCGGGCCTTTGGAATTGACAAACGAAGCGTACGCTGTTGCGAAGATTGCCGGTCTCAAAATGTGTCAGCACTATCGGACACAGTACGGCGTGATGTTTCATTCAGCGATGCCGACGAATTTGTATGGTCCCGGCGACAACTATCACCCGAACAATAGCCACGTGCTGCCGGCGCTTATCCGCCGGTTTCATGAAGCCAAAGAATCAAGCGATGAGGAGGTCACGATCTGGGGAACTGGAACTCCCCGCCGTGAATTCTTACATGTGGATGACTTGGCCGAAGCCCTGGTTCATTTGGTTCAACTAGACAATCCACCCAATTTGGTGAATGTGGGTACCGGAACCGATATTCCAATAGCGGAGTTAGCCGGGTTGATTGCAGAGATTGTCGGTTTCGAGGGACGCATTGAACGAGATACGACTAAGCCCGATGGAACTCCTGTCAAGCGAACCGACATATCTTTGATACAATCTACGGGTTGGTCGCCCAAGATTGGGCTTCGCCAGGGAATCGAGATGACGTATGCGGATTTCAAGGCGGAGATGGCAAAACAGGCTTTGCGTGAGGTTTAGCCGCATATTTGCTGATTAAACCTTGCAACACTAACAAAAATTGGCCTTGGAGACCGGGCCTAGAGTATTATTTTTTGCGAACACAAATATCATAAACGCCAAGCTTTAGCAGTTGGCCATTATCAAAGTCAGGTAGGTAAACGACGACAATGTCGAAGAAAGCACTCATTACGGGAATTACTGGGCAGGATGGATCGTATCTTGCGGAACTATTGCTGGAAAAGAAGTACGAAGTGCATGGCATTGTACGGCGTTGCAGTACGTTCAACACCGATCGCATTGACCACATTTATCGCGACCCCCACGATTCCGAAGCCAAGATTTTTCTTCACTATGGAGATCTAACGGATGGCCAAAGTCTGACCAATTTGGTTTTGGATGTTCAGCCGGATGAAATTTACAATTTGGGTGCCCAGAGTCATGTTCGAGTTTCGTTTGACTCTCCGGTTTATACGTTGCAAGCTGTCGGTGGCGGAGCGCTCAATGTTTTAGAAGCCGCGCGGCAGCTAAACAAACAAAAGGAAGTCCGAGTTTACCAAGCGTCTTCGTCGGAGATGTTTGGCGACGTGTTTGAGACACCGCAATCGGAGGAAACCCCATTTCGACCGCAAAGCCCTTACGCTTGTGCGAAAGTTTACGCGTTCCATCAGACAGTCAATTATCGAAACGCTTACGATCTGTTTGCCACCAATGGGATCTTGTTCAACCATGAGTCACCTCGTCGCGGCGAAACGTTTGTGACGCGGAAGATCACTCGCGCCGCAACCAGGATCAAACTTGGTCTGCAAGACAAATTGTATCTTGGTAATTTAGATGCGAAACGTGACTGGGGATATGCGAAAGACTATGTCGAAGGCATGTGGATGATGTTGCAACACAAAGAACCTGATGATTTTGTATTGGCGACCGGCGAGACCTATTCGATCCGTCAGTTCCTCGATTACGTCGGAGAGCATTTAGATTGGGACTGGAACGAATGTGTTGAAATCGATCAAAGATATTTTCGACCTGCCGAAGTTAATTTGTTGCTTGGCGACTGTACTAAGGCCAAGGAACAGTTGGGCTGGGTCGCCAAGACCTCTTGTCGTGATCTAGCCAAGCTTATGGTTGACCATGACATGGAGCTCGCGCGCAAAGAAGCGGTCCAAAGCAGCCTGAGTCTAAAAGATCAGTAGCATATGCAACTGTTTCCTTCATTTAAATTAGCAATCTGAGTTTGATGCCACGGAAAATACTTGTAACTGGAGGAGCTGGATTTATTGGCTCTAATCTGGTTCGCTTGATCGTTCAAGAAACAAACCACCATGTTGTCAATGCTGACAAGTTGACTTATGCCGGCAACTTGGATTCACTTCGCGATGTCGAATCGAACGAACGCTACCAGTTCGAACGACTAGACATCACCATGGCTGATGCGGTGGAATCGGCATTGCAGAAGTATCAGCCAGACTGGATTATGAATTTGGCCGCGGAATCTCATGTTGATCGTTCGATTGATGGTCCCGGTGCGTTTATTCAAACCAACATCGTGGGGACATACAATTTGCTCCATGCGGCTCGTGCCTACTGGCAGAATTTGTCAACGGATCGCCAAGCCGATTTTAGGTTCCATCATATTTCTACCGACGAAGTTTATGGTTCGTTGGGGGCAGAAGATCCGGGTTTCTCCGAGACGACCAGCTATGATCCGCATTCGCCCTATTCCGCAAGTAAGGCCGCATCAGATCATTTGGTGCGCGCATGGAATGACACCTACGGTTTACCGATTTTGATCACCAATTGTTCGAACAATTACGGGCCGTACCAGTTTCCAGAAAAACTGATTCCGGTTGTGATCTTAAAAGCACTACGGGGAGAGTCAATTCCCGTGTATGGCAAAGGAGAAAACATTCGGGACTGGCTCTACGTTACCGACCACGCCAAAGCGCTCTTGGCGGTTTTAGAGCGAGGTAAGGTCGGCGACTCATACAATATTGGCGGGAATAACGAACGCACGAATATCGACTTGGTCCGACTGCTTTGTTCGATACTGGATAAAAAAGTACCGATTAAAGCAAACGATTCATTGGACGATATTCAAAAATCTAATTTGCAATCGTACTCCGATCTGATCACATTTGTGACCGATCGGCCAGGCCATGATATGCGGTACGCCATTGATGCTGCCAAAATCGAGAGAGAATTGGGCTGGCGACCTAGCGAAGACCCAGAGAGCGGATTTGAGAAGACTGTACAGTGGTACCTCGACAACCAATCGTGGTGGACGAACATCTTGTCTGGTGAGTATCAACTCCAGCGACAGGGCACGATTTAAAAGCAGAACGCACTGAAATTCTTGACCGACGCAAACCAAGACAAGAAAGAACGATGAAGGGAATAATCTTAGCAGGCGGTTCCGGGACACGGCTGCACCCGATCACATTGGCGATGTCAAAACAGATGATTCCGGTATACGACAAGCCTATGATCTACTATCCACTGTCAAGTTTAATGCTTGCTGGGATTCAAAATATTTTGATCATCTCGACGCCGCACGATTTGCCACAGTTCAGAAATTTATTGGGAGACGGCTCTCAACTTGGGTGTAATTTTACTTATGAAGAACAGGCGGTGCCCAACGGTTTGGCGCAAGCATTCGTGATTGGCAAAAAGTTTATCGGTAACGACAAGGTTGCCTTGATACTGGGCGACAACATTTTCTACGGTTCCGGTTTTGGTCCCTTGGTCGCAAGTAAAGTGGATCCCACTGGTGCCGTCATTTTTGCTTATAAAGTGAACGACCCGGAGCGATACGGAGTCGTTGAGTTCGACAAACAACGCAATGTTCTCTCACTTGAAGAAAAGCCGGAAAAACCAAAGTCCAAATACGCGGTGCCCGGCATATATTTTTATGACAATGATGTTGTTGCGATTGCAGAGGAATTGAAGCCGTCCGCTCGTGGTGAATATGAAATCACGGATGTTAATCGGGAATACCTTGCTCGCGGCGCTCTAACGGTTGGTGTATTGAGTCGCGGTGTGGCATGGTTGGACACCGGTACGTTTTCGTCATTGAATGATGCGTCGACATTTGTTCGCGTGATCGAGGAAAGGCAAGGCTTGAAAGTTGGCTGCATTGAAGAGATTGCGTATCGCAAAGGATTTATCGATGCGGAGCAACTGATGAACGTTGCGCAACAGTTACCCAAAAGTGGGTATGGCAAATATCTCGAAAGCCTGCTCGATTAGTCCGCTTAACATGTACAGCAACGCCGACTATTTCGAATCTTCGAAATTGTTGTCCGGTCATTTGTCTGACGTGGATCAATGTCGTGGATGGGTGCGCGATCGCCGCGAAAACGTATTTGCCGACATCGTGCAAATTCCATTCAAGAATATGCAGAAGTGGCATCAAGATCCATCGTCCGGCAATTTTGTTCACGAGTCGGGCAAATTTTTTTCTGTTGAAGGTGTTCAGGTTCGCAATTGGCCCTTTCAGCCAAAGCAGTGGGATCAGCCCATTATTTTGCAAAACGAGATCGGATTTCTCGGTTTCGTCGCCCAAAAAATCTCTGGAGCCCTGCACTTCCTTGTGCAAGCAAAAATCGAACCGGGAAACATTAATTTGGTTCAACTTTCGCCTACGATTCAAGCGACACGCAGCAACTTCTTGCGTGTTCACGGTGGCAAGTCGCCGGCCTATCTGGATTTTTTTCAATTCGACGATGCCCGAACTAGCCGTTTCGATCAATTTCAGTCTGAGCAGGGAACGCGGTTTTTGGATAAACTAAATCGTAATCTGGTGGTCGAAGTCGATCCCGCGGTGGAAATACCTGAGAATGACGATTTTTGTTGGATGACCATTGGTCAGATTAAGGCTTTGGCGGCGGATGACAACTTGGTCAACATGGACAGCCGGTCGGTGATCAGCGGCATTGATGTGTATTCCGCGGCAGACCCGTTGGAAACCGCGGACGGTACGGATCGTTTTGGAAATCTAGTGCTTCAATCGATGGCTCCGGGAGCCCCATCGGACCATTCCGACAAAGAGATCTTGGAGTGGATCACCTCTCAACGATTCAAAAAACATTTTGATTGCCGCCAAGTACCATTGAACCAAGTTCAAGGGTGGCGACAGTCGGAATCCAAGTTTGATAGTGATGATCATAATTTCAGCGTCATTGCCACGAACATCGAGATCGAGAATCGCGAAGTCGTCAATTGGTCTCAACCGATGATGCAGCAAAACCACAGTGAGCTATTCGGTTTTGTGTGTCAGATACGAAACGGTTCTTTGCACTTCCTGGCGCATTTGAAAACAGAAGCGGGTTTAAAAGGAAAAGCTGAAATTGGGCCAACGGTTCAATGTTGTATCGCCGAATCGTTGATTGGTGAAACGCCGTCGTCGCGTTCGTTTTTGGATCTGTTTTTGAGCGATCAAGACGTGACCGTTCATGTCGATACGATGCAATCGGAAGAGGGAGGTCGTTTTTTTCAAGAACAGAACCGCAATATGGTGGTGCAGATTCCAGAGTCTCGACGACTCGATTTTCCCGACCATTTCCGCTGGGTAACCCTGCGGCAGATTCTGAATTTGATCAAGTACTCAAACTACCTCAATATTCAAGCTCGCAGTGTAATTAGTCTGTTGAATTTCAACGCAGAATAGCAAACGTGATGTCTAACAAGATCAAGATTGGAGTGATGGGGTGCGCCAGCTTTGCAGAGAGGTCTGCAATCCCAACGATTCTTGAACTCGGCGACCGGTTCGAATTGGTGGCCATTGCGAGTCGCTCGGATAAAAAGGCAGAAGAATTTGCCCAGAAGTTTGGCGGGCGGGCAGTAGTCGGTTACGACTGCCTAGTCGACGATCCGAAAGTTCAGATGATTTATATGCCGCTACCCACGGAGCTACACGACGAATGGGTTCTCCGTTGCTTGGACGCGGGCAAACACGTCGTCGTCGAGAAGTCGATGTCGTCAACGTTTGAGGCCGCAGAGAAAATGGTCGCAGCGGCCAAGCGCAGCAACCGCTTGCTTGCCGAAAACTTTATGTTTCAGTACCACCGCCAAATGCAGGTTGTGAAACGCTTGATTGCGGACGAAACCGTCGGCGAACTTCGGCAGATTCGCAGTGCGTTTGGATTTCCGCCGTTGCCGGAAGACAACTTCCGATTTCAAAAAGAGCTGGGCGGAGGTGCCTTGTTGGATGCCGGCGCGTATACTTTAAAAGCGGCTCAGTATTTTCTTGGACGTGAACTCAAGGTTTGCAGTGCGGTTTTGACAGATACGTTAGGGCGGGGGGTCGATACGGTGGGGGCGGCGCATTTAGTCGATTCCAACGGAATTTCGGCTTTGTTGGGCTTCGGTTTTGAAAACTTTTATCAATGCAATTTTGAAGTTTGGGGTACGACTGGCAAAATTACAGTGCCTCGCGCCTTTACGGCTAAGCCTGATTTTTCACCCGAGATTATCCTAGAGAAACAAGGGGAACGGGAAAGCCAACAAATTGAACCTGATCACCAATTCAAGAACTTTTTAACCGCGGTATCGGATGCCGTTAATGACCAAGACTTTGACGCCTTTGGAGAAGAAGCCTTAGCGCAAGCGAAATTGATTTCAGCGGTCTTTAGAGCCAGTGAATAACATAACCAGAACCAACCAGCCCATCTACGTAACTCGTCCGTTTCTGCCACCATTGGATGAGTATACGGCGCTGCTGAGTACCGTTTGGGAGTCGGGTATTCTGACTCACAATGGACCCCTCGTTCAACGACTAGAACAAGAACTCGTTGAATTTTTGAGGGCGCCCAACATCGTTGCGGTCACCAATGGCACCATCGCATTGCAAATTGCGCTACGAGCGTTAGGTTTGCGTGGAAAAATCTTGACGACTCCGTTTTCTTGGATCGCAACTTGCAGTGCCATTCGCTGGGAGTATTGCGAGCCAGTTTTTGTCGATGTTGACCCGCTTACATTTAATATGGATCCGGCCAAGATTGAAGAGAAAATCACTCCCGATACGGTCGGCATCATGCCAGTGCATACGTTCGGTGCACCATGTGACGTACATGCAATCGCAGAAGTTGCTGCCAAGAACAACTTAAAAGTCATCTATGATGGTGCCCACGCTTTAGGAAGCAAGGTCGACGGAAAGTCGGTACTTGAGTTTGGAGACGTTACCGCCACTAGTTTTCATGCGACGAAGCTGTTTCAAACGGGCGAAGGCGGCGGTTGCTCCTCACCGGATCCGGAACTTGCTGAGCGAATGCGCAGGATAAGATTCTTTGGGCACGATCGTGAGAAAAATATTGTTGAGGACGGCTTCAACGGTAAAATGACGGAAGTCCATGCAGCTTTGGGCTTGGCCGTGATCAAATACTTTGATGACATTCTTGCAAGTCGCAAACATATTGCTGCTTTGTATCAAGAGAAACTTGGTGCAGATTCGTCCCTGCAGTTCCAATCGTGCAACGACGACGAAACGAACTTTAGCTATCTGCCCGTCGTATTTGAAACAGAAGAACGTTTATTGAAAGTGACAGCGGCGTTGCACCAAGAGTCGATTTTCCCACGGCGGTATTTTTATCCGTCACTCAATACATTAGAGATCATTAAAGGCCACGATTGCCCTGTATCTGAGAGCGTTGCTCAAAGAATCTTGTGCCTTCCCAGTTTCTATGGTTTGCCCGACGAGACGGTCGGCCGAATCGCAGAAATCATCCTGCAAAACTAATCTTCCTTTCCGCATCAGAATAAAGTGAGCAGCAAAACCGTAGCAATAATGCAGCCGTATTTTTTGCCGTACGTTGGCTATTGGCAAATGATGGCCGCAGTTGACGAGTTTATCGTCTTAGATGATGTCAACTTTATTAAAGGTGGTTGGATCAATCGCAACCGAATCTTGTCGTTCGGCAAAATTCAATGGCTTACCGTACCGCTGAAAGGCGCCTCGCCGAACAAGTCCATCCGAGAAGTCGGTACGAATTTGGATGATAAAGCCAAAAGAAAAATCTCAAAATCGATCGAGGGTGCGTACGGCAAAGCACCTTGCTATAAGATTGGAAAAAGCTTGTGGGATGAAATCATCCATTTCGAATCCGACAACTTGGCAGAATTCGTCACGCATTCACTGATCGTGATCGGTAAGTACCTTGAATTGCATTGCAAGATTGTGCCCACGACGACGATTTTTGAAAATCAAGAGCTAAAGGGTAAAGATCGTGTGATCGATATTTGCCAACGTGTTGATGCGACGCGATACGTGAATGTTCTGGCGGGTAGAGATCTGTATAAAACGGACGAATTCACGTCCCAGGGTATTGAATTGCGTTTTATCGAGCCAAAAATCTCACCCTATGGAGAAACCTTTGAACCCGGCTTGTCCATATTAGACATCATTATGATGAATCCGCCTGAAACAACACGCCAATTCGTATCCCAGGGTGAATTGGTTCCTTGAGACGTATCGCGATCCATAGCGCGCCACGCAGCGGTTCGACTTGGCTTGGGCAATTGCTTAACAGTTCGCCCGAAGTGGTTTATAAGTTTCAACCGTTGTTCAGTTACGCATTCAAAGATCGACTCGACGCGCATGCGTCGCGGCAACAAATCGAATCATTTTTTCAAGACATAGCCGATTGCCAAGACGATTTCTTAGATCAGGCGGAACATGTTAAAAACGGGACCTGTCCCCTTTTTGAGAAGCTAGTGCCGAAGTTTTGCGTTTACAAGGAAGTGCGGTATCACCATATCCTGCGGAATTTGCTTGATAAAGACTCAGATGTTATGGTCGTCGGGCTCATTCGAAATCCATTGGCGGTCATGGCGTCCTGGAGAATGGCTCCCAGAGAATTCAAGCCCGAATGGGATTTCGAACAAGAGTGGCGAACCGCCCCCTCAAAAAACCTGGGACGCGTCGAAGAGTTTTATGGATTCGACAAATGGAAAGAAGTGGCTTCACTGTTTATTGACTTGCAAGCTGAATTTCCGGACCGTTTTCGAATTATCAAATATTCGGAATTACTAGCTCAACCCGTTGATGTGACGCGAGACTTGTTTGAGTTTCTTAAGATTCCGTGGCAAGAACAGTCTGAAAAATTTCTCGCGGACTCTCGATCGGTCAACCATCAAGACGCCTATTCAGTGTTCAAGAAAAAGCTCCGCGACGACCAATGGCAGGGCAAAATACCAGAATCGATTTGTAACTCGATCGTTCAAGAGCTTCGCGGCACTGAGTTGGAAGCTTTCTTGGATAGTATTCAGTCAGATGATTAGTCGGGCTCGGAAAGTCTTGATTCAAGTTGCCAATCGCCCTCGATCATTGATCAGGCGATGGGGTTTGTCTCGGACGAAAAAAGTATTCGTTATCGGGCGCAATAAGACCGGCACAACATCGCTGCAAATCGCGTTACGCGATCTCGGGTATTTCGTCGCTCCGACCAACTTGGGTGAATTGCTACTGAAAAATTGGATCGACAAAGACTTTGCGTCCATTATTGAGTTTTGTCGAAATTACGATGCGTTTCAAGATATCCCTTTTAGCCTTGCTCATTCCTATCGCGAATTGGACCAAGCCTTTCCTGGTAGTCGATTCATTTTGACTGTACGGGATAATGAAAATCAATGGTTCGATTCTCTATGTCGATTCCATTCGAAACGATTCGGAAAAAACGGCCGACTCCCCGAATGGAGCGACCTTCGTCAATCTCAATACCGCTATCCTGGATTTGTAGCGGATTGCCAACAGTATATTTACGATGCCGAAAATCAGGGTCTTTATAACGCAGATGTGTATAAACAGCATTATCTGCAACACAATGATGATGTGCGAAACTACTTTGCTGGTCGAGAATCGGATTTCATCGAAATAAACGTCAAGCTAGCCAACGAGTACACCCGGTTGTGTAAATTTCTTAAGCGCGATCCTGCCTCGGATTCGTTTCCATGGGAAAACAAAACCTGATGGCCACTTGGCTGTATTGAGTTCGTCGACGCTTAATTCAAATGGATAGTTCGTTAAAAAATAAAACGAAAGACAGCCTTGGTTGGTCGGCGCTAGAAAGAATGACGTACCAGGTTCTGAATTTTGGAATTCAGATTCTGTTAGCACGCTGGGTTGACCCTTCCGAATTCGGCTTGCTGGTCTTGATCGTCATCTTCGTGACCTTTGCGCAGCTAGTGATTGATGGCGGGTTTACGCAGGCGATGATTCAAAAAGATGAGTTAAGTCGAAAAGACATCTCGACGATGTTTTGGTTTAACTTGGTCGCAAGCTTGCTTATATATGCTCTCCTCTTTTTTTGTGCACCGTTTATTGCTGCGTACTATGCCGAGCCACGCTTGTCGCTGCTGGTCAGGGTACTCTCGCTCTGTGTCGTGTTCAGAAGTCTCGGGCTTGTGCATCTGAGTGTCTTGACCCGAGAGTTGAAATTCAAAAAACTGTTTAAAGTTTCAATTCCTTCGATGATCGTTGCAGGTGTATTGGGCATCGTCGCGGCTGGTTTTGGATGGGAAGTTTGGGCATTGGTCACCTTTCAAATCGCCAACGTCCTTTTCACATCAGGGCTACTTTGGGCATTTTCTGAACAAGGCCACAATCCAAGAATGGAGTTTAGCCTGACGTCGTTGACGGAGATGGGTTCTTTTAGTACTTCAATGATGGGGTCGTCGTTGATTTCGCATGCTATGCAAAACATTTACGGCCTTGCCATCAAGGAGATGTTTGCGTTTCATCAACTTGGCGTCTACAACCGGGCTAGAGCGTTTCATCGCGCACCTTCGGTTGCCCTAAACACAATTTTTAATCGCGTTTTGTTTCCTGTTTTTTCGCAGATCAAACAAGATGATGCAAAGATCGTAGCGGCGTTGCGGACTGGTATACCCATCATCGTTTTTACGGTCGCTCCGCTGATGTTTTTTTTGATGATAGCGTCAGAGGAAATTGTGCTGTTGTTGCTTAACAAGAAATGGATTGAAGCGGCTACTTTGATGCAGTGGTTTCCGATTATCGGAATCGCGTTTCCGTTAGCTGCCGTTCAGTTATCTGTGATCAAGGCCAAAGGCATGGGGCGATTATTTATGGTGGCCACTCTGGTCAAAAACCTCACCGCTTTGGCCGTTCTGTATTTTACGGTTCAACATAGTGTATTGGCTGTCGTTGTGGGACAGGTCGGCGTTTCGTTGTTTAATAATATTTGTGTCAACATGCCCATCTGTGCAACGGCGTGTGGATACAAGTTGCACTTGCAAGCCTGGGATATTGTTCCCTACTTGGCGGCCGCCGCAATATCAGCTGTTCTAACTTGGCTCGTGTTTTCCTGGGCTGCGGTCGGACTGTTAGTGGTATCGTTATTCGGAAAGCTACTTTTGTTTTTGAGTCTGTATTTAGCAGTCAATTACACATTGAAACTTGAGGCGCTCTTTCGGTTTTTCAATGAGTTTCGCCTCGGGCTTGCGAAAATTCAAGAAGTTGTCAATCCGGTTGCCACCAGCTGATATGGTTTTAACCGAGAATAGCTTGGATTCGGAGCAGGCAGGCGAATCGCCGGAGGTGACGGTTTGCATTTCGGCATACAACCACGAGAAATACATTCGACGAGCAATCGAGAGCGTAGTTTCGCAACAAACTGAATTCACGTTTGATGTTTTGATCGGCGAAGATTTATCAACAGATTCTACTCCCGCAATCTGCGATCAACTCGCCTCAGATTGCCCCGGGCGAATTCGTGTGATCCACCGTTCGCAAGAAGAAAAATTGTTCATCGATGGCAAGCCCGTGGGACGGGGGAATTTGTTGAATACAATTTTAGAGTCGAATGGTCGGTACGTTGCATTGTTGGATGGGGATGATTTCTGGGCTACGACGGACAAACTCCAACGACAGTGGGAGTTTATTCAGTCCCACCCTGAGGTTTGTTTTTCCTTTAGCAATTGCTTCCGCTTGGTGGACGGGCAGGGCGTGGCGGTGTCGAAACGGCGACCAGAGTTGGAGCCCTTTAGTTTTCAAGATTTTCCTCAAGCCGTTTGTCGCGGCTTGCCGGTAGGTTGCGTTCCCAGTTCATTTTTCTTCTCCAGATCGGTTTTTAATCGCGGGCTTGAAGAGATGCGTGAGCATTTCTTGTCGTGTCCATTTTTTGATTTGCTGATCCCATTTGCGATGAGCCGATTCGCAAAGATTGCCTATCACCCGGAACCGACATTTTGTTATCTAGTTCGTCCGGGTTCTGTGAAAGGCGGTGGCGAAAACCGAGAGTTGTTTAGTGTTCGCTGTCACGAATGGATCGTTAAATATTTGACGACGCGGGATTGTGACGACGAAAGTATCAAAAGGCTGGCCCGTCGCTACTCGAAAAAACACTCCATCGCCGGTCAGTTCCATGGCTTTGAAAAAGTCGTCGATTTACTGAAGGAATGTGATTACTTGGAGTACCTGCCGGTCAGCCCTGTGACACGATTGAAGGCCGGGTTGAAACAGACGCTGCAGTCATCCAGTTGGTTGTTGGATTCATTGGTCCGTCATGTCCCAGATATTGCCTTAAGTGCCTGTTTTGATATTCGGAAGTTGGTGGTCAAGTGAGTACGGACGAGCACGCATCGGTGCTAGTGCTTGGTGGCAACTTCAATATCGATCGTGGTACTGCTTCAACGAATTTGGCTACGGAGATCGCCAAAGGATTTGAAAGTAATGGATTTTCCTGTCATTTGGTTCCGCTCAATCAACAAAGATCCAAGCAGGCAAAATCCAAGTATTGTGGCGTCTCTGTGTTGTACCACCGCTTACCGTTTCTTGATTCTTTACCCACACCCGTTGCGAATCTGCGGGCGTTTTTCGCGTTGATTTTAATTTCAATCCGTTGCGCAAATAAAAAGAAACGACCCAAACTATTGTTTTGTATGACGATGTGGTTTTGGGCAAGTTTTTGGATTCGTCAACTCGGCCGTTGGTTCGGGATCAAGACGGTTTATTTTTTGGTGGAAGAGCCGTTTGCTTTGGCGCAAATGAAACGAGACAATGGGGATCAAAATTGGTTGCAATTTCGCCTTCATACGCTCCAAACCACGTTTATTTACGCTTCGATTAGATCGTTTGACTGGCTTTGTTGCATCACGGATAATTTATTGCAATACGCGCGTGACCGCGGGGCCGATACCTCAAATTCATCCATGTTTCCCAATGTGCGGTTTCACGATGCAAGCCAAGAAAATGCGGATTCTCCAACGAAGCAGGAAGATTACGCTAACGAAACATTGACTTTTGTTTACAGCGGACGAATCAATTATACACGTGATGAATTTGAAACGTTGTTTGCTGCGATTAAGAGATTGGTCGATGGTCGTGAGGCATCAGATGAAACCGAGCAGATAGAATTTCATATTTACGGCTCTGGACCAGATAAAGACATACAAAAGATTGAGCGACAAATTGAACAATTGAATTTGTTTCACGCTGTGCATTTTCATGGTTTTGTCGATCGCAACGAACTGGCTAAAGCACAACAGAGGGCGTTCGCATTTTTACTGCTCAAAGCTGATATTCCGCAAAACCGGTTCAACTTTCCGACTAAATTGATGGATTATTTGAAACACGAGAAACCGATTGTGATGACTAAAATATCGACACATCAACAATACTTCAAAGATCAAGAAGATTGTCTTTTCGTCGCTCCGGGTGACGTCGATGAGTTGTTTAACGCATTCGTATTTTTAATCTCAAATCGAGAATCTGTTCGAAAGTTGGGAATCCGTGCTGGTATGAAGTTGCTGGATGATTTTTCGTCGAACCTCAACACCGCCGAACTTATAAACAAGATTGGTCTAAAACCGAGCTAACCGCCGTGAGCAAAGACACAACATTTTACGGAAACCCGGCTATACCGTTACCGTTGGCAAGGCATCCTCATTTGGGTAGCGAGCCCGTGAAGGATGATCCGTTTGTGAGGATTCCGACGATGCAGCGGACCTTCATTCGCGTTTGTGTCTTTGTCTATTTGCTATTGATTGTTTTTGCCGCGACCGTGGACGGTGGTGTTCGTGGCGACAAGATCGTCATGTTGCTTTCCAGCATCGGCCTAGTGTTTACCGCCAGCATTCCTCTGATTTTTAGTTTCAAAACGTCCGGCTTTCTGCATCCATTGGTTTTGACGTCTGCTTTGGCGTTGGCAAACATGATTGTCAAAACTTCCGGTACCCTTGCGTATGGGCTGGACTTTCATGTTGGTTTGCCAGGTCACTCTGCCAAATCATTGGCCCGGCTCGTGACGTATATCAACGTTTTGGGCATGATCAGTTTTTTCGCCAAGTATGCGGGTTTTGTCGTTTTTGGACCGGGCAAATTTCCACTTTTCAAGTTTTCAAAAAAACCGAACGCATTGTTCTTGCCGTTGTTGCTGTTGTGGCTTGCACTCGGCCTCACCTGTCTGGCGTTCTTAGTTACGGCGTCGGGTGGGATTTCATATCAGCTCAAGAACATGCACCTAGGTGAGCAGAACCGAGTTTATACTGGCGATACTTCTTTGTTTGGCACGTTTGCCGTAATCATTCAGTCCTGCGTCATCATCCCCACGCTATATGCCGTTTTCCGCAAGAATGGGCATAAGAGTCCCATATTTTTCGCGCTAGTTATTTGTACTTTCTTGATGGTGTACATGACCAGTGGACGCCGTTCATCCATTCTTGTTCCGACCTATCTTGGTTTCGCGGTTTGGATTTACAAGGAGCGCAAACTGCCAATTGTTCGCATCTTGCTGATGGCGTTTTTGATGTTTTTGTTTCTTGCAGCTGGCCGCATATTCCGGACTGCAAACCAGAACAGCTCGACCCGCGTAAACATGAATTTCCTTAAGGGATATTCCGTTTCTGACTTGGCCGAAGTGGCCATGGGTGAACTGACGGAGCGCGGAGGTAATTCAAGCGCGGTGTATCCCATCGTGGAGATGGTGCCAAGACGCGTTAACTACAATTATTTTCAAAGCTACATGGAGAATTTTTATCGGTTCGTTCCGCGTGCCTTTTGGCCGGATAAACCGGAAGGAATTGGAATCACTTGTTCAGAAGTGTTTTTTAATCGTTACAACGCAGGGGGGGTACCACCGGGCGCGATGGGAGAAGCCTATTGGAGTCTCGGCATTTTTGGGGTCGTCATCGTGTTCTTTTTGTTCGGGATGGTTTTGCGATTTTGCAGCAACATGTTCCAGGACAACGTAACTTCAACGGGGATGGTGGTGATCTATTTATTGACATTGGTACGGCTTGGACCCGACCAAATCTCGTTCCGTGTCTGGATTTTTACGATGGTTCCGCTGCTGCTGTTTGCATTCGCAGCTAATTTGATATCCCTCAAAGGTCGTTAGTTGGCGGCAGTCGTTCCCAATCTATTTATTGTGGGCGCTCCGAAGTGTGGAACGACCAGCATGTTTGATTTTCTCGTCCAACATGACGAAGTTGAATTTGGTGCGCACAAAGAACCACACTATTTCAATGACGACCACGAAGAATACCGACACGCCAAACGCCTTGATGACTACTTGCAGTTTTTTAATCATTCCAAACGCGGGCGGTATATGGTTGACGCCTCGACCAACTACATCTATTCCAGCACGGCCGTAAAGAATATTTTGGAATTCGATCCCACAGCAAAGCTAATCGTGATGCTGCGCAATCCCGTTGACTTGGTCGTGTCACTTCACTCCCATTTTTTGTTCAAGCAGTCGGAAACCCTTGAAAACTTAGAGGCGGCATGGCAAGCTGGAAACCTTCGAGATCGCGCTCCCGAGTTTGTCAAAAAGCATCCCTATCCCGGCCACCTCTGTTACCGAGAAGCCGGGCTGTTGGGAAAGCATTATGCTCGGCTCATTGATGTCGTACCCGAACGACAGTTGTTGACGGTTTTTTTTGACGACATCGTGGACGTCCCGCAAGACGTGATAGGCCGTCTCGGCGAATTTTTGGAAATGGATTTCGGGAAAGAACCACAGTTCGCCAAGAGCAATCAAAAACAACAAGTGTACTCAAGTCGACTCAATCAACTCGTGTTTTATCCACCGCCGTGGCTACGAGCAATCAAAAATTCGGTCAAATCCGTGTTGCCTAAGAAGCTGATCCAGTCGATCGATATTCGATCTCTGATTTCGTCAAAAAAGAAGGAGCCTCGAGAGCAAATCTCGGCATCTTTGAAAAGCCAAATGAAGGAGTACTTTCGGGAAGACGTTCAGCGGCTGTCAGAAATGACCAAACGAAATTTGGACGCGTGGCTTTAAACGATGCGTAAACAGAACTGGGCCTTTTTTTTTATGTATGAAGGAGTTATGACCGGTGGGCCAAAACGCACTTACGATACAGCGTTGGCCTGCAGAAAATATGGCATGAATCCGGTTTTGGTGTCCAATCAACCCAGTCCGATTTTGGATCAAGCGCGTAGTGACGGAATCGCAATCAAAACGATCAACGTTCCTTCCGCCTTGTGGCAAAGACAAGGCAAAGCGATTTCGCTCAATCCGTTCAACGTTGTTCGAATCGTCAGCGATTTGAAAATCGTTTCGAAGCAGATCGGCGAGATTATTCAAAATGAAGAGATTTGCGGCTGGTGGTCGCGGGGCGTAAAAAACGTCTTGATGGCTCGCGGGGCGGCACGCAGAAAAAAAGTTCCGTTGGTATGGGATATTGGTTCGGAATATCGTTCCCGTGGACTGGTCGCTGCAATTCATTACCACGCCTTCAATTCATGCACAAAAGTGGTATCCCAAGGTAGGGCGGTTGTTGAGCAGACGTTTCCAGCCTGGATGCTAAAAAGGTTTGCGGATAAAATTTGCCCGATCATCCCTGGTTTGCAAAACGATCGGATTGGACGATTGGATTCAATCTTCGATCAATATGATCGGAAAGGCCCACTTTGCATTGTTGGTACCGTTAACGATCGAAAAAACCAAGTCGGTTTACTTGAAGCATGCAACCATTTGTTGTCCAAAGGCAAGCGTCTGAAACTAAAATTGGTGGGCGACACGCCCAACGAAGATTATTTGGCGCGTTGCAAAGCACTGACTGAGCAATATCCTGAACACTATATTTGGAGTGGTTGGTCCAGCGATGTAGTCGAAACGCTCCGGGATTGTTCGGCACTGGTCATGGCTTCAAAGTCTGAAGGGCTTCCGCAAGTCGTATTGGAAGCGATGCATTCCGGGCGTCTCGTTATCAGTGTACCTGTCGGTGCGGTTCCCGATTTGATCCAGGATGGCAAAAACGGGTTACTTGCTGAAGAGATCCAGGTCGGGCAATTAGCGCAAAAAATAGAATCCTATTTGGATTTGCCCGACTCAAGCGTGGAATGGATGCGCCAATCTGCCAAGAGAACTGTTCAAAATCTAGCCGATCACGATCGTTGGCAAAAAGAATACGCGGCCCTCCTGCAGTCGCTCGGCGAAACTTCATAGACTGTATAGGCTTACCATTGGCAACAAAAAAAATTAGATTTCTAGGAATCGGCCCGCAACGAACCGGCAGTACTTGGCTGTTCGAATCTCTTCAAGGCCATCCTCAAATTGCTTGGCCACAAGGAGTCAAAGAGACGTTCTTTTTTGACGAGCGTTTTGAAAAAGGTTTCGATTGGTATTATTGGCATTTCAAGGACGCTCGCCAAGAATGCTTGGCGGAAATTGGTCCGACGTATTTTGATTCTCCGCAAGCTGCCGCGCGCATTAAAGAACACGTACCCGATTGCAAACTAATCATCAACGTCAGAAACCCTATCGAAAAAACTTTCTCGGTGTTTCGCCATTTTCATTCTTTGGGTGAAGTTTCCAAAGACTTTGACCAAGCCGTTCGCGAGAAACCTCGACTGATCGAGTGTGGGCGTTATCGCAAGTATTCAGAAATGTGGGAACAACATTTCAGTTTTGAAAGCGTGCTGTACCTCGTGCATGACGACATCAAGAGAGATCCACAGGAATGCCTCGATTCCGTTTGCAAATTCTTGGGTTTGGACCCATGGTCGATTCGTGAGCCGAATCGTGTCGTCAATGCCGGCGGCACACCCATGTCACCGACGTTAGTGCGCGGGCTCGAGTTTATTGCGCGGCGTTTAAGGGCGCTCCGGCTGCACCAAGTCGTCAATTTGGGCAAAGCGATTGGGCTGAAACGACTGTACCGAGGTGGCAAGGATTTACCTGGCCTAACCGATAGTCAAAAACAGATGTTGTGTACAGAGTTTAAAGAAGACATCAGCTGGCTCGAGCAAAAGTTGTCCAGAGATTTTTCACACTGGTATGAATAGGCAAATCTGTTTCTGCCTGCCAGACATCGGCAAAAATGAGAGAACACAAGAAGTAAAAATTTCATGCGAGTTATTCAGATAATCACCAAGGGTCATGAAATATACGGCGCCCAAAAACATGTATTGGACTTGTCGACTTCGTTTATCGAAGACGGGCACGAAGTCAAAGTCGTGGTTGGGTCTGTCGGCGCCCTTTCCGATGAGTTGCAACGAAGGAACATTCCCTGGGTTCAGTCCCCTTCCTTACAGCGCGAGATCAATCCAATTAGAGATTTTCGAGCTTGCAAAGAATTAAAAAAAATCATTGCCGAATTCAATCCTGATGTCGTTGCTTCACATTCAAGTAAAGCGGGAATTGTTTCTCGTTGGGTTTGTTGGAAACTCGGGATCCCGAATACATTTACGGCCCACGGCTGGTCGTTCGAAGACGGAATTCCGTTTGTTAAGCGAAATATTTACAAAGCCATTGAAAAGGCGATTGGAAAGATCTCTTGCAAGATCATCACGGTTTCAAATCTTGGCAAAGAACTCGCTCTGAAGCATAGTATTGTGCCAGAAGAAAAGCTTGAGATGATCTATTATGGGACGCCGGACCGGTCGCTAAACTACCCACCAAACCCTCAGTCCGTTTTTACAATGTCGATGGTCGCGGGGTTTCGCGAACAGAAAGACCATGACACGTTGATTCGAGCACTTGGCCAGCTTAAGAATGAGCCTTGGCAAATTTTCTTGCTAGGAGATGGACCGCTCCAAACTGAATGCGAGCAGTTGGTCGAAGAATTGCAAATATCTGACAAAGTGCATTTTAAAGGTATGGTGGACAATGTACCGGACTACCTTGCTATGACTGATGTTTTGGTTCTGATCACTAAATGGGAAGGCTTGCCTATTTCAACAATCGAGGGATTGTCGTTTGCTTTGCCAGTCATATCATCTGATGTTTCTGGAGTACGCGAACAGGTTATCAACAACTTCAATGGACTTTTGGTGGAACGCGGAAATGTTAGTCAGGTACGCGATGCGGTCCGGGATTTAATGAATTCACCTGAAAAGCGAAGTGAATTCAGCGAAAGCTCGAGGCGTTTATATGACCAACATTTTACCAATCGAGCTATGTACGAAAAAACAAAGAGATTGTATGAGTCTTTGATTCATTAATGTTTGTGACCTAATTCGTCACGATTTTCCTTGTACGAATTGGTTTTGGTGGTCAACAAAAAATAACGTCGAGCTTAAAGTGATACCTGTTCTTGTTACCGGTTGTGCTGGGTTTATCGGTTCCCATACTTGCCAGGCTTTGATTGATTCTGGCCAACGTGTCGTAGGGATTGATAACTTAAACGATTACTACGATGTGGGCCTAAAGAAGCATCGTTTGGAGTTGCTGCAACGCAATGAGAGTTTTTCTTTTTCTCATTTGGATATCGAACAGGCCGAATCGGTATTCAAGCTATTCGAAAATCACCAATTCGAATCAGTAATCAATTTGGCTGCGCGCGCCGGCGTCCGGTATAGCATCGAAAACCCGATGATCTATATGTCAACCAATGCCGTTGGGATGCTGAATATTTTGGAAGCAATGAAATCTGTTGGATCCAAACGAGTCGTCTTGGCTTCGACTTCGTCGCTGTATGCGGGCCAACGACTTCCGTTTGTTGAAACGCTGGCGGTAAATACGCCTATTTCTCCATATGCGGCGTCCAAGAAAGCAGCCGAAGCAATGGCGTATACCTACCACCATTTGTATGATTTCGACGTGGCGATTTTGAGATACTTTACTGTTTATGGCCCAGCGGATCGACCGGATATGGCGATCCACCGTTTTATTCAGTGGATCGACAAAGGCGTACCCATCACCGTTTTTGGGGACGGTTCACAGTCACGAGATTTTACCTATGTCGGAGATATCGCTGCCGGGACCATTTTAGCATCCGAGGAATTGAACGGGTTTAACGTAGTCAATCTTGGTGGTGGCCAGCAGCCGATTTCAATCAATACGATTATTGAAAAGATTGAACAACGGTTAAACAAGAAAGCGGTCATTCAATACAAGCCGTTCAACAAAGCCGATATGAAAACGACGTGGGCGGATATTCGTCGGGCGGAAGAGCTGCTTGGTTGGAAGCCGGTGACGACCGTCGATGAAGGTATAGATCAATGTGTTGCTTGGTACCAGAGGAACTTGCCTTGGTCGAGTGAAATTGAGTTGTCGAATTAAAAATTTAGAATTTAAGAAATGAAAACTATTGCGTTTACCGGCGGCAGCGGGTTCATTGGTCGCTACATTTGCGAAGCGATTGAAAAAAGTGCTGCGGAATACAAGCTAAAAAATTTGGATTTAGAGAATCCTCAGTTTGACTTTCATGGTGAGACGTTTCGGGGAGATTTGCGCGATCGCGAAGCGTGTCGGAAATTGGTCGAAGGCTCAGAAGTTGTTGTCAATCTGGCGGCCGCGCATAAGGATTTTGGCATTGAACGGGATGAATATTTCGATGTCAACGAAAATGGGACACGAGTATTGTTGGAAGCGATGGATGATGCCGACATCAAAAAATTGATTTTCACTTCCTCGGTTGCGGTTTACAACCCAGACCTTGACCAAATTGATGAATCGACGGTACCAGATCCACAAAATCCTTACGGCGCATCCAAGCTCGCAGCCGAAGCGGTTATTGAGAAATGGGTGGAACAAGGCGAGGGGCGCTCTGCATTGATCATTCGTCCAACAGTCGTTATCGGACCGCGGAATCGAGCCACCATGTATGCATTGATTGATCAAATCTCTCGCGGCAAGTACCTATTCAATATTGGCGCTGGGCAAAACGTCAAGTCATTGGCGATTGCCCAGAATCTGGCCGACTTTGTTGTTGCCATGGCCGATAAAAGCGAATGGCCTGCCGGTACGGTTGTCACGAACTTTGTTGACGCACCCCAAATGCGAACCTCTGAGACGATCAAAATTATCCATGAAGAGCTTGGTAAGTCATTGCCGAAAATTACAATTCCATTAAACGTCGTGGCTTGGATGGCCTTGCCATTTGACTGGTTGGCTAAATGCATCGGCCGTCATTCTCCAATTACGCCGGCCCGGGTTCGAAAACTGGGCAAGCAAACTCAGTTTGAATCCAAGGTTCTACCCGGATTGGGTTACGAACCGAAAGTGAGCACTGCCGATGGTTTACGCGAAATGGTTGGCTGGTACAAATCGCTATAGTGCCGTTAACGAGCTCTTCATTTAAATTCTTTGCTGTGGTCTGCACCTTGTAATGGGTACTACATATAGAAGAACGTCGGTCGTTTTGGGTCCACTTTTAACGAAATTTACGATTGTTGCGATCGTAAATATGGCTGCAGGTTGGTGAGTCTCAAAAGATCGGAATCAAATAGTTTTTGCGACGTGGCAAAAGATATTCGGTTATAATCGCAACTACCGAATCATGAACTTCAAGAAGACCTAGAAATGGCAACTACCACTACTCCAATGGCGTCCTCAGGCCAAAGCAGCCGCCCGATTGATACCGACATCTTAAAGATTGTCTTGCCATATGTATTGGCAACGATCGTGCAATTGCCTCTGCTGATTTTGTACTACATTTGGTTGGCTGACCGGCCTCACTATTCGAGCTGGTTTCCATTCGCGATTTTGGCTACTGGTGGATTGATCTACCTTCGTTGGCCCAAGGATGGGAGGCAGGTTTTTATGGAAAGTGTCTGGAGCAATATTCTCCTGGTGATTGGATTGGCTGGTGGCATTGGAGCGGTATTATTTGTTGAGCCTTGGATGGCCGCGTTCAGTGTTTACGTTTTGCTTACCAGTTTAATGGCGCGCGTTATCGATCGAGAAACTGGGAATAGCGCGTGGACGGTGACTTTGCCTCTGTTTGTGTCTCTGGCGATTCCGTTGAATTTCGATACGCACCTGATCACGTGGTTGCAATCGACGAGTGCTCATTTGACCAGCCGGCTACTCGATCTGATTAGTATCGCTCACTATATGCCTGGAACCGTGATTATTACTCCCACCAAAGAATATGGTGTGGCCGAGGCGTGCAGCGGAATTCAGTCGTTCTATCTGCTCGTATTTGTCGCTGTTGTCTTGTGTGTCTGGCTCCGGAGAACCTTGTTCCGTTCAATAATTCTGGTTTCTGCGGCAGTGGTCTGGGCGATTTTCATGAATTGTATTCGGATTTTTCTCATTCCAGTTTCAGACGTTCAATTCGGGATCGACTTAACCGCTGGAGTGGCCCATGACCTGCTTGGATGGTCGACAATGGCTTTGGGGGTTCTATTGTTACTGAGTACCGATCAATTCCTGATGTTTTTGTTTGGTCCGGTCGATCCCGGCACTGGTTCGTCAGGGCCGATGGGTAAGTTCATTACCAAAGTTTGGAATAGCTTGATTGCAGGGAAAAAGGACGAAGACGTATCCAAGAAACGTCGCTCAAGACGGCAGCCATTATCAGCCCTGAGCAAAGGCGTTGTCTGGGTGACGGCAATTGTGTTGACCTTCGGAGGAATCTGGTCGCTTTGGGATATCAAGAATTGTTTTGCTGCACCGAAAGCGGCGTCGGTCAATTTCTTTTCGACGCAAGTCCTGTTCCCTCTGCAAGCCGATTCTATGCCTAACTCGTTAAACGATTGGGTAATGATCAAAGACAGTTACCAATCGTCGAATCGAAAACGAGCGAGTGATTTGGGCCAAAAATCCGACTCTTGGGCCTACCGTTCGAAGAAAGGACGGTACCTCGCGTCGGCTTCTTTCGATCAAGCATTTCCAGGTTGGCACGAGCTAACAAAATGTTACACCAATCAAGGTTGGCAGCTTGTCGATCGTCAAAAAAAGGTTGGGGAAATGCCTAATGCCGATGGCACGAAAAAGGAATGGCACTACGTCGAAGCTCATTTTGAAAAACAAACGGGTGAAACCGGAATGTTGGTGTTTAGTTTGTTTGATGCTTTTGCCGACCCGTTTGATCCACCCGAAAACTGGAATTTTGTGACTCAACTTTGGCACCGCGGGTCGAACCGACTAGGTGAGCGAGTTCGAGCTAGATTGTTTCATGGCTCGGCCTACCAAACACAAATTTTTGTCGCTGGATTTGGTCCCATTTCGGAAGAGTATCGAGACGAAATCACGACGAATTACCTTCAGTTGCGTGAAATCATGAGGCAGGAGTTCATTGCTGCCAAATTGAAAGCAAAAGAGGGTAAAACGAGCGTCGCCAACTTGGACTAAGTCCGGCAGGAACATTTTTAAGGCGTTTGTCAGTTGATCTGCAAACGCCATTTTTTATTGCAACATTTATGGCTGTCACAACTGCAATTGTTCCGATCGCAGGCTGGGGAACTCGGCTGCTTCCGATATCCCAAATCACCCCTAAAGAATTTTTGCCGCTTGGCGATAAGCCAGCGATTCAGCATATCGCGGAAGAATTGGCGGCGGCTGGAATATGCAGAATAGTTTTCGTGGCTTCTCCGCGAAAACGCTCCGTCGTCGATCTGTTTTCTGAAAATCCCGCAGTCGTTGCCAAACTCACCGGCTCCAAAGAATACCTGCGCGAAAAAATTTGGTCGTTTTCGTCTCACCGCGACGTGGAAATAGAGATCGCCATTCAGAACGAACAACTTGGTTTAGGGCATGCCGTACTTTGCGCCGAACCTTGGGTGCAAGATCGGTCTTTCGTCGTTGCATTGGGCGATTGTCTGATTGGGTTACCAGGTCAGCACAACATCATGCCCCAAATGTTAGAACGCTACGTAAAATTTGACGCCGAGGCGATGATTTCTTTCCAATCTGTTCCCTCCCATCTTGTTGGTCGGTACGGAATCGCGAAACCGAAAACGTCAGGCGCGTGGTTTGAATTGGAAGACTTGATTGAAAAGCCCTCTCCCGAGACTGCTCCAAGCAACTTGGCAGTTTGCGGACGGTACATTTTTTCGACAGATATTTTTGAGACTTTGCGTAAAGTAGAGCCTGGTGTCGGTGGAGAAATTCAATTGACTGACGCGATTCGGCATCAAATAAGGGCTGGCCAACGTGCATACGGGTTTGCACTTCCCGACGGTATCGAGCGATACGATGTCGGCGATGTCAAATCGTACACCGCAGCCTTCATCGAGTTCGCTTTGGCCAACGACGACTTACGCCATGTGGTCTTGTCAGCAATCGAGAAGAATCGACCGGAGGGCTTATTTTGAATCCGATAGTTCAAATTGCATATGCCCGCGCAGGTTTGCTTGGCAATCCGTCGGACGGATATGGTGGCAAGACGATTGCGTTCGTCATTCGTGATTTTTCCGCCCGCGTCGAGTTACGGCCGTCCCAGGAAGTGGTGTTCCGTCCAGGGCCTCACGACGGTTTGCGGTTTGAATCAGTAGATCAATTTGTGTCGGCAACCGACGCGATGGGGATTTATGGTGGCGTCAGGTTGTTGAAATCGGCGACTTTGCGATTCGTCAGATTTGCCAGGCGAAAAGGGGTAACGCAGTTCAAACCGTTTGAAGTGTCGTTCGCAACCAACATTCCGCCCCAAGTTGGATTGGCCGGTTCGAGTGCCATCGTGGTGGCGATGTTGAAAGCCCTGGCCATTTGGAATCAGGTAGATACCCGACCGGACTCGTTGGCATCAATGGCGTTGGCAGCGGAAACCGATTTGGGCATCGCCGCGGGATTGCAAGATCGCGTCGTGCAGAGCTATGACCAAATGGTGTACATGGATTTTTCGAATGACGTGATGAAGGACGTTGACCATTTCCGAGTAGGGCAATACGAACTAATGGATGGTACCTTACCGTCTCGTGTTTACGTGGCGTATGCCCTCGACCAACCTGAATCCACGGAAGTCCTACATAACGAATTGAGGCGCCGATTTGAGCAAGGTGAACCCCAAGTCATAGCCACTCTAGAGCAAATTGCGCAACTGGCGTCTGAGGGCAAACGGCTCTTCTCGTCGGGCGAGACGGCTCGTCTCAACGAATTGATCGATGCGAATTTTGACCTTCGTCGGACAATCTGCAAATTGAATCCGCAACACGTAAAGATGGTGGAAACCGCTCGGCGAGCAGGTTGCAGTGCAAAATATTGCGGCAGTGGCGGTGCGATTGTGGGGATGTACCCGGACGAGCAGGCCTATCAAAAATTGGTCGCTGACTTAGCGTCGATCGGCTGCTCGACGCTCAAGCCTGACGTCGCTTAACACGCCAAATCGTTTCGCGCTATTGGGGTTCACGCCCGAAGCCACCGCCACCGGGTGTTAGCAACCGCAAACGATCTCCACGATTGACTTCACATTGACATTGGCTGGGAACGGTTGTGCGGGTGCCGCCTTGTATCAGGATGTTTTCTCCGGGCATTGCAGGATCGCCACCGCAAATACCAGGAGGTTGCGTGGTCCGGCGACTTGTTAATAGCGACAGGGTCAGCGGCGCTCTAAACTCAATTTCGCGAATCATCCCGTTGCCACCCGCGAATTCTCCCCGCCCACCACTTTGGTCGCGAACTCGGAATTCCCGCAAGATCATCGGATACCGAGTTTCAAGAATTTCTGGGTCAGTCAAGCGGGTATTTGACATGTGGCAGTGAACGGCATCACAGCCAGGTGTGCCGTGACCGGCTCCAGCACCTCCGCCGACGGTTTCGTAATATCCGAATTCGGAATTTCCGATTAGCCAGTTGTTCATTGTTCCGTGGCTTGCGGCAACGATTTGAAACGCGGAGAACAAAACATCAACGATCCGTTGTGATGTTTCGACATTGCCTCCGACGACGGCCGGACTGTCGCCGTGAGGCTCTCTTGGTGCCGGATTCAAGAAACAAACGGGCAATTGGATCGCAATCGGTTTAAGAATTCCCGAATTCATTGGTATGTCTTCTTGCAGCAGGCAACGAATGACATACATCGTTGCCGAAGAGACGATCGCCGGGTTGGCGTTCAGATTCCCCGCGTGAATCGGGTCTGTACCTGAAAAATCGATCGCAAGTTCGTTATCCTTGATTTTCAATTCAACACGAATCGTCGTTCCGTCATCCATAGCGTCTTGACCGGTGTAGATCCCGTCAGGAAATTTCGCAAGGTAATTGCGTGTTTTGGTCTCCGCAGCTAGTCGTATATGCCCCATATACGCTTGGACTTTGGCCAAAGAATGAGTTCGTGTCAATTCACGTAGAGCGTTCGCACCGGATTGGTTGGCGGCAATTTGAGCGGTCAAGTCAGCCAAGTTTTCACTGGGGTTGCGCGAAGGAAAGGGAGATGAACGTAACGCCCTTTCGATTTTCTCGAATTGCTCAACTCCTCGATCGACAAGCCGCATGTTTTGTATGATGACTCCTTCTTGTTGCAGACGTTCCGCGTTGGCCGGCATCGACCCCGGGGCGATGCCTCCAATTTCCGCGTGATGGGCTCGGCTAGCAACCCAAAATTCTGGTTTGCTCGAGTCGACGAAAACCGGGGTCAACACGGTAATGTCCGGCAAATGTGATCCTCCTTGGTAAGGATCATTCGTGACAAACACGTCTCCTTCACGCACGTCGTTCAAACGAATCGTCGATTTAACCGTTTCCGACATGGCACCAAGGTGAACTGGAATATGCGGCGCGTTGACGACCAAATCACCTTCTTTGGAAAATAGGGCGCAACTAAAATCGAGGCGTTGTTTTACGTTGACGCTGATGGCTGTGTTGCTAAGCACATGCCCCATCTTATCGGCAATGGCTTCAAACTTTTTGTTAAAGATCTCCAGTTCGATGGGGTCAGCCGGCTCAATCGACCCGTAACCCGTTTTAGAAGATGTAGGAATTTGGACGCGTTCCAAGAGTAGTTGTTGCTGATCCAACACGCTGGCTTTCCAGCCATGATCAACCACGGTCGCGGTTAACGCGTTGCCGACAATCGCGGGACCAAAAATTTCATTGCCCGGTTCCAGTCGGTCCCAGTCAAACCGATCAGCTGCAACGAATTTCGAGTTGCAAAATAGTTTTTGTTCACCAACCGCTTTGCACTGGGTTGGCTTCCGAACCATAGGACAAGGAGATAGTTGCGTTCCTCGACTAATCCCATGCACACGCGCTGAAACGATCTCAATTTTTCGATCACGGACATAACCAAACAACCGGAGGTGCTCATCGGAAAACTGTTGAGCCAATGCATTTACGTCATCGAATTTAATGTTAATCGTAGTGTCCGTACCCAGATATCTTAGATCGACCGAATGCTCGAATTCCAACTTGTCGCGCAACAGGTCGAATCGTTCTAACGTCTCGGAAACTTTTTGTTTCAGGACCTCGGTCTTTTTGATTACTTCCGTTTTTGTCGACTCATTGAGTTCTTGAAGAATCGAAACAGCCTGGGAGTGGGATTGGTCGGATAGCTGGATTCCCAAGGCACTCAAGATACTGCATTGAGGGTGAACCAGGATTTTACGAATCCCGATACTGTCGGCGACACCACAGCAATGTTGACCGCCGGCTCCCCCGAACGAAGTCAGCAAGTATTCTCTTGGGTCAACGCCTTTGGCGGCTGACACATTTTGAATGGCCAAGGCCATGTTGTGATTCGCGATTCTTGAAAATCCGGCGGCGATTTCTAGGGCGGTCATCGGCTTACCATGTGCGGCCAGTTCGCTGGCAATTTTTTCTAGTTGGATCTTGACAGCCGTTGAATTTAGTTCAAATGGAAATTGCTTTTCGTCCAGTCGTCCCAAAAACAAATTGATATCAGTGACCGTTAATGGGCCGCCAGAACCATAGCAAGCGGGGCCAGGATCCGAACCTGCACTTTTCGGACCGACCAGGAGACGTGTGCCATCAAAATGGCAAATTGATCCACCGCCAGCGGCCACGGTTTCAATGGACATCATCGGCGTCATAATTCGGACGCCAGCCTTTTGCGACTCGTATTCGATTTCGAAATGGCCGTCAAAACGGGAGACATCCGTGCTTGTTCCTCCCATATCGAATCCGATGGATTTTTCGAACCCGATTTGTTGAGAGATCCGGGCGGAACCAACCGCGCCGCCGGCCGGGCCAGACAGGACAGAGTCTTTCCCGAAAAACAATTCCCTTGTGGTCAATGCGCCAGCAGAAGTCATCAGTTTCAGTTGGCTATTGGGTCCTAGCAAATTGACGATTTGATCCAGGTAGGAACGAATCACAGGATTCAGATAGGCATCCAAAACCGTCGTTTCACCACGAGTTTGCAGCTTGATTAAGGCTGCCAAATCGGAAGACGTGCGTACATCAGAGAATCCAATGGATCGAGCAATATCGGCGACCTGTTGTTCGTGCGCGGGAAATTGGTAGCTGTGGATAAAGCAAATCGCCAGCGATTCGATTCCAGACTGCTTAAGTGTTTTGAGTTTGGAACGAACTTCCGCCGGATCGACCACAGATTCTTCGGTTCCGTCGGCAAGCATTCGCGCTTTGATCTCGATCGCGGTCTCAAACAAGGGGGGGGATTTTCGAGCAACCAAATCAAAAAGTCCTTGTCGGGCCTGGTCGCCAATCGTCAAAAAATCCCTCAGTCCACTTGAGGTTACCAGTGCGGTTCGGGCCCCAGATCGGGTCAAGAGGGCGTTGGTACCTTTGGTCGTACCCAGAAATACCTCACTGGCGGGTAGGGCAGCCGCAATGGGGGTTCGGGTAAGCAGGTGAATCGCCAAGATCGGAGACGGGATGCCAGCGTCAATTTCGATGAACACTTGGCTTCCAATCGCGACATCGATCGCGTCATGGAGTTCAATACGTCCATTGGAAAAACTGGCGCTCACATTCGTTCTGGCAGCAACGGATCCATCGGCGTACAAAACACGAATCGAGCAAGGCTTCCAATATCCGTCAACCTGACCAACTAGCTTAGTAGCAAGCTCGCGAGGCGATTCAACTTTTGCCGACCCTTTCGTCATTCCTGAGCTGAGAACCTTAATTTGGGATTCGTTTTCGTTCGGATCCGAAGTTACACAATCGGTGAACGTGCCGCCAACATCAATCCAGAATTGCCAAAGTTTAGTGTTCATATGAACGCTCTCATGCCGCGTGTTTTCGGCCGAAACGAAAAACTAGAGGTCAAAAAACTAGAGGTCATCATCGAGACTGGCCAGCCAATTGCAGATACGCCAATCCAGCCAATGTCGATCTGGATCCTTGGGATGATGACCTAGAAACCCGAGATGCCCTCCCTGTTTTGTTTGGACGAATTCGATCTGAGGAGAAAACAATCGTTCATCATAAATTTCAAACGGCACAACGGGATCATCAGCGGCCGCGACTAAAATAGTTGGAACGTTTATTCTTTTCAGCTGCGGTGCAGAGCTACATGCGTCATAGTAATGCTTGGCTCCCGAATAGCCGTTGACCGGAGCGGTAAATTCGTCATCGAAATAGACCAATCGGTCTGGAATCGGATTGACCCCATTGTCCATGAGTCCGCAGACATTGCGACGACGATACTGCAAGGCTTTGGCTAAGCGACGCGTAAAATAATAATCATAGATGCGATTGCCTTGCGATCGCAGGTGTGCTGAACAATAGTGCAAATCGATTGGAGGTGAGACGGCGATCGCCGAGTCGACGATTGCGTGGCTTGATATTTTTGATTCCGAGAGGTACTTCAAAACTATATTGCCGCCCAACGAAAAACCAACGAGGCTGATTTTAGAAAGCGGGCTTTGGTGATTCACGAATTTGACAATGCTCGAGATGTCGTCGCTGCGACCGGCGTGTAGATGGCCAGTCGATATCAGGGTGCTGTCGCCGAATCCCCGCATGTCGACGCGAATTGTGCGGATACCGTGCCGCCTCAAACGCATGGCGATTCGGCGCAAGTATGGAGAGTCGTGGCAACCGCACAATCCGTGAAAGATGATCGCGATTCGATCCCCGGTGATCCATGACTTGGCGATGTCATCATGAACAATTAACCGATCTCCGTCGGGAAGGTGCAATAGATGCTTGGTCGCAATCTTGGTTGAAGTTTGCCCGCCCATGAGTACCGCAGCAATGGTTTGTATATGTCCATTCTGAGCCCAGAAAGCTGGCCTCAGTTTGGGGTACTCAATTGAGAATTCGCGAGCCATTGAACGCCGGGGCTAGTCGATCAGTCCTTTGGATTCCAACAGCGTGTAGATCTGATCAACACATTGGCTGGGCGACGACTTTTCCGTATCTAAAACCAAGTCTGGATTGGTCGGCGTCTGGAAATCCACACTCGATTCTTCGGTAGCGTCAGAGTCTTTACGGTTTCGCTCAGCACAGACTTCGGGGCTTGCGTTAAGGTGGACCACAAAAAACTGTTCCTCACCGATGACTTGAGCGGATCGGCCGCGAGCTTCTTCATTTGGCGCGATTAACGCGAGAATACAAATCAATCCGGAGTTGTTGAAAAGCTTGGCGGCTTCAGCTGCCCGACGAAGATTTTCGGAACGATCTTCACCACTGAAACTTAGGTCGCGACTGAGCCCCAGCCGCATGTTTTGTCCATCAATCACAGTCGCAGCTCGACCGTTGTCAAATAATCTACGTTCCAATGCATAAGCCGTAGTTGTTTTGCCCGCGCCCGGAAGACCTGTTAACAAAACCGTAACTGGTGATTGACCAAACCGTGCTTTTCTTTCTGCTGCAGAAACGGTGCTGACTTCTGCTTTAAGTGATTCACTTTGCGGTTCGTCTTCCCAGTGATCTCCGCGGTCGTCCCCCGTGCGTCGATCCAGGATCATACCAGCGCCAACGGTTGTGTTAGTGATTCGGTCAATCACGATGAACGCTCCAGTATTACGATTTCGGCGATAGCGATCAAACGTTATCGGTTCGTTAAGGGAGACGTAGCAGCGGCCAATTTGATTCAATTCAAGCGTTGGGGAAGGCAGCCGATGCAGCGTGTTTACATCGACTTGATATCGCAGCGTGCTAATATTGCCAGCAACAATTTTGGACGTCTGTTTGAACAAGTATTGCTTTCCGGGAACCATGGGTTGTTCCGCCATCCAGACAACCATGGCGTCGAATTTTTGTTCCATTTTGGGAATGTTGCCGGGGCGAACGATCATGTCACCGCGCGAGATGTCAATTTCATCTTCTAAAGTCAGGGTAACCGATAATGGTGAGTGTGCTTCATCCAAATTGCCATCCATCGTGACGATCTCTTTGATCTTACTGGTCTTGCGAGATGGCAGAGCCATAATCTCATCGCCGACACGAACAATGCCTGATGCAATCGTACCGGCGAACCCTCGAAAATCCAAATTGGGTCGCAAAACGAACTGGACCGGAAAGCGGAAATCCTCCAAGTTGCGGTCGGAGCCGATGTAAACGGTTTCCAAGAAATTCATCAACGTCGACCCTTCGTACCAGGGACAACGTTCACTTCGCTCGACCAAGTTGTCGCCGTCGAGCGCACTGATCGGAATGAAATGCAAGTCGGTTGGATCTAAACGGGACGCAAAGTCTTGGTAGTCGCGTTTGATGTCTTCGAAAACTTTCTGATCGAAATCGACCAAGTCCATTTTGTTGACTGCGACCAAAACGTGTTTAATCCCAAGCAATGAGGCAATGAAACTGTGCCGCTTGGTTTGCTCTAGGACGCCGTAGCGGGCATCGATCAATATAATTGCCAAGTCAGCCGTCGAAGCCCCGGTCGCCATGTTTCGCGTGTACTGAACATGACCTGGGGTATCGGCAATGATAAATTTTCGTTTGGCCGTAGAAAAATAACGATACGCAACATCGATCGTAATTCCTTGCTCCCGTTCTGCTTTCAAACCATCGGTCAACAGCGCTGGATCGAAACTTCCATCGGTGGTGCCGTGGACCGCAGAATCTTTCTCTATCTTGGCCAGCGTGTCTTCATAGATCATCTTCGAATCGTACAGCAACCGACCGATTAATGTACTCTTGCCGTCGTCGACACTGCCGCAGGTAATAAAACGCAACAACTCTTTTTCTTCATGTTGTTTTAGATACGCGTCAATATCGGTAGCGATCAATTCTGATTGGTGTGACATGCTATTTTAGTTACTGGTTCAATTTTAGTTTGCGGACGGTCAGTTGGATCCAAGGCACGGTTGAATTCAAGTACGTTGGCCGGACTGACGACATTTCAGGATCCGTGAAGGAGTTTAGAAATAGCCTTCCTTCTTTTTCTCTTCCATGCTGCCTTCGTCATCGTTGTCAATCACGCGGCCTTGACGTTCTGACGTTGTCGCCAACAGCATCTCTTGGATGATTTGCGGCAATGTCGTCGCGTTCGATTCGACGGCACCTGTTAGCGGATAGCAACCCAACGTTCGGAATCGTACGACTTTCTCTTCGGGGATCTCTCCCGGTTCAAGCGACAGTCGATCGTCGTCGACCATCAGCATGACACCATCCCGCATAACGACCGGGCGTTTGGCGGCGAAGTAAAGCGGAACAATGGGGATTTTTTCCAGGTGAATGTATTGCCAAACATCCAGTTCCGTCCAATTTGAAATCGGAAAAACACGAATGCTTTCACCCTTGTTCACTCGGGCATTATACAAATTCCAAAGTTCAGGGCGCTGGTTTTTGGGATCCCAGCGATGGTACCCGTCGCGGAAAGAATATACGCGCTCTTTGGCACGGGATTTCTCTTCATCGCGACGCGCACCACCAAAAGCAGCGTCAAATTTGTATTTGTCCAGCGCCATCTTCAAGCTCTCGGTTTTCATGACGGTGGTGTGTTTTCCGCTGGAAACCAGAGGGTCCAGTTTCAACTTTAACCCTTCTTGATTGACGTGTGTGAGGACTTCAAGGCCCAATTCCTTTTTCGCGTACTCCTCGCGAAACTTATACATCGCTTGGAATTTCCACGTAGTATCGACATGCAGCAACGGGAATGGTGGCTTCGCGGGGTAAAATGCCTTTAAAGCCAAATGGACCATGACGGAGGAATCTTTTCCGATTGAATACAGCATGACTGGGTTATCAAATTCCGCTGCAACTTCCCGGATGATGTGGATTGACTCCGCTTCTAATTGTTTAAGGTGGGTGAGTTGATATTTGGACATGTACGGTGATCGGTACGGTGATTCTGGTTGTTTTCGGGGTTAGTGGAACCCAGACAAAGTTAGCGTATCAATATAATCAGAATGTCAAATAATGCTGCGCCTGTTGCGATTCTTGCGATGTCCTTTTTTCTCTACTTGTTATTCAATAAATCAAATGCTTCGATTACTTTACCGCGGTGCTGGCTTCCAAAGACCAATACGATGAGTTGGGCCATTATCTGGTGTTCATTGGTCGTTAAAAATGCTTCGCCGCGGCCCGATTGGGCGATTCGGACAAAATCGTCAAGCATTCGTGTTTTGCGGCATGTTACGGTCGAGACAATTCCTCCCTTTTTTCCGAATTCAGATGCAATTCGTTCGCACAAAACGCTTTTGGAGGGGCGTGGCGGGGCGTCTCCAAATAACAAAATGACCTTTCGCGCGGCTGGTCGAAATCCCTGCCGAGTGGCCCATTCAAGTCCTGCATCGACCGCTTCAGGCTCGTTACCACCGCCACTTGCATTTATCTTTTCTAGAAACAATACGGCTTCGGCCAGGTTGTCGGTCAACGGGAGGCCATCGACCAGATAGTTGTCACCAATATCGCGGTAAGTACAGATCCCGATTCTGGTGTTTTCGATCAACTCAAACAGCACCGATCCCAACCGATTAATCTGATTTTTGACTTGGTCAATTTCTCCTTGCATACTGCCAGAACTGTCAAAGGTAATGATGACATCTAGGCCATCGCGATTCAGCTTTGAGACTAAATCAGAGAATTCTTCTGTTTCGCGGGAGTCGATTTCAGATTCTGAAAACGGCTGATAAAGAAATTCTGGCGCTGGAGCATCGCCCGCCGAAGAAGCCCAGTCTTGGATTGAATTTGACTCCAACTGACCTTGCCGGTTTGAAGAAAATAGCTCGGCCTCCAATGCCGAAAATGAGTCTTCCGTTTCGGAGCTAAACGCAATGACGGGTTCGAAAGTCTCAGGCTTTGTCTCTAATTGGAGCCTTGTCGGTAACCGGCCAATGGAGATCCAATCCGCTTCATCCGCATTGGGGCTGGAAAACCCATGCCACGGAACAAACGCAATTGTCCAAAGGACCAACAAATGAAACAAGAACGTAATGGCTAAACAAACGAGTATGCGACTAGCGTTTTTTGGTTTTGGAAGCTCGTTGTCGTTATATCGCGATGCGGCTTGAGCAGACATCGGAAGGGTCACGTGTGCATGACAATGCGGACACTTTCCGCGCGTTCCTAACTGGGAAGCGGAAATGGAAAACAACTGTTGGCATTGCGTACATGAAATGTTCATGTCGATCCATCGCGGTTCGAAAAATAAGTGCCTCGAAACTTAGTCAACTTGTATTGTTTCGTTCGAAGTGGTTTCAGTCAAAGTTTGTAGTCCTGCGGTTCATAATGGAATTTATTGACAATATTTGAAGTCGGTTGACGAAAATGCTGCAAAATCGAAACGCGGCATTGGGTCAATAAAAATGTACGTCCATTACGAGGTATTCCGTTCTAGTTTTAAATCTTGGGAATCCATATACGCTGAAGCTCAAGATTTTGCATCGAGTATCGATCCGCGGCATTTAATATCGATCAGTCAAAGCTGCGACAATTCAGATACCTTGGTCACGGTTTGGTATTGGGGCAAGCACAAAATCACCAAAGGAAATCGGTTTGCTGCGTCCAAACTTGGTCGTTAGCACAAACCAATATTAATTTCCAGGGTTTGGTAAGTTGTCTTGGGAGCGTATTTTTTCTAGAAGCGCTTGCGCACGCGCACGAAATAAAAACACATCTGTCGACGCGAGCGTCGGCTCCAAAATACGCTTCGCCTGAGCATTTCGATTCTGGCTGCTCATAAATTCTGCCAAAAAATACGCGGTGTCTGGTAGTAAACGAGTTGAAGTCGCAGCCTTTTGAATCAATTCGCCGCCAGCTTCAATACTTCCAGTGTTTAACAACGCCCACCCCATGGCCGCCAGCGCCAATTGATTGTTAGGGAATCTTTGATACGTTCGTTGTGCCACAACAACGGCCTGTTTCTTGATCGCATCGTCTGGATTTTCTAGCAATGATAACACGTACAAGTATGCGGATTCAAAGTGGTTCGGTTGTTGTCGAAATAGATCGGCCAAGATGCTGCTGGACTGTCGATAGTTCTGGTTTGAAAAGGCGATTCGACCTTTAATCAGTCTCGAATCGAAGGTTTCACCATGGGTTTTCTCAAAGTCTGAAATGACTTTCAATGTCTCGTCAAATTTTTCTTGACGCAACAAGACAGCGGCGTATTCAATTTGTATCAGTTTGTTCTGAGGTGCTTTTTGATAAGCGTCACCGATCCATTTGGAATAGTTGTTGTTGTCACCTTGCACTTGATACCATTTGCCAATAACGACTTCAGTCGGAACCTCGGCCTGCTTAGCCGCAGAACGTTGTTGCAAAAAAGCGACCGCTGATTCTAGCTTTTGTTGTTTGAACCGGATTTCAGCTGAGGCCAACAACATCTTGTCATCTTGCGGAGCCAGCTGTTCCCATTCCCGCGCGAATTTTTCGGCGTTGGCCAACTCATTGCGACGAATCTCAATGACCGCCATCAATGCCACGGATTCCGTGCGGTAGTGTTTTTTAAGTCTTGCATCCATCGTCGAAGTTTGATTTACAGCGATGGCCTTCTCGTTCAATGCGACCGAGTCATAAAAACGATTTTGCAACAACGCCAAACGAGAGAACGCCAGTGGGAAACCGGGATGTTGACGGTACTGAATTGCACCCCGTTCCAGCAATACCGAGCCAGCCGAAGGATTGTTTGTTGCAAAAGCCAGACCCGCCAAAAGTAATTCCGTTGGCGGCACGTTTGGATCCACTGCTCTGAGATCATTGATTCGCGTTTCAACAACGGACTGCTGGCGTTCGATGTACGCGCGGGCAATGTCAACCAGGATTTTTCTTGACTCGGAATCGGCAGCATACTCTCCGGGTATTAGTTCATCCATGTCGGTAACCAGAGTTTTGGCCAATCTTTCGATCGCCGCTTGATTGGCAGCGGTTTGGAGACTGTTGTCTTGAGACCAGCCGGAGCTAACGGTGATGGAGACCGCAAGAAAAACGACGGCCAAAACCATTCTTGATAACATTTGTCTTTTCCCTAGTTGTCAAGCGAACTTGTTTGCGGCAGTCGCTCGGTAATTTCAGCGGCTCGCAAAATCGCTGACGTTGCATCCGATTTGTTGAGTACGTAAAAGTGCAGTCCTGCCGTTTTTTCATCGATCAAGTTGGCGATCTGAGAAACGGCATGTTCCACACCGACTTCAAATTGATAGTCCGTGTCGTCGTTGTTCGATAATTTCTTTACAAAAGCTTGAGGCAGGCTTGAGCCACAAAGCGACGTAATTCGTTTGACTTGTTGAAGATTTGTTACAGGCATAATGCCAGGGATGATGGGAGCCTCAATCCCAGCGGCTCGGCAACGGTCACGAAACCTGAGAAAGTCCTCATTGTCGAAAAAGAGCTGGGTGACGACGATGTCGGCTCCCGCATCGACTTTCCTTTTTAGGTTTTCTAAATCGATTTCTGCATTGGGTGCTTCTTGATGAACCTCCGGATAACCAGCGACCGCGACGCCGAACTGTTTGAACTCTGTTCGAATCAACTCGACTAATTCATTGGCGTATCGCAGACCGCCTTCACACGGTTCAAACGTTGTTGAGCCCTGCGGTGGATCACCGCGCAAAGCAACGATAAAGTCCACGTCCATCTCCGTCGCGCGACGCAAGTAATCTCTCAATTGATTGGCGGTTCGATTGACAAGCGTCAAGTGAGACGCGACCGGTAAATCAAATTTCGCTTTGATCTGTCGCAGGATATCAAGCGTGCGATCCTGGCTGGACCCGCCCGCACCGTAGGTACATGTCACGAAATCTGGCGCAAAGGAAATCAACCTCTCAACATTCTGCATGAGGTTCCGGACGCCCTTGTCCGTTTTTGGTGGAAACAACTCGCAGGAAATGACAATTCGTTCACCAGTATATAAATCAGCAAGTTTCATGTTTGGGTCTCA
This sequence comes from Mariniblastus sp., assembly GCA_965263475.1. Taxonomy (GTDB): domain Bacteria; phylum Planctomycetota; class Planctomycetia; order Pirellulales; family Pirellulaceae; genus Mariniblastus. Next base: position 3,842,771 of record OZ253677.1, read on the forward strand.
GTCAGCTATTCACTTTGGATTGTATCGCGACGGTTAATTTTGGCTATCCTGGCGCTCTGGGAATAGGCCCCATTTCTAAGTTGCCAGCATGTATTGGTTGGAGCAGCACTAAAAATTGGGTGGCTCCATCGAGTCCGTCATACTCGCTCGTTCCCGTTTGGTGTGTTCGAACATGCGATTGATCAATTCGATGTCGCAAGCGCGTGGCGAAATGTTTCTTCGCGAAAACATACGTTGCTGCGTGCGTATCATTACGTCCGCTGGGACGCAAGTTTTCTGACTAAATGACGCTGCATAATTGACAAAGCTGGGCACGTTCTCGGCGACAAACCCGTACAACATGCTACAAACGCCGATGGTTTTTCCAGTAAATATACTCGTATTGATTGCAGTCTTTGAGTAATCGCCGATAAAGCAGCCAACAAATTGCATTTCAGTACCAACTTTTTCACGGCCATAGCGTACATTCACTTTTCCGTAAGTGTTTTTCAAATCGCTGTTGCAAGTGCCCGCCCCGATATTGATCCAAGATCCCAAATAACTATGACCCAAGAAACCGTGGTGTTGTTTGTTCGAGTAGGGCTCAATGACAGAAGCTTCGATTTCTCCGCCTGCCTTAACGGTATCGGTCAGGCATACACAGTCCTTGATTGACGCATGTTCAAGCACTTTGCATTTAGGGCCGACGTATACCGGGCCTTCGAGATACGAAAAGGGGCCCACCGTTGCACCGGCGTCGACAACGACCGGCCCTGAAACAGTTTTTATTACCACATTCGAATCGATAGTGGCGTCGGTGGCGACGAATAGACCCTCTCTGGATTCCGTGAATCGGTCGTCTGCGATTAGCGCATTTAAGTTCTCGTTGAAATAGGCTTGGTTGAAGCGAACAAGGTCATGGGGGTAACCAATCGATTCCATCAAGATATCGTTGTCCTTGCCATTCTCAATTTCAAGTTGTTCAATGGTTTGATTCGAACACGGTATCGGCAACTCTTTAGTCGGAACCGCCGCAACGACGCAACGTCCGTATTGATCATGTGCAAGCTGTTGGGACGCGACCACGGTTGCCGAATCGAACTGTTGCAGGATCAAATCCAGTTCATTCAGGTTCTTCCTCGATGGCACGATTCTTGCGTTGACAATGATGGTCCAAGGATGATGACTAAACAACTCGCCTAGTCCGTTTGGGTGCTCGGCTTTACATACTTCGTTTAAATACGGCCGAATACGAAAAACAACGTTGTTCTCTAGTTGCTGAACCCAATCGGACAGACGTTGGCAAGCACAAGTCACGGAAAACGCTGCTCGCCCTGTGGTAAGCGGCGCCAGTTGATCTACCCATTCGTCTTCGTAAATTACGACGTTAATGGTCTACTCCCGTTCGAAATCAGCGGCGATTTTGATGTGGATTTCAGATTTGCAATTAACCCGATTGCAGTCGCTGACGCGACAGTCGGCAATACGCATCGACACAATCGACCGCCACAAAATTCCGGTTAAGTTTTTTAGCACAATACGCACTGGTTCCTGCTCCCGAAAAAGGATCCAGCACCGTTCCATTTTCCGGACAAGCCGCTTGAATGCAAGTTTCCACGAGCTTTTCGGGAAACACTGCAAAATGCGCCTGACGAAATTTTGACAACGGAATTGACCACACGGTACGTTTGTTTCGGCCCTTGGGATGAAAAGCTTGATCCCACCGGCCATCGTGAAGATTGCTATCGCCGCCATTTTTACCTTTTTCTGGCGTCCCGCCTCGCTTACCGAAATGATTTCGACCGCCTTTCATTTTCGATTGCTGAGAGAACGTAATATGTGGCTCGCGAATCGCGTCGGCGTTGTAAAAATATTGATCTGAATTTGAAAAGAAAAATATATACTCGTGATCCGTTGTGGGCCGGGTTTTGACACTCGAAGGCATCGCGTTGGGTTTGTGCCAGATACAGTCGCTTCTTAGTTTCCAACCAATATCTTTCAAAGCCAAACAAACTCGCCACGGCATGCCGAGCAATTCGCCCTGTTGATACTTGTCTCCTATCACTATCCAAGCCGAGCCAGTTGGTTTTACGACTCGTTTCAACTCTTGAAACAACTCCGCCAGCCGCTGGACGTAAGTCCCTGGCGATGCTTCTTGTCCCATCTGTTTGTTGGAGCCATAATCCCGTTGCATGTAGTAGGGTGGACTGGTGACCACCGTGTCGACGGAATTGGTTGGAAGTTGCTGACAAATTTCCAAAGCATCGCCGCAAAGAACTTGATTGCGGAATCGTTTTATCGTTAACTTCTTTATCGTCTTGGTCAATTGAATTCCTTTTCAATTCGATCAGGGAATTACATTTTATCGACAACACTGATGCCCAATTGCCAGAGTCCCGTTTTGATGGTTCTCGCGGTCAAATCACAAAGCTGTAAACGGCTTTGGCGGGTTGCTTCATTGTCAGCTTGTAGAACTGAACATTGATCGTAAAACTGAAAAAACGTTTGAGTTAATTCAAACAAGTAGGATGCCAATAAGTTCGGTTTAAACTCGATTAAAACTTCTTCCAAGGCTTCACCGAATCGGGAGAGATTCAATGCTAATTTGCGTTCAATTTCTTCCCCCAACACAAATGCAATTGGATGGGATCGCAATTGAGCAATGTCGACATCTCCTTTTCTCAAGATACCTTGCACGCGGGCGTAGCTGTATTGCAAGTAGGTCGCCGTGTTACCTTTTAGTGCCAACATTTTGTCGTAGCTAAATTTGTAGTCGGACGAGCGATTTTGCGATAAATCGATGTATTTGAGCCCGCCAATGCCGACGACTTTACCAATGTTTTCCAATTCCGAATCGGACAACGCGTGATCTTTGTCGAGTTCTTTGGCAATCGAGCGCGCACGATTTTCGGCCTCGTCCAGCAGTCCCTCTAAGCCGACCGTATCGCCGGATCGAGTCTTGTATGGTTTGCCGTCTTCGCCCAGTACGGTCCCGAAACTCACATGTTTCAATTCAACATCGCTGTATCCCCATTTCGCAGCGGCGGCAAACAATTTGTCAAAATGTTCGTGCTGTCGGTGGTCGACTACGTACAAAATGGCGTCTGCTTTCCATTCTTCCAAGCGATACTTGATGGTTGCTAGATCGGACGTGGAGTACAAAAACGCTCCATCCTTTTTTTGAATAATCATGGGGGTGTCGAATTCGTCCATAAATACGCACAGAGCACCTTCGCTTTCCCGCGCGAGTCCTTTGGCCTTGAACGATTCAACCACATCCGCCAATTGACTGTGATAAAAACTTTCCCCCAGTTCGTGATCAAAGGAGACATTTAGCCGATCATAAATTCGTTGAATATCCGCTCGGCAAAACGGTAGAAACTGGTTCCACAGACTTAAATTTTCTTGGTCACCAGCATGAAGTTTTGCCGTTTCGTTCAAAACTTGTTGACCGATGTCCGCATGAAGATCGGCCAACGCTTTAGTTTCTGAATCGGCTTCGACGTCTGCAATCGTTTTGTCCAGTGACTCGATTAAATCTTGCTGGATCGCGATTTTGTCGTTCAGGTTTTGTCGATCTTTTTTGTTTTGCTGATCGGTTTTTTTATCACCGGTTGATTCGAAATTGTTGACCCGTTCCAGCGCAGCCAATTGTCTTTCCAGTAACTCCTTGGCCTCGGGTTGTTTGCTTTTCGCCGAGTGGTAGTCCATGATTTTTCGAACGAATTTGTACAAACGTCCTAACTCCAAAATTGGAGCTTCTTCATAAGCGGCTTGATCAATGAAATTTTTGTAACCGAAAATGATCATTCCGAACTGAGTGCCCCAGTCGCCCAGGTGGTTGTCGGAAACAACATTGTGCCCGACGAACCGGAGGATCCTTGAAATTGCATCACCAATCACCGTCGAGCGAATGTGGCCGACGTGCATCGGTTTGGCGACATTGGGCGACGAAAAATCAACCACGAACGTTTTCGGCGAATGAACTTTAGCTACGCCCAGCCTCGCGTCCCCATATGCGGCCGCAATTTTTTGCTTCAGCCATTCGTCATCGAGGGTCAAATTGATAAAACCGGGCCCCGCGACGTCGACGTTTTGACAAATGTCGTCAATCTGAATTTGGCTTAACAGATCCGAAGCAATGTCTCGTGGTGCTTTGCCGAGGACATTCTTCAGCGGCATAGCGCAATTTACCTGATAATCTCCGAAACTCCCGTCCTTGGCCGGCCGTATCATGTTTAACAGATCCGACGAATCTTCGACTAACGAGTCCAAAACCGGTTTGAATCGGTTTTTGATTTCTTGAAGTGCATTCATAGAGGTTTTAGTCAGCCAAGCTAGCTCGTAAAATTTGTTGGTGCGAAGGTTAAATCAATTTCACAAAAATCGTTTGTGCCTGCAATCTCACTTGTTGTCGACGTTCGAATAATTGCTCGGAATATCACGCCAAAGGTCCCAAAATGCTCCAACTGCGATGCCTTGTCTTACTTTTGTATTTGCTGTGGATGGTGAGCGGCGTCTGGGCTAAGGAAACATTCGTTAGCAATGCCGCCCAACATCCTGTTTCGGTTATTGAAGCCGATATTTATGTGACCAAGTTCAAAACCACGATGCGGCTGAAGTGCTTTGCCGAGGACCTGGAGTTGTTGCAGGGTGTTGAGGCCCTCGACGATGGTTTTTACGATACCGAGGAACTCCGTGATGCGACACAGGACCACGCTGACTTTTTGGCGGAGAAGATTCATTTGATCGGGGCAGATGGAAACAAGTTTGATGCCAAAGTGATAGAAGTTAACGACTTTGAGATTCCTGAAGGTCGGGTTCGACAAGGGGAGTTGATGAAATACACGATTGGCATTGTCTTGGAGTACAGTTACGAAAAAGCGCCTGAATTCTTGACGATCAACCAACACATCATTTCGGATGGTTTGTTGCTGCCTTCAGAACTTAAGATATTGATCAAGCAGGCAGGTTCGGACGATCCGTTCTTCAAAATGATGAAACCGGATCAACCGGAAACGTTTCGTTTCGATTGGACGAAACCTGCGCCCGCGGCAGACGCGGACGATCAAGAATGGTCCAGCTGGTTTGAAGAGCAACGACAAAAGACACTAGGAATTTCCAGTTACAGCAGCGTTTACTCATTTATCTACATTACCAACTACCAAGTCCGTCACGAAGTTTTGATTCCTTTGGCCACGCTCAACACGTTTTTTGAGATCCAACGTGAGGATCCATCGTTTCTGGAGATTGCCGAACAAGATATTGCTGCCGAAACTGTCAAAAAGCTGTTCTCGATTGGAAATCCAGTAAAGATCGATAATATCGAAGTCAAACCTGTGTTCGATCGCGTCGACTTTTATGCACTTGATCTGCGCGATTTTGCAGTGCAGGCGGAACGACGAAAAGTAAGTATGGCCAACGGTCGCGTCGGCATCATTATGTCGTACAGCACCAAGGGTATTCCGCGCGATGTTCAAGTCACGTGGGATAAGTTTAACGAAAGCCTCAAAACGGTGGACTCAGTCGTTTTCGCGTTTGAAGATGTCGGCAAAGCCGAGTTCTCGATGTTCCTGGAAGACAATACCTATCGTTGGAGCAGCGATGAACGGAAACCTCCCACGCCCATCACCGAGGTTGCCATTGATGACAAAATCTTGAAAAAAGCAACGGTCGATTTGCCAACAGTTTCGATTGCGTTGGGTTGCCTGGCGGCAATTTCGTTGTTGGTGGCCCCGTTTTCCTCTCGAGTCAATGCATTTGTGATTTTGGGTATTCTGTTTGTCGCAGGTAGTTTGTTGTTTTCCAATTCTGGGCTAGTCACCATCGATCACCCGCTAGATCCGTCTGTCGAAGTTGCCGATGAAGACGCAGCCGATGTCTTTGAGCAACTTCATAAAAACATGTTTCGAGCGTTCGACTACCACAGTGAAAGTGATATTTACGATGCGCTGGCAAGGAGTGTTGACGGTGATTTACTTCAAGAGCTTTATCTTGAAATTATCGACTCACTCAAAGTCGCCGAACAAGGCGGTGCCATTTCCAGAATCGAATCGGTTCAGCTTTTAGATGGCGATAAGCTGGAATTGGAGACGTCCGACCAGCCATCACCGGCGCCCGGTTTTGGGTTCCGCAGCAAATGGCAGTTGACCGGATCGGTCGAGCATTGGGGACACATTCACGAAAGAATCGCGACTTACGACGCAAAATTTCAAATTGAGCTTGTGGATCGGGATTGGAAGATTACCCGTATGAAGATCGAAGATTTCCAAAGAGACGCCGTAAAAACGCGCGTGCGCAAGTTGTAACGGTTGTACCGTCAATTCTCGTCAAAACTATGTAGTTCATCTATCATTTCAAAGACAATGTGACGAATTGGAACTACATTTCAATAGTGGGTGAAACCGCCGTCTTTCAGAGATTCAATGCTCCTTCCTGACAGAACCATGAAAATTACCAAATTTGTTTCACGTTTTCTTTCCGAGGATGATGGACCGACTGCGGTTGAGTACGCAATCATGTTGGCACTAATTTTTGGTGTCATTGTGGCAACCGTTGGAACTGTAGGATCAGAAACCAACAGCCTCTACACCAACATGAGTGAGGACGTAGAGACTGCTGTAACCGGCGCCGCAGGGAGCTAAAGTTAACGCTTGATTCGACGAGCTTGAATTTCTTCAAACTGCATCAGTTCGTCTGATTGATCACTCGCCAAAGCAATTTGGTACTTGCGATCAAACTCCATCGAGTAACCATAGCTGATCTCGTAAACATCCTCACCGATGCTGCCGGCCGGAACTTCAGCATCCCAACGCAAAATACCGTGTGGACGTTCCATCTTTTTGTAGACCATGTCTTCGCTCAGTGGTTTTTTGGGATTGAGCATGGTGACCCGGATATCATTCTTGTTCAATGGTTTTGGCAGTCGGTCGGTAATTCGTACTTTTACCGGGCTCGCTTTGTAGTTTTCTACAATCAAACGGTAATCGACGCTTACTTCACGATTGCCACCATTGATATCGATATCTTTTCCGACGAGCTCGCGACGAGTCCTCAATTGCGAGTCGGCCCCCAAGCCAATAACGAAAGATTGGCCACGTGCTACCGTTGGTATTTCCCCTCTGCCGACGAAGCGACCATCTAGATAAACGGTGATTGGCCCGGCCAGAAAGTCAGCTTCACCCGAATTGTTGATTGCCGCTTCGCGAAATACAAAACGAGTCAACACTGGAGCCGCAACGTAATAGAAATCGCCTGGCAATTCGGACTGCAGAATTCGTACCATTTGCTGGCTATCGCGACTGGTCAAATTAACCGGAGAATCCAACTCGTAACTCAGGCAAGGTTGCTGAATTTCGTCTGGGATTTCCGCACTGGATACATTGCCCGTTTCTGGAGTAGTCAATTCGAGGCATGCTAAGTCGTTGACTGCGCGATTCAGGCCCCAACTGTTACTATTGTTGTCTTTAATGTTGAAGGATCGTTGAACCGCTGATATCGCGTTTTGTTGGTCGTTGTAGAAATTCTTCAGCTGTTCCATGTTCTGTAATTTGAAGTTCGCTTGAACCTGCTGGTTAGCCTGTTGCACGCTATTGGGGACCAAATTGATGCTGAACGGCGCCAGCCCCGGCCCAGACGAGCTCATCGCGGGCGTCGCGGTCGACAACGTCAATTTTACGTTGGTCCAATCTTCACCGCTCATTTGACGAATCAGCCCGTTGTATTCAATACTCGCTTTCGCATTGTCTTCCACCGCACGGACCGTATAGCTGGGCGACCAACCGCAGGAGTTCACCAGGTAACTCAATCGAATATTCGAGTCTACCGAATCGTTTTTGCGGACGAACAAGACGGCTTCAAGTACCGACTTGGTTTGGTTGTTAGAAATTTCTGCTAGTCTTCGATTCAATAACGCTAACTGTTGTTGTAAATCATGCAGTTCATTTCCTAGCGAAATTTCTTTTTTAGCGATTTGTTCTCGTTGATCGAAATTGAAGCTGGTGATTTTTTCCAGGGCTTCCGCGTCCAGAACACCACTGGTCAATTCAGCGGTTGCTGTAGGCGCGACAAAGTTCTCCATCTTGTCCAAGTATTGGCGTTGTTTGGTTAGCAATCCCGTCAGTTTTTGATTTAGTGCAATCTCTCGTTGTGTCGCATGAATTTTCTCTTGCAGTTCACGAACATCGTCTCGAGGCGACTCGCGGACCGCCCGAGTCCTAAATTGAACCGCTCGAATCTCGACGTTGGGATCGGCTTCCGCAAATAGACTGTCGGGAACGATGTTTTCGGGTAACTCGCTTACCACCAACTCAAGCTCCCCCGTTTTATCGGTTGAGGCGATGGTCCGCGTTACGCGCGCTTGATTGCGGTACAGTGTCACATCCGTGACTTTCCCGTTCTGATTTACTGTTTCGCAGACTGCATAATCCTGTGCGAGTATCGCAACAACGAGAATCGCCAAAGTACTCATTAGAACTTTCATTTCAAACCTTTACCTGAATTTGCCAAACTAATTGATTACAATCCAAACGCGTGTACGCTCTACTAATGCTAGGGAAAATCTTCGGCTGGGTTTGTAAACGGAAGGTAACAACCAGAATCGAAGCTGGTTGGCCAGTGGGCAACAAAAACACAGAGGCAGAAATGAAACTATATTCGTCCATCTTGCTGTTATTGTTCAGCATGCTTAATGACAGCAGCGCAGAATCCAACCGGCCCAACTTCTTGTTTATATTGACTGATGATCAAGCGCAACAAACGCTTGGTTGTTACGGCAACTCGATATGCCAAACTCCCAACATCGATCGCATCGCCCGCTCTGGGGTCCTGATCGAAGACGCGCACCATATGGGCTCATGGTCCGGCGCTGTTTGTCTTCCCTCCCGCACGATGATTATGACTGGAAAGAGCGTTTGGAAGATTCCCAACTACCGCCCGCTTGAAATGTCGAAAAGTGAGTATCAAGGTCGCAAGCATGCGCTTGAGCGCCAAGCAGCAAAATCCAGTATCCCGGCCCTGTTCAATCAAGCCGGCTATATTACGTTTCGAACTTGCAAAGCCGGTAACACATTTAAGGCGGCCAATGCATTATTTGACCAAGCCTTTGACAAAGATAAGCGTCAAGGTACGGATGACGGTGGCAGTATGTGGCACGCGGATCAAGTCATCCGGTTTTTGAATCAACGCCAACAGCAGAAAACGGAGCAACCTTTTTTTGTGTTTCTGGGGTTCTCTCATCCGCATGATCCGCGAAACGGAACGCCCGAACTATTGAAAAAGTATCACGCCGTCAATTGCCAACAACCGCCTACGCAATTGAATCGGCAAGCGCCGCCCTTGCCCAGCAACTATTTACCTCAACATCCGTTTCATCATGGACATCCAGGCCTCCGGGACGAAGTCAATGTTCCCGGCGTATTGAAAGATCGTCGCGAAGCCACGGTGCGCAATGAGATTGGTCGAGAATACGCGTGCATCGAAAACATCGATATTCAGATTGGCCGGGTGCTAGGAAAACTCCAAGCGATGGGGGAGCTGAAAAATACTTTCGTGCTTTTTACTTCAGACCATGGAATGTCAGTGGGTCGACATGGTCTGATGGGCAAGCAAAATTTGTACGAGCACACTTGGCAAGTTCCTTTGTTGGTAAGTGGTCCAGGAATCAAACCGGGAACCAGGAGTTCTGGGTTTGTATATCTCATGGATGTATTGCCAACACTTTGCGAATTGGCAAATATTTCCCCGCCAGAGGGCATCGACGGCCAGAGTTTCAAAAGCGTCCTGCTGGGAAAAGCCCAACGTATTCGTGATGAAATGTATGGGGTTTATTGTGGCGGGACCAAGCCAGGGATTCGCAGTATCAAAACGGCCGATGGCTGGAAACTAATTAAATACGATGTACTGGACGGATACGTTAGAGAGACTCAGCTATTTGACCTAAATGAAAACCCGTTCGAATTTTTGCCCCAACATCACACGGATTCAGTAAAACAACTGACGGGGGCGGAACCCACGAAGAAGCAGATTGACTTGTCGGGTGATCAGTCAGCCGCAATGCGCCGCCAAGAATTGGAGAGCAAACTGCTCAAGTTAATGGAGCGATACGGTGATCCTTATCGGTTATGGGATCAGTAATCGCACCGGAAATGGGCGATTTTTCAAATATCGATTCCAAACCGATGGACTGGCGTGATTTGAGTTAAAATAATAAAGCGTTGCGAACTGTTGTTCAGGTTTCAAGAGCGTGTCGGACTCCTATCCACAATACGAATCGATCAGTCTTCTGATCCAGCCTTCGAAAGCCGGTGACGCGGCTGCCCAAGCTGACTTGTTGTCCCAGCTGCAAGGATACGTGCATTCAGTGGCCCAACAGCATCTGGAGCCTTCGTTGCGGCAAAAAGCTGGCTACTCTGACATTATGCAACTGACAATGACTCAAGTCATACAAAACTTCGATCAATTCAAAGGTGCAACGGGAGCTGAATTTCGAGGTTGGCTGAAAACGATCGTTGTTAATGAAATCAATCGCGTTCGTCGCACGTTTCACGCTGCAAAACGTGACATTGCGAAAGAGCGAGACTTGGAAGAGAAGGATCATTCGCGATACATTGGCCAATCGCCTGTTGACTGTAATCCAACGCCATCAAGTGAGGCGATCGCGAGGGAGCAGGTACAGACCTTTCAAAAAATATTACGACAGTTGCCGCCAGATTATGCCGCCGTTGTACAACTGCGTAGTATCGAACAGCTGACCTTTAAGGAGATTGCTGAACGCACAAATAAATCGCTCGATTCGGTGACAAAGCTATGGTATCGAGCCGTCTTGAAACTTGAAGAAAAACTCACTGAACATGATGTCGATTTTTGAACATGCAAACCAAAAGAGCCGTCCAAAACATGACGGCTCTTTGCCGGCTTGCCTTGATTCGAAGTGGGATAGCTGTTAATTCCCGGTCAACAGATCGATGAATGGTTGAACGTCTAGTAGATTTACATTGCCGTCCTGGTTAACATCCGCTTCGAACTGATAATTCCCGCTGGTCAGTAGGGCTACCAGTGGTTGAACATCCAGGAGATTGATCAAGCCGTCTTGATTGACGTCTCCGGCGTCGAATGGTGCGAATAACGAAACCGAGCTGTTACTGATACCCGCTTCATAGTCGATTCTCAATTCGACGCCATCAAAGGTGCCGACTAGAGCGCCTTGAGGTAGGAAGTTAAATTGACCCGTGGCACCAAAGCTGGTTCCAACAATCGAAAAATTCATGCCCCGTTCCAACGTAAAACCGTCAAGCAATTCAACATCGAGATCACCATCGATGACGGCGCTGCGCACGCTGATCCTGTCGTATTCTCCAATCGCCGTTCCACCAATCTGAATGTCCGTATCTGCCTCAGGACCTAACTCGAACGTTACTGTTGGAAAACTTAGACTGGCAACATCTTGCCCCCCGCCGGGTCGCAAACGATCCGTTACGGTCAACATGCCTAGGCCTGTTCCGCCTCCATGTCCCTGCAGGCAATCGACGGCGATCGCCGAATCAAAACCAATTGAAACTTCACCATTGTTATTCAAGCATCCAAAAACGACCAATGCTGTACCCAAACCGGGATCAATGTTGACTTGCGCTTGATTGACGAAGTCGCCATCCACTGTCAACCTAGAGTTTTCGACGTGGACGACACTTTCATTGACGATTCCTTCGGTTTGAATAAACATCTGTTGGTCGGTCAACAGTTCGGCACCGGGCAAAACAAAAACAGTTTCCGTGGCAATCAATCCACCACCGGTAAGCGTTGATCCGTCGTGAATTGTGATGTCGTTGCCACCGTTCAATTCGAAGCCGATTGGCCAATCCATAACGACATCTCCCAAGCCACCGCCGATTTGCAAGCTCTCGACGATAGTCGTTAATTCCTGGCCTGGGCCCGAAACTGTGGTGGCCGTATCCGGATCAATTACGACTCGATTTTCCGCCATGGGTCGCAATCCCAAGGTCCAATTTTCGTCGTCAAACCAGTTTCCAACGCCAGCGCCGCGCCAGTGTAGTTCGGGAGAAAAGCGTGCGATCACGGAACGGCCATTGGCAAGGTCGGCTCGATAAGCGACTTGCGAACGGTCGTTAAAACTAGATCCGTTGTCACCAAAGTTGCTGGTCGAGGCCAGTAGACTAACTATCGGGCTACCCGCTAGAGATTGTCCTTTTTGGGCAACCAACACGGTGTCTAAGCCATCGGTGAGGAAAATACCGAAGTCGTCCGTTGTACTGACGAGGTCCGTTTGAAACAGAATGACACCGTTTTGGTTCAATTCGATGCGTCGCGCACCGACGGCATTGAACAAACCGTATTTTCCGTTCCCACCAGGAATGACCTCACTGGCACGGACGAGTTGCCTGGTTTGGCCAGTGTCGTTCGCGAAGATGCCGATCTCTGAACCGGCGGCAGCATTGTCGACCGTCGCGAGAAATGCGATCCGGCCATCATCGTTTAGTTTCGGTGTAAAGAATTCCTCCAGAGTCTCGGACCCCGTATTTGGAATCACATCACCCTTCCTTGCAACGACCGCCGTGTTCACCGAATCGCCAATAAATACTCCGGCATTGTCGGATGCTCCGCCAGACGTGCCATTGAGTCCGGCTAGAAACGCGATTTGGTTACTAGAGTTTGGGTTGGAAAGCCCAAACTGACTGTTGACTGAGAACGAAGAAAACGTGCCATTCCCGTCGGGAGACGGTTGTCCAATTTCGGAAACGGCTTGAACAATGTTGCCATTGAAGTAGAAAACGCCGTTAGCTCCACCGGCTACCTGAGACAAAAAGCCAAGCGTATTCAGTTTTCCAATGATGGCACGCATCGGATGGATCAACGTGCCGCCGTTGGGCGCTGGATCGTTTTCGCGCGCGACGGTAAATACGTTGCCTAACGAGGCGCGAAAGATTCCGCGATCGAACGCTGTGTTGGTCAGCTGAGGCGAAATAATGACACTATTAAGACTGTTGTCGGTCAATAGTGGCGCTTGAAACGGTCCGGGCAGTTGGCCGAAACTACCCCCAAAGGGAACAATATCTCCTTCGCGAACAAGCTCGTTGATCATTCCACCGACGTGCGAAAGCAAAACGGTATCGTTGTTTCCCGGCACGAGCAAATTGGCCACAAAGCTCGTGACATTGGCGTCGTTCAATTGGAGCACGTTGCTGAAATCATCGATTTGTACGGCGTTGGATACCAAATCACCTGCTTTTGCCAATTCGATGAATTGGCCATTGGTTTGGCGAAATATGGCCTGTATGTTTTGCCCTCCGACGTCCATGTTGGCCTTGAAAGCGACACTTCCAGCATTATTCATCACCGGATTAAACAGGAATTCAACCATTCCCAGATCAAGCGCCTGGTCCGTGGCGACCACAATTCGGTTGGTGCCTTGGGCCCTCATTTGCGTCGTACTAGCCAGTAACGCGGCGAATACCGTAAAAAACGTTAGAAATCTGGAATTGAAGCGCATTTTGGTCTCCGGAAATTATGGTTCGAACGACGTCGGCTCACCGAAGTTCTTTGGCAAAGCTCGTGAATCGATGTTTTTTAAGTTTTTAGAAGCGTTCAATAACTGCTCAATCTGTAAGAGACGAATCGCCTAGCCGATTGGCCGTTCGAAAATTTTTTTTTGATGGCACCGGAATGTAGCCCTTTATTGCTTGTCGTTTTCGAGCTCGGCTGCGGATGAGTCGGAGGATTTTAGCTGGACGATTTGCTCTCGAATACGATCTAGAAAACGAACGACAGCTTCTAGTCGACGATTGACTGATTTATCCGAATCAGCTGCAAGAGTGTCAGAACGGATTGGTTCTTGTCTCATAGACTTGTTTCAATGTTGTAAAAGACAGGCAGCGTCGATGCCGTCTATAGGGAGGCAAAAACATTCGCAAGATTGCCGCGCAATTTTGAGTTTTAAGACAAAAGTTTGCGGCGGCTACCGACAGTCACTGTCGCAACGCAATCTCGACAATCTCCGATGGCGTTTTTCTTTTCCCATCGGGAGGGTCGAAAATCCATTGACTGACCGCCGGATTGGGTACAGACCGCTCGAATTGACTAATCAGAGCATCCAAATCGACAATACATCCACTTTCATTTTGAATGCGTTCGACGAGTCGAATTAAGCTGTTTCTCTTTTCTTCTGAGATTTCCATTGAATGTTAGAATAGATCGAGATGAATTCGGCATGCAATCATAACCCAACTGCCAAATACGAAGAGTACCGAAATCGGCGATGATCGAATTATCAGAAATTAGTGACAAGGTGATTGCGGATGGATTCGCGTTGATCCCTGCCGTGTATACCAATCGACAATGTGCCGACATGTTGGCTGAACTCAATACGGCCATGCAATTGGATCGACAACAGTTAAATGTCCGAGAGTCACGCGGAACGGTGTTTGCGGCGCGGAACGTTGTCGAAATGTGTCCTGCGAGTTTGAATTGGTGGCAAGAACCTCCACTAATTGCATTGCTCGATGGCCTGTTGGGTGCGGGATTTGGGTTGGTGCGTGTTTTGTATTTCGACAAACCATCTGATCGAAGCTGGTCGCTGCCGTTTCACAAAGACATGACGATTGCAGTAAAAACCAATCAATTGCGATCCAATGAGTTTTCCAAACCGACTAACAAAGCAGGCGTCGATCACGTTGAAGCGCCGACTTGGCTTTTGCAACAGATGTTGACCCTTAGATTGCACTTGGACGATGTGACCGCGTCAAACGGGCCCTTGCAGGTCATACCACGGACACATTTGGCAGGCAAGGAAACCAATCCGACTTCACCAGAGCCCATCAAAATCCTTTGCGATCAAGGCGATGTTTTGGCGATGCGACCATTGGTTTGCCATGGTTCGGCCCACAGTTTGCCTGAATCGAATTTGCGTCGCAGGATTTTACACCTGGAATTTTGTGGACGTCGAAGATTACCCGACGAATTTGAATGGAGCTTGTTCTATCAAGGGTAACCTGAGCTAGTTACCCGTCTATAAAGTCTGCTGCAATCGCCACCTGGTTCTCCGACGGCGCTCAAAACCCAAGACGTTCAAAGAAAGCCGTTCGGCGAATTCCAAATTGCGACGGTCGGCGTTGTTTCTCTCGAGGCGGTAAGGCCGTTTTTATCGAAGAGGCCCGATTGGGTTTTTGGATCACGGCTGGTTTGGCATACACATGGGATTGCGTCGATCGTGACTTGGTGTTTCGCTCATATACCCATCCGGCGATCTCAACGAATTTTTGCCGGACTTGATCATCGATATTCGTCAATCGACCCGCCATCCGTTGAACCCCAACACCATTTTGTTCCGTTGTTTCATTGAGTCGTTGGACGAAATTGAGTGACTCGACAAAGTTATGATCTGCGGTCGGGCCCACAACCGGATTCAGCGTCTTCGCTATCAGGTTTACCGTCGTATTGTCAACTTTGACAAACACGTCCAGTGA
Organism: Mariniblastus sp.; assembly: GCA_965263475.1. Taxonomy (GTDB): domain Bacteria; phylum Planctomycetota; class Planctomycetia; order Pirellulales; family Pirellulaceae; genus Mariniblastus. The sequence goes on from OZ253677.1 coordinate 3,858,226, forward strand.
GTTGGTCGATTTCGGTTTGCCGTCTGGACCAGCGGTGTAGTTCGTTTTCAGAATAAGTACTGCCCTGCCCTTTAACTTTCGTTTAAGCAATGGGCCGGAGTAAGTGCCATTGGCATAGAAAATATGTTTATCGTTGGTTCCGTAAACAAGTTCCACGTCACTAATTGCGCCCGCTCCATCATCGCTGTTCAAAGTAAAAGGACCGGTGCGATCTACCTTCATCTGAGTCACGCCCATGATTTCCCAAATGTTGACAATGACTTCTGGGTATCGGACTAGAAACAAGAACATGTCTGGATCCACGTCGACCGCCGTTATCGGCAGTCTTCGATAAATGCTTGGATTGTCGACAACGGTGGCAATTTTCTGACGCGTTTCAGGAGTCAGTTGGTTGTATGGAATTGAGTTGATCGCTTGTTTTTTCGCTTGACGCGAATTCGTACCTGATGATAGCTGTTCCGCTAACGCAATTGGTGAGACCAAACTACAAAGTAGCCAAACCAACGCGAACTTAAATGCGAATTCAGGACGATACCTGGCGGGTCGTGTTTCCATTTGAAATCAAAATATTGCGGCTTCGCGCGGGAATCGGAAGGCGCATCGGTTACGAAAAATCAACTACACGAATTCTGATCGGCCAAATCCGTGAGATGGGGTCAGCCTTTTTTATTTGTCCGACCCATTACTGTCAGTTTGACAGAATTGTTCAAAGCGTTGACAAAACACTGCTGGCAATCTCTGGAAAGTGTCTGAATAAATTACCAGCCTTGCGTGGATTCGCGCGTTAGCTATCGTCGGGTTGAATCGAGAACGACGACTCGGTCAGCAGTGACATGGTTCATTTTTAATTCTCGGTGGTAGCCCCGTTTTCCGATCACCCCGACCTTGCTTTTCAGGTAACGATTGAGATTGAGGCCTGGAGCTGGTCCCACATGAAAAATGATTTCACCTTTATCGTTTTCCAAGACATAAGTTGGTTCCAGGTTACCTTTTCCACGCACCAATTGATTCAGCCATCCGTGCGCATCGTAACGCGTGCCCAATTGAACTTGGCTGTCGACACCTGTTCCAACGACACCTATCAGCGTGTCATCAAGGCGATTGTCGGTGTAGACGTTTTCGAAATTGGACTGGATCGCGATACATTTGCGGATCTTTTTGATCAAACGAACCGCTTGTTGGCGCTCACGGATATCGCTGCTTGCCGTCGAGACCGAAGTAGCTTGATTTAAAATCGTTTCCAAATCCCATTCATCTGGCGACTTTAGCATTTCCGTGGTCAATGACGCATCCAACACGAGCAAACGTTGGCTGACCGGACCAGAAAGCGGAGCCAATTTTTCTTCAAGAATGGGAGATGAATTTTGTACCGCAGCGGTCGTTGGTTTTGCGGGCTCCGTTGCTGCTGGCCTTTTGTAGCCTCCCCCAGTGATCGGTTCGACTTTCGATGGCGAATCGATTGCGGGGATTTTAAAAGGTTCTGTGGGGATCGATGCGACTCGACGGTCAGCAATGCGAATGGGTGTCGTCGCTTGTTTCCAGCCTTGATTGACCGTCGTATTTTGTGTTGACGGCGGATCCAATGATTCTTCAAAAGCTGGGTCGTCCTGATAGGAGGCTTGGGCTACGCGGTTGTTGAATCGGCCGTCAGTTTGGATATCGGTCGGTATGTCGGATTCGGCGCTGCGTATTGGTTTCGCGGCAATGGCGTCCGGCAATTGGTTTTGAAGCACCGGAGGTTTAATGTCCGCTTTTCGGATCCAGCGAAATTCACCGGCGGGCGGAGACACTTGAAACCACGACGTTGAATGGCCTTCCGGGTTTGGCCAACTGAGTTCACCTAAGATTTGGACACGTTCGTTTTCATTTAACTTGACTTGCCACAACGGATTCTCGACTGCTCCCAAACGGGTTCCAACCCATGCTTGAATTCCATCGATTTCGATTTCACCCACACGATCCCCAATCAGGTTAATTGCCGAAGCGGGGATCAAGCTGAAGCTCCCTTTGGGTGGTCGAATGGCACACCAACCACCGGGATCATGACGATAGACTTCGACAACCGAATCGACCGTCAATTCATCGGTCGCGTAGTGAACGGCACCCGGGCCGGAGTGAACCGTTGCCTTGTCTTGCACCACAAAGGCTTGATAGGGAAATTGAATCGACTCCGATTGAGCTATCAGCGTCACGGGCAATGCCAATACCACTGTCAGTAGTCCAATGTATCGCGTCGTTGTGAACATCGTTTTGTTGATTGGGGAGGCGTGTCGCGCATACTCCGCCGCGACCTATGCGGCGACTTTTAGCGAATCCTCAGTTTCACAACAACAACAATAGGAGTAAAACTTGCTAGCTGCCTCGGGCTGGAGCGTCTTAATCGGGCGGGTATTTGCTGGCGTAGACCCATTTGACCTTGTCTGCATCGGTCAAACGATAGCTTCCGCAACTGCGGTCGGCGAGTTGCTCATTTACAAAAAATACCCAATTTGACCCTTGGCCGTTTGCATTTTCAAAATCGCCTAACGAATAGACAAACGCGGTCGCGCCGGATCCTCGATACGCGAATTCGAGCTTGCTATCGGATTTAAGATCGATCAGCAAATCCAATACCGTTGAATTCTTGGGAACGGCGTGTTTCATAATTAAGTCATCCGCTTTACCGCCAAAGTCGATTTGCAATTCGACATCGATTTGGGCTTGATCATCGGCGGTTCGAATTGGTTCTCGATGGCAACCTACCAGGAGGAGCAACAAAAACGGGGCGCATAATGTTGATTTGTTCATGGCTACTCCTTCCGTTGTTCGGTTGTTATCCCGTTCACTTTTGATTCGAACCGGCTTAGCATGATGGTCTCGCATTTTACACAGAAAAACTAGAGGTCGGGTTGTGGAATCCACTGCAAATCAAGCGGTTCATGTCGAAGTCAACGCAGAAAACATCGCATTGGTCAAACTCGACATGCCAACGAGTTCGGCCAATGTCCTAACGGTGGATTTGTTTGCTGAACTGGATCAAACGTTTGCCGATCTCCAGCAGAGGAAAGAGTTGCGCGGATTGGTATTGTACTCGGCCAAGCCCAATATTTTTGTAGCTGGTGCCGATCTTAAACGAATCAACGCAACGTTGGGTTGGTCGGACAAAGAAATCGTCAGGTTTTGTGAAGACGGTCGTGCCGTCATGGCGAGGTTAAGTCAAATGGCGTTTCCGACCGTAGCGGCGATTCATGGCGCCTGCGTTGGTGGCGGATTGGAGATCACGTTGTGGTGCGACTACCGAATTGCGGCAAACGATCGAAGGACGATCCTTGGGCTACCGGAAGTCAAATTGGGATTGGTTCCCGGTTGGGCAGGAACGGTCCGTTTGCCACGGATCGCAAACCTCGAAACTGCGTTGGATTTAATCACCTCGGGTCGGGTCGTGAAGTCGCATCAAGGCTTGGAAATGGGATTTATTGATGCGGTCGTCGACAAGGACGAACTGTTGCCGGCAGCAATCGATCGAATTAAAAATACAAGTTTCGAATCGATCAAGCAAATTCGTGATCAAGTGATGCTGCCGGTACAAACTGTTGGTGAGCTTGAGGAACTAGAAGCGACGTATCGTGATCGAGTCCAGTCGAATCGCGAGATTCACCCTTTTGCTTGCAAAATCGTGTTGGAACATCTTCTCAGATCCTCTGATCAATCCCATAGCGAGGCCTGTTCCGGCGAATCATTGGCCATGGCCCAAGTGTACGGCAGCGAGCCGAGCTACGGATTATTAAACCATTTCTTTCTTGGTGAGCACAACAAAAAGAACCCCGGTTTCGTTGATTTGAATGTCGCGGATCGTTCTTTGGAGGCGATTGGTATTGTTGGGGCTGGTTTGATGGGGCGAAGCATTGCACGCAACTGTATCGTTGCTGGCAACAAGGTCGTTTTGCTGGATGCGTCAGCGGAGGTATTGGAAATTGCAACCAGTGAATTGTCGCAACTGGCTGAGCAAGAGGGTGTGTCGTGCACTACCACTTCCTCGTACGATGATTTGCGAAATTGCGAATTGGTGATTGAATCGGTCGTCGAAGTCGCCAGTGTCAAGAGTTCGGTATTAAAGAAAATTTCTGAGGCTGTTTCCGATTCAGCGGTCATTGCGACAAATACGTCTGCGATCTCTATTGAAAAGCTCTCGTCTGCGGTCAAACGACCTGATCGTTTTTGCGGCGTACATTTTTGCCACCCCGAATTGATGTTGCTGGTTGAAGTTGTGAAGGGTTCGCAATCATCGCCGCAAACCGTCGCCAATGTTACTCAATGGACCCGGAGTTTACGAAAGCTTCCGGTCGTCGTGGGTGATTGTGCAGGTTTCGTCGTCAATCGCTTGCTGGCGGCGATGCTTGATCAGGCGATACGTTTGTTGAGTTGGGGAGTCGAGATCCAAACCATCGATGCCGCGATGCGGCGATTCGGTTTTTTGGGGGGGCCGTTTGAAATTGTCGATGTGATTGGGACCGAGGTCTGCATGTACGCCGGCCGCGAAATGTATGACGCAGGAGTTCAATGCGTTACGCTTTCTCCGGTGTTACCAAGAATGGTCAAGCGGGGTTTGCATGGTCGACGAACCGGACAGGGGTTTTATCGCTATCCAACTCGTGATGGTGAGCGCGTTTGGGATCCGCAAATCAACGAGCTGTTGTCTTTGTATGTTGAACCGACGACCAAGTCAGAACCATCGGATGACGAGATTGTCGCTTTGATTTGCAGTGTGATTGTTTTGGAGGCGACAAGGATACTCGAAGCTGGGATCGTTAAAAATCATCAAGACATTGATCTGTGTATCATCCACGGATTTTCGTTTCCGCAACACGTCGGAGGGATTTTGTTCTGGGCCGACCGTTACGGCATTTCTCAGATCAACAGGATCTTGTCGGAGTTGGCTGAAATCGACCCGAAATTGACACCGACGCTACGTTTGCAAGAGATGGAGGATGCCGACTCGCGCTTTTACCACTCGGACCAAAATTAGTCGTTGATGCAGGTTGGACGGCGGGGCTATTCTTCGTATAGCTCGGGAAAGACTTCTTTGTTTAGGCCTTGTCGCTTGATCAATACCCGTAGGCGCGACAAAAAATCAAATTTAAAGTTGGCCACTTGCTGCTCGGTAATATCCAATTCCGAGGCGACCTGTTTGTTGGGCATTCCGCGAACGATAAGCAGTTCGATACACATCAATTTCGTCCAGTCGTTTTTCTCTTGCCACTTCTGAACTTGGGATTCTATCGCTTCAATCAACGCTTCTTCTTCGAGTCGTTTTCTTTCTACACTTCTGGCAATGCTGCTGGCAGCCCGCGCGGCACCCATCACTTGCCATTGCGCACTCGAATCCGGCCCTGAAGACGACAGCGGGATTGCTGGCCGGCGGCCTTCACGGCGCAGATGGTCCGTCAATTTGTAGGCACAAATGGAAAACATATAGCTTTCCAGCGAACGTCGGCCATCAAAATTGGGCAAGCTGTTCAAAAACCCTATAAACGTTTCTTGTACGATGTCTTCGCTGGCCGATCGATTGGACAGCCGGCTGTCCACAAATGCCAATAGGCGACCCTCATAGCGTGCGATCAAATCGTTCCAGGCATCGGTATCCCCGCCACGAATACGTTCGATCAACTGTTGGTCAATTTCGGATGGCTTCTTCATGAAGTTACGTCGGTTTGGCGATCGTGCAGTTTCGATCTCCGCAGAATAAGCGAAGCTATCCACTTATCGTAGCAGAAGAATCAAGTTGCGGCGAAGACGATGCGGGAGTCTACCGGGGCATTTTGCGGAAGAAATCGTTAAGGGAGGATTCCGACGGAGCCGTTTCATTGCTTTGCCGTTCGTGAGGATGAATCTGGACGGTTTCCGGATCGACTTGGACCAATGGGTCGCCGGACTCGACTTGGGGATCAGAAAAACTGTCACTTGGTCCAGATTCCGGCAGATTTCGCAACGCGCCCAAAGAAATTGAAGCAGCAGCAGTGTCGCCAATGGCTTCGAAAACGAAGGGTGTCTCAGAGTCCTTCGGACTTGGTTTGGCCGGGGCATGCTCGGTTTCCACATCATCGATAAAACATTCTTGCTGTTCGAAGCCCACGTCGCAGGTCTCGTCGGTTTGGAGTTCTTCGGTGACGGCATGCTCTTGATCGACCAGATCATCGGACTGGTTCTGGTTCTGAACAACTTCGAAATCTGCCCTAAAAGTCACGTTTCCGAGTGTCAGCAATTGCCCCGGAAGGATCGTCTTCGATCCGACGATTTTCTCACTGTTCAAATAAGTTCCGTTGAGCGAGTTCAGGTCGCGAACAAATAGCCGATCTTGTTCTTCGTAAATTTCGCAGTGTTTACGACTCACCAACGAGTGCGGCAGCGTTACCGATGCCTCTCGAGCGCGTCCGATGGTCGCCGGCAGTTGTTTCAATGCGACTTCGGTTCGTTTGGCATCCCCACCAACAACTATCAGCTTGACTTTGATCATAGTTCGATCCCCAATCCATTTCTTGAAGAAGAGTAATCGTCAAGTTGCCTATTGCCTTGTTACCTTGCAACTTGCGGGCGAATGCGAGCCATAGTTTATCCGTTATTGGCTTTTGGTTCAAACTAAAAGATGTCAAGATCTTCGGGCCAGAGCGGATATTCGGCTCTTGCGTCCTAACTTTTGGATCGTATAATCCCGATTTGTTGAATTTTGTCAGGTGTAATGGCGTCAATTTGGCGATAACCACCTGTACGTATTTCTTCAAATGCGGGTGTAGCTCAGTGGCTAGAGCGTCACGTTGCCAACGTGAATGTCGTCGGTTCGAATCCGATCACCCGCTTTTTTTTATTGCGCCAATACTAAAACCGGCGGTTTTTCAGATTCCAACGCGAGAGATTTCGTGAGCACTGACACACCCGTAAATCCGGAAGCGGAAGAAAAGCAAGCGCTCGATTTGAAAGTTGATGTCAAAGAGGTAAGCGCGTGCGAGCGTCACGTCACAGTAACGATCCCGCGAGCGGATATCGATCGCTATTTCAAGAAACAGTTTGACGATCTCGCTCCACAAGCCGAAGTGCCAGGCTTTCGCCCCGGCCGCGCCCCGCGGCAGTTGATCGAAAACCGCTTCAAACCGCAGGTTTCCGATCAGGTCAAGGGCTCCTTGATTATGGACAGCTTGACCCAAATCGGCGATACCCAAGATTACTCTGCCATTAGCGAACCCGATTTGGATTTCGAATTAGTCGATGTTCCTGATGAAGGGGATATGACTTACGAATTTGATATCGAGGTGCGCCCTGAATTCGATATGCCGAATTGGAAGGGTTTAAAACTAGAACGCCCTGAGCACGAATTCACCAATGATGATATTGAAGATCACGTCCGTAAATTGGGCGTGCAGTTTTCGGATATGGTTCCTGTCGAAGAGGCGGTCGCAGCCGACGATTTTATCATTTGTGATATTGCCTGCACCCACGATGGAAATATGGTTTCGGAAGCCAAAGAACAAACGATTCAGGTACGCCCGACGTTGAGTTTTTCCGATGCGACGATCGACGGGTTCGACAAGTTGGTGATTGGTGCGAACGCCGACGAGACAAAGACGGTCAAAGTCAAAGTCAGTGAATTTTCAGAAAATGACGAACTCAAAGGCCAAGAGGTTGACGTGGTGTTCTCGATTCTGGACGTAAAACGTGTTGAATCCAAATCGACGGCCGAAATTGCAGAGAAATTGGGAATTGATTCCGAAGGTGAGTTGAAAGACTTGATTAAGGAATCTCTGGAGGGGCAACTCAATTACGCACAGCGTGAGAAAATCCGCGACCAAATCAGTTCCTCATTGACCGAGTCAGCAACTTGGGAGTTGCCACCGGATTTGTTGCGTCGCCAATCGAAACGAGAGTTGGACCGCAGTGTAATGGAGCTACGTTCTAGCGGTTTTAGCGAAGACGAAATCATCGCCCGTGAAAATGGCTTGCGCCAAAATATTCTGGAACGGACCGAGCGGTTGCTTAAAGAGCACTTTATCCTTGAAAAAATCGCCGAAGATGAAAACGTCGAGGAAGAACCGCAAGATTACGACATGGAAATCGCCCGTTTGGCAACTCAACAGAATGACTCGCCCCGTCGCGTGCGAGCCAGACTCGAGAGAAGCGGCCAGATGGACGCGCTTCGCAACATGATCATCGAAAGAAAAGTGATTGATTTGATTACTGAGAACGCTGAGTTTTCAGCGATTCCTTACGACGCTCAAGAGAGAGAAACGGTATCGGCCATTAACTTCTTTGTGGCTGGCGGAGTGACATCGGCCGAGATTCCCGAGGCTAAATACGACGATGCGGGCCAGGACAAGCCGTTGCCAACGTCTACTAAGAAAGAAACCGACTGATCTTGTGGCGGCTGAGAACGAATCGCTGTCATGGCTCTCAATTGCCTAGCGGCCTTTCGGCCGATGATGTCGCCCGGAAACGATTTCTGCGTCAGCAGATGCTCATAACGTTGAAGACCGCAACGGTTTATCTAGCTTCTGTTAGTTCGTTATTCTTCGCAAACAACGACACTTTTTGTAGCCCGGCTTGTCGGATTTAGCCGATGCCGTTACGGTTGAATGTTGTCGCTATTGGTCCGTCCCAAGGACGACTCCAAAACTCTATTCTTTTGGTATGACTCGTCGCGGTCCTTCGACAATTCAAAAACTATTGTTTGTAAAGGATAAGATTTTGAACGGTAATTTTGCTAGCGATTTTGGTTCCAAATCGGATCCGTTAAACCAGATTTCAAACTCGTATTCATATCAACAAATGCAACGACAACGCCAAATGACGCTGGGTGATCTGCTGCTGGAAAACCGAATTGTTTTCCTGCAAGGCGAGATTCATACCGGCAATGCAAACGAAGTAGTGATGAAGCTGCTATATCTGCAAAGTGAAAACAAGAAAAAAGATATTAATTTCTATTTGAATTCTCCGGGTGGCGATGTAATCGCGACTTTGGCAATCTACGACACGATGCAAATCTTGACGTGTCCGGTTGCCACGTTTTGTGTGGGACAAGCGGCATCAGGAGCAGCGGTATTGTTAGCTGGTGGTACCAAAGGCAAGCGCTTCGCATTGCCCAATTCGCGAGTAATGATTCACCAACCGTACGGTGGAGTTTCCGGCCAGGTCAGCGATATCGAAATCCAGGCCGATGAAATTCTTCGCAATCGACAGGTGCTTAACGAGATTCTTGCCAAGCACACTGGCAAAGATGTTGATACGATTGCCACCGACTCCGATCGCGACTTTTTCTTAACTGCGAGTCAAGCCAAGGAATACGGTTTGGTCGACAACATCACAGAAAAACCTGAAGCTGACGAAGACGACGACTCGTAATCTTTCATGTCCGCGCAAACAAACACAATTAACGGAGTTCCATTCCATGCCATATGTTCCCTATGTAGTCGACAACTCGGGCCGCGAGGAACGGGTCTATGATATTTACAGCCGACTGCTGAAAGACCGGATTATTTTCTTGGGCACTCAAGTGACCGCCGAGTTGGCAAATTCATTGGTCGCCCAAATGCTATTTTTACAGTCTGAAGATCCCAAAAAGGACATTCACCTGTATATCAATTCGCCTGGTGGAAGCGTTGTTGCCGGTATGGCGATTTACGACACCATGCAATTTTTGACTTGTGACGTCGCGACCTACTGTATCGGACAGGCCGCTTCGATGGGGTCGTTGTTGCTAACTGCCGGAGCCGCAGGAAAGCGGCATGCATTGCCAAATGCAACGATTATGATCCACCAGCCGTTGGCTGGCATGCAAGGTACGGCGGAAGATATTTTGATCCATCGCAAAGAGCTATTGCGCGTAAAGCACAATCTAAATCAGATTTACAACACCCATACCGGTCGTAGCTTGGAAGAGATCGAACAAGATACCGATCGTGACAATTTTATGACGGCTGAAGAGGCCAGAGAATACAATTTAATCGATTCCGTTGTTTCGGAGATGAGCCAGACGACGGGTGGATAGTCGTACAATTGATTACAAGCAAAGGGCGTTGCGGGTATTTCCAATTCGCCCTTTTTTATTTACCCATTGAATCGAATTGAGATCAACCGATATGTCGAATTTTCCCCATAATTATCAAGTCAATGCGTCGGCCCAGCCGGAAGGCAATGTTCGATTATCTTGCGACCAATGTGCGGACATTCAGTCTGCACCGCCAACAGAATTTGGAGGTCCCGGAGATCAATGGTCGCCAGAAGATTTGTTGGTCGGTGCTGTCGCGGATTGCTTCGTGCTGTCGTTTCGGGCCATTGCTGCAATGTCAAAATTTGAATGGACTTCGATCGAATGTGCGGTGGATGGAACGTTAGACAACGTCGATCGGGCTATTCAATTTACTGGCTTTACAGTGAAAGCGAATCTCGTGATTCCAGAGGGTGCGGATGCCGATCGCGCCCAAAAGCTATTAGAAAAGGCTGAGAAAACCTGCTTCATCACGAACTCACTCAAAGCTGACCCGCATTTGGAAACGAATATCTCGATGGGCTAACACTAGCGCAAGTTGCACTGAACTTTAGCGGTCGTGGCGTCGAATTTTCCGGCAAAAACTGACGGATCGACGCTACACGAAAAGGAAATGCATTCTAGCTACTCAAACTGAGCGTTTCTGAATTTGATCAGTCTGATAGCGTGTAAAAACTGGGTTTACCAAAGAAAAAGGTTCCCTTAATTGGGTGGTGCCTAAACCTCCCGGGAACCCGAAGATGCAATGTGACCAAATTCCGAAGTTTTTGCAATCGACATTTCGTTCTCAGAGTCGTTGGTTCAGCCGAATTGGCTTCAATCATTTTCGATTTTTGATTGTGGCACTGTTGATCAATGCTCGGCCAACCAAGCTATCACATCTTGCCAGTGCTATTCCCAATCAAGGTCACCGAACATCCCAGGCGAGGTTTCTATCTTCTGATTGGGATGCTCCTGGTGTTCTTGCATCTCAAGCTGAACGAATCATCCATCAGATGATGCCCGGAAAACGAGAAGCGATTTACTTGTTGATTGACGACACGCGGATTCGTAAACGTGGAAAGAGAATGGATGCTATCTCCAAGATCTGGGATCAGAAAACCCATTCGTTCATGCGCGGTCATATCGTTGTCACCGCAGCGATTTACTTTCGTGGCGTCACGATTCCTTGGGCGATCGAACTCTGGATTCCCAAAGCCCACGCTGGTTCAAAATACCGCAAGCTGACCCAAATCGCCGTCGATCTGATCAAACGGTTCCCCAGGCTCGGTGACACGAAAGTTCGTGTTCTCTTTGATGCAGCTTACCTTGCAATCCACGTCACCAAAGCCTGCGAATCACGGGATTTCAAGTGGTTCTCGGTTGCCGCCCGCAATCGCAACCTGTTTCGTCGTGGCAAGAAAAAGCAAATCAAAGAGTTGGCTCCAGGAGTCCTACGTTATCACGGCCACTGTATTCGTGTTAAGCGAAGTCGTGGCTGGCGTTGGATGCGAATCGCGTCGGTGATTGGAGCCCTCGGCAAGACAGGTGAGGTTCGACTGGTCTGCTCCAAACGCAGCGGTCCTTCAAGCAAGGAGTTGCTTTCAGTCGTCACCAACGAAATCAACATGAAACCACGCGACATTGTCGTAACTTACGAGAAGCGATGGAATATTGAAGTTCTGTTTAAGGAGTTGCGAAATTCACTGGGACTTGGCGAGTATCAGGTATTGAGCAGAACCGCGATCGAGCGGCACCTGCACTTGAGTTGCCTTGCCCACCAAACGCTGACCCACCAAGCCATCATGGAAGAAGGTGCACAAGCCAAGCAGGAAAACAAGGATGTGATTCTGCCAACTCTCAATCAGCAAATTCAAAAGTTCCGGCAATGCGTCAATCGTGATCGAACCAATCGTTTAATCAATCGGATAAAGGATAAGAAGTTGAAATCAAAACTACGCTCGTATCTACTCAAAGAGGCCGCTGTCGCGGCCTAAACGCTCAGTTTGAGTAGCTAGGCTACCTGTTTGCTGCTAATTTCGCGGTGGCCCTAAGCAGCTAGCTTGGTTCTCTTCTGCAAATGGCATTGCTTGCGCAACTGAATTGCCGTAAACGTCCTGCAACGTTTTTTAGATTCAGATTCGGTTGAAACCATGCGAGTTGGTTTGCTGTTGATTGTGGGGGTTTTGCTTTGCACTGGGTGCCGTGTTAATCCGCGCGCCGAACGTGAAATTGCCTTGTTGCGAGCCGAAATATTGGATCTCGAAGACCAGTATTATTCGCTCAAATCCCGTTGTGAATCCGATGGTTGCACCACCACCGAGGGCGGCTACTTCAACTCCACAATCATCGACGGCGATTGCGTTGATTGTGAGCCGAGTTCGATCATTCAAGAGGCTGCACCGGGTTCCACGGGCAATGGAAATCAAGGCATTGAAGAAATCGAATCGATTGAGTCGGTTATCGAAGACCCCACGGTATCGGAGGGCGATTCTACGTCGGTGATTCGTATCGTTCCACACGAAGATGAAAAGTTGCCGCGGAGAAGAAATGCCGATCCAAGGGCGCCGTCCAATCATCGAATCGCAACGGTTGATATCAATCGCAGGATCTCCAAGGCTGTGGATTTGGATGGAATACCCGGACATGAAGGATTGACTCTATTGATCCAACCGAAAGATCATTCTGGCCGGGTACGAAAGATCCCAGGCCGGATACACGTCAGTGTTACCGAGCCAATGAGGCGTTCGCAACATCGTCCTATCGGAAACTGGCAATTTACTGCGGAGGAATCCAAAAACTTCCTGGTCAAGGACCAGCTTGTCCAACAAGGTTTTCTGATTCATTTGCCTTGGGACAAAGCGATTCCGCAATCAGATCGGGTCAATGTGTCGGTCCGTTTCTTCAGCGGCAGAAATGTGACGGTGGCTAACAACCACACGATCGAGGTGGTCCCACCGCCCGAGGGCTATTCGCTCAACGATCCGTTGATTGCCAACTGGATCGAAAATGATGCCAGATGGATGGGAAATTCTGCCGATGATTTGGGATTCGTAACGATCGTTGAGGCCCCCGTAGAGAATAAAAACGAATCTAAGCAAAACGAGAGCACTGCGATTCAAGATCGCGTATCAGCGCCAGGTTGGCGGCCGGTTAGGTAATCGTAACTCGCTTCTGTTGGGAGCTAGTACTAGACGGTTTCATCTGACATTGGAATCGGCTGCCGAAAAGTCCAGTAGACAACAGCCGTATAGCTCACAATCATTGGCAAGCCGATCAATGCGATGATCGTCATGATCCATAACGTTCCTTCACTTGAAGCGGCATCGTAAATTGAAATTGAATCGCCGGGACCAATTGAAATCACCAGTTGTGGGAAAATCGAGCAACAGAACAAGGCAACCAAACACAATATGTTAATTGCTGACGAAACAAAGGCTTGACCAAATTTATCGTTGAATACGCTGCGGGGAATGTTGGCAATAGCCAAGACATTGAATATGACAAACGGAATGGGCCAATACGACTGTTTGATATTGGCTACGACATGCTGATTTTCAATTAGCGTCATCATCGTAACCAACAAATAGGCGACCAAATAGACGCCCCAGAAATGCCAAATACGTCGCGTGAGTTTTTGCCGGAGTTGGTCCGTCGTTTTTAAAATTAAGAACGTGACACCGTGCAAAGCGAACGTCGCTACCGCCAATATCCCTGTTGCCAGCGAATAGACTGAAAACAAAGAAGCGGTATTGCCGAGGAATTCTCCGGCTTCGTCAAGACGGATGCCTTGAATCAAGTTACCAGCAGCAACACCAAACACAAGCGTTGCTCCGAAACTAGATAGAAAAAACCCGACGTCCCACATGCCTTGCCAAAAAAGGGAGTCGACTTTGTTGCGAAAGTCGACACTGACCGCGCGCAATATCAAACAAAACAAAAGCAGCATCACTGGAATGTAAAACGCCGACAAAATCGTCGCATAAGCTTCAGGGAAGGCCGCGAATAGGCCGCCGCCAAAGGTTACCAGCCAAACTTCATTGCCATCCCAAAGAGGACCAATGGCTTTCACCGCAACGTCCCTTTCGCGATGCTGACGAAACATGGGGTGTATGATCCCGACGCCCAAATCAAATCCATCCAAGATCGCGTAGCCCGCCAACAACAACCCGATCAACAGGAACCAAGTCAATTGCAAATCCATTACGTTCGGCCTCCAGTCAATTTGTTCGGACGGGAAATGGCGTCGGTCAACGAACCTGATTTTTCGGGATCGCTATAGATCGGTCCATGCTGGATTTTTTTGTTGAGCAAGAAAATCCATAAGATTCCGAGAAGAACGTAAACGATGCCGAACATGATAATTGACGCTACCACTTGTTCGGATTTAACGGCCTTGCTTACGGCGTTTGTTGTTCGGAGCCCGGCTGATTCCACATACCGAAAATGCCCATTTTCATCTTCGATTCGGACGCCATCAGCGTCGACCGAAAACGGCGCGTGAACGATCCAGGGTTGTCGTCCAACTTCGGCGGCAACCCAACCCGCCTCATTGGCGGCAATGACAGGCACGATCATGACCAACAACAAACGCAATAACCATGTTTTTTCGAACACGGTTCCTCGCCACCAGAAAAAACTCATCACTAGCGACAACAATGCGGTTAAGCTACCGACCCCAATCATCAAATGGTACGCGTAGTAGGGAATCGCTACAGGAGGTCGATCTTGGGGTTTAAACTTATCAAGCCCGATCACTTCATGTTCCGTGTCTTCATGGAGAAGAAAACTGAGACCACCCGGAAGCGATACGTTGTATCGCAATGACTCAGAGCTTTCGTCAGGAACTCCGAACAAACTCATATCGGCGACGCCGGTTTCGAAGTGGCCCTCAAAAGCTGCCATTTTCGCCGGTTGATATTCATAAACCATTTTTGCTTGAAAATGGCCACTGACAAACATGGCAAGGCAACTGAACAACGCCAAGAACATGCCGCCTGTAAACGAGCGTTTGGCGAATGCTTCGTGTTTTCGAGTCAATAGGTAATACGAAGATATGCTCAAAACCAAAAACGCCCCGACGATGAAACAGCCCAGCCATACATGTATCAAGCGATGAATCGTGCTGGGGTTAAAGACCATCGCCCAAAAATCATAAATTTCGGCGCGCATCACTGGCTGACCGTCGACGAACCAAGGTTCTCCGTCACGGACCATTTGGACGATTTCGTGACCGGCCGGAGTTTGCTGCCAGCTGTTGGCAACCGTGATCCAGATACTGCTAAAGATTGAGCCGATGGCAACCATACAAGCCGAAAAGAAATGAAAACCGGGGCTTACTTTGTCGTGACCGTATACCAGGATCGCCAAGAATCCAGATTCAAGGAAAAACGCAAAAATGCCCTCCGCTGCCAACGCTGAACCAAATACGTCACCCACGAACCGCGAGTAGGTCGCCCAATTGGTACCAAACTCGAATTCCATCACGATTCCTGTGGCGACTCCGATGGCGAAATTGATGCCAAAAATTTGAGTCCAAAATCGTGCTGCATCCAAATACAATCGATCCTTGGTCCATAAATGCATGCCTTCTAGGTAGGCGATAACAATGCCTAAACCAATGGTGATCGGCGGGAACAGATAGTGAAACATAATGGTCAATGCGAACTGGATTCGCGACAACATGACGACATCGATTTCGGCTATCATGGCTGTGACTCGCACTAGGGAGTGTCGGAACTGATAATTATTCGACGCAACAAATGTCTGTAAAATAAGACAAATTGGCACACTGGCCAATTATATCCGAATGTATGCAGCGGAAATTCAGGCGATACTTAATTGAAAACGCATCTGAGAACAGGATCATGGCAAAAAAGAAAACGACTCCAACCAAAAAAACAGCCCCCAAGACGCGTGCGACTCCGTCTAGCTCGCGAGCGAAGCCCAGCAAACCTAAATCTTCACGCGCCAAGAAGCCGACCAGCGTGGATGCCGTTTTAAGCGAATTCGAAAAAAAGCGAACTCAAATCGAATCGTCGTTGAAGACAGCTGAAAAAAAACGCAAAGATTGCCAGCAAAAAGTCAAACAACTGTCGAAACAGGCCGAACAATTGTTGAGACAAGAACACGAGTTAGCGATTGAGTTGGCTGGATTGGACGAAGCCCGCGATCTGGCGGTCAAAGAAATGCTCGAATCGATGGGTATCAACTTAAAGGGAATCAAAGACGTGCCCAAAAAGGAAGAGGTGCCAGAAGGGCCAAGTCTGTTTGATGATGAAAAACCGCCGTCGGAAAAAAAAGGAAAAGCCGCAACCAATTGAACGACGGTGCGGACTAAGTTTCGCCGATGATTGACGCTGGGATTGTGGGGGTGGCGCCGGATTGCGTGCAGACGAATGCCGCAATCCGACTCGCAAATTGAACGATTCGCACAGCGGACCAGGACTTGAGCATCCCGTAAACGGTTGCCGCGGTGTACGCGTCACCTGCCCCAACCGTGTCAACGACTTTGGTTTTGGAGTCGAGCGCGTGGCTCGCGAATTGGCCCCGCAGCCACAAATCGGATCCTTGCGATCCTTTGGTCACCACGACAGCCGCCAATTCGAATTGAATCGCCAGCCGTTCGATGGTCTTTTGGATATTGCGCCCCATGGTCTGGGTAGCTGCGGCTACAATTTCCAGTTCCAACAAATTAGTCTTCAATACATTTGCGATCGACAGCGAATCATAGATTAATTGGCCATCAAAATGTTTTTGGCGAAGATTGACATCGAATACCCGCAAGCAATCTTGTTTCGTTGTTTGGATAAATCGAAGCAATGTCGATTTAGACGTATCGCACCGTTGTGCCAACGTTCCAAAACAGAGGGCGTCACACTGCAACGCGACTTTTTTCAGCTTCGCGCTCCACGCGATTGCATCCCACGCGACGTTAGAGAGGATTTTGTACGAGGGTTCACCCCGTTCATCCAAGCGCACCCGTACGATACCTGTTGGCAAGTCAGGGTGTTTAGAGACCCATCGTGAGTCGACGCGCCGATTGTTCAATTCCTTCACTGCTTGTTCACCCAATTCATCGTCTCCGATCGAACTGATCAAACTTGCTCGACAGTCGAGGGCAGCAGCATGAATGGCAAAGTTCGCCGGGGCGCCGCCGAGTACACTTCGGTCGACATATTCGTCCCAAAGCAATTCTCCGATACCGATCACCCATGGTGCGTCTTCAGATGCGTTCAAAATTCAACCCATTCGAACGGCTGTTTGTCGAATCCCCAAGACGCGGCCAATGTATCGGCAGCTTCTTCCGGGTCGGTGATATCTTGCCATCCGCCATTGTGCAAAAAGGCATGGGCAAACTCATGGGCAATGATGTAGCATGCGAATGCTTCGGAACATTTTTCCAGGCGCGGTTTCAGAACGACGCAACGGCTGGTTCCCTTGGGACCAAGATCCGGCATCAAGACGGTGCGTCCTTTGCCCGGCACACAGTCGTCGACACTAATTCGAAAGTTCGGGTCGTTCAACAAATCGTCTCGCACTTCGTCGGGCAAAGATCGCATGACTTTCTCGACACGAGACTGTGAAATGGGCAGTGCGTCGAATTCACTCAGGTATTTTGCATACATACTTAGGATCATGACAAGAATTGGAAGGGCTAAGATGTGGCCGCGCTTTATTCAGGATTCATACGCAACAGCAAGTCGGCCGCTTGAAGCATCTTGTTTTTTAGGTTTTCCGGGTAGGCCGGTCGATCCACCAGAAACTGCCTGATGGTATCTGCCACGGCTTTCGAACGGTGACCATGAAACGTGGCGACCAACCATCGTTTTGGGAAAAAAATGTCGCCCGTCGCTTGGATCTCTTCCATTAACTGCAGGCTTGGAAGCACAAACGGTTCCGAATTTTTCGCACGTAGTGGATGATGCAGGTAAGCCACTCCTTCCAAGACCCAACGTTCGGGTCGTCTATTTTCCGGTCGTTGCAGCGAATCGAAAAAACGCTTGCGTTCAGAATCTTGCGGTGACACCGCCCGACGGACGAATTCAAATCGCCGACGCCGATCTTCATTTCGAATCCTGAGCAGCTGCTTTTCCAGGATCTCGTCGGCTTGTTTCGGCAACCGAAGGGCCAATTCGTACGCTAGTTCCATGTAGTCAATTTCGGACAACTTTAATCCGTTGAACTGTCGTTGCGACTCCCAAATCTCGTACAGATTTGCCGTTGTCGTTCTGCTGGTCGCGATCGCTATCAAAGTCTTAAAATAGGCCGAGCGCGCATCTAGCGACACGTCCTTGCTCTCGGATTCGATTTGAGACCAAAGCACGGATTCCATCAGTGCCCCCAGCAGGTTGCGGTCGCTTTCCTTCAAAAATATCCAGAAAAGAGTTTCGATTTGGTTCAAAACGTTTTGACGGTTGAGCGGTTCGGTTTCCAGTCGAACCGCTTCTTGAAGCGCATTCCAATGTTGATTCGTGTTCGAGTTGTCATCGTCGGGTAGTTCCCGAATCAAAGATTCGAACAATGCCAGCCAGGCCGCCCCGCGAAGGACGTCGTCTTCGATCGTGTTAATCTTGGACCAGAGGTATTTTTGGCTGCGGCCATCAAGTTCAAAATACCCGTAACCCAACTCAGAACTATTGACCAAGTAAAAATCGTAGGCTCCCAGGTCATCCGGTAACTCCACGTCACAAGTCTCGCCAGCGATCGTCACGCGATCTTCAAAGGCGATCGTACCGTTGACGATTACTTTAACATCGACCAATTGGTTCCAAACTTGGTTGGCCGGAGTCTTCTTGACTTGGCGGATGGTCAAGATGTTTTGTTTTTGAGCATTTGTTCTAATGTGGCTGGCGATTTCAGGGGTACCTGGCTGTTTCACCCACGCATCGCTCCAAAGTTTCAAGTCTTGGTCCGATTTCGAATCCAAAATCTCAATCAAGTCATCCCACACAGCATTCGAATAACTGAATTTTTTCAAATACTCTTGCAACCCCGACCGCATCTTTGATTCGCCAATCATGGTTTCCAGCTGCCGCATCACGATCGGCGCTTTTTGATAAATGATGCGGCCGTACAAGGTGCCGGCATCTTTTAAATTGCCGAGTTCTTGTTGGATTGGATTGCTGCCGGCCGAGCGGTCTTCGCCATAAGCACTGGGGTGGTGTTTCATCATGAACCCCAGGTCGTGATTTATTTTTGGAAAGCTAGGATGCACAATTTTGGCCGCCATAAAGTTTGCAAATACCTCTTTGAGCCAGACGTCGTTGAACCATTTCATTGTGACTAGGTTGCCAAACCACATATGTGCCGTTTCGTGCGCGATTAACGAGGCTCGCCCCAGTTTTTGATCCGTTGTTGCTGTTTCGTCCAAGAAAAGCTGATCGGCGTTGTAGAAAATGTTCCCGGTATGTTCCATGCCTCCGTATTGAAACGCAGGAATCAGAACGAAATCGAACTTTTCAAACGGATAGGGGATTTGGGTGTAGGTTTCCATCCAATTCAATGAGAGCGCATGTGTTTCAAAGATCTTGTCAATGTTTCGAGCGACTTTTTCGGTGTCCGACTCGCGGTGATACAAATTGATTTCGCGGCCATCGATGTTGCGAGTGATTTTTTCAAATTCACCTGCCGCAAATGCAAACAAATAGGTACTGATAGGTTTCGTTCTCTTGTATGTGAGGACGTTTCGCTTTTCCGTTTTGCCTGGCTCGGATCGCGAAGCCGTGGTGACTTCCGTCGTACGCTCCAAGGCTGCGTTTGCTGAGGCCGTCCAATGGATGGGAAGCTCCAATTGCAATTCATAAGTCGCTTTCAAATCAGGTTGATCGAAGCATGGGAATACGGTTGACGCGCGATCTGGGACCAACAAGGTGTAGAGATATTTTTGGTTTCGATTAAGCGATGCATCACCAGCAACGAAATCGACCTGAATTGAGTTTTTACCGACCTCCATCGTTTCTGTCGAAACCAAAATATGGCCCTTTTTGAATTGATACTTGGCCGGTCGGTCATTCACCGACAGTGAATTGATTTGGGCTGCGTTTGCATTGAAATCAACAACGACGGGTCCCGTTTTGTCACTCAATGTAAAATCAATCGCTACGCCGCCGATGATGGGAGCGGAGGGATGTAATGAAAAACTGAGCGAATAGTTGAGGTTGGATATTGAATCTCGTCGTTGTTTGGCGAGTTCTAAGGACACACCGGACTCGCAATCCGCAACTAACTCTTGAGAACAGAACATCAAAATGAAAACAAAAAGAGCATGCATTTTGCCAATACCATTTCGCCGGCCAATCATTGTGTTTCTGCTATAGACTACAGTCAGAACTATTGGCTGTATATCCGTAGCATTCTAATCAAAACGGGCGCTGCATGCCGCTCGTTTATTGAAACCATCACTACGGCACAATATGAGATGCGTTGCGGTTGTCTTTTCAGGCATACAACCCTTGGCGAATACCAAGCTAATTGCCCGTCAAAATGTCAACAAACGGTCGACGTCCAGCAAGTCGACGGAGTCATCTTGATTGATGTCGGCTGAAAAACTGAAATCGCCATTGATAACGGAATCGGTAAACGGGTCCACATCTAGCAGGTTGACGTCTCCGTTGCCGTCCAGATCACCTAGTACGACTAGCTCAAAGGCGTTGCCATCAGCGACGCCGCAAAACCGCCCCATCATTGTGGAATCCACATCTCGATCCACTGAGGTCACCGAACCGTCACAACGGACAAAATTAACGGTATCAGGATGCAATGATCCGAATTGAAATGCGCGTGAAAATTCGGTGTCTCCAAAAACGCGCATTTGCGCGGTAAAGTAAAGGTCGGCCCGCCCAAATGCTAATCCGCCAAGTAAAGAATGGCGTGCTTCTTGGAGACCCAGAAAATCAATCTCGACTTCTCCGATTGCTTCACCAAATAATGCTACGTTAGAGGCTCCATCTGCGATTGAAACAACTGAATCGGCTGAACGAGATCTGACAGGTCCGTGAAAACCTATCCAACCGGCATTTTGAAGATTAGCGTCTGGTGTCGAAGTCACGGCAATCGCGCCGCCATTAAAGGCAAAATTGGTCAAGGACAACACGAGTTCGTCTCCGCCAGAAAGCGGCGACCAAAAGATGGTCGCGTCGCCCGATGGATGCACACCAAATACCATCTCCTCACCGAAAATCACAGAATCATTCGGGCATCTGAAAACCGGTAAATTCTGGTCGGTGATCACCGGAAGCACTCCTGGAAAATCCTCGTCTATTCCATTTAGCCATGAACCTAGTGACGGGTAGCCGGCAGACCGTATCGTTGCGAGTTTGGAACTAAATGCAAAAGTATCGATTTCGTCCGCGAGATCGGCATGCCCGACAAACGGCAACAACTGGATTTGTGAATAGGTGTTTTGATAGTTGGAAAGTTGCATCGTATATGAAGCAAACGGGTCATTCAAAATGTGTTCCGGTATGCCCATATAGGGCGGCAGCGTGCTATTGACACTGTCGTATTCAAGGCATGCTTTCCCAATGGTCGTTAAATTGCAAAGGCAGGTTTCACGACGTGCTAACTCACGCGAGTTTTCTAATGGCGGTAGGGCTAAACCCAACAGAGTTGCAGACATGGCTAGAACGGCTACAAGCTCAACCAAAGAAGTTCCATGTCGACGGTTTAGAAAAACACAGCTTAGAAAAGAAGAATACAAGCGCATACCACTACCATATTGAGAGAGAAAACGATAAACAGTGGAGAAGTTGTGCAAGCGGTAGACGAGCGCTTCAGATGATATGTCTTTTGCAGTTCAGTGTCAAGAAAAACATTGTGAGAATACTATCAGCAAGTCTTGGGTTACCGCGATCCACAAACGCGACCGATCCATCACAACGAACAAAATTGACGGTGTCGGGGTGGAAGGAACCGAATCTTAATGTCGAAGAAGATTTCGGCATCTCCCAATACCGCTCCGCCGTCGTATACGTCGGCACGACCGACCATTGCCGCTCAGAATCAACACGAAGCATCGGGAGCGCGCTCGGTTCAACGTTCTCGGTCATTCAAAATTGGCTGACCGTTGGTCACTTGGTCGTAACTCATTGCCCCTGACGTGGATTTAATTTTTTCGATGCGTACAGCGCAGACTTTGTATTCGCCTGTTCCGGTCACGCAATCACCGGCATCATTGGTCAACAGATTGGCGCGAGACTCGGCAAAGTGCATCGGCATCCAAGTGCAGCCCTTTCGTACACGCGGCGAAATCCAGGCTTCGGCAAGGACTTCACCACGTCGCGAAATTACTCGTACGGTTTCACCATGATCGACGCCCAACTTTTTAGCGTCACCCCGATGCATTTCGACAAAGTTCCCGCGCTGCTTGGCGACGGGACCAGGGTCGCGGCGAGTCTGAGTCGCGGCATTGTAGTGATACAACGTTCGCCCGGTCGACAGCACGAATGGGAATTCTTCATCTGGTAGCTCAGCACTGGGCCGATATTCGACCACTTGGAATGGCGCTTTTCCGATCGCCGGTCCACCTTCGTGCATCGTTGGAGTGCCTTCATGATTTTCGTCGGTGCAAGGCCATTGCAAACCGGTGGGTCTTTGATCCAGACGTTCGTGAGAGATCCCTGCCACTTTCGGCGTCAGGCTGGCCATTTCCGCATAGACCTCCCCCGGGTTTTCATAACTCGGCATGGCGTAGCCTGCCGCCCGTGCAAACTCGCACAAGATTTGCCAGTCCGGTTTTGCATTGCCAGGTGGATCGACCGCTTTACGAACGCGTTGAACCCGTCGGTCACTATTGGTGAACACTCCGTCCTTTTCGGCAAAACAAGCGCCCGGAAAAATGACGTCGGCAAATTCAGTGGTTAAGTTATGAAAGATTTCTTGGCAAATCAAAAACTCGCATTGATTCAAACCGAGTTCAACTTGGGTGACATTGGGTTCAGATATCACAATATCTTCGCCCATCACATACAAGCCCTTCATCTTCCCTTTGGCCAGTTCCTTCATCATCACGTTCAAATTCAACCCGTCTTCAGGCGACAGCGGAACGCCCCAGGCAGATTCGAACTTTTTGCGCACTTCATCGTCGGTCACTTTTTGATAACCAGGATAAAAAACGGGCGTCGCGCCGGCATCGTTGGCACCTTGCACATTGTTTTGGCCTCGCAGCGGATTCATGCCAGCCGATCGAACACCAAGGTGACCGGTCATCAAAACCAAGTTT
The DNA here is from genome assembly GCA_965263475.1 of Mariniblastus sp. Classification (GTDB taxonomy): domain Bacteria; phylum Planctomycetota; class Planctomycetia; order Pirellulales; family Pirellulaceae; genus Mariniblastus. The sequence continues at coordinate 3,881,439 of OZ253677.1, forward strand.
GCCAAACAGTAAACGTTGTCGGTCCCGTGGGTGTGCTCGGTGATCCCCAAGGTGTAGTAAATTCCTGCTTTTCGCGTCGTAGCGTACATGCGTGCGGCCGTCCGAATGTCTTCGGCCGGAACACCGGTCACTTTTTCCGCTTCCTTTGGAGTGTACCGCAAGACCGTCTTGCGAACGTCCTCAAAGCCTTCGGTATGCTGATCAATAAAAGATCGGTCGACCAAGTTTTCGGTTACGATCACGTGGGCCATCGCTTGTAACAGCCAAACATCGGTGCCCGGTTTCAACTGCAAATGAATGTCGGCATGTTCTGCCATAAAAATCTCGCGCGGATCGGCAACGATCATCTTGGCGCCGCGTTGCCGAGCTCGTTTCATCTCCATAGCGATGATCGGATGAGCTTCCGAAGTGTTCGACCCAATGATGAACATCAATTCGGTATCTCGAATCTCTGGGATCGAATTCGTCATTGCACCCGCACCAAACATGGTCACCAGACCGGCGACCGTAGGCGCGTGTCATGTGGCGGCACACTGATGAATGTTATTCGTCGAGAACGCGGCCCGCGACAACTTCTGCATCAGATAGTTTTCCTCGCCAGTACAGCGACTCGACGAAATGAAACCCAAAGCATCGGCGCCATATTTTTCTTTGACGCGATTCAATCCGTCGGCGGCAAATTTCAATGCCTCATCCCAAGAGACCGGTTTTAGTTTTCCGTCTTCGCCTCGAATCAACGGCTCGGTGATGCGATCTTCGTGATGGACAAAGTCATAGGCAAAACGGCCTTTGACGCACAAGTTACCGTCGTTCATCGTTTCGCCCGGTTCCGGGCTGGTAATTTTGACCAAACGATCGTTGTGGACGTGCAGATCCAGTTGGCAACCGACACCACAAAAATTGCAGGTCGTCCGCGTCTTTTCGGTTTCCAATGGCATCAGTTTGGGTGCCTTCTTTTCGATCATCGCTCCGGTCGGACAGGTGTCGATGCAACCACCGCAGAGCTCGCAAGTCGTGTCGAGCAGACCGCGCTCGCCTGCCGTCGAGATGGTAGTTTCGCTACCCCGGAAAGCCAGGGTGATGGCGTTCACTGCTTCGACCTCGTCACAATACCGCGTACAACGCGCACACAAAATACAAAGATCCGGGTCAAATTCGATGTAGGGATTGTTGTCCATCGGCCGGCCGACTCGGTTGGCTTCGACGGGCTCCAGCGGAATCAAATCCGTTTGTTGGCACAAGGTCCGCAATTGGTTGGTGTTACTGGTTTCGACTGGCAGGCCCTGGTCATCGATTTCGTGATCCGCCGCGTACATGCTGTACAGAACCTTTTGGTGGCGGGCAATCCGCTCCGATTGCGTCGTGACTTTCATGTTCGGTTGCACAATCCAAGCACAACCCGGTTGTAGCCGACGTTGACCTTCGACTTCGACCAAACAAACGCGGCAGGCTCCGGCAGGGTCCAAGCGAGGGTCATGGCAAAGCGTCGGAATGTCGACGCCTTCGCGCCGCGCGACTTCAACGACCGTTTCGCCAGCGGTTGCCTGACACGGTTGGCCGTCCAAATAAATGACAAATTGGTCTTCGCGGTTTTTGATCATCAAACTCTCGGTTTATTACCAACCCTTGTTTTTCAATTGTATCCTGGAAATCTATCAGGAGTGGCTACTATTTAGTTTACCTCACGAATCGACATTCGGTTTGTTCGAGCTTTTCTCGACACTCCGTTGGTCAGCCCCGCACGTTGAACTCCTCCGGCCAGTATTGCCTGGCAGATTCCAGCGGTTTTGCCGCCACCATTCCCAAACCGCAAATCGAACCTTCTTCCATTTCCCAGCCGACGTCGTCTGCGTGTGTAAACGCGACGGGGTCCCCCAGTTGGATATATTTATCGACTTGGCGATTCAAATAACGCGTTCCGATTCGACAAGGGGCACATTGGCCGCAGCTTTCACGCTCGAAAAATATTAACTGAGATTTAACCGCGTCGGCCATATCGACGGTGTCATTCAAAACGACTAGCCCCGCACTGCCCAACATCGATCCAACCTCGGCCAGATTTTTGTAGTCTAATGGCAGGTCTCGATACTTCATTGGCAAATATCCCGACGACGCACCTCCTGGGCTAAACGCTTTCGGATTGCCTTGGTAGCCCCCTGCCGCAGTAACCAACTCATCCAAGTTGACGCCCAACGGCAACTCGTAGACGCCCGGTCGATTGACATGTCCAGAAACGCAATAGAGTTTAGAGCCTGGTTCGGTCCGTCCATGCCCTCTAAACCACTCACCGCCACGAATAACAATCGGCGGAACACAGCACGCAGTTTCGACGTTGTGCATCAAAGTCGGTTTGTTGCGGAAACCGCACTCCGTCGGATATGGAGGTTTCAATCGCGGCATGCCCCGTTTGCCTTCTAGAGATTCAATCAGCGCGGTTTCTTCGCCACAAATATAGGCGCCATGCCCCATGGCCAAATGTATTGAAATCGGAGCCAAGTTTCCTTCCGCTTCGGCGATGGCCTGTTTCAAAGACCGAACCTCATTGGTGAATTCGCCGCGAATGTAAATGTGAATTTCTTGCGCTCCAATGGTCCAAGCCGCAATGGCCAGGCCTTCTAACATTTTGTGGGGCTGGCGAAGGACGATCTCGCGATCTTTAAATGTGCCGGGCTCACCTTCGTCGGCGTTGCAGATCACGTAGCGCTCCGTTTCCGCTTGTTGAAGAACAGCAGACCATTTGAAATGCGCCGGGAAACCCGCTCCGCCACGACCTTGCAATCCGGACGCCTTGATTTGTTCAATCACGGTGTTGGCACCCAGTTCTTTTGCTCGAGCAAACGCGGCATAAGACCTGTCTTGATCGCCGCCCAGGTTCATCGGCAAATCCGGATTGTCGGGAGTGACTCCAGTTTGTTTGCCTTCATAAGTTACTAGTTCTAAATCTTCGTCCAATGTAGCAGGTGCTCGGTCGCATTGTGCCAAACAACTGACCATCTCGACTTCTTTGCCCTGCTCTCGTAGTGATTTTGCCAACGCGTCACATCCGGCCATTTGGCAACTCAGGCCATCACATACGCGCACCCGCTTACCGGGCTTGTTGATCAACGTGTAAAACAGACCAGCGCCCCAAATATCGGCTTCGGGGACATTGGTTTGCTGAGAAACTTTGCGGACCGAATTTTCCGTGACGCCCCCCTCATCTTCCAAGAGTTTCAAGACGCGTTCACGATCGGCAGTTGGTTTTAGCATGGTTGGTTCCTTCGTTGACCCGATATAGGATATCGAATTTCATACCTCAATGCTTCACCAAAGCTGCGAAAACCGTTTAACCCGACTTTGGCCAAGCGAATTTATCCCGTTTCGCCCTGCCCCGACGCTCAGCTTGTCGTTGCGATTTGATTTAACAATTTTCGCCAAGCGCTTTTCTCGACCGCCGGAGCAAAACGTTTGGCCAGTTTTTTCGCATTTTGAACCAAGCTTCGATAAAAATGCGAGTCCGTTTCGGCTTTCGCCAATAATGCCGCCAGCTGTTTACTATCCTTTGCTTCAAAAAGCCCAGCGTACGATTCACCAAAAACCCCGATGTTTCCTGGCACCGCCGTCGCCAGTACCGGAGTACCTGCCACGATCGCTTCGATGATCGAATTGGCGGCGCTTTCCATTAACGATGAATTGACCATCAAGCGACTGCGAGCCACCAGCCCTTTGGCCTTCCAATGGGGTTGATCGCCATACCATTGATAACGTTTTTGAGTTTGAGCGAAACCGTTGGCTTGTCGCTCATATTTCGCTGACAAAGCTCTGCCTAAGTGTCGAACCGCGATTCGCGAGCTATGTGGAAGTTGCTTGACCGCAGCGACGATTAAGAAAGGATCTTTTTCCTTACGCAAATGACCACTTACCGAAACTTCAAAACAAGACGTTAATGGCGAAATGCTGCCACCGGGAGGTACTGCGGATTGGTAAATCGTTCGTGTCTTGCTACGCAGCGACGCTGGCAAACAATCCACGGCCGACGATTCCAACGTGACAATCGCTGACGCCGCGTTCAAATTATCGCGAGCTGCTTCGGAAAACTGAGGTTGGCCGTAAAGATCGGTTCCAGACACAACAACAATCGTTTTGCCGCCGCATTGCATTCGGAACTGGCGGGTTTGGCTGGCCGTTTTTTCCGCATGAATCGCTACCAACACGTCGTTGTGGGAGTTGGCGCGATCTCCCGTCTCGACTCGATGACCCAGATCGCGAAACATACGTGTCCAACGCTCCGCCGTGACACGGTTTCCCGATCGAGATCTGGGCGACGCTTGTGTAAGGATTTGGACGCGCAACGGATGGCCTGTGACTAACCACGAAAACCATAGCTTAATAAAAAGCCTCCCGTCAGTAAAACTCGGTTGTACACTAAACGTACCAAAAGCTGTATCAAGGGCAGCGTTTGTCGAGTGTCGCGAACGGTTCAATTTAGTAAACGCGGCTTCAGTTATTGCGACCAACGGATGTGGAAGGTTTTGAACACGAAAAAGAAATGGCAAACAAAACCAAAGAAGCGATTGCCAGCAACGCATATGGCAGCTCTGAATCAGCCCGCGCAATAGCAATTTTACTTTTCAACTCGCCAATCGAATTGCGCAGCAATAACTCGTCAATTTGTTGTTGGCATTGCAAGTAGCCGGCCCCATAGGCCAACGATGCCGCTGTCGCAGTATCCCGTTCGCTCAAGCAAACACCACGAATTTCCTTCATCGGTAGCGATATCGAGTGCGGCGCATCCAGACCCCGGTAAAAATGGTAACGACGCGCTTGCCAGCCGGCCCGATGCGCTTTCTCAAATAAATCGTATCCATGGTCAAATCTGGTTTGGGGCAGCAGGGGCACTCGATCGTCCTGAAACTCGACGTTGAAATTCGCCGACGGCTGTGGCGGCTGGTAACGCAGCCATCGGGTTTGCCATGTGATTTCTGAGTCTTGCGATAAAACGAAAACCGCCCATAACGCCCCAGCGGACGTTGCCAAAGCAACCAGTTGGAAGATAGAAAAACGCATAGCACTTGTTTTACTTTGTTCCACAAAGTAAAACAAGTTTTTTTCCGTGCCTGGATTGCAATCACGAGAAATTGGGGAAATCAGTGCCTGTCAAGCGATGACTCAAGCAGTCCAACACCATGTACGAGCTGCGCCCTGTCAATCATCGGACCAAAACGTCTTCTGCCGCGGTTGTAGAAAATTAGGTGGCTTCACTTTTTTTTCACTCAGTCCTTGGTCCGCACTGTCGGTGGACGGTGGCAATGGCATTTGATTGCCAAGATCCATAACGAGATCAGAATCTACGAATACCAGTTTTGTCGAAATGTTCGAAAGCGGCAGTTTTAGGAACTGGGAAACTGCCATTTGATAGGCTTCCATTTGAGGTCGATAGTGTTCGATCTTCTTGCCAACATTTGCTTTGGAAACCGAGTCCGTTTTGTAGTCAATGATTTCGGCAAGAATGGGCTTCCCATTTTTTTTCAGCGTGACCAAGCGATCGATAGTGCCTTGCATCAATCGGCCTTCATTGAGAATGGCAAAGGGACGCTCGTTGGAAACTTCGATTGTTTCGACATCACCGTCTTGTGCGAAACGCATCAATTGCTCCGATTTTTTTAACAGCGACTGTAGAGCTGGTTGTTTCGTCATTGATTTGAATTCGCCAAACCAGGCTTCCCATTCCGCTAGCCGCGGGCCCAAAGATGCCCAATGGCTTTCGAACTGTGCATCCTCAGGCAAGTCATCATCCAGCCACTGCACGATCTCGAAACAGGCGTGAATAAAAGAACCGCGCCTCAGTTGCCGGTCGTTTTCAATAGTGGCAAAAATCGAACTCATACGGATTTGGTCTCCGCCCTCCAATCCTGATGGTGCGATTTTATGTGTACCACGGCCGGAACGATTTTCATGGGGTAGTTCAATGGGTGCGATCGTTGCGTCCGAAGGCAAATAAAATGACGAAACATCGTGTACCGTTTCAACCGCAGCTGGACGCGGCAATGCGGCGTACCAATTTCTGTCTCCAATTTCGTATACAACTCCGACTTTGCGTTCCCCGGGGTGAAGCGTAGCGAGCAAAACGGCTGCACTTGAATCCTGGTCCGGTTTGCAGCTATGCGACATCACGACATGAGTTGCGTGGACGGCTCGCGTCATCGCGACATACAGCACACACAGGCTATCCATGACTTCGCGTTTCTTGCTTTCATCAAATGCACGCTGAAACTCCGCGGGGAGTAGATTTCGATGACTTTGATTGGCCAGTCGGCAGACCAAATCGATGTCGGCGGTGGGATGTTCGCGTCCGACAACGACAGTCGATTGGTGTGTGAACCAGCCGTTGACTTCGTACAACATCGGGATCACGACGATGTCAAACTCCAGTCCTTTGGATTGGTGAATCGTCATTACACGGATTTGGGCAGAGGACTCGTCGCTGGCCTTATATTCGTTGCGAATGTGATCGACAAATCGACTGGGACGCAAGCGGACCCGGGCTTGTTCGTTCGCTTTTTCGTAGTTGAACGCCTCTTGAACCAACTGTTGTAGCCGCGACAGCTCTCGGGGTGTACATGCCGGAGCCAACAAACGGGCATATTTCTCCATCGTAAATCCGTAACCAAATCGCGAGAACTCTTGACGCAACGTTTCAGACGCCCAGTTGGCTTTCTGGATGTTCGATTTTTGGTTCGCTTGTGACTCTGGCTCCAATTCGAGCGCTGTCCCCAACGGACTGTGCGAGACGTGAAATCTCGCGATCGAATCTCCCGGGTGATCGGCCAAGCTAACCAGCGACAACAGAGTTTCGACGGATGCCGAATCGGTCAGCGGATTGCCGCCTTCTTCACTGGCCGAAATTCCAGCCTCGCGCAACATGTAAATCAATTCGCCGATCGTCTCATTTTTCCGAACCAGTACTCCAATCGTTTTGTCCGGCGTTTGATCATGCAGTTGCTGAATCCGATGGACGGTCGTGACCAACGTATTCACGTTGCGTTCGGGGTGTTTGGCTCGACCTTTCAGCTCACTGTCACCGGCAAATTCCAGTGAAAAATATCCAGGCAGGTTAGTCAACGCCGTTTCATGGGTTTCGAATCGCTTCGACCAACTTGCAATCGCGTCTCCAACAACGGCTCGATCGGAGCGAAATTGATTGAGATTGGAGAAGACGTTGTTCACCGATTCGATGACAATTGGAGACGAACGATAACTTTTGGTCAGATGCCGGCCTTGCGACATGTTGGACAAATTGTTTTCAACGGTATCGAAGATTTCGGCAACGCCTCCGCGCCAACCGAAAATCGCCTGCTTCAAGTCGCCGACGCAAAAAAACGATTTGCGAGCATCGTCTTCAGTTGTCCTGGTGGCAAACGGTTCGATCACATTCCACTGTGAGATGGAAGTGTCTTGGAATTCATCCAACAAGAGATGGTCGACGCTGTGATCCAAGCGGAACGCAAAATCTTCAGTTTGCCGACCAGCAATAAATGCTTCCAGGCGAACATTGATGTCGTCAAATCGCAATTGGCCGGTTTCGGTTTTTTCGGACTCCAACTGCTGACCAAACTTGTCCAGCAACTCAAACGTAGACGAATTTTTTCGAATCAGCATATCAATCACAATGCCGCGACAATGCGCAATCAATTGTTGGTAGATCGTGACGCACCGATCCGGAAGCGGTTTGCGATAGTAGCTGAAATTGCCTTCAGCAATGTTGCCGAACACTTTGCTGGTCGCCAATTCCAACCAGTCGCTGTTCGCAACCAATGTGATATCCGACTCGATACGATTCCGCTGTGATTTGTGCGGGTATTCCAAAGACATGAGTTCGTCGCCAACGCCACTAAAATCTCGATCGAAGGAAAAACCGTCCGGCAATTGCAAACGGTTCCAGGCCTCACGCGTAGATTGTCGGCGGATTTCGTACAAACTGTCGACGGTCGCACGAATCAGGTCAGCAATGCGCCGCTGCGCGTCGCCTTTGGTCATCAAATGCAATACGCTAATAACGGTTTTATCGTGCAGGATTGCATTGATGATTTGGTTGTGGAGCGTCGCGATTTGGCGTTCATTTACGATTTGCCATTGAGTCGGCAAGCCCATTTCCAAGCGAAACGATTGAGCGATCCGATAGAAAAAAGCATCCAGTGTACCGATTTGCAACCGATGAAGGTTTTGAATCAACTCCCGCAACAAATCTTGCACGCGGGTTTGGTCCAGTTTCCAATCTAGCTGTTGGGCCAATAATTGGGTTTCGTCGTCGCTCAGCGCGGCCCGCGAAAGACGCTGAACGATTCGGTCGAGAATCTCCCCGGCGCCTTTTCGCGTAAACGTCGTTGCCAAAATCGATTCGCAATCGGCACCGGATGCCAACAGTCGAATGAATCGGTTCGACAGCTCAAATGTTTTTCCCGTGCCTGCAGAAGCGCGAATAACTTCGTTCTTGAAAACGTCTCGCAGTGCGTCACTCATGTGGGCACCTCTGAGGTATCGATTTCGAATTTTTCGAAAACATGGTCCTGACAAATTCCCGCGAATGACTGGGAGAATTGTGGGGGCACCGGGTTGGGCGGCCAATACGCTCCTGCGTGAATTCGCTGAATGATCTGCTCGACCAATCGATCGGCTTGCTCCAGTTGTTCGGGCGTGCATCGCAGCGGTGAAAACTTGACCCGATCAAGCACTTTCGGCAATTGTACATATCCCAATTGCGCGTTTTCCAAATCGCGACCCTGGAGACAATCAATCTCGGTGATCAGTTTTCGATACAATGGCAATTGGAGATCTTTCCAGCCGTTTTTGCCGAGGTGCATTGTCGTCGGATCGTCGCCTTGATCGGAGGTTTTGTAGTCCCATACCGCGATCCGCCCTGTCGATTCCTGCAGGTCGATCCGATCAATCGTGCCTTTAATGCGAAAAGCTTTGCCGTCCACCTGCATCGTGTGCACGACTTTTTCTTCAGCATTGATGATTTGCCACCCCTGTTGAGCCTTCTCAGCTTGCAATGGTGCGAACCGTTCCAGCCGCATCCGGAGTTGTTCGATCTGAATTCGAACGGCTGGTAATCGATGCCCCCCGAACTGGTCTGCGGCCCTGGTATCCAACCGATCATTGAGGAATTCCAAAATGGCGGCGGCATTGGTGGCGAGTCGCAATTCGCTATTGCCAAAATCTTCCAGGACTTCATGAGCCAAATTGCCAAACGCGCGGCCATCCATTTCTTGCCAATCGTCAGTGACCGATTCGAGCCTGAGGATCTTATCCAAGTAAAAACGATAAGGGCACTTGATAAATTCCTTGAACGACGTCACCGATAATTCGTCCAATGGTTTATTCACCGAAGGTATTGGGATCGGTAGTGATTGTTTGTTTGGTGCATGGGCGGGATCGGCCAGCCAATAGCGAGTATTCGTCTTGCCTTCGTACGCAAAGAACGCGTTGGCTCGGCGCGCCATTACCTCATTCTTGTCCGCAAACAACAACCGACTTGGTTTTTTAGGTTCGCCTTGCAGATCGCGCCGTCCGGCGATCAGGTGCAAATTTTTGCGGACACTTTTTATGACCGTCAACGCGTAGGCATCGCGGGCGTACCTGCGATCGTTGTCCAATATGCCCAAAGCTTGGCACAAGCGATTCGGCAAAAACAAATGCCCGTTTTCCGACGTCGGCACGTGCTCGTCGTTCATTCCCGTCACGATTACAACTGGTGCATCGTCCAATGGCAGATCGAGCCAGCCAGACAGTTCAACAGCATCTTCAATCGCCGGTGGGATCACCGGCCAATCGGACGCCGCTTCGATTGCCAGTTCGAGCGCTTCATGGGCCGTCGACTGCGTCTCCCATTGTTTGGGAACTTGTTGTTTATCTCGCAACGCGGTGTAAATTTCTCGACAAGCGACAATCGTTTGTTGATCATTAAAGTCATTTTTATCAAGTGTCCGATGACCGTAAATTTCTGTCAAAATCGAACACCACGAACGCGTCCAATCGGCAATGGGTTTTTCAGGCCCATCAACGCCAGCGAACAATGTTGCTATATGATCGAAGACTTGATTTAGGATCTCCGCCCTGGCAACGATTCTGTCTGCGACATTTGGCAAATCTCGATAACGGGTCGCAATCTTCTTGGGGTCGCCGAAAGGCTGTTTGCTGCCTAATGAAATCCGTTCAGGCAGCCCTTCCAATTGATAAGCATCGAGCGCGTTGAGCCATTGATTGGATTGGGTTTGATCGCAAACCCAGCGATACATATCGGGATGGCGTAGCAACGCGGCGTACGCCGTGAAATTTTGTTGGGCCAAAAATTCAAGCATCGCGGTCATTAACTTAATCGGTGGAGTATTTCTAACTTGCTGTCCCTTCAAATCCCGATGTTTTACTCCGATCGCTTGCAACGATCTTTCAATTTGAGGTTGAACATCGGCGTCTGGGATACCGATTGTGATTTGATCAGCCGAAAACGCGCTAGAGAGCTCTTGCAAATAATGGGCAACGGCAAAAGCCTGGTCTTCACTACTGTCGACGAAGCGCAGTTGTTCGCAGGAGAACTGAATTTCGGCATGCAACCACTGTTCGGTGACGATGCCCCCGAATTCATCAAACCGCGCCGCCATATTCCGCGGAGCCGCCACTAAAACGGAAACTTGAGGTCGGATTTGATTGAGCATCATTTTTGTCGCTCGGTTCAAGTCGGCGGCGCCAACCATGATGACTTGTTTATCTGTACGACAAAGCTCTCGCTTAACCGCGACATTGCGCGCTGCTTGTTTGTCCCATAAATCGACTTCCTTCAAGATTTCGTAATACCGATTCTGGATGGTTTGCAAGGCTTGCCAGCGATCGATTTCTCGAAAATTCTTGTCATATTCAAGCACTTCACGAACGACCGAAGAAAAACTCCAAACGTCATTGCCAAGTCGTTTATGTAACTCGGAAATTAATTTCGCGTAGGGCTGCCATTGCCGAATGGTCGATTTGTTTGCCCCGGCAAACAGACAATCAATTTCCGCGGGCGTCGATGCTTGCAAAGCTTTTCCCCAAGCGATCTGTTGACACAAATCGGTCGCCAATTGCTTCTCGACGGGATACAAATGTTCTGGGAACTCTCCAAGTGTCAGAATTTGTCCAGGGATGAATTCCAAATGTTGTTGTTCACATTGGGTGACCAACAGCTGCAGGATCCGGCCAGCGGATCTCGAAGTGGGCAGGACGACCAAAGTGTTCGATAAATCCAAACGATGATCTTGCCGATAAGCTCTGCAAACATGTTCCGCCGCGCTCACCAACGGTGGCTGCGAAAACCCCAGAAAGACACGAGGGTCTTTGAGATTGCGATCGTTTTTATTCGCCGTAGTCATTTCCCTGACGGTACCTGTTATTCCTGTTTATTATTCTCGGATGCCCCACAACGATTCCAATAGATCGTGCATGGCTTTGTCGTGTTGCAGTAGTTGTTTGCGGTCAAACGGAAAAAAATCATTCTTGCCAAAATAAGCCTCGCTGGATTCCGCGAAATATTCTCGTTCGTTAGACAAAGCATAGGCGCTGTCCTCAACAATTGTACGGCCGGTGAATCTTTTCACGTTCTCGTACGAACCAGAGTCCTTGGCGGCTTGAAATCGCGTCCGAATGCCGGGATGTCGGAAATCGAGCACGCGATCGTGATAGGCATGAGATAGCTCGTGCAACATTAAATAGGGCATGCGGACTACTTCGAAAGAAAAGTTTTCCACATTGGTGACCTCGATGGATTTAGCCATGTCGGGATCTCGGCCATTGTTTTTAAGCCAATCTGGGCTGACGTGATACTCAGCTTTGGGCCTCGAGTTTTCATACGGTGGATTGATCCAAATGGGTACCTTTTGCAATTCAATCAGTGCCTTGTTTGGAACCGCATCGACAACCTTCTTCAATTGACCAAACATCAGGTTCAAGAAAACTCGCGTCAATTTAGGCGAATGCTTCCATAGTTTGTCGTTCAAGCGAACTCTCCAGCCCAACAAATTGAAAATACTATGCGTCTCGTCGAATTCAATGGACTGTCCGCCCGGATGGATCACTTCAAAATAGAGCGAATCGCCTTGCTCAATATCGACTTGAAACCGATGGCCCAGGTACGTCTGGATTTGTCGCGATTCGCCCGGATTCAGAGTCGCGACCCGTTTTGATGTTGCTTTGTTTTTTAGCCAAATCAATTTAAGCGCAACAGTCTTATTGTTTTTGATTTCGACTTTGACAGATTCTTGTGGTTCGGCAATCGTTGTCAAAACGAAAGCTAAGAGAATATACGGTTGCATAACGTGTTTGACGCGGTGAACGACGTGTGTGGCTAAATGTGTAATCTAAAACAGTATCGCGACACATTAGGTCACTATTTTACGAATCCTTGCCAGGATCACTATAACTTTAGCCCCAACCAATACGAATGGTTTGCAAATATGTTAAATTCAGCAGGCATCAATAGGTCCCGAATTCGAGATGGTGAGATGAAAAGAATACTGCTGGTCGTTTTTCTTGCAATGGAGGCGTTATTTGTGAGTCAGGAAGCTAATGGACAAGAAGCGTATCGCCTGCCTCCTCAAAACGTTGTCGATATTATCGACGCCGAACCGGAACCAGCGGTCAGCTTTAGTCCCGATCGCAAAAAGATGCTGTATATATACCGCGATGCCATGCCTCCGATTGCTGATGTGGCACGGCCGATGTTGCGATTGGCTGGAATGCGAATCGACCCGGCAGCCAATGCGAGGTTCGCTACCAGTTTCAATACTGGAATCGAGTTAAGTGATTTGAAGCGCAAGACGTCGACCAAGATCCCCCTACCAGAAGGCACGAAAGTGGCAGGTGTTGATTGGTCGCATCATTCGGATTCGTTTGTCGTTGTTACCGTCAACGGCCAAGGTTCACAGTTGTGGGTAGTGGATTGTAAGAATCCGACCCGACCAAGGCTATTGACCGAACGCTTGAACACCATCATGGGGGGGCCGCAGTGGTTTCCTGATGGCAAGCAAGTATTAGTCCAGCTCGTCCCAGAACGTCGTGGCGACGTACCGCAAAACAGCCCAGTCCCTGTAGGGCCTCGTGTTCAAGAGTCGGTTGGAAACAAATCTCCGACAAGGACCTATCAAGACTTGCTGCAAAATCCTCACGACGAATCTTTGTTTGAATACTACTCCCGCAACCAATTGTCCGTTATCAATTTCAGTGGCGAAGAAATCAAAAAGACGCCGCTTTCAGATCCGCAGATTTTTGCCAGTGTCGAGATTTCGCCGGGAGGCGAACATGTTTTAGTTGAAACGATTCAAAAGCCATTTTCATATTTAATGACCGCTGGCTCCTTCCCAAGGCAAATTGCCGTTTGGAACTTGAAAGGCCGTCTAGATTACAAAGTTGCCGACGTTCCGATGGCCGAGAACATTCCGATTGAAGGCGTGCGTACGGGGCCCAGAAATGTCAGCTGGATGTCTGGCAGAAAGGCCACCTTGGTTTGGAATGAAGCCCTCGACGGCGGTGATCCGAATCGGGAAACCGAATTTCGCGACGCCTATGTTTCGATAGCGGCGCCTTTTGATGGCCAACCGGTTGAAATCGTTCGCACCAATCATCGAGCCTTTGGTATGTCATATCTGACCGACCCGGATCAAGTGATGACCGTTCAATACGATCGCGATCGACGTTGGGTAACTTCGTTAATTCACGATTTGAGTGCCTCCGACCAGCAGCCCAAAGTTGCCATGGATCGCAGTATTCGCGATCGTTACGGCGACCCCGGTCGAATCGTTAGCCGTATTGATGAGTCCGGCCACGCAGTAGCCCTGCAAGATGGCGACTATGTTTACCGCATTGGCGCAGGTGCTTCTCCAGACGGCGACCTGCCGTTTATTGATCGCCAAAACATTGTGACGATGGAAACCGAGCGGTTGTGGCGATGTTCAAAGGGCAAGTTGGAATCGGTTGTGGGTATTGCGTCCAGTTCCGTTGATAAAAAACCGACCATCATCACTCGACGCCAATCTAAAAAAGCTCCGCCGAACTATTATCTGCGGGACTTGAATAGTGGTTCGGAATTTGAGTTGACGGCGTTTAAAGATCCGACTCCTCAAATTCGCGGCATCACTAAACAGTTGGTCACGTACCAGCGGGCCGATGGTGTTCCATTATCTGCAACGTTGTATCTACCTGCGGATTATAAAGAGGGGACGCGCTTGCCGTTGTTAGTTTGGGCTTACCCACGCGAGTTCAATGATGTCAAAACGGCAGGACAGATATCGGGAAGCGAAGACACGTTTACACGAATTCGCAGCATTTCACATTTGACGTTTCTGACCCAGGGCTACGCCATTATGGATGCAGCAACGATGCCGGTGATCGGCGACCCCGAAACCATGAATGACACGTTTATCGATCAAATCGTCGCCGCGGCCCAAGCCGCCATTGATAAAGCCGTTGAGATGGGCGTGGCCGATCGCAATCGCGTTGGTGTCGGCGGACACAGCTACGGTGCATTTATGACCGCCAACTTGTTGGCGCACTGCGATCTGTTCAAAGCTGGCATCGCACGAAGCGGCGCCTACAATCGAACGTTGACACCGTTTGGTTTTCAATCGGAGCGTCGCTCATTGTGGGATGCAAAAAGTGTCTACTTTGGGATTTCACCGTTCATGCATGCCAACAAAATCCAAGAACCGTTGCTGATGATTCACGGCGAAGAGGACAACAACAGCGGTACGTTTCCCATGCAGTCGAAGCGAATGTTTCAAGCGGTCAAAGGGAATGGTGGCACGGTTCGATTGGTCATGCTGCCCGAGGAATCGCACGGTTATCGCGCACGCGAATCTGTGTTGCACACTCAAGCCGAGATGATTGATTGGTTTGATAAATACGTCAAGAACGCGGATTCGGAAGTTTCCAAGCCGTAGTCAAATTTCATGGCCGTGCCCATCGCGGCCATGTCTTTCTGAGTTGAAATCTAGACTTTGCGAAGCAAGATGATGCTGTCGCGCTGGACGAGATTCAAATCGGGGGTGACGACTTCCCAGCCGCATCGCTCTGCGATGTCCAACATCGCATTCTGATTGTTGCGAGGCCACCAGATTTCATCATCGTTCAGCTGCTGGAATTCTTCTGGAACACCGCCACGTTGCCATCCAAATTCGTTGAGTTTTTCCCAGTCGGAGTATTGGTGACAAGCGAATGCACCAGGTTTCAGTTTTTGAATCGAATGGGATAGGATTTGTTCGATATGATCTTGATTGTTATGACACAAGACACCCATTGACCAGAAAAAATCGATCGAATCATTGTCAATGCACGAAAACCTATTGTCAGTAACTTGATGGCATTCAAGCCGACCAGCATAGGTCATCGGTGACAACCACTGGGTTACGTCTTGATAATCTACGGTAATCAGGCGTCCTTCCGCCAATTGGCTTAAGATTGCTCGGCTCCATGCCCCGTTTCCTGGCCCCAATTCTAAAACGGTGGAGGATTCGGTGATAAACGGCACAATCGCCTCGAGAAATATTTTGCGATAGGATCCACCAATCTTACGTTCTTCGAGACGGCGAATGCGATTGGGAAACCAGCCTGTAACGTTGCCACTGTCGTAGCCGTAGTCAAATTCCTGTTTGAGCCATTCCATGGTCGGCATTTCTGCACCCTCGCTAAAGATACTTACGAAATCAATCCGTTGGCAATACGTTAACACAGGGAGCCACCGTTCAAAAATAGCGATGCCCAGATTGCTGGCACGTTCGGCGGAGTTTTCGTTTTTTGCGTTAGATTGCTTGATTAATTTGACCAATAAATTTGAATTGTTGCCGAACAATTGCCCTTGTGAGCGTGGTCATGGACCGGGCGCGCGGAACGTTACGGTCTTTAGAATTTCAGCCATGTTTTGAGTGAGTTCGGAGTGTCCTATGGATTCGAGGTATTTGTTGGCAAGATACGGCAATCCGTATCTTCAAGTCCAGTTCTCAACGAGAACGTTGTTGTTGGCAATCGTTACCGTGGCGGCGTTGGTTACTCTATTCAAAGAAGAAGCCGGGCCGAGAAATCATTTCGGTGTATTCTCTCCGCACTATTCGGCTCTGATGGCGGCAATCTATTTTTGGAAATTCATGATCATTCGCAGCGGTTTCAACCGCTATGTGAGGCAAACGGCTTACATCGTGTTGTTGATGGCAACTCTACCGTTTTTGTATTGGCAATGCTGACTGGTTCCTCGCTATGTTGCCATCGGTTCGGTGCAGCTGTTTGTTGATCCAATCTGGATCTACACGATTCCAACGCTCTCGTTTATCTATTTTGATCAAAGGAAGCGATGGGTCCGATTGGACGAGTACTGTGTTCGATCGATGATCGAAGTTTTTGTCGTTATCCCAATTTGGTCCGTGCTATTAACTTTGATTTGCCTAGTTTGCGGTGCCTTTGACTTGACGATATTTCTCACCACCAATAGCCGCAGTTATTGTTGAACTGATCTTCGCGGCCCATTCCAAATTGTTGGTCAAGTTATGATCCACAACCAGACCGCATATGCGCCAGTGACGAGCATCAACATTCTGATCGAGATGGTCAGTTGCGGTAGTTGACCACTTGCGATTGCGGCGACGAGGTAAACTTCAAAAACCGCAATCACGAACAAGACGTTTCCAAATCGCAGTACGTCGGCAATGCCAGTTTCGTAACCGTGAGCAACGGCCAAACAACCCAAACAATAAGTTCCAATCAAAAGGAGTGCGGCAAACTGAATCGACGCGATAAACCGGACCAGAAATTTTTGTTCGGCTATCATTACAATTAGATTCTGACCCCTCGCAATTCGAATTGTTACCCTCTCGGAGGACCAACTGGCCTACAATACGCAACCAAAAGTTTAGCGGATAGGAACTAACGCAGCAAATCCACGCTTTTAGCTTACCAGACTAGCCGTTTTGAATTGATCGTCAGCAATTAACTCGTGTTGCTTGTCCTTTTAGCCGGGAATTTGTTCAAGCTTCAAGCAGCCAGGATCGTTTGCGGGCTTGTACAATACTGGCGTAAACTCGAGATCAAGCCTCATATCTAGAGGGCATTTTGATTTGGCGAAAAAAGGGTGACGCGTGTAGATCGACTTCGACTGAAAGGATGGGCTGAGTTCAATTCTAAAGGTGTAAGGAATCTTTTATGGCAATGCTAGTTAAATCGTGCTCGTTGTTCGTTCTCGCAATAGCGATGTTATTTTCTCTTGAGCAAGCCGTTAGCGGTCAAGTCGATTTGAGGTTGACGTTTACCTCTTCCGCAGATGCAGCCACTTTTTCGGATCATCCGTACAGTTGGCGACTATTTAATGACTTTCTTGTCGATGGCTTGACCGTTGTCAGCCCCGGCGGAACCACGCTCACTGACACAGGCTTTATTCAGATTGCGGAATTTAGTAGTTTTCGCGAATTTCAAAACGACGTGATTGGAACTTGGTGCGTAACGCTGATCAAAAATTCAGCAAAAATTGAATTCGATATTAACGAATTTGATTTGGCGTTGTTCCCGCCGCTTGAAATTATATCGCCTCGAACGGGGGATGAATTTTTTTCTGGTCAGCTGATTCCGATTGAACTCGCCCCGATCGACGATCCTTCGTTCGCAAGTGGGACCTCTGTTATCACGGGAGGTGCCGAAATCCAGTTTGTAAGCGTTACAGGGCTACATTCCGCAATCCGTGCCATTCTTCCCAAGGGCCTTGAAGCAACGAGGATCCGCGTCTCCAGATCTGGCTCCGAAACGCTGCCAGATTTAATTACTAATTTGCGAGGCGACGTTGAGTTCTTCGACTTGCGGCCTACGTTGATCGAAGTAGCATCGCCACGTGTGGACTTGAACATCCTTGCCAATCCGAATCTTGGGGACATCAACGGCGACGGAGTTGTTAGCTTGCTTGATGTATCGCCGTTCGTCAATTTAATAATCATCGGCGAATTTCTTTTTGACGCGGATATCAACGTCGATGGAAGCGTGGATCTTTTGGATGTTGGTCCGTTTGTTGAATTGCTGACAGGTGAATGAGAACGACGTGGACAGTTTAATCTGGTCGTTTCCCTTAAATGTCAAAAGTTGGAAACCAGTACCGTGATAGGATCCGCGATGCGCCTGGCAACAACGAAACTTTTGTTTTGCCGGATGTTCCGTTAACTCGAGTTTCTCATCAGCGGAATATCGAACGTGCTGTGGAAATGGAAAAGTTTTCAAACAGTTTTCAGCATAAAGGAGATTCAGGGAGCATGGTTTTAAAAAAGCCCGCGTTCAGGAGCATCCCAGGTTTGAAAACGAAGTCTAGTACACCCGGAGGGATTCGAACCCCCAACCCTCGGTTCCGAAGACTTAAGCTCGATCAATTCATTGAGTTTTTGCCTTTTGCTGTCGTTAGGTGACAACCGTTGAAAATCACTGTCATTCTTTCTGAATTTGTCGTTTTTTTGAGCCTCGCGTATACATTCAACATGTACATAGTTATCGACAAATGATGACTTGTTGTGCCATGAACTGAAAACTGTTTGGACATGCTGAGGTCCATGCGCACTCTCATTCACCCGGTCATACGGATTGGAGGCTTGAGCCCGGTCCACGCTAGGTCCTGAAGAACTAACTGACGGTGGAATTGGGAGATCCCGTACGCCTGCTTTCTTTTCACCAAGCTCCATGTGAGTGTAGATCCCCATCGTCATGTTTACATCACTGTGCCGAGCCAAAGCTTGAGCGACCTGTGGTGAAACCCCAGCCTTTCCAAGGTTTGTAATGAAAGTGTGACGATTTGAGTGAAAATCGGCGAATAGACCAATAGAATTCTTGTATTTTAGGAAATCAGACTGTTCCCGCTTTTCTTTTTCCTGCTTTGTTGGAGCTGCATGTGCGCATAGTTTGGCTATTGAAAGTCTTGATGGAAAGTACCGCGAAAAAGAACCTGAGCAACCGTCGAGAGATGATATTCTTGGGCTGTTAGAGCCCGTTAATCAAAAGCTGTGATTTTAGATTACACCCAAGAAGCCGAGGGTGTGTAATGGAGAGCGACCCCCTTTTTTGGACTGCCTTCCGACCAGGCAATAGCAGATCGCTTTTCGTGCCGCTAAAGCAGTTCGGTTGACTTTACTGGTGGCAGACAATCGCGCACAAACTGCGTTCGAACGATGAAGCCGAAGCAGGTTATTTACACGGCAATCGACACCGTAGACCTAATGCCCAACAGGAAACAAAAAAGCGACTTCGTTGTTTATAGCTCGTGCGCAGATTTGACTTATCCCAAAAAAGCCCTGGCAAACGCCAAGGCTAATTATTTTGACCGGTCAGTTACCACCGACGAGTGTTTTCGCGGGGCCGAGCTTCATTTACTGTTATCGCTCGTCCATCAATTCGTTGAAGATTGAGGCCTTCAATGGCGTCTTCACCATCTTTCTGATTTCGCATTTCAACGAACGCGAAGCCACGCGAGCGGCCAGATTCACGGTCCTTAATTACTTTTGCCGAGTTTACATCCCCATAATCTGCGAATGCGTTCTCAAGATCGGTTTCTGAAATGTCAAAACTCAAATTTCCAACATAAAGATTCATTGCTGAACTCCAAAAAAATTCTTAGTGTGGCAGGGAACTCGACAAAGAAAACACATTCGTGTTTTTACCAAAGAAGGCGGCTTCAGCCACCGTTCTAGTTAAAGGCACTAGAACAATCGAAAAAAGGTCAATTCAGCAAGAACCAGAGGAACTCAGACCAAAAAGAAATCTACTCAATCGCAACTATTTGTCTACAGGTCTACGAGTCCTGATCGAACTCCCACCCAGTTTTTGTGAGGATTTTTTCAACTCACAACGTAACACTACTTCTGTATCGCCTCTTTGTCGACGCTGAAACGACATAATTCGAGAAAAGGATCAAAGTATATCTTGCTTGAATCGAAAGAATTCACAAATCCGGATCTTTTCAATAGCATCCTCGGGATGTTTGGGATGTGCGACGGAAGATACAAATCGTTTAAATTGAAAGTCCAATTGCCTGGAAGACACGTACTCGAACCAGGTTTCTGCACACGCTTTCTAAAACGAGAACGGCAGGTCTGCCTGCCGCTCACTGAACGATTATGGATAGGAAGACGCTCTTAGTCCTCTTTTTGCACCTCCTGACCATCACCAGTTTTAGAATCCCCAGCATCTACATCTGTCTCGACTTCGCCTTTATCCTCATCGACAGTTTTTATCCTTACCAATCCAGAGCGATCCAGCGCTAGATTGTCATAGCTTTCGCCGGAAATTACGTAATACCATTTGGCAAATCGGCTGTTGAGTTCGTCTGCTTTTTCCTGACCTTCCGCAACTTTGTTCTTAAAGTCGTTGAACGCCCTCAAGTCGCGTTCGTAGTCTGAAGTCAGTGTGCTGAATTCCTCCTGCAACTGTTCAAGCTCAGATTTTTCCGATTCTTCGTTGTTCTCGTCGTCAGAATTTGACTGATCAACGAGTTCCGTAGCCCCATCCTCATTTGTTTCGGTTTTCGAAGAGTCGTCCGGATCACCATCGAGCCTGTCGTTCTCAGCTCCAGATTCCACCGATGAGTCTTCTGTGTCAGACGCCGCAATCTTCTCAAGCTCGATTAGCCTTTCCGACTTCGTCGGCTTTACGGGCTCTTTTGGTTCTTCACCAAGCAGTTTCTTGTCGAAATCGACCTTCACAAATACGTATCTACCAGGCTTACCCGAGTCGTCATTCGACTCGCCTGTATTTTCGACCTCAGAATCGCTGTCAACAACGGTAGCTGCAACCTCTTCTGAAGCCTGCGCCAATTGGTCATTCGAATCAACTTTATCGACCGACGGTTTTTTAGTGGAGACAAAACCGATTTCGAGCTCCTCCTGGCTTCCTGTAAAAACGCGTCCGAAATGAAGGTGATAGACAAGCCCGTCTTTTGTTCCCGCTGACATTTCGCCTTCACGAGCGATCAGCTTCAACTTGCCGTCATTTTCCGTGGGCTGCAATATAAACCCACGAGAAAGCAAATCGGTTTGAAGGCGATCGACTCCGGATTGTGATTTCAGGGCTGATTTGTCCAAGGTCAAGTCAGGCGTTAGTCCTTCCTGCTTGGGTCGCACACCAGCGATTTTTAAACTACTGATTTCGTTAACGGTTTTACGAATTGACTCCTTGTTCAATTCTTCCGTGTCTTCCGCGAGCGAATCGAGAATCCAATCATTGCCGCTGTCCTTGCGACTCAATTTAGAAATTTCACTTTGAGTGATTTTGCCATTCAGCTCATCAAAAGAATAGTCGTTAAGAGTTACGCTACGAACATCAGCAGAATCCAGATCGAATAGCTCCGTATCAATCCAGTCAGAAAATCGGGTCGAAAGATCTACATTCAAAGTCGTCAAGTAGACTTCATCTTCGTCAGGATGGCGAACGTAGTATTGATCAAAGCTGCCTTCAACTTGATGACCGATGATAAAGTCCGCGAGCACCAATTCATTCTCACCTTTGAGCGTAAGTCGTTGCCCGACACCATCCACTTCGTCAACGCCCAAGGCCTCTTGTTTTGGGTTGACTACGCCGTACTTCGCGTGGTCTGCGGACCACCGAGTGACCATCGCACCGCGCGTAATACCGATAATTGAGGAAGCCGTGTCAGCAAGTTGTTCTGCGGCATCGGCTGGATAGTTGTGGTGAGAAGGTATGACCCACTGACCACTTGCTTGCTGCTCTACCCGAAAATCGCGCGGTTCAACGTTGTCCTTGTCAAAAGTAAAAACCTCCAGTGACATCGCGTTGGTTGGATCTACGAAATCGGCGAAAAATGGCTCGCCTACTTTTCCGTATTCGGCGATTGGTGCAGGGCGGTTCCACCACATCAAAGCGGCCGTGATCCCGACACAAGCGACGGCTCCCACCATGTACAGCCCAGTGGCTCGCCAATTCGCTCTGGCAGGCCCAATAAACGTATTGCGAACGGACTTCGGTAGCAAATCCGCGACCGAGAATCTTGGTTGAGAATTGAAATCCTTAGAGTTATTGTTTTCCTCTAATTGAGGCTTGGGTTCGGTTGTCGTTGACATTTGCTTTTCCTGTAAATTCAACTGAATTCGAAAAGACCGTCGCAAACCAATGAGACTCGCCTCACCAAGTTCTGCGGTGGAGGCAATTAGCCTCAAGGTTAGTTGTGCAGAGCAAGTTCATTGATTTACGAACGGTCGCAAGAAAACTGGTTTATGAATTGCTTCCTTCGTTCCTAAGGTCACGCCGCCTTCGATTGCTAATCGTTTTTTGTTCAGCTGTAGAACGTTGATAAAATACGATCATGCCCATTGCTACAGCAGGTAATGCGGGAAGCCAAACTGCCCAATTCCGAATTTGAGACTCAAGCGATTTAATCTGTCGATTGGTTTGAGCCCGTATCTTTCGGATCTCATCATTCTTCCGCTGCTCGATTTGAGCTTCCGCGAGGCTAAGTCGCTGTTGCTCTGCTTCTTGTGCAGCTTTTAGCATTTGAGCCTTTGCAATCGGATCGTAATCTTCGTTGTCCTGAATCTCCTTAACTCGTTTGCCCAGTTCTTTACGTCGTTCAGCCAGTTCTGCGTCTGCGTCCGTATCTGCTTTCGACTCGGCTTTGTTAGCAGCCTCTAAGAAGATTCGTTTCTGCGATTCGACGCGAGTCAAACTTCGGTGCCTGGCTCTTCGACTTCTAAGATCAATAAATGACTCATCACCCACAAGTGAATCGATTGCATTGAGTACGAATGAAACATTGTCAAACTCTATGTCCAGGTTTCCGAGATTACGTTCTTCAAAGAAGAAGTCGGAAATCATGTCGACGTCTGCAACGAATATTGCATTCAAGTTTGCCTTGTCGTTGCTCGCTTTTACTTCCGCAGCAATAACGTGAGCGGAAGAGTCCATAAATCGTGGAGGATTTCTACGAGGTTGAACCGTTGATTGCATCGAGAAGAAATTAAAGCCTCCTTCATCGACGAACTGATTCCAAGCTAGAATGCCGGACTCAGCCGAAGTGGTGAGTAGTGGTTTAAATACGACGTTTCGCTCACTATCGGTTACGTCTTTGGTGACCGTACCCGAGTAAAGCGTGATTACTTCCTGCAACTGATTGGTTGCCGGATGGTCACTCGAAAACGCATCGGCGTTGTGATCTCGCGTCACAAATACATATTCTGCTGGCAAGCTCGCGAATTCGGGGTGCGGATTGTTAACATCAAAAACGACCTTGTCGTGCGACCAATTAATCCCGAGTTCTGATAACAAACGAGTTGCTCGACCTCCATCCGCTTTCTGCTCAGGCGGTGCACCACGCCCCATGCCCATTCCTCCGCCGCCAGCCTTCTGCTGTTTCGGCGCGCCCGAAACTCCGAAACTATTGCTGAATGCCAATGGAAATGGATCGTCAAAGATAATCGTTGGTTCGCCAGACTTGACATAATCAACAAGGTTATCCATCTCAGGAGCGGTCAACGAAGAAGGCATTACGGCCATCAGCACGTCAAAGTCATCAGCGTTAATTGTGCCAGTTGGTGAAATGTCTTTGACGTTGTATTGCTTCTTGAGTTCACTAACGATTTGCCATTGGCCGGAACCATTGACATTGGCGTCGGTTCGGAGAATACCAATCGTGTGCCGATCCTCATTGGCTACCGTCTGAACGCTTCTAGTCAACTCGTATTCAATGGGTAGACCTTTGCCAAAAAAGGGCACGACAACTTTGTCGTAGCTACTGATTACCACGGCACCAAGGAAAACATCGACTTCGCTTCGTCTGCCATCCTGTTCGGTTAAAACGCGTTGGGGTTCAATGTCAAAATGCTTTGCCTCTTCCGCCTGTTCGCTGAATGGCTCAACATCAACATATCGAACTTCCAAATTTTGACCGCCAAGCTCATCAAATTGGCGAAGCAAGCCGACTAGATGTTTCTTGGTGTCGGCGTATTCTCGGGGCACGTCAGGGCTCACGAAGGCCTGGATCTCGATTGGACGTTCTGAATTCAGTTCAGAGAGAATGTTTCTTGTTGCTTTGGACAGTGAAAATAGTTGTTCAGCTGTTGCGTCCAGTCGAACGGCTGTAAATCCGGCCCACGCGGTACAACAAGTCAACATGACGGCCACGCAAATTGCTCGAATCGCGAATTGAATTCCAGTACTCAATCGCTGAGAGGAACGCCAATGTCGTTTACCAATGAATACCGCATTAATAAACAGCATCAAACCTGAAAGACAAACAAAGTAGGCAACACCAGCAAGCGGAACAATTCCCAGACTGAAATCCTTCAACTGCTCTTGAACACTGAACGCGGCGAAGGCGTCACGCATTCCAAAAACACCACCCAACTGGCCGACGAATACGGGGATACCACAAAGCAACACGCCCAAAACAAAAGCCACAGCTGTACTACTGGTCAAAACCGAAGCCAACATTCCTGCACTGAGAAGAGCTGCACCTGCCAACCAATAACCAAGGTAAGTTGTGAAGATTAGTCCCCAGTCAGGATTGCCGAGGAACATCAGGACAAAAACATGGCTTAAAGAAAAAAGCAACGCCACGGTATAAACCGCCAGCACTGACAGATATTTTCCAAGCAAAATCTCCACATCAGTTGCTGGCAACGTAAACAGAAGTTCGTCTGTACCTGCACGCTTTTCATCCGCCCATGAGTTCATCGTTATCGCTGGGATGATGAATAGCAAAAGTAATGGGTACCAAGCTGAAAGCTGGTCCAAGTTCGGTTCATTTGCGGTGAAGAACCTTCCATTAAATGCCAAGGCAGCGCCCGCAACAACAAAAGCAATGATAAACAGGTAACCCAGTACCCCCGAGAAGTAGCTGGAGAAGTTTCTTCGGAAAATTGATTTTACGACTTGTGTTCTAAGGTGCATCGTTGATCCCTGTGATGAATTTACGATGTGAAATTAAAAACAATGCCGGGCGTGGCCTGCCGCCCGGCGGGACTCTCTCGTCCAACCTTCAGAAACAATTCCGCCACTTACTTCGGGCGGAACGCGCGTGTCAGGCCCCACGCGTCACAACAAAATTTTGGCAGAGAGCCGGATGGCTCGTCGATCCAAACGCCGGGAATGAGTGGCTTTTAGACCGCTGCCATGGTGAGTTCTCTAAAACGATTCTCGATCAAACTGTCATCATTACCCAGTTCACTCGTCGGTCCATCGAATACCAAACGGCCCTCATTGATGAGCAAAACACGATTGCAAACCGCATGAACTTCGCGAAGAATATGGGTTGAAAGTAGAACTGTTTTTGTTTCCGCCAGCTCTTGTATTAATTCCCGGACATCATGAACTTGATTGGGGTCTAGTCCACTGGTTGGCTCATCTAAAATAAGCACATTTGGATCGTGAAGTAGAGCCTGCGCCATACCAACTCGCTGTCGGTATCCGCGCGAAAGTTTACCGATGTCCTTGTGCCATACCGATTGCAAAGAGCACATCTCTGAAACATAGTTCAAACGCTCGATCAGTTCCGCTGACTCCATACATCTTGATTCTCCAACGTAGCGCAGAAACGCCGCTGGTGTCATGTCGGAATACAGTGGTCCATTCTCCGGCAGATAACCAAGTCGCTCAGTTGCTTTCAAGCGATTCGTTTCAACATCGAATCCGGCGATCTTGGCTTGACCTTCACAAGGTGCAAGGTAGCCCGTAAGCATCTTCATCGTCGTTGATTTACCAGCACCATTAGGACCGAGGAACGCACATACTTGACCTCGGGGCACTGAGAACGAGATGTTTTGAGCGGCGGCGAATTCACCATAGAACTTGCCAAGGCCATCCGCCTCGATCATCTGCTCCTGCTCTGCTTTTTTGTTTTCTTCGTTGTTAGCGATCATTCGAATCCCCAATTCTTTAACTGGCTATCGATAAATTTGTCGTCCTAATTTTGTGCGAAGTCCCATCGAGAATGCCTTCCTCAAATTCGCACTCGAATTCGTTGGCAAACTCGTTTAATTCTCCTCGTAGCACTCTCACATCATGGGGTGCTTCAAAGCCCAATCTCACCGAGTTGCCTTTAACTTGTAAAACCTTAATTTTCACTCCCAAACCAGGAAGGTTGACTTCCTGATTTCGTTTTCTTGATAACACGAGCACTGTAGGTCTCCTTTCCAATTTGGCGGACTTAGCAACAGCCTTAGTCGCCCACTCCAATATCAACGTTAATTGCTTCGTAAATTAAATCGGACTCTTTCGCTTGATGGTGTTTCAAACCTGCCAGCAACCAAGTCATTCGTTGCCTCAGATCTGAAAACCCAAGCTCAGCATTCTGGCTTGAATCTTTGATCTGGTCCTGAAAAGCCTTGGCTTGATTGTGCAAGCCATCAAATTCAGCACGCAAGTTTGAAATGCGCGGTAATAAATGCTGATGGTTCGATTTAATCTCTTCCATCAAACCACCATCTCGACTGACACAATCTCGCGACTCCGACATCGCAGCAATTAGCAAATCCAGCGATTGGTTTACTTCCTCCTGCCATGCGGCCTCACGACCGGGTGCCGCGTGTCCCAAACAACTCTCCAGTCGCTGCATCGCAAAAACTAAACGAACGTGCTGTGTTCGATTGTCATCGATAACAATTTCACGCTCGGCTGAATTTTGCTTTCTCTTATCTGATTGCGATTTAGAAATCATTGGTACACGCTTTTTAAGTCCGTTTTCCGTTAAAGCAACGCGCGTGCCGTTTATCGAGAATTTTGCAGGTTACTAGTTTAGCGAGAAATTTCCTTGTGACTTGAGAACAAACTACGACGACCACGACGAATTGACGTAGTTTGTAAAAAACGAGTACGTCAAAATGACGGACTACGATAGGTAAACGAACATTGCTTGCATTAGGTCGTAGAAAATCCTACTCACAGCAAGAAGTAACGATGCAGAATTCCAAGCCAAAATTTAAGATCCTCTTGATCGATGCCGAGCAAGACAGCTTGAGTCTGCTGTCCGAGAAATTAGTTGCGAACTCGTATTCTCCGATTGCAGTCTCGGATAGCAACGCTGCTTGGCAGTACCTGGACGATGGCGTGGCTGTAGTCGTCACCGATTTAAATGTTCCAGGAACGAATGGATTGGACGTAATCAAGTTCGCAAAGCAGCATGCTCCCCACGCGATCATCATTGTCGTATCCCAAGAAAAGAGCATTGATACCGCTGTTGAAGCAGTTCGTTTGGGGGCGTTTGATTACCTGACCAAACCCGTTGATCCCGATGAGCTAATACACCGAATAGAAATGGCGATTCGCAATCGTTCTTTGGCAGCTGAAATTGCTGAATTGCACATGCAACTCGGTGAAAAACAGAGCCTTGACGACATGGTTGGAAAGAGTCCTGCCATGCGGTCGCTGTACGAAAAAATTCGCCTGGTGGCCAATACTAAGAGTACCGTTTTGGTAACGGGTGAAAGTGGAACAGGGAAAGAACTTGTTGCTAGATCGCTTCACGCACTAAGCAAACGTTGTGAGAAGAGTTTTATTCCGATCAACTGTGCCGCAATCCCGGAGTCATTGGTCGAGAGCGAATTGTTTGGTCACGAAAAAGGTGCATTTACAGGAGCTACCGATCAGAAACTCGGGTTTTTTGAAGCGGCTAATCAGGGAACTCTTTTTATCGATGAAATTGGAGAGCTGGAGATTGGCCTTCAAAGCAAGTTGCTTCGTGCACTTGAGAACCGTCGAATTATGAGGCTTGGAAGTACGTCAGAAACGGAGGTCGATGTTCGCCTGGTCGCCGCAACGAACCGCAATTTGTCGGAAGAAGTTAGCAAAGGAAATTTCCGTGAAGACCTTTACTATCGACTCAAAGTGGTTGAGCTGAAACTGCCCCCGCTGCGCGAACGACGTGAAGATATTCCATTATTAATCCGGCATTTTATCACCGAATTATCTGCGGAATTGGAACGTCCCGTGCAAGACATTTCAACGGAAGCACTGGAGATGATGAAAGGCTACTCTTGGCCCGGAAACGTTCGAGAACTGCGGAATACACTTGAAAGCATAATCGTATTGTTATTAAAAGAGATCATCGAAGCATCTGACCTTCCCGAATTTATCTCTGGGCATTCAGAGTCTCAAGCAGTGATTCAGCCGGGCATGACGATGGCTGAAATCGAGAAAGAGGCCATTCGCCGAACGCTTCAGCACACCAATGGCAATCGTACACATGCCTCAAAAATTTTGCAGATCAGCGTTAGAACGTTGCAACGAAAAATTGCCGAGTACGAATTAGAATTGCGCTAGGGATTTTGCGGATTAAATCGACCTTTGAATCGCGGCGACAATTGTGGTGTCCACGAAGAGAATCAATTTGGCACGCAAGTTGCAAATTAATGGTTCGGCAGCAAAATCAGCTGCCAGTTTGTCAATTTGAACGTTTATTTAATTGGAGGTTTCCATGAACAACTTAATGACGAATGGTTCGCGGTTTAATCTTCTCCCGCTTGGAAGTGTCACGCGAGAAATGAACCGATGGATCGATGAACTTGCCCATGATTCTAAAACTGTTGGGGCTGCTCCCGTCAGCATTTGGGAAAGCGACACCCATTACCATTTTGAATTTGATCTGCCTGGCGTCGTTGCCGAGGATCTTGACGTCAAAATTATTGAAAACGTCTTACACGTCTTGGCGAATCGTCCACAAAAAACGGATGTAAATTTCGTTCGGCAGGAAAGATCATTCGGTCAATTCGAGCGCCAGTTTACGCTGCCATCTCGGGTCGACGAAAACGATGTTGAAGCAGAGTTGAATTCAGGTGTACTCAAGATTTCTGTGGCTAAGACTCCCGAGTCTCAAGTCAAAAAAATTGAAATTAAATCTGAGTAATTCTTTATCTTGGTGAATCGTATTCGCCAACGACCAATCTAGTTCTGCGTGGCTATGCGCTTCTGTGTATAGCTGCGCTTGTTTGTTAATTCTTTGTTTGCAATAGAAGAGAGTGATTTCAGATGAAGATCAATAAACTGAAAATCGTGTTCATCTTGTTATTCGCATTAGCTATCGGCGGCTACCTCACCTATCCGAAGTTTGCCACGACGCTGACTTACGCGAATGAAACCGTCGAATCCGACGAAGCCTATGATCAGCTGCGAAAAGCAACCAATTTGTCCGATGCTTTCAAGCATGTTGCAAAGGCACTTCGGCCTTCGGTAGTTAGTATCAGCACAAAAAGTAAGCCAAAGAATGTATCCGTTCGACAATTCAAAATGCCATTCGGATTTAGCCCATTTTTTGATGATGATATCTTCGAGCGATTTCAATCATTCGAAGTGCCGCGGACAATTCCCGGCCGTCAAGGCCTTGGCACCGGAATGGTTGTCCGGAGCGATGGCCATATCCTAACCAACAACCATGTTGTTAAAGGTGCCGACGAGATTGAAGTCACCTTGTCAGACGGCCGAACTGTTTCGGCAAATGTTGTAGGGACGGACCCAGAAACAGATCTGGCGATTTTGAAAGTCGAAGCAAGTGGTTTGCAGCCAGTGAATTGGGGCAATTCCGATGATGCAGAAGTCGGTGAATGGGTTGTCGCCATTGGAAGCCCTTTCGGTTTGGATCAAACTGTTACTTCAGGCATTATTAGCGCGATGGGCCGTGACGATATGGGAATCACGAGCTATGAGAATTTCATTCAAACGGACGCGGCTATTAACCCTGGAAATAGCGGCGGACCTTTGGTCAATCTCAAAGGCGAGATGGTCGGTATCAACACTGCCATTGTGAGCCGCAGCGGTTCCTACAACGGAATCGGTTTTGCTATCCCGTCGTCGATGGCTGAACGTGTGATGAATAGCATCTTGGATCACGGGCAAGTATCCCGCGGTTATCTCGGTATCATGATACAGGATCTCAACGATGATCTTGCATCGAGTTTTGGGTTTGACGGCGCGGGTGTATTGGTTGGCGATGTTATTCCTGATGGTCCAGGCGACAAAGCGGGCCTCAGCGCTGGTGACATTATTACCAAGCTAAACGGTACTGAAATGACCAAATCAAGTCAGCTTCGCAATGAAGTCGCAGATATGGAACCTGGCTCAAGTATCGAGCTGAAAGTCTATCGTGATGGAGACTGGTCAAACGTTCGAGTTGAATTGGGGCAGCGTGATACCACACAAGTCGCAAGTTGGAATGGAACTTCAACTGGCAGCAAGCAAAACGAGCTGGGGATTCGCGTCTCCAACATCACTCCCGAACTGAAGCAGCGTTTTGATTTAACCGATTCCAATGGCGTTGTCGTCATTGATATCGAACGCAATGGGTTAGCGTGGCAGCTTGGTGTTAGACAAGGTGATGTGGTCCTTTCGATGGACGATAATGACGTAAATTCTCAACAGGAATTTACAAACCAATTGGGACAAGTTGACGTAGAAAATGGTGTGAGACTTCGAGTCTTGCGAAACAGTGTAACGCGTTATTTGTTCCTCAAAAAATCCTAATTTGTTTCGTAGTTCGGCCCGCAGCCCGCAGCCCGCAGCCCTTAGCGGTTGCGGGCCCTAGATTGTGGAGCGGAAAATGGGACACGTATCAAAACAAAGGATAACAAGAACAAAAAGTAAAATTAGGCATGCTGATTATGTCAATCAAGTTCAGCAATTGTCTAAACCCCCAACTTCAACCAAAAAATACCACGCACCGCCAAGAAACCAAAGAAAAAAATTGAGCCGTCACCAGTTCTCAAGTCTCCACCCTTCTGGACTTGGAAATGGAATGCGGCTTACATGTTGACCGCATTTTCAATATTTGTCGCGGTCCTCACGGTAGGGATTCATGGCCTCGATCTATTAATGGGTTGGCCATATCACTCTTTCAGCGTTGCTTACAATTCCGTAGCGACGGTTTGTGGTTTAGTAGTGACCGGGATGGCAATGAGCGTCTACAAGGAACTGGGGAGGTTGGGCTGATGAGTTTGTTTTACGCCATGGACCCAAGACGAGTTTCAAAAATGCAAGCTCGCAGGCGTCGGAATCAAGTCCGGCAGAAGATCACGCAAATTCGACTGGCAACTTTTGGATTAATTGCTGTTGCAGCAATGTGTTCATTGATTGTGGTGACCTAAGGGAATTTATTAGCGATTTGGTAGCTGTGTTTGGAGTGCTCGCTCGGTCAAAAATCCGTACTAACGCTTAGCGGGCCACTCTCAAGTTATGTCAAAACTACACGCCGTGCTTATATTTTGGTTCGCCGTCTTTTTTCTCTTCGAAATACTTGCATTCGTTTTTGGTATGCCGTCTCATCTCTCACCAAGTTATCTGGCGATCAATTCAGTCTGGATAGAGACGATTATACTGAACATGCCACTTCAGATCTCACTATTGCTGTGTCGAGCGTCCCGACTTGGCATGGTAGACTTATCTCAAGCAATTGGACGCAAATTGCCTTGAAGTCTCGAAATGTAACTGGAGGCTTATGTTTTTAGATGCTTATAACAACGCAACATGTCACAGATCGCCCAAATCCTACTGCTAACACTGCCTTTTGTTGCCCAATTTAGTTTTGGTCAGGTCGAGTTTTCACCACAGGACGAAACTGACAAGCAAGTAGCGATTCTCGAACAGCGATTGGAGGAATTGACAAGCAAGAATGACTTTGAGCCGAACACAGGAAATCAAGAAGCTCGCTCGAAGCTAGAAGACAATTTGAACAAGGCTCGAAAGCTGCAAAACCTAATCGAGTCACTCAATACGGAAATAGGAAATGCAGAAACTAATTCACTTGAACTCACAGCGACGTTAACAAAGTTTCGCGATAGTAAAGTTGACTTTTCTCAATTCAAGAATTTAGATGTCTCCGGACTTGAAACAAGGCTGAGAGAACTACGCGGCCAGATTGAACGTGACACATCCCAATTTAAAAACCTGGAAAGTGAGAGGAAGCAGCGTGCCGACTCGAAGATTCAATTTCAAGAGAATCTCGACAAGAATAATGAGACTATCGGAAAAATACAGGCAGAATTGGCGAACCTTGCTGCAGCTTCTGACGGTACTCATCAGCTTTCGAAGCTAGTGAGGGAATCTGAGCTGCTGCTGCTAACGACCACAAACTCGTTCCTACGAGTTCAACTTCATGCAATTGACATCGACCAACAGTTTAGCCTTACCTCGCAAAAACTGGAATTGATTGAGCTCCGATTGGCCCGCAATCGGGACTTGGAGGCTTTCTTAACAAACGAAATTAGCGTTAGCAAACAAGAAGCAGCCGCTGATCAAGCTAAAGCCGCATCGGAAAGCGCCGAGAAAGCGTCCAGCAAATTCCCCTGGCTGGCAGAGAGCGAAAAGGTAAACGTCGAACTAGCCAATCGCATCCGTGATGGTTCTGAGGAATTGTCTAAAGAAGAACGCCTTTTGACCCAATTGGATCGTCAAATCAATGAACTTGAGCTGGAAATAAGTAGAACGAAGAATACGATTTCGGAACGCAGTCGAGCGGCGGCGAATTCTTCAAGTGTCGGAGCAATTTTGAGAAAATTGAAAGCGAAGTTGCCGAGCGAGCAGGCAAGTCTGCAGAGTGCTTCCGTTGCCCGAAAGATCGTAGAAGATCTCCAGTTCGAAAAGCTCGAAATCGACAACCGAATCGATGAATTGTCGATTGACTTAATTCGTAGTGAGCTGGAATTGGCTGGCGTCGAATCTATCACCTCAAAACTTGAAGGCTATCCAGATGCTGTTGCCACGTTGATCGACAAACGTAGGTCATATTTGAATGATTTTCGAAAAGCTATCGATGAAAGAATAGAAAACCAATTCCACATTGAGTCGGCCAGTTTAAGTATGGCGAGGGCAGTACGAGAGTTTAGCAACTATATCAACGAACGCATTCTCTGGATTCGTAGCAACAAATTTCTTTTTACTGAATTGTCTTTTGATAAAAAGGACCAGGACTTAATTAGCAAGTCGTGTTGGTCAGACGTGCCCAGTCTTGCCTTGGAACGCATCAAGAGGCACCCCTTTTATTTTTCGAATATACTCATCTTCGTATTCATCTTGTTCGCCGTTCGGCCAAGACTTCGCAGACGCGTTGACGAGTTTGGAGAGGTTGCTCGGCGCGGGTCATGCGCGACGTTTTGGCCAACTGCCTGGTCAAGCGTGATGAGTACGTTGATCGCGATTACCATTCCAGTAACAGTGGCAGGAATTGGATGGGGGCTTAGTCGAGACCTTCCATCTGATCGTCGACTCTATGACGCACTATCACAATCCGTTTTCTTGGCCGGTCTTTTTTCAATTCCGTTCGCAGTGCTAAGAAGAATTTGTCGGCCAGAAGGACTTGCAATTTGTCATTTTGACTGGTCTGAGTATTCGGTAACCAAGCTGCAAAAAGAATTGAAATGGTTCGTGTTTCCCGCTTCGCTCGCGGTTTTTGTCGTTAGCGTTTTCGTAATCCTAGGCAAGTCCCATCAAGTCGATTTGCTTGAAAGAATTATATTTGCAGGTTCGATGTTCCTGTCGGGAATTCTATTGCATCGAGTGTTTAATGTCCGATCTGGTATTTTCAGCCAGTACCTAAAAAGAAACGAGGGGTCATGGGCTAGTCAAACATCTTACGTCTGGATTACCTGTATTCTCTTTATTCCCATCAGCTTGGCGGTACTTTCGACAGTCGGTTATTACTACACGGCACTGAAACTGACGCGTTATCTCGTGTTCACATCTGCATTCGCCCTGGGCATCGAACTAACGAGAGCATTGGTAAGAAGGTTTGTACTTGTCCGTCGACGCCATGCCCACATCGAGAAGTCAAAACGACAGCGTGAAGCCGAGATTGCCGCAGAGAAAGAAGCAATAAAAAAAGCCGCTGCTGAACGAAAACGTCGCATCGCGGCTGGCGAAGAAGTCGCGGAATCCACAAAATCGGTTACGTCTGTGGAATCACTGACTGAACTACAGTTTGATTCTATTGATATCGACCAAAATGCCGGTCATGCAAATCAATTAATCAAGCTTCTTGCGACTGGTGCCTGGGTGTTAGGACTATGGCTCATTTGGAGTGATGCCTTGCCCGCGCTTAAGGCATTAGATGAATATACACTTTGGGGAGAAGAGGTCGTTTTCGACAGCGTCGCCCAAACTCAATCTGGTATGGCACTAACTGGTTCATCGTCGAATGGGTCACCAACTGATTCAATTGAAGGAACAGTTGAAATTCGGCGACCAGAGTCAAAATCAGAAACGTACTACGCCGACGGTCGTGTTTCGATCAGAGACCTAATCGTTTTCTTCGCAATTGTGTTGGTAACGTTTTTCGCAGCCAGGAATCTACCCAATACAATTGAAATGCTGTTTTTGGACGAATTGCCTGTTGATCGTTCTGCTCGATTGGCGACAAAGTCATTGTTCAGTTATGCAATCATTTTGGTTGGAGTCATGCTGGGCCTGCGTACTCTTTCAATCGACTGGTCGAGTATTCAATGGCTTGTTACCGCACTGACGTTTGGATTGGCGTTCGGTCTTCAGGAGATTTTTGCGAATTTTGTCGCCGGTATTATTCTGATGTTCGAGCGTCCGATGCGAATTGGCGATTTGATTACCGTGGATGACTTTACCGGAGTCGTTACTCGAATACGAACCAGAGCAACCACTATTGTAAACTGGGATCGAAAAGAGTACATCATCCCAAACAAGGACTTCATCACGGGCAGGCTTGTGAATTGGACATTGAGTGACGCCATAAATCGAGTGCAGTTTACGGTCGGAGTTGCTTATGGCAGCGACGTCACAGAGGCCAAGAGAATCATATTCAATATTTGTAAAGAGCATGAATGCATCATGGACGATCCGCCGACGAGTATTACGTTCGAAGAATTTGCTGACAGCTCCCTAAATCTGGTGATACGAACATTCCTTGGCGAAGTCGACAGTCGATTGGTCGTTATTGATGAATTACATACACGCATCAATTCTGCTTTTAACGAGGCGGGTATTGAAATCGCGTTTCCCCAACGTGACTTGCATATTCGGACTTGTGAGGATGGTGTCATTGGGCGCCCAAAACCTGCCAGCTAGGGGCGCATTAAAACCGGCCATTGAAAGGACGCTTTGCGGATTTTTCCAAGCACTGTATGTGCTGGAGGAATCAGCATGGCCAATCAACTATCAATGGCAAAAGTCAAATCTATCGAGACATTACACGCATCTGGTCACTCAAACCGGCAGATCGCAAAGCTTCTGGGCATTCACCGAGAGACGGTCAATGGTTATGTCAATCGTCTGAAGGCTCAAAACCGTCCAGCAGACGAGAAGGCGCCCATCGGTGAAAACCAGCCACCGGAAAACAAGGCGCCCATTGAGGAGGCTGCTAAAACGGGTGTCGCCAGTCAGTGTGAGCCTCATCGGCAGTGGATCATTGACAAGCTGGATCAGGGACTGTCGGCGACACGGATCCATCAAGATTTGAAACGGGAACACGACTTCACTGGCAGTTACTACAGTGTACGACGATTCGTCTCGAAACTTCAAAACAAAACGCCATTGCCGTTTCGGCGAATGGAAGTGTCACCAGGCGAAGAAGCTCAAATCGACTTTGGAACCGGCGCCCCGGTGATTACACCTCAAGGAAAGAAACGCAGACCGTGGATGTTGCGAGTGATTCTGAGCCATTCCCGCAAAGGCTATAGCGAAGTCGTTTGGCGTCAGACGACAGATAACTTTATCGCGGCAATCAAAATTGCGTTTCATTACTTTGGCGGAGTCCCCAAGCGGTTGGTGATCGACAACCTGAAGGCTGCCGTCAACCGAGCCGACTGGTACGATCCTGAAATCCATCCCAAGCTGCAGTCATTCGCACAGCATTATGGTACGGCGTTCTCCTTGCGTTCGAGATCGCAGCTGATCCCAGAGTTTTCGATCAGGCATTCCGTGGCGAATCCAATCTGAGATTTCATCCTTCTCCCATCTCAGGCTTCCACCTAGACGAATTGGTTTTGGGATTATTTGAGATGAATTATGTCGATGAACGGTGCGTTCGCAAATCTTTAATAGAAGTGCCAGGTCGCTTACAGTCATTAGTTGTTTCATTTCTCTTTCCAATTGAATACGAAAAAATATCTCTTCGCATATAGGGTTGGAAAGCGCTGGTAACTGCACTAGACCGGTTCATTTTCCACTCCGAAGCTCGATAAAGCTCCAAAACAAGCGATGAAAAAAATTGACAAAAAACGAAATTTTTCCTGCGAAGCTCAGTAATCAGCGCTGGTTTTTCAGCGCCTAAGTTACTGGCCCACCGAATTCATATCTTTTGCTAGACGAAGGCCGCAAGAACCGTACCGCAAAACTGCATTCGATCTCTGATTCGTCACGATTAAATGCATTCTCGTTGGTAGATACCTCGATTTTTTTACTAATGATCCGATTAAGATCTGCAACTGTTTGCCGAGGTGTTTGGGTAGAGACTTCAATTAGACAGCTCTCATTCGCTCGGTTTCCTGTTGCAGAACTGGCAAATGCTGAAAAAAGCGACTTGAATCGTTTCGAATTGGGCAATTTTAATTCTTGCCCCTGCTCTATCAGAAGTCGGTCACCATTTTGAGGACATGGTGAAAAAACCAGATATCGAATCCGATTATCGTTTTCCATTAGTAGGCCAATTCCGAAGTCTGTCCAACGATGAAATCTAGCACAATCGTTGCTTTGAGCTTCTCTTAGCCGAGCTTGACAATGGCGAACAGATTCGAGCAAAGTCCTGACAGGCTTAGCCTTTTCTCCTAAAAGTATCTGCCTCTCGATGAGTAGGTCTAGTTGCTCATCGCGGATGTCCAGCGAATTTATGTCAAACAAGTCCAGCTTTAATTGTGATATTTGGTTGGCGAGAATCGTATTCCTACCATAAGCAGACTCAGATGTGGCGATACCGATCAACGAACCGAGAAATACTTTTGATTCTTCGGCCCATGTTTGGACGACATGCAACGCCGCGTAGACTACCTCACTTGATTCACATGCAAGTTTATTTTCTGCCTGTTGCCTCGCTATGATACCAGACGCATTGAACTTGGCCAGCAATTCTAGTGTGACGACGGTTTCACGGGGACCTTGAAATTGCTCCAACAAATCACGCACAAGATAAAGAACCAGGTGTGTTCTTTCGGTACGATATGCGTCCAGAGCGTCCAAGAGTTCAAAGTTCCACAAAGTACCGGAATTAGTAATCCGAGTGATATTTTGCAAGACCTTTGCGACTTGATCTAATTGAGAATTAGACAGTTGGACGCCGTGGACGCGGGAATCCGTTTTCATCAACGCTAAAATTCTGAGACAAGAACGACATTCCTCATTGTTCCCGGATTCGCAGTGACGGCAGACTGTATTAAGTAACGAATCAAAACTCAATTCGCCGCTAACACCTTGCAATCTGTCATACAAGGAAGGGTTGTCATTTTTGATGAAGCAGAGGACTTCTTCTAGAAAACGGAGCTTTCGCGACTCGATTTGCAGCATTAACTTGAACTACAAAAGACTAAGAAATGATTAGTCTTCGGTACTGAGATAGCACTTCAGCAATTCCAAAACTCTCAACCGAAGATTCGCAGGCACTCGTTGCCACAGAGATACGACCTCATTTATTTCGTCAAAGAGATCTTTTTTAAATTGTAAGGGACATGTAGTGGTACATGCAGTTTTGTCTAAGAGACAAAAAACAGTACACCCGGAGGGATTCGAACCCCCAACCCTCGGTTCCGAAGACCGATGCTCTATCCAGTTGAGCTACGGGTGCAGATGCCAAAAGAATACGGAATATGCCCAATTATTCAACGGGTGTTTCAGTGATCAATCGGTTTGTCACGATCGTGACGTCTGCGTAGAATGGTGGCAGGAACTAGCTTGTTGCTAATCTGCTGTTCTTTTCTAACGATTAGTCTGCGAATTTGCTTGTTTTAGAGCCGATTTCGGTTGATTGGGAGTCGGCTGTGGTAGACTATCTAGATTCAAATGAAATCCAAATTGGTTGTGATTTGGAGCACCTGGTTCAAATGTTGCATTGCGGCAATGGCAAGATCCATTGCGAGGAACGTTATGAGTGGAGTCACTCTTCGAGTCCTAGACGGGGCTGATAGAGGACGAGTTTTCGAAGACCTGACAGCGCCGATTACGATCGGACGTGAAGAGGGTAATTCGATTCAACTGAACGACGAACGGATCAGTCGTTTTCATTTGAAGATTCAGCTCGACCATGACGACTTAGTGTTGACCGACTTGGAAAGTACGAACGGTACCAAGGTCAACAACGAAGAAGTTCAACTTCGGATCTTAAAACATGGCGACATGATCACGTTGGGCCGTAGCACGTTGTTGTTTGGTACTCGTGATGAGATCAACAAGCGACTGGAAAAACTACAGGCCAGCGACTACGGCAAGAAGTTGGAAGGCGTGGTTGGCACCGGCTCGGAGTCAGGCGATCAAGAAATCTCTATCAATAAGCAGTGGAAAGAAGATCCAAATTATCAATTGGCTTTGCTCGATATCGATCCCCCCTGTTTGCCCGAGCGACTTAGCCCAGGACAGGCCGCCCAGCTGTCGGAGTTGTTGGAATTTTTTCACATGCATTTTCGAAAGCTGATCAACGAGGCAACCGCATCAAGCCGTGCGCAACACATCGAAATTACCAAACAACATTGGCAACAGTTGCTAGATCTGCAATCTCGGTTAAGCGAGTATCTTCGAAAAATCGGTCATCCAGAGGGCTAGGACCACTTCGGCAAAGCGCGCGCAGTAACCGGATTGATGCAACAATTACTTTAGCACGCTCTGAGTAATTTAATCTGAACTAGGTTTGGTTTGAATCGGGGAATCCGTATTCCACTAGTTTCTCGTAGCTGAACGGCACGGTACGAACATCGTAGCCCCATTGGCGAAGTTTGTTGGCTGCGACCGCAGCTCGGACACCTGCCTTTCAGTGGCAGTAAATGACCTTGTCTTTGGACAAGGAATTCAGTTGATTAGAGTTTTCTGTCAGTGTTTGGACGTCTTCAAAATCGATAAACACGGACTCAACAATGAAACCTGCGTCACGTTCCAACTGGCTTCGAACGTCCAACAACAAAGCGTTTCCCGATGACACCGATGCTCGGATTTGATCAATCGGATCGTCAGTATGTCGAGTTTGATTGCCAAACAATTTATTCCAAATGGCCATCGGTGCTCTCGTTTGGGTGGTGAGGTGTGGATTTAGAAATCATTGCCGATGATAGGTCGTTCTTCGATTTCTGAAACTGGATCCCATTCTATCCCGTCCTGAATTTCAGGAGGATCGAAATTTCTGTGCATTGTCGCTTCGTCTTCAGGCGGGCCAAAGATAAACCTGGCGGCCAGGCCCAATGCAACTCCCGCAAAAATCAGGGGAAAACTGCGAACAACGAATCGCACGAATTTCATATAATCGATCAAAACGCAAAAAAAGAGCTGGCAAATCGTTCAGTCCGGCAATTCTTTCGCAAAAGTTCTTTACCGTTGGATGATAACCGCAACAATGTAATTCAACATATCAGTTTCGAATTCCGTCGACAGGTCAATAGTCGATAGATGAACTTTTTTCTATGGCGACAAGAGCTAATTGCTCTCTGTTGTGTGTTTGCAACGATCTGGGCGAGCCAAATTAAGGCCCAGCAACGTGATTCCAACACATTGCCATTGCCGCAGCATGCGATTTGGCGGTTTGGTGCGATGGAAAATAGCAATGCGCCGGGATATTACCGGCTGAAATTCAGCCCCGACGGGAAGTATCTTGCAGCGCGCAACCGCAGTAACAAAGTTGAAGTGCGAAATTGTGAAACAAAAAAGTTGGTCTGTGAACTTGGTGGATTTGAAACCAAAATCATTTGGCTCGATTTTTCGCCAGACAGTCAGTTCTTGTTGACTGCTGGTGACGCGTCCGAAACTGTCAAGATTTGGGATATCCAAACCGGTCGCGTCGCCCATGATAT
This sequence comes from Mariniblastus sp., assembly GCA_965263475.1. GTDB lineage: Bacteria > Planctomycetota > Planctomycetia > Pirellulales > Pirellulaceae > Mariniblastus. The sequence continues at coordinate 3,921,389 of OZ253677.1, forward strand.
CGAATGCAAGCCGTCGTTTGTCTGTTTTGGCAAGGATCAGAAGTCGATTATGGTGTTGGAACGCAAGCGTTCGATGGTTCGTCGCAAGATTCAAGTCGATACACGAATTCTCAAATATAACTGGCCTGGCGCGACGTTCGTCGAACATATCGACTTGGCTTCGGGGCAGGAATTTCATCGCGCGATTTCACCATCGTCCCGATTTTTGGTTGCCGCGCAAGGGACGCGGAACAACATCTGGTTGACCAAGCTTGTCGATTTGGTGGACGATTCATCGCGTGTGCTGGATGGCCCAGCCGATGTGCCCAACGGCATCGTTTTTTCTCCAGACGAAAATTGGGTGGTCGCCAAATATAACCGTAAGGATTCGGCTCGGCTGTGGAACTTAAACGAACCTGCCAAGTTGAAATTTCAACTCAAAGGCCATACTCAGACGATTAAGTCGGTTGCTTTTTCGGACGATAGTCGATTTCTGGTAACAACTGGCTGGGACAGGCAAGCCATCGTATGGGATTTGTTGACGCGCGAGCCGATCGGCCAGCTGCGGGGGCACGGTGAACATGTCGTTGCTTCCGCATTCCGACCTCATCATTTTCAGATGGCGACGGCATCCACAGGTTTGAATGACAGCACGGTTATCGTTTGGGATTTAAACGACGTTTTGTTTCCGCGACCGATTCGACACTTAGCAGCCGATGAATTTGGTGCGTCGTGGCGCGGAATGGCAGCCTCGAAACCGGAAACGGCTTTAGCCAACTTAAACAATTTGCTGCATTCAACTGACGTTGTATTCGATCTGCTCGAAGAGCAGATGGCCCAGCCAATGTCGTCCAGTCGCGACCAGATTTTAGAGTGGATTCGAAAGTTGGACTCAACCGTTTTTATTGAACGGGAGTTGGCGACGAGGGAATTGAAGGCGATTCGCGGGGCGGCCGAAGGTTTATTGTTGGAGGAATTGGCGGCGCCGGGGAGCACCGAGCGATATTACCGAATCAAGGAGATTTTGAAGCAACCCTTGTCTCGACCGGCCATTAACGCGGCCGAAATGCGCAGATTGCATCGTGGCATTATGCTGTTGGAATTGATCGTCGGACAAACTCAGTTTCGAGATCGTGCCATTCAGTTGCTGGAGTCGTTGGCTCAAAATCATCCACACTCGGACATCAGTCGTGACGCCGCTGCGGCGATTTCCCGGATCAATTTTCGCGCTGAATTCGATCCACCGTAAGATCGTCACGATTTGAATTTTGCCCGGTGTTTGCCCGTATAATTTGACGTTTGGAACAATCCGGTTTACCTGCGCGGCAATTCGAGCCAAACTGAAAGAGTTGGTAAATCGAAACGAGGGGTGAATTTGTATTTCTTGAGAACGACCAGCTGCTTGATTTTGTGTGCGACGTTTGTGCTTCCGGCGCGTTCGCAGGAGCCCCAGCCAAAGGCGCCAACAATGGTGGCCCAAGATAAATTGTCGGTGGTTCAAAACATCGTTAGTTCGGAAGAACTGATTCTGCGGTTGTCGCAGCGCATGGCACCCTTGAATCGAGCCGCCATGAATCTGAGTCTGCCGTCTGGCGAGGCCAATCTGTTGTTCGCAAGTGATCTCAAATTGCTGGACATTGGCGGACCCGAATCGACAAGCTTGAGTCCCTATTTGCGAACATCGAGCTGGTCAATCAACCAACAGTTCGATACTGGCAAGACAATCTGGCAGTCGTTTTTTGATTCTGTCCAATTTTTGGAGTCGGCCAAATTCTATCTTGTTGATGGTCGTCTTGGAGCGAGCCAACGAGAATTGAACGCGAACATGGGTTTTGCTGCCCATTACGTCGACCAGGATGGTGGGCGATCCTATGCCACCGCAAAGATCGAAGTCGTTTGGCAAATTGCTAAAAATAATTCGGCGAGAATTGTGTCTTGGAAAACCAAGTCCTTTGACTGTCATCATGTCCGAAGATTAATGTTTGCGTCCGTGCGAGGACAAGTCATTTTGAATCAACGAATCGAATCAGAATTGTTGGGCTCGCTGCATAGCGAAATGACCGAAAAATTGATTTTGGGCAAGTCGATTTCACCTCCTAGCGATGACAAGTACAGGCTGTTTTTTCCGGAAGTCACTTTGGAACACCCGTCAGTATCTGTCGTCGATTTTAACCAAGATGGCTGGGACGATTTTTTTGTGGCGCGAACGCATCGACCAGCCCTGATGTTTCAAAATCTTGGTGATGGAACGTTTCGTAGCGTTGCCAACGAGATCGGATTGGTTGTTCCGTACGATTGCACATGCTCATTGTTCGCTGATTTCGACAACGACGGTGATCAAGACGTATTTGTGGGGCGTGCGAGGCACCGCGCGGCATATTTCGAAAACCAAAACGGACGCTTCCGTCGGTCTTCCGATCGTTTAGCCGGCGTCGAATTGCCGTTCATGGTTTCTTCGATTACGGCAGCGGACTACAACACAGATGGACGTCTGGATGTCTATTTCAGTACGTACAGCCCGATCGAGGGTTCTCATGCAAATATTCTGAAAGACGGATATCGTTGGCCTGAATTTTTCTTGGCTGCCGATTCTCGCAAGCAATTCGATACCAAGCGAAAAACGGCGCACCCGTATTTGAATATGGTTGGACCTCCCAATTTGCTGATCGTGAACGATGGCGATTCATTTTCGAAATCAACCCTGAACAAACAAGTCGAGTCATGGCGAATGTCGTTTCAGTCCAGTTGGTGTGATTTTGATTTGGATGGCGACCCCGATCTGTACGTGTGCAACGACTTTTCGCCCGATGATCTTTATCGCAATGATGGCGAGCGGTTTGTTCGCATATCCGAACAAGTCGGGCTGGATCGACTCGGGTTTGGTATGGGCGTTTCGTTTGGCGACTTCAATAACGACGGTCAATTCGACCTGTACGTTTCGAACATGTTTAGCAAGGCCGGAACACGTATCACTCGGCAAGTGGAAGGAGTCGACGAAAAGATTCGGCAAATGGCAGATGGGAATTATTTGTATCAATTTGACGGCGAACGATTTCAACTGCAATCGATCGATGGCGTTCAGAGTACGACATCAAAAACGGGCTGGTCCTGGGGCGGTCAATTTTGTGATTTCGACAATGACGGCCGACTCGATATTGTGGTGTCCAATGGATATTACACACCTCCTGCAGCCGTGGCTGGGAAACTTGATTTGTGAAGTGATTTTTGGCGACGAGTGGTACGCTCGGACAAACAACTTGACAAAACAATTACAAAATCTAAAGCATGGGATACAGACGTGCTGACCGGGAAGACCGGTGGAGCTGTCGATCGTTACAAATTGCCGGCGGGAATCAAAGCCCGACTCCCATTTAGTGGATCTGAAAAGAACAGTGTGTTTCGGCAAGGGTCCGATGGTGTTTTTAGCAACGTTAGTGGCGTGTCTGGGTTAGACTCCGTCAGTGATGGCCGAACGATCGCGTTTTTGGATTACGACCGTGATGGTTTTCTAGATGTGATCGCGACCAATGCCAATCAGCCGACGTTGGACATTTTCCGCAATCAGGTTGGCCAGATTGGTGGCAACAATAAGTCTGTGTTCGTCAAGTTGATCGGCGGTAATACGACCGAAGCGAAATCTGAGTTGGCGACTCGGGATGGCGTGGGCGCCTTGATACGGGTAACCACCGGCGAGCTGACCCAGTCGCGAGAAGTTCGCAAAGGAGAGGGTTTGGCGACGCAAAGCAGTAGTCACCATCATTTCGGTTTAAACGACCATGAAGCAGCAAAAAAAATTGTCGTTCGGTGGCCAAGCGGCCAGGAATCCATAGTTGAAGATATTCCCGCAGGATCGCTGGTGACGGTTTACGAAGTGGCCAGTGAAGCAAAAAACGAAAGTGGATTTGAGTTAACGCCATATCGACGAGCGTCTACACGGGTCGTCATAAAAACACCGCCGCGATCTCCTGAATTTCCTATCGAAGTCGACCGGAACGATGACTCATTCAAGGTGATTTCTTCGATGGCGACGTGGTGTCCTAACTGCAAGAACCACCTGCCTGAGTTTGAGTTGCTGGAGAGGCGATTCGATGGCCAGGTTGAAACCTATGCCGTGTCCATCGATTTTAAAGACACGCCTAAAAAACTTGCGCAATACGTAGAGGACAATTCCCCGGCGTACGAGTTGCTACCCCGTAGTCTTGAAAACGCCGCGGGTTTTACCCAGTTTTTAGTGGATCAACTGGGGCGAGGTGGGTTGCCGTTTTCGGTGGTGCTTTCGCCCGAAGGTGAAGTTGTGTTGGTTAAAGACGGATTGCCGACCGTTTCCGAATTAAAAAAAGTTATTGGGGCTCGCCCAGGTTCAACGAAGTAATACGTAACAAAACATCGTAACGACGATCGTACCGAGTAAGTTCAGAACGAGCCCCTCGCGGACCATATCTTGGACGGCGACTTTTTGAGATCCAAACACAATGGCATTGGGCGGAGTCGCGACCGGTAGCATGAACGCAAAACTGGCGCTAATTGTCGCCGGGATCATCAGCAGTTTGGGATCCATCTCTGCGGAAACGGCAGCGGCCAGCAAAATCGGCATCAGCAGTGTGGTCGTTGCCGTGTTGCTGGTGATTTCCGTCAGGAACGTGACCCCAAGACAAACGCATCCAATCAGCAGCAAAATTGGAAGTTCTTTTAAACCGGCGAGGATGTTGCCCAGCTCGACACTCAAGCCTGACGAGCCAAAGGCTTTCGCGATGCAAATTCCCCCGGCGAATAGAATCAAAATGCCCCATGGTATTTTTTTGCCCGCTTCCCAATCCAACAACTTGCCCGCCTTGCCATTGGGAATCAGAAATAAAGCCAAGGCTCCGAGGATGGCAACTTGGGCGTCACTTGCAGCACGTAAGTCAAGCCATGAACTCCATCCTCCGAAGGGCTGTTTTCGAGTCATCCAAAGCACCGCCGTAACGGCGAACACCGTCAACGTCAGGCATTCTTCGATTCTCCATTTACCGGTTTGGGGCAATTCGATCGGCTGGATTGCCGTCAGTCCACGCGTCAACCACAACCCCGTGATTGGAAGCATTACGGCAACGATCGGCAACGAGTACTTCATCCAATCAAGGAATGACAATTCAACGCCGGTATGTTCCGCGTAAGCGCTAATGAAAACGACATTGGGTGGTGTACCAATCGGCGTTCCGACACCACCCACACTTGCGGCATACGCGATCCCGATGAGCAGGCTGACTTGAAAACGCGGGTCCGAGGATTGGCGGACGACGGCCATGGCGATGGGTAACAACATCAAGGTCGTAGCGGCATTGGATATCCACATGCTTAGCAAGGCGGACGCAGCCATAAACCCGAACACAATTCGTCTGCCGTTGGAGTTGCCAAATCCATAAACCATTGACAAGGCGATACGTCGATGGGCGCCACTTTTTTCCATGGCTGCGGACAACAAAAATCCGCCCAGCATTAACAGAATCAGGGGATGTCCGTACGCGGCAGCTACTTCGGATTGGGTGAGGACGCCTGCCAAGGGGAAAACGGTAAGTGGGATCAGCGAAGTCGCTGGGATCGGGACTGGCTCAAAAATCCACCAGGTGGCCACTAACAGGGTTGTGCCAGCGGTCCAAGCGATGTCGTTAGGAAAACCGCTTTGAAGCAGCCAGGCTCCCACGGAAACGGCAAGCGCGGGGCCCAATAGCAACGCGATCAATTTCATGTTGTTGCCGAATGGAATTTATGGTGCAAAGGACTGTATAATGTAGCGGCAAGGCATTTACTTCAATCCATGGGGGTTAAAGTGATTCGCGTTATTCTGATTGTTTTCGCAGCTTGTGTCTTGTCTGGAAATGCTAAATGCCTCGGACAAGGCGGGTTGCTGCCAACGGTCACGGTTCAAAGACCGACGTTGGGCGTTGCCGTCGATACCAACGGAGTTTTGACCGCCAAAACGTTTCCTGACCCAACTGGCCAGTTGAATCGACTTCGGCTGCAGGCGGCGAAAAAGATCGTTCCGCCCAATCTGCATCAAAAGAGCTCGTTTCGTAAAATTTCAATGCGTCGTTTGGATGCAGCGATTGCAGTGCGAACGGAATCGGGAGAATCCTTTACCGAAGCGATGAAGACGCTCGCGGGATTGACTCGTATTGAGTACGTATTTGTTTTGCCGGAACAAAAAGACATTGTCATTGCTGGGCCGGCGGAGCCGTGGATTGAGAATTTAGCCGGTCGTTATGTTGGCGCTCATTCGGGACATCCTATCGTTTTGCTCGAAGATTGGTTGGTTGCCTTGAGGTTGTTTGGCAATCAGTCAAGCGGACAGCCGTGGATTGCGTGTTCCATCGATCCCACCGTTGACGGCCTAGAGAATTTGAAAAAATTTCAGGCGAGTTTGCCTCGGAATATTGCGGCCAGAATGCAAACTTCTGCCGCACAAGAATTGACCACACGATTGAGGAAATCACTGGGCGATGCCGACGTGCGAGTTTACGGAATCGATCCGCGTACCAATGCGGCGCGAGTCATGGTCGAAGCAGATTTTCGTATGAAGGCGATCGCCATTGGATTGGAGACGGCTCCGTTGCCAATCCGGACGTTTATCCAAGCGTTGAAAGGAGCGCCAAGACATTTTCAGCGTTGGTGGCTAACTCCAGAATATCAGTGCCTTGTCGAATCGCAGGATGACTTGGGTGTTCAATTGGTTGGACAAGGTGTTCAATTGAGAACCGAGACGATAACGTTTGACAAACAAGCAATGATTCAAAGGGTCAATCAAAAGCCGAGTCGCGCAGCTCGTACTTATGCGAATTCGTTTACCGAGCACTACGAAAAACTTGCCAGGGCGAAGCCCGTTTTTGCTCAACTACGAAATATCATTGACAGTTTTGTCCTTGCCGCTTGGCTGAACCATAGGAAGGCGTATGATTCGATCGATTGGCGGCCAGAGACGTTGTTGAGTTCAAAAAAGTTGTCGCTTAGCCATCATCCAACGATTAAGAAAGCGCAGAGTTTGGCAAACGGAATTTGGAAAAACAATGTGTTGTTGATGCCGTCGGGTGGGGTTTCGATAAGTCCCGGTGATGCTTTGCTGGCAACACATATTCGAACCGATAATACCGGGGCGATTGCTGCCTTGAAAACCGAAATAAAACCTGTCGGCGAGGGCATATGGTGGTGGGATTGAGCCGATTCATTTACTCGACGAGAGGCGGCCACTTTGTGGTAATTCCAGATTGTGACCATTATTGTTGAAATCAAAAACGATCTTGTTACGATACGTGTGAATTAGAAAACAAATGTTCTAAGTAACGAACCATCTCAAAAGCCAGACCCACGGAATCCTTTTTCACGGGTCTGGTTTTTTTGTATTCACGATTGATGCGAAGGTGATGGTTTAAGTTTTTGGGGAAAAGTAAACGTCTAACCAGACCGCAAGAATCAGTACCGAGCCACGCGCGATTAATTTGTTTTCGGGGCTGATCGCCAGTAGCGTCATCCCGTTCATCAGCGAAACCATGATCAGCGCGCCGATGATGACTCCTCCGACCGAGCCGCGGCCTCCTTTTAGGCTTGTTCCCCCGATCACGCAAGCGGCAATTGCGTCGAGTTCCATTAAATCCCCGACAGTCGTTGTCGACGATCCTTGGTAGGCAGCCTGCATAAAACCCGTCAATGCAACCAATCCTCCAAGAATCATGTACGCCCAGCAGATCACGTTGGCAACGGAAATACCCGAGAGTTCAGCTGCTTCTTTGTTGCCCCCGATGGCGTACAAGTATCTACCGAAGGACGTGTGTTTGGTCAATATAAAAATTGCGACCGAGACGCAGCCAAGTAAGGCCAATGAGATTGGCACGCCTCGAAATTGAGTTAGCAAAACCGTGGCCAACAAGAGCGCTTGGATGACGATCAAGACGCGTAAGTAGTCTGTTTCAAAATCAGCTGTAGGCAATCCGAAATCGGTTTGTCTTTTTCGTTGCCACAGTTTTAGAAAAGCCATCGTGATGGCAATCGCAGCCAGTGCAACGAAACTGGTTGCGCTGGGCAATGAATAGGTCGTCAGAGACGACATGATGTTTTGTTCGCCTCCGCGTGATACGTTGACGGTTTGATTGTTGATCACCAACCAAAACAGGCCCTTAAACACCAGCAAGCCACCCAAAGTGATGATGAATGATGGGACGGCGTGACTGGTTATCAGAAGGCCCATCAGGAACCACAGCACGAGCGCGCAACACAGTGCAGCCAGCATGGCGGACCAAGCCGGCCAGGAATAAAAGAAAACCAGTACCGCTGCGATGCCACCGGTCAGTCCGACGCCGCTACCAACCGACAGATCGATTTCGCCAGTGAGTAAGACCAACAACATGCCCAGAGCGAGTACCGCCGTAATGGAAAGTTCGATCGAGAGGTTTGTGATGTTTCTGGGACTGACAAATTGCGGGTCCGACAACCAAAAGAATGCCCAAATGAACAGCAAGGCAATTAGCATGGAAAAATCTCGAATGGAAACCTGTGGTTTCATGGACTTCTCTCAATTGAACTTCATGGCGGACTGGAGTAGTTTTTCTTGAGTGCATTCGCCGCGGCGGAATTCGTCGGCGACGCGACCTTGACTTAAGATCAAGATCCGGTCGCTCATCCCCAATAACTCTGGCATTTCGGAGGATACCAATATGACGGCTTTGCCCTGTTCGGCTAGCTGACGAATCAATTGATACACCTCGACTTTGGCTCCCACATCGATTCCTCTTGTCGGCTCGTCCAAGAGAATGATTTTAGGTAGGGTCATTAGAGATTTGCCGAGGACGACTTTTTGTTGATTGCCGCCAGACAGACGGTTTGTCGCGACTGACAGCGATGGCGCTTTGATTTGCAGTTGGCTCGCATACCGTTGGTTTTCGGACATCTCTTGATAGGCGTTGACGATGCCAAGACTACAAAACTTGTGCAGGCTTGCCAGTGACAGGTTAAAAGCGATCGATTCATTAAGAACGAGGCCGGAGTATTTCCGGTCTTCGGTTACCATTGCGATGCCGCGGAGGATGCTTGCTTGGGCGCTTGTTGGCGCATGGGGACGGCCATCAAAGACGACTTCACCGGCGATTCGTTGGCCGGCGCCGCTAAATAAATGTGTCAGCAATTCGGTTCTTCCGGCCCCCATCAAACCACCGATTCCTAAGACTTCACCGGAACGGACATTAAAGTCGATTTGGGTCAGCCGGTCGGTTGTCAAATTTTTGACCACCAAGATAGTTTTACCCTTAGACGGGTTTGGTGCGGGATACAAGTCTTCTATGCTGCGGCCGACCATTGCCTTAATAATAGATTTTGCGGTCCACCGGTCGCGCGGCTTAGAATCAATCGATTGGCCATCCCGAAGCACGGTGATCGTGTCGGCGATTTCCAAGACCTCATCCAATTTGTGCGATATATAGATACAGGAAATGTTGTCTTGCTTAAGTGTTTGAATGATCCGCATTAGCGATGCGGTTTCCTTGTCGGTCAGGGCAGATGTGGGCTCATCGAGCAACAGAATGCGAGGGCGTTTTGCGAGTGCTTTAGCGATTTCGACCTGTTGTTTTTGCCCAATACTCAATTGTTTGACTGGTTGGTTGGGAGGCAGATGGATGTCATAACGGTTCAGTAACTCGCGGCAATTGACGTTCATTGCTGGCCAATCAATGAGCCATCCAGCGCGTGGTTCGCAACCGAGGAAGATGTTTTCGGCAACGGTCATTTCTTCGACCAGCGAAAGCTCTTGGAAAATGACGGCGATCCCCGCTTCTTCAGAGTCCGCAACATTTTGAAAGTTGACTGGTTGTCCGTCGATGCTGAGCGAACCATCAAACGAATGGCTGGGCCAGATGCCGCAGATGCATTTAATTAGGGTCGATTTGCCAGCGCCATTTTCTCCACACAACGCGTGAACTTCGCCGGCTTTCAAGATGAAGCTGAGCTGGTCGAGGGCTCGGACACCGGGAAAACATTTGGTCAGTTGAGCTACTGACAGCCGCGTCGTCATTTAATTCATCCCCAGAGAATCGCGGTCGTGGAAACCGTCTTTGATCACAGTATCTTCTACATTGTTTTTATCGACGACGGTTACATCAAGGAGAACACTGGGGACGTCCTTGAAGCCATTGTCGATTCCGTTTTCGACGATAATGGGTTTGCCTTGAGCCAAGTCGATGGCGAGTTCGGCTGCCCGGGATGCGATGGCTTTAATTGGCTTGTAGATGGTCATGGATTGAGTGCCGTTGAGAATTCTCTGGACCGCCACCAAATCGGCGTCTTGACCGGTGACCAGGATCCTAGTTTCGATGCCTTCTTCGGTAAGTGTTTGGATGGCGCCGCCAGCGGTACCGTCATTCGACGCCAGGACTGCGTCAAAATCACGACCGTATTTACTGATCGCGGCGTTCATGATTTTTTTGGCGTTCTGAGGTTCCCAGTTATCCGCCCAATCTTCATGGAGGATTTCGATGCGACCTGACGCGATCGCAGATGCAAGTGCTTGGTCTTGTCCGGCTTTGAACAGTTTGGCGTTGTTGTCTGTGGGAGCGCCGTAAATTCTGATAATTTTCGACTTTTCGGCGGGCAGGTTTTCGACCAAATAATTGCCCTGGATGAAGCCCACTTTCTCGTTATCAAACGTGATGTAGAGGTCCAAGTCGCAAGATGTAATGAGGCGGTCGTAAGCGATGACCGGGATGTTAACTTCATGCGCTAACTCAACCGCTTTGGACATCGCTTCTCCGTTGTGAGGAACGATGACCAGTACATCAATTCCGGCGGCGATTAAAGATTGGACGTCCTGAACTTGCCGCGTGTCATCACTGTTGGCCGATTGCACTTTGACTTCAGCGCCCAAGTCCGTAGCGCGGGCAACAAACATGTCTCTGTCTGTTTGCCAGCGTGCTTCTTTCAGCGTGTCTAAGGAAAGACCGATAACAATTTTTTCGTCCGCATTGACGTGCTCGAGATTGTTGCTGTGGTTTCGGGATAATGCCAAGCCGATCAATACACTAAGCGCCAAAGAAATTGAAACCAAGACGATGTTTTTCATCAGGATTCTCGTATTACGTGTGAGCCAAGTTTCGGTAAACCGTGTTTGATCCGCGAATTAATATTGCTGAATATGCTATTATTCGCTATCAGAATAGTTCTCAAATTACATAAAAGCATCGCGAAATTCGTTAGAGGCTAGGTCCATTTCATCTTCATCCAAACCCATCAAGCGCAAGGTACGTGTCTTTCCGTTGCATATGACATCGTTCGAACATTATATGTTTGCCGACGATCGTCCTAACTATCCGATGGCTTTTGTTGTCGAGTTGACTTTAACAGGACAAATTCGCAAGCACGCTTTCGAGGATGCGGTACGTGCTGCCCTGCAACGCCACCCGTTGTTGACGGCGATGATTGGGCCAGGCAAAGGTGGTAAAGATTGTTGGGTTGAAGCAGCAAATACCGAACCATTCATTCGGTGGCGACGACTGGGAGGGCCGATCGAATTTCCGACCGGCGAGTACATTGATTTGCGTAACGAGGTCGGGTTGCGAATTTTTGTTGGGCGTGACGACGAACAAGCGGTCGTCACGGCGCAGTTCCATCACGCCGTTTGCGATGGCATCGGTTCGTATCAATTCCTTGGTGACGTGCTTTATGAGTACGCCCAAAGATCGAGTGAAAACGCATTGCCGCCACTTCCGGAAAGTGACCCCAAACGGCTGCGAGCGAGAAGCCAAGCCAGTTACAACATCAACAATTTCCGTTTGGAAAGTGGCAAGTACCAGCGGACCTGGGACATCGCATTGAAACATCTAATGCGTCAAAATATCGTGCTCAAGAGTGCAAGTGACGAAATCAACCCGAGCAATCCGTATCCCGGGATCAAATCCTATGTATTTGAGAAAGACGCGTACAAGGAACTGCGGTTGTTGGCGCAATCGCGAGGACAGGTTTTGAATGATATGTTGGTGGAGAAGTTATTCGAAACACTTCACCAGTGGAACCGTCGTCAATCGTATTGGCGGCGAAAAAAACACGCCTGCATCATGATGCCAATGAATCTTCGCGAGGTCGACGACAACGATATATCGGCTTGCAACATCGTCGCACATGCGTTTTTGCGAAGGACCGAAAAAGAACTGGCCGATAAACAGCAGTTTCGTCAGAAGCTGGCTAGCGACTTGTTGCATTTGAAGGCTTCTCGTCACAAGATCCGGTTCATGCACATGATTGCCGGAGGGCACTATATTTATCCGAGAATTTTGAAGTGGTCATTGGATTGGAAACGCAATTTGGCGACGGCGGTGCTGTCAAATACCGGTGACCCCACCAAGCAGTTTTTGGCTGATTTTCCTCGATTGGCCGGAGCGGTTCAAGTTGGGAACCTGGTGTTAGAAGACATTGCCGGTGTGCCACCGTTGCGACCTGGCACCAACGCAACGATATCCATTTTTACTTATCGCCGACGATTAAAGATTTGCTTGCGTTGCGACCCCCAGCAGTTTTCTGAATTGGATACGCATCATATGTTAAATTCGTATATTGCGAATTTGACGAGCGATTTGAATGCAAAAGTTGAAGATTCCAGTCTGGTTGCTGCTTAAAGTATCGAACCGTCCTCGTAGGATCCGTTGCCGCTATAATCGTCGACATGAATTCGGAAAATCCACTGGACGATTTGTTTCCCATGCCGCTGACCAGTATGGAGAAATTTCACAGGTATGATTCCAGCGCGGCATTTAACAATCAAGTTTATTGTCGGTTTCGTTACCGAGGTATCGTCGATGCAGAAGCGGGTCAGCGGGCGGTCGACTTTTGTGTTTCACGTCATCCCTTGTTTTCCGCCCAGGTGCGCGAACAGGCGGGGCGTCTGAAGTGGGTACAGTCCTCGGAGTTGATGCCAACGATCGACTGGCATGAAACGCTGAATGGCAAGCAGGGGCGTGTTGCTATTAAAGATTCAGATGCGACGCCGTGGAAAATTGTCTGCCGAAACGATGGCAGAGATTCGGAAGTGTGGTTTTGCATGTCGCATGCGATTGCCGACGGGTTGGGCGGTATTCAAGTGGCCTGTGATTGGATGAAGTGTTATCACGAGCGAATGTCTGAAGAAAAACTGGTCAAGCGGGCGCCTCGACTGAATCCGCGGGATTTGTTGAGGCGCAACTCCCTAGGACTGACGGACCGTTCGTACTTAAAAAAATTGTGGAAGCAGCCCATTGCTCTTTTTGGGGCTTCTAAATTTATCTTTCGCCGTCCAGCGGAGTTGTTTGAGCCCATTGAAGGCGAGGTTTGGAACGACGAGATTCAACCTGCGGTCATCGGAGTTTGGATTGATGCAGAACCGGCCGATGCCATTCGCCAGCAAGCAAAAACGATATCGGTATCTGTCAATGCGTTGCTTGTCGGTGAGTTGATGCGAACATTGAAAGAGGTTTGTCTTCGCAATCCAAAACGCAATTCTGAATGGGTTCGGGTCATATTACCGATGAATATTCGGAACTTTGCCGATCGAAGAATGCCCGCCACAAACCGTGCGACCGTTGTTCAGGTCGATCGCCGGATGCGTGACTGCCAACGTGAAGATTTTTTTGGGGGTTTAAATTACGAAATTCAGATCATCCGGGATTGGGAATTGGGCAAACTGTTTTTGTTGGCGGTAAAAATGATGAATTGGATCCCCGGTGCGTTGAGGCGGTCGGCGAAAAGTACGAAATGCCGAGGCACGGCCGTGTTTGCGAACTTGTCAGAACCTTTCGGCCGGTTGGGATTGCCGGTTGACAACGGCGAGACAATAGTTGGCAACTTGCGATTGCGGGAATTTGATTTTGTCGGCCCTATTAGGCTTCGGATGCCGCTTAATTTCACCTTTCAAGAACATTTAGGGAGAATGCGTTTGTCGTTACACTACGATTCTCGGGTGGTGGACCGGACAACGGCTGAGGAAATCTTGGGGGACTTTGCTGGACGGCTTGCCGCGAAATCTACCTGATCGATTCAAGCCGCCCGAGAGTCAGGACGACGCATTTTGCCTATTCCTACTTTTCCTTCCGGCGGGCCGCGGTCGCGAAACCGAGAGTTGGCGGCTATGGCGGTGATGACATTGCGCAATTTGTGACGATCGTTGCTGCGACAATTTGACTGATTGAAGACCCCACAGTGCATGTTGAGAATTTGCGATATAAATTATTGTGATCTCAGTAGTTTGTGCGCGATTCGTGTCGACTGAGATTGTGATTTGTTTTAGATTTCGAACTGTGATTTTGCGAGTTGCACACGCGCCCGACTTTTCTTGCGTGTGACCTTGAGTCGCTTTTCGACCGTCTGACTTTGATTCCATTGGAAGATTTCCAACGGGTGGGATATGCAAGAGTTTCATTTTCCGAATTGGGTTAACAAGTTCACACTGATGCTGCTTGGCGGAGGTGGTTTAGTCGCTGGCTATCTGGGGACCTGTTTGTTCGCAGGTATCCACCCTGAGATTGTTAACGTGGGACATGCTCCGAAACAGCCTGTTCCGTATAGTCACAAGCTGCATGTCGGCAAGCTGAAGCTGGATTGTCGTTATTGCCATAACACGGTGGATCAGGCCGGTCATGCTGCGATTCCACCGACGGCGACGTGCGGTAACTGTCATGGTGGCGAGCGAACGAAAGAGGGTGCGACCTTGGGGATCGTCCATGCGGACAGTCCTTTGCTCGAGCCGGTTCGAATTAGTCTAGAGGAAAAAACGCCGATCATGTGGGAACGAGTTCACGATTTGCCGGACTTCGTTTACTTCAATCATGCGGCCCATGTTTCGCGTGGTGTCAGTTGTGTGTCCTGTCATGGTCGCATTGACAAGATGGAAGTGGTGACACAGGTCGAGCCCATGTCGATGAAGTGGTGCTTGGATTGTCACCGGAACCCCGAGCCTCACATTCGCGATCCGAAGTTGGTCACGCAGCTGGATTTCAAGCCGACCGATGAAAAAGGTAATGAAATCGATATCGAAGATTACGGTAGCGAATGGGCTGAAAAATTGGAAATCAAGACCAATATTAGCTGTTCGACGTGTCACCGCTGATACGTTGGGATTCGAATTTAAATAACAACTGCACATAACGAGCCAGATTGAAGCCAGCCAGTTATGAATAAACCAAATATAAAACCGCAACTAACGACTTTGGATAAGGTGGACGCCTCTCGCGAAATTCGCTCTGCGATTGATCGTGATTTTGGTTCAGCCATCGAAGACTTGAATGACGGATTGTCGCGTCGGCGTTGGTTGCAGTTGATGGGGGCATCCCTGGCATTGGGTGGGATGTCTGGGTGTCGCTACGAGGAAGAGCAGATTGCTCCGTTTGCGTTTCGGCCGCAAAACCGCGTGCCTGGGGTGCCAGAAAAGTACTCGGCGTTGATCGATTTCTGCGGAGTAGCTCAGCCGCTGTTGGCGACTTGTTATGATGGCCGACCGATTAAGTTGGATGGCAATCCTGATCATCCCGCCGTCAAAGGTGCTTCGACAACGTTTACACAAGCTGCCATTCTAAATCTTTATGATCCGGATCGTCTGCGTGCTCCACTGGCGATGGCAACCGAAGGGGGTCAAGAGCAAGAGGTTGCCTGGGAAGATGTGTTGGCTGAAGGTAAGAAGATGTTTGCTAGTGATGATTTGTCGTCGCTGGCGATACTTTCTGAAGACGTCGGTTCGCCATCGTTGCAAAGGATGCGAGAGGAGTTGGTCGGCAAGGGTGCGAAGTGGTTTGTGTTCTCCAGCTTCAATGACGACAATACGCGGGCTGGAGCCAAGGCTGCATTTGGGAAGGCTTTGCGTCCGCACTACGATTTGGAAAAATCGAAGATTATCGTTTCTTTGGAAGCCGATTTGTTGGGGCATCATCCCAACGCACTGGGCAACGGAGTGAAGTTTGGTGCGGGGCGAGATGCTGATCACGGTAAGATGAGTCGGCTTTATGTCGTAGAAAGCCATTATTCGATCACGGGCGCCAGTGCCGATACGCGAGTTTCTGTGCCAAGTTCGGCGATCGCTGGTTTTGTTGGGTCACTGACTGCGGCGGTTGAATCGACTTCGGCGGGTAAAGAAGTTGATAAAAGATTGTCCTATCGAGACAAGGTGCTTGCTTGTATGGCGCAGGATCTCGCCGACAATGCGGGCGAGTGTGTGGTTGTTTGTGGTGAACGGCAGCCGGCCGAGGTGCATGCTGCGGTTCATGCGTTGAATGAGAAACTTGGCAATCACGGCAAGACGGTCACGTTCACCAAGTTGGTGGATGAGGATCGTGAGCCAGCGTTGGATGCAATCAAGTCTCTGGCTGACCAGGCGAAGTCAGGTGCGATCAAGTCATTGCTGGTGCTCGGCGGAAATCCGGTATTTGGGGCGCCGATGTCGGTTGGCCTGGCAGAAGCTGTTCAATCGGTCGGCAATAGTATTCATTTCACTTCACACAGGAATGAAACCACGGTTTGTTGTAAGTGGGCCTTGAATAGTGCACATCAGCTTGAAACTTGGTCCGATGGCTGGGCTTATGATGGCTCGGTTTGTATTGGTCAGCCGCTGATATTGCCACTGTGGGGCGGCCGTTCAGATGTCGAGGTGTTGTCGGCATTTGCGGGTAATCAAATGGCTTCGATGGATATCGTCAAAGAAACTCAAGGGCTGGATGGCAAGTCTTGGGGTCAGGCTGTTCACGATGGGTTTGTGAAGGATTCGCAGGCCGACACTGAAACGGTTGCTGTCGAGAGTGTAAAGGCTTTGCCTGCGAGCGAGGCTTGGAAGAGCGAGTGGGATGGTGAAGCCTTCGAGATAGTATTTGCGCCCAGTTCGTCGGTTTACGATGGTCGGTTTTCGAACAATGCGTGGTTGCAGGAGTTGCCCGACTTTTTGACCAAAATGACGTGGGGTAACGCGGCGGCAGTCAGTCCCAAGACGGCTGAAAAAATGGGTGTGAAAACCGGTCAGTGGATTAATGTCGGTGAAGTGGGTTTGCCGGTGGTGGTGCAGCCTGGTCAAGCTCACGGCACGATTGGTTTGACGGTGGGTTACGGGCGAACCGTCAATGGCATGGTCGGTGGCAACATCGAATCAGGTGAAATTGTTGGTGAAGACGTGAATCCTTTGCGCAGTGCCGGCGGATGGGGTTTTGCTTTGGCGCCGAAAGTGGTTCCGACGTCTCGTATCGACCGACTGGCGATGGTTCAGGAGCCATGGGATATCGATGAGACGGGCCGAAACGAAATTCAGAATCGAATGTTCCGGGATCGTTCGGGTAACAAGAAAGAAACCGAGCGGAGTTCGTTGATTCGAGAGGGGACGTTTGAGAGTTTCAAGGAGTTTTTGGCAAAGGGTGGGCATGGTCATGATGGTGGTCATGCCAAAGCGGAGGTTGATGAGACTGCTCTGCCGGTCATTACCAATGTCAGTCATACGACCATTGAAGAAAAAAAGGGTGGTGGTCACGGCGATGGCGGTCATGGTCACGGCGGACATCACAATTGGCCGGAAGCATTTCATCTGCATCACCAGCCGTTTGATATTACGCCCGGCGCCCGAGAGGATTACAAGGCCAGTAATCCTGACAACAAGAACATGTGGGGCATGGCCATTGATTTGGACAAGTGTTTTGGTTGCAACGCTTGTGTTATTGCCTGCCAAAGCGAAAACAATATTCCGGTAGTCGGTAAGGATCAAGTTATCCGCGGACGCGAAATGCATTGGCTGCGAATGGATCGTTACTATGGTAGTAACTTGTACAACGAGCAAGCTGCGGACGATGACGACAAGCAAACGGTTCATCAGCCGGTGACCTGTCATCATTGCGAAAACGCGCCCTGTGAAACGGTTTGTCCCGTTGCGGCGACCGTTCACAGTAGCGAAGGGTTGAATGATATGGTTTACAACCGCTGTATCGGCACCCGTTATTGTGGCAACAACTGCCCATACAAAGTGCGTCGATTCAATTACCTGAACTACAGTGATGCCAAGACATTCCTCAAGTATCCAGAGTTCAATGCTTTGGGGGTGGAGGTGAAGAGCGCGGACAAGCTTTCAGCCAATGATCGCTCGGTTCAGAATTTGTTGATGAATCCAGAGGTGACTGTTCGTTCTCGTGGTGTGATGGAGAAATGTACGTATTGCACGCAGCGGATTTCACTCGGCAAGATCAAGGCAAAGACGGAAGATAATCGTCCGATCGGTCCGAATGAGATTACGACCGCTTGTCAGGATGTTTGTCCGACTGGTGCGATTACCTTTGGTGACATCAACCATTTGGAGAGTGATGTAAGGAAAGCTCATGACAACCCGCGTTCGTACGTGATGTTGGAAGAGCTCAACAATTTCCCGCGTACCAAATATTTGGCCCGAGTTCGAAATGTTCATCCGGCTTTAATCGACCGCGACGACCGAGACTCTGTTCGTGGGCATGGCAAGCACGAGGAGTCGCACGACGAATCTGTCGCGGAAAAGAAAACACAACCGAAAGATAAAAAAGATACTGCGAAGACGGATCACTAGTCTTTGCGGATTGGAAACTTAAAGAGAACCGATTAAATGGCAGTTACAGTCGATCCATTTTTGGACAATACGATTGAGGATCCAGATCAACGAGCACCTTTGGTGTTGGGGGGGTTGGATTACGAGGGCGTAACCGATGCGGTATGTAAGCCTTGGGAGGACAAGTCTCCACCGAAAATTTGGTGGGCGGTTCTTGGGATTGCCGTCTCGCTGTTGGTCATGCTGGGCGGTTGCATTGGGCATTTGCTGATGAAAGGCGTTGGTGTTTGGGGCAACAACAATCCTGCGTATTGGGGTTGGCCGATTGTCAACTTCGTTTTTTGGGTCGGTATTGGCCATGCGGGAACCTTGATTTCGGCGATTTTGTTTTTGTTCCGTCAGAATTGGCGTACGAGTATTAACCGTGCGGCCGAAGCGATGACGATTTTTGCAGTGGTATGTGCCGGGATGTTTCCGGGAATTCATATTGGTCGCGTCTGGGTTTTCTATTGGTTGTTCCCGATTCCGACAGAACACTTAGCGATGTGGCCCAATTTCCGAAGTCCGCTATTGTGGGACGTGTTTGCGGTTTCAACTTATGCGACCGTTTCAATTTTGTTTTGGTACATGGGGATGGTTCCCGACTTGGCGACGTTCCGCGATCGGGCCAAAAGTAAGATTGCCAAGATGATTTACGGCGTACTGTCATTGGGTTGGACGGGTTCGGCGCGGCATTGGCATCGATATGAGATGGCTTATACGATTTTGGCCGCTCTGGCGACGCCGCTTGTATTGTCTGTACATACGATTGTCAGTTTTGACTTTGCAGTCTCTCAGTTGCCAGGTTGGCACACGACGATTTTCCCACCGTACTTTGTTGCTGGGGCGATTTTCAGTGGTTTTGCGATGGTGGTAACGCTACTGGTTCCGGTCCGCAAGATTTATGGTTTGGAAAACCTGATTACGATTCGCCATTTGGAAAACATGAACAAGATTATCATGGCAACGGGCTTGATGGTCGGTACCGCGTATGGGATCGAGTTCTTTATTGCATGGTACAGCGGTGTGCCGGCGGAGGGGTTTGCCTTTATTAACCGTGCCTTCGGGAATTATTGGTGGGCGTATTGGATTATGGTCAGTTGCAATGTGATCATCCCACAGTTGTTCTGGTTTAAATGGTGTCGTACCAACACGTTCATGATGGTGGTGATCTGTATCTTTGTGAATATTGGGATGTGGTTTGAGCGATTTGTGATTACCGTCACCTCGCTTTGTCGCGACTTTTTGCCATCCAGTTGGGCGTATTTTCGACCGACTGAAGTCGACATCATGATGTTGATTGGAAGTTTTGGATTGTTTTTCTCGTTGTTCTGCCTGTTCTGTCGGTTCTTGCCAGTCATCGCAATTTCCGAAGTCAAGAACGTGATGCCAGAAACCGAGAGTCACTAATCATTTTTAAGTAGATTGTTTCATGTCCGATTCAAACGAAAACACAAACGACGACAAGAAATTCATTGGGCTGTTGGCTCAGTTTGAAGATCCGAGTTCGTTAGTTGCGGCCTGTGACCAGGCTCGTCAAGCAGGTTACAAGCGGATGGATGCTTATTCACCGTTTCCGGTTCACGGAATCGATCCGGCGATCGGTATCAAGCGGACGGCTTTGCCGTTTATCGTTTTGGCTATCGGTTTGGGGGCTTGTGGTATTGGTTTGTTGCTTCAGTACTACACCAACAATGACACCAACATTCTTGGTTTCATTCCGGGGTATGAATTCAAGATTAGCGGTAAGCCCTACTTCAGTTTGCCGGCTAACATTCCAGTGACGTTTGAGGTGATCGTTCTATCCAGTGCGTTCGCGGCGTTTTTGGGAATGTGGGCATTGAATGGGCTGCCACGATTGGCAAATCCATTGCATCGGATTTCTCGATTCAAGCGTGTGACCAACGACAAGTTCTTTTTGATGATTGAAGCACGCGATCCGGGGTTCGATCGACAGGAAACTGAAGAAGAATTGAAACGATGGGGCGCTTCCTTTATCGAAGAATGTGCAGAAGATCAGACCGATCACCAGTTGCCGGCGTGGGTTCGAACGGCTGGTTTGCTGGTTGCATTTTTGTGTTTGCTTCCGCCAGTGGTGATTTTCCGGATGGCTGGAATGACCAATCGAGCACCTCGAATGCACATTGTGCCAGATATGGACTGGCAGCACAAAAACAAGACACAAACCGTATCGCCTAATTTCAGTCCGATTGGTGAACCCAATTATTTGTTCGCCGATGGACGTGCGATGCGGGAACCGATTCCGGGCACGATTGCCCGCGGGCGATTGTTTACGGATTCTGAGTACTATCGAGGAATCCAGTCGGGAAGTACTGACGTCGCTGTGGTATCGGAAACGGATCAGTTCACCAGTGTTGGTGGGGTGTCGACGGGGCAAGAAGCCGAACCCGATTGGGTCACCCAGTTCCCTGAAGAAGTGGAATTGGACGCTGATTTCTTGCGGCGTGGCCAAGAGAAATTTGAAGTCTATTGCAGCGTTTGCCATGGTTATGCCGGAAACGGTGACGGGCTGGTTAATCAACGAGCATTGTCGCTGGCGGCGTCTGGGAAAGCGGCATGGACGGCGGCCAAATCGTTGCACGAACCGGATGTGAAAAACAACGATAAGAATCCAGTCGGGCGAATCTTCGACACGATTTCCAATGGCCGCAGTTCGATGGGGCCGTACAAGGATCAGATCTCGGTTGAAGATCGATGGGCGATTGTGGCCTATGTCAAAGCGTTACAGGCGACCGGGATTAAACCGGAAACGGCCGTCGCTGCGGCCGCGGACGCCGAAGCCAAAGATGAAACCAAACCATAATTGAATTTAGATTGTTGAAATAAAGATGCATCACGCAAGAGAAGCGAAAATCACGTCACCGATAACGACGCTGAAAGACAGCTACGTCAAAATGATTCCGCTGTGTTTGATTGTCGGGATCGCGGGATTAGCCGGTGGTGGCTTTTTGTTGAGATTGGACGCGAGTCGAATTTCGTTTAGCTATCTCACAACATTTTGTTTTTTGCTAACGATTGGGCTGGGGTGTTTGTTTTTTGTAACCATCATGCATCTGACCCGCGCTGGATGGAGCGTAACGGTCCGACGGATTGCGGAACTTTATTCGGCGTGTCTGTTTCCGATGCTGATTTTGTTCTTGCCAATTTTGATTCCAGTGCTGCTTGGGATTGATTTGGTTTATCCTTGGCTTGCCGACGGTTGGTCTGTCATTGGCGACGCGGCTCACAAAAAAGAAGTCGTTGAGATGTCGGAGAACCTTCCGCCATTGGAATTATTGAAAAATGCCTATTTGAACAACGGTTTCTTCGGTGTTCGGACCGCGGCCTACTTTCTGATTTGGGGTTTGATGGCCACGTTCTTCTTGAGGAACTCGCTGGCCCAGGACAAATCGGGCGATAAGCGGATCACTTTGAAGATGCAAGCTTACAGTGCCCCGCTGATGATCATCTTTGCGGCGACACTGGTGTTTTCGTCGTTCGATTACGAAATGTCTTTGGCACCATTGTGGTTTAGTACGATGTTCCCAGTTTACATTTTTGCCGGAGCATTTTTGGGCGGCTTGGCGACAATCACGCTGACGGCATTGATGTTACAACGCAGCGGGCGCGTTACCGATGAAATTACGGTAGAGCATTACCACGATTTGGCGAAATTAATGTTTGCGTTTGTGTTCTTTTGGGGATATATCGCATTTAGCCAATTTATGTTGATTTGGTATGCCAATATTCCCGAGGAAACGTTCTGGTTCGCTTGGCGGATCAATGCGTTGCCCGGGCAAGAGGCGGGCTGGTCGGGTTGGCAATGGATGTCGATCGTATTGTTGTTCGGGCACATTTTCATTCCATTCCTTGGACTGATGGCTAGGACAGTTCGTCGCAGTAAATCTTTCCTGTTTTTTGCTTCAATATATGTACTGGCAATCCATTGGATTGATCATTATTGGATCATCATGCCGCAGGCCTTTGCCGACAATCGGTTTACATTCACGGGTTTTCACATGGCCGGTGATTTGGCGATTGCTGTTGGCTTGATTGGATTGTTTCTAGCAATCTTTTTCATTATCAGCGGTAACAAACCGCTGATTCCGTTGCGGGATCCACGTTTGGGTGAGTCCTTGAACCATCACAATCCATGATTTAAGAAAAACTGAGTTATCGATATGACAGGCGCAACTGCTGAATTAGAACCTCAAGTGGATGTTGAAAATACAGAAACGGCACCAGAGCCGGTGGGCCCTCGTTACGACGACATCAATACGCCGGTTATTCTCATGGCAGGTGCGATCTCGGCGATCATAACCGTATGCACGATCTTTTTTGTTCAGGGTTTATATTATCAGTGGAGCAACAGTTACATCCGAGAACGTTCTACTGATTACGTGAATGAGTCGGTTCTCGAAATCGTCAACGGTCAGAAGGCTCTGCTCAACGGAAATCAGGAACAAGGTGTAAAGCCGGTTTCCGAAACGATGAATGAAGTCATTTCCGAGTTTGGAAAAAAATAGAAAAGTAATGAAAGTTGTCACTCGCAATTCGATACTCACACTGACGGTAGCCGTGCTGCTGGTCACCGGTTCGAATTGCGCTGGACAAGTTAAGACTGGCGAGATTCCGGACGCCGAGAAGGGGACTGGGGTCGACGAGAACCTTGGTGACGTTATTGATTTGGGCATTTATTTCCGGGATGACGAAGACCGGAAAGTAAAAATCGGTGACTACTTTGACGGGGAGCAGCCCGTTATTCTGTCGTTCAATTATTCCAATTGTCCGAAACTTTGCAGCGTTCAATTGGAAAACATGGCGATGTCGCTGCGGAAAATCGACTTTAAAGTACAGCGGGATTTTCAAGTGATTTCGGTCAGTATCGATCCGCTCGAACAGGTAAGCCGTGCTCGCGAATCAAAAGCAAAATTCGTGACGGTCTATGGCGACGATTCTTCTGCGGACGGTTGGCATTTCTTGACTGGAAGTAGAGATTCTATTGAAGTGCTCGCGGACACTTGTGGTTTTCGCTACAAGTATATCCCCCACCAAAAGCTTTATTCGCATCCGCCGGTATTCATTTTGCTTTCGCCGGAAGGAAAAATCGTTAGGTACATTCATGGCTTGGATTATGAGCCGGTAACGATTAAGCGGGCGCTGGTGGAGGCTGCAGAAGGAAAAATTGGTTCCTCGATCAATCGATTCACGTATATCACTGGTTGTTTTTTGTACGACGAATCCACTGGAAAGTACACGGCCCACGCGATGGGCATCATGCGGATTGCTGGAGCAATCACGGCGATTTTGATCTTGCTGGCGCTAGTTCCGTATTGGTTCTTTGGGGTTGGCAGGCCGGCTACATTGCCGAAAGGCAGAATTGAGTCGGGCGTAGAGGTTGTAACGTAAAGATTGAAATACTTATGAATTTATTGACATCATTACCACTTGCAGAAATCGACACAAGTTATGCGGAAACGCATGATCGGACCTATAGCAGTTGGCTTGATCCCGCTTATTGGTTCCCGGAACAAGCCAGCGATTTTGCTTATCGCAGCGATAATTTGTTCATGGCGATTAGCTGGATTTCGATTGTTTTTTTTGTGATCATTTGCGTTGTGATGTTGTACTTTGTCATCAAGTATCGCCAACGTGACGGGGTCGGACCACAAAAGAGCCCTTCTCACCACACGGGATTAGAATTGTTCTGGTCGATTATCCCGAGCATTATTTTGGCGTGGATTTTCTTCGAAGGAGCCAGTGGTTACTTTGAGATGCGAGTACCGACCGACGACGCCGAAGAGATTTATGTTACGGCAAGTCGTTGGAACTGGAATTTTAGATATCCCAACGGCGATATGTCATCTGAACTGCATTTGGTAGAAGGTAAGCCGGTCAAGTTGATAATGCAGTCGACTGACGTTTTACACAGTATGTTCATTTCGGCATTTCGTCAAAAAATGGATATCGTTCCTGGGCGTTACACTTATGCCTATTTAAAACCATCATTGGTTGGGAAGTTCCGACTGGCGTGCACGGAGTACTGCGGCACGGAGCATTCACGAATGCGAACGTTGTGCCAGGTTCATCCGGATGAACCGACACGAAAAGCGAGTACCGAGTGGATTCGTCGAGAACACAAGCCGTGGGAAAATGGAAAGCGGTTGTTCCAAATGAATTGTTCCGGATGTCACAAGATCGATGGAACCGCGGCTACTGGGCCAGCACTGAACGAATTGTGGGGCAAAGACAAGGAAGATCTCATGGGCGGTGAAACCGTCGATGTTACCGAAGATTACATCCGCGAGTCGATTCTCTATCCCGATCGGAAGATCGTCAAAGGCTACGGCCCGGTTTCGAAGATGAATTCGTTTGACGGCAAATTGACCGGCGATCAAATCATCGATTTGATTACTTACATTAAGTACCTGAGCGACAACGAGAAATACGGTTTTGACTATGAAACCGCTGACGACGGAACGACGCTTGTTGTTCCCGGCGACGACGAAGGATCGAGCGCTGCTGCTTCGGATGGCGAAACAGAACAGTCGAGCGAATCGACTGGAGAGAAGACGAATGAAGAAGACAATCATTGAATTTAGTTGGCGCAAGCTTTTTAAATAAAAGGTCATCGAATGGCACATGCTAACGTAACTGACAAAAACGCGTTGTTTGGCAACGCGGAGAATAACTTTCTGAATTGCTCCAAGGGTTTTGCTTCTTGGGCGTTCACATTGGATCACAAGCGGATCGGAATCATGTATCTGATCGGTGTGACTTCAGCGTTGATTCTTGCTGGCGTGTTTGCGCTGGTTCTGAGAACCCACTTATGGAATCACAACAGTGCTGGTGGTGGGTTACTAGATGACGATACGTACAACCAAATGTTCACCTTGCACGGGGCGGTGATGGTGTTTTCATTCATCATCCCTAGCATTCCCGCCGCCTTGGGTAATATCGTGTTGCCGATGATGCTGGGTGCCAAGGATGTTGCGTTTCCTCGGCTGAATCTGTGCAGCTTCTACCTTTGGATTATTGGAACGGGTATGTTGCTGTGTGCGATTTTATTCAACGGTGGTTTGGATACGGGCTGGACGTTTTATACCCCGTACAGTATCGACACAGAGACTGGGGTGATATGGGCGACTGGTGGAGCATTTGTGCTCGGATTTAGTTCAATTTTCACTGGGCTCAATTTTCTGGTGACGGTGAACACCATGCGGGCTCCGGGCCAAACTTGGTTCAAGTTGCCATTGTTTCTATGGTCACTCTACGCAACGAGCATTATTCAGATTTTGGCGACGCCGGTTTTGGGTATCACGTTGTTGCTGTTGATTGCCGAACGGACGATGCACATTGGGATTTTTGATCCCAAGTATGGTGGGGACCCCGTTCTGTTTCAGCATTTCTTCTGGTTCTACTCCCACCCTGCGGTTTACATCATGATTCTGCCGGGTATGGGTGTCATCAGTGAGTTGATTTCGGTTTACAGTCGCAAGAAGATTTTTGGTTACTCATTCATCGCATTCTCAAGCGTGGCAATTGCTTTGCTTGGTTTTCTCGTCTGGGGACACCACATGTTCACCAGCGGTCAATCGCAAGTGGTGACTTTGATCTTCAGTGCCATTACGTTTACTGTTGCGGTTCCTTCTGCGGTGAAGGTGTTCAACTGGTTAGCAACGCTTTATAAGGGGTCGATCATTTTGGCGACGCCGATGTGTTATGCCTTGGCGTTTATCTTTCTGTTCGGAATTGGCGGTCTAACGGGATTGCACTTGGGGGCCTTGTCTACAGACATCCAATTGCATGACACGTATTTTGTCGTTGCTCACTTCCATTTTGTTATGGTCGGTGGCACGTTGACGGCGTTGTTCGGCGGAGTATTCCATTGGTGGCCGAAGATTTGGGGGCGGATGTACAACGACGCAATGGGACGGGTTGGTTGCTTTATGGTGTTTAGCGGTTTTTGCCTGACGTTCTTCCCTCAATTCGTGATGGGGGCTCGCGGAATGCCACGACGTTACGCGTCGTATGATCCGGAGTTTGTCATTTTTCATCAACTATCGACGGTCGGTGCATTCGTCTTGGGCGTCGGTATCGTAATGTCGATCGGCGTCTTGGTTTACGCGGCAATGCGAGGTCCGAAAGTAGCGGGCAACCCATTTGGAGCGGCATCGATGGAATGGCAAAGCAGTTCGCCTCCCGATTTCCACAACTTTATCCACAATCCTGTTTTTAACGATCCTTACGATTTCGAAAGCCAAGTTTACGACGAAGAATTGGACACTTATATTCATCGCGACTTCGCTTCGCCGGTTAAAAAGCCAGTGAAAGAAACACAGCCTGATTTAGATCCCGTGAAACGATCTAAAGAAGTTTAAGATACGTCAAACCATTGAATTCGTGGTTACGAATTAGAACGATACGGAGTTTATCATGGCGATTGCTGAAACTGAACAATCAGCCGCAACGGATCATCACGATGATCACCATGACCATGGTGAGTTCATTGCTCATCACTTTGATAATGCGGAACAGCAATTTGATTCTGGGAAGCTTGGAATCTGGCTGTTTCTCGTAACGGAGATTTTGTTCTTTAGCGGGTTATTTGTCGCTTACACTTTGTATCGGACTCATCATCCAGAGATTTTCGAGCAAGCTCACGTCTTTCTCGATAAATACTTGGGAGCCCTCAACACACTTGTTCTGTTGTTCAGCTCACTGACGATGGCGTTGGGAGTGCGTGCGGCTCAACTTGGCAACAATCGCAGCTGTGCCGTCTACACATTGATTACGATGTTTTGCGCCGCGATGTTCCTTGGTGTCAAAGCGATTGAATACAGCCATAAGTGGGACATGGGAATTTTGGTACGCAGCGCATTCGATTTGCATGTTGGTCACCATGCCGCCGAGGAGGGAACGTTGGCACATAGCTTGGGGATTTCTGAGTACTTGGTTTACCTTAGTATCGTGCCGGCGTTGTTGCTGGTTGGCTTCATCGGTGCCAGTGTGATTTCCGCGTTGCTGGCGAGTGGTGTATGGTCCAAGTTTTTTGGTGGGCTTGCGATCACCGTTGGCGGTTACTTTTTCGGTGCCGTTTGTGGGCACTACTACATGGAAATGACTGAAGGTGGCTCCGGTGGATCCCACGCTTCAAACGAGGTCGTGGTTTACGCATTGCAGGAAGAACACACGGGCGATGATGTGCACGACGACGATCATGCTGACGGAGATGCTGGGCACAAAGAAGGTGACGTTCATGCTTCCGGCGATCTTAGTCACGAGGATGGGGATCACTCTCACGGTAAAGACGGCGCCCACGCCGGCAATGACCATGGCCCAGACAAATCAAAACTGGATCGTGATATTGGAATTTTCTTTAGCATTTATTATTGCATGACAGGATTGCATGCGATTCACATCATCGCGGGGATCGGATTTTTATCTTGGATTTTCGCGCGTTCATTAATGGGGCATTGGCGAAGCGATTACTTTGGTCCGGTTGACTACGTCGGGCTGTACTGGCACTTGGTCGACCTAATTTGGATCTATCTGTTCCCATTGCTTTACTTGATTGACTGATATATTTCACGAAGAATAACAAAATGACACACGACCACGATCACGGTTTTGCTCATCCAGCGCCACTAAAGCTGTTGTACGCTGTATTTTTTGCATTGGTATTTTTGACGGTTTTGACATTGTTGTTGGCCGGCAACATGGGGCCATTTGGTTTCGTGGTGGCGATGGTCATCGCTACTGCCAAGGCTGCTTTGGTGATGGGTTTTTTCATGCACATGATTTGGGACAAGCCATTTAATGTGATTTGTTTTCTGGGTTCTGTGTTGTTCGTATTCTTGTTTATCGGGATGACGATGACCGACACCGGTCATTATCAAGAGGCGATTGACGAGTTTCCGCGAGCGGCAGAAACGAGCAGTCCATAGAATTTTTTTATGCTCAAACAATCCATCAGCCTTGTTCCTGCTCGCCGCGACTTGTATCAGGCCAAGCTGGTGTTTTACTTATTCATCGCTTCACTCACCATGTTCTTTTTGGCGAGCATTGCGACTTATTGTTTCATTCGAGTTGAAGCCTTTCAAAGTATCCAGCAGACGTACGACGCAGCAACGGACACAATGGTTGCCTCTTCGCGGAGCTACGAACCACTCAAGCTTCCGTTTTCGTTTTGGACCAGCACTGCGTTGTTGATCTTGATCAGCGTGTTTCTACAGCGGGCGGTCAGATTTGTTCGCCGCGAGCAACAGTTGCCGTTTCGAAGATCTTTGGTTTGGGCCTGCGGATTGGCGATCGGGTTCGTGATCATCCAGAGCTTTGGCATGTCGGAATTGGTGATCCATCATTTTCGGCAAGACGATGGTTCGACCAAAGTTTACGGGATGTCGTTTACGCTGGCATTCATTCATGCGTTGCATGTTTTTGGCGGCATCTTGTTTTTGGGTTTTGTGATTTATCAGGCATTCCGTGATCGTTACGACCATGAGCGGCACTTCGCGGTAGATCATTGTGCAGGCTACTGGCATTTTCTAGATGCCGTTTGGTTATCCATGCTACTGGTTTTTGTCATCGCCAAATAGCAGGAAACGGTTGTCGGCGTACGACCGGGGCGGACTTGCTCCAACTCTATTGGGGCGATACGTTGCACGAAGGTTCTTTTCTCAGCTTCAGTTCGATTCGATCAACTGAATTGCTTCTCGAATATCATCGGAGACTGGAACCGATTGCTGAATTGTGTAATCGAACATTACAACGACGGAATGTCCGTCGGCCGCGAGCACTCCTTGTTTTTCACTCCACAGGTAATGCTCGATTGTGATGCTGGAATTTCCAATTTTTTGAACCGCGGCACTGATAATGGCGGAATCGGGAAATCGTAGTTGTCTACGGTAATTGCAGTCGACTGCCGCTAAAATGGGCCCAATTCCATCGTTCGAGATCCTGGCATTACAACGTCTTAGGTACTCGATCCGGGCTGACTCGAACCATCGCAAAAAGTGGATATTATTGACGTGGCCAAGCGCGTCATGGTCACCCCACTGAATCGGGATTTCGATAGTAACCGGAAAATTTTTTGGGTCTGGCGTCATGGCTTCGCTGGAGGATATTGGAACTGAAATCTGTTACATTAGACCCTCCAGAATGCATTCCTGGAATCGCCTTTAAACCAGAAGATGTTTGACATTCATGTCGTTATTCGAAGCCGTTGAAAAATCCAATGTGGATCAAGCCAAGCCGTTGGCTGCGCGAATGCGTCCTCGGAAATTGGACGAATTTGTCGGGCAACAACATTTTCTGGGGCCGGGCAAGTTGTTGCGACGTCTGGTCGAAGCGGATCGCTTGAATAGTGTGATTTTTTTTGGCCCCCCGGGCACTGGCAAAACATCTTTGGCTAGGATTTTGGCGCGGGAAACCAAGCGAAATTTTTCGCAATTGAGTGCCATCATGCATGGCGTTAAGGATTTACGCGAGATTTTGGCGACAGCCCGTGAGCGTTTGGAAACCACAGGCCGAGGAACGCTATTGTTTATCGATGAGATTCATCGCTTCAATAAGTCTCAGCAAGATGCAATGTTGGCAGATGTCGAAAATGGCATCGTGACATTGATTGGTGCGACGACGTCGAACCCGTTTTTTGCAGTTGTGGGTGCGTTGGTAAGCCGCAGTACAATTTTCCAATTCCAACCGTTGGCCGAAGTTGAGATTGAGCAGTTATTGATTACGGCCTTAGGTGACAAAGAACGTGGATTGGGTCTCGAGTCAATTGAAATCGACGATCATGGGCTTAAATATTTGGCAAAGGTATGTGACGGTGATGCGCGACAGGCGTTGAGTGTTTTGGAGACGGCTGCTGCCTCTTTGCGGGTACCCAAACGAATGACCTTGGAAGTGATCCGAGAATCAATGGCGCACCGGGCGATTCAATACGATGCGACCGGAGATGAGCATTACGATTGTTGTAGTGCGCTAATTAAGAGTATCCGAGGCAGCGACCCGGACGCGAGCATTTATTGGCTGGCCCGGATGTTAGAGGGAGGTGAAGAGATTCGTTTTCTTTGTCGGCGACTGATCATATTGGCCAGCGAAGATATTGGAAATGCGGAGCCCCACGCTTTACCTTTGGCGGTTTCAACATCCTCGGCATGCGAACAAATTGGACTGCCGGAGTGTCAGCTGATATTAGCGCAAACGGTCTTGTATTTAGCTTGCGCCGAAAAATCTAATGCATCAACGTTGGCGATCAGTTCTGCAATCAAGGACATTCGCGAAGGTCGGATATTGCCGGTGCCGAAACACCTGCGCGACACCCATTACGCGGGGGCCAAAGAACTGGGGCACGGCGAAGGATATGTTTATTCTCATGACGACGAAGAAGGAATTGTCGCGCAGGATTATTTGGGTACCGATACTGAGTACTATCATCCTGTTCCCAGAGGGTATGAAAAAAGCTTGGTTGCCCGGTTGGAAAAGATCCGCGCGAAATTGCGGACGGCAAAAACGGGGATCGAGTAGCTGTTTTGACAGGTGGTTGTTGATCCGAGTGACGGAACTAAACTTCATTTACATTACGCGACAGGCAGAGAAGATAAATGTCGAATACGATCGTTGGAATTGACCTTGGCACCACCAACTCACTCTGTGCGGTGTTCACCGAAGCGGAGCCACGACTGTTGAAAAATGTACATGGCGAATACCTGACCCCTTCCGTGGTGGGCGTCATGGATAACGGTCAAGTCTTGGTCGGTGCTCCGGCACGTGAGCTACGTGTGACACATCCTGAAAAGTGTTGCTCTTGTTTCAAGCGTTGGATGGGAACTGACCAGGAAGTTGTACTTAACGGGCGGAAGTTTACGCCAGTAGAGTTATCCAGTTTGGTATTGCGATCGTTGAAGGACGATGCAGAAGCCAGTTTAAACGACACCGTTCAACACGCGGTCATTACGGTGCCGGCCTATTTCAACGACAATCAACGCAAGGCTACCAAACAAGCTGGCGAGATGGCGGGTCTGAAAGTTAGTCGTATCATCAATGAGCCGACGGCGGCCGCATTGACTTATGGGTTCCATGATCGGACCGCTGAGAAAAATCTGATTGTTATCGATTTGGGGGGCGGCACATTTGACGTGACCTTGATGGAGATTTTTGAAGGCACGTTAGAGATCATTTCGACGGCCGGCGAGAGCATGCTTGGTGGGGAAGATTTTACGGATCGTTTGGTGGCTGCGGTATTGAATAAACAGGGGCTTCAATTGGAAGCGTCCGAAATGCAACACCCCTTGATGGTGGCACGATTGCGGGAGGAATGTGATCGGGCCAAAAAAGAATTGGCTGGTAATGACGTAACAGAGATTCGAATTCCTAGTCCGGACGGTTCCATCGATCCCGAAACAAGCCCCATTAAGGTCAATCAAGAAAGTTTTGGGACCATTTGTTCCAAATTAATGGAACGTTTGAAAGGTCCCGTCAACCGGGCAATTCGAGATGGTCGTATGACGCCAGAATCGATTGATGAAGTGATTTTGGTGGGTGGTGCGACGCGGATGCCGATCTTGAGGCAATTTACCGAACAGTATTTCGGCAAAGCTCCGCAAGCGACCTATGATCCCGATCAGGTTGTGGCATTGGGGGCGGCCGTTCAAGCGGCGTTGATCACCGATGACGAAGCGGTCGAAGACATGGTCATGACGGATGTTTGCCCATTTACATTGGGCATCGAAGTGACGAAAGAATTCGGGGGGCAGTTAAATGCGGGCTATTACCAACCGCTGATCCATCGCAATACGACCATTCCCGTATCCAAGGAAAACGAATTTTACACGATTGAAGCAGGGCAAACGCAAGTCGACTTGCGGGTGTTTCAAGGTGAAGCTCGCAAAGTCGAAGACAATTTGGAACTTGGTAAACTTTGGATCGAGGGTATCCCAGCAGGACCGGCGGGTCAGCCGTTCCGCGTTCGATTTACTTATGATCTAAATGGCATCTTAGAAGTTGAAGCGATCATTCCTCAAACGGGGAAACGATTCCAATTGGTATTGACCCAGCACGCAAAATCATTGACCGAGGCTGAAATTAAAGAAGCGGTCGCCAAGATGCAATCGATCAAGTTTTATCCCCGAGACGATGTTCAGAACCAACGATTGGTGTTGTTTTGCGAACGGATGGTTGGGGAAGTCAGTCAATACGAACGTGATCGCTTGGAGGAAGCAATTGATGCGTTTGAGCATGCAATGAGTTCCGGCGAGAAGGAGTTTTATGAATCTGCTCGGCAGAATTTGATGACCGTGCTTTCCGCATTGGGAATAGATTACAAACCTCAAGATGAGTGAATTTACCGCAAGTCAAAAACGAAAATACCTGGCTCAGGTTTTGAGGATGAATCCGGTCTACCAATCGGATCAAATTATCAAGCTGCGCAATCGCCTGCTGGATATCCAGACGACTGACGAATTTGATGCGGCTAAACAGTCCAAAACGACCAAGTTGCGGGAAAGTACAGCACAGCAAATCGATGACATACGCGCACAAATGTGGCGTCAACACCCCCAGCGATTGGCCGAAATGCTGCGCGCGGTTAATGTTGGTGAATTTCCGGAATTGAAGAACGCGGTTAAACGATTGCATCAAGTGATTTCTAGTCACGGTCAAATCCAACAATTGTCATCTCATCCGAATCAAAACATAAACCTAGTCAACACATTTAAGCGGGTGATCATGTTGCCCCCACGCGATGCGGGGGCACTCAAGGAGTCGTACCTACGGCAGATTATCGAATCAGCTGAGCTTAAATCGATTCAGCGTTCGGTTCGTTTGTTACAAAATGAATATCCCGAGCTATATGTGATGGAAGCGGATTGGTTGACGCAGATTCAAGGTCTCAAAGGCAGAGCCCAAACCGCGCATCAAGCTGCAGGTGGATCTGATGAATCAGAAGCCGGAGTGCCCGGTTGGCTGATTTGGGTTGTACTGGTTGTTGTCTTTCGGATTATTGCCGCCTTCATAAGGAATTCTTAGTCGTGGCCAAGGATGAACAACCGCCTGATTGGTCCTTGTTGCCGCATAACCCTATTGCATTTTTCGGATTGTCGAAGGGGTTTGACCGCAAGGCGTTGAAACGGAAATACAGCAAACTGATACGGCAATTCAAACCGGAAAAATTTCCTGCTGAGTTTCAGAAGATCCGGGCGGCATACGAGTTGTTGGACGGCCAGTTGAGATATGGAGAATCGACCACCAGTGTTCCTCAAAATCAGTTTCAATGGGAAGCTGTCCAAAGCGAACCGATTCCGGTCGCAACGCCGATAGAGCCACCGTCGTTAGATGCGGGCGCGGATTCTCATCCGATCGCTGAACTGGCTGAAATTGAGGTTCCGATATATCAACGTATTGAAACGGAACCTATACAGCAGATTTACGACGAATACAAAAATCGCATTGGCAAATCGCCATACGATTATTTTGTAATGTCATTGCTGGCGGATGTGACCAGCGACGATCCCTTGATGTTTTTTAAGTTGGTCTTGACTGGGATACAGAAACATCGAGACGAGCAAGGGTTGATGAATTTGCTGTATGAGTACTTGCAACAAGAAATGGAGCCCAAGCAAATACCGGCGGTTTTAAAAACGTTGTCGAAAGTTGTCCAGGACCAGCAATTCTATTTCTTGACCGAAAAGTTGTGGGATAGTCTCTTGCGGAAAGTTGATTTTTCGACATGGTCACGATTGCTTTCGGCTTGCGAATCCAACTTGAAGGATTTTCGAATTGAAGGGCAGATCGCGTTTTACATCCATGTGCTTCCCACTGCCATCTTCAAAGCTGACGGATCATGGCTCAAGCAAAAACTGGGATTTCTTGAGGACAATGGTTCCGAAATCCCCGATGTCTTGGATGCCGATCTGGAGCTGGTTTATCAATTGTTGGACTACCGGAAGTCGCTGGTCGACGACGCTTCGCACTCCAAAGTGATTCACAATGCGATTTGGGAATTCTTTATGTTAGGTGGGCGTGAGGGGGATGAAGCTGTTATCAATGTTCAATTGGCGTTTGCCCAAAATCCAGGTCATTTGCTCAACAATTACTCATTGGACACTCCGTACAACAATGCGCAGATTTCGATTTGGAATTACATTAACGATGACGTGTGCCAACGCCACGGATTGGTTAGCCATATCGACCCACAAGCCTTGAGAGCGAAAATCTTTGATCTGATGGACGACTTAAATCGCAGTGAGTTGTCGGCATTTGGTTGGAAAGAAAACATGCGATACCATTGGACCAGAATGGGCCCCTATTCGATCGCATTCGTTACGCCATTCATTTTAGCGTCTGCCTGGTTCAACGTCGTTTCGTTCGTGCTTGCATTGGTTTTGGCGATTGCCGGCGTATTGCTCGTCAAGTTTTGGTATCGCCCTTCAGATCGTTTTGACGTTTACATCGAAAAGCGAATGCGGCGACGGTATTTGTACGACTGGCGGAGTCGTTTCGTGCATCTTTTCGAGGCAACTCAAACGCCTCATCATGAGTTGTCTGATGCATTGATTGAGATTGTTGAACAGCATTCTGAGAAAGTTGGTTTTGCCGCTTGGCTTTGTCGATTTTTTCCCGCCGACTTAGGCCTGCATTTGTTTGCGCTTTCGGCTCGGTTCTTGCGATAAGTTGCCTGTCTTCAAGTTGCCTGTCTCAAGTTGCTTATTCGCATCATTTTTGCCAGTCCGCATCATGCTGTTGACAAAAATCGACGTATCGGGCGAGGCTCGCTATTGGATCGTAATTATTGAGGGCGTTTTCGATTGATTTGGGATTGGCACATCCATTGCTTACATTCTGGCAGGAGTCAAACGCATGAAAAATTTCAAGGCACTATTGGTCGATCAAGAAGCAGCTACCAGCGTCGAGTACGCGATCTTGTCAATGTTAGTTTTGCTGGTCGGTTTCGCGGCGGTTCAGTTTTTAGGCGCTGAAACGGCGAACATGATGAAAGTCAATTCACAAGAGGTGGCTAACGCCATCGGTTCATAGCGGAAGCAACACTCTCTCCGACGAAAGCTCCTGGCCGGCAGTCCAGGAGCTTTTTGTTTGCGCCGATGTCTAGACTTGGCGATTGACATCGCAGGTTTTTTTCATCAAACGAAGTGATAAAAAACGCAGAACAAAACCGTTTTGGCAATGGGAAGCGTCTGGAATTGATTGCCATTTTCATGATCCGTTGCGGACAAAGTTAACGCTTTGCGCATTGGCCTCCTTACAATCGGCACCACCGTTATTCTCAAGAGCCAACCGTGGTTTTTCGACGCAATACGTTCGCAATTTGTTGTTTGGTAGAGCCTCGCGATCATACTGAACCCAGGTGATAAATACGAATTGTTTCTTCCCAACACCTGGGATATTACACATCTTTGATTGGAGAATTTTCACGTGAATGTAAAGAACTTCTCAATGGTTTTGGCTATCGTAGCCATGAGCGTGAGCAGCGCTTCTGCTCAAAACTTCTTTTGGTCAACCGCCGGTTTCGGCGAAGGAGCAGTCGAAGGCGACAACACGGCGACACTAGCTATTGGCGACACTGCGACGGCGCATTTGTACTACTCGCCTAACGGCCAGAACATTACTGAAGGTCTGGACTTGGATTTTTCTTGGGACACATCTGGAATCGCCGGCTTTACTGCGGCCGAAACTCTTGATTTTGACTTGACTTTCATGGGGGCTGGACTTGGCGTCCGTTGGGGCGACTTTGCAGGTCCTGCTGAATCGGTGACAGCGGATGCGGTAACTGGGTTTTTGACGGTAAATGTTGTCGCTGGCGAAGGTATTCAAATTGAAAATATTCCTCCTGGAATGCCCCTGATCGACGAAGGTTACGACGAATCAGCGAGTGCTTTCTTCGTGGGTACATTCGATTTCGAAGCCAACGCTCAAGGTTCAACATCACTTGTTATCGACAATGCTTTGGTCGTTGACGGTGGTTCAGACATCGGTGCAACTTTCAGTTCTTTCACTGTTAATGTTGTTCCTGAGCCTTCAACAGCCAGCGTTTTGGTTTGCGGTTTGGTCGGTTTGGTCGCTCGTCGCCGCCGCTAGATCATCTGTTTAACAGAATTGAAGATTCTCGCAGCCGTCAACCATCTGACGGCTGTTTTTTTTTGACGTGGCGAATGAAGGTTGGTGACCCAGATGTGAAATCGTGGGGACAGCCGTTGGTTCTCGAGAAGATTTCGGATAAGTTGTACCTTATCTGAAGGCAAGATTTTGAGAACCTGTATGCTCAAAGCGTGCCGCGAAAATCTAGTCAGTGAATTGGAACCAGTTATGAATTCGAATGTCGTTGACCGCCTGTTGATTTCCGACGGTCTGAAAAATGATCCTCGAATCGCCGAAGGCAAGAAGCTGATATTAGCTGCTCTGGCCGAACATCAACAACAAATTATTTCGGTAAGGCCTCCTCGCGAAGGATTGGCTGAAGAATTTAACGCTTTGTTGAGTGACTTCGGAGCATTGCGGGGAGGTAACTTGTACTTTCCCTATGTGTCCAGTGGAATTGGCAACGGCCCATTTGTCGAGTTGAAAGACGGAAGTGTCAAACTTGACTTCATAACGGGTATTGGTGTTCATGGGTTTGGACATAGTCATCCGATGTTGGTTGAATCCGGGATCGACGCAGCTTTGTCAGACACGATCATGCAAGGAAACCTGCAACAAGGATGCGAGAGCTACGAATTGGTCAAATTATTGACGGAGACCGCGAATCGATCCGGTGCCAAATTAGATCATTGTTTCTTGTCGACCAGTGGTGCGATGGCGAATGAGAATTCCTTGAAGATGGCTTTTCAAAAAAACGCACCGGCCAATCGCATCATTGCATTTGAGCATTGTTTCGCTGGCCGAACGTTGGTCCTTTCCCAGGTAACCGACAAAGCGAAGAATCGCGTGGGATTGCCGGATACGGTTCCTGTTGATTACATCCCATTTTTTGATGCTGATGACCCACAAGGCAGTACCGATCGCGCGGTGAACTGCCTGCGGGAACATATCCATAGATACCCCCAAAAGCATGCCTGTTTGTGGATGGAGTTAATTCAAGGCGAGGGCGGCTATTATGTTGGCGACCGAGATTTCTTCCGTGCATTAATCCAAGTCGCTCACGAACATGGCATCGCTTTTATTGCCGACGAAGTTCAGACCTTTGGGCGTACGACACAACCATTTGCTTTCCAGCATTTTGGTTTGGACGATGTGGTTGACTTGGTGACCATTGGCAAGATCTCACAAGTTTGTGCCACGTTGTATACCGACGAGTACAAGCCACAGCCGGGTTTGATCAGTCAGACGTTTACCGGCAGTAGTTGGGCCATTCTCGCTTCTCAGAGAATTCTTCGGTCGTTGATAGATCATGGCCATTATGGGGACGACGGGAAAAACGTGGAGCTGCACAATCAGTTTGCCGACGGGCTAAGGAAAATCGGGGACAAGCATCCCGGGGCCATTCGGGGCCCCTATGGTTGTGGGGGCATGGTGGCTTTCACACCGTTTGAGGGTACTCTAAACAAATCTAAGGATATGGTTCATCGAATGTACGACGCTGGGTTGATGTCTTTTATTGCTGGCGCTGATCCGGTTCGGATCCGTTTTCTCATGCCAATCGGATGTGTTACGAGTGATCATATTGAACTCGCCTGCCAGATCGTTGAGCAGACGGTAGAGGACATGTTGCAATCCTCTTGATAGTTTTTAGTTGCTGTTGAGTTTTGGTCGTTGCCATGTTGGTGGTAAGAAACGCACAACAAGATGACATTGAGCCACTCTTTGAGTTGATCGGTCGGGCGGAATTAGGCCTTACGACATTGAAAATCTCAATGGAGAAATTGGCAGCACGAATTGAGGATTCCGTTTATGCCTTTCAAAGGCAACATGCCAAACCCGGTGGCCAACCGTATGTGTTTGTTATGGAAGACTTGACGGTTGGCAAAATTGTTGGCACTTCGGCTATCTATTCAAAAGTCGGCGGATTTGAACCGTTTTATTCTTATGAGATAAGAGCTTCGGTACACGAGTCCCAAGAGCTGGGAGTTCGAAAAGAAGTTGAAGCACTCCATTTGCGTGAAGATCACGACGGGCCCACGGAGATTGGCAGTCTATTCTTAGCGCCCGATTACTGGGGCAACGGTCATGGTCGGCTGTTGTCCTTGTCACGATTCTTGTTCATGGCGCAGTTCTCCGAGCGATTTGAAAGTGAAGTGATTGCGGAATTGCGCGGCGTTGTTGACAAGGAAGGGCACTCGCCATTGTGGTCTGCGTTGGGATCTCATTTCTTTCAAATCGAATTTCCCAAAGCAGAAACGTTGACTTCGGATTCCAAGAAATTCATTGCGGATTTAATGCCGAGACACCCGGTCTACATACCGTTGTTGCCGGCAGGTGCCCAAGAAGTTATTGGTCGGGTCCACCGCAACACGAGTCCGGCTCGGGCGATGTTAATCCAAGAAGGATTTGAGTATCGAAACATGGTAGATATTTTTGACGGTGGCCCGACCGTGCATGCATCTTCCGCCGACATCCGCGTGATCCGAGAAAATATCCATGGACGCGTATCGGCAGTCCTGCCTGAAATTGCCGACGCCCAGCAGAAGATCGTTTCCAATTGCAATCTGGATTTTCGTTGCTGCTTGGGAAAAGTTCGGGTCGAAAACGACGCAATTTCCATCGATCAAGTGACTGCTCTGCGTTTAAATTTGAAAACGGGCGATTCGATTCGAGTGGTCGACTTGAAGCCAACGGATTAGCAATACCGACGCGAGTGAAAGGATCGCCTTGACAACCATCTAGACAAAAAAACGAAGTTCGCTATCGTCGACGCAAGTTCCAGCTTTTTCATTGGGTAAGGATATGGCGGAAGTCGAAATTCGAAGGTTGAAATTTTCAGGTCAGTTCATCGGTGGCGATTGGGCTCAAACAGATGGCAAATCGCTGGTTTCGACTTGTCCGGTGGACGAGTCGGTCGTTTTTTCTGGCGTCCAGGCCAGCGCGTCGACCATCGATCAGGCCATCGAGGCCGCTCGAAATGCCAGCGAGACTTGGGCTCAAACCGATGTGGATCAACGGATTGGTTTTGTTGAAAAGTACGCAGAAGCCGTCAAAGATAGCATGCCAGAACTTGCCGAGTTGATTTCTGCTGAAACCGGTAAGCCGATTTGGGAATCAAAAACGGAGGTCGGGGCGACGGTTGGAAAGTCGGCGGTTTCCATTGAGTCGTTTCGCAGCCGTCGTGATACGACATCGTTCGAAATGGGTGAGCTTCAAGCGGTAACTCGTTTTAAGCCGTACGGGGTTTTGGGAGTCTTGGGGCCCTTCAATTTTCCTGCGCACTTGCCGAATGGACATATCGTACCGGCGTTGATTGCGGGCAATACGGTGGTATACAAACCGAGCGAACAGACTCCAGCGGTAGGCCAATGGATGATACAAAAATGGCAGGAGGTCGGTTTGCCCGCTGGTGTGGTCAATTTGGTCCAAGGAGGCCGAGAGGTCGGGATACAACTTGCGAATCATTCGCAGTTGGACGGCCTGTTGTTCACTGGCAGCAGTCGTGCAGGACGCGCGCTGCATCAATCGTACGGAAACCATCCGCAAAAAATCTTGGCGTTGGAAATGGGTGGAAACAACCCGTTGATTGTGCATGACGTGGAGGACTTGCAAGCCGCCGCTTACATTGCAGTCAATTCGGCATTCATTACAGCTGGGCAACGTTGTACTTGTGCGCGCCGTTTAATTGTTGTCGATGGACAAGCTGGGGATGCTTTCGTGGACACATTGGTTGCCATGATGGGAAAACTGCAAGTCGGGGCGTTTACGCAAGTTCCAGAGCCGTTTATCGGTACCGTTATTTCGTCTCAGCAGGGGGAGCGACTGATGGCAGAACAATCTGAGTTGGCGAGGTCTGGCGGCGAAATTTTGGTCGAAATGAAGTCGCTGAACGAAAACCCTGCGTTGTTGGCACCAGGGTTAATCGATGTATCGAGCGTTGCACAACGTGTCGACGAAGAGATGTTTGGGCCGATTTTGAGTCTGATC
Source organism: Mariniblastus sp. (assembly GCA_965263475.1). Taxonomy (GTDB): domain Bacteria; phylum Planctomycetota; class Planctomycetia; order Pirellulales; family Pirellulaceae; genus Mariniblastus. Next base: position 3,962,007 of record OZ253677.1, read on the forward strand.
AGAGTCAAGAATTTCGAGGAAGCGATTGCCGAAGCTAATAATACAGCTTACGGTTTATCCGCAGGTTTGGTTTCTAGTTCTCGCGACAATTACGACCAGTTTATTTCCAGGATTCGAGCGGGTATCGTTAATTGGAATCGACAAACCACCGGAGCGACCGGCAAGATGCCGTTTGGTGGATGCGGCCTAAGCGGGAACCACCGGCCCAGTGCTTACTTTGCAAGTGACTATTGCTCGTTTCCGGTAGCATCGTTGGAGTCGGATTCTGTAGAGATTCCAGAAAACGTACCTCCCGGAATTGTCCTTTGATGACATTGCCAAAACCAAGCCGCTGCGTTTGCGATCAACTGTTTAAGGTTCAAGATACTTGTTGCGAGCCTAGTTGGCACCCAATTTGTCTGGCGCGGGATGCATTACAAAGAGCACCCTTTTACTTGCACGGTGGCAAGGTTGTGTCCAGAGCGGAAGCCGTAGAAATTGCGTCTAGCATGTTGACCCAATCCCGTTTCCCACTTTTTTGGGGCCTCGATCACGTTGGGGTCCGAAATCAACAGTTGGCGATTGAGTTGTGTCGAAAATTCAAGGGTGTGGTCGATGTAGGGTCCAACGAAACTGGCTGTGCGGAGCTTGCGTCCTTATCTCGAACGGGCGCGGTGAAAGCGACGATGGGAGAAATCGTTGAACGCACGGACCAGGTTGTGTTGATTCAGTGTGCTTTATCGGAGCAATGCCCTCGGCTATTCAAAATGCTACAGAGTAGCAATCATGCAAAAAAATTTACTTGGCTAGGTGACCAAACTGGTAAACCGAGTTGGAGCGATTATTTGTGTATCGATGCCGCGCAAATCGGAAACGTCTTGAGTCTCGGAGAATCCATCCTGAGTCAGACGAGATATTACCCAGACCGATTGGCGGCGTGCTATTTTGAGTCTTCGTTGGGACCGACGATTGAGCACAGCATTCGATCGTTGGTTGATGAGTTGATCGACGCCAATTACGTAACCGTTTTTTACTCGAACGAATCGATTAACGATGCGTATGGGTGGTTGAGCGATCAGATTACAACTTTTGTGCAGCGATTGAACGAGTACTCGAAAGCGGTGGCCATGAGTGTAGAAGTCGCTGCCAACGGAGTCGGAGCGAATCACACGTTGACATGGAATACAGGATTCCCATGCGCGGTCGATTTATCGGGAACGACCCCACAATCTTGTCTGTCGGAATACACAGCTGCCAACGTACTGCGGCGTCGCGAAACGGATTGCGCGGTGGTGTTCGGAGACGGTCCTGATTGCGACATGGAATTGCAGGGAGGAGGCAAGATTCATTTCTTGTGGACGCAAGAAGCCGAGGCTCATTTGAATGATTCTGCCGATTTGATTGTTGGAAACCTGGGAATTGGTGGAGACGAATTTTTGCGTTTTGACGAAATGCCGTTCACTTTATCGGCTCAGCAATCGCATCTATCATTGAGCGAGTTTCTTTCAGAAGTTGCTTCCTTGGCGTGAACATTCGCATTTCACTTGCGTATGCGTCAAATTCCCAATTCAAAAGTGTCGACTTCCTAGAATCGGATTTAATGTGAAAATCTATACCCTTAATCGGTTTCACAATTTGATTATCTGCCAATAATTAAGTTTTAAGGTGAAACTGCAGAATCGATCGTTTGAAAACGGATTCATGATCCTTTAACATAGAGTCGTAGCCGGTGGGAAAGTTACACATTAATTGTATTGGTTTATTTTTGTATTGGAGTTTCATATGACACAAAGGAACCGTCACGCCTTTACCCTTGTCGAATTGCTGGTAGTAATCGCAATTATCGGCATCTTGATCGGGATGTTGCTTCCCGCAGTTCAGGCTGTTCGCGAAGCTGCTCGCCGAACTGCTTGTTCAAACAATATGCGTCAAATTGGTTTGGCCGCTTTGAATTACGAGTCTTCTTACCAAGAATTCCCAATTGGAATTCGTAGAGACACTGATTCGATGGACATGCCTTACGACCCACCGAACCAACCAACGGGTACATCGCAGAATGCTCAATGGGCTTGGTCTGCGTTTGTAATGCCTTACATCGAGCAAGACAATGTTGCTAACCGATTGAACATTACTGGTCGCGACAGTGCAGCCACTCGCTTGCTTGCCGTTCAAGGTTACGACTTAAATGAACCCAACCCGACGATGGCAACACAGATTGCAATCGCTTTGACGACTCCGATCGAAGGATTTTTGTGTCCTTCGGATTCAATCGAGGACTTGAATGAGCATCGTGGTCAAGGTCGCTGGGAAGATCAAGCTCAAAACGCTGATGCCATTTTGGATGACTCTGGCGCGATGGTTGACGGTGCCCAAGGCATTTTGGATTTGGCCACGACTAACTACGTTGCTGCCAATAACGTTCATGTTTGCCATGGCGAAAACCTTCCAAATGCTAACCTGACTGGAAACGCGACGCCTCAAGGTGCTTACTGTTCATTCGCTGCGACTTCATTGGGTCGTATTGCTGACGGAACTTCAAACACCATCGTGTTTGGTGAGCGAGTTTACGAATCAGTCAAGCCTAATGAAGATCAACGTCCAAACGGTGCTGCCACATTGTTCATGTCACGTGGTTTGGGTGGACCTGCTGAGTTTGAATTCGGAATGCCTGACGTTTCGTTCTCAGCTTGGGGATTCATTAACTTGAGCTTCGATGTCGACACTGACCAGACAATCGCTGACAATGTTTGGAATCGTCGTCGTCAAGGTCTGTCAAGTCGTCACTCTGGTGGTTTGAACGTCGTTCGAGCGGACGGTTCTGTCAGTTTCTTGCGTGACACGATCGATAGCTTCTACGATGATCCGACGTTGACAGAGGATGACTTCCCGCAGAATGTTACGTTTTACGGAGCGTACGAAAAGGCAATTGCTGTTGCCGACGGTCAACCGGCTATGGATTTCTAAGCCGATTCATCAAGTTTAAAATTCTCAGGCCTCCTGTTTGAAGGAGGCCTTTTTTTGTAGCTTGGCATCATTTTCAGAAGTGCAACCTAAAGTAATCTATGCGATGTCAAAACTTATTCCACGTAAAACTCTGTTCGGCAATCCGCATCGAGCAGCCGTAAAAATCAGCCATGACGGCAATTATATTTCGTTCTTGGCCGCCGATGAAGGCGTGATGAACGTATGGGTTGCCGCCGCGACGACGCCAGAACAAGCCCGCGTAATCACAAACGACCGTTCGACGGGGATCGCACAGTATTTTTGGTCCTACAACAACCGGCATTTGTTGTACCTTCAGGACAATGACGGGGACGAAGATTTTCATCTTTACAGTGTTGATGTGGAATCGGGTGACGTCATTGATTTGACGCCATTCGAAAATATCTCAGCTCAAGTTGTCCATTTGAGTCACCGTCACCAGGATGAAATCTTGGTCGGTATCAACGACAGAGGCCAACATTGGTTTCACGACATTTATCGAATCAATATCAGCAATGGCGAGCGAGTTCTGGTGGAACGAAATGACCAATTTGTTGGTTTTATCGCCGACGACGAATTGGAGGTAAGGATTGCGTTAGCCATGACGCCGGAAAGTGACATGCTGTTACTTTCGCGTGACACCAAGGGCGAAGATTGGGCGCCGTTTCAAACGATCCAAGCAATCGACATTATGACGACAACACCGATAGGTTTTGATCAGTCTGGTAACGTCTTGTATTTCTTAGATAGTCGCAATCGTGACAAGGCGGGCATTTCTGCTTTAGATTTTGGCACGGGCGAATCGGAGCTGATTTACGCCAGTGATAAAGCGGATGTTAACGGTGTATTGACTCATCCGACTGAAAACACGATTCAAATCGTGACCTATACCTACGAACGAGTCGAACACGCGGTGCTGGACGATCGTCTGCGGTCGGACATGGAATATCTTGAAGCGGTTTGCGATGGTGAAATCGAAATCACCAGTCAAACGCTTGATCAGCACCAATGGGTAGTTGCGTTCGCGACAGATGATGGTCCTGTTCGATACTATTTGCATGATCGAACCAATTGCCACGCCAAGTTTTTGTTTACCAACCGACCTGAACTGGAATCTCTCGAATTAAGCAAGATGCACCCGGTTGTAATTCAATCTCGCGATGGCATGGACTTGGTCAGCTATTTGACGCTGCCAAAATCCAGCGGCGACGGAAATCGTCCGGCGCAACCTGTTCCGATGGTATTGTTGGTGCACGGGGGACCTTGGTATCGCGATTTTTGGGGCTATCATCCCGAGCATCAATTGCTGGCTAACCGTGGGTACGCGGTCCTTTCAGTCAATTTTCGGGGTTCCACTGGATTGGGCAAGGATTTTATCAATGCGGCTGACAAACAGTGGGCCGGAAAAATGCACGATGATCTGATCGATGCAGTGAATTGGTCGATCCTAGAAGGGATTGCCGATCGAGATCGTATCGCAATTATGGGCGGCAGTTACGGCGGCTACGCAACGCTCGTCGGACTGACGTTTACCCCGGACGTTTTTGCCTGTGGCATTGATATTGTTGGGCCCAGCAACTTGATCACATTGATGGAAAACCCTCCACCGTATTGGATGCCATTATTACCGATGATGACCACGCGAGTGGGGGACCATGCAACCGACGAAGGACGCCAATTTCTTGAATCGCGCTCCCCGTTGTTTCGTGTCGATCAAATTCGACGACCGCTGTTGATCGGTCAAGGCGCCAACGATCCTCGCGTCAAGCAAAGCGAGTCCGATCAAATCGTGGCGGCAATGCAGGAAAAGAACATCCCGGTAACGTATGTACTTTATCCGGAAGAGGGTCACGGGTTTGATCGACCGGAAAACGATATTGCGTTCTACGCCATCTGTGAGTCCTTTCTCGCCGAGCACCTCGGTGGAAGCTGCGAAGAAGTCGGTGACGATTTCGCAGGCGCGAAATTTGAAGTCAAAGCGGGCGCCGACCATGTTCCCGCCATCGCCTAATTCGAACTCGACAGAGTATTTGAGCGCACCCAGTTGGTATGGTTCGGGCAGGTGCATTTGAATCGGTGGTCGTCGCGGACGGTTCGGTTTGGTAGCAAGGTAGCAAATTTGCTGTTACAAAATTGACTAACCAGTTTCCGTGCCGGTTTCGGGTTCATCCATCTTTTTCGTTGAGTCAACGTCATCGGTGCGTGGTTTGACGTCGGTTCCCGGCACAACCATCGGGCCAGGTGAATTTTCGTCGACGATCTGTTTGAGTTCGTTGTGGTCAACGGATTCGATTTCGATCAGTCGATTGGTAAGCGCGATCAAGGCGTCAGAACGGAGGTCGAGGATCTCTCGAACTCGGGCAACGGCTTGGTCGATAATTCGTTTGACTTCTTGATCAATTTCTCGCGCCGTTTCTTCGCTATAAGCACGCCCCGAAATTTCGGCAGTGGAGCCCGCCAAAAACGGATTGGAACGATCTTCTTTGTAGTTGATCCGACCGAGGGAACTCATGCCGTACTGCGTCACCATCGCTCTGGCGATATCTGTTGCCCGTTCCAAGTCGTTTTGAGCTCCTGTCGAAATGTCTTGATAGATCATTTCTTCAGCAATGGTTCCGGCTAGCAGAATTTGCAACTGGCTTTCTAGCTCGCTCTTGGTCATCAAGTATCGTTCGGAGTCGGGGCGTTGCATGGTATAGCCCAATGCAGCCAAACCACGAGGAATAATCGATACTTTGTGAACCGGGTCGGTATTTGGCAAGCTATAAGCTACCAAAGCGTGGCCGCTTTCATGGTATGCAACACGTTGTTTTTCCTCTGCGTTCATTACACGTTGCTTCTTTTCGAGACCTGCGGTTACCCGTTCAACACCTTCGTTAAATTCTTCCATCTCGACGGAGGACTTTTCTTCGCGAGCCGCCAGTAATGCGGCTTCATTGACCAGGTTGGCGAGATCGGCACCGACGAAACCAGGGCTAATCGAGGCAACGTGTTTTAGGTCGACACTGGGGTCTAATTTAACGTTTTTGACGTGGACCTTGAGAATTTCTTCACGACCACGGACGTCTGGTCGATCGACCAAAACATGTCGATCGAATCGACCGGGTCTCATCAACGCTTGGTCTAGAGTTTCTGGACGGTTGGTGGCCGCCATAACGATGACTCCGCTATTGGACGCAAAACCATCCATTTCGACCAGCAAAGCGTTCAAAGTTTGTTCGCGTTCGTCGTGGCCACCGACAACGCTACCCCCGCGAGTCTTGCCCAATGCATCCAATTCGTCGATGAAGATAATACACGGTGCTTTGGATTCCGCTTGTTGGAACATGTCGCGAACGCGAGCTGCTCCAACGCCGACAAACATTTCAACGAAATCGCTTCCGGAAAGACTGAAAAACGGAACGCCTGCTTCACCGGCGATGGCTTTGGCCAGCAACGTCTTTCCCGTTCCAGGGGGCCCAACGAGCAAAACTCCTCGCGGAATTCGTCCCCCAAGCTTCTGATATTTCTCAGGCATTCTCAGGAAGTCTACGATTTCGCGGACTTCCTCTACTGCTTCATCAATACCAGCGACATCGTTGAAGGAAATCCCAAGTTCTTCTTCCGCGTAAAGCTTTCCACGACTTCTCCCAAATTGCATCGGGCCACCGGCACCTCCAAGTCGTCTCATCATGAACAGGAAGAGTAAAACAATGAGTGCCATCGTCAGCAGCAAAAACCCGTATTTTTCCCAGAAATCGGGACCGCCCGAAAATCGGAAGTCGATATTGGACTCATCCAAGGCGGACTTTAGTTCCGCATCGAGCGCATCGGACACGCTCTTGTAAACGATGAATTCTACTTTTTTGGGCTGCTTGCTGTCGGAGCCGACACCTTTGAGGACCTTCATTTTTACGTAGCCCGTGATTTTTCGATCTCCTAGTTTGACTTCGGAGAGGTCCGAATAAACGATCGTTCTTCCGTTTTCATGAGGTTCCTGAATCGTGATTTCCCCAGCCAGTTTCGTCGTGTCGCCATCGGCGGAATTTTTGGTCGCTTCGACCAAATCTTGGAAATCTGAGAACGACATCGTCGTACGGGATTGGCTTAAGATCATGAACATCGCTACTGCAATTACGATCACCAAGATCATCGAGAACCAAACCATCGAGGAGTTGTTCTTAGTTTCAGGCGTTTTTTTGTTTTCGTTTTCCATCAAGCAACCGTTTTGTAACTGGAAATGCCAAGCAGTGAGATTGGGAATATTGGATTGTATGCATTTGTCGCGCCAATCGGGCGAAAACAATTTAAATTGTTGCGGTAATTTCTTTGTGCTGATTCGAAGTATTAATTGAGCGCTGCAGATCCGTAGAATTCGCCGTTTTTGGTTCGACTTGTCCTTATTTTAGGTGAAATCTAGAATAGGTCGTTTATCGAGTGATGTATCCGTTGTCGTTGGGATGTCTCTTTTTTTCAACACGCGCTGTGTTTCTTACTAGAGTTGATGCAAATTTTCGACAATGAGAGTCGAATTGTCCCACATGATCTCCGTGTTCTGTTTGGCCCGATGATTGCACAAAGGCGAGTGGCGTTTCGTTAGTTAATAATAAGTATGTCAGACGAAAAGAACATCGCGATTCTCGGTTCCACCGGTAGTATTGGCCGCAATACGATCGAGGTGGTTAACCAGCTTTCAGGATTTCGAGTGTTTGGTATTTCCGGCCACAGTCGTATCGATTTGTTGTTGGAACAAGCCCGACAGTTACAACCCGCATTGGTCGTACCGACTTCTCAATCCGCGCCAGAAAAGTTTCAGAAACGAGCAATCCCAGGCATCACGGTTGAGTTTGGGTCGGCCGGAATACAGAAATTGGTATCGGATCCATTGGTCGATGTTGTGGTCACCGCGATTGTTGGCCGAGCGGGCTTGGAGAGCACCTGGACAGCCGTTGAGCACGGCAAACGGATTGCTTTGGCCAATAAAGAAGCCCTCGTCTTGGCCGGTCAGCAGATTTGCGATATGTCATTGAGTACTGGAGCTCAAATTCTGCCGGTTGATAGCGAGCACAGTGCAATTTTTCAATGTTTGGATTCCGGGAAAAAGACGGAAGTTGAAAAAGTGATCCTGACTGCCAGCGGGGGGCCCTTTCTAAATTTCAGCCAAGAGCAAATGCAGTATGTGACCGTTGAGCAGGCGCTGGCTCATCCGACGTGGAATATGGGTAAAAAAATCACGATCGATTCCGCGACCATGATGAACAAAGCTTTGGAGGTCATTGAAGCGCGTTGGCTATTTGATTTAAAGCCAGACCAGATCGCCGTTGTGGTCCACCCCCAATCGATCATTCACTCGATGGTGGAATACCGAGACGGCTCGGTGATTGCTCAAATGAGCCCACCGGACATGAAATTGCCCATTCAGTACGCATTAACATATCCCGACCGTTTGTCGGGCTGTTCACCGCGAATGGATTTTTCGAAAACGCATCGTCTGGAAATCCGCCAGGCGGATTTCGACCAATTTCCGGCTTTAGCGCTTGGTTTTGAAGTGGCTGAAAAAGGAGGAACGACCGGTGCGGTGCTCAATGCGGCCAACGAAGCTGCGGTCGACGCGTTTTTGAACCGTAAGATATCCTTTACCGATATCGTAGCGGCATGCCGTGAAATATTAGATAATCATCATTTTGACCCTAACCCCAACCTGGAGTCTTTGATCGAAATCGATCTTTGGGCCCGTGAGGAGATAAACAAGTGGATTGCATGTTAGTGGCACAGTCATTTTCTTGGACCAGTGCTGAGTCGTGGTGGGCGATGGGACAAGTATGCATCGGTCTTGGTCTGGTCATATTCGTACATGAGCTGGGACATTTTTTGGTCGCCAAGGCATGTGGTGTAAAGTGCGAAAAGTTTTATGTCGGCTTTGACGCATTTGATATCCGGATTGGCGATTTAGTTTTGATTCCTCGCGCACTGCTGAAGTATCAATGGGGTGAGACAGAGTATGGCATTGGCATCGTACCACTGGGCGGATATGTCAAAATGCTTGGTCAAGACGACAACCCCGGCAACATGGAAAAGGAAATTGAGCGGTCCAAAGCGGAGGATGGAAAAGAGGAATCTGAAGCACTGGGGATCTTGGATCGAGAAAAATTGGACCCGCGGAGCTACCTGGCCAAAAGCGTGCCGCAACGAATGGCAATTATTTCTGCCGGTGTGATTTTTAATCTTATTTTTGCCATCATCTTTGCGGCGATTGCATTCAAATCGGGGGTTCAATACAACCCTCCCGTCATCGGCCACGTTACTCCCGGCGGACCGGGGTGGGAAGCCAATTTGTACGGCTCGGAGGTCAAGCAAATCGGCGATTCCGTCGTGGCGGACTATTACCCGTTTTTGGATTTATCGCAAGAAGTCGCTCTGAGCGGTGAAGGACAAGCGATCGACGTCAGTATTGTTCGACCAGGATCAGAAGAAGACATTCAAAAGGTATCCGTGACGCCCCGGCGTGGTTTACGTGCCGACATTGACTTGGCTTTGATCGGAATCGGTCCGGCCAATATTCCTAAGGTGACGGCCGAGGACGAAATGTTTGTCGAAGGACATTCGGCTGCCAGTGCGGATCCTCCGTTTGAGAAAAACGACCTGATTGTAGAAGTCGACGGTCAACCGGTAAACAATGTATTTGATTTGAAAAAGAATCTTGCTCGCAATTTTGATCAACGTTTGGCATTTGTCGTGGAACGCGGCGAAGACCGACAGCGAGTGTCGATCAACGTCGATGCGAATCCAATGATTGGTTCTGGGATTGTGACGGAGTGGGGGCCAATTCGATCGGTGCAAAAGATATCTCCGGCATCTGGTATTGGGTTGCAACCGGGGGATCGAATTCTAAAGATCGACGATCAAGATCCGGGTAACTTGTTTACTTTGGAGCAACGATTGACAGAAATGGCTCGTGAAGCACCGAAAGCAAAAACAGATTCAAACGGTCGACAAACAGAAAGTTCTGGCCCTCGAATTAAGCTGACCATTTTACGTGACGAGCAAGAGTATGATTTCTACATCAAGCCTCGCGTCCCGGAATATTTTGCAAGTCTAGCCAACAACCAACCCGTAGCCATTAATTCGCTGGGTGTTGCTATCGAACCGACATTGACTGTGCTTCAGTCAAAAATCGAAGGCATTGAGCCAGGCTATAAAATCACACATTTTGAGTTTGATATCTCTGACGAGAAAGACAAAAAGCAGTTCAAAAAACGCGCAACGAACCATTCGATTGACTTGACCGATTCGAAAGCCAACTGGGCAGGAATCGAGTCGCTGGTTCAAACTTTGCCTGCCGGATTTAAGTTTAAGGTCAAGTTAGTCAAAAACCTAAAAACGGAGCCTGAGGTTGAAGTTGCTGGAGTGACGCGAGTTCTTGAAGGTCGCTACCTCCAAACGCGAGGAGTCTTTTTGACCATGATGCAAGAGACGTATCAGTCTCCCAATTGGCAAGACGCATTTAAGTTTGGTGTGAAGCAGACCGGCAAAGACGCCAGTCGTGTTTTTAAATTCTTGGGTAAGCTGGTTCGAGGGCAGATCTCACCTAAGAATTTGGGTGGCCCTGGAATGATCGCTGCCGCGGCAACGAGCGAGGCCAGCCGGGGCACTTCGCGATTGTTATTGTTCTTGGTCTTGCTCAGTGCCAACTTGGCGATCGTAAACTTTTTACCGATACCTGTGTTGGACGGCGGGCATATGGTGTTTTTGGCCTATGAAGGATTGTTCCGCCAGCCGCCCAATGAAAAGGTCCAAATTATTCTTACCTATGCCGGTTTGTTTATGGTCCTGGGGTTAATGTTGTACGTGATCTTTTTGGATATCCAAAGATTTTCCGGGCTGTTTTAGGGGATGGCAAACCAAGCCGTTAGTAGGATAACTTGTTTCGGAATTTGCGAATCAACGCGCTGATTTGGACACGTTCATCCAGGTCGAACAGGAGGTTTGTCTGCCACGTGAGACTTGCCAAGACCATTACGGCAACGACAGAACCTGCTAATGGGAGCAGGACAATCAATGGCGTGGCGCACAAAATCCAAACTCTTGGGTGAGTAGGATTTTGTGCCGCGTGGTTTGCAGTTATCGAGAGTATCAAACACAACAGCGTGGCGATTGTCGTGGCTGAGACCGCGCCCCCAAGACCAAATTGTGGGATCAGCACAGCGTTAAGGATCAGATTGGTGCCCAGTCCGAAAGTCGTGATCGCAAAAACCCACTTGCCTTTTTCTGCGACCCATAGTTGTATTTGACCAAACAAGCACATGCTGAACCAAATGCAATACAACAGCGTCAGCGGCAGAACACTGAGACCGTCGTTATAGCGTCCTGCCAGGATTGCTTCGAATAAGATCGGAGAGAGCAGCAGGATCGCGACCGAACCCGCGGTGAAGCCGACGGAGAGCAATTTTAGGGCAAAGACCAGTTGTTTGCCGGATTCTTGTTCGCGTTTCTTTTCCCATAGCGCGGTCATATAGGGCGTGATCATTCCTTCCAATACAACGGCGACGCCAACCAACAACAACGGTACGACTCGCGCGCTGTGGTATTGTCCTACCAAACCGTGTGCTTCGTTGGCGGAACAAGCCGACCAATGCACCAGCATGTAGCGGTCGCCGAGTTCAAACAGGTTCCAAACCAGATTGCTTGCCCAGAGCCAAATGGCGAAAGGTCCTATTCGAGCCCACATCGTTTGATGAGAAAGATAGGAGCCGTTGTCCTGTAACACGGTTTTTTTGTTCCATAAAAACCAGACCGCTGGCAAACAGCAAATCAGACAAGCGATGCCGTATCCCAAGGTGGCGGCAGTGACCTGGTTTTCCCATGTTGAAACGAAGATAATTGCGACTAATGCAAATCCAATGCCTTGGATGAATCTCATGATGGCGACCAAACGGACTTGACGCAAAGATTCCACCAGCGAGATCAAATAGTTGCTGGCTGCAACCATGACCAAGGCAAATGCCATACTGTTGACGACGGGTGCAAAATTAGGGGATCGAAAAATTAAGTTGGAATAGACGTCTGGGAACCAATACATCGTTCCTGAAAGTAAAATCGTGCAGGTTGCACTGATGGATGCAGTTCGTCCCAAAAAAGTCCGCAGTTGACCTTTCTGAAGATAGTGTTCCACAAAGCGGGCAAAGCTACCGGGCATACCCATGGCAGCCAATGGCGCCAGCAGCATCAGCGAACTGAAAATTATGGACCATTGGCCCAGCTGTTCGTCTGACATCATTCGGCAAAAGAGGATCCCGCGGAAAAAACCGACAGCTCGTTGAACGATGGTCAAAATTAAGGTGAACACGATCCCAAACGCCAACGAATCGGCAACCAATTCGATGGAGTTTGCGGCACTGGATCTAGATTCGGATTGGGTACTGACGGAAGCCATTTAATTTGCCGAAAACGAGTCAATCCATTAAGTGTTGGACATGTCGCTTACAAATCTTCCCGTCGGAATCGAAGTTTCCCAGCTCTGCAAAAATCGAGTCCTGATAACCGTTAAAAACGAATTGATAGGAATCTGGCGAGAAGCTGTTTGCCACTGGCAATTACGCGGAATTTTGGAACAATGAGGAATCTAAACGTGGCATTATTGCCAAGAACCATCCGCGAAGTATTCATTTGAACAATATGTCTATTGATCTTGCCTCAATCGGGCGTGAGTTGAAAAAGCCCGTTGAGAATATTGAGATTGCCGTAAAACTGCTGGATGAAGGGAATACGATTCCTTTTATCACTCGATTCAGAAAAGATCAGACCGGTGGTTTGTCAGAAGAACAACTGGCCATCATTAAGTCTTCGGTTGCTCGGTTGCGCGCGTTAACAGAACGCAAGGCGTTTGTATCAAAGTCGATTGAATCGCAAGAAAAACTTACCGATGAGATCAGGCTGGAAATCGAAAAAGCTACTTCAACGCGCGAGTTGGAGTATGTCTATTTGCCGTTCAAACCAAAAAAGCAAACGCTGGCAACGGTCGCCAAGCAAAATGGCTTAGAGCCATTGGCATTGGATGTGTTTGAAGGTCGGGAGCCAGAAAAGGATCTCGCCTCCCGGGCCACCGACTTTGTTCGTGTCGACAAGAATCTGAATTCCATCGATGAGGTTATTGCTGGAGTAAGACATATTCTGGCGGAAAAGTTCAGTGACAATGCAACGCTCAGAAATGAACTTCGCGGTATCATAAGTAGCGGGAAATTGACGACGAAGTTAATCCAGCTGGAAGAGAACGAAGAAAATTCTGCTGAGGATGCCATTCGCTCAACTTCAGGATCTGGTGGTGACATCGAAGGCCAGTCTCGTGATGCGGCACCAGAACCGACACCAGAACCGGTATCGGAACCTCAAATCGAGGTTGTCAGTCAAGAGCCGGGCGTAGCAGCCGATGCTACCCAGCAAGCGGCCGGCGCCGAAAATTCGGTCAGCGAATCCAACGAGTTCAATGCCGGGGCGTCAATGGTTGACAGTGATTCGGCGGTTGATGATGTCGGCCAAGCCGAAAACTCAAACGGCGACGCGCGTGACGATTCCTCGGACACCGATGTCACCCATAGCGTTGGCAAAACCGAAGTTAGTAGTTCGTCGAAATCGACATCAGGTGATCCACCGTCGAGTGATGATTCTTTAGAAAAGCCCAAAACCAAGAAGAGCAAAGCTAAGAAAAAAAAGAAGAAGAAAAAGGTTGATGATCCGTACAAGGAATTTCATGAATTTTCCCATGCCGTTGCCAAGATGCCTTACTACAAGACTTTGGCGATCAATCGTGGAGAAAAGAATGGCCGGCTAAAAGTACGAATCACCTATGATGAAGATAAATTTCTGGGGCGTGCGTACAACGAATTAGTACCTCGTGATCACCCGTTTCAAGAATTTCTTCAAGAATGCGTAAAAGATGGGATGTCCCGTTTAGTGGCCCCCAGCTTGGAACGAGAGGCTCGTCGTGAAATTACTGAAGCGGCCGAGAAACATGCGGTGCAGGTATTTGCTCGAAATCTAAAGAACTTGATGTTGCAGTCCCCGGTACGCGATCATCGCGTCTTGGCCATTGATCCAGGCTATAAACGAGGCTGTTCGGTTGCGGTATTGGATCGAGGTGGCCAATTGCTTGCCAATGCTCATGTATTCGTGGTTGGCAACGACAAAAGAAAAGTCGAAAGTAAAGAAAAACTTATTCAATTGATCAAAGAATTTGAAGTTTCATTAATCGCGATTGGAAATGGCGCGGCATGTCGCGAGGCCGAACAGATGATTTCGGATATGCTCGTCGAAAGTTTTGCCGATGGTGGATTGAAATACGCGATGGTCAATGAGGCGGGGGCGAGTTTTTATTCGACCAGCGAAGTCGGCCGGGAAGAGTTTCCGGATCTCTCTCCAGCGGTTCGTAGCGCCGTTTCGATCGGCCGACGGTTAATTGATCCGCTTTCAGAATTGGTGAAAATCAGCCCGGCAAATATTGGCGTGGGGCTCTACCAACACGATGTCAAGGCAAAGCACCTGGCTGAATCTCTCGATGATGTGGTGCAATCCTGCGTCAATCGAGTCGGCGTGGATGTCAATACGGCCAGCACGTCTCTGCTGAAATACGTTTCCGGACTTAATCAGTTGACGGCGCGTCGGGTCTACGAATACCGGGAAGAGCACGGTCCCTTCAAGAATCGGGAAGAATTGAAAAAAGTTTCGGGATTTGGTGATGCGACCTATGTCCAGTCAGCGGGATTTTTAAGGATTCATCGTGGAAATCAACCGTTGGATACGACGAGTGTGCATCCGGAGCACTATGACATAGCCTTAAAGATTATTGGAAAAGTAAATGCCCGAATAGACGAACTGTTTCCAATTGCTGTTTCTACCGCTTCGGCCGAACAAGAAGTGGCTGATACCGATACCGGAAAGAGTATGGAATCAACGGATCAGACGATTCCGACTGGCGATCCGGCGAATGAATCTTCAGAGAACCATGAACCCGCGGAAGTTGCCGAATCTGCAATCAATGATTCGGCCCCAGCAGATGAGCCGAACGCTTCGGGAGACGTTGCAGATTCGACAGCCAAGGTGGTCGAGTGCGAAGCCAAAGACTCAAATCCGGAATCAATGGAAAAGCAGGCTCCTACGCCACCGCCAGTCGGACTGTCCCCAGATCAGTTGAAGCGACGCAAAGAAGTCGTCAAAGCAATTCGGGAGTTAGACACCGAAAAACTCTCTCAAGAACTCGGGCTGGGAAAGTTGCTTATCCAAGATATTGTGTTGTCAATTTGTCGCCCCGAGTATGATCCAAGAAGCAATTTTAACCGCCCAGTGTTTCGTTCCGGGATTATCAAAATTGATGATTTAGCCAAAGAGATGCAGTTGGACGCACAAGTCGTCAACGTGGTCGATTTTGGAGTTTTTGTAGACATCGGTTTGGGAACAAGTTGCCTCGTCCATGTCAGCCAATTGGCGAACCATTTCATTCGGGACCCGCATCGTTTTTATGCTGTCGGAGATTCACTTCGAGTCTGGGTGACTGAAGTTGAAACCGAACAACGGCGTGTCAAGCTCACGGCGCTTCCGCCCAAGTCGGCACGGGCTCCTAAGGCCAGTACCCGAAAATCGGGCAAGCCAGTCACTGGTTCAAAGTTCAAGCGAGGCCAGAAACCCAAGGGGGGGTACAAGCAACGTCGCCCGGCCAAACCCAAACCGGTGAAGCCTATTACCGATGATATGTTGACCGGCGCCGAACCCATGCGGTCGTTTTCGGATCTTGCACAGTTCTTCAACAAACAAACCGATGAAAAAAATGACGGCAAATCATAAGAAGTTACTGGATTCGATGTATGGATTTTGAAGATCAACTCAAAAAAGCGATTAGTCGCGGGCAAGAACACGGAAGTCTGCGAAAGTCTTCAGCGGACTCAAAAGAGCAAACGGAGGAATTTCTAAAGAATCGACACGCGGAATTCCGTTTGCAATTGTCGGAATATATTGAAGCAGGTGTCAAGAAGCTGAGTGACCATTTCCCTGGATTTCAGTTTGAGACAGTTTACGGGGATCGGGGATGGGGAGGTGCTGTCTTCCGAGATGACATTACACGCGGAAAATCCGGCAAAAGCGGATCCTATTACAGTCGTTTAGAGGTGACAGTTCGCCCTTTCAACGAATTCAAAGTGCTAAATATTAGTGGCAAAGGTACGATTCACGATAAGGAATGTTTCAACTGGAATTATTTCAAAGACATTCCAGACGTGTCTGTTGATGACTTTAAGGAAAAGATTGACTCTTGGATTCTAGTGTACGCGGAAAAATTCGCCTCCATCTAGGATCGAAATTCAAGTTATAATCTGGCAGCGTAAATTCCACGTGAGTCGTGTAGGCCGATCCATGAACGACCAAGTTTTGCCAAAACCGGAAGGTGCTTCGCAAAAGATTGGCGCCGTTAATCGCTTGTCGTTATTGATTAGAACGTTGCTGCTGGCTGCAGTCGTCGTCGCCGGAATTGCTTTTGCGCTCCATTACTTTCAAACCACGAAAGTCGACTCTGTGTCGCTGCCGGAAGAAGAGTCGATTCAGATTCTTGAGTCCGAGCCGACTCCCGAAGAGGAAGTCGAAGTTCCGTTGTCGTCGATCACTTCGTGTATCAACCAGCAGATGATTGATGAGGCCGAACATCCTCTCGCACCCTTGATTGATATGGGCGTGTACGGGCAAGAAGTCATCGAATCCACGGTTATCGATTACACGGCGACGCTGACAAAGCGATTGAGAATAAAAGGGAAGTTGCAGCCTGAAGAGAAGATGCTGATTAAGATTCGGCATCCCATTGAAAGCGAGAAGCCGGGAGAATCGGTCCCCTTCAGCATTTACACTCGTTTTCTCGATCCAAAAAAAGGCCAAGAAGCGATTTGGGTCGAAGGTCGCAACGAAAATAAGTTAGTCGCTCACGGGCCGGTCGGCATCTTGAACTTAATGACGTTGAACTTGGATCCTCAAGGGAAAATGGCGATGAATGGCAATCGTTACCCGATCTGGGATGCCGGGATGTTGAATTTGATAAAGTTAATGACAAAGAAAGCCAGAAATGACATTCAGTTCGATGATTGTCGTGTTGAATTGCGTCGCAATGTAATGTTGCGCGATGATGCCAAATGTACTTGTTTCGTCATTGTTCATGAGCAAGAGGCAAAACATTTCGAGTATCATCGTGTGGAAATCTACATTGACGACGAACGGAATCTGCCAATTGGTTTTCGGAGTTTTTCTTGGCCAACATCAGCGGGTGGCAAGCCGCGTCTGGAAGAGCTGTACTACTACACCGACGTCAAAATCAATGTTGGCTTGACCGATGCTGATTTTGACCCGGCGAATGAAGCTTACGATTTTCCGGGAAAATAATTGCGGCCAGATTCTGCTGGTTCGGCGGTATCACAAATTCGACAATCATCTAAACTAACCCGGAGCAGTTTCAACAGCCGGCTCGCCCGCCAGTGAATCTCGGACACGCCCTTGCTGTTTTTTGTATTCTGGTTGGCCTCGGGCCGTTTTCAAACTGAATTCATCGGAGGTCTTTGTCGTGGGAAATAGACAGGAAATCTACGAGCATACTTACGACAACGGATTAGTTTTGTTGGGGGAATCGATGCCGTGGCTAGAATCGTCGGCATTTTCGATCAACTTGCCTGCCGGATGCCGCTACGATCCACAAAACCAAATTGGACTTTCGAATTTTACCTGCGAGATGGTTCAGCGTGGCTGTGGTGACTTGGATAGCCGTCAATTCATTGAAGCGCTCGAGTTGAATGGAATCGATTATTCGTCTTCGTCTTCGGTTTACCATATGCATTTTGGCGGAGCGATGCGGCATGAAAAGTTGCACAATGCGATTTCGATTTATGCTGATGTGTTGCGAAGGCCACATATGCCAGCAACTCAATTGGAAGACGGTAGGTTGGTTTGCTACCAAGAGATTCGTTCTCTTGAAGACGACTTGGTGCAAAAAGTTCTGTTGGCGTTGCGTTCTCGATATTATGGCGATCCTGATGGTCGAGACAGCCACGGGACCATCGAGTCGGTTCAATCCATCACAGCAGACAACATTCAGTCCTTTTTCGATCAGAATTTTCGGCCGAATGGAACGATTCTCTCGGTCGCGGGTAAGTTGGATTGGTTGGCATTGAAAGACCATGTCGGCGAAAGGTTCGGCGATTGGGAGTGCAAAGAGTTTCTCCCTGTCGAAGAGCAGCAGCCAAAACATGGTGTTCATCACATACCATTTGACAGCCAACAGACCCAAATTGCGCTTGCGTATGCTTCGGTACCCTATTCCCACCCTGATTATTATCGAGCGCGAGGGGCTGTTGGGGTATTAAGTGACGGCATGAGTTCGCGGTTGTTCAATGAGATTCGTGAGAAACGAGGTTTGTGTTACTCGGTGTTTGCGTCCAGTCACAGCGTGAAAAACCGAGGAAGTGTGATTTGTTACAGTGGTACCAGTTCGGTTCGCGCTCAAGAGACATTGAATGTCCTGGTTGACGAGCTAAACAAGCTCAAACTAGGGATCGAAGCGGACGAGCTGCGTCGTTTGAAAGTCCAAATCCGTTCCAGTTTGGTGATGCAGCAAGAATCGTGTCGGTCTCGGGCCAGCGCGATCGCGGGCGATTGGTTTCATTTTGGTCGCGTCCGGTCCCTTGACGAATTGAATGACATTATCAACAACTTAACCATCGATTCAATCAACGCCTATTTAGAGGAAAACCCGCCTCAAAATTTTGATCTTGTAACCCTGGGACCGAATCCTCTCGACTTGCCCCATCATGAAGTATCATCAACATCAGCTTGACAATGGATTGACGGTGATTGCCGAGTGCAATCCATCGGCCTATCTAAATGCATTTGGATTCTTTGTCCGCACCGGTTCACGTGATGAACATGCCGATATTGGAGGCGTCAGCCATTTTCTAGAGCATATGGTTTTCAAGGGCACACCCAATCGTTCGGCCGAACAAGTCAACTTGGAGTTGGACGAAATGGGATCCGCCAGCAACGCACGAACCGGAGAAGAGTCGACGATTTACCATTCTGCGGTGCTGCCCGAGTTTCAAACGGATATGGTCGGGCTGTTGTCCGATATCATGCGGCCGAGTCTTCGTGATGATGATTTTGAAATGGAGAAGCAAGTCATCATCGAAGAGATCATGATGTATCAAGATCAACCACCCTATGGTGGACATGAACGAATCATGGAGTTATTTTTTGGGGCGCACGGATTGGGACAGAGCATATTGGGAACGGAGGATTCCGTTGGCGGACTGACCGCGGACCAAATGAAATCGTATTTTCAAGTACGCTATAGTCCATCCAACATGGCGTTAGCCGCGAGCGGTTGCGTGGATTTTGATAAATTGATCTCAGACGCTGAGAGATTTTGCGGTGATTGGGAGAATTTCTCGGCCGAACGAGCATCCAGTCAAGCGGACTATCGATTTGGGTTTGAGACACTCCACAAGCCAAGTTCCCACCAGCAGTACATTTTGCAACTGGCCCCCGGTCCTTCCAATCACGACGAGCGTCGGTTTGCATTTCGTGTCGCGATGACCATTCTTGGCGACGACGGGGGCAGCCGAATGTATTGGAATTTCTTAGACTCGGGTCTGGCGGAACAGGCTGGGGCAGGTTCGTACGAGTATCTGGACAACGGGCTGGTCATGAGTTTCGTTTGTTGTACGCCAGACGAAGCACAGCAAAATTTGGGGTTGCTGAGACAAACTCAAAATGAGTTTCAGGACCGGGGTGTGACCGAAAAAGAATTGACATTGGCCAAACAAAAAATCGCTTCGCATATCGTTTTGGCATCGGAAAAGACCGAGAGCCGAATGTTTTCCGTTGGCGCGCAGTGGCTTGCCGGTCACGAATTCAAGACGGCCCAGGAGATCGCAGAGATTTATGAATCGCTGACGTTGGATGACATCAACCAAGCCATCGAAGATTTCCCGCTGGACCGCAGCATGACATTAGTGGTCGGGCCCAACGACGGGCTTGTACCGGCTTAGTATTTTATTGGTGTATAGCTGCTTGTAATCGAATAACCGCTTGCGGCGAGACTTGAGTGTTTTCCGCTTCAAGGATTTCTAACTTCGCAAGGCCCGAGAGATGCATGATTCCCGCGTCCGTGACCGCTGTGTTATTCAGGCCGATGCCTGTTAGATTTTTTAGTTTTCCAATTTCAATTAGGTCTGCGTCTTGTACTGGGCAATCGGCCATCTGTAGCTGTTCTAGGTTTTTCAAATTTTTAAGTAGTCGTACCAACTCGCTACTATAATGCTTGGGGTTTACCGTATAGGCATAGCGAATTGCATTGTCGGGTGAATCGCTTGGTTGATTTCGGTACCAACGAAACTTGAATTCACCCCAACGGCTTAGCCAAAACACGGAAACTCGTTCGTCATAACTGACACCGCATACTTCATCTGCTACCTGGTAAAAAAACTCCGCTTCTTCGATTTCAATCGATTTGCCATGGCGAAATACAAAGAATTGATCTGCAAGTGCCGGGCGCGGGTCGAGGATGTGAAGTTTTTCGCCGTCACGGGCAACGATCGAAAAAAACTGTAGCAGAGTCCGGCGTTCACAAGGAAACGGCACGTTGATCGGTTCCCAGCCTTGAATGTATTCCAGACCGTTCTGCCTGGTAATCAGCCCACGTGGGGTACCCTCAGAATATAAAACGCTGGCATACCCGTGGTCGACGTACCCCCAATAAAACCCGACGGGAGCGACAAAGAAAATGGCGGCTGATGCAGATTCGATGAGCTTTATCGAAAAGTTGCCCGCCCTCGTCGCAGCTCCGTCGCACGTTCTCAGCGAAGCGGAGTTTTGCATAATCCAAAATCCGACGATTGCTGTGGATAAATTCCATGGCAAGACACTGAAATTCCAATGAATCAAAATCAGTAAAACGAAAATCGAAATGTGCATGGCGAAACACAAAAATGCGGCGGCTCGCGTCCATAAAATCGCCGCAATCCCGACAGTAATTTCCGCGACCGCGATTCCCCAAGCCACAATCCAATAAGAGTTTTCAGCGAAAGCGCTATCGGACACGACCGAATTAACCAACCAATGACTGGCAAAAGTGAACCAATGCGGCGACAGCAATTTGTGAACACCAGCCCAGATCCATAGTGTCGTTAAGAACCAACGCGATACTCGTAGTCCGACATCTCCTAATGTGGCGAGCATTAGAAATGCGATTGCCAGAATTTGCGGTTGGAGACGAAATTGGTCAAACAACGACGCGACCACCATTACCAAGCAATGGATGGCAAAGCCAAATCGGGGACGGATCAACACGAATGCCAAGGAGCACAATATTAGAACTCCAAATGGAATCTGCGGGAAATTAAGTACTGGTAAATGAGGTGGGTTCGTTCTTGTCTGCCACAATGGCCACGTGATTATCACGGTTGTTACTTGGGCAAGTACTGCGACCACCAACAGTCCGTAGGGCCAATTGAAGTTGCGTTTTCTCAAGGATTTGGGCGGGTTCGCCCGGTTTTTCGTTTCGTGCTGGAGAGATTCCATGACGCGGTCTAGAGCTGGGTTTCGAATTGGATTTCGTTACCGAGCGGTCTATGTTCCATAAGCGAACCGTAAATATCATGGCGATAGACTAAGTTACCCATCACCCAAGTGAAAACTGGCCAACCCTTTAACGGCTGTCCATGCCAGGGGCTCCATTTACACTTGGTCAACTGATTTTCGTTCAGAACCGTTTGGAAAAGATTCATGTCGACCAATACTACGTCGGCATCGTAACCTTCTGCAATTTGTCCTTTGTTTTTGATGTTCCATATTCGGGCCGGATTATAACTCATCCAATTGACAACCTGTTGAATCGTACACTTGTCTTGATTGACTTGATTCAACAAAAGGGCCAGCGAATTTTCAACAGCGGGCAAACCCGATGGGCATTGCGGGAACGGCAACTGTTTTTCTGCCATTGTATGGGGGGCATGATCGGTCGCGATGACTTGGATGTCGTCATCCAACAATGCTTGCCACAATGCAGCGTTGTCTGAACGGTTTTTAACAGAAGGATTCATTTTGACCAGCGAACCCAAGCGATCGTAATCCTCGACATTGAAGAACAGGTGATGCGGGCAAACTTCCGCAGATACGTAAGGTTTTGCGTTCCGAATGACAGGCAATTCAACGGCGGTTGAAACATGAAGGACGTGGAATTTATGCTTATGTCGCAACGACAAATCGATCGCCCGCTTCGTGGCGACGATGGCGGCTTCATGGTCTCGGATGCGGGAGTGATCCGCAACATCATTCGAGTCGGAGTACTTTTCGGCATTTGCGCGGACGGTTTTCTCGTCTTCGCAGTGGGCACAAATCGGTAACGTGGTTTCGGCAAAAATAGCCTCCAACGCATCTTGCTCATCGACCAGCAAGGTGCCGGTGCTAGACCCAATAAAAATCTTGATGCCAGGAGTGCGTTTAGCGTGTTTTAGTTCGTTTAAGTTGTGTGGTGTGGCACCAATGTAAAACCCGTAGTTAACCAAGCAAACTTGGCTGGCTAGATCCAGTTTGTTGTCAAGCTGCTGCTGATCGATCGTGTTGGGGACCGTGTTTGGCATTTCCAAAAAACTGGTTACACCCCCTTTGGCACATGCGCGGGTGGCGTGCGCCAAGTCTTCCTTGTGAGTTAGTCCAGGCTCGCGAAAATGGACTTGGTCGTCGATTATTCCGGGAATCAGGAACAGCCCTTCCGCATCTACGGTTTGGTCGGCTACGATTGAAATGCTGGGGTCAAGCCGAGCGACTTTGCCTTCATCCAGCAAGACATCGACAACGGCCGTTTCATCTTTCATGACGACCGTGGCGTTTTTAATCAGTGTTTTCATCTTAGGTATTTGAAAAAGAATTTGTGGACCGTTTAACTTGGATCGATGACGAGATTGACGAGCTTGCAAAATCAAAGCTCCTGCGACATCGCTGCACGCGCGAAAGTCCTCCCGTTGCGGGAATGATACAATTGGCTGGACGTCAATTTATCAATTTTGGATCGAACGACTACCTGGGGCTTGCTGCGGATGAGAAATTGGTATTGGCTGTCCAGAATTCCGTAAGTCAACTTGGGTTTGGTTCCGGAGCTAGTCCGCTCGTTAATGGGCGTGGCACGCTACATCGGCGGTTGGAAGCGGAGTTGGCGAAATTTGAAGGGCGGGATGATGCTTTGTTGTTCTCGACTGGTTACGCAGCCAACATCGGTACCATTGGGGGTTTAGCAGGTAAGCCGGATGTCGTGTTTAGCGATGCACTCAATCACGCCAGTATCATCGATGGTTGCAAGCTCTGCGGGGCGAACGTCGTCGTATACCCACATCGGGACACCGCGACGTTGAAAAGACATTTGCAAGAATCGAAATCGTTTCGGCGGCGATTGATTGTGACCGATTCACTGTTCAGCATGGACGGCGACTTTGCACCCTTGCCTGACTTGTGTGACTTGGCCGATCAATTTGATGCGATGTTGATGGTGGACGAAGCTCATGCCACCGGTGTGTTTGGTGCGAGCGGAAAAGGATTGACGGAACACTTAGAGGTGTCAGAACGAATCGATGCGGTGGTTGGAACACTGAGCAAAGCGTTGGGTTGCGTGGGTGGCTTCGTCGCTGGCAACGAAAATCTGATTAAATTTATACACAATCGAGCGCGTTCCTACGTTTTTTCTACGGCTTTTCCGGAACCTAATGCAGCGGCAGCGCTGGCCGCCTTGGACGTTGTTCGCACGGAGCCAGAGCGGCGAATCAAACTGCATCAACAGGCGAATTTTACGCGGGAATTCTTGACTGAATTAGGTTTCTCGATCGGTGAGTCCCAAAGCCAGATAATTCCAATCTTACTTGGCGACGCCGATAAAGCGCTGCGGTTTTCCGAAGCATTGCTTTCTCAAGGGGTATTTTTGCCGGCCATTCGTCCACCTTCGGTTGCTGACGGAACGAGTCGGCTTCGAATCAGTCTGTCCAGCGTACATCGAGCGTCACAATTGGAAACATTGCAAGAAAGCCTGGAAAACTTACAAAGATAGGAAAAATCACAACCCTCACAATCTGGAAACTTGATCATGTTGTGGCCGTGATTATACTCAAGGTTTCCCCACCTAATTTTCATCCATTGAAGAGAGAGACATTGATGATTGCCAACACCAAGAAAGCACCTACACCGATTACGACAAAACGGGCTCCAGCCGTTCAGGGAGCGGCCGCATTTAGCAAGGGGATTGCTGTGATGCAGTTGATTTCGGAGTTTCAAGAGCCACCATCGATCAACCAGTTGATGGAATCGAGCGATTTAACTCGACCGACGTTGTACCGTTTATTGAAAGCCTTGGAGTCTGAAGGATTAGTAGAATGCACGGCCAAGAAGACGTTCAAGCTGGGAGCTCGGCTGATTCAGTTTGCTTCTCGCGCGTTTGAACAAAACGATATTTCCAGAATTGCTGAACCCGAATTAAAACTTCTGAGCAGTTTGACAAAAGAGACTTGTCATCTTGCCATTCGTTGCGGCAACGAATTGGTTTATGTGGCAAAACAAGACAGCCCGCAAACCATTCGACTGAACAGCACCATTGGGAACCGAGTTCAAATGCATGCCAGTGCTATTGGCAAATGCGTTTTGGCTCACATGAACGCGGAAGATCGCGCTCGTTTGTTAGAGACGATGGAATATCCCGAGTTTACTCAACACACCATTACTAATCCGGTATCGTTGTCGGCTCAGTTGGACGAAATTGCCCGAACTGGTTTTGCAACGGCCCATCAAGAAACCGACGTCGACGTGCACTGTTTTGGTGCTGTGATCTTTGACCGTAGTGGACGACCAGCCGGCGGAATCAGCGTCAGTGTGCCGCTGTATCGTCTTTCTACCGATCACAACCGTTATGTCCAGCCGTTGTTGGCTGCCTGCAAACGGATTTCTCAAGCGTTAGGTGCGTAGTCAATGGACGACCGATGTGTCTCTAATCGGTTCAAGAAATGGCGGCGTCCTGCCTGATTACGCTGCCCGTTTCATTCCAATAGAATTTGCGGTCAATACGTCGAAAGTATTTAGTTCGAGTGGACTGATGTTGGATGTAGTTAACAGGCCCAGGTTCTATTGGCGCTTTTTATGAATAGCTTTGCTCATGCGTTACCTTTCTTAACACGCGACGCGTTCTACTGCATCGGTTGTGCCATTCCTGATTGGTTGGGGGCCGTTGACCGGCGTTGTCGGGTCCGCAAAAACGGTGCTGCCGATTTTCTAGACTCTGACGACGTTCAAACACGAAGTCTGGCGGCGGGAATTATCCAACACATCGACGATGATCGCTGGTTTCATCAAGGCGAAGCGTTTGTCAGTCTGAGCATCGAATTCTCAGTCGAGTTACGAGAGTTGTTAGTGGACGATCCCGGATTTCGTCCCGGTTTTATGGGACATATAATTATCGAGTTGCTGCTCGATGCGTTCCTCCATGAAAACAACCCTGGCAAGCTCGATGAGTTTTATCGAATCGTCGGTACCGTTGATCCGATATCCGTTGAGAATCGCGTTAACGCGATGGCGACAAGGCCGACCGAAAAACTGAAAGATTATTTTTCGGTGTTTTTGAAAGTCAGGTATCTGTTCGACTACAACGACGACCGGCTGCTGTTAGACCGCACCAACAATGTTCTGCGACGCGTTAAGTTAAAACCTGTTCCCGATAGCTTGATGGAGTGGGTACCTGGCGCACGCGAGCGCGTCTATGATTCTGCTGCAAAATTATTGAGTGAGTTTGCCGGTCCGATTGCTGCTGATTTTTAGCAACAACGTCTTTTTAGTGGCGTCGGGTTGCGGTGTGGAGGCGTTAACCGGAAATTAAAAAACACGGCCCAGCAGAGCCGTGTTTCGTGTTATGAGTTTGTCGATTTTGGCAGACTTAGCCAAATCTACTCTTGGATTTCGACGGATTTGATGAAGTCGATCTTGGGGTACTTTTCACGAATGTATGAATTCCCTTTCATGCGGAAGTTGCCCTGCACTTCGCGGCTATTCTCACCGTATTCGGTATTAATATTCTTGACGACCTCCATGCCGGAAATCACTTTACCAAACGGAACGAAAGGCGGGCGTTGACGGTCCAGTGCGGCATTGTTGCCCAAGTTGATAAACATTTGCGAGCTGCGGCTATTGGGTCGGCCGGTTTGGGCGAAAGAAATCGTTCCAGGTTCATTTGAATTGCCGACAAACGGATCGTCCGTGATCGTCGCGTTGCCCCAAGCCTGAGCAATTTTTGGTTCGCCATGAATTCCGAACTGAAACATGAAACCGCGAATGGCCCGGAAAACGGCGATGTCTTGGAAAAACCCGGCCTTTATCATGTTGTAAAAACGATCGGCTCCGTTGGGCGCCATTTCTCGCTTGACTTCAATAACGAAATCACCCTTGGTCGTAACGAATTTGGCTTTGAACGTGGCGGGCGCCTTTAAAGTTGCTTTGGCTGGATTGGTCAATGCAGAGTCATCTTGCTTCGACGAAGAACCAGCTGTTTTGGATGGTGACTCGATGGTCGTTGTAGACGAACTGGAGGTTTCCTTTTTCTGATTGGATTGTTTGCCGACTACCGAGACCGGCTCACATGCGGCGAATGTGGCCATAACAAAAATTGCAAGTAATAGTCGTACAAACATGGAATACTCCAAAATGGATCGTAGTTTTTAAAAAAGCATTTTTGTGCAGCGCACGAGATTGTTCAACGGCCGTTATCAAACACACATATCGGGCTAGATTTTGGCAACTGATTCCCGCACGACTAACTGGGTCGTGAATTCTGGAAACTCGAACGATTCACCGTCGAGTTGTTGGATCATGGCCTGAGCCGCGGTGTTCCCCAATTCAAACGCCGGTTGACGCACGGTCGTCAGCGGAGGCGTCATAAATTCCGATAGCGCTTGGTCGTCAAAACCCATCAAAGAAATGTCGTTGGGAACATTGATGTCTCGCCGATAGAGAGCCAAACGTGCCCCGATCGCCATTTCGTCGTTGCTAGCGAAAATAGCTGAGAATTTGAGTCCGGAGTCGAGGAGTTGATTGGCGACCGTGACCCCCGAGGCCGGTTGGAAATCTCCTTCGACAAACAAATCCTGGTTGGGAGTTAAACCTGCGTCCAACAACGCTTGTGTGAAGCCTGCTTTTCGGCGTTGGGAGTCCTGTTGGGCTTCGATTCCGGAAATGAATGCAATTTTAGTGTGGCCTTCGTTCAGCAAGTATTGAGTCGCTTCATACGCCGCTTTGTAGTTGTCGATATACAGGCAATTTTCATCCCATTCTGGGATCTCGCGAGCCACGACAATCAATGGTTTTTGCTGTTGGATTTTCTGAAGGTCGTCGAGAGACATGTTTCCGCCGATCACAATAATGCCATCGACGCGACGGTCCAGTAGAGTATCCAACGCAGCTTCTTCGACTTCTGCATTCCATTGGCCATCGACGAAAATCGGGGAATACTGAGTGTCCCGTAAACCGATCGTCACGCCACGCGCCACGAGGTCATAAAACGGACTACCAATATCTTGAGTTAGCACGCCGACCGTCATCGAACGCCCACCAGCCAGGCTGCGGGCCATTTGGTTAGGCTGAAAGTCGAGTTGCTCCATCGCTTCGAGAACTGCTAAACGCTTGTGTTCTTTCACCAAGGTACTCTTGTTGAGGACACGAGAAACCGTGCTTTTGCTGACGTTCGCTTTTTCTGCGATGTCTTGAATGGTTACCTTTTTTCTCTGCATCCGATTTTCTTGAATTGGAATACGCGTGACCAAATTCCAAATTGTAAATAGAAAGAAGGGGGAGATATGACCCCAAAACTGGCATAAACTGAGTTTTCAAGTCAATATTTGCCTATTTTATTGACCATTAGTTGACATTCGCCGCCATTGTTTCCAAAATAAGGATGGATTGAAACCGCTCCCATAAATTAGCTGGATCGCCGACAGCTTTTACGATTGTTAGAGCGTATGGGATGTTCGTTTATTTTCTATTTGAAAGCTGAAGGAAATCGTATGTCGTCAGGCGAAAACCCGTACGAGGCAAATTCGATCGTCGAAAGCGGATCACAACCCGCGGTTTCAGAATCCCAAACGCTGTCGGTGACTGAGAAAATTGGTTATGGGCTCGGTGACACCGCTTCGAATCTCTACTGGAAATTGTTCGAGTATTTCCAGTTGCTGTTTTACACGGACGTGTTTGGTATTTCGGCAGCTGCTGCGGGAACCATGTTTTTCGTTACGAAGATCTGGGATGCCGTCAATGACCCAATGGTTGGGTTCATTTCTGATCGAACCAAAACGGCTTGGGGTAGATTTCGGCCCTATCTGGTTTGGATGTCGATTCCTTTTGCGGTCACAGGCATTCTCACATTTTATACGCCGGATTTCTCACCGACCGGTAAGTTGATCTACGCGTACATCACTTACACGCTAGTCTTCATGGCGTACACCGCCGTCAACATTCCCTATGGTGCTTTGTTAGGGGTCATTTCAACAAGCTCGTTGGAACGCACAACGGTCTCGACCTATCGATTTGTGTTGGCATTCTTCGGTGGCTTGATTGTCCAGAAATTTACCGAGCCATTGATTAAATTTTTTGGTGGCACAGAAACCGTTGTGGTGGAAGGGGTCGAAAAGACAATTACATCCAATCCGCAGGCTGGGTTTTTCTGGACGGTGGTTTGTTATGCCGTGGCGGCGGTCGTCCTGTTCTTTGTCACGTTTTTGACGACGAAGGAGCGGGTTCAGCCGGAACAAAGCGAAAGTGCAACGTTCGGTCAAGACGTGCGGGATTTGCTTCGCAACCGTCCGTGGATTGTGTTGTTGTTTGTCGGCCTGTTTCAAATCCTCGCGGGTTGGACGCGTGGCAGCGCGACGGCTTATTACTTCAAGTACTTTGTTGAATCCGAATTCGGAAACTTTCTGGTTGCCGGAACCATCGCCAGCATAATTGGGATGTTGTTTACCAAACCGCTGGTCAAATTTTTAGGCAACAAATGGTCAATGATCGTGATCATGTTTGTCAACGCATTCTGTATGGCGGGTTTCTTCTTTTTGGACCGAGACCAAACCGGGGCGATGTATGGGTTGCATATCGTCGGCTCGTTTATCACGGGGCCAATGCCGATTCTGCTGTGGGCGATGTATGCGGATGTCGCCGACTATTCCGAATGGTTGAATCACCGGCGGGCGACGGGGTTAGTGTTTGCTGCAGCCACGTTTTCTCAAAAGCTGGGAAGCGCTTTGGGCGCGGCCGTACCGGGATGGACGCTGAGTTCAATCGGGTTTCAAGAACCGATTGAGAATATCGCTCAACCGCAAACGACAGAAACCATCAATGGCATCATCAGCATGATGAGTATTCTGCCCGCGATCTTTTTGATTTTTTCCTGTGTCGCGATGCTCTTTTACAACATTAGTGACTCGTTCCTAAAGACGATTGAATCGGACCTCCGTTCTCGTAAGCAAGGTACTGGGGAGGCCAATTAATTTACTATGAATAAGACAACCACTGTATCCAAACCAAGTAGTCTGCATCCCGATCCTGGGAGTTACGACGATTGCCATCTCGTACGACTAGACGGTGACGCGTATGTCAAAATCTCGAATTCGCATTTGCTGCCCGAATTCATGATGACGCTGACCAGTTCGAGCAATCACTGGATGTTTGTGTCGAGCCATGGTGCGTTGACGGCCGGAAGACGGAATTCGAACAATGCACTGTTTCCCTATTATTCCTCGGACAAAATTGTTTCGACACGCAAACAAACGGGTCCACGAACCGTCATTCGTTTGAAATCGCACAGCGGTCCAGCTGCGATTTGGGAGCCGTTTGCTGACGCGAATCCGAACACAGAATGGATCCAACGCAATCTTTATAAGAGTCCATTGGGCAACAAGCTTTGTTTTGAAGAGACTCACTCTCAGTTCGGGCTAACGTTTCGTTATCGCTGGGCGTTTTCTCATCAGTTTGGAATTGTCAGGACGGCTCGACTGATCAACAACGGCGATCAAGATTGGGCGGTTCAGCTGATTGACGGTATCCAAAATATCGTTCCCTATGGCGTGGGTGAAAGTTTCCAGTTGCAGTATGGTAATTTGATCAATGCCTACAAAAAGAGCGAGTTAACGGAAACTGGGATTGGCGTTTACTACCTGAGTTCGATTCCAACAGACCGGGCCGAGCCTAGTGAAGGTTTGCGAGCAACCATTGCTTGGACGACGCGCGTTCCCGATGCGGTACTGCTCAGCGAACAGCAGGTTTGCGGTTTCATCGATGGCCAGGATGTGGCGACCGAAACCGATGTCCGGGGTCGACGTGGCGACTACCTGTTGAACTTCAATTTTGATTTACCGGCACGGCGGGAAATGGATTGGGACATTATCGCCGATTTGGAGCACGACCAGACAGAATTGATCGATTTAGCGGCTCAAATTCAATCGGACCAAATCTGTGAGAAGGTTCAACAAGAAGTCGAACTTTGTCAAAGTCGCTTACTCGAGCTGATTGCCAAGACGGATGGATTTCAAGTTTCTGATCGCCCTGGCAAGTCACTGCGGCATCAAGCCAATGTCATGTTTAACGTCATGCGCGGCGGGGTCCCTGGCAACGATTACGAGATTTGCACTAAAGACTTGCGTCGGCATGTAGAAATCGCAAATCGTGAAGTTGCAACCCGCAGCGAAGCGTTATTGCAGCAACTTCCGGACAAAATTAATCGCAATGACATGTTGAGTAAAATCGACGCGCACGCCGATCAGCATCTCAAGCGGATTGTCATGGAGTATTTGCCGTTGGTATTTAGTCGTCGTCACGGTGACCCCACGCGACCATGGAACAAGTTTTCGATTGAGTCCCATTTAGCGGCGGGGAATCGTTCGTACGCGTATCAGGGGAATTGGCGAGACATCTTTCAAAATTGGGAAGCTTTGGCGTATTCTTATCCGCAGTTCGTGCAGGGCATGATTTGTCGATTCGTAAATGCGTCAACGGCAGACGGCTACAATCCCTACCGCGTGACGAAGAATGGATTTGAATGGGAGTCACCGGAGCCGGAGAATCCATGGGCTAACATCGGTTATTGGTGTGACCACCAAATCATCTACCTTTGCAAGCTACTTGAACTTTCGAATCAGTTTTTCCCAGGCCAGTTGGATGCGATGCTGAACGATCGCTTGTTTGTTTATGCCAATGTGCCTTACCGTATCAAACCGATTGATCAGATTCTTGAAAATCCTCGTGAGACGGTCGAGTACGACTTCGAATTGTCAGCAAAATTGACCAGCGAAGCGGAGCAGTTTGGCAACGATAGTAAACTGTTGAAAGACAATCAGGGCAACATTCATTCCGCGTCTTTAGCAGAAAAGCTGCTGCTCACATTCTTGGTCAAGATGTCTAACTTTGTACCCGGCGGCGGCATTTGGCTGAACACCCAACGACCAGAATGGAACGATGCCAACAATGCGCTGGTCGGCTATGGGCTGTCGGTGGTGACGGTGTGTTACATGAGGCGGTACGTCGGTTTCTTGCGGAATTGGTTGCGGCAACAGGATGCAACTTCACTGTCGATACAAAAAGAAATTGCCGTCTTTATGAACCGCATCCAAGTAGCAATTTCGCCGCATGTCGTCAGTGAGGAAATCAGCATATCTCCGGCCCAGCGCCACCAAATCGTAATGGATTTGTCGTTGGCCGGAAGCAAGTATCGGGACCGCTTGTATGCCTCAGGATTGAGTTCTGAAGTGGAAGAAACCTCGATCGATTCGATCGTTGTGTTTTTCGATCAGTGTTGTCGTCTTTTGGATGGTACGATTTTCTCAAACCGACGATCTGACGGACTATTTCACTCTTACAATTTGATGTCAATGGACGTCGAAGGTGAGATTCAGGTTGAGCGATTGTATGAGATGCTCGAAGGGCAAGTGGCGGTACTTAGTTCGGGTTTGCTTTCGCCTCAAGAAGCGATTGAAGTGTTGAATGCGTTGAGACAGAGCGCGTTGTATCGGGAAGATCAAGGTAGCTACATGCTGTACCCCAACCGGGAATTGCCAAGGTTTACAGAGAAAAATGTCGTGACTTCGGGCTTGATTAACCAGTCGCGATTGTTGCAAGAACTGTTGAGCAACGGCGATCAATCAATCATCCGCAAGGATATTTTCGGGAACTGCCACTTTAATGGGGATTTTCGAAACCGCGCCGATGTTGAACAAGCCGTGGAATCGCTTCGCGGATCGGGGGAGTACGACGAGTTTCTTGAAGGCGCAGGCGACCAAATTGGAAATATCTTTGAAAATGTCTTCTGCCACCATCAATTCACTGGCCGATCAGGTACTTTTTTTGCTTACGAAGGCTTAGGGTCGATTTACTGGCACATGGTTTCCAAATTGTTGTTGGCGGTATCGGAAATTTATACGGCTGCTGAAGGCGCGAATGATGACGCGTCAGTTATTTCTTCATTGAAGTGCCATTTTCGTGGCATTCAACGCGGCTTGGGTGCTGAGAAGCCGCCGATCGAATACGGGGCGTTTCCTTCCGATCCTTATTCACATACACCAGAACATGCCGGTGCCCAACAGCCTGGTATGACTGGACAAGTCAAGGAAGACATTCTGTCCCGATTTACCGAAATGGGGGTACGGGTTGCCGACGGAAAAATTCGATTTAGCCCCTCGTTGTTGGAAAGAGAAGAGTTCTGCCAAGCTGTTTCAGAGTTGCCGACCTGGAATTTCGGTACGAATTCGGTAGATGTTATCTCGGTTTCCGAGCGACGGTTTGCTTTTACGTTCTGCGGCGTTCCCATTCAGTACTTTTACTCCGACACAAGCGAACTCAAAGTTCATTACCAAGATGGTAAAACCGAGTGTTCAGGTGCGAATGAGCTTTCGGCACAACAAAGCCAGGCATTGTTTGCGCGAAATGGGTCCATCCGTCTGATTGAAGTTGCATTCCCTTCAATTAATCCGTCCTAGTATTCTAGGTGAATCGTCAATGCGTCTTGTTTGCGTAGCTCTGTTTGCTCTACTGATTTCAACAGGGAGTACCAATGGTCAAACTGTTCCACGGACTCCAATACCAGTCAAAGTTGAGTTTAACGACGGCCGCTGGAAAATGACTCGCGACGGCAAACCCTATTACATCAAGGGGGCCGGGGGTATGGGATCGCTCAAGTTGCTGCGTGAAAAGGGCGGGAATTCTAATCGCCTTTGGGGAGTCAGTGAAACCACGAAGCAACGACTTGATGAAGCCCACGCACAAGGAATTAGTGTCGCGGTTGGAATTTGGCTGGAGCATGCGACGCGCGGTTATGACTATCAGGATTACAATCAGGTCAACGAACAAATCGAGAAAGTTCTCAATGCTGTAAAGAAATTTAAGGACCATCCTGCCGTGCTGATTTGGGGGGTCGGTAACGAAATGGAGGGTTACGGCAGCGGCGATAACCCGGCCATCTGGTATCACGTTGAACATCTATGTCGTTTGATCAAGCGAATCGATCCGAATCACCCCACCATGACGGTCGTTGCAGAAATCGGAGGCAACCGAGTTCAAGCGATCCATCGCTACTGCCCCAGTGTCGATATCATTGGGATCAATGCTTACGGCGGCGCAGCTTCGATCCCCCAGCGGTATAAGAGTGCCGGAGGTCAGAAACCATACATTGTCACCGAGTTTGGTCCTCACGGTCCGTGGGAGTCGGGACGCGACGAAATCAACGCCGTGGTCGAACCTTTTAGTAACGTCAAAGCGGAAAAGTATCGGGAGTCGTACTTGAGCTTTGCTGCCGACAAAACTCATTGCCTGGGCAGTTATTCGTTTCTTTGGGGGCAGAAGATGGAAGCGACAGCCACTTGGTTTGGGATGCTGCTCGAAGACGGACGTGAAACGAACGTCGTAAACCAGATGTCATCGTTATGGGCTGAAGTGAAACCAAAAAATCGAGCGCCCGTGTTTCATTCGTTAAAAAATAAGGGCCGCAATGTTGTCAATGCTGGCGAGATTCTGCGGTTTGAGGCGTCGTTTTCGGACCCCGATGGGGACGATGTGGCGCTCGAGTGGGTGGTGCGACCGGAAGCGGATGCTTACATTACCTATGGCGATTTTAAGCCGACGCCCAAGCCGATGGATGGAGTCATTCGCCAGTCACAGGGCAACGTTGTTCAATTGAATGCGCCTGAAGAATCTGGGTTGTATCGGCTCTATGCAATCGCTACGGATTCTAAGCAATTGTCGGCAACGGCTAACATCGCTTTCAAAGTAGAATACAAGCCGTTGGCTCAACCTGGAAAAAAAATTCAATTGCCGTTTGTTGTTCACGGAGATTCGCAGGTCGGTCAAATGATTGTGGTTGTCCAGCGGGGCTGCGACGCCGATCTTGACTTGGAGTTTGCCGATCATCCCAAGTCCGGAATCGACTGTATTCGGTGGCAGACCAAGAACGATGCATCGGCCAGTTTTGCTTTCAACGATGAAACGGGAATCGATGTCATGGGCGCCCAGCGTCTTGTGTTTTGGGCCAAGGGGACCACTGGGCAAGAAGAAGTGGTCGTCGGAATTGGCAAGCCGAAATCGAGCGAAAACGCGGACACGTTTGCCAAAGAAAAGAGAATCCGGCTTTCCAAGTATTGGAAAAAGTTCCACATT
This sequence comes from Mariniblastus sp., assembly GCA_965263475.1. Lineage (GTDB taxonomy): Bacteria > Planctomycetota > Planctomycetia > Pirellulales > Pirellulaceae > Mariniblastus. The sequence continues at coordinate 3,996,672 of OZ253677.1, forward strand.
GATTTTGCCAACGTCGATATGCGCAGGATAACGACTTGTTTTCGATTGTCGACTACGGCTGACGCACAACCCATGACGATCTATCTTGACGACATCCGGTTTGAATAATTGTTGGTCAAATTGGCGTTGGGATTATCTTTCTACGACCCACCGCATTTGGTCGACAGAAAGTGACCAAGGATAAAATAGGGTTGGCCCCGCTGCCGAGACCTGTAGCTTGAAACTGGCTTGGTGACTGGCGTTTAAATATGCTGCTGGTTGGCTTACCAAAAATATCGTTGCTGGCTCATCTGTCGTTGTGAGCGGGCGGTTGGCAACCGGTTCGAATTGATTGGCCTGGAAGTTGTATGCTAAAACCTGTAGTCGCAGATTACCGGTATTTGCCGACGTTTCTAATTCGAACTGCATTGAATTGATGTTGGCAACGCTGGATGGTTCGGAAAGAAACGTCAATTCAATCGGCAGGTTGTCATCGGAGAAATCCCCGGCCAGGATTCTTAGGCGGTTGTCGTCGCTAACAACAAGATCGCCCAAAGAACCGCTTTGCACCTGGCCAGCGTCGACACTTAAGCTTGTGGGAACAAGAATGTCGGACTTGGAAAAATTCTCGAACTCAATGTCATCGATGTAGACGGCGCCCCCAGAGTTATTGACTTGTCGAAACACGATCGCGACCCGCGCTTCGACGGCGTTGGCGGGGACGGTCGCAAAAAGCTCTTGTTCAATCCACTGATCATTCGGCGTCGAGCCATCAGCCAAAACGATTTCTTGTGAAGAGATGTAATTGGCTGAGCCATAGGCGCCATACTGTTTGTCATAATAGTCTAGTTTTAGGAAAGCTTGGTTCCCGGTGCCGGCGATGCTATCGGCCGACCGAACCAAAGCACTCGCTTGCAATCGCAAAGAATCGCCGCCTTGAACGGAAACGCCTTGTTCCATTCCACTGAAATTTAGGTCGCCATTGAACTGCCCAAACAGTTTCGCTGAATTTTGCCCCGACTGAGCCTGGGAATTGTCGCTACTGACGTTGTAGCCAAGGGCCCCAAAAAGAGACCAATTTGACAATGAGCCGTTGTTGGTTTCAAAGTCGGTGTTTTCCAGTTCAAGCTCCCGGTCGCCGACGCGATCGTAAACGTAGGCGTAGTCAATTTCGAATGTCTGAGGCCATTGCGTGGAGCCATCGGGATTGGGGAGAAACGTTCCGCCGATCGCTGTGTTAATAATTAATCGCATTGGGCTAGTCTGTCCGGTGGACAAAAAGTGTTGGACTTGCTCGTCGCGCACCGTGTAATAATGAACGCCGTCGACGTAATAGCGGATTTGATCCGGGTCCCATTCGGCCGCATATGTATGGAACGAATCGTGAAAATTAGTCAGATCGCTGTTGTTGGCTATTTGAAATTCTTCGTAAACGAAGAAATGCGAGAACGGCGGGTTGGTGCCATAGTGAAACGCACTGCTAGTCAACATCGGTTGATTACCGCGGTTTTCCATAATGTCGATTTCACCTTGACTGGGCCATGGCGCATCGGGCAATAGCCATATTGCCGGCCACATTCCATTGGACGTCGGTAAGTTGCCACGGACTTCGAATCGACCGAATCGACTGGCGGACGTGCTAATCACTTGCCCACTGCGATAGGGCAAATTACCGAATGGTTGGTTCTGCGAGACAATAACCAGATTGCCATTCGACACTGTGACGTTTTCCGGCAGATACGCATGCAACGAATTGTTGGTCGGGTTGGTGGAGAATTGAGGTGACCATTTTGAGAGATCCAACGAATCACCGTCGAATTGGTCAAACCAAGAAATCTGGTAGCCGGAATGCTGTGGTTGGCCCAGTGCGAGTTCGGCCCAACACAACACTAGGCTGATGAAGATTAGAAGTTTTTGCATTGTTGAAACGAGTTTCGTTGATTGGAAGTTCACTGATATCACGTTGGATTTGGCCAAGAACGAAGCTTTAGGATTCAAGATATGGGCGTTGCCATCAAATTCTTACCGGTTTCGTTTTTTTAAAGCTTTTTTGGGAGCGGTTTCTTGATTGTAGTCAGATTCTTGAATAGGGTAAAGGAAGAGAGAGAACACGTCCTAAGAGCCACTCTAATGTGGCTCAAGGGGCCTGTTGCATTAAAATTAGGTATTTGCACCAAATCCACTTTTGCATTCTGGAGTTCGAAATGCATCTAAGAAAAATCACCATTGCGTTGTCATTCATGGCAATCATCGGCATGTTGTCCGAGCGCGCCGACGCGGATCTTACCAATGCCAGTTTCGAATCAGTACTTGAGTACGGCGATCCCAACGCCCCGAACTGGTTCGCTTTTTTTGGAGTGGGTTCAACTGGAACCTTCAGCACCAGTGACATGGGCTACTCCGGTACGATTGACCCGACTGATGGCATGCACCACCTGAGTATTGCCAATGACGGTACTGCAATGGGATTTTCAGGGGTCTTCCAACGTGTTGCTGGCGACGCTGGCGCGGAATACACATTTAGTTTCGATGCTCGTTCCAACAGTGGCGCCTCTTTCCCCATGGGTGCAGAGTTCCGCCTTGAGTTTTTGGATGCAGCCGATGGACTTATTTCTGCGACTCCGAACACTTTGATTGGCGGATTGTTGACCGACAGCTACCAAACCTTCTCATTGTCAGCAGTCGCACCGGCTGGAACAGCGAAGGTTGTTCCCGTAATCGCCATTGAAACTTTTTCAGCGAGCGGTACTCCTGGCGATTTGTTTGTTGACAACGCTTCGCTGAGCGTCGTTCCAGAACCAGCATCAGCTGCATTGCTGGCAATCAGCGGATTGTGTGCTTTGGCGCGTCGTCGCCGTTAAGGGATTCAATTGATCTCCGAAATTTGCGTTGATTGAGTAGCGTTGATACGGGCTGACTTTTAAAGTCAGTCCGTTTTTTATTTGCGGGGAAACCGTCACCGAAGGTTGGACTTATGAAAACTCACTTCTCATTGTTTGTCGCCTTTACTTTTGGGCCGTGGTTAGCTGCGAATTCAAGTTTGGTCTCACAAGAACCGACGGCCCAGACCATTGAATCGAAAAATCGGCGGGTTTTTGCGCCAGTTTCGAGTCCGTTTCGTGCTCGCGGCATTTCTTACGGGCCGTATCGTAGAGGACAGAGTCCACAAACGGGCGTTGGTCCGACAAAGAGCCAAATCCTTGAAGATTTGCAGATTCTTAAGAAGGATCGTTGGCAAATGATCCGGACGTATGGAACGGAGCCGTTTGCGCGTCGGGTCTGTGAAGTCATTCGAGAAGAGAAGCTTGAGCTCAAATTAATGCTTGGGGCCTGGATTGCTACCGAGAAAAATGATGCCAAACAAAAATCGGCGAATCAGGATCAAGTCGATTGCGCGATTGAGTTGGCAAATGAATTTCCGGATGTGGTGGCGGCGGTGAGTGTTGGCAACGAGACTCAGGTGTTTTGGTCGTTCCACAAAGTTGAGTTGCCCACCTTGATCCGATACGTGCGCAACATCCGCAACCAAATCAAGCAGCCCGTGACGGTAGCCGATGATTTCAAGTATTGGACCACGGACGAGAGTAAGCGACTCGCCGACGAACTGGATTTCATTGTGACGCATGCTTATGCCATGTGGTTAGGCGAGCAATTGCCCGATGCCGTTTCCTGGACAGAGAAACAGTACAAGCGCGTTCAGAAGAAGCATCCCAGCCATCTCGTTGTGATTGGTGAATGCGGTTGGGCGACTCAAAAAGCCAACCATGGTGAGCAAGCCAAATTGATTAAAGGCAAACCTGGCGCGGCCGAGCAAACGAAGTTCTTGTTAGCGTTCATTGAGTGGGCTGACAAAAATCGTGTCCCCTATTTTTATTTCGAGGCGTTCGATGAGCCTTGGAAGGGCGGTGACGATCCTGCGGAAGTTGAGAAACACTGGGGCATTTATCGGGAAGACCGAACCGCTAAGCCGGCAGCGGCCGAATGGCGGAAAAGAGTTTCTCGGGCAAAATAGAACGGTGGGTGCTCTATACGCTTCGCAGCGCTTCGATCGGGTCCATTTGAGCGGCCTGTTTGGCAGGATAAATTCCAAATAAGATCCCAGTTCCCAGTGCAAATGCAGTGGCAATTACGGGACTCCACCACGTGATTTTGGTGGGCAAGTTGGAGGCCCAGCTGACGAACGAAGGAACGGAAAGTCCCAAAGCCACGCCAATACCAGCGCCAACGGATGACAATACAACGGTTTCGATCAAGAACTGTGTAATGATATCCGTCCGATTGGCGCCTAGGGCTCGGCGTATTCCGATTTCTCGCTGTCGCTCGCTGACCGTCGCCAACATGATATTCATGATTCCGATGCCACCGACCAACAAAGAAATGGCGGCCACGCTTCCCAGCACGTAACGGAAAATTTGTTGCGTTTTTTTGGATTGTTCTAGCAGGTCCAAGGGAACAACGACTGCAAAATCATCTTTGTCATGGACGCGCGCCAGCAAGCTCTTCAGCACACGGGCCGTCGTTTGTACGTTCCTTGTTTCATCGACTTCGACCGTAATTTGACTCAACTCAATTTTCTCTGCCGAAAACTGTCCTTGCTGCCGGCGATAAAGCGTTTCTCCAAACCGAGCATGATCGGTTGTTAGTGGAATATAAACAAATTTGTTGAAGTCTTGGGCAGACAAACTGGAACCCACACCGGCTGAAGGCGTTCGCCATTTGGTAACGCCCACGATTCGAAAATAATGCGTTGGGCCAATACGAATACTTGAGTTGAGTGGTTCTTTGTAACCAAACAGTTCTTCAGCTACGTCAGCTCCAATGACGCAGACGTTTCGCCGATACTTCAAATCCGCGTTTTCCAGGAAGCGACCTTTTGACAATTCCAGGCGATTGAGTTCGTCGTAGTTGGCGTGAATTCCCAAAACCGGTGAGTCCAATGCATTGGTTTCTCGGCGGCAAGTCTGAACGAACTCTCGCATGGGCGTCACCAATTTCGCGGTTTTTACCGTTTCGGTAATGCGGCGCAAATCGCCAAACGTCAATCCATACGAAACCACCCAACTTTGCTCTTCGTTTTGATCGTTGTTGATTGGTTTCTGGCTGCGAACGATGATGTTCAAGACCCCTAACGACTCGATTTGCTTTTGAGCTTCATCACTGGCGCCTTCGGCGACGGCCAACATGATGATCACCGATGCTACGCCAAAAACGAGTCCTAGGACGGTTAAGAGTGAGCGCAAACGATGAAGCAGCAGGCTGCGAATGGCCGTATTGAAGAGTGCTTTTGTCTTTTGCATATCGTCTATAGCGACTCGTCTGTGATGATCGCCGCACTTTCATCGCTCGTCATTCCGATTTCCGTGGATTCCTTGTTTTTAACTTCGGGTTGCTGATCGGCTTCTTGAGGAGATCGGCTGGTTGTCGGATCAGATTCCGTCGTTTTACTATCAGGTTCGGACGAATTGGCCTCCGATTCTGCGGTGAAATTCCCCTCAGTTTCGTTGGCATTATCTTCGTCTGCAAACTCAGACTCGGTTTGATTTAAGTCGTCGATATTTTCGTTTTCAATATCGGACAGCCCTCGTTGATAGGCATCCATGGCGATTTCGTCACCCAGTTCCAAGCCTTCGTTGAGCACCAAGAACGATTCGTTTCCCTCCGAAACTTTGATTGCCGTTCGAACAAATTGGTTGCCGCGTTTGACGTAAGCGAATTCCTTGCCGGCGATTTGAGTGACGGTTTGAACGGGGACCGCGATGACATCTTTAAGCGTGCGGACGTGTATTTCAGTTTCCGCTGACATCCCTGGTTTCAGTTTGATGTCCGGAGGAAAGTCATCGATCGTCACAATTGCGGTGTATGCTTTTTCTTCGGAGTTTCGATCACTGCGAGCAAGGTCGGCGATCTTCTTGATTCGACCATTAAATTTTTGATCGGGAAACGGCGCGACCTGGATAATTGCCTTTTGCCCGACCTTCAACTTGTTGATCAGGGACTCATGGACTTCAAGTTGCACCTGCATGCGAGACATGTCTGGCAAATGAAAAACCGTTTGCCTTCGGTGTACGCTGCCACCTGGACGAATGCGATATTCGGGGTCCATCCAGCGATGGTTGGCGTAGGCAACGGTACCGGATTGAGTTGCTTTAATGACTGCTTTTTCGAGTTGTTGTTCCTCTTCCTTGAGTTCTTTGGATTCGATTTCCAGCCGTTCCTTTGCGGCAGCAAGCTTCAATCGGGCCTTTGTCATTTCGGCCTTTGCGGTTGCTTCCGCACGCACCAGTTTCCGCACGGCCTCTTTGGATTTTGATTCCAATTCCGTAATTTGTCGCAAATACGTGAACTTCGTCAGAACTTCTTTTTTCTGCTCATCGCGATCGACCTGGAACCTTGCGCTCTTAACGGCCTGATCCATTTGGACCAAGCGTTCAGGTTCGCGGTATCCTTTCTTGACCAGGATCCGCATGTTTTTGAGTTCTTCTTTGCGCTGCTCCAATGCAGCTTTGCTTTCAGCAATACTACGGTCCAATTCGGCAATTTCTGCCATGTAGTCGCCCTCTTTGTATTTTTTTAAGATCGAGTTCGGCTAAGTTTTTTTCAAGTTTCGCGGCCTGGATATCGCTTTCGTTTTTATTTTCTTGCACCGCGATTTGTTCTCGAGCTTCGTCAACGGCCGCTTGTTCGTTGTTTACTTTTACTTTTTTAACCGCAATCACTGATTCTATTGTACTGGCATCGAACTTAACAACGATGTCGCCTTTTGCGACGGTGGTTCCCTCATCGACAATATACGTGATTTTGTTTTGCCATCCGTGCAGTTCACAATGCCATCGACTTTACTTTGACTTTCCAGCGTGCCGCTCTCGACGACAGTGTCAACCAATTTGCGTTTGGATACGACGTAAGTTGCAATCCCTTCGGTTATGTTCTGGTTGCTCGACCACAAGAAACTGGAAAGCCACCACAAAGGACCAATGAAAACAGCGACAAAAAAGAGCCGCAGCAGCCAACGGTAGACTGGTCGTTTAACGGGCGCTGGGCGGACCGATGGATTCGGAGGGTAGGTCTTCAAAATAGTCGAATCGAGGGTCAGCTTCTGCTTCTGCGGAGGGTTGGTTTCCAGGTGAGGGCTGGGAACCGGCGGATTCGGTTCCGTCGTTTTCGGGAGGTGTGGATTCTGGCTGTTCGATGGATCGGTCTTGCTGCGGATTGTATCGCTCATTTATCCAAACTCCGCCATCGTCGAGGTACAACATCTCCATTTCGACGAATAGTGTGATTCGCGAAATCTCATAGTCGATCCAACTTTGAATCAATCCGTTTCTTGCATCTAAAAGTGCTTGGAGAGCCTCCAGCAAATCCCTGGTTGTGCTGGTCGAAATACCTCCGGCATCGACCGGTGCTCTCAAATTTACTTGAGCCTCATCCACTCGCCGTGTCGCCGTTATCAATTGTTGTCGGTTGATTTGAAAGTTCAAGCGATTTATTTTCAATTGGCGGACCGACGAGCGTAGCGAGTTTTTAACAAGATCTTTCAGCCCAATAAAGTCGCGCCGCGCGTTTTGATAGGAAATTTGGGCAGAACGATAGACATTTCGTTCGGCAAAACGATCGAGTGGGCCGTCAAACTGCATGCCGACTTGGTAACTAGCGGCTGAACTGTCGATCCGGATTGGATTGGTGCGTGTTGGATCGGTTGCTAGGTTGGCAGTTGCCGAAACATTTAGATCGCTTTGTAAAGCGTCGGCGGCAATTTCAACTTGCCGAAATGCATCGGTGACAAAACCGCGTTGATTTTTCAAATCCAAACGATTGCAAAGTGCCGTTTCTACAGCGAACTCGATGTCGATGTTGAATGGCTTCAATTCAATTAAGAACAGACGAATTTGATTTTGTAAAACGAAAAGTGCGGTGATTTGATTGCTTACTCGACCGCCGATCAGTGTTTGTAGTTGCCGCCAATTGGTGATGGGGTCGTTTTGTCCCAACTGTTCTGCCAACGTTTGGGCGTCTTGATAGGCTTCCGCGAGTTCTGTCTCAAGTTCTCCCAGCGTCGTTTCAACTCGGGCAAACAGAGTTTGTTGTTGTTCCAAGTCAAAACGTGTGTCGCGGTCGACTAGTACGTCATCCAGTTCGGTGGCGATTTTCTTTTTCCATCGTTTCAACTCGTCGACAACGCTAGGTAAAATGTCTCGAGCTTTTTCCATCAAAGGTAAAATCTCGTCGGCTACGTTTTGGAGTACGTCTTGGGGGGCTTCTTCAGGAGGTAGGTATTGGCGAAGCTGATCGTAAACCCCGTCGACTTCAGTTCGCAAAGTCTCGAGTTCTGGATCATTGAGTTCGAAGTCTTTCAGAATCGTCTCGTCCAAAACGATGGGGGCTTCCGGTGGAAGGCCTAGTGAGAATTTAAAATTGTCAAGCGCGTCTTGCAGCCCTTGTTCGGATGATAGAACGTTGAGTCGGCCCAGTTGATACTCTTGTAAAACTTGATCGACTTGAATTTGCGACGCTTGGTCTCTCAGTTGCAATTCTTGAGTTTCCATGAGGTTCAATTCAAGTGAATTCAGGTTTTGCCCGCGAGTTGCGCAAGCCTTGAACGATGGTCAATAGCGACAAGTATTGTGAAACCGTGCTCAGATAAAATTGGCGCCTAAAACGTACGAAGTCACGAATGCCATACAGCAATGACCGTTCCGCCTGGGTAAGACTCTCCATCCTCACGTGGCGAAACGCGCCCCTCAACAACGGCTGAGTCAAGGTAAACACAAGATTGCTGGCCACGGATTGTGTGTTGGGTCCCCCGCCAAATTGCCAAACGAAGGAGTTTGCAATGTTCGTCAACAGTTGCCCACCTCCAACAAAGTTTCGACTGAATCCTAAGTTGTTGTTGGTCCCGAATAGACGGGACGCCAACACGCCATCTCCGGTGGCGTCAAAGTTGGTCCCATTGCCGCCAAACCATCGTGAATGAAAGTCGTAGCGGTTGAGGCTGAGGTTGAGAGCAGTGAGGTAGAGTTGCTCATAACTGGTTTGGTAGTCTCGGTTGTGTAGCAGCGCAAGATTGACGGCCCGTTGTTGATCGATCTTGCATTCGCCTTCTTCATCAATAGGCAAATACTCGCTCCAATGCAATTGCTCAATGGCCGCGGATTCTTTGAAACGATCCCAGTATTTTGAACCCCGATAACAATAAGAGCAATTCATGTATCGTGCAGCCGCGGCGTCATCGCACGGGCGGCCACAGGGAAAATCTGGATGTTGGAAGTCATGCATGCGCGATTCCGGCGGAGCTTCAACGGCACGACAAGGTATTTCCCATTCCGGCGATGTTTGACGGCTATCGATCAAGCAACGCGCATCCCGATCGGCCCACAGCCGGTAACGGTTACGGCTGCAGCCCGACACTATGCACAAGATGGTAAGCGCTATTATGGCAAGTCGCATGAAGACACTTTTTTGGATCCTTTCGAGTAAATCGGCGATATATACTTTGCCACTTGTCGGTTAGTGTTTCAGTGAAACAGATTTGCGCAGACTGCCGGGATTGTTTAATATGGGAGAAAACGACAGTTTAGGTGGTCCCCAGGAGTATGATGTTGATGGTGGCTCGACATTGACTCCAATGGATCAAGCCCGGTGGTCGGGGCAGGCGGCGCTAGGGATTGTCGACACAAGCCTAATTTTGTTGTTGGCATTGCTGGCAGCAGTGCTTGCGTCGACCGTTTTTTACGCTCAAATCTGTGCCGCTTCCGAGTGGTCTGCCCATCATTTTTTTCTGATCGAGCCATGTTTGCTGATTGCCATTCTCAGCTCCGGAGCCGGTGTTTTCGGGTATTGGATCCGTCGAGCCTGTGTAAGGGCTAACTTGATTAAACAAGCCAACCAAACAGCCGAACGCGAAACCACTGATTCTGATTGATTTCCTAGAATTAAACGGCAAAGAAAAATGTGATCGGCGGGCGAAGCCGATCACGAGGTACTCCACTGAAAAAACAGTGTGAATTACCAATCAAAGATGTGGATCCAAAGGTGAACGGCAACGAAATCAGTAAATTGCGGGAGACCCAATTCCGCTGCCAGATCGCCAGTCATTTGACTAACTCTCTCTCCGCCGACAGGATAACCAACCATCAATGCAATGCAAGTTTCGGATTTCCGAAGTCTCTCAGGCAACGAGGTTTTGCCCAGCGAAGACACGCTTTAGCGTACGTAGTTCGGCGGCCTTGGCGATCAATTGAGCTGATGTTTCCGCTTCGAACTTATTCATCAGTCTGGAACGTGCCATTTCGATCGCACGTTCGGAGACGGAAAGTTCTCGAGCTATCGATTTGTTCAGCCGCCCGATCAAGACAAGATGCAGGACGTGTTTTTCTTTTTCCGTTAGTCGCGATTCAAATTCAATCAGCTTGTGAAACGTCTTGCCGATATTCTCAGGCATTTGCATTGTCGCTGTGACATCTTGGGCAAGTCCATGATTGGTGATTACGTCTCCGGTGGCACCGCATTCGCCATAAGTTTGCAGTTGCAATGTTCTGGCCAAACCGTCGGCAGCAAGAACAACTACTTGGAAAGTCTGGTTGCCGTCACCGGCAAATCTTTGGTGGTGGTACTCAAGTACTTTTTGATTCAAAGGGTGGCCGTCTACCAACAACGAAATGTAATCGCGACCGACGAGCGCATTTGGAGTGAAACCTAGGATGTCAAATACGGAAGGGCTCACAAATTGAATCTTTTTGTTGTTGTCGTTGCTGAAAAAAAAGAAAGGTGGTTGAAACGCATTGATGTTTGGTTGGACGGGCATCGCAAGCTCGCAATCTATAGCGCCGGAATTACTTTGTTTTTCAAGATGCGAGTGCTCGGTGCAAACCTGTCTTAAGCAATTACCGTTCCAACTAAGAATTCAGTGTATTCAGATGTATTTACGTCGTTTTGTCTCGAAACGAGATGCTTTGTCACAGATTGAAACGCTTGCATTTGTGGGCCCGGAAATTGAAACCGTTGCCAGATATGCAAACAAAAAAGCAAGCATGAGTTGTCATTCATGCTTGCTTGAATCGCTTTGGAACGCTGCTCGTTTTAGTTTGCCAGATTGAAGAATGTAAACAATGTAACCGCTTCGTCAAAAGAGGCGTTGGCAGCACGTGCTTCGGCAAACATCGCAGGCAATCCGCCGTTGTAATCTTCTTCGATCGAACGTACACGCTCGGAGAATGTGGCGATATCGAAGACTTCCAAGGCATCGTTGCCGCCATTGCCGTTGGCTGACAGATCACCCAGGTCAGAATTGTACAGCCCGATTGTGTCGTTTTGTCCTCCCATGCGAACGTCGGTTTCTCCCAAGACATCCATCAAGAACGCCATGAAGTAGTCCGCTCCACCACCAGCTTTTACTTCGATTTCATCTTCTAAAATTGTTTCAAACCCGACTTGGACGACATCGTTGCCGTTACCGGTATTGATTCTTACTCGATCACTAAACCACGACTCATGGATAATCAAAGCGTCGTTTCCATTTTTTGTTTTGACATCGGTGCGTCCTTCCACGTCGATTTCATCCAGCAACATGATGGCCGGAAAGTTGCCCCGGTTCTTGATTTCAAAATCGCCAAAGATTTTGAGAGTTTGGGAACTTGCCGCCGTCATGACTAACAATTTGTTGCCCGATCTTAAATCAATGGTCACATCTCCTGTGACGCCTGAAAATGTGACGAGTTGTAGTCCGTTGACCGTTGTGCCGTTTCCCAGCGCCAGCAACCGAAATTCGCCGTCGACGCCTGTACCTTCGATTCCTAATGCTTGGTCGGTATTGTTTTCTCCGATGATGTACAAGTCACCATCATCCAACTCCGCCGTGAAATTGCCTTGAGCAAAAAGCCCGCTGGCAACAAGACCAAAAACCATCGCCAATGTTACTGAGTTAAAAGTAGTTCTCATCTTAATCCGCCTTTGTTTTTTTGACAGGTTGTCATTTTTTCTGTTTTTCCAGGCGGAGATAAGGGGACGGTGAGGACAGGTTTTTTTGTTTTTAATCAAAAAAATGCGAAATACGTGGAAAGCCATATTTTGACTCATTGTCAAAAAAATGCAGTGTGAGCAAGAATCGCGTGAGATCGCAGATTCAAACTATGTTGCCATAGCGGTGAATTACTTCGGTCACCGATTGTTCGCGGAGATAATTCAACAACTCGATGCGACCATTGGCCAGCACGGGATTGCGAAGAACCGGAATATTGCCAATTTTTCCCGGGGCAAGAATTTCGGTTTCGAAAGATCCAACGACTCGGATGCTGCCTCCTTCCAAATTGGCTAACCGCGCAGCCAATTCGGCGTCGGACTCGACTTTTTTACTGAACACAAGCGGGCCCAATTGATCCATAAGACGGGCCAGTTCGTCGTTCTCCGATGCAAGACTTACCTGCAGATTGGTTCCTGTGATTAAACATGCGACGAAAGTCATGGCGACAACTTCGACAATGTCATCGGACCTTTCGCTAAAACGAATTAAGTGCCAAGGACGAGGCCGATAGCGAAAACAATTGGATTCACCACGAATTTGAGAAGGATCGTGTTCAATAGAAAATTCGTGCTCCCACCAATAACTATAACTGTGAGCAGCTGCTGTGACCCGATCGCAAACCAATGAACTAATTTGAGATGCGCCCAAGCGATCGACGACATGTTGTACTTCACGTTTCAACGGGGCGGTCTTGGTTGGCAATTCGGATTCGTTCCAGTTGCAGAATGCAGAGACATAGTTGGGGCCTCCCGCTTTCGCACCTGGTCCGACACAGGAATCTTTCCAACCACCAAATGGTTGTCGTCGCACAATGGCGCCGGTTGTCGAGCGATTAATATACGCGTTGCCGACTTCAACATGCTCGCGCCAGCGGGCAATTTCTTTGGGTTCCAGGGAATGCAGGCCCCCGGTTAAGCCAAACGAGCTGCTATTCTGGATTGAAATGGCTTGTTCCAAATCATCGACGCGGATCAGGCCAAGTACCGGGCCAAAACATTCGTTCTTGTGGTACCAGCTTCCCGGCTGCACGCCGATTCGAATGCCCGGCCGCCACAGGCAAGGATTGTCGTCGACGATTTTAGGTTCCAAAAGCCAACTTTCACCCGCGTCGAGTCGACTCAGGCCGCGTTCGAGGAATTCATCGGGTTTCCGGATTACCGGCGTGACCGTCGCCGACGTATCCCAAGCGCCCGCGACATGCAGACTTTCCGCTGCGTCCTGAAGTTGCTCCATGAATCGTGGGTTGTCGTAGACTTCTTTCTGTACCAGGGCCAAACTCGTGGCCGAGCATTTTTGACCGGCGTGTCCAAAGGCACCTTTAACAAGATCCTTGATCGCCAAATCCAAATCCGCAGCGACCGTGATGATCATGCTATTCTTGCCACTAGTTTCCGCAAACAGATTTAGTTCCGGGCGCCATTGCTGAAACATTTGGGCAGTAAAATAACTGCCCGTCAGAATCACGGCTGCGACCCGTTCATCGATGATCAGATTTTTGCCGGTCTGCCCGTCATTCAACGGCAAGAACTGCAAAACGTCTTGCGGTACACCGGCGCGCCAGAACTGTGTCGCCAAATGATAAGCGGTGAGCACAGTTTCCGGAGCGGGTTTCAAAATCACACTGTTGCCGGCCATCAATGCCGCGATGACACCGCCGGCGGGAATGGCGTATGGAAAGTTCCAAGGGGGGGTGACGACAACCACGCCCAATGGCCGATGATCGGTACCATCCGACCAACCATCCGCGTCGAGCGACTGCGCATAATAATTGGCGAAGTCAATGGCTTCACTGACTTCGACATCCGCTTCGAACACTGCTTTGCCGGCGTCGAGCATCATGGTTCCAATCGTTTCACCGCGATCTTGCGCGAAAACTCGAGCCAATTCTCGCAAGATTTCGGCGCGACGAGTGACGCCTAAATGTTCCCATTCGGGTTGTTTTTGAACGGCGACCTGTATCGCGATTTCGACATCGTCGGCTGTTGCTTCGGCAAATTGATACGCTTCAACACCAGGCCGAGAAGGATCGTAACCAGTTCCAGTTTGACGATTGCCCTCGGTAATAGTCTGACCACCAAATACCAACGGCACGGGATTGGGTTGATGGTGTTGCCAACGTTGCAAGATCTGATCGACCCATTCACGGTTCGCTGGCATCGAGAAATCGGTGTCTGCCGCGTTATGGAAGGGTTGGTCGGCAGTAGCAGCAATAGGGACTTCATCAAGTCGATTTTGTTTGCGGTTAGGCGTGTCGTCAAGTTCCGGGTCAAATGCTCGTTTGCAAGCGGAAAGAAACGCATCGCGCTGCTCGATCCAGTCTGGTGATCCTTCTTCGAGCGCAAACAAGGCGCCCAAAAAACTTCCGGGCGCCGTGTTTTCATCCAACCGGCGAACCAAATAAGCGACCGCCGATTCGAAATCGTGATCAAAGCACACCGGTGTATAAACAACCAAATCGCCCGAGCGTTGGCGGACCTCGGCCGCTTGCGCGTTGGCCATACCTTCGAGCATTTCGAATTCCACTTGTGCTTCGGCGTTACGGTGCTCGCGCATCAATAGAGCATAAGCGACATCGAACAAGTTGTGGCTGGCGACACCGATGCGGACAAATTTTGAATGCTCCCTACGCGTCACATACTCCAACATACGTTTATAATTCGCATCGACATCGGGCTTGTTGTAATACGGTGCTTGTTCCCAATCGTGCGAACTGGCCTCGATTTGTTCCATCGCCAAATTGGCCCCTTTGACCAGCCGGATTTTGATGCCGGTATTCGTTTTTAGGAACCGTTCTCGGGACCAATTCACGAGGGCCTGCAGCACTTTAAAGGAATCAGGCAGGTACGCTTGTAAGACGATACCTGCCTCCAGCGTTTCGAATTCAGGTTCGTCGAGTACGGATTTAAATGTATCCACGGTCAAATGCAGATCGCGGTACTCTTCCATATCGAGATTGACAAATTTAGGGCCATCGGGGCCGCCTCCCTTGATGGCGGTTCGGTAGATCACGCGCAACTGTTCTTTGACGTGTTCGAGAGTCTGTTGGTAACCGGTTAGGCTGATTTGACTGACCACCGATGATAATTTAACGCTGCAGTAATCGATGCCTGGCCGTCGCAACCGATCAAGATATTGCTCCAATCGTCGGCTTGCTTCCAGGTCACCAAGCACGGCTTCGCCGAGTTGGTTAAAATTTACGCGAATCTGATCTTCACGTCGTTCGGCCAGGTACTTCGAAAACGGCAAACGCTCGGCTGAGATAATTACGTGGGCCGAGTTTTTTCGTACTTTCGCTTTGACGAACGGCATGATCCATCGCGGAAAGTAAGTCGCCAGAAATGTACCGAACTGCAACGCAAGCTGATCGATGCGTTTGAAATAACGAGGAACACCATATTCTTCAACCAAGTCGCTCATGCGCTTGGCGGCCCGCTCTGGCCGTCGCATTCGCAAAACTTGATCTGCCATGGCGATGGTGAACTTTTTGCCGTTTTCATCGTCCATCATCCGCGCCATCAGCGCAGAGTGTTCCCGTTCGAAGGTGGATTCCCGTTGCCGCGAAGCGCGCAACAGATCGGCGGCCAATTCAACGGCCTTGCCGGGCAATTCAGACAATTCCGGATCTAGAGCTTTTGCATCCATATCATTGACAATCAAGGCTGAGCAGGCGCGGACAATTCCCACGCGTGCACTTCATCTTCCAAATCTACACTCAAAGAATCGGCAATTCGATTAATATAGTTAAAATAAGAAACGACTTGTGATGCATCATGAATTGCCGCATCTGAAAAGCCGTTTTCGCGCAACTGAATAATGTCATTCTCCGTCATCGCGTGCGGCAATCGTGTCAATCGCTGCGCGAATTCGCAAAGCGCCTTATTGTTATCATCCAAATCGGCTTGGGAGAAGTCCGAGGCGATTTGATGTGTCAATTTGTCCGCGCTGGCTGGCGGCAAGTTCCATTCTTTTTCGACTTCGGCCCGGAAGTCTTGAGCATGTGCCCGGACTCAGTAGACGCATTGATTTTCTGCGGACACCACAACGGCCATCATCTCGCGTTGGGCACGTTGTAGTTCGCCGGACCCGAACATGATTGCCGCATACATTTGCATGGACGCTTTCATGGCCGCTGGGTTTTGACTCATGATGGAGACGATGTTCCAGATCTTCCCAGCTCGTTCGAGGGTTTGATCATATTGCTGTCTCAACTCACCTGTTGCTGTTTCGTGTGAGATGACTTCAATCCAAGCCATTTGATTCTCCGCGTAAGGCCCGGTGTTACGAAAATGAATGGAGCAATCGTAACACGGAGTTTCAGAATTGGAACGAACGAAATTGGCAGAAAGAACGAGTTGTGATCACTCAACTCGTAATTCGTGACCGGGCGATTTCTTCGATCTGGTCAACGACTTCATCCAAGGTCATACCGTCGGAGATGAACTCAACGGCATCATCCGCTTTGACAAGCTTTCCGATGGCACGTCGTAGATCACGTTGGTCGCGGTTTTCTTGGTCGGACAGTACCACATCGAGCTCGATTGGGCGACCACATGCTTTGAGCTGTTCGAACCGACGCTTGGCACGTTCGGTGCTGGTCGCGGTCAAAAAGATTTTACAGTCTGCATCCGGGAAAACGATGGTGCCTTGGTCTCGGCCTTCGCAAACAAAGTCGCCGGTCGAGGCAATTTCTCGTTGCAGCATAACCAGGTGTTCACGGACCTGTGGATTGTCCGCAATTTCTGAGACCGCAGCCGTGACATCGGAGTTGCGAATTTCTTGACTGACGTCCTCCCCATCGACGAATACGCGGTCGTCGCCAAATTCAATGCGAATCCGGCAGGCTAGTTTGGCCATCGCCGAATGATCAAACACGTCCAAGTCCGCCACTAGCGCAGCCCAGGTTACCGCACGATACATCGCCCCGGTGTCCAGGAATTGAAATCCCATCCGACGGGCCAACATTCTCGCGACCGTACTTTTTCCTGCACCAGCAGGTCCATCAATGGTAATGATCATCTGTACTCAAATCTTCGGGTATTCGCGTCACAGAAAGCCGATTTAAAAGTGAATTGCAACCTGAAAAAACTGGAAGGCCAAAAAACCGACATGCACGGCATCGCGATCGGTTTTCAAGTCGAACAGGGATTCACCTAATAGGTCGATTCGCTTCGCAGAACTTACTCTATGCGGGCACGAAATGGTTAGGTCTCCGGCACGCCCTTCACTTTCTTGAAGTCGCATGGTAACGCCGACGACCGAACCCTGCGCGTCCAACTTGGGGTCGATTCCGACCAACACAATATTTTTACAGTTTAAATGAAACAGCCAACCATTGTTTGTCGAATCGACCTCCGTTTCAGCAATAAAAAGCGGCGCCAGGTAACTTGTAGCGGCACCGGCAGATGTCGGGGCGTCCACCGCGAGGGCAATTTGAAATCGGCGACGGTTTTCATGTTCGACGATCAACAGGGTATCCAGCATGCGCCGGTGCGAACGTCGATGAAAAGGAAGTCCACCCGGTAACAGCGAGAGTTTTGAATTTTGCGTTCGTACCTCGACAAAATTAGGGGCGGAAAACTTTTCCTGGAACACCTGATCGGCAATTTCGTTCTCAGATCTCCAAAGAGTAGCATCTTCGCTTGGCCAAGCGATGCGGTTGGCCAGGTAGTTCCTCCAAGGCGGGCCAGTCAGCGGCTGTTTCAACTCGATCTCAATATCCAGGTATATTTTGTTGTCGCCCCTCAACACGGCTAGAGTTTGTCGAAATTCAGCGATGGGACGGTCTTGAACCGTTAATGCGCCCTGGGTCGCGACGATCGTTTTCGATTTACCATAGTCTTTAAATTCCCAGCCCGACCCGCTGGCCACAGAGTATTGACTTCGTTGTCGAGGGTAGCCATGTTCGAAAACGGTTTGGGTCGATCTCATGGCAAGTTGTTGGGACAGCAGGTTTTCTTTTTTGCCCTGTCGGTTGATGCTTTTGATACCACCGGTATTGTGGTCCAATTGAACTTCGAAAAACTCGTTCCGTAGCAACGGCGGTTGATCGGTTGTCTCGATCAAATGAATCTGAGGATCGCGTGGAGCAATTCGATTTTCGAGGCTAGATATCCGTTGCGTTGCCAATGCGTCGATCTGAGATGAAATGAGCTCGCCTTGGATGCCCAGCGAAACACTTTTCGTGTGGTTGCAGGGATTTAGGATTCGGAGTCGATCGTGGTCGGCCTCGACAACTTGATCGTTCATAAACGATCGCAAATGAATTTGGCGTTCCAAATCGATCAATGCTGCGACGGTTGATTCTTGGTTGGAAAAATTAGCGGTGGCCTCGTCGATTTGATTCAGCAGCGGTTCCAGTCGTTGCCACCATTCTGAGGGGATGTCTGTTCCGGTCATGGCGAGCTGAATCGCGGCAAGCTTGAGGCCAAAGGCTCGACGCAGCGATTGCCAATACTGATTCCAGATTGAAATTGGATCCTTAATTTTTCGCTGCCAAGCATTTTCCAGTACGGGAAACTGATAGTCTTCGCATTCGAAAGTATCGCTGAACCCGCTATCAAAAATGGAGTCGTTGAATTGCTGTAACGTCTTAAATCTTCCCAACACTGCCCCGTACTTTTCGGTGGCAATTAAGTCGAGGAACGCTTGGCTAACTTGATCCGGCCAGTGAACAAAGAGTAGTTCCGCGTGGTGGTAGCTGTCCAGCATTTCACCAATCGTCAACCCTAGTTTCAACATGCCTTCGCTGGCATTGGCATCAATGGGAGTCACCGATAACGCAGACAAAGTCGTTCCATCCAGTCCCTGCCAATTAATTACCGGCGCCGAGGTTCGTGGGACTTTTCCGCCGACGAACGAATTGTGGAAAGCGCTGTTGAATTGCGCAGCGTCCAGAACAGTTGGCAATTGTGGTGTGATTGTGTGATCAAAACTGGCGTACGTTGTTGCCGTTTCGCCAAACCATGTGCGGGACCAATTCGCGGCAATGCTTATTTGGCGGGCCAACGATTCGATGGAAATCAACGCCGTTGGCAATTCCTGTCGCCCAGAAATGGTGAACCCAAGCTGCTGTTGTTTGATCAATTCAGAGAGTCGGTCAAAGGTCTGAGCATCCCGCGATTGAATGTTTTGAAACGAATTGCCGTGCAAGCTGATGTTGAATTGGTGCTGGACATTCAGTTGATTCTTGAGGTTACCCGATGGAGGTACTAGTACAAAATCGATCAGATGCGGCTCGGTCGGGTAATAGTTATTTTTTTCTTCCAGCAGCAAGTCGAAACAGCGGGCCAATTTTTGTTCGATAACTTTCGAACTTTCGGACTGAGCAGCAGAAGCGGCTTGGAGCAAACGAGATGCGAATTCATTTTCGTCCAAAGTTGTCGAATAGCGCAGTTGTCGGGTCATGATTTGGACTTGGAGATACGCATAGCCCAAAGCAAAGAATTCGTCGACGAGTTGAAACTTATCAGAATCAGTAAGCCAGTTTTGCAAAACAGGATTGCTAAGTATCTGGTCACGTTGGACTTGGCCTTCGATCAAATCAGCTTGCCCTTGCTCGACCGCGTCTTCGATTTCGCTGGGTAGTCGACCACAAAGGGTGGGCGAGAGAATAATCGAACCAACTAGATCCTGATCAACGAAGTCTTGGCTGATCCAAGTTGGCTTGGATTGCGTCTTGGCGATTAAAGCCGGATGCCAAAGTGCCGTCCAATTGGCGAGCAGACTTTCAGCGTCTTGGCCAATCACATGGGTCGGGAAATCTTCCAGGCTGTGACAAGGCAAGACGACGATCAATTTTGTTGGGGAATCCACGTTTGGCAGTCACTGGGCTATTAGTATCAGGTTTAAAAATGTGAAATTGAAACGCTCCGCAAATCGTCTAACAATTTTGACTCGACTAGCCAAAAAACCGCCAAAAGCGGCAAAAAAGGAAAAATTAACATTCCAACGAAAAAACGCGGCTGCATTGCGTGACATTCAAGCAAATCGTTGACAAATCGAGTAAACGCAAAGAAAATCAATAGAGATGAAGACGGATGCACTCATCTTACTGTTCATTCCCCTTCCAATATCCGGGCGCCCGTTCCCAAATTAAGGGGGCTCGTACCTTCAAAATGCCACCGTCGATTATATTAGAAAGACGGCAGAGCAAAATTCAGATCAGGAACAATTATGGCAAAATCCAACGCCGTTTGGGGCATTGATATCGGACAATGTGCATTGAAGGCAATGCGCTGTAAGTTGGCCGCCGATGGTGAATCGATTGAAGTCGACAAGTATGACTACATTGAATACCCCAAATTGCTGGGGCAGGCGGATGCGGAGCCAGATGAATTGGTGGCTGAGGCGCTTGAGCAGTTCCTTTCGCGGAATGAGTTGCGCGGTGATACGGTAGCGATTAGTGTTCCCGGCCAAGCAGGGCTTTCGCGATTTTTTCGGCCTCCGCCGGTCGATGCCAAGACGTTACCTGACATTGTGAAGTACGAAGTCAAGCAGCAAATTCCTTTTCCGATTGAAGATGTCATTTGGGACTGGCAGCAATTGGGTGGAACGGTCGTCGAAGGCCGCACCATGGATGCAGAAGTCGGTTTGTTTGCGATGAAACGAGAAGCGGTTTATCGGGCGTTGCAGCCGTTCGACAAAGCCGAGATCGAAGTCGATTATATCCAACTCTCACCGTTAGCCATCTTCAACGTCACTTGTTTTGATGTTTTGGAAGACCTACCCAATCCAGAAGAATTTGATCCGGAAAATCCGCCTGAGTCGTTGGTGGTCATGTCCTTGGGTACCGATACGACGGACTTGATTATCACGAATGGCATCAAGCTTTGGATGCGAAATATCCCGATCGGCGGTAACCACTTTACCAAGCAACTGTCGCGGGAAATGAAGTTGACTCACGCTAAGGCCGAACACTTGAAGCGCAATGCGAAACAAGCTGAAGATCCCCAATCGGTTTTCCGTGCAATGCGACCGGTGTTTTCAGACTTAGTCAACGAAGTCCAACGTTCATTGACTTTTTTTGAAAGTATGGACAAATCGGCAACGATTTCAAAAATCGCACTGATTGGAAATGCGGCTAAGTTGCCTGGCTTACGGCAGTACTTGAATAAACAACTTGAGATCGATATCGCGAAAGTGAACGAATTCAAGAATCTGACTGGTGACGATGTGGTCACACAAAAGTCGTTCGTTGAAAACCAGCTGTCGTTTGCTCCCGCATATGGTCTGTGTTTGCAAGGACTGCGTCGGTCGCAAATCGAAACCAATTTGTTACCCAATGAGATCATTACGGAACGCATTATCCGGGCGAAAAAACCTTGGATATTGGCGTCAGTTAGTTTCATTATGTTCGGTTTGTTGCTGGGCTACGTATTTAAAGAGCGGGCTCTGGATGTGGTTCGGGAAGAAACGGCAAAGCAAGGTGTTTCGTGGAAGGATGCGGAAGCGGCTTGTCAGCGTGTGTCGGGCGAAAGTAAGCGTCAGAAACAAACCGATGACGGTTTGAAGGCGGAACTTGAAAAATTAAACAAATTATCCGTCGAGCTGACTTCTTCATTCAAACAAAGGACGAGTTGGATCGAAGTATTGTCCGCGATCCATCAAGCCGTCCCACAAGACCCCAGGATGGTAAATGAGAAGGAAGATGGAAGTTCCAGCGCTTTTGTCGATCCCGACAAAGTTCCATTCGAAGATCGCAAAGAAATTTATTTGGAGAGTATTGAAACCAAGTATTTTCCAGAAATCGAGCAATGGTATACCGCCAATAAGCCGCGGTTTGACGCGCAGTTTGAGAATAAGAGCGAAGACAACGATACCAGTGCTGTTGCAAATGTCAAAAAACAAGCGACACAAGCGGGGGCCAACAAAGAAGGTGAAGTCAAAGGACCAGGTTGGGTTATCGAAATCAATGGTTACCATTTTCATAATAGTGAGAATGCAATCTTTGATCAGAATTCGGGTCGTACGTTTTTGATTAACACATTCTTGAGTAAGTTTTTTGGCGAAGTTAGTTTCCCTGGTGCCGAGAATGCGGCGGTTGGCGGAGGTTCGTACAAGTTTGAAGACTTCGGAATTTATTTACCGACCCTTGTCTCAAACTACGACTATGTTGACGAAGAACTCACCTGGGGAGGTGAAGAAAACGGTAAAACTGAAACGGTCAAAGCATATTATTTTATCATCCAAATGGCTTGGACTCCTAAGACACCGCGCGAACGTTTTGAAGCAAAAACGATTCGAGAAGAGGCGTTGCAGAAAGCGGAAGAGGCAGCCGCGGCTCAAGCAGCAAGAGAACAGGCAACCAATTAAGGCAGAACAACGATGGAATTTTTCAAAAAGAATGGTTTTTGGATCGCAAGTTTTTTGCTTGTCGCAGCCATGATTGGTACTTGGTTTTATGCTACCGGTGCGATTCAGGCCGCAACGGATACACGAGTTAGTGCCATTAATTCGGCGAAATCTTCGGCTGAAAGTGTCTTGAAAGTCGAGGCCGAACCAGAATCGGGAGCGCACCCCAATAAGTCGACCGAGGAGGGGATGAAGGAAAAGCTGGCTGCGATGACGGAATCCGTGATTGAGGCTTGGCAAAAAAGATACGACGCGCAAAAGGCGATTTTGAAGTGGCCTGAGCGTTCTTTAGGTCCGGTGTTCATTGGCGAATTTGGCAAGTATTCACCGCCCGAGACGTGGCCTGAGGAAGATAAAGGCGACAGCATTAGGATCAAAAGTCTATTGGAAGTTTACCAACAGCAAGTTCCGGAGCAAATGAAACGGATTTGCGAGATCATTCAAACGAACTGGCAGTTTCAAGACCAGTTGGACCGTGTCGCAAACGCCGACGAACGTGACGCCGACGGGGACGAGGATCAGGATGATCAATCCGCTGACAGTTCCAACGTAAGCTCATTGTCAGTAAAACGGGAGATCGTGAGATGGAACCCGACCAACCAAGAGTTGTGGTTCCAAAAATTGACACGTTTTCAAGGACGCGATGACAACACTTTCACCATTAATCGACCGACGCCTTCACAAGTATATATGCTTCAACAAGACCTTTGGTTGCTAGAGGCGATTTTCGATATCGTGCGAAACGTTAACGCCCGGATGATCGATGGAAAAATGATGATGGGGCCGGACAACAAGCCAGTCATGGTGCAGGCGAATGATTTGGCGCCAGTAAAAGAGATCGACCATGTCGTGTTTGGCAGAGAAGCTTTGGCTTTATTGGGAGAAATTAAAGACACGATTACTTCCGCCGGGCAGTCCGGTTCAGCCAGACAAGCGGTTGGACGAAGCTCTGGTCGGACAAAATCTCAAGCGTCGGATACGGCATTGACTTATGCCGGTGAGCCGGCGTTTCATGGTCGCTATGTCAATGCAAAGCTGGAGCCAATCCAGGCCGCAACGATTCGCAAAGTGCTTTCCGAAAAAACGCTTCCGGCTGACAACTTGGAGCTAGTCGTCGCAAAACGGGTGCCGGTTCGTTTAGCGGTTCGGATGGACGAACGAGAAATTCCAAGGTTCTTGGCTGCCTGTGCGAATTCGCCATTCGCTTTTGAGGTATGGCAAGTCCGAATTAACAAACACAGCTCCGAAGAAGAGATTAAACTTCGCGGTGGAATCGGTCGTGGCAGTCGCGGCGGTGGCAATGGTCGCGGTGAAGGCCGAGGTAACATTGGTGCGGCAGGCGGCACAAATTCCGGTGGATTTGGTGGCGGTGGCCGAACGGGTTCCAATCGACCAAATCAAGCGAGTACGATTGCACTTCGCGAGGATTTCGACGTGGGCGTCGAGTTTTACGGGATCGTAAAAATTTACAATCCTGTGAATGCCGAACTATTGACGGGCGAAAAGAGTGATGCGTCAGCGACGCCTTAACCCAGGAAACGATACGACGTAGCTTGAACCAAAACAAGTTAGCTAGGAAGAACGATGAAAAAACCAAAAATTGATCTGAGCAAAGACGGACTGCAGCGATTCTTTTTGTATCACGTTGAAAAACTGATTCTATTGTTGGCGATCGTTGGGTTCGCCGTTTTCATGTGGTTGGGCCTGTCGACAGAAAAATTTGCTGATAGCGATCCTCAACAATTGAACAACAAGGCTGCGTCCGCCGATTCCCATTTAAAAGACAACGAGAGCTGGAATAAGGTTGTCGAACTTAGGGTCGCTCGTGATAAAGCGCCTAACATCATCGAAAACACTAAGGATTTGGTCGTCAAAGACTATCCTTATGGTTACACGCTTGGCAGCCCAATTAAATCTCTTGGTCTGCGGAGGGATGTGGATATCGCATTGTGCACGCCACAACAGGTTGAAACAGATGCTTTTCGATCATTGATTTTGATTGATAAAGGACGCCGTACTAGCCCGCTGGATGATTTGGATCCGGCTAGAAAACGGGGGCAGACGGAAGACGACGGAGATGATGAAGCTGTTTATGGGGATCGCTTGGCTGACCTTCAGTCGTTAGAAGTTGAAGGCATTCAACCTCCCAATGCAGCGATCAGCCCGGGGCGGCACATGTCGTTTGCGACGAACTTAGTGTCAATCCGCGCGCTGATTGATTACGAAAAGTTTTGGGCGGACTATGACTCAAAATTAGAGGATGCGGTCGGATACTTTCCGGGACGCGATCGTCCGAAGTTCCAATTGGTTCAAGTGCAACGCAAGATTGGCGATGAAGATTGGAAAGATATCACCCTTCGAAACTTGCCGCTTGCTAAGGCGGCACCTGAGGTGGTTGCGATTGAAAATTTTGATCGTCACTTGTGTGGGCCAATCCCTCCCATTGCCATGATGGACTATCGGCCTTACGCCGTTCATTCAAAATTGAATCAACGGAGTTTCAAGAAGCTGCCTGAACCGCGAATTGACCAGGATGAAACCGATGAAGAACTGGTAAACCAAGGAGCTGGTGGCCAGAATCGAGATGATGATTTTTTCGGGAATGATGACAGCCAAGAGGAAGACAGCGAGAATGAAGATCAGGAGAACGACCAAGTCAGAATTCCGATCAAATCCGGTTCGAATATGCGTGATTACGACATGGAGCTAGACGTTGACGGACCTGCGGCGACCCACAAAGTGGTGCGGTTTTTTGACGTCAATGTTCCCAATAGCACCGATGTTCAATATCGTTTCCGGGTTTGGGTTGATGACCCAAACAATGAACTCGTCGAAGATGCCGAAGGTGGTAGTCGTCGCGGTCGCAATGGAAATGGCGGAGAGAACAACCGACGTGGCGCTGGTGGTGGGATTGGCGCCGCTGGTGGTGCTGGTGGTGCTTCCGGTGGATTCGGCGGTGGCGGAATCGAAGGCGGCGGTGGCGGCGAAGGTGATGGACGCGGCGGCGGAATCGGCCAAATTGGTGGAGCTGGACGAGGGGGCGCCGGCGGACTTGGCGGCGGCGGCCGTGGCGGTAAGACCGGAGGCGGTCTTGGCGGAGCTGGCAATGGTCCGAACCAACCTGTTTATCGGGAAGTTCCCATCACCGAGTCGATGCTAGATATTGCCGTCCGAAACCGAATCGACCAAGAGCTCGAAGACTACGAAAGTGACGAACAGCTTCAAGAGTTCTTTGGTGATGTCTTGCAGGCCAAGAATGTTGACCTGCGAAGCAGTCGAGCTACGGACTGGGTTGAGGTAACGGTTTCTGTACCCGATTTGGAAGGTTCATTTGCCGTTGCCGGGAATGTATCAGGGCGTAGCGTTAAAGATCGCGAAGGACAGTATGTATTGATTGAAGACCCCAGTGCGGAAATCCTGGTTGCGGATTGGTCGCGAAAGCTGGGCGCGTTGATTTCGACCGATCGCAAAGTATTCCGCGGTGACTTCTTGGCCAATTCATTGGCGGACTCAACCAATATTCTGAACTTAGTGGAATTCGCTGTGTACAAGTTGGAAGAATACGAGTTTCGTTCTCGTCGGCTAGTACTGGATATCATGGGCGGCGAATTGATCCCAGTTCCAAGGATGACTCGTACCGTCCGTTACGAATCACCCATCAAGTCGTACAACACGCCAGGTGAAATCTTGGTTATGGATTTGGACGGTAAATTTTCAGTTCGGAGTACGTCAGAAGACCGAGGACGCTATTTGAATTGGCGTTTTCAGGAGGATGAGACCTCTGAATACAATGCGGCCAAACGCCGGCGCCGTAATCGCGGACGCGGTGGCGACGACGACGACGGAGAAGGCGAAGGTGGAGGTCTGCCCAGTGGCCGAGGTGGTGGACGTTAGTCTCCCAGGTATTTGTCGTTCAAAAAAACGAAAGGCAACTTCGTTGGGAAGTTGCCTTTATTGATGGCATGATTTCAACGCCGAATCACAAACTGGTCGTCTGGTTCGACGGATTGACAGGCAACATCATTGAAATCGCACTTCGCGATAAGACCCGCCAGACGAGTGTGACGAGTTAAATCAACGATAAAACCGTCGACGGCTACGCGGGTTCCCTTAACCTGCGTTTCGACGCGACCGTCGGACAAGTTGCGAACCCAACCTGCCACAGCGTGGTGTTTGGCCGTTTCTAGGCAAGTGAAACGAAATCCAACTCCTTGGACGTTGCCTGAAAAAAGAACGCGTCTTCCAATTAAATTCATCCGCTCAGATCTCAATGTTGGGGAAGCTACTAATCTTCGGGACGGCTGCCATCGCCACACATCATTACGATCCTTGGCATAAACTCACCAACGGTTTCGACCAAGTCACTTTGGCAGGCCATAACGTCATGAATATTCTTGTAGGCTCCAGGAACCTCATCCAATCCACCAGCCAAGAGTCGAACGTTTTTCTTCGCCAAATGGTCTTTCCATTCTCGCCAGTGAAAAGCTTTTCTCGCAGCCGTACGCGACATGCGTCGACCAGCACCGTGCGACGCCGAATGTAGACTGCCGGCATGACCTCGACCCCGTACGATAAATGCGGAGTCCGCCATGTTACCTGGAATGACTCCTAGTACATTTGCTGCCGCGGGCGTCGCACCTTTGCGATGGACATACAACTCCCTGTTATCATGTGTTTCCCGCCACGCGAAGTTGTGGTGATTCTCGACGGCAGCCAACGATTTACCACCTGCCAATTTCAAGACGTTTTTGTGAATGACATGATGATTGGCCGAGGCGTAGCGCCCCATCAAATTCATTGCAGCCCAATATTCTTGACCGGCTTCGGTCTCCATGTCGAGCCACGCCAAGTGCCTTAGTTGTGAATGATTTCGAATTTGAGCGGGTGCCATTTTACGCGCGATGTCCGAATATCGTTGACAGACGCGCGCACCGGCCCCACGGCTTCCACTGTGACTTAGCAACGCCACGTACCGCCCTCGTTCGACGCATAGGGAATCGTCATTCAACGTGACAACACCCCATTCAACAAAATGGTTGCCGCTGCCCGAAGAACCCAATTGCTTGACCGCACGGTCCCGAACTTCGCGCGTTACGGCCGTTACGGTCCAATCTTCATCTAAAACGTCGTGGTGGTGAGGACGTTTCCATTGGCCGCCGGTTCCGAATAGCGTTCCTTTGTCAAGCGCACGGTCCAGCTCTCGGCAGGACGACGCATCATTTTTGTCGACTTTATCGACAGGCAGATCGGTGATCGTCATCTTCATGCGACAGGCAATGTCAACGCCGACGCCATATGGAATGACTGCATTTTCGCATCCCAAAACTCCGCCAATTGGCAATCCGTATCCAGAATGTGCGTCTGGCATCAAAGCGGCAGCTCGAGATACCGGTAAACGACATGCGTTTTCAATTTGGTCGAATGAGTGCTTGTCAATCTCGGTTCCCCAAGTTTGATACTCAATCGGCTCACGGATAAAGTTTGAAGATTTGGCCTCGATGACCGCTTTGGCCAATTCGCCGTAGTATTTGTCTGCAAGATAGGTATCTGGGGAGGTAGCAAGATTTTTAATAAGCTTGTTGGGTTTTTCCCAGTTCTTGTCTCTGGCCGCGATTTGGACGCTCGAAATGGCAATCGGAATGCAATCTTCTGGGATGCCCATCGCCATCAGTTGTTTTTTGTTCATGTGGTACTCAAATCGAACGAATTTACGACTGTTGGACAAATTCTAGGCAGTTTTGTTCAGTATCGCCGGATAATTGGGAAACTTTTTTTTGGTTGCCGGTGTCAAACTTGTGTCAGGTATTGAGTTAGATCGAGCTACTATGCGAATTCCGGAAATTTTAGCCGTTGTTATTGTTTGCTGCTGTTTTGTGCCCAACTCTGAAGCGCAAGACCATACGTTTTCTGACAAGTCATTTGAAAAACACATTCAAGAACTTAAGTCACGGATGCCTAAAGGCGATTTTCATATCACTATTCAGAAACCATTTGTTGTTATTGGTGATGATACCTCAGCAAAAGTAGAACGTTGGTCCGAAGGCACGGTGAAATGGGCGGTCGAAAAAATCAAGGACTTGTATTTTCGCAAAAACCCAAAACACATCGTTGACATTTGGTTGTTCAAGAATCGCGACAGTTATGAAACGAATTGTAAGGAGATCATCGGATACAAACCGCATACGCCGTACGGTTTTTACTCGCCTCATAAACGTGCCTTGGTGATGAACATTTCGACTGGCGGGGGAACGCTGGTGCACGAAATTGTACATCCATTTATCGAAAGCAACTTTCCTCAATGCCCGGCTTGGTTCAATGAAGGTTTGGCATCGTTGTATGAGCAATGTGGCGAAACGAACGGCAAGATTTGGGGAAAAACCAACTGGCGGTTGCGTGGGCTCCAATTGGCGATTGAGTCCGAGCGGTTGCCGACAACCAAGCAACTTTGCCATACCACGGACCGAGAATTTTACGAATCGGAATTTGCCGACAATTACGCGCAAGCCCGTTATCTTTGCTACTATTTGCAAGCGCAAGACCTATTACCCAAGTTCTATCACGCGTTCAAAAAAAACGCCGATTCAGACCCCTCTGGTTTTCGGACCCTGCGACAAGTTCTTGGCGAAAACGAGATGTCGGAGTTTGACAAACGTTGGCGACGGTACTGCCTCAAGTTGCGATTCTGAAGGCAGACAAGTCGCCACGTTGCTGACGCGCTGCAATCTCAACTTAACCAACAAAGCCAAATTGCTGGGCGAGCCATAACTCTTGCTTATCCGTTACAGGCCGAATCAATACCCCTATATCGGGCGAATTAATTCGTAATGCGAGCTTTCACACATTGCTAACGCAAGGGAACTGCTTAAATTGCGGAAACTCGTTTGCGTGGTCGAATGATTTTGACTTCGTGATTCCTCCAGCCAAAATACTGTTTTGGTTTACTTCCCCAATTTAGATAGAGAGATACCATGAGAAAATTATCTGCCCTGTGTTTTCTTTTGTTAATTTCAAGTTTTGCGATAACGGCAAAAGCGGATCAAACGTTTTCGGATTCCGCCGTTTGGCTGAGTAGCTTAACCGGCTCAGATTTCTTGACGAGCGATTACAGCAGCCTAGATTCGCTTGGAATTGCCGACGAAGTTGTCGGTCCATTGGCCCAAACTTGGGGCAATGTTGATTTCATTGATAGTGGCAATCCTCAAGGGGGCGAACTTGGTTTCCCGGTAGTTGGTCGTGAAGGTGCGGACACTATTGGAATCGTTTTTCCTCCAAATGTATGCACCGTACTCAACGTTGATCCTGCCGCTGGCGTGTTGGAAGGCTTTGGTTTCAATTACCAAGTGTTCGATGCGGCAACGGTTGCAATATTTGATGAAAACGGCATTCAGCTTGGTGCACCATTCGATTTGAATGTATCGACCGGACCCGATCTAGACTTTTTTGGCTGGACCAATTGTTCCGGCACCGTTGTGTCGAGAATTGAAGTGTGTGGCATTTCCCCTTTCAATGTGTTTGTCGGCGGCGAGTTCTCGTTTAATCCGGTCGCTTCGGATCCGACGTGCCAAGATCAGTTGCAAAGTGTGATCGATACCCTGAATGTGATCCGGTCGTCAGCCTCTGCCGACGACCAATACTGGATCGATTGGGCGATCGCCGATTTGACTTGTGCCCAAGACTCAGTGTATTGGGAAACGGAAGATCGCTTGTCCGACTACGGGACCGGTTTCTTTGAACTGGTATTCTGGGCCACGTACGATTTGGAATGCGTTGCGGACGAATCATTGGTCTTGAGTTCATTGGACGCAATTCAGGAATTGTTGGGATGTGTCGTCGAGAACGAGATTGAGTTTGCACAATCCAATGGCTCAAACAGCAACTTGATCGCTTATGCCGAATTTTTTGAGTATTACGCAGATGCATATTCCAATGCAGGCTTGTATTTGCATGCTGTCATCTTGCATTTCTATGCTTGGTTGTTTGCCAACGCAGCATAGGCAGATAATTTATCAGGAGGTGTGATCACCTCCTTTTTAGTTTCCTGTTTACAAACAGCTTGAACTCATTTATCATTCGGCCATGATTACGACCGCAAACAAAAAAAGCCTGAAACGCAACAAACATCATTTTTGATGGTGGCAGAGGCTTTGTGTAATATTCTTGAACGTCCTGCCTCGCAGGGCGTTTTTTTTTGGAAATCGAAGATGTTCAAACCGAAACAAAAATCTAAATCTCACTTGAAACGTTATCCACGTTTACGGCCGCGCCACGATTAAGCATGTTGTAATCATGATTCGAGTCTAGGTTCGGCAAGTAAGTCGAACCTTTTTTTATAGCTTTAGCCCAAGGTGAACCAATGGATGAAATGGAATCAGAGCGGAAACGACCGATTAATGACTTCAAAATCATTGAATCGACGTTGCGGGAAGGTGAGCAATTCGTCAACGCGTTCTTTTCGACGGCCGACAAAATTGAAATTGCTCGAATACTTGATGAATTGGGGGTCGAATACTTGGAGCTGACCTCGCCGTGCGCGTCGCCAGCCAGTTTCAATGATTGTCGCGAAATCGCGAAATTGAAATTGAACGCCAAAATTTTGACGCATATTCGCTGCACGATGGACGATGCTCGCAAGGCCGTTGATACAGGAGCCGACGGGATTGACGTAGTTATTGGAACGTCAAGTTACTTGCGTGAATTTGGTCATGGCAAGAGTATTGACCAGATTCTTGAGTTGGCCAACGAGGTGATCGCTTGGCTCAAGACGCAAGACGTCGAAGTCCGGTTTAGCACCGAAGACAGTTTGCGAAGTGATTTATCCGATTTGATTCGCGTGTATAGCGAGATCGATAAATTGGCAGTGGATCGTGTCGGAATCGCTGATACCGTTGGTGTTGGCACGCCGGATCAAATTTATGGGTTGGTTAAAAGAGTCAAAACTGAAGTGAACGCGGACATTGAGTTTCATGGACACAACGATTCGGGATGTGCCATCGCAAACGCGTACGCGGCATTGCAGGCCGGCGCGAAATTTATTGACACGACGGTTTTGGGCATTGGCGAGCGCAATGGCATCACGCCTCTTGGTGGTTTGATTGCTAGGCTGTACGCGACAGATCGCTCACTGGTCGAAAAGTATGATTTGACGCGCTTGCATGCGATCGATCATTTGGTCGCTTCCAAAGTCGGCATTGATGTGCCTTTCAATAATTACATCACGGGTTTTTCCGCCTTCACGCACAAGGCCGGAATTCATGCGAAAGCAGTTTTGAACAATCCGTCGACCTATGAAATTTTGGACCCACAGGATTTTGGATTAACACGCTATATCCATGTGGCCCATCGGTTAACCGGTTGGAACGCCATTGCCGATCGAGCGAACCAATTGCAGCTTAGGTTAAGTGACGAAGATATCAAAGCCATCACTAGCGAAGTTAAACGCTTTTCCGATCACAAGACATTGACGCTCGACGAAGTCGACCGAATGCTCTACGAAAAAAGTCAAATTGTAAATCCAATTCTAGCTCAAGAAGTAAAGGCAGTCTGAAAATGAGGGACGCACACCAACCCAATTCCGGTCAGACTTTGACGGAACAAATCTTCAGCTACAAGCTTGGCCGCCCCGTCGCGGCGGGCGAACTAGTGGTTGTCGAACCAGACGTTGCGATGGGCCACGATTCATTGACTCCTTCGATTATCAAGATCATGAAGGAGCAGTTTGGGATCCAAAAAGTACACAATCCAGATCAGGTTGTGCTGGTGATGGATCATGTTGCTCCAAGCTCAACCGTGGGAACGGCAAACGCTCAAAACGAAATACGAGCATTTTCCCAAGAACAGGGAGTCAGGCTATTCGAAGTCGGTCGCGGGATTTGCCATCAAGTCCTCGTTGAAGAACGGGTTGCCAGTCCAGGCAAAATCATCATCGGTTCGGATTCCCACTCGACAAGCTACGGAGCTGTTTGTGCGTTTGGATCTGGGATGGGTTCGACCGACATGGCATTGTGCTGGGGAACCGGACAATCGTGGATGCGCGTCCCTGAGACGATTCGCGTCCAATGCCATGGACAATTTGGTGCCGGCGTGGACTCGAAAGACTTGGCTTTGAAATTGTGTCGGGAAATGACCATCGACGGCGCAACATATCAGGCGATTGAATATCACGGCCTGGATTTCATGCGCTTGAACCAACGCCAGACGTTGGCCAGCATGGCCATTGAGCTGGGTGCGAAAGCCGGTCTGGTGCCGATCACGGGCTTGGATGCAATTCAAGACAATTCGCCCAATTGGCTTTCGGTTGACGGAAACGCGAACTGCGCTTCAACGATCGACATCGATTTGGACACGCTTCAACCGCAAGTGGCCATGCCGCACCATGTCGATTCTGTCGTGGATTTATCGGACGTCGGCGAAGTGGATGTGGACGTGGTTTTCCTGGGTACATGCACCAACGGCCGCGCTGAAGATATGCGACAAGCGGCCGAGGTTGTTTCCGGACACCAACTGAAATCGCGGATGATTATAACACCGGCATCTAGCCAAGAGCTTCAAAAAGTCGTTCAGGACGGAACGTTGACGACGTTGATTGCAGCCGGTGCGACCATTACGACACCGGGTTGCGGTCCTTGTATGGGGCGTCATCAAGGGACGCTTGGCGATGGTGACGTCTGTGTTTCGACGGGCAATCGAAACTTCAAGGGTCGAATGGGTTCGCCCAATTCGGAAATCTTCCTGGTCTCGCCGTCCGTGGCGGCCGCGACGGCGGTGGCAGGGCGAATCTGTGATCCACGCGAATTGGAAACTGCAAATCGACCAAACCATGAAACTATAGGAGAAATCTAATGTCTCGAATCTGGAAATTCGGTAACCATGTCGACACGGATCAAATTGTCCCGGGGCGGTACGCACCCTATATGAGGCCCAACGAAGATGTCGGCACCGCAGCGTTTATCGAAGCGCACCCTGGATTCAATCAAAATGCAAAAGCGGGAGACATAATCGTCGCCGGTCAGAATTTTGGTTGCGGGTCGTCGCGAGAGTACGCTCCTTTGGCTCTGAAACGCCGTGAAATTGGGGCGATCATCGCCGAGAGCTTCGCACGCATTTTCTTTCGAAATGCCATCAATTTAGGGATCCCGATTTTTCAGGCTCCGGAAATCGCCCAAGAGTTAGACGATGGTACCGAGGCATCATTGCAGCTCGACGATTTTATTTTGAATTGCGATGGTCGGCGGTATGACTTGCCACGGCTACCTGATTTTGCCATGTCAATCATCGAAGCAGGCGGGGTCGTTAGCTATGTCAATGAATTTGGGCGCCTGCCGACGGCATAAAAAATGAATGCAACAACGATTTGTCAAATTGATGGAGATGGGATCGGCCAAGAGGTGGTGCCCGTTGGGACGCAATTGCTCCAGCGAGTTTTACCTGAGTTGCGGATCACATCGGCTGCAGCTGGCTGGGGTACGTTTCAACAAACCGGGAACTCGGTTCCAGATGAAACTTTGGATGCGATCCGCACCGCTGGCGCCGCGATATTTGGTGCGGTTTCTTCTCCCTCACAAAAAGTGGCAGGTTACCAAAGCGCCATCCTGAAGATCCGCCAGTCGCTGGGGTTAAATGCAAACATTCGGCCCGTGGACTCGCGGTTCGGGTCCCGTTCAGATGCCGGGTTTCGATTCGTTGTGGTGCGGGAAAATTCAGAAGGGCTCTACGCGCGAATCGAGAACACCGATGGTGATCGGGCGACCGCGTTAAAAGTAGTGACTCGATTGGCCAGTGCAAAAATTGGGCGGTCCGCGTTACGAATCGCCAGACTGTATCAATTGCCACGCATAACGATCGTTCACAAGGCCAACATTTTGCCTGCTAGTGATGGTCTTTTTCGAAATACCGTTCGTGATGAAATTGCCAGTCTGCTTCAAAGCGACGACGATATTGTTGTCGACGAACTGTTGGTCGATACTGCCGCGTTAAAAATCGTTGAAGATCCTGAACACTTCGGCGTGATCGTAACCACTAATCTTTACGGTGATATTTTGTCGGACGTTGCCTCCTACTGGTGTGGCGGACTAGCGCTGGCGCCTTCGCTGAACTTGGGCGAAGGATTGGCGGTATGCGAACCGGTGCACGGATCCGCGCCTGATATTGCAGGTAAGGGCCTCGCGGATCCAAGAGCGACGGTATTGAGTTTGGCTCTATTGTGTCGTTTGTTCTGGCAAGACTCGGAAACTGCTGACTTGTTAGAAAACGCGGTTCATCAGTCGTTGGAATACAGCCACTTGGAATCCGCAAAAACCGCTGATATCACAGACCAGTTATTGGCTACGTTGTCAATAGTGACCGATTCTTCGTAGTTTTATTTACTGGATTCGATTAATACGTTTAAGGTTGCTTCCGGTTCAGGCCGCAGTTTGTAGTCCGCGTTAATATCAATAGATTTGACCGTGTGATTTTGCGAGATAACGAGTCGGGCGGGAATCGGCAGCTCCCAAACTGGATTGCCATTGGCCACCTCCAAGTCAATTCCGAACTTCAGGTAAACCTCGCGCAACGGCGGTTCGAATCCATGGACAAGGTCGAGTTGACGAGCAAATTCATTGTTTGGATCGTACAGAATTTCGAAACCCAGTTTGTGTTTCTCAATCGTTTGGCGGCTTTGTTCGGGGATGATAGGCGATATTGCCAACAATCGAGCGTTGGATTTGCGGTACATGTGAATGTAGTCATTCAGAGCTGACAGCTCTGCGACACAATACGGTCACCAACCACCACGAAAAAACGTCAGCACCAGTTGGTGTTGTTCGGTCTGTTCGCTGGATTTCACCAACGCTCCCTGGCTGTCCGTTAATTCGAATTCGGGCAATTTGGATCCGACGGACGGAATGCTTCGACTAGGGATAGACTGTTGTACTTGTCGAATTCCGTCTGCCATCACGGATTTTAATGGTGCCGGGATGATTTTTGATTTCTCGGCAGCCATCGTTTCGAGTCGCTCACGCAACATATTGAACTCCTGTTTTCGAATGATAAGTTTCGCGTTTCTTAGGTTATTGCTGGCCCAATAGTTCGGCCAATTTGAAGGCTGTATTGTGATTGCGGACGGTTAACTTCCGGTATACCGGCGACTTGGATATTTTCATCATCGCTGTCTTTCCGATCTGGTTTTTGTTGGCAGTCCAAAACAGGGTTCGACTGCCGTGCGAAACGGTTTCGATTCCTTTGACGGGTGAACCGATCTTCGCCAGAATGTCAGTTGGTTTTGACGCGTCGACGATAAACATGGCATTGTGCTTACAGTTTTTATCTTTGCCGAAACGAGAATGTGCGCATTCAAGCTCATGGAAATACTCGGTTGCGCTGATGCAAAAAACTTGTGATTGAATCGTGAATTGATTGGCGATTGCTGATTCAATTTGCCCGGAAAGTTTTTTGGCCGACCGGGAACGACTGGAAAACAGCACGTTTCCGGATTGGATGTAGGTCAATACGTTTTCGTAACCCATTTTCTGAAAACATGATTTCAGTTGCTCCATCGGCACAATGTTTTTACCACCGACATTGATCCCTCGTAGCAAGGCAAGATATTGCACGATAGCTCCAAAACTCTCTAGACGATGGTCAGTAATGCAATTTCAGGGCGACAAGCAAATCTCACTGGTGGAAACACGGTCCCCAAGCCGCGCGACACGAATACCTGGGTATGTTCGGTTTTTATCAAGCCGCTCAGGTATTTTTGGCCGTATCGGGACGGCACGCGTGGTGCCCCAACAATCGGCAAAACCACTTGCCCACCGTGCGTGTGTCCACTCAAGACCAGTCCCACTCTCGGATCGACGAGGTGTTCCACGTAATCCGGATTGTGGCTGAGCAACAAAGCCGATTCTTGGTCGGTAGTATCGTGCAAAGCTAACTCTAGATCTTGTCGATCTTCCCATAGATCTCCAACTCCGGCGACTCGCAATCTTTGGGAATTTGCTTCGAGCCAAACGCCCTGGTTGGTCAGTTCAATGATGCCGTGTTCGCTCATCGATTGCTTGGTTCGTGGCGCACTTTCCCAGTGGTCGTGGTTGCCCAATACGCCCATCACTCCCCAACGTGACCGCAGTTTTCCCAGTTGAGCAAAGCAAGGAGAGATATATTTCTTGTCGCGATGGACGTAATCGCCAGCCAGTAAAATTAAGTCTGGCTTTAGGCTGTTGGTTGTTGCGACGAGTTTCCGTACATGCTCGAGTGAGATGAAGGGGCCATGGTGGATGTCCGTCAACAAAGCGATCGTCATTCCACGAAAAGACTCTGGTAGTCTTGGAACCGGTATGGTCTTTTGTTGCACCAAGATCCAACCTGACTCAACGTAAGAATAGCCGAGGCCGCAAAGTGCCGATGCCGAAAGAAACCTCCTGGCGCGTTGCAAAAACGTGCGGCGATTAACGGGTTTAACTTCGCGTTCGGGCATTCCAGTTAATTTACGATCAATCGTTCTAAATCGCAAAAAAAATCGGGATAAGTCTTAGCGGTGCAACCAGGGTTTTGGATCTCGATTCCAGGGATTTTCAATCCGGCCAACGCCAACGACATCGCCATGCGATGGTCATTATAAGTTGCAATTTTCGTCGGGCCATAATTGCCAGGAGTCACGGTAAGGCCGTCTTCGTGCTCTTCTACCATGGCTCCGATCTTACGTAATTCGGTAGCTAAGTCGCCAATTCGATCGGTTTCTTTGACTCGGTTGTGCGCAACACCTCGGACTCTTGTTGGGCTATCAGCAAAGAGCGCGACCACGGCCAAGGTCTGTACCGTATCGCTTATGTCGGCCATGTCGATATCGATACCGTACTGGGCTCGCCCCATGACGGTGATTTCCTGCTCGCCGTACTCAATTTGGCAACCCATTTTTCTAAGGCACTCGACGAAGGCAATATCACCTTGCAGTGCGTTTTTGTTAAGTCCGACAACGGTCGCTCGGCCACCGCAAATTGCAGCCGCTCCCCAAAAATAACTAGCCGCCGAAGCATCAGGTTCGATTGAATATTCGGCTGCGCGATAAGATTGATGTTGATCGCATC
The DNA here is from genome assembly GCA_965263475.1 of Mariniblastus sp. Taxonomy (GTDB): domain Bacteria; phylum Planctomycetota; class Planctomycetia; order Pirellulales; family Pirellulaceae; genus Mariniblastus. Next base: position 4,034,079 of record OZ253677.1, read on the forward strand.
GGAACCTTGCCGGTTCCGAGGCTAATTCCAAATCCAGTTCAACTCCGAACGATTTCATTACCTGTTGAGTCATCGACACGTACGGTTTGGAAACCAGATCACCGGTCAGTTTGACGGTCAGCCCATGAGTCGCCAAAGGTGCGCCCAGCATAAGGCCACTCAAGTATTGGCTGGATACCGAACCCGAAATAGAACACTCGCTACGTTCTGCACGTCCGGACGCGATTACGACCGGAGGGCATCCGCCAGGTGAATCAGCACGCACATTCAAATCCAGTTGGTTGAGCGCATCCACTAATGGCCCAATTGGTCGCTGATGCATTCGTTCGATTCCTTGCAATCGAAATTTTCCACCATGCAGGCCTAACGCGGCCGTCAAAAAACGGATCGTTGTACCGCTATTTTCTACGAACAGGTCTACCCCCGAGTTGGGGAAATGGCCGCCACATCCGTCAACGGTCAACAATGTATTGTCGTTGGCGTCGCGCTCCGTTTGGACGCCCAGTTTTGACAAGCATTCCAGCATGACGCGCGTATCGTCGCTGTCGAGGACGCCGCGTAGTTTCGATTTACCGTCAGCCAGAGCGGCGCAAAGTAGTGCCCGGTTTGTGATGCTCTTAGAACCGGGCGGCCGAATTTGGAAATCTAACGGTTGGTCAACCGGTTTGATCTCGATGGATTTATCCTTTTGGTCCACTAGTGTCTGTTATCTTCCAGATGGATTTGTCGCTTCTAATGTACATCGCACCGTTAGAAACTGCCGGTGATCCAAGTATAACTTCATTCTTGAATTGATGCTTATGGATGACTTTGAGGTCGTCATTTAAGTCGACCACATACCCGGTGCCATCTTGAGCAAAAGAATACAGATAGTTTCCGACGATAACTGGCGTGGACCAGTAACTTCCCCCGACACGGCCCTTGGCGAGTTGTTTTCCGTCAGCCATGTCGAAACTGGTAAGCACACCGCGATTCATCGCAAAGAGTTTGCCGTCGTGAACCACCATGCTGGAAGTGCTGATTTTGACTTGTTCCGACGACCAAATCGGTTGGGGAACTTCGCTGTCCATTGAGTATGCCGTGGCGCCATCGATCGGTGCGACCATCACGTTTTCTGTAAATGAAGGAGACGGAATAACATTTCCTTTGCCTTTGAATTCTTTGAATACTTTGCCCGACTCCAATTCGACTAGACTGAGTCGGTCGGCCGACTGCACGGCAACTTTTTTTGAGCCATTGCGCGCGGTCACTAAGACGGGCGATGTCCATGAGGCCGCCTTGTTTCGGTCATTGGTCCAAACGGTTTTCCCCGTCGCAGCATCCAGTCCCATGGCGAACGAAGCCCCTTGGCTTTCCACAACCACGACGACAATTCCATCGTGAACGATGGGAGAGGCAGACATACCGACGTCATTACCGGCTTTCGGATAGTCGATTCCCAAACCCCGGAACCAAATCAAATTGCCATCCATGTCCGTGCACGCCAAGTCATTGGATGAGAAAAACGAGTATACGAGATTGTCGTCGGCAGCTGGCGTCGGAGCCGCGTTTGCGCTCAAAGGATGGCACAGCGTACGTCCGGTCGCCCAGTATTTTTGAGTCCATAGTTTCTTGCCAGATTGAGCGTCCAAACAGACCGTGTAAAGTTCTTCTTGGCTGTGCCCTCCGCTACAGGTCACAAAAACCTTGCCGCCGACCACAATTGGGCTGGACGCTCCTTTCGCAGGGAGGTCGGTTTTCCAACCAATATTTTTGGTGTCATCAAATTTGACAGGGACTTTCTCGGTTGTCGTTGCACTCAGTCCTCCGGGACCACGAAATTGCGGCCAATCGACGGCCCAAGAGCTTGAAATCAGGGCCAAGGAAACGATCACACCTATCGACATTTTGAAGTTCATTGCAAGTTTCCTTATTCTTCGGTGGATGAATCGGATTCAATTGAAAAGGCTTTGCCAGTTTCGTCACACACGCGCAATTGAAACTGCCAACGTTGAGCCCAAGGTTCGGATTGGTTGTTTTGGCATACCTTTACCAAAATATCATTGCTGCCTTTTTTCAGCATGGTTTTGCCAATGAACTTGTCGGGTGAAATCCCGTTGTGATAAATCTCGTTCGCCATCACGAGTTCGCCGTTGACCCATACTTTGTGGGCGTTAATGCAACCGATTCGTATGTCAGCCGTTTGATCGGCATCGCTGTCGAACGTCGCGTGAGCATATACAATGACGTCTTTGATTTTGCCGACCACATCATTCAGATCCACCAATCCTTGAGTGTCGACGGTATTGTACGATTGCCACTTTCCGTCGGAACCTGCATTGCAATCGTCGTAAACGGCTTCAAGCTTTATCTCAGCCAGGCTCTTTTCTGGGCCGTAAACCGTGTCGAATCCCTTCTCCGACGAGTTGTCGAATCTTCCGACCCAATGCCAATTATTGATGAATCCCAGTTGCTTTTGTAGATCGACCGCAACCCCTTTTTTGTCGAGTGCTTTGGCGATGGCAACGACTTGGTCAACGTTCCGCGCTTTGTCGAGTGCGATTCCAAGCATACCCACGGATTGCACGGCGTCTGCCGTTTCGGATTCTTCGATCATGTGGGCGACGGCCTTATAACGTAACGGCAGGCTGGGATCGTCAATCAGCGTCGGAATCAGTTGCTGTTTTAGTTTTTCATTTTGTTCGGTGAGCAATTCAAATGCTAACAGTCTACCCATGTGAGAACGGGACCGGTCGTCGAAATAGCTGCGAATTTTCACCAGCGGGACCTGTTGTTGGCCGCCGGCAATCTTGGTGACGGCCGCTCGCAGCCAGTTAGCGGCCAATTTGTTGTTGTCGTTCATACCCTCTAGGATCAATGGGATTTGGTCCGGCGTCGCGGCATTAAGCACTTTCATCGCGGCGACCGCCGTTTCGTGTCCCGCGCCATTTGGACCGACCTTTTGAATTATTGCGACTGCCTCGGACACCCTGTCAATCGTCGGTTCGGACGCCACCGCAGCAATGACCAGAAGATGAAAAACACAAAAAAATGTCGCATGTCGAACAAGCATGACGTATCCCCAAGACAAAAAGTAAATCGACGGCCTGATTCTATACGATCAAAATTCGGTTCGGAACAGTCGACATTTGATAATCCCGAATTGACACTCTATACTTCGTAAAATTCGTCACAAACAACTGGGCAAAGTTCTAGGAAAATTCATGAATCGACGCCAATTTATCGCAACCTCAGCAGCCACTGCATTCGCAATGTCTAATTTTCCTTTGCACGCCGATGATGACAAAAATGAAAATTGGTTCGAGATATCTTTGGCAGAATGGTCGCTTCACAAAACCCTGTTCGCGAAAAAGATCACTAACTTGGATTTTCCCAGGGTTGCGAAAGAAGAATTGGGGATTCACGCGATTGAATACGTTAACCAGTTTTTTAAACAAGAAGTAAACGATCCTAAATACATGGCCGAGCTGAAGAAAAGATGTGAAGACGTTGGCGTCAAATCGTTGTTGATCATGGTCGATGGTGAAGGAAAGTTAGGAGATCCCGATAGTAAGAAGCGAGACCAAGCGGTCGAGAATCATTTCCGCTGGCTGGAAGCGGCCAAATTTCTCGGTTGCCATTCGATTCGCGTTAATGCCGCTTCGTCAGGTTCGTACGATGAGCAAATCAAACTGGCGGCCGATGGCCTTGCCAAATTGAGCGAAGCTGGCAAGAAACATGGCTTGAATGTTATTGTTGAGAATCACGGTGGTCTGTCCTCCAATGGCGAGTGGCTTTCGACAGTAATCAAAAAAGTTGGCATGGACAATTGCGGCACGTTACCGGACTTTGGGAATTTTCGAATACAAGGAAACGAGTGGTACGATCGCTACAAAGGGGTTACTGAATTGATGCCGTTTGCTAAAGCTGTCAGTGCCAAGAGTCACGACTTTGATGATAATGGTGATGAAACAAAGACCGACTACAAACGAATGTTGAAGATCGTGAAAGACGCGAATTACCGCGGATACATTGGTGTCGAATACGAAGGCGGCAAGAAGAACGAGTATGACGGTGTGAAAGCGACTCGCGATTTGTTGGTTAAATGCCGGGCTGCATTGGCTTAGTCTCCGATGCTGGTCACACGCTAGAACTGATTTTTTTCAGCAACCAATTGGCGGCGCAGACCAGGCCCAAGACGGTGACCATCCAAACAAATAGCCGGGGTCGCGCAGCGACAAACAAAACGAGTCCGATCAACACGGCAATCATCCATAATGATTGTTGGCCATCGTCGGTTTGTAGAACTGGGTAGGCGAGCCAAATCGCGCCCAACATCAATCCCACGCGTACGAGTATTCCGCCAATATTGTTGTGATCGCCTTCGTTGGCAAACGACAGAAATAGCCCGAGAACAATGGCCAAAACGGCTACGATGCCAATTACCGTTCTTCGAGTTATCACTGATTGTTCGATTCTGTGAGTGTTTTTAAGCCGTTTCGATAATTATGACGCGCTGACAAACTGCGGCTTCAACCTTTCTAGCAATCGACTGGCATGTCCAATCTCTTGTTTTTGGCGTTCGGGCTCTTGAGGAATTTCACGTTCAATCGTCAATGGTCCGTCGTAGCCAATTTCAGCAAGTGTTTGCAAATAATCGGCGATATTAACGTCGCCTTCGCCCAATGGAACTTCCTCCCCCCAGGTTACTCCAGGTTGATCGGACCAATTGGCGTCTTTGCAATGGACACTCTTGACCCATGGGCCGAGCTTTTGGAGTGCTTCCATTGGCTTTCCGGCACCATAGAGAATCATATTGGCTGGATCAAAATTGACGAACAAGTTTTGTATGCCAGTGTCTGAAATAAATTGCAACAACGCGTCGGCAGTCTCTTGGCCGGTTTCCAAGTGTAAGTTTTGGCCATTGTTTTCGGCATACCGACATAGTTCTTGCGTAACGGACACAACATCAGCATAGGCTTGCGACGCGGCGTCATGGGGTACAAATCCCAAATGTAATGCAATCACCGGGCAATCGAGCCACTTGGCGAAATCGGAAATTTCTTTCATTTCCTGCAGACGTGATTGTCGAGTTGCTTCCGGGACTAGCCCGACTGTATCCACGACAATTGGAATTGACTCGTAAGACTCTCCTTCGAAGCCACCGAAAACCGCGGTTAACTGTAAGCCCATATCGGCCAGTTTATTGGTGAATTCTCGCGCCAGTTGTTCGCTGCGCGTTTGTTGGTGTGGGGCGTGAACTTGGATCGTCGGAATTTCAAGTTCTTTGACAACATCAAGATGGACGCCTAAACCGGCGTCAATACTGGCGAAAGCGCCCACTGGCCACTTGGACAACGTATTTCCCCTTTGCTGGAGCTCTGTTTTGGTGATGCATCTATCAATCACAAACGAGTTTCCTTGATTGAAACGATCGACGCAAGAACGGAGCTACAAAAAAACCACCTTTACAAATTGCAAAGGTGGCTTTCGATTCAAGTGTTCTTGTCAGATAGATCAGTTGCGTCGTCGCGACTGAGTACCTACTTGTTCCAATTCTTCTTCTTCCTGGATAATAATGCGCGGTGAAACCATCATCATCAGGCTTGAAGTGTCGCGGCTGATTCCAACGTTTTTGAACAGCCGACTGACGTAAGGAATGTTACTTAAAAATGGCACGCCACGTTCCAGCCTTTGCTCGGTTTGGCGTTTAATTCCACCCAACAAAATGGTTCCACCGTCGGGTACGCTGACCACGGTACTGACCGACGTCTGTCCGATGGTCGGCAACTGAATGGTGACACCCTCAGTGACGGTTTCGAGTTCAGCCGGCGGATCGGTCGTATCGTCTCCAGTGACTACGCCAAGCAGGTCGTCCAACAGCGTTTGGTCGGAAGCCCGTTGTGTGGTCGTGCTTCCGTCAAAAGTAAACGTATCTACGTTTTGAATTTGACTGAAGTATGGAACCAATGTCATCCGGACCGATTTGCGGTCGTTGGACACAACGGCTTGAACATTCAAGTTCGTACCTTCTGGCAAAATCGTAATCACCGGCTGTTGAGCGACGGCAAAATCGCCGACGACCGGAATCACGCTGGTCACAAACGGTACAAATGCACCGTCGATAACACTGGCGACTTGACCATTAAACATCGTCAAAGTTGGTGCCTGAGTGATGTTCGTTCGGCTGTCACCTTTGGAGGCTTGCAGCAAGAAAAACACTTCGATGTCACTCAGAATCGCAAATCCAAAGTTGGCAACCGAGCCGACATCGAAACCGCCGAACTGCGGCAGGGACGATGTGAAGAACGATTGTTGGAATGGGATGTCAAAGTCAGAGTTGAATTGAGGAACGTTTGCGTTGACGCCCGGTTCCAAGCCGACCACGGAACTTGGAGCCACTTCATCTGGCGGAACCGTTCCAGCCGCCAGTCCACTGTTGTCATTCAAGTTAAAGTCAAAGTCGACGCCGATTCGCTCAAAGAAGCCATCAGCCAGTGAAACGAATCGGACTTCGACAACAATCTGAACGTCGTTCAGCTCACGCAACTGTTGCAACAAATCCTGGATTTGGTCTTGAACTTCTTGCGTCTGCGAAACAATCAAACTCAAGTTCGGAACGAACGCTTGAATCGTACCGTCGCCATTGGTGTCATCCCAGCCGTCCGGATCGATCGTGTTTCGAATCAAGTTCATCAATGGAATAAAGTCTTGTTGGGAAACCCCACCAAGCGGCTGTGGGCCGATGGTATTGTATTGAGGGTTTCCTTGTTGGATTTGACCACTTCCAAAGCCACCACCCAGAATGGGGTTGTTGTTTAGGCCTGGAAGTTGTTGGCTCAACGCTTGTGGTGCTCCAGCGGTTGAACCAGCAATCTGCATCGGAGAAATCCGCGACAAGTTCTGGTTGGCCATTGGAACCGATGGCGTTTGGCCAAGAATCCCGGTTTGTCCAACCGGCCCGTTGGGCGACATAAAACTCATGTTCAACGAGTGTTGGAAGTTTTGAATGGGTGTCACCAAGTCACCGACGTAGTAGGTAACGGGTTTCACGTCTTTACGCTGGGCATCTCGAGTCGTCACCTTGATCACTTCGTCTTCGACGATAAATGTCAATCCGGAATTTCCAAGGATGACGTTTAATGCACTTCGCAATGTTATCGGTTGACGAATTGGAACGTCAATCGAACTGCTGGTTGAAACTGCTTCGGCAGCTAACGCCGCGTCATCAAACAAAATGTTGATACCCGTTTGCTGTGAAAGGTCATCAATCGCATCGTTCAAAGTGCTTTGGTAGCGCCCTTGTACTTTTTCGTTTCGCAATTTATTCCAAATCGCAGCTTCTTCCGGAGAGCTGTATTGACGATCAGAAAGCCATTGTTCTCGTAGGCGAGAGTTTCGGCTCCAACGATCAATGTCACCCCAAGCTACTGGAGCGGCTTCCGTTACGTTGTTGATCGTGTCGCGATCGACGTCGTAAAGGCGTTCGAAGAAACTCTCTTCTTTTTCAGCCTTGTTTTGCAACATGCGAGCGGAGTTTGTCGCAATTGTCGCGTTCTCTCGAAGTTGAACCGCGATTTGACTGTCGGGCATCAAGTCGGCAACCTGACGCGCGATGACATTGGCTTCAGCATAACGCTGTTCGTCCATTAGGTCATTGAAATCTTCTACCAACTTTTGAACTTGCAATTCCGCATTGTACTTTTTCTCTCGCGACTCGCGAAGATCGGTCAAGACGGCTTCGTTCTTTTCGGCAAGTTGAATGTCCGAGAAGTTTTGTTCGATGTATTTTTGCACATCGGCAATTTCTCGATCCAGCATTGCGAACAGCGGTCTTTTCTCGTTCTCAGCCAGCGATTCGTTTTGACTAACGCGAGAACGCGCTTGCAAGAGCATGTCCATCGCGGTACGAGGGTCTTTTTCGCGCAACCGACTAGCAGCGGTTCGTTGTTTAAAGATTTCACCTTGGATCTTTTTAAAGTTTTGACTTTGATCGGAATCCGACAACAACATCTGTGTCGAATCCGCTTGCGATTCGGAATTGTCTGACAAGCCATTGACGCTCTGGCTTGTAGAATTTGGCATTTCCTCTTGTTTAGTCGGCAAACTCGTTAGATTGTCCTGAACCACTTGCTGAATCGCTGCATCCAGCTGTTCACGATTTTGCCAGGCCATCTCGAAATTCTTTCGAGCGGCCAACAAATCGTTGGCTCGCAGTGCTGCCATACCGGCTTCGAAGTATTGTTGGCCCTTACCTGGTATTTTGGCAAAACCAGGGTTTGTGATACCAGGGGTGGTCGTATTCAAGTTTCCATTGGATGCGACTTGAATGTTTCTGGTAGAGTCATTTTCAGGATCGTAGTTGGCATTGACAACGTCTTGACCACTGGCGCCCATCGCCGCCGATGCCGCTACGACTTGACCGCCAGAGCGCATTGCCTCCTGGATTTTCAACTCCAATTGCCATGGCATGGTTTGTTGTGGCGGAAGTTGATTGTCGGCTACTCCGTAGGCTTTGGCTTGAGCCACAAACAGCTGAGCGGACTCTAGGTTGCCTTGATCAAACGCCAGTTGGGCTTTCGACATCAAACTCAAAACGGCAGCCACCGCTACTTGTGGCTTTCGTGGGTTGTTATCGACGCCAGCCTTGGCAGCGGCTAGAGCCGATGTCAAAGATTCCGGAGTGATTGATAGTTTGCCAGGTTGAACTGGGAATCGTTGGGCTTGTCCGATTAGCGATTCAACGTTTTCAAAGTCTCCGTATTGCAAAAGTGCATTGGCTTGAGTCAGCAAGAATTCTGCCGCTTGTAGGTTATAAGCCGGATCACGAGTTTCAAACAACTGAATGAGTTCATTCTGTCGGTTGATCAACGTCCGGATCGTCGCAGCGGAATCTCCATTGCTTCCTGTTTGTTTTCCTAACGAGCTGATGTGCGCCAGGTATTGTTCGGCCATCGGTACATTGCCCACTGCAATGGCGCGTCTGGCTTCCAATAGTTTTTCTTCGAGCTGTGCGACCTGATTGGAATCAGGTGCCGCGGATTCGGCTGTTGTTGCAGCAAAAGAGTTATTTGCAACCGGATCATAAGGTTGCGACTCGGTAACAATTTGACCTAGTGCCGATGCCGGCAGTATGGCCAGTGCAAGTCCGGCGAAAAATTTCGCCGCAGTTGCGTGTTGAAGTCGTTCCGTGACTTTCACGTAAAGTCTCCTCGTTGGTTGACGCTTGAGCGTTTCTATCAATCCAAATGAACAGTAGTTGCATGGTTCGCGAATATACTTCGGGGGAATTTATTCGCACCATCTGTTGTTGCGTTTTGCTGTAACAGCCAAATACAGGTCAACACAATAACGGTGGCAAGCCACGCATTTTTTTTCCGGGCAGGGGTATGTACCTGCCGGTGATTTTGACGTCAACACCAGTCAACAGAAGAATCAAAAAAAAAGAGGATGCCAGCTTTGAACTGACATCACTCTTGTTGTTCTAGTAAAAATGGAAAGGCCAGAAAAGCCGATTTTATTCACCAGCTCCCTCTGGAAGCTTGTCGCGCAGAAAATTCAATCGTTCCAAAGGTGTTCCATCGATCAAAACGGCGGCTTGGTCATCGTCAAACAGTCGAGTCAACGCTTTGTTGGCCAAGTCGGCGGACAATAATTTCGCTTCGTAAAAGCTGACGATTTCAACGGCAGCCCGTAGTGGATCTGGCTTCGATTTTAACAGGCTCCCGATGCGTTTCTTAACGTTGGATTCGTTGATACTACTTGGCAATTCAACAGCCTTGAACTGTTCATCGGCAATATTCTTAAACGCGCGATCCATTTGTTCTTTTACTGGATCTTCTCCTTCATCATTTTTTTCGTTGACATCCACATCTTTTAATGACTTGGAGCTAAAGATATTGTCTTCGGTTTTCAAGTCGACGATCTTCATACTCGTCGTGTTCGTGCTGGAAGGAGCCGAATTGCGACGGTTTCTGGAGCCTCTTGATTTTGAAATTTTAACGTTGAACAGGAACAGTGCGTCGACATTTGCCGATCTTGCCCGATCAATCAGTTCCGCTTTCGATCCTTTGCCAAGCAATTGCACGCCCGGCATGATGGAACCGGAAAAATCATCTTCGGGACGTTCAGCGGTCGAGTTGCCCATGGCTCGGTCGATGACCGATGTGTCGGTTCTTTGGAGCGGTTGCGCATTTGAGTTACGATTACGAGAGTTTCGATTGGTCCGGCCGCGGCTAACGCCACCTCGACCCGTTTGGCCGCCTTGAAAACCACTGGCACTGGCTGCCGGACCGCCGCGACGAGAAACATTTGCGCGTGACGCACGATTCGCATCCTCTGACTCTTGCTGAGGCAGCTCGACTTCCATAACATCTTTTAACAATTGTCCGTAATAAGGCCGTTGTTCATCTTCGCGGCGGGAATCGAGATACTTGATCAGTCTTTCACCAAAATCACCGGTGTAATACATTAAAAAACCATCTGGACGGCTGGTATCGATGTTTTTGTAAGTTCTTGGACCGCGCCCTCCGGAGCCTCCGGCCGCACCCGCAGAAAATCCTGTATTCCCGCGACGCGAGTTGTTTTGACTGCTCTGGCTGACGTTCTCGTTTTCATCACCTGGATCGCCGATCACCGGATGCCGTCCCTGGACATCTCTGGATTGGTTGTAGATCACTCCAACGCCCCACCGGAAAAAGAGCCGCGGCTCTTTTAGACCGGAATACCAATTCAATTGGTACTTCTTGCGGCTTTCATCAGAAATCAGGTGGTTCGCGTATAGGTAGCTGATGGCGGCTTTTTCGTTGTGTTGGTCGAACAGGCGTCGTGCATCCAACAGCAGAGAAATTGTCGGTGCGGTTTCACTCGACGAGGATTTGGTTTCCGAATGAAAATCATCTCCTAAGTCAAACGGATCAGGATCCGAGTTTGGCTCTTCTCCTCCATCGTTTCGGTTGTTGGCAAACTCACCACCGCTATCTCCTCCTTCGGCGATTCCGCGCCGACCGGTATTTACCGCAGCGACTTCGGCAAGGGTTTTGGGAGGGAATAATGCGCCGCCAAATCCTTCATCCGATAGGCTGGCCATTTCAGTATTGGGTTGCTCAACCTGGTCATTACCGGATGACGCCGAACGACCGCCAGCTTCGGCGTTTTTAACTTTTTGTTCCGTGTCCTTTGACAACTCGGCAAACGGATTGGCATTATTGTCGATGGAACGACCGGAGTCGGAGTCGCCTCGATCGGCATCATCGGATGTCGATTCGGCAGAACCGTTATCCGCGGTCGTTTGAGAACTCTCTCCGCCACCACAACCGGCGAACCAAATCGAGCAAGAGAAAAAACAAACGGCGACCAAAAGTGAATGTCTTGACATGTCTTGAATCCTCAAATAGCAACAATTAGCCCAAACAATTGCTGTGAATTTGCCTTTCGCCGCATTTTACGACTAAAACCTGATACATTCCAGGTAAATTGGAGCAGTTGCCAAAAGTCGTTCACGGTGATTCCGAACTGCCAGATTTTCCAGGTATCGGGTTGGATGCGTTCAGACGTTCCTGGTATGTCCCCATATCGCATCCCCAGCACGAAAACAGTATTGCCATTACGAGCAGACCAGCGAAGGATTTGTATTTGCTGAATAAATGCATTGGCCGAGCTCTCATTTTGTCGGATCGCTATATTGTGGATGAGTTTTTGCGTGTTACGTGGACACCAGGATAATTCGCGTTGAAAAATAATCAAGAAACCGACGAGTTCCAACAACCGGACTCCGCTGAGATTACGGACGACAATGTGGTCGCGTCCGAGGAGCCGGAACAAGATTTGAGCGCCGTCAAATCCATGGCGACCAAGGGGCCAAGCAAAGTCTTGATCTATGTTGCCGTCGTCTTGGGGGCGATCGCTGGAGGGGTTTGGTTGGCGCTTCATGAAGCTGGAAAGGTGCCGCCTTTTTACGCAACGGTTTTGGAAATTGATTCGACGGTTGCGCAAAATGGAGGCCGAGAGTTTGAGCGCAATTTGATTCGACTGCAGAACGCGTCCAGGCGCGTGCGGCCTTGGAAAGTCGTATTTACTCAAGACCAGATCAATGGTTGGTTCAGTTCGGATCTTCCGGAAAAGTTTCCTGAGGCGATCCCTAACGCGATAACCGATCCACGGGTGGTGCTCGAAGACGATCAAATACGACTTGGATTTAAGTACCAATTTCGTGGTGCCCGTGGATACGTGGTTTTGAATGCAGAGATGTTTTGCACCGACACCGACAATGAAATCGCTATACGGATCAGCGACGTCAAAACGGGTTTCGTTCCATTACCGGTCGGTCCTTGGTTGGAGCGAGTTGCCGATAGTATTCGAGATGCGGGCATTCCCGTTTTTTGGTCCAGAAACAGTGGTACTCCAGTTGCGATTTTCACGTTGCCAGAAACCGTGACTTCGAAGTCGACTCGCAATGTCATTGTCGAGACGATCCAAGTTGAAAATGCCAAGCTGACGATCTCAGGAAAAACGACTCAAGAGGTCAAACCGAGTCCCGGTCCGCAAGGTGCTAACAAGCCTGAATGAGCAGTTTGCCAGGGTTCGACATCATTTCAAAGTGAAATTCTTGTGTCCCTATCTTGAGCTGCGCGGTCCAATGGTCGACGCTTTTTCGATTCAACCACTGAAACTGTCCTTCTGCGATCCGCTGCACATGCCCCCGATCCCCGCTCACATTTCCTTCGAACTGCAAGTATTTCAGCCGATGGTCGTCTAAACGTGTGGCGCCTACCTCGGTTTGAACAAGCGGGTTTCCATCCAACGCCCATGTCAACAAATGATCTTCCTCCTGCAGCATCAAATCCCAGTGAGAGCTGCGCTGAGAAAGGTCAGGCATTCGATGAAATAGAATAACATACCTTGGCAATTAAAATTTCCCCTGATGAACAATCGTATGTGTTAACGTGGGTTGAACTTCTAAACCATCGAAAAAGGAATGTACAGTAAATTAAATCATTCATTAGAATGTTTGTATGTCCGCATTTGTTGAAACCGTTAAACCGAATCGAAAAGTATTGCCCATTAGAATTGGCGATCTATCCGTCGACCCGCCAATTCTCCAAGCTCCAATGGCAGGATTCACCAATTATGCGTTCCGGCAAATCGTTCGCGAATATGGAGGAACCGGCTTGCAGGCGACGGAGATGGTCAATGCGCGTGGATTCGTTTGGTTGGATGAGAATGAGGCTGAGCACCCTGACCGGTTGTGGGGGGTCAAAGACGAATCGCGCCCCCTGGCCGTCCAAATTTGGGACAATCAACCCGAGACCATGGCAAAGGTTGGACGTCGTTTGGTTGAAGATTATCAAGTCAGTGTGGTGGATATCAATTTCGGTTGTCCGGTCAAACAAGTAACGGAAAAAGCGAAGAGCGGAAGCTACTTACTCAAACACCCTGACCAAATGGGGCAAATTATTGAATGTGTCGTAAAAGCCTGTGACCCAACTCCCGTAACCGCGAAAATCAGACTCGGTTGTACGCGCGACAATATGAATGCCAAGGATGTTGCCCAAGTTGTCGAAGGCGCGGGGGCTAAAGCGCTAACGGTCCATGGTCGTACAGCTCAAGACATGTTCCGAGGCCACGCGGACTGGGATCGAATTTCAGAGCTCAAGTCGGTGTTAAAGAGCATCCCATTGATTGGTAACGGGGACTTGGATTCCGCAGAGAAAGTGGTCGACGTGTTCAATCGTTATGACGTCGACGGGGTGATGATTGCTCGCGCGTGTTTGGGCCGCCCCTGGCTGTTTGCCCAAGCGGCGGCCGCAATTCAAGGGAAACCAATTCCTCCTGACCCGACCCTGGAGCAGCAGAAGCACTGCATGTTGCGACATTTTGAAATGCTGGTGGATCGGTTTGGCGAAAACAAAGCGTCGCAATTGATGCGAAAGTATGCGTGCTGTTACGCGCAAGGTCGTTTCGGAGCTCGGACGTTTCGGACTCACGTTGCAAAAATCACGTCGGCCCAAGAGTTTTTTACTGTCGTCAACGAACACTTTCCGCAAGAGAAACCGGTGTCCTAGGCTGCGCTGATCAAAACCGGAACAATTTATTGTCGCCAATCGACGGCCAAAGGGTCTTCGCCGCTCACTTTCAATCAGCTCGCAAGCGTTCAGGCGGCCGAGTAGTTTTGGCGGCCGAATCATATTTGGGACCACTGGAGTTGTCCGCTCGCACATGCTTTGGACGACTCCAACGTCGTGGCCCCACTGCCGCTACTCAACTGTGATGTCGGCAAATTCCTGGTTGGCTTCGGGGTATTTGGGATTGAGTTCTTTCATGGTTTCACGGACCAGGTTGCTGACCACCAAGTTGCGATACCATTTTTGATCGGCAGGGATAATGTACCAGGGCGCGTTGCGCGTGTTGCACTTGATCAGCGCGTCTTCATAGGCTTGCTGATATTGGCTCCAAAGTTTCCTTTCTTCAAGGTCTGCCGGATTGAATTTCCAACGGCTTCGCGGTTCATCGATTCGAGCTTGAAGTCTCTCGCGCTGCTCTTCTTTGCTGATATGTAAATAGCATTTGACGATGATGGTCCCGTTTTCGGTTAATAGGTTTTCAAAGTCATTGATCAGGTCATACCGTCGCTTCCAAACATTTCTTGGAACCAGATCATGAACGCGGACGACGAGCACATCTTCGTAATGGGAGCGGTTAAAAATACCGATGTTACCTTTACGAGGGGTGTGTTTGTGGATTCGCCAAAGAAAGTCGTGGTCAAGTTCTTCTTCGGACGGTTTCTTAAAGGACACGACTTGGCAGCTGCGCGGATTTAAGCCGCGCATCACCGAGCGAATCGTTCCGTCTTTTCCGGCCGTATCCATACCCTGCAAAACCAGCAAGATTGATCGTCGATTTTCGGCGTACAAACAACGCGCCAAGTCCGCCATTTCGAGCGCATTTTTCTCAATCAGCTTCCTGGCTTCGAGTTTGTCAATTTCGTCTTGCTCGATTCTGGATGGCACATCGGCCAGATTGATTTTGGAACCGGGCTTGAAAGTAATGGGTCTTGTCATGTCGTCGGCGCGGAATCACGGATAGCTGTCGAAATAGCGACAGCTATGATACCTCATCTAGACCAAGAAAAACACGATTGGGAATCAGACCGGTGGCTTGTAACCATATTGGCCGCCTAACGTCTCAGTTTTCCAACGTTAATGGTGTCAACGGTGTTCGCAAATCGAGCGGTAAAATCAGTTTCGCTCGTCTGTGTCATGACTTCGTCTCGTACGGTGCCCTGTTGAAACGGCCCGATTCCCAAGACGCTCCATCGGCTGTCATCGGCTCTCGCCAGCGGAGTGCCCGAATCGTAAATCAACTGGCCGTTGCCTGTCGCATAGGCAAGCACACCAATTTTTGCCGTTCCGAATTGGCTGGCTTTTTCATACATCCGGATTTCGGGCAATTCGACCGGCAAGCCTGGCACCGAAAGACCGGGCATGCCGATAAAGCTTGACACATTGTCGGTGCCAACGCCACCGGCGCACAATTCGATCGTGACGTCCGAATCCTCTTTCTTATCAACCAACATAGCGCCATTGGTGAGCAGTTTTTGCCGCATTTTGGCAATGATGTAGCCCTTGTCGACAGCGCCATCGAGATACTTTTCTTCGATAAATACCTTGCGTCCGTCGACTGGTGGCAGCGCTGTTTTGGCTAACGTCTGATCGACGGCGTTGGATATCAATAGTTGTTCCATCCCAGTTCGTGCGGTGTCGCTGGTGCGCGTCGTTGTACATCCGACAGATGTTAAGGTCATTACGGTAAGGATGATCGATGTTAATAATTTGGTCATGGTAGGAGTGGTTCCTGGAGGGGATTGAAAAGATTCGAGGTAACCAGAGTTACAAAGGTATGTTCAGATACAAAACAGCAAGATGTTCTTGCAATAGGAATTCACGCTTCGCTAGCAGTGGCCCGCGTTTGGCCCGATTAGTTTCCCCGGCCAGTTGAAGCAATCTACATATTCAATAGGTCGTTGATGGGTTCCAAATAAAATTTCTGATACATCCGAATAATGGCAAACCCAATCACCCCGGCCACGAACATGAACGTCAGCACGAAACCAATCGTGCCCAGGATTTTCATGTTGTTTTCAGCGCGTGCCTGCAAATCTTGAGAAGCTCGATCCATCGATTCCGCTAACTCACCAGCAGTCTCTCCATTCTCGACATAAATCAGAAATTCTTCAGGAAACGCGTTGGACGCGCGAAACGCGTTAGTAAAGTTAGTGCCGCTTCGCAAAGAATCACAAATCGGCCCTTTCAAATTCTTGTAGAAGAAATTTTCGGTTGCGTTCAATGCCATGCGTACCATCTCGTATGCGTCGATACCGGCGTTTTCAGTGATCGATAAAGTCCAGGCAAATCGCGACAATGACATCGCCTCGATGGTTTTTCCTAGCAGCGGAACGCGACGACCGATTCGCATTGGCAACGTGCCAAACCATCCATGTTTAATTCCGATGAACAAGACGGCAAAAAACGTGATGACAGCCAACACGCAAGAGACATAAAACATGAAATTGGAAAAGGTTGAGCCCATGCCAAACCAATTCGCGGCTTCATCGCCAGCAAGCATGCCCAGGAGCAAGATCAACACGCCAATGATGCAAATGGCAAAAGTTAGTTCAAACAAGGGCCAGGCAATGCTGAGCAAGAATCCATTCCGAAACTTAACTAAGCTTTCATAGTGTTTGGCGAGTCGATCGAAGGCTTGTTCTAATCGACCACCTCGTTCGCCGGCAGTCACCACGGACACAGCCAAATCGGGAAAGTACCCGTTTGTCGCTTTCATGGCGTCGCCGATCGAATGACCGTTGGCAATTTGTCTCACGATATGTTGAGAAATTTGCCGGTAAGTGGTTCCACCAATTTCCGTCTCACGGGTGTAAGCCGTTTTGATGTCGATGCCTGCTGTGTAACTGGTGGCCAAACGGCGGAACAGTTTTGCCAGTTGACTATGGGTAATTTTCGCCATGGTTTAAACGAGTTGGTCACGATTCGAGCAAGTTAGTTGGAAATTGCCTCAACGGAGATGTGTTTGTAATCAAAACGCTGCCAATGTTTGATACATCCACACAGGTAGAAGAATTTTCGGATGATTTGTTGTAAAATGAAGAGGCCGTCCGCGGTTTTGACAAATATTTAATAGGTTGTTTCAAAATCTTAAGAAAGTCGAGCTTCTGATGAAACGCATTTGGTTGCTAAACGCAATTGTAGGTGCCATTTTGGTATTGGTCGTTTCGGTTGATGATTCACGGGGGCAGAATTGGAGTACCAACATTGGTCATGATGTCTTGGCCGAAGAACTTGGTGGACAGTTGTTCGATGGGACAGGCGTCGTCGTCTGCCAAGTCGAAGCGCCGGTCAGTGGTGGGTACAAGGCCAACCCCAATGATTCTGATTTTTTGAACCCCGCCAAAAACTTTGTTGATTTAAGCGGATTCAATAATGTAGTTTCAGGGCATGCGAATACGGTTGGAACGTTTTTTTATAGTAACACTGGAAGTGCTGCATCCGGTGTTTCCGACGTCTTTCAATATGAAGTCAATGATTGGTTGAACGTGGCGACTGGATTTGCCACGGGTGGATCGCCGTTGCCACAGTCGTTCGCCGTTCAAAATCACAGTTGGGTTGCAAACGGTGTAGCGGTCGCAATCGTTGAGCAGGTAACAGCGCGAGTGGACTACATGGCGATGGAGAACGATATGAACATCGTTGTCGGAACATCGAATTCCAACACACTGCCTCAACTTATGCTACAGGGCTACAACACAATCTCGGTTGGACGGCGGGACGCTGGGCATGGCAGCGGCTTGACCCAGTTTTTGGGCGCTGGTCGTGTGAAGCCTGAAATCGTCAATCGGGGAAGCGCGACCAGTTGGACGACAGCACGCGTTTCATCAGCGGTAGGGTTTATGCGAGAAGCCGCCGCTGGGACCCACGCTGACAATAACGAACAAATTAAGTCATTGATTTTGGGCGGGGCAACCAAGGTCGAGTTCGCAGATTGGGATCGTTCGGATGATCGACCACTGGATACTGTTTTTGGCGTTGGTGAGTTGAATTTGTACAACTCTTATAAGATGCTGGCCGCTGGTGAAACTGACGGCCAAACGATGATTCCTGAAAACCCGACGGGTCACTTGGGGTGGGATCACGGGACGATCCAGCAAGGTCAGATGATGCATTACTCCATTGAATTGGAACAGCCAGCGGACCACCTTTGCATCTTACTGACGTGGAATGCCGATGTCATCGACACCAATCCGGGCTCGGCATTCGTGCCGCAAGTTACCGTTAGTGACATGGATTTGATGCTGACGGGCAAGTTGGTGAGTGATCTTAGCGTTAGTGATGAACATAACATCGAGCATATTTATGTTCGCGATGTTCCGGCGGGGGTCTACATCATTACGGTCACGAGCGATCGAGCGGACGATTTTTCTCTGTGCTGGCGAGCTGCGCTGCAGAACGAAGCGACCCCAACTAGCATTAATGTGTCGGATGGAAAAAAATTGGGCGGCAGTATTTTGTCGACGCTAGATCAAGATGGCGACTATTTTTCGATTCGTCCTAGTGTCAATCAATTGGAGGCAACTTATACGGCATCGGTAGAATTCGAATCGTTGACTCCGGTTTCCATGGAAAATGCGATCGAATTTCAAATGGTCGCAAGCGTCGGAACGTCAAATATCGAACAAGAGATAATGCTTTACAACTTTTCCGAAGACGCTTACGAGACGTTCGATCAGTCATCGGCCAGTTTCGGAGATGTCGAGTTTTCGGCCTATGTTTATGGCGAGTTGTACGACTTTGTTGATCCCGCGACTGGCACCATGCGAGCTAAGATCAATTGGAAGCAAAATGGCCCGGTTTTTCAGTCTCCCTGGACTATTCGGATTGATAAAGCCTCTTTTGTCGTTTCGCAATAGTATTTGCACTGGCCATTCTTTGACTCTGCCCGCCTACGTCTTAAGATTGAGTGAATCGAACGATAAATTTAACGGTCGCTCATCCACCGCTCGTTCGTGGCTGGATGAGGCGTTTGTTTTTTGAGGAACTCATAGATGCCGAACATTGCTCAACTGTTTTGCACCTTGATCGCCATTGCCGCGTTGCCAACCGACGGCAATGATCTTTCACGAATTCATTTTCGTTCTGGAGGAGAATTGGTCGGCGCTGTGGTTGCAGAGACCAAGGATGCCGGGAAGAGTTATGTCGTTATCAAGACAGAATCGGGCAGTATTTTCAAGATACCCAAGAGCAAAATTCGGCGCGTCGAAAAAACGGGTCTGGCGGTTGCGGATTACCGAGCCAAATTGGCGACTGTCGACGCTTCGAAATCGTCGGGTCATTGGGAAATGTACAACTGGTGCAAACAAAGTTCCGGCCGCTCAAAGCTTCGGGAGCGGATGAAATTTCATTTGCAGGAAATTGTCAAGATTGATCCCAGTGACGACGACGCCTGGCGTCGATTAGGCGAAGTTGGAGAGCCCTACGTCAAAGTTGACGGTTCATGGATTCCAGAGGAACAACACTACGCGTCGCTGGGATATGTGAAAGTCAAAGGGCGCTGGATGCCTGAAGTTCTGTCATTGGAAAAACGAAAACAAGTTGCCGCGGAACGGCACTTGAATTCTAAAAAGACCGATCTAAAAAGCTGGAAAAAAAACTTGTTGAATAGAAGAGGCACCAATCCGGCAGAGATAAAACGAGTGCTCGATCAGATTCTTGATCCTGCATCGCTTGGGTTTTTTGTCCAAAACTTTTTACGCAACGAAGATTCCGCGGTGCGGCGTAGTTTATATTTGGACTCCATTGGATACGTCAAATCGCAACAGGCACAAAATGTGTTGGTCGAATACGCAATCACCGATCCTGACTACGATGTTAGAGAAACGGCGATTCTTAAATTGGAGCAAGAGTTCTCACCCGAGTCGACGGTCGGTTTGGCCTCTCAGTTTCTCGCGCATCCAAATAATCATGTCGTCAATTCGGCCGGTAGCTTGATCGGAAGGATTAAGGTTGAGCAAGGCATTGTGCCTTTGATTGGCAGTTTAAGAACAAAACATAAGGAATCGCTCGGAAACGACTCTGGCCGTATCAACGCGGGTTTTGGTGGTGCTGGCGGCAATTCATTTTCTTTCGGTGAAAAACCGAAGTTTCAAGTCGTTACTCGTAGCAACAAAGCGGTACTACAAGCGCTTTACGAAATTACCGGAGAGGACTTTGGCTTTGACCAAGTCTTATGGCGTCAATGGTATGTATCCAAGCATACGATCACCAAATACAATGTTCGCGAAGAGTCAAACCGTTAGGCCCGTTTGACATGAACGCACGACGAGCTTTTTGGAACTCAAGATTTCTTTAAACGCAAGTTTTGCCGCAAGCTGGACCGCTAAGTTGCCCTTGCTACGGCGTCAATTCCGATTAGTCTTGTCGAATTCAAAACAAACCGGAAAATACCGGTTTCGCATGCCAGCCATCGGGTTGTCTTGTTTTTCGCCGCCGAATTCAGTGGGAGGGTTGTCGGCGGCAGTTGTTTAATCGGACAAACGGGATAGGAAAATCACATGGGTTCGCCGTTTTTTGCAGGCGTTGACGTTGGTGGTACAAACATCAAGGTTGGCTTGGTGAATGTGGATGGAGAAGTGGTCGCTTATGACAAGTTTCCAACTCAGCCGAATGTTTCGCCGTCAAGTAACTTGAAAAATGCCAGCGATTTGATCCGGAGGTTGATCGTTGAGAATGGCATGACCGACGGCGAGTTCATTGCCACAGGATTGGCGACTCCTGGGCCAATGGACATTCCGTCCGGTAAAATTCTGACTCCTTTCAACTTGCCCGCTTGGCGTCACCAAAACGTCCGCGATATGCTTGCAGAGTTTGTTGAGCGTCCGGTCGCTTTTTCAAATGATGCTGGAGCGGCTGCGTACGGCGAGTACTGGATTGGAAGTGGTCGAGAGTACAACAGTGCAATTCTGATTACCTTGGGGACGGGCGTTGGCGGGGGAATCATTATCGACGGTCAATCCGTCGATGGCGCTCATAGTCATGGAGCGGAAATTGGACATTTGAATGTGAATAGTGCAGCGGACGCAAGAAAATGCTCGTGTGGGCTAACCGGTTGTTTAGAAGCCTACGCCAGTGCGACGGCATTGGTCGCCATAACCGCGGAACGAATTGCGGCAGGTGAATCCAGTTCTTTGAAAGACCTTATCGGAGATGATTCGCCCCTGTCGACATTGATGATCTACAAAGCGGCTCAGGACGGTGATTCACTGGCGACTAAAATGATCGGGGACACGGCGCGATGGCTCGGGATTGGCATCGCTTCTCTTGCCCATGTAATTGACCCAGAGGTTGTTCTGTTGGGGGGGGCAATGAATTTTGGTGGCAATGATTCACAAATTGGTAGAGAGTTTTTGGCTGCAATTTATACAAATTTTCGCAGCCGATCGTTGCCTGTCGTTGCTGAAAAATTAGTTGTAAAGTTTGCGTCTCTGGGGTCCGATGCCGGCTTTATCGGAGCCGCTGGCCTGGCCAAGAGCCACTTCTTTGACAAAGCGGTGCCTGCATAAATCAAACGACAAAGTCGAGTTTTAATGGCTGAAATCGAAAACGAGAATATACGAAACTTTTGCATTATCGCGCACATCGACCACGGGAAAAGTACGTTGGCCGATCGCATGCTCGAATACACGGGCACGGTTTCTAAGCGTGAGATGCAAGACCAATTGCTTGACGACATGGAACTGGAACGGGCCCGGGGGATAACGATTAAAGCCAGGGCGGTCGCTATGCGCGTCACGCATGCTGGTCAAGATTACGAGCTAAACTTGATCGACACGCCCGGGCATGTCGATTTTCAATATGAAGTATCGCGTTCTTTGTCCTGCTGCGAAGGGGCATTATTGTTGGCCGATGCGTTTCAAGGTGTTGAAGCGCAGACTGTCGCTACTGCATATGCGGCAATTGAACATGACTTGGACATCGTGCCTGTGATCAATAAGATCGATTTGAAGCACGAGCGCTCCGACGATGTGGCCAAAGAGATGGAGCAAACCATCGGCGTTGATATTGAAGACATTGTCAAAGTTAGTGCCAAAGCCGGGATCAATATTGATCAACTCGTATCGGCCATCGTCGAGCGAATTTCTCCACCAGCAGGTGATCGATCGGCACCACTACAGGCGATGGTTTTTGATTCGCATTACGACGAATATCGTGGCGCAGTCACGTATGTTCGTGTGATGAACGGGACGATCAGAAAAGGTCAGAAGATTCGATTCTTGCAGGCGGGAATGGATTTTGACGTTTTGGAATTGGGGCAATTCAGTCCCAAGCAATCACCGCGCGAACAATTGGTGGCTGGGCAAGTCGGATACCTGATCTGTAACATCAAGTCTTTGGACGAAGTCAAGATCGGCGACACCGTTAGCGTACCAGGCAAAAATGCGGCCGAGCCATTGGGAGGATACCAGGAACCAAAGCGGATGGTGTACTGCGGTTTGTATCCTTCCGATGGGCAGGATTTTTCGGAGTTAAGGGATGCTTTGACGAAGCTTTCGATCAACGATCCAAGCTTTGAGTTTGCCCCAGAGTCCAGTGATGCGCTGGGTTTCGGTTTTCGTTGCGGGTTTCTCGGCCTGTTGCATATGGAGATTGTCCAGCAACGCTTGGAACAAGAAGCAGATATTGATCTGGTTCAAACTGCTCCCAACGTGACCTACGAAGTCTTGACGCGATCCGGAGAATTGCTGGAGATTCACCGACCTCAAGAAGTTCCTGATGCGGGCGAAATTGAAGAGTTCCGCCAACCCATTGTACGAGTCAATTTAATGCAGCCCGAACAGTATGTCGGCGCGGTGATGAAACTTTGCCAGGAACGAAGAGGGGTTCAACAGAATACTGAATACGTTTCGTCGACACGCGTCATGTTGACGTACGAATTGCCGCTGGGCGAAGTTATTTACGACATGCACGATCGACTCAAGAGCATCACGCGCGGCTATGGAACGATGGACTATGAATTGGTCGGTTACTTTCCGGCAGATTTGGTCCGTGTTGATATCTTGGTAAACGGAAATCGAGTCGACGCGCTCAGTATCATTTGTAATCGGGCAGACTCCGATCGTCGCGGGCGAGCGGTGGTCAAGAAGTTGAAAGAAGAAATCGATCGACATATGTTCGAAGTCGCGGTACAAGCTGCGATCGGAAACCGTGTCATTGCTCGCGAAACGGTCAAGGCCCTGCGCAAAAACGTGACCGCCAAATGTTATGGCGGCGATATCTCGCGAAAACGAAAGCTGTGGCAAAAACAAAAAGAAGGCAAAAAGCGGATGAAATCGATAGGTTCCGTTGATATTCCACAAAAAGCCTTTATGGCGGTGCTGCAAACCGGCGACGAGAAGAAGAATTAATCGTTTTTGCTACTTCTCGAATGCACGACCGAGTACAACAATGTCTTGAGGACTGTTTCTCGGCGCTGGTATTTGTTTGTAATTCAAAATTGGAGCATGATGATTGTCGCCCTTCTAACACTGGCTGTTTCGTTTTTACCTGACGACCAGAACAAAGAGCTTTCCAAGCTGATCGAAAAATTTAACAGCAAACGCGTGGATCAACGGATCGAGGCGATTACCCAGATGGGTAAGTTGTATCCCGGGTTGAGCCAAGATGACCAAAAAATTGCTGCCGAGAAATTGATCTCGTCCGTTGCGGATTCGTCGAGCCTGGTTGTTTCCGCGGGCAAAGTCCAGATTTCCGAGAATGCGGCGTCAATTAATGAGTATTTGGGTTCGTATTTGGAATCTGACCGTCCGCGCAGATTCAATTTGGCCTGTGAAACGATTAAGGCGGTCGGCCCGATCGCGAAAAAATGGACTCAGGAACTGGCTGCAAAACTGGACAGCTCCGAACGCAGCCTCCTTTTGGGTGCGCTTCATGCGTTAGCTGTGCTTGATAGTGAAGAGCTCGCCCCCTTGTTGGATAAAGTGATCGCAAAATTGGATTCGAAAGATTTCAATATTCAGCTCTCGGCTTGCCGCGTACTTGCAAAGATGGGACCGCAAGCCAAAAAAGCTGGCCCTAGATTGGTTGAATTGTTGGAAAATGGAATTGCTTCATCTCGTAGTTGGGCGTCGATTGCTTTGGGGGCCATTGGGACTCATGAAGAATACGATGTCGTCGCGTTGTTGTCGGAAAGACTTGATCGGTTTTACTTGGTGGATCGACAAAGAGCGCTGATCGGGTTGGCCTATTTGGGGAAAGATGCGAAATCGGCTTTGCCGAAAATCGAACAACTCATGCAAGATGAAAGTAAAAGCGTTCAACATACCGCGGCTCAAACTTATTGGAAAGTTACAGGAGACTCTGAGAAAGCTGTCGCCTGTTTAATACCATTGGTATCTAAGCTTGAGATTGCCATCGAAGCCATGGGGGTCTTGGAAGAGTTAGGACCACTCGCGAGCGATGCAGTTCCTGTTTTGATCAAACAAATTGAGACCGGTGAATCGGCCTATCGCGAAGCTGCCATTTATGCATTGGCCAGTATGGGACCGCAAGCTAAATCGGCGATCAAGCCGTTACGGGAATTGAAGAACGACAAAGATTTGTTGATTCGCGAAGCCGCATTGCTGGCAATCACAAAAATCGAGCAACCGCTTGAAAAACCCAAAAAACAATAGTCGCGTTCGATCGAATTTATTGCTGGCCCAAATCTTTGGATCGTTGAGTCGCGGCAACGACTGCTTCGAGCACGCTATTTCGAAAGTTGAATTCCTCAAGTTTTTTGAGCCCGTGGATCGTCGTGCCGCCCGGGCTGGTAACGCGATCTCTCAGCATTGCCGGGTGTTGATCAGCATGCGCCACCATCTCGGCGGCGCCCAGCACTGTCTGAATCGCCAACTGACGCGCCGCGTTTCGCGGTAGTCCAACCAGTACGCCCCCATCGATCAAGGACTCAATAAACGTGTAGACATACGCGGGTCCTGATCCAGACAGTCCGGTGACCGCGTCCATCAACGATTCGGGTACTTCAAGAACTCTTCCAATCGAAGCGAACATTGATTTTACGGTCTCGATTTGTTTCGGGCTTACGGCGGCCGATGCAGACATAGCAATCGCCCCGTGGCCAATCAGGCAGGGTGTATTTGGCATGGCCCGGATGATGCTTTCATTCAGCAAAGACTCGAGCTTGGAAATGGTGATTCCGGCGACAACCGAAATGAACAACTGGTCTGCCGTCATCTGCAGGCCCTTTAGAGCCGCACCCACAACTTGTGGTTTGACGGCGACAAACACGTATTGGCTTGTTTCAAGCACTTCTTGATTGGATTGGCAGGCTCGGAAAGGAATTTGAAATTGATCTAGCGACTGAGCAATTGCATTGAGCGATTCGGCGCTGGGATCGTAGCCACAAATCTCCAATTCGTCTGCATTGGATGCAATACCTCTGGCCAACGCGTGGGCCATCTGACCACACCCAATAAATCCAATTTTTGTTTTCATTTTGACTCCCTAAACGGATTTGTAGCCCATTTTGCGCATGCTGACCGAATTTGCTATCAGAACTGAAGGCAAAACGGCAAATTGTTGCAATTGGTCTAGACAAAGATGGGGCATATTGCCATTTTCCCAACCGATTTTCCGAACAATTCTCAGACGGTATTAGAAAAATGAAAAAGCTCATTGGCCTGTCAGCGGTAGTCTTGGCAGTGTTTATGGTCGATTACCTCGCTGCCCAGGATTCGGGCCTTTTTTCTGGGCGCGGTTTTAAGGACGGCTTTGGAACCAAAGAGGCGAGCAACAGTAAGTCTGGAACAACTGCGTTTGGATTTTATAAAGGCGAACAAAGCCAGACCGAGAATCCAACGGCAAATTCCAGATTTCAGTTTCCCAAGCTCGAATTGCCAAAGTTCAAACTGCCCAATTGGGAAATGCCAAAGTTGTTTCAAGGAAATCAGTTTCCCAACGCAGTCCAGCTTTCCGATTCGCCATCGCGGGGGCTATTGGGCGGACTTTCGCGATCCAACCGAGATCCCAATCAACCTAACTTTTTTCAGCGAATGAATGAACGCACGAAAGAAGCATTTGGTCGGACTCGCGACGGCATTGCGAATCTAACGGGCGGAAGCGGGCAAAGTGCCAATCGTTCTGGAATGTGGGATCGGATCACACGCGGTCCCAACGGTGATATTGGAGGATCCGGAAACCGGAATCAACCGCCCGTTCAGCCGAATTTGCGATCGGCTCGTCAAACCGAGGGTTCCACCAACCGATTTTGAGAACTCAAGCATTCTCACGAACCAATAACACCGCGCAGGTCGCGGTGTTTTTTATTGTGGTTACAATGCTTCCATGATTAATGATTTGATTCTCGGCACTGCCGGTCATATTGACCACGGCAAGACATCCTTAATTGGTGCGCTTACGGGCACGAATACCGACCGGTTGCCCGAAGAGAAAAAACGTGGCATTACGATTGAGTTGGGGTACGCGTTTCTAGAATTGGCTCCATACAAAATTGGGATTGTCGATGTCCCAGGGCATGAGAAATTTGTGCGTCAAATGTTGGCGGGAGCGACGGGAATTGACTTGGCATTGTTGGTCGTCGCGGCCAATGACTCGGTCAAACAGCAGACGTACGAGCATTTAGACATCCTCCGAATCCTGGATTTACCGGCGGGGGTAATCGCAATTACCAAATCCGATTTGGTGGAACCTGATTGGCTGGAAATGGTCAAGGAAGAGATTCGTGACATCGTCCAAGACTCCTTTCTTGCGGAATCTACCATCGTCGCCACCAGTGCCAAAACGGGAGATGGGCTCGACGAATTGAAACAAACAATTCGAGCTGCCGCAGAGATCGCGGCAGCAAGTAACCGCCGCAATCGTATCCATGCGCCTTTCAAGATGGCTATCGATCGGGCGTTTACGATTGAAGGGCATGGGACGGTTGTTACAGGAAGCGTCAGCAGCGGTTCGGCAAACGTTGGCGATACTTTGGAGATACAACCGGGAGAAAAACCGGCTCGTGTTCGTAACGTCCAGAATCATGACCAATCGACCGAAATGGTGCACCGAGGACAACGGGCAGCCATCAATTTGACAGGTTTGAATGTCGAGGATGTTCAACGGGGTCATGAGGTTGCTGCACCGGGGCATTTGGTGCCGACTCAATTGGTAACAACCGATTTGTTTTTGCTGCGCTCGGCGATCAAACCGTTGAAAGACCGCAAAAAAATCAGATTTCATATTGGTACAGCGGAACTATTGGGCACAATTAAACTGCTCGACAAAGAAGAGATTCGGCCAGGGGAACGCGCTTTTGTACAAATATTCTTAAATGAACCAGCCGTTTGTATCTGGAACCAGCCGTTTGTGATTCGCAGCGAATCACCTGTTTACACGATTGGTGGTGGCCGCGTTTTGGACTCCAATGCTTTCAAAATCAAACGGGCAAGTGAAACGGATTTGTCGATGCTTCGGCAATTGGCTGGCAAGGATGAAAAGGGACGTGCGATCGCAGCCGCCTATTTTCATAGCCATGATGGATGGAGCGCGGACGAATTGCCACGTACTGCTGGCGTTTTCGACATCGGTCCCATGCGTGAGTCGATGTTGGAGTCAGGCGACGTCATTCGTATGAAACTGACCGCGTCTCGCAGCATGCTGATTCAGCGCGATCGGTTTTTGCAATTCTGTCAACAAGTCATTGACGCCTTGGAAAAGTTGCACGGCGAGTTTCCACTCCGATTCAAACACTCTAAGGCTGAACTAGAAGCACGGTTTGGTTATCTGGAATCCAAAGAAATCTTGCAGGCCGCCATTAAACAACTCAAGACTGATAAGAAAGTCGAATTGAATGAAGCTTCCATCGGATTGGTGGGAGCGGGCCCGAAACTATCGAAGGGGGAGCGGGCGCTGTTGCAGCAACTGACTAACGATTTCGCAACAGCGGGAATGCAGCCGCCAACGGTGAAAGAAGTCTTGAGTCGAACCAAGAAAAACAAAGACTCCGTGGAAGAGCTGCTGCGTCTCTCCGGCGAAAACGGAGACTTGGTCGCGATTTCCAAAGAACTTTACTTCCATTGCAGTGTGATGGAGGAGGTCAAATCTAAACTGGCAACCGCAATGTCGGGTTCGGACGGATTGACAATGAGCGATATTCGACAAGTCCTGGATACGTCTCGAAAGTATTCTGTACCGTTGTGCGAGTACTTGGATTCGATCGGATTCACTCTTCGGGAGGGTGACAAACGGGTTTTAAATATCGTTAAAAACACTCCAATATCTTAAGAATCGAGAGTTTTTGCGCATTGGATCGCTTGAATCTGAAGCCGCACGCATTTCACTCAACATTCGTAACTCTGGTGATGGCGACGGAATTTCAGCTGACAATCTTTCGCTTCATGCGGATGGGATTTCCACAGGCGGCTGAGATCGAGTTTCCGTTTCTGTACGAAATTCATCAACGGGACTTGGAATGCGGGTGACCGATTTTGCAACAGGAACCGGACGTGGAGACGACCGGGTGGACTATCGGTTCGACCATCGCGTCCCCGCACCGGCGATTCGCGTGGGGGACGGCCTGTTGGCGTTTACCGGTGATAGAGATAATTCAGTTTCGTTCAACGTTCGAACTTTGTTGAGCCTAGATTTCGCGCCGACGGCATCTGAATTTCTTCAGTTTGATGGCGGCCCAGGAAACGATCGTTGGCGAACCATTTTTCCAAGCGGAGGACCGATTGCGATCAGTGGATTCGAAAACATCTGATGAACGGTTGAGTTCGAGCATCCATTTTGTCCGTTGCTATGTGTCGAAGCACGACCAGATTCTTGTTGCGGCAAGTAGACCGCAAGATATCAATACCGACCACATTAATACGTTGATGCCGTCAACGCCAAAGAACCAATTTGCAATCCAATACAAAGCAGCTGTCGGGATTGCGATGGCGAACAACCACGGGAGCCCAAATTCAAGAATTAGGTTTGCCAGGGACATGCGTTTGGGGGCGGCAGTTTCCACTACTGCATTGTCATGGCTTGCTTTACCCGTTGAGTCCGTACAAATGGGGCAAACGTCCATTGAGTTTTCGACAGCTTTACCGCAGCGGTTGCAAGGTCTCACGAAGACGAGGGCCAGAGGTGGTCGTCAAAAAATCTATCCGTCTTCCTCGGTACTCTTTTCCGAAGGGTTTTCGTTAGATGCTTCCGCAGGTTCACTGTCGCTTGGTGGTTCATTGTTGACCGACTTCTCATCGATCGGGCTTGCCGGTGCCTTATCTTTTTCATCGACAGTCGAGGATTCGTCTGAATTGTTGTCTCCCGTATTTTCATTCGGGAGCAGATCCTCAAGGTTGATGTTCGGTCTGGCCGGTAGCTCGGCCGGGCCGCCTGCTTCCTCACCATCGGGTTTCTCTTTTTCGGAAACTAGCGTGTCTTGCTTGAGTTGGATGGATTCGAGGTTGTCACCGGAAATCACATAGAACCATTTTCCAAACCGCTCATTAAGTTCATCCACTAATTTCTTACCTGCAGAAATTCGTTCTTTAAAATCTTCTTGGGACTCTTCGAATTGGGTTTTCTTAAGTTCGAATTCTGTTTTTTGTTGTTTGTAGGTTGCCATGGCAACATCGTAGTCCAGGAACTCTTGCGGACGTTTGTCACCGGAATCTTCGGATTGATCGTTTTCGTTCGATGCGGATGGGTCAGCGCCTGGCTCTGGTTCGGGGGCAGGAGCCTTGTCTTCACCGTCGTCTTTGTTTTCATCCTCGGGGGACGCGGCAACATATCCCTCAGGTTTAGTCGGTTCGACAGGTGCCACGGGCGCGGTTGGCTTTTCGCCGAGCAGCGTTTCATCAAATGAGACGCGGATCATCAGATATCGGTTCTTGATTTCCTCCGATGATTCGCTTTGGTCGCCCGAATTCTCATTGTCCTCTTCGGATGAGTTCGCTTGGTCGGATTGCTCAGCATCTGTATTGTTGGCGGGTTCATCATTTGAATCATCATCATTGGATTTCGAGAATCCGATCTCTAATTCTGTGTCATCACCACTGACGGCTTTTCCAAACTGCATGGTATAAAGAACACCGTTTTCCCGACCGATTGAAATCTGGCCAGCGTCGGAGACACAAATGGTCTCTTTAGTTTTGGCATCTTGCGTCAAATTAAACCCGTAATCGGCAAGCTCCTGTTGCAGACCTCCCAGCACTTGATTGAACAACTGGGGATTGCTCGCCAGTGCTTCAATTTGGACCACTTTCAAATCTGCCGTCAGCAATTGTTGGCCTTGATAGTCCATTTTTTTGCGGACACCGGCAATTTTCAAATTGTCCAACGTTCGTAAGGCATCGTCGATTTTTGCCGAATCCAAATCTTTGGTCTCGGTATCCAAATCGGCCATGGTCCATGGACCAAAACCGGTTTCGCGAGAGAACATCATTTGATCTCCCTGTTTCTTGAAAATCTGCTTGAATCGTCCCAGCGGATCCGACTCTTCGACTAATTCGTAATTGTCGATGTTGACTTGCCGTACATCCGAGCTGTCCAATTCCAACAGATCGGGTTTAATCCAATCTGAAAAACGGGTCGACAATTCCAAATCCAAGGAGACCTTGTAGGTTTGCTTCTCGTCAGGGTGGCGGACATAAAAACTGGGCGAGGTTTGTTGTTGTTCTGCAACCACGGGTGTCTCTGGCACGTCGTTGTCGTCGGTCTCTTTGCCAATAATCAAATCGACCAAGACTTCTCCGTCTTTGTCTTTGATGGTAATTCGCTTACCCGCCGATTCGGGGTCCAGATTTTCCTCGTCGAGCGGGTCAATGACGCCAAATCGCTCGTGATCGGTTTCTAAACGGCCAACCAAAGCCTCGCGTTTTAGGCCAATGAATGCGCTCGAAGTCTCTGCCAAACGGTCCGTCGCTTCTGCGGGATAGCCGTAGTGCGAGGGAATCGTCCACAAACCATCTTCTTCTTCGACGCGAAACTCTTTTAGTGACGCCGATTCGGGATCCATGGCTCTGACTTCCAAAGCACCGGCTTGGTTGCTGCCATCAAATTCTTCAAAGAAAACTTTTCCGACATTTTCGAAACCGGTGGATTGAGCCGGCTGCGTCGCAAAATAGGTTACGATTGCAGCGGCCAGAGTGACTATAGCTGTTCCAACAAACGACAAAGTTTTTTGTTGTTCTGACATTATGCCTGTCTCGGGATAGTTTGACTTTTAGACTCGTCGCGAAGCTTTGACCTGACTTCGCTCATTCGATTGCTTCCAGAAAAATACGATGCAACCCAACAAAAAGGCGGGCAGCGGGGCGAATGAAACGGCCAGCATTTTTACCCAACCTTCGGTCTTGCGAATATTGTTTTGTTCTTGCGATTCAAGTTTTTCGATTTCCAGCTTCAAGCCCTTTTCGAGTTTCTCTTTTTTCAAATCGAAACGCCGTTGTGCATCTGAAGCTTCTTGGCTGGTACGTTGTAATTTTTCAAAGAAACTCAACGATTCGTCTTCACCGATCTTGGCCGTTTCTTCGTTCAGCTTGTCTTGTTCCGCCTTCAATTGATCGCGCAGGTCTTCTTCAATTTTCTGTTGCGCTTTGGCGCGCTCGGTACGAAATTCTTGGGTTTCATCTTCGATGTAGGACAAAGTCCGCGGAGTTGGCCGGCGATTGCGAAGGGCAACAAATTCTTCTTCGCCAGCTAAGACTTCGATCGCGTTTTGCAAAAACGAAATGTTGTCTAGTTCTTGGTCTAGCCCTTGTTCAGACGTTTGTTCATTGTAGAGGTCAGAAACAAAGTCCAAATCGGCAATGAATACTGCATTGATGCCCGAATCGGTCTTGATTTGAGCGGCAATGACATGTTCGTCATCATCAACGCGCCTGACGGGGGTGGGGTTCAGCACACGCATGTCATCCATGGTGTATTGGCTCATCGTATTGCCCGGTTGGCCCGTCATTCGGTTTATCGACTGTGGAATTGCGGTGAGATCTTCCCATGGGGTTGTACCGGAATCTTTCTCCAATTTTGCCAACGGGATAAACGTCTGTTTTGCCCCTGAAGCCTGGCGGATGCTACCTGGATAAAAGAACAGCAACTCTTTGAGGCCGCCGGAAATCGTATTTTCTGCGTTGAACGCGACATGGCTACCGGCATTTTTAACGAATACAAAAGCGCTTTGGTACGGACCGAAATTATCTGGCCAAGCGGGTTGCCCTGTTGGCCCCACCCAGGCCCCCCGAAAATTGGGATGCGGGTCGTTTAAGTTCCAAGCCACCCGCCCATTGTCCCATTCGATTCCCAGAGCGTTCAAAATGCGACTACATCGACCAGCATCGGCTTTGGGCTCAAACGTGCTTGCCAAGATCTGGCTGTAAGGGGATCGTTGCGACACTCGATTTTGTCGCGGGGCATTCATGACGCCTAAAATGGTCGGGCCCCGTGATGTCCAGAGGAACGGCAACGGATCGGCCAGGAACACAACCGGATTGCCGGCCTCCAGATAGGACACGAGGTTGTCGGTTGCGGCATCGGACAAGCTGCTGGGGTCGGCAACCAGCAACACATCGGGCGCTGTTTTCGCTGGATTTGATTCCGCGTCCGATTCTCCATTTTCGATGAATTGGCCTAAATCGTCTTGTGCGATGTTTTTGATTTTGTATTGCGTTTGCAAATACTCGTACGTTTGGTTGTAAGCCCATTGAAGTCGACGACCATCGATTTCAGGTCCGGCAAAAAAAGTATCGGTATCTACAATTCCCAATGTAATTTTTCGGGACTTATCCGTTGTGGTGGCAATGGAGTGCGTCAATTGGTATTCAATCGAAGAATCATTGTCGACAAACGGTAAAACGGCGTCATCTTGGGTACTGGTAATCCTGGCCCCCAAATAGACGTCTTGTTCGACGACGCGCCCGCCAACTTCACTGCGGTCCTCTTTAGGTTCGATCCCAAGTTGTTTCGCTTGAATTTCTTCGTCGCTGTTTGGCAAGACGTCGACAAACCGGACTTCAACGTTTTGGCTACCGTAATACTGAAACTGTCGCAACAGACCGACAAATTGTTTTTTGGTGCTGACGTAGCTGCGGGGGACATCACGACTGATAAAAGCCTGGATCGTAACCGGTCGTTTGGCTTCCTTGGCTTTTTCGAGAGTTTGAATGGTAGATTGGTCGAGCGTGTAGAGTTTCTCGGACGTCAAATCCATGCGAGTTAGCAACGACGATGAAGCTTGATTGACGATAAAGTTGAATGAAATTAGGGCGATCGCCAAGCACACGATCCGAACGGCAAACTGGCCTGCCAGTGAAACTTGTTGGCCACGACTCCAGTGTCGGCGGCTGATCACAACCAGATTCAGATACAGCATGAACGCAATGATGGAAACAAAATAGACAACGTTAGCCAATGGGATGAGACCCAAACTAAAGTCTTGCAAGTTCCATTGAATTCCAAACTGTTCCATGCCGACAAAACCATCGGAAAACTTTTCGAAGGATTCCGGCAACAAGCCCTTGAGTGTTTTCGGTGTATCCGCAAAAAAATTGCCGGCGAAAACGGGGACGGCACAAAAGAGTGCCCCAAACACAAACGCAACCGGCACGACGCTCGTCAACGAAGACGCAAACATTCCGATCGACAGTAGCGCCAAACCGGCCAACCAATAGCCGATATACGTCGAAAAGATAACGCCCCAGTCGGGCTGCCCAATGAACTCAAGAGCGATCAATTGAGTCATCGAAAACACCAGTGCAATCGTGTATACCGCAGCGACCGCCAGGTATTTGCCAAGCATGATTTCTAAATCGGAGGCTGGGAGCGTAAACAAAATAGCGTCCGTACCTTGGCGTTTTTCTTCGGCCCAGACATTCATCGTAATGGCAGGGATAAACACTAACAGCAGCGCAGGAAACGCTTTGCTGAGCTGGTCCAGGTTCGAGAGATTGTCTGCAAAAAACTGTTGACTGAATGTCAAAATGGCGCAGACCATCACGAATGCAACGATGAACAAATAGCCAAGGACCCCAGAAAAGTACTGGTTTACGTTGCGAGAGAATACGGCAGAGACGACATGCCAACGCATATTTGAAATTTCCTATTGGACCTTAATGCTTCTAAGAATAACTATTTCGCAAAATTAGTGAGCTCGTGGAAACGATGTTCCATTTTTTCGCGGTCACCCATTTCTGAGATTCCATCGTCAAACACAATCCGGCCTTCATCAATCAGGATTACACGACTGCACAAGATCTCGACTTCTTGCAATACGTGGGTGGAAAGCAAAACGGTCTTGCTGTTTCCCAGTTCCTTGATTAACTCACGAATACCAACCAATTGATTGGGGTCGAGGCCGCTCGTCGGTTCGTCCAATATAAGGACATCCGGATCATGCAAAAGCGCCTGTGCCATACCAACACGCTGACGAAATCCGCGGGACAATTTGATGATCGATTTGTTCCAAACTTCACCCAAATCGCATTTCTCAGCAACAAAATCCATGCGATCCCGTGTTTGGTTGCCATTGAGACCACGCGCTTTAGCCAAGTACTTCAAGGCACCCTTGGGAGTCATTTCATCGTACAGAGGTCCGTTCTCAGGGAGATAGCCGATTCGTTCGCTACCCGCAATTCGCTCTTGGGACATGTCGTTTCCTGCGATCTCCACGCGACCACTGGTCGGCGCCAGAAAGCCAGTCAGCAGCTTCATTGTGGTCGATTTGCCGGCCCCATTGGGTCCAAGGAAAGCGCAGACCTGGCAGCGAGGAACCGAAAAACTAACATCGTTAACCGCAGCAAAATTTCCGTAAAATTTGCACAGGTTTTCAGCAAGTATCATTACTTGCTCGTTGGGCGAGTCACTCATAGATCTGAAAAACTAAGTTAAATCCCGTTGAATGTAACGCTTAGTTGTAACAAACATTGTCAATCAGAAAATGCCGTACAGCAGCAACCGGCCAGCGGTAACAGCAAAGAACGGCCGATTGTGCAAAAAAACACCATGGCATTGGCAGTAGTCGCGTTGCCGGGGCATTTTCCTATAAAAATATAAGATTGTTAAACAGATTTCAACGCTACTTCGCGGGCGATCTATCGATCCAAAGAAATCGACATTTCCGAGCCTTGACTCGTCTTTTGAAATCCAATTTTTTCGGCTAAAGCGATCGTGGCCTGGTCGTTTGATCGCATTTGAAATTCAACGCAACTTACGCCTTGTGTAGCTAAATGACGCAAAGATTCGCAGATCAGGAACGTGGCCAAACCTTGTTGCCGCAGCCGGTCTTCGATTCTCAAATCGACCAGCCCCATCGTTGACGTCCCCCACTGCGTTGAGATCGGTTGGATATCCCAAAACATGACTCGTCCGACAATATTGGAGCTACTTCGATCGACGATTCGAAAACCAAATATTTCCGCCCAACCATAAGTGCAACATTCCCACCAATTTTGCAAAAGGGGGTCTACGATTGCGGACACTTGATAACCGCGACGTACCGACATCTGAGCGCGATTGACTGGCGGGCGGAATCCCGTCAGGTTAATCTGCATGACATCGATCGAGTCGCCCAAACAAAATCCAATTTGCGTCAACAGTTGATTGGTTCGTAAATCTTCATCGGGTACTCCCGGAATTCGACTGCCGCCGTACAGGCCAGTGTAAAACGGGGCGTAGGGAAACTTGCTGCCCGCCCAAATTGTTTTTGCCCCGTGTCGACGGAAGTATTCCTTGGCGTGCTCCCACAACCCCAGCGCGATTTCGGCGGCGTCTTCGCGGTCGACAACTTGTAGCTGAGAAACAATTCCTTGAGAATGATCGACGCTATTTAAACTAGCGTTTGGCGCGAAACCCAAATGAATAAAACCGACGGGGGCGTCGGCTGCGAAAGCAATCGTTAAACCACTAGGGTCAAAGTATGGTTTGGCAAACACCATCTGATCGAGCACTTTTCGCGAAACGACCTGTGCCAGACTTCGACAAGCAGGCTGTTGTTGCCAAATGTCGACCAACGCAGGCGGGTCGGTGTTCAAAAAGTTACGATAAGTAATCACCAAAACATCCGCATCATGAAAAACCGAACCACACTACTCAGGACTCCAGAGTCGTCATCGTATTCTAGATTCGATGGCGTAGTTTTACAGTAGACCTATACTTTGTTCGCCTACGCAACCGAGTCGATCACGATCCATTTAGTGGGGTTTTGTTTCCTTGTTCGTCTACTCGGACGAGAGTAACGTTGGTTGAAAAGACGCTGTTATCGGGATCGGATGTTGGGTTGGCCTTGGTCACTTCAACATGGTAGCTGACCGAAGTCGTCCCGGTCCGGACTTTTTCGCAATCGAATTTCAAGATCGTACCTTCGCGGACGGTTTGCCGAAACTCAACGCGGTCCATCGCGATTGTCACGAAATTAAGTCCTGGGAAGTCCAGGGTGGCGGCAATCCAGGCCATTTCGTCGACGAATTTTAACAAGTAACCACCAAACAAGAATTGGTAGTGGTTCAAATGTTCTGGCAATACAAGTTTAAAGTTTTGCATTTAAAGGTTTGCCGTTAACGGCGAACGCTGTATATCGTGAAATCAAACTTAGGAATTGCCACTTTCTCGCGCTCGCCGAGGAATTGAAGCACCCGTACAAAATAAACAAACCGGTTCTTGGCGAAAGCTCTTCTATTCGTAACGTACTTAAAACTGACATTTAGAAGCTTGCGAGGCACTTTATCTTCATCGACAAGCTTGATCAGCGCAGATATGTAACTACGTTCTTCAGGCAATCTCGTTTTTAGAATGGCGTTGAGCTGTTTTTCCAGCTGTACCAATGTCAATTCGTTGAATTCTTGTGCGACCGTGGCGCCCGAATTAACGAAACTCAACAACGAAAACAAAACTAAACTTTGTAAAGCATGTCTGAACACGACGACCTCCCAATATATTGACGATGGCATATACCAACTCGCCGATTCATGGTCAATAGCGCGGCCGCTAGCGGCTCAAGAATGACGCTGCATTTGTTGCTAGCACAATGTGCACACAAGTGAATCAGCGTCGCAATCGGGCGTATTCAAACCGCGCGAATTCGATGTTTTTCAAACCCGCAACTCTTCTTCTTCGAGGCGTTCCGAATCGGCCTGTTGATTTCGGATTGGGGTTACACATTGCTCCAAGAATTCGTCAACTTGCTCCGCTGACCGTCCAATAAAAGCTGCTGGATCCATTAACGCATCAAAATCGAGTGCTTCAAAGTCAGGATCGTTTCTCAACAATTCGAGTAAATTGTTTTCTTGGCCACGTAGCTTGACATTGGCCCCGGCTTCTTGACTGAATTGACGAATTTTTTCGTGCAGTGCTTGGCGATCGCCCCCCTTTTCGACGGCTGCCATCATGATGTTTTCACTGGCCATAAACGGTAACTCGAACATCAACTGCTTTTCGATCATTTTCGGATAGACAACCATGCCTTCGGCAACGTTGGAAAGCAAAATGAGAGTGGCGTCGATCGCGAGAAACGACTGCGGCAAAACCAGCCTTCGGTTAGCGCTATCGTCTAGCGTTCGCTCTAACCACTGCGTGGCCAGCGTGTTCGCAGGGCTGGATTGTAAGCTGATTACAAATCGGGCCAGCGAACAAATCCGTTCGCATCGCATTGGATTGCGTTTGTAGGCCATGGCGGAAGAGCCGATTTGGTGTTTTTCGAACGGCTCTTCAACTTCTTTGCGGTTGGCCAAGATTCGAATGTCGGTTCCTATTTTGTGGCAGCTTTGTGCGATTGCCGACAACACATCAAGTATATGGACATCGATCTTTCGAGGGTAGGTTTGCCCGGTAACCGCATACGAATCTGCAAAACCGATTTTTCGTGCGATTCGCTGATCGAGTTGTTTGACTTTTTCGCCGTCGCCATCAAACAGCTTCAAGAAACTTGCTTGGGTCCCCGTTGTACCTTTCGCGCCGCGCGCTTTCAGGTTTTCAATACGATAGGTAATCGTATGTAAGTCATCGACGAGGTCCTGAATCCATAAACAAGCACGCTTGCCAATGGTCGTTGGTTGCGCGGGCTGCAGATGCGTGAAGCCCAGACAACTCAGGTTCTTATGTTGCCTAGCGAAATCAGCCAGCTTCAAAATCGAATCCGTTAATCGATTTTGAACCAGTTTCAGCGCCGCGCGATACAAGATCAGATCGGTATTGTCGGTTACAAAACAGCTGGTTGCGCCCCAATGAATTATCTTTGCTGCCTCGGGGCAAGCGTCGGCAAATGTATGAACATGGGCCATCACATCATGACGCAGTTCTTTTTCATATTTTCGTGCGGCCGAAAAATCGATGTTTTCCAAATTGGATCGCATTTCGTTGAGCTGTTCATCGGTGATGGCTAATCCCAACTCACGTTGTGATTCTGCCAAAGCTAACCAGAGTTTCCTCCAGGTTTGGAATTTCTTTTGCGACCCAAATAGTCTTCCCATTTTCTCGGAAGAATATCGAGAAATTAACGGGTTGTCGTAGAAATCGGGCTGCATCAAATCTCCTCTAACCACACAAAACCAATAGGATTTTCGAAAAATACACGAAACGAACGGCCAATTTTGGCGGCCAGGGCAAGGCTGCGTCGTTGACCGTTTACCACAAGGCCGGTATTCGCGTATCATGAGGACGGTTTAGGAAGCCGAGTCAAACTTTCCGGATCAAGGGAAATGGAGTCTTTGTGGCTCGTAACAAAACCGATAACTCAATTCATGCAGTTTGCGTATTTGCCGGTGATCCGCAACCGTACGGTCGCGAAAAAGCAAACATTTCAATTCTGGGTACAAACACCCTCAAGGAGTATCTGTGAACAGAACTGTTCTTGTCGTTGTCCTTAGTTTGATATTTGGCCATGCGGAGTTCTCCTATTCGCAGAATCTCAACGCCCCATCTGCGATTTCTAGCCAAGAGCTCTTGCAAGCCAGTACAAAGGCTTGGTTTTCGATTCCTGACGCCCAGCGTTTGGACGAAAAGTTCATGGAGACGCAGTTGGGCAAACTGGCCCAAGATGAAAAATTGGCTCCGTTTATGGAAGCGCTCAAGGAGCAGTTTCGCGCTTGGCTGAACGAAAAAAATGTTCGCTTAGGTTTGAATGTTCGCGACGTTCAAGATGTTCGATCGGGTGAAATTTGCATTGCTGGAATTTTGCCCAATCAAGCCGTTGGCAACAAAAAACAAAACTTGAGTCGCGGTTCCCACGGCTTGGTCTTATTGGTAGACGTATCGCAAAATCTAACCGAGGCAGAAGACCTGCTGGCGAAATTGGGGATGGATTTAACTGATCGGGGAGCCTCCAAAGTTCCGTACGATGATGTGAATGGAGCCAAGGTAACGAAGTGGAAGTTCCCCAAGAGATCAAGACTGAAGAATCACCGTTACGCCTATCACACGATCACCAATGGATGGTTATTGTCTTCAGACAATGAATCCATCTTTCGTGAAATCGTCAGACGCCTGGTTAACATCGACAACGTAAAAAAGGGGGAAACGCTGGCGGCGCAGCCCGCATTTCAAGCCGTAATGCGACAGGTCAAAGTCGACGAATCCAAACCGGAAGTTCGATGGTACGTAAATCCCTTTGGTTATATTCAGTTGGCGCAAGCCATTGCCCGGGACGAACAAGAACTCAATCAAACCGATAGTAACGACTGGGCGGGTGTGCTGCAGAAGATCGGGTTTGATGGATTCAAAGCGGTTGGCGGGACCATTCGGTTTGCCACAACCCATCACGAAATCTTGCATCGGACGTTTGTTTATAGACCGGTTAGTCCCAACAACGTCAAGCAAAAACAAGTTTTCGAAATGTTTGACTTTTCCAATGGAAAAGACTCGAAACTGTATCCCCCTGCATTTGTACCGGAAACCGTTTCAAGTTTTGTTCGCGGGACCTGGAATATGCAGTCGGCGTTGAAGAATGTTGGTTTCGCGATCGACGCTTTGACTCGCAGTCAGGGGACGTTTGAGGAAACATTGGAAAGCTTGAAAGTCGAAATGAATGTTGACGTATCGAACGTTGTCGGTCAATTCGACAATGAAATTATGGTCGTTACCGATACGAGATTGCCGATCAAGGAAGGTTCCGAGTTGATGTCAGTCTGTATCCAGCTGCGACCCGATGCCGAGCCACCCTATCTGTCTAAAA
This sequence comes from Mariniblastus sp., assembly GCA_965263475.1. GTDB lineage: Bacteria > Planctomycetota > Planctomycetia > Pirellulales > Pirellulaceae > Mariniblastus. The sequence continues at coordinate 4,074,270 of OZ253677.1, forward strand.
GCATTGGGCTTTCTTGGCCTCACCAACATCGAATCGAGAAATTTGCTGGCCTGGACATCATTGAGATTGATGATGCAATCGGCGAAGACGACACGGAGCTGGACGTCGAAGACGATCCGTTTCTCGATCCCGATGAGTGGGGGGAAGAGGAAGAAGAAGAGGCTGAAGAGCCAGCTTTCAATTTGTTTGAGCAGCGATTTTGTTGCGTCCGGGACGACTTTTTGTTTGTGACGAACAACAACGATAACTTGAAAAAGATGTTGAGTTCGGATGCTAAACACCCATTGGCAAAATCAGCCGACTACATTCGCGTTCAAGAGTCGCTCGAGCAAATGACGGATCCAGCGAAAATCTGTTTTCGCCAGTTTTCCAGGCTCGATCGTGCCTTGCGCCCGAATTACGAAATGATGAGAGCCGGCAAGATGGCTGCCAGCGATACCGTTTTAGCACGCTTTCTGAACCATATGTTTGATTCACGGAAGAAGGATCCGGAAGACGTTCGCAAACAAAAAATTGACGGCTCGACGCTGCCTTCCAATTTTGAACGAGACGTGGCGCCTTATTTCGGACCGGCTGGATGGGTGATGGAAAACCATGAAGATGGTTGGTTGTTCACCGGAGTGCTGTTAGAACGCGAAGAAATCGCTAGCCAAGTCTTTAAAAAGGATGAAACGATCCAGCGAAAATAGGAGCGTTTCTCTTCGATCCTGATTCTAAACTGCTGCGGTAGCCTCATGATGCCGCAGTTTTTTTATTTGTGAATTCCGATCGTAACGATTAATCCAATGAGGTCCGGATTGACGTTGTGACGAAGATGAATATTTCTGTCAAGTTTTAGCTCTGCACAAAGCAGAAGGTATGTTTTCGCGGGCCGTTGCGCTGCCAAACACATCACCCATGAAACTTGACTGCAGAAATATGAGCATTGTAACTGATTCAAAGTTGAGCGAATTCGATCAGCTCAAACAACTGATCCACCAAAAACTGATCGGTAAACTCGACCTGACGCGGGTTGGTGACCTTGAAGGCGATGTCCTTCGTCGGGAAATTCGAGTTGTCGTTGAACATCTTTGCGACAGCGAAAACAACTTGCTCAACCGCCAAGAGCGCGAACGGCTAGTCGAGGAAGTCTTGGACGAGACGTTTGGCTTAGGGCCTCTTGAGTTTTTACTCAAAGACCCAACGATCAGTGATATCTTGATCAACGGCCCCAAAAACGTTTATTGCGAAAAGGGTGGCAAGATGGAGAAATCCACCTGCGAGTTTCGCGATAACGCACACTTGCTTCAAATCATCGATCGAATCGTATCCAAAGTCGGGCGCCGCGTGGACGAGACTTGTCCGATGGTCGACGCCCGTTTGGAAGATGGATCTCGTGTAAACGCGATTATCCCCCCCTTGGCACTTGACGGTGCGGCGATGTCTATTCGTCGTTTCGGTTCTAATCCGTTGAAGCTGGAAGACTTGTTGAATTACAAGGCTTTCACGCCCGAAATGGTCATGCTCTTAGAAGGAGCTATGAAATCAAGATTAAACATCATTATTTCTGGCGGTACTGGTTCGGGAAAAACAACGCTATTGAATACGCTCTCGAGTTTCATTTCCAACAGCGACCGTATCGTGACCATCGAAGACGCGGCCGAACTTCAATTGCAACAAGACCACGTTGTTCGTCTGGAAACTCGACCACCGAACATTGAAGGCAAAGGGCAAGTAACGGCGACCGATCTGGTGCGAAACTGTTTGAGGATGCGTCCGGAACGAATCATCATCGGTGAGTGTCGTGGTCCCGAAGCCCTGGACATGCTGCAGGCAATGAACACTGGTCACGACGGATCGCTGACAACGACCCACGCCAACTCACCACGTGACTGTATCGCCCGTTTAGAAACACTGATCATGATGTCTGGTTTCGAGTTGCCCGTCAAAGCGATGAGAACGCAAATCTCTAGCGCGGTTCATTTGATTGTTCAGGCGAATCGACTGCAAGGTGGTCCTCGAAAGGTCACGCATGTGACGGAAATCTGTGGTATGGAAGGCGATACCATCGTGATGCAAGACATTTTTAAATTTGTCCAAGATGGCGTCGATGAAAATGGTCGAGCGGTCGGGCGGTTTATTTGCACCGGCGTGCGACCCAAATGTATCGATCAACTTGAATCCTCTGGAATCAAATTGCCAGCCAGTATTTTCCGCGAACGCGTCATGATGGTCGACTGATCTGATTCCCGCTGACGTTTGCTAGACGCAAAGTTTTTGAGAAGTTTTATTACAAACTGTCATAAAGAACGACAAAAATGTTTTACATATTGATTGCATCGGTATTTATCTGTGTCAGTGGGTTGATCTTTGCGGCGACAATGTTGCTCAAGGGTGACAATGAGCAGATTAATGACCGACTTCAAAACTTGACCATGAATAACGGTCGAGGCGTTGCGAAATCCGATGAACCGGCTTCGTTGCTTAAATCGCCTCTGGACGATGTTCCCAACCAAATCGAGCAATTCGTTTCTCGGTTTCTGAATTTGTCCGCGTTTATCGAGCAATCAGCCGTAAAGCTAACGGTTTCTCAATTTGTGGGAATTTCCGCGGGGTTGGGAACGGCTTTCGCATTTATCTACATGGCGACATCGCCCATTAAATCAGCGACACCATTGTTGTTTTTGATCGGTGCTGCACTGCCATTGGGTTTTGTCTGGTTCAAACGCCGAAGTCGAATGAAAAAGTTTGGTTCTCAATTGCCCGAAGCCTTGGACTTGATTTGTCAAGCTCTCCGTGCGGGACAGAGTTTACCGGCCGGTATTCAGTTGGTCGGTCAGCAAATGGATGAGCCGCTAGGACCAGAGTTTCACAAAGTTTTCGAACAACAAAATTTAGGCGTCTCGTTAGAAGATTCCTTGCGTTTGATGCTGGATCGAATTCCCAACCTGGACCTGCAGTTCTTCGTGACGTCGGTCATCCTGCAACGGCAGACCGGTGGTGACTTGGCAGAGATCTTGGACAAAATCGGTAAATTGATTCGCGAGCGGTTTCAGATTTGGGGTCAAATCCAAGCGTTGACTGGTGAAGGCCGTTTGTCGGGGATTGTATTGCTGGCTTTACCACCGACGCTATTCGTCATGATGCTGAGATTGAATTACGACTACATCATGATGTTGTTTGAAGATCCATTCGGACAAAAAATGCTGTTCTTCGGCATCATCATGCAAATTCTTGGCGCTATCGCCATCAAGAAAATTATCACGATCAAAGTTTAGTTTCTATCCGCGTCTCCAAAAATATCCAACAAAACACCAGGTGTAACTGTGACTGAGACATTGCTCGCTCAACAACTCGATTTTATTACGCTTCTTCCGTTTGCTGTATTCGGCGCCATCGCGGTCGGAGCCTGGGTCGTGGCCGACGTGTTCATGAATAAGAACTCAAAATCGGATGAGCGGCTGGAGCGGATGAAAAACCGAGCGTTAGGGCGCTCGGAGACCAAAGAGCCCTTGGGCGGTAACAAGTCAGACGGATTTGCCAAGCTGCTAGAAAAAGCCAGTCCGACTTTGGGGGATACCCTTAAACCAAAGAGCGAAAAAGAAATCAACAAACAGGTAGAGAAGTTAAGCTCTGCCGGTTTTCGTGGCGAAAACGCCCCAGCTCTGTTCAATACGCTGAAAATGATCTGCGCGTTGATGGGCTTTGCTATCGGCGGAGGTACAAATCTGTTTTTGTACGGACTGACTATTTCCGCGTTTTTGTACACTTTGATTGTCACCGGCATATTTATTTTCATCCCAGAGTTGATTTTGGGCTTCATGGCCAAGAGCCGAAAAGAAAAGGTGTTCCTAGGACTACCAGACGCACTGGACTTGATGGTCGTTTGTGTGGAGGCCGGCCTGGGACTCGATCAAGCGATGAGAAAAGTGGCGGAAGAATTGTCCAATGCCCACCCGGTGATTGCAGAAGAATTCAATATCTGTAACCGCCAATTGCAAATGGGGCGTAAACGAGAAGCGGTTCTGCAAGATTTGGGCGATCGAAACGGTGTCGACGATTTAAAGACACTGGCATCGATTATGATCCAAGTCGACCGATTCGGAACAAGTATTGGTCAAGCGTTGAGAACGCAAAGTGACACGATGCGTACTCGTCGTCGGCAAATGGCTGAAGAAAAAGCTGCAAAAACAGCTGTAAAACTGATCTTCCCACTCGTTATATTCATCTTTCCCGGCATATTCGTAGTCCTCGTTGGACCTGCCGCAATTACGATGGTTAACGAAATGCTTCCTGCTTTACAAAAATAGATGTTTGGACCTGAATTTGTTCCAAATCCGTCAAAATAGGTCCGTCCTGACTCGTTCCTTTTATCCGATACTGTGCGTAAGAATGGATTTTTTGCGCGGTGCTGAGACTCACCGCTAGCACGCGAAACGGATTTCGGAGCACAAAATGAATCGTCGTTTGAATTGGACTAAGTTGTCGCTGGCCCTGGTAGCGACATGGTTGATGGGATCAACAGCAAACGCTCAGTGTGACAGCGGCGGATGCGATGTAGCGGTTGGAGGCACGGCGTTCGTAGGGGGATGTGCTAGTGGCCATTGCGATCGGGGAAGTGGATTTGGCTATCCCGGAGGTTCAGGTTGCCAAGGTGCCGCTTGCGGAGTTGGCGGTGGCGGACACAACGGCCCATTCCGTCAACACGCTCAACATTTAATGCAGATTCACCGCCGTGATTTTGCTCGAAATCAGGCTTGGCCAAAACCGTTTGATTGCGCCGATCGACAACTCTATCATTGCATTTGGAATCCAATGTTGGACGCGGGTTGCCGCTCGAATTGCCTGTTCACAGCGAACCATTTCGATACCGACACGAACGAACTCAACGACATGGGCCGAGCAAAGGTTCGATCTATTTTCCGCAACTTTGCGATGGCGGACAAATATGCACTCGTTCAAAATGACGGCAATCGCAGCGTCGCCGATTCTCGTTTGCAAAACTTGCAAAACGCGATCGACAATTGGTATGGCTCTGATGCGTTTGTAGAGGTTGCTGTGACCGATCTTTACCCCGTTGGATTTGCTGGTAGTCGAGCCGAATCGATTAATAACTTGTCATTGCAAGAGACACCACCTCCAGTCATCCCGGTAGCGTCTGGGGCTGGTTCTACCAGTGACGTTGCTGTGGGTCAGTAACGTTGATTGCGATTTGTTCCATTCGAACGAATCGCGGCGACGGGTTGAGATAAAATTCATTCCAAACCCTGCTCCAAACGCAGGGTTTTTTTGTTACAGTTGACTAAACCTAAGGATGATCTTAACGTTCCAAGGAATCTCAGAGCCAACGCTGTGTGCAGCGAACTCTAGAGCGCATTTCGTTTTGGTGTAGCGTCGATCCGTCAGTTTTTGCCGGAAATTTCGACGCCACGACCGCTACAGTTAAGTGCAACTTGCACTAGTAATTTCACCGAGTCCGATGTGACGGAAACAACTTCTTGAGAAAAACGAATGGACAAGAAAGCAAAGAAACGAATCGAAGTATTACGGAAGAGGAATGAGAAATGTCGACAACAGCTTGCCGGGGCCAAATCGCAAATGGATGACCCGGAAGAAGTTCAAAAAATTGAGGCCGAAATTGCGGAAATCCAATCCGAAATTGAAAAACTGAAAAACAGCTGATCTCGCGTCGAATACAACAGGATTCAAGGGATGCGGAACCACTGCAGCGGAAGGCACGGGACTCGAACCCGCAGCCGGTTGCCCGGTACATCATTTCCAATGATGCTGCTAACCATTCGCTTACCTTCCGAATTGCAACTTCCAAGGTGATCCAAAAAACTTCGGCCACCCAAAATGCATCTCAAGATGATATCTAAAATTTAATTTTGGACAAACGCCAGACACGGCTTGTGGACAAAAAGTTCAACTTCGTTGCCGCTCTTTTATCTCAAGCAAGGATTTCATCACTTTACTGAGGTCGTTCGTCTTGACCCCGCCCAAAGAATCATGCAGTTCACGGTATAGATCAAACAACTCGGAATAAACCTCATGATTTTCAGCGTCAGGTTGATAGGTCTTCTCCTGAATGGACGTCATGGCCAATTGGGCTGATTTAAAATTGTCGTACCCACCGCTGTCGGCTCCGGCCACCACTGCTGCCGCCACCGCTGAACCCAACGCACAGGCTTGCGGCGAGGCCGCAACCTGCATTTCTCGACCGGTGATGTCCGCGTAAATTTGCATCAGAAACGCGTTCTTTTCCGCGATGCCGCCGCAACACACAATCCGATCAATGGCCACGCCGTATTCAACCATTCGTTCGATGATCATTCGAGCTCCAAACGCGGTGGCCTCGATGAGCGCGCGATAGATCTCCGCACGCGTTGTGTAAAGCGTTTGTCCCAATAACAAGCCGGTTAACCGTTGGTCGACCAAAATGGTTCGATTGCCGTTGTTCCAATCTAACGCCAACAATCCACTGGCACCGGGTTTTTGATTTGCGACTTCGGCAGTCAATTCCGTGTGAGTGTTTTCGTTCCCACCACATACGACTTCGACCCACCATTTAAAAATATCGCCGACGGCGGATTGTCCGGCCTCGATGCCAATGTAACCCGGCAATATCGCGCCCGGTACCACGCCGCATACGCCCGGAATGTCCTCGATCGTTGTGGCGCTGATGACCGTGCAATCGCAAGTTGAGGTCCCAATGACCTTTACGAGTACACCGTCGTCGACTCCTGATCCAATCGCCCCGTAATGCACATCAAATTCACCGATCGCGATCGGAATACCGGGTGGCAATCCCAGTTTTTCCGCCCAGTTACGGCATAGGTGCCCGGCGACTTCCGAGGCTTCAAATGCCGTTTCATAGAGTCGTTCCCGCAGCGCCGCCAATTTTGGATCCAGCATTGTCAAAAATTCCGCATCCGGTAGGCCGCCCCAAGCTTCGGCAAACATCGCCTTGTGTCCGGCGGCGCAAATCCCCCGCTTCACAAGTAGAGGGTTCTCAACGCCGGCCAAAACCGACGGGATCCAGTCGGCCAATTCCACCCAACTATGGGCCGCCGCAAAAACTTCGGGCGAGGAATTGAGACAATGCCAAATCTTGCTCCACCACCATTCCGAAGAATAGGTGCCGCCACATTTGGCCAAATATTGTGGCCGATGTTGGGACGCGAGTTCCGTAATCTTGGCGGCCTCGATATGCGACGTATGGTCTTTCCACAGCCAGCATTGGGCGGCCAAAACGTCGAGAAACTCAGTTCTCAAACCAATCGCTTGGTTGTTTTCGTCGACAGGAATTGGACTGGAGCCAGTGGTGTCGACTCCGAGCCCAATGACACGATCGGCCGCAAATTCCGAATCATTGGATTGGGCATCGGCAACTGCGGATCGCACCGAGTGCATCAAACCTTGCAGGTAATCGCCAGGATGTTGTCTGGCCACGTTCGCATCGCTTTCATCCAGCAAGACGCCTTGATTGCCACTGGGGTAATCGAACACCGAAACACCGACCTCACGTCCGTCGCTGCATCGAACGACCAGCGCCCGCACGGAATTCGTGCCGTAATCGATTCCAATTGTGTAAACCGTCATAACAAAAAAAGCAGACCACGCATGAACTTAGTGTTGCTGTCCAATAACAGCTGGCTTGTACCCGCCTCTTGTGGTGAACCACAGCCAAAGCAATATATAGGCGACCAACATCACGCCAGGAAATACAGCCATATTCGCAAGTGCATTTTGAGCGCTTCCATCGACCGCATTCTTGATTGCTGCGGACGTATCCATTTGCGACTCAACCGGTGCGTTGGAAACCATTTCATCAACGGCTTCTTGATTCAATACGTTGTATGAGATGATCTCGTAGATGCTCTTTTCCATTTGCGCTCCACTAACTACCTCGCCGTTTTCAATGAGACCAGGCACGGACAATGCTTCCTCTGTCGTGGCGACCGCTTCAATGGCTTTGTCTGCCTGAAGCGCACCGATGTAAGGGAAGCCGAGTGTACCAACAGCCAGCATGCCAATGCCGGATATCGCATTCAACGTCAATGCGCCACCCTTAGGCGTTTGTTCAGAAACAATCCCCAACATGGTCGGCCAGAAAAACGTCTTGCCCAGCGCATACAAAGTTGCGGCACCAAATATGACGGCAACCCCTTGAGCCGATGAGAGAAAAACCAGACCAGCGATCGCCAAAATTGAACTGACAATCAACAAGCCAAGCGGAGACAAACGGTGAACAATTGGGCCAGCAAAAAAACGCAAAACCATCATAATCACGGACGTGTAAACCAAAATCCAGCCGGGATGGAATTCGACAACCGCTGACATGATTCCGGAAATCCAACCGTCGGTTCCGATCTCCGTCGTTGCCAGCGGCATCATGATCAAAATCAAGACAAACATGATGGGGCGTCCCAAACTTTGCGTATAAGCGCCGAAGCCTAGCACCATGGCAACGCCAATTCCAATGAACAGGTAACGATTTCCATCCGGGAAAAAATCCATCAATTGCAAGGTGACTAGAAAGCCCACAACGGTAGCGCCCAGGATGCCAAATTCGGCGAGCATTTCTCGATATGTGACTCCCGCCGCGACTCGTTCCTGAGTAGGGAAGCTACAGCCAATCAACATGACAAAATAAACAACTGCGGGAACCGCAATCGTCGCGATTTTCCACGTCCAAGGCAAGTCGCCCATCATAATCGTTATCACGCCGGCAACGACCAACCCCCCAGGCCATCCGGCATGTAAAATGTTGAGCCATTTCGTTTTGTTTTTGTCGAACATCGTCGCTACGACGGGATTGATAAATGCTTCAACAGTACCATTGCCGAGCGCCAAAATTAGTCCGCCCCAATAGATCATGTTTTTTGCCATTTCGGGATCGGATTCGGCAGTTGAAATCGCGTAGTAACCCATCACCGCCCATGCGAATTGGCAAACGAACGCGAATACCATCGAGAATTTGTAGCCGACGCGGTCAATGATCAAGCTGAACATGATGATGCTCAATGCAAACGGCCAGATTTGTATCCCCTTGAATCGTCCGACTTCCGCTGGGTCCAAGTTCAATAGTTCACCGGTGATTGCGGGGTCATCAAGCAAAAACATTCGCGAAATGAATCCGAATGCAGTAGTGATCAAGGCGATGAAACACCCCCAGAACAGAAACATGTTTGGAGCGTTTTCTTCTTTGGTCGGTTTGGGGTTTTCGTTCATGTCTCGCCACAATGTTAAGGGAAGGTTAACTTCGCGGTGCGAGTATAACTAATCAGATTCCGGAGTAAACCAATTCCAATAGCATACTTGCGTTATTGGTGAATTCGTGGATTATCCGATCAACCTGACCAAGACAATTTAACACCAAAAGTGACCTAGAATTTGGCGACGGAACGGTTCTTTGACAATATCAGTGCGCAGACAACCAATCTCGAACTCGCGGATTGAAGTCATCGATGCGTTCCCAGTGAAACGCGTGTCCGGCGCCGGGATACAAATGGATCTCCGAATCTGGAATTCCATTGGCGACTTCGTGAGCCATCCACGGGGGGGTGAAAATATCTTGCTCGCCACCAATCACAAGTGTGGGACATTGGATTTGGTTGAGCTGCTCGATGACGTCGTGTTCGATACACGCCACGGCTTGGCCAACCAGTCCATGCAGAGGTTGTGGATTCATGTCATTGGAAGCGGATTCGCGCACCTCCATAAAGCCGCGATAAGTCGTAGAGTCATCCCAAGACTCTTTCGCGAAAATCAATAGCTGAATGAATTCCATGAATTCCGCCGGCGTGAAGCGCGCCTTGGTGTTGATCATCAAATTGAATATCCCTTTTGCATATTGGTCGCATCGCGCCCAAGGGCACATCAATACGGCCGATTGAACTAAGTCGGGGTGCCGAATCGCCAGTTGTTGAGCAATGATGCTGCCCATGGATACTCCAACCACGCGCGCTTTTTCGATGCCCACTTTTTTCAACAGCCCGGCGTGGTCATCCGCCATCATCGCACTGGAGTAATCCCCGGCAGGCTTGTCGGAATGTCCAACACCGCGGTTGTCGGGCATGATGCACCGGAAGGACTGGCTCCAAAAATTGGAGTGCTGCTCCCAAACCGACCAAGGTGCAGTAATCCCCATAATCAACAGTAGTGGATCGCCTGATCCGGATTCCTCGTAATTCATCTGGATGCCGTTGGAATTGAGGAGAGGCATATTTCGATTTCCTTTTCTCGAAGGTTGTAAATCTTATTGAGACAATGTTGGAAGCAGCGATTCTTGAATCCATTTTCCGTCATGCATGGTCACACCGTCTGGGTCATCGATTGCTTGTTCGGCTTCGTCTTCGCAAATAATCCAGCCGCCGTAGTCGCGATCGATTAGCCATTGGGTGATGGATGTGAAGTCAATTTTTCCGTCGCCCATCAATGCAAATTCAGGCGCTCCATCCCAGTCTTTGTAGTGTACGTGGTTGATCAGCTCCGCATAGTCTTTCATCGTTTGCAATGGGTCCATGCCAACGTTGGCAATATGTCCCACATCAGGAGTCCAGCCGGTAACGGAGCGATCAAGCCCTTCCAAGATCACACGGTAGTCTTCGGCCGTCCGATTGGTTGACGATTCTGGGGAATTGGGATGAAAACTGGCTGGCACACTGGCATCGGCTGCTCGACGGGAAACCGAGTTTAAATTGGCGACCAAGTTCAAGCGACGCTGCTCCAAATCGTGTCGGCCTTCGGGCAGCTGCACTGTGCACAAAACCGCACCTGGAAATCGCTTCAGCAGCTCAATCGTGTCGTTTGCAGCTTGTCGTTCCGATTCTGTTTCTTCTGGAGCGTTCCACGGCAATACTAATGCAATTGCTGCCAACTCGATATTCGCGGAACGCAGTTGATCCGCTAAACGATCGGGATCCGACAAGTCGCCCATCCAAAAATGGATCGGTTCGATTCCTTGAAAACCCGCTTTTGCGGATACATCGATCATATGTCCCAAGCGATTTTCATGGGCTTTGCCATTTTCTTTCATGAACCAGGTGTAAACTTCAGCGCCGAATTTTATTTTCATGCTATCGACCTAGTTGTTTGCAAATGAATTGGTAGCCCGTTTCAGCGATTTCCCAGGGATCGGAAAATTCACGCCAAACGTTGATGGCATTCGCAAAATCGACATCATTTCTGGAGAACGATTCGATTGTGTACCAACCTTTGTAGCCGACGTCGTTGAATTTTGCGAATACGCGATCGAAGGGAATGTGACCTTTGCCCGGTGTCCCGCGATCGTTTTCACTGATATGCACATGAGCCAAGTGGGGGCGAATCGTGTCAATCGCTTCTTCAAACGATTTTTCTTCGATGTTCGCATGGTGCGTGTCAAAAATTGCTTTGACCGCCGCGTGATCGGCGAGTTCACAAATTCTTTTGAGTTGGCTCATCGTGTTGCACAAATAACATTCAAATCGATTGATGGCTTCGACGGCAATCACCATGTTAGCCTGAGCCGCATACTCACCAATTGCGCGCAAGGTGTCTGCGCTGTATTTGTATTCATCCTCCGAAGGAGGACGATTGGTGAATTCGGCGAAAGCTGAATGCAATGGTCCGCAGAGAATTTTGGCACCCGCGGAAGATGCCATATCGATGTCGGATTTGTGTCGGTCGATGGCAGCTTGACGGATACTTGCGTCGGGACTGGCGGGGTTGGCTTCAGGTGTGGGCGCGTTGACGGCGGTCGCTTCCAAATTCAACTCCGACAGCAACTTGCCCAGTTCAGTGTAAGCTTGCGGATCACGGTTGCCCATCGAAAACTCGATGCCGTCATAGCCAATATTTTTCAACCGCTCGATGGTCGGGAACAGCGACTTGGATGCGAATGCATTCCATACCAATAAGTTGAATCCGATTTTGTTCATTTGCGTCGTTCCTACTTGTTTGCGCACCTAGTTGACAATCTGTGACTCAATATCTGATTGGATTTGCAGCATCACCGCCAAGATTTTGTTCCACGTTTCGGGTGCCTCGAGCAATTCGTTAGGAAACATGCAACCGTCCCAACAAATATGTTGGATGTTATTTCGGATCTTGTGATTTTCGTCCATCAGCCAATGTCTGGCACAGCGCACCATATCTAACTTGCCATCCGCAGCGTCGGCAGGGCAATGCCGGCCGGTTTTGTCATGGCTACCGCTGCCGTGGACGGTGCCGTTGGATTGGGCGACATGAAAATCGATCGTCCAAGGTCCCAGTGCGTCGGTCATTTGCTGGTAGGCTTGCCAAAAAGCTTCTTGGTCATTGGGTTCATGCAACAAAGTGTGCTCGTTGGCGTTGACGCCAAGCATATACAAATACGTGTGGGCCAAATCGGCTTGAAAACCCAAAACGTCCGGGCGGTCGACTTGTTCCAGCAATTCGAGCATGTGTCGCCAAGAATGCATGCCCGCCCAACAAACTTCACCTTCGGCGGCAAGTCGTTCGCCATGGTCGGCGGCGATATCAGCCGCAGCACGAAATGTCTCGGCGATTTTATGTGTTCCTGCGGAGGGGTTCTTCGCCCATTCTACTGGCGAAGTTGCTGAATCGATTCGAATGCATCCGTATTTTCTGACCCCGTGTTCGTTGAAAATGGCGGCGGCCCGGCATCCCATTCTGACGGCATAAAGGAACTTATCGCGATCCGCTGAACTTCCCATGGCGCTGGCACCCAGCGTGCCGTCCCAAATAGGCGCGACACAGTGCCGACTTGAAATCCAAAGGCTGCGATTTCATCGGCTACTTTTTTAATTTCGTCATCGCTGGCTTCGATGTTGAAATGGGGTTGATACAGAAAGAAATCGATTCCGTCATAGCTCGTTCCATCGACTTGGGCATCCGCCGTCAGTTGCATCATTCTTTGGAGAGTGATCGCTGGCTCCGTATCCGGCTCGCCCTTGCCGACCAAACCTGGCCACATCGCGTTGTGGATCTTTAGTTTCATGATTGTTATTTCTTTGTCTATCGAGACTTAGACGGATCTTAAAAAACGATCCAGTTGGGCAAATCTGCGCAGTACCTATTCAACGGGGAAAACATCTGCTTCGGTCCGTAGATTCCAGCTGTGGGTGCGGATGGCGATACACCCCAGCCGTAAATTTCGTGGGACATAGGCCGACACTGCCTTAATCTACCAGCATGCGGGAAAACCACAATCAAGGGGTTTGGCGTTGGAAAATCGACGCCGAATCAACTAAAATTTAGCAGTCGGTACCGACTTCAATTTTTATTTGGATAAATGCCGCCAAAACTTGAAACAATCCCGGCAGCTGCGATACCTGCACAGCGTTCGACTAACGAGGTGACGTTGCGCGCATTGTTTCAAGTCGTTACTTGTTGTTGTGTCTTTTTTGCGGTGCTGCGATTCTCACCTTCGTTGGCTTTAACATTGACCATCGTCGTCGCACCTGCGTTGATTCGAACTGCCTTTGTTTCTGAAATCATGCGTCGGGACGGCCAGTCGTTTACTTTTCAATCTCGATTTCGAGTATTTTTGAGTTCAGTTGGGCTCGTGTTAATGACCATCGGTTTCGCGGTTGTCGCGTTCGTATTGGTTAGCTTGGTGTTCGGACTGTTGGGAATGCTTTTTGGATTTGCGATTTCCAGTACCGATTACATTGTTGAGGCGGGCATTATTGGAACGGTGGGCGGTATGATCTGGGGGTTAGCGGGGGCCGTTTTTGCTGTCTTCTTTGCGATGTGTAAGTATTGGAATCCACGACCGTCTCCTATTAAACGGTGAATCTAGCAACATTCTGTAGTTGCAAACGCCATTTTGCTTTAAAATCCTTCCATCGCTAATCCGCCCTTAAACACAGATAGATCATGCAATTCAAGCGAAAATTTGCATCCATTTTAATGTGCCTTGCTTTGTTTGGTATCGTTTCGTCGACTCCAGCGCAATTAAATTTCCTCGACGGTGTAGATGAAGAGCCGCTTGCGGTTTCGGCTTCCTACAAACTTCAGAATGACGCGCAGTATGGAGTCATTTTTGTTCACGCAAAAATTGGTTTTGGTTACCACACTTACGCTCAGGATCATGGCGGGGTTGAAGTTCCGACGAAAATCGAAATTGCAAAAGCCGATGGTATTTCTTTTTCGGGAGTATTCACGCCGACGTCCGCGCCTCATACCGAGATGAAAGATGGAAGCTTGTACAAGAGTTTCGATAACGAAGTAACTTGGCGGATGCCATTTCGCATCGAGGATGTGGATGACGTCGAGAATTTAAATATTGGAATCGAATACCTGGGACAGGTTTGTACCGACGAAAGTTGTTTGCCACCGGATAAGAAATCTCTGGTTGTTGTGTTTGATGGGATCGCTGACGATCTCGAAATCGATGCCAGTTCGATTCCGGCGTCAAGTGATTCCCAAGCTCAGGTCGAAACGGAATCGAGCGAAACGGCGGATAGTGAACCAATCGAGTCTTCGGAGTTCGCGGAATTCTACGATCCAGAAACAAAAATTCGCTATGAAAAATTGGATGGCTCGTCGGGGACGGGAACGTTCTGGGCGGCTGTCGTGGGAGCATTTCTCGGTGGGATGTTACTGAATTTGATGCCTTGTGTGTTTCCGGTACTGGGGCTGAAGGTGCTTGGTTTTGTTGAGCAAGCAGGCAATGAACCGGCAAAGATTCGAATGCATGGTATCGCTTTTGCCGGCGGCTTAGTTGTATCGATGTGGTGTTTGGCGGGCGCGATTTTGGCGCTGAAACAACTGACCGGCCAAGAAGTCAGTTGGGGCCAGCAAATGGGCAATCCTTATTTCGTGGGCGGGATCGTCATTCTTTTGTTTGTGCTTGGATTGAATTTGGTCGGCGTGTTCGAGATGGGCTTGTTTTTGACCAACGTTGGATCGGGAGGCAAGCAATCGGACGGCTATTTCGGTTCGTTTTTTAGCGGTATTTTGACGACGTTGGTTGCGACGCCTTGTTCCGGACCGTTCTTGGGTGCCGCGATGGGTTATACCTTGGCCCAACCGCCACACATTGCGATGTTTTTGTTTACCATTTTTGGATTGGGAATTGCGGTCCCCTATCTCGTCCTTTCGTTTATTCCATCATTGATTCATCTCTTGCCACCGCCTGGTGGTTGGATGGAGACCTTCAAGAAGTTGATGGGATTTACATTGTTTGCCGCCGCGGCGTTCTTTGCGAAAAGTTTTGGATCGCAAACCGGGATTGATGGGTTGAGTTGGCTGTTGATGGCGATCTGTGTATTGAGTTTAGCAGCTTTCTTTTACGGCAAATTCAGCCCGGCTTATGTGAAGGCTCAGAAACGTTGGGTTTGGGGCTGGATAACGCCTGCGTTGGTCGCCGGACTTGGTATCTGGATGTATCTCGATGCCGCCAAGCTAGAAGCTCCAGAGGTCGTTGCTGAAGAAACGGAATGGCAAAATTGGACGCCAGGCAAAGTCGAGAAGCTACTGGCGGATAATAAACCGGTGTGGGTCGACTACACCGCAGATTGGTGACAGACTTGCCTGGTTAACGAGGGGCGTGTCTTCTCTAACGATGAAGTGATGAAACGAATTGAAGCTATGGGCGTGCAGCTTGTCAAAGTGGATATGACGGGGAACGAACAGATATACATTAATGACCTCGCTCGTGCGGACCGAAAAAATATCCCGGTCAATTTGGTCTACCCCGCGGATTATCCCGACCGACCGGCCATTTTATTAGAGGAATTGATTTCGCCTGGTGACGCGATTGAAGCGCTGGAACGACTCGAATCCAATGCTTCTCCAATTCGCAACGTATCGAATTAGTTGACGCCTCCGCATTGTTCGTATTCGCTGTGAAACGCAGGCTATGGCTTGCTTAGGTGTCTGTATGAATTGAAGTCGTTCGTCGTGATATCAACGGATGATCTGCAATTACAGAGACCAAGTTCAATGAAGCGTCGTTGCGGCTCCCTAGTTGTTATCGCATTTTATCATTTTCTGCTTCCGGTTTTACGGGCCAAACTGGCGCGAGCGAAACCGGAATCATCGGGTTGGTCGCAAATTTCGAAACCGAGAACTCTAAATTTTGCATCGACCAATTGACATCTTGACGTTACCAATGATGGGCAAGCCAGCGGCGAACAAACAACGATGGTACGAATTTGCGGTTACCGGCGGTACGAGCCTTAAAAACAATTGCTGGTTGAGTCCATTAAAAATCCTACATCTTCAGATCTCTTGCTGCCGAAAGACTCGGCAGCCAGTTGATCGACGGTTACTTTTTTTGATAGGGTAATGGCTTTCACATCATTGCAGGCCCCTCGTGCAAATGTTGGTCCGTACAAAGTCGATCGGCAATAAGAAGCCACTGTTTGCAGACTTTTCGATTCCATTTCCGCCCGGTCTCGGGGACGACGGGGATGAAGGTGACTTTCGGTTGCGCGATTTGATTGAAATCGTCGTGCGCAACGAAGTCCAAGCATTTTTAAATCGCCAAACTGACCGACAGTTCGTTCGCGCATTGACGACGGTTGAAATCGAGACGGCTGAACAAAAAGGAAAGATTGCAATGGGGGCGAGTGATGTTCCGCGGCAAATGGTTGATGCTGGACATGCGGTTGCGATCGCGTTAGAAGCGTTCGAAGACGGACTCTTGAACCTGCTACCGGTGCATGCGCAACATCGCGGTCGTCTATTTTTGCCTTTTGCGGACAACGACCCTAAAACGGCTGAGATTGTCTCCAAGGTCCTCTTGTTGGCCCGAGATGAGGAAATCATGGATCCTCTCATCCTGGAACAGTTAGGCGCAGAGAGTCAGCCGTCGCCAAAACAGGTTGTTCGCGCCAAGACAAAGAAAAAAGCGGTTAAGAAAACAACGCCAGACACAGGAAAACTCAAGCGGCGTCTAGAGTATACCGATGGGAAATCCAATAAGTTTTGGAAGATTGAACGAGCGGGAGAAACGGTCACGACCACTTGGGGACGGATCGGTTCAAACGGGCAAAGTAAAACGAAAACGTTCGCCAGCGAAGAGAAGGCTCAGCGTGCCTTTTTTAAAATGATCAAAGAAAAAACTGAAAAGGGCTACCAAGAGCCGGGTTGATACTGCTGACATTGATCGAAAATAACGCGCCCCTAATTATTTAAACATTAAGACTGAAACAGCACATGAATTACGATTTCAAGAATCTGAAAGGCGATATTAGCGGTGGACTGGTCGCTGGAATCATAGCGTTGCCATTGGCGTTGGCTTTTGGTGTGCAATCTGGAATGGGGGCGGCAGCCGGACTGTACGGTGCGATTGCGGTAGGGATTTTCGCGGCCATGTTTGGTGGAACAGCAACGCAGGCGTCTGGTCCGACAGGGCCGATGACGGTCGTTTCCGCGTCCATTGTACTCTTCGCCATTGAGTCGGCTGGAAGTCTCGAAAAAGGACTCGGCCTGGTTTTGATGTGCTTCCTGGCGGGAGGCATTTTTCAAATCCTGCTAGGACTTTTGGGCATCGGCAAATATATTCGTTACTTCCCTTACCCCGTGGTCTCAGGTTTTATGAGTGGCGTCGGGTTGATTATTGTTTTTCTGCAACTCTGGCCCCTCATGGGAAGCGCTTCTCCCAAGTCAACGATTGCTGTCTTCACCAAGATCAGTGAGCCGCTATCGTCGCTGAATTGGAGCGCAGTCGGGCTTGGTGTGTTGACACTGATCGTCAACTACAGTTTTCCGCTACTAACTAAGAAAGTCCCATCCGTCTTAGTAGCGCTACTGGTGGGAACGGGAACTGCACTTTTGTGCGGGTTGGACGTTCCAGTCATCGGCGACATTCCAAGTGGCTTTCCGCCGCTGCGAATCGGTACGTTATTGACCGTTGATCCTGAGAACTTTGTTTTTATCGTTCAATCTGGTCTGACATTGGCGCTACTCGGTTCCATCGATTCTCTACTGACTTCCGTGATCGCCGACAATATTACAAAAGACCAGCACAATAGTCGGCAAGAACTGATTGGTCAGGGAATTGGGAATATTGTGGCAGCTGCATTTGGCGGCATCCCGGGCGCTGGCGCGACCAAGGGTACCGTTGTTGCCATCAAATCCGGTGCCAAGACCCGTGTCTCGGGAATCACGCATGGTGTGTTTCAGTTAGTCGCCTTGTTGGGGTTGGGGACTTTCGTTTCTTACATTCCTCTCAGTGTTCTGGCTGGACTTCTCATTTCTGTTGGTGTGGCCATCATCGATTACAAAGGCTTCAAGCATTTGTTTGCGGTTCCGCGAGCCGACGCATTGGTGATGATTCTGGTTTTGATTTGGACGGTATTTGGAAACTTAATCCATGCCGTTGGCGCTGGAGTTGTTTTGGCCAGCATCTTGTTCATGAAACAGGCGAGCGATTTGGCTGAAACGGAAACAACGTTGACCGCCTTGGACCCGGAGCCCGTATGGGATGACGAGTCCGAGATGAAAGATGTCGGCGGCAAAATCTTTATCAAACATTTGTACGGGCCCTTGTTCTTTGGATTCAGTTCTGGATTTCGAGCCCTAGTTGAAAAACTGCCGACAGAAGCCGAGGTCTTGGTCGTTCGAATGGAACGCGTTCCTCATATTGACCAATCCGGCCTATACACGCTTGAAGATACTATTCTTCGGCTCAACCAAGGCGGCAAACGAACCGTGATAACGGGACTGCAATCGCAACCCGAAGACATGTTGCGTCGGATCGGGATGATTCCGAACCTGATTCCGGAAGAGGAGGTGTTTTCAACGTTTAAGGAAGCACGCACAACGCTAGTAGACCCGTGAATCAAGCGGTCGTTCATTTGAAGCGGCTGGAGTCTATGTTGATGCCGACGAAATGGCATTGACGATGTTGTCGATGCCGGTCATCGGCGAAGCGCAGCAGTCACGATTGCAAAGGTATAGTGTCGTTTGATCGCCAATCTGTCGTTTGTCAGCCAGCAACGGGGCCAACACGCTCAGCGACGGGTTGCCACTGACCATACCAATAATTTGTATGCCCACGGGTCGTTCTCGAAGAAACGTTTGTTGAACGTATGAGAGTGCTTCCTGGCTTTCGGCGACAACGACGAACAATTGGTAGTCATTCACGGCCTCATGCAGTGCGATCAACATTTGTCCGCAGGCCATTGGAGATTGCTTGAGTACCGCCGAGGCGGCACGGATGGTAGAGTCAGCCGTTTCGACTAGCCAGGTTTGGCCCGTTAGCCTTCCGAGCCGCATCAATGCCAAGGCGGCTATCGAATTTCCGCTGGGAGTGCTACCGTCCTGAAATGAACTTTGACGTGCAATGAGTTTCTCTTGGTCATCCGCGGTGAAAAAGAATCCGCCGGTTTCGCAGCGGAAGTGATTGAACATGGTTTCTGCCAATGTGTACGCTTGGTCGATTCTGGTCATGTCTAAATCCACCTCATACAAGTCCAGCATTGCATTGATCAAGAATGAATAATCGTCCAAGAACGCATCGATCTTGGCGGAACCACGGCGCCAAGTGTGTTGTAGGCGACCGTCCTCGCGCCGCATTTGCATCCAGATGAAATCGGCGGCACGTTTCGCAGCAACGTGGTAGGCTGGTTCATTCAGCAGTATTGAAGCTTTTGATAACGCAGATACTGCCAAGGCATTCCAACTGACAAGAATTTTGTCGTCTTTACCTGGACGTACTCGTTGGTCACGGATTTCGAGCAAGCGTTGACGAGCACGGCGCATCACGTCCCGCAATTGCGCTTTCTCAATATTGTGTTCATCGGCGAATTGTTGGTACGAGACAGTCATGTTGAGAATATTGGCACCCTCAAAGTTCCCGGTTTCAGTAACGTTATATAACTGGCAAAACAATGTGCCGACATCGGGGCCTAATACTGCGACAATTTCAGACTTTGACCAAACGTAGAATTTGCCTTCAACACCTTCGCTGTCGGCGTCTTCCGTGCTGTGAAACCCACCTGCTTCTTCGGTCATATAATTCAACAGGTAGTTGCAAGTCTTCCGAGCAATCATCCCATAGAACTCATTGTCGGTGACGGCATACATATCGAGATAAGCTCCGACCAGCAACGCGTTGTCGTAGAGCATTTTTTCGAAATGGGGCACCAGCCAAAATTCATCGACGCTGTACCGCGCAAATCCGCCTGCCAGGTGGTCGAAGATGCCTCCATATGCCATTTTTTTCAAAGTTGTACGAACCATTTCTAGCAAAGTTGCTTGACCAAGCGGCGCATTTGCCAACCCATGTTTTGAAAGCCGCACCAATAACGACAAGTCCATAGCGTGAGGGAATTTGGGTGCTGACCCAAATCCACCATGTTCGAAATCAAAATTGCGATGCAAAGTCTCCGCTGCAGCTATGAGTAGAGACTGATCCAATGAAGAATCATTGGTTTTTCTATCTGTTTCGTTCAACCACGTCGTAATCTGTTCGGATTGTTGATCAACTTGGTCACGACGGTTCGTGAATGCATCGAGGACACTGTGCAGGACATGATCGAAACCAGGCATTCCAACTCGGGAAGTCGGTGGCCAATACGTGCCACCAAAAAAAACTTTCTGCTTTGGCGTTAAAAACACACTCAGCGGCCAACCGCCTTGACCGTTGCGAAGGGCCATCACGGCATTCATGTAAATTTGATCCAGATCGGGGCGCTCTTCGCGATCTACTTTGATGTTGACGAAGTTTTCATTCAGCATGCCCGCGATTTGTTCATTTTCGAAACTCTCACGTTCCATCACATGGCACCAGTGGCATGCCGAATAACCGATTGAAAGAAAAATTGGCTTATCTTGTTGCACGGCCAGCGATAATGCTTCTTGGCTCCAAGGAAACCAATCCACTGGGTTTTCTTGGTGTTGCAACAAATAAGGGCTGGATTCTTGTGCGAGTCGATTTGGCATGGCCGCTTCCATTGAATGCTATCAATTTCGATGACGATCATCGTAGGATTCATATTGGGTCACGGCTAGTAGATGAGCTATTATCTTGGCGACCGGATTAAATGACGGAAGGAAACATGGAAATCGTCAACGTCATATGCATGAAGTGGGGGACCAAATACGGTCCAGAGTATGTCAATAAACTGCATTCGATGGTTCGACGACACTTAAATCGTCCGTTTCGATTTGTATGCTTGACCGACAATAACGAGGGATTGGATCCAGGCGTCGAGTCGTTTCCTTTGATTGACCTGGACATACCTGACGGGCCGGAACGAGGTTGGGACAAGCTGACGACGTTTGCTTCGCCACTGTATGATTTGAGCGGCCAAGCATTGTTTGTCGATCTGGATGTTGTGATCGTGGACGACATCGATTGCTTCTTTGAATTCAAGGCAACATTTCCAATCATCAAAGATTGGGTGAAGAAAGACGTGACCGGAAACTCATCGGTGTACCGGTTTACCGTCAATGCGCACTCTGACATATTGGAGTATTTTCGCGCGAATCACGTTGACGTTAGGCAACGGGTTCGCAATGAACAAGAGTATTTGTCTTGGTACGTTGCCAACCAAGGTGAGTTATCCTATTGGCCAGACCACTGGTGCAAGAGTTTTAAATACCACTGCAACCAGAAGGGTCTGAAATCGTGGCTTCATCCTCCAGCGCAGCCTGAGGATGCTAAGATTATTGTTTTTCACGGCAATCCTAACCCACCGGACGCCATCGCCGGTCGCAGTGGCAAGTGGTACCGCAAAGTCTTGCCGACTCCATGGGTTGCCGAACATTGGGTTTAGTCGACTCATAGGATCGGATTCCTGTTCCCCAAGTCCTATCACCTTGTGAATGTTTTGAGCCCGTTTGAGAAGCTGTTAGAATTTGTCGGTAGTTTGATTTTGACCGAACGATTCAATTTTTGGATGGGTTTGAAATGGGCATGCTTCAACAGCTCGCTGTTGTTTTCCTGGTTTGCCTTGCATTGGTGGATTCCTTGCAAGCGCAACGCGCTAAATATTCGATCATTTCGCTGGGCCAAGTTGGCGAGAGTGTAAGCGGAGGACAAGCCGTTTCTAACAACGGTCAGTTTGGTGCAGGTTTCAGCGATCAGACGGGATTCTTATGGGAAACCACGATTGGTACGACGATACTTGCCGCCGTTCCTGGCCGCCCGTTTAGCATTCCGCAAGGCGTCAATGATCAGGGCACGGTTGCCGGGATTGGAGCGACGACGTTTTTTGGTTCTTCACCGCTCCCGGTCATTTGGAAAAACGGAGACAGCACGTTGTTGAAATTGCCCAGTGGTCAGTCGCTTGGTCGAGCTTACGCGATCAATAACTCCGGCAGGGTCGTGGGGAGTGTCGACGGTGGTTCGGCGGAAAGGGCAGCGACGTTCGGCGAAAACGAGCCGGGAACCGTTCTTGAACAAACCCTGCCCAATGGTGGCGTACTGCGAGTGGCCTATGGCATCAGCCCAGACGGACGGATCGTTGGTTCGGGAACCGATCCGGACAATGCCGCGGTTACAAAAGGCTGGTACTTGGATCCGGCCGATCGCACGGCAACTGATATCGGCGCGTTGACATCCATCGGGCACAACAGTGCCATTGCGTTTGGCGTAAGTAGCAACGGCATGATCACAGGTTCAAGTTCATTCAATAGTGGGGTAAACGGTCGCGCGTTCCTGTGGAACGAGGATGAGGGCATGATCGAGATTCCATTGCCGCCGGGTGCGTCGTCCGCCGGCGGTCGTGGAGTCAATGCGGACGGGTGGGTCGTAGGAACTGCTGGTGGCTTGTCAGCGTTGCCATTCCTTTACGACGGTACGGGAACGTATTTGCTGGGCGATTTGATACCGTTTGGCGGGCAAGGTTGGGATTTGGAATCGGGTACGTCGAATGGAGCTTTTGCAATTGCTGATGACGGTACTATTTTCGGAAGAGCTTTGCTCAATGGCGAACTGACCGCGTTTGCGATGGAGTTGCGATTTCTTTTGGGGGATGCTAATGAAGATGGGGTCGTAGATTTGCTGGATGTCAGTCCGTTTATCGAACTGCTTGTGTCGTCGGCCTACAATGCCTTGATCGATACGAACTGTGACGGCACGAACGACCTATTGGACGTTCAGCCCTTCGTGGATCTTTTGGTCGGCGATTGATTCTTCGTCGTTAGTGTGAATCGTGGTTTACGGTGAACCGAAATCAAAGAAGAAGTCAATCTCGGCAGACGAATGTGTTGTCTTGAATTGCGTGAAAAGGGTCTGCTTGAATTGAAAAACCGACGAATCGACCTGGTGGCCGACTCGTCGAGTTGGCTTGGTTAGTCCCACCACCAATTCAGAGACTCAACACCAATCTTTGCGTCAGAAACCTGCCTAAATAGCTCAGTGTTGTCGTTTGGTGTTTCTGCCTTAGTTCGTATGACCTCAATCGCATCAAACGTGATTCCACCGCTCACGCCAACCAGGGTGTGTTTGACGGTCGAAGATTGTTTGCGTCGTTTGATGATCCGATGATTCATCACGGAGTTGACCTGTGTCGGAACTGCCTGCGTTGCCACTTGATAGGACAAAGCGGAGTAGTCTGGTGAATTGCCAAAGAAGGTAAAATTCCAATCCGCGCGGCGAGCTAATCCATGGCTTTGAATCAGCGCCGAAACGATGGACAAATCAAACAGGTTCTTCAGCCGTCGATAGATCGGATGCTGATCGGCGATCGCGTCGAAATGTTTGGTGAAATCACGGGCGAACCCCGCAGTCGGGCCATCCGACTTGCCCGTATGAACTCGGTCGCCTTGTTCGCTAATAAACTCGTTTTCACTTAGAACTTTTACACCAGTTCCGTTCAATTCAAAAACGCGCCGGTCCTCATCAGAGACAATATGGTCGTAATTCATTGTGAACCACCAACGGACCACGTCCATGGGTTCCACCTCTCCATCGGGGCCGACGGCTAATCGGGACAAGTAGCTTTGAATTTCGGGAATCGAGGGTTCGAGCCCCATGGCGACCAACTTCATTCGATAGTCCGCTTCAATTAGCACCATGCCGGCGTGCGTTGCCGGATCAATGCCGAAGACTTCGATGTCTTGTTGGCCTAACACGTCACGCAGTTGATTTCGCCAAGCCGTGCCGCGTAGTTTGGATGTTGAAACAAACTCTTTGGTGGCAGCAAGATTCTTTTTTCGGGGGGTAATCGAGCAGCCGAATTTCCCGAAATTACCATGCGGTGCAGGTTGGGCGTTCCGCAGGCAAACGACCAGATCATCTAATTGCAAAACCGGTTTACCCGATTCGACATTAACCGCATGTCCATCCGCTTCCAACCGCCAATCACCGGCGGGGCCGGCAATCACAATGTCGTTTGTTTCTGGCAGCAGCATCAAATATTCAATCTCATAAATGCCGGCCAAATTCTGCATCGCATCAGGAATGGTCTTGCCATTGGCGGCAAGCAGTTGGGCGTGACGCTCTAAACGATTTAGGGACACCTTCCTAAGTTGGCTAGGTCGTCTTATCGAAACCTGTCTGGACTTTTGGGTAGCGTTTTTCGCCAGCTTTCTGAGGGATCGGTTTTTGTCGACTTTGATTTTTCTGAGTGTCCCTGTACTGTCGGCATAGACGCCGGCTGGATAGGACTGAATGGTTCCGTCGCCGTTGGCATCGTCCCATGAGTCTGGGTCTACCGTGGATCTAATCAGATTGATCAGGGGAACAAAATCTGCGGCAGTGATTCCCCCTCGCTGGCCGTTCTGAACCACTGAGTTGTTTCCATTGCCGTTGACTTGGCGTTGTCCAGGCCCGCCAAAGATGGGGCCTGCACCAATGGGGCCGCCACCAAATAGTTGCTGTTGAGCCAGCGCGCGAAATCGAACCTTGTCCAGAGTAATTTTTTGTAACGACTGCTGCGCAGCTTGATCGGCTCCGGCCGCAGCCTGTTCCGTCGAAATTACGGCCAGCCAATGATTACCGTCGGTTGATTCCTCGGCTAACTCGATGGCTTTAGAATACTCACCGTATTTGAGGTGCTCCTGGAGTGTTGATTCGGTATCTTGTCCCGAACACGAAATCGAACAGAGGTTTACCAAAATTAACGTCGTGGTAAACAACGACACCAATGCCTGCGCCAAAATTTGAAAGCCCATGCGTTGTTCCTTTGCTTGACGCCCCGTTTGGATAGCATCGCATAGACTCACCAGCAAGGTCAAGCGAATTTCACGGAAAACAAAAAAACCTCGCGATTGACGCGAGGTTTTTGAGAAAACAATTACGCTTTTTCAGAATTAGAGCATGACATATTCTCGGGCCTGGCGACTTATTCAACAGGCAAGAATATGGTCTTTGGATTTTATCAGGCCTAGGTGCCGTTGCCGTTGATAACTTCGCCGGAAATCACTTCGCCCGCCGGCATCAGCGAATTTGTGGCCGGCATTTGCGATTGCATTGTCGCGCCAACTGGACTCATTGTTGCGCCAGTCGAACAGCCAGCTGGACTCATTGTCGCATGGCTGCCTTCGCAGCCACAACCGGATGAATAGAAGCCGAACTGATCCGACGCGGTAAATGGCGTGTCATGGAAATAACCTCCGTTGCAGCCACAGCGACCGGCACGGTGGAAACAGCGACTAAACAAACCTCCGCCAAAGAGATGCCCGCGGCGACCAAAACAGCCGGAACCGCGAAGACCGCAACATCCGTTCGATTTCAATCCACCAACGGCACCAAAGGTCCGGTGCATCAATCCGTGGAGTCTTCCGCCACCCAAGCCACAACCGCAGCCAGATCCACAAGCTGAGCGGCCGAAGCGTGTCGCACCACCACACGCTGAATGTCCGGGGTATCCGAAACATTCTTGATAACAACCGCAGCCTTGACCAAGACGGCCAAACAAGCCACGCAAAACTCCGCAACGATGTCGCGTTCGACATTGCC
The DNA here is from genome assembly GCA_965263475.1 of Mariniblastus sp. Classification (GTDB taxonomy): domain Bacteria; phylum Planctomycetota; class Planctomycetia; order Pirellulales; family Pirellulaceae; genus Mariniblastus. The sequence goes on from OZ253677.1 coordinate 4,100,101, forward strand.
AACCAAAGCCCCGGCCTGCCAAACCGCAGCCATTGAGGGCTGGGCAACCTGCGTCACATCCACAACCTGTGCCAACGTGACCACCATCAACACCGCAACCATTTACGTTGGCATCGCATCCACAACCAACTGTCACATTGGCATCGCATGCCGACCCACAGCCACCTCCAAATAGTTTTCTCAGGCAACCACCTTGAAACAAACCGCATCCGCAGCCTCCACTAAAGCTACAATCGTCGTTGCAGTAATTCGACCACAGCCCAGCGGCTTGCTGAGTGGTCATAGCTCGACCGCAATTTCGGCTATAGAGTCCACCGATCCCTACGGATTGCAAGCACCCGTGGCCTTGAACTCCTCCATCGACGCCGCATCCACCTAGATCACAATTTTGTCCGAACCCATAACTGGCTGACAACGTAAGCGTAAGTGCAACGACAAATAGTGTCTTTTTGACCATCGCTTTTCGACTCCTTCCAAAAAAAAAGCGTAAACAAAATCCGAATTGATGCGCATTCAATCAAGGATGTTATTCCAGCGCGCAACTATCGAACTTATGCGTAATAATGGAATCGACGATCCAGCCTAGGCTGATTGACTGTATGTAAAGACAAGCGGTTTTTTTGCGTCTTGACCAATCTGTCGTAGCGAAAATGCCGAGGGCAATCGCCAGATAAAGCTACTTACTCAGGTGCTTTTGCAACATCATACTGGTCTTGCCGATCGAATCAGTTGACCGCTGGGCACAATCCGAACCAGCCGCATGACCAGCACGCGTAGATGGAGCTTCAATTACAATCGATGCAACCGGACTCTTGGTTTGCCGCTATGTAACTCATTTTCTCTTTGCGAAAATCGAACAATTGCCGATTGCCCGTTGTTGATGAAATTCACACAGCTAGAATCTCAACTTTGTGGCTGATTGGCTTCGAGATGTTTGGCTTTGTAGTTTTGAACAAACCGATGGGGGTGACTTCACGTCGCGCCATTGATCTGGTCAAAAAGTGTGTTCGCCCGATCAAAGTCGGGCATACCGGAACGTTGGACCCGATCGCTGAAGGAGTCTTGGTCGTGGCGTTGGGGCCGGCCACGCGGTTAACACGATTTGTACAATCGCTTCCCAAGACGTACACCGCGGAATTTCAGTTCGGTGTCTGCAGTGCATCTCACGACACCGAAACAGAGCTTGTCCCGGTTGCTGGCGAACCGTTTCAACGAGAGCAACTCGACAAATGCCTCCAACAATTCATGGGGCAGGTTTCTCAAATCCCTCCCGAGTATTCAGCCGTCAAGATTGGAGGCAAACGAGCTTACAAATTGGCCCGCTGCGGGGAGTCATTCGAAATCAAGCCAAAAAACGTCATGATCCATTCGACGGAAGTATTGGATTTTTGTTACCCAAGATGTCGCCTAAAAATCGTTTGCGGAAGCGGAACATATATACGGTCCATTGGAAGAGACCTAGGCCAAGCTCTGCAATCGGGTGCGGTCATGACTTCATTATTCAGGCATGCGGTCGGACCGTTTCAGACAGAGGAAGCCCTAGCGGAATCGGAGATCTCTATCGAAAATATAAAAGCGAATCTGCTTCGCCCGAGCGAGGTATTTGCGGACTCCATTCGTTGCGTTTTTAAACCTGCCCAGATCGATCGGCTGCGCAATGGTTTGATGTTTGGCGCCCGAGAATTAGGTTTGCCAATGGATTGTGATTCGTGGATCGCAGTTGACGCGGATGAACAACTATTGGCCGTCTTTGAACGCCATCGATCAGGACAATTCAAGCCGACGATTAACTTTGTTCACTACTATGCTGAGAACTGATGTCATTATCGGGAGCGGGATCGACGTTCCAGCTGAGATCTTGTTCGTAACCCTGGCGAATCAGTTCCTCCCCGCCGACTGCTTTAAACCACTCGACCGTTTGATCCGTGAAATAATTTCTCCAATCGCCAACTTTTCCCTTGCGGAAAAACTGATCTGGACGCTCGGAGGAAAAACCTGGTTTGAGGTCCCCTTCAATCGCGGGCGCAGCAGCGGGATCCACACCGAGGAATTCTAATAATTTATCACGTTCCACGGTTGTGTCGCGGTGCAAATCCTCGTAACGAACAAAACGCACTTTCAAGAACGGGTGAAGCGATATGGTTTGACGATCTGCTTCCAGATGTTCGCACCACCAGCGGACGGATTCTTTAACCATCAATTCGTGTCGTAATAACATGTGCGGATTTTCTTTAAAGTACCAAGCGTTCTTCTGAAACTCCTGGAAATCATCGTTCATCGCTGGAATACGTTGAAACAAACGATGGACTTCGGGATAATTAAACAGGTGAAACGCGCGACTGACCAAAACATCGCGGCCGTCGCGGATGATTGAAATATGGGGTGCGTCTTTCAGGATCAACGGTTCCAGCCGGTGGGGTGTACGCTCGCCGATGACTTTTTTTCCGGGTGCGGATTGATTTAAACAATCGCGAACCATCGTTTCAAATGAACTTCTTGCAACCTCTCTCAATTGCTTGTCGGCAAAGTCTTCGTAAACCGGCAACGTGTTGAAATTCTTGGCCAGATTTTCGGCCATGTCTTGCCAATGAAATTCGCCGACACAACCCACGTCAGGATGTGCCGCGAGCAGGCCGCCGAGCCAATTGGTGCCCGACTTCATAAATCCTCGCAAACAGAAATATCGCTTCATACCAAAACTATCTTTCGTTTGTTGAGCCTGCGATTCATTCACTCTTCCCATTCAGCTCCGATATGGAGCGGGCCAATTCGAATTTAACATCCGGGTCGGTTTCAAAAAAATGTCGCGTTTTTAAAGTTGGCAAAGCCAACGCGCGAGAATGTTTACTTAAAGCCCAGGCACTGGCGCCGCGAATCAGCGGTTCGGAATCTTGCAAGCCGATTTCCAATGCTGCAATGTTGGCGTCAGCGGGGCGATTGCCAAGTGCGATCGCCGCGTTTCGAACCATACCTCTTCGTTTCGTCCGCCACAACGGCGTCTTGCGAAATCTTTGCCGAAACCCTTCGTCATCCACATAGAATAATTCTCGAAGGTTGATCGGATTGTTAGAAGCGAACGGTAAGAAAGCTTTTTCATTTGACCCAGCTGATTTATTGTTCCAGGGGCAAACATCCTGACATACATCACATCCAAATACCCAATCCCCCATGCTCGCACGCAATTCCAGTGGAATTGGGTTACGCAACTCAATCGTTAGGTAACTAATGCACCGACGGGCATCGAGAACGCCGGGGCTAACGAATGCGTCGGTTGGGCATTGGTCCAGGCAAGCAGTGCATGTGCCGCAGTGGAAACTCTCAAATGGTTGATCGTAAACCAATGTTGCATTGGTCAGCAATGCAGCCAAGAAAAACCAACTGCCAAACTCCTTGTTGATCAGCAACGTGTTTTTTGCTTGCCAGCCCAAACCTGCCAGTTGGGCAAACTCGCGCTCCAGCAGCGGCGCGGTGTCCACGACCCCCCGAGCCTGGATGTGGCCATCTCCTAAGGACTCGCAAAATTTAACTAGCTGCTTAAGTCGCTTGTGGATCACGTCATGATAGTCAACGTCAGACCACGCGTACTTGGACACTCGGCCTTCGCCTATGCGGGGGGCCACCGCTTGAACGGTTTGATAACTCAAGCCTAGGACCAGGATACTGGCGGCTCCATCGAATACGTTTTGAGGATCGTGATAGGCGTCTCGTCGTTCTTGGAGGTAACTCATCTCACCGGCATATCCGGCGTCGAGCCAAGCTTCGAATTGGTTGATACCGGTGGGCGAAACAGCGGGGCAAGCGCCTGTAAAATGAAAACCGAGCTGGTGTGCTTCCGATTTTAATGATTGCGTTAAATTTTCAGGTGAAATAGGCGGCATTTGAGTGCTTTTGGGCTTAAATACTTGCAAACTCTTGAAGTGTGATTTTCCGTGTTTAGCTTGAATAAATGGGGTCTGGCTTGCTGACGAGGGCTCACCAAGCGACTTGGCCCAGCGCAAATCATAGTTTCACAACGAAAGGCTTTTCAATGCGTATTCTATTATCCTTCGTGGTCGTATTGGCGGCGATGGCCACTTTTTCTGCGACCTCTGAAGCACAGTACATCGATGGATATCAGTTCGGAACCGGCGTTCGCGGCAGTTGCGGATTTCTCGGGCGTGGCTGTTTTACGCCACGTGAACAACCACCCTATTTCGCGAAATTTCCACCCGTCTATTACAGTCACATCGTTCGTCGCCCTTACGGAATCAGCCCCTATGCGGCTCCAGCTGGTATTGCCCCGGTTGAAATGGGCGTTCCAACGGCGGTAACGATCAAAAACCCGTTCTACGCTCCAGAAGTAGAGCCAGCATCGAACGAAGAAGCGGTCGAAGAGAAAGCGACAGACGATGACGGGAACAAATTGACTTGGACGCGAAACCCCTACATCGAAAGCATCGTCAAAAACTGAAGTCTGAGAATGTACTTCTGCGTAGAGTTGGCTTGGGGCAAAGCGAACTCGAAACTGGGGCGGCTGGAGTCGCCCTTTTCTTTTGGCTCACGCTCGTAATGAGCGGCAGGTTCGGCTATCGCCATTCTAAAGTGGGACTGTTACAATTTCTCGATAAACACATTGAGTCATCGTTATTAGGTCCCGCAAAAACATGAAGACAGCAGAAATACATACAGAAAAAGGCGTCATGAAGGTTGAATTTTATCACGAGGACGCACCCAAAACGGTTGAGAATTTTCTGAAACTTAGTGAAGACGGGTTTTACGATGGCTTGACATTCCATCGAGTTATCCCCGATTTTGTAATTCAAGGTGGTTGTCCCAACGGAAGCGGCACCGGCGGCCCGGGATACAAGATCGATTGTGAGTTAAGTGGTGGGAATCAATATCATGATCGCGGTGTGATGAGTATGGCACATGCGGGTCGAAACACAGGTGGATCTCAATTTTTTATCTGTCATAGCCGAACACAAACCGCTCACTTGGACGGCAACCACACTTGTTTTGGTAAAGTGGTCGATGGGCTGGATGTAATCGATTCGATACAAGCCGGCGACAAGATTGAAAAGGTCATCGTTTCCGAGTGAATCGAGGGCTTGGTATTGAAATCATAGCGGCGAGTTGGGTGGCAATTGCGCCACCTTTTTTGTTGCACCGCATTTTGTAAAAAACTGTTCTTGTTCGGCCGATATCTGCGCGAGTGGGGCAATTCGAGAATCGAGTTTAATCGGAACAATGCCTGTGCTGGAAAAACGAGTTCAATGAGAATTTTTTTCTGGCAAACAGATGCTAATCTGCTACCATCCGAATTATTCTTTTTGGAAAACTCGTTACTCCTCATGGCAGACCAACAATGGGAATTTTTGACGCGCTGTTTAGCGGGATGGAAACTCGCACTAAATTATCACCTCAGGAATCTTTTGCAGGGATTTTACTTGCGGCCAGTGCTTGCGATGGTCATATCAGCGAAGATGAAATCATTCAGTTGTTCGCTGCTCTGTTCCGAATGAAGCTGTTTCGAAACGTCAATGAAAAACAGTTCAATAAAGTTTGGAATAAACTGATGAGTGTCCTCAAGAAAAACGGGTCCGATGCTTTGGTTGATGGTTGTTGCGAAACGATTCCAGCCGAACTTCATAAGGCTGCCTTTGCGAATGCGTGCAATATTGTGCTTGCAGATGGTGTCTTGGAGTCCGATGAGAAAGATTTCATTGATCGCTTGAGCCAGAAACTTAACCTCGATCCAAAGACGGCAAAAACCATCGCTCAAGTTATGGTTATCAAAAACAAAGGATGATTGCCGGTTGAGCTGGATTGTTATTACTCATTGTGAGGATCAAAATGTCGTTGTTTGATGAAATTGATGATGGTGGATTTGAAACTGGTGGTAAGCCCTTTGGGCCACACGAAGGTTATGCTGGAGTGCTGCTGTGTGCCTCCGCTTGTGACGGCCATATCGGGGATGAAGAGGCCAATACGCTTAACCTCAATCTTCGCCAGAAAAAGCTCTACAGCAGAGTTTCCGATCAGCAGATGGGTTCGATGATGGACCGTTTGGTTGGCGAGTTGCGGCGCGGTGGTCACGAAAAATTGCTTGACAAAGCTTACCCCGCGGTTCCGCCAGAACTAGCCGAAACCGTGTTCGCCAACTCGGTCGATATTGTTTTAGCCGATGGGGTGGTTGAGGATGACGAAAAACAATTTATCGACACCCTTCAAGAAAAGCTGGAAATCGACGCAAAACGCGCGAAGACCATCGTGCAAGTGATCGTATATAAAAACCAGGGTTAACGAACCAGGGTTAACATTGAATCAGACTCGATCAGCCTGAATCGCTTGTTTCAAATTCGCGCGTATTGAATATTGACCGAATCCACTACCGCTCGAATCCACTACATCTGTGTAGTCTCTGATGCACTTAAAACTCTGCGCTGCCCGGCGTTCTGGGGAACGGAATCACGTCGCGTATGTTTTGCATGCCAGTTACAAATTGAACGGCCCGCTCCAGCCCCAATCCGAATCCAGAATGGGGTACGGTCCCATAACGGCGCAAATCGGAATACCACCAATAATCTTCTTTGGCCAGCTGCTGAGCGTCCATCCGGCGTTCGAGAACGTCTAGCCGATGCTCGCGTTGGCTACCACCAATGATTTCGCCGACATTGGGAACCAACACGTCCATTGCTCGAACCGTCTTTCCGTCATCGTTGCAGTACATGTAAAACGGCTTTATCGTGTCGGGGTAGTCAAACAAAATTACTGGCGATTTAAAGTGATCCTCGGTCAAAAATCGTTCGTGTTCTGATTGTAGATCGATTCCCCATTTAACTGGGAATTCAAATGACTGGCCTGACTTCTCCAATAACTCGACTGCTTCGGTGTAAGGGAGTCGTACGAATTCTTTGTCTCGCACGTTGTTCAGTGTCGCTAAAATCGTATCGTCGATTCGCGCGTTAAAGAACTCCATATCTTCACCACATTTTTCGACGGCGTCACCGACGATTCTTTTGAGAAATGCCTCTGCGACATCCATGTTGTCATTCAACTCATGAAACGCCATTTCAGGTTCGATCATCCAAAATTCGGCGAGGTGACGTGAGGTATTTGAATTTTCAGCACGGAATGTTGGACCAAAGGTATAGACCTTGCCGAGCGCACAACAATACGTTTCCACGCTCAATTGCCCGCTTACGGTCAAGTAAGACGGTCGGTCGAAGAAATCAAATTTGTAGTCCAGCCTTTCGATTGAATTTTTGGCGATGTGTTCCATATCCATCGTCGTTACTTGGAACATCTCACCCGCACCTTCGCAGTCGCTGGCAGTGATGACAGGTGTATGAACATAGAGAAAACTTTGCTCCTGGAAAAATTGATGAATCGAATTGCAAATGCAATTTCTCACACGGGCGACAGCACCAAATGTGTTGGTGCGAGGCCGTAAATGCGCCCATTCCCGTAGTTTTTCAAACGAGTGGCGTTTCTTTTGCAACGGATAATTGTCTGGATCTGCCCAACCATAAACGATCACCTTCGACGCTTGCATCTCGGTAGCCTGTCCCTTGCCTCCAGAGGCTTTAACTTCTCCCTCAGCACGGATACTACAACCAGCCGTCAAAGCCTTGATTTCCGACTCGTAGTTCTCCAATTCGCCATCGGCAATGATCTGGATATTGCCTTGGCTGCTGCCGTCGTTTAATTCGACAAAACTAAATCCGGCCTTCGAGTCGCGTTTGGTGCGCACCCAACCTTGTAGAACAACCGTTTTCCCAATTGCAGATTCTTGTCGAGCTTGATCGACAGATAAACTTTCCATAATTCCAATCTTCAGCAGAGCACGTAAATCCACCATAACAGCAGCCCATCCCCTGTTAGGCAGGTGGAAAGATGACACCGAATAGCCTAGCGATTTTTCTTGTATTCGCCAGATGTCGTCAGGATTTGCATTGAAATCTGAAAATCAGGAGCACCAGGTTTAGCTGGCGCCGAAAATCTTCTTGAGCTGGTGGAATGTTACCGCCCGGCCAGCTCGCGCGATCGAAGTGGTTAACGGAATTTCTTTCGGACAAACAGCGACGCAGTTTTGGGCGTTTCCGCAGATCTGAATTCCACCGGCATCTGTCAGCGCGTCCAACCGGGCGGCCGCGATGTTACCACCGGTGGGATTACTGTTGAACAGGACGGCTTGACTAATGGCATGCGGTCCGATGAAGTTGGCATCGTAAGCCTCTTCTTTTCGCTGCCGGAATTGCTCGTCGGTTTCCTTGCTGCCCTGCACCAATTCTACTTTGGTATACTGCGGGCAAGCTTCAACGCAGCACCCGCAACTCATGCATTCGCTCAATGGATACGCCGTTTCTTGATCGTTCCGCGATTGTTTGGGGCCAGGGCCCATATCGTAGTACGTGTCGACGGGAACCCAGGCTTTTACTTTTTGCAAAGCGCGGAACATTCGAACGCGATCCACGACCAAGTCGCGAACCACAGGAAACTTGCTCATTGGCTCTAATACGATTTCCTTGTCGGATTCGCTAATCAGTTTGTCGACCAACGCTGAACAGGATTGTCGGACTCGGCCGTTGATGACCATCGTGCACGAGCCACATACTTCTTCCAAACAGCCGCAACTCCAAGCTACCGGTGTCGTTTTGTCGCCATCCGCGGTTTCAGATTGAGCCGCAATTTTTTGTAACACACTGATCACGTTCATATCGGGCTCATAGGGCACTTCGTGACGTTCCCAATATGCTTTTTGGCCAGGACCGTCTTGCCTTTTTACCTTTACATAGATCTTTTTGATTTGATCGCCGTATGCGTCTTTAATCATTTTGTTACCTCAATGAGCCGTCGCGGTCGCCAAATCGCCAACAGGACGGTTTTGTTGCCGCTCTTTCCAGACTTGTTCAATCACTTCCGCACCAACCAGGCCGTACAGCCGTGGACGAGGCGGAATTAAAGATACATCTACTTCTTCGTAACTAATTTGAGGGTGTTCGCCATCGTATTGGGCGACCGTCGATTTCAGCCATTTCTCATTGTTGGCTTCAAATTGGTCGCACCATTTTTCGGCTTCCCGACGTCGCTCGCCCTCGTCGGTCGAGTGCAGCGGCTCAAACGCGAAATCAGGTTTATAGTGTGCGCCACGACATTCATCGCGCTGCAGTGCACCTTTTACAATCGTCTTTGCCAGTGGGAACATATCCAACAGTGCTTTGGTGAACACGACATTCTGATTGGTCCAGTTACCGGTATCCGAAAGTCCGCAGTTTTTCGATCGTTCGTGCAGCTCGCTGATCTTTTCATAGGCTTCGGCCAGTTGTTCGTTCCGCCGCACGACAGTCGCTGCTTTGGTCATCACTGAGCCCAATTCCTGGTGCAGTAAGTAAGGATTCTCGCTCCCGCCGGATCGGCGTAACAAATCGTCGTGCCGCTGCTGGTGTTGTTTCTGAGCCGACTCGATCACACCCGGGCGATGCGTTTCATCTGAAGATTCGATTAAATTCTTGATTCCCGGTGCCGTGAACAAACCGGTGAAAATACAGCTCAATAGAGAGTTCGCGCCCAAGCGATTGGCCCCATGGTAGTGGTAATCGCATTCCCCGATCGCGTACAGGTTCGGGATGGACGTCTGATGATTGCGTGGCGAACCGACCACCAATCCGCCCGCTTGAGTTCGTTCATAGTCGGCCCACAAGCCACCCATGGAATAGTGAACGGCAGGGAAAATTTTCATCGGAGTTTCACGAGGATCGACCCCCTGGAACTTTTGATAGATATCAAGAATGCCGCCCAATTTCCGGTCGAGTTCTGCTTTTGGAATGTGAGTGAGGTCAAGGTAAACCGCCAATCGCTCCGCGTCGACGCTCAAGCCTTCATTCACGCAGATATCAAAAATCTCTCGTGTTGCGATGTCGCGAGGAACTAAATTTCCGTATTCCGGGTACCTTTCTTCCAAGAAGTAATAACGTTCGGAATCAGGTATTGACGATGGTGATCTCGTGTCTTGAGCTTGGCGAGGTACCCAGACGCGTCCGCCTTCGCCACGTGCCGACTCACTCATCAAACGAAGTTTGTCCGCACCTGGAATCGCCGTCGGGTGTACCTGAATAAATTCACCATTTCCATACTTTGCACCCGTTTGGAAACAACGGCTGGCCGCACTGCCAGTACACATGACCGACATGGTGGACCGCCCGTAAACCAAACCGGGACCACCAGAAGCGACGACGACCGCCGATCCTGGTAAAGCACGAATCTCCATCGTGTGCAAATTCTGACCAACGATGCCGCGGCAGATCCCTGCTTCGTCCTGAATCGGTCCTAGGAAATCCCAAAACTCGAACTTGCGAACGAAACCACGCGATTCCCAGCGACGCACTTGTTCGTCAAGTCCGTACAGTAACTGCTGACCGGTCGTAGCACCAGCAAATGCCGTCCGTTTATACAACGTCCCACCGAATCGTCGCCGATCAATAAAGCCTTCTTGCGTACGATTAAACGTGACACCCAATCGGTCCATCAAGTCGATCACTTGCGGCGCCCAATCCGCCATCTCTTTGACCGGAGGCTGGTGGTTGAGAAAGTCACCTCCATAAACGGTGTCATCAAAATGTTTCCATTCAGTATCGCCAAGTTGTCGTGTTTGGTCGTTGCAGCTGTTGATTCCTCCCTGCGCACACACACTGTGAGATCGCTTTACCGGAACTAGACTGAGCAAATCGACTTGGATTCCCAATTCACACAACTTCATGGTGCAGGCCAAGCCAGCCAAACCACCGCCAACTACTATTACTCGTTTTTCAGACATTCGAACTGCCATTCAGTTTTAGTAAATCAATGATCCTTGACACTTAATTTGTGATCCATCCTAGGTGCCGAGCCATCTTTAATTCGTTGTTCGTGCATTTCAATTTCGCGTTTCTCGGCCGCCTGGATATCAACGTTCCAAAAACCAACGATCGCGCTCAACCCAAACAGCAACACTACCGCTCCAATCGCCGTGCAAACTTTACTTGCGGTGGCTTGGGCCTTGGGGCTAACCCAAACGCCCCAGGTAATCCCCATCGTCCACAAACCATTGGCGAAGTGAAAAACACTAGCAATCACACCTACCGCGTAGATCAATGTGATGATTGGGTTCTGCAACGCCCGCGCTGCGGATGAAGCCGCGTTGTAAGGATAGAACTGCGCCAAGCCGAGCGGAGTCAACACTTTTTCTCTAAACGTTTCCACATGGATGATTCCGTTCATGTGAAGAACGTGGTAAAGAATAAAAAAAAGTGCGATAAACCCCGTAATTCGCTGTAAGCGGAATCGAATGTTGCTTTTAAACGGATATGAATTTGTATTGTTTTTGGCTCCGAAAATGAAAACGAATCCCAATGCGGCGTGAAATATGATCGGTAAGAAAATGAACAGCCACTCAATGACAAATATCGCGTCTCCCAAACTATGGATTTGATAGACAATGTTTTGAAACGATTCCGGACCGTTCATGATGCTCGCATTGGCAGCTAGATGCACCACCATGAAAGCGCCGACGGGAACCAAACCGCTGAGCGAATGTAACCTGCGGATCAGAAACTCGTGTTTCTGGAAAAAACTTTGGTTGTCAATTTCTGCAGTTTCAACTGACACAGTAGCTTTGCCCTTTAATAGTGTTCGAGAAGCGAACCAGATGTATCCTGACCACCGTTCAGTATAGGATGATCAACTTTGACGCACTAGTCGACAAGCCCAACTTTTGTTCGTGCTCTCTTCGTATCAACCGCAAGCGGAGCAGAAACAAAACGAAATTCGTTTCGCAAGTGGATCTCTTGTCATTGCAAAGGTTGCCAACTGCCATGCTGAATGACAATGCGGTATCCGTCGGGATCTTCATATGTTTTACCCGAGCGATCCCAATACGGATTTTGAGATACGACGTGATCGGCACCCAAACTTTCTATTTTTCGGGTCGTATGTTCCCAAACGGAATAGTCTTCGATGTAGAACACCAATAAATGATCCTGGGAAGGCACCCAGTCGTGCTCATCCAGTTTGTGTTGGGTAAATTCCAAGTGGTAAGGTGCGACAGAATGGCCAACCATCACACCGTCAAATCCATCGTGGTCCCTGAACTCGCCCAACTGCTCAAACCCAAGTGTGCCAACATAAAATTCAACGATTGCGTCCAGTCGGTTGGTGGGTCTGGCAATTCGCAAATGACACTGCTTCAACATGGCGTTACCGTTTGCGTATAAAAAACCTGTGTATCTATCTATTAGCCGTAATAACCGGCACATTCACAATCATAAGCAAAAACGGCTACGGCTATGACTGAGGATTGGCCAAATCCGCCCTTAAATTTTCTAGATTCTGCGTTCGCAATTGACACCAAATTATAATGACGTTTGTTCCAGAAGCTGTCATGACCTTCACCCAAGGCAGCGACGTTTCCTTTCCTTGATAGCTGTTCCAGCCACATTTCCTGGAGTTGTACGATGAAGAATCTATTTCTTTGCACACTTTTCACTATTTCTATTGCGTCGACATGCTCCGCACAAACCGACTTTTTTATGTCCCTCAATGCGTTGAACTCAGGCGCCGTTAATTCCGAATTGTCGGCCGAATTCAACCCGGGTGATTCAGGAAGTATCTATATCTATTACACGACCAATGGTCCTGCCGATTCGGATATCAGCACAGGCGCTTTTTTGGATATCGTGACTTCGGCTGATGGCGTGGTTGAGTTTACCGCCGCGGAGACACTTGATTTTAGCGTCACGTTGTTTGGCTCGCCGGTAGGTGTTCGGTGGGGCGACTCGTTTGGCGATGCGTTTTTTGTTGGCGGGGGATTGGTGGATGAATTGGGTGCGTTCACGATCTTTTCAGGCGCGGGCATGATTGAAGCCCACGACGGATCAACGGGTGTTTTGGACCAAGGTTATGATGCCGGAGCAGACGCGTTTCTGTTTGCCAAAATCGAATTTACAGTCGCCATAGATGCGGCCGCCGGTTCGAGCGTGGATCTTTTGATGACCTCGGGTAGCGGTTTGATTATCAATAACGGAATTGAAATTGTTCCAGCGACCTTTGGAGGCGCGACGATTTCGGTCGCCGCCGACGAAGTTCTGGGCGACGTCAACGGTGACGGAGTCGTTAGCATGGCGGATGTGGGGCCTTTTGTTCAACTCATCATCAACGACGAATTTATGTCCGCCGCGGACATCAACCAAGACGGAGTTGTTAACCTGTTAGACGTACGGCCTTTTGTCAAGCTCCTCAAGCCGTAATTTGGAAACGATGCCCAAGCAGTTTTGTGCGTTGCTCTATTTCTCGCTTCCGATCGATTCGCAGCCCATGATAGGTTGCAACGATTTAGGGATATCCACCTGGCCATCTTCTTGCTGATGGTTTTCAAGCACGGAAATAATCGCCCGACTTAAAGCGAACGCAGTACCATTCAGAGTATGAACAAACTGCGTTCCTTTGACGTCTTTCTTTTTAAAGCGAATGTTCAAACGCCGCGCCTGGTAGTCGGTGCAATTGGACGTGCTCGTGACTTCGCCCCACTCACCCGCGTCGCCGCGCCCGGGCATCCACGCTTCCAAGTCGTACTTGCGGTACGCGGGGCCACCCAGATCTCCGGTGGCCGTATCGACGACGCGATAAGGGATCTCCAACAGATCAAACAGCTCGCATTCGATCTGACGCAACTCTTCATGCATGACGTCGCTTTGTTCCGGCAACGTAAACGCAAACATTTCGACTTTTGTAAATTGATGGACGCGGTATAGGCCACGTGATGCTCGACCGGCCGCACCGGCCTCGGTACGATAGCAGTGGCTGATTCCACAAATTTTTAGCGGTAGTTGTTCATCCAAAAACGTTTCACCACTGTACAGCCCACCCAGCGTTATCTCTGCGGTTCCGATCAAACAAAGGTTTGAGTTCTCAATACTATAAACCTGAGTTTCTGGCCCTCTTGGCATGAAGCCGATGCCTTCCATGATCGAATCTTGCGCCAAGTCTGGAGTGATCATCGGCTTGAACCCGCGCTTGACCAGCTCATTGACGGCAAGTTGTTGAATCGCCAGATCCAGTCGTACCAGATCACCCTTGAGAAAATAAAATCCTGCGCCTGTTGTCCGCGCCCCAGCCTCGAAGTCGATCCAGTTCCATTTTTCACCTAGCTCGACATGGTCCATGGGTTTGAAATCAAAAGATCTCGGTTCGAACTTGCCTCGGGAAATTTCTAAGTTGGCTTTGTCATCGACGCCGATAGGCGCATCCGGATGTGCCATGTTGGGTATCGTCAACTGGATTTCTTTAGCTTGCGCTTCGATCCGATCGTGTTCAGCTTGCGCTGCCTCTTTTTGATCCCGTAACTGGCGGCCCTGCTCTTTTCGAGCCTCTCGCTCGGTCTCGTCCTTGGCCGCGCCAATGGATTTCGAAACGGCGTTGGCTTCGCGATTTAACTCCTCGGCTTTCTTCATCAATTCGCGTCGTTGAGTCTCCAACGCCACGAGTTGATCGACCTCGCACGTTACATTGCGATGCGCGCAATTCTGTTTTACGGCATCCAGGTTTTCGACGATGAATTTTCGGTCAAGCATTTTTTGTCTTCGTGTTTTGAATGAGGGGCAACGGCTGGCTCGAGGCGGCGAAACAGGTGCGTTGTTTGGTTCGGTTATGTCTGGTTGATCGAATGGGACTTACACTGGGATCTTACTCAATTCTTCCCACAAATACGCACTTGCACGAATTCCTTTTTGGAAATCGTCCAACGAGAACTTTTCGTTGGGACTGTGAGGGTTGTCATCGTCTTGTCCCCAGCCAAGCAGCAGAGTATCGATGCCCAATTGCTTGCCAAACGCGGTCACGACCGGAATGCTGCCGCCCGAGCGGATGAAAACAGGTTTGTTACCAAATCCGCGTTCGATCGCTTGTGAAGCCGCTTGCATATACGGGCTGTCCAGCGACAAGACAAAGCCTTGTGCACCGTGCATATCCACCAACTCCATTTGAATGCCGACTGGGCACACGTTCTTCAAATGCTGTTCCAAGGCGGCTCCAATTTTGCTTGGATCCTGATTGGGAACCAAGCGGAAACTGAATTTTGCGCTTGCTTTCGATGGTAGCACGGTCTTGGCCCCTTCACCTTGATAGCCACTCGTCAAGCCATTGACATCAAATGTGGGTCGAGCCCAGCGACGTTCCAGCGTTGTAAAACCAGCTTCGCCAGACAAACCATCGACGCCAAGGGATTGGGCGTACTCTTGCTCCGAGAAATCCAGATCTTGGAATTGTCCCTTCTCGCGTTCGGTTAGCGGCAGCACATCGTCATAGAAGCCCGGGATTTGAACCTGGCCTTTTTCGTTGACCAGAGAGGACAGCATTTTTCCCAATGCAATTGCCGGATTGGCAACGGTTCCGCCGAATGCTCCAGAATGCAGATCACGATCGGGCCCGGTCAAATTCAGTTGGAAATAACAAATGCCGCGCAACCCATATGTGATTGCTGGCATATCAGGGCCATATTGAGAGGTATCGCTAATGACCGCGATGTCGGCGGCGATCTTTTCTCGAACAGGTTGGCCGTTGTCATATTTGCCGGCCAGGAACTCGTTCAAACCCGAGCTACCACACTCTTCTTCGCCCTCGATCAGAAACTTCACTTGGACCGGTAATTCTTGACCCGTTTTTGCCCAGGCCTCGAGGCTGAAGACGTGAGTTATCATTTGGCCTTTGTCATCGGTGGCCCCGCGAGCAAAAACTTTTCGATCACGCACATCAGGTTCGAATGGAGGGGTTTCCCAAAGATCGATCGGATCAGGAGGTTGAACATCGTAGTGTCCATAAACCAGAACCGTGGGTGCCCCTTCAACTTTTGGAGATTCCGCATAAACGATAGGGTGACCGCAGGTTTCGATGAATTCGGTCGCCAAGCCCAGTCCTTGCATTTTTGCATGCAGCCAATTTGCTGCCGACCGAACATCGCCCGCAAACGCGCTGTCGGTGCTAACGCTAGGAATTCGAAGCCATTCACACAAATCCTGTTCAAAACGTGACTCGTGTTCTTTTAAGTAACTGTCCAACTGTGACATGATTTGCCTCGTTATTCGCTTGGACCGTTGACAAAGCGGAGCAGGGTTCCATTAAATTGGATGCGCAACTTGTGCCCAAAACACTGTTTTTTCGGTCTGCCGAAACTAAAATGAAGGGCAGAGTATAACGTTTTCTGGCGATGACGACTATCGCTTGAAATTGATATGGCAGATCGCCTTCGGATTCTGTCTTGAATCACCGTTTGAAGTCGCTCTAATAAGCCCAGCAGTTGTTACGAATGAGGAGTTTTATGTCAGAGTACGGAAACGTGACAGTTGCCGATCCGAAATTTGAGCAAGACGTCGATCGCGATGCTCGGCGTAAGCGGCAGCCCAAATATCACGTGATCTTGTGGGATGACGACGATCATTCTTACGAGTATGTCATTCTGATGATGCGTCAAATTTTTGCACACTCGATCGAAAAAGGGTTCGAGATTGCGAAACAAGTGGACAGTGATGGAAGGGCAATCTGCTTGACGACCACCAAAGAGCATGCCGAACTGAAACGAGACCAGATCCATGCGTTTGGTAAAGACATTTTGATTGAGCGCTGCTCTGGATCTATGACCGCGTCCATCGAGCCAGAAACAGAAGATTAAGTGCCCGCGAAACTAAGAACGCACACACTTGGTTGCAAGGTCAACCAGTACGAAACACAACTTGTCCGAGAAGGTCTACTGCATTCTGGTTACGAAGAAGCGGGTGACGATCAGGCCGATCTTTGTATCGTCAATACGTGCACAGTTACCGCAGAAGGCGATTCAAAAAGTCGTCAAGTCATCCGTCGTATGCACCGGAATAATCCAGATTCCCGAATCGTCGTGATGGGTTGTTACGCGACCCGGGCGCCCGAAGAAGTCGCGCAGCTGCCTGGAGTTACCGATGTGGTCACCGACAAACGCGAGCTGCCAGATTTAATGGGCCGTTTTGGTGTCGTCGACATCCCGATGGGGATTAGTGGTTTGTCTAATCGGCATCGCGCCTATGTCAAAATCCAGGATGGCTGCTTGCTCAAATGCACGTACTGCATCATTCCAACCGTTCGACCACGAATGTACAGCCGACCCGTTGATGAAGTTATCGACGAAGTTCGTAAACTGGTGGAGAACGGATTCAGCGAAATTGTGTTAACGGGCATTCACCTGGGCCACTACGGCGTTGATTTCAATCAAGGCAAACCAAAATCCGAGTGGGTGCGGCTCTCGCATTTGGTGAAGTCGCTTTGCGATTTGCCGGGTGATTTCCGGGTGCGACTTTCCAGCATTGAAGCTACCGAAGTCACACGCGAGCTGATTGCAGTGATGAAAGACAATCCCAAAAAAGTCTGCCCCCATTTGCATGTTTGCCTACAAAGTGGCAGTGACAAAATTTTGAGTCGGATGCGCCGCAGATGGTCCCGAAAACACATCATCGATCGCTGCCAGTTAATTAAGAACGCATTGGATGTGCCTGCCTTTTCGACGGACGTTATTGTCGGTTTCCCAGGAGAAACCGAGAGCGATTTCGAAGATACTCTAGACGCTTGCCGTCAGATTGGTTTTTCAAAGATTCATATGTTTCCCTTCAGTGCTCGTAAAACCACACCAGCCGCGGACATGCCTAACCAAATTCCAAAGCAGGTGAAGTCCGAGCGAGGTCGCGTCGTTCGACAATTGGAGACTCAATTGAGAAACGAATATTTCTCGCAGTTGGTTGGCAGAGAGTTACAGTTGCTCGTTGAAAAAACAGATCCCCATCAAAATATGAACGGAACCAGTTGTCGTTACGCTCCGGTGCAAGTCGCCAGCGACCGCTTCGATGAATTGGAAGGTCGATTAATTTCCGTTTCGATTTCAGATCAATCTGGCGATTGCCTAAAAGGTGTTTTTCTCTGATCTCAGAATGACGATAACGCTGTGTTGGGCTAACGCTGGTGTTCCAGGTCCAGCTTTTTCATTTTTTTGTACAGCGTCGTGCGATTGATGCCCAATTGATCGGCAGTCGCATTCCGGTTCCAGTTGTTTTCCTTTAGCACCTGGTAAATGATTTGCCGTTCCGGCCCTTCAAGGGCTTCTTTGAGTGTTAGTTTCCGATTGGGGTCAACCGACAAGGCCGGGGCATCCGCCAATGCGCCGCTGGTGACGTTGGTCGGCAAATCGGCGAGCGAAATCAGGCTGCCTTTGCCCAGTAGGACGGATCGCTCAATGGCGTTCTGCAACTCGCGGACGTTGCCAGGCCAATCATAGCTTTGCATCGCTCGGAGGGCCTCTGGTTCAAATCCATTGACGGATTTTCCGGTTTCTCCGCAGACTTTTTCAAGAAAGTATTGTGCCAGCATCGGGATGTCTCCCCGACGTTCCGACAGCGACGGCAACTGCAAATTGATCACGTTGATTCGGTAATACAAATCTTGACGAAACGTCCCGTCGGCGACGGCTTGCGATAGATCCTCGTTGGTGGCCAGAATCACCCGAGTATTGACCTTAAACGTTTCGGTTCCACCGACTTGTTCGAACTCAAACTCTTGCAACACCCTCAGCAACTTGACTTGCAGTCCTGCCGAGGCCGTACCGATCTCGTCCAAAAAAATGGTGCCGCCATCGGCTTGTTTGAATTTTCCGATCTTGTTGGATGATGCACCTGTAAAGGAGCCTGCGACGTGACCGAACAGTTCGCTTTCCAATAGGTTTTCTGGAAGTGCTCCGCAAGCGATCTCTACAAACGGCGCTTCGCGTCGATTGGAACGTTGGTGAATCGCTCTGGCGATCAGAGATTTCCCAGTGCCACTTTGGCCGGTTACCAAAACGGTCGCTTTCGTATCGGCGATGCTCTCGATGACTTCAAACGTTTTTTGCATGCGAACATCGTTGCCAACGATGTTTTCCATTCCAAAACGCCGGTCGAGTTGGGTTTTTAGACGTTGGTTTTCTTCGATGACTTCTTTTTGGGAAATGGCCCGTCGTATCGCCATCAATAATTCTTCATCAATCAACGGTTTGGTAACCAGGTCAAACGCGCCGGCTCGGATGGCCTCGATTCCCGTGTCAACCGTTGCGTACCCTGTCATCAGGATCACCGTGGTATTGGGGTGATGGGTCTTGCAGTGTTTTAACAAATCGAACCCGTCTTCGGGGCCGAGTCGAACGTCGACCAAAGCCAGGTCAAAAGTTTGGTCGGCGAGCGCCGCTTGGGCAGACGTGATATCCTGGGCAATTGTCGTGGGGAATCCACAACTTTGTAGCCATTCGCCCATCGAATGAAGCAGATGCTGATCGTCGTCAACAAGCAGTATTCTTGGGTTTTCTTCTTTTTCAGTATGCATCAATGCGAACCAACGGTCGGAATTTCTGACTTTCGCTTGCTAAGCTCCATGCGGAGATGACGTCATTGGAACACTTGCGTAGTTTGGTACGCAAAATCCCTTCAGTTATGTAGGTTGCAATTAACAGATCGTCAAAAACAAAGCCGCATTTATTTGTGCCGTTTTTACTGGTTTTGCTAGTCGATCGCATAAATGCGCGTTTCGCGATATGAAAAGGTTCGATATACTCTAACGCTTCCTAACAAAAAACTACTTATCCAGAAACTCAGCAGCTTAAGTTGCGGCAATACCCCCGATTGCATTAAACCCACCCTTCCTAAGGGGTTATCAACTTGGCCGGTTGAAGTTTCGATTCACTCCCAAATCCTCCATGAGCATTCAGGTTTTGTTGGCCGATGATCACCCGGTCGTTTACGAAGGCATCGTTTGTGCTTGTCGGCCGTACATCGAAGTTGAAAAATACGTCGACCAGATCGCCGACATTGAATCGGCCGTGCTTGCTCACCAAACCGCGATTTTGATCACAGAAGTTCGCATCAACGGCCAAGATGCGCTAAAAGTGATTGATAAAGTTCGGGAAAGCAAAAACGACCTCATAGTCGTGGTTTTTTCGGGCTGGGACAATCCGACTCACATTGCCAGAGCCGCATCGCTGGGGGTAGCGGATTTTGTCGCCAAGACGCAACCCATGTCGGCATTGATTCGCGCGGTGGAATCCGCATCTGCGAATCAGCCGCCTCCTGAAAATAGCTTGATCGTTACGACTCAATCCAAATTGCGTCGGCCACGCCAATCCCATGATTTTGACGTACCGCTGACCAATCGTGAGATGCAAGTATTGCGGCACGTTTCCATGGGGCTTAGCAATCGTGAAGTCGCCAAATCCCTGACGATCAGTGTCGAGACGGTAAAGGAACATGTGCAAAACATCTTGCGAAAACTGAATGTAAACGACCGAACGCAAGCGGCCGTTTGGGCCGTCAAACGCGGGTTAGTTTGAAGATGAGTTTTACGTTTGACCCTGATTATTAAAGCAGTGCAAATTAAGACTAAACCGTTAGTTTCATAATGAATCGTTCCATCCTCTTTTCCAATCCCTTCAAGTCATCGCCAAAAGCCCTCTTGAACGCCTTTACGCGTTGTTGGGCTGTAAACTCTCGGAACTCTTGACGCTTGGCATCTTCTTTCAAGTATTTGAGTAGCTTGTCGGGGTACTTCTCTGCTAGGAAAAACGTAAGTCCCCAAGAATATGCGTAGGCGACCGCTTGGTTGGACTTGAACACTTTGTCCGAGGCGACGAAGTTCAATAGCTTTCCTTGAACGCGTTTTTGGCGGTAATAATGTTGCAAGCTTGTTAGACGCGTTTTGTTGATCCTGTCTTTTAATTCTGAATAGTACATGTTGTTGTGTACGCCCTTGGCTTCAAACATGCACGCCAAACCTTCTAGCACCCATACTGGCGTAAATGCGAATCGTTTGTGAAGCCCTATATTGAACGAAGTCTGATGCACGGCTTCGTGAATCAGTGTCGCGCTAAACATCCAGTCCCTTTTCGTGGGTCGTCGACCATTGGGGTTGTACGTGATGATGCGATTGCTTTTTTGGGAGTAATATCCCAGTGTGTTGGGGCTGGCTTCATGGTAGGTTGTCAGGAACTTGTCAAATTCCTTTCGAGTTCTCAACACGACCGCAACCATCGGAAATTCTGGTTGGCCCAACGAGAACCCGCGGCTGCTAAAGTAATTTCGAAATCTTTGATAAAGCTGTTCAAACGGCATTGCCCAAGTGTTGAAATCGCCAGGGGGATGAACGACGACAAAGTTTTGGGTTCTGGAAACCTGGTATTTGCTGCCAAATTCTTTTTGTAGCTGTTGTCGCAAGACTTCTGACTTGTAGGGCTCGAAACGCTGGGAGGCTTTTTTGATGTCGCTTTTCTTGGAAACACGCAATACGCTGATGCGGCCATCTTGGCGCAACAACACCATATCCCGGCCGTCATATGCCAGTTTTTTACCAAAGTATTCTTTTCCTCGCGATTTGACTTTTACCGAGATCTCTTGACTATATACATCGGAGATTGCAACGAGTGAAAGTATGACAAACGTGGTTGTGATCAAACAGAAACTGCGACTAAACATCTTTGGTTGCCAGGGCGCCTAAAATAGAATGACTGTCGCTAAACCCTAGGATGCGGTCGAGGGCGGATCGGTGTTCTCGATACCGACGCCGCGAAATTATGTGTCCAATGGTGATGAAAATAACGAATGTTCAACCTTAGACTTCTTCAAGGAATTTGTTGATGCGATCAAAGACGTTGGTTTCTTTTTTAGTTTTGCTGGTCCTTCCAGTTGCCGTGTCGCAGGGACAAGAAGAAGAACTTGCAATGATGGAAGAGGTTGCCAAATGGCAATCGCAGCTCAACGCTGCCGCGGTAAAAGACCGTGACCAGGCCCAGGAAAAATTGTTGGCGATGGGGCCGGAGATCTTGCCGTTTCTAAAGTCGGCAACCGAGGAATCGACCACGGACTTTCGCGGAAGAGTTAGTCGAATCAGAAAGCAACTCGAAACCGAAGTCGTTAATCAAGCATCCCAAGCGAGCCAAGTCACATTGAACGGTGCCATGACGGTCGGTCAAGCCCTACAGAAAATAAAACGTCAAACTCGGAACCAGGTCGTGGTTGCTGATCCTTCCTTGGCCGATATTGAAATCGACTTGGCCATCAAAGGAAAAAGCTTTTGGAAGACCATTGACGAACTGATGAGCAAGGCCAAACTAACCATCGATCCGTATGGCGGTTCGGAACCAGGGCAATTATCGTTGACGAGAGCGGCGGGTGGCAATCGCCCGCTTAAGCTACCGACATCCTCCAATTTGATTTTTCAAACACAAGTGATCCGAGCAGATGCTTCAGTGAACCTGCAACGGCCAGAATTGGACTATACGACCGTGACGTTGCTGGTCCGATGGGAACCGCGACTAAGGCCGTTTTCAGTCGACATCCCGATGTCGTCGGTGTCCATCGTCGACGAATACGAAGATGAAGTTGTGTTGCCAAATCCCGAAGAGGTCGTCTACGGGATGGTGCAACCTGAGATTCCCCAAGTCGAGTTTTCATTGACTCTGCCGCGCGTTGATCGTCAAGTCGAAACACTTAAGAGCTTGTCCGCCAAAATAAATACGCTGTTGCCAGGTAAAACCGAAGAGTTTCGGTTTAAAAAGTTGTCTAAAATGAAGCCCGGGACTCGCATCGAAAAAGCGGGCGCTCGAGTCGAGTTCGGTGGCACTAGAAAGAACGAAGATGTTTATTCCGTGCAAGTGAGTATCAGTTTTGATAAAGAGAATAATGCTCTCGAGTCGCATCAGGGTTGGGTTTTTCAAAACGAAGTCTATTTGTTAGATCGACAAGGGAACCGTGAAGAAGCCGTTTCATTGGAAACTATCCAACAAGATAATGAGCGGGTGACCGTCGTGTACTATTTTTTGGAAGAACCTGGCGATCGAACGCTGGTTTACAAGACACCGGCCTCAATCATCAAGTTGCCGGTTGACATCGAATTGACTAAAATTCCGCTTCCATAACTGGCCACTGCGATCATTTCTGGGGCAATGAATTTCGCGGTGCGGCTCGAAAGGACGTCTGGCGATGACAATTGCCCTCGGTTTAGTGTTGAATCTGTTCTTAGTATCAACGACCCAGTTCTTAGTTCAGGATGAATTGCGCGTCGCTGCCATTGTGGATGGCCACGAAATTTCAATGGGTCGGCTCGAGCGGTTTGTAATGCAGCGAACGGGAGGTCGCTTGTTAACGCCAGCTGCAAATCAAATTGCCCAAAAAGAGGCACTCAATCATTTGATCAATCGCCACATTGTATTCCAAAAGATCATGTTAACGGAAAGCAAAATCGGTGATTCGCATGTAGCGATTGAGATGTCGAAACTCACTGACCGCCTGGCAGAAGTTGGCAAGTCGATCGAGGTATATCTCTCGGAAAACCAACTTGAGAAATCTGAGCTGGAGTATGAATTCCGATGGCGACTGACATGGAAACGTTACCTTCACAAACAGTTGACCGAATCGCGTTTAAAGTCTTACTTTGAAACTTACAGGCGCAAGTTCGATGGGACAAAGATGCGCGTGGCCCATATTTTGCTTGCCGACGCATCATCGGCGATCGAGAAAGCCAACGCCATAAAAGACGAAATCGGACGCGGGCAAATCGGTTGGTCCGAAGCTGCTGCTCAACATTCGATTGCCACTTCTTCAGCGAAGAGTGGCGGTGACATTGGCTGGATAAATTATACGGGTCCAATGGTGCCCGAGTTTTGTTCGGCAGCAATGGAATTGAAACAGGGGCAAATTTCAAACCCGATAAAAACCAAATTTGGCGTCCACTTAATCAAGTGCCTGGAAATCAAGGAAGGAAAGATTGGACCCGCGGACGCGCGCGATCAGGTACGCGACGATGCAACTCGCTACCTGTTTGATACGATCGCCAAAGAAAATCGCGCAAAATCAAATATTCGTGTATTGCTCAAACCTTAGAATCCGAGCAAAAAGGCAATCAATTGACGACCAACGTTGGTTCTTCAAGTGGCGTTGATTCCCAGCGATACTGAAACAGAAAACTTTCCGGATAGTCACCGTAAAATCTCTTGATCCAGTTTCTTTTGCGACTGTTATGCATGTGACGTTCCCAACCAAAGTGTTCCAAATGACGATCTTTGATGCGATGATTGGTGACTTCTGTCACGATGGCGTCGCTTTGCTTAACTTGCGCAATATAGTCCAAAACCGACAGGGAAACGGCAATCGATGCCAAACTGGATTTCTCGCCAGATACGAAGTACGCCAAAGCTAGATATTTTGGATACAGGAATGGCTGATTGTAATACAGCAAGACTCGATCCTGTTTACGATTGGTCTGCCAGGGTTTTTTGATCGCGTCCCAGCGAGCTTCGACCACAGAACCTAATTTAGGGAACGGGCGCAAGTGCAACGCTCGAAATTCTTGATCTCGAATTTCGATTACGCCATACCTTCGCCGTTGGATCAAATCATGTTCTGATTCGAGCGAATGAACGGTCTGCAACCATTTGCCAATGCCCATGATACCTGACAACATTTGGAGACGGGGAACTGAGCGCGGTAGCTCGCTCAAGAGTAATTCCAGCGTTGATGCGTTGGGGCTGTTGAGATGCCTTGCGATCAAAACAGGCCTACACAATCAGCAAAACTTAGCACCTGGTAAAAGTTGCGGACAGAATTGATGCTGCGGGCATGCGGGGTAGCAAACCGAAATGGAATGATCACTAACGGTTGTAACGATTCTTCGTATTATCAGCGGGCGATGGCTATCGTTGCAAACGACGACGCTTGAGACTGGCCGCAATCCATCCCATTGCGAGGAGGCAACCGGTCGCTGGTTCGGGCACGACGGTGGCTTGAAACGTCGCCGATCCATTGGTTCCGAACAAACGGAAACTTCCTGCATCCGTTTCATGACCGACTCCATTCACGATATTTGCTGATCCACTGATCGGGCCCAAATCGGTCGTTAAGTCGTAAGCCGCGAACGCGGGATTATTGACAAATAGTAGACCGAAATTATTCGAAGTGTTTCCGAAGCCGCCCAGATTTGAGTTGTTGTTGCTGATCGCCTGAATCGCATCGGTGAACATTGCCGTATCGAGGCCCTCGATGTCGACGTAGACATCCAAGTCTTGCAACAGCAAATTTACCGAGCCATTCATATCGACGTTGTCGGTGTCACCAACACCGCGAATCGTGACCAATTCATTGGTGAAGTCTAGGTTTCCCAACGAACCCGTTCCAACGGTTGTTACTTCAAACGTAACCTGATCACTGAACAAATGGCTCGGGGACAATACAAACAAAGCAATTAGTAAAATTTTCGTACGCATGACCGAAAGGGCGTTAAGTGAGCTCGAATAACGAAGGTATCTTAACTGGAAAACTGTGTCTCGCAACTTTCAAACAGAAATTGCGGATCTTTCGTGGATTACATCGCATCGCTGACAAAAACTTGCAAGAATTCCGATGGAGCTGCGAACACGTTCTTTTTTGATTGAAGATGGCAAAAGTGGTGTTGGTCGCCGACGTGTTGCTGTAGGAGGCATTCAGTGAAAATCGTAATTTCGATCGTTATTGTGTTGATTCTGTGTTCGTTTGGAGCAGCGCAAGAGATTGTTTATCCGGCAACAAATTCGGATCAACACAAGACCGACTCGCAATGGAAACTAGAATGGGCCGACGAATTTAACGGCGAAAAACTGAATTTGCAAAACTGGACGAGGCAAATCCTGCCAAAACCTTTCAATGAGGAATGGCAACAATATTTCGATCGAAAGGAAAACTCCTTTGTTAAAGATGGTTACCTCGTATTGAAGGCTATTCACACTGGTACGAAACACGAAAAAGGCCAGTACACTTCGGCTCGACTGCACACGGGCAAAAAGCATTCTTGGAAATACGGTAAATTCGCCGCCAGAATTCAGTTGCCGCAGGGCAACGGCATCTGGCCAGCGTTTTGGATGCTGGGTGAAAACATCTCTGAAATTGGAGGGGATACGCCGTGGCCCAAGTGCGGTGAAATCGACATCTTAGAGTTTTACGGTTCGAAAGACGATGCCGTGGTAGAAGCCAATCTTCATTACGATGATGGCGGACACAAAATGATGGGCGCGGAATCGTACAAACTCAATCAGGGGATTTTTGCAGAGAAGTTTCACGTGTTTGAAATCGATTGGTCACCAGAGAAAATCGTTTGGTATGTCGACGGCAAGGAGTATTGTTCGGCCAAGATCACCGATGAAAAATTCAAAGAGTTCCATCAAAATTTTTATATTCTTTTGAACCTTGCCGTAGGCGGTGAACCGGCGGGAAAACCTGATGATACGACTCCTTTCCCATCGTTGATGTACGTCGATTGGGTGCGTGTGTACAAGCTGGCTAAGTAAACCGCTCTCGGTAAGCCGTCAATTCCCAGCCCAATGATGGACGAGCAACGCGAGCGGTACTGTCGCAGCAGTCAAGACAACACCAAGTAGCAAATACAAAGGCAACAAAAACCAATACTGGATTCGTCGGGCTACGCATTGGACTCGGTCGGAGACTTGTTCTGCTTGAATTTCGATCGTGCGTGCATTGCTTGAGACCGTGAGCATCGCTCCGATAACCTGATCTCGTTCAATCTTGTTTTCCGGTTCTTGCATCTGAACATCAATTAAGATTCGTGAAACAAATGCACCAATCGATTGACGATACAGCCAAGAAATTGGCCGTTTTAAGAGTCCAAAACTATTGGAAACGACTTCTTCTAATACCGGGACAAAGACCTCGCCGTATACCTTCTTGAACAACTCTGTACCGGCCGGGAGATGGGCGTCGCCGGTAGCAAGCCCTTGGGCATCTCGTGTGACATCTTTTGAAACTTGTGCAATGATATTTGCAATATCGTCAATGTTTTTAAACGCACCATGAATCAGTCGCACGACGCCATAAAGCAAACCAACTAAAGATGACGCAATAAGCAAGTAAATAAACACGCCGACCGACTGTAACAGCGTCAAGTCGAAAACGACGATGAGTACAAGAAAAACGACGACGGTAATTGCCAATGTTCGGATAAGCGTCGTTGCGAACGATCCGATCGCTCTCGGTATTGCCAGAACATCAAAGATCTTTTGCGCCAACTCTTCGGTTCTGTACTTTCGAAAGTCAATATTCGTTGATTTTGCGGTGGACATGGTCGTAACGGCAAACCGAAGCATTGACTGATTTCAAACGATGTCTACTCTTCCTCATCGGACTCAATGATTTTGCGGGCGGTGTCAGCATCTTCGGCAGGTACCAAGACACAGACGTTATCGTTTCCGCCTGTAAAAAAATCTCCATCCCCGACGTCGGGTAGATTGATTTGAATCGAGATGCCTGAGTCTTCCAAACGCTGGACTAACGGTTCGGCAGCTTCTTCGTCAAAAAACTCGGCGACGACAACAAAGCGTTCCGCTTTCTCTTCGTTTTTGCTTGATTTGCCCTCGAACTCCGACGTCATGCAAATCTGTTCACAATAAGGGCAGGGCGCTTGTTCGTAGCCCGTACTGTCCGGCTCCGATTCAAATAACCTGTCACAATCGCAACAATAAAATTCAAGTACTGCCATTGATTGACTCCTGATTTTTTGAACCGCACGAACCACTCAGTGCGCAAGACGAACATCCGCCAGTGGAGCAAGCTGACGATTCTGTGCCACAGTTAGGTCCACAGCCAGCGGCCAACGTTTCGGAAAACTTGCGAAAACGGACTTTCTTTTCATACGTTTGAGCCAGGCGATCTGTTAATTGATGCACCTCTTCGGGAACGTCGCCCAAAAAGTAGAAAAAAAGTGATTGTCCATCGAATGAGTGTTCCACGTCGACCAATACAGCCGCACAGCCTTGCTCTTGCAACAACAACTGACAAGCCTGAAACGCCTTGTTACGGAAACGATCGATTCGCTCAATTATCAACCGATCGTCTGGGGTTACTTTTCTCAGCAAGTCGCCGTCTGACGCGCAATCTTCCGGCTCGTCCAGAACACACATTATGGAACCTGTTTCCAGTCCACGTGCCGTCCGACAAATCACGCTTTCATCTGGAGCGTATCTTCGGCCGTCCGGAGACGAAAATCGCCCGACTCGAGCCATCAATCCAATTTTAACTAGGTGGGAAACGCCCAAATCTGACTCCAACCAAATACCGCGTCTCGACGGAAAGCTGAACCGCCTTTATCATCTGAGACGCACAAGATTGTAACATAAACAAACGATTTAGGCGGAGACATTTTCGTTGTGATGTCGCTGCCAACCCAATTTAGAGCGATACCCAAATGTTGTTGACTTCAAGTAAAAGTTTTGGCGAATTGGCCAAACAAGTGATTGAGGGTCATGAAATCGACCATGCCCAAGCACATGAAATTCTCAATGCGAACGATACAGAAATCCTGGACCTGATCTCAGCGGCCCACAAAGTCCGCCATCACTACTTTGGCAATACGGTCCAATTGTATTTCTTGATGAATGCCAAAAGTGGTTTATGCCCAGAAGACTGTTCTTACTGTTCCCAATCGAAAATCTCGAAGGCACCCATCGAAAAATACAATTTGCTCGATCGAGCAAAACTGATGGATGGTGCCCGAGTCGCTGCGGAGCGCGATTCGAAGACGTATTGCATCGTGATTTCTGCTCGTGGGCCTAACGAAAGAGAAATCAAAGCGGTCGAGGAAATTGTTCCGGAGATTAAATCTCAATACGATTTGAAAATTTGCGCATGTTTGGGGCTACTGGACGAAGATCAAGCCAAACGTCTCAAGTCGGCGGGCGTCGACCGTGTCAACCATAACTTGAACACGAGCGGTGAGCATTACGAGAAAATTTGTACGACTCATACTTATCAAGACCGTGTCGATACTTTGCATCACGTCCGCAATGCAGGGATGGAAATTTGCAGTGGCGGGATCATTGGGATGGGCGAGTCCCATGACGACATTATCAAAATGGCGTTTCACCTGAGAGAACTACGTGCCGAGTCGATTCCGTTAAACTTCCTAAATCCGATTGCAGGCACGCCGTTGGAGGGCAGTTCTGGTTTGACACCCATAAAATGCTTAAAGGCGTTGGCGATGTTTCGATTTGCCAATCCCGATCGGGAATTGCGCATTGCGGGCGGACGAGAAATGCATCTGCGGTCATTGCAGCCGCTGGGACTTTATGTCGCGAACTCGATTTTTGTCGGCGACTATTTAACGACCAAGGGGCAACCGCCGGAACAAGATTATAAGATGATTGAAGACCTTGGTTTTGAGATCACAAAACATGAAGAAGTAAAGTGACTTGAAACGGCCGCTGAATGCGTGCCATATTATACATTCAACTCGATGAGACCTTTTCGATGCGTAGCATATTCGTTTTGACCGTTTGTTTGTTTCTGACCGTTGGCGGCTTTGCTGACGAAGGTATGTGGCTCTTCAACGATTTACCGTTGAAACACCTGAAAGAGAAACACGGTTTTCAGCCGGACGCTAAATGGACCGAACACATTATGAAGTCTTCGGTGCGATTTAATGTTGGCGGTTCGGCTTCATTTGTTTCAAGCAATGGTTTGGTGTTGACCAACCACCACGTTGGCTCTGACACGCTTTACAAGTTGTCAACGGAAGAACGAAATGTTTACAAAGATGGGTTTTTAGCTAAATCACTGGAACAAGAGCTTAAGGCACCCGACTTGGAATTGAATCAGTTGGTCAATATCAAAGACGTTACCGCAGAAGTAAATGCGGCAGTCGGTACCAATTTATCGGCGGGCGAGGCTGCAGAGGCGCGGCGCGCGGCGATTGCCAAGATCGAGAAAGCAGCGCTTGACGACACCGGGTTGCGCAGCAACGTGATCACCTTGTACGGCGGTGGAAGATACCATCTGTACCAGTTCAAAAAATATACCGACGTCCGTCTCGTTTGGTCGCCTGAATCTGCGATTGCATTTTTCGGTGGCGATGCCGATAACTTTGAATACCCGAGGTACTGTTTAGACGCCTGTTTGTTTCGTGTTTACGAAGACGGCAAGCCAGCAAAAATCAAGCATTTCTTGAGGTGGTCTGAAGCGGGGCCGACGGCAAACGAATTGGTGTTTGTATCTGGAAACCCAGGTCGAACGAGCCGGATTTTTACGGTCGCTGCACTTAAACATCAACGCGACGTTAGGATGCCGTACGTGTTAGATTTTATTCGTCGCCGCGAAGTATTGTTGCAACAGTTTGGGCTGGGCGGTGCGGAAAAGGCCAGGATCGCGCAAGACGGATTGTTTGGAATCCAAAATGCCCGCAAAGCACGGATGGGAATGTTGCAAGGCTTGCAGGATCCCGCCATCATGGCCGCGAAGGAAAAAGCGGAAGCTGAATTGTTGGCCAAAATAAACGCCGACCCAAAATTGAAAAAGTACGCTTCGGCCTGGGATCGCATTGCAGCAGTTCAGCAGCGTCGAGCCGAGCGACTCGGCCAAGGGTTGTCGATGAACACTCAGTTGTTCAATATTGCTCAACGTCTCGTGCAGATGGCAGCCGAAGATCAAAAACCTTCGGAAGAGCGTTTGGCTGAATTCGCCGATGCGGGACGAGCAAGCTTGGAACAACAGTTGTTCTCCGAAGCGCCGATTTATCCAGAATTGGAACAATTGCTAATTGGTGATTTGCTGTCTCGAACGCTGGAGATTCGTGGAGCGGACGACCCTTCTTGCAAAGCGATGTTAGCCGGTAGGAGCCCCATTGATCGAGCCGCAGAATTGGTGGGCGGGACCAATTTGATTGACGTTGCTGAACGTAAACGTCTAGCCGCTGGTGGTATGCAGGTGATTAAAGCGTCGCAAGATCCAATGATTCAATTTGCGTTGTTGGTCGACGACGAAGTGCGTGCCGCGCGTAAAGAAAACGAGGAGCTTCAAGAAATCGAGCGACAGGCCTACGCCGAAATCGCGGAGGCAATGTTCGCGACGCAAGGGACTTCCACTTACCCCGACGCCACGTTTTCGCTCCGGTTGGCATTCGGTCCCGTTATTGGGTACGAATTGGGTGGTAGCCAAATTCCGGCTTGGACTAAAATGGTCGGTGCGTTTCAACATGAAACCAATCATGAAGGCCAAAAAGACTATAGCTTGCCGGAAAGTTGGCATGCCGCACGTGACCGGATTGGTTTGAGTACGCCCATGAATTTTGTTTGCACAGCAGACATCATCGGCGGAAACAGTGGTAGCCCAGTCGTTAACAAGGACTTGGAGCTTGTTGGTCTTATTTTTGACGGCAACATACAATCCTTGACAGCAGATTATTTGTACGACGATCGAGTCGCGCGTGCGGTCAGCGTGCATAGCAGTGCCATCCGCGACTCACTGCGTTACATTTACAATGCCGAAGCTATCGCGGACGAATTAGGGCGGTAGTGGAATTTGTGCAAGTTGCAATTAGTTGTAGCGGTCGTGGCGTCGAATTTTCCTGCAAAAACTGACGGATCGACGCAACACTAAAAGAAAACGCGCTCTAAAATCGGCAACTTACTTAGCGGTTCTATCGGCGAATATTGCCTGATTCTTGTGGAACAAACGAAGCCTCCGGCTGCCAGACAGCACCCGGAGGTCCGTTTTAGACTCAACTTTATTCAGATTCTTGTTTCAGCTTGAGGTCGAGTGCGAAGAACCCGCCTAAAATCAAACCGCCGACCAAAATACTCGCGTAAAAAACGGACTCTTTGTTCCATTGGTACATTACGCCCCCAATGGCAGGTCCCACGATAAAAGCTAACGAGTATGACATCGTGTACCAGCCCATATAACTTCCGGTGTCTTTGTGTTCGCTCCGTTGCGAAACCCAGCTGGAGGACATCGGCGAAGCCAGCATTTCGCCAATGGTTAAAATAACCATGGATAACACACACAGGCCAATCGCCGAGCCAAACGGGAGAATCCCAAATCCGATACATGTCAGAAAACAGCCCCATGCAATGGTGGTTATTAAATTCCAGTGTTTTGCGCGTTCGACCAGCAACATTTCGAAAAAGACGATCATTACGGTGTTAATTGCAAAGATCAGCCCAATTTGAAATTCATTCAACAGGTAATGTTCGTTTAAATACAAGGGATACGTTGTAAAGAATTGGAAGAACACCAAGGCGCAAGAAAACGTCAGCCCCAGATACAAAATGAAGTACCAATCTTCAGCGGGCGAAGCTTTTAAAAGGAGTGTTTGTTTCGTGTCAACGAGCGATTCTTGATTCGAATTTTGACCGGCAAAAAAGTAACACAGCAGCGCCGCACACGCGCCGGTGGTCAGCGCGTCGACAACGAAGATCCAAAAGAAGCTGATCGAGATCAACAACCCTCCAATGACCGGACCAAATGAAACTCCGAGGTTCAGTGCCATCCGGTTGAGCGCGAACGCGCGGGTGCGTTGCTCAGTATTCGAAAATTCTGTGATTGCCGTTTGGTTTGCTGGGCGAACGCCTTCTGAAAATACACTCAGCAGCAAAATCGACACCGCCAGCGAAACTGGCGAAGTACAAAATGGAATGCACAGGAAAACTGGAACCGAGAGGGACAATAATATGACTTGCAGTCTAATCGCGCCGACTTTGCCTGTGAGTTTGCCACCCACATAGGCTCCCAGTACCGATCCAAAACCGTATAAACTGATCATGAATCCCGCGGTCGAATCGGAATAGCCTAGATTTTTCTTGAAGTACAGCGTCAAGAACGGCAGCACCATGGTTCCCAGGCGATTGACGAACAGCGCAGAAGAAAGCAGCCAGATCGGCCGAGGCACGTCGGCGTAGGCTTTGCGGTAGGCTTCAAAAATGGAGAAAAAAATTAACTGCATTCCGTTCAAGACCTATGGTTTACTGCGTGCAAATGGCTTATTCCTGTCCTTTGATCAGGAGCGGCAAGGCGCGGTTCAGCAGCGAAACCCCGAGTCAATTGCCTGCGACTCACAAGCTCAGTTTCGAATCTCTAGTTTCGGTGCAGCGCTTAGCTGAGGCAGATACAACTCGCTGTCCAGTCCCAACCTGTCGGCCAAAAAATTTTCTCATGGGTGGTTAAGACCCCGATCCGTCAAAAAGGTTCTCAAAAAAGAAGGCGATTAAATCGCGAATCTTTGGCGCGATTAATCATCGACGATCTCGAGATTGCTGAACGCCAGGCGAAACCTCTTTCTGCCAACGCCCTCAAAATCTACGGTCGCAGTTTGTTTTAGGTTTTGACCTGAAATCGATTCAATGGTACCTCTGCCGTAGCCATCGTGAACGACGGTCATGCCCTCTTTGTACATGGATGGGTGGTTGCGGATTGTCGTTTCTTGTTGCTTTGCTAAATCGGTTCCCGTCATCAGTCGAGGAAACTCCGTAGTTTTCGTCGTTTCAAAACCAGATTGGGGTTCTCTCAATCCACCGGTTTCCTCGTCTTCATGTCCACGCAAATCGATTGTGTCAGGGTCAGTGTCCGCTGCAAATCCGTCGTGCATCCAAGGGTCGATATCGAATGGAACATCATCGAGATCAGGCGAAGCGTTCTGGCTGCTCGACTGTGGCTCAAAAACATCCAGTTCTCCGCGTGGCAATTCCATTAGGAAGCCACTCGGAATACACGGCCATAAACTTCCTTTTCGAAACCGACTCAGGCAACGGCTTAACTGGAGTTCTTCCATTGCCCGTGTAATGCCAACGAACAATAGTCTACGCTCTTCTTCAATTTGGCTTGGATCTTTGCGACTACGTTCATGGGGCAATATCCCATCTTCTAAACCTATTAAAAACACCGATGGGAACTCTAGTCCCTTAGCAGCGTGCAACGACATTAGAGAAACATAGTCCGAATCAGACTCCCAGGCATCGGTGTCGCTCACCAACGCCGCTTGTTCCAAATACCGTTCCAAACCACCATCGTCGGGATGTTCGATATCGAATTCCGATGCCGCTTCGGCCAACTCATCGACATTGGAAGCGCGTTCGTGTCCTTCTTCACTGCCGTCGTCGGTCAGCCAGTCTCGATAGCCCGTTTCCGCGATCACAGCGTTGACGACTTTGGCAACAGAATCCAAAGACGATTCACAGATTTGGTCGTACAGTGCGACGAAGGAAGCGACTTTTGTCGCGGCCGATTTTGAAATTTCTGTGATCAGTCCACATTCGCGTGCCGCCCGTAGCATTGGGATGCCCTTATCTAGGGCGTAACTTCGAATGCGACCAACCGTAATTTTTCCAATCTTGCGAGGGGGGACGTTGATCACGCGTTCAAACGCGACGCTGTCGTTGGAGTTGTTGATCAAATGCAGATAAGCCAACACGTCTTTGATTTCTTTGCGTTGATAAAACTCGAGCGCTTTGACGACTTGATATGGGATGCCAACCGACCGCAACGCATGTTCCAAAGCACGGGACAATCGGTTTGTTCGATAGAATATTGCGAAGTCACGTGGTCGGCGTCTACCACGTTCAATCGCAAGCGAGATGGAGTCGGCGATATCACCGGCCTCTTCTTGGGCGTTGGCATAAGCGACCATCCGTACTGATTTTCCCGTTTCATTTTCAGTAACCAGGGATTTGGGTTTGCGTTTCTGATTGTGGGCAATCAGTTGGTCAGCGACTGACAATATTGATTTAGTACTGCGATAGTTTTGTTCCAGTCGCACGATCTTAAGGTCCGGGTAGTCGTTTTCGAATTCCAAAATATTGTTCAAATTGGCGCCTCGCCAACCATAAATGGATTGGTCGGGGTCACCAGTAACAGCCAAGTTCTGCACACTATGGTTGAGCAGACGAATCAGCTGGTATTGAGCAACGTTGGTGTCTTGATACTCGTCCACCATCATGTATTGGTATTTTAGATCTAACGACTCTCGCAAATCTGGCGCTTGACGCAGTAGATCCACACAGTGCAACAGCAAGTCGTCAAAGTCAACCGCGTTGGCCATTTGTAGAAGTTTCTGATACTCCGGATACACTTGTTCAACGATGTAACCGACATAGTCGCCAGGGCGAGACGAATACTGTTCGGCGGTAACTGCAGCGCTTTTGAGATTACTTATCTTTTCATAAACGGTATCGGGCGAGTGGTGTTCAATGCGAACTTCGACATTCTCGATCGCCTGTTTAATAACTTTCTTGGAATCCCCGGTATCGTAAATCGTAAAGTTCTCACTCAGTCCGATCATATTGGCGTAGTTGCGAAGCAGCCGCGAACAAAAACGATGGAAAGTACCGGTCCATACATTCCCTCCGGCGACCAAGTGAGAAATACGATTTCGCATCTCTTCGGCAGCCTTGTTCGTAAATGTCAGGGCAACGACACTTTGAGCAGGGATACCACTGGCCACCAAGTAGGCCACTCGGTGCGAAATGACGCGAGTCTTGCCACTTCCCGGGCCAGCCAGAATCAGTAGCGGTCCATCGACGTGAGCGACCGCTTCTTGTTGGCTATGATTTAAGTTCGTCAGCAGTTGGCTTACACCGTTCATAAAAAGCTAGCAAGTTAAAAAAAATATTACTTCCGTCTGCTCGGACTCCGATGCGGATATGTTATATTTTGCGGATGGTAAGACAAGCACGTGGATACGTGCGAATTCATCTTTCATTTTACCTGGGAGGGAACCCCATGGCACGGACACGCATTCCATTGAGTACCGCAGAGGAAGAAGCAAGAAGTCTTCAGGAGCGACTCGAACTAAGTACGGCAGAAATCGGATTAACGGTACGCACGACCAATTGTCTTGAGGAACGAGGC
The DNA here is from genome assembly GCA_965263475.1 of Mariniblastus sp. Classification (GTDB taxonomy): domain Bacteria; phylum Planctomycetota; class Planctomycetia; order Pirellulales; family Pirellulaceae; genus Mariniblastus. The sequence continues at coordinate 4,135,800 of OZ253677.1, forward strand.
ATCTTTACGGTACGTGATCTTTTGAACACTACTCGACCGGAACTGTTGAGCATTTCCAATTTTGGTGAAAAGACGCTTGAAGAGGTGTACCGAGCTTTGGAAGAAATTGGCTTTCGACGCAAAAACGGCGAAATTAAACCGCGATAGTGCGGATTTTGTGAAATCGTCCTTTTAAGAATTGCGGTTATTGGGCAATTGCGGGGCGCAAAGACGATTTTTTGGGCTCGCTGAATTAATAGTCGTTTTTCGAAGAAAATTGCGGTCTAACCCAAATTTTGTGTCGGAGGGCTCGAATAAGCAGTCGTCGTTTACGGCGGAATTTGATCTGCACGGTCGAAACTGGCTTTTGAATCCGTCGTAAATCGGTATGATTTCATTTTGAATTTTGCTTTGCCATCTGAATATAAAAGTTTGCTATGAGTGTTGATACAGTCGAAGCTCCTGCTTATGGAGAAACAGCGCCTGCGAGTTCAGGTTCCGGGAAGAAATGGTTTACGTGCTGCGGCATTGGGTGCGTGGTCGTCGTGCTGTTGTGCGGGGTTGGCGCACTGGTCACCTATTTTGTCGCCGGTGACCAACTCAAAGCGATGTACGAACAGGCCCTAATTCAGCAGTCCAATCTGGTGAATGCCATGGAATCAGAGGCGGTCAAGGAAAAGTTGGGAGAACCGATCCAACCTGTAATCGAAATCGCGATGCCTAACGTGAGTGAGGACGGTGATGCTCAAATCATTGAGTCTCGGCAGAAACTTCAAGGCCCGGACAATGAAGGCGTTCTGGTTTCGGTGGTGCGCATTGAGGCTGGATCGGTCGAGCAAACGGAACTTTATCTTGAAGTAGGGGACGAGAAAATTGACCTGATGGATGTCGAAGATGAAATCAATTTGGACATCGACGATGGAAATCTGAGTGAAGACGGGGATGCTGGCGAGGGAGATGTTTCTTCTTCTGAAGAATCGACGGATGAGTCAGCCGATTCGGAATCCAGCGAAGATCAGTAAACAGATTGAATACAAAAAAAGGAACTTTTAAATGGCGTCAATTACTTTGAAAGGCAATGCTTGTAACACTAGCGGGGATCTCCCTGCGGTTGGGGCGGCCGCACCGGGTTTTAAACTGGTCGGCGGTGATCTTGCGGAGGTCGGCCTTGAATCTTTCACTGGTAAGAGTGTTGTGCTGAGCATTTTCCCCAGCATGGACACCCCAGTTTGCGCTGCCTCGGTTCGGGCTTTTAATGAAAAAGCGGCGAGCCTTCCTAATACCGTTGTGGTCAACGTCTCGCAAGATCTTCCATTTGCCCAAAAACGATTTTGTGAAAGCGATGGCATTGAGAATGTCACCAACTTGTCGTCATTTCGTTCGCCGCAATTTGGTACAGACTACGGTATGACCATTGTTGACGGCCCTTTGCAAGGCCTATTGGGGCGAGCGGTCGTCGTGATTGACGAACAAGGCCAGGTTGCATATTCCGAATTGGTTCCCGAAATTGCCCAAGAACCGAATTATGATGCGGCGCTAAATGCAGTTTCTCAATTGGCGTGATTGGTACGGATTCGTCTCAACAAAATTCGCTAAAGCTCACCGATTCGGGTGAGCTTTTTTTATTCACTGCCCCCAATGCGTCAAAGATTGAACCGCCGCATTTATCGGTTAGACTGAAACTTGACGTTCTGAATTTCTTTGTTTCAGATAACTGTTATGCCTGAACAATTTTCCAACTATGTCCCTCGGTTGTTGGAACTTGTCAATGATCTCGTGGTGTCGCTGTCCCCTGATGCTAAGCGAGTGTTGTATTTGAATCCGGCTGCGGAAAAAATCATCGGTCGCCCTACCGCCGAGATCACCGGAGCAGAAAATGCGTGGTGGAATTGCATTCACGAAAACGATCGCGACGAATTGGTGGCAGCTGTTCGGGAAATCAAACAATCCATTAGTTTTGAACATGAATTTCGAATCGTGCAGCCCAATGGCACGGCAAGATATTTGCATGGAAGTTTTCGACGAATCACCAGTGATCATACGGAACTGATTGCCGTTGGTTGTATTGCCAAAGACGTCACCAATCGGAAGAAAGCGGAGTTTCAACTCGAAGAATCAACGGCCATCTACCAGTCTTTGGTTGAGAGTTTGCCGATAAACGTTTTCCGGAAAGACCGAGACGGAAAGATCGTTTTTGTTAATAACCGTTACTGTGAAACGATCGGTAAACCTCGCGAAGAGTTGATCGGTCGAACCGACTTTGATTTGTTTGAAGAATCATTGGCCGAAAAATACCAGAAGGACGACCGCTGGGTTTTGCAAACAGGGCTGCCGTTTCATGACATCGAGTTTCACCAACAAGAAGGCGAAAGGTTCATTTATGTTGAGATTTTAAAGGCGCCGGTTAATGCTTCCAATGGGCGCCGCATTGGCATTCAAGGTATGTTCTGGGATGTTACCGATCGCAAGAAAGCGGAAATCGAACTGGAAAAAGTCAAAGACTTGGCCGTGGCCGCCAGCCAAGCCAAAAGTGATTTTTTGGCCAATGTCAGTCATGAAATTCGCACACCATTAAATGCCGTCATTGGCATGACGGACTTGTTGCTGGCGTCAAAAGTGGATAAGTCACAACGAGATTATTTGAAGATGATCCAAGATTCTGGTCAATCTTTGTTGACCATTATCAACGACATCTTGGATTTTTCAAAAATCGAATCCGGCAAGTTGGAAATCAGTTCTGAGTGGTTTGATATTCGAGAAAGAATTGGCGACACGTTGCGTTCACTTGCCTTTCGGGCTCACAAAAAGAATGTAGAGCTGGTCATGAATATTGATCCAGAGATTCCCCTTAGCCTGTTGGGTGACTCGCAACGGCTGCGGCAAATCCTTGTGAACCTGGTAGGCAATTCGATCAAGTTTACGCATCAAGGCGAGATCGTCGTTCATGTGGAATGTGTCGAAATGGAATCGGAATCGATTACACTCAATTTTCAAGTTCAGGATACTGGAATTGGCATTCCCGAAGATAAACTCAACAAAATTTTTGAAGAATTCGTTCAAGCCGACACTTCAACGACTCGAAATTATGGCGGCACGGGACTTGGGCTCACAATCACTTCTAAATTGGTGGAACTCATGGGCGGTAAGCTCAATGTGTCTAGCAAACAGGATGTGGGCAGTTCTTTCGATTTCAGTCTCCAGTTTACGATCGGTAAGCAGCCGAGTTTTCCCGTCGTGCCGGCCAATTTTGCCGACGTACCGGTCTTAATTATGGCTGCCAATCCGAGTCATCGGGAGAGTATCGATTGTATTCTGCGCTCTTGGCGAATGCAGACCTATTTGGCTAGTCACTTGGAACAAGCAGTGAGTTTGTTGAAAGGGTTGGCATTTACGGACCAACCTATCCAAATTGTCTTTGGTGAACTTTCCAGTACGACGACGCCGAGCCCAGCTTCCGATTGCGACTGTATTGCGTTGGCCGCGCGGATTCAAGCCGACAAAGAAATCCCAAATCCAAAAATTGTCGCGTTGAACCGTTCCAGTTCGGCCGAATCTTCGGTAGATACAGGAAACTCCAATATCGATCAAATCCTGATGCAGCCGGCCAAGTATTCGGAACTACGAAACGCGATCACGAAGTGCCTGGAACCCGTTTTAGAGAGCGAGACGAATGAAACGGCGGATGATGCATCTTTCAAAGGTCCGCATAAGATTCTGTTGGCCGAAGACAACCTGGTAAACCAAAAACTGGCGACGGGAATATTGAGCAAGTATGGGCATGATGTTACCGTCGTTGGAAACGGTCGTTTAGCCGTCGATGCACTTGCTGCTCATGAAGACTTTGATATCGTCCTGATGGATATTCAAATGCCCGAGTTGGATGGCATCAAAGCAACTCAAGAAATTCGAGCCAGCAATTTTCGGCATGCGACGATTCCGATCATTGCGATGACCGCCCACGCCATGACTTCTGACCGGAAACGTTGTTTGCAAGCAGGTATGGATGAGTATCTTTCCAAGCCGTTTAAAGCCGCAGACCTGTTGGCAACCATTGAACGTGTACTGGGGCAGCGTTCCAAGGAGATGGCTTTTCGAGCCAATTCCGAGTCCAGTGGCGACGTATTTATCGATTGGAACCAGGCGTTTGAAACGGTTGGAGGCGACCGAAAGTTGTTGATTGAGTTGATACGAGTATTTGTATCAGAGAAAGACAACATGCTGGGAGAGTTGGGTAACTGCATAAAGTTAAGAGATTGTGATGCTACAATACGCTCCGCTCATTCATTGAAAGGAACTCTTTCACACTTGGGCGCCTCGCGAATTGCGGAAATCGCCAGGAAAATAGAGCAGCTAGAGGAAATTAGCTGGCCAGAAGCATCCAATCAATTTGCTGAGCTACAAAAACAGATTAAACAGTTGACTATCGAATTAGAGAGTTTTACAAATAGTTGAGAGTTGTCACTGTTTTTAGGAATCTCAAATGCCTACGGTTCTTGTAGTTGATGATACGGCCGTCGATCGCCGGCTTGCCGGTGGTTTGTTGGAAAATGCGCCTGACTTAAGCGTGTGCTATGCCCAAAACGGAAACGAGGCACTGTTGCAGATCGGCAATGAACTGCCGGATCTGGTTTTGACCGATTTGCAAATGCCCGATTTGGATGGGTTGGAGTTAGTCAATTCGATTAACGAACGGTACCCCGATGTGCCCGTCGTGTTGATGACGGCTCATGGTAGCGAGGTCATAGCCGCTCAAGCGTTGGCCAGCGGGGCTGCCAGCTACGTGCCAAAATCGGATTTGGCAGACAACTTAGTTGAAACGGTGATGCACATCTTGGCCATGTCCGATTCCGATGCGCGTTACAAGAAACTGATGCGCTGTGCTCGCAAAGTCGATTTCGAATTTGATTTGGAAAACGACTTACGAATCATTGAGCCCTTGATCGATCTGGTGCAACAAGTTATTTCCAGTCAGGAATTGCTGGATGCGACCGATCGAGTTCGCACTTGTGTTGCGGTCGAGCATGCTTTGCAAAACGCGATGCTTCGAGGCAATCTAGAGATTTCGCGGGAGGACGTTCCCGTTGTTAATCCTGATTTTGTCTTGGGTCGTAGCCAGGAACCCAAGTATCAAAACCGGCGCGTTTATTTTCGTTTTACTGTCAGCCAAGAACAGGCGGAGTTTATTGTTCGCGATGAAGGAAGCGGTTTTGATTTATCGACATTGCCGCAAGCTGGAGACCCTGATTCTTTTCGCGACGGCATTGGTCGCGGGTTGATTTTGATGCAGACATTTATGGATAACATCGAGTTTCAGCAAAATGGCGCGGAAGTCGCGATGAAAAAGTTAAAATCAAAATAAACCAATCGTCTAACAGATTTCCACTCGGCGTCTCTCCCGGACCGATAGCGACACAGCTTGACATATTTTGATTGCATCTCGTGCCAAGTTACCGGATAAGATCGGTGAGGCGCGACCTGTTTCTAACGATGTTACCATTTCTTGTATCTCGGCGACGAAGGCCTCGACGGGATCGCCGTTGCCGACATCCAAATATTCGACATGATCATCGATCATCAACTTCATCGGCAAGAGCTCATCATCGGTTCCGTTGAGTGCTGCATACTCAAAATGCAATGTTGCCGATTCGAGTTGAATCTCAAAGCCGTGCATGAACGGGCGGGCTTGTTGATCGATGACGCCACCGATAGCGGCGACGGTTTGTTCGCCGTCAGCAAAATCGAAAACGGACTGGCAATATCGAACCACTTCGTCCTGCATCAGCCCCGTGGCGAATACGCCGGTCGGTTGCCCGCATGCCAATCGTATGAAATGAGCATCGTGGACATTTAAATCGAGTAAGGGGCCGCCAATTTTGTTTGGATCGTAAAAATCTTTGAGCCATACCGGATCGGAGATGACTCGTTTGAAATTGGCCGCCCTAATTTCGCCATGCTGACCGGACTCGATAATTTCGCGAGCCTTGGCATACTCTGGGAAAAACGGCAACACATGGCCGACTTGTAGAATGCGATTGGCTTGACCGCACGCGTCGACGGCGGTTTCACAGTCCTCCAGGGTCAGCGACAGCGGTTTTTCTGAGAACACATGCTTTCCATTTTTTGCAGCTTGCTTGATCAAGGGGAGATGCAGCGCCGGTGGAAGGCAGATGTCCAATACGTCAAAGTCCAACTCACAAAATTGATAGATGTCGGAGCAGCAGGCAATATCGGATAGATCGACGTTTTCGCCCGGAGGCCCGAAATTCCCTTGGATCTCAGTCCAATCCCCCGATAGTCTCTTTTCGTTGGTGTCACAAACGGCAACGACTTGCGCGCCTTGGATCCTTTGATACGCAAGCCAATGAATCCAGCCCATAAAGCCGATTCCAGCGATTCCAATTTTGATCATTGCCTGTTCTTTATTTAAAATTCAATCCCGTTCCTAAGCTAAAACCAAATTCTAGATTTGGAAACGGGTCATCGTGTCGTATAATTCGAACACATAGTTTCGCATGCCAATATATCGAAAAGCAAGATAGCCATGCCAATCGAAATGCGGTTGAGCCGTATCATAATAAGTGAGATCAACGAAAACCAAATCGTCTTTCTCAAAGAAGTCGATGGTGATCGACAGCTGCCGATATTGATTGGGATTTTTGAGGCAACCAGTATCGATCGGCGTGTCAAGGACATTCCACGGCCCAGACCGCTTACCCACGATTTATTGGTGGGTATTGTGGAAACGATGGGGGCCGAGTTGGATAGCGTGCTGATCAGTGAGCTGCGTGATCATACTTATTACGCCAATCTACGGCTCAAGTACGAAGGCGAGCTAATTGAAATCGACGCGCGTCCGTCGGACGCAATCGCCGTCGCGGTCACCTGCGATCCGGTGCTTCCAATTTACGTGAATGAGCAAGTGTTGGAAGAAGCTATTTCGTCCAATTAGCGACCCGGTCGGCAACCGGACTTTTGGTATTTGGTGAAACGTGGGCCAAGTCGCTTAAAATCTTACTTTCAGAGCTCGCAGAAACGGGGTAAACCGAGTGCATAAAAAAAGGGCGTCTTGGAGTGACGCCCTATTAATGGTTGGTCCAGTCGTGGATTCAATCCGCGTTTGTCAATTCTCGCGAGGGCGTACGGCGCCGGACAAACCAGCGTAGTCTTCTCGGTCCAATTCGTGCCACAGTGGTTGACCCATTTCAACGCGCGTGCGGAGGATTTCAATTTTTTCATCGGAGCCAGCTGGAGCGTCGGTGGCGCCAAAATCTTCCGACTCATGAGGCACAAAGTCCTCGTCGTGGCCATACTCAAGAATGGCCTCGAAAACATTTTTGATTTTTTTATTGGTTGGCATATTTCGTACCTCAAGCGTAAATTGACCTATGGTTTCGGCCGCACGTTGATAAATCCTTTTACTTAAATTAACGCGATCCGTCTTATAATTGTTGGCGGCTCGAGAAAGATTTCTCGTCGTATGAGCAGCTAGGAGTGCGGATAACTCCAGAAATTTCAACTGCCTGACGGGACCATTATTAACGCCATGTTAACGAAGTCAAGAAAATTTATTTTCTTTTGGTGAAAAATAAGACTTACGGTTTGGTTAGGCGTTGACAGTTAAAAAGCCAATGCAACTTGGGTTAATTGAACAACAGAAATGGCCGATATTGACGGATAATTTACCCAACGGATCCATCTCAACGCATCAAGAGCATCGTCATGCAATGGAAACAACAGCTACTCAAACTGTCCCCCAAACCAAGAGGTTTCCATCTTATAACCGCCGAGATCATTGCGGCAATTCCTGAGATTAGCAAATTGCATATCGGCATGTTGCATGTGTTTATTCAGCACACCTCTGCTTCTCTGACTCTCAACGAAAACGCGGATCCGGATGTCCGATCGGATATGGAAACCGCCATGAATTTGATTTGCCCGGAAACGATGCCGTTCCGGCATACTTGCGAGGGCCCCGATGATATGCCGGCTCACGCAAAGTCTTCGTTGCTGGGAGCCCACTTGTCGATACCAATTGCCAATGGTGAACTCGCACTGGGGGTTTGGCAGGGGATTTATTTGTGCGAGCATCGAGACCGCGCGTCGGCGAGATCGTTGGTATTAACCGCGATGGGGCAATAAAAAAGGCCGGTCGAAACCGGCCTTGAATAATCGTTTTTTTAAGATGGATTATCCACCAGAAAGCAAATCTACAAATCCGGCAACGTCAAGCAAGTCAACCGTGCCGTCCATATTGATGTCGCCTGCCGCTTGAAACTCGTTACTCGTGATTAAGTCGATAAACGGTGTAACGTCCAACAGATTGACGCTTCCATCACCATTGATGTCTCCCAGAACGACCGCTGGCTCGGCTTGATTAATGAACATGTGATAGTCGTCACAGGTTGCCATGAACATATCAAGATTGCCGTCTTGATTAATGTCGATCCAAGCCGTGTCATGCGATCCTTCCATATTCCAAGCCATCAGCGTACCGTTGTTTGGGTTTCGCAGGTTCGTTCCGTTGTTGTTGCGAAGCAGCGTAAACCGGCGTTCGCAGCCAGGGATATCAACGTCAACATCAGAAACAGCAACGTCAATCCAGCCATCATTGTCGACGTCCGCTGGTAGGATGTTTCCATTGAAGCCACTCGTCAGCGAGCTTTGTGTATTGCTGACCAAACTTGCGTTGATCGTACCGTCATTGTTGGTCGAATTGTTGAACAGAACGTAGTCTTGTCCATCATCCACAACGTAGATGTCGATGCGACCGTCATTGTTGAAGTCAGCATCCATCACCATATAGCTGGTGTTGGATGGAAGCACTTGTGTTTGAAAGAAATTTCCATTGCCATCATTGAACGCAATTTCAACGCCAACACCGCCGAATGCCACACTATCGTTTGAAACAATATCTAGGTGACCGTTGCCATTCATATCGGCAAAAAATGCAGCTGTACCAAATGACTGATTGCGAGCTGCCGACGACATCCGTGAAAGTGTTTCATCGGAAAACGTGTTGTCCTGATTGTTGATGAACAATCGCGCTTCCAAGTTGTTGCTGTAATCGGGGAAATAAATGTCATCAAAACCATCTCCATTGACATCACCGACGGCGACCGCACAAGCCTGTGGAGTCGTTGGAAATTGAGGAGAATACCACTGACCGTTAGAACCTTGATCTTCAAATCCGATCCAGTCGCCGTTCTTGTCTTCACCGAGATTGATGTATAGCCGCGGCAAGCTTCCAAAAGTATTGGCCACGATGAGATCTGGCCAACCGTCATTGTTGACTTCGATCAATAATACATCACGGGCATTGTCCGGGTCGGTAACAAATGTTGGAACGAAATCCAAAGTGCGGTCAACCAAATTGCCGTTTTCATTCATCAACAACAAATTGACTCTCTCACCGTCAACCGAAAACGGTCGTTTTCTCACAACCACGACGTCTTCATCGCCGTCGTTGTCGAGGTCGCCAACAACGATATCTTTTTCTTGATCGTCATCGGTGTCGAATTGAAGTCTTGTGCGATCATCTGCGAAATCTACCCAATCCTGCTGGGCATCGACTTCCAAACTTAGTGCGCTACAAGCGAACGCAGCCAAGACCATAGAAACGATTCTCTTCTTCATAGGAATCCTCATCATAAATACATAATTTGAGCCACACTAGATTGTCCTCTGGTAATGAGATCGGTGTCAACCGAAACGGCGGATGATCCGCCACAAATTCTGAGTTTGCGAATACTGTTACGCTATGAAGGCGTTTGTTCATATGGTGAAAATTGCGTAGCCGGCAAATTTTCACAACTTTTTTACTTTTTCGAACTGCCGATTTAGACGGATTTCCGAAACCTTGAGGCACGTACCCAGCTTCTGGGCAAACTTGGAGACGCGAAACTCTTCAATCATCCAACGATACTTTTCGAGTTCTTTGTCATGCACAGACAAACGGGAGTGATTTTCTCGTGTTTCAACATACTTTTCCCAGAACTCGAGAACGGAGTCGGCTTGCTCGCGATCTGACATTACGCCAGTTGTCTTCAGTCTGTCACAACGAATTTGTATCGCCGAAAAATACCTGGGGAAGTTTTCTAACCAAATCCACGGTGTCGCGCCGAGAAAACCTGGATTTGTCAATTCCGCAATTTGTTGCTCCATTTCATTCGTTGCAATCGATGCGGTGTCCGCTAATTCTTCCAAAGCTAATTTTGCTTTGTGGTACGCATTGGCAAACTTGGGAAGCCAGCCGGCAACTTTTTGTGTCGCGACCGAAATGGGTTCTGAAGAGTTGTCGACCCGATCGTCGAATGCCTGTGCTGTTGTCGGCAGCGACTTGCGACTTTCAATCAAAGCCATTCGGCTAATCATGTCTTGCAAGCCGGATTTAAGCTCATCCGAGCTCAACAATCGCGCGAGCAAAATAGAATGTTGGTCTAGGTCAGGCAACCAGTTTACTTGCCGTCGCAATGATTTTCTCGTATGGATCGCAAACAATCGGACCAGTCCTTGCTCGGTGGTATTTCGCGCGAAACTCTGGTTTTGTACTACCCGCAAACCGACAGCATTTGTCTGATCCACAATGGCCGGATATAGCGTGATATCTGAAACGCCTTGCCGAACCGCAACGCTTTCTGGCAAATCGCCCCAGCTCCATTTCGTCAATTGATCTTGGAGCCATGTCTCATCGGCGACTTGTACAAAATTGTCGTTGCTGACACCAATAGTTTTTCTTAGCTCGGTTAAGTTCCGGCTGGTTGCAACCGTTTCGCCTTGCTCGTCAACGACTTGAATATTTAATAATAAGTTCGAGTCGACTTTTTCTCGCGAGAACATATCTGGACTGATCGTTTCACCAACGATGCGACTTAAGGCTTGTGCGACGGCGGCTTCAAACGTCCCGCTATTTGATTCGATTTGGTGGACCACTTTCTTGGCGGTTTCGGGGGCCGGCACGAAATGCCTGCGAAGCGCTTTGGGCAAGCTTTTGATCATCGCAATGATTCGAGATTCGTTGAGCCCCGGAATCAGCCAGCCGATTTGAATTTCATCGATTTGAGACAATGCATTTTGGGGGATGGTCAGTGTAGCGCCATCATTTTCATGCCCCGGTTCAAAACGATAGTCGATGGGCAAGTGCATTCCACCGACTTGCGCGGTGTCAGGAAACAACTCTGGCGACCACCCGCTGGTTTCCAACCCGAGGTCTTCGTTTTGGATTTGCAATTGCATGTTCAGCTCGGGGCGATCTCGTAAAAGGCGTTGTAGAGCCCGGACGTCCACCGCTGTTTCCGGGAGGCGTTCGTCGTAAAACCGACACAGCAGAACGTTGTCGACTAGCCAGTCGCGCCGACGCGTTTTGGCTGCCGAGTTTTCAATCGACGCAATAACTTCGCGATTGTGTTTGAGGAAATCGAATTCCGTATGGATTTGAGATTCGGCAAGGCCGTGTTCAATAAAGAGTTTCCTTGCGAGTTCGGGGTCAATTTTGGCGTAGTGTTTCCTTCTTCGGTTAACGACAGGCAGCCCAAACAACGAAACGTTTTCATATGCCATCGCGGTTTGCGATTTCTTGCTCCAATGTGGGTCGACAAAATTCGACTTAGTCAAATGGGCCGCAAGAGATTCAATCCAATCTGGTGAGATTTTTGCAACCGTTCGACCGTATCGCTTGGCGGTTTCTACAATCTCGGCAACGACCGTCCATTTGGGTTTCGAGGCGAACACACCCGAGCCAGGCCACAAATTAAACTTTATTCCTCCCGCGCCAGAATACTCGTATTTATCAGTCAGCGTCGCAATTCCTGACAATAGCCCTGTCATCAAAGCTCGGTGAATGGCGTTGTAGTCATCTTTTCGGCTATTGAAGGACAAGCCATGTTGACGGCACATGGACTTCAGTTGTCGATGGATCTCTTGCCATTGGTGGATCAATGTTAACGACAGAAAATTATGTTGGCAGGCCTTCCGGTATTTGCTTTTCGATAAATCGGCTCGCAATGCATGGAAGAAATCCCAGAGCAATAAATAAGACATGAAATCTGATTTTTCATGTTTGAATTTTTGATGCTGCTCGTCGGCTAGTTTCTGTTTTTCTGGGGGCCGTATTCGAGGGTCTTGGACTTCTAAGGCAGAGGCGACAATCAGTACCTCACTAAGGCAGCCGTTATCGTTGGCAGCATACAACATTCGGCCGATGCGCGGGTCGACAGGAAGACGGGCGAGCCAACGACCAATGGGAGTTAATTTGCGGTGGTCATCAATGGCGCCAATCTCGAACAGTGTCTTATAGCCGTCTCGAATCGCATCGACATGAGGCGGATCGATGAACGGAAACTCGGCAACATCGCCCAACTTCAAGGCCAGGGTTTGAAGAATCACGGAGGCCAAGTTGGTTCGTCGTATTTCTGGTGTGGTGAATTTGGGCCGTGATTCAAAATCTTCCTCGCTGTACAAACGCACGCATATCCCTGGTCCAATACGCCCGCAGCGTCCCGCACGCTGATTCGCAGAGGCTTGAGATACTGCTTCGATCGGCAGCCGTTGAACTTTGCTTCGGGGGGCATAACGACTAATCCGAGCCGTGCCGCTGTCGACGACAATTCGGATTCTCGGGACCGTGATTGAAGATTCAGCGACATTGGTGGCCAACACGATTCGGCGTTTGGAACCCGGCTGGAATATCGTATTTTGCTGATCGCCTGATAGTCGCCCGTACAGTGGCAAGACTTCCGCGGCGCCAGGGCCGTTGAGGACTCCTTTGAGTTTCTTGCTGGCTGTTTTGATGTCTTTTTCCGTCGGTAGAAACACCAGGATATCACCCGATTCCTCAGACGCGACCTGCGTAATCGATTCGACGATGTGATCGACGGTCTCTTCTTCTTCAGCGGATTCTGAGGTCGGGCTATACCTCATTTCCACAGGATAAGTGCGGCCCTCGACGCATATGATCGGTGCTGGGACGCCGGCAACCGCAAAGTGCTCCGCGAATCGCTCAGTGTCGATGGTTGCGGATGTGATTACCACTTTAAGGTCATTGCGTTTCGCTAAAATCCTTTTTAAATGCCCAATCAAGAAATCGATGTTCAATGATCGTTCGTGCGCTTCATCAATGATCAGCATTTCATATTGTTCCAAGAAACGATCGGATTGTGTTTCCGCCAACAATATTCCATCGGTCATGAGTTTGGCATACGTCGTGTCTTTCGTTTGGTCGTCAAAACGAATTTTGAATCCAACGTGTTCTCCCAGAGGCGTGTGGATCTGACTTGCAATACGACTGGCTACGCTTCGGGCAGCGATTCTTCGTGGCTGTGTGTGCCCAATGTATCCAAAGACGCCAAGTTCCATTTGCATCGCGATCAGAGGCAGTTGTGTCGATTTACCGCTGCCCGTTTCACCGCTGATAATCACGACCGGATGATTGGCGATCGTATCGATAATCTCTTGGCGGCGCTCGAAAATCGGAAGTTCAGAATCCAGTTCCGGTTTCGGCAATTGTTCCTGACGTCGTTTCGCCAAATCCACCGACGCCATGACAGCATTGTGCAGCTTTTCAAGTTGGTTCGATTTCGAAGCACTTTTTGATGAGATTCGGCGGAGCGTTTTGCGAAAGTGAAAGCGATCTCGCAGCATACAGCTAGCGAGTGTACGCTCGATTTGGTCGGTCAATTCACTATCAGTGCTTGAATTTTCCAATGTACCGGATTTTTAGTAATGCAACGTTGTTACAGGTCGTCATTCCGAAGACGCACGACAAATTTAGATCGTACACGGTTCCCATTGGTTCATGGAATAGGTTCAAAACCAAGTGAAATTCCCGAGTTTTACCGCGAACGAGAATTTTTGGAACCTCGGACCTAACGAGTCAACCCAGTCGCGAAGATAGAAATAGGAAGTTCAACAACTGACCATTGGGGTCATACGCCCTACAACTACTCCCAATCCTAACGCATTCAAGGAGAGATAAATGTTAGTTCTATCCCGAAAGAAAAACGAATCAATCGTCATCGATGGAAACATTGAAATCGAAGTATTGCAAGTCAAAGGGAATTCCATTCGGCTTGGAATCAAGGCCCCCAACAACATCCGCGTATTAAGAGGTGAGCTCAAGCCCTTTGGCATGGCCAGCGATGCAGAAAGCTGTGTGTTCTCGTTCGACCGAATTTCGTCCAACGCAGGCTAATCGAACTTGTATCCGACTTGAGCGTCGTTGGCAGCGAATTGTTGATCACAGATGGCTGCGGTAATGCAAAAGGAGAAAAGTTGCCGATGCAACGAAACAGGCCTTCTCCATTTTTTCGGAGGAGGCCACAAAAGTATCGTTGCAATCGTAGGCCTCAACCAGCTTTCTTGATTGCCCTTTGCATGGCAGTTCCCATGTCTGCTGGAGTTTGAGCGACTTCAATGCCGGCAGCTTCCATGGCTGCCATTTTTTCGGTGGCCGTACCTTTTCCTCCGCTGATGATGGCACCGGCATGCCCCATCCGTTTCCCAGGAGGGGCAGTGCTCCCGGCAATAAAGCCCGCGACCGGTTTGGTGACATGTTCTTTCGCAAACGCAGCCGCTTCCTCTTCGGCCGTACCGCCAATTTCACCGATCATTAAAATGGCTTCCGTTTCATCATCATCTTGAAACCATCGCAAGCAATCGATAAAGGATGTACCAACGATTGGGTCACCGCCAAGGCCAACACAAGTGGTTTGTCCCAAATTTAAATTTGATGTTTGCCAAACCGCCTCGTAGGTCAGAGTGCCACTGCGGCTCATGATTCCCACTTTGCCTTTTTGGTGAATGTAGCCGGGCATAATCCCAATTTTGCACTCTTCGGCGGTGATGACGCCAGGGCAATTAGGACCTACCAACACCGAATCTGAGTCTTGAACGCGCTCGTAAACACGGACCATGTCCATGGCAGGGACACCTTCGGTAACGGCGATGACGACTCGAATACCGGCATCAATGGCCTCCAACATTGCGTCGGCGGCAAACGGCGGCGGCACAAAAATCATGGTCGCATCAGCCCCTGTTTTTTCGACGGCCTCAACGCAAGTGTCGAAAACGGGTAAGCCTTGAATTGTTTGTCCACCTTTGCCAGGAGTAACACCGCCGACCATTTTCGTGCCGTATTCCAAACACCCTTTGGTGTGGAATTCTCCTACATTGCCGGTAATGCCTTGGCAAATGACCTTGGTATCAGAATTTATCAAAATGCTCATATGTGATCTTTTGTGGTTGAGTGGTTTTTTAGACGGGTTGCTTCAATGTCTCAACGACTTTTTCAGCCGCGTCGCCCAAATCGGCAGCGGTAATTAAGTCAACATCGGAATCTTCAAGGATCTTGCGGCCCTCTTCGACCTTTGTACCTTCCAGGCGAACCACCAAAGGAACGGTGAATCCGACAGACTTTGCCGCTGCCACAATCGCCTCGGCAATCGTTGTGCATTGCATAATGCCGCCAAAAATGTTGACCAACACGGCCTTGACGTTAGGGTCAGAAAGAATGATGCGAAACGCTTCGGTGACCTGTTCTTCGTTGGCACCGCCGCCCACGTCGAGAAAGTTGGCTGGCTCCCCGCCGAAATGTTTGATGATATCCATGGTGCTCATTGCCAAACCGGCACCGTTAACCAAACACCCGATGTTGCCGTCCAACTTGACGTAGCTCAAACCGGCATCGGCGGCACGGACTTCTGATTCTTCTTCTTCACTCAAGTCTCTGAGTTCGGCCAGGTCTTTGTGTCGGAACATCGCGTTTTCGTCAAAGTTGATCTTTGAGTCCAGCGCGATCAAGTCACCGTCCTTGGAAACCACAAGCGGGTTAATTTCCATCAAGCTGCAATCCAAGTCGACAAACATTCGGCACAATGCTCGGAAAAATTTGTCAGCCGCCCGTACGGATTTGCCAGTAATATTTAGCTGTTGGCAGAGTTTGCGAACCTGGAAACTCTCAATCCCTTGAGCGGGATCAAAGTGTTCTTTAAAAATCTTCTCTGGGGTTTCTGCTGCGACTTTTTCGATTTCGACGCCACCTTCTTGAGAACACATCAAAACTGGCTTGGCGGCTGCGCGATCCAATACGATGCCCAAATACAATTCGCGGTCGATATTGCATCCGGCTTCGACCAGAACTTGATTGACTTTTTTACCTTCCGCCCCCGTCTGGATTGTAACCAAATGATTACCCAGGAGGTTCTCCGCAACTGCCTTGGCTTCGTCCGCGGATTTGACCAATTGGACACCATGTTGAGCCGGATGTTCAGCGATCGTACCCTTGCCGCGGCCGCCGGCATGAATTTGTGCTTTGACGACAGCCACAGCGCCACCAAGCTCGTCGAACGCCTGTGCTGCTTCGTCGGGAGTCCGCGCCACGCGGTTTTCTAGAACTGTCACACCAAAATCAGCGAACAGCTTTTTGCCTTGAAATTCGTGAATCTTCATGGGTCATTTTCGTTTGAGACAGGTGTTTTGCGGGAATTATAAATTCATGCGATTTTGACGGTCAACCGGAATTGAATCTGATTCCTTGGGTTCTAACCAAATGAATCAAATTGTTTTGAATCTGGATGATTCTTGGCATGACGAATATTCGGGTTATCCGGCAGCTTGTTGGGCTAATTTTAAGCGTGTTGCAGTAACTGGTTGAATGAATTTGGACGAGAGAGGGTTTTTGACATAGCTTTTCAATGAACCAAATCTGCAATTGTGGGACCTGAATATGAAACGCTCGATTCATCACCGTAATGGTATTGCCGCTACCGAATGTGCGTTTGCGATCCCCATCATCTTTGCATTTATGCTGTTCACGATCGAAATGTGCACGATCATGTTCTTGAAAGAGGCCGTCACCATTGCCGCGTACGAGGGAGCCCGCGTCGGTATCCAACGTGGCGGTACCGACGCCGCAGTTGAATTTCGTGTGGAAGAATTTTTGGCAGAACGAGGAATCGAGTTCGCAAATGCTGTCATCATTGAGGATCCAGGGTTTGACGACGCCGCGGAGCTAGAGCACGTCCGGACCACGGTTACTGTTCCGGCGAATGGAAACTTGCCATTCGGTTGGTTCTTCGATGGGCTCGAAATCTCCGCGAACGTGACGATGCGTAAAGAATTTGAGAACCCCAGTTCCGAATAGCGAGGCCCCCCGATGCAACCGAAACTACGCTCCATCGTCCAATCTATGCGTGCACGTCAAGGGATGACGACTGTCGAATTTGCGTTCGTCGCGCCGGCATTCTTTTTGTTTGTTTTTGTCTCGTTCGAGTTTTGCCGCCTCAACATGATTCGAAACCTCACCCAGGATGCTGCCTACTTCGCTGCCAGACACTGCATGGTTCCTGGAGCGACATCTCCGGAAGCCATCGACAAAGCCAACGAAATCTTGGGCTATATGAACACCGAAGGCGCCACCGTCATTATCAACGAAAACGAAGACATTACCGACGACTCTGACATTGTATCGGTAACTGTAACTGTGCCAGTGGCCGACAACTCGTTGTTAGTCCCAAAGTTCACCGGCGACATCACGTTTTCCGCAACGGCAACATTGAAGACCGAGCGGTATGACGGTTTTTACGATCCATTTAGTGACTAACCATTCTTTACACCCTCGAGAAATAGCCAATGATTTACTGCCCAAATCAAAATGCGTTTTCACATAAGCTCAGACGTGGAGCCATCACGGTCTTGATGGCGTTGCTGTTGCCGGTTTTGGTTATCGTCTCTGCGTTCGTGATCAACATCTCGTTTCTACAGCTTAGCAAAACGGAGTTGATGGTTGCGACCGATGCCGCGGCGAGAGCCGGAGGACGCGCGATCAGCAATTACCAAGACATCGATGACGCCATTCAGGCTGCTCAAATCACCGCGATGCTTAACTCCGTCAACGGAATTCCCTTGCAGTTGAACGCCGATGAAACGGCTGGCGACATCGAGTTCGGAGATGCGGAGCCTGGAGAAAATACGGAGCGATTCCAATTCGCCGAAGTAACACGCGCGCAAATTTACGACGGTGAGGAAAAAGCAGCGGCGATTCGAGTTCATGGTCGGATGAATCAAAGTTCGTTATCGGGACCGATCGAAGCGTTCTTCCCGACCTTCGGAATGAAAGACGAATTTGATCTCCATCAAACAGCGGTCGCGATGCAAGTCGATCGTGACATTGCCCTTATTCTCGACCGCAGTTCTTCAATGGACTGGCATCCCGGATGGGATTGGCCCAGTGGCTATGACCCATGGGATTGGGATTCTTTGGTAGCCGGGTATTATGCGGGCATCCTTGGCTACGATTTTTACTACGGATACTTTTACTACAACTCAGGTCAAAATTCCAACAGTTATCAAACTTGGCTTTGGGAAGAACACTTCGAACTTGGTAGTGCCCCCAAAACTCCGTGGGAAGAGTTGGTCGAAGCGGTGGGGGTATTTTTGGATGTCCTGGATGAAACCGACCAGGACGAACAAGTGTCCATTGCTTCTTACGCGTCGACCGCGTCACTCGATATTACGCTGCAAAAGAACTACGACTTGATCAAAACCGAGTTGGACAGTCTTTACCCCTATGGAAACACTGCCATCGGTGAAGGGATGAGCACTGGGATCCCGACATTGTTGGATTCCTACTCACGGGTATACGCTGCCAAGACTTTGTTAGTGATGACCGACGGCGTCCACAACACAGGCACGGCTCCCGCGACGGTTGCAACCAATATTGTTGCCAATTACGACGTGACCATTCACACAATCACTTTTGGTGAAGGTGCAGACCAGATCGCCATGGAAAATGTCGCCACAATTGGCGGAGGGGAACATTACCATGCGGACAATGGTGCCGAACTGCAAGCGATCTTCGAAGAAATCGCAAATAATCTGCCGACAATTGTGACCCAATAGAATTCAAAATCGAGAAAGCAATTATGAGTCAACCAAATGAAGATCGGAGAAAAGGCGATCGCAGAAAACCGGCCAGAAGAACGGTTCACCCAATCATCTATGTTGGACTGGGGTCGGTTTTGGCGCTTACGTTTTGTTGGATTTATATCGAGTCAAATTTTCAACTCGTTGAACGAAGATCAGTCGAGCAAGAGTTAAGTTCAGGAGCTCCCAGACGATCCAATAAGGACTATGACAAGTTTCGACAAAAAGTTTTGGCGCGCGATTTGGAGATGAGAAATAAGCTGATCGCCAAACGTGAGAGCCGAAGATCCAATGTAGGCTCCGTAAACGCAAAACAACACTACAAAGACCGGCTGGAGAAATTGAAGGCCGATCTTGCCATCCACGACAAGTTCTCGGATCGCAAGGGGTCCATTGGATGGGATTTGAAACAACAAATGAAAAATATGGAGCAAGACATTCCGCCGGACTAACCGTTTGGCGTGGGCTGGGCAAGCAAGACAAATTTCTTTTCAAGGGCAGAAAAAGAGGGGCAGCAATGATTACTCGTCACCGAGCGCGCAGCGCACGTGTCGGCGCGATTACCGTATTAATGGCTTTGCTATTGCCAGTGCTGGTAATTGTTTCGGCGTTCACAGTCAATATCGCATATTTGCAGCTTTCACGTACAGAGTTGATGGTGGCGACCGATGCGGCTGCTCGAGCCGGAGGGCGCGGATTGAGCGCTTATCAAAATATCGACGACGCCATGGAAGCCGCTCGAATCACGGCTGCATTGAATTCGGTCAATGGAATCCCACTCCAACTGAACCTGGCCGAGAACGCCGATGAAGTGGAGTTTGGTGACGCGGACCCCAGCGAAGACTCCGATCGCTTTCAGTTTACAGAAATTGCCAGATCACAAATCACGTCCGGCGCGGAGAATGCGCCAGCCGTCCGAGTAACCGGAAGAATGAACAGCAGTTCACTGACCGGCGCGCTACCGACATTTTTTCCGACATTCGGAATGATAGACGAGTTTGATTTACAACAATCCGCTGTCGCGATGCAAGTGGATCGCGATATTGCGTTGATTCTGGATCGTAGTAGCTCAATGAGCTGGCACCCAGGTTTTGATTGGCCCTCCGGATACGACCCTTGGGAATGGGATTCGCTCGTCGCAGGATACAATGCGGGGATCCTCGGTTACGACTTTTACTACGGCTACTTTTACTATGAAAGTGGTCAGAATTCGACGTCTTATCAGCAGTGGTTATGGGAAGAACATTTCGAGCTGGGCCCGGCGCCACAGGCTCCATGGGATGATCTGGTGGAGGCCGTTGATGCGTTCTTAAACGTATTGGAGGAAACCGATCAGGACGAACAAGTTTCGATCGCCTCGTACGCAACGACGGCAACGCTTGACGCGACGCTTCAATCGGATTACAGCTTAGTTCGCGCCGAAATTGATACGCTATATCCCTACGGCAACACGGCGATTGGTGAGGGCATGAGTACCGGTATACCAAGTTTGCTGGACACTTATGCTCGGCCTTACGCCGCAAAGACTCTACTGGTCATGACTGACGGTGTTCATAACACCGGCACCGACCCGGCAACGGTTGCCCGATCCATTGTCGCCAGCTACAACGTCACGATCCACACGATCACATTTGGAGTCGGGGCGGATCAAAATGCGATGCTAGAAGTCGCTAATATCGGCGGCGGGCAGCATTACCATGCCGATACCGGTGAAGAATTGGCTGCCGTGTTTGAAGAAATTGCCAATAACTTGCCAACAATCGTGACGGAATAGAAAATCGGCGCGTTGGACCTCAATGCAAAGCCGATGTCCAACGTACCGGATTTGTTTCCGATCAGAAAATCTGGAGTGAAAGTGGGTACTTCCACACTTCGCCATTGCTGGCCTTGATGCCGGCGATGATTGGGAAAACGATACCGGCAATGCCCAGTGCGATAAGGAAGGGAATCCCAATGACGAAGAAACTGAGGATCACTAGCGGAATCGAATACAGGAACGCCGAAATAATCCAATTGGCTGCGTTCTTACCATGTTCGTCAATGATTGGAAATTGATCTTTTTTAATTTGCCAAATGACGATCGGTGCGATGATTCCGACCAATGACCAAGTGATTAGTAACGTCAAATGGAGAATCATAGCCCAAGTATTTGCTTCGTCGCTCGGGCTTTTCACGGGTTCGGCGGGGGTAAACTCTTGATTCATTATTTGGTCTCCTGTGAAGGTGCAAGTTGTTAATAATCAATTGATTTGGGGTCGTCGTTCAATCAAGCGTAAACCAACGGTGTCGAATTGGTCCCGGTAAACTACGAATCCGCATATATTGAATTTTGCCATAATGGTTTTAATCTGGCCTGCCGCGGATGTTGGCGATTGTCCGATCCAATCCCCTTTCTTCGTTAGGCCATCAGATGTCGTCGCAATGGGTTGAACACCAATGATTCCTTGGTTGTCAAAATTCAGACGCAAGCCAGAAAATCGGCTGCCTTGGGAAACGACAAACGAGTCGGTGAATTCCGGTTCACCAACAATCGGCACCATGAATTCAAAGTGGTTGTCTTCTAAGCCTTGCATATGCCCGACATCAAACCCGCGAATTGGCTCGTCCGCGAACAATGCCGTTCCGTAGACCGTTTCTCGACCAACGCATTTTGAAAATCCAATTTTTTTTCCATACTCGGCACCGGTTACGAATCGGTCTTTACTGATCAAGAACCTGTTCAATTTATTGATCGCCCGGTCTTTGAAAACACGAATCTTGTCGGTGTTCTCGGAAACTTTTTTGGCGAGTGCCAGTCCGCGCTGCAGTTCGGTTTCCAGCGGTTCATGCTCGACCGGTCCGCCGACAACGATTTTTGACGGCTTCAACGAACTTTTTGGCAAGGGGTTTTCGTTTTCCAAGGGGTTTTCCGTTTCGTTATCATCTGCTTCCACTGGATTGGGCGCAACAGGGACCAATTCGTTGTCAAACTTTTTATGTGGTGGTGCAAAGTTTGCGGCCGCGTTGTTTTCGACAGCACTTTTATCAAGGAGCGGTTGGTCGTCTTTGGGAAACGGTTGTTCGACTTCGTTTTTCTCTCCTGCCAACGATTGCATAGGGGGAGGTTCGACGAAAAACAAGAAAGACACGGCCGCCAAGAAACAAACACAGCAAAACGGCATACATCGCAGTATGATGGCCCCGACCGATTCGCGACGTTTGGCATAGGCCAACATGAACGCTGCGACAAAAGAAATACCTACGGCCACAGGCGGTAGATAGCCCAAATACGTTTGCAATGAATCAACTTGACTGGCAAACATGGGTACGGTCGCCAAACCGAAAGCCAAGATCGTCAATCCCGTTCCATTTCGATTCAATGATTCGTCGGATTTCGAAAGGACTTTTTTTTGGTTTCGCCATTGCTCGGCCACCGTGGATGCATTTGTGTTCGCTGATCCTGCTGGTTCAATCCGTGGTGGAGCTGGTTTTTCAGTTCGATCAAGTGCTTCCGATTCAATCACATTGTCGATGTCGTCGAACAAGTCTGCCGAACTGTCTTCAAAACTCATCATCGAAGACTGAGGCGGACCAAATAGTTCTTTGCGATCGACGTTTTTGGGCTTGAGTTGCTCAGTGATTCGAAAGCGGCCATTGCATTTAGGGCAGACGATCGACTTGGCCAAGCTCTTGGCGTGAATCTTTAGCCGTTGTCGGCAAGTCGGGCACTGAAGTTTTATCGAATTCTCTTCCATCGAGTATCGGGGCTTAAACGAGCTTCAATCGTTAATGACGAGAACCTAGCTATTCTAACGGGAACTGGCCATAAGGTGAAATCTCAACTGTTCTTAATGCTCTAGCTATTCGCGATTCCCGTTCAAAAATTGTCGTTATTCAGCTAGTTTATTTGAATAACAGGCGATTTCTCAATTTCAAGACGCGATACCGATGGCTCAGAAACTACTAAACATTTTGCGACTATTGGTCGTTACTTCAATCATGTTCAACCCTTTCGACGTGCCCGGGTTTTGCCAGGAAACGGCAGTCGACGAGGTCGTTGTCGATGAAGACTTATTGACGCTGCAAAAACAACTGAAGTCACCCAGAGACACAGTTTTAACGTTCTTGAAGTCGATGGAGCGGGGCGAATTCGAGTTGGCCTATAACTGTCTCGACCTGTCTGCCCTGGACGCAAGTACGGCTTCGGCGAAGCGACAGACTTTTGCGGTTAAGTTGCAATTGGCGTTGAAGAAGTACTTGAACGATTTCGATTTGATTACGCTCAGCGAAGACCCGGATGAACAAGAATTGCCTTATCCCGTCAGTACAGCCGTGGAGTTGGAAGGGGTTAACTTGGTACGCAACGGTAAAGAGCTGTGGATGTTTTCCAAGTCTTCGATTGGGTTGTTGGATGGTGATACTTTCGATTTCTTAATCGCCGATGACGCCGTCGAAACTGAGAGTGTTCAAGCCGCGTGGTCCATTCCATTGTGGATCCAGCAGCAGTTTCCCGAATCGTGGTGGGACACGACATTCATTTTGAAAGACTATCAATGGGTTTGTTTGATCTTGTTGCTTGGTGCGGGCTTGCTATTTGGTCAGGTGGTTAAAGTGCTACTCGATTATGTGACACGAATTTGGTTTCGCGTCACAGGCGCAGATGTCGACGACCAGCCGCGCTTGAAACTTTGGACGCCGGTTGTTGCGCTGCTGCACATTTGGATTTGGTACTTGGGTACGCAATACATCGACTTGCCGTCGGACGTCATGGGGATCATTCTGCCTATCCTTACGTTTTTCATGGTACTGGCGGCAGTTTGGACAGCGTTTCGTTTGATCGATGTGTTGCAAAACTACCTGAAGAAAAAAGCAAAATTGACGGTCAGCCGTTACGACGACTCGTTGGTGCCATTGATTGGTAGTACGTTGAAATTGGTTGCGATTGCCTTAGGAATTATTCTGTTTGTCGATGTGTTCGAAAAAGACTGGAAAGCGGTCTTGGGTGGTTTCGGCGTTGTCGGAATCGCCGTCGCGATCGCGGCGAAAGACATGTTGGGTAACATTTTTGGTTCGGTGACGGTGTTGGGAGACCGCCCATTTGAAATTGGTGACTGGATTGTGATTGACGGCAAAGTCGAAGGGACGGTCGAACATGTTGGTATCCGCAGTAGTCGGCTGAGAACTTTCCACAATAGTGAGATCATTGTGCCCAACAGTTTGTTAACCACTGCGATCGTCGACAACATGGGCCGGCGCCGGTATCGACGATTCAAGACGATGTTGCAGGTCCGATACGATACAACCGCCGACCAATTGGAAGCGTTTTGCGCTGGTGTTCGGCAACTGGTGAATAATTCACCATTTACCAAGAGCGAATTGGCACATGTATACGTCAATAATTTGGGCCAAAGTTCGATCGATATTCTGCTGTACATCTTTTTTGATTGTCCGGACTGGACATCCGAGTTGCGCGAACGCCACTGCCTGATTCGAGACATTCTTAAATTGGCAGAAAAATTGAACGTTGGTTTCGCGTTTCCAACACGTACATTGGAGATGTCGACCGGCGAACCGGCGCCCTTTTTACTCGACAATGGGCAAACCGCACACGAAACGGGAAGTCGTGCGGCCAATACGATTAACAAGGTATAGCTGGATACTAACGCGTTAAGCGAATTTAACGCTTAACGGAACCTTAAAATCGAAACTCAGAATCGCCGGAAATAGTTCGTTAAAAAGGCCCTAAACACCAGAATTTTGCAACAATGAGTGCATGAAGTGCGTACAGCCGATGCGATATAGTTTTTGCGTCGTTTACGCTCCTGGGTTTAAACGGGAATAACAAAAATAATAGAGGAAAAAAATGCTCCAAAACTTGAGTAATTGTAAATGCTTGATCGCCGTCCTGGTGGCACTATTTGTTGGTTCTGGATCAACGCAATCTGCTGCCCAATCCAACGACGGACCATTGAGCGACAACGAACGCGCTTCGATCATGTTCGATTTGAATTTGAAAGAAATATTGGATTTGCCGCCGTTGAAAAATATGGACTTCCAACAGATGATGGATCAACAAGGCATTCCCCGTGATGAGAATTTTGATTTCACCAAAGTCAATCGGATTTTCGGCGGCATTCAAATACCTGCTGATCCATCTGCCATGCAGCCCCGCCCCGGCGAAGATCTGCCGTTTAACTTTTTTGTTCGGTTTGAGTTCTCGGAATCCGATGCGGCAAAAAAATTGCTTGACGGAATTAAAGACCAAGGTTCGAAAGAACATAACGTCAATGGTAAGACCTATTACAGCCCAAGTAGTGGCGCAGAACCTCCAAATCTACGGGTTCACTCAGTCAACAGCACGACGATTGAAATGGGAACCGAGCGATACGTGATGCTGAAGGATCGCAACGTCGTCTCCAAATCGCTTGCCGGATACTGGAAGCAGATTGCTAAAGGCAACGCGTTCCGAGTTAGCGTTGACCTAGAAAGCAACCGTGAGGTTGTTGACATGATGATGGAGCAAGCGAAAGCGACGGCGCCTTCTGGTGCAGAGCCGATGTTGAATTTGGTGGATGATTTGGCTGGATTGAGCATCGGGTTGGATTTTGATTCCGACGACCTGCTCACGTTGCGCGCTTCTGGTAAAGATGATGAGGCAACCAAGAACCTGCAAAGTGGTATTGATGGGCTGCTGGGTATGGGGAAATTCATGGGCCAATCGCAATTGAGCAACGCCCCTGTCGACGATAAAGCTAAAGAGATGGCTAAACAGGTGCTGGATCAACTAAAAGCCACGGTCGAAGGCAATTCCGTTATCGTCAATATCAAGAAACCAGATGGTCTCGATGATATGGCAAAGGAGATGATGGGCCGCTAGACGATCGCACATTGCAAAGTTCAACCGCCACATCCCGTTAGTGATGTGGCTTTTTCGTTTAGCCGGCTGGATTCAAAATGATCGCCACAATGACTGCAACGATCGATGTGGCGAATGCGAGCCACGAGAGTTTCGAACAGTCTTTGGACGCGGTGTTGGCGATCAACGGCAGTAATGTCACGTTGAGAACAATCATGCGGAACATCAAATCAGCAATCGTCGCGAAACCGAGCGCATCGTAAAACAAGACTCCCAGTGGCATCCATAATAGGCTTGCAGAAGAAGCTGAAATCACGTTAGCAATTCCAGGAAGGTGTCGCGACAAACAGGCCTTGGAAATGACTGCGATGGCCGTTGGTATGAGAAATAAGTAGCAAGCACCGGTCAAGTAAAACGCGGACAATGCGCCCAGTAGTGACCAAACGATCCAAACGGCGACCCAAACTGCGCGTTCATTAAGCTTAAACCAAGACAACAGCCAGAGATTGGACGCGATGCCCAGGCACCAAAACGCAAATGCGACGACAGTGGGGTACTTGATCCATGGAGGGCTAAAACGATTTTGGAGCCGATACGAGAAATCTAACGCCAGCGTTACGAAGGCGACGATCAAAATTGAGCACAAAAGGACCAGGCATGCTTTGCCAAATTCGAAAGCCGTGAATTGCGAACTGGAGTATAGCCCAGCAACCAACACTAGCGCGAATAGAACGACGCTGATGGGTTTTGACACGCTTGCTTCCCAACGAATAATGCCTCGTCCATAAAAGTCAAAATAGACGGACTTACTATCCGTGGGGCTACACTCTTTGAGCTCAACCAAGTTTTGCAACAAGCCCCAAGCGTTTTCTCCATGATGTTGGAGACTGCTTCGGCTGGCATTTTCAAAATTGTCATTATCGGTGTGATAATTCTGCGCATCTCCAATAAAAGCAAAATTAAGTCCGCGCATGTTGGCTTGGTCCCGGAAAATCGTAAAGTCGGAATCATTGGGAAGGCGTTTGTAGACTTCCTCAAACAAAGAACTAGTGACAGGCCGCCGCACGGATTTAGAAAACAGTGAGACGATCTGAGAACTGTCGGCACTAGTTTGAAACATTAAACTTGGTCCACTCGTACCTCGCGCTTCGAAATTGACAACGAATTCGACGCGTGCGGAAATCTCGTTTTCTTCAACGAAGGCTCGAGCGCCAAGCAGGTTGTATTCTTCCCCGTCGGTAAACAAGAAGATGACTTCGCGACCAACTCTTAACTCAGTCGTTGCCATCCGTGCGACTTCAAGCAACGCCGCTACCGCCACGCCATCATCGCAAGCTCCGGGCCCATAGGGCACCGAATCGTAATGAGCGACCAACATCACGGATCCTAAATTGTTGTTGCCCTTTTTGATGGTCAATAGATTTCGCAAGGGTACGGTCGTCGGATCGTCATTCGTGCGTCGAACTCCTGGTTTTCGAACGGCCATTTGTTCTTGGACTTCATAGCCGAAGGACTCCAGTCGGCGTTTGATGCGGTCGCCGACGATCGTGTTTTGAGTTGAGCCAGCAGGGTGCGGAATACCATCGCCCACGATTTCTTGGAGAAATCGCTCGGCCCGCTCGGCGGAAAACACATGATTGCCGACCGATTTGGGTCGGGGGCGAGGCGGCTGATAGGCCCATTTTGAAGTTAACGACAGCGCGCACCAAATCATTAACGCAATCCAAACTAAAACGATTGGCGTTGATGAAAGCTGCCACGCCGGTTCAATCTTTTCCGAATGTGGATCGACCGACGTCATTTTTTGCCCATCATTCTTTTTCGCTTAAAAAACTCGGTCAGAATCGAACCACATTCTTCGGACTGCACACCGCCGGTTATATCGCACTGGTGGTTCAGTCGCTCATCTTGAAGCACGTTGTAAACCGAACCAACGGCTCCGCCTTTGGGGTCAAATGCACCGAACACGACTCTTGGGACACGTGAATTGACGATTGCTCCAGCGCACATCACGCAAGGTTCCAACGTTACAAACAATGTACATCTTTCTAACCGCCAATCTCCGATAAATTCAGCGGCTTGGGTAATGGCAAGCATTTCTGCATGGGCCGTTCCATCTTTCAATGCGACCGTTTGGTTGTGGGCAGCCGCAATCACTCTGCCTTTATTGACGATGATCGCACCGACGGGGACTTCGTCTGCTTCAAAGGCTGCCTGAGCCTGAGTCAGCGCTTGTTGCATAAAAAACTGGTGCGAGTCGATTTCTTCTTCTTCGAAACTCAATGAATTACCACCAAAACTTTTAAACGGATCAAGATATCTACTTCTACCATACAAAAATAATGCGGAATTGCGAGTTGCTGAGCCCTTTGAGCAAATCGTCTTTGTTAAAAATTGAGTGTGTGTAGCAACCGCTAGCCGATAGATTCGAGTTCGCCTATATTGCTTCCATTTCGCTAACCAAGGATAGATGTAACCTTCGAAAATGACTGTCGCCGCCTTTGTCACCAACAAGAACGAAGTGGAAACTGTGGTTCGATGGGCGGCACGGTTTGCCGCTGCAGACGAAACTAACCTGCTGGTTGTCGTTCCCAGAAAAACCAAAGGGAAACAGCAATGGAGGGACATCGAAAACGACGGAAATGCAGACGAAAACAATCTTGCCAAAGAGGTTCTGCAACTTGCCAATGAACTGGATACAGATCAACTTCGCGTACACCGGTCCGCTGGATCTTCAACAGATGAGAAAGCGATTCAGTGCCAAGTCTTAGTTCGCGAGATACAAAGCCCTGATCCAGAATCGGCCTTTGTCAACGATATGAAGGACATGGACATCCGGTTGCTGTTGATTCCCGGTCGCGAGTCAACTCGAAATGCTGACGACGCAGACAATTGGATTTACAGATTGTTGATGGAGACGCCTTGTCAGACGATGGTTGTTCGAGGCGGTGCTGACGATTTCGAACGACCGGTAAACGCCGTTGTGGTAACGGATGGCGATCCGGAAACGGATGTTGCATTGGACCGGGCGCAGCGCCTGATTGAAAAATTCGCGGGCGAGCTATCGTTGGTCTACGTTCGCCCAGACGATGATCGCTTGGCAATGCAAGTGGCCAAGTATCAATTGGATCGCTTGGATAAAAATGTCCGAGTCGATTTATCTCAAATTCCGAAAACGATTGTACTTCAAGACAATCTCCGTTCTGCTATCGAGAAACATTGCGGCAAGAATCATCCTGATCTAGTCATGGTTGGGACACGGAACCTGCGAAAAATTAGCAGTCTGATGCGGCCTTGGGGAACACCAGATATCCGTTCGAGTTTGGTGGTCGTTCGTGATGGCGTTCCGTTATCAAGTCGTCTGTTGAACGAAATCCGGCTCTGGATTCGGGCGCGCGTCCCACAGATGAATCGGGAGCAGCGAATAAAATTGGTCGATCGGCTTAATTTGAATTCGAATTTTGATTTTGATTTTGTGGCGTTGATTGTCCTGTCGACGATGATCGCGGCGCTGGGGTTGGTTCAAAATTCGGGTGCCGTGGTGATTGGTGCAATGCTCGTCGCGCCGTTGATGACGCCCCTTGTCGGGATCGGATTCTCGTTGGTTCAAAGCAATGAACGTTTGGTGAAAACCTCAGTCAAATCCGTCTTATCGGGATTCGGTGTCGCGTTCGCCGTGGGGTTGGTGATTGGGCTTTTGTTAACGCTTGGCAACAAGACTGGCATGTTGTTTCAAGGGATCGAAACGGCCAATGCTCAACTTCAATTTCGCGGCCACCCAACGTTGTTGGATTGGTTTGTCGCGTTTGTCAGTGGCATTGCTGCCGCGTATGCGATGGGCCGGCCTAACTTAGTTTCGGCTTTGCCTGGCGTTGCCATTGCGGCGGCGTTGGTTCCGCCGATTGCAACCTCAGGGATCGCCTTATCCGTTCTTGATTTTGAGCTCTCGGTCGGTGCTTTGTTGTTGTTTTTTACCAACATTGTTGCCATTGCCTTGGGAACGGCGGTCACATTTTGGGCGGTCGGGATCGACTCGCGAACCGAGGCCAAGAAACAAGAAGGAAAACAGGCCATCGCTTGGCCTCGCTACTATTTCTTGGCATTTGTACTTTTGTCGTTCGTCTTAGCCGGAGCGATGTCATGGCGCAATCGACCGACCAGGCAAATCGACGATCCCATCACTGAATCCAGGCGAACGACGGACTAAGTCGATTTTTTGTCGCGCCGATTAAATCGGGCCAATATCGCGGGAAGGAAAATCAGGTCTCCGAACAATGCTGCTCCAACGGTAATGGCACCCAAAGACGCAAAAATTCGATGCTCGCGAGAATCGCTAAATTGCACGGTCATGAATCCGGCGACCAAAACAATGGTCGTCATGATCAGAGCCGTGCCGACGCCGGTAAATGCATTGCGAATTGCCAATTCTTCGTTGGGCTCTTTCTTTCGTTCTTCTAAATATCGTGTTAAGAAATGGATGGTGTCGTCGACTGCAATTCCTAGGCAACACGTAAATGCACAAACCATGACAATTTCTAAGTTTTGCCCGCTCAAAACTAAATACGTGCCGGCTACAGCTAACGGAAACAGGTTTGGGATGATCGAAATTAGTCCAATCTTCAAAGATTTGTAAGCCAATGAAAGAACCAAGAAAATGATGAAACTCGCGGTTCCTAAGCTTGTCGCCAAATCGATTACGATCTGATACAGGTGTTCCCACCGCCAAATCGCAGAACCGGAAAGGCTAAATTCGAATCCTGGATACTCTTTGGTCAGTTTGTCCAGCCGATCTTGAAGGCGTTTGAACACGGGGCCGTAGCTGGCGATACCAAGGTCTTGAACACGAAACGTGACCTGGGCCGTACGATACTCCGGCGTAAAAAATGCGCGTTTTAGCGGCGGTGGTAGCAGTTCCAGCATTGACATTCGATCGTCGTCTGCGCCCTCGCCTGGTAAGGCATCGAGTAAGTTGCAAATGGACATCGGGTGCCCGATCAGTTCTTCGTTGGCGAAGAAATTATCAATTTCACGCACGACTTGCAAGATTCGAGGATCGTCGGATTTGATTTCTGGTTTCCAATAGATTTCGACATTGGAATGCTCTAAACCGCCCATCGCTTTGTCGAGTTTGCGAATCGCGATGGATGCATCAGAGGACTCGGGAACCGCATTTCCTTGGCGTTCGTCCGGAGTTAACGTCAATGAAATGCAAATTAGCGCAGCGGTCGTAACAATGCCCATCACGCTCAACGTTTTCGTCCGCGACAGCACGACGTCGATGATTGAAGAAATGCGATTTAAGTTTTTGTCGATCAGTCCACGATCGTGTCCAACATGGACTCTGGTGCCCAACCAAGAAGCGCACGCCAGTGGAATGACTGTGATAACGGCGAAAAAAGTCAGCGTGACTCCAATGACACAGGACCATCCAAATTCACGAACCAATTCGTGATGGGCCAGAGACAGCGAACCAAATCCGATGGCGGTCGTCAACGAAGTCAGCGCACACGCCAGGCCGACTTTCCGAATCCCTAGTTTGGCGGCGTCGAAGGCCGGCATGCCAGCAGCACGGTTACGACGAATTTGGACGATCAAGTGAACACCGTCAGTAAATCCGACCAAGCTGATTAAAATGGGTAGCACGACATCGTTAAACGGACTGTCTTGGAAATCAAAGAACCGGATGATTCCCAAAGTCCAAAAGACGCCCAGAGCCGGTGCTAACGCAACTATCAACACAGCGACAAATCCGCGAAACAAAATGATGCTCATTATGGCAATCATGCTGTATCCGATAATCTGATACTTCAAGCGGTTGCTTTCATGGCTATCCATCGCGGTCAAGAAAAACGGAACTCGTCCGGTGACGATAAAATCGATGTCGACGTCGTCGAATTTTTCTGCGGCTTGCGTTGCCGTTTCATCGATCAAACCCTGGCAATCTTGGTCATTCTCGATCATCAAAAAATCAAAGTTGATCATCAATAACATCGTGCGCGCATCGGCAGACAAAAATTGGCCGCGCGCCAACGGATGGGCGAGTGATTTCTTTTTGGCCGCAGCGAACAAGTTGGCCGAACTGCTATCCCGTGGAAGCAACGGTTCGGGCAATCCAAAAATGTTGATGACCGGAACATTATCTAGCCAAACGACTTGTTCAATGTGAGGCAGCGATTCCAGTGCCTCGACAACCGCTCGCATTGCCTTCGCGCCCGAAGGAGTAAAAAACGAATCGGATTCGGCAACCAAAATCGCATCGGCAGCCTGAATACTGACTTCTTGTACGTCGGGGGGGGCCTCAAATATTTCACGATCTTGAAGTGCGTTTGAATCGTGGGCTTCGGCACCAAACACGCCGTCGAACAGCTTCGGCGAGCGATACCCGACTATGGCAATTGCTGTCAATAACAACAGCAACCCAACTGAGACTGTCGGGCGATTTACAATCCAACCGGTTGACCGGTCAAAGATTTCGGACACGGCCTACTTTCAAATTCTATACTCTATCGAAGACATTAAAGGTGCTGTTATTTTCCTTTGTCCATCCGAAGTTGGATTGCCGTTAGCAACTCGGACTCGCTCAATTTTCCGTCGCTGTCCAGATCGTATTCGGAGAATTTGAATCGACTGATGGCACGCGGCATTTCATCGCGTATCAAAAAGCGGTCCCCATTGGTATCGTGTTTCTTAAATAAACGGTCGACAATGGTTGCAGACTTTGAATCCGCAATGTTGTTGACAGAGATGTTTGGCTTGGTTCGATGTGTGATTGAGTCGTTGATGGGTTGAGCGATTTCGAAGAAGGCGACAGCCATTTCCTGCCAGGTCTGATCCCCCCACATAACCGTTTCGTGGGGCGCGGGATTGAATGGATTATCCAATGAGTTGTCAAATTTGAACTCGACTTCCAATGCATCGACGTTTTCCAGCGCAAGGGGTTGGCGAAACTGATAATTGTGTTGCCAATTGAAATCGTAGTTGGGGACCTCGACCAACGGATGTCGCGCACCCGACTCAATGCTAAAGAGTCCAAACGCCTTACCACGATAATGCATATGCGGTGCTACCGATAACAGCCGGCCGTTGCTGGGAAACCATCGCAATTTTGAAGCCACTTGTGCATCTGAGTCGCCAGGTGAAATTTCAAGTTCTTGGTTGAGTGCGGCCAACGTAAAAACTTCATGCGTGATTTTAGAGGGATCGGCATACACAAGTCCGATTTGAGTTACGTCTTGTTGGGCGACACCGTTCGGTGTGTAGTGCTGTTGAAAAACAAGTTTTGAGCCTGCCGGAATCAATCGGGCATGAGTGTCTTGAAAAATGCGACTTGCCTGTCCGGGAACGTAGGCTGCAAGCCATCCGATACCACGAAACGCGACTCCGTCTGGTGGTCGGATGAACACAATACTATGATGCACCACTGAGCGGTTTCCGGGAATGACTTCGGCCGCGCTGATCCACATATCGTGCTTGAAACCAGGGTCGACGACGAAGTATTGGTATTCGACCGTGCCGGAGGCGGGAACGGTATAGGGAGTCGGTCGCATGGCAATAACTTTGTCGGGTCGTTTTGGTAATCTCCAACCCTCGGTAAATTTACGCGGCGAAGGCAGCTCCGCCGTTTCGCCAAAGGGGGTCCCTTGTTCCAACCACTGCTCCAACAGCTTTTTTTCCAAATCGGTCATCAATCGCGCATTGACAAGTTCTCGGTGATCGTTCGTTGCGTGCCAAGGCGGCATTCGCCCTTCGTTGACGACTTCGACCATCATTTCGGCCCAACCGTTGACTTCGTCATAGGATTCAAGAGCAAAGGGGCCTATTTCGCCAGAACGATGGCATTCCAAGCAGTGTTGTTGAATCAGGCGAGAGATTTGATTGGTGTAGGTCACCGTTGGATTCTCGGCAGGGACTTTTTTGCGACCGATGACACAACCGACCGGTTCGGTATTGGGCACAGAAACGGCATTTCCGTTGAGCAGCTCACTCAAAGCTTGCACCAAATAATTTTCTGTCGCTACAGATCGATTGACGCCAGGCGCATATTGATTGTCAATGCGACCGTGGTATTGAATTTTTGAGTCTTTATCCAAGACAAAAACTTCCGGTGTACGTTTGGCATTGAAGCGATCCGCAACTTCGTTGTCAACGTCCTTCAAAACATCAAAATCGAGATCAAGCTCTGATGAGAATTTTTTGAGTTCGACCATGGAGTCTTGTGAATTGCTGTTGATTCCAATCACTTTGACGCCTTGCTCTTTGAATTGTTGCCCAACGACAACCAGACGTTTGGCATAATGTCTCGCGATCGGACATTCATTGCCAAGAAAGCAAACGACTAAGTAGGAATCATAGTAGGAATTCGAAACGGAGATTGGCTTGCCGGAAACGGAAGGCAAAGAAAATTCAAGTGATTCTTGAGCGTTGAGAGGGAGCAAACTTGCCAACGAAAGTCCAATACAGGCGATCATGCGGATAGCGTTCATACTAGATACTCTGGGTGACGAGTTGGGGTTTTCCATAGTTTCAACCGCAGTTGCAAGCTTCGTCTAACCGCTGCGCTCGACAAGATTGTACTAAACTGACTGGGGGTAGCTAATCCACTTTGCTAGACGTCTTGTTGCGTCTAGGCGTCGGTTAGTTCTTCCAAGTCCGAAACGACGCTTGTTTGTGGCAAGTCGTCTAAAGTCCCGAGTCCAAACAACTTAAGGAACCGGTCGGAAGTGGAATAGGCTGTTTCCTGAGTACCATCGGCTTCTTGGATTTGAATCAACTCTCGTTTGAGTAATTGATTCAGCACGTTACCGCTAGGTCGCTTGCGGATTTGATCGACTTGCTTTCGCGTGATGGGCTGGTTGTAGGCGACAATTGCCAGCACATCGATCGCTCCTTGCGCCAACTTCGTTGGGCGGTTCCGTCCAAAAAAGTGGTTTTGGACAGGCAGCAAGTCGTCGGTCAATTTCATTTTGTAGTCACCATTTTCGCCAACAATCCGGTACGCCGCATTCTCGTCTTGATAGGATTTGTTGAGTTCGGCAATGATTTTTTTTACTTCTTTCGGACTTACATCACGCATGACTGCGGCGATTTTACGAAGTGACATTTTGACTCCGCTTGGCGTTCCAACAAACAAAATGGCTTCTACGATTGACTTGGGTGACACTGGGCATGCTGCGTTGTCTTCGGCGTCGACGGCCTCTAGTGCCTTCTTTTTCTTCGTCGGTTTAGCCTCTTCTTTTGGTTCTTCTTCTGACGCGGCGACATCGTCTTCGGTTTCCATTGGACCGTCGGCATCCTCCGGTCGACCTTGCTCGCGCATGACTTGAGCGTAAGCTTGGCTTAGTTGTTCTAACGACAACTCCTGTTGGGGGGCTTCGTGATCGCCGTCGTTGTCGGTATCAGGAGGATTGGTTGACATGATGTTAACTTAGAGCACATGCTATTGTTTTTGCAAGTCACATTGTCACAAGCGGATTTATTGCGAGCAACGTTGATATGAGAGCTTTATTCCTATTGTTATTGGTCGTTGTCCCATCTTATTCCAATGGACAGCAACATAATTCGGCAGCTTCCAAAATCAACATGGTTGCTTCGGTCCATCCGCTTGCCACTCAAGCAGGTATCGAAGCCTTTGACAAAGGTGGTAATGCGATCGATGCCGCAATCGCGACGGCCGTTACGTTGGGCGTTGTCGATGGATACAACTCCGGAATTGGCGGTGGCTGTTTTATATTGATTCGCAGTTCTGACGGAACATTGCACGCCATCGACGGTCGCGAAATGGCACCCGCAGCGGCCCATCGAGACATGTTTGTTAAGGATGGAAAACCGGATGGCCAAGATTCACAATTGGGTGCGCTGGCAATCGGCGTGCCGGGCGCACTGGCTGCTTACGATCATGCAATCAAAGAATTCGGGAAGCTAAATCTCGCGGATGTCATCTTCCCAGCAGCGGAGATTGCGGAACAAGGATTCAGCATTAGCCAGCCGTTTGCAAATCGCATTCGCACCAACCAAAAAAAGTTGCAAATGTTTCGGTCAACCGCCGAAGTGTTGCTGACCCCGGAAGGGAGGGCACTCGAGCACGGGGCAAAGTTGCGTCAAACGGATTTGGCAAATTCCTATCGTGCCATTGCCAACCACGGAGTGGATTGGTTTTATCACGGGGCGTTCGCGAAAGACACGGGAAAGTGGATGAAGGCAAACGGCGGCGTTATGACGCAACAGGATTTTGCTAACTATCGAATCAAGATTCGTCGTCCAATCAAGACGACCTATCGTGGTTTTGAGATTGTCGGGTTTCCACCGCCTAGTTCGGGTGGCATCCATGTTGCTCAGATTTTAAATATCCTTGAATCTTTCAATCTGAGCAAAATTTATGAAGACGATCCAGTGCAAATGAACCATGTGGTTGTCGAAGCGATGAAGCTGGCTTTTGCAGATCGAGCGTATTGGTTGGGCGACTCTGATTTCGTCAAGGTCCCCAAACAGCTGGTCTCCAAAGCCTATGCCCAAAAACTCGCCGCACGCATTGACTTGAGACATGCGTCAGAAGTGAAATCGCACGGTACTCCCCCCAACGCGGAATCGGATGTATTTGAGAAGCATACGACTCATTTGACGGCAGCCGATCAAGACGGAAACTGGGTCGCCATAACCACGACGATCAATACCACGTTTGGTTCGAAAGTAATCATTCCTGGAACCGGCGTGTTGATGAATAATCAAATGGACGATTTTGCGATCGCACCTAGCGTGCCCAACGCATACGGATTGATCGGTTCAGAAAACAACTTAATCGCGCCCGGAAAACGTCCGCTTTCGAGCATGAGTCCGACGATTGTTTTCAAAAATGGTGAACCGATTTTGGCGGTGGGCGCTGCCGGAGGCCCTAAGATCATTACACAGGCTGTGTGGGCGATCATCAACCATTTGGATCTAGGCATGCCAGTTCCGCAAGCAATTGCGCAACCGCGCATCCACCATCAATGGTCTCCCGACTTGATCATGGTTGAAGAGACTGTGCCGGAGTCAATGCGCGAGGGTCTACGGAAGCTGAATCACAAACTACGAGTCGTTAGATCGTCGGGTGCGGGTGTCAGCCAAGCGATTGGTTTTGATTCTGTCAGCCAAATGTTTGTCGGTGCACATGACCCACGGATTCCCGGGCGAGCCACAGGTCAATAATCAAGCTAGTCTCGATCCTGAATTGCAATCCAGTCTTGTTCCTCGGGGCCAATGTAATTCGCTCCCGGGCGAATCAGTCGATTGTTGGCTCGTTGTTCGAAAACATGGGCCGCCCATCCGGAGACGCGCGACAACACGAAAATCGGAGTGAAAAGCGACGTTGGAATTCCCATAAAGTGATAGGCCGATGCACTAAAGAAATCTAAATTCGGGAATAGCCTTTTCTCACGCCACATGACTTGCTCAATCCGCTCGGAAACGGGATACAGGATAGTATCGCCAACTTCACTTCCCAATTTTTCCGCCCAGGCTTTTATCACTTCATTTCGCGGATCGGACACCGTATAAACCCGGTGGCCAAAACCCATGATTTTGTCTTTGTTAGTAAGTTTCTCCAAAATGCCTTGTTCGGCGGCATCGGGCGAGTCGTATTGTTCGATCAATTCCATGGCCGCTTCGTTTGCACCTCCGTGGAGAGGACCGCGAAGCGTACCAATGGCGCCAGTAATCGCGGAATACAGATCAGACAAAGTTGCCGTGCAAACGCGCGCTGTAAACGTCGACGCATTGAATTCGTGCTCGGCGTATAGGATTAACGAAACGTCCATGGCTCGTCGGTGTAGATCGCTCGGCGTTCGATCATGCAACTTGTCGAGGAAGAAGCCAGCAATGGACTCTTCCGGAGAATCAAAATCAATCTCAATTCCATCATGCGTATAGCGATACCAATACAATAACATCGATGGCAAGGTGGCCAACAATCGTTCCGTCTTGGGTACCTGGTCGGTAAACGAAGCTTCCGGCTCTAGAACACCTAGCATAGAACAACCGGTCCGGAGCACGTCCATCGGATGTGCATTTCTAGGAATGTCTTGAAGCGTTCGCATCAGCGGATCGGGAAGGTGCCGATGATTAAGCAATCGAGCTTTGAAGCCGTCCAATTCTTTCTGGTTGGGCAAGTGATCGAACAGCAGTAAAAAGGCGACTTCTTCGAACGTCGCAGATTCGGCCAAGTCATGAATCGAATAGCCGCGATAGGATAGTCCTTTGCCTTCTTTCCCAACGGTCGCAATCGCAGTTTCGCCAGCAACGACTCCAGCAAGTCCTCCTGCCTTCTTGTTTTTTGCAGCGATATCAGTTGTCATGGTGTTGGTTGCCTTTTGCGTTAATGCTGTCGATTTGTTTTTCGTATTTGTGGTATTCAAGGACTTCGTAGAGTCGGTCCCGAGTCTGCATTGTACCGGTTACTTGAATTTGGGAACCCTTATTTCGAATTTCGGCGTAAACATTTTCCGCTGCGGCACTCATCGCTCGGAACGCCGACAGGGGATACAGGACCATCGAGACGCCTACTTGGGCTAGTTCGTCAACCGTCATCAGCGGGCTTTTGCCAAACTCGGTCATATTAGACAGAACGGGAACACTGATGCTTTGAGTGAATTGTCGATACTGATCCACCTCGGTAATCGCCTCGGCAAAAATCATGTCGGCCCCTGCTGTGACATAAGCTTGGCAACGCTCGATTGCCGACGCCACGCCTTCACCAGCGATGGCATCGGTCCTGGCCATAATTACAAATGATTCGTCCATCCGTGCATCAACCGCAGCATGAATTCGATCGACCATTTCCGCGGTTGGCACCAGCGCTTTATTGGGTCGATGGCCACATCGTTTAGCGGCTTGTTGGTCTTCGATGTGAATGGCTGCTGCACCAGCGGCAATCAACGATCGAATGGTCCTTGCGATGGACAGCGCATTGCCCCATCCCGTATCGACATCGACCAGAAGTGGTAGCGATGTTGCCGCAACAATTCTGCGAACGTCTTCTAGTACATCCGACAACGACGTCATTCCCAGGTCCGGCAATGCCCAAGACGCATTGGCCACACCGGCTCCCGACAAGTAGATGGCTTTGAATCCTGCCAACTCTGCTTGTCGCGCACAAAACGCATTGATCGTGCCGACGATTTGTAGAGGCTTTTCTTCAATCAACGCTTGACGAAATTTTTGGCCGGGAGTGTTGTTCATTCCTACCTCAGCGAAACTAGAGCTTATCCTTGCAATCTATCGCTTGGATGCCGATGCGGCTAGTTCAAAAGCCGCGTTTGGAAGTGCTTTGAAAATTGTTTGAAAGACACCAAAAGTTACTTGAAATTCCGACAAAAAGGCTTATCACGAGGGCGCCGTAAGATACACTTGGTCCCTTGCATCGCTCGCTGCAACGCTTGCTAGACCACCAACAGTCAACCTGTCATCGGGTGGTCTGCGCAATTCCAAATACAAAATTCTCATACGCGCAAGTACTGAATAAAACGAATCAACTTTGGTGGAATAATGGCATCAGTTACGAACTCCAGAATGGCATTGATCGATAAAGGGAACTTTCCAAATGGTGTACTTCGAAATGCCGCGCCAGCACGTTTGTACCAAGATGCGGTCCTTTATGATGGGGCCCAGATCACCAGTAGCGGTGGATTGGCGACAAAGAGTGGGGAAAAGACAGGTCGTTCTCCCAAAGATAAGCGAGTCGTCGACCAAAGTTCGGTTCATGATGATGTTTGGTGGGGCGAAATCAACATGCCAATGTCGGAAGCATCCTATGAACAGGTTCGCACCCGCGCGCTCGATTTTTTGGATAGCTCGGAACACTTGTATGTCTTAGACGCGTTTGCCGGATGGGATCCGGAAACCCAAATCAAAGTTCGAATCGTTTGTTCGCGAGCT
Source organism: Mariniblastus sp. (assembly GCA_965263475.1). Lineage (GTDB taxonomy): Bacteria > Planctomycetota > Planctomycetia > Pirellulales > Pirellulaceae > Mariniblastus. The sequence goes on from OZ253677.1 coordinate 4,175,437, forward strand.
TATCACGCATTATTTATGCATAACATGTTGATTCGGCCAACGGCGAAGCAGCTTGAAGAGTTTGGCGAGCCAGATTACGTCGTTTACAACGCTGGCCAGCAAAAGGCTGATACGGCTGTGGAAGGTGTAGATCGCGACACGTGCGTCGCGCTCAATTTTGAGCGTGGGGAAATGGTCATCCTGGGAACCGAGTATGCCGGAGAAATGAAGAAGGGTATCTTTACAGTGATGAATTACCTGATGCCCAAGAATGGGATCTTGTCGATGCATTGTTCGGCCAATGAAGGGCAAGCGAACAAGGATGTATCTCTGTTTTTCGGGTTATCGGGAACCGGGAAAACAACACTGTCCGCAGACCAGAATCGTAATTTGATTGGCGATGATGAACACTGTTGGACGAAAACGGGCGTATTCAATATCGAAGGGGGATGCTATGCCAAATGTATAAATCTTTCGGCCGATAAGGAACCACAAATCTACAACGCCATTCGCTATGGCTCCATTCTGGAGAATACAGTTCAAGATCCGGTCACGCATGATGTCGATTTCTATGACGTGTCGATCACTGAGAATACGCGTTGCTCTTACCCGATCGAATACATTGACAATGCGAAAATTCCTTGTGTTGGTTCTCATCCAAAAAACATCATTTTGTTGACTTGTGATGCTTTTGGAGTCTTGCCTCCAGTTAGCAAACTGACGCCGGAACAGGCGATGTATCATTTCATCAGTGGTTACACGGCGAAGGTAGCCGGAACGGAAATGGGGGTCACCGACCCGGAGACAACTTTTTCCGCGTGTTTTGGTGCAGCTTTTCTCGTTTGGCACCCGACGAAGTACGCCGAATTATTGGCGGAAATGATGAAGTCACATGATGCGGCCGCTTGGTTGGTGAATACCGGCTGGAGCGGTGGTGCGTATGGTGTTGGCGATCGGATCAAGTTGCCGTACACCCGAGCCGTTATTGACGCGATCCATGATGGATCACTGCGTGGCCCGCAATTCGATACTGATCCAATTTTTGGGTTGTCATTCCCCGCTGCATGTCCGGGCGTGCCATCGGAAATGTTGAATCCGCGAAATACTTGGAACGACAAAAACCAGTTCGATACGACGGCCAAAAAACTGGCCGCCCAATTCAACGAGAATTTTAAAAAGTACGAAGACCAAGCGAGTGAAGCGATTCGATCGGCCGGACCGATCGCCGCGGATTAACACCAGCACGATGCTGCGAAACGAATGTATCGTCGATCCAATTGGCCTAAGCCGCCTGTAGCGATCGCGTTTGTTTGGCCCAATCGATCCAGTCTTTGACTTCGTCTAAATCGGGTTGTTTACCGCCACGAATGATTTTCAAGCCTTCTTTGGTTTCGGAAAACGGTTGAATGATGGCGAAAAGTTTCTCGACAGATTGAGCAGCCAAATCTTCCGGCTCGGTGATTCCGCAAGCGACTAACAATTGAGCATCATGGCCACGAAGATTGGGGATCCGACAAACCATTCTCGCTTGGTTTTGCCACTGGCGAATAACGTCAGCTGAGATGCGTTTGTATTTAATCTTGGTGGCCATCATTTCAGCGGTTTGAGTTAAGAAATCGCCTACTGAGTTGACACCAATTTTTGTGAATCGTTCTGCGGTTTTAGGGCCGATCGATGGAGCCGCTTCCAAGTCATCGGACTGATTCAAGTAAAATTTGAGTTCGGCATCTTTGGATTCCGACGGCACAATTTTAGGAGCTACCGGAGTGCGGTCGACTTGATTCGCAACGTTGGTCTGCCGATTGTCGCGGCGGTTTTCGGCGGCTTGAGTCGTTCTGGGCAATGCGAAACGCCCTCGTTGCGAACGGTTCTCACGGTTGATTTTCAGACCCCCGCGTTCACGCCACGAACGATCTCTGGGGTCTCGGCTTTCACTTGATCGCCGCCAACGATTCCGGCGACTGTAACCGCTGGGCAACCGCCAGCGAGAGCGGGTCTGTCCCAGCGAATCATACCAGCGATTGACGGTGGCGCGAGAATAGGATCTGGGGTTGCGCGCCCGACGATTATCATTGGTATTGAGGTAACGCGACAATCGGTCAATCAATTGTTGAGCGTGAGTACTTTCCAGTTGTTCCGGCTCATTGATACCTAACGCGATTAAAGTGTCTGCATCCTCAAAATCGAGCGCAGGCACGCAAATCAGCAACCACGCCAATGATTGCCAATGATCAATCTCTGCTTGGCTCCAAATTTCATGCTCTGCAACTTCACCCGGATCCAACTCTAGTAGATCCGATACGTAAGCGACACCAATCTCCTGGAGCGCATCGCACGTCTGACGATCTAACGGCAATTCCGAAATCTTGGAAGTTTCATCTATCTTTGCATGATTGTAGGGCTCTGATTCAGGTAGTGCAGTAGCTTCGAGAACTCTCGGCACAATTGGTGTCGTCGGTCGCAGCGCTTCGCGAGATTCGGTGCGAATGGGGGAGGTATAGTTGGCAAAACTTCTCACTTCGACTTGATGTCGTTGCGCCAAACCAACGGGTCCATCGGGACGAAACGGCATCGTCGTCGATCTTTCCGGTCGGCTTAAGGGCGTTTCCGGCGATACCGAAGTCTGCGGAAGATCTAACGAGGGAAGCTGGTATTGGCGAATCCCCCGATCCACCGCCAATTGCATTACGGTTTGATCAGACGTCAAAGCGACCGCTTGATTCCCCCGTTCACAGAACTGCAACAATGAGTTAAACGTCGCGTTCAAAAGTGACGGATCTAAGTTGACGAAAACATCGTCGAGAATGATGGTCTGTGGGTTGCCCAATCGGCGACAATGATCCGCGATCGCAAGGCAAATTCCTAAAACGACTTGTTGTTGCTCACCGGAACCTAGTCGATGGAAATCGATTGCTTCACCCGACCGAGATTCAATTTCCAAATCGACAACATGTTGTTGGTTGGACAGCCAAACGGATTGTAACTCACCATGAGTCAAAGATTGGATCCAATGACAAGCAGATTCTAAGACAGCATTCTTGGGTTCCGGACGAATCGTCTTGTTCCAATCCAATTCTTTGGTCAAGTTTTGTCGCTCAGCAATCAATGTCGTTAGTTCCGACTGCGTGGTTTCCAATTGTGAGCGGATATGCGACAAATCGGCAATCGTGCCGATGGATTCCAACTCTCCAAGTAGTGTTTTGCGTTGTGATTTTAGATTTGATAAATCGTTTTCTAATCGCACCAGTTCTCGGACTAGGTCGGCTCGTTTTTGCTTGAGCTGATTCAAACCTGCTTTTTCGTCGACCAACGGATCGGAGTGTACCAAGTCGTGTGAGCGTTGGTGCATCTCTAGTTCTCCAACGTATTTGCGACGCGCGAACAAATATCCCTGGTGCTGAGCGCACGTGCAAAATTCATTGTCGGATCGTACGATTGCCGCGGCGCCCGCTGGGTCCAATTGTCGAATTTCTTCGATGATGACGCGGCGGTGGTCCACGAGTGATTCTATATTTTCTCCGATCTCGTGATAACAACGGCGCAATCGTTTGAGCTCGGCCGCGGCAGTTCGATGACGAACGGACTTGTACTGCGATCCCAGTTCGTCGCATAACTTGTACAAATCGGAACGCATTTGTGAGCACATTTCCTTGACGTCATCCGCCAATTGAGTGGCATTTCTAGCTTGGTGACGTTCGGGCGCGCTACAGAAAGAATGGACGCAGTCTTCTGTCGAAATCAGCTTGGCTTCGATCTTGTCGATCAAAATTCGCGAACGGTGATAGGGATGTGACGAAGAGTCCATCGTCATTTCATTCCACACGACCATTTCGTCTTTCAGGCGAACACGCTGTTCTTGAACGTCAGTGTGGACCAACCTCCAACGCCGAATTTGATTATCAATGTCATCCAATCGCCGATAAAGAATCGAAACGCCGTCAGAAATGCGAAAAGGTTGCGAAACGTATTGGATGTTTTGGGTTGAGTCAATTTTTAGTCTCAAATCGGCGATCTGCCCGTCGATGGTCTCAATTTGATGCTGAAGTTGAGACAGATCAATTTGCTCGATCCGATAGGTCAGTTGTTGCAGCCCGTCTTCTTTTTCGCGACGGCGCGATTGATAACTGTTTTCTTCGCTGTCGATTTGATGCACGAGTTGATTGCGTTCCGATTCCAATTTGTTGATTCGATGAGACAACTCGTCTATCCTTGCTTGCAACGCGCCGATGGTTTGTGTTGCGTTGTTGAACATGGTATCGTTGCCCAGCGCAATGCGACCTTCAGGAACATGGAAGCTGCGTCGTAGCAAATCAGCTATCGCATTCGACTTCTGAGGTAAATCGCGACCATCTACGTGATAGGCGAGGTCATAGATGGATCGTTCGATGCCTCCGGTGTTGCTATTGGCATACGGTGAAGCGCCGCGGCCAACTTGCTCGACGTCGACAAACAATGTTGAGGGAATTCCATTTTTGGAAATTTCAACGGTTCCCTGGTGTGGAGGATCGTCAATGGAAAAACCGTATAGCGCGTTACGGATAAATCGAGCCAAGCTGGATTTGCCCGACCCGTTCCGTCCAAAAATCATATTGAGCCCTTCACCCAATTCTTGCAATCGTAAGTTTTCGCAAACTCCGTATCGATCAACAGTAAGGGCGGTCAATTTCATAACTCAAACTCCGTTTACAATTTGCCTTCCATGGCAGGCACTGAATGGCCTTGGCGTGTGCCACCGGCTCAATAAGCGCAGCGATCCGGATTCCGGCTTGCGCTATTCGAACAGCTTTACCAAATCTAATCTAACTGGATGCGCTGACCTATATCAGTTTGCAGGCGCACGTTGCAGAAACCAGCGCGAAGCGTTACGAAATGCTAGCAACGTAACCACTCGTTTTTGACTTACATTGGGAGCTGGTCACGGCCGGATTCGGGGCTCCACTGCATCCGATACTCGGTTCCTTTGATTAGCCGAGTTAGTAAAATAATCTGGTGGGTGTGACCTTGGAAATGGCAAGCGGTGTGAATCAATGCCTCCATGCCGGTAACGGTGAAACCTTGTACTTCGATCGACTGAAGCAGTTTTTCGGCGGAGAGATGTTTCAAAACTGTTTTGGTGCGTGTGACGGTCTGATTGACTTGCTGCAGTAACTCACGCTTTGGGATGTTTTGATCGGGCTTAAATTCGGCAACGCGGTCGCGGTCATCTTCCTCTCCATTAAGTGGCCGTACTCCCCACTGGGTCAAATTTCCAGCAATATGCAAAATCAAGTTTCCAATGCTGTTGGCGCCTGAGTGTGTATACCACCAGATTTCTTCATCGGTGATTTGGTCCACGCAATGATGGATTTTGATAAGTGATTGATCTAAAAGCTGACCAATTCGTTTTCGGAATTCCGTCGTCAATTCGTCGGCAAGCATGAAATCTATCCTGGGAATGAATTTGCCAATACAATATCTACTTTCGGGCCATGTTAGCGGTGGATTGGCAGATGGCGAAAATTTTGATTCGATTGATGGCACTGGTGTCTCTGTTCGTTGCCGTTGTTCTGATTGTCGGCTCGTGTTTGCCGCGTTCGTATGAATTATCAGCAACGATCGAGATCGAAGCAGAACCTGAAACCGTTTTCGCAAAGATCAACTCATTGCCCAATTGGCAACAGTGGTCCACATTTAGCAAACAACGGATTGAGGGATTGGAAATTGAGTACGGCGAAAAACTTGAGGGAGTGGGAGCGATTCAGAAGTGGTCCGATCGTCGAGCCAATGGCAAAATGTGGATTACATCGAGCGAACCGGACCAACACGTCGAGTACGACTTAAAGTTCGGTGAGTTCCCAACGATGAAAAGTCGAATCGAACTCCGTGCAGGTGACCAATCCACACGGGTGACTTGGACGAGCTCTGGCGTGCTGCCAAACGGCCCGTTTTACGGGTATTCCGCCCTGCTTTTTCCAACTCAAATGAACTACGAGTACCAGCAAAGCCTAGAACGATTGAAGGTGGCGGTGGAACAAAACTGAGCTAAGAAGACAGCCAGTAACGTAGCAATTTGGCTGTTTTTAGCGGCAATAATTCATGCATTTGTCTGTTTCAGGTTCTGTTTTTGATTAGAATTAGGACAGGCAAGAATTCTGTAATTTAATTGTATGACGCTATGTATCGATTGACCTTGGTAGCTTGTTTGTTGATGTTTGTTTTGACTGGGTCGGTATTCGCTCAAAAGAAGAATGAGCAAACGCCGGTCAAATTGCTCATGACAAATAATTCTGGCTTTATTCAAAACGGTCCTGGTGGTCCCGACAACCTTGTCTTCCTTGATTTCACTCCGGTTTATCCGGAAGAAGACCAGGAACCGGATCCACCAGTGGAAGCCAATTACTTCATTGTAGGCAATATGGATTCTGGTGCCGACCTCGATGGCAATGGTGTAGATGACAGTATCGGATCTTTTGTGGGGCTGGAGTGGTCGACCGGTGTGCCTCGCGATGGAACGCTGATTGGATGTGTCGCAAATGATGAAGTTGGCGATGGTGAGTTTTACGAGATTGATCCCGATACGGCGGATGCAAAGCTAATCGGTTCGGCTCCGCTGGGACTCGTGGTTACGTTGGTGCCAAATGGAACAGGTTACGCTCCACGCCCACTCCCGTTTGGTACTCCACTTATCGGAGGTAGCGGCAACGGTCTTTCGGCGGCATTCAATGTCGACGCAAATGGAGACGTAATCGATTTGGTCATTCTAGGGCCGGGTGAAGACTATGAAATTGGCGACGTCGTTCGTATGCCGGGCGCGGGTTTTCAAAATGCAACGTTTTTGGTAACGGAGCTTGGCAATACGGATTTCTCAGATTTGGCGTACAATCCGATCCAAAACAGGATGTTTGCCGTCCGAAATGCGATTACGGACGGCGGAATTGGTCTCAATACGTTGTGGGCCGATAGCGACAACGACCGGGTTCCTGACTCGTTTGAAGGATTGCTGTTTAATCCCAAATCGGGCGCTCCTTTCGCGACTCTTATTGGTGGCATTTACTTTGACCAAACGGGCAGACTGTACATTTATGACGCAATTAGTGGAGAAACTGTTTTTCCGTTTGGCAAGGGAATCGTCGCCACAGTATCTCCGCTGGACTTAGAAACTTCCGATTCGCCGTTGGGGCACGGAATGACGGTGGTCGAGGGAACGTTGGTGATTGCGACCGATACCCCTGAGCGAGCGTCGCTGATCAGTACGTTTGATTTAGAGAATTTTATGCCGGATCCGGATGAGATGTGTCCCCAAGAAGACGCCATTCCTCAAGTCTTTTTTCCGCTTGACCAACTGACGTTTATGGCTGAAGTAACTGTTGGCGATATCGTGCCCGCGGAGTCAGCGCTCGACGATGTCCCGACATTCTTCCCAGATAGCGTGTTGGTTAATAATGGTGCTCCTGGCAACAATGCGATTTTGGAAGCAGTTGTTGTATCTGATGATTTTCGTTACTGCGTTTCGGGAGCCACACCGACGAAAACATCGAGTCCAATCGATGTTTCGTTTGTGTTTACGATACCAAATCCTGCTGACTTGACCGTTTTGGCCATCGATATCGAAGGTCAAGCAAATGTGTCCAATCTGGAAAGCACGGTATTAATTCAGAATGTCAAATCAGGTGAATTCGAGGAAGTCGAGACCTACTTGGTCAGCGCCGGTGCTGATGAAACCATCAATGTCGATCTGTCCGCCAATATTGCACAATTCATCAATCCGGTTAACGGAACCTTGACTTGTCGAATCCAGTCTCGAGCCGTTGGTTTAACATTTTTGTTCCCGTGGTCGATCAAGTACGACAGCGTCTTGACTTTGGCTGAATAGGTCAACGGCTCTCGACAAACCAAAGCCCATATTCGTAACCGTTTATGGGCTTTCTTTTGCGTTTCGGCCGATCTCATGAAACAACACCTCCAGGGTCCGTTCAAGCTGGTTGTCGCGTTGTAAGCTTGCATCGCGTTCGATCCGGAGGGTTGGTTCGACGCCAATACCTTCCAGCGCTTTACCGTCGACTTCCACGCCGGCAACGGCAAGGTACAGGACGTCTCCATTGCTGAGCAAAAAGCAGCGCCCTGCCAAGACCGCTCCCGCTGTTGGGGTGCCAACGACCGGGCCTAGTTGTAGTTTCTTGAATCCATAGCTGAATAGTTCTTTTCCACTTGTAGTTCTTTCATTGATCAGTAACGCAACCGGCCGGTTCCAGGTTCCAGATAAATTGAGATTGCGACCGTCTGCCATGGTGGAGGTGATGCTTGCAATCGGTTTTCTAAAAAGATTCAGGTAGTTGATATCCGCTCCACCCCAGCCATCGCGGAGGTCCAAGACGAGTGCATCACAGTTTGCCAAGGGGCCCCACAGGATTTGGCTTTTGATAATTTCTTGGAATTGAGCGCCAGCAAAACTCCAAACGTGCAAGTAACCGATTCGCTTTCCGTTCCTTTCGATTACGCGACTGCTGTTTTTTAACGCGGATTCAAACATGGTCCGGCCGTCTAAAGGAACGACGTTACACAAAACTTTAACACGGCGGCTACCACGCAGGACTTGCAGCTCGACGACTTGGTCTACTCGTTCGGAAAACGAATTTATCGGACTAAATTTTTTTCCACCGACCGATTCAATGACATCGCCGAATCGAATGCCGCTCTGGGCCGCCGGAAACCCATCAAATACGGCATCAACAATAAATTTACCGCCACGTCGGGTTCCCGATAATCCGATTCCAGGATAGACAAACAATTGGTCGTTTTCGTCGTTGTAAAGCTTGTGAAAAACTCCCAGAAGTTGGTAGCGTTTTGGATTGTCTTTGCTGTAGAATTTCGTGTGTGAGACTTTCAGCTGGGCTAATAGTAGATTGACTTCCTTTTCCAACTCCATCGAACTGCTTGTCTTTTCAATCCGTTTTTTGCAATCGTTTACTTTCCGTTGCCAACTTTGATCTAGTCGATCCGAGTCGAAAAAGTGTTTTTCAATGATCGCAGTAATTTCTTCAAAGACCGTTGCATTCTCCTGTCTAGTTTGGGCTGTGTCCGTGGTGTCCTCTAAACCATGGCCTAAACCCAGTGCCAACAGAAAAATGGCGATCGCCCGCGAGGCAAATGCGCTATCGATGGATGCTATTGCGATCATTTGAGGCATTCCTTTCAACCAATTGAGAAAATGCAATTCACAACCATCTTATACGTTGAGGACGAGCCCGACATTCGACGCATCGTCAATTTGCTTTTCAAGCAGCATGGTTTTGAGGTTCACGATTTTGATTCTGGAAAAGCGGCACTCGCTGAAGCAGGGAACATTTCTGCAGATTTGATCGTTCTCGACGTGATGCTCAAAGACATGACCGGAGAGATCATTTTGTCTCATCTCCGCAAACTTGAAACATTTGCCCATACGCCCTGTATTTTTCTAACCGCAAAAGTAGACTCAGAGTCTGTCGAAATCCTTCGCAATTTATATCGGGCCGATATCATCTTCAAACCGTTTAGTATCGATAACTTGATTACTGATTTGGAACGACTCTATGTCAAGTTAACCAACCAATGAGCTCCCCATGAAATATTTGAGTGTTGACGAAGATACGCTCTGCAATGCTGCAAATCGATTAATCTCCAGGTTTATTGAGAAGGAACCTCCTTTCGAAATTTTCACCGAGCTGAATGAAGTCTTTTTACGTGCGACGGAAAGCGAATATGGTTTTATTGCCCGCGTTTTTAAAAACAACCAAGGTCCGTTCATAAAAACTTTGGCCGTTTCCAACATTGCGTGGAATGACGAAACGCGAAAACTGTACGCAGAAAATGCGGAGCGGGGCATGATTTTTGACAACCTCGAAACCATTTTTGGTCAAGTTCTTAAAACCGGCAAAACCTATGTTTCATTGGATGCGCCCAACGATCCCAACGCTGCCGGAATACCCGTCGGTCACCCTAAATTGAACCGATTTCTAGGGGTCCCATTGGTTCGCGACGACGTGTTGATAGGAATGTTGGGTCTGGCCAATGGGAGCCACTATGGTGACGCTTTGGTTGGTGAATTACGGCCGCTGCTCGGCGTCACGACTCAAATCATCCACGGTTGTAGTTTGCAAGAGAATTTGGTTGCGGACGGACATTATTATTTGCAACCGAATGCCATCATCGACTCGATCCGCTCAGGTGTGATTTCTGTGGACCAAAACGGCGACGTGCTGACCGCAAATCCATCAGCAGCAATTATCTTCGGATACACGCGCGAAGAGGTCGTTGGCCTGAAAATCCAGACTTTGATTCCTCCAGTGGGCACGGACGATTTGTATGATCATCGAGGTGTTTTTTCTCTGCGACCTGACCAGTTGGGGTCTGCATTTGAAGCAACCGGCGCAAAAAAAGCGGGAAGTTTTTTTCCTGTCGAGGCAACTTGCGATGTGGTCGAAAGTGGTGCCAGCCACTCATACGCGTTCGTTATCCGAGATTTGACAGAAGAGAAAAAGACGGAAAGGCTCAAAAACGAATTCATCTCGATCATTAGCCATGAATTGCGAACGCCTTTGACCGCGGTTCAAACCGCACTCGCCATGCTAGCCAATACTAGGCACCGGCCTGATTCGGAAGCGGAAGTCGAAGACTTGACCCAAATCGCATATCGCAATTGCAATCGACTAGGCGATCTGGTCAACGACATTTTGGACTACGAAAAACTGAACGCCGGGAAAATTGATTTTCAGTTTGGACGTACTGACTTGGCGACGATTTTTGAGATTGCCAAAGACTCCACGGGACTGCTGGCCAAACCGTACAACATCCAACTAAGGTTTTCATACCCGGAATCACCCATCTATGTCGCCGCGGATGCAAACCGTATTGCGCAGGTTTTAGTAAATCTAATTGCTAATGCCATTCGGTTCTCAGACGAAGGGCAAGACGTGACGATTGGATTTGCGATTCCCGATGAAGAGAGCCGAGTTCGTCTGTTTGTCCAGGACTATGGTAGCGGGATCGCCAATGAGAACCTCAGGCATGTGTTTGAGCCATTTGTCCAGCTGAGTAATCATCCCGGCGGTGCGGGGCTGGGGTTGGCAATTTGCAAACGAATCGTCGAGAGCCACGAAGGACGTATTGTTTGCTCTTCGACCTTCGGCGAAGGGACCATCTTTTATTTTGATCTTTATCGGTATTTTGAAATTGACGACAAAGCAAATTCAGATCCACTCCAACAAAAAACAATTCTCTGGGTCGAGAGTGATTCGCATTTCTACGAATTGGCGACACAGGGCATTCCGCTAACCGCCCTAAGAATTGTACGCGTTGAAAATGGGCAACTGGCCAAACAACAACTCAACCAGAATTCCTTCGATATGCTGGTCCTATCTCATCCAATGGCCATCGAATCGACGGAGCAATTCGTAACCCAAGTTCGGGCACTTCAGACCTATCAAGACTTGCCGATTGTTGTTTATTCCAACAACCTGTCGGTTCAAACCCGAGAAGTATTGGAGGCATTTGATGTCGACTGTCGAATTCGCAAATCGTGGAAAGTTGAGCAGCTACAGCAAAAAATTGTTGCTGCCGTTGGATCGAACTAACAATAAGAGTTCGTTGGTTGAAAACGATCGCGGCAATCCATCGCGATCAAAGTCAATTCGAGCTGCGCCGTTCTTAACGATTATAGGAATTGGTCCATTACATCGTCGTCGAATATCAATCGAGTGTTCGGCAACGGTTTGATTTTTGGCCAGATTCTTGACAGAATAAAATGAAGCATCGAAATTCGGATAACTCAAGCTAACCCCGCAAAATCATGGCCACATTTACTTGTTCAGCGTGCAATTTCTCAAAGCCTGTCGCAGATGAAATGGCGGGCAAAAAGGCTCGCTGTCCGAAATGCAATGCGGTTTGCGACATCCCTCCTTTGAGTGCTGCAGAAGTCGAAGTCAATGAGGCAGATACCGGGGCAACCGAAAACCAAACGACTTCAGATTCCACAGATTCCAGTAACCAAACCCAGCAGCAGGCGGCTACACCCGTCGACAACACGCTTCAACCAATTCCGAAAAACTGGCTCATGGCATTTGGCGGAGCGATTTTGCTGGTCTTTATCGCGGCCGCATTGTTCGTCTTGCAGGTGGTTAACATCGGCATTGTTTGTTTTGCAGCTGGGATACTTTCATTTGCCGTGATGTCGGCGTTGTATTGCTTTAAGAAATAGTCGATCGTCTACTTCCGCCTAACAAAATAGGCCTCGAAATCGACTGACCACGAGACCCATTTTAAAATGACCCCTACGGGACTCGAACCCGTGTTGCCGGCGTGAAAGGCCGGAGTCCTAGACCACTAGACGAAGGGGCCGCATTTGATTTGAATCGGCAAAAACTGACTGATTAGATTAGTCTTGAAGCCCAGTTTTAACAATAGCTACTGGGAATATCGCGTAAAGTTTCTTGCCGCCTATGAATGATGTTTTCGAATCAATCGGCAGTCTCACCAGATTTCTGCTGGTTTTCGACACGTTCACCATTTTCTGAACGCTTGATCGCGTCATAGACTTCTCGGCGATGTACCGGTACCTCTTTAGGAGCTTCAACCCCCAATCGCACTTTGTCACCGCGAATTTCGACAACGACGACGGTAATATCGTCATTGATGACGATACTTTCGTTCTTCTTTCTTGATAGAACTAACATCTTCAGACATTCCTTTGAGCAAAGGCTTTCTCAAGCCGTTCAAGAGGCTCCTAAAATTTATTTTCAAGGGGGTTGACAGTAAAAAATTGCACCTAATTTTACACTTCAATCTACGACGTGACAGCCGATAGTCAATGAATTCGTGAATCCTATCCGGGCTTTTTTGAAAGAATGATCGCATTGTAGCTGCATAACTGGATAAATTGACGTATTTTAACGACCGTTTGCTATTTGCTCCGCCTGGCTTTGTCACGTTAAAACCACCCATATTTTCCATTTTTGCCAATTGCTGAAATGAGACACTTCCACAAATCTGTCAACACCGTCAATTCTTAGTTTTATGGACAATAACTCCAACACATTGGTTCAGGATTCTGGGGCACCTGGACTCCGGTTTTTTGATACTCATGCTCATCTCAACGACGAACAATTGATCCATCAACTCGATCAGTTGCTGGCCCAGGCTGATGAGGCACACGTTGACCAAATCGTGGCGATCGGTACCGACATGGAATCTAGTCGGCAATGTCTGGACATTGCAAACGCTACGGAGGGTGTTTTCTCGTCCGTCGGTATTCACCCCAACGGTTGCCACCGTTTCGGTTCCAGACAGTGGTCTGAAGTTATAGATTTAACGATTCGCGACAATGTGGTTGCCCTTGGCGAAACCGGACTCGATTGCTACTGGGACGACACCCCACTTGAAGTCCAGCGTGATTGGTTTCGAAAACACATTGAGCTTTCCCACGAGACGGGACTCCCGTTAGTGGTCCACCAGCGTGAATCTGAAACTCCCATTCTCGAGATGCTAGATATGTTCCATCACAATGGCAAAGTTAACGGAATCATGCATTCGTTTACGGGAAGCCTAAAGACTGCCGAAAAATGCTTGGATTACGGAATGTACATTAGTTTTGCCGGAATGGTGACGTTCAAAAATGCCCAAGCGATTCGAGAGGTTGCCAAGTGCATACCGCAAGATCGAATTCTAATCGAAACGGACTCGCCCTATTTGACTCCACACCCGCACCGCGGAAAACGGCCGAATCACCCGGCTATGGTGGTGCATACTGCTGCCTGTTTAGCAGAGACTCGAGGAGAAGCATTGGCAGCATTCGCCAAAATGACGACAAACAACGCGAAACGCGTTTTCAAGTTGAATCAAATACCCGCCACTTAGAAGCGGAGGAGCCTTCTTGCTTCAATGAGCAAGTCGGTTCTTACTCTAGCAAGCCTTTGTAATTACGCATGACCAAGTGACTATCAATCTTTTGTACCAAGTCAAAAGCGACACTGACCGCAATCAACAAACCTGTGCCACCATAGAAATTGGCGACCATGTAGTCGACGCTTAATAACGTCGAAATGATTGTTGGGATTACCGCGACCAAGGCGAGGAAGCCCGCACCCACATAAGTGATTCGCTCAATCACTTTTTCAAGATAATCTTCGGTTCGTCGACCAGGGCGGTAGCCCGGAATAAACGTTCCGCTTTCCTTGAGATTCTCCGCAATCTCTTTTGGGTTAAATGTGATTGCCGTCCAGAAGTAGCAGAAGAAATAAATCATGCCGATGTAAACCAAGTTGTAGACCATCGACAACGGGTTTTGCAAAGATGTCCCGATGTTGGTGACCATATTGAAAAACCAGTTGTTGCCCGTATTGCCCAACCATGTCAAAACGAACGGCGGTAGCATCAACAAGCTACTGGCAAAAATAATGGGCATCACTCCGGCTTGATTGATTCGAAGCGGCATATATTGTCTGGTTCCACCGTAAACGCGTCGACCGCGAACATGTTTGGCGCTCTGAGTCGGGATCCGCCGTTGTGCCAACGTAATAAAGACAACTCCCGTCGTCACACCGACAAACACCAACGCCAAGACGATCATCTTTTCCAATCCAACTTCACCGGAATTTAAATTGGTTAATTTGAATTGAGCATTCAATAACAGGCTTTGCAGGGCTCCCGGCATCATTGCGACGATACCGGCCATAATCAACAGACTGATTCCATTGCCGATCCCATATTCATCAATTTGCTCCCCCAGCCACATCAAGAACACGCTACCGCACGTCATGATTAAAATCGCTGTCAATTGCCAGCCAAAACCGAGTTGACCATTTGCATTGAGAAACTCTTCGGCAACCAAGTCTTGACCCATTATGAACAACCACAGAAAACCAGCGCTCTGAATCAAGCACAAAAAGACCGTCAAATAACGGGTGTATTCGTTGATCTTTTTTCGTCCGGCTTCGCCTTCTTTTTTCAGGTCTTCCAGCGGCTTGTAAACGGTCCCGAGCAACTGCAAGATAATCGCAGCGGAAATATAGGGCATGATACCCAAGCCAAAAATGGTCGCTTGATTCAATTGGCTCGCGCTAAAGGTGGATACACGCGCCATGAAATCGCCAAGCGTACTGTCGCTGGTCGATTGCGTAAACTCAAACATTGCCTGCTGGTCGACCATCGGTAATGGGATTTGCCAGCCGACCCGATAAATGGCCAATAGAAACAGCGTCAAGAAAATCTTTTGACGAAGCTCTGGAATCGTAAAAATGATTCTCAGTTTCTCTAACATCGTTCAGGTCCTAATCAATACCCAGGCATAATGAGTCTATGCCCGTTAATTCGAAAGCCATTCTCCGAGATTTCTAATTTTGAACAATACTGATTCAAGAAATCCAAAATAGGAGCCTCGATATCTTTCGGCTGGTTGATTCTCAACCTAACCTTTGGATTGTTTGGCTTTTTGTTTATTCTTAACCACCGGTTTTTTACCAGGAAGCTCGACAACTTCACCACCGGCCTTCTCAATTTTTTCACGGGCAGATTTGCTGAAGCGATGAGCGGATACTTTAAGCTTTTTGGTCAGCTCACCATCACCGAGGACCTTCAACACGTCGTACCGGTAATCGGCTAGGTTCTTGCTCTTCAGGGATTCTGGCGTGACTTCTTCGCCGGGTTCAAAATTCTTTTCCAAATCGGAAATGTTGACTTCGCCAACTTTCAATGCCCATTTGTTATTGAATCCGCGTTTCGGAATGCGACGGAACATTGGCATCGCCCCCCCCTGGAACGTCACATGTTGCGAAGCTCCTGCACGGGAATGTTGACCTTTGTGTCCTCGTCCAGACGTTTTGCCCAGCCCTGAACCCGTTCCGCGTCCCAAACGCTTGCGACGTTTGAACTTTTTAATGCCTTCATTTACTTCGTTTAACTTCACAGTTCGACTCCTCGCAATCGCTGAACATCGTCTGCGGTTCTAAGTTGGCTCAAAGCGTCAATCGTCGCTTTAACAAGTGTGACTGGATTGTTGCTACCAAAGCTCTTGGTCAGGATGTTTTTAAGACCTACCGCTTCGCACACGGCACGTACGGCTGAGCCCGCGATGATACCTGTACCAGGACCAGCAGGGAGCAACACGACTTTGGCTGCACCAAATCGGCCTTTGACTTGATGGGGAATCGAGCCCTCGACAAGCGGAACCGGGATCATCGTTCGCGTTGCGTGTTTCGTCGCTTTTTCGACACTGGGAGGCACTTCGTTAGCTTTTCCGTAGCCACAGCCAACCTTGCCATTTCCATCACCAACGACGACCATTGCTGCAAAGCTGAATCGACGTCCCCCTTTGACCACGGCAGCACACCGTTTGATCTTGACGGTTCGTTCGACCAGGTTTGATTGAGTTTCAGTTGCCACGTTTTTACCTTAACAGAATACTATTGTTCTCAGTGAAAGATTAAAATTCCAAACCGGCTTCTCTAGCCGCGTTGGCGACCTCTGCGACTCGGCCGTGATAATTGTAGCGCCCCCGGTCGAATCGTACTTGCGTGATCCCAGCCGATTTGGCCTTTTCGGCGATGACGGTTCCGATTTGCTTGGCCGCTGCCAAGTTCCCACCAAACGTCATGTCACCTGCCAACGCCTTGTCACGGGTGCTTGCCGATGCGATTGTCTTGCCAGCATCATCATCGATCAATTGGCAATAGATGTGTTTGTTGCTACGGAACACGTTTAGCCGTGGCCGTTCGGCAGAACCTTTGAGTTTTTTTCGAACCCGATTCTTGCGACGCCAACGCTGCAGATTAAGTGATTTTGAAAACTTCACGATATTAACCCATCTACCTTTGTTTCAACGATTAACTGGCTGCTTTACCAGGTTTGATTTTCACGTGCTCGCCCACGTAACGGATGCCTTTACCCTTATAAGGTTCAGGTTTGCGACACGCTCGAACTTCAGCGGCAAACTGCCCCACTTTTTGCTTATCGCACCCTTTGACATCAATGTGAGTGTTGTCGGGGCAAGTGACTTCTAATCCCATGGGGACTTTTTTCTGGATCTCATTGGCAAATCCAACACGCAAAGACAACGTATCGCCTTGCAAGCTGCAAACGTAACCTACGCCCTGCAACTCAAGTTTCTTCTCATAACCATCTTTGACACCGATAATCATGTTATTGACCAACGCCCGGGTCAGGCCGTGGTAGGCACGTGAATCCCGATCGTCTTTGACACGCGTGATCGAAAGCGACTTTCCTTCTTCGTCCATAGCAACGCCGACTTCAGGACGCATGTCATAGCTCAACTTGCCCTTGGGTCCCTCAACAGCAATGGTTTTGCCGTTGACCGATACCTTCACGCCGTCAAGGATGGAAACTGGTTTTTTACCGATCCGGGACATTTCGTTTACTCGTAATTCTATCTTTTTGTTGACTACCAAACTTCGCACAAAACTTCGCCACCAAGCTTCTGCTGGCGAGCTTCACGATCACTCATCACGCCGTGACTGGTGCTCAAAATGGAAATTCCAAGACCATTCAGCACCGGACGCAAATCCTTCGCGCGAGAATAAACACGACAGCCTGGTTTGCTGACACGCTTAATTCTGCGAATCACTTGTTCTCCGCTGGGCCCGTACTTCAATTCAATTTTCAAGTGGCCAACTGGTTTCGCTTCTTCTTCGGTCCAATCCCAAATGAAGCCTTCACGCTTCAATACCTCGGCGACGCCTTTTTTGACCTTGGATACGGGCATTTCGACTTGTGGACGCTCGACACTAACCGCGTTTCGAATTCGCGTGAGCATGTCGGCGATCGGGTCAGTCATCATAGTATCTGGATTCCCTAATCATTATCTCGGGGACAAACTTAATTCACTACCAACTGGCCTTACGGACACCTGGGATCAATCCCTGGTCTGCAAGGTTTCGAAAACAAATACGACAAATTCCAAATTTGCGATAAACGGCTTTCGGACGTCCGCACATTTTGCAGCGCCGCTCACGTCGTACGGGAAATTTGGGTTCTCGATTCGCTTTCGCGATTTTTGATTTTCTAGCCACGAAAAAAACTCATTCAATTCAGTGAGTACGTCTGGGACGCACAGATGATTAATTATGCCGCTTCTGTTTTATCCTTGAATGGCATACCAAACATGCGGAGCAATTCTCGACCTTCTTCATCATTCTCAGTCGACGTAACGAAGACGATATTCATGCCCTGCGATCTTGTAAACTTGTCGGGATTCAATTCAGGGAACACCACGTATTCGGTGATGCCTAAACTGTAATTCCCACGACCATCAAACGCTTTGGGGTTCACACCGCGAAAGTCACGTACGCGGGGCAATGCCAAAGACAACAAACGATCCAAAAACTCATACATCCGGGCACCACGAAGGGTTACTTTGCAACCGATTGGCACACCTTCTCGAAGACGGAAACCCGCAATGGATTTACGTGCTCTGGTAACCACTGGTTTTTGTCCAGCAATCAATGCTAACGCACTGGTCGCGTCTTCCAGATGTTTTTTGTCTTGGATGGCTGACCCGACACCCATATTGATCACAATTTTCTGCAATCGAGGCAACGAGTGAATATTTTTACGTCCGAACTTTTCAGCCATGGCTGGTCGAATCGTATCAAGGTAAATTTGTTCCATTCGAGCTTTCATGCCCGAGCTCCTGGTTTCTGTTGTTTTTGGTTTAATTCAAAAACGATGTTTTTTTTGACTTAAATAACTTCGTTGGCCAAGCTGACGATTTTCATGAAGTTCCGCTCTCGCAACTCTCGGGCAACCGCACCAAAAATCCGCGTCCCACGAGGGTTTTTGTCATTGTCGATAATTACAGCGGCATTGGTGTCAAACTTGATGTAGCTGCCATCGGCGCGACGGGTTGATTTTTTACACCGCACAATCACGGCTTTGACGATCGTTTTCTTCTTTAAATCGCTACCGGGAATCACGCTTTTGACGCTACAGACAATAATGTCACCAAGGCCTGCAAATCGACGGCGGGATCCACCAAGCACCTTGATGCACATAATTTCTTTGGCACCAGTGTTGTCAGCGACTTGTAATCGGGTTTCTGCTTGAATCATTTTTGTATCTCAAATCGTAAAGGCGCTTCACTCAGCGTGTCGTACCACTAAGAGCCCTCTCCAGCGGCCGGTTCAGCCGATGCCGATTCCGCAACCGCACCAGCTCCCTCTTGTTCGTTTTGTTTTCTCGCTGCACGCATCGCAGCGACATCCACTTCGCGGCTCTTCTCGACCACTTCAACCAACGCCCAACGCTTCTTTTTGGAAGTTGGGGCAGCTTCGACAATTTTTACTGTGTCCCCATGCGACGACTCGTTGTTTTCATCATGCACGTAACAAATCGTCCGCTGACGGACAAACTTCCCGTACTTTGGGTGCCGCACTTTTCGTGGAATCTCGACCACACGGGTCTTGTCCATTTTGTCGCTTTTGACTCGGCCAATGGCAACTTTCTTGGGCATTTCGATCTCTTATTTTGCTTTCGGGTTAATCGTCTGATCCAGTCGTGGCAGCCGCTTTTTCACGTTCCGTTTGAATCGTCTTGATTCGGGCGACTGTCCTTCGGTTTTTCTTCAATTCGGACGGGACGTCCAAACGCTCCGTTTGAGCTTGGATTCGCAAACGGAACAACGTTGTGCACGCTTCATTCAACGTCGCCGCCAATTGCTCGTCGCTCATTTCTCGCAACTCAGTAATGGTTGACATGGATCAGCTCGTATTCTTCTGTGGATTTCTCTTCAATAACCAAAACTACATCGGTCGCCGTTTAACCATGCGGACTTTAAACGGCATCTTGTGAGCCAAACGCGCAAAACAGATTTTTGCTGCCTGTTCACTCACGCCGGACAATTCGTAAAGAATCGTTCCGGGTTTAATCGTTGCTACCCAGTATTCCGGTTCACCCTTACCTTTCCCCATCCTGGTTTCCAGGGGAGTCGAGGTGATCGAACGGTGCGGGAACACACGGATGTACAATTTACCTTCGCCGCGGATGTATTGCTGGGCAGCGATACGTCCGGCCTCGATGGTTTGCGCCTTGAGCCAACCAGGATCAAGGGCTTGTAAGCCAAAATCACCAAAGACAACTTTGTTGCCGCGGCTGGCGTTACCTTTTATACGTCCTCTTTGGACCTTTCGATGTTTTACCCGTTTGGGCATCTGCGCCATCGGTCGCGTCTCCGTAATTACCTTGGTTAATCCAGACCTGTACTCCAATGTGCCCCTGAGGCGTCATCGCTTCTACGAAACCGTAGTTGATTTTTGCTCTCAAAGTACTCAGTGGAATGGATCCGGCGATCTGTTTTTCACGACGTGCCATCTCGGCACCACCCAATCGTCCTGCCAATTGGACTTTGATGCCCTTGGCACCAGCGTCCATCGACTCCTCCAACGCACGCTTCATCGTGCGACGGAAACTAGCTCGCTTCGACAATTGCTCTGCGATTTTCTCCGCCACCAATTGAGCTTGAAGCTCAGGACGGTTGATTTCGTTGATTTGTAAATTGACACGGCGACCGATCAAGTTTTGTATTTCGTTTTGGAGCAACTCGATTTCTTGCCCCTTCTTGCCAATGATCAAACCGGGACGAGCGACGAACAAAATGACTTTTACTTCGTCGCGTGTGCGTTCAATCTCAATACGATCGATTCCGGCACCTTTGTAATTTCGCGTCGGGTGCTTCTTGACGAATTGACGAATCTTCTTGTCCTCAACAAGCAAAGTCGCAAACTGGTCTTTTGGTGCGTACCAACGGCTCTTCCAGCCTTCCATGACTCCGGTACGAAAACCAACGGGATTTACTTTTTGACCCATAAATTAAACTCGCTTTTCAAACACCTGCGTTTGTATTTCTGTGCGTTAAACTTCTTCGATTGCAACCCGAATGTGGGAAGTTCGTTTTTTGATTATAAATGCCATACCTCGGGCTCGAGGACGCATTCGCTTGAACATCGGCCCACCGTCGATGCACACCTCCGAAATAAATAAATCGTGTTCGTTTACGATTCGTCCCGGGTTTTGATCCGGATCCTGGGCATTCGCCAAAGCCGTTCGGACGACCTTTTCGAGCATGCGTGCACCTCGATGGGGTTGGAACCGCAACAGATCCAGAGCTTCGTCGACAAACTTGCCGCGAATCAAATCCGCCAAAGGACGGACCTTACGCGGACTGATCCGAGCATATCGATGTGTGGATTGGAAAGCCATTTTCTATTTCTCGTTAAATCAAGCTCGCGAATCCGCGAGGCTAACTTTGTGTCCTATTTCTTTTTCGTGCCGGCATGACCGCGGAAATTCCGAGTCGCTGCAAACTCGCCCAACTTGTGACCGACCATATCCTCAGTCACAAACACTTTCATGTGTTGACGTCCGTTGTGAACCATAAATGTATAGCCAATAAATTCCGGAACGACGGTACACGCCCGAGCCCAAGTTTTGATGGGCTCTTTCGTTCCAGCTTCAGCCTGCTTCTGCACCTTACGAAACAGCTTCTCGTCAACGTAAGGGCCTTTTTTGTCTGATCTACTCATTTAAGTATTTGCTTCAACAGTCTGGTGATGAATTCTATTTGTGCACTTTCAATTGTCCGTATCGACGTGACTTGCGACGACGAACAATCGCTGAATTTGATGGTTTCTTACGCTTCCTGGTCGCGCCACCTTTGGCTGGCTTGCCCGACGGGCTAACTGGATGACGCCCGCCCTTGGTACGACCTTCACCACCACCATGCGGGTGGTCGATCGGGTTCATCGCGGTACCGCGAACGTGCGGCCGACGTCCTAACCATCGTTTCCGTCCAGCCTTACCCAGACGAACACTCGAATGATCTGAATTGCCAACTTTGCCAATGGTCGCTCGACACGCTGATGGAATCCGACGAATCTCACCGCTGGGCAATGAAATTTGAGCCCAATCCGCCTCCCGAGCCATCAACGTCGCGTTGGTTCCAGCACTACGGCACAGCCGAGCACCTTGACCGGCTCGCATTTCGATGTTGTGAATGACGGTTCCCAAGGGAATCATTTTCAGCGGCAAGCAGTTGCCCACATTCGGTGGTGCTTCGCTGCCACTTTCAACCGTCATGCCGGCAGTCAATGAATCGGGGGCAATAATGTATCGCTTCTCGCCGTCGGTGTAATGCAACAACGCAATCCGCGCCGAACGATTGGGGTCGTACTGAACGGAGTTTACTAAGGCCTTGATCCCGTCTTTGTCACGTTTAAAGTCGATCACCCGGAACATCCGCTTATGTCCACCACCACGATGCCGACATGTGATCTTACCTTGATTGTTCCGGCCCCCTTTTTTCTTCAGAGGCTTCATCAGTGACTTCTCTGGCTTGGCACCTTTGGTCAATTCCTTAAAGTCACTGACACTGGCGTTTCTACGGCCCGCGGACGTCGGTTTGTATTTTCGAATACCCATCTTATTTTGCTCGTTGAATTTTCAAGCCATCAAATGCTAATTGGTTTAGAAGAAGTCGATTCGGTGTTCGCCCTTGAGCTTCACGATCGCCTTTTTCCAACTTTTGGTGCGTCCAAACCGAAAACGGTACCGACGCGGCTTTCCTTTTCGCAATTGAGTCGCAACTTTATCCACTTCGACCTCGAACAGCTTTTCGACAGCGTTCTTGATGTCCGTCTTTGTCGCCAAGGCGTTGACCTTGAAAGTGTACTGATTGAACTCTTCGGATTGGAACATGCCTTTTTCGGTCAACATCGGCTTCAAAATTACCTGATGCGGCTCAAGGGCAAGTCCTTTTGTTTCTGTGCTTTCTGCCATTTCAAAAACCTAAACTGTCCAATCAATTACTACGCGCGCTCTTTAAACGCATCCATCGCATCCTTCGTGATCAACACCCGGTGCGGACGCAAAATTTCAAACGCGTTCAAATCACTTTGTCGCGAAACACAAACTCGCTGTATATTGCGAGCGCTTTTGTAAACATTCGGTTCATGCTCGGCGGTGGCTATCAAAGCACTCTTGCCTTGCAGATCCAAAGCCTTCAACAAACCGGCGATTTGCTTGGTCTGCGGCTCTTCCATGCTCAACTCGTCAATCACGAACACCTGTTCGCTTTGGATTTTTCCAGCCATCGCCATCCGCGTTGCCAGCCGAACCGCCTTTCTCGGCAGCCGAAACGAATAGTCGCGATTGTCGCGAGCAAATGCGTGACCACCACCTCGACGAACGTTGGTGCGACGAGAACCGGCACGCGCATTACCCGTACCTTTTTGGCGATACATCTTTTTGGTGCTACCGGCAACCGCCGCCCGACTCTTGGTACGATGAGAACCTTGACGAGCATTTGCCTGGTACATCACCACCACATCATGCAACAATTGCTTGTTAATTGACTTGGCCAGGTCATCGGGATCGATTTCGTACTTCCCGACTTCGTTTCCAGACTTGTCATAAATGGGCAAACTAGCCATGAATCCAACCAACCTTACTTTTTGTTTGTTTCTTTGACGATCACAAATCCGCCATTTGGCCCGGGCACCGAACCGCCAATCAGCAACAAATTGTTTTCTTCGTCGATCTTGACCAGCTTCAAATTTCGCGTCGTTACGCGACCGCCACCATACTGGCCGGCCATTCTTTTCCCTTTGAAAAGTCTCGAGGGATAAGCACTCATCCCAGTACCACCGGCGTGTCGGTGACATTTCTTAACACCGTGAGTCGCTCGTTGGCCGGCGAAATTGTGACGCTTCATCACCCCCGAATAACCACGGCCCTTGCCAGTCCCGACCACGTCGACACGCTGCACCTCGTTCATGCAGTCGACTTTCAATTCCTGACCAATTTCAAGACCAGCCGTTTCGCCACGCAACTCACGAACAAATTTCTTGGGTTCACAGTCTGGCTTGGGATCTGCCTCGATGCCGGCCGCCGCTCGCTTGGTTGCACGCTTGCTCTTCAAGCTTGCGACTTGACCACGTTCGCTGCGACGAGCTTGACTTCGGCGAGAACGATTGTCTTTCTGGGGACGCTTCTTGTCCAAGAAACCCAACTGAACTGCGGAATAGCCATCTCGATCTTCGGTTTTTAACTGAAGCACCTGACATGGTCCAGCCTCGATAACGGTGACTGGGGTCGCAACGCCAGTTTCCGGATCAAATAACTGTGTCATCCCGACCTTTCGGCCGAGTATGCCTTTACTCATGACTATCGCCTTATGTTCAATTGGATTGCCGCCAGGATTGTTACCAGCTGATTTGGTGTACCCGCACCAAACGTGACTAACTTATCCTGTCCGACTTCCGTACCATAAAAATTTCAACAATCTCGTGGATTCAAGATCTTCAAACTCAAAACGGCTCTCTAAGCCGCCTTTCAACCAACGGCCCACAGCGCCGCTTTCAAAACTCCCTGAACTACTTCGCCGATGCTTTAATCTTAATTTCGACACCAGCCGGCAAACTCAATTTATTCAGAGCTTCAATGGTCTTGGCTGTCGCTTGCACAATATCAATCAAGCGTTTGTGAGTTCGAATCTCGAACTGTTGACGTGATTTCTTGTTTACAAACGGACTGGACAAAACCGTATATCTTTCAATTCGAGTTGGCAGCGGAATGGGGCCGTGCACTTCAGAGTGCGTTCGCTTCGCAGTATCAACGATTTCCTGAGCACTTTGGTCCAGGATCGAATGGTCATAAGCTTCCATTCGAATTCGGATTACTTCGTGAACTGCAGCCACGCTGTCAAACTCCAATTTAAAAATTCAATAAGGGTTAACTTCGTCAAAAACGCGTGATCACGCCGCAAATTTGTCTAATATCTAGCCAAATTTCGCCCGAAAATAGAACGATCGGGCCGTCGACGACAGCGCGTTCTGACATCCACCTCCTGCCGGAGGGGAAGCACGTGAATTTATGGGCCGCTATGCCCATCGTCAACCGCAAAGACCAATTTTTGCAAGAAAAACCGCTGCCCGATAAGGTGCGGTCGCCGCAGTTGTAACACGCCAAGTCAATTTGGGAAGGCTTTGACGGCGCGATTGCCGAACCAACGTTTGGCCGATAAGATGATTCCAACGGGTGAATGGGTTGGCATAGCGAGAAAAAGCCATGATTCGATTTTCATTGAGATCTTTTTCGACCTGCGGCATGGCTCTGACAGCGATCATTGCGTTTGCTCCCGACAGCATTGATGCGCAAGTCGTTCAGATCCCAACATTTCGCGTCTTTCGCACCAATACGGTCGTTAGCGTTCCCGACGGTGGCGCGATTCGGTTGGGCGGGCTGAATAACAGCCGTCGACAATCCGTCGCGCGAGGATCCGGATTGCCCGGCTTGGTTAGGAATCGAAGCGGTTCCGTTGAGTCTTCGGCTGCCAATGCATCCGTTTCGGCCCAGTTGATCATCATGAGTGAGTATGAACAAGCTGTGCTGGAGGAGGCAAGGCGGCGTCGATTGGCGGCACAAGCGTCCGATCCCAATGGTTCACCACAAATCCAAGCCCAAGCTGATTTCATCACACGCAACATTGGCCGCAAGAGAAAACGCTGAAATCTCGATTTTGAACAGCGATTTGCTGCTCGGTGGTCAACAAACCGAATTGCCAGCCGACGCACACCCCTTCCAATATCAGTGACGAACCGTTCGAGTTTACTGATAAATCGGGCCAGCATCACGTCAATGGAACTTTTATCGCGCTGTATCAGGGCAAAGCGATTTTGTGGAAAACGGATGGCACGGAGGTTTCGATACCGTGGGGCAAGCTGAACGATGAAAGCAAAAATTTTGCGAAGAATGAAATCAAACGGTTGAAAGACCAGTTGTAAAAGCGTCGATCGCGATTGCGACGGGTTGGAAAATGTGAGTGGCTTGGCGGCTTACTTGGATTACAACCTAAACGCTCAATTGCGATTTAAGCATTGGAGTCCAGGTTCTAACTTTGTCCGATCGCAACCCGGGCGTGACGTTTGCGATCGGATTCTTTTAACAGGCCTTTTCTCAAACGAATCTTGGTCGGTGTGATTTCGACCAACTCGTCGTCCTCGATGTACTCCAGTGCTTCTTCCAGCGAAAATTGAACTGGAGGTTTCAAGATGATGTTTTCGTCGCTGCCAGAGGCTCGCATATTCGTCAGCTTTTTTTCGCGGACAGGATTGACGGTCAAATCATTGCTCCGCGCATTTTCTCCAACCACCATACCTTCATAGACTTCATCGCCGGGGGCAACGAACATTTCAGCCCGTTGTTGCAATCCAAACAAGGCAAATCCAACGGCTTTGCCGGCGGCCATCGAAACCATGACCCCGTTGGGGCGATGCGGAATCTCACCCTCGACTGGCTTGAATTCCCGAAACCGATGATTGATGACGGCGGTTCCTTGCGTGGCGTTTAGCATCTTCGTTCGCAGACCAATCAATCCACGCGACGGAATCACGAATTGCGCCACGGTGAAATCGCCACGGCTTCCCATCTCCAACAACTCGCCTTTGCGATTGCCAGCCATTTCCATGACCGGGCCGAATTTCTCTGTTGGGACCTCGACAACCAATGTCTCAAACGGTTCGCAAAGTTCACCGTCAACTTTCTTGATGACAACCGTCGGTTTTCCCACCGAAAGCTCGAAGCCTTCGCGGCGCATGGTTTCAATCAAAATGGCCAAATGTAGAATGCCACGCCCAGACACGGCGAATGCATCGGCCCCTTCTACGGTACGAACACGCAATGCCACATTGCGATCGAGTTCTTGCATCAATCGTTCGCGAAGTTGCCGACCGGTAACGTATTTTCCTTCTTTGCCGGCCAATGGCGAGGAGTTAATTGTGAAGATCATTTCCAATGTAGGTTCGTCGACGGCGATCCGCGGAAACGCAATTTGATTGTCGGGGTGGCAAATCGTGTCCCCGATTTCGATTTTGTCGATTCCGACCAATGCCACGACATCCCCGGCAAACGCTTCTTCGACTTCGACACGCCCCAATTTGTCGAACAAATGCACCGAAGCAATTTTACAGGTCGTCACACTACCGTCAGATTCTAAAACGCGAACGCTTTGTGCTTTTTTGATGCTACCGCTTTGGATTTTTCCGACGGCGATTCGGCCCACGTATTCCGACCAATCCATGGTCGTCACCAGCATCCGAAATTCACCCTCGTCAACGACTGGAGGCGGCACTTTTTCCAAAATCAAATCCAGCAGCGGTACCATCGACGCCGACGGCGAATCTAAATCGGTCGTCGCAAACCCTTCTTTGGCACTGGCGTAAATGTGATAAAATTCGTCGAGAAATTCTTCACCGCCCATTTCAACAATCAGTTCCATGGCTTCGTCGACGACTTCGTCAACTCGGGCGTCGGGACGATCAACTTTGTTGACCACGACAATTGGTTTCAGGCCAACTTCTAATGCCTTGCCCAAAACAAACCGGGTTTGCGGCATTGGTCCTTCGGCCGCGTCAACCAGCAGCAACGCTCCGTCGGCCATCTTTAAAACGCGTTCGACTTCGCCACCAAAATCGGCGTGACCTGGAGTGTCGATGATATTGATTTTGACACCGTTATAGGGCAGCGCAATGTTTTTAGCCAAAATGGTAATTCCACGTTCCTTCTCCAAGTCGCCGGAATCCAGAATCCGCTCGCCTTGCAGTTGGGCGTCTCGGAACTGTCCACTTTGCCGCAACAAACAATCCACTAATGTCGTCTTGCCGTGATCGACGTGGGCAATGATGACGATGTTCCGGATATCTTCGTGTTGGTTCATGATTTCACTTTCGGACCGTGGATCGCTTCGGTGACTAGGATCAATTGGTCGACCAGTTGCTCGATGCGTTGGTCCACGTCGGCTTCGGAAATTAAATTACCGGCAAACGCTTCACCGGAGGCGTAAACAAACCGGGGTAAAATCAACGATCGAAAATCCAACATCAAGCTATTGGCGACCGACATCGGCGCCATGAAGCTGCCCTGCCCTCCAGCGGCACACAAAAAGCCAACGATTTTTTCCGTCCAGGCCTTTCCCGTGATTTCGATTAGGTTTTTGGCGGCCGCGGAAACGTCGTAGTTATAAATTGGCGCCGCCAATAATATTCCCTTGGCTGACGATACGGCCTCGATAACTGATGCTGAGTCCGGGTGGCCATAGCAGGACGCGCCATCGCAAACGGGCAAGTTTAATTCCGCCAAATCCAAAAATTGAGAATCGACGGAATTTCTTTCTAACGCGGATTTCGCAGTGCGAGCCAAAATTCGGCTGCGGCTGTCCGGATTCAGGCTCGTGGAAATTACCAGATACATTGGCTTGGGAATTGCGTATGATGAATTGAAAGTGGAATGATAGCTGCGGCCACTGGGAAGCAAAAGGCGAAACCATCGCCTGCTTGTAATTAGGACCTTTATTCATTTACCGATTGATTGTTTGATGGCGAGAGTTGTATTGGCGATGTCTGGCGGTGTGGATTCCAGCGTTGCCGCCCATTTGTTGAAAGAACAGGGCCATGAGGTCATCGGTGTTTTTATGCGCCATGGCGAAAAAGCGATCGAAGCCTGCGCAATCGACGGCAAACGTGAGTCTTCCCCCTTGTTGCCGGTCTTAAATAATCGGGCCGATCACAAGCAAGGTTGTTGCTCGGCGTCCGATGCCGAAGACGGGCGGCGGGTCGCCGAGCGGTTGGAAATTCCGTTTTATGCTCTAAATCTAGAGGCCGAATTCAAAGGTATTATTGACTATTTTGTTGATGAGTACACGATCGGACGCACCCCCAATCCGTGCGTGATGTGCAACAACAGAATCAAATTTGGCAAATTGTTTGATTACGCTGACAGCGTCAACGCGGAATTTTTGGCGACCGGACATTATGCCCAATTGGAGGATCGCGGCGGCGATCTGCATTTGAGACGTGGTGTCGATGCTGGCAAAGATCAGTCTTATGTTCTGTTTGGTATCAAAAGGCATTATTTGCAGCGCATGTTGTTACCGGTTGGCAGCTACGACAAACCAAAAATTCGCGAAATCGCGACCGAGCTTGGCTTGAACGTGGCGACCAAAAAAGACAGTCAGGAAATTTGCTTTGTGACGTCTGGCAAGCACGACGAATTTGTGCGCAAGCGACGTGGAAGCGAATCGGATAAGTCAGGTGACATCAAAACCACTGACGGAACCGTCGTCGGGACGCACCCTGGTATTGAACGTTTTACCATCGGCCAGAGAAAAGGTCTGGGCGTTGCAATGGGCGAACCTTATTTCGTTGTACGGATCGACCCGTCGACCCACGAAGTGTTTATCGGTCGCAAAGAGGAATTGGCAACTAAATCATTGACCGCCAACGACACCAATTGGTTGGTTAACGACAAGTCGCCGGGCGAACAGTTTAAGTGTCAGGTTCAGTTTCGCTACAACAGTACGGCCGTTCCCGCGAGCGTCCAAATCCTTGACCGACAACAGATTGAAGTCAAATTTGCGGAGCCGCAGCACGGTGTATCGCCTGGGCAGGCGATTGTTTGTTACGACGACGACCGCGTGTTTGGCGGCGGTTGGATTGAAAAAACACTCTAAAAATAGTCCTATAAAGGTCAGGCGCTTTGACTCTTTGATGAAATTTGCATGTCGGCCGCGGCGCTATAATTTTCCTGTCCGGAAAATTGGCTATAGTATGGGCGTGGTTTACGAGCCCTCACTCAAAATTTTTGCAATGAACGAAATACTCTTATTAGCACAACAGGTCGAAGCACCGGCCGAAACGATCAATTGGCAACCGCTGGCGATTGGTGTCGGAATCGTATTTGCCGCGATTTTTGGATTGATCCTTGTTTTTGCGTTTGCCAAATACGGCAACCTTTGGATCCAAGCTTTTAGCTCGGGAGCCAATGTGGGAATTTTCGATTTGATCGGGATGCATTTGCGAAAAGTAAAGCCCGAGCAAATTGTTCAAGCCAAAATCATGGCGACTCAAGCCGGAATGAATACCAAAGGCAAAGAAGGAATCACCAACCGAAAGTTAGAAGCGCATTACCTTTCTGGTGGTCGCAGCGGCGGCGTTTTGCGTGTGATCAAGGCAAT
Organism: Mariniblastus sp.; assembly: GCA_965263475.1. GTDB lineage: Bacteria > Planctomycetota > Planctomycetia > Pirellulales > Pirellulaceae > Mariniblastus. Next base: position 4,205,438 of record OZ253677.1, read on the forward strand.
CATTGCGGCTCAACGTGCGGGTATTGATTTGGATTACGACCGCGCGGTTGCGATTGACTTGGCCGGCCGCGATATTCTCAAAGCGGTGACGACCAGCGTTGATCCAATTGTGATCGATTGTCCGGATGCCCAAAAAAGTGGCAAAAGTTTCTTGAGTGCAATTTCAAAAGACGGAATTGAGTTGAAAGTTCGTGCTCGTGTTACCGTGCGGACCAACCTGGAACAGTTGATCGGTGGCGCCACCGAAGACACCGTCATTGCCCGCGTTGGCGAAAGTATTATTTCTTCAATCGGTTCTTCGGGGACTCACCAAGACGTTTTGGAGAACCCCGATCGTATCTCGAAGGCTGTTTTGGAACGCGGGTTGGATGCTCACACGGCGTTTGAAATTGTCTCTATCGATATTGCCGATATCGATGTCGGCGAAAACATTGGAGCCCGACTTCAAGCCGATCAGGCGGAAGCGGATACCCGAGTTGCACGTGCTAACGCGGAAAAACGACGGGCCGAAGCGGTTGCTGCCGAGCAGGAAATGAAAGCGGAAGTCGCCAACAATCGCGCTCAACTGGTTTTGGCTGAGGCCGAAGTCCCGATGGCGATGGCGGAAGCATTCCGTGCCGGAAACCTTGAGTCCGAAAAACAGACCTAGCAAGATTCCAGGGTGTCTAGTTACGGCTTTCTGAACCTTGTGATGAACTCGATTGGGGCGCGTTCCCTCTTCGATTGCTTGGTCGGCTTTGCTTGCTGTCAGCGCCAATGGATGGGTTTCTAGAATTGTTGCGCGAGCCTAATAATCGCGAGCGATAAAGCATCGGATCTCTGTTGGAGTTTAAGCTTCGATTCGACGAATCCAAGGTTTGATTGGCAGGAACGGATGGAGCGTTGATACTGGTTGGACTCTGCAAGTCTGGGGATGGTTGTGATGCCGGACGCTGACCGCCTGCGGCAACCGCCTCGAGGTCCGTTGGGGCGCCTTCCACTCCGGCCGGAGTTTCCGACGCGTGTCCGCCCGTTTCATTCTCCGCAGGCGGATCAAAGTTGCACGCTTCACCACACAGCCCGACAAATATCTGAATTTGGTTGTTGTTCAAAATATTGATACTTTGATCAATCAAGACGGTGTTAATGTTGTTGACGCCTTGTTGCTGCAAGAATGGTGTCAATTCCGAATTGGATAGGCATTCGTTGATCAACTCGCTGCCAAAATTTTGGATTTCACGTAACTGGCTGATCTGTTGGTTATCCAAACCCAATAGCGAGCCGACACGGTCATCGAGTAGCGAACCGATGCCGCGAAATTGTGTTCGCAGCTGCATAAATCGCGTTGCTTGTTCATCGTTAAGGACGTTTTCGGTCAGCGCTTCGGTTTCAACTTGTTCGCGAATAGGGCTCTCGATGTTCTGCGTAGCCTGTTGTTGCACGGCAGGTTCGAGTGTCAAAAATTGCGCTTGCAAATCGGCGCCCGCGGCCGCGAACATCTCCATCATTTGAGCTTCACACTGTGCGTCGCAGACGGGTTGCAGCCGCTGCACCATTTCAAGTTGTTGGTCGGTCACACTCAACTCACGCCGGACGACATTGCGTTGTACAAACTGAAGCGGCGTGTCCTGAGGGGGTTGGCCGTTCGCGAATCCAGCCAGAATTCCCAGCAAAAAAAGAGTAAGCAATCCGCGGAACATGTGTTGTTCTCCCGTCCTGAGTGTCCCAAATAGATGCTTATTTAACTTGGCAGCCACGACTGAGTTTCGCAGAATTTTGAAAAACTTGCGACACACGAGAGAACGAGATAACGAGAAAAGTTCAACGCTGAGGAAAGTGACGTGTACTGGAAAACAGCTTGGACTAAAATCGGAAACGGTTTGAATGGAACGACTAAGGGGTATTGCTGTGCCAAAAAAATATTGGTTGATGAAAACGGAACCAGAGACCTATTCGATTGACGATTTAGCAAGCGAGAAAAACAAGACGACACATTGGGACGGGGTGCGCAATTATCAGGCCCGCAACTTTATGCGCGACGACATGAGAAAAGGCGATGAAGTCTTGCTGTATCATTCCAATGCCAAGCCTCCAGGAGTGGTCGGTGTTTGTACGATTGTCAAAGAATCGTACCCGGACTTCACAGCTTTTGATCCCAAGGACAAGCATTACGATCCCAAGTCCAAACAAGATGAGCCGCGTTGGTTTATGGTGGATATCAAGCTAAAGAAAACGTTCAAAGAACTCATTGGGCTCGACTATTTGAAAACCGTGAAAGCGCTCGACGGCATGGTTTTGCTGACCAAGGGATCTAGGCTATCCGTTCAGCCGGTAACTAAAAAACAATTCGAGACCATCGTAAAAATTGCCGACAAACAGTAGCGAACCGGGATATTACCGAAATCGGTTCCAAGATTTGGTGCAATGGATCGAATAACTCGCTGTCGCATTTGGGGAGATAATATTGATCATCGTCAAAGCCTTGCACAAGTCTTATGGAAGTTTTGTAGCTGTCGACGATTTGAGTTTTCAGATCAATCGAGGGGAAACGTTCGGGTTGCTGGGCCCTAATGGGGCTGGCAAATCGACGACCATTGCCATGTTGGTGGGGTTGTTGCAACCGGACTCCGGCAATGTTTCAATCGGTCACAAGGATTCTGCGTTGCCGCACGGTTCGCCAACGGACGCTGATGTTCGCCGCCGAATTGGCATCTCACCCCAATCGCTATCGCTTTACGAAGACCTGTCGGCCGCAGAGAACCTAGATTTCTTTGGAAGTTTGTACGGGCTAAATGGTCAACGGCTAACGGAACGCACGCAATGGTCGCTCGAATTTGCTGGGCTCACCGATCGTCGCCGTGACCGAGCGAAGACGTTCTCTGGCGGCATGAAAAGGCGTTTGAACATTGCCGCGGCGCTGATGCATGAACCCGAAATCTTGTTGTTGGACGAGCCGACTGTGGGCGTCGATCCCCAATCGAGAAACCACATATTTGATTCCATTGAATCACTCAAGAACGAGGGGCTAACGATCATATATACGACTCATTACATGGAAGAGGCGCAGCGATTGTGCGATCGGGTGGCGATAATTGACCATGGAAAACTTTTGGCGTTGGACGGCGTTGAAGCTCTGATTCAACAATACGGTGGGCAAAGTTTGGTCACCGGCGAAGTGAACGCAGGGCACCAAATCACAGATTTTCGTGACCCGCTCATCGAAGACTTTAGTTTGGCAGGGCGTGAAATTCGGTTCTCGTCAGCGAGACCTTTTGATGCCATTGCCATGCTTAGCAACCGGCACAATTTGCGGTTTGACACGCTGCAAATGTCCAGGCCCGATTTAGAAAGCGTATTTCTCAGCCTTACCGGTCGCAGCTTAAGGGATTGAATTTATGAGTGCGGTTTTCAAATTGGCCATGAAGGACATCAAGCTATTGCTTCGCGATCGATTGGGCGCGTTTTTCATTATCGGTTTTCCGGTTTTGATGGGACTGTTTTTTGGGATCATTATGGGAGGGCCGTCGTCCGGAGGTGGACGCGCGAAAATGAAACTGGCGGTTGTCGATCAGGACCAATCCGAGATTTCAAAAAAGTTTGTCAAGAACCTCGCCGGCAACGACAGCGTCATGATCGAGGCGGATCAATTGGATTCGGCCCGTCAAAGCGTTCGCAAGGGCAACCGAGTCGGAATGATCGTGTTGCCAGAAGGCTTTGGAAAGACGGCTGGGATTTTTTGGGAGACTCCGCCAAGAATTCAACTCGGAATGGATCCGTCGCGTACAGCGGAATCTGCCATGGTGCAGGGGTTTGTCATGGAAGCGATGGGTGGACTGGTCGGAGACCGATTTAGCAATCCTGCGCAGTTCCGTCCGTTCGTCGCCGACTCGCTCGCGGCGGTGGAGGGCGCAGATGATATGGGAATCATAGAGAAACAAGCACTAAAAACCTTGTTCGGCTCGTTCAACGAAATGCTTGGATCGATCGAAGAGTTGCAGTCCCAGGGGGACGGAATTGAAGAAGGTGACAGCCCGCCAATGCAGATTCAGTTTGCCGACATCGAATCATTGGACATCACCAAGGAGATCGATCCTCAGAGCGTTAAAGGGCAAACCCAAGGCAAGCTAACATCAAAGTACGATATTAGTTTTCCGCAAGCCATGATGTGGGGCGTGCTGGCGTGTTGTGCTGGGTTTGCGATTTCGATCGCACAAGAAAACAGTCGCGGAACGATGGTGCGGTTGATGGCTTCACCGTTGACACGCTCCAAAATTTTATCAGGTAAAGCATTGGCTTGTTTCTTGACTGTATTGGGTGTGATAGCTTTAATGACCCTCCTCGGCTTAGCGTTGGGGATGCGGCCCAAGAGTTTTGTCAAATTGACCATGGCTTCGATTTGTGTGGCGTTTTGTTTCGTCGGTATCATGATGACAATGTCTGTCCTTGGCAAAACAGAGCAGTCAGTCAATGGGATCGGGTGGGCGATCAACATGGTGATGGCGATGATTGGTGGTGGCATGATTCCAGTGATGTTCATGCCGGGGTTTATGCAAAAGTTGAGCGTCGTCAGTCCGGTGAAATGGAGCATCCTTTCCGTTGAAGGCGCGATATGGCGAGATTTCACTTATGCGGAAATGTTGCTTCCTTGCGGTGTGTTGATCGCCGTCGGTATTGTGGGAATGTTGGTTGGATCGATGATTTTAAACAGACGGACGGTTTGATGGATGAATTGCAAATTCCTACAAGAAAAAACGGCCTTGAGTTCGCAGATGTCGCCATTTGGCTATCCTTTCTTGGCATCGCATTTGCGGTGGGCGCGGCGGTTTACGTCTGGCTTTCCCGCGGCCAATTTGCTTGGGTCATGGTTGGTGCTTCGATTTGGGCCCTGGATATTACACTGCGATACCATTGGAGTCGACGACGCAACCCTAAATAAGTGGCGCCACGAAAATCGTTACCAAGCTCTTACAGCGCGTGAGGCATTCCGGTATTGATTCCCTTGAATTTTATCGAACCGGTGCCATGGCCTCGCCCAGCGTGGCCATCTATTAAACTGCCGATTGAATTACTGGATCCCTTGTCGCACGCCGAGGAAATGCGTTTTCTAGTGCTTTAACAATGGAATTGAGGTTCTGGTTTTTTGGCATCGAGTTCCGTTGGAATTACCTGGACAATTCCCGGAATCGCGATGCGGGCTAGTATTTGTAGTTTGCTTGATCCAGGATCTCGCGATAGTTGTCGACGTCGCTACGGCTGTGCAAGATTTGGTCTTCTAAGAAAATTTCAATGTACCTTCCGTGAATCCGATCGTCCCCTCCGTTTTCTTGCAACACAATCGCTTGATCCATTCGGTCAACGTAATTGGCGACGACCTCTTTTTCCATGCGCATTGCTTCTTCGACCAATTTGATTGGATCGGTAATGTCGGATCTAAAAGTTGCGACTCCAGTATTGGGTGTACCGCCGATACCCAATATCAATTTAGCAAACTGTTGGACGTGAGTCATTTCACTAGTGGCTTCACCCCGGAACATTTCGGAATACTCTTCCCGATGCAACCCTCGAACCACGATCGAAGCATGTAGATAAAAATGCATGTGACTGTATTCACGCGACAGGTCTTCATTCAGGAGTGTCGTGATTTGAGCGAGTGAAACTGAAGATGGTGCGGTGGCTATGGACATGGTTTCCCCAATGGCTAAACGCGGTTTTAAGAACGACAAATGTTGGGCGATTTTGCGAAGCCCAATTAACAACACAGAAGTATGTCGGTCAGATAAATCGCATTGAATAGCTAAAAACAGAGTCTCAATTTGAATTCCACAATTCGCGATTCGCTTGATACCACGTCTCAAGTGCGAAGTGCGGTGCGTTTTTCACCAAACCTTAACAACGAACCCTAAATAAAATTTGGACGCACGCCAGCGCCAGCGGTAAGTGCGGTAACGGTAAGTTGGTGCTAGTTAGTGCAAGTTGCACTTAACTGTAGCGGTCGTGGCGTCGAATTTCAGCAAAAACTGACGGATCGACGCTACGCAAAATGCAAATGCGCTCTACCTAGATACAAGAGTTTGAGATGGCGTTTTGCACTGCGATTCCCTGCACTGTGGCGGCGACATTGTGCACGCGTACGAGGTGGACACCGCGGCTGGCCAAAAATAAACTGGCTGCCAATGTGCCGTAATCACGATCAAACTCTTTGTTGCCAATTGCCTTGCCAATAAATCCCTTTCGTGAGTGACCGAACAATATAGGCTGGGCCAGTTCGAGAAAGCGGTTGCAGTTTTGGATTAACGTCCAATTGTGCTCGTGAGTTTTGCCGAAGCCAATTCCTGGGTCCAGGCAAATGCGGCGGGCATCGATTCCCGACTCGATCAGCGATTCGCGACGCGCTTTCAAATAATCGAATATCTCCTGAACGACGTCGGTATAGGATGGGTTGTCTTGCATCGTTTGCGGTGTGGCTTGCATATGCATCGCACAAACTCCGACTTGAGTATTGACCGCAACCTTGATCATATCGGGGTGCCCGAGGAGACCGGTAACATCATTGATAATCTCGGCTCCAGCGTCGATAGCTGTCTGAGCGACCCTGGCTTTTGAGGTGTCAATTGAAATTGGAATCGAAACACGTTCGGCTAGAGCTTCTACGACAGGGATTACCCGGTCCAATTCCTGTTGTTCGTCAACCGCTTCACTATAGGGACGCGTGCTTTCGCCACCAATGTCCAAGATGTCAGCGCCTTCGTCGGCCAGCGACAGAGCGTGCGCGATCGCTTGGTCGGGATCGAAGAATTTTCCGCCATCGGAGAAACTGTCTGGAGTTACATTGACGATCCCCATGACTCTGGGGCGGTCGCATTCAATGACTCGAGTTTTTAAACGCCACTGCATGCAGTATTACTCGACAACGTGATCTTGCAACTCAGTGTCTTCGGAGCCCATCGCTGCCGTTGGATCGGACGAGCTACGTTGTTCTAGAACGAGACGAATTGGAACCTCTCCAAAACTAAGATTATCGCGCAACACACTTAACAAATAGCGTCGGTAAGTCTTGGGAAAGTAGTCAGGATTGTTGCACTTCAACACAATGGTTGGAGGCTGTACGCCGATCTGTGCCGCGTAATAAATCTTGGGACGACGGCGCGAAACGATCGGCGGTGGGTGATGCTGCAACGCCTTCTTGATCAATTTGTTTAATTCAGGCGTTCCCACGCGTTCCAGCGATTGTTTAAACAACATCTGGCAATGATTGAGCATCTTTTTGACGTTCTTGCCAGTCTCGCCAGTGATAAACGCAATTGGAACGTTCCACAACGTTGAAAAGTTGTCTCGTAGATAGTCCGCCCAACGTTCGGTCGCCATATGTTCGGCCATCAAATCCCATTTGTTGACCACCAAAATACACGGCTTGTGATTGTTCTCGATGTACTGGACTAACTGGCGGTCGACTTTACTGATGCGTTGGCTGCAATCGAACATCATTAACACGACGTCCGCATGGCGAATGGTTCGATGGGCGCGATGGGTACCATAAAAATCGATGTCGGTGCGAACGCTTTTACCTCTTCTGAGGCCTGGTGTGTCAATGACAACCAGCGTTTTTCCGTCCATTTCAATGCGAACGTCAACACTGTCCCGAGTGGTTCCCGGGACGTTGCTGACAATCATTCGGTCCGATTCCGTGATCGAATTGACCAAAGTACTCTTGCCGACATTGCGACGACCGACGATCGCCAGCTTGCATTCCGGTCGTTCCAGTTCTTTGTCGGAAACTTCCGATTCTTCCGGCAAAGCTTCAACGATGTGTTGTAGCAATCCATCTTTGCGGCGATTATTCTTGGCGCTGCAAACGATCGGGTCTCCAATACCCAACTTGTAGAATTCGCTGGCGTTCACTTCCCAGTTTTCCCCGTCGCACTTGTTCGCCACCAACAAAATGGGTTTTTCGATTCCGCGTAGGCGCCGGGCAACGGTCTGATCCAACGACGTCACGCCGTCTTTGGTATCGACAACAAACATCAGCAGATCCGCACCTTGGATACCAATTTCGATTTGTTGTTCAATCTCTTCGTCCAGTTCATCGACATCATTAATCCCAATACCGCCAGTGTCAACGATCTCGAAATAACGGCCCTCTTCGTTCAATAAAAAGGTCATTCGATCCCGAGTCACACCGGCCATATCGTCCACGATGGCAAGTCGTTTTCCGACTAGCCAATTGAAAATGCTCGATTTACCAACGTTAGGGCGACCAACGATGGATACTTGCGGTATAGACATGGACCCAGTGTTTAAAGGAAATCGCTCAGATACGTGACGCTAAGCAGTTTGAATTTTAATTGGGGGAGGACCAAAAACGGATCGAATGGATCGAAAAAAGCTGTCAGATCTCAATTGATTTGTATTGGCGAAACAAAAGGCACAAGATCACGTCCCCGGTGTACCTTGTTGATTTCTTATCTTTTCAACGAATCCATGATTGTTTCAAATGGCGGAGGAAAGTCAAACGCATAGCTGGCGATTTTGAACGGCTGAGGTATTTCGATTGTGGATAATAATGACAAACTGGATCGGGCAAAGCGAATCGCTCTGCAACAAGTCCAAAGTCTTAAGAACTCGGGAATCTCAGCAATTTCAACGGCCAAAGGCCGGTTCGACTTCGGTTTCGAGGTGTTCGACGAGGCGGAGACGGCGACCCAAGACGCCGAGAAGGCAGACGCCACTAAGTCACCGGTAAAGCAAATGGCGGGCATCAAAGAAACCAAATCAAGTTTTGCCCACGAATCTGAGAATCCAACAACTGAATTCCAGAGCCAGGTATTGGCATTACCACAACGGCAAGAGCAAATGGCCATACTCGACGAACAAGTCGCCGGATGTACCCGTTGTTCCGAATTGGCTACTTGTCGTACGAATACGGTTTTTGGAGTTGGCAACCTGCGACCGCAGCTTTGTTTTTTGGGCGAGGGTCCGGGGGCAGACGAGGACCGTCAAGGGGAGCCGTTTGTGGGGCAAGCCGGCAAGCTGCTCAACAAGATTATCGAGGCCTGCAAAATGTCTCGCGATGATGTCTACATATTGAATACGGTCAAATGTCGTCCCCCGGCCAATCGAAACCCGAATGAATCAGAACTCGAGAACTGCTGGCCCTTTGCTGTCCAACAATTGGAGATTTTACAACCTGAATTTATTTGTTGTTTGGGCAGCGTTGCCGCTCGTACACTTTTGAAAACCAAACAATCGATTGGCAAAATGCGGGGGCAATTCTTTCGGTTTCGCGGGAGCCAAGTCGTAGTGACGTATCATCCTGCCTATCTGCTACGAAATCCTTCGGCAAAACGCCAAGTTTGGGATGATATGAAAATGTTGCTGACTGCGATGGGGCGGGATTTATGATCACTGGTTGATCAAATCCTGAAATGATCGTTCCATTGACGGTATTCCGGAGCGTACGTTCTTTGAGGATCAGCCCGAATAATCCGAACATTCTCACCGCCGACGCGGAGTTGTTTTCGACAAAACCGTAATAAAAAGCTGTTTTTCTTGCCTGTTAAGTCGCAGCCAATTACCATGAAACTGGGTAAAATGAATGCCTGTAGGGGCAAATAGGCACTTTGTCGGTACTCGATTTTTCAAGCATCCGCAGCTTTGCATATCCGACTGGAGAAGAGGATCTAATGTACTTGAATAGATTTCGAAATTTCACTTTTTTCATCGCACTTGTTTGTGCAGTAAACTTCACGACGTTTTCGCACGCACAAGATGGTGGAGATACAGAGACCCTTCCCGGTGGTGTTCAAATCGACGCGCGAGGAGTGTTCAAATCAAAGCTGCGTTATGATCTGTCAGGTCAAATTGACCGGCAGCGTCTGCGAGCCGCTCAGGCCCAACTCAACAAGGATGTGCAAACGCCGAGCGAGTTAAGGAAGATTTCCTTGAATCGGCTCGAAGCAGAATACAAAAAGCTGAAAGAGTCCGGCAACAAAGTGCCAGCCGAAATGCAATACTTGGCGGGCATTACAAAGCTGACTCACGTTTTCTACTATCCCGAAACCAAAGACATCGTCATTGCTGGCCCTGCCGAAGGATTTTTCAACTCTTCCCAAGAACGTGTCGTCGGAATGAAAAGTGGTCGTGCAGTATTACGACTAGATGACTTGATTGTTGCCCTGCGTGCGTACGCACCGGAAAAGAAACCGACGCCGGTCATCAGTTGCAGTATTGACCCGACTCAACAAGGTTTGGCCAATTTGAACCAAGCCGTCAAAAACGTTCAGAACCAAGTTTCAGCAAACGGTTTTGCAGGAACCAATGCCAAAGAGATCACATCGTATTTTCAACAGGCCATGGGTCATCAGGTCATTACCGTCAAAGGTGTATCTCCCAAAACCCATTTCGCTCAAGTCCTCGTTGATGCCGACTATCACATGAAGGCCATTGGTATTGGTTTAGAACGGCCTCCAGTTCGCATCACAAGTTTCATTGAGAAAGCCAAAGCCGGTAGCACTGGCAGCCTGCAGCGTTGGTACTTTCAACCGAAGTACGATTACGTCAGTGTTTCCAAAGATGAAACCGCGATGAAACTCGATGGTGGCGGCGTTCAATTGGTCGGCGAGGACGAGTCTGTAACTGGCAGCGGCGTCCGCAAGAGAACGGGTAAGGCAAATCGTGCCAGCCGGACATTCTGTTCATCGTTCACAAAAATGTACGATGCGTTGGCAGAGAAAATGGCTTTGTATGCCGAATTGAGAAATGTAATCGACTTGTCTGTTGCGGCCGCGTTCATTCAAGAGATGGACTTTTATGGCCAAGCGGAATGGGATATGGCTTATTTTAGTGACGAAGCCAAGTCCAGCGTTGAAAACTACAACGCACCGCAAAAAATTGAACCGGCAATCAATGCGGTTTGGAAGGCTGGCCAGTTGATGACACCAATCGGTGGCGGCGTAAACATCCAACCGCGAGCCGCGCTGCATCCCGACAACCTGAAAACTGATGAGTCGGGCGAGATCGCCAAAACAAAGCGTTCCATTAACGTCACGGACCTGGGTGACAATCGTTGGTGGTGGGACTAGGATTGCCGTTCAACAATCACAGGCGGATTCAGTCCGCCTTTTTTTGTTGGACCGAAAACTGAAACACGTCTTTCCGGTCGTAGTGTCCAATCACATCGAAATCCATTTTGGCTTTCAAGACTTCGTCCAAATCAATTGTTTGCACGATGAGCGTTTCCTGATCCCAGACGGGACCTGTCAAGATATTGCCCATCGGATCGACGATCATACTGCCGCCGCGGCAAATTGTGTCCGGCAAACCATGTAGCTCTGGGAATTCTTGGCGCACATTTAGCGGTATCGAAACGCGAGTGACAAACTGGTTTGCCGAAATGACAAAACAGCGACCCTCGAGGGCGACGTGAATCATTGAGTTTTGCCAACGGTCGCGTTGGTCTGCCGTGGGCGCGACATAAATTTCAACACCTTGCTGATAAATCGCCATGCGCGCCAAAGGCATATAATTTTCCCAGCAAATCAATCCGCCGACTTTACCGAAATTGGTCTCGACGACGCTTAGCGAATCTTGAGGTTGTGCATCGGACCAAATCACGCGTTCGGCCGCGGTCGGTCTTAATTTACGATGTTTACCCAGCAGTTGCCCCTGGGGAGAAAAATACAAAATTGAGCAAAATAAACTGCCGCCCAAACGAGCCCGCTCGATCAAGCCAACTCCTAGATACAGCCCGAACTCTGAGGCAATGGATTTAAGTTGGTCGATTTCTGGTCCATCTTCAAGGGGACATGATTCGGCATATTTCAACCATAATTCTCGGCCTTGTTCGGAACGCTCGCCAACGACGGTACCAAAACTTAGACCGCGCGGGTAACCGCCGATAAAAGCCTCGGGGAATAGAACGAACTGCGCGCCAGCCTGCGCAGCTTTTTTCGCGAATTTTTCGAGCATAGCGAGGCCGCGACCCAAATCAAACAGCGGGCCCGCGGCCTGTACAATTGCGACGGTAAAATTTTTTCGAGCCATATGATTCGCTAAACGCCAGTTTTATTTACCATTGATGGCGATGGTTATACTGCGGAATCGTACGGAAAAACAGCAACTTACTCTCCCAAGCCTTCAATGGCTTACCGATCAAGGGGTCTTTGGAAATCTTGGCCGTGAGGTACTCTTGCCCCGCGTGTTCGTAACGTAACGATGCATTGGGGAACTTGGAGGCTCGATTTCGCAGATCGTGAAGCAGTAGTCGCTCGTTGGCATTGGCCAGTTTTTGCAACTTGGGTTCTGAGGATGCAAGGATCAATACGGATTCGTTTTGATAGGGGAAAACTCTTAAAGCGACCGGCATAAACAAATGGTTTTCGTAACCTGATTCAGTGCGCAGGTTGCTGAACATGGTGTAAGCCACACCGGTCTTCAATCCCAAGTAGGGCGCCATCCCGTTGGCGACGACGAGTAACAGCGCCAGGACGGCCGGCCAGGTCCGTGCGGAAAAAGGGTTTGTCAAATTGACTACCGCCGTCCGTTTCCAATAGAGCTCGAAAAACGCGAATGCCGTCGCAAACAACCCTACCGAAAACCAAATGCCGCCGCGGTAACGGAACAATGTGCCGGCGATCGCGCCCGGGCCTGTGCTTACTTTCCAAATTATTATTACCGCCAGGGACGTCAATGCCAGGATGATGGCTTTGCGGTTGCGGGCGACGAAACGGCCGAGCCTTGCGTTTTTTGACCTCTGCAAAACGACGATCAAATCTGGGGAGGTAAATGTTACATAAAGCGGTAAGACTAAAGCTGAAAAGTCAAAGACCAACAACTTTGAACTGTGTGCGATAAAGGTGTGAAAAGCGAGTCCCAGAACAATCCCTAAACTGCGAGTTGAACGAAACGTCAACAGCACCGGGATGGCGAGTTCGGCCAACAACGTGCCGGGGATTGCCGACCATAACAACCAGCCTGGCGGATTCTCAAATCCATACGCACTACAAATCAACTCGCAGAAAAACGCGCCGCAGCTACTGTCCAGGGACAGGAACGCAGCGTTCAGTTTTGCCAATACGGCGAACCCATACAGGGCAATCAAGCTGCAGCGTAGCATCGGAGCAATGCTTTGATAAACATCGACGACGCTCAATTTCCTCGCTCCCAGTTTCCAGAACAGCCGGCAGTAAGATGTGACAATGCCGACTGCAAGAAAGCCGGAAAACAACCAACAATTGGAAAGGCCGGGGAGTTGAATGCCTACCGAGGCGAGTTGCAGCAGAATCAGCGTCAAAAAGAGCCACGGGTTTTTGGCGCGGAACAAAACCGAGATGGCGGATGCAATCAACATACCGTTAATGATGCGCAGAGTCATCGGGGCCGCATCGTTCCACGGAGTTAACTTGAGTATGTGCATCAGCACATAAAACGCCCACAACGCGTTGAACAGGGCCGCATGGTTGACGGCATTGGAACTGGGTTGATGGGGTCGAAGCATCGTTTGGAACTCAGCGTTGAGAGGACACTGCCCGTAAATATAGGACGTTGACTTTCGGACTGGTTTCAATTCGATGAATCCAATCGCACGGTCGGGGTGCCACGTTGGAAAATCCGTTGTAAGCGTTACAAATCAAACGCCATTGGAGCCCGTGAATTGCGATGCGGTATACAATGTGACCGTTTTAGTGAGCCGTTTTCGCAATTCTAGTTGAACACCGCCGTTAGAACTCTATAACCAAACCGCGAAACGACCTTTTGTTCTTAGGAGTTTTTTATGAAATTTAACGTCCAGGTCTTGGCTACGGTTGCGGTCATGACCGCCTCACTAATGGCGCAGGAGTCCGCGTTGTCGAATGCAGATGGCAATGGCGACGGTGACGTAACGATCAAGGAATTTTCCGATTACGCGTCTTCAAAACTTCCCAGTTTCGGACAGCTTGAAGCGTTCGTAAAAAATGTAGATGTCGACGGAGACGGGAAGATAAGCCAATCAGAATTTGACCGTCGTGGTGAAGTCTTGCGAAAGTTGAATTCGGAACCCAATCGAGCGCAACAGGGTTCGGCGTCGAAGATGAAATCCGATGGGCCACACAAAGTAGGCGACAAAGCCAGTGATTTTGAATTGCAGGGAATTGGAAAAAAGATCAAGCTGTCGGAACGATTTGGTAAAAATGGTAGACCGGTCGTGGTTGTCTTTTCCCGTGCTCATTGGTGACCGTTTTGCTTGAAACAGCTCAGGGAGCTGGGAGAAAACCAAGAATATTTTAAGAGTCTGGGGGCGGAAGTCATCGCTGTTTTTCGCGAAGAGCAAAAAGGTGAAGAAGGTTTGAAGCTGGTAAAAAAGAAAACCGACACGAAGTTCACTTTGGCATTGGACTTTAAGAACGAGCAAACGGGACGCTACAGTGCTAAGACAGGAGAGTTCACTGGCTACGTCATCGACTCCGGCGGCGTTATCAAGGCGATTTTTGAAGGGAATTTGAGAAATCGCGCCAAGTCGAAGGCGTTCTTGCAAGCCATCAAACAGGCTTCGAAATCTTCAGCTGGATCATCAAAAAAAGGCTCGGATAATAAAGGCGGCTCCAAGAATCGTTGACCTAGCAATTGCGACCAACCCCAATAAAACGCATCTGGAGTTTGAGCAGATGCGTTTTATTTGATTTGCGCGAATGTTAATTTCGCGAATATTTCTCGCCTAAAGCGCTGTCACACCACTTATGATAACGCATTTTCAAAGTCCGCAATTAGATCTTCGGTCGCTTCGATGCCCGTCGCGACGCGAATCAGCCCAGGCTCGACCCCTTGCTTTTCGAGCGACTCGGCGTTGCTCTCGCCTCCCCACATGGCGGCTGGAAGAATAACCAGGGTATCTACACCACCCAGGCTGCCAGCATTCTGCGCCAACTGCAGGCGTTTGATGAATCTGACGCCTGCCTCGTATCCACCTTTGATAACAAAACTAAACAACCCACCGAAGCCATCCATTTGACGCTTCGCCAATTCGTGTTGGGGGTGATTCTCGAGACCAGGATACAAAACGGTTTCAGTGGCCCAATGGTTTTCTAGCCAACGGGCCAGCGCCAACGCGTTTTGGTTGTGTTGTTGGACGCGGAGCGAAAGAGTTCTAATCCCGCGCAACGCGAGCCACGAATTAAATGGTCCGCCAATAGCGCCAAGCACCATGCTCGTTTCCCAAATTTTTGCCATGTATCTCTCAGGTCCGACAACACATCCGGCTAGCAAGTCATGATGTCCACCGATGTATTTGGTTACACTGTGACAAACTAAGTCAATACCCAGTTCATAGGGGCGTTGGTTGATCGGGGTGGAAAACGTGTTGTCACACATCGTCACCACTCCACGGGATCGGGCGATCTCTGCGACCGTATGTAAATCTGTCAAATGCATCGTTGGGTTGACTGGAGATTCAGTTAGCAATATCCGCGTGTTGGGACGGAGCGCTCGTTCAAACGCCTCGGGGCTTCGCTGATCGACTTGTGTTACCTCAACGCCGAAACTAGGCAATAGATGATTGAGCAGGTTATTGGTGCCGTGGTAATGATTGTTTTGGGCGACGACATGATCCCCCTGTTTGACGAACGCCAGAACCGTCGACGAGATGGCACCCATTCCCGCACTAAACATCATCCCCGTTTCCGCGCCTTCCAATTCCGCAATGACTTTCGCGATTCTCGAGTTCGTAGGGTTTCCATGCCGGGCGTAGAACGAATCCAACATCGGCTGGGAGGCTTTATCGGCAAAGTCGTGTTCGTTATCGGCAAAATAGGTGACCGATTGGGCGATGGGGGGCGCGATTCCATGGTTGGCTTCCATCGCCCGGTCCACGTGAAGCGCAACGGTTTGCAAGCTTAAATTTCGGCGTTGTGACGTTCTTTCGGAATGATTCATTTCTAACCCAGTCAATATTGGACTTGTGCGCAGATACCGAAACCGGATCGGCGCAGACGTTGTCAGCACACGAGGCCTTGGATTCTCGGAATATTAGAGATTATGGAAGAAATTCGGTGTGAAAAAACATAGCCAAGTCCACGAAATAGACCTAAAGCCGAAAAGCGATACATGGTAGACTGTCGGGCTTTACAAATTCTGCCCAATGGAGCAACTCGGGTGAGACGGAAACTGGTCGCCGGCAACTGGAAAATGAACTTGGATAAGAGCTCGTCTCTCGAGCTTGTCAAAGCGATCACGTTTGCGGAAATCGCGAGCGACGTGGATGTTGCTGTTTGCGTACCCTACGTTTATCTCGATACGATCGGGCAAGCTTTGGATGGATCCTCTGTGAGTTGGGGCGCACAAGACGTCTACTTCGAAGCATCCGGAGCATTTACTGGCGAGATCAGTTGCTCCATGCTAAAGGATTTGGGGTGTCGATTCGTGATTTTGGGTCACAGTGAGCGTCGCAATGTAATCGGAGAAGACAGTGAGCTGATCAACCGCAAGGTTAAAGCCGCATTGGCTGGGGGCCTAGTACCGATTTTATGTGTCGGCGAATTGTTGGAACAGCGTGAGTCCGGACAAACTTTGGACGTTGTCAAAGACCAGTTCGAGCGGTCTTTGGACGGCATTGATGTGGATCAAATGAAGAATGTCGTATTGGCTTATGAGCCGGTTTGGGCAATCGGAACGGGTAAAACGGCTACTCCGGAACAAGCTCAAGAAGTTCACGCCGATCTTCGCAAAATCATGTTGGAACGCTATAATTCCGAAGTTTCCGATCGTGCTCGCATCTTGTATGGCGGCAGTGTCAAACCTGAGAATGCCGCCGAGTTGATGTCGCAGCCCGATATCGATGGCGCACTGGTTGGCGGAGCGTCATTGAAATCGGAAAGTTTTTTACAGATCATTGCTGCGAGCCAAACGAACCCCGCGGTATAGACCATTTGGTATTAGAAAAATGAATTTAGGTTTAACATTCTTAGGCGTCCTGCTGTTCATCTCATCTCTTTTTATGATGATGCTGATTTTGGTTCAGCGTGGAAAAGGTGGCGGTTTGACCGGTGCTTTGGGTGGCATGGGTGGCCAGAGTGCGTTCGGTTCGAAAGCTGGCGACTTGTTTACCAGGATCACCATTGTGACCGCAGTCATTTGGATCACGTTATGCATGATAACAATTGCGGCGTACAACCCGCCGCCTCGGAAAACAGTCACTAAAAAGGGGCTTCCGCCATCTGAAAGCACTGAAAACGAAGCCGCTGGTATCGGTTCGGTTCCATTGGACGAAGGTTCAACGAACGCTGCAGATGAATCTGGCAGCACGTCTGATGAGAACATCGATGATGCGCTTTCCGATTTGCTCTCGACGGACGAATCTGGCGATGGAAGCAATGAAGAATCGAAAACTGGTTCTGAGGACGGCGATGTTGAAGAGCCGACCGAAGGCACTACGGGTGAAACTGGATCGGCAGATTCCGATAGCGAAGACGCGGGCGATACCGATAATTCTGGCGAAGAAAACTAGCATTTCGGAGCGTTATATTGTTGCTAAGCATGACGGGCCATGGCTCTGCTGTGGCTCAAGACGAACGCGTTCAAGTACTCGCTGAAATACGCGCCGTCAACAATCGCTTTCTGAAAATCACGGTGTCTAGCGAGCTGGACGCAGAGTTTCAGGCCAAGACCGAATCGCTGATACGCGAACGCATTCAGCGAGGCGCGGTAAACGTGCGTATTCAAATGCAATTCCTGGCTACGGATTCTCATTATCAGATCAACCGAGCACAACTTGAGTCTTATCGTCAACAACTGGGTTCGCATCCGGCCTTGTTTGGGTCAGGCCATGTTCTGACGTTACCAGGAGTTGTGGTTGAATCGATTGAGGCCTCCAATCTCCAGGATTCTTGGCCAACGATCGAGTCGGCAATCAAAGAAGCCATGGACACATTGATCGATATGCGTATCAAAGAAGGTCAAGCGATGCTGGCTGATTTAAGCGACAATTGTGACTTGCTGGCACAATACGCAGCATCAATCAAGGTACTCGCTCCTAACGTGGTGGATCAATACGCGTCCCGGATTACCGACCGAATTAATCGCATGTTGGAAGAGTATGAAGTGTCCGTTTCGAAATCTGAATTGATTAAAGAAGTCGGTTTGTTTGCCGAACGCGTGGATGTTTCAGAAGAACTGGTTCGTTTGGCCAGTCATGTCGATCAATTTCGCGAGATTGCCAATGGCCAAACCAGTAATGGACGGAAGCTCGATTTTTTGACCCAAGAGTTATTGCGGGAAACCAATACCATTGGTTCCAAAGCGAATCACGCTCAAATCGCCAATCTCGTTGTCGAAATGAAGACGGTGATCGAGCGAATTCGCGAAATGATTCAAAACGTCGAATAACGGCAAAGGCGTAAAGCGATGATGGCTGAATCTGGGAATGCAATGGGGCGCCTCGTGATAATCTCTGGCCCGTCTGGCGTTGGAAAATCAACGGTAGTCTCTCGATTGATCGCAGAATGTGGTTTGCCACTGAAGTTGAGCATTTCGGCAACCACTCGCCCAATTCGAAGCGACGATAATCCTGGTCAGAACTACATTTTCCTTTCCGAAGAAGAGTTTCAGTCACGAATTCAGGCGGGTGCTTTTTTGGAATATGCCGAAGTGTTTGGGCGTGGACACTGGTACGGAACGTTGAAAGACCAAGTTACCACTGGCCTGAATCAGGGGAATTGGATAATCTTAGAGATTGACGTGGATGGAGCACAGCAAGTCAAAACAGCCTATCCGGACGTGGTAAGCATCTTCATTCATCCGGGAAGTTTGGAAGAATTAGAGCGACGGTTGCGAGGGCGGGCAACCGACGACGAATTGGCCATCACGCGACGTTTGGAAGTTGCCAGCCAGGAGCTAGATGCGTCCCTTGCCTACGATCACATCGTGACCAACATTACGGTCGATCAAACGGTTACTGATATTTGTAATTTATTGAACCAAATAGCTGATACGAAACTCTCTAACAGCTGATTCAAAAACTTGAATAGTGAATTCACTATTGCCTGGGAGTAATTGATGTACGACGAATTGAAAGAAGAAGAGATTGTTCGCAAGGTGGGCGGCCGTTTTAAATTGTCGACGCTCATTCAAAAACGTCTGGTTCAATTGAGCCAAGGTGCTCGTCCGTTGGTCGACACGAAATCGGAAGACAAGATGGCGGTCGTGTTACAGGAAATCATCCAAGACAAAATTTACTTGGATTCGTCGGATGAAGTTCGGCAAGGTGCAACACCTGATTTGGCAGAAACGCCTCAATTGAATCTTGACGATCTGTAAACACAGGTGAAGCCTGTGTTTTGAGTCCTCGGGGTAGAAAGATAACCTGTTGGCCAGTCACAAAATTCTGTTAGGTGTTTCCGGTGGCGTGGCCGCTTACAAGTCTGCGATTATCGCCAGTCGGTTGGTGCAAGCGGGACACAACGTTTGCACCGTTATGACTGCTTCGGCAGAACGATTCATTGGTCGAGCTACTTTTGTAGCTCTGACCGGAAGGCAAGTCGTGCGTGATGTATTCGATCCCGCATTTCCTTTAGGTGCCCACATCGAACTGGCGCGAGAATACGATGCGCTCTGTATTGCACCTGCGACAGCCAATCAGATCGGTAAGATCGCCAATGGAATTGCCGACGATTTGCTTTCAACTGTTTGTCTTTGCTTCAAAAAGCCGATAGTGATCGCGCCCGCGATGAATTATGAAATGTGGGAGGCTCCGTCCCTGCAACGCAATGTCACCCAACTGGTTGATGACGGATTTACACTGGTCGGCCCAGAAGAAGGCTGGCTCAGTTGTCGAGTCAAAGGCTTGGGGCGGATGTCAGAACCGGAAGCGATTATCGATGCGCTCTATGATGTTTTAAAAAACCAGGGTTCGGCGTAGTGGGGACTGAGCATTGCTCTAAACAGTAGTCTCGCTTCCGTGCGCCAAGTGCGTCTGCCGATCCGTCAGCTTCTGGGTGCTGGCTCGGCTCCCGATCAATGTCAGTTCCTCCATTTGAGTTCGCCTTTGATACTGGAATATCTTCGGACATAGCTGGAAAATCTTCGGACATAGCCAAGCCTCGGCGTTTACTCAGTCGTAAAATTCCAGGCCCCAATGGACCTGATAAGCGAGTTGTTTAGAGCGACCGAAATCGGTGCTTTTTCAATCAAGCAACCAACGATCACTCGTTGTGAAAATTACCCAAATTTGTTAAAATTTGGGCCATCAAAACGGCGATAAATGAACGCCGAAAAACGGTGTTTTTCTCGGGAAAATCACTAATTTTTTTAAAGCACGCCGAGCACGAAAATTGGCGGGCTGCTGAACCGCGAAAGGTTTCCGATTGTCTACCGACCTGCCTGAAGAAAACGGCTCCAACAATACCGAAAAATGGGTTGAAATTCCGATCGAAGATGAGCTCAAGGAAAGCTATCTGACGTATGCGATGAGCGTGATTGTTTCACGTGCTTTGCCGGACGTCCGAGACGGTTTGAAGCCTTCGCAGCGGCGCATCTTGGTGGCCATGAACGACCTGAATCTTTCCCCCGGCGCGTCGCGGGTCAAATGCGCCAAGATCTCCGGCGACACGAGTGGAAACTACCATCCACACGGTGAGGCGATTGTCTATCCGACGCTGGTACGTATGGCCCAGGAATGGAATATGCGGCACACCTTGGTCGACAAACAAGGCAACTTCGGTTCCATCGCTGGTTTGCCGGCTGCTGCCATGCGATATACCGAAGCGCGAATGTCGGCGGTCGCTGGCTTGATGTTGGACGATCTCAAATTGGATACCGTGGACTTTGTCCCGACCTATGACGAACGGCGGTTGGAGCCGACGGTTCTGCCCAGCAAATTCCCCAACCTATTGGTCAATGGTTCCAGCGGTATTGCAGTCAGCATGGCGACTTCTTTGCCGCCACATAATTTGGGCGAAGTTTGCGACGCGTTAGACATGGTGATCGCTGACCCAAATACCAGCATCGAACAGATCATGACCGTCTTGCCCGGGCCTGATTTCCCAACCGGAGGCACGATTTGTGGACAAAGCGGAATTCGACGCGCCTACCATACGGGACGAAGTACCATCGTCATTCGTGCCAAATGCGAAATCGAAGAACACAAGAAAAACCGTTTTCGAATTGTCGTATCGGAATTGCCTTTCCAGCAAACACGCGACAACGTCGTCGAAAAGATCGCGGCATTGGTCAAGGGTGACAAGGTCAAGGGGATTTCCGGCATCAAAGACTTAAGTGATCTCAAGGAGCCCGTCAAGCTTCAGATCGATGTCAAAAGTGACGCCGACCCAGATGTCGTTTTGAACCAGCTGTTTCAGTTTTCGCCGCTACAAACCACATTCTCGATGAACTTCATGGCGTTGGTCGATGGCAAGCCACGCGAGCTAACGATCAAGCAGCTTTTAACGGAATTCGTGCGTCACCGTGTTTCGGTCATTCGCCGCCGAACACAATTTTTATTGGTTCGTGCCAGAAAACAGAAGCACACGATCGAAGGTTTGTTGCTGGCGCTTGCAGATATCGATAAGATCATCGAAATCATTCGCGCTTCAAAAACACAAGCGGAAGCCAAAATCGGATTGATGGGCGTGGAATGCCCGGCGTCAATGATGCAGCGAGCCCTGGGCGAGGAAGGCTACCAAGTATTTACAGACGAGCGCGGTGAGGCGGACGTCTATCATTTGACTGCGGTTCAAGCCGACGCTGTCTTGAAAATGACTCTGGGGCAATTAGTCAACCTCGAACAAGAACGACTGTCCGACCAGCATCGCAAACTACTTGAGGAAATCAAAGAATATTTGGAGATTCTCTCCGACGAAAAGAACATTCTCGCCATCATCAAAGATGACTTGGCCGACATCAAAAAGAAGCACTCTGACAAGCGACGCACCGAATTATCTGATTTGGAGATTCGTGCGATCGATATGGAGGATCTGATCGAAGAAGAGAATATGGTGGTTTCGATCAGTCATCGCGGCTACATCAAACGCACACCTGTTAGTACCTATCGGGCACAACGTCGCGGTGGTAAAGGCATCAAGGGTGCCAAGAGCGAAGACGAGGATCCGATCGAACACGTCTTCGCGGCCAGTACGCACGACTTTTTGTTGTTCTTTTCCAACCAGGGCCAAGTGCGTTGGCGTAAGGTCCACGAGTTGCCGCAGCTGAGCCGCGAAAGTCGCGGTCGAGCCATTGTCAATTTGTTGCAGTTAGGCGAAGACGAGAAAATTGCGGACTGTCGCGCCATTCGGGATTTTTCGGCCGATGATCACTTCTTGATCATGGCAACCAAGAACGGTTTGGTTAAGAAGACAGAACTCAGTCAATATGGTCGACCACGAAAAGGTGGAATCATTGCCATCAAGTTGCGCGAAGACGACGAGTTGATCGATGTTGCCGTTTGCAAGGCGGGTGACGATATCGTCTTGTCGACTGCCAGTGGCATGGCGATTCGTTTTCAAGAATCTGACGCGCGGCCAATGGGACGTAACACCAGTGGCGTTAAAGGCATTGGTTTGTCCAAAGACGATTATTTGATTGGTATGGTCGTGGTCGATCCGGACGCCACGTTGCTAACGGCGACGGAGAATGGTTACGGCAAACGTACGAATTTTGGACCGTCCCAAGTTGAAAACGGCGAAGATGACGTTAGTAGCTCCAGTCGCTACCGCACACAAAATCGCGGTGGCAAAGGTGTTCGGGACATCAAGACGACGGATCGGAACGGCAAAGTGGTCGGCATCGTTCCAGTCGACGATTCGGACGAAATTTTGTTGATGACTTCCCGTGGAAAATTGCAGCGCATCGCCTGCAACGATATCAAGACCATCGGTCGAAACACGCAAGGCGTACGCATCATGAGCTTGGATGAAGGCGATACATTGGCGGCTGTGGTCCGGGTACCGCGCGACGAAGAAGGTGAAGAAGAGCTTGCAGACCAAACGAAAAAGTCGTCAACGTAACAAGGCCGCCACCAGGTTTTTAACCAGAAAAAAACTGCTGTATGGTTTGGAAGAAACCGCCTTGCATGTCTTGGACCAAGCATGTATTCGCGGTGGCTCCTAGCAGTTCGACAATTTCCAACATCCGATTTTCGGGGCATACGCCGATTAATTCAGCATAATGAATTTGGTCCTCGCGCTCGTAGATGTTTCCTGAAATTTTCCACACGCCGCTCGGACCGACCAATCCGAACGATCCATCGCCTTCGGCGAATCCACCCGGCATCGAATTCACGCTCGCAACAAATGCATCAAATTCCGCAGGAAAGGGGTTTCGCAATTGATCTGCGGTAATCTTGACGACGAATTTTTCTCGTTCTTTGTGTGTGATCGTTTCACTCTCTAACGGGCCGTCAGAGAAATGTAGCGATATGTGCCAGTCGTTGTTTGCTGTTTCCAAATCCATGTCGCGGCCATCCGTTACTGCATAGACTCTACCATCCAATTAAAATAGCTAAGTGAGCCAGCGACGATTTCCCAAGCGACGATCTGAGGCATGTCGTAATTGTGCAGCTTCATCACGCACTTCTCAACCAATTCATATTTGTCCCGCGATGTCTTAATCCAACAAGTCCACTCTTGCGACGATTCAAGTTGACCTTGCCACTGGTAATGACTTTCGATCGGCCCAAAGACTTGTACGCAAGCTGCCAATTTTCGTTTCACCAACTCGTTCGCTAGCAAATCTAGCACTTCTTTTCGGTCACTTGTCGTCGAAACCACAAGTGGGTGAAATTCGAGGTTGTTCATCGTCGTGCCGTGAATTTCGAGCCAAACGCTATCAAAACTTTGCTATCGAGCCTCGATTGGAAATCAAAACGTGCGTTGCGTAAAGGCGGCTGATTGAATCTGAATGAGACGAGGCGACATTTGTATTGCTGCTATTTTGCGCCAATTCTATACTTCCCCGCCATTTTGCGCGCTCAAATTGACTTCGTGAAAACGAGGGCGCGTATCAATGTTATCGTCCCCCTGGAACTTTGACTTGAGTCAAATTCAATTGATTGTACGAGCTCTGAGTTGGAGAACTCGAAACTGCTTTTACGCAGCAATCGATCGCGGTGCGCGCGTTTTACAACCTGGATTTTTGTTCTTGGTGTTATTTTTTGGTTTTTGGTTCGAGGCAGTTGCCCAAGAAATCAACTTTGCCGTTCCGGAGCCCTACCATGCGATACAAATTGACGCAATCAAAATCGATCGGTGGCTCGTGGCCGACTCAGAAATTTACCATCTTAAAGGGCCGGTTTCGATTCGTCAGGCCCAAGTCTTGGCCACCGCTGATGAAGGCATCTTGTGGATTCACAAGGACGCGGAAGATCCAGGCATGCGGAGAGTCATCATCTACTTGGAAGGCGAACAGGTCGTGGTGCGCCGAATTCGCAACGGTGAGCCCCACGCCAGCACAGGCCATCCAGAAGACGCCGTTATCGATCGTGTCTGGATAGGGCGGTTATTCACTCGGGAAAATTTAAGTCTCAATGTTCCCGCCCAATCATTAGCAGGCGAACCTCCGCCGATCTTTCAACGTGCTATGACGCGGCACCGACGACAGGCTCAATCGGTCATCGCCCCGGTTTCTTTTGTTGACGACGAGCCGACACATCAAACCGTGGTTGATCCCAGAACTGGTGTGTTTACGCAAGTACCGGACGATCCGCTGCCGCAGGTACCTGAGCTAGTGCGCCCTGAAATCGCGATTCCGGATACGGACGCGCAAGAGATTGCTCCGATCGTTTCTCCTGTCGTTGACTCAAGTCCGTTGTCACCAGGCAGTGCCCAAGTCGACTTTTTTCCTCGCGATCCAACACAAGAACGAAACCTCAAGTTTCTTTCCAACCCGAACAATCCCGATGAGCAGATTTTATTGTGGACCGGCGGCGTGCGTGTCGTCATTCGTAGTCCTGACATCAGTGAAATGGCGGCGTTCAAGTCAGATGCAGAGAAACAGGTTGTCGTTCTTGCTGACAATGTGGTGGCGTGGCGAGCGCCGCTTCCGGATGGAGGAGATCGCTGGGAATTGTACATGGACGGCAATGTGGTATTCGTCAAGGACCGCCGCGTTATTTATGCCAAGCAAATGTATTACGATGCCAATCTGCAGCGCGGTACGATTCTGAACGCCAACGTATACACGCCGGTTCAGAATTTCCGCGGTCTGGTTCGATTGAAGGCGGATGTCATTCAGCAGTCCGACGAGAATCATTTGACCGCTTATGGTGCCGCATTCACTAGCAGCCGATTGGCATTTCCAAGGTACTGGTTGCAATCAGAAAGTATTGAAATCGATCGCGTCCAAAGCGTCCAATCTGATCCGTTGACCGGAATCGTACCGGCGAATCCTAGCTCGGGGCTGCCGCAAACAAATGACGAGTATTTTGCGACCAGCAACCAGAATCGCGTGTATGTGGCGGGCCTGCCTGTTTTGGCTTGGCCTCGGTTCCGTACGAGTTTGAACGACCCGAATTTGTATCTGAAACGACTGCGCACCGGCAACGACGATATATTCGGATTTCAACTTTTAACGACCTGGGATTTGCATCAGCTGTTTGGTGTGCGCAACCGTCTTGAGGGGACGGAACTGCTGGGGTCTTTGGACTATTTAGAAGAGCGCGGTATCGCGCTGGGTACGGAATCGAACTACCGACGTTCGTCTTTTTTTGGAATCCCGGGTCAAGTTCGTGGCGTCTATAAATCCTGGTTTATCAATGACGACGGGGTGGACAATCTTGGCCGTGGCCGATTCGGGCTACTGCCGGAAGAAGACTTTCGAGGTCGCTTGTTGTGGCGGCATTTTCATCGCTTGGATTCAGGATACAACTTTCGCGCCGAAGTCGGTTACATCAGCGACAGAAACTTCCTGGAATCGTTCTACGAACGTGAGTGGGACAATGAAAAAGATGCGACAACTGGGTTTTGGTTGGAACGCAATTTTGGTACGCAGTCGTTCAATTTGACGGCTGATATTCAAGTCAATGATTTCTTCACCCAAACATCTTGGCTGCCACGATTCGATCATTTCACAATGGGTCAACCGTTGTTCAGTCGTTTTCCGATTGTCAGGCACGGTCATTCTCATGCTGGTTATGCAAGGATGCGAGTTGCGGATGCGCCATTGAATGCCATCGAATTGTTTGATCCATTGGCTTGGGAAGCGGATGTGGACGGGATTCGGGCAGGAACTCGCCAACAGCTGGAGTTTCCAAATCAACTGGGACCCGTCAAAGTTGTGCCTTACGTTCTTGGAGACGTTACTTACTGGCAAGAAGACCTAAACGGCGACGATGCATTTCGTGCTCTGGGGCAAGCTGGGGTTCGGGCGAGTTTGCCTTTCTGGAAGGTCGACCCATCCATTCAAAACTCATTGTTCAATGTCAACGGATTGGCGCACAAAGTCAGCTTCGATGTGGATGCGTTTTATGCAGACAGCAGCCAAGATCTGTCAAGGTTCCCGCTTTACGATAATCTTGACGATGACGCCCAGGAGGCGTTTCGTCGGCGCTTCGCGTTCAACACTTTTGGGATCGTTGCGGGTATGGATGTGCCGCTCCGTTATGATGAACGGTTTTACGCCTTGAGAAGCGGAATTCAAAGCGACGTTACTGCTTCGAGTCTCGATGTTGCCGACGACCTGTCAGTGGTCCGGTTCGGAATGCGTCAGCGCTGGCAAACCAAGCGGGGTATGCCAGGTGGAGAACGGATCATCGATTGGATTAAATTTGATGTCTCTACCGCATTATTTCCCAATGCCGACGACGACAATTTCGGGTCAGATTTCGGAATGTTGGACTATAACTTCCAGTGGTTTATCGGCGATCGGCTTAGTTTGGTTTCCGATGGCTATGCCGATTTTTTTGGGCAAGGTTTAAGAACGGTAAGCGTAGGCCTGCAATCCAATCGGCCACGAGTGAGCGATGCCTATATCGGATTTCGTTCTATCGAAGGCCCGATTAGCAGCAATGTTCTGTCGACGGCGGTGTCCTATCGAATGAGCGAAAAATGGGGTTTGCGCGCCAATTCACAAATCGATTTTGGTGAGGCAGGAACTATTGGCAACGGTATCGCGGCAATCTACATTGGCGAATCGTTCTTGTGGCAATTCGGAGTCAATGCCGATTTGAGTCGTAACAATGTTGGCTTCCGTTTCGGCTTCGAGCCTCGATTTCTTAACCAGCCCCGCTTGTTTCGACCAGGTGGCAAATCATTACCCCCGGCAAGTTCAGAGTGGCTAGAATAAGCGGATGAGCAAATTTTCAAACCCGGGCTGGGTCGCTAAGTTTAAAACTGCGTTTGGCGGCATTGCCAAAGGAATCCGCGGCGAAAGCAGTTTTTATGTGCATATTCCAGTTGCTATCAGCGTGCTCACACTCGCCCTGATTCTACATTTAGATTGGGTGCGTCTTGCGTTGCTTTTGATTTGCATTGGGTTGGTTTTTGTTGCGGAGCTCGGTAACAGCGCGATTGAACGGCTCTCGCGCGCGGTTACAATTGAGTACAATTCGGCGGTTGGCGACGCATTGGATATTGCCAGCGGTGCGGTATTGGTTGCGTCGATTTTCGCTGCCGTCGTCGGTGCGTTGGTGTTGGCACCCGAACTATTCGATCGGATCTGGTAGGGGATCGAATATTTTGCTTGGATTTAACGATTTGCAAAAACTAGACTAACACGATCAGTTTCGAGAATCATTTTGGTTTCAGTTGTGAAGCAGCGAGCGATCAAAAAAGCGATGCCCTCGACCAATCAAATGGTTGCGTGCTTTGGTGTTGCCTCCTCGCTCGCTTTTGTCACTCACGGCTCTGCAGATGTTGTCGACCTGACGTACAACGGTGGTCAGGCTTCTGCCGTCAATCCATTTTCTAGCAGCGTTTCTGCCGCACCGGTCACCCAAGATATTGACCAGATTCCGGGATCTTTGGACTTTGCGCAATGGAACGACATGTTTGGTGGAACGGGACGAACGTTCGCTATTTTTAGCACGATGGCACCCCCTGGGATTTTAAGCCTTCGTCGCGCCTATTTCGGTCAATTGCTTGACCCGATGACGTTCGCCGGATTGGGGGCAGGTACCGGCACGGAGTTTGATGGTACTGGAAGCGCCTTTATAGGATTCCGCACTTTCTTAGGCGACGTAGGCTGGTTCAGGATGGAATTTTCGACTGGTGGTGATGTAACCTATTTCGAGGGTCAGTTGGGTACGCGGCAGTCAAACGTATTCGTTGGTGGAGAAAGCGTTCTGATCGGCGACGTCAACTGTGACAAATCCATCGACTTGCTTGATGTCCAGCCGTTCGTAGAAATCCTGTTGTCCGGACTTTATGAAGCTAAGGCCGACATCAATTCGGACAATGAAGTGGACTTGTTAGATGTAGCTCCCCTTGTCGATTTGATTTCGGGGAGTTGATTGCAGCGTCATTCGCGCCCGGATCCGTCGCGAATACAAATTCTACCTCAATGCTCTGATTAAGGAATCGAACCTAAGTTCGGTTTAAACTGCCACCCCAAGAAAATAGAACCAAACGTCAGTGTTCATTCGGAATGTGAATTTTAGCGGCAGTGATTTTGAAAAGGTCGATATTTCGATCCAGTTTTCCTTTCCCCGAAATGACCACTTTATCACCGTGATTCAGTTCGAACAGTTTGTCGACCGAGACCGGCAAGACTTTTTTTGCGTCATCGACAAATACGACAGCGGCTTTGGGCGCCGCTTCCATTCTACGCTTACAAAAAGGGCAACTACTAGGGTCATGGCCTTCGCCGCCATGATCCGAATCTTCAAGAATTTCTCGAACCATAAAAATGGCTTCATTCTCTTTCGACTCGAAGTACTTCAGATCTGCCCAGCCTTCAATGACGACGTCTGGCTGATCTTCGACAACTTCCTGGGCTTCACCCAGTGTCGTAGCGGCCACCGGTCGATCGTTCATTAAGAAATTCTTGCCTTGGTCAATTTCGTTGGCTTGATCCGCTGTTTCGCTAGTGGTGGAACAACCGGCCAATGCCATTAATATCACAGCCGACACGAAGCAATTTCTTTTGAACATGACAGGGCTCAATTTAATATCGTACGAGGTAAAGATACAAAGCGCTACGGACAGAATATCGGAACGGTTCGATACTATTCTTTGGTTATGCTAACCGATTCAATGTTTTTTTTGATCACGGATAAAAAGTCACCAACGATGGGTTTTTTATCCAATGTATCAATTTTTATTATGGGAAGCGCTGAATCGGCAACCGCCGGACCTAACTCTGCTGGAATTTCTTCACTGTGTAAGAAATGCGAGGGGGAGTGTTTTGCGACGATGGTTTCTAGCTTCTGAACCTCAACAGCAACCGAGTCGACATCTTCCGGGCTAAACCATAATAAATGATGATCCTCCGCCCCTACAAACCGGGTCAAGAATTTTAAATGCGGATTGGCGGTGGCGAATACCTTGTTTTGTTGCTCCGCGGCTATCGCTTTTTGGTTGGCTACAAGTGTTGACAACTCTTTGTCCAAAACCGAGAAGTTTTTGTCGAATTCCTCCACGTGCTCGGGGTATATCCGACTCAGTGCGTTTTTAATTTCGGCTGCTTGTTTGGCGGCGATCCGTGGGCTCAACCAAGGGTATGGGACGAAATAAGGATGTGAGTGCTCACCTTCCGGGCCATGAGAATGTACCAATTGGTAATCTTTGACGGTGACGAAATCGCGTAGCTCAAGATTCTCGCAGGAACGACAGATTTTAGATTCTGGGAGTGTTACCCGGACCAACCAATTGGCATAAGGAGCCCCCGGGCCATTCACGACAACCAAATCAGCTTTTTGAATCGCGGCGATTTGCTCGACCGTAGGCGACCATTCTCGAGGGTAGGGTGCTGAGGATGCCGGAAAATCAACTTCAATCCGATCCCTCACAATTCGTTCGGTCAAATATTGCAGCGCGTAGCTCGCCGCGACAACCCGATTTGAATTCTTGACGGATTTATCGGCATTGCCGTCATCCGATGTTTTGGGACGGCACCCGGCAACCAACGGGAGCATAAACAGTACCGCTAAAGCAAGTACCACAGGCCGCCGCGAATCGATTTTTTTATTCATCGTCTTGTTATTCGGTTCCATTGTTGCCAGCATCTTGCAGGATTTCGACGTGAACAAGTTCGATACAGCGTCGGTTAGCTTGCTCGACTCGGAACAAAACGTTGTCCATGACGACGTCGCGCCCGGACCTTGGAATTTCGTTGAGCTCTTTCATGATCAAGCCAGAAATTGTATCAAACTCTTCGTCTTCGGGGAGCTGGAGTCCCATCGCTTCATTCAAGCGGTTGACATGAGTCGTACCAGTAACCTCCGCTTTGTTTGGCCCCAAACGACGAATTTCGTCCATTTCTTCTTCGTCAGTCTCGTCAACGATTTCACCAACGATCTCTTCAAGAACATCTTCGATCGTGACGACTCCAGCGACTCCGCCGTATTCGTCTTTGACGATCGCCATATGCACATGTTGCTTGAGAAACTTTTGCAACATTTCATCCAGCAATGTGCTGTCAGGAACCGCCAGCGGCTCGCGAATTAACTTTGAAAGTGGACGACGTTTGCTTTCACTGCGTAACGATTCGCGCAACAAGTCTTTTGCATACAAAATACCGATCACTTCATCGATTTTGTTGTTGTAAATTGGGATGCGGGTTCGCCCCGACTCGACGACGTAAGTCAGCATGTCTTCCCAGTCGGTATCAACGTCCAGGGCATCAATTCGGGACCGCGGCGTCATGATTTGGCCGACATCGTTGTCGTCCAACTCCATGACCCCCTCGATCATATCGCGCGTGTCTTCGTCGATATGGCCATCATGCTCGGCTTCGGCAACGATCGACATGATTTCATCTTCGGCGGCTTCTTCCTCGATTTCCTCTTGTTCCTCTTCACTGATTCCACTCGCGCGCGATAGCGCCGCTTCAACGAATTCGGCACTGATCATCAACGGCCAAGCGATACCTGAAACGACCCACCAAAACCGCCAGGTGTGAAACAAAAACTGTTTTGCGGAAACTTGTGATACCGCCCACGGGACGAGGCTACCCGTGCCAACAAGCCCCAATGCGATCAAAGCAACGAGTGCCCAGAACTTTCTTGGTTGGACTTCCATTTGGTTGACAAACGTCAAATAGGTCGTGCAAGAGACCGCAAAACCGGCGGCAACCATCATAAGCACCAACGTCCCCAGTGAAATTCGCTCGCGCAAATCAAAAATCGCACCAAAGCGGTCGCTCCGTTTCTGTTGACAATACTCTTCGAGTTCATGCCAAGAGACTTCTCGAATGACCTGATGAGCTATTGCCGACAACAGCGTCAATGCCCAACTAATCGCAGCCACCATCCAAGGAATCTGCGTGTCCATTAATCCGCTACTCCATCCGAATTTGGTTCCGCCGGGGCGACGTAGTCAACGTCGAATTTGTCCGTATAACATTGTTCCGCGTTTCGCATCTCGACCCGGCTATCTGGGCGTTTATCGTCAAGGCCGGCTAAATGCAATGCTCCATGAATGATGTACACCAGCAACTCGTCGGTCCATGCAACGCCGTTTTCCGCCGCCATTGTTTTAGCCGTATCACCGCTGACAACGATTTCACCTTCCAGCCGTCTTTGTTGTTCATCGGACTCGAGGACAAAGCTGAGAACATCTGTTTCGTAGTCATGATTCAAATACCGTCGGTTTAAATCGTGAATGGTTGGGTCATCAACGATGGCAATGCTGACTTCACCCCATTTCCAGTCAAAGTCATGTAGAATTGTCAGAACGATGTCCTGGATTTTGGATGTCGACAAATCGGCGTCATCGTAGTGGATGGCAATTTCCACACTCAAGCGATTGTTGTTTGGGCTTGGAGCCGATTCAGGCAGTTTGTTGGTCTGGGTATTTGACTCGGGCATGATACATTGCGTTCAGCGATTTGATTAGGTTTTCTTGAATGGTGTGCAACTCTTGGAACGTCAATTCGCATTCTTCAAATTGTCCGTCATCCAGTTTCTTTTTGGCAATGTCGTTGACCAGGTTCTCGATTCGCGAAGGCGTTGGTTCGCGAAGGGCTCGACTGGCGCTTTCGACGGCATCCGCCAACATCATCACCGCTGCCTCTCGAGTTTGCGGTTTTGGTCCAGGATACCGATAGTCAATTTCTTGAACCTCAGTCGAATCTTCATCGACTTCGCTTTGCCTGGTTGCGCGGTTATAAAAATAGCTGACCAGGGTTGTGCCATGGTGCTGTTCGATCAGGTCGATGATGCGCTGCGGCAAATTGTTTTGCCGAGCCATTTCGGCCCCTTCTTTGACATGAGCAATAATTACGAGCGTGCTCATCGCCGGATTCAAGTCATCATGTTTGTTTTCACCGCCGGCCTGATTTTCGATAAAGTAGTCGGGCTTGCGTAATTTGCCGATATCGTGAAAGTAGGCCCCGACTCGACACAGGAGCCCATTGGCCCCAATCGCTTCCGCCGCTGCCTCGCTGATCGACGCCACATTGATACTGTGGTTGTACGTTCCAGGTGCCCGTTGGACGAGTTCTTTCAACAACGGGTGATTGGCATCGCTCAGTTCAAGCAGATTAATGTCGGTTTGAATATCGAATGTGTGTTCAAAAAACGGAAGCGTGGCGGTCACGACCAATCCTGCCAGGGCCGCGTTGGCGGCAAACCATGCGGATTCTACTAGTAGGCTGTTCGAAAATGGCTGGCCGAGCAAATACTGCACGCCTATCACCGTCGGAAACACGATTGCCGCTACCGCTAACCCAACATACACGAGCTTCGTTCGGCTGCGAATAGTGCGGCACAGCAATGCTGCGGTTGAACTTGCGATCGTCAAAATCACAAACTCACCCAGTCCAAAACCATGAAGTACCGCGTAAATCAATGAAACCATGGCACTCAAAAAGATCGCCAATTCAATACGGTAGGTAATTGCAACGACGATGGCAAAGATGACGATTGGAATCACTTCGGCACGCCAGTTTTCGTTCGATGACAAGACCCAGGCTGCCGCCAAAGTCATCGAAAACAATGTCAATAAAGTGACGAAATGTCCCCAGTCACGCAGCAGTTCTTCGTCTCGGTAATAAAGATGGCCGCAAACCAGCGCCGCGACCGTCAGGAACAAACCGTAAAAAGCGAGAGACCGAATGACTCTTGAAAAACTGGATTGGGCCGCAATGAACTCTTTGTGTTCTTCGCGCAATAGCGCAACATCGTACTCGTCGAGCGGTTCCTGCGCCCGAATTACTGGTTCTTCAATGCCTTGGTAGCTGCGTTTTTCGAGTGGATCGCCAGGTTGATACTTTTTGTAGCGCGGCGTGATTTCACTGGCTGCTTTACGTTGACCGCGTTTAGAATTTTCTTCGTCCCATGTCAAAGTGACCGGTAGCCTTGGTTTTAGCCAATTGAAAATTCGACTGGCTACGACTTGCGGATTATCAATGACATCAAAGTTCTTTCCAAGCTCATCTTCCAGGTTGCGTTTTAGTCGATCCAGAGCTTCGGCAACCCGAACGTTGGAGACATCCACATTGATTGCGTCGTCGGTATTGGTTTCGTAAACCTGGATCTCTTGCATGTTGCCATCGCCGAGTTCGTGTTCGAGGCTGCGCAACACTCCGAATTGTCGAATTTCTAGAAATGCATTAGCAACCGATTTTTCGACCACTTGTAATTTTTCGTCTTTGGCCAAAGAGCGTTTGAATAAATCGAATTCTTCTTCTGGCCCATCTGAAGGCGTGGGCAAACCGCTGGTCGGGTCTACTGCGAGAAATCGTTCCCAAAGATTGTTGGTCTTTAACTCGTTGTAAGTTTTTTGTTTGATTTCGAATAACTCGTCGACCAAGCCTTGCTGGATTTGATCGAGTCGTCGAGGCGAATTGATATAGTAACACGCAAACTTTTCTCGCGCTAACTCTTGAGCGTGCGAAGTCGCATCGTTGTCGATGACTTCAAACGCGGTTCTGGCGTGAACATTGCGAAGTGGCGCCATTCTGGTGCGATAGGGAAACGCCGGATCCCATCCAAACATCAATAAATACAACCCGGTCGTGAAAACCATTACCAAACCGATGCGATTCCAAACTTCGGATTGGGACAAGAAATCGATGGCTACATCCCAGGCCGCTTTGTGCGTTGGCGTAGTCCATTTCCCGCGATTTTGTGAGTTGGCCATTGGCTATGGCTTGATGCGCTACGCGCCAAGCGTCACTCCGGTGTGTCGTTGGAGGGGAAAGGCACCAAATTTCCATCTTCGTGGCGACGATCGGGATGCTCATAGGCTTCCACAATTTTTTGCACGAGATGATGGCGAACAATATCGCGTTGGCCGAGGGTTACAAAGGCGACGCCGCGGATGGTCTTTAAACGACGCATGGCATCACGCAGTCCGCTTTGTTGTCGGGATGGCAAGTCCGTTTGGGTGGGATCGCCAGAAACGACGATCTTGGAATCATTGCCCATTCGCGTCAAAAACATTTTCATTTGCGCGATGGTCGTGTTTTGAGCTTCGTCGAGAATAATAAACGCATCATTCAAAGTCCGACCGCGCATATATGCCAATGGAACGACTTCAATAACGTCTTGTTCCATCAAGCGTTGGACTTGATCAAAGCCAATCATTTCATGGGTCGCATCAAGCAATGGACGCAAGTATGGGTTGATTTTGGCTTGCAAGTCGCCGGGCAAAAAACCCAGACTCTCTCCTGCTTCAACGGCTGGCCGCACCAATACAATCTTTCGAATCTCTTGATGTTTCAGTGCCTCAACCGCCATCGCGACCGCCAAGTAAGTCTTGCCCGTACCAGCAGGCCCAACCGCGAATACAATTTCGTTTTCGCGAATCGCATTCACGTACGCTAATTGCCCTTCCGTGCGGGGGCGAATTTGCCGGCCGACCTCTAAGACGTCAATCGCTTGACGTGCTCGTGGAGGCGCAGCCTCTCCAGTCACTCGGGCAATGGTTTGATCAAACAGGTCCGGGCTCAAGTTGCCACGGTGGCGCACGATTTCGGACAATAACTCAATCGCTTGAGTGGCCTGTGCGACGGCTTGATTCTCGCCGGTAACTCGTATCTCACCGCTACGGTGCGTGATTTCAACATCGAACTTGTCGCGTAGCCGGCGCAAATGCTGATCTTTCGCACCGAATAGTGGAAGAACCAAATGGGGCTCTACAGAAGAAATTGTCGCTTCGGTCATCTATTGGCGGTGGCTTTGTACACCGCACCAGAAACACGTTACCCAGTCAGACTAAAACATAGCTGACAATAACGCCGTATCCTAACGATACTGCGTATAGAAACAATTATACCGAGTCCGATACAAATAAAAGGTTCAGAAAAATTTGTCGATCCAAATTTTGCCTAATTTGCCGCTAAAAAATTGGGCGTTTTTGGGCAACGAATTTGTGCGTTGACCCCCAGTTTATTTCGTCAGCACCCAAAGAAAATAGGAAATCGGTGCCGCGTAGACGATCGAGTCGGTGATGTCTAGGATGCCGCCAAGTCCAGGCAACCAAGAACTAGAGTCTTTGATTTTGGCGTCTCGTTTAAACAGCGATTCGCCCAAGTCACCGACCACGCCAGCAATCGTTACGGCGATGGAATAGCCCAATGCCCAAACCCAATGAACTTTCAAGTCTGATTGAAACACATACGGTGTTACCAAATAGACTATTAAGGCCACCCCAAGCAACGCTCCAACAAAACTTCCCAGTAGGCCCTCCACCGTCTTGCCTGGACTTAATGCCGGGGCAAGCTTTCGTTGGCCAAACGATTTACCGGTAAAGTAGGCCGCGGCGTCGGACATCTTGACCGTCGTTATCAATGTCAACAATGCAATCAATCCTAATTGGTTGTCAAAGAACAACAAACGGTGCGCAATCATCGTGCCAAACAGCAAAACAGCTTGAACATGAATCAGGATCGAGTAAGCACACAACGCCGTCGAATGACGATCTTCCGAGTATTGCACGATTTGAATCAATAGACTCATTCCAACGGCAAACGTCAAAGCGATCAAAGTCCAACCTAATAGACCGATCGAACAGTCCGGAGGGTAGTCCTTCCACAGAGCAGGTACGCTGCAGATCGCCACCGCTAGGGCGCAAATTACCATGTTTGGCCATGAAGTCAGTTGCGGGCAGTGCTGCCGAAACAAGCTTACCATTTCATCGGCAAACAGCATCGCAACGAGGATGGCGAGTGGGCAAAGAATCAGACCAGATCGAGCTGCGAATGCTGCAGTACCCAGAAAATAGTCGGTGGCCACACAACCCAACAAAACCGATACGATTACGGCGGCCGAAGCGAGTCGCCGCGCTAACACGAGTCGTCATCTCCAAGATTGATCAAGCCACCGTAGCGACGATCGCGGGCGGCAAAGTCGTTAATCGCGCGGTACAGTTCATCAATACCGAACTCTGGCCAGCAACGTTCGGTAACCCACAATTCTGAATAACTGATTTGCCACAACAGATAGTTGCTGATTCGCATTTCGCCCGCTGTTCGAATCAATAAGTCGGGGTCCGACATTCCCGCCGTATAAAGGCGATTGGAAACCAATTCTTCATTGATTTCAGCGACGTTCAGTTGGCCGTCCGCAACCTCCGAACTAATGTTGCGAATCGCATCGACAATTTCGCCTCGCCCGCCGTAATTGATTGCCAGACACAGGCAAAGGCCGTCACAAGACTCCGTTAACGAAAGCGTCTTGTCCATCTCGGCTTGAACCTTAACCGGAATGCGGTCGCGACGTCCGATTATCTTTAACCGTATATTGTTGTCTAACAGTGTCGACCGCTCCTCAATCATGTACTGCTGCAACAGGTGCAACAGAAAATCCAGTTCGTCTTGTGGTCGTTTCCAATTTTCACTGGACAGGCAGTACAGAGTCAGTTGTTCGATATTGATGCGTGCGCATTCTTCGGTAATCAAGCGAACCATTTTCGCGCCATTTTGATGGCCAACAATTCTCGGCTGATTTTGGCCAACAGCCCAACGGCCGTTGCCATCCATGATAATCGCGATGTGTCGAGGGCGCCTGTCGGGCGGCACACCTATGCCGACGGACGCCTTCAAATCCAAGTTTTCGTTGGCCGAATTCATCGAAATTTGATTTCGCTACGCGTTGGAAGTTGTCAAATGCGAATTTGTCGGATCCAGAACAATGGTTTGCGCCCGATCCGGTCCTACCGAAATGAACTCTATCGGTGTCCCGATCAGTTCTTGCAATCGCGCCGCATAAGCAATCGCGCCAGCAGGCAGCCCATCGGCTGTCGTCACTTGGGTAATGTCGGTTTGCCACCCCGGAACTGTCTCAAAGATCGGTTTGGCACGCTTGAGTTCAGCGATGTTCCCTGGAAAGTAGTCGATCCGTTGACCATCCAATTCGTAGGCTACACAAACTTCGATTTCCGGCAACTCGCTCAACACATCCATCATCGTTAACGCAACCGAATCGACACCGCTTAATCGACAGGTGTAGCGCGTGGCGACAGCGTCAAACCAGCCACATCTTCTCGGACGCCCCGTCGTCGTGCCGTACTCATTGCCTAAGTCGCGAATGTGTTGGCCGACTTCGTTTTCCAATTCAGTTGGAAACGGCCCGCCGCCGACCCGCGTGCAATACGATTTGGATACGCCAATCACCTTTTGAATCCATTTGCCCGGCACGCCTGACCCTGCCGAAACGCCGACCCCGGAACTATTGCTGCTGGTGACAAATGGAAATGTCCCGTGATCAATGTCCAATAAAGATCCTTGTGCACCTTCGAACAAAAGGTCTTTGTCTTCCTCGACGGCGTCCAGCAGAATTCGGTTGGTGTCAGCGACAAACGGCTTCAACCGGGCCGCATAGTCGGCAAACTCAATCGCTATTTTTTTGGGGTCCAATTCGAATTGGTAATCAACATCAATGGCCGATAACAACCGCGATTTGATTTTGACGATAGTTTCGATTCGATCCGAAAAATCTGGCTCGAGCAAATCGCCCAGCCGAACGGCATAGCTGCGCCCGACCTTGTCTCGGTAGCAAGGGCCGATACCGCGTAAGGTCGTGCCAATATTGTCATCGCCACTGATGACTTTGTTCCAAATCGCGTCTTCCAACAAGTGCCACGGCATTACCACGTGAGCCCGTTGAGACAAAATTAGCCTGCCGTCTAAATCGATGCCACGCGCTACCAACGAATCCATCTCTTGCAAGATGGTTTCCGGGTGAATAACGACGCCTGCAGTCACCAGATTCGTGACTCCGGAATTTAGAATGCCACTGGGGATATGGTGGAGCTTGTAGACATCATCGCCAATGACGACGGTATGACCCGCGTTGGCTCCGCCTTGGTACCGGACAACCATGTCTTTGCCGTCGGTCATCCAATCGACGAGTTTCCCCTTGGCTTCGTCTCCCCACTGCAAACCTACTACGCAACAACCGGGCACTTTCAAAACTCCTGACAAATCTCGCGTTCAAAACGAGTACTTCGCTTTTCCAAGAAGGCGAATACCTTATTACTTTTTTTAGATGTTCGCCGAATCGCAAAGTCTAAAATTGATTTCGGGTGACCACAACAGGCTAAATACCATAGAATGAAATTCGAATTTCAATTTAATGAAAATCTGTCGGATATCCGTCGGTATTTCCCTAGTGTGAACGAATTTCAGCCGTTCCAGGCCTTAGTCCATTCCATCAGCTTTTGTAACAAACGATGCAATTCATCCGAACTAGCCTGTTTTCCTTAGCCGTGTTGTTTCTGTTCGCCGATCCGGTTTCGGCACAAGAAAAGGACGACGTCAAGGACGCGACGATTAAGGGTAGAATCGTCCAGAATCAAGACAAAGCCTTCGAAATCAACTTGGCGGAATTGCAGTCGACGTTGGCGGAGCAGGTCCAATTGGACCCACCGCCTATCCCCGAAGGATGGCCGGATATGGATCTCGATTCACGGCAAGCTTGGATCAAAAAATTTGAAGCCAGTGAACCGGGTAAAGCGTTTTTAAAACAGCGGCAAGAAAAGATAGACTCGGCCGCCAAGTTCGATCTGAAAGTTGAATCCGATGGTAGTTTCGTCGTTTATGATGTGCCTCATGGCAGATACGGATTGCGAGGACGGCATGAAAAAGAAGTGTCCGGCAAGAAATATGTGTTAGAAGTATTTGGGCAAATTGACATTGGCGCAAATGTTGAAGAGGTTTTGCTGGACCCGATGATGATTACGGCGACGCGACTGTTAACGGCGAACGAAGCATTGCCCAAATTCGAAGTCAAGACGTTTGACAACAAAGCCCGCATTAACAATCGCCTGTTGGCTGATCCGAAACACCAAGACAAATACTTTCTGCTTCATTTTTGGTCGCTGGAAAGTCCACCCAGCATGTCATTTTCGAAAAATGTTCAAGAGATGTACGCCAAAGTCAGTGGAACGCACAAACTCCAATTGGTTTCGATTTGTGTCGGGTCCGAACCAGAAAAAGGGCTTCAGTTCGTCCGCAAAGAAAAAGCGAAGGGGTGGCACGGTTATGTTCGGACTTGGCAAGACGAAGTGGTGCGCGAGTTCGGAGTGCGCGTTTTGCCCTCGTTGTTCCTGGTTGATCCAAAACAGAAAATTGTGCTTACCAACAGCGAGTTCCGTCAAAAGTTTCAGGCAGAAAACGCTAAACTGACAAAAATCGTTGTCGAGGCGATGTCTAAAAATAGGGACTCAAGATAGGCTCAATGTTTGAATCGAATCGGTTGCCCTGCCATTGTCAGGCACTTCGCGTTCGAGCACGAGCACGAGGATGAGCACGTTCGTAAACACGTTTGAGGTTGGCGGTGCTGACATGCGTGTAAATTTGGGTGGTGACAAGGCTCTTGTGACCAAGCAATTCTTGCACGCTGCGAATGTCAGCCCCTCGATCGAGCAAATGCGTAGCAAAGCTGTGACGCAGTGTATGGGGTGAAGTTCGCGAATCGAGCCCTGTTTCCTTGAGGTATTTTTCAAGCATTCGGGCAACACTGCGCGTTGTGATTCTTCCACCAAATTTGTTTAAAAAAACGGCTTCCTTGTCTCGTTGTTTCGGCTCGCGTACGCGCAGCCAATCTTGAATCGCTTCGATGGCGTGGGAGCCCAACGGCCCCAGACGCTCACGTTTGCCTTTCCCGCGGACCCTCACAAATCCGTCGATCAGATCGAGGTCTTCCAAGTTGATGCCGACCAGTTCACTGACTCGCAGGCCAGCCGAATAAAGCGATTCCAGAATCGCGCGATCTCGTTTTCCAGCGGGTGCACTAACGTCCGGGGCGACTAACAACTTTCCAATTTCGCTACCGGTCAGGAAATGGGGCAACTTGCGGCCAGGTCGCGGGTTGCGGAGCGGTTTGGCCGGATTGGATTCGCACAGCCCTTCGCGTTGCGCGAATCGGAAAAAACTTCTCAAACAGGCCAGCTTGCGGGCCACCGACGTTTTGGCATATCCCGCTTCATGCAAGGCCGCAACAAACCCACGCAGATCCGCGGGAGTCATCGCTGCAGGAGCGGGGCATCCTCCTGGTTGATCGGCAAAGTACTCAACCAGAATCTCAAGGTCTTCCTTGTATGACTTAATGGTCATCGCAGAGCAATTACGCTCGACCGTGAGATACCGCAAAAACCGCGGGATTGCTGTTTGCATGCCTAGGCGATTGGTTCTTCGCCGGAAAACAGGTCTTCGAGAGGGGAGGATTCGAAACGATTGGGGGCAGCAGTCTCTTCTTGATCTGGCTTGGTGTTGCGTACCTTTTGACTCATGACCGCGGCGTCATACCACGAGAAACTCAAATCAGTGTTCGAAGCATATCTTCCTAGCGTTCGAAGCGCTTCGTTACGCGAATCTTCGTTGTACAGGAAAATGTAGCGTTCTTCGCCTTTTGCAAGTGCTAGTATATTGATGTCGTTTGACACTATTCCCCCTCTTGGGTGTTAACTCAACCGGCGCGTTGAGAAATCTCTGATACGTTGGTGTGCAACTTTATGAGGTATCGGCCAAAGGAGTCGGATTCACCACAGAGGTTTCAATGATTGGGGACTTGTTTGCAGAATGAGGGAAGGATTGCCCCCAAAATCGGAACATGCTGGCGCAAAAATGTCAGCATCGAAGCGATGAAATTGGTTTGATCGTTCCGACCCGAACTTTGTGCTTACCAACGCAAGCACCAATCGCCAATGTTTTGAAGTTGCAAGTGCTCGTTGAACGCAAGTCGATTCGCTGGCGCTTCGTGCTAGTTATCGATAACCCAGCTCAATAGCGGGCTGAAAAAAGAAACATCATGCCCAAAACGATTGGGTTGATGTTGAACAACGGAACGCTAACCGCAGCCGCAAGCTTCCGAACAAACTCAAAGATTCGTGTCTTGGACTTCGGAGGACTATTTCTTGTTGAGTCGACGCTGAATTGCTTCGACAGGAATCGGGGTCACAGTCGATGTGGCGACAAGATCAACGCGTAAGATATCCGTTTCCTTTTTGGATGGCGGCATATCAAACTGAACGATGAACGCGCCAATTTGCATACCCTGCATCTCATACTGCGGCGGCCAGAAATCTTCCGCCCTGGTTGCCAGTGAACGTGCCAGCAAACGCGTTGCACGCCCAGAAAAACCACCCAAAACCATTTCGAGGCGACCTTGAGATTCCCGATGGACGAAGAACACAAAGGCAACTTCCTCATTAGGTTTGTCCGCCGTGAATTGTTCCCAACTGCCATCGGATTGCTCAAAATAGATCCCTGGAGTCGTGTCGGAGGTCGATCGGCTGAGCTTCAAGCCGCCCACACAAGAATCCGGATGGGGGTCTCGGTCACGGTATCTCAGGAAGAACGGCAATGCTCGGTCCGTTGGCTGTTCAACGTTGTCTTGGGAAGCAAATGGATCGCAGTTGAACGCCCTTGCCAGGATAATCTCAACCGTCGGATTGCTCTTGGTGCTACCAATACCGATCAGGGC
Organism: Mariniblastus sp.; assembly: GCA_965263475.1. Taxonomy (GTDB): domain Bacteria; phylum Planctomycetota; class Planctomycetia; order Pirellulales; family Pirellulaceae; genus Mariniblastus. Next base: position 4,247,397 of record OZ253677.1, read on the forward strand.
TTTGTCGCCTTTGGATTCTGAAAACTCATTGTATACGAGTTCCGCACGACGAATCACTTCTTCGTTGGAGGCTTGGCCAGGACTCCACACGAGGGATTGTTTGAGGTGATCGGGCTGTGGAATTTCGATATTTGCCGCTGGCACATGTCCGTTGGTGTCCGATTTTTTTAGCTTGGCGGTTCCGCCGAGAGTGGTGACTCCATTCAACAACTCGCCCAGTAAGACTGAGTCAGCGGCTACAACGAATGAAACGTCGGAATTTTCGGCGACATCGCGCCGGACACCGACGCACATCTCCAAGCGTTTTCGCCGCGCTAACAACTCCCAAAAATTCTCTGGTTCAACACTGAATAGGGCTCCGGGAAGCTGTTCGGCGGAGGCATGCCCGTTTTCGATGAGATAATCACAGAGCCTGGAAAGGGCCTTCAACGGAATGTACTTTACTTCGTTTTTCAAAAGCGCGGCGACTTGGTGGCGATCCAAGCCGGTGTATTCAACGATTGCTTTGATTGTTCCAGGGCGTTTTCTGGGATCGGGAATATGTCCCAAGAGCTCGGCCAATCGAAAACTGTATTGCATGATTTTGCATCCCGAAGAATTAACGGAAGATAAGTTTACGCTACTTTTAATTTGAATATAAACGTCATTAAACTCGATTATACAATCAATAAGAGTAAATTCCATCCCTTTGATGTGAAGACAGCATAACGAATTGCGCTTCGAATCGCCATGGCGTAAAAAATTCTGGTTTGCTACGGTTCCGCCTGATTAGCCAGATATCTCAAGCGGAGCCAAAAATGCACTTTTCTGGTCGAAATGCGGCTTTGATCGCGACCATCACGATGATTTTGTTCGCAAATTGTTCGTATGGCCAATTCAAAAACCCGTTCAAACGGAATTCGGAAAAACAACGATCGGACCGTGAGTTATCGATTAAGGATGGTCCTTGGCTAGTGATGTGTACGTCGTTTTCCGGCGACGAAGCGGAGCAGCACGCGAGAATTTTGGCCAATGAATTGAGCCAACATCGCCTGAAAACATATATTTACCGGCAGGATTTTGATTACACGGGAACGACGACGGGTATTGGCTATCAGACTCCGGCATCAATCTCACGTCTTTCCAGACCTGGAGATTTGCGCGATGCTTTGCCAAATCAGTCACACAGGCCAGTGCCGTTAAAGATGAAATCGGCAAACTTGGGCTTGGTCAAAGAAGTCGCCGTGTTGGTCGGTGATTTCTCATCCGTAGACGATCATCGTGCAAAAAAAGCGTTGGAGAAAGTGAAGTCGCTGCGGCTTCAAAACCCAGTTGGGCATCTGGGACGAACTATCGACCCGGAACTGGCGCGAGCCCAAAACTTGAGTATTCCTGCCGGGGGCCAACTGAGGACGGCTATTCTCGTGCCTAACCCAAAACTGCCAGATGATTACTTTCAGCGAAGTAAAGTTGACGATTTCGTCGTCAAGCTCAACAAGGCCAAGGCGATCAAACACAGTTTGCTAGATTGTCCGGGTATGTACACCGTGCGTATTGCATCATTTCGCGGTTCGACGACCTTTGATCCCAATCAAATCAGCAATGGCCAATACGAGCTGCAATCGTTGAAAAGAAGCGGCAAGTCGCTAACAAAGAGTCGTTTGTTAGAGGCCGAAGAAAACGCGCACAAGATCACTCTGGCATTGCGCAAGAAAGGTATTGAAGCTTACGAATTCCACGATCGCACCGAGAGCATTGTATGCATTGGAAGTTTTGACTGGGTGACCCGCGAATCTGGCGGCAACGTGATCAACAACCCTGAGATTGTCAAATTGGTCAACAAGCTAAGACCCGAGGTCAAAAATCTTCCTGGTGCGCCAGGTGCAGTGATCCCAAAGTCCATCAAAGGGGTGGCATTGGATCCAGAGCCAACCCCGATACTCGTGCCCAAGGTTCAGAAAACGAGAGAGGCCAAGCGTTTTCGTTTACTGCGATAGCTCATCACGTTTTTCAAACTCATCGCATTCACATGCGCGTTAGCCGCAAATTTTGTGTGGAAATTGAATCGTGGTGATGAATTGAGCTGTGGCATGATCGCTTCTGAGGGATAATGTTTATCCAGTTGGCAGAGCGTCTGGCCAACTTTCCCGGCGACTTATTGTGTTCCCTAGCATGAAGCGGTTCTTTGTGGTTTTGAATTTCGTGGCTGCGCTCACGGGAATAGCATTTGCTGTTTACATCGCAATGGGGACCACGACCCTCGCCGATTTCATGGCGGCCGGCGGGCAAGCACCGGATCGTCAGGATGATCAAACTGCGGTCTTGGAAAAAGTCGGCGTCGTGCGTGATCAACGATTGACCGAAATCAGCGGAATCGATTCATCTTACCGCTATCCCGATTGTTTTTGGGTTCACAATGACTCGGGCAACGCGGCGGAGTTGTTTCTGATTTCCAAAACAGGCCACACTTTGGCAGTGGTTCAATTGGCCGGCGCCACCAATGAAGATTGGGAAGATATTTGCTTGTTGCGCGTTGCCGGACGACCTCACATCGTTATTGCGGATGTGGGTGACAATCAAGCGCGGCGAAAACGCTGTCAACTCTATGTGCTCGAAGAACCGGTCTTAGAGTTGGCTTCAAACGGCGCTGCAGGGCCTGTCGTTGAATTGGAATGGCCAGCGACCAAAACGTATCGGCTCGAGTTTACGTATCCCGATGGTGCAAAAAACTGCGAGGCCATCGCCGGGCACCCACACAATGGCAATTTATACTTGGTTCAAAAAACGGCTAGCCGGGCGTCGAAGGAAAAAAGTCTTGGGATCTATAAATTGAAGTTAAAAAAGAACTACCAACTTGCTTCGGAGGTCGCGCTGAAAGTCGGCGAGGTGACCGACCGGTTTGTGACCGGCGCTGCCATTTCTCGCGACAACGAGCAGTTCATTTTTTGCAATTACGTGGCGGCGAATCACACCAAACGAAAACCGGCCTTGAGTTGGGACCGCCAATTCAAAGATTGGCGAGCGGAAATAATGGCCTTGCCTTTGCAGCGGCAAGGCGAGGCCATTTGCTTTGCTCCGGACGGTAAATCTGTTTTTGTGGTTAGTGAAAAACTGAAACAACCGATTTGGCAAGTGTTTTTCGCTAATGATCGGCAAGCTAAAAAGAAAGAGAACTAGCGCCCGCCATGAACAAGATCGATGAACGCCTATTTGATGCGGTTTCAAAACGACAAATCGAATCTTTGCTGCCTGAATTGAATTGGCTGGACAGTCGCGAGTCTGAGATGCTCCAGCTGGTATTGGATTTGTGCAATCAAAATTCCGGCTCTTACAATTTGTCAGGCTTGCAAGCCGTGTCTCAGATTCTCGTTCGAGAATTCGGGAAGCTGGGCGGTGACTTGCGTATTCTTGACGTTGATAAACAGCGCATCGTTGACGACAGTGGAGAAGTAACCGAAGTCGATCTAGGGCAGTTGATACATGTGGTGAAGCGTCCGGAATTGCGTCCACGATTCCTGCTTTGCATTCATATGGATACCGTCTATTCGGCGACACATCCATTTCAGGGTTGTCGAACGAACAGCGACGGAACCGTGATTGGACCAGGCGTTGCAGATGCCAAAGGCGGGTTGGTGGTTATGTTGTACGCGCTATTCGCGATCGAAAACTCTTCATTGGCCGATCGGGTGGGTTGGGAGGTGATTATCAATCCCGATGAAGAATTAGGTTCGCCTGGCAGTGCTTCGTTTTTGCACCAACGGGCATCGCTGGCAGATTTGGGGATCTTGTTTGAACCCAAGTTACCCGACGGCAAACTTGTATCGACGCGAATGGGCGTTGGGAATTTTGCTTTTGTTGTCCGCGGTCGTAGCGCGCATTCGGGACGAGACTTCATGATTGGCCGCAATGCACTGGTCGCTTGTTGTCAATTGATGTCGGAACTCGACCAATTGAATGGGTCACCGGAAATGATTGTCAATGTTGGCAAAGTGAATGGCGGAGCGGCGTTAAACGTCGTACCCGATTTGGCGGTGGGGCGCGTCAATGTACGCGTCCGGACTCCGGAGGCGGCCAGCGAGGTTGAGCGAGAGTTTCTAAGGCGAGCGAGCGAGCATACAGCAAAAGATGGCATCGATGTCCAGATGGTGGGCGGGTTTACGTCGCCACCGAAGCCGAGCAGTGCGAAGTTTGAGCAATTGCAGGCTCAAATCGAGGCTTGCGCTTTGGCAATGGGGCAAACAATTGGTTGGCAAGCGACCGGAGGTGCCAGTGATGGGAATAAATTTGCCGGGGCGGGTCTTGTGAATATCGATACGCTGGGTCCGATTGGAGGCGAAATTCACAGCGAAAACGAATATTTGAATCCGGAGAGTTTGGTTGGGTCGTCGAAATTGGCGTCGCTTTTGATGTTGAGTTTGATTCGTCCTTGATTTCAGTAAAAATTTCGGAATATGGAATTTCCCGTACTCTGTGGCTACGGATGGAATTAGCGCATATTCCGGGGGTTTAGTTAAATTTTCCTGATTTTGAAAGTCGTGAGACTTGAATGTGGGAATTCGAATATTTAAACTGGGGATCGTATAGCGCCAGAGAAGCGTGTACTCATTTCCGGTGATCGCTGGAGTTTTTCATAAAGGAAATTTGTGAATATGCAAATCAAGTCTTTTTCATTCATGTTGGTCATTGGAATTTTGTGTGGTCAACTCTCTGCTCAAAACGTATTGTTGGATCGCGCTCCTGACCCGGCGCTGTTGGGAACTGGTGTTATTGGTGGCCAATTTGTCGACCGACCTGGAGAGGCGGTATCTCCGTTGACATTGGTTTCTTTTCCTGGAGCGGTGACGGTAAACACGGTCACGGTTTACACAACGAATTTGAATGAAGCATTTGCAGGCGTTGGTTATCCCGTTGGCGGAACCAGTCCTGCCATTTTGAATATCTTCATCGCCGACAATGGTCAACTTCCTATCGGTTCAGACACTCTTTCTGGCGGCGTTTTGGGGGACCCGAACGTTACCGCGTCGTATACGGCAACTGACGACGGTATCGAAATTACAGTTAGCGACTTAGAAATCAATTTGCCACCTGGTTTGACTTACTTGATTGGAATTACTCCAGTCCTGAACTTTGGCACCAACGGTCAGGAGTTCTTCTTGGATGCTGGAGCAAACGGTGCGACGACTTTTCTGGATAACCCAGGCGGTGCGTTTTTCACGCCGATCTTTGGAACCAGAACCATTAATGCAAACATTTTGGATTTGCCGACGCCTTACACGGGTATGGCAATTCGAATTACTGAAGACAGTGTCCTAAAAGGTGATTTGAACGGGGACGGTCTTGTCAACTTGTTGGACGTATCTCCATTCGTAGATGCGATCGCGTCATCGGAATTTGTTCCGGCGGCTGACGTGAACTGCGATGGGGAAGTTAACCTCCTGGACGTCGAGCCATTTATCGCTTTGTTGAGTGGTGGCTAAGTTTGGGATTTGCATCTAGTGTAGAGATGGGCATTAGTTTGCATTGAAAATTGGGGTTGAACAAAGCACGAATTGTTTTCTTCCCAGATACCTGGGTTTTACACATCTTGATTGGAGAATCTTCACGTGAATGTAAGAAATTTTTCATTGGTTTTGGCTGTTGTAGCCATGAGCGTGAGCAGCGTTTCTGCTCAAAACTTCTTCTGGTCAACTGCTGGCTTTGGTGAAGGCGCTGTTAACGGCGATTTCGAAGCAACGGTTCAGCAAGGCGCAACTGGTACTACTCACTTGTACTACGCTCCTAACGGTCAAAACGTTACAGAAGGTTTGGACCTCGATTTTTCTTGGGACAACTCTGGTGTTATGAGCTTCACAGCTGCTGAAACACTTGATTTCGATTTGTCTTTCATGGGCGCTCCTTTGGGCGTTCGCTGGGGCGACTTCGCTGGCCCTGCAGAATCAGTAACCGCAGACGCTGTAACTGGTTTCTTGACAGTTAACGTTGTTGCTGGCGAAGGTATGCAGATCGCTAACATTCCTCCAGGAATGCCTTTGATCGACGAAGGTTACGATGAATCAGCTGGCGCTTTCTGGGTTGGTACTTTCGATTGGTCTGCCGACGGTCAAGGTACTGCTTCTATCGTTATCGACAACGCTTTGGTTGTTGATGGTGGTCAAGACATTGGCGCAACTTTCAACAGTTTCACTGTTAACGTTGTTCCAGAACCAGCAGCAGCTTCAGTTTTGGCTCTTGGCTTGGTTGGCTTGGTAGCTCGCCGTCGTCGCTAGTCGAAACTTGGTTTCGCAAAAAAGTATAATAGCCGTGTCTGCATTGATGCGGCTATTTTTATGCGCGCAGGCGAATAAAATGGTGCGTTCCAATTCTCCAATACAACTGCGTTCTTCAAGTTCAACTGCGTTGGCCGCCAATGATGCACGCTACGAGTTTCTTGGCAGTGTCAATCCAATTCAGATCGAAATTATCCTACCAAGGACTCCGCTTGTTGATGCTGGCTGATGCAAGTGAGGGGCCTTGTCTTTTTAACGCAACTGAAACATTAAATTTTACGATTAGCAAGCGAGCTGTAGAATTCTTGGCCCGCTTAGTAGTTGAGCATCATTGAGGGATGCGTTTCTTGCCCGTCTAAAAAATATCGCTCAGCGGAAGCGCCAATTCGAGTTGGGTGCTGGCAATGACTTGTGACGCTGTGGCTGCGATGGCTTCGTGAAACGTCCGATCCGATTCCAGGAATTCGGCCACGTTTCGAACCGCATCATGGGCGTTCGCAAGTGCACGGCTTGTTTTTAGCGGCCGACGAAAATCAATGCCTTGGCAAGCGGCTAGCATTTCAACCGCAAGAATCGCGTTGACGTTACGCACCATGGGCTCTAATCGGCGGGCGGCGTACGTCGCCATGCTGACGTGGTCTTCTTGGTTAGCGCTGGTAGGCATGCTATCGGTACTGCAGGGCGTGGCCAAATGTTTGTTCTCGCTGGCCAGCGCCGCCGCAGTAACTTGGGGAATCATAAAACCAGAATTCAATCCGCCGTCTTTGATCAAAAACGGAGGTAACTCGCTTAAATGTTTGTCGATAAGTAATGCCGTGCGTCGTTCCGACAATGAACCCATTTCTGCGAGCGCAACGGCAATTTGGTCGCACACGATCGCAACTGGTTCAGCGTGGAAATTACCGCCGGACAACATGGAGTGATCGTCGGAAAACACGAGTGGATTGTCGGATACTGCATTCGCCTCATCAACCAACACGGATTGTGCATGGAGCAAGCTATTCAGGCACGCGCCCATGACTTGCGGTTGGCAGCGCAGCGAATACGGGTCTTGGACTCGCGAACAATCACGATGGGACTCGCGAATTTCACTGCCCTGTAGCAGCTGGCGATATAACTTGGCACAAAGGATTTGGGTTTGGTGGTTGCGAATGGCATGAATGCGTGAGTCGAACGGCGTGTCACTGCCTTTCGCCGCATCGACGGACAAAGCTCCCGCTACCATCGCCGCACGAAACGTGCGCTGTGCGTCCATTAATGCGGACAGCCCCAGGGCCGTTGAAACTTGAGTACCGTTTAATAACGCTAGACCTTCTTTAGCTTGCAGCTGAAGCGGCGCAATGTCGGCGCTTTCCAATGCGGCTGCTGCAGGCCGCAGTTCGCCGTTACCACTCAAAAACGTCCCTTCGCCGATTAAGGCCAGGGACATGTGGGCCAGCGGTGCTAGGTCGCCACTGGCGCCAACGGAACCTTGCGACGGAATCACCGGTAACAAACCGGCGTTCAGGCACTGGATCAAAATTTCGACGACCTCTTTCCGCACTCCCGAATAACCTCTCGCCAGCGATGTCGCTTTCAGTAGCAGGATCAGACGGACAATACGTTCGGGCAAAGCTTCACCAGTACCAGCAGAATGGGACCGGACTAAATTGACTTGCAATTGTGCCAAATCCGCGGGAGAAATTTTTTGATTGGCCAGTAGGCCAAAACCAGTGTTCAAACCGTAAACGGTCTCGCCGCGTTCGATCAATTCCAACACGACGTTTCGAGAAGATTGTATGTTTGTCCAACAACGATCGGTCAGCGAAACCGTTTCGGGATCAAATGCGTAAGCTGCCAGTTGTTGAAAATTCAGCTCACCAGGAATCAGTTCCATGAGTTTTGTTCCGACATTAAATCATTGGCAAGTCGAGTTCTTTTTGTTTTGCACAATTGATCGCGATATTGTATCCCGCATCGGCGTGTCGCATCACTCCGGTGGCCGGGTCGTTAAACAACACGCGTTCAACGCGTTTATCAGCCGCAACCGTTCCATCGCAACAAATCACGACACCCGAGTGCTGGGAAAAACCCATTCCCACACCACCTCCGTGGTGCAGGCTGACCCAGGTAGCCCCACTGGCTGTATTCAACAGCGCGTTCAACAGCGGCCAATCCGAAACGGCGTCACTACCATCGGCCATGGCTTCCGTTTCGCGATTAGGGCTTGCTACGCTGCCAGAATCCAAATGGTCACGACCGATAACCACCGGAGCTGATAATTCGCCGTTGCGAACCATTTCATTGAATGCGAGTCCCAGTCGATGTCGGTCACCAAGGCCGACCCAGCAAATCCGGGACGGTAAGCCTTGGAAGTGGATTTTTTCACGAGCCATATCCAACCAGTTATGCAAATGAGGATCATCGGGGATCAGCTCTTTGACTTTGGCGTCGGTGGCGTAAATATCTTGAGGGTCCCCAGAAAGCGCAGCCCATCGGAACGGACCAATTCCCTGGCAAAAGAGTGGCCGAATGTAAGCCGGCACGAAGCCGGGGAAGTCAAAAGCATTGTCAATGCCCTCATCTTTGGCGACTTGACGAATGTTATTGCCATAGTCCACAACTGGGATGCCCATCGAATGATAGTCCAGCATTGCTTTAACATGCGTGGCCATCGAAGATTTAGCCGCAGCGATCACTTTGTCTGGGTTTGCAGCGCGTTCATTGGCGGCTTGTTCCATCGTCCAGCCGATGGGTAAATAACCGTTCAGTGGATCGTGTGCGGATGTCTGGTCGGTCACGGCGTTGGGCCGAATGCCTTTTTCGATCATGATCGGAAGGAGTTCCGCAGCGTTGCCGAGCAAACCAACGGAAACCGGTTGACCACTTTCCAGCGAAGAATCAATGATGGTCATCGCCTCGTCGAGCGTATTGGCTCGTTTGTCGACATAGCCGGTTTGCAACCGCATATCAATTCGAGTGGCGTCGCATTCAATCGCCAACATACTGGCTCCGGCCATGGTGGCTGCCAATGGTTGGGCACCGCCCATGCCTCCCAAGCCGGCGGTCAATATCCATTTGCCACTCCAATTGCCACCAAAATGTATTTTGCCCATCGAGACGAATGTCTCGTAAGTGCCCTGAACGATGCCTTGGCTGCCGATGTAGATCCAGGAACCGGCCGTCATTTGGCCGTACATCATCAATCCAGCTTTGTCGAGTTCATGGAAATGATCCCAGGTCGCCCAGTGGGGGACCAAATTGCTGTTGGCAATTAAAACACGCGGTGCATCTTCGTGCGTGCGGAAAACACCGACTGGTTTACCCGATTGAACCAATAGGGTTTGGTCAGCATTCAACCGTTTCAAAGTCTCGACGATTTTGAGGTAGCACTCCCAGTTTCTGGCCGCACGTCCGATGCCGCCGTAAACGACCAATTCCTCAGGTTTCTCCGCAACACCGGGGTCGAGGTTGTTCATCAGCATGCGCAATGGTGCTTCGGTTAGCCAACTTTTGCAATGCAGTGTTGTTCCTGTGGGCGCTTTGATGGGGGAAGCCGATTCGATCGTAGACATGGCAAAAGCCTCAATAGATTTTTTGGCAAAGTTGTTTTTAGAATATTTGACAACGTACGCTAAACAAAACGGGAACGCGGTATAGATTAATGGTTTGTTCAATCGCTACAATCCCGAAAACCACAGTCAAACCAAATGATGGATTTGAAAGAGCCCGAGCAGCTGTTCGTTGACTTCCGCTTTGCCACGATGGCGGCGCCCGAATCGGTGCTGGCCCAATCTTCTTCGACGGCTACCGTTTTTCGAATGACCGGCGCAAAATATGGAAGCCTGTTGAATCATGCGATGGGTGTTTCTCAAGGTGTGATCGACTGGGTGGCACCGGTTGACCAGATCCCCCAGTTTTCCCCTGCGGTCGAAGTCGTCTCCGGGAACGGTCGATGGATGACACCGGGGCTCGTCGATTGTCACACACATCTCGTGTTTGGTGGTAATCGAGCGGAAGAGTGGGAGTCTCGATTGTCTGGTGATTCTTACGAAGATATCGCCCGACGCGGGGGTGGAATTCTTTCGAGTGTGCGGTCAACGCGTCTCGCTTCGGAAGAGTCGTTGACGGAATCGGCTGCTATCCGGCTGAAACGAATGTTGGAAGAAGGCGTGACGACGGTAGAAATTAAATCGGGTTACGGGCTAGATTTGGAAAACGAGATCAAAATGCTCGAAGCGGCCAGAGCATTGGAAAAGATTCATGAAGTTTCGATCGAGACTACGTTACTTGCCGCTCATGCGATTCCGCCAGAATTCAGCGGGAATGCTGATTCGTATATTGATCTTGTTTGTCATGAGATCATCCCCGCGGCGCAAGAATATTGTTCGGCAGTCGATGCTTTTTGTGAAACGATTGCCTTTAGTGTTCCGCAGACCCAGCGCGTTTTTGAATCTGCGATTGAACATGGATTGGCGATCAAAGTTCATGGAGAACAACTTACCCGAACCGGGATTTCATCCATTGCCGCCAAGCTGGGGGCTTTGTCGGTTGATCATTTAGAATACTTGTCGTTTGAGGATTGCCAAGTCATAGGCCAAACCGACACGGTGGCGACGCTCCTGCCTGGCGCTTTTTACTGTTTAAACGAAACGCAGAAACCGCCAGTTGCAGCATTGCGTGAGCATCGCGTGCCGATGGCGCTGGCGACCGATTGCAATCCGGGTAGCTCGCCCGTAACGTCGTTGTTGCTGATGGCAAATATGGGTTGCAATTTGTTCGGTATGACTGCTGAAGAAGCCTTGCAGGGGGTTACCGTCCATGCTGCCAAAGCGCTTGGGATGGAATCATCTACCGGGCGTTTACAACCTGGCCTATTCGCGGACTTTGCAGTCTGGGACGTACATTCGCCAGCCGAGATTGTTTACGGCGTTGGGCACAATCCATGTCATAAAGTCTACCGGCGCGGCCGGTTGGTTCTTGAGCATTAATTGCGTAGACGATGTGTCTTGATTGAATTCTTAAACCTGATATTAATGTTCATCAAAATCCGAAAAGCCCGATTCAGAATTGCTGAGCCATGAAACAAATCATCGAATGTGTTCCAAATATTAGTGAAGGTCGTGACGAAAACGTAATTGCCGAAGTCAGCCAAATTGTCGAGACGGTCGAGGGAGTACGATTGCTCGATGTGGATCCCGGGCATGCCACCAATCGAACGGTCATCACGTTTGTTGGTGAACCTGAGCCAGTCATTGAAGCAGCGTTCTTGTTGATCGAAAAGGCGAGTCAGCTAATTGATATGAGCAAACACAGCGGTGAGCACCCTCGTTTTGGAGCGACGGACGTCTGCCCACTGATACCGATTGCTGGGGTTTCGATGGAAGAAACGGCACAATATGCGCATCGGCTTGGCAAACGTGTTGGTGAAACGTTGGGCATCCCGATTTACTTTTACGAAAACGCGGCGACCGAGGAAAAGCGACAGAACTTGGCTACCGTTCGAGCCGGACAATACGAGGGGCTCGTAAAAAAGTTGCAGGATCCGGAATGGAAGCCTGACGCGGGTCCAACCGAGTTTAATGCTCGGGCTGGGGCGACTGCGATTTCGGCGCGTGATTTTTTGGTGGCCTACAACGTCAATTTGAACACGACCTCAACGCGACGAGCCAATGCAATCGCCTTTGACGTACGAGAAGCGGGGCGCACAAAGAAACAAGACGGTGTCATCCAACGTGATGAAAACGGAGATGCGATTCGGATTCCTGGAGCGTTAAAAGCGGTTAAAGGAATCGGCTGGTACATTGAAGAGTATGGCATTTGCCAAATTTCCATGAACTTGACCAACATCAAAATCACCTCGATTCATGAAGCATTCGAAGCGACTCGAGAAAGTGCGACTCGTCGCGGCATGCGCGTGACGGGCTCCGAATTGGTTGGCCTGGTTCCGAAACAGGCGATGTTGGATGCGGGTGAATTTTATTTGCGTAAACAGAAACGTTCGGTCGGTGTATCTGAAGACGAAAAGATCAAGATTGCGGTCAAGTCGATGGGTTTGGATGACCTGGCTCCATTTGATCCGCGCAAAAATATCATCGAATACGTCATGGAAGATGAATCCGCAAGTCCTTTGATCCAGATGGATTTGAAAGGGTTTGCTAATGAAACGGCGTCTGAATCGATGGCTCCAGGCGGCGGTAGTATTTCAGCGTACGTCGGCGCTTTGGGGGTTAGTCTGGGTACTATGGTTGCCAATTTGTCATCGCATAAACGAGGTTGGGACGAACGATGGGAGGAGTTTTCAGACTGGGCTGTCAAAGGCCAGCAGTTCAAGGACCAGCTGTTGAGGATGGTGGACGAAGACACCAATGCATTCAACCAAATCATCGATGCATTTCGGTTGCCGAAGACTTCGGACCAAGAGAAAACGCTGCGTCAGCAAGCCATTGACGCTGCCACGAAAAACGCGATCGAGGTTCCGTTTAACGTAATGCGACTTGCATTGGATTCGATGCAGGTCATGAAGTCGATGGCAGAAATCGGCAACCCGGCGTCTGCAAGCGATGCAGGAGTCGGCGCTTTGTGCGCTAGGGCAGCCGTACGTGGCGCGTTCTTGAATGTGAAGATCAATGCGGTTGACTTGAACGATGCCGACTATGTGAACGAAAAAGTGGCTGCCGGTCAAACGATGGTCGAACAGGCCGATGCGTTGGAGTCAGAAATCCTCGGTATCGTTGATGCCGCCAAGTGACATTGGATACTGTGAGTCGGTTGAACGTTGTTTTTTGGCGCGAATCTGGCCTTGTGTCGGGGCTTTGATTTTGCACAATCCTCAGCGTTCGATCAGGTGTCACCCTTCGTTCTGCGTCGCGGTGAGTAATAGGGAATCCGGTTTGATTCCGAAACGGCCCCGCCGCTGTGATTGTCGCAATTTCCTTTCTTGTTCCATTGCCTTAGCCGGCGAGAAGGTTAGAAAGTTTCGTTAACTTACGAACGGCATCAGTCAGAAGACCTACCTGGACGATTGAGTGTAAAAACTTGCGCGGGCGAGTTTGCACCAATGAATGCCAAATTAATTACAGGAAGTTATGACTAATCGTCCAGGCTTGACGCTTGTCGAGTCGCTGGTGGCGATCGGTATCGTCGTCGTGACACTATCGCTTTCGATACCAGCCATCCAACGATCTCGGGAAGCTGCCCGTCGTACCGTTTGTGCTAACCATCTGCGGCAGATTGGGATCGGGTTGCAACACTATCACGCGGCGCTTTCTCAGTTTCCGGTGGGTTGCGTCGAGTGGCGCGGTCTCGATCCCGAAAGCCGACAGTTGGCTTGGAGCGCCTACTTGCTTCCATTTGTCGAGCAGCCAGCGGTCTTTGATGCGATCGATTTCGCGGTTGCCTTTGACGACGACCGCAACCAATTTGCGGCAAGTCAAGCCGTTGCCGTCTATCGATGTCCCTCGAGTACACGTGTTCAGAAACCGAGGGAACGGGCATTGTCCGATTTTGGTGGAATCTACGGAGAACGTATTACTGGCCCCAACAATCCGGCCAAAGGAACCATGTTGATTGATCGATCCATTCGCGGCAGAGAAATCACCGACGGATGGTCGTATACGGCAATGGTCGCCGAAGACACCCGTTCGAAGGATGGTCAATGGATCAACGGAAACAACATTTTTGATCAAGCATTTCCGATCAATTCGGGGCCCGCGTTTGAAAACGATATTCGGAGCGAACATTTAGGTGGCGCTAACATTCAATTCTGCGATGGCTCGACACAGTTTTACACCAATTCAACGTCGCTGAGCGTTTTGGCTGCGTTGTGTACGCGTTCGGGAGGAGAACTCGATGACCATCGTTAAGCTTCAATCTTGTTTTTTGGCCGTGTGTCTATCAGTGATGTTTTACCATTGCGTTGCGGGACAAACCGTCATTGATTTTGACGAACTGATGCCGCCAGATCAGGGAAATGACCAACAATACTTCGATGGTTACGGCCCTGACGCAACCAATGGCAGTTGGACATCCGGGGGCGTTGAATTCAATACCAACTTGTTCGGCCCAGGTTGGAGTTACTCCAACGTCGACGACGTAGACACTCCAGGATTTGAAAACCAGTGGGCGGCGATCACGGGATTGGATTTTGGTGGCGACGGGATTTATGCAATGGCAACCAGTTTCTTTCCTGATGGTGCTTTTTTTAATATACCGGTCGAATCGACCGTGGCATCTATTTGGGTGACAAACGCGACTTACTCCTATCATTCGATGTTACAAGGCGACTGCTTCGCCAAACAGTTCGGGGGACTGGACGGTACCGATCCAGACTTTTTCAAAGTGGTGTTCCGAGGGTATTCCCAACCGGGCGGAATGGGCGAAGTAACCGGTGAAACCGAATTCTACTTGGCCGACTTCCGTTTTGACGACAATCGCCTGGACTATCTGGTCGATAATTGGCAGCCACTTGATTTAGCGAGACTGGGCAACGCTCGTTCTGTCGGTATTTCATTCGCCAGTAGCGACGTGGGGAAATTTGGAATCAATACGCCGGTCTACGTAGCGCTCGACGAATTAACTTTGAACACCAAAGTACTGCTGGGGGATGTCAATCAGGATGGAGTCATCAGTCTATTGGATGTTCAACCCTTTGTATTGTTGGTCACAGATAGTGAGTTTCAGATTGAAGCCGACATCAACAGGGACGGATTTGTGGATTTACTCGATGTTCAGCCGTTCGTAGAGTTGTTGACCGAATGATCGAAATACGCCGCACATCGCTTTCTCAAAAATTCAAATTTCTTTGATTGAACTGTCGATTTTTGACGCGTTGCCAGTCAGAATAATTTTTTGGTTTCGGCAATTGAATTTGAATCGTTTTGTGGATTTCTATGACTGGCTTGCTTCGTGGATTATTGTTCTGCTTCGTTTGCATCTTCTTGATTCCTTCGCATTCGTTCGCTGACGGCGAAGAATCGAATCCACTTTTTAGCGCTATCACGTTTCGAGAGTTGGGGCCATTTCGCGGTGGTCGCTCGGCAGCTTGTTGCGGCGTCCGCGGTAACCCAATGTTGTACTACATGGGTGCAGCTGGCGGTGGCGTTTGGAAAACAGAGGACGCCGGTTCGACCTGGAGTAACATCAGCGATGGTTTTTTTGGTGGATCCATTGGTGCCGTCGCAGTAGCTCCATCGGATCCAAACGTCATTTACGTGGGTGGAGGTGAAGTCACGATCCGTGGGAATGTTTCGCATGGTTATGGAATATGGAAATCGACAGATGGTGGGTCGACGTGGCGCAACATGGGACTGAATGATTCCAGGCGAATACCTAGGGTTCGAGTCGATCCAAATGATGCGAATATCGTGTATGCGGCCGTGATGGGGCATCTTTATGGCCCGAATCAGGAGCGCGGAGTTTTCAAATCTGTCGACGGGGGTGAGAGTTGGCGCAAAGTTTTGTTTGCTAACGAAGATGCAGGTGCGGTCGATCTCGTACTCGATCCGAACAACTCGCGAATCATTTATGCTTCGACTTGGCGTGTATTGCGAACCCCCTACAGTCTGGAAAGTGGCGGTGAAGGATCGGGGCTGTGGAAAAGCACGGATCGTGGTGAAACCTGGCAGGAGATTACGCGAGCGAAAGGTTTGCCAAAAGGACTGGTCGGAATCATTGGAGTCGCCGTTTCTCCGGTCGATTCCAACCGAGTTTGGGCACAAATCGAAGCGGAGGATGGTGGCTTGTTCCGCAGTGACGATGCCGGAAAAACTTGGAGCAAAATTAATAGCGAAAGAAAACTGCGACAACGTGCCTGGTATTACACACGTATTTACGCAGGTCCCAACAACATTGACGAAGTCTACGTGTTGAACTTCAGTTTTTGGCGCAGTGGCGATGGTGGGAAGACGTTCTCAAGCATTCGAACACCGCATGGCGACCACCACGACCTGTGGATCGACCCCGAAGACCCGAATCGGATGGCGATTGCCGACGATGGCGGAGTACAAATTTCGTTTTCTCGAGGCAAAAATTGGTCGACCTACCAAAACCAACCAACCGCGCAGTTTTATCGCGTGACCACTGACAACCATTTTCCATATCGAATTTATGGGGCTCAACAAGACAACTCCACTGTTCGCATCGCTCATCGAAGCCAACGGGGAACGATTGGTGAACGCGATTGGGAGCCGACGGCGGGCGGTGAGAGTGGGCATATTGCTCCGGATCCAACCAATCCAGAGATCGTTTACGGTGGAAGTTATGGAGGTTTGCTGACTCGGATCAACCATCGGACGGGCGAGTATCGCAACATTCAAGTTTGGCCCGACAATCCAATGGGGCATGGGGCGGGCGACGGAAAGTATCGATTTCAATGGAACTTTCCAATATTCTTTTCGGTGCACCATCCCAATACGCTGTTTACCGCCGGTAACGTGTTGTTCAAAACGACCGATGAAGGTCAAACCTGGCAGCCGATCAGCGGAGATTTGACAAGAAACGATCCTTCAAAACTGGGGCCATCCGGTGGTCCAATCACCAAGGACAACACGGGCGTTGAATACTATTGCACGATTTTTTCTGCCTGCGAATCGTTGCTAGACAAGGCAACGATTTGGTGTGGAAGTGATGATGGATTGATTCATGTAACCCGTGACAACGGTAAGAGCTGGGAAGACGTCACGCCCCCAGAAATGCCTGAATGGATGCAAATCAATTCGATTGAACCCCATCCAACCGAAGCGGGCGGCTTGTACGTAGCCGGAACGCGTTACAAATTGGATGACTTCAAGCCCTACCTTTACAAGACGATCGACTACGGAAAAACCTGGACGAAAATCACCGACGGCATTGAGAACAAACACTTCACTCGCGTGATCCGAGCCGATGCCAAACGTCCCGGCATGTTGTTCGCCGGAACAGAAAGTGGGCTGTATGTATCGTTTGACGATGGCGCACTTTGGGAAAGTTTTCAACGCAACTTGCCTGTCGTTCCGATCACCGATTTGGCGATCAAAGACAATGACTTAATCGTCGCGACTCAAGGCCGTTCGTTTTGGATAGTAGACGATTTGTCGCTGTTGCAACAATGGAACCAAGATGTGTCTGGCAGTACCTTTCATCTGTTTGATTCTAAACCGACATACCGTATGCGAGGTCGAGGTGGGCGATCGAGTCGGACTGCAGGCACAAACCTGTCTTCCGGGGTGAAGCTAAACCTATTTCTAGAAGAAGATCTTGCTGATGAGACAGTCGCTCGTTTGGAAATCAAAGATGCAAACGGTGGAATCGCCAAGGTGTTCAGTACAAAGCCCGACAAAAAGAAAAACGAAGAGTCATTAAAGTTGAAGGCTGGAATCAACTCGTTGTCTTGGAACATGCGTTACCATGGCGCGGACGGTTTTGACGGCATGGTCTTGTGGGGCGGTGGCACACAGGGACCGATGGCCGTACCGGGTGTGTATACCGCAACGTTTTCAGTGGAGGGGCAAGAAGATTCGAATTCTAAGACGAAAATTGTGTTTGAGATCAAGCCGGACCCTCGTTCGGCAGCGACGGATAAAGACCTGCAAGAACAATTTGATTTTCTGATTGCGATCCGCGACAAGTTGACCGAAACCCACAACACGATTGCCCACTTACGTGACGTTCGCAGTCAGGTCCAGTCATTACTCAAACGACTGGATGACGACCAACACAAAGCGCTAGTCGAAATGGGACAAGAGATCGTCAAAACCTTGGGCAAGATTGAACAGCGAATTTACCAAACTAAGAACCAGGCGCCTCAAGATCCGCTCAACTTTCCGATTCGGCTTAATAACCGGCTGAGTGCATTGGTCGGAGTAGTCGGTGGTGGCGACAACCGGCCAACCGAACAGGCTTACCGCGTTCGTGATGAATTGGTCCAATTGATTGATGCGGAGTTATCCACGATAAAGTCAACTTTGCGGGACGTGGTGACGGAATTCAATGACGCGGTCAAGAACGCCCAAATTCCTGCCGTTTTTGCCGAAACAGATGGTGGATGAGACATTGCGGATTCATCATTTCCGGATTCATCATTCCTTAACGCAAATCTAACCGTTTTTTGCGAATCTCCACGCAAACTTAACTTTTCGTATTCTGGTAAGCGAATGGCGTAATGGGAAAGATCAAAGTCGGCTGCAAGCAATGTGGCAAAATGATGATTGCGCCTGAGGCAGCTATCGGCCGCAAAGTAAAGTGCAGCCAATGCCATGTCGCGTTTTTGATCGATGACACCGTTATCTTGGCACGCTCCAGCCCGGCGGTAAAAACTGAGACGGAAGCCAAAAAAGCCCCGATTCCGCAAAAAGAGACTCCCCAAGGCAAACCTAGCGTCGCAAAACAGGTTCCACCCAAAATTCACAGCGAACCTGAAAGTGAACCAGCGCAAGAATCTCAGCCGGCGTATACAAAAAGCGCACATGGTGTCGAACTTAAAGATTTGGAGCCATTGTTTCCGTCTTCGAGCATTGCTTTGGCCCTGTTTGGCGTTTTGATTACGCTGGGCATTTACTGGCTAACCGCCATGTCGGTATTCGGTGCATTGCTGTGGCATGGCGTCGCCAATTTTGGCATGGTCACAAGCGGAGATGTGACCAAGATTGCGCTCTATGTGGTAGGGTTTTTGGGCCTCTCTGGGGCATTGTTACTGGTTTTGAAGCCGGTGTTGGCGAGGCGTTCACATAAAGTCACACGGAACGTCAAACCGTCTGCCGAACCAGAGTTGTTGTCCGTCATTAGGCACGTCGCCAGTTCCATCGATGCGCCCGTACCTACCCGGCTGCAGTCCGATTATGAATTTGGTCTCAAAGTTCAACCGTATGGGAGTTGGTTTGATTTTTCGCGAGACAAGATTGAGTTGACAATTGGAGTGCCGATCATGACGACGTACAAGGTCGATCAGTTTGCGGCACTGCTGACGACGCAATTGGCTCCATATTCCACCAAGCTGTTTTCCGATTCATGGTTATTCGTGGTTCGCGTCCACGATTGGTTGGAGCAAACATCTTGGCGTCCCGATCAATGGGATGACCGAGTTAATGCATTGGCAGCTCGAACATTTGCCCCGTTGGCTTTGCTGTGGAACCTAGTGATCACGCTTGTGAATCGTTTGCCATTCAAAGTACTGTTCTTAATCATGACTGGGCTTAGTCGAGTTCCGCTCCAGAATCAGCAATTTAACGCTGACTATTTTGCTTACAATTTGATCGGCGTGGGTAAATTCAGCGAGTTCTTGTTTGAAACTCAGAACTTGGTTTTTGCGCACGAATCTTCGACGAACGATTTTATCGAGTCGATTCAATCGAAATATGAGGTCTCCAACAAATTCGAAGGAATGATCATTAAACGCAAGTACCTAAACGAATTCCAAATCTTGGATATTAAAGAGCTCGTTGAAGCTGGTAAGACTTGGTCGTTTGGTTTTCTGAGCAACGATGCCCTTCGAATTCAGATGGCAGAAGAAAATAGTGTTGATGTTGCTCAACCATTCACCGATGAAAGAACGTTGAAAGATCTGGTCAAAGGCTACTATCATTTAGCTTCGGTTTGTACCAGCGACATGGCGAATCAGATTGCAATTATGTCGGTTGGACAAAAGGCGAAAACGCGGACTTCACGACACAAACGAGCCGACGCGATCAACCGGTACATAAAATCTGCGGTGCGAGAAGGTATTAAATCTGAAAACTAAGAACTTTCCGATTTATCAAGTAAGTCGCGGTCTGATTTCACGTCAATGCGGTGATGATCCGCAAGTACGTTTGTTAGGTAGAGCGACGATCGTATGAAATGTTGAATTGCGGTGAAACAGTGTCCCAACGAATTTGGTAAGGCAGAGAAAATGAAAATTCAAAATTGGATCTTAATGGTTTTGGCGGTCGGACTCGTAGGCGACCATGCGATGGCACAATCAACGAAAAACGGGTCAACAAAAAAACCGGAAGGCTCGACGATGAAATCGGTCGCGTTTTCCAGCGGCGTTGCTACTCTGACGCCTCAGAACTCAAAAATTGAATTTATTGGAACCCACGTTGGGGATGACCCCAAGCCTCGTCTTGGCGGATTCAAGAATTTTAAAGGCGAGGTCAAGTTGGCGGCCGACAATTCGGTTGAGGCGATCAATTTGGAAATCGATGTCAAATCGCTTTGGACACAATTCAACAAATTGACGACGCATTTGAATAACGCGGATTTCTTCGAGACCAACAAATACCCGTACGCTAAATTTGTCAGCTCAAGAGTGACCGCCGGTGAAAAGGGGATGCAGGTGACTGGCAACTTGACCTTACATGGCACAACCAAAGAAATTTCTTTTCCGGTAAAAGGCAAGTTGGATCAAAGCGGAGTAGTGATGGTCAGTGAATTCAAGTTGGATCGCACGATGTTCGGCATGGATAAGATGACAAGTGGAGTCGAAAAAATGGTTTCGCTAAAATTTGTCGTCGGCCAACCGACGGAGGTCAAAGCATCGGCACCGGGACCGGGTACCGAGAAGAAGAAATCGGGTTCCGGCAACAAAGGCTCTGATGCGAAACAGCCGGAATTGACTTTGATTTCATTATATGCGCCCAACATGACGTGAACGGGCTGTGCGGCTTCCGTGCGAACCGATTTAACAGCTATTGATGCAATCGCCAACGTCGAAACGGATGTGGACAATCAAAAAGTATTCGTTCAAATTCGAAAAGACGCCGACATTTCTAAAATTCTCAATCAAGTTGTCACGTACAACGATAAATTAAAAGACTGGGAGCTCTTCGACGACTGATCCAAACTGGAATCTACTTTGTCGCGATTCGCTAACAATCCCAAGCATTAGATTGTTTTACAGCGTTCAATAGCTTGGGATTGATCGGATTTCAGTATGTTGTTAATGCGTTTATTTGGCGGCGAGTTCTTGGTCGTTGTTGACGATTCGTCCTGGATATGCCTTCAGGCCTTCGTCGAGGCATCGCATTGCTGCCGCCAAATCCACTTGGTTTAATACGTATGCGATTCGGACTTCGTCAATTCCCGATCCCGTCGTGGCATAAAATCCTTCTCCAGGCGCCATCATCACAGTGGTTCCGCCGTATTGAAACGACTCCAACATCCACTGGCAAAATGTTTCGGCATTGTCGACAGGCAACCGGACCATGGCATAAAAGGCGCCGTTAACATCGGGGCATACGACTCCCTCAATTTCATCGAGGCTTTTTTTCAGCTGATCGCGGCGACGACCATATTCCGATACGACGGATTCGTAAAAACGAGGCGGCAGCTTGTAGACGGCCTCTGCACCCACCTGTCCGTAAGTTGGTGGCGAGAGTCGAGCTTGCGACAACTTCAATACGGCGTCCATCAATTCGGCATTTCGCGATATCACACAACCGATTCGAGCTCCGCACGCGGAAAATCGTTTGGATATCGAATCAACAACGACTACGTTTTCTTCTATCCCGGTCAGGCTCAGCGTCGAGTGATGCGGTTCGGTATCGTAAACGAATTCCCGATAAACTTCATCCGCGATTAAGAACAGATCGTGTTTCGAAACGATTCGTTTTAATTTTTCGAGCGATTCCTGAGGGTATAAAATACCGGTGGGATTGCCTGGATTACATATTAAAATGGCCCGTGTTTTCTCGGTGATTCTATCTTCAAACGCTTCAATGTCGGGCAATGCAAAATTGTCTTCGATGCGAGTCGGAACGGGAACGACGTTGGCGCTATTGGCCAGCGAAAATGAAGTGTAGTTGGCGTAAAAGGGTTCCGGGACGATAACTTCTTCATCCGCGTTCATCACGCTGGCAAATACAAAACTCAACGCTTCAGACGCACCGGTCGTCACGTTAATTTGATGGGTGGATAACTCGTGCCCAAGTCTGGCATAGTATTCTGAAATGGCCTGACGTAGCGACTCATTCCCAGCAGAATGGCTGTAGGCCAAGACTTCGATATTCGCGTCAACGATTGCTTGGAAAAATTCCGGTGGTGTGGGGATGTCGGGTTGGCCAATATTCAAGTGGAAAACTTTTACACCTTTTTTCTTGGCCGACTCGGCATAAGGTACGAGTTTGCGAATCGGTGATTCCGGAAGGATTCTTGCTCGTTCAGATAGTCGTGGCATGGGATAACTGTGTTATGGGCAATCTAGAATGCATTGAGTTCCGTAACGCGATTTTTTCGGGCGTTATAGTTATTATTACTAACTGAAAGTATAGACTTTTGATCGAGCGGGGCATAGGAATGGCGCGTAAAATGCTTAACTTATGTTAGAGACGTTTGTGTCTTTGGATCCAAGTGGTAACGATTGATTTCAACGACCAATTGATCAGACGTTTGTAGCGGACAGGCTAAGCGGCAAATGAGTGGACGTACAATACGAGATGCCTTCATTAGATGGGTTCGCAAGCTCCGTGTTCGTCGTTGTACGGTGCCATTTGTCATTCTGTTCCTCGAACGCTCGGGGTCTACATATTTGTGTTCGCTGTTGGATAATCACAAACAGATTACTTGCCGCCAAGAGGATTTTCACGGCGTGTTCTCCGGCCGTGTCGATAGTCCTGAGAGTCGCAAGAACATTTCCAATTGGTCACGTCGCATACAAGGATTTGGTGGCAAGCTGATCGAGCCAGCTTCTGAGAAAGACGCCATTACGCATTTTCACGATTTATTCTCGTTTCCTACCGTTGCCTGCGGTTTTAAATTCAAATTTCCGCGACAATTTCAGTTGTTCCCGGAGATCGTTGAAGAGTTTCGATGGCTCTCGCCCGCTTTACACGTGATCGTTTTGTCGCGACGAAATGTATTGAAACAAGCCGTTTCTAGGCAAAACTTAGACCGAATCGTTTCGGCGACCGGCCGCGCTAACTTGAGTTTGAAGAATAGCGGCATCGCCGAAAACCTTGGCCAATTCGAATTGAACGTCGAGCAAGCGATTCAATACGCGCGATTTACACTTATTCAGCAAGCGGAAATGGTGAAAACAGTCGAACAGATGGAATCGGAATTAGGGGTTTCAACCTTGCCTATCCACTATGAGGATCTGTTGAGCGAACGAGATGTAACGCTGCATAGGGTTTTTGATTTTATGAAGCTCGATACGAACGTGGCCGTTCCAGAATCTCAACTCAAAAAAGCCACGTCGGATCGACTTGAGTCCGCGTTGAGCAATTATGATCAGCTTGTACGGGCCGTCCACGGAACGCCATTTGCAGAAATGCTAGATCCGAACTAGTGGTTCCTCTTGTAAACGAGGCCACGGCGTCAAAATCATCTCGGCTTGGATAGGCCGAGAATGAATTACCACTGGCTGTTTAAGTTGACGCTAGATCGGCGAGAGCAACGTCATGCAATCTCGTACTGACGCGTTGCGTGGTTTGATCGTACAATTGTCACGAAACGAACGTTCCAAATTGGTGTACTGGTTACTTTTCGATATGAATTTGAACGCTACGACCAAAATCGAAACTTTGAAATGGATCGGTGGCCACGACGGCCATCTTCAATTGGTCGATCAAACACTACTTCCACAGAAGCTAGTCACGATCGATTGTCGCGATGTGCAAACGGTTTGGGAGGCAATCAAAATGTTACGTGTGCGCGGAGCTCCGGCTATTGGCATCGCGGCCGCCTACGGGATGCTCCTTGGCATGCAACAAGCTGGTGCGTCCGTTTTACGCGTTGGAAAGGAAGCCGCCGATTACTTGGCGACGAGTCGCCCAACAGCGGTCAATTTGTTCTGGGCGCTACAGCGAATGACTCAAAAACTGGAGTCTCTTTCGGAGGAATTATCTAAGCAAGAGATGCTAGATGAGATGCTTTCCGAAGCCAAAGCGATTCACGATGAGGATCGTTCGATGTGTCATGCAATTGGCAAAAATGGCGTTTCTTTGCTGCAGGATGTGACCGGGGTACTGACCCATTGCAACGCAGGTGGTTTGGCGACTGCCGAGTACGGCACAGCCTTAAGTGTTTTTTTTACCGCTCAGGATCAAGGGAAGCAGCTACATGTGTTTGTCGACGAAACTCGCCCTTTATTGCAGGGGGCTCGGTTGACAGCATGGGAATTGATGCAACGTGGCATTCCCGCGACGCTAATCTGCGATTCGATGGCTGCTCAAGTTATGAAGGAAGGAAAAGTTCAAGCGGTTGTCACTGGTGCGGATCGAATTGCCGCCAATGGAGATACTGCCAACAAAATTGGCACATATTCGATCGCGGTTTTGGCCAGGGCCCACCAGATTCCATTTTATATTGCCGCCCCCAGTAGCACATTTGATTTGGACATTCCAACGGGCGAAGAGATACCTATTGAGGAACGAGCGAGTAGCGAGATCACTCATGGATTCGGCAAACAAACCGCACCCGATGGGGTATCCGTTTACAACCCTGCTTTTGATGTAACCCCATCAGAGTTGATCAGTGCGATCATTACAGAGCGAGGTGTTATTCAACCCGTAAATTCAAGTGCCATTGCATCTCATTTCGCATAACTCGAATCGATCGAGCACGTGGACTACCCGACTCGCAAACCGCCAAGCCAGACCGATTTCGTTTGGCCAAATTTAATATCGAGTGAAAGACATTGAACTTCAGTATCCACAACAAAAGTAAGAACAGAATAGCGGCAGCCGCCATTATGTTTCGTGGCCAATCACTATCCTGAAATCCCCAAGCCCTTGCTGACGCTTTCAAGCATTGCTCGTTCTTCAGGCGCGACATTTCCATCGGCGATCGCGATTTCTGACAAGTAGACCATAATGTCTTGTTTTTGCTGGTCGTCAATTGTGTCGCGCAGTATCCGGGCCAGGTCGTCGGCGGCCGGCAGGTCTTTGCCGTTCAGAACCAGCATCCGCAAGGCTGCTTCATCGAATTCTCCGAATACTTGATCTCCAGCCTTTTCGGCTGCCTCCAGTTCTGCTGCTTCGACAACGCCGTCAGCTAGAATCATGCTCGCCGCCAAAGCCTGGCACACGGATTGAACGTCAACGATGTTGGGGGCCTCAGGTAACCCAAGTTCCGCCAACTTCTTTCCGACAGCCCGCCGGTTTTCACCTACCATCAGTCCCCGAACCAAGTTGTACAAGATAAGAAAGGGGTTAATGACTACTGCCGTAATGCTAAACCATCCGATCAAACAGGAAAGGCCTGCCTCACCTAGCATTTTGGATCTAACACAAGGAACACAACCGATAAACGACCTGGAGCCAATTTGATAGGCCACCAATAATCCACGCACGTAAGGTGCCGTCGAGACGGTTTCCAGACTTCGTTGGTTGCAATAAGGGCAGGGGTAACCACCAGGTCCGTTTGACATTTTTGACTCACAATTATCTACCGATACCGACTGTAAATTTAGCACGTTCAATTTGCATGACCAATCCGAACAAATTCTATTTCAAATCAACATGGAAACTACGTGCCTTCGACATTTCCTCTAATAGTCGACCGAATGGATTTCCAGCAATTTTTGCAGGTTTTGTGAAACGGTCACTGGAACAGGGGTGATTCGGCAAGGTATTATGCTGCCGCATCGACGAAAAACGAATCGCCAAAATCTGGGGAAACGGGTGTCACGAGATTACCTCAAAGCGGCAATCGCCGAAAACGATTGTGAAAAACTAATTCGTTACGTTCGCCTGCATTTTGGTGACGGAAGCGAAGACGTTGGCAAACAGGAGATTGATAAGGCGTGGATTGAAGCTTTGAAGCGACTGGTTGATTTTCCGCCGACGGAGCGTGAGTTCATCTTTCAAACGCTTGAACAAAAAACCGAAGCGACTTTGGCGCATTTGTTTTTTCACTTGCACTTTTATTTCGTTTCAAAATCAGGAGATTGGATCCACGATGGCAACCTCTGAAAACCAATTGTCGAGCCAATTGCGACCGGGGCTTTGGGATATTGTTAACGAGCGCTACCCGGGGTCGATGATCCATAATGACGACTATGTAAAAATGGCTGATCTCAAAAAGCCTTTAAGTGAATGTCGTCTTGGTTTTGTCAGTACCGCAGGAGTTCAACGGAAGGGTACTTTGCCGTTCGACGTTGTTCATCCGATCGGAGATTATTCGTTCCGGCGCGTGCCGTCGAATTCCAACACAGACGATTTGGAAATTCACCAACTGAAATACCCTACCGACGGTGCAAACCGAGACCTCAACGTTGTATTTCCGATCGACCGATTGCGAGAGTTGGTTGATGTGGGAACGGTGAATAGTGTCGCCGATAATTTTTACACTTTTATTGGCTACAACATGGACGCGCGGCATCTCGAACGAACGCTTGCCGAAGACTTGGCCGATGCTATGGAAGATGAAAGAGTCGATATCGTACTTGCGGCACCCGCGTGACCGATATGACATCAATCCATCGCGCTGGTCCAGCGTGCCATTGAAAAACGAGGAATTCCCACGGTTTCGCCATCGGTAGCGCTCGACGTTACCCAACATGCCAAACCACCCAGGGCGTTGTTTTTGCCGTTTAGAATGGGGCATCCGTTTGGTATTCCAAAATATGCGCAGCTTCAAACCGACATTGTATTGGCTTGTTTGGAACTGCTCCGACAACCATCGAATGAAACACGGATTCGGAGATTCGATAAAACATGGGCTCAGGCCAGGAATGAGGCCAAGTTGATAAACTTAGGTTAATGTTAACCGTACGCCAAATCTCGTCAGGAAACTTTAAACCCGACAGCGGGACGACTATTTTTTTTTGGCGTACCGCATTGAAGAATGAGTAGCGTCAAACGAGGCTGTTTTACTTGGCCCAAATCCATGAGCCTTCGTCGTTTCCATCACATCGCGTTGACGAATCGCATCGCTTCCTTTTGGCCATACCACCCAAATGTTGATTCCTACGGGAAGGTCCTCCACCAGCTCTTGGAAATCGACAAGTTGTTCGCGACTGGCCACATTCCAAAACGCCACGTGGCATTTTTCTATTTTGCGGATTACCTTGACACCGATGGCTTTGAGCTCGTCCCGAAAACGCTTGTCAAAACCCGTTGATAGCCAGACGCTGGTATTCGGTTTGATTCCCAACTTTTTGAGCCGATCCGGTGGGTTCAGAATTTTTTCGACCCATGTGTTGGTCGTTTTGCCGACTTCAAAGGCGATCTTTTCTCTGCCGGACTGAAAATGCAGGACGCCCGCTCGTTCGAAGACTGTGAACTGACCACACAATTGCTGCTCCCACTTCAGATCAGGCCCGCGAAAACTAAGGGTTTTTGAATCGAGATGCAATTGTCCCTGAAATTTTTTTTTGCCCAGGATGGCATTGGTCCGAATTTCTAATCCCATCGAGTACTCCTATTGACGAACAATGACAACTCGAACGCGACTGTACGCCCAGGATGGCTGAAATCTACTCGAATCATTTCGTGTCTTGGTCCGCGGAACCATTTCGCGCTTTTTTGATATCGTCGGAAGTTATAATTCCGATGACTCGATCATCGCGAACGACGGGCAGGCTTCCAATTCCGTTAGCGATCATGATTTTTTCAGCTTTTTCCACAGAACGTTCGGGCGGAACGGTCAACACGTCAGCGGTCATACATTCGCTAACCAGTGATTGTTCGGTGGCCCGACTGGCAAAGGACTCAATGTCCTTTGAGGTGATGACGCCACGTATTTGCCCTTTGGTGTTTTCGACGGGTAGACGGTCGAAACCGTACCATTCCATCAATGACTTGGCAAAGTCCAGCAGGTCATCATCGCGCACCATCAACACGTTACTTTCCATAATACTGTCGACGCGCTCGTAACGGTGTGGAATTTGGTGAATCGATTCGCTACTGGGTAGCTCCCAGAGGTGCACCGGGGTACCAGCGCGGCAGTTTTTGTTCATGTGGTCGGTCACGGCCAAGATACATTCGTCCGCGTTGTTGGAGCGATTCAATTTACGCATTGCCTTAATGATCCAGTCAGCTCCAGTTTGTTTTGAACGTACTCTTTGGTCGATCGTTTGCAAGTAGTATTCGTATTCTGCCGCGGCGATTCCTACCGAGGCCAAGCCTTGGGCGGCGAGCGGGATCAACGTTTCTGATATCAACTGACCAGCTGTCTGGCTTTCTCCAAACCACGTGAACTCATTCGACAATCCATGTTGCGCTGCCTTCAGGAAATTATGTCGCACACTCTTAAATTCAAAGTTTTGATCCCATTTCCCAGTGCATTCTTCGGGCATGGCCAACATCAAACCGACCCAAAACGCAGTATTCGCGATTTCGTCGTGGGGTGTTGGACCGGACGGTATGTAGCGATTCTCGATTCGCAAATGAGGAATTCCGTTTCCAACTCCATAACAGGCTCGGTTCCATTTGTATAACGTGCCGTTGTGAAGATTCATTGCCCTTAAATCAGGGATTTTGCCTGCCGCCAACAATTCTAGCGAGTTGGCTTGAACATCAGCAGAAATAATCAAATGGTATTTCGCGATGTCATCCTTGAAGATCTCGACCACCGAATCGCGTAACCAGTCGTGTCCAAACGAAACCCGTGGTTGCCGATCGCGGATGTAATTCCCCGCGTGACGAATATCTAAACTCTGGCGAAACAAAGCGATGCGTGTTTCCATCCAAAGCTCTTTGCCCAATAACAATGGAGAATTTACCGAGCACGCCAAGACAGGACCAGCGAGAATTTGCGCCCAATTGTAACGATCTGGAAATTCATCAGGTTCCACTTGTAAATGGATTTGGAAACTAGTATTGCAGGCTTCATAAAGGATGGAGTCTGCTCTCAAGCTGACTTCGTCCACGCCTTCAATATTTAGTTTGAAATCCTCACCACGAAGCTCCTTTAGAATGTTGTCAAGAATCCGATAACGAGGATTGGGGGTCATGTTGTCGAATTCAAGCTCGCTTCTCCGGATAGTCGGTAGAATTCCCGTCAATACGACGCGAGTGTCGTTTTCGGCAGCAGAAGCATAGGCCAAAGCAAGCAGTTCATTCAACTGCTCGTCCATCCTTTGAAGGCAACCCGGCCCAGCTTCTTGTGGATCGAGATTGATTTCCAAATTCCACTTGGCGAGTTCGGATGTAAAATGGTCGTCGTCGACTGCCGCCAAGATTTCCGGTCCAATCATTGCTGGGCGCAAATTCGAGCCCACCAAACAGTATTCTTGTTCCGCACCGATTCGAATTTTTCCCGATTCGATTGTGCCCTCGGATATCATTTTTTCGAGAGCCGAAATGTCACACAACAGATGCCGCAGAAAATCCTTTTTGGCTTGGCTGGTGAGGGGACTAATTTGTTGATCGCCCATATTTGACAATCTCGCATGGGAATGAGGCCGCCGCTATTTTAAATACGTAGCAGCGGCCAATTCCAGAATTCACCCGGGTTTTTACACCAACAAAGTCGAAATAGTCATCCAATGAGGCAGCAAACTCGACAGCCTTGACCTATTTTGTTATTCCGCACCAACGATGACTCGGTGCCTGTTTCGAAAATCAGCATTAGCTGCTCAATCGAATTCGGTTGCCGTTTTGGTCTCGACCTTCCATTTCGAGATGTTCGGGGTAGACGTTCTCGCTACCCAATATGCGGATTTCCATTTTGCCTTCGTCTTCAAGCTCACTCAACTCTTTCCGTTTTTGATTGTTCAAGAACGAAGCAACCGAATCATTCACGCGAACACTGACCTTAGTGCATTTCGGGTGTTGTGCTGCGAGCAACAACACGCGAATCACGTCCAGTGACATGCTTTCGGCGGTCTTGACCACGCCACGTCCCGAACAACACGGGCAATCATCGTAGGCAGCACGTTTCAGACTTGGACGAACACGTTGCCGCGTCATTTCGATCAACCCAAACGGGCTAGTGCGAAGAATCTTGGTCCGTGCGCGGTCCCGTTTGGTCGCCTCACGTAACGCCTTTTCCAAGCCTCGGCGGTGCCGTTCACGACGCATATCTATAAAATCATTGACGATTACCCCACCCAAGTCGCGCAGCCTTAATTGCCGAGAAATCTCTTTTGCCGCGGCCAGGTTTAGTCGGAAAGCTGTCTCTTCGGCCGAATCGTCGACTCGGAAGTTGCCGCTGTTTACGTCGATGGCGACCAGCGCTTCAGTTTGATCAATTACGATCGAACCCCCATCGGGAAGCGGTACTTCACGACTATTGATAAGATTTATTTCATCTTCGAGTTTAAAACGGTGAAACAGTGGATCTTTCCCTTTATACATCTGCAATTTACTGACCTGGCGAGGCATGACCAATTTCAGAAATTCTTTGGCACGTTCATATGCCGATTTGCGGTCGACATGAATGGCATCGATATCGGTGGTTACAATGTCTCGAATCGTGCGAATGATCATGTCGCTTTCTTCGTAGATATCGACCGGGGCATCTTCGTTTTGAACTCGTTTTACAATTACCTTCCAAAGTCGCAGTAAGTAGGCCAAGTCGCGAGAAAGTTCTTTGCGGCTGCGGCCGGCACCGGCAGTTCGGACAATGAACCCCAATCCCTTGGGCGGATTCAAGTCGTGTAGGATTTCTTTCAATCGACGTCGTTCATCTTCGTCTTCGATTTTTCGAGAAACGCCAACACGTCCTAACGCAGGCATTAGGACCAAGTATCTTCCGGGAATACTGATATAGGTCGACAACGTCGGCCCCTTCGTACCAATTCCTTCTTTGATAACCTGAACTAGAACCTCATCACCACGATGAAAGATTTCTTGAATTGGAGGTTTGATTCTTGGGCGCCCGTGGGACGGTGGTCGACGTCGGCCGTTGCGACCGTGACGTTGTTGTTGTTCGCGGTACTGTTGCCGCTCTTGTTGCATTAATTCTTCGGGGTCATAACCTCCTTGGCGAAAATAGCGAGGCTCAACGTCGCTAATATGCAAAAATCCGTTTCGTCCGACGCCGAAGTCAACGAAAACCGCCTGTATGCTGGGCTCTAGATTAACTACTTTTCCTTTATATATGTTGCCGACCCAGTTCTCTTGACTGGCGCGTTCAACATAAAGTTCTTCCAATCGTCCATCTTCGACGATTGCAATTCGGCACTCTTCGTCTTGCGAAGAATTGATTAGCATTTCTTTTTTCATGATTTGTACTCACAACTGCGAAACCGATATTACGGTATTCACGGGTTAATGTTTGGCAGAACGGGTTTCCTTTGCGACGGTCTGTTCGTCGAAGATCCCGGTTAGAAAGGGCTGGGTGGGGCGCGATTTCGATCGACATTGATCGTGCGAAGAATGACGATACCCTGGCCAGCCCAACCAGCGGCAGGTTTTTCGTGCAATTAATACGATCGGTTGTCGTTGTCATCAGATACATTCGAAATAGCTAAACGCGTCCGAATTCAATGACGATCCAAGCTGATATTTGATGCCGCCCACGGCGATAAAATTAACGACTAATCACTACTTTCGTCAGGTGGTGTGAAACCCGACATGATTAAATTGGAAAGCGTCTCAACGGCTTGCTGAGCGTCGTCCCCGGTGGCTTCGATGGAAACTTCCGAACCTTGGGCCGCACCCAGTGTCAGAATCGAGAGAACACTCTTCCCATCAATTCGTACACTTTCTTTGGCGACTTCAATCCGGCTTTGGAACTGTGAAGCCGTTTCCGCAAACATATATGCGGGTCGCATATGCAAGCCTTGCGGGTTTTGAATGGTTACAGTCGTTCGAACAGTCGTATCTGGCATAGATCAATTATCGATTGGAATCCTCAACGAAATTCAAGACACAAATTGATTGTTGTCGGCTTCTTCAAGAACTTGCTGAATATCCTCAGAGTTCTTGGATTGCTTTAAGAAACGACAAAACGTTTCGTCTTGAAGTTGTTTGGAAATATTCTCCAGTGCTTTCAAGTGATCACCGGGCCGGTCTGGCGGTGAAATCAACATGAAAAACAGCTGAACTTTTTCTCCATCAAGGCTTTCAAAATCGATACCTGAAGCGCTGACGCCCACGGTTCCGACAGGCTCTTCGACACTCGCGTGCTTGGTATGGGGAACAGCAATTCCTCGGCCGATTCCAGTGCTGCCCAGCTTTTCTCGTTTGAGAATAGCTTCGACGATGTTTTCTTGTTCGTCGACTTTTAGCTGCCCCGATTCGACCAAGCATCCGACCAACTCACGAATCACGCCTTCTTTATCAGACGCGTTCAGGTCAGCCCGAATGGACTCAGTTTTTACGAAATCA
The DNA here is from genome assembly GCA_965263475.1 of Mariniblastus sp. GTDB lineage: Bacteria > Planctomycetota > Planctomycetia > Pirellulales > Pirellulaceae > Mariniblastus. Next base: position 4,279,792 of record OZ253677.1, read on the forward strand.
GAAAATTTCATGAATGGTTTCCTTTAAGATTGTTTCGGCCCGCTGCGTTTCCGACGGTTTTGCATTTGCCCTACTCGTTTTCTTCGAGCAATTGACGATTGTCCTTAACGCGATGGCCTTTAATTTTTTCTTTGTGTTTTTTCAGTTGCACTTCTATTTTCTGTATCGCGCTCTCTAAAGCCGACAATACGTTTGAACCTGTATCCGAGGCTACAAAATCATTGGTCTCTTCTGCAGAGACAATAATCTCAACTTTGGGATCTTCATGTTGCATATCGGCAACGACTTGTATCCCGGTCGTGCGATCAAAGAATCGAGGTAGTTTGGAAACCTTTTGAGTAATCGTATTTTGTATTTCGTCCGATAGAGATCCGTTACGGATCGTGATCCTAGTTTCCAAAATTGCCCCCGTTTAACAGACACGTTTTCGCCAAGCAATTATACGTCTTGCTGGCCCTCTAATTGTAGTGGTCAACGAATTTGCCGACAAATCCAAAAATCGGCATTTATGATTCCGTAATATCGGGGGAATTTGATGATTTCACAATTATTTCAATACATGGCGGTTGCAAGCAGATTGCACCCCTACGCCGGTCTGTGGGCTTACTGCCGATTTAATCGATTCCCCAAACAATTTTCGGAGCAACTTACTGCTCCCCATTTTCGCCACGACGTCGGTAAACGAGAAACGAGTAATCAAAGTCGTTTTTTCGGTCTGCTTGAAAACGATCGCAAGACACGCAATGCCATTGATCCCAATCGATAGCTGGCAAATAGGTGTCGCCAAGAACTTCGGTATGGACACGAGTCAAGTAGATGGAATTGGCAAGTGGTAGGGACTGGCGGTAAATCTCGGCGCCGCCAACGATAAACGGCTTAGGGTCCTGTCCGACCAACTTTAATCCGCCCTCGAGACTATTGGCAATGCTTGCTCCGTCAAAATAGAAGTCTGGGTTTCTGGTGACAATGACGGTTGTTCGATCGGGCAATAGCCGGCCAATCGAATCAAACGTTTTGCGCCCCATGATGATATGGTGGCCGGTGGTCAATGTTCGAAAACGTTTCAAATCAGCCGACAAATGCCAAGGCAGTTGGTTTTCAAATCCGATCACATCGTTTTCACTTGCGGCAACAATAACGGAGATGTCTTGTGCGCTCATACTGCGACCGGCGCTTTGATGTGTGGGTGAGGATCGTAATTCAGCAGTTCGATGTCTGCAAATTCAAAATCAAACAGTGATTGGATATCGGGATTAAGCTTTAGAGTCGGCAACTCCCGCGGTTGACGTTGAATTTGTGTTTTTGCTTGTTCGATGTGATTATTGTATAGATGTGCATCGCCGAGCGTGTGTATAAATTCACCTACTTTTAAATCACAGACCTGGGCGATCATCTCTGTCAGCAACGCATACGATGCGATGTTAAAGGGAACGCCCAAGAAAATGTCGGCACTGCGTTGATACAACTGGCACGAAAGACGTTCATTGGCAACATAGAATTGGAACAGACAGTGGCACGGAGGCAACTTCATCCGATCGATTTCGGCCACATTCCAAGCGCTTACGATATGGCGACGTGAATCCGGGTTGGATTTTAAATTTTTAACCAAATGAGATATTTGGTCGATCGTTTCACCGTTTGCCGTCGGCCAAGATCTCCATTGTGAACCGTAGACCGGCCCAAGTTCACCATTTTCATCCGCCCATTCGTCCCAAATGCTAACTCCGTTTTCTTGCAGGTAACGAATGTTCGTGTCGCCCCGCAAAAACCAAATTAACTCATGGATGATGCTCCGCAAATGCAGTTTCTTTGTTGTCAAACAGGGAAATCCTTCCGCGAGATTAAATCGCATCTGATGGCCGAAAATACTGATTGTTCCAGTCCCGGTCCGGTCAGACTTGGCGACTCCCTGTTCCAAAGTGGTTTTCAGTAATTTTAAGTAGTTGTCCATCCAGTTTTTTGTATTCTGCAATCAGCGTGGCGACAACCGGTGTCGTTGCACTTCTGGCGGATCTTTAACTAATCCGAAATCAATTTTCGGATTATTTCTTGTCCGGCGGCACAAACGTTATGTTGTCAAAATTGATAAATTGCCAGCAAATCAGAACCGAACAATCATTATGAATGGTCGAAAGTCCCCGACCGAGACTCGTTTCATTTGATGCGTGAATTCAAAAACCCCGTTAACCGTCCCGGTATCTTTTTCAACTTCAGGACTTCTATGAGTCGGTTTTCAATAATCGTCCCTTCGTCGAAGAATCAAGCCGCTTTCGAGGACACGCTCGCATCGGTACTTCGGTACCGACCAGAAGATTCCCAAGTAATTGTTGTTCACGATGGCGAGTACCAAGATCCTTACAATTTGAGTGGTGAAGTCAAAATGTTAATGGCTGATGGAAATCAGCTCGTTAACCAACTCAATATCGGTCTATGTTATGCCGCCGGAGAAATTACCGTGTTGGTACGTGCGGGTATCGAATTGGACGAAAATTGGCAGGACGAAATTGACATCGCGTTTCAAGAACGTAACGTGGGTTCGGTCAGTCCGACCATCGTCAATCGATCCAAGCCAAACGTTGCCGTTTGCTCAGGCGTTGGTTTCGACAAAAGTTGGTCTCGACGACTCATTGGCAAAGGTTGTCGTTTGGCTTCCAGGCGGACAAGAAGCTTAAATGTATTCGGGCCTTCGAGTTGGTTGGCGGCGTTTCGAACAAGCGTGCTAAAGAGTATCGCTCCGCTGGACGAAAGCTTGGACGATGCGTTCATGGATCTCGACCTTGCTTTTGCTTTGCGAGAATTGGGTTTTCGCAATTCTGCTTGCTCTCGATTCATCGGCTATGTCGATTCAGAACGTGCCATCGTTGACAGTTTCCAACAACCGCACGGTTTGTCGTCGCAACGAGCCGTGCAGCGTTTTGGCAATCCGGGGCTAGGGCAGATCATCCGATTTTCGATAAGGGACGTATTGCAGTCTCCGTTGGTCACTTGGAAATTCAAACACGGATTGCAACGTTTGGGAACCGGCAAGTACCAAGCTGAAGATTTGGCGTTTGCTCGAAAACTCCAACGGTTAAAACTAGAAAAACCTTGGGTCGAGTCAGCCATTGAATCCGAGTCGCCATTCGAACTCGCCGAACTAAGACGTGCCGCTTGATAGTTTTCGATTTCGTTATCGCGTCGCCGATTCCAAAATTTCAACCGCTCTCGCAAACGTCTTGTCCGAGCCACTTACGTGTGCGATTGCTTCGTCAACGGGAACACCGTTGTCTTCAATTGGAGTACCATCAGGCATCATTGAAATCCAGCGCGAATAATACACCTCGATATTGTCTACCAAGTGCACCGCAGCGGGATTGCCCGTCGAGCCACGCGTTGGCTGCCCAATCATTTTGCAGCGCTCGATGGCGCTCATCATCATCGCAAATCCTTCGGCGCTGCTGACGGCACCCGGTCCGATCATGCAGACGATCGGCCCGCGGTAGATGTCTCCATTTTTTCTCGGACCAATTTTCCGTTTTTGAGATTCGTAAAATTGATCATGCCTCGGCCCGGAGCGAAACAAGCTACGGCCGTAAACCTGTTGCTTATCTACGAACATACTGGCAATTTTTGCGGCGATTGGTTCGGCGCCACCGCGATTTCGCCTCAAATCCAAGATAATTCCAGGTGTCTCAAACAGCTGTTCGATTTTTGCGACCAGCGAATTCAGGTTGTCTTGACCAAATCCTGTTAGTGAAACGATGCGAACGTAACCGAACCCTTCTTTTGTTTTGCCGACGACTGCGAATTCGCCGATCCTAGATTTTTCGACCAAGTCGCTATCCACGATCGCAAAGTCAAAGTTAGGTCTAAAATTCTTGTTAGTCGACTTTCGTAAAAATTTCTCGTAGCCATGATTTACCCAAATGTGGTTGTCGTCGATTTCGGCAAGCATGGTTAAGATCACGTCTTTGAAATCCTCCACGTTGGCCGCATTTTTGGCTCGTTCTCGATAACGGTCGGTAAGACCTTTCCAGTCTACATTCTTGTGATCAAAGTAGCTGTAGTTGCGGTCCATATCGGCCACCAACAACTCGAAACTGTTTGAAATTGAAGCCTCTTCAATACTGGCCTGTTTTATATTTAGCTTCCCAGTCTTTGAGAGAAAAAAACCGACCTCAATCGTTTTTGTGTTGGGCCGCGTCTTAATGGAAATCCAATTGATCGTTTCTTTACTGGATTGCAGTGAAAAAAACTTTTGGACTTGTCCTCGCCAACGTTGGTCCTTCAACACGTAATTCACATGGCAGTTGTCGAATTGAGTCGCTTCGCGTTTCAAGCCGGTTGTCATGGCGGTAACTTTAAACACGTAAGATTGATTGGGCTTTACCGGAATCTCCTGCGACACCAAACGCCATACTTCTACGTTTCGATCGCCACTCAGCTCCAACGACGGACCGACACCTTGCTTGATAATGGATTTTGCGCCCTCGCCACGTCCATTGGTGGCTCCAACACTGACCTTCCAATCAACAGGCGTACCGTTTGACCACTCACTAAAATTTGAATTGACAAGCAGTTCTTGGCCTTGAGCGAGTGACGGGTGTTGGCAAGCCAAGTAAAACGCTGTGGTCAAACTTGTTAAGAATAACTTGTTAACTGAAATCAATGGTTTACTTCCGATCATTGGCTGTTTCCGAAAGGAATTTCGCGAAATTTAAGCCGACTTGAACGGGCGAATCCCCCGGCGAATTAAAAAAATAGTGTAGCCGAATCAAATCTCGGTCTTTGGAACTGAGATTCGTCGCTTTTCCGTATTTCTTTTCTTTTTTGTTCTCAAAAAACACGCTCTTGTTGCTTCGGTCCGAATCACCGGGAAAGCCCAATGACTGGGTGATTTCTTCGAGTAAGTAATGGTGTAGGCGATATCCCGAGAGTTTGTCCGTGGCGATCAACACGGCGGCGCGTTCAATCTCGTAATCTGAGTTCCACCAAATGTAAAACATCCCCCAATTACCTTCATTAAATTGAAAGTGGTTTTCTTCAGCGATGCGGCCAAGCTCGTCGTAGGGGGCAAAAATTACTTTCAAGGTCGCTTCACCGTTTTCGGGCTCCAGCAAGTTGATGGCGTTTTCCTTCGGCAAACAACGGTTTAGCTGGGCGACCACATGGTCGATGACTTTGGGATGCCGATTTCCATCACCAAACGAGCTCAGTTTAGGTTGCTGAGTCCAACGTTTGCATTTCCACTGAGGTTTGTCTTCATATTCTGTGAAAAACAGAACGTCTTCTAAGAATCCGGTGTCGGAGATTTCCAATTGTCCAAATAGACTCGAGGAAAACACGGATAATAACAACGCTAAAAAAGTTAGTTTGTGCACTTTGTTGAAAACGTGGTTCGCTATAATGACGAGATTCAATTTGCCGGCTTCTAAGACTACAGGATTATAGATGTATTTCGGGATGCTCAAACGGATGTTGTTTGAGACGGACAAACGCTTGTTGTGGAAATTGGCCTGGAATATGGGGGTCAAAGGGCTAGTCAGCGTACAAAAGCACAAACGGCGTTTGCGACGAGGCCAGTTTTTTCCACCCTATTTGTACATTTCCATCATCAACAGTTGTAACTTGCGTTGTCAGGGCTGCTGGGTCGATGTTGCGCACAAACAACACAAAATTGAAGTTGATGCCCTCAATCGGATGATCAGCACCGCCAAACGGCAAGGAAATTCGTTTTTCGGCTTGCTCGGTGGCGAGCCGTTTATGCACAAAGAGCTGTTTGATGTGCTTGAAGCTCACCCAGACGCCTATTTTCAAGTTTTCACAAACGGCCATTTTATAACCGAAGAAGTCGCCAAACGGTTGCGCAAATGCGGGAATGTCACACCGCTGATTAGTGTCGAAGGTTCCGAAATCATTAGTGATCAACGCCGTGGAAAAGAAGGCGTTTTTTCGGCCACGATGCAGGGGCTGCAGAATTGCTTAGACAATCGAGTCATGACTGGCGTTTGTACCAGTCTGTGCCAGTCCAATTTCGACGATCTATTGACCGAGAAATGGGTCGACCGACTTATCGATATGGGTGTCTTATACACTTGGTTTCATATCTATCGTCCCGTTGGTCCAGAATCGACGGTTGATTTAGCCCTGTCGACCGAGCAACAACGCCAGGCACGTCAATTCGTGGTCGATATGCGGTGTAAAAAACCAATTATTTTTATCGATGCTTACTACGACGCCGACGGTGAGGCGCTATGCCCGGCGGCGACCGGATTCACCCATCACATCAACCCTTGGGGCGATATCGAGCCTTGCCCAATCATTCAATTTGCTAAGGAATCGATTCACGATCAGCGGCCTTTAGACCAGGTATTTAATGAATCAGAGTTTCTTCGAGATTTTCGGAAAACAGCAGCACAGAGTACTCGCGGTTGTATCGCTTTGGAACGCCCTGATTTAATCGAAGGACTCGTCGATCGCCACGGCGCCAAAGATTCTACGGCGCGCAAATCGGCCCTCGTGGAATTGCAAGCCGCGGGAAAATATCCCTCTCAATATTCACCTGACCTGGAGCCCATTCCAGAGAAGAGTTGGGCTTATCGTTTGGCCAAGAGAATTGCGTTCCACGAGTACGGTGTATATACCGAACACTTCAAGCCCGAGAATTGGCAAGATCCAAACGCCAATCCTTCTGACAATGCTGATGACTTGGTCCAAATTTCTTAAGCGTTTTGGATATTCCTAACAATCCAAAACCAAACGAAAAAAGCGGAACCAAATTGGTTCCGCTCTGAGATATCTTTTCTTTTCGAAATTAGCTCTATTATCGACGGCGACGAGCCATCGCGGCAAAGCCAAGAGCAAGCAGCATGCCAGCCGATGCTGGTTCTGGAACTGCGTTCGTCCAAACATTGATTCCTTTTTTATCAATGAAAGCTGCGCCAAGAGGGCCTGCTGCGGTGAACAGCTGATTGTCAAATGTCAACTCGGCATACGTTGTCGCTGGAAACGAAACCGTCAATGATTCCAACCAACCGCCACCGTCGGGAACATCCGAACCGGTCGCAGTGAATTGGAATTCACTCTGAAAAATTCCGTCTACTGTTTCGACGAAAGCAACTGCGTTTACAAATGCAACACTGTCACCAAACGTGAGGTAAGCTCCGAATTCTTCAATCGTTATCGAACTGAATTCTTGACCATTGTTTGATTCAACAATCAATGACAAACGGCCATCTAACAAACTAGTTGCTCCGTCTTCCGATTGCGAAATGAATCCAGTACCTGGGAATTCAAGCGCATCGCCGACAATGTCTGGTTGCCCATAAAGAGCACCGGGAGTGATCGAATTCTCAGTGACATCAATGTACGAGACGTTGTCGCCTTCAAAGTCTCCATACTGAATAAAATCAGCGTGGGCCGAGGTAACAGCGACAAGTACCCCGAGAGTTGAAAAAAGAAGTGCGCGAAACATGTTGTATATCCAAAATTGAAAATCATTGAATCGAATAACGATTGTAACTGTCGTAACGCTTGTATCAATCAATTTCCAATCGCGAAAAGAAATTTTCATCGAGTATTTCACAATGCGGAGAACGCCGCATTTTCCCGGCTGTTTTGCGGAGATAGCCCCGTCGAAAAGGGGGGGATTACTGCGAGAAAAGTGTCCTTGCCAGCGTTTCCTGCTAAAACTCTTTGATTTCCAACCCCTTGATGTGAGGGTGGCAACGAAAAGGGCCGCAGCATTTAGCCGCGGCCCATTGAACACGATTGTCCCAAGACTCGTTACGAGCCAGCTGGCAGACGTTCAGTTGTTTTTCGCTTGTTTGTTGATTTGCGAGATTCTTTCTTTTCTGAAACCTGTCGAACTTGCGCCCGTTGCCCAGCGACATCTACGACTTTGTATGCCAATTCCAACTGGCCACGATTGAAGAAACGCTCATAGTATCCGGTACTTAATTCGACTCGATTCTTGGTCAACATTGCTTCCCAGCTCAGGTTGTTCGCAATATTCCAGCCGGCAGCTTGAGCCACCGGTTGAGTGATCTCATCGTTGGCAAGCATTTGGCATACTTCAAGGACTTTGGCGTCGTTTGAAAGCACAGAGATCGGTTTGACGACATAGTCAATTCTTGCTTGAGGATCTGCTTTGCCGTGCTCCAAGCAAATTGTTTTTACGCTGATTTTACCGGTGCGTCCTGGTGGAATACTAAAAACTCCACCACCGCCACCGCCTTGACCGCCGCCGCCGAATCCGCCGCCGCCGCCAAAGCCGCCGCCACCGCCGCCGCCGCCGAAGCCGCCGCCGACACCTTGATTTTGTCCGCCGCCGAGACCGCCACCGCCGAGACCACCACCTCCGCCGAGACCACCGCCTCCGCCGAGACCACCGCCTCCGCCACCAAATCCTCCGCCGACTTGGGCCAATGCGGGTACGGCGGCAAACGCGGTTGGCATGGTAATCGCCAACGGTTTGTCCGAGTTATTGGTGACCATCAAATTGGCATTAGCTGCGTCTTTGGTCTTGATGAGGACTTTGATTTCACCGGAATCCATCGCCTCAAACATCTCAACCGGAGCAAATCCTTCGACTGGAGACCGAGTCTTCCAAATACGGTTAAGTCGGTTTTTTGTTTTTCGATCGACCTTCAAGGTCTCGTCCTCGGCAAACGCCGAAGTGGAAATCAACAGTGCCAATACAGGCAATAGTAATTTTTGCATCTGAAAAATACTCGTTCTCATCAAAGAACTCCTTTGATATCTGAACCGACGTTCCTTGCTATACGCCAGCTTAACTGCCATTTGTTCCGTCGCGCGAAACTGAATTTCGTCACCATTTAGGAGAGCTCGGGCCCTCCCTTAAAGATAGTCGGTCACCGATCGACCTCCAAGCAATATTTTGCCCAGATTCACAATCCATCCTATAAAAAACGGCATAAACGTAACCTGGTAAAAGCCCATTAATGCCGGAATATCGAAAAATTCGTTAATCTGATAGGTCGGCGTTTTCCAACGCACGACAAATCAATTGATAAAACCCGTCGCCAAGTCAAATCAAGGACGCAATCACCAGAGCGACCACGCTCATTAGTTTCAGCAAAATATTCAGAGATGGGCCAGAAGTATCTTTGAAGGGGTCACCCACAGTATCGCCGACAACGGCTGCTTTATGTGCCTCGGAGCCTTTGACCAATTTCTGGCCACCAACTTCAAATCCCTCTTCAATCATTTTCTTTGCATTGTCCCATGCGCCACCGGCATTGGATTGGAATAAGGCCATCAAGACGCCACTGACCGTCACTCCTGCCAATAAACCACCCAACATCAAAGCATTGGTGTTATCTGTCTCTTCAGCACCCAGGCCAAAAAATTTGGGTGCAAATCCGAACGCGACCGGGACCACGACTGCAACCAATCCAGGCATAATCATTTCACGAATCGAAGCGCGAGTTGAAATCGCGACGCACTTCCCGTATTCGGCTTTGCCATCGGCGGCCTCAAAATCTTTTTTGTCCGCATCCGACCAGCTGTCGAAGTCCTTGCCTTCGTTGCTATTCATCGCTTTGAGGGCTTTCTTCAATTCTGGAATGTCACGGAATTGACGACGAACTTCTTCGATCATTGCCATCGCCGCACGTCCCACGGCGTTCATCGACAGCGCCGAAAACAAAAACGGCAACATCGCTCCGACGAACAGTGAAGCCATGACGTACGGATTGGTAATGTCAATGGCATCGATGACCGCGTCTTGATTGTTGGCGTTGTAAGACGTCATAAACGCCGCAAACAAAGCCAAGGCCGTCAATGCGGCAGAACCAATTGCGAAACCTTTGCCAATCGCGGCAGTCGTATTTCCGACCGCGTCCAGTTTATCGGTTCGTTCGCGGACTTCACCGGGAAGTTCGGCCATTTCCGCGATACCACCGGCGTTGTCAGAAATTGGACCGTAAGCGTCAACCGCAAGCTGAATACCGGTATTGGAAAGCATGCCCACTGCAGCAATCGCAATACCGTAGAGTCCCGCAAAAGTATAGGCACCGATAATCGCTGCAGCGATGATCAGAATTGGAATCGCGGTCGACATCATTCCGACGCCGACGCCCGCAATAATGTTTGTCGCGGAACCTGTCACGCTTTGACGAACGATGGACTTAACTGGACCTGTCCCCGTTCCAGTGTAATGCTCGGTGACCTTTCCAATCAAAAGACCAGCAGCAAGCCCGGCCAAAATGGCGTAGAAAACTCCATTGGCGGTGTAGACTTGGGCTTCCGTGCCTTCGCCCATCGTCCAACTTTCTGGCAACATCCATTGGATGATAAAGTAGGTCAAAACGATCAAGACAGCAGCAGATCCAAACTCGCCAATATTCAACGCGGTGTGAGGGCTGCCACCCTCTTTGACTTTAACAAAAAACGTTCCTGCAATCGAAGTCAAGATGCCGACACCGGCCAATACCAACGGCAGCAAAATCGCTGACAGCCCATCGAAGCCGTCATCGGCGAACTCAGGCAGGGCAAACAAAGCGGTGCCCAAAACCATGGTTCCGATAATGGATCCGACATACGATTCAAACAGGTCGGCACCCATCCCAGCAACATCACCCACGTTGTCTCCGACGTTATCGGCGATCGTGGCAGGGTTCAATGGATGGTCTTCGGGAATGCCGGCCTCAACTTTACCAACCAAGTCCGCACCAACATCGGCGGCCTTGGTGTAAATGCCGCCGCCGACACGAGCGAACAAGGCAATCGAAGAAGCACCAAACGAAAATCCAGTCAAAACGGTGATGACTTTCGTGATTTCCGGTACGGTCGCTAATCCATAAGTCTTGCCGTAGTAAAGAAACAAACTGCTCAATCCAAGAACCCCTAAACCAACAACGCCCATGCCCATCACGCTGCCGCCAGCAAAGGCAACTTCTAGCGCTTGGCCCAAACCGGTTCTGGCCGCATTGGTCGTTCGGACATTCGCTTTGGTAGCGACTCGCATTCCAATGAATCCGGCCAATGCTGAACACAACGCCCCCAAACCAAATGAAAGTGCGATCAATGGCGATGACGCGTCGCCTTGTGTTGTCGCCCCGTAACCCAACAGAGCGCCCACAGCCAAAACAAAAACAATTAAAATGCTGTACTCCGCTTTGAGGAATGACATCGCTCCATCGGTAATGTTCTTGGCGATGCCTGCCATTTTTTCGGTACCCACCTCCTGGCTGGCAACCCAAGTGGATTTCCAAAATGTAAACAACAGCCCGACCGCACCCAGGACTGGGATCACGTACATGATCCAAGCCATTGACTCGGTATTGGCTGCATCGTCATCCGCGGTTGTTTCGCCTGACTCACCTGACTCATTGAAGCTTGCGGTTGCTGCGTCACCGCTTTCTTGAGTCGCCAGAGCGTATCCAGCGGGCAGCGTACAACCAACTAAAAAAACTATGACTAACCAGTTAAATGATCGTCGTCGAAATAATCGCGACATTTGTAACTACCTTATGTGAGATTCAAAATTTGATTGTTAGCTAAAATTTTCCAGTTCGCACAATGAACCGAGTATGAATATCGACGATCAAAAAATTCTCAATACACAAATTGAGGCAATTTGCGGTTAAGAATTCCACCGGCGTTTAAGAACTATCGGCTGTATGAATATTGGCGCCGTTTGGCTCAAATTTCTGAATTTGAAACGTGAGAGTCTACCTTCGATCTGAAAAAAATGTCAACAAGCATGTGCGCCTAAATGCCCATTAGCGACGGAGAAAAATCCATTGAAGCCTATTTGCCAGGGACAATTCGAGGCCCGTGACTGCGGTTGGAGGCTCGAATTGGTGTACGAGCTCCGCTTCGGCCTTGGCTGTTATAATCGCGATTTTCCAGAAGCGTGAAATCAAATAAAATAACTGCGTCGATTTGTCGTACCGGAACCGTTGGATACGGGACCGGCTAGACTTAGACACATTGGTTCGCGGGACCCAAAACCACTTTCAGGATCGAGTTGTATGACCGTACGCATATCGCCTAATAATGTGATTTACTGGCTTGGTGTATTCTTTGTTGTTGTCGTTTTCGCGGATGTTGCCGCCGTTGCCCAGGACGAGTCTGCTGATTCGACGCCGGGTGTTCAGCAAGTGGATCAGGACGAAGAAAAACCTGAAAATGAAAATCCGGCGGCTGCCGGCGGATCCGCCAAGCAGGACGAACCCGCCAAGCGAGATGGCCAAGCCGATTTAGACGAAGCGTTTGAGTTGAGGATCTCTGTCAGAACCACTCGCGATCTGGACAAAATCGCCGATTTGTGCGAATCAGCGATTACAAAAGGGCTTGATGAGGAGTCCGAAAAACAAGCAAAAAAATTGTGGGCTGGTGTTTTATTTGAATACGCCAAGCAGCTCAACCGCCAGATCACGAACAACGGCCGCCCCAATACTCGCTGGCGTTTGTTTCGCAGTCAGGCGATCACACGTCTTGAAAAATCGCTTGAATTGCGACCCGGAAAAATTGAGGCCTTAATTTTATTGGCCAAGTTGCATAGTCTCAATAACGGAAATCGCGAAGCCGCATTGGAGGCCATCGAAAAGGCGATTGAACAAATTTCGGACGACAATGAAAAATTGTCTGAGGCTCTTTATATTCGGTCACGGTTAGCCGATGACGAACGCTCAAAAATTGCCGACTTGATTCAAGCGGTAAAAATCAACCCCGACAACACCGAAGCGTTGATGCAGCGGGCTTTATATTATTTGAGCAAAGATGAAAATGATAACGCGTTGACTGACTTCAAGCAGTTGCTGTCACTGGAAAAAGAAACCACAGACCGGCACGTGATCGTTTCGCAGGCCCTCCGAGAACGCGGTATGTTTTCTGAAGCGGCTTCAATCTTGGACTTGGCCATTGAGCAAGACGCTGACACGGATGATTTATACGTATTGCGAGGCCAGGCTTATTTGGCTGCCGAAGAATCAGAAAAAGCACTTGACGATTTGAATAAGGCGCTCGATTTAAATCGGCAAAACACGGACGCGTTGAATCTTCGTGCTCGCTTGTATTTGATCGAAGAAGATTTTGAAAAATCGTTAAATGATGCCAACGAGCTCATCCAATTGAAACCAGACGAAATCGAAGGGCTGTACCTTCGGAGTTTGGTTTATCGTTCGCAACGAAAACTTGACGAGTCGATCAAGGATATGCAAGCAATTCTCGATAAAGAGCCGCAAAACCTGGATTTAAAACTGGATTTGGCGATTCTGTTAAACGCCAATGATCAACCGAGCGCCGCCATTCCATTGTTTGAGGAAATCGTTCGTGTGACGCCCGAGGAAGCGCATTCTCAGATCTTCCGCAACATGGGAGACGCCTTTCTTTCGCAAGGGAAACATCAAAAAGCCGTGGACGTTTACGATACGGCGCTCGACTTGTTAGAAGAGCACAAAGGTTCGACGTTGGATGCCATGTCCGACGAACGGGAGCAAGATACAAAAGTTGGGGTCTTGAATAATTTGGCGTGGGTCTTGGCAACCAGCCCTCAGGACGAAGTCCGAGATGGACAACGTGCTATTGAATTGGCGACCGAGGCCAGTGAATTGACGGATTACAAAGCAGCCTACATTTTGAGTACGTTGGCATCGGGCTATGCCGAAACCGGCGACTTCGAATCCGCTCGGAAATGGGCAACCAAGGCCGTCGAATTGGCCGAAAGCGAAGAGCAGCGCGAAGGTCTACAAGAAGAGTTGGATGCTTACAAAGAGAACAAGCCGTGGCGCGAGTCAGAAGACGTCGAATCCGATTCCAAACCAGACAGCAATGCTACGGATGATTCACAGGGCAAAGAAACTGACAACAAGGAATCGAAAGATTCTGAAGACGAAACCGATTCTGAAGACGAAACCGATTCGCAATCTGAGGACGCTGAAGATGACGATTCTTCGTCCGGAGAGTCCGACGATTCTGGCGATGGAAAGTAAATATGAGCCTGAAGCGCCAATCAAATTCGGCTCAAAATTTTTGTTTTCGTTCACCGATTTTCGATTCGGTTCGCCGAAGCCAGAGGAAGCATTTGGCCTGACCGATTTTCCCATTGGGGGCATTGAAAACGCAGGCCGTTCAATCAAGTCTTGCGACTTCTCATTTGCCGTTGATCTTCGGCGTCAATTGGGATCCGCGACATTTACGGTTGTCAGTGCGTCTTTGACAATTTGTTGATGATCGAACGCCAATAGCGGAAGTTGATTGAGGTTGAACCAGCCAACCCTTGCGGCATCGTCAGCCGCAATAGGCGATTCGGCGTCGGAAATTGAGGCGACAAACGCGACTGAAATGACGCGTGTCCGAGGGTCACGATCTGGATGGGAGTACGCTTTGACTTGTTGGACGTTCGTTGCGTTCAGCCCGGTCTCCTCACGCAATTCGCGGATGGCCGCCGATTCCAAGGTCTCGCCTTCGTCCAAGAAGCCGCCGGGAAGTGCCCAAAACCCGGCGAATGGTTCATTTTTGCGTTCGATCAACAATAGCTCGCTGGTGGTCGGATGAGTTTCGATTGTGGATTTTATGGCCCGAAAAACGCAAATGTCGACCGACACAGCTGGGCGTGGGTAGTCATATTCGTAGGCCATGTAACAGTCCCTCAGCATTCGTCATTTGTTATACAGACATCAACGGAATTAATTGACCTTGGCAAAGTTTTAGAGGAAGATGCCCGCAAATGTTATCTCAATTTTTTATGGCAAAGGTCCGATGCACTCAGTCTCACAATGGAAAATGGCTTACGCTGTCGTATTGATGGTTTCTTGGGCAAACACGTTGGCCGGCCAAGACGTTGATACCAAACTACAGAAAAAGTTGAATCGCGTAACAGAGTTGGTCAACGAAGCTGGCGATGCCTACAAATCCAAAGACTTCAAAGCAAGCGCGAAGAACATCAAGAGTGCCCAGCGATTGATGGCCGCGATTGCTAAATCAAGCGGCGAAGCAGCGGTTGAAGCCATGGAAAAAGACCTGAATCGTTTGTCCAAGGCTCGAAATTTATTGCAGCAGCAAGGGCAAAAGTTTGACTCGTTGCCGAACCTGAATGAACTGGCAAAAGAGGCTGCGGCTGGCTCGGCATCAAAGACCGAAGCTAATGTTGAACTTGTCAGTTTCAAGAATCAAGTAGCTCCGATCATTGTCGAGCATTGTGGCCAATGCCATGTGCAACGAGCTCAAGGAAAATATAGCGCGGCAAATTATAACGACCTCAAGAAAGGAACCCGCAAAGGCATGGCGGTAAAGCCCAATGATATTGCGAAAAGTCGATTGATTACTTTAGTCGAAAACAACTTTATGCCTCCCCAAGGAAAGGGAAAGTCGGTCCCGCCCGAAAAATTGCAGATCCTAAAAAACTGGGTGCAACAAGGTGCAAAATTTGATGGTTCAAATAAGGAGAAGAAGCTCAATTTGACAGAATTTGTTTCTTCTGGCAGCGGAACCAAGGGCAGCGCAGCCAAAGGGAGTAGCACCAAATCGAGCGGCTCAATGTCTCGCGGACGCTAGGCTTCGCTGTAACGCCTGGTTGTTCACCGTTTCACTGAGTGATGAACAATGAGTCGCTGGTCGTGATAGTTCCGGCCGAGTTGTCGCTGCTCACTTGGAGTTCGACGGTTGCTTGGCCAGCTTGGATGGCTTGGGCAATAACCTTAAACACGAATGAGCCGCCCGGTCGCATTTCGTTTCTGGCTTCAAGATCAAAACGAGTAAAGTCGTTGCTTCGACCGACGAGTGGGTAGCGATTTCCTTGGTCGTCTAGAACGTCGACAAGCTGTAGACTCGTTGGCAATAAAAACGACATGGCGACGTTACGGTCTGAAACGGTGCTGGAGTTGGAGATCGTAAACTCGATTTCGCCGTTTGCTCCAATCGGAATTTGTTTTACCGGGACATTGGCGATCAGTTCCAGGTTGCGCTGCGCGTTTAATTGGCCTGCCCGGTCGTCATCGGGAATTTGAATGGGATTTTCCGGCGTAGGATCTTGAGGCGCAACACCACCAGGATCATCACCGCCAGGATCATCACCGCCATCGCCCGTTCCTGGATCACCAAGCGTTCCAGGAATCTCGATCCGCAAGTCGTACCGTCTGGTTATGGGGGATAGGTCCGGCGAGGAAACTGTTACTTCGCTAAACGCATCTCCGTCCTCGACGAGCGCATTGTAGAACACCTCTACCACTTTCGATTGGCTGGGGTCCAATCGGTCCAATTCAAACAACAGTTCATTGGTGGAATCACCGAGCCAACGGTGTGGGAATTCTTCTGTTACCCGAGTCGGTTCCAACGAATCGCTGAAACGACTATTCAATTTCAAATTGTTGAGCGGTACGTTGCCGTTGTTGGTGATTCGGGCCCTTATCAGAACGTTGCTGCCGCGATCCACTCGGCGGCTACCTTCAAGTTCTAGTTCGATTGACGATGCTGTCGACGGCGAAGCTTCGATGCATTCATTCGCTCGCGCTGAATGCCCGCCATCGGCGGTGACACTCAATGAATAACAATGGCGTCCAGCACTGACGATATCAAATACGATTGGTATGGTGCGTTTCTCATCGGGACCCAGCAACCGGATTTCCGTGCGGATTGGATTTCCGAGCCCAGTTGCTAACCCATTGTCGTACTGGATACGCAATTCGACGTTCTCTAAATTTTCGTCGCATTGATTGGCGATCACGATGTTGAATCTCGCCTGGTCACCGACCTTGCCAGAGTCGGGACCGTCAATTTGCAAGCCGAGGCAAGGTACGGAGATTTCTGTTTGCGCACAGGCTTCCGTTTTTAGTTGATCGGATTGGCTGCTGACTTCGAAACACAATTCGTTGTTGCCGCGAGTATCTGATTTCAATTGGATTTCGATGACCTTGGCTGGGCTGCCAGGCTGGATGTCCCCCAGTTTCCATTCCAATTGACGGCCAAAGACGGTCGGCTTGGGATTGCTAGAGACGAATTCAAGTGAATCGGGCAAGTCTTTGGTTCGAAGGACCACGTCGCGCGAAACTTGATCTCCTGGGTTGGTAACTTCGACCCGGTAGTTAAATGCTTCGTTCAGTCCAGCGGCTTTGGGGCCAATCGCTCGAATGGAAAGTGCCGGTGCGCTCCATGTAACACTGGTAATCCCACTTTCTACGATCAACTCAGATTCGCCGAACACGCGAGGACGGACTACGTCGACTCTAATCTGAGTTGTTCCGGGGTCGAATTGTCCAGCCAATTGCCGAAGCTGGACCGTGGCTTGACCCGTCTCATTGGTTAGTGCCTCGACCGATTGCGAGCCAGTCGGAGCAAACTCGGCGGGCGCGCCACCGACAATCGTGTATTTGACTTTCCAACCGTCGACACCCCCATTATCGGTGTTCCGCCGGACCAATGTCGTCAACGGCGTAACCGTACCTGCGGTAGCGGTTTTAGGAACCGGGATGGACCACAGCGCATCGATCCAATGAATGATGGTAGACTTGCGTCGTTTGTCCCAAGCTTGAGCTTGGGGTGCGACGCACGTCAAGTAGCTGGTGCCTTGCGACTCGGACGAAAGGCTGATGTAGGCTTGGCCTTTTTCTAATTCAATATCATCGACGGGTGTGGGCGTACCACGTGTCAGCAATTTATATTTCAATCCGGTACGACCCCATGCATAATTGCCGTCGAATTTTTTTGACGTCGGTCGAACGAGGCGATTGAACGTCGGATGCTCGGTGCCACCGACTTCGATAATTTGACCTGCGCTATCCGCGGACAGCAACCATTCGAGCGGCTGGTTGACGACAAAAAAGGAGTCGCCTCCGCACAGACCTGCCGTCACGACCACTTCGCTACCAACCGGAGCAATTATTTTTGATGGCGACATGATGATTTCGCCCGTTTCACCACGGGTCGGATAGACCTTTGGTCTTGGGATCACATGACGCCGCCGATCTGTAGGATTCACGTTTGGGCCGCAACATGGCGAAGGTGTGGTTGGGCGAACAAAAGATGGCTGCACCGGCAGTCCGCCCAGTCGCGGATTCGGATTGGAGTTGTTGGTGATGTTGGGGGACAGAATCGACGTGCTATTGGGAGAGGGTAAGAAAATTCGATTCCCCGTGGGGTCGATTTGGGGAATCCGCAGTCGAGCGCAACCGGCAAAGAGGCTGGTAACGGTTAAAATTACCAGAGCCGCCCGTGCGTAATAGATTGTCTTCCAGTGATACATGGTCGCCACCCGTGGCTTGTTCCTTGACGCATAAGCGACTATCCAAAGCTCGAAAACGTAGCACGCAGAAACAGGGTGACGAAAATTTTGTGCTTAAAACGGTCAGAAAGTTGGCCGAAACAAATCCGGTTGTAAGGGCCATACTGGCTATTCGCCCAATTCACCCAATGACATCAGAAATTCGCTCATTTCACCGGCGGCATGGGCGTCGTTTTGAACGCGCGCCTGTTCGATTCCAGATCGCAAATTTGATCGCGCCTCATTCACCCTTTGCAATCGGACCAATTGTTGAGCCGACATAAAGAAGGCGGGAACATAGGGTGTTTCGAGCCCCATAAGGGCGTCGAAAATTTCCAAGCTGCGTTCGTGCTGCTCCGTTTTGTCTAACTCCATGGCCAGTGCATACAAAAGAAACGTGTCGTCTGGAGAGTCGTTCAGCAGGGACTCCAATTGTTCAACCGATGGCATGGGTTTGGCTCTTTGTTGGTCGCGAGACGTAAATGTCGAAATGAAATTTTACCCACTTGGGGCATGGCATTGCATCTGTTATTTTCGTGAGTTCACATTTCAATAACCAACCCAAATAAACATATTTCAGGAGATCCCTGTGGCTATTCGTGTTGCAATCAACGGTTTTGGTCGAATTGGTCGACTCACTTTTCGAAACATGATGGAGCGATCGGGCGAGTTCGAGGTCGTGGCCGTCAACGACCTCACAGACAATAAGACACTGGCGACCTTGCTCAAATACGACAGTGTGCACGGGCGTTACCCAGGTAATGTTTCTTTTGATGATCAGAACTTGGTTGTTGATGGCAAGAACATTCGAGTTTACGAAGAACGTGATCCGCGAAAATTGCCTTGGGGAGACCATCAAGTCGATGTGGTTGTCGAAAGCACGGGTGTGTTTCGCGGTCGTGAAAAGGAGGACAAGGCGGGGTACGATTCGCACATCACCGCCGGTGCTAAAAAAGTGGTAATCAGTGCGCCTGCCAAAGACGCTCCCGATTTGACCTGTGTGATGGGAGTCAACGATGACCAACTGACCGCGGCCATGACGTGTATTTCAAATGCAAGTTGTACAACCAATTGCCTGGCACCCGTGGCCAAAGTGCTTAACGATTCGTTTGGGATTGAATCTGGTTTGATGACCACCGTTCATGCTTACACGAACGACCAGCAGATTTTGGATCTACCACATAGCGACTTGTACCGAGCCCGAGCAGCCGCGCAAAACATTATTCCGACTTCGACCGGTGCGGCAGCCGCAGTCGGGTTAGTAATTCCTGATTTGAATGGCAAACTGACGGGTATGGCGATGCGAGTTCCCGTTCCCACTGGCAGTGTCGTCGACTTAACGGTTAACATGGGCAAGTCAGCTTCGGTTGAAGACATCAACGGGGCAATGCAAGCGGCGGCAGCAGGCCCAATGAAAGGCATTCTGTTTTTTGCGGAAGACCCACTAGTTTCTTCTGACATCGTTGACGACCCACACAGCTCTATATTTGCCGCTGACTTCACGGCAGTGATTGGCGACAAAATGGCGAAAGTTTTGAGCTGGTACGACAACGAATGGGGATACAGTTGCCGAACTGCGGACTTGATCGCTAAAATTGGCGCGATGTAAAACACGAATCGTCGCAAATGTAAACTCTCACAGGGCCTTTTCTCGTTTCGACCTGAAGAGGCTTTTTTTGTTGCCATGTCGGATTGGAAACACGAACAACAACAGTACCCGGGGCTACGGTTGCCCGACCGTTTTGGAGTCTATCTACGTTGGCCTGAGAACGGCGATGATTGGATCCATCCGGAGGATGTCGAACTTTGCCATCAATTGATCCCGAGCCCCCGGATCTTCCAAAAAAAAATCTACGATCGTGTGTACAATCGAATCGAGTATGGAGCGACTTGTATTCGTGTCAAACCAGCCTTGTGGTTGGAGGTCCGTACCGATGGTTACTTGATTGGCGATCGCATCGAGATTCGTTCACGTCTGGGAAAAAGGCGACCGGCAATCGCCACCATTGAAGAAACCTTGTATAACCGACGCGAAAAGTCCGTCGATTACGTTTTGAATTGCAATGGAAATCGTTTGGCTGGGTTGTTTCGTATCGAAGACATTCAACCGGCGTTTCGACTCGACGAACCCTTAAACGCGCGGCAACGCGAGTTGATTGAAAAATCGCGGTTTTCGTAGCACACAAAGCCCCAACTTGGGAATAACGTGTTGGTTCTTATCCCGAAGCACCAGTTAGTGAACTTTTGGAGGTACTGAAGACAGGTTTACTCAGATCCGCTTCGCGCGGTCTTAAGGTGCCAATGGACGTTTGACGTGAGGCCGCAAAGGTTAGAAAATTCTTAATTTTCCGCAGCAGACACAGCGCGAAGGCCTAACAAATAGAACCATCCCAAAAGTCACGACTAAAAAGAAACCTAAAGCAAAAGGCGGGAGAGGCACGTTCATGTGAATGTCTTTTCGCCAACAAGATCGGCAATGTTTGACCGATCCACGGGACTCTTCTACTTTTGCCGACGTCGTTCTGGAAATATCAATAGAGTTTGCCATTTTCGAAGTTGCTAATCAAGTTGAATAGAGGTGAGAGCAGGGGAAAGACTTTTCAGCTAAAGACTTTCGTCTCTCTCTATATTTTCCTATCGCGCTAAAATCTGTCAATTGTTTGAATGACTTGGTTTGACCGATATCCAGATATCGGACGAATTACTCCGCGAATTTGGCCCAATTGGTAAAAACGCTACGATCGGCAAGGTTTTCAAATGTCGGGAAACCTGGATGTTCGCAGGGTAATAATGTCAGTTTGGGGTATTTTCTATGGTAATTAAGAGTACCTTTATGCTGATGGCAATCCCGCGAAAGATTACTGCCCAGAAGACTGGGACTAACCGATGACATCATTGGGCGACGAATAAAATTCGAACAGAAGCCATACGGTTGGAATCAAAAGATTGAGAGCATAGATCGGTGGATTTGGATCTCCAATTCGGACCATTTTCTCCCCCCAATACTAACTTGGTGGAACAGCTGCGGTATTGGGCCGCTGCACTACCGGATAAAATAGCATTTCGTTTTCTGTCCCGAGAAGAAGACGAGCCGGTAACCCTTACGTACCAACAACTTGATCGCCGAGCTCGAGCAATCGCGGCAAAGTTAACCACAAAGGGTTATGCTGGCCAACGGGCATTATTGTTGTATCCGCCAGGGCTCGATTTCATCGAAGCGTTTTTTGGCTGTCATTACGCTAGTGTGATCCCCGTTCCTGCCTATCCGCCGCGGCGCAACCGTAACATGATGCGGATCAATTCGATCTCAAACGATGCTCAAGCAGCTGTTGCTTTGAGTGTTCAGTCGGTTGTGGCCCGTTCTGACGGTTCCATTGGCGATGCCCATAGTTTGCGTCGGATTCAATGGTTGGCGACCGAGACGATTCCCGACGAGATGGAGGGCGATTGGATCGCTCCAAAAATCAATCCCGATAGTGTCGGCTTGATCCAGTATACTTCTGGGTCGACAGGGAATCCAAAGGGAGTGATGTTGACTCAGCAAAACATCATGGCCAATTGCTCGATGATCTCACATGCGTTTGGGATGACACGAGATTCGTGTTCAGCCGTTTTCTGGTTGCCGACATATCATGACATGGGGCTGATTGGAGGTATTCTGACGCCATTGTTTTTTGCGGCTGAGAATACTTTGCTGTCTCCGGTCACGTTCATGACCCGACCGCTACGATGGTTGCAAGCGATCTCCGATTACAAAGCGGCGGTTAGCGGTGGCCCGAATTTTTCTTACCGCTGGTGCACGATGAAAATCAAACCAGAGGAATGCGAGAACCTGGATCTTTCCAGTTGGAAAGTCGCGTTCAATGGTGCCGAACCAGTAAGAGCCGATGTGTTGAACGAGTTTTCTCGCAAGTTTGAGCCCTACGGTTTCAAACACTCCTCTCACTATCCGTGCTATGGGATGGCCGAGACCGCCTTGATTGTTACCGGCGGGAAAAAGAATGAAGCGCCAATCGTTCGATCATTCGATCGCAATCGTTTGACAAATTACGAAGTCAAGTTGGTTGATGTTGAAGACGAATCGGCTAGCAGCCTAGTTGGTAGTGGCCAAGTCATTCCGACTGAAGAAGTTATTATCGTCGACCCGGAAAAGCGATCCCGCCTAAACGACAATGAGATTGGTGAGATCTGGATCAATAGTCCGAGTTCTGGTATTGGCTATTGGAACAAACCGGAGGAATCAACCGAAGTCTTTCATGGGCGACTGGCCAAAGACGACGGCGTTTCCTATGTTCGTTCGGGCGATCTTGGATTTTTTCACCAAGGCGAATTGTTTGTTACCGGTCGTTTGAAAGATATGATCATCATTCGCGGCGTAAACAGGTATCCGCAGGATATCGAGGCGACCGTGGAGAATTGCGATGAGCGCCTCCGGTCCGGAGGGGCAGCTGCCTTTGCGGTCGATCATTGGGATCGAGAACACTTGGTGGTCGTTTGCGAAGTCGAACGACGACGTAGTTCGCATCGACAGGATTTGTTGGACAAGATTCGAACGAGCGTCACCGCTGAGCACGACTTGCCGCCCGATGCCATCGTCTTGGTCAAACACAATAGTGTTCCCAAAACTTCCAGCGGGAAAGTTCAACGCCATGCGTGCCGACGCGAATTTATGGAAGGAACACTCAAGGCGGTCGCACAGTGGAGCGCGTGGGAAGAGTCGCAGCACGAAACACTCGAGAGCGATGTTCAAACTGCAAACGAAGTTTCCAAAAATAATGTTTCCCAAACGACTGGACTCAATCCAAAAATTATGGCAGTGGTTTGTGATCGCATTCGTTTGGTCGCCAAGGATCGAGCCGGCGAATTGAATGCCGGAACCAATATCGTTTCCGACTTGGGGTTAGATTCTCTCGAACGTATGGAAATCGCCCGCGAGTTGGAAAACGCTTTTGGTGGCCGGTTTCCAGATGAAATTCTGCAAGAAATTGAAACGGTAGCTCAAGTTACCGAGGCCATTCAAAATCACTTCGGCGTCAATGGAAAGCTTCCAGATGTTGCCAGCGATCGCGCTGCTGGACATGAGAACGGCAAATCCAACGGTAAGATACCTGCTTCCTATTATCAATTGGAAAAGATGGCCGAATACGTGCGGTTACAACGTGCATCGGAAATGATTCAAAACACGGGGCTTCGCGATCCGTATTTCAGTGTCCATGAGGGTCGGATTGCGGACACGACAATTGTGGACGGCCGCGAACTGATTTCGTTTGCCAGTTACAACTATCTTGGATTGTCAGGCCACCCCGATGTCAATCAGTCGGCAAAAGATGCTATCGATCAATTTGGAACGAGCGTTTCTGCCAGCCGGATCGTTTCTGGGGAAAAAACGATCCACAAACAACTCGAACACGAGTTGGCAAAATTCTTGTCGGTTGAAGACGTGATCACTTTTCCTGGCGGTCACGCTTGCAATGAGTCCGTGATTGGTCACTTGGTTGGTGCCGGGGATTTGATCATTCACGACAGCTTTGCACACAACAGCATCATCCAAGGTGCGGAACTTTCCGGGGCTCGACGTCGGCCGTTTGATCACAACCAATGGGAACATTTGGACTCCATCTTGGAAAAAATTCGACACGAGTTTCGTCGCGTGTTGATTGCGATCGAAGGCTTGTACAGCATGGACGGGGATTATCCAGACTTACCCAAGTTTGTTGAAATCAAAAAGAAACATAAGGCCTGGCTGTATGTCGATGAAGCCCATTCCATTGGAACGCTAGGGCAAACGGGGCGCGGGTTATCCGAAGTATACGGTGTCGATCGCGAAGACGTCGAGTGTTGGATGGGTACGTTAAGCAAGTCCTTTGGAAGTTGTGGCGGCTTTATTGGTGGCAAGGCCGAGTTGATACGGTACTTGCGATACACAACACCGGGCTACGTATTTGCCGCTGGCATGCCACCAGCAAACGTCGGAGCGGCACTTGGGGCGTTGCGATTGTTGCAGAAAGAGCCAGAACGTGTGCAACGCTTGAACGACAATTCCAGTCTGTTTTTGGAATTGGCCAAAGCAGCCGGTTTGGATACGGGCATGAGTCACGGGAGCCCCATTATCCCCATTATTACACGTAGTTCGATCAAGGCTTTAAAGCTTGCCGAAGACTTGTTTGTTAACGGAATCAACGCACAGCCGATTTTGCACCCGGCGGTACCAGAAGATGAAACACGAGTTCGTATTTTTATGACCGCGTTGCATAGTGAAGAGCAAATTCGATCTTCGGTGGCGACCCTTGCTCGATCCTGGAACGAAATTAACAATCCGGCCGTAGCCAGTGATGCGGCCCAAACGGTTGCGTAATTAAAAGAGTTGTTTCTGGTGTTGGCCGTTTTCGGATACGATACGAAATAGGTCGTTTCTCAAGGCATCCGGTTTACCGTCCAGTCCGTATTGTTTGGTGAACATCTGAAAAACCTGTCTTATTTGTTCAGCCCAGATGCCGCTACCTCGCATTCGTTCACCGAATTGCGATGAGTTCAGGCGACCGTCGCGAAGCGATTGAATGCGGCCAATCACTTTGGATTTGCGATCCGGAAAATGTTGTTCAAGCCATTCCACGAACACGTCTTGAACGGTCATTGGTAGTCTGAGCATGACATAAAAGGCTGAGGAAGCGCCGCGCTCATGGACGGCTTTCAAAATCGCCGGAATTTCTTCGTCATTGAGGCCAGGGATGATTGGAGAAACCGACACAATGACTGGGATACCAGCCTGAGACAATTTAGCAATTGTCTTCAAACGTGACTCGGGCGATGACGTCCTCGGTTCTAGTTTTCGTGTTAATGATTGCTGAAGACTCGTTACGCTAATGGCGACATTGACCAACTTTTTTGTTGCCAGCTCGGCTAATAAATCCAAGTCCCGGCAAACCAAGTTATTCTTGGTGATGACTTGAATTGGGTGTTGAAATTCGGCAGCAGCGCGCAAGCAACCCCGCGTAATTTCCAACTTGCGTTCGATAGGTTGATAACAGTCGGTGACGCCGGAGAGCATCACCGGTTCAACCTGTTCCGGTTTGCGTTTTTTAAGCCAAGTTTTGAACAAAGCAACCGCGTTTCGTTTGACGACAATCTTCGATTCAAAATCAATTCCTGGTCCCCAGCCCAGATACTCGTGGCTGGGCCTGGCGTAGCAATAGCTGCAGCCGTGGACGCAGCCGCGATACGGGTTGAGGCTGAAATTGAAGTGCAAATCTGGGCTATGGTTCTTGCTAACGATTGATTGAGAATCATCCTCAAAGTACTCGGTTGCGAGCTTGTGAGCACCCTGGAAGTTTGGGGGTTCGAGATCCGTAAGTTGAATTGGTTCAAAACGTCCAGATTGCTGGTTACTGGAGCCACGTCCAATAAATGATTCTTGATCGGCCATGAATGTAACTCAGTGGGTTTAGGCAAGCTTACGATGTTCGATAAATTGTTAAAAATCGGCGAACTTGCGCAAATACAATTTGAGATCCTTGCGTTTACCCAAGTAGGCTTGTTAGCCTAGGAAGTCCATTCGAGACGAATTTAAAGCAAATTCTACCTTTGTTGAATTGAGCGCTGCGTTGCGAGCATGGTCACAGTTTTCTGCAATGCGCAATCGCTTTTACGCAAACGCCGGTTTTCGTTGTGTAAATTTGAAATCGACAAAGCTATTCTATTCGTGTTTTGACTAAGTATTTGGAGCTAAATTGATGAGCAACAAGCTAATTCCTTTGTTTTTGATAGCCTTGATGTTGTGTTTTGGCCAGCAAGTTTTTTCCCAAATCGTGGGAATGGACGATTTTGATGGCAATGAGATTTTTATCTCTCGTACGATTACGCCAGATCTTTCCGGCAATCCTCTCCCAGGAACGTTTTCGTCTCCGTTTGACGTATTCGGAATTGTGGATCGAACTGTAAACATCGACTTCGAAGATAGTACGTTGATCGATCCGACGTTCCAAGGCATGTTTCCTACTACAGTTGCAGATAATTTTCTGGCGACCGAAGACCTAGATAACGGCGACAACCCAGATGGCACTGGCAGCGTGGTTTATGAGTTTGACATTGTGGGTGCATCGAATCTTACTTTCTCAGCCAATTTTGCGGCCATGGGCAACTTCGAAGTATCCAATGATATTAACACCATCACGGCTTCGATTGATGGTGGTGCCGACGAGCTGTTGATCGATTTCATTGTCGACGAGGATGCGGTTCAAACTTATACATTTGAAGACGGTAGCACTACCGACGAGGACGATCCAATGACGATTCAGGGAACGTTGCTGGGCAACAGTTTCCAAAACTTTTCTGCCCCAATTTCTGGAACAGGAAACGTCTTGACCATCACCATGTCATTTGCCGGTAATGGTGGCAACGAGTTGATTGCGATTAATGATCTCTTGATCGAAGGTAAAATGGATGGCGGATTGCTGGGCGACGTGAATTGTGATGGTACTGTCGATCTGTTGGACGTTGCTCCTTTTGTGGATCTAGTCATTAACGGAGGTTTCAGTACGAAAGCCGATTTTAATTTTGACGGAGTGGTTGACTTGCTTGACGTCGCTCCGTTTGTCGACGCTTTGACTGGCGGATAGTTTTTCGTTGAGGCAAAAGCGTTTTGCCGAACTCGGGGCTTCTTGAAGGCCCCTTTTTTTGTTTTTTCGACGCACGGTGATTGTGACGCGCCGGCACTGAAAACACTCTAATTGGGTTGTGTGAATAACATAATCAGCCGAGTCAATTCCGGCGGTTAAAGTAAACCGCGAGCGAATTCAAATTCCGCTGGACGCGAAGATTCGGATTGACTTCTAGTCGGGGTCGATGTCGGTTTGCGCATTTGGTCGTTCTGTTGGCGTTTATTGTCATGCTTTGGTGCCTAGATTAACACAAACTTAAAACAGTCTTGATCCATAGTTGTCTTTGGAAACCTAGCATCGTCCGATATTTAGACTTTGATTCTGGAGACTACTGATGAAAGTAACAAATTGGACAGATGCACTGAGTCGTAAGATCGGTGAAACATCTAAGCAGGCTAGTGCTACTGCCGGCGCGGTCATTCTTGCTGGAGGCGTGATGTTTTGCGGATCTGCTGACGCAGACACCAGTTATTTCGAAGACTTCGAAAGTGTGACATTGAACCCAGGAACAGGTATGGTCCCTGTTTCTTGGTCAAGAGATGTCGCGGGATGGACTGTTGACAACAGTGGCATGACAGCAAAATCAAACGCGATCGAGTATCAAGGTGGCGCCATTCTTGATATCGCAGAATGGATTGCTGAATCAGGTGGCCAGGGCCGGACTTCACAAGGAACGATTGCTCCTAAAGGCAAAGCATTAGTGTTTGATCCGGATGAATGGGATGACGAAGTTGTCGTCAGTGGAGAGTATAATTCTTCATGGTCACGGGTCTTCGATTTCACCGATGAGGCTTTGTCGACCATTGAAATCGGATTCGACTATGAATTTCGCGCTTACGACCAACAGCGAATGTTGGCGGAAGTGTCTTTTGACGGTGGTGCTACTTACCAGACTCTTCTAGATTTGGATTCGGCAACGATTGCGAGTAGCGATTACCGATCCGGTGGCGCCATGTTCAGTGCTGGAAGTGACTTTATGGCAAGTTCTGATGAAATGATCCTAAAGTTCTCCATGACCGAAGGTGGAAACGACTGGTGGGGAGTAATTGACAACATTTCTGTAACATCTTCAGCTATCCCAGAACCCTCGGCAGCCGGTTTAATTGGTCTAGGTGCGCTGGGCTTGGCCAATAGACGACGTCGCAGCTAGCCTCGATTTTTTTTAAAAAAATTGTTCATGCCCTTGCTTGTCATCTCCCGCAGGCAAGGGTTTTTTGATTCGAAACATCCTCGAGTCGATCGAGTATATCAACGTAACGGGCACCGCAGGATTCTCACACGGGTTTGACTTTGAACGAGGGCGCTCACTCTCCGATTGCGCGACAAATAATCATATGGCAATGCAACCTGAAAACAGCACAAACCGTGCTCAACAAGCTAATGAAATTAAGATCCAACAGTTTTGGCCGACGACATTTTTTACCCGAACATGGAAAGATCATGAAAACGAGGTTTCGGGAATCATCGAATTTCTCTACCAATTGAAATCAAAGTCTGAGGAAAACATTGCCAGTGGTATTGCAACCAAATCAAAATCTGACGATGGTTTGTTCGAAAGCGATTTTGATTTGTTTTCCGCGAACCATGGGGGCATCCTAAAACTAAAGCGATTTATCGAAGACACGGTTCGACAGGTCGTCAGCAAATTACACAACCATCAAATTGAGCCAAACTTAATCGAAGTCGAGATCGCCGACGGTTGGTTCCATATTACCAATGAAGGAGGATTTCATGACTCTCATGGCCACCAACATTGTTCTTGGTGTGGAATCTACTACGTTCAGATTGGCGACTCACTTCGGCAAACGCGGCAGGGAGCGCCCAATGGTGGCAATCGCTTCTATTCTCCATTTTTAATTGGCGGGCAGTATGTTGACCTCGGCAATCAATATTTGTCTCGCACATACCTCGATCCTCCGATTGAGGACGGTATGTTGCTGCTGTTTCCTTCCTATTTGCAGCACAGCGCTTTGCCCTACCGCGGGGAACAAGACCGCGTCGTGATTGCATTCAATAGCCGTTCGACAAGACGATAGTTGAGTCGAGGCGTCATGATCCGGTCGCGGCGATAGGTTCGTTGCTAATTGGGGCAAGCAGCAACGGCATGATCGCGACCGCCGTAAGTATCGCGGCGAGAATGAATGCAGAGCCGTGAAATTTTACATCCACATTGTCGCTTAAAAAGAACGAAAACACTTGAGTCATTAACAAGGGGCTAAACATGTTTGCAACGGCGGAGACACTCGCGATTGCACCCTGCAATTCTCCTTGGGTGTCGGAGCCAACGCGCGCAGACATCAGCGCATTGATGGAAGGGCCGGCGATCGCTCCTCCGGCCGAAATTGGAATCCACACATAAATTAGCCACTCGTAACTGGCGAATGCAAAGCCAATAAATCCGATGATATTGAACATCAAACCTAAAATTGCGGTCCGCAGTTGACCTAGGCGTTTTACAAACCAGCCGATTAAACCTCCCTGGACGATTGCCGAACAAATACCAAACGCCATCAGAGACCAGCCAATCTGCTGGGAATCCCATCCGTATCTTGCATCTGCATGGAAATTCCAGGTACTGGGATAGACAATGTGGGCGAAACCATAAAGCAAGCTAACCAAAAACAGCGGTCGTAGTTCCGGCAATTTTTGAAAATGCGCCAAAGCGCCCAATGGGTTGGCGCGGGACACAGAAAAGGCTCGCCGGTTTTTGAGAGTCAAAGACTCCGGCAAAACAAAATAGCCGTAAATCATGTTGAGCAAGGCCAGTGCCGCGGCGGCAAAGAATGGAGTTCGAGCATCCAGAGCGCCGAGTAAGCCACCTATCGCTGGACCCAAAATAAACCCAATGCCAAACGCGGCTCCGACAAGTCCAAAAGCTTGCGCTCGATTTTCTTGGTCCGTCAAATCGGCAATATAGGCATTGGCGGTTGGGAAAGTTGCGCCACAAATGCCAGAAAGGACTCGCCCCAGGAACAGGACCCAAATCGTAGACGCAAAACCCATGATGACATAGTCCACAACTAAGGCTGCCAGCGACAATAGCAAGACGGGGCGGCGTCCGAAGCGATCACTTAGGTTGCCAATCAGGGGACCAAATAGAAAGTGCATAGCCGCATAGGAGAATGCAAGGTAACCACTCCATTTTGCTGCCACGTTGCTACTTTGTCCAAGCAACTCCTCCAACAGAGCCGGCATTACCGGAATGATCAAACCGAATCCGATCGCATCGATCAAAATGGTGATCAATATGAACGTCAGCGGCATCCGGTCTAACTTGGCTGTACTCATGAAAGCAGGTTATCAGGGTTACCAGCTGTGCAACATGTCAAACCGAATCAATCTTTAAATTCTTGCAACAATCTCGGATCGACCTTCGTTTTAACCGTCCTTCGATCAATTTTTAAGACTTGCGAAGTCTTTTCATAGCTGCCTAAATGCGCATACACCCACGTGCAATATCGGCTCAGCATCTGTTCGGCCGTCAGCGTCCCGTCGACGACAGGATTGAGCCAATCGGGGAGTGAGCCAGATGTTTTGCTTCTTTCCAGGTCGAGCGGCTTGTAGTCTTGGCGGACAATGAAACTCCGGACACATTGTTCTAATTCGCGGATGTTTCCGTGCCAACCGTAGCTGTCGCCCAGATTGCGATCGATCCAATCGACGATGTCCTTGGACGTTTTACCGCATTCTTCTCCGATTTGTTTCGTGACAATTGATTGTACCAGCCACAATAAATCGTCCGGATTGTCGGCTAGTTGTTGTTTCAGCGAGGGTGTTTCGATTCGATCGCTACAGATTCGAAAATAGAAATCTTCACGGAATCGCCGCGCTTTGATTTCGGCTTGAAGGTCTCGATTCGTTGCCGCAATGATTTTTCCCTGAAAACATCGTTCGGCGGTATCACCGAGACGACAGTAAGTTCGTTGCTGCAAGACACGCAGTAGTTTGACTTGAAGGCTGATATCCAATTCTCCAATCTCATCTAAAAAGACGGCGCCAGAGGCACTGCAGGATTCCAGCCAGCCGTTTCGGTCGGCGACGGCTCCGGTGAACGCGCCTTTGCGGTGACCGAACAATTCGGACTCGATCAACGTCGGAGAGAGCGCAGTCAAGTTAAGCGGTAAAAATGTTTTCTCTGGCTCGAAGACGAAATGGCAATTGTTGCAATCAAATGCAACGTACTGCGACAATCCAATGGCGCGGGCGACCAGCTCTTTTCCCGTTCCCGAGGGGCCGGTAATCAGAGTCGATAAGTCGCGCATCTTATCGAACAATGAATCGTGGTAGCGTCGAATCGAACACGTGAAAATCGATTCCCAGACTTTTTGGCGCAGTTGTGAAATCGAAAGTGACTCACCCAAAATATGGTCGAAAATGTTAAAGAAGGCGCGATGGATTTGTGCCAGACACGCAAATAGATGTGCGGCTGCTTTGCGATCAAGCTCGAATCCGCCCCCAACACTAAACATCCGCTGGTATTCCAACCAAAAATTGCTCCAACCGTCATATACAACTTTTTGATGCTTTTTTTGGTTGCTCCAGATGTCGCACGCTGGCAACGGAGTAATGTGTTTGTAAAGCAAAACATAGGTTGCCACATTCCAATATTCGTCGCGCAGATCATCAGGAATACTCTGAGCCGCGGTGGCTTTTGCAACCAATTCCTCTGCCATTTGAGTCAGCGTGACCACATTAGGGCGGTCGCCTTCACTAATTTGACGCGTTCGATTCCAGGCGATCGAGTCAAAGGGTTCGCAGTTGGACTTCAAAATCCGTTTTTCCAGCGCAAATCTTGCTGGCGAAAACGGATTGCACATAGCCAGATCCGAAATGGCTATCATCAGTTTCCGATCGGAGGCATTCATAAAATCCCTTTTTGCACATTGATTGTTCGGAGTGTTCTTTTTTTGTGCTTTTTCTCTTTTCCATGCAACGGGAATCGTGAAAAACTGTCAGAAAAAGTCGTCATTTTGCATGTGCGAAAACTGGTTTGTCTTGTGTGTTTACATATTCATGCGGATTCATTCAGCCCGGTTTAAATTGCAGGAAGTTCTATTGCGCTCCCAAATCCGTGAGAACACCGAAGTTATTGAATTGAGTTGGTTGGTCAGTCCGTCGCTTTCAACCGTTGGCTCTACGACTCACAAGGGTTTGTGGCATTGGCAAGCCGGCAGCTTTGAATTCCAGTTTTCTGAAGCTGTTTAGTTTACGCAATCACAGCACGCCTAACTCGCCTCCTTGTTTGTTTAACTCGTGGCGACGGTTCCATGATTTCGGAGGTGGCATGTACCGAGATCCAATTGCCGAACTGCTAAGAAAGATCCAATCGTAAGAGGTCCCGTTTAAGGTTTGCAATGGCGATAGTAAAAGCCCGGTTCTCCATTTTGTGGAGGACGTAGGTCGGGAAAATCAACTAAAAATAGCGTTCGTTTCTTAACACTTTTTGAAAAAGTGCGAGTGGTTTTATCACGCGGATTTGAACGCGTAAAAGAGTCAGGTCTTAAGTGGTTATTCCACAATGGTTTAGTCGAAAATCAAATTTAAGATCAATTTTTGGGCGGAGCAAATCACGTCAATGCAGGACTAAGAGTTCAAAAAATCTGATTAATACGAAATAACATATCTGGTAGGTAGTATCGGCTGTTTATATTAGATCATAGGATATCTATCAGCGACCCCGGAAATTCTCCGGTCGTCGACGGAACATTACTTGTTGTTTTACTTCTACTGTCGAGACATTTTATGAAGACTAGAATTTTTTCCACTTTGTTGGTGGCAGCTTTGGCGGCCAACGCATTTGGTCAATCTTACAATATGTACAGTTTGACTGTTCCTGAGTCCAAGTTTGAAGGTAGTCCAGAAGGCATGCCTATCTTGGTTGATGATTTTGATACTCTTGTTGCTGGCGCTCTTGGCGGTCAAATCAGTGGCCCTGGCGTTACATATGGTGCGTTCGACGCGACCGCAAATGACGTGGGTGGTGGCGATATCGAACTCAATCAAATCAACACATTTGCTGACGACGGTTTCTTCGCTGAATTCGGCGCGGATTGGAGCTTGACTGTTGGTCCTTTGGCTGACGACGGTTTCGTTCTTACTGTTAACTACGCTGTGACGGACCTCAACACGGACCGTTTCTACACGCCAATCGCTGCCAATGAAGGCTTCATCTTTACTCGCCTTGGTGATCCAGATAACGATGGCGACTGGGACGTTTTGGAAACTGACGGCGGTGGCGCTGGAGTATTCTTCGACACAGGTGTTGCTATTGATCTAGAAGGGTCGATTGAATTTCATATTCTTGACTTGGATATGGAGATCTTCGTTAACGGGGTATCAATTTATGTTGGTGGCATCATTGGTTCCAATGGCGACTTCGGAATCATTCCAGGTGAAACTCTGACTAACATGAACTTTGACAGCGCAAACAACGCGACAGGTTTCGGTTCAGAGCAAAACGTTTCGCTGATTGAAATCTGCCCAATGGGTGGCTGCAAAGGTGGCGGTGGTTGTACTTTCGCAATTGGTGATGTCAATGGCGATGGAAACATTGACATTCTTGACGTTGCTCCATTCGTCGCAGCAATCACTGGCGATTTCGTTTGTGAAGCAGACATCAACGAAGACGGCGTTGTTGACATTCTTGACGTCGCTCCATTCGTAGCACTTTTGACAGGTGGCTAAGCCGTCGATTCATCGAGTTCAATTAAGACCTGTTTGTCAAATGACAACAGGTCTTTTTTTATTGTTGGTGGGTTTTTTACTGTCGTTGGTGGGTCACGTCGCTTCGAAGATAAATTTGCTAGTGCAAATTGCACTTAACTGTAGTGGTCGTGGCTTCGAATTTTCCGGCAAAAACTGACGGATCGAAGCTACACGAAAAAGGAAATGCGCTCTAGCTAAAGCGACAAGCATGTTACCAGCTGATCGCGTCAACCGTTTTTGCAGCGATTGGATTCTAAACCGAAACAACAGGCTCAATAGACGGGTTGAGCGATTCCGTTGGCGTCGACCTTCCACGGCATCCAACAAAGGCAGAACGATTCGACCGAAATGTCACTTTTTCGCGGAGCTAATGAGAGCTCCTCAAATTCCATATTGGCGACATCAAGTTTTTCTTCCAGCTCGGCAACATCTTCGTTGAATTGCAGTTCTAACTCTTCAAAACGATCTTGTGCTTCTTGCAGGTTTTCTTCGGCACGCGCTATATCCATTTTCTCTTTGCTCGCCCTGCCATAAGAGCGGATAGATGTACCGGCGCTTCTCGAAGTTCGGCGCCCCAGAACCGCACCCATAATGGTCTGTCCGATGCTTACCCAAGAACTCGTACGGCTTTGTTGGTATTGCTCGGTCTCAACTTCCACTTTGTCTTCAGCTCGTCTGACTCGATCTTTAGCGGTTCGGAATTTAGAAGCATATTTTTTGCGGAGCTTTTCCACCTCGGTGTCTCGCAGTTCGGAGACCTTCTGTTCGATTCGAACTTTAAAGTCGCCTAATGATTCTTCCGCTTCAGAATACAGTTTGAGTTTGGAGCACTTCCAAACGGTCATTGGGTGGTCTCGATACAGCGCCGCCTTCAGCTCTTTTTCCCAAATCTTGTAACTCTTCGCGTTAAAAAATTCTTTGGGTACATCGGCAAAGTCCGCTTGATCGCCAGCTTCCCGATCAAAAGCGAGCTCTCGGTCGCTTGGGAATTCACAATCTTCCCAAACTTCGTTGGGCAGCATGTCTTCACGAATGTTTGCCAAAAACGTTTTCTCTGTCCAAAAATCAACTTTGTAGCTGGATCGCACATAGTGCAGTCGGCCAGCAGCAAACAGTGAAGGACGGTAAATGAGTCGCGTATCTGGATCAACGCGATGGGTAATCGTTGCGAAGCGTTGTTCCACATCTGAGGGGATCAACAAACGCGGATCTTCTCTAACCAAGGGTGCAGAGATCTTCTCCGGCTTGGCAGTTTCGCTGCTCTCGGTTTCACTCGGTGAAGGTTGTGGTTTGTCATTGCCAACCAGTTGCTGGATCTGGGTGCGGGTAAGGGGGCCACGAAGGTAACTCATGGCCCAGCGCGTTTCAAAAATTACCGGTTCGTCGTCGTGTACATTGTTCATCAGGAACTTACGGCTACCCAACCCAGCCAAGATTTTTTCCATCTTGCTACGATCAAACGAAGTTCCCGATTGGGCTGAGGCTCCTTCCAAGCCCTCCAACACGCGTGCTTTATCGCGTTCGGTCTGCAGGCGTCCCAAAAACCAAGTTCCCGTATTCGATAGGCCTTTGTAATCTAAGTCGACAGGGTTTTGCGTTGCCAGAACGACACCCAGTCCGTAAGCGCGCGCCTGCTTGAGCAACGTCAGCATTGGCTGTTTGGAAGGTGGGTTTTTAGTCGGCGGAAAATAACCAAACACTTCGTCCATATATAAGATAGCTCGTAGACTGGATGTGCCGGCTTGTGTGCGCATCCAGGAAAGCACTTCGTTTAACAAAATGGTAACGAAAAACATGCGCTCATTTTCATTCAGATGCGCGATCGACATGATTGAAACACAGGGCTTGCCGTCTTCGTTGTGTAGCAGCCTTTTGATGTTCAATGACTCTCCTTCCATCCAGCTGGAAAAAGACGGGGACGCCAGCAAGTTGTTTAACGTCATCGCCAATGCCATCCGATCCTTGGCGGGAAAAAACGTATCCAACTGCATCACGCCAACGCGGTCAAATGGTGGCGTTTGGATCTGTCCAATCAGCTGTCCAAGATCGAGGTCCTGACCTTGTCGCCAGCTATTGTCCAAGATATTGGAGATTAGAATGTGTTCTCGGCTTCGAATAGGGTCGGCATCTACGCCTAATAGTGCTAACAAACCAGACGTCGCCGAACTGACGCGTTCACGAATCGCGTCGGAGTCTTCGACGACTGACGGTGGCGGCGCATCAAACGACTTCAAAATCGTCACTGGTCGTCCCGCGTTGCTGCCAGGTGTGTAAATTCTCATTTCCACAGTGTCTGTTAACCGACGAATTCGCTCGCCATTTTGTCCCCAGCTCTCTAGCCCTTTTCGCCACTTGTCGGCTTCTTTCGCCGCAAACTGATCCACGGATACGCCATCACGCGTCGCTTGACTTTCGTCTACCCAAGGCCGAAAGTCATCGGCACTTAAATCTGGAAACGTTAACAACAGGTTGGCGATATCCCCTTTGGGATCAATTACGATCGCTGGGACGCGGTCCAAACCAGCTTCCTCAAGGATGCCAAGACACAATCCGGTTTTGCCACTTCCGGTCATGCCGACAACGACCGCATGGGTCGTCAAGTCTTTCGAGTCGTAAAGCAGCAAGTCGCGGCCGGGTTGACCGTTCTCCAAATCGTATTCTTTACCCAAATAGAACTGACCGAGCTTTTCGAAGTTTTCCATTGTCTGCAACTGAAGCTAGAGGAAGGAGGCGTTGGATCGTAATCAAAGCACCATTACATTAAAGCTGATCGGAGATGCGGCGACAACATGTTGATTTCAATCCGCGTTTGATTCCAACAACTTAGCAACGAGTTCAGGCAATTGATGAGTGAACTGCCCCCGTGTAAGGACGGCATCAAAGGAAGCGTTTCGCGCGGACTGAAGTAGGTCTTCTTTGACATGTTGGGCGAAAGCGATGGCGTGTATCGGTGGCTCGGTAGAATCACATAGTTCAGACAACTCGAATACCTCAATGCCAGGAGTTTGCAAATCGATAAACAAGCCAATAGCATTGCCGGCGGTTATTGCAGATCTCAGTGCATCGGCGGAAGCCACCGATCTCAAGGTCGTGCCTTGCTTTGAAACAGCTGCCGCGGCAGCCGATTGAATCATTAGATCTTTGGTGAGGAATAGAATCATTTTAAATCGCACCAGGTCCGCGAGTTTCGGGAGCATAGGAGATGGCTTCCACCACGTCCATTACAAAAATTTTGCCGTCCCCGTCATTGCCAAGCGGGCCAGTACGCGCAACCGACTCGATGGTCGAAACCGTGCGTTCCAAAAAATCATCATTGACGGCAATTTCCAAAGTGATTTTTCTGAGAATACAGGTTCGGTACTCCAATCCCCGGAATACTGGTTCTCGGTCCACATGCCTGGCAAATTCCTGCGAATCGCAAATCGTAATTCGATTGACGCCAATTTGGGTCAATGCCTGTTTCAATGCCCTTAGCTTTGTTGGCTGGATAACTGCAACTATCATCTTCATGGCGAACGCATTTTCAATGGCCTGGGGTTAGCGTTTTTCCTTGTAACACTCAAGTTGATGATAGCAGTTGCACGCAAAATTGGTATCAACCCAATTTGGGCCAGAGAATGACATTGAATCGAATCGGTTTTCGTTGGTACTCTCCGCGACGAATTGATAGCGAACCGGAAGAAAACTAAGTTTCAAGGAACTCTCAATGCAGCGATTTTATCGGTATCTTGGAGTTCTTGTATTTGCGACTTATTCAATTCTGCTTTCAAGTTTGACAAGTGCTCAGCAAGCCGAATCGGTCGCAACGAGCATGAAGGACGAAGAGAGCCGCTTAAAATTGACGGCCCGTTACTATCTCGAAAAAGGGAGTGACAAAGGGTTCTTGATCGTTAAAGCCAAGATTCCAAAAGGAAGTTACATATATAGTTTGAATCAATCGTCGCCTCTGATACCGACGAAACTAACGTTCAAGAATGATCATCGGGTTAGCGCTTTGTCCGGATTCCAGCCAGACAAAAAACCCAAAGTGATTCCGAATGATCCGATTTTCGAAACGCGTCTCGAGAAACACTATGGTACAGTACAGTTTTACGTCCCTATTCAACTAGCGGATACGTCTAGCCTAAACAGCTACAAACCAACGGTGTTGTTGAATGGGCAGATATGTGCGGAGGAAGGTTTTTGCCAGCCAATCCGAAGTGTTGCCGTTGAGGCCATTTTTTCTGGCTTTTTTCGACGTCAAGCCCGAAAATCGGTTGATGGGTTTAAGCGGAAATAGGGCGAATTCGATGCGCCATAGACATTACTGGCAAACCGAGCGATTCATACTTTCGTAAAGTAATGATCCGTCTTTGGGAATCACGTAAGTTCACGTTATGAAGGCCGTCGTCAGAAGGCGGTTTCCTTTGATGTCATCCTGGTAATGAGTTGCAGATGAGATTCGTAGCGAATAATTGTTGTTGGATTGTTTTTGCGACGTTGACTTTGCCAACTTTCGCTCTGGCGGTTCAAGAGGAGCCCTGGAAAAGCGAATTTAGTGATTTGCTCTCCGGCCAAGATACACCGGGCCCAGCTTTCACTTTGAGCGGCAATTTTTCTGTTGAAAAGCATACGCGTTCAGGAGTCTTGAACGTTATTCTCGACATCAAAGACGGCTGGCATGGATATTCGCAACGAGAATTAGCAGGACAGAAACCAACACGTATTGCTGTCGCGCCGGGCAAACAATTTCGAGTGGTCGGTCCATTTTCAGCTAACCAGAAACCGAAAGCGGCGAAGAATGAGCTTGGCAAGCCTGTTGAAGAGTTGTCGGGGCGAGTTGTTTGGTCGGCTCCAATAGAAATTGCTGAAAACGTACGGCCCAAAGATATTGAGATCAAAGCCACAATGTCGGGGCAGGTTTGTAAACAAAGTTGCGTACCCATCCTTGGTCAGGCCGCGGTTGTCGTCGCGAAGTTTTCAAAATACACCGAATCGAAAAACGTGGTTTCATCGGAACACGGAACCGTAACCGGCGTCCTTAGTCGTTCGAAGTTAACAGCCGGCGACCGCGCATCAATTACGATTTCGGTCAATCTAGCACCAGATTGGCACATTTACAAACTCGAACCATTTAAACCAGACGGTACAACGCCACAACCAACCATTATCTATTTTACGAATTCCGCGGGATTCAAAATAGCGAATCCAGTCGCTTCCAGCATCCCTGTCGAACACCCTTTGGGTCTTCCGAACGAGCCATTTTCGTATTACCACGAAGACCGCGTGGATTGGAAGATAGGCATCGAAGCTTTAAAAGATTCAAAGCCGGGGAAACATGTTCTCGAAGGCAAGATGATTTTCCAGCTTTGTACCGAAACAAACTGTGACATGCCAACGGCGGTTGCGTTTAGTGTACCGATTACGATTGGTGATCGTTCAATTGAGCAAGATGTACCTGTTTCGTTTCGCGATGAAGAAGCTGATCGCGATGAGTTGATGGAGCAGTCCAAGAAGTTTTGGGCTGGTGAAGAATCAAGATTGGTGCCCGTTGCCCCAATCTCGTTAACTAAGTTGTTGACCGTACTGGGATTCGCATTTTTGGCAGGACTGATCTTGAACGCGATGCCTTGCGTTTTGCCAGTGATTGGTTTGAAAGTCATGTCGTTTGTGCAACAAGCAGGCGGAAGTCGTGGACGCGTTTTGATGTTGAACGTCGTATTTTCGTTTGGAATGTTATCGGTGTTTTGGGTGCTGGCGACTCTCTCAACGTTTTTTGGATACGGTTGGGGGGATTGGCTGACGAAAAGTTTGACCGGTTCCATCATCATAACGACGGTGGTGTTTGCGTTTGCGTTGAGCATGCTTGGTGTTTGGGAGATTCCCATCCCAGGATTGTCGGGCTCTACGTCTTTCAGCCGAAAATCTGAGCAAGATGGTCTGTTGGGCGCTTTCTTTTTGGGCATTCTGACGACAGTTTTGGCGACTCCGTGTACGGGACCTCTCTTGATTCCGGCAGTGACCGCGACCATTGGGCAGCCGCCATGGGTGGCCTACTTGATTTTTACGACGATCGGTTTGGGGATGGCATTGCCCTATTTGGCGGTTGGTGTTTTTCCATCGTTGGTTAGTTGGCTGCCCCGGCCTGGAGCTTGGATGACTACGTTCAAGCAAATCACCGGTTTTATTTTGCTCGCGACCGTAGTGTTTTTGATGGGCTCGTTTTCAACTGAGCCACGAAACGAATACTTGATCGCCATGTTGACGACTTTGTTGCTCGTTGGCTTTGGTTGCTGGTGGATTGGCAGGACGTCACTTGCAGCGGAAACGTCTGAACAGATGAAAGCCTGGGGGACGAGCTTGGGGATTGTGGTGGTGGGGACGTTTGCGGCGTTCCTCTACCTGGGGCCGGCACAATACGAATTGGACTGGCAGCCTTATTCCAAAGCCCGGTTAGGGGAACTGCTAGACGACAATCGGTTGGTATTCATTGACTTTACTGGACCGAACTGACCGACCTGCGTCTTAAATGAGGCAGGTGTCTTGAATACGAAGCGAAATAAACAGTTTTTTGAATCGAACCAGGTGGTTGCGTTGAGAGCCAATAAGTCAATCATTCCGGATGAGGTCGGTGAGATTTTGAGCGAACTTGGTAACCCGACTCAGGCCATTCCGTTTT
Source organism: Mariniblastus sp. (assembly GCA_965263475.1). Lineage (GTDB taxonomy): Bacteria > Planctomycetota > Planctomycetia > Pirellulales > Pirellulaceae > Mariniblastus. The sequence goes on from OZ253677.1 coordinate 4,320,017, forward strand.
ATGCGATTTACGGCCCGGGCATCGACAAACCTATTAAATTCGAAGGATTGATAACTTCTGGGCAAGTCGTCCAAGCGATTCATACGGCTCGAGGTGAAGAGGACATCCAAAAAGTCGCGGAATCAAAACCCGCAGAGCGTGCTCGTTTCTAGTAGCTCAAGCGGCTTGAAATAAAAAAGCTGAGGCGGCCCTCAGCTCCCCATGAGTCGCTAACCGGTTCTTGACTATAGCAAGTCGAGCAAGAAATTCACGCTGCTTGCTTTTAGCGGAATTGCATTTTGTTCTTCGAGACTATTCGGCGTGAACACTAAGCGCCAGACGCTGGCAAAATCTTCAGCGGAATTAAACGTTGCCAGAGGATCGTCGACAAAGACCGAGTCGGAACGGAAGAACTGACTGTTGTCATCCGAACGCGTGAAGAGTGGAAGGTCGGCTGGTGGCGGGGTTTCCGCAGTCCAGGAACTCAACCACTCGAAGGAACTGAAATAGTCCGTTTGATTGGGCAACGCGGCGGAAATGGCTTCGTCGCTAGTCCAGCTGATTGCAATTTCACGAGTGATTTCCAGGCGATGTAAATTCGCTACTTCTGGATTATTCTCATCGAAATCTGCAAGTCGAATTTGACGTTCTGGGACCGCTTGGAAATTCTCGTCAAATCCAGTTCCCAGCGTATTGGTGCCCAACCTTAACGATGGTGGCAATGTACGCTGCTTGATAAACACGACGGGCAACTCCGTAGCAATTGGGTCTCGCAACAACCGACCGTCACGGGTCCGTAAATGCAACAGCCGGAAGCCATCATCGAGAACTTTCAGCTCGCCATCTGTCCATGCGTCATCCGCATTTCGCAATCGAATTTCGGCGTCACGAGAACCAAAACCGACGACCGTATCATTGGCAAATGCCAAGTAACGATCCGAGCCGGAACCACCGTTCAAGGTGTCCGCTTCGACGGTACCACCAATTAGTGCATCAAGTCCACTGTCGCCAAAAATTTCGTCCATGCCCCGTTCTCCAAAAATCCGGTCGGCATTGGCATTGCCACGGAGAAAATCGTTGCCGTTTCCACCGTGAATGGTGTCGGCGCCGTCTCCGCCAAATACGCGGTCATTACCATCTCCGGCCTTAATTGTGTCGTTACCGTTTTGCCCGGCAATCAAGTCATTACCGGAACCGCCTTCGATTCGATCGTTGCCGTTTCCACCAAAGATATCGTCGTCGTTTTCGTTACCGAACAAGGAGTCGTTACCGTTGCCACCGGTAATCAAATCGTTTCCGGATCCGCCTAAAACGATGTCGTCACCTGACTCAGCGATCAGTTCATCATCGCCGCTTCCACCATCGATTTCGTCGTTGCCGCCACCACCGACGACTCGGTCATTACCACTTTCACCGAACAAAAAGTCGCCCGCGAGTCCACCATCGATGGAATCGTTTCCGAATCCGCCAAAAACGGTGTCAATGCCCGCCTCACCGAGCAGCGTGTCGTTGTCGTTTCCACCTTCGATTCGGTCATCGCCATCACCACCGCGGACAAAATCGTCTCCATCGCGTCCGAAAATCAAATCGTTTCCGTCAGCACCAAACAACGAGTCATTGCCGTCACCGCCATCGATGATGTCATTGCCTTCTTGGCCGTAAAGAATGTCGCCTTCGCTACCGCCATCGATATTGTCATTGCCTTCTCCAGCAAAGACGCGATCCACCCCCGAGCCCCCGGTAATTGAATCGTTGCCAGCCCCGCCTTGAAGTTGATCGTTTCCGGAGCCACCGTTAACGATGTCGTTCCCATTTCCGGCAATAATTTCATCAAACTCCGAACCGCCATCTAAGTTATCATCGCCATCGCCACCAAAAATATCGTCGGCACCGGCTTCGCCATTGATCGTGTCCGCGTCTTCGTTTCCGAACAAGATGTCATTGCCATTACCGCCATTGATCAAATCGTTGCCGGCCTGGCCAAACACTTCGTCTCGACCTTCGCCGCCAGAGACCGTGTCGTTTCCTTCGCCGGCCAATACAACATCGTTGCCCGCGCCCCCGTCGATGTCGTCATCGCCGTCGCCTCCGTTGATGTTGTCACCGCCTCCATTGCCAAACAGCATGTCGTTACCACTGTTTCCAAAAATGAAGTCATTGGCATCGCCACCACGGATCTCATCGTTTCCTGCATTGCCTCGCAGTCCGTCACGGCCAGCATTCCCGATTAACAAGTCGTCGCCTTGACCGCCATTCAGTCGATCTGTCAAAGGACCGCCAATTAGCGTGTCATTTCCCGCGTTTCCAAATGCACGTGAGTCGATTGCCGCGGTGTTGGTGAACGTGTCGTCACCGGCCAAGCCTTGGAAATCTACCAACACGACTGAATCGACGGTCAAGTCGAAAGACATGGACATGATGCCAACGATCTCGACATCCAACGACGTGGGGGTCAGATTGTCAACCAGAACCGTGTCTGACTGATCCGTACCTTCGACAAAGACAGTCCCGGAGACGTTGTCAAATGTGATGCCAGCCAACAGGTTTTTGGCTTCAAGACCTTCGTAATTCAGCTTTGAATTGGCGTTGCGCTTGCGTTTGCTTGTATTTTGTTGCTTGCGAAATGCATGCATGCTGGAAACTCCAAGTTGATTGTTCCGTGATAGCATTTGGAGGGCTGTAGAACCCCCAGTCTAAGACAGAAAGCCCTATCTAATGTTGTAAACAGAGCCTGCGTTGGTTGCAAACTTTCCGTACCCGGATTACCCCAAAACCATTAGTTTTTGTGGGTTTGTCCACTTTGAGTGCTGTGCTCGACAGGAATCTGTGGTCAAGACTGCTATCAATTTCATGAGGTGACCAAAAATCGTCAAAATCCGGATAATCCACAAATGTTTTCAAACTGTATTGAGGGAGATAACCGATTTTTAAGAGTGAATGCTGCGGTAATGTGCTGCGCTATCCCATTTGCTGAGCAACCAAAACTTTGAGTTGGGCTTAAGGTCATGGAAGATCGAAAATCTCTCTTTACATACTCTGTTTACTTTACTCTCGCCTGGTTGGTCCTGGTTGGCGTAGCGACCGAGCAAATTCAAGCTCAAACCATCTATGAAATCTGGACCCCGACCATCAATAGCGAATCGGTGGATTCGAGTTTTGGGACATGTTTGTTTCGTAAGAAGCTATCATTGATCGAGCCGGCGGAAGCGGAAGTTTATTTGTCGGCCAAGGACAGTTATGAGTTATTCATCAACGGCCAATTGGTATTTTCGGCCGACAGCTCAGGAGTCCCTCACCAGTTGGACGTTCACCCGTTTCTTGTCCCAGGTACAAACGTGTTTGCAGTCAAAGTACAACACGTCAATAGCACGACTGCTGGTTTAGCCTTCAAGTTTAGAGTTCGAGAAGCTGACGAGCAACGTTGGCGCAGCTTAACATCGGATGAAAGTTGGAAGACTCGGCTAGGCGATACGGACGATTGGACATCGCTTCAATTGGATGATCGCAATTGGGAGCCGGCAAGTAAACTGGCCGCTATCCGATTTAATATGTCGGACGTACAGACGCAACAAGCAACTGCTTTTGGTCCGAATGTTGATGCTAGCGCCGTTCGGGAATTGACGGATGCCGTCGCATCGGTAGGTTCCTCCCTGTCCAACCAAGACGCTTCCGAGGAATTGGTTCGGTCGGAATCTACTGGTACGTTACAAGAGCGTGCCGTGGAAACTGGCATGTCCGATGCCACCAACGAATCACCACTGCCGAACACGTCCAAGCCAAGCGATGCGAATACCGCCGAGATCGAGAAGAACGAATCGGAGACGACTGAAGTAGAACAGCGGTTTGAATTGGATGATGAATTCAAAGTTCAGCAAGTCATGTTGGACTCTGAGACGGGTTCATTGATCGCTATGGCGTTTAACGAATTCGGCCAACTGATTCTTTCACAAGAAGGCGGTCCATTGTATCTGGCCGACGTCACGAAAGAACCGGGTGAGGAAGGCCGAATTCGGACGCTTTGTGAACAGGTAACATCGTGCCAGGGCATCCTGCCGCTCAATGGACGCATTTACGTAACGGGCCAAGGGCCTTCTGGTTTGGCATTGTATATGTTGTCCGACAAAAACCGTGATGGAATGTTTGAAGTCGAGAAAGTAATCGTGCCATTTGGCGGTGAGTTGGGCGAACATGGACCACACGGAGTTGAGCTGGGGCCCGACGGAATGATTTATGTAACCATCGGCAACGCGAGCAAAAGCACAACGTCACCGGCCAAAACCAGCCCCTACTATCACACCTACGAAGGTGACTTGGTCAAGCGTATGGAAGATCCGGGTGGGCACGCTGTTGGCATTAAAGCTCCAGGCGGAACGATTATTCGAACGTCTCTCAATGGTGACGTTGTCGAAACGGTCAATGGTGGATTGAGAAACATTTACGATCTCGTGTTTGATCAATATGGTGAGCTGTTTCTGCATGATAGTGATCTAGAGACCAATATCGGTATGGCCTGGTATCGACCCACACGGATCTATCACGCGCCCAATGGCGGTGAGCTAGGTTGGCGAAGTGGTTGGTCCAAGTTTCCGGACTATTTTGTTGACGTCGTTCCGCCACTGGCCGACACCGGACGGGGGTCGCCGTCGGGAGCGACCTTGTACCAGCACATCCAGTTTCCGGCCCGATATCACAACGCGATTTTTTTCGCCGACTGGTCTGAGGGTCGCATTTTGTCAGCGCGACCGAAACAAAAGGGTGCCGGTTATGAATTGGAATACGATGTATTCTGCACGGGTCGACCTCTCAACGTGACGGATTTAGCGATTGGAACTGATGGAACGCTGTTTTTCTGCACTGGAGGTCGTGGTACCTCTGGCGGCGTCTATCGAATTGCCTGGAACGGAGTTATTCCAGAAGCGCTCTACACGTACCAAAATGACTTTGAGCGCGTGATTCGAATGCCGCAGCCCAATTCTGCTTGGGGGCGTCAAGCGATTGCCACGCTCAAGAAACAAATCGGTGATTCTTGGGAGCCAACTCTCAGTGCCGTCGCGACCGATTCGAGAAACGAAATCGCATATCGCTTGCGAGCGGTTGAGCTAATGTTTTTCTTTGGGCCGTTCCCGGGTAACGATCTCATTGAAAAATTAATAAACGACTCAGATTACAACATGCGTGCCCGGGTAGCCAGCTTGTGTGGAGTCAAGAATGACGAGGGACTCAACGGTTTCCTTGATCGATTGATCACAGACAAGCACCCCTTGGTCCGCCGAAAAGCCGCTGAGTCGTTTTTTCGGCTAGGTGAATTGCCGCCGGTTGAAAAGGTGTTGTCCATGCTTGGTTCTGAAGATCGTACAGAAGTCGCTGTCGCCAGGCGATTGATCGAAAGAGCACCAGTTGATTCCTATCAAGAATCGATCCTGACGACCGAAGAGACCGGCCTATTTAATAACGGTGCAGTTGCCATTTTGACGGCCCATCCGCGAACGGACATGGCTTACCAAGTTTTGGCGCGAGTCACACACTTCATGGATGGATACCTGACAGATCGAGAATTCGTCGATCTACTGCGAGTCGCCCAACTTGCGCTCGTGCGCGGCAAAATTGCACCGGAAAAGATCCCTGGTTTCGGCGAACGGGTAGCCAGTGAGTTTCCTGCCGGCAATGCCCAAATCAATAAGCAACTCGCTACGATTATGGCCTATATGGGTAACGGCAACATTGCCGATCGCATCGAGGACTATTTCGAAAACAGCAAAAACGAGCCCCAAGACAAAGTCTATGTGGCAATGTTGCTGCATACGATTGGTAGCCAACTTGATGACGTTTGCCGCTTCGCTGTGATCGATTACTTGGAAAAAGCTGTTCATTTTCAAGAAGGCAGTACTTATCGAAATTACATTGGTACGGCAATAAAACAGTTGACTCAACGTAGCAAAAGACCTGAACATGTTCAGCGCATTTTGGAAAATGGCTCACAGTGGCCGAACGCAATGTTGCAAACCTTTTTCAACCTAGAGGCACGTCTTACGCCCGAGCAAGTTAGTTGGGTTATTGCTGCCGACAAAGCCATGCCGGACCTCAAGGATTCCATGACGCGTAAAGTGCGATTGGGTTCTATCGCGGTTCTCGCGGAAAGCCGTATTTCCGAAGCCCACGAATACCTGAGAGCGATTTGGCAAGCACGACCAGAATATCGAAACGAAATCTGTTTGGGGTTGGCACAAGAGGCTGGCGGTGCGAACTGGCCTTACTTGGTTACAAGCATTCCGATCTTGGACGATACGATTGGAAAAGAAGTCGTCGGTGCGTTGCAAACCGTGAATCGCCGGCCCAAAAAGGCAAAGCAGTATCGAGAGCTGATTGAATTGGGTTATCGGCTGCGAGAATCCGGTGCGATCGAAGTGTCGCGGTTGATGAAACATTGGACTGGAAACGAAGTTGAATTTGCCAGTACTTCTACTGGAGCACGTTGGGAACGATCGCTAGGGTTCTGGGTCGAATGGTATGAAAATGAATGGCCCAACGAATTGCCAATTAATCTCCAACCGTTGACGAAGGTTGGGAAATACACAGCTGAACGTGTCTTGGCGCATCTGGAAGAATTTGAGATCCAGGGAAATCCGGCTGTCGGCAAATCGATTTTCCACAAGGCCAACTGTAGTGCGTGTCACCGGGTCGGCAGCGAAGGCGCAACGCTTGGCCCTGACTTGAGCAATCTGGCGAACCGTTTTTCACGGCGAGAGATTTTGGAAGCGATCATTGATCCTTCCAAGGTCGTTAGCGATCAGTACCAATCCAAGAAGATATTGACTGTCGATGGGGAACAGTTATTCGGAATGTTGGTCAAAGACTCGAGCGGAGATTATCTCCTGCAGGATAGAGAGGGACGCACTATTCGTATCGTTGACGATGAGATTGAAGAAATTCAAGACTCGGATCAGTCGTCAATGCCGGAAGGGTTGTTGGATACCTTGTCGTTGGACGACATTTTGCATCTGTTCGAATTTCTTCAGCAAGGCTCTGCGAATTCTCGTTCTGCGAACGCAACGACGCCATCCGATGTGGAGTTTCGCTAGTAGCGCGGAACGTGAAACCAAGTTCATGCGCAGCGGGCGGGCGCTTCGGTAGTTCGATTGCTATTCCGTTGCGGCGGTCCATTTTAGCACGACTGACGGAAGCAAGTTTTGCGTTTACAATGCAGCCCGGTATTTTCACCTCTTTCCATGGATTCAAAACGGATGAAGATTGAGTCTATCCGCGCCTACCAGGTCGATTTGCCTCTGAAGGAAGATCAATACAGTTGGTCTGGTGGTAAAAGCATTCAAGTATTCGACAGTACGATTATTGAAGTGGTTACCGATTCAGATCTTATTGGCTACGGCGAGGTATGTCCGCTCGGTCCGTTTTATTTGCCGGCATATGCGCAAGGCGTCCGTGCTGGTATCGCCGAACTCGGTCCTAAATTGATTGGCTCCAACCCACTGTACCTTGACCAGCTCAACCGAGAGATGGATCGCCAGCTGCTGGGGCATCCGTACGTAAAGTCAGGTATTGATATGGCGTGTTGGGATATTTTGGGCAAAGCGTCGGGTCAGCCACTGACGACTTTGTTGGGAGGACGTTATGGCGACGACTTTGGACTGTACCGGGCCATTTCGCAACGTTCCCCAAGCGAGATGGCGGAGAACGTTCAAAAATATCGAGACCAGGGTTATCGCAAATTTCAGCTAAAAGTTGGCGGGGATCCGAACGTTGACATCGATCGGATACTGTCTGTTGAAGATTGCCTACAACCGGGTGAAAAGCTGGTCGCCGACGCCAATACGGGGTGGGTGCAACATGAAGCGGCGCGCGTGGTCGAGGCGGTTTCCGAGGCGGACGTTTATATCGAGCAGCCCTGTAAAACGTACGAAGAATGTCTGGCGATTCGCAACCGGTCGTCACATCCCTTTGTGTTGGATGAAAACATTGATTGCATCGAGATGCTGATCAAGGGGTATTCAGACGGAGCGATGGATGTCGTCAACTTGAAAATCAGTAAGCTGGGTGGCATTACGAAACTGCGCCGGGCCAGAGACTTGTGCGTTCAACTTGGGATCGCCATGACGATTGAGGATAGTTGGGGAGGTGACATTGTGACGGCTGCGATTGCTCACTTGGCGCATAGCACGCCAACAGAAATGTTGTTTTCTTCAACCGACTTCAATAGCTATGGATCGGTCAGCATTGCCGATGGCGCGCCCCAACGTCATGACGGGAGGCTGTCGGCTTCCATTGAACCCGGGCTAGGCGTGCGTCCCAAGTTTGACGTTTTGGGAGAACCTGTGGTTACTGTTTGAAAACAAAGCCGATCAACGCGTGGAAACTTCGGATCGCCTATCCAAATCGATCTGTTTGAAAATTGGCAGATGTCGGTAATAGACCTCAAGCGTGCAAATTGACAAACTGGTGACATAGATACGGCCACCTTGAGAGCCCCACTCGTATCCGCGCGGACTCCAACTTCCCGCCCGCCGACCCTTGGTGGTTTGTCCAGACACGAGGACTTCTCGCATCCGTCGATTCCAAAGGTCCCAAACTTGGCCGCCAAAATGGTGCATCACTTGTGTCGCGTAATACCAATAGTAAATGTTCTTTTCGGAGCGGTTTGGTAAATTCCGTTCGATCAACCAACGAATGGCCTCGATCACGCGAGGGTCGTCTCGTTCCCAACCCAAATACATCCGACAAAGTAAGGCTTCAGCCGTCATCGAAGCCGTGGGGGTCCCTTCGCCTGGTCGATAGGTATACAGTGAACCCGTTGGCAAATTCCTCGTACTCCGATTCGACGATCGCCCCTTGTACGTGGCCTGGTCTAGGAAATAGTCAGCCAACTTAAACGTGGCATCATCAATTTCAATCCCAGTGTCACTGGCCCGTGCGCTTTGCAACGCCATCAATTGCCAGCCGAGCATACTGGTGTCACCGTTTTGTTTTGGCCGGTATCGCCAACCGCCGCGACCGTTTTGCGCAGCAACGATAAAGTCGATTGCTTTTTGTGCCGGTTTTTTAAAGCGTTGGTCACCCGTCATCGCCAGTGCTTCGCAAAGCACAATGCTCGCTTGCCCATGGGCATACATTCCCGCTTGCCCAGAAAAATTGATTCTTAAATCACCGTCTTGTTCTTGATGGTCGATCAGCCACTTAAGACCTTTTGCGACGTGATGTTTGTACAGCCCGTGTTCATGAGTTTGGCCAGCGCCCAAAAACGGTAGCAATGCCAGTGATGTCGCAGCAGCATCGCCTTGGTTGTCTGGTTCGTGGCTTGAGTCATACCCTGCCAAACTCCAGCTACCATCTTTGTTTTGCACAGAAGCCAACCACCGCAAACCACGCGCTACCGCCGCTTCGGTAAAACTGGTGCCGCCTTCTTTGCGAACCATATCGGCACGAACTCGAGGGTCACGTGCAGCAAACGACATTAATTGATCGCGCGCGGTTGTTACGTTCTTTTTCACCTCGTCCAGATCCGGTAGCGGTGCAATGGGTGCGTCGTCTTCGACCAACTCCGCCGCATCTTGTTTCGCTTTCTCCAACACATTCCGAATCTCATCGGCATCGACATCCATGTCGTTGGCCATTCTTAAATCATCAACCAATTGGTGGGTTGGGTTTTCGATCCTGATTTCACCGCCTTCCAAGCGGTCTGGACTGACGAATGTTGACAACGTTATCGTCGGCGGCTGAGCGCTGCGACTAAATACAAACAAAGCCAATAGCAAGATTAACAGCAAGTGCAGCAGGAAACTCAACAGCCAAGCTGGGATACCGGCTAACCCGCGTCTCAATATCCCGGCAGTTACACTCTCTTTCGTCAATCGTTCAAATTCGGCGATGGAGTCGTCATCTGCGACGGGCCGAGCTGGCAATATCGATTCGCTTGTTGTTGGCGCGGCGGCGACGTGATCGTCCGATTGGGGGACTGGTAACGGGCGTTGCGGTTCGGCCTCACTCACCAATTGTTCAATCGTATCCAGTTGCTCGCGGTTCAAACGAATGCTCGCGTCGCAGCGCCAGCAGTCTGCCAGGTTAAGCCAACTGCGGATGGTCATCGGCGCCAAACACTGAGGACACTCGGTTAGAATCGAGTTACCAATGACCCAAAAATTACCAAAGTTGGTTTCGACAAATACACGCCGCGTCTCGGCGACGTCGATAACCGTATTGTCACGATTCTTTTGGGAATCAACAGCAGCATTGAGATCTGCGGTGACCAGCGAATTGGAACCGGTGATGGAAGTTTGGGAAACACGGTCCGACAAAATTCGGTCGAACTCGTTTTGAAAAAATTGCCCGCTAGCCATTCGGAAATCGCGTGGTTAAAGAAACAACAGCATTTTTGGGGCTTGAGCGATTCAGTCAAGCGAATTGTTAATTACAACATCGAAAAACTCAAAACGTTCCGAAGTTTTGTAATTATTGACTTTCAGGATTAACCAAAGTCACGCTCTTATCGCCACTAGCAACCCGTCCAATTTGCCAAGCTTGACAGTTATTTTCGTGCAAAATTCGGATTACGCTGTCGGCATAATACGGGCTAACCATCATTGCCAGCCCAATCCCCATGTTAAAGACGCGATACATTTCAGCGGTATCAATTTCGCCAAGCTCCTGCAGCCACGAAAAAATAGCAGGACGTTGCCACGTTGCAGCGTCTACCTCGACGCAAACGCCTGCCGGCAAAACGCGTTCGATGTTTTCCGCCAAACCACCGCCGGTGATATGTGCGATGCCGTGAACGACGTTTTTGACTTTATAATTTTGCAAAACGTTCCGCGTGGCCTTGACGTAGATCTCGGTTGGTTGGAGCAGCACATCACCGACCGAATGTTCGTCATCAAATTTATCAGTGTCCGATTTGCCAGCCGCCTCATAAACAATTTTTCGCACCAAGCTATAACCGTTGGAATGGACGCCATTGGAAGCGACGCCAATAACGAGATCGCCGTCGCTGATTGATTTGCCGTCGATCAAGTTTGATTTCTCGACGACACCCACACAGAACCCCGCCAAGTCATAATCGCCTTCACTATAAAGATCGGGCATGATTGCCGTTTCACCACCCAGTAAAGCGCAATCGGCGAGTTGGCAGCCGTCACTTATACCAGAGACGATTTGTTCTAACGTCTCTGGGTCATCTTTGCCCATCGCGACATAGTCTAAAAAGAATAGTGGCTCGGCCCCGCAGCAGATGGCATCGTTGACACACATCGCGACCAAGTCTATCCCGACGGTATCGTGCCGCGATGTCCTTTGAGCAATTTTTAATTTTGTACCGACGCCATCGGTACACGCCACCAACATCGGATCCTTGTAATTGCGGCGAAACAATGGGTTGCTGAAATCCAAATGAAACAGGCCTGCAAATCCGCCGTCCAATTGTTGGACACGCGGGGAGAAAGTGCGATGCATCAGTCGCGGAAGACGCTTCATTGACTCGTTGTAAACGTCTAAATCGACTCCAGATTGTTTGTAGGAAAGCTTGGCCATCGCGCGAAATATTTTTTTCTGTAAATTTCGATTTTCAAATGCAGCACCAGTTTGATGCAAACGGAATCAATCGACAACCGCCGCAACGTGACTTCCAACGACATTACAGCCTTGTCTTGGTAGTTGCTGGGCCAATTGTAGCGACTTCGATACCCGTGACAGTCGGTCCGAAAACGTGGATCGCCCGACGTGGACACACTGGTTTATTCAGCTAAAGGAAAGCGGCAAGTTTAAAGGATGAAATGTAAAAGGAAACCGGATGCCGTGTTCTTGACGGGACGCCAATTTTTGAAAACATAAAGGAATTGTTTACGTGTTAATGCTCATGCGCCAAATGAACTCAGGCCTGCAGTTCAATCATATCCTGCCTTACGGTGCAGTTGTCCACGACAACGGCGTGCAATTCGTTGTATTCAGTCGCAACGCGACGGCGATGCGGTTGCTATTGTACAACAATGTCGATGATCGCGAGCCTTCAGAAATTATCAATTTCGATCCGAGCTTAAATCGTTGGGGCGATATTTGGAGCTTGTTTTTGCCGGAACTTGAACCCGGCCAACTTTATCATTTGCAAACCGATGGTCCTTTCGATCCGGCACGCGGAATGCGATTCGATTCTAAAGCGCGTTTGATCGACCCTTACGCCAAGGCTTTGGCCGGTACCTTCCAGCCATCGGCCGACGGAATCATTCGGCCACCCAAGTGTGTTGTTGTTGACGATCAATTCGATTGGGAGGGGGACCGCGCCCTCAATCTCGATCTTTCTGAAGCCGTCATTTACGAAATGCACGTCAAAGGATTCACCAGACACGACAGCTCAGGCGTTGACCATCCTGGTACGTACCTGGGCGTGATTGAAAAAATTCCGTATCTGAAATCGCTGGGTGTCACCGCGGTCGAGTTGATGCCGATCCACGAGTTTCCCATTCTTGGTACCGATGGCAAAGAACCGTATCGTTCCAACTATTGGGGCTACGATTCGATGGCGTTCTTTTCGCCCCATCGGGGCTACTCACACAGTCAAGAACCCGGTGCTCAGGTCAATGAATTCAAGACGATGGTCAAGGAACTTCATAAGGCCGGCATCGAAGTGATTTTGGACGTCGTATTCAATCATACATGCGAAGGCAATGAACGCGGACCAACCCTTAGCTTCAAAGGTCTGGAGAATTCAGTCTACTATATGTTGGAGCATGATCCGCAGTACTATCGGAATTACTCCGGGTGCGGCAATACGGTGAACGGTAACCATCCGATCGTTCGCGAGATGATTTTCCATTGCTTACGGTATTGGGTGCACAACTACCATATCGATGGCTTTCGGTTTGATTTGGCATCGATTCTCAGTCGGGACCGATCTGGAAATCTCGTCCCCAATCCGCCGCTTGTCGAAGCGATCGGAGAAGACCCCTTACTTGCTGACACGACGATTATCGCCGAAGCCTGGGACGCGGCCGGCGCTTACCAGGTCGGCAGTTTTGGAGATGAACGCTGGGCGGAATGGAATGGGCGGTATCGCGATGACGTCAGGAGATATTGGCGCGGCGATGGTGGAATGCGTGGCGCATTGGCGACTCGATTGTCGGGTTCCGCCGACCTGTATCAAGCCGGTGGACGACCGCCTTACTGCAGCATCAATTTTATTACGTCTCACGACGGTTTTACGCTGAACGATCTAGTCACGTATCGCGACAAGCATAACTTGGCTAATGGTGAAGACAACCGCGACGGTGACAATAACAATTACTCCGATAATTTTGGTGTCGAAGGCCCCACCAAGCAAAAGCGGATCGACGCGATGCGAGTGGCTCAAATCAAGAATATGTTGGCGACCCTGATGCTGAGCCAAGGCGTCCCGATGATTGTTGCCGGAGACGAGTTCAGAAGAACCCAAAACGGCAACAACAATGCATATTGTCAAGACAACGAGATCTCCTGGCTCGACTGGCAGATGCTCGAAAAGAACGAAGAGATTTTTCGATTTTGCAAAGAATTGATTGAGTTTCGAAAACAGCAACCGGCGGTTCGGCGTCCGTATTATTTGACCGGACAAACCACGGAGCAAAATGATATGCCGGATGTGAGTTGGTTCTCGGCGGTGGGCACCGCCGTCGATTGGCAGAACCATGATTTGCCAATGATTTGTGTGTTGACGGCGCCGCTGAAAGAAGATGTCAAAATGGGGCGGGATATTCTGATCATGTTCAACTCGACCAGCCAGGGTTGTCAGTTTTCGATACCCACGTTTTCGAAAATTACGAATTGGAGAAAGTACATCGATACCGCTGCAGACTATCCCGAGGATATCTTCCCCGAGTTAAATGGTCCGGCAATTCCCTCCAACGGTTGTTACACATTGCCGAGCAAAGCGATGGCCGTGTTCGTTTCAGATAAGTAAACGGCTCAACCACTTATCCAGTCGAAGACGCCATACAACATGCCTGCCACGCAGGCGGTCATGCAACAAGCCAGCATACCGCCAAACATCGCTCGCAGGCCCAGTTGTGCTAGGTCACTTTTTCGATTGGGAGCCAATGGGCCGATGCCGCCAAGTTGAATACCAATCGCGCCAAAATTTGAAAAGCCACACAATGCATACGTCAAAATGACTTGTGTTCGTTCGGAAAGTACGACTTCGGCATCCGTTCCCTGTTTCGCCATCTCGTCCAAAATCCCGCTCATCTGAATGTAGGCAAAAAATTCGTTGACGACCATTTTCGTACCCAGAAGTTGGCCGGAGGTCAAACACTCCTTGGTTTCGATTCCCATCACCCACGCGATTGGAAAAAATAAATAGCCAAAGATCGCGTTCAACGACCAATCAAAATCGACTCGATCATTTTCTGGAACCGACTGTTGATCGCCGTAAACGGCAAACTCAAATAGGTTTCCGATTCCCGATAAAACAAAATCAGCCATGGCGATCAAGGCGAGGAACGCGATTAACATGGCGGCGATATTGATGGCCAATTTCATGCCATCACTTGCTCCCGCGGCCGCCGCTTCGATCACATTGGTCGATTCTTTCTCAAATTTCTTGGTAACGATTCCGAGAGTTTGTGACTCTTGAGTTTCGGGTTGTAGAATTTTTGCAATGACCAAGGCGGCCGGCGCCGAAATGATCGAAGCGGTAACCAAGTGCCCCGCCGACATTCCGAAATCAACGAAGATCGCCATCAACCCGCCGGTGATCGTGGCAAACCCCCCAACCATCATGGCATTCAGCTCGCTACGCGTCATTCCAGCAATATAAGGGCGTACGACTAATGGGGCCTCAGTGTGACCCACAAACACATTGGCAGCCGCCGCCAAACTCTCGCTGCCCGAGGTCCCCAAGAGTTTTTGCATGACCCAGGCCATTCCTCGAACCACTTTTTCCATCACGCCCATGTGGTACAGGACGGACATCAAGGCGGCAAAGAAAATGACCGTCGGCAACACTCCAAACGCAAATGTCTTCAACAAAAACAACGGGTTGTCTTGCGGAAACTCTGGAGTCATTCCGTTGGCTGTAAATACGAACTTGGCTCCTTCATCGGTCCACTCTTTGATCAGCGCAAAAAAACTGTCAAAGGCAAAAAATATGACACCATTTTCAAATCGCCCGTGGAAAGTCCAAGTCTGTGAATTAAAAAAAATCACTCCCAAGAGAACTTGAAGACCGATTCCGGTTGCGACTAACCGCCAGTTAACTCGTTTTCGATACGAGCTCATCGACCAAGCCAGAGCTACCATAAAAAACAAACCAAAGAAACTGACCAGATTCAATATCGAAACGGAAGCCAACATTTGTCGCGACTCTCCAAAAACACACTGAGTTGTTCAGGTTGCAACCATCCAAAAACGGTCATAGTCTAATGCAAGTTGCGGGCCGCGTATATTCGTTGGCGACGCTAAATCGCAGAAACAGTGATGCTTGGCCGATGGTTGCGCCGAAGACGACGTCAAATACAAATCGCTGAAAACTAACGACTGGCTTCGTCGTCTAAAGGCAGCGGTTGAACCTGGGGTATTCCGTGTTCATCCGACTTCAGCGGAGGCAAATCATAAGTTCTTCGTTCGTCAATTAAAAAGATCTCGTCCATCGCCGTTTGGTCGACGTCTTTACGCAACAACAAATAGATTGCCGAGGCCATACACCAAAATAAGCCATGCAAGAAAGCGGCCGCAATCGTTCTGGCAAACCCCGTCCAAAATTCGATCAACTTTCGACCGTTCACCAAGTATGTCGAAGGTTCGCGTATCAATTCGTTTTCAGTTGGCGATGCTGGTTCGATGGTCAGGTTCGCAACGTCCGGATCCATTGTTTTGGTGATTGCTCGCCCGTCCTGGTTGTCGGTTGTCACTACCGGCTCGACAATTTTTTCACTTTGAAAACGGTTGAGCATCCGCGATTTCAAGAAGAAATCTGAATACGAAGAAACATCGCCTTTGACTGTGTTAATTCGGTTCTCCTGAATGAGATTCGCACCCGAGGCCGTCGACCAAAAACTTAGCCGGATTACCGATTCAGTGAACTGAACGGCGAACAACCAACACACACCACCAAAGACAATAGCAATCATCGCATAAAAAAAGTAATGCACTGGTCTTTGGAACGCATAAGCAAATGCTCGGGTGATGGCATCAAACGAGTTTTGGCCTTCGGCGGCAACGCTGGTGATAACCAACGGCCAACTGACCATCATGCCCAGTAAGAGTATGCCAAGCAGCAGCGCAAGACCCAACACGATAAACCAAAAAATCCCTGTTACGAATACACCAAAATCAAAAC
Organism: Mariniblastus sp.; assembly: GCA_965263475.1. GTDB lineage: Bacteria > Planctomycetota > Planctomycetia > Pirellulales > Pirellulaceae > Mariniblastus. The sequence continues at coordinate 4,336,302 of OZ253677.1, forward strand.
CCAAAATCAGACCGATCAAGAACATGGGGATACAGAGCAATGCAACCAAGCCAAACGGCATCAACATAGCCGTGCAACACGTTCGAAAATAGTCAAAAGCGTACTCAAATGCGTCGTCCAAACCCGCCCGTTCATTGCGCGTAAATCTCAGCAAACTTATACGTGCGATCCCCAAACCCGCGAACGACCAGACCACGAGCGACCATACCGAACCGAAAGCGTAGTACAAAAATTCTCGCGCTGAATTCGTACCACCAAAAATCGCGTAAAACGGTTTGATCAATTGTTCAAATACTAGACGCGGACCACTCAGATCGACGCCCAGTAAACTCAATTTGTCATGCTTGCTGGCGGTCGCTCGAAACAAACCTTGGTGCGGACTGCGATTTAGTTCGACCAATTCGGCGAGAATCGGATTATTGTTCAAATACTCTGGAGAACCAATGAAAATAGTCTCGCTGACAATCCAGCCCATTGGCGTTGCGACGACGCCAATCAAAGCAAACACCAAAACGGCGACACTAAAGGTAGTTGTCAGCGAGCGAAAGATTAATGTCCAAGGTGCTAGGTCGGACCAGTCAAGTCGATCAAAAGTTTGGCTTGAATTCACGTAGATTGCTTACTCAAAAGAGGGTAAATACATGACGAAATTATATCGACCGACGAAACGTTTAACAGCTGGTTTGCAGTCTCGTCGCACGAATCCTCAAGATGTTTCATTTTCTGAAGATCACTGAGGTTCGAAAGTGGGAATCACCGATGGTCGCATTCGAGGCTTGAACGCGTGAGCTATTCGTCCAAGGCGCTAGAATCTACTTCCCCACTTTCAATCGGCAGGCCATAGCTTTCGCCAAGCCAATTGCCCAAGTCGATTTGTTTGCAGCGGGAAGAGCAAAAAGGAAAACTGGCCGTTTCACTTCGATCAAACTCAGAACCGCACAATGAACAGCGGGTTACATTGCGACGTTTTGCCGAACTCGATGATGCGGTCGTATCTCTCGAAGCGTTTGATGAATCATCCGTAAAAAAAGTCATTGACCAGCCTAGATTTATTCGTTGATTTCCGCAAGTTTTTGTCTGGCAACTGCGAGCAAGTCTTCGGTCCACTCAAATTTTTCATGCAATTCGATCAGGGACTCGTACAAATCGTTCGCGTCTTGCTTAGACAAAGTTTTAGCACGTTCCAGTTGGTTTTCAATATTTGAGCGGACTCGTCGCGTTTGATCTGTCGCATCTTGCTGGAGTCGCCCCAGAAAGGCTTTGGCGGCGGCAATGCACTGGGCGTCAACGTCAGTTACAGTTTCATCATTCTCGTACAAAACAATTAACGCCGAGAGTTTTTCGACCGAACTCGGAAAATCGTCAGATGCTCCATCGACGATATTCAAAAAGTCCTGTTCAATTCGCGAAATCCCTTCCGGTTTTCTACGCTGGTTGCGAAGCTGGATTAGTTTGTGGTAGGCCTTGGCCAATTCCTCGCGACCTTCGACCCGTTCTGTGTTTTCATGATTGGGATAATGCGCCAAAAAAGTACGAATTGCTGCCATTCGTTTTTGCGGTTGATCCCATTCTTGTTCGATCTCGGCAAACAGTTGTTCCGCAGTCGGAATTTGATTGGCTCGAAAAATACCGAATGAAGCTGCTCCAACGACGACCACAAGTAGCGTTGCCAGCACTAAGATCCCCAAAACGGATTTTGTCCCGCCATTGGTCCTGGCGATATCCAAATGTACTTTGCGTTCGTCGTCCGTTACCGTCGTGAAGTAGTCTTTCCCCGCTTCGTCCGCCTTAATCAAATCAGGGCCGGTAGGCGCACCGATTTTCGCACTATCGGCTCGCGTTTCATCGGATTCCAATTCATCGACCTCTTCAGAATCAACGTCGTGAGGGATCGTCTGCGCCATTTTACGATCGCCATCGACACTGGTCGTTGGTCCGGACATCAAGCGCGTCTTTTCCGACGTACCAACAGCCGGGTGTTCCGCCGTTATTGCTTGGCTTGTGTCTTTTAGATGTTGTTCGGCTTGCTTGAGTTGGTGATAAAGTGACAACGCCGTTTGAATGCGTTGCTCCGGATTTTTTTCCAATAATTGGGCCACTAAATCGTCAAGTAGTTTGGGCACATCTGGAGCGATACGAGAAATCCTGGGGGCCGGCACACGCGTCAAGTTCCTCATGGATTCTTCGACAGAGTTGCCACTGAACGGCGGCTTGCCGCCCAACAGCGTATACATAACGGCGCCGAGCGAATACAAGTCACTGCGAATCGTGACAGGTTGACCTTTCGCTTGCTCAGGGCTCATAAAATCGACGGTTCCCAACACGTTTGTTCCGGTGTCTTGGCTGGAACCAAAACTCTTGGCGATACCAAAGTCCGTGATCTTGATAATGCCGGCAAACGCTTTAAGAAGGTTTCCAGGTTTCAAGTCGCGATGAATTACGCCGCGATCGTGTGCGTGCCTCAAACCCAGGGCTACATTCTTGGCAATTCGGATGACTTCACGCCAATGAAAGGGCTCGCCGTCCCGCTGCATCTGAAAAAGACTCTTGCCCTCGACCAACTCCATCGCAAAATACAAATTGTGCTCATATTGTCCGTAACTGACCAAGCGAACGATGTTGGGATGGTCCAATTTCAACAAAGCCTTGATTTCAGATTCAAAGCGATTGCGAAAGTGTTCGTCGACCGAAAACGCTGGTGACAAGACTTTGACCGCCACGGTTTCATTTGTTTCCAGGTACTTGGCCCGATATACCGTACCCATCCCCCCACGGCCGAGTACGTTCTCCAATAAAAAAGGGCCCATGCTGTCCATGTGCTCAAGTACTCTCGATCATTGCCTGTAGCGTTAACTTTGAATCTCTGTCTCATTATTATGTTACAGTGTCGCGATGACGCAAATCTGCAACAAACTAGGAATTAAAAAATGGAGTCAGAATATTGCCACCATCCAGCATGTGTAGATACGCACAAACTGTTGCAAGATTGTGATTTCACACGAACCAAGTCGGGCGGTCCAGGTGGTCAACATCGCAACAAAGTTGAAACCATGGTGGTTGCCAGACACCGCCCGACCGGAGTTACGGCGTCCGCGGGAGAACGCCGAAGCCAACACGAAAACAAAGAGGTGGCAATGCAACGGCTGCGAGAAAATCTCGCTGTGGAACATCGTTGTCTGGCAAGTGATATGACAGCCCCTAGCCAATTATGGCAATCTCGATGCAAAAGCGGAAAAATTTTCTGTAGCTCGAATCATTTTGACTTTGCTTGCTTGCTGGCCGAGGCCCTCAATTGGATAAGTCGTTTTCAGTTCAAAATGTCCGCGGCCGCAGATCGGCTAGACTGCTCAACTTCCCAGCTTATCAAGTTCGTGAAGCAATCGGACAAAGCGTTCGCTTGGATCAATCAACAACGAAAAAACCTAGATTTAGGGCCTTTGAAGTAAAAACAGGCCTGTTTTGAAAAATAATTTATGTTTTTTCCGATAATCAGCGAACCAATAATACGAACCACTGTCAGACTTACATTGGGGTGAGGATCCCCAAACGTTTATTCCGAGTCAGAATTCCCAATACAAACCAAACTTTGCAAACCAAACTTTGCGCTTTAAGTTTGCCTAAAGTTGTCTTGGTTACTATGATATTGGCCCGCCAAATATATAGCCTTCGCAGGGCTTGCGGCGGTTAAACAACATTAATTGGTTCTCTAATTTGTGCGCAAGTGATGCGCGGGAGAGATGTGATGCGTAACTTCAACACCAGCTTTGTCAAAAATGCAGTCCGCTTTTTTGTAAATGAAGCCAGTCATGTGTTGCGCGCCAGTACTGATCTCGCGGCGGCACTTCTGCGCCTCATACAGTCCGACGTCAGGCGTTTGTTGGAGTTTGTAGCCGGTTATCGGCTATCGCTACTTCAACCGAAGCTGGCGGACTTTGCTCAGGGGAAACCGGAGATTATCGGCAGATTCCAATCTGCCATGCCCGGCAATGACCCAAGCCAAGTGAACGCCCAACGCCGTTGGGACTGTCGATTAAGTTCAGCCGTTTCTTAGGGACGAAATCCCAGAAACCAACTGAATAGGCAAATCCCAAAGCGACACCGTCGCTGGATTCTTACGCGTATGCGTATGCACTGATTTTGCACAACGATTGCTTCGACCGATTCGTAGTTTTTTATGGTCGAGCACCTTTTTGAAGGAACAAGAACCATGAGCGCATTGAAAATTCAACCAGAAATCCGACAAACTGCCGACCTTGTCCGCGCTGCGCAAGCGGGTAACCGAGACGCTTTCGGCGAACTGTTCGAACGCTTTCAACCAACCATTATGGCGATTGCAATGCGGCGATTGAGCAACGCAAATGATGCGCAAGAACTTGTTCAAGACGTGTTCATTCAAGCGATGACGAAAATCGACCAGTTGCGAACTCCAGAGTGCTTCATCGGATGGTTGCGACAAATTACTGTTCGCATGGCCATCAACAAGAGCATTCGACGAGCGCCTTCGTTGGCGGTTGAACCAGAAATTCTTGAAGCTACGATTACTCAGGACGCGACTCCATTCGATGCAGCATTGGAAAGTGAGCGTAAAGATCAAGTTCAAGAAGGTCTAAACCGCTTGCGAGACATGGACCGAGAAACTTTGGACGCGTTTTACGTGCAAGGACAATCTTTGATCGAAATGGCCGATCATTTTGACGCACCGATCGGAACGATAAAGCGTCGATTGCACACGGCTCGAAAACGATTGGCCAAAGAAGTTGAGGAATTGGCTTTAGTCTAAGTATACGGTCGGACCGGTAATTTAAACCAGGCTGCTGCAGTCTTTTGCAGCAGCCAATTTTTGTGCACAGTTCCAGCCGCCGTCGCTCTGCTACTTTGCGCCTGCTAAATAAACTTGCTCAACCGCATCAGCGCAAAAAACCTGACATCGTTAATCCAAGACGGACTGGCAAAGTACATTTTTTCGTGCGTGCCGCGAAAGCGTTTCTTAAATTCCGCGTGCCCTCGCAAATTAAACATGAAGCGATTGGTCCAACCAGCCCGGAAATAATACTTAAACGCAGTCTTTAAAATCCAGTTGTACCGGAATTTGTTGTCCGAAATTTCGGCGAACGGCGAGAGTCCCAGGCGTACCCAACGTCGCCCTTCACTTTTGAATTTCTCAATCGCGACTTTACAGATTCCTGATTCTGCCATCGAAGGTGCATCGGGTAAGCGTCGTTTAAAAGTGGTCACGTAGCCGGCAACTTGGCCGTCTCGATAAAGCGGGTCGAAAAATACAAAAGCCTGAATTTTGTCATTGTTGTCCAGCAGAAAAAACCGTCGTACTTCCGGTTCGTCCGAGTAGACCAACGGGCGGTTCAAAAAGGCCGTCTCCTTCTTCAGGATGCGGGAACGACGCCACGTTTCGCATAATGCTTGGACCTCACGCAGAATCGCCGCGTCGTACTGCAATTCGACGACCCGAAAATCACGACGTTTTAGCCAGTTTTCTGCGTACCGAAATCGCTCTTTCGACTTGCCGAAAAAATCGAATGAGTCCAACGGCAACAAAGTATCAATACCAAGCTCGTTGATCCAATACTTTCGTTGATTCAACAAATCTGCAGTCAGTTCTGAAACTTGGCAAAAAGTTACGTTGGCGTGACGCGTTAAAAATGCATCTACAATCGCAGCGGTTTTACGTGGGGCAATGACCGGATCGCCAAGTACAAATACATGCCCCAATTTCTTTTGAAATGCCAAATAGCCATCTTGGTTGGCAAAATGTTTCAAATCGCCTTGCACCGCGGCAGAGTAGGACAAGGAATGTGAACCGAAGGCTCGCGCTTTGTCCAATTTAAAGTTCGCGGGCAATTGGCCTTCAGAATACGTAACAAACTCCGAGCCAATTGAAACTTTCGCATCCAATGTATTTGATAAAAGCATTTTTCTAGTCCAAAAAGGACCCAACGGAATCGTCGTCCGAAGCGTTGAAAACGCCAACTGAATTTAGTGGTCCACCGGAGACTCCACTCGAATAACCGGCATCTTGATTTGCGTTTTGATGTCAACCCAAGCGACCGCAACCGGCGGCCTTAGACAACCGTCAATATGTTGGGCGAACTAAGATAAAGCAACGTTGTTTCACGTTTATTTAAGAAATTCCCACGTTTGTAGATGGGTAGATATCGGCAACTCTAGACGAGCGGTAGCCTATTCATCAGAAATTTCAGCAGCTTCACTCTTGGCCGGCGCGAACCATTCTCGAACGCCATCCCAAACCTGTCCAACCAACTTGCCGGAAACCAAGTCTTGCGTAATGGTTTCTCTTTCGGAAGAGAAATTTTCCCAAACGGCTGCGAAGTAGGGCTGCGAAGACTCCGACACAATCGTATAGAGTCCGCGTTCAGAAATTTGTTCCATCCCATCCCAGTAATGTTGCAACACATGCTTGTCTAACAAGTTACCGGCTACGGTGATTGTGGTAAGGGCGCCCTGCGACACCGTTTCAACTTGGTTTAACGTGTACATGGTCATGGCGCTCGACAATTGGACGATTCCAACGTTTTCCTGAATGGCAATCGTCTTCATGTCAGACCAGAACTTATCGATTTCCGATTTGGGCAATAGTTGCGTCGGATCGATTCGCGCGATGTTGTCGGTGGTTTCTTCGATGGTGCTTCTCAACCCTTCAACATTGATCGGAGGGGTGTCGAACACCGTTGCAGTTTCACTGGAAAACTCACCGATCGCCTCGAGCAAATCGGCGGCACTTTCGATGGTCGAATCGTCTGCGATCACACCCTCCTGTTTCAGTTGTTCTCCGAGTTCCTTCAAATAGGTGGTCGAACCATATGCAACGTCACTAACCACAGCCAGCAAAACAATCGGGGACAAGTGAAGCGTTGCCATGCCGGCCAAATCTATAAAGCTCCCCACCGTTTTTCGCGCGACATAGCTTTCTACATCTGCTTCGTTTGAGTCGTCAGTCGGTGAATTAACGCCGCCCATGTCCTTGACCATCATATCCAGCATCTGTTGCACGAATGTTTGGTAAGATGTGCTGTCGCGAAAGGCTTGCGGAACCAACAATGTGGCTGATTCGTGCACGACTCCTCCCACCATCGCCGCCGTTGAACGGAGTGTCCGTTCCGGCAAAGAGAGTCCGTAAATTATGTAGTTGCGAACGGACGATGCGGCAGGTGTTGCCGCCTCAGATTGACTTGTGTCTTTTTTCATTTCTCCAAACGATAAATTTAACGTTGTCGCACTCAATGTTGCAAGATAGGCATTTCGAGGGTTTGCGACCGCTCCCGACTCAATTCTCTCGCAACAGATCCACTATTCGTGGAATCGTATCAAATATTTGTTACTGTAACGAAAATCTTCTCTCAAACAGGAGACGCAGCCCATTTCACTGAGAACTTGACATCGAATCAAAATAGGTCCCGTGACTGGGTGTTGCGACGGACTCACTGTCACACAGTTTGGCAATTTAAAGCTCGTTCGTCGATTCTTCCGTCCACACCAACTTCATTCTGCGTGAACTGAACTCGGGTCTAAATTGGGGCGAGGAAGTTTGCCAGTCTTGGGTGGAACTGCTGACTCGCTTGACTTGATTGGCGCATTGTTTTTCGGGCGAATCAAGAGTGGCGCTTTGGATTCCTCTTCGACTGCCGGCTTCATCGCATTAGGAACTAGAAATGGAACGACTCGATTGGTGGGCCTTGCCATGCCAAACGGATCGATACCAACAAACCACCACATCAGCAAATGCAGAATCGGGATGGCAGCCAACGCGCCAACTCCCACCAAAAGATACTCCAATTTGCCATTGGGTTCTTTCAGCGCACTAACCAACCGATCTAGCGTCCAGGTTATTGTTCTCGACAATTTGCCTAGCGATTCACCACCGACCACCTTCGGGTTGGTTGCTTTTTCTTCTTTCCGGCTGCTCGAGCGGCTACGGCTGGAACCGCTACGACGGCTTCGCCTGGACGATCGACTTTTTTCTTGGTGACTTTGCTCTTGGGATGTATCTTGAGTGGCTAGTGTTGGGGATGAAGTGTTTTCTTTTAGCTTGGCTAAACTTTGTTCGACCAGTTTCTTTTCTTCGGACGTGCGTCGGGATCTGCGACGTGATCGTTTTCGTTTTTTCTTGGTCCCTTTGGATAGTAAATCGGGTACCACGAATCGGCCATTCTTTTTTTCTGTTTTGGGTTGGTAGTCGTCCTTAGAGACGTGAAACAGTTCTGGGTTATCGATCGCGTTGATTTTCTCTGGAACGTTAGCTTCGCTCGGTTTTTCGGCGATTCCACTGTTTTCATCCAAGACTTCAACCGAAGGAATCATCTCCTCGAGAACCTCAGCAATTTCGAACGTGAAATTGCAGATCGGACACTTAACTTGCGATTTCGATTGCGACGTGACCGCAGTGACTGGGATGCGCACAACTTTTTCGCAATTAGGGCAGGAGCCGAGTACAAAATCAGCTTGTCGGGGGTTCTGGTTCAACATTTTGACCCGTAGATTACGAGGCGAGGAGTTTGGCTATTATAGCAAACTTTACCTTTTAGTGGGTGTTTTCCAGAAAACCTATCGCCCAGTATTGCGTTTCCGTCGCACCCATGCCTACAAAATCGGAAATAGCCTAAAAACCGTTGCAGCAAATCATATGCCGTAAATAGGCTCAAGTTTTTGTTTAAGATGCGTAACCAATGGTTCGTGGCTTAGCGGCTTTTTTACCACTCGCTTGCCAAGTTCTTCACTTCGGTAACACTTCCCGTGTTGATGGATTTCTCGCTGAAGCCAGTGTTTCAATGAGGAGAACTCTCCCCGCGAAAACATCTCACCCAGATTTCCAAGTTCTGATTCCGCTTGTTCGAAAAACTGAGAAGCGTACAAATTGCCCAGGGCGTAGGTCGGGAAATAGCCAAACAAACCCGCACTCCAATGAACGTCTTGCAGAACGCCGTTGGCGTCACTGTCGGGCCGAATTTGAAGGTAGTCGTCGTATTTCGCGTTCCATGCTTCCGGCAAATCGCCGATCGGTACTGCCCCGTTGAGAATATCTTGCTCCAGTTCGAAACGGATGATGATATGCAAGTTGTAGGTCACTTCATCGGCTTCGACGCGAATCAACGACGGGGCAACTTGATTAATCGCGCGATAGAATTCGTCGACAGAGACATCGTTCAGCGATGTAAAGTGTGATTGTGCTGAACCGTAAAAGAAGTCCCAGAACGGCCGACTACGTCCGACCAAGTTTTCCCAGAGTCGCGACTGAGATTCGTGGATGCCCAGGCTACAGTATTGTCCCGGCGGTAAACCGTATTGGTCACTGCGCAATCCTTGTTCGTAAATTCCATGCCCGGCTTCGTGCAAGGTGCCAAAAAATGCCGAGCTAAAGAAGTTGGCGTCGTAACGAGTTGTAATGCGAACATCCTCAGGGCCTGCCTCGGTGCAAAACGGGTGGTGAGTAACGTCCAACCGCCCCCGCCCAAAATCAAATCCAATTTTTTCCGCGGCCTCCTTACAGAACTTTTCCTGCGCTGCGACTGGGAATTCTCGCTTCAACACATCCGTTTCGACGCGCGACCGAGACGATTGAATTTTATTGATCAATGGAACCAACTCGCTTTTTAACGCGGCGAGAACTTCCCGGACTTCTTGGGTCTTCGTTCCCGGTTCATATTCGTCCAGCAACGCATCGTAGGGCTCGTCTTCGAAACCCAGCGCATCGGCTTCTTCGCGTTTCAATTTAAAAATGGATTCTAAACTGGGAGCAAATTTCTGAAAGTCGTTTGCATGCCGCGCCTCGACCCAAACTTGTTGCCCTTCACTTGCCGCGCGTGCGATCGCCTCGACCAAAGACTGGGGCAGCCGTATTTTCTTGTCGTACTCGCGTTTCAATTCGACAATCGTTGCCGTGGAATCCGAGCCAGGGCGTTTCGCCAGATCCGATTCGATCAAGGTGTCAAGTAATTCACCACGGCGTTTATCCGTTTTTCGACGATGCAATTCGCCGGCGAAATATGTGATTTGGTCGGCACGATAGGCCGCGGCATGAGTCGGCATTTTGGTTTGCTGGTCCCATTCCAGCAGGGAAAGCGACGACTGTATGTAACTGTCCTGTCGAGCGATTGCACACAATTCTTCGTATTTTTCGCGCATGTATTCGTCCTGTGTCTGCCTGGTCGGGCCTAATTCTCTGATGCCGTTTTGCTCGAATTGACGTCACAAACGACTTTGAGTTTGATCTTAAGTATGTACGCCGTCCTGATCTCGGCGTTGGCTAGGATAGGGTACGATTTTTTGCCATTCGTTGGCATCAGAGCGAGCGACGACGGCGATCACGGGTTCGGTGTCGCTCAAGTTATACACTTCGTGCGGGCATCCAGGTTCGATGTATATAAAATCGCCGGCCTCGTTGTCGACAGTACGCGTCAAGTTTTCACCGTAAATATGTCGAACCCGGCCTTGAATGATGTACAACATCAATTCGAATCCGTCGTGAATGTGTGCATAAGCACAAGCTCCTGGTGCAACCGTCGCCACATTCATTGACAAGTTCGTTGCGCTGACGTTTTTCGCACTCAAACCCGCTTTGTATTTGATGCCGTTCCACCCCCGGAAATTCTCTCCGCCCAACGCTCTTTTGGTGCGAATCACTGAAATCCCGTCTTGGCCTTCAACAAATTGCGTCAAATCGATCGTTTCGTCGTTGTCCATGATGGCCCTTGCAAGTTATCGAATGTGTGAACAAATATTCTAATGTTAACGTGGGATGACGTCAGTTACGAACCTTCATGAACGGGCAGTTGATGCTCGGCGTTCAGGTTCGATAACTTGCAACAACCGTTCGCGGATTTGGCCGTCAATTGGCACCGATTTACCTGTAGCACGTTCGATCAAAATGAAGTGCGCCAGACATTTGGTTGCGATCGAATTGTGGTTGGCCCTGGTAACCGTCTGCAATACTTCGCCAGAGGCTGTACCCAACGTGACTAACTGCGTCGTTACACAAATCGAATCCCCTTCTTGTACCGGTGACCGAAATTTAATCTTCAAATCCATGATGATAAATCCAAGACTTGAAGACTTCAGCAAGTCAATCAACCCAATCGCCTCGGCGTACTGCCAGCGCGCTTCCTCCAGCAATTCCAAATACCTTGCGTTATTGACGTGTCCAAAGGCGTCGGTGTGAAACGTTCGGATGTTGAAGTCAGTTTTGTGCTGCATCTAGACGGGCTGCGCGAGTCGCTTTATAAAATCGAAATTTTAACGTCTAATTGAGCAAGCTTAAATCCAACTTTCAGTGTATTGTTCAGCAGAGGCAATGCACAAATGTGTTTCGATAAAATCGAATCTACTCACTACCGACCGGTAAATAGGTCTCATCTTCCAAATTCAATGGAATTTGCGTTGAATCCGATTTGGATTGGCAGCAAGGACATCCTTTGCCGAAAAAAGTGAAGACCCCACCCATCACGAAAACCTGAACGATTGGAATGTCGACCAAAGAAGCAAGAGACAGCAAATAGCGTTGCCAAACATAACCCGCGTTGTAGAAACCGCGGTTGATTCCGAAATAATCAATGAATCCAAATCCAATCAAGCCGAGTGCGGAAGCTAGGCAAAGGAATTTCCCAATAATTTGCCAAGGCAGATTGACGATACGGCAAGCCAGTAGAGACGGCGGAAGCAGCACCGCAAACCACAGAAAATGCATCCCCAAAATTGCTTCGGTAGGGGGGCCACATCCCCATTTTCCGCAAAACGTGTGGCCCAGTTCAAAGCGATTGATCTGTAGACTGGCCCAAATCAAGCCAAACCAACCTAAAGTAAATACTATGTAACGCAGCATCCTTCTTCCACCAAAAATCACCATCACGGCTTTAGACGTATTTCTCTAGTTTACATTACCTAAAAATTTTTCAAAATCGGTAGGATGGCGATCGGCAGGTCGTTGCGAGCGGTCAGATTACGTACTTCAGTTTCGTAAAACATCAATGACGCAAAGTTGCAGCCGACCGAACGTCGGTGGTTTCAAATGGCAATTTGGCGAATGACGGTCGCTAGCATTCAACACTGGCAGACAGTAGTTAGAAGCTATTGACTTGTGGCAGCACGCGATTTATTTTCCCGAAGTTACATAACACTCGCAACTTTCCCGGGCCCTGGTAAATCAAACGGAATTGGTCGGCCAGGAAGCACTCTCGGGATCCAACGAAACAGCTGCAAGGAGGCAAACCTGTGACAAACCCATCGCAAAACCGATCCGTAAACTCTGTCCCTCTCTTGGACGTCGGTCGCGGCAACCAGCCATTAAAGCAAGAGTTCATGGAAACGATTTCCGAGATCTTTGATTCGGGGCGATTTGTTGGTGGCGCCCATTGCCAGTCGCTAGAGAGATCTGTTAGCGAAATTTGCGAAACTGGTTTTGCGGTTGGCTGCGCGTCGGGTAGTGATGCTTTGCTTTTGGCACTGATGGCGTTTGACGTTGGACCGGGGGATGAAGTGATATGTCCTAGTTTTACTTTTTTTGCGACGGCTAGTGCGATTGAGCGGCTTGGTGCGACGCCCGTCTTTGTGGATATTGATCCCGAGTCTTTTAACATCGATGTTGACAACGTGGCTGCCGCGATTTCAAAAAGAACACGAGCGATTATTCCGGTACACTTGTTCGGGCAATGCTGTGACATGGATCCCATCTTGGACTTAGCGTGCGAGATGGATATTCGAGTGATTGAGGACGCTGCTCAATCGATCGGCGCGACGTATCATGGTCGCCCGGCTGGAAGTATTGGCGATGTGGGATGTTTCAGTTTTTATCCGACAAAAAATCTAGGTGGCTGCGGCGACGGAGGGATGTTGACGACAAACAACCCAGAGATTGCCGATCGGCTTCGTCTGTTGGCTAACCACGGGATGCGTCCGCGGTACTATCATCAAGAAATTGGTGTAAACAGCCGTTTAGATTCGATTCAAGCGGCTGTGTTGGGCATTAAGATTCAACACATTTTGAAATGGTCGGAAGACCGGGCACGCAACGCTTGGTTGTATAGCAAAAAGTTGGCTGAAATCGGACTGACGGAAGAAGTCTTGCTGCCCGAATCGGTCGAACGCAATTCACGGCATGTTTGGAATCAATATACGATTCGCGTACCCAATGGTTGGCGCGACAACATTCGTCAACAGTTGACCGACGCCAATGTTGGGACCGAGATCTACTATCCGATTCCTTTGCATCGTCAAGAATGTTTTCAGCATCTGTGTTACGAACTGGGCAGCCTACCAGAAACCGAAAAGGCGGCTGGAGAGGTGTTGAGTTTACCTATTTTTCCGGAGCTTATGGAATCTGAGATCGACTACGTGGTAAAAACGTTGTCACAAGCGATGATGTCACAGCACAGCCAGCTGCGCATGGCATCATAATGACGTTTGATTCTTGCGGTTGGGCGGTTGTTTTGATTCACCAGTTGCGGGTTGCAAATCAAGTGGAAGTAGCGTCAAACTCAAGTCCACTGTGGACTGGACTATGAATGCCAAGCCAATTTCCGTGAACAAGAACAATGGTTGTGGAACGTCCGCGCTATTGCTGTTCGGCTGTTTCTTTTTTTTGTTTGCCGCGTTCGTACTTTGGTTGGCGTTTGTTCAGCCGCTTTTGAATTGGAATGCGGCACGCAGCTGGCCGACGGCTCAGGGTAAAATTTTGTCCGCAAAAGTGGAGGTCCACCATGGTGATGATGGTTCGACCTATTCTGCGGAGTTCACGTATGAGTATTCGGTCAAGGGAAACAGATACCAAAACAACCGCTATAACTTTTTTAGCGTTTCGGGACGTCGCAAGCGTGCGAAAGCTCTGGTTGACGAACATCCAGTTGGTTCGACCACTGAAATTTTTTACGACCCTCAAGATCCGCAAAATTCGGTGATGAGTTTGGCGCTAGGATGGTGGTTGGCCATCGCCTTGGTGCCGTTGCTTTTTATGGCAATTGGTGCCACCGTCGTTTTCGGAGTTTTGAAATATGGTTGGGGTAAGAGCGATCCGAAAAAGGAATCGCAATCCATTTCTTCATCGAGTCCCGCGGATTCAATGGTTGCCCCTGCTAAAGAATCGCCTACATTTGAACTACTGGACGCAAATTTTGATGGCCCTTTGAAACTAAAGCCCGAAAATTCGCGGACTCTAGTATTCGTTGGTGTGTTGCTGGCGTGTTTGTCCTGGAATGGCATCCTCAGCTTTTTTGTTCGACAAGTCATCGAGGACGGATTCCCTTGGTTTGATACTTTGTTCATGACGCCGTTCTTGTTGGTCGGGATGGGTTTGGTGATTGGGGTGGTTTACACTTTCCTTGCTTTATTCAACCCCATCGTTGAAATCGCATTGAGCCAAGGTGCGATAACACTGGGCCAAGAAGTAGATTTTGCTTGGGAAGTCAAAGGCCAGGCGACCCGATTTCAAAAATTGACGATCAAAGTTGTTGGAGAGGAAGTGGCTACCTATCAACAAGGAACGGACACGCGAACGGCGACCGAAACGTTTCAACAAATCGGCATCGTTGAAACTGACAACAAAGAAGAATTTGCATTTGGGACGACCGTTTTGAGAATCCCGGTCGATACGATGCATTCATTCAAATCAGATCACAATGAAATCAAATGGACTGTGGTTGTTCACGGAGATATTCCTTATTGGCCCGACGTCAATCAATCCATGGTCTTTCGAGTAAAGCCTTAGACATGATGCGAATTTCAACCGACGAAAATCAGTTTAGCCCAGGTAGTCCAATAGTCGGCACGATTGCCTGGCAGGACCTGTCCGAGGCCTGCGACCGAATTGAGGTCAGGTTGATTTGGTACACGACAGGCAAGGGAGACCGTGACGTTGCAACCGTTGATCAAAAAGTCATATCGTCGCCGGAAACCGACGGAATGGCTAACTTCAAATTTATTGCACCTGACCGGCCGTATTCGTTTTCGGGCAAACTTATTTCACTGACCTGGGCCATCGAGGCAGTCGAGTTTCCGAAGTTGCTGGCTGAAAAAAAGGAGATTTTTGTTTCTGCTGATGGAGCCGAGGTTCAACTGTATCGTTCCAGTTAGAACTTGAGCTTTGAGGCCCTCATGATTTTAGCTGCCAAACAAAACCCATTCTCGGTGCAAAGAACCACGTCGGTACCGTATCGCTTTGCGGTCGGTGATTGGTCGTTTCATCTAAAGAAACTTTATGAATTCGATTGTCGTGCGGCGATCGTGGGGCCCCGCGGCACCGGCAAATCGACTCTCCTGAGAGATCTTGAAGTTCGTTTGATTGACTCCGGGCAAGAGTGCGTTCGGCTTGCGTTGCCGCAGGATACAAAAAACCACCAAGCGGTTGTTGTGCGAGCGGCCTCAATGACCCGATTAAAGACTTCAATATTGCTTGTCGATGGCATCGAAAGACTCTCCCCATGGCTCCGCTTGCGTTTGTTGCGTTGCGAACGTGTGGTCGCGACGTTTCATCGATCCCTCGCTTTGTCATTTTTTCGCATGCCGGTTTGGATGACTACCGAAACTGACCAACGATTGCTTGAGCATCTTCTAGATCAACTCGATGTTGGGGCTGACACGGAGATTCAAAGCGAGGCACGGCGTTTGTTCACAATACACGGCGGCAATTTACGCGAAGTGCTACGGGACTTGTACGACCAAGCAGCGATCGGCCGGTACGTTATCGATTCCCATGTAGCCAAGGGTGATTGATCACCTATCGGTTTTCGTGAGGGTTTCTTGATCGGGAGCTATTGCACGGGTAGTTTGCAAATTATTGGTTGCTTTTAGCCCAATAATTTCTATTCTGGACCGAACGACATTCGATATTTATTGGACCACCAATTGACGGCGAGGTGAATTAGCTGGTGTTGTTGATCATTCCCTACAGTACCGATGCACCGGTTTATCATTGGCCAGCTGCCACCGTTGGTTTGATCGTTTCCAATTGTTTCATTTTTGCATTGCAGGTTGTTTTTCCGGAGTTTTGGGAGGACTATGTCCTTCAATTTGGGATCCTGAATCCAATCCAGTGGCTTTCTGCGTTCTTTATGCACTTGGACGCTTTTCATTTGATTGGAAACATGATTTTTCTTTGGGTGTTTGGTTTGATTGTCGAAGGCAAGATTGGTTGGAAGCTGTTTTTGTTGGTCTATCTGGCCGTGGGAACGGTTTGTTCGATTTTATTGCAAGTGTTAATGCTCGGGGCTTCGGTTGGTGGAATGCTGGGGGCCAGCGGCGCTATTTTTGGCTTGGTCGCCATCGCAATGATTTGGGCACCAATGAATGAGATTAATTTTAAGGTGTTTGGTTGGGTGATGTTTTACATCATCTCAACCGAATTCGAAATTTCGATTTCAACAGTTGCATTCTTTTACATCGCCAGCGACTTTTTTTGGGCATACATGGGCGGGTTTCAAATGAGTACGCCGTTCATTCACTTGACCGGCGCTATCGTAGGTGCAGTGGTTGGCTTCCAGATGCTTCGGAGGCGTTGGGTGAATTGTGAAGGCTATGACTTGATCTCGATGTACCAAGGAAAACTCGGCGAGAAACCTGAACCGACGCCGGCAGAAATCGAAGAAGAGAGAAAGAAAGCTGAAGAACGCAAAGAGCAATTTAAGAGTGAAGTTCAAAAATTCAATGCCTATGTTGCGTCGGGGCACGAAGAACTGGCCTACTTAAAACTGACTCATCTCAAACGGATGAACCCACGGTTCAAGGTTGAGATAAACATCGGATGGAAGTTAACGAAGTCCCTCGTAGCCAAAAAGAAGCTGAAACCGGCCGTTGAGTTAGTGGAGGAAATGATCGGCTATCATCCCGACAACCAAGTTGCGTTGCTTATTAATCTTGCCATGATTTACGTTCAAAATTTGGAGCGGCCACGCAAAGCCATCGAAACCTTGAATCGACTTCAGGCAACATCATTGACCGAAAAACAGACCAAGGCTCGTGATAAGATCCGTCGCCTAGCTTTCAAAATGATCAATAACGGGCATCTTGAAGTTGGTGATTGAAAATAATTATGTCGGAATCTTTGCTACTACGAAACGACAATACATTCATTTATCGGCGGTTGCGGAATTGCAGTCGTTGGGAAACAATATGGAAACTCAACGACAGCTTTTGTCGATAGACGCAACACTCAACCGGTCGTCACGACCCCATTGAATCAGATGCTCAGAACACTTTTACGCTCAAAGATACACCGCGCGCGAGTCACACAAGCTGATTTGAATTACGAAGGCAGCATTACCATCGACCAAGACTTGCTGGATGAAGCCAAGGTGTTGCCATTCGAAAAAGTTGATGTTTTGAATGTGACCAACGGTAGTCGGCTAACGACTTATGTGATTCCTGGCGTGCGAGGATCTGGTAAGATCTGCATAAATGGTGCCGCCGCGCGGCTGGTAAAAGTCGATGACGTGGTCATCATTGTTTGTTACGGTGAGTTTGCTGAGGACGAAATCGCCAGCCACAGTGCCCAAATTATTCTCGTCGATGAGAATAACAACATCGTGAAAAGCGTCGAAAAAAACGCCGAGAACTTGCGGCCGGGGTAAAGGATAACCGGTTCTTTCGCACAAGGTCGACGTGTCCACGCGCAAACTTTGTCGGAATAACATCAGATAAATTTTGCTTAAGTGCTTTTTTGTCGCGCACTTTCCGCCCAAAATGAACATTGGTCGGTAATCCGTGTTCACGTTTTGGCAGAGTTGGAATGATTGGTGTTTCATCGTTGGTCTTCGTTTTGCTTGCATGCGGGTTTGCGACGGATGCTGCAAGTGACCCCTCGAGCAACGCTCGTAAAAAAAGCAAGCGTGTTATCGAAGAAATTCAGGTGTTTCCTTCGGAAGTTGCACTTTCGGATGCCCGCGACGTTCAATCCATCATCGTTCAAGCAGCATACTCGGACGGAATTACACAGGACGTCACCTCTGAATCGCAATTGATTGCTGTCGATAGCCGTATCGCAGTCGTCGATCGTAATCTGGCGACAGGCGTGAGCAACGGCAAGACAACGGTCCGAGTCGAATATGGAGACCAAGTCGTTGATGTTCCTGTAACGGTTTCTGACATCGAACAAGACCTCCAAATCAGTTTTAAGAATGACATCATTCCAATTTTTTCAAAAGTCGGTTGCAATGCGGGTAGCTGTCATGGAGCCGCAAGAGGCAAGGATGGTTTTCGGCTATCATTGTATGGGTTTGATCCCGACGGGGATTATTTTCGCTTGACGCGCGAGATGCCCGGAAGACGAATTGATTTGGCGCTCCCCGACGAATGCTTGTTGCTCTCCAAAGCCACAGGCGATGTTTCGCACACCGGCGGCGCATTGGTGAAAAAAGGCAGTCCGTTTTATCGGACAATGTTGCGTTGGTTAAACGAAGGCGCAAAAAACGATGCCGGGGAAATTCCGACGGTAACCGAAATTGAACTTTACCCGAGAAACGGCTTGCTCAATGGCAAAGGTTCCCAGCAACAAATGACAGTTGTTGCCAAATACTCGAACGGCACGGATCGAGATGTCACGTCATTGGCCTATTTTCTCTCCAACAATGACAACGCGGCCAGTGTTGATTCTGACGGCTTGGTTTCCGCTCATAATCGTGGTGAAGCCTTTGTAACGGCGCGTTTCGATACTCACACCGTTGGATCATCGTTTGTTGTCGTTCCCAAAGATCTGCCTTTTGCGTGGCAAGACGAGCCAGAAAACAATTACATTGACACGTATACAAATGCGAAACTGAAAAAACTCAGGGTTATTCCTTCGGAAATTTGTAGCGACAAAGAGTTCATTCGTCGGGTTTCGATTGACGTTTGTGGCATCGTTCCGACCGCCGAACAAGTCATTGCGTTTGAGAATGACGAGAATCCAGATAAGCGAAGTCGATTGGTCGATCGTTTGCTAGGACGCAAAGAGTTTGTCGATATTTGGGTGATGAAATGGTCGGAGCTACTGCAAATTCGTTCGTTAAACAATTTGGTCAGCTACAAAGCTGCTTTGCTTTACTATACCTGGCTCCAAGAACAAATCGCCAACGACGTACCGATTGATCAGATGATCATCGATTTGTTGTCCAGCCAGGGCGGCACATTTACCACAGCGGCAACAAACTATTATCAAAACGAACAGAATAACTTAAAGGTCGCTGAAAATGTGGCTCAAGTTTTCATGGGTATTCGAATTCAATGTGCCCAGTGCCACAACCATCCATTTGATCGCTGGACAATGGATGACTACTACAGCTTTGCCGCTTTCTTTTCTCAGGTTGCGCGTAAACCGAGCGACGACCCCAGAGAAGTCATCGTGTTTAATCGCGGTCGCGGCGAAACTAAGCATCCGGTGACCGGCAAAAACATGGTTCCAAAATTTTTGGGTGGGATTGCACCGGAAACAAAAGGTAAAGATCGCCGGGCGGTTCTGGCTCAATGGTTGGCCTCGGAACAGAACCCATTCTTCGCGGTGAATTTGTCAAATATAGTTTGGGCGCATTTCTTCGGACGCGGTATCATCCATGAAGTCGACGATGTCCGCATTAGCAATCCGGCTGTCAATCAACCTTTGCTCAATGAGATGGGCCGAAAATTGACGGAATACAAGTATGATTTTAAACGGCTGATTCGCGATATTTGCAACTCAAGAACGTATCAACGAAGCACCCAAACCAATTCGACCAACGAATCGGACCTGACGAATTTTTCCCATGCCCGACTCCGAAGGATTCGCGCCGAAGTCTTGCTGGATGTCATCAGCCAGATTACTGAAACCAAGAATAAGTTTCGTGGTTTGCCGCTTGGTGCCCGGGCAGTCCAAATTGCCGATGGTAATACGACGACCTATTTTCTGTCAACTTTTGGGCGGGCCAAACGCGAAACGGTGTGTTCGTGTGAAGTCAAAGCGGAACCCAATTTGTCCCAAGCGTTGCATTTTCTAAACGGTGATACGATCAACCAAAAAATAAGACAGGGCAAACTGATCGAGCGCTGGATTGGGCAACAGAAAACCGACAACCAAATCGTAGAAGAAATATTTTTGCGTTGCCTTGCTCGCCGGCCCAGCGAATTAGAATTGAGTGGGTTGAGCGATGAAGTCAAACAAAGCGAAAATCGGCAAGCGGCGTTGGAAGATGTGTTCTGGGCAGTGTTGAATTCGCGCGAGTTCGTCTTCAATCACTAACGTGGATTATGTTCGGCGAGACCTGTCGCGGTCTGGCCTCAGATTTGTTGCATGGAAAAATGTATCTCATTTTCAAGTATTGGTTGCAGTGAATCAGCAATTTACAGTCATGAATTTAGAACGATCCGAGCTAGTCATGTTACGTAACTTTTTCTCAATTGTGATCGTGATTTTGTCTTGGGAAATGACCTGGGCCGACGACAAAATTACGTTTGACGATCACGCCAAGCCGATTTTTCAGAAACGTTGCGCATCTTGCCACAACGCGGACCGCCAATCCGGTGGGCTCGATTTGACGAATTATACGAACATGATGCAGGGTGGCAGTAGCGGGCCTTCGATTGAACCGGGCGACGCAGACGGAAGCTATTTGTATTTGTTGGTTACGCATGACGAATCACCAGAGATGCCTCCCAGCAGTGACAAGATTCCAGATCCAGAAATATCGACATTGGCAGCGTGGATCGATGGTGGCGCGCTAGAGAACAAAGGCAGTGTTGCGAGGAAGAGGAAAAAATTAGTCGTCGAGCAAGCGGTTGTTGGAACACGCCCGGCCAAAGTCGCGTTTCCGTTGAGGATGTCTTTGGAGCCCTATTTCGTATCCCAGCAGCGAGATTTGGCGCCAACGATGGCGACTAGCCCATGGGCTCCAATTGTTGCGTTATCCAGTGCCAAGCAAATCGTAATGTACGATACTCAATCCACTGAATTGTTGGGAACGCTGCCGTTTCCAGAAGGGCGCGCCAACGATTTGAAATTCAGCCGCAACGGAAGCCTCTTGATTGCCGGCGGAGGTCGACACGGCTTGGTCGGTAGAGTTTTTGGGTGGGACGTGGAAACGGGTGAGCGCTTGTTTTCTATGGGCGAGGAAGTCGATAACGTTTTATCTGCCGACATTACCTCAGACCATTCTTTAGTCGCTCTCGGCGGCCCTCAAAAAATGCTGCGCGTTTTTCAATCGGATACCGAATCGCTGGCTTACGAAGTTAAGAAACACACCGACTGGATTACCGCTGTCGCCTTTAGTCCCGATGGTGTTCTATTGGCGTCGGCCGATCGTGCTGGCGGACTACATCTTTGGGAAGCCGAAACGGGAAATGAATATTTAACGTTAGGTGGTCACGGGGGCCAATCCATCAATGGCCTCAGTTGGCGATCGGACAGTAATGTTTTGGCGTCGGCAGGAAATGACGGCGCGGTACGGTTGTGGGAAGTCGAAAATGGTCGTCAAGTAAAATCTTGGAATGCTCATGGCAAGAACGTGGCGGCGATTGAGTTTACACGTGATGGTCAGCTCGTTACGACTGGTAGTGACCGGCGAGTGAAATTGTGGAATCAAGACGGGAAACCGGTACGAGAATTCGATCGACTCGACGAAATTGGAGTGTCAATTGCTTTTTGTGACGAATCGCGGCGCGTCGTGGCTGCCAGTTTGAGTGGAGCCGTCAATTTATGGAATGCAAATGACCGAAAGCAGGTAGGCGTACTACCCATCAATCCGCCAACACTGGCAGATCGACTACGGTCGGCTGAACAGGAGGTCGTCGCAACAGACGCAAAGTTAACGCCGTTGCAAAGCAGTCTTGACGAATTGAGACGTAAGGCCCAAGGAATCCAAAAGAGCATCCAAGAGAAGGCCCAAACCCGTGATGGCTTGAACGCGGAATTGCAACAGATCGGGAATACCATCGCGACAGCCAAATCTGCTCAAAATTCTAATAAGCAAAACTTGGAAAGCTGGAAGCAACAGCTTCACAATAACGAAACAGCGCTACCGATCGTATCAGAAGCGCGGAACAAAGCTACCGAAGCGAGTGAGCGGCTGCCGGATGATGAAACGCTCAAGTCGATTGCTGATTCGTTGATCGCGAAACAAAATACGATGACCGATTCATCAGATTCTTTGCGAAAACGCATTGCCGATGCCGCATCCAAAACCAATGGCTTCAATCAACAAATTAGTGACTTAAAATCCAAGCTGGATGCGAAAACACAATCTCGAAACGAGCTTGATTCACAGATTGCCGAATTGCAGGCTGCGCGTGAACCTTTGAAACGGAAGCAAACAGAATTGGAGGAGAAAACGGCAAAAATCTTGAATCGATTGTCCGTAAATCGGAAGGGTGTGGCTCGGTGGTCCCAGGAAATCGAATTCAATCGGAGCTTGACGGCCAAAGTTGAAGAACTATCTACCGCCAGCAAACGCGTGGACGAACAGGAGCTCGCGCTGGCTGAATCGGAAGCCCGATTGAAGCAAACCAAAGCGGCACATGCGCGTCTCCAAAACGAAACAGCAGAGCTAGCGGAGACAGAAACGCGTATCGAGTCTGAGTTGCGCGAGTTGCGGAAACGCAAAAACTAGCTCGCATGCGTACGTCGAAAAGCCTGTTTGTGGTCGGAGTGGCGGAGGCGCAACAAAAAACCGCGTCGAGAACGCGGTCGATTTTGTTGATCACAGATGGTGCTACTTCTTTTCTCGAACGTAGTCAATTTCCATGACACGAACCATTTCGTCGGCACCAGGAAACTTCATATACATCGTCATCTTTCGCCGATCGTCACCGTCGTAAACGACAACGTTTTTTCCTTTCGCAGGTTTGCCGTCCGGTCCGACACCGGTTGTCATGTAAACCATTGTATTCTTGGCTTTGTCGTACGTTCCAATCATTTTGGTGGTGTGCGGTCCGAACGAGTCGACCCAGGTACCGACATACTTTTCAATTTTTTCATCATAGCCAAATGTTCCGGAGCCTTTGAACGGCATGCCGCCAAAATTTCCTTCGAAGGTCGAAACGACCCAAAATCCACCCATCATTTCGTTAACTTCTTTTGCCGTCGATTCCATCGGTTCATCGACAGGTCCTGCAGGTCCCATGAATAGGCGCGTGGTTGCTTTCCAGCTCCCTTTTTCTTTTTCCAATACTTTGTGGTGCTCAGTCGGTTGGGGCAATTGGGCATAAGAATTTGTGACCAGCGCCAAAACAAACGAACAGCCCATAAAAAATCGAACAATTGACACTAGAATATCTCCGAGTTGAACTGGTTTTTGAAAATTGGATTTTACCCAAATTTGGTGGCCATTGTTCGATATTTTTACTCAACATTACTGGGAAAGGAAGTTGCGCATGTTTCAGTTCAATGAATTGTCAATTTGTTTTATTGGCTTGTCTATTGCCGTTTTCGCTGCGGACCCAGCAGGCGTTGCATCAACTCAAGAAAACTCGGATGTAAGTATCAATAGGCTAGCGTGGTTGGCAGGTGTTTGGGAGAAAGAAAAAGGCGAAACATTGACCGAAGAACATTGGATGGCTCCTGGCGGCGGCATGATGCTTGCGATGAATCGTACGAGCAAGGGCGACCGAGGGGCGTTTGAGTTTTTGCGTGTCCAACAAGAAAGCGGTGTCATCACCTTGTATGCCAGCCCGAGCGGCAAACCACCAGTCGCTTTTAAGATGACTTCGCTGACTGACAATCAGGTAGTCTTTGAAAATCCCAAACATGATTTCCCTCAAAAAATAAGTTATCGACGAGAGCGAGATCGAATGCATGTTCGGATTGAGGCCGTTGTTGACGGAGAAACCCGAAAAACTGAGTGGACGTGGGATCGAAAAAAATGAACAACCGTTACTGTGGGCATAACCGGCAACAGCTAATGCGATTGTTCATTACAATACCGGTTTCAAATGACGTCGCGTTAGCGGCCCGTTGATGTCATCGATATCGCGGAATCACCCGAAGCAATGCATTGCAATAGATTAAATTATGGGAAACTCAAAGAAAGTTCTATTGGTTGGTTGGGACGCGGCGGATTGGAAAGTCATTCACAAGTTGATGGATGAAGGACGGATGCCCACCGTTCAGCGGCTTGTCGACAATGGAACCATGGGGAACATGGCGACGCTTTTTCCAGCACTTTCGCCAATGCTTTGGACTTCCATTGCCACTGGTAAACGCCCCTACAAACACGGGATTTACGGGTTTACTGAACCAACTCCCGATGACTTGAATGTGCAGCCCATGACCAGCCTTTCTCGCAAGTCGAAGGCGCTGTGGAACATCTTGAATCAGCACGATATGAACTCAATTGTGGTGGGCTGGTGGCCGAGTCATCCTGCTGAGCCCATCAATGGTGTGATGGTTTCTGACTTTTTTCACAAAGCACCGAAAAAGCCAGGTGACCCATGGCCGCTGATGAAGAATTGTATCCATCCTCCAGAACTTCATGACAAGATCGGTCAAATTCGCCTACACCCGTCCCAATTAGAAGGGCAGCACGTACTTCCGTTTGTGCCCAAAGGGGCGCTAATCAATCAAGACATTGATCAACGATTATCGATGCTGATGCGCACGCTGGCCGAATGTGTGACCATTCATCGCACGGCACATGCTCTGCTGCTGGCGCAAGAGTGGGATTTTGCTGCGATATACTACGACGCAATCGATCATTTTTGTCACGGGTTTATGAAGTATCATCCGCCCCGTCAGAGCCATATTTCGGAAGAGGATTTCGAGATCTACAACAATGTTGTGAATCAAGCGTACATCTACCATGACCAAATGTTGGCGCGCTTGTTGGAAGCTGCCGACGAAGAGACAACCGTTATCTTAATGTCGGATCATGGCTTCCACCCGGACCATCTTCGGCCACGTTCGATACCTACGGAACCGGCGGGACCGGCGGTCGAACACCGAGATCTGGGGATTTTCGTTGCCCACGGGCCAGGTATCAAAAAAGATCATGTAATTGGCGGTGCCAATCTCTTGGATATCGCGCCGACCATTTTGACTTTGTATGGATTGCCGTATGGAGAAGACATGGACGGTCAGCCGTTAATGGACATGTTCGTTGAGCCGCCCCAAATAACGTCCATCTCGACATGGGAAGAGGTGTCGGGAGAATCCGGCCAACATCAGCAAGGCGCCAGTTTGGATGCAGCAGAATCCAAAGAAACGATGGAGCAATTGATTGCGTTGGGCTACATCGAACGACCCGACAAGGACTCGCGCGTTGCCGTCGAGAATTGTCGCCGCGAACTGGATTATAACTTGGCGCGCGCCTATATGGATGGCAACCGGTACGGCGATGCAATCCCGCTACTCAATGAACTTTACAATCTGTACCCACTGGAATTTCGATTCGGGCTTCAGTTGGCAAACTGCTTGCAAGCTATGGATCGCAAGGCCGAACTTGAACTGCTGGTTACCGATCTCAACCGTCGCTGGCGAGTCGCTCAAGAAGTTGCCAAGAAGAAAATTCGCGAGTTGGCAAAAATTACGCGAGAGCGGCGGTTGCAATTTCGCGAGTTGAAGAAGATTGATGAGGAGAACGAAAAAGAAGGGAATCAAGCGCCCAAATTGGCTCAAGTCAACGCACGTGGCAAACCCGTGCTGTTTAGCCCTGCCGAAGGTCACGCGATTCGAAAGATTCGCGCGGTGGCTCGCGGTAACCCGCAAATCTTGGACTACCTTTCTGCGACGATTGCGGCGGCCAATGGTAATTTCGAAGAAGCGGTGGGGCACATGGACAATGCCGCGACCGCCAGTTCATCGAACCCGATGTTCCATAATCAATTGGGGAATTTCTATTTGGCATTGAAACGCAGTCTCGATGCCGAGAAGTCGTTTTCTAAAGCCTTGTCAATTGACGATCTGAACGAAACCGCTTTGTTGGGAATGTGTCGGTGCTTCTTGCAGCGCGAAAACGCTCAATCAGCCGTCGAGTTTGGACGACAAGCTATTGGCGTCAAGTACCATTTTCCAGTTGGGCATTTTTACCTTGCCGAAGCTTATGCATTGCAAGGCGAAGTCGAAAGTGCGGTGGACAGTTACCACCAAGCACTTGCGCAAAACCCCAATTTTATTGAAGCTCATGAAAGGCTGGAAAAGATCTACAAAACCAAACTGGTCAATTCCGCGATGGCAGATCAGCATCGCAACGCCGCGGACAAGCTGGAAAGTGGGCAACAAGAGTATCTTGATGAAGTCGCGACCATTGTTTTGAACCCGTTCGAATCCGATGAATTCGAAAAATTGCTACCAAAGCTAGATAGCGACAATTCTGTCGATTTCTTACGTTGCCTCGGTCAACCAAAAATGGAGCAAAGTGTTGCCAGTGCGAAGGACGAAATTGCCGTCGAAGACAAACCAGAAATTGTAGTCGTTACCGGATTGCCCCGTTCCGGTACCTCGATGATGATGCAAATGCTGGTCGCCGGCGGGATACAACCCTATATCGACGACACGCGACAACCCGATGAAAGTAATCCAAAAGGTTATTTCGAATCGGAACGCGTTAAGAAATTACCCTATCTGAACAACTGGATTGGAGAATGCGAAGGCAAAGTCGTAAAAGTCGTTGCGCCATTGATCACGTATCTTCCGCAAGGGTTTAACTACCGCTTGGTTTACATGACTCGAAATTTGGAAGAGATCGTCGAATCTCAAACGGCGATGCTTGACGCCCTGAATCGTGAAGGTGGAAATCTAACTCCCGAAAAATTTCGGGAGTTGTTTGCGTCCCAGACTCGCTCGCTTGGGTATTTGTTGAAGCTCAACGGGATTTCATATTGTGAGGTGAGTTATCACGATACGATTCAAAGTCCAAGAACCACCGCAGACCAGATTTGTCGGTTTTTGAATTTTGATTTAGACATTGACGCAATGGTAACGGCAGTGGACCCCCAATTGTACCGTCAGAAAAAATCTTAGCGGATTCCATTACCCTAAGTGAATGGACAGTTTCGAGAAGATTGTTGAAATGCTAACAATTTCTTTTAAAATAAGTTAACCAAGCAATTTTTGTCCCCATCTAAATCGGAGTTTCGTATGGTTGAAAAGAAAACCAAGATAGGCGCCGTTGCTGCAGCTTCTTTCGGTGTTGCAATGTCATCGATGTATGTTTCCAGTGGCATCCAAGCCGACGTCCTTGATATTACCTACAGTGGAGGTAATGCCAGCTCAGTAAACGGGTTCGTCACTTATGGTGGGATTTCCGTATTCATTGACCAAGTTCCAAACGCGATGACTTCTTTTGGTTCTGAAATCGGTCAGTTCTTTCAGTGGAATGATACGTTTGGAACCGACGGTATTGGCCGCACCATGGAATTGGGAATCGCAGCTAGTGCTGCTGGCCCAATGAGTATGCGCGTGGCTGAGGAAGGTGAGGTCATTGATCCCGCAACGTTTGTGGGGCAACTGAATGCGGCGGGAACAGCACCAATGGATATCGGTGTTGCAGGTAACGGCAACACGACACTTACAACATTCCACGGTTCTGGTTCCGCATTCATTGCTGTCCGACCTTTGGAAGCACCTGGAAACTTGTATTGGTTCCGATGCACATTTACAGACCAAGGTCCAATCACATACTTGGAAGGCCAATATGGAGACGCTGGCGAAGCATTGACCGTTGGCGGCAAGGCTGGATGTGACGCGGACCCGGGTGATGTCAATCGCGATGGCAACGTTGACATTCTGGACGTTGCACCATTCGTTGATGCCATTACTGGCGATTTTGATTGTGCCGCAGACGTCAATGGAGACGGTGCCGTCGACATTTTGGATGTTGCGCCTTTCGTCGCGTTGTTGACAGGTGGCTAAACTTCACGCTCGATCTCGATAAACGACAGAGCCTGCCTTCGAGCAGGCTTTTTTCATTGGTACGCCAGTTCGGTCCATACGAACGATGATTCCTTTATTTTCGCGCAGCCGGATCTTGAAAAAATTCGTCAAGCAAACGGAGTGATTCAGCCCATGATTCGGATTCGATTTGTGCCCGCAGGTTGCCTACGAAATTCGATTGATAGTCCGAAAACCAAACGGTATCACTTGGATCTGGGTACTCTGGGACCAAGCGACTGACAATCAGCGTTATTAGTTCATCGATCCCGCCGTCTGTTCTTGCCGAAACGAATAAATCGACGTCTAGTTCGTGGAGGCCGGCCAAATCACGCTTGTTGGCCACTACGATGCCTGGCCGCCAGCGTTTTACCTGAACATGTATTTCTTCGTTTGAATCGGCGCTGGCATCGACGACTAAAATCGTCAAATCGGAGTTGGAAATTTGGTTTTCAGCAAGTTCGATTCCGGTTTTTTCAACGACGTTTGAAGTGGTTCGAATTCCGGCGGTATCCGTAAACTGGATCGGCCAACCGTCAATGGCTGTAATCTGATGAACGACGTCTCGAGTTGTACCTGCTTGCCCATGTACTAATGACCGCTCGAAACCGACCAGCCTATTGATCAGACTACTTTTCCCGACGTTAGGCCGTCCGCACAATACCACGTTCCAGTTTGACGTCAGTTTACTACCGAATTTCTTCCACCGGAAACTGCAATTCATCAGATTTTTGCAGGCTGGCAGGTCGTGGTTTGTGATTGCTCCCCGCAAGTCACAGAAGAATTGTTGTTGGGAATTCCGCTGCCAAAGCATGATTTGGCTCGTCCGCCACGTTTTCGCGTTTGCCAATTGCAACTCAAAATCCGCCAGATATCGGTTGCCCAAAACAGCCTCTGCCATTTTCAGTTGCGAAATTTCGCGGGCGCCGTGGTTTGCCAACGAGCGGCCAATGATCTTGGTCGAAGTTGTCCCGCCATGGCAGTGTATTTCCACATGATTTTTCGAGATCGCGCAAACAATCAGATCTTCCCGTGGTTTTCCGTCAACTAGCCAATGCCCATAAATTGGACGTTGCATTTGTTGGTGCAGGCGGTAGTCTCTTTGCATGGGGCGAAACAACTGAGATATCAAAGCAACGCAGTTTTGGCCAACTACGATGACACTGGCGATAGCTCCGCGCCCTGACGCGGTGGCTACTGCGTATTCGACGTTAGACCACTGTGTCATTGGTTTTGCGGATTCCCAGTCAATATAGCTCTGCCAATTGAAAGCGTTCCATTCAAAACCAACATAGGGTCGAATTCCCATTCCTCGGGAAGGTGCATTGCAATTCTTTCGACTTCTCCACCAGTGGCAATGATCTTGGCACCAGGTTGCATCGCATTGGCGATGTTTTTGATTGCGGCCAATTGAGCATGGAAAACCCCCCGAAGAATTGCAGATTCTGAGTCTTTGCCAATGCGACTGGAGAAAATCTGGTCGATGTCGTGGTCCGTGGAAGTCAAGTTTGGTAGGTTTTCCGCCGCCGTAGCCAACAGGTTCAGGCACGCGTTGGCGCCGGAAAAAATGACTCCGCCTTGGAACACGCCCAACGAATCCACATAGTCCACTGTAACCGCCGTTCCAGCATCGACGACAATCAGTTCTCGCTGATAAGACTCCCAGGCCTGCCAGGCCGCTACCAGTCGATCACGTCCGACTTGATTGCGAAGCTTCACATTGGTGACGATTGAAATCTGATTGTGTTCGATCACGGCAATTGAATCATGAGGGCGATAAGTTTTGACCCAGTCAATGAGCTTTCCTTCTCTCGTTGGGTTGACGCTGCAAATCGACCACAGGAATCGTTCGTTCTCCGCCAAATCCAGCTCGAACGAATCACTTATTTCCGCGATGCGAATGCGCCGCAGCGATCCATCGCTTGATTGCAAGCCGATTTTGATCGCACTATTGCCGATATCGACTCCAATCACCTGCATCAACGACTCCTGGTGTAACTATTCGACCGCCGGTTTTGTTTCTTCGCAGTTGGTCTCGGAAGCGGCAGCCAACAGTTGAGCGATCGCGTGAACGAGTTCTTGGATTCCATCACCGGTGACCGAAGAAATCAATTGTATTTGCGTTGGCGTCGATTTTTCCAACAGGTCACGCGTTTCAGCAGCGCCTGGGATTTCTGATTTGGTGACAACAACCAGTTCCGGTCGCTTGATGAGTTGTGGATTGTATTTTTCAAGTTCGTTCCGAATCGAGCGGTAATTCTCGATCGGGTCGGTTTCGTCGATCGGCGCCGGCTCGACCAAGTGGATCAGAATTCCAGAGCGTTCAATGTGTTTCAAAAAATCGTGCCCCAATCCGACACCATCTGCCGCACCTTCAATTAATCCGGGGATATCCGCCACGACGAACGTTGTACTCCAGTCCACTTCGACCAAGCCTAAGTTTGGGAATTTAGTCGTGAATGGATAATCGGCAATTTCCGGTTTCGCGCTTGAAATACGACTCAACAACGTACTCTTACCAGCGTTTGGTTTGCCAATTAGGCCGACATCTGCAATGACCTTAAGTTCCAGCACGAGATCGCGATGTTCGCCTTCGCCTCCTGGCGTCCACGTTCGCGGTGCTTGGTTGGTGGACGACTTGAAACGCGTGTTGCCTTTGCCGCCTTTCCCTCCGCGGGCCGCGACCACAGAATCGCCAGCAGCTGCCAAGTCTTTAATTACAAAATTGTGCTTGGCGTCGATAACGATTGTACCAGGCGGCACCTCGATGACTTCGTCGTTGCCACATTTTCCATGACGTTTGGAACCCTTACCGTGTGTGCCACGTTCGGCCTTCCACTGTTTTCTACGATTCAAGTTGACAAGCGAATTGATGCCGTCTTTGGCAACAATGACCACGTTTCCTCCGTTTCCACCATCGCCTCCATCAGGGCCGCCTTTGGGGATATAGCGCTCGCGCCGAAAACTCATGCAACCATCACCGCCCTTGCCGGCCACCGCTTCGATTCGAACGCGATCAACGAACATGACTTCTCCAAAGATTAATAGACCTGCATCGGCGATCGGAAGCCCAGGCAGCAATAAAAAAGGATGCCAACGCGGCATCCTATGCATTCTTATGTTCGTAATGAATCCAGCGTTAGTTTTCGCTGGCTACGACGTTGACTCGACGTCCTTCACGATCAAACATGACGTTACCGTCGATCAATGCAAACAGGGTATAATCTTTGCCCTGGCCGACGCCTTTTCCAGCATGAAATTTGTTGCCAACTTGGCGAATGATGATGTTACCCGCGCGAACCGATTCACCACCAAACTTTTTTACCCCACGCCGTTGCGCATTTGAATCGCGACCGTTTCGGCTGGAACCTTGACCTTTCTTATGTGCCATTGCTTTATCTCTATTTACGTGAAACGCAATATTATTCGGTTTTCAGAGTCACGTAGTTTAGCGATAGATCCACAAATGTTCAAGGCTGTTGATAAAGCGAATTCCTCTTTCGCCTTTGGATTCCCAATATTGAGGTTCGACTTTGATCGTCAATGCTCGATCCTCGCCTGCAAATTTACCAGTCAAAGCCCATTTTTGCTCTGGAATTTGGACATCAATTGCCGGATTAGCAGCAATTTCAACGCCCGCTTTCGCAAATGCAGATCGAATCTTTTCAGGTAGTTTTCCACCGTCAAGGGCAGGCGTAATACTCGACTTGAACGACGTAAACTGAACTTCCGCATCCAATTCGGCAACCAGCACGTCTTGGTCAGCCGCTGGACTTTTCATGTAGCCACGAATAAGTGGTCCCGGCAAACGGTAGCGCTCGCAAATCTCAATTTGACGGATTGGGTCATCCACAAGCGGAATACCGAAACTAATTTCGTCTTCGTCCTGACGCACCGAGTCTCCCGGTCGCCAAAAATTCAACTGCAAGGTTCGATACTTGAATTCTCGTTCACCGTTCGAGTTTGTATGAATTCGGTACGCGTTGCTTAGCCCCCGGACTTGGACTGAAACGTAGTCAATTCGAGGGTCCACATTTCGCCAAACGGCAACGCCCCATATGCCATCATCGGCAGTCGATTTTACTCGAGGGAATTTGAAGTTCATCATTTCGACTTTATCGAACAAAACGCGATTCCGATCTTCGGCTTCACGAATTTTCGAAAGTGCAGTTCGGTCCGTCTGATCCAAGTAACTAATTTGTTGGTAATCACCTTGCCCGGGCTTAACCCAGCCATTCAAGTAGAAGTGCGGCAAAAAACGTGACTCTATTTCGTAGTTTTCGTCGTCTCGTTTGAGCACATGGTTGATGTGGCCAGAATCAGGGTCTTCGACCTGCTCGTAAGAAACGCTGCTTCCCGTATTGCGAATCCGGTAAACCAAATACCAAATGTTTTCCGGACGGAGTCTACCATCGATGCCCGGCAATGTGACGCGAAGCTGACGCAATCCGAGAAATCCGAACTCGTAACCCCAGACGTCGCGAAAGAAAACAACGTTTTGCGTTTGTCCGTGAAGCGTATCAAGCACTGGCGCATAATTTGGGCTATAACGTTCGGGCTCCAAACCCACAATCGGTAGCGGCAACGAATGACTGTCTCGCGCGTCGATATTGGCCGGAATCACTTTCAGAACGCCGGGTGCCAAAGGCTTGGCTTGCGCCGAAAGCGTTTCGGTCCCCCCAAAGACGGCGAGCGCCGCCAGAACTACTGCCAACAAGTTATGCATCTCTTCTTCCGTTGTGGCCGAGTCAACCAAATGACTGGTAAATTAGGTAATCGAAGCGTGCGGCAGTTGAAAAAGTTCTTGCCTTCTAATTCCGCCAGCCTACGCATTTTCAGTATAGTTGACCAAAACGGGTTGGGGAACAATTAGCAGCAAATTG
Organism: Mariniblastus sp.; assembly: GCA_965263475.1. Lineage (GTDB taxonomy): Bacteria > Planctomycetota > Planctomycetia > Pirellulales > Pirellulaceae > Mariniblastus. Next base: position 4,369,002 of record OZ253677.1, read on the forward strand.
CCGCCCAGAATGCCAATTATCCATGAATGGCACCAACATCATTTACTGGAACATTCGGAATAATTGGCAGTCTAAAATCGAGGATTAATCGAGAATGCCTTCGCCAAAAGTGTCTTGAGTGCCCGGCTTGGAATCGGAAGCAATGGTACCTTCGGTTTCGCCATGGGAGCCGGATGCGATCTCCTGAGCACCGTCCACACGATGGTTTTTCTTTTGTGGCCGTTCTTCATTGACGTGGTAATCGTCATCGTAACGGGAGACATATCCTGGCTGTTTCGCCAACTCCATTTCTTTGTGAAAGTCCTGAATGACCCGATTTTGGATCATTTCCCGACATTCGGCGTTTACAGGGTGAGCGATGTCGGCATATAAGCGGGCTCTGCCATCGGAGTCTTGAGCGATGTGTTCCATTTTGAGCCGAGTACCACAATGGTTACAAAATTTGGACCGCAGGTGGTTTTTGGTTCTGCATTTATGACAGTTCGATGTTAACTTACGGCTCGGCATCGCGACAAATGGACCATTGTTGCCCTCGATAATCTTCAAATCGCGAATAACAAAACAATCGTCAAACGTGACACTGCAAAAACCACGTAATCGGTCTTCAGATTTCTCCATCAATTTGATTCGAACTTCAGTGATTTCCACGTTGACTCCTAACGTTCAAACGTTCCAATACCGATGTTTCGCGAGCACAGCGTTTGTCCCGTCATGACATTGACTTCCGGTAATCGACTCATTAATTGACGAGCAGCAACCCACATCGACCTTACATTCGGGTAGATGCCGAAGTAGCATGATCCACTTCCGGTAAGTTGATGGCCCATACAATTCGTTTTACCGAATTCTGTTCGCAATTTGGCAATATCCACCTGATCATTTTGGGTAAATTGCTCTAAGCGATTGAACATTGCTCGACCAATCTTAATTCCCTGACCGGAACGCAAGCCCGCAAGAATAGCATCACTGGTTATCGGTTGTTTGGGAGTTACACATCGAGAATAAATCTGACTTGTCGATAGTCCTCCGCGCGGTTTTGCAACCACAATGTTCAAGCGGCGCGGGTAATTCAGGTTGTGAACCTGCTCCCCCTTGCCAACACACTTTGCGAAGCAACTGCCTAGAAAAAAAGCGACATCGCTCCCGACTTGTTCCGCAACGCTGTGCAGTTTTTCGGGTGGCCAATTCAATTGCCAAATCTCGTTCGCCGCAAAAATCGTCGCCGCAGCATTACTTGAAGCACCTCCCATACCTGCTTCAATAGGAATATTCTTAAAAAGCCGAATGGTGGCACCAACACTCTTACCGGCAAGGTCACGAATTAAGCGTAAAGCCTTAATGACTAAGTTGCGTTCATCCGAAGGTATGGATTGACCCTCAAGTCTCTGATGTTTCCCGACCACCAATTCGAGTCTATCACTCGTTAGACTCTCGAAAGTCAGCCAATCAAACAGAGACCATTTGCACATCACAGTCTCCAGTTCATGAAAGCCATCGTCTCTTTTTGAAAGTATTTCAAGAAACAGGTTTAATTTTGCTGGAGCTGCAACTTTCAAGCATTTTTTGTTGATTCCGGTAATCATCTACGCGCCGTTTCATAGATCGCGTGTAGCTTAGCATGCTCGTCATCCTATGAACACTAAGGGACAAAAAACCCTTTGATTTTCTATCGACCGGTTCTTGTCCAATTTGAATATTTGTTCACAACTTATGAATGTAGGCAATTTGAATAACGAAAACTGATCCAACCGAGCGTCCATACCTATCGTAAGGAACTTTGAATCACTATGACTACCGAATCCAATGTAGACGAAGTCGAAGAATTCAGCGGCGATAAACGGGATACGTTTGTCTCTGAATTTCCCCGTTCCATTTTTGGTGGCGCGCTGATGGGCCTAGCAAACCTAGTGCCTGGGATCAGCGGTGGTACGATGCTTTTGGCGGCGGGCATTTACCCAAAATTTATCAATGCCATTGCGGATGTGACTAAATTCAGGTTTCGATATCGTTCGTTGTTTGTTTTGGGAACGGTGGTACTCTCGGCCGTGATCGCCATTTTCTTAGGCGCGGGTGTTCTTAAAAATCTGGTCGTCAGTCATCGCTGGATCATGTACAGCATTTTTATTGGACTAACACTTGGCGGCTTTCCATTGGTTTGGAAGCTTGTTCGACCTTTGCAAGCCTCGACAATTGTCTCTTGTTCGTTAGCGTTTGCTGGCATGGTAGGTATCGCAATCTTGCAAGCCATGAATGTGGTCGGCACCAGCAACGGAAACATCGTGATGTACTTGGTCGCAGGACTTGCCGGCGCCAGCGCAATGATTTTGCCAGGTTTGTCTGGAGGTTACATTCTGTTGCTACTGGGGCAATACGTGCCGATTCTTTCCGCGATCGATGAATTCAAAGAAGCATTGAAGGCTCGTGACTTGTCCACCGCAATGGACCCCGCGCTATCAGTCATGTTGCCCGTGGGAATCGGCGTCGTGCTAGGTGTGGCTATTGTCGGCAATTTGGTGCAATGGCTATTGAACAAGTACCGGAAAGCCACGCTGGGAGTATTACTTGGCTTATTACTGGGTTCGACGGTTGGCCTCTGGCCATTTCAACGGGCCACCGAACCGACGTCCGGGCAAACCGTCAAAGGCGTTGTCGTGACGGAGGAAAACAAAGATTCATTTGACCCAGAAGACTGGCCAACGGAATACTTCGCGCCCTCGGCAACACAAGGCGCGGGAGCCATCGTCTTGATTGTCGTTGGTTTTGGGTTGACCGCCGCGATCTCAAGAATCGGTGGTGATCAATCAGCTACCTAGCCACCCTTTTTTGTGAAAAGCGGCCATTGCTTGCGTTTCATCTTCATCGACTTTGAAGATTTTCTCCAGTTTCATCAAATCAAACACTTCTTGGATGTTTTCGTTGATACTGCAGATGCGCAACGCAACCTTCGCGTCCTGACATTTTTTGCCAAACAAAATCAACTTGCCAATCATCGCTGAAGACATCAAACTCACGTTTTCTAAATTGAGCAAGATTTTGTTGTGGGTACCAGAGTTCAACAAGTTGATTAGATCTTGCCCCAAATTCTGAATCCGGGATTCGTCAATGATTCCTGTTTCTTGAAAATAAACGAGCAAAATATCGTCTTCGTTTCGCGTCAACAATGTAGACACAGATACACCTTAAGATAACCAATGATTATGACCTCCGCATTGTAAACGAGACATTCCGCAATGTAAAAAGGCTTCCGAAAGTTAATTCTTCGATTGGATTTTGAAAGCGCATTTTGGCGACAAGCGTTTTGGTTTTTGAATGGATGTGCTCCGGCGGTCTTTGGCTGGACAGGGAACTGCCGAACCCGAATTCCAAACTTTTTCGGCAAGGACACGCGATGTTTGCCGCGGTCTGCAGGGACTTTGCCGATGCAGGCGTAAAAGTTACTCGGATGATCGACTCGCGAATCGAAGGCCTAACCCTTGACGCGGTAGGACCAACGGTGCAGATTCGCCATCCCGCCGACTTGATCAATTCCATGCGAGCCTCGGCCAGCAAAGTTGACTGGGTCTTAGTCATCGCTCCGGAATCAAACAATCGGCTTCTCCAATGTCTTCAGTGGTTGCAGGCGCACGCGACTAAATTGCTGAACCCGTCGCTCGAGCTCACGTACTTGGCGACTTCCAAGAATCGCTTCGTCCAGTACCTTGCCAGTCACGGCATTCACACCCCGCGAGTTCTTGGTAACCCGGAAACGGAATCAGATTTTCCTCAGACTTACGTTGTCAAACCAGACGACGGTTGCGGAGGTGAGGCGATCCGAATACTGACAAAGAAAGAGGATTGGGCGCAGTTTGATAAACTTGGATATCACATCGAAGAAATGGTGGAAGGAATTTCAGTTAGCGTTAGTGTTTTGGGAACGAATCCACTCACTCCACTCCGGCAAGTATTCCTCGATCATCCATTTGGTCGATTCGACCGTTGCGTAGATGACTTGGATACCGAAATCAAGCGGCGCGCCATGCAATTGGCACGTCGAGTGATTGAGGTGTTGCCGGAAACACGTAGTTTTTTTGGTATGGACTTGGTCATTGGGGATCAGGATTTTGTCATTGAGGTCAACCCGCGCATCACGATGTCCTATCCCGTACTATCAACATGCGTTGATTTTAACTTAGCCCAGCAAATGATCGAAATCGAATCGGCTTGAGCTACTCCTCTTGGAATAAATCCAAAGCCATCTGCTTCAGGCCTTTCAGATCGAGTTTGCCGCTCCCCAGCAAGGGCAATGCGTCCACTTGCCGAAAACTATCCGAACTCGGAATAAAAATGTTTGGCAAACCAGCGTCGCTTAAGCCTTTGCGCAATTCATCAACGGAAGTGCAGATGGTCGTGTACAACACAATCAACCGCTCACCTTTTCGAGTATCGGGCACGGCGGTTACAGCTACATTCGGCTGATCGTTGTCCGCTTGGTCGTTTGGTGTATCGTCACATAGTCTCGTCAAAATTTCTTCGATCTTGACGTGTGGCACCATTTCTCCACCGATTTTAGAAAACCGGCTCATGCGACCGGTAATTTTGATGAAGCCATCTTCGTCAATTTCGGCAACATCACCGGTCTTGTACCACCCATCAACGATCGCTTCTTTCGTTAGCTCGTCGCGACCCAAATAGCCGAGCATAACGTTGGGTCCCTTGATCCAAAGCATCCCTGATTCATTGCACGAAAGTTCTTCACCGGAATCCAAGTCTGTAACTTTGCAAGACACCTGGGTCAACGTTCGTCCAACCGTTCCTTCTTTGTCATCAATCTGAAAGCTGTCGTATTGCCTAGACTTCGGAATATTCACCGAGGTAATTGGTGACAATTCAGTGGCTCCGTATCCTTCGACCGGTCTGACGCCAAATTTGTCTTCAAAGGCGTCGGATAACTCGGGCGGCAGACGTTCCGCTCCGGCAACCACAATATCTAACGATTCGAACTCTTCCGGTGTACACCGTTTCATGTAGGAACGCAAAAACGTTGGTGTTGCGACCAATATGGTGCCGTTGTAACGCTGCGCCAGTTTACCGACTTGCTTCGCATCCAATGGACTAAAATGGTACGCAACGCGCATATCGCACGCGATGCCAGCCCACAGTGTTGCCGTATAACCAAACGAATGAAAAAACGGCAGAATGCCGATCATCGTGTCGGTGGGGCCAAAGCCTGCAGCTTGGTCAATCGCCCGCATGTTGCTAACGATGTTGCGGTGCGAAAGCATCACGCCTTTGGGCGTCCCGGTTGATCCGGACGTAAAAATAATGGTCATCAAATCATTCGGCTTGATCCGGTTCAATCCCAAACGGATCGTCAGTAGTGACGCCGGGACGACGAAGCTTTGGATGGCTGACCACGCCTTATCCAACGGAGAGATTTTTTCGCGAAAATCTTCCAGGTAAACAACTTCGGCATCCAGATTAAATTCAAACTTCTCCATCACTTTGCGGCTGGTTAACACATGCTTGATACCGGCCTGTTGAATACACTCGTTGATCATTTCCTCGGACAAAGAGTAGTTCAAGTTGATCGCGACCCGCCGATCCAATGCCAGTGCCAAGTTGACGATCGCGCCACCATTGGATGGAGGGATTAATACGCCAACGTGAATTTCATCTTTGGCGATGACAAATTTTCTGAGCAAACGTCTCAAGACCAACACTTTGGTTAGAAGCGTCCCACCTTTTTCTGACTGGCCCGTCGAATCCCCAATTTTCATCGAGAATTTTCGTTTCTTCAAATTCTTGATTAACAGCTTGGGAGCGGAAACAAATTTGCCCGCTTGGTGGTTCACCGAATCGGTGCTGATTCGCTGCATTGCTTGCCAGACCTCGAACTTTGAGTCCGGGATAATCGGCTTACCAAAATGCATGGACAATGGGCGGCGAATCGAACTGGGAAAACGATTCATTGCTTTTCCCTGCTTGTAGCTAAATATGCTGCCCCACATTTCATCGATGTAGCAAGGAACTACCGGGATGTCGGTCCCTTCCAAAATCTTCATCAAGCCCGGTTTGACCGATCGAATTTGACCCGTTTGGGTGATTCCACCCTCGGGGAAGATCGCGACGAGTTCTCCGTTTTGTAGTGCCGTCTTGGCTTCCTCCAAGCCTCTGCGAATCGATTTTGGTCCGCCGCTAATAAGTATGACACCGCAGAATCCAGCCCACCATTTCATCAACGGGCTTTTGAAATTGCCGCTCCAGGCGATCGCCCTAGCTTTCCGCGGTTGTAGAGACAAAATCGTTACGCCATCCAACCAACTGCAGTGATTAAATGCCAGAACAGCGCCGCCCTTCTCGGGCACATTTTCAAGTCCACGGACTCGCGTTTTGTAGAACAAGTTGAGGACGCACCAAAACAAGATACGCGCCATTTTTTGTGGTAAACGCCAAGTCGAGTAAGCTACAATCGGTACCGTCATCAATCCAATTACGAAAAAAATCTGCCTGGCCGTCAACCAAGGTTGTTTCGCCGATTGGCGCACGATGATTTTGACCTGGCGCTTGTCCTGTGGAAAAAGCTGCTCGTATTTCGCAGTGTCGAATTTGTAAGGTGCCGCGTCGGTTGGGTCAAGCTCTTCTGGTTGTTTGGCGAGGGCACGTTGACGCTCGATATCGCTCCAAACCAGTTCGGTAATCAGCGGCAGGCGCAACGGCGATTTGATGTCCAATGAAATCGCATTCTTTTCAGGTGTTGTCTCCGTCGGTTCGGATTCATAACTCGCGACCTCCGCCTGATACTTTTGCTTCATGACTTCAATCTGTTTCCTTTCGGATTCCGAAAGTTCAGACGCTTGGAATTCTGGCGGGAGTGATTCTATTTTTCCGAATTCCGTTGGGGCGCGAAATCCGATGTCGAACAATTGCGTTGCGATCGCCATCCCAGCAAAGATCATAAAATTGGTTGCAGACAGTATCGAGCCGCGCGTCTCGATTGGGCTTTTTTGTTGCAGGTACGAAGCCAGCGGAACATCAAAAAATCCTGCGCTCACTCCAATTCCCGCCAGCAAAATACAAACTACAGCAATTTTCCAGCTCGCCGCTGTGTCAAGCAAAAAGTAGTCAGGAACGAACAACACTGCCATTGAAAACAACGCAATGCCCAACGCCCCCCAAGGCACCAAGCCCAGTTCAATTCTCCCGGCAGAGATCAAGCCTGCCAAAACACTTCCCAATCCGATACCCAATACCACGCATATTAACAGCGGCGTGCGTTCGGTCTCCAACAGCGCGCCGCCCTCGTCCGACAATTGATCAATGTACAATTGGGCCAACGCGCCCACGGTCCAAAAGAACGATATCCCCAATGAAACACGAAACAGACGGCCCATCCGGGCCAGCCGAACGACATCGATGATCGTGTCACCAATAATCGTCCACGGAAATGGTTTTTTGGGATTGGCCGCTGGTCGGGTATAAACAAAAAATGCTAACACGGTTCCAATTACCGCGATGCCCACTAGGGTAGCCCCGGCAATGTGAAGGTCTTGGGTGCCTCCGACGGTCGCTTCGGATAAAACGGCGCCCAACGACATGCCGATAATCGTGGCTGACAGCGTAGCTAAGTTAAACAGGCCATTGCCAGCTGAAATTGTCGATTCGTCAAGCAATTCTGGAATCGTGCCGACTTTCGCTGGCGCGAACAACGCACTTTGTGCACCCATCAAGCTGACCGTAAACAAAAGGAAATAGAAATCGCCCAAATATACGGCAAAGACTCCCAAAGCCATCGCAACGATTTCGGCGATCTTGCAAGCGATAATGACTTTTCGTTTTTCAAAACGATCCGCCAACCAGCCAGCGATGGAAGCCAGAATTAAATAGGGAGCAACGAAGAATACGAGCCCTTGTGAAATGACCCAAGTATGTTCGGAGACGGGTAACGCTTTTTTACCAACTCCGATCACGAACCAGCGAAAAATGTTGTCGTTGACCGCAGTCAACCAATTGGTCCATAACAATCCTTGAAAGCTTGCCGACCAAAGCGGGTTTTTTTGAGGCGAGTTGCTCATCCGAAGCTGCGAATTTGCGGAAGTGACGAATACTGGGGTTTTCAACAGAATAACCTTTTTGCCGGCCCAGTACTCTCCCAATCAATGGTCATTTGGCAGTCTTTTCGATTGAATCTCGACAAATCACGGTGATGACGACGTTGCTCCAAGCGTCGGTTTGATTTTTGCCCAATCGTTACAGGTATTTCGATCTGCAAATTGCATTGGTCAGTCCAAAATGTAAAGACCCACTGTTAGGTGAACGATACCACTATTGATACTCGCGAATGTGGACTTGAGAAAAGGAGTTCTTGGCACAAACGCTTTCGATCGTTTCGTTTTGTAATGACGTGGGCGAACTATGAGCCGATCTCCTTTAATGACTGTTGGAATTCTTTTCATCCTGATTGGAATCCAGCTCAGCTTAGTCGAATCATTCGTGCTGACACCCAAAGCAACGGATTTCTGGAACAACCGATTCAACAGGTACAAACACCAAACGGTTCCTGGCGATTATGTTGCCACCAGCGACGGTTACTTCCGTGGCGCAAATCCACCACCGAGACAAAACATTGATGCGGCGAGAAATTCCTATCCGTACTCAACACCAAGTTATCAACGGTATCCCAACTCACGAGTGCCAAGCTATCAGTCGGCATATCGTCAAAACCCGAATGCTGCAGCTTTCAACGGCCCCCAAAAAATGGTCACACCACCGAGCTGGTTTACCTGGCCACCAATTTTTCTTGGTTCAGTACTGTTCCTTTACGGGGCTGCCACCCGAGAATAACTGACTACAAGTTGTACGATTGCGTCGAGCGAATGGCCTCTGGTCGGTCATTCGCTGGCGCATCGTCGACTTGAAAGCTAAAATCTGCCCCTTCTTTCTTCCCCCGTTTTCGGTCAAACCACCGATTTTATCGCGGATTGCAGAATTGACGCCCCGGCTTTGAAATATTGCCTCAATCGGATTATTATGTTTGCCAGGAACACACCTATCTGAGGCGGTTGTATCGTTTTGATCCGCATTGCCCGTTGCCGCTGCGGGAACAATGGAGTGGTTGGAATTCTGTATTAAAAAGTGAAATCAATGTCGGATTTTGAGTGCATTAAGTTGCAAAATGTCGAGGATGTTGCCGTCGTCAAATTCAACGACGAAAAAGTCGTTGATCCCGCTCGCATCGAAAAACTAGGTAGCGAACTGCTGGCCCTTGCCGATGACGACAGTAAAAAGTTGTTACTCAATTTCGAAAATGTCCGATTTTTTTCCAGCGCGGCCATCAACAAGTTGATCGTCTTGGAGAAACGTATGCGAGAGCATGGTGGAAAACTGAAGCTCAGCAATTTGCGGCCGGAAGTAAAAGACTTGTTCAGCTTTACCAATCTCGATGGATTGTTTTCGATCAAGGAAGAAGAAAAAGAAGCGCTCAGCTCATTCGAACAAGATTAACTATCCCGCAACAACGGCTCGATTCAAATGAACGACGCTGAGATCATATGGTCTTTCTCTGACAAGATCGCCAGTAGCGTGGACGAAGCGTCGGCAGTCATACGCGACCTGGTCGCGCAACTCGAAAAGCTTGATTGGCCAGAAAAAGAGAGATTCGCTATCCATATGGCTACCGAGGAAGCTTTGATGAATGCCGTCAAACACGGCAATAGTCATGACGCATCGAAACGAGTCGACGTCTTGTTGCAACTGTCGGCAGATCGGTTTTACGCTAGAATCGCAGACGAGGGGGATGGCTTCGATCCCGAAAACGTTCCTGACCCTTGTGAAGACTGCAACCTAGAAAAAACCAGTGGGCGGGGGGTCTCGCTAATTCGCTCGTTTGTCGATTCGGTGAAATTCAACGAAACCGGCAACGTCATCGAGTTCGTAAAGCATCGCGCCACAGATGGGCAAACGAGTTAAATGGCGTTTGTTTTCGTCGAGTACGATTTCATTCAAGGCCTACTTTGGAGACTAACCGGCGACACGCGGTTGCGTTTCATCACGCCATTGGCGGTCTGAATCTCCCTGCTCAAGCGCAGTTTTCGGCGGTGCGAACGCAAAGTCATGACGAAGCTGTTGTTCTCGGTGTTGATCGTCAACGACCGCGGCCAGCTCGAACTCGAGTTCTGGGTCGTAATCATCAGCACTCAATTCAATGTCTGGTTGTTCTAACTTGGTCTCCACCACCGGCACCGTGATCTGGCTTGCCGGTGCCACAACGGGTTTCGGTGCATTCGGTACTATTGGGGCCCGATATTCTGTGGGCTTGGCCGCCGATTCAACGACGTCTTTGTGATGCGGTAATTCTTTGACCGAAACGCCCAGCGAGTGAAAAAGATCTCGCATGTGCTCATGGCAAGTGAACATCAGCAACTGATAACCATTTTGCGAAAACTCAACCAGTAACTCAGCCGCGGCTTTCGCTCGTCTAGAATCGAAGTTGACAAGAATATCGTCCATGACCATCGGCAACACGGCGCCGCGACGCGCATAAGCACCTATCAAGGCTAATCTCAAGCTCAAGTAAACCGCTTCTCGCGTTCCTCGGCTCAATTTATCGACGGTGATCGTTTCGTCGTTTTTGTTGTCGACCAATAACTCTTCGCCAACCAATCGTGTCCAGATCCGCGTGTAGTGGCCTTCGGTCAATCGAGACAGGTAGCTCGATGCCTCTTGCAGAGTTTCCGGCTGTCGCTTGGATTCGTATTTTTCGCGAATCGCTTCCAACATTTGGGAACTGGTTGCGAGAACTTGCCACTGTTTTTTCGCTTGAGCAATTTCAGATTCGATCGCATTCAATTCCAATCGAGCTTCATCCAGTCGCGAATCTTCACCGAGAACTTTGATTTCTTGGAGAAATTCTCCGCGCTGTTGATGCAGACGAGTTTGATTTTCCTTGAATTGCTCAATTTCTTCTTGAACCTGTTCCCAACGTTTTTCAAGCCCTGCGTAGCCATAAGCCTCTAAATGCTCATCGACATCGTCTTCAACGAAATTGCTGCCCAAAGCCGCAGCAATTTGCTCAGTCAAGTGTGTACGTTTTTCTTTGAGCTTTGCTCGTTGTTGATGTTTGATTTCAAACTCGCGATACTGTTCTTCGTCGTCGGCGCCAACAGCCGCCAACAGACGTCGTTTCTGCCCCAACAAGCGATCGTATTCGCGCTTGCATCTCGACAACTTGGATCGCAAGTGCTTGTATTTTTCTGCCAGATCTTTGCGGGCGTTAACTAGATTTCGTTGCTCATTCAACTCTCCGGTCAATTGATTGAGCCGGTCGAGAATGTCGCCCGATTCGAATTCTAATCCACAATCGAGGAACAGCGAGTCCACTCGTGTCCGCAACGTATCGAGTTCTTTATTTCGATCGCTGAGCTCTTGCTTGTATTGGTCCAATCGAACATTGGAAATCGCGATCCGCTGAGATCGTTGCGAAATCTCTTTCAGCTGCAGCGGCTCCAACGCTTCCGGCAATCCCGCGGTTCGCAATGCTGCCCGCCAATTGTCATTGGCCAATTCTACTTCACGTTCTTGATTCTTGTACCGGCGACGCAAATCTTCCAGAGAAGACTGGGAGTGTTGATAACGGTTTTCCAATGGAACCAGTTCTTCCATTTGGGACAGCTTCAATTCCGCATCTTTCAATTCCAACTCCCATTGGACAATCGAATCAGGAAGTTGGTTCTCGATTTCGTCACGCTCACTCATCGCGCGCCGCAGTTGCTGACGAATGACGTCCATCTGATGCCGGAAATCGTCGAGTTCGTCTTTGGCGACACGCTCCCAGTGATACTTCAACCCCAACGAAATGAAGCCGCATACCGCACCCATGATCATCATGAGTGAACCGACCTGAAGTGCATAATCCTGCCACTCCGAAAACCTGACGACTCCAAATCCAATTAAAACGACACCGGCGACAAACACGATGCCCACCGCGCCTAGTTTTTCTACTGGTAAGACTTGTTCATTGACGACATTGTCAATGTCGCGCTCCAGCGCGTGGCGGTTATTTTGCAGCTTGTTGATTTTGTCCTCGAGTTCGACACGTCGTCGCAAACGATTGACGTACCGATTGGTGTCTTCGATCGAATCGCCGCCTCGAGACTCTAGATTGTGGCTCAGCCGGTCTTCCTGTTGCCCCAGGTCAAATTCGGCTTTTTCAATTTCGTTGTTAATTTTTTTCAATCGGTCTTGTTGTTCAACGAACTTTTTCGCCGTCGTTTTCAAAGTCGAAAAACCTCGGTTACCCAAATCGCGAACATCTTTGTTGCGGATTTGCAACTGAGTTCCCAGACCGTCGACTTCACCCAATAAGCTGTTTTCAATGACATCGATATCGTGCCGCAGTTTGTCGACCTGCCGTTGCAGGGATTCTACCCACGGTGCGTGTTCGGCCAATGCGTCGATGCGCGCTTTTTGGCCCCAAAGTCGGCGGTTGATTGGAAGTTCCAAAGCCTCCCGCTTGATTTGTTTGCGTTGAGCTAAAATCTGATCGCGGCGTTCTTTTTGAGCGATGATTTTGTTGTTATACGTGTCCAATGTTTCCACAGAGATTTCGCGTGGGTCGGGCAGTTTGCCGAAACTGTTGATTTGTTCGGTCAAAACCAACCGTGATTTCCAACGATCACTGATTTGCATTGCGACTTCAAGCAAACGAGAATCGCGTTCCAAACTAGCCAATTGTTCATTGATTTCTTCCAGTTCGATCGAAACTTCGTTGGTTTGTGATGCGATTTTTGACCATCGTTTTGAGCGAGCTAGGAGTTCTTCGATCTCGAACATCAACTTCGTCTTGCGGTTGGCCAGTTCGTTCAACCGCGAATCGTTGTCCGCATCGGTGCCCCAGATATTTTCCCGTCGCGCTTTTAAATCCCGCATTACATCGACCAGTGAAACCCGGTCCAATCCACTGGTCAACTTGTACAACATGTCGGAAGCATCAGTGCTGTTCAACGCGTTGAGTTCTTGGATCTCACGCAAACCGATGGCAAAAACGTTGTTGAAAATGGATTCGTCAATTTCTGACAGCAAATTGCCAAGTTTGGCCTTACCGTGAATCGTTCCGTCAGTCGTGTCGGTTATCGACAAGTCGCCGACAATATCATTGACGCGATTCGGGTCGACGTGACGCTGAATCTCAAAATCCCCTTGCGGGCCAACGATTTCTGCCGTTCCGCCCGCGAGACCACCGTAAACCGGTGGAATGTATTTTTCGCGACGGTCCGATGAAAAACCGAACATCATCGAACGGATGAATTGCATCAGGGTCGTTTTTCCAGCCTCATTCCGGCCGTAAAAAACGGTTGTGTTGTCGGAAAGGGATTCAATATTAAGTCCTTTCCAGACTCCAAAGCCATCTACGTTTATGTCTGTGATTCTCACCGCGGCCACTCCTTGTCGCAGTTTTTATTTGCTGGTTTCTATTTATTCGACTGACAATTCAGCCAGTTCTTTTTCGATGCTCAGGTATTCGATTCCGACTAAGGCCGATTTTTGCAGTGTCGCATTTCTTCTGTCCTTGGGCACGCGAGCGACGCCAGACCATTCGTTGTTCTCAGCCAACAGCGGAAGGTATTCGTGCAATGACAAATTTAGGGAATCGTCGCTTTGGTATCTTCCGATTGCACGGAGGTACTCACCCAAGATCGTGTCTTCCTCGTACCATGAGTTTGGAATGTTGGTCGGCGGATCGACCGTGACTTGAACACTCCAGATTCCATTTTCTCCGCGCCCAAACTCATCACGCAACCAATCCAAGACTTTGGCAATGCGATCACGATAACGCAGGCCTGGATTGAAATCGCCTGTCGGTGCGAGATTCCAGTGAATCAAGCAAAGTTGATCGGTTTGATCCGCCAAGATTTTCAAAGCGCGTTCTGACAATACGTTTTGCAGATCTTGTTCGCCGATCGATTCGTGAATGGAAACCTTCTGCGGAAGCCAACGAATCGAATCCGTCTCGATACTTTGGACACGCAATTTACCGTTGCTGTCGACGCGACATAAATTGCAGCCGAATGTACCTGTTTCTCTTGGCGAACGACTTTGCGTCGTTCCAGGGTATGCAACGAGTGAACCCGGTTTCTCCAGTTTGGTCGATTTGTGCCGACCGCCGAAGGCCCAATATCGAATCTCGTCGAACGGCATCGTTGCCGAATCGAATTCGCCATGGGCGATCGCGATTGGGAATACGTCATTGGAGTCGGTGATAAAGTCCGCAGCGGTTTGACGTTTTTCGTCGTAGCCAATGCCGTAGATATTTGCGATGGCTTTGCCATCTCGGCGATGAGTTACGTCTTCTAAAACCGAAGCCGAAAACGTCACCACATTCGGCGGTAACTCAATACTGGCCGGCCAGCGATCGATCGGATCAACACTGCCCGAACACCAATAAACTTCGATACCCTTGTCACCCACGCGTTCAAACTGACTCAACAAAAACGCGGCAGCTCGCGGACCACTGGAGGACAGATCGAATAGGTCACCCGATAAAAGAATAAAATCAACGCGTTCTGAAATCGCGATATCAAATACCTTTCGCGCTGCTCCGTAAGGCGCGTTGGCCAAAACGCTTTTCAGATGTAGCGGCAATTCCGATAGACCGTGCATCGGCTGGTCCAAATGGAAATCGGATGCGTGTACAAATTTGAAAGCCTCTGCCATTGGAGCCCTCCTTGTGCCTAAACAATGGATCTTGGCGTTGCTGGTCGTAACGCTTGATGCTTGCGAAAACGTCAGCTAGTAATCGAATGTGCTGACAATTTTATCCCAACGGGATTCGATGTCCTATATCAATCATTCATTCCGAATCGTGATCCTGTTTGTGGACGAATGTGAAAATGTGACTATGATCTTGGTTTGTCTGCTAGCACTCGAACCCGATCGGTACCATGACTTCACGTTTTATTTTTGTCGTTTGCCAAAACGGGGCAGAATCGGTTTGCAAATCAGAAATACTTGAGAACCACGTCGGTTTAAAATTCGCGTTTTCGCGACCGGGTTTTTTGACATTCAAAGTCGAAGATAATGAGCTACCCGAAAAATTCGTACTCAAATCGACGTTTAGCCGCACGTACGGTTGGTCGATTGCGAGTCTCAAGTCTGAGGATTTCGCGCAGCAACGAAAGTTCGTTCTCGAACTTGAAAACAAGTGGCGAATGTCCGAACATTTGCATGTTTGGCAACGTGACTCGGCCGTCCCAGGCGGTCGTGGTTTTGAGCCAGGCGATTCCGTGTTGGCCAGTCAAATCGGTCAGGATTTGGGAGATGCGATCAATGAAACGCGCGCCACTGATTTAAAGATAAATCGGCATGCAAAGCCAGACCAACAAGTATTGGACGTGATTCTGGTGGAACCCAATCATTGGTTTATCGGTTTTCATTTCGCAGCAACTCGGTTTCAAAGATGGCCGGGCGGAACTCCCAGGATCGCGCAAAATGATGACGCGGTAAGCCGAGCTTATTTTAAGTTACTAGAAGCTTTGCTGTGGTCGGGAATCCACATTCAACCTGGAGATATTTGTGCTGAAATCGGTAGTAGCCCCGGTGGTGCCTGCCAATTGTTGCTTGAAAAAGGCGCCCAGGTCATCGCCATCGATCCCGCTGATTTGGATCCGGGCATTGCCGAACACGAAAACTTGACGCATTTTAAATGCCGAGGCAAAGACGTTCGGAAAAAAGAACTCAAACACGTTCGATGGTTATTCACTGACATCAATGTTGCGCCAAACTATACGCTGGATACCGTCAAGGAAATCGTCACCAACCAGCATGTGTCAAGAATTCGCGGCATGGTTTTGACGCTAAAGCTCTCTGACTTTTCATTGGCCCAAAACATTGGCCAGTGGAACGCGACGATCCGGGAGCTCGGGTTTCAGGTGGTTAAGACTCGGCAGCTTGCCTTTAACCGCAAAGAAATATGCTTATTTGCGATTAAAGACAAGTATGCGCTTCGGTCCAGCAAGCAATCGGACGGTTTTGAAGTCCAAAAAACAAGCTGAGTCCTAAGTGACTACAATGTTGACCAATCGGTCAGGGACCACGACGGCTTTGCGAATTTCTTTCCCTTGAATCGCTGCGGCGATTTTCTCGTGTGCCATCGCCAGCGCTTGCAGTTTTTCTTTCGAGGTGCCGCGTTCCACCTGGATTTTGGCTTTGATCTTTCCATTGATCTGGAGCGGAATCTCAATCGTTTGATCGATGGTAAGCTGTGGATCGTACTCTGGCCAAGGCCCGTACGCGAGCGATTCTTGGTTACCGAGAGCTTGATTCAGTTCTTCGGCAAGGTGCGGTGCAAAGGGAGACAGGATGACCAAAAACGGTTGCATGACGGAAACCGGTCGCTTGGTTTGTTTCGTAAAGAAGTTAACGAACTCCATCATCCGCGCGATGGCGGTATTGAAACTGAGGCTTTCAATATCGTCTTGAACCGCTTTGATCGTCTTATGCAAGACGCGCAGCTGTTCATCGGTTGCTTCGTCTTGGCAAATGGAAGGGCTTAGTTGAATGTTTTCGGCTTTGTCGTCAATGATCATTCGCCAAACGCGGTCAAGGAAGGTTTTGACTCCGTTGACACCGGCCATGCTCCAAGGTTTGGATTGTTCGAGCGGGCCCATGAACATTTCGTAAAGCCGCAACGAGTCGGCACCATATTCGGCAACAATTTCATCGGGGTTAATGACATTGCCGCGGCTCTTCGACATCTTGAAAGCGCGACTATCAATCGCGATCGCTTCGTCTGATTTCAAGACAAAACGTTCCCCTTGTTTTTGAACTTGATCGGCTTCCAGTTTGACGGTGTGCAATTGTTTGCCGGACGATTTGCAAACCGGTTTTCGTTCTTCGTCCCATTCTACATCGTCGCAAGTAACCCATTGTTCATCGGCATCACGATAGCCCGTGAATTCCATCTCGCCGAGAATCATTCCTTGATTGACGAGCCGATTGAATGGCTCGGATGTCGAAACATGGCCGCGATCGAACAGTACTTTGTGCCAGAATCGTGCGTACAATAAGTGCAGGACCGCGTGTTCCGCTCCACCGACGTAGAGATCCACCGGCATCCATTGTTTTTCCAAATCGGGATCGACAAAACACTGATCGTTTTTGGGATCAATGAACCGCAAGTAATACCAACAGGAGCCTGCCCATTGAGGCATGGTGTTGGTTTCTCGCTTGTAACGTTTTCCATCGATAACTGGGTAGAGCCAGTCTTCATCGGCTTTTTCTAGCGGCGGTTCTGGGCGGCCATGCGGTTTGTAATCGTCGATCGGTGGTAGGTCGATCGGCAGTGATTCCGGAGCGACGCCAACGACAACGCCGGTTGGAATGCCTTCATCATCCAGTTCATGAAGAATCGGAAACGGCTCACCCCAGAATCGCTGACGGCTGAACAGCCAGTCTCGCAGTTTGTAATTGACAGCTTGGCGCCCCACGCCTTCGCCGGAAATCTTGGCGATAATATTTGTCTTGAAACTCTCGGTTTGCTGCCCATCAAATTCACCAGAGTTGATCGCTTGGCCCTGGCCAGCGAAACAAGCTTTACCTGCTAGAACGGCGTCGATATCTAATTCAGTTTTTGCGCCGGGATGGACAACCGGTTGGATCGGCAATTCGAACTTCGTTGCAAATTCAAAGTCACGTTCGTCGTGTGCTGGCACTGCCATAATTGCTCCAGTCCCGTAGCTGATCAATACATAATCGGCAATCCAGATTGGAATCGGCTGTTGGTTGACAGGGTTGATGGCGTAGCTGCCGGAAAACACGCCCGTCTTCGCTCGTTTGTCATCCTGACGATCGCGGTCACTGCGCGCTGCCGCCGTTTCACAATATTCGTGAACCGATTTTTCCTGAGCGGCAGTCGTCAGCCGTTGGACGTGAGGGTGCTCTGGTGCGATGACCATGTAGGTGGCACCGTATAGCGTATCCGGTCGAGTCGTGTAAATTCTAAGTTCGTCCTCTAAAGCTTTACGCGGGAACCCGGAGTTCGCCCGGGCGGCTTGCCAGTCCCGATATTTTTTGGGGTCGCCGATGTAGAAGTCGACCTCTGCACCAATGCTGCGCCCGATCCAATCACGCTGTAGTTTCTTAACACCATCTGGCCAATTCACATCGTCCAAGTCATTTTCGAGACGATCGGCATAGGCAGTAATTCGAAGCATCCATTGCTTGAGTGGAATGCGCTGAACTGGGTGGCTGCCACGTTCGCTAAGCCCGTCAATGACCTCTTCGTTGGCCAAAACAGTGCCCAACGCAGGACACCAATTGACCAATGCGTCGGCCTGGTAGGCCAACCGGAATTCATCTTGGTAGAGTGCGATGGCTGTCGAGCCTTGCTCTAAAATGTCTTCCGGGATAGGAAGCTCGTCGATCGGTTTCCCAGTCTGAGTTTCCGGGTCGAACCAGGTGTCAAACAGCTCTAGAAAAATCCACTGCGTCCACTTGAAATAATCGACGTCGGTTGTGGCGATTTCTCGCTCCCAATCGTAGCTGAAGCCCAAGTACCTAAGTTGACGTCTGAAATTGTCAATATTTTTTTCGGTGGATTCGCGCGGCGGCGTATTGGTTTTGATGGCATGTTCTTCTGCTGGTAGTCCGAACGAGTCAAAACCCATTGGATGAAGCACAGACTTGCCGATGGTCCGGTTGTACCGACAGACAATATCGGTGGCAGTGTAGCCTTCGGGATGGCCGACGTGTAAACCTTCTCCACTCGGGTAAGGAAACATATCCAGGACGTAAATTTTTTCGCCGGACACTTGCTTCGGTGTGCTAAACGTCTTGTTCTCTTCCCAAAATCTTTGCCATCGCGGCTCGATTTCAGCAGGATTGTATTTGGGCACTGAATATCTCTCTTATTAAGTCTCAACTTCGGTGATTCGCCTTCTCCAACCCGAAGTATCCCTGCGTCTTACAAAAACAAGCAGAACATCTTATCAAATCTGCTCCAACGTGGGCATCAGACAAATCAGCCTGAATTCGTTCGACAAAATCCCGAAAACTTGAACAATTCGTCGCACATAATCAAGTGGTCACGCTGAATATCAGGTAGTTTTTGTGAGCCTCTTTGATAAACTGAGGAAAAATAATTTTCACTGCCGGACAATAGTAATTCATTGATTAGACGAAGAGCAAAATACCGGTTAACCGATGAGCAGCGTGAGTGCATGCGCGAGGCAGGGCAGTTCAATGCCCAGGTCATGGATTTTATTCGTCCTTATGTTGTTGAAGGCAATACAACCGATTCGATTGATAAAATGGTCCATGATTATACTTTGGACCACGGTCATACGCCGGCTTGCTTGGGGTACCCAGGCGACAAATATCCGTTCCCCAAAAGCTGCTGCATCAGCATCAACGATGTGATTTGCCACGGTATTCCAGGCTCATACGTTTTAAAGAGTGGGGACATTGCCAACGTAGACTTGACGTCAATCGTGAATGGCTGGCACGGCGATCAATCCGAGACGTTTTTGATCGGGAACGTGCACCAGGATGCGAGACGAGTGACGCAGTGCGCATTCGAGTGTCTGTACGTTGCCATTGATGCGATCGAGACGGGTTGCCCGATTTCTCAAATAGGTGAGTCGATCGTTGCCCATGTGAACGCCAACTATCACGGTTTTGGAGTGGTCGACAAATATATTGGCCACGGCATTGGCCAAAAATTTCATCAACCTCCAAATATTCCGCATGTTCCCAACCGAACCTCACGACAAGAAAGATTGTACGCTGGGATGTGCTTTACGATTGAGCCCATGATCAACGGAGGAACGGCTCGGACCGTGGGTGACCCAACGGACGGCTGGACGGTACGGACCGCTGACGGAAAAGTTTCGGCTCAGTTCGAACATACCATTTTGATGACCGAAAATGGCCCAGAGGTATTGACCTTTACAAAAAACGGTCCGCGCGCAGGATTTAGTTTTTTGGAAGAGTAAACGGATTGAAATCGCACCCCCTCTCAAATCCTCGATGAATAAACCAAACCCTTTATACTTATTTGTGGTGGTTGGCTTGTTGATATTGACGGCCATCGCCAGCCGATTCTTGCTTTTGGACTGGCCAAATTTTAAGCCGGTGTTTGCGATAGCGATTTTTTTGGGCTTTTATTGTCACAGCCGATGGTTGTCCGCGATCGCGATGATTGGGGCTATGTTGGTTTCTGATTTTGCAATCGGGTTTTACGAGCTACCATTGATGGTAACGGTCTATGGGACACTGATGGTTGCTATCGCGATGGGCAGTTGGTTGCAGCATCAGTTTTTAAATCATTCGTCTTGGAGTGCCCGAGTGTGCCGGTTTATCGGCGTGACTTTGGGTACTTCGATATTGTTTTTTGTGGCGACCAACGCGGCGACCAGTTTGTTTATGCCATGGTATCCGGCGACGTTTGACGGCGTTGTTACTTCCTTGTTGGCCGGGGTACCGTTTTTCAAATTTACCGTCGCAGGTGATTTGCTGTTTGGCAGCCTGCTGTTTTCTATCTATTTCGCGATGCAGGCGTCTCTTGCGCCTTCTGTTGCCGCTGGCCGCCGGATCGCCAGCGCGGTCAATTGATCCTGGCGACCGAGTTTCCACTGACACGTCGTATCAAGCGGCGGATTTCCAAGACACTGATCGTGGACAAAACGTTGGGCATCGCTATTCCCGTGTTTTCGACAATGGTTTCGATCGCGGTGGGCAATGTTTCGATCGCTTGTAAGACAAAGTTTTCTTGGTCGGTTAGCTTCAATTCGGCTGGATGATGGACCTGATCACCGGTTGCGTTTTTTACTGGATGGGTAAGTGGGCCCAATTCGGTCAATACATCTTCGGCGGATTCGACCAGCGTCGCTCCATCGCGAATCAACTGATGGCATCCTTGAGACATCCGACTGTCTACCGGTCCGGGTACCGAAAAGACTTCACGCCCTTGCTCCATCGCTAAACGCGCAGAAATTAGAGCTCCGCTTCGCTGTGCCGCTTCAATGACGATTGTTCCTAAACACAATCCCGAGACAATTCGGTTCCGTTGCGGAAAAGCTCCGCTTTTGGGTGGATGGTGTGGCGGCATTTCGGTCAGCAAAGCACCTTGCATTTTAATTTGCTCGGCCAAATCAGCATGCTCCGGCGGATACAAATTCAACAGGCCGCCAGCCAGGACTGCCAACGTACGACCTCCGGCTTCCATTGCAGCCCGATGCGCGGCAGCATCAATCCCGCGCGCCAACCCCGATACGATCGTATACCCTGCCGACGCCAAACCACGCGCTAGTCTTTCGGCAATCCGTTTTCCGTATTGGGTCGCATGTCGAGAGCCCACGATCGCAATGGCTAGAGCGTCCGTTTCTTGTAGTTCGCCTTGAACATATAAAGTTGCCGGCGGGTTGTGGATTTCAACCAGGGGTTTGGGATAATCAAGGTCACTGGGGTGCAAGACTTGAATGACATTTTCGTGGCACAATTGAAGCACGGCATCCACATTGATCGTTTTGCGGGCCAGCGACAGTTCTTTCGCTAATTTTGGCCCGACTCCGGGAACCTGTTGTAAAGAATCAGTGCTCTGGCGCAAAACTTCGCTCGGCGAATCGAAGTATTCCAACAGTGAATTTAAGGTCTTAGGTCCGATGCCTGGGACCAAAGTCAAGGTCAGTAAATCGCGTGATGATTGGGTGGATTGTAGGCAAGTCTTCATCCGTGACCTGGATTGTAGTGAGTTGCTAAAAGACTTTTATTAGAACATCATCCGGTGGTGCTTCGCAATGCTCCACATGCCCAATTCGTGTTGGCAGGATCAGCTTTAAAACCCCGCTCATGACTTTTTTGTCTCTGTGCATCGCTTTAACGAGCGATGGTTTTTGACTGTGGTCATCGATTTCGATCGGTAAATTGAAGGCTTTGATTAATTTTTGTTGAGTCTCGACGAATGATGAGTCGACTTTGCCGAGTCGGCAAGCCAATTTGGCAGCGCAGTGCATACCGATCGCGATCGCCTCACCATGCAAGTAGTGGCCATAGCCAAACACGTTTTCGATCGCGTGCCCGAAGGTGTGTCCATAATTCAAAATGGCTCGTCGGCCGGTCGTTTCCAGTTCGTCTTCTTGGACGACTTGAGCTTTCAGTTGGCAGCATTTTGCGATGACTGACGTCATGACGTCCGAATCGCGGCGGTTGATCTTTTCGGCATTGGCTTGGAGAAATGTGAAAAACGACTCATCCATAATCACACCGTACTTTATGACTTCGGCAAGACCGGCACGATAATTGGCGACGTCCAGAGTTGACAATACATCCGGGTCAATGATTACGGTCTTGGGCTGCCAAAACGCCCCAACCATGTTCTTTGAATCAGGCAAGTTGATTCCAGTTTTGCCACCAACGCTGCTGTCCACTTGAGCCAACAAGCTCGTTGGTATTTGCACAAAGTCGATTCCGCGCGCGAAACTCGCTGCCGCGAAACCCGCGAGGTCACCCACTACGCCGCCCCCCAATGCAACGACCGTTGATTTTCGATCGGCCTTTAAATCGAGCAGTTGATTCCAAATGAATTCAAGCTGATTTACTGATTTCGATACTTCCCCTTCGGGAACAACAATGGAGTCCAGTCGGATACCCGAAGTTCTGAGCTGAGTGGTGATTTTTTCGAGGTAAAACGAAGCCACTTTTCTATCGGAAATGACGACGGCATGATTCAACGCAGACCAAAGCGGCAGATGATCCAAGTGGTCGAGAATTCCACTCTCAATCGCGATCGTATAGCTTCGTTCGTCTAAATCAACTTGAACTGTCTCTTGCATGGATAGCGCAGCACCTAGAAAATGAGTTGTTTCACGGCTCATTTGTACATCATTTTCATTCCGACAAAACCCGGTCGAAGCTATGTCATTGAAATATGCGATTTGTAACGAAGTGTACCAAGACTGGAGTTTCGAACGGGCGTTTGCGCATGCGAGGCAAGCGGGTTACACCGGTATTGAAATCGCTCCGTTTACGATTTCGAACGCGATAAGCAAGGTAACGGCCGCGAGACGCTCGGAGATTAGCCAAACTGCCGCAAAAAACGATTTGTCCATCGTTGGCTTGCATTGGCTGTTGGCGGGAACTAGCGGTTTTCATTTGACGTCGGCTGATTCTACCCAACGCCAAAACACAGCGGCGTATCTGTCGGAGCTCGCTCAACTATGTTGTGATCTAGGGGGAGACACGATGGTGTTTGGTTCACCGAACGAGCGCAACGTAGAAAACGACTCGTCGCGTGAACAGGCGGTTGAAAACGCAGTACAGGTATTCGAGCTTCTACTTCCCAAGCTAGAGTCCACAAACGTTACGTTGGCGTTGGAGCCCCTTGGTCCAGAAGAGACCAACTTTATGAATACGGCCAATTCAGCCGTTCAGATCATCGAGAAACTGAATTCACCAATGGTGCGACTGCACTTGGATGTCAAGGCCATGTCGACCGAAACAGAATCTTATTCTGATATCATTAAAGACAACCTCGGTCACTTCCATCATTTCCATGCCAACGATCCAAACCGACAAGGACCGGGAATGGGCGATGTAAAATTTGCTCCAATTCTTGGTACGCTTATCGAAGTCGGATATACCGGTTGGATTTCGGTTGAAGTCTTTGACTATAGTCCTGGAATTGAGAAACTAGTCACCGGGAGTATCGATTATCTCCGGTCGGTTGAAGCGGCGATCCCAATAGTTTTCGAGAATGGCGATGACGAAATCTAATACTGAAGTGGAAAACGAATTCTTTACCGCTATCAAATGCGGGCATGTGCAATTGGTTCGCGACATGGTTGCGAGTCAGCCGGAACTTTTGCAGGCATATGATTATCAGTATTTTGGGGCAACGCCGTTGACTTGCGTCACATTCAAAGACGACCGTGAGATGATTGAGACGCTTTGTGAGTTGGGCGCTGATCTGAATCGGCGAAGTGATTGGGAAATGGGGCCATGGAGTCCGTTGCACAGCGCGATTCACAGTAACAAAATGGAATTGGCACGCTTTCTGTTGGACAAGGGGGCGGAGCTTGATATTCACACTGCAGCCGCGATGGGGCACATCGCTGATTTGAATCGAATGCTAGATGAGTCGCCGGAGCGGGTCGGCGAGCCCGGTGGTGACGGGTGCCAGCCGTTGCACTTTGCTGGAACCACCGCAGCGGCCCAGCTGCTATTGGATCGTGGTGCCGATTTGGAAGCTCGATGTTTGGATCACTACAGTACGCCAGTACACTATCTTGCCGATTCGCGCCCTGAGATCGCCAAGTACTTGATTCGTCAAGGCGCTCGACCGGATATCTTTTCTGCTATCTTGGCTGGTGATATCGAAACGATCGAGGCATTGATTGACCAAGATCCCGGCGTGTTGAATCTCAAGATTGACCAAGAGACGTTTCCCTCGGGGCCTGAACACGACGTTCATAATATTATGACGTTTACTGTTGGGCTTGGCTGCACGCCGTTGCATGCCGCGGCCAAGGGCAATCAAACGGAGGTGATTGCGTTGTTGGTGAAACGGGGCAGCGATCCAAATATTCGTGGGGGTTACGATGATGCGATGCCGCTCCATCAAGCGGCTTGGCAGGATCACTTCGCTGCCGCCAACGCTTTGATCAGCTATGGCGCTGACATCAACGCGTTATCGGGCGAGATACACAATAATTCGGCAGCGGGCTGGGCCATCGTTGCCGGGTCTGCCGACGTCTTTTGTTGTTTGATGGATCACGGCGCTGAAGTCAAAGAGTTTTTCCTGAACGATGCGATCGCAGCCGTCAACGGTGAGTTCCGAGAATACAAAGTAGTGCCGCAGGAGAATTATGACCGTATTCTGGCGCGGTTGAGGCAACAATAAAATTTGTCAATTGTTTAGACTTCTTCTCCCTGCAATGTCGACGACGGGATGTTCGCCAGCTGAAATTGATTTCGCATAATTGTCTTGTCGCTAACGGAGAGATTGCACGAAAAATCGAATACGTGTCCGACTCTTTCTTCCAGCTGAACTGTAATCGTCAATTGGTCCCCGGGGCGCGCGAAACCACGATAGCGAGCATTCTTGATTTTGACCAACACGCCCAGGGCGTACTCATTGAAAAACGGATCATGGGTATTGTATTCCTTCATCGGGTTATGTCTGGCGGCGATCAATATTCCAGCCGATTGGGTCGACATTTCTTGCATCATGGCGCCTGGCAAAATGGGGGCACCGGGGAAGTGGCCTTTGATAAAATCATCGCTGGATCTGACTTCACTGGTTGTCACGATTTGGCGGTCCGCGATTGAAACGATATCGTGAATCAGCAGATAAGGTGACCGATGGTGAAGGTAATCTTCAATTTGATCAAAGTTGTGTTGGAAGAATTTCATCTTATTGCGTCTCTTGTGAGAATTGATCGCCCATTGTTGTAGCAAACCCGCGAATCGCATCAATCATGGGATTCCGTTTTCCAGTGTGACTTAGGCAACGTCACAGGCTGCAAAATCTGGACTATACTTTACGGTTTCTCAACCGTCCATTTTTCCGAGTCGCACCTGTGGTACACGTATTCAAACGACGATTGTTTTTGAGAGTTTTGGTCATTCTATTGGCAATCGGCTGCAACGCCTTCGCCCTTCAGGATGACGAAAAAATTGAAAAGTTCGATCAAGCAGACAAATTTCGTCAACTTGAAGAGATTTTACCAACTCCCAACGATTACCGTACTGCCTCCGGTGACGCCGGTCACGAGTATTGGCAACAATCCGTCGACTATGTGATAGACGTTCGCATCGACGACCAAAAACAACATTTGTATGGAACAGAAAAGATCACATATCGAAACAACAGCAAGGATACGTTGAAATATCTTTGGTTGCAGTTGGATGCGAATATTCGCCAACCCCATTCGGAAGCAAATTTAGCCCGTACGACCGACGACCTGGATCGTCTTGAATTCCGGCAATTCCGTAGCTTAATGGCCCGCCAGTCGTTTGAAGGCGGCTTGAACGTGACCGGTTGTGCCGACTGTTCCACGGACAAAAAGCTGGACTTCACGATCGTCAAAACCATGATGCGCGTGGATTTGCCGCAGCCACTAGCCTATGGCGAATCATTTAAATTTCAGGTCGATTGGAATTACAAGATTAACAACTCTCGAGAAGTTCGCGGGCGGACCGGTTACGAATTCTTTGAAGAGGATGGCAACTGCATCTATGAGATGGCGCAATGGTTCCCGCGACTTTGCGCTTACACCGATGTGACCGGATGGCAACACAAACAATTTCTCGGGCGCGGCGAGTTTACATTGGAATTCGGGGACTACGATGTGAACATCACGGTCCCGGAAGATCATATTGTTGCGTCGACCGGCGTATTGCAAAACGCAGATCAGATTTTATCCAACGAACAACGGCAACGTTTGCGACAAGCGGAATCGGCAACGGAGCCAGTGTTTATCGTGACGCCGGACGAGGCGCTTGCTAATGAGGACGACCGATCGACGTCAACAAAGACTTGGCGTTTTAAGGCTGAAAACGTCCGGGACTTTGCGTTTGCGGCGAGTCGCAAGTTCATTTGGGATGCCATCCGACACGAATTAAATGGTAAAAAAGTTTGGTGCATGTCCTATTACCCCAACGAAGGTGAGCCGCTTTGGAGCAAGTATTCGACGCATGCCATTGTTCATACGTTAAACGTTTATTCCCGATACACATTTGATTACCCTTATCCCGTTGCCATTTCAGTGAATGGCCCGGTGGGCGGGATGGAATATCCAATGATTTGCTTTAATGGACCGCGACCTGAAGAAGACGGTACGTACTCCAAGCGAACCAAGTACGGTTTGATTTCGGTGATTATCCACGAAGTCGGGCACAATTATTTTCCAATGATCGTAAACAGCGACGAACGCCAGTGGACCTGGATGGATGAAGGATTAAATACGTTTTTGCAATATTTGACCGAGCAGGAATGGGAGCAGGATTACCCGTCGAGAAGAGGGGAGCCGCAGGATATCGTCCAGTACATGGCCAGTCCAAACCAGGTTCCAATCATGACCAATAGTGAGTCAATCTTGCAATTCGGACCCAACGCTTATGCGAAACCAGCGACGGCATTGAATATTTTGCGAGAAACCGTGATGGGACGCGAGCTGTTCGATTTTGCGTTTAAGGAGTACGCCAATCGGTGGAAATTTAAACGGCCAATGCCGGCTGACTTTTTTCGAACAATGGAAGATGCCTCCGGCGTTGATTTGGATTGGTTTTGGCGTGGGTGGTTTTATACCACCGATCATGTTGATTTGAGGATCACGGATGTTCGACGGATGAATGTGGATACGCGCTATCCCGAAACCGAAAAAGGATTGCAAAAAGAAACCCGTGAAAACGAACCGCTGACGCTTTCAAAAGAACGAAATCAAGACCTGCCGAAATATTTGGACACGTTCCAAGACTTGAAGGACTTTTATAACGCATTTGATGAATTGGATGTGACGGAACAAGATCGCCGCGAGTACGAGCGATTCATCGGAAAGCTGGAAGACGGTGAAGAAAAGTTTTTGAACGAGTCCAGCAACTTCTACTTGATTGGATTTGAGAATGTTGGTGGTTTGGTAATGCCCGTGATCTTGGAAGTCACCTATACGGATGGAACGACTGAAATGTTTCGATTTCCTGCCGAGATTTGGAATAAGAACAATGAGCGCGTGGCCAAATTGTTGATTACGGAAAAAGAAGTCGTCAGTTTGCAGCTGGATCCGCGTTTGGAAACGGCCGACATCAACATCGACAACAATTCGTTTCCGCCCAAGATTGCGAAATCGAGATTTCAGTTGTACAAGCAGCGAAAGCGATTGAACGACATGCAAAAAGCTCAAGGGATGGAAGACAAGCCGGAACGCGAAGATCGTGATGATGGTATTTGATCGCGTGGTAGCTGTCGCGGATCGTTTGACTTGGCAATCATGGGCTGCAACACTATGTTTCGCGGTGTTTACTCAAGTGCTATCGCACCCGAATCACACATCGCTAGCCGAAATCGAATTCAATACGAAGACGGGTCGGTTCGAAGTTTCGCTTTGCGTTTGGCCAGAAGACTTGGAAAAAGCCCTTGAGAAAATGGTCGAAGAGACTCTAAAGTTGAACGAAGACAACGTCAAAGAACACGTCCCGAAATACCTTAGGAACAACTTCAAACTTGTTGGTGCCGACTCATCGGCGTGGACAATTCGATGGGTTGGTGCAGAAATTGATGTTAAGAAAACTTGGCTTTATTTCGAAATGGTGCCAGCCTCAAAAGCTGATGTATTCAAAAAGCTGATGTATTCAAACAAGCTGACGTATTCAAACTTGAGAACCGTTTGTTCGTGGAGTTTAACGATGATCAAGTCAACCACGTGAAAATCAAACGCGAACGCGACGCAGATTGGTTTCGATTAACCAAGACCAATCCGATATGTGATTGGGAATTGAAACAATAGCGTGGCGATACCGCAAATCAGGTCTTAGGACAACAGTTGGCCCAGGTTCATGCAGTCGGCAACCTGGGATTCTTTGATGATGACCGGAATTCCATCCCGCACGACGCAAACCGGATGGTCTTGCCGGGAGTCGTCGATGCCAGTTTCGTTAATGATCGTCACGTTTTTGCCGATGCGACAGTCTTTGTCGACAATCGCGCCATCGATGACGGTCGAGTCGCCGATACCCACCGGGATCAGATTTGCAGCCGGTTCATTTTCATAAAAGTCAGCGCCCATAATGATTGAGTTGCGAATCGTGACGTCGCGCCCGAGCACGGTTCTCAAGCCGACAATGCTGTTTTCGATGGTGCAACCTTCACCAATTATGCATCCATTGGAGATCAAGCTATTGCGAACGGTAGCACCGGCAATTCTGCACGGCGGCAAATATCGAGCACGCGTGAAAATTGGCGACTCGGGTGTGAACAACTGAAAATGCGGTGCTTCGCTTGTCATGCTCAGATTGGCTTCGTAAAACGAACGAATGGTTCCGATGTCTTCCCAGTATCCGTCGAACAAATGGGTTTGAACATGGTGGCTGGCGATCGCGTCTGGGAATACTTCTCGTCCGAAGTCCGCGTGGTCATTGTTCTTCAATAGGTCGACCAACAGTTGTTTGTTGAATACATAAATCCCCATACTGGCCAAACAGTCTCGGCCGTGGGACTCGATACCACGGGCGTCGATCCATGCTGGGTCGGTTTGAACTTTGTCAATCTCCTCGTCGGATTGCGGTTTTTCAACGAAGCCTTTCACGCGTCCGGTATCGTCTAATTGCATGATTCCAAAACCGCGTGCGTCTTCGCGGGTTACCGGCATACAAGAAATAGTGACAGCCGCGTTGTTTTGAATATGCGTTTCTAACAGGCTGCGATAGTCCATCCGGTAAAGTTGGTCACCAGACAATATTACAACGTACTCAACACCGGGCTTGTCAATTTGCACCAGGTTTTTTCTGACCGCATCGGCCGTCCCTTGATACCAATCGGTTCCTTCGTTCATTGTTTCTTGCGCGGCCAAAACTTCGACAAACCCGCCGTTGAAGTAGTCAAAGTTGTATGTTCGTCGAATGTGGCCGTGCA
The DNA here is from genome assembly GCA_965263475.1 of Mariniblastus sp. Taxonomy (GTDB): domain Bacteria; phylum Planctomycetota; class Planctomycetia; order Pirellulales; family Pirellulaceae; genus Mariniblastus. The sequence goes on from OZ253677.1 coordinate 4,398,598, forward strand.
AACTGGTGGACATGAATTGGGTCAAAACGAAAATTCGATTCAGACCGCTGTTGATGCAGTTTGAAATCGGTATGTCAATCAGGCGGTACATCCCACCCAGTGGAACGGCGGGCTTGGACCGAATGCTGGTAAGCGGATAAAGACGGGTACCGCGGCCCCCGCCCAAAACTAAAGATACAGTGTTGCGCATGAATTACTCGCAAGTAAGAATACGGCTCAAATGGAATTTGCCGTCGGGATTATAGGTTGTGGGTTGCTGTTTGATCAACGACAGCCGCAACAATTAATCTGCATGTTGCCCGGCAATGTTTGCAGGATTCGAGTCCGAAACGGGGCGACGTGCGAAAAAAATACCGGTGAACAAAGTTATCGCGATAATGATCATCATCCGTGGTTCGGGATTCGACAGCCCCTTCTTGATCAAAGCTTCATAGACGAACCAGCCGCCGACAACGACAATACTTACCCAAACCGAACATTTGGCCGCCATGTTTTGGCCTCTCCAAAACAATCCGCCGGCCAGAATTGCGATCGCGCCCATTACAATTCCAAACCACAACCCGGTATACCCACCCGGCTCGGCCAAGAAGCGATAAAGCCCACTGGCGACGATAGCCGCGCCAAACCCACACGCGACCCAATGAGGTTGAATCCGATTCATATTGATTACCGACGGAACGGAATTTGAAATTCTTTCCGATAGTAATAGCAAACTCCGTCATTGTCACAACAGTGAAACAAGACATAACCACTGAGTTTACCAGCTTTGGAATTTCTAGGTTGAAACTCAAAATCGATTGTCTTGGTGGCGATTTCCGTTTTGTCATCCAAATCGGCTGCAATCTCCAGCAGTCGTTTCTCCGGTGTCCCATCTGAAGATTCATCGATCCAGATCTTGATGGGCCCGCCCTCTTTGTTCCATTTGGCTTTTTGAATGTCCAAGTCCAAATGAACGCGAAGCATGCTTTTTTTCGAAAACAAATTGGGAACCACTGTAGCTGACAGCTTTAGAAAATTCGACTCGTCAGCAAATATATTTGCTTCGGGATCTGGGTTTTCGATGGTCGTCTCTTGGATGTTTTGCCGAATCGCCGAGGCGACTTCCGTACCCGTCAGTGGAACGGTCAGCGAGACGGGTGTGTCCCCTCTGGATTTGATGTCTTTAATCGCAGTCTCGACCCAATCGTAAAACGGGTACGGTTTGGTCAGTCGAGGACCGTACTGTTCAATGCGTCGTCGCCAAATGTATTGGTTTGGGTTTATCTGTAGCGCTTTTTTCCAACACTCATAAGCGTTTTGAAAATCGCCTTCCTGACGGGATTCACCGTCAAATCTCATGCGGTATGCGACTCCCAAGCTAAATAGCGCTTTCGCGTTTTTGGCGTCGGCTTCAACAGCTTTTTTAAACGTATCGACGGCCTTATTGGGGTCCAGTTTTTTTGCGTGCAAAACGATATTTCCTTTGTAAATCCACTCTTCGGAATCGCTTTGGTTTGTGGACTGTGTGTCAGGTTTGGATTGCGCAGCCTCGAACTCGCTGTCAACGAACTTGGCCAGTTGACTCGGCTTCGGCTTGCTGTTGCGAACGATTCCATATTCATCGATCAACAACGGAATCGGCACTGCCCAAAGATTGAGTTGCGTGGAAGCATCTTGAACGATCGGGAAGTCGTATTGTTTCCATTGCTTGTATAAGCGAGCTCGCTCAGCATGTTGTTCCTGAACAACGCCCAACATTGCCAATTCGCCAGCGTCGATTAAAGGCTTTGCTGCTTTGTACCACACGGGTAGCATTCTGCGGCAGCCTGCTCACCAAGACGCAAAGTGAAAAAGCAATAGTTTCTTGCCCCGAAAATCTTCGAGCTTGATCCGTTTTCGATCTTCAATCGATGGAAGTTCGAACCCGACATGCGGTTCGTTGTTGGCGGGGCGGTAAAAATACTTTGATTGTTGCCCGTCCACGGGGCTTCCAAACACAAAAAGATTCACAAACAGACAAGTGAATAAAGCTGATCGCGCGAGCATCGAGTTTCCTCAGAAAATGGACCGAGATGCATGGATTATGCACCTTCGACCAATAACATCAATTGAAATAAGATGCGGATATGCCTTGGCGTGAAAAAGGGCACTAAAACCGTGGCGATATGTAAGCGGAATTGCCGTCCTTGACCGCGGAATTGATACCGAAGCAAGGCCGAGTAACACCTGTAGCCGGCGCTTGCTGCTTTTGGAACTGTGGATCGACTGGTATGATCTCGAATTCGGCAGTGCAATCAGAAAGCTACGCCGTTTGGGAAATATTTTCGGTTGAACCACATGATAGCCTTAATCGATAACTACGATTCATTTACCTACAACCTGGTCCAAACACTTGGCCTGATCGATCGTCAAATCGACATTCAGGTGTTTCGTAATGACAAAATTCAAGCCGATGCGATTGAAGGCCTGGAGCCTAGTCATTTGATCATTTCGCCCGGTCCCTGTACGCCTAATGAAGCTGGGATAAGTGTCGAATGTGTTCGACGATTTCACGGCCGGATACCGATTTTGGGAGTTTGTCTCGGTCACCAATCGATTGGCCAAGCGACTGGTGGAACGATTGTACCTGCCAAACGACTAATGCATGGCAAAACGGATAACATCCATCACAAACAACGTGGGATTTTTGATGGTTTACCAAATCCGATGGTAGCCACTCGCTACCACAGCTTGGTGATTCAACGAGATACTTTGTCGGAAGATTTTGAGATATCGGCGTGGACGGATGAGGTAAGTAGCGATGGTGAAATCATGGGCATTGCGCACAAGAACCATCCTACGTTTGGCGTCCAGTTTCATCCGGAGAGTTTCTTGACGGATTCGGGAATCCATCTGCTACAAAACTTTGTTCGGCTGTAATCACTGATGATTGAGATTGAAAAAGCACTCGAGTTGATCGCGACAACGGTTCGGGCCAACGGGTCGGAAAGCGTGCCGTTGGAAAACGCTGTCGGTCGAGTCTTGACGGAAGCCGTAAATGCGGATGTCGATAGTCCGCCACATACGAAAAGCATGATGGATGGATTCGCAGTCCGTGCTGCGGACATTCAGCCAGGAGCGGTGTTGTCTGTGGTTGAAACGATTGTGGCGGGCGACGTGCCAACTCAGTCACTCTCGTCTGGAAAGTGTTCTCGAATCATGACTGGGGCGCCTCTTCCAAATGGAGCAGACGCCGTGATCATGATCGAGCAGGCGACTTTCAATGACAACGAATCGGATGAGCGCGTTTCATTTTCGATCGATCGTGTTGAACCAAGCAAGTACGTGGTCGAAAAAGCGGCATCTTTTGGACGCGGGGAACAAATATTCGCGCCCGGGCACCGCGTTCGGCCGCTGGATATCGGATTGCTGGCGGAAGTTGGAGCGCATGAAGTCACAGCAGCCCGACAAGTTCATGCAGCGGTATTGCCGACGGGCAATGAGCTAGTATTGGCGAATCAAAAACCCCACGCCGGTCAGATACGAAATAGCAACGGGCCCATGTTGGTGGCGATGCTACAAAACCAGAATGTCGTCACTCAAGACTTGGGAATTGGTCGCGATGACCCGCAAGACTTAAGAGCCAAAATCGCGTTGGGGTTGGAATCGGACCTGTTGGTATTGAGTGGAGGCGTATCCGCGGGGACGATGGACTTGGTCCCTTCGCTATTGCAAGCATCGGGGGTTGTCGAAGTTTTTCACAAAGTCCGGGTGAAGCCTGGTAAACCGATTTGGTTTGGGGTGCTGCGACGCGAAAACGATCGTTCAACGTATGTATTTGGTTTGCCGGGTAATCCAGTTAGTAGTCTCGTGGGGCTGCAATTGTTTGTACGATCTGCCATTGCGCGGATGAACGGCTACCAAGATCTCCAGCCAACGTTGACTCTCGCTGAACTCGATACTGGACATGTGGCCCGGGGCGATCGACCAACGTATTGGCCGGCAATGTGGCTTGATAACGATTCGGCAAGCCGCCGGATTCGGCCGCTCAAATGGCTTGGTTCTTCCGATTTGCGGGCATTGGGGCATGCCGACGCGTTGATCTATTTCCCCAGCTCAAAAAATGAGTTTTTGTCGGGGGAATCGGTGCAAGTCCTGTCTTTGGCGTAAAAAAGATTCGCTTAAATCTTTATTTTTCAGGGTTTTACTGCACATCTCGGGTTCCGCGAAAAGGAATTTGTTTGCCTTAATTGCATTGGGAATCGGCAGGTTTTTTGGGCCTTCCCACAAAAACTTTTCGATTTTTCTAAATAAGCAAATGCCACCCCCGAAGAACACAGAGAACGGCACGAAATTGACGTAAACAACTCAGTCGGGCTTTTAATAACGCAAATCAAATCACTTTTTCCGTGGAGGGAAACTTAATGTGCAAGAAATTGACCCTGGGGGTATTGGGACTACTTTTGGTCGGGGGCTTCCTGTTTGGCGGTCGTTTGGTCCCTTATGTATCGACAGCAGCAAACAAGGTGCGTCAAGCCGTAAAAGAACAGATTCCGATCGAGGCACAAATCGACGCTGCCACGAATCAATTGGGACGCATCAACCCTGAAATCAAACAAATGGTGCACCAGATTGCCAAAGAGAGGGCCGGCATTAAGCGTTTGGAACGACAGTTGGCTGACAACAAAGCAAACCTCTCAACCAGCAAGAAGCAAATGGTGGCTTTGAAAAACCACTTGTTGTCTGGAGACGAGTACTACACAGCGGCCAATGCCAAAGTCTACACGAACGCACGCGTTGAAGAAGACTTGAACCACCGTTTGGATTTGTTTGAAACAGCGAAGCAGACAGTCGAGAGCCAAGAACAAGTGTTGGAAGCACGTCGATCTGCGGTGGTTTCAGCAATGGCCAAACTTGATGAAGCCAAGGCACTCCAACGTGAATTGGAAGTCAAGATTGAAAACCTACGGGCTCGAAATCGTGTTAACGATGTTGCTAAGACCGCCAGTACCATTGATATGGACAACAGCGAATTGGCACGAGCTGCAGCAATGATCGACGACATCAGTGCTCAAATTGACGCTGATACCGAAATGTTGCAGATGGTTCCGAAGTACCTTGGTCAAATTCCGGTTGACGAAGATTCAATCGTTGGGGAACGCAGCGCCTTAGAGCGGATGCAAGACCTGTTTGAAGATTCGGTTAATGACGAAGTTGTCCAAAACTAACGATTAATTTCTGAAAAATAAGGGCTTTGCCGGCAACCGCGGGCAAAGCCTTTTTCTGATACAAGTTACCGATATAGCGACGAAAAGGCAAAAATCGCAAACAATTTAGAATCTGGACAAATGCGGGATCAACCGACTACGCTAGAATCTAATAGAAATCGACTTTATTCGATTCAAACATTGAATGTTTCCGATCAAGTCGCAGGGAGCTCAATGAAGCCAGAACCGCGTGCAATTCAGTCAGATCGCTTTGCTGCGCGGTTTCGTTACGCGCCGGGGTCGACGCCGTTGGATGGCTATACGATTCAGCAGGGCATCGGGATTGGTGGTTTTGGCGAAGTTTATTTCGCGACCAGCGACGCCGGGAAGCAAGTTGCTCTTAAGCGTATTCAGAGAAACCTGGATGTCGAACTCCGCGGCGTTCAGAATTGCCTGAATCTAAAACATCTGAATTTAATTGCTTTGTTCGATATTCGAACCGATGGTGTTGACGACAGTTGGGTCGTGATGGAATATGTGCCGGGCCCTAGTTTGCGCGACATTATCGAAGTCAATGAAACCGGAATGCCGGGCCATCAGATTGAACGCTGGTTTGCACCGATCGCTGCCGGAGTTGAGTATCTCCACGATTCGGGGATCGTTCACCGCGATCTGAAACCGGCAAATATCTTTCTTGACGAAGATGAAGACGTCATCAAAATCGGTGACTACGGACTTTCAAAGTTTATATCTAACAGTCATCGTAGCGGTCAGACCGAAACGGTAGGGACGTTTCACTACATGGCGCCGGAAGTCGGCAAAGGAATTTACGGTAAAGGTGTTGATATCTATGCCATGGGGATTGTCCTCTATGAGATGCTAACCGGTGACGTGCCGTTTCATGGCGAATCCAGCCAAGAGATCATCATGAAGCACCTTACGGCGGACCCCGAATTGTCGGAAATTCCGTTTGATTTTCGCGAGGCAATTCAACGAGCCTTGCTTAAGGATCCGAACCAGCGATTTCGATCCATCGAAGAGTTGCGGCAATTTTTGCCATGGTCAGACGACCGCAATGGTGCTGCAAAAACGGTGTTGAATGCAGAGCGATTCGTGTTGCCAACTCGCTATGGGATTGCATCCAATGCCAAGTCAAACAATGAAACAGAGAATCCCAATTTTGAACGCAGTGACACTGAAGCAGGGATCCTGTTTGGTCCACTGCGCGACAGTGCCTACGGACAGGCGCGGCAACCGGACATCCAATTTGTTGACCGGCCGTTTTTATCCGGCCAACCGGGAAATAAGCCCGAGTCAGATTTAAACGCGACCGCAAATAACGAACCGATTGCGGCGGCGATTCAGACTGGGTGGAATAGTGCGGGAAATTGGTTGCGGGATTCATCGGTTTCGACGCCAGTCAAGGTGTTTGTGATGTTGTTGTTCGGCATCGTGATTACCGCCAATTCACCTTGGTTGTTGCCGGTCGCTCTGGGGTTGGGATTGCTGTACTTGGTTTATTTTGGGATTCGCAATGTCGTGCTCACACCGATTGAAGGCGAGCTACAGCCTCAAAAATTGAACCAACGGAAGCAACAACAACTGATTCACGAGGCGATGCGGGCGAAATTGAGTCAGGTCGATATTACGTCGCGATCGACAGCGCTGATCGGTGGATTCCTGGTGTCTGCCGTTGTCTGTGTTTCTTTGAATCTGTTGGGCCTAGCCTTGACCGAGACATTATTTCAATCGTCGACAGGCTCGTGGGCGTTGTTCACTTGGTCCAGTTTGATTAGTGTGGTCGCGAGTTGGAGCTTATTGCTGGTAGGAAGATTTGTCGAGAAAGCGGATGGGGATTGGTTTCAAAGACGTGTTCTGATGTTGATTGTGGGAGTGTTGGTCGGCGCGTTTGCCAGCTTTATGGCCGAATTTTTTAATGTAGATTTCTCTACGGGGTCGGTCGCGTTTAATCCGCTTCGCTCGGCCGGGATGGTGTTTTCAGGCACAACGTTCGTCGCCAGTATTCTGTATTTCGCGGGTGTGTTTTTGGTGTTGCGATGGTGGCGGTTGGTCGACCCCACGCGAAACACGCGACTAAGTATTTGGGCGGTCGGTTTATGTTTGATTTGGGCGGCGCTGTTCGGGCATGTTCTTGATTTCGCTCCGTTGCTAAATTGCATTTTGATCGTTGCCACTTCCATCGCGGTTCAGTTATCGGCTCCTTGGATTAAGTCGTCCGATCGCAAAGCATTGGTGGCAGGAAATCCCGATTTCGCGGGTGCCAAAGGATGATTGAAATCAGAACTTTATTTCGTTGTGGCATGATCTGGCTGTTTGGTGTCGTATTTGTTATCGATGGCGGGCGTTTGTTGCGCGCGCAAGAATCCGAAGGGCCCAGCGAACCTGATGATTCGTCTGCAATCAACGAAGACGCCACAATGGCTCACGGCATTCCGGATTGGTTTGATCCCGATTCGCGTTTTTCCAACGAGAATCGAGTTTTGTTCGTAACGACGGCACCCAAGATGAGTCCCGAACTGGCCGAACAGGCACTCATCAAAGATTCTTTATCGGCCATTCGAAACGAGTTGGAGGATTGGTTGCAAGTGGCAAACCCTCAAGGCGTCCAAATCGATGCTGGGTGGATTAAAGACGAACTGAGTGTTAAGGACCACTGGCAAGTCACTCGTGACTTAGAGTGTGAAGCAGAATTCCAACAGCACAAGGACTTGTCTTCGGTTCAATTTTACCGAGGTTACGGGAAGCTAGTTTTGAACGAAGGTTTTCGGGATTATTTGGTGGCTCAGAGCCGAGAATTGGTTACTCAGCAACGCTTGATGAATAGTGGTTTGGTCGGCGGTACCGTGTTGGCATTATTGGCGGTGGTTTTCGGCTATTTAAAAATGGAAACCGCCACCCGTGGTTTTTATTCGCGTCGATTGCAAACGGGCTCTTTGATCGTTGCGATCGCCGTAGTCTTGACATTCTATTGGATCGGCCAGCAATTGAATTGACCCGCGTACTTTGGATCCAGTGGCAAACTGGTTCTGTCTGATTGGCGGGCGCGTTACACTTTTGCTTAGTTAATCTCGGCTGTTCGGAATTGGATTCCATGTTAGAGCTTGTTGCCCAAGGAAAAACCCCTCATCATCGCTGGCGAAAAGTGTTGTTGCCAAACATACCTTTTACGCTGGGACGCACGGTCCACGATTGGGCAGTGGGCTGGGATGAAAAAGTATCGCGGCGGCACGCGAATTTAGAGTTGCGAGAAAACAAGTTAAACGTGCAACGCGTTCCCGACTCCGCCAATCCGATTTTTTTTAAAGGGCATGAAAAGACAGAATTTTCAATCTCACCGGGTGAGCATTTCGTCATTGGAGACACGACATTTTTGCTTTCCAACGACTCGGCATTGGTAACGCTCGAGATGCCTTCGCCAATTTCGCAGCGGGCATTTACGACCGAATATTTGCGTCACGTTCGTTATCAAGATGCCGACGTGCGGATTGACGTACTGAATCGTTTGCCGGAAATTATCTCGAGCGCCAACGATACCCGCGAATTGCATGGGCAGATGGTCAATCTTTTGTTGGCGGGAATCACGTCAGCGACGGAAGTCGCAATCTGCCATCAAAACGATAGTCGCGAAACGGAGGTGGTTGCCTGGGATAAACGCGGTTTGTCCAGCGGTGATTTCACGCCTAGTGCCCGCTTGATCGAACAAGCGTTGGAGGCCCGGGAAAGCACATTGCATTTGTGGCGCGGTCTAACAGCGGATTCCAACGAGGTAACGGTCGATCAAGCCAACGACTGGGCCTTTGTTTGTCCGCTTGGCGGTCCTTCCAACAAAGGATGGGCAATCTATGTGGCAGGCATCCATCGAAATCCAGGAATTCTAAATGACTCTGAAGCTGATGTGATGGACATCCAGGGTGACGTAAAGTTTGCGGAGTTAGTCGGGGCGACCTTGGCCAATCTGCGTCGCGTTCAACAATTGGAACGACGCCAATCGACTTTCCGGCCCTTTTTCAGCCCGGTTGTTATGGAAGCGTTTGTCGAACGCGACCCAGAAGAGGTGCTCAAGCCGACCGAATGCGAGATTTCCGTTTTGTTTTGTGATCTACGAGGGTTTTCAGCGAAGTCGGAACAGATGTCTGATCAACTGGAAGAACTTCTCGATCGCGTGAGCCAAGCGCTTGGAATCATGACCAAATCCGTGCTTGATTTTGGCGGCGTGATCGGAGATTTTCACGGTGATTCTGCGATGGGCTTTTGGGGATGGCCGCTAGACAAGGCAAATGCCGCCGAAAATGCTTGTCGCGCGGCACTCCGAATTCAAGAAGAATTGCTCGCGATTGCCCAAGAACCTCGACACCGCTTGCATGATTTCCATATGGGTATCGGATTAGCAACCGGCAACGCCGTGGCTGGGAAAATCGGAACCAGTCATCAAGTCAAAGTCACCGCGTTCGGACCGGTCGTAAATTTAGCGGCCAGGTTCGAAGGAATGACACGGCAGCTGGACATTCCCATTTTAGTGGATCGTTACACAGTTGAACGGGCGCAGAATTCTATGGAGCAATCCATTGCTGATTTTCGATTAGTGGGCCGGTTTCGTCCCTATGGATTGAATGTCGCCAGCGAAGTCTATCATCTTTACCAAGCTGATGATCTGCCCGATCAGCGAGTGATTGAGATATTCAGCTCAGGTCGCAAAAGCTTTGAGTCAGGGAATTGGGAGCAAGCCCGTCAAACGTTGGCGCAGATCGTGGGTTCAGATCCGGCGGCGGCGTTTTTGACGCGTTTTATGGCAACCAATGACCAAAACCGATTCAATGGAGTGATTGAAATGAGCGCCAAATAATTAATTGTTGTCAACACCCGCAATTCGACGCTTTTCGAAACAACTGGGATTCATACAATCTATATCGATTGGGCGGCGCAACACATTGCCTCCAAACGCGATCAAATTCTGGTAGCCGGTCCGCAATACGGACTTGGTCCGATTATTGGATTTCGTTCGGATTGCATTTGTTGATTCGTGTTCCTCAATACCAGTTATTCGTGAGACGGACCCACGGATTAATTTTTTAGCTCTATCTTGTTATTCAATTGGTTATGTCAGCCACGCTTAAATCCCAAACAAAAAAACAGCAAATCAAAATCGCCGGAAAGAAGGCGAGTGAGCTTGCTTTCAAGTCCGATCCAAAAGGTGCCATCAAAGATTGGACTGTCTTGCAGCAATCACTGTTTTTTGCCGAAATGTCCATGATCAGCTATTTGTCGCCCGCGGAGTGCGGAAACGCAGCTGAGAAACTTGGATTCCACGAAAGCAAGTTTATCGAGCGCGATGGGTCACAAGCGTATTGGTTTCAAGATGAAACCGATAGTGTGGTTGCATTTCGAGGAACCGAGGCCGATGACTGGAACGATATTCAAGCGGATGCGAATGCTTTGACCGCGTTGGCGGAAACGGTCGGCAAAGTGCATCGTGGATTCAAACGCGAGGTAGACGATATTTGGCCGGTTTTGGAAGAAGCGTTAACCAGCAACCGCAAATCACTTTGGTTTACCGGTCATTCGTTGGGCGGAGCGATGGCCACCATTTGTGCAGGTCGGTGTTTGTTATCGCATATTAAGTCCGAACCGGCTGGATTGTTTACGTTTGGCAGCCCAAGAGTTGGTGACAAACGTTACGTCAACTATACCGATATCCCACATTACCGTTGGGTAAACAACAATGATCTCGTCGCCAGAATGCCGCCGTTCTGGTTTGGTTATCGACATAGCGGCCGAGAGATGTATTTGGATCGACATGGAAAACTGAAGAATGATGTAAAAGGTTGGCAACGCATCAGCGATCGAATCCAAGGGTTTTGCACTGAATTGCTAACCAAGTTTCGGGTGGACCATTTGTCAGACCATTCGGTCTTGGATTACATCGATCATATTTTTGCCTTGATTCGAGCTGGCGAGAACGTCCAGCCCATTAACAAAGGGAACGTAATGCCACATGGCCAAAGAAGTTAAATGCCCTAACGGTTGCTTGCTGCGTATTCCTGACAAACGACTGGCGGATGTCATTCGTTGTCCGCAGTGCAAGTCAAATATCAAAGTAAGCCACCCAAACGATTCCGGCGTATGTGAGTCGCCCGTTTTGACGGCAACGTTTGTGGACTCTGATTTACCAGTAGTGGTTGATGTTGATATCCGCCAAGTTCCATCGAATGAGCAAATTGCCGGTCGAGTTGAAAGAGCGCTTCATGATCGCATGTTATTGGCTCGTTTTCTTGCGATTTTTGTTTGTATCATTGGGTTAATTAACTTTGGACCGGCCGTGTATCATTGGGCGGTTTGGTATGCTGAACATCGAAGCCACCCGTTGCCACCGTGGATTTTCATCCAGATTCTGATTGCCAGTTTGATGGTGGTATTTTCATTTTTGGTTTGGCAGGTCCAAGACTGGTCTGTCTTGAATGCGTTGGCGGTGTTGACATTGATTTTGGCGGCCGCGTATACATTTGCTGTGACATCGACGATGATTGGCTGGAACGAATCTTCATTGGTTCGCTACATTCGCGTACCATTTGATCTGCTGAATACGTTTTCGATTTGGTGTGTTGCGATGCTACTTTTGAATATCGTAACGAGTTGGATTTCGATCAAAGAGGCTTTGAATTGGCGGCGGATCGAGTCGATTTACAAGACAACGCTGCCGTCAAACTAATATTTCGATCGACGGTGATCGGAGTTGGGCTATCGAAAAAAAATAGTTGGTTGGCTAACGACGGCACGCGAAACGCGCACACAAATTGAGTTCGACCGCTCATTCATCCAGTTTAATCGTTTCAGGGTTGGGCAAAATTACTAAGTCTCGAGAAAGCGCCAACAATGACATCGCCGTTCCATAAGCTTTGGACTGTTCAAACACTCGGTCATTCCAGGTGTCATCCGGGTCCTTCGTTTTAAACAAAACGGCTTCAAATTTTTTGAATTCTTTGTCCCGTTTGTCTGTTGGAAGCATTCGAATGGCTTGCGCCACGTAGCGATGACCGTAATAAAAATAGTACGGGGCGATGCCGTGCGGAGGTAAGTGAGTTCCATTTTTCTTGCGTCGTTTCTCGAGTTCGTCCCAATGTTCGTGAAACGCGTCAATCGTCGCCTGTATTTGTTGTTGATCGCCCCATCCCAATAGCATCAAAGTTGATTCAGAGACGGGACCACGTGCGATTGACCCAGGTGCAGTGTTGCCGCGTGCATTAGTACCCATGTATGGATAAATCAACTCCGATTTACGGCTGGCCTGTAATATCTTTGCAGACCGTTTCAAAACATCTTCTGGCACTTTGACCTTGCCGATCTGCTTGGCCAATAGCAAAGACTGAACGGCCGGCGCCGTAACGAAGCAACATTGCCGACGTTTGTTAGAATAGTTCCAGCCACCCCCTTCAACTTCTTGAAACACGATCGCATCCGCCAGTTTCTCAATCCAGGGATCGGTTTTTTCGCGATGGTTTTCCAAGCCTTCGAATTGTTTAAGGCGACAGAAAAAGTCCAACGCATAAATGTGCCCCCAAATTCGAACATCGTAAGCGTTGGTTCGGCTCGGCTTCATGCGGGGATCCTCTAGTTCATCAAGGATAAGGTCGATCCCTTTACCAACAGCCTCCATAACATCTTTTTGATTTGCGAATTTCGTCGACAAGAGTGCCGAACAGACGATTGAGGTCCCGCCTATACGATAACCAACTGGAATTTTTCCGCGGACACGATAAACGCCTTCATAGGGCCAAGCTCCATCTTGATGCTGCAGTTTCACTAACCGTTGAACGGCCAATTCGGCAATCTTTTTTTGGCCGATTGCGTCGGATTTTGCTTCTGGTTTCGTTTCTTTGTCGTCGCAGGCGAAGCCAAGCGCAGGAAGCAACACAAGAATAACAAACATGGGAAACAAAACGGGGGGGCGGTTTGGTTGGGCAACGTTCATTCGCAATTCCATAATTTTAGTTTTGGATAGCATCGTCAATTGATTCTAACCGGTTGTGCAATACGTTACACGAAAAAACCCGCGAAGGGCGGGTTCGTGTTTGTTCACCAAGGTATTTTCTTAATTATCGGTATTGTCAATCATGTTTTGGATTTCCGCGGGAACCGCAAAGATTGTTTTGTCCACTTTGGGATTGAGTTCGATTTTCTCGTAAGTAATCGTGGCCACAATTCCGTTGGATTCGATTTCGATTTTGGCGGGAAATTTTACTCCACCGAAATCTTTGTATTCCACGTTTCTTGTCTTCATTGGGGTTTCACCCAGGGGCGACGGTGACTTGAATTCACTGCAGACCGGCAACCCAGTGTCGATGGAAAAATAATCAGTCGACTGGAATCCGTCTTTTGTTTCGGTTTTGATTTGATACGTTTTTTGGCCAAACATTTCTTTAACACCAACCAGCTTGATAGATTTGTAGAATGACGTGGGACTATATAGGCGTTCCGTATTTGCCTGTTCCATCGCTCTAGACTTTTCTTTACCCGTCAAGATACGGGGGCCCAAAGTGGTCGAGTTTTCCCAAGCGATGACGCCGTTGCTGATAACCGTTTGAGTGCCCAATGAGCCAATATCTAGCTGTTGAAAAACCAAATTGGGGGCAATGGTGGTCTCCTCAAGTTTGCCTTCAATTCCGTTGGCCACGAATTTGCCGGATCGTTTCATTGACTTGACCGCTTTGATTTTGTCGGCGCCACCTTGAGCTTCAACAAACTTTTTGATGACTATTTCAGCGGTGGGTAACTTGTCATCGGGGTCGTCAGCTACAAGTGTTGTTGAGACGCCAAGAATGGTAACGGCTAGAATCGCGCACAACTTGAATCTCTCGAATTTGTATTTCATTGGGTAAGTCCTTTTGTAATTGGTTTAATTTGGCCTAGTTACCTTGCCGGACCGCCGATCGCTTCCGAAATCCATTCTATCGCCGCATTGAGGATCGGGTCGCCTTCGTCTCGAAGTTTTTGGCGAGTAATTTGTATCTCGTAGTCGGGGATAACACCATCGCGTTCTAGAGATTTCCCACTTGCGGAGTGATAGTCGGCCATAGCATATTGAAAGCCATCATCGTTAGGTAGTTTTATGATCTGTGACGGCAGAGCAAGTCCGGCTGTCCGAGCACCAAACACTTTGGCAATTCCTAAATCTTGCAATCCACCGGCCAGTATTTCGGCTGAAGAAATCGAACATTCATCCACCAAAATCGCCAACGGCACGCTGATGGGATTGGCGCGTGGATAAGCGAATAGCTTCAATTTCGAATCTTTCAAAGTCATGACACCAAGGTCCTGTTTTTCGTTGACAAACTCACTGGCCATCCCCATGGTCATCAGTGCGATTCCGCCAATGTTTCCTCGCAAATCTATAACAAGACCGCGACTATGGTTTTCGTTTCGCACGGCAGCACGAAACGAGCTCATGACTCGTCGAGGATTTAAAAACGCGTTGAAGCGATAATAACCAATATTGTTTTCCAGGGATTTGGTTTCATGGGTTACTTGTATGGCTGGCAGATGGCCAAACTGCGCCATTTCAGCGTTTGGTGGTACTTCACAATTAAGTTTCATTTCACGAGATGAGCCATCGCCGTCCTGAAATTTCAATGCGATCGCCTTACCAACTTTGTCGGAGAGCATTCTCGACAGAAGCAAACCAACTGTGGTTTCGACGCGCTCCAGTCCCTGAGATTTTCGTTGCGCGAGTTTGGATAAAATTTTGGCTAGGTCACGATTCCTAATTCGCACAATCTGCCAGCCTGGCCGGACTTGGTTCTTTGCCGCCGAAGAATTTGCACGGACGTGCGTTACGATGGCCGAGTCTTCAACCAGCCGAGCTGTTATCCCGACGTTTCCTTGTCCGCCGCCAACTCCCAGTGTTTGCAATTGGTAATTTGCCGATGGGATAATGCCGAAATGGGATTGTTCGAGTGTTTCAAGCAACTCATTCATGACTTTTCGGACGGCCGTTGTGGAACGAGCGGCTTGAACTTGCGGTAGCAATCGCGAATAGGCCACTTCCCAATTTTTACCAACTTTGCTCGAATCCCAGTGAGATTCGCGAATCGTTTGCCAAACAAGGTTAAAGGATTGGACGTTCGGATCGGTACTCGGGGAGACTGCGAATTCTTGACTGTGAATCGCCAAATTTAAGAAGCCGACGGCAGACGCGACGAACGACAGGATGTTCCGATTTAACATTGGCTTCCGTTCGTATTAGGACATCAATGGAGTCGATCCAAACTCCACTACTTCAGATACTCCTCGAATCTAGCATTGGTTTCATAGCGTAAGCGCATAGAAAAAGCACCGCCAATTGGCGATGCTTTCATGTTGATCTCAAAAAAACTATCGTCTTCGACGACGCGTGATCAGACCAAGGGCTCCGCATGCAAGAACCATGGAAACTGTAGGTTCCGGAATGACGTTGGTTCCAAGAATTACATTGACACCGCCTTTGTCGATAAACGCAACGCCCGGATCGTCCGCAAACGTAAACAGCTGGTTGTCAATCGTGACCGTGATTTTAGTCGTCTCTGGGAACTCAAGTGTCAGCGACTCTATCCATCCGCCACTGTCTGGTAGATTCGAACCCGTCGTCACGAAGTCAAAAGTCCCCGAGAAAAGGTCGCCTTCCAAAGTTTCTACAAAAGCAACTGCACTTACCGAAGCAATGCTGTCTTCACCGAAGGTGAAATAGGCACCAAACTCTTCAAGCGTAACCGAGTCGATAGTAGTGTTTGGGTCAGCTTCAATCATGAAGGTCAATCGTCCGTCAAGAAAGTCGATTTCACCATTGTTCGATTCCGATGCAAACCCGATTGCAGGCATGTCCAAGTCGTTTCCAACGACGGTGGGTGCACCGTAAAGCGGAACTGGATCAACCGACGATTCGGTCACATCAATGTACGTAACATTGTCACCATTGAAATCACCATAATTGATCACGTCCGCATGTGAGTAGGACACACAAGCAGTTATCAACAATGAAAAGATTAGTGTAATTCTGGTCATTAGAAATCTCGTTGCGACAAACGTCGCGGGTGCTGAAACTCGTAGATAAATCAATGTACTTGCTGATTATAGTTGTTGTTCCGAATATATCAATTCTGCGTGCTGAAAAAATAGAGAACCTTCATGTGTATTTTTCTACGCATTTCACCTGAATCCCGCCGTTTTGAGGGGTTACTGGGCCCATTTTCTCACAATCTGGATGCCCAGTTCGCAAGCTGCCATCATTTCGTCCAAACAGGCCCATTCCAACGGCGAATGGATATTGTGCTGCCCGGATGACAAGTTGGGCGTGGGCAAGCCCAATTCCGTGAGGCGCGAGCCATCGGTCCCACCGCGAATAATCTCTAATTTTGGATCTCGTCCAAGATCGCGGTGAGCTTGCACGGCATACTCTACGGCCCGCGGTTCTTTCCGCAGCCCATCACCCATATTGCGATACTGTTTCTTGAACGATAGATCAATTTCAAGACCAGGCACTTTTTGTATCGTTTGGTCGGCAGCGGAATTGAGGATCTGTTGGTATTCCGCAAATTTGGCGGCGTCAAAATCTCGCATCAAAATCTTGATCGTTGTCTCGGCAACGCCACCTTCAATGACATAGGGGTGTAAAAAGCCGTCACGTCCTTCGGTTCTTTCCGGCGACAATTCCGGAGGTAGGCAAGAAAGGAACTCAGCTGCGCCGCGAATCGCGTTGACCAATTTGTCTTTTGCGATGGCGGGATGGATATTGACTCCCGTGATGGTGACCAGTGCCAAGTCCGCCGAAAAGGTTTCGCAATCCACAATGTCTTGGCCGCCACCGTCAAAGGTATAGCAGACCGTCGCACCCAGTTTTTTGATATCGACGTGATCGACGCCCCGGCCTATTTCTTCATCACAGGTAAACAAAACCTTTATTGGACCTCGTCTTAGTTTGTTGTTCTCGAGCAAGACATTTGCCAACTCCATGATGATAGCGACACCTGCTTTGTCGTCGCCTCCCAGTAGCGTCGTGCCGTCGCTGGTGATAATGGTTTTGCCTTTGGCGTCGGGAAGTTCAGAGCAAGTCGCCGCCGTAATCACTTTGGTTGGGTCGCCTGATAATGGCACATCATTGCCATCAAAATTTTCGATGACGTTGGGTTTGACATTGGCCCCGGTCGTCTCAGGCGAAGTATCCACGTGCGCATTGAATACGACGACATCCGTTGCATCACAATTGGATGGAATGGTTCCGACAACGATACCGTGCGCGTCTTGGTTTGCGTCCTCGACTCCGATGGCGTTCAATTCGTCCACCAAAATTTTGCCCAATTCGAGCTGGCCGTTGCTACTTGGATAAGTATCGGCGTCATCGACGGCGGTCGTATCTACTTTGACATACCTCAAAAACCTATTTAGCAAGCGATCCCGGTTAACCATTGTCGTGCTTAATTCCTTTCAACTGTTTCCAAAACCTTGGAAGTGCGATACAAAGTCTTGGTATTACTGTGTTTCATTTTGAGAACAGCATTTTATGGCATCTGAAAGAGTTCGCTACCTTTTGTTTGACGTAGAAAGTGTCGCGGATGGCGAACTTTTAAAAAAAATCGAATATCCTGAAGAGTCGATAACTCCGCAACAAGCGATCGATAAATGTCGGATCGATCGAATGGAAAAAGTCGGCCGGGAGTTCATACCATACACGTTTCAGATTCCAGTATCGGTGGCGGTAGCCAAGATCGGCGCCGACTTGTCTCTGCTGGATATAAAAACACTCGATGATGGTCAATTTCGACCTCATATCATCACCCGCGATTTTTGGGCAGGTTGGAATCATTATCGTGAGTTGTCGATGGTCAATGGACGGCCTGATTTGTCGCTAGTTAGCTTTAATGGCAGGACGTTTGATATTCCATTGATGGAACTTGCGGCCTACCGTTACGGAGTTGAAATTGGTGCCTGGATGAACAACAAAGTTCCAACCTACGAACAGCCTCGCAATCGTTTTAATGTTTCGAGTCATTTGGATTTGCAGGAAGTGATTACGAACTTTGGCGCCACCCGATTGAACGGCGGGTTGAATCTGTTGGCGAACTTAATTGCCAAACCCGGCAAGATGGGGATCGCAGGGCACATGGTTCAAGATTTATATGCCAATGGGCAATTGCAACAGATCAACGATTATTGTCGATGTGATGTGTTGGATTCGTATTTTGTTTTCTTAAGAACAAAATTGATGTATGGCGAGATTTCGTTGCAACAAGAAATTGAGTTGTGCGAGCAAACGAAACAATGGCTCCGAGATCGCGCCGACGAAGACGACGTGTACTGCCAGTACTTGGATCATTGTGAACAATGGGAAAATCCTTGGGAGGCGGGCGAAGTCGATGGCTAGGATTTTGATCACGTCTGGTCCCACTCGACAATATATTGATCCCGTGCGTTACATTAGTAACGCATCGAGTGGTCGCATGGGCTGCTGTTTGGTCAACGCGGCACTTGGGTTGGGGCACGAAGTCGTTGTCGTATCCGGGCCCGTTGATTTGGAGTACCCGTCTGCGGCTCATGTAATCGATGTTGTTTCCACCGACGAATTGTTCGATGTTTGTAAGCGCGAGTTTCCCAATTGTGACGGATTGATTGGCGCGGCGGCACCGTGTGATTACAAACCGGTTGAAATCGCTGACCATAAGATTCGCAAGACTGGATCGTCGCTGGAAATTAAGCTGGTAGAAACCGAAGACGTGGTTGCGTACCTTGGCTCGATCAAACGAGAACATCAGTGGTCGGTTGGTTTCGCTCTGGAAACGGAAGATGCTCGCTTTCGAGCCCTTTCGAAATTAATTCGTAAGTCCTGTAATTTAGTGGTCTTGAACGGAGTCGCTGCGATCGACTCGGATATAAATCACGTTGAAATTATTTCCGAAGACGGAACAATCGTTGCAACCCAAAGCGGGGCCAAACAAAATGTAGCCGACGTCGTATTGAGAGTAATCCAAGACAAACTCATCAGTCGATCGTCGTGACGACTTAAGCTGCTGGCCAAGGAATTCGGATGATTGCGGTTCAACATTTGCGTTTTCGATATCCACGATCAGATTTCGAATTACGTGTTGATAATCTTGAAATCCCTGCCGGTGAGAAAGTCGCCATCGTTGGCCCCAGCGGCTGCGGTAAAACGACGCTTTTGAATTTGGTTTGCGGTATTTCTGTGCCCGACGCGGGTTTTATCTCTGTGTTGAATTCCAAAATTTCGGGCTTGAGTGATTCGGATCGTAGAGATTTTCGGATTTCCAAAATTGGAATGGTGTTTCAACAGTTTGAGTTGGTCGACTATTTGAATGCGAGTGACAACATTCGGTTACCCTTTTTGATTAATCGTTCTTTAAATGCTCAAGATACAATCAGCGAACGAACGTTGGAATTGGCTCGTCGAATGGGATTGGAAAGCAAGCTGCGGCGGTTTCCAGGTCAGCTCTCTCAAGGCGAACAACAGCGTGTCGCCATTTGTCGAGCGTTGGTCACCAATCCAGGCCTAGTTCTGGCGGACGAGCCGACGGGAAACCTCGATCCTGATAACAAGGATCGAATTTTGCAGCTGATGTTTGACGTATGCGACGAAGATGACCGCACACTTGTTGTCGTTACTCATGACGTCAACCGCTTGAGTGGTTTTGATCGAGTGATCGACTTTGAAAAATTCCGCAACCAACTGCAGGACGACTGATGGGGTGGCTATTTCTGGCAATCAAATACATTCGCTACCACTTGGCTAAATCCATGGTGTTGACAGCATGTATTTTTTTGACGGCTTTTTTGCCGATCGCGATCGAGACGTTGCTTAGTGAATTTGAATCGCAAATCATCCAGCGCGCTACCAATACACCGTTGGTCGTCGGGCCTTCTGGTAGCCGGTTTGATTTGACGTTGCGGACATTGTATTTTCGCTTGGGCAATCTCGAGGACAGCGTTTTGCCGACGATCAACTATGGCGAAGTCGATGCGATCAACGATACGGGCTGGGCCAACACGATTCCATTGTACGCCAAGTTTACGGCGGCTGGTAAACCAGTGGTCGGCACGACATTGGAGTACTTTGCTTTTCGAAACTTGACGATCGCAGAAGGACATCCGTTGATTCAGATTGGTGATTGTGTGTTGGGTGGCGCCTTGGCCGAACAACTCCAGTTGAAGCCCGGCGACAAGTTATTAACGGATTTTGAAAGTGTGATTTCGTTGGTAGCATGTCCGTTGAAGATGAATGTTAGAGGGGTGCTTTCCAAAAACGGTTCGCCCGACGATTGGGCTGTTTTTGTCGATCTGAAGACGGGGTGGATTATCGACGGGATTGGGCACGGGCATCAGAATATAGCCGAAGTTTCCAAAGAAGAATTGTTGTCGCAGTCAGAGGACAAAATTGTTGCTAGTGCGGCGGTCCTTGCGTATACAGAGATCACCGATGAGAACGTGCAATCGTTTCATTTTCATGGTGACACGTCTGATTTTCCGTTAACCTCGATTATTGTGGTTCCTAACAACCAAAAAAGTGAAACGATTTTGATGGGACGTTATCGCAATGCGGGACCAGAACAATTGGTTGTTCCAGAAACGGTCATTGGCGAATTGCTGAATCTTGTATTCAAAGTTAAACGATTCTTTGATGCCAACGCGGTATTGGTCGCGCTGTCTACCGTCTTGTTGTTGGTTTTGATCGTATGGCTTTCGATCAAGCTTCGTGATCGAGAAATGACTACGATGTTTAAGATGGGAGCGAGCAAAAACACGGTTGCGATGCTACAGGTTGCCGAATTGGGATTAATTTTCTCATTTAGCTGCGTGCTGGTTGCCGCTGCTGTTTTTGTGTTGAGGAATTTCTCCAGCGGGATCATCCAGTCGCTCTTGATCGGAACTTGATCCGGTAGCGAATCCAGCAAGGCAGCCGAGAACCGCCAAGCACGCAAATACGATCGGAATCAGATCGCCAATATCGCGATAGAATGAGGTTTTGCTTGTTTTTTCAACCGTGGCCAGGATCGTTTGCGTTGCTCGCCGTGGACCTTGCTCAATTATTTTTCCGTCTGCGTCAATATACGCAGAAAGGCCTGTATTGGCGCAGACCAAATGAGGCTTTCGCATCTCGACGGCACGAAAAACGTTGCAGGCCAGATGGAAGTCCAAACAGCTAGTGCCATAGAACCATCCGTCGTTTGTCAGGTTCACCAAGATATCTGGTTCAGAATTTTGCCGTGCTAATTGTTGGACTTGCGAACGAATATAGTGCGGTACTGTTGACTCAAAACAAATGCTTGGAGTCACCTTGAAATTTCCAACATCAATCGTGATCGATGAATCACCGGCGACTAGTCCTTTGCCGATGGCAGGGATTTTTCGAAACAACGGAAACCAGTCTGCCAGCGGAACAAACTCCCCAAACATCACGAGGTGATTTTTGTAGTATCGATTTTGGACAATGCCCTGATCGTCAATGAACAAAGCTGAACCAAAACTATCCTGTTTAACAGGATCGTACGTAAGAGCGCCTACGAGAAAGTTGGGTGTTTTTCGGGTGGGTACAAATAGCTTTGCAAAAGCATCGAAATGGGCGTACTCGTACTGGGCAATCGCCTCGCGATCCAGTGCGGCTTTGTCGGTGTCGGGATGAAGGTCCGGATACGGCCAACCGTTTTCTGGCCAGACGACCAGGTCAACTTCGGGCCAACTTTCAAGCGCGGACGTTGTCAGTCTTTGGTATTGCCTGGTTTTATTGATTTGGAATTCTTGAAACGCTTCCGGCGAAGACAACAGATCGGTGTCCATGCTTCCTTGTATCAATCCGACCAACAAGGTTTCTTCGGCGGTCGACGGTTGCTGCAATTGGTGATTGCCGTACCACAGCACCAGGGCGATCACAGTCACGCCAAGGATGACGTTGCCGATCGCATTGAATGCGCGTTTTCGAAAAAAGCGATAGCCGGCAATTAAGAAACTGGCTGCGACAAGAACCATGGTAAACGTCAATGTGTAGCCGCCTGACAAGTCGCAGATTTGCAACAGGATTGGGTGTCGGAATTGAGTGTGGGCTAAGCTGACCAAACCCATGCCGGTGAACAGATGATTGCGGATCAGTTCCAGGCCCGTCCAAGAAATAGCCGCCGCAAAAGCAAACGGAATATGAAAATTCAGGTGGAGGCCTCGACTCGCGGCAACAAAGACAGGCAAGTAGTTTGCTAAGTAGGCCGATATTACCAACCAACCGATCCACAACGCGGGGTGCGGGATAGGTATGAAATAGAAGGTTGCCAGCCAATAAAAAAGTCCCGCGGTATAAATTTGATAATAGTTGCCCCGTTTCAACCTCGGTTCACAGGCCGCAATATGAAGTAGCGGTACGAGACTTAGCCACGCCAGGCCAGCCAAGCCGACTGGTGGAAACGAAAGCCACAACATCGCCATCGAGACGGCTGCACGCGTAAAAACGAATTGGGCGGCTAAAGGCTTGTCAGTTTTGGAGATTGGGCTATTCAAGTCGACCTTTCAGTTCCGTGGAAGCTGTATCGTAAAAAAAAAGCAGAGATCGACCTATAGACCATTAGCATCCATTTGCCACTTGATCAAAGCTGGCAACCGTTGAAAATGAACGACTAGGATTTTAAGCGACGTTTTCAACTTTCAAAAATGTGATAATGCGAGACCTTCGTCGTGGACCGACAATCGGCTTATGAATTGATGTGTGAGTACACAAAAAACGATGGGTTGCGTCGCCATATGCAGTCCGTCGAAATCGCGATGAGGGCCTATGCAGAGCAAAAAGGAGCGGACGTCGAGAAATGGGGGATTGTTGGCCTGCTTCATGATTTCGACTATGAACGTTGGCCCAACCCGCCGGATCACCCATTAGAGGGTGCGAAAATTTTGACAGACAAGGGATACCCTGAAGACGTCATTTATGCCATCAAATCACATGTCGATGGTGTCCCGGATTGCCCGCGCCTATCTCCACTAGACAAAATGCTGTACGCATGTGACGAATTGTGCGGCTTTATTACGGCCGTTGCATTAGTGCGACCGGAAGGGATAGCCGGAATGAAATCCAAAAGTGTTCGCAAGAAAATGAAGCAAAAAAGTTTCGCGGAGAAAGTAAGTCGCGCAGACATTGTTAATGGTGCCGAAGCGTTAGGCATCGATTTGAATGAGCACATTCAATTTGTCATTGATGCACTGTGTGAACACGCTGAAGCGTTGCAATTATCTAAGAATTAACTCAAAGGAAACAAAAATGGAAGTTCAGAATGCGGATCAGTTGACAGCCAAGAAATGTGAACCTTGCGAAGGTGGCGTGGATCCATGCCCGTTACCTTTTGTCCAAGAGCAGCTTGAAAAAATCCCCGGATGGTATTTGACGAACTCGAATCAGCGGATTCGTAAAGATTGGACGGTCAAGAACTTTTTGGCGGGAATGGCATTCTTTGAAAAAGTTGCCGAAGTGGCAGAGGCGGACGGGCATCACCCCGATATCCATCTTGAGTCGTACAAAAATGTATCCATCGAACTATGGACCCACGCGATCGGCGGGCTTAGCGAAAACGATTTTATCTTGGCAGCGAAGATTGATGATTTACCCGTTGAGCTTGAAAAATAGTCACGCAGAATCTATCGACCCTCGCACACAACCGTCTAGATCGGATTAGCCATCGGTTAACAACGAGACAAATGGTGCAACGTCGAACAAATCGACGTTGCCATCCATGTTGATATCGGCTTCAAGTTGAAATGAATTGGAAACGACGAGGTTTACGAACGGGGCCACATCCAATAGATCCACAACGCCGTCTTGGTTAACGTCCCCGGGAATAAATGAGGGTAATTCACCGACCATAACAATGTCGCCGGAGGCTGTAACTGCAATATCGCCACTATCAATTGTAATTTCGAACGTGCTAGAAACAGACAATTGGCTTCCGTCGACCGCCAGTTGAATGTTTTCCAAATCAATCGGTGGTGGTGTGACTCCAGACAAATCAAATGTCATCGAGCCCCCAGCCAAATTGAATGGATCATTGACGTCGACAATACCAGCCAATTGAAACCCATTGCCAAATTGGTCAAATTGGTTGTCAGGTCCCACGGCTCCTGCGTTTCCAGGTGAAACCATTTCGATCATCACTGAACCTGGCGCGGATTCGATCGAGACCAACCCGCCGAGGATGTTGACGTCAAATCCATCGGCAGCGGTCAAATTCAAAGTAGTGAACTGGGCGGTGCCAAATGGCTCGATTGGCGGTGTCAGTTCAATCGCGCCATTGCCGATGACAGAAGACGCGTCGGATACACCAAGCACAGAAAAAGTCACCGAGGACATTCCTTGATCGACCGTCAACTCAATTTGGGCGCCCGCGCTCGAAGTGAAAATTGCCAACAAAGCGATGAAATATCTCATAGTATTTCCCATATTGAATTCCAGTCTGGTGGATCTTCATTGTAACGGATTCTGCACTGAAATTCTCTAGATCAATAGCCGACGCGAGCATTTGTGGTCGGAAATCGCTCCAAAGACCCTCTATTCCAGATAACAAATCAAATCGGTAAACTGCGACCATCAATTATACGTGTCACAACGAATCTGAGAATTATCGTGAGAACGCTCAAAATCTTGCTGCGGCTCAGTGTTTACGCTTCATTTGTTTTGGTTTTATTCAGTATTGCCAACCAGTCGTTGTTAGCCGAAACAACCGTCACCGACGAAGTTGTCAGCCAAAACGCGCAACACTCCGAAACCGAGGAATCAAACCACGGATCGCATGGATTCATTGGTGATCTTGTCACTCTTGGACTGTTGATTTTGTTGCAAGCGGTATTAGGATTCGATAACCTGCTCTACATTTCTTTAGAGTCAAAAAACGCACCGCCTGATAAACAAAAATCCGTGCGGGCCTGGGGGATTGGGGTAGCGATTGGGCTGAGGATCGTTTTGCTGTTGGTGCTGGTAAACCTGAAGTCCTACTTCGAGACGGTTTCCGTTGTTGAATTTGATTGGAAAGAAGTTATTGAGGGACACTTCAATATTCACAGTTTGATTGTTCTCGCTGGTGGTACGTTCATTATTTACACGGCGATGAAAGAGATCTGGCACATGACCCGACTCGAACACGATGACCATGGCCATGGAAAGAACCAACGACGCTCCGCGGCATCGGCTATATTTTGGATCGTCGTAATGAACGTTGTGTTTTCTTTTGACTCTATCTTAAGTGCGATGGCGCTGACGGAGGTATTTTGGGTCATGGCGGCCGCCATCGTACTGAGCGGTTTGGCAATGATATGGATGGCCGACACCGTTTCTGAATTTTTGAGCAAGAATCGTATGTACGAAGTCTTGGGGTTATTCGTCTTGTTTGTCGTCGGCATCATGTTGATCAGCGAGGGTGGGCACTTGGCTCATCTCAATTTGTTTGGTAGCCCGGTGCAAGCAATGACGAAAACGACGTTCTATTTTGTGCTCACGATATTAGTGCTAACGGACATCGTCCAAGGCCGCTACCAGAAGAAGCTGCTGGCCGAAAAGGCGCATTCAGATGTTGGAACGGCATCGAGGTAAATCCGGATTTACTGAATTGCAATGTAAATCCATTTTTGCTTAGGTTGGCGTTGTGGAGTCAGGTTTGCCGTTGTGGTTCTTTGAAATTGCATTGGATTGGTGACTATTTTTTTGGCAATTCTGCGAACCAGAGCTTTCTTGAACGATCCAATGTTGCGATATTTATCAATTCATTTTTGAACCCCCAGAGATCAATAGGGCAGTTTCGTGTTGAGAACACATACATGTGGCGAGTTATCGTTGGCCAATGAAAACCAAGAGGTAACAATTTGCGGGTGGGTTGAGACCATCCGTGACTTTGGCCAAGGGAAATTTATCGACATTCGTGATCGTTACGGCAAGACACAAATTGTCATCAGTCCCAGTTCGATTTCTGAGGTCCTCGAAGCGTCCGAACAGCTCAAACGCGAATACGTCGTGCAAGCCACTGGCAAAGTCTTGAAACGACCTGAAGGCCAAGACAATCCCAAAATCCCAACCGGGCAGATCGAAATCGAAACGACGCAATTGAAGGTTCTGAATGCCTGCAAGACACCGCCATTTCTTCCGTCTCAAGAAGAATTGCCCAACGAAGATTTGCGACTGAAGTATCGCTATCTCGATTTGCGACGTCCGCAAATGCAGCAGACGATGTACTTGCGCAGCAAAATCACCAAGGCGATTCGCGACTACTTTGACACGAATGACTTTGTCGATATCGAGACTCCGATTCTCGGTCGCAGCACTCCCGAAGGCGCGCGAGACTACTTGGTGCCCAGTCGCGTCCACCACGGGCATTTGTACGCCCTACCGCAATCGCCGCAGATCTACAAACAATTGATGATGATTGCGGGCTACGATCGCTACGTACAAGTCGCTCGTTGTTTTCGTGATGAAGACTTGCGGGCGGACCGCCAACCCGAGTTTACTCAACTCGATATGGAAATGTCATTCGTGGAGTTAGATGATGTCATTTCGATGATCGATGGGCTCGTGAAAAAATTGGCCAAAGATATTGCGGGCATCAATGTCGAGCTACCACTACCCCGGATGACCTATGACGAAGCGATGCGACGGTTCGGTCACGACGCTCCAGATTTACGATTTGGGATGGAGATCGTGGACTGCACGGACGTTGCCGCCAAGACTGAGTTTCGCGTTTTTCGCGGTGTCGCCGACGCGGGAAATTTCGTTCGCGGGATTAATGCCATTGGCGCCGCGGATAAATTTTCGCGAAAACGAATTGATGAATTGACCTCCTACGTCCAAGAAGATTTTGGGGCGAAGGGGCTCGCGTGGTTCAAGGTCGACGAAAATGGTCAATTGGCTTCTCCGATCGCCAAAAACTTCTCGCCGGAACATCTCGATGAAATCAAATCGAAAATGGAGGCCTCCGCTGGTGACCTGTTGTTGTTCATTGCCGACAGTTGGGACGTCAGTTGTAAAGCGCTGAATGGGCTCCGCAAGCGACTTGGCGCTGAACTCGAATTGTACGACCCTAACGAAATGAATTTTTCATGGGTCGTCGAATTCCCGATGTTCGAGTATGACGATGAAGGACAACGTTGGAATGCGATGCACCATCCTTTCACGGCGCCTCGCGACGAGGATCTTGAACTGCTGGAAAATGAACCAGGCAAAGCACGTGCTAAAGCTTATGACTTAATTATCAATGGTTATGAGGCTGGGGGAGGCACCATTAGAATCCACGACAGCGACGTACAAGCCAAGGTATTTGGTTTGTTGGGGCTGACGCCCGAATCCGCACGGGAACGATTTGGGTTTTTGTTAGACGCGCTTGCTTACGGTGCCCCTCCGCATGGTGGCATCGCCTTGGGCATCGACAGAATTGTTATGTTGTTTGGCGGTTTGGATAACATCCGCGACTGTATCACGTTCCCCAAAACGCAGAGAGCTTCCGACTTAATGACGGAAGCTCCCGGCCGGGTCGACAATGAACAATTAGACGAACTCGGTGTCCAGATTCGCGAAATGCCAGACGAGTGAGATTTGGATTTAGTCCAACAGTCGGAAGATTGAGCCGAACTGGAATACCGATACAACGGTGTTCAAAATCGCCTCTCTCGGTCGATATTCAAGTTGAATGATGTCACCTGGTTGGATAATTACTCGTTGTGATGGATCCGATTTAATGCATCTCAAATCAACCTCGATGGTACAGAATTCGCATTCGTGCTCACGGAGAATCAAGACTTGAGTCGGCGGCACGATACCGCTGCCACGACCACCAGCGGTTCTCTGGCTGCGGTTGGCACCACCGGCGATGGCGATGGCTTCTAGGACGTCAATCTCATAGTCGCGCGGAAGCGGGAAGCGTCCGCCTTCTAGCAGGCCTCCGGTGTAAAACACTTCGCGTTTTCGGCCTTCGATGAAAATAACATCGCCATCGTTGAGTGTGATCTCTGCTTCGGTCAACTGCGGCAGCGGGCCTTCCTTACCTTCGATCGGGATGCGTGTCACGTTGGCCGCACTTAACGTGGTCGAGTAAAGTTCGTCTTCGATCCCGGCACTAATGACCGCTTCCGGTGACGTGATTCCTAAATTCAATCCGTCGCGTATGATGACGATCTCATTGACGGCGCCTTCGCCAGGCATCCCGCCCGTTTCACTCAAGGCGTGCAAGATGTCGTTTTCATAGGCTGGCAATTCGATTGAATACGTCTGTCCTTGACGTTGGTCATCTAGAAAGACTTCATTGCTTCGAAACGAAATTTCCCGGCTGTCGGTTTCGTCTTCACGAATCACCAAGACGTTGTAGGTGCGTCGTTGGATCAGCGTGACAATGATTTTATCGCTGCCTTCAAGTAGGATCTGTCGGTCCTTGGTGTAGGCGTCTCGAATGCGATCTTCTGCCTGGGCCAATGTTAGTCCTGCCAATTGGATCGGATCGATCAGCGGCAATGATATGTTACCATCGTCGCGAATCGGGACGGGGTATCCCAGAGCGGGTTGCAAACCAGGATCTTCCGGGAAGTGTACCGGTGGCGGAGTGTCTTTGTCGCCGGTAATGCCTTGGATATAGATTCCCAGCGTATCGCCGCCCCCTAGTACGTATGATTCCGGGGGGCGTCGACGCAGCATCAAGAAGTTGATTTTTTCCGGATCAAAGTCGTCGCAACAAGTTGCGTTGCGAACTTTACATGCTGGAACCAGGTTCAAAGGTGGGCAATGGCGACGGACGTAGCATCCAGCAGTCATCATGACCGCGCATGTCAGTATAGCGATTCGCCATTGGTAAAGGTTCGAAGGTTGAATCATCTCAATTTCCCGACAAACAAAGTAAACCCGTCGGTTGAAGCATACGAGTTATTACCGTTGTTTCAGTAATTCGGGTTGTGACAATCGAAATGCTTATTCGGAAACTATTCTTCCGATAGCGCGGCTTTGGAAAACTTTAACGTTTGGCTAATGATTTGGGATCACGCAAGTTTGAATGAGCCAGAGCGTCATCAGAATGACAACAGCCAAACGTGTCTAGTTTCATTCCGAGTCACGGCTTTGTATATTTTTCAACCCGAGTCCCTTCCTGCGTTTTGAGTTCAATGAAAAAAACAATAGCTGTCGTTGCCACCATGGACACCAAGGGTGTGGAGTCCGATTTTATTCGTCACGAGATCGAATCGCTGGGCGGTCAAGCGTATTTGATTGATATTGGCGTCGTTGGCCAAGCCAAAACCCCTGTCGATGTTACCAATCGGCAAGTGATCGAATCGGCCGGCGAAAACTGTGATCAGGTATTGCAATCGCCTTCACGGCAGGCGGCCTCGCCGATCATGATCAAAGGCGCTACCACAGTTTTGATGAAAGCTCTCGAAGAAAAGAAGATCGATGCAGTTATCGGCTTGGGGGGAACACAGGGGACGCCCAACTGTGCTCAAATTTTCCAGCAGCTGCCGTATGGGTTCCCAAAAATTATACTGTCTACGGTGGCCTCGGGAGATACCGCTGGATTTATGGATATCAAAGACATCACCATGACGCCGTCGGTCGCGGATATTTTGGGTTTGAATCCATTCAGTCGTAAAGTCTTGTCCAATCTGGCTGGTGCGGCGTTTGGTATGGCTTGTTCTGAGCGGACCATTTCTGGCTCCAACGACAAGCCGGTTATTGGAATGACGAATTTGGGCGTGTTGACTGAAGGTGCCAATGTTGCGGTTGAGTTGTTTGAGCAGGCTGGGTTCGAGGTCATCGTGTTCCATGCGGTTGGTACTGGCGGCCGGGCGATGGAGCAGATGATGCGCGAAGGTTTGATCACGGCCGTGTTTGATTATGCGTTGGGGGAGATTGCCGACGAATGTTATGACGGCTTACGGGCGGCCAACAAAGACCGCTTGACCGTGGCGGCGGAGCTAGAGTTGCCGCAAGTTATTTGTCCGGGCGGTGCCGAGCATCTGGGCATTTGGGTAAACGAGGCGGACTTTGTGCCCGAGGCTTACAAGCAACATCAATACGTTTTTCATAATCCATACGTTTTTGTTCCGCGCCTTCGGGCCAAAGAGATCAAAACGGTTGGCGAAACCATTTGTCAACGCTTGAGAGGCGTAAAGAAAGACTGTGCGTTTTTGATTCCTGAGAAAGGGGTTTGCCGCTACAGCATCGAAGGAGGGCCGTTGATGGATCGAGAAAGCGACGCCGTATTCTTCGATACGATCGAACAGGGACTTCCCGAATCCGTTCAATTCCAGCGACACCCGTTTGCGGCGGAGGATCCCGAATTTGTCAAACTGGCGGTGGATAAGTTAATTGAGATGATTCGGAACTAGCAGATTTGAATGGACGGTTATTGGCCGCCTCCTATGTACGGTGTGATACTAGAAACCGTGCGATCGACGATTGGGTTTCGTTCGCCGAGGTACTCAAGTTTTGGCCCTGGGATCAGTGCGAGCAAAGTCGTTGGAAAAAGTGCAAACAAAAAGCCGACGGCCCCACCAAACATGACGCCCCAGAGGCTATTCATTTCACCCGTTTGGATATACGAGTAGGCCGAAACCCCAATACATACCAGCCAAATGACCATGAAATCCGGCAACAATCGGGGAATTTCCAATCGAATATCGACTGATATAATTCACCATCAACGCAACCGAGATAACCGAACCCCAAAACACTTCTAACCAGCCCATTTTAAGCATCGAAAGTGGAATTGCGCTCGCGAACACGACCAGAAACCAAGACCTGATGCGAATCGTTCGTTTGGGTCGATTGGATCGCCTCAGCATCAGCATGGTTCCGTTCTGGGGAAATTAAGCGAGACCCAAGTTTCGTTTCTCGGTGCTCATTAACTGCTGTTGACCTTCCACCGTGGGAGCTTCCGGTACTTCATCCGATTCGATCTTGAACCAGCCAGGTTCGAATTGGATGTGGCCATGGCCAATCGCAGGATTCTGAGAATTCTTGATCGCTTGTTTGGCAGCCAACGCGATTACCGCGTCACCCAAGGCGACTTCACCATTGCACCGTGTCTGATTGCTGAAGTCGTTTTCGCCGATACACCAAGCCCAGTGTTCGATTTCTTCCTTGTAACCGCGGCTGACCGGTCCTCCGGCTTCGGCCGTTTTTGCTGGAGCAGCATCACCGCTTGCCGAAGTATCGAGAACGACCGAGTCGCCTTTCTCCTTAACGCCCGCCTTGGTGTACGTACCGGCAATTGGATACAACATGACTTCTTTCTCGCGATCCAAGACCAGGGTGGCCTTGGTGCCCATCACGACTTCGCCATACCCACCAAAACCATTGCCGTTGATCGACGAATACGACACGACAATCTTTTTGTGATTATCTTGTTCGTACGAAGGAACGCCATTTTGCGGGTCAGGCAGCGAATTGACGATGTCTTTGTAGCCGACATCGAAGCTGTAGTCGTATCCTTGGCCAGGGAATTCGAACATGCAATACACATGGTCATCGGCGTCGCGGTCGAAGGGGAACAAGTGGCGTCCACCAACGGCGTTGACGGTCAAAGGATGAACTTTTTTGCCGGTTTCTTTGCTGAGTGCGGCGATAAAGATACTCGAAGCGTCCAACTGGTGGCTGCCCAATTCGGCCATTAGACCACCGCCTGTCCGGTCCCATAACCGCCAGCGAACAAGTTCTTCCAAAGCGGAACGCGTGCGACCGTTTCCGTAAATTGCATCGTCGTCCAGATAGCCGTATTGAGACGCAGCCACATGCTGATCCTGATTCCAAGCTTCCCATTGGGCAATTTGTTTGGCGTAGATGGATCGCTTAGCGGCTGATCCGGAATTGGACATTGCTTTTCTGAATCGGTTGAGCTGATCCATGATTTTGTCGACGCGTCTGCCGTCGGCCAAACGGGTTTCTCCACCAGGAATGGGCGGGGCCCAAGTGTCAGAACCAGGACGATTATTGCGGTGCCATTGAGCACGAATATGGTGAATTTCTCCGAGCAGACCCCAGCGAATGAGGTTGACGGCGTTGTCATACAAAATGCTGTAATGACGTTGGTGTCCAACGGACAAGAACGAACGCGTGTCCAACGCGGTACGGGCCATCAATTTGCACTGGGTCACGTTGTGAGCCATCAGTTTTTCGCAAAGCACATGCTTGCCCGCTTTCATTGCAGCGATTGCAACAACCGCATGCAAATGTAATGGCAATGCGATAATCACGCCATCAATTTCGGGGTCCGCAATCGCGTCTTCCCAATTGGAAAGGACTTTAACGTTGCGACGCGCTTCGGTTTCATCCTTCCAACCATACACTTTGTTCAAGCCGGGACGCACATACGCGGTATTTGTCGTTGCCCAGTCTCCGTTAAAAGCACGATGAATGCTCGAGGGACGGATGTCACATATCGATTTGACTTCGATGTAGTCGGGATTGAGGGCCCCAATCAGAACATTGCCCTCGTCGCCGGTACCGATGACACTAACGCGAACCGGGTTGCGTGGCTTTTGATAGCCAAAATACATCGCGCCCATGCCGGCCGCTGACATCCCACCAGCCGCGATCGACTTGACAATAAAATCGCGACGCGTCATCTGATCATGAGCTGTTACTGCCGCGTAGTAATTTCCTCGTCCGATTTCTCGTTCTTCATCTGACAAATAAATCATAATGAAATTCCGTATCTTCTTCTAAAACGTGTTTCTGCTAAGCTGGATCTGGTGGGTTGCGCCCGGCCAGAAAAAAGTCCAATCCACCCATTCGCCCTGCCAACGTGGAAAAAATGACGACCAGTGCCATTAATTCGATTGCGTACAAATAGGTTGGCTCGGTTCCCGGGATCCATGGCGGCTGCGTCGCGATGACCGATGCCAAAAACACGGCGCCCGCAAACGAAGCCATTCTCGTAAACAAACCCACGATTAACAGCGCGCCAACAATCAGATCAAACCAAGGAATGATCTTGTTGATTAGCTGCAACTTACTCAATTCTTGAGCAAATGGTCGGTGGACTTTCAAAGGTTGTTTCTTCGTTTGGCTTCCAACGGCCAAACCATTGATTTGGTTTTCATAAGAATCCCAAATGGCTTCGACTTCTGAAGCCCAACCGGATTTCTGCTTATTGCGATCTGATTTGATGGTAGTAACTTGATCACGCAACGAATCGACGTACACGGCCACTTTATCACGAGACTCACGGTCGCGATCGAAGCCTTGTTCCCGATCCGCGGTTTCAAAGAAGGCCAGCAATTCGACACGGTTGCTATTCAACCAATAGTCGAGCTCGTCCATATGATCTTGAAGAATCACTTCCGATTGTTCTTGTTGGTTGCGAACCGTGGCGATATCTTGGGCGATTTGCTCACGAATGCGTTCGAGTTCGCCCGTTTCGACTTCTTCACGGTTCGAAGAGCGGGCATCGCGAATTTGCTGGCCCAGACGCTCTCGACGCTCCGACATCTGAGTCAGAACCTTTTCGTCGCCGAAACCGTAGTGGCTGTCGGCGCGATCCAGGAAGTCGTCCCACAACGCGAACGTTAACTCAGGATCGATGTTCTTTTGTCCAGTTTCGGAATCCACCGTCAGCCCAAACTTCAACGCACCGTCGTAATCATCCACGAGGGCGTGAAATTGGGGTGCCAGCGGTCCTTTGGCAGCTTTCAAAAAATACTCAGCCGTAAATCCGTTCTGGATTTTGTCGGTTCCCTCTTTGAAAAAGTGGAAACCAACCGTCACGCGCAGCAGCATAATTGCGATAAACGCAAGGAAGACATGAAAGCGGCTTGTTCGCATTAAAACAACTTAATTTGGCAGAATGATCGATAATCGATGCTCGTTAGCTGAATCCATTATGAACAAATTTTGCACAAAACCAATCCAATTTCGAAGCTAAATCAGTTCTGGCTCGATCACTTTCATGGATTTCCAACGACCCTGTAAAAACCGCCAAAAATAAGCTGCGGACAACAGGACAATCCACCCAGTTAAACATACCCACCAGCCCCAAAATTGAATATTCGTATCGGTCGTGTACCACGAAATGAGGCCGCCAGAGGCTAAAAACAGGGATGACGATACGACCGTGAACAAAACGACAAACAGAGTATCTCCCGCACCCTTGATTGCCGCCACAAACATAATTTGGACAGTATCAAAAATGCAATACGCCGCAACGAACGCCATGAGCAACGTCGCCAATTCTTTGATGTTTTGAAAGTCCTCGGCACCGGCCTCATGTAGCGCGAGAAAGGCACCAGGAATCAACATATATAAAACTGCAAATACAGAAGAATATGCCATCCCGATCCAGAACCCAGTCCAGGTGGCCCGAGATGCCATTTCTGGATGGCCATCGCCTATTTGTTGGCCGACGAGTGTCGTAATTGCAAAGCTAAGTCCCAAAATGGGAACAAAAACGATCATGTTGACGCTAAATGCAAGCGCGGTCGCAGCGGATGCTTCGTCGCTGATTTGAGCCATGATCAAAACAAAAACGGTAATCGCGCCGCCTTCGATAAAAAATTGAAAGCC
The DNA here is from genome assembly GCA_965263475.1 of Mariniblastus sp. Classification (GTDB taxonomy): domain Bacteria; phylum Planctomycetota; class Planctomycetia; order Pirellulales; family Pirellulaceae; genus Mariniblastus. The sequence continues at coordinate 4,433,308 of OZ253677.1, forward strand.
ATTGGGCAAGCCGAATCTAAAAATTCTTTGCAACAAACCCAAATCGAAACGGCAGCCTGAAACGGTTTCGAATTCTCGACGGTACCGCTCTCTTAGGAACAAACAAAAAAAGACCGTTGTCGTTGCCCACAGCGAAAGCGTCGTTGCGATTGCGGCCCCTTGGATGCCGCGTTCTGCCAGCACTTCGGTATTTCCAACCGTTAAGCCAAAAATTAACGGATAGTCGATTAGTATGTTAAGCATGGCACCAAAAAGATTGACGTACATTACCGTCATTGTATCGCCCCGCCCTGTCCAAAATGAACCGAGTCCGGCATTGATGACAGAAGCAGCGGAGCCAATCGACAGGACCCAAAAGTAAGTTGCTTCGCGACCAATTAATGTTTCACTATGACCTACCGCCCGGAAAAACGTTTCGCCAAAGGAACCGATGACCAAAAAGATTGGAATAGTGAAAATCCCGATCCAAACGGTTTGCCATATCACTGGACCAATTCGATGCTGGGCTTCGGCCCCAAAATATTGAGCGACAAAGGTGGTCGCGTACATCGCTACGCCCATTGGTAGCGACATAACGGTCCATGACAAAACGCCTGCTGGTACCACCGCGGCCAAATCAAGCGTATCGTGCCAGGCCAGAAACAGGCGATCACAAAACTGCATGATTGTGTACGACATCGTCGACACGACCAACGGAATGGCGATTTGCAGGACATCACGGCCACCACATTTTCTCGTCCACCAATCCACTTTTACGACCTGACTATCTAAAATCCACGGATTACATTCGTTCGAAATCTTCAGAGGACTTAGAAGCCGGATCGAAACATAGGTTCACGCTGCACAAAAATTTTACCGGAATCTCCGGCGTTGACGAAGCTACTTGGATTCAGAATCGTCGACACGTTCGAGCAGTTTTTTTCGTTGCCGCAGATACTCTTCGACCATTTTTTTGCGAGCCGTATCGTCCTGAGAAACCGAATGCAAGCCGACGGACATCAGGTCCAAAAACGCGATGAACATGACCGCGATCAGTAAAATCAAAATAACGGACAGCAGGCCGACAAACACACCGGGCTCAAACGCCCAATACGTTGCCGACATCAATATTCCGATCGCGGCAACAAAGGTGCTGGCCCATGATCGGCGGCGGAATTTACGCAGTTCGAACAGTCGGCTACGCTTGTCGCGACAGTTTTCCAATACGTGATCGATATGTTGCTTGTGTTGGTGTAACAGCATGAGACCACCCACCAGGGTAGTCATGCCAATAATCAACATTGAAGCCCGCGACTTTTCGCTTATCAATCCAATCAAAATGATCGAGTGCCAATACATTCAGTCGCCATCAAGTCCATTTACTTGTCTTGCATTTCGCGGATCCATTGCAGCACGACGGATCCAACTTTGCCTAACGAATCCGCCGAACAGTTTTCCAAGGTATCTTTCTGCGTATGCCAATAGCCATTGCCTTGGACCGGAAAATCAAAGTCAATGATATCGCAAACGGGGATTTTGGCAATTTGGTTAAGCGGAAGATGGTCGTCTCGAATTTGATGTCGGCGTTCGCGCACGAATTCTTTGATTTCGAGTCGAGCTGCGATATCCCATAAATGTCGCGTCACTCGTGGTGCTTTTTTTAAACTGTTGCCCTCGTAATAAATCTGAAGATCTTTGTCCCCAACCATGTCGACCAAGACTCCAGCTCTATATTTGGCTCGCACATTGCCCTTTGCGTACTCTTTGGCGAAGTGGGTCGAGCCGACAAACAAAGGATCTCGACGATGGACAAACACAAATTCTTCCGCATCAAAAAACACGAAATCGACGCCCAGTTTTCCTTGGATTGTGCTCATATGTTTTCCCAATTCACACAATAGCGCGACTCCACTACCGCCATCGTTGGCCCCGATAAACGCTCCACGAGGATTAACAGGATCTCGATCGGGAAATGGTCGCGTGTCGTAGTGGCAACAAATCAACAGTCGATTTTTGCGTTCGGGGTGCCAACGTACTAGTAGGTTTTTTAGCATCACTTGCTTGCCGTTGTTAGGATGCCGGATACTGAAGGTCTGAGAAAATACGCCGGCCCCAAGATTGCTAAAGTGTTTTTGTAGATATTCTTGCTGTAACGCCATGCCTTGGGATCCGCTATACCTAGGCCCAATTTGACAAACCGCTTCGAGATGCTTGAACGCAGCGGCAGCGTCGAATTGCGTTGGCTGTTGATTGGTTGCTTGGTCAGACTTTCCAGCAAAAGACCGTTGAGTGGTCTCGGTCGGTTGGCGAGCCTGGTTTTGAGCGGTCGTCGTGTGAAGCTCGATAAACATCAAAGTAAACGGCAACACAAATTTAGCGACTGGAAACAGCAGAGTTCGTTGAAAGTTCATGCTTGCCGTCTATGAATTGATTTTTAAGCTCGGTCACGTTTGCGTTTGCCAGTCGCTTCTCCCCTAGATAATACGAGATTCATCGTATTGGGCCAATGTCGACGTCGGACAACTCACCGGGTATAACTTTGAAAAAAGGGGATCACGTTATTTCATGAACGATACTGAACAGGTCAGGCGACCTATTTTTCGACCGCTGGCGAGGTTTTTGGTTGCTGCGGGATCCGGAGCCCTATTGCTCTTGGGTTTGGCCTTGTTTTTTAGTCGGTATGTTTTTCTCATCGAAATTGCCAATAACTTCCGATTGCAGATCTCGATTGCGATCTTGATTTCTGCGGGGGTTCTTTTTTGCTTCCAATGGAGACTCTGGGCTGCGCTCCAATTCGTGTTTGCGCTAGTCGTGTTTTATCCCGTTGTCGATCTCAAGTTTGGCAATCAAGACGATAATGGTGGTCAGCAAGTTGTCACGTTGATGTCGTACAACGTTTACGGTGAAAATCGGCAAACTGAGCCAATCGTTGAACAAATCAATGCCCACGGTCCGGATGTCTTGGTCGTTTTGGAGTTCGAGGGGCCTTGGCAAACAGCTTTGAAGTCCGTGCAGAGCTATTACCCGCACCGAATTCTCGAGCCGCGCTGGCATGGGTTTGGAATTGCGATGTACAGTCGTTTCCCGATCAAAAACCACGAAGTTCGAAAAATTGCAGAAGACATTACCGATACCCCCTTGCTAATAGCTGAAATAGAAGTGGATGGTCGAACGGTTGTCGTTGTTGCAGGGCATTTCTTGTCACCGATGAGTCCGCAACGGATGGAGATTCGCAATCGGCAGTTTGCTCAGACATCGTCAATCCTTCGCGAAATCAGCCAGGACGGACACCCCATAGTTTTTGTTGGTGATTTGAATTGCGTGCCTTGGTCCCCATTTGCTCAGGACCTGATTCGCGAGAATGAACTGCGAGACTCGCGAGTTGGTTTCTTCTACCAAGGAAGTTGGCCGACGGACAATGTATTGATGCGAATTCCGATCGACAACGCGTTCGTCTCTGAAGAGATTCAAGTTCGAAATCGCACAATTTTATCGGCGGCATCATCGGACCACTATCCGTTACTTTTGGAATTCTCCATCAAACCGTAGATCGGCCCAACACATTGACTTGCTGCTATTTACGTAACTTGCCGGCTGGTCGAATTTCGGTGCCCTTCGTTTTAGTTAAACGGTCGCCCAACGTCGATCGAGCCCGTTTCGCCGCGGCGCTCAATCGTTGCACCTCGTTTGGAAATGTTTCAGCGACGTTCTTGGATTCTCCAACATCGTTTTTCAAATCGTACAATTCCAGATCAGAATTCAGGTGATGATACTTCACGGGTTTGCCGTCTTTTCCTCCGATCTTTCCATTGAGGGTTCGATAACGATGAGGAAAGACGAGTTTCCATCGCCGATCGCGAACGCCTTGCAATTGTCCTCCAGCGTAATAAAGGTAGAATTCGGAATGAGGAGAGACTGAATCTGCCGTCGAATCCATCAGCGAACGAATGTCCTTGCCATCAATTTTGTGCTTTGGCAGTTCCGCACCGATTAGATTGGCAAACGTCGGCAGGATATCAATCGTTGAAGCCAATTCATGGCACGACGATCCTGCTTGAATTTTTGACGGCCACCAAAACAGCGTGGGGACTCGATAACCACCTTCCCACATCGTGCCCTTGCCTTCACGTAGTGGGTGCGCAGACCCTGCATGACTGCCGTAACTTAGCCAGGGTCCATTGTCTGACGTAAAAATTACCAAAGTCCGCTCGTCGATTTGGTTCCTGCGGATGGCGTTGAGAATCTGTCCAACGGACCAGTCGATTTCCATCATGACGTCACCAAATAGCCCCGCACCGCTTTTGCCGGCGAACTTCTCGCTTACAAACAAAGGTACATGAACCATTGTGTGTGGCAAATAAAGGAAAAATGGTTTGTCAGCGTTTCGATCGATAAAACTAACGGCCCGATTGGTGTACGCGGTGGTCAATTGTTTTTGATCATCGCCAGAAACGACTGGGTCCACAATTTCATTGTTTTCATACAACGGTAAATCGGGGTATCCACGTTTTCGTTTTTGGGCGTCTTCGGACAGATCGGCGTAGTCCGGGTGCAACGGCCACATGTCGTTGGAATACGGCAGGCCGTAGTACTCATCGAATCCATGTTGCAAGGGTAGAAAGGGGCGATGATGGCCGAGATGCCATTTCCCATAACAGGCGGTTGCGTAATTTTTTTGTTTTGCGATTTCGGCAATCGTCCATTCTTCAGGATTCAAACCATGCTTGGCATTTGGACCCAATGCGCCGGAAATCCCGACGCGACGATGGTAGCATCCCGTCAGTAAGGCTGCACGAGAAGCCGAACATACCGCCGTCGACGTTACGAAGTCGGTAAACTGCATGCCTTCGCGTGCCATTTGGTCCAAGTTTGGGGTGGAGTAAGCATTTGCTCCAAACGGACCGATATCCGCGTAGCCCAAATCGTCGATAAAGATCACCACCAAATTGACTGGATCAACCGTCTCGACTGCCTCGCAATCGGTGATCGACAACACCGCGGTCAGCAGCACACTAGCGAAGACGGAATTGACAAAAACATTCATGCGATTGCTCCCAGAGTCAAGTGTTTGGTGTCTTGTCTTTATCGTACCGCAAACAATTTGCGGCGGGAATCATTGTGACGATTCCGCATTACGATCGTTACGAGCCAACAAAAAGTCAAAATGTCCGGTTAATCGGAACAACCCGAAGATAATTCGGTTTTGACGTACCGCTAAAATTAGGGCGATGTATGTTCTTGGGTTGGAATGATCTTTGTGCCAAAAATCGTCAATTCAAATGTCAGATGAAATCCGCGCCATTGTGTTGGGAATTGTCCAGGGCTTAACCGAGTTCCTGCCCGTTAGCAGCAGTGGCCATTTGGAAATTACCAAATATCTGATGAATGATAACAGCGTCGCCAAGCAGAGCTTGTTGATGACCGTCGTCCTCCATGCAGCCACGGCATTGAGCACAGTCGTCGTGTTTCGAAAAGACGTCTGGGAAATCCTCAAGGGGCTGTTGGCTTTTGAACGCAATGAACATTTCTATTTTTGTGTGAAGATTGTCGTTTCGATGATTCCAGCGGTTGTCGTGGGCATGAGTTTCGAGGAAGAAATTGAACAACTCTTCGATAAACGAATTGTCTTGGTCGGATGTATGCTAATTGCGACTGGGGTTTTGTTGTTTCTGGCCGACCGGGCGAGGAAGACCGATAAGTCGGTTGGGTTTGTTACTGCATTTTTAATTGGCATGTCGCAGGCGGTTGCCATTTTGCCGGGGATCTCTCGATCTGGAGCAACGATTTCGACATCGGTTCTTTTGGGAATCGACAGACAAAAAGCGGCAAGGTTTTCGTTTCTGATGGTTGTTCCATTGATCTTTGGAAAAATAGCCAAGGATGTGCTCGATAGTTTGGGCAGTTCGGCAGCCGGCGTGGCGACGGACGACAGTCGTTTGATGCCTCTGACGATTGGTTTTGTTGCGGCATTCTTAACCGGTCTGTTGGCATGCACTTGGATGATCCGAATGGTCAAATCGAGTCAGCTATATTGTTTTTCGATTTATTGCTTCGTGGTTGCGGCGATTGTCATTCCGAAGGGCCTCGGGTTGTTTTAGCTCTTCGTCTCGGCTCAAGTTGCGACTTGTTGTTACCGCCAGTGACTTTCGGCGAAATCTAAAAAACGATTCCAGTCGTAGTTCGTGATATCATGTTGGCCGTCCCTGCAGTGATACCCAATCGTTCCTGTCAACGGAGTATTGACGGTAGGGAACTTATTCTTGGGCAAACCCACTTTTCCTAATAATTTGTACACTGGGGTCGCGTGGACCGCCGCCAAGAACTCTCCACGAGGATCGGCCCACAAGTCCTCCGAAGCGCTGGAAATGTAAACAGGGCGAGGCGCCATCAAAGCGATCAACATATGTTGGTCGATCGGCAGTGCGTTGACATCGTCGTTGTATGACTTGAATTTAGAACAAAACCAGTGGGGAAATGAAGTGTTGATACGCTTGACGGTTTCCCCGAATTCTCGTCGGCTCAAAGCGGCTCCGCCACAGCCTGAATTGTTGGAAATCACGATCGAAAAACGTTCGTCTTCGGCACCCGCCCACAAAGCCGTTTTACCGAGGCGCGAGTGCCCAAAAACGGCGACTCGTTTTGCGTCGAAACGATCGTCGGATTCGAAATAGTCCATGATTCGACTCAATCCCCAGGCCCATGCGGCGATTGAGCCCCATGAATATTCGTTTCTTGTTCCTCCATCAATCGCGTGAACACCGTTTTGAAATCCATCATCAAAATCGGGGTCGAGATCGCTGTAACAAACAGTGGCCAAGCCGAATCCACGCCGGGTAACCAACTCAAATGGCCACCGCGAAGATTTCATGCCACGCGCTTTTGAGTTCGAGTGGTGTTCGGTTATGCCCAATTCGGATTTGTTTTGAACCCAGCCCGTTCCGATGGGGACATCAGGATCGTGCGTCGTTGTGTGGTTGCCATGAAAATTGAATCCGACAAACATCGGAACGGGATCATCGGATTTGGGTAAATAGGCCAATAAATGGAGCGTGATGCCGTCGGTTACGGGTAACCGAATTTGCAGACGCGTAGCCGTGTCATTGAAGACAATATCCGAATTCACTCGTGCGGCGTTGCGCTGTGGTTTCCAATTTGGCGTACGTCCATAGACATGGTCGCGAAACAGGTTGAGAATTTCTGTTCGCCGCTTCGTTTTCCATTGCTGGCTCGATTCGACGGTCGAGCCATCGCCGGCAATCAGCGGATGGGGAAGGACTAGTTTAGGTACCTTGGATTCGTCGTAATTCGTCTCTTGCTGGGCGGTCATTGGTGTCGGTTTCATAGCGATGGCGATTGCCGCAGTTAATCCTAGAAGAACGTGTTGACCGGCTGTGTGTTGCATTTTTGCTTTCGTAGAATTGCGTGAAGTAGAATTGCTTGAAGTAGAATTGCGTGAAGCCGATGGTATTGGGGGAGATCGATAACTTGGTCAGCTTATTGTGGACCAAATTACAGGCATTCTCAACAAACAATAAATTCGTAAGATGTGAGTTTGCAGTTGCGGCATCTAAGGCCGCTTCGCGTTTCTTTTTTTAAAATAAGTTTTTTCCGCTCTTATGATCGCCAACACCCCCAAAACGTTGTTCGAAAAAATCTGGGACGAGCATGTCGTCTATCAGGAACCCGGTAAGCAGGCGATTTTGTATGTCGATTTGCATTTGGTTCACGAGGTAACTAGCCCGCAAGCCTTTGAGGGTTTGCGGATGGCAGGGCGGGCCGTTCGTCGACCGGAAAGAACCGTCGCCACCCAAGATCATAATGTACCAACATCCGATCGTAGCTTGCCGATCGCCGACCCGATCTCAAAACAGCAGATCGAAACCCTGCGGCACAATTGCAAAGAATTTGGCGTTCAGCTCTACGACTTGGACAGCCCCAAGCAGGGGATCGTTCACGTGATAGGGCCCGAGTTGGGCCTCACCCAGCCAGGCATGACGATCGTATGTGGTGACTCACACACGGCGACCCATGGCGCATTTGGCGCACTGGCGTTTGGAATTGGAACGAGCGAAGTTGAACATGTATTGGCGACTCAAACGTTGTTGCAAGCTAGGCCAAAGACTTACGAAATTCGAATTGACGGCCAGCTCAGCCGAGGAGTGACGGCAAAAGACTTAATCCTGTTTGTGATCGGCAAAATTTCGACCTCCGGAGGAACTGGATTTGTCATCGAGTATACCGGGGAGGCGATTCGCGCGTTGAACATGGAACAAAGGATGACCATTTGCAATATGTCCATCGAAGCTGGCGCTCGGGCGGGAATGATTGCATGTGACCAAACGACCATCGACTATGTCAAGGGACGAGAATATGCTCCCGAGTGGAATGAGTCGGTTGCCGAAAAATGGATGAATTACCATACTGATGCGGGCGCGAGTTATGATCGCGTTGACGTTTTTCGGGCCGCGGACATTGCACCACAAGTCACTTGGGGCACGAATCCGGGACAAGTCGTCGGTGTCGAAGCTCAGGTCCCTGATCCAGTTCAGTGTGGCGACGAGTCTGAACAGCAATCGGCCCAAAAAGCGATCGAATACATGGCTCTGGCAGCCGGGACACCCATGACGGATATTGCTATCGATCGAGTCTTTATCGGTTCGTGTACCAACAGTCGAATCGGAGACTTGCGAGCGGCGGCCGATGTCATCAAGGGTTATCAAGTTGCCGACGGCATCGACGCGATGGTTGTGCCGGGGAGTGGTCAAGTCAAATTGCAGGCTGAGCAAGAAGGGCTACACGAGATCTTCATGGCGGCTGGATTTGATTGGAGGGAGGCCGGTTGCAGCATGTGTTTGGGGATGAACCCCGATGTTTTGAGCCCCGGCCAACGATGTGCTTCGACCAGCAATCGAAATTTTGAAGGCCGGCAAGGTCGTGGCGGTCGCACTCATTTGGTTTCGCCAGCGATGGCGGCGGCGGCGGCGATCGAAGGAAAATTTGTCGATATTAGAAATTGGAAATATAACTAAGCCACGGTTTATCATGAATGCATTTACAAAACATACGGGAATTGTGGTGACGATGGATCGTTCCAATGTCGATACCGATCAAATTATCCCCAAACAATTTTTAAAACGAATCGAGCGCACCGGTTTCGGCCAGTTTTTGTTTTTTGACTGGCGGTTTGACGAGGATGGAAATTCAATCGAGACATTTGAGTTGAATCAGCCGCAATTTGCGGGCGCTTCGATTTTGGTTGCGCGCAAAAATTTCGGTAATGGCTCCAGTCGTGAACACGCCGTGTGGGCATTGGCCGATTTCGGCTTGAATTGCGTAATTGCCGAATCGTTTGCCGATATTTTTTATAATAACTGTTCTAAAAATGGCCTGCTGCCGGTTGCGTTGAGCGAGACAGAAGTCGACTCCATTCATCGAAATGTCGCCGAACAGCCTGGCTACCAGTTGACGGTTGACTTGGAATCTCAATTGGTGACCGATGGCAACGACTTCAATGCCAGTTTCGAAATCGACGCGTTTCGCCGGCAGTGTTTTCTTGAAGGTCTCGATCACATCGCGTTGACTCTCCAGCACGAAGAAAAAATCGCGGCTTTCGAAGACGCTCGTGGATAATTGAGTGTTAGTTTTTAGATTAATTAGGTTAATAGACCTAGTTTTGGTTGTTACGGAATCACTTGTCTTTTTAATGCGCCATATTTTGATCGGAGTTATTCTATGATGCAAAAGATAGTCATCAGTTTGCTGATGGTCGTAGCTTGCCCGTTGGCCACTGAGAACTCTGGTCGACTACTTGCTCAGGGCCTCGCAGTTGAAGTAGATGTCGAGAAAAAACTCAAAACGCTTGGAGTAAAGTTGACAGCACCGGCCAAGTCGCTGGCCATTTACAAAAGGATTGTGATCGTTGACAAAATGGCCTATTTGTCGGGGCATATTCCGATCGACGAGAAGGGGCAAATTATGAGAGGCAAGGTTGGCGCCGGCGTTGACGTTGATCATGGCGCCGCGGCTGCGAAACGGTGTGCGATCGGGCTGCTATCTACGCTACGGCACGAAATTGGGTCGCTCAACAAAGTCGATCGACTAGTCAAGACGACGGGAATGGTGAATTGCACGGATGACTTTACCGAGCAACCGGAAGTGATCAACGGATGTAGTCAACTACTGGTTGATTTGTTCGGCGAAGACCGAGGTAAAGGGGTGCGAGCTGCGGTCGGCATGTCCTCGTTACCTCGTGGCTCGATTTGTGAAATCGAAATGATCTTTAAGTTAAAATGACATCAAAGGGTTATTAAAATGTCGAGCAGTTTGTCGATCTCTTTGAACGTCGAGTAAACGTTTGGTGACACTCGAATGGCGTTCTGTTTTGCCGTCTGAAACGGACGGACAACAATTTCGTGCTTGTCAAAGAGCCGTTTGGCAACTTGGTTTGCCTGGGCGCTTTCCAGTTCGATCGATACGACTGCCGAGCCATGTTTGTGCATTTGAGGCGATCGAAATTTAAGAGTTTTCGTCGCCGAAACACGATTCTGGATATGTTCGCGAATTTCGCGAACGCGATTTTCTCGATGTTCGAAATCCACCTTGGAGTGAAAATCAACGGCATCGCCGATCGTGAGTACCTCCGCCAAGTTTCTGGTGCCATAGTCTTCGTAAATGCGGGCGGTACCTTGCCAGGCCTTTTGTCCCCAGGTTACCCACTTGGGGTCTAGTTGGGTTTGCATTTGATGTGTGACAACGCCAAGCCCAGTGCCTTTAGGGGCTCCCAACCATTTGTGACCGCTCGTCGAATAGACGTCGACTCCCATTTGGCGAACATCCACCTCGATGGCTCCCGCCGACTGGGCACCGTCGACAGCGATAAACTCGACCCCTTGGTCGCGCGCTATCTCTACCATTTGCTTGACTGGATACCGAATACCTATCTTGTTATCGATATGTGGAAAAACAAGCAACCGAGTCGCTGGCGAAATTTGCTTGCGGTAAATTTCCGCGACGCGATCCGAGGTCAATTCAGCGGCTTGTTCAATGGGAAACTCGAATCGTCTGACTTTGTAGCCGCGTCTGGCCGCAGCATATTCAAAGGCAATCGATGCTCCGGCGTGGTTCATTGTGCTAAATAGGACCTCATCGTCTGGTCGCATCGGCAAACCATTGGCCAAAGTGTTGAACAATTCCGTTGTGTTATGAGAGAAGACCAACTCTTGCGGATCACAATGAAGCAGCTGCGCACATTTCTTTCGCGTTGACTCACGCGGTTCATCCCATCCGCCGCCCCACATATATAGCCACGGGTTCGCTTCGCAAAGTTCAAGGTATCGTACACGAGATTTTTGTACTGCGAGCGGAATAGCGCCGATGGACGCGTGATTCAGGTAAGTGATTTCTGGATCCAGTGAAAACTCTTGGCGCAATCGTTCAAAATCAATGCCTGATTCCGTTTGAAGTGGTGCTTCTTGAACGTCGACCAAGAATTCACGGCGCGCTGAATTCAATGCCAGTAATAAACTACCAGTGATGGTGCTTCTGCTGGTATGTTGTAAGAACTTTCGACGATTCATGATGCGAGAGGTCTGCCAGACTAGGAAAGAAGAACCATCGCCCTATTTTTGCGGCTGGATACGGGCTTGCAAACCCATGTCTTGGCGGTTGCGAAGAAATGAACCGAACCGGTGTTGCCAACAGAATTAGAATCTCAAAAGAAAACCAATGCGCGTGGCAAGATTGGCTGTCCGATATAGTGGAACAAAAAAACACCCGGGGCATGAGGCCACAGGTGTTTTCGAATTACTCAATTGAGTTCCGCTTGTTAGTTCTTGCGCTTGCGACGAATGCCAACAGCGCCAAGAGCCAATAGGCTCAATCCAGTCAAAGATGATGGTTCTGGAACCACATTTCCACCAACGTGGACGGTTTCGCCAGCGTTACCATATTGGCCAGGACCGATAACCAGTTGTCCACCAAAAGTGACGTTAACTTCGAACCAGCCAACGTTTCCGTTGTTCCGGAAACCGATGAAGTTTTGGCCAGAAGCTAAGTAATTGATGCCACTAGAAGCTCCGAATGTGCTTGCTGCTAGTGATTGGCTGTACTGAACCAAGCCCAATCCGCCAGAAAACTGACCGAATGTCGAAATTCCGGGAGCAGCAGAAGTATTCCAAGCCCGGAACGTTGCACCGGCTTCAATCGCTGAAATACTACTGACGATTGATCCTGTCGCGACGGTTGTCACGCTAAAGTTAAGATCGACAATGTCGGCATGTAGTTCGGGGGCTGTGTACATTGTGGTGAGGGCTGCACCAAATGTACCAACGGTAGCGGCGACCATTCGCTTCTTGTTAACCATAGATGTTCTCCAAGTGGAATTGTGAAGCCCCAAACAAAGGTAAGCAGGGCTATGCATAAAAATCAACAATATAGCGTCGATACTAGCTGCCTACATTTACCGTTACAATCGTTTTTTTTAATAGAATCGATGCTTTTGTTGCAGTCGCTACAATGTGGAATAGATTGTGTAAGAAAAAATACAATTGATCAGGATATGCATCGGCCACATTTCAGTTTGTTTTCCAAATTTTACGGCTCCCGTTGACGGTAAAGCGCTGGATCAACCACTCCTGCGGCCGCCCTTACGTCAAACGACTGGTTGAGGAACTTGGCCAACGTTTGCGCGACCATCTCCGGGTTGGAAATGGCGTCGTGGTAACCAATCTTGACCAATGGATGATCATGAAACGCAAGCAAATTCGTTGCGAACTGTGCTTGTTGAGAAAATATTGTCTGCAGTCGTTCATCTTCAAGATCTCCTCCTGATTTTTCCAATCGCTCCAGCATCTTATTCTGCGAGCCAACGATTTCGGTCAAATCACGATCCATAAAAACGACTTTGTAGCGATATTTCTGAGGCAAATATGGGATCAACGGCGCAACGATTTTGACGACCTTGCCTTGACACGCGCCCAACCAGAGATTTCGTTGAGCTAGTTGTTTGGCGTCCTCAGCCTCGTAATAACCATTCGGGTTATTTTCGTCGGCTTCGCGTCGTTCGTCGGTGTAGGGTTGAAGTCCACCAGCGACGAGCATTTGCATCATCATCGACGTACCTGATCGTGGCAAACCGGACACGATCACAATCGGCTGCTGATCGGCAGCCGCCGCGTCGTTGTCCAACGGACTAACGCCCTTTGGTTGCGCAAGGCATTTCAAAAATTCTTTTGAATTGTCTCCTTCGCCGGGAATTTCTGGTAGGTGAAGGCGAAAATCGTCATTGTCAAATTGTGGCAATTCAATCGGATCGTTGTTCTCCACCACGTCGACGTTTTCTGTCGCCAAGCTTCGAGCGGTCGCAGCATGAAATTTTGACCGTTGTTCGTCCAAGTGAGCCGTTGAATAAATCCTAGCAAGATGCTCGTGCGCTTCCTGGAAATTCGGGTTTTGCTGAACAGCCGTTTGTAACGATTCGATCGCACCGTTAGGGTCATCGACTCGCAACTTCGCCAACCCCAAAAAGTAATGGGCGACTGGAAACTGAAAATTCAGCCCAACTGCCTGGGTCCCAAAATCTATGGCTTTGCTGTACTGGCCCAATTCAAGATAAGTGCGACACATTCCCATCAAACTGTTGGAGTGAGACTCGTCGATTTGCAACGCCTTGGAAAAGGACTGTTCGGCGTCTTGAAAGCGTTGTAGTCCCAAGTAGACATTTCCGACATGAAAGAGAAAGCCAGGGTTTTCAGATTTGGTCAAACCTGCCTTATCAAGATATTCGAGCGCTTGTTCAAAATCACCCTTGGAAATCGCGATCGTCGCAGAAAGAAAATCTAGAGTTTGTGGGTTTCCCCGAGCGATCGACCTGAGTTTGCGGATGGAGTGATTTTCTACGTCGTTGAAGAGCAAAGGTTTGCCAGCTGCATTCACGCGCGCAAGACGCGGGGGGCGAACGTCGTCATCTTTGTGCTGTTCATCGATAACCTTCATTTCTTGCCATTGCTCTTTTCGAGTCTTGGCAACTTTCGCGACGTCCCCAATTCGTTTTTTGGCCTCCTCACTGGCAATACGCCAACGCCCATTGAGATCATTGACCAAACGTTCAAGATCTTGGTTGCGATTCATTGCCCGCAGGCAATTTGCAAGTTGAATGCCAAAGCGAAATTCGAGTGGATGGTCCTGGTACAGCTGAAGCAACAATGGAGTCGCCTCACCATGCATACCCGCATCCATATAGGAGCGAGCCAAATTGTAGTTGAGTTCCCGCGTGGCTTGGGCTACCGCTTTGCCGGCGTTGGCGTCTGGGCGTTCGATGTAACCCAAGGCGATCAGCTGTTCCAATGCTTCTTTCGATTCCGCAGGATCGATCACCATGCCCGTTGGGTGTTGACCGGCATTTCCTTCGACTTCTTCCCAACTGGGGATCGACGCGATGTCTGGCTGTTCCTCAAAAATGTCAACGAGTGCTCGTCCATCCATGTCTTCGCCAACCGGCAATCCATAGATCGACAGGATTGTCGGAGCGACATCGAGTAAATTGGCGCCGTGGATGATGCCATCTTTTTTGATGTTGGGTCCCGAAACGACGAAAATCCCATAGTCCCGATGTTCAATAGCTGGTCCGGCCGGTTCCGAAGGTAACATCTTTGGTCGAAGATGATCGGGGTGGAATCCATGATCCGACATCAAGATCACGGTCGTATCTTTGCCCGCCAATTCCAACAGACGTTTCAACATCATGTCATGATATATATAGCCAGTTCGCACGACGTTTTGAAATACTTTGAATTCCCAATCCGAGATCTTCCCGCGTTGAGGCGGATGGTATTTCATGAATCCGTGGCAAAAGTGGTCGATCGCATCGTAGTAAATGGCAGCAAAGTCCCAAGGTTCACTTTCTAAGAGATGAGTTGCGGAGGCATGGATGGTGGAACATTCAGCTATGATTTTCATCACCATCGACAAACGGCTATCCGATTCCTGATTGACCTCGGCCGCATCGGGAACGAATGGCAAAATATGTTCCGCCGTAATCTCTAACGGATGCACGCGTAACTCCTCGATCTCGTCCTGCAAACGTGAGGGATGGATACACTTTGGAATCAAACTCCATTGGTCGCCAGGTTTTTTGGGCGCTTTGTGAAAATAATCGGAAATCATAACACCATCGATAGGCTCGGCCGGGTGACTGGGCCACCAACCAACGACAATCGACTTCATATCGTTTTGATTCAGAATATTCCAAACCGCTTTACATTTTCGTGACACGTTGGTCATCGGCTGGACGGCTTTTCCGTCCGGTGTCGGTTCTGTAAATCCATAAATCCCGTGTTTGAAGGGTCGTTTTCCAGTCGCAATCGATGTCCACAACATTGGAGAAAGCACGGGAGACAGCGTTCTCATGTTCCCCATCACCCCATTCTCGATGAGATTCTTGGTGGTCGGCATGAGATCGGCATCTATCAATTGGTGAATGATTTTCCAGTCCGCGGCATCCCAACCGACCAACATTACTTTCTTCGAGTTATTCATGGATTGTCAACTGTTCGAGCTTTGAGAATGGTCATGAAAGAGTAGGGCTTGCCGCTGGTGAGTCCTCGAGGCGCCGGTCTTTGAGAACCGGCAGCAAACGATTGAATATGGCAAACCCACAAGCTATTCTATCTAGAAGCCATTGAGTATGTGTCGTTCTAAATAAAGTTGCCCCATTTGCAGCGGCGAGCTGCCTTCTGCAACGAATGAAGTGACGCTAGCGACGTCGTTATAATCAATAAAACCATTATTACTCAGAGTGACTAACTACCGATGAACTGTGATTCGATGGATGGTATCGGGCAAAATTCTCGAGCTTTGGCTTTGCTTCTGTGCGGCGGTCTCGTGTTGGTGACCGCGTGTTCTTCGCCAGAGCAGCCGGCTGTTTCTGCCAATCGACAGCCCGAGAAGTTAGCAAGGGTCCCGATTGATCTTCCCGCTATTTCTTCGGAAGCTTTTGAACGCGTTGAACCTCAGGATGCCGAGCGTCGTTTCGTCGACTTGAATCCGAACGAGACGGGACTTGACCTGCTCCACATCTGGGCTCCCCCCGCGAAGCATCGCAATTTTGTCAATCCAATCTTTGGGACCGGCGTGGCGATTGGCGACTACGACAACGACGGTTGGCAGGATGTCTTTGTCGGAAGGCAAACCGACGCCGGTCGTTTGTTTCGCAATTGTGGTGGAATGAAGTTTGAAGATGTTACGGAGAAAGTTGGAATAGATCCGCAAGGAATGTGGACTTCCGGAACAACGTTTGTTGACATCAACAACGATGGACGACTCGATTTATACCTATGTGGTTTTGACTGTCCGAATCGGCTCTATATTAACCAAGGCGATTCATTCACTGAGTGTGCATCTGAATATGGATTGGATTTTCAGGGTGCCAGCATTGAAATGCTGTTCGCTGATTACGACCGCGATGGCGATCTGGATGCCTACTTGGTAACCAACTATATGCGCCCCGAAACTGACAGGGTGACTTTGAAAATTAGACGCCGTCCTGGGCATGCGCCGGAAGTCAACGAAGAATATCGGGAAATGTTCTATTTCATGAAAGGACCGAACGGCAACTACAAGCGGATGCGTGGCGGTCAGTATGATCACTTTTTTCGAAACGATGATGGCAAGTTTGTCGATGCTACCGAATCGTCTGGGATTGGTCTCAATCCATACATGGGATTGTCCGCCAATTGGTGGGACTACAATGATGATGGCTGGCCCGACCTTTATGTCGCTAACGATTTCGCGGGCCCCGACCATTTGTTTCGCAATAATGGTCCGGACGATAACGGCTTGGTCACGTTTACAGACGTCGCTCAGGACGCGCTGCCACATACTCCTTGGTATTCCATGGGCAGTGACTTTGCCGACATCAACAACGATGGCCGTCTCGATTATCTAGGGTCGGATATGGCCGGCACAAATCACTATCGCGACAAGATGGCCATGGGGAATATGAGTGGTCCCGACTCCACGGCATGGTTTTTGAATTTCCCTGTCCCACCACAATACATGCGGAATTCAATGTATTTGAATACAGGGACCAATCGCTTTATGGAAGTTGCGTATTTGACCGGCCTAGCGAAAACGGATTGGACCTGGACAGTCAAGTTTGCAGACCTCGACAATGACGGTTGGCAAGATGTCTTCTTCACTAATGGAATGACCCGCGATTTGTTTAATAGTGATTTGCTCAATCAGCTCAAAGCTGTGGAGGCAGAACATGCGGCAACCGGTGATCCGTCCAAGCCGATCAAAGACGTTATTCAAGATTTTTGGGAATCGCACGAGCCGTATCGCTTGGAAAACTTGGCGTTCCAGAATAACGGCGCGCTCAAGTTCAAAAATGTCAGTCGCGCTTGGGGACTCGACCATCGTGGTGTCAGCACCGGGGCGGCTGTAGGAGATTTGGATAACGACGGCGATCTTGATATCGTGATGACCGGATTTGAGGAACCCGTCAAGGTTTATCGAAATGATCTCAACTCTGGAAAGTCAATTCGATTTAGGCTGATCGGCCGAAACAGTCATCGCTCCGCACTTGGTGCTCGCATCAAGTTATTACATGGAAAGGAAGACGCTCAAGTTCGATACCTCTCCAATACGCGGGGATTCATGTCGACGAGCGAAGCGATCGCTCATTTTGGCTTAGGGCCGAAAGAAGGCAAGGAATTGCGTGTCGAAGTGACCTGGCCTTCGGGTTGTCAGCAAGTATTCGACTCGCTTCAGCCAAACCGCCTCTACACGTTGGTGGAAGGCCAACCGTCGAGCGAAAAAGAACCAGCACCACATCCTGTTCGGAATTTTGAGCTCACAGAATTATTCGCTGATTATAGACACCGGGAATTGGAGTACAACGATTTTAGGCGCCAGCCTTTGCTGCCCAACAAACATTCCCAACTTGGCCCGGGAATGGCATGGGGCGATATCGATGGCGACGGAGACGATGACTTGTATATCGGCGGCGCTGCCCCAAGTCCTGGGACAATTTACGAAAATTTAGGTGGTGGGAAGTTTATTCGCAAGGACCAAGATTGTTTCCGCTTAGACCAGAAAAACGAAGATATGGCACCTTTGTTTTTTGACGCTGATGGAGATGGGGACCAGGACCTCTATGTCGTCAGCGGTGGTGTCGAGTGTGAGCCCAACGCCAAATCACTCCAAGATCGTTTATACCTTAATGACGGCCGAGGGCAATTCGAAAAGGGCTTCGATTGTTTGCCGCCAATCTTTGAAAGTAGCGGAGCGGTGGCGGCATCCGATTTTGACCGAGATGGTGATCTGGATTTAGTGATTGGTGGACGCGTTGTTCCGGGGGCGTATCCGACAACGCCTAAGTCGTACCTGTTAAAAAATGTCGGTGGCAAATTCGAGGACGTGACGGCCGAAATCGCTCCTCAATTGGCGGAGACCGGAATGATCACCGCATTGATCTGGAGTGACGTCGATGGGAACGACTGGCCTGACCTGCTCGCAACAACCGAGTGGGGACCTGTTCATTTTTTTAGAAATGACGCCGGGAAATTGGTTCGCGAAACCGAATCCGTAGGCCTGGGTGGAAATCTAGGATGGTATCACAGCATTTGTGGCGGAGACATTGACAACGATGGCGACACGGACTTTGTCGTTGGGAATACGGGGCTCAACACCAAATACAAAGCGAACGCTGCAAAGCCAGAATTGTTGTATTTCGGTGAGTTCGATGACTCGGGACGAAAACGAATTATCGAAGCGAAGTTCGAAGACGATGTTTGCCTCCCGCGCCGAGGTTTGAGTTGTTCCAGTCACGCAATGCCGATGGTAAAAGAGAAAACACCGACATTTCACGAGTTCGCTTCTTCCTCATTGAGCGATCTCTATTCGGATGAGAAATTGGAATCGGCAACAAGGTACGAGGTCAATACATTGGAATCCGCAATGTTGATTAACGAATCGGTCGATGGAAGAGTTCGATTTCGATTCAAGCCTTTGCCTCAAATCGCTCAGGCCAGTCCGATTTTCGGATGTGTGTTGAACGATTTTAATTCCGATGGAAATCTAGATCTTGTCGTTGCGCAAAATTTCTACGGACCGCAACGTGAGACAGGGTATTTTGATGGCGGCATCGGCTTGCTGCTCCTTGGTGATGGCAATTCCAATTTTGAGGCCATTGATGCCGCCGAAAGCGGATTCGTCATATCCGGAGATGCGACAAGCCTGACAACAACCGATTTGGATCAGGATGGTCGGCTCGATCTCGTTGTTGGCCGAAACAACGCGAGTCTGCTTGCTTTCGCCAATCGGATGGTGACTGCAAGTACATCGCCGGCCGCCGCAAAAACGATAACAGGACGCGAGTTTGAAATTGGCACGAAAGTATTTCTCAAGTTGGCGGGCGGACGCACCCGACTGCACGAAGTTACTGCCGGGAGTGGATACCTATCACAATCGTCACGCGCCGTTTTTGACAGCTCGACCATCGAAAGAGTCATCCCTCCCGATACAATCGAGGTCGACTGACGTACCGCTCCTGAAGTTCCGGATGTTGCAATTCATTGGAACTTCGGTTGCCAAAAAGGGAAAAGATAGCGAGTCTAATTTTTCATTGCCGTTGCAAATTCAATTTCAGATTAGGCATCGCTCGTCTCGACAATAACACCGGCGACGACGTCAACTATTGCACGGCAGCCCGATCGAATCCCTTGAGCGAAAACGCTTGTGCTTGCCGGTTATTAAAATACCCCCGGCGGGAATCGAACCCACAGCTGAGGATTAGGAATCCACTGTTTTATCCGTTAAACTACGGGGGCAGGTACAGTTCGTTGCGGTTCAGCATCCTATTTTGAAAACGAATTTCACCTTGAGGACAGGAGGCCAACGGTGAAACAATAAACCGAACGGCTTTATGAACTCCGGCAAATTGTATCGTGAAACGTCTCGAAGTGCAGCAGCGTATTGCAATCCAGGTGTGAAAGTCTGAAACGTGCCTGAATCACACTTTAAGAAAGTCAACTATTCGTTTGCCGAAGGTTCGCTCGATGCGAACGCTGTCAGAAACTCAGCTTGATCTGCTTTGGCTCGAATGTCTTCAATTTTTTCGTTCAGTTGTACGACTTTTTCGGAGTTACCAACTTGCTCATAGCAAAACACAAGATCTTCCAAGATTGGAATCGAGTCCTGCAGTCTGGCATTGGCGAATTCCAAATCCTCGATGGCATTTTCAAAACGCTCATCGTCGCGAAAGTAGCGTCCACGGGTGGCATATATGATGGCCTCTTGTGGGAACATTTCGATCGCAATCGCCAACAAATTGTCTCGAATATCATTGCTAACTTCTCGTGAATCGACGTAGCGTCGAATCAAGTTGTTGATGGCGTAGGCGGTATAACGATACTGCTTCACGGCAATCTCCCAATGATTCTTGCCTGCGCGTTCCCGACCATCCAAAATTTCGCGCATTCCCAATAAAATGTGGATTACACCTCCAGCAACATTCTTGTCCTCATTGTTGGATTGCGTTGTCAAACCAAGAAGAGAGTCTCTTAGCCAGTTGTCCTGATCACTATCCATCTGGAAACCGTCAACGTAGTACATCACCTCGTCATAACCTTCGGGCACCTGGAAATCATTGTTGATCGCCAGCGTCAATGACTGTAACCGATTGAGAAACTGTTGTTCGTCATCCATATCCGTAAAGGTCTTGGATTTTTCAACTTTGACCTGTGCCAACAGTCGAAATAGGTTTGCTCGGGCCTCCAGTGTCTTGGCTAGTTGGAATCCGCGAAGGATGAACTTTTCTGCTCTCTCAAAATCTTCGATTTGGATACAGACTTTAGCGATGCTAATCCAAAACGGTACGAAATCCGGAATTCTTTCGGCCCAGCTTTCGTATCTGGCGATAAATTGAAGCCCTTTCAATTCAGCGTCTTTGTCTTGTCCACGCTGTTTCAATATGTCAATCATGACATTCGAAGCGTACAACTGTCGGCCAGCTGTTTCTGGCAAGAGCGGCATCGTGATGGCCTTTTCCAAAAATTCGACGGAGCGGTCCAGGACTTTTTCAGACTCAACTTCTTTTTCTGCCGCTGCGGCATCGTTACCGTTTTCTCTTAATGATTCCGCTTCCTTTTTCAGCTCGTCGGCGTCTTCGCGATTCATACCGGCCAATCCCAATACTGCATAGGTATTGGTATTATCCGCAAGATAGGCCAGTTCCATTTGTTTCCGCGAGAGCGCCTTGCGTTGATCGTCGGGTACCGACGACTTGTCTTTGTCCGCATAATAAGTCGAGAGCCAATAATAGGCCATGGTGTATCCAAGCTTCTCCGGCGCTGCGTCTAATTCCATGTCCGGCGCAAGCCATTTCATTACATCGAAGGCTTCGTCGTACTTTTCGAGCAATTCATATGATTTCCCAAGCTCGTACTTCGTCATTACGGCACTATCGTCGTCCGGTGCCGTCGCTACCATTTTTTTGGCATACAAAAGTGCCGCGTCTGGGTTGTAATTGACCTCCGTAGGATCGGAAGCTTTGGAGTACCGACCTGCTGAAAGGCCGAACGCCTTGGCATCTCCTTTGAATCCGACCGCCCAGACGATCGCAACGAATAGTACCGCAAAAAACATTGCCGGAAGTGCGAACACGAAACTTCGCCCGCTACGCGAAGTCGTCCACGCAAAAACCATGAATACGATGAACCCCCAGCACAATCGGAACGGCAACAACAGCAGTGAGATAAAAATCTCTCCGGCCGACTGATCTTGCATTTGGGATTCTGATAATCCGACGAAATTGCCAATGGTTCGTAGCACGATACTTTCCGTTTTCTGTGGCTAGGGACGTGTTATTTGGGAGCCTCTAGCTCTTCTTTTTGTAACTTTTGAAGCCGGCGGCGATACGTTTCCGCTTGCCGGTCGTTACCAATCGACTCGTAACATTTAATTAAATTTTCCAAGATCCCTTGGTCTTTGGGGCGTCTTTGGAACGCCACTTCAAACGCAGAAGCCGCATCTTCATACCTCTCGAGTGCCATCAACGCGACACCTCGAGTGTCATAAAAACTGGCTACTTCTTCGTCGAAATTTTCGCCGCGAGTTCGTTGTTTAAGTAGCACGCTAATGGCTTGGTCGATCAATAATAATGACTGCTCCGGATTGCGATCACCCGCTTTCAGCATGGCATAAGCCAAATTGTTGAGAACATGAGGGTGTCGTGGGTTCTTAATCTTTGCCTGATTGAAATAATCAATCGCTTCTTCGAACGCATCTCTCTTCAAAGCGTCGTGCCCCAACTCGGAGTAGACCACCCAGGGAACGTTCGGGTCGAATTTCGGGTCATAAATTTTCTTGACTTCAGCGCTCAATTCTGGGTTGGTTCCCAACATCGTTAGCCATTGAAGCGCTCGTTCGTTCTTACTGTCGTTTTCCACCGCCAAAGCCAACAACGCCAGTTGCTTTTTCTGGACTTCCAGTGGCTGATTGCGTCCCATAAACATCGCTTGGTCTGAATACACGAGCGAGAGTTTACGCTGTAGGAAAACTCTTTTGCCGATTTCTGTCGGATCCTTGTATTCTTCGATCTCCGCTTTGACAGCGTTTTCCGCTTCCTTCAGGCTTGGCAAATCACGCTTCTGATTCATGCAAATGATGTAGTGTTCCCAAGCGGTCGTCCAATCCTCAACATTGTCGGAAGAACGACTAATCATCCGCCGAAACTTGTCGCTGGCTTGATCTAGGAATGACCTCCGCTCCGATTCCCGACCAACGAGCTTCATCAACCGCAACAGATTCTGATAATGCAATGGCTCTTCGTCAAAAAGTTCCTTGTAAATTTCGTACGCCTGGAGGTGTTGCTGTTGCTGGTCGAGAATTAAAGCCAATAGTTGTTTCGCCCGCAGATTTGATTCGTCGGCAATAAGGCAGTTGTCGACTTGTTTTTTGGCTCCGGCAATATATTGATTCTTCGCTTCAACTGAACGAGCCTTCCGCCATTCACGTAAGTAATACTCTGCCAATCTCAAGTGAGCTTTCCAATACCCAGGCTCATCAAACGGTCCAATCATTTGCAGCAAAGATATGGCCTTCTGCTCTTCTCCACGCTGTTCGGCTAAAATTGCTAACTGATACTTGTGCTCATCATTGTTGTTGTCTAACGAAATCAATTTCTCTAAATAGATCTTTTCTTGCTTTTGAACGTCGGTCAGCTGTTGCTTCAGATCTTCAGGAATTTGAGAAACTGAACTCGAGTTACCAATCCCTTCCATGGTGCGTTCTTTGATGATTTCGTCGCGAATCCGTTGGGCCGATTCGTTGGCTTTTTGGCGTAGGTTTTCATAACGCGAGTCCAAATTGTCCATGTTGACCGCAGCCAGACCTAGTGCCGCTACACCCAGGACCAGAAAAATCACCGCTGGCATGCCCATAACCAAAAATTGGCCTCGGCCACCGTCTTGCCAAAACCCGGTGATAAAACCCCATTGCCATCGAACAAACGCAGCAACGACGATCAGCACACCGACCCAAATTAGCAATTGATACATTCTTCACCTTCGATGACTTTGAACTTGTGGAACACCGGAAACGCAAGCACCCAAATACCAGCATAAATGAAATCAATTGGGTGACTACAAATCAGTCCAGAGATTGATTCCTTTTCGCGTACTCAGTTTCGGGGCTAACAAAAATATATCAAAAAAAACGATTAGACGAGCAAATTGTCGGCAAATAAAACGTTGTTAACGCGATTATTGATTCAATCCGTCCAACAGTTGCCAACCAGAAAATCAGCAAAATCGTCAAAAGTCCAACAGTGTAATAGTCGAATAATTGAAATGGCATCACCTATGTACGTGTGTGTCGACCCATGCCAGTTCAATTTTGTACCCAGCGTGATCAAATGAAGCGTTTAGCAGTTGCAAAAATATGCGGTTACTTGCTCTTTGGAGCAATTTCGATTTCGGCAAATCATGTCGTCGGACAGAGTTACCGCTCCGCACCAGGAATGCAAAGTAATCAAGTGCGTCGGCCGTTAAACCAATTGCCGCCAATCGTTTCTTCGACCCAGGCACAAAAATCACCGACGCCTCAACCGTCTAAAGAACTTTATGTGCCGCCGTCGACCAAGAATCTACCTCCGATCGTGACACCCGGCAAAACGAATGGACCTGGTACGCCGCCAATTGTCCAATCCAAACAACTACGCCCTCAAAACGGTATCCTCCCCAGTTTGCCAAACCGTACTGCTGTGCCAATTATCCAGAGTAGCAGCCCGACTCCAACGACTTCGGGTTTCCCAACTTTGAATCCAATACCCACACCGACGAATTCGGCGCCGCCAATTGTGCAAGGAAGTGGCACCCGATCGCCGATGCCTGTCCAACAAGGTAGTGGGGCAAGAAGCCTGCCTCCGATCGTAGAACCAACGGAGTCGAAAGCAACACCATTGCCACGTCAAGATTTTGCAAACTCGCTAGCACCTGGTGATATTCCAGCGCTGCCAGAAATCGAGATCGATGAACCGAATACCGTCATTGAATCATCCGAGGAAACATTATCAACAACATCAGACACTAGCCAGATCACGGATTCAACCGTACCCAGTAATGGCCTGCCAGGAACGAACAATTTCTTTGACTCATCTGTGCCTGGGGCTCCGGTAAGCTCAGGTTGTGCCAGCTGCGGAAATAGTAATTGCTATGATCCGAACACCGTTCAAGCTCAAAACGGTTGTTGTGGTTCGGTTGCCAACGCCGGATACTACTTGTTCGCCGAGGCGATTTTTTGGACGCGTGCCGACGGTGAAGTTCAACTTTCAAACTTTTTCGGGCTGTCCGATTTCAACTTTGTTGGAGGCGGTAGGTTCACTTTGGGATTCCGAGACAATGCAACCGAAGGTCGCGAATTGACCTATTTTGGAACCGGGGATTTGGACGAAGCGGAGACGGTCAACAACGCCGCTGGTGCGCTACAACCGTTGTTTGATATTGATCCAAGCTTGACCATTCCGACCGGCTTTATCAATGCTGTGACTCACACCCAAACCAAAGAAACCCAGTTGCACAGCTTGGAATACAATCGAATTCGTTGGGGATGGGATTTACTCAAGACTTTCATCGGTCTGAGATACATCTACTTCGATGACTCGTACAGTTTTTTTGGGACCAACTTAGCTGGTACCAATGCATTGTTCACGATGGATTCGGTCAATAACTTGTTTGGAGCCCATACTGGATTCGAATTGTTTTACGATGTTGGCTATCGAACATCGGCATCGTTTACGGGTAAGTTCGGGGGCTACGTCAATTCAGCCAATTATGATACGAATCTGTTCAACTTTGGAACACAGATCCTCAATCAGGAAGAAGACGATGCCTCGATTGCCTCAACAATGGAATTTAATTTCATGTCTCATTTTCAAGTGAGTCCACGTTCGCGATTCCGCCTTGGCTACGATATATTCCTTGGCTGGGGATTGTTCACTGTGCAAAACAACATTCCTCGGGATACATTCGCTCGTGGGTTTTCGACGGGCGATGTTGACTTGTCACCGTTTACCGGAACAAACTTGAATACAAACAACGAACCTGTATTCTTCCATGGCCCATCTGTCGGTTTTGAGATTTTCCGGTAAAGATCCAACAGGCAACGGTAGATTAGAATCGAGCGAACCCCGAACGATCCGGGTTTTGTTATGCGCCAATGTATTGTGAATACAATTTTTTGGCTTGTGCGATGTCTTCGGTACCATTGATTATCGCGCGGCCGTCCTGGAATACATTGATGACAAATTCGTCGACGTAAAATCGAATCATGAAACGGTTCGATTCCAGTTTCCCTAGTGGTGTAAGTCGATCCGCCAAATTTTCGAGATCGAGGTCTTCGGCACCTGGAAACGAAAGTTGGACGGCATTGCGACCGCATAAGATGCTGGTTTGACTTCCACGTTTTCCACTCAACCAGTGGAATTCGTGCCGGTGGCAAGTGGGACAATCGACAGAAGCTCTTAAGTTTTTGACGTTGATGGCATGCGTTCGATTGGCCCATAAATCGAATACTTGCAAGTTTGGACTCAAAGCGTCGATCTTGCCCGACAGATATTTTAGGGTTTCGTTGACCTGATAAGATGCCACCACGTTGATTATGGTGGAAAGAACTCCAGAGGAGTCACACGTCGCCGTCGCACCCGGGGCTGGCGGGCCGTCGAGCATCAAACAGTTCAAGCATCCAGTTTGGCCAGGCAGGATGTTCATCGTCTGGCCTTCGGCCCCCAGGCAACCCCCGTAAATCCAAGGGATTTTGTGTTGCACACAGGCGTCGTTGATTAAAAAACGAATTTCAAAATTATCGGTGCCATCGACCACAATATCCGCACGACGGTGGTCTAAAAAAAGGGTCTCAATATTGCGGAAACTGACGTCGGTGACCTGGAATTCGATCTTAACGTCGGAATTGATTTGGGATAGACGTTGGGCAGCAACTTGGGCTTTGGGCGAACCGACGTCACCCTCGTGATACAAGACTTGTCGCTGAAGATTGTCCAATTCGACAAAATCGCGATCGACCAGAACCAACTCGCCGACTCCGGCCCTGGCCAGCAGATTGGCCGAGACGCTTCCGAGCGCGCCGCACCCGACGACGACGACACGGGACGACGATATCTTTTCTTGACCACCGATACCTATCTCGGGGAAACGAATTTGTTTGTTGTATCGACTGGGTTGATTTGAGTTTTCGCGGTTTAGATCAGTCATATCAATTCGTTTGTTCGATCGCCTGTAACGATTGGGCTTCGGCGATCAGCAACGCGTTCAAATGTCGGCCGGTCACCGATCCATGATGGTTCGCGATTTGGTCAGGAGTTCCCGTGGCGATGATTTTGCCACCATCTTTTGCTGCGCCAGGGCCCATGTCAATAATCCAATCCGCATGTTTCAGTAAATGTAGATTTTGTTCGATGACGAGGAGCGAATGCCCAGCGCCGATCAGTGTGTCAAAGCACTCGACAAGTTTTTGAACGTCTTTCATATGCAAACCAAAAGAGGGCTCGTCCATAACAAACAAGACTTGCTTTGTTGTTGGAGCATTCAAAAAATGCGCTAGCTTGAGCCGTTGTGCTTCGCCGCTAGATAATGTGTTGGCCGGCTGCCCCAAACGGACATAGTCGAGTCCGACGTCAATCAATGCTTTTAATTTGGTTTGGACTTTTTTTTTGCCTCGAAAAAAAGCAAACGCTTCTCTTGCGGTCATGTTCAGGACGTCGTCAATGTTTCGGGCTCGGTATTTAACGTCGAGAACCGAGGAGCAAAACCGTTTTCCTTGACACTGGTCGCAACGAATATGAACGTCCGACATGAATTGCATGTCGATCGTGAGTTGGCCACAACCCTTACACTTTTCGCAACGACCACCAGCGACATTGAAGCTAAAATGTCCGGATTTGAAATTGCGTAACTTGGCATCGACCGTGTCGGCAAATGTCTTGCGAATTTCGTCAAATGCTTTGATGTACGTCACGGGATTGCTGCGTGAAGATCTGCCGATTGCCGATTGGTCGACGAGGACAATTTCGCTGACACGGTTGGCGCCGGTCAAACTCTTGAATGGAAGGCCGGCCTTGGTGGCATCGCCCTTGGTTTGGCAAACAGCTGGGTAAATCGTGTCCGATATTAACGAGCTTTTGCCGGCCCCGCTTTTGCCACTGACAACGCAAAGACAATTCAAAGGAATTTCACAACTGACAGATTGCAAGTTATTTCCGGTGGCGCCTTGCAGGCGAATCCAATCGCGCGGCTTACGAAAGGGTTTTTTGGGGGGGCGCAAACCGCTATGACGTTTGAGGAAGTGACCGGTTACGGTTGATTCAGATGCTAAGATTTCATCGTGGTTGCCGTCGAATACCACCTCGCCCCCGACGTCGCCAGCTCCCGGTCCGACTTCAATTATCCGATCGGACCCCAAAATCATCTCTTCATGATGGTCGACAACGACGACCGTGTTTCCCCGCTCACAGAGTCGACGGACGGATTGAACAAGTCGATTGATTTCGTCACAGTGAAGTCCGCTGGTCGGTTCATCGAGCACGTACAGCATGCTCGTCAATGATGAACCTAGGATTTTAGCCAACATGACCCGCTGGCGTTCGCCGGAGCTAAGCGTGTGAACCAACCGATCAAGCGGTAGGTACCCCAAGCCGACGTCTTGAAGAAAGCAAAGTTTTGCTTCAATGCGACGCATGAGTTTTCCGGCAATCGCCATTTGATGTTCTGGAAAGTCGTTCGTTTCAAAGAAGTCGATGGCTTCTGTGGTTTCCAATGCATTGAATTCGAAATAGTTTTTGCCGCCAATTCGAAACGCAAGTGCGTCGGAGTTCAGCTTACAACCCTTACAGGTTGGGCAGGGTTTAGCCGATTTCCAGCGGTCCAGGAAGGCAGCGATTTGAACTTTGTATTTGCGTTTTTCCAGCCATGCAAAAAAACCGTTCAGACCACCGAATTGTCGTTCCGGCACGCCGTTCCAAATCAACTCGATACGGCTTTGCGGCAAGTCACGAAACGGGCAATCGACATCGATTTGATAATCTTTAGCCAGTTGCATTAGTTCAGATTTCTCATGTTCATAAGCAGGAGAGTTCCATGGAACAATCGCTCCTTGGCAAATCGTTTTCGAGTCATCAGGAACCACTCGCCGCATGTCTAGATTTTTGACCGTACCGAGGCCGTGGCAGGCTTCGCATGCTCCCATCGGGTTCGTCGAAGAAAACAATGCGGGTTCCGGTGGTGTTAATGTACGTTGGCAATTTGTGCACGTCAGATCACGAAAAAAAGTCTTGAATTGCCAATCGTTGCCGTCGACAAGCAACACGGTGCCAGTGTTCTTGGAGTGGGAAGACCAAACAATAGAAATCGCGTCGCCGCCATATTTAAACGCGGCCTCCAGCGAATCGATCGATCTGGACCAATTGTCTGAGGTCTGAAGTCGATCTACAACGACAAACAATTTTCCAGGAACCTTGTTGGTTTCCACCTCCTCCAAATTCTTGGTGGAGCCGTCAATCAACACGCGCCGAAACCCGTTGGAACGCAAAATCTGTATTTGACTGTACCACTCGTCTGGAGTCGCGGCGGGGCGCATCTCAAACGCGACGAGGAATTTGACGCCCGATTCGAGCGATCTTAAGAATTCTAAAACCGTATCGGGAGAATGTTGCTGGACGGTGGTCTGGCACTGTGGACAATAGGCTTGGCCAATATGTGCGAACAACATTTCGAGGTGGGGGCTCAATTCGCACGCGTCCGAGACGGTGGTCCTCTTCCGGTCGACACTTGCCGGTGCGAGATTTCGCGCGGCCCGCAACGCGATCGCTGGCGGCACGTAATCGATGCGATCCGCTTCTGGCTTGTCCAGTTGCTCCAGGAATTGACGCGTGTAAGTTGATAGGCTTTCGAAGTACCGTCGTTGCCCTTCTGCAAACAGGGTATCAAACGCCAAACTTGATTTTCCACTGCCGCTCACGCCACAAATCGACACGAACTGACCGTGCGGGATGTCTAAATCAACATCCTTTAAATTGTTGACGCGAACGCCGCGGAGTTCAATTTGACGATCCATCGTTTCTTTCCCGTAAGAATATTGCGTCTGTGGTAATCGAAACCAACCCGTTTGAAAAGGCGAGTCCCGTTGCGTGACCTTACGCATTCGCTCAAACTGATGTGCCGTTTGCACTTGGAAAGACTGATGGCTAAAAAAAACAAACAAGAACCGTCCTTCGGACTATTCGATCACGACAAACCCCCGAAGCTGTTCCTACTTGATGGCATGGCTTTGATTTATCGGGCCCACTTCGCCCTGATTCGCAGTCCGAGGTTTACTTCAGCCGGTGTTTGCACATCCGCCGTTTTTGGCATGACCAATACGATATTGGACATCATCAATAAAGGTAAACCGACTCATTTGGCGGTCGCGTTCGATACGTCGGAACCCACGTTCCGGCACGAAGCGTATCCCCAATACAAAGCACAGCGCGATGCGCTTCCGGAAGATATTCGCGATCAAATTCCATTGGTTGATCGGTTGATGGAAGCGATGAAAATTCCGGTTTTGCGAGTTTCCGGATTTGAGGCTGACGATGTCATTGGAACTCTTGCACAAGAAGCATCCGCTGCCAACATGGAAGTCATGATGGTGACGCCGGACAAGGATTTTCAGCAATTGGTAACCGATGCGATTCAAGTATTTAAGCCTGGGCGGCAAGGCAATCAGCCGGAGGTCATGGGAGTATCAGAAGTATTGGAAAAATGGCACATCGAACGAGTCGATCAAGTCATTGATATTCTGGGGCTGATGGGGGATGCCAGCGACAACGTCCCGGGAGTACCTGGCGTCGGCGAGAAAACAGCTCAAAAATTAATCGCTAAATTTGGCAGCGTGGAAAACTTGCTTGACAACACCGACCAATTGAAAGGCAAGCAAAAAGAAAAAGTCATCGATAACTCGGAACTGGCCCGCCTTTCGAAGCGTTTGGTGACGATCAAAACCGATGTGCCGCACAACTTTGATATCACCGATTTTCGGTGGGCCGGATTTGACGATGAGAAACTCAAAAGTTTTATGTCGGAAATGGAGTTCGATACGCTGGGGAAGCGGCTGTTCGGAAAAACGTTTTCATCGGCTCCGACTCGCGCGAAAGTTATACGTGAGAAACGCGAAAAAGAAATCCAAGCTTCTTTATTTGACGAGCCCGTTCAAGAGAAGACAATCGCCGATGTTTCTGTGGATTATCGGTTGGTTTTTGAGGCGGCCGATCGACAGGCTTTACTAGCGCAATTGCGGGCTCAAGAATCGTTTTGCTTTGATACGGAAACAACTGGACTGGACGCCCGATCTGCGTTGCCGCTGGGGATTGCATTCGCGTACGAGCCGGGCAGCGCTTTTTACGTGACGATTCCGAATGACCCAACGAAATCCTCAGTGGTGCTAAACGAATTTCGACCACTTTTCGAAGACCCTTCCATCGAAAAGGTGGGGCACAATTTAAAATACGATGTGACCGTCCTGAAATGGCACGGCATCGAAGTCAACGGCCCGCTCATGGATACGATGTTGGCCCATTCAATGAAAGAGCCAGAAATGAACCACGGCTTGGATTACTTGGCCAAGTTGTACCTGGGATATCGCCCAATTCCAACCTCCGAGTTGTTAGGCCCCAAAGGCCCCAATCAAAAAAGCATGTCCGATGTTGACATCGAGAAAATCGTGCAATACGCGTGCGAAGACGCGGACATAACGTTGCAAGTTAGTCGTACGCTGCGACCGGATATTGAAAAACGCGGCGTGAGCCAAGTCTGCTATGACATCGAATGTCCGCTTGTGCCCGTGCTGGTTGATATGGAGTTTGAAGGTATTCGGTTGGATGCCGACTCATTGCGCGAGTATTCGAAAATCCTTGAAACGGAAATTAGTGAACTTCGGCAAGGAATCTATGCTGCTGCCGGTCGTGAATTCAATATTGATAGTCCGAAGCAACTCGGAGTCGTGTTATTTGATGAGTTGGAATTGGTAAAGAATCCGCGTAAAACGGCGACCGGCCAGTATTCCACCAAGGAGTCGGAGCTGTTGCGCCTGGCGCCCCACCATCAAATTGTCCAAGACGTCTTGGATTACCGAAACGCGGTGAAACTAAAGTCGGTATATGTTGATCAACTTCCCAATAGTATTCATCCTGACACGGGCAAATTGCACACCCACTACAGCCAAACTTGGACCGCGACTGGGCGCATGCAATCCAACAATCCCAATTTGCAAACGATTCCGATCCGCAAGGAGCGCGGGCGTGAAATACGGGCCGCATTTGTTCCACGGGACGACGAACATCTAATTTTGTCGGCCGACTATTCCCAAATCGAATTGCGGATAATGGCTGAATTGAGCGGTGACGAAGGAATGATGGAATCGTTTGCCTCAGGAGCCGACATTCACCGCGCCACGGCTTCAAAGGTCTACAAAATTGCCGCCGAGGATGTAACTCGAGAAATGCGCGACAAAGCCAAAACGGTCAATTTTGGAATTATTTATGGGATTTCTGCTTTCGGCTTGCATCAACGGCTAAATATACCACGGGCTGAGGCCAAAGCATTGATCGACAACTACTTTGAAAAGTACCCGGGCGTACGTGAGTATATTGACAAGACAATCGAGTTTGCCAAAGCGCATGGTTACGTTGCCACGCAAACGGGGCGTCGTCGCTACATTCGAGATATCAACTCACGCAATTTCTCGATCCGCAGTGCGGCAGAACGATTGGCGATGAACAGCCCGATTCAAGGTACTGCCGCCGATATGTTAAAACTTTCAATGATCCGAGTTCACGAGGCATTGGCCAAGCATAACGCGAAAACGAAAATGTTGTTGACAGTACACGACGAAATCGTATTCGATTTGCATAAATCGGAACAGGAAACGGTTATACCCGTTATCGTCGAGGCGATGAAAAACGCGTTACCGATGAAAGTTCCGATTGTGGTCGAAACGGGTGTGGGTAAGAACTGGCTTGAGGCACACTGAAATGCGGCATTAGTTCGTCAATTCATTGGACTGCTGAAGTTGCTCCGATTCTGAAAGTTCGACCGGTTCGCTTTCGCACGCAAAAAGTCGTTTACATTCAAAAAGTTTTCCAAAAGGTCCAATGATCAACGCGGGCAAAAAGATAATGTCGCAAAGCAGCGCCAAAACGAGAAGGAAGCAAATCGCGATTGCGAAGTTTTGGGCCGGCAAAAATTCGCTGAACACAAAAATCGATAGTCCAATCGTACAAATGATAGTGGTATATGTCATTGGACGTAGGCACGTGGTTACCGCTGCCACCGCACCGGCGGTACGTCCGATTTTTTCCGATTTCCGGATCCGAATGTATTCGTGTAGGTAATGCATCGTGTCGTCCACGGCAATGCCTAAGCCCACACAGGCAGTCAAAATCGTACCCGTGTCAATTTCAATTCCCAGCCATCCCAACGCACCAAAAAAGGCTAGTGCCGGTAGCACATTTGGCACCATCGCGACCAAACCGACACAAACCCCTCTCATGAGGATCATGAGAATCGGAGTGATGACGAGAAATGCCAATACAAAACTGTTCGCCAAATCATAGAACATATGATGCCGTCCCGCAGTGTACATCGGCCAGGTGCCCGAGACAAAACCTGTGGGTTGGTCAGGAGTCTTTGCGGCGGCTTTTTCAAATGTTGCAGCAATATTGTCCATAACTTCTTCGACTTTATGGGCGTATTCGTCGTCGATGCCCAATCGTATCCGCCAGTACGTTTGATCGTCTGTTTCGGCGACCAGACGTCGATCTTTGAGATGTTGTATTTCGTGCTTTAATGACTCGTTGATGATCTCAGATTGAACAAATTGTTTTGCCGATGTGCGACGCGGTGGAATGCGACAGAAATTGACCACCGACATCGTTGATTCGACCGAACCGAGACGAGCGAGCCTGGCCTGGATGCTTCGAATTTGACGAATCTCGTCGAGCAAATCTGATTCTTCGACCTTACCAGGAAACGCTGCGATGACCTCGACACAGTGAACGGTTGAAAACTTTTCGGCAAGCCATTTTGTGTTTTGTGAAACGGCACTCGATTCGGCGAACATGCGTTCTACCAGTAAAAGCGAGTTAATTTTGGATAAGCCCAGAGCAAAAAATGGAAACATCGTCAAGCAAACCGCGACGATCAGTGTCGAAACAGAAACAAGTGCTTTACTTGGAATGCGGATGTGGAAATAGTTTTCTAAGCTATTCTTCTTGATGTTATTCAACTCACTTGAGTTGGGTTTCCAAACTCTTAGAATCGCCGGAAAGATCAGCAAAATACCAAGCAGCGAAAATACCAATCCAACGGCGGTAAAAAGTCCGAACGTGCGAATGGCTTGCACATGACTGGAGTAAAGCATTGCGATTCCAGCGGCCGTCGTCAAAACGGCACAAGCACATGGCCGATACCCCATGTCTAGCATGCCCGCGATTGGATCGGCATGATTGGATCGTACGCACTTTTTGTAATACGCACACAAGTGAATCGTGGCGGAAAACGTAAGTACGATGACAAGGACGGGCATCATCACCAGCAGGCTATTGAACTTGAGGCCAGCGATCGCAATCACGGCTAAGCTAATCAACGCGGCCGTCCCAGCGGTCAGGAATGCGGCTGTCATTAACCGCAAACTCTTCAGGCAGAAATAGGTAAACAGTACGGCTATAAAAATGGCAGGAATCGCCAGCAAAATCGTGGCTTGCGTTGACCGTTCGATTTGCAAGTTGGTGAACGTATTGCCGGCAATCCTCAGATCTGTACGTTCTAAGCCGGGGGTAAGGTCAGCTTGCTGATAGATCTGTTCAATACATTGGTTGCCGTTTCGGCGTCCTTTTTCCGAGAGTTGGATCAAAACGGATGTGGTTTCCAGTTGCTCGTCGAACACGATTTTGCGTAGCCGACGTTTTAACGTTTCTTGCGGATAGGTAAACTTTTTGCCGCTCAGTTGCGCTAAAATCGACTTGCCGCTGTACACCGTGGAGAACAATTCGTGCTGCCGATTGCTGGTGGACAAATGGGATTCGAATTCCGCCAATCGGGGATCGTCAATTCGACAACCTATCCAGCTAATCAATAACTCGTCGTCTTCACCAAACAGTTCGGTAAACTCTTGGTACACTCGACTTTGGGCCGTATCTTCGGGTACCCAATTAAGCATGTCGTTGGTGTTGGATTCCAAACGAAACGACAAATACAACAGCGCAGGCAATGCGAATGCGGTCGCCAAGAGAATCCATCTGCAGGTTGAATTTGAAAGCACCATGTCAAACAAGCGCTTTTTTGCAGTCGGAGCGGCCAAAAAAAGCTCGGCTCTAGGAGTGAAAGTTAGAAGAGGCGCAGAGCGGAATCGAACCGCTGTACCAGGTTTTGCAAACCTGTGCCTAAGCCACTCGGCCACTGCGCCTTGATGTCTCGCAAGAGTCTATCGCAAGAAGCGTTAACGGTCAAAAGGGTTAGGCAAAATGGAAATCCATATTACCTGCATTACCGTTACCACTGTTTTCGGACCGATGGGCCCTCGAACTTTATCCATCCGACCAAAAAAACGTTCAAGACACGACATTTTCCAAGATTTCGACCAATTCCATGTCTTGATCAGGCTGAACCGTACGCATATCCAAAAACAGGCTGTCGTTTTGCACGCGACCAATCACGCTTGGAGTCGCAGCTCTCAATTTGCTGGCCAGTTCATCAATCGAATGCGACGCGGCTTCAATTCGCACGGCCCAACTATCGATGTGTTGCGTCGGCAGGCTGCCGCCGCCGAGCATGGCCGAAGTGTTTTCAGCGGAGGCCGATTTGATGATCGGCAAGTGTTGAATTTGCCCAACAATTTTTTCGGCGCGGAGCCGCAGATTTTCAATTGGCATCGCCAACATCCGAAGCAACGGGATGTGCAACTCGGCTTCGGCCGGTTTACGGTACAGGATCAACGTGGCTTGGAGTGCCGCTAATGTCAGTTTTCCAACTCGCATCGCTCGCATCAGCGGATTTTTGAGAATTCGCTCGATGTACTTTTTTTTGCCCACAATGATGCCGCATTGCGGTCCGCCGACTAATTTATCGCCACTGAACAGTACGACATCTGCACCGCCGTTTATGCTGTCTTGGACGACGGGTTCATCTTTCAATCCGAATTTGCCGAAATCGAGCAAAGCACCTGAACCCACGTCGTCAATGACCGGCAAATTGTGCGGTCGAGCGGCGGCAACCATCTCATCGATAGTCGGCGTTTCGGTGAAGCCCATAACCACGTAGTTACTGGGGTGGACTTTGAGCAGGGCACCCGTATTTTCATGAATCGCATTGCTATAGTCGGCGATTCGAGTTTTATTCGTGGTGCCAACTTCTTTCAGGATCGCATTGCTGCATTCCATGACTTCTGGCAAGCGGTAGCTCCCTCCAATTTCAATTAACTGTCCGCGCGAAACGATAACTTCTTTTCCAGCCGCCATGGCTGAAAGCGTGATCATGGTTGCCGATGCGTTGTTGTTGGTGACGCAGGCAGCTTCTGCGCCCGTCAATTCGCAAAGCAGACTTTCGACCGCTTTGATTCGCTGACCGCGATCACCCGATTGCAAATCGAGTTCGACACTGGCATAACCGGCAGCAATTTTTTGAATGGCGTCAATCGCTGGTTTGGCAAGCGGCGCACGACCGAGTCCAGTATGAAGCAAGACACCGGTTCCATTTATCACCGGCCGAAGTGAGGGAACTTGTTCCTTTTCTAGCCATTTAGCGATCGATTCGGCCATTTCTCCAGCGGATGGCAACGAAATGTCTTCGGTCGCTTGTGCGACTTGATGACGTAAGTCGTCCAAAAACTCGCGGACTCCATTGGCCACAAAGGAATGATTGACGTTTTCAACCATGCTTTTAAGGCGTTCGTTTTCAAGCAGCTGGCTTACAGATGGTAGATTTCGGAAAGGATTTGGCATTGTCACGCCCAATTGCGACTGGTTTCGGTTCGTTCCTAACGATTATTGCAGTTATTTGATTCGAGAGAACGGCAGGAACAAATATATTCGTGCAGATAAATTCACAGTTGCTATGAAGTGACTATCTTATCAATTCAGGCGCTAGTTCCTCTCAAGGAGCCTATTGAATGAGATTTCTGCCTGACTCTTGTCCCCAACCCAGCGGGGCAGCCCGAGTAAGAATTGCTGCCACAAATTTGACGTGAAAAGAAAGTAAATTTGTGAAACTTTCCCATTCACAAAGGTATCGGATTGACTATCTTGCTACCTTTCCTGGCCACAAAACACGAAGAGTTCGAGTCGACCTTAGTCATCGATCCGGCGATCCAATGACCGGCGCTACTTTTTTTGACAGAAGATAATAAAAAGATGAATTCAAATTGGTCTCCAGACTCATGGCGAGACAAATTGGCGAAACAGCAGCCGGTTTACTCGGATACACAATCGTTGGAAGATACGCTTGGCCGATTGGCGAAGCTTCCTCCACTGGTCACCAGTTGGGAAATTGAGAACCTCAAGTCGCAGCTTGCTGAGGCGAGTCGTGGAAACGCGTTTTTGATTCAGGCGGGGGACTGCAGCGAAAGTTTGGAAGATTGTTCGACCGACTCGCTGGTTCGCAATCTCAAAGTCCTGATGCAAATGAGCTTCGTGCTGATTTATGGATCGATGAAGAAAATTGTCCGAGTGGGGCGAATCGCCGGTCAATACGCAAAACCTCGATCCGCGGATACCGAAACAAGAGACGGTGTGACATTACCCGTCTATCGAGGGGATATCGTCAATCGAAGTGGTTTTACCGAAAGTGAACGCCAGCCTGATCCCGAGCTCTTATTGCGCGGCTATGAACGTGCCGCCCTGACCCTCAATTTCATCCGAGGATTGAGTGCGGGGGGCTTTGCAGATTTGCACCACCCTGAGAATTGGGAGTTAGGATTCCAGTCGGATTCTCCACGGGCAGTTCAATACCGTGAAATGGTAGATTCGATTACCGGGTCGTTAAAATTCATGGAAGCAGTGATGGGAGCGTCGATTCAAGCAAGTCAGGGAGTCGACATTTTCACGTCACACGAAGGTCTACATTTAAGTTACGAGCAAGCACAGACCCGAAAAGTGCCTCGACGAGATGGCTGGTACAACTTGAGTACGCATTTTCCGTGGGTCGGATATCGGACTCGGGATATCAATGGCGCCCATGCGGAATATTTTCGCGGTATTGAAAATCCAATTGGTTTAAAAGTCGGTCCCAACATGTCCGGTGATGAATTGGTCGACTTGGTTGGGTTCTTGAATCCGAAGAACGAAGCTGGGCATTTGACACTGATCCATCGATTTGGAGCGGACAAGATCAAGCAGGAGTTGCCGCCTTTGATCAAAGCGATCCAGGATGCGAAACTGAACGTGTTGTGGTGCAGTGACCCGATGCATGGCAACACGTATTCGACTTCCGAAGGCTACAAGACACGCGATTTTGACCGGATTGCCAGCGAATTAGAAAGCGCATTCAAGATTCATGCCGCGCAGGATTCAGTGCTAGGTGGCGTGCATTTAGAAACCAGTGGGGACAACGTGACCGAGTGTGTCGGGGGGGCCGGAAAACTCGCAGAACCCGACCTTAAAAAAGCGTATAAAAGTGCGGTTGACCCTCGCTTGAACTATGATCAATCAATGGAGTTGGCATTTCTAATTGCCAATAACATGAAAGACCTGTAAAAACATAAATTCCACCAAGTGAGAATGTAGATCGGACACACTGGCCTGAGGATTCAGACCTGTGTGCCCCATTTACGTAACA
Source organism: Mariniblastus sp. (assembly GCA_965263475.1). Lineage (GTDB taxonomy): Bacteria > Planctomycetota > Planctomycetia > Pirellulales > Pirellulaceae > Mariniblastus. The sequence goes on from OZ253677.1 coordinate 4,471,662, forward strand.
CTCGATTGAGCTTGGTGATCGTGAGAGGTAGACCTCAATTGAGTTCCAATGGAAACGACCAAGAACTACGATGACCAGCAACTGGTCGACTTAAAAAATTGTGAGCGGAAACTGGAGTATACGTTTCAGGACCGCAATCTGTTGTTTGAAGCTGTCACGCACGCTTCGAGCTCCAACACGCGTCTGAGCAGCTACGAACGCCTGGAATTCTTGGGTGACTCCATTTTGGGGTTTGTCGTTTGCGAGTATCTATTTCAAGCCCATCCCGATTGGCTGGAAGGTCAATTGACGAAGATCAAATCGGTTGTGGTTAGTCGGCAGACGTGTGCCCGTTTGGGTGAAGCATTGGGGTTGCACGAATTCTTGTTGGTCGGCAAAGGGATCGGCAATCGCGGCCCGGTGCCCGTGTCCTTGTTGGCTAATGCATTTGAATCGATTGTTGCGGCGATCTATCTGGACGGTGGGATGCCGCCAGCGAAAGATTTCTTAATGCGGTTCATACCCACACAAGTACAGATGGCGGTGGCTGGAGATACTGATTCCAACTACAAATCAGAGCTACAACAGTTTGCCCAGAAGAAGTTTGGCGTCCCGCCAACTTATCATTTGCTCGGGGATCGCGGCCCGGACCATGAGAAGTGGTTCCAGGTCGCTGCCAAATTGGGTAAAGAACAGTTCACTTCGGCCTGGGGAAAAAATAAGAAAGAGGCCGAACAAAAAGCAGCGGCTAACGCCCTGGCTGAGATCGACGGTAAAACGCCTCCCTTCAATGAGGATTAGTCCAAGGCCTGTTGCCAAAGAGCCAAGGAGTACGAGCACGTCTTGCTTGAGTGATCAACCGACCGGTTGAATGGTGTCAATTACTTCAGGAGTTGACGGGGCGGACGGCGGAATTTCTTGACGCCCTTCGAGCTGGTGGAAGCTGGACTTGGTTGTGCAGCTTGCTCAAGTAGGGGCTGTTTACAGCGCTGCGCGGTCTGGCTCTTGATGAAATTTGACGCGAAACGCCTTGCTGATATCGAAAGCCGTTTGCCTGGTTAAAACGTTCTACTTGGGCAACGGTTGTTGCAAACCTGATCAACTCGTTCTTATCCAATACTCCATCGTCGTTCTTGTCGAAGGCCAGCGCACGTCCTACGAATTCTCCAACGGTAAGATTCGAAAACTCGCTCTGGTGTGCGTCCTCATCCAAAACAAATCCACCGTCTTCCACTTCGGCGCAGCGGAACCCAGCCGGTAATTCGCCATGCTGGGCAAAATGAATTAGTGCCTGCAATTCTTTTTTGTCAAGCATCGCATTTCGGTCGAAGTCCCATTCGTCAAATCGGTTATGACTTGATTCGGGGAGCTCGGATTTTTGTAGCTTGCCATCGCGATTTTGATCAAATGACAATAGCTGAGTCTCGAAATCGGATTGTTGGTTCTGGTTTTGTTCCTGGGTGGTTTCCGTGGACTCGATGGCAATGCTGCAACGGCTATCAACCAAGAAAAACAATAATGTCGAAAGGAATGTCAATGTGCGCATTGGTAGTATTGACTCCAGAGGGGGGGTGTCCATGGTTTCATTTTACCGGTGGATGCTCTCGAAAAACCAATCGTTTCAGATTTACGCAAACAATTCGCCAGCTTGGTATCCATAAATACCAAACCGATTCGCATGGAGACAATATTTGTATTCGCGTTCATGGATTTTGAATTGAAGGCACATGTGACGGTTGGATGCCTGTAGGTAGGGCCTGTCACCAACGGCATACGCCGATGAACCGGAAGAAATTTGTTATCATCTACCAATTAAAAGATGATAGGGAACGGATGTATGCCGAGCAATCTGAAAGAACTCAAAGACGAATTTCTGATTGAATTGAAGCACTGCCGTCAATTGTACAGCCGCGCGGCAACGATTGTCGCGATACAAAATAGCCACTTGGTCGACGGCAAGCCGAGTGAGTTTTTGGCGATGATGCAAGATTTTTATGACGGCTTGATGCTGAAATTGTTTTGCTCAACTGCTTACTCGGATCAACGGTTGAGCAAAAACGAGGAGCAATTGGCGAGCATTTTGTTGCATCAACTTTACGGTAAAAGGTTGCGCGGTGAACCAATGCGCGAAGCACTATCGGAATTGGTTCCCTATAGCGAAACACTCGACTGGCAAACTTTGGTAGAGCCGTTCGTCAAATACTCACCATTGAAGGTGGAGGTTGTCGCCTTGGAGACAGCCCTGGTCCGACTGATGAATATGATTGTCAAAGCGGATGGACAAACCAAACCACAGGAATTGAGGCGTTTAAGTGACATCCAAAACGCCTTGATGAATAGCCTGCGTGTGGGCATAGAGGCCGGTCGCCCCGATCATGAGCCAGTTTTGTCTGGCGAAAATATGAACCGCCAAGCGCAGAAATCCTTGCAGTCCGGCGAATCAACGAAAACGGATTCTCCACAGGCAACCGTACAAGTGCCCGAGCATTCGTTAGAGGAAGCATTGGATGATTTGAACGAGCTGGTCGGACTCGATACGGTGAAGGCAGAGGTCAGCCAGTTGACTAACTTTATTAAAGTCCAGCAGCTCCGAAAACAAGAAGGTTTGGCACAGAACAAATTGAGCTTGCATATGGTTTTCGGGGGTAATCCGGGAACGGGCAAGACAACCGTCGCGCGTATCCTGGGACGCATCTACGGGGCGATGGGAGTTTTGGCGACAGGACATTTGGTCGAAACCGATCGTTCTGGTTTAGTCGCGGAGTATTCTGGTCAGACTGGTCCGAAGACAAACAAAGTCATCGATTCAGCGTTGGACGGTGTGCTATTCATCGACGAAGCCTACAGCCTTGTCGCCGATTCGGGCGATGATCCTTTTGGGCACGAGGCTGTTCAAACGCTGCTTAAACGCATGGAAGACGATCGCAATCGCTTGATCGTAATTTTGGCCGGCTACCCCGCAGAAATGACGACGTTGTTGGAATCAAATCCGGGACTGTCGTCAAGGTTCGCTCATCGTGTCGATTTCGATGACTATACTCCGAACGAGTTGGCGCGCATCTGGTTGTTGATCGCAAAGAAAAACGAATATTCGATGAACGCAAAAGCAACGGCCAAGTTGTTGCTTGGTCTACAGCATTTATTCGACCGCAAAGATAAACATTTTGGCAATGGTCGCTTAGTGCGCAATACGTTTGAGAAGACGATTCGTTATTTGGCCGACCGAATCGTGAATGTCACTCCGATCACGCGTGAGTTGCTGACTCAGATTGAAGCCGAAGACATCCGGTTTGAGCAAGTGCCGTCGGAAGAATTGAGCGACCAGCGGATTGGAGCCGCCAAGTTTTCGGTGCAATGCCCCAGGTGCGGGAAAGAAAGCTCGATTTCTGCAGAGCACTTTTGCCGAAATTTCAAATGCAGCGCCTGCGAACACGAGTTCAAGATTGTTTCGGGGACACCACGCGTCGGCAACGACCAGAGCCAATAGTCGAGTCTTGCTTTTGCTCGCACGAAATTGGGCCAAGCATAGCGAGTTTTCTAGCCCTTTTCGAGACTCAATGCGTCGATAATGAATTCTGCGCCGGGAGTCAGGCCACGAATCTTATCAGCGATGACCTTCTTCTCCGAGGCCGATGCCTTTTCGGCGCGTGCTTTTAGTTTCGGAATTTTCTTTCTGCGGTGACGTCGTCGTCGCAATTCTCTTCGGCGTTCGCTACCAGGCATACTCAGTCCAAATGAAATTCAAGTTTCGAAGCTCGGAATTTTAGCAAAACCAGAAATCTCAGCAACGATTAATCTGGTGTTTTTACAAATAATGGGCGAAGTTCGGCCACCAAAAAGACGGAGCCGGTAACACAAATAGCGTCTTGTTCATTCACGTTACTGGCGATGTCATAAAATGCGCTTTGGGGCGTTTCGGCGATCCGGACGGCGGGGGGGGGCTCAAGATTTTTTGTAATCGTGTCCGCCGATTGAAGTACCTCATTGACTTGGCGGAACCGCGGGTTGCTTTGGAACTCGGTCAACACGACTTCGTCGAACATTGGCAACAGTGGTTCAAGCATGGCTTCGACGTCTTTTTCTTGGCTAACCGCAAAAATCAAATGCTTTTTTTTAGCTCGTTTAAAGTCTGTTTGGTTATTGAGCGCGTGTGCTAGTGCACGCGTTGAGGCTGGATTGTGGGCCATATCCAAGATCGTCAACGGATTGCCTGCGACGACTTCGCAACGTCCGGGCAGAACGGCCGACCGGATCCCGGCTCGTATATGTGCTTCGTCAATCGGCCAACCATTTGACCTTAGGACTTGAATGGCTGCGATTGCGGTAGCAGCATTTTCTTGTTGATGTTGTCCGATCATCTGACAGGTCAAATCGGCAATTTCAACCCTTTGGTCCGCGATGTTCATCCAAAACGCAAACTCGGATTGGGTTGAAACGCCAAAATCGATCCCTCGTTGCCAGAGGCGGGAGTTTTGTTGGGCAGCGATTTGGGCGATGACTGCTTTTGCGGGCGGCGCCATTGAGCTGCAGACGACCGGACGGCGGGGCTTAATAATCCCGGCTTTTTCTGCGGCGATTCGGTCGATCGTTGATCCCAATTGACGCGTGTGATCGAGGCTAATGTTTGTGATCACGCTAAGTTCCGGTTGGCAGACGTTGGTGGAATCAAGGCGCCCCCCCATGCCGACTTCCAGCACAACCGCGTCAGCGCTGCAGTTGGAGAAATATTGGAAGGCGGCGGCGGTAATTACTTCGAAAAAAGTAAGTTTTCTAATGCGCTCAGATTCCGACTTACGGTCGATCTCGGCGATTTTCGAATCCATCGTATCCAACAGTTCATTGAGGTCTTGGTCGGAGATCTGACGACAATCAAACACCAGGCGTTGGTTGATTCGTTCCAGGTGAGGAGAAGAATAAATCCCGGTTTTAAAACCGGCTTTCTGCAGAATTGCTCCGATAAATGCACTGACTGAGCCTTTGCCTTTGGTGCCTGCCACATGGATTACAGGATATGAGAACTGTGGGTTCCCGAGCTGTTCCATCAACCGGACCATATTGGATAACTTAAAATCGTCCGGACTAGGTCTTGATTGTCGCTCGTAATTAATGCGACCGAACAGTTGTTGGATGCGGTGATGAGACGGCGAAACGGGGTTCATTGGTCGACTGAAGCCGTAGTCCAGCGGTTGAGTTCAGGATTTGGGGTTTTTTATACAGAATTTTGCCTGGTTATACAGGTCTGAACTGGTGGTGAAGAGAATGTCTTTGGCAACGCAGGTCGAATGAACCATTGGCCCGTGTGTTTCGTAGCAAAACGAGTGTCCGAAAGCGGGAATTACCGCTGCTAAGTCCTTCGTCGACGGCTGGTTATCGGTTAAGATACTGGCCACCAATTTGGAAAATTTTCCTGCACAGCGATGCCCAGGATGTGATGGGTTTTCATTAGATAAGAGATAGCAAATGAATGTTGAGTCGGTTGCTGAACCGAATAAGAAGCTTGAGCAAACAAACCCTGATCACGATGAAAATGTCATCATCGAGGCTCAGAATCTGACCAAAATATATCGTGACTTTTGGGGCCGACAAAAAGTCCGAGCTTTGAAGGCGTTGGATTTAGAAGTCCGTAAGGGTGAGATTTTTGGTCTGTTGGGGCCGAATGGTTCTGGGAAATCGACGACGATCAAGTTGTTGTTGGGTCTATTGTTTCCCACTAGCGGCCGCGCGTTGGTGTTTGGTAAAGACGCGACCGAGGTAACCAAGAATGAGAAGATTGGTTATTTGCCGGAAGAATCGTATCTGTATAAGTATTTGACTGCTGAAGAAACGCTGGACTTCTACGGGCGGCTGTTTGATATGCCGACCAGCGTACGTCGGCAGCGGATTGACGAGTTGATCGAACAAGTCGGATTGACGTGGGCTAAGCGTCGTCAATTGAAAGAGTATTCCAAAGGAATGACTCGCCGGATTGGATTGGCGCAAGCTTTGATCAACGATCCGGACCTGGTGATGTTGGATGAACCGACGTCTGGATTGGACCCAATCGGTACTCGCGAAATGAAGGACATGATTATTGACCTCAAGAATCGCGGTAAAACCGTCGTGATCTGTAGCCACTTATTGGCCGACGTTCAGGACGTTTGTGACCGTATTGCGATTCTCTATCAAGGCGAATTGACAGAACAGGGGCGAGTCGACTCGTTACTCCAGGTCAGTGGGGAAACTCAAATTCGAACCAAGGGGCTTTCGCAGGAAGCTCAAGATGAAATCCGCAGCTTAATTGAAAAACACGGCGGCGAAGTCCTATCGATTGAAAACCCGAGAACGACCCTTGAGCAGTTGTTTTTGGATATTGTTCGCGAACGTTCAGAACGACCTGGTTTACGTTCTTCTGGTGCCCAAGACAAATCCTGATTGATTCCAAATGGTAGTTGACGAGTTTCCCAATTTTATCGAGTGGTTGTTGAGCGGCGGTGAAAATTCACAGTCGGCACTGTTGGTGTTGGCCGGAATTACGATTGCCGGTGCACTGTTAGGTGTTTTCGTTGGCTATGTCGTGGCTTCATTTCGCCACGGGCCGTTCGAAGCTTTTTATGTTGTCGCACAGGTCATAAGCGAAGCGATTCCTGATTTGATGCGTGTCTCGTTTCGTAGAGTTTGGGCAATCGCAAGGTTGGCGATTAAAGAAGCGTTGCGGCGCAAAGTCATTTTTGTGACGTTTGGAATTTTCGCGGTGACGTTATTGTTTGGTGGTTGGTTCATGAATTACAGCACCACACACCCGGATCGCATTTATGTCAATTTTGTTCTCTGGGGTACACAACTTTTGGTGCTATTGATGTCAATGCTGATTAGTGCCTTTAGTTTGCCCGAGGATATCAAGAATCGAACGATCTTTACCGTTGTTACGAAGCCAGTGTTGGCGATTGAAGTGGTCTTGGGACGGATCGTTGGATTTGTCACGTTAGGGACGTTGCTGTTGGCGGTGATGGGGATCGTCAGTTTCGTATTCGTATGGCGCGGGCTATCTCACACTCATCGCATTGGTGAAGCCGATACACAAACGATGTCGGAGTTTTATGATATTGATCAAGAAACGATGGTTGATAAGCGCGGTAAGCGGGTCGCTCCGGGCACGGTTATGGCTGCAGAAACAGAATCCGTTTCCGGCCATCGTCATCGTTTGTCCGTCGTAACGGATGTGCGACATCCGAATGAAACTCAACCGCAGAATGATTCGAATATTTGGAAAAAAGAAGTTCGTAATGACGGCCGCAATGTTTATTACCGACTGGAGACAGAAGTCAAAGCCGGGCATATTCATCCCATCACCGTTGACGGAGACGACGAAAACGCGGAAGTCACGCTTGGCAATGCCGCCGGATATTTCCGGGCCCGCGTGCCTGTTTATGCGGACAGTTTGAAGTTTTACGATCGCAAAGGTGAATTGAAGGCCAAAGGGATAAACGTCGGTAAAGAGTGGGATTACCGGGGCTATGTGGACGGTGGTACATTTATGGGGCCGGTATCGCTTTCCGAAGCGATGTTTTCGTTTACTGATTTTCCCAAGGATCGTTTTGCGGATTTAGAGATTTTACCGCTGGAATTGACGTTGGGCGTATTTCGCACGACCAAGGGTACGATTGAGAAACGAGTGTTGGGAAGTATTCGTTTTGAGAGTGCCGTCGACAAACAGGTCGATAGCCGGTTTATCTCGGATCCAATTGTTTTCGAAACCGATGAATTCAATATTCAAACACTTCCGATTAGTCGTAAACAGCCTGGTCGTTTGGTCGCTCCCGACGGCACCGTAGAAAAAGTCGGCGTATTCGATCTGTTCGATGACTATGCGGCTAATGGCGACGTTAAATTGTTTTTGAGATGCGAAGACTACAATCAGTATTTGGGTTGTGCTCGCGGCGACATTTACTTTCGTGCCGCCGATGACAACTATTGGATGAATTTTTTCAAAGGCTACCTAGGCATTTGGTGTCAGATGGCCATTGTCATTTCGATGGGTGTAGCGTTGAGCACAATTTTGAATTCACCTGTGACGATGATGGCGACAATCGTCTGTTTGATCATCGGGTTCTTTGGCGATTTCATTCGCAATCTGACACTGCCGGAGGTGGCGGGTGGAGGACCCGTTGAATCGCTAGTTCGCATATTGACCCAGAACAATATGCAGACACCTTTGGAAACCGGTTTTGCAACGACGGTGATTGAGCAGACGGACAAATTGGTTGTGTTCGTCTTGGAAAAACTTACTTATTTAGCGCCTGATTTTGGTCGGCTCAATTTTTCAGATTTCTTGACCTACGGATATTCGATTGACATCGACCGCATTCTTGTTGCGGTTTCTATCGCGATCGGTTTCTGTATTGGCCTGACGATACTTGGTTACTTCTGTTTGAAGACGAGAGAAATTGCGAAATGAATAGCAATTCAGCTTTTGTACGTAAAATCATTTACATCTCGATTGCTGGAATGCTGGTCATTCCGTTGTCGTTGATTTCACTTCCGGCGACGCGAGCAACAACAGATGCTGGCGGTGCAGCGGCGCCCGGCAACCCAGGCGGTAAGTTGGCTCGATTGCGAGACAAATACGATTTGTCTCAAGCCAAGTTGATGGAGATTGACCCGGCCAGCGAAACGATGAAGTTGGCATCGGTTGGACTACGCGGGGTCGCGGTGAATATGCTCTGGATGCAAGCGATGGAGCACAAGAAGAAAGAGAACTGGGACAAGCTGCGTTCGACTCTGAACGCGTTAATCAAGATCCAGCCCAATTTTATAAAGGTCTGGGAGTACCAGGCTCATAACTTGTCCTACAACATTTCCGTGGAGTTCGATGATTACGAGTATCGATATCATTGGGTGAAAGAGGGAATTAAATTTTTGACGGAGGGAATTCCCTACAATTACCGGAATCACCGAATCACCGACAATCTTGGATTCTTTTGCGGCATGAAGATCGGGCGATCCGACGAAAAGTTACAGTTTCGCCGACTGTTTCGTAAAGATGCCGATTTTCATGAAGTCCTTCGATTGAACGGCAAGGGCGTGGAGCCTGATCTTTATGACACGCGGGAGTATGGCTACGACAATTGGAAATTGGCTTATCAGTGGTATGACGCCTCACGTCGACTTGTTGAAAAATACAGTGAACAGTATTTGAGCGACATGATGTTCTACCGTAAACGACCGATGCAATTAATGAATCAAGCTCGTGGCTTACAAAAGGAATTCGAGTCGGATGAGATCATGCAGGAAATCTGGCGAGATGCGAACCGCGAATGGAAAGAATTTGGCAAGCGAGAGATTCGCAGTTCAACGGGTTTGCCTGTGACGTTCAGCGGTCTATCAGAACTAGAGTCACAATTGAGTCAGCTGCGAGATCAATTGGATGAACTTGCACCTGGCCAACGCGATGCGATGATGGACGATATCAAAGCAACCATCGGTTTGAGTGATGTTCAATTGGCCGCGCTTGAGATCCCCGCCGACGAACGTACTGAGGAACAATCGCTGATCGCGGCGCAAGCTGAGAAAGTCGTACAAAAACGAAGTGCTGGTGTCGATATGAAGATTGCTGACATGGCGAGTCCGGCCGACTTGGCGGAAGCGAGGCGATTGGCTTCGCGGATCGATGAAATCATGCAAAAAATGCAGTTTACCGACTCCTACTCGGAAACGGTTAACTACAAATACTGGGAAACGCGGTCACGGACTGAATCTCGTGACATTACCAAAGAAGCCCGGCAAGCCATGTGGCGCGCTGCGGAAATGAAGCGAAGTTCCGTGTTCGACGATGAATTTGTTTTTGATCCGGAGTCTGATTCGTACCAAGTGATAAAAAAAGGCGCCATCCAGTTGTTTGACGAAGCTTTCAAGAAATGGAAGGTTGTCCTTGACGACCCGGACGTCCAGTCGACTGACTTAGTGACGGGTGAGGTTGTCGACGAAATTATGGATGCCGCTGGCGAGTATTACGACATGCTACGCGTTACCGGCAGATATTGGCCAGAGGATTTTATTTTTCAAGATTTTGTCGATGCCCGAGCCATGTTTGGTGACGATGATTTGCCGACCTCTCAGGACGTCGCCGATCGATTGAATGGGGTGTCCGATGGTGATCCGAGAACGCGTAAGCTCCGTGAGAAAGAAAAGGCGCGTCGGGAGCGCGAAAAGGCTCTTGAGAATGAAGCTAAAAACGATTCAGGCAACGAAGATCGCAAGCCCAACGTGTTTGCACCGGATGAGCGTAAATTGAATGTTGAAGCCGAAGAAGAGGGCAACCAAGACGACCCGTCCAAGGTCGAAACCGACGATGCTGCGAACAATGCCGAAGACGCAGCGTCCAACAGTGCACCGGATGACTCGTCCGATAGTGAAGAAGACAAGTAGCCTGTGACAATTTGGCTACGCTTCTAGCAAAAATCAGGTCTTTCAGTCATTGGACTCCAGCAACTTTCGCTCGGGTCTTGAATTGTGCTTGATTTCTGTAAACTCGTTGTTTCATTTACCGGTAACGTGTAGTAGTGCGACACGTCTTAAGATTGTTTTGAGCGGGCGAATATGAACTGGCAAGAGTTGATTTCGGAATTTGGCAAACAGAGTGACTTGATTGAATTGGGGGGCGGGCCCAAAGCCATCGAACGTCAACACAAAAAGCAACGACTTACGGCTCGGGAACGCATCCAATCCCTATTGGATGAATCCTCGTTTTTTTTGGAAGTCGGGCGTTGGGCTGGGTTTGAAATGTACTCGGAATGGGGCGGTACCGTTTCCGGCAGCGTGATTTGCGGGCTCGGGATGGTGTCCGGTCGAACGGTCATGATCATCGCCAACGATGCGACGATCAAGGCGGGCGCATTTTTTCCAATCACATGCAAAAAGGTATTGCGGGCGCAGCGAATTGCCATGCAATGCCGAGTGCCGTTGGTTTACCTGGTTGATTCGGCTGGAGTTTTCTTGCCTCTGCAAGACGAGATTTTCCCAGATGAGGACGATTTTGGTCGTATCTTTCGCAATAACTCAGTCATTTCGGCATTGGGCGTTCCGCAGATTGCCGCCATCATGGGTAATTGCGTGGCTGGCGGCGGATACCTGCCGGTGCTTTGTGACAAGTTGATTATGACCGAAGGCTCGGGATTGTATTTGGCAGGACCGGCGTTGGTTAAAAGTGCGATCGGTCAAGAAGTAACACACGAGGATTTGGGCGGTGCGAAGATGCACGGCAGCATTAGCGGCACCATTGACTACCGCGAACCGGATGATGAAGCGGCGATTCAGCGCTTGCGGTCTCTGATTGAGGTGATGCCGGAAGATATGCGGGCGAGTCAATTTCGAAGTTCAACTGAATTTGCTGAGCCGAGTCGCGCAATGACTGACATTCATTCCGTCGTTCCAGTTGATCCACAAACCCGGTACGATGTTCGTGACTTGATCCAGTTTTTGGTCGATCAAGATTCGTTTCAAGAATACAAGGCAGACTACGGTCAGACTATTGTCTGCGGCTACGCGAAAATTGGTGGATTTGATGTTGGTATCGTCGCGAATCAGAGAACCGTCGTCCAAACGCCAAACGACGGTATGCAGTTTGGTGGCGTGATCTACCATGATAGTGCGGATAAAGAGGCCCGTTTCATTATGGATTGCAACCAAACTTGGACTCCCATTTTGTTTTTGCAGGATGTCATGGGTTTCATGGTTGGACGAGACAGTGAACATGCCGGCATTATTCGAGCCGGCGCCAAAGTCGTGAATGCGATTTCGAATAGCGTCGTCCCAAAAATTACGTTGATCACCGGTGGCAGCTACGGTGCCGGGAACTACGCCATGTGTGGTAAAGCATTTGATCCTCGATTCATTTTCGCGTGGCCCAATGCTCGTTATGCGGTCATGGGTGGCAAACAGGCGGCTAGTGTGATTCTTGACATCAATATTGCCGCGATGAAGCGAGCGGGACAAGAGCCTGATGCGGCTGAGTTGGAGGAGTTGAGAACTCAAGTCAGCGACGCCTATGATACATCGACCGACATTCGCTATGCCGCAGCGCGTTTATGGGTTGATGGCATCATTAAACCTGAGGACTCACGCGATGTCTTGACGAAGGCGTTGTCCATTGTGACGCGTTACGCCGAACCGGAGCCCTTTCGAACGGGCGTCTATCAGGTTTGAGTCGCGGCCGTCTACTTAATCACCAACAATCAATCACCACCAAATTCGTCGTTGTAATCCTGAATCGAAGCTTCGACCACCGCAAATGCGCGATCGCGTCCATAGGCATCACCGATTTTGACGTCGCCTGATTCCTCAGGTGCCAACTTGTAAGTTAAGAAGTAGTGCTTTAGGCGCTGAATCAAAGCTGTCGGAATGTCGCTCAAGTTTTCGGCACCCGACCAGAGAGGATCTTTGTGTAAAACCGCAATGATCTTGTCGTCCGCTTGTCCACCGTCTAGCATCGGCAAGCCACCAATGACCTTGGCGCGCAGAAGTACTTCCGAACGTGCGATCGGACGTTCACTGATTACACAGACATCGAGTGGGTCTCCATCCCCACCGTTTGGCGCCGACATCAATTTGCCCACCCGCAAGCCACAGTACGTTCGCGGAATGAATCCGTACAACGTGGGGTGTTGAGAAGAAGTTCGGTGGGGGCGGTCGACTCGCAAATAACCTGTCGTCTTATCAACCTCGTACTTCACTAGGTCGAATGGGCAAATCTCAATAAATGCGTTTATCAGGCCTGGCGGTTTGTCTCCAATTTCCAAACCGTGCCAAGGGTGAGGACGCCATTTGTAAAATGGTTTTGGAAAGCTCATCTCGCAACTCGAAAAATCCACTCTATTCCGTACGCTCCAAGTTTATGCAATGGTTCGTATTCGAATCAACCGCCGAAACCTGTTTATTTTCCGAGAGCAAATGCCTTTATGGTCAAACGTTGCGCAATCGCCGGGCTAGTTCACATAGGAATTCACTATCGTTTCTGTCAGGTTTTGAAACGAATTCTAGCAAGCTAGAACCGGCGACTGTGAACGAGTCGCAAAGCCGAGCCACGCAGTCGAGCGCTCGTTGTTTTGTCATACCGTCGTTGACTTGGAAAATGGTTTGGTCAAATTCCTTCGGGTCTAACACGTCCAAGTCGAAATGAAGATAGACGTTGTGAAACCCCGCGTTTTGAATTGACTGGCATATGGAATTGATCTCGGCGGATGGTGAAAAAATACGGATATCGTTAGATTCAATGAATTCCGTTTCCGCAAGATCTAAATCTCTGCTACCAATTAGAAACAACTGATTGGATTTGAGCATTGAATCGACATGGGACAGGATGTCATGGTGGCCCTCTCCCAACATGAGTCTCAAAGGCATTCCGTGAAAATGCCCGCTGGGAGAGGAGTCGGGACGATTGAGATCCCCATGTGCGTCAAACCAAATCACGGCCAAGTCGCCGCTCAGAGTATGATTGAGATAGGTAACCGGTCCAATTTCGATTCCACAGGTACCCCCAAGCAAGAACGTGGTTTGGGGGTGATGCCGATGCAAGGCTTGTTGGATAGCACGTTGGTTGCGGCAAACGGCATCTAGTCCCAAGATCTGATCGCGCGTTTCTAATGCTTGATCGGGCTCAATTGAGACTTCGCAAAATGGGAGCTGCGCAAATAAATCTTGCCGAAGCTTCATGGCTCCATCATACGTTGCGTTGTTAACTCCAAATCCTTGCCATTCGGGAACAAATAGATCGAGATGGCCGGCGGGGGCACCACGCCAATGAGAGGATTTCATCTTCTGAATCTTGCCAACAATTGCTCAACCATTATTTTTTTTGGGTTTAGCCCGCAGAAACATTTTGTTTTTCCATTCTTCAGTCTGTACGGATGTATCTGAATCGTCTTTGTAAAGTTGACGCAATTCGGTCAGTCGATGCTTGAGTCGTTCGATTTGATCGGCGTATTTGGGATTATCGTATTCGTTTTGCAATTCGTCCGGATCACTCTCCACGTCATAGAGTTCCCATTCATCGAATTGATAAAAATGAATCAATTTGTACCTAGAGTCGCGGACGCCGCAATGCCGCGCAACCATGTGCACGCTGGGGAATTCATAGTAGTGGTAGTAGATTGCGTCACGCCATTGCGGGTTACTGTCGCCCCGCAACAACGGCAACAACGATGTGCCTTGCATATCGTTGGGGATTTCCGTTTTGGCAATATCCAGAAATGTTTCTGCGTAATCCAAATTTTGCACTAGGTTGGTGTTTACCGATCCAGGTTTGGTGACGCCCGGCCAACTCACAATCAATGGCATTTTGAGAGACTCTTCATACATAAACCGTTTGTCATACCAACCGTGATCCCCCAGGTAAAAACCTTGGTCCGAACAATAAATAACAATCGTGTTTTCCCTTAGTCCTGATTCTTCAAGGTATCTAGTAATCTGTCCGACCGAGTCATCGACGCCGCGTACACACCGCAAATAGTTCTTGATGTATCGGAGGTATTTCCAGCGAACTAGTTCTTTTCCGTCCAATTTAGCTTCGAGCATCTGGCGATTTTCTCGATCGTATCCCGCATTCCAAGCCGCCAATTGTTCTTCCGTCATTTTCTTTTTGTTGCGCGCGCCTGATCGGTCTGACGGGCGACCAAAATTTTCGTTCCACTTGCCTTTGGGATAGGCGAACAAGTCGGTTACTAAGTTCATATGCCGATCCACTTCCATCTCTTCCAATTGAACACATTTTGCATTGTCCCGTTGTTTGTCAAACAACGTTGCCGGAATTGGCATTTCAACATCGTCGTAAAGATCTAAGTACCGAAGTGGCGGCATCCAGGTTCGATGCGGAGCCTTGTGTTGGCACATCAACATAAATGGACGATCGTTTTTCCCGTTTTGCTTTAGCCAATCCAAGGCGAGATCGGTGACGATGTCGGTGCAATATCCTTCCACTGTCCGTTTGCCTTGCTCATTTAACAGCACTGGGTTGTAGTAATCTCCCTGGCCAGGCAATACATCCCAGTAGTCGAATCCCTGCGGCTGAGACTTTAAATGCCACTTGCCGATCATTGCAGTCTCGTAACCTGATTTTTGCATCAGTTTCGGAAACGTTTGCTGCGAACCATCGAAATGGTTTCCGTTTCGCATAAAGCCATTGAGGTGACTGAATTTTCCGGTCAAGATGACAGCTCTGCTCGGGCCGCAAATCGAATTGGTGCAAAAGCTGTTTTTGAAAAGCATTCCCTGGCTGGCTAACTGATCGATGTTTGGCGTTGGGTTGACTAACTTGAGCCAACCGTCATAAGCGCCGATGGCATGACAAGCATGATCATCACTGAAAATAAAGACGATGTTCGGACGTCGATCTTTTCTGTCGTTTTCCGTTTCAGGGTTTGAACTTGCCAATAGATTCAGAGGTGCCAACAACAAGCAAAACAACAAGGATCTTATAGAAAACAACATAAAATACTTTCGATTGTGTTAGGTCATGGAAGTTTGACCGGTTTACCGACATCAGTATAGTGGCATTTGTCTCGGGCTCAAGAAACTCCAGGAAGTACCGATGTGGCATTTCACGGGCAAGTCTCGTCCAAACATTGCGATTGAACCTGCCGCGGGTCAAGAATCGGTTTGGGATTATCCGAGACCTCCAAAATGCGTTGGGGACCAGCGTAACGTAAGGGTGCTTGCTTCCAAGGGCGTTGTGATTGCAGATTCACTGTCGGCTGTACGAGTTCTTGAAACGGCCAGTCCGCCTACCTTTTATGTTCCCCGCGAAGATGTAAACAATGAATTCTTGGTGCTCGGATCGGGTTCTTCATATTGCGAATGGAAAGGTCGAGCGACGTATTGGTCAGTGAAAACGGACAACGAATTTATTCAAAACGCGGCATGGAGCTATGAGTCTCCATCCCAACGATTTCGGGATATAACGGGTTTTGTATCGTTTTATCCAGCTAAATTGGAATGCCTGGTTGACCGGGAGCGAGTCCGTCCTCAGCCCGGCGGGTTTTACGGCGGATGGGTCACGGATGAAATCGCCGGACCGTTTAAAGGTGAGCCTGGCACATCGGGATGGTAAGTTGTCGCGGTAACTCGTGGTCAATCGGTCAACGTGCTGGTGGTTCAAATAGATCTGCGTGAATGGGATTGTTAACGATATGGTTGGCAATCCTCTCGCTGATAGCGCCAATGGACATGTACGGATTCACGCCTAAAGCGGTGGGGATTACCGAACCATCTGCGACGTACAATCCGTGATGCACTCGTGGTTCGTTATTTGATATCCCTGAGCATTGGCGGTCATATACCTGCCCGAGTTGATTGGTGGTTCCAAACGCCGGGTCATCGGACATACCGCAACCACCAAGCGGGTGAACGGTTACTAGATTGTAACCAAATGCTTTGAGGCGTTTGTATTTTCCGCGGTGGGCCATCGCCAAACGTTCAAATTCTTTGAAGACCATCTTACGGTACTCGCTATCGCGTAACCCTGGCCACTTGATTTGATACCTCCCGTCTTTTTTGATGACGCGCCCGTTGGCGCCATCGTGCCCCATGCCCAACATCACCATCGACTGGTCGAGGGCTTTGTCGCCTAGGAGAATGGTAAACAGGTTTCCAACGCCGCGGGGAATCGCGGCGTCTTGAATCAACAAACGACGATGAAGCTCCTGGTTAGAATAGTAATTCAACGAGGTTTGCACCGTTGGGCCCACACCCGGTCGACAGTTTGCATCGTAGGCACCGAATCCGCCAACTTGCGTCGGCCCCGGCATGTCAACAACAAACCCAATCGTATCTCCGTTCCCCGACCAGTTGTAACCCAGCGCAGGCGAGAACTCAAAGTTTTCGGCCTGCGAATTCAGTAGGATACTCGTGCTGCCCGGGCTCCCAGCACCCACAACGACCATTTTTGAGTTGATACTAATCGGATGTCTGGTAACCTCCTTGCTCTTGGCCGACTGTTTGAAATAGACAACATTGATTTTGTAGAAGCCTTGTTTCTTTTCAATCGATTCGACTTCACATTGCGTGTACATCTCCGTTCCGTTGTGCTTCGCGATCGGGAGATAGTTCATCATCAATGTGTTTTTCGCGCCGACATTACATCCGGTGATACAGTCTCCGCAAAGGGTACAAGGTCGTTGTATCATTCCTTGAGGATTGCGAATTTGATCGTCCAGGTGACGGTAGTCGTACATTACCGAGACGTTGCTTCGGTCAAAGAATCCATGCTCCAAGCTAATTCGTTCTGCCGCTTGCCGTCGCGTCCTGACCTTTGCGGTTTGGTCATACGGCGTTACCGACAAGCTCATTTGTTTGGCTACAAGTTCGTAGTAGGGAGCCAATACGGAGACGTCACGCAGCGCTTTGGGCCACTCCTTTTGTTCAAAGACTTCATGATTTGGGCGAAGCGCGATACTGGCGTTTATTAATGAGCCACCTCCCAAGCCATTGCCTGTCAAAACATTGACTTCGTCGTTCATCATCACGTTGAAGAGGCCAAGAGGGTTATTCAATTGACCTTTCTGTGGACCGGCCAAGACATTTCTCGCGTTGGCAAATACGTCCTTTGTGGCATCGGGAAATGAACCTGGAATCCACTCTTTGCCGCGTTCAAGAATACAAATTCTTTGATCGTCACGAAGTCGACTGGACAACCGGGCCGCACATATGGACGCTCCATATCCCGAACCGATGATAACGACCCCAAAATGCATCTTGCATTCGTCTTCGGAGGTTACAAACAACTTGCGAATCGGGTCAGCCAGTTGACCATTGAATGCTTGGAGGCTGTTGGCGTAGTCTTGCCGCGCTCGGCGCTTCAGCGGCGAATCGGACGTCCGCAATCGATCTTTGATGGGACGATCTCCGTCCGAAACTACTACCGATTTGCGTTTTTTGGGTTTGTCATCGTCTTGGCTGGCCGCCGAATTGATCAGCGGTATTGACATCGATGTGGCGACAGCAGCTTGCAACAGTTTTCGTCTGCCGATCGGCGTCGATTTCGATTTGTTCTTGTGATTTTTATCCATCGTGAGCTCTTATAGTCGGAAGGCGAGCCGCAGATATAGATGGATTTTTCGGTGGACCAAACCCCAACGTCTGAATAACGTGGGATTGTAAATTTGTAGAGTTTAGGAGAGTCGGAACCCGGGAAAAGCTAGCGGCTCCGTGAGCGAATCTGGCTTCTCATCATTTGCTGACGTTCTTCGAAGATACGTCTTGAGCCGACCTGAACTTCAACGACCTCATTTTTGCCGTCGCGAATAAACTCGACTTCGGCGGTCGAAAACGGTTCGGTCATCGAAACGAATCGGTACAGCTTGTTATAATCATCTACGAACTGGCCATTCCACGATCGAATGACATCGTTTTCCTTTAGCCCCGCAATCAAAGCCGGCGAATCGGGGTCTTCGCTGATACTAACCAGCAACGCACCATTAATGTCGGGTAATCCAAGCTTGGCAGCATCATCTTGGAAAACGGCAAATGGTTGAGCCCCGAGCATACCACGTGCGACATATCCTTTCTCCAACGTTTCTTCGTAGACAAATTTTGCTTGAACGCTGGGAACCGCAAAACTTATTCCCTGGAATTTGTCTCCGTAAATCGAAGTGTTGATACCGACGACGCGACCTTTGGAATCGACCAACGGGCCGCCACTATTTCCGGGATTGACGGCAGCATCGGTTTGTAACAGTTCTTGGTAGGGAGAGTTGCGATCGTATCGGTTTTTGGCGCTGATGATTCCTGAGGTTACCGTTTGGTCCAATCCAAAAGGGCTGCCAATGGCCCACACGATTGAGCCAACTTCAAGTTCATCACTGTCGCCCCATTGAGCAGGTATCAAGCTGGGGGCATCAATTTTTAGAACGGCCAAATCGTTGTACTCGTCAGCACTACCCACTAGTTTTGCCGCGTAGACTCGGCGATCAAAGAGTGTGATTTCAATATTGCTGGCGTCGCGAATAACGTGTTCATTGGTCAGGATATGACCTTGTTCAGACATGATCACCCCAGAGCCTTGGCCGTTTTCGATAAAACGTCCTCGCCGCGAATTTTTCGTACCGGGCTTGATTGCTCTGACGCTTACGACGCTTGGGCGAATCTTTTGCGCGACCAATTCAAATGCGTCCGAGACATTGCTCAATGGGTCGCTGGCCAACTGTTCCACGGCGTTGTCGTACTCGG
This sequence comes from Mariniblastus sp., assembly GCA_965263475.1. Taxonomy (GTDB): domain Bacteria; phylum Planctomycetota; class Planctomycetia; order Pirellulales; family Pirellulaceae; genus Mariniblastus. Next base: position 4,490,835 of record OZ253677.1, read on the forward strand.
CACGTATCGTCCCTTTGACGATCGAATATTGATAACTCTCCAATATGCTAGGGCCCGCTTTCCAAACGCAAAGCACAAACGCGGCGGAGGCAAAAAACCAAAAGAATCGCGCGAATGCTGAATCCGTTGATTGACGGTAGACTTGCCTTTCGCTTGATGCATCGGCCCGCTTGGAAGTGTTCTTCCGATAATCCAACACGGTCTCATTTTGGAGATCGGTTACAGACTCCGTTTGTTCGCGATCGAGATTCATGGATAACCAACTGTGATTCGAAGAGATACGTTTGATTATAGCCAATTGACAACAAAAGTTGACCCTTTTTTATACACGTTGGTCATTTGAGCCCACAAAAAACAGTTGAAAATTTGTAGATTCACTGTCAAAGTCTGGCGATTTTTCAGAGGGCGCTAATTGCTGCAACCATTGGATTCGGGCAATTGGCGAGCGACAGGTGAAACCCGTTCCAGTTGAAACTCTTTTCGAGATAGCGACACGTAGTTTGTGCCAATTTCAATCTGTTGACCTTCCCAAACGCGATCGCCATTTTGATCCACACGCGCGTTCATCGTCGCCTTCCGACCGGAGTGACAGATCGTTTTTATCTCGATCAATTCATCAGCCCAAGCAAGCAAGTATTTGCTGCCTTCAAATGGTTCTCCTTGGAAGTCCGTACGCAAACCATAACACAGAACCGGAACCGACAATCGATCAGCAACCAAAGACAATTGCAAGACTTGTTTGGCTGATAGGAACTGAGCTTCGTCAACCAGAACGCACGAAACGCGGGCATTGGGTTGGCTCTGAACAGAGTTTACTTTTTCGAACAATTCGTCGGTGTTTGAAAACGCAATCGCCTCTCGCTGTAGTCCCAGTCGTGAATGAATCATGCCGACGCCGGAACGATTGTCGATGTTCGGGGTAAACAGCAAAACTCGCATGCCGCGTTCTTCGTAATTGTATGCGGACTGTAGCAGCGTTGTGCTTTTGCCAGCGTTCATCGCCGAGTAATAAAAATACAACTTTGCCATCTTAAATTTCTTCTTGTGTCCAATAATTGGAGAATACTTCGTTGAACTCCATCAGGCTCAACAAGGTTCCAAACAGCCCCAGAACCAACCCGACAATCGCCAAATTGCGTCGAGGTGAATTCCAACCGTAAATGGCTAAGACAATTGCGAGCCCAGCGTTAACAATCGCAAAGTGAGTGATCAGGGCACTGACAACCGACCAAATGCCGAGCACCAAACTTCCGACAGCTCCTCCAATCGATGCCATGCTCGACAGTTCGCCGGCCAGATCCAAAGCCGGCGCCATGTAGTATTTATTTTCAATGGCTTTGGACTCGGCATAAGGGTTTCTTGGGGTATACTCGGAATCTACTTCGTTTAGGGCCGGTTCAGCCTGTACCAACTCGGCAACTATTGGTGTATCATCTAACGGTTCAAGCTGAACCGCAGAATCATCAACATTGGAGCCTAAAACTGCCCCTGCGCTTGACATGTCGTTCGTTTCGGAATGTGGATCGTCTGGCGAACCCTGATCTTTGTCTTCGGGGAATTCGGTTTGATTCATTGGAACTCCGGTATCCAGTTTTTTCGATTTTACTGTCGGATTGTTCACAGACAACTACTCTCGTCCAATTGGAAGGGATGAGATTTGCATAAGACTTGATTGGACTCAAGAATACAAAGTATGGAAAAATCAACTGAAGCGATTCTCGCTGAAACGGTTCCATCGGCGCTCAAGGGTTGCCGTTATGTTACGCATTTCGAAAGCGCTATCGAACCCGGCGTGACTTTGCCGGCGGACCAAATCCAGACGATGCATAAAGATCGCCCGCTGTTTACGCGATATGACTTGGACGCAGTCAAAAAAGTGATGACCAAGAGCGTTTTGGCTTCGCGTCCGCGTGACATGTGGCGGTATCGAGAGTTATTGCCAATTGGAACGGCGATTTCGCCAGTGACGTTGAATAAATCTTTTTCACCGGTTATCGATTGCCCGACTTTGGCCGGACAGTTTGACTTAAAACATGTATGGATCAAGGATGAGTCCCAACTGCCAACGTGCAGCTTCAAATGCCGAGGTCTGTCACTTGCAGCTACCATGGCTCGCCATTTTGGGATTCAACGGATCGCCATGTCATCCAATGGCAACGCGGGTGGCGCGATGGCCATTTATGCAGCACGCGCAGGTTTGGAATGTGTCGTGTTTATGCCCGAAGATTCGATGCCCGTGAATTTGAACGAGTGTCACTATTGCGGCGCCAAGCTATTTGTTACCAATGGACTTATTGACCAAAATGGCAAGCTCGTTCGCGAGGGTCACAATCGAGGATTGTGGTTCGACATCTCAACGATGAAAGAACCGTACCGATTGGAAGGCAAGAAAACGATGGGCCTGGAACTTGCTGAACAATTCAATTGGCAACTTCCAGACGTCATCATTTATCCGACCGGAGGTGGCACTGCATTGATTGCCATGTGGAAGGCATTCAAAGAGTTGCGGGAAATGGGCTATTTGAACAGTGATACAATGCCCAAAATGATTGCCTGTCAGTCGACAGGTTGCATGCCTCTGTATACGGCGTTCAAAAATGGCAAGCGATTTGCGGAACGCCATGAAAACGCGGCAACCATTGCGACCGGGATGAGAGTGCCCGTTGCTTTGGGTGACTTCATGGTGCTTGACGCGGTCAATGAGAGCGGTGGTCAAGTCTTAGCTGCAAACGAGAACGATATCGTCAAGTATCAGAAGCAGGTTGCGACCGCCGAAGGTGTGATGATTTGCCCTGAAACAGCAACTTGCATCGACGGCTTAGCGCAGCTTGCCGAGTCGGGACTTGTGTCGCCGGAAGAGCGGATTGTTGTCTTCAATACGGCGGCGGGTCAAAAGTATTTCGGTGGCGAGGCGCTAGACTTACCGCGATTCGATATTAATCAGCCGATCGATTGGGATACGTTTGAAGCAACGTACTTTTCGCCATCCTAATTGCTTCGATCCGGCGAGGCATTTTGGTTTTCCAAGAGTGCCTTAGCCTGCCCTTTCGCCAGCGAACCACGAACAAGATGCGACACCCAAACATCGGGAACGGAGATGTAACGTTTCACGCGCCCCCAAAACAACTCGTGTCGAGCTTCTCTCAACAATGCGACCGGGTCGTTGGACCAGGCTTGATTCTGGGCAACTAAGGCTCGACCTTGGCCCTCGAAATAGTCAGCAACAAATCCTGGTGTCATACGCGCGGTGTCAATGCGATGCTCGACCGGAGCATCTGGCAACCATTGGCCTCGGTGGCCCGCTTCGAGCAAACGACGAAACAGATCCAATTCGTCTTCGCCGACAATAGCGTGACGGGATCGCCCGAAATACTGACTGAATCGAAACTCTTTTTGAACCGCAGTTCGGATAGCAAAGTTGGCCCCGTAGGGTAGCTTGGTCGCGTCTAGTGCCAGAACGGAATCGCCCAAATCTCGCGCCGCAAAACATCCACTTAACTTCGACCAGTTATCTAGAATCCACCTGGGGGGATGTTTTTGGCCCTCGAAACGAGGCACAATTTTGCTTCCCCAAAATGACTCTTTGGGTTGGTCTAAAGCGGCGCAAACGTAGGCATTCATCCAGTTTTGGCTGACCGTAACATCGTCGTCGGTCCACAACAAGAGATCGCCACGCATGGATTCAATGGCCCGATTCCGCGCGAAGACGTGACCTTGTTGGGGCTCATGCAAATACTCGATTTCGAAACGGTTGGAAAATGATTGGACAACGTGCGGCGTTGCATCGGTCGAATTGTTGTCAACAACGATCAATCGCCAGCCGGCAATATTCAGCTTTGACCATTCGTTTTGGAGGTCTGCGAAACGCGACAGCGTCTCGTCAAGTTGACGGGCACGATTCCATGTGCAAATCGCAATTTCAACCTGCAGCTTGGCCATCGGTCATTCAAGCGGTGATGCCGGACGGGGCAACCGAAAGGATCCGATCGGCAAACTCTTTGATCGGGTCAGCCGGGTAGCGTTGGCGAATATGTTGGCCCGCGAGTTCCCCCATGGCTTGCCATTGATCTCTTTGAATCCAAGCACGTTCCAGTGCGTCATCAATGAGGCTAACAATTGCACCATCCGCGACAAAACCCGATGCGCCGTCATCGATCAGTTCGCGGTTTCGTCCCGTGTCCGTGACGATCGGCAGGCGATTGCAAACCATTGCTTCGACAACAACCAGGGGAGCGCCTTCGTACCTCGACGGCAACAACAATGCGTGGTTGTCTTTCCAGATATCTGCTACGTTTTCGACGAATCCGCCAAGTTTCAACTGTCCCCGCAGGTCATACATTTCGATCAGGTCTTCCAGTTGACGACGTTGTCCTTGATCGTGGCCATAAAACGTGATCTGAATGGGGCGGTCTTTCCATTTTTGTTGCTTCATCACGTCGACGACCAAGTCCTGTCCTTTGGATTGGAAGTGGATTCTTCCTACGCAGGCGATTTTGAAGACGGAATCATCTTGGGGCCAAGTCGGGTGCGCGTCGTAATCGACGTTGAACGGGTTGGCAACGATTTCGGCATTGGTCAGTTTTGTCGCAATGTTGTTTTCAATTTTTTGTCGGTTCTCGTCGGAAACAAAAAACACCTTGGCAGCTCGTGTATACCAATTGCGGTATTTTTCCAATTGGTCACTGTGGATGAAGAAAAACGAACTCGCACATTGAACATTGATCGCGTAGGGAATGCCTCTTTGGAAACACTCGTCCGCAATGGGAACTCGGTCTGGATGATACCCCAGAGTAACCAAGACCGCATCTGGATTGACGGATGTCAGCCAAGAATCTGACTTGGTGCCAGTGGGCGAGAACCACTTTTTTAAACCGAAGATTTGGTTTTCCGTCGGTTCTGGTTGATTGCGAAACCAAAGTTGGCCGCCATCTTCTTTGATCTGTCTCAGTTGCGACGCCGTTTCTGGCCACCATTTATAATTGACAGCGATCTCGTGAGACTCTGATTGGAGACGACGGGCGGCGCGCCACCAAAGTTCTTCACTTCCACCCCACGGCATACCGGACATGCAAGAATAGAATCCAATTTTCACGTTCGGTCTCGCGGTTGTGTGTTGGCAGGAATGTACTCAAACTTGCATCTTGTTCGATCGTTACGTAACGCCGTTTGAGTCCGCCGTTGCTGGCACCTCTTGATACGTATCTTTAGCTAGATCATAAAATCGTTTCAACAGCGGATAGTCGTGGTAAAACTTTTCTCGTAAAGATTCTGGCACATATTCATCGTAGTTCGATTCATTCATATGCGGCATATCCCAGATTTCTTTCCCAAGGATTTTGGACAAATTGCGGATCGAACCGGGCAAATCTTCAAAAACACCGATATAAACGAACTTCTGTCGCGCCTTGCGATTGCAATTTTCCAGCGTCATGTCCTGCGGCAAATGATGAAACAGCCAGTACGGGTACGAATTCAAGTAATGTTCGACCGTCGGGAATTCGTCTCGAATATCGACTTGCTCACCACGAAACCAAAACTCGCCGCGGATACTACGACCTTTGACGAAAAAATACATGCTGCAGACAAGATCAAATGGGTCCCGAACAATTGTAAAATACTGATCGACCTCGGGGTAAAAATACGGCAAGCCGTACCCGCGACCATGATTGAAGTGGCCATGGATGCACTTCACGCTCGGTAACCAGTTGCCGTTTTCGTCCTGCGTGTCGACTCGAGGCAATACGATATCTTTGGACTCATCCTGATTTAACTTGTGATATCCGTCTCCAAACCAGTGCTTCAGCAAGCGCACGACACTCGTTCCAGCACATTTGGGGATGTGAGTGTAGACGATGGGTTTTGTTGGATCGTACGGCTTCATTATTTTGATTGACGAGGATAACTTTTTGATGACGGGCTCAATTATACGACAATTCGAAATCGCGAAAGTCGAATTCTAGTCAGTCGGTTCGGAAACGTTTTCGGATCGGTTTTCTTTCCCGATTCCTAGGATTTTGCGTAGCTTGAACAGCCGCGATCGGACGTCGGCTACTCTTCTTCTCGATTCGTCTAATGCAGACTGAAGTTGCTGAATTTGGGTGTTTTTGTCGTTGAGCTCATTCGGTAGTGTACCCAGTCGATGGATCGCTTGATTTAACTCCGATTGTAAACGGGCCAATTCATGTTCGTCGTTTGAAAATGAACGACCGTCAAGCGATTCAGCCGCAGGGCTTTCGATGATGCGCTTGGGAAATTCAATCGGTTTGTTTTGGAGACGACAATCATGACCGATGGCGATCATACGGTTGACCAAATGAACCATCCTCGGGCCGGCTGGAGATTCGCAACATAAGTTTTCAAGTAGGACAAAGTCTTGGTAATCGCATTTCGGTTTTGCGGGATCCAGCAATTCTTGGATTGTCGCAGAGATGTGGGATTCGGCAGCGATCGTCCAAGCCGATGTTGTGAATTGTGGTGAATTGCTAAAGTCAAGAATTGCTGTCGGTTTTTTGAGTAGCAAACTTTCCAGGTAAATCGTCGACGGTGTTGTAATGACTGCATTACTTTCATCAATGGCGTCGAGCAAGCTGTGGTTGGATTTCGGTAAATCCATTCCCAACTCTTGATCGATGCCGGCAGTAATCCGCCATTCAACTTCGATGTGCGAAAACGGCCTTGATTCCAATGTGTTTCTTAGTGCCTTCAATCCGCGAACGACCATCTGCCGTTGTGATTCAGTGAATGATGGTGTGTTCGCCGTCGCGACAACCAATTTGAAAGGATCACGGGATCCACGCCATGCGCGGTCAATCCAAGGGTCCAAACGAGGTAAACCGATGATTTCGGTTTTGCCCCGGTTGCCCCAGAATTCAATCAATCGCGCAGAGCGATTTCCGATACAGGCAATTTTGTCGGCCATCAACGGTTGGTACATTGAATTTTCAGGGATCGTTGGATTGTCCCAGGTGTTTCGATATTCAAGAATCCCGTCAGCCAATACGAGCGTCGGCACAAGACGTTGTTCGTAGATTCTTCGCAACGCATGGATTTCTTCCCAGCGATAGTGTTCGTGCGTAATGACGATGCCGCAGTCGCGCGGTGGAACGAAATCGGGGGAATTTGTTTCGACAATCTCGTACGCATGCGGCCCCTTTGAAATCCAACTGGAATACAGACTGCTTTGGTTGGCGTACCGACAAAGGACATAGGCTTTTAAGTCTTCCAGTAAGACAGTCAATTTTCGATCGCTCCATCTGATTCGTGTTGCGGGCTCAAGCTCAGTTCATCGGGCAAGTCGTTGATCCAACGATTATCCGATTCGTAACCTTCATCTATCAATTGAGAACCGGCAATCCGGTCGAACAATTCGGCGTCCTTGCGAGTTGTGTACTTTCTCCAGTCACCGACGATACCGTTGCGTTGCTTGGCGGTCGCTTGCATATTGCCGTTTTCTCGACCGGTCGTTCTGACGAACGACACGTTGTCGGCTGCGGATTTGACCATGCTATTGTTGAGTTCCAATCGCAATGAATTAAACACTCGCGACAACACTTCTGGCAAGTCCGAAATCATCGATTCATAACGAATCGTCTCCGTGATGTCGACGTTTTTCAAACACAATAGGGATTCTCTCCAGATTCGAGCCCATTTTTCGATGACGTCGTCGTCGAAGAAACGCCTTAGATTTTGCCCGGGTCGCCTATGGATAAAATAATTGTGGCGTTCCGAGTCGACATCGTCTTTTAGTAGCCAATCGAAAGTTCCACTGGTCAATACGTCACGGCCGTCGCGAACGAGTTTGTAGATCTTGGCCTGCGGTACAAATTTTCGGATTTGCTCAACGACGAAATGCGCGGTGCCGGGGTACGGAGTGATCTTATCAACGACGACCGAACACCCCGTCTTTTTTTGGGCGTATCCGACGACGAACTCCAAATAGGATTGCAAAAAGTCATCGCCGAATGCGGACCTGGATTCTGCGATTTCGCTGTGTTCGTAATGAACGGATAAGGCGCGAACATAGGCGTCGAGTGTGATTCGTGGCGCCATTTTGCCATTGTTGTTGGGCCACATCTCGCAGAAGTTTCCGAACAATCGGTGTTCGGTGGCGAAGATGCTCGGATGTTGATTCAAGGCTTTCATCAACCAGGTGGAACCCGACCGAGGCGCACTAATGACAAAATGAAGCTCCTGTTTGTGCATTGCGCTATGCCGCCATTCGCTCGATAATTACTGGCATCGAAACTCGATACACGACTAGCCCCATGATAAATAGAGGGATCGCAAGCGCTCCAAAAACCAACCCGACTGTTAAATGGGAAGTTTGTCCCATCAACAGCAGGTCGCGCGAAACCAACAATAATGGACTGGCCGGATTGAGCCAATTTAACAACGTTCCAGGAAATCCAGTTGGCGGAACGTAAATAATAGGAGTAATGATCATCCAAAAAGGTAGGAACATCGAAATGAACCGACCAACGTCTTTATACAGTGATCCGATCGGCATCAAGAACAAACCCAGCGACATACCAAATGTAACCATTAACAAAATGGCAATCGGCGCCAGCAACGCTCCGGTCTGGAATTCAACGCGATACAGAAAAAACGCCGGAACCAATAGGAGAACACGAATAGCAAGATTGAATAAGACTTCGCCAATTCCAACCAAGAGCAGGGATTCGCGAGGGAAGTTCAATTTACTAATCATGTTTTTGTTTTTATTCAGGACATCAGAAGGTATTTGAAACGCGTCGATAAAAGCTTGCCACAAAATCATGCCGGCCAATATGTAGACGGTCGAGTTGACTCCTGTGTCTCCCATTTCGAACACGTTTTGTGATTTTAGAAATATCCAAATCGCCGTGTTTGCCAGTGGTGGTAAAAATGCCCAAAATAGACCCAATAGTGTTTGACGGTATAATCCCGACAAGTTTCGCACGAATATGCGCCAAGCGAGTTCTCTGCCTTCCCAAAAGCCAAGCAATATCGACGTCAACAGCGGCAGTAAGTTTTTGATTTCGGATTGCGAATTGTAGACAACTGGTGGCCCGGAGATGGGCTCCAATTCGAATGTAAGCGACGCGGTCTCTTCACGCTCAATCGACTCGGTAGCGGGTTTAATATCGATAGCCATGTTTGTCTATGCGACCCCTGCTTTTAGTAAATCATGAATGTGAACGACACCGACAACTTCAGACAACTTGTTCACTACCGGCAAAACAGAGATTTCATTTTGCTGCATGAGTTGCAATGCTTCCGCGGCTAAAGAATCGACGCCGATGGTTCGTGGCGATTGGGTGATATAATTTGAAATTGGTTGTTCCAACGGATTTTTCTCCGATTGGAAGATTCGGCGGATGTCGCCGTCAGTTAAAATTCCTATTATTTGACGATTGCTGTCGATTGCCAGAAGGACACCCAATCGTTTTTCACTGATGATTACGATCGCGTTGCGAAGCCTCAATTCCGGTTTGGCGGTGGGGATTTGTTCGTCGGTGTGCATGATCTGTTCCACCGTAATCAGCAGTTTTCGACCGAGGTTCCCACCAGGATGAAAAACGGCGAACTGGTTTTTTGTAAATCCGCGTTGTCGTGCCAAAGTCAGAGCCAACGCATCACAAATGGCCAGGGCGACGGTTGTACTACAGGTCGGTGCAAGTTGATTGTCATCGGCTTCATTGGGAATTCCGATGTCGATCACCTGGTCCGCCAATTTGCCCAGTTGGCTGGAGGGATTTCCGGTCAAAGCGATGACTGGAATCTTGAATCGCTGCATGTACGGCATTAGGTTCAAGATTTCTGCCGACTCACCACTGTACGACAGAGCCACGACCACATCATCGGCAGAAACGACTCCTAGATCACCATGGGCCGCTTCGCCCGCGTGCAAAAAAATCGCTGGCGTCCCTGTACTACAAAATGTGGCTGCGGCTTTTCGAGCAACACAGCCAGTTTTGCCCAGGCCAGTGAATATGACTCGCCCCGGTAATTGGAGCAAACGTTCGATGATGCTGGCAAGCGAAAGATCCAAACGGTTGGCAACCAAAGTAATAGCCTCGGCTTCAAGTTGCATGAACTCGCGAATGGACGAGACCCAGTTTTCGGAATGCGTTTGGATGGACACGGACGGCCTTGGATACGGCGAATCAAACAACGGTGAAGTTATGCTGAAATCAAGTTTCAGCCAAACGTTTGTTCAAACGTTTGTTTTAACTCAATTATATCCGCAACGATTGAAGAATCACGGCGGACAGTTCGTCGGAAAAGATCGAAGTCGCTCATTAAACCACGTCGGTATCGTAATCTGCGTAATCGTCAGAACTGGAACGAAAAACGGGCTGGCCAATGATGGCAGCCCGGTCAGTTCGTATTGGAGATGTTTGAGCTATCGCGAGCGACGCTGACTCTGAAGCTGGCGTATCTGGGCTTGAAGTTGCATGATCTGGCGATTCTGCTGTTCAATGGTACGATTCAGGACGTAAATCGTACGCTTGTCTGGGCTTCGTTGATCCGAAAAATTATGGGCGTTTCGGTTGGAAGTTTGACGCTGATCAGACAAAACCGAACGGCTTGAATCGGACTTCGAGGGTGGAGCAAAATCGTATCGCGGTGCAACGGGACTGGGGGTTGCCGATGCGACGTCCTCCACTTCCGGAATATCACCGAACAACAATTCAATCTTTTTTTCTCGTCCCGACCTGCGAATCTTAAATTCCATCTGGTCGCCCGCGTTCATAACTTTCGCGATTTCCTCAAATTCCTCGACACTGGTCGCTTCAAATCCACCTATTTCGAGCAATTGGTCACCTCGTCGAATACCCTTTTGGGCCGCGTTTCCATCTCGGTCTACAGAAGAAATGACCAGAACATCATCCCGATCTAGGGCCACCGAAAAACCAAATCCGCGATTGGACTGTTTGTTGGTGTTTTGCTTCTTGGTTGCTGCGCTCGAGCGAAGGGCCTGAGTTGGTCGGGAAACGACGTCCTTTCCGCTGTTATAAATGCTGTTCGATCGAAAGTCGTTTGGTTTTCGACTAGGGGTAGGAATTCGCGGTGCTGAGTTTTTATACTTGTTCGAAGTAGAGTTGTTTTCGGCCGTTTGGTTTTTCCGGGCGGACGGTTCTGCTTGTTTGGAATCTTGTTTGGCACCGAATAAGTCTTCTTTGATTTTTTGAAAAAGCCTAGGTCTGCGTTGTGCTTGGGCGTCATTGGCAAACGCAAAAATTGCGACCATCGCAATCAATAGGTATCGTTTCATCGTCAATCCTTTGACTTTCTGATTCTCAGAATGAGTAACCGAACGGCGGACGCGTCCGCGGCTTCCTATATACTCAGTCGACGCGTTGCAATCATTGCCGATAGATTTACTCGTTAAGCTCGCTAAATTGACTGAGCGTCAAAGCGAACGCGTTCGTTAAACTAGCAATGTCAATCTATAGGGGTCCTATGACCTGAGTAATGCTGCGGTGCGCTAAATCTGATCAACGTATTGGGTCAAGTTGGCGAATTCTGATTCGGAAACATTCTGCGACAACGGTGCCTCGAAATCGATGTTTTGGTAACGTCGGGCGATTTGTTGAAATTCTGATTCGTGCCGCAAGAAAGCATCGATGACTTCCGGGTCGAACTTCTCGCCGGAACTACTCAAAATAATCGCACGGCTTTCTGTGTGAGATAGGCCTCGTTTGTAAGGCCTGCGACTTGTAAGGGCATCGTACACATCCGCGACCGCTACGATACGTGCAGAGATTGGGATTTCATCGTCGGCCAGTCGATGTGGATAACCGTTTCCATCCCACTGCTCATGGTGCCAATACGCGACTTCTCGGGCCATTTCAAGGAAGTCGTTGTCACCAAGCTTGCTGCTGATCGCTTCCAAGCACTCACCGCCAATGATCGTGTGCTTTTCCATAATCGACCGTTCGAGGCTGGTCAGTTTACCCGGCTTCAACAGTATCGAATCGGGAATGCCGACTTTACCAATGTCATGCAAAGAAGATGCAATCCCCAAGTTGTAGATGAAATCAGAATCGATTTCGTCGTAAACATTGGATAGGTCTTTGGCCAAAATCGTGACATACTTTCGAATTCGATCCAGGTGTTCCCCGGTGTCGTTGTCTCTTGATTCAGCGAGCTTAGCCAGCCCAAAAATAATCGCGTTCTTAGTGCGTTTTAGTTCATCCGTCCGTTGGCTGACTTTTCTCTCTAAGCTAGCCTGAATCCGTTTGTCTTCGTCTACGATTCGTTTGACCACAAAGACATTTAAAACGGTGCCTAGCAATCCAATGATCAACGCGACCGCGAACGAGAAACTCTCCAGCGTAGCAATCAGCAACGAGTTAATTGCGTGAATGCCAGAGATTCTTTGGTGTGTCAGTACAAGTGCGTTCAAGTGCGCAACTTTCTGGCCTTGAACGATAAAAATTGTGTCGTCCAAATTCAACAAAACACGGGACTTCTTTTGAAAGTTCGAATCTTCAAACGATTCGATAAAGGTGTTGTGTTCGGACTGGTACAGGTACCGGTCCCACGTGCTGCCAAGGACACTTGGGTTTTGACGGGCGGATGGATGACAAATGATTTTTCCAGTACGCGCGTCGACAACAGAAACGAATCCTGAATCAGGTACTTGCGTCGACGTGACAAACGACTGCAATTTTTTCCAATCGCTGGAGCCGACTTCAATGTCCGTTAGCCGCATGTCGAAGACACGTTCGCCAATTTGACCCGCAATGAACTGATTGACGTCACTGACTTGTTTCTGAGCAATCGTTTGCGTGCGATCATGAATCCACCCGAACAGCCAGGCTACTGCGATTAACGTTAGCGCCAGTTGGACGGTGGATATAAAAACGATGACGAGCAGTTGCGAGTTTTTGGACATTCGCTGGACCAGGAAAGGGCAGTTGGGGGCGCGTCCATGTGAACTTCTTTCTCCTTCTTTTAAACCTAGGTCACGGTTTTACAGTGCCATCTACGAAATATGGTTGTGGCCTGCACCAATCCTGCAAAATAACGGTTAACCGTTACAACCGACGCAACCGTCTTCAATATCGAAAATGCAACATCGAATGAGACATCAATGGAAATGCTCAGGTGCACCAACGGCGACGATTTTGTCCGGTACCCCGCCGACGCGAAACCGCGCACGCACTTTCAAATCGTTAACCGTCATGATGCTAATAATGCCGTCTCCTGGGTCGGAATAGATCGCGAATCGGCCGTAAGCATCGAAGCAAATTTGATGATGTCCATTCGCTCCGTCAATTTTACTTTTGCCAACGGGCATCGTTTTAACAACGTACGCATCCGAGAAATCCATGTCGCGGTTGGGGTCCAGAGAAACAACGATCAAATTTTCTTGCAGATCACTTTCCGGGTCGGTGCGCTCTTGAAACAAAAATGCGAACCGTTTTCCCAACGACAATTTTGTTTTCGGAGTAGACAATCGAAGGCCTGATGGAGTTGGGATTTCGAGCCGAGTGACGCTTGCGGTTGAGGCGGCAGCGTTGATCATGCACAGCCCTGGTTTTCCTGCCGACTCGGTATACAGCAACCAATTTTTTTCTTTAGCAAACCTTATCGGAGCGAGGCGTTGTGAATCGGTTTTGCTGCCGTCGACGATTTTTGTGGTGAAATCATTCCAGGTGCTCGTTGACGAAAAACGAATTCCATCCGATTGACCAAAGAACGCTTTGCCATGGATCGCCGCGATCGAATCAATTGGAGCCTTGGATACGGTGAATGATCGAAATCCGGTATTTGGGTTCAGGAGATTGACAACATCGACGCGCCCAAGATTGTCTCCCGAACTATCGCCGTGCCCGGCAAGTGCCAAGGAGTTTTGAGTAATTGCCAAAGTCATTTTTTCACCGCCGCCGGTAAACGCGGTTGCGGGGTTTCGATTGCCGGTACTGGAATTCGATTGTACTTTGACGAAACCGCCCGCATGCCCGAACCAAAACGCATCCAAATGGGTCGTCGCCATTTGCAATGGTTTCGCTGTCGTCACGACCCAACTTGCGTTTGGAGTGCCGTTGTACGTCCAGTGAAAGTGATTGCCATGAGGCTGTTCTGCAACGCCTGAATCGATTCGAACAATCTGACTTTTTTCGCTGCCAGCGATTGCGACCGCCAACTGTTTACCCAATTGAACCATTGGTCCCAGAGTTTGAGTTTTCGAATCGACATCTGGAAAGCCTTTCACCCAGCCACGTTTGATGTGCCAGCGATCGGTTGTCGATAGGTCGGCATAGGATAATTTTTGGGTGTCGGCGTCTTGCCAAAAGACGCGCGTGATTGTTTTCTTTCGTGGCGTTTGAGCCGTTACGGAACCGCAACTCAAACAAGCAGTAATGACCAGCAATAATGCTCGTCGCCAATAGGGATCAAGGGTCATTAGAGAATCCGTTTGTGAGATTTAATTGCAAGTGCACATTTTAGGTCGGAATGTCGCGGCGACGCCAGACCCGTGAAGAATTTGCAAGTTGTTTTAAATCGAGATTTCGGAAGTTTCGGATTTTTGCGTCTCATCGGCCGTCCAGGGACGATACCGCAACATTTTTACGCTCGATTTTCCACGGAGTTCATACGTAATTTGTCGCCACTGGATTTTTTGACGAACGGCCGCCTGCAGGCAAGAAAAACCGTAAATCAAGTAGGTTACCGGGGAAAGAAAAATTAGTTTGATCGTTCGACCCGGGCTCAGTTTCCCGATTTCTTGACCTTCCAAGTTCGAGGTAATCGTTATCGCATTTCGAACGACACAATAGGAAACGACGTTGGCGATACTTGCTGCCAACAATCCGATGCCCAATATCGCGGCCGCTTTCCACACACCAATTGAAACGGCAACGATAGCCATCACAGTAGCTGCCGTTAACAACCCAACTGTTGCGACACAATGCATCACGGTATTCAAAAACGTGGGTTCATACATTTTCGACCAAGTCAGCGTGCGGGAAACATACTTTCGCACGAAATCGAGTGTACATTTTTCGCGGTTGACCATAACCAACGAAGGGCAAAAGTGAATCGCCAGGCCCAATGGGTTGATGGCTTGTCGAATTGGCCCGTCGTCGACGATCGATTTTCGCCAAATTTTTGGCAGTTTGGAACGATAGACGTCTTCGGTGCGCATGGCGCAACTACCCGCCCAAGGGTTACTGTAGATTGCTGTCGGGACGAGCGAACCAGCGTGCCATAAACTACGGACTAACGAACCGATATTGCCGTCGATGGGCTCGAACCACTGGTTGCCGGTGACGACACCGATTCGTTTATCATTCAATGGCGCGATCAGCTCGCGCAACCAACTGCGGTGGGGCATGACATCCGCGTCAATCAAAACCAGGTACTTGGAGTCCGGATGGATGTTGTCTAAGCCTTGGAGCAAGGCACTGCATTTTAGTCCGCACGTCTTCAATGGTTTTCCCATCGCGTGAATGGAAAGTCGTCGATCGACATCGAATTCGGATTTCACCGATCTAACAATTTCCCATGCCGAATCTTTGGGGTGGTCGACAACCAAGTGGATTTCATAGTTTTCATGATCCTGGTCCAACAAACGAATCAATGTATGGCGTAGACCGGGGTCACAGCCACGGACTGCCAAAACAATGGAGGCCAAGTCATTGCTGTTCTCTGGAACCGTTTCGTCAGGCCGCAACATCACCATCGTGCGAAAATAGCACGCGATAACAAAGTGAATCGCTGCTGAAAGAAACAGCAAAATGGAGATAACGAACGCGGCTGCAACCATTGCGGTGAATTTGGAAAGTCAGTCAAGTTGTTTTCAGCGATTCAATCGCCCGCAGCGAAAACAACCAATGTTCCGAAGGTTGGTGAATCAGAATATTTATAGTTTAGTCCATGCCAGCATGACGCCCAACGATTTTCATCAACAGACCCACAAACCTAGGAAAATCGAACCAAAACTCAGCAGCCAAAGATTTCATATAATTGGGTCTTAATTGCCCGTTGACCAACGAAAAATCACTTGTTGAACCTGAAATCAGGTGGCGTCCCCCGGCCAATCTTTGGTTTTCGCGGGCCTCGTCACCAGTCGCGTAAATTTTCATTCGGTTTCCAGCGTGCAAATAATCATGGTTCTGGTGTCCGGCCAACACGCTTCTGCCTAACGAGACGACGGGGATCTTATTTGCTTTAGCGTTGTGCAGCATCCAATTGTCCCAATTTCCCCGTCCGACCGCAAATTTTGGAATGGAGCGATACAGCTCACGTGAAAACACAAAGTAATCTTTACAAACCAGCGCATCGGTCTGACCATGTCGTTCAAAAAGCCTTCGCAATGCTAAGACCTCTTCTGGCGAGTCGAAATCAATCCGGCGGTTGACGTCCGCGTTGGTGCGTACCCCAGTCGCGACAAACTGATCGAACTCTTGCGTCGCAATCAATTGGGTTACCGCATGTTCAAAATCATCAAACAGAATGATGTCGCAATTGCAATAGGCCAAATATGGTGTTGTCGTTACTTGGTGAACTTTCTTGAAGACATCGCTCAACAACGGCGTGCCGTTGAAATTGGTTTCAATATTTGAAATATGTCGAACTTGGAGCTCATGAGCCACTTCGGCAGTCCCCTTTTCATCACCCACGAGAACGACATTTGCAAAATCGTCCAATTGGCGCCAGCTCGAAATCGCGTTGAATTGCGCGATTGCCGTATCTCCAGCAAACGGTTTGGGGACAGCAAACAGAGTCAGTTGATTGCTGAATTTTGGCAACGTGGCGACCGTCTTTTCAGTTGGCAAACTTAAGACCGGAAGGTCCATGAATTCCGGAAGTTGAAACGCGTCGGGTTGAATATGTTGACCTCGAAACGGAGCAGATACTTTGCGGGAAAAAATAGTAGTCTGTTTGACAACGGCGGTGGCGGTGGCCTGCCATTTTTGGGCGAAACTAAAATTTGGCTTCTCCGGGCGCCAATGTGCGAATGCGGTTTGATCGAGTTGCTGGTAAAATAGGTCTTTCAATGGATGACGATTGGCATAATCCCAAGGTTTCCATTCCGTCGTAAAGTGGATGATGGATGGTTTATCGCGTGCCTCTAAAAACTCGTCCGCATTTAAAGGACTAAAAGACTCATTGGGAAATTCAAAAACATGTGCACCTTGATTCCATTTCAGGGAGATCGGTTGCCAGGCGTTTGCAAACACGACATTCAGGGCATACTGGTCCCAGCACCAAACATATCTTGAATTTTCGTGCAAACATTGCAACAGCGCTCGCTCGATTTGCTCTTCTCGCATTCGCGCGACGTTTAAAACCATCACGCCACTATTGAAATAAGGCGCTGCCGGATTCAAATCTAATGCTTTCCAATTGGCGATTGGCGCAATGGCCGCCAGATAGGGGCTAGATTTGCGGAAATTACAATCGGCAAAACGTGAATCGACAAATGGGCAGGCAACGTCAGGTACTGCCAGCGCATAGTCATCCTGAAGTGGCATATCCCACAATTTGGCGATATCATCGCAAATCAATAGGTCGGAATCTAAGTATATGATTTTGTCGATGTGATTGGGCAACAGCCTTCCCGCCAACAAACGCAAATAAGCAGTGTGCGTAATGTGGTGGGAAATTCCGAGGGACTGAACATCGTCAAAACCTGGCTTCAGCGAGAAGACATCAATTGGCATTGCAGCCAAGGTCTCTTTCAACCCGACCCAATGCTCATCAGAAATGCCGCCATCCAAAACAATTGCATTGATTTTCGCATTGTCACGCAAATTTTGAGCGGCCGAATGAAGGGTCACGGCCAATGGGCGAACGTAATTGTCATCAGCCGCGCACATCAGAATCGGTTCGGTAGCCACCGAGGTTCGTGAGATTTCTGAAACGTGTTGCAGCCTTTGAATCACGATTGATTGGGCCTCGGTTGTGCTGACTTGTTTTTTAGTTTCTCGAAAAGTTCAAACAGTTTGCGCCGAATTCTGACGACCGGGCCAGCGATTGGGTGGTTATTGATTTCGTCAAAAATCTGATGGGCCTGCCCCAGTTCCGCGCGGACTTGATCCAACTGAAGTTGCAAGTGTTTGATCTCGCGACGAGCATGAGCCAGTTCAGCTTGATTTTCAACGAGGTCAAGCTGGCAGAATTCTGGATGATTCGAGAATATTTTTGCGTGGTCAAATGCGATCAGCGGTGGCTGAGGTGGATCCAAGAGTTGGTTTGCGAATTCCAATTCAAATCCGTTTTCCACCGCCAGACGCGAGGCCTCACGCATTTTTGATATCAGGAGTTGCAACCGTTCGGTCGCGTTTTCAACATTGAGTTGCCAATGTAACTGATGATTCTGATACATCATTTTAGTTGCCGGAGGATCGAACAATTCTGGCAAAACACGCTTCATTTGTTCCGCCGAAGAAATTCTCCACGCAGTATCGACATAGTTCGGGCAATGGTTGTAATCCAGGATCGCAGTCGGTAAATCGAACAGCAAGGATTCTAAGACCGCGGTGGAAGGAGTAGAAATCACCGCATCAACGGTTTGCAGTTGCTTCACTAACTCTTGTCCTGTCACATCATGCAACGAGTTAGGTACACCGATTTCCGTATCTAGTCCATCGGTCAACCGCCAAGACGTTTGTATACTGGCTTGGCCGTCGATAAGCCGTTTCAAGTCTCGCAAGCTTTGCAGTAGTAGTTTTCGTTGCCGCGAAGTGTAAGCCGGGCATTTTGCGGTCATGACCAATAAGTGTTTTGAGCTGCCGGCTGGTCGTTTCTGGAGTTCGGTAAAACGGTCAAACCGCGGTACCCCAACCACCTCGACTTTGGATTGATTACCCCACTGGACTAGCGTCCTTGCCTGTGATTCACTGATGCAGGCGACTTTATGGCTGAGCACCGGTCTCATCGCAAACGGGCATGCTGGCTCATCGGAGCAGTTTTCCCAGGCGTTACGCCATTCCAAGATGCCGTCAATCATGTAGAGCGTCGCAATGTTGCGCTGTTTGAGTTCGACGATCGCGTGGCGAAAACGATCAAAATGCTCCGAATAAAAAACGGCTACGTCCCCCGGCTTAGCGGTTTCGATAACGTGCTTGGGGGCAGCAACTTGATAATTGAGTTTTCCATCCAATGGCGCAGCGTGATGTCCAATTTCGGTTTCGGTTCCCACAAAATAGATTTGCTGCGGCATGATTGGGAAGCCTGCTAGTTACCATCGGGGCTGACGATCATGCCATCGTTGCGGCTGCACAAACGACGCAAGGTTTCGTCTTCGATCGTGACGGCGATTATCTTTACACTGCCGTCGCCCAGTCCAAAATTGCACACGCCAGAGTGAAAACTGCCAAAGGCTGGCGCTTCTCCAGCGAACGAAGTCGTGGAATTTTCCAGGCCGATAAACGGACCGCCAACGCGCATGATCGCAAATGGTTGGTCGCCGTTATAGATCGAGTTGTCGCCCCAGCCATCGGGCTCACCAATGTGATTCGCATTAACCGCTTTCTCACCGATGAAAAAAGTGTGGCTTTGGCCGTCTGCAATGTCGCGAAGCTTGTATCGGCCAATTCCACCGCGAACTAGTCGACCATCGACAATCTCATTTTCGGTCGCCAACCCGGAACTAAACACGCCATCGGTCGGGTTCTCGAACTGGGCCCAGTCATTTTCAGGCGGGTTAAAGTGAACCGATGAACCGGCATTGCCAGCGTAATCTCCAGTCGCGCCAACAGGAGCTTGGCCGGCCTCATAACGCGAGATCTTGAAACTGTTTCGACGCGTTGGGCAAAACATGGATGTCATTGGGATCTGCAAAGTGGCAGGATTTTGTTCGGCGTAGCGCTTGGTGAAGTCAAATTGATCGTACAGCCCCGATGATTCCATTTCGGGCATAATATAGACCGGCCATGTCAAAAATTCGTCGGCGCCACGAGCCGGTGGTAGTCTCATCCGACGATCGTGAAAGCCCTGTATTGCCAAGCCAATTTGTTTTAAATTATTGACACACGAAGTCCGACGCGCTGCCTCGCGAACCATTTGAACGGCCGGCAAGAGCATACCGACGAGAATGCCAATCACGGCGATCACAACTAGCAGTTCGACCAACGTAAATGCTTGATTTCGAGATTTTTGGATCATGGGAAGAGCGGTTCGTGGATACGACCTGAATGCAAGGAGTGAAGTCATTGGATCAATTATTTGCGGCAATTCAAAAACGGCAAATTGGTGACCGCAGTTATAACGTAACTTTCGCTAGAAATCGCATCAAGTTTTGAAGCCCGTTTGCATCAAAAAACAAGACTTTTGATACCGGATCAACGCAGTTCCAAGCAGCGGCTAAGCGCTTGATAGGCCTGTGATTCTGAAAATTCTGTTTGGGACAATTGTAACGCCAGCTTTTGCATCGGGCGGATGGCGGATAGATCATTGCAGATCGAATTAATTGCCAGCCCCATCTCGTTGACGGTCTCGACAACCATGCATGCCAATCGAGTCGCTTCGGGCATACCGTTGAATCCATTCGTTGTGGTGATTAACAATTTACCAAAACGCAACGACTCGGCGTTTTTAATTTTCAAACCCGTGCCAAATTGTACCGGATTGATAACCACATCGATTTGGTCATAAAATTCTTCAATGCGATCAATGCGTCCAAGCAGCTTGACATTTTTCAGTGCATGGGCTTCGAATTGGGCAACCGAGTCTGCCGACTTGGGATTTGGGTGCTCTAGTGCAATCGGGTTGCCGTCATCGTCTTTGTCAAACCAATCGCAAATTCCACCAGCAATAATCAAATTGCAGGTGGCGTCGTGTTTATGCAACACCGCCGGCCAAGCACAGTTCAAAAACTCTCGAATAGCCTGCCAATTGGAAAAATTCTTGGAACCGATGTAGCCAACGGTAATTCGTTCCGCTGGATTTTGCGAACGGTAATCCAACGAATGAATTGTTTCCGATTCAACGGCATGTCCGACTGTGATTACGTTAGCTTGGTCTCCGACCATCTCGCGAAACGTGGCCGCTTCCTGGTCCTGGATCGCAATCACGTTGTCGAATTTTCTTAACACGGCGGCTTCTTCCTCTTTGTCGATGCGCAGCCAATGGGGAAAACCATGAGCAAAAAACTGCTCCGCTCTCATGTGCAAAACATCGTGGGTGTCGATGAGCGTCGTGACGCTGGCGCACTGTTTTTCTGACAGCCCTTGCAGCAAGTAGGCCATCTTGATGTATTCCACAATGATTGCCGTCGGCATGAACTGATCGACGACTTCGGCGAAACGAGTGATTGCCCAAGGCCATTTGAAGTCGTCCAATATCAAAGACGGTGGCCCATCGGCGTCGGTGCCGTCGATGCGGCTCTGGTACAGCCAATTTCGTGCTTGGTTGATTGTGGCATCGGCGTACCACTTGACGCGGTTGAGTAATTTTTCGGGCGGTCGCTGCGAAGAACTTTCGAACAGCTGAATAGAGTGGCTGGCGACCTGTTCTTTCTCAACCGGACTGATTTCACCAAGGAAAAAAACGGCGCAGTCGTGACCTTGCGATTCCAAAAAGCGATGCATCGCGAGGATTCGCTGTTCAGCGCCCGTTGATGCTTGCCAGAAGGGTACATCCGTCGCAAACAGAATCCGGTTTTTCACTCAATCAATTCCAGTTTCAATGATGAAACAATCAAAATGGCCATTTCCGAGCCAACGTTGACTTTTGAATCTTGGTCAATTCGGCGATTCCAGCACGACCGTATTTTAGCAGACTTTGCAGCTGTTTATCAGTAAACGTCGATTCTTCACCGGTCCCCTGAATTTCGACGAATTCTCCTTTGCCTGTCATCACGATATTCATATCGACTTCGGCCGCGAAATCCAATTCATAATCCAAATCCAGGATCGGTTTCGAATTGACAATTCCGACGCTAATGGCCGCGACCGAATCGCGCAACGGAAACACGTTTGGGTTTGGTAGTTCCTTCTTGATCGACAATATCGCATCGATCAAAGCGATAAAGCCGCCGGTGATACTGGCGGTTCGCGTACCACCATCGGCTTGCAGAACATCGCAATCCACGGTGATTTGCCGAGGTCCCAATGCTTCCAAATCAGCAACGGCCCGCATGGAGCGACCAATCAACCTTTGGATTTCCGTTGTTCGTCCATCGACTTTGGTGCGGTCGCGTCGTTTTCGCGGACTTGTACTTCCGGGCAACATATTGTATTCCGCAGTAATCCAGCCTTTGCCGTCAGCTTCCATCCACGGTGGCACTTTGGTGTCAACGCTGGCGGTGCACAGCACAACGGTTTCCCCACTTTGATACAATACGCTGCCGGCAGTCTTATTTGTAAACTTCCGCTTAATCTTGACTGGGCGAAGCTCATTAGCCTTACGTTTCATCTTTTTTTCTCCGATTCATTTACGAGCCAAACCACGAGGCCTTTTTGAGCGTGCAGCCGATTTTCTGCTTGTTGGACAATCGCGCTGGCATCGCTTTCGATGACACTGGTTGTTACTTCTTCGCCGCGTCGCGCTGGTAGGCAATGCAAGAATTTCGCGTCTGGGTTGGCTTGGGCCATCAACGCATCGTTGACTTGGAAATCTCTGAAGTCACGCCGCCGTTTGTCCATTTCTGTTTCCTGCCCCATGCTGGCCCAGACATCGGTGTAGACAACGTCGGCGTGAGCGACCGCCTCGTCGGGAGCGTTGTTCTGCAAAAATAACTCCGGCGTCGCCGATTGTTGTGTAATGAGATCGACAGAGTCGCTTGGCAACTCGTATCCCGGCGGCGTTGACAAAACGAATGAGAAGCCCAGCTTGCAAGCTAACAGCGCCAAGCTAAACGAGACGTTGTTGCCGTCGCCGACAAACGCGATTTTCAAATTTTGCCTACCCGGAAACAGCTCTTCGATAGTCAATACATCCGCCAGTGCTTGACACGGGTGAGAGAAATCCGTCAGACCGTTGATGACTGGACAATGACTGTACTGTGCCGCTTGCGTAACGCTTGCGTGTGACTTTGCTCGAATCACCAAACAATCGAGATAGCTTGTCAATACCGGAATGAAATCTTGAATCGGCTCTCGTTTTCCCCAGCCCACGTCTTGGCCAAGGAACAGACTTGCGCCTCCGGTTTGACTGGCCAAGCTTTCAAAACTCACCCTTGTTCTCAACGAAGGTTTTTCGAAAAGTAGCCCAACAACTTTGTGCTCCAACACCGCTGGTCGATCGCCTGCATGGTCCATGCTTTTGAGTTCAACTGATTTCTGTAGGATTGTTCGAATTTCTTCCACCGAATAGTCCGACCAGTCGAGTAAATGCCTCATGGCGTACCTCCCACGAATAACGTACCAACTCCAGTTGTGGTATACACTTCAAGCAACAGCGAGTGCCGCAATCGACCATCAACAATATGAACACGATTGACACCGCGGTTGATTGTGTCGATACAGGCTTGAACCTTTGGAATCATGCCCCCGGTGATCTTTCCACTTTCGATCAACTGCAAGGAATCAGCAACCGAAAGTGTTGAAATTCGCGAATTGGGGTCTCCCGGATCTTCGAGTACGCCGGCAACATCGCTGAGAAACACAAGTTTGTTTGCGTCTAGCTCTATCGCAACGGTGGTTGCGGCCGTGTCCGCATTGACGTTTAATTTTTGATCGTCATCTGTTAAGCACATCGATGGTATAAAAGGAACTTGTCCGGCAACACACAGGTTGTCAATCACTAGCCGATCAACACGGGTCACTTTTCCGACAGCGCCTAAATCTAACACATGGCCCGATTCGTCGGTCACGTTGAGACGCTCGCCATATAAAACGGGAGTCGAATCGAAATTGAGTGTCATCGCTCGTCCGCCAATTTTTTCGAATTCATTGGCCAGGTATTCATTCGTTTCTTTTGCCAGGACACGCTCGACGATGTCTAGCGTTGTTGTGTCAGTCACCCGTCGTCCTTGCACAAATTTGGGTTCGATACCTGCTTTTTCCATCGCCTTGCTGATTCGGCTTCCAGCGCCATGGACGACAACGGGGCGCAGCCCAACGGACTCCATGAAGTGAATGTCGATCAAAATGTGCCGAAGGGCATCGACGTCCTCGAGTACGCTGCCACCAATTTTGATGACGATCGTCTTATCTCGAAATTGCCGAATCCACCCGAGCGCTTCAATCAGTGTGTCTGCTTTCTCGATCGCCTGTTCCACAACTGCCTTTTCGGTTGCTGTTACTTGGGTACGAACGCCGAGCTTCCGAACGGCGGCTCGCAAAAACTCAGTAATTTAAGCGGTTGATAGCAAATTGCAATTGCTGCTCGATTGCGATTTTGCGACTAAATAAGACCCGCTGGAGCTAGCTGTAGCTGCCAGCGGTAAAACCAATTGGCCGATCGGTATAGTTCGGGAGTAGGTATTTCACTAGCCTGTGAAAAAATTACACGGTCGAACTTGAGAGACACTGGGTATAAACGGAAATCGTTGTTTAGCCGGTGTTTTGTTGTTTGCGGAATAGGAAATGGCAAAAACGGTCCGCCAGTTGCAGCGGCAGTGTTTGCCCGAATTCGAAGGATCGAATTCAATCCATCGTTCAGAAAAAGGTGAAGCATGGAAGCTTGTCGTGGTTTTCGTTGGGCAATTTCAACAGCCTTGGTTGTCGTAACGGCACATCTTGCCGCGGGGCAAACCTATCAAGCCAATTCCGAAAATTTTATCGTATACGCAGCGAATGCACAGCTGGCGAAAAAAGCCTCCATATTGGCCGAACAGTACCGTAGTGAACTTTCGCAGCAATGGTTGGGTTACGAAATTGAGAATTGGAATGAAAAATGTCCTATCCAAATTCAAGTTGGCCCCCACGCGGGTGGAGAAACTAGTTTCGCTTTTGTTAAAGGGCCGACCGGGCGTAGCGAACCGATCAGTTGGCAGATGAAAATCTACGGGCCTGTTGACCGCCTGTTGGATGCGGTCCTTCCCCATGAAGTAACCCATACAATATTCGCGACCCACTTCGGTCGTCCGTTGCCCCGTTGGGCGGACGAAGGTGCCTGTACTACCGTGGAACATGAGTCGGAACGAGCCAAAAACCACCAAATGTTGCTCAGCTTTTTGTCGTCTCGGCCGTCACGTGGGATTCCATTCAATCGGATGTTTACAATGAAACAGTATCCGCATGATATCTTGCCGCTTTACGCCCAGGGTTATTCGGTCGCAAGGTATTTGATCGGGCAAAAAGGCAAACAACACTTCGTTCAGTTCTTGGAAAAAGGAATGACGTTGGAGCAATCCAGTTACGATACAGGCGCTTGGGATCAAGCAACGAGCGAATACTATGGCTTCGATAACCTTTCGGATTTGCAAATCCATTGGGAAACATGGGTGCGCTCCGGATGTCCGGCACAAGACGGCGCGCTCCAAATCGCTGCTGCGAATCGCCCTGATTCACCAGCCAAATTGATTGATCCTCAAGGAACGTATGCGATCGCGAGTAATGATTCCCAACCCAATCCACAAGCTGATCGAATCAGTCGCGCAGAAATACCAAATGGCAAACTAAACAGTTGGTATGCTCGCGAGTCCCGCGCGAAACAAGCTGTCAGTATCCATACCGATGCTGAATCTGCGACTTCAACGTTTCCAACGTTTCGCCCTGGCTCCGTTAAACGGGACCGATCGAATAAAAACTCGACGAGCGACGTCACGAATGCCTTAAGCCTGCCGACCAAATCAACATTGTGGCGGTAAATGTTTGATTGGTTGTTTGGCCGGACCAAGTTCCAGTTTTACGAAGACTCTTTTGCCAGGACGCGGGAAAGTACACTGGTTGGAATTCGCGATGCCCTGCGTAAGCGGCTCGCCGCAACCAACGACTGCTTTCTTGTCGTTGCTCATTTCCCGGATTGTTTTAATGAAATACAGGACAGGCTGCCGGGTTGGGGTGTAGATTATGAAATTGTTCCACGGGCTTTGACGGCTGAACAATTGCACCGACATTACAGTGAGAACCCAAGCTGTCGTGTATTGTTGGCTTTGTCTACACTGCTGCAACTTGACGAAACGGTGGAGCTTCGCAACGATCAAAAACAGAAAATTTGTGTGATTGGAGTTGAACGGCATCCGTTCATTCAGCACGACAGTCAATTAGAGTTGTTTTGCCGTCAAATTCCGGCGTGTGTTGAATTCGGATACTTCTTGTCATTCGAAGATGTTGTGATTAAGAGTTTGGTCAACGAGGCTTCGCTCCGAATATTGGATATGTTTGGTATGGGGGAAAACGAACTGATCACCAGCAACATGATTTCCCGTCGATTGAAAACGGTGTTGGGACAGAACGCAAAAAAATACACGACGGACTTTCCGGCAGATTCGGCCATCGAGTGGATTGAACTAAATGCTCAGGCCAATGATTGAGGCGGCCAATGATTGAGGCGGCCAATGATTAAGGCGGCTAGAGTCAATGCCTCGCAATTAAAGCCCGTCCATGTGATCATTCAGCGGCAAGCAAGTGACGCAGTTAGCTAACGTAGATGGGAGCACGATGGCGACGCCGTCGAGCACAGCATTTCAACGCTGGCGCGCCCTTGGTGCGGTGTCTTGCAGCAGGAATTGCGGTTGGGGACCAAATTCCCGATTCCGGAGCGATCCAAGCCATTGCGCGATCTTTCCTACGCCCCAGTTTATAAACTCGTTGGTCAGACGCTTGGCAATCCCTGGATGCGTCGCCAGGCACTGATTTGTCCGAAGTGCTGATTCTCGTGGTTTAGCATCACGTACGGCAAAGCGACACCAACGGAGGGCATGATGTTGGCCCAGCGTTCTAGTTTCACCGGTTCCAGAAAAATGTCCTCGGCGACCGACTCCAGGAGGTTCGCAACCAACTGGTGGCCCGCCACAAATGTGTCAATCAATTCGGATTTTGAAGCGTAGCGTGTCCGATCTTGTTCAGGTTGCGACAACATGCCAAATTCGTGGTCTTTGGGATCGTCGAACGTTTCGCCTTGAAGCATCGCAGCAATTACTGGCAGGTAGACATTCAAATGACTGAAAACCCAAGCCGGGTGATTGGCGGGCGCTTTTCCTTCTGGTGCCGGTTGCATTACCATTTGTTCATCAGTCAAATCAGCGACCAATTTAGGGCCGTACTGAGTGTTCTTGTCCCAACAGTAAATCAGTCCGTTAATGAGCGACACCGTTTCTCCAGGCGTTAAATTTTATGAATAGGAAATACACTGCAGATGATCTTCGCGAGTGCCACGAAAAAATCAAGCCGTTCATCCACCGAACGCCGGTACTGACGTCCAGGACACTGAATTCGTTAACTGGGGCACGGTTGTATTTCAAATGCGAAAACTTTCAACGCGCCGGTTCGTTCAAGATACGTGGCGCCTCCCATGCGATTGCCTGTTTGACCGATGCAGAAAAACGAAGGGGCGTGGTCGCGCATTCGTCGGGGAATTTCGCCCAAGCCATTGCGCTGGCATCTGATAGTGTGGGAGTTGAAGCCTGTATCGCGATGCCTTCATCGGCGCCGAAAGTTAAAATGGAGGCGACGCGCGCTTACGGAGGTGAGATTGTCGTGACCCAACCGACCGCCGAAGATCGAGAGCGCGTTGCCGCAGAAATTGTTGCTGAGCGAGGCGCGACTTTCCTGCATCCATCCAACGACATCAATGTCATCCTGGGGCAATCAACGGCTGCCATCGAGTTGCTAGAAGACGTACCGCATCTAGATGTGGTCATGACGCCAGTCGGTGGAGGAGGGCTAATCGGCGGTTGCGGCCTAGCAGCCCACTTTTTTGGCAACGATTGCAAAACCATTGGTGCGGAGCCGTTTGCAGTGGACGATGCCTATCGCTCGTTGCAAAGTGGCAAGATCGAATTTAACGAAACGACAGACACGATTGCTGACGGATTGAAAACCTTTTTGGGGGACAATAACTTTCCGATCATCCAAGAATACGTTGATCGGATCATTCGCGTCACCGAAGACGAAATTATTTCCGCAATGAAATTGCTTTGGCAACGGCTAAAAATTGTGATCGAACCCTCGTGTGCCGTACCGTTTGCCGCGTTGTGCAGAACGCAAAACTTGTTTCAAGGCCAACAGGTGGGAATCGTCTTATCGGGTGGAAATGTCGATCTCGAGAATTTGCCGTTTTAAACATGCACAAGTAAACAATAAGAAAGCCCCTGCCGTCCCGTTGACATCGTCGGCCCAGCCGCGCGTTGACGATTGTGGAGCCGTGACGAAATCGTCGCCGAAATAAAGCGTGTTGAACCGGCTCGTTCAAAGCGTTTGGTTTTTGCCAAATTTGGGCTCCGTTTTGAAACCGGTGTTGAACGAAACGAAAACGCCTCAGGCCGACGATCCGCTCAACAGGTCCAAGTCACCTTCGGCAATGTAAGACAGCATTCCCAAAACCGGAGGTTCGTGGCAGCCTCGTAGTGTTACCATAGCGGTTTGGGATTTTTCGCCATAGCCCGCAAGCATGTGACTACGCCGCTCTGGAAACACGAGTTGGCTCTAAATCGGCCGATTTCGCAGCATTAGAAGTCGATTCCGTTTGTGGCGTATTCACCCGTTGCTTTCGTCTACCCCACCAATCAAGCACCGGCTCAATTTTGAATAGCCGGCATAAAGCGATCGCAATCGGCAACAAAAACGCGATTGAGAATCCGTGGGATCGCTGCTTCCATAACGCATGAAACGTTTTTTCATCGAGTTTGGGGTCGAGAGCAAATCGAATGGATCCTGATGGAATCCACGAAAGAAACTTCAACGCCCGCAGTGGTTGCTTCCAGAAATGCGCGCCAGGTGACCGGCCGGGATAAGCTTCTTTCAACAGCATCGCAACGTAAGTGGAAGGTAAGACTAGTGTCTTCAAATCGCCTCGTCCAGGCAGTTTTCGATCCCACTTTTGATTGATTTGGACTTGACGATCCCGCAACGTAGAATGGTTTGGCAAATTAATTTTTCCGGCGAACACGCGGAAGGCCCATAGGCATTGCATTTCGGTTACCAGCGGTATGGAGCCGATGATCGGGCGGGCAAAACCCAGAAATGCAATCGTTGGGTCATGTGTTGGAAACACGAATTGGTAGAGGTCTTCTAAGTTTCCCGATTGGTAGGCTTCGGGCAAAAACGGGCAATGAAATTGATATCCAAAACAACAAATGATGTGCGAGTATTGACGGGTATTGCCACTCTTGAATGATACCTTGTCATCTGCAACAGCGACGATCTCATTTTCGGCGATGACGCGACCGCTGTGCACATGTTCGACGCTGTGTCCGTTTTTATTGAAAAATTGTTGTGCATACTTATGCTCGTTCTTCCAAACATCAATGCCATGGCCCTGGAACTTAAATACGGAACCCGTCGACAACCAGTCGGCGATAAATCGACGGCCAGGGGCGTTTTTTGACAACGCACTGATTCCATTGATCAACGGGCTGGCGATCAAGTCCAACGCAAAGTGGTGTTTGTCGAATTGGCCGACGCCTTGGCGTTGCTGAAACGCCGTCTTGCGCAGAAAGTGCTGCCCGCCCCGAATGGCCCAAGTGACTTTCGCCCGCGAATGGACCAGCAGGTCAATCAGATCCGACGCGGTCTCGCCACCCCCATACACAATCACATGGTCGTCGTCGGTATATTCGTTTGAATCAACCTGCTTGATGTCGCCAGAATGCTGAATCTTGCCTGAAAAGTTAGACACGGGTTGTCCGATTTCACGTTGCTTGTTGTGAAGGCCGGCACATACTGCGATGCGATCAACGAAAATTTCTTGAGTTTTTCCCGATTGTTCATATGTCACCCGCCAGCGACCGTCTGACTTTTCAACGTTTTTGACTTCACATCCAAACTTCAAATGAGGGTGCAATTCAAAGTGAGCGATGTAACTGCGAAGGTAATCAATGATCTCTTCGTGATGCATGAATTCGCCAACGCGCTCATCCATAAAAAAGTCAGAGGCTTCGGTGACCATTCGCGAAGACGATGAAATCGTCGATTTCATTACCGTCGTTGTGTCCGATCGCTCGCTATAATTCCAAACGCCACCGAAGTCATCGCGGCGTTCCAAAACGATCGGGGTCAATCCGTTTTCAAGCGCGTATTTGCAGGCGTACAAACCTGACCAGCCGGCGCCAATTATGCAGACATCCATGTCTGAATCCATTTTCAGTCATACTACTATTTGTGAACGATCTAGTCATTTTTCAGATCGAAAACATTCCATCAATGCGAATTTTCTTCCGCACCAACCGCTATCAATTTGATCGTGTTGTAGCACACAAAGAATCGCTATTGACTGGCTTTGATTTCGATCATCTTCGCTTGATAACGAAAATAAGCCGCTTGTCGACGAAACTTTTCGCGTTTCGGAACACTGTTGGCCAGCTTAGACAAGCGGTCATACTTTTCAGCCAATTTTGTTTTTGTTGCTGCTAAGTTTTGAAGTTTTTTTGCACTCATAATTTTCGATCCAAAAACAAGCATTCGTCGATTTCGTGATCACATTATTCTAGTGTTAAATCGGATGATCGATTAGGCCAAACGCCGATTTTCCGAAGGTCTACGTGGCCGTCACGTCCGAATGATACGACCGGGTTACTTCAATTGCTCAAGTAAATCTGACAGGTTGTCATGAACTTGACTTGAAGCGCTGACGACCAATATCCGCAGCGGCCGATAATAGTGAATGACACCAGTTCCACCATTGTTTTGCCAAGAGTCGGGAGAAATCGTGTTCTCTATGAGTCGCACCAGGTCTGGACCGTAATCGCAGATTCCATTGGGGCCAAAATTGCCGCCGGTGTAACCCCATAAGTTGATTGGTCCACCCGAAATTTGCGTAAGAGTCTGCATGTTTTCGATGATCAACGCTTCATAGGTGATCTCTTCGGTCGGCATCGAAGAGTTGCTTACGGCCTGCGAACCAGAACGATCTTTGGATGTTTCCAAACGTGCCAGCCTGCGAACCTCACGTTTTATTTCAATTTCGATTTCCCGCTTGCATTTGGAAAGCCGATCGGCAGCAATGGCCCGAAAGCCTTGCAATTGTTTGTTTCTTGAAAACCTAGCATCGTTCACAATTTCACAATGCAACATGCACAGGTCGACGACGGCGCCAAATCGCAAGTTGTTGTTTGTTTTGTTTTTCGACCTCTTAACGAACGCCATCACGTCCTTGCGGTAGTTGCCGACAGCCTTCGCCGATTGAGATTCCGCAGAACGATCCAATACAGGCAAACGCTCATAAGAACTCGTGGTTGCCAAATTCATCAATAAAACTGAGGAAAACATCACCGAAGAAAAGAGTCCGAACAAGACAAGACCGAATATTTGGATCGGGTTCGCAGAGAATAGATGAGTCAATAGGCGCATGATTTAAGAATCCATAGAGACACGCCTTGCCCAATCGAATTATAAACCAATTGAATTCACGGGCAATCGCATTGGACATAAAACAGAAAACCAAAACTTGGACCGCCAAACCTTAAGCCGCTTTGGCGGGGCGGATGTTGTTTTTGTCGGACGAATGACTATTTTGCACAGAAAAATTCGGTTTTTCGAATCTCGCAAACAAGCGATTCAACTGGCGGCTATGAAATACGATACCGCAAACCAATACACTGATTGCCGCGCCAGCTAACACATCACTTAACCAATGCGCCCCCGCAACGACACGTTGTATCGAAGCTAAAAATGCCAAGGCAAAAAACCAATAACGGCAATTCGGAAACATCCAAATCAGGCCAACACACAAACCGACGGCCGTCGCCGCATGGGCGGATGGAAAAGACTGAGTTACATACTCGACGTTAAACTCTCCAGTGGGAATGAAACCCAACCACGTGTTAGCGATTTGGTCGACATAATCGGGGAAATAGTGGGCGGGTCGATATCGTACAACAAACATCTTGATAATTTGACAGGCAAGCCCTGGAAATATCGCGCACGCCGCAAGACGCGGGATTTCGCCGCGTTTAGCTGGTGCCAATTGCCAAATCAATCCAAGTGCGATCGCAATTCCAAACCCATGCGCGAATATCTCGCTCAGTTGTACAATCCGCCGGAAATCACCTGGAATCGATTCTGATCGTCGGTTTTTGGTGACATCAACGTCGATCAAGATTGCCAGTGCGCTCAACGAAAACAAGATCGCGACGACAATGAGTACTTTCGAGAATTCGATTTTTCGTACGGACGGCACGACGGGTCTGGATCGGAGAATTGGCGGACGCTAACTGCAATTGTGCCAGCAATTTAGATAGTTTAGAGGAATCGATAAATAGAGATTTACCCGACCGTTTCACCATGCGCGTGTTCCGGAACCACTTCATGGGCCAATACTTCTTCAATTTGCTTGCGACTAAAAAACCAAGCGATTGCTCCGAATGCTGCGATCAGCAAGAGAAAAATTCGAAACGTAAAGGCGACCACAATTCCGAATTCAGTTTCGGATGTGCTGATTGACATGGCGTCATAGAAATATGACAGCACGAATTCCATCCCTCCAATACCTCCTGGCAAAGGAATGGCGTTAGCCGTCATTGAAAATGGAGCGATGATGAAGTGTTGGTTGAAGGGGGGGCGCTCGACATTGATTCCGACTGCTGTCAAAAACACACCTCCGATAAAGCAAACGTTGACGATCGCGCTCCAACAAAAGGCGGCAACTAGGCAATCGATTCGTTTCCGGTATAGCAACACGGATTCGATCAGTTGTTTGAAGATGGAGCCAACTCTCGGCAAACGCATGAGTACGGAGATTAACTTTGAGGCCAGTATCCGCGGAGAAAGTAAGAACACGACGGCACAAGTCCAACCGGTCACCGTCACAACAGAAATCATTGTGCAAGCGTAGCGAATTATTTTCATTTGTTCCGGGTTTTTAGCATTGTCCAAACTTAGATCGACGAACAAAAATCCAATGGTCGCAAAGGTAAACATGGTTAACATGCCGATTGCCCGGTCCAAAAAAACCGAACATACGATTTCCGGTAGCTTTTTCTTGGAATCCCGCGCCGCGTAGTAAACTCGCAGCGAATCACCACCGATGAGGCCAAACGCGAACAAACCAAAAAATACACCAATCAAGCCGATGCGAACCGCATCCAAGGTCGAAAACGAAACGTCCAGAGCTCGAACAAGCATTCTCCAGCGGACGAAACTGACAAAGTGGGCCAGGAATACAAATTGAAACGCGACGATCAACCAGGTCCAGTTTTTAGGTCGCTGCGCCACTTCAGCAAACTGATTGTCGTTGCTGGCCTGGTAAAACAACCAAGACAGGATAAACACCGAGATGGCGATCTTGATGATTGGGAAAGCCAGTTTTTTCACAGCGTTTAGGTTCGACATCAATCTAGAGAATTTAGTTGTTCAAACTTTGCGATGAAAACGGGCAATTGGATGACATAAAACCGTGGCGAAACGACTCAACGCAAGCCGGAGTCTGCGAACCATCCCCCAGTCTATTCGTCAACTCGCAGATAGCGAGTTGCAAATGATAATTGAACGAACTACTACAAACTAGTGCCTGTTCAATAGTTAAAGACGGACAATGTCGAAGCTATATCGATTGAAATAGATCTCAGTGTTTTCCGCGGAATTCTTTCATCCAAAGTCGGAGTTCGCGCGTTTTCACAGGATCGTCAGTTGATTTCAACGCGCGGCGAATGTTTCGACGGATATTTGGATAGTCTCGCTCTCGTTCAGCGAGTTTGGCAGCTGCGACGGCTTGCTCAAAACTTTGAGCACGCAATTGTTCCGCTTGTTGTCGCTCAGCCTTGATGTGAGCAACGCTGGCATCAGAAGTGGTTGCCGTGCTAGTGTCAGACGATGTGGCATTCGACGGTGTCGATCGCGAACGCTCCGTCCGACTGGGAATGTATGGTTTTAGTTGGCCACTGGCGACCGCTCGCGTAACCGCGTTGTCGGTTCCTACAACAGGTATGACGCCGGTAACAAATGGCGAAAACCTCCCCGCCGTGAGACTACCAAAACCGCCATTTGGAATGGTTATACTCGGACTGACGCTGTTAAGAATCCGGCTATTTCCTTCCGAGAAATTAAACCCCAAAGAAAAACCTCCACCGTCACCGTTTCGGTTGGAGAATCCAAACCTTGCTCCGGAATTGGGGTCAAAACCGCCGAACGCTGGCCGTACCGCATTGTTTTGAGAAAACGTCACACCGGGTGCCTGCCTGCTCATACCTCCGCCACCAAATCCAAATCCAAAATTTACACCAAAATTTTCGTGAAATGAGCTGCCGGCTGAAGAAAGTGGACCTGAAACTTGGATCTGTTGTGCGGACAAACCACTGCCAACACCCCAAATCACAACGCCTATACAAAGAAAGCTGTATTTCATACTGATAGCAATTTTGAGAGAAAACCTTGCCCTTCCATTTTTTCGAATTCGAGGAAGATGTCAAACTCTTGCAGCTGAGCTTCCGCAAACTCAATTGATATTGGAGAAAACACGCAATCTGAGGTAGAAACGTCTAGTCAGCCTATGGCGGAAATTCGATTGCCTCAGCAGAGTTTAAAATGGATTTTGAAAGCCTCGCAGAATTTGCCAACCTTGGATTGACATGGGTTGGTTTTGGAACCGTCGTTGGCCTCGCCGCTAAAGCCATTATGCCAGGTCGCGACCCCGGTGGCACGGTGGCAACGATCATGATGGGCATCGCTGGAACCCTAATTGGATGCGCGCTGTTGCGTTTTTTTTACCCCGGTCAATACATTCAACCAATCAGTCTAGAAGGCTTTTCAGTTGGTGCCGCAGGTGCATTCATTTTATTGGCGTTCTACAAAATACTCGGCGGTTACTGGTTCGTTGAAGGAGAACAACAAACGTATCGACATCGGCGTCGTCGGCGACGCGTCCGTACCGTCATCGACGACTAGTATTCTGTCACAGCTGAATTTTCGGGTACAGGTGCTTCAGTTTTGTTCTGGCTTTTTCGTTTGTGAATTGCCAATCGATACCGTTTTGTTTTTTGTTTCGTTCTCTTGCCCATTTTTTGCTTCGCGATTGGACAGTCGTTTTCTTATCGATGCGGTCAGACAGGCATTGGCGGGTGAGCACGCTTAATTCCGGCTCGGCCATGTTGAGCCAGCTCCCATGTTTGGGGGTGTGGATCATTTCGATGCGATGGATCAATCGAAGAGCCTCTTGCGGAGTGAAAGCCTCATAAAAAGAGTCTAAGGCATGCGTGTTTAGGTTGTCACAAATGATGGTAATTTTTTCGGCGGTCGCAAATCGCCGGTGATCAATCAGTTTCTTCATCTGGATTGCCCAATCGGTTTTCGTTTTTCTGTCCGTCACGCGGACGTCTCGCCAGCATCCCAAGGGCTCGACAAACATCCAAACGTTACAACTGCCATGGCGGACATACTCATGATCAGTGCGTGATGGACGGCCTGGCGCAACCGGGATCGGCGGACGCACCTCTGAAATGAGCTGTTTGGGCTGTTCATCCATGCAGACGACCGGTCTTAGTGGGTCGTACGGCCGTTGATAGACTTCCAGAACCTGCTCCATCTGACAAACAAACGACGCATTTTGTTCTGGCGGAATACACCACATCGTCTTACGCCACGGCTGACATTCGTTTTTTTAAGACCCTGGCGATCGTTTGATGGCTGATCGTGTCGACCAGTTTGAGCTCAACGACCTTCTCTGCCAGAAGGCGGAGCGACCAACGAGAACGACCTTCAGGGGCACTGCTACAAGCAAGGGCAACAACACGGGCTTCACCCGCACCATCAAGTTTACGAGAAACGCGAGGCTTCGTCTGAAGCTTTCGCTCCATCAGCGATAATGGGCCATCAGCTGCCGATTGTTTACGCCAGTTCTCCAGTGAACGGGTCGTGACTTCAAAAGCCTCGGAAACCCGTTCGTCGATCCAACCAGGACCAAACTCACCACGATCAAGCTTCAAAAGACACTCAGCACGCTTGCGTTTCCACAAAGCAGCATTCGACTTACGAATGCGATCCAATTCCAAACGTTCGGATTGGCTCAATTCAATATGATATTTCTTGTTTGCCATAACTCCTCCTTGAGTTAAAGCAAGTATCCAAAAAATCCACTAACACACCAACCCGAATATACAAGCGTGACGCTCTACTAGTGCAAGTTGCACTTAACGGTAGCGGTCGTGGCGTCGAAATTTCCGGCAAAAATTGACGGATCGACGCTACACCAAAACGAAATGCGCTCTAGATTTTGTTGACGGACAATATCCATCGCATGGTCTGATCAACGGATAATAATGACGCATCGCGGCGGTGACTAGAAATCGACACCCTGCTGACGACGCCGGCTGCGAATCCGGGCACTGACACGATTAAGAATACTCTTCTCTTCGTCGGACAAACTCTCGATGCCATCTTTGTGAAGTTTTTTCAAAATCTCGTCCGCGACTTTTGCTTCGCGATCTTCGTGTTCCCGTTCCATCCGTTCGCGTTCTTCTTGTTTTTCAACCAACCATTGCGAATAGTTGTCTTGTTCATCGTCCGGAAAATCAAAGAACGAAGCGTCGCCGTAGATGGCGTCATAATTGGGGTCTTCGTCGTCATCCCATTGCTCATCCATCAACGTTAATTGTCGGAAGTAGTCGAATCGAGCAGAGAACAGCATTGCGATGCCGCCAGTCGCGAACAAGAACCAAATCGGTCGCACAGGTCCTTCATCGTATCCCGACAAAAACCAACCACATCCGATCAAAGTCAATCCGGTTGCTTGTCCAATAACCAACAGTGTCGATTCTCGGCGAACCGCCGACGCGCCGTCCGATATCTTACCAATCAATGCTCGCATCGCTCCCGAACCGTCAAATGGAAAGCAAGGAATCAAGTTCAACACCATCAATTGGAAGTTGATCCAGGTCGCAATCTTAACGATAGAAACTTCATAAGCTTTGAATTCGAATGCCAAGGGGCGAAATGGAACGATCAACTCGTGCAGTTTGGCTTGATCCGTTTGCACCAACAAACTTGCGCCCAGGGCAAACAAACATCCGCTGAAAAAGGGACCAGCCAAATGAACGATCGTTTTGCCACGTGCAGTCTCGGGCAAAGAGTAATCAGAATTGCCTCCCCACGGCGTGAAAACAATGTTGTTTACGTTTCCACCCAAATTAGTAAGTGCAAAAATATGTGCGAACTCATGTAGCAATACACAAACCACTAAGCACAAACTGGTGGCCACCGCCGTGCCAATCGTATTGGGACTGGTGTAGTTGGTTTGGACAGCAAATATCGCCGCAATGAAGAGAAAGAAAAGACAATGAACGCGAACGGGAATTCCCATCCAACGCCCAACGCTCGCGCTCCAACTCATGTGATCCGACATTTGAATTTCCAGATTAGTTATCAGATACGATGGATGCAGGCGATCAAAAGCTCCGTCTGGCAAAAACGGCCTCCTGCCACAATTCTTCATTTTAGGCACCTATTGAAAACGATTCAATCTGATTGGTTTTCAATAGTTCATGGAAATTCGTTCTCGCCTTGAACTTAGTGTCAAGAATCGCACAATCCGAACGTCTCAGGCAGTTAGGACGCTTCCCAATTTTCGGCATGGCGAAAATAGAGCTGGCGTCGAATGCAGTCGGGACTCCCATGCCAACGGCGGTTCTGATCCCGTTGATAATGCCACTTGCGATCGACGGGGACTAGATTTGGTTCGACGGGCCAGGCTTGAAACGCATTTCGCGCTAACTGTTTGGTCAGTTTCGTGCTATCCATCGTGACGTTGCCGGCTCGCGGCGGAACGGGCCCAGCTTCGATTCGATAGCAACCAACCAGAAGGTGCGGGTCGTAGCCGCCAACCAAATTCACAATTTGGGCAATTTGGTAAAGCGACAATGGTCGGGTTCCACCAGCGTGAAATACGCCTCTCATTTCATTGGTGGCGACTTCTTCGATAACCTCATTCAAACATTCAACGTAAACCGGCGTACGAACTTCGTCATAATACAGCGTCGCTGGCTTGCCACTCGCGAATCGAGATTGGATCCAATCGATCGCACCTGCATGGCCATTGAAACTGATTCCCATCGGCAGGCTAATTCGCAAGATGCAGGCGTCGGGTCGTTGACGGCGAATAATGTGTTCTGCCTCGACCATCGTCTCACCGTAAACCGTGACGGGGTCCGGCAGATCATTTTCCAAATGCAGCCCTCCTGCAGTGCCTGAATAAACCAAGTCGATTGACAAATGAACGAAGCGAGTGTCTGGACCTAGCTCCTTGACTAGAGATTCGACGCCGTGGATGTTGACTCGGCGAGCCATCGCGGGATCCAGTTGGCAACTTTTCAAAGCGCAACTGCCACCACAATTCAACACCGTTTTAAAGGGGCGAGATGACAAGAGTTGTCGCAGTTCGTCACGATTGTCTAAGTCTGCCCCGACGATACCATCGCCGGACAAGGGCCAGTTGTTCTTGGGCCGCTGTCCGACAACGCGATCACCATACTTCTGACGCAGAAACGAGAATGCGTTGTACCCGGCCACACCAGCGATCCCAGTCACCAGTATTGGCAACCGGCCGGCTTTCTCAAGTAAACGGCCAAACCGTTCCAACTGCCGAAATTCTGGCAAAGTTTTGTCCATGGGCATACGCGTTGAATTGCACTTTTCAAATGGCGTCTACGTTTTCTAGGGCCGGCTCAATCCACTAGCGGCCATCGAAGCCAAACATTCCGATACGGAAGTCGGGTCCCAGTCATGATCGAGATCGACGATCCGGCACTCGGTCAAACCACGAAACCAAGTTTCCTGGTGCCTAGCGAATCGTCTCGTACGAACTAACACTCGTTCCAGCGTGGAATCACGGTCTCGGTCACCTTGCAAAAACTCGATGACTTCACGATAGCCCACCGCTTGTGACGCGGTATGGCTAAGTTTTTCAAATCGGTCGAGTAACTGTTCGACTTCTTCGATCAGCCCGATTTCGAACATCGAATGCACGCGTTCTTCAATGCGTTGATGAAGAATCGGACGAGCGTGCCGAAGTGTAAATACATTGCAATCTTCAGGAGGCGTTGCATTCTCAAACTCGGTTTGCCAATGGCTAATGGGAGTACCCGTTTGGTAGTAGACCTCCAGTGCACGTACGATCCTCCGTCGGTCGTTTTCGTGCAGTTTGTGGGCGGAAATCGGGTCGACCGATTGCAGACGTCGGATTAGTTCGGCAGGCTCACATTCAGCCAAATCCGCTTCAATTTGTTTTCGAAATTCCAAGTTCGCGGGCGGTCCATCGAACAAACCACGGAGTAACGCTTTTAAATACAGGGCGGTCCCACCAACGAACAAGACTTGTTTTTTGCGTGCGAAAATATCGCCCATCGTCTTCAATGCCAGTTCACGGTACTGCGAAACACTGAAGGTTTCGTTGGGGTCAATAATATCGATCAGATGATGAGGTACCTCGCCTTGTTGTTCCCGGCTGGGCTTGGCGGTACCGATATCCATACCTCGATAGATTGCCATGGAGTCCAAAGAAACAATTTCGGCATCCAGTTTTTTTGCAAGTTCTAAGCTGACTTGCGATTTACCACTGGCCGTTGCCCCAGTCAGATACCAACATTTTAAAGCCAACGCTCGTTCGGCGTTCGCAAGGTCGACAGAGTTGAATCGATGGTCGTTTGGATCGATAGACATAACGCAGTATCAGACAATTGCGGATTTAGAGTCACAGGCAATTAGACGACTATTATTCTAGCCAGTTTGTCGTACTTGTCATCAAGCGGCATTCGCTTTTTGTCGACCGAGCTGACGAAGTGCGATTCGCAAATCTGAAACCTGAAACGGTTTGGAAAGGACTCGAGCGACACCCAATTGTGCGGCCCGCGCAAATTCTTGGCGCCTAGGGAAGTTGAGCGTCAAGACGATTGGTGTATAGGCGAGTTGTTCTTGTATAGTCTCAATTCGTCTTTCCGTCGTTTCGGTCAACGTGTCGGCTTCCACACATACAACACCAAAATGATTAGGGTTAACATCTTGTCTATCCTGTCGTTCAATCCAATAAAAATTCAATTCGGGGCATGAGTCACGCAACATATCGAACCCATCCATAGTTCGTGAGCTGACTCCGACGGACAACGTACCAGTCCCCGTCTTGAGCATGCATTCCATTTTGATCCGATCGATATCAACAGCAATTTTTGGCAAATGCCAACTGCTAATGCGATCGCTCGTCAACGCATGTAAAAACGTATCAAAACGCCCTTGCCATTGATGCCAATAAATTCGAAGCAATCCGGATACGGGTGTTCCAGACCTAGATTCACCCTCGCACCAACTGCCGCACAATACGATGACCGGGGTATTTACGTATTGATTTACCAATGGTTCGAGTTGAGACGCTTCAAATTGCCCGGGACGAGATTGCCCCACAACCACCAGATCAAAACGATCCGATTCTTTGCGATTTCGGTAGACGGCGCTAAGGGACCTAAAAGTGAGCGATAAATCTGCTGTCGAAAGCAAGCCTTGAAATTCGGGATGCCAATACTCGCCGGTCAACAAAACACTAATGTTCTTCATGACGTCTGCTGTCAGAATCAAATAAGATTGTCGGCATCTGCTATCAGTTCCCAGGCGTTTCCAGGTTCACTTGACGATCGCAAGTTCTCTAGCAACCCGTCTAATTGAAGTAATCGACTAAGTCGAGCCAGAATTCTTAGATGAATCGATTCATGTGAAGAAGCAATCAAGAAAAACATGTCGGTCAAGCATCCACGTGGCCCCCCGAAAGGAATTCCACTGGACGTAATACCGAGGACCAAAAACGAATCTCCAAAGTAGTTCGGTTTCGGACGCCTCGGGTGAAGCAGGGCAACGCCATTTTCGAGCGCGGTTGGGTGCAGGTCTTCACGTTGTCGGATAGCTTCGGCCATTTCTTTCGGTTGCCACAAGACTCCAACATCTGCCGCGAATTCACAGATGTTCTCGATCACCGATCGCTTCGTTCGTGCGGACAGCGGAATCGCGATATGCTCGACCGACAATAAATCGGAAATCAAAATTTGATCTGCGGTTTGTTGAACGTCCAAAACACGTTCAACTTCGATCAATTCAGAATCGTCTGAGCAGCCAATTTTCTGTTCCAACCAATGATGGATTTCTGCGCGCGAAAACCGCCACTCGCCACCGACGCGCCGACCCGGCAGGTTTTCCCGCTCTGCCATTTTGCGGACTTTGTTGGGCGTTAAGTGTAAAAAAGTAGCAAGCGAATCGATATCGAAGTCTGCGTCGGTCACCGGAATTCTGGCTGGTTAAGTGCTATCGCTTTCTATCTTGTCTCAAGTGCTGGCATAACGAAAGCGCAATCTCTATTAATATTGACTTGGCGCAAGTCATATCGAGAATCAGGATCTCTGCATGGATGCAGAAGAAAAAATTATGAATGATCGCCCACGCCAGGCAAGGAGGCCTGATGATCAGCAATCAATGGCAGAATACCGTCAGTGGTATTGAGTTGAGGCAAGTTTTACCCACTGCCGAGCCTGTGGGTGTCCCCAACCTCAAGTTCCAATCCGCGTGCGGCAAATGGAACGAGTGTCGGCCCGGTGATTTGTTTGTCGCCATTAACGGCTTGGAATGCGATGGGCACGAAAACGTTGCTGGTGCCATCCAACGCGGCGCCATCGGCGTTTTGGCGGAACGATTGCTACCAGTATCCGTTCCGCAGTTTATTGTTGGTGATTCACGTGTTGCATACGGAAAAATCTGCCAGGCCCTAGCCGGCAATCCGAGCCAACGGATTTCGACGATTGGTGTCGCCGGAACGGCAGGCAAAACGGTAACCGCGCATTTGCTTGAAAACATCTTTCGGGCCGCCAACAAAACGACTGGACTTTTGAGTTCAATCGAAACGAAATTCGGCGACACTTCCAATTCGCCGAGCAGCGATTCCGCACCTGCTTTGGCATTCGAACTTGCGAAAATGGTCGTTGGCAAATGTTCGCACGCCATTGTTGAGACCTCCAGTATTGGCCTGTCGCAGCGAGGCTATTCGGGGATGAAGCTGGATGCCGTTGTGGTGACCAATGCCTTTCCAGCGAACCTGCATTTTCACGGTAACGTCGAAAACTATGCGAACGCATTGTCCTTGATGTTTGATGCTGTGAAACCATCGGGTTTCGGCGTCTTCAACGCAGACGACAAACATTCACGTCCCCTTGTAGATTTGTCGCAAACGCCAGCGTTAACCTTTGGAATTCACAAACCTGCTGAAGTCCGAGCCAAGTTGTTGGAACGCAACCAGAGTTTTCAGACTTTTTTGATTAGCGCCGGTAGTGAAACCGTCGTTGTTCGCACTTCAATCATTGGCAAACAACACATCTATAACTGCTTGGCGGCCGCTACCGTCGGTTTGACATTTGGTATCGACTTAGACGTTATCGTCAAAGGGTTGGAAGCCACGCGTTTGCCGGGGCGGCTCGAACGCGTGGACTGCGGGCAAGACTTTGGCGTTTGGATCGATTCCAGTCTAGTCCCCAGCCACTTGAACAGCGCCATCGCAGCACTGTCCCAGGTCTGCGAGGGGAAGCTTTGGTGCGTTTGTTCTACGGACCAATCACAATCTAAAAATGATCGCCGTCAATTGGGAACGATACTTGAACGCAAATGCGAAACAGCGGTGATTACTCAGAGCTTCAATCAAGGCGCTATCGACTATGAACCTTGCCATCAAGTCCTAGACGGTTTTAAACGCCCTGCTTCTGCCCATGTCATTCCTAATCGAGTTCAAGCGATCGAGTGGGTGCTTGCACAAGCGCGACCTCAAGACGCGGTCTTGATTTGTGGTGCGGGGGAGAAGCCAATCGTTCGCGCCGGTGCAGAAAGTTGGTCAATAACCG
Source organism: Mariniblastus sp. (assembly GCA_965263475.1). Classification (GTDB taxonomy): domain Bacteria; phylum Planctomycetota; class Planctomycetia; order Pirellulales; family Pirellulaceae; genus Mariniblastus. Next base: position 4,533,670 of record OZ253677.1, read on the forward strand.
ATCGAGATGTTTGCACTACCGTATTGAACGACATGTCTCAGAATGCAATTGAGTCCAAGTCTGAGATTTATCGAATCGACGATTATCGGTGAACGTCTTGGCCATTGAAGTTGGGTGGCTGATCTTAAACGCACAAACGTTGTGTGCTGCGCAGAAAAAGCCAGATACGGACCGACTCGCTAGCGGTCACGTGGTATCAATTTCTCGTGAATACGACCATGTAATTAAGTTTTTTGCGAAGCCGTTGTTTTTTTAGAAACCGACCTTGCTCGCTCAGGAACAGCTCTGTAAATGTACCTCTCCAAAGATTGATGGATTAAGGAGACAGAACAAAACAAGTGTCGTTCAGTCGGTTGTGTTGGGAAGCGGGAACCCGGCACAAACCCTCCCTCCTGGGTGAGAGCATAAAAACCAACTGCAACATAGGTTTCTGGGTCGACCGTTGCGGCAGGTGCTCACGACTGAGCTTCGACTGAGCACTACCAAGATTCGTCTGGGTAGTGCTCAGGGATACAAGAAACGGTGTTGGTGTACAAACCAGCACCGTTTTTTTGTCGTCTTGCGCGTCTATTTAAACTGCACGCCTTCCAGTGTCAGTAGTTTGCGTTTCACCGCGATGCCTGCTGACGCCGAGTACCCGCCGATTCCATTGCTGGACACGACTCGATGACATGGAACAATCAATGGCACATTGTTTTTTTTCATCGCCGTCCCAACCGCACGTGCCGCGTTCGGGTGGTTCGCTTGTTTTGCAAGTTGACCATACGACAACACGCAGCCGTACGGGATTTTTCGGCAACGCTGGAGGATTTTGGTTTGGAAGCTGGAAAACGAAGAGAAATCAACGGGTATCGCGCCCAGGTCTACGGATTGGCCGGCAGCAAATTTTTTTAATTGACTCGACCATTGGGTTTCGTTGCGATTAGGTCGAACTGGGTCAAACGCTTCCTCAAAATTTTGCAATGCGTCAAAACTTTGCAACAACAGGATTTCCGACGCAAATCCGAATTTTAGGTGTCGCATGCGCCCCTGATTCACCAAGAATCCCAACCAGCCCAAATCAGTTTCGACTGATATCATTCTTGAATAATGCATTATTTGCCTAATCTTGAGTTTTACCGGTATGTTCAACTCACCGCTATCGTAATAATTCGAGTTTGCCCGGACAACCTAACCAAATTCATACCCGGCTTCCCATCGACTGTCACCAGGAAATTTAATGACTCAATTCCGTTCGTATTGCGACGAGTTCTATGTCAACATGAGTTTGAATACTGAGATGGAGTTGCCTAGCGGTCGCGACACTCTTTTGCATTTTTTTGAACAGCTGCAAAAGCACTATCCTACGATGCGTAATTTTTACAGTCGTGAACGTGGTGAATACATCTTGGAGGAAGACAAAGATTCCGGTGCCTACCGTTGGACGACTGTCGATGGCAAACGAATTAGTTCGGGATTCGTAAATCCAGAGACGATTGATCAGGCGAAGGAAATTCATCGGGTTGTCTTGGAGTCGGTTCCCTATACGTTGTCGGTAAGTCCATTGGATTGCGAGTCTTTGGACTTCATGTTTGCATTTGACTTTACTTACCGTGGTAACCACCACGCCTTGCTCGCCGAAGCGTTGGGGTTGATCCCCGCTTTTGAAAAGGTGTCCGAGATTCCAGGATATCAAGTCGTATCCAATGATCCTTCGATTCAATTTGCCTTGGATGATGATTGTCGTACGCAATGTCGCGTTTCGGTGGAATCGCGCACCAACGCCTATCATATTCGTACCGGTGAGTTTCCAGAGGAGCAACTCAGCGTCTATTTGAATTTACGCCGTTATGGTAGCCTGGATTCGGGAGCTGATTACGTTCAAACGATGGAGAATCTGCAAGAACACGCGACGAATATTCTGGACGATTATTTGGTTGACAACGTGTTGCAACCGTTGCATCACGCAATTGCGATAAAATAACGCAGACCCGGCGATTGTCGATCAAGCTTTCATCCATTTGCCGATGGGCTTTAAAATAGCTTTTCGTTACGAAATGGTTCCATGAAGGATATCGATTGAACGAACCTGTAAGCGATCGTCCAACTAAATTGTTTGGTACGTTCGGAGGAGTATTTACGCCCTGCACACTGACGATCCTGGGCGTCATCATGTTCCTTCGATTGGGGCAAGTTGTCGGACAGTCGGGAGTTGTTTGGGCACTCTTAATCGTTTTGTTTTCCAAAGCGATCACGCTATTGACGACGATTTCGTTGTCGGGAATCGCCACCAATACGCGCGTTCAAGGTGGAGGTGCGTATTTCTTGATAAGTCGCAGCTTAGGGGTTGAATTTGGCGGTGCGATCGGCGTCGTCTTTTTCTTGGCTCAAGCCATCTCGGTAGCGCTTTATTGTTTGGGATTCGCGGAAGCTGTTGCCAATTCATTTACTGGCGTTGGTCCCGAACATATCAACTTAATTGCCACGTTGACAAATTTGGCAGTCTTTGGTGCCGTCATGATTGGTGCGAGTTGGGCCATAACCATTCAGTACGGCATTCTCGCGGTTTTGGCTGCATCATTGGTTTCTTTTTTCGTCGGCGCATTTGATTCGTTTGATTCAAACGTTTTTCAAGCAAGCTTTCAATCGGGCCCGCTGGAAACCAGTACGGTTTTTCGTATGTTTGCGCTATTCTTCCCGGCGGTTACGGGAATAATGGCTGGCGCCAACATGTCGGGAGACCTAAAAGATCCAGCCAAGTCCATTCCCGCAGGAACGCTTTGGTCGGTATTAGTAACCGGTCTAATCTACGTTTCCATCGTCATCTTGTTAGGAGGTACTCAGTCGCGTGAAGCGTTAGTCTCCAACAATATGATTATGGCTGATATCGCTTTTATCCCGAGTTTGATTGTGGCTGGCGTGATGGCTGCGACGCTGTCTTCTGCGTTGGGCAGCATGATGGGCGCTCCAAGAATTCTACAAGCGTTTGCCCGAGATATGGTGTTCAAGAGCATGTCTTTTTTTGGTGCCCGAAGTGGACCCAATAATGAGCCACGCCGAGCCATTGTGTTGACCTTTGCGATATCGCAAGTTTCAATTTTGCTGGCCGACATTGATGCGATCGCCCCCATCATCACGATGTCTTTTCTGATCACTTACGGCATGTTGAACTTGGCGACTTTTTATGAACGCATCAGCAAAAACCCGAGTTACCGTCCACGCTTCAGATTTGGACATTGGTCATTGTCTCTGTTAGGCGCGGTGAGTTGCTTGGCTGTGATGTTTTTGATTGAGTGGAAATCGGCATTGATTTCAATTTTTGTGATGTGGATGTTGCACCAGTACATCGCACAAAAACAGGTCGCTTCCCGCTGGGGCGATTTGCAAAGTGGATTGATATTTGAACGCGCCCGAACCAGTTTGCTGAAACTGGAAGACTACCTTTATCATCCGAAGAATTGGCGCCCCAATATATTGGCGTTCAGCGGGCCGACCTGGACACATCCCCATCTAGCAATTTATGGTCATTGGTTTACGACGGGACATGGGATCTTGTCGCTTGGACAAGTGATTATCGGGGACGTCGATGAATTGATGGAACGCCGGAACAGCCAAGAACGAATCCTTCACAAGTTCATCAGTGAAGAATCGTTGAGCGCCTTTCCAGCGGTGGTTGTCGCTCACAATCAATCGGAAGGCATCGAGTCTTTGGTGCAATGTCACGGCCTTGGGGCTTTGCGCCCCAACACCGTACTGTTCAACTGGCCCAAAGAAAAAGCCGACGCCGAATGGTTTGGTTGTACCTTGAGGACGATTTCGAACCTCAAACGCAGCATCGTCGCGATGAAGATCTCAGATCCAAGAACTGATCCTTGGTCTGCGCCCAAAGGGACCATCGATATTTGGTGGCGTGGTGAGCAAAATGGTTCACTGATGCTGCTGTTGGCTCACCTGTTGACCAACAACGCCCCGTGGCGAGGACGCAAAATTCGTTTGATGCGGATGATTGGATCTGAGGCTGGGATTCAAGAGGTTACCGACCATCTACAAAACTTGACGACTCAATCTCGAATCGTTGCCGAACCACAAGTAATTGTTGGAGACGACGTGGCCGAAATCATTCAGCGAGAATCGGCTTCGGCAGCCATCGTGATTATTGGTTTCGACACTCCTGCCGAAAACGAAGAAGTTGGATTTTACCAAAGAATGCAAAAACTGACGGAACCCTTACCGCGCGTCGTGTTTGTAAAAAGTCATGGTGACGCTGCTTTGGACAGCTAGCGGAAGGAAGTTTTTGGCAGCCAAACCGGACTCAAATCCGGTCAACGCGTCTTCGTTTGCGTTGACGATTTTGGCGGCAAGGTTGGCACACACCTGAAATTAGCAATTTGATCGAACGCATTTGAAACTGGTTTTCCTCGACGATGCGTTCAATTTCTTCGGTTAACTTTTGATCTTGAAATTCGATCAATTGATTGCAACGCGTGCAGTGAAAGTGATCGTGCTGCGGATATCCGTAGTCATGTTCGTAAACGCTGCGGCCGTCTAAATCAAATTTTTTGAGCAGCCCGGCATCGACAAATTCGTTCAAGGTCCGATAAACCGTCGGCCGACTGACGTACCCCTTGGCGCCTCTGGAAGGGAGTCGATCCAACAATTGGTCGGCATCGAAGTGTTCGTGATCACTGAAAACGACTTTGATCAAGGCTTTTCGTTGTTCCGTGTTTCGCATCCCACGGCTCTGCAAATAGTCTTCGAACCGTTCCTCCGGGCTTAACGCTACTGGGTTGGGGGCGAGTTGGTTTAGGTCAGTCATGGCTTATTGAGATCAGAGGGCGGAATCGGCCCAAACAAAAGGGTTTTTGGTTGGTGGTTGTCTCAATAAGATTCTAGAGCGCATTTCGTTTTGGTGTAGCGTCGATCCGTCAATTTTTGCCGGAAATTTCGACGCCACGACCGCTACAGTTAAGTGCAACTTGCACTAGCGGTCGTCGCCCGATGTTCAAGAAGAATTGTCGGACCGCGCCCAGAAACAGTATGGGTTGATCATCAATGGCCAGCGTTGGGGGGGATCTCACCCTCGTACCGCGTATCACCGACGGTCATTTCGACAGCGATACCCAAGTTGATTGCAATCGCTAGGTCTTTCTCTTCGAGTGAGTAAATTGCAGACTTGCCGTCTTCGTTTGGAGTTTCGGCGTCCAACGAGAACAGCGTTTCTCCGCGCCGGAGGATTAAGTTCTCGGCGTCCACTGGAACATCTTTCTCACCTTTGGAATCCAAAATGTAGATTCGAATCAAGTCGTTTTTTCTGTTTTGGACCCACTCCCCCAAGTACGTTCCCTGGGGTTTGAATTCAAATATATGGCCGCCATGAATTCCGTGTCGATGATAGCTACCATGATTATCGGAATGCGAATGATCACTGTTGTGCCGTTGTGCAGAATCGGCTGAAGCCTTGGAATTTGGCTCGCTCGTTTTAGACGATTCAGGGTTTTTGCAACCCAATGAAAACAGAATCGGCAACAAAACGGCTAGTACAAATCGATACATTTCGAAATCCATAAACAGGTGTTTTTATCAAGGGTAACAACTCTTGTTGATTCGGGCAAATTCAATTGGTTGCGTTATGGGTTCTTCAATTCGCTATAAAGTTTTTCGAAGTCATTCTTGTCGGAAATGACACCAACGACGCGTTTGTCACGGTCAAACAAAACGAGCAATGGTAGTTTTTGTTGCTCGATATTGTCCAGCAGGCTGGTCGATTCGTCCGTCGTACGCAGGACAAAAGCGACTTTGATACGCGGCACGCTTTCCAATTCGTTCAGTTGTTTTTGCAGCTTTGGGGCGAACTCTTTTCGAGGGAATACGATTGACACGCTAAGGCTGCCATTTGCGAAATCTCGTCTAGCTGCCCGAGTTATGGACCAAAGGAAATTGGTGCTCTGTTCGATTTCTTCCACGTCACAAAACAAAACGGCATGAATGATTGCACTGGTGTTGAGCAAGGACATCGGATCACCGTTGCGGTCACAAATCTTGTCTAGCTTCAGTTTCTGCCCAACCGCCCGTAGCTGTCGTTTTAAATTAAGGCAATTCGAGGCAAGTTGACTAAGGGTTGGTTTAGCGCGAATGGCATCTTCTAGATACTGCGTTAAATCTAATGCGCTCGCATAATCACCAAACTTTGCGATGTGCCGAATGCAATCGAAAATGCGGTAGTAGCCCATTTGCGAAACAAAGCCTCCATCAATGGCCGAATAGATTTGTCGTTTCGCTTTCGCAATTGCATCGACTCGACGGGATTCGGTCGCATCCAACAAATCAATCAACTCAAATTCTGATTCCGTCAACAGATTTACTGTATCGGTCGCCAGAAGCTTGATCTTGTCAATTCGACTGTTTCCGAACTCACTCTCGAAAACGCCAACGTACTCCCGCAACAGCAGATTGTCCGCATGGATTCGAATTCTCTGCAAAAGTTCAAGGACGTCTTCGGCAACTGTGATGTCGTTGGAATATTTCTTGCAGATGGATTTGAATGTCTTGAGTGTTTTGGGATCAAATCCGACGGATTCGTCAGAAGCCGCATCCAGGGCGCTATAAATCACTAGTGTCAGTTGTGATAAATTAGCTTGTCTGAGAATGTCACTATCAAAGCTGGACAAGTGTTGTCTAGCAAGTTGTCGAAGCTCGTCCGAAGCTTCGATCGATGACAGCCCGTTGTCGAACAAAATAGTCTCACGGATTCGCAGCGCCGACAGCTTCGTTGCGATTCCAAAATTGAACGATCGCGAATCTTCGTTGCGTTGCACGAGTTCGTCGGCCATCAAAAATTTTTGATTTTGTCGAGCAAGTCTATTGGTTACTGTTCGTTCCGGTTCGTCAATCAGTTGCGTGGCTTTGACAATAAGTTGATGTACCGAAGAGCGCGAAAGAAAAGCTTCAAAGCTGTCTTGGTTTTGGGGCCCGGTCGTTGTTTCGGGTTTTGTGGGATTTCCGGCGCTGGTGAGTTTTGACAGCGCGGTTTGCCAAGCCTCGGTTTGAACACCAAAGTACAATCCGAACCCAACAAGCAAAAACAAAGCTAAAAACCCTGCGCGCTTGAGATAATGAATCAACCGCAGCTGAGCCATACTTGGCATCGATTGGACCTGCAAAAAAATCACGAAATAGTAGCGTAGATACTATTTTCATTGTAACGGCAAACTCGCCAAGTCGAACGGCGTTTTGATTTGATACCATCGGCGACTAAGAATTGCATTCAACACGATTTTGAGGGTTTTAACGCCGCCGAAGTGCCGGAAAAGCCAAGATTGCGATTAGCAAGACGCCACAACTCGGCTCCGGAATTGCGGTCACGTGGAATTGAATCGTCCAACCTTCAACAGACCCTTCGTTATTGCCAAAGTCCTCAACATCGCGGATGTACAATTGCCACAGCCCTTGCACATTCATCGCGCCAAAAAATTGCGGACCCGCTAAATCATGGAATTCGCCGTTTTCGTCAGAGGCGAAATAATCCAAGCTTGTGTCGACGGTCTCATCATCGGGAATCGCAGATTCCGACCAAAAACTTTCATCATCTTCGTCGGTCGTAAATGTATAGTTCCCGCTGACATTGGCACGTGAACCAATCGTTCCAGGTTCCAGATTGGGACGGAAGAAAAGATAGGCTGGATTGCCGCCACCGCCGCCGCCAAGTTCTACGAATCGCAATTCCGCAACCAAGTCGCCAACGCTGGTGTGTTGAAGATTATTAATCGTGACGGAAATGTCTTGAATGAGTCCTTGGTCCATGATCGTAATCGTGCTTACGGCCGCTTCACCATTGTCGGACAACGATGGAGAATCAAATGTACCCGATTCAACGATCTCGTCTGCAAAACAAAAACTTGTTGCCAACGCGATCGCGATTGTGCAAGGAATCGAAAGAACAGTGCGCAACATCATGGGTGTCGATTTATTTGAAGTATCAGTCGCCTGGAAGTTTAAACCAAGTGACGATCGGGGTCAAATTGGCTGCGCGTGAACGAGCAAAATTGGAATTGGCAATCGCGCCATGCTGGTGCAAAAGCGTAAATGCTTGCGGCGCCGTGGTTTAAACCTTCTGCATTCGTAGGCAGGCCATTTGTCCACTGTTTGAAAACGCAGTTTTTACTACGTCTTGGCCGGAAAAAGGCAGCTCCGTGGTTGTCACGTTGATTGGGCATTCGGGCGCAATTGTCTCACAATTGATGGTCGGCGGTATATGTCCGATTCGCATGCCATGAAGGCTACCAATCAACTCGATCACGGAGCTACCGGGCCCCAAATGACCGAAATAGGACTTCAGTGCAGTTACCGGGGCTTCTCCGAAGACAGCGGCGATGGCGGACGCTTCGTCGATATCGGACTGCACGCAAGCTAGTCCGTGCGCATTCACATGAGAAATTTCTCCGTACCGATCGGAAGCTTGATGAATAGAGTTTAAACAGCCAGCTAGCGCGGACTGAACCGCTTCTACACCGGATGTAAAATCGCAAAATCCGCGTGACCAATCGGTGATTCTTGCAATGATGTCTGCATTTCGTGCGCGGGCGTGTGCTTCGTTCTCAATGACCAACGCACCGGCGCCTTCACCAAACACCGTGCCATCACGGTCGGTATCAAACGGTCGGCAAGCGCCTGCAGGGTCATCGATACGATGGCTCATTGTATCGTGCCCGCGATAAAGCATCCCAGACAATGAAGTCTGAGATCCGGTGCCACCTACGATCACCGCATCGCAAGTCCCTCGCAAAATCAAATCGGCGCCTTCGATAATGGCCAAAATACCGGATACCTCGCCTTGGCAAATCGAGTTACTGGGACCGCGAGCATCCGCCGCGATCGAGATGTGCGAACTTACCATATTCGGTAAGTACTTGAGCATCCAAAGTGGTTGGATCTCGCGCATCGCAAATTCCCCCCAGCGATCGTGAACATAATTCTGTTCATAAATGCATTTTCGGAAGACGGATGCGACTTCTTGTGGATCGGCGAAAAAAGTTTCACTGCCAAACACCGTACCAAGACGTTCAGGTTCGATTCCCGATTCCGACAATTCGGCCTGTTGAATTGCCATCATCGCTGCTGAGTATCCAAATTGAATTGGCTTACACATAACCTTTAGAGATTTGCGCGGTCGTACCCACTGCTTGGCATCAAAGTCGGTAACGGGTGAGTAGAGTTTGAGTGGCCAATTGGAATCTTTAAGCTCGTCTCGAATTTGAACCCCTGTTCGACCAGAAGCAATGGATTGCCAAAACGGTTCCAGATTGTTGCCGATCGGAGTGACCACGCCCATGCCCGTAACGACAATGTTGCAGTTTTTTCTCATCGTTTCGACGGGTAGTTTGATTAAGAAATGGAAACGTCAGCTCCGACTAAGTTTAAAGCCAATCGCTGGAAACTCGTAGAGCAGGTGCGGTCGAATCCAGTAAGTTCACGGACCGAACGTCTTGTCAAAGATTCGATAGGTCTTTTGACGTTTGGCACCACCGCGTTCTAACGTTCCCAAAGATAGCGAATTCGTTTCCAAAACCCATGAAAATTCGGCCTCGGTGATACCCCAATTGAGGGCATCGTCCTTCAATCGAGCAATCAAGACGACGCCAATTCCCCACCGCTGGTATTCCGGCAACACATTGGTGCTCACCAATCGCATTTTGTGCAATTTCTTTCGACCGAACAGCAATCGCAGGAACCCAAACGGAAAAAGTCTTCCGTCAATCTGCTTGATTAAAGGATTGTAGTCCAGCAGACCAAACACGCAGCCGATTGGTTTGCCGTCCACTTCGGCAATCGTGGTTAGCTCCGGCACGATCAAATGCTTCAAACCCGCGGCCATGTGCTCTAACTCTGAATCCGTCAATGGAACGAAGCCCCATGTCCCCGGCAAAGCTCGATTGTAGATTTTTAGGAAACTCTTGACATCACGCGCGAAGTTCTTCGTGTCGATACGGCGGACGTGAATGTTGAATCGCTTTTTGGCTTCGTTGGCGATGTATACAATTTTCGGATCGAGCGACGGGAGCATGTCCAAGTGCCCCCAGTAGGCATACAAATCCTGAGATTTTTCAAAGCCGAACGACTCAATTAAACGACCGTAATAGGGTTTGTTGTAAGTCATCATAAACGTAGGCGGATGCTCAAATCCATCTACCAGCAACCCACACTCGTGGTTCATCGCCGGATTCAATGGGCCTCTACCGCAGTCCATGCCTTTTGCCCGCAACCAATCTTCGGCCGATTGGAAAAGTGAGCTTGAGACCGCCTCATTGTCGACAGATTCAAAAAAACCGAACAAGCCACGCTTCTCGGAATGTTGTTGGTTGTGCCCATGGTCAATGATTGCCGCGATACGCCCAACGACTTTGTCGTTTTGGGTAGCCAAGAACGTTTGGATCTCAGCATTATCATAAAACGGGTGGCGGCGATAATTGAGTAGTTCGAGCTGATTGGAACGCAACGGCGGAATCCAATTTGGGTCACCAGCGTACAAATCCCACGGAAATTTTGCGAATCGTTTTCGGTCGGATTTGTTTTCGACGGTGATGATTTTTACCGCTGGTAAACTCATTGGGGCCTTTGTCAACTGACCGTGGGGATTCTCGCCAGCGGTATGTTTAACGTTTTTGATTGATGACGTGAAGGTCTGTACGGGGTTTTTGCCGGCGAAGACAGCTAACGTCGTATCTCAAATGCAATTGATTTGACGATTCGCCAGACTTCTAAATAGGCATTGCCGACGGCTTGATCTCGAAAGAATGTGGTTTCTTTAGATGGATTGCCGATGAATGGTCGGAGCGACCAGCCCAGCTGCACGCCTACAAAGGCAAACGTCAAGCACCATGCAACGAGCATCATGCGATGTGATTTTGATTTCACAAACAGTTTTTGATAACTGCGGAGCAAGACCCATTGAGAAACTGCTGCTGCTACTGCAAAAACCAGTGCATTCAGCATCACGGCCAAACGATATGCATGCTGGGTTGCAGGCAGCGAAACGTAAAACAGCAAAACCAATGGAATCAAGCTGGCCAGGGTAATTGCGAAACTTGCCAGTGACCACCAAATGGCACGCAGTGCGTAGACCAGATCTTCGCGCAGTCCTGCGATTGTATTGAAAACCCAAAAACTGGGCACCGATAAAACCGTTGTGCCGACGACCAGTAATGGCATTTTGATGGCGGAGTACAACATCTGTTGAATCTGCAGAAGCCAAAATCGTTCACCCGTGGCGGCTGCATAAGAACCCATCACGATTCCGTAGATGGGTGTCAGCAGCAACAAGACGATAAGCGTTGAGCGTACGTCACCGCAAATTCGACGTACTTGCATTTGCGGTCGATCGGGAGTCATCGGCAACTTTTCGATGCCTGAAAAGACAGTTCGGGTATAACTGTCCAGTCGATCAAGTTGAACGATCCATTTCATCTCATTGGCGAATCCAGAACTCAAATGGGGCTACAAATATAGATTGAACAACGCGTTCCAAACGGCTTGGAAAAAGTTCGATTGGCGAGTTCTAAACAACTCGAATTCCAAATTTGGTGAGCCAACGAAGGGGCGCAATATCCAGCCCATTTGTGCTCCAACCAAACCGAAAGCCACCATCCAACAGGAAAAAACCCAGTCAACGTTTCGTCGGTTCGTACTTGGAGTTGAGCTAGTTCCTGAGGATGATGGACTTTCGAGTTTGGCGAGAGACTGAGGAGACACTTCCGCTACTAGATGGTCGTCAATCGGCGAACGGTTGCTTGTTTCTTGCATGTTGGATTGGGGGTTCGAATTGCGGAGTGTTTGCACAAGAAACAAAAGTCCTAACAACCCCGCGACGGTGAAAATTACAACGTGCAACAAGACGATGAACGAGTAGTTCGACGAGCTAAATGTGAAAAATGCGACGACCGGACCGAGCGATGCTAAGACGGATAAGTTGACGGCTAAGGATGCAACCAGCAGGCGAAATACAGACGCGATTTTTAATCCCGAACCGACCAACGCGTTGAACACATAAAGCGAAGGAAACGTGACAACAATCGTCAATGCAAACAACAACGGAACTTTCGCGATACTGGCAAACATTTGCAGGCAAGCTTGGGTGTATTGACCGGCCTCTCCACCACGTAGCAGCGCAAACATACCCATGCAACAACCGTAGCCACCCCCCAGTGCCCCAAGAACGACCGAAACACCGCCCAGTGGAAAACGAATTTCGGCGTTCTTGGGGCAATCGCGAAAGAGTTCGCGACGGCACGTGGCTTCGCCCCGTAAGACGCGATCAAGTTCGAACAGCCAGTTTTTAAAATGCTTTACATGCAAAGTTGGTGGGCGTCGGTTCGTCATTTTACTTTGTTTCGCAGAGTTTAAATCCAAAAAAATACATTAGTCGGTAACGATTCGCACACTGGCGGCAGCGTCCTGGGCGGCACGAACCACTGCTTCCAAGGCATCCAAATAGTTCTCAAACGAGTTCCGGCCAAAATCAGTCAAAAAGTAAACGCTTTTTGTGGTACGTCCCCGCCCGGTCTTATTGACTTTGAGAACGTTTGCATCAATTAGGACTTTCAAATGACGATTCAAATTCCCATCGGTAAGATCACATTTTGCTTTCAACTGGCTAAAGTTGATGCCATCCTCCGCTGCAATAATACAAGTCAAAATACTGAGCCGTGCTTTTTCGTGAAACACACGGTCCAGTTCTTCGATAGGCTTTCGATTCGTTTTGGTTTTTGATTTAGTCACCAACGCGTTCAACTTTCCAATACAAAATTGCGGCCAACAATAATTGCCCTACTCCAAAAATGGCGACCATTTGCCAAGCCTCGACCACGCGGTAATTCCAATTCAATACGAGATACAAAAACCCGCTGATCAAGAAATAGCAGGCCGCAAATCGAGTGGTGCGATGTAACAAATTGCAACAATTAAAAAGTCCCAAGCTGTATATTAAAGCCCAGACTCCAGGTAACAACCAAACGTTGTCGCGGCTTAACGTCAACGTGTTACGTGTATCAATCACCAAAGCTGCGGTCACCAAGGCTCCGACGAAGAAAGATGGAGCCAATGAGGTTGCCACCCGCCCGTGCATTTTCCAAACCACCAAATCATTTGAAATGCGGCCGCGAACGATCATTTCGACAACGGTTACTGCCAAGCTGGCGGTGGCGACGCATAACCAAACCTGTAAATAGCGGGAGGGAAACCGGGTAATATCATAATGCAATTGCACGAACGCCCCCAGTAACACTAACGCCGCCGAAATTCCAATCGCAATCGAGCGAAAGCCGCGATACGACTGGTTGCGATCCAAAACCGCTTTGATTTCCGCAATGTCCGATAAGGCTTCGTGTAGTTGCATGATACCAAGTCCTGCTTTTACTCTCTGATACAGAGTAAAGGAATCAAAGGTAATGTCAACACAAGAACACAAGGATTTTTTGATAAAGTTGTAAAGCGTTCCAGAGGTCGCTCTTAGCCTCGGTGGATCGTCGGTTGGCCACACCAAGGTCACGGTTCCAATCCGCAGTGAGGCTACCGAATTCCCAAGAACGCTAAAATCGCAATTAGAATCGTCAAGATTAAGACGAATATCAGTAGTTCAGAAAAGTACTCCGCACGGCTGAACTCCTGGTGTTTGCCATTGCGAAATTTGGGTTGCATCAGGCCTTTCGACCAGGATTTCAAGACTTGATCCCGCTTATTATTGTTTGAGAAAAATAGGATTTCAGTTTTTTTGAATCGCTCGTCATCGCGCATGGCGCCAAACAGTTTGACCCAATGGTCATCGGTCGATTTAGCGTTCACTTGGAATCGAAACACTTGTAGCCAGCCAGGTCGTTGGATGGCATGCAATTCAATTTCGACGAACGTGGCTGTCCGGCCGAAGTAGCCGTTGGCCGATAAGTGTTCGCGAATGTCTTTTTCTGCTACGTTGTTCCCAATGAGCATTTACTGTGTCCAAAATTGAAACCGGTGAAATTGACATGATGGTCGCGGTTAAATGTTACTAACGGTCTAACCGCAGCGCCGAAAAACAAATCAACTGGTCGCCGGTCAATTCATGGAAAAAGTATTCCGTAGCGTTGCCTTGATAAGAAAATACGAGGGTGGAAAACCCGATTGGCTCGTGATTTGGGATAACGCGAATCAATGGTGGGATTTTATCGTTGGCGAGCGTTTGGAAAAAGAATCATTTCGAGAGACGGTGATTCGCGAGGTTTCTTGGCGATTAAACTTGGAACGCAACGAGTTTCTGGTATCCAATATGTCTCAATTGAACATGGAATACGTGGGGCAATTGCCGGGACAGCTGGAGGAACGTCATATTGCCGTCGCGTTTTATGCCGTGGACTTGTACAAGTCGTCCGTGGCGCGACGGCTGGCGGATTCGAAGACAAAAACGGCTTGGTTGGATTCAAGTGAGGTGTGTGCCGGTCAGCAAAGCAAGAATGGTCCGTTGCTCAACCCCTTGATCTGCCATTGGATCAATCGCTGGCAAATCGTGTTGCCGTGGCAATAGGTCGTCACGCGTTTGCGGCGCTTAGCCGTACGATTGCAGTTGAGTCAGTTTCGTGGAAAAGCGCGAGGGCATGGTCTCCCAAGACGGTTAGCAAACACACGCTCGCGCTCAGATACGACTTAAACTCGTTTTTTGCCGAAGGCTTCGCGCAGCATCGCGAGACTCTTCGGAATCGCGGTTTGGTAATCCTCTTGGCCTTCAAACTCTAGCGAGATGTAGCCGCGGTAATTTACATTTTGAAGAATTTTGACAATCTCTGGATAATCAATGTCCAACGTGTACCATGTACCGCCACCATAATAGGTCTTGGCTTGTACGAATACCGTTTCTGGTGCCATGATACGAAATTGTTCGTGGCGCCTTTCGAAAAGATTGCCGGTATCCAAAGTTGCTTTTAACCAGGGGTTATTGACCGTCTTGATGCAACGCATCACCCCTTCGGCAGTTCGGCCAAGGCCCCAGTGGTTTTCCAATCCGAGCGTGACGCCGCACTTTTCTGCAGTCTTGCAGCACTCTGCCAACGCGTCCGTAACCCATTTGAATCCCTGATCGTCCGTATATCCTTCGAGGCGAGGCTCGATGCCTTTATTGGCCATGAGTTCATCAAAGTCTTTCGACGTGCCCCAGCGGCCGGTATTCACTCGGATTGTGGGGATCCCCAGCTTGTAGGCAAGTTCGATCGAGTTGTTGGTTTTCTCGATGTTTTTTTTGCGCTTGTCAGGATCTGGGTCGACAAAATCTTGATGCGTAGAAATGCCAACTAGATCCAGCCCATTGACAAGCGCTTGTCGCTTGAGTTGCCGCAAATAGTCGTCGGACTTTCGCTCCATTTGGACTTCAAGCAACTCAACACCATCAAATCCCATTTCAGATATCAAGTCGATGCACTTGGTCATCGTGAATTTGGAATCGTCGCGGTAACGCCAAAAAGAATATGTCGAACAGGCGATCCGATTGGGAACAAATGGTTTTTTATCAAGCGAAGGTGGTGCGGCGACAGCTGTGGCTGATGAGCCCAGCAGCACGGCCCCGGAAGTCAAAGCGGATGTTTTTACAAACTCGCGGCGATTCATGGAAATATCCTTACATCAGAACTAACTGTGAAATTCGACAATTCTTATTTAATAGCATGGCCTATCTGGGAACGCAATCACGTCATTTATTGGTGTCCTGATTAGGCGGTCCGATTATTCCGTCTTCGTTGCAAACTCGGCTGAAAAAAACATTTTTATTCAGACGTAAAAGTTTGACTGATCGGATTGGTGGCATAGGTTTTTAGTGCAATCACGAAACAAAGAGTCATTGTCAAGGCTTCGCGTTTCGAACTGCCATGTGCTCCAAACGTTGGAGCACCGGGACGAATGAAAAAACTTTGATCCCGCCAATTCGTAAGAGCCTTTGTACAGGGCATTTGTTTCATTCCGTCGGAGGAAAACAATGAAGAACATTATTTCAAAAGTACAACGTTTTTTGAAATCAGAAGATGGCCCAACAGCTGTTGAATACGCGATCATGTTGGCTTTGATCGTCATCGTCTGTTTGACTGCGATCCAAGCGATCGGTCAAAACGCGAACACTGCATTCAACACGATTTCAACTGAGATTTCTCAGTCCAACACGACTTCATAGCCTTGATTCGTTGATTGCAAAAAACGAAGCCCTCCAGTCGGATGACTGGAAGGGCTTTTTCCGCGTTACCAGCGCAATACTCTTGACCCATTACCAAATCAAACCCAAGGCCAAGCAATGAGTTGGATTCTGACCCCTGAAAATTACAGTCAGGCTTTTGAGTTGGTTTGTTGTTTTTTCACGATCATCGCCGCATTTGCAAGCTACTTTTTGTCGTTCAAAGGTTGAGCAACTGTAAAAGTGAGCTGAACACCCCCTAGGTTAAGGAGAATTTGATGAATTTTTACGCGACGATGATGGATAACTGGCCCTATTGGGTCGTCACTGTATTTGTAATCGTTGCTGCCTATATTGATGGCAAGCAACTGAAGGTGCCCAATAAGATAACGTTTCCAATGATCATCGCGGGCTGGATTTACAGCTCGATTGCGTATGCGGTTACCGGTGAAGGATGGTACGTCGGACTCGGTTGGAGTTTGGCAGGAACTGCGGTTGGGTTGTTGACACTTTTACCCGCCTATTCGATTGGCGGAATGGGAGCTGGTGACGTCAAAATGATGGCCGCCATCGGCGCATGGGTGCATGTTTCGATTACGTTTTACGCATTTTGCATTGGGACCATTGTCGGTGCTGTTTTGGCGGTCGGAATGATTGTGTTTTCCGGCGAATCCAAAAAACACTGGAATCAACTCTTTTTCATCGCCAACGAAATCGCCACCATTCGCAACCCGGAAGTATTATCCGAAATTGCGGCGGATCGCAAAAGCTCTATGAAACTCTTGCCATACGGAATTCCTTTGGCAATCGGAACAGTTTTATATTTCGGTTGGATGGGACTGTTGGTGTAGCCTGCTATCTTCCGCATCTTCATTGACTATGCGGGTTGTAACTGCTGGCACGATGGAAACAGCCATTTGGAATAATCGTGCGGGTGCATGCCGAAAAATTAGGAGTGATATTGCTTTTTGTTCTTCGGTGGCTCGGAGAAAAAGCAATGGTTAAGAACTGTGAAGCAACCCCCAGGAAGGTATCGCTGCTTCACTCGAAGTCGTTTCGCGGTGAAGCGACGCAAAGATAAAAAAGTCTGGTAATCGCCGGGCAGAAGTAGATAGTGATACCGAACCAAGGCCAATAAAAATGAAATCCAAATCAATTGTACTTATGATCGTTTCCCTGGGTTTTGGCTTGATTGCCGCCATTGGCATCAGTCAAGTCATGGGCAATAACAAGTCCACAGCCGAACCAGCTGTAGAGCGAGGGCAAGTCCTAATCGCGTCGGAGGACCTTAAAGTCGGTGACGATCTGACGGAAGAAAACGTCAGTATCGAGCATTGGCCGGTGGAAGTTATTCCCGAAGACGCCGCCCGTGAACTAGAGCAAATCAAACACAAAAAGATTACAACTCGCCTGAGAAAATCGATGCCAATCATGAGCAGCGATACGATCAACAAGAACGAGTGGGACGAAGTTGACATTCCAGATGGCTATAAGTTGGTGGCGATTAAAGTCTCAGCTGAGGATTCGTTGAATGGGTTGTTGCAGCCCGGCAACCGAGTCGATGTGATTGGTGTGGTCAATGTGCGCAGCCAAGATCCGGCACTGAAGGGACGCTCGGAAATCATCTCGGAGACGTTTTTGAAGAATATCGAGGTTTACTCGGTGGACGGCCGGTTGCGAAATACGGGGACCATTGAGGCGAACGGCGGCAATTCAATCGTTGGCGTGTTGGTCACTGAAAAACAATCTGAGCTGATCGTGTTGGTTCAGAAAGTTGCCAAGTTACGTTTGGTACTGCGCGGCAACTCCAATTCTGACATTGCCGAAACGAGCGACTTTACCGATTACAGCGACTTCTACAATTCGGTATTTGGCGAGGCCCAAACCGAGGAAGCCGGCGACGAGGAGTCCAGTGATAATCAGGCGACATTCACTACGAAAATTTGGGGCTCGACCGGCTACCAAGAGGTTCAATTCGTGGGGAATCGCCGATTGACACCTGCATCTTCAACCGAGTTCACTGAGGGTGACAATGACGGTTCTGAGGATTACGACCGTTCTGAGGAAATTGAGAGCGGATTGGAAGAAGATCAATATCCGGGTGAATAGGTTCGAAACAACTATAGTAGACGCACCCAATTCGCGTCTTGTCGGATGAAAAACTGTTGACCGGATTTGAAGGAAGAGTCTGGTCAACACATATTCCGTTTTTGACCCAGCACGGAAAACCGTGAAACCAAAGAGGAATCAAGGATGAAGACTCTGTTTAACTTGCAAGCCAGTATCTGCGTCGTCGCGCTCATACTGCTGTCCAGCGGGCCCAGCGTTGTGACAGCTCAGCTTAGTGGAAATGTTCTGGGTCGCCCCCTGTTCGTTGATTCCAGCGTGGATCAACTTGCCATCGTTGTCGGCTCCGCCCAACGACTTAAATTCCCTTACAAGGTCCCTGAACTGCTCGTTTCTGACCAGGATATCGTCAAGGCCGATCCAATCGCGCCGTCCGAAATCTTGATCACGGGTTTGAAGCCTGGTCTAACGACCATTACCTTCAGCGATCCCGAAAAGAACCTGCAAACGGTGACCGTTGAAGTAACAACGGATACGCGAAAATTGGAAGCTGCCCTTAAGCGACATTTTCCTGATTCCAAAATTAGAGTTCACGCTTTGCAAACTGGCGTGATTCTCAAAGGCACGGTCGCGCGGGCGGATCAAATCAACACGGTGGTTGCCATTGCTAAAGATTATTTCCCCACGACCGTGATCAACGAGCTGCAAATTGACGCCAGCCAAGTCGTTGCAATCAAAGTCAAAGTCTATGAGGTCAATCGCACAAAACTCCGAACACTCGGCATCGACTGGGCAGTATTTGGTGACGGATTCGGAATTGCTTCAAGCGTGAGTGACATTATTCAAGCAGTAGGACTGACGACTGGCTCGGTAACGTCTGCAGGGCAAGAGACGTTTTCTTTTGGAGTCGTTGACGGCAACACGTCGTTCTTTAAGTTCATGGAAGCTCTTGAACAAAACAACATGGCTCGACTGTTGGACCAACCGACGTTGGTCGCCCAAAATGGTCGTCCCGCCGAATTCCTTTCCGGTGGTGAGATTCCAATTGCGGTCGCCAGCGGACTGGGAACGAATTCCATCGAATTCCGCCCGTTTGGAACAAAGCTTGACATGGTTCCACTGATCCATGGCCAAGGTGAGATGACGCTTGAAGTACGGGCTGAAGTGTCAGAAGTCGACAATAGTCTTTCGTTCGGTTCAGGTGTACCGGGTTTTCGTGTTCGCCGCGTCAACACCGGTGTGCGGATGAAAGAGGGACATACTCTGGCGTTGGCTGGTGACTACCAGGAATCGACTGAATCCGAGAAACGGGGGTTACCGTTCTTAATGGATTCACCAATCTGGGGTTCTTTGTTCCGACGCAATACTACGACGACATCGGAAACGGAATTGGTGTTCCTGATTACGCCTCGATTTATCGCCGAAGTGGATCCGTCGCAAGTTCCCCGTATGGGTCCGGGACAGTTGACGGACGATCCGTCACGCGTGGAACAATTTGTTCACGGCTATGTCGAAGTTCCGAAATGTAACGAAAACTGCGTTCACCAAGATGGTTTTGATTCGCCGCACAACGTGAGCGGTGCATACCAGGACTATACGGGTGTTTCGAACCAAACCGGAAGCCAGGTCTATCCTGCGAACAATACGTATCCTGCAAACGGTAACCCGTTGTCGGGTGGACAGTATCCGGTTTACCAATCTAATGGTCCCAATAACGTGCCTGCTCAGAACAGCAACTACTACGGCAACGGTTTTGGTTGGCCGCAGAACAATAACCAGGGCGGTCGCTAAGACGAATGCCCTATTTGGAAGCAAGCAGTCGAGGCAGTTTTCGAACTGTCTCGATTTAACAAAACAACGATGAAATATTTCCAGGGAAGTAACCGATGAGTGGAACGCTGAGAATTTCGATTTGCGATCCGAACGAGTCTTCTCGTGACAATCTAAAAAAATACTTGATTGGAATGGAGAAAGTTTGGCTCGAAGCGGACTGCTCGCGCTACGAGTTCTTCTTGGAAATTGTCGAACAGACGACTCCTGAAGTTGCCATCATTGATTTAGATTCGGACGATCAAAAAGCGCTCGCGTTGATCGAAAACATGACGCGTAAGTTTCCAGGATGCAGCATTATCGCCGTATCTTCACGCAGCGAAGGTCAGTTGATCCTAAGTGCGATGCGAGCAGGTGCACGTGAGTTCCTAAATTCGCCCATTCAGATTGATGAACTCGTTGCCGCATTGGATCGTGTATCCACTTCGCTGGTTGGCGACGGCAAGACCAGCAAGTCGGGAACGGTGATTTCGGTGGCTGGTGCTTCCGGAGGCGTTGGTACGACTTCGATCGCCGTCAATCTAGCGTGTGCCCTGGCAAAGAACCCGGACAACAACGTGGTTCTTGTTGACTTGGATTTGTCGTTGGGGGATGCCGATGTGTTTTTGGATATGATCCCCGATTACACGTTGCTGGATGTCGCCCAAAACATCTCCAGGCTTGATTTAGCGTTGTTGCGGAAGTCGTTGACCAAACACGAGTCCGGCGTCTACCTGTTGCCACGGCCTGTTCAACTAGAAGATGTAGAAACGATTTCTAGTGAGGACTTCAAGAAAGTGATCGGGCTGCTGAAAGCCTCCTTCTCGCATTTGGTGATCGATTTGTCCAAGACCTACAGTCGGTTGGACATCACATCACTTCAATCATCTGATCATATTCTGTTGTTGACCCAGTTGGATTTGCCATGTTTGCGAAACGTCGTGCGACTGTTGACTTCATTGGAGGTCTATGAGGGGTTGGCGGAAAAAGTTCGTATTGTCGTTAATCGAACGGGACTGGATCGGTTGCAAATCAGCGCCAGCAAAGCCGAAGAGACGATCGATCGTGAGATCTTTTGGCGAATACCGAACGATTACAGCTCGGTTTCAGAATCTAGAAATAACGGCGTGCCTTTGCTTCAGCAATCGCCTAAAGCGGTCATTACGAATTCAATCTGCGACCTGGCCGCAAAATTGACCGGTCCTCTCGATGCCAGTAGTGAGGCCGCTGGCGAGGAAGCAGAGAAGAAGGACAAAAAGAGCTGGCTAAACTTCTTGTCAAAAAAATAGCCTTTCAACGACCGGGGCGATCGCCGAATTCGTCAACGATTGAATCCTAGCATCAGGCTAATGCCCTGAAAACCAAATCCCGAGCTAGGATCCAGCGCCGAACCACCACCCATCCAAGACTGGTTCACGAAACCGACACGGTACGTCGTATTTCTTTTTTCTCCTCGAATCCGCTTGCCTTGGACTCCCAAAAAGATGTCGAATACGGTGACGAATTCGTCGGCGCCGAGCATTACCAGCTCGTTACTGACGGTGTTCTCGATGACTTGGTCTCGATCTCCGAACAAAATAGAACTCGTTGAACTGGCGATCAGCTGGGCCGGCGTGTGTCCAATTCTGCGAACATAGTCGATGCCAAATCGAGGCCCAAAGGCATCCAAATTGTAGGCATGCCGCAGTCGTCCAATTTGCGCACCGAATGCGTTGGACAGCGTTGATTCTAAATTGGTTTCAATGGAAACTATTTGTAAACCGAAACGGCCATTGACGTAGGCGCGTTTGAACTTAATTGCCTTGAATGCAAAAACGGAAGTCGAATGTATCTCCAGGGTATGCATCGTGTTGATGGCTTCGCCGGGGGCATCGGCTATAATCGCGCTGTTGTTTAGCGTGCCAGATTCAAAATTGACGCTGGAGGTTCCGCTGGCTACCCCGTCGCTGATGAATTGGGCCGTATCCGATTGATTGTCGAATTGAAAGTATTCCGCGGCAAAGCCGGGGCCGTATTCGGATGCAAATCCACCTTGCACTCGAAATGCGGGGGCAAGGTCGAAATTGAACGGCGAAGTTTGGAAATTTCCGGCGGCGTTCGTCGTTACTGCTGCGTTGTTTTGGAATGATGGTTGTAAATAAAGGAATTCAAATTCCGAAAAGAAAATCGATTGAGCGATGATTTCGCTGGCCGGAGGGAAGTCACCATCTTCTTCGAACGAGAACTTCGAAACGCTGCTTGAAACAATGCCACGTTCTAAAGGAATCGGATAACGATGCCCCAGAACCGGGTTGTATTTCGTTACGGTCGGCGCGTTACAGTCATCAGCAAACCAAGGGCCATGGGTTGCGCCGCGATTCTCGTTAATGATGCTGGGGTTATCGAATTGAGAGCCGTCCACTGTGGCTTCCGTTTCGTCGTCATTGGGTGGACTGGAATCGAGGACGCTATTGGGAATGGGGCTTTTCTCGGATTCGCTTTCTTGTGCGCGGGGAGGCAGCGGAGAGGTTTCAAAGAAATTTGGTGATTGTTTTTCGCGTGAACTCTCAACTTGGCGAAACGTATTGTCGCGCGGTGACGATTCATCGCGCGGGGGGCGAATCGGTCGATCAAAACTTACGGTTGGAAGTCGGGTCGTACCGGTTGGATTACTCCATGAACGAGGTGACATCGCACGGTCATCATTGCCAAAATTGTCGACGACCTCTTGCGCCCGTGCACCAACCGAAGTTGAGAGGGATAGCAACGCAAACACCAAAATGGATTTAAAAATACTGCGGTACATATGGGTCGAAGTTAGCAATGATGTTGCATTAGCCAATGCAACGCAATTGGTAAATCGTGCGGAGGGTCACAGGGCTCAATTGCGCAAACTGGATATTCAAAACATTCGGCAAATTCGGAAAAGATGGCCATCGATTGCTTCATATGAAAGGCGGAATTCCAAATTAGCAGCGTTAAAGTCGACCTATTTTCTCAGCGTTATCGACTTAATCGTCGATCATCCCGAGCCGATCTCTCGCTTCATCCGCCCACGGGCTCTTTGGAGCCAAACGCAAAAAATTACGCCAATGGGATTCGGCGTCTTCTTGTCGGCCGACTTCGTCCAACTGCCTCGCCAAATGATAGAGTACATCGGGATAGTCCGCGTGATGATCCAATGCCCCTTCGAATGCGGAAATCGCCAGTTCTGGTTTCCCGAGCTCGACCAGTAGACAGCCGAGGCTAGCTCGAGCTTCGACAAACTGTTCATCCAGTTCGATAGTCATATAGTACCGTTCGCGAGCCGCCGTCAGATCGCCCAGGTGAAACAGGTTTTCTGCCAAGCGGAAACAAATGTCGGCGCTGGGGCCAAATGCTAACAGCATGCTGCGGTAGACATCGCACGCGGCTTCGATTTCATCGTCGTCTTCAAGTTGGACCGCGAGTTCCATGAATTCG
Organism: Mariniblastus sp.; assembly: GCA_965263475.1. Lineage (GTDB taxonomy): Bacteria > Planctomycetota > Planctomycetia > Pirellulales > Pirellulaceae > Mariniblastus. The sequence goes on from OZ253677.1 coordinate 4,557,140, forward strand.
GAACGTTGCGAAAATTCACTGATGTCGCGGTTAATGATTGCCGGTTCGATCGTCAGCACGTCTGGGCTATCGGGCGCTGGGCCTTCAATCTCATCGGAGAAATCGAACCGTTTTTGTCCGCCCGGTTCGACCAGTCCATTGCCCTCGCGCAACAATATGTCTCGTCCCTCGACAATGACACTCAACTGCGAGAGTGGACGCTGTAAATCTGGGAACAATCGAGACAACTTGGTCAGCTTTGACTCGATCGTTGCCGGAGAAGCACCCGAAGAAATAAGTTCCGCGATTTTTCTAGCCGAAGCAACTTCTTGAAAATCGAAATAGGCCAACTTGTGGACCTGTCGCACCGGGTGAATCAGGCCTCTTCGATGCCAGCGACGGATTGCGGCAACCGGAACTTTTAGTAACTCTGCGAGCATGGCCGGAGTGTAAAGGCGGCACGCATCGTGTTCCTGATCGACCAAGCCAAGCGTTTGCCAAAATTCTGTTTCGGTCAGCACTTCGGTTTTGCCCGCCGAAACTGCAGCAGACAATGCTCCATCCTCGATCGGTAATTCGTCATGATTGAGGAATTCTTCCCCTAACACGACTAAGTCCACTGAGGCGTCCAACACGTCAACGACCTGACCACCACGGTCGCGTACAAGTTGTCTTAGTTCTTTTCGATTCATGCCGCCAAGCTTGCCAATAAATCCGACACGACGTTCGGCAATTTGAGGCGAGTTGTACGAAGAATCCGTTGATTCCATTTATCCATCCGAAGCAAATCAATATTTTCGGTCGGGGGCAAGTTGACCGTAAACCGACCGAAACCGCCAACAGTTTCACCCGTAATTTGGCAATGTCAAGAAAGAAAGTTCGACGACTGGCCCGGCTTGTTAATAACACGTTGAAGGATGTTTGTGTTTCTTGCCTTACCAAAAATTTTTGACCGTTGAGTCGTTTAATCAGTGGTGTCGCCACTAACCGGGTAGGTAGGACGAGACTCAATGTCCAACGAGTTATCTAGATCGAGTTCATCGGCACGCTCAGGCAGGCTGGGAATCGGTGCGTTTAACGACGGAACTTGGCTAGAGGGTTCCGAATCAGCGTTGTTTGCGGAATTCGATTCTTCTGAATCTTTCGGCGCTGAGATAGTGGGCGCTCTGTCCGCAACCTTGACCGTGTCCGTTTCGGCTTCGCTGTTGGATTCAGCGGGAGTCTCGGGAACGAGTACCGAGTTTGGCTTTAGTGATTTTCGTAGTCGGTTGTACTCGTCGTCCGACAGTTTGCGAAACACCGGTTTCCCGACAACCGTCTTCGGTGTCAAAGTGCTATTTTCGGCAACGATCAAGTCAGCCGAGCCGCGAACGGGGATGGAACGAAAGCGATCAGACAGAGAGCGGTTCTGGTAAGCGACTAAGTCGGTGTTGCTGATCTCCGGTGTGGCGATGACGTTTCCCCATGCATCAATAGGCACGCGAATCCATTGGGTAACCGGAACGACTTGGTTTATGCTGTAGTTAACGCGACGCGAAACCCTACGGGGGACTTGGACAACTGTTTCTTCGGCGACCCATTTGCAAACATTGACTTCATAGGGTTCTAACTGTTCGACCCTTTGATAAGAAGTCTCGGTTACTGGTATGCGACGTTCATAAATCTCTTCCCGGAACTTAGTTTCAGTGACAGGGACTCTTTCCGTACGCGTCCGAGTTACGGGTTTGTGAACGGTAACGGGCGTCTTGACGACTTGAATGGACTGTGAAGTGGTCTCAACTTGAACAGGTACTCGTCGAGTCTCCATTTGATCGACGTATTGAGTAACTTGAATTGGTTTTTGGACTTGAACCGTTTCCGGAATGTAAGTCGTCCGAGAAACTTGTTGAGGCGTCATCGTCGGTTCGATTGTGGGTCGCAGAACCAGATTTTGATCCGGAACCCAATGAAGGCCACTTTTTTGGAATCGGACCAAGCCAGTCAAAGGGTCAACGTAAGCTCCTGGGCGGAGCCAACGCAGCCGGTTCCGCCCAGATGTTAAAAACAAATCATTCCTAACGTTTGCTCCGGCAATCCATTGAGTTTCTGTCACCGTGGTCGGTTTATAGGTAGTTACGTTTTCGATATTCGTCATCGTTGTTGTGATTGGTTTGCGAACCAAGACCTGTTCTTCCCGGTATTGGGTTTCAACAACCGGTTTCTGGACCAAGTAACGTTGCTCCTGCATTTCGGTTACCGTCTCGTAGCTCGTCTCTTGAATTTCACGATCGCGATAAGTCGTCTCGGTTACGGGTCGGCGAACCAGAAAACGTTCGACCCGTTCGTTAGTCTTGGTGATCGGCTTATAAGATATGGTTTTACGTTGGCGAGTTTCTCGAGTCCAAACCGGCTTGTAGGTCGTGACCCGCTGTGGCTGAAACGCCGTTTCATTAACCAGTCTTGAAACATTGACGGGCTCATACCGATAAGTGGTTTGGGGCACCAATTTGTAGGAGATGCAATTCAATTGGGCATTTGATTTTTCAGTTGGCAGAAACGACAGACACAACGAAATGACAAAAATCCGAAGTAACATTTGAGTTTTCTCGCGCGAGCGATGTTTCGAGATAGATCCATTTTCGTGTCGCAATGGTCTGGCAACACGAACTTATTTCATCATAGTATGGCACGATTGTTCGGGCAGTAGTCTTTGCAGTTTTAACCGTCAGGAATTCTGGATTTCTCTCAAAAACCACTGCTGATTGTGTTTAGAGAAATGCCAGCATCCGTCAAACTACCATGAGTGCCAACGTTTGCTGGTTAGCCTAACCCGTACAAATTTCAGTTGGTTTGCATTACGTCCGTTCGTTGCCGAAGTCGATGAAACTGTTGGATCTTACACTTGAATCGCCCGCCGCCAATGTCGCTTTGGATGAAGCGTTATTGGAATCGGGTGAGTCTGGGCAATTGCAGTCGCCTGTTTTGAGGTTGTGGGAACCTGTCGTCCCCATGGTTGTGTTAGGACGTAGTTCGGTTGCGGCAAAAGAAACCAACCTGAACGCGTGTCGAGAGAACCAAATACCAGTGATCCGGCGTTGCAGTGGTGGTGCAGCGATTTTGACGGCGCCAGGTTGTTTGATGTACGCCGTCTTGCTGAGTTACCGCCAATATCCACAATTACGAATGTTGGATGAAGCCCATCGATTTGTGATGGAGCGTATTCAAGCCGCGATTGGAGATCTTGGTATAGATACGTCGTTTCAAGGGACCTGCGATTTGACGATCGGCAATCGTAAAGTGAGCGGTAACGCGTTGCGGTGTAAGAAACACTGGCTGATTTATCATGGTACGTTGATATGCGAAGACATGGATTTGAGTCTAATTTCCAAGTACTTGGGGACGCCCAACCGTCAACCGGAGTATCGACGTAACCGATCGCACGAGGAGTTCTTGACCGCAATCCCATGCAGCACAACTTCGCTCAAAAACAAATTGCCCGACGTTTGGAAATGTGATTCTCAACTGCAGACCTGGCCGCAACAGGTTACCGATGATTTGGTAACTCGCAAATACGATCTGAATGAGTGGACGTTTAAAATTTGAAGTTGTTTGAGGCGTTTGGAAAGTGACGCGTTGAACTACGTTCGCGTCTTGTTGATCGCGTTCATCTGGAGTCTACACCGCGACGCCCAATCGAACTGGGCCCAATTTAATTTAGGCGGCGGACGCGACGGGAAAGCGGTAGCCAAAATAATCCAGTTCGAAAGCGAACTTGTCTTCGACGATGGCGCGTGACTGGGGCGTATAAAGATTTTCAAACGTCGCCTTTGGTCGACGGCAACCTGTTTTAAATTTCGGCAAGAACTCCAGCTCGTAAGGCAGTTCGAGTTTTTGGCAGATGCGTTGAAGATCGTGGTCCATGGACTCAAACCGAATCACGTCGTCCAAACAAAACTGGTTATTCAAAATATATTTGTCGCGATCGACGGGGCAATGATGCCTCAAATAGTCGCAAAAGCGAGTTTGTTCGGCATTCATTTCCAGTTGGTTGCCAGGATCGAATGATTCCGTGTCGACGACTTTGTGGTTACGTCCAAAGTGTTCAAATGCAGAAATACACTTGTCAAATGGGTTGCGAACCACACAAAATTTGAAATAGCGATTCCATTTTGCTTCGCCTAACTGGCGGGCGATCGTCCGCGCTGGCATGTGATTCCACCAATTTGCTTGGTCGGCGTTAGCGCCGCGTCGACCGACGATCCCAAATTCGGTGTCGTATTCTTCTCGAGCGTGGCTTTGATTCCATTGATTTTCCGCCATACAAAATCTCTCAAAGTACGACTCAATACTCGTGCCGGCGGTTTTCACGGTTTTTGTATAGATAAACTGAAAACGGTGGCTTACGAGCATCGGTTTTGTCCGTCCTTGACATGCGAGACTTGTCGCGAAATGGCCGTCGCAGATTCTAGGTCATTTGGTGATTTTGTTGCAAGTCGAATGTGCAACGGTAACACCGCAATTACTTACCATGCGGCTTCCATTTGCCCTACGATTTGATGGGCGATTTCTTGGATCGTGGCGCGATTGGCCGTGGCCAAAGACTGGCCGCCTTCGGGAATGAACTCTTCGCGATGTTTGACCTTCAAGTCTTGCCGGCCCACGAGGGGAATGCCCGAACGATCGACCCAATTTACGTCGACGATCCAGCTGGAGCGCAGAACCCGAGGCTCACCAAACCGATCCAATACTTGCGAATTCTTGCGATCCGTTGACAATTTGCACCGCAGGATACTATCGGCCAACGCCGGATCAGCGATCACAAAAGGGGTATCTTGTTCAATTCTTTTGACGATAGCTTCGGTCAATTGCTGACCCAAAAATCGTCGGTAAGATTCCGTTTCCACAATCTCAACATGAACGGTTCGGATGCCCGTTGGAAAGAGGGATTGCGCGCCAACATGATAGCCCGCACATCCAGCGAGGAAGCATGCGACTAGCGGAGTCAATTGGGCCAATCTCTTAGCAGTCTGTGGCAAAGATCCGGTCATTGGTTTTTTTCAGTGGTTACCTCAACAAACTTGCTGGGTTGGATGCGATGACCGGTTTTTTCTGTTCGTCGTCGGGGAATAATTCAACCAACCATTGAGCGTACTGTTTTGGTTTAGCAGGGAGTTCTGCGACCCGTTCAATTTCGCCATTGACCTGTTCGCCGAACGACGTGTCTGAATAATTCTCAGCGACTTGTTGGTAGTAGAATCGCGCGGCAAAATTTTCACCCTGATTCTCAAAATACTGGGCCATTCCCCAATCGCGTTCGGCCAACAAATGTCGGATTGTGCCTGCTTCTTGCGCCAGAAATTCTTTTTCTTCGCGGGCTTGCTGCGGAAACTGACGGACGATCTGTTGCATCAATTTGTCAGCTTTTTTCAGCGGATCGTCGTCGTAGCTCTTACCTTGATATGAGTTCAGACGCGATTTGAGTTCAAACATATGGGCGTGGAATTGGTGTGGGCTACCCGGGTAATTGCGGCGGAGGTCTTCGTAGGTATCAGCAGCATCTAGCCATTGTTCGTTTTTGAAATAGGCATTGGCGAGCGCCAACGTCGCGTCGTCAGCCAGTTTACCGGTGGGGTCATCCAAACGAATTCGATGGAAGATTCGTCGGGCTTCCCGATCCAATCCGCGGCTGGGGCGACGCGGGTCATTGATTGCCAATTTCGGGCCGCTCTCGGCGAGTTTTAGCCAATACTCGGCGATGGCAAAACGACGGGCTTCGATTTTGTCCAAGTAACGGGTCCCAGAATAGCGGGTAAGCAAATTTTCAAATGCGCGATTGGCTTGGACGTAGTTGTTGGCGAAAAAATAGGATTCGCCTTCGAAGTACAATGCGTCATGTTCAAGCTGCGAGTCGGGGAACTTGCCCGCGGCCAAACGAAATGAATTGGCTGCTTCGCGAAAGAGCTCTTGATATTGCTCGGCTTCCGAGTCTTGGTCGCGCAGTGCCAGTGCTTGATCGTAAAACTGTTGACCTTGATTGTACGCTTGTTCGGCAGCCGGGCGATCCTCTTTGTACGTTGTTCGTACTTTCCATGTTGTTGCCAAGTTACCCGGTGACAAGTCATCGATCAACAAACGATTGTAGCTGCGTTTGCCCAGTGGGTCGACGTTGGTCAATAGCTCATCCTGGAACTCGCCGTCGGTTTGTCGTTTCAGCCCCAACAAGCCGGCAATCCCTTCGTCCCGATTCGGTCGGCTTTGAATACTGTGGCAGCCGGAAAGCAAGATTCCAAACGCAACCACATAGCAGTAGCGATTGAACTTTGTAGATCGCATTGTGTTCGACATCCTTGTCGTATCCGATTCTTAAATATTGTTAATGTATGGTTGAAGTCGAGGACGGTGCCCCAAATGATTGGAGATGTATTGATTCATGAATTTTCGAATTTCCCCCAAACAGGCTGATGGGATTTCCCCAGACGACTCGTTCGGTTGCGAAATCTGTGTCAACGCTAACCAGGTCTGTTCGGTCAAACTAACCACTTTGGTTTTGCCTTTGCGACAATCGGGACAGTAAATTCCTCCAGCCAACAAACCAAAATTTACTCGTGGCGTTGAATTGGTTTTTGGGCGACCGCAGCCGACACATTCATTGAGCATGGGTTTGTGACCCAACAGGGACAACGCTCCCAATTCCATCCGGCAAATTTGAAAACTCAAATGTTGCCCCGTGTCGATGGCGATCAATACCTCTGTAGCTAACTCGAACAAATCAGGGTGCGGATCGCTGTCATCGGTCATGGAGTTCAACAACTCGACCACATAGTAACCCGCGTACAGCCGCCTTAAATCGGTTGCTGAACTCTTGAATCGTCGTTCCAGCTTTGCCTCAGTCAACAAATCTAACGATTCTGATTTTTTGTGCAGGAACACTATTCGACTGAACGACAGCAAGTCAAGGGCACCCTCAAAAGGGCTCTTGCGCCGCCTAGCACCTTTCGCCAAAACGGTTATCTTGCCAAAGTCACGGGTCATCATTGTAACGATACAACTGGACTCGCTGAATTCAACGACTCGCAAAACAATCGCGGTTGTTTTTTCAGACGACATTCGGCTAACCCGGATAACAATTACGTGGCCAATATGAAACAGTTCAAGACAACAATATGACAGCAGTCCATCTGCTTGCAAATTCCTAATCGCATGTCCAAATCCAGTCAACCGCGTTCATTTTCCGTCATTCATTCGGCTTCTGATTTTCGGTCGATGCTGCGTTTGGCGGTTCCTGCTTTGGCCGAAGAGTTCTTGGTGCTGGCCGTGACATGGACGGATTGGTGGTTGACGGGCCATTTTTTTCACGTCGATGGTGACGCGACGAAAACGGCGATGAGTATGATGGGGTATCTTATGTGGTTGATACCCAGCATGTTTTCGGCCGTATCGATTGGGGCAACAGCTCTGGTTGCTCGATATGTTGGGTCGGGTGATCCAAACATGGCGAATCGAGCAGCCAATCAGGCATTTATCGTTGGTGTGGGCGTTGCGGTCATCATGCTTACGTTGGCCATTCAATTTGGAGACTCGTTTCTGACATGGATGCAATTGCGTGGCAAGTCTGCTGAGTTCGCGGACCAATATTTCGAGATCGTGATTTGGTCGATTCCGATGATCATGATTTCAATCGTTGGTGCCGCGTGTTTGCGCGGTGCCGGCGACATGGTGACCGGTTTCTTGGTCAAGATGGTCGTCGTGATTGCCAACATCTTGATCAGTTTTTCGTTGGTCACAGGCTGGGGCCCACTTCCTGAAGTGGGTTGGCCGGGGTTGGCGATCGGAACAGCAGTTGGCCATGCGTTGGGTGGCGCCATTTTGTTTTGTGTCATACTAAGAGGTCGAGCCGGTTTGAAGTTGAGCTTAGCGATGTTGCGCCCTGCTCCCATTGTGATCGGCAATATCTTGAGAGTTGGGTTGCCGGGCGGATTCGATATTGCGGTATTGTTGTCGGCCCAAATGGTGTTTTTGTCGATGATCAATGCAATGGGAGAGTCGGCGGCAGCCGCGCACGGGTTAGCCGTACAAATGGAGGCGGCCTGTTATTTACCGGGCGCCGCGTTTCAGGCGGCGGCAGCGACAATGGCAGGCCAATTTTTAGGCGCCGGTATGCTCGATCGAGCGAAGCGATCGGGTTGGTGGTGTCTTGCCGGTGGCGGTATCGTGATGTGCCTGATGGGCGGTTTGTTGTTTTTACACGGCCGCGAGTTCGGCTACTTTTTTACCGGCGATTTCAATGATCCATCGATCATCAAAGCCGCCGAATTGTTGAAAATCATCGCAGTGGTTATGCCGCTGCTCGCCGTGGTAATGATATTGACCGGGTCGTTGCGAGGAGCTGGTGACACGGTTTGGCCATTTGTGTTTACCATTCTAGGATTTTTCGTAATCCGAATTCCGTTAGCGATCTATTTTGGTTTTGGTGAAATGCATTGGTTTCAAGAATGGGGAATTCCAATTTTTGGCATGGAATTGGGGGTAACCGGTGCCTGGTATGCTATGATCATCGACATTGCTGTTCGCGCATTTCTTGTATTGGGACGATATTTGCACGGTGGATGGACGGCCATCAAAATTTAAAGAACTAAAGATGCAAACCTTCGGCGCGATCAAGGCATTTAGGCCGACGTTTTCAATTCTTTGGCTCGCCGGTTTGACACTTGCATTTGCGTTTTCGTTTTTCGGAGTTTCTCGCGGTAGCTTGCTGGGCTACTTTACAACCATGCTTGCTTTTGGCGTCTTTACAGGATGCCTAGTGAATTCTTGGGTACCCATGTTGACGGAAGCGAAAATGTACGTGGTTCTTGTCGTCGCGCAAACGGTTGCTGGCTCGATCTATTTGGTGGTTTGGGGGATGGCCGCTTGGATTGCCCCGCGCAGCGTTTTCGGGGAACCTCGGTTGTTGATCTTTTCCGGGTTCGCTCTAGTGAGTCTTATTCCAAGTTTTCTGTTGAGTGCATTCGCGTTTCTCGTCAGTGCGGTTTGTATCAATGTAACGAACAACATTTTTCGAAATCCAGATTAGCGCCCGGTGCCTCAGCAAAATACATCGACGCGTTTGTTCCGCAGGCTACTAAATAATGCCGCGATTGGTTCGACCAAGGGTCAATGGTCTTGTTTCAGGTTGGCAATCGCCATGGCCGTCCCTAGCTAATTTTCGGTGGTCGGCAAAAGTTGTCGAAGAAAATTTAGCTCTTGGGCAACGACGTCTGCCAAACTTGCCTTCTTCAGCGATGCGGGCATAACGGTCCATGCATAAGTCTCAACTTCAAGATGCAGCGGAAAGTCATACTCGCTTGGAATGTTTTGAAGCGCCTCAAAGATTTCGTTCCGGGTTGTGTTCAGTGCGCCGAGGTCCTGGAGAAAAATCGGAACATGAAAATGGACAGTCCAAGTTCCTCGCGGATTGCGATTGGCGCGTTGCAATGCCATAGGGAGGTCTTCAATGAACTCGCGGTGACTGTCCGATGTGATCACGGTTTGGTGCAAATAGCGGTCCTCGCCAAATTCTTGCAGCATGTCCAATGCTGCGGATTTTTGCGACGCTGATAGGACGGAGAAATTTACGGATAAGGCAGAAGAAATTTGGTATTTGCCGATATGAATTCCGTTCTTTACGTAATTTTCAATTGCAGTGGCTTGAGGTTCACGCATCACTGCGGCGTGGCAGACGTCATGGCACACGCCGACGTGATTTCGGATAAGTTGGCATTTGCCAGCATCATTAGGCGTTAGGAATTGGTCGAAAAAATCGACGACATCTTGGCTGACGTCAAATATGCAGCCCGGTTCGGGTTCGATGCACAAAAAAATATGGCGCCCAGTCTGTTGTTTCAATTCTGCCAATCGAACAGCGCACTCGATTAAATTGTTAGCGCACGATTGTAGAAATGGTGCGGATTTGTGATTGGACCAGCCCAACGGAAGCGTCGAAATGGAACCGAACTCACCCTCTTGGATCAAATGAGATTGAACTTCTGCAATGTTTAAGGTGTATGCAAGACGTTCCTGGTCTGCCCAGGTTGGTTCGTACACTTGATGTTTGACAATGTCTTGATGGAAATTATTAAAAGGAAACGCATTGAATGTGAACGGATCCAATCCTGTCATCTTCAACCAATCGGCCAAGCTGTCGATTCGATTGGTCTCGATCAATTGGGTAGCAGCATGGTTCGCCAGCCACAACCCAATTCCCATTGGAGCATTTGGTGAGACTTGGTTTTTGATGGGAGTGGCAAACTGTTCCAAATTGGATTGAACTTGTTCGATCGTTACGCCAGTATGGATGTTGGTACAATAGCCCCATTTTGTATTCACCATTGCACCCTCGTTTACGAGTTTTCGGGATTCGTGACATTTTGGTTGCTCGTTCGCCAGGCTCCAACGGCTAGCGCCACCCAGCCCAAGATCATCGCGACACCGCCAAGAGGAACCATTGCCCCGAGAATCTTGATGTCGGTGACCGCTAACGTATACAGCATGCCTGAAAAGACCGTGATGCCGACCAAAAAGCAAATACCGGCGAATTGGAATTCGAATCTTTTTCCGTAAACTGCGAAACAAAATCCAACGATCGCGATTCCAATAGAGTGGTACATTTGGTAGCGACTTGCCGTTTCCCAATTTTGCAGACTTTTTTGCGGATCCTCGACGCTGCCTTGAATGAATTGCGGTAACGCGTGCGCGCCGAAAGCGCCCAGCAGAACCGTAACGGCCGCCAAAGAAGCGCCTGCCGCGATCCAGCGACTACCGCTGGGTGGAGAAGGTAATTGATTTATCACTTTTACGAGCCTTGCAGTCCGATTGCTCCAAACTTAACATCGACGGTGCAATGAAACTTATACAACCTGGAAAAAACATGTTCAAACTGCTTTCCGTCGAAATGGCGATTTCGTTTTTTGTACTTTCGTCGTCGGTGTTTGGTTTTCAAGACACACTTTTGACGGTCGCAGAGTCAAGCAATTTTAAATCCACAAGCACTTCCGCCCAAGTATCCGATTTCATTTTTCAGTGCGCCAAATCGGCCGACCATGTCTCTACGTTTGCGTTTGGAAAAACGGTTGAAGGACGAGTCATGGAGGGAGTTGCCATTTCTAAACTGCCCTACCAAATTGGCAATCGTGACGATCGCATCGTGGCATTGGTGATTGGGAATATTCATAGTGGCGAATGCGCGGGTAAGGAAGCCATCTTGATGATGATTAGAGAACTTGCTTCCCATCCAGAGCACCCCTGGCTAAATAAATTAGTTGTGTTATTCGTGCCAAATTACAACGCCGATGCCAACGATCGAATGGGCAAAAACAATCGACCGGGACAGGCTGGACCCATCAATGGAATGGGGCGGCGCGAAAACGCTCAGAACCTTGATTTGAACCGCGATTTCGTGAAATTGGAATCGCCGGAGGCGCGCAGTTTGGTCCAGCTGATTGACCGTGTCGATCCGCATTTGTTTATCGACTGTCATACGACCAATGGATCGAAGCACCAGTATGCCCTGACTTACGATATTCCGCACAATCCTGCTACTGCACTCCCGATTCGGCAGTATTTAAGAAACCGGATGATGCCTGCGGTGACTGACGCGTTAGCCAAATCAGACACGAAGACTTTTTATTATGGTAATTTCAACCGCGATCATACGACTTGGACAACCTTTGGTCACGAGCCTCGGTATAGCACCGAGTACGTTGGCCTGCGCGGGCGGTTAGCCATTCTTTCTGAGGCTTATTCCTATATTAGCTACAAAGATCGAATTTTTGCGACGAAGGCATTCGTTTCCGAGTGTTTGAATTTCGTTCACCGCAATGCGGCCAATATTGCGGACATGATTCGTCAGTTAGATCAAGATTTGATACGCGTCGCCGCGCAACAACCTTCGCGAATTTCGTTGTCGTTGAATGCCAAAGCCGAGAAGTTTGATCAGAAATTTACGTTGAAGGGCTACAAGAACGGAGAGCCTTGTGACTACGAATGTGATTTCATTGGAAAGTACGTGGCTACCCGTAGCGTACCTTTGCCCCGCGGCTATTTGTTACCGCAACGTATGTCGCGGGTGGTGGACCGGTTGTTGATGCACGGCATTCAAGTTGAACAGACCACGGAAGCGAGAAACTGTGTGGTCACCGTGGACACGATTAAAGCGCTTAACCGAAATGAACGGACGTTTCAAAAGCACCGAATGATGCAGGTGCAAGTTCAAAGAGAGTCTCAGAGTCGTAGCATTCCGCGAGGGACTTATGTGGTTCGTACGGCTCAACCGTTGGGACGATTGGCGGCGTACTTGCTGGAATCCGAATCGGACGATGGTTTCTTGTTTTGGAACTTCATGGATTCCGAATTGGTGGTCGACGGCGAATATCCAATCTTGAGAGTCGATCAAGTGTTGGAGTTACCAACTCAACAGGTTAGAGAAGTTTTGGCTACCGGTACGATTTCGCTGGATGATATCGGCGGTGAACATTCGTTGCTTGATCGAACGCCCGCGCCGCGATGGTATCGAACCGATCAGATCCAAGTCGAATCACGCGGTCGAAAATTCGTTTTGGACGCCGAAACAATGGCTTACGCGGAAGCATTGGATCCAGTTTTTGCACCCTCGAAACTCAAAAGTCTGCTGGCCGCATCTGGGTTTGCTCCCGATCAAATCGAAACCATTGCTAAAGCGACACCTTTGGAAACGAAGGATCGGAATTGGTTAGTGTTTGACACGGTCGCATTGGATGCCGTTGTCGACGTAGCGACAGGATCTGCCAAGAAGATTGCGAACGACGGTGAGTTGTACTCATTCAGCCCAGATGAGACCAAATTGGCGTACGTAGACACGAATGGCCTAAACGTGTTGGATCTGGCAAGCATGGAGACCCTGGTATTGAGCTCCGAGAACCCCGATTCGGAACTCATGGGGAAATTGGATTGGGTTTATCAAGAAGAACTTTATGGTCGCGGGAATTTCAAAGGATATTGGTTCAGCCCTGATTCTCAGACGATCGCATTCTTGCGACTCGATGAATCCCAGGTCGGTAAGTTCACCATTAGCGATCATATTCCTGTTCGCGGCGAAGACGAATTTTTGGCGTATCCCAAAGCAGGCGACCCCAACCCGGTGGTTTCCGTCGGCATGGCCAAGACGACTTCCGCCGGCAACATTGCTTGGGTTGATCTGAACGGATACCAAAATGATGAACCGCTTATCTCAAACGTGAGTTGGCGACCCGATAGTTCGCAATTGATTCTGCAGATCCAGAACCGAGAGCAAACGTATCTGGATTTTGCAGCGGTCGATGCGATGTCAACAAACACCGACGTACTGTTTCGTGACCAAACGAAAGCATGGATTGAGTCCCCGGGCGAGCCACAATGGTTGAACGACGGATCGTTCTTGTGGCTCAGTCCCCGGGACGGTTTCAAGCGACTCTATTGGTATCATCCGGACGGCAGCTTGAAGCGTCAATTGACGAATGGCAATTGGGAGATTCGGCGCATCAATGCGTTTGATGCGGCCAACGAACTGGTTTATTTTACCGCGGCCAAAGAAAAATCGCGGCACTTGGACGCGTACCGTTTGGACGTGCGGTCCGGCGAGTTGGTTCGAATCACGAAAGGTGAAGGTACACATACAGTTGTCTTCAATGATGACCAAACGATGTTCATTGATGGGTTTAGTTCTACGACTCAGCCAACTCAATATCGATTGTTTCGTGCCGATGGGACGATGTTGCATTCGATCCAGGCCGCCTCGGATGATCGCTTGCAGTACGCCGGCATGATCAAGCCAGAGTATTTTGAGTTGGCAACGACCAACGGCCAGCCGCTGGATGCAATGATTATTCGGCCTCCAAATTTTGATCCCAACAAAAAGTATCCGGTATTAGTTCACGCTTATGCTGGCCCGCAGGCACCTCAAGTTCGCGATCGTTTCGCGGGAAGTTGGGGGTTGTGGCACCAAGCACTTGCGCATCAAGGTTACATCATTTGGAAATGCGACAACCAATCTGCAAGTTACCGTAGCGCAAAAAATGCTTGGCCGATTCACCGTGACTTGGGGCGAAATGAACTCGCGGATATTGAGACAGGTGTGGCGTGGCTAAAACTTCAGCCCTGGGTCGACGGGGAACGGATTGGAATTTGGGGTTGGAGTTATGGCGGCTATATCACGGCTTACGCGCTGACTCATAGCAAGTCATTTCGTATTGGAATCTCGGGAGCGCCGGTCACGGATTGGCGGAACTACGATACAATCTATACCGAACGCTTGATGGGTGTCCCGCAGAACAATCAAGCAGGCTATGACGAATCATCAGTGGTTAAAGCGGCTGCAAACTTGTCCGGCAAGCTGTTGCTCATTCATGGTTCCATTGACGACAACGTGCATTTAAGCAATTCCATGCAGTTCGCATACGAGTTGCAAAAAGCCGGTAAACAATTTGATTTCATGGTCTATCCGAAAAACCGACATGCGGTTCGAGCTCCGGAACAAGCCGCGCATTTACGAAAATTGATGTACGATTTCGTGCTGGAAAATTTGTAGGCCGCGTTTCCTAGTTGAATGGCCGCAGCATGACAACCGATTGAAAACCGGTGTGTGCGTTGTTGGCGATCCCTAGAAGCTCAGCATTTTGAAGCCAGTTATCGCGAACATATTGATCCGAGCACCAGACGTTGCAATTGTAAACGTCGTCTTCACTCATTTTAAAAACAATGCGATTGCTCGGCATTTTGTTTTGGAAAAGGTCTTCATCGACACGAATATTGCCGGCAATTCGGTTCGCGCGGGAAAGGTGCTCAAAACTGCCTGGACGATCCATGACTTTATTCCATGACGCTTGATTTTGAATGGTTAAATACAGCAGACCATCGGCCGCGGTAATCCGAAGCAACTCATCCAGCCAACGCGTGGAATCGACGTCGATATGGGTGAATACAGAAAAAGCAGTGACGACGTCAAACCAATGATCTTCATAAGGTAGACGCGGTTCTGCCGAATTCAACTCGATGTTGATCGCATCCTTAAAATGTTTGCGAATCCAATTCACATTGGCGGGGGCGAAATCGCATCCGTATGACTCCATGTCACTAAAAAAGTGAACGTGACGCAAGAACCGCCCGGTTGCACAACCGAAATCCAACAATCGTTGGGGTTGTGCTTGGCAATGTCGCGCGATGGCCTGGCAAACGTTTAGCCAGTCACCGTGTCCGGTCGCCCAGTAATGGGGCGATGACTCGACCGTGCCATAACCCTCTCGATCGACGGGCATTGGAATGGGCCAATTATCCAAGCGGCCGAGCTCTTTGTAATCAACCGATTGTTCATTGCCGTCAAGATCGACGTAACGCAAGACTGAGTATTTCTGATTTTCAATCAACTCGGCAACCGGCGGCAAGACCTTGCCAATCGCCGTATGCTTTTGCCGTACGGCTCGATTAATTTCATGTTCAGAATCACTCATCGATACCCAATCTTCGACGGACGATGCTGAGGTGGTGATTGACATGACCGATCAACAAGCAGGCAATCGCGCGAACGGAGATGGTCTTACCGTCGCATTTGCCAACCTGTTGCCACATAGTTTCCGTCCAGCGCTCGAACATCATCCGGTTGCTTTCCCGGATCAATTCAAATTCCGACACAAGAATTTGGATTGGAACATGTTCGTAACTAGTATTGGTCACGAAGATGTCTTGATCGAATCCGGGTAGTGGTTGACATTCTTGACATGCGATTCGGTGTGCGCGACAGCCAAAAATTTTCTCACCGTCAATCAAGTGTCCCAATACTTGTTTGAGGTTCCATTGATAAGGGGCATGGACCGTTTGAGCCACGTCATTGTCAAGGTCTGAAAACACAGTCTTGATTTCGACCAACTGAGACTTCATCGAATCCAACACGTTGGTTTCGCCGGCGAGGTCAATGTAGGTTTGGAAATACGGTTGGTATTCGCCTGGATTCAGTTGTGTTGGGGTAAGCGTGGCCTTCATTTTTTATCCATCTTTCCGATATCTGGTATTTCCCAAAGTGTAGCATTGGCTACAATTTGGTTCGGTGCGGCGCGAATTGCCGAATCGATTGGCTTTCCGCATTACTGTTCTGCATTACCTAAGCGTGGAATTGTCCCTGCTTATTTTGGGAATGCAGTTTAAATTTTGTCACATATGTCTCGAATTCAAAGGACCTAGTTGATGAAGAGTTTCCATTATTTACTAAACATTCTGTTGATGTTGCTGGCAGGGGTGATACCAGTGCAGGTGGAGGCTGATGAAGTTGAAGCGAAGACGATCGTTTGCTCGACGACTCAGGTTGCGGATTTCGCTCGTCAAGTGGTTGGGGATCGCTGGAAGGTCATCTGTGTTTTGGAGCCGGGTGAAGATCCTCACACTTATGAAGTTGGCGCCGACGACAAGGTGACGATTTCAAAAGCGGACTTATGTGCGGAAAACGGATGGAATTTGGAAGGGCATGATTGGATGAAGACGCTTGCCAAAGAAGCGAGCAAGCCAATTGTGACTTGCGTGAATGGCGTTGGTCATTTGCAAATGGAGGCGAGAGGACAGTCGGTCAAGGACCCTCACGCTTGGCTGGATCCTAGAAACGCCATCATCTACGTAAACAATCTTCGTGATGCAATTTGCCAGCTTGACCCGGCGCATGCGGGCGAATACCGAGCTCGAGCGGAGCTTTACACGCGGCAGCTGGCGTTGTTGAACGGCTGGGTCAAGAAAACGGTTTCGGAAATTCCTGCGAATCGACGCCTGTTGGTCACGCATCATGACGCGTTTGGGTACTTTTGCAACGCGTTTAACTTTAAGGCCGCCAGTCCGCTGGGTTGGACGACAGCGGAGTTGTCGGAAGTTACCGCAGCGCAACGGCAAATCGTGGTTGAGAGAATTCGCGAGTTAGGCGTCAAAGCAGTGTTTGTGGAGAACTCGACCAACAGGCAATTGATAGCCGGAATTGCACAGGATGCTGGTGTGATCGTCGGCGGTGAACTGTATGCTGATGCGATGGGGCCCGCTGGATCCGCGGGTGAAACCTACATCGGCATGATGCGGGAAAATGTACTAGCCATTGTCAACGCTTTGAAGTGAGCGACTCGAATGCGTTTATTACTGGCGACAATGTTGACGATTGTTTTGCTCGGCGGGACGTACCTTTACACCAGTTTCGCGGATTCCGTGCAGCGTGAGCCGGTTGAATTGGAAGTGGCCATGGATGCGGGAATCTGGCGCGTCGAAGTCGTGCGATCGTTCGATTGTGTTCCGGACCCGGACTTGGGTGCACCATCGTTGACCGTTCAATACAAAGGCAACGAGGTGTTCCGAAGCGACAAACCGGTTCCGGCGCAAAAGAAAGTTGTCATCGAAAATTTGGCAAGTGTTGAGCAAGGCGACAACGAGTTGTTTGTTCAGGCCCATTTAGCGTCATTGGAAGATTTTGATTTCGAATCGAATTTTGCCCGAGCGATGAAAGTTATGGTTTTTCGCGATGTACAGTTGGTTGCCGAGCAAACGGAGTGGTCGCGTGATGGTGAGTATTCGATTTCCGCTTCCGTTCTATTTGGTGCACGGAGCGAATCGACACATGACGACCACCAACATGCCCCGTAGGACCTTAGGTAGTGGATGATGCTTGACACACATGCGAAGACGGCGATTCACGTTGAAAACTTGACGGTGAGCTACGGTCCAGTTCCTGCGTTGCTGGACGTCTCCGTTAAAATTCCGTGCGGCCAATTGGTAGGAGTAATTGGCCCCAATGGTTCCGGGAAATCGACGTTCATCAAGTCAATTTTGGGTTTTGTAAAATCGGACATCGGCAGCGTGAAACTATTCGGGGAAGATGTTGCTAGTGCGCGCGGGAAAGTTGCGTATGTTCCGCAGCGGGGGGCCGTTGATTGGGATTTTCCAATTACGGTTCGAGAAGTCGCCGCGATGGGGCGTTATGGTCATCGCAAATGGTGGCAAGACTTGACACGCAGTGATTACGCTTTGGCCGATGAAGCGTTGTCGAAAGTGCGAATGAGCGAATTTTCCAAGCGACAAATAGGCCAGCTTTCTGGCGGGCAACAACAGCGAGTTTTTCTAGCACGTGCATTGGCACAAGACGCAGACATTATGTTGCTTGACGAACCGTTTGCCGGCGTCGATGCTGCCACCGAACGGTCTATTTTGGATGTGTTGTTGGAAACGAAAGTCAATGGCAAGACACTCGTCGTGGTACATCATGATTTGGCCACCGCGGCAGAGTTTTTTGATTTGTTGATTCTGCTCAAACAGCGGCTGTTTGGATTCGGTACTCCGGAAAGTATTCTCGATCCGAATTTGTTATGTGAAGTCTATGAAGGTAACCTGCGCGTGTTTGCCGAACTTTCGGAACGTCGAGCCTCCAACGTCAAAGCTGGGACGTGACAATGGACCCAATCTATCAACAGCTGGTTGAATTTCAGCTTGAGTATGGTTACCTAATAAAACCACTCATCGTTGGCACGCTGGTATCTATAGTTTGCAGCGTGGTCGGGTGCTTTATCGTATTGCGTGGAATGTCGTTTTTGGCAGATGCAATTGCACATTCAATGCTGGCAGGCGTGATTGGCGGGTACTTGATCATGAAGCTGGCGTTTGGTGCGGAAGCCAATCTAGCCGGGATGTTGATTGGGGCCATCTTGGCGGGGGTCGTTACGGTTGCCTTAATCGGGTTTGTGACGAGAGTATCACGAATCAAACAAGACACTGCAATTGGTATCATGTATACCGGTATTTTTGCGGCGGGAGCATTTGCGGTTTCGTTAAAAAGTATTGGGCAACTGATCCATATTGATATTTATCATTTCATAGTGGGCAGCGTCTTGGCTGTCTCAAATGCGGAAATGTGGTTGATCGCCATCGTTTCTTCGTTCGTTCTTTCGGCAGTTACATTGTTTTATCGCTCATTGCAAGTTACCAGCTTTGATCCGGTCATGGCGGCGTCAATCGGAGTGCCGGTATTGGCGGTAGATTATTTATTGACGGCTTGCACGTCGTTGGTCGTCGTCAGTGGGGTTCGCGTTGCTGGAGTTATTTTGGTTGTCGCACTGATTATCACTCCGGCAGCGACCGCGTACTTATTGTCGGATCGCCTGAACCGCATGATCTTGATTGCCTCGTTGGTGGGGGCGTTGGGGTATTGGCTGGGATTTGTAGCAGCCATTTGGTTTGGTGCGTCACCGGGCGCCGCAATTGTCGTCACAATGACGTTGATATTTTTAGTGGTTCTTGTTGTTGCTCCTCGCTACGGTTTGTTGGCTGATTGGATTCGCCGATCGAGTGCGATCCCGCAAGAAATTAAGGAGGACGTGTTGGGCGAAATTTGGCGCTCGCATGATAAAACGATTCCGGTTCGCAAATTGGTTGAACGCGTTCAGTTTTCAGCACGTAAAGTTCGCCGGGCAATTCGAATTCTGTTGCGTCAAGAACTATTGACCGATAACGAGGAACAGATTGGACTGACCGACACGGGAGAGCGAGAAGCACAACGGCTGGTACGAGCGCACCGATTATGGGAAACCTATTTGACCAAAACAGGTACACCTGTCGAGGAAATTCATGACAAAGCCCACCGTCTAGAACACATTAGTGACGGAGCTACGGTTGAGTATCTCGACGACAAACTCGGACACCCAATCACCGATCCGCATGGCTCGGAGATTCCGGAAGCTGATGAAAAACTGAATGCTGATAGGGCCAATATCAAGGCCAGCTTATTGCGATCGGGTGACCAAGCTCGTGTCGTGCGCGTAGATGACGAGGCGTTGTCGACGGGCGTTCGGGAGGGTATGCTAGTGCTGGTCGGCGATCGGACGGGAGATGGGAATCTATGGCAGTTCGATTTCGAAGGAACGACATTTCAACTGAACCATATTGAGGCCGATGCAGTCATCGTTCAGTTGATAAAAGACCAGTGAGTGCTGTTGGAACCGACACACCACGCGTTACGGATTTTCATCCTTTTCCACTGGCGTCGTGTCACGATCTTTCAACACGTAAAGTGGCTTGAATACCATTGCACCGTCTTCAAACACTAAGCCGTAAACTTCGGTTTGATGGCATGGCTGACAATCGACGCCGCTGGACTCAATCGGGCACTGCGTATAGGGAGTAAAGCCGATGTAACGCCAGCCATACAATCGCTTGTGACCGCAGGAATCTTTTGAAATTACGGATTCGTAATACCCCAACGGAACGTTGTGGGCGCGGACCTTGGTTTTTCTGTTGGCGGCAACGTTGTTTGGATTTGAAAGCGAAGTTGGCACGATTTTTGAAACACCATCGGTGACAGCTTTGAAGTTTTCATCGAAATTTGAATCAATATCCACATTCAACGCCGTCAAGTTCCAACCATCCTCTAAAGTGACGCTGGTTTTGTTTTGGCCCAGTCCAGTGCGAATATGGATGGCATACTCTTCTGAAAAATCAGGTAGCATTTCCATCGTTATGTCGACGAAGCCTTCTTCGATGGATTCATCCTTTGTTTCGTGAGCAGAAATGAAAAGGTATGGCTTGGGTCGGTAATAGCGTACCCCGCGATCACAATCAGAAGGGTTTTTGATGACTTTGGTAGCCGGGAGGCAGCCTGTGAAAAGACAAACCCCGATGGCGAGACCTAGTAACGCCGGCAAGTGCAGACTGGGCATGGTTGATTAATGGTGAAGATTGCGGATATCGGTATACTCCAATTTTCGAACCCGCATTCGTGTCATTACATAAAAACATTTATTGCACGAATGCCTTTACTAGATCAGCCATCTTGAAATCTATGGAGCCGTGTTGAGCGTGGCTGTGAGATTGATGAGGCGCAGATGCTTGAGCGCTGGCGGCTCGTGCTGATGTTTCGTGCCTGTTTTGCAACATGCAGCGCTGAAATCGGCTACCTAGATATTCGGAAGCGAGTTTACGAGTTCGGTTACTTTTTGCATCCAATCAACTTTCGTTTTCTGTGAGCATTCTTCGGCGAGAATGCCAAGGTTGGAACTAAACGAGCAACCGTGATTAAATTTGTTACTGTCTGGGGTGGCGCGACAAATGACAGCTGGAACAGACATCGTGTGTTGGCTGCTATCGTGGAAAACGATAGTAACCCATTCGTCAACGGCGAACTCCTGTTCGGCCATAAAACAACATCCAATGGTGGAGATATTGGTGATTTGAACCTTTGATTCTTGCTCGTTATTGTGGAGTCGTACGGAAACCCAGAGATCACAAGACTTGCGTATCTGGGACCGACGTTCAACGTCGCCGCCTGCCAAAACCCGTTCGACGAGTTTGTTTTCCAATGTATGTTGGAAAGAACCATGGACCGATAGCAGCGAACGGGACTCCCGTTTAATCATGCCGACAGTGGCAGGCAGTCGAAGTTCGTTGACGGTGCCGTAATTGATAACGATTTCGATTCGTTCTTGAAATTTTAAAGGCGCGTCAACGACGATCTTGAACTCGTCGTGCGAAATCCAACGGATCGACCCTGGAACCGAATCGTTTTCGGGTCCGCGGACAACGACGACTGCAAGACCTAACGATGTTGCAGGCGCACTGCCATTCAATATTTCCATTTACTGCCCCTCTACAAATGCTTGCAGAAGGATACCTGTTGTTGTGGCGACGGCTGCAAATATTCCCTGGTTTGGTGTAAAGACAGTGAAGATGGTCTGACTGTAGTGAATAACTGAAGTTTGTCGGGGGGGTGATAGATTTTTAGGATTGTTAGGGTTGCAGCGAGTTGATTGAAAGCAAAATCGTTACTCTGCGTTTATTCGGATGCGGCCTTATTACCGTCGCAGTCGATACATCAGAAGGAAAAGTAAACTCCGGAAGAACCCTCATTGGAACGCTAATTCCAAGGAATTATAGATGGCCGATAAGAAGAATATTCGTTGGTGTTTGTTGATCGTTGCGTGTTTGGCGTTATTTGCTTACCACCGGCGATCGGCCAAAGTATCCAAGCCCGCATTCGAAAAAGCCAACAGCTTAGAGGTCGGAAACGCCCCAACGGCTGACAGCCCGCTTGACGAATTATATACGACGGTACCGGTCAATACGCGTGCAAGCGAGACTAAAGAATGGCAAAACCCAACTGCAACGAAGCCCTCGTCGACGTCGTTGAATGAGGCCTTATCTTCGTCCGCGAAAGAAGCAAATGATTCTGAAATTGAAATTGAATCCGAACTTGATCCGCAAGAAATTGATCTGTTTGACTTTGAAAACAAACAATTCGCAGATGCAGACGTGGCACTGCCCAGCAACTTGCCTAAACCATCCAAGCAAGTAACGGATTCAGCCCACCCGCAATCTATGATCCAGCTGGACCGCCCGTTTGATTTGCCCGAAGGTGTACAAATCAAGACCGTTCAACACATTGAATATGGCAAGGCGTTGGCTCGACGTGGTGCCGTCTTTGGAGCGAAGAAAGAATTCTACAATGCTCTTCGTCTCGTGGCACAGGCCATCGATGTCCATACTCACTGCGAGCAGTTTACGACGAGCTTGTATCTTGCACTAGTCGCGATTGAAGAAGCCGATGACTTTTTCTATGCCCAAGCGGAAAACAACGGAATGGTCGACGTACAGGCAATCGGTTCCCGACATGATTCCAAGATATTGTCAGAGGATCAGATGAGTCAGATTTCAGCGGTAGATGCCATGCAGGCGTACTACAACTTTGCACAAGAACAATTAGTCCGATGTGGTGGGAAAACTGTCGTCGCGGGCGAAGCGATGTACTGCCTGGGAAAATTGTTCACGATGAAAAGCAAAAACGTCGTCGAAGGTAGTGCCTTGGACAATGCAAAAGCGATCGTTCATCACCGTTCGGCGTTGCAATGCGACGTGAGAAATTACAAAAGTGCCAATGAATTGGCTGTCTTGTTGGTCAAATCGGGACGATTCGAGCAGGCTAAAAAATTACTGGTGTACAGTTTGAAGTTAAAACGAGTTCCGGCCGCATGGGAGAATCTGGCTTTCATCCATCGTCAACTTGGTGAAGAGCGACTTGCAAAAATAGCATATTCTGAATACCAGAAAATGCTCGGGGCCCCGCCATCGACTCAACAGATTCAGTGGGTTTCGCCAGAGCAATTTGCCGCAGGTTCTGTTGACCCGGTCGAATTGCGAACGGCAGACGCTTCATCAGTTCCTACGACCACAAACGATAAAAAACCTAACAAGTCAATCAAGGAAATTTTGAAACGACTTTTCTAGGACGTGATCAATTCCACCAGGGATGTTTTTAATGAGTATTAAAAGAATAGTTGGTTGCGGATTGGTGACATTCGCATTCGTTACGATGATCTCGCCCGAGATTTCGTTCGGGCAAGTCACATCGCAAGATCAGAATGAGATTGGTGCCATTGTCTCTGGTAAAGACTTTTTGAACCTGGAAACCTCCAGCCATCCAAATGTTGTGGTCGACGAACTACCGATGGGCCAGCAAAGATCGGTTGCCTATGGTAGTGGGTGTGTCGACTGTGGTGATGAGTCGTGCGGTTGTTCGGCTCCAGCCCCAACCCAACATGGTCGAAGCCACAGTCGATGGCCAAGACGTGGGAAACGAGAAATGACTCATCCTAGTGGACCGCCCGTTTTGCAGTCTCCCGGCTGTGTCAAGACGATTTTGGGTGTCAATGAATTCGTTTGTCGCAACAAAGGAAAAGAGCCAACGTTTAAGGACTCCCAATTGGTCCCTTGGGAAATGTTTGCTTACGGTGAATACATTGGCCCGCACCGGACGCCTCACGTACCGGAATACCGGCTACGAGTTAATGACCAACTCGAATTCGTTTATTACCTATCGCGAAAACAATCAGCGACTCCTTATCGCATCTATGTGGGCGATGTTATTCAAATTTCTTCGGCGACGGATGAGGGTGTCAATCAAGACGCATTGCAGGTGCTTTCTGATGGAATGATTTCTTTGCCGCTGATTGGTCAGGTGAGGGCAGCGGGCAAAACGATTTCTGATTTACAGGATGAATTGAACGTTTTGTATAAAAAGTATCTGAACGATCCTTCGATTCTTGTCCAGATCGTTGAGAGTGATACACCGCTTCGAGATATCTTGGATGCGGTTGATGCGCGCGGCGGCGTTGGTGGTCAGCTGCGCCAAGCGACTGTTGCTCCCGATGGTACCGTGCAACTTCCGGTCGTTGGTTCTGTACCGGCAGTCGGATTGACCTTAGAAGAAATCCGCCGAGAAATTAACTCCCGCTACAAAGAACGAGTTAACGGATTGGAAGTCACGCCTGTTTTGGTAACGCGGGCTCCCAGGTTCGTGTATGTCGTTGGTCAAGTCGCCACGCCTGGGCGGTTTGAATTGGTGGGACCGACGACGGTGATGCAAGCCATTGCATTGGCTCAAGGAGACTTGCAAGGCGCGAACTTACGGAATGTCGTTGTATTTAGAAGGGATGAGGCCTGGCGGTTGACGGCAACGCGATTGGATTTGGCTGGGGCGATTCACGGCCGGCGCCCCTTTCCATCGGACGAAATCTATTTGCGTGACTCCGATATTGTATTGCTGCCGCGAAAGCCGATTCAGCGAATTTCGGAAGCAGTCGACCTGTATTTGACGCAAACCTTGTATTCGGCCGTTCCTCAAGAGATCATTTTTGCCGATACGTTTCAGACGATTTTTCAGAACTAGATCTCGACGTCGATTTCTCCGTCATCTGAACAGTTTCAGCAGTATTCAAACGAATGCTGCTATTTTTTTGCGCGAATCGAGCGGTCCGTGACTCAAGCAACAAATTTGGAGGAATCACAAAAAGTTGTTTGCATTGCTCAATTGTTGACTAGATAATGCTCTCGTTGTGACCACCTAAATTTGGAATTTTTCTCATGGATTTGGGTCAGCTCAAATATTTTATTAAGATCGTCGAACACAAAAGCTTTACCAAAGCTGCACAGGATTGTTCCGTTTCTCAACCGGCGTTGAGCCAGCAGATCGCTAAGCTTGAGAAAGAACTCGGCCAACCCTTGTTTGAGAGACAAGGGCGCACCATTCAAGTGACAACCGCTGGCAACTTGTTGAAGAATCACGCCGAAAAAATATTGCATTTGGTTGACGACGCCAAACGCCAAATTACCGATGATGGCCAGACGGGACGAATAAGTTTGTCTGCGATTCCGACGATTGGGCCCTATTTGCTGCCACAGTTGCTGTCTTCGATTAGCTCTGAATTTGGGTCTGCCAATTTTATGGTTGGGGAGTGTGTCACATCGGATTTGTTAAAAGGATGTTCGAGCGGTCAAATCAACGTCGGTATACTGGCGATGCCCGCTGAAGCAAAGTATTTGTCTATCGAACCACTCTTTCGCGAAGAGTTGTTGTTGGCGATTTCGCGAGAACACCCGCTTTGCAATCAAGACGTAATTCATATCGACGATTTGAAAGAAGAGCCATTCATTTTCTTAAATGAAGCGCATTGCCTGGTTGAAAACATTGAGTCGTTCTGTAATCAGCATCATTTTCAGCCGGTTGTAACGACGAGGATTCACCAATTAGTCACGGTTCAAAACTTGGTTTCATTGGGACATGGAGTTTCCTTTGTTCCGCAAATGGCTTGCCAAGAAACTCGGAATGGCAACATTGTTTATCGTTCCTTGGCGGGGCCAAAACCACATCGTTTGGTGGCGCTTTGTTCTAATCCGTACCGTTATCAAAGCCAACTTTTGTTGAATGTATTGAAAGCGGTCAGAGAATTGCTTGCAGTCGACGAGCTTGAGATTCCTCTATCTGGCAAGGTAAATTGTATTGCTAGTGAAAGCGCATAGAGTTCGAAACTCTTATGATTCATATTCGCATGCAAACCATGCATGGGAACTGACCGGCTTCTTTAAAATTGGATTTAGCGCGCCGACGAAACGATGGCTTCAACCCGCGTCTTCAATTGATTGGTTGGGATATTTATCTCTCGAAGGATTCCGTCCGGATCGACTAGCGCAAAGTAAGGTACGTGGCTGACCGGCAATCGCTTAAAAATCTGGCTTAGTTTGTCGTCACTATCTTGCGGACCACTAGGGGGTATACTCTGGATTTTTATCCATTCGGGATGGAATGCGAAATCCAGTTTTCCACTTTGCGGTGCTTCAACTGCAATGGCAACGAATTTGACGCCAGTGTTCACCGTCATTAAATAAATTTGGTTCAATTCATTAAGCACGTTTTCTGAGTTCGGGTTATTTGGCGAATAGTATGCCAAGACCACCGGACGATTTTTCAGAATGGAAACGTCGACGGGCAATCCACTGCTGTCGGTGTCGTTGAAATCCAGTTTCTTGCCGATTGCACTATTCCTTATCAATCCAAATCTCGATAAACGATCGGCTTGCACTTTTGCATTGAAATCCGTTCGATTTTGGACGGAATCGCGAATCTTGTTAAGCACGCGAATCGCTTTCTTGTGCTCGCGAACGCCTTCTAAGAAACCAACAACGCTATACAAACGGTTGATGTAGTCAATTCCAGTATCGGTTCTGTTGATCAGCGAGGTGAGTTTTTGAAAGTACGCTTCGAACTTTTCGGTTCGTGCAATTTCCGGTGTTAACAGGCCAATTTCCGACTGGCTGATTGCTATTTTGTCCTCCATGCTTTTTAGTGCGGGCAACATTTTCTTGTCGAGGTTCGGCAGTGATTGATACTCCGCCAAGACGACTGAATACAATTTGTCACCGAAAACGGTATCCGCAGCTTTGACGCGCCCTGCTAACAGACGAATGGTCGCGAGGGCAAACGGATCGTTTGGAGATTGATTGACTAAGTTAAGGATTTCCCGCTGAATTCTGTCGTACGAACCAGCCAAATCACGACCAATATTGTCATAAACCAAAAGCTTGACTTCCGACATTTTCGCTTCTCGCGCGACGACGGGGTCTTTGTCATTTAAAAACTTATTGGAAATTCGTTGCAAGTCTTTTTGAACGTTACCGTCGGAATCGATGTCTTCGTCCAAGCAGATCCCATAGATTTGGCCGGCAGCACTTAGCGCTGCACGGGCGGCGATCACGCGATTTTCTTCGTCCAGTTCAGGGTGCTCCAGGACGGTTTCTGCGAGTTCCAGTCTTTTGCCAAGCGTGTCTAACTTGATGGGTGTTTCAGCATCCCTAGGCCATTGGCTCAGTTTCGCCAGCAATTCTACTTGTTCATTCAGTCTTCCTCCATCGCGAATCGCGATGTAGTTGTCCGTCTTAGTAACGACGTTATTCTCAACGACGTTTTCGGTGACTGCAGAATTGGATTCTGGTTCGGGAGCTTCGCGAATGAAGTAATACCAAACCACTCCAAGTATAATAGCCGCGCCGATGGAAACCCCCATTGCAGTTTCCACGAACGTACGAAATGCCGATCGTTTTTTGTTGGCTTTGAACGAAGAAGAGCTGGACTTAGATCTTCGGCGTCTTCGACTAGATGAACTCATGGCATATTTCTCTACAATAAATCACTGCCAATTGCAGTTTGAACGTTGAAATCTAGCTTTATATTTGCGTCAAATTCTCGAAAAACTGCTACTTTGGATTCGCGGTTTGCTAACGCGCCAACAGGTCTTCTATTTTCGTCCGCGTTTCATCGAACGCAAAATTGATAGATTTGACAATTCCCCTTCGATCGATCAACACGGCATAAGGGAATTTTTTTGTTGGGCATTGTTTCAGGTATTTGTGCGGCTCATCGATTTGGCTGCGAATGGTGACCCATTGCTTTTTGTTTTGGCTGGCCAATGGAGCTTGGTCGGCCTGGCCTACTTCCACCATCACAAAATCAACGGCCTGACCCAAAAACTGATTGGCCAATTGAGAAATGGTTTGAACGAACGGAATCGAACTGGCTGCTTGAGTCTTGTAAAAAACAAGCATTACGATTCGGTTCTGAAACTTATCATTTGTAATGGAATCACCAAAATAATCAGTTGTCGCAAAATCCCATTCGGTCCCGACTAATGAATTGCGTACTAGGCCTCGCTCAGCCGCCGATTTCGAAAATTCGGCGGCTTCCGGGATGGCCCGTTGATCTGCTTTTTCCAGCATACGATTGCAGAGTTGAACGGCGAGCTCGTGTTTGCCCTGCCGCTCAAAAAAACTAATGCCATTTTCCAGCTGCACCATCACTGTGGGGCCAGCTTCTAAATTATCATTCAATTGATTCATGCGATTCATGAAGTCCACATCCGATACCTTGACCGAATTGATAGTCGGATAGTTACCGATACCCGTGTCGAACAAGAGAATGATGTCTTTCATGAATCTCGACAGTTGTTGAGTTTCAGGCGATTCGGACTGATCGGTGACTTCCGCAATCTTTTTCGCCAGACTTACGGAGGCATCCGCATCAAACGCGCGATAGACAGTGAACAAATCTTTCGTAACTGCAATCACGATGTCGTCGTCAGGAAAAGTCTTAAACAGTTGCAACATCGTGTCTTCGACTTTATCCGTCCCACCCAAAATTTGTCGACGAATCGTTTCCGATATCATTGCTTTGGCCAAACTTAAATGAGCTTCCCTCGCAACATCTCGGTTTGGATCGTCAAGATACTGTTTGGCATTTCCAACCAGTTGATCGGCAATAAATGGATCATTTAAACCATTGCCAACGGCGGTCTGATACGAAGTTCCCAATGCCAACAATTTGGCTTTGACCGCAAACACGCGATCTACCTCTTCGACGTCTGGATATTCGATAATCGAATCTGCGATTTCCGAAATCTTGCGGTTAGTATCGAGCTTTACGGGAATCAAGTTGGGAGCAATTCTCTTCGACTTTAACTCGTGGAGCAGGTTCTTTTTTTGCAGCAGCGTCCCATTGTCGCGAATCTGAGAATAGCCCAAATCTTTTTGCTCAATAGTCGCTTGCGTTTTTTCATTGGGGCGTGAGTTGAGATAAATCACGGCGCCGGTCACCCCTGCTATTAAAAGCAATGTCAAAAACCAAGCCAATCTTTTGGCGATTTTTGTTTTAGATCGTTTTTTTTTCCAGGGAGCGCTCATCGTAGCCTAAGTCGCAGAACAAGAAGACCGCGTCGGGGCAAAATTTCTCAGCTTCATTCTACATCAAGGCAATTCGATTGACGAGCTTTTCGAATCTTCCGGCTCAGCGGTCGGCGGGGCGGCGACAAATGCCATTCGCAATTGGTGTAGAGATTCGGTTAACAAATTGTTCTCTTCGTCTGTCAGATTTCCAACTGTTTTTTCTTGAAGAACGCCCAGCGAATCGATGAAATGTTTGGCCAAAGGGCGGTTCGGTTCGGCGTTACCCGTGACCGGGTTGGGGACGAATCCCATGGCAGACAATGCTTGAGTTGTCATGGTTGTCACCAACAAACCAAACGAAGCCTCGGGAATATCTCCCGCCGGCTCCGCATTCTCTGCTTCGCTGTCGAGCTGTTCTTTTTCTTGCTGAACTTGTGCTTTCCAATCGTCGTCGACGATGATTTTGGGTTCGCGCTCTTCTGTCATTGGAACTCCTTTGATCTTGTCAATTTTGGGTCGTGACCAAACTATCGCGTCCGCTTCTTCTCGCAGCGGCTTGCACAAAGCCTGAAAACAATGGATGGGGGCCAGTCGGCTTTGATTTGAACTCAGGGTGAAATTGTACTGCCACAAACCAAGGGTGATTGTCAATTTCTACGATTTCGACCAGTGTTTGGTTTTCACTGGTACCCGTTATCGTCATGCCGTGTGCTTCAAATTGTTGGCGAAATACATTGTTAAATTCGTAGCGATGTCGATGCCGCTCGGCAATTTGAGAGGTACCGTAGCAGTCCGCGGCGCGCGAGTTCGGGGCCAAATGCGAGGTTTGGGCTCCCAAACGCATCGTTCCACCTTTGTCTGTAATATTCTTCTGTTCGTCCAACAAACAGATGACAGGAAAGGGCGTGTCTTTGTCAAATTCGGTCGAATTGGCTCCAGTCAAGCCGGCCACATTCCTAGCAAATTCAATAACAGCGCATTGCATGCCTAGACAAATACCTAGAAACGGAATGTTCTTTTCTCTCGCAAATCGAATGGCATCGACTTTTCCTTCTGTACCACGTTCACCGAAACCGCCTGGAACCAGTATTCCATCATATCCCGACAGCAAGCGCTCCGGGCCCTCTCGCTCAATTTCTTCACTTTGAATACGACCGATACGGACTTGGGCATGGTTTTCCAATCCGGCATGATCAATAGCCTCATATATGGACTTGTAAGCGTCTTTGTGTTCGGCATATTTGCCTACTACCGCGATGCTGATTTCCGTTTCCGGGTTGCGCAAACGGTGCAGCAAGTCTTTCCAATCGTCCAACTCAATCGTCGTTGAATTCAGATTGAGTTTGTTAATGATCAATCTGTCAAGTCCATGAGAGAATAGACTCAGTGGGACCTCGTAAATCGAAAAGTCTTTGTCGCGTTCTTCAATGACGGAATTGGCAGGGACATTACAGAACAACGCAATTTTTTCTCGATCTTCAGCGGGCAACTCGCGTTCCGTGCGACAGATCAAAATATCGGGTTGAATACCAATTTGCCGTAACTGGCCCACCGAGTGTTGGGTCGGCTTGGTTTTCAATTCGGCCGCTGCTTTCAAGTAGGGAACCAACGTCAAGTGAATGTACAAGCAGTTTTCCTTACCGACGTCCTGCGAAAACTGCCGAATGGCTTCGAGAAAGGGTTGGCTTTCGATGTCGCCGACCGTCCCGCCAATTTCCGTAATCACGACGTCGGTTTCATCGTTACCGAGTTTAGCGATACATTGTTTGATTTCATTGGTAACGTGTGGAATCACTTGAACCGTCTTACCCAGGAATTCTCCGCGACGTTCTTTTTCGATAACGCGCAAATAAATCTGACCCGTCGTGTAATTGGAATCCCGCGTCAAATCGCTATTCGTAAAACGTTCGTAATGGCCAAGATCGAGGTCGGTTTCGCTACCGTCATCTAGAACGTACACTTCGCCATGTTGATAAGGGCTCATCGTGCCCGGGTCAACATTGATATACGGGTCCAGCTTTTGCATCCGAACCTTCAGTCCGCGTCGCTCCAATAGCATCCCGATCGATGCACTGGTCAGACCCTTGCCTAATGAACTGACGACACCGCCAGTAACGAAAATGTACCTTGTCATCATTGCCAAAAATCCTTGTTTTACCCCGCTAAACAGCGGCTCAATAAGTCGGACAGCCATGTCTCGCGACGAGTTATCTTACCCTTTGCCATGTCGATTGACAAACGCGGCGTAATCTTCGGGCGTGTCAATGCCTTGAGCGAAATGCTCGACGATACGCACGTAAACGTGATACCCATGGGCCAGAAACCGAAGCTGCTCCAATGATTCCATTTGTTCAAGCGTCGTCGGTGGCAACTGGCAAAATTCTTGCAGACTCGCATTGTGATAGCCGTAGATTCCGATGTGCTGCAATAGTCCATTCGGAGCCTTGGCTTTCCAATTTGAGAAGTCGTCACTTTTGACCAATGCGGGAATCGGCCGGCGACTGAAATAAAGCGCCCTACCCTTCAAGTCCGTAACGACTTTGACACAAGCTGGATCCGCATACGCCAATTCAGATGTAATCGGCGTGGCAAGAGTTGCAATCTTGGATTCGGGCTGCTCACGTAGCGTTTGAATCAATAAGTCGATCGAGGCTCCGTCCAATTCCGGTTCGTCGCCTTGAACATTCACGATAATTTCGTCGTCAACTTGGCGGGCGGCTTCGGCTACCCGGTCACTGCCGCTGACATGGTTGGCGTCTGTCATCACTGCGATACCGCCCGCGGATTCAACGACTTTTTGGATCTCTGAGCTATCAGTTGCGACGATGACTTGATTGGCCAAACGGCTTTGTGATGCGGCTGCTAATGTGTGCAAGATCAATTCCTTGCCGGTCTCTCGGAGCATCAGTTTTCGTGGCAGTCGCGTCGAATGTAGACGAGCTGGGATGACGATTGTAGCTTTCAAGTGGCTTGCCCAACGTTCGAGTGAAGACGTCAAAATTAAAAGCAAGAATTTTAGCCGCTGCGAGAAGAACGCATAAGTTTTGATGCACCACAAATTCTTCGTTTTCGCAGGTTTAGTGGTATCGAAAAATTCAGGTTCGCAAGAAAGGCGGCGCTATGATTGATGAGGCCAGTATCCAATCCGCATTGCGGCGGTTCAGTTGCTGACCCGCCATTGGTGAAGCATCGGTGGTCTAATGGAGCGGTATAAAATGGTTGTCGTTGCGGATCATACTTGGCGCCGTCATGGGCTGCCGATCAACTGGCGCAAAACCATCATAAAATGTCGGGAGTTCGCGAATTTGCCACTGATCGACGTCCGATGTTTTGGCCATTGGATTGGATGGTTCCACGGTCTCTCCTTGTCCGACCGAATCCAATATTGAATCTTGATCGTCAACGTGAAGATTGTCAATTCGCCGAGGGTCGTTGGAAATCGCACTCAGTTCTTCATCATCGGAATTGGAACCTAAGTAAAATTTGTTCCTGACGAACGTAGCAGCTGTCGTCTCGGCGATCCTATGGAACGATTGCATCGGCATTTCGATGAATTCGAAGTCACTCTCACAAGCGGGCGCATTGCCATGATCTATCGCCTCGTCCGGTACGGGAGGGGCAATTGCAGGCTCGTCTGGGAATTCTTTTTCACTGAACTCTAACGAGTTTGGTTCGTCCAGGAACTCGCTTTGGATTTCAAGTTCGACGGTTTCCGTGTTGCCGAACGCGTTCAGCTCTAGCCTGGGAAGTCTCTGTTCTGGTAGCAGCAATTCTTGCGTGTTGGTCGTTAGTGGCTCAACAAGACGACTAGCAACTCGTTCAGGTGGACCCACAACTGGCGATTGCGAATCCGGGGACTGAACATTTTCCTGAACTAGCGGTGCAATCTGTAGTTTCGGTTGACCAAAGGAGTTCGACCAATTCGACTCAAGCTCATTTTTCTCTGCAACCCGATCGACAAAGCACGAATCAAAAAAATCTAGTACGGCAACGTCGGCACCAGGCACAACCGCAATAATGCAAGCGAAGAGCACAACCAACGTGGTCAAAATTTCAATCAATGGTAAGGAAGTGCGGTTCATTTTGGATCAGCGTTATGGATTCTTGGTTACCACTTTGGTGACTGCAAGGGCCGCCACACAAGTTCGAGCGAATTTAAATCACGATGAATCACTCGGACTTTCGGCACTGTTATGATCATCGAATCGAATGGAACGAGTTCTTTAGGTTGCTCCAAAACTGCCTGGTGCAATGGTTGAATCGATTATGTCGACCGCTGGGAAGTAGCGGTTGGCGCGATTGTAGGACTTATTCGGACCTTTTGATCGCCACGCGCAGTTTGAACGTTACAGGTTATCGTGCAGCACCAATTCCAATCCGAAATCTCTGCCTTTGCCATCGCGTTGAATTTGAAGTGTTGTACGATTTCGGGCTTGGTCAAGTCAGCTGTCGCGTACCGACAGCAAACAAGTTCCTCGCCGATTGGCGATTAACGGGAGGCTAATCTCATGATTGAAACTAAGCTACAACTTATCGTATTGGCGATGTGTTTTACGGCTGGAACTGTGTTCGCCGTCCTATTCAACTGGTAGCGCACGATGCGACCACATCCCCAAAAATGCTACGGCTAAATTGAACTCAAGAGATCTCCGATCGCCGTGACCGCGATGCCGTATTGGTTTGCTTGTTTAATGAATCGATCCTGGTCCAACACGATGGTCTTTTCCGCTTCGATGGCTAAAACGCGTCCGCCAGATTGACGCATGACTTCCAAAGTCGACAAGCCCACCGTCGGCACATCAAATCGCATGTCTTGTTGAGGTTTGGCTACTTTGACGACGACAAATTCGCCGGCTGAGCAAAGGGAGCCCGCGCGTCGAATGCACTCGTCCGTTCCCTCAACTGCTTCGACGGCCAGGATAGCTCTGCCTTTCACCGCCACACTTTGACCGATGTCCAGCCGTCCCATTTCTTTTGCTATTTCCCAGGCAAAACGGATATCAGCTTTTTGGGCAGCGGTTGGTTTACGGCGCGTCATCACGCCTTGGGAAACCAGCAACTCAGGCGCGATATCGACGGCAGCGGTATAATCAAATCCGAAACTCTCGATCATATCGGTTACCGTACCAAGCAAAGTGTCATCTTTGCGATCCCTTGACCGTAAAACAGGTATAAAAAACTTTAAACAGGTCCAATCGGGCAGGTTGTGCCATAGATAGTTTTTCTGGAATAGCAAGGTCTTGAACACCTTGCCAGCCATGGTCACACTTTCAACACCTTGGCGTTGAAAGTACCGAAACTGGTGTCCCATTTTTGTCAGTCCGAACCATTTAAACTCGTCGCAGATCTCTTCCAGCGCTGCATCCGCGTGTCCGATGATGCCAACGCATACGACTTTGTGGCCAGCGTTGCGTAGCGCCTCGGCGACGACGATGGGGAACCGACCCCAACCGGCAACCAGACCAACTGTTCTTGTTTCCGAAACCTGCAAGGCTGCACCCGAGTCTGCTAAGCCGCGTCATTGGCGAAATCGACAGAACTTGCGATTAACTGGTCGACGACTTTCTGTAAGCTCCTGAGTTGTTTTCGCATCTCTGGCAATTTGGCTACTGTCGCATGGATCTGCATTTGATCGCGAGCAGGGATAGCCGGTGAGCCAAGATAGACTTTGTCGGAAGCGAGGTTGTTCATGACTCCCGATTGCGCCGCGATGGTAACTTTGTCACCGATTTCCAGATGGTCACCGATTCCGACTTGCCCTGCCATCACAACATAGTCTCCGGTTTGGGTGCTGCCGGCGATGCCGACTTGTGAACAAAACAGATTGTGTTTACCGATCTTGCAGTTGTGACCAATCATCACCAGGTTATCCAGTTTTGTGCCGTCGCCGATAAACGTCGAGTCCCAGGTTCCGCGATCGATGGTCGTATTGCTTCCAATTTCGACATCATTGCCGATGACAACGTTGCCCAATTGCGCACTCAATTCATGTTTTGTAGACGATTTATATCCAAAACCGTACGCACCAATCACAGCACCACCATGAATCAAACATCTTTCTCCGACAATGGTGTGCTCGTACAGGACGACGTTCGGGAATATGACGGTGTTTGCTCCTAGCGTCGTGCCGGCCAATACGGTTGCGTTGGAAAAGATCACACAACCACTTCCAATTTGTACGTCCTCACCAATGTAAGCGCCGGGATAAATGGTCACCGCATCGCCGATTTTTGCAGACTCAGAAACAATGGCCAAATCACTAATTTCTTTTTCGGATGTTCGATCGGCTGGCCGAAACAGTCGCACAATGGTTTCAAATGCGATCTCCGCATCTTCAACTTGAATATAAGATTTGCCCGGGACAGGGGCGGGAATGCTCACTGATTTTGAAACGATGGCCGCTTTGGCATCGACTCTTAGAAATAATTCCCAATGCGGTTCTGAACATGCGAAAGTAATGTCTCGAATCGAGGCTCGCGCCGTCGTTTTGGCGTCTTCAATGATCAGATCGGCTTCGCCAAACAGCGGGGCATTTAATATTTGTGCCAACTCACCCAAACGTCTCATTTAACAAACATCCTTTTTGTCATTGCAGTCAGCGATTCCCACACTTATCGATAAGTAATGATAGGCTGCAGCGAAGTTCAGGACCAATAGCAGTTTCTGCCAGCACTTGGCTGCTTTGTATGCCGCAATGGCTAACTGTGCCGGCAGCTAGGATCGAAACCGTAGTCGAAAAAAAAGGCCAGCACGAATTTGCTGGCCTGGTAAACAAAATGACAGTCAGGTGGTCGCTAGCCGACCAACTCGGAGATGATTTTGCCGCTATTGGCAATCCTCATTGGGCGGCCCGAACGGCTTGTGAATTCGGTTTTCAAGGAAATTCCCATCGCTTGGCAAATCGTCGCCATTAGGTCCTCGGACGTAAAGGACTGACCTTCCACTTTGGTCCCGTCTTCATTGGTTTTCCCGACAGCAATGCCAGGATTCAATCCTCCACCGCCCACAACGACGCTCCAGCTACGCGCCCAGTGATCTCGGCCGGTGTTACCATTAATTCTTGGCGTTCGACCAAATTCGCCCATCCAGAGAACGATCGTATCCTCCAGCATGCCACGTTGCGTCAAATCTTCGATTAGCGCGCTCATCGCTTTGTCCAAAGTTGGTAAACGTTGATTTTCAAGCGTGTTAAAGATGTTACTGTGATTGTCCCAACCGCCCAAACTGACTTCGACGAATGGAACTCCGACTTCAACCAGTCGCCTGGCCATTAAACATCCACGACCAAAATTATTGCGGCCGTATCGCTCTTGTATTGCGGCAGGTTCTCCTTCGACTTTGAAAGCTGCCATTTGCTTGCTGGTCATCAGGCTGAGAGTTTTGTCTAAGACTTTCGCATGCTCGGCAGCCGCGGTTCCGCGGTTTTCCTTGATAAAGCCAGACTCGACCAACGACAAAGCTTGCATCCGCCGCGTCAATCGACCGGGCTCCATACCCATATTTAAATTGCGAACGTCACCATTGGAGTTGACGGCAAACGGAGCCCACGACATACCCAAGAACCCAGGCCCCTCACTTCCACCTCCAATGGATACGAAAGGTGGAATCTGTAGTTCTGGTCGGCTTTCGGCCAGCTCGTGAGCGACGACCGAACCGTAGCTAGGGTGAATAATACTGGGGTTGGGAACGTAACCAGTATGCATATAGTACCGGCCCCTTTGGTGGTCCGCTTCACGAGTACTCATCGAGCGAACGATCGACATTTTGTCCATGTGCTGTGCGATCGTTGGTAGGTGTTCTGAGATGCGAACATTGCCCGTCGTCCCGATTTCTTTAAATGGTCCGCCCGTTGTGGCTCCTGGCTTCATGTCCCACATATCGATCGTGCTTGGGCCTCCACCCATCCATAACAAGATCGCGGACTTGCGTTTGCTACTCAATTCGTTCGCATGTGCATTCAAGGTGTGCCCCATAGCCAAGGCACTGCCAGTCAAAGCGGAAGCACCGGCGAGGTGGCGCATAAAGTGACGACGACTCATTCCTGTGGGGGTTGTAAAGCTCATGTTCGTACCTTCGCTAAAAAAATCTTGACGCTTGATTAATGATTGAAAATAAACTCATTGCTGTTGAGGATTACCCACCACATATCGCGAAGGGACTCTGCAACGTTGCCGCTATTGGCGCGCAAAAACTGCCCCGCCAACTGAGCTTCATTTCGTTTCGGTTTTCGACTTAGTCCCGCCTTGAACAAATACTCGATTTGGTCCTCGTAATTCATTCCACTTTGAATCAACTCGCCAATCATGCTGCCTTTGGCATTGCCAGTGGCGCCGCGAATCAACTCGCCGTTGAACATCATCAGAACCTGAGGAATCGTTCCGTTGAATGTCGTCGTTTCGTCACCTTCGTCGGTCCCAAAAGCCTGACTGAACTGTTGCAACCATCGATTCTTGAGGCGTTCCTTGGCCTCGTAATCACCAGATTCTCCGGCCTCGTTGGCCGTGATCAGCGACTCGTAAAGTTCCTCGGCTCGCATTTGACGAAGGTAAAACCGCGAAAATTTTGGCGCTTCACCCAACAGCGGATCGTCCGTTTCATTGGACTTGCCAATTTTACTTGACAACCCATAAGGTCGGCTCAGAACAATCCAAGAAATCAAATCGCGCAAGTTGTATCCCGTGTCTCGGAACTCTTCAGCCAAGAAACCAAGCAATTCTGGATGCGTCGGTGGATTGTGTGGGCCCAAGTCATCGACCGGACTGGTAAAACCATAACCTAGGAAATGTGACCAAATCCGATTGGCGATTGCCTTGGGAAAGTACTCGGAATTTGTAACCAGTTTGGCTAACTCACCACGACGGTTGACGTTTTTTACGTAGCCACTGGGGTCAATTGCCGTGCCGTCAACGAATACGGGGTAGGCAACACGCATCTCACCGTTTCTCAACTCATAAAAAATTGGCGGCTTGTTGTAGTCCCGCGGACGGCCTTCACCGGCAAAATCCTGGTCAACCAATCTGGCAGCGGCATTGTCCATCCGCCGGTTGCCGCCACGAAACGCTCGCGTCTGACGAAAGAACGCGTTCATCTCCCAGTACTTTTGTTGTTTCCAATCGTTGAACGGATGGTTGTGACATTGCGTACATTGAATCTGCAGACCCAGAAACAGCCGAGATGTCGTTGCAGTGGCCAATGCCCCATTGTCGTCGTTGACCTTGTCAATCAAGAAATTCGTTGCGCCGTTAAACGATTCCTCGCCCGGAGTGGTCGTTCCAGTCGCGGTGATTAGCTCGCGAACAAATTTGTCAAACGGTTTGCCACGCGCAAATGAGTCACGCAGAAACTTTTGCATCCCTGGACGACTAACCATGGAATTGTTTCCGTTTCCGCCGGTACGACCGATCAGCAAATTGGTCCAGATGGTTGTCCAGTTGCGAGCAAACTCCTCGGTGTAGTGATCACCATACAACAATTGGTTTACAAGTTGTCCGCGCTTATCTTTATCTTTGTTATCAGTAAATTCGTTGAGCTCTCTGACGGTTGGAATCCGCCCTAATAAATCGAGATACAGGCGGCGACACCATTCATAATCGGTTGCTGCCGGCGACGGACGAACCTCGTAGTCATTCCAGACTTCGGCAACCAGCGCATTGATTCGCTCGACCTGAACCGGAGATGAAACAAACGGTTGCCCGTTCACATTGGCTGAAACCAAAAACGTGAAGGCGAGTACAGTCAAATGGTGGGGACTAAACATCGAGTTCCTCGCTTCTCTGGTCTAAACGATCCAATCCTCAGTACTAATAAAATTCTAATCGAAGTGGGAGGTCAACCAAAACGGAGTGTATTAAAATAATACACGTGTGCAATTGTGCTGCACCAAAATAGAACAAGCCGTGGAGATGACTTCTGCCAAACATCTCCACGGCTGTGTCCATAAATCAAAAAAATCTAATAATTTCGGCCTGGGTTACCCGCAAAAGCAAGTAACCCGGGCACTGCCTCGTCTCTGTTCCGCCCCCAATTTGCGTAAAGCAATTCGTGGGCGAACCACTTCCGCACGAACATACAGCAAAATGCATGCCACAATCAAAATTAGAGTTTTCCGATTAAGCGGAACAGCCAATACGTGGCGATCATGACGCCCAAAGGGGCCATCGAGGTAACCAAAATAAACGGTCCCACATCTTGAACTTGTCCGTTGGCTACTCGCCACAGTTGTCCCATGGCCGTGGATGCGACCGCCATGATCAAAGTAATGACCATGATGGAGCGAATTGAAAATTGGGCAGTTTTCAGCTGCTGGGTCTGAGTTTCGTTTTGTGGAGTCGTCATTTTTGAGGGGCTTTACGAAACAAGAATTCCGCCTTGCTAGAGTTTACCGCCTTTAGCGAATTATTCAATTTTCCTTCTCGCGTGGACGATTAACGTCGTAGTGGACAAACAACCCGTATCTGTCTGCTGGATAACGCCGTAGCGAATCGGCGACACGAGGATCGCAGTCTTGGTGATTGTTTAATCCTCGTTTTTATTAGACCCGAGATTCTTGAAGGAAAAAACAATGCGCACAATTTGTGGAGTTGCATTGGTCGCCTGTTTGATGATTTTTACCGGCTGTGCGGCAATCAAAAACGGTTCTGACTGTGGTAACCGATGGAATGGCTTTTGTAACGAAGGTGACTGTGGTGGCGGCAGTGGGCTGCGTGGCGGCGGATTTCATTTGCCATCGCTGGGCCTGAATCGTGGCGAATTACTTGGTCGTGGTGCGGCCGCTTGTGACGATGGGGCAAACGCGAATTTCTCGGATTACAATTATGACTGCGGTCCGATGTGTGGCGCCTATTTGGATTCGGCCCAGACCTCCAACGGCTGCGGTTGTGACTCTTGTGAAGTAGGTCAATCCTATGTTGCGGGACAATGGAAGAGTTGGATGGGGAACGGAGTGACTGTGCCCCGGCCCTTCGGCGGTGCTTTGGCCGCCAGAGCAGAAGGTGCTGCTGCCCTGCTTGGCAGTTGTCGCGGACTAGGAGCCACGGTCGGTTGCATGGGTTGTCGAGAATGTGGTGGCAGTAACGCCATTGGAACAAACCATTCGGATTGTTCCAACAGTAGTGGCGGCTGCGATACTGGTTGCGGTCCAGACGGCTGCGGTGCAATCGGTGGTGGCGCTGGGCTAGCCGGTCGCGTGAAAGGATTCTTTTTCCGGCCAAACGGTTCACCCCATCCGTATGGCGGCGAGTTGCCTCACACCGGAGCCCCGGCCCAAGGCAATGGGTTCGGTGGGAATGCGGCACCAACTTACGCTTACCCGTACTATACGACTCGAGGGCCGCGCGATTTCTTGATGAAGAACCCACCGACAATCGGTCGTTAGTGTCTTCCGGACCAAAATCGAGTAAGTACTGTCAAAGGAGGCCCGTCGGGGCCTCCTTTTTCATTGAATCGACTGTTTAATTGAAATCAACAAAAAAAGTAAGCTATGGTTTTATGAAGAACGACTTTTACCCACCTTTTCTTCTCTTCTGTTTCAGGAGCCTGTTTTGCGCGAACCTGACCTATCTCACGCACTTCCTACGTCCAAGCTTCAACAACCGAATTTGCTGCAATTTGTACGGTCATTGATCGAACAAGATTTGAATTCGTCTTGTCGTCGACAATTCTGCCGCCATTCGGTGCGAGTGACACTAAGCATTCAGCCACTAACGTCTGATTTTCGACCTGACGGTGACGGATTTTCAGCGATGTCGAGTGATATCAGTCTGAAGGGAATGGCGTTCGTTAATCCAGAGGCGTTGGTTCACGAATTCGTGAGAATTTCATTTTCGCAATTTGGCATTTCGGCAATCGCCAGAGTCCGGCACAACAGTTCCGTTGGAATCGACCACCCTTTATTCTTAGTGGGCGTTGAATTTCTGGATGAATATTACCAAGGCTGATTAGGTCTATGGGTTAGAGTGGCTGAGGAATTTACTGCGGCTGCGTCGATAGTACTTTAGACCTGGGAAAAAGAAACAAGCAGAAGAGGTCGCGCCGTAAAACAGCATCGCACAATCTGGCTTGACCATCATTAAGACGGCAGTTGCGAACAGTGAGATGGCGTGAAAGTAAAACGTTCCGGACAGAATTCCAGCTTTGATAACAAACGTGAGTCCAGTCACGACCGCCAAGAACGGAGCCAAATCAAGCGGTGCCAGTTCCAAGCACAGTTCGATGGGATAAATAAACAAGACGAGACAAATCGCGGCGCCCCAAACATGAGCGATCTGACGTTCGACAAACGTGACGGGGCCCATGCGTCGTCGGAGGCGCCAAAACACAAACGCCCAAATCGCAAAACCGGAACTCCATGTAAACACATAGAACAGTCCTTTGGTTTCACCGGCCGCGTAAACCGAGTGCGTGGCGATCGAGGTAACTAAAAGGACTAAGCTGTGCCACATCCAAAGTACGCCCCAGTTCTCCAACACGCCTGCATGATGCGTTTCTCGCAACAAATGTCCGATGACCTGTGCCAAACGACCCTCTCGTGCTGAAACCGGAAGTCCATTGAGATACGCATCCAGGTCATCTGAAAGCCCAGTCGCCGTTGCATACCTTAGGTCTTTGGGTTTCTGCAAACATCGCAACACGATGCCTTCCAGGTCACGATGAATCCTCGGATTGAGGACACGTGGGTTGATTGGGTCTTGTTCCATGACCATCAGAACGGTGTCCACTGGGGTTTCACCCAAAAACGGTGGTGTTCCCGTGACCATGTGATACAAAACGGCGCCCAAAGCATAAATGTCAGTTGCATTGTCAACTTGACTTCTTGCTCCCGCTGCCTGTTCTGGCGACATGTACGAAGGCGTGCCCAGAACAGCGCCAGTCTTTGTCAACGTATTCACATTGGACTGTTGTTTTGCCAATCCGAAATCGACCACGTATGGATCGCCGTCTTCGTCGATTAATATGTTGGAAGGTTTGATATCCCGATGAAGGACGCCTTGGCGGTGGGCATATTGAATCGCGTTACAGATTTTCTGCAGCATGACCGCCGCACGTCGCGTGGGTAATGGGCCGGAGGCCAGACGTTGGCTCAGCGTCTGACCCTCGATAAACTTCATGCAATAGTACGGCATCCCTTGGTGTTCGCCGATTTCGAATATTGGCACGATATTGGGATGGTCCAAAATTGCGGCGGCCTCAGCTTCTGCGTGAAACCTCTTTCGTTCGGCCTCGGACGCAAAATCTCCCGCCAGAATCATTTTGATTGCGACCATGCGATCGTCGTTCAATCGTCGCGCTCTAAAGACGATGCCCATTCCACCGCGACCGATTTCTTCTTCCAAAATGTAATTGCCGAGATCATAGGGCAACTGCAACGACGTCTTGAGCCGTTCTTCCGGTCGATCCTGCGATTGAGAATGGTCTTCCGCGGCTGCGTTGGCGAACACCAGCGTGCCCCATAATTCTCGCAACTCATCTTCGAACTCAGGGTAATTCTTGCATGTTTCTTCAAGACTGAGTTCTGCTGGATTCGGGGTGTCGTCCATCAACTTGGTTAACAAGTTGGCAAACTCTTGTTCTCGTGAAATCTTGTCGATACCGGATTGATCGCTCATCGGGAAACCATCAATTACGACAACTGCGACTCATCGGGGGATTCGTTTTGCAAAAAAGATTTGAGTCGTCGAACGGCTCTGAGGTACCGCATGCTCGCGGCTGGTTCTGTTAAATCGAGCGCTAGAGCAATTTCTTGGTTGGTGAGTAATTCATAATGACGCATGATGATGATCTCACTGTCTTTTTCGTCCAGCTTCGTAATCGCTGCTTCGATACGTCCGGCAATTTCTTTCTGCAACGCGGCGGCGGCGGGCGTTAATCCGTCATCACCGATGAAGGCAGCCAATTGCATGGAAGATTCGTCGTATCCTTTGGGTGCCGACAATGGCTGTTCGCGGTCGACGCTACGTCGCGATGAAACTCGGTGTCGACGATGTGCGTCGATGATCCGGTCGCGGGCTATTTGACGAAGCCACAAATGAAATGGCATCACCGGATTGTCCAGGTATCTTTGCATCCGACGATTTGCTTCGACCAAAATATCTTGAACCACGTCGCTGACATCAATCCGTCGTTGGATTTTCTGATCCAAACGCATGCGTACGAGTTGACGCAACGAATTTCGATGACGGTCCATCAACTGGTTGACGGCAGTATCGTTTCCGTCTTTCGCTTGAGCAAGCAGCTCTTCAGTTTGAAGGTTTTCTGGCCACATAAAACTATTATCGTCGAAATCCTCGAATCTGGCTAGTTCTCCCAATTGCGTAATTGGATGGGCAGGCCAAATTGCGTCAGCCAACCAGAAACTTGCGGATGGCGAGCATCAACGTCTCGATTTGTTTCAGGTTATTGTACAAATGGCAAGATACGCGAACAAACCAGCGATTATCGAATTGGATAATGGGGACTTCAATTTTGTATTCGTCCCAAAGTTCCTGTTGCAGCGATGAAAAGTCCTGGTTGGCTGGCAAAGGCACTTGAGCCATAGATGCGTATTGGCCTTGCTGTCTGTTTGCAATCGTTTGTATCCCAAACTCGTCGACAAACATTTGTTCGGCGGTGCTAGCGAGATATCTGGATCTTTGGCGAAACGATTCCAAACCAATGTGCTCGGTGATAAATTCGATCGCATTGGAGATGGAAAGGTAAGCACTTGGATCTCTCGTCCCGCTCCAAATAAATTCCTCAAACCATTGCTCCGGAATCGCCGGTAACAGCCGACCCCAGCTTTTAACTTGAGGCTCCATTTGATCTTGCCACTTGGGTGCGACATACAGGAATCCGCTGCCGAGACCAGCGCAAAGCCATTTGTGGCAACTTGCGGTGTAGAAATCGACATTCAGATCTGCCATGTCGACGTCGACTTGGACTGGCGCATGTGGACCATCCACGATAACAGCGATGCCGTGAGCCTTAAATGCACGGGCAATGTCTGCCAACGGCATCACGATCGCGGTAGCTGAGGTAATGTGGCTAATGATCACAGCCTTGGTTCTGTCGGTAATTTGAGCGGTGAGGGTTTTTACGATCTGTTCGTCGGACTCGAATCGATCCGGGAGTTGGCAGATTTTTAATTTGGCGCCGGAGCGTTCGCATTTTCGTTGCCAAATCCGGTGAACCGC
Source organism: Mariniblastus sp. (assembly GCA_965263475.1). Lineage (GTDB taxonomy): Bacteria > Planctomycetota > Planctomycetia > Pirellulales > Pirellulaceae > Mariniblastus. The sequence continues at coordinate 4,601,302 of OZ253677.1, forward strand.
ACCGTACTCGTGATTGTTGGACAGGATTTCATCATCTGCAGACAACTCGAATGAGTCGGCAATGATATTCATTCCGTACGTGGCGTTTTCGACCAGAACAACGTTTTCTTGAACCGTCCCAATGAACCGAGCCAAATCACTACGCGTTTTTTCCAAAGCCGGTTCCAGATGACGCGTGTAAAAATCCATTGGCTGAGCGTCCATCGCGTCCACCCAATGTCGTTTTCCCTGTTTGACAAACTGAGGCGGCGGACCAAACGAGCCGTGATTCAAATAAGTCGTGTCAGGGCGAATTAGCCAATGACTGGCGAATTCAAGCCAATGGTCTTCGTTGGTCGCGTCACGTTTGGAAAGGAGATTCATCTGGTGAATCCTTGAGTGCTGAAATAAATATCAAGGTTGCGCACAACATCGGCATTGGTCGTAAGCGATTGATTACAAATCCGTGATTGTGCGAGTATTTCGAGTTTACATTTTTGTTCAACGCGGCACGATAGTTGCTTTCTGTCGCCGCTTTGATTTTTTAATCACATAAATACATCTCGCAATACCTTGAAAGGAAACAGCTAGGATGAATCCAAAAGAGATATTGGCTCTCTGTCGCGAAAAAGGCGTCAAAGCGGTCGATTTGCGTTTTATGGATTTCCCGGGTCTATGGCAACATACCACAATCCCGGTGGATGTTTTGGAAGAAGATTCTTTTGAAGACGGATTTGGGTTTGACGGTTCCAGCATTCGCGGCTGGCAGGCGATCAACGAGAGCGACATGTTGTTGTTGCCACAACCCGATACAGCATTTTTGGATCCTTTCACGGAATTGCCGACGCTCAACATGATTTGCAACGTTGTGGATCCAATTACGCATGAGGATTACACCCGCGATCCACGAAATGTGGCCCGCAAAGCAGTTGCTTATTTGCAAAGCACTGGGATCGCCGACACCGCGTACTTTGGCCCGGAAGCTGAATTCTTCATCTTTGATGATGTCCGCTACGACCAACGCCCTGATGCCGGCTTCTTTTACATTGATAGTATCGAAGCCGAATGGAATCGTGGTCGGGAAGAGATGCCCAACTTGGGACACAAAATCCGTCATAAGCAAGGTTATTTTCCTTGCCCACCGATCGATCAAATGATGGATATTCGAAATGAAATGATGCAAACTTTGATTGATTGCGGATTGAAAGTCGAATGCCAACATCACGAGGTCGGTACCGCCGGCCAATCGGAAATCGATTTGAAGTTCGATGAAATGGTTCGAATGGCGGATCATTTGATGATGTACAAGTACATTATCAAAAACGTAGCTTATCGGAACGGCAAGAGCGTTACATTCATGCCCAAGCCGGTATTTTCGGACAACGGATCTGGGATGCATGTGCATTTTTCATTGTGGAAAGACGGCAACCCGATGTTTGCTGGCGATGGATATGCAGGGTTGAGTGATATGGCGTTGTACGCGATCGGCGGCATTTTAAAACATGCTCCCGGCTTATTGGCGTTCACCAATCCAACGACCAACAGTTACAAGCGATTGGTGCCTGGCTACGAAGCCCCGGTGAATTTGGCTTATTCTCAGCGAAACCGATCGGCCGCTTGTCGAATCCCGATGTATTCCAATAGTCCGGCAGCCAAACGCGTGGAGTTTCGATGTCCCGACCCCAGTGCCAACCCCTATTTGGCTTTCTCGGCGTTGATGATGGCGGCGTTGGACGGAATTGAAAACAAGATTCATCCGGGCGAACCGCTGGATAAAGACATCTATGATCTTCCGCCCGAAGAAGCTGCGGGCGTTCCAAAAACCCCGGGCAGTTTGGCCGAGGCGTTAGATTGTCTGGAGAAAGATCACGAGTATTTGTTGCGGGGCGATGTCTTCACCAAGGACGTCGTTGAAACTTGGCTCAGCTACAAACGGGAAGAAGAAGTCGACCAGATGCGGTTGCGGCCTCATCCGTACGAATTCTGCTTGTATTACGATATTTAACGATATTTAATTTAATTAACCGTTGCCGCAGTCTGTAAACGTTGCCGGCAATTTGCGAAGAATACAAAACGCGTCAGCGAGTTCAACTCACTGACGCGTTTATTGATATTTTACAGCACGAATGGCGGTTAAACCGAAAAGTTTTCGATTTCCGATTTGATGTCGTTCATGAAATTTGCGGCGCCGACGCCGTTGGCGATTCGATGATCGAAACTCATGGTCGCGGTGACCGACGGACGGAACTTGAACCCGTCTCCATCCGGTACAGGAAGCAAGTACGTTTCACCAATAGCGAGCGTTGCCACTGCCGGAGCCACAATCGCGGGGATTCCGATACGCATGCCAGCTTTTCCAATGTTCGATACCGTGATCGTTGTCGATTCATCGGCTTGGTCTTTCCCGTCCCGGGCTTGTTCGATTTGAGCAGCCAGAGCTGAATAAAAAGCAACGGCTTCCATTTGATCGGCAGCACGGACAACGGCTGTCACCATTTCATCTCCGGGCAATGCGACGGCAACGCCCAGATTCACGCGGTGAAAGACTTTTAATTGTTTGCCGTCAGCATTCATTGAACTGCGAAACTTATCATGGTTTTTGAGCGCTTGAACGACCGCCCAACAAGCCATTGCAAAGCCCGTTGGACCGCCCGAATCCCGCACTTTGTCTCGGCAGTTTTGGATCGCCGACCAGTCGATTTCATTCATCACCGTGACGGGAATACAGACTTGGGTGCCGCGGGCGAGTCGGTAATTCAATGTGATTTGCGACATCGGCAAATCGACAATTTTGTATTCGTCCGCAGAAACGGCTGCGGCGCCTCCCCCTTGGCCAGCCAAATACGCGTCCACATCTTCGGGCATTAGTTTTTTGCCAGTCGTCGGAATTTGATCCGCGACATCAAGTAGCCCACGCTCCTTTAAGTACTTGCGCGTTTTGGGCGGGATTTGGATTTTGCCACTGCGAACGACCGACTTCGTCTCAGTCGCGACTGCTACATTGCTGGAAGTAGGTGCCGCATCGGTTGATGGCCCGTGACCAACCGGCATCTCCTTAACGCCTTCAGCGACCTCCATCTTGGCAATTTCAGTACCAATTTCGAGTACACTACCTTTTTCGACCGTCCATTCGACGAGCGTACCTTCGTACGGCGATTCGACATCGGTGGTTGCCTTGTCGGTTTCCATGACATAAATCGGTTCGTCTCGCTGAATCGCGTCACCGGGGTTTTTCAAAAAATCCACCAGCAGTGCTTCTTGAAGCCCTTCGCCAAGTTGTGGGATTCGAACTGAGATTACTGGCATTGCGTTAGTCCTCCATGGTTAAGCGAATCGCTTCAACGACATCATCCGTGCTTGGCAACGCCGCGTACTCGTAAATCGGATTGTAGCCGATATGGACATCCGGCTTGGACACCAGTTGCGGTGCGCTCACAAAGTAGCTCCAGCTGTCCGGGTCGTTTGAAATCTCGCTGATAATCATCTGGCCAATGCTACAGGTTCGCCCATCTTCTTGGACGATGACCAAGCGACCTGTTTTCTCTAGGGATTCAAGGATCAGATCCTTGTCCCAAGGAACGATACTACGAAGGTCGATGACTTCCACGCCACATTCGGAAGCAACGGTTTCGGCTGCCGCCAATCCCTGTTCGATACAATTACCCCAGGTAACCAGAGTCACGTCGTCACCTTCGCGGCGAATTCGAGCCTCACCAAATCCAACCGCCGGAACCGCTTCGCTGACTTCCATCTGTTGGCGGAACATGTGTTTAGGGACCAGGAAGATAGTCGGATCATCGGCATTCATGGCTGTCCACATTAATCCCGCTGCGTCTTCGGGCGTGCTGGGGATAACGACACGCATGCCAGGTTGGTGGGCAAACATAGCTTCATTGGCCTGCGAATGCCACAATGATCCACCGGGCAAGTAGGCCCCGTACGGAGAATAAAAAACGATCGGGCATTTCCATTCGCCAAAGGTTCGCCACCGCAGAGTTCCCAGATTTTGGCTGATTTGGTTCCAGGCAGGACCCGTAAAGTCAACGAATTGGAATTCGAAAATAGGTTTCATCCCGTAGCACGCCATACCGATTCCGACTCCCGCGATTGTCGCTTCGGCCAGCGGGGCGTTGAATGCTCGATCGGGATGGTTTTCCGATAGACCCGACGTCAAACCAAAAACACCGCCTTTGGGGTCTTCGATGTCTTCTCCAAAGAAGATGTACTCGCTGTCGTTGTTCATTCCATGCCGAAAGACTTGGTTGACGGCATCGACAATGCGCCACTTTTTGCCGCCCTCGATCGGAGGAGATTGAGGAGTTGGCGCTGGAGCCATCAGATGGTCGAGCACTTCTTCCGCCACGGGATCAGGATCGCTTTCGGCGTCAATGTATTCTTGGTCGACTTGTTGGTTGATTTCCGCCTTCGTCTTTTCCCAATCTTCGGCAGATAATTCGCCAGCGGCTATCAATTCGTTAGCCATTACGACGATCGGATCGCGATCCGACATCTCATCGATTTCTTCTTGCGGTCGATAGACTCGATGGTCATCGCTACTGGTGTGGCTGCATAGCCGGTCCAATTCACAGACCATGATGGTCGGGCCATTGCCAGAACGCGCTCTTTCAATGGCTGGTTCGGCAGCGGCAAAAACGCGATCGGGATGTCGCGCATCGACGTGCACTAAATTGATACCATGATCAAAAATTCCCAATTTGAACGGATTGAATTTTTCTGTGTTGGTACTGATCCCGTAGTTGTTGTCTTCGACGACCAAGATAATTGGCAATTGCCGTTCGACCGCGAAGGCAACGGCTTCAAAAAATTCGCCCTGCCGAGACGCGGCGTCGCCGACGGTTGCGACCACCAAGTTTTTTTCGCCCTTAAGTTGCATTGCCCATGCGACTCCGCAACCCGGCAACGCGTTGGAACCGGTCGGCGTTGGGACGCTCCAGATGTTGTGGGAACGATCGGAATAATGACCGGGCATTTGGCGGCCGCCGCTAGACGAGTTTCGTTTTGCAAAATAGGCCGACGCCAGTTCCCGGTTGGACACACCGCGAGCAAGAACCATTGCGCGGTCACGATAGTACGGGAACAGATAGTCGCCTTCAATCATTAATTGTGCCAGCACAGCCAAAGGCTCGTGCCCCATTCCGGCGACTTGGAACCAGCCCTTGCTTTGTCGGTGCAAAACGCCTTCCCGACGATCGCCTTCGCGACTCAAGTACATCAGCTTGAGCAATTCAAGACGGTTGTAAGTCATTTGAGCAGACTGAGAGCTCATATATTTCTCCAGGAAATGAATATTTTGGGCGCGGAAATGTATGACAACTATCAAAAAAAGCGCTTGCGTGCACGCAAACGCTGTTGATATCCGCGCGAAGCAGGATTCTCAGAAACGATATTGAAATTTTATCGGCCCATATACCGTTTGCAAGGTTGGATATAGAGTCAATTATGGAATGGCGATACAATGGAACTCAAACCTTAATGGCAGAAACCACATGACGGCCTATGGGGTATTTCTTAAGGTGTACCCCTGACGACGAGTCACCAGAGCATCGGTCGGTTACGCGCTGCGCTATAATTATTATTCAGGAGATCAAGAGTGCGACTTTTCACGTATTTGTTTTTGTTTTCGTTTGTGACGCTGCTTGGTTCGGGCGTCGAATTACATGCTCAGGCGGTCGCAGTCGAATCGGCAAAGACTGCGGAAAAAGTTGACGGCCAACAGACGGATTATGAGGAGGTTGCTGAGGAGTCGAAAGTCCCCGAGGTTGATCCGGCAGCGTTGGAACGGGTGACCTACGATATTCGCTATTTAGCTTCCGATGAGCTCGGCGGACGTGAGCCGGGAACGGAAGGCATCGAGAAGGCGGCAAAACACATTGAAAAGGTATATAAAGAGATCGGGTTGAATACGCTCAAAAATGGTACTTACCGTCAAGATTTCGAAGTTCGCAAAGGCCTGAAGCTGGATACTGACATCACCAGCATGAAGTTTGTCGGCGCTGAAGATGACAAGAAAGTTATCGAATTGGAGTTAGGCAAGGACTTCATGCCGCAGGCGACAACCAAAAAGTTTGAATTTGATTCCGAGGTTGTATTTGTCGGCTACGGGATTAATGCAGAAGAAAAACTTAATTACAACGAGTACAAAGATGTGGATGTCGAAGGCAAGATTGTCATCGTTATTCGCCGCGAGCCTCAGCAAAACGATGAAGACAGTGTTTTCGATGGTACCGATGTTTCGGTCCATTCTTACATTCGAACGAAAACGCGCGCCGCACGCCGTGCCGGAGCCGTTGGCATGATTTTGGTCAACGACAGTGTCAACGCTCCCAACGATGAAAAAGATACACTTGAAGATACGAACCGATTTGGCGGTACGTTTCCATTCATTCAAATTAAACGCCGAGTCTTGGAAAAGGCCTTGGCCGAATCGCCGATTTTGGATTCTGACGGCAAGAAGTTGAAAACACTGGCCGAAATTGAACAGCACATTGACCAGACGCTTTCTCCATTGTCGCAAACGATGTCAGGTTGGAAAGTGGCTGTTACCTCGTCCGGTATCCGAAACATGGCCAAGACGTCAAATATTGTCGGGATCATCGAAGGCGAGGGACCGAATGCGGATGAAACCATCGTCATCGGCGGACACTACGATCACCTGGGGATGGGAGGTTTTGGTTCCCGCTCCAATCGACGCGAAATCCACAACGGGGCGGACGATAATGCGACTGGAACTGCGGCGGTGATGGAACTGGCCCGTCGATTTGCGAAACGTGACAAAAAGCCGTCCAGAAGGTTGGTTTTCATCTGTTTTTCGGCAGAAGAAATGGGGCTTTTGGGGGCGTACCATTACGTCAGTGAACCGAGCTATGAATTGGAAAAAACGAACGCCATGGTCAACTTTGATATGATCGGTTGGCTTCGAAATGACAAAGTTACGGTTTTCAATGCGAACTCGGCTAAGGAGTTTGATTCGCTTTTAGACCGGGCCAACAACGAGATGGGGATGGACGTGTTGAAGTCTTCGGGTTTCGGCGGCAGCGACCATCTGCCATTCTATCAAAAAGAGATTCCAGTAATGTTCATTCACACCGGATTGACATCGACGTATCACACCCCTGAAGACGATTTTGAAACCATCGATTGTGAAGGGGCTGTTCGGGTGATTGATTACTCAGAAAAAGTGGTTGACGAATTGTTGGCACTGGACACAAAACCGACGTTTCAGTCTGCAAATCAATCACGCCGTAGCCGGCTGCGTATGGGTTGGTCGGTCGACGACGATATTGAGAACGGCGTCCAAATCACTCGCATCAGTGCCAGTTCAATTGCGGAAAAGAACAAGTTCCAAGTCGGTGATGTGATTACCGAGGTGGCCGCTGAGAAAGTTGACAAACGCCGTCAGTTGAATCTTATTATTCGGGCCAACACCGGTAAAACTGTGATGTTCAAGCTGAAGCGCGGAGAAGAGAACGTCGAAGTGATGGTCGAATTGAAGAAGCCTTCCGATGATGGAGTGGACGGTTAGGCTTGGGAATCGCTTGATACAAGCCGGCGGCATACCGTCGGCTTGTTTTTTTGTGTCCCGATTCGTGTGGACAAAGATATCTGTCCGCCAGCATGTCAAACTGTCGCAGTTATGACGTTGAAACGGTTTCATCCCTGCAATCATCACTAAGTGGCAGAATTGCTCGTGATTTTTTGGACGTGACAGGTTTCGACAGTCGTTGGCTAGGATTAAGATTGCAGGATTCGGGTCAAATCTTAACCCTTACTTGAAGGTGTATGGGCGATTGCTTCGAAACCAACTGCCGAATTTGTTGAATGATGTCGTATTAGTATGAACGAGCAAACAAAAAAGTATCGTTGTGTCTTGTTGTTTGGCGCTCCGGGAACGGGAAAGGGAACACAAGGTGGAATCCTCGGAACGATTCCTGGGTTTTATCATTTGGCCGTAGGCGATGTTTTTCGTTCTATCGATATCAACTCCGATGCGGGAAAAGAAGTTCACAAATACGTATCGGAAGGCAAATTGGTGCCAGATGAATTGACGATTCGGATTTGGAAAAACGCGCTCGAAGCCTATATTGCGTTGACGAAGTACAAACCTTGGGAAGACTTATTAGTTTTGGACGGCTTGCCACGAAACTTGGGGCAGGCGAAATTGATTGGCGATGAATTGGATGTTCTGCAAGTGGTGCATTTGGATTGCAAGAACGAAGAAGACATGATTCGCCGCATTCAAAAACGAGCGATTCAAGAAAATCGAGCGGATGATGCCAATGAAGAGGTTATTCGTCGGCGTTTTAAAATTTACCGAGAGGTTTCGGCCCCCGTTTTGGAATACTACCCACAGGATATCGTCTCCCATATTGAAGCCAGCGGTTCTCCCGCAGAAGTGTTGAAACATACTTTGGAAGCCGTCATACCGGCGCAGAATTTTTGCTTTACACACGCTTGGTAAATTGAGCCAATGAACAAGATTCTGACGATTGCCGTTCGCGAGTATCGAGCGATGGTTGGAACCAAGGCTTTCATGATTTCAATTGTCATGATGCCGATCTTGATGTCAGCCGGAATCTTGGCGATGGAGTTGTTCAAGGATGTCGGGCAGACGAAAGAACGCAAGCTTGCAATCATCGATCATTCCGGGCATTTCTTGACAACAATCCAAGAGGCCGCCGTTGCTTTGAATCGCTCGATCGATTCAGCCGACGCCGACGGGGCGGCTGATTCTGGCCCTGAAATCCCTGGGACCGTTAAAGAAAAATACGTTATCGAAACCGTCGAACCCAATACCGTCGACAACAAATTGCGACTTGAATTGTCCGATCGGATTCGCGCGCAAGAGTTATACGCTTTTGTTGAAATTCCCCCAAACGTCCTCAGTTTCGACGATCCGGCTAACAACTCGATCAAGTTCTTTGCAGAAGACTCAAGCATTTCGCTGGCTCGGCGGTGGATTCGTGACATCGTTGCCAATGTATCCAAAGAACTTCGATTGATCGATTCTGGGCTCCGCCCAGAAGATCTGGAAACATTTCAAAAATTCAATCAGCCGGTGGTCGTCGTTGGTCAGGGGTTGATGAAGCAATCGACTGACGGCACGATCAGAGCCAGCGAAGAAAGGGACATCATGCTGACTTTGTTTTTGCCGATGGGCATCATGATGTTTATGTTTATGGTCATATTTATGGCCGCCCAACCTATGCTGGAAAGCGTCTTAGAAGAGAAATCACAACGAATCGCCGAAGTGTTGCTCGGCAGCGCAAATCCTTCTCAATTGATGATGGGAAAACTGTTGGGTACGGTTGCCGGTTCATTGACAATTTTTTTGATTTACTTGATCGGCGTTTACGCGATCGCGTCTTATCGGGATTGGACCGATAACATTCCTTTGGAGTTGGTACCCTGGTTTCTCGTGTTTCAGGTTACAGGGGTATTGTTTTATGCCGCAATTTTCATGTCCGTTGGTGCATCGGTTTCCCAATTGAAAGAAGCTCAATCGTTGCTCTTGCCGGTTTGGATGTTGTTGATGGCTCCAATGTTTGTGTGGTATATGATTGTCCGAGACCCGCAGGGACCGTTAGCGATGACTTTGTCTTTCTTTCCGCCGACGGCGCCGACAACCATGGTGTTGCGATTGGCGACCGGACAATCCGTTCCGTTTTGGCAACCTGCATTGGCACTCGTGGTTACCCTTTTGGCGACGGCATTCATCGTCGTACTGGCCGGCCGCATCTTTCGAGTCGGTATCCTTTGGCAGGGCAAGACACCGAAGTTCTCTGAAATCATGAAATGGGCGGTACTGGGCGAGTAGCCCGGTTTAAAGTCTGATACAAGTTTCATCGAATTTCAATTAGAATATTGAGCTTAGTTTCGATTGTACCTTGTGCTCTGGTTGCGTTGGGTACCGGCAAGAGTTTGTTTTCAGTGTAGTCATGTCAAAATCTATTAACGATATCGAGTTGATTGACGGTGAAGTCGTTCGTCGCGGGCCGTATCCCGAATTCACTTGGACAGCCATCAGTGTTGGGTGGGCGATCGGCTGCTTGATCGCAATTTCGATTAGTTACGCGGCGTTAAAGTTGGGTTTTTCGATTGAAGGTTCCGAACTGGCGGCCATTCTAGGATGGGGGGTTCTGCGCGGATTAATGGGGCGTACCAGCATTCTGGAAAACAATATCAACCAAACGATTGCGTCATCGGTAAACGGTGCGTCATCGGGCATTATGTTTTCGGTACCGGCACTTTTTATTCTTAACCGCAAACCGGAGCTCGAAGGAGTGGCGGACTTCAGTGTGCCGTTGATGTTATTCGCTTGTATTGCTGGTGCTTTTGTCGGGCTCGCGTTTGTGATTCCGTTGCGCAAACAGATGATCGACTTTCAACGTTTACCCTATCCCGGTGGTATCGCGGTCGCGACAATTTTGAAATCACCGGGGGCCGGCATCCGCAAGGCGATGTTTTTGTTTGGTGCCGCGGTGGTGTCCGGATTGTTTTGCTTGGTCGTTAAACATGGCCAAGGCATTGAGGATTTTGATGTCGGAGCGGTTGCCAGTTTGCCGCCGCGCTACAGTTTAGTCGTGTTTTGTTCGCTAATGACAATTGGCGTCGGCTTTCTTTCTGGCAAAGGTGGCTTTTGGTTTGGGGCCGGCGGATTTATCTGCTATTGGCTGTTGTCGCCAATCATAAGTTTAGTCGGCCAACCTGAAATGCAAACGCTCGTCGAAATGCCATTGAGCATGCGTAAATTCGTGTACAAGCCGACCGGGATCGGTATGTTGATCGGCGCCGCGGTTGGTGGAATCATCATGGCGTTTCCACTGATTAAGAGTGCGATTAGTTCGATGAGCCGTGCCAATAAGAGCGGCGATGGTGCTGGTCAGGACGAAATGTCGATCAAAATGTTGGCGACCGCGGTAGTTCTCGGAGCGGTTTGTTTGGTTTATTTGGCATACCGTTCGGTACCGACGATGAGCTTGTCGACGGCGCTAATTATGGCAGGCTTAGGGACGCTTTGGATTTGGATTGCGGGTGTGATTGTTGCGGAGTGTATTGGCCGTACGAACTGGTCGCCGTTGTCGGGGATGACCTTGATCGCGGTGACGTTGTTGATCGTCATTGCGGTTTCGATGGGCATGGACAAGAAAGACACGATCGTTAGTTGCATGGTGGTGGGCGCGGCGATCTGTCTGGCGATTTCTCAGGCCAGCGACATGATGCTCGATTTGAAGTCGGGATATTTGGTGGGTGGCGTTCCTAAGAGGCAACAGATTGCCCAATTCGTGGGTGCCTGGTTGGGGCCCTGCGTGGTCATTGGATTGATGTTTCTTCTGGAGTCCAGCGGGCGTCCTTCAGAAGTCCAATCGGAAGGTGCCACGATCGCGCAGGTCGCAGTTGAAACGGATATTGACTCCAAGGAATACGGGATTGGCAGCGAAAAATTGCCCGCGCCGCAAGCGAGTGCATTGGCCAGTGTGATCGAAGGCTTGGTAGATGGGAATGTGCCGACCTATCGCTATACCGCTGGTGGGATCTTGGGGTTCTTGTTGGCAGTCAGTGGTTTGGGAGGCATCGGCGTGATGGTGGCGCTAGGATTCTATATGCCTTTCAACATCGTTTTGACTTACACCTTTGGCTGTTGTTTGCGGGTCATTTGCAATCGCATGGCAGGAAATCGTTGGTCTGAGGAATTTGGAATACCGATCGCGGCGGGCTTGATTGTGGGCGAGGCCTTGGTTGATGTTGGTGATGCTATTTACAAGATTTTCGTAGCTTGATTTTTCAATTTTGCGTCTGTTTTTAACCGGAATTGCGTAATGAAGTTTGTTGGAATTGCGATGTTGTGGATCGGCTTTGTGGTTGGTTCGTTGGCAACGGTGATGAACTCGGAGGCTAAGGGTGTCAAGTTCGTAAAAAAACTGAATGCTGAGGATGCCGAAAAGGGTGGTTTCGAATTGCCGGACTTGTCTGGCGTTGAAATCCCTGAAGATGGATGGCATTTGATACCTTGGAGTTGGTACATTCCATCGGCAATCGTTTGTCTCGTCGGCGCAGGTTTGATCCAAATCGCGAATCGTTCTCACGGTCAAAAATCGGACAAGACCGAGGCAAGCCTCGAAGAAATCAAGGACTCTTTGAATCGCCTGTGCGAGCAAACTTCAACGCTTGGCAATGCAATGCTAAAGCTGCCTCCTAGCAAAATTGTCGAAAGAATCGATGACGAGTTAGCTGACGATCTGAGGGCGTTCGCCGACGGGCGAGAGAGTATTGTCGCCGAATTTGGACTCGATTGTTTTGCCGATGTGATGACGAATTTTGCAGCTGGCGAAAGGGCGATTAACCGGGCTTGGTCTGCGGCGGCGGACGGTTACGTTGATGAAGCGAAAACCTGTATCGACCGTGCCGCAAATTTATTGCAAGAAGCGTCCAACGAACTTAAGACAGCAGGGAAGTATGGAGCCGATATCTAAGCCGGATGACTTCGATCGACTTGAAATAGCGCGCGATTGGCTGCCTCGATATACAGGCATGAAGTTGGATGCGTTTGGCGATTATGTCTTGTTGACGAATTTTCACGATTACGTGGAACGATTTGCCGATAAATTTGGGTGCAACATTCAAGGCATTGGAAAGCCAATGCAAGCGGCGACCAACAGTCAAGGTTTGACGATCATTAATTTTGGCATTGGTTCAGCCAACGCGGCCACGATCATGGATTTATTACTGGCCAAGATGCCCAAAGGTGTGTTGTTTTTAGGTAAATGTGGTGGACTGAAGCCCAGCACCGAAATCGGGCACTTTATTTTGCCGATCGCCGCGGTTCGCGGTGACGGAACCAGCGACGATTATTTGTTGCCGGAGGTGCCTGCATTGCCATCGTTTAAACTTCATAAATACGTTTCCAATATTATCCACGCTCGGGAATTGGATTACCGAACCGGCGTGATATACACAACTAACCGCCGGCTGTGGGAACACGACACTAAGTTCCGCGAACGTTTGAAAGAAGTGACCTGCATCGGCATCGATATGGAGACGGCCACCCTATTCATCGTGGGCCACTACAACCAAATCGCTCGCGGCGCGTTATTGTTGGTCAGCGACGTACCAACAACTCCCGATGGGGTTAAAACGCAAGAATCTGACAAACACGTTACCGATACCTGGTCTGAGATTCATCTCGATATCGGAATCGAATCGATGACTTCCATCGGATCAGCCGGAGAACAGATCAAACACTTTCAATATTAGAGTTTTGGGTAGATTGTCTTGAGGGCCGTGTTATCGTTAACAGCGCGACGAGTTCAGCGACTTTCAGTAGGTCAACGGCCCCGTCTGGTTGATGTCGGCACTTTTTTGAACTTGATGCGGGAAAAAAAACGGCCCGATTGAACCAGGCCGTATTGTGGTCAATTAAGATTGGGATTGCCACAGTCCGCACTCAATACCGCCTTGAATATAGATTGCGATCTTTCCGTGACCGGGAATTTCCATGCCCTCGATAGCCATTTTGGCGCCGGCGGCCTTGGCTGCAGCCACTGCTTTGTCAAGGTTTGGGACCTCCATGTATGGCCGAACGACTGGCGTTTCGGTATCACGCATCGGTTTGCGAATCGCGATCATGCCGCCGCCCTCTATTTTCGCCGTTCGGGCGTTTCCGAGCATCGCGACCGGTTCGCCAAACTTAGCTCCCATTATTTTAGCGTATTGATCGCAAAGTTTTTCGGCGTCTGGAGACACAATTTCAAGGTATTTAACTTGCATAGCACTGCCTTTTTTTTCTTGCTTGGTTTTGGATTCATCTGTTTCGCTGGAGTGGGAAATTTTTTCAGCTTCTTCATTCCATGGATGCCGGAGCCCGCTTAGCATTGAGAAGCTTCCCAGCGGTATCAAGGCAAGCCCGGCGTGCAGTAGGTCTCGTCGATCTATATTTGACATGTCATTGCTTTCAAACGGATAATTGGTTGACAATAAATGCTTCTTGTTTACGTGAGAAAAATCAATCTCCTTCATTTTGGTGGGCGTTGTTGGTGGGCAGCTCAATGATTTGGATCAGGTTGCCGCAAGTGTCATCGAAGACGGCTGTAGAATAACCTTCGTGTGCTTTTGGAGGTTGGATGAAGCGAACTCCTAACTTGGTTAAGCGTTTGTGTTCTGATTCAATGTCTTCAACTGCAAATGAGTTGTAAGGAATTCCGTCTTCGAGCATGGCGTCCCGAAACGGTGCGACCGCGGGATGGCTATCGGATTCGAGCAATAGCTCTACACCGTCGTCATCGCCGGGCGAAGTCACAGTTAGCCAACGGTTTTGCCCCAAAGGAACGTCATGCTTCTTTTTAAAACCAAGCACTTTCGTATAAAACTCCAAGGCTTCGGCTTGGTCATCAACAAATATCTGACTGACCCAAATCTTCAACGCTTCCTCCGACTATCTCTTGGCATGATTTCTTCCAACCACTGAATCAACAGCCCTTTATTTTGAGCAATACAAGACGTGTGCAGTTTGGTTCGTCCACTCCATGCCGTCTCAATCAGTCCTGAATCTTCTAGGATTTTTAGATGTTTTGATACAGCTTGTCTTGTTATCGACAGCTGATGCTTTTCCATCAGGCTTGCGAATATCTCGAATAGTGACTGTTCATCACGATCCGAAAGTTCCTCCAAAATTGTCCTGCGCGTTGAATCGGCAAGCGCTTGAAGAATCTTCGCAAGTTCCTCATCATGTTTTCTAAGCATGACGGCATTATGCAACTTGGAAGTTGCATGTCAAGTGAATTTTTTGTGCCCGTTGATTGGTGCGAGCGCTGGTCGGTGAATCGTGACCTATGAAGCTTGCGGTCGGTCGACTAGTAGACCGGGAGTCGAGTGTTTACAAATGATATGGTTTTTTTAGCGGAGGAAAGTGAAGTATGAACGAAGCACTTGACGCCACGATTTTGATATTTGTCGGTGACGTCTATGAAGATTTGGAATTGTGGTATCCCAAGTTGCGGCTGGAGGAAGCTGGCGCAACGGCTGTATTGGCTGGACCGGAGGCAAATCATCTCTATATTGGCAAAAATGGATATCCTTGTCGATCCAACGTCGCGATCGAGACGGTCGACGTCGGCGCTTATGACGGCGTGGTTGTTCCGGGCGGTTTTATGCCGGACAAGTTGCGACGGGATCCGAAAGTCCTTGAGATCCTTCGCAGTTTTAATGAGCAGCAGCAATTGATTGGGGCGATCTGCCATGGCGGATGGATTCCGATTTCCGCCGGAGTTTATCGAGGCGTAAGAGTGACCGGTTCCTTGGGTATTCGAGACGATTTGGTGAATGCCGGTGCGACTTTTGTTGACGAAGAGGTCGTTGTCGATCGCCACTTTGTTTCCAGTCGACAGCCCGGTGATTTACCCGCATTCGCACGCGAGATCATCAAAGTACTTCAACAACAATTGAAAGCGGGAAAATGAACTGGTTTGAGATTGTATTGATCATTTCCATATTGTTGTCGTCGTTGGTAGCCGGATTGGTTTTCGCATTTGCGGTGATCGTGATGCCAGGTATCGGGGGCATGGAGGACCGCGACTTTCTGCGAACCTTTAAAGTGATGGACAAGATCATTCAAGACAATCAACCGCTGTTTATGCTCGTTTGGGTTGGTTCGGCTTTAATGGTGATCGTCATCGGAATCGCAAGCCTGTGGTACCTGGATGGCGTTAATCGGGTTATCGCAGTTGTTTTCGCAGCCCTGTATATTTTGGGCGTTCATCTGCCCACGATATTGGTAAACATTCCTCTCAACGACAAACTCCAAACCCTCGACCTCGAAGCGATGTCAATCGAGGAACTTGTTCGGGCTCGTACAGCGTTCGAGCCAAGTTGGAATCTTTGGAATTCGATTCGAACTGTGGTCGCTTCGATTTCGATTTTGGGACTGATCGTTTTGGCAACGAGGCTTTAGTTTGCGGATATATATAAATCAGTTTGTATGTGCGTGTCAGAACGTTCATCGAGAACTTGTCGGTTCCCGGAACAACTCGCAAACTCGTCGATAGCAATGCCAGTGATGAATCGGAGAAAAAACTGCAAAAATTTGAATTGTTGAAATATTTCCATTTGTTCGATCGCCATTAACAATAGTCAAAGGCGGTAAACTCATTGGACGAATATGTCGAACGATTGGAAGCAAATAGACAAATTGTATGGCCCGATGGTCTGGGGGGTCGTCTACAAAATTCTTCAGTCTCATGCGGAGTCGCTGGACTGCTATCAAAACATCATGTTGGAAGCTTTTCAGCATTCAAACAAGAGGACGATCCAAAACTGGGCTGGCTATTTGAAATGGCTTGCCGTTCGTCGCGGAATCGATCGGATTCGTGAGCGACAAAGAGTACGTGATCGGATGGTCGGAGCCGAGGACATCGAGTCCGTCGCGGCCTCGGATTCATCCATTTCTTCCGCGCTTGAGTTGCAAGAGCTACAGAATCGGATTAAAGCGGAGTTGGCGTTGCTTCCGGATAAACAGGCCGAAGCATTTTGGCTTCATTTCATCGAACAAATGAGTTACGCCGAAATCGCTGAACAGATGAACATAGAATCTCAGGCCGTCGGCGTGCTGATCCATCGCGCGAGAATGCACTTGCGTGAGTCGATTGCCGATTTGCAACAACCCATTGGAGGCAAAAATGAATCAACTGAACATTGAAAATCAAGATGCGGACAAACTGCTCGATACGGTGATTGATGAGATTCGGCGTCAGGCAATTCCTCCGTTGCCGGCTGCGGCGAAAAAAGTAATCGTCACCGATACGCCCAATTCTTGTTCCATTTTTGGTAATCGAGCGTTGTCGGTTGGGGTTCCCATTTTGGTAACTTCGCTTGTACTAGTGTTTGGTTTTTTGGTCTTGTTCCCTGTTTCGTCCAATACGGCATTCGCACAGGTTCAAGAGGCACTAGAACGTGTTAAGACGCTGCAATACACCGTACTGGACAAACACGACAATTGGCTGGGCAAGCCCAAGACGTTTGAGACACGAGTTGTGATTGTTGAGCCCCATTGGTCTTTTTCGGAATCGAAACAAAGCGGTGTCTGGATTTCCGATTCTAGTCAAGAACAACGGCTCAATATCCGGCATGATTTAAAGACGGCGACTTTCTACGAGACAAAGTCTTCAGCCGAATCTCAAGCGAAAGCGGCACTGTTTGCCGAGAAGATCTGGAACATTCCGGTAAATGCAACGCGACGCATTGGCAAAACGAATTTTAACGGAACGCATGCCGAACAGTTTTATGTCAACTTTGGTGATCGCGAATTCCTGGTTACGATTGACTCAAAAACCAAGCTGCCGATCCGTATGGAATACAATCGCGAGGGCTTTCAGGAAGTGTTTACTGATTTTGTTTTCGACGAGGAAATCGACGAGTCATTGTTTGCACTTGAAGCTCCCGATGGTTACCAGGTTGTTGAACACCAGCTCGCGGCTCCACCTGAGTTTGCAAGTTCGCTGGTGGTATCACCTGAAACTGGTGTCAACGAATGCGATTTTGGCAGCTTGATCGAAGAAGTGACTGAATTCTTGGGGGAACCATCAGACCGTAAGGATTACACAATTCCCGGTCCCGATGGTGGTATCCATTCATCAACGACTCTGACCTACAATTCATTGGGATTAACGGTGTTTTTTAACTCTGATGGATTGGCGTCGATAAATTGCCATAGCCAGGAGCGCAACGGTACAACGTTTCATGACTTTCAAGGCAAAACAGATAGGGGAGTTGAGATCGGCGATTCCAGAGACCGGCTAGTTGAAGTATATGGCGATCCCGATTTTGAAAACCGGGAGTCCATTCGCTATATTCGGCAAGGCATTTCTTTTGACCTTGCGGACGGAAACGTTGCCGGTATCAATGTCTCCGAACCTCTTGATCCTAGACTGAACTTCCACGTCGACCCCGAAACAGGGCGACAACGAATTTGGGTTGGAAAACAGGAGCAATAGGCAAAAATTTTGGGTTGCCCAAGATGGCAAGGGAAGTATTCCAAGGTGCGAGTTTGGGTCAGCGTGTTTGCATCCGTTCGATGACGTAGGCTGTTGCTTTACCCATGGATTGGGCGTTGCGGTGATTAGTAACGAATGCTTTTGCATTTTTTCCCAATTCGTTCCGCAGTTCCCTGGATGTAAGAACTTGAATGAGCGCCTCGCAATGGGCCTCGGTATCGCCGGCAGCAAATAGAATTCCGCCCCGTGACGCTTCAATTAACTCTGGAAACGCACCGTGATTGGGCTGCACCACCGGTACGGCGCAGGCCATCGCTTCTAAGGCATATAGGCCTTTGGGTTCCTTAAAAACGGTCGGTACGGAAAGCACATCAATCGTTGACAAAAACTCGACCTTTTCGTCGCGCTCGATCGAACCGACGTAGTCGACGTCCGATTTGAATTCGTTGGGAAGTCGATGCATTTGCTCGTTGAAATAGTGTTCGTTTTCAGAGCCAAGCCAACCGCCAATCCGCAACTGCAAACCGGGGACGGCGCGTCGTTGTTTTAATTCGATAAAGGCGTCAATTAGTTTGTGGAAACCTTTTTCCGGCGCGAACCGCGCAAGATAACCGATGGTAGGGGACAGTTCATCAAGTTTCGTCTTCGATTGGGCAAAGGTTTGGGTATCAATGCCAAGCGGGGTCACATGAATTTTTTCGCTGGGTAAATTGAAGTAATCGGCCATGTACGATTTGAAAAACTCAGTGTGTACCATGAATCCGTCAACCAACTGGGCGGTTTCTTGGATGGCGGCGATGCATTTTTTTCGATAAGTGTCCGGAAGACTATCTAGGAACACGTCGTCACCCTGCAACGTCACCAAAACGGGTTTGCCGAGTTGCTTTTTGATTTCCGGGATGCAGCCACCAATCAGGGCGTTGGTGAAGACGACTACCTCCGGTTGAGCCGTTTCTTTCAGCCAACGACACAGTCGCAATACTTCTTTGCGCTGATTGCCGTTCATGCCTTTTAACATCGAAACGGCCAACTGCCCCAGTTGTTCGGCTGGCATGTCCATCGAGCGCGAGGTGACTCGGCGAATGAGTTTTGGGTTGTCAAGAAAACGATCAAGAAAACCGGGCAGCCAACGGAGCGGCGGAAATTTCTGTTGCAAGTAAACGTTGATACCGCCAAAGAAAACTTGATCGACACTGAAATTGGATTCGTCGGTGCGAATCGGTGTATAAGTCGGAACGAGCTGGATATCGTAACCGATTTGGGACAACGACTTTGCCAAAGCGTTGTCGTGCATGCAGCTGCCGCAAAACATGCCTCCAGCTCCGGCGGTCAAGTAAACAATTTTGGTTGGATCGGACAAGTTCAGTTACCCACGTTTATGTGCCGGCGAACGACGGTAAAACAGTCTGGGTGGATCAATCTGGAACGTTAGCCAACCAGCACGGCATCATGTTGCGATTTGCATTGATCCACGATTTTACTGGAAATGGAGTCGGCTTGTTCGCCGGTTAATGTTTCCGAAGTTGATCGCAGCGTAACCGATAACAAAACTCGCTTTTTATCGGGCCCATCTTTTGCTTCGTCGCGGAAGGTTTCAACGTATTGTACTGCTTCCAGTAGATCACCGCTGGAGTCCCGTACAGTTGATTCCAATTGGGACCAGGACACGGCGTTGCTCATAATAAAATTGAAATCGCGCGAAATGGATGGAAACATACTTTGGTTCTGGTGGAGCGGAACCAGTACGGCCAATTCTTCCAAAACTTCCATACTCAGTTCCGCAATACAGGCGGCGTTTCTAAGGCCAAATTTTTTGGCTCCAGTTTCCGAGACGGCGCCGACGAAACCCAGCAGTTTGCCGTTGGCGTACAATTCACCAGATTGATTGATGTCGAACAGATCATGGTCTAGAGGTCTTAGTTCAACAGCTGTTCTGGCAGCAATGGCGTCGACCAGCGTTTCGATGATCCCTTTGGTTGCATAAAAATCTTTACCAGACGTGAAGGTGACCAGCATCGGTTGGCTTGGGATCGCTCCATCGCCGTTAGGCAAATAAACCTTTGCGGTTTCGAACAGTTCGATGCACGTGTTGCCGCGGTACTCATTGATACGTCGAGCTTCCAACAAGCTAGGAACTAGACTGCGCCGCACATATTCAACGGCTCCCAGTTTTTGAGACGCTTTTTCAAGCACGCCAGACATGGGCTGGCTGCTAATTAGCGGGTCCTTGTCTGTCCAGGGGCTGAATGCGTTGGACCAATTTTCCGGAACCAAGCTGGCTGTCATGGCTTCATCAAAACCTGCCGCGGTCATCACATTGCGGATTTTGTCGAGAACGCGATCCGGTTTTGTTTTGTAGGAAGCGGCCATGGGAACCGGAGCGTCGTCGGGAACTTTATCGAAGCCGTAAATACGACCTACCTCTTCGATCAAATCGATCTCGCGGGTCAAGTCTTTTCGCCAGGATGGCGGCACTGCGGTTACGGCCTCATTGTCAACGGATTGGATCTCAAGCCCCAATGCGGTAAGTGCCTTTTCAGAAAATTCAGCTGGTATCTGAATGCCCAATACGCGTTCCAGTTGAGCGAATCGCAACCGAACGGGTTCCGGCTTGCCGGGGGCTTTACCGACGTCCAAAAATCCGTCGACCAATTCGCCACCACCCGTTTCTAAAATGATTTCACAACAACGTCGGCTGGCCCACTCAATACCAACGGAATCGATGTTACGTTCAAACCGAAATGAGGAAGGGCTTTGGAGATTTAAACGTCTGGCTGTATTTCGGACCGAAAGCTGATTGAAGTATGCCACTTCCAACAAAATGTCAGTTGTCGATTCTGAGATTTCAGAATCCGCGCCGCCCATAACCCCACCGATGGCGACGGGTTCTTGCTGATCCGCGATCACGCACATACCCGGATGGAGTGCGTACGACTTGTGATCGATGGCAACGATCGATTCGTCAGGCTTTGGTTCCCGCACAACGATTTTGCCGTTTTTGACTTTGCCAAAATCAAAGGCGTGAAGCGGTTGTCCGCATTCGAACATCACGTAATTCGTTGCGTCAACTACGTTATTGACGGAGGGTTGGCCAATGGCCTCGAGCCTGCGAACCAACCAGTCGGGACTAGGGCCGACCTTGACGCCCTTTAGCAAGCGAGCGGTGTATCGGAAGCAAAGATCAGGACATTGAATTTCCACTTGGCAGTGGTCGTTGATTTTTTCTTTGCCGGTGGCTGGTTTCGGATCGGGAATCGACAACGGCAATTCGTATAGCGTCGCGACTTCGCGGGCGACACCAATGTGGCCCAAACAGTCGGAGCGATTGCTGGTGACTTCGAGATCGATGGCTTGATCTTGACCGGCTGGTTTGGTGCCCTCGTGATTCAGGCCCGACATGGTCAAACGATCGACCAAGTCATCGTGTTCCATGTTTAATTCGACGTACTGAGAAAGCCATTCCCAAGAAACAATCATTGCAATTTCCGATTCAGTCGGTTCAAAGACGATTTAAAATTGACGCAAAAATCGAACGTCATTGGTAAACAAGTAGCGGATGTCGGTGATTTGGTGACGAATCATGCACAATCGCTCAACGCCCAAACCAAATGCGAATCCGGAAACTTTTTCTGGGTCATAGCCAACCGCACGCAAGACGTTGGGATCGACAATTCCAGCTCCGCCAAATTCGACCCATTTGCCGTTCCAATAATAATCCGCTTCGACACTGGGTTCGGTAAACGGGAAAAACGAGGGGCGAATTCGCACGGGAACTTCGTCGCCAAGGTAGCTGGTGGCAAACAACTTGAGCACAGTTTTTAGATCGGCCAAATTTACTTTTTCGTCGACCATCAGGCCTTCCATTTGATGAAACATTGGGAAGTGCGTGGCGTCTGCCGTGTCGGGTCGATAAACGCGCCCCAGCGAAATGATTCGGATCGGAGGATGTTCGTTTGCCATCACCCGAATTTGGACGGTACTCGTTTGGCTGCGCATTAATAGCGGGTTGTCGCCGAGTTCGGTCACGTTCTTACGAGCGACCGACAGGTAAAAGTTGTCCAGCGGATCGCGGGCAGGATGCGACTCGGGAATGTTGAGGGCTCTAAAGTTGTGCCAGTCGTCTTCGACTTCTGGACCTTCAGCTGGCGTGAAACCAAGCCGGCCCATGATATCTTTGAGCTCGTTGATCGTCTGGGTGATCGGGTGCAACCGACCGACATGAATTCGAGTACCGGGTAGTGTTGCATCGAATTTGGGGTCGGCAACACGATCGCCGCCCGAAGATTCGAGTCGTGCTTTGGCCTCATCAAATGCGGATTGAATTGCCTTTTTGACCTCGTTCAGTTTTTGCCCCGCAGCTGGTTTATCCGATTTGTCGATTGCTCCAAGCGACTTTTGAACGGTCTTAAGTTTTCCGTTCTTTGCGCCCAAGTATTCAACTCGTGCGTTTTCCAGCGTCTCGGTGTCACCCGCTGCAGAGAAAGCAGATTGGGCACCTTCGACTAATTGCTGAAGTTGATCAATAAAATCGTTAAGTGGCATCATGGAAGCTGATGACATATTTTGATTCCGTAAAGTTCACGAAAACGATGGCAATAAAAAACGGAAAGTCCAATCCGGATCGGATTTCGACTTTCCGTAGATCTATCATTGTGAATTTCAGTTTAAGCGGCTAAAGCTTTTTTTGCGGTCTCGACAATCACATCAAAACCTTTGGGATCGCAAACCGCGATTTCTGCCAAGGATTTACGATCGAGTTCAACGTTTGCTTTGTTCAGCCCGTCAATCAGCTGGCTGTAACGGATGTCCCGCATCCGGCAGGCTGCATTGATGCGGGTGATCCACAAGCGACGGAAATTTCGTTTGCGAACTTTACGATCGCGATAGGCAAAAACGCCACTGCGAACCAAAGTTTCTTTGACGGTACGCAACAGATTGCCACGCCCACCGCGATAGCCTTTGGCTCTTTTAAATAGACGCCGTTTTGCACGAGTACGTGCAGCACCTTTAGTCGTTCTCATTGTTTCCTCTTGATGAGCACGTCAGGCCCTGGTCAAAGCCAGCGTTGTCGCCCACGTGCCTGGTCTGGGGATCGTTGCTATCGGCTATATTTGCCCAGCGAACGTTTGATCTGGTCTACAAAACTGTCGTCCAGTGTATCGGTACCACGCAAATTTCGCTTGCGTTTTGCACTGACGCGGACGTTCCTGTGGCTCGTACCAGCAGGTCTGTGTTTTACTTTGCCATTCGCCGTAAGTTTGAACCTTTTCTTGGTTCCCTTATGCGTTTTCATTTTGTTGGCGGACATAGCCAATCACCGATCCTAAGATTGATAAATTTTTAGAATCGGGGATTTTACGGGGAAAAGGCCACAATTTAAAGGGGATTTTTAAAATTCACACCAATTCCTCATTAGAAACAGGAGCTAGAAGTATTGATGGCGTAAAATCGCCTGAATTTTCCAGCTCGTCACGCAGATATAACTCATTGAAATGAGAGTGTGAATTGGGCCAAATGTGAAATTCGCCTTGCCCGACGATTTGCCAGACGCCCTGAATGCCGTTTTCGGACGCAATCCCGGCGTATTCCACCAAATGTCGACCAACATATTGTTTGACCCATTGGCACTGTTTGGTTGATTCGTCATAAGAACCTGTGGCGGTCCAGGGGCCGACATAGTCGGTACCTTCGCCCCGTATTTTCCCATTTTCGAATGTCAAAAACATGTGCATCCACCCGCGTTGCGCCCGGTGTCGCTCGAGGTAAAAGCCGCTCCATTCACCTGATACAAATGGGTCGTCCATAAGGTCTCCAGTCGTCGAAAAAAGAAATTGTGCAAGAGTTGAGTCATCGTCGATGATTGGATGACGTCGTATTTTTCGAATTCCTGGGTTTGCCGTCAAAAAATCGAATGAATTTTCGAGATTCAAAACCAAGACTCTTGGTTGACTTGACTATGTGATGGCGTTACCAAGAAAAGCGTCTAAACTCGCGCAATAAAATAGCATGCCCAAGACGACTCCATTCCACGCTCGACTAATACCTCTCAACCAGACACAAATTTGGAAGAATTGGTCAGGCTACTTGGTTGCGCCCGGATATCAGTACTCGCTCGCGACAGAGTACTACGCCATCCGAAACGCGGTTTCTTTATTGGACACTTCGCCGTTGTTCAAGTATGAGATCCAAGGTGCCGGTGCAGCCCGGTTCTTACAACGGGTATTGGCGAGGGATGTTGGCCAGTGCGTTCCCGGTAGGGCTCAATACACGGTTTGGTGCGACGAAAATGGTTACGTGCTCCAAGACGGAGTCGTGTTGCGCTTAACTGACGACTGTTTTTTTTTGACTGCCGCCGAGCCGACGCTGCGGTATTTTCGTCACGTGCTGCGTCAAGAGGCATTTACCAAAGTCGAAGTCACTGACGTTTCGTCTTCGTTTGGCATTTTGTCGTTGCAAGGGCCGCACGCTCACGACGTGATGGCACGCTTGAATAGCCAGTCGACTTCATTGCAATTTTTTGACTGCGGCGCGATGGAAATTGCCGGTCGACCGGTTCTTGTATCGCGCACGGGATACACTGGGGACCTGGGCTATGAATTGTGGATTCGCAATGGAGACGCGGAATGGATATGGGATCGCATGATGGATGCGGGACACGATTTTAACTTGATTCCCATTGGGACAACCGCAATGAAAATGGCTCGCGTCGAGGCAGGCTTGTTGTTGATGGGGGTGGATTTTGATGGCGCGAAATTGGCATGGGTAGACGCGCAGCGGGAAACGCCGGTGGAGTTAGGGTGGACGTGGATGTTTCGTGGTCTTGATAAGGACCAGCGCGATTTCATCGGTCGGGCCGCTATCGAGCGGGCGTTGTCCGAAAAAACATCGCGTTGGATTACGATGGGATTGGAGTTGGATTGGCACGATTTTGAAAAAGTGCATGTTGATAGCGGAGTCTTGCCGCCCAAGCATGAAGTCTATTTTGAACAGACAATGAGTTTGTACCGGATTGGAGACACTCCTTTTGATTATGCGGGCTACGCCAGCAGTTTCCTCTATTCGTCTTTGCTAAAAAAACCGATTGCCTTAGCGAAGCTTCCGCTTGATTTGGCGTGCCCTGGTTCTGAAGTGGAGATGGAGTGGACCGTTATTCGCAAACCAGCTTACATCAGGGCCCGCGTGTCGAAGTTACCATTCTTCAATCCGTCACGAAAAACCGATAGGTTCGACTTATGAAAATTCAATACGATGCGATTGTGATTGGGGGTGGGCATAACGGGCTAGTCAATGCGGCGTATTTGGCGAAATCGGGTATGAAGACGCTGGTGTTGGAGAAACGGCATCTGGTTGGTGGGGCTGCTATTACCGAGGAACTCCAGCCTGGTTTTCAATTCACGACGTTTTCTTATGCCGTCAGTCTGTTACGGCCAGATATCGTTCAGGATTTAGAACTGGTGGACCACGGGTTAATGGTGTTGCCGATGCCGAACACGTTTCAACCTGGTTTCAAGGGCGAGTACCTCTTGTTAGGTGCCGATAGCGACGAGAACTATCACGAAATTGCGAGACACAGTGTGGAGGATGCGGAAGGCTATAAAGAGCTTTCCAATGGAATCAGTCGAATTTGTTTTGACTTAAAGCCGTGGATGGATCGTATTCCTCCAAATCGTCTGAGTGACGATCCAGCTGAAGTGGCTGCCATGGCGGAATTGAAAAATGCCATGCAACGGATGGATCCTCAGTTGCGGCAATTGTTGGATAAGTTTTTAAAGTGTAGTGCGGCGGAAATTCTTGATGAGTATTTAGAAAACGATTTGGTCAAGGCAACGATCGCTTCGAGCGGTATCATCGGCAGCCGTACGAGTCCCAAACACAAAGAATCTGGCATCGTCTGGTTGTTTCACAAATTAGGGGAATACGATGGTGTGCTGGGCGAGTGGGGATTTCACAAGCACGGCAATGGCGGCTTGACTCAGGTGCTTGCGAAGGCTGTTGAGGGGTTTGGCGGCGAGATTCAATTGAATGCTGCCGTCGCAAAATTGCTCTATACAAAGTCTGGAGTTGCAGGCGTTGAATTGGACGACGGTGAGTGTTTCTATGCGGACCGTGTTGTCAGTGCGTTGGACCCGAAAAGGACTTTTCTCCAGCTCGTGGACGCCGACGACTTGCCATCAAGCTTGGTCGATGCGATTCGAGGTTACAAATTTCAGGGGACTGCCGCCAAAGTAAATTTCGCATTATCTGGATTGCCCGAATTCCCGGGACTCGAAGGACGGCGCGACATTTTTAATGGTTTTGTCAATGTAGGGCCTTCAATCGATTACCTGGAGGATGCTTTCGCGGATTGCCTGGCTGGACGATTTAGCCGCCGCCCGTTTATTGATTGTTGCGTGCAATCGGTGGTCGACCCCACGATGGCGCCACCGGGAAAACATGTGATGTCATGTTTCGTGATGTATGCGCCTTACACGTTAAACGATACGACTTGGGAAGACGAACGCGAAAAATTTGGCGATGTCGTCCAGGCGACACTGGAACGATTTTTTCCCGGATTTCAAAAGCTCGTACTACATCGAGAAGTCGTTACGCCGTTGGATATTGAAAAGTGTACGGGGTTAACCGAAGGGAATATTTTTGCTGGCGAGTTGTTCGCCGAACAGCTATTTTTGGATCGGCCGGCACCGGGGTGGAACCAATATCGCACGCCGATTGCTGGCTACTATCAATGCGGTTCGGGGACGCATCCGGGGGGGTGCGTGACGGGTGGTCCTGGGAAACTGGCGGCCAAGCAAATCTTGAAAGATGGCGAACGCGATACATTTTCGCAATGAAAATGAAAACGCCCCGCCAAGTTATTTCGAGCGGTCTCCGCGGCTCATCTTGGGGCATCGCAATACGGGTATGAAGTCGATTGAAACGCAAAATGCCGGTCGGTAATGGGACCGGCATGCATTACACGATAACGTCTGTTGAAAGCGGAGGCTACATTTTGCAGCTCAATCCGCCAGCGGCCGGCACATAGACATGATTTGCATAATCCATGACCATGCGATCGGAGCTAAACCGCCACGCCAACGTCGCAATCGACTGCATCATTCGCTTGATCCATTCTCGGGGCAGGCCATCGATGTCACGATGATAATACATCGGTTGTACCTCGTTTTCGAGGACGTGATACAGCGACAAGGCATCTCTTTCATCGGTGACTTCGTCGGAAACGTGGCTTGTTCCGTTGCCAATTCCAAATCCATTCCCGCCGTCAAATGCCTCGGCCCACCAACCGTCCAAAATCGACAAGTTGAGCGCACCATTGAGAACGACTTTTTGACCACTTGTACCAGATGCTTCCAATGGCCGTCTCGGATTATTGAGCCATACATCCACACCTTGAACCATATAGCGACATACGTTGACGTCGTAGTCTTCGATAAACACGACCCGATGTCTCAAGTCCGGATCGTTTTTAAGCGATGCGATACTCTTGATGAACTCTTTGCCTGGTTCATCTTTGGGATGAGCCTTGCCGGCAAACACCAACTGAATTGGCCGTTGCGGATCATTTACGATCGCTTTGATTCGATCCAAATCGTTGAAGATCATATTTGCACGTTTGTACGTTGCAAATCGTCTGGCAAATCCGATCGTCAGGATACTCGGATCCAGTACATTGCGGGCAAATTCGATTTCGGCTTCCGACTCGCCACGTTTACGGGCTTGATTGATCAGCCGCCGACGTACGAAGGAAACCATGATGGATTTAAGCGTGTTGTGCAGTTCCCACAATTCACCTGGATCGACTTGGTAGATCCCTTGCCACACCTCGGGTTCGCCGATTCGTTCTTTCCATCCAATCGGAAAGTGCTTGTCGTACAACTGTTCCATTTGGACCGCCAACCAGCTTCGTGTGTGGACGCCATTGGTGATGTGGCCGATCGGAATTTCTTCTTCGACACGCCACGGCCACAAATGAGCCCACATACGTCGGGAAACTCGACCATGCAATTGACTTACTGCATTGGCAGTGCGTGATAGCTTCAAGCCAATTACTGTCATACAGAAGTTTTCATCTTCACTTTGGGGATCGACGCGACCGAGGCTCATGAATTGGTCCAATGACAAACCCAATTCTTCACGAAGTGGACCGAGGTGTTCCTCGACCAATTCAATATCGAATCTGTCGTGTCCAGCAGGTACAGGTGTGTGCGTTGTGAATGCCGTCTTGGTCGCGACTTCGCGAACGGCGTCGTCAAAGTTCAGTCCATCGGCTTCCATTCTTTGACGGATCACCTCCAGTGGGCCAAACGCACTGTGACCTTCGTTCAAGTGGAATACGCCTGGTTTGATGCCAAGCTCTTTAAGCGCCTTGACGCCCCCGACACCTAAGACCAATTCTTGGCGAATGCGAGTACGCTCGTCACCACCGTACAGGCGGCTGGTCAACTGACGATCTTCCGGCGCGTTGCCTTCGACATTGCTGTCAAGCAAAAACAGTCGTACCCGACCGACTTGCATTTTCCAGACCTTTGCCATCAAGGTGCCGGTTCTGGTTTCCAATTTGATCGTGATCGGATCACCATTGGGATTCGTGGCTGGCTTGATCGGAAGATTTTCGACTTGGGTGTCCGTGTATTCTTCGCGCTGATATCCATCGCCGTCCAAGTACTGACGAAAGTAGCCTTGAGCGTAGAAAAGACCGATGGCGACGAGCGGAACACCAAGGTTGCTTGCGCTTTTGATGTGGTCACCAGACAACACCCCCAAACCACCGGAATAGATTGGCAAAGATTCGTGGATACCAAATTCGGCTGAAAAATAGGCAACGGGTTCGGAGCCGAGAATTCCAGCGTTGGTTGCGCCCCAGGTATTTTGGCCGGCCATATATTCTTTCAGCCGTCGATAGGCTGGTTAATACGGCTGAACATAACCATTTCATTGGCTCGTTCGTAAAGACGTTCCGGCGTAAACTCATGCAGCAAAGCCACCGGATTATGATCGGTTTGGCGCCATCGGACTGGATCGAGGTCACGGAACAAGTGTTGCACTTCGGGAACCCAGGACCACCACAAATTGCTGGCTAACGCCATGCATTTGTCGTACAACTCTTCGACAGTAATACGATCCCTCGTCTGTATCATTTTTGATTGACTTTGTTCTGTTGTTAGTGACATTTCAGTTCAATTCAGTTTTGTCTGGGGAACCCGAATATTGGTTGCATAGTGTTAGGACCGCAGATACTTTTTTTGGACAAAAAAACCATCGCTAGTCCGACAAACGAACGTTCGTTTTCCATTGTCTATGCTGCCAATAGAATTGACAATTGTATTGCAATCCGGAGTTCTGAGTTAGAGTAGGTACAACTGCTATCGGCAATTGCAACAGAGAATTGTTGATTGCGTAAGATTGGTGGAATAGCGCGACCTGGGACTATCGTGACGGTTAATTTTTAATACCATTGGATTGCCACTATGAGTGGGCGTCGGTCGTAAATTTTCTCTATATATTTCTGTGAGTCTCATGGAATTGGCGTCGCTGTGCGAAAATTTGAAGAAACACGCTGGCCAACTCGTCTCCAGCGAGCAATGGCCAGACCAACAACTGCGATGGTGTGCCGAAGCCGGTGTGTTCAAGTGGTTTATAAGTAACGAATATGATGGTATCGAACTGCCGTACGAGAAAACGGTGGCGGGATATGTAAGACTTGCCAGCGTTTGCTTGACCACAACGTTTGTAATTACTCAGCGAACTGGAGCTTGTAAAAGAATCTTGGCATCCGAAAATGAGGGGTTGAAACGTGATTTGCTTCCGCCTTTGGCGCGGGGTGATATCTTTGCAACCGTGGGGTTGTCCCATTTGACGACCAGTCATCGTCATGTCGGTGAGCCGGTGTTATCAGCGCGGCGCGATAGTTCCGGGCAATGGATATTAGACGGGTTTAGTCCTTGGGTTACTGGAGGCGCTCAGGCAGACATCATTGTCGCCGGTGCCGAAACTGAAGAACATGAACACGTTTTCTTCGCTGTTCCGACGTCGATGGAAGGAGTGGTGTGTGAGCCCGGGTTCGGATTGACTGCTCTGGCTGCGAGTCAAACGGGACGTGTCAATTTTAATCAAGTCCGGCTGCACGTTGAACACTTGGTTTCAGCGCCTCGACGACCGGGGGAATCCAAAGGGTCTACCCAAAACACAGGTGGGTTGCAAACGTCGGCTCTCGCGATTGGCTTGGCTTCTGCCGCTGTTGCCTTTGTTACCGAACAAGCCAAATTTCGTGAAAACTTATCGGCCAACGCGTTGGCTCTGCGTTCGGAATTGAACGAACTTGAGGAAAATTTATTGAGTCTAGCGCGTGGTGACGAAGTATGCTCTAACGAAGCGATAAGATCGTCGGCAAATAGCTTCGTCCTTCGCGCGACCCAGTCCGCGTTGATCGCGGCCAAAGGCGCCGGTTTTGTTGAGGGACACGACGTTGGCCGTTGGTGTCGCGAGGCGTTGTTTTTCTTAGTTTGGAGTTGCCCCCAAAATGTTAGCGATAACAATCTTTGCGAATTTGCGGGTATCGCATAAGTCAACAGGAAGAGACGAATGAACGAAAAAACACTGGTCACTTGGCACGATCAGGCCGTCGACCGCCCGCGAGGCTGTGTCGTGTGGTTTACGGGGTTGAGCGGCAGCGGCAAGAGTACAGTGGCCAATTGCGTTGATGTGAAATTGCATGAACTGCAAATATCGAGTTTTGTATTGGACGGAGACAACATTCGGCACGGGCTTAACGCGAGCCCCGAAATTTTGGCGCCGGTACATGGTGATGATTTTGCCAACAGGTTCGGATTGACATTTGCTGCCGAAGATCGAGAAGAAAATATTCGACGTATCGGTTGCGTCGCGGAGATTTTTTGTTCGGCCGGAGTTATCGCATTGACGGCATTTGTGAGCCCATATCGAAAAGACCGGAACTTGGTTCGACAAACGGTCAGCCGTCGCGACGCGGGTGTGGATTTTGTTGAAGTGTTTGTTGACACACCGATCGAAATTTGTGAGTCACGAGACCCCAAGGGCCTCTATCGTAAAGCTCGAGCAGGTGAAATCAAAGGGTTCACTGGTATCGACGCGCCCTACGAAGCCCCCGAAAAACCCGAATTGCATTTGGATGGTGCCCAGCCTGTGGAACAATTGGCGGATCAGGTGATCGGCTACTTGAAAAACGTAGGTAAAGCCGACTAGCACGTTGTTTCGAACAGGCAATACAGACTCGAGCTGCGATTTTTTTTCTTAAATTGTAAAATTTGGCCCCATTCGATCCGGTGTTTACGCCAAACCAATTGAACATTGGATTTTTGGAGTCAAAAACATGTGGCAGTTGGTTTCGTCGATGATCATTCCGATCACTTTCATTTTTTGCTTTTCGAACATTCTCATTGCTGATGGAAACATCACCGTTGAATTGAATGGAATTGACTTGGTGGTCACGGGTCAAAACAACACCGACCAGACTTTCTTTATGGTTGCGGGACCAAACGCTGGCGAAGTTATTTTTCTTGCCGGCGATGAAGAAACGACCATAAACGGAAACCATGAAATTTTGGTGGCTGGTTTTATTGGCGATTGCGAAATGGACTTGAAGACTGGCGAGAAGATCGTCGTTTTGAGCGAGCAAGACAAGAACCAGCTGTTCTTTCATGGAGACCTGTCGATCGAGGCTAGAGGAAACAAGCCGGTGATCTTACTTTTGGATTCCCTGTGGGTGCAGGGCGAAGCAGCCATTAGTACGCGGAACGGATCCGATGCAATCATCATCAACGACAGTTCGTTTCGGCAAGGTCTCGATATATCGACGGGCCAGCAAGATGATGTTGTATTTATGGGGTGGCAAGTCGACATAACGGGCAACTTGGGCGTCGCAACGGGGAGCGGAGATGACTACGTGGTCCTTTACGCATCTCTGTTACACGGGTATTTCGATGTGTCTACTTCAAGCGGGAACGATACGCTTGGGATTTACAATTCGAGATTTTTTGGAGGGATCTTCGATGGTGGATCTGGAAATGACTCAATTGGACGCGCACAAAATTTTGGACGGAGTGTCTATTTGGGAATTTCTGTCGAAGGCACCTATGACAATGGAATCTGGGGATTGTTTAATCAGGCCTATTTTTCCAACCCAATTTTTGCGATCGCCGTATACTTTCATAACATTTTGAATTTGTATAGCTGAATCAACCGATCGCTAGAGCGCATTTCGTTTTGGTGTAGCGTCGATCCGTCAATTTTTGCCGGAAATTTCGACGCCACGACCGCTACAGTTAAGTGCAACTTGCACTAGATTTGTTTTGTTCCTTATCCATTGCAGCCACCTTTGGTTGCTCTTATGCCACTTCCACAGCCGCTGATCATCGGCAAGAAACGGTGCAGGCATGCGAGCCAAAGATGAAGATCGTATTTGTACGTTTCCAAACTCTGATCGGTTATCTTCCCGATTGTTGAGTCGCTTCTGCCTTACCAATGAACTTTGGTGGTTTTAAAAACGGGCGGATTATCGAATTTCAAATCAAAAAACAAGGCAGGCTTGTTGTTGCTAGCCTGCCTTGTTAATAAATATTTGGACCAGTTCGTAACTATGCGAATTAGTTTCCTGTAAGCAAGTTGACGAACGGTTCAACATCCAACAAGTCAACGACTCCGTCTTCGTTGATATCCGCTTTCAAAGAGAACGTGTTTGTCGTGATTAGCTCAACAAATGGCGCGACATCCAACAGGTCAACGACTCCGTCACAGTTTACATCGCCCACAACTGGGAATTTGAAAGGTGTTGAGAAATCAACGTAGGCGAAATAAAAATCGACGTCGCGCAGCGATAGCAAGTCACCAAATATGTTCTCGGAATTTGGATCGTCATTTGCTACGACTTCGCGTGCTTGAACCAAGAAAGTATTCGACATCGGTTCGAATTCATACGAGAGAAATTTTCGATCGGCTAGTGATAAACTGCCCGGCAAGGCGCCTGCAACCGATAGAATCAACATGCCCTCATTTTCAGTCGCAAATGATCCATCCTTGTTGATTTGGATAGCGTATTCGCCTTGACGTTGTCGTGTCACGGAAAACTCCGTTTGTCCTGCTGAACCAATCAATGACCCGTCATCGCCGTTGACGCGTCCACCAATCAACCCAGACGACTCGTAGGGCACGTACAAAAACTGAAAGCTGTTGTCTAATTGATTGAAGGTCATGCCCGAAAAATCAGCGTCATTGTCTTCACGAATCGTGACTTGCCAACCATCTTCAGTCGGAAACGCCGCAGCGATGTTAGAGGCATTGCCGCCACCCGTTGCCGCGACAAACAGCATTCCATCGGAAGTCGCGTCAACGCCCGGCAGCGACACTGTCGCCAATCCATTGTCCCAAGTAACTGCTGATTCATCCACGTTTCCGCTGCTACTGAAGCTGGCTTGAGCGGATGCAAAAAATGGATCAACGTAGGCGCCTTGCCATCCCTCTGAATATGGAAACAGAGCGACTGCCGTATTAAAGACAGCTTCACCCAAGTCGCTATCAAAACCGGCGACTCCCATTTGAAGGTCGGCGGAGTTTTCACCGCCATTGGCAAAGACACCATCGTTCGAACGGTACCCCCAGCCTTGCCCGAAATCCGCGTTGAAATAAGCAACACCGTGGGTGGTACCTACTGGCAATCCATTGAACAAATCCCCGTTGTCGACGCCATTGTGTCGAACGGTCGCCAGCAAGGCTCCGTGATCGCGGTTGACCCGCCATGCTAAAGTCGTGTTCGCAAACGGCTGACCATTTTCAAGCGGGCTGTAGTTGTCCACAAAGGCGTTGGGAGGAAAATATGAGGGATCGTTTGGATCAAATGGCCCGACAAGCAATGCGATATCCCCTTCATTGTGCCGAGACTCAGTCCAGGCCACCGGGCCTGAAGCAGGAAAACTAACCAACATGTTATTGGAGCCTGCACCGCCGATGGTGCTTCCGGGTATTGGGGCGGCATTGACATTTGCAGCCGTAATAGATTCAGGAAAAACCCCCGGCATGGAGCCGGCGGGAGCCATGTTGTTGGGGTCGGAAATTTTAGGTGGTTGCCCGAGCAAGTGGCCCGTTCCCACCAGCGTTATCAAACAACTCAAAGTAATCGACTGAATGTAAGTAATGCTTTGTTTGCCCATCGTATTTTATACCCGTGGAGTTAATAAAGATGCTCAATTGAACGGTTATGTTGATGGCAAAATAATGCGAATTCATGAAGCTGATGCGAAAAGTCGGAAAAGTCGTAAAGGTATTGATTAGCGGCGAATTTTAAATCGTATTCGCGAGTTTTTTGACGAACGGATAAGCTGAACTCACGGCAAATATGAAGTTTTTGAATTTTCTGTAAGCAATTCTCAACACTTTCGTCACGAATGCTAACTGGAAATTCGTTTTTTGAGGATCGAGCTAAATGACAGTTGCGACTAAGAAATTGCTTGAAGGATTTGACTTGCATGGACTTGAGTTAAAAAACCGAGTGGTGCTTGCCCCGATGACGCGAGCTCGTGCCGGTGTGGAGAGAATTCCAAACGCGCTAATGGCAGAGTACTACCAACAACGTGCTTCGGCAGGGTTAATAATTACCGAGGCAACCACGATCTCGCCGCAGGCAAACGGCTGGAATCAGTCTCCGGGCATCTACACCGACGACATGGAGGCCGGTTGGAAAGCGGTAAACGAGGAGGTGCATCAATCGGGTGGTCGAATTTTTCTGCAACTCTGGCATTGTGGGCGTGCGTCACATCCTAGTTTTCATGACGGGGCGCAACATGTTGCGCCTTCAGCGATTGCGATTCGTGGCGATGATATTCATACGCCTGACGGTAAAAAGCCGCACCAGACGCCTCGGGCGCTAGAAACTGCAGAATTGCCCGGCATTGTTGAGAATTACCGACTTGCTGCGCGCCGCGCCAAGAACGCCGGTTTCGACGGCGTAGAAATTCATAGCGCCAACGGTTATTTGTTGGATACGTTTTTGCAGTCCAAAACCAATCATCGTGAAGACGAATACGGCGGCAGCATCGAGAATCGTTATCGGATGCTTCACGAGGTCGTCAGCGCAGTTGCAACGGTGTTTCCAAGCAACCGAATCGGGGTCAGGCTGTCTCCCAATGGTGCGTTCAATGATATGGGCTCACCCGACTATCGAGAGCAATTTATCTTCGTTGCTCGTCAGCTCAATCCGTTCGGGTTGGCTTACTTGCACGTGATGGATGGCTTGGCCTTTGGCTTTCACGAATTGGGCGAACCGATGACATTGTCAGAGTTTAGGGAGGTCTTTGACGGGCCGTTAATGGGGAATTGTGGTTACACGAAAGAGACCGCCGAAACGGCGATCACTGCCGGGCATGCCGACTTGATTTCATTTGGTCGCCCATTTATTAGCAACCCAGATTTGGTGTATCGTTTTGCCGAAGATATTGAGCTCAACCCCGACGCTGAAGTGGCCGACTGGTACTCGCCAGCTGGTGCGGCTGGTTACACCGATTTCCCAGCGGCGCGATAATATCTACCGCGCAATAAATAAGCCGGCGTAAAACACCGGCTTTGAAAATCAAATGTGAAGAAGCTTTATCGCTTTATCGTTTGCGTCGCAAAAACGCGGCCATGGCAACTGCGCAGAGACCGAATGCGGATGGCTCCGGAATAGCGCTCAAGTTGTACGTCAAAACATAATTTTGACCAGGAGTTCCTTCGCGGAGGGAGATCACGTAGGATCCTGGACCGAGAGAACCACCGAAGTCTGGGTCGTCAAGAACGTTTGTTCCGATGAGACCTGCCGATAAAGTGTTACTGCCAAGGAAATTGGGTGCGCCGAAATCGCCATCCCAACTTGAACCTGTTGCAATGTTAAAACCGCTGGTCGTGTTGCCCCCGGCGGTTACATAGTCGGTAAGAATCACTGAATCGAGGACTTGACCCGGTCCAACGGTAATGGTCAAGGCATCGGAAAAGTCAGCGGGAGGAGGATCGCCAAGTCCGCCGCCACCGATGGTGCCCGTTACCAAGTTGGCGCCCAAATCCAAGCTAAACAAAGTTGGCATGGATTCGTCATTAGATAAATCGCCGTCGATCATTTCGTCGTAATCGTTGGCTACAGAAGTCGTTGCGAGCAACAAAGCAACGGCCAATGACAGACCGCCAGTTACCCAGTTCTTTCTACGCATTTCTGGTCTCCCGGAATGAAGTTCAATA
Source organism: Mariniblastus sp. (assembly GCA_965263475.1). Lineage (GTDB taxonomy): Bacteria > Planctomycetota > Planctomycetia > Pirellulales > Pirellulaceae > Mariniblastus. Next base: position 4,637,517 of record OZ253677.1, read on the forward strand.
GTTGATGGAGGGGCGAAGCCCCAAAAATTCCCAATTTGCGGAATATGCAACCTTTAAGGATGATTCGGTTTATAGCGGATGTCAATTTGTTAAGTGTCAAACGTTGGGAAATGTCCAAAATTTCCTTGCTACGGCAGTCCCTGGCCACACACAGACCCCATCGAGGTTCAGAAAAGCAAATTGGCTTAGAACCGGTTTCAGTTGGTCCGAGGAATGCATTCACACTCGGCGGCTCAAAATGGATGGAATCGGGTTGCGTGGCTTTCATTGGTGTGTCGCGAAATGGTCGACCAAAGACTCAGGACTTTACCTGAACTCGTTTTGGTCGCTTGATCCTTTACTTCGCCGGCCAGAAGGCCATTGGATGCGCTGGGACAAACCGGGCTTTAATTCAGGTCGCCTGGATAGTGCAGCAACTATCGCTATTCTTACGAACGATACTGCCGGAACGAGCATCGGCAGGTAAATGTTTTTATCACGCGCACTCAACAGAGATTTGTGAAATCGGCGTGCGATGGTTTGTGACCAAATGCGAATCCCTGCCAACCGCGCAGGGAATTCGCAATTAACTACTTTTCAAGTTATAGATCATGGCTTGCAGCCGTTGTGCTAGTTGGTAAGAAGTGCGACAAACGGTTTGACGTCCAACAGGTCCACAACACCATCTTGATTTATGTCCGCTTCACATTGGAATGGTCCCGTGATTGCGGCAACAAACGGAGCAACATCTAAAAGTGAAACCTCTCCGTCTCCATTGGTATCGCCAAGAATGCAATCTTCCTTGTCGCCGAGAGAAATATTGTCGTAGAAAATTCCCGAGGGTTCATTTGCAGTAGCTTGGCTGTAGAATCCATACTGAAACAATCGGCCTTCGTAGAATGGAATGATTTCCACTTCAATGGAGCCGCTCTGAAAGTCTGTTGTCGCCATTGTGGTTTCGAACAAAAACTCGTCGACCAGTGCGAACATGTTGTCCGGGTCGATCACGCGAATAAATGCGAAGGTCTCTGTTTGGCCTGACGGACCATTGGGAGCATCAGCAGCTCGGAAATCGAATTCGAAGCAAACGTTGCGGCCGACGTCGTTGGCATCGGGAGTCACTTCGCGAAAAACGTTGGCTTGTATGAACTTGCCATTGTTGTGGTCCCCGTTCTGATAGTCGCTAAAGATGTTTAGTGAATTCAACCCAGCACCCACATCAATTGCGATTCCGGAAAAAGCATCAGGAGTGCTGTCGTTGGTTGAATTGGGAGCTGGGTCCGGCCCGTAGCCATAGCAAAAATTCAATCCGGAATCGAACACATTGCCGAAAGTAACAAAGCCGAGTTCGGAAATAGCCGTCGCGGAAGTAGGATCGACACTCTCGAAATCTTCGGAAAAGTCCGAGATTTGAGCATGGATGGGTAGCGCGAAAACGGCGGCCGATACCAATAAGAAGAATTTTTTGAGCGTAAGATGCATAGATAAACTCCTAGAAATGCAATTGCAGAAAGCCGCAATGTAAACCGGCGTTCGGGCTGAATGAATAACCTTGAATCACAACTCCGCAGAAAAGGAGTTGCTGTTGTGTTACAGTCTAGACGACTACCAACTCAAGCTTGTACGCATGCCGAACAGACGGGGTGAGTAACTTTCATTGTCGCAACAAAATCGGTTTTAGGAAATGAAAAAGTTCGAAATGCCACAGAAAACAGGTCTGAACGGTATTTGCAACTTGGGATTTTGAGAATCTGCTTTCGTTGCTGCGCACCAAATGCGATACCAACGAAAACTTGGTTTGATGTTTAACAGCGAACTTTCAGTGCGATACTTCGTGTTCCGATAAACACAGATATCGGTCATGTCCGGAGGAGTTCCGTCAGGACCGCGCGGAAATTGGTCAAGACGCGGTCGGATTTGGCCGGCATGACTCGGTGAAAACAGTGACCGCATAAAAGTGCGCCTACCGACGTACAATAATATGACTGTTTCGATTGCGCTAAACTAATAGCTATCCTTTTCCGTTTTGGGCTTTTTGTTTGGTCGCCGATGTGGAAATGAGGATTGGCACCGTCTCAGTAATTGGTTCCTCAAGAACAACGAGAATTGGGGATTGGGAGCGGCAAATGCCTGTTCGGTATCGAGGCCAACCGTAGCGGCGCTCGATATTTAACTTCTGAGATTGGCGTCGCCAATCTGTCATTTCGCTAAATCCAAACAGACGATTTTTTCATCGTTTCGAACGAATATTTTTTTATCGGCGAACGCTGGCATACTCCAAATCACGGGACGGTTGAAAGCGTTGTTAGTCACACCAATGATTTTCGTGCGGTCCAATTCTTTGTAGCCGTTTGCCGACAATTCAGCAATAATCAACTCGCCGTTCTCGTTGAACAACCAAAACCGATCCCCTTGTTTGACGATAAACGCAGTACCACTGCCAACGCGTCGTTTCGAAACGGGGGCCGATGTCGCCCATAGCAATTCAGGGCCATCAAGTTTAATTGCCCGCATGTCTCCAGTCTGATCCATGCCAAACAAAACGCCTTGGTTTTCGTCGAGAAATGGTTGGACGTTAACGGGGGAGACGGCGATGTTGCCTTCGTTTTGCCAAACGATGTCTGGTCGCGTATTGTCGGGTTTCAGTTGCAACAACATACTCTTTTTCGAGTAACCAGCCACATACAACTTGTTCTTGAAGTGAATCGGAGCCATGATGACCGAACCACTAGTCGCTTCATAAGGAACACTCCAGTATTCGTTGCCGCTTTTGGGGTCAATCGAAGAAACCGAGCCCGGCCGAAAGCAAATCAACTGACGCTTTCCACCGAATTCAATAATGGTCGGTGGCGAGTACCCTTGCTCCGGAGCGGAAAGCGATTTCCAAACCTCTTTACCATTCTTTTTGTCGAACGCGACCACATGGCTGCCATTCCCTCCCGCCAGGGTGATCAAATGGTTGCCGTCAATCAGTGGATGGGCTGAGTAGCCCCACAATGCTGCACCCGTTTGATATTCTTTTTTCAGTTCTTTTTCCCAAACGACTTCGCCCGAGTCCAAGGCCAGGCAGGCAAGATTCCCTTCTGCTCCTAGAGTGTAAACACGATTGCCTTCGATGATTGGGGTACACCTGGGGCCAGATGGATACGATATGGAATAGGTGACGTCGTAGCTGTGGCTCCACAATTTCTTTCCGGTAGATTGGTCAAGACACCAGACGCGCTCCTTGCCCGTGAATTCCTGGCGCTCAAAATTAGACACCTTAACGTTGGCTTGCGATAGAAAATCGGTGACGACGACTCTACCTTGCCCGACGGCCGGACCGGCATACCCGACCGCAACGGGCGATTCCCAAATTTTCTTGGGGCCGTCCGCCGGGAAACGATCAAGAATACCCGACTCATTCCATGTGTTGTTGCGTTTAGGGCCCATCCAGTGCGACCAATCATCGCCGAATAGATTTTGTGCGAACAGTAAAATGAGTAAAGGTATGGACGGAAGTGCGAAACGCAACATAGATGATTTCCAGATTCAAGAAGAAACACGATTTCAATTAATCAAATTCTACTGGAAAACTGAAGTCACTACCAATCGTGAGCCTGAGTCGAGAGCGGCACGAATTGTGAAGTACTATCCGCCGCTCAGAACATCAATGAATGGTGAAACATCCAGCAAGTTTACGACACCATCCATGTTGATATCACCCTCCAATTGAAAATCTCCACTACCAATCAAACTTACGAAGGGACTGACGTCCAGCAAATTGACGACTTCGTCCAAATTGATGTCACCCAACAAAACGTCATTGTCCATAACAGCGTCAGTGATTCGATAGATTCCGCCCGCTAAATTGACCAAGTATAAGTTTCCAACAGAATCTTCGGCGAATGAGGAAATACTAGACAAGTTTCCACCGACGTCGATCGAGATATCGTCTGCCCAATCGATGAAATTTGTGATGTTGTTACCATCGAACGTTGACGGATCTTGAGTTCCATCGAACTGGAATGACCACAGCCGATTCGTAACGAAATCGATAAAAAAGTAGTGGCCTTGTATGTCTGAAATGGGGCCGCGATAAACGTAGCCGCCGGTAACGGCAAAACCTTCGGTCGGGCCGAAACCATGCGCGTAATCGTAAATCGGGTCGATCAAATCAGAGCCCGACCCGCCGTTAGCACCTTCACGTATATCCCAGCCAAAATTTTCGCCGCCGTGACTATCAGCAAACAGAATATCGATTTCTTCCCATTCATCGTCCCCGACGTCGCCGATGTATAAGTCTCCAGTTGATCGGTCGAAACTACATCGCCATGGGTTCCGCAATCCGTACGCAAATATCTCATCTTCGCCGGACATGCCAACAAACGGGTTAGAGTTCGGAATGGCGTAATTTCGATTCGCATCGGCAACAAAGTCGTCACCATCGATATCAATCCGCAGAATTTTTCCCAATAGATTGTCGGTGATGTCCTGGCCGTTGTTTGGAAAATCGCCATCGCCGACGCTGACATACAAGAATCCGTCGGGGCCAAACCCAAGCCAACCGCCGTTGTGAAAAGGTGATGACTTTTGCGTCAATTGCAGAATAGTTGTTGGGGCCGGGTTAGCAACATCTGGAGTTGCTCGGGTGTATTCTTCAACCAGTTTTTGGTTGTCGGGGGTCGTGGAGTAGACAAAGAATCGGCCGTTAGCGGCATAATTTGGATGGAATGCCAAACCCAACAATCCTTGTTCTCCGCCAGTAGAAATCCCGGTTACGGTGAGAAAGGGTGTCGCGTTGGTAAGGCCTGTTTGCAAGTCCAAAATTCGAATGTTGCCAGTGTGTTGTTCGGCAACAAATAAGCGGTCCGGCTCGCCAGGTGCATGAGTCGCGTAGACAGGTCGATCAAACTCGAACGACACAAGCTCGATACTCATTGAGTTTTGAGAACGAGTCGTCGTCGCGAACAAGGCGACGTGAAGACAAAAATAGACAAAACAACTGCGAGTGAACATTTGGCGCGGTTTCCAATTTAAGGGTGCTGAGGAGGGTGGTCAGTGCATCCGGGCGTTCCTAGTCGGGCCATCCAAATTCATCGGTTTTTGCCAAGAAATATCGCCTTGCCCATGCACATCTCAAATAATATGCCGTTGTCCAGAAAGATCTGTCAAACAATTTTGGAAAAATGAAAAATTCGTTTTATCGTCGCGGCATCGGCAACGTTGTTACTAAACCCATCCTTCAGACATTGACGGAAACGATGCCGTATGACAAATATAAAATCGACAAATCCGAATTTGTTTGAACCATTTATACGACAACGTGCTTGTCGGTTTCAGCGATGCACCAATTTCAAAGACCACACCTTTCGTAATATAATTTTGCCTCACCCCAATTCAAACGTTTTTTCACCGTGGCTGGACCGAGGGAGGATTCTTTGGCTGAGTTTCAATTGCGAGCGATGCAGCGCGAGGATTGGAGCTCCGTTGCTCGGTTGATTTATTCCGGAACGAACCAGTGGTATCAAGACCACGGGATGGGGCCAATTTTTGCCTGTGGCGAAAACGATGCATTGCTGTTTTGCGAAGTTTATGAGGCTTTGGACCCTGGTTGTTGTGTTTTGGCGATTGCCGAATCGGGCGATATTGCGGGTTCGTGTTTTTACCACCCACGCTCAACCCACGTTTCACTTGGCATCATGAATGCCAATCCCGAATATTTTGGCCAGGGCGTCGCCAAACAAATGTTGCGTTTTGTTATTGAATTTGCCCAGTCACGGGGTTTACCCTTGCGGTTAGTTTCTAGCGCTTTGAATTTGGATTCATTTTCGCTGTATTCCAAAGCCGGATTTGTGCCAATCGCGGGCTATCAAGACATGACTCTCGCCGTCCCGGCAATTGGTCTTGATCGCCAAGTCAATTCGAAATTTTGCGTACGCGAAGCGACTCTTGCTGACGTTGACGCCATGGTCGCGTTGGAATTGGAGGTTAGTGGCATCGAGCGGCGTCAAGATTATGAATACTTTATCAAGAACGAGTTGGGCGTTTGGCATACGTCGGTGCTAGAAGAATCCAACCACATCCAAGGGTTCCTCATTTCGGTTTGTCACCCGGCGAGTAACATGCTGGGTCCTGGTGTCATGAGGAATGACGAACAAGCAGTCAGCTTGATCCTTTCAGAATTGAACTTCCGACGCGGTACCCAGCCGGTGTTTCTCGTTCCAATATTATGTAGAAACCTGATACAACAAATGTATGACCTGGGCGCAAAAAACTGTGAAATCCATTTCGCGCAGTCTTTAGGTGGGTTTCGCCAACCAAATGGAATCAGTATGCCGACTTTTATGCCGGAAACAGGTTAGTCAAGAACCTGTCGGCAAAGGTGCTCATGCGAGGCGAAAGGACTATTGGGCGTTACTGACCCATGTTAGGTTGAACCAGCGTATTCTTGTCATTGCTGCTTATTTGTGTTTGATAGAGACATGGGAAAAATCTACGAGGAAATTTCGCCAAAGTTGTCGGATTGGATTGAACAACAAAAACTGTTTTTCGTTGCCACGTCGCCTACCGACTTAAACGGCCATCTGAATTGTTCACCCAAGGGTATGGATAGCTTTCGAATCTTGGGACCGAAACTTGTTGGGTTCGTTGATCTGACCGGCAGCGGTGCTGAGACGATTGCACATATTCGCGACAACGGTCGGATCACGATCCTATTTTGCGCGTTTGAAGGCCCTCCCAAAATCCTTCGGCTTTACGGCACAGGCCAGTATCTGACCGAGGCCGATAATCAATGGTCAGAACGCAGTGCGTTGTTCCCTGATTATTTGGGGGTGAGGAGTATTATTTTGATCGAGGTTACTCGGATCGCCGATTCCTGCGGATTTGGAGTTCCAAAATTTAACTTTGTTGAAAATCGAGATACGTTGGAAGATTGGGCGGTCAAGAAAGGACCCGATGGCATACACGCCTACCAACAGCGGAAAAACGCTAACAGCATCGACGGCTTACCCGCCCTCAATTTTGACTCCTGAATTGAAAAAGCCGCTGGCTTTCTGAGTTGACTCAAGAATGCCAGTCGGCCTGTGAGATGGTGAAATGCAATCCTGCCGGTCAACGGACTGAAGCAGGTTTGTTTCGGTTAACCGCCGATTAAGAGGGTAACGAATGGATCGACATCCAAAAGATCGACAGCTCCGTCTTGGTTGATATCGCCGGCAACATCAAATGCACCCCAGATTATCAAGTCGACAAATGGTGCCACGTCCAGCAAGTTGACCACGTTGTCGCCGTTAATATCTCCAACCAAAACGGGAATCGGCTCGCCGAAGATGAAGTCGTCCATCACTACCGAATCGGCGCCGGAAATTGATCCGTCGGCATTCAGCTGTCCACCCAAAGTAATTTGAACGCGGGCAACTACTGGCTCGTCAAAGAACGTTCCCAAGAATGAAAAGCCGCCGTTGTTCGATGTATCGACCGATTCGGTGTACAACAAACCGCCTGAAGCTGAGTAAAATGACATGGTCGTCATGCCCGTTTCTTCGACGTCGTTGAAAACGACTCCCAATCCACGTGACAAAGCAGGTTGGCCATTGTCGGCAGGGTCGAAGAACTTCACGTCGAACGTATCGCCGTTGATTGGAGCGAACAATCGTTCGGGACTGAACGCGTTGAATCCATCAAATCCGAATGTGATTGGTTCGCCAGACGCTTCCGTCGAAGACAATTGGAAGGCGGTTGTACTCCCGACTTCGCGGAACTCGATGCCGCGAGCACGTGGTGTCGCGTTGAAATTGAAGAAGTCTCCGGGGAAGAAGTTTGGATCGGAGACGGCGTCGGGGGCAGCGTCCCAGTTGATTTGACGACGGCCATTCGGATCGCCATTGACCGGATCATTTGCATTGAGAACACCGAGGGCGTTGCGGAAATTTTCCACGCCAGGTGCCAATCCGATTGCATCGTCGGCTGTGAAATCGAAAATTTCTTGAACAAGTGCTTTAGCAGGTTCTCCAAAAATGAAATCATCCATGACGACTGAATCGGCACCACTGAAATTTTCTCCGTCGAAGGTACCGCCTAATGTGATTTGAACACGTGCCACAATGGGTTCGTCAAAAATCGCCCCCAAGAATGAGAAGCCACCATCGGTCGACGGCTCGACGGCTTGCGTAAACAACAGCTCGTCGTCGGCTGAAAAGAACGACATCGTCGTTAGTCCGGTTTGCTCTACATCGTTGAAAACCACGCCCAAGCCACGAGTTGTGGTAGCCGTGCTGTTGTTGGCGGGGTCAAAGAACAAAACGTCAAACGTTTCACCGTTGATGGGCGTAAACAACCGCTCTGGACTGAACGCGTTCAAATCGGCATCGCCAAAAGTGATCGGTTCACCCGATGCTTGAGTCGAAGAAAGCTGAAAGCCTGTTGTATTACCAACGGCTTGAAATTCAATTCCTCGGGCTCGTGGAGCCCCGTTGAAGTTGAAGAAATCGCCGGGGAATAGGTTCGGATCAGAAATGGCATCTGGTGCAGCATCCCAATTGATTTGGCGTCGACCGTTGGGATCCCCGTTGACCGGTTCATTGGCATTAAGTACACCCAATGCCGCGCGAAATTCGTCGACTCCTGGTGCCAGACCTGCCGCGTCCGCGGCGGTAAACGAAAATACCTGTTGTGCAGGAACGGGTTCGCCAAAGATAAAATCATCCATCACGACAGGGTCTGCGCCGCTGAAGTTGTCACCGTTAAACGTTCCGCCCAAAGTAATTTGCACGCGAGCAACAATTGGCTCGTCGTAAATGGCGCCGAGGAATGAAAACCCTTCGGGGTCTGACGGTTCGACGGTCAACGTCTCAAGCACTTCGTCGGCGGCATCGTAAAAGATCATCTCTGTTAAATTCGCTACATCGACCCCATTGAAGACAACGCCAAGTCCGCGACTTAGTGCTGGGCTGCTCGTGTTCGCGGGGTCAAAAAAGAAAACATTGAAACGATTGCCGTCGATTGGCGTAAACAGTCGCTCGGGACTGAACGCTGAAAATTCGTTGCTGCCGAAGAACGTCGGCTCACCTGAAGCTGCGGTTGACGATAGCTGAAAACCAGAAGTGCTGCCTGCTGGATGGAACTCAATTCCGCGGGCACGGGGAGCAGCGTTAAAGTTGAAAAAATCGCCAGGAAACAGATTCGGATCGGATATCCCGTCCGGAGCAGCATCCCAGTTGATCTGGCGTCGGCCATTTGGATCCCCATTGACAGGTTCATTTGCGTTGAGCGCTCCCAACGCATTGCGGAAGTCATCGACTTCTTGGACAAGCCCGATGGCGTCAGCCGAATTTGACGAGAAAATTTGTTGGCCAAATGACGTAATCGGTGTAGCCACAAGAAGTGCCAAACTCAATGTTAGTTTCCAGTGCATCATGTTCATGTTCATTGAATTGCTTTCTGGTTGGTGGTTCGTTGCGAAAAAGTACGCAACCGGTTGGTTTGCAAAATCACAGCCACAAAATTACTCGTTCGCCGATAGGCTTCTTCGAAGCGTTTGGAAGAATCATCGATGGTGCGAACGTTGTCTGTTTGTTAGCTGAAAAGGGCGCTAGAATTGGCCCCACGATATTCAATAACGGTTTCTAGAAACCGGGGGCCAAGGGTGCGCCATAAATGCGTTTTTATATGCGTTTTTCGTTTGATCGCCGGTATTTGCGAGCATTGAGACGAGATGGATTTGGCATTTTCTGTTTGGCGAGGCGGGCGCCAAGACTGGGTTTTTTACGCCCAGATGTCGAGGAACCAAAGCAACACAGGCTGTTCCGAATTGGCAATGGAGTTAAAACGAAGGCAACAGCAGGACAAAGTTTTTTTGACGAAAGGGCTGCTGTTGTTTATAAAGACGCGGCTGTATTTATCCAATTCTCTTCTCGCGAGTCCAATTTCTCGCAAAATCCAACTGCCAAACTCAGATTAATGGAGAATCCTCCGATGACGTTGAAGCAATTCGTGTTTGCACTATTGGTTTTTCTTTCAACAACTAACTGTGTTTTCGCACAGAATTTTTTTTGGTCCACTGAAGACATCCATTCCGGCTTGGTTGTCAACGGAGACTTGACCGTCAACGCAAATTCTTTTGGAAATTCAGGTCGAACTTACTTGTACTACGACCCTCAAGGCGTAGATATCGAGTTTCAATTGGATTTGGATTTTTCGTGGGATGGTGGCGGTGCCGCATTTACCGATGCGCGTACACTTGACTTTGAAATTGAGATTGCGGGGACACCGATTGGGCTGCGCTGGGGAGATTTCGCTGGACCCGCGTTTGAAGTAACGGCATCGTCGGTCACGGGTTTTCTCGCTATCAATGTGATTTCCGGCACTGGCATTTTAACGTCGCAAAGCAATGCCGGTCCTGGGCCTTTTTTTGATACTGGCAGTACGGACGACGGTTTTTTTCAGGTTGGTTTCATCGATTGGGCTTTCACACCCGGCTCTGCAGACTCCAATTTTGTGTTGGACAATGTCATTTTGTCGGACATCTCGGGTAACAATGTTAAATTCAGCGACTTGACGATTACCGCAGTGCCAGAGCCAAACACACTAGTGCTTTTTGCGGTTGGATTATTCAGTGCGGCGTCACTCAGGCGTCGTCAAACTACTGAGGGATCATCAATTCGCTAAGATCTCGATGAACCCATTGATGTCGAGCAGATCCAACACTCCGTCTTGATTGATATCCGCTTGTTTTTGAAATCCGCCAGTAAAAATCAGTTCGACGAATGGCGCGACATCCAATAGGTCGACCCTTCCGTCAAGATTTACGTCACCCAGAATGATTCCAGCAAGTTCCGCCAAACTCATTTGGCTATACAAGAACCGTACACTGTTTTCCGCGAACGTCAGTCCTTCAGGAGTCTCTTCATTAAAATAGGCGCCTGTTGTGGAGTGTCCTTGTTGATGCGAGTGAAACGAATACGGCAGATTGACTTCTTCGGCACGCAATTGGATAGCGATCGCGTTTGAAAACTCCACGACGGGATCGTTGGTCCCGTGTTGAAACCAAAGTGGTGGATCGTCGCCGTCAATGACGTATTCGGTCTGATAAAAACCGCCGGCCAAACTGACGACGGCACCAAGATCTTCGGTGGGTCCGTTTGGGAGGTCGCTATAGCCGGTCAACAACGATGTAATGGCTCCGGCTGAACTTCCCATCATCACGATGCGGGAAGTATCAACGTCAGGCCAAACATTACCCGCAAATGCAAAATTGGCGAAGATCGAGGCATCGTTGTGCGCGGCGTTCGCAGCATTGGCTTGTCGCAAATTATCGTTGTCTGGGTTGTTCGCCCATTGAACGTATAGGGCTGGTTGAGAGGGGGGAGATACCGGCCAGGGACCCGTTTCGACTGCGGGGTCATTCAGCGGATTGGAGTCGTCGATCAAGCGGTAGTTGATCGTGGAAACGACATAGCCGCGACTGGCAAAATAATGTGCCGTTTGGGCGATGTTGGCATTGTTTTTGCTTCCGTTTCGAAATCCACCCCCATGAATCAAGATCATTCCTGGCAACGAATCTGGAACGGCCGGCCCATTTTGAAATGGAATTGGCCGGAAAACGTCGTATAGAAGCACCGACCGGGTACCGTCGATGCGTAACGCGTCGGTACGGTAAACTTGATCGACTTCAGTACGGGCGGATTGAAATAATGGTTGAATAAACAAGTCTTGAGCACACGTCTCAATCGAAAAAACGCCAACCAACAAATACGCAGCTAGCCAGAGGTTCGTAAAAAAGATCTTACCCATTCCGAATTCCTTAATTGAAAATTGCCAAGCCACTCACTAATACTCGTCTTATTTTGCAATGGCTTCTACGAGTTTTTTCCTGCCAAAAACGGCGAATCGCGGCGCGCCGGACCAGCACAAGACGTACTGGACGGTTTGCTAAACGAGCGGAGAACCTGCATCGAATCCACAGCCATTCGCCTATTGATCTGCCATGAGATAGATCACGTAGTCGAATTTCTGTTGAAGACAGGTCGATTGAGAATTATCGCCTATTCGCCATCGAGCAATTCTACGAACAGCTGGACATCCAACCGTCAACCATCCATTTTGGCGTCGACCCATGCGTCGGGAATTCCTGTCAGACGTTCAAAACTTGAGTCACTTAAAATTCTAGGTATTCAATTCAGATGAGGTTTCGAGTGAACCGGGTCGCGTTTCACCCGCGAAGTTGGTTTGCCAGTACTCGCCGGTTTCGACATGAAGGCCCGTTAACCAACCGCCTCGGCCTGGGTCGGTATCGATACAAATCGCGTGGCCGATATTGAGTGGCAAATGGTTTTTCTGAGCCGTATGTCCACAGATTATCGTTTTCCCGGACATGTGAGGTCGCGGTGGACCGTAAAGCGGATGATCAAACTTTTGGTGAATCAACGTGTAAGGCAATTGTTGGGCCATCGATACGTTGGCTTCCGCATAGGCATGAACAAAGATGTGGGTGTCGGTTTCAACGTAGGCTTTGTTTGTCAATAAGAAATCCCAGTGCGATTGCGGGACGTCATGGATTCCGTTGGGTCCATACGAATCGAGTGTTTGCTGGCCGCCCCAATCTTTTAACCAATGAGCCATGTCGGTATTGTCGATACGCGACAAGAAGAACTTTTCTTCGTGATTGCCACACAGGCAGTCCAAATTGAAGTACCGGTTCTGTTCGATAAGAAAATCGATAACGCCTTTGGAGTCGGGGCCTCGATCGACATAATCACCAATAAAAATGATATGGTCTTCGGCTTGCGGTTTGAGTGCGTTCCATAGCAACCGCAACGGGGCAAGACAGCCGTGGATATCCCCAATGGCAAGTGTTCTCATGTTCAATTCCAGTTGCCGATAGTGCGGCAACGATCAGCATTCAATTACGTTTACGGCCAGCCCTCCGCGGGCCGTTTCTTTGTACTTCGTTTGCATGTCTTTACCTGTCTCACGCATCGTCTTGATCACTTTGTCAAGCGAAACGAAATGTCGGCCGTCACCACGCATGGCCAATCGAGCCGCATTGATTGCTTTGACGGCGCCCATGGCGTTGCGTTCGATACAGGGAACTTGGACCAGGCCACCGATTGGATCGCAAGTTAATCCCAAATTATGTTCCATGCCGATTTCAGCAGCGTTTTCGACTTGGCTGGGCGTACCGCCTAAGACTTCGGCCAAACCTGCAGCCGCCATCGAACAGGCCGACCCGACTTCACCTTGGCAGCCGACTTCAGCGCCGGAAATGGAAGCATTTAACTTGAACAACGTCCCAATCGCGGCAGCCGTAAGCAAGAACCTAACAACACCATCGTCGTTTGCACCCTTGCTAAATCGCACAAAATAATGCAAAACCGCCGGTATAATTCCAGCGGCACCGTTGGTCGGCGCTGTTACGACTCGTCCCCCTGCGGCGTTTTCTTCGTTGACAGCCAATGCCCACAGATTCACCCAATCCATTCGGCTATGGTCATCCAGATTGGCCGACCATTCTGATTGGAGTTGCCGATGCAAATGCGGAGCGCGACGTTTGACTTTCAGTCCACCGGGCAAAATGCCCTCGTTCTTACAGCCTGCTTCGACGCAGTCTTTCATGACCTGCCAAATACCTAACAATTTGTCGCGAACTTCACTTTCCGTTCGCCAGCATGTTTCGTTGGTGAGCATGAGGGTGCTAATCGAAAAGCCGGTTTGTTCGCTGATATCCAGCAATTCGGTGGCCGAGTTGAATGGGTGGCGCAAAGTGGTGTTGTCTTCGACGATCCGGTCAATCCCGGTCGCATTTTCATCGACAACAAAACCGCCACCAACCGAATAATACGTGTGTGCCGCGTTGACCCGGTTTTCAGCATCGTAAGCCGTGAATTTCATTCCGTTGGAATGGAAATCGAGACAGATTCCGGAAAATTCAAGGTCTCGTTCGGGGTCGAAAACAATTTCTTTTTGACGGTCTAAATGCAGACGCCCGGTTGAAAGAACGGATTCAACTAATCCGTTTAAGACTGCCGGATCAACAGTATCGGGATCGTATCCCAGTAGCCCTCCTAGCACCGCCTTGTCACTGCCGTGTCCTTTTCCGGTTGCGCCGAGCGAACCAAACAACTGGACCTGTACCCTAGTGGTATTCGAAAGTCGGTGCTTTAACTTGAGTCCTTCCAGGAACTGTTTGGCCGCGCGCATTGGTCCTACGGTGTGTGAACTGGAAGGTCCAATTCCGATTGAAAACAATTCGAAAGCGCTAATTGCCATTGAATGCAGGCACCTTTAGGCGAATGTCCGGGAGGCCATATTCTATTCAGATTGGCTCTGTCTAAAACCGCTTGCTGGAACTTTCTGATCAATTGATCCAATCGTCATCGTCGCTACAGCTTGCCGTCGGCAATTGATCTGAAGTCTACTGTCCAGCATGCGATTGCGCTAGTGGATCGGGTCTCCATGTTCATTGACAACCGGCCATGGGTTGGTCGTGAGTCCCAATGCGCTCACTACCGTTTTTTGCCCCGGACCGCGTGCGTTGCCGATTTTGACTAAATATTGGCCGGCCTTCAGCACACATTCACAAAATTTTAATTCGTATCCACAGTTGCTATAATTGTGCCGGCGCGTCCTGAACGAGGCAATCCAATTTGGTGTGGATATGAAACTTATACGTTTGTTGTTTCTTTTTTTGTTGCTTGCTGGATTGGGTTGGTGGATCGTGACCGGCCAGACTGAGCAGCGGGTTGCCAGCAGCAAGAATAGCGTGGCAGACGCCAAGGCGTCGGCAATGGAGGTTCCCGAAGAGCGTCCAACGTCGTACTTTTTTGACCAGCGCGCCTTCCCTCGAACAAAGATTGATCTCGTTGCCTATCGAACAGGCTGCCAACAGTTGGCGCAAATGAGGTCATTGTTGCCGTTTTCAGCTCCTGTTTGGGAGCAACAAGGTCCATGCAACATTCAAGGCAGAATCACAGATTTGGCCGTTGATCCGACCGATGAAAACACGGCCTATGCTGCTGCGGCCGATGGCGGTATTTTTCGAACGTTTGACGGCGGAGACACTTGGGAAGCGACATTTGATTTTATGCCGACGCTTTCAATGGGCGCTGTTGCGATTGATCCGTCGGATCCTAACGTCGTGTATGCAGGCACGGGTGAAGTCAATCCGGGTCGCGGCAGCTTGACGTACGGTGGCGCCGGGTTGTTTCGTTCCAACGACCAAGGCTCAACTTGGACTTTGTTGGGTTTGGAGGATACGGGCTCGATTGGCCGAATTTTGATCGATCCGGAGGATCCCAACGTGATTCATGCGGCGGCAATGGGGCACATCTGGGAGCCCAGTGATGAACGAGGGATATACCGGACCGATGACGGCGGCGCGACTTGGTCAAGAGTACTTTTTGTTGACGAGGTTACAGGCTGTGTGGATTTGATTCAACGTCCCGATCAGCCGAGCGTATTGTTTGCGGCAATGTGGAGGCGTTTTCGTGGCCCCGAGAACTTTGAATATGGGGGGGCGAGCTGTGGGGTTTATCGCTCCAGCGATGGCGGCTTGACTTGGCAGCTTGAGTCCAACGGCCTGCCGGCTCCATCTCCCAATACTGGACGGATTGGTTTGGCGATTTGCCAATCTCAGCCGGACGTCATGTGCGTGTTGTACGGTCGGCATCCAGAAGGCAACTTGGACGCGATCTATCGTACGACGAACGGCGGCGAATCGTGGGCACCGATGAACATTGGTCCAATTGCGGGATCGTATGGGACGGCCGCTGCGTGGTTTGGCAACATTCGAATACACCCTAACGATCCGGATTTTATCTTTGTCTTGGCGTTGCGACTGCACAGCACGACCAACGCCGGGAACTCGTACAACGAATTCAACTCGCTACACGTCGACCATCATGCATTCGCCTTTGGTTCAGGCCGGAATCCCAAAATGTATTCTGGTAACGATGGCGGTGTTTATACCTCACCAGACGGATTTCAATGGACCAAGACCACCGGTGATTTTCCAATTACGCAAGCCTACCGCATTTCTACCGCCAGTTGGAATGATGATGCCTTGTGGATAGGTACTCAAGACAACGGAACGAACCAAGACTTGGAACGCGATGGTGTGTTTGATCGAATTTTTGGAGGAGATGGGTTTCAAGCGTTGCCGCATTTAACCGATCCCAACCGAATTTGGGCTCAGTTTCAATATGGCAATGTGTTTTATTCGAACGACGGCGGCAATTCCTTTGCTGATGCTCGTGGCGGACTTTTTGGCCGGGTCAATTGGAATGCACCTCACGCCCAGGATCCCAACGATCCAGAGCAGCGCTATTTTGGCACCGACCGCGTCTTTCGCAACGTAAACGATACAGCATGGGAATCGATTTCCGGCGACCTGACCAGTGGTCCCCACCAAAACATCTCGGGGCAGGTCAATGGAACGCTTACGGCAATCGCTGTGTCACCAGTGGACAGCGCGGTTTTGTGGACTGGAAGTGATGATGGGGTTGTGCACGTCAGCCAGAACGGTGGAACGCAATGGGAGAACGTATCGACGTCGCTACCGCAGCGTTGGGTGACATCAATATTTCCCCATCCGGAAAATACGGGAGAGGCTTTGGTGACGTTTTCTGGTTTTCGATGGGGGGAAGACATTGCCCACGTATATCGAACTTTGGATTTTGGAACTTCATGGCACGCGATCGACGGAAATTTACCAGACGTTCCAGTCAACGACATTTTTATTGATCCTGAGAACACGGATCGCTATTTTGTTGCGACGGACTTGGGCGTACTTCAATCGACTGATCTTGGTGAGCATTGGAAGGTGTTAGGTGACGGATTGCCAAACGTTGTCGTCAATGATCTTGCGTATCGAGCGAATACTCGGGAACTTTTGGCAGGTACCTACGGTCGGAGTATTTTCGCGATTTCGATGGATGCGGTTTTACTTGGAGACCTAAATGGCGACGGTTCGGTTGACTTGCTAGATGTCGAACCGTTTGTGCAGCTGATTGTAATTGGAGGATTTCAAATCGAGGCCGACGTAAATAAAGACGGCCGTGTCAATCTACTGGATGTCGAGCTGTTCGTTGATTTACTAGTCGGTAGTTAAACAACTACCATTCGGCGGCGAGACTTAACGGAAGCTTCGATTGCCCATCAAACGAGTGTTAGGTTTACGTTTTCTTTACGTATCGCCCGAGCATTTTATAAATGCGCTCTTGAACTTAGACTCGTTAAAAGGAGCAACCGGGCAAACCATTGATGTGCAAATCGGTTCCGATATCAGAATTGGTGATTTTTTGCCATTGCCAAACATTTCTCAACGAGACGAAATTGTTAACCCGTTGGTGGCGGGGGCCGTTGAGCCAGTCATTTGTTGTTAAAGAGGGCTTTATTGGCTTTCTCCAAAAGGATGTGGTTCTAGCCGCTCTCGAAGTCAGAACGGAGTATTCCGTTGTCGCCGATCGACGGAAATTCGCCCTATTAAGAGCTATTGCGGTCTTCCGGCGGACAGTTTGGGAAACCCATTGTTTTTGCTGAACCAACCAACGCCCCGCCCGGGCTCAAACGTTTTTGCATTAAGGGTAAAGCCTGTGCCCGAGCTACTGGCGGCGCCTGTGGTACGTGTGTTGTCGCGTCTTGCCGGACGTCGCCGCGGATAGTTTTGGGTTTTGTCAGTACAGTTAGTGCAATAACCGTGAATTCTTGGTAACATCTCGATGCGCTAGATGTTGGCGTGTTTGTGTTGGCGAACCACAAAGGTGAGCGGTCGTTCGAATACCTTGCGGCGAGGATTCAATGTCTTTTAATTCGATTAAGTCTAGAGTGGTCTTGTTTGGGTTGTTGTTGACGCTTGTTTGTCAAGGTTGCAATGAGCCACTGCCCACAGCGCAGCATGTTGACCAAAATTTGGTCGGCTCTTGGATCATGAAACGTGACGAAACGCTAAGGAAGCAAAAGAAGGTTTTTCGAGAAGCCGGGATTTTGAAGATCAATCAGGATGTATTCGATTTTCAACGAAACTTTGAAATGATGCAATTCAGAATGGAGTTGAGTAAGGATGCGGACTTCACTTGTTTTATGAGTGGAGTTGGTCAGTCGGGTAATGATTACAGTGGCTACTGGAAAACCGATGGCAACAAGATTTCCATCGTTCAAACCCACGAAGACGGGAAACCGAAACCAGATCGGATGGAAGGAACATACGATGAGAATCTGCTGTACTTGACGCACAAACAGAATGATATTCTCGTTCCTTTCATATTTCAACGAGCCGAACAAAATTGACTGCAAGCCACTCGGTTGCCGGTTTTCTGGAATACTGACTGAATTTCTCAAATGCCGGTTCGATCTGTACGAATTACCGGTAGTTCGACTTTTTTGATTGAGGAATTGATGCAACACAACAATTGGAAGTGTCCCAAGTGCGCGAATGCCAACTTTACAACTGACCGATTTCGCGCCACTGGCGGCGGTTTTGCGAAGATCTTTGATGTCCAGAACAAGAAATTTACGACGGTGACATGTACGCGCTGCAAGTACACAGAAATCTATCGCGCCGAAACTTCTGCTCTTGGTAACGTTTTCGACTTCTTTACTAATTAGCGATAGTTTTCCCTCT
This sequence comes from Mariniblastus sp., assembly GCA_965263475.1. Lineage (GTDB taxonomy): Bacteria > Planctomycetota > Planctomycetia > Pirellulales > Pirellulaceae > Mariniblastus. The sequence goes on from OZ253677.1 coordinate 4,656,097, forward strand.
TTATGTTGCCGATTCGTGTCCATTTGGCTTTAACGGTTCTACTCGAGTTTGCCGGATTCTTTGTCGCTGCGGGATTAACCGGTGTGCTTTGGGCAACTGGTGTTGTAGGGACTCAACTTTGGGTTGTCGCCCTGGTGCTGTTGATTTGCTTGGTTATCGGTACCGTGGTGCCGCAGATCTTGATGAGGCGCCTCATTCCAGCAGCTTGCCAACGAGAAAATTGCCAAGGAGCAGCTTTTGCAAGAGGGTCAAAACCGATTTGTTACGTTTGTAAGGATTGTGGTTTTGAGTTGGATACCGGCGTTTCCGATGGCGATGGCCGCCACCGTTGGCACTAAGTCAGCGCGTTAAATTTTAACGATCGTCAGGATATTGATACCCAAACTCGGTACCGAAAAAAGTATTGGTTATTCCGGTCGAATCGAAGATCGCAAATTTTTGCAGAATCCGTTTTTTCACGTCGATCAAGAAAACACGGTTTTCGCCCGAGTAACGAAAAAAACTCCCGCCCGAGTAGTAACCATGTGCCTACGCGCCTTATTTCGAAGAGTTGGGATAGCGTCGCTGACGCTAATGTCTTGTTTCGGCTCTCCGCTTTCTGGACAACTGTGGGATGTATCTGGTGATGTCGATCCGACGTCGGCTCGGTACATCAACAACGTGCCCAATCGACTACAAGGAAACTCCCAAAACACGTTTCCTTTCGGTAATTTTGGCGGCTGCGTTGATTACACCAATAGTAGCTGCGGTCGGCTCCGTCCGAGCGTGTCATTGGAGGCCTTGTTTTTGTCGCGATCAGATATCTCAGGCCCGACATTTGTATTCGATATGAGTGGTCCTGTACTGGACTATAGTGACCTGACATTCGATTTGGAAACGGGGTTTCGAGTCGGGTATGGGGTTTTTACGAACGATCAATCTGGTTTTGAATTCCAATTTCTCAGGCACGAAAACGACTTTGACCAAATCGTTGACGGGCCAAGTGTGACGCCAGTTTTTTTTGGCGGTGTTCCGGCAAGTCCCGTTTCATCGTACGACGTTGTCTATGATGTCGAGATGACAAGTTACGAAGCAAACTACTGGATTCGTGCGAACCCGTCGACGCGCATCGGTTTGGGCGGTCGCGTATTTGATTTCAATGAGACGTTCGACATACTGTTTGATGGGGCGGCCGGAGACGGGTTTTTCGGCAGGACCGAAAACCAGTTGTACGGTTTGCAGGTCGTCGCAGATCACCGTCGGTCACTTGGGAACGGTTGCGCCATCGTATTGGCTGGCAAAGCTGGAGGTTTTTTCAATGATTTGGAAGTCGAAGGCGTTACACAGACCGCCGTGCTCAATCGGGGCGGAGACGAGTTTTCGTTTGCCTTAGATTATCGAGCAGGGATTGAACTACAGTTAGACTTTATGACCAAGTTGTTTATCGGATATCAAGGTGTCTATGTCACCGATCTTGCCCTAGCGCCGACGCAAAGCAACAACTTGTCAGTTTTTACCCCAGCAGCGGGTAGTGTCTCGTTGGAAGATATTAACTACAACGGTCTGTACGCCGGTGGCTCGATTACATTTTGATTCAAGGACAGGTTGGCCGATATTTGTTGACTTGCCGTTGGACGTAGAAGGAGATAGGGCTGGTCTAGGCGAAAGGCAAGGCCATGTAAGTTTTTCTTCTGTTTTACGAGTTGTCTTAGTTTTGCATCTGCTTGGTGAACGTGGCGCCTGCCAGCACCTCCTCCTTCGGTTCCGGTGGTTAAGTCGGAGTTGGCAATTTGCAATTGGTCTGAATTTGCAGATTTACGATACCCAAGGTTTTCGTTTGGTTTACATTGGATGCATTTGCACGATCCCTGGGTTGAGAATCAATATGAGTGAGTTTTTGTTTGCGGCCAACACGTCGGAAATTGATGACGGTCAGAAGGTTTTGGTAGAAGTCGACCAACGTCTTGTCATTTTGTTTCGTCAGGGCGAATCGTTTTTTTGCGTCGATGACATTTGTACTCATGATGGCGGTTCGTTGTTTGACGGCGAACTCGACGGATTTGAGATCAGTTGCCCCAGGCATGGGGCGAAGTTTGATATACGTGACGGTAAGGCCCTGTGTATGCCCGCAACGCAACCGACGCAATCGCACGAAGTTAAAGTCGACGGCGACCAAATATTGGTTAAAATAGCGATATAAATCGAAAGGAATGTTATGCCGTTACACGAAGATCACGTCCGAGAAAAACTGAAGAAAGTCATTGACCCCGAGCTGTTCGTCAACATCGTAGACCTGGGGCTGATATACGTCGTCGATGTGGTCCCCATCGAAGGTGAAGAGGACAAGTACAACGTCAATATTGAAATGACGATGACCAGTCCAATGTGTCCGGCAGGTCCACAATTGGTTTCTCAGAGTAAAGCAGCAGCTGAGGAATTTGACGAAGTGGTCGAGGCGAACGTTAAAGTGGTCATGGATCCGCCCTGGACTCAAGACATGATGACTGACGATGCGAGAGACCAATTGGGCATTTTTTGACTCAATTGTCGCAATCTAAGGGAAACAGCGACAATTCCAACGGATTTTGTCGTTATCAAAGCGCCAGTTCTCCCGTCAGCGATTCGTCTAAACTTGTCACGTATTTTTGTTAGAATGCGATAGCCGCAGTTTTGCTGCGGCGATTCTAATCGCGGGCAGCATCGCCATGTTTGCCGTCATGTGAACCTGGATTCGGTGTTCGACCTGTGGTTTTCAAATACTATCAATCGATGAGATATATATATGAGTACTGCAAGTTCACCATCAACCTCAGCGGCAGATTCGAATTCGAATGACCCGCTTCGCCTGGTTGACGTCGACCACGTTCGCTTTTATGTCGGTAACGCAAAACAATCGGCGTATTTTTATGCTCAAGCCTTTGGATTTGAAATTGAACAGGTTTCAGATTTGACGACTGGGCAGCGCGAGTCGGCAACGTATTTACTGACGCAAGGCAATATCCGATTTTTGATCACGACAGGATTGACCACCGATCATCCCGCCCAACAGGAAGTCGGTTTATATGGCGATGGCATCAAGGACATCGCATTCACAGTAGACGATGCGACTTTGGCATACGAACAAGCATTGCGAAACGGCGCGGAGTCTGCATTTGAACCTTACGAAGTCAGCGACGAAAACGGTAACGCTGTAATTGCGGGTATTAAGACATTTGGCCGCGTGATTCATAGTTTCGTTTCTAGGACTGGCGCGTACACATTGGATAAGGTCAAGAACGGTGGGCTGTTTTTGCCGAACTACGCTAAAGTCGAAAATTTGGCAATCAACGAATATAACCGTGCCAATCCAACAGGCTTGTTTTATGTCGATCACTGTGTTGGTAATGTCGAACTGGGCAAGATGGATACCTGGGTGAAATGGTATGAAGACGTGCTTGGATTCAAACTGTTCAAGCATTTTGACGACAAGGACATCTCCACCGAGTATTCTGCGTTGATGTCGAAAGTAATGGATTCCGGACGGGAATTGATCAAGATTCCGATTAACGAACCTGCGGAAGGGAAACGCAAAAGTCAGATTGAAGAGTACCTGGATTGGCATAACAATACTCCTGGTATTCAGCACTTGGCACTACTGACTAAAGACGAAATTGGAACCGTGGGAGAACTGCGACGGCGTGGTGTCGATTTCTTGGAGATTCCGGAAACGTATTACGACATCGTTTGGGATCGTGTGGGGGAAATTCGCGAAGATACAGACCGTGTCAAAGATTTGCGCGTTTTGGTGGATCGTGATGACAAGGGCTATCTGTTGCAGATCTTTACCAAGCCGCTTCAAGATCGACCCACGTTGTTCTTTGAAATTATTTGTCGCCGTGGCAGCGAATCTTTTGGCAAGGGGAACTTTAAGGCATTGTTTGAGTCGCTTGAGTTGGAGCAAGAACGGCGAGGAAATCTTTAGATTCCGGTTTGTTAAATTGCCATGGCCCAAGACGCAGCTGCAATCTTTGTAGCTGCTTTTTTTGTTAATCGGATTTCTTGATTTCATGAGCGATTCATCGTTTAGTCTTGATCGAAAACAACGACTGGTCATCAAAATCGGGTCGTCGTTGCTGGTTGATGATCACGATACGCTCAAGCACACTTGGCTAAATAGCATTGCCGACGACATTCAAACACTTCGACAAATGAGCAAGGAAGTGGTGTTGGTTTCGTCCGGTGCAATTGCCCTTGGTAAAAAGATTGTCAGTTTCGAGGGCAAACGTATGCGTTTGTCCGAAAGTCAGGCGGCGGCGGCAATTGGCCAGATCGAATTGGGGCGCGTCTACCGCGAGGTACTTGAACAACGTCGCCTAACGTGTGCTCAAATTTTGGTAACGCTTGAGGACACCGAGCAACGCCGGCGATATCTAAATGCCCGCAGTACCATTCAGAGTCTGTTGCGCTTGGGTGTCATTCCGGTCGTCAATGAAAATGACACCGTCGCAACCCACGAGATTCGGTTTGGGGACAACGACCGGCTTTCAGCGCGGGTGGCAACCATGGTCAGTGCAGACTTGTTAATCATTTTGTCAGATGTGAATGGGCTTTACACAAGTAACCCCGGTCAACCGGACGCGGAGTTTGTCTCGTTGGTTGAAAACGTCACCCCAGAGATTGAACGCATGGCCGGCGGTTCAATTTCGCCGGTAGGCACCGGTGGCATGACGACGAAAGTGCAAGCCGCCAAGATTGCCACCCAAGCAGGAACGGAAGTCGTGGTGGCTTCAGGTCTCGCGTTGAACCCAATTTCCGCCTTAATCAACGGGGCGAAACATACGCTTTTCAAGACGCACGACAATCCAATTTCGGCGCGAAAAAAATGGATCGCAAGTGATTTGGTAGATTGCGGCTCGGTAACGATTGATGACGGCGCGAAGGCTGCAATCCGTTCGGGCAAGAGTTTGTTGCCGATCGGTGTCGTCGGTTTTGTTGGTTCGTTTTCGCGCGGCGATGTGATACACATTTTGGACGTAACAGGGAGGCTAATCGGTCGTGGAATTTCGAACTACGATTGCGATGATACGAAACAAATCATGGGGCACAAGGCTGACAGGATTGGCGAAATCTTAGGTTTCGATGGGCCTGAAAACATAATTCATCGTGACGACATGGTCTTGTTTGATTCGCATGGACACTAAAGCTATGACAACCGAACTGCGCAAACAACTGCTAGAAATTGGAGTTGCCGCCAGGGATGCCGCTCAAACTCTGGCGGTTTTGGATACGCAATCAAAAAACGACTGCTTGATGCGGATGGCAGCTTCAATCGAGCAGTCGTTAAACGAAATTCTTGAAGCCAATACAAATGATATTGCCAGGGCCCACGCCGACTCGATTTCTGGATCCTTTTTGGACCGTTTGACGTTAAATGAATCACGCGTGATCGCGATGGCCAATGGCATTCGTGAAATTGCGGCGTTGCCCGACCCCGTTGGGCAAGTACTGGCAACGACGGTACGCCCCAACGGGCTTCAGATTGACAAGGTAGCGACGCCCATCGGCGTGATCGGTGTGATCTTTGAGAGTCGCCCCAATGTGACTGCCGACGCAACGGCGTTGTGCCTGAAAGCTGGTAATGCGGTCGTATTGCGAGGAGGATCTGCCGCAATCACATCCAACATGGCGATTCGCAAAGCCATGGCAGCCGGGATTACTGAAGCGACTTGCAATCCGGCAAGCAGCCAGTTGATTGAAACGGTCGACCGAGATGCGGTTGGAGAGCTGCTCTCTGGCTTAGCAGGCAACATAGATGTGATTGTACCGCGGGGAGGGAAGAGTCTGGTTGCTCGCGTTCAAAAAGAAGCTCGAGTCCCAGTGTTTGCGCACTTGGAGGGAGTTTGTCATACGTACATTCACAAAGACGCTAATCGGAAAATGGCGACGGCAATCGCGTTGAATGCCAAAATGCGGCGGACTGGGATATGTGGAGCGACGGAAACGCTGTTGGTTGACCAAGGGTTAGACGCGACGTCGCTGAAGACTATGTTGGCTGAGCTGTATGAAAGCGGATGTGAGATTCGTGGAGACGCTTTCGTGTGTCAACAGTTTTCCGAAGCGGTGGCCGCTGACGAAGAAGACTGGTCGACCGAGTACTTGAGCCCAACGATATCGGTCAAATCGGTGGCCGACTGCGAACACGCGATCCAACACATTTCCAGATATGGCTCCAATCATACCGACGCGATCGTTACCGACGACAAATCGGCAGCAGAACGTTTTCTGCGTAGTGTTGATTCAGCAATTGTCATGCACAATGCCTCAACACAGTTTGCCGATGGCGGCGAGTTTGGCATGGGAGCTGAGATCGGAATTGCAACAGGTAAGCTGCACGCTCGGGGCCCGGTTGGCGTCGAGCAATTGACGACGTTCAAGTACGTTGTGCGAGGTTCTGGGCAAACCCGCGGCTAGCGAGCTGATGTTCACTGCAAAGAAGCACAGTTGGTTGATTTGCTGGCATCGCCAAGTTGATGTTTGGGGAACACGGATGGTTTGCAACAATGCCGCAGTTGATTCCTGAACCAACTGGCTAACCATGCGACTCTCGTTCTCGCCGAAAAAAACCATTGAACGCATGAAGCGACGATCGTTAGAACGTCGCAAGCGAATGTGTTTGCAAAAATGCGATTTTTTGGGCTACAAACGATTTTACCATTATCATTGCCGGAAAACAGCTGGAACTTCGATCGCCAAGATGTTCCTGGCTTTGGGCGGTGGAGACGGGAACGAGCTGTTCAAAAAACTTGGTCAGCAATCGAATGAATCGATGTTGGAGGACGATCTAGTTTTTGTCGGATGGGACAAGCCGCTGATCGAAAAAGGCGATTACTTTTTTGGGTTTTCGCATTACGCTTATGATGAAATTTCGATCCCTGATGGTACGTTTCGATTTACTTCATTGCGAGACCCAGTCGAACGCGTTGTTTCGCATTACCGAATGTTGTTAGATTTCAGTAAACAAGTGAATCCGCACCCGTGTTTTACCACCGAAGGCCAGTGGTTGGGTGGTTCGTTTGACGAATTTTTGGACCGGTTGCCCATGCAGCATTTAAAAAATCAACTGTACATGTTTAGTGAAGACTTTCATGTCAGTCAGGCAGTCGAACGAATCCAGAATCTTGACTTCTGTTTTTTTGTTGACACGTTAGAAATCGACTTGCGTCAATTTGCAAGGAAGACAAGCATCTCGCTTACCAATCGCCGGGACCGAATTAGTGAACAAAAGTTTCAATTGAATGGATTGCAGTCGAGTCGACTGCGAGAGATGTTAAGCGACGAGTACGAGCTGGTAAATGCAATTCGGGATCACAGGTTCGCTTTTTTGGCGACGTGAATGCCGACTAGTTCAGCTACCACAACCGTAACGAAGATTTGTCCAAAAACGGCCTCGTAAGCTGCCAACATTTGAGCCGAGTCGGAGACAGGAACGATGTCGCCATAACCCAATGTCGTCAACGTAACGAAACTGAAATACGTCATGTCGAATAACGGTTCTTGCGAACCGGAAGCAAGCTTGATCGCATCGGGGTCGACACCAATCATGGCCATGTAAATCGTGGCAAACAAAAAACCAAGCAGCAAATAGGCGCATCCCGCGGCAAATAGCGTGTCCATGTCAACTTCCGTTTCAACGAACAGCTTATAACAATAAATGGAAAAGCTGACAAAGAAAAAAGCGGCGTAGATTATCGGTACCACAATTTCTCGAATTTGTGTTGGCAGGGGCACCCACCCGGCGATCGCGGCCAGGATTCCGAGGATTAGAAACACTTGGCGAACGGACTTCCAAACGTTGGATTGGGCGTACAACGCTAACAAAATTGCGCTGGTCATAAACAAATTCATCACGATTCGTGCAGCGCTGGTTTCGACCGTCAAAGGAAAGAGTATGAAAAAACTGCTCATACAAAGAAACAGCCAAACATTTCTTAACTCACGCCAAATATCGCGTTCGGATGAGTCGGATTGCATGCGAGAATTAACCTAGCCAGTTTACGATGTTTGTCATTCGATATCGGATGCGTCGAGCAATTGGTTGTCCGATTCAAAAGTTGGCTTGGACGGCAAGTCGTCGGGCGCTGCTTCAAGATCGACGACCTCAACCGCTTCGGTGAATTCGAATTCGCCGACTCCTCCTTCACAGCGTATTTCCCAACCACCGCCCAATGCCTTATAAGTGCTGATTAATCCTTGCGCGATATTGGCCCTCGTTGCGACCAGTTGATCTTGGGCCTGAACGAGGTTGGACTGTACGACGAAAACACGGTTGAAGTCCTCTTCCCCTTCTTTATATAGGGCAAGTGAGAGGTTCAATGATTCACGATTGGCTTTTTCATTGGCTTTGTCAAAAACATATCGCTCACTATTCTTGATAAAATCAACGATTCCATCCTCGACTTCTCGTTGGGCTTGGAGCACTGTATTTTGGAAGTCGTAGCACAGTTGGTTGACACGTGTCTGTTGGACCCGAACATTGTTTTGGAGTCTACCATAGTTCAAGATTTTCCAACTGAATCCAGGTGCTATCGTTCCGGTGTAGCTTCCGGACTGGATCAAGTCGCTCAGCTTGGCGGCCTGATATCCTACCGTCCCGCTGATCGTAAACGTCGGATAGAAATCGGCTTCGGCGATTCCAACTTGTTCGAACTGAGCAGCCAATTGCCTTTCCGCGGCACGTATATCAGGTCGTCGCCTGATAAGCTCGCAGGGGATGCCAACGATCACGGAAGCGGGTATCTCCGGGATTTTACCGCCGCCCTCACAAAGATACTCAATCTCGCTCGGAGGAATGGCCATCAAGACTGACAATGCGTTTAACGATTGTCGTTGGGCCAGTTCCAATTGGGGGATAAGGGATTGTGTGGCTGCAAGGTTGGATTCGGCTTGAACCACATCCAATTTAGACGTGCGCCCGGCCTCAAAACGTCGTTTCGCAATTTCTAAACTGCCCTGCAAAGATTTAACGTTGAGCCGGGCGAGTTCGAGACGTTCGTCCAGCGAGCGAATGTTGATGTAGAGGGATGCAACATCTCCAATCAATGTGATTAATAGAAAATCATAGTCTTTCACATTGGCGCAAATGTTTGCATTGGCAGAAGCGATTTCTCGTTTCAGGCGTCCCCACAGATCGATCTCCCATCCCGCATCAAAACTTGCCGACCAATTGTCAGTGGTAATTGGAATCAGCGGATTAAAACCATCCGCGTTTTGGCTGCTTTGGTTGTGAACGAAACCCGATTCCACGGTTTGGCTTTGCGGGAATAAATTGGCTGCCGCGATGTTTCGCAGAGCTCTTGCTTCGGCGATGCGGCAAACGGCGGCTTTTAGCGAGAGATTTTGCTTATGGAGACGGTCGATCAACAAATCCAAATCGGGATCGTTGAACACTCGCCACCATCGTGGGTCGCAAACCGAAGAAGGATTGATATAAGGCGAATCAGACTGGCTAAATACGTCAGCTGTGGGGGCGGAAGCACCTTTATAATTTGGCCCAACCCGTCGGCAGTTGTTCCACCAGTAATTTAAGCTCTGGCAACCCGAATTTACGATCAGGATTAGTGCAACTAAAATCAACAATGGAGCACGAAATTCGATCGTTTGAGTGATTTTCATGGGCGCGATCGATTTCACTGATACAAATGGGAACACGGCAAAAAACGGAACATTAGTTGAAATCGACACGATCCGCGTCATACTGCTAAACCAATGGTCTGACGTGTGCAAGCCGCCGTGTTCGGAGCATTTTTTGCTACCGAAATTCCTTCTTCAATCGTTAGGGTTTGCCATTTTTACTTTTGCCAAGATCACTCAGAATATATGCAGAAAGCGGTTGGCCCCGTTTACGATTTGTTTTCAGGATTCTCATCGCAATGAAAAATAAAATCTATATCGTCTTGTTGGTCGGTTTGGCGTTTGTAGCTGGTTGTGGTCCCAAAGAAGATCAGTCGCACGAAATCAGGCCGCGTCCGGTAACGACGCAGGTATTGGTCAAGCAATTGCCGCCTTCTGCGGCGATGTTATCGGCGTCGGTAAGTTCGTGGAAAACCGAGCAGATTGGATTTGAGGTTGGTGGTCGCGTTAAATGGGTATTGGAACCCAACAAGGAAGTCGAAGGTCGGCAAAGCTATCAAGATGGTGAACAGACGCTGGAGACTGGAACTCCGCTTGCTCAATTGGAAACCGAGCGGTTTGAGATTGCCCTGGAAAAAGCCAAAGCCGAAAAGGTTCGCGCAAGCAAGACTTTGGATTCTGCACGCATTGAATTGAATGAAAGTATCAAAGCGCAAATCGATGCCGCCAAAGCGACACGGGATCTGGCAGATATCGAATATAAACGCAGTGAAAAATTGTTCCGACAGAAGGCTGGTTCCAAAGGCGATGTCGATCGGGATTATGCCAATTTGCAAACTTCCATCGCGGAAGTGAAACGTTTGGAAGCTTCATTGGAAGCCAAGGCAGCCGAAGTGGCTTCATTGGAAAGCAGTTTGAAACAAGCCGAGCAGGAATTGAAAGATGCCAAGCGAAACCTGGCGGACTGCACTCTATTTTCTTCGTTCCCTGGTCAGATCAGCGAAGTGGCGATCGTTCCCGGTTCGGTCGTCGATGCTGGAACTCCGGCTGTGACGGTGCAAATGATGGATCCGATTAAAATCGAAATGGAGGTTTCCGCGGAACAATCAAGACGGTTGGGACGGACCGAACGCGTTCCCGTATTCGCTCCGCCGGCTAATGGAGCACCCGACTCTGTTGGCAAACAATTGGTCGGGTTTTTGTATTTGATCGACCCAATTGCCGACCCTTTGACACGGACGTTCACTGTCACTCTATTGCTTACCAATGAACGCTTGGGAGACGCCGAGGGCATCGAGAATATTTCTAGTACGGTTGCTTTCACAGATGACATTTGGCGAGTCGACTTTCAGTTTTTGCCGGGCGTTAATGATCACAGCTCCTGTTTCATCGAAAGTAATGCGTTGGTAAAAGAACAGGATGGCGACCGATATTACCTTTGGAAAATTACGAATTCGACGGTGAATCCGGGCGACCCCAGCAAAGTCTTTAAAGTCAAAAAGATGCCAGTCGAATTGGGGCCTCGGAGGATTCCGTTTCTGGGTAAATTTGAGTTTCAGGAAATCAAAATTTTGGACCCAGACTTTGATCCGTCTTTGAATATGGTCGTTGGACGGTTGAATTTTGTCGATGAAACCATGACCCCAAACGATTGGGATGGCGATACCGTGTTGTTGTCGCGTCACCGTTGGTTGCTGCGACCGGGTGATATTGTAAAAGTCAGTCTACCAGGATTGGGGCGTGTCGAAGAAGGTTATTACATTCCAATGGATGCGGTGGGGCGTCAAGGCGAATCGAGCTTTATTTTTGCCGTCGAGGAAAACAATGGCCAGTCCATTGCTAAACGCATTGATGTGCAAGTATTGGATAAGAGTAACGGTGGCGGGACATCAAGCCTGCGGCAGATTGAACCGATTGGTGATGATTCACTTGAGGGCATAAGAATCGTTACCGCAGGCGTTCATTACTTGATTGACGGGGAACCGGTGGTCGCTACTGGAGCTGCCGAATGAATCTGTCTGAATTGTCGATGCGTTATCGACCAGTCGTATTGACTTTGGTCGGTCTGATAACGGTTTGGGGCACGATCACGTTTTTGTCGATGCCGCGACGCGAAGATCCAGAATTTACGATTCGGACTTGCGTGGTATCGACGCGTTGGCCAGGAGCACCGACGACCAAAGTCGAAGAACTGATCACCGACAAGTTGGAAGAAACGTTAGACAGTATCGAGGAAGTCGATTACATCAATTCGACGACAACCAACGGTCAATCGGTCATCTATGTCAATCTAGAGGATCGGCTTCCGCCCAGTGATATTCAGCAAGTCTGGGACAAAGTTCGTGCGAAGGTCAATGAAGTCGAAATGCCAGCTCAAGACATTCGGCCAATGGTCAACGACGAATTTGGTGATACAGCGGTATTGCTGCTAGGAATCTATCAGGCCCCACTTGAGGGGCAAACGGTGGTTGATTCCGACTACAAGTACAACAGTCGGCAACTTGAAATTTACGCGGATTCAGTCAGGGACGCGATTCGGCTGCTACCGGGTATTGCGAAAGTCGACAAATACGGCGTTCAAGACGAAGCGATTTATATCGAGACGGACTTAGGTACTTGGTCGCAACTGGAACTGACGACCGGTCGTTTGCGGCAGCTCGTCGAAAGCCGCAATATCGTTTCTCCTGGAGGGTCGATCGACACGACCGATGGGAAATTTAATGTCAAACCTGGAGGCGAGTTTGACGCGGTTGGCGAGATTGAGACGCTGACCGTTGCTGCAGTGCAAAGCAGCGAGATGGCAAACCGTGTTAGCCTCTCCGACTTGGGACTCAGTGTAAAACGAGACTATGTTGACCCGGCCGAAGTCATTTGTCGGTTTACTGAGGAGCGTGGCACTTTTCCAGCGGTCATGCTTGGGGTCACAATGAAGTCTGGCTCAAACATTATCGATATTTGTGAATCGTCGATGGCCAGGATTAAACAACTTGTTGAAGTTGAGCAGGCCCTGCCTCGTGACATTGAAATTCGTCCGGTTTCGATGGCGTCAGATAACGTCACCGCAAAAATTGATGACGTTATCAACAACGTACTTTCGGCGATTGTGATCGTTGTAGTGGTTGTATTCTTGTTTGTTGGTTTGCGGACATCGTTGGTCATGGCCGCCAACATACCGTTTGTTGTGATCGGTGCGATTGCAATTGTGAGTCTGTTTGGAGTTGAGTTGGAACAGATTTCCCTCGCTTCCATTATTATTGCGTTGGGACTACTGGTCGACAACGCGGTCCAAGTTTGTGATCAGACGCGAACCAATATATTGGCAGGTAGCCTACCCAATCAGGCCGCGGTCAAGGGCGCCAATACGTTGATGTTTCCGATGTTGACCGGAACGTTGACAACCGTTGCTGCATTTCTGCCAATGTTGTTTGCCCTGTCGGGCGGCGGGGCTGAGTACGTTTACAGCTTGCCAGTCACTCTTTCGACAACCTTGTTGTTGAGCTGGTTTTTTGCGATGTCGATTTGTGTGGTGTTGGCATCCGCATTCATTCGAGCTCCCAAAGACCCAAACCAGCCTTCGGCACCGTTGCCTTGGCTGAACGCCAAGTTAGAGTCTTTGCGTCATCGATTCATCCGACGCGGACAAAACAAGAATCAATCCAGTGACGACGAAGCTAGCGACAACTTGTTTCTACAAGTTTATGCCGTCACAGCGCGGATCGCGGTTCGATTCAAATGGCTGACGGTGATTGGATCCGTCGCACTCTTGTTTTTGGCGTTGCAACTGCCGGTCAGCAGCGAGTTTTTTCCTCAGGATCGACGAGATCAATTCTATGTAAACATCACACTTCCAGAAACGGCAACGATCAATGATACGAATGAGGTTGTGCACCAGGTAGAAGATACGATCCGAAAACTGAGCCCAATTGTTGATCCAGACACGGGCTTAAACGAAGCGCGCCTCCGGACAATGCGATGTCTCGTTGGGCAAGGTGGTGCACGTTGGGCGTTAGCCGTGAATCCCCCCTCTCCTGGTGCAAACGTTGCCGAAATTTTGGTTCGGACAAGTGACGCGAAATGGACCGATAGTATGATTCGTGACTTGAGGTCGACTGTTGATCAAGGAGATTCGGAGCGCGGCATTAAACCGATTGCTGGTGCAAGAATTATTACGAAGCGGCTATCGATGGGACCATCAGCGGCGCCGGTTGAGCTGCGCATTTCCGGAGATGGTTTTGCTTCGATCACCGATCTTCGCAAAATTGCCGACGAAGTTAAGAGTATGATTCGCCAGGAACCCGGGACTTGGGATATCAACGACTCCTGGGGAGTGGATGGTTTTCAACTGAATATTGAAGTCGACGAAGAAAAAGCGAATATGGCAGGCGTGACCAATTCTGCGATTGCCGATACATTGAACGCCTATTTTTCCGGGTTGCGACTGACTACGTTTCGCGAAGGGGATCACCAAATTCCGGTCTACTTTCGTTTGAAGCAAGGAGAGCGTCAAAACCTGCAAGCGATTGATGCAGCATTCGTTGAAGGCGAAAACGGCAAACTGCCTCTCAACTCCGTCTCGAAAATCATTCCGACTTGGCAACCCGGCAAAATCGAAAGGCGGGATCAGAATCGGACCATCACCGTATCGGCAGAAGTTGAAGACGGTATATCTGGAAACGATGTCGTATTGCGCGTTTGGAATTCCGAGCGGATGGAGAAACTCAAGGCCTCATTGCCTGTCGGCTACAAGATCGAAATCGGTGGCGCCTTGGAATCAAGCCAAGATGCAGCGTTTGAGATGCTCACCTCGTTCGGAATTTCTTTTATTTGCATCGTGTTGATTTTGGTTGTCCAATACAATGGTTGGTCCAAGACCATTATCATTTTGACGACGTTGCCATTGGCCGTCATTGGAGCTTGGCTGGGGCTTTGGATCACGAACAAACCACTGGGTTTCATGCCGCAACTTGGCTTGTTGTCGCTGTTTGGTATCGTCCTAAATACCGGAATTATCTTTATCGAGTTCGCCGACATTCTCATTGCTCGTAAAAGAGATGCGCTAAGAGAATCCAGTAGCGCAGACGGTCCGATCGCGGGGCTGTCGCGAGACGATTTTCATGATTGCCTGATCGCAGCAGGGAAACAGAGGATGTTGCCGATTTTCTTGACGACAGCAACTACGATTGGCGGGTTGCTGCCGTTGGCATTGTCTGGGGGACCTCTGTGGGAAGGCATGTCTTGGTTGATGATTTTTGGTTTGATTGTGGCGACGTTTTTGACGCTGTATGTGGTCCCGGCTTTGTACGCGATCATCGTTGAAACGTTTCGGGTTCAACCGATTTCTACGGAAGACTAATTGACGTGCTGCTATCACACCCGTTGAGCGTTTTTGCACAGCTCGTCATTTTTACCGTTAAGCTCTAACCATTGCCCGGGTTTTGCCGGCGCTTAATTGGCTTCGTGTTGGCAAGTTTGACGGCGGCGCAATGGTTAAATGTATTACGCTTTCGTCGGAAAAAAGGGCTCGGGAGTATCGATCTTCACCAAACTAAGAATTGCTCCAGTTGTTTCGATATTGCTCTTAGTTCAACGCCTGTGACTAAACAGGTTCATTACTATTTTAGGGGCTTTGCTGATGTCTAGACCAACATTCCAAATCGTCACTGCGCTATCGTTATTTTCGTTTTCCCTTGCAATGAGTGAATCCAGTTTTGCTCAAAACAGCTTTGAAACGAAATCCTATTTTGATTCGTCCGCTGTAGAGGGTGGCCCAAGCGTCATGGATGCCGAGTCTGACAACTGCGGTTGCCAATCTCAATCTGGATGCTGTTTCTGTCAATGCCAACAAAACGGGTTGTTCGGACGTGGCATCATCTGGCGAAGCGAGCATGAGTATTCCGACTTTATCAGCCCGATTACCAATCCCGTCTTTTTTGAAGATCCGAGGAATGTCACAGAAATCCGTCCGTTCTTTATGAATCACAAAGTTCCGCTGGCTGCCGGCGGCGGCGATATCCAGGTGTATGCCGTGCAGCTTCGTGCTCGTATCAGCGAAAACGTTTCGTTTATCGCAACCAAAGATGGCTATGTGGAATCGACCAATACGCTCGTCAGCGATGGTTGGGTCGATTTGGCGGCTGGGTTCAAATTCAGCCTACTAAGAGACCATTGCCAAGGGAGATTGTGGAGCGCGGGTTTCACTTTTGATTTACCGACCGGTGAGGCCGATGCATTGCAAGGCAACGGAGACGGCGAGTTGCATTTGTTTTCGACTACGGGGCGCCGGATTGGATGCCGAGGCCATTGGTTGTCTGCCTCCGGAATTCGCATTCCAATGAATTCAACGGACGAATCGACAAGCTCGTATTGGTCCAATCACGTCGATGTTCGAGTTCGCGACCGCGTTTATTTGCTTGGTGAAACGAACTGGTACCACTGGTTGCGTGCTGGGCAAGACGGAGCCCTTGTTGGAGTCGAAGGTTTGGATTTGATCAATTTGGGATCGCCAGGTGTAGCGGGAAACGACATCGTGACCCAAGCGTTTGGTCTGAAATTAAAGCCGCGACGCAACAGCGAGGTCGGGTTCGCATTTGAATTCCCACTGACCGAGCGAGAGGACATCATCGATAATCGTCTGACCGTCGATTGGATCGTTCGGTATTAACGTTGCGGGTACCCAAATTCTCACGCTGACGATTCGTGCGAGTTTTGAAAATTCGGGATACCACGGCGCGACCTGTTGGTCGTGCCGTGGAATCATTCGTCGGCAGAAGAAGTCGAACTTGATTTCAATTCTTCATCTTGCGGTACTTCGGAGCCCGTCTCTGCCGGCTGCAGATGTTCCAAACATCGCTCCAAACGCGTCTTGGCCTCGAAAAAAATGTAGCGTTCGTCGCCGGAGGGATCTACATTTTCAACGAGTATTTGGTACAACTCGGTCGCACCGGCCCAATCGCCGTCTTTTTGCAATTGGAAGGCTTGAATAAAGGATTGCGTGGCGTCGGATTGAAGTCCGATCGTACGGCCGCGCTCCGCATGAGACAGCAGGGTCCGGCGTCGCGATTCGAAGTACAGCAATTCGGCGGGACCAAGTAACTCTTCAGAGCTCGAATCCATGATCTCTTTGAGGCTTTTTCGTGCGTCTCGCCAGTCGGCCGGATCGTCGGACTCCATCAATTGCGTCGCCCGATCGTATTTGGATTGATTGGATTCGGGCCAAACGGCAACGGCAATCAGACCTATCGTAAGTAACAAACCCGTCAGTAAGAATCCAGTCGATTGTAGTAGCGCTGGATCGAACTTCCATTTCTCTCGAGGGCCCAACAATTTGTTTGCTTCTTTTCGATCTGCGCCGACGGTCAACGGATTGAAGCCTTTCTTGACCTGAGAAATGGCAGCTTGTTTCTTTTCGTCCATCACACGGAGTTCTTCCATTGCCAGGACGACCACTTTGGCTTGATGAGGGCGCAATTTGGGATCTGGCGAAATCATTTGTCCAACAATTTTGTCTAGCCATACGGGGCAATTCATGACTTGTGACGACACCGACGGTACCGGGCCATGCATCTTGTTCCGTGTCATCCGGCCAATGGTATCTGGTTCATACGGCAGTTTTCCGGTTAACATTTCGTAGAGGATTACCCCCAACGAATAGATATCGGATTTTCGCGATCCCCCTTCTTTAATTCGCTCGGGAGCCATGTAGGCGGCGATATCCAACTCCCTCTTCAAAGCCGAATCCCAGCGTTTTTTTCGCGACCGATTCAGCCGCAAATCCGCCACTTTGACTTTGCCGTGTTCGTCGATCAAGATCTTGTCGGGAGTCAATTTCGAGTGGACGATATCCTGATCGTGCAAATAGTCGAGGAGTTTGGCGATTTGTCGACCGAAATCGATGACTTGGTCAGGTGCAAATCGGCCGCGTCTGGACAATACAGACGATAACGATTCCCCTTTGATTAACTCATACGCAAAAAAGATCTCGTCCTTTTCGATTCCAGCACCGAGAACTTTTACGAGGTTGGGGTGGCGCAATTGTTTGAGCAATTCAACCTCAATTTGAATCTTCTCAATCGCCTTGGAACGATCGGCCTTGTCAGGAATCCCGATAAATTTGAGGGCAACTTCGAAGTCCTGTTCGGTTTGTTTTGCCCGATAGACGCGCTGTCGACGGTTGCGGCCAATTCTTTGGCCAACTAAAAATGGGCCAACCTTTGTGTTTTCCAAGTCAACGTTTTGGGGTTCGCAGGAAGCAATAAGACAAACTCATTTTACAAATCAGCGATCGCTTTGGAAAACCGATACGCACAAAAGACTCCTTTACCTTTGATTTCCGCCGCCTTTCATTTCCCAAACTGGCGACAATATTCGTAGACAGCCATCGTCGTCGCTGTAACCACATTGTAACTGAATGGCTGGCCATATACCGGAATTTCAATCGCGTCGTCTACTTTAGCCAGCTCCTCCGGCTTAATTCCCAATCGTTCGTGCCCAATTACAAGGACGGTTTTTTTCCGAAATTGATAATCAAATAGGCAAATTGAGTTGTCTGTTTGTTCCAATGCAGCGATGTGGAATCCCTGGGATCGAGCCTTTTCCAACCAGTTGACCAGCGTGCGTTTACGCTGAACGTCTACCCAATCAACTGCGTTGCGGGCGATTTTTGGATCGATCTTTGTCGTGCCACAAGCAACGATGTTTTGAATGCCGGCGCAGCCTGCGAGACGGACTATCCTCGACAGATTTACGCTGGAACGGAATTGCGGACAAGCCAACACCAGTTCATGCGGGTGTTGCAATTCGGTGGGGGCTTTGTGTCGAAGGTGAATTGGCATGGCAAAAAAAAAGCCAGCTTGGAAAAGCTGGCTGATGTTTTAATCTTCAATCCAGAATTAAGTGTCATCTGGAGTAGGAGGTGTGTCTTCAGCAGCCGCTTCAGCTGGGACTGTTTCTTCAGCTGGAACAGGAGCTGCTCCGCCTTCAACCACAACGCCGTCAGTTGTAGGAACCGCACCTGCATTGCAATCACTGCAGCCAGAAGCAACAGCGCCGCAACCGCAGCCAGTGTTCGCAACTGTAACTGGCATTGAAGAGTAGCTCATACCACAACCACAGTTGTTGCCGCCCGCAATTGGCATGATGCCACGACCACAGTTAGATGTATAAGTGCCACATGAAGAACCGTAATTTGTTCCACACGTAGAACCGCAAGTCGAAGCATAGCTTGTTCCGCATGTCGAAGCATAGCTTGTTCCGCAAGTCGAACCGCAAGTTGAAGCATAGCTTGTTCCACAAGTTGAGCCGCAGGTTGTGCCACAAGTCGAACCACGGCGTACGCGTACGCGACGGCACGTATTGCAGCTGTTTGTGTAAGTACCGCAGGAAGAACCGCAAACACTTGATGTTCCACATGAAGGAGCGTAGGAACTGTAAGTTCCGCACGTACCGCAGTTAGAAACGGCTGGTGCCATGCTCGTTGAGTAGCATCCACCGCAACCTTGTGATGCGTAGCTAGTCATCATTGGAACTGAGTTGTAAGAAGGTGCAACGCTTGCGGTACAGCCACACTGTGCCATCGCGTCGCTCATGCAGAATGCCATGATGGCAACTGCAGCAACAAAACTAAAACTTTTCATTGTTACTCCAATATTTTCTTAGGGTTTTAAACAATTAGGTCTAAACAAGCCTTAACGTTCAGATCAAACAAACCAATTAAGTTAAGATTTCCGGCCCCTAATGGCAAGTAACACTCGTGAATTCAAGAGTTTTTTAAGGGGAGTTTTTTACCTGAAAAACGGGTCAAAGTTCGGCCCTAACACCAGCTCTGGGTTATAGATTGTATAACGTTGTGTTATTTGAAAACGGTGATCCAGCGCAGCGTTCCCAACCGACTTGCGGTTCGTCGTAAGCCCAAACGCGGTAGTGTTTTGCGGCAACACCGATGAGCGGTCGAATGATATTCGTTGACAC
Organism: Mariniblastus sp.; assembly: GCA_965263475.1. GTDB lineage: Bacteria > Planctomycetota > Planctomycetia > Pirellulales > Pirellulaceae > Mariniblastus. The sequence continues at coordinate 4,675,651 of OZ253677.1, forward strand.
GAATCTGACAGACGCTGGTTGGATATGTACACACAACGGGCAGATTGCTAGCTGGTGTCTGATGTCTGATCATACGGTTTAATTGGCCTGGAATCGAAGGGGCGTTGGTCTGGCTTTTCTTAGGCAATTGTAAATCCGACCATAAATTGGAATCGTTGTCGTGTTGGCTGACCTCGAGGACCGAGCCGACAGGTTGGCGGACACTTTCTTGATGCACTTCGGAAGAAGTGACTTGAGCCAGACATGTTGAGGCAAACATGCAGGCGTTCAACAACCCACCGACAACTAACTTGGGAGGGAACATAGTCTATTTCCGCAGATTCGAAAAAAAGATTTTGGAAAGGAGCTGTAAGTCTAAGCGATCTCAAATCGGACACAAGCCGCGAGGCATCATTTCGTTGTTGAAAAACTCGCGCTGTCGGATCTGTTATCGCTAGCCGCGAAATAGCTGGCCAACACAAAAACAATTGAAAATGAAATTGCTACGACGGCAGCTGAATACGACGGCAGCGACCATTGTTTGGCAAATGTCAATATCGCGCCAACAGCCGGCATGCCGATCAAAACTCCAGAATCGTACATCGCAAGAATCAAGTTTGTGGCGACCCCTCGGTCTTCTACCGAAAATTTTTCTGTACACAGAGCAATTACAGAAGGGAATAAAAACGAATGAGCAAGGCCTCCCGCAAGTGCCGGCCAAATTAACCCTGCTTGGTTGTCAACGACAAGATAAAGCAACATACTGAGCGTCATAAACATGTACCCCAAGCAAATCGTGTTTTTTAGGCCCAGTTTTTGCGGGGCTTGTCTAAAAAGAAGACGGCTGCAAAAAGCCGTCAAGTTGTAGACGACAAAAAACAATTTGATTTGTTCAACGTTTAGACTTTGGGCCATTGGTCTTAGATAGGTTCCGGGAAACCCGATTGTCAGCCCCATTAGAGCGCCCAGCACCAACGAAAAACCAGGTTTTGCTTTCAAGATGACTTGGATCGGATTCTGGTAGGGCCCCGAGCCAATTTCCCTTGGTATGTGTCCGGTCCTACAGGCCGCGATTGCAAATACATACGCAGCTAACAATGCACCGATCGATACCAATAGCATGGTTTGCACGTTTGTATCAAAACTGGCTTGCGATTGAAAAATGTAATCACCGACTACGGGTCCGGTAGCCATCCCGACAAAACCACTCGCGCCCACGACGCCGATGACTTCGGCGACACGATGTTCGGGGGCCTGCAGCGATACGAAGCTAAGCCACGCGCCAAACGTCCCTGCCAGGCTCGCCGCATAAACCGTGCGAGCCAGATACAAATCCCAACCGTCTGGTGTGTCGACAAACATGTGCCAAATTAGCCCGAGGATTTGTCCCAGTAAACAGACGTACCAAATGGGTTCTGGGCCGACACGATCGACTGCGCTTCCCAAGAAAAGCCGAATCAAGATCGCGCCGGTAGAAGCAACGCCAACGACCCAGCCCAGGTGCCACTCGTTACCTCCGAGGCTGGCGATGAAATCCGAATACCGAAATAGCAGGCTAACGCTAACCAGTTGAAAAACGTTGGCGACAAATGAGAACAGTAAAGACCAATTGTAAACACGATTGGATTGATTTGGTTCAATGGTCATTTCGGCCCTGTCGCTGGTCTGGCAGCATCGTCCCAAGCCGTTAATATCTGAATAGCCCAATTTGGGTAATTCATACAAAATTGTTGTTTTCTAACGTTTTGCGAACCTTCTTTTAAAGTCGCTGTCCTGACAGCAATGACCCGTGTTTGGTGTCGGTCTGTCGTTACCATTGCCAGCTACTTTCCGCAAGTTTCGTAGCAGCCGTCATTTCTTTGGCGGCGTCGAGTGGTGTAAAGTTCGACTTGGACTAGCCGATTCAGTATTCATGCTTACAATATTTCGGTTCGAATTCGACAATGTCCTATATCCGTTTGGAACACAAAGTGGAACACCGCCCTTCTGGCGCATCACCGTCACGCAACAACCCTGAGCGTTCGCTGGAACTTGCTTTGGCTGCTGCCAAGGTGGCATTCGAAAATAATGGAAACGATATTGTTGTGCTCGACATGAGTCAACAATCCGCCATGTTCGACTACTTTGTGCTGGCGACGGGAACCAGTCGTCGGCAATTGCACGCGATTAGCGAAGAGATCGACCACAAGCTTGAGGATGAGCTCAACGACAAACGGATGAACATCGACGGATATGACGAGAGTCGCTGGATTGTGCTCGACTATGCTACGGTTGTTGTCCATTTGTTTGACGAAGATACCCGCAAGTTTTACAGCCTTGAATCGTTGTGGGCCGACGCTTCTCCTGTTGACCTAAGCAGCATCGGTATCGAGTCGCCCACCTAAAGTCGCTCGTCACATTTCGAGGTATTACTAAGTGCCCGGTTGTTTTCTCAACAAACGTCTGACTTGCTCACTGCAACTTAGATTCAGTTGTTCGATCAAATTTAAATACTCTTCCGGTCGATTTACGTTGTAAACGAATTTGAGATCTGGATCGACGCTGAGCATCTGATCCAACGGTATCAGTTTGGAATCCAGCGCCGTCGCCAGCCCACTGACTCGAAGTTGATCGGAGTCGACCAAGTCCGCAATTTTGACGTGGGTATCCGTGCGATACAGCCCACTGAGGCCGTAGACGTGAGTGGCACTGGCTGGCAAAGCAGATTCGTGGTCAGCGATCTGTTGTTTCAGGAACTGAATCACGTTGGCTTGGGGAAAGGGGGAGTCGCAAGCGGTGACATACGCATAGTCATGTTGCTCGGCAACACTTTTTAATCCGAGCCGCATGCCTTCCAGAGGACCGCGGTCGGGTTGTTCATCGGCAATGAACTGAACGTTCCGCAATTCCAGTGTGTTGGGGGGTAAACCGACGCAGACGATGCGGCTGGCGACGGTTGCCAATTGCTGTACGATATACTCGAGCAGTGTGAATTCGCCCATTGGTAGCTTCCATTTCGGATAACCCATTCGTCTACTGTTGCCACCACAGAGAACGATTACTGCTGGCTGTACCGTGTTTTGTGCTGCGGACAATGTTGAACTCAATCACTTAGTTGATTTGCATGTCATTAAGATTGCGGTTGCGAACCGATTCGACAATCCCTGTTTTTGTTCAAGGGGTCATTCCCGAGATTACGAAACGCAAGTCGTTATCCGAAATCGAGAAGCTTCCCATCCGCCAAGGGAATCAGGCCTTGTGCCTGGCCGAGGTGTTCGACGTATCAGGCAATTCAGATAACCAGACGATCGCTTGGGAAGGGGATCTTTCTGCAGTTCATTGGATTGGTGCCGGAATGCAATTGGGAAAGGTGATCATCGAAGGAAACTGCGGACGCCACTTGGGGAGTCGGATGCAGGGTGGGCGCATTGAAGTGATGGGAAGTGTGAGTGATTTTGTGGCTTGTGAAAACCGAGGCGGTACCATTTCGATTGCCGGCGACGCCGGTGATTGGGTCGGAGCGGCTTATCCGGGAACGAAATCCGGTGCCAACGGTGGCCAGATCTTTGTTCACGGAAATGCGGGAGATGCGGTCGGGATGGCGATGCGTCGAGGAATCGTTATTGTCATGGGTAGCACGGGCAGGCTGGCCGGATGGAATATGTTGGCTGGCACTATTGTGGTTAACGACAAATGGGGAGCAATGGCTGGTCGTGGTATGAAACGCGGAACCTTGATTGGAACATGCAGCGCGTCTTCCGAGCACAACATTAATCAACTACCGGTGTCGTTTACACCCGGGAGCAACCGTCGCCCGGAATTCCTGTCAATCATGGAAAACTGGATCGAAAACAACTTCGTTGCGATACCGCGCAATGATCGTTACCAACAATTTCATGGTGACCACCTTCGTGGTGGCAGAGGCGAAGTTTTTGTCGGCGGATAATCGCCAACCCGATTACGGCGACAACAGAACGTCAACGAAACGACGGACGTCTAATAGATCGACTCGCCCATCTTGATTGATGTCGGCTTCATTTTGATAGGGGCCATGTACCAATCGTTCGACGAAGGTCGCGACATCCAACTGCGAAACCGATCCGTCTAAGTTGACGTCGCCAAACAAGACTTGGGGACCGAAAGGATCAGAAAATTTGGGGTCGTTCAAGAATTGTTCGTCGGTGAGTGTTTCCATAAAATCAATCATGGCTTGTTTCTCAGTCTTCGACAGGTTGTGGACTTCGACCGGACCTTCCGGGTTGTCATCAACACGTAGCAAAGCATCCAGAAATGGATTTTCCTGGACTCCGTGGTCATAAAAGTCGACGACTTCGGCGAGAGACGTGAATCGGCCATCGTGCATGAATCGACCACGGACACCAATGTTTCGCAAGGACGGAACTTTGAATCTGCCATTGCCTGCGCCCTGATCAGTAACGAACCGGTCGAGTCCAATGTTTCGCGGCATATCACCGATATTTGCAGGAGAGGCATGGCATTGGTGGCAACCGATGGAATCTGGTGTTCGTTCAAACAATTGTCTTCCCAATAATTCCGACTTGGAAAACACCGTTTCGAAATCGGGAAAACCGTTGTCGCCGATTTCATAGGCGTGGTCGTATTTCGAGTTGTAGGAAACCATGGCGCGGACAAATTGAGCCAACGCCTTGGCGATTCGATCGTCCGTAACGGCGCCGTCGCCGAATGCATCCAAAAACAAGGGCTCGTAAAACGGGGTGGTTTCTAGCCTTTCACGCAACTCGCTCAACGGCAATCCCATTTCGGCCTCCGCTTCAATGGGGATCAAGCACTGTTCTTCAAGCGTGGACGCTGTCTCGTCCCAACGGAATCTTCCCGATGCATAAAATACGGCATTCGTCAGGCCCATCGAATGCCGCATGGTTGGCAATCCCGAATGGCCAAAGCTAAATTGTCGCGGGTCCGCAAATCCAGTCGCTTGCGTGTGACAAGAGGCGCAAGAAATGGATCGGTTGATCGACAGGCTGCGATCATAAAACAATACACGGCCAAGCGTGGCCCCTGCATTGGTAACTGGATTGTCTAGTGGCGTGTTGTTTGCTGCACCGGCATCGGCGAACGGGGCCGTAGGCAGATAATGGTCCGGCAAATTCGTCACCGAATAGGTGACATAGTCAAACGGTATCGTGGGCAAACTTGGTTCATTTTGGCCCCAACAGATAGAGCCCATCAACAATATCGTAACGGCTAGGGACCCACGACAACCCACAACAATCCACTCAACCAAATTTGATTCGACGTATTTCATGTGACTGTTTTTTGTTCTTCCGACTCGCCCATTCTACCATGAATTTGATGATACGTTCAGGCTTGAATGCGGTATCGTGACCGTTGTGTGAAATTCCGGATTGCATCCAAGTAGACATCTGGATAGGAGCACACCGCGATGAAAAGCGCACCCCGCCATTCGGTTTGACGGTGGCAATTGTATTGTGATAGAACATTTCGTTCTTGTTAAAGACCGAACTCTTTGATGCCCAATGACGAAAAACAGCCCCAAAAACACCCCGAAAAGAAAAACGAAACGTGCGGCGTTTGAATCGGCGCAAGGTAGCGCCGCCGATCAAAATCAAGGCCCCGTTAATCCCACGATCCATGACGGTCGTCGTTGGTACTTAATTTTCGTGTTTGTTGTGATTGCCATTGGTGGTACTTACCTGGCGAATGCGATGCGCGGGGCTCGAAATGACATTCCTCGATACACCTATGAAATCGTCAAAAAGTACCCTCACGATCCGTCCGCATTCACTCAGGGGCTTATCCTCGATGATGGTGTGGTGTACGAGAGCACCGGCAAGGAAGGGTTGAGCACGATTAGGAAAGTTGATTTGAAGACGGGTGAAGTGCTGAAGAAAGTGAAGCTGGACGATCGTCATTTTGGCGAGGGACTTGCTAAAGCAGGCGACAAGTTGTACCAGTTAACTTGGAAGAAAGGCATTTGCCATGTCTACGACATGGAACTGAACAAACTCAAAGAGTTCAAATACAGTGGACAGGGTTGGGGGCTGACGTACGACGGCGAGCATTTGATTATGAGTGACGGGACTTCTCGACTGAGGTTTTTGGACCCGGAAAATTTCGAAGAAGTCAAATCAGTTAAGGTAATGGCGGGGCGCAATCGAATCGACAGTTTGAACGAATTGGAGTATGCCGGCGGTTTCGTATATGCCAATCGTTGGCAATGGGACAGTGTTTACAAAATCGATCCTGAAACCGGGCAAGTCGAAGGCGTCATTGACTTGGGTAGTATTTGGACCAATCGACCGCGCGAGGGCATGTTGAACGGGATCGCTGTCGAGTCTTTTGGCTCAAAATCCGGCCGTGTGTTGGTCACCGGGAAATACTGTCCAACCATGTTTGAGATCAAGGTTGTGCCCAAGGCAGTCAATTGAGTTTATTCATCCATGGGGGGGATTGCTGCAGCAGGGGGTCGACCGAAACCAGTTCGAAATTGACGTCCTGAATGCCCCGGCCAGGGACGACGTCAATGGTCAGATCAGAGTGCAGGTTGTAGTAGAATGGAATCGTTTCGTCGGGCTGTTGTTGGATACTTTCATTCAAAATGGACCAGGCTTCATTGACATCTTGCCGAACGACGTTCGCGTCGATAGTAAAAACGGGGCCTTGCAATTTGGGTTTCGAATTGGTGGAATAGTCAGCGCGGCTGATAATCACCAAGTGTTTGCCAACAAGCGCTCCTTCCTGGTCGTCCCGGGTGGCCAGCTCAAATTCTCCACGATTGTCGGTCGTTCCATAAGAGATCAAGAATTGGCTTGAGAGCGTCGCATTTTGGGGAACAAATACGACTCTGGCATCAGCGACAGGACGACCGTCCAAAGTGACCTTGCCGCGAATCTCTACCATGTCACCGGGCCGAACGTAGTCTCGTTGGCAACCGAACGACAGGCAAACCGCGGCCAGCAACACAAGGCAGCCAACGCGATTGAAAACGGGCGTCGTCAACATGAACGGCCTCCGCTGGCTTCTAACTGATTGTTTGCACCGGGCAACGGTGGCAACGTTTCTTCCATGACTCCTTTAGCTTGCGGCCACGCAAGTACCGCTTCTACGACCATCCAGAACTGAAGCGCTAACGTAATCAGTGCGATAGATCCCAATAATTTGTGATCACCTATTGTCCACCACCAGCCGATAGGAGATTCAGCACCGGGCAGAACTTCGGTGGAAAAGAGTTGCCAAAGTAATGCCCAGGCCGGCATGACGATCATTAGCAGCATCGGTAGCAGCACGAACCAAACCGGCTTGTTGCGTCGCCACAAATAAAACACAGTTACCATGAAAGCCAAACCGGCCAACAATTGGTTGGTCGCGCCAAACAATGGCCACAGCAATAGGCCACCAGTGCCGCGAACCCCGCTCGGTCCTGGCAACAACGCGATCGTGCCACCGAGTACAACCGCAACAGCCGTTGCCACATACATGTTTTTCAACGGTGAGATTCCGACGGATGTGCCAATCTCTTGGATCACATAACGCTGCAGACGAGTCGCCGTGTCCAGAGTCGTTGCAGCAAAACATGCAACCAATACCGAAATAATTCCCAGGGCAATCTTCAGTGGTAGTCCAAGGGCGAACAAGAAATTAGCGCCTCCGTCGACGAACGCGCCGACTTTTTTACCCAAATCAAAGTCGCTCCATTTTTCAGCCTTGTAATACGTTGCCCAGGCAGAACTACCAACGACCGTTTCACCAGCCACATCTGTCTTCCAGGCGTACGTTGTTTGCCCGTTTTCACCAGCGGGCGACTTCTCAATTTTGCCCATTCCAGTTCCGGCACAGCAAGCGAGAATCACCACGGTCGCCAGCGCGCCTTCGAGTAGCATCGAGCCGTAACCGATATATTGTGCATCAGTTTCACACGAGATTTGTTTGCTACTGGTGCCGCTGCTGACTAAGCAATGGAATCCGCTGACGGCACCGCAAGCGATGGTGATGAACAAGAAAGGCCAAATAGGTGGCGTTCCCAGCGGTAGGCTCTCGGTCCCCACCACCGCCGGCGCAGACGAAAACAGGTCCGCTTGTCCACTTAACGATGCAACAAGCAAGCCCACCATCAGCAAAGCTAACGCCACAAAAAGTTGGTAGCTGTTGATGAAATCACGCGGTTGCAACAACAACCAAACAGGCAGAACCGAAGCGGCCGCACAATAAATCAACAACAAAACCGTCCAAAGAACGATTGGATTGGCAAAGGACTCTAAGGCAGTGCCGTTCAATCCAGTTAAATTTAATTCGATCGGCAAATAGTAGGCGCCAAGGTAAACGGCCAAGTAGATCAATACCAGCGCGAGCAACGACAGCGGCATCAAAGCTCCTGGATTTTTACGAATCACCAAGCCCATCACGATTGCAATCGGGAGCGAAATCCAAACGGGCAATACGGACTCGGGGTACATTTTGAAAATTGCGGCGATGACTAGGCCAAAAATGGCCAAAACGATGGTCAGTGCAAAAAACAAGACCAACAAGAACAGCAATTTTGCCCGTGGCGAAATCATTCTTCCAGCAACTTCACCAACGGTTTGACCGCGGTTTCGTAGACTTACCACCAACGCGCCAAAATCATGAACGGCTCCAATAAAAATGCTGCCGAATACGACCCACAGCAAGGCCGGAAGCCAGCCCCAGAACACGGCGATCGCCGGGCCGACGATCGGTCCGGTACCGGCGATACTGGTAAAATGATGCCCGAACACGATCGACTTGCGAGACGGGACAAAGTCGACATCATCTTGAAGTTGTTTGCTGGGTACTTCAGCTTCCGGGTCGAGGGCAAAGATCTTCCGCGACAACCAACGTCCGTATGTGAAATACGCGACGATAAACCCGACAAACGTTCCAGCAGCTAGTAGAAATGTGTACATAAAAAAATGTTGCGTCTTTCAAACGGGATAAAGTCTATCAGAACATCTCAATCCGCTCCAACGAGTGGACTGACAATCGATTTCAAAAAGTCCTATAATCTGGCGTTCGATTTGGGCAAAGTCTGTAAAGTTTTTTTTCGAATCGACGTCAATTTGAGAACAACTTAGATTTGATTGACATATTTCTAGAAGCGAGGAATCGAAAGTGCCAGAAAAGGTCGTCATTATTGGAAGTGGACCCGCCGGTTGGGCGGCCGCAATTTATGCTGCCCGCGCGAACTTGTCACCGTTGGTGTTCGAAGGAACCGTCAAACCCGAAATGATCCCGTTGGGACAATTGGCATTTACGACCGAAGTGGAAAACTACCCTGGGTTTCCATTCGGCAATATCCGCGCTTTTGTAGAATCCGCCGTGGACAAAGAACGGCACTGGAATTTGCCACCGGCTCCCGACCACAAGCGTGATGGAATTTACCACTACGCCGTTCAAGGCGTTGAATTAATGGAGTTGATGAAACAACAAGCATTGAATTTCGACACGCGCGTCATTGGTGACGACATTGTCGACGTCGATTTCGATTCGCGCCCCATGCAGGTTATTCCCGCCAGTGGCGAGCCTGTCGAGACACACACGATCATTGTTGCGACTGGAGCGCGAGCCAACTACTTGGGTTTGGAATCGGAAGAAGCATATAAGAACAAAGGGGTCAGCGCGTGCGCGGTTTGCGATGGAGCGTTGCCAATTTTTCGTGAGAAACCGTTAGCTGTGGTTGGCGGTGGCGATTCGGCTGTGGAAGAAGCATCGTATTTGGCCAATTTGAAGGGGGCGCAGACAATCTACATGCTGGTTCGGCGTGATGAAATGCGGGCGTCCAAAATTATGGCTCAGCGGGCGATCGAGCATCCCAATATTGAGATTCTATGGAATACGGTGGTCGACGAAGTGCTGGGCGACGGCAATATGGTCAACGGATTGCGTGTCAAAAGCACAATTGATCATTCTACCCGTGAATTAGCAGTAGGCGGGATGTTCGTCGCCATTGGGCACACGCCAAATACGGCTTTCTTGAATGGAAAGCTGGAGATGAATGACCAAGGCTATATAAAATGGACGAAGTCGTTCCGTACCAATACCAGTGCTGAAGCCGTGTTTGCGGCTGGCGATGTCGCCGACGATTATTACCGGCAGGCGATTACGTCTGCGGGTACGGGTTGCATGGCTGCGCTGGATGCCGAACGTTATCTGGCCGAACAAGAGTAAAATAACTGCTTCGAATGTCTACCTTTGACGAACGCCAAATCCTGACTGCTGCACAAAACAAGGGCGTGTTCTCGACGCTGCTGGCCTATTTCCGACTTTCGGGTCCAGGCTGGTTGCAAAGCGCGATAACACTGGGTGGCGCATCGCTAGTTGGCTCGCTTTATCTCGGTATGTTGGGTGGCCATGAAATGCTGTGGTTGCAAATGGTAGCCATTGTCATCGGAGTCATCATGTTGTCGGCCATCAGTTACGTGACGCTTTCGACGCACCAGCGTCCCTATGAAGCGATCAACGATCACGTGAATCCTGTTTTGGGCGTGGGCTGGGTCACGGCGACAATTCTGGCCAATATGATTTGGATTTTGCCTCAATTCAGCCTTTGTTTTGATGCGATCGACAAAAATTTGATGCCACAGCCATTCGAAACGACTTCTTTGCAACCGAAGATTATCGTTTCGGCGATACTGGCGGTTTTTGCATGGGTCGTTGTGTACTTGAGTTTGAAACCCGGGTTGGCTTCGCGCATATTCGATATCGTATTGAAGCTGATGATCATGGTGGTCTTGCTTTGCTTTGTTGGCGTCGTCGTTTGGCTAACGCAAAACGAACAAGTGAATTGGCTGGAAGTATTGTCAGGGTTTGTGCCGGATTTTAGCCAATGGAATCAACCGGTAAACGCACTCCGCGAATTGGCGGCGGGTTTAGACGAATCATCAAAGACGTATTGGACGGATTTGATCGTAGCGCGTCAGCGCGAAGGAATGATCAGCGTAACCGCGACCGCGGTCGGCTTGAATATGACGTTTTTGTTGCCGTATTCGATGTTGTCGCGAGGATGGGACAAACCGTTTCGCGGCTTGGCGCGATTTGATTTGATTACGGCTTTGGCGATCCCATTTTTGATCGTGACCACTTGTATTGTAATCGCGTCGGCTCATGCATTTCATGGAAAAGCTGACGCGAGTTTTCTTAGCAACGATCCGGCTCAGATCCAACAAAGTGTAATGTTTGAAAGTGTGAGTTCAATCATTGCGAAACGAGTTGATGACCCCGAAACGACTTCGGCACTTAAAGCGATCGAAACGCAAATCGAGATCTTGAGCCGTGAATCCCAGGAGTCCGAGGATCCATCATCCAGATTGGCGGCGGCGGATTTATTGGAGGAGGCCGAAGCTGAAAAGATTGAATTGTTGGCAGGTTACCTGGCGTCGCTCGATATGAATGAACGCAAATTAGCTCTGGCGATGGTCAAACCGAATGTCGCGCAGTTGTCCGTGACTTTAGCGCCCATTTTTGGCGAAAACAGCCAGTGGTCGCGTCGACTCCTGGGAATCGGCGCCCTGAGTATGGGGTTCTCGACGATTGTAATCCTGACGCTGATCAACAGTTTGGCGTTTGCGGAAGTTTGGGGCGACTTTGAACATCCGGTTGCGCGCATGACCGGTGCGACCGCAGCACTGTTGGTTGGCTTTTTTTGGTTTTTTGTCTGGTCATCAGGATCCAAGACCTATCTAGTTATTGTCGCGTCGACTTTTGGAGCGATCTTGTTGCCAATTGCGTACATCGCTTTTTTCATTTTGATGAACAGCAAACGCTGCCTTGGCAAAGAAAAACCGACTGGTATTCGGCGATGGATTTGGAATACGTTAATGGGGATTGGGGTTCTCGGCGCTGTGGTCCAAGCTTACGGTGGCATTACGACCAAGCTGAACGATCCCAATCCCGTCATCGGACCCATGGTCATCGGTGGTTGCATTACGTTTTTGTTGCTGGCCATTGTTGGATTTTCTGCCCGGCCGGAATACGATTACAGTGATGAAGATCTTGATGAATAACTTTTTGTTCAAGGCATGAGGCTGACATGTCCGGAGCCCAGCAATTCGGTTTGCGGCAGTTATTTGTTTTGGTGACCTGCGCCGCCCTTGGTTTGCCGTTAATTTTGACCAACCACCACCATTTGTGGCGTGATGCAGAAGGTCTTTCTCTATCTGTTCATTGGGTTGTTTCTGTTGCGTTGATTTACAGCTTTTTGTGGAGCGTCGCGGCCATTCTGGCGACTTACTTGGCGGTCGACGTGGCAAGCCGGACGACCAAGACGGGCTTGATCGCATGTGTGGCGATTGCCTTAATTGGAGTTTTTTACAATGTTGGGGCTGGCATCTGGATATTTGCCAACTAGTCCGCGTTGCGTTTGCTCAGGGTTGATTATTCAGAATTGACTTGAAAAACGATACCAAAGACGCCATGTAATTTAACGTGCACAAGCATCCAATGTCGCGAATTTTCTTAGCGACGTCGTTGCAACGTGAAACCGATCAAACCGACTACCATCAAGGTCGTTGTGTTGGGCTCGGGTACGACGTGGATCGTGAAATCGCTGAACGGGGCTCCAATGTTGACGCCACCGTTTATAACTAATGATTTATCAATCTGAATGGATGTTGTCCCTACGGTGGTCGCCGTCCAATCAAACGACGCCACGAGAAATGCATTGGCGGACGTGTCGTAGCCGTCGTCCACAATCGGGTTCCCTGGCGGAATTTGGTCGACTAAAATACCGGTGCCATTCATTAAGTGTTTTGCAAATAGTCCAGTAACTGCATCTGGTGTTACCTCGTCCACTAATGCAATACCGCCCCAACGAGTTTCGATCGGATTCCCCTGAATCGTAATGTCAAAGTCCAGCGATTCTGCAGCATCAAAACCGACAATGCCCGGAAGGTCCCACGAAAAGTCAACGTCGTAACCATCTTCAATATTTTGAAAGCCAGCCGTATCAAAATACAAGAACGCCCTGCCGGATTCTCCGACCATCGCAGTAGTCTTAAAGTCTTTATTAACGGCCCCTTCTTCGAAGCCGGCCGACGACCAGAAGAAATTTTGGGCTGAGGCTAAATTGCAATTTAGTATGAAAACTATCAAAACCAAGAAACAGCGTTTTGCACTCATGTGAATTCTGGAGTTGGACGAGTTACAGGAAATAAGACGGAATCAATGGTATCAAACCGTTGAAATGAATTCTAGGAAAAACTGTAATACAGAGAGGGGTGATTTCCGTACGTGGAATGGGAATGCAGCTGGATTCCGCGTAAAAACGATTTCGAAACAGCGGTGAATCCAACACTTTTTCGTATCCAGGTGATGCTGGCATTGACCTCAGCGTCAGTCGTTCAATCGCCTTGGAACCTCTACGAGACTCACAATACGGTCTATTTCGTCTAAGTATCGTGAATGGCGGTCCAATAACAATGCATGCCAACCTGTATCCTTAGGGGCTTCAAAGTCATTTTTTCGATCGTCTCCAATCATTACAAATTGAAGACAATTCGAGTGATTTTTCGCGATCGCACGATAGAATCGCCGATCTGGTTTTCGAAAGCCAATGCCAGAAGAAAAGTGAACATTGTCGGGCGGTACGCTAGGAATCAAACGTTCAATGATCGCACACAAACGCGAATCAAAGTTTGATCCAATCGCCACTTGATACCCTAGCGTACGAAGCGATTGAATGCAATTCTGGGTGTCCGCGTAAGTTGACCAATGGTTGACACGAGCAAAATAGTCCCAAAGATTGGCAAAGATAGTTTCGGTTTCCGTTACGTCATCAAATACAAATCGGACCAGCTTGCCCCAAAGCTCTTTTTCGACTGCGTTGTTTGACGGTGATTGTATTGCCGAGTCGCCACCAAAAAATTGCTTGCGGCCGATCGAAAATCGTTCCGAGACTTCGGCAAGAGTTTTTTGCGATCCAAATCTACGACCGTACTCAAAGTAGACTTCATCCACGTCTGCGACGCAGTGAATCAGTGTTCCGACAGCATCAAAAACAACGAGCGTGGCAGCATTTGTGCTTGGCTTATTCACCTTCGACGACACGTTGAAAACTGGGTTGGATAAATCGGAAACTGGCTTTCGACTTGGGTGTCAACTTCAGCGGGAAAGATTTTGATTCTTGCGTTTCCGGAATCGCCCGCAACAACACATCGTGTCCAGTATCTTCGGTTACTTTGGATTTGGTGGTTGTTGCTGGCAAATTCTCTACGTCCGTCGAAGTTTCACTTGCCGCTCGCATGTCAGTAGAATCGGAAACTTGAATTGCTGTTGTCGGTTGCGGTCGCAACGGAGTTTCTGACTGGTGAGGCTTCGCCGGCGCACCTAGATTGGAGTCAGATTGGATTAAGTTGGACAAAATGGTTTGATCATCAAAGATGGCCTTCAGGATTTCGGCTGCATATTTTTCGTCAACTTCGTTTCGTAACAAAACAGTCTTTTCTTGTGACGGCAATCGAGTGATTTCGTTGTCGGATGTTGATTTGTCTAGTGGGTGCGGTCGCCACTTTTCATCGGCATTGGGAAGTGAAGCTTTGGGCAAAGTAATCGGCAACTGATTTTTGGAATGCCCCTCCGGGAACTCATACGGCTCGTAGACTTGATCCGTGATTTCGCTGGCTGCACCGACGTCGAGCGAATCTTCGATCGATTCCTCAATTTTCGGGAGGGGGCTAAAGTCGAACTGTGGTGCCGATTGTTTCGCGTTTTGTGAACGATGAATCATCGTGCTCGCCTTAATTACCGGAACATTGGTCTGACGAGCAAATTTATCGACAGCCTTTACGATCTTAGAACGCTCAGCTTGTTCTTTGGCCAGTTGTTGAATCTCGTGATAGTACTGCGATGGCTGAGCCCGGAGTACAATTTGAGTTTCTTGTGGCTGTACTAACTCCTGAGCGATTACTGGTGTGCGATCAAACACAACGCGATTGGGCAACGTGGCATTTTTCAAGTCTTGAAAAACTTCCTCTTCCGATCTGGCATTTCCATCGGGCGAACGACGAGGTTGTTCCCCACGCCTAACTGGCGGTGGGCGATGGATTGGATCGCGTTTTTCGCCAGAAGCGGATGTGGGTTCCGGGTTATCAGCATCGGGCTGGACTAACGTCGGCGGCCCCCAGTCAACGTCGTCTTCGGATCGAGAACGTTGTTTACGTGGCACGGCGTTGGGCCCCAAATTGTCATTGAACAAATCCTCTAGACTGAAAGTTTCGAATTTGGGATTTGGCAGCAATCCAGCACCACCAGAGATACCTTGCTTGACCGTTTTGACTGGGGCTGCCACATCGGGCTCAGACTTTATTTCAGGTGTTTTTTCCACGAAACCTTCGATTACATTCGTGCTTGATTCGGTTAGCGGACTGGTAATTTCTGACGGTTCCGGATTCGTATTGAGATTCTCGTTGGCAGGTGGACTTGGTTGATTCTCGACGATCCCCTCGATCGAGCTCTCAAATTTGCCGTCTGGAATTTCTTCGCCGGCGGTTACTTTTTCTGGGAGTTTGCTGGCAGATTGCGTTTCTTTTTCGACGACCTCATTTTTTGGATCGTTGTCGAAGTTGGCAAGCGGGAACTCGTTACCTGGTGTCGAATCAACATTCTCTGGCAGTCGATTCGATTCCGGCCATGATTTTTGGATGATCTGATCGACACGTTCCGGCGATGGCAATGTTTGGTTTAGAAACTGTTTGGTCGGTACCGGTTTTTGAATCAACGGATCATTGCGGCGCGTTGTTGCAATGTCGCCTTGAGGGGCAGGGCTTATGCCGCCGTTTCGCATACAATCAATACAAACTCCGTCAATCAACACGCTTTGCGGATGTTCACAGTTTTGGCACGTCAGCGAACGACGTGCCGCACTGTTTTCTCTTATGCGTTGCAGAAAACGTAAGCGGCGTGTGACTAGCGGACTCACGTTACTGGGTTGTGGTGGGGGTTGCAGTTTGACGATCGCGGATGGCTCGGATTCAGGAACTGTTGCCGGCTCGTTCGAATCACATCCGCCTGATTCGTCACAGCCGTTCCAATATGGACTGGTCGAATCGGAGACCACGTCGGTGGTCGCCAATTGACGCCGCGCTCGGCAGCCAGGCTGAGATAAGCAAGTAACCAACAATAAACTTAGCAAAAGGCACAATCGAAATCGCATTTTCGCAACCAACACGTAAACCATGGTTAACGCAACCAGCAAAGGTCGCTGCATCATTGCATGTATCGACTCGAAAAAGCGAAATCATCCGTCTGACAAACACAGTAGTCACAACCGTGATAATCGGAACTTGACGCGATCTGCTTATCTGAACGTCAAACTCCGTTCATTTTGATAGCAAAAACGCTCCAAGCATTGGTTTGGGCAAAACAATCGGACATCCACAATGCTTAACGGCACATGATTCGGTAGCGATCGAGCTGATAGCAAATTAGAGTTTTCGACGTTGGCAAATTTAGAATTCGCTGTAGATACCAAGGCTACGATTCGGTAGCATCCAAGAAAACTCACCGAATAATCGCACGGATGTGAACTCGGTTGATGCCGGCCTCGTGAACGGTTTTTGCCAAAGTCGGGGCCGTTTCTTGTTTTCTTATGTCGCATGGAGGCGAAATAGGATGAAACGTTCATTGGGCTGGGCCGGTACGATTTTGCTGGCGCTGGTGTTGTTGGCTTCGCGCAATGGATGCGACCTGGGATTGCCAACTGGCGTAAAGGTTGGTGATTATCTTCCCTCACCTCAACTCCCCAACACCGACAATGGAAAACCGGTTCAGTCGACTTCAACCAATGGCGAACCAAATTTCAATTATTCCGCGGCGCCAAGTACGGTTATTATTGGATCTTTCAATATCGAAAATTTTGGGCCCGCCAAAGAGTCGCGACGTTTTGTCATGGAACATCTGGTCGATATCGTGCACCGATTCGATCTGTTGGCGATTCAGGAGTTAAGCAACAAAGACCAATCGGTGATCAAGAGCTTCATCCAACAAATCAACGCCAATGGCTCCAGGTACAATTACATTGTTGGTCCGCGCCAGGGCCAATCGACCAGTAAAGAACAATATGTTTATCTGTTCGATACCACCAAATTCAAAATAACATCCAATCCCTATGTCGCGCCCGATCCGAATCGCTCCATGCATCGCCCTCCGTTGGTTGCCAGTTTCGAATGCTTGCAGGCGCCTCCTGGTCAAGGTTTTACGTTTACGCTTTTGAATTTGCACACCGATCCGGACGTCGTAAAACAAGAATTCACGGCACTGGAAAAAATGATGCCAACCCTATTTGCAAATCATCCCCAAGAAGATGATTTTATAATCCTCGGCGACCTGAACGATTCTGCAAAACTCATTGGCCGATATCGTTGGCTACAGAATCAAATGGCGCTTGTCCGGGCTTCCTGGCCAACGACGGTCGCTGGAAACTCATTGGATAACATCGTGATTGATGGTTCCCGCACGTTGGAATTTCGGAATCAGTCCGGCGTGTTGGACATGATGTTGCAATATGGTTTGGCCCCCGCTCAAGCAAAACAAATCTCCGACCACCATCCGATTTGGTCGGTGTTTTCAACGGTTGAGGCCAAAAATTGGACCGCCGAAACGGGCGCCGTCACGACCCGTTGAACGACGGGCAAGGGGCAACAGTTTTCGCGGACCGAATCTAAACGAGGCGGAATTTGGCGTGGATCAATCTGGGGAAAAGACGTCCATAGAGCACAAGGAAATCGGTTGGATGTTCTTGATATTGAACTTGATTTTCTACCGCTACCGGACGAACCGATCATAACAGGCACTGGAAAACTGGGCATCGTTACCATTTTTGTACCTGAGCCGAGCTCCGCGTTTTGTGTTTTGCTGGCGAGTTTGCCGGTATGGGTTGGCAAAAGAACAAGCAAACGCCGAAATGCGGCAATAAACTATAAATAGTTGTCTTCGCAAATTTGATTGATCAAATGTCTGCTCGAGCGTATCAGGTCTTCTACTAGTGAGACGCTTGTGTTGTTTGATTGAGACGCGAAAAACGTCAAAAGTTTTTCGTTCAGTCGTAAAATGAGTTCGCCGTTTAGATATTGCCATGGTACGTGGGCGAGTTGAATGACGTTGCCAGATTTCGGAGTCTTGAACGTCCCGTAAATCGATTGAGATTTCTTGTCAAAGTAGAGCGTAGAAATCGATTCAACGCTCCTCGCCACTTGCATCAAGCTGGGAGCATCAAAATAAACTGCCGAACACGCGATGCCTCCGGAACTGACTGAATTGCCTTGAGTCGAATACCGAAACCAAACGATTCTTCCGCCTTCGAAATCGGTTCTCCAGCAGTTTTCAATAGTAATGTGCAATTCTTGGCTTACGAACGATCGCTTTAACTGAGTTGCATGGTAAGTGGGCTCTTTGCAGAAGCCGCGTTCGACCAAGATTGCATCCAGAATCAGCGACATGCCCTCGGCATCTTGATTGCCGAGGTACTGCATCCTGAAAATGGCGAACAGAGTGAATGGAACAAAAAGCAGGAGACCCCAAACGAAATTGACTACGAGGGTGATCCATAGCGCGACCAATTGCAAAGGGAGCAGAATGGCAAAGCTAATTACGTACTGATTCCAGCGTATGCGCCAGTCGACTTGAATCTTGGCCTCATTGTCTAAAACGGCATCAATGTCTGAGTCGTATTGCCGTGAAATACGTTTGATCCAAGTTGCCGGAGACAACAACCCCAAGAGGATCGCCGTTGTTGACAATGCTGTAACGACGAAGCCGAACCACCATTTCCTCTCGATTGCGGGCGGCTCGACGGTTAGCATAAGGCCGATGCCGCCGATCAGGAAAATGGCCGCTATCCCGCAAATGCTCAATCGTGATTCGCGAACTTGTTTTTGAAAATTGGCAATCGAAGGTTCAAGTGTCGACAATTCAGGCAACTCGAAAAGCGTTTTCAAATCCATAGCCGATGAGTCGCAATCGTTTGAAAGTTCAGCTCGTTGCCTAGCCTCATGCACGTCTATTGCGACGCCCCAAAGTCAGCAACAAAACACCAACCCATGGTGCGATGGTTGGCTCAGGAACGACGCTACCCACGACAGCAAAGTCTTGAACGCCAAATAAGGAAGGGCTATTGGTTAAACTGATCAGCTGATTCGTGGTCAGGTCCAAACGGTAAAGATCGTCGTTGGTTGACAGTAATAAATTGCCATCTGTGCCGAATTCGATTTCTTCGGGGGAGGCCAAGTCGTTAGAGAAAATCACCGACGACGAACCTGTCATTGGGTCAATCCTGCTAACTTCGAAATCGAAGGTGTCCAATGCATATAGAAAGCCGTCGTCACCAAATGTGATGTCTTGGAATTGGTTGGCTGCGAAATTTCCAACGGGAACGAAATGGCCATCGCTGGTAACCCGCCCGAGCCCTTCAAAAAACTCGGCAATGTAAATTGTTCCATCATTGCCGATGGCCGCATCCATGGCATTGAAAAACGTGCCACCGGTGAATAGTTTTTGTGACTGACCGGTGATCGAGTCAATTCGAGACAGGCCGTCGGCGCCAACAACGACCAAGTCACCATTGTTGTCTAAGGTCAGGTCTCGGAAGAAACCATTTCCAGAAGTGCTGGCAAAACGATTCGCAGTATTGTTTGTCGTGTCGTAACGAAAAATACCGTTTCCGCTGTTGGCGAAAATTTCACCGCCCGACACGACGACCGATCTTGGGCTTGTGGGTCCGTCAAATATGTCTTGCAATGGACCGCCATCGTTGGGCAACAAAAACATCTGTTCAAAAAACTCGGTAATTACGACGTCACCAACATTGAGTTGAGCATTGGCTGCACTTGCGAAAAAGAAAATCAAAATTAACGAAGTCGATCGAACGATCATGTCTTCTCCAAGTTGGGCATCCGGCAAGTTATTCGTATCGTAGCAAGATTACGCATTTTAATTGACGCCTGTAACAAGACAATCCACTAGACAGCAAATCGAAGATGTAGTCTCGGGCGGGTATCTCAAGGGCATAAATCCATTTGATTTAAGCGTGGGGTTTAAGGAACGGTGCCGGATTCTGCTGAGCCTGAACGTGCGATCGATCTTGGCTGACGAGGAATTCAATTCTTTAGTGGGCTGAATCTATGGGGCATGAAATTGCGCATTTTAGAGTTTCGCTTGGTTGCCCGAATCGAAAACACAGGATCGCTTCCAATTGCAATTGCCTTGTAACGGACCCTGGACGCCCACGATTGTCGAGCTCTCGGCAACAACGAAATTGGGTTGTCGCTTTTCTGCACCTTAATTGCGCAACTGCAAAATGTATTGACTGGATGTCGATGATAAAATGATGGTTTGTCCTTAATAATAAGTGTTGTGAATGTGCCTCGATGAATAAGTTGTTTTTCAAGATCTCGTTGCTTTTTCATGTTGCAACTGCAATGGTTTGGACGACGGTTGCAGATTCTCATGCTCAGCAACCAAATATCGTCTTAATCGTTGTCGATGACGCTGGATACGTCGATTTTGGATTTATGGGTTCTACCGAAATCCCAACTCCGAACTTGGACGCCCTCGCATCGACGGGCGTGGTCTTCACACAGGCATACACGGGGCAAGCTTGTTCGCCTTCTCGTGCCGCATTTTTGACGGGTATTCATCACAGCCGCTTAGGATATGAAGCGAATCTTCAAAACACCAATGATCCGATCAACGAGCATTTCGAAGGTTTGCCAAATGCTGTCGTTACTGTTTTTGAACGTCTAAAGTCGTTGGGGTATTCCACGAGCGTCACCGGCAAATGGCATGTTGGGGGGGTGGACGATATTGTGGTCGACGGAAAAGTCACCGTTCCAGGAAACAAGCCACCCAAACAAGGCGTCGATCATTTTGTTGGATTTCAAGCCGGTGGTGGGCTGCAGGAGATGTTTCTCAATGCCGATGGAACGAACAACATAACGAACGTTTCATCCAACGGGCAGTATTGGTCTGATTTTTGGGGAGACCGTGCCATTGGTTATATTGACCAGCATTATACCGATACTAATCCGTTTTTTTTGTATGTCTCTTTCAATGATCCTCACTCACCTATCCAAGAAGCTCCTTCATTTAACGATCCGCTGCTTAATGGTTTGACGGGGCAACGCCGGCGATATGCTTCGGAAATGTTGACAGTTGACAACAATGTCGGAAGGATCGTAGAAAAGCTTCGTGATCCAAACAGCGATGGCGATGTTTCGGATTCGATTTTGGACACCACGCTGATTGTTTTTCTGAATGATAATGGTGGGGTACTGGGCAATTCGGCTGACAATGGAACACTTCGAGACCAAAAAGGCAGCCCGTACGAAGGTGGAATACGCGTGCCGATGTTCATGACTGGGGCGGGCGTTGTCCCCAGTCAAGTGGTTACCAGCTTCGATAAAATGGTACATTCGATTGATATTGTGCCAACGGTGGTGGCGGCGGCGGGAGGGTCTGTGCCCAAGGGTGCAATCGATGGCGTAAACTTATTGCCATTTATCAATGGAACGGACAACTCCAATCCGCACACGTTTTTGGCCCAAAGAGTGCAAGAGGAAATCCAGTATCGTCTCAACGATTGGAAATTGGTCAAGAATGGCTATGCAGGCAGTTGGGAGTTGTACGATTTTTCAAATGCTTCTTCGCAAAGTGAGGCTGCCAGTGCCGACTTGGCGGCGGCAAACCCGACCCAGGTGGAACTGATGCAACGCCTGTTGACGGACTGGGAAGTCACTGTCGACAAACAGCGGTTTCCTTCGACGGATGAAAATATCGCAGAATTTAATCTATTTGACAATTTCGAATTTCGACCGGGATCTGGTAATTTTTCATCAGTTAACCGCTGGACTGGGCCGGATGGCTCGTTGGCTACCATGCGAGATCGAGATTCGTACGTTGGGACCGTATTTCGATTCGAAACTTCGAGCACAGACTATTCTGCATTCAACGATTTGCAGCGAATGAACGAACTAGAATTCATTGCACATGGATTCGAATTCGCCGGCAATGTGGGCAGTGCGGTTCATCACTCCGGTTCCGTTCTAGGATTTCCCATCATCTTGGCAAATAACTTGGATGGCGAGCCTCCGTTTATTGAGCTATCGGCTACGAGGCCCGTGGACCGATTCTGGTTTCACCATGAAGTCGATTTGCTGCTGTATGATGATCTGATCATCGACGGCGACGGTTCTCAGGGTTTCCACTTTGGGGGTGATATTTCGGAGTATGTCACGGGCCGATGCATTCGTAAATCTGGTTCTGCGAAAGTTGTTTTCGCTGGCAATATAGACGCCACCGGAGCGGGTTATCTTGCCACGGAGGGAAGTTCTATTTTTAATGACAATGCTGTTCTATCTGGCGACCTGGTCGTTTCCGAAAATGCCCGCGTCGATTTGTGCGGCATGGTTGTTGGGACATTGGAAAACTCAGGGATTTTGTCTGTCGCAGAGAACACGCCTGAAGCAACCGTCGTTACCGCAAGTTTGTTGCCGCTGCTGGGCGATGGCGACATAGATTCTAGAAACACAGCGTCAGCTGGCGATCAAGATTCGCAAGTTTTGGTGGGGGCGGTTGCGAATGCTACAGCGACTCAGAACGAACGAGTGCAACGCAGTTTGTTTTCTTTTGACTTGGCCGAAATACCAAATGATGCCTCGATCAATGCGGTCAGCCTGACGCTGCAGTTTGATGGCAACGACCCTAGCTCGGCCAACAACATATCTGGGGATCTAGAACTCTACTCGATGACCGAAGCCCCTGTTTTCGACGAGTCAGTTGCGGAAAATGTGGATTGGAACCACCGCGATCGCGATAATTCGGTCCAATGGGCGACATCGGGCGGATCATTGGGCTTGCTTGTTGCCAACCTCCCTAATGCAAGTCTTCCAAATCCGCGTACGACCACTGCCGGTCAGGCGATGACTTTGAATTCGCTTCCGGCGTTGAAAACGGTCATCAAAAATCAACTGGAGGACGACGAAGTTTCGTTCGCGATGTTGCTTCCCGGTGAGGAAGTTGATGCGGCAAACATGGTTGGGGATCGCGACTTGTACCGTTTCGGTTGCAACGAATCGACAGCGTCTAGCCCTGCTGTTTTGGAAATTGAATATGAAACGGAAGCTGACCGCGACGCTCATATCGAGGGAGACCTTGTTCAACTTGAATCCGGTTCGCTTCACATGGCGATCGACTCAGTGCCTGAGTTTTCGCATTTGTCTGTTAGCGGTGCCGTTCACGTCGCTGGCTCACTCGTTGTCGTGTTTGCCAACGATTACATGCCGGAAGACGGACAGTCGTTTGAATTGGTAAGCGCCAATGTTTTGACCGGCGAGTTTCATACCATTGAGGCGATTGGGCTCGGTGAACGTTTCGAGATGGAAGTCATTTACAGCGAAGCTGCTATTTTCGTACAGGTTGTTGAAAGCGACATCCTTGTTGGCGACATCAATTGCGATGGGAATATCGACCTGTTAGACGTTTCTCCTTTTGTTGCCATTCTTATTGATGGTGGATACGTTGAGAAAGCGGACATCAACCAGGACGGTGCGGTTAACCTGTTGGATGTCGGTCCCTTCATTCAATTGCTAGCCGGACCATAAAGGTTCGCGGGCGGAGTTGTTGGGCGATTCAACTGTAACGAATGTTACCGCTCTATTGCGGATCGTGTTGACCACGATTCCCGGACCGGGCGGTTCAGTCTTGGTGTCGGTCATCGCGATCTATTGCTTACGTCGCCACCGAAGCTGATCCGGAACTTTGGTTGAGAGGCACTAGAGCGCATTACTTAAACGTAGCGCGCTCTAGAGCGCATTTCCTTTTGGTGTAGTGTCGATCCGTCAATTTTTGCTGGAAATTTCGACGCCACGCGCGCTACAGTTAAGTGCAGCTTGCACTAGTTGGTCAAAAGATCGACAAATGGGGCAACGTCTAGCAAGTCCAATTGGCCATCCCCGTTGATGTCGGCAGCTTCGACGTAGTCGCCGTTGGTAAGGGCATCAACAAATGGCGCGACATCAAGCAAATCGACGGATCCGTCACCATTCAAGTCCCCAATTGGAACGGCTTCGACGGTCAACAATACGTTGTCGATGGCGAACCACCAGTCGTTTGCCGAGTCAATACAAGCGAACCGCATCGTCATGATATCATTCGTTGCTTCGAATTCGTCGCCTGCATTGAAAACCGCATGTCCGGTAAAAAACGTGTTGGCGGGCACAACATCGGAATCAAAATCAAGCAACAAGGTCCATGTACTACCGCCATCGAAAGAGATTTCAAATGTGCCGCGCTGAGAGTCTTCGGCAGCGAATTCGTAGTCAAACTCGATTCGCAATGTCGATATATCTACGTCGGTCAAATCAAACGTACGCTGTACATACGAATTAAAACCAGGTGTCGAAGCATCACTGGTAAAATCGTCCCACGCGTCCGGATCGGCAACGAGAATTGTGTTGTGTGAAGGCGTTGCGAACACGCTTCGTCCAATTTGAGTGCCTTGTTCCGCAATCCAAGAATTAACATCCATTGCTGTCCAGCCAAAGTAGGCACCTTCGCTGGTCGTACCTGTCATTTGGGAGTTATCAATCGACCATTGGTTTGCACCATTTCCGATCACGTTTGACCAGTCGGTTCCGTCACCGCCAGAGGCAACATCGAACGGTTGTAATTCGACGTATTCAAAGTCATCAAATGCAATTTGAGTTCTTGGTGGCTCGAGCATGTCAGCGCCATCGGCGCGAGAAGTTCCCCAGTAGTTTTGTGGAATCGAGTGTCCAAAGTGATCCATCACAGTCGGTGCAATATCCGCATGTGAGACGCCATCTGGCAATTCTCCTTGTCGAACATGTTTACTGACGACGATGAACGGAATGGTGCGTTCTAAAATAGATTGACCGCCGTGACCTCCTTCGACACGATGCCCATGATCCGAGGTAACGATGATTTGCCAATCTTCTTTGGCAAAATTTGGGCGGCTTGCCAAACTGTTCAAGATTTGGCCAATGTACTCGTCAGTGATCTCGATCCTTTGTTGGTATTCGATGCTCGCGCCGCCAAAAGCGTGGCCCGCGCCATCAACTTGATCAAACGCCACAAACATTACGTCAGGATCAAGGTTTACGGAGACAATGGTAAACGCGGCCGCTTGCGCGACTTGCAAATCATTGGCATAGTCTCCACGTACGTCCAAGTTATTGTTGGGATCGTTGTCGGTGTCGACCGCATGCATTAAGACACTGTCGATCGGTCCCCAATTCACAAGGCTGACGGTTGATAAGTTATTATCTAAAGCCTTCAGCGTTCCGATATATGGCGGGTTGTCTTCGAAATTGCCGTTTACAAATGAACTGCCGTTGCCGGTCACGCCATGCTGATTGGTCCAAACTCCCGTCAGCATGCTTGACCAGCCGGGACCACTCACGGTGGATTGCTGGGTTGCCGTGCCAAGCAACCCACCGGCGATGGCAGCATCAGAATACGCGCCTTTGTAACCCGGTTGCCACTTTCCAGTAATCAAGCTATCCAAAACAGGTGTGTTGGCTACCGGAAATCCGTTGGTACCAAACCCCAATCCATCGACTCCAATCACTAGCGATTTTTTTTGGGCCTGACAAATTCCGCAAACCGCCGTCATGACGACAGCAGCGATAGCCATTACGAAGATATTCCGCATCGAAGTTTACTGCTCACAAGACCGATTTAATTACTTTCGAGATTGTTTGCGCCTAGAGTCTACACGTAAATTACCCTCAACCAAGAAAGCGCTCGATTGCGCGATTCATCATGGGGGCTGCGCAGAGTTAAGGCGTTTTGGTGAGCGAAACGTTGGTGCGAAGAATGCTAACGGATAATTCGAGTTCTCTCGTTTACCTAAGCAGTAACCGCAATGGAAACCGAGTCCAATGCGGTTGTTGGGTTCCCGAATTTAGATTTGTCGCTTGGACGAAACTGTTACATACCGCGAGAGCGTCTCAGCCCGGTGGCTACAATCAAACAACCGATCAAAAGGGAAGCGGTGGGTTCGGGGACGGAGTTGATGGTAATCGTCGTTTGTGCCAATTGTGTTGCGCCATCAAACGCGGTTAGTCTAAATTGGTACGATCCGACGTCGTTGGCGTCAAATGGGAATGGCATGCCATCAAAAAACTCCATGTTCCACGAGTTTTGAGCAACGTTGTTGTTGGCGATCAGGTTGACATACGTTGAGGGATCACTGGTCGAGATGCCACCGCCGTTGCCAGTCGAATTATTGCCAATGGCGTGATCGGCGACCGGCAGGTTGACTGGATCAAAGGGTAGGAATGCGGTCCCTTGAGTGGGATCAAAGTCTATTTCAAGCAGGTATGTCAAGGCGCTCAAACTCGAGTTTGTCGAGGCATCAAAGTCTGAGTTGATTGACCATTCAAAATTCCAAACGGCCGTACTTGGCGAGCCGTTTGCAAAACTGAATCCGCCGCCAACGGGCTGACCGGCATTAAAAGTGTAAGTCCCGTTGCCATTGCTGTTGAATACATTTTGCGGCTGATTCATTTCGTCAAACCTCAACTTGGCACGTAATCCCAATTCGATGCCGTTGTCACGGTCGACGGTCCAACCCCCATTGGCGTTTCCGCTTCCAAAAATTACGTCGGGCGTGACATCCTGGTCAAACAATAGGTCTCCAAATGCCGTTGAACTTGACAGGCCAAAAAATAACAAGCCGCACGTCAATACAAATTTAGTTTTCATCTCGGTTCCTACTCTCGTTATTAGATCAAAGATAAGCGATCACAGTTGTCTTTCATGCTAGTTGGAAGCTACGCGATTCCAATTCAATCGAGAAACTTTTGGGCAAAAATGGCTGACCATTCACCAGCTGAGAAATCTAGCGCGTTTATCGAGCGTTTTTTACTGAGATTTGGAGATTGGATTGTTCCAACCATGGAATCCTGTGACCAATGGGTTGTCACATCGTTACGAGATTGCCTATTCGTTTTCACGCGGAACACGAATAATTCAAGAGCCTGCAGCGCGGCTGAGATTTGTTTGATTGGCCTGTCCGGACAAAGCGACGGCTATGTCAATGTAAATGCAGCCCTAAAGTTTGGCGTGGCGAAAGACCATCGAGTCGGATCTCCAAATTCGCCGTTGTGGTCAAACAGACTGGCATTTTGATTGTCATAGGGCTCTAATTGCGAGCCCACCGGTTGCTCGTATTGATAGACCTGGCCTGGAACACCTGGGTATTCGATCAGGATGCCGAAATCATAGTCACTGGAGTTGTAAACCGGACTGACATCTTCCACAGTGACTCGGTAAATCGACACCCAATACGTCTTGTCAGCCAGAAATTGGAAATCTATTTCTGCCGAATAACTATAAATCCCCCTCAAAAACCCGTCGTCATCTCGATCGAAATCGGCGGACTCGCGTTGATCCGTCGAATCAAGCCATTGTTGTCCCGTGTCAACGCGATCGACTTCGTTGCCAACCTCGAATCGTGCAACGGCCTCTCCCGAAGGTTGTTGATACCAAAAGTCGTGGCCAACAGAAATAATGGATTCGCTTTCAAAAATTTCAATAACGAAATCGTCGGTATCGGGCGCTTCTGAGCTGAAGTAAGAACCCACCCAGTCAATCGAATCAACATCGGTAGTTTCTTCGTACTGGACTGTTGTAGCCAGGTAGTTAAAGTTGGCGCCCGACACGGTGTCTGCCCGATCGAAGACCATCCATTGGCTGTCCACGCTCTTGCCGTCGACGAAACCGTGATGTTGAATCATTTCAACCATGGCTTCTTCCACAGCCAAGTCAAGCACATCAAATCCGGCTTGGCCCGCGACTAGAATTGTTCCTGTCACATCATTAGCGTTTTTCATTTCGGCAAAGACGTGATCACGACCATTCCCGGCAAATATCTTTAAGCCGGAATCGTTCACGTCATTGTCCCGCACGCGGACGCGATCATCGCCGTCGTGCGTCAAAACATACTGTTGAGTCCCGGTGAACCGAACACGTTTTAGCGTGACGGCGTCATCTCCGGTGCCGCTCAGTAGATTCGTGTTTCCCCACGTCCGTGAGTTACGAAAGCGAATGGCATCGTGGCCATGCCCCGTTTTTACGTTTAGGTCGCCTCGCGATCGACTCTGAACAAACTTGAATGTATCGTCCCCGCTATCGGTCGCGACGAAAAAATCATGGTCGCTGGTACTCCGGATCAACCGGACGAAGTCGTTGCCGGCGCCCGTAACGATCCGAGAATTGTCACCAATTTCGATGCCCCGAATGTCGATCCGGTCGTTCCCGCCAAATGTCATGATCCGAAGACCACCATCGAATGAAGCATTTCTGCCACGCTCACCCTGCAATTCATTCACATCGTTTACTTGGAATGGTTCGTGGCTACCGTTGATCGTGGTGCCCCTGAGGCCCGTAACCGTCAATTTTCCTGAGTCATCAGCAACAATCTCGAATTGATTCGACAGCTCGTCTCCTCTTATGAACAAGTGGCCATTCTCTACGACGCTAACGTCTCCTGCCATCAATTTGCGTTCTTCAAGGTGTTGATAACTTAGGTACGAAGATGTTTCTAGGTTTGGGCGTTTCACGTTGGCCTCGTTTGAACGGAGGTGCACTGATAAGTCTTGGATTAACCGACTCCAGCGAGTCCGGTCAAAAACCAAAAGATTAACAGCTTTTAACGTAAACATCATTCAAAATCAAGTTTTATCCGCAAACCGAAGTGGCGAGATCTCGCTAATAGCTATCGAGACTTAAAGTTGCGTCAGACTAATCAAGATATCGAGGAGCCGTTCGATTCAATTGATTTGGTGCGACTCCTTGTATTCGTCAGTGAACGATGGTTCAAGCATCCCCATCGCCGTTACTCAACCTCGTTTGATTAAAATCAGGCATCCTCGTTTGAGCTTACTTCGAAATCGGAACCAGTCTTGTCACCAAAACAAAGGTTTGGTTTTGACGAGAAAATTTGGTTTGTTTTGTTTCAGACCCGTCAAAAATTTGGGACTGAACAATCGAAACTTCAAAGAGATCTCCACCGATATTGGGATCCTCCTGGTTGGCGACGTAAAAACTGGATTCGTACTTCATATCAAGTTGAATCTTGCGTTCGTTGTTTGTTGTGTACGCTTCGAGAGTGCTGCCGACGGCGATCTGCCCGTAGTTGGTAACCGTTCGTCCGCCGCCGATCTGCGACTTGCCCCGCGGCACGTGTTTCTGTTGACCTAAATTGAGAGTGCTTTTCTGGTTCTCTATGATCTCAACGTCAAAGGAATTCATGAGAGTTAGACCCATTTCGGATAAAGCGGCTTTGTCCCAATGACCAGATTCCGCCGACTTAAGGAGCCGCGACTCGTTGATTAGGGGCTTAGAGTTGTCAGTGTGATGGAGCATGGCTGCAGTTAACCGCATTTTTTTAGGGTGCTCTTGCCGTTTGCCATCTGCGACTTCAATTTTCTTGCGATCATTCTCTTGCTGCGATGTTGGCGCGATCGGATTCGAATCTTGTAGCGCTATGTATCCGTCGTCGCTACCCATCAGTGGCGAGACGATTAACGTGTACGCGGCGATTAACAATGTAAAGCGTAAGAATCGTTTCAACAAACAGTTCATAAGTCGACCGAAAAAAATGAGTAGTGAGCGGCAATTGATACTCTTTAACCTCTGGGGCGGCTCAAAGGTTCTGCCCCGATTCGGATTTTTTTTGCCACATGCGCATCGTATGGGCCTCGCAAATGGCCTGTTGCTCGGATTGGCGCGATCTGCGTCGTCAAACTTAAGCAACCCGCCGAGACGGGTGAATACAATCGCCAATCGCAATTCGATAATGGTATAACCTTGGCCACGACCGGGAAGGACTTGTTTGTATGAGCATCGGCGAAACCGAAAAGGCAAGTGCATGAAATGTACAATTCACAATTTGTGCGTTTTTCCGAGAATCGATGACGATGTCGCACGACTTCAATCAATTTTGACGATACGTAAATTACGGGTTACAGTGTTCTTTGTCTTCGGTCGTACCCTAACAACGTAGGTAAATGGTGTTTTTCAAAACCGAACCAAATGTATCTGATGGCGAAAAAGCTAGGTTGGAATTTTATATCCAGGAAATCGCGGATTGTATCGGCTTCGATAAATGTAGACGTCCGGTGCAAACATTGAGTGCCTTATCTGGCGCGGCACTGAACTGCGAATCGCCTGGTGAAATCATCCGTTTTGTCGGTGATGTCCTGGCCTATGATACGACGGACTTGCGCTTCGAAGTCATTCCTGGGCCGCTGGAAAAAAGTGGTGGTGGAGGCTGAGGCGGCGGCGCTTGCGAGGGAATCGGCGGTCTGCCGGGCAGCTATGAATCGGACATTCGTTTGATCGTTCTCAAGGTCGAACCGGACGCTCATCCAGTATTGTCAACGGCAACGTTGATTTACAATGTCGTCCGTGACATGCTTTATCAAAACGGATTCCGGTTCGCGCACTTTGACGAAATCGTTGAGCTCGCCGTGGTTGGTGTCGGATTAGGATTGCCGCAAAGCTCTATCCAATTTGTCAAGCATTCCGGAACATTCTGGGATTCGACACAATGGGAAATTGCGCCACGACCGTTTCTCGATTGCCAGTCACTTGCCTATGCACATGCGTTGACAGCCTGGATTCGCGGTGAAAAAAAACCGGAATGGGCAAACGGCCTACGCGGTGACGTTCAAGCGCCAATGAAGCAAACTCTAAAGTATTTGTTCAAAACGAACGATTCGTTTTTTGGTTCGTCTGTGAAAGACCAAGAGATAGCCAATCGTTCCCAGAAGTATTGGTGGAAGCTAACACGCAGTGATTTGCCGTCGTCTAGTATTATTGCATTGCGACAGCTGAAAGCGGCGCCGGTTGACGAACAGCAATGGGACACATTGAGGCATTGTCTTCGATCCAACAACCGGGCGGTTGTCTTGCAAGTTCTGGAAGCATTAGATCGTTTGAACATTTCCGATAAGTCGGTAGCCGATGAATTGAAACAATTGGTCGAAGACCGAGATGACGAAATATGTGCCAAAGCCATGATTGTAACGGCTCGGTTGCGTCAAATAGATGATGCGGCGGTCGATGTTGCGGTTCAGATGTTGAATCGCAACCAACGACATGTCGTGTTTGCGGGCGTATCCGCGCTTGCAACGCTAGATTCAATTCATGAGCGAGATCTGCCAATTTTTGATCGCGCGTTTGTTCGTGCGTTGCAAACGTGTGACTATGACTTCGTCGGGATGTTTGCCGCTTGTTACGGTCGTTGGCTGGAGAATCCAATGGAATACGTGCGAGAGCTGTTACAAGCTGATAGCCCTGAATATTTAACGCTGGCAATGGACGCGATCCAAAACTTGCCAGCGCAAGTCATTGCTCTCAAATAATTAGTGAACGAATACTAACGATCATCGAACCGGTCTCTGTCACAGGTGGCCGAATCATCACGGGCGATTGTCAAAGATGTAGCACCTGGTTTCGCCCAAATACCGATCATGGTGTTGAATGACATCTAATTCATGCATTGCATTCACGCAATCGATGATCTGTTGTCTTGAGTTTGTGAAACCGTGTCGTTCCGCGATTGCAATCAGCTCGTCGAGCGGAATCCGTTTGGAATTTCCGGCGAACCCATGTTCTAACAATTCGATAATGTTGAGCTTCAGATCGTTCATTTTTCTTTCGTAACTAAGGCATCGGACGAGTGCAAGTAATTTGGAATTGGAGACAAAACGAGTGGATAAAAAACCCTCAACAAATGGCCGATGCGAATCCGAAAAACCAACTGACGCAATGTCGACGCGATTCATATTTATGGCACGGAGCGAAATCGCTAAATTGGTTTTCCGGTATTCGCAATCCGCCGTCGGATAAACTTAAAGCACCGTTTCCGAGATCGATCTTCCACAAAACAACCGAAAAACGGATTTTTCTGAGAAATAGCCATGAACACTAGCAAATCATTGCTAATTCGAGCGAAGCAAGCCTCAAAGAGTGATGCTTGGTGCAAATTGGTTAACATTTACGAGCCGCTGATAGCAGGTTGGCTACGTCGTTTGGGTGTGTCAGAATCGGATCTCCAAGACCTGACTCAAGATATTCTTATTGCTATCACCGAGCGGTTATGCCAATTCGAACACAATGGGAGAGTTGGCGCCTTTAGAAATTGGGTTCGTCAGATTGTTATCAACCGCTGTCACCGTTTTTGGGCGCGCCGACAGAAAACGGTGCCAATCGATGATGGTGCCAACTACGAGAAAATAATACTTGCCGTTTCGGACCCTCAGAACGAGCTTTCGCGAGCTTGGGACAGAGAGCATGACCAATTTGTTCTCGAAAGAGTTTTACAGTTGGTATCGATGGAGTTTGATAGCAGGACGATCGTCGCGTTTCGTCGTGTGACGATTGGTGAAGAGTCTGCCAAGCGTGTTGCTCAAGATCTCAACGTCTCTGTCGGCCAAGTTTACAAGTTCAAATTCAGGGTCATGAAACGCTTGGTTGAAGAAGCTGCAGGGCTTGTCGCCTCAGAGGACAGTTGCGATCTTTTTGGTTCTGGATCAAAAGCAAACGCTGAGCTTAGGACATCGGCCTGAATCAGCACCATTGGTATTACTATGAAAACACTATCCAAATTGCATCCAGATCGTGCTGTCCTGCAAAAGTTTTTGTTGGACACGTTGCCTGAGCCAGAAAACAAAAGAGTGATTGGTCATTTGAATTCATGCAATGATTGTATGCAATTGCTGGATGAACTTAGTGATGTGGATTCGCATTACTTGATTGATACGCTACGCGCAGCGGCCTCGCCTATCGGAAACACCGTCGCCAGGATTCCGCAGATTCCAATTCGCCAAGGCGATTTTGTAATCGGGCGAGATGGCAAAAACTACGTCCTATTGGATGAAGTTGCCCGTGGAGGAATGGGAATTGTCTTCCGCGGATACGACCGAGATCTGGATCGAGAGATCGCCATAAAAATACTAAATCAATCAAAAATTGAACCGGAAGATTTAATTCGTTTTCGCAGGGAAGCTCGCCTCGCTGGGCAATTGCAACATCCAGGCATTGTCCCCATTCATGATGTTGGCCAACTGAATGACGGAAGAATGTACATCGCGATGAAACTTGTGGACGGCACGACTCTGCACGAGATGATTCGGCAGTGCGATGGCAGTTCGTCCAAAAGCCAGTTGGTCGAGGTCTTCAGTCAGGTTTGCCAAACCGTGGCGTTCGCTCATTCGAAACAAATTATCCATCGAGACTTGAAACCGCAAAACATTATGGTGGGTAAATTCGGCGAAGCGCAAGTTATGGATTGGGGGCTGGCGAAGCGGATCAGCACTGTTGAGTCTGCGCGGCTATATCGTTATGTTGAAACCGCGGCGGACTGTGCGGCTGAAGCGATTGACAAGGCCGTCCCCAATCCACCACAGGACGTTCCCAGGGCAACCGTGTTCGGCACGATCATGGGGACTCCAGCTTATATGTCTCCCGAGCAGGCATCGGGTGAGTTTGTCGACAAAAGTGCAGACGTCTTTTCATTGGGCGCGATTCTCTTGGAAATTCTTACTGGGGTTGCGCCGGATTCGAGTTCGCGCCCGTGCGAAGAAGCTGACCAAGGTTCCGTGATCGATTGGAGGCGGGCAATACAGCGATTGCAAACCTCTGGTGAAGATCCGGCACTGATTGAATTGGCAATGGATTGCTTGAAGTTCGATGCGTTGGCTCGCCCGTCGGATGCCGGAGCGGTGAGCAACCGCTTGACCGATTACTTGCGTCGACGAGCCGAGCAGCTGGAGGACCTGGCCCTAGCCAAGGCTCGTACAGAAGCGCAATTGTTATCGGAACAAAAGCGACGACAACAAGTCACGATTCTTAGTTGTATCATTGTTGCCATACTTGCCTGCTCGTTGATTACCGGGGGGTGGTATGTTACCAAAAGAAACGAACTTCAAAAACAGACGCTGCTGGCGACGCAGAAACGCGCAGCAAAAATCCGGGCTGCCATTCGAACCGCGGACCAGACGTATACCTTGGCATTTGATCAGGCCGAAGAACAACGAATCAATCTTTGGAATCGAGCCATGGTCGAAATCAATCAGGTTGGCGGGTTGGTGGACTTCGAACCAAATTCGGACGTAACAGCGGAATACCTTGAGGCGCGCCAACGGATTGAAGACAGGCTGGTGAAGGCAAAGCGAACCGCTGATCGAAAACACCGTGATACTTCCATGCAATCGGCTGTGGCCGCGGCGATTCGGCGATCGTATTACCCGGATAATCAGCTTCGTTTCAACCGTGGACCGTTGGTGACACAGGGTATCGAACAAGCCTTTCGACAATACGGAATTGAGCCGTTGATAGACATTTCTTTGGCGGCTCAATCCATTGCCAATAGCAATATCAGGACGGATTTATTGCATGGGTTGAGATTGTGGCGCCGGCAAATGGCGTCTCAAAAGACACGTTTTTGCAACCAAGAGGTTTTTGCTTGGGTGGTCGAGCTTTTACACCAAGTTGATCCGGATGATTTTCGCGCTCACCTTCGTGAAATCGAAAAGCGCAAAGATACGGCTCAGGCTCGGGTAGCCTTAAAAGATCCCGCTGCGCTCGATTCGTTGCTTTCCGCTCAGGAAATGATTGGGTGTTTGAAACGATTGGCAATGGACGACGCGCTTTTGCAGTTCGCGGAAATCGCCCAGCGCAAGTATCCGCAAGACTTCGAGATAAGTTGGAGATTGGCATCCGCAAATCGGAGAGGCCCCAGAAAAGACCTTGATGCTGCGCTGCGATATTACCAGGTCTGTTTCTCGCTTCAGCCAGATAATCCGGCGGTAATAATAGATATGTGCAATACTCTGTACGAGTCTGACGATTTTGAAGCCGCGATTGAGTTTTCAAAGTTGCTAAGGGCTCTTGATCCCAACCGCGCAGAATCTCATGTATTTGCGGCGATAAGCTTGGCCAGATTGAATCGGATGGACGAGGCACTGGAGTGTTGCGATCAAGCGATACG
Source organism: Mariniblastus sp. (assembly GCA_965263475.1). GTDB lineage: Bacteria > Planctomycetota > Planctomycetia > Pirellulales > Pirellulaceae > Mariniblastus. Next base: position 4,710,638 of record OZ253677.1, read on the forward strand.
AGTGCGGCCAGGAAATGCGATTGCCCACTTTAACCGTTCATTGATCCTTAACGAATTGGGTCGCATCGATGAAGCACTCGCGGCTGTCGAAAGTGCAGTCAAACTAAAACCATGCGAAAAACACTTTTTTCATCGCGCGAGTTTCCATCAACGAGGCGAGCAATATGACAAAGCCATTGATTCGTTGAAAGCCGGAATTGCACGTTTGCCAAACAGTCGAAAACTGATTTTAAAGATGGGCGATCTACATGTATTGAATGGTGACTTGGAGACGGCGCTACGTTACTTTCAGAAGGCCAATGAATCGCGCCCAAATCAAGCGGGCATTCTACAACGTTTGGCGAACGCATTAATTGACTTGCAACGGTTTGCCGAAGCGGAAGGCGTATGCGAGTGTGCCGATTGTGATCAACGACAGGCGTGGAAGACAAAATGCAGCTTAATTGAAGCGGTCGGCCGGCAAGGACGACTGACCGAGGCACTGGAGTTGTATCAGTCAATGGTGAAGGCGTATCCCGACGTCCAACTGCCGGAGCGAGTGTCCCAATATTACGAATCCTCACTGAAACCAATCCAGTAGGGTAGCGAGTACAGCACCGAAATTCGGTCAAATTGCTGTTGCTCTGCGTTGAAAGTACTCTGAAGTACTCTGACCTATGCAGGGAATCCCGAGTAATTGGCAGCAACTGGGGAAAATGTATCCAGAAAATTTGGTGCACGAGAAGCAATTCTAAGCCTGACCGATTACGATTTCGTTTGTTCAAAAAAACAACATTGCCCTTGGGTTCATATGTTCTTAAACAAGTTTTGCACAAAAGGATGATGATGCTCATTCGATCATGGACTCCAATCACAGTCGTGTCGTGTTAATGATCAAATCGCTTAAGCCATTGTTGTTCAAATCATCCATCTCGACTTTGACAGGTCGGGTAAACGCACCGTCGTAGGCGATCGTAGACGAGCTGAAATTCCCGTACCGTTATTCAGAAAGAACTCGACCTCACTGTCATCGTAATTGGTAAGAGCTACATCAAAGTCTAAATCCCCATCGACGTCCCCCACTGCAATCGAGTTTAGGAAGGGGCCGGGTTCCGTCACGTAAAAAACTGCAGGTTGAAACGAACCGTCTCCGTTGCCCAATAATACGTACATGCCGTTGGGTGCACTCGTCACAACATCAGGTATGCCGTCACCATTTAGCTCCCGAACTCTCAACTCAAAGGCGCCAGATCCAACTCTCGTCGCGGGTAACAAGTCAAAGCCGCCAACGCCATCGCCGATCAGTACTTCAAGATTGCCGTTTCCTGGTCCGCCTTGACGTAGCGCGACAATATCGGATTGTCCATCTAGATTCACGTCAACAATCCTCAATTGCCCGATCAAACCCGGGATTTCGATCGTGATTGGCCCAACAAATTCATCATTTTTCGTGTTGAGAAAAACATAAACTTCACTATTGAAAGCAATGCGGCTCCGACTGCAATATCAGCATTACCGTCTGAATTAAGATCACCAATTGCAATTGAGCTTGGAGATACAACTGGCAGTGTTTGAATCAGCTCCAGTTCGCCCTGTTCATCGCTCTGCAAAATTGAAACCGGAGTTTGTGGGCTGTCATTGCCAACAACGATATCATCGTATGAATCTCCATTCAAATCGCCATGGGCAATCACAATTGGTCGGTTGCCGGCAGGATAAGTTGCAATCTCAAGATCGCACGGAGGTTCAATCTGACCGACAACAGCATGGCAAATGAGGAATTGAAACGTGATCGCCACGATAAAATTCGAAGCCTTCATTGATCTTTCCTGAGGTGTAATGCTCAAAGCACCGACAGCCTTGTGACTAATTCTAATCGGATAATTTTGCGGCGACAGGTTGTTACTGATGCAGTTCTTGGCAACAGTTTGGTGCAAACAAAATTCAACGCAGTGGTGCACTGGCACTAACAGCGTTTTTTTGCGGCAATTCCTGAATCGCAAAAATCGACCGAGAAGTCAGCAGAAAAACGAAAATTTCTTGTCCTCGTTTACGTTTTTTTGCGCTTAACGGACGAGAAGCGTTTGTGCAAATTCCCGGCAGTGGAGCTGCGAACTATGAATCACGATTTTTTTTGAGAGGACCTAATCCATGCGGCGCAAATTTGTCTTTACACTGATCGTTCTTGCCACGTTGAATTTTTCACAACAAAGAATTTATGCGGATACTGTTGCCACCTCGACCATCAGTTTTGCTCCCTTAACTGTCAGTGGCGACACGTTCGATTCATTGGTGATGGAATGGAGTACGCCAGTGATGTCCGGAGTTATCAACGACACCGCTTTGTCGACATTGACATTCAGTATCTTCGACGGCAATTCATTGGTTTACCAGGACATTGCCATCCAGAATGGTGTGGAGCAACCTATCGGTGGTGTTGCACGAGGTCCTGGTGGCATCGATTTTCATTTTGACATTGACTCCGTGATGTTCGTTCCAGAACCCGGAGGCGGTGACCGTAGCTGGGACAATGACGTAAATGTCCAGCAATTTAGCTCTGTTGGTACTACCTGGAATGTATTTGCAGATTTAGACGGCCAGTCAATAAGATTCGCCAAGTTTTTTGATGGATCGCTTGATGTAGTAGGCACGACGACCTCGTTTGATCAATCGACCGTCTTTGCCGTTCCCGAACCTTCCAGCGTCGGTCTGTTAGCCGTTTTCGCATTCGGCTGTCTGGTACGGCGCCGCCGCTGATTCAAACCACGGCTGAACTATGAATCACGATTTTTTTTGAGAGGACCTGATCCATGCGGCGCAAATTTGTCTTTGCACTGATCGTTCTTGCCACGTCGAATTTTTCTCAACAAAGAATTCATGCGGATACTGTTACCACCTCGACCATCAGTTTTGCGCCCTTAACTGTCGGTGGCGACACGTTCGATTCATTGGTGATGGAATGGAGTACGCCCGTGATGTCCGGAGTTATCAACGATACCGAAAAAAAGCCGAAAAAAAAGGGACACCCACAAAAGTACTGAACACTATTGAGGGTGTCCCTGTTTTGGGTGTCGTCGCCTGTTCTGTTTTACTGTTTTAGCCGCCTGTTTTAGCCAGCTTGATGGGCTTTCTGCCGGTATCACTGCTTCGGTACTCAAAGCTCTTGGATTTTACAGGTCGACAAGTCCAGTCCGGTAAGAAAGGTTCGATCCCCACCAGCGTCCAGCCATTGTTGCAATAGCTTGGCATCGAAGTTGATGCTTGGTTCAGTCTGATCGAGGGTTTTGGTCGTTTGTTCAAGCGGGCAGTGGGAAATCCAGCTTCCCTTACCGAAGAAGCGGACCGCCGAGGCCAGAATTGGATGCGTGCCAAGGGGGCACAGTGTTTCGTCAACTGATCCAAGCTGAGTTCGGTCATTTCAATTGAACTGCTGTTTGAATTTATGCGCTCTCAAGTATTGTTCGTCGGTCTGATCCTCAAAAGATCATTGAACCACCCCATCACCTGCTTAAATCGCCGAATCCACGACCATTCAAATTCCCAATTTTTCCAAACCAGATTTTCAATTTTGGGTGTCCCTGTCTTATGGTAGTCCCTGTTTTATGGTAACTCCGCTTCATCGTGGGGGATGCCCTGCCCCTGTTTACATGCTCTCGCCCTGCGTGGCACTTTGGAAACCAAAAAACTGGCGTGCTAAATTCGCACCTTGCCAGACGGCAACCGCTTGCCATTCCGCGGTACACGATTCAAGAATCGGTTTTGCCGAACGATTTGTTCTTACTGTCTTGCCCAGCGTCTTCTAATTGAGTCGGAAGCAACAAGCATCTCAACTCTAAAGCGGCTCTCAAATTTTCGCTGTGCCAGATCCCGACAAAAAATGCTCCCGAAGCGAAAAAAACAGTCCTCGTTAACTTCCCAATGCGCTTAACGACTGAGCAGCGTTTTGACTGACTCACTCTGACGGGATTGTGCAGTATTACCCAAGTGTCAGACGGTTACATGCGGTTGATCCCTCGTTACGTCAGTTCGATTGCGACTCTTATTCATTTCACCAACACATTCACATACGCAATAACGAATTCAGATATGAAAACATACTTAAAACGCATGCATCCAAGATTTTGTTGCTACTTGTTGATAACCAGGAAAATGACGGCAATCGCCCTGGCAATGTTATGCTCGTTGGCCATGTCGGAAACTTGCTTGGCTCAGCTCTACACTGTTGAATTCAATGATCTTGATGGCCCTCGTTGGACGGGTCTTGTCGACACAGACACAAACGACCTGTTTATCCAGTCTTGGACTGAGAATCCCGGTGGCGTCGAATTTTGGACGCCCCAGAGTCTTCAGTTCCTGAATCTTAAGACCGACCTTGGAAACGATCCTTTTGATATCTTGGATGACTGGGATGGAACCATTGACGACACTTGGGGTTTCATTACGTTCTTTAGCAACTCCGATCGAACTTGGAACGAAGGAAATTTCACCAACCTTTCGCCAATTCTGGGTTGGGGGGCGTTAATAAACGACAGCGTCATCGATACGACGGGTACAGAAATGGTGTTACGGAATGTTCCAACTGGGCCAACGACCGTCGCGGATGCTGTTGGAGAGGTAACCGTTACTGATTTACAAACCCGTTTTGTACCAGCCAATGGTAATCTCTTTGACGCAAACAATTGGGACAACGGCTTGCCAGACGGGAATAGACACGCCATGATCGCCAACGGTGGCATAGGCACAGCAATAACGGGAGGCCCATGGCAGATATTTCAACTGACCGTTGGCGACATTATTAATGGCGGCGATGGTTCGTTGACCCTTGAAGGTGTCGACGTTGACGTCAGCCGCGACCTTAATATCGCCGGCCGACGTCCTACCGTCCGAGTCATTGGCAATCAGACTGCCGTTGGCGACATTACCGTTCAGAACGCGGCGGTATTCGATGTGGGTAGCCCTGACGATGGTTTCGAAACCCAAATCGCGACCATCGAAGCCGGTTTAGGGCAAACCGTTAGCGCGACTGGCACGTTATCGATCTCAAACGTCACGACCGTCAATCTGGGCGTCGACGTCGAGGCCGGTGAGATCAGGGCTATCAATAACGAATACGGAGATGCCAATCTAACGACGAACGCGACTATCTCTATTGCCAATGCCGACGCTGTAAACGTTCGCGGAGACTTGGAATTGGCAAAATTTACTTTCGGCGGATCTGAAGTTGGTGCAAATTTACAAGCAAATGGCAAATTGGATTTAGCAAATATTGGCACACTCGAAATTGCTAACGACTTCGAAGTCGGGCGCAATGGCATATTTGCGGATTTCCGTGGGACTGCGGCCAGCGTTGCAACCGCCACACTGACGGATGTCGGAACGATTAATATCGGAGAGGGAGTTGAAATTGGCCGAATCTTCATGAATACATCGACTACGGGGTCAGTTTCGGGAGAGGGCGAAGTCAACCTATCAAACATCGAAAACCTGAACATCGTTCAAGGTATTGATATCGCGGTGGGTGTTTTGGATTCATTCAATGGCCCGATCACGAATGCTTCGGGAGATTCCGTCGGCGCGCTCTCGCTCAACAACGTGACGGCCACAATCTCCGGCGTCGAGAGATGCACCAGAATCGGTTGTGTCGATGATTTTGAAATACCAGTCACGACGGCGACGATCAATGTAGACGGCGCGCTCAGCATGACGAATTCTTCACTTGCCACACCCAAGCTGGAAGTTGGTTTGAAGACGTCGGAAACCGTGGCGACACTTTCGGGTCTTGTCGCGTTAGAACGCAGCTTTATCAATACCGTTTCTCTGACGCTTGGAAAAGTAGGCGATTTGCGATTCGGCGTAAACGGCGCTAACCGCGTTAATACCAATTCGCTGGACTTACCCGACAGTTACGCTGCCATCGATGCACTAGACGCAACGTTGCAGGGCGAAATCATTGCCGAGTTTAACTATACACCGACCGCAGGCACCCATGTCTTCGATCTGATCGCGACAACCAGTCCCACCGCGTTGGACGACAGTTCGATGCAGCCAATGGATTTCCAGGTTGTTGGATTAAATCCTGGCTTTACTGTCGATTCCTTTGGCGTCGTCGAAGATGGCAACGACATCGTCCGTCTACAAATCAGCGGAACTCCCGTCTTGCTCGGAGATGTGAACTTGGATGGCGTCGTAAATCTGTTGGACGTCAGGCCTTTTGTTGATCTACTTGTCATTGGACAATTTCAGATCGAAGCCGACGTCAATCTGGATGGGATTGTCGACATGACGGACGTCGCGCCATTCATAGTTATTCTAAATGGAGGCTAGATCAGCGGTCTGCAGCAATCCCCGACACCCGATGTCCAATAGTGCCCTCGTAGCCAGGGCACGTCGGCTTCCATGTTTTGCCCTCGCTTTGCAACGCAGGCGACGGCTAGCGTTCCATTTGCTAGTTCAACAAATCGACGAATCCTGCCACGTCTAATAGGTCAACACTTTGATCCTTGTTTATATCTGCTTCCAATTGATACGAACCATTTGACAAGACGTTTACAAACGGAAAAGCGTCGAGCAAATTAACAGAGCCATCACGGTTGACATCACCGATCGTTGACGTCGACCTGCTAAATGTTAATGGGCGGTCATTTTCGCTCATGACATTGACGCTCCAGCCAATGATCAACTCATTCATTTGAGGCTGAATCGTCGTTGCCGACGGCACTGCCGCACTCTTTTCATGCTTCGCAAGAACATCGCGCTGGATGCGTGTCAGTTGGATCGAGGCCGACCCCGACCGAAAAACGCCACGTAGCTGGCCCACCGAACGAATTCTAAATCGCTCATTCATTTCTTCTTCGACGATTAGAAATTTATTCCGCAACTGCAAGACCATCGGCACACCTAATGTTCAATGTAAGACGAATCGCCAGCCAACAAGAGTAATAAAGCGCTAATCAACCAAGGACGGGTTTCGATAGAAGGGTCTTTGTAGATGATGATGCAAAGTTAAGCAAACGAATTGCTTGCGCAAGAAATTTGCTGTTTACCCAGTTTTCAATGATCGCGATGGCGGCTACGAACGGCTCACCGGCCAAGTCCGCGTCAATCTGTCCGCCTGGTAAATACAATCGCCCGGTTAATGCTAGACCAAATGCCAAAAGGACTTACAATGGCTGCTGTCGAAAATTAATCTGCATCACATTCAAGGTTGTGCAGCTTTTTACAGGAGAATTCTGATGTCAATTGCTAAGCCATTTAACCTGATGAAATGGGTGGAGGAAAACGAACAAGAATTCAAGCCACCTGTTATGAACAAACAGTTCTACTTGGAATCTGAGGACGTTATCGTTTTCGTTTCTGTGGGCCCTAACAATCGAAACGACTACCATGTCAACCCGACTGAAGAATTGTTCTACCAATTAAAGGGTGACATTGCTGTTCGCATTCGTCCGTTGGATGGCACGCCTCCGCACGATGTTATCATTCGTGAAGGCGAAATGTGGATGTGCCCCAGAGAGGTACCGCACCGCCCGCAACGTCCAAATGGAACGATCGGTTTAATCGTGGAGTTCCCACGTCGAGGCGGCAAAGACCAACTTCGCTGGTACTGCCCAGATGACATCCATCTCGTTCATCAAGCCGAGTTTGACTTGAAGAAAATTGACGAAGACTTGCACAAAATTATGGACGAGTTTTGGGGCGACAATCCAGAAATCCGAACCTGTAGGGAAACGGGAAAAGTTATCGAACGGGCGAGTGAGTTCCACATCTCTGATGCCGAACCACTAGAAATGGTGCTCGCTGCCCAAGAAAATGCATAGGGCCAGGGTGTCTGTATCCAACGACTTGATCGCGGCTAATGAGTCTTGAATTTCTTGTTTGGATAGTTCGCCATCCCCGTCTTTGTCGAACCGCAATAAAACAGAAGAGGCAGTCTCGCCCAGTTCGTCGGCAGACAACCTTCCGTCTTTGTTCTTGTCTACACGAATCTTGTCCAATATTGAACTCGATTTCTGCTGCGCGCAGGCGGCATTTGAACTTAGCAAAATGAACAAAATAGTGATGGGCAAACTTCTCATTTGAGCTCTTCTTGTGGATCCTGTTTCTGTTTTCAATGAACAGTCACTAGAGAATCACGATAGGTTCTGTATTCAGTGATTCACGTCCTTAACCACACAAATATTGATATGTTTCGCTGTGGCAGGGTGAAAAAAATTATGCACTCGAACAAAAACCAATTCGTGTTGCGTGCTCCAGAAATTCAAGCGGCGGTTGCCATGCCTAGCTGCATTAGGGCATGCGATTGTGCCTATATTGAGTGGCTTCAGAACATTCCACCCCGCCGATGCGCGGCTTCCATTCAAGAATTTTCGGATATCCAGCATGCCCACGCAAGCGAGGGCATGGCACCCGAAAACTGGTGTGACGTTACCATCCTATCTATTCGAATGGGACATGAAGAACTGGGTGCCATGCTCTCGCGAAGCGTGAGCATGTTCACGACTTCAGAACATTCCACCCCGCCCGACAGATTACCGTTCACTACGATCTCACGTTAGACAAGAAGTTTTGTTATCACGGAAAGGTGAAGACCAGTCGTTCACTAAGGCAAATTCGTCGTATATACTAACAATTTGTGTCAATGTGCCAGCACTTTTCGCGTTCGCCCTAAAAAAGGAACTTTGATGAAACGGTTTTTTTTCGCAGTTCACTTGTCGCTGTTTGCTTCTTTTCTGGCTGGCTCAACATCTGCAGATGACTTTGAATGGACTGGTGCTGGCTCCAACAACGAATGGAGTCTTGCTGACAACTGGCAGAACAATACGCCAGGCGGTGGAAGCGATAGTGATGGCATCCCTGACGCCGATGACAACGTCGTGTTTCCTGTTGGTGCCACGACTACTGACGGGGAAGCACTCTCACTGACCATCGGTTCTGGAGTTACCTTCAACCTGGCACCGGGTGACCTGAATATCGGTGCCGGCACCGTTACGTTCATTGAAAACGATGGACTGATCGACTACGTCAGCTCACAAAGCCACCAGAGCATTCACTTGTTTGGAGAAGTGTGTCTTCGAGGCACGGGCGAAGTTAAATTGGAAAACTTCTTCCAATCCCAGTTTATTGATGGTGGTAATGGATTGCTTGTCAATGAAAGTAATCTGATACGTGGCGCAGGTTGGATCGATGTTTCATTCGTCAACGAATCTGTAGTTCGTGCGGCAGGTGGGGAATTACGTTTCGTAGATTCCTGTGACAACTCAAAGGGGATGATCGAGGTCCTGAATAGTGCCATCCTTACGGGCTCCGAAACGGACCCGATAACGGGTGGCACGATCGCTTGCAGCTTCGGATCTCATCTTGAGGGCGGTTTCCATGACGTGACTTTCGAAGGGTCGAGAGCTCTCGTGGATTCTGACGACGTTTTCTTCTCTGGAACTATTATCAATAATGCCGATATCTGGTTTGAACCAATAGGATTTCGCAGGCTGTATATCGTTGGTGAAGTTAATCTCGATGGAGACGGAGAAATCAGGCTCAGGGACATTGGCTGGATCGTCTCCGATGGTGGCGATGCTCTACTAAATATCAACACGAGTAAACTCAGAGGGACTGGTCGAATCAGGGTGCCGGTTGTCAACAACTGCACCGTCTTTCCTGAAGATGGCACGCTTTTATTTGACAATTTCGTTGACAATTCCAACGGTGAAATCTTCATCAGATCCACCGGGCATCTGTTAGCTGCTGAAGAAGGAATCCACGGCGGTCTTATCGATGGCTTCCCGGGAAGCGAAATTTCAGGCAGCTATTTCGACATCCAGTTTGAAGGCGGGTCTTTCGTTAAGGATGAGCTGGAATTTACTGGGAACATTGAAAATAACGGAATCATTCATGTGAGTTTAGATGACCAGCTGGCTATCAATGGAACCGTCAACCTTCTCGGTGACGGCCAGATTCGCTTGTTCAACCAACAGTCTGCAAAGATCGTGGATGGCGGCGGCGCGATTCTGCACAATTTCGAGAACGAGATTGTTGGAACCGGCGAGGTGCAAGTTCCAGTTATCAATGAAAGCCTGATCAATCCATCAAGCAATGGAGCGTTACTGTGGTTCCAGTCAACTCTGGATAACTCTTCCGGCGAAATCCTGATTAATTCTGGTGCCCGAATAAGGAGTTCTGATACCAGCCCAATCACTGGCGGACTCATTACCGGAATGGATGGTTCTATTGAAGGAGCCTATCGAGACAACAGTTTCGCAGGAAGCGTGATCATTCACAGCGACGTTTCTTTCGAAGGCACTATGGTCAACAACGCCAGCCTTGTTTTTCGTGACAATCCAGGGACCGTTAACAATGAATTTCGTATTGTTGGAGAAGTTCGCCTGCAAGGTGATGGTGAAGTTGTGCTCGTAAACGAGAACAGATCGAAAATCGTTGACGGAGGATCCGGCTCGCTGACGAACGAAATCAATACGATACGTGGAACTGGCGAGATTGTCGTGCCTGTGATAAATGAAGGCACTATTCTGGCAGACCACGGTACACTTAAATTTAGTTCTGATGTTCACCTTGAAGATGAATCGAGCAACGTTGCGGTTTTGTTAAACGGCAGTCAGTTCGATCAAAGCGGCTTTTTGCTTTTCGATCAGCCATTGCAATTGGCTGGCAACGTCCAGATATTGCTCGGTGCGGACTTCGATGCTGATATTGGCGACACATATGTCATGATGTCAGCGGCCAGTTTGACTGGTCAGTTCGCTTCGGTGCAGACAGGCCTGTTGCAAACTGAACAATTTGGATACGACTTTTCGGTATTGAATATTGGAAATGATGTTGTCGTCACTGTGACCGAAAAGCATCTTCTTGGCGATGTCAATCTTGATGGCAGCGTTAACCTGCTCGATATTGGCCCCTTTATTGATTTAGTCCTGTCAGGAGAATGGCAACGAGAAGCAGATCTCAACCAGGACGGGATCGTCGACTTGCTCGATGTTCAACCGTTCGTTGAAATCATCATCGGCGGCTAAAAATTGCGTACACGGCGGTGTCGCGGGTGGAGTTGGCGGGGGAATGATACTCTAGTGGACGACGAATCTCCGGGGCGGTGCAATAACAATAGTACTGGCAGAGCCAGTGGCACCCATTAAAAATCAGGTGGACGGAGGTTGAGAGAATTGGAGAAACACTAGCCAAGCCAGTGCCAACCGGCTGCCTCTTATTCCAAAATTCACTGTATTGCCGCTCTTAAAAGCGACCTACGTATCTCATTTAGAGATTTTTGCTGGAGTCGCTCGGTTAGTGTGCATCATATTAACCGAGCTATTTCAAATCCATTTGTATCACCGGCAAATTCTATCGGTTCATAGTTTCGGAGGTAATAGCAGCAGGTGCAGCAGGTGCCATGCCCTCACTTGCGTGGGCATGCCTATTCACATGAACTCAATCGAACAGCTTTGAATTGATTCGATCTTCCGTAATTTCCAGAGTTGGGACAGAATCTCGATCTAGCGAGATCGGTTGATCAGTTCCATCGTGCCACGCTCGAAAACTTGACCACTGCCAGTCTTCTGGAGACGCTGCCAAGCCTCTTTTCACCGGATTCAGGTGGACATACAAAATTTTTTCGTGAACATCGCGAGTCGACCTTAGATTCCGATCGTATCCACCACCACGTTGCCAAAATCGATACGCGCGTTTGCCATTGGGTTGCAGGTCCAACAATCGCTCCAGGTAAACTGGCGAATTTTCCCGTAACCAATTAATGGCGCGTCTCGATACAGATTGTTTCATTGTCGTGAGGATAGATGCAATTTTTATCTGCCGATGGGGTAACAGAACCAAGTGGATGTGCTCCGGCATGATTACCCATGCCCATAAATCAAAAGGATTTTTTTGTCGTGAGAGACTGATAGCTTCCACCACCCATTGACGGGTTCTTTGCCTAGTGAGCAAGGGAAGTCTGCGAAAGCATGAAAACGTCAGGAAGTGCGCATCACCTTCGTTGTCGTATACTTTACGGGTTTTGCGATGCGCGGCGTCCATTCAAGAATTTTCCGCTATCCGTCATGCCCACGCAAGCGAGGGCATGGCACCCGACAACCGGTGTGCCAATACTATCCTATCTATTCGAATTGGACATGAAGAATTGGGTGCCATGCTCTCGCGAAGCGTGAGCATGTAAGCGGCGTCAGAACATTTCACCCCGCCTTCCACCACCCATTGACAGGTTCTTTGCCTAGAGAGCAATGGAAATCTGCGAAAGCATGAAAACGGGTATTGCGATTAGCGGCGTCCATTCAAGAATTTTCCGATATCCAGGATGCCCACGCTAGCGAGGGCATGGCACCCGAAAACCGGTGTGCCAATACTATCCTGTCTATTCGAATTGGACATAAATAATTGGGTTCCATGCTCTCGCAAAGCGTGAGCATGTTCACGACTTCAGAACATGCCACCCCGCCCACTCGACCCTCGGATACATCAGTCCCAACGAATTTGAACAACGCAAGTTTATGAGAAAAAATGTGGGGTCGGAAATCTGCCTTCGTCGGAGCCATTCGTCGGTCGCTCGCCAGAACCTGGCGACCGACAATGGTGACAGAGAAGCAGATTTCAAACTGCCTTTGTTGGTGGATTCCGAGACAGCCAAGTGAAATATTATCCAAACCTTACATTGATTCACTGTCAACTTTTTTTGGGGAATTCCAGTGTTTTCTTTCAGTTGTTAGAAGGCACGATAGTCAATGATACCGATGCCTGAAAACTATGCATAAAAAAGATCAGCGCAAACAAAAAACCCGCAAAGGACCTGGCTTAGTCCAATGCGGGCTTTTGTTATCAATAAAGTAGTGTGCGTTTGATGAATCAAACACGATAACTCTTGTGCCATTGCTTGAGATCATGCCTCACGGAAACCTTCATTCATGTCACCATGAAATCAGGGCGGATGATCCGTAAACATCATCCATATCATTTCCTTAGAAAGGAGGTGATCCAGCCGCAGGTTCCCCTACGGCTACCTTGTTACGACTTAGTCCCAATCATCGAGTTGACCTTCGGCGCTATCTTCCAGAGGTTAGAATCGCGACTTCGGGCCCCCCCAACTTTCGTGGCTTGACGGGCGGTGTGTACAAGGCTCAGGAACACATTCACCGCGGCATGCTGATCCGCGATTACTAGCGATTCCGGCTTCATGCAGGCGAATTTCAGCCTGCAATCCGAACTGGGCACTACTTTATGCGGTTTGCGTGCTCTCACGAGTTAGCTTCGCTTTGTATAGTGCATTGTAGGACGTGTGCAGCCCTAGACATAAAGGCCATGAGGACTTGACGTCATCCCCACCTTCCCCCGGTTTAACACCGGCAGTCTCTTCAGAGTCCCCACCATGACGTGCTGGCAACTGAAGACAAGGGTTTCGCTCGTTAAGGGACTTAACCCGACATCTCACGACACGAGCTGACGACAGCCATGCAGCACCTACGCAAGGGTTCCCCGAAAGGCACTTTCTGCTTTCACAGACGTTCCCAAGCATGTTAAGTCTAGGTAAGGTTCTTCGCGTATCCTCGAATTAAGCCACATCCTCCACCGCTTGTGTGAGCCCCCGTCAATTCCTTTGAGTTTCAGCCTTGCGACCATACTCCCCAGGCGCAGTACTTAACACTTTCGCTACGTCCGAGAGGGTGTGAGAGCCCCCACAGACTAGTACTGATCGTTTACAGCTAGGACTACCGGGGTATCTAATCCCGTTCGCTCCCCTAGCTTTCGTGCCTCAGCGTCAGAAAGATCCCAGCGAGCCGCTTTCGCCACCGGTGTTCCTGATGATATCAACGCATTTCACCGCTCCACCATCAGTTCCGCTCACCTCTGATCTCCTCAAGACTTGTGGTTTCCAACGCAATTCCACGGTTGAGCCGTGGGCTTTCACATCAGACCTTCAAGTCCGCCTACGCACCCTTTAAGCCCAGTGATTCCGAATAACGTTTGCACAGTTCGTATTACCGCGGCTGCTGGCACGAACTTAGCCTGTGCTTCCTCTTAGGATCGGTCAAAATTTCCTCCCCTATGACAGCGGTTTACAACCCGAGGGCCTTCATCCCGCACGCGGCGTCGCTCCGTCAGACTTTCGTCCATTGCGGAAGATTCTCGACTGCAGCCACCCGTAGGTGTCTGGGCAGTGTCTCAGTCCCAGTGAGACGGGCCATGCTCTCACACCCGCTAACCATCTGAGCCTTGGTAGGCCATTACCCCACCAACAAGCTAATAGTAAGCAGACCGCTCCAAGGGCAATAAATCTTTGGTTCGGAAACATTATCCGGTATTACCTGCAGTTTCCCGCAGCTATCCCAGACCCCTGGGTACGTATCTACTCGTTACTCTCCCTTTCGCCACTGTCCGTTTTAAAAATCAACCGAGGTATCTTTTTAAAACTTCTCGTTCGACTTGCATGCCTAATCCACGCCGCCAACGTTCATTCTGAGCCAGGATCAAACCCTTCAATTGTATGCTTGCTGCAACGGTTGCCCGTCACAGACGACTAGCTAATTTTTGACCACTCAAAGAGTGGACAGCCAATTAAAGTTTCTCATAATTAAATGAGCTGTTTGAACTTGGATTTAATTGATTGGAATAATATCAATCAAACCCGGTTCGCATGTTCTCATGCTGGCTTACTAAACTTCAATAAAATTGAATCGAAGATAAATCTTCAAAACAAAGAAATTGAGGCGCTTTGATACCGTGTCAGTATCAAAACATATAACTCTTTGATTTCGTCCGAAGACTCCATCAAAGCGTACAAGAGTTCACTACCAAATTGTCAAAGATCATTCGCCTGACTCTGGGTCAGGCATCCGACGTCGTTAAACTCGGCCGAATAAAAAACGAGCGAGATAGTCTCCCGCTCGACTTGTGGGCCAAATTCTATGCGTTCATCGTCCCCTGTCAACGGCGAACATGAAGAAATCCCAAAGAATTCTAGATTTCTTTCGACATCCGTATTTTCACGGTTCCGCCAGTTTCAATCTGGGGTGTTCCCGCTTCACTAACTAGACCGATCGGCAAACTCAAGGTTCACTCCATGGTCTGTTTTTCGATTCGTACGGCGTGACGAGTGTTTCAAATCCAAGCTTTCAAACCAACACGCGTTTGCGAATTCTCGCCCCGACAAACAACAAGCCTGAAATCGCAAACAAAATGGTTGCCGGCCCATACATCCAATGGTTGGGATACGCGATTCGGGCGCGAAGTTCGGCGGGCGAAAAGTCATTCATCAATGCCTTTATCTGTTCTCGGCATTGCGTCCGACCTTCGACATGCGCCAACATCGCTTGATCCACTCCGCTGCGAAAACTGAGTTTGGACAGGTCGTATTCGTGATACGCGTCAAAAATATAGTCATCGACTTCCCAGTGATCACCACGGTAAAACGAAGCGCGTACCCATTCCCAGCCGACGCGGTGATGAACTTGGTAAAGCTCTATTGGATTGGCGTATGTCTTGGATTTTCCTGCCACCGGTACCACCCGGATTGATTTTGAGTCGAGTGCCAAGTACGCATCGGGTACGACCGCCGTTTCGTACCGGAATACATCCTCACGCCAAAGAGGCTGATCATTTCTGGCAACAACCACCAGATGCGTCAACGCGGCCGAGGCGGACAACAACGCAAGCAGTTGCAATAAGTTGATTCTTGGTTTCACGAAAAAAGTCTGCGAATGCGCTGGCGATATTTGCGACCCAAAAGTGACTCTTTTTAGATTCACAACAACTGCAATTGTCAAGCAGTAAGTGCCGGATTTCGTCGAATCAAAGTCGTTTTGGCGTGTTTGGATACTGTCTTACTTGGCGGTCGAGGAATCGATTTTGGAGTCAACGGAGAAGCATCGGATTCCATTCCGTAGAACACATTAGGCATCATTTAATTCTTCAACTGTGAATTCGGTTCGGTCAACGGATTTTGAGGTCCGACAATCCAAAACACTAGCAAACGATTCGTTATCAGTATCCCTACGAACAGCAGGCCCCAGCCAGCGTTATCAAGATTGGGGTTTTCAAATTTTTCAACCAAACCGATCGCTAGGTAACCTCGGACCGCACCAACCTAATGGATTGTCCTGGCGAGTACGAATACTTCTTCGATAGTCAAAAACCATTGGCGCAGGCCTTGGAGTGCCATTTGGAAAGGACTGCGGTTTCAGGTTCGTCGGCAGTCATGATCGAGCCCCAGTCGCATGAGTTTTATTTTTTAAAAACGCTACAGCGCCGAACGGACGATCTCATCGAACGCAAAGTATTTCGTCAGATACCCGATCGAAACGTAATTTCGATGCGGGTTTGATCGTCCTTTGAGTCGCATAGTTCATGCCGTTCGATATTCAAGATGGCGGAAATTTGCCCGTTAACGCGAGGTCCAACTCTCGCTCGAATTGTTCCTCGTGATGCGTTTGCAGCGCCAAGTCTGAGACTTGTTGGGCCTCAGTTTCTCGGCCGTTAATCACCAGTAAAGCGACAAGAGTCGCCACATCTTTAGTGAATTGACGTGTTGCAAAGGTCGGTTCCATATCGCGCACGTCCAGAAATAGCTTTGTCATTCGACGCAGGTCTTTCTCTGGCGTGATGTATTTACCCAAAAGCGCAAATCTTTCGGATTCAATTAACGCGGAGTGCGCTAGTTGAATTACCTGCCTAGCTCGTATCGGAAAATCTTGATCCAGTTGTTCGAACAACTGAACCGTTAAATCTAGAGCATCAAGCCGACGGTTGATCGCATCAAATTCATGGAAGGAACGGAAGACGTTTTTTCCGAGCAAAACGGAGTCTCGAGCTTGGTCCCGAGTACTTGTCATTCGTTCCAATGCCGGCGGGAACTTGTTGGCGAGTTCCATCCAGCTAACCAACGCAAACGATAGGCGAACGCCGTAATGCGCGGGGTCAATGCGGATTGCGTTTTCGTGATACCAAATGTGTTTGGCCAGCGCAACCTGAAATCTACCGGCGCGAATATCTTCGGCCGCTTCACTTAAAATTTGAGCGGGCTCAGCCTCATCGGGAGCAACCCAGGAATCAGGATTAGACATCGAGAGAATGGGAAAAGTTAAAAAAAGTTTTTGAAAGTCCCCTGTGGCGACGAAACCGCCGTTAGTCAGGGGAGAACCGATTTCTCTCTCTTTTATGCGCAATCGGTTCAACATCGCACCTAATATTGTAACCGATTAATGAAAAAGCGATTAACCGTTATATAATTATGCCAATAACATTTACTGGGCTGCGAATTTCTCCTCTTAAACTCGACTGAATGTATTTCATGGAGATTCGATATGACTCAGGCTAGACCAGAAATAGGGTTTGTAAACCGTCCAGTGCCTCCTCGTAAATTGACGATTCAATTCTCAAATCGCGCGATCGTATTCTCCGCTTTTTCGGCCGCCATCTTGATCGGAGCTTTGGTAGCGCCGGCGATAAGTTTGATTGGATTTGCTCTCGCTTTTCTTGCAACGTCGGCTTTTTTGGCGACGGCAATTTTTTGTGCGTGCGGTTGGTTTCGGGCATTTGCGATCGGCGCATTTTTTCCACATGGGCTCTCGTATTTAGTCTTATTCGCCGGTTTTAGAGGACCAGAGGAGGTAATTCTGGCCATTTGTTTGTCGCTGGCAGTCAGCTTTTTAGTTGGCGGAGTCGCGGCGGTCGTTCACGGTTTTTTTGTCCGCCGAGGTGGCAAGATAGCGGTTCCCAACTTGCCGCTGATTCGCACGTTATTGACGAACGATACGATTCAATAAACTTATCGTTCACGAATGGCAATTAATTATTTTCTCGTTGTTCGCGCCAAACTAAAGTGAATGTCCTGTCCCAAGCGCGGTAAAGACGGAGGATACTTCGGTAGCGATGGCGTGCACTAGCGCGCATTTAGTTTTTAGCGTACTGTCGATCGGTCAGTTTTTGCTGGAAATTTCGACGCTATGTCACACTGAGTTTATTTTCAGCGAATCGTTTGGGGATCTCGATCAACAAGTCTTTCAAGAGTTCGCGGTGTTCTTCAGATTCTTCTTTGCAAAGCCGCTCAATCTCTTGAGAAATGTCGTCAAAATAGTGGTCGTCAGCGGACGTCGCGTCGGACGCCGTCACGCACCCCATACTCCAACGGCCGAAAACGCGTTCTTCTAGTTTTCCGCGAAACAGTACTTTCAAGTCCTTGTGCCGTGGGTCTCGTTCGATTTTCGCCAGTAGTTCGTCCAAAACGGAAGCTTCGCCTTCAAGAACTTGCAAGAAGTGGCATCCGACCCCCATGAGGACTCCGCTCACATTTCGCAACTGATTGTTGCGCGATGATTCGATAGCGATATCTCGTGCCAAGAATGGATCTTGGTCGTCAGTTCGGTCACTGACATATACGATAAACGTGTTACTCATTGGATTCACTTTCAGAAAACTCGTCTTCAGCGATTGGAAGGTAAATGTGAAACGTCGTCCCTTGATCTTCTGCGGTTTCAAAAAACAGGGTTCCGCCGCTCCGCTCGACAATCGAGGCATGAGCAAATGCTAGGCCTTGGCCCGTGCCTTTACCGACATCCTTCGAGGTGAAAAATGGATCAAATACTCGGTGCTGTATTTCGAGTGGTATCCCAGAGCCGGAATCTTCAATCATGATTCCGATGCTCGTTTTGTATCTAAATGAGGTAATGCAGATGCGACCAAGTCCGGCTTTGTTCGCTTCGGCGACTGCATGGGCGGCATTGACGATCAAGTTGATCAATACTTGATTTAGCTCGCCTGAGTAGCACGAAACTTTGGGTAGTTCGGGTTCCAAATTGAGATCCAGTTTCGCACTCTTCTTCCACTCGCCGCGGCTTAAAGTAACGGCTTGATCGATGGCTTCATTGACATCCGTTTCGACGACTTCGCGACCGCCGGGGTGTACCAGGGCTTTTAAAGAACCGACGATTCCTGCGATGGTCTCAATGCCGGAAATGGTCTGCTCCAATGCCGAAGGAATGTCGTCGAACAAAAATTCGACGTCCTCTCGTTGTTCGGTGGTTTTAAGATCTTCATAGCGTGCTTTGAGCGTTTTATCACCCTGAATCAAGTCACCAAGTTTTCGGTACCCACGAAGCAAGCCGAGAATTTTTTCGATCTCGGTGGAGACATAGCGGACGTTGTCCCCGACGTATTGCACGGGCGTGTTGATTTCATGGGCCAGCCCAGCGGCAATTTGGCCAACGACTTCAAGGCGTTGGTTGACGTCAAAGCTAGACGGTGGACTGAGGGGTTTACTTTCGGCGACAGTCGACATGAAAACTCCTGATGGACGGTTAGAAAAGATAAACGGTTAGGAAGTCGCGGGCTGATTTCCGTTGCTCCCAAAATTCAAGCATTTTTTTCCGCAACAAGACCGAACAAGTAGAGAATTGGGAAGCTGATTGTCGGTTTGTGATGGCGGGCGTAGTGACCGATTTGAAGATGCAAATTTTTTGCGACGTTACGGCTGAAAAAAATACAGTCGCGTTTTTTCGCGTAAATATCAGTTAACCGACATTTTGCAAACCTGCAGCGATTCCGTTGACCGAATCCGCCAGCAATTGTCTGATTTCCGACTTGTCGTCATCGGTCAATGCGTCGTGGTTGCGATATCTTTCCATCAGCGATACTTGAATGCAATTCAACGGATCAACATAGGGGTTGCGAACTCGAATGCTGTGCTGCAGCCATTTTTCTGTGTCTAACAGTTGTTGGTGCTCCGTGACCTGCAAGACTTGCCTGGTGGTTAATTCAAATTCATTCTTAATCGTTTGGAACAGAGGTTTGGCTTGGTCATCAGCAAGCTGGGCGTACCATTCGGCGATACCCATGTCAGCACGTCCCAATCCAACATGAACATTTTTCAGCAACGTGTTAAAAAACTGCCATTGATCAAACATTTCACTTAGAGTTTTGATTTTTTTCAAATCGCCTTGGCACCATTGTTCCAAAGCTGATCCGATTCCAAACCAGCTGGATATGTTGGCGCGACACTGAGTCCAAGAAAACACCCAGGGAATGGCGCGCAGGTCGTCGATCGAAAGCGATGGCTTGCGACGCGATGGGCGTGAGCCAATATTTAAATGTTCGACCAATTCGATCGGAGTGGCACCTTGGAAATACAAGATGAAATCTGAGTGATCAACCAGTTCCCGGTATTTCCGATAAGCGATCTGACTGAGTTCGTCCATTGTTTCGTTCCACTGGTTCAGTTTAGGGTAGTTGGGCCGAGTGCCGGTGGAACAGATGGCCGCGTGAACCATTTGCTGGATATGTCGTCGCGCAATCCCACGGCTAGAGTACCGCGAACTGACGACTTCACCTTGCTCCGTTACGCGAATTCGCCCAGCGACCGATTCGGAGGGCTGCGCCAAGATCGCTCGATTGGCCGGTCCACCCCCACGACCGAGCGAACCGCCGCGCCCGTGAAACAAGGTCAATTGGATACCCTGTTGTTTGCACGTCGTTGCCAAGTTTCGTTGCGCGGTAAATAACATCCAATTGGCACGCAAATAGCCACCGTCTTTATTGCTGTCGCTGTAGCCAATCATGATCATTTGACGGTTTCCACGCATTTCAAGATGTTTGCGATAGGTTGTATTGGCAAACAAAGCGGCCATGGTTTGGGGAGCATTTTGTAAGTCGTCGACGGTTTCAAACAAAGGAACGATATCAAGTTTTCCCATCAATGCAGCGTCCTTCATCAGCAACAGCACTTCGAGAATATTGCTGACGGACTCCGTCATACTAATGATGTACGTGCTCATCGATTCGTCGCCGAGATTTTGTTGGGCACGCGCAATTAGTTGAACGGTTTCAAAAACTTCATTGGCATCATCAGTGAAATCTAAACCGGCCACCAACGGACGCTTGCTTTCGATCAGTTCGGTCAACAATTCAATTTTTTGGGGCTCCTCGAGACTCGCGTAGTTGTCGGCTATTTCAAATTGATCCAAAACTTCCGCAATGGCCTGTCGATGACGTGCCGAATGTTGGCGCACATCCAGAGTGGCAAGATGAAATCCAAAAACTTCAACCCGCCGAATCAATCGTTTTAAGCCATCGCGAACCAAGGCGAAACCTTGATTGGCCACCAAACTGTCGAAGATGGCCCGCAAGTCTGACAAGAATTCTGGGACGCTCGCATAGACATCTCGGTTAGCCACGCGGGCAGGTTGGTGGTTGGATAACCGTGTCGCATGCAATTTGCGATGAATCAAAATCAACTTCTGGCGGTAGGGCTCTAAGTTGAAGCGATCCATGACTTTCATCGCCTGCGAATCGAGCTGGTTTAACTGTTGTTGCAGTTGGGATTCGAATTCAGGGTCGAAAGCGGCTCGGTTCTTCGACACGCTCAGCCATTCGTACAACTCATAGACATCGTCTTCGTAGCGTTCCAAAGCGAGATCTAGGTGCGCTTGCAACGCCGATTCTGTGACGTCGGCGGTGACCAATGGGTTGCCATCTCGATCGCCAGCAATCCAACTTCCGTAAGTCAGAAACGAAGGAATCTGGAAGTTGTCGTTTGGATACGTATCCCGCAGGGCCTTGTCAAGTTCGTCGTAGATCGAAGGGACAACGTCCAGCAACGTTTCCTCAAAAAAGTAGAGCCCGGTATTTCTAACTTCATCCATGACCGTAGGACGACGATTTCGCGTTTCATCGGTTTGCCAAAGCAAAACGATACAAGATTTGATTTGTTCCAGCAGTTCGATCTTTTCGAACTCGTACGTGCCGACCGACTGGTATTCTTGCAACAAGCGTGAGATCCGCTTCAAGATTTGGCGGATGGTTTTGCGACGGGATTCGGTCGGGTGGGCCGTGAAAACGGGAGAAACGTACAACTGATTTAAGGTGTTTTGGATATCAGTTGCTTTCAGCCCTTCTTGTTTAAGCGTCTCAACGGCGGACCGTATTGATTCGTCCATCGGACGGTTTTCTTGAAATGCTTCGTCTTCACGTCGCTTCAGAACATTGACTCGCTGGTGTTCTTCGGCCAAATTCACCAGCCGGAAATAAGTTGAAAACGCTTTGACAACTGTCGCAGCTTTGGGGAGTTCATTGGCGAGCTCGCGGGTAATTTCTTTCAATTTCCGCGCTGCACTTTCATCGCCGAGTCGCCATTCTTTGGCTAAGACACGGATGTTCTCGACCAAATCGAACAACGCTTGCCCCGATTGCTCGATAATGATCTGCCCCAACAAGTCTCCCAGTAGGCGAATGGTATCCCCGATTTGAGGATGCGTTTTTTCAACGTTCATTGGCATTCCGATAGTGGTTTAATCTAGGTGCCATTAAAACGCGATGAAGCAAAATTGGGAAGCCGTGCAGGAATTACTTCACAATCAACAAAGATATATTTACGAAGTCGATCCCTTTAACGAGCTCGATTCGATCGTCTGCACCGATTCCGATAACTGGTTGGATTGGCGGCGACGTATGGCTTCAAGATAAATGGAAATCAGCTGCTGGTAATTGACTTCCGCGGTAAATTTCGTATCGAACAACTTGCGACAGTTGTTTCGCAGTCGTCCGAAATCACTGGGGTTGGCGAACAATTTTTGAACGCAGCGTGACAAGCTAGATGCGTCACCCGCGTCGAATAAATAGCCGGTTTCGTTTTCGCGAACGACTTCCGGAATGCTGCCGATCTTGGAGCCGATGACGGGTGTTCCCACCGCCATGGACTCAATTAGGGTTTTGGGAAGGGACTCGTAGCCGGCAGAAGGAAAAATAAGACACGCGGCATCGCCAACTGCCTGGTAGACTTCCTTATTCGAAATGTAACCTAACCACTGGACATTTGGATTGGTTTCGACCAATTCTTCGACGCGTTGAGCATCAGGTCCGTTGCCGACGATCTTCAAGGGAATGTCGATTCCCGAGCGGCCCAGTTCATGCCAGGCTTCGACGATAGTGGAGAGTCCCTTTTCGTCCGACAGCCGGCCGACAAAGACGGCATAGTTTTTCGAGCCGTTTTGCATACCAGGATCGAAAGGCGCAAAGTTTGGTTTCAGCATCAACTGGGATGCTTCAAAGCCGGCACTTAACAATTTTGATTTGGAGAATTCCGATGCGACGCAAATGACGTCAACGTATTTTTGCCAGCTCTGGAGTTGTTGATGAAGCAGTTGCATCGATGCGACGATGGCACTACCTGCTAGACTGTTTTTGTAGCAACGATGGACGACGGCACGCCAAGGAATTTTTCCCAGGCAGGCTTCGCAGGCTTGGCCGTTTCGAAAACACATCGATTGAGCACAGAAAAAACGGTAATTTTGAATCGTCGCGACAAAAGGGACGTTGGACTTTCGAGCCGCGTGGAATACCGACGGCGAAAACAACGGAAATGTATTGACCGAATGAATGACGTCGGGTTGGTGTTCGCGAATCAGGTTTTGTAGTTCTCGATATGTCCGACCGTTCCAAATTGTATCGGCAGCCACACGGATCAGATTTCGATCCTTGATCGAATTACTGTGCAGCGTGTAGCGGTGGACTTGATGCCCTTTGGACTCCAGGAGCTGTACCTCGTCCTCGAACAGTTGGTCTTCGCCACCACGGTTTTGATAATAATTATGAATCGCAATCGTTTTCATGAGGAGGCCGCCGCGAAACGACTTGGGTTGAATTCTTGAGATTCACTCATCGGTGGCGTCTCGAATTTCTCTGCAAACGGCTCCATCGCCATACGCAATACCAGCGACACCAGCATGAATAACAAAAATGTAGGTAACTTGAAAAGTGACTCGGCGAGTCCGTGCACCATCGCAAATGTCACAAATCCGCATACCAGAATGGAGCACTGATCGGTAAACCAAAGACTGCGGAATGCTGACAATGCCAACGCGGTCATCAAACACGCCGCGAATGCAAACAGTCCAACCAAGCCGCCATCCAGCATGACATCAATGTACATGTTGTGACCGTGCGGAATCTCCCATTGCAATTGATCAGACAGAAACTCGATTCGGTCCTTGTCCCAAAACGCCAGGTAGCCGTGCCCGACAACGGGGCGCTTCTCAACGGATTCCAATAGCAGTTCCCATAGTGGCAATCGCCCGGTCAAGGTTGAAACATCCTTGGTTCGTCCCATGGCCAATTTTTCAGCGACCGCATTCCGCAAATTGCCGCGAGACAGCGCGATCACAAATCCCATTAGTATCAACAACAACATGGCTGTCGAAAATGCAATGACTCGATTGTTTGGCTTGAATGTCAGCACATAGGTCACAAAACTCGCGACTGCAAATCCCGCCAGAGTCGTCCTTGATTTGGTCATCAGCAAAGTCGTGAATCCAATCGCGAATAAAAGCAGCAACCAACGATTGAGAATCGGATTGCGGTTAAAAAACGCGATCGTCGTCAGGCAGCAAAACGAACCATAAACGGCTAGAGAGTTAGGATGGCAGGTCCCCACAAAGCGATAAGTGCTTTCGTAGGGCCTGAAATTTCCAAGCACAAGTTCGGCAGCGACGCCAACGAAAATAAATGCCAGACATATCACTGTGTACAAAGTGGCCAGTTCAGTGATTGCAAATTGCCTGGCTACGCCATACGCTGCGACTGCAAAAAAACAAAGGACGAGGAATTTCTGCAACGATACCTGTGTATTGATCGACCACAGCGCGGTCGTTCCGGTATACGCGAAAAATAATAACATCAATCCGACGACGGGTCCGCCCCATTTCAAATTTTCGCGAGGCGGAATCAACAAGAACAACATTCCGAGAATGCCGATGGCAATTCGTGCAGGAGCAGTGATGAAATTGACAGACTCGATTCGGTCGGCTGTACGGTTTTCCGACTCGGCGACAATGCTGTGCTCTTTGTAATAGTCACTTGCAAAAGGTGTGTGATCGATAACCCAGAACCCGGCTATCATGATCGGGGCCAAAGCGATCAATAGCCATTTGTAGATGTCGGAATATAAAGTGATTGAGTTCATTGGGTCGCTACTGGTTGAATTAGCCCAAAAATTTGGGTAACCAACGAGGTAGTTTTTCTTGGTTGCCATTCATGACAACGCCCAGTAGGTTGCCGCCTGATGCTACGATCTTGTTTTGCGTTTGAACCAACAATTCTTTGCGAATGCCGTATCTTGCGACCAACACAATGCCATCTAGATGCGGCAGTATCGATGCGTGGATAGAGGGCTCTCGAATATTGGGCAAATCCACAACTGAAAAACGGTATTCATGTTTGACGATTTTGAAAAAATCGCTCCCCAAATCTTGGTCGAAGATCATTTGTTTGGCGACACTCGCCTTGCCTGCACCCAGCGCGTTGAGTCCTTGAACTTTAGTGGAACTCACACAGTCATTTAACACCGCTTGCCCGTTCATGCATTCGGCAAATCCCAAACCCCGATGACGGTAGAGACGCGATACCCGGGTCGAGGTAAAATCTCCATCAATAACTAGTGTTGGCGTGAAATTGTGGTCCGCCGCGCGTATCGCTAAATTCACCGCCATTGTGGTTACGCCTTGGTTGGCGGCGTAGCTCAATAATCCGATCACTCCAGCAGCACGATTGACGAGAATCGAATTGTGGAGCCTCATTAACAATGTATCCACATATTTGCTGCCGCGACGCTTGGTTACATCCGCGTTGGCGACAGGCTGGGAAAACACCGCGTTGTCGTCCACGTTTTCGGACGAGTCTGCAAAAGTATCACTCATTGGTTCGATTCTCTGAACGATTAGAAACCATCAACGTAGGACTTGACGGTATTCACGTTGGTTGGGGACAGAAACAACAACGGGTACATCCAAGGCTTGTTCGACAGATTCTTGTCGATTGACGGAATCGTCGAAAACGAGTGCGGTAGCGACAATGGCCAATGAGCCAAAAAACATTGCCGCCAGTGCCAGTACTAACACTACAAGTTTGGAAGGGCTGACCGGTTTTTCTTCAAACGTTGGCGATTGGGCGATGCTGACATTCGAAATTGCACTTTCATTAAGTGCTTCGTCCAGTCGGGCGTCTTCCATATTTTCGGCATAGCTCATATAGCTTTTCACGGCCAACTGCATTTCGCGTTCGCATTGTTGGATTTCTATTTCGGCGCGGTTCAGTGATGCGATTTCTTCGCGAACTCTCGCTTCTTGGTTGGTAAGCTTGCTAATCGTCGCAGCGTAACCTTCCATCTGAGATTGGACACGCGCTTTTTCAAGCGTCAATTGTTGATGTACGACATTGATGGCTTGAGTTTTTTCTTTGCGATCTTTCGATGTTTGATCTTCCAATTCTCGTTTTAGTTTCGCCTCTTGCGCAATAATTGCTTTCAATTCGGGGTGATTGCGTTGTCGCGATTGCAGGTCGGCACGTCGAATCTGAACTTCTTGCAATTGGGCCGTGAGCGTGTCGCGGCCCGTGTTGGGAATCGATTTCTCTTCGGACAAAACTATTGCTGGTCGCTCGCTGACTTGTTTTTCCAATTCTGCCAACAAAGCCTTGGATTCAGACAATTTCTGTTCGGCAACCAAGTGCGCGTCACCAATGCTTGCGATTTGGTTTTCGAGAAAGTCTCGATGGCCCTCAACCGATGCCAAGCCGTTTCCGGTTTTAACTGATCGCAGGTTGTCTGAAGTCGTGTCTACTCGATTTTTCAGATTCGCCAATTGGTTACCGAAAAATTTCCTTGAGCCCTCGGTGTTATGGATTCTCGCATGTTCTGCTTTGTATTGCTCAATCAGCGATTGAACGACGGCTTGAGCGAGTTGCGGCGAATCGGTTTCGTAGAGTACCGAAACGACGTTCGACTTACGCTCCGCACCAACGACGATATGTTTCAAAATTTCCTGAACCGCTTCTTCACGATCGCTAACCGGGTCGATGCTCTTTAAAACGCCAATCACTTTCTTGGCCGCCGATTTCAAAGCTTCGGTGACCTGATTGGGTTGTTCGACTGGTTCGAATCCGGGAATGGGTTCGTCACCGAGAACCACTTGTGGACCGAGTTCATCGACAACTCGTTCGGCAACACCACGACTACCCACGATATCGATTACGGACTTGATTTCGTCCTCACGATCGTTTTCCTGAATCGAGATGGTTTCACCGGTCGCAGCGGTCGGATCTAATTTCGAATTCTCACGACCAATTTTGATCCAAACTTTGGCTTCAGAGCGATATTCGCGGGGCCACCAAAGGATGACCGCGATGGCAAACGCCAACACTAACGAGTTATAGAAAAGGACTTTGCCTTTATGCCGAAAAATTGTTCGAATGTAGTCCCGCAAAAGGTTGGGGCTGCTGCTGGCGGTCGGAGTCATGGTTGGTTTCGTAGCAATTACAAGAGTCTGCAAACATCGGCGATCCGTGCCAGTAATCAGTAGACTACAGTTATATTCGTTCGTGTTAGACAAACAATTCGAAAAGGTCGTATCATACCAGTATTTTTAGCGTGGCATGGTGGTGCAATAAAATTGCCAAAGGTTGACGGCTTTTGCTCCGAGTTTTTCCAATTTTTCAAAACAATCGGATCATTCGGAAGGGCAAATAAATGAGATTTGGTCTGCGTATCGCTTTTGGGAAAGCGTGGAAGCTGGGCAGCGCACAAAAAAAGGCTGCAGAATTCTGCAGCCGTGGGGATCCGAATGCGGACCAATTTTACTTAAAGTCGTTGGTATTGTCGCTGGAATCGACACTGGCATCTGCTGTATTTGCTTTGGCGGGCAAATTCAGCTGTTGCGCGTCGGTGGCAATCTCGTCTCCGAAGAAACGTGTCGTGCCCTCTCCGATTTCTCGTGCGTCACTTTCCTTGCAAGTCAATTGTGCCCGGAAAATATGTGTTCCACTTTTTAGAGCTTGTGCCGTTACGTTCAAGACAATCTGTTGTCCAGGTTCGATCCGCGTGATGGGAGCGAAAATGACTTGTCCCGTGACGATCTTGCTTTTGAATCCGTCCGCTTTGACCGGTTCAATGCCTTCTGAGAATTGCATGACCAAGTCGACGCCGTTGGCACTTCGTGTACCGCGATTTTTGACCACGATTTTGTAGTTCACGTTTTCACCGGTGGGCAACGGACCTTTGGGGTCTTCAACATCCAACGTCAAGTCGGCAATTGTGTCGACCTTGGTTTGCCATTCATTAGTCGCGGCCAAGTCGCCCGCTCCTCGAGCTCCGGCTTGGAACGTCAAATGGCCAGATGCATCTAGCTGACAATTGATTTTGAACGTGCGGCTGTTGCCTGAAGTCAACGTACCGACGTTCCACTTCAGTCCGCCATCATTGTTCTCGACCGAGTCGATGCCACCCAAGTACTGAACGCCGTTGGGCATTGCCAGGACGGCGGCAACGTCAGAAGCCGTTGCATCTCCATCGTTGCGGATGGTTACCGTGTATTGTCCGATGCTTCCGGCGTACTTCATTGGCGGGCCGGTGACCTCGACCTTCAAATTGGCTCGACGAACCATAATGTCGTGGCTGGCTACCGCTTTGATGTCGCCGTCCCCGACGGCGGTAGCGGTCAAGTTTAACTGACCTGCGGTGCGAGCAAACAACTCGACCTTGAATCTTCGTTCACTACCTGCGGGAACATTTCCGATGCTCGCGCGTTCGCCGCCAAGAGCCTCCGGCAACATGACCGATACTTGTTCGGCGTCGCCTGTTCCCGGGTTAACGACAGTGACATCGTAAGTGGCCTTTTCACCGAATTGGACTTCGGTTGGTCCAGAGATCTTCATTTCCAATTGAGGTTCAGTCACGCGGATTTGCGTCGAAGCAGAGCGAGGCAGAAACGTCCAATTGACTTCCATGTCGAAAGGTTCGGCGGAGCGTGGAATGACGTTTATCGCAATCGTGTGTGTGGTATTGGCAGGAATTCGCTCGACGGTCCAAATCAATCGAGCTTTCTCAACGCCATCGGTAATTTCATGGTGACCGGCCGACACAATTATGTTCTGAAGATCGATGTTACCAGGAATACCGACTCCGATCTGAAGTTGCTCTGCATCGTGGTTGCCGTCATTGGTCACTGCCACCTTGTAAGTCGCGATTTTATTAATGCCAATTGCGTTGGGACCAAAAGACTGGACTCGAATTCCAGGTGTTGACAGATCGACGGATGCTCTTTGGATGGCTTCTGATTCCGCACTAACGCGCTGAACATGGCTAACTCCGGTTTCATTCGTTTCGAATACGTGAGCGTTGGTGACTTGAACTGTATCGGTGGCATGTGCGTGATTGGCGGCATGCTGAACGGAGTTTTCCCAGCTGCGTCCAGGAGCTTGCTGAGTCGCTCGGACGTCAGCTTGAATCTGATCCGTCAAATTGGTTGCCGCCGGTTGGTTGTTCCCTTCGGCTAGCCGACGCAGCTTCTTGAGTTCATCAAGCCGACGTTGAAGCTGTTGTTCATGTTGGGCAAATTGCGACTGATCAACTACGATTCCATCGCTATTTTTCGGAGCAGACAAATCAGTTGCAGGGCGAGGGGTGTCGGAGAAATTTTCTGTTCGGGGGGGCAACGCTGACTTGGCACCGAGTGGCTTAGGCGACTCGAATTCCTGTTTTCCGCTTGAACGCAAGCCCGCAGGCAAGCTGCTTGAGTTCGAAGTACTTTGTTTGCCCACCTCTTCCTGATAAGAAACGGGGCGAACCACAGGTTTTCGCAAGCTGGCAGTACGCTTCATCGCTCGACTGCGAAACGAATTGACGGGCGTGTCTGAAAAATTGTAGTTGGTGCCACTAGGACTACTGTGCCCCGATACCCGCTTGGATGCCCCGTCAGGTACGTGAACCGACGGAGGCACGTTGCGTTCTGGCTTGAACCGTTGACTTGGCGATTGGGGTTGTTGGGCGAAACTAATGCTAGCAGTAACCACCGTTAACAAGGCAATTACGAATGGGGATTTGCTTTTCGAGAACATCGATTTCATTCCAATATGTTTTGAGAAAACTCCTTCAATTCGAAGATCGACTTTACGGGTTAGAAAAGATTAGTCGATTGTGCAGAAAAAAAGATTTAGGAGGAGTTTTCTTGCTGATAGTTATTCAATTGCCAGCATTGCAGGCAAATTTTAGTGCTTGTTCGAACGAAAGTTGAGCAATTTCCTCATTGGTCCAGCCGCTTTTTTGCCAAGTCAACGGGCTGCGATAGTAAATGCAATCGCGATACTCTTCATTGTCCTGATAGTCATTTTGCAGTCGTTGAAGTTCGTAACTGCCCAACGATAGGTTTACGGCCCACATTCCGGCAGCGAGACGATCTCGATTGCGACCGTGAATGGCGGTTACACCATGGTTAATGGCAAGCAGCGACAGAGCTTGCTTCATCAAGCGGCCCGTACCACCTCGAAACTCCGGGGCGACCGTCAAATCCATACTGTAGTAAACGGATGGGTCGTTTTCATAGGGATCGGAGTCGACACCGCCATGTTTTCGAAACCACCCCAATTGCCCAGCGAAGACCATGGCCGCGATTTGTCGGTCATGGCTCGCGACGATGGCTAGTGGGTTGTCGGAACGGAACAGCATATCAAACTCGTCGGCAGAAGTCTGTCGCGTGGGCTCGTAGACCAATGACTGCATTTCCAAAATTTGGTCACGAAAGATTGTGTAATTGGTTTTGGTGACTTGTTGGACTGAGATCGCACCAAAGCTTTGTTGGAGTTCTTGCTTGAGTTGGTTTAAGGGATCATAGTTTGCAGGTGAGTGACCGTTTACTTTGGCGAAAATCATGGCGCGATGAAAATTCAACAGCGACTGTGAATGTGGTGGATCGGTCAGCGGGATTTCTTCGACGTCATGCTGTCGCGCATTTGCCAAATTCAAGGCTAGATTGAGTCGCTCCCAAAACAGTCGAAGCCAGTCGTTCCGAAACGCCATATTTAAGACGAATTGGACCAAGCGGTCGTCATGCGATGCAACAGGACTCAAGATCCCGGCTCGATTAAGGGATCGTGCGAATTTGTGGCTAGTTTCTGAGTTGTCGAAGCGAATGCCGAATCGGAAATTGTCTGTGTCGACGAAAACGTCGCTGACGATCGCGTGTTTGGCGATTGAGTCGAAGACATTTTCTGCGATCGACTCTCCAATCTTCTGATAGGTGCTTGCATACTGGTCCAAAATTGAAAGAGCGACATACTCGTAAGCGACTTGCTTGAGCGGATGCGTGTTGCCGCTTCGGTTTTTTAGCAAAGCTAAATTGGCCGGAAGGCGTCGGCGGCTGTGTTGGATTAAACGCTGGTGAGCAGTCTGCAGTCTTTGAAATTCGTCGTCTACCTCGCCGTTCCAACAAGCTTCGAGTTGCAAGATTCCACACAAGGCACTTGGCATGTGTCCCAGCCAGATTGGGTTATCCCGGAACTGGGTATCAAAAACGTAACGACCGTTTCCCAGCGACAGAAACGGTCCGAACGATTCGTTAAAAACGGGCCGGATCGAGTTCGACAGTATTTGGTTGGAAAGGACGGCCATCAATTTCAGAGCGAGTAAACTGCTATTCCGGTAGATAATCTTCGCGAACAGGTTGGAAGACGTCTAAAACGCGACAGTCGGATAACGCGTATCCCGAATGTTCAACGTTGGAGTGCAATACGAATACGTCTCCCGGTTGCAACGTATGAGTTTCGCCGGCCACGGTCAATTGAAATTCGCCTTCGAGCAGGTTGACAACTTGTTCGTGGTGATGTGAGTGGCGCGGTAATTGGCTGCCGGCTTTGATTTCCCAATGGGCGAGGGTCATCGTTTCGGAATGCACGAATTTTGCGGTGAAGCCCGGCATGATTTCACGCGGCCTTGTTTCTTTCAAGCGATGTTTCATAAGTGGCTCATTGAGAGTCTATGACGACTTGAGTTTCAAAAATAATATCGTGAATGCTTTTTTGTCGTTTACTTACCATCAAGCTGCCTGCGTTGACAAACATAAAAACAACGCTGGCCACGAACACCATTGCTGACAGACTTTGTAGCGACTGAATCTCGCTGACACCCATTAACAGCAAAGTGGCCATGGACCAGGGAAGAATCATGCGCAGCACGCTACGCATCGCCATCTTGCGTCCTTTGGGGATCATGCCGTACCGATTGAGTACTCGCAGTTGCATCAATTTTCGACCGGCGGATTGTTTAAGAAATACGATGATCAAGGTGTATGAAACAATCGGGATGAAATGCATCAGGAATACGAACGCCTTCAACATTGGGCTCGATGAAACAGACTCGGTCAACATCGCCAAGCGAAACGGCAGCATGAACAGAATCACCGTAATCCAATCGATCATCGCCGCAATAATCCGCGGCAGCGGACTGGCAATTACATTTCCGGTGGGGCTGAGTTTTTCGATTTCGTTGGCCAATTCTTCGTAGCTTGAGAAACGACTTGCCGGATTTTTGGCCAACAACCGGGACAACAAATCGCGCCATTGAGGCGGTAAATTTTCAGGCCATTCCAACGGGAATTCGATTGCTTGTTCGTGGTGGGACGCTTGCCAACTTTCGATTGTCGAACCGGTTAAATGGATGGGCAACTTCCCGAACGTCAACTCGAACAAAGTCACGCCCAATGCATACATGTCAGATTGCGGAGAGGGGCTCACGCCGTCCAGAATCTCCGGAGCCAAATAATTTGGTGTTCCCCCAGTAACTAGCTTGTTTTTTTCTGAGATGCGTCTCGCGAGACCGAAGTCGGAAAGTTTTACAACACCGTTTTGGGTCAACATGACGTTGGAAGGCTTGATGTCGCCATGGATGATGTCCATGTCAAACGAAGACCTTAGAGCTTGAACCAGCTGTTCGGCGGTGTTTGATATTTCGATGAATCCGATATCGCCTTCTCGAATGCGTTCACTCAGTGAAATCCCATCGACCAATTCCATGGCATAAAATGGGACGTCGTCTTCTTTTCCGACGAAGTAAATGGTCACGATGTTGGGGTGACCGACCCTGGCCTGCGTGACGGCTTCTTGGAGCAATAAGTCAACGTCGGTTGGGTTGATGTTAACACTTTCCGTGTCCATTCCGCCTTTGAGCACTTTTACCGCAACATAGCGTTGGAGCGATGTATCCAAAGCACGAAAAACGAATCCAGACCCGCCGCTACCCAATGGTTGGACAATTTCGAAATGTCCAAACCGCCGACCAATCAGTGCATTGGGGTCATAATCTTCGGATTCGGTTTCGGATACGTACGTATCATGCAAATTTCGCAACAATCCAGAAATCGTCATCGTGGCGGCCAATTTACTGCTGAGCAATTTAGGAGAAATGGCTCTGCCGCAGCGGTTGCAGGTTCCTCCGCGTATTTTGTCGACCTCGACGTCCGAACCGCAGGGACACCGAAACAATATCGGTTCTACGGCAAGCGGTTGTGTTTCGTCGAAGGTCATGGCTATAAAGAGGCTATTCTGAAAACTGGTATTGTAATCAAACCATCCCGATTCTTGGAACGAGAACTTTGGAGTAGTTATGTCATCCGTCGACTCAGTCGATAGCACGCGATGTTTATTTGTTGAAAAGAATGCCGATACCGATGTAATCTTGCGCGGCATAAAACAACAACCAATAGACGAATTGCGCGACGGCTACGTTCGCGTCGAAGTGGCCTATTCGTCAATAAACTACAAAGACGCTTTGTGCGCAACTGGGCATCCAGGAGTGGCAAAATCGCTGCCCATCATTCCAGGAATTGACGCGGCGGGAAAAGTTGTCGCAGGAGGCGACCCCGATTTCACCAGCGGAGATCTGGTGATGGTTTTTCATGCTGCTTTCGGAACGGAAGTCAATGGTGGTTTGTCGCAGTACCTCGATGTTCCCAAGTCATGGGTTTACAAGATACCTGAACCTTTGGATGCGCGGAACGCGATGGCAATCGGAACCGGTGGTTTCACGGCGGCGCAATGTGTGGACGAGTTGATCAAACATAACGTTACACCAGATAAGGGCGAGATTGTTGTTTCTGGGGCAACCGGCGGCGTCGGCATATTCGCTGTGGGGATATTGTCTAAGTTGGGCTATTCGGTAGTGGCATCTACCGGCAAAGCGGCACGCCAGTCTTGGCTCAAAAAATTTGGAGCCAATCGCATCATTGATCGTGCCAGTTTAAATGACGCTTCGGATCGGCCCCTCTTGGGCGGACAATGGGCAGGAGCAGTAGATACGGTTGGTGGCAATACGCTGGCAACCGTGATTCGTGCCACCCAACCCCAAGGTTGCGTAACGGCTTGTGGTTTGGTTGGCGGCGCTACTTTCGACATCTCAGTATATCCTTTCATTCTACGAGGAATTACTTTGCAAGGCATCGACACCGCGTGTATTTCTCGTGAATACCGCTCCGCGATTTGGCAACGAATTGCGACCGATTGGAAGATTGACGGGATCGAGGAATTGATCATCGAGGTGGATTTAGACGGCGTGGAGGAGAAGATTCAAAAAATCCTAGCCGGGGAAATTGCCGGGCGTGTTGTCGTCCGGCTAAATAATTGAATTTTGATCTCAAATATTTTTGGCACGGTTACGAATGACCATACTTGTCGATTTCAAATGACACAGGTTTTAATGGGAAGACCCATAATGAAGACGATTAGAGTTTATGTGATGATTTTCGGTTGCTTTACTGTCGTCGTTTGCGGCTGCAACATCACGTTTTTGTCTCACGCAGAGCCAGGTTCCGGGGTGTCCGCAACGGAGGATCGAGAAGTCGGTGAATTCAACGCCATCTCACTTTCCGGTTACGGCGAATTGAAAATCGCCTGCGGCAAGCCTACTGCTCTGCAAGTTACAACCGACGACAACTTGCTGGAATTGATCGAGACCAATGTTTCAAGTAACAAATTGGCGATTCGGAATATTCAAAACATACGACCAACCGAAGGTCCTGTATATGAAATCTCGACCACCAATTTAGAGCATCTTGGCATCTACGGCAGCGGCAAGGTCAGCATTTCCGGATTAGAAGAACAGGTCTTGGATTTCAATATTTCGGGTTCCGGCAAAATCGCTGTTGAGGGTGTGGTTGATTCGGTTTCAATTGACATCGCCGGTTCTGGTAATGCGGACTTGACGCAGTTGAAGGCGCAAAACGCAGACATCAGCATTAGCGGTAGCGGGCGAGTAAAAGTAAACGCCAGCCAGCAACTGACGGTTTCTATCGCGGGAAGTGGAAGAATCGAATACATCGGTGATCCCAAAATCAGCAAGAGCATTGCCGGTTCGGGCAAGATCCAGAAATTGGCCTCACAGCGAATCTCCAGAGAAGCACAAGAAGTTTCCGATAGCGCCGAGGAAGAGCAGGCGGGTGAAGACGAGGAATCTTCCGAGGAAAATGAAGATTCTGAGTGATGTTATTGCCCAAACCTACCGTTTTCTATTCGATTGGCGCGTTGATTTTGTCGGCGTGCCTTTTTTTTGCAATATTTCATGCGGTTGATGACAGACCGTATGGTGGCCGCCTTTCACTGGCCTTTAAAGCGTTGCCGTGACTATAATCGGCGGTCGGACAATAACACACTGAAACGGTAATCTCATGAACAACAAGCAAACACTTCCACTCATACTCTTTTGCAGTTTGTTGAGTTGCGCCAATTTGATTGGCCAGGACTTTTCTACGATGACATTGGACTTTGCCGATTTGACGGCTACCAACGTGGTGCAAAATGTTGCTGAATCGTTTAACAACGAAAAACGAATTGAATTCGGCGATTATGACAACGATGGAGACCAGGATATTGTAATTGCCGTTGCCATCGGCGCCTTCGGTCAACGACGTAACAAGTTGTATCGCAATGATGATGGAGTGATGGTTGAGGTCAGTGGTGCCCCGGTGATATCTGGTTTTTCATCGACAGACGTTTCTCGCAACGCGTTTTTTCGCGATTTCGATTTGGATGGGTTTTTAGATATCATCGTCGTCAACGACAGTAATGCCGGGGACGGCAGTAATAATTCGCCAGGAAAGACGAAATACTTTCGTAACGTCAATGGCACGATGTTTGTTAATGAGTCCGAAAGGTTGTCCAACCAGACTGGTGCGGCATGCGGCGGCGCAGCAGCAGACTTCGACCAAAACGGCTATTGTGATTTGTTGATGTGCAATTATCCCTTTTCATCACAAGATAGTTTGGGGCTCAATAACATCAACGGAAGCGGAGCCGGGCAGTTCACGGTCGTTACTAATACGCATTTCGCAGCGGAAAGCAATTACGGGGTCAATTCTGAAGTTGCGGATATGAATGGTGACGGAAAAATTGACGTATTGACGGGTAATCTCAGTGACCCAGATTTTATTTACTACAACGACAACAATGGCGCCGGTAGTGGAGTCGGTGATTTTCGCTATGCGGGAGCCGGTGCAGCGACATCATTTACGCCTGCTGGCGCGCTCGGATACCAGTCACTCGTGCCAGCTGATTTTAACGGCGACGGCATGATGGACTTTTATTATTCGAACATGAATTCGTCTCGGGCTGATGCGATCTATATCAACACCGGAAATGATAGTGACAACAAGGCCGTATTCAATGTTCAACTGATGCCTTCGTCCGTAAATGGTGAAACAACCAAAGTTGCGTGTCCTGATTTAGATGGAGATGGGCGACCCGATTTAGTCGTTATGTCCGAAGATCGTCGTCCCTATATCTTTAGAAATACTTCATCCAACGGCGCCGTCAATTTTATCGAATGGACGCCACCGGTAATTTCGAACGTCCACGAAGGTTGGCATGCTGATGCGGTCGACCTGGTTGG
Source organism: Mariniblastus sp. (assembly GCA_965263475.1). GTDB lineage: Bacteria > Planctomycetota > Planctomycetia > Pirellulales > Pirellulaceae > Mariniblastus. Next base: position 4,747,314 of record OZ253677.1, read on the forward strand.
TGATTCGAAGAAAGACTTGTTTATCGGTGCCCAGAACGATGACTTTTTATTGGAGAATCGAAACTCGCTGACATTCGATACCAACTCGTTTATGGGCGGGGCATTGCCGACGTTTCACGGTCTGTACCCGATTGCAGTTACTGGTCGCGTCGCTGGTGGCGAAATTGAACAAGTAACTTCATTGGATGTTCCGACCGGCGGAAATGTATCGATCTTGTTACGTTCTACGGACGACTTGCGACTTGAAGTGTCAGGTAGCAACGACGAAGTCTCAGATCAAAAAGGAAAAAATGTTGATGAATTTCTAAACTTTGTTGCTGGCGGTGGTGCGATGATCGTCCAGATCATCAATGAATCGGCACCTAAGTTCTTAGGCGATGCCAACGGCGACGGCACCCTTGATTTACTGGATGTCGCTCCTTTTGTCGGATTAGTGGTTGGCGGTGAGTTTAATCCGGTTGCGGACTTCAATGGCGATGGCGACGTGAGTTTGCTGGACGTCGCTGGATTTGTTGCAGAGTTGTCTAGTGGCGGTAAACCACAACTCTTGGAAACGGATTTTGTGATCGAGTTTACGAGTCGTTAGAGTTAAATTGGATCCGGAACGGGCGGGTCGACAACAAAATTGTTGGCTCGCTTTTTTTGCGCTCGTTTTATCTTTTTAAAAACGTATCGACGGCTGGGTTCGTGCGACATCGTTGCAAACCAAGCAATGCGAAGGCGGTTCCGTAAGGTTTGTGGTAACTATATAGAGGGTAGTCAAACCACGAGCCGTCGTTTTCTTGCCGGTCGATAATCAGTCTTGCCAAATGGTGTTGGTAAAAAGGCTGGATAGGCTCCGGAAGGGCTTCGATGTTTACCGTACCGTAGTAAACGCCAAAATAATAAAAGTAGCCCGCCACTTGGGCATGAGATTCATGCGGAATTTGAGTTTTTCGCCCCATGTCCAGCCAGCCATGACGTGAAACCAAACGATCCAACCAGACTTCAATGACGTCGTCGGTAATTTTCTCGTATTCCCAAAATCGGAGAGCGATATTGCAGGCTTGCGATCGCCCGAGACTTCCAGCCGGTCGATTAATTTCTCGAAAGGCACTTTGCATGTCCGAGGGTAGACGGGCGGTGTACAGGTAACTGGAATCAGGTTTGCGCATCATTTTCGTGGCCCGCAAGGCGCGCTGCAGCATTTTTGGATCGCAATCGATACCGGCTACACGCGCGCGATGTAGCGCTACCAAGACGGCAGCATTGACGAAACTGCATGAGGGGTTAACGGGTTTGGACATGCCGCTTCCATAATAGAACCAACCGCCATGAATCGATTGCCAGCGATTTAAACGCGCCATATGATGCCTGATGGCTTCGATCAATTCTTGCCGTCGAGCGTCATCGGAAGTCAGCCCCAGCATTCTTGAGAAAGTTTGGATGCAATAACAGTGGGCCCAAATATGCGGCAAATCGCCAGCTCCGGCGCGTTTGATTTGGTTGGTTTTAGCTATTAAGAAGCGATAGGCCTTTTCGTTCGCTGCGCGAATTTCTTCGCTTTCGGTCACGCCCAGCAATGCCTCTAAGCACATGGCTGTCACGGCTATATCAAAAGAGCGAAACGAGCCGGGGACCGGATCGTTGTCGACGCCACCGGTCCATTGAGGGCCGCCCCAAGCGCCATCCTTGCGCTGAGTCTGCAACAAATGTTTTACGCCCTTTTCAATTGTGGATTCCAATTCGCCTGACGAAACTGGTGATGGAATGTCGGGTTTCAAACGAGAAAGGTCGTCCCGATTCGAGCCTCTCGTTGCAGCGACTTGGGCATTCAAAGATGAAGCCGTTGACAAAACAAAACAAATGCAAACAGTTAGGAAGCCAGTTTTGGTTCCCGAGTTCGTAAATGGGAGTATCGCCATTGAAGTTCCTGCATAAATCGAATGTGGCAGATAACCATTGTAGCCTTGAACCCATCGCTGCCAAATCGCAAGCTAAATGTTCTTTCAGACAACTTGATTCTTGACGGAAAATTTGATCAATGGATGCTGAGCCGATTTCTTCTGTGAAGCCATCCCGAAAAACCGGCTGGTTTTTCAATGGTGTGTTGGTAAGTGTATTGATGATGGCGACGGCGAACGGGCTATCGTACTTTGTGCGTTCGGGCAGTTGGCAGCCGTTGTTAGACGCTTCTTACAATTCCCAGGCCTTGGGATTTCCGTTGGAGATATGGCGCCGCGGCGAAAGCTACGCCTCCGGCGCGCTAGTCGATCAACGGGCGATGGCCATCAACGCCGTGATCGCGATCTTGATTGGCAGTTGCATCGGCTGGTGGTTCGTTAGCAACCACCGGCGGTTAGATCGATTCATGGATTTCATGATTGAACGGGAACTAGCAACCAAATCCGGTATGACGTGGCAGTTCTCGGTGGCTGGTGTATTTGCGTTCACAGCGTTAGTCGCAGTTTTCTTTGCGGCTGTACGAGCTGCACTCGGCGCGAGTCCTAACGTGCTATTAGGCATTTACGTGTTGGGGCCTACATTCCTTGTCGCATTGGCCATGTTACCGTCTGGCTTGACATGGCAATCACGAGTCCTGTTATTGGCGCCTTCAACCTTGTTGATGATCGGATTTACCATGTATGTGGGGACTAAAGTCGGTTTGCAATTTGACCATGTGATGATGGGGGTTTTTGTTTGTTGGGTCCCGCAAACCGTATTGGCAATCATCGTTTTGATGGTGCGACAATGGGTGCAATTCGTCGCTACCAAAGAGCCGTCACGATCGGAACGCAGCTGAGTTGTTGTCGAGACGTCCAGCGTTTCGATACGTTGACAATTCTCGATTGCTCAGTTGTTGCGGCAAAACTATACTAATTCGACTTATACGACGTCTTGGAGTTGAACTATGCCGATTGAGTTTCCGTGTACTTCCTGTGGCAGCCCGTTAAAAGTTCCTGATGAATTTGCTGGTAAGACAGCCAAGTGCCCAAAGTGCGGGAGTTTAAACACGATCCCAATCCCTGGGCAAGAGCGCCCTATCCAAGGACAAGCGGATTTTTCAGCGCCGGTGAAACAAGAAAGTAATCCATTCGCGTCCAGTCAACTTGGTAGTGCCAGTCCAGCGCGACGCTCCCCTGGATCGATTGTGATTCGGCGATTGGACGTGGGTTCATTCGCTTTGATGTCAGGCGGTGTCAGCGCGTTGATGGGACTGGTAATTGGATTGATTTACGGACTCGTCATAGGGTTGGTTGGAGTGGTTGGTATGGGCGCCGCCCAAGGCGGCGCGCAAGCACTGGGGTTCGGAATCGGAATGGGAATTGCATCGATTATCTTTATCCCGGCAATGTACGGTGTATCCGGTTTGATTTTTGGGGCAATTTGGGCAGTGAGTTTTAACTTCGTGGCCAAATTTGTCGGGGGTGTTCGCATTGAGACGAGCTGATCGAATTGGTCGCAGCTATTCGTTTACCGTCTATCTAATTGCAAAAAAGCTCGCGTAAAACCGGCTTAAACCGCTGTTTCGCGAGCTGGCGTTTTCTTCTAATCTTTCGCGGTCATTGTACGTGTGTATTGAACGAGACATCGATGTCTTTGGCCGCACCCCAAATCAACTACGTCATGCTGTTTCCAGGGCGGACCGGTTCGACCTTCTTGACCGACCATTTGGCTAGTCATCCGCAAATCCATGCGCATTACGAAATTCTCAGTCGCTACCAAGACTCTTGGCCGCAGCAACAAACGTTTTTGGAAGGCCTGGTAACCGGCGAACGCCCCATTGAAGTTCCAGTGATCGGTTTCAAAACGAAACTGCGTTCGGTATTGAGTTTGACCAAATTTGAGTCCTACTTGAAGAATTTCAATTTTCGAATCATCCATCTGACGCGCCGCAACCACCTTAAGTTTGTCGTTTCGATCGTTCGTGCCAAAATGCTCCGCGAGCAAATTGGTGATTCCAACCTGACCGAAGCAAGCCATGAAGCTCTTGGGGAAACGATTATCCCGTTGGCGGATTTCGCAAAAGCAAAGACTCGCCTTCGTCGAACCAACCGCATAACGCAATTGATCGATAGGCTGGACTTACCCAAAATTGAGATTGCGTACGAAGACCTATTGGAAAACGAACGACGTACCTTAAACCGGGTCTGGGGTTTTCTCGATGTTAGGCCGATCGCGACTTACAGTGGTACGCGCAAAAATACGCCGCATGATTTAAGGACAGCCGTTACCAACTTAGACGAAATCTTGAACCAACACCCGGAAATGTTGCGGTTTGTTGATCAGTTATAATGAATCCGATCGGCAGACAAGGTTTCAAATGGATCTGCAAGATGCAGGAAGCGAGACTGGCTCGAAACTGCAGTTTTGCTCACTAAGAACATTAAATGATTGATCAACAACAGAAACGCGGGGAGAAACGAGTTCCCCCGATCAAGTACATTATCTTATTTCCGGGACGAACGGGGTCGACATATTTAGCTAGCCATATGATGTCGCACCCGCAAGTGACAGCCCGTTACGAATTGTTGAGTCGATGTCGAGAGTCGTGGGAGCAACAGTTAGATTGTCTGAACGATTTGTATCAGCAAAAACGTTTCCCCGTGGTCAAGGCGGTCGGATTCAAGAGCAAACTTTCGCAAGTTGTCGATCGCAGAGCTTTTAGAAGTTACTTGACGGACAATTCCATCAAAGTGATTTATCAAATTCGACGTAACAAGTTGAAATATATTGTTTCGATAATTCGGGCGCGAATGCTACGCGCCGAACATGGCTGTTCCAACGTGCTAAACAGCGATCAACAGCCGATCGGCCCCATTGAAATCCCCGTCGACGTCTTTACACGTGCGACGCGACGATTTAATGTAATCGCACGCTTAGAACGATTTGTTGATAAGTTGTCGCTACCCAAATTGGTGACTGCGTATGAAGACTTGTTGGATGACGAATCACAAGAGCTAAATCGTATTTGGGATTTCTTAGAAGTCGACCGACAACCGACAGAAGGTTCGACTCGAAAAAATACTCCAAACGATATTCGACAAGCCGTTACCAACATTGACGAGATCATTCAGCGTCATCCAGAAATGGCCGAATTCGTCGACGCTTAGCGTGAGTTAAATTGGCGCTGGCAGGTCGCGTTTCTGAAACGTCCTTAGGCCGACCGCAAAACAAGCGGCGCCCATAAACAGCAGCAACGCGTTAAAGCTAAGAGGTGCCAAACCAACCCATTCTTCCGATCCGCTCGTTCTCAAGAGCCACAGGGCTTGTTCTGGGCGGGTATCCCAAATTTCGACGGACAACGCTGGCTCGTACAAACTGAAAACTGTGAAATACTTAAACCAAAATAGTTTTTCCGAGCCTAGAGCACCCAATTTAATCATGCCTTGAAGAAAGTAAGCACCGACGACAATTCCCAACGTTCGCCAACGGAAACGATCCAAAGACGACGCCAACATTGAGAACCCGGTCATAAAAAATCCGAAACAGAAAAGGTTGACGATGCCTGGTAGAAACTGCAACGGTTTGACTTTGTCGTGCATCGGCACGACCGATGATTTGGGTTCAACAAACGTTAACGGGATTTCATAATTGCTCAACGGGACCCGGACAACGGGATAGACAATCTCTTCAATGTTTGTTGTCCACACGGCGATCGACATCCCGAACCAGATGAGAATCACCAGGAAGAGAAGCCCGAGCAAAGTCAGAACAAAGTGTTGGGTGAAGACGCGGGTGCGACTCAAGGGTTGGGCCAGTACGATTTCTAGAGTTCCCCGGCTGATTTCGCCGCTGACCACATCGCTGCCGCGGACAATGGTCCAAAGCGCGGTCAACATCATGATCATCGGCTCGTCCAGCGTTAGCGATGTTCGACCCAAATAGGAAATGATCCAATCGAAATCAACCGCCGAAAAACGTCGCCAATCCTTGGGCAATAGCTCTAGAATTTGTTGGAATCGTGCGGTATCTACTTCGCTGACAATCCACACTCGAAACCAGCCGAACGCGAACAGCCCGATCGCTGTAAATATCCACAGCAGCAACGATTCGCGAACGTATTTCTTTAACAGTGCTCGATTCAAGCTAAACATTGACTTCGTCGGCCCTGTGAAATTGGTCATAAACGGAACGCAAATTGACCGGCTGGATATTAAGCTTTGCCACATTTCGATCTGCCAACCAGTTTAAAATTGCAGTCAGATCGCCCTGCCAAACAAGGGTATGGGTTGGTGGATCGGATTCGAATTGAATGATTTGATCTTGCCATGCAGGCAAGAAGTCGAGTGAATCAGTCGCCAGTTCGAATTCAATTTGATGTCGGTCAGAGTGATTGGTGAGTGACGACGCGTGAACCAGACGTCCGGTGCGCAAAATCACGACTCGATTGCAGACTTGCTCAATTTCGCTCAAGACATGGGACGAAAACAAAATCGTTTTTTCTCGTTGCTGAGCTTCGACCACGAGTTCCAATACCTCGGAACGTACGGAAGGGTCGAGGTTTGAAGTTGGCTCATCCAATATGATCAACGGTGTATCCATCGCCATTACCACTGACAACGCTAATTTTTGACGCATTCCAGTCGACATGAATGCAACCCAGCGTTTCAGGTCAAGATCTAATCGTTTGGCAATTTGTCGCGCACGGACGTTGAAATCACGACCATGGAGTTCGGTAAAAAATTCGAATACGTCTTTGCCACGCATCGTTCGAAATAGCCGCGCATCTCCTGGCAAATATGCAACGTTGCGGTGAACTTCAATCCGTTTTCGGCAACAATCCTGCCCCAAAACCTTCGCCGATCCGGAGGATGGTGTCAGGAAGCCAAGCAACAGCCGCACGAATGTACTTTTACCAGAACCGTTTGGGCCTAACAGACCGACAACTTCGCCTTGAGCAACTTGGATCGAAAAATCCGTAAGTGCTTTGACTTCTTTAAAGTGCTTGGTCAGTTGGGTCGCCTCAACGACGTTGTAATTTGGCATATCAGGATTGACGGTTTATCGAATGGGTGGCTTGCCCATCAGGCGACGCAACATACCGATTTGACCCGCGTGCAGCATTTCATGACTGCTGGCAAACAGCAATGAACCGTATCGCGTCGGGTAACCGGCGTAAGGGGCTTCCAGCGGCTCGTCCAAAGCTTCCCCATCGAAACTATCGATTTCTTGAAGCATCTGTTCGTGAACGCGATTCAGGACCGATAATATTTCTTCCGGTTGAGGATGCTCCGCTCGGTCGGTGGCGGCTTGAGTTCCTTTCATAAAACGCTTGCGAAATTTGCCAGACATCAATTCCGAGTCAACTTGTTCTCGACCACGTTGTCGAAACAACGTTAGTCCGTACTGTGCCATTGCCAAATGACCAACTTGCCAAGCGATATGCGAGATGCCCGATTCAGGCAGCCAAAACCAATCGTCGTCGGACAGCCCTTCGAGATTGCTTAACATGTATTTTCGAGCTGATTCGATCAGATCTTTGGCGATTTGTAGACGCTCAGAAATGGGCATGATGTCAACCTGCGGAAATTTCAAAAATGGCTTCGATTTCTACCATTACGCCCAACGGTAATGAGTTCGTACCAACGGCGCTCCGCGCACCAATCCCATTTTCATCTCCGAAAACTTCTTTCATTAATTCGCTGCATCCATTCATAACGCCAGGTTGCCCCGTGAAATCATCCGTGCAATTTACTAATCCGAAAATTTTGATTACACGCTGAATGCGATCGAGAGATTTAAAGTGGTTCTTCAGGGTTGCTAGGATCGTCAAGCCAGCTTGCTTGGCCGCGTTGTAGCCCGCCGCTTCGTCCGCGTCTCGTCCAACGCAACCGGTGATGAGTGAACCATCGGGCAATAGAGGAACATGTCCTGATGTGTGGCATAAATTGCCAACAACAATCGCCGGTCGATAAACACCAACTGCCTTGGGAGCGGGTGGTAGTTCATATCCCAATTCCGCTAGTTTTTCGTCTGCGCTCACTTCATTCCTTATGCTGCTTTTACAAAAACCTCATTATCGGAATTTCGGTTTGGTTTCATAGGAGGGGTGTCGTTTGATGTAACGCTTGAAACAGTAACCAATAGCGTTCGTCAATCAGGAATCGGGTGCGTTTTAGTCTCGCCAATATCTCGTTAATTTTTTGACGCGTGATAAGAGTTGCCTGCGCAGTAAATTCAGTAACTCGATACGCGTATTGTTGGGCGTTGTTATTGCGTGCAGAGTCGCTGACTGCTTTGAATAATCGAAATGCAACGCTCGGCAAGGCGTTGGCTCGATTCCCTGCTTCGAAAACCGGCGGAGTTTCCAGAATATGTCGTTACTGTTCACAATTTATGTCGTGACAAAATTCGTGGATTGTTTCCGCCCGGAACATATTCAAGCTTGTCGCTGCAGAGCCCTTGTTTTTTGGGTTAGATCAGTTGCTGCCAATAGGTTCGCCATCCGTCCGACGACTGCGAAGTCAATGTGAAGCGAAACTTTGTATTGAATGGTCGACTCTTGGAAGCGATAATGCAGTAATCGAACTTCATTTTTGAAATTGCCTCATATGTTAAAGAAACTAATATTCTCGTTGGCGCTGATCGTCGGATCGGTTTCACTTGTGCACGCCGATTTTTATGTTTATTCATTGTCTGGGACTTTGCCGGACGGCGCGAGCCTGCATCCGATGGTTTCCGATGGCGAAGATTGGACCGCAAGTTTTGTCATTGATTCCACTGCTGGTGATACGAACCCCGATCCGAGTTTCGGCGTTTTTGAAGGAGCGGTCGTTTCAGGGAATCTCGAATTTTCTGGTGGTTACGTCGCTGCCACAACCGATTTTTCCGGTGGCACGGCATTCGCGCTCAACGATGTGTTTTCAGCTGACAGTGTCCGTATTCGCGGTGAATCGGGAATCCATGATTTCGTGTTCCAGGCAAACAGTGAGGATTTGTCAACTTTGAATTCGGATCTACTGCCTACCCCTGGAACCGTTATCAATCCGTTTCCGGATATGGCGACGTTTGAATATTTTCAAATGGCTTTCGACGACGAACTTGGCTCGATTTCTTATTTTGCGAACCAGGCCAATAATGTGACTTTCGTAGCCACTGCCATTCCTGAACCGGGTTGCACTGTCGCGTTGTTGGGAACTGGTTTATGGTTATTTTCGTTTCGAAGAAAGTCTCGTTACAATTGATTCTCTGACGCGTCAGGTGAATTGTGCCCGATGACTTCCGGTAAGCGTTTGCCATCTTAAACTTGTAAGAAACAATTGAGGCTTTTCGGTGTACAAGTGTCTTAGTGTCGTGGTTTTTGGAATCGCGATTTGTTTGTCGCAACCGCTGACCGCGCAAACTGCAGTTGAAACAGGAACGATTGATCCTGATTCCGTGAAATTGATCGAGTTCTCGGTCGGTATGAATGTGGTTTCGCCGACTTTTTTGGATATTACGACGAACGGATCAACTACAGCAACCGGTGGCCCGGCCCTGACTAATTTGTTGTTGTTTTCGGGAATCGGAGACTCAGCGGTTTTTTTGGTGTCCGATTCCAATGATGGAATTGCTCTGCAATCTACATTGTCGTTTGGGGCGGGCAGCGGTGAAACGTTGGGGGATAGTTTTAACCTTGGAGGAGATGGTGTTGCTGACGGTGAAGATGGCGATCTGATGTCCGGATCGTTTACTCTGGTAGTTGGCGGCTCGCCCGTTCCGGACCCTCCTGGAGGTGTTGGGACCCATTTGGGCCAGTTCTTGGCGGACGGCAACTTCGGAAGTTCATTGGTGAATTGTTCAGTTAGTTTTTATTCAAACGACAAGAGTTTTTCATTGGATGGCGGGGTCTTGCTCGGCGACTTGAATGGCGATGGGGTTATCGATTTGCTGGATGTGGTTCCTTTTGTCGCTGCGATTACCGACGGCGATTTCGTTTCAGCGGCAGATATCAATGGCGATGGTTTGGTTGACCTTCTTGATGTTGCGCCTTTCGTCGAGTTATTGTCTGGTGGCTAGTGACGTTGCACCCTAGCGGTACTGGTCCTGGTGTCGGATTTTCCAGCAAGAATTGGCGGCTTGACGCCGCACAACAACAAAAAACGCCTGGGTTGCCGATAAAGAGATGCTGAAATAAATTACCTCGCTTGAAATAGCGAGGTTATTTGTTTTGAATTCAGACGAAATCTAGCGGAGCCTTAGTCGACAGAACAGCCGTCTCAAAAATCCGGTTCGCGGCGTATTGCACCGTGAAACATTGCAGCAATTGTCCATAGTTGTGGAACAGCACGACGATGATTGCACGCGAGTCAGTAGTCCTCCGAATTGACTACAGCAATCCGATTGGCAACTTGAGCAGTGGGAAACGGATGTACAACTTGAACAACTGCCGCAAGAAGTGTTTGCGGGGCAAGGCGAGTAGTAAACGACATCGCTACAGTTTGAGGGCATGACCATCGTGTTGCATCCGCATGCACCAGCATCGGCAATGAATGGCGACGACATTGAAGCGGATTCGATGTCGATGGGCATTTCCATGGCACTAGTGGCTGGTGCCAAGGAGGATTCAGCTTCATGCATCATCATATCGACAGATAAATCTTCATCCGGAATCGGCGGTGCATCGGCCGTGTCGTCTTCAGGCATTGGAACTTCAGATTCGGATATTTCTTGGGGAATCTGGCTCAAACGAAACTCGATTGGGTCGCCTAGATTCGTCGCATTTAAATGCGTTTGGACTTGTGACTCAACTTCTCCGTCGGCTCCCAGTCCCTCTTTCAACATGAATTGTAAATAGTAAACGCCTTGGTCATTGACCCGGACTTCGTAATCTTCAATCGGATACTCAGCCAGTTCATTCAAGCGGCGATAAAGATCTGGATTTTCTGTTCGAATGGCATTGAAACTGGTTCGCACGGTGTCGAGATCGTCGTCCTGGATGGCAAGTACGGTGCGAAAATCGCGTTCGCCTGTGAGTTCAATGACCAAATTGCGGTCTGATGCGATCAGGTCACTGACGGGCATTGTCCAATGCTTGCCATCGAGTTTCTTGAATTTGACCCAACCATCTTGGCAGTCCACCAGCTCGAGCACGGCAGAATTTCCATTGGTGTGCGTCCAAGTTTTTAGTCGGTTGAATGATGATGAATCGTTGGCGCTCAAAACGGATGCCAATGAGCAAACCAGCAAAAATACAAACATTTGTCGTAACACGAAAAGTCCTCCCGTCGAAAATCAAAGTCAATCGGGCGAGTATATCAATCAGGAAGTCAAGGTAAAGTAACCGTCAGTATTTGGTCAGTATTTGTGGCGATTGAACGGTTGTTCTTGAAATAAGTTCTCGCATTAAGGATTTTTCACAATCTGTTGCCGAGTTAGGATGGGTACTGTCTGTGGTTGTAGTGGGAAGTGAGCGCGGAATTTATGAGCCTGGCGATTGAAACTTATGGTTTGTCCAAGAGTTATGGAGAATTTCGGGCCGTAAAGGGTGTTGATATCTCGGTCGAGCGTGGCTCGCTGTATGGTTTTCTGGGGCCCAATGGTGCCGGCAAATCGACGACCATCAAGATGTTGACAGGGATTCTGACTCCCAGTTCCGGTGGCGCTCAACTCCTTGGTCGAAATCCATGGGATCCTAAACAGGGATTGGAGGTCAAGCGCCGCACGGGTGTTGTTCCCGAGAATCTTGCACTGTTTGATAACTTGACTGCCCGAGAGTATTTGGCTTTCGTCGGGAGAATGCATCGGTTGGACAAGCAAACAATTCTCACCCGTTCGGAAGAATTGTTGGGCATATTAAAACTGGAGGGCGTGGAAAAAAAGTTTGCCGTTGAGTATTCGCACGGAATGAAAAAGAAGTTGGCATTGGCGGCGGCGTTGATTCACAACCCCGAGCTCTTGTTTCTTGACGAGCCGTTTGAGGGCATCGATGCCGTAACTGCGTCCGTCATTCGCGACATTCTTCTCGACTATGTATCCAAGGGAGCTACTGTCTTTGTTACCTCCCACGTCTTGGAGATCGTGGAAAGAATTTGCACACACGTCGGAATAATCGCCCATGGTGAGCTTGTTGAGCAGTCGTCGCTGACCGAATTGCGGCGTGGAAACTCTCTTGAAAGACGGTTTTTAGATCTTGTTGGCGATCAAGAGGAGTTGGCAAAGAATTTGGATTGGTTGGACGGCGGTCTGGTCGGATCGGGCTCGGAGAACTTGACTTCAAGCGTCGTTGAGGTCGAGAAAGCAGAGGATTCAGAGTGATTTTGAGGCAACTTCTTGCACTGGTCGACTTACGTATAAAATTGTCTCGAAATCAGCAAGTAAAAGCGGGCTCCTTCAACTTTTACGTTAGCCGTTTCTTGTTCTTGCTCGCTTGGGTTGCAAGCGTTTCTTCGTTTTTGGCCACTGCATTCGGCGGGATTTACTTCTTTCGTGTTTTCTCTGTCGAAGTGTGCAACAGCGCATGGGGCGTAGCCGCGATCGTGTTCCTTTTCTATTGGACGGTGATGGTCTTTGGTCAGATTCAGCAAACGGAGACGATTCCGCTAGAGAAAATTCAGCATTTGCCACTCTCTTTGAAAGGGGCGTTTTTTTTGAACTTTCTTAGCTCTTTTGCGAATTCGGCGACCTGGCTTGGGGCCCCGGTGTTGTTTGGTATCGCATTGGGAGTTGTTTTCGCCCGGGGGCCAGCAATGTTGCATTTGCTCGCGGCTACGATTGGTTTGTTTCTGTTTGTGGCGGCCCTGACCTTCCAGATTCGAAGTTGGGTGGCTCGGCTCATGCGGAATCAACGAAACAAATCGTTTGCAATGATGATTGTTCCGTGCCTGATGATCATCATTTTCTGTTTGGCAACACTGGACATGGGGGAATTCCGCGTCGTCGATGGATTGAAGGATTGGACCCGCCGCTCGTTTCGCGCCGGCCCAAAAATCGGATTCATTATGGGGATGTTTGTTGTCGCTTTTGCCAGCTTGTATTTGTCCTATCGCTCAGTGGTTCGGCAGTACTATGGGTATTCTGGTCGAGCTTCGTCGGAACGCCAGGCCAAAAACGAAAACGCTAGGCCAGTCTCTGCGGCGATGTTTTGGCGATTGCCGTTTGTTTCGGTCGAGGCATCTGCGGTGGCTTTAGGGACATTGAAAAACCTCGTCCGCAGTTCCGAGCTGATTGCTGCCGTTATACCATTGGCCTTGCTGCTGATTTTTGGGGCGCCTTATTTGTTGGGCCTCGAGGGCTACAATTTTTCTGCTCCGGTGTTGCCATGGATTCCCATCGGGATTCTCGCGGTGGTGATGCTGAGTTTTCCGGCGTTTTTGTTCAGTACCTTTAGCTACGATCGAGACGGTTTTCGGGCTTTTGTGCTTTCGCCGGTGTCGCGCCGTGATTTGTTGTTGGGTAAGAACTTGGCGGTCGGTTTTTTGGCTTGTTTGTCCGGTTGGGTTGTCTTGGTGATCGCCCAGTTCGGTTTTCGTTACTCGACCGGCGCGTTTCTCGGATCTTTGTTGCAGGTCTTGGTCGCCCTATTGTTGACATGTGTGATTGGGAATCTGCTTTCGGTCTACTGTCCTGTCGGCTTGAAACGCGGCTCGATGCAACCGGCTAATGCTCCCGTCTTCACGACGATTCTATTATATGTGGGAGTTTGTTTGACACCAGTTGCGGTGATCCTACCGGCCACCACAGTTACTTTGCTCGCGCTCGCGGCCAAAGGGTCTTTGATTGAAATGGAACCCTGGCTCCATTTGCTATTGAGTTTCGTTCAGTTGATATTTGCGGTTCCGGTTTACCTATTTTCACTTCAGTTTTGTGGGGATCGGTTGTGGGAGCGGGAGTCGAAGATTGTTAACACGGTTGCCAATTTGCCAGAGTAGGTCTCGTCTTGATCCGGCAATTTTTTGGATTCATTCGTTTACTGGCAGCCTTCGCGAATCTAGTTCGCTAACTTGCCCAGTCCTGCATCTGTTGGCTTTAAAAACAGAAAACCGCCTGTTTCTGACCAAAATCTAGGGTTTTGGTTAAAGTTTCACAAGAAAGACACCTGGACAATGTAACTAAGGCTGTTGCTTAAAACTTGAGCAGGGTTTTGTTGCCCAATGATTGTGCGGCTCTGCTGGATTTATTTGCAGGTTGGTTGAATCGACGTAAATGCTTGCAATTTGTTGATATGACAGAAGTCATTTGCCTGCACTCGAAAATGGGGGCATGAACAAGCTCGGGTGAAAAACCCCGGGTCGGAAAGGGCCAGCAACACGGTCCTACATGCGAACTCGAAAGGAGTCAGGAATGAACGAAACTATGGTGCAAGCGCAAGAAGGATTTTCGACGCGTTGTCAGAAGGTGTTACAAGTCGCCAGAGAGCTATTTCAAAGCAAGCCGGATTGGGTGACTTTCTTCCGAGAGACGTTGGGGGTCAGCGGAGCGGCTCGAAGTGTCTTTCCCCGCCAGCAAGACTATGTGGCTTTTGAGAAATCTCGCGAATACGCTGAGATTCAGAATATGGTATTGGCTTTGCGGAATCGCAAGATTCCAGGTTCCAGCGGAAACGAACCGACGCGAGTCATCACCGTTCGCTTGCCCGAAAGCTTGCATGAAGCCCTCAAAGCCGAAGCCAGCGACCACAATACTAGCATGAATAAACTGTGTATTTCGAAACTACTGCAAGTATTGGTCGACAGTGCCGCTGGCAAGAACTCTGCGCCACAACGCACGATGCCACAGCCCCAATTGCGTCCGCAAATGCCCGCCCACCAGATCCCTAGCCAGCCGCAAGCCCAAGCTCAAGTTCAAGGGATGCCGCAACAGACTCCGCCGCCCAGCTTCCGTTCGACGTTCAGCCCTCCATCGCAGCAGCCGCCCCGCAATTTTGGACAATAAGTACCCTCTGATTTGTTGTCCAATCGGCTGAGATCATCATGAAGGTGATCTCAGCCTTTTAAATCTGAACTTGGATCTGCAATGGTGCCGTCCACTTACCATTTGGTTTTGTGGTAGTGCGCGCATAAAAATACCCGACGGGGATTCCATCGGGCATTTGTTGTTTCAGAATAAGAGCCAAAGCAACTTCGTTTAGCGGTTTTTCAATAGGCGAGCACGTTTTGATCGTCGTTCAGCTCGCAGACGGGCACGGCGTTTGGTTTCACTGGGCTTTTCGTAGTACTCTCGACGACGCATTTCTTTCTTGATTCCGCTTCGCTCGACAAGCTTTCTAAATCTTCTTACTGCCTCCTGAATAGATTCTTTGTCGCGGACCAATAGCTTTACCATTTTTTCTCCATTAATAGCGCCAATCTAAATACCATAACCAAGCCTTCCTTTCCGGAAACACGTACCCGCAAATTAAAGGTATCGGGTACTCAGCCAAGTTGTCAGAAAATTTTTGTCGAATCGATGAGTTTAGTTGAAGTTTCGGCGAAATGTCTATAGCTCTTGCGGATTTTCCGGGGAAATTTCCGGTTCTGCGACCTAATCGGAACAGTTTGTCTAATGGCTACCACGGTCAATTTAAATTCTTTCGATACGATAGCACGACGAGTGTCCGATGGCATGTTCAGACCAACAATTTGTCAAGCCGTGTCAACATGCCAAGCGTCGTTCAATCGGACCAATTTCAAATCGTTCAGGAACTCATCCGGCGACAGGACGATGTACTTGATAGGTTGGACGAGTTAAACCGCCGGTTGGAACGGGCCATTGAAGAGGTCAATGCTTTTCGCGACGTCGACGTCGTGACCGATTCGGAGTCCGGGGAGTCGCCGGAAGGTATCAGCGGCGAGCGGCCAAAAACAAGACGTGCGGCTTGACCGAGTTAACTGGTCTGGGCATCGGTCGCGAAGCAGTTGTGGCCGGTTGTGATTTTGGCGCGACAGTGATGCGTCTCGAGAATGGCGTTTTTAGTCCGACTGATCCAAATTGCCGGATTTGCGAATCGCCCAGAACAATCGCAGGCCCATCATGATGCTGACCATGGCTCCCATCAGGCCCAACATCGAAATATCTTTGATGCCGTATTGTCCGGGTGAGGGGAACATCAATGGTGACACTTTGTAGCTCAACATTAAGGCCGAACCGAGAAACAAAGCGCTCGTCATCAACCCCAGGACGAGACGATTGACGGTTGGACCAAGTCGGCGATGGTCGAGATGGATATCGAAACGACCGGTTTGGACTTGCTCCAAAATATTGGATAGCCGCGCGGGGAGGTTTTCAACCAATTGCTCAAGCTGTATATAAAACCTTTGTGCCTTTCTCAGCTGGCGACCTGGTGATAAACGCTTCAGCATCAACATCCGTTGAAACGGCCGCATCACTTCCATCAGGCTGAAATCCGGGTCAAGGTGCCGAGCCGTTCCTTCCAGGGTGATCAGCGTCTTGATCAGCAAGCTGGCTTCGTAGGGCAGCGTAATCTTGTAGCGTCGGACAATCTCGACAAAATCCCGTAGCGCGCCACTCATGTCAAAATGAGATAGCACTAGTGTCGAATACTGCCCAACGAAATCGGCAATGTCATTTGATAAGGCGCTTTCGTTTAAGTCCAATGGACATTCGCCAACACGCTTAACCAGCCCCGCCAACATGATAGGGTCTCGGTTCACAATCGATACCAGCATTGCTTCAACATCTTCACGAAGTTGTTCGCTAATTCTACCTACTAGTCCAAAATCGATCAGCCCGATCGCACCGTCCGGCATTAGCATGATGTTGCCCGGATGCGGATCGGCATGGTAGAAGCCATGTTTGAATATCATCTGTAGGTACAAATTCGCTCCATCCTTGGCGACGGTTGACAAATCGATTTCCTGGAGATCCGTTTTGACTCGCGATTTCGCGTCTTGCAGCTTGATGCCTTTGAGGTGTTCCATGGTAATCATTTTTTCGGAACACAAATCGGGGAGCGGCTGCGGAATTCGAATTCGCTTGTCGTTCTTGAACAAAGCACGAAACTGAACGAGGTTCCGGCATTCTCTGTCCAGTACCAGTTCGTTGCGCATCATTCGCGACATTTCACTGACGACTTGAGAAGGTTGGTACGCGCGGAAATCTTCCACGCGATCTGCCAACTGCGCTAGCCCAGCCAAAATGTCGAGGTCAGTTTCGACAACATTAACAATGTGCGGGTGTCGTACCTTGACGACCACATCGCGATTTCGTTTTCCATCGGATTCAGCGTAGTCGATTTGAGTGACTTTCAACGTCGCGGCATGGACTTGTCCAATCGAAGCGGAGGCAATTGGATTCGGGTTGAATTCGGCAAATATGTCGTCGATGGGGCGACCTTGTTGTTCTTCGATTGTCGCCTTGACGATCTCAAACTCATCCGCAGGAGCATTCGACTGGAGGTTAGTCAATTCGTCGGCGATGGCGGCCCCGACGATGTCGGGCCGTGTACTGAGCACTTGGCCAAATTTAATAAAGGTTGGGCCCAGTTCCGTAAGCGCCAATCGAATGCGTACGGGATAGGGTTGGTCGGCAATGGGTTGGCCTTCTGCTGCTTTCAACCAATCCTTAATCAAATCGATATTCAATCGGCTCAGCCAATCGGCTAGGCCATAACGGCTGAGAACAGAAATAATTTCTGCCCAGCGGCGAACATTGCGATAGAGTTGCGGAATGGAGGGAAGCGATCTCTTCATAATTTAACTATACGCGCAATTGCGGCGAATTGCATTCGCAACTGAAACGTTTTTTCGGTGTTGGCACGAATTCAGAGTTGCAACTTACAAAAACGAACTCAGTTTTTTGGTAAACTATCGAGATTGGAAACCGCCTTGATTGTTAGAATCGCTTTGATTGTTAATTGGAATTATCGATGACGAATTGGACGAATTTAGTTTTTGCATTATCGTTGGTTTTTCCCAACTGGGCCGTCGCGGACAATTGGCCCCAGTGGCGCGGAAATAGCCTCAATAGCTTAAGCAATGAAGTTGGGTTGCCAGACGCGCTAGGTCCAAAGACCCTCTTGTGGAAATTCGAAATGCCCGGACCGGGTGGTTCTTCGCCGATTGTCTGGGAAGATCGAATATTTGTCGCGTCCGTCGATGGTAGTGGATTGGCATTGTTGTGTGTCACAATCGACGGCAAGCTAAAGTGGAAAAAAACGTTGCAGGGCGAAACTCGCGTGATTCGCATGGACAATAGTAACGGTGCGAGTCCATCGCCGGTTACCGACGGAAGGCATGTTTGGGTCATGCTGACACCCGGGATCGTTCATTGTTTCGATTTCGACGGCAACTTAGTTTGGAAACGGGACCTCCAGCAAGAGTACGGCAAGTTTGCGATTCAATTTGGTATGACATCGACTCCGCTTTTAGATCACGGTCATCTGTATTTTCAGTTAATTCACGGATCAATGCGCAATGATAAGCCCAGTCGGGGCAAGATCGTCGCATTAGAAGCCAAGACCGGCAAAGAAGTTTGGGTGCACGAACGCAACACGCCTGGTACCAAGGAAAACAAACATGCTTACACCAGCCCAACAATTTTTCGCAGTGGTGCAAAAGAGTTTTTGGTTGTGCATGGTGCCGACTACGTCACAGGACATAGCATGGCCGATGGTCAAGAGTTGTGGCGAGTCGGCGGATTTAATCCGGTTTCAACGTACAATCCTTTTCTAAGATTCGTATCTTCGCCCGTTTGCAGTTCTGATTTGATCGTTGTGCCTTCAGCCAAGAATGGGCCAGTGTTTGGGATACGCCCAACGGTTGCGGGGGACGTAGATTCGGCATCCGATTCGGTCAAATGGATATTGCAGAGCGGAACGCCCGATGTTGCAACTCCTGTGATTTCAAAAACGCGTGTTTATTTGGCGCGGGAAAACGGAGTGCTGACGTGTTTAAGCACTGAAACCGGTGAGCCTTTTTACAGCGAGCGCATTATGCGCGACAAACACCGTAGTACTCCTGTTGCTGCAGACGGAAAAGTGTATGTGATAACGCGTGATGGCAAAGCACTGGTGATCGCCGATCAAGACGAGTTTAAACTGATTTCGGAACACGACTTGGAAGAAGACACAACGGCATCGCCAGCGATTGCCAACGGTGTTGTGTACATTCGCACGAACCAATCACTAATGGCATTTAGGAAAAAGTAATGCTGAATTTGAAAACAACATTCGCTGGTCTAGCGATTCAGTTGGTCGCGCTGTTCGCTTGTGCCCAGCAAGACCAAAACGATACGAAACCCGTTGCCAAGCAGGAAAAGATGAAATATGCAATCGCTATTCACGGTGGTGCCGGCCCAAATCCCATCATGTTCACCAAGAAATCAATCCAATCGCGACGAGACTCGATGCGGAAAGCATTGACGAGCGGTGTTGGCATTTTAAAAGACGGCGGTACATCGCTCGCGGCCGTTGAACAGGTCGTCCGTTTTCTGGAAGATGATCCGCAGTTTAATGCCGGAGTTGGCGCCGTTTATAACTCCGTTGGCGGGCATGAATTGGACGCCTCCATCATGGACGGCCGAGACTTGTCTTGCGGCGCCGTTGCAGGCGTCAAGACGGTTAAAAACCCAATTACTTTGGCGCGTCTGGTAATGACCGAAACCCGACATGTCTTGTTTGCCGGAGATGGCGCCGAACAATTCGCTAAAAAGATGAAAGTCGATTTGGTCGATCCAAAACATTTTGACACTGAACGAACTTGGGAAGCTTTTAAACGAATCAAAGCCCAGATTGGTGAAGAGGGTTCTTGGCAGAAAGATACGAAACTGAATCTTCAGGAAGTCGACACCGGGTCCTGCCACGGGACAGTTGGATGTGTCGCGCTTGATGTCCATGGAAACCTGTCTGCCGCGACTTCAACCGGTGGTATGACCAACAAACAGTTTGGTCGTGTCGGAGATAGTCCGATCGTCGGCGCTGGGACCTACGCTGATAATAAAACGTGTGCCGTATCCTGTACCGGTCACGGAGAACAATATATACGCAATGCAGTCGCGTATGACGTGTCTGCCCAGATGAAGTACCGCAACGTGAATATCCAAGAAGCGGTTAAAGACATTTTGCAGAACCGCCTAGAAAATGGAGCTGGTGGTATTATTGTCGTCGACAAAGACGGCAACATTGCGATGGAATATTCAACAGCGGGTATGGCGCGAGCGGCCGCCGATTCGAGTGGCCGATTTGAAGTATTCTGGGGCGAAAACTTGCAACCGACAGATTAGTCGCTCGGCTGATCGGATGATTTACAGTTATTTTGATTTTGCCCCGCTGTTAGATCGTGATTGCTGGCCTGGATGGGGTGCAAAGACTTAATGAACAAGCTCATCGCCGTCGTTACGGTCGCTTTCATTGTTTACATCATCTACTTGGCCAACATGGGCAGGCAAGATCACGTTTTCTTTCAGCTGGTCGCCGCGGTTCCGTTCGGTGACAAGATAGGCCACTTTGTGCTCATTGGAACTTTGGCCCTGGTTGTGAACTTGGCCCTGGGTTCCCCGACGTTTCACAGTTGGCGAGTCTTGGGGGTCCCTATTTTGTTAGGTACCGTTGTTGTCACGCCGTTGGTTGTTGCTGAAGAGTTCAGTCAGCTTTTCGTTGCCAGTCGCACGTTCGATTGGATTGATTTGATTTGCGATTTTATTGGAATTGCGGCAGCAAATTGGTTGGCATATCGGACGCGCAAATCTAATCACAGTGAAGTAGGGACGGACTAGAGCAAATTCCGAGACGGTCTAGCGCCATTGAGGCGAATTAGTTAAAACAGGCAACCTCAAAACAGGAGGTTGTTATGAAAGCTTACTCAGAGGATTTGCGAGTTCGGATATTACGTGATTCTGAATCGGGAATTGGGACCCGGGAAGTAGCGTTGAAGTATGACGTTAGCGAATCTTGGGTTCGACGTTTGAAACAACGCCAACGCGAGACCGGTGAGATAACGGCGCGTTCACAACGGAGTGGTCCCCATCCTAAATGGTTGGACCATTGCGATAGAATCGAGAAACTTGTCGAGGAGCAACCTGACATTACCCTACGCGAGCTATGCGAAAAACTTCCGATTGAAATTAGTATTTCAACATTGCATCGTGCACTCAAACATCTGCAAATCACGTTTAAAAAAAAGTAGTGTATGCCTGTGAACAACTCCGTCCCGACGTAAAAACTCAACGTCAATGGTGGGAATCCAAAATGCTCGATACGCCCATCGACAGTTTGGTGTTCATCGATGAAACCGCAGCCAATACGAAAATGGCGAGAATGTATGGAAGGTCTCGCCGCGGCAACCGCGTCGTAGGTCGTATCCCTCACGGCCACTGGAAGACGACAACCTTTGTGGGAGCCATGCGGCGAACAGGCTTGGTCGCACCGCTGGTTATCGACGGCCCAATGAACGGCGACATCTTTCTGGCTTATTCCCAACAGCACTTAGCTCCGACTTTGAAACCAGGCGACGTTGTCGTCATGGACAACCTTGCTGCTCACAAACGAATCGGAGTTCGTGAGGCGATTGAAGCGGTCGGAGCAACACTACAATTTCTCCCTCCATACAGCCCGGACTTCAACCCCATCGAGTTGCTCTTTGCAAAACTAAAATGGTTGCTGCGAAGTTCTGCCGAAAGAACCATTGACGCCCTTTGGGATCGTATTGGAAAACTGATTTCCAAGTTCAAGCAAACCGAATGCACCAACTACTTCAAACATTGCGGCTACGCTACAGCAACCTGAAAAACGCTCTAGGTATCAAGCAGTTTTTTGATGGGCTGTCCTTGGCTGATTTTCATAGGCCGACCGATCGGTGTGTCCAATTCATGCTCGAACGGTATCCCCATTGTCTTGAAAATTGTGGCATGAATGTCTTCGACAGAATGGGGTTCTTTCAAGTCTTTCAGGTTTGCCGGACCGTCTTTGGCTGGGTTTGGGTTGGTTTCACCCACAACGCGACCACCTTGAACTCCCCCGCCGGCCATCGCGACGGAAAAACCTTGGGGCCAATGATCTCGACCACCGACGGCGTTCATGTGGGGCGTCCGCCCAAACTCGCCACCGCACAACACCAAAGTTGAATCCAACAGCTCCCGTTGTTTCAATTCGCGAATCAAAGCCGCGAAAGCCGGGTCCAATATTTCAATTCGGCCGGCTTGTAATTGGTGGTTGTTGACGTGTGTGTCCCAGCCGCCCAATGTAATTTCGACGCAACGCACGCCAGCTTGAATCAGCCGGACGGCTGCCAAGCAACCGCGACCGAAAGCTGTGTTTCCGAAAGGAGCGCGAACGGATTTTGGTTCATTGGAAACATCAAAGGCATCCAACTGCTCAGACGACATCATGGTTAGCGCTGCATCCAAATTAAATGGTTTAAGCTGATCGCGTTTTTTTGAGTTGTTTTGATGACGTGATAAGAAATGGGAGTCCATAAAGTTGAGGTCGCTGATCCTTGTTTTCTGCCTTTTTTTGTCGACCAACGGTTGTACATCCGGAACAGGATTTTGTGGGTCGCCGATCTTGAACGCGTCATACGGATCGCCAAGGTAACCTCCCCGGCCAGCGTAAGGGCCCGGTAAGATCGAAATGTGCCGAGGTATGTCGACGAGTTCGGAATTGGATTGAGTTTGATGGCAAACCACGGCTCCGATGGCGGGGTGCACGACGGTTGGGTCGGGGCGATAGCCAGTTTTCACATTGTAGATGGCGCGCGCGTGATCGCCTTCTTTACTGGTGACTGCGCGAACCAGAGAAATCGAGTCCATTTGCTCTGCGACTTGCTCAAAACCGTCGCCAATTAGAATGTCGTTCGCATTCGTTTTTCTGGCTTGACTACCGGCGGCAATTTCGGTGCCGGGGTGCGGATCAAATGTTTCCAATTGGCTGGGCGCGCCTTCGAGCCAGAGGACGATCAGAGACTTTGCCGTAACAATTGGTCGATCGTCGTGCGCTCGTGCCAATGTCGTCGCTAAGGGTGAAAGTAGGCTGATGCCTGCGGCACCTCCTAGTTTCAGGAATGATCGACGTTGGATGTGTTCAACACTTCCGCAGCTGTATGAATACGGCTTTGATTTCATTCTAGTGGTTCCAGACAAATTCCACGCTGTTGATTAACGTCCAATACAAATCACTAATTTTTTCATTGCGTTGGTCGACCCGTGTTTCTTTGATTTGCGAAGTGAAATAGTTTCGTTCCTCTGGCGTCGGTTCTCGGCAGAGTGTCGCAAGAAAAACAATTTCTACTGCCTTGTCGACGCTCGGAGAAAGTAACGCGACCCGGGTAACTGAGTTGAGTGCGTCGGTCAGTCGCTCATTTACCATTTCGCCGTTCATCATGAGCAGTCGCTGGGTGATCGTTTCGCTTTTGTCGTTGAACTCATCTTCGCCAAGATCGCCAAACCGATTGACGAATTCGTTTTCCTGACCGTATTTGACTAGCCGAGCGATGATATGTGATGTCGAATCGATTGTTTTTAGGGAGGTCGATTGAATGATCGAGCCGGCAACTTGCTCCGGACGTAAACGGTTCATTGGGAATACCGCGTAATGCGAAACGTGTGTTGGAAGAATTTCAAAATCGGCAACACTGTCGCGCTGAAAAACACTGCTTACGGCAATCACGCGAATCAACCGATGCAGGTCGTAATCGTTGGCGATAAAGTCGTGTGCAAGAACATTCAGCACCGTTGGAAATGGACCGTCCAATGGAATGTCATCCACCGGTTGTATTAAACCTTGGCCGAACATAATTGCCCAAACCCGATTCACTGTGGCGCGCGCAAAAGGAAGGTTGTCTCGATGGGTTACCCAGCGTGACAGCCGATGCCGCAGATTGGTTTCGGTCGTGTCGACAAGTTCCGGGTGGAATGGGACTTCAGGTTCAATCGCTTCGGTTTCATCTGCGTCTAACAATTGATACTTGTAAACGTTGGAATCCATATTGTCGTAAACGCCGACCAATGAATTTTCCACTTGCGAGAAAAACGAGGCCAAGGCATGAAAATGAAGTTGGCTGCCTTCGACTGGGGCATCGGCTGAGCCCAAATTCATCGTTCCCAAAAAGTCATCATGGCATTGTAAACAGTCGATGCGCATACCCAAAAAGGCGCGAGACGTCCTGGCGGCCAAACGAATTGGGTCCGGTTTTTTGTTGTCCTCTTCGTCGGGAATTATGTTGTAAGTGTAAAAGTTGACCTCGGGTCTGTCCGTCCAGATTCCTTCGGAGTTGATCATCGTCCGAACTAACTGATCGTATCTGGTATTGTTCAATAGCTGCTCAGACAGCCAAGAGACGAATCGGTTGCGCCGAAAAACCAAAAACGGCCCTTCTTCAACGCCGACGAAGACTCGGGCAAAACGTTCTGCTAAGTAGTCTGCGGTTCGTTGGTCTTCAAGAAGGTGGGAAACAAACCAATCGACGCGTTTCTCGTCCGGCACTTTTTCAAGGGCGCGAAGCTCTTCCACCGAGGGCAATGTGCCGGCCAGCGCCAATGACAACCTTCGGAAAACTTGATGAGGTTTCGCTTTCCCGACAACGGCAAGCTGTTCAGCTTCCAAAGAACTTGTGATTGCTGCGTCCAAGGATCGCGCGGAAGACGTCAGTGAATCATCGGTCGCCTCAAAGGTCGCCGGAGTTTTAATCCGGTCGGAAGCGAGCAGGTAGGCGGCAACCGATGCGATTCCAGCCAATACCACGCCACAAAGCAGGACGTCTTTTAGCCAATTCTTGGAAGTCATTGGAAACAATTCGAAAACTAGATCGAAACCAAATTACAACAAAACATACCTTCTTGCTGCTTCTCATGGTTTCGGCAATCTCTCCAATTGGGGATAAATTTAGAAACCGGTTGACTTCGTTGAAACTTTTTAAAGTGACGTCCGGTTAAATCTTTCGGCTATGCGAGTATTCTAAATCCAGAAGATCGAATCAAATGAATCGCATTGCTACGCTGATCGTGACGTAAAATTACAGCATCCGTGAAACTTGAAAATTGGTGAAAAATGCAGGCGATTTCGTCCAGTTTCGAATCATCATCAGACGTCAACATCGACGTCCCGATTCTTGCGGAATTGGCGATTCCGGTCGGAACCAAGCGGAGTTGGATTTTCCGCGGATTCGATTTCTTTTGCGGCTCGGTTGAAAATATTTTGGGCGTTGTCAGTATTGTTTTTTGCACGGCAATTATAGCCAATATTCCAATTCTTCAGTTTTTGAGTTTTGGTTACCTACTTGAAGTCTCCGGGCGGCTGGCGCGGGGTGATTCAGTCAAAAGCGCAATGGTGGGAGTTTCCAAGGCTTTTAAAATCGGTTGTGTTTTATTGGGTACCTGGTTGTTGCTGATTCCGATTCGTTTTTTTTCGGATAGTTTTTGGTACGAGGCGAGCTTGATCGCTCCAGATAGTTTGCAGGCTCGTTTAATGCGCGTTTTGCAGTTGGCATTCATTGTCGTGACATTGGCGCAGATTGCCGGTGCTTGGGTTTGTGGCGGCAAGCTGCGGTATTTTTTCTGGCCTTTGTTTGCGCCATTCTCATTTGCTGTTTGGGCGTTTCGAAAAGCGTTGGGTTCTAGAATCACACGACCGATTTTGAGCTTTTTGTTTAAATGGATTTCTCCGAATTTGGTCAACGATTTATGTAATGCGCAACCGCCATCTGACTGGTTTGTGCCGGCGATTCTTTGGAAGAAATTGCGGTCCGGGAAATTCTATGTGGAGATGCGAGACGGGTTGTGGGATTTTGTTTTTACCCTGAATCTATGGCACTATTTCAAACTCGGTTTTTTTGGTTTTCTTGGAACAGCGATTTGGTTGTTTATGCCCACGATGCTACTGATTGGCGCGACCCAGCTGACCGGCGTTGGTTCATTGATTTGCAGTGTACTGGGGGTGATTGTTGCCGTTCCAGTTTTTGTCGTTTTGTTGTTCTTACAAACCCATTTTGCACGCGACGGTCGATTCTCAAGTTTTTTCCAGCCTCGGTTGGTACTGGCTGTTTTTCGCCGTGCGCCGTTGGCGCATGTAGCGGCATTGCTGCTGACACTGGTGTTTGCGTTGCCGTTGTTCTTTGCCAAGATTGAACCAATCCCGACCGAGTTGATGTGGACGTTGAGTGTTTTGTTTGTCTTGTTTTCCTGGCCGTCACGTATTTTCGTTGGTTTGGCGTACCGCCGCGGCATAAAGAAAACTAGTACAGGGCGCTGGTGGATGCGTTTGCCACAAATGGCGCTGGCGATTCCGATTGCCGGGATCTTCGTCGTCATTCTATCACTGACGCGGTATATATCTTGGCACGGTGCGTTTAGCATGATTGAGAATCATGTGTTTCTTCTACCGGCACCTTTTTGGCTGTAACGAATTTTCTGAGTCGTCGAGCGCAAGATTGTCAGTTCGAATCTGGCAAAAAAAATCGGCGATTGGCATTCTTTGCCAGTCGCCGAGTTGTTTATCGATAAACTTGCTTCTTGTATGAAAAGTTTAGGCCACGGCTTTTACCTCACCGTCGTTGCCTGGTTCGAGCTCCTCCCTGAGTATTAACATTTCTGGAGGTGCTTCGATGCCAAGTCGAACACGGTCACCTGTCACTCTTACAATGGTTAAAACAATTTCATCGCCTAGCTTAATTTTTTCACTTTCCTTACGGGAAAGAACCAGCATAGCGACATTCCTCCTGGTAGCGATTAATTTGTGGATAAAAGGTAAGTATGAATTCAACAACCAACAAACTCGGGTGAATTCGTCAGTACTGTTTTGTGAAACCGCTCGCCCGTTGAACCATAGAAAAATATTTCATTCTTTTCTGATTCCCATACAGCTGTTAACTTGACACTTCTGGGTCCGTGCAGACAAAAAAACATTCCGCACATTTTCCCGCATTTTGTCAGTAACTTTTCTGTGATCTGGAAAACCCCTTCTTCAAAATCATTTCTTTGACACAACGTGTACGAGACAAAGTTTCTTAATTGTTTAAGGTCTTTAATCTCAGCACTTGCTTGCTGCATTTTCAATCAACGTCTCCTCGTTGGTGTGATAGCGGCATTACCACAATGAATTTGCAACTCATCTACAATGGGTCAGCAATGTTGGTATCGGGACGTGTTAAAGATTGTCAACTGGATAACCTCTGCTTTTTTAAAAGCTTTTTACTCTCAGCCAAACCAGTTTAAAAAACGTGCATAATCGGGCTAACGAAACTTTCCCGGTAGTTCGGCGATCCGTTTCAACGCACTTGACTGTGCAAAAACCAAAATCGTTAAAGTAAGTTCATCGTGACAATCGCCAAGTACCGCGATCGCCAAACCGAAACCGTATTTATCAACGGCGCGAATTGAACGATAATACCAACACGTTGCCATTTGCAGCAAAAGGAGGCAATCAAAGCTCAAACTTGTTGTCACCTTCGATATCTGTTTTTTGTATTTTGTCAGATTGATTCGAACATGACATTCACTATCAGCACAGACTTGTTTCGAGGTCCGGTCGATTTGTTGTTGTTCTTGGTCCGTCGACATGAATTGGAACTGTCCGAAATTTCGTTGGCCAGCGTTGCCAGTCAGTACGTCGAATATTTGGATGTTCTTAAAGAGATTGAGATCAACGCTGTCGGTGACTTTATAGAAGTTGCAAGTTTGCTAGTTGAGTTGAAATCGAAGGCGGTCCTGCCAAAAACTGAGGCGGAAACGGAGGAGGTCGCGACTGACCCCCGTGACGACTTGGTGCAACGGTTATTGATGTACAAGAAGTTTAAGGATGCGGCCGTATTGTTAGAAGAACAGGCCGCTCGTTGGCAACACCGCTACAGCCGCATGGCAGATGACTTGCCTCCCAAACGAGTTGACTTTGCTGAGCAACCGATTCTTGATCTGGAGCTATGGGACTTGGTCAGTGCTTTTGGCAGAGTGCTTCGTGATAGTTTGCCAACGCCTTCAGAGAATATTGTTTACGACGAAACGCCGATCCAGGTATATATGCAGCAGATACATGGTCGACTTGCCCGTGAGAAACAG
Organism: Mariniblastus sp.; assembly: GCA_965263475.1. Classification (GTDB taxonomy): domain Bacteria; phylum Planctomycetota; class Planctomycetia; order Pirellulales; family Pirellulaceae; genus Mariniblastus. The sequence continues at coordinate 4,775,196 of OZ253677.1, forward strand.
GTGTCTTTCAATTCACTTTTCTTAGAAGGTATGCATAAGTCTGCGATGGTCGGAGTGTTTCTCGCTGTACTTGAGCTTTCCCGTCACCACAATGTGTTGGCTCAGCAAAGTGAGCTGCATTCAGAAATAATGGTCGTGCCAGGAGAAGGTTTTAATCCAGATGCTGAATTTGGTGACGTTGATGACTACGATCACGGCAAAGCGGCGCCGGGTGATCCGGCATCTTTAGTCAAGTGACCAAGGTTTTCAATTGCGGCGATCTTTCGCATTTGAGTATTTGGGGCGGTTCAAATGTTAATTTATCTTAGTGCCGGCGATCCATCTTTGAATGCGATCTAAAAAAAAGGGTTGCTGGACGTTCGAGACCTTCAAATATTCTGAATTTGGTTAAAACTTGCGGATTTAATTGCTGGAGTGCAATTAAGGACTTGGCGCACGTTCAATTGGAATAAGGCATGGCACGCAAGCGAAGAAAAAACATCAACTCCCAAACCGTAGCGAACAAATCGTTTGATGTTCAGCCTGAAGCGATCGGTTTGCCTACGTTGGATGCTCGAAGTTTTGCCGTTTCTCTGTCGCTAGTTTTGCCAACACTGTTTTTGGGTTGTTTTTGGGAAGTTTTGTTTTTTAACCAAAATTTTTCGTTTCGGGATGTCGGGCATTTCTATCACCCATTGTTTCGTTTTATTCAGCAAGAATGGTCCGCATCACGTTTGCCGTTATGGAATCCGTATGACAATTGCGGAACTCCGTTAATTGCCATGTCGACTTCAAGCATTTTTTATCCGCCTAAGTTGTTGTTTTTTTTACCGACGTCGTACGACTTTAACTTCAAGTTGTTTTTGATTTCTCACTTTGGAATTGGTTTGTGTGGTGCATTTCAATGTTGCCGGCATTGGAGTTGTTCGCAAATCGGCTCATTGATCGCAGCAATTTCATTTGCCTTTGGAGCAGGTTTTCTTTTTCAGTATTGCAATGTTCCGTTTCTGTGTAGTTCCGCATGGCTGCCGTGGGGGATCCTGGCTGGAGCCCGCCTGATTCAGGAATTTTCGTCTGCGCGAGTTTTGTTGTTGGCGGTCGTTTTGGCGTTCATTGTGCTTTGCGGCGATCCCCAGATGGCTTACCACCTGGGCATGATGTTGTTCTTTTGGGTCTTGGCTCAGTCATATTTTTCGAGAAAACAGCGAAAAAGTGAAACCACCTCTGCGGAAAACGATAGATCGCCAGTGATGGTTCGTTTCTGGCTACCGACGATCGCGTTGTTGTTGGCCGCTGGAATTGGAGTTGGACTGTCAGCGGTGCAGGTACTTCCGACAGCTGCCTATTCAAAGAACTCGGTTCGAAGTTTGGCCAAGGTGCCGCGAAGCGTTTGGGAAATTCCAAGCTACTTCGCCAGAGAGCGGGGGCCGGCCACGGAAAAAAATACGGATGCGATTCACTGGTATGACGCGATAGTCGGGCATCCACCTCCACCTGCGAAACACGATTTTCAGACCTATGGTTTTTCGTTAGCCCCTTATCGCGTATTGGAGACTTGGATTCCGAATCTCGGTGGTCGCGCAATGCCAGGCAACAAACGGATGTGGTCCATTTTGGGCGAGAGAAATGTATGGATGCCATCAATCTATTTTGGGCTGTTGCCGTTTTTGTTGGTCTGTTGCTCGATTGCGAATTGCCGAAAGTCTTCACTTTGCTTCTGGTTAACGTCGATTGGCGTCGTTTTTCTTTTGGCTTGTTTTGGGAACTTTGGTCCAGGTTGGTTTTGGAGTGACCCAGCAAATCCGACGGCGAAAATCAGTAGCGCAGTCGGTGGCGTCTATTGGTTTTTCGTAGTCTTTTTGCCAGGCTATTCTGTGTTTCGGTTTCCTGCCAAACTGTGGATCGTTTCCAGTTTTTGTTTTTCTGCATTGGCTGGCATCGCTTGGGATGACTTTTGGAAAACTAAGTCGATGCGGAGTCGAACACTGTTCACGATAAAAATCTCGCTGGCTGTCGGGATCGCCGGTTTGCTTGCGTCGGTCGCCGGGGCAATATTAGTTGCTGGACAGCGCAGTGTGACTTTGGCGTTGGGGGTAAACGAATACTGGGATCTAGCATTTAGCTTTTTACAACTTGCAATCGTGTCTGCCCTTCTCACTATAGTTCTTGACCCCGAAAACAAATTCTTGAGACTGGACGTAGGGAAGAAGCAGCTTGCTGTTTTGCTATTACTCGGCATCGACCTGGTCGTTGCCAACGCCTGGACTGTTCAGACGTCTCCGTGTGATCATTGGAGCAACGAACCAGCCGTCAAAGAAGCAATTGATGCGCTAGCGAAACCAAAAGAGTGGCCGTCAAGACTGCCGCGACGTATTCATGTTTCTGACTTCACGCCGCCCTCCGATGACGGGTCTCTTCCAAAGATGAATCGCTTGAATGACAAAGTTTATTCGTTACTGCATCTGCCCTGGCGGATTCAAAAAGTTACGAACAGCACATCCACCATGAGAGATTTGCGTCGCGATTGGTATTTTGATTGGTTGCCGGTTGCGGAATTGGAAACGGTGATTCAGCCGCGGCGGGCATTTGATTTGTGGGGCAGTGAAGTCTTCTTTATTGGTGAGTGGTCGGAGCAACGCAGGTACAACAAAAACGAAGCTCCGAATTTGTCCAACGTGGGGCTAAAACGGAAATGGGGAAACGCCTCGTTCAATCTGAGCGAACCTTTTGCCTTTGCAATGCCGCGAGGTCAAGGGTTATCCCAAATTCAAGGTTACGAAAGGTCGTCGGACAGATTGCCAATGTTGGAATCACGTATCAACCAGTCTGCGTTGTCGCCGTTTCGGGTCGTCCGGCAATTGGAAGTTTATCCACCGATTTCTAAACACGCGAAGTCCACTTGGTTTCCGATCATGATGTCGGCGATTTTTCCGCTGACGGAATATCGAGATTTGAGAACACTGGCCATCGTCGAAGATTTTGAGCTGCCTGCGAATACGCCGCCGCAACGTGTTAAACTTGGTGACGGTCAATCGAGTAACGATGAAGTTGAGGTGTTGAAGTACACGTGCGATGAAGTTGTTCTCCAGACCGACCTGAAGTCGCCGGGGCTGTTATTGGCCGCCGAAACCTACGACGAGGGGTGGCAAGTGTTCATCAAATCCGGTGAAAATGATGAACAGCAAGGTACAGTTTTGCGTACCAATTTCGCCATGCGTGGCGTCAAACTCGAGGCGGGAGAACATCATGTCCGATTTGTTTATCGACCCAAGAGCTTCGTTATGGGCGCGTGGATCTCTTCAATCAGTTGGATCGCGGTTCTGGCAATGATGGCCATCGGTACGGTGTTTCGGTGGAAAATCCCAACATTTTCGACCAGGTCGGCTGAGACAGTTGCTGCAACGAACCAGCGAAATGCTGATGAATGAGTGGGCCTGAATTGTATTACGCTGGGTTGATGAGTGGATTACTTAGCGGCGATTCTTGAAACGATTTCGAATGCGTTCTTCGATCTTTTCGATTTGAACATCCATCTCTTGCCTGAGTTTTTCGATCGCCTGGTCGGCGTTTTCACCTTTCCGGGCGCGCTTGATTTTCTCTTCGAAGCGCCTGCGAATTTTTTCAATCGCGCGATCGATTTGTTTTTTCATTTCAGTATCGTCGACGGTGTTTTGCCTTGGCGGTTCCGGCAAGTCCTTGTTGTTTTTTTGTTTCGCGTTTTTGAGCTTTGCCTCAACATTTTTAAGTCGTTTGAGAAGTTTTTCCCGGTCAGCGGCGGCTTTTTCTTTTTCGGTTGTCAATTGTTGGTTCAGTTTTTCGGAATCTTTTCGCAATTTTGCGATTTCCCAAGCAGACTCTTTTTTGGCTTGGCTAATGGCTTCGGCAATGCGTTGTTGAGATCGGACGCGTGCCTGTCGTATTGCGTCGGTCGTTGACTCCAATTCGTCTGCTTGTTTTTGACGTGCCTCCATCAAGCGATCTTGGAGTTCCGAGATCTTGGCTTGCAAACTTTCGTTTTCGGACTGGAGGTCCGAATCTCTGTCGATTTGTTTCGTGGCTCTGGAGCTCAGGTCGCTGGCTGAATCTTGATTATCAATTAAGGACGCATCAATCACTTCGTCGTCGTTGTTTTGCGGTTCGACCACCGACTCCGCCGGGACGGTGATTGTATTAGGTTCGGAGTTGCCCGCATCGGGAGCTATTCCCAGGTCGGCAGGCTCTATCTGCGTGTTGGGCAGTTCCGATGGCTGGCGCCAATAGCAGCTCATGCCAAGTGGCTGAAAGCAAGTGGAGTGTGCGACGGGTCTGTGGTAGGGATCGACGCGGTTGTAAACGGTCCAGATTTGGCCCTGCGAAGGCAGCGTACAAAATGGGCTACAAAATACGGCAATGATAACAACAAGAAAGAACGCGCGGGTCAGCGACATCTTACGGAGCTCCTGGTGAACACTGTGAATGATTGGAAAATCATTCTAATTGAGGATTCGGTGGTTACCAAATACATGAGCAAATTGCATTTAACCGTGCTGGTCGCGGCTTCGGATTTTCACATGAAAACTAACGGTTCGCCACTATCTCAGAACGAAATCGGCTGATGGCCATAATTCGCTGATGGGTTTGTCTTGGCGTTTTTCGACACCAGATTAAATCAGCACGTCATTCGCTCAATGCCGTCGCGTATGCGGTGGCGTAGTCCCGACAGTGAGAAATCGAGATCAAAATTTCGGTGATCCCTTTTTGTTCGCAAAGTTCTCTGGCTCCGCCCCCCAATCGCACACGGGGTTGGCCTCCCATTTCATTGCGAATTTCAATATCGGTCCACGAGACGCCTTTTGCCCAACCGGTCCCCAATGCTTTTAGAATCGCTTCTTTGGCCGCCCAGCGACCCGCGAAATGCTGAGCCGATGCTTTCCGATTGGAGCAATATTCAATTTCTTTGGGGGTGTAAACACGATCGATGAATAGTGTATCGTGTTTGTCGATCATCGTCTGAATGCGATTGCATTCAACGATATCAGTACCAATTCCGAAAACGTTCATAGTCCTATTTTAGACCGCATGCCTGTTGGGCACGCAAGAGGATTTGGGAGGCTTTTGCTCTCGCTTTCGTCGCTCCATCGGCCAAGATCTGTTTGACTTGATCCGGATTGGCCTCCATATGTTCGCGGCGTTGACGAGCGTCGGCAAAATAGGTTTCGCTCGCTTCGGCCAGTTTCTTTTTTACATCACCGTAACCGAAACCGCCACGACGATACATCTCGGCCATTTCATTCGTGTCGTCGGCGGAAGCGAACAGTGAATAAAGTTGATAAAGATGATCGGTATTCGGGTCTTTCGGATCTTCCATCGGACGCGAATCGGTCGATATCCGCATCACTTTCTTTTTCATCTGTTTGACCGGCTCAAAAATCTCAATATGGTTGCCGTAACTTTTGGACATTTTCTCGCCGTCGGTGCCGGGGACTTTAGCACTGGAATCCAGTACTTTGGCTTTAGGCAAAACAAAAACCTCGTCATCGAATGCGGCATTGAAAGCTTTGGCGATATCCCGAGTGACTTCAATATGTTGGGTTTGATCGGCGCCGACGGGCACGGTGTCTGAACCATAGGCCAAAATGTCGGCGGCTTGTAAAACGGGATAAGTAAAAAGTCCAGTATTGGCCGCGATGCCTTTGTCTTTTTTTTCTTTGAACGAAACACAGCGTTCGAGCAATCCCATCGGAGTGCCCGACAACAAGATCCAACATAGCTCGGAAACTTCCGGCACATCGGACTGAACGAACAACACTGCTTTTTCTGGATCCAAGCCCAGGGCCAGCATATCCAAGGCGGTGTTAAACGTATTTTGCTGCAACGTTTCCTTGTCGCGGATCGTTGTCAGTGCGTGAAGGTCCGCGACGAAATAAAACGCCTGTTCTTCTTCTTGGAGCGCGATGTACTGTCGGATCGCGCCAAAGTAGTTTCCCCAGTGTGGCCGCCCGGTGGGTTGGATTCCTGATAGAACTTTCATGGATTCGCTTCGTGAATGAATTTGCGATGTATAAAAGACTAAACCAAGACCATCAAATAAAATACCCGCCGAGGCCTCTTAAGAAGCCACGACGGGTTCTCCCCATTTATTGTCGGCAGCAGCGCTTAAATGATGCCGCCATGTGTTCGAATTGGCTTTTGATGGTCTGGCTGGTCGGTGAACCAGAAGCGATGCCAAGCCGCTCGCAGCGATCTCAGGTCTTCAGAGGCAAAAATCATTTGCCGAGCACGGACGGCCGGATCCGCGTCATAAATTGGTAAAATACATCCTGTGTTGACACAAATCGCAATGGCGAAAAGCGTCGCACAAATCAATCGACGCATGATGGACCTCCGTCTCAAAAACATCCACATCGTAAATAATGGTTAACACCGCTACGGTATTGCTTCAAAAGCATTGATCGGCAAATTCCATTCGAAAAGTTTAATCGTTAAAGCAAGAATATTCGGTAAAGTCACATTCGGGCTAGCACCGCCAAGACGACCGTTGACCGTTCGTTCCAAAAAAATGCCCGCTGCAAAGATAGCAACGGGCTTAATTGTCGGGACTGATTTCCCGTACTTTTTGCGGTGGCTGCCAATCGGCATCCGCCGACGCCATTAGGCAGAACCACCTCGGCTAGTACAGAAATAATTCAAGACTCACCTCCTTTCTCAAAGTGTTCTCACGCTCCAACCGCAGCCGTAGAAGGGTTGGCTGGTGAGGTAGGTAGTCATTTCGCACCGCGTCGTGCAAAAACGATGTCTATATTTTCGCTAGATTTGCCGAGTAAAGCAATCTGGATGTGAATTCTTTACGATCGGTTAATATCCGGCTGTTGTAACGACAGTTTCATCCGGGCAAGGGTTCGGGTCGGCTAAAATGGCTGAAAATGCGGGTGTTTTGGCTCACTTTACGTTGTGTATCAATTTCGACTTTGGTATATTTGTGCGATTACCAAGCAACCGTTGCCGATTTTCGGTAACGGTGTTTTTTTCACCGATGACTTGGCATTTTGCCAGGCAACCCCATTGGCCGCTTATTGGCGACCGAAAGCGTATTTTTTATGGTCAATCGAAACCTCATTAGAACTTTAGAAGATGATGACATCGCACAGGAATTGGATGCGATGTTTGCCGACGATGTGGACTTGGGAGATATCATTTTTCCCGAATCCGAAATCGAAGAAAAGAAATTTGAATTAAACGAAATCATTGAAGGGAAAATTGTCCGCGTCGACGATGACTACGTGGTCATTGACGTTGGCTTTAAGAGTGAAGGCAGCATCCCACGAAGTGAGTGGGAGCTTCACGAAGAACAACCTGAAGTCGGCCAAACCTTACAGGTTTTGATTGAAGACCTTGAGGACGAGTCCGGACGAGCGGACGATCCTCACGGATTGATTGCGGTCAGCAAAAAGAAAGCCGACCATATCATCCACTGGAAAAACGTCATATCGACAGTCAAAGAAAACGACATTGTCACTGGTACTTGTACCCGCAAAATCAAAGGTGGTTTGCTGGTCGATATTGGTGTTCAAGTTTTCTTGCCTGCGAGCCAAGTCGATATTCGTCGTCCCGGCGATATTGGCGAGTTCATCGGGCGTGTTGTCCAGTGCGAAGTTTTGAAGATTGATGACCAGCGTCGCAACATTGTTGTCAGCCGCCGAAGCTTGATCGAGAAAGAGCGAAGCTATTCACAGGCGCGTTTGATGAGCGAATTGGAAGTTGGTGACGTTCGTAAAGGCGTTGTCAAAAACATCGCGGACTTTGGCGCGTTTGTTGACTTGGGTGGTATTGACGGCCTGTTGCACATTACCGACATGTCTCATACGCGTATCAATCATCCATCTGAAAAAGTTTCGATGGACGAAGAGATCGAAGTCAAAGTGTTGAATATCGACCGCGAAAAAGTCAAAATCGCGCTCGGTATGAAACAGATGCTGCCCAATCCTTGGGACAATGTTGAAGAAAAATACCCCATTGGAAGCATCAATACTGGTGAAGTTGTCAACGTCATGAACTATGGTGCGTTTGTCAAACTTGAAGCCGGAATCGAAGGTCTGGTCCACATCTCTGAAATGTCTTGGGTCCGTCGCGTCAATCACCCCAATGAATTGGTGAAGATCGGCGACGAAATCGATGTTGCCGTATTGGGCATCGACAAGTCCGGGGAGCAAATGTCTCTGGGGATGAAGCAAACGCAAGACAATCCGTGGGATACGGTTCAAGCCAACTACCCGATCGACCGTTTGGTCAAAGGCCGCGTTCGTAACCTTACGAACTACGGTGCTTTCATCGAGCTAGAAGAAGGGATCGATGGTTTGCTGCATGTCTCTGATATGTCTTGGACGAAGAAAATCAGTCATCCCAACGAAATGCTTGAAAAAGGGGAAGAAGTCGAATGCAAGATCTTGGCGGTCGATATCGAACGTCGAAGGATTGCTTTGGGTTTGAAGCAAATGAACGACGATCCCTGGTCGACGGACATTCCCGGGCGATATCAGCCTGGCCAAGTGATTCGTGGAAAGGTCACCAAGATAACAAACTTTGGTGTATTTGTCGGGTTGGAAGACGGGCTGGAAGGCCTGCTTCATATTTCCGAACTTTCGGATGACAAGATTGAGAACCCGGAAGATCACGTCAAAGTTGGCGACGAGCTTGAGGTTAAAGTCCTTCGTGTGGATACCGAAGAGCGAAAAATCGGCTTGTCGCGAAGACGGATCGATTGGACGGAAGAACAAGAAGCAGCAGCTGCCAAAGAAGAAGAACAGCATACTGCGTCGTCATCAGAAGCACCAACTGATCTCAAGGGTGGTTTGGGTGAAAGTGGCCCGTTGTTTGGAACGCCAACGCTTGAATCCGAGCGAGAAGACTAACAGTTTGTTAAACTGAAAACGCCGGTCGTATGGCCGGCGTTTTTTTGTATCCGCAGGGAACCCGCGTGACCCGGCATCCGTTTTGCCATTCACGGATGTCGGTCCAGTCTGCAATAATCCTGATGTTTTCCCTTCTTTAAGATACTGGTCCCGATGGCTGAATTCGAATTCGTAGGTGGCTGGAAAGAAGACTTCCGCCCTGAAAAAGAACTGACCAATTGGGAGACGTTTCGCAACCATCGCGAAATTATCGGCAGTTTCATTCAGCGTCACTCGGCACCCTTTGCCCGTTCGTTGTGCGTCCTGGGCGCCGGATTCTGCAATGACTTGGATTTGAAGCAACTTGCAAGTGCATTTGAAAAAGTAGCTCTCGTCGACATCCGCCCCCAGGATGTTCAAGTCGGGCTCCAACGGCAAGGTGTTGTCGACAATAAGTCGATTGAGGTTTTGCCTGCGACCGATGTTACGGGCGTCCACGAGATATTGAATCAATACAAAGGGGCTCCGGCAGATTCGCTATTGGATTCGGTGTTTGATGTGGCCCGCAAGGATATCGAATCTCTATCCACACAATACGATAGTGTTGCATCGACCTGTTTGTTGTCTCAATTGTTACATCACGCCACGGAATGTATCGGGGAAGGGGAGCCGCGTTTTGTAGAATTGCTGCAATTGATTCGCCAACGCCACATCCAATTGATGTTGCGACTGCTCAAACCAGGTGGCACGGGTTTTCTATTCAGCGATTTCGTGTCCAGTGTCTCATTGCCAGAACTGTTCACCACAACCGATCTCAAAGAGACGGTTAGCCAAGCGATCAAAGAACGCAATTTTCTACATGGCCTGAATCCCGGCATGATCGTCGCGTCATTTGAGCAAGAAGACATCAAGCGGGTCTTGAAATCGGTGAAAGTGACCGATCCATGGCGATGGGTTTTGCCGGAACGGATATACGCTTGTACGGCAGTGATCTTTGAAAAGAATTCATAGTAAAAGCCGCAGTAAAACGCTACGTCAAAATAAATCGAAATGGTGATACCGACCGAATTGCCAGTTTGTGGCCAGTGCTGCGAAAATTTCAAGAGAGACGTTTTCTTCCGGCAGATTGGCGATCCGCTCTTCGTATTCGGCTTTTTCGGCCGGCGTCATGTTTTCAAGTCTTTGGCGAAAACGCTCTGCCTCTTCTCCTTTTTCACTGAATTGGTAAATTACTTGCCATTTGGCCAATTCGCCGGCGTCGAGCCATGTCAATTTGCATCGATTGCAGCGGTCGATAAAAAAATCCCAAGGGCCGATTTTCTTTTTTCTTTTTTCCATGTTGGAAAGACAGCGCGTGCAGCGAATTTTCTCAGCCGTGTCTTCGCCGGATTGGACCATTTCATCCATCAGCGCTTCTTCTGTTTTTTCGCGGCGTACCTCAATCGTCTTGAGGCGTTCAAATTTGACGAGGTGGCCAAAACAGGCCGAGCATTGGTGAATATGGATGCCTTCGTATTGAACTCGGTTCAACTTTGATTTGCAGGCTGGGCACTTCATGGGCAGTTCAAAACTCCGAAGGGTTGCGTTGCCAATATGGTTCGTCAGAGAGCGGCGAGTCTTTATTGGAAAACGAATAATTGTTTGGGAAATTCAAGATAGGACGATGATTGTAATTTGTATCGTTTCCGAAAGTTTAGCAAAAGTTCTTGGCCTCCGGTTGTGTTGATTATGGCCGCTGTACTGGAGTATGCTGGATTCTCAAGCTTTAACGGGCATTTTTTACCGGGCAAAACTGGCGCAGGAGTTAGACTTCAGTGGCGCAGGGGAGGCGTAGTTTGGTGGTTCGAACAGCCGTTGCGTCACAATTGACGAGGCGTAAACGATGGAATCATCGCATCTTGATGAACTGATCCAACTGGAAGATCACTATTGGTGGCATGTTGCCAAGCGTGAATTGGTAACTTCTATTTTGAAAAAAGAGTTTCCACCGCCGCGACGTCTGGTCGAAGGCGGTATTGGTTCGGCTAAGAACCTGATCAGCTTTCAAGAGCTGGGTTACAATGTTGCCGGTTTTGACATCATGCAAGAATCGGTCGCGCACGCCAGGCAACGCGGCCTTGAAGATGTTCACGTTCACGACCTTTCTTTGCCATGGCCGCTGGAAAACGAGTCGGTCGATGTCGCGGTCATGTTAGATGTGCTCGAGCATTTGGAAGATCCGGTCGCGGTTATGGGACATGTGGCGGACATACTCGTGCCTGGTGGCGGGATTGTGTTTACCGTGCCGGCTCACGGATGGCTGTTCGGTGATTGGGATCGTCGGTTGGGCCATTTTCGCAGATACACCAAAGCCACGATGGAAAAACAAGCGTTGGCGGCTGGCTTCAAGGTTCAGCGGATGACGTATTGGAATGCGTTCGCGTTTCCTGCCGCAGTTGCCGTTCGTGGCTATCAAAAAGTTTTCCCCAGCGCGGAACGCGGTTCCGAATTCCCGAGAGTGAGTTCTGCCGTCAATAACATGTTGTTGACAATGGCGGGATTTGAACGCTGGTTCGTGAACCACTCGCGCGTCCCCATGGGCTTGTCATTAGTTGGAGTGTTGCGCAAATGAACTCCCAGCGACAACGAAACTCAATTCCATTGATATCAATCGTCTTGCCCGTTTTCAACGAATCGGACGGGTTGAAGATGTTGTATGAAGCGTTGGCGTTGAGCATCGCTGCTTGCGACGCGAATTTTGAAATGGTGTTCGTTAATGATGGATCAACGGATTCGAGCAGCCAATTGCTGGACGATTTGGCGGCGTTCGATCCACGTGTAAAGGTGGTGCATTTTTCTCGGAACTTTGGACATCAACCCGCTGTTCATGCCGGCCTAATTCATGCCCAAGGTGATGCGGTGGTCTTGATGGATTCAGACTTGCAAGATGACCCCGGCGCTTTGGCAAAATTCATTGAGCGTTGGCGTCAGGGTTACGACGTCGTTTATGCAACCCGGACGCAAAGAAAAGAAAAATCTTGGAAACGCCTTCTTTTTTTCTCGTTCTATCGCGTTTTGAATTTGGTATCTCAGACAAGGATGCCGATGGACGCCGGCAATTTTGGTCTGATCGATCGAGCCGTCGCGCGACAAATTGTCAATATGTGCGAGCGCGATCGTTATTTTCCAGGATTGCGGCAATGGGTTGGGTTTCGTCAAACGGGGGTGCCCGTCGAACGCGGAAAACGGTACGACGATCAACCACGAGTATCGACACTGCAGTTGTTTCAGTTAGCCAAGACCGCCATTTTCTCGTTTTCGCGGGTACCACTTTCGATGTTCTATGCGCTTGCACTGGTATCGATCGCGGTCTGTTTTTCGTGTACCGGATTTACCCTGTATCACAAATGGGTGACAGGATTGGCCGTGCCGGGATGGGCATCGATGACGATCGTGGCGTCTTTGTTTGGTGCCCTCAATTCACTCGGCATTGCGGTTCTAGGAGAATATGTGATTCGGATTTACGATCAAGTTCGAGCACGGCCACCGTTTATCATACACAGCAAGGTCAATTTCCCAGACAGCAATAATCGCGATTTAGAAACCGAGATCTTGTCAACCATTTCTGATTTGAAGGAATCAGTGGGGAAACAACATGTCCCCGTACCGGTTACGGTTCCATTGCAGTCAGGGTCGGTCCAACCGACTGAGAGTGTTTAGTTATGGCGAGTTCCTCGACATTCTCCAGAGGTGCGATTGGCCTCGTCATACTTGTCTTGATCGCGCTGGCCAGCTTTGCCGGTTTTCAACAGGTCTTCAGTACGTTCGTCGATTACGATGACGAAGGGTACGTAATGATGTCTCTGCACAATGTGTTGCAAGGACGACCCTTGTACGATGAAACGTATACCCAGTACGGTCCGGCGTTTTTTCAAATCCATTCCGTGCTACACAGTATTTTCAATTGGCCAGTGACCCACGATGTGATTCGAATGAAAGCGCTGGTTCAATGGATTGGGATCTGTATAGTCTGTTTCGCGACGACCTATTTGATGACCCGTTCGGTGGGGTTGGCGGTCGTCGGATTTACGGCGGTGTTTTGTTTGTTGGAAAGATTTTGTGTCGAGCCAGGTCATCCGCAAGATATTGCAGCACTATCGGTTGCAGTCGTGATTTTTTTTTCGACGCAGCTGCGAACTGCAAATGCAAACCGCTGGCTGAAACCCGAACGGCTGGTTGCCTTGTTGGCGATTGTCGTTGGCGTCGTATGCATGACCAAAGCAAACATTGGTATCCTGTTGGTCTTGGGTGTTGGTTCAACGTTGTTGGTCACCGCCCAATCGAATCGGTTTATCGAGATGGTACGGCCTCGCGCGTTAATGGCTGGGATGGGGATTCCAGTATTGTTGATTGCGAAGTATTGGAGCATTCAAGCAGCCGTCCTCTTACCAATGGTGACGTTTGCTTCTCTCGGTCTGGTGGTTGCTGTTCAGGAACGAGCGAATATCTCGAAGTGCATTTCCAATCGCGAACTGGTGGTGTTTTCCGGCGTCTTAATATCGACGATGTTGTTTTTTGTGGGGATGGCTTGGCTGTCGGGAACTTCCGTCGATGGATTGATTCATGGCATCGTTCTGCAACATTTAGGTTTTGCCGGATCGTTCTTTTCACCTCCGCCTGTAACAGTGGCAATCATTCCTGCGGTCCTGGCCAGCGGTGTGCTGGCGATTTTGTTTTTGCGAAATCAGTTGTGGGTGTTGTCGGTGCTGCGATTCGTTTCGATTGGGTTGTTGGCCGTCTTGCTCGTCCAATTTTTCTTTGAAACGGCGACCCCTTCCGGCGGTGGATACGAAGGAAGATTGCATGTCAAAACGTTGATGAGTTTCGGGCCGCTGTTCTCATGGGTGATTCTTTTTCCAGGGATCAGTTTCTCAAAACAGTCACTACCCAACAGTAGCGATGATGACTTGGCAAATTCGTTTGCCCGTGTCATGCTGTGTTTTGTTTCCGCTTTTCAACTTTTAATTTGTTATCCAATTCCTGGCAGTCAAATTGCCATGGGAACTTTCCCGCTGATTTTGGTGTTGCTGATAGCGACCCACGACTTCGTTGATGCGGATTTGCGGTTGCTTTGGAAATCACAATCGTATGTGCAAAAACGTTGGGCAATCGTTGGGCTTTTGATGGGCGTTTCGATCTCGACTCTGTTGTATCGGGACGTTAGTCTTTGGCAAAGACGTCAGTCTTTTGTTGCTTTAGGTTTTCCGGGTGCCAGTCTCATGCGATTACCAGAAACCAAAGTTCGTCAGTACCATCAACTGGTTGAGTTTTTGCGTGACGAATCCGATTCGTTCATTTTTCGAGAAAGCACGCAAAACTGCGTTTACTTTTGGGCCGGGATCGAGCCACCGACAGCCATTAACGCAACGATTTGGCCGTATATGCTAAACGAGCATCAGCAGCAACGCACCGTAGATCGTTTGGAAGAAATCGATCGTGTGGTTGTTGTTTCGACCTATTCGAATTCACCCTTGCCGAAAAACTCGCCGTTATCCGAGTACATTGCGGAAAACTTTCGACCTGACCTGGAAATCGCTGGTTTTAAGATTTGGATGCCAAAGACGTCGGTGGCGAAATCCGTCGCGGTAAATTGAACTGGCAATCCGTCGCGGGGTTGTTTGTTCTGAATTTATGGTCAACCACGGTTCTCCGCTGCTTCTCGCCTTGTTTTAGATCGATTGAATAGTTGGGATGAACCAAGGCGATTGACGATTTCACCAGCTTATTGTTTAAACGCGAGCGGCCATTGACTTAGCTTAGGAGTCGAAAAATAGGAGAACTTTCATTTGCATGAAATTTGACAACGGTTGTTGATTGAAACAGAATGATCGCTGTGACGTCAAAACATCCGGATAGTGCAACATGAAAATCCAACGGCTCGCGTTCATATTGGTCTCAACTTTGACAATTTTATCGACTGCCCAAGATCCGTATCCCATTGAGTCCCTGGTATTGGAAGGCGATTCAATTCCGACGATCGGGTTGGTTGAGTTTATCGAAAACGTAGCGATCAACGATCATGGCGATGCTATTATTGAAGTGAATACGGACTTTGCAGATGCCGAGCAAGACGGTGTGCTGCTTTTCAACAACGTTCCACTGGTTCAGGAAGGAGTGATCGGGGACATCAGCGGGCCGGCAGGCGCTTTTGTCGATTCGTTTGACTCGGTAACGATTAACAACAATGGCAACGGCGGTTTCAATTTTTTTCTTGACCCTTTGCCTGGGAACGAAGATTCAGGTTTGTACATCAATTTGAACTTGGTCGTTCAAGAATCTGAAATCTCGGTTGCCGAAGACTTCAGTCCGAACACACCGTTCATCGGGTTCTTTGATGTGAAAATTAATGATCAAGACCGGTTGATGGTCATCGCGTCCATTGACGACCCGGCTATCAATTCTTCGGTCGATCGCGCGGTCATGTTGATCGACGAATCGCTTCAAGTCGTTGTTGCCAAAGAGGGCGATATTCTGGCCGGTCAAACCGAAGCGGTTGAGGATTTTGGTACCGGACCTCACGAATCTGCCTATAACAACAGTGGCCAAGTCCTGTTTATTGCCGAATTGACTGGGGATACTTCGTCGGACCATGCCATCTACTTGGACCAAACCATGATTGCGCAGGAAGGATCACCGTCACCGGTCGCTGGGCAGAATTATGAAACACTCGATTTTCGTAGTATGGATCTGAACGACAATGGCGACGTTGTATTCAAAGCTAACTTATCGGGCGACACAGGTTCGGACGACGTGATTGTCAAGAATCGTTCGATCTTGGTGCGAGAGGGAGATCCGGCACCCGGCGGTTTTGTCTTTACCGGATTCGGGTCGTCCAATGGTCCGATTAGAATCGGCAATAGCGGCGACGTGCTCTGGTTTGGCGAATGGGATGACCCAAACACAAATCAAAATAGTGGATTGTTTTTAAACGATGAGCTGATCGTTCAAGTTGGAGTTAGCATGGTCGACGGCATGGTCATTGAATCGATGGCTTCTTTTACCGATCAATTTTCAATGAGCAGTAATGGCCAATGGATCATATTCGAAGCCATGCTTGAAGGAGGTCTTAACGGAGCGTTTACGATTTATGTCGATTCAGCGCTGCTTGGTGATGTCAACTGTGACGGCACTATTGATATTCTTGATGTTGCCCCGTTCGTCGACTTGATTGTCAACGCTGAATTTTCGGAGAAGGCGGACATCAACGGTGATGGTCTGGTTGATTTACTAGACGTTGGTGCTTTCGTTCAGTTGATCGTCGGCGGATAAGACGATCAGATCGGCAAACCCATTCGCGAACCGCGTCGCGAATATGCCGATCCCCAAACGTCCCAGCATCGGAGGGCGGTAAACTATGGTTGGAACAACGAAAATATTGTCTTGAGGATTTGGTCTCGGATTGATGCTCATTGCTAGTTGACTTTCTCGACGACCCAGATGTTGCGGTATCTGACGGGGCTGCCATGGTCTTGGAGATAGATGGGGCCTTTGGCTGGTCCAGCCTTTACGGGTGCGGCCGTTGTGCCGCGATTGCTAGGGAGTTTGACGTTGTCGTGAATCTTGACTCCGTTGTGATAGACGGTCATTCGAGGATTCGCAACGAGTTTGTCGTCTTGGTATTTGGCTGCGGTGAATTCGATGTCATACGTTTGCCAACTGAGCGGGGGAAAGCACATGTTCAAATCGCAGTCTTTGACCGAATAGATTCCGCCGCACTGGTTCATCTTGCCGTCTAAACCAAATGAATCCAACATTTGCACTTCGTACCTGCCTTGGACGTACAAGCCGCTATTTCCACGAGCTTGTCCTCTCGCTTTGGGAATGAATGGCAACCGAAATTCGATATGCAATTCGTGGCTGCCAAATTTCCTGTTGCTGGTTGTGCCCTGGCACAACAGATTGTCGTCGGACATCTTGCCATTTTTCCATCCATCCGAACTACTCCCGTCAAACAACACGATTGCATTTTGAGGTGGTTGTTTTCCTAACGTTGGGCTCTTTCGAACGACTTTCTTTAGCGCCCCCAAGTCCCAGCCATCTGGGGAACTGACGAACATGGTGTTGCCATCCTCTATCACTCCCGTCCCGGTTTCTGCGACCAGCATCAGTTTGCCGTCTCGGAGTTCCGCATCTTTAATATCCAGTTTTTCACCGGCCCAACCATCTCCCGGAAGTCCACCTGGGAACCCGACCGCACTAAATTTGCCGTCGCCTCTAGCGACAACCTGAACTCCAAACTTTGTTTTCTCATCGGTTCCTAGCTGGCCAGAGTATTCACCTTGAAACACGAAGTCGTTCTGTTCATCTTTTGGTTTGGATTCGGCGTTGCTTGCTTGCGCCAGAACAGGTTCGGTCAGCAACAAGCACAGGGCAATCGCAGCCAATTTGGCGATGTTGCGAGCAGTGATTTTTCTCATTTCGTTTTCCTAGGTAGTTGTTGTTTTGGTGACTGATCAAAATCAGGTTGCTTATCGGTCGTAGAGGTTGATTGGAATTGATTCAGAGTTTCGACCAATGCCGCTTCTAATTCCTGCGTTGCTTGTAGTCGATTCATGAGTTCTCGGTGTTTGGCACGATAAGCAAACATGTTAGTGAAAATCACCATCAAAAGCGCGGCCACAATCATCAGCCACAATAGATCACGTAGTCCGATTTTAACGGGGAGGCTTTCTCCATCCAAGAAACCTGCAATTAAAAGCGTTTGCGATTCTTAGCAATTGAAACCGCTGTTAACTGAATTTAAAACCCTTGTCGTTTATCATCGTCGTGAGATTACAGCAAAAAGTTTGCATCGCATGGATCTTCTTTTGAAGCGGCCCGAATGCTCGACTCCGCTCTGGCTCCCATTTATAATAGATAACTACTTAGACGCCATTGAGTCGCTACTCGCAATGCCCCGATCGAGGTCCAGAAATTCCAGTGCATTTGCGTTGCTGGTGAAGGAGATTTGGTTGTTGTTGGCGTTTGGCGAATAAGTAGCATCGAGTCATTGAATCTTTGAGAGGTATCACCCATGGCAAAAAAGAAGATTACAAAGAGTGAAGTCCTGCAGGCTCAAGATCGGTGGGCAAGTGCAATCGTTAACATTGGGAAAGATTACATGACAGGTGGCGATATAGTTGCTTGTGCTAAAAAACACATTAAGGACTTGTACGCATACGGCGACGGTGACGTGCTGTTTAAACCGACCAAGTGTGAACACGTTCAGTTTCGACCCACTGCGGACGGCGCGCTCTCGTATTTTGTGGGCAATGACTTCGCACAGAAGGGTTTCACCGAAGATAAGGGATTTGCCATCGCGCCGTTCGTCGCCGTGCGCTTCATGAATCATAGTATTGTCGAAGAAGATTCGCGAGCGATCGCAATGGGGAACTACTTTTTCACGAAAATTGACGGCGAGTCAATCAAGGTCGAGTACACGTTTGGTTATCGGCGTCGGAGGAGCAAACTCGTTATTGATCTGCATCATTCTTCGATTCCGTTTTCACATTAAGGCCACGATACGTTGGCGACCGAACTTGTGAATCGGTGGGCGCGTTGTCCAATTGAATATCACTTTATTGTGTGATGATAGTGACGTCGCCATTGGTGGCATGTTTCGCTGCCGACTTCAAAGTCACGGCACACTTGGGGGCGATAGGGGTGGTTTTTGCATTGGCGGGATTCCATGTCGAACCAAAAACATGGTCCGTCAAGTTCTTCGACCGATTCGTAATTCTTGACGTAGTCCAACCATTCTGTCCGCAGTTCCTCGGGAAGGTTGTGCCAATGGGATTCACCATCGGTACCGGATTCGAGTTCAGCTTGTGTCCAGCCACTGATCAGTAATTGTTGCGTTTCTTTGGTCAGTTCGGAGTCAAATGAAATTGGCGCGCGCGGCAACATAAAAGCTGGGTAGCCCATATGTAAACAACAAACGCCACAGCCGTCGCAGTTGGCGATGGTCGGCAGCGTTTTGGGTTTCATTGGCATGTTAAATTGGTTTCATTTCGGACGAGAGGTTGATTGCGTTTCGGTACGTGGGTTCGTTGACACGTTTTTTTAACGGCCATAAAATCCGCATCATCGATAAACAATTGTTTCCCAAAATTGATCTGGAGTCGACCATGTCAGAAACCGAAACCGGGCAAATTGATTCGGTCATGCAAGAAAGCCGGCGATTCCCGCCCAGTCAGGAGTTTTCATCCCAGGCTCGAATTGGTTCGATGGCCCAGTATCGAGAACTTTACGATCGTGCGGCCGCCGATCCAGAGAAGTTTTGGGGGCAGATTGCAGAATCAGAATTGCATTGGTTCAAGCCCTTCGACCGAGTCATGAGTCGCGATGGTGATGTTTGTTCTTGGTTTGTCGGAGGAAAAACGAATATCTGTTACAACTGCTTGGACGTCCATATCGCCAATGGGCGTGGTGACGATGTTGCCATAATTTGGGAAGGCGAGCCTGGAGATCAACGCCAGCTCACTTATCGGGAGTTGCACGCCGAGGTTTGTAAGTTTGCCAATGCTTTGAAAAGTTTGGGCTGTGAGATAGGTGACGTCGTCTCGATCTACATGCCAATGACGCCTGAATTGGCGATTGCGATGTTGGCCTGCGCTCGAATTGGTGCCGTTCACTCGGTAATATTTGCAGGATTTTCAGCAGAGGCGATTGCGGATCGTAACAACGATGCTCAAGCTAAAATTCAATTGACGTCCGATGGTCTATATCGTCGCGGCAAAGTTCTGCCGTTGAAACAAACCGTTGACGAGGCTCTGCAAAAATCGCCTTCGGTTGAAAAATGTGTGGTATTGCGGCGCGTCGAAAATGAATGCTCGATGACCGAAGGCCGCGACTTTTGGTGGCACGACTTGGTGAATGCAGCTGAGCACGACTGTCCAGCTGTCCCACTGGATAGTGAAACGACGCTATTTATTTTGTATACCAGTGGGTCAACGGGCAAGCCAAAAGGAATTCGGCATACCACGGCCGGATACAACATTTGGACAAAGAAGACGTTTGAATGGGTCTTCGATTTTCGTCAAGATGATGTGTATTGGTGCACGGCCGATTGCGGTTGGATCACGGGCCACAGTTATATCGTATATGGTCCGATGGCCAATGGTGCCAAGGTGATGATGTATGAAGGGGCCCCTAATTTTCCTGCGGAAAATCGTTTTTGGGAGTTAATTGAAAAACACAAGATCACTATCTTATACACCGCGCCGACTGCGATTCGAGCATTCATCAAATGGGGCGATGAACATGTTGAAAAACATGATTTGAGTAGCTTGCGATTGTTAGGCACCGTTGGCGAAGGGATCAATCCGGAAGCCTGGATTTGGTATCATGAAAAAATTGGTGGCGGACGATGCCCAATCGTGGATACGTGGTGGCAAACCGAAACGGGAGGCATCATGATGTCGCCTTTGCCTGGCGCTACGTCGACTAAACCTGGCAGTTGCACGAAACCGCTGCCAGGAATTGTCCCCGTGATTGTCGATGAAACGCTTCAGCCGGTGGATAAGAATCAAGGTGGTATGCTGTGTATTGCCAAGCCATGGCCGGGGATGTTGCGTGGCATTTGGGGAGATGCCGAGCGCTTTCACGACCAATATTGGTCAACTTATCCTGGAAACTATTTGACGGGCGACAATGCACGCATCGATGACGACGGGTATTATTGGATCATGGGCCGCATTGATGATGTCATCAATGTTTCGGGTCACCGCTTGAGCACGATTGAAGTCGAAAGTGCGATGGTGTCGCACGAGTCGGTCACCGAAGCAGCAGCTGTTGGACGCCCCGATGAAATTAAAGGACAAGCGATCGTAGTATTTGTCACTGTCAAGGACGTCGAGCCTTCTGAGGAATTACAAAACGAACTGAAGCAACATGTTCGCAAAGAAATTGGTTCGTTGGCCGTTCCCGATGGAATTCGATTTACCGACGCGCTACCAAAAACGAGAAGCGGTAAAATTATGCGGCGTCTATTGAAAGATATTGCCGCCGGAAAAGCGGAGATTGCTGGGGATACCAGTACGCTGGAAGACTATAGCGTGCTTGCCAAACTCAGAGGCGACGAGGACTAGTCAGTCTTTGCACGTATTTGACGAATCTATATCTATGTACCGCTAACAGCGGTTCAATATCGTCGTCCACGGATTC
This sequence comes from Mariniblastus sp., assembly GCA_965263475.1. Lineage (GTDB taxonomy): Bacteria > Planctomycetota > Planctomycetia > Pirellulales > Pirellulaceae > Mariniblastus. The sequence goes on from OZ253677.1 coordinate 4,796,225, forward strand.
GCGTATACGGATTTATCGGCGTGCAAAAAGACCATAAGAACATCTTTTTTGAAAAATTTAAATATTTGGACAATGTTGTTTCTGTTTATCCGAATACCAGTTATTCAATTCGGGGAGATGATATGCAATCAAAAAATCGTGTTGGCGCTTGGATCGAACATAGCGGTCAATTGCTTTTGTTCTTGGTGTTTGTCGTTTGTATGTTTGATTTGTACGGTTTTACTGAGCGTGGCGGCTTGCTGGTACCACTATCGGGTTATTTGAGTCTCATTTTTTCGGGCGTGGTTTTGCACATTGTTGCAGCACCGATTAAGCAAATTGACTTTCACAGTCAGATCAAGCAAAAGTCGGTGAAGTGATCTCGATGGACGAGGTGTGCAAAAGCAGCGTCGATATCTCGCCTAGGCCTTCCGTTTGCCATTGTTCTGAATCGCAATCGTCTAGACTGCGGTAGCGCGATGTATTTGACACGCGCGGCGCGCGATTGTATCTCAGGTTTTGTACTGATTTTCAGAAATTTAGCCTAGTCAATTGGCCGACCGGGCATCACCCAGCATGACTTGTGAGCCTGAAAACCAACGTGAGGGTAGTATTTTTCGGAGGCCGGTGCGGCTAGCAGAATCAGGTTCGTCGATGCGCCGGCTTCACGGTGCGTCGCGTCGATCAGTAAGCGGCCAAGTCCCTGATTTTGAAAGTCTTGGTCCACAGCTAGGTCCGACAGGTAGGTGCAGTAACTAAAGTCTGTAATTGCTCGTGAAACGCCGACCAATCGTTGATCCACGCTTCGTCGAGCCGTGACAATCACATCGGCATGCTGCAGCATCGATTCGATTTGTTTAAAGTTCTCGACGGGCCGACGCGCTGCGAGCGTCGAACGTTTCAACACGTCGATAAATTCATCAGCGGAAAGCGAATTTTCAAGTTCGATGGTAAACATCGTTTCTATGCCGGCTGAAAAAGGTTTTCCCAAGCGTCGACGATCAGGTTCGCGGCGCGCTCGATTTCATCCTGATTCGTATGCCAACCGACGCTCAATCGCAACGTTCCTTGAATGGTTTCGGGCGCTACGCCCATAGAGCCGAGTACTGAGGATTCGTTGCAACTGCTATGGCATGCCGATCCCGTTGATGCGCTTAACTCGGGGATTCTCGCGAGTACTTCAGTTCCCAAGACACCGGGCAACGACACGCTTAAAGTGTTGGGTAGGCGCTCCGCTGCCTCCGCGTTGACAACGAGTCCGTCGATGTTTTCGCGTAACAGCCCAAGCAATTGGTCGCGCATTTCGGACATTTTCGCATAGCTGTCGTCGATGGCTTGTCCTGCCAGTTTCGCCGCCATACCTAGGCCGACGATGCTTGGTGTATTTTCCGTGCCGGGACGCAAGCCCCGTTCATGGGCCGCTCCATGCATAAAGGGTTCCAACGGCGTGCCGCCACGAACATACAAAGCACCAATGCCTTTGGGGCCGTAAAATTTGTGCCCCGCGATGGTCAGCATATCGACGCCCAGCGCTTCAACATCGGTCGCAACTTTTCCACAAGATTGCGAGGCGTCGGTATGCAGCTTGACGTTTTTTTCCTGACAAATTTTTGCGATTTCGGAAATGGGTTGAATGGAGCCGACTTCGTTATTGGAATGCATGATGCTGACTAACATCGAGTCTGAGCGGATCGCACGGTCTACGTCGTCAGGGGCGACGACTCCCTTGGAATCACAAGGTATTACGGTCAAATCAAAACCGAGTCGTTCCAAGAATCTTGCGGGTTCGGAAACGGCCGGGTGTTCGATCGCGGAAATGATCATATGTCCGCCGAGGTTTCCAGCGGTTTGAAACATGGTGCCCTTGATTGCCAAGTTGTTGGATTCAGTGCCACCGCCGGTAAAGATAATTTCTTCAGGGTGGCATCCAATCATTCCGGCAACTTTGCCGCGGGCGTCTTCAATGGCTTCGGCGGCAGCGCGCCCTAACGTATGTGAACTAGAAGGGTTGCCATAGTGCTCCATGTAGAACGGTTGCATGGCTTCGAGAACGCTAGGCGCAACGGGGGTTGTCGCGTTGTAGTCAAGATAGATTTTTTTCACTGTAATCTCCGTAGAAGGCCTAATTCAGGAAGCCTGAAGCAGATGGTGTGGCGAAACCTGATACTCGCCATTATGTTCGATCGCTGGTCAATCAAAGTTGTATCTACGTAATATTGAGACCCTAGCGAAGCCCGACGCAATTGGCAAGCGCGGTTGCACTGAGATGCTATTCCGATCCGGCAGGTTTTATGGTCACCAGTTGAGGATTTCCTTTACCAAAGGCAAAGCCCAAGACACCTCCCAGTCCAATCATCGCGAACGAAACGGCACCAATTTCGTTTATATTCTGGAGGAAAAAACTCAATGCATTGGCGGAATAAAAAACTTGCCATTCGATTAGGGTTCCGGAAATGACGGCGGCGACTCCAGCCACGATACCTCGCGGCAACGAGTGGGATCGTCCGAGCCAGCCTGTTCCCAGCCCAACCAAAGCACCCGGCAAAACCATCGCGTAGAATCCGTTTTGAGCTAGCCAAGACACGGCAAAGTAGCCAACAACACCACCAAGAAGCCCACCCACTGCACCTAAAAGCCAATGCATGACGAACCTTTCATTGCCCTGTCCCGTCTTGCCACCAGTCGCGGCAAACGGCCGGAAGTTAGTTTTTTTAAAGGGGTCCCAATTCAACGTGCGTTATTTTAGTGGATTAGGATTCAAATGGCCAATCGTGAATTGGCTAGGAGTCCTTGTCGCGCAACAGACCATCGAAAAAAATAGTTTATGTCGCCAAGAAAACCCGTTTCCGGCCGAACAAGGTCTATCGGCCAATGCTGGAAAAAAATAAGGAAGCAATGATTGACATGATGACTGCGGAGAAAACCTCGACGGAAGAAGTCGTATACTACGAAGAAAATCCGTCCATGTTTCGCAACCAACCAGTTTGGTTTGTACTGACATGTATCTTATGCTTGGTTGGTGTCGGATTGATCATTTTTTTGGTTTGGTGGATCAAATGTAAAGGGACAACGTTGACCGTCACGAGCGATCGAACGAGTTTGCGAAAAGGCATTCTGTCGAAGTCGATTACCGAGGTATGGCACAAAGACGTCCGTAACGTGCAGCTCAACCAAACGTTCTTTCAACGGATATTTGATGTCGGCACGTTGGGCATTTCTAGTTCCGGTCAGAGCGGAATCGAAATTGCCGTTTCTGGGATGCCCGATCCTGATGGTGTTAAGGACTTGATCGATAAACATCGCCCACGTTAGCATACGTGCGTTGGGGTCAATTAGCCTGCATTGGCGCCGAAAATAGTTCGCGCAGTTTCGCAACTTGATTCGCATACCTGCGTTTTCGATCTGATGTAAAACTCCACCAAGTCTGCGGAGGGTTTCCGTTCATGTAGTCCACGGTTGCCATGAACACATCCAACACACAAGGGTCGTGAAAATGGCCCGTCGTCTTGAGCAGTTTTTCGTAGAGCCGCAACGGATTCTCGCCGACTAGCTGTTGCGGCGTCGCAACACCAATCAACTCGAAATCTGCAGCGATCGCCGGTCCAACATTGACAATTTGGGCGAACGTGCGGATTTCAGAACGGTTGGTCTTGTGGTTCGCTTTAGTTGCCATGGTTTTTGCTCAACGAGAATTCAGTATGTTGCCAAGGTTGCATTTTGGCATTTGGTTTTCAAACTGTCTGTTCAAAATTCCAGGCCAAATCGCAAGCCTCCGAAAATGCCGTTTTTAACAGTCG